>NZ_CP056421.1:0-5251041 GCF_013747755.1 Citrobacter sp. RHBSTW-00524
GTGTCACTTTCGCTTTGGCAGCAGTGTCTTGCCCGATTGCAGGATGAGTTACCAGCCACAGAGTTCAGTATGTGGATACGCCCGTTGCAGGCGGAACTGAGCGATAACACGCTGGCTTTGTATGCGCCAAACCGTTTCGTGCTTGATTGGGTAAGGGATAAATACCTTAATAATATTAATGGATTACTCAATAACTTCTGTGGAGCGGATGCCCCGCAGCTGCGCTTTGAAGTCGGTACTAAACCCGTCACGCAAACGCTGAAAACGCCGGTGAACAACGTTGTTGCGCCCGCCTACGTGGCTCAGCAAGTGCAACCGCAACGTGCCGCTCCGGCGGCGCGCTCAGGCTGGGATAACGTCCCGGCACCGGCAGAACCTACCTATCGTTCTAACGTCAACGTCAAACACACGTTTGATAACTTCGTTGAAGGTAAATCTAACCAACTGGCGCGCGCGGCGGCACGTCAGGTGGCGGACAATCCTGGTGGCGCCTACAATCCGTTATTTCTTTATGGCGGTACGGGTCTGGGTAAAACCCACCTGCTGCACGCTGTCGGTAACGGTATTATGGCGCGTAAGCCAAACGCGAAAGTGGTGTATATGCACTCCGAACGTTTTGTGCAGGACATGGTTAAGGCCCTGCAAAACAACGCGATCGAAGAGTTTAAACGCTACTACCGTTCCGTGGATGCGCTGCTGATTGACGATATCCAATTCTTCGCGAATAAAGAACGATCGCAGGAAGAGTTTTTCCACACCTTTAACGCCCTGCTGGAAGGCAATCAGCAGATCATCCTGACTTCGGATCGCTATCCGAAAGAGATCAACGGCGTTGAAGATCGTCTGAAATCCCGCTTCGGCTGGGGACTGACTGTTGCGATCGAGCCGCCTGAGCTGGAAACGCGCGTTGCGATCCTGATGAAAAAAGCCGACGAAAACGACATTCGTCTGCCGGGTGAAGTGGCGTTCTTTATTGCCAAGCGTCTACGCTCTAACGTACGTGAGTTGGAAGGCGCGCTGAACCGTGTGATCGCCAACGCTAATTTTACCGGCCGGGCGATTACCATCGATTTCGTGCGCGAAGCGTTGCGCGATCTGCTGGCTTTGCAGGAAAAGCTGGTCACCATCGACAATATTCAGAAGACGGTGGCGGAGTATTACAAAATCAAAATTGCGGATCTGCTTTCTAAGCGTCGATCTCGCTCGGTAGCTCGTCCGCGCCAGATGGCGATGGCGCTGGCAAAAGAGCTCACTAACCACAGTCTGCCGGAAATTGGCGACGCGTTTGGTGGGCGTGACCATACTACCGTGCTTCATGCCTGTCGCAAGATTGAGCAGTTGCGTGAAGAAAGCCATGATATTAAAGAAGATTTCTCCAATTTAATCAGAACATTATCTTCGTGACGCTATGAAATTTACCGTTGAACGTGAACATTTATTAAAACCGCTTCAGCAGGTCAGCGGCCCGCTGGGTGGACGTCCTACACTGCCTATTCTCGGAAATCTGCTGCTGCAGGTTGCTGACGGTGCGCTTTCTCTGACCGGTACCGATCTCGAAATGGAGATGGTGGCGCGCGTGGCGCTGATCCAGCCTCATGAACCTGGTGCGACCACCGTTCCGGCGCGTAAATTCTTCGATATTTGCCGTGGGTTGCCGGAAGGCGCGGAAATTGCCGTTCAACTGGAAGGCGATCGCATGCTGGTGCGTTCTGGCCGCAGCCGTTTCTCGCTGTCTACGCTGCCTGCCGCCGACTTCCCGAATCTGGACGACTGGCAGAGCGAAGTCGAATTCACTCTGCCGCAGGCCACGATGAAGCGCCTGATTGAAGCCACGCAGTTTTCGATGGCGCATCAGGACGTGCGTTACTACTTAAACGGCATGCTGTTTGAAACCGAAGGGGAAGAGCTGCGTACCGTGGCGACCGACGGTCACCGCCTGGCGGTCTGTTCAATGCCTGTCGGTCAGCAGTTACCCAGCCATTCGGTGATCGTTCCGCGTAAAGGCGTGATTGAACTGATGCGTATGCTCGACGGCGGCGACAACCCGCTGCGCGTGCAGATTGGCAGCAACAACATTCGTGCGCACGTGGGTGACTTCATCTTTACCTCCAAGCTGGTTGATGGCCGTTTCCCGGATTATCGCCGCGTATTGCCGAAGAATCCGGACAAACATCTGGAAGCCGGTTGCGATATCCTCAAACAGGCATTTGCTCGTGCGGCGATCCTCTCTAACGAGAAATTCCGCGGCGTGCGTCTGTATGTCAGTGAAAACCAGCTGAAAATAACCGCCAACAACCCGGAGCAGGAAGAAGCGGAAGAAATTCTGGATGTCTCCTATCCTGGTACTGAACTGGAAATCGGTTTTAACGTTAGCTACGTACTGGACGTACTGAACGCGCTGAAGTGCGAGAACGTTCGTATTCTGCTGACCGATTCCGTATCGAGCGTACAGATTGAAGATGCTGCCAGCCAGAGCGCGGCTTATGTTGTTATGCCAATGAGACTGTAATGTCGCTCACCCGTCTGTTGATCCGCGACTTTCGCAATATCGAAAGCGCGGATCTCGCTTTATCCCCTGGCTTTAACTTCCTGGTTGGCGCGAACGGCAGCGGCAAAACCAGCGTGCTGGAAGCCATCTATACGCTCGGCCACGGCCGGGCGTTTCGCAGTTTGCAGATTGGCCGCGTAATTCGCCACGAGCAGGGGTCGTTTGTTTTACACGGGCGTTTGCAGGGGGAAGAGCGTGAGACATCGATTGGCCTGACGAAAGACAAACTGGGCGACAGCAAAGTGCGCATTGACGGCACTGACGGGCACAAGGTCGCGGAACTGGCGCACCTGATGCCGATGCAGCTGATCACGCCAGAGGGGTTTACTTTACTCAATGGCGGCCCCAAATACAGAAGAGCATTCCTTGACTGGGGATGCTTTCACAATGAAGCCGGATTTTTCACCGCCTGGAGCAATCTGAAGCGACTGCTCAAGCAGCGCAACGCGGCCCTGCGCCAGGTGAGTCGTTATGAGCAACTGCGTCCGTGGGATAAAGAACTGATCCCGCTGGCGGAACAAATCAGCACCTGGCGCGCGGAGTACAGCGCCGGTATCGCGCAGGATATGGCGGATACCTGTCAGCAGTTTCTACCCGAATTTTCTCTCTCCTTCTCATTCCAGCGCGGCTGGGAGAAAGAGACCGATTATGCCGAAGTGCTGGAACGCAGTTTTGAACGCGATCGCATGTTGACCTACACCGCGCACGGTCCGCACAAAGCGGATTTTCGCATTCGCGCTGACGGTGCGCCGGTGGAAGACACGTTGTCGCGTGGGCAGCTAAAGCTGCTGATGTGCGCCTTACGTCTGGCGCAAGGGGAGTTCCTCACCCGCGAAAGTGGGCGGCGGTGTCTCTACCTGATAGATGATTTTGCCTCTGAACTTGATGATGCCCGTCGTGGGCTGTTAGCCAGCCGCTTAAAAGCGACGCAATCTCAGGTCTTTGTCAGCGCAATCAGCGCTGAACACGTTCTGGACATGTCGGACAAAAATTCGAAGATGTTCACCGTGGAAAAGGGTAAAATAACGGATTAACCCAAGTTTAAATGAGCGAGAAACGTTGATGTCGAATTCTTATGACTCCTCCAGTATCAAAGTCCTGAAAGGACTGGATGCGGTGCGTAAGCGCCCGGGTATGTATATCGGCGACACGGATGACGGCACCGGTCTGCACCACATGGTATTCGAGGTGGTAGATAACGCTATCGACGAAGCGCTCGCGGGTCACTGTAAAGATATCGTTGTAACGATTCACGCTGACAACTCCGTGTCCGTTACCGATGATGGCCGTGGTATCCCAACCGGTATTCACCCGGAAGAGGGCGTTTCGGCGGCGGAAGTTATCATGACCGTTCTGCACGCAGGCGGTAAATTCGATGATAACTCCTATAAAGTTTCCGGTGGTCTGCACGGCGTAGGTGTTTCCGTAGTAAACGCCCTGTCACAGAAACTGGAGCTGGTGATTCGTCGTGAAGGCAAAGTGCATCAGCAAACTTACGTGCACGGTGTGCCGCAGGCGCCGCTGGCGGTAACCGGCGAAACAGAAGCGACGGGTACTCAGGTACGTTTCTGGCCAAGCCACGAAACCTTTACCAATGTCGTTGAGTTTGAATACGAGATTCTGGCTAAGCGTCTGCGCGAGCTGTCGTTCCTGAACTCCGGCGTCTCTATTCGTCTGCGCGACAAGCGCGATGGTAAAGAAGACCATTTCCACTACGAAGGTGGCATCAAGGCGTTTGTTGAATACCTCAACAAAAACAAAACGCCGATTCACCCGAATATCTTCTACTTCTCCACCGAAAAAGACGGTATCGGCGTTGAAGTTGCGCTGCAGTGGAACGATGGTTTCCAGGAAAACATCTACTGCTTCACCAACAACATTCCGCAGCGTGACGGCGGTACTCACCTTGCAGGCTTCCGTGCGGCGATGACCCGTACCCTGAACGCCTACATGGACAAAGAAGGCTACAGCAAAAAAGCCAAAGTCAGCGCCACCGGTGATGATGCCCGTGAAGGCTTGATTGCCGTTGTTTCCGTGAAAGTACCGGATCCGAAGTTCTCCTCACAGACCAAAGACAAGCTGGTCTCCTCTGAGGTGAAATCGGCGGTAGAACAGCAGATGAACGAACTGCTGAGCGAATACCTGCTGGAAAACCCGTCTGACGCGAAAATCGTCGTTGGCAAAATTATTGATGCTGCACGTGCCCGTGAAGCGGCACGTCGCGCGCGTGAAATGACCCGTCGTAAAGGCGCGCTGGACTTAGCGGGTCTGCCGGGCAAGCTGGCGGACTGTCAGGAACGCGACCCGGCGCTGTCCGAACTGTACCTTGTGGAAGGGGACTCCGCGGGCGGTTCTGCGAAGCAGGGCCGTAACCGTAAAAACCAGGCGATTCTGCCGCTGAAGGGTAAAATCCTCAACGTCGAGAAAGCGCGCTTTGATAAAATGCTCTCTTCTCAGGAAGTGGCGACGCTGATCACCGCGCTCGGCTGTGGCATTGGTCGTGACGAGTACAACCCGGACAAACTGCGTTATCACAGCATCATCATCATGACCGATGCGGACGTCGACGGCTCGCATATTCGTACTCTGCTGTTGACCTTCTTCTATCGTCAGATGCCGGAAATCGTGGAACGCGGCCACGTTTACATTGCACAGCCACCGCTGTACAAAGTGAAAAAAGGCAAGCAGGAACAGTACATTAAAGATGACGAAGCGATGGATCAGTACCAAATTTCTATCGCTCTGGATGGCGCAACGCTACACACTAATGCCAGCGCACCTGCTCTTTCAGGTGAGTCGTTAGAAAAACTGGTTTCTGAATACAACGCGACGCAGAAAATGATTGGCCGTATGGAACGTCGTTTCCCGAAAGCGCTGCTGAAAGAACTGGTTTATCAACCGACGCTGCCGGAAGCTGATTTGGCGAACGAGCAGACCGTTACCCGCTGGGTTAATTCGTTGATTACCGAGCTGAACGAAAAAGAACAGCACGGCAGCCTGTGGAAGTTTGATATCCACCACAACGCAGAGCAGAACCTGTTTGAGCCGATTGTGCGCGTCCGTACTCACGGTGTGGATACCGACTATATTCTGGACCACGAGTTTGTGACCGGTGGCGAATACCGTCGTATTTGTACGCTCGGTGAGAAGCTGCGCGGGCTGATCGAAGACGATGCGTTTATCGAACGTGGCGAGCGCCGCCAGCCGGTTGCCAGCTTTGAGCAGGCGCTGGAATGGCTGCAGAAAGAGTCACGTCGCGGCCTCGCTATCCAGCGTTATAAAGGTCTGGGCGAGATGAACCCGGATCAGTTGTGGGAAACCACCATGGATCCGGAAAGCCGTCGTATGCTGCGCGTTACCGTCAAGGATGCGATTGCCGCCGACCAGCTCTTCACTACGCTGATGGGCGATGCCGTTGAACCGCGTCGCGCGTTTATCGAAGAAAACGCCCTGAAAGCGGCGAACATCGATATCTAACTTGCACCCAGGTCTACAACCGTCCTGCAAAAGGGGAATCTCGATTCCCCTTTCTATCCCCCTTTTCGTAGCTGTTTTTTGAGCGGAATCGCGTTAGCATGAGGACGGACTCATTTAATCCGGGGAACTCATGGCTATCAAACTTATTGCTATCGACATGGATGGCACACTTCTGCTGCCCGATCACACCATTTCACCCGCGGTCAAAACGGCGATTGCCGCAGCGCGCGCGCGTGGCGTAAATGTGGTGCTGACCACGGGGCGCCCGTATGCCGGCGTCCACAGCTATCTGAAAGAATTGCATATGGAAGAACCCGGTGACTACTGCATTACCTACAATGGCGCGCTAGTGCAGAAAGCAGGGGATGGCAGTACTGTCGCGCAAACCGCGCTGAGCTATGATGATTATCGTTATCTGGAGCAGCTCTCCCGGGACGTTGGCTCGCATTTCCACGCTCTCGATCGCAACACCCTGTATACCGCGAACCGTGATATCAGCTACTACACGGTACATGAATCGTTTGTTGCGACGATTCCGCTGGTGTTCTGTGAAGCCGAGAAAATGGATCCCGCAACCCAGTTCCTGAAAGTGATGATGATTGACGAGCCGGAGATCCTCGATAAAGCTATCTCGCGCATACCTGCGGAAGTAAAAGAGAAGTACACCGTGCTGAAAAGTGCACCGTATTTCCTCGAAATCCTCGATAAACGCGTCAATAAAGGGACTGGCGTGAAATCGCTGGCCGATGCGTTGGGTATAAAAGCCGAAGAGGTGATGGCGATTGGCGATCAGGAAAACGACATCGCGATGATTGAATACGCAGGCGTGGGCGTTGCCATGGACAACGCTATTGGATCAGTCAAAGAAATCGCCAACTTTGTGACGAAATCTAACCTTGAAGATGGCGTCGCGTATGCCATTGAGAAGTTTGCGCTGAAATAAGATGTTATGGGCAAATGCCTTGGCGCATTTGCCCTGTTTCAGCAATTAGTTGTGATACTGAGTGGTCACCTTGAGGAATATGCGCCACGCCGCTGCGCATTATCCATTTACGGGAAAACGCCGACGTCAGGGCCCGACTTTTCAGGATCTTGCCAAACAGTTTGAGACGTAACTTGCGGGTGGCTTTGCGGTAAGCGTGATTCATATCTGGTGCATCCCGCAACAATACAGATTTGAGCGCCTCCGCGCTGTCCAGCGCATAGCTAATCCCCTCCAGTGAGCTGGCGCTGATAAAACCGGCCGCTTCGCCAATCAAAAATGCGTTGTCCTTGCCACAGACGAAGTCTTTCCAGCGTGAAGGAAACAGCACCGTACATTTTTCACTTTTCACCGGTTTGCCGAACTGAAATTGGAACGCTTCCATTTTCGCTTTCAGCACGTCAAAGCGCGCCTGGCCGTCCTTCATCGGGTAGGCGCCGCCAAAGATAAAATAGCCATCTTTGCTGATACTCCAGGAATAACAGTCGGTTGCGTCGTTATCAAAAATGCAGGAATAGAACGGGACGGGATGTTTTTCCGCAAACCATTGTTGAATAGCAACATATTTACGGATCTGGTGCCGGGGATAGAGATGACGGCGTACCAGTGAGTTCGCGCCGTCGGCTCCCACCAGATAACGCGCGGTGATCTGCTGCTCCCAACCGTCGGCGCGGAAGATAACATGCCATTTATCGCCCTCGCGCCAGATTTTCCGACACAGGCTGTCGTGGTACACCTGTACATCATCAGGAATGAGAGATTTAAGCCATAAATCAAAAGCATGGCGGTTGATATTAATGTAGCTACGCTGATAGTTACGCGTCAAAGAGGCTGCAACATCAACCGTTTTAACGCTAAATATTTGTGGGTTAGCGATGACATCAACGGGTAAGGTTATCCCGTCGCGGATAAACGAACGCTGGGCATCCGGGGCTAACAGACCGCCGCAGGGTTTGGTGAAACCTTCGTTGCCACACTGGTGTTTTTTATCCAACGCGATCACGCGCATTTTTCCACTCAACTGCCGCGCCAGCGCTGCGCCTGCCGGGCCTAACCCGATAATGGCTACGTCAAAATGTTCCATCTTTCTGTCCGCAAAAATGAAGATGGCGATACGCTAAAGCCTGAAAGTGAAGTGCTTGTGAAGTATGATTGCTGAAATCGTCTTGTATCAGGGCATTCCATGAAGCAAATCACCTTTACGCCGCGTAATCATCAGCTTACCAATATCAATACCTGGACACCGGACAGCCAGTGGCTGGTCTTTGATGTGCGCCCTTCCGGTGCCTCTTTTACCGGCGACACAATTGAGCGCGTCAATATTCATACTGGCGAGCTGGAGGTGATTTATCGGGCCATGCAGGGATCGCACGTTGGCGTGGTGACCGTTCATCCAAAGTCGGAAAAATATGTGTTTATTCATGGGCCTGAAAATCCTGATGAAACATGGCATTACGACTTCCATCATCGGCGTGGGGTGATAGCTATGCAGGCAAAAGTGGAGAATCTGGATGCGATGGATATTACCGCCCCATATACGCCGGGCGCGCTGCGCGGCGGTAGTCATGTACATGTATTTAGCCCGAGCGGCGAGTTTGTCAGTTTCACCTATAACGACCATGTGCTGCATGAGCGCTCACCGGCGCTGGATCTACGCAATGTCGGTGTGGCTGCGCCCTATGGTCCGGTGACGGTCTCCGCGCAGCATCCCCGTGAGTACAGCGGGAGCCATTGGTGCGTGCTGGTAACCCAGACGACACCCACGCCTAAACCGGGTAGCGATGAGATTAACCGCGCCTATGAAGAGGGCTGGGTAGGGGAAAATAGACTGGCGTTTATCGGTGATACGTTATCAGTCACGGGCGAGAAAGTGCCGGAGTTATTTATTGTTGATTTACCACAGGATGAAAGCGGTTGGAAACAGCCGGGCGACGCTCCGCTGGAGGGCACTGAGACGACAATGCCTGCGCCGCCATTCGGTATTAATCAACGCCGCCTGACGTTTACTCATGCGCGCGCCTTTCCCGGTCTGGTAAATCAGCCGCGCCATTGGGTGCGCAGTAATCCAAAGGCATCTGATATTGCGTTTTTAATGCGTGATGACGTCGGCATTGTGCAACTGTGGCTGATTTCCCCACAAGGAGGGGAACCGCGTCAGCTTACCCGCTGCGCCACGGATATTCAGTCAGCATTCAACTGGCATCCTTCAGGGAAATGGCTGGGGTTTGTACTGGATAACAAAATTGCTTGTTGTGATGCTCAGACGGGAGAGGTTGATTTTCTAACGGACCGTCACGGCAACCCACCATCGGGCGATGCGATCATCTTCTCTCCTGATGGTCGACAGGTTGCGTGGATGGAAGACGTCGAGGGTTTCCGCCAGCTGTGGGTAACAGAGACAGGGCGTTAACTTAAGGAGCAGGCATTTCAGCCGGAGGGATAACGGCGTTCGTGGCCTGCGTTCTCTCCTCGCTTTTTTCTACACGGGATCTCACCGAGTTATCTTTGCGAAAGAGATCCCACGGAAGTAATACTGTATCCAGTACTGCGGTAAACGGCATATCCAGAATCGCCAGTGACTTGGTTCCCCAGTTTGTATCACTTTCGCTAATCATTGTGGCGCTGGCGCGCGTGCCAGGATACGTCCCTTCTTTGCCTCCGGTATGCGACATAATGCTGGAACAGCCGCTCACAAACGCCATCCCGCTGCACATTGTCAGTGTTACCAACATTTTTTTTATCATCATTTTTTTCATCTGTATTTATTGTGTTTGCATGGTGAGTTAAAGCGATCCGTTGCGAAAATAACATCACCATTTCGTCACACTGTGGCGGCTATCGCGATTTAACGATAACAACTGCTCCCACCAGTGTATGCAATAGACAACAAACTGCAAAAAAAGTCAGATGAATACGCTTGAAAAGTTTGTATTAAGACCCATTTTTAGAGTGTAGACAAATGAAGGGCATGCCTGATGGGTGTCCTGGCTACCTGACCTGTCCATGATGGAAGGTCTATTATTCTCGCTGATTTCAGGAGCTATTGATTATGCGTAACTTTGATTTATCCCCGCTGTACCGTTCTGCTATTGGTTTTGATCGCCTGTTTAACCTGCTGGAAAACAATCAGGGCCAGAGCAATGGCGGCTACCCTCCGTATAACGTTGAGCTGGTAGACGAAAACCATTACCGAATTGCGATTGCCGTTGCTGGTTTTGCTGAAAGCGAACTGGAAATTACTGCCCAGGACAATCTGCTGGTGGTGAAAGGCGCCCATGCGGACGATCAAAAAGAACGTACTTACCTGTATCAGGGGATTGCCGAGCGCAACTTCGAACGTAAGTTCCAGTTAGCGGAGAACATTCATGTTCGCGGCGCGAACCTGGTGAATGGTCTGCTGTATATCGATCTCGAACGCGTGATTCCCGAGGCGAATAAGCCGCGCCGCATCGAAATCAACTAATTCTGTGGGCCGCTTCAGGCGGCCCTGCTAAGCAATCGGCTTGCCGTCAGGGAGCCAAAAGGTACTTACTCGCTTCTTAGAAGGAGATTATTATGCGTAACTACGATTTATCCCCACTGCTGCGTCAATGGATCGGTTTTGACAAACTGGCCAATGCCTTGCAAAACACTGGCGAAAGCCAGAGCTTCCCGCCTTATAACATCGAAAAGAGCGATGATAATCACTACCGCATTACCCTTGCGTTAGCCGGTTTCCGCCAGGAAGATCTGGATATTCAACTGGAAGGCACGCGCCTGACCGTGAAAGGTACGCCGCAGCAGCCGGAAAAAGAGACCAAATGGTTGCATCAGGGGCTGGTCACTCAGCCGTTCAGCCTGAGCTTTACGCTGGCTGAAAATATGGAAGTCTCTGGCGCAAGCTTCACTAACGGCTTGCTGCATATCGATTTGACCCGGAATGAACCTGAAACCATCGCTCCACAACGTATTGCCATCAGCGAACGTCCCGCATTAGACAGTTAAATAGCTCCATGCCTTTGCCCCGCCAGAAATGACGGGGCTTTTTTGTGCCTCAGCCCACATGAAACTATTATCTGGGAGGGCAGGATGCCGGAAGCGCTGCCATTGCCAGAAAAAAGCATTCAGCAATTTCAAATCGACGTGAAGAAAAACAGTAAAGAACGCCCTTCTCAAGTGCTCCTGGGCGCTTTGTAGCATGATAATGTGCGCCACTCTGCATTCATGCCTGAACGGTTCAGTCATAATCCTCGTTAAATAAAATGTTATTCACAGGGAACAGGAAAATGAGTGATATAGCATTGACGGTCAGCGTTCTGGCAATGGTGGCAGTTGTCGGATTATGGATCGGCAACATAAAAATACGTGGTGTTGGTTTTGGCATCGGAGGCGTGCTGTTCGGCGGTATTATTGTCGGGCATTTTGTCGATCAGGCAGGGATGACCCTGAGCGGCGACATGCTGCATTTTATTCAGGAATTTGGCCTGATTCTTTTCGTCTACACCATCGGTATTCAGGTGGGGCCGGGCTTTTTTGCGTCACTGCGCGTTTCGGGCCTGCGGCTGAATCTGTTTGCCGTGCTGATTGTTATCATGGGTGGCCTGGTCACCGCGATCCTGCATAAGATTTTTGCCATTCCCCTTCCCGTGGTGCTGGGCATTTTTTCCGGTGCGGTCACTAATACTCCGGCGTTAGGCGCGGGGCAGCAAATTCTGCGCGATCTGGGTACTCCTGTTGATGTGGTGGATCAGATGGGGATGAGCTATGCCATGGCTTATCCTTTTGGTATCTGCGGTATTTTGCTCACTATGTGGCTGATGCGCCTTATTTTTCGCGTTAACGTCGATGCCGAAGCCCATCAGCATGAATCCACGCTGACCAACGGACACGCGCTGATTCAGACGATGAATATCCGTGTGGAAAACCCGAACCTTAACAATATGGCGATTCAGGATGTCCCAATCCTGAACAGCGACAAAATCATCTGCTCACGTTTAAAACGTGAAGAAACATTGATGGTGCCGTCGCCGGGGACGATTATTCAGATGGGCGACCTGCTACACCTGGTTGGTCAGCCTGCTGATCTGCACAACGCGCAGGTGGTGATTGGGCAGGAGGTGGACACATCTCTGTCGACGCGAGGCACCGATTTACGCGTTGAGCGCGTGGTGGTGACCAACGAACAGGTGCTGGGGAAACGAATCCGTGACCTGCATTTCAAAGAACGTTACGACGTGGTTATCTCCCGTCTGAACCGTGCGGGGGTTGAGCTGGTAGCCAGCAGCGACGCCAGCCTGCAGTTTGGCGACATCCTCAATCTGGTTGGCCGACCTTCCTCGATTGATACTGTTGCCAATGTGGTGGGTAACGCCCAGCAAAAACTGCAGCAGGTGCAGATGCTGCCGGTATTTATCGGGATCGGGCTGGGTGTTCTGCTGGGTTCAATCCCGCTGTTCATTCCTGGGTTCCCGGTGGCGCTTAAACTGGGGTTGGCCGGTGGGCCGCTGATTATGGCGTTGATCCTGGGGCGTATTGGCAGCATCGGTAAGTTGTATTGGTTTATGCCCCCCAGCGCTAACCTGGCGCTGCGAGAGTTGGGTATCGTGCTGTTTCTCGCAGTGGTTGGTCTGAAGTCAGGCGGTGATTTTGTTCATACTCTGACGCAGGGAGATGGCCTGAGCTGGGTGGGCTACGGTATTTTCATCACCGCGATTCCGCTGATTACCGTGGGGCTGCTGGCGAGGATTTTCGTCAAAATGAACTACCTCACGCTGTGCGGCATGCTGGCTGGCTCAATGACCGATCCGCCTGCACTGGCATTTGCTAACAACCTGCATGCCACCAGCGGGGCAGCGGCGCTGTCGTATGCGACCGTTTATCCGCTGGTGATGTTCCTGCGAATTATCACGCCGCAACTGCTGGCGGTGATTTTTTGGGGGATGGGTTAAAGAGCGAGTATCCGGCCTGCATCACCTGTAGGCCGGGTAAGATGAACGTCGCCATCTGGCATGCAAACTAAACCGGTGAAACGTTGCCGAGAAAGGAGAAGATCAGAATAAGCAGGATGATGGCGCAGATAATTCCAATACCAAAAAGCAGGGCGTGAAACGCGAGCGTTCCGCCACCAAAGCACATCGCACCACAAATACCC
This sequence comes from Citrobacter sp. RHBSTW-00524, assembly GCF_013747755.1. Classification (NCBI taxonomy): domain Bacteria; kingdom Pseudomonadati; phylum Pseudomonadota; class Gammaproteobacteria; order Enterobacterales; family Enterobacteriaceae; genus Citrobacter; species Citrobacter sp. RHBSTW-00524. Next base: position 13,138 of record NZ_CP056421.1, read on the forward strand.
CAACGATTTTCTTTGCGCATGCCGCCAATAAATGCACATACCAGCGCGATGACGGCAAGAGCAATGCCGCTGTTATCCAGTATCTTATCGATATCTGTTGCTGGTTTTTCCACTGCGGTAGACGCTTGTTCGCCTTTCAGTCCAGCAAGAATACCTTTTTTAATGGCTGATACCTTCTCTGATACCACGCTTTCAAGCGTAGGAGGCGGGGCGGAAACAGGGCCGAAAGAAAAATGAAAAATGCCAAGGATCAATGCAATGGCGCCAAAAAGCATTCCCAATGAGCTACATTTGTTTTGCGATAATATGTCCATCAGACCTCCTTGTGCTGGATGGCATAAAGAGTATCAGCAATACCATGTTCGCAATTCTGAAAGTGAGCAGCGTTGTAGCTGAACTGTGAAAGTAAAAAGGAGTCCTGATGAAAATTTCCCGCCTTGGAGAAGCCCCGGATTACCGCTTCTCACTGGCAAATGAGCGTACCTTTCTGGCGTGGATCCGTACCGCGCTGGGATTTCTGGCGGCGGGCGTTGGTCTCGACCAACTGGCTCCGGATTTTGCCACGCCGGTAATTCGTGAGCTTTTGGCGCTGTTGCTGTGCCTGTTTGCCGGTGGTCTGGCGATTTATGGCTACCTGCGCTGGCTGCGTAATGAGAGGGCGATGCGCCTGAAAGAGGATTTGCCCTATACCCATAGCCTGTTAATCATCAGTCTGATTTTGTTTATTGTCGCGGTGATTGTCATGGGACTGGTGCTGTATGCCGGATAGCCGTAAGTCGCGACGTATCGCTGATCCGGGGTTACAACCGGAGCGAACATCGCTGGCCTGGTTTCGTACGCTTCTGGGTTATGGCGCGCTAATGGCGTTGGCGCTGAAGCACAACTGGCATCAGGCGGGTTTCCTGTTTTGGGTTTCAATTGTGGTGCTGGCGCTGGTGGCAATCGTTTTGTGGCGCTATACCCGCAGCCGTAATCTGATGGATGTTACGCATAGCGATTTTTCTGAATCTCGCGCGGTGCGTGACAAATTTATGATCTCCCTCGCGGTGTTATCCCTCGCAATACTGTTTGCTGTAACGCATGTCCGCCAACTTATTGCGTTTATCGGGAATTTAGCATGACAGGATGTCAGGTCATGGCCAAACCAGCCAGCTCTCGTTGTAACCTGGATTGTCGTTACTGTTTTTACATCGATAAACCCACTCAACCCGAAATGGATGACGCCACCTTAGAGACGTTTATTCGTCAGCATATCACCGCACAGCCGGGGGCTGACGTGATGTTCGCCTGGCAGGGCGGAGAGCCAACCCTCTGTGGCATCGACTTTTTTCGCCGCGTAGTGACGTTGCAAAAACAGTACGGGGAAGGGAAGAAAATCCATAACGCGTTCCAGACCAACGGGATTTTGCTCAACGACGAATGGTGTCAGTTTTTGCACGATAACGGCTGGCTGGTGGGGATTTCGTTGGATGGCCCCGCCGAGTTGCACGATGCTTATCGTGTTAACCGCAGCGGAAAACCGACTCACCATAAGGTGGTGGACGCCATTGCCAGGCTCCGTAAGCATCAGGTGGAGTTCAATCTGCTGGTAGTGGTTAATTCTCTGAACAGCCAGCGACCAGGGCAGATGTATCGCTACCTACGCCAGCTTGGCACGCCTTTTTTGCAGTTCATTCCGCTGGTTGAATATGATGAAGACGGTGAGCTTACCGCCGAATCCGTCCCGTCTCAGGCGTGGGGAACCTTCCTGAATTCCGTCTTTGATATCTGGGTCAGAGAGGATATTGGCCGCGTATTCGTCCAGTTATTTGATTCAACTCTGGGCGTATGGTGCGGACACCCGGCGCAGATGTGTTCGCTAAGCTCCACCTGCGGACATGCTTTTGCTCTGGAAGCGAATGGCGATTTGTATCAGTGCGATCACTATGTTCACCCTGATTTTCGCCTGGGTAATATTCATCGCACGTCGTTGAGTGAGCTCAACGCCAGCCCGAGGGCAGCGGCGTTTGGTCAGTCCAAGAGAACCACGCTGAGCGCGGAATGCCAGGCGTGTTCGCTATTACGCTTTTGCCATGGCGATTGCCCAAAGCATCGCGACAGCAGTGGAAAGAGTGCGATTTGCGGCGGATACAGCGCTTTCTTCAATCATACCGCGCCGCATATGCGCGTGATGCGTGACCTTCTGAAGCAACATCGCTCACCGATGGAACTGATGGCGATGCTGCGTTAAGTTCAGCGGCGTTTAACGTCCTTTGGTCAGATACTGCGCCATTTCGGCTTCCGGCACCATGCCGCCGCCGGTCGCCCACACCAGGTGGGTGGCGTTATTGAGCTGCTCTGCGCTGAAGCCGTGCATTTGCTGATAGTCAGCAGAAGCGCAAACGTGCTGCGGACCGGCCATCCCGGCCAGCGCCGACGGCTCAAGGCGAATGCCTTCTTCCAGCGCCAGCCAGCCCAGCATGTCGTACATAGTCTGATCGTCCAGGGTGTACAGACCGTCGAGCAGACGTTCCATTGCCCGGCCAACAAAGCCGGACGCGCGGCCCACCGCCAGCCCATCAGCCGCTGTCAGGTTATCGATACCAATGTCCTGCACAGAAATCCTATCGTGCAGCCCGGTATAAATCCCCAGCAGCATGCACGGTGAATGGGTCGGTTCTGCGAAGAAGCAGTGCACGTTATCGCCGAATGCCAGCTTCAGGCCAAACGCCACCCCGCCAGGCCCACCGCCGACGCCGCACGGCAGGTAAACAAACAGCGGATGGTCGGCATCCACCACGCGCCCCTGCTGCGCGAACTGCGCCTTCAGACGCTCGCCGGCGACCGCATAACCTAAAAACAACGTGCGGGAATTTTCATCATCGATAAAGAAACAGTTCGGATCGGATTGTGCCGCCTTACGGCCCTGCTCAACCGCCACGCCATAATCTTCTTCATACTCCACGACCGTCACGCCGTGGCTGCGCAGTTTGGCTTTTTTCCATGCGCGAGCGTCGGCAGACATATGAACCGTCACCTTAAAGCCGATACGGGCGCTCATAATGCCGATCGACATCCCAAGGTTGCCAGTGGAGCCTACGGCGATGCTGTACTGACTGAAGAACTGTTTAAACTCAGGCGAAAGCAGAATGCTGTAATCGTCTTGTGTGGTCAGCAGACCGGCTTCCAGCGCCAGTTTTTCCGCGTGGGTTAGCACTTCATAAATACCGCCACGCGCTTTAATTGAGCCGGAAATCGGTAGATGGCTGTCTTTCTTCAGCAGAATTTCGCCGTTGATGTGCTGCCCATACTCTTTTTCCAGCCGCTTTTGCATCGTTGGGATTGCGGCCAGTTCAGATTCGATAATGCCGCCGGTGGCTGCGGTTTCCGGGAATGCCTGCGCCAGATACGGCGCGAAGCGCGTCAGACGAGCGTGGGCATCCTGAACATCGTGCTCTGTCAGGCCAACATACGGTAAACCTTCCGCAAGAGAGGTAGTGCCAGGGTTAAACCAGGTCGTCTCCTTGAGAGCGACCAGATCTTCCACTAAAGGATGCTGGGCGATAAGTGTTTGAATGTTTTCCATAGTCAGTCTCTTTGCGCTTAGATAATAAAGGAAAGCAGGAATGTGCAAACCAGTGCAATAACGGACGCGATAAATGTCGCGGTCGTATAATATTTGAACGTCTCATTTAGGGTGGCGCCGCAATATTGCTTCACCAGCCAGAAGAGGGAATCGGTGACGATCGTGCAGCCAATCGCGCCAGAACCGATGGCAATGGCGATGATCTCCGGGCTAACGTTGGGGTAGAGCGGCAGCATCGGGGCCACGATTGCCGTCGCGCCCATCATCGCCACCGTGGCAGAGCCCACCGCAGCATGCAGGATTAACGCCACCAGCCAAGCCAGCAGAATCGGGTGCATATGCATGTTCGAGAGGATCAGCGCGAGAGTATCCGCCAGTCCGCTGCTCTTGAGGATAGCGTTGAATGCGCCGCCTGCGCCGATAATCAGCAAAATGTTAGCAATGGAGCCAAAACCGTTTTCGGTGTGGGTCAGCAGCGCCCCCATGCCAATGTGCTGACGCAGGCCGAGAATGTAATAGGCCACGAAAACGGCAATAAACATCGCGGTGATCGGGTTACCAATAAACTCCAACAGCGTATAAACCGTGCTGCCTTTCGCCATGTTCAGCTCAGCGACGGTTTTTACCAGCATCAGGCCAATCGGCAGCAGTACGGTAAACAGCGTAGCGCCCAGCGATGGCAGCGTACTTTCGTCGCGCACCTTGAGGTCGGAAAACTCAGCCGGAACCGGTTTAAACGGCAGACGGTTACCGAGGAATTTCAGATACAGCGGACCGCCGATCAGCGAGGCCATTAAGCCCACCAGTAAGCCGTAGACAATCACGGTGCCAATGTCCGCGCCCAGCTTGTTCGCCACGAACAGGGCGGCTGGATGCGGCGGCACGACGCAGTGTACCGCCATCAGCGCTGTACATAACGGAATCGCCAGCTTCAGTAGCGAGGTATTGGTTTTTTTGGCAATTGAAAAGGCCAGAGGAATCAACAGCACTACGCCGACTTCAACAAACAGTGTGATCCCGCAAATCAGCCCGACCAGTACCATAATGACGTCAGCGGAAAGCCAGCGACAGCGCTGTAGCGTCAGGCCGATACGTTCGGCCGCGCCGGACACTTCCATCATTTTGCCAAGAATGGTCCCAAGGCCGATAACCGCGGCGAGGAAGCCCAGCGTACCGCCGATGCCACTCTCAATGGCATTGACCATATCCAGCGGCCCCATACCCATCATCGTACCCACGAAGAAGCTGGCTAACAGCAGCGCCAGAAACGGGTGGAATTTGAACTTCACGATGGTCAAAACGATTAACACGATGCTTATCAGCAGCGTGCTCACAACCCAGATTTGAGAGTGCATAACTCACCTTGCCCTGTGATTAATATAGGGTTATTGGACAAAAATAAGGCATAGTCTGACAAACGATATAAATCCCCTTTCACATGAGCCAGATTGCATCAAGTAGGTGATTTACGTCTAATTACGCTTTGTTTATGCGATATGGTTCACCTTGATTCATCTTTGTGCTGATTTTTGCAGCGAACTTTTTTACACTCCGGCGAATGAATCAGGAGGACAGGAGGTGAACATGGATCCCTTACGCGAGGTCAGAAATCGGCTGCTCAACGGCTGGCAGTTGTCAAAGCTGTATACCTTTGAAGTGGCGGCCCGACATCAGTCGTTTGCGCTGGCGGCAGATGAGCTGTCATTAAGCCCCAGCGCTGTCAGCCATCGCATTAATCAGCTGGAAGATGAGCTGGGTATTCAGCTGTTTGTTCGTTCGCATCGTAAAGTGGAACTCACCCACGAGGGCAAGCGCGTGTTCTGGGCGCTGAAATCATCGCTGGATACGCTGAATCAGGAAATCCTTGATATTAAAAATCAGGAGTTGTCCGGGACCCTCACCGTCTACTCACGGCCTTCTATCGCTCAGTGCTGGCTGGTTCCGGCGCTCGGCGACTTTACCCGTCGCTATCCGTCGATTTCGCTGACCATGCTGACCGGGAACGACAACGTCAATCTGCAGCGTGCCGGGGTCGATCTGGCCATCTATTTTGACGACGCGCCCTCCGCGCAGCTCACGCACCACTTCCTGATGGATGAAGAGATCCTGCCGGTATGCAGCCCGGACTACGCTCGCCGCCATGACCTTACCGGTTCGCTGGTGAATTTACCGCACTGTACGTTGCTGCATGACAGACAGGCGTGGAGTAACGACTCCGGGACCGATGAATGGCACAGTTGGGCGCAGCATTTTTCGGTGAATCTGCCGACATCGTCGGGAATTGGTTTCGATCGTTCTGATTTGGCGGTGATTGCGGCGATGAATCATATCGGCGTGGCGATGGGCCGAAAGCGGCTGGTGCAAAAACGCCTCGACAGCGGAGAGCTGGTTGCGCCTTTTGGCGATATGGCGCTGAAATGCCATCAGCACTACTACATCACTACCCTTCCTGGCAGACAGTGGCCGAAAATCGAGGCGTTTATTCGCTGGCTTCAGGAACAGGTTAAATAAGCGGGCCGCGAATATTTTTTACGCTTTCTCGCTACACGCAAAGTGAAAAAGCATGCTAAATACGTGATATCACTCCTGATGATTTGCGTAAGGACGACCGTGTTAAAGCCGATAGTTTTCCTTTTACTGTTAGCCAGCGCCACCGTGTGTGCCGCGCAACCTGTGCTGACCGCGGCGCAGTATGCGCAGCAGCTTGGCGTTGGGATGGACGTAGACTGGGCGCGCACCGATCGGGGTATTCGTGAATTCGATCCGCTGGTGGTGCGGGATTACAAGGCGAAAGGGTTAACCCACGTGCGCATTCGCGTAGCGGGAGAGCCTACGGAGGCGCGGCTTATACATCTGCGCAAGCTGGTGGAAGCCTGCGAGCAGTATGGCGTGATCCCGATAATTGCCTATCAGGCTGACGAATATAAAAAAGATCCCAGTACCGGTAACGAAAAAGAGGTGGTTAACTGGTGGGTGGCGGTGGCGCATTACTTTGGTCAAAGCTCGCCGTTGCTGGGTTTCGACCTGATATACGAACCCTCTGATAAGCTCAACCATAATCAGGTATCGCTCAATCGGGTGTATGACAAAACCATTCGTACTGTCCATGCCATCGACCCGCAGCGGATGATTTTTATCGCGCCGCGACTACGCGCCGCGCCGGAAGATTTGCCTGACCTGAAACTGCCGCCGCAAAGTCAGAATACCGTGCTGGCTCAATGGCATATTTTTCCGTGGGGGCCGCTGAAAAATAACGGTAAATATCCGTGGACCTCAGGCACAGCGGCAGAAAAGGCCGCTATTCGCGCTCGTATCAATACCGCCATTCATTGGCAGCAGAAAACGGGTCATGTCAGTTGGGTGGGAGGGTGGTCGCCAGGAGAAACCATCAGGAACGCGCCTTCTGCCTCGCAAATGGCGTTTGCCCGCTTTATGGCGTGCGAACTGAAAAAAGCGAAAATTCCCTATGCTATCAATGCGGATACGCAGTTTTATGATGGCGAGGAAGGCGCCTGGCGTCCGGCGCTGGAGCCGTTACTGACGACGATGATCGCGCCTGAATGCGAAAAGCCCGGCGATAAGCCGGGCCATCATACGCTTAAACCGCCTGCCCCTGATGCGACACGCGTGACGCCAGCGGAAGCCAGCAAACAAAAATCAACAGTCCCATAAGGGTCATCAGCAGGCCCAAACTGGCTTGCCCGGTCTGCGGCAGCATTGCAGAGAACCACGCCAGCACTCCGGAACCAATATTCTGTAATCCCCCAACCAGCGCACCGGCAGTGCCTGCCAGGAATGGGAAAGGCTCCATTGCGCCACTGGTTGCCAGCGGAAACAGCATCCCGGCACCGAAGAAAAATAGTGCGGCGGGAACCAGCAGCGTCCAGACGTTCATCACGTCAAACAGGCCCGGGATCCACATCATTAAACCGGCTACCAGACAGCAGATAACCGACTGCCACATCAGCGTCGAGAAACGCTTATTCGGGCGACCGGCGAACCAGGCGCCGAAAAATGCCGCCGGGATGGGCAGAATAAACAGGATACTGACCACCATGCTGCTTAAACCGAGCCTTGCGCCCAACAATACCCCGGAGCAGGCCTCGAAGACCGCAACGCCCGCCAGGCCGCCGATCAGCATCAGCACGTAACAGGTGAAAGAACTGTTACCAAACAGCGTTTTATAGCTGGCGATAAGGCGTGGACGCGGTGCGCCCGCAGGACGCGTTTCCGGCATCCAGCGCGCCATGCTAAACGTGACGCCCGCGCACAGAACCAGCAGGAAAATGTAACAGGCGCGCCAGTTCCACAAGGTATCCAGCATGCCGCCAATCAGCGGGGCCAGCAGCGGACTCACCAGAATCCCCATGTTTAACAAACTATTCGCGTGGCGCAGCTGCGTGCCTTCGTACAGATCGCGCGGTAAGGTTCGCGCCATTACACCGCCGACGCCTGTTCCCATGCCCTGGATTGCACTGGCGATAATCAGTACCGTCAGGCTGTGGGTGGTAATCGCGACCAGCGTGGCCAGCATAAAAATAGACATTCCGGCGAGGATCACCGGACGGCGGCCAACGCGATCGGAAAGTGGGCCGTAGAACAGTTGTGACAGGCCGTAGGTCAGCAGGTAGGCGGCCATTACGCTTTGCACCGCTCCTTCGCGAACGTTCAGTTCACGCGCCATATCAGCAATCGCGGGGATATAAATGGTTTGCGCCATCTGACCTACCGCCACCAGTAATACCAACATCAACAACAAATTGACGCTTCTATGCCTTTTCATTTCGCTGATTACTTTTAAAAAAGAGAAAAAAGAAGAATAAGGTGCTGTACTTTCCCGTAAATGCGCGTGGAATCTACCACAACAGAAAAAGAAGGCCAGATAGTGGGCTGGAATGTTTACGCGATGAACGGCAGGAAATGTAAACAAAAAGCGGCAACAAATGTTGCCGGATTGCATCGGCTTTACGGCGCGATCATGACAAGCGAAGTAAGACAGCGCCTACGGCAATACCGGCGGCCGCGACAAGGCGTATTCCGGCAACCTTTTCTTTCAGCAGTAGCCAGGCGAGCAGAGCGCCAAACAGAATGGAGGTTTCACGCAGCGCTGCGACCACCGCCAACGGAGCCTGGGTCATGGCCCACAGCGCCAGACCGTAAGAACCCATCGTACCAATTCCACCCAGAATACCTTTCTTCCACTGTTGTACCAGATAGCGTGACGCTTCCCGGCGCCGGGCGATCATCGCCCAGCCCAGCAGACAGGAACCGTTCAGAAAGAAGGTCCACAGCGTATAACCGAGCGCGGTTTCTGATAAGCGTACGCCGGTGCCATCAACCAGCGTGTAACCAGCGATAAAGCAGGCGTTAATGAGCGCCAGTACGATCCCGCGTTGTGAGCTGCTGCGTCCGTTAAATGCCATGCCGAGAATGGCCAGACAGATCGTAGCAATCCCCACCCAGGCAAACACAGACAGGCTATCGCCAAGGAACAAGACGCTGATAATCGCAACCAGCAGCGGTGCTGTCCCACGCATCAGAGGATAGGTCTGGCTCATATCCGAAACCTGATAGGTTTTGGCGACCAGGACCGTATACACCACTTGCAACGCGGTTGAGACGGCCAAAAACGGCAGGCTGGCGGTGGAAGGCTGAGGCGCGAAGGGTAAGCAGATCAATGCCATAATCGCCGCGGAGCCGCTGACGCCAATCGCCGAGTACAGTTTATCGTTTCCAGCTTTAACAATGGCATTCCAACTGGCATGCAGCAGCGCGGCAAACAGCAAAATGCAGAAAACAGAAAGCGTCATGGTGGCGTTCTTCCCTGAGAATGTCATAAAAACGTAACATATTGGCGCGAGACAAGCACCAGGGAGAAGGTGAAAGGGGAGCGGAGTGTTACCCGCTCCCCTTAGGTGCGACTTGAATCCGAATTACTTAACGTATTTCAGAACGGCATCAAGTAGTTGCAGTGCTGCAACAATGAGTTTGAGGATAAGAATAGCGATATCCACGAGGCTCATACGCTCTCCTTTTGGTACAAGGAGCACGGTGCTGACGTACCTCGCCGCTGCCTGTTGCCAGCACCTTTGTTGACATAACACAGTGTGCTCACACGGGGGTTAAGGCGCTGACGGCACCACCCGTTTCAGCCAGGACTTTGATGCGCCGGTTTACGATGCGGCCCCCGCATAACACATTGCGTACCGAGACATTATAGATAAACACTGTATAAATTAACAGTATTTTGTAGACATTGTGCCATTCATGTTCCATACTCAAAACCATCAAAATTCGTGCCGAAATTGCGTGTTCTTCGCAGAACGCGTATACTTTTTCCGTTGACATAACACAGTGTGTTCGGCGGCTACCAACCGCACAGCGCTGAAAAAAACCTCGCTCCGGCGGGGTTTTTTGTTTTCCGACTCTGCACAGCGAAATGTGATCGTTGACGCATTTTTATGCAGATGAAAAATTTTCCATTGTCACGCTGAAAAACCTGTGTTTGTATAAATCCAGTTAATCAACAAACAGACAGGTCCCTAATGAACCCTTCCATGCTGACTGCGACCCTACTAAAAACTGCGCCATCTCGCGCAGCGGTCGTCGTGCGTGTGGTGGTGGTCGTCGGCAATGCGCCGTAGGGTCCGGATCAACACACGATTCCAAAACCCCGCCGGCGCAAACCGGGCGGGGTTTTTCGTTTAAGAGACCTGCCCGAAGCAAAGGCCCAGAATAAAAGGACTGGAGCATGGCAAGTTCGGGCATAACATCCAAGCGTACGCGTTTTACGGGCGCAGAATTCATCGTTCATTTCATGGAACGCCAGGGGATTCAGGTGGTCACCGGTATTCCTGGCGGATCGATTCTTCCCGTCTATGACGCTTTAAGCCAAAGCACGCAAATCCGTCATATCCTGGCGCGCCACGAGCAGGGCGCGGGGTTTATCGCGCAGGGGATGGCGAGAACCGATGGTAAACCCGCCGTCTGTATGGCCTGTAGCGGACCGGGCGCGACCAACCTGGTGACCGCCATTGCCGACGCGCGGCTGGATTCCATCCCGCTGGTGTGTATCACCGGGCAGGTTCCGGCCTCAATGATCGGGACCGACGCCTTCCAGGAAGTCGACACCTACGGCATCTCTATCCCCATCACCAAGCACAACTATCTGGTCCGCCATATCAGTGAATTACCGCAGGTCATGAGCGATGCGTTCCGCATTGCGCAGTCCGGCCGTCCGGGCCCGGTGTGGATAGACATTCCTAAGGATATTCAAACCGCCGTTTTTGAGATTGAAGAGATGCCGGAGCCCGCGCAGAAAATGGCGGCACCGGCGTTCAGCCAGGACAGCATTCGCGATGCCGCAGCTATGATTAACGCCGCACAGCGTCCGGTGCTGTATCTCGGCGGCGGCGTGATTAACGCGCCTGAGCGGGTTCGTGAACTGGCAGAAAAAGCCATGCTGCCCACCACCATGACCTTAATGGCGCTCGGTATGTTGCCGAAAGCGCATCCGCTGTCATTAGGCATGCTGGGTATGCACGGCGCGCGCAGCACTAATTTTATTCTGCAAGAAGCGGACTTATTGATTGTTCTGGGCGCACGTTTTGATGACCGGGCGATTGGTAAAACCGAGCAGTTCTGTCCGAACGCCAAAATCATCCACGTGGACATCGACCGCGCGGAGCTGGGTAAAATCAAACAGCCGCATGTGGCGATTCAGGCGGATGTCGATGAGGTTCTGGCGCAACTGATCCCATTAATTGACGCGCAGCCGCGAGAGTCGTGGCATCAAATGGTGGCCGATTTACAACGCGAATTCCCCTGCAGCATTCCGCAGGAAAGCGACCCGCTCAGCCACTATGGGCTGATCAACGCCGTAGCGGCCTGCGTGGATGACAATGCCATTATCACCACCGACGTAGGCCAGCATCAGATGTGGGCCGCACAGGCTTACCCGCTGAACCGTCCGCGTCAGTGGCTGACCTCCGGCGGTCTGGGAACCATGGGCTTTGGCCTGCCGGCGGCAATTGGCGCAGCGCTGGTCAACCCGGACAAAAAGGTGCTGTGCTTCTCCGGCGACGGTAGCCTGATGATGAATATTCAGGAAATGGCGACGGCCAGCGAAAATCAGCTGGATATTAAAATCATCCTGATGAATAACGAAGCGTTGGGTCTGGTGTATCAGCAGCAGAGTTTGTTCTATAAGCAGGGCGTTTTTGCGGCGACATATCCGGGGATGATTAACTTTATGCAGATAGCCGCCGGGTTTGGCCTCGAAACCTGCGATTTGAATAACGAAGCGGATCCACAGGCAGCGTTGCAGGAGATTATTAATCGCCCTGGACCTGCGCTGATCCACGTGCGTATCGATGCCGAAGAAAAAGTGTACCCGATGGTGCCGCCGGGTGCGGCAAACACAGAAATGGTGGGGGAATAAGCCATGCAACAGCAGACTCATGACAACGTAATCCTGGAACTCACCGTACGCAACCATCCGGGCGTAATGACCCACGTCTGCGGGCTGTTTGCCCGCCGCGCATTCAACGTGGAAGGCATTCTCTGTCTACCGATTCAGGACAGCGACAAGAGCCGCATCTGGCTACTGGTCAACGACGATCAACGTCTTGAGCAGATGATAAGCCAGATCGACAAGCTGGAAGATGTGGTGAAAGTGGCCCGCAACCAGTCCGACCCGTCGATGTTTAACAAAATCACAGTTTTCTTTGAGTGAGTTAGTCGCCGTCTGAATCCGGGGTGATGACTTTGACAGAACCGTTCCGGCAGTGGGTTGCATAATCTGCCGGCAACGGGCGATCGCTTATCAGTACGTCAAAAGTGGAAAGCGGGCCAATGCTGGCGGGAGCAACCTCATCAAACAGGGCGTGGCGCGTCAGCAGAATTTTGCGCAATCCGCGTTCCATCGCTTTGCGTTTGGTGGCCAGATCGTCCGGATTGAACCAGCTAACGCCGAAATGCTCATGGACTCCGCTGGCAGAGATAAACACTTTTCGTGGGTTGAGCGCATCCAGCGGAGAGGGATTGCTGGTGTCGTAAAAGGCATCACTTTTCGCCCGATAGGTGCCCCCGCAAAGAATCGCCGTGGCGTTGGGTTTTTCATTTAGCGCCACGAATACCCGGTGTGAGTAGCAAATTCCGGTAAAGGTAATATCGTCCGGGATCATGCTGACGACTAATGGCATTTCGGCACCATTATCAAAAAAGACCAGATCGTTTTCACTGACCAGTCCCGCGGCCAGAATGGCAACCGGTAAATCGTCGCGATGATACTGCTTTTGCACGGGGAGCGGAGCGTTAACGAGGGTGGCGGGCTTGTTCACCATCACGATGTAACCACCGAGTAGCGTAAGCGGCAATGGTTCGTCATCCTGGCTGAGATCCCGACGGATGGTCATCACGGAAACCTCCAGCATGCGCGCCGCCTCTTTCAGATGGATTCTGTCGGTCTTCTTCAACAATTCCATCAGACGTCGAATACGTTCTTTTTGCTTGGTTTCCATGCACACTCTCCACGAATCATGTTTTCATGTTCCTTCAGTAACATTTATGTGTTTCTGGGAACATGATATTGCTGCATTACTATACGTCTGACCATTGGGAAATAAAAGCGTGTTTTTACACGTTTTATTGATTATAAGCAGCGAGTTTTCAGTCAATTGTAAGCAAGTTAATCATTTTGAGTGTGATAGAGACGCAACATTTAGCATAATAAATAAACAATAAAATGATCCTCCAATCGCGATCCTAGTCACAAATGATACGGAAGTAACATGATAATGTTATTTTAATATCATTGTTGTGTGATTGTTTCTGAGAGGTAGTAAAATGGATATCGCGGTTATTGGCTCCAACATGGTGGATCTCATCACCTACATCAACCAGATGCCCAAAGAAGGGGAAACGCTGGAAGCACCCGCCTTTAAAATTGGTTGTGGCGGTAAAGGAGCAAATCAGGCCGTTGCGGCTGCTAAGCTCAATTCCAAAGTGCTGATGCTGACGAAAGTCGGTGATGATATTTTTGCGGATAACACCATTCGTAATCTCGAATCCTGGGGGATTAATACGACCTATGTCGAAAAGGTACCCTGCACCAGCAGCGGCGTTGCACCGATCTTTGTTAATGCAAACTCCAGCAACAGCATTCTGATTATTAAAGGTGCCAACAAGTTTCTCTCCCCGGAAGATATCGATCGCGCGGCGGAAGATCTGAAAAAGTGTCAACTTATTGTCCTGCAGCTGGAAGTACAGTTGGAAACGGTTTATCACGCGATTGAATTCGGTAAAAAGCACGGTATTGAAGTGTTATTAAATCCCGCCCCTGCATTACGGGAATTAGATATGTCTTATGCCTGTAAATGCGATTTCTTCGTACCAAATGAAACCGAGCTCGAAATATTAACCGGTATGCCGGTGGATACCTATGACCATATTCGCGCCGCGGCACGTTCTTTGGTTGATAAAGGTCTGAACAATATTATCGTCACCATGGGGGAGAAAGGCGCTCTGTGGATGACGCGTGACCAGGAAGTCCATGTCCCGGCGTTTAAAGTGAACGCTGTCGATACCAGTGGCGCAGGTGACGCTTTCATCGGTTGTTTTGCCCACTATTACGTTCAAAGCGGTGATGTCGAAGCCGCCATGAAAAAAGCCGCTCTCTTCGCTGCATTCAGCGTTACCGGGAAAGGCACTCAATCATCTTATCCAAGCATCGAACAATTTAATGAGTTTCTTACCTTAAACGAATAATACTCCTGCATTGTAAAAGGTAGCACTATGAACGATAAAAACATCATTCAGATGCCCGACGGCTATCTGAATAAGACGCCTCTGTTCCAGTTTATTTTGTTATCCTGTTTATTCCCTTTATGGGGATGCGCAGCCGCATTAAATGATATTCTGATTACGCAATTCAAAAGCGTATTTTCACTCAGCAACTTTGCTTCGGCATTAGTTCAGAGTGCCTTTTATGGCGGTTATTTTTTAATTGCGATTCCGGCATCTTTGGTGATTAAAAAGACCAGTTATAAAATCGCCATCTTAATGGGACTGACCCTTTATATTGTTGGCTGTACGCTCTTTTTCCCGGCATCGCACATGGCCACCTACACCATGTTCCTCGCGGCAATTTTTGCGATTGCGATTGGCCTGAGCTTCCTGGAAACCGCAGCCAACACCTACAGCTCCATGATTGGCCCAAAAGCGTATGCCACCCTGCGCCTGAACATCAGCCAGACCTTTTACCCCATTGGCGCAGCCGCCGGTATTCTGCTGGGTAAATATCTGGTCTTCTCTGAAGGCGAGAGTCTGGAAAAACAGATGGCTGGGATGAACGCGGAGCAGATCCACAACTTTAAAGTGTTGATGCTGGAAAATACCCTTGAGCCTTACAAGTACATGATTATGGTGCTGGTTGTGGTGATGGTGTTGTTCCTGCTGACTCGCTTCCCGACCTGTAAAGTCGCGCAAACGGCGAGTCATAAACGTCCGTCAGCGATGGATACGCTGCGTTATCTGGCCAGCAATGCCCGTTTCCGCCGTGGGATTGTGGCGCAGTTCCTGTACGTGGGGATGCAGGTCGCGGTGTGGTCATTTACCATCCGTCTGGCGCTGGAATTGGGTGATATCAACGAGCGCGACGCCTCAACCTTCATGGTCTATAGCTTTGCCTGCTTCTTTATCGGCAAGTTTATCGCCAACATCTTGATGACACGCTTCAATCCGGAAAAAGTGCTGATCCTCTACTCCACCATTGGCGCACTGTTTCTGGTCTATGTTGCGCTGGCGCCAAGCTTCAGCGCCGTGTACGTTGCCGTACTGGTGAGCGTCCTGTTTGGACCCTGCTGGGCGACAATCTATGCCGGTACGCTGGATACCGTGGATAACGAACATACTGAAATGGCGGGAGCAGTCATTGTCATGGCGATTGTTGGTGCAGCGGTGGTTCCGGCAATTCAGGGCTATGTGGCCGATATGTTCCACTCGCTACAACTCTCGTTCCTGGTCTCCATGTTGTGCTTCGTGTACGTCGGTATCTACTTCTGGCGTGAAAGCAAAGTGCGCAATAACCTGGCTGAAGCGACTGTTTCCTGAGGAGAGCGATCATGACAACACGTATCATGCTGTGGCGGGAACTCTTTGCAGAGCATCCGCGAATCTTACTGAAGAATAGCGACTTCACGGTTACCGCATTTCGTTACGCCAGCGGTGTGGAAGGGCTGAAGATAGAAAACAGTCGTGGACATCTGGTTATTCTGCCCTGGATGGGGCAGATGATCTGGGATGCTCAGTTTGACGGGCATGAACTGACCATGCGCAACATGTTCAGTCAGCCGAAACCGGCTGCGGAAGTGGTAGCGACTTACGGCTGCTTTGCTTTCCACTCGGGTATATTGGCTAATGGCTGCCCTTCGCCGGAAGATTCTCATCCGTTGCATGGCGAAATGGCCTGTGCCGCGATGGATGAGGCCTGGCTGGAGCTGGAGGGAGAGAATTTGCGCGTGAGCGGACGCTACGAGTATGTGATGGGGTTCGGTCATCATTATCAGGCGCATCCTGCGGTGATTATGCGCAAAGCGAGTGCGCTGTTTGATATTCAGATGGCGGTCACCAACCTCGCCTCAGTGGCAATGCCTTTACAGTATATGTGCCATATGAACTATGCCTACGTACCGGAAGCGACCTTCAGCCAGAATATCCCGGATGAAGCCATGAAGCTGCGTGAGTCGGTACCCGCGCATGTTAAGCCTACCGAGCAGTGGCTGACGTTTAATCAGCGGATCATTCAGGGCGAGACCTCGCTGGGGCGCCTCAACGAGCCCGATTTTTACGATCCGGAAATCGTTTTCTTCGCTGACCAACTGGACCGATACACGGATAAGCCTGAATTTCGCATGATCGCACCTGATGGCACCACGTTCGTGACGCGTTTCTCCAGCGCGGAGCTGAATTATGTCACCCGTTGGATCCTCTATAACGGCGATCAGCAGGTGGCAGCCTTCGCCCTACCTGCGACCTGTCGCCCTGAAGGCTTCCTGGCGGCGCAGCGAAAAGGCACGTTGATTCAGCTAGAACCGCAGCACACCCGCACATTTACCGTCACAACTGGCATCGCCTGATCGCTCAAGGCTTAAACAGCAGCGCGTCGGAACACAAAATCCTTCAAGCTGCATAAGGCGGCAAGTCTGCTCACCTCAGAAGCTTACTCAAGTCAGTGACTCGGGTGAGCAGACCAAGCCAACGCAGAGGCTGCTTGAAGGATAAAGTGTATATCGTTAAGGTAAGCACGTTTTTTATCCCCCAGGACAGAACCCATGATCACCGTTGCCCTTATCGACGACCACACTATCGTCCGCTCCGGCTTTGCCCAGTTGCTGGGGCTGGAACCTGATTTGCAGGTTGTGGCTGAGTTCGGCTCAGGCAGCGAGGCGCTGGCGGGATTACCGGGACGTGGCGTGCAGGTATGTATCTGTGATATCTCGATGCCTGATATCTCCGGTCTTGAACTGTTAAGCCAGTTGCCAAAAGGGATGGCGATTATCATGCTCTCCGTCCACGACAGCCCGGCGCTGGTGGAGCAGGCGCTCAACGCGGGCGCGCGTGGTTTCCTTTCTAAACGCTGTAGTCCTGATGAGCTGATCGCGGCGGTGCATACCGTGGCGACCGGCGGCTGCTATTTGACTCCGGATATCGCCGTTAAACTAGCGGCTGGTCGTCAGGATCCGCTGACCAAACGCGAACGTCAGGTGGCGGAGAAACTGGCGCAAGGCATGGCGGTTAAAGAGATTGCCGCCGAACTGGGCCTGTCGCCGAAAACGGTGCACGTGCATCGCGCTAACCTGATGGAAAAACTGGGCGTTAGCAACGATGTCGAACTGGCCCGCCGGATGTTTGACGGCTGGCAATGAACACGCTCTGTTCCCGGTTAATCACCGTTGTTGCCTGCTTCTTTATCTTCTCTGCCGCGTGGTTCTGCTTGTGGAGTATCAGTCTGCACCTGGTTGAGCGCCCGGAGCTGGCGGTACTGCTGTTTCCGTTTGGCCTGCGTCTGGGGCTGATGCTGCAATGTCCACGCGGCTACTGGCCGGTGCTGCTGGGTGCGGAATGGCTGCTTCTTTTCTGGCTGGCGCAGGAAGTGGCGCTGGCTCACTTGCTACTTTTGATGATCGGGAGCTTCCTCACGTTACTCCCGGTGATGCTGATTTCGCGCTACCGCCATCAGCGCGACTGGCGCACGCTGCTGTTGCAGGGCGCGGCGCTGACGGCGGCGGCGTTGCTGCAATCGCTGCCCTGGCTTGGGCAAGGCGAAGAGGCGTGGAATGCCCTACTGCTGACGCTCACTGGTGGATTAACGCTGGCTCCGATCTGTCTGGTTTTCTGGCACTATCTTACCAGCACCACCTGGTTGCCGCTGGGCCCGGCGGTGGTGTCTCAGCCGGTGAACTGGCGCGGACGGCATCTGGTCTGGTATCTGCTGCTGTTTAGCGTCAGCCTGTGGTTGCAGCTTGGCCTGCCCGATGAACTGTCGCGCTTCACGCCGTTTTGCCTCGCACTGCCGATCATTGCGCTCGCCTGGCACTACGGCTGGCAGGGGGCGCTGATTGCCACGTTAATGAACGCCATTGCGCTGATTGCCAGCCAGACCTGGCACGATCATCCCGTCGACCTGTTGCTCTCCCTGCTGGTGCAAAGCCTGACCGGGCTGCTGCTCGGCGCGGGGATCCAGCGTCTGCGCGAGCTTAACCAGTCGCTGCAAAACGAATTAGCGCGCAACCACCGTCTGGCTGAACGCCTGCTGGAGACCGAAGAGAGCGTGCGCCGGGATGTGGCGCGCGAACTGCACGATGATATCGGTCAGACCATCACCGCCATTCGCACCCAGGCGGGCATTGTCCAGCGGCTGGCGCCGGAAAACGCAGGGGTGAAGCGCAGCGGGGCGCATATCGAACAACTTTCTCTTGGCGTGTACGATTCGGTGCGTCGTCTGTTGGGTCGTCTGCGTCCGCGCCAGTTGGATGATCTCACGCTGGAACAAGCGATCCGCTCATTGATGCGTGAAATGGAGCTGGAAAGCCGTGGCATTGTCAGCCACCTTGACTGGCGAATTGACGAATCTGCACTCAGCGAAAGTCAGCGGGTGACGCTGTTTCGCGTCTGTCAGGAAGGGCTGAACAACATCGTTAAGCACGCCAACGCCAGCGCGGTGACGCTTCAGGGCTGGCAGCAGGATGAACGGCTGATGCTGGTGATTGAGGACGACGGCAGCGGCCTGCCGCCGGGGTCGAATCAGCAGGGATTTGGCCTCACCGGGATGCGTGAACGTATTACCGCCCTCGGGGGATCGCTCTCGATTTCCTGTACGCACGGCACGCGGGTCAGCGTGTCGTTACCCCAGCGTTATGTGTAAGGAGCGGTCATGTTTTCGTTTTTAAAATCCTCAGTCAGCGCGCCGCTCATCACCGATAAGCATGAAGTGGATGCCCTCTACCGCTACTGGCGGCGGCATATTCTGACCACTATCTGGCTCGGCTACGCGCTGTTCTATTTCACACGCAAGAGCTTCAACGCCGCCGTACCGGATATCCTCACCAGCGGCGTGCTGACCCGCAGCGACATTGGTCTGCTGGCGACGCTGTTTTACATCACCTACGGCCTGTCGAAGTTTGTTTCCGGTATCGTCAGTGACCGTTCCAACGCCCGTTATTTTATGGGGTTTGGGCTTATCGCCACCGGCGTGGTGAACATTCTGTTTGGCTTCTCCACCTCGCTCTGGGCTTTTGCGGTGCTCTGGGCGCTGAACGCCTTTTTCCAGGGCTGGGGGTCGCCGGTCTGCGCGCGTTTATTGACCGCGTGGTATTCGCGTACCGAACGCGGCGGCTGGTGGGCGCTGTGGAATACTGCGCACAATGTTGGCGGGGCGCTGATCCCTATCGTGATGGCGGCGACGGCGCTGCACTACGGCTGGCGTGCCGGGATGATGATCGCCGGGCTGCTGGCGATTGTAGTGGGGATTTTTCTCTGCTGGCGGCTGCGCGACAGGCCGCAGGCGATTGGTCTGCCGCCGATTGGCGACTGGCGCCATGATGAGCTGGAAATCGCCCAGCAGCAGGAAGGCGCAGGGCTGAGCCGTAAAGAGATCCTCACCCGCTATGTATTGCTGAATCCCTATATCTGGCTGCTGTCGCTGTGTTACGTGCTGGTGTACGTCGTCCGCGCCGCCATCAACGACTGGGGCAATCTGTATATGTCGGAGACGCTCGGCGTGGATCTGGTGACCGCCAATACCGCCGTGACCATGTTCGAATTGGGCGGATTTATCGGCGCGCTGGTCGCAGGCTGGGGCTCGGACAAACTGTTTAACGGCAACCGCGGTCCAATGAACCTGATTTTCGCTGCCGGAATTTTGCTCTCCGTGGGCTCGTTGTGGCTGATGCCGTTCGCCAGTTACGTGATGCAGGCGGCGTGCTTCTTCACCACCGGATTCTTCGTCTTCGGCCCGCAAATGCTGATCGGCATGGCGGCGGCGGAGTGCTCGCACAAAGAGGCAGCGGGCGCGGCAACCGGATTTGTCGGGCTGTTTGCCTATCTGGGGGCATCGCTTTCCGGCTGGCCGCTGGCGAAGGTGATGGAGGTCTGGCACTGGACCGGATTCTTTGTGGTGATCGCCATTGCGGCGGGAATTTCCGCGCTGCTGCTGCTGCCGTTTTTGAACGCCCAGGCTCCACGCGAACTCAACGAAGCGTGATGCACCTCACCTTTTTGCCCTGAGTAGGGCAAAACTAAGAAATTTTCCCGGTTTCACCTGGACGCTGTCTCAGGCGCGTCCCCCGGCTGATTTTTACAATGCCTGCCATTCGCAGGTATAAAAATTAGCTCGGGAGTGTCAAATGCTGGCCTTTCTAAACCAGGTACGCAAGCCGACCCTGGATCTGCCGCTCGATGTGCGGCGCAAAATGTGGTTCAAACCGTTCATGCAGTCCTATCTGGTAGTCTTTATTGGCTACCTGACCATGTATCTGATCCGCAAAAACTTCAACATCGCGCAGAACGACATGATCTCCACCTACGGGCTGAGCATGACGCAGCTGGGAATGATTGGCCTGGGCTTCTCCATCACCTACGGCGTGGGTAAAACGCTGGTTTCCTACTACGCAGACGGCAAAAATACCAAGCAGTTCCTGCCGTTTATGCTGATCCTCTCCGCCATCTGTATGCTCGGCTTCAGCGCCAGCATGGGGGCGGGTTCAACCAGCCTGTTCCTGATGATCGCCTTCTACGCGCTGAGCGGTTTTTTCCAGAGTACTGGCGGCTCGTGTAGCTATTCCACCATCACCAAATGGACGCCGCGTCGCAAGCGGGGTTCTTACCTCGGTATGTGGAATATCTCCCATAACCTCGGTGGTGCGGGTGCGGCTGGCGTGGCGCTGTTTGGCGCCAACTATCTGTTCGACGGTCACGTCATTGGTATGTTTATCTTCCCGTCGATTATCGCCCTGATTGTCGGCTTTATCGGCCTGCGCTACGGCAGCGACTCCCCGGAGTCTTATGGCCTCGGTAAAGCTGAAGAGCTGTTCGGCGAGGAGATAAGCGAAGAGGACAAAGAGACTGAAGAAAATGAGATGACCAAATGGCAGATCTTTGTTGAGTACGTGCTGAAAAACAAAGTGATCTGGCTGCTGTGCTTCTCCAACATTTTCCTGTACGTGGTGCGCATCGGTATCGACCAGTGGTCCACTGTCTACGCTTTCCAGGAGCTGAAGCTCTCCAAAGAAGTGGCGATTCAGGGCTTTACCCTGTTTGAAGTGGGCGCGTTGGTCGGCACGCTATTGTGGGGTTGGCTCTCTGACCTGGCTAACGGTCGTCGTGCGCTGGTAGCCTGCGTGGCGCTGGCGTTGATTATCGCGACCCTGGGCGTTTATCAGCACGCCAGCAACCAGTATGTCTATCTGGCTTCGCTGTTTGCGTTGGGCTTCCTGGTGTTTGGTCCTCAGCTGTTAATCGGCGTTGCAGCCGTCGGATTCGTACCGAAAAAAGCGATCGGCGCAGCCGATGGGATTAAAGGCACCTTCGCATATCTGATTGGTGACAGCTTCGCCAAGCTGGGTCTGGGGATGATTGCCGACGGCACGCCGATTTTTGGTCTGACCGGCTGGGCGGGCACGTTCGCCGCGCTGGATACCGCCGCCATCGGTTGTATCTGCCTGATGGCCATCGTGGCCGTGTTTGAAGAACGTAAAATTCGCCGCGAGAAAAAAATTCAACAATTGAAAGTCGCTTAAGTTAAGTGTGCATTGGTAACTTTTGCCCGCCTGGATGGCGGGCTTTTTTATGTCGCGGATCCATCCTGAATCGTGTTGATACGTTCAGTCGTCGACAGAGAGGAATTTGCCGTTATGATGGGCATCCTGTCTGGTAATGGATGTGCGCATGATTTGGATAATGCTGGCCACATTGGTCGTTGTTTTTGTAGTGGGTTTTCGGGTGTTGACGTCCGGATCTCGACGGGCAATTCGCCGTCTGAGCGAGCGACTGAATATTGATGTTGTGCCGGTAGAGTCGATGATCGATCAGATGGGAAAAGTACAGGGTGAGGCTTTTTTACAGTACCTCCACCGCCCAGATGAATCACATCTGCAAAATGCTGCCCAGGTGTTGTTGATCTGGCAAATCGTTATTGTCGACGGCAGTGAGTCGAATCTGCTGCAATGGCACCGTTGGCTGCAAAAAGCCCGATTGGCCACGCCGATTACTGACGCACAGGTGCGTCTGGCGCTCGGTTTTCTGCGCGAGATAGAGCCGGATATGCAGGAGTTTAATGCGTTTCAGATGCGCTATAACGCCTTTTTCCAGCCCGAAGATGGCGTGCACTGGCTACACTGACAGTCATGCCTGTTGGCGTTACGTGACTCAGGCCGACAAAGGGACCCTGCCGCTGGTCGAATAAGACACGTCGACATTCAGCGGTAAAGTTACCAAAACGTTAAATACGTCACAAATTTAATGTTACACTGCGTAACTTTTCTGCAATAACCCCACGCAGGTAACAAAATGAGTGAAGCTGTTGAACAAAAATCCCGCGCTGAGGCAAATGCCCGACCGAACTGGTCGGCGGTATTCGCCGTGGCGTTCTGCGTTGCCTGCCTGATAACCGTTGAGTTTCTGCCCGTTAGCCTGTTAACGCCGATGGCGCAGGATCTGGGGATTTCTGAAGGTGTTGCCGGACAATCGGTGACTGTGACGGCATTTGTTGCCATGTTCGCCAGCCTGTTTGTGACGCAAATTATCCAGGCGACCGATCGTCGCTACGTGGTGATCGTGTTTTCGGTGCTGCTGACGCTCTCCTGCCTGCTGGTTTCCTTTGCCAACTCTTTTTCACTGCTGCTCATTGGCCGCGCCTGTCTCGGTCTGGCGCTTGGCGGATTCTGGGCGATGTCGGCGTCGCTGACCATGCGTCTGGTTCCCGCCCGTACGGTACCGAAAGCGCTGTCGGTGATTTTTGGCGCGGTCTCTGTCGCGCTGGTGATTGCCGCGCCGCTGGGGAGTTTTTTGGGCGGTATTATCGGCTGGCGCAACGTGTTTAATGCGGCGGCGGTAATGGGCGTGCTGTGCACGATTTGGGTGGTGAGAGCGCTGCCGTCGTTGCCAGGTGAACCTTCGCATCAGAAACAAAATATGTTCATCCTGCTGCAGCGCCCGGGGGTGATGGCCGGGATGATTGCCATCTTTATGTCCTTTGCCGGACAGTTCGCCTTCTTTACCTATATTCGCCCGATCTATATGAATCTGGCAGGCTTTGAAGTTGATGGCCTGACGTTGGTGCTGCTGAGTTTTGGTATCGCCAGCTTTGTCGGGACGTCGCTCTCCTCGGTAGTTCTGAAGCGCTCGGTCAAACTGG
Organism: Citrobacter sp. RHBSTW-00524; assembly: GCF_013747755.1. Classification (NCBI taxonomy): domain Bacteria; kingdom Pseudomonadati; phylum Pseudomonadota; class Gammaproteobacteria; order Enterobacterales; family Enterobacteriaceae; genus Citrobacter; species Citrobacter sp. RHBSTW-00524. The sequence continues at coordinate 36,615 of NZ_CP056421.1, forward strand.
CCTTAGCCGGTGCGCCGCTGGTGCTGGCGCTTAGCGCGCTGGTCCTGATCCTGTGGGGTAGCGACAAAGTTGTGGCGGCAGGTATTGCGATTATCTGGGGCCTGGCGTTTGCGTTGGTTCCGGTCGGCTGGTCGACGTGGATCACCCGATCGCTTGCCGATCAGGCAGAAAAAGCTGGATCCGTCCAGGTCGCCGTGATCCAGCTTGCCAATACCTGCGGGGCAGCGGTGGGAGGCTATGCGCTCGATAACCTCGGACTGCTTTCGCCCCTGATGCTTTCCGGCAGCCTGATGCTGCTGACGGCGCTTCTGGTCACGATGAAGGTCAGAATACAGTGAGATTGTTGCCTGATGGCGCGCAGCTTTCAGGCAACATCGTTATCTGACGACTGAATCAATCAAAACCATTGTTTTCGGCGGTATGGGCAAACCATTCGCCGCTTTTCTTCACCGTACGTTTTTGCGTATCTAAATCTAACTGGACAAAACCGTAGCGGTTTTTATATCCGTTGAGCCAGGACCAGTTATCAATAAAGGTCCACATATGGTAGCCAAGACAATTACACCCTTCGCTAATGCCTTTATGTAGCCATTTAAGATGCGCAGAAACAAATTCAATACGGTAGCTGTCGTTGATTTGGTCCTGCTGAATAAAACGTTGCTCATTTTCGACTCCCATGCCGTTTTCAGAAATAAAACAGCGCGGGTTGCCGTAGTTATCACGCAGATTAGTAATAATATCGTAAATACCTGGCTCGTAAATTTCCCAGCCACGGTAAGGGTTCATTTTACGCCCCGGCATTTCGTAATAATCAAACAGCCACTCCGGCATAAACGGCGCGTCAGGATTGACGGCAGTATCACGACATTTCACGCGGCGCGGCTGATAATAATTAATACCGAGCAGGTCGATTTTGCCATCGGCGATGAGCTGACTGTCGCCTGGCTGACATGCTGGGAGTTGATCGTACTCTTTTAGCAGCGCTATCAGATCCGCCGGATATTCACCTTTTAGCACCGGGTCAAGGAAGCTGCGGTTAAACAGCAGATCCGCATGGTGCGCAGCTTTTACATCCGCTGGGTGTTGTGAGCGCGGATAAGAGGGCGTTAAATTCAGGATCACACCGATTTCACCGTCATAACTTCCGGCGTGGTACGCGCGTACCGCCGTGGAATGCGCCAGTACGGTGTGATACGCCACGGTGGCCGCGCGTTTGAAATCCACCACGTTAGGGTAATGGAAGTCATACAGATAGCCGCCTTCTACCGGGACAATCGGTTCGTTAAAGGTGAACCAGTGCTTCACCCGATTGCCGAACAAGGTAAAACAGGTTTGTGCGTAGCGACCAAACGCCTCAACCACATCACGGTTTTCCCAGCCACCTTTCTCCTGCATCACCATCGGCATATCGAAGTGGAACAGGGTGATAAATGGCGTAATGCCTTGCGCCAGCAGCTCATCGATGACGTTGTTATAGAAATCAACTGCCTGCGGGTTGACGTCGCCAGTACCGTCCGGGATCAGTCGTGACCAACTGATTGAAGTGCGGAAGCTGTTGTGCTTCAGCTGTTTGAGCAGTGCGATGTCCTGTTTCCAGTGCTGATAAAAGGCCGAGGTGTTCGCCGGGCCAACCCCCTGATGGAAACGCCCAGGCTGGCGGTCGAACCACACGTCCCATGTCGTCTGGCTTTTGCCGCCGTTCAGACTATCCCCTTCGGTTTGCAGCGCCGAGCAGGCACTGCCCCACCAAAAGTTTTCGGGAAAACGGTATCGCATTATCTTGCTCCTTGATGTGTTTCATTTCCCTACACAATAGGCGATTTTGCAAAACAGAAACCGGTTACAGCACTCGTTTTTCAATGCGATAGTTACAAATCCGGGCATTCAACTTTGCCCAGCGCTTCCCAGTAGTTGTTCTGATTGTTTCTTTGTATTGCCAGAATGGCTTCGCGGATGTGTTGCTGATTACGGGTATCAGCCATAATCGTTTTTTCCCACACCTCATCCGATGGCGACCCCTGCGGGGTACAAATCTTGCGTAAATCCTTCAATACGGTGTTTTTTTCATGAACGGACTGTAGAGAGCCATAAGCCGAATCGGCCTGCGCCAAACCCGGCAGCATGAAAAGAATGGCAATAAGCGGTAAAACGGCTTGTTTCATGATAATAATCCTTGTTGTCGATGCGCATCATCTCAAGAGTAAGTGTAGACGGCATGCGCCTCACTCATCAGCCTGTGTTAATTTCTAAAAAGAAAATCAGCCAGAAGTTTTAGTTTTTCAGGAGGATAGGATGCAAATACAGATTACAGATACCATTACTGAAGACGATCAAAATGCTCTGCTTGTTGGACTGCGCGCCTACAATCGCCAGTTCCTGAGGACCACCAATTTTGGCGACCTGGCGGTGTACTGGCGCGATGAGCACAATGAAATACTGGGCGGGCTGATCGGTAAAATCAAAGGCGAATGGCTGTGTATTGATTTCCTGTGGATGCATGACTCGCTGCGTAAAGGCGGTTACGGCACAAAGTTGATGCAGGCCGCTGAACAGACGGCGCGTGAGAGAGGATGCCTGCATGCGCTGGTGGACACGATGAGTTTCCAGGCGCTGCCGTTTTATCAGAAAAACGGCTATCAGTTGCAAATGACCCTCGATAACTTTCCAGAAACCGGTTCCGCGCGCCATTATTTGTCGAAAACGTTTTGATGACCGGAAGGACTGCAAAAGGGATGACCTAACGGCACATTCCGACTCATTTTCCTTTTCGCATTATGCTTTTTTCTTCTTGCTGATGCTTTTTCGTTTTTTAAACCGCAGCGGCCTTCCCGCTATAGTCATTTCATTACTCATCAGGCGGTTATTGCAAAAGGAAAAAACGTGAAACTGAAAATACCTTATTTCGGGGCTGGGGCGGCGTTATTACTGGCGGGATTATTGCTGGCAGGATGCGATCAGCAGAACAATGATGCAAAGCATATTAAAGTGGGCGTGATTAACGGTGCAGAGCAGGATGTGGCGGAAGTCGCGAAGAAAGTCGCTAAAGAAAAATATGGCCTGGAGGTGGAATTGGTGGGATTTAGCGGTTCTCTGCTGCCCAACGATGCCACTAATCATGGTGAGCTGGATGCCAACGTCTTCCAGCATCGTCCGTTCCTTGAACAAGATAATAAAGCGCACGGCTATAAGCTGGTAGCGGTGGGCAATACCTTTGTGTTCCCGATGGCGGGTTATTCGAAGAAAATCAAAACCGTTGCTGAACTAAAAGACGGTGCGACGATTGCGATACCTAACGATCCGACCAACCTTGGGCGGGCGCTGTTGCTGCTACAAAAAGAGAAGTTAATCACTCTGAAAGCGGATACCGGCCTGCTGCCAACGGCGCTGGATATTACGGATAATCCGCGACATCTGAAAATTATGGAACTGGAAGGGGCGCAGCTACCGCGCGTACTGGATGATCAAAAAGTGGATGTGGCGATTATCAGTACCACCTACATCCAGCAAACCGGGCTTTCTCCGGTACATGACAGCGTATTTATCGAAGACAAAAATTCACCGTACGTGAACATTCTCGTGGCGCGAGAAGACAATAAAGATGCCGAGAATGTGAAAGAATTCCTGCAATCTTATCAGTCATCGGAAGTGGCGAAGGCGGCAGAAACTATCTTTAACGGCGGCGCAGTTCCGGGCTGGTAATCGTCACCCGTTGCCGCGCCGGTTGGGGTTAAACCGCTCTGGCGCGGCGACGTGAGTCCATTGAGATAAGCACTACCGATGAGAGGATCAAAAGCGTACCCAGCCAGTCTGGCAGGGTAAAGGTGATGCCTAACAGCAGCAGGGACAGCAACGCACTGCTCAACGGTTCCGCGCAGCTTAAAATGCTCGCTTTCGGTCCGCCAATCATCTGCGCGCCTTTCAGGTACAGGCTAAACGTGAGTGACGTGCCGATGACCACCAGATAGAAAAACGCCAGAATTAAACTGCCATTCACCACGAAATGAGTTCCCTGCCCGGCATAGAACGGCAGTAGGATCATTCCACCGATTAACATACTCCAGCCGACGACCGGTAATGTGCCGTAGCGCGCGATGAGCGTTGAGGGGTAGGTGGTATAGAACGCGGCGGCAAACGCCGAGGCTATTCCCCAAAACAGCGCGGCAGCTGAGATAGATAACGACGTCGGGTTACCGTGGGTGACCAGTAAGAAAGTACCGATGAGCGAGGTGAAGATCGCCGTCAGCACTAAAACCCCCGGCCGCGCTTTGCGCACCACGGAGAACCACGCCACGATAATGGTCGGTGACAAAAATTGCAGCACCGTCGCGGTGGCGGCGTTGGATTTTTCGATGGTCAGCAGGAAGGTTAGCTGTACGGTGAGTGCCCCGACCACGGAAAAAATCAGCAGGCTGATGGCGTCCTTGCGGTTTTTGATAATGGAGAATACGTTGTCGCCGTGAACGAAAGAGAGCATCAGCAGAATGAGCCCCGCGAAAATCAGGCGCGTCATGGTCAGAAACTGCGACGACATCTGGCTTTGTTCCATGATGTACTGCGCGCAAACGCCTGAACTTCCCCATAATACGGCGGCAATCAGGACGTTCATCATCCCTCTTCTGGTGGAACTCATCTTTCCCTCTGCATGTTGTTTTGTTTTATTTGTGTGCAGGCATCATAGCAGAGATAACGAAGCGAGTGAGATATGACCCCCCACACCGCAGGGGGCTTCGGCAGTCATCTTACGGCGCAATCGGCGTCAGATAATCCAGTCGTAGCGGTTCGGCCAGCAGCTCGTTCATTTGCAGAATAAACGTCTGGAAATGGGGCAGGGCGATATGCTCGTCCAGACCGGCCTGACCGCGCCAGGATTCACGAACGTAGAAGACATCCGGTGTGTCGCGCAACTGGAACAGGGCATACTCAATATTGCCCGGCTCCTGGCGCGTGGGCAGCAGCAGAGCCTGCAGCGCCTGTTTTAGTGCGTCGATTTTCCCCGGTCTGGCTTTCAGTACCGCAATAATTGAAATCACCTCTGAATCAGACATGTTAAAACCCCTCCAGCACAATCTTGCCGACTGAACGACCGGTTTCAATTTGCGCGTGCGCTTTTTGCAGATTCGCCGCGTTGATTGCGCCAAAATGCTCGCCCAGCGTGGTGCGAATGGTGTTGTCATCGATCAACTGTGCCACGCGGGTTAATAGCTGATGCTGCGCAATGATGTCGTGGGTGGTAAACATCGAACGGGTAAACATAAATTCCCAGTGCAGCGAAATGCTTTTGGCCTTCAGTGGACGTGCATCGAGGGTTTGCGGATCGTCAATCAACGCCAGTTTGCCCTGCGGCGCCAGGGCGGCAATAATTTGCGGGTAGTGCTGCTCGGTATTGTTCAGGCTGGCAACGTGCGTCACCTCTTTAATGCCTATCCGAGCCAGCTCTTCCATCAGCGGTTTGCTGTGGTCAATCACATGATGAGCGCCTGCTTCACGTACCCATTTCTGGCTCTGTGGACGTGAAGCGGTACCGATGACAGTCATTTTGGTCAGCTTACTGGCCAGTTGCGTCAGGATAGAACCGACGCCGCCAGCAGCGCCAACAATCAATAACACATCATTTTCATTGCCATTTTCCTCAACGCCCAGGCGGTCGAACAGCATTTCCCAGGCGGTGATGGCGGTCAGCGGCAGTGCCGCAGCAGAAGCGTTGTCCAGAGATTGCGGCTTCAGCGCGGTAATACGTTCATCAACCAGCTGAAATTCACTGTTACTGCCAGCGCGACCCAGCGCACCGGCGTACCAGACTTCATCGCCAGGAGCGAACAGAGTGACTGCTTCACCCACGGACTTCACTACGCCAACGGCGTCCCAACCCAGCACGCGGGGCACATCAGCGTTAAAACCTTCGCGGACCTTGGTATCAACGGGGTTGACGGAAATGGCCTTCACTTCAACCAGCAGATCGTGCCCGGAGGCGACGGGCATGGGCAGGTCAATCTCTTGTAAAAATTCAATGTTACTGCCGTCGGTTGCGGCGCGGGTAATAGCGATGGCTTTCATAATCTCTCCGGTTAATAAACCTTCTATCTGTTGAATAATTCGATGGTAAACCGGTAGCAGAACGGGAAAAATAGCCCTTCGGCGACAGGACTTATACTCGGGGAGTGAAAATGTTCCGGCTTGAAGATCTCACGTTGTTTGTCCGCGCCGCGGCGCTAAATAGTTTTAGCGATGCCGCACGCGAAGTCGGCGTTCAGCCTGCTCAGGTCAGTTCTGCTATTAAGCGCCTGGAATCTACGCTGGCTATCCGCTTGTTTGCCCGCTCCACGCGCAGTCTGCGCCTGACGCCGGAAGGTGAGGTCTGGCTACCCTATGCCCGCCAGATGCTGGACGTGATGCATGCCGGACTGCAAAAAATTCAGACCCCGGAAGATGAAGTTTCAGGCACGCTGCAAATCGCCGTACCTTCCGATCTCGGTCGGAACCTACTGCTGCCGGTCTTTCAGTCGTTTCGACGCCGCTATCCCGCGCTGCGCCTGCGGATTTTTTTCTCCGACCAGGTGACGGATGTCTTTAAAGACCCCGTCGATGTTGCGTTTCGCTATGGCAACACCGAAGACGCATCTTACATTGCGCTGCCTGTCGCACCGGGTAACCGACGCGTGCTGGTGGCATCACCGGAATGGGTTGTGCAAAACGGCGCGCCGCAAACTCCGGATGATTTAACACAGCTCAACGCCATGACCTTCGTCTTACGCGGACGCCTGCACGATCGCTGGACGTTTACGCATAACGCCGAGGTTAGCAGTGTGCAGGTTAACGGCACCATTATGAGCGATGATGCTGAAGTAATCCGACGGCTGGCGATTGCCGGAGAAGGCATCGCATACAAGTCGTGGCTGGATGTCAGCGAGGATGTGCGTGATGGACGATTGCAGCTACTGATGCCTGATTACCTGGGCGAGAAAGCCCCGCTGAATATGATTTGCCCACATCGTAAGCAGCTTTCAACGGCGGTCCGTCTGCTGCATGACGCCGTGAAGGCGCGGTGTGACACGTTGGGCATTTTCCCGTGAGGTGTTCAATCGCAGGAATATTATTCGATAGCCATACGCATAAATAATAGCTAATCTCTGTTGCTGGCATTAATCTGATCGGAACGCCGATCAGTTAGTGATAATTGTTTCAATGAGTATAGTTTCTTCGATAAATATTGTTTCTTAAACTAATGCAGTGTTTATAATATTTATGTTAAGAATTTTTTGGTCGATGATTTAATGACTTGTATATTTATTAAAAGGTATTTGACGAGATACCTTCTGCTACGATATAAAACATAATAGCCCCGATACATACCTATTTCTTTGCCTGATTGTTAAACGCATTGATGCTTTTTGTTATTACGTTATTTATTGGGGTAGGAGAGGGCCATTGAAGTCAAAGACTATAAATGATGTATTGTATTATATAGAAGATAATTTTGTTTCAGGCATTGGTATTGATGACATTTCACAGTTTTCCGGATACAGCCGCAGGCATATACAGAATATTTTAAAACAGCGAATAAATATGCCTGTGGGGCTTTATATTCGTAGGCGACGGATAACCAAAGCAGCAAGCTTGTTACGCCTTACTCATATGGATATTATCGATATTTCAGTGCGGGTGGGATTCGATTCTCAGCAATCTTTCTGCCGTGAATTTAAAAAACTAACCGGTTATACCCCCACAGAATACCGTAAAAATCCCAGTTGGGACCTTTCGCCGTTAATGTCGTTTGTACTGCGCAGTGATATTGTTGTCGGCGAATTGCAACTACGTACCTTACCTGCTGATACCGTGCATGGATTTCAGTACAATTATGACACACCAATCCCGCCTGCCAGTGACTCACATCTGCATCGATTAAATCTAATATTTGAGCAACTTAGCAGTTCAAAACAAAATGTGCGGGCATTAACTGATTTCTCGTCTAATCCAAACTCAATGATGCGGTTGAAAGTTAAAAGCATCATTGGTAATAAAAGTCATCATTCGCCCAATGCCTATAATCGTTATGAGTGTCCTTCGGGAACGTATGCCTGTTTTTCATTCAGATTCAAGAAAGAGGACTATCCACTTTATTCAAGATATATTTATTTTAAGATGTTGCCGGAGAGTAAATTAAAAAGAAAGGCAGGCTATGATATTGAAATATTCCATTATAACCAAGAGGATCTTAAAAATAAAATAATCACCTGTGAACATTACATTCCGATAGATGTGTAATGTAAAAAAGCTCCACTTGCGTGGAGCAAAGACCTCGCAGTACACCTAGATTAGGATTGATTATTGGTACTCAGCATTGAAATAAAAAACTGAACGTACAATGCCGGGACTGACATTGTTAGCTGTTTGATAATACTGAGCATAAAACGGGATGGAATGATTACCTTTATCTTGAGGCGCTAAATTGATATATGAAGGTGTATTGAGTTTAACAGGCTGTTGTTGTTGATCTAACACCTGAATGCCGATGCCAGCAGCGCCTTTGGGGTGGATATTCTTTAGTACACCAATAATACTGCGGTGACCATTCTCTGTGTCGCTCCAGCTTAGAATAACCCGGGAAGGCGTCGTAAAATCACTTTTACAGAGAAGGTCGATAGTAAATGGTTTTCTTCCCGCAGTGCTTCCATAGCCTCTGAATTGCTCAAGTGCTATATCGGGCAGTTTGACGTTGATCGAGCGGTTACCTTTGATTGCGCATGACCGGTTGAGCATCGTGATATATTTTGCCGGCACAATGATATCCACCACGGGCAATGATTGAGCCTCACTTCTGATTTGCAGGTTGATGGAACCCGCAGCGGCTCCTGCCGCAAGCTGATCATCCAGTTTGATCAGCTCAATCTTTATTTTGCTGTTCCTGAATTCATCTGCCGTCGCTCTGAAAGTTGATGGCCACTGGATCGTTTGTCCGGTTGAGGTTTCCAGGGTGACTTTAATGCCAATCCCACTCACATTGCTGCGTATAATACCGGGTTGTTTCATTGCGGACCGATCGCCAATAATCTGTGCGGAAAAAGGCTGGTTGTTAGTACAGCCTGACGCCTGAATATTCTGTAGTGAAAGCGTGCGCGTCTGAATAACTCCCCCTGACTGGATTGATTGCTTATCGTTAACGATTTCCGGCGACAAAATAAACTTTTGTGTGGTCAGGGTACATGCAGCACTGGCTGTCTGATGAATGCCCAAGGCACAGCCCAGAATTAAAGCGGTACGTATTACCGACATGTGGCCTCCTGGTTTTTTAACACGATCGTGCATTTCCCTGTTTCCAGTGAAACGAACACTTCTGGTGAGGTGGTTTCATCAATATAAAGCGCACCGCCTTGTCCGACGTAGCCGACATGATTATTGGCATTGTCGCGGATGATGGCACCGAATGGCATTCTCTGCTGACCCTGCAGGCGGGGATAAATAATGTTCTGTTTTCTGAGCGTCGTTTCAAAGGTGACTGGAATGACATTACCTTCGTAAGGCGCAACCTTGGCCTGAGTTTTGGTAAAGTTCAGACCTTCAGTTGAACCTTTTGGATCGATAGTAACGTCATTCACGCGCCACGGACGAAGCCAGGGCAGAATGGCGTAGCCATTTTTATCGAAGCGGGTTCCAGGTACGCCTTCAAGATGAGCGCCATGCGCATCAGGCGCATAGACCAGCGCGACGGTATCTGAGCGCTCTGGCGAGAAGGTTATTCCCCCCGCGTGCCCAACCAGCATGCCACTCATTCCACCGCTTACCTGGTGCCATGAGTTACTCTGACTCCACGTCCCGTTCAGCGAGGTATAAGGCGTACGCACCATGCCGTTTGCTCCCCATTCCACACTACCGCCGCGGAGATAGCCGGTATTGACCCCCCAAACGATATTGTTTTCCTCATCAGTCGAGGTCGTGAAGCCGAGGCGTGTATTGCTGGCTTTGCCGTTATTGCTGTAGCTATCAGAGGAGATCTGCGTAAAACCGGCATTATCCCGGGGCAGGAAATAGCTGAATGAGAGCATGATTTGGTCATCTTTGGTGACCGAACCCTGTTGATCCTCATTCCAAAAACGCTGGGCGGATATACTCCAGGTCAGGTTGCCCCAGGCATTGGTGTATCCCACGGCATACTGGCGATAATTATCCTGCTGATCCCAGAACTTCTTAAGAGAGCCGGATAAATAGAATGAACCCCAGGTATCGGATAACGGCTGATTAATACTGGCGCTAAACGACTGCTTCTCGCGTGACGAGAAATATTGGCTGACGAATGCCTGTGCATCCAGGGCATCCAGGGCATCCAGCGCATCGCGTTGACCGTAAAAGTGATGTGAACTGTATTTTGCTTCCAGCCAGAGCGCGGTTGCCGACCAGGGTAGGGTGCTATTCCATGTCAGACGATACAGCTGTCCTTGTTGACGATTGTCCTCAAGCTTTAGGCGCGATTGGGTGATATCAAGGGCGAATGCGCCGAGCTGGGTGTTCAGACCGCTACCGATGAGGGCTGACTGATAGCGCTCGAATCCAGAGGCCCCGGTATACAACGTTAAATAGTTGTTCAGGCCATACTGCCAGTAGGCCTGGGCTAAAAACGGATCTTCATCATAATTATCTTCATCGACGGTCCCGAGAGTGATGCCATAGCGCGAAATGCCGGGTTTTAGTAGCTGTGGTACCGAAGAGTATGGAACGGTAAAGCGGCGGATACGCCCGTCTGATTCCTGAATCGTGACCAGCAACTCGCCGCCAGTATTCGCGGGCAACACGGAATCAATCGAGAATGGCCCAGCCGGAACCGAGGACTGATGAATGGTTTGACCATCCTGGGTGACGGTGATGCGGGCGTTGGTCTCAGCTACGCCGCGAATAATCGGCGCCCAGTTCAGCGTGCTATCCGGGCGCATTAAATCCTCAGAAGCCAATCCCACTCCGAGAATAGCCATACTGTCGAACATCTGGCTGTCAGTATAGAACTTGCCAGCGCTTAACATGGATTTCCAACGAGTGATGGGCCGTTTTAGCGTCGTGCGATTATTGGCGTAATGGCTACCTATTTTGCTGTCCCAATTTTGGCTACCAAAATGTTCAATTAGCCACCCTCCAGCAGAGCTTCGGATATCCATTCCCACCCAGGCGCTGTCCGTACTTGAACGATCGTTACCACGTTGCTGGCTGCTGTAGTAATCGGCGTTATAGCTGAAATTAATCGCCGGCACTCCTGGTTGCCAGAGTTCAGGTTGGACATAATTGTTTTCGATATTATCAACATAAGCCTGCGGGATGGTGATGCGCAGCTCAAGCTGGCTGGTGTTGAGTCTCTCCGTTGCTTTCCCGCTGGTGTCCCAATCGGCAATGCTGCCGCAGCGTGAAGGGTGAGCTGCCAGCGTTTGATTCATTTTTTCTGGGTTAATGCCCACGCCTTTGAGAAATGCTTCTGAATAACAGCTAACTAAATCGCCGTGATTATCTTTTTTGAATAATAGTTCACGACGTCCACGCCAGTTATCATTAATATAAATATCTACGATATATGTCCCGGGCAATAAGCCTGCGGCATTAAAGGACTGCAAATCGTTAAGTGAAGCATTGCCCATTAAGATGGCATTATCGAACTCGTAGCGAGTGCTGTCTTCTGCGTGAGCTCCAACGGAAAATAATGAACCATGAAAAATAATGAAACAGGGTATGGTGAGGATCCTTTTACATAAACCCATTACTAATTCCTTTTTATCCCTTTTTATTAATTAATGGTTGTTTTGTGTTCCACAACTCCGCCGTAATCGCTGATTGCTTGTAAAACAACCGATTCCCCCTGGCTGACTTGTTGTTTTGCATTGATAGTCGTTCTGCTTTTCGGGGCGATCATGACCCCTTCGTTTATGAGTCCATGGCCTGAAGACGTCACAATATCCGCAACCGTGATGAAGAAGGGGGTGGGGTTTACCAGCGTTATGTCACGTTGGTCAGCAATAATTTTTACCTTATTTTCCGCGTTTTGACGGTCACCTAACCCACTGGGTCGCCAGAAAAACTTAAAGCGTGAGCGAATGGCTAAATTGAGCACAGCTGAATTGTCCGTGACGCTATTCTTATCCACGGAAGGAATATCCAGTATGTTAAGCCACCACATAGACTCACGGTCGGTGGCGACAATATTTTTATCAACGGCTTTTTTTATTCTGAGTGATTGCCCATTGCCTGCGTCAACGCGGGCAATGGGTGGAGAAATAATAAATGGAGTGGAAATTTCTTCCGGTAACTTTTCTGGATTTCCCTCATCCAACCATACCTGGGCCAACGATGGATAGTTTCCCGTATTCGTCATTTGTATCGTGATCTCTGCGGAATCTTCAGAGTAAATAAATCGGGTGCCATTGACAATGATATTATTTGCATGTGCGGTAGAGAGAGCAAATAGAGCTAATAAATAAATGAAAATTTTCATGAAGCCTCTATTAAAATAAATGCTATAGCGCAAGGCAGCTATAGCATTGTGTATTTAGAGATAAGTAATGCTATAGTTTGCCTGAGCGCTTACCGGTCCCGGTTGAACATATGATGAACCACTATTTTCACGTGGTATAATGTAACCTACGCTGAATTTATAAGTTAAAGTCGGGCTATCATTGCCATGTAGGAGATAATCTTTCTCAGGTTCAAATCGGTCATTCTTATTCCTCAGGTTAATATTTTTTTCACGATTATCCTTAAGGACTAGCGCTACGTTTTGGGCTCCACCCCTTGTCGTATTTTTGAGATATCCATCGTGAGTTAGAGGGGAATTAACATTCCAGGCTAATTTGGGAACTATTTTTTCATTAATATAACAACCCTTCACTTTAATACTGAATTGCTGGAGTTGCGTTGCATGTAATTTGCTAACTAATGTATTGAGAACTGGGTTTAATTTTACCTGTTTATCTTTATCACCGGCTTCAATTATGCACGAATTGGAATAAACATGACCGGAAAAATTAACAACGCCTTTTTGATCCCTGTTGGGGCCATGTCCAAAATCTGCCATAGCGGAAGGAATTGCGATGGCACAGCTAATTAAACTTATAATGGATAGTTTACTCATAATGCGCTCCTCATTTAGAGATAGATCGTCCCTATTATCAGTAACATTGTCTGGGCTCCTTTTTTCTTGCGCCCTGTAAGGCTGTCGCCCGCTATCAATTATGTTAGATAAATTATTGTTGTACATCGTAGATTGGACGTATTTCACTCATCCTATAATATTAATAATGATCATTAACTATGAGTATTAATGAATTATTATTATCTATAAGCAGATTGTGATTAAGATAGTCCTCTACTCAAAGGTTAAATAAAAATACTTGGAATACAATATGTTATGTTTGTATTGTGATACTTCTTTAAATGCTATAAAGAAAAATCGAATCCTGCACTCGGAAAAAGCGAATGATCGAATTGCACAATTAGCTAAATTCTTATAATTCAATCAGATTATCTTTAATCTTAAGTAGTGACTTGTTATTGGCTTGGCATGCAATAACGATAAGGAATATTTTCAATCATCATTTGAATGAAGGCTACATATGCTTAACATGGACAGTAAGATAATACTCATTAGCAATCAATCAATACAGACGCAACTCTTGCTGGATTATCTCAATAAGCAAAACAATATCTTGGTTGATTTTGTTAACATTAGCAGACCAGACATGTCATTTATCGTTGAGGGAAGTATCATCCTCTATGACATACAGGCATCAAGCCGTAAATTAAAAAAGATCTGGTCAAAATTACTCAATGACAGCGTATATAGTTTGCGCGTTTATATTATTAACTGCCTGCGGTCGCTCCCACTCTATGAGAGCATGCTGTGGCCAAATTTTGAGTCGATCGTACCAAATAATTGCTCTACAGAATATTTGTTAGAACTCCTTAAAGAGGGGCTAAAAACCCCCCGTTCACCACGCTCACTGTCACCGCTGCCAGAGTATGTAAACCTCACGCCATCAGATAATAACTACGGCGTTTTAACCGAAAGAGAATATGAAATTTTAACTGAGTTGTCGAAAGGTGCGTCTAATGTAGAAATTGCTAACGCATTTTTTATTAGTGAAAATACAGTGAGAACGCATATTTATAATATATTTAAAAAGATATCTGTGAATAACCGAACACAGGCAGCTTGCTGGGCCAACTTGCATCTAAGAAGTCTGGCTCTCGATCAACTGCCGCGGAAGGAAATGTAAACCGTACTACTGGCGCAAAGTTTTGAAGCTTACTTTGCGCCAGCATGTCATCGTGTCGTTACTCAGTCTTTTTTCGCAGCGTTTGCGAAGAAGATATCAGACTGAATGTCTTTAGTGCGGATGGTAAAGAGCTGATTAGTCAGATCTTCCGTCAGCTTCTCGGCATCGGCCATGATGCGCAAGTTGAAGTCATTCAGCATCTTATCTGCGGCAGGTTTATCGGTTTTTGCCATCTTCAGATATTTTGCTTCGACCTCTTTTTGCTCCTTCGCCACTTTATCTTCCCATGCTTTGTAGGCTTTTTTGACGATTGGCGCGAGCTTCGGATAATCGGTCATCGTCAGCGTCTGTAACTTACGGTATTTCCAGTAAATGGACTGATCGTCCGCTTTATCGGTACCCATCGTATAGTTTGCCGGATACGCTTTCAGGCCGCTGTAGTACGGAACAAACGCGGTGAGGTCGGCCATACCCAGACCAATGTAGGTCGTTTCACCAATCTCTTTTGGCAACCACGGACGGACCTGCATCACGTGCGCTTCATAGGTGCGGAAGACGCTAACCGGACGCCATGGCTCTTTGCCGTTCAGACCGTTGGTGTACGGGTCATGGCTGGTGCCTTCGTAATGGTTACGCAGCACGGCCTTCACATCATCCAGCGTCATCTTCTTCTCTGGCGTCATGAAAACCGGGAATTCGCGCCCTTTGGCCATATCCTGATTTACGGAAGGATTGAACTCTTTCTGGATGGTCCATACGCGGGGATCGTTATACGTGCGGTCACGCTCATCATCACGGGTATAGGCTTTGGAGAAGTTGAATTTGCCATCTTTTGCCGGTTCGTACAGACCTTTTTCGGTCGCAAATTGAATCAGGTTTTTTGACGCCATCATGTCCGGGTTTTTAGGGTCGTAATCCTGTAAGCGGCCCTGATTACCGGTGGCAAAATACTGGTTATTCGGCAGGCGCTGCGCCATCCACTGGTGACCGCTGCCGGTTTCCAGGTACCAGATTTCGTTATCGTCGACGACGGCCACGCCAAAACCTTCCCCAGCGCCGACGGTCTCAACGATATGACCCAGTAGCGCCACGGCTTCACGCGCGGTTTTGCTCTGGGACAACAGAATATCCGGGATATCATCTTCGGTGATCCCTTTATCCTCGACATAGGGGTCGGCAGCCAGCGCTTTTGCTGAGGCAAAAATAGATTCTGTACCGCTCACGCCAACGCCCAATTCGTTAAATCCGGTCGCGCCGTGCAGTTGGGTTTTCCAGTTTGGAACGGTGGTATAACGCAGAGAGTTTTTGGGTAGCGGCCAGGTAAAGTCATTCGCGCCATTATGTGCTTTGGTGCTGTATACCCCGGTCTGATTCTGCTTTGCCGGATGAATGACAAAATGCTGCGCTTTCAGGGCATCACTGTCAGCGCTACGGGCTACCAGCATGGAGCCGTCCGCTGATGCTTCATTACCGACCAATAGGGTCGTACAAGCAAAACCTGATGAAACAACGGCCAAATTTATAGAAAGTGCAATCAGGCACTTTTTAAAAGTAAACATTACGTATCCCTCATATGTACGCCAAAAATACACCGGAAACACACCGTTTCCTGAAATGCGATAACGCCTGAACGCTCAGACATTGCTCGCGAGAGAGATAAACGCCCCTGTCCACGTCTTCTCCAAATATCCATCCGTAGGTTGAAGTCTTCTGGGCAAAATAAAACGCCCATTTCGCTTAATTATTGCGCAATGGATATCGTGGTATTCAGGATGTTTCCTGATTCGGGATGAAGAATAGCAATGGGATATGAGTGGATTCAGTGACCCATGTCGCGTAAGTCGATGATGGCAAATATGAATTCTATTGAAGGGGGCGTGCTTTTTGTATCCGGATATGACGTTACCTTTTGCGGCAATACAGCGAGGGGACATTTGAGCTGGCAAAAATCCATGCGCCCTTATACTCCTCCATAACCAGGCTCAGGTTTCGTCCGCTTTGACGGTAAAATCCGGGTAATGTGTTGTTAATATCAGCTTCATCGGCGCTGTCAGCGAAGGTTTTGACCACCTGCATTGCCTGTAGCACTCGGGCTTCGTGCTGCCGGGTATAACTGAAATAGATGTTCCTGCTAATGTCTGAGGTATTACGTCCGTACAGTTTTCCGGTAATGGTCGCTAGCCCCGCATCTTTGTACATCCGAAATGAAACCGTACCAGCAAAGCGGTTGCTGCCAATATTCCATTCGACATTTCCAACGCAATTTAGCTGCTTTTCGGCATAGCGTGAATGCCATAGCCATCCGCCTGAGCCGAGCAATGTCGCCACGCCGATTACGATTAAAATAAGGTGGTGTATTTTTTTCATTGCCCGCGCATCCAGTAATAATGGGTAGTACAAAACGCGTACGCATCTACCCGTGCATCTTTATCACAAACAAATGCTACGATCCTCTCCGCTTTACGGTAGCCGGAAAGGAAAACATGCTTGTTGTTTTCACAGAGAGAAGGGTGCAGTTGCATCAGATTGAAATAATTTTCCTGATCGTGATCATTCAGTGAGTAATAAATTTTACAGTTTTGCCGAGATGGGACCTGCATAGAAACAGAAATGAATTTACTAAACGGCATAACAGGACGTGTCTGATACCACACCAGCCAGATAAACAAGGTGGCAATAACGATGCCAGCGCTAAATATAATATTCCACCAGGGGACCCGCGTCGTTTGTTGTGCCGCGGGAGGAATTATCTTTGGGGGCGCGTATTCCTCTATTAGCGGTTGCTGGAAAACTTCACTCTGAGGATGCGTTATCGCCTCTACCTGCGTATTTCCATTTAATCTGAGTCCGCGTCGTGAAATAGTTTTCACCGTATCACGTGGCAGACCCACATCCGCCAGCGCGTTACGTAGCGTCAGAATAGCCTGGTAAAATGTGTTGGTTGTGGTCACATTATTTCTCTCACCCCAACCCACTTTTATCAATGTGTTCTGCGAAACAATGTCACTTGCGTGAGTAATTAAATAGAGAAAGCAAAGCGAAGCTGGGAGCTGAAGTTGTATTGACCGCCCGGTCTGACGATTGACCAGACTTTTGCTGTCAGGATTAAATTCGACCAACTGATTGATAAGGTACAATTGCCCAGCCCTCAGTAACTATAACGTATCACCGCGTGTGCCTACACATACCTTAAATTTTACATCCAAATCGTGAATATGCCTCACTCTTTGTACGTGATCGAAGATAAGAATTTCACTTAAGGATTAAAAACACTTTAAATACAATGTGTTACGTGTGTAAATTCTTAGGTGAGTATTAACTAATGTTAAATAATGAGAATTCATTACAGTTTTATCTGAATTCTCATTATATTTATCAACAGCACTTCAAGGGGGATTGAGTTATCAGGATTGTGTAATTAATAAGAGCCCCTTTCATTGGTTAATTTTTAGCAAATAGTGCTTTTTTAATTTTTATTCTGGGATTTGGATTTATGCATAAAATTCCTAATACCCAGACTGTTATTCTGAGATAAAGCAGAAAAAAGCTTAGCGCAATCGCATTACTTATAGCCTATACATAATAACATATCAGGAGTTTATTACATTTTTTAGGTGTCACTGTTATTAACTGACAAGGAATGTCACACGTGTCGGATTGACACATTTATTTACCAATGAAATATTTATGGAAAAATAACAGGAGTCATTTTTGATGAAGAGATCACCATCACAGAGTGTTCGTTGCATAAGCTGTGAATTATCCTGTCAATTATTTCCGGATACTGTGGTACGCGCCAACTACTGTCACCGAGCCACTTTTGCGATCTGGCCAGAGGGAAATAGTTTTCTGCAAAAAGGAATTATTGAAAAACTTCTCCTTAATAATCAAAATCATTTGTCGCGTGGGTTTATTTTTGTGGACTTTTCCTTCCCAAACTTGCGCCTGTTCGCCGATCCGCAATGGGTTGACCGGCTGGCCTACAGCGGTATGTATATTGTGTTGATAGCGGACAGGAATCTCGCGCCGTTAGCCAACTACTGGCTGTCGAAAAGCAATAAAATACAAGGGATTATATATTCCGATGATGATGATGAAGTTCAGCATCAGAAAATTCGCCGATTATTTACCGGCCACCTTGCGAACAGTAAACGCGGACGCTCACTCAACTATACAGAAATGATATTACTGAAGCGGTTTGTGTCAGGGAAAAGTATTCAGCAAATTACCAAAATAGATAATATAGATATTAAGAAAATATATGTCTACAAGCTCAGGCTTGAAGATAAATTAGGCCATAGCATTCATCAAATACTGTCGAATATTTTATAACGCATTTTTGATTCTTACTATTTTCACATCTTTGCGATGTGGTGGACGCCCTACGCCCGAAAGCAGGAGGCTATTATGAAAAAACCTAAGCATTACTCACGCATTGCGATAGCGGTATCAACCGCGTTAACGTCAATGGTATTTTCAACCCACGCGGCCTGGATTGATATTGATAGTCTTCCTGCCAGTGGATTGGTGAGCAGTCTTTCGCCGGAGTTGCAGGCTTTATTTCCTGCACAGACGAATGACAGTTTCAAAAAAAACAGCGATACGCCGAATTATGTTTATCAGTGGAGTGCCGGTACCATTCCCGTTTATGGTCATGGATTAACGCTGAATGGGCCAGGAGGAGAAGCCTTCGAACACACCATTACCGTTATTCAGAACAGCGCGACGGGTAGCCCGGGCGTTATTTTCGGTGACGACCTTACGATTCGCACACAGTCAAAGAATGCCGCTAATAATGGTAAAGATGTTGACGGTATCCGCACGCACGGGGCTAATACGCCGGATAATCCAGTCTTTATTATCACCGGGGATCGCACCAGTATTTATGTGGACGGCCAGGATGGTGATGGTATTAACGCCGGATACAACGCCATCGGTCAGGGTGGGATAGGCTCAGCAAACATCTACGTCGGCGACGATCTGTATATTCAAACCACCGGTAACCAGGGACGTGGCATCACCGCCAACGCGTTTAGAGACGCAACGCTTGCCAAAAATACGATTATTGTCGGCGATCGTGCCCACATTGTGACTACCGGTAACAGCTCAGAGGGAATCCGCTCCGGACAGAGCGGGTCCTCAATCCGCCTTGGCAATGACGCCACCATCGAGACATCGGGCACTTCCTCAATAGGGGTCTACGCCGCCTCATCTTCCAAAACGGAACTGGGCAATAACGCCACTATTTCGGTGAGCGGAGCCAGCGCCCATGCGGTCTATTCCTATAATGCGACGGTGAATCTGGGTGATAATGCGACGATTCGTGTTAACAGCATCGATAAAGTTTACTCATTCAGCAAGGCCCCACGCGGCCTGTATGCGATTTCACGCGGCACGGTAAATCTCGGTGGCGGCGCTACTATTGCTATGGCGGGCAATCACAGCAATGAAAGCTATGCCATCAGTACAGAAACGGGCGGCATCGTCGACGGTTCTGCTGGCGGGCGTTTCCTTATCGACGGCGATCTTCACGCCGCCGGTGCTACTGCCGCAAACAACACCCAGCCGCAGCAAAACAGTACCATCAAACTCAATATGACTGACAACTCGTTGTGGAGTGGGGCGTCATACGTCACCAGCGCCACTGCCGGGACGGGGGTTATCTCGCTGCAAATGAGCGATGCGACCTGGAACATGACCAACAGCTCAACGCTCACTGACCTGACGCTGAACGGCGGGTCAGTGGTGAACTTTGGGCATGCTGACGGCGAACCGTGGCAGACGCTTACTATCAATGAAGATTTTACCGGCAACGGCGGAAAACTCGTTTTCAATACCGTCCTGAATGACGATGCCTCCGAAACCGACAAGCTGAAAGTGCTCGGCAACACCGCGGGTAACGCATTTGTGGCAGTGAACAATATTGGCGGAACCGGGGCGCAAACCGTTGAGGGAATTGAGATCATCGAAGTGGCCGGTAATTCTGACGGTACTTTTGAGAAAGCGGGCCGTATTGTTGCCGGTGCGTACGACTATAACGTGGTGCAAAAGGGCAGCAACTGGTATCTGACCAGCTTTATTCCTGCTCCGCCGGATCCGGAAGAGCCGGACCCCGTCGATCCGGACCCGGTTGACCCTATTGACCCAGATCCCGTTGACCCGGACCCGGTTGACCCTATTGACCCTATTGACCCAGGTCCTGTTGACCCGGACCCGGTTGACCCTATTGACCCAGGTCCTGTTGACCCAGACCCGGTCGATCCTGTCGACCCGATTATCCCTGAGCCGGAAGAACCTGTTGCGCCCCCTGTCACTGAGCAGCAGTACCGCCCGGAAGCAGGCAGTTATCTGGCGAACAACTACGCTGCTAACACGCTGTTCATGACCCGACTCCACGATCGTCTGGGGGAAACGCAGTACGTCGATATGCTGACGGGCGAGAAAAAAGTCACCAGTCTGTGGATGCGTAACGTCGGGGCACATACCCGCTTCAAAGACGGTAGCGGGCAGTTGAAAACCCAAAGCAACAGCTATGTCTTGCAGTTAGGCGGTGACCTGGCGCAGTGGAGTAGCGACGGCCTCGACCGCTGGCACCTCGGCGCGATGGCTGGTTATGCCAACAGCCAGAACCGCACGCAGTCCAGTCTGACCGGCTACCATTCACGTGGTCAGGTCACTGGTTACAGCGTGGGACTGTACGGCACCTGGTATGCCAATGACGCTGACAAGACCGGCACTTATGTAGACACCTGGATGCTGTACAACTGGTTTGATAACAAGGTGATGGGCCAGGAGCAGGCGACGGAGAAATATAAATCCAGCGGGATCACCGCTTCTGTTGAAGCCGGTTACAGCTTCAAACTGGGTGAAAACGAGCGCAACAGCTATTGGCTGCAACCGAAAGCTCAGGTGGTGTGGATGGACGTGCAGGCCGACAGCCACCGCGAAGCGAACGGTACCCGCGTGAAGGACAACACCGATGGCAACCTGATGACCCGTCTGGGGGTAAAAGCCTTTATCAACGGTCACAACGCCATCGACGACGGTAAATCTCGTGAGTTCCAGCCGTTTGTTGAAGCCAACTGGATCCACAACACGCAGACGACTCGCGTGAAGATGGACGATGTGAGCAACGACATGCGTGGCACCAAGAACATTGGCGAGCTGAAAGTCGGCGTTGAAGGTCAAATCACTCCGCGCCTCAACGTGTGGAGCAACGTGGCCCAACAGGTTGGTGACAAAGGCTACAGCGACACCCGCGGTATGCTGGGCGTGAAATATAACTTCTGACGTAGTTGCAGGTAATGGAAAAGCCGCTGATTATTGGGTCAGCGGCTTTATTTTTTGTGGGGGAATGCCGGATAAGCGTTAGCGCTATCCGGCAAATAAGGTGGTGAGCAACAAACGTTACCTATTTGATAATACATTACTTAATTTTATTCTTTGTGCTGACCTATCAACGTATCAAAGAAAGCATCACCATCGGCAATATTTCCTAAGTGGATATCGTTTTGAGTCCATTGGATTTTTGTTTTCAGTATCTGCAGCGTTATCTCTTCCGTTTGTTCACCACCTTCAATGGGGTAGATAACTATGGCTGGTTTTCCTTTGTGATTCATTTGTTCGGGGTCTCGATTCGCTTTGGTTTTGTCCCTGAGAGAACATGTACATTGTTCTCTCACTGGGATAAATACTAACAGGCAGAGTAGGCCGGATAAGCGTTAGCGCCATCCGGCACCTGGTAAACCTGTAATTAACGCTTACAGGTTCAGTTATACGTTACTGGAGAGTCGCCAGCGTGCTCTCAATTCTTTTTAACTTCTGATTTGCTTCTTGCAGCTTATCCTGCAGCCGTTGCTCCTGCTCGCCATAGACCATCAGGACGATACAGCCATTCATCACTTTTACGGTAATCTGTTGCCCGGTATCAAACCCCGCTTCGCGTAGCCACTTGCCGGAAAGAATAATTTTGGGCGTGGATTTGTCGAAAACATTCGGGCGGTATCCCACAATTAACGAGCGCTCGGTTCCAGATTGGTCGGTGTCTGGGGTAGAATGCGAATCAGCCATAATCAACTCCTTGATAGTTGGTGAGGTTAGCTCTCGTCGGGTACTGCGAATACCGGGCGAGAGCGTTTATGAGTCAGGTCGTCAGATATAAAGGTACGTACCTGATTGGTGGTATACTGCTCTTGTAGGTACGTACATGTCAACAGCTAAACGCGACCCAAATCAGTCTAAATCCGGAAAAGCACCAACTTTCCAGATTCGTATCACACCCGAGTTAAAGGCGCAGTTCGAGGCTGCGGCAAAGGCAGAGGGGATGAGTTTGGGGAATTGGCTCAAAACCTTGGGGAGAAATGAATTACGTAAATTAGGTATTGAGCCAGAAATGTAGGTTAGTTCTATTAAGAATTTTGAGCGTCAGAGGATTCGGGAAAAGAAACTACATCCATTTTCAATGCTGTTTAACCAGAGAAAATTGAAGCCATCCCTTTGCGAATTTTTAGATTATCTAAATTTATTTGCCCGTGAGCAACAGCTATATAAATAGTATTCTGCAAATGAACTCGATCAAAATCGTAGCCTATATCTTTAGCCATAACAGAAAGTAAATTCGCAAAAAGTCTATGGCTAGTCTGATCCCATATCGCGTTACCACTCTCACTTTCTGGAAAGTGTGTGCATAAAGGAGTGTTTTTCGATAAGTTTTTGTACTCGGACTGCGAGCAAAGGACTTAAAAGTGTAGCAAAACAGTAGCGGCAGTTAGTGCTAAATTTATTGTCTTTTCCTTAATTCTGAAGGTTATGACAATTGAGACGAAATAAAATCTTTGAGGATGATATGAGCATTTTGGCGGAAGATCACAGGAGTCGAACCTGCCCGGGAACGCTGGCGTCCCCAACTGGATTTGAAGTCCAGCCACCTCACCGGAGATGACGATCTTCCGCGCCTCGATTGCTACATGGAGGCGGGGCGCATTATAGCTACTTCCAAACGTTTCCACACCCCCTCACTCACTTTTTTAACTTCCGTTTCTCTATACCATGACCAGTTTCAAATAAATCCCCGCAAAATCCATTACTTACACTTAGACACATTTTTTGACGCTACGCTGATCACAGAAAACAAGAATCGTAATTTGATAACGAGATATCGGAATACCCGCGCTCACAGGGATGGTTTACAAGAACTGTAACCGGTATCAGGGCGTGTGAAAGTGCTAACAAGGATGCGTAATGAAAAGTGAAATTCTGTCTGTTAAAGAGAAGATTGGCTACGGAATGGGCGATGCGGCTAGCCACATTATCTTCGATAACGTCATGTTATATATGATGTTCTTCTATACCGATATTTTTGGTATCCCAGCCGGATTTGTCGGCACCATGTTCTTACTGGCCCGCGCGCTGGATGCCATCTCAGACCCTTGTATGGGGTTGCTGGCTGACCGTACCCGTTCGCGCTGGGGGAAATTCCGCCCATGGGTGTTGTTTGGCGCACTGCCGTTTGGTCTGGTTTGCGTGCTGGCCTACAGCACGCCGGATCTCAGCCTGAACGGCAAAATGATTTATGCCGCAATCACCTACACGCTGCTGACCCTGCTTTATACCGTGGTCAATATTCCCTACTGCGCGCTGGGCGGCGTGATCACTAATGACCCAACGCAGCGTATCTCCCTGCAATCATGGCGCTTTGTGCTGGCGACGGCGGGCGGCATGCTCTCCACCGTGCTGATGATGCCGCTGGTGAATCTGATTGGTGGCGAGGATAAAGCGTTCGGCTTTCAAGGCGGGATTGCGGTGCTCTCCGTGGTGGCGTTCCTGATGCTGGCGTTCTGCTTCTTCACTACCAAAGAACGCGTGGAAGCGCCGCCGAGCACCACCTCTATGCGTGAAGACCTGCGCGACATCTGGCAAAACGACCAATGGCGCATCGTCGGCCTGCTGACCATCCTCAATATTCTGGCCGTCTGCGTTCGTGGCGGGGCGATGATGTATTACGTCACCTGGATTTTGGGTAAGCCGGAGGTGTTTGTCGCCTTTCTCACCGCCTATTGCGTCGGCAACCTGATCGGCTCTGCGCTGGCAAAACCGCTGACCGACTGGAAATGCAAAGTCAGCGTCTTCTGGTGGACCAACGCTGCGCTGGCGGTAGCGAGCCTGGCGATGTTCTTTGTGCCGATGCACGCCAGCATCACCATGTTTATCTTTATTTTTGTCATTGGTGTACTGCACCAGCTCGTTACGCCAATCCAGTGGGTAATGATGTCCGATACCGTTGATTACGGCGAATGGTGCAACGGTAAACGCCTGACGGGGATCAGCTTTGCGGGCACGTTGTTCGTGCTCAAGCTGGGTCTGGCGCTCGGCGGGGCGCTGATCGGCTGGATGCTGGCGGGCGGTGGCTACGACGCCGCAGCGAAAACCCAGAACAGCGCCACCATTAGCATCATCATCGCCCTGTTCACCATTGTCCCGGCTATTTGTTACCTGCTGAGTGCCGTGATTGCCAAACGCTTCTATACCCTGAAAACGCCGTATCTGACGGAAATTATGAGTCAGTTGGCTCAGGGCGCGCGCCGCAACCAGCAGGATTTCACGACGAAAGAATTACAGAACTAAGGAACTGACGATGAAAATTAGCGATGGTAACTGGCTGACCCAACCTGGCCTGAATTTAATACACCCAATTCAGGTGTTCGACGTTGAACAGCAGGGTAACGAGATGATTGTCTACGTTGCGCCGCGCGATGTGCGTGAACGTACCTGGCAACTGGATACCCCACTCTTCACCTTACGCTTTTTCTCGCCGCAGGAAGGGGTGGTGGGGGTACGTATGGAGCACTTCCAGGGCGCGCTGGATACCGGCCCACATTACCCGTTGAATGTGTTGCAGGACGTCAATGTTGAGATGCGAAACACCGCTGAATTTGCCGAACTGAAGAGCGGCAATCTGAGCGTTCGGGTGACCAAAGGCGAGTTCTGGTCGCTGGATTTCCTGCGTAATGGTGAACGTATTACCGGCAGTCAGCTAAAGAATAGCGGTTACGTGCAGGATACCCACAGCGGGCGTAATTATATGTTTGAGCGTCTGGATTTGGGCGTGGGGGAAACGGTGTACGGGCTGGGCGAGCGTTTTACCGCGTTGGTACGTAACGGCCAGACGGTGGAAACCTGGAACCGCGATGGGGGCACCAGTACCGAGCAGTCTTACAAGAACATCCCGTTTTATCTCACCAACCGCGGCTACGGCGTGCTGGTGAACCATCCGCAGTGCGTGTCGTTTGAAATCGGCTCTGAGAAAGTGTCGAAAGTGCAGTTCAGCGTTGAAAGCGAGTATCTGGAATATTTCGTCATCGACGGCCCAACGCCGAAGGCGGTGCTGGATCGCTATACCCGCTTTACCGGCCGTCCGGCGTTGCCGCCAGCCTGGTCGTTCGGTCTGTGGCTGACCACGTCATTCACCACCAATTACGACGAAGCGACGGTGAACAGCTTTATCGACGGCATGGCCGAGCGCAATCTGCCGCTGCACGTCTTTCACTTCGACTGTTTCTGGATGAAGGCCTTCCAGTGGTGCGACTTTGAGTGGGACCCGGTGACCTTCCCGGACCCGGAAGGTATGATCCGCCGCCTGAAAGAGAAAGGGCTGAAGGTGTGCGTATGGATAAACCCCTACATCGGTCAGAAATCCCCGCTGTTCACTGAACTGAAAGCGAAAGGGTATCTGCTCAAGCGCCCGGACGGTTCCCTGTGGCAATGGGATAAATGGCAGCCGGGCCTGGCGATTTATGACTTCACTAATCCACAAGCCTGCGAGTGGTATGTCAACAAGCTGAAAGGTCTGGTGGATATCGGCGTAGACTGCTTCAAAACCGACTTTGGTGAACGCATTCCTACTGACGTTCAGTGGTTTGACGGTGCCGATCCGCAGAAGATGCACAACCATTATGCGTACATCTACAACGAACTGGTGTGGAACGTGCTGAAAGAAACCGTCGGTGAAGAAGAGGCTGTCCTGTTTGCTCGTTCAGCTTCGGTGGGCGCGCAGAAGTTTCCGGTGCACTGGGGCGGTGACTGCTACGCCAACTATGAATCGATGGCGGAAAGCCTGCGCGGTGGCTTGTCTATTGGCCTGTCCGGCTTTGGCTTCTGGAGCCACGATATCGGCGGCTTTGAGAATACCGCTCCGGCGCACGTCTACAAGCGCTGGTGTGCGTTTGGGCTGCTCTCCAGCCACAGCCGCCTGCATGGCAGTAAATCCTACCGTGTGCCATGGGCGTACGATGACGAATCCTGCGATGTGGTGCGCTACTTCACCGAACAGAAATGCCGCATGATGCCGTACCTGTATCGTGAAGCAGCGCGCGCTAATGCGCAGGGCACCCCGATGATGCGCGCGATGATGCTGGAGTTCCCGGACGATCCGGCGTGTGATTATCTCGACCGCCAGTACATGCTGGGCGATAGCGTGATGGTCGCGCCGGTGTTTAGCGAGGCGGGCGATGTGCAGTTCTATCTGCCGGAAGGACGCTGGACGCATCTGTGGCGTAATGATGAGGTGGCCGGCAGCCGCTGGCATAAGCAGCAGCATGACTTCCTGAGTCTGCCGGTTTATGTGCGTGACAATACCCTGCTGGCGTTGGGCAGCAATAACCAGAAGCCGGACTACGCCTGGCACGAAGGGACAGCGTTCCAGCTGTTCCATCTGCAGGAGGGGCGGGAAGCACTCTGTGAAGTTCCGGCTGCTGACGGCTCGGTTATCTTCACGCTGAAGGCGACGCGTGTAGGTAATACCATCACTGTGAAAGGGAATGGTGAGGCACGTAACTGGACGTTGTGCCTGCGAAATATTCAGAAAATTGGCGGCATTAAATGCGGGTCGCATATGGGCAGCGAGCTGGGTGTAGTTATTACTCCACAGGGCAGTGAGCTGACGATTACCTTGTAAGCATGTGTCGACGTGGTGCCGGATGCGTCTTATCCGGCCCACACCGCGAGCAGCGTTCCAGATCTTAAAATCAAAAACATCCCGACTTAAATTTTTACCTCCCCATATTTGCGAGCGCTATCACTCTAATTCCCGCGAAAAATGTGATCTGCGCCGTAAATATCTTACTATTTCCTCTTTTTGTCTTATTTCTGTCCGGAATACAGGACACGATTTAGTATTGTTGGCGCATCGTAGTCCTCTTATATTTATCATCACGGATTACACGTGGAGCATAAATGCTTCTTTATTACCTAAATAATTCGAGTTGCAGGAAGGCGGCGACGCAGCGAATCCCCTGAGCGTACATAAGTACGTGACAGGGGTGAGCGAGGAAAGCCAACGCACATGCAGCTTGAAGTATGACGGGTATAGATATTTAATCTGGTATGTAATAAGGGTAAATAATGCAAATGATTACCTCGCGACAAAACAGATTATTAAAGTTTCTTCTGTCCCGGAAGGAATATGTTACGCTGCTAAAAATTGCCGAATATTTATCTGTTTCAGAGAAAACCGTCCAGCGCGATCTGCGGTTACTGGAACAATGGTTATCGGAATGGAAAATATCCATCGATAAACGTGCCGGTGCGGGCGTGATATTAAGTGCCGATAACATTACTGACCTTTTATATCTGGATCAGTTATTAGGGTCGGAGGGTGATGATGCTGACGGCATGATGAATAATTCACGGCGGGTTAAGATAGCCTCGCAATTATTAAGTGAAACGCCGCATGAAACATCGATCAATAAATTATCCGAACGTTATTTTATTAGTAGTGCATCGATTGTTAACGATCTGAAAGTGATTGAATCGTGGATTACCCCGCTGGGCCTGTCGCTGATTCGCAGCCAGAGCGGCACACACATTGAAGGCAGCGAGAGCGGGGTGCGCCAGGCGATGGCGTCGCTGATTAACGGTGTGATTAACCATAATGAACCTGGAAGCGTGATTTATTCACGACTTGATCCGGGCAGTTATAAAGCGTTAGTGCATTACTTTGGCGAAGAAGACGTTTTATTTGTCCAGACGCTGTTGCAGGAAATGGAGAACGATCTGTGCTGGTCGCTGGGCGAGCCTTATTACGTCAATATCTTTACTCATATTCTGATCATGATGTACCGCATTACGCGGGGCAATGCGCTGCCGAGAAAAGAAGAAAGCATCACGTCATGTGATGAGAACATTTTTTCCATTGCCAGTCGCATGATTCAGCATATCGAAAAACGCATTGCCCACCCGCTGCCGGAAGACGAAGTCTGGTTTATTTATCAATATATTATCTCCTCCGGTATGGTGATTGAAGAGCATAACGATGTGAGCGTGATTGGCCATTTGCACTCCAGCGACGAAGCACGCTTGATTACCCATCGGCTGATTGCCACCTTCGCCGAAATGGTTGACTGCGATCTTAGCCAGGACACTGCGCTGTATGACGGATTGCTGATCCATATTAAGCCGCTGATTAACCGCCTGAACTACCAGATCCGCATTCGTAATCCGCTGCTGG
This sequence comes from Citrobacter sp. RHBSTW-00524, assembly GCF_013747755.1. NCBI lineage: Bacteria > Pseudomonadati > Pseudomonadota > Gammaproteobacteria > Enterobacterales > Enterobacteriaceae > Citrobacter > Citrobacter sp. RHBSTW-00524. The sequence continues at coordinate 65,361 of NZ_CP056421.1, forward strand.
AGGACATTAAAGGCGAGTTGCAGGACGTCTGGCGTTTGACACAGTGCGCGGTGAATCGGGTGTTTAGCGGCTGGGGCGAACGGGCCGTGTCGGATGATGAGGTGGGATATTTAACCGTGCATTTTCAGGCCGCGATGGAGCGTCAGATAGCGCGTAAACGTGTGCTGCTGGTCTGCTCAACCGGTATCGGCACCTCTCACTTACTCAAAAGCCGCATTCTGCGCGCCTTTCCGGACTGGACCATCGTCGGCGTGGTGTCGGCAGGCAGCTTGCCCTCCGTCCTGACGGACGATATTGAACTGGTGGTATCGACGATCAATTTACCTGCCGTTGCCATGCCGGTCGTGTATGTCACCGCCTTCTTCAATGATGCGGATATTAAGCGGGTAACAGAAACGGTTATTACGGAAAAATTACATCGGGCGACGTCGCTGGTCGTTGAAAATTAATGTCTGAACTCCATGAGGTATGATTTATGGACATCACGAAAATACTCAATACAAATCGCGTTATTTTGGACATGAAGGCCACAAACAAAACGGAGGTTATTGAGGAACTGACGGATATTCTGCAAAAAGATGGGGCAATTAGCTGTCGGGAAACGTTTATTCAGGATGTCTGGCAGCGTGAATCAGAAGGCTCGACCGGCTTCGAAAATCATATTGCGATTCCGCACGGGAAATCCTCGGCGGTGGTCAATACCACGCTGGCGATTGGGCGTACCCGCCAGGATATTCCCTGGGAAACCCTGGACGGCAGCAACGTGCGCTGCATCATTCTGTTTGCCGTACGCCTTGAAGATCAAAACACCACCCATATTCGTCTGCTTTCGCAGGTTGCCGGCGCGTTGGCGGATGACGACATTATTGAACAACTGTTAGTCGAAAGCAGTCCACAGAAAATTATTGAGCTTTTTAGCCAATATGCTGAATCCAATGTCTGCTAAATCAAACGTGGAGCATGTTATGAATATTGTTTGTGTTGCCGCCTGTACGGCGGGTATTGCGCACACCTATATTGCCCGTGAGAAGTTAATTAAAGGTGCTAAAGCGCTTGGTCATAATATAAGAGTGGAAACCCAGGGGACTATCGGCACGGAAAACGAACTGCTGACAGAGGACATTTCTGCTGCTGATGTCGTGATTCTCGCTGTGGATGTAAAAATAAAAGGGGAGGAACGATTTTTAAATAAACGTATTGTGCGAGTGAAAACTGAAATTGTCATAAAGTCGCCCATTCAGTTTCTTGAAAAGGTCGAAAAATCATTAGCTAATAATAACCAGTAGCGATCCCCATTCTGGAGGGATTTCACATGAGTGAAAATAAAATTCCGCTATCTCAGGAAATAAAAAAACATTTATTAACGGGGATTTCGTGGATGATCCCGTTAATTGTTGCCGCCGGGATCTGTATTGCTCTCGGGCAAATACTTGGCGGTACTAACGTGGGTGAAAAAACAGGAACCATACCCTGGATGCTCAACCAGATTGGCGGCTGGGGGATGGGGTTAATCGTACCGCTGATTAGCGCGGCGATTGCGTACTCTATTGCTGACCGCCCCGGATTCGCACCGGGTCTGATTGTCGGCTTTGTCTGCGGTGAAATTCATACCGGTTTTATCGGCGGGATGCTGGGCGGTTTTCTGGTCGGTTATACCGTCCTGCTGCTCAAGCGCTATATCCGTTTGCCGCAGTCGATGCAGGGGTTGATGCCCATCATGGTGCTGCCGGTACTGAGTACCGTCATTGGTGGCCTGTTGATGATGACGCTCATTGGCAAACCGATAGCCTGGCTGCAGGACGCGTTGATTCATCTGCTGGAGTCCATGCAGGGCGGGTCACGCTTTTTAATGGGGGCCATCCTTGGCGCAATGGCGACATTCGACTTTGGCGGACCGGTGAATAAAACCATGTCGCTATTTGCTGACGGCATGTTAGTCAGCGGCGTGTACGGTCCGGAAGCGGTGAAGTTTGTCGGTTCGATAATCCCTCCGTTCGGCATTACGCTCTCCTTTTTGCTGACGCGTCACAAGTACACCTGTGCGGAGCGCGAGGCGCTGAAAGCGGCATTCCCGATGGGGATCTGCATGATTACCGAAGGGGTCATTCCCATTGCGGCGCGCGACCTGCTGCGCGTGGTGGGGTCCTGCGTAGTGGCCTCGGCGATAGCGGGCGGTCTGATTATGGTGTGGGGCGTCGAAAGCCCGGTACCGCACGGCGGCATGTTCGTGGTCCCGCTCTTTACGCATCCGCTACTGTTTTGCCTGGCGCTGGGGATCGGCACGGTGATTTGCGGCGTCATGCTGTCGTTGTGGAAGAAGCCGGTGACCGAACGTGACGAAGAGTTTGATGAACTTAGCGATCAAAAGCTGAAAGACGAAGAGATCACCTTCACCCTGGAATAACCGGAGGCCGTATGTTTGCCGATATGAAAAGCATGGTGACGAAAGCCTGGCGCGAGCAGTACGCGCTGCTGGCCATCAACTGTATGAACCTGGAAAGCGCCCGTGCGGCGGTGCGGGCGGCTGAGAAACACCGTGCGCCCATCATTCTGAATCTGTATCAGGGGCATCTGGGCCATTTTCCTGCACCGATAGCGGTGGCGGTCGTCAAAACGCTGGCAGAGGAAGCGTCGGTACCGGTCGCGCTGGCGCTGGATCATGGAAAGGACCCAGTGCGCATTCGACAGGCTTTTCGCGCCGGATTCAGCGGGTTAATGATCGACGCCTCCGCCTTTGCGCTGGAGGAGAACATTCGCCAGACCCGGGCGGTGGTTGAGCTCGCGACCAGCGTTTCTCTGTGCGTGGAAGGTGAGCTGGGGCATCTGGCCGACGCCCCGCGCTATGATCACGCAGCTAACGCTGATTTGATGACCCAGGCCGCCGATGTGGAGCCCTTTATCCAACAGACCGGTATCGATTTACTGGCGGTCTCGGTCGGCACGGCACATGGCATGTACGCGCCCGGTGTCATACCCGCCATTGATTTCCAGCGACTGGAGGAAATTGCCCGTTTATCAACGGTGCCGCTGGCGCTGCATGGCGGCAGCGGGACGCCGTTTGACCAGCTACAGCGCTGCCCGACGTTTGGCGTCGCCAAGATAAACGTTGGCGCGGCGGTTTTCGAAGCCGGAAAGGCTGCACTACTGCATACCCTGTGTCGCGACACATCCGGTGAACTCGTTGATGCCCTGGCCCTGATGGAGCAGGCCTGCGAGGAAGCCATTATTCCGTACCTGCAGGCCAGCGGCGCTATCGACAAAGCCTGATTCATTTTCTGTAACGCCTTCTATGCCTCTGCGACGACGCACTGGCAGGGCTTTCTACACCCTGAAACTGGAGAATTAACATGTTAGTTTCGATGAAAGAATTACTGCAACCTACCCGTCAGCACGGTTTTGCCATCGGCGCATTCAACGTGGCGGACAGCTGCTTTGTACGTGCAGTAGTGGAAGAAGCGGAAGCAACCAATACCCCGGCGATTATCTCCATTCACCCCAGCGAACATGATTTTGTAGGCGATGCGTTTTTTAGCTACGTCCGTGATATCACTCTGCGCAGCCCGGTTCCCTTTACTCTGCATCTGGACCACGGCGCTTCGGTCGAGCATGTCCTGCGGGCGATTCAGTGTGGGTTTACCTCGGTGATGATTGATGGCTCGCTGCTGCCGTATGAAGAGAACGTGGCGCTGACCCGCGAAGTGGTCAAGCTGGCGCATGCGGTAGGCGTTTCGGTGGAGGGGGAACTGGGTACGATTGGTCAAACCGGGACGTCAGTGGAAGGCGGTGTATCGAAGGTCACTTATACCGATCCTGATCAGGCACAGGATTTTATCGCCCGTACCGGCGCGGACACGCTGGCGGTGGCGATTGGAACTGCACACGGCATCTACCCGAAAGGGATGCAGCCAGAGCTGCAAATGCACATCCTGCGTGAGATTGCCGGGCGAGTGGACATTCCGCTCGTGCTGCATGGAGGTTCCGCGAACCCGGATGCGGAAATTGCCGAATCCGTTACGCTGGGCGTTGGCAAAATCAACATTTCCAGCGATATGAAATACGCTTACTTCCAGAAAGTCCGCGAAATCCTGGCGAAAGAAACCTGGTGGGACCCGAACGTTATTTACCCGGAAGCCATTAGCGCCGCGCGGGATGTGATCCGTCACAAAATGAAACTGTTCGGCTCAACCGGCAAAGCGTCACTTTACTAACCGCATACAGGCGGGGTGACCCGCCTTGTTCGCAACAAGGAAAAGTGGAATGAAGCGTTCACACATTAATTATGCCGTCGATAAAGCGCATGCCATCGCCGAGACTTTTCGGGTTTGCCTGCCTGACTTTGCGTATTTTACGGCTGACGCCTGGCGGCAACAGGATCACACTCTGTGGCGTGAAGTGCTCGATCTCCAACTGGGCTGGGATATAACCGACTTTGGGCGCGGAGATTTTGCGCAAACGGGGCTGACGTTACTGACGTTGCGCAATGGTCAGTTAGGGTCAGCCAGCTACCCCAAACCGTACGCCGAAAAGATGCTGCAGATTCAGCAGGATCAGCAGACGCCATGGCATTTTCATCGCCATAAAATGGAAGATATTGTTAACCGCGGCGGCGGTGATTTATGTATGCAGTTGGCGTGGGCTACGCCTGATGACGGGTATGATGTCCGGCGCATTGTTGAGGTTAGCGTTGATGGTCAGCGGCGTTCTGTTGACGCTGGCGAGACGCTGGTATTGAAACCGGGGCAGGGGGTATGCCTGCCGCCGCGGTTGTATCATCGCTTTTGGGCGGAGAAAGCGTTCGTGCTGGGCTGGGAGATCTCGATGGTCAATGACGACCTGCATGACAATCACTTCCTTGAGCCAGGCGGTCGCTTCCCGGCGATAGAAGAGGATGAGCCGGTGAAGTGGCTGTTGTGCAGTGAATATGCGCGCTTACAGCGATAAACGGCGACCCGGTCGGCAAATCGCCGCCGGGCCGTCAGATTTTACTGCGCAGCGGGTGGGGCGGTAACTTCACTACCGGATACCACGCCCGCCTGCATGGTTTGCGTTACCTGCTGTTTCTCCACGTTCACCGCATGCAACTGGCCGCTGACCGTTGGCTTGAGTGGCGCATCGGCTTGAATATTGCCGCTGGCGGTAAGCTGGATGTTACCGTCGCCGGAAAGCGGCAGTGCGGGCCATCCCCACTGCTGCAGAATCGTCATTGGCACGCCGCGCCCGTTCAGGCTGACCTGAGTTTGATGCTGAGGCAACTGTGAAATACTGGCAGTGGCCTCCAGCAACCCTTTTTCCGTATAGGCGCTTAGTTCGCTGATATTGATGGTGCTGCTGTTCGCCGTCAGCGCCAGCGAAGGACGACGCACGTCGGTGCGGTTAAAGGTGCCGGCAGCGGCGTTGAGGTTAGCGCTCCCGCTCCAGATCCCCCACTGATTGTTCTGCACCAGCCCGAGGTTAGCACCGTAGCCGTCCAGCGCGGTGAGCTGCCATGGGAAGCTCGGGTCGATATCAATCACCAGATTACGGCTGGCGCTGAATTTCTTCAGCGTCAGGCTGGCTAGCCAGCCTGGTAGAGGTTTCATCCACAGCTGTTTCCAGTTTTCCGGCAGCGTGTACTCCAGACCGGCAATGGCAGCATCATCGAGGACCAGCGCTTTGTTGTTGCGCTGCCAGTTTCCGGATGTTCTGACCATTCCCCCTTCCCAGCGGGTGGTGAACTGACGCAGCGCTATGCCCTGCGGCGAGAACTCGGCGTTCATAATCGGATCGAAAAAGTGCAGAGAGCCGTAGATAAACTCGCTGGCGTTCATCGACAGTTTTCCTTCCTGAGTTTGCCAGTCGTCCTTGCTGAAGGTCATGTTGCGCAAGCTCAGATCGAGATCCGTCACCGCCCAGTCAGGGCCTTGCAGACGGGCATCTGTTACTTCCAGACGACCAATTTGCAGGGAAGGAATAGTGCTTAACGGAGCAAAAAACTCGGCCAGAGATTTGTCGCTTTGCAGCCGAATATCGTTCAGGCGCAGATTCTCTACTACCCAACTACCGTCGGCATTGCGTTGCGCCACGCCGGTTAATGCGCCACGCGCCACGTCTGCGCCAATATTGCTCAGCATCACACGGTCATGGTCAATACTGCCTTCAATCAATACGTTGGTCGTGGGGACGTCGTTCAGCGTCAACGAACTGGCGCTGAGCTGAATTTGCGCTTTACTCCCGAGAATTTTACCCGCCTCAGGACTCCAGGGAATGACTCCGCCGTTAACGCGCTGCGCGCTCAGGGTCCACTCGCTACCGGGACTGTTAAGCGCCATATCTTGCAATTGCAGGCGATCGGCCTGGAACGGCAGCGGCGCAGTTTGCTGGGAAAGATTCAGCGTGCCGTTTTGCAAAAGAATGGTGTCTACGTGCAGCGGGTCGGTGATTTGGCGGCTGCTCAGTCCAATATCGACCGTTTTGGCGACCAGCGTTGCGGGCTGACCATCCCGGCCAAAGGTGACGTTTTCCAGCAGAATATGGGAAGGAGAAGAAAACCGGTGATCGATGGCATCAAATGCCAGATGGTAGCTGCTGTTTTGCGAAACCCAGGCGCTGACGTGCTCTGCGCCCCAGCGAGTTTGCAGTAGAAAATACAAACCGAGGATCGCCACTGCAAGGGCGATCAGCACGTAAAGAAGCAGCTTTCCAATAAATTTCATGGTCTTCCATCCCGCGAAGTGCACATAGTCAAGTTATGCACGATTTAGGCGCAATGCTCAAGGCGGGAATGGTGAAAGAGCGTTACAGCGGCGTTGATTCAGAATCAACGCCGCATTTTGCTTATTGCTTCTCTGGTGGGAACACCAGATTCAGAACGATAGCGGTAATACCGCCTGCGGCAATGCCGGAAGAGAGCAGGTTTTTCACCCAGTCCGGAGCGAACTGCAGGATCAGCGGCTGCTGGGAAACGCCGAGGCCGACGGCCAGCGACAGCGCGATAATCAGAATTGCGCGGCGGTTCAGCGGTTCGCGGGATACGATACGCACGCCAGATGCCGCGATAGTACCGAACATCACCAGCGTAGCACCGCCGAGTACTGGCTCAGGAATATGCTGTACAAAACCGCTGACCGCCGGGAACAGGCCCAACGCGATCAGCATCAGCGCAACCACAAAACCAACGTAGCGGCTGGCAACGCCCGTTAACTGAATAACCCCGTTGTTTTGTCCAAAACAGGAGTTCGGGAAGGTGTTGAATACGGCTGAAACAAACGAGTTCAGACCGTTCGCCAGTACGCCGCCTTTCAGGCGTTTCATATACAGCGGACCAGAAACGGGCTGCTCGGAGACATCGGAGGTGGCCGTAATATCACCGATGGTTTCCAGCGAGGTAATCATAAACACCAGCATCAGCGGCAGCAGCAAGCTCCAGTCGATACCCAGGCCATAATACAACGGCGTTGGCACCATCAGCAGGTCCTGACTTACCGGCGCGGTATTTTGCGGCAGCATATCCATAAACCACGCCAACAGGTAACCTGCCGCCATCGCAATCACCAGTGACGCAACGCGCAGGTACGGGTTGCGCTGGCGGTTAAGCAGGATAATCAGCGCCAGCACGACGCCTGCCAGCAGTAAATTCTTTGGTGCGCCAAAGGTGTTGTCGCTCATTGCCGCATAGCCGCCGCCAATCGACGTCAGACCTACCTGAATCAGTGACAGGCCGATAATCATCACCACCACGCCTGAGACCAGCGGGGTAATGATACGACGCGCCAGATGCAGTACGCGTGAGATAACCATCTCAGTGCAGCTTGCCAGCATCAGTGTACCGAACAGCGCCGCCATCATGGTTGGGACATCTGCACCACCGGTTTTTAGCGCTGTACCGCCCATAATCAGTGGCGCAACAAAGTTAAAGCTGGTGCCCTGAATGGATAATAGCCCTGAGCCGACCGGCCCCCAGGCTTTGATCTGAATGATAGAAGCCACGCCGGAAGCGAACAGCGACATACTGATTATGTGTTGAGTATCCTGAGCCGGTAAACCGAGCGCCTGGCAAATTAACAGCGCTGGGGTGATTACCGCGACGAACATGGCCAGCAGGTGCTGACAGGCGGCAAACAGGGTCTGGGCTAGCGGGGGGCGATCTTCAAGACGGTAAATCAGTTCACTGTTGTGAGTCTGCGCAACCGGTTGCGCATTTGTTGACTCTACGGCGTTAACGGACATCAGAGGCAATCCCATGGTGGAAAAGCGGTGATTTTATCTGACCATGGCGGAAATGCAAACGTTTGCTACCAGGCGTTCTTAATATTTAAAACGGATAAACAAACATTTTTATATAACTTTTCATGATTTTCTGCTTAAAATCCACACCGAAAACTCAATAAGAGCTAAAAATCGGTCTGGAATGCATCGTGCGTGATTGTGCTAAACGCACTAATGGAGTTGTAAATGTTTTATCTCGATACGTTATCAACGCTGGTTGCGGCAACCCTTGTGTTGCTGCTGGGACGTAAGCTCGTCCAGTCTGTTTCCTTCCTGAAAAAATACACCATTCCCGAACCTGTAGCTGGCGGATTGCTGGTGGCGATTGCGCTGCTGGTGCTGAAAAAAAGCATGGGTTGGGAAGTGAACTTCGATATGACCCTGCGCGATCCGCTGATGCTGGCATTCTTCGCCACTATCGGCCTGAACGCCAATATTGCCAGCCTGCGCGCGGGTGGCCGCGTGGTGGGTATCTTTCTGATTGTGGTTGTTGGCCTGCTGCTGATGCAAAACGCCATCGGTATTGGTATGGCGACCCTGCTGGGTCTGGATCCGCTGATGGGTCTGATCGCCGGTTCGATAACCCTCTCTGGTGGGCATGGAACCGGGGCCGCATGGAGCAAGCTGTTTATTGAGCGCTATGGTTTCGCTAATGCGACGGAAGTGGCGATGGCTTGCGCAACGTTTGGCCTGGTGCTGGGCGGATTGATTGGCGGCCCGGTGGCCCGCTATTTGGTCAAACACTCTACCACGCCAGACGGCATGCCGGACGATCAGGCTGTGCCTACCGCATTTGAAAAGCCGGATGTCGGACGCATAATCACTTCGCTGGTGCTGATTGAAACCATTGCGCTGATCGCCATCTGTCTGACGGTGGGTAAAATCGTTGCACAAATGTTGGTCGGAACGGTGCTGGAACTGCCGACTTTCGTCTGCGTGCTGTTTGTTGGGGTGATCCTCAGTAACGGCCTGGCGTTAATGGGTTTTTATCGGGTGTTCGAGCGCGCGGTTTCGGTGTTGGGTAACGTTAGCCTGTCGCTGTTCCTGGCGATGGCGCTAATGAGTCTGAAGCTGTGGGAGCTGGCTTCTCTGGCCCTGCCGATGCTGGCAATCCTGGTTGTGCAGACCATTTTCATGGCGCTGTACGCGATATTCGTCACCTGGCGCATGATGGGTAAGAACTACGATGCCGCCGTGCTGGCAGCCGGACACTGCGGTTTTGGCCTCGGTGCGACACCCACGGCGATTGCCAACATGCAGGCAATTACAGAACGTTTTGGACCATCCCATATGGCGTTTCTGGTGGTGCCGATGGTGGGGGCGTTCTTTATCGATATCGTCAATGCGCTGGTGATTAAGCTGTATCTGCTGCTGCCGATTTTTGCGCAATAATGTCTGTGCGGCGGAGTCACATCCGCCGCCGCTATGAATCGACTATGCGTTGGAGTAGCGCTCGGTTTCCGGCATCCAGCGTTCAATCAGCGCCACAGCCTGTTGCGGGTAACGTTCGTGAATATGACGGGCAATGCGCTGAACTTCCGGTATAATCGCCTGATCGCGCAGCAAATCTGCGACTTTGAATTCTGCCGTTCCGGTCTGGCGCGTACCCAACAGCTCGCCGGGCCCGCGGATCTCCAAGTCTTTTTGCGCGATCACGAATCCGTCGTTGCTGTCGCGCAGAACTTGCAGGCGTTTTTGCGCGGTTTTTGACAGCGGTGATTTGTAGAGCAGGACGCAGTGGGAGGCCACCGCGCCACGACCTACGCGACCACGTAGCTGGTGCAACTGCGCCAGGCCCAAGCGCTCCGGGTTTTCAATAATCATCAGGCTTGCATTAGGTACGTCTACGCCCACTTCAATCACCGTGGTGGCAACCAGCAGCTGCAGTTCGCCCTGCTTAAACGCCGCCATTACCGACTGCTTCTCTGCGGGCTTCATACGGCCGTGAACCAGGCCAATATTCAGTTCTGGCAGCACCAGTTTAAGCTCTTCCCACGTGGCTTCAGCCGCCTGAGCTTCTAACAAATCAGACTCTTCAATCAGCGTACAGACCCAGTACGCCTGGCGCCCTTCATGGGTACAAGCGTTGCGCACGCGGTCAATAATATCGCTGCGGCGGGTATCCGGAATCGCCACCGTGGTGACCGGCGTACGCCCCGGAGGGAGTTCGTCAATGACCGATGTGTCGAGATCGGCATAGGCGGTCATTGCCAGCGTGCGCGGGATTGGGGTGGCGGTCATGATTAGCTGGTGTGGGTGGAAACCCTGCTGCTGACCTTTCTCCCACAGCGCCAGGCGCTGATGTACGCCAAAACGGTGCTGTTCGTCGATGATAACCAGCGCCAGTCCGTTGAACTGCACCTGTTCCTGGAAAATTGCGTGCGTGCCGACAATCATCTGCACCTCACCGCTGGCGATAGCTTCCTGCTGTGCCAGGCGCGCTTTGCCTTTCTGTTTACCTGCCAGCCAGCCAACTTCAATACCCAGTGGCGCGAACCAGTTGCGGAAGTTATTGGCGTGCTGTTCAGCCAGCAGTTCGGTAGGGGCCATCAGTGCAACTTGCTTACCATGTGCGATGGCACGTAGGGCGGCCAGCGCCGCAACCAGCGTCTTACCTGAGCCGACATCGCCCTGTACCAGACGCATCATGGGGACATCCAGTGCCATATCGCGTTCGATCTCAGCGGTAACGCGGGCCTGGGCGCCGGTGGGTTTAAACGGCAGAGCCGCCAGCAGCTTATCTTTCAGCGCGTTGTTTGCGATCAGCGGCTGGGCGTGGAAACGTTGCGCCCCGGCGCGTAGTGCCAGCATGCTGAGGTTATGCGCCAGCAATTCTTCCAGTATCAGACGTCGCTGTGCTGGATGCTGACCGGTTTCCAGATCGCTCAACTGCAGTGACGGCGGTGGACGGTGCAATGTGCGCAGAGCTTCTGGCAGGCTCATCATGCCTTGCAACAGCTCTGGCGGCAGCAGTTCGGCAATGGCGCAGGTATCGAGCAGGTCCAGCGCTTGATCGGTCAGTTTGCGCAGCGTGGCCTGCTTCACGCCTTCGGTGGTTGGATACACCGGCGTGAGCGTTTCCTGCAATTCCGGCGTGCTGAGATCGCCCTGCACGCGATACTCCGGGTGGATCATCTCTGCGCCGTATTTTCCGCGTTTGGCTTCGCCATAGGCCAGCACCCGGCGACCGGTGGCGAGACTATTTTTCATTGCGGCGCTGAAGTTGAAAAAGCGCATGGTGAGAATGCCGGAGCCATCACTGATCTGACAGGTCATCATCCGGCGTCCGCCGAAGGTGATATTGCAGTTCAGCACTTCGCCTTCTACGGTGGCGTAAACGCCCGGCAGCAGTTCGCCAATCGGGTACAGGTGTGTGCGGTCTTCGTAACGCAGAGGGAGGTGGAGCAGAAGGTCCTGCACGGTGTGCAGGCCAATTTTCGCCAGTTTACTGCTTTGCGCTGCGCCAACGCCGGTCAGAGAATTGAGTGGGATGGCATCCAGTAAACGGCCTTTCATCGCGTTTATCTCGCAGATTGCATAGTGGCCCACCACGTTGCATCGGCTTCAATTTCGCCCTGCGTGTTTACGTGGGGGTAGGGAAGACCTTTGCGCTTAGCGACATTCGCCAGCACCGGATAACCGCCTTCAAACAGCAAACGCTGCTGCTCATCTTGCGCCAGCATGCTGTTTTCTCGTCGGTACATGCCGGCGTTTTGCCGCTGGCGCTGTGCTTCGTACAGAATCAGCGCGGAGGCGACCGAAACGTTCAGCGATTGCACCATGCCAGTCATGGGAATGATGATGTCCTGATCCGCCAGATCCAACGCTTCCTGAGTGATGCCGGTTTTCTCCTGGCCCATCAGGATGCAGGTGGGGCGCGTGTAATCAATCTCGCGAAAATCCACGGCTTTATCTGACAGATGTGTTGCCAGAACCTGCATGCCCTGGTTTTTTAAATGTGTGACCGCATCGCCAATAGTGCGGTGAGTCTTCACCTGTACCCAACTGTTGCTGCCTGCGGCAGAAGAGGCCATGGTGCGCATACGGCTACCAGGCCAGACGGCGTGGACTTCATGCACGCCGACCGCGTCTGCAGTACGAATGATTGCAGAAACGTTATGAGGTTTGTGGACCTGCTCCATGCAGACGGTCAGATCGGGCTGACGACGTGCGAGCATCTCGCAAATACGTGCATAACGTTGAGTATTCATAAAACGTGTTCTAGTTACGGTTACGGGTGACTTTTATCACGTCCGGCATGACGCGGATTTTGCGCATGATATTCGCCAGGTGCACGCGATCGCGAGCGGTCAGGCGAATAAAGGCGCTATAGACGCGGCCATCTTTCTCTTCCGTATTCAGACTTTGAATGTTGGAGGTGGTCGTGTTGATTGCCGCCGTCAGGTTCGCCAGAGCACCCTGGTGGTTAAACATATCCACCTTAATCTCGGTGATGAACTCCTGCTCTGTCTCTTTATCCCATTCCACCGCCATAAACTTCTCTGGCTCTTTTTGATAGCCACGAATGTTACGGCAGGATTCATGGTGAATCACCAGACCTTTACCCGGGCTGACGTGGGCAATGATTGGATCGCCAGGAATCGGACGACAGCATTTCGCGAAGGTGATCAGCACGCCATCTGCGCCTTTGATCGGCAGATGACCGTGACCAGATTGTGCTGGCACGTTTGCCGTTGCTTCGCCCTGCTGGAGGTTTTTCGCTACCACCACGCTCATGGCGTTACCCAGACCGATTTCCGCGAGCAGATCGTCAAGCGTGGCGAGCTTCATGCGCTCAAGCTCACGCTGGATGCTCTCTGGCGGGATCTCAGCCAGTTTACGGCTACCGCCTAAGGCATGGTTGAGCAGTCGACGACCCAGACTGACGGAATCATCGCGCTTGAGGTTTTTCAGCAGTTGGCGAATTTTGGCGCGCGCTTTCGAACTGACGACGAAGTTGAGCCACGCTGCATTCGGACGGGCGCCCGGAGCGGTAATAATCTCAACGGTCTGTCCGCTAAAGAGCGGCTGCGAAAGTGGGTAAGGTTGTCTGTCGACGCGTGCGCCGACGCAGGCGTGACCGATATCGGTATGCACGGCGTAGGCGAAGTCGACAGGCGTTGCACCGGCAGGCAGTTCGACAATGCGCCCTTCCGGTGTGAAAACATAAATCTCATCCGGGAAGAGATCAGATTTGACGCTTTCAATAAATTCAAACGAGCTACCGGCGCTCTGCTGCAGTTCCAGCAGGCTTTGCATCCAGCGTTGAGCGCGGATTTGTGCGGTGGTGCTGCTTTCGCCGCCGTGCTCTTTGTAAGCCCAGTGCGCTGCTACACCCATTTCTGCCATCTGGTCCATGTCTTCGGTACGAATCTGTACTTCAACCGGGACGCCGTGAGGGCCGATCATTGAGGTGTGCAAAGACTGATATCCGTTCGCTTTCGGAATGGCGATATAGTCTTTCACGCGACCAGGACGAGGTTTGTACAGGCTGTGCATCTGGCCGAGTACGCGATAACAGGTATCGGAATCATGAACGATAACGCGAAAAGCGTAGATATCCATGATGGAGTGAAAACGCTGCTCTTTGAGCACCATTTTGCAGTAAATAGAGTACAGGTGCTTCTCGCGGCCACTTACGCGACACGGAATGCCTGCCTCCTGTAAACGCCCTTCAATTTCCGAGAGGATTTTTTGGATCATCTCTTTGCGGTTGCCACGAGCGGCTTTAACCACTTCTTTAATCACGCGATAGCGGTTCGGGTACAGCGCTTCAAAACCCAGCTCTTCCAGCTCGGTTTTAATGTGATGAATACCTAAACGGTGTGCCAGCGGACTATAGATTTCGAGGGTTTCACGGGCGATGCGGCGACGCTTGTCCGGGCGTAATGAGCCCAGCGTGCGCATGTTGTGGGTACGGTCAGCGAGTTTGATGAGAATGACGCGGATATCCTGCACCATCGCCATAATCATCTTGCGAAAGTTTTCGGCTTGCGCCTCTTTCTTATCGCGAAACTTAAGCTTATCAAGTTTCGACACCCCTTCTACCAGTTCAGCAACGCTTTTACCAAAAAGCTGTTCCATGTCCTGGTAGGTGGCAGGGGTATCTTCAATCACGTCATGCAGCAGCGCAGCCATCAGCGTTTCATAGTCGAGTTTCATCTCGGCCAGAATGCAGGCTACCGCTACCGGGTGCGTGATATAGGGTTCACCGCTTGAACGTGTCTGGCCCTCGTGAGCGTCACGTGCAACGAGATACGCCTGCCGAAGACGCTTAATCTGGTCTTCCGGCAGGTAGTTTTGAATCAGTTGATTCAGGCTTTCAAACAGATACAAGGGCGACCCGCTTTGTGATTAACGACGACCTTCAGCAATAGCGGTAACGGCTTGTAATTCAGCGGCTTCCTGCTCTTGCTGTTCCTGGCGCTCACGCACGTCGAGGATCTGGTTGTTGATCAGACCTTCTTCGATTTCGCGCAGCGCGATAACGGTAGTTTTATCGTTTTCTTCCGGTACGAGCGGATCCTTTCCGCCTACCTGCATCTGACGAGCGCGACGCGCGGCGACCAGTACCAGGTCAAAACGGTTACCAATTTTCTCTACAGCGTCCTGAACAGTTACGCGTGCCATACTTAAAATGCTCCACAGGTGAAGAAATGACTGGGCATGATACTGAATGTGGGTTCAGTCTGCCAACAGTTTGCTGATTAAAGCGTCATGACGCTGCTTTTGGCGGCTCATGCGCAGACGTTCGGCGCGAATGATAGTTTTCAAATCGCCCAGGGCGGTATCGAAATCATCATTCACAATAAGATAATCATATTCGGCGTAATGGCTCATTTCTGCAACAGCTTGCGCCATACGTTTTGCGATCACGTCTTCGCTATCCTGACCGCGGCCACGAAGACGGCGATCCAGCTCAATCTTAGATGGTGGCAAAATAAAAATACTGCGCGCATGCGGCATTTTTTGACGAATTTGCTGCGCACCTTGCCAGTCGATATCTAAAAAGACGTCTACGCCGGAGGCTAATACTTGCTCAATGGCCTCACGCGAGGTGCCGTAGTAATTACCGAAAACCTCAGCGTGTTCCAGGAACGCGTCTCTGCCAATCATGGTTCTGAATTCGTCATGGTTCACAAAAAAATAGTGTTCACCGTGCACTTCCCCCGGGCGCGGTGCGCGCGTGGTGTGCGAAACAGAAACCTGGGTGTCATACAACGGTTGGGTCTTTAATAAAGCCTGAATCAGGCTGGATTTACCCGCGCCACTGGGGGCAGAAACAATATAAAGCGTGCCTTGAGCCATGAGTATCTTAATGTATGTGATTGTCGAAAGAGAGCCTACATACGGGCTTATTATACACGTAGCCGCTATGTGACGTAGCCCTTGTCACACTTTTTGCGCATGTTTATTGCGTTTTGCGTACCAGTTTCCTGTTTTATCCGCGATTTGCAGCAATTCGTGCAAATGTCAGGAACGTTGCGCGCAGGATGAGTTTTTGCCGCTCAGTTTCCATTTCAATTCGCGTTATACCTGCTGGGAAACGTATGGTTCAGCGGAGATAGCATGGGATTATGGAAATGCATAGGGCTGGTTTTGCTAATGTGGTATCTACCCTCATGGGCGGTATGCCCCGTCTGGTCACCAGCCAGGGCACAAGAGGAAATTTCACGGCTACAGCAGCAGATAACACAGTGGAATGACAGTTACTGGAAACAAGGGGAAAGTGTCGTAGACGACGCTGTTTATGACCAGCTCAATGCGCAACTCATCCAATGGCAGCGCTGTTTTGGCGATGAAGCCCCATCAGATCTATCTGCGCCCCCAATAAGTGGAACCGTCTCGCACACCGTTCCCCACACGGGAGTTCGAAAACTTGCCGATAAGCAAGCGCTACAGCAATGGATGCATGCTCGTAGCGATCTCTGGGTGCAGCCGAAGGTGGATGGCGTGGCGGTCACGCTGGTTTATCGCAATGGAAATCTGATACGGGCGATTAGCCGTGGTAACGGTCTGAAAGGCGAAGACTGGACGCAAAAGGTTCTTCAGATCCCTTCCGTTCCACGTACTACCAGGGGGCCGCTCTCTAACAGTACGTTGCAGGGGGAGATATTTTTGCAGCAACAAGGGCATATTCAGCAGCAGAGAGGGGGAATGAACGCCCGCTCAAAGGTTGCTGGAATGATGATGCGCCAGAGCAACCCGGAAATGTTACGCTCGCTGGCTATTTTTATCTGGGCCTGGCCTGATGGTCCAGTTGCCATGTCGGAAAGACTTGAGCAACTCACTGCTGCCGGGTTCAGTTTCACGCAACGATATACTCAGGCCGTGAAGAGTGTGGATGACGTCGAGCAGGCGCGCGCCGGGTGGTGGACTTCAGCATTACCTTTTGTGACGGATGGTGTGGTGGTGCGAACGGGAAAAGAACCGCGGGCGCAATACTGGCTACCCGGACAGGGAGACTGGCTGGCTGCGTGGAAATATCCTCCCGTGGCCAGGGTATCTGAGGTGACGGGTATCCAGTTCTCCGTTGGCAAAAGTGGGAAAATTGCGGTGGTTGCATTGCTGGTCCCCGTCATGCTGGATGATAAGTGGGTGCAGCGCGTCAATATTGGCTCAGTACGGCGCTGGAATGAATGGGATATTGCGCCTGGCGATCAGATTCTGATAAGTCTGGCCGGACAGGGGATTCCCCGTATAGATGAGGTGGTCTGGCGCAGCACCCAGCGTAATAAGCCAGCACCACCTGAGGGGCGCTTCAATTCACTAACTTGTTTTTATGCCACAGCGGAGTGTCAGGAACAGTTTGTTGCCAGGCTCGTCTGGCTGGGGGCCAAAGATGTGTTAGGGCTGGAGGGTATGGGCGAGGCGGGATGGCGGGAGCTACATCAGACGTATCGCTTTGAACATATCTTTTCCTGGCTTGGATTAACACAGGAGCAGCTACAGTCCACATTTGGCGTGAACAAAGGGGGGAAGCTGTGGCATCAGTTCAATCTGTCACGCCATCTTCCATTTACGCGCTGGGTGATTGCCATGGGAATACCGTTAACACAGGCAACGTTGAATGCCAGTCGGGATGGTTCGTGGCAGCAGTTACGGGATCGCAGTGAACAAAGCTGGCGGCAATTTCCTTTCATGGGAGAGCGACGGGCACGACAGGTTATTCAGTGGCTGGAGGATAAAGAGATCACAGCGCTGAGCAACTGGTTAGCTGCTCAGCGGATCACGGGCTTTATGCCTTAATGGCCTTCATGGCGATAGTAAAATACCGGCAGCCCCAACTTCAGGCGCAGGGCCAGTAGTCGGGCGGTAAAGCCGAAGAGCAGGGTAGAGATCACCACCACATCGTGGCTGGAGACATAATGTTGTAGCACGATATACAGCACAGCAGCGGCAAATGAAACGCCGGCATACAGTTCTTTCTGGAATACTAACGGGATGCGTTTGCAGAACATGTCACGTAATACACCACCAAAGACCCCGGTAGTGACCGCAGCGACCACGGCAATAATTGGTCCATGACCCATATCCAGCGCCACCTGGGCGCCAATAATAGAAAAGACCACCAGGCCCAGCGCATCCAGGACGAGGAATATTTTACGCAGATAGGGCATTACGGGGGCAATAATGGTGGTGAGTACCGCAGCGGTCGCCACGATAATGACGTATTCAGGGTGCTTTACCCAGCCGAGTGGATAGTGGCCGAGAAGGATGTCGCGTACCGAGCCGCCGCCAATGGCCGTCGCGGTGGCAATGATAATGACGCCAAATGTATCCATACGGCGACGCCCAGCCGCAAGCGCACCGGTCATGGCTTCGGCAGTAATACCAATTAAATATAAAACGTGTAACAGCATGTCTTCCCCCTGATTTGCTGGGGCTAAGGTTAACGATTTGTGCGCATTGTCACGATTGAGATTTTCTAAGGTGAAGCGATTTTAATAACTACAGCTAATGTGATTTTGCTGTAAATGCGTTATGGCATGCGCTTTACTTTATGAATGGTGACAATAAATGATGAGAAAATATAATTCGAACTGGATGGGTCACAACCGAAGTGTTGGGAAAAACACGTAGCCCCGTCGTTTATGGGGGGCTACGTGGAATGGAGTTTACTCGATATTCTGAATTTGCTCGCGCATTTGCTCGATCAATACCTTCAGTTCAATTGCGGAATTAGTCACCTCGGCATTGATAGACTTGGATGCAAGAGTGTTCGACTCACGGTTGAATTCCTGCATCATGAAGTCCAGACGACGGCCAACAGCCTCTTTTTTCTTCAGAATGTTGTAGGTTTCTTTGACGTGGGCTTCCAGACGATCTAACTCTTCTGCTACATCGATGCGCTGCGCCATCAGCACCAGTTCTTGCTCAAGGCGGTTATTCTCCAGTTGCACCTGGGCGTCTTCCAGTTTGGCTACCAGACGCTCACGCTGCCATTGCAGAATTTCCGGCATATGTGCACGCACTTTAGCAACTTCAGTGCTGACGCCTTCCAGACGCTGCTCGATCAGCGCTTTCAGCGCCTGACCTTCGGTTTCACGCGCGACGATGAAGTCATCCAGCGTACCGTCAAGCGCGGCGAGGATTTCAGCGGCAATGGCGTCCAGATCTTGCTCCTGGGCAGCCATTACGCCTGGCCAGCGCAGGATATCAACTGGGTTAATTTCACCTTCATCACTCTGCATTTTGACCCAGTTAGCAGCGCTAACGAGCTGTTTAGCGAGCTTTTCATTTAGAATCAGCTCGCCCTGGGCGCTGGCATCAGGCTCAAAACGCAGCGTACACTCGACTTTACCGCGCGTCAGACGCGTGCGTATGCGTTCGCGGACAACGGGTTCAAGACTACGGAACTGTTCCGGCAGGCGAAAATAAGTTTCCAGATAACGCTGGTTTACCGAGCGCATTTCCCAGGTAGCGCTACCCCATTCACCCTTGATTTCACGCCGGGCGTAGGCGGTCATGCTGCGGATCATAGACGTTCCTGTTTTTAAAGATGAGATGGGAGGATTATAGCCATCCACGTCTTGTCAGGATAGGAATAACAGTCGGAAGTCCGTATAATGCGCAGCCACATTCGTTTCAAGCCGGAGATTTTATCATGCGTCCAGCAGGTCGTAGTGCCAACCAGGTGCGTCCCGTCACCCTGACCCGTAATTATACAAAACACGCTGAAGGCTCCGTGCTGGTCGAATTTGGTGATACCAAAGTGCTGTGTACCGCCTCTATTGATGAAGGCGTACCGCGTTTTCTGAAAGGTCAGGGCCAGGGCTGGATCACCGCAGAATATGGCATGCTGCCACGCGCCACGCACACCCGTAACGCCCGTGAAGCGGCGAAAGGTAAGCAGGGCGGTCGTACCATGGAAATCCAGCGTCTGATCGCTCGTGCGCTGCGCGCCGCCGTTGATCTGAAGACGCTCGGTGAATTCACTATTACGCTGGACTGCGATGTTATTCAGGCAGATGGCGGTACGCGCACTGCATCAATTACCGGCGCATGTGTGGCGTTGGCTGATGCGCTGAACAAGCTGGTTGCGAGCGGTAAACTGAAAACTAACCCGATGAAGGGGATGGTCGCCGCGGTTTCCGTGGGCATTGTGAACGGTGAAGCGCTCTGTGACCTCGAATACGTTGAGGACTCTGCCGCAGAAACCGACATGAACGTGGTGATGACTGAAGACGGCCGCATTATAGAGGTGCAGGGCACGGCAGAAGGCGAGCCGTTCAGCCATGAAGAACTTCTCACCCTACTGGAGTTAGCCCGAGGGGGAATCGAATCCATTGTAACGACGCAGAAGGCGGCGTTAGAAAATTGATTTTAAAGGCGACTGATGAGTCGCCTTTTTTTTGTCTGTAATAAAGTGAGATGAGGAGCGAATCCATGAAACCGTATCAGCGCCAGTTTATTGAGTTTGCGCTTAGCAAGCAGGTACTAAAGTTTGGCGAGTTTACGCTGAAATCCGGGCGTAAAAGCCCCTATTTCTTCAACGCCGGGCTGTTTAATACCGGGCGCTGCCTGGCTCTGTTAGGCCGTTTTTATGCCGAAGCGCTGATGGATTCCGGTATTGAGTTCGATTTGCTGTTTGGTCCGGCCTACAAAGGTATCCCGATTGCGACCACCACGGCTGTTGCGCTGGCGGAACACCACGATAAAGATTTGCCGTACTGCTTTAACCGTAAAGAGGCGAAGACCCACGGTGAAGGCGGTAATCTGGTAGGTAGCGCACTTGAGGGGCGTGTAATGCTGGTGGATGATGTTATCACTGCAGGTACGGCTATTCGTGAGTCGATGGAAATTATTCAGGCTAACGGCGCTACGCTGGCGGGGGTACTGATTTCTCTCGATCGTCAGGAACGCGGTCGCGGCGAGATTTCAGCGATTCAGGAAGTGGAACGCGATTATGGCTGCAAGGTGATTTCTATCATTACCCTGAAAGATCTGATTGCGTATCTGGAAGAAAAACCAGAAATGGCAGAACATCTGGCCGCAGTACGGGCGTATCGCGAAGCGTACGGCGTATAAGAACTGCCGGATGGCGCTGCGCTTATCCAGCCTACGCACCGCAGGGTTCGTAGGCAAAATAGGCGAGGTCGCCATCCAACAACGGTGTTACTGCAATTGAGCGGCAACCAACGGCCAGCGGATGTCGAAATCATCCGTTGGGCGGTATTTAAATTCGCTACGTACAAACCGGGACAGCATACCTTCGCAGAAAGCCAGTAGCTGGCTGGCCAGCAGCGTTTCATCCACGGTGTAGCCTTCACCTTCACGCATTCTTTTTTCTCGCAGAACCTGGCGTAACTGCGCCTCAATTCGCTCAAAAAGCTGGTTAATACGGCCTTGCAGACGGTCTTGCTCGAACATCAACGCGTGTCCGGTCAGAATTCGCGTCAGGCCAGGATTACGTTCACCGAACCCTAAAATCAGCAGTACGATCAGACGCAATCGCGCGTTAGTGTCCTTTTCATCTTTCAAAATCAGATTGATACGGGTAATCAGACTATCTTCGATAAACTCAATCAGGCTATCGAACATGCGGGTCTTGCTGGGAAAATGGCGATACAAGGCCGCTTCGGAAACGCCCACAGAGGCCGCCAGTTTAGCTGTCGTGATGCGTTGGCTACCATCGCTGGACTCAAGCATCAGTGCCAGAGACTGAAGTATTTCTTCGCGACGATTCCTTTTCGCAGTTTGCTTTTCTACCATGTTACAAAATACCCCTGAAAATAAGCTCTTGCCAGGCAGGCATCCACACAGCGACCGCAAACTGGTATTTGCGGTGTGTTATTGCGTTATTACGCTGTGAGATACTTTTCTGCGGGTTACTTGCGCCCGGAATGGCCGAAGCCACCTTCGCCACGATCGGTGGCTTCAAACTCTTCCACCAAATTAAATTCAGCCTGGACGACCGGTACAAATACCATCTGCGCGATACGTTCGCCCGGTTCAATAGTAAAGTTGTCCTGACCACGGTTCCAGATTGAAACCATCAGCTGGCCCTGGTAGTCGGAATCAATCAAACCGACCAGATTGCCCAGTACGATCCCGTGCTTATGGCCCAGCCCGGAGCGCGGGAGCATCACTGCCGCAAGGGAAGGATCGGCAATGTGGATAGCTAACCCGGTTGGCACCAGCGTTGTTGCGCCAGGCGCCAGTTCTACGGCGTCATCAAGACAGGCACGCAGGTCAAGTCCGGCAGAACCAGAAGTGGCGTACGTCGGGAGCGGAAATTGTTGCCCTACGCGCGGGTCCAGAATCTTAACGTCGATTTTTTTCATCATAACGGGTCACGATCTCGTCGAGTAATAATTGGCCCAGGAGTTCTTTGCGCTCAAGCGGTAAGACTTTATCTCCATCCTGCCAAAAAAGGTGTAATGCGTTGCTGTCGCTGTTAAATCCTTGAGTGGACAGCGAAACGTCGTTCGCACAGATCACATCAAGGTTTTTGCGGATGCGTTTTTGCCGGGCATATTCTTCCACATTATTTGTTTCGGCGGCAAACCCAACGACAAAAGGACGGTTAGCATCCAGTGCGGCAACACCAGCGATGATGTCCGGGTTTTTGACCATTTTTACTGTTAATTCATCACCCTGCGTTGCCTGTTTTTTGATTTTTTCATTGGCGACAGTTTCAGCGCGATAATCAGCGACTGCGGCGCAGCCGATAAAAATATGCTGTTGTTGCACCGCAGATTGCACGGCGGCTTCCATTTCCAGCGCGGTCATCACATCAATGCGCTGGACAAAAGGCGGTGTGGGTAACGAAACCGGACCTGATACCAGCGTGACATTTGCCCCGCGTTTTGCGGCAGCGGCCGCGATAGCAAATCCCATTTTCCCGGAGCTGTGGTTGGAAATATAACGCACGGGATCAAGCGGTTCACGCGTCGGGCCTGCTGTAATCATGATGTTGAGATGTTGCAGATCTTTGACAGGTGAAAAATGTTCTGCCGCCATATCCACAATTGTTAACGGATCCAGCATACGTCCAGGACCGACATCACCACATGCCTGACTACCGCTGTCAGGGCCCCAAATGAGCAAACCGCGCGAGGCAAGAATGCCCAGATTGTGTTGGGTAGCGGCGGCGCGGTACATCTGCTGGTTCATAGCCGGCAGCACGGCAACAGGCGCTGGCGTTGCCAGACAGATCGTAGACACCAGATCGTTGGCCATACCTGCGGCAACGCGGGCAATCAGGTCTGCCGTCGCAGGGGCCAGTATAACCAAATCGGCCCATTTCCCCAGCTCAATGTGGCCCATCGCGGCTTCGGCTGCGGGGTCAAGCAGGCTGTCGGATACGGGATAGCCCGAAACCGCCTGTAAGCTCAGAGGAGTAATAAACGCTTTTGCTGCTTCGGTCATCGCCACGCGGACGTCTGCGCCGCGTTCCCGTAAACGACGCACCAGCTCAGGGGTTTTGTACGCAGCAATCCCGCCACTGACGCCAAGTACGATTTTTTTACCGGCCAGGCTCATCATGATCTTTCCTGTTGGGTTTCACCAGAAGGCGGATATTTTATCACAATCCGCAATGTGTCGTGCTTTTGCCCGCGCTCCAGTTTGCGAGGCTCTACGAAGAAGTGAAAACAGAGCGTCGATTCGCCGCTGGCGTTATGCCACTATGCGGACGCGAAAGGAGGGGAAAAGCATGGAAAATACAGGACGTATAATGCCTCGGGAAAAGCTGTTGGCGCAGGGGGCCAGTTCGCTGACCGACGTAGAGCTACTGGCTCTTTTTCTACGCACCGGGATACTGGGTAAAGATGTGCTTACGCTGGCGAAAGAGATGCTTCAGCATTTTGATTCGTTGTATGGCCTGTTGTCTGCTGATTACATGGATTTCAGCTATGTTCAGGGCATCGGTATCGCGAAGTACGCACAGTTGAAGGGAATAGTGGAGCTGGCAAGGCGCTACTACAACGTACAGGTGATAGAGGAGCGTGCGATACTTAGCCCGGAAATGGCGCGTGAATTTCTGCAAAGCCAGCTTTCGCAAGAGGAACGCGAGATCTTCTATGTGATCTTTATGGATTCTCAACATCGCGTGATTAAACACCGTAAACTTTTTTCCGGAACGCTAAGCCACGTTGAAGTGCATCCGCGAGAAATTGTCCGCGAAGCGATAAAAATGAATGCTTCTGCGGTGATCCTTGCACATAATCACCCTTCGGGGTGTGCAGAGCCGAGCAAAGCAGATAAACTCATCACCGAGCGTGTTGTGAAATGCTGTCAGTTCATGGATATCCGGGTGCTTGATCATCTGGTCATTGGGCGCGGAGAGTACGTTTCTTTTGCGGAACGCGGTTGGATTTAACGCACTTTACGCGATCCATCGGGATCTTTGTCTGTTCGGGACTTGAGCACATCGCTGACTCAGCGTATACTACGCCACCTTTGAGAATCTCGGGTTTGGCATTTGGGCCTGGCAATCGAGAGTTCGCAAATACGCAAAATCATTCTTGTTGCGTCCAATGACGAGGCAACGATGAAAGATTTAGTGTATTGAACTGCGATAACCGGGCTGAGAAGCCTGACGAGGCGCCAATACCCCATACGAAGCTCGAGCTAATTTGATTTTTGGAGAATAGACATGTCCCGAGTCTGCCAAGTTACTGGCAAGCGTCCGGTGACCGGTAACAACCGTTCCCACGCACTGAACGCGACTAAACGCCGTTTCCTGCCTAACCTGCACTCTCACCGTTTTTGGGTTGAGAGCGAGAAGCGTTTTGTCACCCTGCGTGTATCTGCTAAAGGTATGCGTGTTATTGATAAGAAAGGCATCGAAACAGTTCTGTCTGAACTGCGTGCCCGTGGCGAAAAGTACTAAGTACTAAGAGGAAATAAATCATGGCTAAAGGTATTCGTGAGAAAATCAAGCTGGTTTCTTCTGCTGGTACTGGTCACTTCTATACCACCACGAAGAACAAACGTACTAAGCCGGAAAAACTGGAGCTGAAAAAGTTCGATCCAGTTGTTCGTCAGCACGTTTTATACAAAGAAGCGAAAATCAAATAATTTCCGCTTTGATGTAAAGAAAAACCCTGCCTCGGCGGGGTTTTTTGTTTTCTGGCCGTCCCCATATTAATGAAATCTGATATACCGCCGGAGATACTATGCCTGAATTACCTGAAGTCGAAACCAGCCGCCGCGGTATTGAGCCGCATCTGGTGGGGGCAACGATTATGCACGCGACTGTGCGTAACGGTCGTTTGCGTTGGCCAGTATCAGAGGAAATCTATCGTCTGAGTGATAAACCTGTCCTGAGCGTACAGCGGCGCGCGAAATACCTGCTGCTGGAGCTATCAGATGGCTGGGTAATCATTCACCTGGGGATGTCGGGTAGTTTGCGTATCCTTTCTGAAGAGCTTCCGGCAGAAAAACATGACCACGTCGACTTAGTGATGAGTAACGGCAAAGTCCTGCGCTATACCGATCCGCGTCGTTTTGGCGCCTGGCTGTGGACTAAAGAGCTGGATGGGCATAATGTCCTCGCCCATCTTGGCCCTGAGCCTCTGAGCGACGATTTCAATGCTGGTTATCTGCAGCAGAAATGTGCGAAGAAGAAAACTGCGATTAAACCCTGGCTGATGGATAACAAGCTGGTCGTGGGGGTGGGAAACATCTATGCCAGCGAGTCGCTGTTTGCGGCTGGTATCCATCCTGACCGTCTGGCGTCATCTTTGTCGCAGGATGAGTGCGAACTGCTGGTGCGCGTTATCAAGGCGGTTTTGCTGCGTTCTATCGAGCAGGGCGGGACCACGCTGAAGGACTTTCTGCAAAGTGACGGTAAGCCGGGCTATTTTGCCCAGGAGCTGCAGGTCTATGGGAGAGAAGGTGAACCCTGTCGCGTATGCGGCGCGCCAATCATTGCGACAAAACACGCTCAGCGCACAACGTTTTATTGCCGTCGCTGTCAGAAATAACACCATTATCGGCCGGACGTAGCGTATGCCTCATCCGGCCAGACGCATTACTTCAGTTTACTCAATAATGCCTGATGAACGTTTTCCGGCAGAAAGTGCGCTACGTCACCCTGGTGGCGGGCAACTTCTTTCACCAGTGACGATGAGATAAATGACCACTCTTTAGACGGCATCAGAAAGACGCTTTCCAGTTGTGGCATCAGATGACGGTTCATATGGGCCAGCTGCATTTCATACTCAAAATCGGCTACCGCACGCAGGCCACGGATCAGAATGTTAGCCTGATTATCGCGGGCAAAGTTTGCCATCAGGTCGCTGAATCCCAGAACCTCCACATTACCGAGATGCGCCGTTGCCTGTTGTGCCAGCTCAACGCGCTCTTCCAGAGTAAACATCGGTTTTTTACTGGGACTTGCGGCAATTGCCAGGATTACGTGATCGAACATGCTTGTCGCTCTTGTCACGATATCGATGTGGCCGTTAGTAATGGGATCAAAGGTTCCTGGATAAATCGCCCGTTTTTGCATGACTTGCCTCAATGCGTTTTGGGTGGCAGATAAGGTTCCAGCAGCTGCAGCAGACGCTGAAGCGCGCCCTGATTTTGATACAGAACTTCAACTGCGTGACGGCCATAAAAATTACGATAATCGGCATCGGTCAGTAAAGAAGAGACCTCTTTCACCAGCGTAGTTGCGTCGGTGACGGTGATCAATCCGCTTGCCTGTTCGAGGCGGGCGCAAATATCTTTAAAATTAAAAGTATGTGGCCCCATCAGTACCGGAATGGCGTGCGCCGCGGCTTCCAGTGGGTTGTGTCCACCGCGTTCAACCAGCGAACCGCCAACAAAAGCAAGGTCAGCAATGCCGTAAAGCAACATCAACTCGCCCATGGTGTCGCCGATTACGACCTGGGTTCCTGATGACGGAACTTCGCCCGAAGAACGTGTCGTATAGCTTAGCCCAGCCTGGCGTACGAGGTTAATGGCATCCGGGAACCGTTCAGGATGTCTGGGTACCAGAATCAGTAAAAGATTAGGGAACTGGTTTAATAACGCCTGATGGGCGGCAATGATAATGCTTTCTTCGCCGTCGTGCGTGCTGGTTGCAATCCATACCGGGCGGTGAGGTGCCCATTGACGACGCAATGTAATCGCTTTTGCGGCCAACTGCGGCGTGACGGAAATATCAAACTTCAGGCTACCGGTAACGGTGACCTGATTGTTTCTGGCACCAAGCGTGATAAAACGAGCGCCATCTTCTTCGTTCTGGGCGGCAATCAACGTAATTCGGCGCAGTAGCCTGCCAATAAATTTACCTAATTTAGCGTAGCCAGCAGCTGAGCGAGCGGAAAGACGTGCATTGGCAATGACCAGCGGAATATGGCGCTTATGCAGTGCCGCGATCAGATTCGGCCACAGCTCGGTTTCCATAATTAACACCAGCTTGGGGTCAACTTTATTCAGGAAACGATTTAGGGCATCCGGTAAATCGTATGGCAGATAAATATGCTGAACGTCAGGGCCAAAAGCGGATTGTACGCGCTCGGAACCGGTTGGCGTCATGGTGGTGACCGTGATCGGCAAGTCGGGGTAACGATGTCGCAGAGCGCGGACTAATGGGATAGCTGCCAGCGTTTCGCCCACGGAAACCGAATGAAGCATGATGCCGCCTGGTTTTAGCGGACGGCGGTAAAAGCCGTAGCGTTCACCCCAGCGTTTACGGTAGGCCGGAGCCTTACGTCCGCGCACCCAAAGCCGTACCCAGATCAAAGGCTGAATAAGGTAGAAAAGGGCGGTGTAAAGCAATTCGAGCATAATGGTAGCTGACTTATGAATGTGCTGGGGATTCTATGTATTTAGCTGTGGCTTTACCATCATTTTTATCCAGGTTGTCTCAAAACGATGGAATTCGTGAGGCATTGTTTTAACCGGTAGCTATTTCAAAAATGTCTATTGGTACATTTACATGACTTAACGTCTTGTGCGGCGTGAGTTTTCTCGTGAATTGCTTCACTTTATATCTTAATGTTTTTAATAGGTTATTTTAAATTTTGTTCAAAAAATATTCATTTCGGAATGCGTGATAATAAATGATATACTACTGCGCAATTTCAGGTAGCTAGCAGGCAGAAACCTTTCGAAAACATGGGAAGTAATCTTTGGTCGGTTCATGCAAGGATTACATGACTCTGATGTCGCAGATCGGGTATGTCTGGCGACGCGATGCGGATATTAATGCATGAATATTGCTTTTTGTTTGTACAAATATTTTCCCTATGGCGGGTTACAGCGTGATTTCTTGCGGGTAGCGCTTACGGTTGCTGCTCGTGGTCATCATGTCCAGGTGTTTACCCAGTCATGGCAGGGCGAGCGTCCGGAAGGACTGGAAATTATACTCGTCCCCGTCACATCCAGAACGAATCATGGGAAAAACGAGCAATATTATCAGTGGGTTCAGGCTTATTTAAGTCAGCATCCCGTCGATCGTGTCGTCGGGTTTAACAAAATGCCTGGGTTGGATGTGTATTACGCAGCCGACGTTTGCTACGCGGAGAAAGTTGCCCGTGAGAAAGGCTTTTTCTACAAGTTGACGCGTCGGTACCGGCATTACGCTGCATTTGAAAAAGCCGCATTTCAGCAAGGTGCTGACACCATGCTGTTGATGTTAACCGATAAACAAATTGGTGACTTCAAACATCATTACCAAACTGAGAGCCAGCGTTTTCGTATTCTGCCACCAGGCATCTACCCTGACAGAAAGTATAGTCAGCAACCTGAAAACAGCAGGCAGATTGTCAGAGAAAAAAACGGTATTGGTTTCGATCAGTTCCTGCTCCTGCAGGTGGGTTCTGATTTCAAACGTAAAGGCGTGCCAAGAACATTACAGGCATTGGCTTCGCTACCTGAGGTTATACGTCACCGTACGCGATTGATGGTTGTTGGTCAGGATAAGGCCGATCGTTACCGTTCTCTGGCTTGTCAATTGGGTATCGAAGAACAAGTACAGTTCTTCTCGGGGCGAGATGATGTCGCTGAATTGATGTCTGCTGCTGATTTATTGCTTCACCCTGCTGTTCAGGAAGCTGCTGGTATTGTCTTGTTGGAGGCTGTAGTCGCCGGGCTGCCAGTATTAACTACAGAAGTATGCGGCTATGCGGGTTATATTAATGCCGCCCGATGCGGAGTCGTGATTCCTGAACCTTTTGAGCAGGTAAATCTGAATACAGCACTTTTCGATGCGCTGCAAAATAATGAGCAGAGAAGTCGTTGGGCCGAGAATGCTCGGCATTTTGCTGATACAGAAGATCTCTACAGCCTGGCGGATAAGGCTGCTGATATCATTTTAGGCCTTGATAATGATTGAGTTAAAAGAACCATTTGCCACGCAATGGCAAGGAAAAGACCCGTTTACGGAAGTTACAAAGCTGGATGGGGAAGTTTTTCGCGCGCTGGAAACACGGCGTACCCTGCGTTTTGAGATGATGGGTAAGGGTTATTTTCTTAAATATCATCATGGAACCACACTTAAAGAAGTGGTGAAAAACCTTATTTCTTTACGTATGCCAGTACTGGGTGCAGATCGGGAGTGGCTGGCAATTCATCGCTTACAAGAACTCAATGTTGACACAATGACTGGTGTTGCATTTGGGCAGAAAGGACTGAATCCGTTAGCGCGAACCTCATTTATCATCACTGAAGATCTCTCTCCTGCCATCAGTCTTGAAGATTTTTGTGCAAGGTGGGGAGTTAAGCGTCCTGATTTTGTATTAAAACGGACCATTATTACCCGCGTGGCTGAAATGGTGGGTAAAATGCATCGGGGCGGAGTAAATCATCGGGATTGCTATATTTGCCATTTCCTACTCCAACAGCCAATGCCGGCAGATGTTGCGGATATCAAACTCTCTGTGATTGATTTGCATCGTGCACAAATACGTCAGCATGTACCGCGACGCTGGCGGGATAAGGATTTGATCGGACTCTATTTCTCTTCACTGGAGATCGGTTTGACGTCCAGAGATATCTACCGTTTTTTACGTGTCTATTTTTCGATGCCACTGCGCGAAATCTTTCGTCAGGAAGTCCGGTTGTTTGAACAGGCTGTCACAAAAGCGCAAAAAATAAGACAAAGAACAATAAGAAAAGCGCTATAAATACCATATGAAGTTTGAGGCTATTTTATTATGAACATTGATTTCCAGAAGCTAATCATTCAAAAACACGTTATCGACAGCTCTGCGCATGAGAAGACTAAAAAACTAAGTGTTGCGTATGGTGTCGATCGTAATTTTTTATTTGGATCCGGCATTTCTATGACCTCAGTATTAGTGAATAATCCTGATATTGATATTCACTTTTATATAGCAACAGACTATATAGATGATGATTATCTGGAGAGCGTAAAACGCCTGACACAAATGTACAGTACAACGGTGACTGTTCTTGTGTTCGATAATGCGGCATTTCGTGAGTTGCCGAGTACGAAAGCATGGACTTATGCAATGTATTATCGTTATTTCGCATTTGAATATTTAAGTACCGAGTTAAGTTCTGTACTGTATCTTGATGCTGATGTCATTTGCAAAGGTTCTCTACGCGAACTTACCGAGGTTAATTTCTGTGGGGAATATGCTGCTGTTATCAATGATATTGATGAAGTGCGTATTAAGTCCGGTAACAGGCTTGGTATTCCTGAGCTGAGTAACGGTTATTTTAATTCTGGTGTGGTATTTGCGAATCTTGAAATTTGGCGTGAACAGCAGTTGTTGACGAAGGCATTTTCTATCTTAGATAAACGCCAAAAGGAACTTCTGTATTTTGATCAGGATGTTCTAAATATATTATTTGTCGGTAATGTGATTTTCCTGAGACGGGATTTTAACTGCATTTATGGTGTGGATCAGGAACTAAAAAATAAAAACGATAAAATTTACCAGGATTATATTACAGATGATACTGTTTTAATACATTATGTCGGTGTCACTAAGCCATGGCATACTTGGGCAAAATATCCGGTGGCTAAATTCTTCATCGACGCATATAAAAAATCTGCATGGGCGGGAAAGTCTTTATTAAATGCAAACACTGCAAAATTGTATAAGCGCAAATCCCGGTATGAAAGAGTGCAGCGTAAATATATCCGCTCGGTACTTAGTCATGTTATGTATATAAAGAACAAACTACATAATGCACGGTCTCATTAGTTAATAGAAGTGCAAATAATTTCCAGATAGCATATTAAAAAGGTGTAGTACATGAATTTTGATTGTAATCAGTCTATTAAAGACATCATTGAGGTTTTTGGGGCTCCAGAGACTCAAACCCCACAACTCAATATTGCATGGGGGGTTGATCAAAACTTTATGTTTGGAGCGGCAGTTTCGATGTCGTCCGTTTTACTACATAACAAAGATATCAGCATACATTTTCATCTTTTTACTGATTATCTTGATTCAGATTACCGCAAAAGATTAGAAAAACTAGCAAAGCAGTTTTCGACCAATATAACTGTATATGTGATGGATGCAGAAGGATTAAAGATCCTTCCGTGTGGGAATGCATGGTCACATGCGACTTACTTTAGATTTATCGCGTTTGAGTATCTTAGCGAAAATATTGATAATCTTCTCTATATTGACGCTGATGTTGTATGTAAAGGGTCACTTGTTGAGTTAACACAAATTACCCTGGAAAATCATGTTGCAGCGGTTATTCAGGATGTTGAATATAGTCGGGTGTATGCCGCGCAGAGGCTTAATACTCCGGAATTTAACGAACAATACTTCAATGCTGGTGTTATATATGCAAATTTAAAGGAATGGAAAAAACAAAAGTTCTTTGCTAAAGCATTTTCGATCCTCCTGGATAAGACCAGGAAATTCGCTTTTCTGGATCAGGATGTCTTAAATATAATGTTTTTTGGGAAGACGATTTTTTTACCAAGAATTTATGATGCAATTTACGGAATTAAACAAGAACTTAAAAGTAAGGACACATCAAGTTATAAAGAATATATAACTGATGATACGATCCTTATCCATTATGTTGGCGTAACTAAACCCTGGAATTCATGGGCAAATTACCCTTCAGCACAGTTTTTTGTTGATGCCTGGAAAGCTTCACCTTGGACGGATGTTCCATTGCTGCCAGCTAGAACGCCAAAACAGTATAAAAAGAAATCACGTCATGAAAGATTACAAGGGAAGTATTTCAACTCGATAATTAGCTATATTGGTTATTTGCGGGAAAAGTTAAAGAGTAAGTAAAAAAAACTCCCGTAAGGGAGTTTTTTATTAACGTAATTTAGTCTTAAGGTATTTCATATACCATTTGAGAGAAGCGTAGTAATTTCCCTTTTTGGCTTCCTGGCGCGAGTAAACCCGGTAATCAGTAGGCCTCATACGCGGAGCGTAAGAGCGCATTTCAGCGTCTCGCCATGGTGTGAAGTGATGGTAGAAAAGAAAAAGTTGCTGTGAAAGCCCAGTATGTTCTTTATACCAAGGTTTTCTTCCACCAGTGAAATGAATGATGCGAGGCAAGATATCTTTTTGATAAAAAAAGGTGTCTTTTTGCTGATCTGTGAACCAGTTAAATAAGAAATTCCATCGTTTATCAATAAACTTAACGTTGCCGTCAATTGCGATATTCAGAGCATCTTGGTCAAAATAAGGCAAGGATTTACCTTGTTCAAATAACACTGTATTTGCTTTATTTTCAATATCAAACTTGATCCAATTTTCAATGTTAATATATAAAAAGCCAGCATTGAAATAATGATCAGTACTAAGGCCCAAGCGTTTAGCATTTTTTGTATCGTGAATATCGAGGGAGTCGTGGCTGACTGCGCAAATGACGTTGCTGATATCAATGCTGTTAATATCATTGAGCTTATCAAAACATAGTGTATCAGCATCTAAATAGATAAAATGCTCTATTTTATCTTTTAGTAAGCGCGGTACGGCCAGACGCATATAGGTAGAGCGGTTCAGGTGTTTGATTGCAAAGTCATTATTATACTTTTCAATCTCTTCTTTATCGATATTGATAACCTGAATTTTATCACTGGTTGAACGTAGTTTATTGATTTCTTCGTCAGTAACATCATAGACAAAGACGAAAAATGACAGGTCTTGCTCTGGGTTGTTCATTATGACCGACATAATGGACACTGCTACATATTCCAGATAATTGGCATCTGTACAGTAAGCAATATTAATAACGTTATTTTTGCTGTCCATTTATGCTTTCTCATTACCTTTAACATTGTCACTATCATGAAGTACCGTATCGATAGCGTCAATCACGACCTGTTCCGGAATCCAAGTTAGATATTTTTTTGACCGATCGAGTTCATCTCGCGAAGGCATCGGATGGTACTCGCCAGCCCAAATCAATACGGCTTTATCAGACCACGGCTTCCATTGTCGGTAATTGGTGGCGCCAAACAGGCATACCTGCGGTGTCCTTAGCGCTGCGGCCATATGCATGGGTGCAGAATCGACACCAATGTACAAAACAGCATGGTCAATCAACGCGGCCAGTTGCAGAAAGGTCGTTTTACCTGCCAGCGTCAGGTCAGGAGACGATTGACACAGGGCAGCAATACGCTGGACCTGTTGCTGCTCACTCAATGCAGGCCCACAGGTAAGATAAACATGTAAACCACGCTGATGCAGATGGTCTATAACATGAGCGAATTTCTCATCATCCCAGCATTTAAACTCTTGTCTGGCAGTGGGTTGAATAACGACATATTTTTGCGCAGGCAGTGTAGGCAACAGAGATACCAGATGTTGATAATCCTCCTGAAGATAACTCAGTGACATCTCTTTCTTGAGTTCTGCTTCGCTAAACCCAATGCCTTTTAGAATAGATAGGTTTTGTTCAACAATATGCGTCCCAACGGATGGCGTTACTCGCGTAAAAAGTCGGTTCCACTGCTCTTTATCACGCTTAAAGGCAATTGAAGGAAGGCGTAAAGAGGCGATAAGTGCTCCAATTGGCCATTGTTCTGTGAGGTTAATAATCAAGTCATAGTGATTTTTCTTCAGTTGTTGACGCACTGAAAGATAATTTTTTACTGTTGCCAACAGGCCTTGTTTTTTCTCAATGAGATAAAAATTATTGATATCTTTATGGGCGGCCAGAATTGCTTTGGTATCTTTATAGAGGAGCAGATCGATCTTAGCCTGTGGATAACGAGCCCGAATGCTGGCAATGACGGGCGTGATTAACAGAACATCCCCATAAAACTTGAGCTTGCAAATAAGCACATGGTCAATTTTTTCAAACATGTTAAATTCCTTTTCGAAAAAATAAGCTCTTGCAAGCAGATAATACCTTATATCTCATTTCTGAAATGGAGCGGTCAATATGGGGATATTTCATCTTAAGAAGTATTTTTTTATTAACAATTTTTGTGTCACAGGATGCAAGCGCATTATGAATATCATTCAGCATACTTTCACTATAACGATAATAACCTTTTTTCTTGCGTAATAGTTTGCGTCCTTCCAGAAAACAGTTGATGATCATTAGTGTGGCAACAGTACGTTTTGCGTTATTTTTATTTATATAATTATACATTTTCCGCATAGCAAAAAAGATACTATCCGCATCGCTATCAATAATATTCTCGGTAATGCTCTTATCATTTAACCGGTAAAAATATAGTTTATTCTCAATCTTTAATATTTTATGGCATTTAAAGTATTGGAAAGGGCAGAAAATCATGTCTTCATACCGACGATGTTCTTCGAATCGATCGTTACCAATAACGTTACGATGGAAGATTTTTGTCATGAGATGCCATTGTCCTGCCCGGAATATTGGAAGTAGAGGGGTAAAATCATCATCCGATAATATAATTTCATGCTGATTAATATCATTTTTTATACCAGATGAATTCTGATACAGATTGTTCATATCTCTGGTCAGATTAAATTCGAGAATATCATATTTTTCGTCTCTCAATTTAGGGAGAAGGATAGTGAAATAATCTATGCAGACAATATCGTCACTGTCAATAAACCCAATATATTTCCCTGTCGCATGGGTAAGGCCAACGTTACGAGTGATTGCAACGCCTTGATTTTTTTGGCTAATATACTTAACGTTGTGGCATTTCTGCTCACGATAAAATGCCTTGATACTTTCTTCAGTTAAATCTGTTGAGCCATCATTAACAATTATTATCTCCACATCATCAGTGATGCTCTGATGGATCGACGCCAACGTCGCCGTGATGAGTTCAGCATTATTGTATGTAGGTATAATAATGCTCAGTAAATAACCTGAAGCGCTATTCATAGCATGATTCTCTCGTTGGATTCGAGCTCAGCACTGCTGCAATACATAACGCCAGCATGCTGCTCAAGGCTTCACCTTTGGCATACAATAATAAATCACTCAAGCCATAGATAGCGATAGCGCCTGAGATGACGAACAATAGAGGACTACGTTGCCAGTAAGCTCTTAAAAACATAGCGGTATAGAGCAAGAGTAGCACAATAACCCCGGAGATGCCCTTTAGCGAAAAGGTATCAATAATTTCGTTATGCAAATGTACGTTAATGAACTTAAGCGTCCCTTGTAGGGACGTATCCTGGACGGCAAGTCGCTGAATTTCCGCCCCACGTTGTTCAAGTGACTGCCCCCAGTGATGACCTTTCCCTGCTTCAATTCCTGCCCGTTGCATCGCAAGTCGCGCACCAATAGAGGTATTGCTGTTATTTTGATTATAAGAGTGCAGATCGATCAGGAAGTTCTGGTAGCGACTTTCAATGACTGGTTTTAAGGGGATCGCAGCAATCCCGACCAGTATTACAAAACCCAGTAGCGCCCTTAACAGTATGTTGTGGTTGTGGCGGTAGTGGATGAAAAATAGTCCGATACTCAGGAGCGGATATACCAAAATCGCAGCCCGAGTTTGTGTGGTGATGATGACCGCCAGTGAGATCAAAAAATGTAACAAGTACAGTGAAACCGTATGTCTCAGGCGCAGATTAATGATCGCTTGCGAGGCTAATAATGCAATTAGTGTCAGAGAGTAAGCCGTGCCGGTTTGATGTTCAAAACCAAGAGCAACGCGGTATCTTAAAGGGTTTTGTGCTCCACTAAGTTGATAACCCGCGAAAAGATACAAACCGATTGCCGTAAGAATCACCCAGATACTGGTCAAGCGGATTTTATTAGCACTTGGTGCTTGTGATGTTAGTATGGTCATCACCAGCGCGGCAAAAATCATCACTTTGCCACCGTTCTGGTATGAACGGTAGGCGCCGGTAAAAGCTGAACCCGGTTGTTTAAATATTTCTACCCATATAATCTGGAGTAACCCGAAGAGCAGCAACATAAAAGGCAAAACCAGGTTTTGTTTGTTACTGCACACATGCTTTATGTTTTTTCCTATAAGCGGCAGAGACAGAGCTGTGGAGAAAATAAATACCTTCAGCGCTTCATCTGGATTGACCAGCACCATCGCAAGGGTTGCCAGGATCCCGGCATAAAATAAGAAGTATATAAAATCGAATGGATTGTTTTTTATACTACAAATAAAGCGAGAAAACATGTGTTGGCGAAGCATGGTTCATCTCTTAAAGTTAAAGCAAATTATTATCAACCAGCGATACGTTGACTAAGCTAGCGTCCAGATCCTGCAATTTTCCGGAATGGCTCAGCTGTGTGTATTGATTCTTCCCATACCCACCAATCAATCCTGGGTCCGTTGGACCGTACAACGTAATATTAGGGCGATCCAGTGCAGCGGTTAAATGACTCAGGCCTGTATCAACCGACACCACAAATTTTGCCCCCGCCAGTACGCGAGCGACCTCTCCCAAAGTCATCCGTGGAAGAACATCAACATAAGAAAAACCATTTGCCAGCCTACGGGCTCGTGCTTCTTCATGAGGAGCACCCCATGGCAGTTTAATACGTATGCCAGCGTTATTTAACAGGCCAATTAGCTCCCGCCAGTTGGCTTCTGGCCAATGCTTATCATCACGCGTTGTGGCATGCAGAAATACGGCATACTGGCCCGCATCAGCATTACGTTCTTTCAGAAAATGCTGAGCGATAGCGTAATCACCCTGCGACTGGGGCCTGGAATATCCCAGACTTTTGGCGAACAATTCACGCGTACGTTCTACCGCGTGCTGCTGTTTGGCAATGTGATGTTTGCGATTATAAAACAGGCTCGCCAATGGTTCGCGCGCCGTGCTCCAGTCCATACCATGCTTGATGCCACGTGCCAGACGCGTAACCAACGCCGCGCTTTTTACCAGACCCTGCGCATCAATTATCGCGTCATACTGATGTAAACGCACCGCATCGCGAAAGGCTTTACGCTCGGCTTTAATCGGCGCTGAAAACCAGGCTTTACGCCAGCGGCGGATCGCCACTGGAATAACCCGGTCAACGGCTGCATGCCAGGATGGGATCTGCGCGAAGCCTTCTTCCACTACCCAATCAAATTGAATATCCGGCATGACCTGCTGCGCATCGGTTAATGCCGGTAACGTATGCAGTACATCGCCCATAGACGATGTTTTAACGATCAGTACCCGCATCCGTCAGGCTTCCTCTTGTAACAACAGGTCGTTGAGTTCTTCCAGCACGCGCTGGGGTGTGATGTCAATCAGGCTCTGATGATAGCCTTCTGCTGCATCTCCCTTGCGTACTTTGTGATAGCCCGTAATCAAGCGAATTACGCGAGCCTTGTGTGAAAGCGGCGGAGTAAAATCCGGGCTGCTGGGGCCATATAACGCTACCAGAGGTCGATTCAACGCTGCGGCAACGTGCATTAATCCAGAGTCGTTGGTGACCACCGCTTTGCAGGCGGCGAGCAGAATGACGGCCTGCTCCAGCTGTGTTTCGCCTGCCAGATTACGGCACCAGGCCTGCTGATCAACGTTCAGCGTCGCCAGGATCTCATTTCCGGCTTCATGGTCTTTTGCAGAGCCAAAAAGCACAATCTGATGGCCTTCATCGATCAGTTGCTTCGCCAGGTCTGCGTAGTGGTAATGTGGCCAGCGTTTCGCTGGACCAAATTCCGCTCCAGGGCAAAAGCCGATGATGGGGCGTTCGGCAGAAAGGGAAAACTGGCGACAGGTCAGGGACTTTTCACCTTCGCTTACCTGCAACTGCGGCCATAGCAGAGGCTGCGGCAAATCTTTAGCTGACAGCATTACGCCTTTATCATAGGCCAGGGCTACATAGCGTTCGACCATCAGCGGCCAGGCATCTTTATCCAGCACGCGCGCATCGTTTAGCAGGCCGTAGCGCATTTCACCACGCCAACCGGTACGATGGGGAATGCCAGCAAAGAACGGTACCAGCGCGGATTTAAACGAGTTAGGCAGCACATAGGCGCGGTCATAGCGTTTTTCACGCAGGCTATGACCGAGTTTACGCCGCTCGCCGATCTCCAGCGCACCGTGTCCCAGCGGCATGGCGATAGCTTCGTTAACTTCAGGCATGCGCGACAATAACGGACGGCACCATGCAGGTGCCATCACGTCGATTATCGCCTGGGGATAGCGCGCCTTAAGCGTGCGATAGAGACTTTGCGACATCATCATGTCGCCCACCCAGGACGGGCCTACCACCAAAATTTTCATACTTACGCGTCGCGGTTCAGCCAGGCCATATATTCCGTTACACCTTCAGCAACGGTTTTAAACGGCTTGTCATAGCCCGCAGCGCGCAGATTAGTCAGATCGGCCTGGGTAAACGCCTGATAGCGACCTTTCAGTTTTTCCGGGAATGGGATGTACTCAATGCTGCCTTTTTTGTGGTACGCAAGCGTTGCATCGGCAACGGCCTGGAAAGATTCCGCACGACCGGTACCAAGGTTAAAGATGCCGGAAACCCCGTTTTCCAGGAACCACAGGTTCACCGCAGCCACATCGCCTACGTAAACGAAATCACGCTTGAAGTTTTCACTGCCTTCGAACAGTTTTGGTGTTTCGCCATTGTTGAGCTGGGTGTTGAGGTGGAAAGCGACGCTCGCCATGCTGCCTTTATGGCCTTCACGCGGTCCGTAGACGTTGAAATAGCGGAAGCCAACAATCTGAGAATTGGCTTCTGGCAGGATCTGACGAACGTACTCGTCGAACAGGAATTTTGAGTAGCCGTAAACGTTCAGCGGTTTCTCATATTCACGGGATTCGATGAAATCAGAAGTGCGACCGCCGTAGGTGGCGGCAGAGGACGCATACAGGAACGGAATTTCACGCTCCAGGCAATAGTGCAGCAGCTCTTTGGAGTATTGATAGTTGTTGTCCATCATATACTTGCCGTCCCACTCGGTAGTGGAGGAGCATGCGCCTTCGTGGAAAATCGCTTCGATATCGCCGAAATCTTCTCCGGCCATAATCTGGATCAGGAAGTCTTCCTTGTCCATGTAGTCAGCAATATTCAGATCCACCAGGTTAACAAACTTGGTGCCATCTTTCAGGTTGTCCACCACCAGGATGTCGGTGATGCCTTTATCATTCAATGACTTGACGATGTTGCTGCCGATAAAGCCCGCGCCGCCGGTAACGATGATCATAAATGTAACCTTCGAATTTTGGAGTCAGAGACAATCTCAGACACGAATACTTTCTATCATATCACTACATGGCTCTGGCTTCAGCCATTCACCGATAAGCCGTACGGGTACACGTGATTTATGCTTCATTTTGAAGAAGTGATGATGCGTCATCTCGTATCAGCGTATAGCTTTGGTTAATATGTGCTGAAATTTGCCCAGTCTGGAGAATTGAAATGCGTGGGGATTTTTACAAACAGTTAACGAACGATCTCGAAACCGCACGTGCGGAAGGATTGTTTAAAGAAGAGCGCATTATTACGTCTGCCCAGCAGGCGGATATCACCGTGGCGGACGGAAGCCACGTTATTAACTTTTGTGCGAACAACTATCTGGGGCTGGCTAACCACCCGGAACTGATTGCAGCTGCAAAAGCAGGTATGGATTCTCACGGATTTGGTATGGCTTCGGTCCGCTTTATTTGCGGTACCCAGGACAGCCATAAGCAACTGGAGCAAAAACTGGCGGCATTCCTCGGTATGGAAGATGCCATCCTTTACTCTTCCTGCTTTGACGCCAACGGCGGCCTGTTTGAAACGCTGTTGGGCGCAGAAGATGCGATTATCTCAGATGCGCTCAACCACGCTTCTATCATTGACGGTGTTCGCTTGTGTAAAGCAAAGCGTTTCCGTTACGCCAACAATGACATGGTCGAGCTGGAAGCGCGCCTGAAAGAAGCGCGTGAAGCGGGAGCCCGTCATATCCTGATCGCCACCGATGGCGTGTTCTCTATGGATGGTGTGATCGCTAACCTGAAAGGCGTTTGTGACCTGGCGGATAAATACGACGCGCTGGTCATGGTTGATGATTCCCATGCTGTCGGCTTTGTCGGCGAAAATGGTCGTGGCTCACATGAATACTGTGACGTGATGGGGCGTGTGGACATCATCACTGGTACGCTGGGTAAAGCGCTCGGCGGCGCATCTGGCGGGTACACCGCAGCGCGCAAAGAGGTTGTTGAGTGGTTGCGTCAGCGTTCCCGTCCGTATCTGTTCTCCAACTCATTGGCTCCTGCAATTGTTTCTGCCTCCATTAAAGTGCTGGAGATGGTCGAAGCAGGCAGCGAGCTGCGCGATCGCCTGTGGGCGAACGCACGTCAGTTCCGCGAGCAAATGTCTGCCGCAGGCTTTACGTTAGCGGGAGCGGATCACGCAATTATCCCGGTCATGTTGGGGGATGCGGTAGTGGCGCAAGAGTTCGCCCGCGAGCTGCAAAAAGAGGGGATTTACGTTACTGGATTCTTCTATCCGGTGGTTCCAAAAGGTCAGGCGCGTATTCGTACCCAGATGTCTGCGGCGCATACCCCTGAGCAGATTACGCGTGCTGTTGAGGCGTTCACACGCATTGGTAAACAACTGGGCGTTATTGCCTGAGGATGTGAAATGAAAGCGTTATCCAAACTGAAAGCGGAAGAGGGCATTTGGATGACCGACGTTCCTGAACCGGAAGTCGGCCATAACGATTTGCTGATTAAAATCCGTAAAACAGCCATCTGCGGGACTGACGTTCACATTTATAACTGGGATGAATGGTCGCAAAAAACCATCCCGGTACCGATGGTCGTTGGACATGAATATGTCGGCGAAGTTGTTGGCATCGGCCAGGAAGTTAAAGGCTTTAAAATCGGCGATCGCGTTTCAGGCGAAGGTCATATCACCTGCGGGCATTGCCGTAACTGCCGCGGTGGACGTACTCACCTGTGCCGCAATACGACCGGTGTTGGCGTAAACCGTCCTGGCTGCTTTGCAGAGTACCTGGTGATCCCGGCATTTAACGCGTTTAAAATTCCGGACAACATCTCTGACGACCTGGCGTCTATCTTCGATCCGTTCGGTAATGCGGTGCATACGGCGCTGTCGTTCGATCTGGTTGGGGAAGATGTACTGGTTTCCGGTGCGGGTCCAATCGGTATTATGGCGGCAGCGGTTGCCAGGCACGTTGGCGCACGCCACGTGGTGATTACCGATGTTAATGAGTATCGCCTTGAACTGGCGCGTAAAATGGGCATCACTCGCGCGGTCAACGTGTCGAAAGAGAGTCTGACCGACGTGATGGCTGAACTGGGCATGACCGAAGGGTTTGATGTCGGTCTGGAGATGTCCGGCGCGCCGCCAGCGTTTCGCGCCATGCTGGACACCATGAACCACGGTGGCCGTATTGCTATGCTGGGTATTCCACCATCAGACATGTCCATCGACTGGACTAAAGTTATCTTTAAAGGATTGTTTATTAAAGGTATCTACGGTCGTGAGATGTTTGAGACCTGGTACAAGATGGCCGCATTGATTCAGTCTGGTCTGGATTTGTCGCCGATCATCACCCATCGATTCTCCATCGATGAATTTCAGCAGGGCTTTGACGCGATGCTCTCGGGCCAGTCAGGGAAAGTGATCCTGAGCTGGGATTAACCCTATCCAATCAGTAGATTCTGCGTATGTCCCTGGGTGTTGATTATCATTACCATCCGGGGCTTTTTTATGCTTGCACGCTCGCTCCTGCCTGGCGCATTTTCTGCTAAAGAATTAATAATTTTTTCTGAAAATCTACCGCTTAATATGCTAAA
Source organism: Citrobacter sp. RHBSTW-00524 (assembly GCF_013747755.1). Classification (NCBI taxonomy): domain Bacteria; kingdom Pseudomonadati; phylum Pseudomonadota; class Gammaproteobacteria; order Enterobacterales; family Enterobacteriaceae; genus Citrobacter; species Citrobacter sp. RHBSTW-00524. The sequence continues at coordinate 107,195 of NZ_CP056421.1, forward strand.
AAGTGCCGATAACTCTATTGTTTGGCTGGATTTGATATGACCTATATCCCTGGTCTCCTGAGCGTCATTATGCCACTTTACAACACGGGTGAACCGTTCATTGCGTGTATGGATTCGCTGATTGCGCAAACCTGGAAGAACCTGGAGATCATCATTGTTAATGATGGTTCTACGGATAACTCAGCGGACCTTGCTCAGTCTTATGCGGATCGTTACCCGCACGTTCACCTGTTGCACCAGCCCAATGGAGGGGTATCCGCGGCGCGCAATACCGGTATGGAAGTTGCCAGGGGGGAGTACATCGCGTACGTAGACGGCGATGATATTGCCTATCCGGAAATGTATGAGACGCTGATGACTATGGCGCTGAAGGATAATCTGGATGTTGCGCAGTGCAACGCTGATTGGTGTATTGCGGAGACAGGCCACACCTGGGCATCCATTCCTACCAATCGAATTCGTTCTACCGGCGTGATGACCGGGCCAGACTGGTTACGCAAAGCGTTAGCCAGTCGCCGTTGGCGGCACGTTGTCTGGATGGGCGTTTACCGCCATCAGACCATCCGCGACGCAGGACTGACCTTCCTGTCCGGTCTGCACCACCAGGATATTATCTGGACGACAGAGTTTATGTTTAATGCGAAACGCGCGCGTTACACGGAAGTGCCGTTGTATAAATACTTCCTGCACGGCGCGTCCGTCAGCCGCCTGCCACGCACCGGGCTGAAAAATCTCGCCTATCAACGCCACTACATTAAAATTACCCGTCTGCTGGATAAGATGAATCACGACTATGCTGGACGCATTCCAATTTATCCGGAGTTCAAACAGCAGGTGATTTACGAAGCGCTACGCGTTTGTCATTGCATACGTAAAGAGCCGGACGAGAAAATCCGCCAACGGATGATTGCTGAAGTATTCGTATCGGGTATGTTTAAGCGCATGGTGAGCAATATCTGCAGCGTTAAGCTGGGTTATCAGGTGCTATTGTGGGCCATACGCTTTAGTCAGTGGCGCGATAAATCACTGACGCCGCGCCGCCTGGCCCATTTAACGCTGGATATTAAAGAGTAATTATTGCCAGCCCTGCCATTGCAGGCGCATGTACTGCACCAGCGTGCTTTGGGTGATGCTTTCACCGAGCACGCTGAAGAAGCGGCTGGCGTAAACCGGCTCTAACGGCTGCTTCGGTTTGCATAATCTCACCCCGCGGAAAGGATTACGTGGCGCATCAGGTTTACCATTCTTCGGCGGTGTAAGGTTTGGTCTGGAGGTGTCTACCTGTGGTTCATTGAGCAGGCTGCTTGGGCGAACCAGCGTAATGTCCGCTGGCAGGTTATAAAGCATCTGCTGCAGGACGCGAACCGTCGAAGGGTGAGGATGCCCAATGGCAATTGCTGAACCGTTGCGGCGCGCAAGCTCAACGGCACGATTAAACTGACGGCGAATATCGGCTTCGTTTTGTGTGTCATCCAGGAAGACTTTGCGTTTGATAACCTTCACGCCGGTTCCTGATGCTGCGCGCATTGCCTGACTGTTGCCGATGGTCATACTGTCCAGGAAGTAGAGATCGTAGCGTTCCAGCGCCTGCATCACCTTCTGCATGCCGAACAGGCTGGAGGTCATCGCGCTGCCCATATGGTTGTTCAGCCCGACCGCATTCGGTACTTTGCTTACCGCGTCGCGAATAATCCGCTCAATCTCTTCGCTGCTCATTTCCGGGCGCAAAGTATCTTTCTCTAACGGCTGTTTGCTCAGTGGCGCCATCGGCAGATGGATTAAAACTTCATGCCCGCTGTTATGCGCTTTAATCGCCATTTCACGCGCGTGTGGGGCATTAGGCAGAACGGCAACGGAGAGGGTGGAAGGCATCGCCAGAACCTGATTTTCGGTGTGTGGACGATAGCCGAAATCATCAATAACGATGGCAAGTTTGCCAGCAAAAACAGGTGTTGCGAAGGCCAGCACGCTGGCGAGAGAGAATAATAGACGACGAAATTGAGGCAAAACTTATCTTCCCAACCACGGCTGTGGATTGACCGCCTGACCCTGGCGACGAATTTCGAAATAGAGTGCCGGCCTGCCCTGTCCGCCGCTGCTACCCACAAGTGCAATAGGCTGCCCGGCGCGAACCTGCGTACCGACGCTGACCAGCGCGCTCTGGTTATAACCGTAAAGGCTCATATCGCCTTTACCGTGCTCAACGACGACCACCAGACCGTAGCCCTGCAACCAGTCCGCCAGAATGACGCGACCATCGGCAATGGCTTTAACTTCGGTGCCTTCGGATGCGCCAATAACCATCCCCTTCCAACGTAGCTCACCTTGCAACTGTTCGCCATAACGATGTAGCGTTGGGCCACGAACGGGCCAGAATGCCTGGCCGCGTGGGGAACCTAAACCGCCGGTACGGGACATCAGTGATTTTTCGCTTTCGGTTGGCTTGTAGGTTGAGCCTTTCCGTGACGCATCCTTTTGTTTGTCACGTACGGCCTGCGCCTCGCGAGCTTCACGTTCCGCGCGTGCTTTGGCTGCGGCTTCGGCGCGAGCAATGCTGTTGCGCAGGCGTGATTCGTTGGCGCGCATTTCGCCCAGTTGCTGCTGACCCTGCTGAATCGATGACTCCAGACCCGAGAGCGTCTTCTTGCGTTCATTACGCGCCTGCTCCAGCTTAGCCTGCTGAGCGCGCTGTTCGTACAGCAACGTCTGCTGTTCGCTCTGCTTATCTTCCAGCTCGGCTTTTTGCGAGTCGACTTCTTCGCGGGTTTGTTTCAACTGCGCGATGGTTTCCTGCCGCGCCTGGTTCAGATAGCCGAAATAGGCCTGCAGGCGTTGCCCGCGCTGGCTCTCTTCCCCGCTCAGAATGAGCTGAATACCGGTGTGTTCGCCCTGGCGAAACGCTGCGTCAAGTTGGGCTGCCAGGCTACGCTCTTGCGCAGCCCGCTGTTTTTCCAGCTTCGCGAGGGCGGCATTCATCTCTGTAATTTGCGCATTCAGCTGCGCCAGCGAGTTTTGCGTTTCGCGTAGTTGCCTGGCGGCAACGGCGATGGCCTGTTCCTGAACTTTAAGTTGAGCGAGGAGAGTGGAGCGTTGTTGTTGTTGTTGGCGTACCGCGCGTTCTTTTGCCGCGATATCAGCCTGAATAGATTTGAGCTGATCGCGCTCGTCCGCGTGGGCGGAAAAGGCGCACAGCAATACGCCAGCGCTAAGCGCGCTGGCGTAGAACAAGGGCCTGACTGAAAGCTTTCGCAGTTTCACGGCCCAAGTGATGGTATTAATCGCCTTTCCCCTCATGGGGAGGGATTATTCCACGATGAACAGCGGCTTACCAGTCATCTCTTGCGGGATTTCCATACCCATCAGCGTCAGCATCGTCGGGGCGATATCAGAAAGTTTGCCGCCTTCAACTGCTTTGACGTTTTTACCACCGACATAAATCAGCGGAACGGGCAGGTTGGTGTGTGCTGTATGCGCCTGACCAGTGGACGGATCGCGCATTTGCTCTGCGTTACCGTGGTCCGCGGTGATCAGCAGTTGGCCGCCAACGGATTCAACCGCTTTAGTCACCTGCTCAACGCAGTGATCCAGCGCTTCAACCGCTTTAACCGCAGCTTCCATCACCCCGGTGTGACCAACCATGTCGCCGTTCGGGTAGTTACAAATGATGGTGTCGTATTTTCCGCTCTGAATCGCAGCAACCAGCTTCTCGGTCAGCTCAGCAGAGCTCATTTCCGGCTGCAGATCGTAGGTCGCGACTTTCGGCGAGTTGATCAGGATGCGATCTTCGCCTTTGAACGGCTCTTCTACGCCGCCGTTAAAGAAGAAGGTCACGTGGGCATATTTTTCAGTTTCGGAAATACGCAGCTGCGTTTTGTCATTCTTCGCCATCCACTCGCCAAGGGTGTTGGCCAGAGACGCTGGTGGGTAAGCAACAGCCGTTTTGATGTCGGCTGCGTATTCGGTCAGCATCACAAAGTTGAGGTTAACGACTTTCTTACGGGCGAAGCCGTCGAAGTCAGCGTTAACAAACGCACGGGTGATTTCACGCGCACGGTCAGCACGGAAGTTCATGAAAATCAGCGTATCGCCGTCTTCCATAGCGGCTTCAGCCTGGCCTTCAGCACGGATCACGGTCGCTTTCACGAATTCGTCGTTTTCGTCGCGGGCATAAGCAGCCTGCAGGCCTTCAACAGCCGTAGCGAACTGGAACTCGCCTTTTGCCAGCGTCATCAGGTCATAAGCCTGTTCAACGCGATCCCAACGGTTGTCGCGGTCCATGGCGTAGTAACGACCGATGATGGACGCTACGCGGCCTTTGCCCAGCGCGGCAAATTTCTCTTCGAATTTCTGCAGCGAATGTTCAGCGCTGCGCGGCGGGGTATCACGGCCATCAAGGAAAGCGTGCAGATAGATTTTCTCAGCACCGCGTTCAGCTGCCATTTCGACCATCGCCATGATGTGATCTTCGTGGCTGTGAACGCCGCCAGCAGAGAGCAGGCCCATGATATGAACCGCTTTGCCGCTATTTTTTGCCTGGTCGACCGCATCGGTCAGCACTGGGTTAGCGAAGAAAGTCCGTTCTTTAATTTCAACATCCAGACGGGTCAGGTCCTGATACACGATGCGGCCCGCGCCCAGGTTGACGTGACCCACTTCGGAGTTGCCCATCTGGCGATCGGGCAGGCCGACTTCCAGGCCAGAGGCATCAATCAGGGTATGCGGACGTTTTGCCCACAGAGCATCCATTACCGGGGTTTTGGCATTAAAGATGGCGTTATCCTGGCTGTCTTCACGATAGCCATAGCCATCCAGAATCACCAGTACCATAGGTTTTTTAGAAACCGACATTGCGACAACCTCACACTCAATAGACAAAAATAATTGCGTAATTTTACTACAGCTGAATCGATAAAATAGCCCCAGAAGATCAAATAATCGACCAGAGCGTGTCGCAGAGGGCGCGGATTTACGTTTTTTTTTCCGTAGCGCCCCGCAAAAATGCAATCCAATGCACGCTCTGGCTGTATTTGCGCCAACGCGCAGGTATACTCCTTTCCTGGTTTTTTAATCACTAAGTCGGGAGTTGTTACCCCCCATGCAAGAAATTATGCAATTTGTTAGTCGCCACCCTGTATTGAGTATCGCCTGGATTGCGTTACTGGCGGCTGTATTATTTACCACGTTTAAGAGCCTGACTTCGAAAGTGAAGGTAATTACGCGCGGAGAAGCCACTCGTCTTATCAACAAAGAAGATGCGGTGATTGTGGATTTACGTCAGCGCGACGACTTCCGCAAAGGCCATATCGCGGGCTCCACGAACCTGCTGCCGAGCGAAATCAAAGCCAACAATTTTGGCGAGCTGGAAAAACACAAAAACAAACCTGTTATTGTGGTTGATGGCTCTGGTATGCAGTGCCAGGATTCAGCAACTGCGCTGATTAAAGCCGGTTTTGAGCAGGTATCTGTACTGAAAGACGGCGTAGCGGGCTGGAGTGGCGAGAATCTGCCACTGGTTCGCGGCAAGTAATTTACCCGTCTTCTTTCATGCCGCAGGGTAAAAGAACACTGGAGATAAGTCATGGCCAATATTGAGATCTATACCAAAGCGACCTGCCCGTTTTGCCATCGCGCAAAGGCGCTGTTGAACAGCAAGGGTGTGAGTTTCCAGGAACTTCCGATTGACGGCGATGCCGTGAAGCGTGAAGAGATGATCAAGCGCAGTGGCCGTACAACGGTTCCGCAGATTTTTATTGATGCACAGCACATTGGTGGTTGTGACGACTTGTATGCGTTGGATGCACGTGGTGGACTGGATCCACTGCTGCGTTAAGGCGTACCGAAGTATTTAAAGGACAACACTAAAGGGTTTTCTCAACATGTCAGAACAAAATAACACTGAAATGGCTTTCCAGATCCAACGTATTTATACCAAGGATGTGTCTTTCGAAGCGCCAAATGCACCACATGTTTTCCAGAAAGATTGGCAGCCAGAGGTTAAACTGGATCTTGATACCGCATCTACCCAACTGGCAGATGATGTGTATGAAGTAGTGCTGCGTGTCACCGTAACGGCTTCTCTGGGTGAAGAAACTGCGTTCCTGTGTGAAGTTCAGCAGGGCGGTATTTTCTCCATCAGTGGTATTGAAGGGACTCAGATGGCGCATTGCCTTGGTGCATACTGCCCGAACATTCTGTTCCCGTATGCCCGCGAATGCATCACCAGCCTGGTTTCACGCGGTACATTCCCGCAACTGAACCTTGCGCCGGTCAACTTTGATGCGCTGTTCATGAACTATTTACAGCAGCAGGCTGGCGAAGGTACTGAAGAACATCAGGATGCCTGATGAACCAAAGTAATGCTTCAATGACTGTGATTGGTGCCGGCTCGTACGGCACCGCTCTTGCCATCACCCTGGCAAGAAATGGCCATCAGGTTGTCCTCTGGGGCCATGATCCGAAACATATCGCGACCCTCGAGCACGATCGCTGCAACGTCGCGTTCCTCCCTGATGTGCCTTTTCCCGAAACGCTGCGCCTGGAAAGTGATTTAGCCACTGCGCTGGCCGCCAGTCGTAATATTCTGGTGGTGGTGCCTAGCCACGTCTTTGGCGAAGTGCTGCGCAACATCAAACCGCTGATGCGTCCTGACGCGCGTCTGGTCTGGGCGACAAAGGGTCTGGAAGCGGAAACGGGACGCCTGCTGCAGGACGTCGCGCGTGAAGCGCTGGGGAATTCTATTCCACTGGCGGTTATCTCCGGTCCGACGTTCGCCAAAGAGCTGGCGGCGGGCATGCCGACGGCGATTTCTCTGGCCTCGACGGACGACACCTTTGCTGACGATCTCCAGCAGTTGCTGCACTGCGGCAAGAGCTTCCGCGTTTACAGCAATCCGGATTTCATTGGCGTGCAGCTTGGCGGCGCGGTGAAAAACGTCATTGCGATTGGCGCGGGGATGTCTGACGGCATCGGTTTCGGCGCGAATGCGCGAACCGCATTGATCACCCGTGGACTGACCGAAATGTCTCGTCTTGGCGCGGCGCTGGGTGCCGATCCTGCCACCTTTATGGGTATGGCGGGTTTAGGCGATCTGGTGCTGACCTGTACCGACAACCAGTCGCGTAACCGTCGTTTTGGCATGATGCTCGGCCAGGGGATGGACGTGCAGGGGGCGCAGGACAAGATTGGTCAAGTGGTTGAAGGCTACCGCAATACGAAAGAAGTTCGTGAATTGGCGCACCGTTTTGGTGTTGAGATGCCAATAACCGAGGAAATTTATCAAGTATTGTATTGCGGAAAAAACGCGCGCGAGGCAGCATTGACGTTATTAGGCCGTGCACGCAGGGACGAGCTGAGTCGCCACTAGCTGTAAGGAACTGTTGAATATAACGACCCGACCCGCGAAGAACGGGTCGGTCGTTTTGCTACCTTCTGGAGTACGCAATGCCGTGTGAAGAACTGGATATCGTCTGGAAAAACATTAAAGCGGAAGCCCGGGCACTGGCGGAATGTGAGCCAATGCTGGCCAGTTTTTATCACGCAACGTTGCTCAAGCATGAAAACCTCGGCAGTGCGCTAAGCTATATGCTGGCGAATAAACTCGCTTCTCCGATCATGCCCGCCATTGCCATTCGCGAAGTCGTGGAAGAGGCCTACGCGGCCGATCCTGAAATGATTGCCTCAGCGGCCTGTGATATTCAGGCGGTACGCACGCGTGATCCGGCTGTCGATAAATATTCCACCCCACTTCTGTATCTGAAGGGCTTTCATGCGCTTCAGGCCTACCGTATCGGTCACTGGCTGTGGCATCAGGGGCGTCAGGCGCTGGCAATCTTCCTGCAAAATCAGGTGTCCGTTAGCTTCCAGGTAGACATTCACCCGGCGGCAAAAATTGGCCGTGGGATTATGCTCGATCACGCCACTGGTATTGTGGTCGGTGAAACTGCCGTGATTGAAAACGACGTCTCTATTTTGCAATCCGTCACGCTGGGCGGGACCGGTAAAGCCGGCGGTGACCGTCATCCGAAAATTCGTGAAGGCGTGATGATTGGCGCGGGAGCAAAAATTCTCGGCAACATTGAAGTCGGGCGCGGCGCGAAGATTGGCGCAGGTTCCGTCGTTTTACAGCCGGTACCCCCGCATACCACTGCAGCAGGCGTTCCGGCACGCATCGTCGGCAAGCCTGACAGCGATAAGCCGTCCATGGATATGGATCAGCATTTCAACGGGATACATCATACTTTTGAGTATGGAGATGGTATCTGATTTCGAGCTATCTTACCTGGCAGATTGAACCTGAGCTGTGCTCGTCATCCTCACGTATTGCGTGTACGCTCCGGTGACTGTGCGCAGTCCGTGTTCAATCTGTCTGCGCCGATAACGCTCGAAATGAATTTCATCAAATTAATGTAGGTCGGATCAGGCCCTAGCCGCCATCCAACAATCATCAGCTACGCAGTACCGCGCCCGGATACCCTAGCTGGCGCCAGGCCTCATACACCACCACCGACACCGCATTTGACAGGTTCATGCTGCGACTGTCTGGCATCATCGGAATACGAATTTTTTGTTCGGCCGGCAGCGCGTCAAGGATGCTGGCTGGCAGACCGCGTGTTTCCGGACCAAACATCAGATAATCCCCGTCCTGATAGCATACCGCGCTATGCGCTGGCGTACCTTTGGTGGTCAGAGCAAACAGGCGCTGCGGATGTTCTGCGGCGACGAAGGCGGCGTAATCAGAGTGGCGCAGCACGGCGGTAAATTCATGGTAATCCAGCCCCGCGCGACGCAGGCGCTTGTCGTCCCAGGTAAAGCCCATTGGCTCTATAATATGCAGACGAAAGCCGGTGTTGGCGCAAAGACGGATAATATTGCCGGTATTTGGCGGGATTTCTGGTTCGAATAAAACGATGTTAAGCATACTGCCCCCTTGATAACGGGGGGCAGAATAGCAGAAAGAGCGGGTACTATGCGACGGTCAGCGTCTGCGGTTTATAGCGTTGCAGCTTGTAAATTGTCGCGGCAGCAGCGACCAGGGCCGGAAGGCTGAGGAACATTAAGATACTGTCTGCCTGCCATTGCAGGGAAAGCAACTGGGCGCTCATCATCGTTCCGGCTACGCCGCCGAAGCGGCCCACGCCCTGCATCCAGGCAATGCCCGTCGCACGGCAGTGGGTTGGATAAAACGTGGCGGCCAGCGTCTGCAGCCCGGACTGCGCGCCGTTCATGGTAATCCCCATCAGGAAGATCAGTGCGCCGAACAAGATGATGTGGTTATGTTCAAACCCGAGAGCGAGGGCAAACAGCATCGTCAGAATGAAGCCGAGTGAGACCACTTTATGGGCTTCCCAGCGGTCCATTAACCAACCGGCCAGCAGGATCCCCGCCGTACCGCCAAAGGTAAACAGCGATGTCAGCCAGGCGGATTCGGCCAGCGGATAGCCCATTCCCAGCATCAGCGTTGGCATCCAGCTCAGCAGCACGTAATAGATAACCAGCCCCATAAAGTAGGTCATCCAGAGCATCAGCGTACCCGGCAGCCAGGGCATACTAAATAACTGTGCCACGCTGCTTTTTTTGACCGTGATACGGTCTTCATCCAGATAAAACTGGGTAACCTGTTCCAGACTTCCCGACATAAAGCGTTGAGCAATGCGTTTAATCTGTGCAACCCCTTTACCGCGGTGAACCAGATACTTAACCGACTCCGGCAGGAACAGCACCAACAGTACGGTGAGGACCAGTGGGGCGATCGCACCAGCAAGCAGAACACTGTGCCAGCCGTAGTTGGGGATCAGCCAGGAGGAGATCACGCCGCCGCCCGCAGCCCCTAATGGAAAGCCACAGTACATGGTGTTAATCGCCATTGAACGACAGCGTTTCGGGGCGAATTCTGACACCAGGGTGATGGCATTGGGCATTGCCGCGCCAAGCCCAAGCCCGGTGAGAAAGCGCCAAAACGTGAGCATATTCAGCGTCTGGGCATAGGCGGTTCCCAGACTGGCGAGGCCAAAGAACAGACAGGAAAAGACCAGGACGCGCTTACGACCCATACGATCGGAAATCGGTCCGGCCAGCAGGGCACCAAATGAGAGGCCCAATAGCGCGGCGCTTAACACCGGTCCAAGATCTTGTTTCTTGATGCCCCAGTCGGCTGAAAGCGTGGGGGCAATATAGCCCATCGCCGCCGTATCGAAGCCGTCAATGGCTAAAACCAGAAAACCCAGGACAATAATGACCCAGTGGAAACGCGAAAAAGCACTGTCATCTATCGCCTGCTGGATATTCACTTTTCCGGAATAAGCCATGTCACCCTCGCCAGTTATGATGATTGTTATATGTATAAAATGCTGTTGTATTAGCTTGTCTATACATTTGGCAGGTGGATAAAAAGTTGTCAAATATATTGGTTGTAAATGTTAACTAGTCGTTATTTTTGGATAAAAAATGGTCGGGCTGAAAACAGACCGACCATTCAGAAAATGGGGTTTACGGGGATGTTGTTACGCTGCGCTACCCTGGACCAGAGGTGCCAGCGCGGCAGGCAGGCTCTTACCCAGTTCCTGTACCAGCGAATCACGGCTGATTTCGCTAATCGACTTCGCACCGGTCAGGGTCATCGCCACCTTCATCTCTTTCTCGATCAGGTTCAGCAGATTCGCCACACCGGCCTGGCCGTGGGTCGCCAGCGCGTACAGATAAGCACGCCCCAGCAGCACGCTATCCGCGCCCAGCGCTATCATGCGTACAACGTCCAGACCATTGCGGATCCCGCTATCAGCCAGAATGGTAATATCGCCTTTCACCGCATCGGCAATGGCGGGCAGCGCACGAGCTGAAGACAGCACGCCATCTAACTGACGGCCACCGTGGTTAGAGACAACGATACCATCCGCGCCAAAGCGTACGGCGTCGCGGGCATCTTCAGGATCGAGGATCCCTTTGATCACCATCGGACCATCCCAGAATTCACGGATCCACTCGAGGTCTTTCCAGGAAATCGACGGATCGAAGTTATTCGCCAGCCAGCCGATGTAATCTTCAAGGCCGGTGGGTTTGCCAAGATAAGTCGAAATATTACCTAAATCATGCGGGCGACCGTTCAGACCAACGTCCCATGCCCACTGTGGATGAGTGACTGCTTGCCAGTAGCGCCGCAGTGCCGCATTTGGACCGCTCATACCGGAATGGGCATCACGGTAGCGTGCGCCAGGCGTTGGCATATCGACGGTAAAGACCAGCGTGGAGCAACCCGCTGCTTTGGCGCGCTCCAGTGCGTTACGCATAAAACCGCGATCGCGCAGAACATACAGCTGGAACCACATCGGACGCTTGATGGTCGGGGCGACTTCTTCAATCGGACATACGGACACTGTGGAAAGCGTAAACGGAATGCCTTTGGCATCAGCGGCGGCGGCGGCCTGAACCTCGCCCCGGCGTGCGTACATGCCGCACAAACCGACAGGCGCGAGGGCTACCGGCATGGAGAGTGTTTCGTTGAACAGCTTGGTTTCCAGGCTCAGGTCGGACATATTCTTAAGTACGCGCTGGCGCAGCGCCACCTCTGACAGGTCTGCCACGTTACGGCGCAAGGTGTGCTCGGCATACGCCCCGCCGTCAATATAGTGGAACAAGAAGGGGGGCAGGATGCGCTGGGCTGCGGCGCGATAGTCGCTGGCTGCTGAAATAATCATGTGTTGTTCTCCCTGCTATTCTCACCAGGATCACCGGGCAGGCGCGTAATACGCGCCTGCCGGGCCTGATCTTCATCAAATCGTTTAATTGTGGTGTGGACAAAACTGAGGTGCGCCATCATGGCCTTACGCGCCCCGTCGGCATCCCCGGCAACAATGGCGTCCAGCACGGCCTGATGCTGCGCCGTCAGTTGAGAAAATACCGGCGGTACCAGGTACATACGTTGGCGGCTCTGTTTTACCGAAGACTGCAGGACGTCGAAGAAACCGCGCATGGTCTGCAACAGCACCACGTTGTGCGAGGCTTCCGCAATGGCGAGATGAAAACGAACGTCAGCCTGCGAGGCGAGATCCGGATCTTCGCTTTGCGTGGCCTCGAAACAGAGCCTGATTTTCTCTTTATCCGCGGCGGTGGCCCGCATGGCTGCGTGCCAGGCGGTACTGGCTTCGATGGCGTGGCGGGCCTCCAGAATATCGAAACTGTAATCAGGATCGTCCGCCAGCAGGGTTTTCAGCGGCTGAACGATGTTTTGTTCAGACCAGGCCTCATGCTGCCAGCGGATAAACGTCCCGCCGCCACGACGGCTAATCAGTACGCCTTCACTGACCAGCTTTGCTAACGCCTCGCGCAGCGAGTTACGCGATACGCCGAGCTGTACGGCCAGTTGACGCTCAGCGGGCAACTTCATGCCCGCCTCCAGCTGTTGTTCTTCAATCAGCGCCCGCACACGAGATGCGACTTCATCTGACAGGCGTCTGGGCATCACTATCATGGAATCATCCAGGTTAAGACATAGGCCTGCAGCGTGGTAATCACACCCACCATGCAGGTGAAAATCAGGCTGTGTTTCACGGTAAAGCGGAACAGGTCAGACTCTTTCCCCACTAACCCCACTGCCGCACAGGCGATAGCGATAGATTGCGGCGAGATCATCTTGCCGGTCACGCCGCCGGTGGTATTTGCCGCAACCATCAGCACATCCGAAACGCCGATTTGCTGAGCAGCCGTAGCCTGCAGGGCGGCAAACAGTGCGTTTGATGAGGTGTCGGACCCGGTCAGAAATACCCCCAGCCAGCCGAGGAACGGTGAGAAGAAGGTAAACGCGCTGCCGGTGTGTGCCAGGGCCAACGCCAGGGTTGATGAAAGCCCGGAGTAGTTTGAGATAAACGCGAATGCCAGCACCATTCCGATGGAGTAAATAGGTAATGCCAGATCTTTCAGCGTGCTGCCAAAAGTCTGCAGCGCTGCGGACGGCTTCATCTTCAACCAGACGATAGACAGCAGGGCGGCAAACAAAATCGCGGTACCGGTTGCGGAGAACCAGTCAAATTTATACACCGCCGCGTAGGCTGTGGCTTCGTGTACAACCGGCGGCATACGGGCAACCAGCTTATCGAGGTACGGAACCGGAATATTGACCACCCAGTGGTACATCGCGCCGCCTGGCGCAAACAGCGCTTTAAACGGCGGTACGCTCCACAGCGTGACGGTGGCGGTCAGGAACAGGAACGGAGACCAGGCGCGGACCACCTGTCCAGCGGTATAGTGGGTGCGAGCCAGCGTCTGATCGACCTGTGAAGCGCCCATATCGCCAAAGCGGAAGATGCGTACTGGCTGCCAGCGTTTCAGGAACAGCGTCAGGCAGACCAGCGAAACCAGAGACGAGATAATGTCCGGCAGTTCCGGCCCGATAAAGTTAGAGCTGAGGTACTGCGCGATAGCAAACGAGCCGCCAGCGACCATCACCGCAGGCCAGGTCTCTTTTACGCCGCGCCAGCCATCCATAATCGCCATAATCCAGAACAACACGATAATGGTCAGGAACGGTAACTGACGGCCCACCATCTGACCAATCTCGAAGCTATCCAGCCCGGTAACCTGACCGGCAACCAGAATCGGAATGCCCATTGCGCCAAAAGCGACCGGAGCGGTGTTTACGATCAGGCACAAACCTGCCGCGTACAGAGGATTAAAGCCCAGACCAACCAGCAGTGCGGCGGTAATCGCTACCGGAGCGCCAAATCCTGCCGCCCCTTCGAGGAATGCGCCAAAGGAGAAACCGACAATCAGCATTTGCAGACGTTGGTCCGGGGTAATCGAGAGTATTGAGGAGCGGATGATGTCGAACTGCCCGGTTTTCACCGAGATTTTATAGACGAATACCGCGGCGATAATGATCCAGGCAATTGGCCACAGACCATAGAAGAAGCCGTACACCACGGAAGCCAGAGCGTGATCGACTGGCATTTTGTAAAACAGCAGGGCGACCGTCAGAGCGATCACCACCGTCCATGACGCCGCAACATAGCCTTTCAGCTTGAGCTTAATCAGGGCGAAGAAAAAGAACAGGATAGGGAGCGATGCGATCAGACTGGAAAGCCAGATGTTACCGGCCGGGTCGTAGTTCTGTTGCCAGAGATTCATTGCAGGTCTCCTGGGGGCCGCCGACATAATGGAATGAGTCTGTGCTCATCTCCTGGTCACATTATGTGTAAAAGTGGCCCTGCCAATATTGTTGTGTAGGGGTAATGACAATGAATGGTTAATCAAATGTTATTTATTGGCAACGGTATTGTACGCACATTTTAATGAAATGTGAGGTGCTGGTAGGATCTGGCTAAAATTGGTAGGGCCAATTGCAGGTGAGGACAACAAAGAGAAGTGAAAAGGCAATGGCATGATGCCATTGCCTTTGATGTCGGGAGTATTGTTACTTCATTACCACTGGAAGCCAGCACCAATGGCTGCAGAGTAATCGCCCTGGCTGTTACTGGTTCCTTGCAATTTATAAACCCAGCCCCCGCTTTCACTCACCATAGACACGCCGAGTGCGACGGCACTTTCACCATTAAACGTACCCCCAGCAATCGAGGTCATGTTGGCTCCCGGTGCGTAAGCTTGTGGAAGACCGGCCATGGCCATTGCTGAGGCAATACCGCCGCTCATCTTGTTTTCTACTCCTTTGATTTTACTGTTCATTTCACCCATTTTTTGATCGGTATAGGTGTTTGCTTCTTCTACGCTGCGTTTCAATTGCGCATAGTTCACCGCATCCGTATCGTTCACCGCCGCTGAAACATTGCCGATCCGAGTGGTACCGCCACTCCCGTCTCCCAGGTTGAGCACACTGTAGTTAACCGAGCCATCGGTATTGGTTTCATAACGAACGGAACCTGCTTCTGAGGCTTTCAGTTGCGCCACATTAACCGCGTCAGTGTTGTTCACCCCTGCGGCAACATTGGTAATACGACGTTGTTGAGTAGAAGAGCCGACAGACACCGTATTAGCTTCATCTGCGACGGAATTTGTGCCTAGCGCCACGCTGTTTTCAGCAGCCGCAATAGATCCGGAACCCATCGCGACGCTGTCTGCACCCTGGGCATTTGCATCGGCACCTGTTGAACTGGTCTTGAAGTACTTGGTGCTCCCCGTAGTGACAATATCGCCGACAGAGTTTTCGATATTGGTGACGCGAGTATCAAGGTTGCTAACCTGGGTATTCAGGTTATTGATGCTTTCGGTATTTGCGGCAACACGGCTGTCAGTGACTTTCAATTGACCAACGTTTACGGCATCGGTGTCTGCGCTTCCTGCTGCAACATTGGTGATCTGCCGCTGGCCATCGCCACTGCCTACAGAAACTTCGCCCACTGACGTTTGTGGCGTATCCATGTTGTAAGCGGTATAGCTGCTTTGT
The DNA here is from genome assembly GCF_013747755.1 of Citrobacter sp. RHBSTW-00524. Lineage (NCBI taxonomy): Bacteria > Pseudomonadati > Pseudomonadota > Gammaproteobacteria > Enterobacterales > Enterobacteriaceae > Citrobacter > Citrobacter sp. RHBSTW-00524. The sequence continues at coordinate 122,583 of NZ_CP056421.1, forward strand.
GCGCCGACGGTGGTTTGTGAATTGCTGCCGAGCGCGATGCTGGTGGCGTGATTTACCTGTGCGTTTGAACCAATGGCAATGCCGTTGAAGGCAGATTGATCCACGACTGCGCCATAGCCAATACCGACTCCCGAATCGCCATTGACGATGGTTTTCGCGCCGACGGCTATCGCGTTTTCACCCACCGCCAGGGAATCTTCCTCATCCGAGTTGGAGTGGAAATATTGTGCCGACGTCGTGGAAACGGCGGCGATAGCATTTTGTAACTGACGAACTGTTACCGCATCTTGCGCTTCAGAGCCGTCCGCAACGTTGGTAATTTGACGATAGCTTTCTCCATCCGTCCCCAATGACAACGCGCCCAGCAACTCTCTGTTTGTTGTATCGTAACCAATGACGACGCCATCGCTTGTTACGCTCGTTGCTTGTATGCCGGTTGTAATAGCGCGGTTAGAGCTGGAGCCACTGCCCAAGGCGATGCTGCCCTCAATGCTGCTGCTGCTGTTTTCTCCAAGCGCCAGACTCGAAGCACCGGATGCGACGGCGTTGTAACCCACTGCTGTTGCGCCGTCACCCGTTGCGTATGCATCCTGGCCTTCAAGCCCGTTATCGTTCGTGCGGATGTATTTCACGCCGGTACCATTTTCCGTGATATAGGTTTCGCTGGTATCACCGGTTATTTGGCTAATAGATTCATTATACTGAGAAATCAGCATGTTAGTTTCATGGAGCTGAGAGCCATTAACGGCGTCAGTACTGTCACTGGCGATTTCACCTGCTGCTACATTGGTTATCTTATTGGTACCGCTGGTACCGTGGCTGGCGCTGAACGCACCCTCTTCGTCATCCCAGCTCAGTGCATCGGTACCAAGGTTGGTGATGGACGTATTGATATCCGCAATAGCAGAGGTGTTTTGATCTACTTTCTGGTTGGTTTCATACAACTGTGAGCCGTTTACCGCGTCTGTACTGTCCTCAGAAAGCTCCCCGGTGGCGACATTGGTTATTTTACTGGTACTTCCACCGTGGTTTGCGCTAAAAGCCCCGATGTCTTCGTCCCATAACAGAGCATTATCAGTGAGGCCGGTAATGGACGTATTAATGTCGGTGACAGAAGTATTCAGGTTCTCAATTGCGGTGCTGTTCTGAGATATGTTGGTGGTATTGGCGGCGATATCGGTCGTGTTCTGATCCACTTTTTCATTGGTTTCGAACAGCTGCGAACCGTTAACCGCGTCGGTGCTGCTCTCAGAAAGCTCCCCGGCGGCGACATTGGTGATTTTGTTTGCCGTACTACTTCCGTGGCTGGCGGAGAACGAATTGGTTGCCTCATCCCAGCTCAGTGCATCGGTACCAAGATTGGTGATCGTTGTATTAATATCTGCAATATCTGATGTGTTTTGATCTACCTTCTGGTTGGTTTCATACAACTGTGAGCCGTTCACCGCGTCTGTACTGTCCTCAGAAAGTTCCCCGGCGGCGACATTAATGATTTTGCTGGCGCTTCCCGCGTGGTTAGCGCTGAATGCTCCAGAGTCAGCATCCCACAGCAGGGCATCATCGGTTAGCGTGGTAACTGAGTTGCTCAGGTTATTGATATTGGTGGTGTTGGTGGCGATATCAGTGGTGTTCTGAGACACATTTTCGTTGGTGGCAAACAACTGGGAGCCGTTAACGGCATCGGTGCTGTCTGCGGCCAGAGTGCCTGCCGCCAGATTGGTGATCTTGCTGGCGCTTCCCGCGTGGTTAGCGCTGAATGCACCAGAGTTAGCATCCCACAGCAAGGCATCATTGGTGAGCGTGGTAACAGAGTCGCTCAGGTTATTGATATTGGTGGTGTTGGTGGCGATATCAGTGGTGTTCTGATTGATGCTGGTCGTATTAGCGGCGATATCAGTGGTGTTCTGATTGATGCTGGTCGTATTAGCGGCGATATCGGTTGTGTTCTGGTTGATGCTGTCGGTATTGGTGGCGATATCAGTAGTGTTCTGATCCACTTTCTCATTTGTATCAAACAACTGGGAGCCGTTAACGGCATCGGTGCTGTCTGCGGCCAGGGTGCCTGCCGCCAGATTGGTGATCTTGCTGGCGCTTCCCGCGTGGTTAGCGCTGAATGCGCCAGAGTTAGCATCCCACAGCAAGGCATCATTGGTGAGCGTGGTAACAGAGTCACTCAGGTTATTGATATTGGTGGTGTTGGTGGCAATATTAGTGGTGTTCTGATTGATGCTGGTCGTATTAGCGGCGATATCAGTAGTGTTCTGATTGATGCTGGTCGTATTAGCGGCGATATCTGTTGTGTTCTGGTTAATGCTGTCGGTATTGGTGGCGATATCAGTAGTGTTCTGATCCACTTTCTCATTTGTATCAAACAACTGGGAGCCGTTAACGGCATCGGTGCTGTCTGCGGCCAGGGTGCCTGCCGCCAGATTGGTGATCTTGCTGGTGCTTCCCGCGTGGTTAGCGCTAAAGGCACTGGTGCTGTCATTCCACAACAGCGCGTCTTCGGTTAATCCTGCGACAGAGGCACCTGTGTTAATGATAGAAGTGTTAAGTGCACTTAATGCACTGCCTACGTTATTGTAGGTGCCTGTGCCTACCTGGTAGAGGGGAGCATTCACTGTACCATCAGAATTAACGGAAGCCCCTCCGCCGAGTCGGTTGGCGACGGATTGACTTAAAGAATGAATTTGCGCACCTGTGACGGCATCAGTACTGCTGGAATTGATGTCGCCTTTAGCAACATAGGTGATCTGCCGTTGAGTGGTGCTGTTACCCACGGCGACGGAATTGTCTTCCAGGGCGGTAGAGCCTGTGCCAAGGGCAACTGAGCTGGTGCCTATCGCTTTTGCGCCATTACCAAATGCAGTGCTGTCGTCACCGCTCGCAGTGGATTGATTACCTAATGCAACGGATGTTGCTCCGCTCGCAGTGGATTGATTACCTAATGCAACCGATTTTGCACCGCTCGAATTGGCATAAACACCCATTGCCATCGAATAATCTCCACCGGCTGAGGAAGAGGCTCCCATTGCAATGGCCCGGTCACCGGCAGAAACCGATTTTACGCCAAGCGCTAGCGAAGAGTCGCCGGAGGATTGGCTGTATGAACCAATGGCGGTACTCCAATTCCCCATCGCATCGGCCTTATAACCCATCGCGGCGCTTGCGCCATCTTCGCTGGTGTAAGTATTGGCTGTGGCATTGGTACCAATTGCAATCCATCCTGTTCCCGTTGTACCTGATACGGTAACACCGCTTCCGGTATCGTTCCCCGCGTTGGCCAGCGCATCCGCTGAGACCATAATACTGCCAAGACCGATGAGTGCGGAAACAGCCAGCTTTTTGCGACCGCTTTTTTTGCCGTGGCTTTTTGCGGTTTCGCTGGTGACAATAAATGTTCCCGTAGCGGCATTCCAGATGACTTTAAATATTTTGTTCATGGATAAGTGCTTTCCTTTTATAAAATAGTTGTATCAATGGCTATTATTTTTTTGATTTCTTTTTTGTATCTTTAATAGGTTGTATGCTGTCAAAAATAACATTTTTCATGTTAATGCCTATTTTTAGATACTTAAGATTATTGGGCGATACGCCTTTTAATGTCAGCGTGACGTTTGTCCATGCTCCCGGTAAGAGTTCTATTGTCGAATCCATTTGCGTGTTGAGCAGGAGTTGTTTCCAGCGAGGCAGATCTTTTGCCTCGGAAGGTTTTTTCGTACCCCATGTCATATTAAACGCCAGGTTTGATACGGGAATGCTGAGTAAGTTAACCAAATCAAGATGAATAACACTTCCATCATCTATTGGCTCAATAGATAGAATACGCCCGGCTAAGCCGATATTGCCGTTGTTAATAATAAAATAGTGCGTTTGTGATGGGTCCAGTTCTGTGTAGTCGAATAGCCGTTGTTTGCGTTCAATGCGTCCAACGACTTCGGCGACCTTTTGTGTCGCGTTAATAATCGTAGTTTGTTGTTTTTCTAATAAATTTATCTTTTCTTCTTGTTCTTTTTGTTGTTTTTTTAGTTCTTCGACAAGGTGTTTATCTGCAAAGTAATCACAACCCGATAACAAGAATGTGAATCCCAAAACAAGCAGCGGAACAAATTTTCCATTATTGTTCATATAAAATATCCTTATTTATAATTTATATGGTGTAAATAGTTGTCTGTTATTTATACAGCTAACTCACCATTCTGCGGGCATTGCCAATAACCCATTAACGTATGGTTATAATGAAAATATTCATTGCTTATATGAAATTTTGAAAATACCCAATATTATTTATTAATTACCCATAGCAATGCCTTATAAAAATATAATCATAATATTTATATATAGGGGCATTGTTTTATAGATGATAATGTTATTTAATTTTGTGGGTCAATTATATTCTGCGGGTCATGAAAAAAGAGGATGGAAAAATTCATTGTATAAATACAAACAGACATGATGGTGGGATTTTTTTTCTGAAAAGCAGAGATTGCCGTTAAAAATGAAATTGTATATAAGCGGTGTAAATATTTACAAGAAAAAATTCGGAATATAGCCCGATGCTCTCAAGCCACCCGCCGTTCGACGGGTGTCTTGAGAGCCTGTGATGCGGGAGTGCTTAGAACTCGCTCTTCGCGAAGCCCGTCATCTCTTTCAGGCCCATTTCACGGCCAAGCTCGGTCATCGGGTGAACGACGATCAGGCCGCGCACGCTCTTCTTCAGCTTGCCCATGTCGGCCTGTTCTTTTTTGGTGATAGCACGACGGAAAGGAAGTTTCGCCAGCTTTTGCGCTTCTTTGCTCAGCTTCTGGCCGTGGACGTCACGCAGACGCGCAATCTCGGTTTCCAGCGTTTCTTTCTCTTGCTCCAGCTCGGCATATTTGTCGGCGGCTTCAACCAGGGACAGGTCTGCCTGCTGGTGGCGGATAGCGTCCAGACGATCGCTCAGGCGTTTAATTTCGTTTTTTTCGACTTCTTTCATAGGATAGCTTCTGATAAAAATAGGATGAATATCCTATAGTATGCGCGCAGAGCGGGATTATTCACAACTAATCGAAGATAAATAATCAAATGTTGCAAGTATTATTCAGCTAATGAAAATACTAATATTTTGATTAATATGGAATTTTAAGTGATAAGGTCGGCCGTGGTGCTTTTTATTGACGGGTTCATAGTGAAGCACGTTTTCCTCAATATAATCGCCCAACCGATCCTAAACTTAAATGAGCAACCGCGCAGGCTGAGCGCGGTTAATACATGGAGGAGGGAAGATTATGGCGAAAATAGGTGAGAACGTTTCGGCCCTTATTGATAAGACGGTCGATTTTATGGCTTCAAGCCAGGCTTTTCGCGAATATCTGAATAAAACACCACCGCGCAACGTTGTCCCTACTGAAATACCGCAGGAGAATGCGCAGCTGTATCTGCAACGTCTGGCGTATTATCGGCAGCTGTATCGACCGCAGCAGGAAGAGAAGTAAGCCTGCAGGGTCTTATTTTTGAAAGGCTTTTTTTAAGCTGATTTTAGAAATCAGCTCGGTCAGGGAAAGTACCATCGTGGAGCGTACCATCTGCTGGTAGCGCTGAATCTGCATTGCGTGCAAACCTGAGTCTGAGGTATCAAACTGCGGTGGCGGCGGGAGTGCCGTCACGCAGTGGAGTTCGCCAAACGGGCCAAGAATTTCGTCGTCGGTGAACGCGTATTCATTACCGTCATGGTTTAACTCTTCCCGCAGCGCCATCAGAAGCTCCGCATCTTCATACTCCGGCCGGCTGAGTACGCCCAGACCGTAAATTAGCTTCAGACGAACGGAAAGATCGCCCAGCGGACCGTCGCCGTCGAGTAGGGGTTCTACGGCATATTTTACCGCATAGTCGTCTTTGCGAAATACCTGAAGCACAAGGATATCCACCGCTTCGGTGAGCAGTTCTACGGCGGTGATGAGGAAGCTGCGTACGGTTTTGCCAGCATTCAGACGCTCAAGCACACGATTTTCAAAGGCCTGCGTTTGTTCCATTATTGCCTGCATATCTGACAATCTGTCATTTGGGCGCAGGCTGACCTGCGCCACATTCTCTATCATTTGGTTGCGTTATATGCGTTAACCGCCTCCGCCACCACATCACTGTTGGCATCCAGACCGGAAACCTGTGCCAGCGCGGCCTGTGGACCTTTTTCGTCAATCAGCGCGGCCAGTTCCTGGGCCTGCGGATCTTCTTCACTGCGATAGTGCATCGCTGCAGCAATACCGGTGACCAGATTCGCGTGCGGCAGGCCATACTCCAGCGTGCCCAGCAGCGGTTTAATCAGACGATCGCCCGCGCTCAGTTTACGCAGCGGCTGACGACCCACGCGCTCAACGTCATCTTTCAGATACGGGTTTTCAAAGCGACCGAGGATTTTCTGAATGTATGCCGCATGTTTTGCTGCATCAAAGCCATAGCGTTTGATCAGTACCGCGCCGCTCTCTTCCATCGCACCTTTTACCACTGCACGGATTTTCTCGTCGAGAATCGCGTCACGGATGGTCTGATGACCGGTCAATTTTCCGAGGTACGCGGTTATAGCATGCCCGGTGTTCAGCGTGAAGAGTTTACGTTCGACAAATGCCATCAGGTTATCAGTTAATTCCATTCCCGGGATGTCAGGCAGTTCGCCTTTGAACTGTGTTTTGTCGACAATCCACTCACTGAAGGTTTCGACGGTGACTTCCAGCGGATCGTTGGTCGCAGAAGCCGAAGGGGGAACAATGCGGTCCACGGCGGAATCGACGAAGCCAACATGTTCTTCAACCCAGGATTTGTCTTCATCTGCCAGCGCGTTCATAACGTGGCCTTTCAACTGGGTGGTTCCGCGCACCATGTTTTCACAGGCGATAATATTCAGCGGAGTGGCGATGCCCTGCGCCTTGCGTTTAACCAGCCCTTTGGCGATGGCCGGAGCGATACGCTCAAGCACGACCGGGCCGACGGCGGTAGTGACTAAATCTACCTGGGCAATCAGGTCGACAACATCATCGCCGATGCTGCTCACGGCGTTGACGCCGGAAACGGTATCAACCTGCTCGTTTTCACCCACCACATGAACCTGATAGCTATGACGGGCATTCAGGGCATCGAGCACGACCTGGTTTACATCCGCGAACGTCAGTTGTATCCCCGCGTCCGCCAGCAGTTTGCCGATAAAGCCACGACCGATATTACCTGCGCCAAAATGTAATGCTTTCATAGTATTAACCTTCATTAATGTTTTTACCCAAGAGGGCTGGGGTGAGGCGTTTCCCTCAACCTAACCCTCTCCACAAGGGAGAGGATATCGCCTTCATATTTCGAACTGCAGATGCGTTGGCTCTCCTCGCTCACCCCAGTCACGTACTTATGTACGCTCCTGGGGATTCGCTGCGTTGCCGCCTTTCTGCAGCTCGAACTATTTTGGAGATACTTAATGGTTAAGCTTTTTTACCAGCCAGCAGTTCCAGAACTTCATCCACGCTGGTGGTATGGGCCAGACGTTCGATCACGGATTCGTCATCCAGAGCGTTGGTCAGGCTGGTGATCACCTGGATATGTTCATTGTTACGTGCGGCGATACCAATGACCAGGCGGGCAATATCGTCTTCTTCTTCACCGAAGCGCACGCCTTCCGGGTACTGGCAGAACACCACGCCGGTTTTCAGTACGCGGTCTTTGGCTTCAACCGTACCGTGCGGCACTGCGATGGACTCACCGAGGTAAGTCGGGGTTAGTTTTTCGCGGTCCAGCATCGCCTCGACGTATTCTGGCTCAACGTAGCCGCCTTTCACCAGTTGCTCACCGGCAAAGCGAATCGCTTCTTCTTTGTTAGTGGCTTTACGGCCGAGGAAGATATTCTCCGCACCCAGTTTGAACAGGTGGGTATCACCCTCTTCAAAGCTGTCTTTCAAGTGATCGCGGACTTTCTCTTCGTTCACGTTGTGGCGCTGTGCTGCAACCAGACGTTCGGTCAGGCTGGCGTACAGGCCGCTGTCGAGGAAGTTGGTCAGCGAAATGTGCTGCGCCTGAGGCACCTGGCGCATCGCACGTTCGGTCAGGTCACGGTGAGTAATGACCAGATCGACATCCGGCGGCAGATTGTTAATCGCGCTGTTGGTGACGGAAATCTGAGACAGACCGGCATCCTGCACTTTCTTGCGCAGTACGCCCGCCCCCATGGCGCTGGAGCCCATACCCGCATCGCAGGCAACGATGATTTTACGCACATGGCTCAGGTCGTTAGTCACGTCGCCAGCCGCCAGCGGAGATGCACCTTTGGATTCCGCTTTCATGTCGTGCATACGACGAGTAGCGGCATCAATGTCATCATCTTCTTTCACTTTGCTGGTTTTCAGCAGAATGGCTGAGACGACAAAGGAGACAGCCATTGCGGCACAGATAGCAGCGATGTTCGCGAAGTAAGCACCCTTCGGCGTCATTGCCAGTACGGCCAGGATAGAACCCGGAGAAGCCGGAGAAACCAGGCCGCCGTTCAGGATAGTCAGGGTAAATACGCCAGTCATACCGCCGAGGATAACGGCCAGGATCAGACGCGGGTTCATCAGCACGTACGGGAAGTAAATTTCGTGGATACCACCCAGGAAGTGGATGATAGCCGCGCCGCCTGCAGACTGCTTAGCGCTGCCGCGACCGAAGAACATGTATGCCAGCAGAACGCCCATACCCGGACCCGGGTTAGCTTCAATCAGGAAGAAGATGGATTTGCCCATCTCGTGGGACTGCTGAATACCCAGCGGTGAGAAAATACCGTGGTTGATGGCGTTGTTGAGGAACAGGATTTTCGCCGGTTCAACGAAGATAGACGCCAGCGGCAGCATGTCATGGACAACCATGAAGTTAACGCCTGCCGCCAGGATTTTGGACAGTGCTTCAACCAATGGGCCAATGCCAAGGAATGCCAGAATGGCGAGGATCATCCCGATGATGCCTGCGGAGAAGTTATTCACCAGCATCTCAAAACCGGACTTGATCTTACCGTCTACCCAGTTGTCGAAATGTTTGATAGCCCAGCCGCCCAGCGGACCTGCGATCATCGCGCCGAGGAACATTGGCATATCGGCACCGACGATAACGCCCATGGTGGTGATAGCACCCACCACGCCGCCACGCTCGCCGCCAACCAGCTTACCACCGGTATAACCGATCAGCAGCGGCAGCAGATAGGTGATCATTGGGCCGACAAGCTTCGCCAGCGTTTCGTTCGGCAACCACCCTGTCGGAATGAATAATGCGGTGATAATACCCCACGCGATAAACGCGCCGATATTTGGCATCACCATGTTACTGAGGAATCGACCAAAGCTTTGCACTTTGATCTTAATATCGGATGACATAAAAACACCCCTTCTTATGTTTGCTGTCGCGCAGGCTAAAAGCCCGAGGTTTGTTAATGTAGCGGCAGGAGGTAGCCGGACCCTGTAGATACTGCGAAATCTGGCACTGAATCGTTCAACTGTCCAGTCGACGACTTTTTATGTGACGTTTGTCACGTAAATATAGGGTGTATGGCGTTAGTTAATGTGATTTTCATCACAAAATATCGGTACAAAAAAACATCACAGGTCAAGAATTGGCTAAAAATGGGCGTTAAGTGTGAAGTTGTTCACGTTTTTGTTTTGGCTGTTTGTTGGGTATTTGTGATCTACTTCGCAATAAATATTTGTCTGGATTTCTCCTGGTGTGATCTGGAGCGGATTCTGTTTCATCACCTATTTCTTGCAACTACCCCGCAAGCCATCAACCTGAAAATTTATACCCTGGTGGTATGGCGGAAATGGCTAACTGCAATTATGTTCAAATTACCAGCCATGACTCCTTTCGGCTGCCTGCAATCGAAAGCTCTGATTAGCGTGAATACGAGGCGGGTATGTTTCTAAACTATTTCGCGTTAGGTGTGCTGATCTTCGTTTTTCTGGTTCTGTTTTACGGAATCATCGCCATCCATGATATTCCCTATAACATGGCTAAGAAGCGCAACCATCCCCATGCCGATGCCATCCATACGGCGGGTTGGGTGAGTTTATTTACGCTGCATGTTATTTGGCCCTTCCTGTGGATCTGGGCCACGCTCTATCAGCCAGAACGAGGCTGGGGAATGCAGTCACACATCACGCCGTCCGGGAAGGAACCTGACCCTGAAATTGCCGCGCTGGCCGCGCGCATCACCCAGTTGGAAAATAGACTGGATGGGGAGAAAAAAAACGATAACTCCACCTTTCCGGAGATTTGATCATGGACTTGTTGATTGTCCTGACCTATGTGGCATTCGCCTGGGCCATTTTTAAAATATTCCGTATTCCGGTAAATCAATGGACGCTTGCTACCGCCGCATTAGGTGGGGTGTTTATTGTGGCGGGACTGATTTTATTAATGAACTATAACCACCCGTATACCTTTACGGCGCAAAAGGCGGTTATTTCAATTCCTGTTACCCCACAGGTCACCGGAATTGTTAGTGAAGTGACAGATAAAAATAATCAGCTGATTAAAAAAGGCGAGGTGTTATTTAAACTCGATCCCGTTCGTTATCAGGCGCGGGTTGACAGGCTGCAGGCCGACCTGGTGACCGCTACGCACAACATCGACAATATGAAAGCGCAGCTGTCTGAAGCCGTAGCCAATACCACCCGCGTTTCCGCTGAACGAGATCGCCTGTATAAAGATTATCAACGCTATTTGAAGGGTAGTCAGGCGAAGGTTAATCCATTCTCTGAAAGCGACATCGACAATGCCCGGCAAAACTACCTGGCGCAGGATGCGCTGGTCAAAGGCTCCGTTGCTGAACAGACGCAGATTCAGAGCCAGTTAGACAGTATGGTCAATGGAGAGCAATCTCAGGTTGCGTCTCTGCGCGCCCAGCTCGCTGAAGCCAAATACAATCTTGAGCAGACTATCGTACGTGCGCCCAGCAACGGTTATGTAACACAGGTGCTTATCCGGCCCGGGACCTATGCCGCCGCGCTGCCTCTGCGCCCGGTGATGGTATTTATTCCGGAACAAAAACGGCAAATCGTGGCGCAATTCCGCCAGAATTCGTTGCTGCGCCTTAAACCGGGTGATGAAGCGGAAGTGGTCTTCAACGCGCTGCCAGGCCAGGTATTCTCCGACAAGCTTACCAGCATTCTGCCGGTTGTTCCGGGCGGTTCTTATCAGGCGCAGGGAGCATTACAGTCCTTAACGGTGGTGCCGGGTACCGATGGCGTGCTGGCCACGATTGAGCTGGCTCCCAATGCCGATGTGGATGCGCTGCCGGACGGTATCTATGCCCAGGTGGCGGTCTATTCCGACCATTTCGCTCACGTTTCAGTGATGCGAAAAGTGCTGCTGCGCATGACCAGTTGGATGCATTACCTTTATTTGGATCATTGAGACCGTCATCACCTGCCATTTGCACTGACCTGAGCCATACTGATATTTTTGTTGGCAAAAAGGACCCGGCATGAAACTCATTGGCAGCTATACCAGCCCTTTTGTGCGTAAAATTTCTATTCTGTTACTGGAAAAGGGCATCACCTTCGAATTTGTGAATGAACTCCCCTATAACGCAGATAACGGCGTGGCACGCTATAACCCGTTAGGAAAAGTGCCCGCGTTGGTTACCGATGAGGGCGAGTACTGGTTTGACTCTCCGATCATCGCGGAATACATAGAACTGCTGGATATTGCGCCAGCGATGCTGCCGCGTGAACCACTGGCGGCGCTGAAGGTACGCCAGTTGGAAGCGCTGGCCGATGGCATTATGGATGCCGGTTTAGTCTCGGTACGCGAACAAGCTCGCCCCGTCGCACAGCAGTCAGAAACCGAACTGTTACGCCAGCGAGAGAAGATTACCCGTAGTCTGGATATGCTGGAAGGTTATCTGGCGGAGGGTACGCTGAAAACGGATACGGTTAACCTGGCAACCATTGCGATTGCCTGTGCCGTCGGTTATCTCAATTTCCGTCGGGTTGCGCCCGGCTGGTGTGTTGATCGCCCGCGTCTGGTCAAACTGGTGGAAACGCTCTTTCAACGCGAAAGTTTTGCCCGTACGGAACCGCCAAAGGCTTGATACACATTATACTCGCCTGAGCAAAGTCACGGTACAATCCTTGCTATATCGATATCCCTCTCCACGGTGGAGAGGGCCACCAACAGCCAGGCCCTTTCATGACAACCGACATGCGTTCACTCTACAGCCAGCTTCCTGCGATCGATCGTTTATTGCGCGATAGCGCCTTCCCAGCTTTACGTGAGTCTCACGGTCATACCCGGGTGGTTGACCTGCTGCGTCACATGCTCGACGAAGCCAGAGAAGCTATTCGCGACACGCACGCGCTCCCGGCATGGTGTGAGGACTGGGCGCAAGAGGCCTGCGCCCGGCTGGAACGAGAATCGCAAAGTGCGCTGCGTCCGGTAATTAACCTTACCGGAACGGTGCTGCATACCAATCTTGGTCGCGCATCGCAGGCCGAAGAAGCGATCGAGGCTGTGGTGCAGGCGATGCGCACGCCAGTGACGCTGGAATACAGCCTGGATGATGCCGGGCGTGGACATCGGGATCGGGCCCTGGCGGATTTACTCTGCCGTCTGACGGGGGCGGAAGACGCCTGTATCGTCAATAACAACGCGGCCGCGGTTTTGCTGATGCTGGCGGCCACAGCTAACGGCAAAGAGGTGGTCGTTTCACGCGGAGAACTGGTAGAAATTGGCGGCGCGTTTCGTATTCCGGACGTGATGTGTCAGGCCGGATGTATTCTGCGCGAAGTGGGTACCACCAACCGGACCCACACGAAAGATTATCGTCAGGCGGTAAATGAAAATACCGGTCTGCTGATGAAAGTACATACCAGTAATTACAGCATCGAAGGCTTTACGAAGTCGGTGGATGAGGCAGAGCTGGCCACTATTGGCAAGGAGCTGGATATTCCGGTAGTGGCGGATCTCGGCAGCGGCTCGCTGGTCGATCTCAGCCAGTATGGATTACCGCAGGAGCCGATGCCGCAACAGCTGATTGCCGCTGGCGTCAGCCTGGTGAGCTTCTCTGGCGATAAATTACTGGGAGGGCCGCAGGCAGGGATTATTGTCGGTAAAAAAGAGATGATCGCGCGCTTACAGAGCCATCCGCTGAAACGTGCATTACGGGCTGATAAAATGACGCTGGCTGCGCTGGAAGCGACGCTGCGGCTCTACCTGCACCCGGAAGCGCTGGCAGCGAAGTTGCCGACGTTACGCCAGCTCACCCGCTCGCAGGAGGCTGTCCACGCGCAGGCACAACAATTACAGGCACGGCTTGCTGATCATTACGGCGACGAATTCGCCCTGAACGTTATGCCTTGTTTATCGCAGATAGGCAGCGGTTCGCTGCCTGTTGATAGGCTGCCCAGCGCGGCATTAACCTTTACGCCACATGACGGGCGCGGTAGCCGCCTCGAAGCACTGGCCGCCCGTTGGCGTGCGCTGCCCGTGCCGATCATTGGGCGAATTTATGATGGTCGCTTATGGCTGGATCTGCGCTGCCTTGAGGACGAGACCCGGTTTATGGAGATGATGCTGAAATGATTATTGCAACCGCCGGACACGTTGACCACGGAAAAACAACGTTATTACAGGCGATTACCGGCGTGAATGCCGACCGTTTGCCGGAAGAAAAAAAGCGCGGCATGACCATCGATCTCGGTTATGCCTACTGGCCGCAGCCGGACGGAAGGATTCTGGGATTTATCGATGTTCCCGGACACGAAAAGTTTTTGTCCAACATGCTGGCGGGTGTCGGCGGGATCGACCATGCGCTGCTGGTGGTGGCGTGTGATGACGGCGTGATGGCGCAAACACGTGAGCATTTGCAAATTCTGCAACTGACGGGCAATCCGCAGATCACCGTGGCGCTCACGAAAGCCGATCGCGTGGATGACGATCGCATCAACGCGGTACGTACTGAGGTGCATACTGCGCTTGAGAACTATGGATTCGCCGATGCGGTTCTGTTCGTGACGGCTGCCAGTGAAGGTCGTGGAATCGAAGAACTGCGCGATCATTTACAGCAATTAACGTCGCGCGAGCATGCCCGCGATTGTAGCTTTCGCCTGGCGATTGACCGTGCCTTTACGGTCAAAGGCGCGGGTCTGGTGGTGACCGGGACGGCGCTTAGCGGTGAGGTGACTGTTGGTGACACGCTGTGGCTCACGGGCGTCAACAAACCGATGCGCGTACGTAGCTTGCATGCGCAAAATCAGGCCACCGATCGCGCGCAGGCGGGGCAACGTATTGCGCTGAATATTGCCGGTGATGCACAAAAAGAAGAGCTTAACCGCGGCGACTGGCTGCTGTCCGATGCACCGCCAGAGGCGTTTACCCGCGTGATTGTCTCTTTAGAGCATGCCGCGCCGCTGATGCAGTGGCAACCGCTGCATATTCACCACGCGGCCAGCCACGTCACCGGGAGAATCTCGCTGCTTGAAGGGACGCTGGCGGAACTGGTGTTTGATACACCGCTCTGGCTCGCCGATAACGACCGTCTGGTGCTACGCGATATTTCGGCCCGCACGACGCTGGCTGGCGCGCGCGTGGTAACGCTCAATCCGCCGCGTCGCGGGAAGCGTAAGCCGGAATATTTGCAGTGGCTAGCAGCGCTGGAGAAGGTACAGAGTGACGGCGAAGCTCTGGCGCTACATCTGACGCGCGGGGCGGTGAATATTCCTGACTTCGCCTGGGCGCGTCAGCTCAACGGCAACGGTATGCGTCCGTTGATTGAGCTGCATGGCTTTATTCAGGCGGGATACAGTCTGTTGAATGCTGCCGTTGCAGCGCGCTGGCAGCGGAAAGTCCTTGATACGCTGGCGACGTACCACGAGCAGCACCGTGATGAACCAGGACCTGGGCGAGAACGCCTGCGCCGTATGGCTTTGCCGATGGAAGACGAAGCGTTGGTCCTGCTGCTGATTGAAAAGATGCGTGAGAGCGGCGCCATCCATAGCCATCATGGCTGGCTGCATTTGCCGGATCATAAGGCCGGTTTCAGCGAAGAGCAGCAGGCTATCTGGCAAAAAGCAGAACCGCTTTTTGGCGATGAGCCGTGGTGGGTGCGTGATTTGGCAAAACAGACGGGCACAGATGAGCAGATGATGCGTGTGGCGTTACGACAAGCAGCGCAGCAAGGCATCATCACCGCGATCGTCAAAGATCGCTATTACCGTAATGATCGGATTGTGGCCTTTGCCAATATGATCCGCGAACTGGATCAGGAGAAAGGATCGACCTGTGCTGCCGATTTCCGCGACAGGCTTAACGTTGGACGCAAATTGGCTATCCAGATTCTGGAATATTTTGACCGCATTGGTTTTACGCGTCGCCGGGGAAATGATCATTTATTACGCGATGCTTTGCTGTTTCCCGAAAAGTAATGAAACAATTAATTCAGGAATTAAATGAATTAATACAAAATAGATATTGATTGAAATAAGCACATTAGATTATGAACCTAATGTGCTTTTTAATTGTGGGTGTTATTAAAATAACAACCACGATCATATTTTGTTGGATATTTCACTCGTATGCTTCCTGACTCTTTAGAGTAATTAAGGATCGTACAATGGCTGCTTCAACATTTTTTATTCCTTCCGTGAATGTAATCGGCGCTGATTCATTAAAAGACGCAATGAATACAATGGCGGAATATGGTTTTCGTCGTACGCTGATTGTCACGGATGCCATGCTGACAAAATTAGGTATGGCTGGCGAGATTCAAAAAGCATTACAGGAACGTGATATTTTCAGCGTAATTTTCGACGGTACGCATCCTAATCCCACGACCAGTAACGTCGCTGCTGGCCTGCATATACTGAAAGAAAACGAATGTGATAGCGTTATTTCCCTCGGCGGCGGTTCTCCGCACGATTGTGCGAAGGGCATTGCGCTGGTGGCGGCTAACGGCGGCGATATTCGCGATTACGAAGGTGTGGACCGTTCTGCAAAACCACAGCTGCCGATGATCGCCATTAACACCACCGCGGGCACGGCATCTGAAATGACCCGTTTCTGCATCATTACCGATGAAGTACGCCACATTAAAATGGCGATTGTGGATAAGCACGTTACGCCGCTGCTGTCCGTTAATGACTCCTCGCTGATGGTCGGCATGCCGAAGTCCCTGACAGCGGCAACCGGTATGGATGCGCTGACCCACGCCATTGAAGCCTACGTGTCTATTGCTGCAACGCCGATTACCGATGCGTGCGCGTTGAAAGCGGTCACCATGATTGCGGAAAACCTGCCGGTCGCCGTTGCAGATGGCAGCAATGCTCAGGCGCGCGAAGCCATGGCTTACGCGCAGTTCCTCGCGGGCATGGCTTTTAACAACGCTTCTCTTGGTTATGTGCATGCAATGGCGCACCAGTTGGGTGGCTTCTACGATCTGCCGCACGGTGTATGTAACGCAGTGCTGCTGCCGCATGTGCAGGTCTTCAATAGCAAAGTGGCTGCCGCTCGCCTGCGTGATTGCGCTGCGGCAATGGGCGTGGACGTTGCTGGCTTGAGTACAGAGCAAGGGGCGGAAGCCTGCATCGCGGCGATCCGCGAACTGGCGCAGAAAGTGAATATCCCGGCCGGTCTGCGTGAGTTGAACGTGAAGGAAGAGGATATTGCCGTACTGGCGACCAATGCTCTGAAAGATGCCTGCGGTTTCACTAACCCGATTCAGGCGACTCATGAAGAAATCATGGCGATTTATCGCGCTGCTATGTAATTCGTGATACCTGTCGTAAAGCAGTAAATGGCTGGCGAATAATTCGCCAGCCCCGTCTACCCTTGTAGTACCCCTACAGCAAGGAGACGGTCATGACCAATAACCCCCCTTCAACGCGTATTTATCCCGGCGAGTATGGTTACCCTCTGAAGTTAAAAGCCCGATACGATAACTTTATCGGCGGTGACTGGGTTGCCCCGGTGGACGGCGAGTATTACCAAAACCTGACGCCGGTAACCGGGCAATTACTGTGCGAAGTGGCCTCTTCCGGCAAAAAGGATATCGATCTGGCACTGGATGCCGCGCACAAAGTAAAAGACAAGTGGGCGCAGACATCCGTGCAGGACAGGGCGGCGATACTGTTCAAAATCGCCGATCGTATGGAGCAAAACCTGGAACTGCTGGCGACGGCAGAAACCTGGGATAACGGTAAGCCCATCCGCGAAACCAGCGCGGCAGATGTTCCGCTGGCGATTGACCATTTCCGCTATTTCGCTTCCTGTATTCGTGCGCAGGAAGGGGGAATAAGCGAGGTTGATAGCGAGACCGTGGCTTATCACTTCCATGAACCTCTTGGCGTGGTAGGGCAAATTATCCCGTGGAACTTCCCGTTGCTGATGGCCAGCTGGAAGATGGCGCCCGCGCTGGCGGCGGGTAACTGCGTCGTGCTTAAACCCGCGCGCCTCACGCCGCTGTCCGTGCTGTTGCTGATGGAAGTCATCGGCGATCTGCTCCCGCCAGGCGTGGTGAACGTGGTAAACGGTGCGGGTGGGGAAATCGGTGAGTATCTGGCGACGTCTAAACGCATTGCGAAAGTGGCGTTTACCGGCTCAACGGAAGTTGGGCAGCAGATCATGCAATACGCCACGCAGAACATTATTCCCGTCACGCTGGAGCTGGGTGGGAAATCGCCCAATATCTTCTTCGCAGATGTGATGGATGAAGAGGATGCTTTTTTTGACAAAGCGCTGGAAGGTTTCGCGCTGTTTGCCTTCAATCAGGGTGAAGTGTGTACCTGTCCGAGCCGTGCATTAGTACAGGAATCTATTTACGAACGTTTTATGGAAAGAGCTATTCGCCGGGTGGAGAGTATTCGCAGCGGCAACCCGTTAGACAGCGTGACGCAAATGGGTGCGCAGGTGTCGCATGGTCAACTGGAAACCATTTTGAATTACATCGATATTGGTAAGAAAGAAGGGGCTGATGTTCTCACCGGCGGGCGGCGCAAGCAACTGGATGGCGACTTAAAAGAAGGTTATTACCTCGAACCAACCATTCTGTTTGGCAAGAACAACATGCGGGTTTTCCAGGAAGAGATCTTCGGGCCCGTGCTGGCCGTCACGACCTTTAAAACCATGGAAGAGGCGCTGGAAATCGCCAATGACACCCAATATGGGCTTGGCGCTGGTGTCTGGAGCCGTAACGGAAATCTGGCGTACAAGATGGGCCGTGGGATTCAGGCGGGGCGTGTATGGACCAACTGTTACCATGCTTACCCGGCCCATGCGGCATTCGGTGGCTATAAGCAGTCGGGCATCGGGCGCGAGACGCATAAGATGATGCTCGAGCATTATCAGCAAACCAAATGTCTGCTGGTGAGCTACTCAGATAAACCGCTGGGACTATTTTAATTTCTCATCACTTATTGCCCGGTTTTGCGCCGGGCATATCTTTATTCTGCAGTTATATATAAACCCATATATCGTTATATAAATAAGACGATTGCATCCAATCTGGTCATTCCACTACTATTATCAACTCTATTGTGTAAATCAAATTGCAGCCGAATTATTAATTTAAATCCCTGAGGCAAATATGTTTCTTAATTATTTTGCATTAGGAGTGCTTATTTTTGTATTCCTGGTCATTTTTTACGGGATTATTATTCTGCATGATATTCCCTATCTCATTGCAAAGAAACGTAACCATCCTCATGCTGACGCAATACATGTCGCGGGCTGGGTGAGTTTGTTTACCTTACATGTCATTTGGCCCTTTTTATGGATCTGGGCAACGCTTTATCGCCCGGAACGCGGGTGGGGTATGCAAAGCGCGGATTCTTCCCTGATCCAGTTGCAGGCCAGGGTTGCCGATCTGGAAAAGAAACTGGGTGAGGCGAAGACCTCTCCGGCGGAGTAATATCGATGGATTTATTGATCGTTCTGACCTATGTGGCGTGCGCATGGTCAATATTTAAGATTTTTAAAATTCCTGCCAATAAATGGACAGTACCCACTGCAGCATTGGGCGGTATATTCATTGTTTGCGGGCTTATATTACTGATGAATTATAACCATCCGTATACATTTAAGGCGCAAAAGGCAGTAATTTCTATTCCCGTAGTACCGCAAGTCACGGGGGTCGTGACGGAAGTGACGGATAAGAAGAATACGCTGATCAAAAAAGGTGAGGTACTGTTTAAACTTAATCCAGGACGTTACCAGGCACGAGTTGATCGCCTGAAAGCTGATATTGTCACTGCACAACATAAAGAGCAGGTGCTGGTGGCGCAGTTAGACGAAATGCAAGCCAACACGCAGCGGGCAAAGGCTACCCGTGACAAGCTAGCTAAAGATTACCAGCGTTATGCGCAGGGGAGTCAGGCGAAGGTCAATCCTTTTTCTGAACGCGATATCGATGCGGCGCGGCAAAACTATTTGGCGCAGGAAGCAGCGGTGAAATCCTCCGTTGCGGAACAACAGCAAATCCAGAGTCAGTTAGACAGCCTGGTGCAGGGTGAGAATTCGCAAATTGCCAGCCTGAAAGCGCAGTTAGCCGAAGCGGAGTTCAACCTGGACCAGACAGTGGTTCGCGCGCCCAGCGATGGTTACGTTACGCAGGTGTTGATGCGACCGGGAACCTATGCCGCCGCGCTGCCTATGCGTCCGGTGATGGTGTTTATCCCTGATCAAAAACGGCAAATTATCGCCCAGTTCCGGCAAAACTCGTTGCTGCGATTGGAGCCAGGCGATGAAGCTGAGGTGGTGTTTAACGCCTTGCCGGGTAAGGTTTTCAGCGGCAAACTGGCTGCCATCAGTCCGGCCGTACCGGGGGGGACATATCAGTCGAATGGGGTGCTGCAATCCTTAAATTCTACGCCCGGATCGGAGGGGGTGATCGCCACGATTGAGCTGAATGATAATGTGGATGTGAACGCACTGCCTGATGGGATTTATGCGCAGGTCGCGGTTTATTCTGATCACTTCACCCATGTGTCAGTGATGCGTAAGGTTCTGCTGCGTATGACCAGTTGGGTGCATTATCTGTATCTCGATCACTAGGCGCAGGCTATTTTGCTTACCATTTTGAACCTGGTACCCTAATTCGCTTACTCAGGCTGCTGTTCCAGCGCCTGAGTAAGTTGCTGGCGGATCTCTGCCAACATCTCATCAAGAATAAACTGTACCCGCCATGGCTGATATTCACGTTTGCGGAAAATCACCACCAAATCCAGCCACCATTCATGTTGTTCTGAGAAACATGGAACCAGCGACCCGGATTCAACATCTTTTTGTACACTCGCATTTGGCGCAAAAACAATGCCCAGATGGTTACGTGCCAGCGCCAGTGCAGACTGTGTATTGTCGCAGACATAATTTCCGGTCACCCGATAATCGTGCATCTCCTTGCCTCCGGCAGAAGTGAAACGCCAGATATTAGCCTCATCTATCATCATGGAATCAATCAGGATACAGGAATGTTCTTCCAGTTCATCAGGGCTACTAATAGGATGTGCTTTGATATACTCAGGGCTGGCAAAAGCCGTCACCGCATATTTGGTAATGAAACTGGCAACCAGAGATTCATCTTTAGGATGCGCATAGGTGATTAAAATATCACAATCTTCAGGGAAGTCGACACCTTCAAAAAATGCCTTTCGTTCCAGGTTACATGTTTTAAGTGAGAGGCTAATTCCACCGATATCCTGAATTTTTGCGATCACATGTTGCGATAAATAAGCAATTATGCCCGTCGGTGCATATACGGTTACCCGGCCACGTTTTTCGTGCTTATAATCAGCAATGAAATTATTGAGCTGATCGTTTCTGTCCAACATGTCATTGATGTAAGGAAGCAGCGCTGTACCAAACGGTGTGAGGGTGAGCTGTCGAGTGGTGCGATCAAATACCTTTAGTCCAACTTTGGATTCAAAATCAGCAAGATACTTACTAACGTTGGCTTGTGCGATGCCGAGAACCGTAGCGGCATGACTGATGTTTTCACTGGCAGCAATTACCGAAATAATCTTCAGTTCCCGGTGTTTGAGTTGTAATTTGTTCATCGCCAAACCCAATATATATATGTTTGTATATATTACTATATAAATATGAATCTTGCACCGATGAAATTGTAAGCATTATTATGCACGCGTTTTGTATCTTATTTTAAAATGGAATGTGGGCATGTTAATTAAACGCAATATTGTGGCGCTATTCACCTTTTCATTTATGGCGAGCGCAACTGCCGCAGAATTTTCTATTGGCGGCGGTGCTGTATATAACGAATCTCCTTATCGTGGATATAATGATAACGTTCACGCAGTACCGCTTGTCAGTTATGAAAGTGAATCATTTTATTTTAGGCAAACAACGTTAGGTTATATTCTTTCAAAAAATGAAAGTAATGAATTTAGCATTACTGCCTCGTATATGCCGCTTGAGTTTGATCCGGGTGATAACGACGATCAAGCGATGAAGCAACTGAACAAGCGTGACGCAACCGCGATGGCGGGTGCTGCATGGTATCACCATGAGAAATGGGGCAGCGTGAAAGTCTCCGCAGCAGCGGATGTGCTGGACAACAGCAACGGTTGGGTTGGGGAAATGTCTCTGTTTCGCCAAATGCCGATGGGCAAGCTGACGCTGACGCCGGCGATTGGCGTGCTCTACTATGACGAAAACTTCAACGAATATTACTACGGCATCTCTGGCAATGAATCCCGCCGTAGTGGGTTATCAAGCTACTCCCCTGGCGATAGCTGGACACCGTATGTTGGCCTGTCCGCTAAATACGCATTGACCAGCAATCTGACGCTGCTGGCCAGCGCCAACTATAGTGCGCTGCCAGATGATATTAAAAATAGCCCGATGGTTGACCGTGATGACAGCTTTACCTTTATGTCCGGTCTGACCTGGCGTTTCTGATTCTCACCCGTTTGTCCTCAGGGAGGAGGGCAATCTTTTCAATGTGATAGACCGGATAAGACCCGAAGCATCGTCATCCGGCTCATTTCCAATGAACTGGGCTTTACCGCTCGCGATTAGGCGGATCGCCATAGTTGTTCAGGCACCTGACAATATTTAACCGTTTCCCCTGTCCGATCAAGGCGTCAGGGGCAACCTCTCTGGCACTCTGTGGTTTTCACGCAGACGGAGGGAGCAATGAACGAGTTTATTATGGCGGATGCGGCAAAATGTATTGGGTGTCGTACCTGCGAAGTTGCTTGCGTCGTCGCGCACCAGCAAAACCAGGACTGCGCGTCGGTCTCTTCCACTGCGTTTACCCCGCGCATCCGCGTGATCAAAGACGACGCCTTTACGACGGCAGTCGCCTGCCATCAATGCGAGGACGCTCCCTGTGCAAATGTCTGCCCGACGCACGCAATTCGTCGTGAACATGGGCATATCTTCGTTGAACAGGCGCGTTGTATTGGTTGTAAAAGTTGTATGCTGGCCTGCCCGTTTGGGGCAATGAATGTCGTCGCCCGCTCGTCGCGGGTACAGGCGATAAAGTGCGATTTATGCTGGCACCGTGATGCGGGGCCGGCGTGTGTCGAAGCCTGCCCGACCAGCGCGTTGCAGTGTATAGATGCCGTCAGTATTCAGCGCCAGCGTCTGTGTTCACTTCCACAGTAATGTGAGTCCCGACCTGTAGTTAGGTCGGGACTTGCGTTAGCCTTCCTGCCAGGCGCGTTCGATCTCTTCAGCCAGAATCTTCACTCCAGCTTCTATTTTCTCCGGTTCTGGCACGTAGTTCATCCGCATACACTGATGCGTATGCGGCCAGGGTTTATCCAGACCCGGGAAGAAGTAGTCACCGGGAACCATCAGCACGCCGCGCGCTTTCAGACGCTGATACAACAGTTCGGTGCTGATAGGCAAATCTTTGAACCATAACCACAGGAAAATCGCGCCCTCCGGTTTATGAATAAGGCACCGATCTTCAGATAAATAGCGGCGAATGATCGCAATCGTCTCCTGAACGCGCTGATAATAAAACGGCTTTATCACCGTCTCGGACAGGCGCAGAAGGTCGTTGCGCTTAATCATTTCGCACATGATTGCCGGACCCATTCCGCCAGGCGCGAGACTGATAATGCCGTTCATGTTGGTGATGGCGGTGATGATTTTTTCATTCGCGATAATGATGCCGCAGCGGGAGCCTGGCAGACCCAGCTTGGAAAGGCTCATGCACAGCACAATGTTGGGGTTCCACAGCGGGCGCGCTTCGCTAAAGATGATGCCGGGGAACGGTACGCCATAGGCGTTATCAATCACCAGCGGGATCCCATGCTGGTTGGCCAGCCGGTCCAGCTTCATCAGCTCTTCATCGGTGATCACGTTGCCTGTCGGGTTTGTCGGACGTGACACGCAGATCATGCCCGTCTCTTCACCGATGTGCAGGTGTTCAAAATCAACGTGATACTTAAACTGACCTTCTGGTAACAGTTCGATATTTGGACGCGCGGAGACAAAGAGATCCTCTTCCAGCCCGGAATCGGCATAGCCAATGTATTCCGGAGCTAACGGGAACAACACTTTTTGCGTTGTTCCGTCGGCGCGGCGTCCGGCGAACAGATTGAATAAGTAGAAAAATGCGCTCTGACTGCCATTTGTCAGTGCAATATTTTGTGGCTCGATATCCCAACCCTGCTTCTCACGTAGCAGTTTCGCCAGCTCAGTCAGCAGCTCGGTTTTACCTTGTGGACCATCGTAATTGCAAAGCGCATCAGTGGCTTTGCCGTTTTCCAGCATATCTGCCAGCAGAGATTGAAAGTAATTTTGCATCTCTGGAATTTGCGCCGGATTGCCGCCACCGAGCATGATGGCGCCTGGGGTGCGTAAACCGTCGTTAAGGTCCTCCATCAGGCGTGTGATGCCTGAATGGCGGGTAAATTTGTCGCCAAAAAGTGAGAATGTCATAGCAGGTGGTCTGTCGAACTGAGTAGTAAAGTGGCTAACCATAGCGCTACCCATGGCAGGGTGCAAATCAGGGGTATCAGGCCGGATTGAGATTTTGTGCTAATGATTTTTATTTGGCTGGTTTTTAATGTTGAGTAAGGCTTCCCGCTGCGTGCACAGCGAGAAGCCTGCCGGGATCAGGGCTGACCGGCCCACACCACCATCACCTTATCGTCGCCATGCTCACGAATAAATCCGTATCCCTGCGTCAGCGGCAGCGTGATTTGTTTACCGGCGCCAATGGCGGGATGCCTGGCCCTGAACTGACTGATTCGCTGCCAGTGGGCGACGCTGGCGGCAGATTTCCCGGTCACATCCTGCCAGTTCATTTCTGAGCGCGTACCCTGTAATGGGTCTGAGCCGGTTGGGCCAAAGGGGCGGGCCGACTCGTCGCCATAAAAGAGTTGAACCGCGCCAGGTGCCAGCAGCAATAGCTCGGCGGCGTTGTCTCCACCTTCGCGGAACAGACGTGTATCGTGCGAGGAGAGATAGCTCAGGACGTTGAAGTCCTGCAATTTATCCGCCATCTGCTGCCAGGTGGGGTCCATATTTGCCAGACAATCGACGGCCTTTGCCGCCTGCTCCTGGTAGTCGAAATTGATCATCGCATCGAAGCCGTGACGGTAATAGTCGCTTTGCATCACACCGTGACCCCAGGCCTCGCCAGTCATCCAGAAGGGGTTATCATCCAGCGCTTTTTCCGGATTGGCTTTCTTCCATTCGACCAGCGCCGCGCTGGCTTGTGTTTTTAGCTGCTGCCAGGCGGGAAGCTCGACGTGTTTAGCGGTGTCGACCCGAAAGCCGTCAATCCCATAATCACGCACCCACTGACTGAGCCAGTGCGTCAGATAATCCCGGGGCGTGTAACCGGCGATGGCTTTGGCGTGCGTATCCGGCTTGTGCTGATAAAAGTTTGGCAGCCCGGAAGGCGTGGTGGATTCGGTTTTCAGATCGGGCAGGAAAGCCAGCGACATCGTCAGGTCGTCAAAGCCAGGATTGTCGTAATCGCCAATATCGGTGCGGATCCAGTTTTTTCCCCACCATTTTTCCCAACCAGCTTTATCGCTAAAGTTGATGTAATCATTGAAACTATGCCAGCTTTGCCCGGCGGATGGCTGCCAGTCCGTCCAGCGTTCCCCGAGCGTTTTTTTCAGCTCATCGCCCGATAGGTACAGTGCCCCAAACTGATACTCCTGCATATCCGCCAGCGTGGCGTAGCCGGTATGGTTCATCACCACATCAAACAAGACACGGATGCCGCGCTGGTGTGCGCCATCAACCAGCGCACGCAGGTCCGCTTCGTTTCCCATATTGGCGTCAAGCGTGGTCCAGTCTTGGGTGTAGTAGCCGTGGTAAGCGTAGTGGGGGAAGTCCCCTTTGGCGCCACCGCCGACCCAGCCGTGGATTTGCTCAAACGGCGCGCTGATCCACAGGGCGTTGACGCCTAACTGTTGCAGGTAGTCGAGTTTGCTGGCGAGCCCGCGCAAATCGCCACCGTGGAACGTGCCAATTTCCTGCATGCCGTCGTTGCGACGCCCATAGCTGTGGTCGTTACTCGGATCGCCATTCACAAAGCGGTCCGTCAGGACGAAATACACCGTGGCGTTATGCCAGTCGAAAGCTGCGGGGGCATCGGTTTCCGCCCGTTCCAGTAGCAACAGCCCGTTACTGGTTGCGGCGGGCTGTAGGGTAATCGACCCGTTTTTTACCGTTGCCGTTTGCTGGCTGTAGAAATCACGCACCACGGCACCTTCCGGGAAGGTCTGGCTCACGTCCAGCGTTAATGGTGAACCGTCCCATTTCGGGCATTGGCGAATCTGGGTGGTGACGGTGTCCTTAGCACTTTTTACCAACAGCATCAGCGTTGGCGTACCGGAGCGGGTATCGATTTCCAGCGTGTAATCGCCGTCTTTGAATAAACGCCACTGTGGCGGCGCGCCTTCACAAGGTTTTAGCGACAGCATCTGGTTGAGTTTTATCGCATCAGCAGGCTGCCAGCACTGTTGGTCAAAATTCAGGGTTAAAGGACGGGTACCCTTCGTCAACGCTGCATGGCTGACGAATTTACCCGTACCTTCCGCTTCGAAGATGGGAAGTCCTTGAGACGTCCATGATGAGGCGATGGCAATGCCGGGCATTAGCGCCAGCGCAACGGCGGCAAGTTTCATAGTGCTGTCCTTGATGCTGCGATTTTCGCCAGTTTGCCAGCGAAATCAGGCCGGAAACTCCTCCTTTGAGTTGATTCCGCCAGGAGGAGAAGTGAGGGTGAGCAATCGCGCGCAAAAAATGAACTTATTTTGCGATAACCTCCACATTTTCTTCGAATTAATGGCACCCAGAACCGTTAATACGTGACATAGTTTCAGAATTGGACTATTCCTGTGGGTGCTCTTGACGGCTATTTTTGATATGATTTGAGATTCATCTCTCATTTTTGTGAAAAATATAAGGTGTTGGAATGTATAAATCCGACCAGGAGACCTAATGATATTGACTCCCATTCGACGATATGGGGCAATGATTCTTATGTTACTCACCGTTGCATTTTCGGGTGAGGTGCTGGCAAAGACACACACGGCGACAACGAGTCACAAGCCCCAGATAACCAAGGCAAGTAATAAACAGGTTAGCAGTAAACAAGAGTATTCTCGCAATAGTGCAAAGAGTAGTTCACTTCCTGATTTGCGAAAATACCCTTCCGGAACACCAAGGAAAAAAGCGTTTCTCCGGACGGTTATGCCTTATATTACCAGTCAAAATGCTGCCATTACGGCGGACCGTAACTGGCTGATTTCAAAACAGTACCAGAACCGCTGGTCACCGACTGAGCGTACGCGTATGAAAGACATCGCGAAGCGCTACAAGGTGAACTGGTCTGGTAACACGCGTAAAATTCCGTGGAATACGCTGCTTGAGCGTGTAGACATTATCCCGACCAGTATGGTGGCAACCATGGCTGCGGCAGAAAGCGGCTGGGGTACGTCGAAGCTGGCGCGTAGCAACAACAACCTGTTTGGCATGAAATGTGGCAAGGGTCGTTGTAACAATGCACCGGGTAAGGTGAAAGGCTACTCACAATTTGAATCAGTGAAAGAGTCGGTGAATGCTTACGTCATTAATTTGAATACGCATCCGGCCTACTCTTCCTTCCGTAAGTCACGTGCGCAGTTGCGTAAAGCCGATCAGGAAGTCACCGCCACCGCGATGATCCATAAACTTAAGGGTTATTCCACTAAGGGACAGAGTTATAACAACTATCTGTTTGCAATGTATCAGGACAACCAGCGTTTAATCGCCGCGCATATGTAATTTCGAGTGCCGGATGGCGACTTCGCCCTCCGGCTATCATCCTTATAGCAACACTTCACTGTTCACATCGCGATACTCTTTTGGCGTCGTGTCGTACTCTTTCTTGAATACCGAATAGAAATACTGCAGAGATGGGTAGCCGCACATCTGTGAAATTTCGTTGATTGAAAGCGTGGTAGAAATCAACAGGCTGCGCGCCTTTTCCAGCTTTTCGGCATGAATCACGGCGTGAATGGTCTCTCCGACCTCTTCTTTAAAGCGCTTCTCCAGATTCGAACGTGAAATCCCTACTGAGTCCAACACTTGATCAACCTTGATACCTTTGCAGGCATGGTTGCGAATGTAATGCATCGCCTGAATAACGGCAGGATCGGTAAGTGAACGATAATCTGTAGACTGACGCGCAACAACGCGTACAGGAGGAACCAGAATGCGCTGTAAGGGTATCTCTTCGTGAGCCAGCAGGCGGTGGAGTAGTTTGGCTGCCTGATACCCCATTTGTCTGGCCCCCTGAGCGACGGAGGACAAGGCGACTCGTGACAGGTAACGGGTCAGCTCTTCGTTATCGATACCAATGACGCACAGTTTTTCCGGTACCGGAATATGCAGATGTTCACAGGCCTGCAGAACGTGCCGCGCACGTGCGTCGGTGACGGCGATAATCCCGGTTTGTGGAGGTAAGGTTTGCAGCCAGTCCGCCAGCCTATTTTGCGCGTGCTGCCAGTTTTCTGGCGCGGTTTCCAGCCCCTGATAGACGACGCCGCGGTACTTCTCTTTGGCAACCAACTGGCAAAACGCATATTCACGTTCTGCGGCCCAGCGTTTCCCGCTTGAAGCCGGAAGACCATAAAATGCAAACCGGTTAATCCCTTTCTCTTTCAGATGCAGGAAGGCGCTTTCTACCAGCGCGTGGTTGTCGGTGGCAATGTAATGTACTGGTGGATAATCTTGCTGCAGATGGTAGGAACCCCCAACGCCAATGATCGGAACATCCACATCGACAAGTAATTGCGCAATATCATCATCGTCATAATCGGCAATAACGCCGTCGCCTAACCACTCTTTAATGTTATCAATGCGAGCACGAAAATCTTCTTCTATGAAGATATCCCACTCCGATTGTGACGCTTGCAGATACTCGCCAACCCCTTCAACCACCTGACGGTCGTAGGCTTTATTGGCATTAAATAACAACGTAATACGATGACGTTTATAAAACATGGTTCTTTTCCTGCTGAATCATGTAGATAAGACAATGCCGGTTGCATTAACCGGCATTGAGATACACCCACTTCTTAAATTCAGGAACGACGTTTGGTTGCTGAGTCCATCCATACCGCCAACAACAATATCGCCCCTTTCACTATGTATTGCCAGAAGGTGGGGACGTCCATCATACTCATTCCATTATCGAGAGAAGCCATAATGAATGCGCCCATGACGGCGCCGGCAACACTCCCGACCCCTCCCGCCAGGCTGGTTCCCCCGATGACACATGCGGCAATGGCATCCAGTTCTGCAATGTTCCCTGCGGAAGGGGAACCTGCGCCAAGCCGGGAGCTAAGAATGAGCCCGGCAATGGCGACCATCAAACCATTAATAGCGAAAACGGCAAGTTTGGTGCGTTCAACGTTGATACCTGAAAGGCGGGCGGCTTCCAGGTTCCCGCCAATGGCGTAAATTCTCCGACCGAATGCCGTGCGCGTGGCCATAAACATCCCACCGAGCAGCAGCAGCGTCAGCAGCAGGACGGGCGTTGGAACACCACGATAATCGTTTAATAGCCAGATTGCCCCTAAGACGACAATGGCTGTGAATGCCTGGCGACCCACAGCCGACGTTGATGCGGGAGTGGCAAGGCCTAACGCCTGGCGACGCATACGGCCTCGCCATTGCCAGCCAACAAACGCCATTAAGCCGAGAGCACCGATGACAAAGCCTGTGCCATCAGACAAGTAGCTCTGACCAATCTGAGACATTGCTGCGCTGGTGGGGGATACGGTGGTGCCGTTGGTGATGCCAATCAGAATACCGCGGAAAGCCAGCATTCCCGCAAGGGTGACGATAAACGACGGAACCTTGCGGTAAGCAACCCACCATCCATTCCATGCCCCGAGGAGCAATCCCAGAGTCAAGGTTACGATCACCGTCAGCGGTAAAGGCCAGCCTAGCCAAACATCACAGATCGCCGCTACGCCGCCCAATAATCCCATCATGGAACCGACAGAGAGATCGATTTCAGCGGAAATGATCACAAACACCATACCCACGGCAAGAATACCGGTAATCGCAGTCTGTCGAAGCAGGTTCGAGACATTACGTGCGCTCAGGTATGCGCCATCAGTGGTCCACGTGAAAAACAGCATAATCACGATAATCGCCGCAATCATGACGAAGACTTGCAAGTTAAGCGATTTTATTGCTGGGAAACCACCTGTGATAGAGGGAGAAAGTTTCGCTTCAGACGGATTGTTTTTCGACATGATGTTCGCTCCTTAATGCGGCTTCCATCACCTGCTCCTGAGTCAGGTTATGATTTACCAGGTTAGCTTTCAGTTTTCCTTCATGCATCACGAGGATGCGATCGCTTAGTCCGAGCACTTCAGGTAATTCAGAGGAGATGACAATCACGGCAATGCCTTCCTGGACGAGCTGGTTGATGAGTTTGTAGATTTCATATTTGGCGCCGATATCAATACCCCTGGTGGGTTCATCAAGAATGAGAATCCGGGGATTTAACAGGAGGCAACGTGCGAGAATCGCTTTTTGCTGATTCCCTCCGCTCAGACGCCCGATCGCAAGGTCGGGGGACGATGTTTTTACTTTGAGCTGTTGAAGCGATTCCAGAATGCATTTTTGTTCAGCGGCATCATCAAGATGGCTCATGCCCCCGGTAAATTTATCGAGTGCAGCCAGCGTGATATTTTTCCCCACAGCCATCACCGGAACAATGCCATCTTTTTTTCTGTCTTCAGGCACCATGGCGATGCCATGAGCAATAGCTTGCTGGCAGTTATGGATATGCACCTGAGTGCCTTCAATAAAAATCTTTCCCTCCCAACGACCAGACCAGACGCCAAACAGACACTGTACGGCTTCGGTACGTCCTGCACCGACGAGTCCGGCAATGCCGAGAATTTCGCCCTGCTTGAGTGAGAAAGAAATGTCGTTGACGCGTTTTATATGGCGATTGACGGGATGCCAGGCTGTCAGATTCTCAACCCGTAAAATCTCTTCTCCCGTGGTATGAGGCTCGCTGGGGTAAAGTGCGGTGAGCTCACGACCAACCATCATGGTGATAATATCGTCTTCAGTCATGTTGGTTGCATCGCGTGTGCCGATGTGTTTACCGTCGCGAATAACGCAAATGGTATTCGAGATGGCCTTAACTTCATTCAATTTGTGTGAAATATAAATGCAGGCGATATCATGCTGTTGTAGGTCACGTATAATATTCAGCAGTATTGCAGTTTCCTGCTCGGTGAGGGAGGCCGTTGGTTCATCCAGAATAAGTAAGCGGACCTGCTTATTCAGCGCTTTTGCAATTTCTACCAGCTGTTGTTGCCCTAATCCTAAATCGCCCACGCGCGTATCTGGCGAAATAGACAAACTGACCTGATCGAGTAATTTTTGACAGCGTAACGTCATCATCTCGTAATCAAGAACGCCGTTACGGGTCATTTCGTTACCGAGGAAAATATTTTCCAGTATTGTTAACTCTTTCACCAGGGCTAATTCCTGGTGGATGATCGCAATACCCTTACGTTCGGTATCACGAATATGGCTGGCACGGATGGCTTCGCCAGCAAAAATGATCTCGCCTTCGTAGGTTCCATGCGGGTAAATTCCGCACAGAACTTTCATTAGCGTCGATTTACCCGAACCATTTTCACCGCATAATGAAATGATTTCGCCAGCATTGATCCTAAGGCTAACGTTATCAACCGCCTTCACTACGCCGAATGTCTTGGTAATGTTTTTCATTTCAAGAAGATATGGCATAACTGCTCCACATAAGCCAATAAGAGAACCCTGCGTGGACATTCACGTTTATCCGTGGCGAATTTGACACCACGTTTTATTGCCCTCTGATTTGCAGAGGGCACATGGCTTACAGATCGCTTTTCTTGTGGAATCCGTCTTTAATGACGGTCTCGTTAATATTGTCTTTGTTAACATCAATAGGTGTGAGTAGTCGGGAAGGGACATCTTTCAGGCCATTATTCAGCGAAGTATCTGCTTTAGGCTGTTGATCATTTCCCAGTTCGACGGCGATTTCCGCAGCGGTATTTGCGAGCAATGTAATAGGTTTATAAACCGTCATGGTTTGAGTCCCGGCGACAATGCGCTTGATGCCTGCAAGGTCTGCATCTTGTCCGGAAATAGCGACTTTTCCTGATAATCCTTGCGCACTCAGCGCCTGAATCGCACCGCCAGCTGTGGCGTCATTTGAGGCAACTACTGCGTCAATTTTGTTATTGTTGGCGGTTAGCGCATTTTCCATAATCTTCAACGCATTCTCCGGTAACCAGCCGTCAACCCATTGATCGCCCACTACCTTAATTTTTCCGCTGTCGATATACGGTTTTAATACTTTCATTTGTCCAGCGCGGAACAGCTTCGCGTTGTTATCAACGGGTGAGCCACCCATCAGGAAATAATTCCCTTCGGGAACAATATTGACTAATGATTGAGCCTGTAATTCACCTACTTTTTCATTATCGAAAGAGATATAAAAATCGATGTCAGCATCATTGATCATGCGATCGTAAGCCAGCACCTTGATCCCTTCTTGTTTTGCTTCTTTGATAACATTGCTTAATACCTGGCCGTTGTAAGGGATTATCACAAGGACATCCACGCCCCGGTTTATCATGTTTTCAATCTGCGACATTTGGGTTTCTTCATTACCATTCGCCGATTGTACAAATACTTTCGCACCAAGCGATTCAGCTTTGTTGACGAAAATATCGCGATCTTTCTGCCAGCGTTCCAGGCGGAGATCATCAATCGCCATACCGATTTTTACTTCTTTGGCATGACCTGCGACGCTGGTGAGTAAAAGGGATGTGCAAACAGCAAGTAAAATGTTCTTCATCTTCATAATCGTGATGCCTTTTGTAGGGGAGAAATAGCAGTAAAAGTAACAATCACAGCATAAGACGTAGCAGAGTTTTAACAGGTAAAGGCGGGAAGGCAATTATAGATTTTTATCTTCCAATTACGTTTTTTGGTTTATTTCTTGATTTATGACCGGGATCGTATTTTAAATGATTCGTTACCTGGGTTGCATTTAAGTTTGATAAGTAACAATTTTTAAATTGGTCAGATTTTATTTTGAGAAGTAGCGCACACTTGTGAATTATCTCAATGGCAGTATTAAATAACATAATTGAGCAATGGGTGGGGAGTGCCCAATATTACGACATTATCCATCACCCGCCGCATTACCTGATTATGGAGTTCATTATGCCAGCCTATTTTGACCAGCTTGAGCGCGTTCGTTATGAAGGCACCAAATCAACTAATCCATTAGCATTTCGCCACTACAACTCTGATGAGTTAGTGTTAGGCAAGCGTATGGAAGATCACCTGCGGTTTGCTGCCTGCTACTGGCACACTTTCTGCTGGAATGGTGCAGATATGTTTGGTGTTGGTGCATTTAATCGCCCGTGGCAGCAGCCCGGTGAAGCGCTGGAATTAGCGAAGCGCAAGGCGGACGTGGCGTTCGAGTTTTTCCACAAACTGAACGTGCCCTACTACTGCTTCCATGACGTGGATGTCTCGCCGGAAGGTGCGTCGCTGAAAGAGTACAAAAACAATTTTGCGCAGATGGTTGATGTACTGGCGGCAAAACAGGAGCAGAGCGGCGTGAAGCTGCTGTGGGGAACGGCAAACTGCTTCACCAACCCACGTTACGGCGCGGGCGCGGCCACGAACCCGGATCCAGAAGTGTTCAGCTGGGCCGCCACGCAGGTGGTTACGGCTATGGATGCCACGCATAAATTAGGCGGTGAAAACTACGTTCTGTGGGGCGGTCGTGAAGGCTATGAAACGCTGCTGAATACCGATCTGCGTCAGGAACGTGAGCAAATTGGTCGCTTCATGCAACTGGTCGTGGAACACAAACACAAAACCGGTTTCCAGGGCACTTTGCTTATCGAGCCGAAGCCGCAGGAACCGACCAAGCACCAGTACGATTACGATGCGGCGACCGTATACGGATTCCTCAAGCAGTTCGGTCTGGAAAAAGAGATCAAACTGAATATCGAAGCCAACCACGCCACGCTGGCGGGTCACTCGTTCCATCACGAAATCGCCACCGCTATCGCGCTGGGTCTGTTTGGCTCTGTCGATGCCAACCGTGGGGACGCGCAACTGGGCTGGGATACTGACCAGTTCCCGAACAGCGTAGAAGAGAATGCGTTGGTGATGTACGAAATCCTGAAAGCCGGCGGCTTCACCACCGGTGGCCTGAACTTCGATGCCAAGGTTCGTCGTCAGAGTACCGATAAATACGATCTGTTCTATGGTCATATTGGTGCGATGGATACCATGGCGCTGTCGCTGAAAATTGCGGCGCGTATGATTGAAGACGGTGGTCTGGATCAGCGCGTGGCTAAACGTTATGCCGGTTGGAATGGTGAGCTGGGCCAGCAAATTCTGAAAGGGCAGATGACGCTGACGGAAATTGCGCAGTACGCTGAACAACACAACCTGGCGCCAGTGCACCAGAGCGGTCATCAGGAATTGCTGGAAAATCTGGTGAACCATTATTTGTTCGACAAATAACGGGTCTCTGAGCATGTCCGTAAGCCCGGTCAGCTCGCGCTACCGGGCCTTTCTTTAAGGAACGATGCCCTATGTATATCGGGATAGATCTTGGCACATCAGGCGTAAAGGCCATTCTGCTCAACGAGCAGGGCGATGTGGTCGCTTCGCAAACAGAGAAACTCACCGTTTCGCGCCCGCACCCGTTATGGTCAGAACAAGACCCAGAGCAGTGGTGGCTGGCAACGGATCGCGCTGTGAAAGCCCTGGGTCGGCAGCATTCACTTCGCGAGGTGAAAGCGTTGGGGATTGCCGGACAGATGCACGGCGCGACGCTACTGGATGAACAACAGAAGGTATTGCGCCCGGCTATCCTGTGGAACGATGGTCGCTGCGCCGAAGAGTGCGTCATGCTGGAGAGCCTGGTTCCGCAGTCTCGTGCCATCACCGGCAACCTGATGATGCCTGGCTTTACCGCGCCAAAGCTGCTGTGGGTACAGCGCCACGAACCGGAGATTTTTAGCCGGGTTGATAAAGTCCTGCTGCCGAAAGATTACCTGCGCCTGCGTATGACCGGCGATTTCGCCAGCGATATGTCTGATGCGGCTGGTACCTTGTGGCTGGATGTTGCGAAGCGTGACTGGAGTGATGTCATGCTGGAAGCCTGTAAGCTGACTCGTGCGCATATGCCTGCGCTCTATGAAGGCAGTGAGATTACCGGAACATTGTTGCCAGCAGTCGCCAGGGCCTGGGGAATGCAGGAGGTTGCGGTGGTCGCCGGAGGCGGGGATAACGCAGCGGGGGCGGTGGGCGTGGGCATGATGAATGCCGGTCAGGCGATGCTATCGCTGGGTACTTCCGGGGTCTATTTTGCGGTCAGCGACGGCTTTCTCAGCAAACCGGAAAGCGCGGTCCATAGCTTTTGCCATGCATTGCCTGAACGATGGCACCTGATGTCCGTGATGTTAAGTGCGGCATCCTGCCTGGACTGGGCGGCAAAATTAACCGGACTGGCGAGCGTTCCTGCGTTGATTGCCGCAGCGCAACAGGCGGATGAACACGCTGAGCCGGTCTGGTTTTTACCCTATCTGTCCGGTGAACGTACGCCGCACAACAACCCGCAGGCGAAGGGCGTATTTTTCGGTCTGACGCATCAGCATGGTCCGGCGGAGCTGGCACAGGCGGTGCTGGAAGGCGTTGGTTTTGCATTGGCTGAGGGTATGGACGTGGTACACGCCTGCGGCGTGCAGCCCTCCAGCATTACGCTGATTGGCGGCGGGGCGCGCAGCGAATACTGGCGTCAGATGCTGTCTGACATCAGCGGATTGCAGTTGGATTACCGTACCGGCGGCGATGTTGGTCCTGCTCTCGGTGCGGCGCGTCTGGCGCAGATTGCCATTAATCCGCAGCAGCCATTATCAGACCTTCTACCTCAGCTTACGCTGGAGCAGGCGCATTATCCTGATGCCGAGCGCCATGCCCTTTACCAACAGCGTCGGGAAACCTTCCGCCGAATCTATCAGCAATTACACCCGCTGATGTCCTGACCCTAAATCCCCTCTGGTAAACAGAGGGGATTTATCAAATATATATTTCAATCTAATTAATAATTAGCGCGCATGAATTTATTCTGAAAGTCCGGCGTAGTGACCTTTTCTGTGTTGTCTTTAGCGGGTTATTCATATTGTATCCATGATGGATAAGGAGGTCCCAATGAAGACGACAAGGCTGTTGCCATGGATATTATTCTTCTCTGGTGCATTTATTTACGTTATTGGCTTATGGCGGGCATGCCCGTTATTGAGTAGCAAAGGCTATTTTTTCGCCGTGCTGATGACGGGAATGTTTGTGACGTACGTTTATCAGCGTGCAGAAAATCTCAATCAGAACGATGAACACTTCGCCTCTGTATGTCAGATGGTGGCGCTCATCACGGTAGGGGTGCTGTTGGTGGGCGTATTGAATGTCCCATTATCACCCCTCGAAAAGGGGCTGTTCCCGCTGGCATTCATCGTATGTTTACTGGGGCAAGTTTTACTCATGCGTTCAGCAGAATATTTATCTAAAGGACCGGAACTCTAAATGGAAAACAGGACATCAACTTATTCACCGGCATTTAGTATTGTGTCATGGGTCGCGCTTCTCGGCGGCATTGTGGTTTATCTGCTGGGGTTGTGGAATGCCGATATGCAGTTGAACGAAAAGGGGTATTACTTTGCTGTTTTGGTGCTTGGTTTGTTTTCTGCTGCGTCGTATCAAAAGACGGTACGGGATAAATATGAGGGGATCCCGACTACGCCGATTTACTACATAACCTGTCTTGCCGCGTTTATTATTGCGGTTGCGTTGTTGGTTATCGGTTTGTGGAATGCCACGCTGCTGCTAAACGAGAAAGGGTTTTACGGCCTGGCCTTCTTTTTGAGCCTGTTTGGTACCGTTGCGGTGCAGAAAAATATCCGTGATAGTGGCTTTGAGCATCCAAAAGAAACGCTGGCAGTCGCAGACGATTTTACGGAGTGATCGTATGCCCTCGATGGTTACCGATCGAGGGCTTTTATTGTTAGCTCACCAGTCTGCGCGTATCGATGCGCTGTAACAATACAGACAACAGTAAACTTCCCGCCAGCGTGGCGCTAAAAATCCACAGCATATCCAGCGGCGGCCAGTTTTTGAGTTCTACACCGTTGGTGCGTAGCGCGTGAATGATCAGCGCATGAAAGCCATAAATGCCCAGGGAGTGGCGGGAAATAAGGCCCAGTACCGGCAGAGTGCGCGTACTGAGCGTATTTTTGACCAGCGTCAGGAGGGAGGTAGCACAAATAAACACCGCCGGGCCGCAATAGAGATACCAGGTATCGGCAAAATTGCCTCGCCAACGCAGTTCATGCAACGTGCCTCGAGAAATAATAAACACTGCGGTGATAAACAACGCCGCACAGAGCCAGGTAAGCGCGCGCTTGTGCGTATCCATCATACCAATCGCTCGGCCTAGCATACCGTACACGATGTAGTAGAACGTGTCGCCACTGATGTACAGGTTGATGGGAAGCCACTCAAAACCGCCAATTTTTTGTGAGACGGTATTGGGATTGGCAATCACCCCAATCACTACCATAAGCGCCAGCAGCATCTTGCCGCTGATATTTTTTACCTGTATCAGCGGGGAAACCAGGTAGATTACGGCGATCGCGAAGAAAAACCACAGGTGGTAGAACACCGGCTTTTGCAGCAGGTTTTTCAGCGACAGCTCAGCGTTGATCGAGGTAAACAGCAGGATGTAGGCCAGCGCCACGCTGCTGTAAAACAGGATGCAGAGCGCAATGCGCATGAAATGGCGCGGTTTGGCGCTGCGCTCGCCAAAAAACAGATAGCCCGAAATCATAAAGAACAACGGGACGCTGACGCGAGAGGCTGAATTGAGCACATTGGCCAGATCCCAATTCAACGGGCTGACGCTTTGCGCATTGGTGATGTACCAGGTCGTGGTGTGGATCATCACAACCATGAGACAGGCTATCCCGCGCAGGTTATCAATCCAGAATATTTTGGGCTGCATCAGTTCCTCTGTATCCATTAAAAAAAGTCTGACCGAAAATTTGCGAGCGTAGCTCACTGGAAAAATCCGAGTTCTTACGCTAAAGCTTGAGATGGTCTGATGAGATTCTCAAAATAGCATCCGTTTCCAGACACTTAATAATAAGACTGACCAGCAAATCAGG
This sequence comes from Citrobacter sp. RHBSTW-00524, assembly GCF_013747755.1. Lineage (NCBI taxonomy): Bacteria > Pseudomonadati > Pseudomonadota > Gammaproteobacteria > Enterobacterales > Enterobacteriaceae > Citrobacter > Citrobacter sp. RHBSTW-00524. Next base: position 160,310 of record NZ_CP056421.1, read on the forward strand.
CGGTAATAAAATGATGATGAAGTATTTCTTTTCCGCGATCGTTACCCTTTTACTGGTTGCGTGCGCCGACACCCAGCCGCCTGCACCCGCGCAGAAGGCGCAAAAGATCAAAGTCAGTGCAACACGTTCGCTGGATATGGAGTCACTATGTAAAAATGAGGCGGCACAAATCTACAACACTGGAGTGCAGAAAATTGATATCTCCGGTCTGGAACAATTTCAGGGCAGCTATGAGATGCGTGGTTCTACCTTCCGTAAAGAGAGTTTTGTCTGCTCTTTTGATGCAGACGGGCAGTTTTTACACCTTTCCATGCGCTAAGTTCCCCCTTTTTCCCGTTTCGTACTGTATATCTTGCAGCCAGCGGGTATACTGACCGCTTCCTTTAAATCCACACGTATCCAGCACGAAATAATATGCAAAAGTTTGATACCAGGACCTTCCAGGGCTTGATCCTGACCTTACAGGATTACTGGGCTCGCCAGGGCTGTACCATCGTTCAACCATTGGACATGGAAGTCGGCGCGGGGACATCTCACCCAATGACCTGCCTGCGGGCGCTGGGGCCGGAACCGATGGCGACTGCTTATGTGCAGCCTTCTCGTCGTCCGACCGACGGCCGCTATGGCGAAAACCCGAACCGCTTACAGCACTACTATCAGTTCCAGGTAGTGATTAAGCCGTCTCCGGACAACATTCAGGAGCTGTACCTGGGTTCTCTGAAAGAGCTGGGTATGGACCCGACCATTCACGATATCCGTTTCGTGGAAGATAACTGGGAAAACCCAACGCTGGGTGCCTGGGGTCTGGGTTGGGAAGTGTGGCTGAACGGCATGGAAGTCACGCAGTTCACCTACTTCCAGCAGGTTGGTGGTCTGGAATGTAAACCAGTGACCGGGGAAATTACCTACGGTCTGGAACGTCTGGCCATGTACATTCAGGGCGTAGACAGCGTTTACGACCTGGTCTGGAGCGACGGCCCGCTGGGTAAAACCACTTACGGCGACGTGTTCCATCAGAACGAAGTGGAGCAATCCACCTACAACTTCGAATACGCCGACGTGGACTTCCTGTTCACCTGCTTCGAGCAGTACGAGAAAGAAGCGCAGCAGCTGCTGGCGCTGGAAAATCCGCTGCCGCTGCCTGCGTATGAACGTATTCTGAAAGCCGCCCATAGCTTCAACCTGCTGGATGCGCGTAAAGCCATCTCCGTCACCGAGCGTCAGCGCTATATCCTGCGTATTCGCACCCTGACCAAAGCAGTGGCAGAAGCTTACTACGCTTCCCGTGAAGCCCTTGGCTTCCCGATGTGCAACAAAGACAAATAAGAGGCGGCCATGTCTGAGAAAACTTTTCTGGTGGAAATCGGCACTGAAGAGCTGCCACCAAAAGCACTGCGCAGCCTGGCTCAGTCCTTTGCTGCGAACTTTACCGCGGAGCTGGATAATGCTGGCATCGCGCACGGCAACGTGGAGTGGTTCGCCGCGCCGCGTCGTCTGGCGTTGAAAGTCGCTGCCCTGGCTGAAGCACAACCCGACCGTGAAGTAGAAAAACGCGGCCCGGCCATTGCCCAGGCGTTTGACGCCGAAGGTAAACCGAGCAAAGCGGCCGAAGGTTGGGCGCGTGGCTGTGGCATCACGGTTGATCAGGCTGAGCGTCTGACCACCGACAAAGGCGAGTGGCTGCTGTATCGCGCGCATGTGAAAGGCGAAAGCGCTGAAGCGTTGCTGCCGAATATGATCGCCACCTCACTGGCGAAGCTGCCGATCCCGAAACTGATGCGCTGGGGCGCGTCTGACGTTCACTTCGTGCGTCCGGTTCACACCGTGACGTTGCTGCTGGGCGACAAAGTTATTCCGGCAACTATTCTGGGGATTCAGTCCGATCGCGTGATCCGCGGGCATCGCTTTATGGGCGAGCCGGAGTTCACCATCGATAATGCCGATCAGTACCCAGAAATTCTGCGTGAGCGCGGCAAAGTGATTGCGGATTACGCTGAGCGTAAAGCCAAAATCAAAGCCGATGCCGAAGACGCGGCGCGTAAAATTGGCGGCAACGCCGATCTGAGTGAAAGCCTGCTGGAAGAAGTCACCTCGCTGGTGGAATGGCCGGTCGTGCTGACCGCGAAGTTCGAAGAGAAATTCCTCGCTGTTCCGTCCGAAGCGCTGGTACACACCATGAAAGGTGACCAGAAGTACTTCCCGGTATACGCGAACGACGGCAAACTGCTGCCGAATTTTATCTTCGTTGCCAACATCGAATCCAAAGACCCGCAGCAAATCATCTCCGGTAACGAGAAGGTGGTTCGTCCGCGTCTGGCGGATGCCGAATTCTTCTTCAATACAGACCGTAAAAAACGTCTGGAAGACCATCTGCCGCGTCTGCAAACCGTGCTGTTCCAACAGCAACTGGGTACGCTGCGCGACAAGACTGACCGTATCCAGGCGCTGGCGGGCTGGATTGCTGGTCAGATTGGCGCTGACGTTAACCACGCAACGCGTGCTGGCCTGCTGTCCAAGTGCGACCTGATGACCAACATGGTCTTCGAGTTCACCGATACTCAGGGCGTGATGGGCATGCACTACGCGCGTCACGATGGTGAAGCGGAAGATGTCGCTGTGGCGCTGAACGAGCAGTATCAGCCGCGTTTTGCCGGTGATGACCTGCCGTCTAACCCGGTTGCCTGTGCCGTGGCGATTGCCGATAAGATGGACACACTGGCGGGTATCTTCGGTATCGGTCAGCATCCGAAAGGCGACAAAGACCCGTTTGCGCTGCGTCGTGCCGCGCTGGGCGTACTGCGTATCATCGTTGAGAAGAACCTGAATCTGGATCTACAAACGTTGACCGAAGAAGCGGTTCGTCTGTATGGCGACAAGCTGACTAACGCCAACGTGGTGGATGATGTGATCGACTTTATGCTCGGTCGCTTCCGCGCCTGGTATCAGGATGAAGGTTACACCGTCGATACCATTCAGGCAGTACTGGCGCGTCGTCCGACTCGTCCGGCTGATTTCGACGCACGTATGAAGGCGGTTTCGCACTTCCGTACGCTGGAAGCCGCGTCCGCGCTGGCTGCAGCGAACAAGCGTGTATCGAACATCCTGGCGAAGTCTGAAGAGACGCTGAATGACCGCGTAAATTCGGCAACGCTGAAAGAGCCGGAAGAAATTGCGCTGGCGCTGCAGGTTGTGGTGCTGCGCGATAAGCTGGAGCCTGTCTTTGCAGCTGGTCGTTACCAGGAAGCGCTGGTTGAGTTGGCGGAACTGCGTGAACCGGTTGATGCGTTCTTCGAGAAAGTGATGGTCAACGTGGAAGATAAAGATCTGCGTATTAACCGTCTGTCTATGCTCGCAAAACTGCGCGAACTGTTCCTGCGCGTAGCGGATATTTCTCTGCTGCAGTAACGCTCCTGAGCTGACTTAGAAAAGCCGGATAAGCATTGTGCCATCCGGCTTTTTTGTATGTAGTTAGCGCAGCTGTAATTTTGTCAGACAGGTCTGGCTGTCTTCCATCGTCTTGATGGGATACTCCGCCGTTTTACCGTTGTAACTTACCGCGATTGTGCCTGCCATATTGCGCGGTAGCCATACCCCGACGAAGCCATTTCGACCACTCTTCATCACTTTTTGTACCACCACCTCACCCTTGTTATCCGTCACTTTGACATTGAATGCCTTCTCCGGCATTTCGCCCTGGCAGCCAGAAAGGCTGTGGTTGAAGCAAGGATGTGTTTGCCATACATAGGGGGCAAATGACAGATAGAACTTGTCACCGAGCGGTAGGGTATAAATCTGATCGCCCGAAGAGAGCTTCAGTTCGGTACTGGTGATAGATGCTGAGTACGGCAGCGGGCGGTTCTGCGGCGACTGGTCAATGGTCTCGACGATTTGCTCGACGGATTTACCGCTGAGCCCGTGTTCCGCCAGAAAAGCAGCTTCCGGAGTTGCTGCGAACGCGCTACCTGTAGTGAGCAAACCTAAAACCAGCAGCAGTGAGGATTTCGACATAACTTCAATTCCTTGTGAATATTGTGGAATACAGACTGGCTCACTATAAAGCTTGCCCTTAGGGAAAGGTCAAAGGGAGGACGGGTAAAGTAATGCAAAGAAGCGTTTGGGCGGGGAGTCTTGCGAAGTACAGATAAAAAAAATCCCCGCCGTTTGGCAGGGATTCAGAATTTTGAGCTTTTTAAGCTTACAGGCTGGTTACGTTGCCAGCTGCCGGGCCTTTAGCGCCGCTTTCGATGGTGAAGGAAACTTTCTGACCTTCGTCCAGAGATTTGTAGCCATCGTTCTGGATAGCAGAGAAGTGTACGAACACGTCTTTAGAGCCATCGTCAGGAGTGATGAAGCCGAAACCTTTGTCAGCGTTGAACCATTTTACGATACCAGTCATTTTACCGGACATAGTGTATTACCTTTTAAAAAATAAGTGTGCCTTTCGGCGATATGGCGTGCTTTACAGATTTTTTAACAGTAAAGGAAATGCTCACTACGAAGGGTATCAACGATAACTCTTGAAGGGACTTGCCTTACTAACTGCTGTAATGGTCTGTACGTCAAACCGTTGAGGGCATTAACTCATTTTACGCATGTGGATGCAACTACTATTTTCTTTTTTGTGGACAACCCCCTTAAGGGAACGGCCCTTTTACAGGACCGTTCATAAGTAAAATTGAAAAATAGTTCAATCCATCAGTTGCTTACTTAATCTTGGGTCTGCCTGAATCAGGCGCATTAACTTCAATTCGGTATTGGAAGGCTTTACGCGTTTAGACTCCCATTCATGAACCGTCGCGACCGTCACGCCCATCACCCGGGCAAAATCATCTGTTTTTAAACCTGTCCCTCGTCGTAGCTGTTCAAATTCGGTGAAAGGGTTGGTTTTTTGCGTCAGAGTAACCGTCTGCGATACATCTTTAAAAACAATCTGCTCCAGACTGCTCAGCAGTTCAAACATAGGATCTTTGTATTCCATTGAGAACTCCTACAAATCACACAGCGGGATCGTGAATTTCATCGAAGCTCATTAAGAGTAGTCGGAAAAAATGAAGCCGAATTTTAGGTTTGTGTGATGGATTCGTTTCAGCGGATCGGGGTCGACAATCTTTTGCAGGCTAACGAACTGATAAAGGTCGTGATCTGCGAACGATCGATCCCGATTGTAAAGATGACTAAAATATGACGCCGTGTGGTAAATGGCGCATTGTTTAGCAAAACGATGGGTGGCGGGAGCGGTTATTTTCCCCCACAAGATTACGCGGAAAGGGTATCTTGCGGGGCTGACCTGGACTATCCTTGTCAACGTCAGGCACGCGGGTGTCGTTGTGCGCATTTTTGGGTGAAAGGAGTATTAAAATGGCGACAGGTAAGTCCTGCTCTCGCTGGTTTGCGCCTGTTTTGGCGCTCTTAATGGTAGTTGGCCTGAGTGGGTGTTTTGATAAAGAAGGCGATCAACGCAAAGCGTTTATCGATTTTCTGCAGAATACTGCAATGCGTAGCGGAGAGCGTTTACCAACGCTGACCGCCGATCAGAAAAAACAGTTTGGCCCGTTTGTGTCCGATTACGCGATTCTGTATGGCTATTCGCAGCAGGTTAATCAGGCAATGGACTCCGGTCTGCGCCCGGTGGTTGATAGCGTAAATGCGATTCGTGTTCCTCAGGATTATGTGACTCAGCGCGAACCGCTGCGTCAGGCAAATGGTGCGCTGGGCGTGTTAGGGCAACAGTTGCAGAATGCGAAACTGCAGGCAGATGCTGCGCATGGCGCGCTGAAGCAGGGCGAGGATCTGAAGCCGGTCTTTGACCAGGTCTACAATAAAGTCGTCACTGTACCTTCAGAGGCGCTACAGCCGCTGATCCCTGCCGCGCAAATCTTCACGCAGCAGTTAGTGCAGGTCGGTGATTTTGTGGCACAGCAGGATACGCAGGTGAGCTTTGTCGCTAACGGTATCCAGTTCCCAACTTCACAGCAGGCAAGTCAGTACAACACGCTGATTGGCCCGTTGGCCTCTCAGCATCAGGCATTTAATCAGGCCTGGACTGCTGCGGTGAATGCCGCTCAGTAATGAAGGCGCTGTAATACATAAAAGGCCGGGTAAGCGTAAGTGCTACCCGGCCTTTTGTTTATGGCGCGACCTGCGGGTTCACGCAATTCTTCTCAACGCGTCCTTGCAGCGCATCGATTAAGTTATCCACCGCACAGGCCGCCATGTTATAGCGCGTTTCATGCGTCGCTGAACCTATGTGCGGCACGGCTACCACGTTTGGCAGCGCTAATAACGGTGAGTCTGCCGGTAATGGCTCCTGCTCAAACACATCCAGGCCTGCGGCATGAATTTCCCCGCTTTGCAGGGCGGCAATCAGCGCTTTTTCATCGACCACTGGCCCACGCCCGGCGTTAATGAAAATGGCGGAGGACTTCATTTTGGCAAACTGTTCGGTACTAAACAAATGATGCGTTTCTGCGGTTAACGGCAGGATCAGGCAGACAAAATCGGACTCCTGCAACAGCGTATCGAGGTCGCAGTAACGCGCGTTGAAGCGTTCTTCCGCCTCCTGGTGATGACGGCGCGCGTTATAAAGAATCGGCATGCTAAAACCAAAATGCGCGCGTTGCGCCAGCGCCAGACCAATACGGCCCATGCCGACAATCCCCAGCGTTTTGTGGTGTACATCCGTACCAAACCAGTCCGGCCCGATACTTTTGGTCCATTCGCCAATTTTCACCCGTTCAGCAACTTCTACCACGCGGCGAGCGGTGCTTAACACCAGCGCCATTACCGTATCGGCGACAGTTTCCGTCAGCACGGTTGGCGTGTGCATCAACAGCACCTTGCGCGCGTTGAGGGCATCGACGTCGAAGTTGTCATAGCCTACGGAAATCGTGGATGTCGCACGTAGCCTGGGCATTTTCTCCAGTAGGGCGGTATTGACGGCTTCACTGGAACCCAGCATACCTTCCGCGTTGGCAAAAGCCTCGGCGTGCTGTGCGACCGTTTCCGGGCGCAGGTTAGGCACATGAGTCACAGTAAAATGCTCTTCCAGGCGATGCAGTAAATCGTCAGGTAACGCTTTATAGAGAATAATGGACGGCTTCATGCGAATCTCCGTAAGTTAAAATTTAAGCGTGGCGTGCGCCAATAGGTAATTGCTGATTATTAGCAGGCTTAACAATTAAAGTTAGCCATACTGAGACAAAAAGCGCTACCCCCATAAAAATGTACGAGGCGGATGGGCTGCCGGTTGCGCCATTGAGGTAGCCGACAAACCATGAACCAAAGAATGAGCCTAGCGCGCCCATGCTGTTAATCAGCGCCATTGCACCCCCGGCGACGTTGCGCGGCAGCATTTCCGGGATGATGGCGAAGAAGGGGCCATATGGGGCGTACATTGCCGCACCCGCAATAACTAACAGCGTGTAAGAAATCCAGAAGTGGTCTGCACCCACGGCCCAGGAGCCGATAAAAGCGAAAGCGGCTATCAATAACAGCGGCCAGACAAACAGTTTACGGTTTTGCAGCTTATCGGAGGCCCAGGAGACGAGGATCATCGCCGCCGTCGCCGCCAGATAAGGTACGGATGACAGCCAGCCAACCTCTACCATGCCCAGATTTGCGCCGCCGTTGCGGATAATCGACGGTAGCCACAGGACAAAACCATAGACGCCAATACTCCAGGCGAAATACTGCATGCACAGCAGGATGACGTTACGTGAGCGGAAGGCCTCGCTATAGTTACGCACGGCTTTGATGCCTTGCTGCTCTTTTTCCAGTTGCGCCTGAAGGGCGGCTTTTTCAGATTCTGACAGCCAGCCGACCTGAGACGGTTTGTCTTTTACCAATACCCACCAGCAGAACGCCCAGATGATGGCTGGGAAGCCCTCGATGATAAACATTTCCCGCCAGCCCAGCGCCTGAATCAGATAACCGGAAACCACAGACATCCACAGGACGGTAACCGGGTTACCGAGGATCAGGAAAGTGTTAGCGCGCGAGCGCTCGGATTTCGTAAACCAGTTGCTGATATAAATCAGCATTGCGGGCATCACCGCGGCTTCAACGACGCCAAGAATAAAGCGGATGGCGGCAAGCATTGGAATATTGCTGACCATACCGGTTAACGACGCGCATGCGCCCCAGAGGATCAGACAGACAAAAATCAGTTTTCGTACGCTGCGCCGTTCTGCGTAAATCGCGCCTGGGATCTGAAAGAAGAAATAGCCGAGGAAAAACAGAGCGCCCAGCAGGGAAGAGATCCCTTTGGTAATGCCGAGGTCCTCGTTGATACCGGCGGCGGAGGCGAAGCTGAAGTTCGCACGGTCAAGGTACGCCAGGCTATACGTGATAAACACGATTGGCATAATGTACCACCAGCGTTTTGCTGCATTAGTTGAGCTATTCATAGACTGCCCTCTGGTTATGCTGATACGCCGCCTCTGTATGTAGGGTACAGAGACAGAGTTGGCCGGGAGTTTATTCCCCTAATTGTTCACGTGTGGGTAATCCTTCGCTGTCGCCCTGAACCTGAATGGCCAGTGCGCCGATTTTATTGCCGCGGGTCACCGCCTGATGCAGCGAACGGCCTTCCAGCAGGGCACTGATAACGCCCACGGCAAAGCCATCGCCTGCGCCGACCGTATCGACCACGTTGTCGACTTTTACCGGTGCAACGCAACCTTGTTCACCGCTGGCTGTTTTGTACCAGGCACCATCAGCCCCGGTTTTGATGATCACGGCCTTCACTCCGTGACGCAGATAAAAGTCGGCGATGGCTTCAGGCGTCTGTTGGCCAGTTAAAATCATCCCCTCTTTTAATCCAGGTAAAACCCAGTCAGCCTGGAATGCCAGCCGGTTCAGTTTTTCCACCATCTCGGCTTCGCTTTTCCACAGCACCGGACGCAAATTTGGGTCGAACGAGATGGTCTTCCCCTGGGCTTTCAGCGTGCGGGCGGTGTGCGCCAGTAGTTCATAGGAACTGGCAGAAAGCGCCGCCGCCACGCCGCTCAGGTGCAAGTGGCGCGCGCTGGCGAAATAGTCCTCGTGATAATCCTCAACGCTGAGGTGGCTGGCGGCGGACCCTTTGCGGAAATACTCCACAATGGGATCGGTTCCATTTTCGACCTTAGATTTAAGCTGAAAGCCGGTAGCGTAACGCCCGTCCTGGGTAACTCCCTGCGCATCTATCCCTTCTTTTTCCAGCGACTTAACGATAAAACGACCAAAACTGTCGTTGCCTACGCGGCTCACCCAGCCGACCTTCAGGCCCAGACGAGCAAGACCGGTCGCCACGTTGAGTTCAGCGCCTGCAACGCGCTTGATAAACTGCTCTACATCCGTCAGTTCGCCGGTTTGCGTGGCGACAAACATCGCCATCGCTTCACCAATAGTGACCGCATCCAGTGAATTTTTCATGTGTTACTCCTCGCGTAACAGCTCGACGTAGTGGCGGGTAACCGCCGTCAAATCCTGCCCTTCCAGGGGGAACTCAATACCGCGCGGAACATCGTTGGGCAGCGTTTTTAACAGCGCCAGCCAGCGTGAATCTGCTTCATCAGGCGGTACGGCACGGTAGCTATCGCGATGCGTAACTGCGGCTTTGACATGGATATATCCGACGGTTGGCGCCAGGTTCTGCGCGGCCTGTTCCGGGGAGTCGCCAACCCACAGCCAGTTGCCCATATCGAAAGTCAGAGATATCGGCAGGTTTTGCGTCTGACAGGCTTCATTAAAGCGTTGCATCGGCTGCAGGCGTCCGCAGGCGGTCTGATCGTTTTCCACAACCAGCTCCATGCCGCTGTTGTCCAGCCATTCACGTAAATCGTCGAACTGTTCGGTATGGGAAAAATGACCGAGAGAGACTTTTAACCACAGTGCCTGTAGGGCCTGCGCTTCTTCGAGGAGCTGCGGAAGTCGGGGATTCAGGTTCCCATCCTCAAGGAATAACGGTTCAGGCGCTGAATAACAGGCCAGCAGGCCGAAGAGTTCGATTGCAGAGGCCATTGTGGACAGCGTTTTCAGCTCGGCGTCGGTTAATAACTCGCGGCGGATTTCGACGCCGTCAGCACCGGCTTCGGCAATGATGGGCAACATTGCCGTTTGCCCGCCTGCGGCCTGCACCTGGTCGTAGCCGTAGGCGGCGGTAACCACCATAATTTTTCTTTTCATGGAAACTCCAGACTAGCATTCTTGTTATAACGCTATATGGAACCGGTTCCAAAGAAAAGCTCATGATGTCGAATTTATGATCACCATCACGAAGGAAATTTAACGGGCGGTTGAGCCGCGCACGATCAGCTCGCCGGAGAATACCTGTTCCTGAATGGCAGCAGAGCCGCCATCAATTCGGCGTACAACCTGCTCAACGGCGGTGTAGCCAATCTGCCATGTGGGTTGTTTCAACGTGGTGATACCGACGCCCGCCAGCTCCGCCCATTCCAGTTCGTCAAAACCGAGCAGGCCGATATCGCTGCCCCAGTTAAGGCCAATGCGCTTCAGGGCGCGGGCAACCTGCAGCGTGAGAGCGCCGTTGGCAGAGATAACGGCTTTGCGCATCCCCCGATGCTGCTGGTGAAACTGGCGCAGCGTGTCATCCAGTTGCGTATTGTCCGTTAGCGGGACTTCGGCATTTTGCGCGATAACGCCGGGGTACTGTGCGAGCGTGGCGCGAAAAGCGCTCAGGCGTTCGCGGCGGGTATTCACCATGCCCAGCGGTTCGCTGAGGAACAGGATGGCTTCAAAACCTTGCTCGACCAGATGTTCAGTGGCAACCGTTGCCGCCTGGGTGTTATCCAGCCCGACCATATCACAGGCAAAATCGGGGATTTTACGGTCAATCAGTACCATCGGTAGCGCAGACTGTTGCAGGCGGTTCAGCCCCTCTTCGCGCATTCCAACGGCGTTGACCACAATCCCTTCGACCTGGTAGCTGCGCAGCAGGTCGAGATAATGCAGCTCCTGATCCACTTCGTTGTTGGTGTTACACACCAGCGGGGTAAAGCCCTTATCGCGACAGGCGGCTTCAATACCGCTTAACACGTTGACGGAGTAGGGATTAGTAATATCGGCGATGATCAGACCAATCAGACGGGTACGACCGTGTTTCAGGCCTCTTGCCATCAGGCTGGGACGGTAGTCGAGATCGGCAATGGCTTGTTCAATGCGGGCCAGTAGCGCGTCGGAAAGCAGGTGCTTTTCACCGTTGAGGTAGCGTGAAATGCTGGTCTTGCCGGTTTTTGCGGCTTTCGCCACATCGCTGATGGTTGCCCGTGTTGATTTGCTCATCGCTGATTTCCCTAAATTTGGTGACAACACCTTAACGCGAAAATCAACGATGGCAAGTGCTTCATGCCGGATAAGACGCTGCCATTATCCGGCACAAAACGTTACTGGAGCGGGCTTAAGGTGATCTCTACGCGGCGGTTTTGCGCTTTACCTTCCGCCGTGCTGTTGCTGGCGATCGGATTTGCCGGGCCCATACCCTGAGTGCGGATACGGTTAGCGGCGACGCCTTGAGTGATTAAGGCGCTGGCCACGGAGTCCGCGCGCTGCTGCGACAGGCGCATATTCAGATCCTGACTGCCGGTGCTGTCGGTGAAGCCGAGCACGTTGACGGCGGTTTTATTGTACTCTTTCAGTACCATTGCCACGCCAGTCAGGGTGTTGGCACCCGCAGGTTTCAGGTTGCTGCTGTTGCTGTCGAAGGTGACGTTATTTGGCATATTCAGGATGATGTTATCGCCACTGCGCGTCACGCTGACGCCCGTCCCTTGCATTTTGTCGCGCAGTTTTGCTTCCTGCACGTCCATGTAATAGCCGACACCGCCGCCAACGGCCGCGCCAGCCGCCGCACCAATCAGAGCGCCTTTGCCGCGATCTTTCTTCGAAGAAGAGAGTGCGCCAATACCCGCGCCGACCAGAGAGCCAATACCCGCGCCAATGCCGGATTTACCCGCTTCGCGTTCTCCGGTGTAAGGGTTTGTTGTGCAGCCAGAAACCGCCAGGGCGCCGCTCACGATGGCAGCAATAACAAAAACACGTTTCTTCATCTTAATTCCTTAATGACTTTTTCTTCTTTGCCACAGCGACCGTGGCGGTTGATTATGACGTGTGAACATGAAGAAAATTCCAGGGAAGACTCTGAAATTTGTAAGTAACATTGAACGGCATAATAAATAAGCCGTCACATCGCATTCAGGAGCGCCATCTTGGCTAATTCACCCGCACATTACTCGGTGTTAACCGCCGCCCACTGGGGACCTATTCTCGTCGAAACCGATGGCGAGACGGTTTTCTCCTCTCGCGGCGTGCTGCCCACCGCCCATCCCAACTCTTTGCAAACCGTGGTGCGCGACCAGGTACACAGTAAAACGCGGGTACGTTTTCCCATGGTGCGTAAAGGCTTTCTCGCCTCGCCGGAGGATCCGCAGGGTGTGCGCGGGCAGGATGAATTTGTTCGTGTCAGTTGGGACGACGCGCTGAATCTTATCCATACGCAGCATAAACGCATCCGTGACAGCTACGGCCCGGCCTCGATTTTTGCCGGTTCCTACGGCTGGCGTTCCAACGGCGTGTTACACAAAGCCGCAACCCTGCTACAGCGTTATATGGCGCTGGCGGGTGGTTATACCGGGCATCTGGGGGATTACTCGACGGGTGCTGCGCAGGCCATCATGCCGTACGTGGTGGGCGGTAACGAAGTTTACCAGCAGCAGACCAGTTGGCCGGTGGTGCTGGAGAACAGCGAAGTGGTGGTGTTATGGAGCGCCAATCCGCTGAATACCCTGAAAATTGCCTGGAACGCCTCCGACGAGCAGGGCCTCGCTTACTTTGAGGCACTGCGTGGCAGCGGGAAGCGGTTGATCTGTATCGATCCGATGCGATCGGAAAGCGTCGATTTCTTTGGCGAGAAGATGGAATGGATCGCTCCGCATATGGGGACCGACGTGGCGCTGATGCTGGGTATCGCGCATACGCTGGTGGAAAACGGCTGGCACGACGCGGACTTTCTCGCCCGGTGTACGACCGGATATGACCGTTTTGCCGACTATCTGCTGGGCAAATCTGACGATGTTGCAAAAACGGCAGAATGGGCCGCTGAAATTTGTGGTGTTCCGGCGGCGAAAATACGTGAACTTGCGGCGATATTTCACCAAAATACCACCATGCTAATGGCGGGATGGGGTATGCAACGCCAGCAGTATGGTGAGCAGAAACACTGGATGATTGTCACGCTGGCCGCCATGCTCGGGCAAATCGGGACGCCTGGCGGCGGCTTTGGGCTGTCGTATCATTTTGCCAACGGCGGCAACCCCACGCGCCGTGCTGCGGTGCTGGCTTCAATGCAGGGCAGCGTTAAAAACGGCACCGACGCGGTGGATAAAATCCCGGTGGCGCGAATTGTTGAAGCGCTGGAGAACCCGGGTGGTTTTTATCAGCACAACGGGATGGACCGCCATTTCCCGGACATCCGTATGCTGTGGTGGGCGGGCGGCGCTAACTTCACCCATCATCAGGACACCAACCGTCTGATTCGCGCCTGGCAAAAACCGGAGCTGGTGGTTATCTCGGAGTGTTTCTGGACAGCCGCAGCGAAGCATGCCGATATCGTGCTGCCGGCGACGACGTCTTTTGAGCGTAATGATTTGACCATGACCGGCGATTACAGCAACCAGCATCTGGTGCCGATGAAGCAGGTTGTATCGCCGCAGGATGAAGCGCGAAATGATTTTGATGTCTTTGCCGAGCTGAGTGAACGCTGGGAGAAGGGCGGGTATGAGCGATTTACCGAAGGCAAAAGCGAGCTGGAATGGCTGGAGACTTTTTACAACATTGCCGGGCAGCGTGGGGCTAGCCAGCAGGTGACGTTGCCGCCATTCACCGAGTTTTGGCAGCGGAATGCGCTGATCGAAATGCCAGAAAACGCCGCCAGCGCGCAGTTTATCCGTTTCGCAGATTTTCGCCGTAACCCACAGGCGCATCCGCTGAAAACGGACAGCGGTAAAATTGAAATCTACTCCGCGAGGATTGCCGGTTACGGTTACGCGGACTGTGCGGGGCATCCGATGTGGCTGGAGCCGGATGAGTGGTTCGGTAACGCCGAGTCGGGCCAGTTACAGCTGCTTTCCGCCCATCCGGCGCACCGTTTGCACAGTCAGCTTAATTACAGCGCGTTGCGCGAACAGTATGCGGTAGCGGATCGTGAGCCCGTCACGATTCATCCGCAGGATGCCAAAGCGCGCGGTATTGCGGATGGCGACACGGTCAGGGTGTGGAACCAGCGTGGGCACGTTCTGGCGGGAGCGGTCGTGACGACGGGAATTAAACCCGGTGTCATCTGTATTCATGAGGGCGCCTGGCCTGATTTGGACCTCGCCGCCAACGGTATTTGTAAAAATGGCGCCGTTAACGTGCTGACCAAAGATCTCCCCAGCTCAAAGCTGGGGAATGGCTGTGCGGGCAACACTGCGCTGGCGTGGCTCGAAAAATACAGCGGACCAACGTTGACGCTTACGGCGTTTGATCCGCCTGCCAGCCCATAATCCACGTGGGATGGTGAGTCTCTTCCTGCCATGCGCCATCTTCAATGCGAAAACCCAGCGCATGGTAGAAGTTCACCGCTGATTGATTCTTCTGGTAGACCTCGAGGCTGAGTAACGAAAAGCGCTGCTGTACATGCTGCACCAGCGCTTTGCCGATCCCGCTTCTGATGGCGGCAGGCGCGACGAACAGCGCGCCGAGAAAACGGTCGTCAATGACGCTGGCAAAGCCTTTGAGCACCCCTTCTTCTTCCCATACCCAGGTTTGTGCGGCTGGCAGATAAACATCCCGCACGATGGATTCACTTTCGCGCCAGTAGCGTTCTTCGATAAACGGATGGGCATGGATCGTGCTTTCCATCCACAGCGCCAGAATCGACGGTAGATCGTCAGCCTTTGATTCACGAATCATGTTGTTCTCCCGGGTAACAGATACAGCTGGTGACATGGTCATTGACCAGGCCGCATGCCTGCATAAAGGAGTAACAGATGGTGGTGCCGACAAACTTAAATCCGCGTTTTTTTAACGCTTTAGACAGTGCATCTGACGCCGGTGTAGAGGTGGGGATATCGCTCAGGTTGGCGGCGCGGGTCAGTTGCGGTTGGTTATCAACAAACGACCAGACGAACTCGCTAAACGATTCTCCGTTTTGCGCCATGGTCAGAAAGGCGCGAGCGTTGCCGATAATGGCCTGAATTTTTCCTCGATGGCGAATAATGCCAGCATCCAGTACCAGTCTTTCCACATCCTCTTCGGTCATGGCCGCCACTTTTTCCGGGTCAAAATGGTGGAAGGCGTGGCGATAATTTTCCCGTTTCTTTAGCACGGTGATCCACGATAAACCGGCCTGTTGGCCTTCCAGACAGATCATTTCGAACAGCTTGTTGCCATCTGTTTCGGGGACGCCCCATTCCTTGTCGTGGTAGGCAATGTAAAGTGGGTCCTGGCTGACCCATCCGCAACGCTGCATATTCTTCCTCGCTGTTTTTACTGGCGTAAAAATTTCATTCGGCCCGCCTTGACGCGCCAGCTAAAAAGACAATATTTAATACAGGGCCTGATGGGCCCGATATCCTTCACACAATGACAATAATATCGCCGAATTCGGCTCTTTTCTGGAGTCGCGTTGATGATTATAAGAAACAGTAGTGGTCGCCAAAGGTTAACTCTGGCGAGCGTCGTAGTTTGTGCGCTGTTCATCAATACAGCATATGGCTGGCAACAAGAATATATCGTTGATGCGATGTCAGGGCATACGGCTGAACGTTATACATGGGACAGCGATCACCAACCACGTTATAACGACATTCTGGAAGAACGTATTCGCTCCACTCAAAACGTGGCGGGTCCCGTGGTGAATCTGGCGGATGAAACGCCTATGGATGCGACCAGCGGCATGAGTATGGGCTGGAACTTTCCGCTTTCAAGGCAGGTGATGACCGGTCCGGTGGCCGCGCTGCATTATGACGGTTCGACCACGTCTACTTACAACGAATTTGGCGATAGCGTGACGTCGGTAACGCAGAACGATCCGCTGTGGCATGCCAGCGTCAGCACGTTAGGCTGGCGAGTCAATTCTCAGTTCGGTGATGTGCGACCGTGGGCGCAAATCAGCTATAACCAGCAGTTTGGCGAGAATATCTGGAAAGCGCAGTCGGGTCTCAGTCGCATGACGGCGGCGGGTCAAGACGGTAACTGGCTGGATGTTACCGTTGGCGCAGATATGCTGTTGAACAGGCACATGGCGGCTTACGCGGCGCTTTCGCAGGCGGAAAATAGCGCCAATAACAGCGACTATATGTACACCATGGGAGTGAGTGCCAAATTTTAACGCAAACAATCATCATATAAACATCTTTGTTACATATTGAGATCAACAATCACACGCCCCTCAGCGATAGCGTGTACTAACTCTTACGATAAAATTCAGTAACCCGACTTTTTGTCTCGTCATTCATTCCGCATTCCAGGCATTTCATTCCGTCCTGGTGGCATTTCATGCCGTTTTCTCCTGGCCATAAAAGCGCTTCGGTATGGTTGTTGGCAGAGAATTTCCCATTTTGCTTATGCAGGAAGACTGCCATGAAAACTTCTGATTATCAGCGTACTCGCTGGCTAACACTGATCGGCACGATTATTACCCAATTTGCTTTAGGTTCTGTTTATACCTGGAGCCTGTTTAATGGCGCACTCTCTTCTAAGCTCGATGCGCCGGTAAGTCAGGTGGCATTTTCCTTTGGCCTACTGAGCCTCGGGCTGGCGATTTCCTCTTCCGTTGCTGGCAAGCTGCAGGAACGTTTTGGCGTGAAACGCGTCACCATGGCCTCCGGTATTTTACTCGGCGTCGGTTTCTTCTTAACTGCCCATTCCAACAGTCTGATTATGCTGTGGCTGAGCGCCGGTGTGTTGGTTGGTCTGGCGGATGGTGCAGGTTACCTGTTAACGCTTTCCAACTGCGTAAAATGGTTCCCTGAGCGTAAAGGGCTGATTTCCGCCTTTGCCATCGGTTCTTATGGCCTTGGCAGCCTCGGTTTTAAATTTATCGACAGCCAACTGCTGAGCACCGTGGGCCTGGAAAAAACCTTCATGATTTGGGGCGCGATCGTACTGGTGATGATCGTCTTTGGCTCCACGCTGATGAAAGATGCGCCGAATCAGGAAGTGAAAGCGAAGAATGGCGTAGTTGAGAACGACTACACCCTGGCGCAGTCCATGCGCAAACCGCAGTACTGGATGCTGGCAGTCATGTTCCTGACAGCGTGTATGAGCGGTCTGTACGTCATTGGCGTGGCGAAAGATATCGCACAAAGCCTGGCGCATATGGATGTGGCGACGGCGGCGAATGCGGTTACCGTCATTTCTATCGCGAACCTGTCGGGTCGTCTGGTGCTGGGGATTCTGTCCGATAAAATCTCCCGTATTCGCGTGATCACCATTGGTCAGGTCGTTTCGCTGGTCGGTATGGCTGCACTGTTGTTCGCGCCGCTGAATGACGTAACCTTCTTTATGGCAATTGCCTGTGTCGCATTTAACTTTGGCGGCACCATCACCGTATTCCCGTCACTGGTCAGCGAGTTCTTCGGTCTGAATAACCTGGCTAAAAACTACGGTGTTATTTACCTGGGCTTCGGTATCGGTAGCATTTGCGGTTCCATTATCGCCTCGCTGTTTGGCGGGTTCTATGTGACCTTCTGCGTCATCTTTGCGCTGTTAATCATTTCGCTGGCGCTTTCTACCACTATTCGTCAGCCACAACGTAGCGTCTATACCGAGGCGCACGCCTAAATCTATTAGTAGTATGATTAATACCTGGCGCATATATTTACAAAAATTTATGCGCCATTTTCATTCTCTATAAGCACTTTTGCTCCCTCCTGTGGTCTACTTACCCGCGCCCGTAGACATTTCACCTCTGCTGTTGTCGCATTTTTCCTCTGTCAGGTCTGATTGATCGCTGCTCAGGGTTTTTTATCCCGATTTCCAGGGTTTGTTTGCATGAGATACATTAAGTCGATGACGCAGCAGAAACTCAGTTTCTTGCTGGCAATCTATATCGGTTTGTTTATGAACTGTGCTGTATTTTTCCGTCGTTTTAGCGGATATGCGCACGATTTTACCGTCTGGAAAGGACTTTCCGCGGTTGTTGAATTGGCCGGCACTGTGCTGGTGACCTTCTTTTTACTACGACTTCTCTCTTTGTTTGGCCGCCGCGCCTGGCGTGTCCTGGCAACCTGTTTGGTGCTGTGTTCTGCCGGCGCCAGTTATTATATGACCTTCCTGAACGTGGTAATTGGTTACGGTATTATCGCCTCCGTAATGACCACGGATATTGATTTATCGAAAGAAGTCGTCGGCTGGCATTTCATCGTGTGGCTGGTTTCGGTCAGTATTATTCCCTTGGTGCTGATTTGGAGTAACCGCTGCCGCTACACGTTGATGAGACAAATTCGTACACCGGGCATGAGGTGGCGTAGCGTAGCGGTAGTTTTACTGGCCGGCCTGATGGTGTGGGCGCCGATTCGCCTGCTGAGCATGCAACAGAGAAGCGTAGAGCGAGAAACTGGTATCGATTTACCCAGCTATGGCGGGGTTGTGGCGAACTCTTATTTGCCGTCAAACTGGCTCTCTGCGCTGGGTTTGTACGCCTGGGCACAGGTGGATGAATCCTCAGACAACAAATCGCTGATGAACCCGGCGAAGAAATTTACCTATGTTGAGCCTAAGAACCTCGACGACACCTATGTGGTCTTTATTATCGGCGAAACCACCCGCTGGGACCATATGGGGATTTTTGGCTATGAGCGAAATACCACGCCAAGGCTCGCCCAGGAGAAAAACCTGGCCGCGTTCCGTGGATATTCCTGTGACACAGCGACCAAGCTTTCGCTGCGCTGTATGTTTGTGCGTGAAGGTGGGGCGGAAGAAAACCCGCAGCGTACCCTGAAAGAACAAAACGTCTTTTCCGTGCTCGGTCAGTTAGGGTTCAAGACAGACCTCTACGCGATGCAAAGCGAGATGTGGTTCTACAGCAATACTATGGCGGAGAACATCGCTTACCGAGAGCAGATTGGCGCAGAGCCGCGTAACCGTGGCAAGAACGTTGACGATATGCTGTTGATTACCGAAATGCAGCAGTCTCTGCAACCGAATGACGATGATGGCAAACGTCTGATTATTCTGCATACCAAAGGTTCGCATTTTAACTACACGCAGCGCTACACCCGCGAATATGCGCAGTGGAAGCCGGAGTGTGTCAATGTGGATAGCGGTTGCTCGAAAGCCGAGATGATTAACTCTTTTGATAACTCGGTAACCTATGTTGATCACTTTATTACCAAAGTGTTTGATCAACTGCGGGATAAGAAAGCGATAGTGTTCTACGCCGCCGATCACGGTGAGTCGATTAACGAGCGTGAGCACCTGCACGGTACGCCGCGTAAAATGGCTCCGCCAGAGCAGTTCCGCGTTCCTATGCTGGTGTGGATGTCAGATAAATATCTGGAAGACCCAGACCATGCGAAGGCGTTTGCACACCTGAAGCAAGAAGCTGATATGAAGGTGCCGCGTCGTCATGTGGAACTGTACGACACTATCTTGGGTTGCCTCGGTTATACCTCGCCAAATGGCGGTATTAACGAGAATAACAACTGGTGCCGTATCCCGGACGCGAAGAAGGTTACGGCTCAGTAATTGGGCTGCTGACTTTCTCGCCGATCAAATGGCATTTTGATACTAAGGGATTGACGGGGGCGCGGCTGAGCAGTAAGATGCGCCCCGCATTCGGTGATTGGCGCAGCCTGGTAGCGCACTTCGTTCGGGACGAAGGGGTCGGAGGTTCGAATCCTCTATCACCGACCAAATTCAAAACCCTGCTCAACGAGCAGGGTTTTTTGCATTTGAAACCCACGAGGATGAGAACCTCCGGGGGTAAGAGGTTCGACTCGAGCGCAGCGAGAGAACGTTGCGTTAGCAACGGCCCGTAGGGCGAGCCACGTCAGTGGCGAGTAATCCTCTCTCTCCGACCAAAATTGACCTTCCTTTTATCTGCAAAAATTGTGCACCACTTCCCACTGACTGTTAACGATTCTGTGACATATTCCATTGCCTTTTTTTATATTTGCTTGAAACTTTTTTTGCGCTACTTATGGCTGAACCTGGCATTTTCCGCTGTGCGCTTTAGCGTTCATGGCATTAATCGCTCAGATATGCAGCATTAATTTAGAAAGTTTTAATAATTTGCATAAATGTTAATCACCAAATGTTGCGAAATATGAAGATGTTTATTCTGGCATAGTGCGCGTAGCACAAATTTCCCTGCTGAAAATGTCCTTCTGCACTTTTTTTAATCTTTGTTTGCGAATTCTCACCGTTGGTGTAAATCACGGTTACCTGTATTGACGTTTTCACATTCTGTTGACAGATTGTAGGGCATGAGGGGCATTTCATGGAGAATCCGCACTGCAACTCAGTCGCTTATGTGAACGGAATCCCTATCCTCTTAACGCCGACCCGGCCGGGTAAAAAACAAAAAAGGCCAGGCGGTGCAAACCCACTGCAAAGGGTAAAACAACAAACATCACATTTGGAGCAGAAGAATGAGTATTTCCTTGAAGAAGTCAGGGATGCTGAAGCTTGGTCTGAGCCTGGTGGCTATGACCTGCGCCGCAAGCGTACAGGCTAAAACTCTGGTTTATTGTTCAGAAGGATCTCCTGAAGGCTTTAACCCACAGCTTTTCACCTCTGGCACGACCTATGATGCCAGCTCCGTACCGATCTATAACCGCCTGGTCGAGTTCAAAACCGGTACAACTGAAGTGATCCCGGGCCTTGCTGAGAAGTGGGAAATCAGCGAAGACGGTAAAACCTATACCTTCCACCTGCGCCAGGGCGTGAAGTGGCAGGACAACAAAGATTTCAAACCGACGCGCGATTTAAACGCCGATGACGTGGTGTTCTCTTTCGATCGTCAGAAAAATGCCCAGAACCCGTACCACAAAGTCTCTGGCGGTAGCTATGAATACTTCGAAGGGATGGGTCTGCCAGATCTGATCTCCGAAGTGAAAAAAGTGGACGATAAAACCGTTCAGTTCGTGCTGACTCGCCCGGAAGCGCCTTTCCTGGCTGACCTGGCGATGGACTTCGCTTCTATTCTTTCCAAAGAATATGCAGACAACATGCTGAAAGCCGGCTCCCCGGAGAAAGTGGATCTGAACCCAATTGGGACCGGTCCGTTCCAGCTGCAGCAGTACCAGAAAGACTCCCGTATTCTGTATAAAGCATTCGAAGGTTACTGGGGCACCAAGCCACAGATTGACCGTCTGGTCTTCTCCATTACGCCTGACGCTTCCGTGCGTTACGCCAAACTGCAGAAGAACGAGTGCCAGGTGATGCCGTACCCGAACCCGGCAGATATCGCGCGCATGAAGCAGGATAAAAACATTAACCTGATGGAGCAGGCCGGTCTGAACGTTGGCTACCTCTCTTTCAACACCGAGAAGAAACCGTTTGATGACGTGAAAGTCCGTCAGGCGCTGACCTACGCGGTGAACAAAGAAGCCATCATTAAAGCGGTATATCAGGGCGCTGGCGTTGCCGCGAAAAACCTGATCCCACCGACCATGTGGGGCTATAACGACGACGTTAAAGACTACACCTACGATCCTGAAAAGGCTAAAGCGCTGCTGAAGGAAGCGGGTCAGGATAAAGGCTTCACCGTTGAGCTGTGGGCCATGCCGGTACAGCGTCCTTACAACCCGAACGCCCGCCGTATGGCGGAAATGGTTCAGGCTGACTGGGCGAAAATCGGCGTTCAGGCCAAGATTGTGACCTACGAGTGGGGCGAATATCTGAAACGCGCCAAAGCGGGTGAGCATCAGGCGGTGATGATGGGTTGGACCGGTGACAACGGGGATCCGGACAACTTCTTCGCCACCCTGTTCAGCTGTGCGGCAGCGAAAGACGGTTCCAACTACTCTCGCTGGTGCTACAAGCCGTTTGAAGATCTGATCCAGCCGGCGCGTGCGACCGACGATCACAACAAACGTATTGAACTGTACAAGCAAGCTCAGGTTGTTATGCACGATCAGGCCCCGGCTCTGATTGTTGCTCACTCCACCGTGTATGAACCAGTGCGTAAAGAAGTGAAAGGCTATGTGGTTGATCCATTAGGCAAACATCACTTCGAAAACGTCTCTGTCGAATAATTAAAAGCAAGCCAGACAGCGCTACGGACCGTTAAGTCGGGTCACCGTAGCGCCACCTGACAGTAATGCTTTATCTCCCTCTCGCTGGAGGGGGAGATAAGATTTGTGAGCAATACAGATTCACGGTTCCAGGCCGTGCGTCATTAGAGAGAATCCGGGTTATGTTGCAGTTCATTCTCCGACGTTTGGGACTCGTCATCCCCACGTTTATCGGTATCACTCTTCTCACCTTTGCTTTCGTTCATATGATCCCCGGCGATCCGGTAATGATCATGGCGGGTGAGCGTGGAATTTCCCCTGAGCGTCATGCTCAACTGTTGGCTGAACTCGGTCTGGATAAACCGATGTGGCAGCAATACCTTCATTATATCTGGGGGGTTATGCATGGTGATTTAGGTATCTCGCTGAAAAGCCGATTACCGGTGTGGGAAGAGTTCGTTCCTCGCTTTAAAGCAACGCTGGAACTTGGCGTCTGCGCGATGATTTTCGCCGTTGCGGTGGGTATTCCGGTGGGGGTACTTGCTGCCGTTAAGCGCGGCTCCATTTTCGATCACACTGCTGTTGGTTTGGCGCTGACCGGTTACTCCATGCCGATTTTCTGGTGGGGCATGATGCTGATCATGCTGGTTTCCGTGCAGTGGAACCTGACGCCGGTTTCCGGTCGGGTGAGCGACATGGTGTTCCTTGATGATTCCAATCCCCTGACAGGTTTCATGCTGATTGATACCGCCATTTGGGGTGAAGAGGGCAACTTTATCGATGCGCTGGCGCATATGATACTGCCGGCAATGGTGCTTGGCACCATTCCTCTGGCGGTAATTGTGCGTATGACTCGTTCATCAATGCTGGAAGTACTGGGTGAAGATTACATTCGTACCGCACGCGCCAAAGGCCTGACCCGTATGCGCGTCATCATCATTCACGCTCTGCGTAACGCGATGCTGCCCGTTGTGACCGTTATCGGCCTGCAGGTCGGTACGTTATTGGCTGGGGCGATCCTGACCGAGACTATTTTCTCGTGGCCGGGACTGGGACGCTGGTTGATCGATGCGCTACAACGCCGTGATTATCCAGTGGTACAGGGCGGGGTACTGCTGGTCGCGACGATGATTATCCTCGTCAACCTGCTGGTAGACCTGCTGTACGGCGTGGTGAACCCGCGTATTCGGCATAGGAAGTAAGGGGCCATCATGTCACAGGTTACTGAAAATAAAGTTATTGCTGCACCGGTGCCCATGACCCCGCTGCAGGAGTTCTGGCACTATTTTAAACGCAACAAAGGTGCGGTTGTTGGGCTGGTGTACGTTGTCGTGATGATCCTGATTGCGGTCTTTGCCAACGTCCTCGCGCCGTACAACCCGGCAGAGCAGTTCCGCGATACGCTGCTGGCTCCTCCTGCGTGGCAGGAAGGCGGTACCATGGCGCATCTGTTTGGTACTGATGATGTGGGCCGCGATGTGCTGTCCCGCCTGATGTACGGTGCGCGTTTGTCTCTGTTGGTCGGCTGTCTGGTGGTGGTGCTCTCCCTGCTGATGGGCGTGATTCTCGGGCTGATTGCCGGTTACTTTGGCGGGATTGTCGATAACGTCATCATGCGTGTGGTCGATATCATGCTGGCACTGCCGAGCCTGCTACTGGCGCTGGTGCTGGTGGCGGTATTCGGGCCCTCGATTGGCAATGCCGCGCTGGCGCTGACGTTCGTGGCATTGCCGCACTATGTGCGTCTGACGCGCGCCGCCGTCCTGGTGGAGGTTAACCGCGACTACGTTACCGCATCCCGCGTGGCCGGAGCCGGTGCGATGCGCCAGATGTTCGTCAATATTCTTCCTAACTGTCTTGCGCCGCTGATTGTTCAGGCGTCGCTTGGTTTCTCTAACGCCATTCTCGATATGGCTGCCCTCGGCTTCCTGGGGATGGGCGCACAGCCGCCTACGCCGGAATGGGGCACCATGCTCTCTGACGTGTTGCAATTTGCCCAAAGCGCCTGGTGGGTCGTGACCTTCCCGGGGCTGGCAATCCTGCTGACGGTGCTGGCATTTAACCTGATGGGTGACGGTCTGCGTGACGCGCTCGATCCCAAACTGAAGCAGTAAGAGGTTCGAGATGGCGTTATTAAATGTAGATAAATTATCGGTGCACTTCGGCGATGTGGGGTCCGAATTCCGTGCCGTAGACCGCATTAGTTACAGCGTGAACCAGGGTGAAGTGGTTGGCATTGTAGGGGAATCCGGTTCTGGTAAGTCCGTCAGCTCGCTGGCGATCATGGGACTGATTGACTACCCAGGTCGCGTTATGGCCGAAAATCTGGAGTTTAATGGTCGTGACCTGAAGCGCATCTCTGAGAAAGAGCGTCGCCAGTTAGTGGGCGCGGAAGTGGCGATGATCTTCCAGGACCCGATGACCAGCCTTAACCCGTGCTACACCGTCGGCTACCAGATTATGGAAGCCATTAAGGTGCACCAGGGCGGCAACAAAAAAACGCGTATTCAGCGGGCGATTGACCTGCTGACGCTGGTGGGGATCCCCGACCCGGCCTCGCGTCTGGATGTCTATCCGCACCAGTTGTCTGGTGGGATGAGCCAGCGCGTGATGATCGCGATGGCGATTGCCTGTCGTCCAAAGCTGTTGATTGCCGACGAACCGACAACGGCGCTGGATGTGACCATTCAGGCGCAGATCATCGAGCTACTGCTGGAATTGCAGCAAAAAGAGAACATGGCGCTGGTCTTAATCACGCACGACCTGGCGCTGGTGGCCGAAGCGGCGCACAAGATCATTGTGATGTACGCCGGGCAGGTAGTGGAAACCGGTGCCGCGCAGGATATTTTCCGCGCGCCGCGTCATCCGTATACCCAGGCGTTGCTGCGCGCGTTGCCGGAGTTCGCTCAGGATAAAGCGCGTCTGGCTTCGTTGCCGGGCGTGGTGCCAGGTAAATATGACCGCCCGACCGGTTGTTTACTGAACCCGCGCTGCCCCTATGCGACTGACAAATGCCGCGCTGAAGAACCTGAACTGAACCTGCTGGAAGGCGGTCGTCAGTCGAAATGCCACTACCCACTTGATGATGCCGGGAGGCCTGGGCTATGAGTACGCAAAAGGCCGCTTTGCCACAGCCGCTGTTGCAGGCAATTGACCTGAAAAAACACTACCCGGTGAAGAAGGGGATGTTCGCCCCGGAACGCCTGGTGAAAGCGCTGGACGGCGTCTCCTTTACCCTGGAACGCGGCAAAACGCTGGCGGTGGTAGGCGAGTCAGGCTGTGGGAAATCCACCCTTGGTCGCCTGCTGACGATGATTGAAGTCCCGACCGGCGGCGAGCTGTATTACCAGGGGCAGGATCTGCTTAAGCACGACCCGCAGGCGCAGAAGCTGCGCCGGCAGAAAATCCAGATTGTGTTCCAGAACCCTTACGGTTCCCTGAACCCGCGCAAGAAAGTAGGGCAGATTCTGGAAGAGCCGCTGCTGATCAACTCCACGCTAAGTAAAGAGGAGCGTCGTGAAAAAGCGCTGGCGATGATGGCGAAAGTGGGGCTGAAAACCGAGCACTACGACCGCTATCCGCACATGTTCTCCGGCGGTCAGCGTCAGCGTATTGCCATCGCTCGCGGGCTGATGCTTGATCCAGACGTGGTGATTGCCGACGAACCGGTCTCGGCGCTGGACGTTTCTGTTCGTGCGCAGGTGCTGAACCTGATGATGGATTTGCAGCAGGAACTGGGGCTGTCATACGTCTTTATCTCGCACGACCTGTCGGTGGTAGAGCACATTGCCGATGAGGTGATGGTGATGTATTTAGGCCGTTGCGTGGAAAAAGGAACGAAGGATCAGATCTTCAATAATCCGCGTCATCCGTATACGCAGGCGCTGCTCTCCGCGACGCCACGCCTGAATCCGGACGATCGCCGCGAGCGTATCAAGCTGACCGGTGAGCTGCCAAGCCCGCTGAATCCACCGCCGGGCTGTGCGTTCAATGCCCGCTGCCGTCGGCGTTTTGGTCCGTGTACCCAGCTTCAGCCGCAGCTGAAGGATTACGGTGGACAACTCGTGGCCTGTTTCGCTGTTGACCAGGATGAAAATCCACAGCAATAAACGTGGGTTATGACCTGATAACCGGAGCCTTGTGCTCCGGTTTTTTTATATTTTGTTTTTACGTCCACAATGTGAGTCCTCTGGCAGAACATTATTCCACAGCGTCTAAAATGTAGTCAGATTTCCTCTCGTCACAGAAATATCTATTTCGCAGTTGCTAACTGTCAGGAGCAAATGTGGTCACGATACGCTGGGATATTAAAACAATTGATCGTCTGTCGATGGTTGAGGATGTCCTGAAGGAATTTTCCTGCTGCGATATCAATATCATCTCCATGAAAGTCACACCTGGACGGATCCTGATTAAATCCTGGTGCCGCCAGTTACAGGATATTTCCTGCGTGCAATCCTGTTTAGGTCGGCGCGCCGATATTATTAACGTCGCTTACCTGTGTGAAGAGATAAGCGAACTGTCAACGCCTGAGCCGGAACGCCCGCGCTATTTCTCTGACATTATTTGTAGCAGCCAGAGCATGCACTCGCTTATCGAAAAGGCGATAAAAATTGCCGACAGCAAATATACCGTTTTGATCCGCGGCGATACGGGTACTGGCAAAGAACTTCTGGCCCGGGCTATCCATAATTCCGGGCAGCGACGTTTTTATCCGTTTATTCCGGTCAACTGCTCTGCGCTACCTGAGTCGTTGATGGAGAGTGAATTCTTTGGCTATGAGAAAGGGGCTTTTAGCGGTGCAGATTGTAAAGGCAAAAAAGGGCTGTTTGAAATGGCCGATAAAGGCACCCTTTTTCTCGATGAATTTGGTGAAATGTCGCTGAGCTTACAGGCTAAATTACTGCGCGTACTTCAGGATGGTGGGATCCGTCGCGTTGGCGGGGCGCAAATTATTCCGGTCAATGTGCGCATTATTGTGGCAACCAACGCCAATCTGGAAGAGATGGTGGAACAACGTCTGCTGCGCGCCGATCTCTATTACCGCATTAATGTACTTTCACTGACCATTCCGCCCCTGCGGGAGCGCCCGCAGGATATCAGCCTATTGATTCGCCACTTTGTGCAGAAATACGCGAAGGAATTCCAGCGACGGATCATTCTGGATAAAGCCTGCTTTGATGCCCTGCATCATCACACCTGGCCGGGAAACGTTCGCGAACTGGAAAATACCATCATTCGCCTGATGCTGATGGCGGAATCCGACGTCATTACGCGGGAAGAATTAGGGATGGTGAATTTGCCTGCTGTTGAGCTGACGCCGACAGAGCGTCCTTTTAAAGAACAGGTTTTGTGTGCTGAACGCCAGCTTATTGAACAGATGGTGGAAGAGAATGTGTCGTCGCGGCATATCGCTAAAGCGCTGGGGGTGTCACATACCACGGTACTGAATAAAATTCGCAGCTATCAACTGGAGAGTGTGAGTTAAGCGCCGTCAGTGACTGACGGCGCTGTAAACGGATTAGTCAATCAGCTTCAATAATGGCGACAGGCACAGCAGGATCCCGTACAACAGGATTAGCCAGGTTTTCAGCCCGCGTAGTTTTTCCAGTTGCGTTACTTTATAGATCAGGAAAAACGGAATAATACAGGACACAATCCCGTAAAGTGGGCTACCCAACTGGAAGAACACCAGTACCGATACACGAAATGACACCCAGATCACCAGGGTGATAACAATAAAGGTGCAAATACCCAGCGTAAGCACCAGGGGATTAATTTTCTCCACATCAATAACGCGGCTCAGAACATTAAGAATAATACCCTTAATCGCCTCGTGGAACCCCAGATAAATACCAAAGAATGCGGTTAATACGGCGAAGATATTTAGCACCGTTGAGGTGATATGAATAATTTGCCCAGGAATGACTTGCGCTGCCAGCGCCAGTGCGGAAATATTTTGTTCGAAGGCCGAAACGGCCTCTTCATGACTAATAGAAAAGGTAAAAGAGAATGAGAAAAACAGAATGACCGCAATCAGCGTAATGTAACTGATGCGATGCGTGCGTATTGCCATGCGGGTGGCCAGAACCCGGTCCGCTACCCGCTTGCGGTAGGCGATGTTCATTGGGTTCAACACCTGAATAAACACCGCCGAGAAGAAGCAGAACGGGATGGTCAGCAGCACGTCGCGAAAGAAGACCGATGCTTCAGGGAATGCGCTGATATTAGAGAAGTTCCAGTGCGGAACCATCGCAAAACCAAACACGATGATGATCCCCACTTTGACTACCACCATCGGGCCGGAGATTTTAAACAGCAGCTTTTCTCCCCCGGAAGCAATGGCCACCAGCACGGCAAAAATGGCCACTTTATAGATTATCGATTGTGAAAGATCGGCATCGGTTAAGCCGAAGGTTTTGATATATGAGGCACTGTCAAAAACCACGGATAAGGAATAGATAAATATGCCGTGAATAATCATCAAAAAATAGATGACGCCAAGAAATACACCCCAGTTTTTCCCCAGGTAATGACTGATAATATCGGTATAGTCATTACAAGTTTCACTTTCTGATAATGTTTTTAAATAAATATCCTGCACAATATAGGTTGCTGGATAGGCAATAATAAAGGCGACGATAAATACCCAAATGCCTGTTAAGCCTATTTGTACCGGCATCAGTACCGTTCCGGCACCAATTGCCATACCGATACACAGTAATACCCAGCCAAAGTCATATTTCGTAAACGGTATTTTCTTTGAGAATGGTACGGTGGTTGCTGTATTGTTGCTTAGTTGTAATGTGTCGTCCTGCATAGAACCCCCTGCCCAAAATACGCGCTCTCCCCGAAACAGGATTGCGCGTATTACCAGACTGTTGTGCCTTGATTCTCAACAACCTGAACCGATTGGCGTCGCTTCAGGTCATAATGGTCAGAATGTTGCCTTTCTGATGGCGTGTTCAAGGTCGTTAATAATATCTTCTGGATCTTCAAGACCCACAGAAAGACGGATAAGCCCGTCGGTAATACCTGCTTTAAGCCGTTCCTCTGGCGCAACGGGCGAATGTGTCATAGACGCTGGGTGCTGAATGAGGGTTTCGGTATCACCGAGACTGACCGCGAGGAGGCACAATTCTACAGAATTGATCATCCGTCTGCCAGCCTCGAGGCCGCCAGCGATTTCGAAGCTGATAATTCCTCCTGGCAGGCTCATCTGTCGCTGGCCCAGCTCATACTGCGGGTGTGAAGACAAGCCAGGATAATAAACGCGGGTAATGGATGGATGCCCCTCGAGGAAGCGGGCGATTTTCAATGCGTTTTCACAGTGGCGTTCCATACGTATACCCAGTGTTTTAACGCCGCGTAGCGTCAGCCACGCGTTGAAAGGGCTCATGCAGCCGCCGGTGATATCTTTCAGACCAACAAACCGCGCCTGGTCAATAAACTCCTGCTTACCAACAATGATCCCGCCAATCACGTCTCCGTGACCGTTGATATATTTAGTGACGCTGTGCACCACAATATCCGCGCCTAGCTGTAAAGGCTGCTGGCAGTACGGTGACATAAAGGTGTTATCCACCACCAGCAATGCGCCTTGTTGATGGGCCATACCGGCTACCGTTTCAATGTCGACCAGCGACAGCGTCGGGTTAGCGGGCGTTTCGATATACACTACTTTGGTTTCCGGGCGCATGGCGGCGCGGATTTCTTCAGGCTTTGCCGCATCGACGAAGCTGACGTTAATCCCAAACTTCGGCATGCTGTGCGACAAAAACGCGTGGGTGCAGCCGTAAATCGCGCTGGCGGAAACGATATGGTCGCCCTGCTGGCACAACGTCAGCAGCGTGGTGGTGATGGCAGAAATACCGGATGCGGTTGCCAGCCCGGCTTCACCTCTTTCCAGTACCGCCAGCTTTTTCTCCAGCGCATCGGTGGTGGGGTTACCCAAACGGGTGTAAATGTACCCGGACTCCTCGAGCGCAAAGCGGGCGGCACCTTGTTCGGCGCTGTCAAAAACAAACGTTGAAGTCTGGAAAATAGGCGTACTGAGCGCGCCAGTAGAAGGGTCGGGTTGTTGCCCCGCGTGAACGATCTGGGTGTTGAATCCGTAAGTACGACAGTCAGACATGATATCTCCTTTGATTCGGAACAGAACAGCTCACAGTCAAATAGCAATCGCTGTGCCAGAAAATGAAGGCATAGATATCAATGAGATATGTCTTTTTCTGTATTGAAGAGAGGCAGGAATGTTGCCAACTGGCAAGAATCTTTCCAGCGTAATGGTGAGAAAACAGGTGAAATGCGAGGCGCTACGCAGAGCCGTATATTGCGCAGTGATATGGCAAGTAGGCTACCGTAGAATCTGCGGCAAGCCGGTAATTCCCGGTGAGGCGCAATGTTGCGGGGGCTTGATCCCCGGCGGCATCGGTTGCTGGAAAGAGAAAACCCCCGCACGTTGTTCGGTATAAACCTGGCAACAAAACGGGGGCTAACTTGAACCTGAACAACTCAAGAATAGCCGTGAACAGTTGCCATTGCAACACAGGCGGCTATATGACGCTCGCACAGTTAGGCGTGGCCTTCTGGCACGATTTAGCGGCTCCGATCATCGCTGGCATTATTGCCAGCCTGATTGTGAGCTGGCTGCGTAACAGGAAGTAATGCACGTTGTGGGCGTCTGTCTGCCGTGATGGCAACATGCGCCCGAACCAGGCCGCAGGGGGGAACCTTGCGGCCTTTTTCGGCTTAAATGCTGATAAATCTCGTCGCCAGGTGCCTATCCTGTCGGGATAATGCATGCTGGGAAGTTTTCAGATACCGCCTCTCTTAATACCGCTACGATCGGGTATACTCTGACGGCAGTTTCGTCTATCCGTGGAGAGTCAGTTTGCGTGTCAGTCGCTCGTTAACAATTAAGCAGATGGCAATGGTTGCGGCCGTTGTCATGGTGTTTGTGTTTATTTTTTGCACCGTTTTGTTGTTCCATCTGGTCCAGCAGAATCGCTACAACACGGCTACGCAACTGGAAAGTATCGCTCGCTCCGTCCGTGAGCCTCTGTCGGGCACGATCCTGAAAGGGGATATTCCCGAAGCCGAAGCTATTTTAAGAAGTATTCGACCAGCAGGCGTGGTCAGCCGCGCCGATGTGGTGCTTCCCAATCAGTTTCAGGCGCTGCGGATGAGCTTTATTCCTGAACGCCCGGTTCCGGTTACTGTGACTCGCCTGTTTGAACTTCCGGTACAAATTTCGCTGCCGGTCTATTCTCTTGAGCGTTCAGCGAATCCGCAACCGCTGGCGTATCTGGTGCTACAGGCGGATTCGTACCGTATGTACAAGTTCGTGATGAGTACGCTCTCAACGTTAGTGACCATTTACTTACTTCTCTCGTTAATACTCACGGTAGCCATCTCATGGTGTATTAACAGATTGATTTTGCATCCATTACGTAAAATAGCGCGTGAGCTGAACGACATTCCCCAGCAGGATCTGATTGGCTATCAGCTGGCATTGCCGCGTCTGCATCAGGACGACGAGATTGGCCTGCTGGTGCGTAGCTACAACCTCAATCAGCAACTGATTCAGCGCCGCAGTGAAGAGCAAAGCGACCATTCAATGCGATTCCCGGTTTCTGAGCTGCCCAACAAGTCGTTTCTGATGGCGCTGCTGGAGCAGGTTGTGAATCGTCAGCAGACTACGGCGTTGATGATTGTCACCTGCGAAACCCTACGTGATACCGCGGGTGTGTTATCCGAGACCCAGCGGGAAATCCTGCTGCTTACGCTGGTTGAAAAGCTGAAGTCAGTATTGGCCCCCAGAATGGTGCTTACCCAGGTGAGCGGCTATGACTTTGCCATCATCGCACATGGTGTGAAAGAACCCTGGCACGCTATTACGCTAGGTCAGCAAGTGCTCACTATCGTTAACGAGCGATTACCGATTCAGGGCATTCAACTACGTCCAACCTGTAACATTGGGGTGGCGATGTTTAATGGCGATTTGACCGCAGAACAGCTTTACCACCGCGCACTCTCAGCCGTGTTAACGTCGCGTCACAAGGGTAAAAACCGGATTCAGTTCTTTGACCCGTTGCAGATGGAAGAGGCGCAACAGCGTTTGACGGAAGAGAACGATATTCTTACCGCGCTGGATAACCATCAGTTTGCGCTCTGGATGCAGCCGCAGGTGGAGATGTCCAGCGGTAAGGTATTGAGCGCAGAAGCATTATTGCGAATGCAGCAGCCAGACGGAAGCTGGGAGCTGCCAGAAGGGTTAATCGACAGGATTGAGTCCTGTGGCCTGATGGTGACGGTCGGTTACTGGGTGCTGGAGGAGACATGCCGCCAGCTGTCAGCCTGGCAGGAACGCGGCCTGATGTTGCCGCTCTCGGTGAACCTGTCTGCGCTGCAGCTGATGCACCCGAGTATGGTGTCGGATCTGCTGGAATTGCTAAACCGCTATCGCATCAAGCCTGGGACGTTGATTCTGGAAGTGACCGAAAGCCGGCATATTGATGATCCTAACGCCGCTGTGGCTATTTTACGCCCGCTGCGCAACGCGGGTGTGCGTATCGCGCTGGACGATTTTGGTATGGGCTATGCGGGTCTGCGGCAGCTGCAGCACATGAAGTCGCTCCCGGTGGATGTACTCAAAATCGATAAGATGTTTGTCGATGGCGTCCCTGAAGATTGCAGCATGATCTCCGCCATCATTCAGTTGGCGCATAGCCTCAATTTGCAGATGATCGCTGAGGGCGTCGAAACCGAAGCGCAACGCGAATGGTTATCACAAGCGGGGGTAGAAGTGGCACAAGGGTTCCTGTTTGCCCGGCCGGTTCCGGCGAATATCTTCGAAGAACGTTATCTGACGCCGAAAAACGCTGATTACAAAAGTTAAAAAAGGTCTCGCTTGTGCGAGCCAGCTCAAAATTTTTAACATTTCTGTATCAATTATGATCCAGGCGCATTTCTGTCATGTTGTGTGGGTGTTACTTTAAGGCCGCAGGTTAAACAAAACCTTACAAGACCTGTGGTTTTTACTTTAAGGACACCCTATGAAAACCTCTATATTCAAAAGCCTTTACTTTCAGGTCCTGACAGCAATTGCCATAGGTATCCTCCTTGGCCATTACTACCCTGAATTAGGCGCCCAAATGAAGCCACTTGGTGATGCTTTCGTGAAGCTCATCAAAATGGTCATCGCACCTGTCATCTTCTGTACTGTCGTGACCGGCATTGCAGGCATGGAAAGTATGAAAGCCGTAGGCCGCACCGGTGCGGTTGCACTGCTTTATTTTGAAATTGTCAGTACGATTGCGCTGATCATCGGCCTTATCATCGTCAACGTGGTGCAACCCGGTGCCGGTATGAACGTCGATCCGGCGACGCTGGATGCCAAAGCGGTTGCGATTTACGCCGAACAGGCAAAAGACCAGGGGATCGTAGGCTTCCTGATGGATATTATCCCGGGTAGCGTCATTGGCGCGTTCGCCAGTGGCAACATCCTGCAGGTATTGCTGTTTGCGGTTATGTTTGGTTTTGCGCTGCATCGTTTAGGTAGCAAAGGCCAGATGATTTTCAACGTGATTGAAAGCTTCTCGCAGGTTATTTTTGGCATCATCAACATGATCATGCGCCTGGCGCCGATCGGTGCTTTCGGTGCCATGGCCTTTACCATCGGTAAATATGGCGTCGGGACGCTGGTGCAGTTGGGTCAGTTGATCATCTGTTTTTACATCACCTGTATTCTGTTTGTGGTTGTGGTGTTGGGCTCGATTGCGCGCGCAACCGGCTTCAGCATTTTCAAATTCATCCGCTATATCCGTGAAGAACTGCTGATCGTTCTGGGTACCTCTTCTTCCGAGTCCGCGCTGCCGCGTATGCTCGATAAGATGGAAAAACTCGGCTGTCGCAAGTCGGTTGTCGGGTTGGTTATACCCACGGGCTACTCGTTTAACCTTGATGGGACATCAATCTATCTGACGATGGCGGCGGTATTTATCGCTCAGGCCACCAACAGCCATATGGATATCTTCCATCAGATAACCCTGCTGGTGGTGCTCCTGCTCTCTTCAAAAGGTGCTGCGGGTGTGACCGGGAGTGGCTTCATTGTTCTGGCCGCGACTATCTCCGCTGTGGGCCATTTGCCGGTTGCTGGTCTGGCGCTGATTCTCGGTATTGACCGCTTTATGTCTGAAGCCCGTGCGCTGACTAACCTGGTCGGTAACGGTGTGGCAACTGTTGTAGTAGCGAAATGGGTGAAAGAACTGGACCATAAAAAGCTGGATGATGTGCTGAATAATCGTGCGCCGGATGGCAAAACGCACGAAATATCCTCTTAATCTCTCCACTTATGCCCGTAGTCCCTTCCAGGACTGCGGGCGTTTGCGCATAATTAACCCCTGTGCCTGAAACCGCCGATTCGGCGGCGTCGGGATTTTTTCACTTCCTCCGTGACATTTTTATGTTCTTGCGGTCTAACACGAAGTGTTTTTAACGTCATATTCAGAGAGTCCTCTCGCGGGCTGTCTTTTTATTTCCAGGATAGTTGATCAGGGGTTCACATGCAGGGCACAAAAATTCGACTTTTAGCGGGCGGCTTGCTGATGATGGCCACTGCCGGCTATGTGCAGGCAGATGCGCTCCAGCCTGACCCGGCGTGGCAACAGGGCACGCTGGCAAATGGTTTACAGTGGCAAGTCTTAGCCACTCCCCAGCGCCCCAGCGACCGTATTGAGGTTCGCCTGCTGGTCAATACCGGTTCACTCACCGAAAGTACACAACAGAGTGGTTTCAGCCATGCGATCCCGCGTATCGCGCTGACGCAAAGCGGTGGCCTCGATGCTACGCAAGCCCGTTCTCTGTGGCAGCAGGGGTTCGATCCCAGTCGTCCCATGCCGCCCGTTATCGTTTCCTATGATTCCACGCTGTATAACCTCAGTCTGCCTAACAGCCGTAACGATCTGCTGAAAGAGTCACTTTCTTATCTGGCGAATATTTCCGGTAATCTGAGCATCACCCCTGAATCGGTCAATCATGCGCTGAGTAGCGAAGATATGGTTGCAACCTGGCCGTCAGATACCAAAGAGGGATGGTGGCGCTATCGTCTGAAGGGATCGACGCTACTGGGTCACGATCCTGCCGATCCGCTGAAAACGCCTGTTGATGCGACGAAAATCCAGTCCTTCTACCAGAAATGGTATACCCCGGATGCGATGACGCTGATTATCGTCGGTAACGTAGATGCGCGCAGCGTGGCTGATCAAATCAATAAAACCTTTGGCGAATTAAAAGGTAAACGTGAAACGCCTGCGCCGGTACCCACGCTCTCTCCGCTGCGTGCAGAGGCCGTAAGCATAATGACCGATGCGGTACGTCAGGATCGCCTGTCTATTATGTGGGATACGCCGTGGCAGCCGATCCGTGAATCTGCCGCGCTGTTACGTTACTGGCGCGCTGATTTAGCCCGTGAAGCGTTGTTCTGGCACATTCAGCAGGAGCTCACCAAAAACAATGCCAAAGACATTGGCCTTGGCTTTGACTGTCGGGTGCTGTTCCTGCGCGCGCAATGTGCCATTAACGTTGAATCACCGAACGGTAAGCTGAACGCGAACCTCAGCACGGTTGCGCGTGAGCTGGCCAAAGTGCGCGATAAGGGGCTGCCGGAAGAAGAGTTTAATGCGCTGGTGGCGCAAAAGAATCTGGAACTGCAGAAGCTGTTTGCCACCTATGGTCGCACCGATACCGATATTTTGATCAGCCAGCGTTTGCGCTCGTTGCAAAACCAGGTCGTAGATATTGCGCCTGAACAGTATCAGCGTTTACGTCAGAGCTTCCTGAACAACCTGAGTGTTGAGATGCTGAATCAGGACCTGCGTCAGCAACTGTCGCAAGATATGGCGTTAATTCTGTTGCAGCCGAAGGGTGAACCTGAATTCAATATGAAGGATCTGCAGGCGACGTGGGATAGCATTATGGCGCCGGTTACCGCCGCGGCAACGTCGGTAGAAACGGATGAATCACATTCTGAAGTGACGGACATCCCGCCGGTGCAATAAGGGAATCGTGACCTGCAGGCCGGACGCAACGTTAACGTCTAATCCGGCCTGCCAGAACGCCAAATTATTGCGGCATGGCGTCGCGAGGAATAATCGCCCCACGATGCTGAATAACGGTGCTTGCCGTCAGGTGGCCGCGTTTTGCGGCATCAGCGGCATCGCCACCGGTCAGACGTACCGCCAGATACCCGGCGCTGAAGGAGTCTCCCGCAGCGGTCGTATCGATAACCTTCTCTTTCGGTAGTTTTACGGCCGGAACGTCGATGAGTTCTTCGCCTGCGATGGAAACCAGGCAAGAGTCAGCACCGCGTTTCACAACCACTTCCTGTACGCCAGCCGCGTGAGTACGGGCAATCACCTCGGCAACCGGTTTTTCACCCCACAGCGCGTCTTCATCATCCAGCGTCAGGAACGCGATATCGGTGCATTCCAGCATTTGCTGATACACCTGCTGGGTCTCTTCTTTACTGCTCCACAGACGTGGGCGGTAGTTATTGTCAAAAATGACCTTTCCACCGTTGGCGCGGCATTCTTGCAGCAGCGACAGCAGCTTGTCACGACTTGCCGGGCTTAAAATAGCCAGGCTGATTCCGCTCAGATACAGATAGTCAAATGTCGCCAGTTCTTCGCAAATAGCGGCGGACTGTTCGCTCTCAAGCCAGAATTTTGCGGCGGCTTCATTACGCCAGTAATAGAAGGTGCGCTCGCCGGTGCTATCGGTTTCAATGTAATAGAGGCCCGGCAGGCGGTTTTCCATGCGTTGGGTTAATGAGGTATCCACATTTTCGCTCTGCCAGGATTCCAGCATTTGTTGGCTAAAACTGTCGGTACCCAGCGCAGTCACATAGTGTACGGAAAGTACCGCAGCATCGACCTGACGGGCGATATAAACGGATGTATTCAACGTGTCGCCACCGAATCCGCGCTGAACGTCAGCGCCTTTCTGTGACAGCTCAATCATGCATTCGCCAATCACGGCAATCTTTCTGGACATAGTCGTAACCTGCTCTGAAAAAAATTAGCGTTAGTGTGCGCTGTGGGTGTTAAGTGGTCAACTATATTAAAACATCGTTCCATTATTTTTTTGAGCCAGCACGTGTTCTGCGTCGTTTTTTGCCGCTTAGTTTCTATTTTGCGTAGGGCTGAACGTAAAGTTCTTCGCCTGAGCGCCGATAACCTTTGACGAGTCCGGTCAGTCACACTCTTATTTACAGGACATCTCAGATGATAAAGCAGGTTACCCAGCAGCTAATTACGCTCGATGCGAGTATTGAAAACTTGCAGGAGAGACGCTATTGGCTGCAGTGCGAGCGTGCTTACACCTACCAGCCGATTTATCAGACCAACGGACGGCTGATGGCCGTTGAGCTGCTGACCGTCGTGAGCCATCCTGAAAACCCCTCCCAACGTATCGCGCCGGACCGCTATTTCGCCGAAGTGGCCGTACGACATCGTGTAGATGTGGTGAAAGAGCAGCTCGTACAGCTTGAACAAAAAGGGGCGTTTTTCAAAGCCCACGATCTGCTGGCATCCGTGAATGTCGACGGGCCAACGCTGATTGCAATGCGCCAGGATCCCGAAATCCTGAAAATCATCGAATGTCTGCCGTGGCTGCGCTTTGAACTGGTGGAGCATATCCGCTTGCCGAAAGGTTCGTCGTTCGCCTCAATGTGCGAGTTTGGCCCGCTCTGGCTGGATGATTTTGGTACCGGAATGGCAAACTTCTCGGCTCTGAGCGAAGTGAGTTACGACTATATCAAAGTGGCGCGGGATCTGTTTGTCATGCTGCGCCAGACGCCGGAGGGCCGCAATCTCTTTACGCTGCTGTTACAGCTGATGAACCGCTATTGCCGCGGTGTGATTGTCGAAGGCGTTGAAACGCTGGAAGAGTGGCGTGATGTGCAAAACTCACCGGCTTTCGCTGCGCAAGGCTATTTTCTCTCTCGTCCAGTGCCTCTGGATACCCTTGAAGACGTAATTCTGTCGCTTTGATAAGGATGTAGAGCGCCTCCTTTCCTCTGCTGGACTATCTTTAGGACAGGCAAGGAAGAAAGTAAGGAGGTTAAACATGACGAGAACAGGCAAAATAACCACTTCAGTAATAGGGGTTTTCTTGTTGTTGATCGTCGTACTCATCATCGTGATTGCGACATTTGACTGGAACCGGCTCAAACCGACCATCAACCAGAAAGTCTCTACAGAACTCAACCGTCCCTTCGCCATACGGGGTGACCTGGGCGTGGTTTGGGAACGCCAAAAACAGGAAACCGGCTGGCGTAGCTGGGTTCCGTGGCCGCATGTTCATGCTGAGGATATCATCCTCGGCAACCCGCCGGACATTCCTGACGTCACCATGGTGCATCTCCCGCGCGTTGAAGCAACGCTCGCCCCACTGGCGTTGCTGACAAAAACCGTCTGGCTCCCGTGGATCAAGCTGGTAAAACCCGATGCACGGCTTATCCGCCTGTCGGAGGAAAACAATAACTGGACCTTTAACCTGGCAGGGGATGAAAACCGCGATCCCAAAGCGCCGCCATCAGCCTGGTCTTTCCGGCTGGATAACATTCTGTTCGACCAAGGGCGCATCGCCATTAACGATAAGGTGACGAAGTCAGAGATTGAGATCCTGGTCGATCCGCTGGGTAAGCCGTTGCCCTTTAGCGAAGTGACTGGCGCAAAAAGTAAAGAGAGCAACGCCCACATTGAGGACTACGTGTTTGGTCTGAAAGCGCAAGGCCGATATAACGGCGAACCGCTAAGCGGTAGCGGGAAAATAGGCGGAATGCTGGCGCTGCGCGGTGAAGGAACCCCTTTCCCGATTCAGGCTGATTTCCGTTCGGGTAATACGCGTGTGGCGTTTATGGGTACGATAAACGATCCGATGAATATGGGCGGGGCGGATCTGCGGCTTAAATTCTCGGGAGATTCGCTAGGGGATTTGTACGATTTGACCGGCGTGCTGCTCCCGGATACGCCGCCGTTTGAAACCGACGGACATCTGGTCGCGAAAATTGACCCGGAAAAATCCTCTGTTTTTGATTACCGCGATTTTAATGGCCGAATTGGCGACAGCGATATTCACGGAACGCTGACCTATACCACCGGTAAGCCGCGCCCAATGCTGAAAGGGGATGTTGAGTCACGCCAACTGAGGCTGGCTGATTTGGGGCCGCTGATCGGTGTGGATTCAGGCAAAGGGTCGGAGCGGGCCAAACAATCTGAACAGCGCAAAGGTGAGAAGAGCGTCCAGCCCGCGGACAAGGTCTTGCCGTATGACCGTTTTGAAACCGACAAATGGAACGTGATGGACGCTGACGTACGTTTCAAAGGACGGCGTATTGAGCACGGCAGTAGCCTGCCAATCAGCGATCTCTCCACCCATATCATCCTGAAAAATGCCGACCTGCGCCTGCAGCCGCTGAAATTTGGCCTCGCGGGAGGCAGCATTGTCTCCAGCATCCATCTGGAAGGGGATAAAAAGCCGATGCGGGGGCAGGCGGACATCCAGGCTCGCCGCCTGAAGCTAAAAGCGCTGATGCCGGATGTGGAGCTGATGCAGAAAACGCTCGGTGAAATGAACGGTGACGCCAGGTTTAGCGGGAGCGGAAACTCGGTAGCGGCGCTGCTTGGTAACAGCAATGGCAACCTGAAGCTGCTGATGAACGACGGTTTGATCAGCCGGAATCTGATGGAAATTGTTGGCTTGAATCTGGGCAACTATCTTGTTGGACAGATATTTGGTGATGACGAGGTGCGGGTGAACTGCGCGGCGGCGAATCTGGATATTGTTAACGGCGTAGCCCGCCCGCAGATTTTTGCCTTCGACACGGAAAACGCGGTCATTAATGTCACTGGTACGGCGAGTTTTGCGTCGGAGCAACTGGATTTAACCATTGATCCGGAGAGCAAAGGCATTCGTATTATTACCCTGCGTTCGCCGCTGTATGTTCGCGGCACCTTTAAGAATCCGCAGACCGGTGTGAAGGCCGGGCCGCTGATTGCGCGCGGTGCGGTTGCTGCCGCGCTGGCAACGTTAGTGACGCCCGCGGCGGCCTTGTTGGCGCTGATTTCACCTTCTGAAGGAGACGCTAATCAATGCCGGACCATTTTGTCGCAAATGAAGAAGTGATTTTTGCCGTTGTCGGATGGCGCTAACGCTTCGCTTCTGCGGCCTACATTTCATGCTCAACGTAGGCCGCAGACGGTGGTTACAGCCAAAAAATCACAATGACTGATGGCGGGTTTCGTGGGTTAACAGCAGCGCAATCAGCGTTAACGCCGCCATTGATGCCAGATACGTACCGACCGCCGCCAGGCCGTAATTCGCCTGCAGCCATGCGGCAATGTAAGGGGCAACGGAAGCACCAAGAATCGACGAAACGTTGTACGAGAACGACGCCCCCGTGTAGCGCACTTCGGTCGGGAACAGCTCCGGCAGTAGCGCGCCCATCGGACCAAATGTCAAACCCATCAGGCTCAAACCAAGCAACAGGAAGGCGAACACCAGCACCGGATTGCCAGAGCCGAGCAGCGGTTTAAAGGCAAACAGCGCAAACAGAATAATAAGCGTGGTGATGATGAGCATGCTCTTGCGACGACCAAACGCATCGGCCAGCAGGCCCGCCACCGGCACCATGACGCCAAAGCCAATAACCGCCATCATCAGCATCCACAACACTTCATTACGCGGCAGGCCAAGCCCTACAGGCGCCGCGGCGGTGCTGAACGTCATGGAATAGACGGTCATGATATAGAACAGCGTATAGGTCGCCAGCATGATGAACGTGCCGAGGATCGTCACGCGGACATGTTTTGTCAGCAGGGTACCCAGCGGGATTTTCACCTGTTTTTTCGCCGCAGCCACTTTGGCAAAGACCGGGGATTCATGCAGCGAAACGCGAACGTACAGACCGATAATCACCAGCACCGCAGAGAAGATGAACGGTACGCGCCAGCCCCAGCTCATAAACTGCTCGTCGGTCAGCAGCCAGGAGAGCAGCAGGAAAGTGCCGTTGGCGAAGAAGAAGCCGATAGGTGCGCCCAACTGCGGGAATGATCCGTACAGCGCGCGTTTACGCGGCGGTGCGTTTTCCGTCGCCAGTAACGCCGCGCCGCCCCATTCACCGCCCAGTCCTAAACCCTGACCAAAACGCGCCAGCGCCAGCAGCAGCGGGGCGAAAATACCGATAGTTTCATAGCCCGGCAGCAGGCCAATGACAACCGTCGAGATCCCCATAGTGAGCAGTGAGGCAACCAGCGTGACTTTACGCCCTACGCGATCGCCAAAATGCCCGAACACAGCAGAACCGATAGGCCGTGCCACAAAGGCGATAGCAAAGGTGGCAAGGGACTGCAGCGTTGCCGCGGTCGGATCCCCCTGCGGGAAGAAGATATGGGGGAACACGATCACCGCGGCGGTGGCGTAGATATAGAAGTCGAAGAACTCAATGGCAGTGCCAATGAGTGAGGCGACGACGACTTTATTGCGCGAGTTGACCGGGGTGTGTTCCTGTTCGTTGTCGAGCGTTGTGGCTGTTGCTTGCATAATATTTTCTTATTTTTGGTCGAACGAAAGGTCATATTACGCACAGCAAAAGAGACATTTCAATCTGTAACAAACCATGCGATCGGTCAAAAATAGAGCAAAAAGGGGATAATTTTTAGGCTGGAGATTTCACTTCCATGAAATGCTTCACATAATTTAAAACTTGGATGATAAAACTGGTTTTTGGTTAAACAAAAGTTACGGGCTGGATTTTAATTCTGATAATGCGCAGAATTTCGACGTAAGCATTGGGTTGGCCGGATAAGCGCAGCGTTATCCGGCAGTTAACAAAGATTAGCGGTGGGTTTTCCCCGGCATACGCGGGTCGTCTTTGTATTCTGCTGTGGCAATCCAGGCAGCGCAAAACAGAGTCAGACGGGCGAAGAAGTAGAAGAACGCCATCAAGCCAAGTACGGAACCAAACGCCGCGCCTGACGGCGATTGCACCAGTGATGGCAGCGTGTACGTCATGATCATTTTGATGACTTCAAACCCCAGTGCCGCGATAAACGTGCCGCGAATGAGCGCTTTTTTGCGCGGTCGGTGACGCGGTAGCCGCCAGAAAATCCAGAAGAATAGCAAGTAGTTGGCGAAAATAGAGATGGTCAGGCCGATCAGCCGCCAGGCGGGCTTCAGCCATTCGATGCCGTCGAGATACAGCGCAGAGATAATCATCTGCTGGGCGGAACCGGCGATGGAGGTAATGGACAGCGTAACAATCAGCGCAATCAGTAAGCCAATCAATGAGACAAAATCACGCAGATATTTGACCCAAATTTTTTCCTGATCCTGTGGGGTCCGCTCCCAGACATCCCGCGACTGGGCACGAATAGCTTCGCGCAAGTTTCCCATCCAGTTAATTCCGGAATAGAGCGCGATGGCAAGACCCACCAGACCGACGGTGGTGCGTTGCTGAACGGCGGTATTGATGGTGTTTTTCAGCGTGGAGGCGAGCGTCGGATCGCTGACGTTGAGCAGGATTTTGCTGAAGATATCCTGCAACAGCGTAGGGTGCGAAGCGAGAATAAAACCCGCGGCGGCAAACGACACCATCAGGATAGGGATCATCGACAGAAACGAGAAGTAGGTAATGGCGGCGCCAAACTGATTTCCCATACGATCGTTAAATCTCTCCGCGGCGCGAATCAGATGGGCAATCATGGGCTGGCGTTGAATTTTATCGGCGAAGGTCAGGGCGGTTTTCAGCGCCTGGTTGGTCTTACCGTTGGTTTCTGTATTCTTACGCTCCAGGGTCTCAATTTTTGGGATTGGTGCGTGCTCAAGTTCCTGAATGGGGCGTTTAATCTCTTTTTCCTGCGTCATCAGGGCAGTAATCCTTGTTCTGTTCATTCTCAGGACAGTATAGCTTGTCAGTCCACATAGTCTTTCATCACGCCGGTCAGCCATTCCATAAACAGATGTACGCGGCGGGAGAGGTTACGGCGATGCGGATAGAGCAATGAAACCGGTAATGGTTCGGCGCGATATTGCGGCAATACTTCAATCAGCGTACCGGCGCGCAGGGCATCACGCACGCCCACGCGCGGTACCTGAATAATGCCCAGACCGGCAAGACATGCCGCATGATACGTTTCGGTACTGTTCACCGTCAGCATGCCGCCGGTTTTAACCCATTTAGCACCGTTGTCTGTCGCCACTTCAAAGCCTTGCGCACGTGTTCCCAAATTGACTGAGTAGTGCACCACCGCATGCGAGGCTAAATCCTCCAGGCTTTCCGGATAACCAAATCGGGCGAGGTATTGCGGGCTGGCGCAGTTAATCTGCGTGAGTTTTCCCAGCGGGCGCGCAATCAGCCCTGAATCTTTCAGCGTCCCCACGCGTACCACACAGTCGAAGCCTTCGCGGATCAAGTCTACCAGGCGGTCGCTGCTGCTAAGTTCGAGCTCAAGCCCCGGATACTGATGCAAGAAGGCCGGTAAGCGGGGCATCACCAGATTTCTCGCCACACCAACCGGCATATCGACGCGCAGCTTGCCGCTGATGCTGGCCGGGTCGTGATGGAATAGCCCATCCAGTTCATCGAGATTGCTCAACAAATCTTTCGCTCGTTCGTAATAGATCATGCCGTCTTGCGTGAGCTGAACGCGGCGGGTTGTGCGGTGCAACAACTGTGTGCCCAGGTGATTTTCCAGGGCCTGGATTTGACGCGATACGCTACCTTTAGGAAGTCCGAGGGTGTCTGCCGCGCGCGAAAAGCTCTCCAGTTCTGCGACGCGGATGAACAACTGCATTGCGTGAATTTTATCCATTCTCATGCCCTATTGTTGTTCTAAATGAAACAGTAATGCGCAGTTAGCGGTATTTATTGTTTTTCTACCACCTAATAAGCTTTGTCTCAATCTTCACAACACCTGAAATGAGGTTTCTTATGACGCAACGTATCGCATTGGTGACCGGCGGCGGCCGTGGACTCGGTAAAAACGCGGCGCTAAAGCTGGCGAGTAAAGGCATTGGTGTCATCCTGACGTGGAACAGCAATGAAAAAGAAGCGCAGCAGGTTGTAGA
Source organism: Citrobacter sp. RHBSTW-00524 (assembly GCF_013747755.1). Taxonomy (NCBI): domain Bacteria; kingdom Pseudomonadati; phylum Pseudomonadota; class Gammaproteobacteria; order Enterobacterales; family Enterobacteriaceae; genus Citrobacter; species Citrobacter sp. RHBSTW-00524. Next base: position 204,661 of record NZ_CP056421.1, read on the forward strand.
TGAAATTCGCCAATCTGGCGGTAAAGCTGCAGCATTACCGTTGAACGTCGGAAATATTTCCACTTTCCCTCAGTTTGTCAAACAGGTGCAGGAAACCCTACAAACGCACTGGCAAAGCGACACCTTTGATTATTTATTGAACAATGCCGGAGTTGGCATTAACGCACCGTATCCGGCGTTCACTGAAGCGCAATTTGACCAGCTTTTGGACATCCATTTTAAAGGACCTTTTTTCCTGACACAGAACCTGCTGGCGCTGATCAACAACGGCGGACGAATTCTTAATGTCTCGACCGGATTGTCGCGCTTTGCGCTACCGGGTTACAGCGCTTACGCTGCCATGAAAGGGGCGATGGAGGTGTTAACCCGTTACCAGGCGAAGGAGCTGGGAGAGCGCGGCATTACGGCGAATATTATTGCGCCTGGGGCAATCGAGACGGATTTTAGCGGCGGAAACGTGCGGGATAATGCGCAATTGAATGCCTACATTGCATCGCAGACGGCGCTGGGGCGTGTTGGGTTACCGGACGATATTGGCGACGCCATTGCTGCGTTGCTCAGCGATGAACTGGCCTGGATGACGGCACAGCGTATCGAAGTCTCTGGCGGGATGTTCCTGTAATCGACCGCCTCTTACTTAGCCTTTTGAGCAAGAGAAAACTGGCGCGCTATCAGAGGTCAAAATATAGCTGATGGCGTTTGCCGGTATTATTTGGAATCTGATACCGCGGAAAGAGATCGGGGATAAACGTTCTTAAGAGTTCATTCTTCTTCGGGAGTGGATTTGTTGCATCAGAAACCATGATCACCTCCCCATTCTCATGCCCGAATGATCATTTAATGCGATATTTTGTTTTGTAACATATTTGTCTGTTATCGTGAGTTCCTTATTTTTAGCTAAGAATATAAACTCCGGATTATTAATATTAGTAATCCAGGTTTGAACATCAAACATTAAGGATTTTCTGAATATTTGACCCCGATTTTGATCCTTTATGTGATTCTTTGGTTTCAGCTGTAACTATTTATAACGTCTGCTTCTTTCTTCTCCGTCTATCGGTAAAATGACCTCCGCCAAATGGTGACTTCATATTTTGCCCCTCGGATAATACCCTTCCGCGTGTTAAGGCTAATATCTTATTCAGACGGAGATAAATAATGCAGTTAATAATGTTTGACAGGCAGTCAATATTTATTCATGGAATGAATGTAATTTTGCAAGAGCGTATTCCAGGAGTGAATGTTCAGGGTGTCAGTCAGGCAGATGATCTTTGGCGGACGCTGGAAGACAATCCTGATGCACTGGTAATGCTGGATGGAGATTTTGACGCTGAGTTCTGCCGTAGCTTGCTGCAACAGATAGCAGAGCGCTTTGCGAAGGTAAAAGTGCTGGTAACCGCAACGGACTGCCGTAAAAAATGGCTACAGGAAGTCACGCAATTAAACGTGCTGGCCATTATTCCGCGCGATTCTGATGCGGAAACCTTCACGCTGGCACTCAATAGCGTCGCGATAGGTATGATGTTTATCCCCAGAGATTGCATCACAGCGACCGAATGTGGCGGGCAAAATATCAGATTGCTCAGCGCGCGTCAGCGGGAGATTCTGACGATGCTGGCCGCCGGGGAATCTAATAAACAAATTGGTCGATTATTAAATATCAGCACCGGAACGGTAAAAGCCCATCTTGAATCGCTGTATCAGCGCCTGGAGGTAAAAAACCGTACGCAGGCGGCAATGATGCTAAACGACACCCTATAATGGGAAAATATTTCACAGTCAGACTGTTTCTGGCTGTGAAATAGCCATCGGCCAGAATTCAGCAGTGCAAAACCGGCTAATCCCCACGCTGAGCATCCATGCAATTAACGCTTCCTGTTGAAACCGATCTTGTATTTGCGGCATTTCCTTATGGATGAATGCCTCGCAGATATTTATATCCGCGAGCAGCAATGTTTCGGCCTGCATCAGCATAATTGGGGCATCAAAGGATTCATCTGCGGTGATTTCGTGCCCGTAGCCAATGACCCAGATCCCCTTTTTGTCCTGATACTTTTCCAGCGACAGGCCCTGCCATTGCTTAATAAATGCGATACAGGCGGGCGTGAAATGCGTCGAATGCAGCGGCATAATAATCTCTGTACAAAGAGACCTATTTTAAGAAACACACCCCGTTACGCCAGCCGCCATCCAGCCATTTTTTACAGCGAAACGCCTGATGGCGCGGGCGGCTGATATTCCTGTTTTAACAGGCCGAAAATCCAGTCATCATGCCAGGTTTGATGTAGCCAGTAGCTTTCTCGCAGCGTGCCTTCGAGAATGAACCCGACCTTTTCCAGTAGACGCCGTGAGGCATCGTTTCCTGCAGTGACGCAGGCCGTCAGTCGGCGTAGTCCTCCGGCGGTAAACGCATAATCGCAAACGGCATGCAGGGATTCAGCGCCATAACCTTTGCCCTGCGCCTCGGGAGTGAGCAGAAAGCCGACCTCGGCACATTCATTTTTATCCTGAATATATCCGGTTACCCCAAGCGGTACGCCCGATGCCTTATCGCACAGGATCAGGCACAGCCAGTGTGGACTGCCGGGAGACCATTCAGGCAAGCGGGAGTCAAAGACTGTCCGTATCTCCTCTTCGGTACGCGAGTCAGCGACAAAGCGCATCACATCTGCGTTCTGCTGTAGCGTTAAGAAAAACGCCCAGTCGTCATGTGTGAGCGGGCGGCAGATCAAACGCGAGGTTTTCAGTACAGGCACAGGCTTATCTCCAGAATAATTTTCAATGATTGTGTGGAAGTCACTGTAAAACATATTTATTTGCTATATGAATATGTTTTAGTCTGTGGCGGCACAGCGCTGCATTTAAAAAAGATAACTACACACCATTGTGAGGCCGCACTTTTTGGGTCCTTTTAGGGAAGATAATGACCAATAGCGCGTTACAGGCGACATGTACACCATTCGAACATTGTTTGGGGATAATCCGGCAAGCCTCGGTAGAAATTTTACTGATGCTTGGCGTGCGCGTCGCAGAGGGTAAAGATCCACGCTGGTTTCTTGAGCAGCTTGACCAGGCGCGATTGAATCTGGGAGGTTGGGGTGTTGTCGCCAGGCGGTTGCAGATGAATGACGCGCAATTGAGTCAGTTCACGTTGCGGCTACGCCATCTTCAGCAGAGCGTGCCGCAATATGAAAATGGCCAGGACGTCAGTGAAAACCAGCTGATTTCTGCGCTGCGCTTTGTCGCTTCTCTGGAACAGTTGCGCCAGCAACAGCCCCTCCTGAAGTATCCAACCGAGATTGAACGTGCAGAGCCGGATGCGCAGATGCGGGCGCAGCGTCAGCTTCGCGCAATAGAATTAACCCTCAAATCCCTGATTGCGCGGGTATGGCCGGATCAACATCCGCTCAACAGCTTCCTGAAACAGCACTTTGGCGGTGAACGTCTGCGTCGCTGGTTAAAGCTGGGGGAAAGTCGGGATGCGCTGGACGGCATGATGTTTAGCGAACTGGCGCTGATGGTTGTCGATAAGAAGTTATTCGTTCGGCATTTTAGCGAGATTTTTAACGATACCTCGGTGCTCATGTCGTTTGTTGAGCCACGTATCACGCTGAGGATGTTCCTGGATGACTGCCGCCTGGCCCGTAACTGCGTTATCGCGCAGCAACCGCTAACCTCAGTACAACTGCTGTTGCTGGATTGCCAGTACCGACAGATTACTCACCCTGTGCAGCGGGCATTTGAAGAACGGCGTACGCGCATTAATCCTGCGTCGTATCTGGCGTCCGATGAGGCGACGGTTCGCCAGTTTTGGGAAAGCGCAAAGCAAAAAGACGAGCAGGCGGGGGGCGATAAACAGGAAATCGCAGACAGTATCGATCCGCCGGAGAAGCGGGCCAGGCGCACGGCGGAAGAACGTGAACAGCTGATTTCCGGCATGTTGTGGGTAGCGGTCGGCGTGATGGTGCTGGTGATTTCGCTGGGCGCGTTCTGGTTATTCACTTCGCCAGCGCCACAAGCGTCTTCCGGGCTATCCGTTGAAATCGTGCAGGAGGAGCCACGGCGTGATGCCCCTGGTGCGCGGGAGTCGGTGACCCGAATGGGCATCACCTGGGATGCCTTTAACATGCGCGCGGCTATCGAGCGCAACGACACCCGTGTGACGTCACTTTTCCTGCAGGGCGGGATGGACTGGAAGCTGGCGTGGACGGAGCAGGCATTCTCGGCAGGCAATACCGAGGTGTTGAGGCTGCTGCTGCGTTACCCTTCGCAGATGAGTGAGAGTAAGCCATGTCGGCAGTTTATGACCACGGTCAGCCATGCGATGGCGAATGGGGCGTCACTCACATCGCTGCATAAAAGCTATCTGCAAAGTTTTTGCTCGGTGCCGGCGGTTGTCGCGCGTCAGCAGTATGACCTTGAACAGGCCGAGCTACGCGTTCGCGCGCAGCCAAGCCCAGAGAACAAGAAATGGCAGAAAATTCACGCCGAACTGTACGATGCGATTAACTGACGGTCTGATAATTCAGACTGTCAGCTGCTAGGGTTCGCCATACAGACCGATGAGTCGGCGCACCACGCCATTGGTCCAGCCAAAGCCGTCCTGTAACGGATATTCTCCGCCGCCGCCTTCGCGCGGCGCGGCGTCGGCGATGTGGTATTTTTCGATAAGCTTGTGGTGTTCCTGATAAAAGAGATGCACCGTTTTCAACCAGTTACGGGCGATTTCATCCCCGAGATGGTCGTCGCCGTAAAGTTTGAAACCTTGGATCGCCATCCACTGCAGCGGCGCCCAGCCGTTGGGTTTATCCCATTGCTCACCCGTTTCATGCTCCGTGGCTAAAATCCCTCCGGGGGTTAGCAGGCGACTGCGGACCGCATTGGCAAGTCGGTCGGCTTGTTCATGCGTTGCCATGCCGACATACAGCGGCACAATACTGGCGGCAGAGAACAGGGCCATTTGTTCGCGCCGCCAGTCGTAATCGCGATAGCAGCCGTTTTCATCGTCCCAGAGATAGCGATTCACCGCATCGCGGCGGTCATTGGCTTTCTGGCGAAACTGCGCTTCAGTGTCTTTGTCGCCTTTCAGTGCGGAAATATTGGCGATAGTGCTCTCCAGCTTGTAGAGGAACGCGTTCAGGTCAATAGGGATGAACTGAGTGGTGCGTATGCTGGCAAGACGGCCTGCATCGCGTAGCCAGCGCGAGGAGTAATCCCAGCCGGAGGCCGCGCCCGCGCGCAAATCCCGATACACTTCATTGGGTGGGCGACCCGAATGCTTGGCAGTCTCGACGTCTTCAAGCCACGACTCATCGCGCGGCGTATCACGATCGTCCCAATAGCGGTTGAGCAGGGAGCCGTCCGACATTCTGATCACGTGACGGTAGGCCTGGTTGAGTACCAGGGAATCTGCGCCATCCATCCAGAACGCGTACTCCATTTTTAGATGATCAAGGTAACGACGCGCGCCGCGTACGCCATCCTCTTCAAACAGTTCGACCATCAGCGCAAAGACCGGCGGCTGCGAGCGACTCAGGTAGTAAGTACGGTTACCGTTCGGGATGTGACCATAGTTTTCAATCATCCAGGCAAAGTTATCCGCCATACATTTCAGCAGATCTTCGCGACCGCTCTCCGCCAGACCCAGCATGGTGAAGTAGGAATCCCAGTAGTAGGTTTCACTAAAACGTCCGCCGGGCACAATATATGACTGCGGTAACGCCAGCAGCGAGGACCAGGGAATGTGATCCTGTGGTTCGCGCGTCAGCACCGGCCACAGTTGATCGATATGCTCTTTCAGCGAATTTGCCGGGTCAGAAACATATTCACTGGAGGGCGTTTCCGGGAGCCAGAAGTGGTTCTCGACGAAGCGTCGCAGATCAAAGTCGCGGTGGCGTTTAACCTTGCGATAGCGGATCAAAATATCCAGCGGATCCATTTTCGGCGCACAGTCGGGGAAGGTTTTGCTATCGGCAAACAGTTTCGACGACTGAACGTGTTCGAACAGCTCGAGGTAACGATCGGCGGGAGTTAACGCATCTGAAGCGGGTAACCCTTCAATCATCTCTGGTTCAGGCTCCGCCTCAATCATTTCATCCAGCTTTAACTCGCACGGATCCATTTCATAAAGCAGATCGATGTCGATCGTCATTTCTTCAGAAGGGGCGTGGGGTAGTTTCTGGTTGAGCATAATGCGAAAGACCTCCGATGGACGTTGAAAGATTAAGGCTATTGCCCGCTCGTCAATTAAGCGTAGACATTCGCTTCGGTATCTGGTGAGTAAAGCGTGCGGTCGATCACATTTTAGTGCTGCGCAATATCCAAAAAATAAATCTATCCCAATGAAAATAATGCAGAATTCCGAATTCTGCACAAACTGAGGATATTCCATTTTCAGAACATTCGATTGCAACGAGGTGTGAACACAACCTGGTAACGTTTAACTCTATAATAGGCACAGGCTATTCTATCGATAGTTCTCCTCCATGTAATTGCTTGATACTTATCAAAATAGTAATCCCCTCATTTCCTATGATGGTCAGGTCTGACAAAGACTGTCTATTAATTATTCTAATTTTCTGGGTCACAATAACTCACAACGGTGAGGGTAAAATAATGAAAATCATTACCCGTCTTACCGTGATTGCCATAGCTGGCGTCGCGATTTGTTATTTTGGATTATCCGGTTATGTGTGGTATCACGATAATCAACGGAGTAAACAGGCTGATGTTCAGGCCTCTACGCTGGAAGAAAATAATAAAGTACTGGGGTTCTTACGTGAAAAAGGATGCGATTATTGTCACACTCCTTCTGCTGAATTACCTTTCTATTCTTCTTTTCCCGTCGCTAAGCAGTTGATGAATTACGATATTCAACTGGGATACAAATCATTCAATCTTGAGGCCGTTCGTGCGGCGCTGGTCGCGGATAAACCCGTTTCGCAAAGCGATCTGAATAAAATTGAGTGGGTGATGCAGTACGACACCATGCCGCCGACGCGTTATACCGCATTGCACTGGGCTGGCAAGGTAAGCGATACGGAGCGAGCAGAGATCCTGGGCTGGATTGCGAAACAGCGTGAGCAGTACTACGCCAGTAACGATACTGCCACGCAGCATCGTAATGAACCTGTACAGCCGATACCGGAAAGCATCCCGACCGATGCCCGCAAAGTAGCGCTTGGTTTTACGCTTTACCATGACCCGCGTATTTCCGGCGACAGCACGATTTCTTGTGCGCACTGTCACGCCCTGAATGCGGGCGGCGTGGATGGCCGGAAAACGTCAATCGGTGTAGGCGGCGCGGTTGGCCCTATCAATGCGCCAACGGTATTTAACTCGGTCTTTAACGTTGAGCAATTCTGGGATGGCCGTGCGCCAACACTGCAGGCGCAGGCCGGTGGTCCACCGTTGAACCCTATCGAAATGGCGTCTAAATCCTGGGATGAAATTATCCAGAAACTGGACAAGGATCCGCAACTTAAGCAAGAGTTCATTGCCGTTTATCCGCAGGGATTCAGTGGGGATAATATTACCGATGCGATTGCTGAGTTTGAGAAAACGCTGATTACGCCAAATTCGCCGTTTGATAAATGGCTGCGTGGTGATGAAGCGGCCTTAACCGCTCAGCAAAAACATGGCTATCAGTTGTTTAAAGATAATAAGTGCGCGACCTGTCATGGCGGTATTATTTTAGGCGGACGTTCATTTGAGCCATTGGGTCTGAAAAAGGACTTTAATTTCGGCGAGGTCACTGCTGCAGATATTGGCCGCATGAACGTCACCAATGAATTACGTGACAAGCTGCGTCAGAAAGTCCCTGGATTGCGTAACGTTGCGCTGACTGCACCTTATTTCCATCGCGGTGATGTGCCTACGCTCGACGGTGCGGTAAAACTGATGCTGCGTTATCAGGTGGGTAAAGAACTGCCGCAGGAAGATATCGACGATATCGTAGCATTCCTCGAAAGCCTTAATGGGGTATATACACCGTATATGCAGGGTAAATAAGAGAAAACCGGATGGCAAAGTGCCATCCGGTTTTTTATTGATTAACGCATGGTCACGAACTCTTCAGATGCCGTTGGGTGAATGGCAACGGTGTTATCAAAGTCTTTCTTGGTTGCGCCCATTTTCAGAGCGACCGCGAAGCCTTGCAGCATTTCATCCATCCCAAAACCAATGCCATGAATACCGACAATCTTCTCTTCCGGACCGACGCAAACCAGCTTCATGCGGCACGGCTGACGGTGGGTGGTGACAGCGGTATACATCGCGGTAAACGATGATTTATACACTTTCACCTGATCATCGCCGTGCTGTTCGCGAGCCTGCTGCTCGGTCAGGCCCACGGTACCAATAGGCGGATGGCTGAAGACCACGGTCGGGATGTTGCTGTAGTCCAGATGCTCGTCCGGCTTGTTGTTAAACAGACGCTCGGACAGACGGCGGCCCGCGGCAACGGCAACCGGCGTCAGCTCAACGGCCCCGGTGTTATCGCCGACGGCATAAATACCCGGCACGCTGGTGTTCTGGAATTTATCAACGACGATGTAGCCTTTTTCGTTGGTTTTCACGCCAGTAACCGCCAGGTTGAAGTTGTCGGTGGCAGGTTCACGACCGATCGCCCAAATCAGGCAATCTACCGTTTCGCTACGACCATCTTCCAGTTGCAGGGTCAGGCTGCCATCAGCGTTTTTAACGACCGCTTTTGGAATTGCGTGAGTATGCAGAGTCGGGCCTTCGGCGTTCATCACCTCAACCAGCGTGTCGACGATCATCGGGTCGAAGCTGCGCAGCGGCGCGTGTTTACGCACGAACAGATGCGTTTCTGCGCCCAGACCGTTAATTACGCCCGCCAGTTCAACGGCGATGTAGCCTGCGCCAACAACGGCCACGCGTTTTGGCAGCGCGGGCAGCTCAAAGAAACCGTCGGAGTCGATACCGTATTCCACACCCGGAATGCTCGGATGGCTCGGGCGACCACCGGTAGCAATCAAAATATGATCGGCAGTAATGGTTTCACCGTTCACTTCAATGGTTTTGGCATCCACAAAGCGGGCAAAGCCTTTAATCACATCGACATTATTTTTGCCCAGCACGTTGTCGTACGAGGTATGAATGCGATCAATATAAGCGGTGCGCGTGGCGATCAGTTTATCCCAATCGAACTTATTGATGGTGGTGTCGAAACCGTAATCCGGCCCGTACATGTGGATTGCTTCGCGGACCTGTGCGGCATGCCACATCACTTTTTTCGGTACGCAGCCAACGTTAACGCAGGTGCCCCCTAGCTCTTTGGCTTCAATCAGCGCGCATTTCTGGCCGTACATTGCTGCACGGTTAATGGAGGCAATACCGCCGCTGCCGCCGCCAATAGCGATGTAATCATAGTGCTTGGTCATGACCGCTCCTTCATGTTCATTGTAGGGCGGAGAAGCGTTACGCCATCCGCCAAAATATTCGCGATTGTATACCTGAAATTAAAAGGTTCCACCGATGACTGCGATTACTCCGGCACGATCCAGCTTACCGACGTATGACCGGTTCCTGCCGGAACCAGTTTGCTGTGCAACCACGGCAGGACACTGTTCATCTGCTGCTCCAGCTTCCACGGCGGGTTTATTACAATCATACCGGACGCCGTCATGCCGCGCTGATCGCTGTCCGGACGCACCGCCAGCTCAATCTGCAGAATTTTGCGGATACCGGTGTCTTCCAGGTCGTGGATCATGCGTTTGATTTGCTGGCGCAGAACTACCGGATACCACAGCGCATAGGTGCCGGTTGCGAAACGCTTATAGCCTTCGTTAATACCGGTCACCACCGCCTGGTAGTCGCTTTTGATTTCGTAGGGGGGATCGATAAGGATCAGCCCGCGACGGGAAACCGGCGGTAATTTTGCTTTTAGCTGCTGATAACCATCGGCTTTGGCCACGCGTGCGCGCTCATCTTTCTGGAATTCGCCGCGCAGCAAAGGAAAGTCGCTCGGGTGCAGTTCCGTTAATTGCAGGCTATCCTGTTCTCGCAGCAGCTGGCGAGCAATTAATGGAGAGCCGGGGTAGTAGCGCAGTTGGCCGCTACGGTTGAAGTGCTTCACCACGCCAATGTAGGGTTCCAGTTCGGCAGGCAAATCGTCCTGCTGCCAGATACGGGCGATCCCTTCCAGATATTCACCGGTACGTTCGGCATGCTCACTGCTCAGCTGATAACGGCCTGCGCCAGCATGGGTATCCAGATAGAGAAACGGTTTTTCTTTCTCTTTAAGCGATTCGATGATCAGGCTCTGGACGGTGTGTTTAAGGACGTCGGCGTGGTTGCCAGCGTGATAACTGTGGCGATAACTCAGCATGGGTAAACGTGTTCCAGGTTATAAACGTAGGCCCGAAAACAGCGCAATATCGGGCGAAAATAAAGCGTATCGCCACAGTATACAGAAAAGTCGTCACTGCCGCGAAAGCGCAACGCCTGGCATTGAAATCCTCTACACTTAACCCCATTGTACAAATTAATATGCACAGCGCCGGATACGCGCTTCATTCACTCTTTTCAACAGGACCGCGCTAATGACCAATCCATTGCTGACCCCCTTCGAACTGCCGCCGTTTTCTAAAATTCAGCCTGAGCACGTCGTGCCTGCCGTGACTAAGGCGCTGAACGATTGCCGCGAAAACGTTGAGCGAGTGGTTGCGCAGGGCGCGCCGTACACCTGGGGAAATCTTTGCCAGCCGTTGGCGGAAGTTGACGATGTGCTGGGGCGTATTTTCTCTCCGGTTAGCCACCTGAACTCGGTGAAAAACAGCCCGGAATTGCGCGAAGCCTACGAACAAACGCTGCCGCTGCTGTCTGAATACAGCACCTGGGTTGGGCAACATGAAGGTCTGTACAAAGCGTACCGCGACCTGCGTGACGGCGATCATTACGCTACCCTGAACACCGCACAGAAAAAAGCGGTCGATAACGCGCTGCGCGATTTTGAGCTTTCTGGTATTGGTCTGCCGAAGGAAAAACAGCTGCGCTATGGTGAGATTGCCACCCGCCTGTCTGAGCTGGGCAATCTCTACAGCAATAACGTCCTCGATGCCACGATGGGCTGGACTAAGCTGGTGACTGATGAAGCGGAACTCTCCGGCATGCCGGAAAGCGCGCTGGCGGCTGCAAAAGCCCAGGCTGATGCTAAACAGCAGGAAGGCTACCTGTTAACGCTGGATATCCCAAGCTACCTGCCGGTGATGACCTACTGTGATAACCAGGGGCTGCGTGAGGAGATGTATCGCGCTTACTCCACTCGCGCGTCTGACCAGGGGCCAAACGCTGGTAAATGGGACAACAGCCCGATAATGGAAGAGATCCTCGGGCTGCGCCACGAGCTGGCACAGCTGCTGGGCTTTGAAAGCTACGCTTTTAAATCTCTGTCCACCAAAATGGCGGAAAACCCGCAGCAGGTACTCGACTTCCTTACCGACCTGGCGAAACGTGCCCGTCCTCAGGGCGAGAAAGAGCTGGCTCAACTGCGCGCCTTCGCGAAAGCGGAATTTGGTGTCGATGAGCTGCAGCCGTGGGATATCGCTTACTACAGCGAGAAACAAAAACAGCACCTCTATAGCATCAGCGACGAGCAGTTGCGTCCATACTTCCCGGAAAACAAAGCCGTTAACGGCCTGTTTGAAGTGGTTAAACGTATTTACGGCATTACCGCTAAAGAGCGCACTGATGTTGACGTCTGGCACCCGGAAGTACGTTTCTTCGAACTGTATGACGAAAACAACGAACTGCGCGGCAGTTTCTATCTTGACCTGTATGCCCGTGAACATAAACGTGGCGGGGCGTGGATGGACGACTGCGTCGGCCAAATGCGTAAAGCCGACGGTACGCTGCAAAAGCCTGTTGCCTACCTGACCTGTAACTTTAACCGCCCGGTGAACGGCAAACCCGCGCTGTTTACCCACGATGAAGTGATCACCCTGTTCCACGAGTTCGGCCACGGTCTGCACCATATGCTGACCCGTATCGAAACCGCCGGTGTTTCAGGTATCAACGGCGTGCCGTGGGATGCGGTCGAACTGCCGAGCCAGTTTATGGAAAACTGGTGCTGGGAGCCCGAAGCGCTGGCATTTATCTCTGGTCACTTTGAGACCGGTGAGCCGCTGCCCAAGGAGTTGCTGGATAAAATGCTGGCGGCGAAAAATTACCAGGCGGCGCTGTTTATTCTGCGTCAACTGGAGTTTGGCCTGTTTGATTTCCGTCTGCATGCGGAGTTTAACCCACAGCAAGGGGCGAAAATCCTCGAAACGCTGGCGGAAATTAAAAAGCAGGTCGCCGTGGTGCCGGGCCCAACGTGGGGCCGCTTCCCGCATGCCTTCAGCCACATTTTTGCTGGTGGCTATGCGGCGGGTTACTACAGCTACCTGTGGGCCGACGTGCTGGCGGCGGATGCATTCTCTCGCTTTGAAGATGAGGGGATTTTCAACCGTCAAACCGGACAATCGTTCCTCGATAACATTCTCACCCGTGGTGGTTCTGAAGAGCCGATGGAACTGTTCAAGCGCTTCCGTGGCCGTGAGCCGCAACTGGATGCAATGCTGGAGCATTACGGGATTAAAGGCTGATTATTCACGTGAAAATCTGCTTAGTAGATGAAACAGGCGCCGGAGACGGCGCCTTATCTGTTCTTGCCGCCCGCTGGAATCTTACGCACGATGAAGATAACCTGATGGCGCTGGTGATGACACCGGAACATCTGGAACTGCGCAAACGTGATGAGCCCAAACTCGGCGGTATCTTCGTGGATTTCGTTGGCGGTGCGATGGCCCATCGGCGCAAATTTGGCGGTGGTCGCGGCGAAGCGGTGGCGAAGGCGGTTGGCATTAAAGGCGATTACCTGCCGGATGTGGTTGATGCGACTGCAGGGCTGGGGCGCGATGCGTTTGTGCTGGCCTCAGTAGGCTGCCGCGTGCGGATGCTGGAACGTAACCCGGTCGTGGCGGCGCTGTTGGATGATGGCCTGGCGAGAGGGTATGCTGACCCGGAAATCGGTCCGTGGCTGCAGGAACGTTTACAACTGATCCACGCCTCAAGCCTGACGGCGTTAACCGATATCACCCCGCGTCCGCAGGTGGTGTACCTCGACCCGATGTTCCCGCATAAGCAGAAAAGTGCGCTGGTGAAAAAAGAGATGCGCGTGTTTCAGTCGTTGGTGGGGCCGGACCTGGATGCGGATGGGCTGCTGGAGCCTGCGCGTCAGCTAGCCACTAAACGTGTGGTAGTGAAGCGCCCGGATTACGCACCGCCGCTGGCGGATGTCGCCACGCCGAACGCGGTAGTTACGAAAGGGCATCGGTTTGATATTTACGCGGGGACCGCGTAGTTTGTAGGCCGGATAAGGCGTTAGCCGCTATCCGGCATTACTGCTTAAACAAACGGTGCGTATGGGTCAGCCATCTCAAATGCGCCGGCTTTTTCCGCTTTCGGCGGATAAATCAGTTCACTGACAATCGATACTTTCAGTTTCTTCGCTTCTGCGCGAGTGAGTTTGACCTGCTGATCCCATCCTTCGGTATACACCGCGCCCCACGCGCCGAGATCCAGACAGGTGACGTACATCTCCTGACGGTACGGTGAAGGTTCTACTCCTAGCAGGCTTGCAGCGGCGTTATTACCGGCAAATTTACCCAACAAAATAGCGTGCTGGCAGGTCATTAACGCATGGTTGCCTTTGTCATCAGTGGCGGCGTAGGCCACATCGCCAGTGGCGTAGATATCATCATGACCCACGACCTGCAGATTGGCATTCACATGCAGGCGGCTCTGTCGATCGCGCGGGGCGTTAATCTGCGCTGTCAGGCTATTGGCCTGCACACCGACGGTCCAGATAACTGTTTGAGAGGCAATAACCTGCCCATCTTTCAGCGTTACGCCGCCAGCATCCACGCTTTCTACTTCTGCATTTACCAACCATTCGATGCCCAGTTCAGCGGAGGCTTCGATTATCACGTCGCGTAATTCCTGGCTCCAGCGCCCGGCAGGCTGAGCACCGCGTTCAACTACGACCACTCTGGTCTTAGCATCGGCACCCAGAATCTCACGCAGACGACCAGGTAATTCCAGCGCCATCTCAATCCCGGTAAAGCCGCCGCCACAGACCACCACCGTATTGCGAGTCTCACTTTCCGGCTGTAATGCCAGGTCTGTAATGTGCTGCTCCAGTGCGGTGGCGCTCTCGAGCTGGTCGAGGTCAAACGCATGCTCGGCTGCACCGACAACGGCGTCGCGGTTAACGTGACTCCCGCTGGCGAGTACCAGGCGGTCGTAGCGGCGCAGATGAATTTCTCCGTTGGCATCTTTCCAGCTCACCTCTTTAGAGTCCGGGATGATCTGCTCGACGTGACCTTGCAGGAAGTTGACGCCGGTAACGTCAAACAAGGGTTGCAGCGGGGCGACCAGGGTTTGTACGGCGCGTTCATAAAAGCGTGGGCGGACACGCAGCTCTGGCTGTGGTGCAATTACTGTAATATCAATGGCCTGCTGATGTTTATCCGCCAGTCGTGCGGCGCTTAATGCTGCCCACATACCGGCAAAGCCGGCGCCCACGATCAGAATTCGTTTACGCATTGGGGGGTTCTCTCTGGTGACTACGAATAATTTACTCGGATTTTATTTGTCTGAGTTAAGAATTACAATGCGATCAGGATCCTTTTTGTCCTGATGTCGTAGGGTTTTTGATTATCTATTTGATAAATATAAGATTAAAGTTTTTATATAAATATGGGTTGTGCTGCTGTCTGGAATGAATGAGACGAAAAAGCTACAATTAACTCAGATTCATTTTGGCTGAGATAAGAGAATGGCATTTTACAGTTCCGGGGTTGAGTACGGCATTCATAGCCTGATGTGTATGGTCGACAGCAAGGGCGACGCGCGGGATATGAGCGTGCGGGAAATTGCCGAGCTGCAAAGCGTGCCGTATGACTACCTGGCGAAAATTTTCACCCGTTTGTCGAAAGCGGGCCTGGTGCGCAGCATTGAGGGAAAGGGCGGCGGTTTCCAGTTGGCTAAACCTGCTGAACACATTACGGTGCTGGACGTGGTGAATGCCATTGATGGCGATAAGCGCATCTTTGAGTGTCGTGAAATTCGCCAGCGGCTGGCGGTATTTGAGGAGCATCCGCCGGAGTGGGCCTGTGAAGGCATTTGTGGTGTGCGCTCGGTAATGGATATGGCTCAGCAGCGAATGGAAGAAGCGCTCGGTCAGCATACGATTCTGGATTTGGCGCGCAAAATGTACCGCAAAGCGCCGGACACTTTTGTGGTCGAAGTTCAGGAGTGGATTAACGTGCGCAAAGGGTAGCGATTGAAAATGCCCGGTGCTCATCCTCGGTGAGAAGCGCTTTCCGCTGGCGTGATAAGACCGAAGTCTTAATCAACGCAATATCGTTCATGGTCATGTCCATTCATGATGACCTGTTTGTATAAACTACGCTCTTACAATGCAGGACTTAAAAGGCAAAAAAAACCGCGATGTGACTCGCGGTTAATGTTAAAAAAAGCTTATTTACTGCTATCTGGCGTATTAATCATTCGGTTCAGCCAGGGCACCATAATCGCCATCACCACCGTGACAGCCAGGGTGACCAGGCCTATCTTGCTGAAGACGTTGGTGTAGATAGGCAGCGTTTGCAGCGGGTCGGTGATGTTCTCCGGTACGGCAGTAAACGTGGCGACATACCCGCCCATCAGGAAGGCGGCGGCTTGCGTCAGGAACCACATCCCGAGAATAAAGCCCATCAGGTGCTGCGGCACGAGAGCGGCGACCATCGCCAGTCCCAGGGCACTAATCAGCAGTTCACCCAGGCTCTGGAACAGATATACCAGCACGATAAACCACGGCGACGTCAGCCCCTGCGCATCCGCAAACCATATCCCGGCAGCGGCTGCCGTCAGGAAGCCCAACGAGCACAGGAACATACCGAGCGTAAATTTCATCGGCATAGTCAGGTCTTTGCCTTTGTTTCCCAGACGGGTATAGATCGCGGCCAGTACCGGACTTGCCAGCACCACCCAGAACGGGTTCAGCGCCTGGAAGCTCACTGGGTTAATGGCGAAACCGAGAATTTCATGGTGCACGTTATTGATAGCAAAGAAGTTCAGCGATGTCGGCATCTGCGCGTACAGCACGTAGAACACAACCGCTTCCAGCATCAGGATGAAGGCCACGAACATCTTGTTGCGCCCGGTTTTATCCAGTTTGAATGCCTGACGGAAGAAGATGATAGTCACGGCAATCGACAGGACGATCAGCACCAGGTTGGCAATCTGCACGTTGTGCATCAGCCAGGCGCAGATAAATACCATCACTACCGTACCGGCCAGCACGTAAAGTAGATTACGGAAATTCAGCGGCTTATGGTCTGGCTCAGAACCGATATTTTTTACCATCCCACGGCAGGCAAAGTAGACCAGCAGCGCGACTATAAGCCCGGCCCCGCACAGGTTGTAGGTCACCGCGTAGCCAAACTTATCGGCAATCACCGGCGCCAGCGACAGCGACAGCAACGAACCGATGTTAATCGACATATAAAACAGGGTGAAAGCACCGTCCAGACGGGCGTCTTTTGGTGGATAGCATTTTGACAACAGGCTTGCCGGGTTGGCTTTAAACAGCCCGTTACCGACGGCAATGGTACCCAAAGCAATAAAGATCAGATCGGGCTTGAGCAGCGACATCCCGGTCATGAAGTAGCCGATTGCCAGCACAATGGCACCGAGAACCAGCGTGCGCTTAGTGCCTAACAGGTGGTCGCCGACGTAGCCGCCGATCGAGATCAGGCCGTAGACCAGCGCAGCAAAGGCACCAAAGGTGACAAATGCCTGTTCCTGTGAAAATCCTAGCTGCTTAACAAAGAATACCGCCAGGATGCCCTGAACGCCGTAATAGCCAAATCGTTCCCATAATTCTACAAAGAAGATCATGAAGAACGGACGAGGTTGCTGCAGCAAGCCCGTAGGTGCAGTTTTATTCATATTCCATCGCCTTTCAAAGCCATCCCGAAAAGTATGAACGCGTATGCTTAAACGCGCCGAAAAAGTCTTATTTTGTTATAGACTGCGGCTATTGGCCGCGAGAGTAGAGTATTATAGAGATGGTTTTCGATCCAATTAGTTGATCACACTAATTATGATTTGTTTGTTGGATTGATGTACTAATTGTGTCCGAATGATAAAAACAAAAACGCCCGCACAGGCGGGCGTTTACAGGCTTAACTACTTGCAGCAGGCCGGGCTATATCCCGGCGGCAAGCATTTTATGCTTCTTCGTCGTCACGCAGCGGAACAATCAACATGTCGACGTGGACGGTGTTGATCAGTTGGCGCGCGGAGGACATCAGTTTGCTCCAGAAATCCTGGTGGTGACCACAAACGACCAGATCCATGTCGTATTTTTTGATGGCATCAACCAGAACCTGACCCAGGTCGCCGCTACCGCTCAGGGTTTCGGTGATAGGGTAGCCTGCGTTGGTGGACAGCTCGGTTAACGCGTGGTGGGTTTCTTCAGAAATGCGTTTCTGCATGTCGCCCAGATTCACGTCGATAAGGCCGGTGTACAGGTCGGAATAGTTTACGTCAACGTGGATAAGGGAAACTTTAGCATTGTAAGGCCGCGCCATAGAGACCGCTTTTTCAACCAGAACTTTGCTTTCCGGAGAAAGATCAACCGCGATAAGAATGTGTTTATAAGCCATAGTGTTACTCCTTCCATAAGTTGTCGATGACTAGCCTGCTGGCGTTTCTCTGCCGCCGCGTCATCCGCGTCCTGCGAACCTTGTGCGCGGGGCTAGCCCAGTCGTAAAAACGTACCATATAAGGACTATCCTTACATTATAGCGACCAGAATAATCCGTCAATCCGCCTTGCTTGCCAAGCAGTTAAACAAATTTTTTAGTTAATTGCATTGATAGCGATTAACCTTCTGGCAAAAAAATTAACTAATCTCCTACACTATCTAGAGGGGCGTTCGAATGCGTGATACTAATACGAACGGTTTCTTCAGTACTCTTCACTGAATGGTTTGGCAGGGTATCGGGGAGCGGTAGTCCCGGAAAGGAGTTCCGTGGGCGGGTCGCCGGGGAGGGGGTATGATAAGCACCATTGCATTGTTCTGGGCTTTATGTGTCGTTTGCATTGTTAATATGGCGCGCTATTTTTCTTCGCTACGCGCACTGCTAGTAGTACTTCGTGGTTGCGATCCATTGCTTTACCAGTATGTAGATGGAGGGGGCTTTTTTACCTCGCATGGGCAACCGAACAAGCAGATGCGTCTGGTGTGGTATATCTACGCTCAGCGTTACCGCGATCATCATGATGATGAA
Source organism: Citrobacter sp. RHBSTW-00524 (assembly GCF_013747755.1). Lineage (NCBI taxonomy): Bacteria > Pseudomonadati > Pseudomonadota > Gammaproteobacteria > Enterobacterales > Enterobacteriaceae > Citrobacter > Citrobacter sp. RHBSTW-00524. The sequence continues at coordinate 223,026 of NZ_CP056421.1, forward strand.
TTTATTCGCCGCTGTGAGCGGGTTCGCGGTCAGTTCATTCTCACCAGCGCGCTATGCGGCCTGGTGCTAATCAGCATGGTTGCGCTGATTATCTGGCACTGATTCCAACGACAGATACAAAAAAAGCGGGCCAGTTTCCTGACCCGCTTTTTTACCGCGCATTCGCTTAGATAAGCTTCAGGGAGAGCCAGTACAGCCCACCGGAAAGAAGAATTGCTGCTGGCAGGGTGAAGACCCAGGCCATCAGAATGCTGGTCACCGTTTTACGCTGCAAACCGCCGCCATCAACAACCATCGTTCCCGCAACGGAAGAGGAGAGAACGTGTGTGGTGGAAACGGGCATACCGGTGTAGCTGGCAAGACCGATAGAGACTGCGGCGGTCATCTGCGCCGACATCCCCTGGGCATAGGTCATGCCTTTCTTACCGATTTTCTCACCGATGGTGGTTGCCACGCGACGCCAGCCAATCATCGTACCAATACCCAGCGCCAGTGCGACGGCCATAATGATCCAGATAGGCGCGTACTCAATGGTGCTCAGCATGTCAGATTTCAGTTTCTTCAGCAGACGCTGATCGTCAGCGCTTACGCCAGGCAGCTTAACCACTTTATCGGTGGTATCAGAGATGCACAGCATAATACGGCGCAACTGACCACGCTGTTCGACGCTTAACTTGTCGTAGGTTTCCAGATTCGCCAGCATACCTTTCGCACGTTCCAGCGCGTTGATGGTATTCGCCGGGTGGCAATGGAACTCGGTCGGCGTCGCTGGTGCCGCGTCCGTCGGGGACGGAATCAGCTGGTCTACGCCTGTGGCCTGTTTAAGCAGGTCAGGGCGCTGCTGGAAGAAGACTTCGACGTTATTGATTGCATCGCGGGTACGGGTAATTTCGTAACCGGAAGCATTCATATTCACCACGAAACCTGCTGGCGCTACGCCAATCAGCACTAGCATCACCAGACCAATGCCTTTCTGACCATCGTTCGCGCCGTGGGAGAACGCCACGCCGATAGCGGAGAGGATCAGTGCAATACGCGTCCAGAACGGCGGCTTTTTCTTTCCGTCTTTCTTTTCACGTTCTGCCGGCGTCAGGTGGATACGGGCACGTTTTTTCGTACCGCTCCAGTAGCGACGCAGAATGAAAATAAGACCACCTGCAACCACCAGACCGACAATAGGTGAGATGATAAGCGAGGCAAAAATACCGATAACTTTCGGGATGTTAAGTGCATCCACCACCGAGGTGCCGTTCATCAGCGCATTGGTTAAACCAATACCGATAATGGCGCCAATCAGCGTGTGGGAGCTGGATGCAGGCAGACCAAAGTACCAGGTACCCAGGTTCCAGATAATTGCCGCCAGCAACATGGAGAACACCATGGCGAGGCCATGTGACGATCCCATATTAAGCAGCAGATCCGTTGGTAACATATGCACGATGGCATACGCCACGCTGAGACCGCCCAGCAAAACACCAAAGAAGTTGAACACCGCAGCCATGACCACCGCCAATTGCGAACGCATTGCACGGGTATAGATCACAGTTGCGACAGCATTGGCTGTATCATGGAAGCCATTAATTGCTTCGTAGAACAGCACGAAAGCCAGAGCAAGCAATAGTAAAAGCCCGGTATGTAAATCCAGGCCAGCAAACAAATGTAGCATAGGACGTTACGCCATTTTGAGGACATGAACGCGGCGCATTATCAGTGACTTTGGCGGCGCGGGCAAAGTGAAATATAGAGTTTTTTTGATTTGTCTCCTGCTTTGTTTCACACCACTAAAGAATTATCCTATATATTTCAGATAAATACCCTTTATCGGTAGTTTGGTGCTGGTGCGACCACTGAGGAATCTTTACAATTCACTCCCGCTTTTTAGAGAGGATCGCAACGTGGAAAGGTTTGATACCGTTATTATAGGCGCTGGCGCAGCGGGTATGTTTTGTGCCGCGCAGGCAGGACAAGCAGGTAGTCGCGTACTGCTAATTGATAATGGTAAAAAGCCCGGGCGCAAGATTCTCATGTCTGGCGGGGGCCGCTGCAACTTTACCAACCTTTATGTCGAGCCGGCTGCGTATTTGAGTCAAAACCCGCATTTTTGCAAATCGGCGCTGGCGCGTTATACACAGTGGGATTTTATCGATCTGGTGGGTAAGCACGGTATTGCCTGGCATGAAAAAACGCTAGGCCAGCTTTTCTGCGATGATTCCGCCCAGCAAATTGTCGATATGCTGGTGGATGAGTGTGAAAAAGGTAACGTAACTATGCGGTTACGTAGCGAAATCCTGAGCGTTGAGCGAGATGGTGACGATTTTATCCTGGAATTGAATGGGATGAGTGTCGGCACGAAAAAGCTGGTTATTGCCTCCGGTGGTCTCTCTATGCCGGGTCTGGGCGCGACGCCGTTTGGTTATAAAATTGCGGAACAGTTCGGCCTGAACGTTTTGCCTACGCGCGCAGGGCTGGTGCCTTTCACCTTACATAAGCCGCTACTGGAGCAGCTTCAGGTGCTCTCTGGCGTATCCGTTTCTTCCGTTATCACCGCCGAGGACGGCACCGTATTTCGTGAAAATCTGCTCTTTACGCACCGCGGGCTTTCTGGTCCGGCCGTGCTGCAAATTTCCAGTTTTTGGCAGCCAGGTGAATTTGTCAGCATTAATTTGTTGCCGGATGTTGACCTCGCGAGCTTCCTCGATGACCAACGTAGCGCACACCCTAATCAAAGCTTAAAGAACACCCTGGCAATGCAGTTGCCAAAGCGTCTGGTGGAATGCTTACAGCAGTTAGGGCAAATCCCGGATGTCTCGCTGAAGCAGCTTAATGTGCGCGATCAGCAAACGCTGGTTGAGACGCTGACCGAGTGGCGGGTGCAGCCGAACGGTACGGAAGGGTATCGTACCGCTGAAGTCACGTTGGGCGGCGTCGATACCAACGAGCTGTCATCGCGCACGATGGAAGCGCGCAAAGTACCGGGACTCTACTTTATCGGCGAAGTCATGGACGTCACCGGCTGGCTGGGCGGCTATAACTTCCAGTGGGCGTGGTCGAGCGCCTGGGCATGCGCGCAGGATTTGGTCTCTGGTGATTAAAATTGTTTACCTCTGATACAAGGAACTGACTCAGGCATGCGTTTCTTAACTCCGGGAATGATATGATAAATCAGTTAAAAATCGTACACAGAAGGGAACGGAATGCACATGGTTATTCCTGAGGTAAAACAGGAGCGGCTCTATCAAAAGATAGCCAATCTCATCATTAAGCTCATCAACGACAGTATTTTTCCACCGGGAAGCTTCTTGCCTCCTGAACGTGAACTGGCGAAGCAACTTGGCGTGAGCCGGGCATCGCTCAGAGAAGCATTGATTGTGCTTGAGATCTCAGGATGGATCACCATCCAATCCGGTAATGGTGTAATTGTTGCTGATAAAAAGCATTCTGCCAGCGATTATACAGTTGAAGAAATACTCTACTCGCGTGAGTTGGTTGACAGCCATTGCGCGCGTCTCGCTGCAGAAGCAGGCAAAGATGAGCTTATTAGCCAGCTTGAACTACTGCACCTCAGCATGGAAAAAGCCATTAGTGAAAATAATGTTCATGGCTTTTACTCTCTCGATAAGCAATTCCATTTAACGGTATCTGAAGCCAGTCAGAACCGCGTCTTGCTCGATATGTCGCGTATGTTGTGGGAGCAACGTGTCAACATCCCGTATGCCGGACTGGATGAACGCTCCGGCAATCGGGATGTGTTAACCAGCATGAATAAGCAACATAAAGCAATTGTGGATGCAATTCGCCAGGCTGATGCTGACGGTGCTTATCAAAAATCGCTGGAACATCTGGCTTATGTCAGGCAGATCGTGGGTCTTTAAAAAAAGCGTTAATGACTCAGACCAGCTACCGCTGCACGTGCGCCTATGCTGTGCAATTGCTGACAGGCAGCGGTTACATGCTCAATAAAGTCGGTGTTATCGCGTAGATCCTGCCCAAAAATGGTGTCGATTGCCAGTAGTGCCCGGATACGCTCCCCTGATGATTTATATTTTTGATAAATAGCCCGAAACTGTGCCGCCATAGGGTCGACCACTTCGAATGAATCGCCTTTTTCATCTATACCACTGACGTAGCGCATCCAGCCTGCAACTCCCAAAGCCAGGTGACGGTAATTGTCTCCTTGTGCAAGATGTAGCCGAATGGGATCCAGCAAACGCTGAGGTAATTTCTGGCTGCCGTCCATTGCGATTTGCCAGGTTCGGTGCTTCAGTGATGGATTAGTAAAGCGTGCGATCAGCAATTCCGCATAACCCGCAAGGTCTGTACCTTCAGGCATTGACAGCGTCGGGCTTTGTTCATCAAGCATCAACGCCAGCGCAGCATCGCGATATGCCGGATTAGCCATTGTATCGGCAATGGTTTCATAACCGCCAAGATAGCCAAGATATGCGAGGAAAGAGTGACTGCCGTTAAGCATGCGCAGCTTCATCATTTCAAACGGCACCACATCTTGCACAAACTGTGCGCCAACCCGATCCCAGTCCGGACGACCATTAACAAAGTCATCTTCGATAACCCACTGGCGGAACGGCTCGCAGGCAATGGCACAGGGATCGTAAACGCCAAGCTGCCCGGCGATGTGCGCTAAGGTCTCATCCGTTGCTGCCGGAACAATGCGATCCACCATCGTACAAGGAAACGTTACATGTGCCGCTATCCATTCGGCCAGTCGCGGGTCGCGTGTTGTTGCCAGCCCCAGGACAGCGGCTTTCGCGACATGACCGTTTTCTCGTACGTTGTCGCAAGACAATACGGTAAAGGCCTTTAATCCCTGTTCGCGACGCAATGCCAGAGCTTCGACAATATAGCCAATCGCCGATTTTGGTGACTGTGGATTTGCAACGTCATGCTGGATAAACGGGTGATTCAGATCCAGCACGCCGCTGGCGGGGTCAGTACAATAACCTTTCTCGGTAATTGTCAGTGAAACAATGGCAGTTTCTGGGCGCGCCATTGCGCGGATAATTGCATTACTGCCGTCAAATTCTGGATGCAGTGCTTCGTTCATCGAGCCAATGATTTTAAGTTCTGTACTTTGTGCTCCACGCTCGGCAACAGTGTAAAGCAGATCCTGCGCCCGCAGGTTTTGAATCAGTGTTGCATCGTTTCCGGGCATCAGGTTGACCTCACAGATACCCCAGTCGCTGTCGCTGCTTTCCAGCAGATGATGGGTATAAAGCGCCTGATGGGCGCGGTGAAAGGCCCCGCAGCCAAGATGTACTATGCGTGAAACCAGGCGTGAGCGATCCCAACGCGGGCGTGGGGTGGAAATCTGAGCGCTGGCGAGATTTTGTTCCATGACAACCTCCTGTCATTGATGATCTTCTTTGATGATGCGCTATCAAAGACCGGTCCTGACTGAATGTAAAAACCGCATGGTGGGGACACCATGCGGTAACAATATTACTGACTGAAGAAGGCACGTCGGATAGCCAGCTCAACACCACGTACTTCAGCCAGACCTTTCAGACGGCCAATAGCGGAATAACCTGGGTTGGTTTTCTTTTTCAGATCATCAAGCATCTGATGGCCATGGTCTGGTCGCATGGGGATCAATACGGCGTTACCTTCATCTTTACGCCGCTGTTCTTCTTCGACTATCGCTTTCACCACGTTGTACATATCGACATCGCCGGAAAGATGCGCCGCTTCATGGAAAGTCTTGGGATTATCTTCTCGTTGCGTAGAACGTAGATGCGTAAAGTAAATCCTCGGACCGAACTGTTTAATCATATCAACCAGATCGTTGTCTGCACGCACGCCATAAGAGCCAGTACACATTGTGAAGCCATTCGCCATATTGTTGACGGTTTCCACCATCCACTGCATATCTTCAACGGTGGAGACAATACGCGGCAGACCAAGAATTGGGCGTGGTGGATCGTCCGGGTGAACGGCCATACGTACGCCAACCTCTTCTGCAACCGGGATGATAGCCCGCAGGAAAAAGGCAAAGTGCTCGCGCAGGGCCGCTTTGTCTATATTTTTATAAGTCGCCAGGTGGTTACGGAATTGGTCCAGCGTATAACCTTCTTCAGCACCAGGCAGACCTGCAATAATATTTCGTGTCAGTCGCGCTTTGTCCTCTTCGCTCATGGTGGCGAAGCGCTTACTCGCCTGAGCTACCTCTTCCGTGGTGTAATCCGCCTCAGCCCCTGGACGTTTGAGAATATGCAACTCAAAGGCGGCAAACTCAATTTGGTCAAAGCGCAGGGCTTTTGAGCCATCGGGCAACTCATATTCCAGGTCTGTTCGGGTCCAGTCCAGAACCGGCATGAAGTTGTAGCACACGGTATAGATGCCGCACTGGGCAAGATTACGCAGCGTCTGCTGATAATTTCTAATCCATAAATCGTACTGCCCTGTGTGGGTCTTGATGTCTTCATGAATCGGCACGCTTTCCACAACCGACCAGACCAGACCAGCTTTCTCTACGATCTCTTTGCGCTTAAGAATTTCTTCTACGGACCAGACTTCGCCGTTAGGAATATGATGAAGCGCTGTCACTATGCCGGTGGCTCCGGCTTGACGAACATCGGACAACGACACGGGATCGTTCGGGCCATACCAACGCCAGGTTTGTTCCATTGTTTTATCTCCTGCGAAAATTAATGAAAGGTCGCATTGATCTTCAGATAGCGTTCCGGATATTGATCGAGTTCTTTCACGGCGGCAGGAACCTCATCAATACTCACCACTTTGCTAACAACATCTGCAGGATTGATGTTTAGCGTTGCCAGCATCTGTAGTGCTTCTTCAAACTCACCTGCGCTGGTGCGGGATCCGCGAAGATCCAGTTCCTTAAACGTGATCAGGTTGGTGGGTAATGATGTTTCCTGTTTTGGCCAGCCAGTGAAAGCAATACGACCAGCAAAAGAGGCCATATCCAGCGTTTCGCGAATCGCGCTGTTGGCGCCAGAGGCTTCTACCACGACTTGGGCCATCGTTCCCTGCGTAATGTCTTTGATCGCGTCAACAACCTGTGTATTTGACGGATTGATAACGTACGGGACGCCCAGTGATTTGGCATACTGGAGTCTCTCTTCCACGATATCGATCAGAATAGGCGTCGCGCCATAGCGTAATGCGCTCAGTGCCGCCATCAGACCTATCGCACCCGCGCCTATGATGGCGATGTGCTCCCCTGCGGTGAGTTTGGCCCGATGTAGCGCATGCAGCGCAATGGTCAGCGGTTCCGCCAGCGGTGCCATCTCGGAGGCAACGTCATCAGGGATTTTGTGAATCAAATGCGCGGGGTGAGCAACTACCTCCTGCATTGCGCCATCAATATGCACGCCAATTACTTTTAGATTTTCACAACAATTTGTTCTGCCTACCGAGCAGGGGTAACAGTGACCACAATAGATATAAGGGTCGACAATTACACGATCTCCTTCTTTAATATTGGCCGGCATACCATTGCCTTCTTTAATTACAATACCAGTAATTTCGTGTCCAATAATACGTGGGTAGGTTACTAACGGGTTAGTCCCACGAAATGCACCAATATCAGAACCACAGATTCCGGCTGCATCGACTTTTATTAGAACTTCGTTATCTTTCTTTTCAGGGTAATCAACCCAGCGGGTTTCAATTTCACCAGGTTTATTGATGTAAACAGCTTTGATTTTCATTTTCTTTTAATCCTTTATTTTTGACAAATACGAATACCAGGCAGCTGGAAACAATCGCAATAGCACCAGCCAGATAGAATGCGTAATCATATTTACCGCTGAACTGAACGATGAATCCGGTGACCAGTGGGCCAATAATCCCGGAGATATTCGCCAGCCCATGCATGGCCCCACCAACGCTACCAACTTTATCTTTATGCACCACATCCTGAATAACCGCCCAATAAATTGGCCCGGTCAGATAAAGCAGGAACAGCGAGACTGACATAAGACCAACGGCGCTGCCGATGGTGGTTACCGTGCCTGAAACGCCAACGCAAATCGCCGCCCCAGCCAGACACACGCCGAGAATAAGGCGTCGAGAAAGCAGGGCATTTCCTGTAACGCGATAGATAAAGTCAGAGCATACGCCACCCAACACCATGCCGATTGCGCCAATCACCCATGGGATCACGGTTGCAATACTAATTTCTTTAATATCAAGATGTAATGAGTGATTCAGGTAGCTTGGAAACCAGGTCAGGAAGAAAAAGAGTATGTAGTTATAGCTAAAGAAGGCCAGCGTCGTTGCCCACACCATTGGCTGTTTCATGTAGTAGCCAAGAGAAGGCATAGCTTTACCGTCATCCGCTAAAATAATGTCGTCATGGTTTTCAAAATCGACACGCTCTTCCGGGGCAAGTTGTTTACTTTTGGAGGGTTTATCACTGGCAATGAAGTACCAGAGAATAACCCAGGCTAAACCAAACAGAAAAATAATCCCGAAAGCCGGACGCCAGCCTAATGAAAGTGCCAGCAGGCCAACTACTGGACCAGAAATTGCACCACCTAACGGCGAACCTGCGCTAAAAATACCAATCGCAGTGGCAGATTCTTTGCGAGAAATCCAGTTATTGATGATTTTATTTCCAGCCGCACTGACCGGTCCTTCGGCCATGCCGAATAATACGCGCACGGCCAGCATGGTCCATAAGCCGGTAACTAAACTGGTCATTCCACAAAATACTGACCAAAGTAATGCGGCGACCAGAAATACAGTTTTGGGGCCAAACTTGTCGCTGGCCCAGCCACCGATAAAGTTAAAAAGTGCGTAGCCAACAAAAAATGCGCTGAAAATCATACCCATTTCAGCGGCATTGAATCCTAATTCCTTTTCAATGAGTGGAGCGGTAATCGACAATGCTGAACGATCCATATAGTTAAGCATGTAAACTATAAATAGAAGAAAAACGATAAGCCATCCCATTGTTTTTCTTTTCATGATATATCCTCTTATTGTGGTCTAGCGGCCTGACCACAATATTTAAAACCTATTTTAAGATCACTACCATTTTGATGTGAATGTGATCAACATAACGAAAAATTAACTTGGTAAATAATGATAAGAGAAGAGTTTTAATCGTAATTAAATGAATTTAAATGATTTTATTTGTATTCTGCTAATTTGAGGTAAAACTAATCGTACCTTCAGCGTCTATTAATTGCGGGCTTTGCATTAATGATGGGTCGAGAAATCTACGTATGTTCAACCTACGTCTGGCGTTCGCGCAGATAGAACGTCCTGCCACAGTAAAGAGACATGCTGGCATGAGCGGCAAATGCCGCCGTGAAGCTTTTTCTATGTAATGTGTTGTTAACAATTGTGCTACATATCACAAAATTAAAGCCAGTCTAAAAAGTCGCTTTGACACGCTTTCCGTTACCTTCTAGAGTGGAAAAATACAGATTTTAGATAAGAGACTATCTGTGAAATTAAGATGGTCTCTTATTGCATTTTTTTAGCTAATGGCGACCTTCTTCCGAATATTATGAAGGGGAAAGCCATGTCCGCATGCTCATTCTCAAATCCGATAAAAATCCGTGGCGTTGATGATGTTATTAATTGCATCGACTCTCACAGAAAAATAAATGGCAGAGCCGGTGTTATTTGGTGGTTAGCGCTAGGTGGCCTATTTCTTGACGCTTTTTCAAATTCAGCTCTCAGCGCTGGATTAAATCCAATGACCCGTAATTTAAATTTGAGCGCGACCGAAGTTGCGTTGCTGACCTCATTTTCATCGTGGGTTGCCATATTATTTAACCCCATTGGCGGCTGGATCGCCGATCGCTGGGGTCGAGTTCCGCCGCTGATTATTGCCAAAATAATGGCGGTGATTGGTGCGTTGCTGGTGATGTCGTCCTCCAGTTTCAGCACCATTATCATAGGTCGCTTCTTTGTTGGCGTCTCTTACGGGATGGATTTTGCCGTGGCCATGGCGATGCTGGCGGAGTTCACCCCAGTGAAACTAAAAAGCCGTTTAAACACCTGGCAAGGGGTCTGGTATGTCGCAGTTTGTTTAAATCTGGTATTGGCGTTGATGTTTTATTCCTGGGATGTTGGGGATGCTATCTGGCGTTATTCTATTGCTGTGACGGCGTTATGCGGACTGATTGTCCTCTTTTTCCAGTTTCGTTATTTAGTTGAAAGTCCGGTATGGCTGGCGAGAAAGTCACGTCTTCCTGAAGCCGTGGCTGCTATGAATAAAATATACGGTGATGATTTTATTCTGGCACCAAAAGCAGAGCAAAAACCTGTCATTGGGCAAGCGGAAAAAGGTGTGAAAAATGTACTTTTAATATTTCGTGGCGTTTATTTACCGCGCACGATTCTGGCTTCTACGGTTCAGATTTGCCAGTCAATACAATATTTTGGTGTCGGCTGGTATTTGCCGGTTATTAGCGCCGCGATGTTCGGTAAAAACTTTGTATATGCAACCATTTGTTCATTATTTTTTAACATTTTTGGTATCGTAGGGGGCTTCCTGTCGCCCGTAATAGGTCGCAGCCTGGGCCTGCGCCGTTCGTCGGCGATCGGTTTCGCCGTGGCTTTTCTCGTACTGCTCACGTTGGGATTGTTCAGCGACAGTATGCCGCTGTGGGCCTCTTTGCTGGTCCCCGCGCTGTTTATTCTTTGCCACTCTGGCGGGCCTGGCGCAAACGGGAAAAGCCTTTCATCACTCTCTTTTCGCAGTGAACTGCGGGCGGGTGCCAACGGTGTGGTGGGGGCGCTTGGCGCAATCGGTGCAGCGCTTGGGTTGTTTATTTTTCCCGTTTTCCGCGATTTGTACGGCCTGCAAACGACTTTTCTGATCATGTCCGCCGTTCCGCTATTTGCGAGCATCGTCTGTTTTGCGATCCCGTGGGATCCCACTCGCACTACCATCCAGCCGGATAACGAGCCTGGCGCCCCTCAGTTCGCACCATCACATTCGCCTTATCCAGAGTCGATGGCCCCGGAGTCAAACAGGAGCACTAAATGATTGAGTATGAAGATGTCATTCTGGCGATAGACGAAGGGACATCCGGTACGCGCGCAGCAGTGGTGGCGCGAAATAGCCAAGTCTACTGCCTTGAATACCAGCCGCTTCAGGTCAGCAGCCAGCGTCATGGCGTCGTCGAACAAGATGCTGATGAAATATTACAAGCCACCATTGCGGTATGTCGCACAGCGATTGCCAACGCGCAGCGTAGCAAGATGCGCATTGTGGCGCTGGCAATTGCTACGCAACGTTCAACGGCGGTGCTCTGGGATGTAGGCACTGGCAAGGCGCTGGTACCAGCGATGGTTTGGCAGGATGCACGTTTTACGGATGAACTGGCGCAACTTGCCCCTGAATGGGATGAAAAGCTGCTACCGCTTATTGGTCGGCCGGTTGGGATACGCTCTCCTTACCTTTGGGCGTCATACCATATCGCCAATACACCGGCAGTGAACAAAGCGTACCGGGCTGGAACGCTGGTGTTTGGCACCGTTGACAGCTGGTTGCTCTGGCATCTGGCGCAAGAAAAAAAATGTGTCACAACCCCCACTAATGCCACCTCTGCCGGGGCGTATTGCCTCAACGAGCATCAGTATCATCTGCCTTGGCTGCAGACTTTGAATTTCCCGACGTCATTGCTGCCTGAATTACATGATGATGCCGATGACTTTGGCACCACGCGTGAAGATATCCTCGGTATTAGCGTCCCGATCCGGGCCTGTGCCGGAGATCAGTTTGCGGGGGCTATCGGGCTTGGCTGCACTGAACGCGGGCAGGCTTTTTGTATGCATGGGACCGGCAGCTTCGTCGATTTAATGATGGGGCCGACGGTGCCGACACTGAAAAAGAGCTGTGAAAGCACGCTCACGATGACGGCGCGCCGCCAAAAAGGACGTTCACACTTCTCTGTAGAAACATTCGTTCCGACTACTGGTTCGGCCCTGAACTGGGTGTGCGAAAAGCTGCGCTGGTTTGACTCACCCGAACAAATTAGCGAACTGGCCGCGCAGGCCACTGATTCTGGCGGCGTGAGTTTTATTCCTGCATTGACGGGACTGCGTGTACCTCATTTGCAACCACAGGCCCGCGCTTCCCTTAACGGTATTTCAATCTCGACCACGCGCCCGCAGGTGGCTTACGCCATTCTGGAAGGTATTGCGCATTCAGTCGCAGCCTGTATTCGCGCGAATGAAGCGGCAACCGGTATTCCCACACAAGAACTGATGGTCGGGGGCGGGTTGTCCAATAGCGATACGTTATTGCAAATTCAGGCTGATATTAGCGGGATCCCCGTTCGGCGGATGACAGAAACAGCACGGGCTAGCTTACGCGGTGCGGCGTTTCTGGCAGGAGCCGATGGGCTGCTGTGGAACTCGTTGCCCGAGGCCTGCGCCACGCTGAAAACAGCGCGTCTGTTTGAACCCAAAATCAATCATGTCCTTCGCGAACAAAAAATAAACCGCTGGGAGATGCGTATTGCGCTCGAAATGGATACCGCCAGCAGCCTCACTTCAGCCAATCAGGAGCATACCCACTCATGAAGTTTTTCCCTTCGCGAAAGCCCAACAAAACACGCAGTGAAATGTACGGCGCAGAGCCGCTGCGTCTGCAGCGACCTGAGCAACTGGACCGACTGGAAAGCGAAACCTACGACATTCTGATTGTAGGCGGCGGCGTGACGGGTGCTTATGCGGCGCTGGATGCCAGCCTGCGTGGCTATCGGGTCGCGCTGATTGAGAAAAGTGATTTCGCCTCGGGGACATCATCCAAGTCATCAAAAATGGTGCACGGCGGTCTGCGTTATATCGAGCAGGGGAACCTGGGGCTGGTGCGCCACTCTTTGCTAGAGCGCCAGCGCATGCGCCGGAATGCTCGTCATCTGGTGCAGCGGCTTCCCTTTTTATTTCCTGTTCTCGATAAGAATGGCGTGTTCGATAAGCGCATGTCTTCGGCATTTGAAAGTCTGCTCTGGACCTACGATCTCGCAGGTGGATGGCGGGAAGGAATCCTTCACCAAAAATTGACTCCAGCGGAAGTACTGTCGCACTGCCCAACGCTGAAAGAAGAGCAACTCTCCGGCGGTTTTATGTATTTCGATGCCCGCGTTGATGATGCCAGATTGACGCTGGCCCTGGTGCGCACGGCAGCGTTTCATGGGGCGACGGTGACGAACCATGCCGAAGTCATTGAAATCACACGTGACCTGCACGGCAAAGTCAATGGGGCCATTGTGTATGCCGATACCCGAGAAATTCGGGTCAAAGCGCGGGTTGTCATTATGGCGACGGGCGTCTGGCTGCGTGACTGGAATGGACTGAAAAAAGGGGAGGTATCCCCACTGAATATTCGTCCGGCGAAGGGGGTTCACGTCGCGATCCCATGGATGAAAATTCGCAATGATTGCACGGTGACCATCCCGGTTGCCGGACGAAGTCGGCGCGCGACCATTACGCGCTGGGGCAACGTTTCCTATCTGGGCACTACGGATGAGGACTATCAGGGCGATCTGAATGATGTTCACTGTAATCGCTCTGAGCTGGACTTTCTGCTGGAAGGGGCAAACTCGGCGCTGAAAACGGATCTGCGCCCGGAAGATGTAGTGGGAAGTATCGCCGGTTGCCGTCCTCTGGTGGGGATGGCGGGTGGAAAGACCGTTGAGATGAAGCGTAACCATGAGATTCGGGTTTCAGCGGACGGGCTGATAACCATCGTCGGCGGTAAGCTAACGACATCACGTCATATGGCGGAAGAAACCATCGACGCAGCCAGCAAAATACTGGGCCGTAAAAAGGCCTGCTCAACGAAAACTGCATATTTGCTGGGCGCAGCTGGCTATGACCCGCAGGCCATTCTGGCCTCTGGTGGTCTATCTGCGCATCTGGGCGAACGCTATGGCACCGAAGCCCATTTTGTCAGTGACATTATTCAGACCGCACCTTCGCTGATGAAACCTATTGTCGCAGGGCTTCCCTATACCGAAGCGGAAGTAGTGTATGCCGTGCGCCATGAGCTCGCCAGCACCGTTGACGATGTGCTGTCGCGCCGAATTCGTGCACGGCTGATGGCACGCGACGCCTCAGCCGCTGCCGCTGAACGCGTTGGGGAGATTCTACAACAAGAACTCCAATTACATCCTGACCACGTGGCTAAACAGGTCGCCAGCTATCAGGTCGCAATTAAACATGAAAAATCAATGCTTATGGGGACATCCGAATGATCAGTAAAGAAGCGATTAAACGTGGTTACAACCGTGGAAATTATACTGTTGGCGCACATACTTGCCCCGCATGGGCAACGGATATCACCAGCAGCGGTGGCGCGAAAGGAATGCAGGTTGATCCCGTTGCGATAAGCGAAGCGACGTTTGACCGGCTGCGGGTCATTGCCGATGAAGTGCTGATGTCGGAGTCCGATGTGATTACCTGGACCCGCGACTGGTGGGCCGGTTCGATGATTGCGGAAACCCAGGGCGTACCCGCCACCTCAAAAGGGGTGATTGTGCGAGTTTCCACCGTAGAACAAATTCAGGACGTGATGCGTCTTGCCAGTGAATCCGCTATTCCAGTCACGGTTTCTGCCGGGCGCAGTAACGTTACCGGAGCCGCATTGCCGCTACGTGGCGGGATCGTGCTCGACGTTTGCGAACTCAACAAATTCATTGACTTTGATCCACAAAGCCAGATTGTTGAGGTAGAAGCCGGCATGTTTGGCGATGTTTTCGAACAAATCATCCAAAAAGAGCACGGTATGACTATGGGCCACTGGCCGTCATCGTTTGGTATCAGTACCGTGGGCGGTTGGGTAGCCTGTCGTGGTGCGGGACAGCTTTCTACCCGCTACGGCAAAATTGAAGATATGGTTTTTGGAATGGATGTGGTGCTTGCCGATGGGCGCTTAATCACCGTTGGCGGTTATGCACGCAGTGCTATCGGGCCGGATTTACAGCAAATGTTTATTGGTTCGGAAGGCACGCTGGGCGTGATTGTGCGCGTGCGTTTGAAGCTTCATCGCCTGCCAGATTATGGCCGTGCCATCGCCTGGGGTTTTTCCAGTTTTGCCAGTGGGCTGGAGGCATGTCGCGAAATCTTACAACATGGTGCCAATCCGGCGGCACTTCGTTTGTACGATAACCTGGAAAGCGGGGTACAGTTTGCTTTGCCAGAGACCAATGTCCTGCTGATTGCGGACGAGGGAGAGCCAGAGATGGTAGACGCGGTGCTGGCTATCAGTAAGCGTGTTTGTCAGCGTAGTGGAAAGGAACTTGACGGTGAGGCGATTTTTGAGCGCTGGCTGGATACCCGGTATCTGACGGGTAAAAGCGCCGAAGGCTTTAAGAAAAGCCCCGGTCTGGTGGCGGACACGCTGGAAATGGTGGGGCGCTGGCGCGATCTCAGCGCGGTATATGATGACGTAGTGGCTGCGATTAACGCCGTGCCGGGGACGCTGGCCGGTTCAGCGCACCAGTCCCACGCCTATGTCGACGGCGCATGCCTTTACTTCTCGCTGCGTGGCGATGTGGCTGTTGAGCAACGTGGGGCGTGGTATCGTGCGGCATGGGACGCGGCAAATGCGGTGCTGATTAAACACAATGCCTCCCTTAGCCATCACCATGGCGTCGGTCTGCTTCGTTCCCCCTATATGCAGGCTTCTTTAGGTGAATCGCTTTCGGTTCTGGCGGATATTAAAAAAGCGCTGGATCCGCAGAATATCCTTAACCCGGGAAAACTGGGTTTAAGCGCGGAGCTCCAATCACATCAGGCAGGTCAATCATGATAAAAAACCTTGGCGTGCTTCTGGCACGCCATCCCATAATCATGGCGATTTACGGCATTGAGCAACTGAAAACCGCGCTGTCCAGCAAAGCTGAAGTCTGCATTATTGCCAATATCGATCTGATCAAGCTCCAGCCGGTGATCGAACTGCTGTCGAAGGCGGGAAAGTACGTCATCGTGAATATCGACAGCTGTAACGGACTGTCTCAGGATAAAGGCGGCATCGATTATGTGGCTGAAACAGGGGCGATGGGGTTGCTCTCCACACGTTTGCAAACTGTACAGCGTGCGAAAAAATGCGGGCTGGTCACCATGCAGAAAATCTTCGTCACCGACCGTTCCACCTGGCTACGCAGCCTGAAAGCGGTGGAGCAAAGCGAACCTGATTATGTGCAACTGATGCCCGCGCAGATGCTGCCGTTGCTCTCGCAGGCCGATCGTAATGTGTTGCCACCGATTGTTGCGTCCGGGTTTGTCTGCAATGAGGAACATGCTCAGACGGCCCTGTTGCACGGCGCGATAGCCGTCTCAAGCAGCGACAGTGCGTTATGGGATGTGACTCTTCTACGTTAAACCACCGGGAGCCAAAAATGGAAAACACGCAGTTGTTTGTTGTTGCGCATTATTTTGCCCAACCGGCGATGGGCGACAAGGTCAACGATGCGCTTAGAATGCTGGCGGAGGCGACACGTAAAGAACCTGAAAATATCACCTATGAGTTTTTCCGTTCCACGGAAGACGGCAATCGTTTTGTGATTGTTGAGACTTATCGTTGTGCGGAAGGTCTTGAACTTCACCGACAAACGGAACATTTTCAACGCATTGGCGTTGGGATAATCACCCCGCTGCTGGAGCGTAAAGAGGTGAAAAGCTTTCACATTCCTCCCGATGAACCACATAGGTAAAAGCTGTCTTTCTTACCACAAGGAATACATCAATGAACCATGTTATGAAAGATTTTACGTTTACGACGGTAGCGGAAATCATCGTCGAATGGGCGGGAGCGGCGCGATTAGGAGAGATCCTTTCGCCGCGGTTTAGCGCGCGTCGCGTATTGCTGGTAACCGACTCCGGACTGGTCAAAGCAGGGGTTTTACCGCCCGTACTCCATAGCCTGCAAGACGCAGGGTTTAAGGTGACGGTTTATGATCGGGTGCAACCCGATCCGCATGAACGCCTCGTTCGCGAAGCCCTACAGGTAGCGCGTGACGGCAACTGCGACATGGTTATTGGCCTGGGCGGTGGCTCCTCGCTGGATGTCGCGAAGTTGGTGGCCGTATTAATCAACTCAGAACAAGACCTGCAGGAACTTTACGGGATTGGCAAGGTTATCGGTCAACGCTTGCCGCTGGTAAATATTCCCACCACGGCAGGTACGGGGTCTGAAGTTACCAATATTTCCATTTTAACGACTAATGATGACAGCAAAATGGGCATTGTCTCCCCGCAGCTGTATGGCGATTTGGTGCTACTGGATGCGCAGCTGACGCTGGGGTTACCGACGGTACACACCGCTGCTGCCGGGATAGATGCGATGGTGCATGCGATAGAAGCCTATACCAGCAAACATAAAAAGAACCCGCTCTCGGATGCATTAGCACGCGAGGCGTTACGTTTAATCAGTTGCCATCTGGTGGCCGCATGTCGTGACGGGAACAACCGTGAAGCGCGAGAAAATGTTCTGCTGGGCGCGATGCTGGCAGGCCAGGCTTTCGCCAATTCACCGGTGGCAGCAGTGCATGCGTTGGCTTATCCCCTGGGCGCCCGGCACCATATTCCACATGGATTGTCGAATGCACTGATGTTGGTTCCGGTGCTGCAGTTTAACGCGTCAGCAGCGGCTCCACTTTATGGCGAACTGGCTGCCGTCATCGGGGCGCAGGTGACCGGCAACGTTGAAAACGATGCCCAGTCGTTTATTGCCGCGATGGTGAATATTATTGCGGCAACCGGCGCGCCAAACAGACTGCGTGACGTAGATGTTCCTGAAACCGGCCTGACGTTGTTGGCCCACGATGCTATGCAGCAGACTCGTTTGCTGGATAACAATCCCGTGACGCTTACTGAAGGCGATGCGTTGTGGCTTTACCAGCAGGCCTTTTAAGCACAAATAGGTGTCCGGTGAATGGATTGCTGGGCACAATTTCTGGCAATCACATATCAACTACAACCGAATAGACATATTGAATCCAGGTGTTAGTATTCAATAGATAGCAGTTATGAGTATGCGTGTTTCATTTCCGGCCAGGAACGCTGATGATGACAACATTACTACCCGATTTCACAGCATTTTCGTCATTCACTTCCTGCGCGGCGCTGGTTGCCTTAACGCCTGTCCGCTCTCTGGCCATGGTTTCTTATTCCTTCTCATCCCGGATGGAATCTCCCGCTGAATAGCTATTCAGTGGGCTTTGTGACACGCATCGTTTGATAACAGGGATTACGGCGGGTCGAATATGGATAAGTTTAAGCGTCATGTGATGTGGTGGGGGGCGGGCACCCTGGTCGTGGTGGCTGCGATAGCATGGTGGATGCTCCGTCCTGCCGGAATACCGGAGGGGTTCGCAGCCAGCAACGGCAGAATTGAAGCCACCGAAGTGGATATTGCTACCAAGATTGCCGGGCGAATTGACACGATCCTTGTGTCGGAAGGGCAGTTCGTTCGTCAGGGCGAGGTGTTGGCGAAAATGGATACTCGCGTGCTGCAGGAGCAGCGGCTGGAAGCGATCGCGCAAATCAAAGAGGCCGAAAGCGCGGTGGCGGCGGCGCGAGCGCTGCTGGAACAGCGGCAAAGTGAAATGCGCGCCGCGCAGTCGGTAGTAAAACAGCGCGAGGCGGAGCTGCAGTCGGTTTCTAAACGCCACGTGCGTTCCCGTTCGCTATCCCAGCGTGGGGCCGTGTCTGAGCAACAACTGGATGACGATCGGGCCGCGGCAGAAAGCGCACGTGCGGCGCTGGAATCCGCAAAGGCGCAGGTCTCAGCGGCAAAAGCCGCAATTGAAGCCGCTCGCACCAGCATCATTCAGGCGCAAACCCGCGTAGAAGCCGCGCAGGCCACCGAACGTCGTATTGCGGCTGATATTGATGACAGTGAGCTGAAAGCCCCGCGCGATGGTCGCGTGCAGTACCGCGTTGCTGAGCCGGGTGAGGTGCTTTCTGCGGGTGGGCGCGTCCTGAATATGGTCGATCTCAGCGATGTCTACATGACGTTCTTCTTGCCTACCGAACAGGCTGGCTTACTGAAGATTGGCGGCGAAGCGCGCCTGGTGCTGGATGCCGCACCGGATCTGCGTGTTCCGGCGACCATCAGCTTTGTGGCAAGCGTCGCGCAGTTCACACCGAAAACGGTCGAAACCAGCGATGAGCGGCTGAAGCTGATGTTCCGCGTTAAAGCGCGGATCCCGCCAGAGCTATTGCAGCAGCATCTCGAGTACGTGAAAACCGGTCTGCCGGGCATGGCGTGGGTGCGTATCGATGAAAATCGAGCCTGGCCTGACGACCTGATGGTGAGGTTGCCGCAATGACGCATCTGGCGCTGGTTCCCGTTCCTCCCGTGGCGCACCTTGACGGCGTGAGTCAGCATTACGGGAAAACGGTAGCGCTGAACAATATCACGCTGGATATCCCCGCCCGCTGTATGGTGGGGCTGATTGGCCCGGATGGCGTCGGAAAATCAAGCCTGCTGTCGCTCATCTCCGGCGCGCGAGTCATTGAACACGGTAACGTGATGGTGCTGGGCGGCGATATGCGCGACCCGAAACATCGCCGGGATGTCTGCCCGCGCATTGCCTGGATGCCGCAGGGGTTGGGGAAAAACCTGTACCACACGCTGTCGGTGTATGAGAACGTCGATTTCTTTGCCCGGCTGTTTGGCCATGACAAAGCGGAGCGCGAAGCGCGGATTACCGAGCTGCTGAACAGCACCGGACTGGCGCCGTTTCGCGATCGTCCGGCCGGGAAACTCTCGGGTGGGATGAAGCAAAAGCTGGGGCTGTGCTGCGCGTTGATCCATGACCCGGAACTGTTAATTCTCGATGAACCTACCACCGGGGTCGACCCGCTGTCCCGCGCCCAGTTCTGGGATCTGATTAACAGCATTCGCCAGCGGCAGACCAACATGAGCGTGCTGGTTGCGACCGCCTACATGGAAGAAGCCGAGCGCTTTGACTGGCTGGTGGCGATGAACGCCGGGGAGGTGCTGGCCACCGGGAGCGCGCAGCAGCTACGCGAAAAAACCAACACCGACACGCTGGAGCAGGCGTTTATCGCGCTGTTACCCGAAGCCCAGCGTCAGGCGCATAAGCCAGTGGTGATCCCGCCGTATCACGCTGAGCAGGAAGAGATTGCCATCGAGGCGAAAGATCTGACCATGCGCTTCGGCAAGTTCGTGGCCGTTGACCACGTTAACTTTCGTATTCCGCGCGGGGAAATCTTCGGTTTTCTCGGCTCCAACGGCTGCGGTAAATCCACCACCATGAAAATGCTCACCGGGCTGCTACCCGCAAGTGAAGGTGAGGCGTGGCTGTTTGGGCAAGCGGTTGACCCGAAGAATATCGATACCCGTCGCCGGGTAGGCTATATGTCGCAGGCGTTTTCGCTCTACAGCGAGCTGACCGTACGGCAAAACCTCGAGCTACACGCGCGGTTGTTCCATATCCCCGAAGCAGAAATCCCGGGGCGGGTACAAGAGATGAGTCAGCGCTTTTCGCTGACCGAAGTCGAAGACGCGTTGCCCGGCGCGCTACCGTTGGGGATCCGTCAACGCCTGTCGCTGGCGGTGGCGGTGATCCATCGCCCGGAGATGCTCATTCTCGATGAACCAACCTCCGGGGTCGATCCGGTGGCGAGAGACATGTTCTGGCAACTGATGGTCGATCTGTCGCGTCAGGATAAAGTGACCATTTTTATCTCCACCCATTTTATGAACGAAGCGGAGCGCTGCGACCGTATGTCGCTGATGCACGCCGGAAAAGTCCTGGCCAGCGGTACGCCGCAGGAGCTGGTGAAACAGCGTGGTGCCGCCAGTCTGGAAGAAGCGTTTATCTCCTGGTTACAGGAAGCGGCAGGTCCGGCGCCGGAGGCTCAGTTACCGCCAGCCAATATCCCGGCAGTGCATGAAAACAGTCAGCCGCCGCACCAGGGATTTAGCCTGCGGCGCTTGTTCAGCTACAGCCGCCGCGAAGCGCTGGAGCTGCGACGTGATCCGGTACGTTCAACGCTGGCGCTGATGGGCACGGTGATCCTGATGTTGATCATGGGCTACGGCATCAGCATGGATGTGGAAAACCTGCGTTTTTCGGTGCTCGATCGTGATCAGACAGTCAGCAGCCAGGCGTGGACGCTGAATCTGGCGGGATCGCGCTATTTTATCGAGCAGCCGCCGCTCACCAGCTATGACGAGCTGGACAAACGGATGCGCTCGGGCGAAGTCGCGGTAGCCATAGAGATCCCGCCAAATTTTGGCCGCGATATCGCGCGTGGAACGCCGGTGAAGATTGGCGTCTGGGTCGATGGCGCAATGCCGAGCCGTGCGGAAACGGTCAGAGGCTACGTGCAGGCGATGCACCAGACCTGGCTGCAGGATGTGATGGCGCGTCAGCCAAATACCAGCGGGCAAAACGGATTGATGACCATTGAAACTCGCTATCGTTACAACCCGGATGTGAAAAGCCTGCCAGCGATTGTTCCGGCGGTGATCCCGCTGCTGTTGATGATGATCCCCTCCATGCTCAGCGCTCTGAGCGTGGTGCGTGAGAAAGAGCTGGGGTCGATTATCAACCTGTACGTGACGCCCACTACCCGCAGCGAGTTTTTACTCGGCAAACAGTTGCCTTACATCGTGCTGGGCATGCTGAACTTCCTGCTGCTGTGCGCGCTGTCGGTGTTTGTATTCGGCGTCCCGCATAAGGGGAGTTTTGTGACCCTGACGCTGGCCGCGCTGCTGTACGTCACCATTGCCACCGGGCTGGGATTGTTAATCTCCACGTTTATGAAAAGTCAGATCGCCGCCATTTTTGGTACGGCGATTATTACGCTGATCCCGGCGACGCAGTTTTCCGGGATGATCGACCCGGTCGCCTCGCTGGAAGGGCCGGGACGGTGGATTGGCGAAATTTACCCGACCAGCCATTTTCTGACCATCGCGCGCGGGACGTTCTCTAAAGCGCTGGATCTGACCGATCTCTGGCCGCTGTTTATTCCGCTGGCGGTAGCCATTCCAGTGGTCATTGGTCTGAGCGTATTGCTGCTGAAAAAACAGGAGGGGTGATGCGCCGATTACGGAATATTTATAACCTCGGCATCAAAGAGTTACGCAGCCTGCTGGGTGACAAAGCGATGCTGACGCTGATCGTCTTCGCCTTCACGGTCTCGGTTTACTCTTCTGCGACCGTTCTGCCAGGGTCGCTGCACCTGGCGCCGATTGCCATTGCCGATATGGACCAGTCGCAGTTGTCGAATCGCATTGTGAACAGTTTTTATCGTCCGTGGTTTTTACCACCGGAGATGATTACCGCCGATGAGATGGATGCCGGGCTGGATGCCGGGCGCTATACCTTCGCTGTGAACATTCCGCCTGATTTTCAGCGCGATGTACTGGCTGGGCGGCAGCCGGATATTCAGGTTAACGTCGATGCCACGCGGATGAGCCAGGCCTTTACCGGCAACAGCTATATCCAGAATATCATCAGTGGCGAGGTGAACAGCTTTGTGTCGCGTTACCGCGATAACAGCGAGCTGCCAGTGGCGCTGGAAATGCGTATGCGCTTTAACCCTAATCTGGAACCCGCCCGCTTTGGCGCGGTGATGGCGATTATCAACAACATCACCATGCTGGCGATTGTGCTTACCGGGTCGGCGCTGATTCGCGAGCGTGAACATGGGACCATTGAGCACCTGCTGGTGATGCCAGTGACGCCGTTTGAAATCATGATGGCAAAAATCTGGTCGATGGGGCTGGTGGTGCTGGTGGTTTCCGGTCTGTCGTTGATGCTGATGGTAAAAGGGGTGCTTGGCGTACCGATTGAAGGCTCGATACCGCTATTTATGCTGGGAGTGGCGCTGAGCCTGTTCGCCACCACATCAATCGGCATTTTTATGGGCACGCTGGCGCGCTCCATGCCACAACTGGGGTTGCTGATGATTCTGGTACTGCTGCCGTTACAGATGCTCTCCGGCGGCTCTACACCGCGTGAAAGCATGCCGCAGGCGGTGCAGGACATCATGCTGACGATGCCGACTACCCATTTTGTTAGCCTTGCGCAGGCGATACTTTACCGCGGCGCAGGGTTTAACATTGTCTGGCCGCAGTTCCTGACGCTGCTGGCGATTGGCAGTACGTTCTTCGTGATAGCGCTGCTGCGTTTCAGAAAGACGATTGGCACGATGGCGTAAATACTATTGCCGGATGGCGGCTGCGCCTTATCCGGCCTACAAACGGGAACGAATGTAGGCCGGGCAACAAAACAAGCAATTACTCTTCTTTCGGCAGGCACTGCAGATGACCGTGGCGCACGCCGCGCTGGGAAATCACGTCATCGGCAAAATGCTGCACATCGCCCATGTCACCTTTTAGCACAGCGATTTCCAGACAGTCGTCATGGTTGATGTGCACGTGCAGCGTGGCGACTGATAAATCGTGGTGGTGATGTTGGGTGGAAACAATACGGCTCGCCAGGTCACGCTTCTCATGCTCATAAACATACGAGAGCACTGCGAATCCCTGAGTGCCGTGCTCCTGGGTGGTTTCCTGCGCCAGTGCGCCGCGCAGAATATCGCGGATCGCTTCGGAACGGTTGTTATAGCCACGGCGCTGGCTCAAGCTGTCGAGCGTTTCCAGTAAATCGTCATCGAGGGTAATGGTGACTCGTTGCATCTGCAATTAACCTTTCATGTGGCGCGTGGGCGCACAGGGAGTAAGGGGAATAGCGTATTTTGTAACACACGTCCGGCATCCGGGGAAAAGGTTAATGCTCTCGCAATAAACGCAGCAGGGTTGTTACCTGTTCATCCAGCGGCGCGAGCGTGTCTTTGACGATCAGATGCAGCGGGGTGGCACGGCGAGCGCCATGGCTTAACGGCAGCGGTCGTAATAGCCCCTGCTCAAGCTGCTGCTGAATTCGCTCCTCAGGCAACCAGCCGTAACCGACCTGATACATCACCGCCTCAATCGCGGCATCAATGGTCGAGAAGGTCCAGGCATCGCGCACCGCTTGCTGCGGGTTGTCGCGATCGGCAATGCGAATCAGCGGCCACGCGCGTAACGCGTCTTCATCCAGCGGCGCATCCAGCATGCAGAGTGGGTGATCGCGGTGGGCAACGGCCACGAAGTCAATATTCATCAGCCATTCGCCGCGGCCGGTGATATCCTGGCGTCGGGTCAGGACCATCACGTCCGCATCGGCATGCGCTGCCAGTCGATCGTCAGCATTCTCCAGTACTTCGGTCAAACGTACCTGCGTCTGCGGCCACGCCTGCTGAAACTGCTTGAGGATCGCGAACAGGCGTTTGCGTGGGAAGATGCTATCTACCATGAAATCCAGCCGCGTTCGCGTGCCGTTTTGCAACGTTGCTGCCCGGGTTTCCACCCATAAAAAGGCCTTCAGTAACGGTTTGACCTGGCCCAACAGTAGCTCTCCCGCAGGGGTTAATACCGCCCTGCGACCTTCCGGCGTCAGCAGCGTCACGCCAAGCCGCTCCTGCAGTAGCGCCAGGTTGTAGCTCACCGAAGACTGGCTACGGTTGGTCTCTTCCGCAGCTTTCGCAAAGCTGCCCAGCTCCACGACTTTCTCCAGTAAGGCCCATTGCTCCAGCGTTGTCTTGTGCATAACTCATCTAAAAATTGAATGAATATGATGTAAACATAGCGTTATTCATCCAATTTTTGAAGCGGTAAGATCCTCGCATCAAGTAAGAGGAGAACGAATATGAGCACTTTTGATAAACATGATTTGAGCGGCTTTGTCGGCAAACATCTGGTCTATACCTACGATAATGGCTGGAATTACGAGATCTACGTGAAAAACGACACCACTCTGGATTACCGTATTCACAGCGGCATTGTGGGGAATCGTTGGGTGAAGGATCAGCGGGCGTACATTGTGCGGGTTGGCGAGAGTGTTTATAAAATTTCATGGACCGAACCGACCGGGACCGACGTCAGCCTGATCGTAAATCTGGGCGACAAACTCTTTCACGGCACCATCTTTTTCCCACGCTGGGTGATTAACCATCCGCAAAAAACTGTCTGTTTCCAGAATGACCATATTCCGCTGATGATGTCATATCGCGATGCGGGTCCGGCATATCCAACTGAGGTGATTGACGAGTTTGCGACCATCACCTTCGTGCGTGACTGTGGGGCGAATAATGACAGCGTTATTGCCTGTGCGGCCAGTGAATTGCCGGAAAACTTCCCGGAAAATTTACGCTAAGGCTTCCAGACGCTGCACGGCGTCGGCGGTCAGAGTAAACGGCGTGGGCGTACACACCGCCAGGCTCAGGGTATCGAGCTGGCACTGGCTGACTGAGAGTGAGGAGGTTAGCGCGGTGCTGTCGACACTGACAATTTGCCAGGCGCTGCCGCCACGCTGTTTCACGATAGCTTCTTTACGCGTCCAGATGCGCCAGAACGCCGCCAGCTGTTGCTCCGGGCGTTCGGCCTCAACTTCGGCATGTTCCCTGAGACTGAACACCGTATTTGCCAGCGTCTGCCAGTTATCGCGCGGGCGAACGACTTCAATATCACAGCCGACTTCCCCTTCGTCGCTGAGCAGCAGGGCAATATCATCACCGCTGTGGCTGAGATTGAACCACAGCGGTGTGTCGGCGGAAAAGGCCGGTTTTCCTTGCTCGCTGTAGACGATGTCCGGTAATGGCGAAAGAGTATGGGAAAGCAGCACGCGACCTGCCAGCCAGCGCGCACGACGAGCGCCTTGCGGGGCCTGCTCACGCAGTGCGGCAGGCAGTGTGCCAGCGCTTAAAACAGAAACTTTCCCAAGAACGATCCGGTACATATCAGGGCTAACCTTTAGTAATAATGGGGTTGTTTACCATTCTATACATGCTGTTTGCAAGTTTATCCAGGTAATCGACTTTTGGGCCTGCCGGGTCCCAGCAAAATTGCCAGTTTGCTACCGCCTGTGGTGGTTTCCATCCAGATTTTACACACGCTGGTTAACGGCACGGAGAGCAGCATACCTACCGGACCAAGCAGCCATCCCCACACCAACAGAGAGAGAAACACGATTAGCGTCGATAATCCCAGCCGGTGCCCCATCATGCGGGGCTCAAGGATATTGCCAATTACCATATGCACCACCAGAAACAGCGCCCCAACCAGCACACATTCGTAAACGCCGTTGAACAGCAGCGCCTGGATCATGGGTGGAACGGCGGAAATGACCGAGCCAATGTTGGGCACGTAGTTTAGCAGGAATGCCAGCACACCCCACATCAGAGCAAACTGAATCCCCATTAGCGCCAGTCCCAGCCAGACGATGGCACCGGTCCATAAGCTGAGCAACGTTTTCAGCGCCAGATAGTGAGAAACACCTTTCAGCGCCCGATGGAGCCCCGCAATATGGATTTGGGGGTTGTTCAGCGCAAAGCGCAGCTTATAGGGGACATGACGCACCTCAAACAACATAAAGACCACCGTCATCACCAGCAGAACGACGCTGGCCATGGCACCGGAAAGACTTGTCATCAGCGTGGTTGTGAAGGTCATCAGCTTGTCGGAGTCCATACGTTGCAGCATGCGCTCCGGGGACATATGCAGATTCAGAAAAGGCACCATCTCTTGCAGATACAGAACCTTGCGCGTCAGCTCCTTGTTGTATTTTGGCAGCATGGCCATGAATTCAGTAATGGATGACGCCAGAACGCCGATTAACGCCGTAAGAACGATCAGCATTACCACCACGACTAACGTTATCGCGACCGGCCGACGTACACCCCGGCGAATAAACCAGGTGACCAGCGGATTCAATACAATGGCAAAAAAAAGGGCCAGCAGAAGCTGTACGATGATATCCGCCGCGGCATGAATACCCGCGAGGATCACCACCAGAGCGGCCAGTTTGAGCAGAATGTGCAAACCCGTTTTATCGGGCTGGGCGGTTGTCATGTCGTCTTCCTGTTTGCGTTTTTGCATTAAGTGTAGCGGCTGGCTTGCGACTGATATTCCTAAACTGACTACTGATTTCTGCCCGGCAACATGGTAGAAATGAAACACTGTTGTGAAAACGTGGTGATCCTCCATGCCCGAACCCGTCGCTGAACCGACGCTTAGCGGTTTACGCCTTAATCTGCGTATTGTCTCTGTGGTGATGTTTAACTTCGCCAGCTACCTGACCATTGGTCTGCCGCTCGCTGTATTGCCAGGCTATGTCCATGATGTGATGGGATTTAGCGCTTTTTGGGCAGGGCTGGTCATCAGCCTGCAATATTTCGCTACGCTGCTGAGCCGTCCACATGCAGGTCGCTATGCCGACCTGCTGGGGCCAAAGAAGATTGTGGTATTCGGACTGTGTGGCTGTTTTTTAAGTGGTCTGGGCTACTTCCTGGCGGGCTTCACGAATGGCTGGCCGCTGGCCAGCCTGCTGCTGTTATGCCTGGGGCGCGTGATTCTAGGGATCGGGCAAAGCTTTGCCGGGACTGGCTCTACGCTGTGGGGGGTTGGGGTCGTTGGTTCAATGCACATCGGACGGGTGATTTCGTGGAACGGCATCGTGACCTATGGCGCGATGGCGATAGGCGCTCCGCTGGGCGTTCTGTTTTATGCCTGGGGTGGCTTACAGGGATTGGCGATGACCGTGATGGGCGTGGCGCTGTTGGCAATACTGCTGGCGCTCCCTCGTCCGGCGGTGAAGGCCAGCAAAGGCAAACCGTTGCCGTTTCGCGCGGTGCTTGGGCGTGTCTGGTTGTACGGCATGGCGCTGGCCCTGGCCTCAGCCGGATTTGGCGTGATCGCCACTTTCATTACCCTGTTTTATGATGCCAAAGGCTGGGACGGTGCCGCTTTCGCGCTGACGCTTTTTAGCTGCACGTTTGTGGGGACCCGCCTGTTATTCCCAAATGGTATCAACCGTTTAGGTGGACTAAATGTGGCGATGATCTGCTTTAGCGTCGAGATTGTTGGGCTGCTGCTGGTCGGGATGGCTTCCATGCCGTGGATGGCGAAAAGCGGCGTCCTGCTGGCCGGTGCAGGGTTCTCGCTGGTGTTCCCGGCGCTGGGCGTGGTGGCGGTAAAAGCCGTCCCGCAGCAAAATCAGGGCGCTGCGCTGGCGACGTATACGGTGTTTATGGATTTATCACTGGGAGTTACGGGGCCGCTGGCCGGGCTGGTCATGACGTGGGCGGGCGTGCCGGTTATCTATCTGGCGGCGGCAGGGTTGGTGGCGGTGGCGTTATTGCTGACCTGGCGATTAAAAAAACGGCCTCAGGTGGTGTCACCGGAGGCCGAGTCATCGTCTTAACTGTTACTGGATAACCAGCGTGTTAATGATGTTTTCTGCGGTAGTCTGCGCTTTTTGCTGATCGTCAGCAGGCAACGTGATTTGCAGAGTCAGCAGTTTGTTATCGACTTTACCCAACACCACGGAAGAGTAAGCGGTCTGGCCTTTGGCCGAGATGATGCTGTCTAACTGCTGCAGCGTGTGGCCTTTCAGCTCAATAGATTTATTGGTGACGACCTGCAACTGCGGGTCGCGGCTACGCTGCTGATCTTCCAGGCGTTTTGCCAGCACAGCCAGGTCTTCGTTGGTATTGTCGCCAACAATCACAATCACCGCTTTCTGGCCGGTTGCGTCAGAATAAACGTGCATATTGTTCGCTTGGGTGCCCAGTTTGCCGCTCTGATCGGTCATATCCGCTGGCAGGGAAAAACTGAGTTTACCGTCCAGCAAGCTGACCGGTTGTCCGGTGGCGCTACTTTCTGCGGCAGCACCCTCTGCTGGCGCTTTTGTATCGCTATTATCACAGGCCGCAAGCCCCATAACCAGCAGGCCAATACCGACATATTTAACCAGATTGCGCATTGACTTCTTCCTTTCGATAAACGGCCATAACGGCTCATTCGTCCATCTTATCACAACTCGGAAAATGAACCTTTAACTCGTCTGCAATGCAGCGATTTCGGATTTATCTGCCAGCCTTTTCAGTAACATATTCAGCAGCACGCCGTACATCGGCAGGAAGAAAATAATGCTGATCAGCACTTTGAAGCAGTAGTCAACCAGCGCGATTTCCATCCAGTGCTCGGCCATAAAGGCATCTGGGCTGCGCCAGAAAGCGATAAAGAAGAAGGCTAACGTATCGCTGATGTTGCCAAACAGCGTGGAAGCCGTTGGCGCCAGCCACCAGCGACGGTTCTGACGTAGGCGGTTAAAGACATGCACATCCAGAATTTGACCCAGCGCGTAAGCCATAAAGCTGGCGGCGGCGATACGGGCGACAAACAGATTAAAGTGCAGCAGTGCGCCGAATCCCTGCCACGATCCCATATAGAACAGTGATGAAACGACATAGGAGATCAGCAGCGCGGGGATCATTACCGCAAAGATGATACGTCGTGCCAACGGAGCGCCAAAAATACGCACGGTCAGATCGGTCGCGAGGAAAATAAACGGAAAGCTGAAAGCGCCCCATGTGGTATGGAAACCAAAAATGGAGATCGGTAGCTGCACCAGATAGTTGCTGGAGGTGATCACCAGCAGATGAAATAGCGATAGCCAAAACAACGCTTTTACGCGTTGAGATTGTGTAAACGGAGTCATATTGTGACCTTTTTGTTGGATGGGGTGAGGGAACCCAATAAAAAACCGTCGCATGATACTGCTTTAAGAGCACATTGCAATGGTTGTTTTTCACGCAATCGTTAACCTGATTGGCTTACGCCACAACAGAGCGTAAAATAACGCCGTTTTTGAATGAACGAGACTACGATGAGCGATCTGTTTACCTCTCCCGACCATACTCTTGATGCCCAGGGGCTGCGCTGCCCGGAACCCGTAATGATGGTGCGTAAAACCGTGCGCGGCATGCAGGCGGGTGAAACGCTGCTGATTGTCGCCGACGATCCGGCGACAACCCGTGACATTCCCGGCTTCTGTACCTTTATGGAGCATGAGCTGGTAGCAAAAGAGACCGATTCTCTGCCGTACCGCTATCTGGTGCGCAAAGGCCAGTAATCTCAGCCGGATGGCGCTAATGCAACTGCCGTCCGGCACAGACGCATTATCCTTTACGTAGTAACCGCAGCGCGTTAGCGGTCACCAGTACCGTCGCCCCCGTATCTGCCAGCACCGCCAGCCACAGTCCGGTTATCCCGAGCAGCGTGGTGACGAGGAAAATCCCCTTCAGGCCTAGCGCAATCGCAATGTTCTGGCGAATATTGGCGTGGGTGGCGCGGGCTAACTGAATCATTTGCACCAGACCACGCAGGCGGTTGTGGGTCAGGGCGGCATCGGCGGTTTCCAGCGCGACATCGGTCCCGCTTCCCATCGCAATGCCAATGGTGGCTGCTTTCATTGCCGGAGCGTCGTTGATGCCGTCGCCGACCATCGCCAGCGGCGACTGTTGGTTAAGATGGGTAACGGCCTGTACTTTATCTTCCGGTAATAGACCCGCTTTGAATTCGAGACCCAATTCACTGGCAATAGCTGCCGCCGCTCGCGGGTTATCACCCGTCAGGATCACCCCTTTCACGCCAATCTGATTAAGCTCGCTGATGGCGCTACGGGCGTCGTCGCGCAGCGTGTCCTGTAGGGCCAGCACGCCGAGAACGGCATCGTTACGCAGCACCAGCACCACCGTTTGACCCGCGCTTTCCAGCTCGCTTATCTGCCCGGCAAAAGCATCGGCAGGCTGCTTACCGGCGGCGCAAATCAGCACGCGTTCGCCGTTGACCAGTGCTTCAATGCCAGAGCCAACCAGCGCCCGCTGATCTTTTGCGACAGGGATAGTCAGTTCGCGCGTTTGGGCTTCCCGAACAATCGCCAGCGCCAGCGGGTGCGTCGCGCCTTGCTCTACTGCTGCCGCCAGCGCCAGCAGTTCTGCCTCGCCAATACCGCTTGCCGGGTGAATCGCCGTGACGCGCGGTTTACCGACGGTCAGGGTGCCGGTTTTATCAAACGCGACCTGCGTTACCCTACCCAACTGCTCCAGCGCGGCCCCGCCTTTGATTAACGCGCCACGACGTGCCGCGGCGGCAAGGCCAGAGGTAATGGCGGCGGGTGTGGAAATCACCAGCGCACATGGACAGCCAATCAGCAGCAGCGTCAGCCCTTTATAAATCCACTCCTGCCAGGATGCGGCAAACAGCAGCGGTGGTACAAGGGTGACCAACAACGCAACCGCCATAATGGCTGGGGTGTAAATCCGGCTGAAACGGTCAATAAAGCGCTCAATGGGGGCACGGCGTTCTTCCGCTTCTTCAATCAATTTCAGAATACGGTCAATGGCGCTGGCACCCGGTTCGGAGAGTACTTCCAGCGTTACCAGACGGTCCACGCTGGTGGCGCCCGCCGGGACTTTCTCGCCGGTGGCGCGCTCAACCGGTATCGATTCGCCGGTCAGGGCGCTTTCATCAAAGCTGGCAAATCCGGAGACCAGCTTGCCGTCGGCAGGTAAACGCCCACCCGCGGCAACCTCGATAACATCGCCTGGCTGGAGAGTATTGATAGCAACCTCTTCGCGCTCGCCGTTACGCAGGCGCGTGGCGGTTTCCGGCTTGAGCGCCATCAGTGCGCTGACCCCTTTACGGGCGCGGCTGGCGGCCCATCCTTCCAGGCGTTCGCCAATTAAAAACAGCAGCAGCACCATGGCGGCTTCTGCCGTCGCGCCGATAAACAGTGCGCCAATGGCGGCCACGCTCATCAACGTTTCAATGGCAAAGTAGCTGCCGGTTTTCATCAGACGCAGGGCCTGACGGGCAATGGGATACAGACCTACCAGCGTGGTGGCGATAAATGCTATCTGGCCAAAGGGGTGATTGAACTGCTCCAGCCCCCAGCTAATCGCCATCATGATAATCAGCGAAATCAGCGGCAGGTTCTCTTTAAATCGCGACTCGGGGGCGGCGTCTGGCGCTTGCTCATCGCGCAGGGTATAGCCTGCCTTTTGCACTGCGCTTTCAACTTGCAGGCGGATATCGGAACCCGCGTCGACTACCAGTTTTTCGGTGGCGAACAGAACCTGGACCTGGTAGACGCCGTTGACCTGGCGGACCGCATTCTCCACTTTTCGGGCGCAGGCTGCACAGTCCATGCCTGCCACTTTCCAGGAGTAGCGGGTACCCATTACGGTACCGGATACGGGTGGTGGGGTGGCGCAACTTCCTTCGCAGCAGCAGTCGTCAGTCTTTTGTGGCGCAGGCGCTAGCTTGAAAGAAGAAAATTGTGGGGCTTTTTTGCCACTGGAATCGGGTGTCGACATGGCATCCTCCGGTTGATAATCATTTCATATTAACCGGAGGATACACTCTGGAGTCGACTCCAGAGTCAAGCGTTTTAAAGATACAACGAACGAACAATCAGGAAATGTCCGGCGAAGTAGCAGGCGGCAGCAATTGCGTTATCGGCGCGGAAGCGGCGACGGTAATGGCTACCCAGCCAGACAATGTTGCCGATGAACAGGAGTGATGCGCCCATAAAAGCCGACAGCGCCGGAGCGGTCGGGCGGAAGAACCACAGCTCACCAGCCATCCAGACCATCATCAGCGTGATACCAATAAAGGTACAGATAGCGATGCGTAGCTCTTCCAGTCGCGTCCAGATCACGGCAATCAGCAACGCCCCCAGCACCACCAGCACCAACGGCAAAGGCCAGAAGAACGACAGCGTCATTTGGCTGGCGAAGTAAATGGTATACAGCAGATGCGACAGGAAGAATGCCCCCACGGCATACAAAAGGCGTTGGCGCGGTAACAGCGTCAGCGCATCGCCCAGCAGCGAGGCAAGCAGGCCAGCCAGCACCAGATAGCTGACAGCATTAAACATTGGCGCCTGCCAGGCCAGCAGCGCCAGCAGGAGTAAGGTTAGGGGTTTAAAGACCCAGCGTTGCCAGGCGGGCCCACGATAGGAAGCATCCACGAACAACCATGCGGAAAGGCAGACAGCGATAAACGACCAAAGCATCTTAGTTCCTTGAATTCGTTATTTTTTCGTAAGCGGGGTGCTCACGGCTCTACTGTTCAGTGTAGAGGTCGACACTGCCAGATGACAACACCATAACAGGCAATGTATGCTTATTTCCGCATTTTCTGATGGGTTAATAATATGAGCAAACCACCACTTTTTTTCATTGTTATCATTGTCTTAATCGTTGTTGCTGCGTCGTTTCGCTTCGTTCAGCAGCGGCGTGAAAAAGCCGATAATGATACGGCGCCGTTAGTGCATAAGCAGGTGGTGGTGAGTAACAAACGGGAAAAACCGCTTAACGATCGGCGATCCCGCCAGCAGGAAGTGAGCCCGGCGGGGACCAGCATGCGCTATGAAGTCAGTTTTAAGCCACAAAGTGGCGGCTTCGAGCAGACGTTTCGTCTGGATGCCCAGCAGTACCATGCGTTAACGGTCGGGGATAAGGGAACGCTGAGTTACAAAGGTTCGCGTTTTGTTGATTTTACAGTGAACGCTAAGGTTTCATCTGACTGATGCCGGATGGCGGCTTACGCTTTGTCCGGCCTGGAGATTTTGTCGCCCCGGCCTGCTAAGCGCCGCCGGGCGAAAAGATCACAGTTACTTTTTCAACTGATCTTTAATCTTCTTCTGCCAAACCAGTAACTCAAAGACGCCGAACAGAAAAATACGGATTTTCTCTCCGCGGGTCATCTGCGGGCCATCTTTAGGCATGGTGCTTTTTAACAGCGCCAGTTGCATGCCATGCATCAGCACCATAAAAATCAGTGCGACGTTAACGAAGATGTTAAGCGGGCGTGGAAAGGGTTGGAAAATATTGAGTAGTAAAAATGCCCAGACGCACAACATCAGCAGGCGTCCCAGGTTAATCAGCATCGTGTTCTCCTCGTGCTTCACGTTGGTAAAGGCGATAGGCGACCTGTCCGGCGACTTTTTCACGGTACAGCGACCAGTTCACCGGAACCGGCGGCAAACCGTTTTCTACTTCGCTTTCAACGTAAATATACGCTTCATTTGCCAGCCAGCCATGAGTTTCCAGAAGAGTTAATGTTTCTTCCAGTAATCCTTTGCGAAACGGCGGGTCAACAAACACCACGTTATGCGGCGTACCCGTCTGGGCCAAAAATGTCAGGGTATTGGTGTTGACGACCCGGGCATGGGGAGCTTTCAGCGTGGCGAGATTGTTTTGTAGCTGCTGTGATACCGCGCGATCCATTTCCAGAAGCGTCGCATTTGCCGCATAGCGAGAGAGGGCTTCCAGCCCCAGCGCGCCGCTGCCGGCGAAGCAGTCCAGGCAGTGAGCATCGACCATTACCGGGGCCAGCCAGTTAAATAAGGTTTCGCGTACGCGGTCGGTGGTTGGGCGCAGACCGGGACTATCCGGAACCGGGAGTTTACGGCCACGCCATTGGCCGCCAATAATGCGGATCTGGCCGCTACCAGAGTGATTCGGTTTTTTCATTTCAATTATTGCTCAATCCGCTGCTGACGTGTCATTCCAGGCGGTGATGTGAGTTAAGTTAACCCGTCGCCTTTCAAGTTACCTCTTCGTTGGCTGCACTTACTCACCCGAATCACTTACTAAAAGTAAGCTCATCGGGATTCGTGCGCTTGCCACCTTGACGTAACTCGAAATTCATTGGGTATAAGTGATAGACTATTTCATCATTTTTTTAGCTGCTATGTACATAGCGTTGACGCTGTGCCATGAAGCAACAGCGGGGGAGTGTAGTCGCAAATGGCGAAAGAGAAAAAACGTGGCTTTTTTTCCTGGCTGGGCTTTGGTCAAAAAGAGCAGGCACCGGAAAACGAGACAGAATTAAAAAACGAAGAACAACAACCGGTTGCTGAAGAAACTACCGTCGTTGACGAACAGCCGCACGCCGAGGAAACCCGTAGCGAGGCGGAAACGGAAGCTTTTGCAGCTGAAGTTGTTGAAGTGACTGAACAGGTTGCGGAAATCGAAAAACTGCAGCCGGAAGCAGAACCTGTTGCCGAACAACCGCAGCCGGAGATTGAGCGGGTTGCTGAACCTGCAGCTGAACCCGTTGTGGAAACGCCAGCAGCGACGGTTATCGAACGCGAAGAATTGCCGCTGCCGGAAGAGGTGAAAACCGAAGAGGTTTCTGCCGAAGAGTGGCAGGCCGAAGCGGAAACCGTGGAAATCGTTGAGGCGGTTGAAGAAGAAGCCGAAAACGAACCGCACCTGACTGATGAAGAGCTGGAAGCGCAGGCGCTGGCTGCTGAGGCTGCCGAAGAAGCCGTGATGGTGGTGCCGGTAGAAGAACCTGCCGTAGAAGCACCGACGGAAGAAGAGGGAGTCCAGGAGCAGGAAAAACCAACGAAAGAAGGTTTCTTTGCGCGTCTGAAACGCAGCCTCCTGAAAACAAAAGAAAACCTTGGTTCCGGATTTATCAGTCTGTTCCGTGGTAAAAAGATCGACGATGATCTGTTTGAAGAGCTGGAAGAGCAACTGCTGATCGCCGACGTGGGCGTAGAAACGACCCGCAAGATTATTGCGAATCTGACGGAAGGTGCCAGCCGTAAGCAGCTCAAAGACGCGGAAGCGCTGTACGGTCTGCTGAAAGAAGAGATGGGCGAGATTCTGGCGAAGGTGGAAGAACCGCTGAATGTTGATGGCAAGACGCCGTTTGTTATCTTAATGGTTGGCGTCAACGGCGTGGGTAAAACCACCACTATCGGAAAGCTGGCGCGTCAGTTTGAGCAGCAGGGTAAATCGGTGATGCTGGCGGCGGGCGATACCTTCCGTGCGGCGGCGGTAGAGCAGCTGCAGGTCTGGGGGCAGCGTAACAACATCCCGGTGATTGCTCAGCATACCGGCGCGGATTCCGCGTCCGTCATCTTTGATGCCATCCAGGCGGCGAAGGCGCGTAATGTAGATGTGCTGATCGCTGATACCGCAGGGCGTTTACAGAACAAATCGCACCTGATGGAAGAATTGAAAAAAATCGTTCGCGTCATGAAGAAGCTCGACGAAGATGCGCCGCATGAAGTTATGCTGACTATCGACGCCAGCACCGGGCAGAATGCGATAAGCCAGGCCAAACTGTTCCATGAAGCCGTGGGCTTAACCGGTATCACCCTGACTAAGCTGGACGGTACAGCGAAGGGCGGGGTCATCTTCTCGGTTGCCGATCAGTTTGGCATCCCTATCCGCTATATCGGTGTGGGCGAACGTATCGAGGATTTACGTCCGTTTAAAGCGGACGATTTTATAGAGGCACTTTTTGCCCGAGAGGATTAACAATGATTCGCTTTGAACATGTCAGCAAGGCCTATCTCGGTGGGAGACAAGCGCTGCAGGGAGTTACCTTCCATATGCAGCCTGGCGAGATGGCATTTCTGACCGGCCACTCTGGCGCGGGGAAAAGTACCCTGCTGAAGCTGATTTGTGGAATTGAACGGCCCAGCGCCGGGAAAATCTACTTCAGCGGGCATGACATCAGCCGTTTGAAAAACCGTGAAGTGCCGTTTCTGCGTCGTC
The DNA here is from genome assembly GCF_013747755.1 of Citrobacter sp. RHBSTW-00524. Classification (NCBI taxonomy): domain Bacteria; kingdom Pseudomonadati; phylum Pseudomonadota; class Gammaproteobacteria; order Enterobacterales; family Enterobacteriaceae; genus Citrobacter; species Citrobacter sp. RHBSTW-00524. The sequence goes on from NZ_CP056421.1 coordinate 259,425, forward strand.
AGATTGGCATGATTTTTCAGGATCACCACCTGTTGATGGACAGAACCGTGTTTGACAACGTGGCAATCCCGCTGATCATCGCGGGCGCCAGCGGGGACGATATTCGTCGTCGCGTGTCAGCGGCGCTGGATAAGGTCGGACTGTTGGACAAAGCGAAAAACTTCCCTATTCAGCTCTCCGGCGGTGAACAACAGCGCGTGGGCATCGCCCGTGCGGTGGTGAATAAACCGGCGGTATTGCTGGCGGATGAACCAACAGGGAACCTGGATGACGCGTTGTCGGAAGGGATCCTTCGCCTGTTTGAAGAGTTTAACCGCGTCGGGGTCACGGTATTAATGGCCACGCACGATATTGGCCTGATCTCCCGTCGCTCCTATCGCCAAATGGTTCTGAGCGATGGACATCTGCATGGAGGCCTGGCCCATGAATAGACGTGACGCTATTAATCAAATCAAACAGTTCGGTGGCCGACTGGATCGCTTCCGTAAATCGGGCGGCGCGCCGGGAGATGGCGGTCGTAACGCGCCAAAGCGGGCGAAAGCCGCGCCAAAGCCGAACTCGCGTAAAACCAATGTCTTTAACGAGCAGGTACGCTACGCGTTCCAGGGCGCGTTACAGGACCTGAAAAGCAAGCCGCTGGCGACGTTCCTGACGGTGATGGTTATTGCCATCTCCCTGACGCTGCCAAGCGTATGCTACATGGTTTATAAGAACGTCGACCATGCGGCAAGCCAGTATTATCCTTCTCCGCAGATCACCGTTTACCTGCAAAAAACGCTGGATGATGATGCAGCGGCGCGGGTGGTTGGTCAGTTGCAGGCCGAGCAGGGCGTGGAGAAAGTGAATTATCTTTCCCGCGATGACGCGCTGGGCGAATTCCGTAACTGGTCCGGCTTTGGCGGCGCGCTGGATATGCTGGAAGAGAACCCGCTACCGGCCGTGGCGGTAGTTATCCCGAAACTGGACTTCCAGGGCACGGAGTCGCTGAACACGCTGCGCGACCGTATCGCACAAATCAACGGTATTGATGAAGTGCGCATGGATGACAGCTGGTTTGCCCGTCTGGCGGCGCTGACTGGCCTTGTCGGACGCGTCTCCGCGATGATTGGCGTGCTGATGGTAGCGGCGGTCTTCCTCGTCATCGGTAACAGTGTGCGGCTGAGTATTTTTGCGCGTCGCGATACCATTAACGTGCAGAAACTGATTGGCGCGACGGATGGGTTTATCCTGCGTCCGTTCCTCTACGGCGGTGCGCTGCTCGGTTTTTCCGGCGCATTTCTTTCACTAATTTTGTCAGAAATTTTGGTGATGCGCCTGTCGTCAGCGGTTACTGAGGTGGCGCAGGTTTTTGGAACTAAGTTTGATATCAACGGCTTATCATTCGATGAATGCCTGTTATTGCTGCTGGTGTGCTCGATGATTGGCTGGGTGGCAGCCTGGCTTGCCACGGTTCAACATTTACGCCACTTTACCCCCGATTAAAAAATCTCTGGTATAATCTTTCCCTGCACTGAGTAGTTCGCTCTGCAGGGAAAGAGTCCCTGTTATCTCTTCCCGGCGTATTCATTGTGATGTCACATTTTGTGCGTAATCTATACACATTACGACATGGAACTTGTGGATAAAATCACTGTCTGATAAAAGATTGAATGATATTCTCGTTGCTCATAAGCTCTGGCATGGTTGTTGCTATTGGTTTTAGCCAACGCGTCAGATGAAAAGATTGAGAGGATTTGAATGACCAAAGAAATGCAAAATTTAGCTTTAGCCCCTGTTGGTAACCTGGAATCTTACATCCGGGCTGCGAACGCGTGGCCGATGTTGTCGGCTGACGAGGAGCGGGCACTGGCTGAAAAGCTGCATTACCAGGGCGATCTGGAAGCAGCTAAAACGCTGATCCTGTCTCACCTGCGCTTTGTTGTTCATGTTGCTCGTAATTATGCGGGCTATGGCCTGCCGCAGGCGGATCTGATTCAGGAAGGCAATATCGGCCTGATGAAAGCCGTGCGCCGTTTCAACCCGGAAGTGGGTGTGCGCCTGGTTTCTTTCGCCGTGCACTGGATCAAAGCTGAGATCCACGAATACGTTCTGCGTAACTGGCGTATCGTAAAAGTCGCGACCACCAAAGCGCAGCGTAAGCTGTTCTTTAACCTGCGTAAAACCAAGCAGCGTCTGGGCTGGTTCAATCAGGACGAAGTTGAAATGGTTGCTCGTGAGCTGGGTGTTTCCAGCAAAGACGTGCGCGAAATGGAATCCCGTATGGCGGCGCAGGACATGACGTTTGACATGTCTTCAGACGACGAGTCTGACAGCCAGCCGATGGCACCGGTTCTGTATCTGCAGGATAAATCATCTAACTTTGCCGACGGCATTGAAGAAGATAACTGGGAAGATCAGGCCGCGAACAAACTGACCCACGCAATGGAGGGTCTGGACGAGCGTAGCCAGGACATCATTCGCGCCCGTTGGCTGGACGAAGACAACAAGTCGACGTTGCAAGAACTGGCCGATCGCTACGGCGTCTCTGCTGAACGTGTTCGTCAGCTTGAAAAGAACGCCATGAAAAAACTGCGTGCGGCGATCGAAGCGTAATCTTCCGCCGACCTGGAAATGCTGATAAACCCTGGATGAAAATCCGGGGTTTTTTATGTCTCATTGATACTTCAAACTGCTATCACGCTTTCCTCTGCCAGGTTTGCTTTTGCCTCTCTGGTGTTGTGGGGTGGGGGGGGCCGAAGTGATTGATGCCCCTGCGCCTGACAAGGTGACATGTTTGCCCGGTTTCTGGGCAAACATGTCACCTTAATGCAGCCGAATACTGTCGGTATAACTTATTGTGGCAGGAGATTATAGGCTGCCAGCATCTCTTTGATATCCTGAGTGATGATTTCATTCGGCATATGTATTGGTCTTCTGGTAATGCCTGCGGTGATCCCCATTAAGTTAAGAGCCTCTTTCATTACTGCAGGTGCGGTCATTTTCTTAATGTTCATACGCAGCGCATCGATCTTATTACGCTCTTCCTGTGCTTGATCCAACTGCCCCGCGATAAAGTAGTTATACAAATCCACTTCAATCTTCGGTAAAACATTTGATGTGGCTGCGACGCTGGCAACTGAACCTTCTTTAAATGCATCAAGCATCAGCGAATCTGAACCGTTCAATACTTTAAAATTTTTGTGTTTTGAAATCTCAAGGTACTGTTTTTGTACTTCAAATTTTCCACTGCTATCTTTGATTGCCACGATATTATCGATATCAGCCAGGCGATTCGCTGTTTCGTATTCAATACTTAGGCCCGTTTGCCCTGGGAGATTGTATAGAATAATAGGTGCTGCTGTGCTGGCCGCAATATCATAGTAATGTTTATATAAATCTTCCTGATTAGGCACCAGATAGTAGGGGGTTACAACTGAAATGTAATCTGCGCCAGCATCAACGAGTCGTTGAGTCAGAGCAATAGTTTGCTGTGTGCTACAGCAACCGGCACCGGCGCAAATAGTTACGTCATCACCCACTTCATCAACAACTGCTTTGGTGAGTTCTACTTTTTCATCATCTGATAACAGATGAAATTCACCGTTGGTGCCACAAATAAATAATCCATGAACACCATTATTGACTAACCAGCGAGCCATCTTTCTTGCTGCCGGGATATCCATTTTTTCCGTTTCATCAAATGGTGTCACCATCGCAGTAATAATTCCCTTAAGTTCTTTCATTATCTTTTCTCCAGTTCGTTGGTAACATTTTTAATCGAGATTTGAATTGTGTTAAGATCTGCTTCCTGAGTAAACGAAGCCGCATGTGGCGTGATCGAGTAATTTATGAGTTGTTTTGTTGCTTCTTTTCGTTCTTTAAGTTCAATATCTTCACTAGCAAAAGAAATTTTGTGAGTAATTAAAGCATTGTATAAACTATCTTCATCAATCAAACCGCCTCGTGCAGTATTTATTAATATTGCGGAAGGTTTCATTTTTTCGAATGCGTGCTGATCAATCATGTGCCTGGTACTATCTAATAAAGGCAAATGAAGCGAGATAACATCACTGAGCTGATACACCTCATCTAACTCTTTAAAGTTTATATACGGAAAAACCTGACTCTGATTGATATAAGGGTCGTATGCGATGATCTCCATACCCATAGCGTTAGCGATGTGGGCTACATGTTTGCCAATAGCACCAAGGCCAATCAGCCCTAATGTCTTTTTATGTAACTCAGTACCCACCAATCTTACATCATTACTGCATTTAGCCTGTTGTTCGATTTCAACATACTTTCTGGCACTGGATAGCATCATTAGAATAGCCATTTCTGCTACCGATACAGAATTGGCGTTGAGTGCTTTATGCACCACAATATTTCTGCTGTTCGCATACTCAACGTTAATATTATCTAAACCAACACCATATTTTGAGATTACTTTTAGTTTTTTCGCACAATCTATAACGTCTTGATCTAAAGGGTCGTTGCCTGTAATAATAGCATCGGCATCTTTAATTTTTACCATCAACTCTTCTTTACTAAAACGTCCGCCGCTCGTATTACATTCGACGATATAACCTGCTGCCTGTAATTCATCCAGATATTTTTGCCCCTTACTAAGAAAGGGCCTTGGCGTTATAAGTATTTTTTTCATATTACAATAAACCGAAGAATGAAAAAATAAGGCTTAAAGAGAGGATTGCTACCAGTATTCTTAGGAAATGCGGTCCACACTTCTGGATGTATATATAAATACCGAGAACCGCAACCAGGGGGAGTAAGTTAGGCACAATTTTGTCTAACATGTCCTGCAGGACAATAGTATTCCCCCCACCAGTAGTAATATGTAGCGGTGTCTTAATCTTTACATAAGTGGCAGAAAGCGCCCCCATCATCAACAGGCCGAACATACCTGCGCCTTCAATAATTTTATGGATACTGCCAGAGTGGAGTATCTCTAAAATTGACTCTTTCCCCTTTTTATAGCCAATATTAAGTGCAAATCGGCTAGCGAAGAACATATAGACAACTTGATAGATCAATGGCAGTAACGCGGCTAATACGTACCCTTGCAATACAAAAGGAATACATACCCCAATAACAATAGGTCGCAATGTGCCAAAATCTAGCGTATCCCCGATACCTGAAACTGGACCCATTAGCCCCGTTTTTAAACTGGTCACTAATTGGGTTGTGGCTGTTCGCTGTTCTTCCGGTTCCTGGGATGCTTTTTCTTCTAGTGCGATAGTGATGCCGTTTACCACTGAGCCCCAGTTAGCTTGTGTGTTAAACATCGTCAAATGGCGCTGTAACGCTTTTGAAAGATCCCTCTCATTCGGGTATAGCTTAGCTAAAATCCCTGTCATTGAATTACAAAAGGCTAGAGCCTGTAACCGTTCAAAATTTAATGATGTTTCCGAGAAAGCATGCCATTTTAACCAGACAATCTGCACATCTCTATTCGTAATTGGTGAGCTTTCGGCTTCCTTTAAGTCGATATTATTAGCCATTTTGTGTTCCTTTCGCAGTTTTTGATTGCATGTATAAGAGAACAGCACATAAACCAAAAATGGATATCCCTATGGTGTTTAGCCCTGAATATGTGACCAAGAAGAAACCAATGATGAATAACGGGATGTATTGTTTTTTCCCGATCACAATGATAGTGATAGCAAAACCTAATGCTGGAAGAATATTACCAGCGATAGCTAAGCCGTTGGTGGTCCAGGAGGGTAACAGTTTGACAAATGAGGCAATAGCATCTGGGCCATACAAACAGGCAACGAAAACAGGAACGAAGCGCATAGGGAAGGCCAACAGAATAGGATAGATAGTTGCTACCCGCTGAATCCCTTTGATATCTGCTTTTTCGGCATAGCGATCGGCCATATGAACAAATGTGGTATTAACCGTTTTACGAACGTTTTCGAGGACAACCCCTAATAAACCTATTGGGATTGCCAACGAAATAGCTATTTCAGGTTTTATCCCCGCAGTAAGAGCAATAGGTATAGCGATGCAGGAGGCCAATCCCTCATCTGCTGGCGGGTTCCCACCAGGAGCAATACTACCTATATAGATCATCTGTAATGTCGCGCCGACTGATAATGCAGTCGGCATATCATCAAAGATAATTCCCATAATGGGGGCAATAGATAACGGCATGCGCATGATTGAAAAGCCATACCATACCTTCGCTTGTGATATCCAATAAACTAAACCAATCAATATTGCTGTAGAAACGCCCATAAGTTCCTCTCCTTTTTAAGGTAACTTATTCTTTATTTTTTGCAGACTGGCTGGTTCTTCTTCTGGGATAGTCTGGAAATAAACTTTAATATTCCTGTCTTCTATTACTTGTAGTTTTTCTGCATCTTCTTTATTTATTGATATCTGATTAAAGACGATTTTTCTGCCAGGGATGTTTTCTATGCCGCCTACTTGCAACTCTTCAAGTTCTAATCCGCCCTGAATAGTCTTTAATGCTGAATCAATAGATTTGAAAAGGATTAAAAGTTTGCCAGTATAGAAATTTTTCTCATTCCAGCGGGTTGTCGTTTCCTCAATGGATGTCATGATTACTTCGATGCCGCTGGGGGCCGCCATTTTATAAACTTCGGCTAAAAAAGGATCATTATATAATTCGTCATCAATAACTATTATTTTATCGGCGTTGCTCCTTTTCAGCCATTTGGTGATAACCTGTCCATGAATTAGTCGATAATCAATGCGGGCATGTACTATACTCATACTCTATTATCCTTTATTAAATTGATAACTTTGAACCATATCTTTACCGGCATCATGAATACATTGAACATATTCTTCGATGGTGATTTCTTTATCGGAGTCTTGTAACATATTCGCTTCAAGCAGCATGGCAAGGTTTACGCCGCTAATACAATGAATAGGGTATTCTCTGGAGAGAACCGTCGCTACATTTGATGGTGTTCCACCATATATATCGGTAAGAACGACGGTTTTAATATTGGGTCTGAGTATTTTCCTTGTTTGCTCCATTAACGTTTCTGGTGACATCCCGATGATCAGAGAAATAGCCGTTGTATTTTTCGTTTTGCCAACAATCATTTCACTACTGTTTAATAACTCTTTACCTGCGTCACCATGTGTTAATATGATGATATCATAGAGATTCAATGGTTATCTTCCTTATATATATAATCCATAAGTTTGATTTATATTTTGTATGTAACAGATTCCGTTCTTGAGAGTGGTTTCTGTTCTTTGAATATATATTGTTTTATGGATTTTTAAACGTTACCAAGATCACATATTGAATGTATTGACTAATATGGCTATTTCTAGCGGATGCATATAACGCATAACAAAATAATATAATATTTGGCTTTTATAAATAATACTGTCATTTATATATATTCAACAATACATCTTAATTAAGATTATATTTTATATCGATGATACAAGGTCATATTATGGAGATGAAATTGATATTTATAGTTTTGTCACCTATATGTTATGTCATCGCAAAAATTCACGTTTCAAATCCATAAAAATGGGGTATGTTTTAGCAGAGTATGCTGAAAATGCACGGTCAGCATGCCTAAATATCAATGTCTTATACTTGGTGTGACGCCAATATCAGAATAATGTGCCAAATAACAACATCACAACAAATGCAACAACCATAACAATGAGGAACCTCAGGATGAAAATGAAGGGTAAAGCGTTACTGGCAGGATGTATTGCACTCGCATTCAGCAACATGGCATTAGCAGAAGATATAAAAATTGCTGTTGTGGGGGCGATGTCTGGCCCGGTAGCACAATATGGCGATCAGGAATTTACCGGCGCAGAGCAGGCAATTGCGGATATCAATGCCAAGGGCGGCGTGAAAGGTGACAAACTGGTCATGGTGAAATATGACGATGCCTGTGACCCGAAACAAGCGGTAGCGGTTGCGAACAAAGTGGTCAACGACGGGATTAAATACGTAATCGGTCACCTGTGCTCTTCTTCCACTCAGCCTGCGTCAGACATCTATGAAGACGAAGGTATTCTGATGATCACTCCAGCGGCAACGGCGCCGGAGCTGACCGCGCGCGGCTATAGCCTGGTAATGCGTACCACTGGTCTGGATTCCGATCAGGGCCCAACGGCCGCCAAATATATCGTTGAAAAAGTGAAGCCGCAGCGCATCGCGATTATTCATGATAAGCAGCAGTACGGTGAAGGTCTGGCCCGCGCGGTGCAGGATGGCCTGAAAAAGGGTAACGCCAACGTGGTGTTCTTTGACGGGATCACCGCCGGGGAAAAAGATTTTTCTACGCTGGTAGCGCGTTTGAAGAAAGAGAACATCGATTTCGTTTACTACGGCGGTTACCACCCGGAAATGGGGCAAATCCTGCGCCAGGCACGCGCCGCGGGTCTGAAAACCCAGTTTATGGGGCCAGAAGGTGTAGCGAACGTGTCGCTGTCTAACATCGCCGGTGAATCAGCAGAAGGCTTACTGGTAACGAAACCGAAGAACTACGACCAGGTTCCGGCGAACAAACCCATCGTAGATGCTATCAAAGCCAAGAAACAGGATCCGAGCGGCGCATTCGTATGGACTACCTACGCCGCGCTGCAATCTTTGCAGGCCGGTCTGAACCAGTCTGACGATCCGACTGAAATTGCCAAGTATCTGAAAGCAAACTCAGTGGAAACCGTGATGGGGCCGCTGTCATGGGATGCGAAAGGCGACCTGAAAGGCTTCGAATTCGGCGTGTTTGACTGGCATGCAAACGGGACGGCGACAGACGCCAAGTGATTTTCCCGGCGCCTTTCGTGCCGCAGGTGTGTTGGCTGCGTTATTCAACCCCGGTCACTTACTTATGTAAGCTCCGGGGATTTTATAACTTGCCGCCTGCCTGCAACACAAAATTCTTGGGAAAATACTCGTAATACAATTGGTTGGGGGCGGTTTTCTACCGTTTCTCCCAGCCATTCTCCTGGGCCGTAAACCCTAACACCTGCATAAATGCGGCCATCACGCTGCGGTCTTCAACGCCGACGTCGGCCATCCACCACGAACTCACGTCAGGGTTTTCCCGGATCACTTCTTCGATCAAATACTGCCCGACGCCGCGACGGCGGGTGATATCGCGCACGCGCAATGAATCCAGTGCGCCTTGTGTGCCGCTCAGGGTTACCCGCACGGCACCTAACAGACGCTCGTTAAAGCGTGCGGCGTAGATCCGGTGCGTTTCATCTACGCTTAATGATGAGGCGGAATATTCCGGCCAGATTTTGCCCAGATCAATCAGGTCCTGGTCGCTAAAGTTATCTAAACGAACGATGGTCAGCTTCATTAACAGCATGTCCAAATCACAAAAGATAGAATCAGTGTACCGAAATAATTCGCCCGGATGCTTTCTCTTTTTAATGCGATTAACCAGGTTAATAGTTTTGTAACAACGACAATGACAGATTGAAACAGTAGAGATTGAAAAACAGGCAGGATAATACCCTGGAATGCAGCATTTTATTCCGCTCTTTGTGCCGTTATTTTATGCTGACAAATGCACTTTTTTTTGTTTATCTATAGTGAAAAGCAGAATATTATCTTTTCTTAATCGACTGAAAAATAGAGATTTTAGCCGTAATTTGCTTAAAAAACTGCGCTAAACCATTAACGAGACTGGTAAAAATAGTACAGTTCAAAAAAAGCACAGTCTGCTTTTTAACCACATAAATACAAAATATATACATCATCACGAATGGGGATTCAGGAAAATGAAACGGAATGCGAAAACAATCATCGCAGGGGTGATAGCACTGGCAATGTCACACGCGGTCATGGCGGAGGATATCAAGGTCGCTGTTGTCGGGGCGATGTCAGGTCCGGTCGCGCAGTGGGGTGATATGGAATTTAATGGCGCACGTCAGGCCATTAAAGATATCAATGCCAAAGGCGGGGTCAAAGGCGACAAACTGGTTGCCGTCGAATATGACGACGCCTGCGATCCGAAACAGGCCGTTGCGGTAGCGAACAAAATCGTCAATGACGGCATTCAGTACGTTATTGGTCATCTGTGCTCATCTTCCACGCAGCCCGCATCAGATATCTATGAAGACGAAGGCATTCTGATGATTTCCCCGGGCGCGACCAACCCGGAACTGACCCAGCGCGGTTACGCACACATTATGCGTACAGCGGGCCTGGACTCTTCTCAGGGGCCGACCGCCGCGAAATACATTCTGGAGAAGGTGAAGCCGCAACGCATCGCGATCATTCACGATAAACAGCAATACGGTGAAGGCCTGGCGCGTTCAGTGCAGGAGAGCCTGAAAGCGGGCAAAGCCAATATCGTCTTCTTTGACGGGATCACTGCCGGGGAAAAAGATTTTTCTGCGCTGATCGCCCGCCTTAAAAAAGAAAATATCGATTTTGTTTATTACGGCGGCTACTACCCGGAAATGGGACAAATGCTGCGCCAGGCTCGCTCCGTCGGGCTGAATACCCAGTTTATGGGACCTGAGGGCGTGGGCAATGCGTCGCTGTCTAATATTGCCGGTGATGCCGCTGAAGGCATGCTGGTGACCATGCCAAAACGCTATGACCAGGATCCGGCGAATAAAGCTATCGTCGATGCGCTCAAAGCTGACAAGAAAGATCCAACCGGGCCGTACGTGTGGATCACTTATGCAGCCGTCCAGTCATTGGCGACAGCAATGGATCGCAGCGGTAGCAAAGAGCCGTTGGAGCTGGTGAAAGATCTGAAAGCACACGGGGCTGACACCGTGATTGGGCCGCTGAAATGGGACGAAAAAGGCGATTTGAAGGGATTTGAGTTTGGTGTCTTCCAGTGGCACGCGGACGGATCATCGACCGTCGCGAAGTAATAGCTGAAGACGAGTTATCCCACCGCCCGTGCAAACGGGCGGGTTAAGAAAGGTTACCTTATGTCCGAGCAGTTCCTCTATTTCTTGCAGCAGATGTTTAACGGCGTCACGCTGGGAAGCACGTACGCGCTGATCGCTATCGGTTACACGATGGTGTACGGCATTATCGGCATGATCAACTTCGCCCACGGCGAGGTGTATATGATCGGCAGCTATGTCTCCTTTATGATCATCGCTGCGCTAATGATGATGGGTATTGATTCCAGCTGGCTACTGGTCGCGGCGGGCTTTGTCGGCGCGATTGTGATTGCCAGCGCCTACGGCTGGAGCATTGAACGCGTAGCGTATCGGCCCGTGCGCAGCTCTAAGCGCCTGATCGCGCTGATTTCCGCTATCGGGATGTCCATCTTCCTGCAAAACTACGTCAGCCTGACGGAAGGTTCGCGCGATGTGGCGCTGCCCAGCCTGTTTAACGGCCAGTGGACCGTCGGCAGTAGCGAAAACTTCTCTGCTTCCATCACCACCATGCAGTTGGTTATCTGGATTGTAACCTTCCTGGCGATGCTGGCGCTGACGCTGTTTATCCGTTACTCCCGTATGGGCCGTGCCTGCCGTGCCTGCGCGGAAGACCTGAAAATGGCCAGCCTGCTCGGCATAAATACCGATCGCGTGATTGCGCTGACCTTTGTGATTGGCGCGGCAATGGCGGCGGTAGCGGGCGTACTGCTCGGCCAGTTCTACGGCGTAATTAATCCCTATATCGGCTTTATGGCCGGGATGAAAGCCTTTACCGCGGCGGTACTGGGCGGCATCGGCAGCATTCCTGGGGCGATGATCGGCGGCCTGATTCTGGGTGTCGCGGAAGCGCTCTCCTCTGCTTATCTGAGTACCGAATACAAAGACGTGGTTTCATTCGCGCTGCTGATTCTGGTGCTACTGGTGATGCCGACCGGTATTCTGGGTCGCCCGGAGGTAGAGAAAGTATGAAACCGATGCATTTTGCAATGGCGCTGCTCTCTGCCGCTATGTTCTTCATCCTGGCGGGCGTCTTTATGGGCGTCCAGTTGGAGCTTGACGGCACCAAACTGGTGGTGGATACCGCCGCGGATATCCGCTGGCAGTGGGTGTTTATCGGCACTGGCGTGGTCTTTCTCTTCCAACTGTTGCGTCCAGCTTTCCAGAAGGGCCTGAAGAGCGTGTCCGGACCGAAGTTTATTCTGCCGGCGATTGATGGCTCCACCGTTAAACAGAAGCTGTTCCTGGTCGCGCTACTGGTGATTGCCGTGGCGTGGCCGTTTATGGTGTCGCGCGGTACGGTTGATATTGCCACGCTGACGATGATTTATATCATCCTCGGCCTCGGCTTAAACGTGGTGGTGGGGCTTTCCGGTCTGCTGGTGCTGGGTTACGGCGGCTTCTATGCCATCGGTGCTTACACCTTCGCGCTGCTGAACCACTATTACGGACTCGGCTTCTGGACCTGTCTGCCGCTGGCGGGGCTGGTTTCCGCTGCTGCGGGCTTTATGCTCGGCTTCCCGGTACTGCGCCTGCGCGGTGACTATCTGGCGATTGTGACTTTAGGCTTCGGCGAAATCGTCCGTATCCTGCTGCTCAACAACACCGAAGTGACCGGTGGTCCGAACGGTATCAGCCAGATCCCGAAACCGACCTTTTTCGGTCTGGAGTTCAGCCGTACTGCCCGTGAAGGTGGCTGGGATACCTTCAGCAACTTCTTTAACGTGAAGTACGATCCCTCTGACCGCGTGATTTTCCTCTATCTGGTGGCGCTGCTGCTGGTGGTCTTCTCGCTGTTTGTCATCAACCGTCTGCTGCGTATGCCGTTGGGTCGTGCGTGGGAAGCGCTGCGCGAAGATGAAATAGCCTGTCGCTCGTTGGGCTTAAACCCTACGCGCATCAAGCTGACCGCTTTTACCATCAGCGCCGCGTTTGCCGGTTTTGCCGGTACGTTGTTTGCCGCGCGTCAGGGTTTTGTCAGCCCGGAATCCTTCACCTTTGCCGAGTCGGCCTTTGTGCTGGCGATTGTGGTACTGGGCGGAATGGGCTCACAGTTTGCAGTGATCCTCGCGGCCATCCTGCTGGTGGTGTCACGCGAGCTGATGCGTGATTTCAATGAATACAGCATGTTAATGCTGGGTGGTTTAATGGTACTGATGATGATCTGGCGTCCGCAGGGCTTGTTGCCGATGACCCGTCCGCAGTTGAAGCTGAAAAACGGGGAAGCAAAAGGAGAGCAGGCATGATTCAGCCATTATTATCCGTCAACGGCCTGATGATGCGCTTCGGCGGTCTGCTGGCGGTAAACAACGTTGAACTGGAGCTGAGACCACAGGAGATCGTCTCGTTAATCGGGCCAAACGGCGCGGGAAAAACCACGGTCTTTAACTGTCTGACCGGTTTTTATAAGCCGACGGGTGGGACGATTAAGCTGCGCGACCAGCATCTGGAAGGGCTGCCGGGTCAACAAATTGCGCGGATGGGTGTGGTGCGTACTTTCCAGCACGTGCGTCTGTTTCGCGAAATGACGGTGATTGAAAACCTGCTGGTGGCGCAACATCAGCAGCTGAAAACCGGCGTCTTCTCCGGCCTGTTGAAAACCCCGTCGTTCCGTCGCGCGCAGAGTGAAGCGTTGGATCGCGCCGCCACCTGGCTGGAGCGTATTGGTTTGCTGGAGCACGCCAACCGTCAGGCCAGTAACCTGGCCTACGGCGACCAGCGCCGTCTGGAGATTGCACGTTGCATGGTGACCCAGCCGGAAATCCTGATGCTCGACGAACCCGCCGCAGGCCTCAACCCGAAAGAGACCAAAGAGCTGGACGAGCTGATTGCTGAACTGCGTAACCATCACAACACCACCATTTTGTTGATTGAGCACGACATGAAGCTGGTGATGGGTATTTCCGACCGTATTTACGTGGTGAATCAGGGCACGCCGCTGGCGAACGGGACGCCGGAACAGATTCGTAACAACCCGGACGTGATCCGCGCCTATTTAGGTGAAGCATAATGGTGGTGACGCATAATATGGAAAAAGTCATGTTGTCCTTTGACAAAGTCAGCGCCCACTACGGCAAGATACAGGCGCTGCACGACGTCAGCTTGTATATCAATCAGGGTGAAATCGTGACGCTGATCGGCGCCAACGGCGCGGGAAAAACCACGCTGCTTGGTACGCTGTGCGGCGATCCGCGAGCGACAAGTGGGCGAATTGTTTTTGATGGTAAAGACATTACCGACTGGCAGACGGCGAAAATCATGCGCGAAGCGGTAGCGATTGTTCCGGAAGGGCGTCGCGTGTTTTCCCGCATGACGGTGGAAGAGAACCTGGCGATGGGCGGCTTCTTTGCCGAAAAGGACCAGTTTCAGGAACGCATCAAGTGGGTGTATGACCTGTTTCCCCGCCTGCATGAACGTCGAATTCAGCGTGCGGGCACGATGTCCGGCGGTGAACAGCAGATGCTGGCGATAGGCCGTGCGCTGATGAGTCAGCCGCGGCTGCTGCTGCTTGATGAGCCGTCGCTGGGTCTGGCGCCGATTATCATCCAGCAGATCTTCAACACCATCGAACAACTGCGCGAGCAGGGGATGACAATCTTCCTCGTCGAACAGAACGCTAACCAGGCGCTGAAGCTCGCCGATCGCGGCTACGTGCTGGAAAACGGTCATGTGGTGTTGGAAGACACTGGTGATGCGTTACTGGCTAACGAAGCAGTGCGCAGCGCGTATCTGGGCGGTTAACATTCTCTGAATGGACAAGGGGGCCTGATATGGCCCCTTTTTATTGCTCTATGTTATTATTGAGAATAGTTATCAATAATAAAAGTGAACATGGAGAAAGGATGATACGTTCCGGTATCTGCATGATGATTGGCGGTTTGTTTTGGACGCTTTCATCAAATACCCTGGCCTTAACACCGCCAGCGTTCGACCCGCGCGACCCTTCAATCTGGGAAGAGAAACCGGACAACTCGTTAGCCCAGTCCAGCTCGCCCTGTGAAGTGTTCACCACCTCTGTCTGCCCGGGCTGGGAAGATGAGAAATCGGATATTCAGCGCGAACGTGAGCGGCGGGAACAGCAGCGTTTACAGAATGAATATGAACGACGCTGGCGTAAAGATTAATGTTCCTTGCTGGCTGCAACAGATAACGTCATCCTGGCCGGGTAAGACATAGCGCTACCCGGCTTTGTTGTGCACCACCCCGCATTTTCCTGTCACTACGCTTTCACCGCCTTGCCATCTGTTTGTCGCCTTACTATCTTTTTTTTGTAATAAAAAAGTTATTTTTCTGTCATTCGAGCATGTCATGTTACCCCCGCGAGCATAAAACGCGTGATATCGCGCATCCGGCACAACAAGAGAGATAACCGATGATATCGTTACGACATACAGCTTTAGGACTGGCACTTAGCCTGGCGTTTGCAGGTCAGGCTCTGGCCGTCACCACTATCCCGTTCTGGCACTCAATGGAAGGTGAACTGGGTAAAGAAGTTGATTCACTGGCGCAACGTTTTAATGCCGCCAATCCCGACTACAAAATTGTTCCGCAGTACAAAGGCAACTACGAGCAGAGCCTGAGCGCAGGTATTGCGGCTTTCCGTACCGGAAACGCACCTGCGCTACTGCAGGTTTATGAAGTGGGCACGGCAACGATGATGGCCTCGAAAGCCATTAAACCGGTCTATGAAGTATTCAAAGAGGCTGGTATTAACTTCGATGAGTCTCAGTTCGTGCCGACGGTTTCCGGTTATTACACCGACTCTAAAAGCGGACACTTACTCTCCCAGCCGTTTAACAGCTCCACGCCGGTGCTGTACTACAACAAAGATGCCTTCAAAAAAGCCGGTTTAGACCCTGAGCAGCCGCCAAAAACCTGGCAGGATCTGGCGGAATACACCGCGAAGCTGAAAGCAGCAGGCATGAAGTGCGGTTACGCCAGCGGCTGGCAGGGATGGATTCAGATTGAAAACTTCAGCGCCTGGAATGGTCTGCCGGTGGCCACCAAAAACAACGGCTTTGACGGTACTGACGCGGTGCTGGAATTCAATAAACCGGAACAGGTGAAACATATCGCCCTGCTGGAAGAGTTGAACAAAAAAGGGGATTTCAGCTACTTCGGGCGTAAAGACGAGTCTACCGAGAAGTTCTATAACGGGGATTGTGCCATTACCACTGCCTCTTCCGGTTCTCTGGCTGACATCCGCCACTACGCCAAATTCAACTATGGCGTCGGCATGATGCCGTACGATGCCGATGTGAAGGGCGCGCCGCAGAACGCGATTATCGGGGGAGCCAGCCTGTGGGTGATGCAGGGTAAAGACAAAGCAACCTACGAAGGCGTGGCGCAGTTCCTCAACTTCCTGGCGAAACCTGAAATTGCTGCTGAATGGCATCAGAAGACCGGCTACCTGCCCATTACCACCGCCGCGTACGACTTGACCCGCGAGCAGGGCTTCTATGATAAGAACCCTGGGGCTGATATCGCCACCCGCCAGATGCTGAACAAGCCACCGTTGCCGTTCACCAAAGGGCTGCGTCTGGGCAACATGCCGCAGATCCGCACCATCGTAGATGAAGAACTGGAAAGCGTCTGGACCGGGAAGAAAACCCCGCAGCAGGCGCTGGATGCTGCCGTTGAGCGTGGCAATCAGTTACTGCGCCGCTTTGAGCAATCGACTAAATCGTAATGTGAAATGCCGGGTGGCGGCTGCGACTTACCCGGCCTACAAATGCGTGTAGTTTGTAGGCCGGATACGGTGTGTGCACCGCAATCTGGCACCTTCCAGGAAAAGAACCTACATGTCTTCATCCCGTCCGGTGTTCCGCTCGCGCTGGCTTCCCTATTTGCTGGTGGCCCCACAGTTGGTTATCACCGTTATTTTCTTTATCTGGCCCGCCGGTGAAGCGCTGTGGTATTCACTACAATCCGTTGATCCGTTTGGTCTTTCTAGCCAGTTTGTCGGACTGGAAAACTTTATCGCGCTGTTTCATGACCCGTACTACCTTGATTCATTCTGGACCACCATTAAGTTCAGTACGTTAGTCACGGTAAGCGGTTTGCTGGTGTCGTTATTTTTTGCGGCGCTGGTGAATTACGTGGTACGCGGTAGCCGTTTTTACCAGACGCTGATGCTGTTGCCTTACGCCGTCGCGCCCGCCGTCGCCGCCGTATTGTGGATCTTCCTGTTTAACCCAGGGCGCGGGCTGATTACCCATTTTCTCGGTGAGTTTGGCTATGACTGGAACCATGCGCAAAACAGCGGTCAGGCGATGTTTCTGGTGGTGTTTGCGTCGGTCTGGAAGCAGATTAGTTACAACTTCCTGTTCTTCTTTGCCGCACTACAGTCTATTCCGCGGTCGCTGATTGAAGCCGCCGCGATTGATGGTGCGGGACCGGTTCGCCGCTTCTTTAAGCTGGCGCTGCCGCTGATTGCACCGGTCAGCTTCTTTCTGCTGGTGGTGAATCTGGTTTATGCCTTCTTTGATACCTTTCCGGTGATCGATGCCGCTACGGCGGGTGGGCCGGTACAGGCGACCACTACGTTGATTTATAAGATCTATCGCGAAGGCTTTGTCGGGCTGGATCTCTCCGCCTCGGCCGCCCAATCGGTAGTGCTGATGTTCCTGGTCATTATTTTGACGGTGGTGCAGTTCCGCTATGTGGAAAGTAAGGTGCGTTACCAATGATTGAGAATCGTCGTGGGCTGACAATATTCAGCCATGCCATGTTGATTATGGGGATCATGGTGATCCTGTTTCCGCTGTACGTCGCGTTTGTCGCGGCGACGCTGGATAACAAAGCAGTCTTTGAAACGCCGATGACGCTGATTCCCGGCACACATCTGCTGGAAAACATGAAATACATCTGGGTCAACGGCGTGGGCGTTAACAGCGCGCCGTTCTGGCTGATGATGCTCAACAGTTTCATCATGGCGTTCAGTATTACGGTAGGGAAAATCACCGTCTCTATGCTCTCCGCATTCGCCATCGTCTGGTTCCGCTTTCCACTGCGTAACCTGTTCTTCTGGATGATTTTTATCACGCTGATGCTGCCGGTCGAGGTGCGTATTTTCCCGACGGTGGAAGTGATCGCCAACCTGAAAATGCTCGACAGCTATGCGGGTCTGACGCTGCCGTTAATGGCATCGGCGACTGCTACGTTCCTGTTCCGGCAGTTTTTTATGACCCTGCCGGATGAACTGGTTGAGGCGGCGCGTATTGACGGCGCGTCACCGATGCGTTTTTTCCGCGATATTGTACTACCGCTGTCAAAAACCAATCTGGCGGCGCTGTTTGTGATCACCTTTATCTACGGCTGGAACCAGTATTTGTGGCCGTTGTTAATTATTACCGATGTCAATTTGGGCACTGCGGTGGCAGGTATCAAAGGCATGATTGCTACTGGTGAAGGCACCACGCAGTGGAATCAGGTAATGGCAGCCATGCTGCTGACGCTCATCCCTCCGGTAATCATCGTGTTAGCCATGCAGCGTGCCTTCGTACGTGGCCTGGTCGATAGTGAGAAATAAAAATGGCTGGTTTAAAACTACAGGCAGTAACCAAAAGCTGGGACGGCAAAACCCAGGTGATTAAACCGCTGACGCTGGATGTCGCGGACGGAGAATTTATCGTGATGGTTGGCCCATCCGGCTGCGGTAAGTCAACGCTGCTACGGATGGTGGCCGGGCTTGAACGGGTGAGCGGCGGCGATATCTGGATTGATAATAAACGCGTCACCGAAATGGAGCCTAAGGATCGCGGCATTGCGATGGTCTTTCAGAACTACGCGCTCTACCCACATATGAGCGTGGAAGAAAATATGGCCTGGGGGCTGAAAATCCGCGGGATGGGCAAGGAGCATATTGCCGAACGGGTGAAAGAGGCGGCGCGTATTCTCGAGCTGGGTGAACTGCTCAAGCGTCGTCCGCGCGAGCTTTCTGGCGGTCAGCGCCAGCGTGTGGCGATGGGGCGGGCGATTGTCCGTGACCCAGCGGTATTCCTGTTTGATGAGCCTCTGTCTAACCTCGATGCCAAGCTGCGCGTACAGATGCGTCTGGAGTTACAACATCTGCATCGCCGACTGAAAACCACCTCACTGTATGTGACGCACGATCAGGTTGAAGCGATGACCCTCGCCCAGCGGGTGATGGTGATGAACAAAGGCATTGCCGAGCAGATCGGCACGCCGGTTGAGGTATATGAAAAGCCTGCCAGCCGCTTTGTGGCGAGTTTTATCGGCAGCCCGGCGATGAATCTGCTGGACGGGCGCATCAGCGCCTCGGGCACCCATTTTGAGCTGGATGACGGCATGACGTTGCCCCTCGGCAGAAGCGCGAGGGAGTCTGGTGGGCGCAACATGACGTTGGGTATCCGCCCGGAGCATATTGCGCTAAGCTCGCAGGCCGAAGGCGGCGTGCCGTTGGTCGTCGACACGCTGGAAATGCTGGGAGCGGATAACCTGGCACACGGACGTTGGGGTGAGCAAAAGCTGGTGGTGCGACTGGCGCATCAGCATCGCCCGACGGCAGGCAGCACGCTGTGGCTGCATCTGCCAGAAAATCATCTGCATCTTTTTGATGGCGAAACAGGACAACGCGTATGAGTAACTGGCCTTACCCCCATATCGTCGCCCATCGCGGCGGCGGTAAGCTGGCACCGGAAAACACCCTGGCGGCGATCGACATGGGGGCGCGATACGGGCATACCATGATTGAGTTTGACGCTAAATTGTCGAAAGACGGTGAGATCTTCTTGCTGCATGACGACAACCTGGAACGCACCAGCAATGGTTGGGGTGTGGCAGGCGAGCTGAACTGGCAGGATTTATTGCGCGTGGACGCCGGTGGCTGGTTTAGCGGTGAGTTTAAAGGCGAACCGCTACCGCTGCTCTCGCAAGTGGCCGAGCGCTGCCGTCAGCACGGTATGATGGCGAATATTGAAATTAAACCCACCACCGGCACCGGAACGTTAACCGGCAAAGCCGTAGCGCTGGCCGCTCGGGAACTGTGGGCGGGAATGACACCACCGCTGTTGTCATCCTTTGAAATTGACGCGCTTGCAGCGGCGCAGCAGGCGGCGCCTGAACTGCCGAGAGGCTTACTGCTTGATGAGTGGCGCGAGGACTGGCGTGAGCTGACAACGCGGCTGGGTTGCGTCTCTATTCACCTTAATCACAAGCTGCTGGATGAAGCGCGCGTGGATGCGCTGCGCGACGCAGGACTGCGTATTCTGGTGTATACCGTCAACCGACCCCAGCGCGCGGCGGAACTGCTACGCTGGGGAGTGGACTGCATCTGTACCGATGCCATTGATACGATTGGTCCGGATTTCCAGCCCTGTTAAGGCCCAATTGTTTTTAACGGAACGTTAGGCTGCGGCGTGCTGGAGGGCTTCAGCATGTCGCCGTTCTTTTTCTCCGACAGCATATGTTGCTTATTCAGCGAGCTGTCCGGGTTACGGGTTCCACTTAACATCCCACCGTTGCTGTTGGGCAGCATTTGCTGCTGGCTGGAATTAAACTCGCCAGGCTGAGACTGAAGGACGCGCTGGGAGTTGGAATTGATTTGGTTTTCCATATGCTGTTGTTGCATACGCGTCTGCGTTTGCAACTGCTGATTGAGCATCCCTTTCTGCTGAATCTGCTGCGATTGCATTTGGGTTTGCATACGCTGCTGGCTCGGGATCTGATAACCGGGTTGATTCGGGTTATTCATGGTGTTGATGGGCTGTGCAAAGCCTGCAAACGGCAACAGCATGGCTAAAAGTAAGAGTCGTTTCATCGCTTTTCTCCTCTCGGGGATCTCTTAAGTTTACTCCTTTCTCGCCGTTACGATGATTATTTCAGAGTTATGCACCAGGCTTAGTGGGGGCTGACCCCCATACATCTGGAGAATAACGATGATAAAACCGACGTTTTTACGCCGGGTAGCCATTGCTGCTCTGCTCTCAGGAAGTTGTTTTAGCGTTGCTGCCGCTCCGGCTGCACCGCCGCCGGTATCATACGGTGTTGAGGAGGATGTGTTCCATCCCGTGCGTGCGCAGCAGGGGATGGTGGCCTCCGTGGATGCGCTTGCCACTCAGGTGGGGGTGGATATTCTTAAACAGGGTGGGAATGCCGTCGATGCCGCCGTGGCCGTTGGCTACGCGCTTGCGGTGACGCATCCCCAGGCGGGCAATCTGGGCGGTGGCGGTTTTATGCTGCTGCGTACCAAAGACGGTAACACCACGGCGATTGATTTTCGCGAAATGGCCCCTGCTGGCGCGACCCGTGACATGTTCCTTGATGAGCAGGGCAACGCCGATGCGAAAAAGTCGCTGACGTCGCATCTGGCATCCGGTACGCCGGGTACCGTCGCGGGTTTCTCGCTGGCGCTGGAGAAATACGGCACGATGCCGCTGAACAAAGTAGTACGTCCGGCGATGAAGCTGGCGGAAGAGGGCTTTGTGGTTAATGACGCACTGGCCGACGATCTGAAAACCTATGGCAGTGAAGTGCTCCCTAATCACGAGAACAGCAAAGCCATTTTCTGGAAAGACGGCGAGCCACTGAAAAAAGGCGATAAGCTGGTACAAAAGAACCTGGCGAAAAGCCTGGAAATGATTGCCGAAAGCGGCCCGGATGCGTTTTATAAAGGGGCTATTGCCGATCAGATCGCCGGGGAAATGCAGAAGAACGGCGGGCTGATGACCAAAGAGGACTTAGCCAGCTATAAAGCCGTGGAGCGTACGCCGATTAGCGGTGACTATCGCGGGTATCAGGTCTTCTCCATGCCGCCGCCGTCCTCTGGCGGTATTCACATCGTGCAGATCCTCAATATTCTTGAAAACTTTGATATGAAGAAGTACGGGTTTGGCAGCGCCGACGCCATGCAGGTCATGGCTGAAGCGGAGAAATATGCCTACGCTGACCGCTCGGAGTATCTGGGCGATCCCGATTTTGTGAAAGTGCCATGGCAGGTTCTGACCAACAAAGCCTATGCTAAAACGCTTGCCGATCAGATTGATATCAACAAGGCTAAGCCTTCCAGCCAGATTAAACCTGGCAAGCTCGCCCCGTATGAAAGCAATCAGACCACTCACTTCTCGGTGGTGGATAAAGACGGCAATGCCGTGGCGGTGACCTATACCCTGAATACCACTTTCGGGACCGGTATTGTGGCGGGTAACACTGGCATTCTGCTCAATAATGAAATGGACGACTTCTCTGCCAAGCCGGGCGTACCGAACGTATACGGTCTGGTAGGCGGCGATGCCAACGCGGTCGGACCGAAGAAGCGTCCGCTGTCATCTATGTCGCCGACTATCGTGGTAAAAGATGGGAAAACCTGGCTGGTTACCGGCAGCCCAGGCGGGAGCCGAATTATCACTACTGTGCTGCAAATGGTGGTCAACAGCATTGATTTCGGGATGAACGTCGCCGAAGCGACCAATGCACCACGCTTCCATCATCAGTGGTTGCCGGATGAGCTTCGTATTGAGAAGGGCTTCAGCCCGGATACAATTAAGCTGCTGGAGCAAAAAGGACAGAAAGTGGCGCTGAAAGAAGCGATGGGCAGCACGCAGAGCATTATGGTTGGACCGGATGGCGCACTGTATGGAGCGTCCGACCCGCGTTCCGTGGATGATTTAACGGCGGGTTACTGAGGATAACGGCCCTCTTCGCTGGAAGAGGGCCGGTTTGGAAGGCCCAATGGCAGTTATTATAATTCATTGTCTCCAGGTAACCTTAGCTTCGTGTTGTTTTGCTCTCTTCGTAGTCTTGTAAATATTTCTCCAGCGGCCAGGCAGTGCCTAAACTAAAGATTTCGCCGCTATCTTTTATCGATGATGAATGGCGCATATCGCTGCAGCGATTCAGACCAGCGGAATATTTGGCTGCTTTTATCCTGCAGGTTTACTCGCTCTAAATCATAAAACCCGTGCGTTTTTGCCGAACGCATTTTGAGGATATATTTACTTTCGCTGATGTCGTGCTGTCTTGTACCGTCTTTATTCCACTCTCCGGCGATGTCCGTATATTGATAAACAAGGTCGGAATACACGTTGATTATCCTGTTGTCTTTGATCGCATAGAGCTCCAGCACTTCATAAAATGCGCCGCCGCCGGAATACGCCTCAGAGTATCCACCGCGCACCCCAAACGCCAGCGTATCGGGTGCGATCCGGTACGGTGCCAGATCCAGTTTTGTATAATAGGCCAGCGGTCTGACGGACTCATCATCGCTCTCTTTTTCGGCGGTTTTATTCCACTCAGAGAGTTGGTTTAATGGTTTTTCCGAGCGTGCAATCGGCGTTAGCTGTTGGTCCTGCCAGGAAAAAACGCCGAGATATAATTTATTGGCGCGCCCGTTGCTGTAGTTTTCCGGACAGTTGTTATCCGCGTATTTCTTTGCCTGCCCGGCGTCGGCCGGATTGTCGGCGAAACAGGCGACACCGATATATTTGCCGTCTTTGCCCCAGGCTTTGGCACCCGTGAGGATCAGGTTGTCAGGATCTTCATTCGGCGCAACCCAGGCAATCCACGCGTTCTCAGATAATCCCTGTGGAAGCTCGCCAAATCCTTTGGCAGGGGTTGCTCCCGCCATTTGCTCAGCAAAAATCTGTTTACCTTCCGGGTGTTGAATAGCGCTGGGCACGGAATCGAGATTTTGTACGGTAGTGGCGAAAGCAGGGGAGAGTGCTGCCAGCAACACCAGGAGAAGGTACTTTTTCACTCTTGCGTCCTTTCAATAAGAAGGGCGATAAGACTCGCCCTTAATTTTATTTCACGCGCGCCATAAAGTAGGCATCAACGTATTCACCGTTGCGCAGGCCGTATTTCTTACCTGTGCCTTCGATTTCAAAGCCGTATTTCTTATACACCGCCACGGCCGGCTCATTATCAACAAATACCGTTAGCTCAATACGCTCGACGCGCAGCCAGTTGTCGCACATGTCGATCATCGTGCGAATCAACGCGCTGGCAACGCCGCGATTGTGCCACCGAGCATCCACGCAGATACCAAAATCGGCCACATGGCTGCGGCGCGGACGCTGGGCAACGTCGATGCACAAATGACCAACGACAATTTCATCAATGCAAGCGACCAGCTGTTTTATACCGGGTCGATCGGCTAGCCGCTCCTGCCACATCTCCACGGAAGGATGAGGAACCTGTAGCGTGTTGTGGTACACCTCCGGCTGGGCGTGGATCTGACGAATTGCGTCGTAATCTTTCGGTTCAGCGTGGCGTATCACTATCTCACTCATTCCTTATCTCCAGCAGGGTTAATTGTGTATTTACACTCGCTGAGAAAGAAAATTCCGTCAACTGCATTTTTTTGCAAAAAGAAGTAGACAAGTGCGAATGAGAATGATTATTATTGCTCTGCGTTCAGGGGAACCCCTACGGAGAACCTGAAAGCACGACATTGCTCACATTGCTTCCAGTATTACTTTAGCCAGCTTTTGCTGGCTTTTTTTTTTGAGGTTTTGTGTCTGCCTGGCTTACTTGCCATTTCGTCCCCGGGAAGTGCTCGTGCTCCTCACGTACATTTAGTACGCTCCGGGCCATGCGCGCTTGCCGTGAACAAACTGCCTGCGACGCCGACGGCCGATCCTGTCGCCCTGTGGTGCAGTTCAAGCGCCATCCGGCAAAGAATCCAACATTCAGTCTCCAGCCGCTTTGCGCTATGGTGTAGACAATCACCTTCGAAAGGATCGTCTCATGACCTTACACTGCGCATTTATTGGTTTTGGTAAAAGCACCACTCGCTACCATTTGCCGTACGTCCTCAACCGCAAAAATAGCTGGCATGTCGCGCACATTTTTCGCCGCCACGCCAAGCCGGAAGAGCAGGCACCACAATATTCACATATTCACTTCACCAGTGACCTTGACGAGATCTTAAACGATCCGCAGGTGAAGCTGGTGATCGTCTGTACCCATGCTGACAGCCATTTTGAATACGCCAAACGCGCGCTGGAAGCGGGTAAAAACGTGTTGGTTGAGAAACCCTTCACGCCGACGCTTGCGCAAGCAAAAGCACTGTTCGAACTGGCGCAAAGCAAAGGGCTGACCGTTACGCCATATCAGAACCGTCGTTTTGATTCCTGCTTCCTCACCGCTAAAAAAGCGATTGAGAGCGGCAAGCTCGGTGAAATTGTTGAGGTTGAAAGCCATTTCGATTACTACCGCCCCGTGGCGGAAACCAAGCCGGGACTGCCGCAGGACGGCGCATTCTATGGTCTGGGCGTACACACCATGGATCAGATTATCTCGCTGTTCGGTCGTCCCGATTGCGTGGCCTATGACATCCGCAGCCTGCGCAACAAAGCGAACCCGGACGATACCTTTGAAGCGCAGCTGTTCTACGGCTCTCTGAAAGCCATTGTTAAAACCAGTCACTTGGTGAAAATCGACTATCCGAAGTTTATCGTTCACGGTACCAAAGGCTCGTTTGTGAAGTATGGCATCGACCAGCAGGAAACCAGCCTGAAGGCCAATATCATGCCAGGTGAGCCAGGTTTCGCTGCTGACGATTCCATTGGGATGCTGGAGTACGTCAATGATGACGGCCTGACGGTAAAAGAAGAGGTGCAGCCGGAAGTGGGGGACTATGGTCGCGTCTATGATGCGCTTTACCAGACGCTGACAGCCGGTACGCCTAATTATGTCAAGGAATCTGAAGTTCTTACCAATCTGGAACTCCTCGAACGCGCCTTTGAACAGGCTTCTCCGGCGACGATAACTCTCGCCAAATAGCCTGCGCAGACTCCTCTGGACTTGTTCATTTTTTTTGAACAGAGGAGTCAATTTTCACCCTCTATGATCCCCGGCGGATTGAGTCCACACTTACTCCATCGAAAACATCTGGGGGTGAACACAATGATCTACTTACGCAAAGCTAATGACCGTGGCCACGCTAATCATGGCTGGCTCGATTCCTGGCATACCTTCTCTTTTGCCAACTACTATGATCCAAATTTTATGGGGTTCTCGGCACTGCGCGTGATTAACGATGACGTGATTGACGCAGGCCAGGGCTTTGGTACTCATCCCCATAAAGACATGGAAATCCTGACTTACGTGCTGGAAGGTGCGGTGGAACATCAGGACAGCATGGGGAACAAAGAGCAGGTTCCGGCCGGTGAGTTCCAGATAATGAGCGCCGGGACGGGGATCCGTCACTCGGAGTACAACCCGAGCAATACAGAGAAGCTGCATCTGTATCAGATTTGGATCATGCCGCAGGAAAACGGTATTACCCCACGCTATGAGCAGCGCCGTTTTGATGCCGCTCAGGGTAAACAACTTGTGCTGTCGCCGGATGCCCGTGATGGGTCGCTGAAAGTGTACCAGGATATGGAACTGTACCGTTGGGCACTGATCAAAGATGAGCAGTCGGTGCATCAGATTGCCGCTGAACGCCGCGTCTGGATCCAGGTAGTAAAAGGTAACGTGACAATTAACGGGACCAAAGCGACCACCAGCGATGGTCTGGCAATCTGGGATGAACAGGCCATTTCTATTCATGCCGACAGCGACAGCGAAGTGTTACTGTTTGACCTGCCGCCTGTATAAAAATACACGGCATCCTTCAAGCCGCATCTGTGATGGCTTTCCTCGCTCACCCCGGTCGCGTACTTAATGTACGCTCCCGGGGATTTACTGCGTCGCCGCCTTGATGCAACTCGAATGATTTTGTGTATTTCTCACATTAAAAAACTCCTTTTTTTCTCTGCGAAGGTTCACGCACGTCCGTGGTAAACTGGGGGAATCTATCCCTTTTTAACGCTTCAGGACGATGAAAAAGAAAAGACCCGTACTTCAGGATGTAGCCGACCGCGTGGGCGTGACCAAAATGACGGTCAGCCGCTTTTTGCGTAACCCGGAGCAGGTCTCCGTGGCGCTGCGGGGCAAAATTGCCGCTGCACTTGATGAGCTGGGTTATATTCCCAATCGCGCTCCTGATATCCTTTCTAACGCCACCAGCCGCGCTATCGGCGTGCTGTTACCGTCTCTTACTAACCAGGTTTTTGCTGAAGTGCTACGCGGCATTGAGGCTGTCACTGACGCTCATGGTTATCAAACCATGCTGGCGCACTACGGCTATAAGCCTGAGATGGAACAAGAGCGTCTGGAATCGATGCTGTCGTGGAATATTGATGGCCTGATCCTCACCGAACGTAGCCATACGCCCCGTACGCTGAAAATGATTGAGGTTGCCGGTATCCCGGTGGTTGAGCTGATGGACAGCCAGTCCCCATGTCTTGATATTGCCGTGGGCTTCGACAACTTCGAAGCCGCGCGTCAGATGACAGCCGCTATCATCGCCCGCGGGCACCGTCATGTTGCCTATCTTGGCGCACGCCTTGATGAACGTACTATCATCAAACAGAGAGGCTACGAGCAGGCAATGCGCGATGCCGACCTGGTGCCGTACAGCGTGATGGTGGAGCAGTCCTCTTCCTACTCCTCCGGTATTGAACTTATCCGTCAGGCGCGGCGTGAATACCCGCAGCTCGATGGTGTCTTTTGTACCAACGATGACCTGGCGGTAGGGGCGGCCTTCGAATGCCAGCGTTTAGGGCTGAAAATCCCTGATGACATGGCGATTGCCGGATTCCACGGTCACGACATCGGGCAGGTGATGGAGCCGCGTCTGGCGAGCGTGCTCACGCCGCGTGAACGCATGGGCAGCATTGGCGCAGAACGTCTGCTGGCGCGCATCCGCGGTGAAGCCGTCACACCTAAAATGTTAGATTTAGGTTTCACCTTGTCACCGGGCGGATCTATTTAAGCCAACAAGTTTGAAGTAGCTCACACTTATACACTTCGAGCACGAATGGATATTGCTTCTCTATTTATCCGGCTGGACAATGTTACCGATAACAGTTACCCGTAACAATTTCCTGATTCTTGTACCAGTGGGGGCAACGCTTTGAGCACGACTAATCATGATCACCACGTTTACGTTCTGATGGGCGTATCGGGCAGCGGTAAATCTGCTGTCGCCAGCGAAGTGGCGCATCAACTGCAGGCCGCGTTTCTTGATGGCGATTTTCTCCATCCGCGCAGCAACATCATGAAAATGGCTTCTGGTGAGCCACTCAACGATGACGACCGCAAACCGTGGTTACAGGCGTTGAATGACGCCGCCTTTGCGATGCAGCGTACCAACAAGGTTTCGCTGATCGTCTGTTCCGCCCTGAAAAAAGTCTATCGCGACCAGCTACGCGACGGTAACCCGAACCTCTCTTTCATCTATCTGAAAGGGGATTTTGACGTTATCGAAAGCCGCCTGAAAGCGCGTAAAGGTCACTTCTTCAAAACGCAGATGCTGGTGACCCAGTTTGAAGCGCTGGAAGAACCGGGTGCGAATGAAAACGATGTACTGGTGGTCGATATCGATCAACCACTGGACGGTGTGGTCGCCAGCACCATTGAGGTTATTAACCAGGGCAGTAAGTAGTGAGTACATTAACGCTTGTTTTAACAGCAGTAGGGTCCGTTTTATTACTGCTGTTTTTAGTGATGAAGGCGCGTATGCACGCCTTCGTTGCTTTGATGGTGGTATCCATTGGTGCAGGTCTCTTTTCCGGTATGCCGCTCGATAAAATCGCGGCGACCATGGAAAAAGGGATGGGAGGCACGCTCGGTTTCTTGGCGATTGTTGTGGCGCTGGGGGCGATGTTCGGCAAGATTTTGCATGAGACCGGAGCTGTCGATCAGATTGCCGTCAAAATGCTGAAATCCTTCGGTCACAGCCGCGCACATTATGCGATTGGCCTGGCCGGTCTGATTTGCGCGCTGCCGCTATTCTTTGAGGTGGCGATTGTGCTGCTGATTAGCGTGGCATTCTCAATGGCGCGCCATACGGGGACGAACCTGGTTAAGCTTGTGATCCCGCTGTTTGCGGGCGTAGCGGCTGCTGCGGCATTCCTGCTGCCTGGGCCTGCGCCGATGCTGCTGGCCTCTCAGATGCACGCCGACTTTGGCTGGATGATCCTGATTGGCCTGTGTGCCGCGATTCCGGGCATGATTATCGCCGGGCCGCTGTGGGGGAATTTCATCAGCCGTTACGTCGAGCTGCACGTACCGGAAGATATTTCCGAGCCGCATCTGGGCGAAGGCAAAATGCCGTCCTTTGGCTTCAGCTTATCGCTTATCCTGCTGCCGCTGGTGCTGGTGGGGCTGAAAACCATCGCCGCACGCTTTGTTCCGGTCGGTTCTACAACCTATGAATGGTTCGAGTTTATCGGTCACCCGTTTACCGCGATTCTGGTTGCCTGTCTGGTGGCGATTTACGGTCTGGCGGTGCGCCAGGGCATGCCAAAAGACCGCGTGATGGAGATCTGTGGTCATGCGCTGCAACCGGCGGGGATTATTCTGCTGGTGATTGGTGCGGGCGGTGTATTCAAACAGGTTCTGGTTGATTCTGGCGTCGGTCCGGCGCTGGGCGAAGCGTTAACCGGTATGGGCCTGCCGATTGCCATCACCTGCTTCGTGCTGGCGGCGGCTGTGCGTATCATTCAGGGTTCCGCGACTGTAGCCTGCTTAACGGCGGTCGGTCTGGTGATGCCGGTGATTGAGCAACTGAACTACTCCGGTGCCCAGATGGCGGCACTGTCTATCTGTATCGCGGGCGGCTCTATCGTGGTCAGCCACGTTAACGACGCTGGTTTCTGGTTGTTCGGTAAATTTACCGGTGCGACCGAAGCGCAAACGCTGAAGACCTGGACGATGATGGAAACCATTCTCGGCACGGTCGGTGCGATTGTCGGTATGATTGCCTTTCAGCTGTTGAGCTGATGGCATTGCCCGGTTGCGCTTGCGCTTACCGGGCCTGGAAACGAGCACACATCCACACCGTAGGCCGGGTAAGCGCAAGCGCTACCCGGCTTTTTTATAGCACGACCAGCCCTTCTTCTGTTTTCAGCCAGCGCGGCGCTTTTAGCGTATCGGCGAAATAGCCCACCAGATCCTGCAGTAAGTCACCCGCCACTCGTTCCATCTCGTCAGACAGCGTTTTACTCATCAGCAGGTGCGTTAATAACTGACAGTAGCGCCCCATCTGGTCTGGTTCCGGCTCGAAAAGGGGAAAACGGGTCGGGAATGTTTCTACCGTCAGGCTCGCTTGCAGATGCTGCGGTACAGGTTCTGTTAAGGTCGGTTGCAATAACGCGAGACAGGCCGACAGACGTGCACAAATCGCCAGTTTTTCAACCGGGTCATGGCATTCAACCAGCCCTTCGACAAAACGCTCGCAGTTATCCGCCAGTTCGGTGAAATCCGTGGCATGGCTAAAGGGCAGGGTAAATAAAGAGTGTGAAAAGAGAGGGGTAGTCGCCATAGGGCAGCCTCCAGTATGTTTTATTTAAACCACCACCGGAGAGGCTAATCTCGCGGGTGGCGGAATCGAGCGGAGTTAGCCTTACCGGTCATACTGGATACCGGCGCGTCTTGCGACGCCCCCGCTCGACCCGCCATTGAGACGAAATCGGTCGCACGACATAGAAGTATATGTCGCCAGTATGATTTTCAGAAGGCTAATTCTGGCACCTGATTTTGCAGGTGCAGCGAGAAGATAATGTTTATCCGCGATGCTGACAAGAGGGCATTCCGGAAGGCACCTCGCAGAAATGAAAATACGTTTTTTCAGCGAGTTAAAAGCGTAAGGAATACCTGAAATTACAGCAGTGCCGGAGAGCCTGGATTGTTAAGGGGGCTGCGTAGCCCCCTTAACACGTTTACTGGTGACGAGATCTCAGAGAAGCAATGAGCATGACGTGAACGTAACTGTTCTCCGGGTAACATGCTATCTGAGCCAAAAAGGAGAGATTACCCCTTCATCCACATCCTTACGCCGTCGAGGAACATCTGGGTAGCCATCATCACCAGAATCAGCCCCATCAGGCGCTCCAGTGCGTTAACCCCTTTCTCGCCCAGCAGGCGTAAAAACAGCGAAGACTGCAGCAAAATCACAAAAGTACCACCCCAGGCGATCAGCAGCGCAATCACCAGATGCCCCATCTGGTTCGGATACTGATGTGATAACAGCATTAATGAAGCCAGGATTGTTGGACCCGCTACCAGCGGGATCGCCAGTGGCACGATAAACGGCTCTTCGCCTGCCGGAAGCCCTGTGCTATTCCCGGTGGCGCTGGGGAAAATCATCTTAATGGCGATCAGGAACAAAATGATGCCCCCGGAGATCGATACGGTTTCCGCGCGCAGGTTAAGAAATGCCAGTATTTTCTCGCCAGCAAACAGGAATATCAGCATCACCAACAGCGCAATGAACAGCTCGCGAATCATAATCGCGCGGCGGCGTTTCGGTTCGGTATGTTTCAATACGGACATGAAAATGGGCAGATTTCCGAGCGGGTCCATAATAAGGATCAATAAAACTGCCGCTGAAATAATTTCATTCATAACTCAAATTCCCTTACTATTACCGCGGACTTTCTGCTTGCTTGCGCAGCGAGATAAGTCGCATTACTGATGGCTTCGCTATCATTGATTAATTTCACTTGCGACTTTGGCTGCTTTTTGTATGGTGAAGGATAGGCCAGTAGGATACTGGTTAGCATACACAGCACACATCTCTGCAGGAAAAAAACGCTATGAAAAATGTTGGTTTTATCGGCTGGCGCGGTATGGTCGGCTCTGTTCTCATGCAACGCATGGTTGAGGAGCGTGACTTCGACGCCATTCGCCCTGTTTTCTTTTCTACTTCCCAGCTCGGGCAGGCGGCACCGACATTCGGTGGAACCACGACCGGCACGCTTCAGGACGCTTTTGATCTGGATGCGCTGAAGGCGCTCGATATCATCGTGACCTGTCAGGGCGGCGATTATACCAACGAAATCTATCCAAAGCTTCGTGAAAGCGGTTGGCAGGGTTACTGGATTGACGCGGCCTCTTCGCTGCGTATGAAAGACGATGCCATCATCATTCTCGATCCGGTTAACCAGGATGTCATCACTGACGGCCTGAACAAAGGTATTAAGACCTTTGTCGGCGGTAACTGTACCGTTAGCCTGATGCTGATGTCCCTCGGTGGCCTGTTTGCCAATGACCTGGTTGACTGGGTTTCCGTGGCGACCTATCAGGCGGCCTCCGGCGGCGGCGCGCGCCATATGCGCGAACTGTTGTCCCAGATGGGGCATCTGTATGGCCATGTGGCCGATGAACTGGCAACCCCTTCCTCTGCTATTCTCGATATCGAACGTAAAGTGACGACCCTGTCCCGCAGTGGTGAACTGCCGGTTGATAACTTTGGCGTACCGCTGGCCGGTAGCCTGATTCCGTGGATCGACAAACAACTTGATAACGGTCAGAGCCGCGAAGAGTGGAAGGGACAGGCTGAAACCAACAAAATTCTTAACACCTCTTCCGTGATCCCGGTTGATGGTCTGTGCGTGCGCGTAGGTGCGCTGCGCTGCCACAGCCAGGCGTTCACCATTAAACTGAAAAAAGATGTGTCTATTCCGACCGTGGAAGAACTGCTGGCAGCGCACAATCCGTGGGCCAAAGTCGTGCCAAACGATCGGGATATCACCATGCGTGAGTTAACCCCGGCGGCCGTTACCGGCACGCTGACCACGCCAGTAGGCCGTCTGCGTAAGCTGAATATGGGACCGGAGTTCCTGTCAGCCTTTACCGTGGGCGACCAGTTGCTGTGGGGTGCTGCGGAGCCATTGCGCCGTATGCTGCGTCAGTTGGCGTAATGTGGGACGGCCTGATGACGCCACGTTTATCAGGCCTACAAACGACGCGAACCACCTGGCCGGATCAGTCAATACTGCTTTCCGGCAGAGTGATTGCGTGTTTTAACAATGGGTGCTGAGTCACCCATTTTTTTGCGTAATACAGGAGTAAGCGCAGATGTTTCATTTTTTACCAGGAGTAAGATAAAGCATTGGCTATTCTTTAAGGGTGACTTAGTACCGGAGGTATTAAGTTGTTGCCTGAAGGTGGGACGACGCAGAGAGGATGCACAATTGTGCTGCGCCGTTCAGGTCAAAAAAAGTGTCACTACCTGATGTCGAAGATCAGTTGGAAGGCGTGACACCATAAAACAGGATGACAACCATGTCCGTTCGTATCGATAGAGACGTGATTAATGCGCTAATTGCAGGCCATTTTGCGGATCCTTTTTCCGTACTCGGTATGCACCAAACTGACGCTGGACTTGAAGTCCGCGCCCTATTACCTGACGCCACCGAAGTGTGGGTGATCGAACCCAAAACCGGACGCAAAGTCGGCAAGCTGGACTGCCTCGACTCTCGCGGTTTTTTCTGTGCTGTACTTCCCCGCCGTAAAAATTTCTTTCGCTATCAGTTAGCTGTTGTCTGGCATGGACAGGAGAATCTGATTGATGACCCTTATCGTTTTGGCCCGCTGATCCAGGATATGGATGCCTGGCTGTTATCTGAAGGTACGCACCTGCGACCTTACGAAACGCTGGGCGCGCATGCGGATACCATGGATGGCGTAACCGGTACGCGCTTCTCCGTCTGGGCGCCTAACGCTCAACGCGTGTCAGTGGTTGGGCAGTTCAACTACTGGGATGGCCGTCGCCACCCGATGCGCCTGCGCAAAGAAAGCGGTATCTGGGAGTTGTTTATCCCCGGCGCGCAGCATGGTCAACTGTATAAATACGAGATGATCGATGCGAACGGTAAGCTGCGAATCAAAGCGGACCCTTACGCCTTCGAAGCGCAAATGCGCCCGGAAACCGCGTCGCTTATCTGCGGTCTGCCGGAAAAAGTGGTGCAAAGCGAGGAGCGAAAAAAAGCCAACCAGTTTGACGCGCCGATCTCTATCTATGAAGTGCACCTGGGCTCATGGCGTCGTCATACCGATAACAACTTCTGGCTGAGCTACCGCGAACTGGCGGATCAGTTGGTGCCTTACGTCAAGTGGATGGGCTTTACCCATCTCGAACTGTTGCCGATTAATGAGCATCCGTTCGACGGTAGCTGGGGCTACCAACCTACCGGTATGTATGCGCCGACCCGTCGTTTCGGGACGCGTGATGATTTCCGCTATTTTGTGAATGCCGCGCATCAGGCTGGACTGAACGTCATTCTCGACTGGGTGCCGGGCCATTTCCCGTCGGACGACTTTGGTCTGGCAGAGTTTGATGGCACCAATCTGTATGAGCATAGCGACCCGCGCGAAGGGTATCACCAGGACTGGAACACGCTGATCTACAACTACGGTCGCCGTGAAGTCAGTAACTATCTGGTAGGCAATGCCCTGTACTGGATTGAACGTTTTGGTATCGATGCGCTGCGCGTAGATGCCGTGGCGTCGATGATTTATCGCGACTACAGCCGTAAAGAAGGGGAGTGGGTCCCGAACGAATTTGGCGGTCGTGAAAACCTCGAAGCCATTGAGTTCTTACGTAATACCAACCGTATTCTTGGCGAGCAGGTGCCGGGGGCCGTGAGCATGGCGGAAGAGTCCACCGACTTTGCCGGCGTTTCAAGGCCACAGGATATGGGCGGTTTAGGGTTCTGGTATAAGTGGAACCTCGGCTGGATGCACGACACGCTGGACTACATGAAGTTGGATCCGGTTCATCGTCAGTTCCATCACGATAAGCTGACCTTCGGCATGCTGTACAACTACACCGAAAACTTTGTCCTGCCGCTGTCGCACGATGAAGTGGTACACGGTAAAAAATCAATTCTCGATCGCATGCCGGGGGACGCTTGGCAGAAGTTTGCCAACCTGCGCGCCTACTACGGCTGGATGTGGGCCTTCCCGGGTAAGAAACTGCTGTTTATGGGCAACGAGTTTGCTCAGGGGCGTGAATGGAATCACGACGCCAGCCTCGACTGGCATCTGCTGGAAGGCGGCGATAACTGGCACCACGGCGTACAGCGTTTGGTGCGCGATCTGAACCTTACTTATCGTCATCACAAAGCGCTGCACGAGCTTGATTTTGACGCCTATGGCTTCGAGTGGCTGGTGGTGGATGACAAAGAACGTTCGGTGCTGGCTTTCGTTCGTCGTGACAAAGTCGGTAATGAAATCATCGTTATCAGCAACTTTACGCCAGTACCTCGCCACGGCTATCGCTTCGGTATCAATCAGCCGGGCAAATGGCGCGAAATCCTCAATACCGACTCGATGCATTATCACGGTAGCAATACCGGTAACGGCGGCGCGGTGCACAGCGATGAAATCGCCAGTCATGGTCGTCAGCACTCACTGAGCCTGACGTTGCCACCGCTGGCAACGATCTGGCTGGTGCGGGAGGGATAATGACGCAACTGGCAACCGGCAACGCCACCCCCCATGGTGCAACGTATGACGGCCATGGCGTCAATTTCACCCTCTTTTCGGCCCACGCTGAACGCGTTGAATTATGCGTATTCGATGAGCAAGGCTGCGAACTCCGCTACGACCTGCCGGGGCGTAGCGGCGATGTCTGGCACGGCTATCTGGCCAACGCCCGTCCCGGTCTACGCTATGGCTATCGCGTACATGGTCCGTGGCAACCGCAGCAGGGCCACCGGTTTAATCCGGCGAAACTGCTGCTTGACCCTTGCGCGCGTCGGGTGGATGGCGAGTTAAAAGATAACCCACTGCTGCATGGTGGGCTGAATGAACCGGATCATCATGATAACGCCGCCATCGCGCTGAAGGGCGTGGTGGTGTCCGACCATTATGACTGGGAGGATGATGCCCCGCCGCGCACGCCGTGGGGCAATACCGTAATTTACGAAGCGCATGTCAAAGGGCTGACGTATTTGCATCCTGACCTGCCGGAAGAGATTCGCGGGACCTACAAAGCGCTGGGTCATCCGGTGATGATCGACTATTTCAAGCGCCTCGGCATTACCGCGCTGGAGCTGTTACCGGTGGCGCATTTCGCCAGCGAACCGCGGCTTCAGCGACTGGGCCTGTCAAACTACTGGGGCTACAACCCGGTGGCGATGTACGCGCTGCATCCGGCCTATGCCAGCTCGCCGGAGAGTGCGCTTGATGAGTTTCGCGACGCGGTAAAAGCGCTGCATAAAGCGGGTATTGAGGTCATTCTCGACATCGTTTTAAACCACAGCGCCGAGCTGGATCTCGAAGGACCTGTCTTCTCGCTGCGCGGAATTGATAACCGTAGCTATTATTGGATCAGAGATGATGGCGATTACTACAACTGGACCGGTTGTGGGAACACCATCAATCTGAGCCATCCTGGCGTTGTGGAATACGCATGCGAGTGTCTGCGCTACTGGGTTGAAACCTGCCATGTGGATGGTTTTCGTTTTGATTTGGCTTCCGTCATGGGGCGTACGCCTGAGTTTCGTCAGGATGCTCCGCTGTTTACCGCGATCCAAAATTGTCCGCTGCTCTCACGCGCCAAGCTGATTGCGGAACCGTGGGATATTGGTGAAGGCGGGTATCAGGTGGGGAATTTCCCCCCGCCGTTTGCCGAGTGGAATGACCATTTCCGCGATGCGACGCGACGTTTTTGGCTCCAGCGTAATCTTTCGTTGGGCGAGTTTGCCGGACGTTTTGCCGCATCCAGCGACGTGTTTAAACGCCCGGGCCGCAATCCCAGCGCCACGGTCAATCTGGTGACCGCGCATGACGGTTTTACGCTACGCGACTGCGTTTGCTTCACAAATAAGCACAATGAAGCGAATGGTGAGGAAAATCGCGACGGCACTAGCAATAACTACAGTGACAATCATGGTAAAGAAGGATTAGGCGGCTCGCTGGACCTGATTGAGCGGCGGCGCGACAGCATTCATGCGCTGTTAACCACGCTGTTGCTCTCCCAGGGGACGCCGATGCTGCTGGCGGGTGATGAGCATGGTCATAGCCAGCACGGTAATAATAACGCTTACTGCCAGGATAACGCCTTAACCTGGCTGGACTGGCAGCAGGCAAACAGTGGGCTAACCACATTTACCGCCGCGTTGATTCATCTGCGCCGGCAAATACCTGCATTAACAGGCGATTGCTGGTGGGAAGAGGGCGATGGCAATGTTCGTTGGCTGAATAAGTACGCACAACCCTTAAGTGCGGATGAGTGGCATAACGGCCCGAGGCAGATGCAAATCCTGCTTTCAGATCGTTTCCTGATTGCAATAAACGCCACGCTTGAGGTGACAGATATCGTTTTACCTGAAGGGGAATGGCACGCCATTCCCCCATTTGCCGGAGAGGATAATCCGGTGCTTACGGCGGTCTGGCAGGGACCTGCGCACGGACTGTGTGTGTTCCAGAGAAGATAAAAAGGAGTTAGTCATGGTAAGTTTAGAGAAGAACGATCGTGTAATGTTGGCGCGCCAGCTGCCATTAAAATCTGTTGCCCTGATCCTGGCCGGTGGCCGCGGTACTCGCCTGAAAGATTTAACCAATAAGCGTGCCAAGCCTGCCGTGCACTTTGGCGGTAAGTTCCGCATTATCGATTTTGCCTTATCCAACTGTCTTAATTCCGGGATCCGCCGTATCGGCGTGATCACTCAGTACCAGTCACACACGCTGGTGCAGCATATTCAGCGCGGCTGGTCGTTCTTTAGTGAAGAGATGAACGAGTTCGTCGATCTGCTGCCTGCCCAGCAGAGGATGCAGGGTGAAAACTGGTATCGCGGTACGGCGGATGCGGTGACCCAAAACCTGGACATCATTCGACGCTATAAAGCGGAATATGTGGTGATCCTCGCGGGCGATCATATTTATAAGCAGGACTACTCACGCATGCTGATCGACCACGTTGAGAAAGGTGCGCGTTGCACAGTGGCCTGTATGCCAGTGCCTATTGAAGAGGCCAGCGCGTTTGGCGTAATGGACGTGGACGACACCGATAAAATTATCGAGTTCGTTGAAAAACCTGCCAACCCGCCAGCGATGCCTAATGATCCGACCAAATCGCTTGCCAGTATGGGGATCTACATCTTCGACGCCGATTATCTGTATGAACTGCTGGCGGAAGATGATCTCGATGAAAAATCCAGTCACGATTTTGGCAAAGACATCATCCCGAAAATCACCGAAGCTGGCATGGCATATGCACATCCATTCCCATTGTCCTGCGTACAGTCTGACCCGGAATCCGAGCCGTACTGGCGCGATGTGGGAACGCTGGAAGCCTACTGGAAAGCAAACCTCGATCTGGCTTCGGTGACGCCTGAACTGGATATGTACGACCAGGACTGGCCAATCCGTACGCATATGGAATCACTGCCGCCGGCGAAATTTGTTCAGGACCGTTCCGGTAGTCACGGAATGACGCTGAACTCGCTGGTCTCCGGCGGCTGTATTATTTCTGGTTCGGTGGTAGTGCAGTCCGTTCTGTTCCCGCGAGTGCGGGTGAATTCATTCTGTAACATTGATTCGGCAGTGTTGTTACCTGAAGTGTGGGTGGGACGTTCGTGCCGCTTACGTCGTTGCATTATCGACCGCGCCTGCGTTATTCCTGAAGGCATGGTGATTGGTGAAAACGCGGAAGAAGATGCTCGTCGTTTCTACCGTTCAGAGGAAGGTATTGTACTGGTCACGCGTGAAATGCTGCGCAAACTGCAGATCAAACAGGAGCGATAATGCAGGTTTTACACGTTTGTTCAGAGATGTTCCCTTTGTTAAAAACCGGGGGACTGGCGGATGTTATTGGGGCGTTACCCGCAGCGCAAATCGCGGACGGTGTGGATGCCCGCGTGCTGCTCCCGGCGTTTCCTGATATCCGTCGCGGCATTCCCGATGCGCAGGTAGTGACGCGTCGCGATACCTTCGCCGGACGTATTACGCTGTTGTTCGGGCATTTCAACGGTGTGGGCATTTACCTGATTGACGCGCCGCATCTCTATGACCGTCCCGGTAGCCCGTATCACGACACTAACCTGTTTGCATATACCGATAACGTGCTGCGTTTTGCGCTGCTGGGTTGGGTCGGCAGTGAAATGGCCTGTGGCTTTGACCCATTCTGGCGCCCTGATGTGGTGCATGCGCACGACTGGCATGCCGGTCTGGCCCCGGCGTATCTGGCGGCGCGCGGCCATCCGGCGAAATCGGTGTTCACCGTGCACAACCTGGCGTATCAAGGCATGTTTTATGCAAAGCATATGGATGACATCCAAGTGCCATGGTCGTTCTTTAACGTGCACGGACTGGAGTTTAACGGGCAGATTTCTTTCCTGAAGGCCGGGTTGTACTACGCCGACCACATTACGGCGGTCAGTCCGACCTACGCGCGGGAAATTACCGAGCCGCAGTTTGCCTACGGCATGGAAGGTCTGTTGCAGCAGCGTCATCGTGAAGGACGTCTTTCCGGTGTGCTGAACGGCGTTGATGAAAAAATCTGGAGCCCGGAAACCGATCTGCTGCTTGCGTCGCGGTATACGCGTGAAACGCTGGAAGAGAAGGCGGAGAACAAACGCCAGCTACAGATCGCGATGGGACTTAAGGTTAACGACAAAGTGCCGTTATTTGCCGTAGTCAGCCGCCTGACCAGTCAGAAAGGGCTGGATCTGGTGCTGGAAGCGCTACCGGGGTTGTTAGAGCAGGGTGGACAGCTGGCATTGCTTGGTGCGGGCGATCCGGTTTTACAGGAAGGTTTCCTCGCCGCGGCGGCGGAACATCCTGGACAGGTGGGCGTACAGATTGGCTATCACGAAGCCTTCTCGCACCGCATCATGGGTGGGGCCGACGTTATATTGGTCCCCAGCCGTTTTGAGCCGTGTGGCTTAACGCAGTTGTATGGACTGAAGTACGGCACGCTGCCGCTGGTGCGGCGCACCGGTGGGCTGGCTGATACGGTCTCTGACAGTTCGCTGGAAAACCTGGCGGATGGTATCGCCAGTGGGTTTGTATTTGAAGATAGTAATGCCTGGTCGCTGCTACGCGCGATTCGGCGTGCTTTCGTATTGTGGTCCCGGCCTTCGCTGTGGCGGTTTGTACAACGTCAGGCCATGACCATGGATTTTAGCTGGCAAGTCGCGGCGAAGTCATACCGTGAGCTTTACTATCGTTTGAAATAGATATCCAGGAATCACCTATATGAATGCTCCATTTACTTATGCATCGCCCACACTCAGCGTAGAGGCACTTAAGCATTCTATCGCCTACAAGCTGATGTTCACGATTGGTAAAGACCCGGTCATTGCCAATAAACATGAGTGGCTGAACGCCACGTTGTTCGCGGTGCGCGATCGTCTCGTGGAGCGCTGGCTGCGTTCTAACCGTGCGCAATTATCCCAGGAAACTCGACAGGTTTATTATCTGTCAATGGAGTTTCTGATTGGCCGCACACTTTCCAATGCACTGTTATCGTTGGGTATTTATGACGATGTCAAAAATGCGCTGGAAGGTATGGGGTTGGATCTTGAAGATCTGATCGATGAAGAAAACGACCCTGGTCTTGGCAACGGTGGCCTCGGGCGCCTGGCGGCCTGCTTCCTGGACTCACTGGCTACGTTGGGTCTGCCGGGACGCGGCTACGGTATTCGTTATGACTACGGCATGTTCAAACAGAACATTGTTGATGGCCGACAGAAAGAGTCACCGGACTACTGGCTGGAATACGGTAACCCGTGGGAATTCAAACGCCACAATACGCGCTACAAAGTGCGCTTTGGCGGGCGTATTCAGCAGGAAGGCAAGAAAACGCGCTGGATAGAAACTGAAGAGATCCTCGCGGTAGCCTACGACCAAATTATTCCCGGTTATGACACAGACGCCACCAATACGCTGCGCTTGTGGAATGCCCAGGCCAGTAGCGAAATCAACCTCGGTAAATTTAACCAGGGCGACTACTTTGCGGCGGTGGAAGATAAAAACCACTCCGAGAACGTCTCCCGCGTGCTGTATCCGGATGACTCCACCTATTCCGGACGCGAGCTGCGTTTGCGCCAGGAGTATTTCCTGGTCTCCTCCACGGTGCAGGACATCCTGAACCGTCATTATCAGCTGCACAAAACCTACGACAACCTGGCAGATAAGATCGCCATTCACCTCAACGACACCCATCCGGTACTGTCGATTCCTGAGCTGATGCGTCTACTGATCGATGAGCACAAATTCAGTTGGGATAATGCGTTTGAGGTCTGCTGCCAGGTCTTCTCGTATACCAACCACACCTTGATGAGCGAAGCGCTGGAGACCTGGCCTGTCGATATGCTGGGCAAAATTCTGCCGCGCCATCTGCAAATCATCTTTGAGATTAACGACTACTTCCTGAAGACGTTGCAGGAAAAGTATCCGAACGATACCAGTCTGCTGGGACGGACGTCGATTATCGATGAATCCAATGGCCGCCGGGTGCGTATGGCATGGCTCGCAGTGGTGGTGAGCCACAAGGTTAACGGCGTTTCTGAGCTGCACTCCAACCTGATGGTGCAGTCGCTGTTTGCTGACTTTGCGAAGATTTTCCCGACTCGCTTCTGTAACGTCACCAACGGCGTGACGCCGCGCCGCTGGCTGGCGCTGGCTAACCCATCGCTCTCTGAGGTGCTGGATGAGAACATTGGCCGCACCTGGCGAACCGATCTCAGCCAGCTAAGCGAGCTTGAACAGCACTGCGATTACCCGCTAGTAAATCAGGCGGTGCGCCGTGCGAAGCTGGAGAATAAAAAGCGTCTGGCAACGCTCATTGCCCAGCAGCTTAACGTGGTGGTGAACCCGAAATCGTTGTTTGATGTGCAGATCAAGCGTATTCACGAGTACAAACGCCAGTTGATGAACGTGCTGCATGTGATCACCCGCTACAACCGCATTAAGGCCGATCCTGACGCCGAGTGGGTGCCGCGTGTGAATATCTTCGCCGGTAAAGCGGCTTCGGCCTATTACATGGCGAAGCACATCATTCACCTGATCAACGACGTCGCGAAAGTGATCAACAACGATCCGCAAATTGGTGACAAGCTGAAAGTGGTGTTTATTCCTAACTACAGCGTCAGCCTGGCGCAGGTGATTATTCCTGCTGCCGACCTGTCTGAGCAGATTTCGCTGGCCGGGACCGAAGCCTCTGGTACCAGTAATATGAAGTTTGCCCTCAACGGCGCGCTGACTATTGGGACGCTGGACGGTGCCAACGTCGAGATGCTGGAGCATGTGGGCGCAGAAAATATCTTTATCTTTGGTAATACGGCGGAAGAGGTCGAAGCCTTACGCAGCCAGGGCTACAAGCCGCGTGAGTATTACGAGAAAGACGAAGAGCTGCACCAGGTGCTGACGCAGATCGGCAGCGGTGTATTCAGCCCTGAGGAGCCGGGGCGCTATCGTGACCTGGTTGACTCGCTGATCAACTTTGGCGACCACTATCAGGTTCTGGCGGATTATCGCAGCTACGTTGACTGCCAGGATAAGGTTGACGAACTGTATCGCCACCCGGAAGAGTGGACCACCAAGTCGATGATTAATATCGCCAACATGGGCTACTTCTCGTCGGACAGGACGATCAAAGAGTACGCCGAAAACATCTGGCATATCGACTCGGTGCGGTTGTAACAAGGGCAGGACGATCTGTAGGCCGGATGGATAAGGCGTTAGCCGCCATCCGGCAAAAGGCCCGGTAGCGCTGACGCTTACCGGGCCTACAGTTTTATATCGAGTGTCTTAAGACGCCAGCGACAGCTGCTGTTTCTCAATGTACTCCGCCAGCCACTGGGTCATGCGCGACTGCTGTTCAGCGTTCAGCCACATACCTTCTTTCGTGCGACGCCACAGCGCATCTTCCGCACGGCGCACCCATTCGTGATCGACCAGATATTTCAGCTCGGCCTCATAGAACTCATGGCCGAAGTCTTCACCTAACTCGGCAAGCGAGGTGGCTTTCCCGATAATCCATTCGGTGTTACTGCCGTAGGTGCGCGAATAATGGCGCGCCAGCGACTCGGTCAGGAACGGGTAGCGACGGCGCAGTTTGGCCGCGTAATCTTCACGATCGCCGCCGATGTCACCGCCTGGCAGAATGCACTCTTTTGTCCACGCCGGACCGATTCCCTGATAGTACGACGCCAGTTTTTCCATCGCGTGTTCGGCCAGCTTACGATAGGTCGTTAGCTTACCACCAAAGACCGACAGCAGCGGCGCTTTGCCGTTTTCGTCGTGGATATCCAGCGTGTAATCACGGGTGATAGCCTGCGGCGAGTCGGACTCGTCATCGCACAGCGGACGTACGCCCGAGTAGGTCCAGACGATATCGTCACGGCCCAGTTGTTTCTTAAAGTGCGCGTTGTAGACCTTCAGCAGGTAATTGATTTCACTCTCATCAATTTTTACCGCTTTCGGATCGCCTTTGTATTCGACGTCAGTCGTCCCGATGATCGAGAATTCGTCCATCCATGGGATGACAAACACAATACGTTTATCTTCGTTTTGCAGTATATAAGCTTGCTTCTGGGTATGGACGCGCGGCACTACGATGTGACTGCCTTTAATCAGACGAATACCGTACGGCGATGGCAGATGCATGCCGTCGTCGAAGAACTCTTTCACCCATGGGCCGGTGGCATTGACCAGACCACGCGCCTGCCAGGTGTGCTTTTTACCGGTATCGATATCTTCAGCTTCAACAATCCACAAACCGTTTTCACGGCGAGCGGAGGTAGCGCGAGTGCGGGTTAACACCTCTCCGCCTTTGCGTACGACCATTTGGGCGTTTGCCAAAACCAGCCGCGCATCGTCTACCCAGCAGTCAGAATATTCGAAACCGCGCACAATCTCAGGTTTCATTACGGAATCTGCGCCAAAACGCAAGCCGGTCGAACTCGGCAAACTGGTGCGTTTGCCCAGATGATCGTACATAAACAGACCAATACGGATCATCCACGCTGGACGCAGGTGCGGGCGATGGGGCAGACGAAAGCGCATCGGGAAGGCGATATGCGGTGCCATTTTCAACAACACCTCACGTTCGGCCAGCGCTTCGCTCACCAGGCGAAATTCGTAGTGTTCCAGGTAGCGCAGGCCACCGTGGATGAGTTTGGAGCTAGCGGAGGAGGTGGCGCAGGCTAAATCCTGCGCTTCCAGCATCAGCACGGATAAACCGCGTCCAGCGGCATCTGCCGCGATACCGGCACCGTTGATGCCTCCACCTATCACAATCAGATCTTTGGTTTCCATGCTGGCCTCTCGCACTTTCGTTATGGCTCATTAATGTTCGTTATCGAGCATAGTAGCAAAGAATCGCGCCATTGGTAACATCGGATAAACAATTTACAGTGATACATATAACATTATGGCGTTTAACTGCCGTCGGGACGTACACTAAGAAGTAACATGTCTGAAAAGCGTCACCTGCAATATAAAGAAGAGAGAGCAATGGATCAGTTTGAATGTATTAATGTCGAAGAAGCGCATCAGAAGCTGCACCAGGGGACCGCGGTGTTAGTGGATATCCGCGACCCGCAAAGCTATGCGATGGGTCACGCCCCGCAGGCGTTTCATCTGACGAACGACACGCTGGGGTCATTTATGCGCGAGCATGATTTCGACACCGCCGTGTTAGTAATGTGTTATCACGGCAACAGCAGTAAAGGCGCGGCGCAATATCTTCTTCAGCAGGGCTATGACGCGGTTTACAGTGTTGACGGCGGCTTCGACGCCTGGCATCGACATTTTCCGGCAGAAGTGGCATACGGTTCGTAAGACTATAC
Source organism: Citrobacter sp. RHBSTW-00524 (assembly GCF_013747755.1). Lineage (NCBI taxonomy): Bacteria > Pseudomonadati > Pseudomonadota > Gammaproteobacteria > Enterobacterales > Enterobacteriaceae > Citrobacter > Citrobacter sp. RHBSTW-00524. Next base: position 303,893 of record NZ_CP056421.1, read on the forward strand.
CCAAATAATTCGAGTTGCATCGCGACGGCGACGCAGCAAATCTCCGGGCGCGTACGAACAGTATCTGACCGGAGTGAGTGAGGAAAGCCAACAAAGATGCAGCTCGAAGTAAGAAGGGTATATATACTGTCCTCTTTTGTGTGGAATAAGCGACAGCAACCATGTTGATGATTACCTCTTTTGCTAACCCCCGCGTGGCGCAGGCATTTGTTGATTATATGGCGACACAGGGCGTTATCCTGACGATTCAACAACATCAGCAAACGGATGTCTGGCTGGCGGATGAGGCCCAGGCTGAGCGCGTGCATGCTGAGCTGGCGCGGTTTCTGGAGAATCCAGGCGATCCGCGTTACCTCGCGGCAAGCTGGCAGTCGGGTCATACCGACAGCGGTCTGCGCTATCAGCGTTATCCGTTCCTGGCAACTTTGCGCGAACGCGCAGGCCCGGTGACCTGGGTGGTGATGGCCGCGTGTGTGCTGGTGTTTATCGCGATGAACACGCTGGGCGACCAGACCGTGATGCTCTGGCTGGCATGGCCGTTTGACCCTTCGCTGAAATTTGAATTCTGGCGTTATTTTACCCACGCTTTTATGCACTTCTCGCTGATGCATATTCTGTTCAACCTGCTGTGGTGGTGGTATCTCGGCGGTGCGGTAGAAAAGCGTCTGGGCAGCGGAAAACTGATTGTAATTACCGTGATCAGCGCCCTGCTAAGCGGCTACGTTCAGCAGAAATTTAGCGGCCCGTGGTTTGGTGGGCTGTCTGGCGTGGTATATGCGCTGATGGGTTATGTGTGGTTGCGTGGCGAGCGCGATCCACAAAGTGGTATTTTCCTGCAGCGTGGTTTGATTATCTTTGCTTTGATCTGGATTGTTGCCGGCTGGTTTGATGTGTTCGGCATGTCGATGGCGAACGGCGCACATATCGCCGGGCTGGCCGTGGGTCTGGCAATGGCGTTTGCCGATACTATGAATGTACGAAAACGAACGTAATTTCAGGGAACAATAATGAAGCAAACACAACGACATGACGCGATCATCGAGCTGGTAAAGAAACAGGGATACGTCAGTACCGAGGAGCTGGTGGAGCATTTCTCCGTCAGCCCGCAGACGATTCGCCGCGATCTTAACGAGCTGGCCGATCAGAACATGATTTTGCGCCATCACGGTGGCGCGGCGCTGCCCTCCAGCTCGGTCAACACCCCGTGGCATGACCGTAAAGCGACACAGACGGCGGAAAAAGAGCGCATTGCCCGCAAAGTTGCCACGCAGATCCCGAACGGTTCTACGTTGTTCATTGATATCGGCACTACGCCGGAAGCGGTGGCTCACGCGCTGCTCAATCACAGCAATTTACGCATTGTGACCAACAACCTCAATGTGGCGAATACGCTGATGGCGAAAGAGGATTTCCGCATCATACTCGCCGGTGGCGAACTGCGTAGCCGCGACGGCGGTATTATGGGCGAAGCGACCCTCGACTTTATTTCTCAGTTCCGCCTGGACTTCGGCATCTTAGGGATTAGCGGTATCGATAGCGATGGCTCCCTGCTGGAGTTTGATTATCACGAAGTTCGCACCAAGCGCGCGATTATTGAGAATTCACGGCATGTGATGCTGGTGGTGGATCACTCGAAGTTTGGGCGTAACGCGATGGTGAATATGGGCAGTATCAGCATGGTGGATGCGGTGTATACCGACACGCTGCCGCCAGCTGGCGTGATGCAGGTTATTGCGGACCATCATATTCAGTTAGAGCTGTGCTAAGTTAATTCCAGGCCTGATAAGCGTAGCGTATCAGGCATTAACTAAACCCCATACCCCATCATTTTCAGCAGTTTCTGCGCATGTTGCACTGCATCCTGGCGGTGTGCGACGCCGAGCTTTTGATACAAATTGCGGATGTGCGTCTTGATGGTCGTTGCCGCGACGGCCAATTCTCCGGCGATCTGCTCGTTGCTGTAGCCCGAATAAATCAGCCCCAGAACCTGCCATTCGCGCTGGGTCAGCGGGCTGGTCCGGATAAGCTCCGGTACTTCCGGGTGAGTAAGCAGACGCTCAACGAACCCTTCATCGAAGTGGGCGAATTTATGGCGGTGATGCTGGTTAATCTCACGCAAAATACGCTGGGCGCGGTGCTGATCGAGTTCCGGTAAGGTATTGAGCTGAATCAACTGACGCAATTGCTGCGCCATGGCCTCACCTTCAATGACAAAGTGACTGATAAATCCGGTGCGGTTCGCCAGCTGCAGCGCGTCGAGTAACACGCGCTGTGCGTCATTTTTGCGCCCTGCCTGCCAATAGAGCTGATTAAGCAGCAGCAGGTTACGGTTCAGATCGCTCATCAGGCGCAGATTGCGCGCATTTTCATTCAACTCTTCCAGCACAATCTCAGCCGGTTCAAACTCGCCCAGCAGGATCTGCGCGCGGGCGATGTTGCGCCACTGGCTTTGCAGAAAGTGGTTATTGGCGAATTCCGGTTTCGGCGTGTGGCGCAGCCAGTTGGCGGCCGAATTTTTGTCGCCCACCATTTGCCAGTAAATCACCCGTACCTTATCGGCGTTCGAGATCCAGTCACTGTGATAGTGACCGTTACCCAGCAGGTTTTCCAGGCGGTTAAGCAGGCTACGCGCATTATCCAGATCCCCCCGGGCCAGCGAACATTGAATCAGCAGCGCCAGGCACTGTAGCTGTTGCTGCGGCTGGAATGTGGAAAGCAGTTCAATACCCGCGCGGGCAGACGCTTCCGATTCGTCCAGGCGCGCCCATGCCCACAGCAGCTGCGCGCGAATACGCACCAGGAACTCGTGCATCGGCAACTATTCCAGATGCTGCTCTTTGATCAACTGAAACGCTTTTTCCTGAGTCTCCCAGGCGGCCTGTAAAAAGCCCTGGGCAAACAAAATTTCGCTTTGCTGGATTAAACTCCACAGCGCGTAATGCCAGACGTCATGATGGCGTGCCATTTGCTCGGTTTGCTGCATTAACGCCAGAGAACGCGTGAGATCGCCCTTACAGTGCAGGACTTCACCGTGTACCGAGGTGGCGACGATACGGCTATAGAACCAGGCGATGGGTAACTCATCCAGCGCCAGCTTTGCCAGGCGCTCGGCTTCGTCAGGATTTCCGTCGTTAATCGCGACCTGCGCACGCAGGGCGTTAAATTCGGCGTGCAGCGTCGGTTCCATGTCGCCTTTCATTTCCTGCTCAGCGCGCGCCAGCAGGGTATTAACCTCGCCGTAGCGGTGCTGGCTTTGCATCAGCCAGGCTTGCAGCAGAACCAGACGCGGATTTTCCAGCAGACTTTCCCACGGCAGGGCTTTCAGCGACTCTTCCAGTAATGTCAGTTCGCTGTGGTTAAACAGTCCCCACGCATGGTTAAGCAGGATATCGCGCAGCATATGGGCGTCGCCGGCCGCCAGCGCGTGGTGGATAGCTTCGCTGGGGAAGCCTTGCGCCATCCAGCTTTCAGCGGCGGCGCGGTGTATTTCGGGCAGTTCGCTTGCCAGCTCCCACTGACAGCGCTGGCGTAAAAAGCTGCCAAACAGCGGGTGATAGCTGAACCACTCACCGACGTCATCCATCCGCTGCAAGAATAATCCCTGGCGCTCAATCTCCTCCAGCCGCATCTGGCCGTTTTCTTCCCCAGTGACCCGGACGATCAGCGCGTCGTTCATTGAGCGCAGAATGGCGCTTTTCAGCAGGAAGTGACGGGTGCCGAGGTCGACGCTGTCCAGCACTTCATCAACCAGATAATCGGACAGATGGCTGGCGTTGATCCCGGCGAGGCGGCGTGCGGACTGGTGCGCAGAATGGTTGTTCTGGCGGGCGGAGAGGGCAATCAGCTGTAACGCCGTGGCCCAGCCAGCAACGTCATCGCACATCCGGCTGCTTTCTGCCGCTTCGATAGGTGAGGACAAACGTCGATCGAAAAATTGTTTGGCTTCCTGGTGGTTAAACGCCAGCTGTTGGCTGCCTATCTCCAGCAACTGATCGCGTACTCGCAGGTTGGCAATACCCAACTGCGGCAGGTTGCGCGACAGCACGACCAGCGTGAGGTTCTCAGGCTGATGACGCAGGAAGAAACGCATCGCTTCGTGAATTGCCGGATTGGAGATGAGATGATAATCATCCACTACCAGGTAGAGCGGGCGATGCCACTCGGCCAGTTCAATAAATAGCTGCGCAAACAGTGACGTCAGGCTGGCGTATTGGCGCTTTTGCACCATCGCTTCGCTGGTGGTGCAGTGTCCACCGGTTGCCTGCTGGATAGCGGCGATCAGATAGCTGGCAAAGCGTTCTTGTTGATTATCGCCTTCATCCAGAGAGTACCAGCCTAAGTCGTTCTTCCCCGCTGCCCATTGTGAAACCAACGTTGTTTTTCCATAACCAGCAGGACTTGTTATCAGGGCAAGCCTGAAATTGTTCGCGCCGGAAAGTTTAGCCAACAGGCGCTCACGAACCACCGTATGGTCGAGTCGAACCGGACGACTTAATTTAGACGGAATCAACATAAGTTAGTCACTTCACTGTGTGAAAATGGGGAAAAATGATTTTTTTTTGCGCTTCGTAATTAATAGATATAAGGTCGGCCAGATTAGTGTTTTATGCAAGCTAAGCGGACTTTTTGTGTGTCTGATTTTGCACTATGTCACAAATCTAAACATCTATTACATTAATTGCTTTAAAGAGTCACAACAGGCGTGGCGACTGGATCCGTCGGTATTTTGGCTGAGCCGAAAAATACCTCCCATTTTATAAGGTTACTCAGTTGCTTAATGTAAAGAGCCGAATTTTGTGGCCGACTTAAAAGTTTTATGTGAATTATCTTATCCACCTTGGATATTTCAGGTTAGAAACTATTTCTCTGTTTACAGATTGTTTCCCATCGTCACCCCTCTATTTGATATTGTCGATTTATCTCTTGTTATTAATGCGTCGTCCGTTGGGCATTACAGGGGCGTTATGCCGGACTTACGCGAATTTACGGGCGATAACACCCTCTTTAAGTGGCAGCGATCACACTTTTATGCTCATCCCCGCTCCTCCTCCCTGCCTAATCCGTGCCAGGATGAGGAAGGTCAACAACGAGCCTGGCAAACTAGCGATAACGTTGTTTTATTACCTAAGGATCTGGAACCCCTATGTCACAGCCTACTTTCAACAAAGATCAATTTCAGGCTGCCCTGACGCGTCAGTGGCAGCGCTTCGGTTTACTGTCGGCTCAAGAAATGACGTCGCGCCAGTGGTGGCAGGCAGTGAGTGGGGCGTTGGCTGAGTTACTCAGCGCCCAGCCTGCGGCGAAGCCGGCAAAAAATCAGCGCCATGTTAACTACATCTCGATGGAGTTTTTGATTGGCCGTCTGACTGGCAACAACTTACTCAATCTCGGCTGGTATCAGGCGGTGAGCGATGAGCTGAAAGCGCATGACGTCAACCTGACCGACCTGCTGGAAGAAGAGATCGACCCGGCGCTGGGTAACGGTGGATTGGGACGCCTGGCGGCCTGCTTCCTTGATTCGATGGCGACAGTCGGTCAATCGGCGACGGGCTATGGTCTCAACTACCAGTACGGCCTGTTCCGTCAGTCATTTGCCGATGGGCAGCAGATGGAAGCCCCGGATGACTGGCATCGCGGCAGCTATCCGTGGTTCCGTCACAACGAGGCACTGGATGTGCAAGTAGGGATTGGCGGCAAGGTCACCAAAGAAGGGCACTGGGAGCCGGGGTTTGTTATCACCGGCCAGGCCTGGGATCTACCGGTTCTCGGCTACCGTAACGGCGTGGCGCAACCGCTACGTCTGTGGCAGGCCAGCCACGCACATCCGTTTAACCTGACCAAATTTAATGACGGCGATTTCCTGCGCGCAGAGCAGCAGGGCATCGACGCTGAAAAACTGACCAAAGTGCTGTACCCGAACGACAACCACACCGCGGGTAAAAAGCTGCGCCTGATGCAGCAATACTTCCAGTGCGCTTGCTCCGTAGCTGACATTCTGCGCCGCCATCATCTGGCAGGGCGTAAACTGCATGAGCTGGCTGATTTTGAGGTGATTCAGCTCAACGATACTCACCCGACCATCGCCATCCCTGAGCTACTGCGTGTGCTGATTGATGAGCACCAGATGAGCTGGGACGATGCGTGGGCTATTACCAGTAAGACCTTTGCTTATACCAACCACACTTTGATGCCAGAGGCGCTGGAGTGCTGGGACGAGAAGCTGGTGAAAGCACTACTGCCGCGCCATATGCAAATCATCAAAGAGATTAACGACCGCTTTAAGAAGCTGGTCGATAAAACCTGGCCGGGTGACGCTGAAGTTTGGGCGAAGCTGGCGGTGGTGCACAACAAACAGGTGCGTATGGCCAACATGTGCGTGGTCAGCGGCTTTGCGGTTAACGGCGTGGCGGCGCTGCACTCCGATTTGGTGGTGAAGGATCTGTTCCCGGAATATCATCAGCTCTGGCCGAACAAATTCCATAACGTCACTAACGGGATTACTCCGCGTCGCTGGATTAAGCAGTGCAACCCGGCACTTGCCGCGCTGCTGGATAAATCGCTGAAAAAAGAGTGGGCCAACGACCTCGAACAGTTGATTAACCTGGAAAAATACGCCGACGACGCGAAGTTTCGTCAGCAGTATCGTGACATCAAGCTGGCGAACAAAGCGCGTCTGGTGAAGTTTATTAAAGCGCGTACCGGTATTGAGATAACGACTAACGCTCTCTTTGATATTCAGATTAAACGCCTGCATGAGTACAAGCGTCAGCACCTCAACTTGCTGCATATTCTGGCGTTATACAAAGAAATCCGTGAGAACCCGCAGGCCGATCGCGTGCCGCGCGTATTCCTGTTTGGCGCGAAAGCCGCTCCGGGTTACTACCTGGCGAAAAATATCATCTTCGCCATTAACAAGGTTGCAGAAACCATCAATAACGACCCGCAAGTGGGCGACAAGCTGAAGGTCGTATTCCTGCCGGATTATTGTGTCTCGGCGGCGGAAATGTTGATCCCAGCGGCGGATATCTCTGAGCAAATCTCCACCGCAGGGAAAGAGGCTTCCGGCACCGGTAACATGAAGCTGGCGCTGAACGGTGCGTTAACCGTCGGTACGCTGGATGGCGCAAACGTCGAAATCGCCGAGAAGGTAGGTGACGAGAATATCTTTATCTTTGGTCATACCGTGGAAGAGGTGAAGGCGCTCAAGGCCAAAGGTTACGACCCGGTGAAATGGCGTAAGAAAGATAAAGTGCTGGATGCTGTTCTGAAAGAGCTGGAAAGCGGGAAGTACAGCGACGGCGATAAACATGCCTTCGACCAGATGCTGCACAGTATCGGCAAGCAGGGCGGTGACCCGTATCTGGTAATGGCGGACTTCGCGGCCTATGTTGAAGCCCAGAAGCAGGTTGACGTGTTGTATCGTGACCAGGAAGCCTGGACCCGGGCGGCGATACTGAATACCGCGCGTTGCGGCATGTTCAGTTCGGATCGCTCCATCCGCGATTATCAGACTCGTATCTGGCAGGCGAAACGTTAAGGAATCGCGATGGAAAGCAAACGTCTGGATAATGCCGCGTTGGCGGCGGGGATCAGCCCCAATTACATTAATGCCCACGGTAAACCGCAGTCTATTGGCGTCGAAACCAAGCGGCGTTTGCTTGACGCTATGCATCGCTCCACCGCCACCGCTCAGGTGGCGGTGACCCCGGTGCCGAATGTCATGGTTTATACCGCTGGTAAGAAAATGCCGCTGGCAGTTGAGGGACGCGGAGAGTTTACCTGGCTGCTGACCACCGAAGAGGGCGTGCAGCACAAAGGGCATGCCGTCGGCGGTAAATCGTTCAACCTTCCGGCGAAGCTGCCGGAAGGGTATCACACGCTTACCCTCACCCAGGGGGAGTTGCGTACCCATTGCCGCATCATCGTCGCGCCGAAACGCTGCTATGAGCCGCAGGCTCTGTTAGCCGGGCAGAAGCTGTGGGGCGCATGCGTTCAGCTCTATACCCTGCGTTCAGAAAAAAACTGGGGGATTGGCGACTTTGGCGATCTCCGTGCCATGCTGGTGGAGGTGGCGCAACGCGGCGGCGCGTTTATCGGCCTGAATCCGATTCACGCGCTGTATCCGGCGAACCCGGAGAGTGCCAGTCCGTACAGCCCGTCGTCACGCCGCTGGTTGAACGTTATTTATATAGATGTGAACGCAGTAGACGATTTTCGCCTGAGTAAAGAGGCGCAGGCCTGGTGGCAGAAACCCGCGACTCAGCAAGCTCTGCAACGCGCGCGTGATACCGAGTGGGTTAATTATTCTGCCGTTACCGCATTGAAGATGACAGCGCTGCGTATGGCGTGGAAAAGCTTCTCTGCACGTGACGATGAGCAGATGGCGGCATTTCGTCAGTTTGTGACTCAGGAAGGGGATAGCCTGTACTGGCAGGCGGCCTTTGACGCGCTGCATGCACATCAGGTGAAAGAGGACGCACTGCGCTGGGGCTGGCCGGTGTGGCCGCAAGCTTTCCAGTCGGTGGATTCGCCAGAGGTAAAACGCTTTTGCGAAGAGCATCGTGATGAAGTGGATTTCTACCTGTGGTTGCAGTGGCTGGCGTATACCCAGTTTGCTGACTGCTGGAAAACCAGCCAGGGCTTTGCGATGCCGATTGGATTATATCGCGATCTGGCTGTCGGCGTGGCCGAAGGCGGGGCGGAAACCTGGTGCGACCGCGAGTTGTATTGCCTGAAAGCCTCGGTTGGCGCACCGCCGGATATTCTCGGTCCGCTCGGGCAAAACTGGGGATTGCCGCCGATGGATCCGCATATCATCACGGCACGCGCTTACGAACCGTTTATCGAACTGCTGCGTGCCAATATGCAGAACTGCGGTGCGTTGCGTATCGACCATGTTATGTCGATGCTGCGTCTGTGGTGGATCCCTTACGGTGAAACTGCCGATCACGGCGCCTACGTGCATTATCCGGTCGACGATCTGCTTTCAATTCTGGCGCTGGAAAGTAAACGTCATCACTGCATGGTAATTGGTGAAGATCTGGGGACTGTGCCGGTAGAGATCGTCAGCAAGCTGCGTGACAGCGGCGTGTACTCCTACAAAGTGCTTTATTTTGAGAATGACCATGAGAAAAACTTCCGCGCGCCGAAAGCGTACCCGGAACAATCAATGGCAGTCGCGGCGACGCATGACCTTCCTACGCTTAAAGGTTATTGGGATAGCGGCGATCTGACGCTGGGTAAGGCGCTGGGTCTGTACCCGGATGAAGTCGTGCTGCGTGGGTTGTATCAGGACAGAGAACTGGCGAAACAGGGGCTGCTGGACGCGCTGCACAAATACGGGTGCCTGCCAAAACGTGCTGGTCACAAGGCGTCACTGATGTCGATGACGCCGATTCTTAATCGCGGCATGCAACGCTACATCGCTGACAGCAACAGTGCGCTGTTGGGCCTGCAACCGGAAGACTGGCTGGATATGGCTGAGCCGGTCAATATTCCCGGGACCAGCGACCAGTACAAAAACTGGCGGCGTAAGCTCACCGCCACGCTGGAGCAGATGTTTGCCGATGACGGTGTGAACAAGCTGATTAAGGATTTGGATAAGCGCCGAAAAGCGGCCGCGAAGAAGAAGTAATAAAGCCGGGGATTTCCCCGGCTTTTTTAGGGGGATAGCAGGTAGGCCGGGTAAGCGAAGTGCCACCCGGCACAGTTTTATCAGACCACCATACCCAGCAGCAGACACCCTACCAGACCGCAGACGGAGATAATGGTTTCCAGCATTGACCATGACTTGATGGTTTCACCGATGGTCAAGTTGAAGTACTCCTTGAACAACCAGAAGCCTGGATCGTTCACGTGGGAGAAAATGACGGAACCGGAACCAACCGCAATAACCATTAGCTCAGGGCTTACGCCGGTCGTTGCAATCAGCGGTGCCACAATCCCACCAGCGGTGATTGCTGCAACGGTTGCGGAGCCCAGTGCGATACGCAGTACCGCAGCGATAGACCATGCCATCAGCAGCGGAGAAACGTTTGAACCGTGCATCATTGACGCGATGTACTTGTCCACGCCGCTATCCACCAGGACCTGTTTGAAGGCACCGCCACCACCAATGATCAACAGCATCATCGCGATGATTTTGATGGAGGACACCAGCGTGTCGTTGATCTGATCCATCGAACGTCCACGGTTCAGACCAAAAGTGAACATCGCAATCAGCACCGCGATAAGCGTTGCCATAACCGGGTCACCCAGGAATTCTGCCACCGTCAGGAAAGCGTGACCTTTTGGCAGAATCATCTCCGCCACGGCGCGCATCGCCATCAGGATAACCGGTACCAGAGAGGTCCAGACGCTGACGCCAAAGCCAGGCATCTCTTCTTCAGTAAACGTTTTCGCGCTGTACAGACCTTCCGGGATTGGCTTATCGATGCCTTTCAGGAAGCGAGCGTACACCGGACCGGCGAGAATAACGGTCGGGATTGCCAGAATCGTACCAAACAGCAGGGTTTTACCCATATCTGCATGGAAAATGGTGGCAATAGCGGTCGGACCTGGGTGCGGCGGCAGGAAGCCGTGAGTTACGGACAGCGCAGCAGCCATCGGCACGCCAACATACAGCAGCGGGATGTTGGCAGCAGCGGCGATGGTGAACACCAGCGGCAGCATCAGCACGAAGCCGACTTCGTAGAACAGGGCAAAACCGACGGTGAAGCCGGTTAATACCACCGCCCACTGAATATGTTTTTTGCCGAATTTAGCAATCAGGGTGGTTGCGATGCGCTGTGCGCCGCCGCAGTCCGCCAGCATTTTGCCCAGCATGGCGCCAAAACCCATAATCAGGGCGAGGCTGCCAAGGGTTCCGCCGACGCCGGCTTTAATCGAACCGATGACTTTATCCAGTGGCATCCCTTGCATCAATCCGACAGCAAGCGCCACCAGGACGAGAGCGATGAAACCGTTCATTTTGAAACGGATCATCAGGAGGAGTAACAAGATTACACCGATAGCAACGATGACTAATGGCATGATTTACCTGGCCTTTACTTTGTTATGGGTAACGTCAGTGTTTAAATGACAAATTCCGATTGTCCCGACCGGGAACAGAGCATTCTCAGCACCAATGCTGGTTGCCTTCAAAACTAATCAGTTTAGCTGGCTGTTATGTGTGTGTTAGGTGCTGATGCGAATGATACGGGTAACATACGGCGCTTGAAAATCACCTGGGCAGGCAAAATTTAAATTATGAGAGGCTGGTCAAATTATGAGGGGGATTGTTGCAGGAAATATGCGGATAAATGCAAGGTTGTAGGCCGGATAAAGCGATTACGCTGCCATCCGGCATCAATGCCCGATGGCGGCGCGGATGCGTCTTAACGGGCCTACGGAAACTCTACAGGTTGGGGCGTTAGTAGTAAGAGTGCTCGCCGCGCTGGTGTTCGGTTAAATCGCGAACGCCTTTCAGTTCAGGGAATTCAGCCAGCAGCTGCTTCTCGATACCTTCTTTCAGCGTTACATCCACCATTGAACAGCCGTTACATCCGCCGCCAAACTGCAGAATAGCGTAGCCTTCATCGGTGATTTCCATCAGGGAGACGCGGCCACCATGACCTGCCAGCTGTGGGTTGATCTGCGATTGCAGCATGTACTCCACGCGTTCCATCAGCGGCGCATCATCGGCAACTTTACGCATTTTGGCGTTTGGTGCTTTCAGGGTCAGCTGGGAGCCTAACTGGTCGGTAACGAAATCGATTTCTGCATCTTCCAGATACGGTGCGCTCAGTTCATCAACATATGCGGTCAGCAGGTCAAATTTAATGGCGGTGTCGGTTGCTTCCACGGCGTCCGGCGGACAATAAGAAACGCCGCATTCAGCGTTAGGCGTGCCGGGATTAATCACAAATACGCGGATTTGTGTCCCTTCTTCCTGATTTGCCAGCAGTTTGGCAAAGTGCGCTTGTGCAGCATCGGAAATATGGATCATAGTAATGGCCTAATAGTTGACTATTTTACTTGGTTATAATACGCCCATCATCGAGGCTCTACAAGGTTCGACACAGGCACCATACCTGGACAGTCGCCGCGCCGTTGCGTAAAAGCAGCTGCGCGATTTCCGCGACGGTACTTCCGGTAGTGACGACATCATCCACAATGACCATATGGAGTCCCTGCACTGGCAATTCAAGGCGAAAGGCGTTTTTCAGGTTACGTTTACGTAATCGGGCGCTGAGATGGTGCTGTGTGGCGGTTGCCCGACCCCGCGTGATGGCCCGGCTGTCCCAGTTGCAGCCCAGCCAGCGGGCCAGGGGACGACACAGTAAGTCGCTCTGATTAAACCCTCTGCGCCAGTGCCGGCGTTGCCAGAGCGGGACGCTGACGAGCCTGTCCGGCAGAGGAAGACCGCTGACGCGCCGGGCCTGTAATACCTCCAGCAACAACAAGCGTGAAAGAGCGGGGGCCATTTCGCCACGTCGGGAAAACTTGAGCTGGTGGATAAGCCCGCTCAATGGCGGAGCATAGTCGCTGACGGTAACCAGTCGCTGCCACGGCGGTGGTTTTTGCAGACAGCGCCCGCAGGGAACGACGGTATGCGCGGCAGGGAGTCCACATTGAGGGCACCGGCTGACGTGCTGATGCGTTGCCCGTGTGCAGACTGAACAGATCCCCCAATGCCCTAACGTCAGGGGCATTCGGCATAGCCAGCACAATCCCGGTACTGTTAGCATAGAAGCATCCTTTCAGGCTAAAAGAGAACAATAACTGATGAATGACATCTGGTGGCAGACCCAGGGTTCGGGAAATTGCCATCTTGTGCTGCTGCACGGATGGGGACTGAATGCGCAAGTGTGGCATTGCATAAGCGAGGAATTGAGTTCGCATTTCACGCTGCATCTTGTCGACTTACCGGGATTTGGTCGCAGCCAGGGGTTCGGCGCAATGTCGCTGGAAGAGATGGCTGAGCGGGTAGTAAAACAGGCACCGGAGAAAGCCATCTGGCTTGGCTGGAGTCTGGGCGGGCTGGTCGCAAGCCAGGTGGCGTTAACCCATCCTGAACGTGTTCAGGCGCTGGTGACCGTGGCGTCTTCCCCTTGCTTTAGCGCGCGCGACGAGTGGCCGGGTATCAAGCCAGAAGTGCTGGCAGGTTTCCAGCAGCAGTTGAGCGAAGATTTCCAGCGTACGGTGGAACGTTTTCTGGCGTTGCAGACGATGGGCACGGACACCGCGCGTCAGGATGCGCGAGCACTGAAGAAAACAGTGCTGGCGTTACCCATGCCGAAGGTCGAGGTGCTCAATGGCGGACTGGAGATCCTGAAAACGGTCGATCTGCGTGAGCCTCTGTGCGCTGTGGACATGCCTTTTCTGCGGTTGTACGGCTATCTCGATGGACTGGTTCCGCGCAAAGTGGTCCCAATGCTCGATGCCCTGTGGCCGCATAGCGAGTCGTTGATATTTGCTAAAGCGGCGCATGCACCGTTTATCTCGCATCCTGCAGAGTTCTGCGCAGCGCTGGTGGCGTTAAAAAAACGCCTATAAATCTGTTGTGTTGCCCGGTAGAGCCGCGCTTACCGGGCTTGAGATTAATGGCTGCGCGTAGCCAGATCCTCAGCGGTCAGGCCGGTAATTCTGAAGATGGTCAGCGGATCGATACCATCAGCCTGCAGGGTTGATGCAATACGTAAAGCTTCCTCTCGTTTACCTTGTTGCAAGCCCGTTTGTAACCCCTCTTGTAACCCTTTCATATGACCTTCCTGAAGACCATTAAGATGCCCTTCTTGTCGTAATCTTTCGGCGATAGTCATCAACTTTTCCTTATGTTGGGGTAAACGTTCGGCGACCTCATGAAGAAACTCGGTAAAATGTGCGGTGTCCCCGACCTGCATTAGATAATTAAACAAGGCTTTCAACTGGCTGTCATTAGCGTGTCCTTTAATAATCAGGATGGCCAGTTTTTCTACCAGCCCCATCAAATCGCGTTTACGAATATGTTTTTGGATGAGTTCCAACAGCGCCATCCGGCGATGCTGCATGATCTCGTCATCGGGAACAACGGTGATATCGATCAGTGGAAACGCTGCGGTATAAAGTTGGCTGGCGGCCTTTGGGTCGTCAAATTCGTCCAGCCAGCAGAGTGAGTAGGGGTATGGGCTTGCCGCGCCATGATAAAAAAGCATGGGTATCACTAGCGGGAGTTTCTTGTGACCTGCAGCCAAATGACGATGCATGACCGCAATAGCATAACGCATCAGCCGAAATGCCATATGGGCATCGGCGGAACTCTGATGCTCAATGATGGTGTAAATATAGCCATCGCCTTCGCGGGTTTTTAATGACCACAGCACATCGGAATAGTACGCGCGCAAATCGTCCTCAATAAAGCTGCCCGATTCCAGTTGTAGCGTTTTCAGATCGCACAGTTTTTGCAAAGAGGCTGGAAGATGGAGCCGAAGAAAGTCGCGTGCGGTAGCAGGGTGGTTTAAGAACGTTTTAAAAATCGCGTCATGCGGCGTAGCAGTCGTGTCAGTATTCATGGCGATCCGTCACCTGAGAAACAAGATGACGAGACTCTACTTCCCTGGTCGCCAGTAATCATCCACGAGTTGATAACGATGCGCGACAGGCTGGAGGATAGATCTGCTTTGCTGAAACAAAGACATCTTTGTGGAATCCATTACGCAAAAAGCCGGATATCAGCATAAACGCTTTATCCGGCCAGGACGTTTGCAGTCATTTTTAGACCGGAAGCGTAGCGCCATCCGGCATCGAACTAGCGCAAAGCCCACCACTCGCGCAGGCAGGCTTTACCTTCCGGACAACTCTTGCAGCTTCCGGAAAGACACCCGTCGGCATCTTCCTGAATCCGCACCGCTTTGCCCATCTTTTCTAACTGATTCAGCATGGCGTCAATCATGGGCTGCGGGGTGTGCAGCGTGTGGCTAATCTGAGTTGCCTCCATGCGTCCCCGCAAAGCCAATAAATCACGAACCTGAATAAGCGATGCCATTGTCGATAACCTTAGTGGCAGTCGCCAGTGGTGCTGGAACAGCAGGAGCTTGCCGTCCTGTTGGTCGCCAGCAGTGCGAGATCCACGCGACTGCGAGCTCGACGCAGCAGGCCCAGCAACACAATGTTAAACAGGATGACAGCTAAAATGCACACCAGGCTGTAGGTCGGGTGCTCTTTGTAGCTGACCGCCTGATAAAACAGCGTCGACAGAGAGTAGGCGATGTTCAGGCCCCACAGAATCGAGAAGCCCATCCAGCCACGGCTGGATTCACGTGCAATAGCGCCCATTACCGAAATACACGGTACATACAGCAGCACGAAAATCAGGTAGCTGTAAGCGGCAGCAGCGCTGCCAAATTTTTCGCCCATCACGCCCATTGCACCCGTAGCCATTTCACCGTCGCCCTTGCTGGCTTCAATAGGGTTAGCCAGTACGCTCAGGCTGAAGGTGTCTTTCAGGCTTTGCCAGGTCTCATCTACCGCGCCGAGCAGCTCGTCACCGAGGTGGAAATCTGCCGGGTTGAACTCTTCTTCCTGAATGTTTTCTGCGGTATAGAGCGTGTTCAGCGTACCGACAACCACTTCTTTCGCCATCGCGCCGGTGAACAGACCTACGGTTGCCTGCCAGTTATCTTCGTGAACGCCAATCGGCTTGAAGACCGGCGTGATTACGCGGCTGACGGAAGCCAGAGCAGAGTCGTTGATGTTGTCGACGATTTTTCCGCTCAGCGAGAAACTGTTAAACGCGCTGAGGAAAATGCTGACGATGATGATGACTTTACCCGCACGCAGAACGAAGCCTTTCAGGCGTTGCCAGGTCTGAATAATCAGACTCTTAATGTGCGGCACGTGGTACACCGGCAGCTCCATCACGAACGGCGTTGCTTCGCCACGCATGATGGTGTGTTTGAGCATCAGACCGGTCAACACCGCCATAACGATACCCAGTACGTACAGTGAGAAGACCGCCAGCGCACCGTTCTGACCAAAGAACGCTGCGGCAAAGACGGCGAAAATCGCCAGGCGAGCGCCACAGGACATAAACGGTGCCATCATGATAGTCATCAGACGTTCACGCGGGGCGTCCAGCGTACGTGCGCCCATCACTGACGGTACGTTACAGCCAAAGCCGACGATCAGCGGGACAAACGATTTGCCCGGCAGTCCCAGCGCCTGCATCAGACGGTCCATTACAAACGCGGCGCGCGCCATGTAACCGGAGTCTTCAAGGAAGGAGAGGAACAGGTACATCATGCCGATTTGCGGTACCAGTGGCAGCACGGTGTTAATCCCGCCGCCAAGACCTTGCGCCAAAAAGATAGTGAGCCAGTCCGGGAAGTGCAGCGTGTAGCCAACCCACTGAATCCCATGGATAAAGAGCGCTACGGAGCCGACGTCAAACAACGGTTGCAGCGCGCCGCCAATGTTGATGGCGAGCAGGAACATCAGGTACATCACGAACAGGAAAATCGGCAGCCCGAGGAAGCGGTTGAGGACGATTTTATCTACTGCGGTGGTGAAGCGGCTTGGCTCTGCCGTCAGGGTGTTGCTGACGGTATCGCAGATAGCTGCAATGCACTGATAGCGCGCATCGGCGATATGCAGTGCCGGATCGTCCATTGTCTCGCTCAGACGTGCAATGGCGGCATCAAGGTTTTGCGCGGCATCCCCCGCGTAGGCCCGGCTGTAGATATCGCCTTCCAGCATCTGCAGGCCCAGCCAGCGGCGCTGTTTTAACGGCATATCTTTGGCCATCGCATCGGCGAGGGAATCCGCTTCCTGCAGCAGCGGTTGGGCATAATGAACCAGCTCGACGGTGTCGTTTTCTTTGTAGCGATCGATCGCCAGTTTCAGCGCTTCAATGCCGCGGGCGCGGGTGGATACCAGCGGAACCACCGGGCAGCCAAGGCGAGCGGAGAGGGCATCGATATCAATACGGATTTGCTGCTTCTCGGCAATATCCAGCATATTCAACGCGACGATGCAGGGGATGCCCAGCTCAAGCAGTTGCAACGTCAGGTAGAGGTTGCGTTCAAGGTTTGAAGCATCGACCACGTTGATCAAGAGATCCGCGTCGCCGCTTAAAATATAGTGACAGGCGATCTGCTCATCGAGAGAGGTCTGGGATGAGATTGTCGTCAGAGAATAGGTGCCGGGTAAATCAACCAGCGTGACCTGGTGGTCCGTCGTTGCGAAATGACCTTCTTTACGCTCAACGGTAACGCCAGCCCAGTTGCCTACACGCTGGCGTGCGCCGGTAAGCTGGTTGAATAAAGTAGTCTTGCCGGAATTAGGATTGCCAATTAAACCAATGGTTAGTTTTTTCATTTTTATAGACTCACTGTATTAACAGGAAACCGCTTCCACTTCTAATAACGCCAGATCTTTCTTACGCAATACCAGACTTACGCGACGCGTTTCGATATGGATAGGATCGCCGAGTGGGGCGACGCGTACCACGTTGAAAGAGGAGCCGGGTAGCATGCCAAGTGACAACAGTTTCTGACGATAAGCCGGGCTGATTTCACGGGCAAAACCGGTAATTTTCCACGCACTGTCAGGAGTGAATTGCATAGGGACCTACTTATATCTCGCTAACTGGATGATTACCTCATGGGGCGACAAGGCGGCATGAGGCCAGATGATTAGCCAACGTAAGGAAAGAGTAAATAATCAACAGATCAATGATAATGAGAATGGTTTCTATCATCAATAGAATAAATGTGACGGAATGTACAATTGGATAATAATTTGCGCCAATTTTGATATTCCTCAATATTTATTCTGGTTGGGAACGAATGATTCGCGGAAATAATTAGTGAGGATCTTAATGTTTAATTAAGGTTTCATCTGTTAATGAAGTGATAAATATATGGCGGTAGAAAGCGGGAAAGAGACTAAATATGCCGGATGGCGACGCTCACGCGTGTTATCCGGCTTACAAATTAATTGCGACAAGTTAGCCGGATAAGGAGGTTACCCCCCATCCGGCACAAAAGTCACACTAGCGTTTTTTACCCATTGCCGCCGCCAGCGCATCCATCATGGCGCTGTTACCCGCAGGCTGTGCGTCACGACCACGAGGTTTCGCGGCTTTTGGCGCCGGGCGATTGCTTTGAGTGCGATCGTTATTCCCGCCGCCGCGACGCGCATTGGTTTCACCCGGCTGCTCGTCCAGACGCATGGTCAGTGCGATACGCTTACGTTGCAGGTCAACTTCCAGCACTTTCACTTTCACAATGTCGCCCGCTTTCACCACGGTGTGTGGATCTTCGACGAACTTATTCGACAATGAAGAGATATGCACCAGACCATCCTGATGAACGCCAATATCAACAAACGCGCCGAAGTTCGTGACGTTAGTGACTGCCCCTTCCAGAATCATTCCCGGCAGCAGATCGTTCATGGTTTCTACGCCATCAGCAAACTGCGCGGTTTTAAATTCAGGACGCGGGTCGCGGCCCGGTTTTTCCAGCTCTTTGATGATGTCGGTGACGGTCGGCACCCCGAAGCGTTCGTCGGTAAAATCGGCTGCTTTCAGATTGCGTAGTTCGTTGCTGTTGCCCATCAGGTCACGCAGCGATTGCTCGGTTGCGGCCAGAATGCGTTCCACAATCGGATAAGCTTCCGGGTGAACGGTAGAAGCATCCAGTGGGTTATCGCCATGGTTGATACGCAGGAAGCCCGCGCACTGTTCAAAGGCTTTTGGCCCCAGGCGGCTAACTTTTAGCAGTTGCTGACGGTTCTGAAACTGACCGTTCTCATCGCGCCAGGCGACGATGTTTTGCGCCATCATGCGCGTCAGGCCAGCAACGCGGGTCAGCAGCGGCACGGAGGCGGTATTCAGATCGACGCCGACGGCGTTCACGCAGTCTTCCACCACTGCATCCAGCTTGCGCGCCAGCTGCGTCTGGCTTACATCGTGCTGATACTGGCCCACGCCGATAGATTTCGGATCGATTTTCACCAGCTCCGCCAACGGATCCTGCAAACGACGGGCGATAGACACCGCGCCACGCAGCGAAACATCGAGATCCGGGAACTCCAGCGCCGCCAGCTCGGAAGCAGAGTAAACCGATGCCCCGGCTTCGCTGACGATCACCTTCTGTGCGGTCACTTTCGGGAATTGTTTCTGCACGTCGAGGAAGAAACGCTCGGTTTCGCGCGACGCCGTACCGTTACCAATCGCGACCAGCTCAACGTTGTATTTTTCACACAACGCCGCCACGGCAACGGCGGCTTTGGCTGCCTGGCCGGTATGCGGATAAATAGTGTCGGTCGCGACCAGCTTGCCGGTACCGTCAACCACCGCCACTTTTACACCGGTACGCAGACCCGGATCGAGACCCATTGTGGCGCGCAGCCCGGCCGGGGCGGCCATCAGCAGGTCATGCAGGTTACGGGCAAAGACGTTGATCGCTTCATCTTCCGCACGTTCACGCACGGTACCCATCAGCTCAGTTTCAAGGTGCATCAGCACTTTGATGCGCCACGTCCAGCTAACAACGCCTTTACGCCAGCTGTCAGCGGGGGCGTTGTTCAGGCGCAGTCCCAGGTGATCCTGGATAATCTGCTCGCCGTGGCTCTCTTTTGGCGGCTCATCGAATTGCGGATCGGCATTTAGTGAAAGCTGCAACACGCCTTCGTTACGACCACGGAACATGGCCAGCGCACGGTGGGATGGAACGGTAGAAATAGGTTCGTGGTGATCGAAGTAATCGCGGAACTTAGCGCCTTCCTCTTCTTTGCCACTAACCACGGCGGCAACCAGATGGGCGTTTTTCCACAAATAATCACGCACTTTTGCCAGCAGCGCAGCGTCTTCGGCGAAGCGCTCCATCAGAATGTAGCGTGCGCCATCGAGGGCGGCTTTGGTATCGGCCACGCCGTTTTCGGCGTTGAGATATTTTGCAGCTTCGGTTTCCGGGTCATGGGACGGTTCGTTCCACAGCAGATCTGCCAGCGGCTCCAGTCCGGCCTCAATGGCTATCTGCCCACGGGTGCGGCGCTTAGGTTTGTACGGCAGATAGAGATCTTCGAGTTCGGTCTTACTTAACGTGCCGTTGATCGCGTTCGCCAAACCGTCGGTCAGTTTGCCTTGCTCGCCGATAGATTTCAGGATTGCCTGACGGCGGTCTTCCAGTTCACGCAGATATCCCAGACGGGTCTCCAGATTACGCAGTTGCGTATCGTCCAGACCGCCGGTGATTTCCTTACGATAACGTGCGATAAACGGCACGGTGTTCCCTTCGTCAAGCAGGCGAACGGCAGCTTCTACCTGTTCAGCACGAGCCTGAATTTCACCTGCGATAATGCGGCAGAAAGAATCATTCATCATGGATAGCTTCGTCTATAGGATAAAAAATCAGGGGATAGTTATACGGATTGACTGGCAAAAATGCCAGTCATCTACCGGGGCTTCGGATTGTTCCGGTCTCACTTAACGTATTCAATTTCGTTCACGTACCAGCTGGCTTCACCACCAGGGGTGTTGACTATCGCGAGATCGCCGACCTCTTTTTTCAGCAGCGCCCGCGCCATCGGTGAGTCGATAGAAATGTAATCTTTACGACCGAAGATCTCATCGTAGCCGACAATACGGAATTTACGGATGTCGCCATCGTCATTTTCAATCTCGACCCACGCGCCAAAGAAGACTTTGCCCTCTTGCTGCGGGGAGTAATCGACGATTTTCAAATTCTCCATACACTTGGTCAAATAACGGACACGGCGGTCGATCTCACGCAGACGCTTTTTATTATACTGGTAGTCGGCATTTTCGCTGCGGTCACCCAGACTTGCGGCCCAGGTAACCTTTTTAGTGACTTCCGGGCGCTCTTCACGCCAGAGGTAATTCAGCTCTTGTTTGAGTTTTTCATACCCTTCGCGGGTTATCAGGGGCGTTTTCATCTTATTGTTTTACCTTCGACTCTGTGATGATGCGCACAATTAGTATTACGCGAGCATATCAACAGAATAAATAATGTATTGCGAGAAACATTGTATACTTAAGCTGCTGTTTAATATGCTTTGTAACAATTTAGCCTGGAATTCATACCAGAATTCGCTGGTGACTCACGTTAGCTTTCTTAAGAATATACACTTAATTGTTGCGAACCTTTGGGAGTAATAACAATGCAAGAGAACTATAAGATTCTGGTGGTCGATGACGACATGCGCTTGCGTGCGCTTCTGGAGCGTTATCTGACCGAGCAGGGCTTCCAGGTTCGAAGCGTCGCTAACGCTGAGCAGATGGATCGTCTGCTGACCCGTGAGTCCTTTCACCTGATGGTGCTGGATTTAATGCTGCCGGGAGAAGATGGCCTGTCTATTTGCCGTCGCCTGCGCAGTCAAAGCAACCCGATGCCGATCATTATGGTCACGGCGAAGGGTGAAGAAGTCGATCGTATCGTTGGGCTGGAAATCGGCGCTGACGATTACATTCCGAAACCGTTTAACCCGCGAGAACTGCTGGCGCGTATTCGCGCTGTACTGCGTCGTCAGGCGAACGAACTGCCGGGCGCGCCTTCTCAGGAAGAAGCGGTCATTGCTTTTGGTAAGTTTAAACTGAACCTCGGTACGCGTGAAATGTTCCGTGAAGATGAGCCAATGCCGCTCACCAGCGGGGAATTTGCAGTACTGAAAGCGCTGGTAAGCCACCCGCGCGAGCCGCTGTCCCGCGACAAGCTGATGAACCTGGCCCGTGGTCGTGAATATTCGGCGATGGAGCGTTCTATCGATGTCCAGATTTCTCGCCTGCGTCGTATGGTGGAAGAGGACCCGGCGCATCCGCGCTACATTCAGACCGTGTGGGGTCTCGGCTACGTCTTTGTTCCGGACGGTTCTAAAGCATGAGGCGAATGCGCTTCTCGCCACGAAGTTCGTTTGCCCGCACGTTATTGCTCATCGTCACCTTGCTGTTTGCCAGCCTGGTGACGACTTACCTGGTAGTGCTGAACTTCGCGATACTGCCGAGCCTCCAGCAGTTTAATAAGGTCCTGGCCTACGAAGTTCGTATGCTGATGACCGATAAACTGCAGCTGGAGGACGGTACGCAACTGGTGGTGCCGCCCGCATTCCGCCGGGAAATTTATCGTGAGCTGGGTATTTCCCTCTATTCCAACGAGGCCGCTGAAGAAGCTGGACTGCGTTGGGCGCAACACTATGAATTCTTAAGCCATCAGATGGCGCAGCAGCTGGGCGGTCCGACGGAAGTCCGCGTTGAGGTGAACAAAAGCTCGCCGGTCGTATGGCTGAAAACCTGGCTGTCGCCCAATATCTGGGTACGCGTGCCGCTGACGGAGATCCATCAGGGCGATTTCTCACCGCTGTTCCGCTACACGCTGGCGATTATGCTGTTGGCTATCGGTGGCGCGTGGCTGTTTATCCGTATCCAGAACCGACCGCTGGTGGATCTTGAACATGCAGCGCTGCAGGTGGGGAAAGGTATCATTCCGCCGCCGTTGCGTGAGTATGGCGCTTCAGAGGTGCGCTCTGTTACCCGTGCCTTTAACCATATGGCCGCGGGGGTGAAGCAGCTGGCCGATGACCGTACGCTGTTAATGGCGGGCGTGAGCCACGATTTACGTACTCCGCTGACGCGTATTCGTCTGGCGACCGAAATGATGGGCGAAGAGGATGGTTATCTCGCGGAATCCATCAATAAGGACATCGAAGAGTGTAATGCCATTATCGAGCAGTTCATCGATTATCTGCGTACCGGTCAGGAGATGCCGATGGAGATGGCGGATCTGAACTCGGTGTTAGGCGAAGTGGTCGCAGCGGAAAGCGGCTATGAACGTGAAATCGAAACTGCGCTGCTGCCGGGTAGCATTCAGGTGAAAATGCACCCGCTGTCGATCAAGCGTGCGGTTGCCAATATGGTGGTTAACGCCGCCCGTTACGGCAACGGCTGGATTAAGGTCAGCAGCGGTACGGAGACGCATCGCGCCTGGTTCCAGGTAGAAGATGATGGTCCGGGCATCAAGCCGGAGCAGCGTAAACACCTGTTCCAGCCGTTTGTCCGCGGCGACAGCGCGCGTAGTACCAGCGGCACGGGCCTGGGTCTGGCGATTGTGCAGCGTATTATCGATAACCATAACGGTATGCTGGAAATTGGCACCAGTGAACGAGGAGGGTTGTCGATCCGCGCCTGGCTTCCGGTTCCCTTCACTCGCGCGCAGGGCATCACGAAAGACGCATAAGAAAGGGAGGCGAAATGCCTCCCTTTTTGTTGCTGTAGGCCGGATAAGGCGAAACCGCCATCCGGCACTCTTCGTTACAGCTTCGGTCCGGCGCTAACCAGCGCTTCACCCGCAGGGGTATCGGTGTATTTCTCGAAGTTCTCGATAAACAGTTTCGCCAGTGCGTTGGCTTTTTCCTGCCACTGCTCCGGAGAAGCATAGGTATTACGCGGATCGAGAATGCGAGTATCTACGCCAGGCAGCTCGGTTGGGATAGCCAGGTCAAACATCGGCAGACGGAACGTTTCTGCGTCATCCAGCGAACCGTTCAGGATAGCGTCGATAATCGCGCGAGTATCTTTGATAGAGATACGCTTGCCGGTACCGTTCCAGCCGGTGTTAACCAGATATGCCTGCGCACCTGCCGCCTGCATACGTTTCACCAGTACTTCTGCGTACTGCGTTGGGTGCAGTGACAGGAATGCTGCGCCAAAGCAGGCTGAGAAGGTTGGGGTTGGTTCGGTGACGCCACGTTCGGTACCGGCCAGTTTGGCGGTGAAGCCAGACAGGAAGTGGTACTGGGTTTGGTCTGCCGTCAGACGAGAGACCGGCGGCAGCACGCCAAACGCGTCGGCGGTCAGGAAGATCACTTTGGTGGCGTGACCCGCTTTTGACACCGGCTTAACGATGTTATCGATGTGATAAATCGGGTAGGACACGCGGGTGTTTTCGGTTTTGGAACCGTCGTCGAAGTCGATGGAACCATCTGCGCGCACGGTGACGTTTTCCAGCAGCGCGTCACGACGGATTGCGTTGTAGATTTCCGGCTCGGCATCTTTAGACAGTTTGATGGTCTTCGCGTAGCAACCGCCTTCAAAGTTAAACACGCCGTCGTCATCCCAGCCGTGTTCGTCATCGCCAATCAGGCGGCGTTTCGGATCGGTGGACAGCGTTGTTTTACCCGTACCGGACAGGCCAAAGAAGACTGCCACATCACCTTTTTCCCCGACGTTTGCCGAGCAGTGCATGGAGGCAATGCCTTTCAGCGGCAGCAGGTAGTTCATTACGGAGAACATACCTTTCTTCATTTCGCCGCCGTACCAGGTGCCACCAATCAACTGGATACGCTCAGTCAGATTGAAAGCCACGAAGTTTTCGGAGTTCAGACCCTGCTCTTTCCACTGCGGGTTAGTGCATTTAGCGCCGTTCATCACGATGAAATCAGGTTTGAAATCAACCAGCTCTTCGTCGCTTGGGCGGATGAACATGTTTTTAACAAAATGCGCCTGCCAGGCTACTTCGGTAATGAAGCGTACGGAAAGGCGGGTATCGGCGTTAGCGCCGCAGAATGCATCAATGATAAACAGACGCTTGCCGGAAAGCTGCTGGGTGACTAATCCTTTCAGATGCTGCCAGGTTTCCGGGGAGAGCGGTTTGTTGTCGTTCTTACCTTTACCTTTGTCGGACCACCAGAGCGTGTCGCGCGTGGTGTCGTCACGGACAATATACTTATCCTTTGGCGAACGTCCGGTAAAGATACCGGTATCAACGGCAACGGCGCCCAGGTTTGTTAACACGCCACGCTCATAACCTTCCAGGTTTGGATCAAGTTCTTCCTGGAAAAGCGTGTCGTAGTCTGGATTGTAAACGATATCCTGAACGTCATTGATACCATAAGCCTTGAGATCTTGCGGGGTTAAACTGTTGTTCACACGCATTTCACTGCTCCTTAGCCAATATGTATTACCTGGAATAGTAAGGTTTTTTAGGGATTGCTAACCGCGACAAGGCTCATAGATTTACGCATCCGGGAAAATCACGGATAACCGAATGCGCTGCGACTCCTGTCACAAAGAGGCGGATATTATGGCAGGAAACCCTTTTTTGTTGTGGAAAATGTTCTTAAAACGTTAATAGAGAGTGTTTTTGGCGGGAAACTTGTGAGTGTAATCGCATTCACGTAAGAAAATAACGTAACTCATACATAAACAATATCGATTCACTTCCCGTCGCAGTGGTCCGGGATCGGCCTATCAATGCTCAAAATTGTGAAGTTGATGCGATAATTACCTTTTCTCTTCATTCTGGGTGACGACATGGATAGTGTTGAACTTTCACGTACTACTCGCTGGGGCATGATATCTATCGGCCTGTTACAGGGGATATTGTGCTACCTGCTGATGACATATCTGGTGCCGCATAATGACGGCTGGCTGTTCTATGGCATGCCCGCGACAATTGCTCTCTCCTCGGCGCTTTTACTCACCGTTGTCTCTTTCAAACAACGTGCGCTGTGGTACTGGATGGCGCTGATCTTTGTTGTCGTGCTGGCGATGAGCGTCTGGCTAAAGTGGCAAGTCGAGGGCAGCGATAAGTGGCGGCAAAATGATATTTTTATTTTGTACGGCTGGCGCTTACTGCTGATGGCGATGCTGGCATTGCCATGGATTCAGTACTCGCTCCACGCATCCCGCCAGCAGGCCCGCTATGCGCAGTTTTATGCTAGTTTGTGGCTTAATGCGCTGACGTTACTGATTGTCTTTGTCGCCAACGGTCTGTTCTGGATGGTGCTCCTGCTATGGAGCGAGATGTTTAAGCTCGTTGGTATTACCTTCTTCGACACGCTTTTCTTTGATACCGACTGGTTTGGCTACGTGGCCTTTGGCCTGGTTACCGCACTGGCGGTGGTACTGACCCGCACGCAGTCGCGTCTGGTTGCGGCGGTCCAAAAGTTACTGACTTTGATCGCCACCGGTCTGTTACCCCTGGTCGCGCTGCTGGCGCTGATGTTTGTACTGACCTTGCCCTTCACCGGCCTGGAGGCTATCTCGCAGCGGGTGTCTGCGGCCGGGTTGATGTCAACGCTGGCGCTGCTCCTGCTGCTGTTGATGGCTATCGTTCGCGAGCCGCAGAAAGAGGCGCTTCCCTATCCAGCCGCGTTACGCTACCTGATCAAATGCGCCCTGGTTGTCGCGCCCATCTATATGCTGATTGCCGGTTGGTCACTGTGGGTGCGAATTCAACAGTACGGTTGGACGCCCGAGCGTTTATATGGTGTGCTGGTGGTCTGTGTGCTGCTGCTCTGGTCGTTTGGCTATCTGGCGAGTATTTTACGCCGTGGGCGCAATTCGCTTGAGCTTCAGGGGAAGGTGATTCTTTGCGTGTCGTTGCTGGCGTTGGGGCTGTTGATTTTGCTGTCGTCGCCGGTTATTGATGCCTGGCGCATCAGTGTCAACAGCCATATGGGGCTGTATCACAGCGGCAAAATTAAGCCGGATCAGGTCAGCCTGTATATGTTGGGTAATAGCGGAAAACCGGGACGTGCGGCGTTGGAGGCATTACAAAAAGATGCGGCGTTTAACCAAGACAGTAAGCGTCGGCGCGACTTAAATTCTCTGCTGCAAGGACGTCGCGATCCCATGCAGAACCTGACTATCACTCAACTAGCGCCGAAAGTGATGATCGCTCCGGGTAGCAGGCAACCCGATGAGACCTTCTGGGCGTTTGTCAAAGGGCAGAGCTACCGCATTACATCCTGCGTTGAGCAGGATGCATGCGTCCTGGTCGATCAGGACCTCAATGCTGATGGTAAGCCTGAGCAGGTGCTGTATGCTTTTGGCGATGGTGAGAGTCTGGTCTTTGCCAGGAAAGAGGATAAATGGGAACTCATCGCATCAGGTCAGCTACCTGCAGGATTCAATAAGGATAAACTGCTGCAGGCGGTGGCGAATCATCAACTGAATTCAGCCCCCAGAGTTTGGCGTGATATCACCATTGATGGCACCCGATTGCCGATGAATTATTACAACGAGTGAGCGTGTTGCAGATAGCGTTTTGATGGATGGCGGTGCGAACGCCTATCCGGTCGACGATAGTGGGCCGGATAGGCAGTGGTGATTAATGTACCTGCGGGTCCGCCGGGGAAGCGTTGCTGCGGATCTCAGCAATGTCCATGGCATTAAACAGATAGTGGCTCCCGCAGTAATCGCAGTGCATATCGATCTCGCCTTCTTCCGCCAGAATGCTGTCCACTTCTTCGTCCGGCAGCGTTTTCAGTGCGCCTGCGCAGCGTTCGCGTGAACAGGTGCATTTGAACTCAACGTCCTGCGGATCGTAGAGAGTAACCTCTTCTTCGTGGTACAAGCGCCACAGCACTTCGTTGGCCGGGAGCGTTAACAGCTCTTCGGTTTTGATGGTTTCGGTCAGGGCTGTCAGGTGATCGAAATCATCTGCCTGCGCGTTTTGCGCCGGCATTACCTGCAGAAGCATCCCGCCAGCAGCGGGTTTGCCATCGATGTCGCCAGTACGGATAAACAGACGTGTCGGCAACTGTTCAGAACGCATGAAGTAATCTTCCAGACAGGCGGCCAGCGTGTCGCCTTCCAGACCAACCACGCCCTGATAGCGCTCGCCTTCTTCTGGGGTAATGGTGATCACCAGGTAGCCGTTGCCTACCAGCGTTTTGAGATCAGCGCCTTCAGGGATATCGCCCTGCATACGGGCCACGCCGCGCATCTGCTGATTGTTGTTGCCGTTAATGACGGCCAGGCTCAGCGGACCATCGCCCTGCAGCTGTACGGTGATATCACCGGCAAACTTCAGCGTGGCGGTGAGCAGGCTGGTGGCGACCAGCAGTTCAGCCAGCACGTTCTTGACCGGCTGCGGGTAAGTATGATTTTCGAGGATCTGTTGCAGGGTTTCCGAAACGGTCACCAGCTCGCCGCGCACGGCAAAGTTTTCAAACAGATAACGATGTAATTGGTCATGTTGCGGCATAATCATCTCTCTTGCAGGTGACAGTCACTCGCTGTCGCCATGTTTAAATCGTAACAGGTCGCGGCGCTCTTTCTTGTCCGGTCGCCTGTCCGGGTGCGGCATGGTTAACGCGTTAAGTTTACGCGCCAGCGCCACTTTTTCGCGTTTTTCTACGCTTTCCGCGGTTTCTTCATACAGCGTAACGGCTTCCGTGGCCGGGCGACGCTGCTCGGTAATAGCCTTGATAATGACCGTTCGCTCGTCATTTCCCTGGCGCAGGGTGAGGGTGGCGTTCAGCTCGACAATCTTGCTCGGTTTGCTGCGCTGGCCGTTGTAATGCACCTTACCGCCTTCAACCATTTCGCGGGCTAGCGCACGCGTTTTGTAAAAGCGCGCAGCCCACAGCCATTTATCCAGCCTGACTTCAGCAGAGGGCTTTTCTTTCATGGCGTCTCCTTCACATCAGTGAGGGGATCAGTCGGCGGTAGTCATTCAGTGACGGATGGCGCGCGTACTGTTTTTCCGCGATGCCTGAGTCGGGATTGGTCACGCCGAGGCAGTAACGAATACCGTACAGAGCAGCGGCGTCGAGAATGGGTTCGCTGTCGTCAATAAACAGCGTCTTCTCTGCACTCATTCCCGTTTCTTCAGCCACAGCGTGCCATAACCGCTGATCCTCTTTGGGATAACCAAATGTGTGGGTGGAAAGTAATAAATCAAGGTGTGAGGCCAGACCGGTATGCTCCAGCTTCACCGCCAGGTTATGGGGATGCGCGTTGGTGAGCAAAATACGGCGCTTGCCGCTGGCTTTTAAGGCATCAAGAAACGGTACGGTATCTTCACGCAAAACGGCGCGCGGTCCCTGTTCCGTTGTCATGGCGCAAATATCAAGATCCAGGCATTCGCTCCAGTAATCCAGGCAGTACCAGTTTAGCGTATGCTGCACGGCATGATACTGCTGACGAATATAGTCCTGGGCTTCCTGGGGAGAGATACCCTGTTTCGCGCCATAGGTTTCCGGCACCAGTTTTTGCCAGAAATAGTTATCGAATGCCAGGTCGAGCAGCGTGCCGTCCATATCTAACAACACGGTATCGACATCCTGCCAGGCAATATTGATCTGCATGGAAACTCCCCAGAAGAAAACATGATGCGCGACAGGGTAGCATATCCTGTCGCGCGAGCGTGTTATCGAATCAGGCTTTCCGGGTTGTCAATCAGCGTTGGATTCAGGCAACTTTCGTAGTAGCTCTGAATTTCCGTGATGCGGGAGCGGTGACGCTGGTAGCGTCTGAAAGCCTGTATGCTGTTGTAGACAGCGCATCCGAGCATGGAGAGCATCAGCAGCGTCGTGCCAAGGTAGCGCCATAATCCTGAACGATCCGGGATACGGTGCAGGCCAATGTGCTGGGTGCCATTGGCGTCGGTCGAAATATTGGTGACGATCCCCTCCGCGCGAAACGGCGTCTGCATCAGCATCTGCGCCAGGCGCTGGAAGGCGTTCCACTGTTCCTGTGGGGGATAGTCATATAGCGAGGTTGTCGGCCACGGCTGATCGACCAGATCGCTGCCTTCGTCGCTGATAATCAGGAAACCGCCAGGGGCTGGGCTATTCAGCGTCTGGGCCGCTCGCGCAGTCTCGCGTGAAATAAACGGCGCCGTAGAGGTATTCACCAGATTATCCAACGACTCCGCGCTTACCGGACGCAGCAGCACGTTCACACCATCCAGTTTGCCTGCGTTCGCCCGTTTCACCAGCGCTGTCCAGTCTTTACTGTTACCAAGGTTAACCAGTGCATTTTTTAAACGTACACATTCATCTTTGGCCGCGCACAGATCGGCCGTTTTCAGGACAATCTCGCCAAAATCGTCCAGTAACACCATTCCGGATTTTTGAATTGCCGAGCGTAACGATGCGCTGACGCGAGAGTCATCATCCGCTTTGGGGTGCAGTTGGCGGTTCACCGCCTGCGTGAGCGCGGTGGCTTTATTCACCAGATCGGACTCAGGCAGCGGTAATGCGCGCGCGTCATTCCAGATAATTTGCGTGCAATCGAAAGGCATAAACGGCGCGGAAGGCTGCGCATTCCAGCTCCCTTGGGTATGAATGTTACACATACCCGTACCGCTCAGATGCAGCGTGTCACCCACGCGAACGCCCGCGTTTTCAAGCTGTTTAACGCTGGTGGCTTCGATAGTTTGTGCGCCCTTCATCCAGGAAAGCGTAAGCTTTATCGGCATATCCAGCGGGATCCAAAACAGTAGCATCAGCAGCACCAGCAACGAGCCGCCCGCGATGACGGCGTTGCGCAGCCAGTGCTGTAACGGGAAGTTTTTGACTTCGTCATGCAGCGATAAAAAACGCCCCTGGCGTACAACGTGGCGATCGAGATAAATATCAATATCCGTTTGCTGGCCAAGATCTTGTGCGATGTAAGGCTGCCAGTGCGGTGGATAAATCAGATCAATAATACCTAGCGAGATATTATTAATTTGTTCCTGGTCGTTTTCGCCAAACAGCCCCCAGCGACGCGGCGTACCGCGCAGACAATGAATTTCCCGCAGGGCGGTTTTAGACGGTGGGGCAAACAGCCCCCACAGACCCGCAGCCAGTAGCAGCACCGCGCCACCAACTGTCCACGGAACAAACGTATCCGGGATTATCAAACAGAAAAAGAACAGCAGGAACGATGCGGCAATCAGTAACGCCTCGCGCAATCCCGACGGGCGGCTGAGCGCATATTCTTCATGGGTTTCCTGGCGAATATTCAGCAGTTCAATCTGCTCGCTTTCTTCACCGCGAATGGACGCCTGGGTAGAGGCGGTGTGCTGTAACGCATAGCCACGCGCTTCCTGCATATATTCCTGCAGCGTATGGCCGTTCAGGGAGATAACCAGCGGTATCGTATTGGTGTGGATTAGCTCAACGCTGTTTTCGTCATTGATGTATTGTTCCCAGAAAGGGGGAAGATGTACCTCAACGGAATCAAGATAGTAACGCCATTTGTTAGGATCGTCGGTAGTAATGCCGTAACGTGTAATCGCGTGCGTAAGCACGATGACGCTATTACTTTGGGCATTCAGCGTTAATGACACCGGCGCGGAGCTGGCGCCCGTTGGACCAGGTACCTGCTGAATTTGACTAAGGCTTTCGAGATAGTTTTCGACTGCACTGCGCTCTTCAGGCGTGAGTTTACGCTTCGAGGCGTCTGAGAAGACGTTGCTCAAGGGTAAATTTTTCCGTCTGGATTTCGTTCTGAGTAGCCATCCTGCAAGCAATGAGCAGGCCAGCAAAGCAGCTAAAAAAATCAGAATGGTGCTCATGCTTTCCCCATCTTACTTAGTCTGTCAGGCGTGGTCAGTCGCACCCTGTTCAATATTCGTGATTCTGTGGTTGGCTATCGGCAAGTGTGGAGTCGAACTTGAGCATCTTTAAGTACAGCCCAGTAAATGCGAATCATAGCAAAATCACTAAAAATGGAATATCAGCAAATTCCTGGAGTTATTTCAACCTATTGACTTTTAATTTGAAATAGGGATTAACTTTTAGTACGTTACATAAATGTAAATAAACGGCAATTCACATTGCCGAAACCGTGCGGTATATCGCACAATAACCCCAGATTTCACAGCAAAGATCCTCACAATGAGCAAATCATTACAGAAACCCACGATTTTGAAAGTGGAAACCGTCGCCCAATCCCGGCTGTTTAAAGTCGAAAGCGTGGACCTTGAGTTCAGCAATGGCGTACGCCGCGTTTATGAACGTATGCGCCCGTCCACGCGTGAAGCGGTAATGATTGTGCCGATTGTGGACGACCACCTGATCCTCATCCGCGAATACGCGGTCGGGACCGAATCTTACGAATTGGGTTTTTCCAAGGGGTTAATCGATCCTGGCGAAAGCGTGTACGAAGCGGCGAATCGGGAGCTGAAAGAAGAGGTGGGGTTTGGCGCAAAAGATCTGACGTTTTTAAAGAAACTCAGCATGGCGCCGTCCTATTTCTCCAGCAAGATGAACATCGTGGTGGCGGAGGACTTATATCCTGAATCGCTGGAAGGTGATGAGCCTGAACCATTACCGCAGGTGCGCTGGCCGCTGGCGCATATGATGGACCTGCTGGAAGATCCTGATTTTCACGAAGCGCGTAATGTGAGTGCGCTGTTCCTCGTGCGCGAATGGCTGAAAGGACAAGGGCGGCTTTAATTTCTCTTCACGAATAATAAAAAAGGCGCCGAAGCGCCTTTTTTTGATCGGTCAGGGATCAGAACAGTTCGTGCGTCTCACCATTATCAATAATGGTCGTCCCCACCTCATGCACCGCCTGTTGCGTCGGCTGAGTGCCTTCAATGAAGTATTCTGCGCGGCTGTTGCCACCGCTTGCCAGTTGACCGGTGCTGCGATCGATATTGACCGTCACGATACCCGGCGGCGGCGTCAGCGGCTGCTCAGGCACGCCTTCCAGCACGGACTTCATATAGGCATCCCAGGCAGGCTGTGCGCTCTTTGCGCCGCCTTCGTAGCCGGAGATCTGGTCTTTGATCGCCCCAGAAGCCGTCGTGTGTCCGAGATTGCGGCGATGGTCATCAAACCCGATCCATACCGACGTCACCACGCCTGGCCCGTAGCCGGAGAACCATGCATCTTTAGAGCTGTTGGTGGTCCCGGTTTTCCCGCCGATATCATGGCGCTGTAAATCGCGACCTGCACGCCAACCGGTTCCCATCCAGCCCGGCTCACCAAAGATATTGGTGTTCAGAGCGCTTTTAATCAGGAAGGCCAGCGGCGTGTTGATCACATGTGGAGCGTACTCCTGCGTTCCGCTTTGCGCGACCAGCGCCTGGTTTGCCTGCTCAAGCTGAGGCATAGGCACGGCGGCATTCTGCTGTTCCTGCGAGACGGCGACATCTTCGACGTTACTGTTTTCCAGCACGTTAGATTTCTGGGTATCACCATAAATCACCGGAATATCGCATTCCGGACAGGCAATTTTCGGCTTCGCCTCGAAGATAACGCCGCCTATATCGCTTTCGATTTTACTGATGAAATACGGATCGACCAGGAAGCCGCCGTTAGACATCACTGCATAACCGCGCGCCACCTGCAACGGCGTGAACGAGGCAGAACCCAGTGCCAGCGACTCGGTGTGCACAATGTTCTGTGCCGGGAAGCCGAAACGTTGCAGATACTCTGCCGCGTAATCCACGCCCATCGCGCGCATGGCGCGTACCATCACCACGTTTTTCGACTGACCCAGCCCCTGACGTAAGCGGATAGGACCGGCGTATTGCGGCGGTGAGTTCTTCGGCTGCCAGTCGGAACCCGCGCCGGCATCCCAGCGGGAGATCGGCACGTCGTTGAGCATGCTCGCCAGCGTCAGACCTTTATCCATCGCGGCGGTATACAGGAATGGTTTGATGTTGGAACCCACCTGGCGTAACGCCTGGGTTGCACGGTTAAACTTGCTCTGGTTGAAGTCAAAACCACCGACCAGCGCCAGCACCGCGCCGTTTTGCGGATTGATGGAGACCAGTGCGGAGTTGACGTCCGGTACTTGCGCCAGCCACCAGGCATCGCCAACCTGGCGTACCCAGATTTGCTGCCCGGTTTGCACCACATCAGTCACTTTGCGCGGCGTCGGGCCTTGCTGGGTATCCGAGCGGTAAGGACGCGCCCAGCGCATGCCATCCATCCGTAATGACACTGACGTACCATCCGCCAGCGCGGCAATGGCTTCCTGCGGATTGGCGCTGGTAACAACCGCCGGTAGCAGGGGACCATAAGTCGGTAGCGCTTTCAGCGTATCGGTGATTTTCTTGCTGTCCCAACTGCTTTCGCCCACTTTCCACAGCACGTTCGACGGGCCGCGGTAACCATGGCGCATGTCGTAATCCATCACGTTGTTACGTACTGCCTGCTGAGCCGCCTGCTGTACTTTGCGCGTAATGGTGGTGGTGATGCGATACCCGTCCTCATAGGCTTTCTCGCCATAACGGTTATACATCTCCTGGCGCACCATCTCAGAGAGATACGGCGCGGAGAAGGCGATTTCCGGCGCGTGGTAGTTGGCGTCAATGGCTTCTCCGCGCGCCTGATCGTACTGGGCCTGCGTGATGTAGTTTTCGCTCAACATACGCGACAGTACGACGTTACGTCGCGCGGTTGCCCTTTCCATCGAATAGAGGGGGTTGAAGGTTGACGGCGCTTTTGGCAGACCGGCAATCACCGCAATTTCACTTAAGCTGAGCTGATCAACCGTCTTACCGAAATAGACCTGCGCGGCAGCACCTACGCCATAAGCGCGATACCCCAGGTAAATCTTGTTCAGATACAGTTCGAGGATCTCATCTTTACTCAGCAGTTGTTCAATGCGGATCGCCAGGAACACTTCTTTGATCTTACGCATCAGCGTACGTTCCGGGCTCAGGAAGAAGTTTCTCGCCAACTGTTGGGTGATGGTGCTGGCCCCTTGTGATGCATGGCCGGAGAACAGCGCGACGCTGGCAGCACGGAAGATCCCCACCGGGTCTACCCCGTGGTGCTCATAAAAGCGACTGTCTTCGGTAGCGATAAAGGCTTTAACCATTACCGGCGGCATTTGATCCAGGGTGACCGGGATTCGACGTTTCTCGCCATATTGCGCGATCAGCTCGCCATCAGCGCTGTAAACCTGCATCGGGATCTGTAAACGCACATCTTTGAGCGTCGCGACGTCAGGTAATTGCGGCTCAATATAGCGATAGAGGCCATAAATCGAGCCTGCTCCCAGCAGGATGCAACATACTGCAAGGATTAATAAATACTTTACGAACTTCACTGGAGATTTCCCATTTAGTGGCATTTGGGCAGTTTATAAACAAACGCGCGGTAGTATAAAGGCAAGCCAGACGCATTGATATACCCGTTAAAGCAACGGGTGATAAGGAGATCATCAGCAATGGCTTTCAATATCTGGAAAATTGGTCTGCATATTCAGCAACATGAAGCGCTGGCTGTCGCCGTAGTTCACGACGCATCCGGTTGGTTTCTCCAGCGCTGGTGGCGTATACCGCTGACGCCTCAGGTTATCGTCGATGGCCACATTCGCGAGCCTGAACAGCTTGTCGCAGCGCTACTGCCGTGGAGCCGGGAGCTTCCTCGCCGACACCATATTCATCTCTCTTTTCCTGCCAACAGGACGTTACAAAAAAAGTACCCTCGTCCGGAAATGATGCTGCGCGAGCCGGAGCAAGCCGCATGGTTATCCGGTTCGATGGCGCGTGAGCTGGATATGGCGCCGGATGCGCTGCATTTTGATTATAGCGAAGACACGTTAAGCCCGGCGTTTAACGTCACTGCCGCGCAAAGCAAAGAGATTTCAGCGCTTCTGACGCTTATCCAAACGTTGAAGGTACAGGTTACGGCGATTACGCCGGATGCCAGCGCGTTACAGCGATTTATACCTTACCTGCCAGAACGTCATCAGTGTCTGGTATGGCGTGATGACACCCAGTGGCTATGGGCGACCCGTTCGGCATGGGGGCGTAAATCAACGGGCGATATTGGCTGTATCGACGAGCTTGCCGCGACATTATCGCTTTCCACGACAGCCATTGCGCTATGCGATCCCAGCGGCTTCGATCCTCTAAGCGTGGTGTCCGTACGCCAGCCGCCAATTCCAACGCAAAGCCATCGCTTCACCATTGCACTGGGACTCGCTATGGGAGGCACATGTTGATGATAGCGACCATCAATCTTCTGCCCTGGCGCCAGACGCGACGTCGCGCCTGCCTACGCTTCTGGAGTGTTTTATTTGGCGCTTCGCTACTGCTTAGTAGCGGCGTGTTGTTGCGCTATTACAGCGTTTTGAGCGTAGAAAACCAGGTCGAATTGTTGTTAGCGGATGCCGAAAAGACGCGGGCCGAGGCTTTAATGGCGCTAAAGCCGCGTGTGCAGCTGCGCCAGCAACGATGGCAACAGGTTCAAGCGCGGAACAAACAGCGGGAGCAGACCCGAAGCTGGCAGCGGGTTTTGCAAGGGCTGGCGGAATTACTGCCAGAGCAGGCGTGGTTAACAAAAATAACCTGGCAGCAGGAGACACTGGAACTGACGGGAAACACGCTGAGCTTTGCCGCGCTGAAGGCGCTGGAAGCGCAATTACGCCAGCTGCCGCTATTTAAATTGGGTAGCCCTGGCGAAACGCAGCAGGATGCGCAGGGACGCTGGCAATTCCACTATCGACTGATGCGGAGCGGTGTGCATGAAAACGCTTTGTGATAGCTGGTTAGCGCAGTCGCCGCGCTTTCGGCTCATCTGCGGCGGTGGCTGGATGCTGGGACTGCTCATCGTCGTCATGTTATGCCTCAGCTCCACCGCGCAGAAACGAGTTATGCAACAAGAGGCGCTAAATCAGCAACGAGCGGCCATTCAGGCACAATGGCGAAATTTATATCTGCTGGTGGCATCGCCAGAAGAGCCTGAAGAGACGCTGATTCCGTTCTCTCCACTGCTGTTTCAGACTCCTCTTGCACATCTTATCCACTGGCAACCCTCCGCACAGGGCGGAGAAATGACGCTGAAGCCAGGCTGGGATGTCATCCCGCCGATGTTTGACCAATTGGCGGAGCAAGGGATGAACGTCAGCCGGTTTTCTCTTTACGCAGAAGGTGCGGAGCTGCTGTTAACACTACAACTGGAGCGCCTGAATGATGGTTGAACGCTGGCTGTTGGCGTGCGTAAGCGTACTGATACTCACCGGTATGCGTAATCCCTTCCTGCCGCCGGAGGACCGTTGCCAAATTGCTGAGCTGTCGGCATGGCGCTATCAGGGAATATTGAGCCAGGGCGCGCGACCCATTGGCATTGTTCAGGATAGCCAGAAAAAATGGCAGCGGGTTGAGCGAAATGATGTCCTGAAAAACGGTTGGACGGTTACGCAGATAACGGCCCAGAGCGTAACCCTCGACACAGGGAAAAACTGCGAGCCGTCGCAGTGGCAGTGGCAACGACAAGGAGCGATAAATGAAGCGATGGATGGCATGGATAGTACTCGTACTGGTGGTCGGGATTCAGAGCGTACTGGCGGCGAAATCACAAAACGTGACGCTGGTGGTCGATGATGTGCCGGTTGTGCAGGTATTGCAGGCGCTGGCCGAACAGGAAAAGAAAAACCTGGTAGTTTCACCGGATGTCAGCGGTGTGCTGTCACTGCATTTGACGGATGTGCCCTGGAAGCAGGCATTGCAAACGGTGGTGAAAAGCGCCGGGCTGGTATTACGCCAGGAAGGCAACATTCTGCATGTGCATTCTGTTCAATGGCAGAGTGAAAATGCGGCTCGTCAGGACAATGAGCAGGCACGGCTTCAGGCCAGCCTGCCGTTGGAACATCGCAGTATCATTTTGCAATATGCTGATGCCTCCGAGCTGGCAAAAGCCGGAGAAAAGCTGCTCAGCGCCAAAGGAAGCATGACGGTGGATAAACGCACCAACCGCTTACTGCTGCGTGATAATAGCGTTGCGCTTAACGCACTGGAAACGTGGGTGGCGCAAATGGATCTGCCGGTTGCACAAGTCGAACTGGCGGCGCATATCGTGACGATTAATGAAAAAAGCTTGCGTGAGCTGGGGGTGAAGTGGTCGCTGGCTGACGCACAGCAATCGGGGGCGGTGGGGAACGTCACAACGCTTGCCAGCGATCTTTCTGTACCCACAGCCACATCCCGTGTGGGATTTAACATTGGCCGTATTAACGGTCATTTACTCGAGCTGGAGCTGTCTGCGCTGGAGCAAAAACAGCAGTTGGACATCATCGCCAGTCCACGCTTACTGGCTTCTCACCTGCAACCTGCCAGTATTAAGCAGGGTAGTGAGATCCCTTATCAGGTCTCCAGCGGTGAAAGCGGCGCGACATCCGTCGAGTTCAAGGAAGCTGTATTAGGGATGGAAGTCACGCCCACCGTATTGCAGAAAGGACGAATCAGACTGAAACTGCATATAAGCCAGAATGTTCCCGGGCAGGTGCTACAGCAGGCGGATGGCGAAGTTCTGGCTATTGATAAGCAGGAGATTGAAACCCAGGTCGAGGTAAAAAGCGGCGAGACGATTGCGCTGGGCGGGATTTTTTCACATAAGAATAAATCCGCAGCCGACAGCGTGCCGCTGTTGGGCGACATCCCCTGGCTTGGCTCTCTCTTTCGTCATGATGGTAAAGAAGACGAACGGCGTGAATTAGTGGTTTTTATTACGCCCAGACTGGTTTCAACGCAATAACTTATGCATGAAAAGCCGTTGTTTTTGCACTGAACACGTTTCAGAGATTTGACGTGCGGGTGTATTTAGCATACAAGGAGTACCGATTTGAGTGTCGGTACTTTTCTTTACTTATGCGGCAGTAAATACGCTTTGCCTTTCTGGTGGTGTGTCATAGGCTTATTTGGTGTCATTTGGCTGCGCGATACGTCGCCAGGTCTGATGTTTGCAGGGTAGCATGCCTGCCACGACCAGAAATGCGTAAGGTTTGGTGATTTATTCAGTTGCCAAACCCGCTTGAGTATTGAGATAATTTTCAGTCTGACTCTCGCAATATCTTATGAGGTTTCAGTTCATGTCCTGCTGCGCTGAGTGTCTGCGAAGCGGGTTTACCATTAACGAATAGTCTTAGTAGTACCGAAAAAATGGCAGAGAAACGCAATATCTTTCTGGTTGGGCCTATGGGTGCCGGAAAAAGCACTATTGGGCGCCAGTTAGCTCAACAACTCAATATGGAATTTTACGATTCTGATCAAGAGATTGAGAAACGAACCGGAGCTGATGTGGGCTGGGTCTTCGATGTAGAAGGTGAAGACGGCTTCCGTGATCGCGAAGAAAAAGTCATCAACGAGTTGACGGAAAAACAGGGTATTGTGCTGGCAACTGGCGGTGGCTCTGTTAAATCACGTGAAACACGTAACCGTCTTTCCGCGCGTGGCGTCGTGGTCTATCTTGAAACGACAATTGAAAAACAACTTGCGCGAACTCAACGTGACAAGAAACGCCCGCTGCTGCAGGTAGAATCGCCGCCTCGTGAAGTTCTGGAAGCGTTGGCTGACGAACGCAATCCTCTGTACGAAGAGATTGCTGACGTGACCATTCGCACCGACGATCAGAGCGCAAAAGTCGTAGCAAACCAGATTATTCATATGCTGGAAAGCAACTAATTCTGGCTGAATACACACTCGTCTGCGGGTACAAGTAACTAAGGTGGATGTCGCGTAATGGAGAGGATTACAGTCACTCTCGGGGAACGTAGTTACCCTATCACCATCGCGGCTGGTTTGTTTAATGAGCCAGCTTCATTCTTACCGCTGAAATCGGGCGATCAGGTTATGTTGGTGACCAACGAAACCCTGGCTCCCCTTTATCTCGATAAGGTTCGCGGCGTACTTGAACAGGCGGGTGTTAACGTTGATAGCGTTATCCTTCCCGATGGCGAGCAGTATAAAAGCCTGACGGTTCTGGATACGGTTTTCACTGCGTTACTGCAAAAACCGCACGGTCGTGATACCACGTTAGTCGCACTTGGCGGCGGCGTGATAGGCGATCTGACCGGTTTTGCGGCAGCCAGCTATCAGCGTGGTGTTCGTTTTATTCAAGTCCCGACAACCCTGTTGTCGCAGGTCGACTCCTCCGTTGGCGGCAAAACCGCCGTAAACCATCCCCTCGGTAAAAACATGATTGGCGCGTTTTACCAACCGGCGTCCGTGGTGGTGGATCTCGATTGTCTGAAAACGCTTCCTGCGCGTGAGCTGGCATCGGGGCTGGCGGAAGTGATCAAATACGGCATCATCCTTGACGGTGAATTTTTCAGTTGGCTGGAAGAAAATCTGGATGCGTTATTGCGTCTGGATGGTCCGGCGATGGCGTACTGTATTCGTCGTTGTTGTGAGCTGAAAGCAGAAGTTGTCGCAGCGGACGAGCGTGAAATGGGCTTACGTGCTTTACTGAATCTGGGACACACGTTTGGCCATGCGATCGAAGCTGAAATGGGTTATGGCAATTGGTTACATGGTGAAGCCGTTGCAGCAGGTATGGTAATGGCTGCTCGTACGTCAGAACGCCTTGGACAGTTTACCTCCGCTGATACGCAGCGCATCATTACGCTGCTGCAGCGAGCGGGCTTGCCGGTCAATGGACCGCGTGAAATGTCCAGCGAGGCTTATCTGCCGCACATGCTGCGAGATAAAAAAGTGTTAGCGGGAGAGATTCGTTTAGTGCTTCCGCTGGCATTAGGGAAGAGTGAAGTGCGCGGCGGAGTGTCGCACGAGGTGGTTCTTAACGCTATTGCTGATTGCCAGCCGGCGTAACAACAAGAAAGGTCTGGCTTGCGTTGCGAAACGTAGGTCTTTTAGCTTCAGGTTATGTGCAAAGTCGTAAGCATTAACCTTTGAGTGGGGTGTTAAATGGATGAATTCAAACCAGAAGACGAGCTGAAACCCGATCCCAGCGATCGTCGTACTGGTCGTTCTCGT
Organism: Citrobacter sp. RHBSTW-00524; assembly: GCF_013747755.1. Lineage (NCBI taxonomy): Bacteria > Pseudomonadati > Pseudomonadota > Gammaproteobacteria > Enterobacterales > Enterobacteriaceae > Citrobacter > Citrobacter sp. RHBSTW-00524. Next base: position 344,323 of record NZ_CP056421.1, read on the forward strand.
CAATCGTCTGAACGCGATAATGAGCCGCAAATCAATTTTGATGATGTTGATCTGGATGCTGACGATCGCCGTCCTGCGCGCGCACGTAAAGAGCGTGAAGAAGAACGGGACATTGAAGAAGAGTATGAATCTGATGACGATGACGTGGATGAAGAGCGTGTAGAACGCCGTCCGCGCAAGCGTAAGAAACCCGCCAGCAAGCCTGCCTCTCGTCAGTATATGATGATGGGTGTCGGTGTCCTGGTGCTGTTGCTGCTGATCATCGGTATCGGTTCTGCGCTGAAAGCCCCCTCATCATCTCGCAGTGAGCAGGCTGGATCTGGCGAGAAGAGCATCGATCTTTCTGGCAACAACGCGACGGATCAGGCGAGCACTACTACGCCTGCAGCAGGCGCTGAGCAGACCGCTGGCAATACCCAGCAGGATGTTTCCCTACCGCCGATTTCCTCTACCCCAACTCAAGGTCAGACACCTGCGGCAACTGAAGGCCAGCAGCGTGTTGAAGTGCAGGGCGATCTGAACAACGCTCTGACGCAACCGCAAGGCCAGGAGCAGGTTAACAATGTAGTGGTTAACTCTACGCTGCCGACCGAACCGGCGACCGTTGCGCCAGTTCGTAATGGTAATGCTGTGCGCCAGACTGCGAAAACGGAAACGGCTGAACGCCCTGCTGCGACACACCAGGAACGTAAACAGGCCGTTATTGAGCCGAAGAGCAAACCGCAAACTACGGTGAAAGCGACGCAGACAGAGCCGAAACCTGTTGCTCAGGCAAAACCAACTGCAACTGCGCCGACGACCACAACCAAAGCACCTGTGGTTACCGCTACGCCGAAGGCGACCGTTGAGCCGAAAGCAACCGCGACTACAACGCCTGCGCCAACTGCGACGGCAACAACGTCAACACCTGTTGCTGGTGGAGCGAAAAGTGCAGGAAATGTCGGAGCGTTAAAATCTGCGCCGTCCAGCCATTACACGCTGCAGCTCAGCAGTTCTTCTAACTACGACAACCTTAACGGTTGGGCGAAGAAAGAAAACCTGAAAAACTACGTGGTGTATCAGACGACGCGTAACGGTCAACCGTGGTATGTTCTGGTAACAGGCGTGTATGCGTCTAAAGAAGATGCGAAACGTGCAGTGTCTACGCTACCCGCCGATATTCAGGCGAAAAATCCGTGGGCAAAACCGCTGCACCAGGTTCAGGCCGATTTGAAGTAAGATAGGATATGTTCTGCAATGGTTTGCTGTTTCGCCCAATTGCGGGACAAAGACTAAAGCGCAGGATGCTGTCGGAGCTTTCTCCACAGCCGGAGAAGGTGTAATTAGTTAGTCAGCATGAAAAAAAATCGCGCTTTTTTGAAATGGGCAGGGGGAAAATACCCCCTGCTTGATGATATCAAACGGCATTTACCTCAGGGTGAATGCCTGATTGAACCTTTCGTGGGTGCCGGGTCGGTGTTTCTCAACACCGACTTTTCTCGTTATATTCTTGCCGATATCAACAGCGACCTCATCAGTCTCTATAACATCGTGAAGACACGTACCGATGAGTATGTGCAGGCTTCACGTGAGCTGTTTATGCCTGAAACTAATCAGGCTGAGGTGTACTATCGGTTCAGAGAAGAATTTAATGCCAGTCAGGATCCGTTCCGCCGTGCAGTACTGTTCTTGTATCTGAACCGATTTGGTTACAACGGATTGTGCCGTTATAACCTGCGCGGCGAGTTTAATGTACCGTTTGGTCGTTATAAAAAACCTTACTTCCCGGAAGCCGAGTTGTACCATTTTGCTGAAAAAGCGCAGAATGCGGAGTTCCATTGTCTCTCCTATGAAGAGTGCATGGACCGTGCGGATAGCAACTCTGTGGTCTATTGTGACCCGCCTTATGCACCGCTTTCGGCGACGGCAAATTTCACCGCGTATCATACCAACAGCTTTAGCCCAAAAGAGCAGGCGCATCTGGCCGAGATGGCAGAAAAGCTGGTCAGTAAGCAGATCCCGGTGTTAATTTCGAACCATGACACGCCTGATACCCGCGAATGGTACCGATCGGCGAAACATTTTCAGGTCAAAGTGCGGCGCAGCATTAGCAGCAATGGCGGCACGCGTAAAAAGGTGAACGAACTGCTGGCACTGTATAAACCAGGAGTTGTAACGCCTGCGAAGAAATAATTCTCAAGGAGAAGCGGATGAAACAGTATTTGATCGCCCCCTCAATTCTGTCGGCTGATTTTGCCCGCCTGGGTGAGGACACCGCGAGAGCGCTGACTGCCGGTGCCGATGTCGTACACTTCGATGTCATGGACAATCACTACGTACCGAACCTGACCATCGGCCCGATGGTACTGAAATCGCTGCGTAAATATGGCATTACTGCCCCGATTGACGTTCATCTGATGGTGAAACCGGTCGATCGTATTGTCCCGGACTTCGCCGCCGCCGGCGCGAGCATCATTACTTTTCACCCGGAAGCCTCCGAGCATGTCGATCGCACTTTACAGCTGATCAAAGAGCATGGCTGTAAAGCGGGCCTGGTGTTTAACCCGGCAACACCGCTGAGCTATCTGGACTACGTCATGGATAAGCTCGATGTGATCCTGCTGATGTCCGTTAACCCAGGCTTTGGCGGGCAGTCCTTTATCCCACAAACGCTGGATAAGCTGCGCGAAGTGCGTCGTCGTATTGATGAATCTGGCTACGATATCCGCCTCGAAGTGGACGGCGGCGTCAAGGTGAACAACATTGGTGAAATCGCGGCGGCGGGTGCAGATATGTTTGTCGCAGGCTCTGCTATTTTCGACCAACCAGACTACAAAAAAGTCATTGATGAAATGCGCAATGAACTGGCGAAGGTAAGTCATGGATAAGTTTCAGGATATTCGGGGCGTTGCATTTGACCTCGACGGTACGCTGGTCGACAGCGCGCCGGGATTAACCGCAGCGGTGGATATGGCGCTGTATGCGCTGGAACTGCCGATTGCCGGTGAAGAACGCGTTATCACCTGGATTGGCAACGGTGCAGATGTACTGATGGAGCGCGCGCTGGCGTGGTCGCGTCAGGAGCGCGCCACACTACGTAAGACAATGGGTAAACCGCCCGTTGATGATGATATCCCCGCCGAAGAACAGGTGCGTATTTTGCGTAAGCTGTTCGACAGATACTACGGCGACGTCGCTGAAGAGGGGACATTCCTGTTCCCTGATGTTGCCGACACGCTGGGCGCGCTGCATGCGAAAGGATTGCCGCTGGGTCTGGTGACCAACAAACCGACCCCGTTTGTCGCGCCATTGCTTGAGGCGTTAGATATCGCCAAATACTTTAGCGTGGTCATCGGTGGTGACGACGTGCAGAATAAAAAACCGCATCCGGATCCGCTACTGCTGGTAGCAAGCAAGCTTGGCATCAAGCCGGAGCAATTGCTCTTCGTAGGGGATTCACGTAATGATATTCAGGCGGCAAAAGCTGCTGGCTGTCCGTCCGTTGGCCTGACTTATGGCTACAACTACGGCGAGTCGATCGCGCTGAGCCAACCCGACGTTATTTACGACCGTATTAATGAACTACTGCCCGTTCTCGGGCTTCCGCATAGCGAAAATCAGGAATCAAAAAATGACTAAGCCCATCGTTTTTAGTGGCGCACAGCCCTCAGGTGAATTGACCATTGGCAACTATATGGGTGCGCTGCGTCAGTGGGTGAGCATGCAGGATGACTACCATTGCATCTACTGCATCGTTGACCAACATGCCATCACCGTTCGTCAGGATGCTCAGCAGCTGCGTAAAGCAACGCTCGATACGCTGGCGCTGTATCTGGCATGCGGTATCGATCCTGAAAAAAGCACCATTTTCGTCCAGTCTCATGTACCGGAACACGCGCAGTTAGGTTGGGCGCTGAACTGCTACACCTATTTCGGCGAGCTGAGCCGTATGACCCAGTTCAAAGATAAATCCGCACGCTATGCGGAGAACATCAACGCCGGTCTGTTTGATTATCCGGTGCTGATGGCGGCAGACATCCTGCTGTATCAGACCAACCAGGTACCGGTTGGCGAAGATCAGAAACAGCATCTGGAACTAAGCCGCGATATCGCCCAGCGCTTCAACGCCCTGTATGGCGACATCTTCAAAGTGCCTGAGCCATTCATTCCTAAATCCGGCGCGCGCGTGATGTCGCTGCTGGAGCCGACGAAGAAAATGTCCAAGTCGGATGACAACCGCAACAACGTGATCGGCCTGCTGGAAGATCCGAAATCCGTGGTTAAGAAAATCAAACGTGCGATGACCGACTCCGAAGAGCCGCCTGTTGTACGCTACGACGTGCAGAATAAAGCGGGTGTTTCCAACCTGCTGGATATCCTCTCTGCCGTTACCGGCCAGAGCATTCCGGAGCTGGAACAACACTTTGAAGGCAAGATGTATGGTCATCTGAAAGGTGAAGTCGCAGAGGCCGTTTCCGGCATGCTGACCGAGCTTCAGGAGCGTTATCACCGTTTCCGTAACGATGAAGCTTTCCTGCAGCAGGTGATGAAAGATGGCGCTGAAAAAGCCAGCGCACGCGCGTCTGTTACGCTGAAAGCGGTTTACGAAGCGATTGGTTTTGTCGCCAAGCCGTAATGCGCTCTGCGTTGCTGAAGAAACCGGGTTCTACCCGGTTTTTTTTCGCCTGTTTGCTGGTGAATCTCAAAAAATATGAAGCGCCTCGCCGTTTGCATATTTCCTTATATCAATCACTTTAATGAAGATATAAATATTCAATTTACTGAGAATATAAAATGCGTCGGATATTTATCAAGAGAGAGGAGGGACTGACAACCCTGGCCCGCTACCTGCTCGGCGAGAAGTGCGGTAACGTGTGAATGAGCATTTAACCTATAAATATAAAAACCGGGATTTCCCGGTTTTTTTGTATCTGCGCAATCGCTTCTGTTACAGATCTGCAGCCGGGCCACAGCCACCAATAATTTTAGAAATAGAAATTGCCGGATGCAGGAAGTAATCGTAGGTGCAGTTATCTTTTTTGTTATCAACATGACCAGTACACGCGGTCAGCGTAGCCAGAACACCAGCAACGATAGTAATTTTTGCAAATTTCAGCATGTTAAAATCCTTGTAAGATATCTATTTTTAAATGGATGAAATCCATTTCTCGGCGGTTAAGATATCAACTAAAATAAACTTAAAGTAGTCCGGATTAGGACATAACAAGTTTTATATAAAATATGCTTTCAATAAATTTAAATGTTTTAAAAATACATTTAATTAATGATTGACGGTTGGGCTACTGAGGCGAGTATATAGCGTGCATCGGTTTTTGATTTATTTCTATCGGAAGATAAATAAATGCCCTGAATATGAACTGTCCAACTTTATGGGGGCAGTCCAATATCAGGGCATTTTTGAGCATTCAATTAATGGTTCGAGAACCAGTTCAGCTTATCGCGTAGTCCAACCACGCGGCCGACGATAATCAGCGCCGGGCTTTCAACCTGCTGCGCCAGTTCGCCGAGTTGCGAAAGCACCCCGTTAACAACGCGTTGCTTCACGGAGGTACCGTTTTCTACCAGCGCGACAGACATATCGGGTTGCATGCCAAATTCGATCAGTTTTTCCTGGATAGTAGCCGCCTGATTGAGGCCCATGTAGAACACCAGCGTCTGTTTCTCTGCCGCCAGGTTTTCCCAGTCCAGCTCGCCGCCGGTTTTCAGGTGCCCGGTGACCAGACGTACACTCTGGGCGTAATCTCGATGGGTCAGTGGAATGCCGGAATAGGCGGAACAACCGGATGCTGCGGTAATACCTGGCACAACGGAGAATGGAATACCGGCATGGCACAGGGTTTCCAGCTCTTCGCCACCACGGCCAAAGATGAACGGGTCGCCACCTTTCAGGCGCACGACGCGTTTGCCCTGTTGCGCTTCACGCAGCAGGATCTGGTTAATTTCTTCCTGCGGTACGCAGTGGTAGCCCGCGCGTTTACCGACGAACACCCGGTCGGCATCGCGGCGTACAAGGTTCATGATGTCGTCGGATACCAGACGGTCATAAACCACGACATCCGCTTGCTGGATCTGCTGTAGACCTTTCAGCGTCAGCAGCCCGGCATCGCCAGGACCGGCGCCAACCAACACCACTTCTCCACGATGGTCCAACGGTTCGCTGAGCAACTGCTCGGTGGTTTCCTCGACGGCTTTCTGGTCACTGTTCGCCAGCGACTGCGCCAGGCGGTCATTCACGAACAATTTTTCCCAGAAGCGGCGACGTTCACCCATGCTGGAAAACTGTTCTTTCACTCGGGCGCGTAACTTGCCTGCATATTGCGCGACCTGGCCCAGATGCTGAGGCAGCACAGATTCAAGTCTTTCACGTAGCAGACGGGCAAGCACCGGCGATGTACCGCCGGAGGAGACCGCCACCATCAGCGGCGAGCGGTCGATAATGGAGGGCATGATAAAACTGGCTGCTTTTGGCGCATCGACCACGTTGCAGAAAATACGACGTGATTCTGCGGCGGTGCTGACGCTTTGGTTGACGGCATCGTCATCGGTGGCGGCAATAGCCAGCCAGCAGGTGTCGAGCAGGGACTCGTCGAACGGTCCCTCAACCAGCGTCAGCATGCCTTCATCTGCCCATACGGTGAACTGCGGAATAAACGCCAGCGCATTAACCGTTATACGGGCGCCCGCTTCCAGCAGTAACCGCGCTTTGCGTTCTGCGACATCACCACCGCCGACGATCAAGCAGTCGCGGTCACGTAGTTGACAAAATATAGGCAAATGATCCACGACATTACCCCTTAATTATTGGCAGTAGCCTCTGGCTGGTTGATTTTTGCCGGAACAGGACGCTCCGATTTTGGCGTAGCATACCAATAACCCAATCCCATGAATACGACACCGGACAAAGTATTACCGAGTGTCACCCACAACAGGTTATGACCAATTCCTGACAGGGTATAGGCTTCGCTGTGGTGGCCGAACCAGGAGAGGGCAAACAGCGTCATGTTGGCAACCGAGTGCTCGTAGCCGGAAGCGATAAACGCCAGTAGACACCACCAGATAGCGAGGAATTTTGCTGCGCCCTCGGTACGAATTGCCATCCAGATAGCCAGACAAACCAACCAGTTACACAGTGCGCCTTTAAAGAACAGCACCGTTGCTGGCGCGGTAGTTTTCGCCAACGCCACCGAATGGACGATGCTGGTATCGACCGGCAGCAGGCTACCGCCGCCCCAACTGTAAAGCAGAGCGACAAACACGGATCCGACCAGGTTACCCAGCCAGGTTTGCGGCAGAATAGCCCACATCTGACCGTGACTGATGGTGCCCGCTTTGACGCCGAGCGTCAGGAACATGGTGTGACCGGTAAACAGTTCCGAACCGGCGATAATGACCAGCGTCAAAGCGATACCAAAGGTTGCACCCATTACCAGAGGACGAACGGACGGGTCGAGCAGATTACCGAGGGTGAAAATAAGAATGATGCCGAGACCGACGTAGGCCCCCGCCATTGCCGAACTGACCCAGAATCCGAGCGGGTTATTAGCCGACAGTCGTGCGATGCGCGCAGCGTTAGCCGCACACTTATTAATAGTGTCTGTGAACATGTGTTGATTATCCTTGAAGTACAAACAATAAAAAGAAATCGTAACCGTAGGCCGGATAAGGCATTTATGCCGCCATCCGGCAATGTGCTTGTGCAATTGCCTGATGGCGCTACGCTTATCAGGCCTACAAATAAAAGACCTACAAATACGTCAAAAAAGGGGAGGCGTTGCGCCTCCCAAAAAGTTATTAACCGCGCAGTTGCACCGTGCCGTCTTTCACTCGGGCTTCGTAATGTTTCACGGAGAACTGTTCGTCTTCCATGCACAGACCATCGCTTAAGCGAAAGCGCTGTTTTTTCAGCGGGCTGGCGACCCACAATTCGCCCTGATGTTCAGCAATCAGCCCACGAGAAAGCACGCTGGACTCAAAGAACGGGTCGATGTTGCTGATCGCAAACACCTGGTCGCTGTGATACGGGCGGAAAATCGCAACTTGCTCGCTACCTAACAGGGCGCAGACGCCTGTTGCAGGCAGAATGTCATCGATTTTGCAGATGTTTTTCCACTGGCTCATGCGTTTTCCTCCACCAGAGTCACCGGGATACGCTCATAGGGCGTGGCCGGACGATGTTGTTCACGTTCAGGCACAACCTGGACATTCGGATCGCGTTGATCGCTGTTGATAAAGTGTTTGAAGCGAACCTGCGCGGATGGAGTGTTAACGGTTTCTGTCCACTCGCAGACCACCGCTTCACGCAGACGGGCCATCTCTTCTTCCAGGTGCTGGTTCAGCCCCAGTTTGTCGTCGATGATGACCGATTTCAGATATTCGATACCGCCTTCCAGGTTGTCTAACCATGGTGCGGTTCGGGTCAGTTTGTCAGCGGTACGGATGTAGAACATCATGAAACGATCAAGGTATTTGAGCAGTGTTTCGCGGTCGATATCCGCTGCCAGCAGGTCTGCATGACGAGGTTTCATCCCGCCGTTACCGCAAACGTACAAGTTCCAGCCTTTCTCAGTGGCGATGATACCCACGTCTTTGCCTTGAGCTTCCGCACATTCACGGGTACAGCCGGAGACGCCGAATTTCATTTTGTGCGGGGTACGAATGCCCTTGTAGCGGTTTTCCAGCTCCACGCCGAATCCGACGCTATCGCCGACGCCATAACGACACCAGGTACTGCCTACGCAGGTTTTCGCCATACGCAGCGCTTTGGCGTATGCGTGACCGGTTTCAAAGCCCGCTTCAATCAGCTGACGCCAGATTTCCGGCAGGTCATCTTTTTGCGCGCCGAACAGGCCGATACGCTGAGAACCGGTGATTTTGGTATACAGGTTAAATTCACGCGCGATACGGCCCACGGCCACCAGGCCTTCAGGAGTTATTTCTCCGCCCGCGGAGCGCGGGATCACGGAGTAAGTACCGTCTTTCTGGATGTTCGCCAGGAAGTTGTCGTTAGTGTCCTGCAGCGGCGTGTGCTGTGGTTTGAGGATGTACTCATTCCAGCAGGAGGCCAGCAGGGAACCTACGGTTGGTTTACACACTTCACAGCCGTAGCCTTTCCCGTGTTTTGTCAGCAGCTCTTCGAAGGTTTTAATCCCTTCTACACGGATCAGATGGAACAGTTCCTGACGCGAGTACGGGAAGTGTTCACACAGGTTGTTGTTAACTTCGATCCCCTGTTTCGCCAGTTCAGCGTTCAGGACCTGCGTTACCAACGGGATACACCCGCCGCAGCCGGTACCAGCTTTGGTTTCAGCTTTCAGCGCCGCAACGGTGTGGCAGCCTTTGTTGATAGCGGCGATCAGCATGCCTTTGGTGACGTCGAAGCAGGAGCAAATCTGCGCGCTGTCCGGCAGTTTATCGACACCGATAGACGGCTTACCGCTGCCCGCGTGAGCTGGCAGAATCAGTGAGTCTGGGTTTTCCGGCAGTTCGATGGCGTTCAGCACCAGCTGCAGCAGGTTGCCGTAATCGCTGGTGTCACCGACTAAAACCGCCCCGAGCAGGGTTTTGTTATCTTCGCTAACGATGAGGCGTTTGTAGACTTCTTTGCTTTCGTCGAGATAGACGTAGCTACGGGCGCCCGGCGTGCGCGCATGCGCGTCGCCAATCCCGCCGACGTCAACACCGAGCAGCTTCAGCTTGGCGCTCAGATCCGCGCCTTCAAAGGCGTTTTCGGTTTCGAGAATATGGTCAACGGCAACCTGCGCCATTTTGTAGCCTGGAGCGACCAGGCCATACACGCGGTTGTTCCAACTGGCGCATTCGCCGATGGCATAGATGTCCGGATCAGAAGTCTGGCAGGTATCGTTAATCACAATACCACCGCGCGGCGCAACGTCCAGGCCGCATTGGGTGGCCAGTTTGTCGCGTGGGCGAATACCGGTAGAAAAGACGATGAAATCGACTTCCAGTTCGCTACCGTCGGCAAAACGCATGGTTTTGCGCGCTTCGGTGCCTTCCTGGACGATCTCTTTAGTGTTTTTGCTGGTGTGGACACGCACGCCCATGCTTTCAATTTTGCGACGTAACTGCTCGCCACCCATGTGATCCAGCTGTTCGGCCATCAGCATCGGGGCAAATTCAATCACGTGGGTTTCAACGCCGAGGCTTTTCAGCGCCCCGGCGGCTTCCAGGCCCAGCAGGCCACCGCCGACGACGGCACCACGTTTGCTACGGCGCGCGCAAGACTCAATGGCGTTGAGGTCTTCGATGGTGCGGTAAACGAAGCAGTCTTGGGTTTCCGAACCTTTAATCGGTGGGATCCACGGATAAGAGCCTGTCGCCATGATCAGCTTATCGTAATAGACCGTACGACCCGCGCTGGAGTGGATCACCTTCTCCTGGCGGTTGATGGTGATTGCGCGCTCGCCCACTAACACCTTAACGCCATGCTTCTCGTAGAATCCTTCACGCACCAGAGAAAGTTCTTCGGCGGTGTGGTGGGAGAAGTAGGACGACAGGTGGACGCGGTCGTACGCTTTGCGGGGTTCTTCACAGAAGACGGTAATATCAAAATTGGCAGCGTCGGATTTATCAAGAAGATCCTCAATAAAGCGATGGCCGACCATACCATTACCGATAATAGCGAGTCTGACTTTGCTCATTTTTGCCTCGATTTCTTTTCTATTACTGCCTACCTTAACGATTCAGCAACCCCGCTTATTGATGCAAATCAAATTCGCCTTTATATACTCCTTAAGAGGTATATGGCTGATTTAACTGCATTTTTATAAGTTACGGAATTAACAGGCTTTTCGTGTTTGTATAAATAGCGTACAAATTAAGGGGTTTTTGTAAGAATTGGCCTACAGCACCAGAGAAAGAAGAGGGCGCGGGAATAGGCCGGAGGGCGTCTGCGCCTTATCCGGCCTACGAACAGCTTGTCTTGTCGGCCGGATAAGATGCGTTAGCATCGCCATCCGGCACTCAGATTAATGCGTTGCGGGTGCGTTATGCTGGCGATGACGCGTGACGAACCCAAGAATAAAGCACATCACGAATACGACCGCATACAAGCCGTTAGCCGTCTGCAATGCCGCCAGCGGACCGCTGTGCGCCACGATAGGGCCAGTGACCACGAAGGTGAGCATAGTACCGATGGTGCCACAGGTCAGAACGAAGTTAACCAGTTTAGGTGATGCGACCTTCGTCTGCTGGGAGCCGAGGGTAATGATGGTGGTATAAATCGCGCTGGAGAAGAAGCCCAACGTCAGAATGAACCACGGCATATGCTCCGGCGTACCGGTGATAAACAGATACATCAGGACGGTAGCCACACCCGCCAGTACGGTCAGGATGCGCTGCAAATCGAAGAAACGCAGGATAAAGCTAAATGCCCACATGCCAACCATGTAAGACATCCAGAAGTCGCTGACCAGTTTACCTGCGTCGTTCAGGCTCATGCCCAGACTTTTGGCGTATTCCGGCACCCAGGAGATAAAGCCCAACTGACCGAGGATGTAGCACAGCGCGGCGATCGCCAGGAACAGCACGCCAATGCCCCATTTTTCTTTTACCACAGGCGCGTCCGGTTGCTGCGCGTGTTTACCCAGCGCCGGGAATTCGCAGCCGAAGGTCAGCAGGAAAATGACGACGTATACCAGGCCGATGCAGGCATAAACCCAATACCATTCGATGCTGCGCGCTAACAGGAATGCTGCCACCATCGGGAAAATCATGCCGGCCATGCTGAAGAAGGAGTCAGTAAACAGCAGGCGGGAACCGCGCTGGCGACCTTCGTACATCTGAGTCACCAGGAATGTACCAATCGACATGGTGATACCGCTCACCAGACCCAGTACAAACATGGCGGCTGAGAACAAGGCCAGGCTGTGGCTGAGCATCAGTCCGGCGACCGCCAGAACCATCAGGATAAAGCCAAAGCGCAACTGGGTTTTCAGTGGCACAATTTCCATCAGCCAGGCATTCAGAAAAATAGAGATCAGAATGCCGGCATTCAGAAAGGTGAAGGTGTTACTCATACTGGAAACGGGCAAATGGAAGTAATCTGCGATGTTTCCCATCACCATCCCGGTGACAATTACCAACGCGCCTGTCAGGGCGTAGGAGAGAAAGCTAATCCATGTGAGCTTGATGCGATTGCTGTTAGTCATGACTGGCCTGTATAGAAGTGTTAGGCGCATTGACTGCGCCGTGAGCGGGCAGATTTTAGGCGCTTTAGTGATGCATTTAAATGTTTATTGGTAATTACTTGCTACGTTACATTTTTTTATGTGATCTAGATCGCATTGAATCTTGAGGCTATAAGGTTACATTTGTTTCAAGTACGTAAAATTAAGTAAAGGGATGGCCTTGTTCTTGAAGGCTCTTTAGAATCAATTCACTTGCTTCATTTCTGCTCTTGTTAAGGAATTCTCATGCTCAAATCGACTCTGGCGGCTGTTGCAGCTGTTCTCGCTCTTTCTGCTCTCTCTCCCGCAGCACTGGCAGCAAAAGGTGACCCGCATGTCCTGCTGACAACCTCTGCCGGTAACATTGAGCTGGAGCTGAACAGTCAGAAAGCCCCGGTTTCAGTGAAAAACTTTGTCGATTATGTCAACAGCGGTTTCTATAACAACACCACGTTCCACCGCGTGATCCCTGGCTTCATGGTGCAGGGCGGCGGTTTTACCGAGCAGATGCAGCAGAAGAAACCTAACCCGCCAATCAAGAATGAAGCTGATAACGGACTGCGTAATACCCGCGGCACGATTGCCATGGCGCGTACAGCAGATAAAGACAGCGCGACCAGCCAGTTCTTTATCAATATTGCAGACAATGCGTTCCTCGATCACGGCCAGCGCGACTTTGGGTACGCGGTCTTCGGTAAAGTTGTGAAAGGTATGGATGTCGCGGATAAGATCTCTCAGGTGCAGACCCATGATGTTGGTCCTTACCAGAATGTCCCGTCAAAACCGATTGTTATCCTGTCTGCCAAAGTCCTGCCGTAAACGTATTTTGCGCGGGCAGTTCCTGTCCGCGTTCTTTCCCTTCTCTGCGTAACCTGAAATTGCCGCTTATACTTGTGGCAAGTGTCGGCTCATTCAGGGAGGTCACGTGAAAAAACTCACCGATAAACAAAAGTCCAGACTCTGGGAACAACGGCGAAATGCCAATTTCCAGGCCAGTCGGCGGCTGGAAGGCGTGGATATTCCACGGGTGACTCTGAGCACGGAAGACGCCCTGGCGCGTCTTGAAGAGTTGAGGGGGCACTATGAGCGATAAATTCGGTGATGGACGCGATCCCTATTTGTATCCGGGCCTGAATGTCATGCGTAACCGTCTGGGGATTCATCAGGCGCAGCGCCTGGCGCAGGCGGCGTATGAACTGACGGCGCTGCGTGCGGCCACTATCGAATTAGGCCCGCTTAAACGGGGTTTGCCGCATCTGTGCGCCATTCATCGCCAACTGTATCGGGATATTTTTGACTGGGCGGGACATCTGCGAGAAGTGGATATTTACCAGGGCGATACCCGCTTTTGCCATTTCGCTTATATCGAGAAAGAGGGCAATGCGCTGATGCAGGACCTGGAAGACGAGTCCTGGTTGGTGGGGTTACCGGAAGATAAGTTTGTGGATCGTCTTGCGCACTATTATTGCGAAATCAACGTGCTGCATCCGTTTCGTATTGGCAGCGGTCTGGCACAGCGAATTTTTTTCGAACAGTTAGCGATTCATGCCGGGTATATATTGAGCTGGGATGACATTCCGGTTGAGGAGTGGAACCTGGCTAATCAGAGTGGGGCGATGGGTGACCTGTCTGCGCTTCGGGCGATATTTCGTAAAGTGGTAAGCGAAGCCCCGGAAACTGAGTAGAATAGCGCGGTTCTTATGTACCGGAGCCGCCATGATCCTGCTTATCGATAACTATGATTCTTTTACCTGGAACCTGTACCAATACTTCTGCGAACTGGGCGCTGATGTCCTTGTCAGGCGCAACGACGAACTGACGCTGGCGCAAATCGACGCGCTAAGCCCGCAAAAAATCGTAATATCCCCAGGCCCCTGCACGCCGGATGACGCTGGTATCTCATTGGATGTTATTCGTCATTTCGCGGGCAAGACGCCCCTGCTGGGTGTTTGTCTGGGACATCAGGCTATGGCGCAGGCCTTTGGCGCGACAGTGGTTCGGGCAGCTAAAGTGATGCACGGTAAAACCTCGCCAATTACGCATAACGGGCAGGGTGTTTTTCAGGGGCTCGCCAACCCATTAACGGTGACGCGCTACCATTCTCTGGTGGTTGCCCCCGCGACGCTTCCTGACTGCTTTGAGGTGACGGCCTGGAGTGAAACGCAGGAGATTATGGGCATTCGTCACCGCGAGTGGGATATGGAAGGTGTGCAGTTTCACCCGGAGAGTATTCTCAGCGAACAGGGGCATCAACTGCTGGCTAATTTCCTCAACCGGTGATTTGTGGTTGCTATTCAGTGATTTTTTATTCATATTTTGTGATTATAATTTCACTAACATTTCTGCTTAACAGGGTGGCAATGACATGGCAACTGAACAAACTGCAATTACGCGCGCGACATTCGATGAAGTGATTCTGCCGATTTATGCACCGGCTGAGTTTATCCCGGTAAAAGGAAAAGGGAGTCGAGTCTGGGATCAACAGGGCAAAGAGTATGTTGATTTCGCGGGCGGCATTGCAGTTACTGCACTAGGGCATTGCCATCCGGCCCTGGTGGAGGCGTTAAAAACCCAGGGTGAAACCCTGTGGCATACCAGCAACGTTTTCACCAACGAACCGGCGTTGCGCCTGGGCCGTAAAATCATTGATGCGACCTTCGCCGAGCGCGTGCTGTTCATGAATTCGGGTACTGAAGCTAACGAAACCGCCTTTAAGCTGGCGCGCCACTATGCCTGCGTGCGCCATAGCCCGTTCAAAACCAAAATCATTGCCTTCCATAATGCGTTTCACGGTCGTTCGCTGTTTACCGTATCCGTCGGCGGGCAGCCGAAATACTCTGACGGCTTTGGACCAAAACCAGCGGATATCATCCATGTACCGTTTAACGATCTGCATGCGGTCAAAGCGGTGATGGACGATCACACCTGTGCGGTGGTGGTTGAGCCTATTCAGGGGGAAGGTGGCGTCACTGCGGCAACGCCGGAATTCCTGCAAGGTTTGCGTGAACTTTGCGACCAACACCAGGCGCTATTGGTATTGGATGAAGTGCAGAGCGGGATGGGCCGTACCGGCGATCTGTTTGCCTATATGCACTACGGCGTGACGCCGGATATCCTCACCAGCGCGAAGGCTCTCGGCGGCGGCTTCCCGGTGAGCGCGGTGCTGACCACCCAAGAGATTGCCTCCGCATTTCACGTGGGTTCGCACGGTTCCACTTATGGTGGCAATCCGCTGGCCTGCGCAGTTGCGGGGGCCGCGTTTGATATCATCAACACGCCGGAAGTGTTGGAAGGTATTCAGGCTAAACGTCAGGCGTTTGTCCAACATTTGCACAAAATTGATCAACAGTTCGACATTTTCAGCGATATTCGCGGGATGGGGCTGCTGATTGGCGCCGAGCTGAAGCCGCAGTTTAAAGGCCGGGCGCGCGATTTCCTGTATGCCGCCGCGCACGAAGGGGTGATGGTACTCAACGCCGGACCGGACGTGATGCGTTTCGCGCCGTCGCTGGTAGTTGAGCAGGTGGATATCGATGAAGGGATGCAGCGTTTCGCACAAGCGGTAGCGAAAGTCGTTGCCTGATTACCTGTTGCCGGATAAGCACAGCGCATCCGGCAGTCGATCTTAACCTTTCATGTCCCGCAGACGGCGGCTCAGCCAGATTCCGTGGTGCGGTCGCTGACGCCATGCTACCGACGAAATGGTGTGCATGGTGTTCAGATGCCCCAGTATCCGTTGCAGATGCTGCTCAAGGGTGCTTAACGGACCGTGGGACAGCATCTCTGGCGCTTCGAGAATATTCACATCGCCTGAGCTTCCCGGTCCGTCATATTCCAGCCGCTGCTGACAGCGCTGGAGCGCAATTTCACAGGATTCCAGATACCGCTGCGCTAAATCCGGCGTCAGCATTGTGTGTTCCCTTGCCAGTGTGGTCATCGCGTTGATGTGCTCGACGATGAACTGGCTGTGCGTGACCCACAGTTTCATGTCCGCCAGGTAGTGCGAGTTGAATCCTGGCTCCTGCATCGCCTGGTTCAGTGAGTTGAACAACGTGTTATGTGCCTGATTGACCCGCATGCGTTGGTACGCCAGCGGCGTGGCCTGCGGATCGTTGCTGAGGATCAGGCGAATGGCCTCCTGATCGGCTTCTAACGCATCATGGGCGTTCTTACGCAGCAGGCCGCTCTGCCACTGCGGCCACAGCCAGAGTGTACCGCCAAAGGCGATTAAGCAGCCAATAACCGTGTCGACAAACCGCGGCACGATAAACTGCTCTCCGTTCAGCGTCAGCAGTTGCAGGGTGTATACCGCCGTGACCGTAAAGCCGACGGTAGCCCAGCCGTAGTTTTTGCGCATGATCAGATAGCTACCCAGGGTAATCAGCAGCATGCCTGCCAGCGTGTAACCTTCCTGAATATGAAAGTGCAGGGTGACCCCGGCAATGACCAGTCCAACGAGCGTTCCTGCTGAACGGTGTAAAATACGTACCCGGGTTGCTCCGTAGCCATTTTGCGTGACGAACAGGATCGTCATCAAAATCCAGTAAGGCTTTGGCAGGTGTAAAGCGCTGCCCATCAGGCTGGCGATACTCAGCATGACACTGATGCGTCCGGCATTACGCAGCGCCGGCGATTTCAACGACAGATAGTTTTTCAGGGCCGGGATCAGCGGCAACCGACGCTGCTTGTCCGCCATTAAATCTCGGGCGTACAGCGGTCGCTGGGTGCGTAGCACGCGGGCAATACGGCTGAAGTGCCAGTAGCAAAATTGTCCCACCGGATTGTCCGGGTGCTGGTTGGCGATTTTCTCCAGCGTGCCAATCTGCTTGTCCATCGAGAAACGGGTCGGCAAGCGGTGATACAAAATATCATCGGCCAGTACCCGAAGGCGTTCGGCGACGGTGCGCGCATTCCAGCGAATCACCTGTTCGGCGTGGCTACGTTCGACCAGCTTTTGCACCTCTTCCGGCTGGTGGAGGCTGACGGAAATATGCTCCTGCAAGTCCAGTGCCTCCTGAAAGGCACGCAGCAGGCGCTTGTAATCGTTGTTGCGATGCGCCGACAGCATATGCATTTGCTGGTAGCACTGGGTAATCAGATCCACCGCTTTCTGCTGGCGAACCAGCAGGGGAGGCAGCGCTTTTTCCGGATCGGCATGCTGGGTCAGCAGGCTGTACTTGGCCTCACAGTAATCGGCTAATTCACGGTACAACAAGCTGAGCGATTCACGGAGCGGCTGCTCGCGCCACATCCAGAACCAGAACCAGTTGAACAGGCCGTACCATAACGTGCCCAGCGCGTAGATCAGCAACGGTTCCCAGACGGGCATGTTCCCGACCAGGCTTAGCGTGAAAATCGCGGCGATAAGTGAGGCCGGTAACAGTCGGGCATGCAGAGGGCTGAGCTCGGCGGTTACGCCAAGAATCAGCGTGAGTCCGGTGAGGATAAGCGGCAGCGGTATGGCCTGTGCCAGCAGCAACTGCATGATCAGACTGCAACCGGCAAACAAAGACGCGCCAATAGCTAAACGTTTGAAAAAGCGCTTGTGCGGGGTATCAAGACCGGCAATGTTGCAGCAGGCAGGGACCAGGGAGAAGAGGAGTCCCAAATGAAGCTGACCGATGATCAGACCAACAGCCACAGGTAAACATAGCACCAGCGTCTGCCGTAGTGCGTAGTTGATCTCTGGGTGGTATATCAGTCTTCGCCACATCGGTGTAAACAAAAGTGGCGCATCACTGAGTAACGCGCCACTTCGATGGGGTTAACGGGTGCCGTAGACGACGATGGTCTTACCGTGTGCGGAGATCAGGTTTTGATCTTCCAGCATCTTCAGAATACGACCAACGGTCTCACGGGAGCAGCCAACGATCTGGCCGATTTCCTGACGGGTGATTTTAATCTGCATGCCGTCCGGGTGGGTCATCGCATCAGGCTGTTTCGCCAGATTCAGCAGAGTCTGCGCGATACGACCCGTTACGTCGAGGAAGGCAAGGTTGCCGACTTTTTCAGACGTGACCTGCAGGCGACGAGCCATCTGTGAAGACAGGCGCATCAGAATATCCGGGTTGACCTGGATTAATTGGCGAAATTTTTTGTATGAAATTTCAGCGACTTCACATGCGGTTTTGGCACGTACCCAGGCGCTACGTTCCTGACCTTCTTCGAAGAGGCCTAATTCACCAATAAAATCGCCCTGATTCAGATAAGAAAGGATCATTTCTTTCCCTTCTTCATCTTTGATCAGCACTGCCACTGAGCCTTTAACGATGTAATACAACGTTTCCGCTTTTTCACCCTGGTGAATCAGCGTGCTCTTCGATGGGTACTTATGAATATGGCAATGAGACAAGAACCATTTGAGAGTCGGGTCTGTTTGCGGTTTGCCAAGCACCATGCGCGGTTATCCTCTGTTATAAGCTGTCTCCAGAGCCAGAAAACGACGCTGCCTCTGGGTTTGCAAAAATATGCTTCCCGCTACCTGGGAAAGGGGCTGTCAAAAATTAACTGCAGCCTGTAATGTGATGTCCTCTGCATACATGCAGTACGTCAATGTATTACTGTAGCATCCTGACTGTTTTAGCATAGCTTTCGCCGTGTGTCTCCTGGTGTCTCGCTTCAGCATGACGCAGGTCGCCTTCCGTTGCGAGAATTGTTATGTACGCGTAATCTGTCAGGAAAATTGAAACATTGGAGTTACGAAATATGCAAGCGCGTGTAAAGTGGGTTGAGGGGTTAACCTTCCTCGGTGAGTCCGCCTCTGGTCACCAAATTTTGATGGACGGTAACTCCGGTGATAAAGCGCCGAGCCCGATGGAAATGGTATTAATGGCTGCGGGCGGTTGCAGCGCAATTGATGTGGTTTCGATCCTGCAAAAAGGTCGTCAGGATGTGACCAACTGCGAAGTGAAACTGACCTCAGAGCGTCGTGATGAAGCGCCGCGCCTGTTTACCCACATTAACCTGCATTTCATCGTAACGGGTAACGATCTGAAAGATGCGTCCGTTTCGCGCGCAGTCGATCTCTCTGCGGAAAAATATTGCTCTGTGGCGCTGATGCTGGAAAAGGCGGTGAACATTACCCACTCCTATGAAGTGGTTGCTGCTTCGTGATGTCATGCCTGATGGCGTTTCACTTATCAGGCCTACAGGATATAAACGCGTAGGCCGGATAAGGCATCAGCCGCCATCCGGCAAAATAACACCTTACTCTATCTTTTTGCCTTCCATCAGTCGCTGGACCAGCGGCAGCATAATCAATTCCATCGCCAGACCCATTTTCCCGCCCGGAACAACCAACGTATTGATATGGGAAATGAATGATCCCTGTAGCATGGCCAGTAGCCACGGGAAGTCGATCCCTTCCAGGTTCCGAAAATGAATCACGACAAAGCTTTCATCCAGGGATGGAATACTTTTGGCGGCAAAGGGGTTGGAGGTATCAACGGTCGGTACGCGCTGGAAGTTAATATGCGTACGGGAAAACTGCGGCGTAATGTAATTGATGTAATCGTCCATTGAGCGCACCACCGAGTCCATCACCGCTTCGCGCGAGTGTCCCCGCTCGCTGGTATCGCGGGTCAGCTTCTGAATCCATTCCAGGTTCACGATCGGCACTACGCCAACCAGCAGATCGACATGCCGGGCCACGTTTTGCTGTGGGGTTACGACGCCGCCGTGCAGTCCTTCATAGAACAGTACATCCGTCGGTTCAGGCAGCGGCTGCCAGGGCGTAAATGTACCCGGAACCTGATTCCACGGTACGGCCTCATCGTAGGTGTGCAGATATTTTCGCGACTGACCTTTGCCCGTCTGGCCGTATTCGATGAAGGTTTGCTCCAGCAGACCGAAGTCATTAGCTTCGGGGCCGAAATAGCTGATATGCCGCCCGGCATCGCGCGCTTTGCGAATCGCCATGTCCATTTCCGGACGGGTATAACGATGAAAACTGTCACCTTCCACCTCGGCGGCGCGCAGATTTAACTGCGCGAAAATTTTACGAAACGCGAGGCTGGTGGTGGTGGTCCCCGCGCCGCTGGACCCTGTTACCGCAATCACCGGATGTTTGGCAGACATAACAACTCCATGAATAGGTTGAATTTTTATTATAGTCGGCCGTCGGTTACGGATTACTCGTGAATCTGCTTCCTCGGCATAATGTTGACCGTTTCATGCAGTTCTGACCATACCAGCACGGCTTCACCAGATTGTAGTTGGCGTTTGACGTCGGCGACTTTTTGTTCGAGCGAGCGTTCATGTTCACCATAATCGGTGCCTTCGCGCAAGACAAAGCTTTCAATCAGATTGTCCAGCGCGTCCGGGGAGATATCTTGCCAGGGGATGATCATGATGATGCCTCCAGATACGTTGTCAGCCAGTCCGGGATTCTGGATTCCAGCCACATCTCAGGACGGCGCACCGTGCCGCCAATGAATCCGACGTGGCCGCCGTGTTCCGTCAGTTGATACTCTACCTGTGAGGGCAGATTTTCCGGTTTAGGGATCACGTGATGATCCATAAACGGATCGTCTTTGGCATGGATAATCAGCGTGGGTTTGGCGATCTGGTTGAGCAACGGCATAGCGCTACACTGACGGTAATAGTCTATAGCATCGGCGAAACCATGGATTTTGGCGGTGATCAGATCATCAAAATCGCGAATGCGACGCAGAGATTTCAACTGGCCCAGACTCACCGGCAGCGATCCTGGATACGCCTCTAGCTTACGCGAGGCATTGGCTTTCAACAGGTTTAGCAGGTAGCGCTGATAGACCCGGGAGAATCCCTTGTCCATATGGTAACTACAGGCTTCCAGCACGAAAGGCGCGGAAACGATAACCGCGGCATCAATTGGAATCTCAGTACCTTCTTTTGCCAGCAGGCAGGCCAGCATGTTTCCACCGAGCGAATAGCCTACCGCCGCGGTCGGCACGCGACCGAACTCACGTGCCAGCCAGTGTAAAAACCAGGTGCCATCTTCTGTCTCACCGGAGTGATAAATACGGTTCAGACGATTGGGTTCGCCGCTGCAGCCGCGAAAATGCATCACCACGCCCAGCCAGCCGCGCTTTTGCGCTGCTTCAATCAGGCCATGTGCGTACGGGCTGTTCAGACTGCCTTCCAGACCGTGAAAAACCACCAGGCGCGGTTTATGTTTCGCCTGTTGCGGATCTTCACTCCATGCCAGATCGACAAAATCACCGTCGGGCAATTCCAGACGCTGCCAGTGGGCGTCGAACTTCACCTTGCGGCGAATTAAACGCGGCAGCATCGTCTGCAGATGGCGGTTACTGATACCGCGCATCGGACGGAATTCTCGTGAATCGTCGGTAGGTGGAGTTATTTCTGTGGACGTGATTTCAACCATAACACCAGAGCAATTAATAATCGGAAAGAATAACTATACCGCGCACAGCGCGTGCGGGTTAGCCAATATGTGATTTTGTCGCGAGTCAGTCAGCAGGCAATCATCGGCTATAGTGCCGGATGGCGGCTTCGCCTTATCCGGCACTCATGATTACTCGGCCAGCATCTGCTCAAGCTGTTCCTGAGCCTCCAGCCAGGCCATCTCGCACTCTTCCAGTCCGGATTTCGCACTGGCCTGCTGCTGCAAGCATGCTGTGAGTTCGGCTTTGCGGCTTTGGTCGTACAGTTCGCTATCGCCGAGTTTTTCTTCCGCCTGTGCCAGCTGTGCGTGTAGTTTCTCCATCTCTTTTTCCAGACGGGTAATCTCTTTACGTAGCGGTTGCGTCAGGGTGCGTAGTTCAGCTTCGCGACGCTTCTGGTCTTTACGTGCCTGGGCGCTGTTAACGCTCTCTTTTACCGGTTCGTCGCTCTGGTTTTCCTGTTTTTGCACATCGCTCAGCCACTGCTGATAATCCTCAAGATCGCCATCAAACGGCTCGACTTTCTTGTCGTGCACCAGATAGAGGTCATCGGTAGTAGAGCGAATCAGGTGACGGTCGTGCGAGACCACAACCAGTGCGCCTTCGAAATCGATCAGCGCTTCGGTCAGCGCCTGACGCATATCCAAATCCAGGTGGTTGGTCGGTTCATCAAGCAGCAGCAGGTTCGGGCGCTGCCAGACGATCAATGCCAGCACCAGACGCGCTTTTTCTCCACCGGAGAAGCGGCGAGTCTCTTCGCTGACTTTATCGCCCTGGAAGCCGAATCCGCCGAGGTAGTCTCGCAGTTTCTGCTCCAGCTCCTGCGGCGCCATGCGTGCCAGGTGCTGTATAGGTGATTCATCGGCGCGTAAAAACTCCAGCTGGTGCTGTGCGAAGTAACCCAGCTTGATGCCTTTTGCCAGGCCAACCTCGCCGCTGATGGGGGCCAGTTCGCCGGCCAGCAGCTTAATCAGCGTAGATTTACCCGCGCCGTTGCGTCCGAGCAGGCCGATGCGAGACCCCGGCACCAGATTCAGTTTGATCGAATCGAGAATGACGCGGTCGCCGTAGCCGGCGCTGACCTTTTCCATCTTTAACAGCGGGTTCGGCAGGCTTTCCGGCTCGCGGAAGCTGAAGTGGAACGGGTTGTCCACGTGCGCAGGGGCAATCAGCTCCATGCGTTCCAGCATTTTGATACGGCTCTGCGCCTGCTTTGCTTTGGTGGCTTTGGCGCGGAAACGATCGATATAGCTTTGCAGATGCGCCACGCGCTCCTGCTGGCTTTCGTACATTGCCTGTTGCTGTGCGAGGCGGGTCGCTCGCTGGATTTCAAACGCGCTGTAGTTGCCGGTGTACTCGAACATCGTTTGCTGTTCGATATGAATAATTTTATCCACCACCGGGTCGAGGAAGTCACGGTCGTGGGAGATCAAAATCAGCGTGCCCTGATAGCTTTTCAGCCATCTTTCCAGCCAGATCACCGCGTCGAGATCGAGGTGGTTGGTTGGTTCATCGAGCAGCAGCAGGTCTGAACGGCAAATCAGCGCCTGAGCCAGGTTGAGACGCATACGCCAGCCACCGGAAAAATCGCTGACGGGACGTTCAAGCTGTTCGTTGGAGAAGCCGAGGCCATGCAGCAGGCTGGCGGCGCGTGAGCGCACAGTCCAGGCGTCGATGGCATCCAGCTTGCCATGGACGGTGGCAATGGCATGTCCATCGTTACGTTCGTTGGCATCGTTCAACTGTGCTTCCAGTTGACGATACTCGCGGTCGCCGTCAATCACATACTCCAGCGCCGGCTGTGGCAACGCAGGCGTTTCCTGATTAACCCACGCGAGCTGCCAGTTTCCCGGATAGGTAAATCCTCCGGCGTCGGCGCTGAGTTCATTTTTCAGCAATGCCAGCAGGGTAGATTTACCGCAGCCATTTTTACCTACCAGGCCAACTTTCTGCCCTGGATTAATGGTGGCCGTGGCATTTTCCAGCAAGACGCGCACGCCGCGACGAATTTGTAACGATGAGAAAACAATCATAAGGCGCCGTATGTTCAGACTATGTTAATTTATCATTATGATAATGTAATGTGTGGGCCATTTGCCGCACCGAGGCGCAATGGTAGCCCAAAACGTCGAAAATAGACAAAAGACAAAACCGGGAGGGGGATGATGTTCCAGCCAGCGAAAGTCTTGCTGCTGTATGCCCATCCGGAATCTCAGGACTCGGTCGCGAACCGGGTACTGCTTAAACCGGCCATGCAGCTCAGCAATGTTACCGTGCACGACCTGTACGCGCACTATCCTGACTTTTTTATCGACATTCCGCATGAGCAGGCGCTGCTGCGCGAGCATGATGTGATTGTTTTTCAGCATCCGCTCTACACCTATAGCTGCCCGGCATTGTTAAAGGAGTGGCTTGACCGCGTACTGAGTCGAGGATTTGCCAGCGGCCCCGGGGGGAATCAACTGGCGGGAAAGTACTGGCGGAGCGTTATCACTACCGGAGAGCCGGAAAGCGCCTACCGCTATGACGCGCTAAACCGTTATCCAATGAGCGATGTACTGCGCCCTTTTGAGCTAACGGCCGGTATGTGCCGCATGCACTGGATGAGCCCTATCATTGTCTACTGGGCCAGACGGCAAACGAAACAGGAGCTGGACAGCCATGCGAAAGCGTATGGTGACTGGCTGGCGAATCCGATCCCTGTGGGAGGCCGCTGATGGAAGGTTCTGATTTATTGACTGCCGGCGTGTTGTTCCTCTTCGCGGCGGTGGCTGCAGTTCCGCTGGCCTCAAAGCTGGGTATCGGTCCGGTGCTGGGTTACTTGCTGGCGGGGATTGCTATCGGCCCATGGGGATTAGGGTTCATCAGCGATGTGGATGAAATCTTACACTTTTCCGAACTGGGCGTAGTTTTTCTGATGTTCATCATTGGGCTGGAACTTAATCCGGCCAAACTGTGGCAATTGCGGCGTTCAATTTTTGGCGTCGGTGCCGCGCAGGTGATGCTAAGCGCGGTCGTGCTGGCAGGGCTACTGATGCTTACAGCGTTCTCCTGGCAGGCGGCAGTGGTTGGCGGCATTGGTCTGGCGATGTCATCGACCGCTATGGCGCTACAGTTGATGCGCGAAAAAGGCATGAATCGCAGTGAATCCGGACAACTGGGCTTTTCGGTGCTGCTATTTCAGGATCTGGCGGTGATCCCCGCATTGGCGCTGGTTCCGCTGCTGGCGGGGTCTGCTGACGAACATTTTGACTGGATCAAAGTGGGGATGAAGGTGCTGGCCTTTGCCGGCATGCTGATAGGTGGGCGTTATTTGCTGCGTCCGGTTTTCCGCTTTATTGCGGATTCTGGCGTGCGGGAAGTGTTCACCGCCGCCACGCTGCTGTTAGTGCTGGGTTCTGCTTTATTTATGGATGCGCTGGGTCTGTCGATGGCGCTGGGGACCTTTATCGCAGGTGTGCTGCTGGCGGAAAGCGAATACCGACATGAGCTGGAAACGGCAATCGATCCGTTTAAAGGCCTGTTGCTTGGCCTGTTTTTTATCTCCGTAGGTATGTCGCTTAACCTTGGTGTGCTCTATACCCATATTTTGTGGGTGGCGGCGAGCGTGATGGTGCTGGTGGTCGTAAAAATGCTGGTGCTGTATGTACTGGCGCGTCTTAACGGCATGAGAAGCTCAGAACGGATGCAGTTTGCCGGGGTTTTAAGTCAGGGCGGTGAATTCGCTTTCGTGCTGTTTTCAACGGCCTCTTCTCAACGGCTGTTTCAGGGTGACCAAATGGCGCTGTTGTTGGTGACCGTCACGCTATCGATGATGACCACGCCGCTGGTGATGAAGTTGATTGATAAATGGCTCTCTCGCCAGTTTAACGGCACGGATGAAGAAGATGAAAAACCCTGGGTGGACGATGATAAACCACAGGTTATCGTGGTGGGTTTCGGGCGCTTTGGCCAGGTGATTGGTCGTCTGTTGATGGCCAATAAAATGCGTATTACCGTCCTGGAAAGAGATATCAGCGCAGTGAATCTAATGCGCAAATATGGCTATAAGGTCTATTACGGTGATGCCACGCAGGTGGATCTGTTGCGTTCCGCGGGTGCAGAAGCCGCACAGTCTATTGTTATTACCTGTAATGAACCTGAAGACACTATGAAGCTGGTGGAGCTGTGCCAACAGTATTTTCCGCATTTGCATATTCTTGCGCGTGCGCGCGGACGTGTAGAGGCGCATGAGTTATTACAGGCTGGTGTGAAGCAGTTTTCCCGCGAAACGTTTTCCAGTGCGCTGGAGTTGGGGCGAAAAACGCTGGTTACGCTAGGGATGCATCCGCACCAGGCTCAGCGCGCTCAGCTTCATTTTCGGCGGCTGGATATGCGCATGTTGCGGGAACTGATCCCCATGCACACGGATACGGTACAAATCTCCCGAGCCAGGGAAGCCCGGCGCGAGCTTGAGGAGATTTTCCAACGAGAGATGCAGCAAGAGCGACGTCAACTGGATGGCTGGGATGAATTTGAGTAGAGGTAACCATGGCAATTCGTAAACGTTTTATCGCAGGCGCAAAATGTCCGTCCTGCCAGGCGCAGGATACGCTGGCGATGTGGCGCGAAAATAATATCGATATTGTTGAGTGTGTTAAGTGCGGTCATCAGATGCGGGAAGCCGATAAAGAGGCGCGCGAGCACGTTCGCAAAGAAGAGCAAGTGATCGGGATTTTTCATCCGGACTAGCGATATGGCGCAGCTTTTTTTAAGCTAGAGGGTACACGGGTGCAGAATTCCGCTACAATCTGCGCCACTATTCTTTCCATGCTCAGGAGATATCATGAAAGTAGCAAAGGACCTGGTGGTCAGCCTGGCCTATCAGGTACGTACAGAAGACGGTGTGTTGGTTGATGAGTCTCCGGTGAGTGCACCGCTGGACTACCTGCATGGTCACGGTTCCCTGATTTCTGGCCTGGAAACAGCGCTGGACGGTCATGAAGTTGGCGACAAATTCGATGTTGCTGTTGGCGCAAACGACGCATACGGTCAGTACGACGAAAACCTGGTGCAGCGCGTTCCTAAAGACGTCTTCATGGGCGTTGACGAACTGCAGGTTGGCATGCGTTTCCTGGCTGAAACTGACCAGGGTCCAGTACCGGTAGAAATTACCGAAGTGGAAGACGACCACGTTGTGGTTGACGGTAACCACATGCTGGCTGGCCAGAACCTGAAATTCAACGTAGAAGTTGTCGCTATCCGCGAAGCGACCGAAGAAGAACTGGCTCACGGCCACGTTCACGGTGCGCACGGTCACGACCACGATCATGACCACGGTCATGACGGTTGCTGCGGTGGTCACGGTCACGACCATGGTCACGAGCACGGTGGCGAAGGCTGCTGCGGCGGTGGCGGTAAAGGTAACGGCGGCGGTTGCGGTTGCCACTAATCGTTATACGGCATAAAAAAAAGCGGGAATATCCCGCTTTTTTTATGTCTCAATAATGTGGCGGCGGGGTCTCTTCAGACTGCGACGCGATGTGGGACGGCTGCGTTGCCTTGAGCTTCTCCGTCAATAAACGCAGATGGTCGCGGAGTTTTGCCATTTCCAGTTCATGCGCGGTCACCGTCACGTTGAGCTCTTCAATGGTTATCTCCTGAAATGCCAGGCGACTTTCCAGTTCAGCCAGGCGAGTTTCCATTGTTGTATCCTGCATGATTCACCTCTTTCTTTTTTCTCCGGCAGATCGCGGACTGCGGCGAATTCTACTTAACTTTGCCTGTTTGCACAGCACTCAATCTTCGGTCACGAAACTAATTTAAACAAAAAGAGTCTGAAAAGTGGTGATAATAGGGCGTGCCCGTATGTTGATTTGTTCTGCAACGCTTTATAGTACATTTTTATGTTAGCTAACCTTGGGGTGAGATGCCCCGGCCCTGGAGATATGGATGAAATCACTGTTTAAAGTAACGCTGCTGGCGACCACAATGGCTGTTGCTCTGCATGCCCCGATCACCTTCGCTGCTGACGCTGCGAAACCAGCCGCTACTGCTGACAGCAAAGCAGCATTCAAGAATGACGACCAAAAAGCCGCTTACGCGCTGGGCGCGTCCCTGGGTCGTTATATGGAAAACTCTCTGAAAGAGCAGGAAAAACTGGGCATCAAACTGGATAAAGATCAGCTGATCGCTGGCGTTCAGGATGCGTTTGCAGACAAGAGCAAACTGTCTGACCAAGAAATCGAACAAACTCTGCAGGCGTTTGAAGCACGCGTGAAGAGCTCCGCTCAGGCGAAAATGGAAAAAGACGCGGCTGACAATGAAGCCAAAGGTAAAGTTTACCGCGAGAAATTTGCTAAAGAGAAGGGCGTTAAAACCTCTTCTACTGGCCTGGTCTATAAAGTAGAGAAAGAAGGTACCGGCGCTGCACCGAAAGATAGCGATACCGTGGTAGTCAACTACAAAGGTACGCTGATTGATGGTAAAGAGTTTGATAACTCTTATACCCGCGGTGAGCCGCTCTCTTTCCGTCTTGACGGTGTTATCCCGGGCTGGACCGAAGGCCTGAAAAACATCAAGAAAGGCGGCAAAATCCAGCTGGTTATCCCGCCGGATCTGGCTTACGGCAAAACCGGCGTACCGGGCATTCCGGCTAACTCTACGCTGGTCTTTGATGTTGAACTGTTAGACATCAAACCGGCACCGAAGGCCGATGCGCAGCCAGATGCTGCACCGGCAGCTAAAGCTGCGGACAGCAGCAAAAAGTAAGTAACCAGATACCGCCGCCCACAGGGCGGCGGTTTTTTATTATCGACAGGATATAATTAATACTGGAAAGCGCCTTGTGCGCTGTATTACTTTAGATGCCCCTATAATAGTGATGAGCCTGCCCTGACAACATAACGACAGGCTCCTGAAAAGGAGTGCTTTTTTTCATGTCCAGGTCGCTTTTAACCAACGAAACCAGTGAGCTAGATTTACTGGATCAACGTCCTTTCGATCAAACCGATTTCGATATCCTCAAATCCTACGAAGCGGTTGTGGACGGGTTGGCGATGCTCATTGGTTCCCATTGTGAAATCGTATTGCACTCTTTGCAGGATTTGAAATGCTCGGCCATCCGCATTGCTAACGGTGAACACACGGGCCGCAAAATTGGCTCGCCGATTACTGACCTTGCGTTGCGTATGCTGCATGATATGACGGGTGCGGATAGCAGCGTGTCGAAGTGTTACTTCACACGTGCGAAAAGCGGTGTCTTGATGAAGTCGGTGACGATTGCCATTCGCAACCGTGAGCATCGCGTGATTGGTCTGCTGTGCATCAACATGAACCTTGATGTTCCATTCTCGCAGATAATGAATACCTTTATCCCACCGGAAACCCCGGAAGTGGGTTCTGCCGTTAACTTCGCTTCTTCGGTGGAAGACCTGGTTACCCAAACGTTGGAATTCACGATTGAAGAAGTGAATGCTGATCGTAATGTTTCCAACAATGCCAAGAATCGCCAGATTGTCCTGAATCTGTATGAGAAAGGTATTTTCGATATTAAAGATGCCATTAACCAGGTCGCCGATCGGCTGAACATCTCCAAGCACACGGTTTACCTCTATATTCGTCAGTTCAAAAGCGGCGATTTCCAGGGGCAAGACAAGTAATGCGTTTTGCCATTATGGTGACGGGGCCAGCTTATGGCACGCAGCAGGCGAGCAGCGCGTTGCAATTTGCTCACGCGTTACTCAAAGAAGGGCATGAGCTATGCAGCGTCTTTTTCTATCGTGAAGGTGTGTATAACGCCAACTTCCTGACTTCACCTGCCAGTGATGAATATGATCTGGTGCGGGCCTGGCAACAGCTGAACCAGCAGCATGGCGTGATGCTGAATATCTGCGTAGCTGCGGCGCTGCGTCGCGGCGTCGTTGATGAAACAGAAGCGAAGCGACTGGGACTGGCAGGGGCTAATTTACAATCAGGTTTTAACCTCAGCGGGCTGGGTTCGCTGGCTGAGGCATCCCTGACCTGCGATCGCGTGGTGCAGTTTTAATGAAACGTGTTGCTTTTGTCTTTTCTACCGTGCCGCATGGCAGTTCGTCTGGCCGCGAAGGGTTAGATGCCTTACTGGCGACATCGGCATTAACGGAAGACCTCGGCGTATTCTTTATCGGCGATGGCGTTTTTCAAATCCTCCAGGGACAACAACCGGATGTCGTGCTGGCTCGCGACTATATCGCAACCTTCAAGCTGTTAGGGTTGTACGATATCGATCAATGTTGGCTTTGTGCCGCCTCATTACGCGAGCGAGGCCTCCAACAGGGGGATAATTTTGTGGTCGATGCGACAGCGTTGGAACCGGAAGATTTACGCCGTGAGCTAGGCAACTATGACGTCATTTTAAGGTTTTGAGATACTCATGCTGCACACATTACATCGTTCCGCGTGGCTTACCGATTTCTCCTCTCTTCTTCGCCTGATTGGTAAAGACGATGAACTTTTATTGCTTCAGGATGGCGTGACCGCGGCAATAGAAGGAAGCCGTTTCCTTGAAAGTCTGCAAAATGCCTCCATTAAGGTCTATGTACTGGAAGAAGACATTAAAGCTCGCGGCTTAGGTGGTCAAATTTCAGACAGTGTCGTCAGGGTTAGCTATACTGACTTCGTCAGACTTACGGTGAAGCATCCCAGCCAGATGTCCTGGTAATTGTGGGATCGTTGTATATTTCTTGACACCTTTTCGACACCGACCTAAAATTCTGCGTCCTCATATTGTATGAGGTCGTTTTATTACGTGTTTACGAAGCGAAAGCTACAACCAGGAGCTATTTAATGGCAACAGTTAACCAGCTGGTACGCAAACCACGCGCACGCAAAGTTGCAAAGAGCAACGTGCCTGCACTGGAAGCATGCCCGCAGAAACGTGGCGTATGTACTCGTGTATATACTACCACTCCTAAAAAACCAAACTCCGCACTGCGTAAAGTATGCCGTGTGCGTTTGACTAACGGTTTTGAAGTGACTTCCTACATCGGTGGTGAAGGTCACAACCTGCAGGAGCACTCCGTGATCCTGATCCGTGGCGGTCGTGTAAAAGACCTCCCGGGTGTTCGTTACCACACCGTTCGCGGTGCGCTTGACTGCTCCGGCGTTAAAGACCGTAAGCAATCACGCTCCAAGTATGGCGTGAAACGTCCTAAGGCTTAATGGTTCTCCGTTAAGTAAGGCCAAACGTTTTATATTAATGTCAAACTAAACTCGTAGAGTTTTGGACAATCCTGAATTAACAACGGAGTATTCCCATGCCACGTCGTCGCGTCATTGGTCAGCGTAAAATTCTGCCGGATCCTAAGTTCGGATCAGAGCTGCTGGCTAAATTTGTAAATATCCTGATGGTAGATGGTAAAAAATCTACTGCAGAAACCATCGTATACAGCGCGCTGGAGACCCTGGCTCAGCGTTCTGGTAAAGATGGCCTGGAAGCTTTTGAAGTAGCCCTTGAAAACGTGCGTCCGACTGTCGAAGTTAAGTCTCGCCGCGTTGGTGGTTCTACTTATCAGGTTCCAGTTGAAGTCCGTCCGGTTCGCCGTAATGCCCTGGCAATGCGTTGGATCGTTGAAGCTGCTCGTAAACGCGGTGATAAATCCATGGCTCTGCGCCTGGCGAACGAACTTTCTGATGCTGCAGAAAACAAAGGTACTGCAGTTAAGAAACGTGAAGACGTTCACCGTATGGCAGAAGCCAACAAGGCGTTCGCACACTACCGTTGGTAATCCCTTCGGAGTTTTAGTCACCAGGCGGGCGCTTCTAGTAAGCAGCCCGCTTTGGGCTACTTAAATTGAACGCCTAAAAGATAAACGAGGAATCAAATGGCTCGTACAACACCCATCGCGCGCTACCGTAACATCGGTATCAGTGCGCACATCGACGCCGGTAAAACCACTACTACCGAACGTATTCTGTTCTACACCGGTGTAAACCATAAAATCGGTGAAGTTCATGACGGCGCAGCCACCATGGACTGGATGGAACAGGAGCAGGAGCGTGGTATTACTATCACCTCCGCAGCGACTACTGCATTCTGGTCTGGTATGGCTAAGCAGTATGAACCGCATCGCGTAAACATCATCGACACCCCGGGGCACGTTGACTTCACTATCGAAGTAGAACGTTCCATGCGTGTGCTTGATGGTGCAGTAATGGTTTACTGCGCAGTTGGTGGTGTTCAGCCTCAGTCTGAAACCGTATGGCGTCAGGCAAACAAATATAAAGTTCCACGCATTGCGTTCGTTAACAAAATGGACCGTATGGGTGCGAACTTCCTGAAAGTTGTTGGTCAGATCAAAACCCGTCTGGGCGCGAACCCTGTTCCGCTGCAGTTGGCGATTGGCGCTGAAGAAGCGTTCACCGGTGTTGTTGACCTGGTGAAAATGAAAGCCATCAACTGGAACGAAGAAGATGCAGGCGTAACCTTCACTTATGAAGATATCCCGGCTGACATGCAGGAACTGGCTGAAGAATGGCACCAGAACCTGATCGAGTCCGCTGCGGAAGCTTCAGAAGAGCTGATGGAGAAATACCTGGGTGGTGAAGAACTGACTGAAGAAGAGATCAAAAAAGCTCTGCGTCAGCGCGTTCTGAACAACGAAATCATCCTGGTAACCTGTGGTTCTGCGTTCAAGAACAAAGGTGTTCAGGCGATGCTGGATGCGGTAATTGATTACCTGCCATCCCCAGTCGACGTACCTGCGATCAACGGTATTCTGGACGACGGTAAAGATACTCCGGCTGAGCGTCATGCTAGCGATGAAGAGCCGTTTGCTGCTCTGGCATTCAAAATCGCTACCGACCCGTTCGTGGGTAACCTGACCTTCTTCCGCGTGTACTCTGGTGTGGTTAACTCCGGTGACACCATCCTGAACTCAGTGAAAACTGCACGCGAGCGTTTTGGCCGTATCGTACAGATGCACGCTAACAAACGTGAAGAGATCAAAGAAGTTCGCGCGGGCGATATCGCTGCTGCTATCGGTCTGAAAGACGTGACCACTGGTGACACTCTGTGTGACCCGGATCACCCGATCATTCTGGAGCGTATGGAATTCCCTGAGCCGGTAATCTCCATCGCGGTAGAACCGAAAACCAAAGCTGACCAGGAAAAAATGGGTCTGGCTCTGGGCCGTCTGGCTAAAGAAGACCCGTCATTCCGCGTTTGGACTGACGAAGAATCTAACCAGACCATTATCGCCGGTATGGGTGAGCTGCACCTCGACATCATCGTTGACCGTATGAAGCGTGAATTCAACGTTGAAGCGAACGTCGGTAAACCTCAGGTTGCTTACCGTGAAGCGATTCGCGCGAAAGTTACCGATATCGAAGGTAAACACGCTAAGCAGTCTGGTGGTCGCGGTCAGTACGGTCATGTTGTTATCGACATGTACCCGCTGGAGCCGGGTTCAAACCCGAAAGGCTACGAGTTCATCAACGACATCAAAGGTGGTGTAATTCCTGGCGAATACATCCCGGCCGTTGATAAAGGCATCCAGGAACAGCTGAAATCTGGCCCGCTGGCTGGTTACCCGGTTGTTGATCTGGGCGTGCGTCTGCACTTCGGTTCTTACCATGACGTTGACTCCTCTGAGCTGGCGTTTAAACTGGCCGCTTCTATCGCCTTCAAAGATGGCTTTAAGAAAGCGAAACCAGTTCTGCTTGAGCCTATCATGAAGGTTGAAGTAGAGACTCCGGAAGAGAACACCGGTGACGTAATCGGTGACTTGAGCCGCCGTCGTGGTATGCTTCGTGGTCAGGAATCCAACGTCACTGGCGTTGTTATCCATGCTGAAGTTCCGCTGTCTGAAATGTTCGGATATGCAACCCAGCTGCGTTCTCTGACCAAAGGCCGTGCTTCTTACTCCATGGAGTTCCTGAAGTACGACGATGCGCCGAACAACGTTGCTCAGGCCGTTATTGAAGCCCGTGGTAAATAAGCCACAGGATTAAAACCTAAGTCCCGTGCTCTCTCCCCAGGGGAGAGCACTATAGTAAGGAATATAGCCGTGTCTAAAGAAAAATTTGAACGTACAAAACCGCACGTTAACGTCGGCACCATCGGCCACGTTGACCACGGTAAAACTACCCTGACCGCTGCAATCACCACCGTACTGGCTAAAACCTACGGCGGTGCTGCTCGTGCATTCGACCAGATCGATAACGCGCCGGAAGAAAAAGCTCGTGGTATCACCATCAACACCTCTCACGTTGAATATGACACCCCGACTCGCCACTACGCACACGTAGACTGCCCGGGCCACGCCGACTATGTTAAAAACATGATCACCGGTGCTGCGCAGATGGACGGCGCGATCCTGGTTGTTGCTGCGACTGACGGCCCGATGCCGCAGACTCGTGAGCACATCCTGCTGGGTCGTCAGGTAGGCGTTCCGTACATCATCGTGTTCCTGAACAAATGCGACATGGTTGATGACGAAGAGCTGCTGGAACTGGTAGAAATGGAAGTTCGTGAACTTCTGTCTCAGTACGAT
Source organism: Citrobacter sp. RHBSTW-00524 (assembly GCF_013747755.1). Taxonomy (NCBI): domain Bacteria; kingdom Pseudomonadati; phylum Pseudomonadota; class Gammaproteobacteria; order Enterobacterales; family Enterobacteriaceae; genus Citrobacter; species Citrobacter sp. RHBSTW-00524. Next base: position 378,406 of record NZ_CP056421.1, read on the forward strand.
TTCCCGGGCGACGACACTCCGATCGTTCGTGGTTCTGCTCTGAAAGCGCTGGAAGGCGAAGCAGAGTGGGAAGCGAAAATCATCGAACTGGCTGGCTTCCTGGATTCTTACATCCCGGAACCAGAGCGTGCTATTGACAAGCCGTTCCTGCTGCCTATCGAAGACGTATTCTCCATCTCCGGTCGTGGTACCGTTGTTACCGGTCGTGTAGAGCGCGGTATCATCAAAGTTGGTGAAGAAGTTGAAATCGTTGGTATCAAAGAGACTGCTAAGTCTACCTGTACTGGCGTTGAAATGTTCCGCAAACTGCTGGACGAAGGCCGTGCTGGTGAGAACGTTGGTGTTCTGCTGCGTGGTATCAAACGTGAAGAAATCGAACGTGGTCAGGTACTGGCTAAGCCGGGCTCTATCAAGCCGCACACCAAGTTCGAATCTGAAGTGTACATTCTGTCCAAAGACGAAGGCGGCCGTCATACTCCGTTCTTCAAAGGCTACCGTCCGCAGTTCTACTTCCGTACTACTGACGTGACTGGTACCATCGAACTGCCGGAAGGCGTTGAGATGGTAATGCCGGGCGACAACATCAAAATGGTTGTTACCCTGATCCACCCAATCGCGATGGACGACGGTCTGCGTTTCGCAATCCGTGAAGGCGGCCGTACTGTTGGTGCGGGCGTTGTTGCTAAAGTAATGAGCTAATTATTGATTAATTAGCTTTGAGCTTAAAAAGGGCGCTTCGGCGCCCTTTTTGCTGTCCGCTATTTAGCGGTTGTCATATTTATTCGCATTTTTCATTCATTCTCCCGCTGCGTAAATAGCGTTGTGCTATTGTAATCATAACTATTCTCATTTACACTTTGCGCAGAAATTGAACGGGAGCGATCATGTACGTTTGTTTGTGTAATGCGATAAGTGATAAAAAAATACGTCAGGCTGTTCGCCAGTTTCATCCTCAGTCCTTTCAGCAATTGCGTAAATTTATTCCTGTTGGAAATCAATGTGGTAAGTGCATTCGTGCTGCCCGCGAAGTCATGCAGGATGAATTAACGCAAATGCCAGAATTTAAAGAGATCGCCTAAGTCACACTCTTTTTTTTGACATCCCTGTAGCCCCATCTACGCTCTAAGAGTGGAAGCGGAGGGACTATAAAATGAAAGGTGATGTTAAAATCATAAATTATCTCAATAAACTATTGGGAAATGAGCTTGTCGCAATCAACCAGTATTTTCTCCATGCTCGTATGTTCAAAAACTGGGGACTGACTCGCCTCAATGATGTTGAGTACCATGAGTCTATCGATGAGATGAAACACGCTGATAAATATATCGAGCGTATTTTATTCTTAGAAGGGCTCCCAAACTTACAGGATCTTGGTAAGTTGGGTATAGGCGAAGACGTTGAAGAGATGCTGCAATCCGATCTTCGACTCGAACTCGATGGGGCAAAAGATTTACGTGAAGCCATTGCCTATGCCGACAGCGTCCATGACTACGTTAGCCGGGATATGATGATCGAAATCCTTGCTGATGAAGAAGGTCACATTGACTGGCTGGAAACGGAACTGGATCTGCTCCAGAAGATGGGGCTCCAGAACTATCTTCAGGCACAGATTCGCGAAGCGTAGACGCAAACTTTGCAGAGCGGCAGTCCTGCCGCTCCTTTCAGTACCCGATAACACCTGAGCTTTGCGCGCTGAAAATCAACCAGCCTGCCAGTCCAAGCCACGGACCGAACGCGATAAGCGGTATCGACGTCCTTCGGGTAAGGCGTAGGATCAGCCACCAGGCAATGCCCAGCAATGATGCAGCGAGTAAAATGGGCGGTAGCGCTGACCATCCACACCAGGCACCCATCGCCGCCAGTAGCTTAGCGTCACCCAGGCCGATGCCCTCTTTGCCCGCGATTATTTTGCATCCCCACCAGACCAGCCATAGCGTCAGATAGCCAGCGACAGCGCCGTACAGCGCGTCGGATAACATCTCTCTGTCGTAAACGCTGTGATACATCAGACCGAGCCAGAGCAGCGGCTGCGTCAGCACATCCGGCAGCAGGTACGTCCGGAGATCAATTTGCGCCAGCGCGAAAATAAACCAGAACAGCGTCATGATGGCAATCGCATCTGATATTGAAGAGACAAACGCGGCGCTAAGCGCAAAAACACAAGAACACGCCAGTTCAGTCAGTGGGTAACGCCATGAAATGGGCTGAGCGCAGGCCTGGCAACGCCCCCGCTGCCACAGCCAACTGAATAGTGGAATAGTGTTACGCACCGATAGCCTGTGCTGGCAGTGCGGACAGTGCGACGGAGGCCAGGCGATATTCCATGTTTCGCTGTGCCGATGCTCAATCATGATCGGCAGTCGATAAACCACTACATTCATAAAGCTGCCGACTATCAGCCCGACAAGCGCCATTGCTGCAATGTTAATGAGTTCCGTCATTTTCCCACCGGATAGAGTTCAAGGGCTTCCACCGCAATCTCCCCGGCGACCGGGCGGGCGCTAAACGTGAGTTGCGAAACCTGTATTCCCTCATTTTGTAGGGCATTAAGCCACGCAAATAATGGTTCGGTTTTAACAACGGGAAGCGAGATCGCAAAATGATCGGGAGTGGATGTCACAACGCTGATATTCAGACCTGCCTGCTGCGCGCTATGTTGTATCAGTGCCGGATCGGTCTTTGTGCCCGGTCTACTGGCAACTAATCCGCGACGCTGAATCGCCTCATTTACCCACAGGATCTCACTCCTGAGACGATCATTTTCCTCCCCCTGCTGTGCAATAGCGTTATCCAGGGGCTGAACCACGCCGTACCAGAATCCCGCCAGCAGACAGAAAATGGCGAGGAATATCAGACTGCGTTGCTCTCTGCCGTTTTTTTCACTCCACCAACTATTCATATTCATTTGCGCTCCTTCAGGGTCAGCCGGACGCTACCTGTCGTCCCTTCTGACGGTTGAGTCAGGATAAATTCGTCGTTTGTCTGCACCATAAAGCGGCGAAGATGTTCCGGATCGCGAACGTTGAGCGTCAGGGTAAAAAGGCGTTGTTCGAGCCGGTAGTTGACCTCGCGGATGGAAAGCCCCGGCAATGTGCTTAATCGGGTCTGAAGCTGAGTCAGTAACGTCAGCACATCCGGATAGCGATCCCTCGCGGACGATTCGAAGAAATATTTAAAATTGCTGTTGCGGTTATCTCCTGGGAAATAGCGGTTCCACAGGGTGGCACCTTCCGCTGAGAGTGCCTGTTTCTGTTGATGAAGCTGCCAGAGCATCACCCCTTTCAGCCCTGAGAAGAGCGCTATTGCCAGGGCAAATGTTGCTATGGCGGCATATTTCAGCAGACGCGGGGTCGGTTGTGTCGGGGGCAAAGGGCGGAAGCTGCCGTGTAATACGTTAATGTCCTGAATATTATCGCCATTGCAGGCGCACGCCAGCGGCGGCTGCCAGTCAAGGTACTCGACATGAGCGTGAGGCACAGGAAGCGGGCTGGCGCTGATGATTTTTTGCTCTGTATGGCTGGCGAGTAAATGCGTGAGCAGTGCTTCACTCAGCACGCCTGTTTTCCACGCGTCGTAACGGATTAACCATCGCTCATCTTGTTTTAGCAGACTCCAGCTATCCGTGACATACGGCAGCCAGAAACCATCCGGAACGATATACGTCAACGTCACGCCAGCTGTGCGGAAAGTCGTCAATAGATCGTTCAGCGTGGTCCTGGCGATCCCGGCGAGATGGAGCGTGTTTTCTTCTCTGGCGAGAACCGTCCAGTGCAGGCTATCTGAATCACCGACAACGGCGTCCTCCACCAGCCAGCCCAGCGTTTGTTCACTGGTTTTGTAGTTTTCCGTCGGTAATTCGACGCGACGAAAACAGAAATAATCAGGCGACAGGAACAGGCAGGCGTTACCGGCATCCGGCAGGTCGGCCAGCGCGTTTGGCTGGAGGTAATCCGCCTGTTCAACAATAACCGGAAGTTGTGCCTCGTTGGGGCAGCACCATTCCAGTTTTCCCGGCAGCGGACGTAGCAGTAATGTGTCTGGCGTCATTTAGTTCCCTTTAATGGTCGCGCGCCACGCTTTTGCGGGCTGTAATAAACAGAGCCTTTCTTTTGGGATCGTATTCCAGCTGGCTGATGGTGCTCCCGGCGCTATCGCCCTGTTCGATAGTCGTTTCAAGGCGGAAGTAACGACTGGTCGCCACCGCAATGCTTTTGAATGTGGTCTGCGACAGCTTATGAGCCGGATTATCCTTATCGAATGTCTTTAACAACGTCTCAATGCTGATTTTGCGTCCTTTGCGCGGGGTATCAAAAAAGCGCTCAATCTCGCGCGGCGGGACAGCATTATTGAGCATCGCCGCAAGCAACGGTGCATCTCGGCGCGTCAGGGTGTTGATGTTGATTTTTAGCTCATCATCAGGCAGTGCGCAGAGTAGCGGGGAGATTTGCTGGTAAAGAGAAAGCGTCATCCCTTTGATTTGTTTGAGCTCACTGATTGACCAGATACGTCGTCCGCCAATGGTGTGGGGGTCGTTACTTGTCTGGTAATACTCATTTTCGGCACCGGAGGCGCGTGGGATATCGTCGTTATCGATGTAGTCGGCGATAGCATCAACCAGCGCCTCAGCTTGGGCATTGGTGACGCCAACGTTGTCCAGCAGCGCCAGAAAGACGCTCACGCTGGCGGGCGGCTCTTTCATTCGATCGGTCGGGGCGTTAATCAGCGCATTAATGTTGTAACAGGCCTGCTCGTCAGATAGCTGCCAGCTAACAACATCGCCGCTGGCGAGCTGAATACGCTGCGGCTGCGCCCAGAGCTGCTCGTGAGTGAGGTATTTCTCATTATCCCGCAAATCCTGTTCAAGAATACGCATGGCCTGGCTTTCAGCCAGCTCTGCCAGCCAGTTTTGCTGTAGCCGCATCCGGGTGTAGCTGGTGCGTTTGAGGTTGATCTGGTAGCGCACGGTCATTTCGCTGGCCAGCGCCGCCATAATTGCCAGGATCATCAGCACTACCAGCAGCGCCACGCCCTTTTGCCGGGTCATTGCTGTTCTCCTGGCTGGCGGTTCTCTGGCAAGAGCGTCAGACGAGTTATCGTGCCGGAATCAGCAAGTTTAAGAGTGACTTCCATCGCGCCAGGAGATGGAGCTGTCGCCGTGTCCGTCCACGCTTTCTCTTTACTGTTGTAATAACGCAACGTGAAGGCGTTCACACCATTGAGCATCGGCTGAGTGATGGCCGCGGTTGCATCTTCCGGGTAGCGCCAGAGCGTGCGGTATAAAGTATGATCCTGCAGATACCACTGAACTCGCTGGATATCGGGCGCGCAGCAGGCGCCAGGATAACGGTTACTGCTGGCTGTCGTCAGCATCAGCGTCTCTTTTTCGCCCTGTAATTGGGTTACTGGCACCCGCTGACGGATATCTTTATCCAGCAAATTGACGGTACGCACGACAGCGGAAAAACGCTGCTGATGCTTTTTAGTCTGCTCGTTACTGTCAATTGTCGTCGTCAGCATCTGCGCCGTCAGCAGGCTGAGCATGGCGAACAGGGCAATAGCCAGTAAAACTTCCAGCAGGGTAAAGCCGCGCTGTTTCTCAGGGTGGGGAGACATTTTGCGGTCCTCCTTGCGGTGAGGGGATAAAGCGCTGCAGGCGGATCTGCTGTTTGTCCTCAAGAGCGACGTCTGCTGTCCAGGTGCTGAGGCCGGAAGCATCGGCGGGTGAGACTGTCAACGACCAGTCCCAGCGGCGTTTACCCATAATGCTGCTGCCTGTCGCTGTTTTAGCGGGGCTCTGCCCGGCCAGTTGATAGGTTTTGAGCACATTATCTGCTACCCAACCGGCAAGCACCTGTTCTTCCATTTTTGCGGTGGCGCTAACCTGACCGTGCAGGCTGTTGAGTAGCGCGAGAGAGCAGGTGGCGAAAATGAATATCGCCAGCAGCACTTCCAGAAGCGTCATTCCTGATTGCCTTTGGCTCATCGGCTTTCGCCTCGGGTGAGCACCAGCGGCAGCCCGCCAGTGCTGGCGAGCGTGAACAGCAGCGTATTATTTTTACGGCTGCGGATGTGTAGCGTAAACGGCGTAATTTCACCGTCCGGGTGAATCAGAATTTGCGGCGTGCCGACGGATTGCCTGGCGAGCGACGCCGGGAACAGAGCCACCTGCCAGTCATTTTCCCACTTGCCCGCGGTCGCCAGGCGATAGAACTGGGTTGGCGTCTGCCAGCGATTGCCAATCGGTGTGACGATGCGCCAGCCTTGTTCGCGGATCTCAATACCGGTACTGCGGTCCTCCATGGTTGACCAGTCAGCGGCATATTCAGTCAGTGCCGCCAACTGTTCGGCTGCAGTAATAGCTTTCGCAGTATCATTTTGTCGCCCGTAGGTCATCATCACCAGCGAGGCGCCAAGCGCGATAATCGTCAGCACCAGAATGACCTCCAGTAGCGTGAATCCCTTCTGCCTCATTCCGATTATTTCGCTTTACCCAGTTCCCAGTTAGTAATGTCGTCAGCGGTGCCGGGTTCACCGTCCTGACCCGCGGAGAGAATATCGTAATCGCCGTGTTCACCAGGGCTAACCAGCAGATACTCATTACCCCAGGGATCCTGTGGCAGACGCTTGATATAGCCCTTCGCGTTGTAATTTTCCGGGATTGGGCTGGCGGTCGGTTTTTCGACCAGCGCCTTTAGCCCCTGCGCCGTCAGCGGATAGCGATAGTTATCCAGTTTGTACATATCCAGCGCATTCTCCAGCGCCACGATGTCGCTGACGGCTTTCTGGTGATCGGCTTTGTCTTTATTGCCCATTAAACTGGGGACGACCAGGCTTGCGAGGATGCCCAAAATAACCAGCACCACCATCATCTCGAGCAGCGTAAATCCTCGCTGCTTATGTGCATCACTATTCACGTTTTGTCCTTAACTTACCAATGAGTTGAGTTGCAAAATGGGTTGCAGAACCGAGACGATGATGAACAGCACAATCATCGCCATCGTAATAATCAGCGCGGGTTCAAACAGCGCCAGCGTCAGCGCAATTCGGTTTTGTAGCAGTGTTTCCTGCTGGTCGGCGGCGCGCGCCATCAGCTCGCTGAGCTGGCCGCTTTTTTCCCCGGAGGCAATCATGTAGAGCATCATCGGCGGGAAGAGATCGCATTTTTCCAGGGCGAGATGAAAGCCTGAGCCCTGGCGCACGCGCTCAGCGGCCTGACCCAGCCGCTGACTAATTTCTCGGTTACCGATGCCTTCGGTTGCCAGCGTCATCCCTTCCAGCAGCGGAACGCCGCTGATATTAAGAATGCTCAGGGTGCGCAAATAACGGGCGCAGTGGATTGCGCGCAACAGGGCGCGACTGAGTTTGAAATCAAGAAGCCAGCGGTCAAGCAGATGCCGTTTGCCGGGGCGGGTGAGCCAGTGGCGAAACAGGAAAAAGGCAATCAGCAGCAATGCGATGACCCACAATCCGTAGTGGCGCATGGCACCACTGATTGCCAGCAACACGCGCGTGGACATCGGCAGCGCTTCTTTCATATGCAGAAACTGCTCCACGATTTTGGGCACTACTGTGGTGAGCAGGATAGCGACGACAGCGATCGCCACGCTGGTCAGCAGGGAAGGATAAATCAGTGACTGGATGAGTTTACTGCGTGTTGCCTGGCGTAACTCATTGTAGTCAGCCAGCTTTTCCAGCACACAGCCGAGCTGTCCGCTTTTTTCACCAGCTTTCACCAGCGTGCGGTAAACGGAATCGAAGATCCGCGGCCAGGCGGCCAGCGATTCGGAAAGCGTATGTCCGGCGAGGATCCGTTCGCGCAGGTCGTGTAGCACCAGCCCCAGTTTATTATTTCTGTTCTGCCGACCAATAACGAACAGCGCCTCTTCAAGCGGTAGCGAAGCGTTGGCCAGCGTGGCGAGCTGGCGGGTGAACAGCGCCAGTTCACTGCCGCTAAGCCGTAAACGAGGCGTTTTTTTTACCGTCCGGAACAGCGAAATGACCTTTTTCTCATTTAACACCAGCGGGTGCAGACCCTGGGCGCGCAGCGCCTCGCGCGCCTCTTTGCTGCTGGCGGCATCCAGCGTTCCACGGTGAGTCGTGCCGCTGTCATCCATTGCCTGCCACTGATATTTCATCGCGTATCCTCTTGCGCAGAGGTGACCCGCATGACTTCCTCAAGCGTGGTCTCGCCCGCCAGCACGCGCAGCAGGCCGTTCTCCCGCAGGCTCCGGCTTTGCTGGCGCAGGCACTGTTCCAGGGCGTGTTCATCGGCGTCGCGATGGATGATGCTGCGCATAGTTTTATCCACCAGCATAATTTCATGAATCGCCAGTCGCCCCTGGTAGCCAGTTCCACGACATTCGCCGCATCCGCAAGCCTGCCAGATTGCCTGAGCGGTGGGATCGAGCGCGTGCAGGGGGGATTTCTGAGAGTCAGGAATGGGAGCATGCGCGCGGCAGGCCGGACAGAGGCGACGCACCAGGCGTTGGGCGATAACGCCGCTTAGCGATGATGAGAGCAGGAAAGGTTCAACGCCCATGTCCCGTAATCGGGTGATCGCACCGCAGGCGCTGTTAGTGTGCAGTGTGGAAAGCACCAGGTGTCCGGTGAGCGATGCCTGAACCGCTATCTGCGCGGTTTCGGCGTCACGAATTTCGCCGACCATGACGATGTCCGGATCCTGGCGCAGGATGGCGCGCAGTCCCCTGGCGAAAGACATATCCACCCGGCTGTTTACCTGGGTTTGTCCGACGCCTTCCAGCTCGTACTCGATGGGATCTTCGACGGTCAGGATATTACGCTGGGGGGAATTCAGCTCGGCGAGAATCGCATACAGCGTGGTGCTTTTTCCCGACCCCGTCGGGCCGGTGACGAGAATGATGCCGTGCGGCTGCTGTACTAAACCCTTCAGCCGCAGGCTATCCACCGCCGATAACCCCATATTCTCCAGCGTCAGGCGCAGACTGTTTTTATCCAGCAGGCGCAATACAGCTCTTTCGCCGTACTGCGAGGGCAACGTCGAAACGCGGACATCAATATTTTTGCGTCCGAGGCGCAGGGAAATACGCCCATCCTGCGGCAGTCGTTTTTCGGCAATATCCAGCCGCGCCATGACTTTGATACGCGAAATCAGCAGCGGCGCCAGTTTTTTAGCGGGCTGAAGGACTGGCTTGAGGACACCATCGATACGAAAACGCACCACCAGCGATTTTTCGAAGGTTTCGATATGCACATCCGACGCGCCTTCCCTCACGGCTTCATGAAGAACCGCGTTGATCAGGCGGATAACCGGTGCGTCGTTTTCATCACTGAGCAGATCGGCATTGTCGGGTAACTCCTCGCTCAGCGCCGTCAGGTCGATCTCCTGATCGATATCCTGGGCAATCTGCCGGGACTCTCCGGCGCCGTGCTGGAAAAGTTGATCCAGGTGGTCGTCAAATTGCGCTGGCGTCAGGCGGCTGAAGCGCTGGCAGGCAACGCTGGCCTCCAGTACGTTTTCCAGCGGCGTGTCGGTGCGGTAGAACAATTCATCCGCCGCGACCGCGATACCAAATTTTTGCCCCAGCGCGTAATTAAGCGGCAGAGTATGCGGTGGCGGAATGCGTGTCCATAAGTCAGTCATGTTGGATCATTCCCGGAAGGGATTGCGCGATGGCTGGCCGTTGGGCGCGTCGGTCGGCACATCGAAATTCAGCTCTTTAAGCATCGGGCGTTCTTCATCCTTCACGCCAAGCAATCCACTGGATTGCTTATCAATACGCTGCTGCTGTAACTCACGAAATCGGGTGTACTTATCCTTTGAGAGCGAACGATAAACCTCGTCGTCGCGGATAATGGTCGGCCTGATAAAGACCATCAAATTGCGCTTCGCATTTTCCGTTGAGGTGTAGCGGAATAGCTGTCCGAGAACAGGAATATCGCCCAGCAGCGGTACTTTGGAAACCTGCTCTTTGCTTGAATCATCCAGCAGGCCACCCAGCACCACGGTTTCGCCGCTTTTGACCAGCACGGCATTCTGGATAGTGCGGGTGTTGAACGTTGGGCCGAGATCGCTGGCGTTACCGGAAGCGGTGTCGACGCTCGACACTTCCTGCTCGATCTCCATCAGCACCGCGTCGCCTTCATTGATTTGCGGTGTGACCTTCAGTTTGGTGCCGACGGTTTTACGTTCGACCGTATTAAAGACGTTGTCGCCGGAGGTCGTTTGCGAGCCGGAAAGCACCGGCACATCCTGGCCGACATTAAACGATGCTTCTTTGTTATCCAGCGTCACAATGCTGGGGGTGGCGAGGATATCGTTTTTGTTGTCGGAGGAGATCGCGGTGAGCAGGACGCTCCAGTCCCCCTCAAAGAAGCCCGTCGCCAGGCCGTTAAAACTGCTTAACGCGCTGGCGATAGGGTTGTCGCTGGTCATCGAACCATTTTTATCAAACTGGCGCGCGCCTCTTGAGGCGTCGAAAATCGGCAGCCCCGTTTTGGTAAACTGCTGACCGCCGACGTTGCTGTTGGCCCATTGCACGCCAAGATTCAGGCCGTTGCCATCCAGGACTTCCACAATGATGGCTTCAACCAGTACCTGTGCGCGGCGAATATCCAGACGAGCGATGACTTTTTCCAGCTCCTGCATGGTGCTCTGGTCGGCGGTAATGACCACCGAGTTGGTTTGTTCATCGGCGTTAATCGAGACATCCCGGGAAGGGGTAGCCACGCTCTGCGAAGACGACTGCTTGTCTTCCGTCAGTTTGGTTGACACGCCGGTCAGCACTTCAACGATTTTAGTGGCTTTGGCGTATTTCAAATAGAACACGCGAGTATTGCCCTGCGTGGTCTGTTCGATATCCAGTTTAGCGATTAAAGATTTCATCCGCTGGCGCACATTGTCCGGCCCGCTGATAAGAAGGGCGTTGGTGCGCTTGTCGGCGACAATTTTAGGCAGCAGGATCTGCGTTGGGTTTTCCTTTGACTCTTCGCGAATCAGGCTGTTAATTACATCAGATAAATCAACTGCCGAGGCGTAGCGCAGTTTGATAAGCTCACGTTCCTGAGTACCAATAACATCGACCCGTTTCACAACCTCAAGGATGCGATTGACTATATTGGCTTTGCCGGTGATCAACAGCGCATTAGAAGGATCATAGTGTACGACGTTGCCGATGCCGCCGCTGTCCATCATCTGGCGTAATAGCGGAGCCAGATCGCGTACCGGGACATTTTTCAGCGCCACGACGCGGGTGATAAATTCATCGCCGACCGCTGGTTGCGACTGTGCCAATACTTTCCCGGGCGCGGTCTTAAGCGTTGCGGAGCGAACAACCTTCAGCAGGCCGTTATCCAGGGTGATAACCGAGTAGCCGTAGATATCGAGAACGCTGAGAAAAAACTGGTAGTATTCCTCCTCGTTGAAACTGTCAAAGCTGCGAACGGAGATTTTTCCCTGGACGGACGGATCGATCAGAATGGTTTTGCCCATTTGCTTACTGACCGAGGTAATAAACTCCCGGAGATCCGCATCCTGGAAGTTTGCCGAATATTGCGCTGACATGGTTTGAAATGGAAAGGCGCAAAACTGTAGCGCCAATATCCATGCAGCCGTTTTTTTAATTCCTTTGCGCAATTTTGTCGTCCTTAAGGTTAATCATTCTCAGTAACGGATACATTCACCAGCGCTTCCTGACCGTTTCGTATTACGGTGAACTGGGCAGAGTTTAAGGTTACAAATTCCTGTAGTGCCGCTTTTGCTGACGCTTCCTGAGTTAGCGGATGGTTGTTCATTTTGATCGCAATATCGCCAGGCCTGAGTCCGGTTGCTATAAAACGTTCAACCGGACCACGGGCGTTTAATCTGACGCCCTGTAGCGCTTCCTGCTGATAGATAAAGTTGGTAATAATGATGTCGCTGAGGGAATGTGGCGCGCTGTCATGTGGCAGCGATGGTGCCGGTGCCCTGGAGGATATATCAGGCTCATCAATAAAAGCGATGCGTTGCCGGGAGCCATTGTTATCAATCGTCACGCTATTATTATCAATATCCGTAATTTTTACGTCAGGGAGATCGTCAAGCTTATCTCCGGTACTGTAAAATTTTGCTTTCTCATTAATGGTGATAATAGCCTGTGAACGTGTTTTTAGCGTGCTCGCAATAATGCCATTTAGCTGGAGATTGAGCATCGAATTTTTAATTGAAACATCTTCTTTATTATCAGTCGCATTTTCCCTACTGTTTTTCGGTAAATTCATTGGCAGCCTGAGGGCAACGGACGTTATTGAGTGACTGGTTTTGTTTTTCGTATTGGTAGAATCAATAAATAATCTATAGGCATATAACGAATGAATAATAACAATGGCACCGACAAAAAACATAACGCAGTACAGCACATCGTTACGCTTTCTCTTAAATATAAAGGTAAATTGCTTTGCGATAACATCCATTGTTAATAGCATGCCTGTTCTTTTCGGGAGAAGCATGATATAGGCTTACTTTCAGGTTTTCAATTTAATCGTCGGAACATGTCGTTTAATTCAAATATAAAAAATTGATAATATTTACCTGACATATAATGAGTTAAATGCCCGCATCAATTACTGGAACTTATCGATGACTGAACGCGAATTACCGTATGCAATTTACTCTTTTTCGCAACATACCCTTATCAAGAATATCTTTATTCATGAGCTGGGCGCTGGCGATGTGGGCGTATTATGCGGCAAACCGGGGTGTGGTAAATCGACGCTTATTTATCAGTTAGGTAAGAATTTTCCCGGCAGGGTAGTGGTGTTTACCGCCACCGGTTTCTCTGGTTTCTGTCAATTGACACACACGGCGTGTACGCACGGAAAACTCCAGCCAGACTGGCGAGATGTGAGAATTAGCCGTTTCTGGTCAACGCTGATGCCAGCCCTTAGTTTGGCAGCGCAACCAATAATAATTGTCATTGATAATGCTGACGCACTCGCCAGACATCTTCCGGCATTTGTCGATAATTTCCGTCATCTGGCGGCTTCATTTGCCGCTGGCGCCAGCTTGCTACTGGTGGGGGGCGAAGCGATCAGGCGTAACCGACGACTTAAACGGCGTGTTACGTTATCGGCGATCATCGCTGCGCCGACGGACGATGAATATCTTGATTTTATGCATCAACAGCAACTGTGTGAGGCGGATGGCGAGCCTGTGCGGATGCGTCATGAATTTGTGCGCAAAGCGGTTCGGGCAGTGCAGGGAAACCTGGCGTTGCTGAGGCGCATCGCCCGGGCGGCGAGAAAAATGGCAACGGACAGGCAAGCGGATGTGTTAACCGCTCAACAGGAAAAATTGTTGCTGGAAACATTTACTCTACGCTCTTGCGTATTGCGCAAGGGAATATTGCCCGGACTTTACGCTGCGCTGGCTTTGACGTTCGGCTGGCTGGCGGTCGATGTTTTTCCCCTTCAACTTCCTGTGCCCGCCGGGTTAACGGTGGCGATGACGCAAAAAAAGGAAAACCTGCCGGATATTAGCGATGCACGGGGAGGATTACGCGACGCCATGCAGCAATTATTCAGCGTCTGGGGATTCGACACAGCGCATGACGAGGCATGGTGTGACCAGGCTGATCGCGCTGAGTTGGTGTGCGAAAGCGGCAAGGAACGTTTAGATAACCTCATCAGGCGCGGGTTGCCGTGGATCGCGCATTTGAATATCGATAAACAACCGGTCTACGGTGTTGTGATGCGTGTATCAGGAAACGAGCTGGATCTTATCATTGATAATAAAACCTGGATCATCAGTCAGGAGTGGCTGGCGAAGCACTGGCAGGGAAATTATACCCTGATGCTCAATTTAACGCCTGACAGGAAAATGCAGATCGGTGAAAAGAGTCCGGCGGAAACCATCATCTGGTTTGATACGATGCCGCGCCGCGCGCTGGGTGTTCCCGGCGATAAATCAGGCTCATGGACGCCATGGTTAATCGAAAAGGTCAAAGCATTCCAGCAGCGGGAGAATTTGCCTGTGGATGGTAAGCCGGGAAAAGAGACGCTGATAAGGCTACGTCAGAGTCTTGGAGACGCGCCGGTATTAATCAATGAGGCGGCACCTGTGCTCACACATGTGTCATCTAAGGAGCGTGTGTGATGATGCACATCTATCAACCCATTGATGCGAAAACAGTGTCGAGTTGCCGCTGGCGGCAGGCGCTGCGTTCCTGTTGCTGGCTGTTGTGGGTCAGCCTGATGCTAATGTGCGGCTACTACGGACATTATGTCTGGCTGGTGCGCCATCCGACAACCGCCACGCAGGGAGTGCCCGATTCTCAGGCGTATCGACTCTCGGATGTGCATTACATTTTTAAGCGGAAACCTCTGCCGATACGCATCGATTTACCCACCCAAAACGAAGAGGGTGACAGTATGTTGGAAGAGATACCCTATGATGAAGCATCCGGGCAGGAAGCGCCGGATGGCGAAGTATTGCGCTCACGTGTGCAACAAGCGCTGAGAGAAATCGATGGCAAATAGCCATAATCACTTGCATCCGTACTGGCTATACGTATAATACGCCAGCCTGTCAAATCTGACGGGTAGTTCGATATGAACTGTGGCGGTTTACCGTCAACAACGCTCCCAATCAGGGGGCTACGTAAGAACGGTTACACTCTCCCATCAATCGTAATGGGTTTGAGGAGTAACTATTTCGTCTATAAAATAATTGGAGCTCTGGTCTCATGCAGAACCAAAGAATCCGTATCCGTTTGAAAGCGTTTGATCATCGTCTGATCGATCAATCAACCGCGGAAATCGTCGAGACTGCCAAGCGCACTGGTGCGCAGGTTCGTGGTCCGATCCCGCTGCCGACCCGCAAAGAGCGTTTCACCGTTCTGATTTCCCCGCACGTCAACAAAGACGCGCGTGATCAGTACGAGATCCGTACTCACAAGCGTCTGGTTGACATCGTTGAGCCAACTGAAAAAACCGTTGATGCTCTGATGCGTCTGGACCTGGCTGCCGGTGTAGACGTGCAGATCAGCCTGGGTTAATCAGGTCATCGAGCGATTGAGAGGTTGATACAATGATTGGTTTAGTCGGTAAAAAAGTGGGTATGACCCGCATCTTCACTGAAGATGGCGTATCTATCCCAGTAACCGTTATCGAAGTTGAAGCAAACCGCGTTACTCAGGTTAAAGATCTGGCTAACGATGGCTATCGCGCTGTTCAGGTTACCACCGGTGCTAAAAAAGCTAACCGCGTAACTAAGCCGGAAGCTGGCCACTTTGCTAAAGCTGGCGTAGAAGCTGGCCGCGGCCTGTGGGAGTTCCGCCTGGCAGATGGTGAAGAATACACCGTTGGTCAGAACATTAGCGTTGAACTGTTTGCTGACGTTAAAAAAGTTGACGTAACCGGTACCTCTAAAGGTAAAGGTTTCGCTGGTACCGTTAAGCGCTGGAACTTCCGTACCCAGGACGCTACTCACGGTAACTCCTTGTCCCACCGCGTTCCGGGTTCTATCGGTCAGAACCAGACTCCGGGCAAAGTGTTCAAAGGCAAGAAAATGGCAGGTCAGCTGGGCAACGAACGTGTAACCGTTCAGAGCCTGGACGTAGTACGTGTTGACGCTGAGCGCAACCTGCTGCTGGTTAAAGGTGGTGTTCCGGGTGCGACCGGTTGCGACCTGATCGTTAAACCAGCTGTGAAGGCGTAAGGGGATAGCAATGGAATTAGTATTGAAAGACGCGCAGAGCGCGCTGACTGTTTCCGAAACTACCTTCGGTCGTGATTTCAACGAAGCGCTGGTTCACCAGGTTGTTGTTGCTTATGCAGCTGGTGCTCGTCAGGGTACTCGTGCTCAGAAGACTCGTGCTGAAGTAACTGGTTCAGGCAAAAAGCCGTGGCGCCAGAAAGGTACCGGCCGTGCGCGTTCAGGTTCTATCAAGAGCCCGATCTGGCGTTCAGGTGGCGTGACCTTCGCTGCTCGTCCACAGGACCACAGTCAAAAAGTTAACAAAAAGATGTACCGCGGCGCGCTGAAAAGCATTCTGTCCGAACTGGTACGTCAGGATCGTCTGATCGTTGTCGAATCATTCTCTGTAGAAGCGCCTAAAACTAAGCTGCTGGCACAGAAACTGAAAGACATGGCTCTGGAAGATGTGCTGATCATCACCGGTGAGCTGGACGAAAACCTGTTCCTGGCTGCGCGCAACCTGCACAAGGTTGACGTACGCGATGCAACTGGTATCGACCCGGTTAGCCTGATCGCCTTCGACAAAGTCGTAATGACTGCTGATGCTGTTAAGCAAGTTGAGGAGATGCTGGCATGATTCGTGAAGAACGTCTGCTGAAAGTGCTGCGCGCACCGCACGTTTCTGAAAAAGCGTCTACTGCGATGGAAAAAACTAACACCATCGTTCTCAAAGTTGCTAAAGACGCGACCAAAGCAGAAATCAAAGCTGCTGTGCAGAAACTGTTTGAAGTCGAAGTCGAAGTCGTTAACACCCTGGTAGTTAAAGGGAAAGTTAAACGTCACGGACAGCGTATCGGTCGTCGTAGCGACTGGAAAAAAGCTTACGTCACCCTGAAGGAAGGCCAGAATCTGGACTTCGTCGGCGGCGCTGAGTAAGTCGGAGGAGTAATACAATGGCAGTTGTTAAATGTAAACCGACATCTCCGGGTCGTCGCCACGTTGTTAAAGTGGTCAACCCAGAGCTGCACAAGGGCAAACCTTTTGCTCCGCTGGTTGAAAAAAACAGCAAATCCGGTGGTCGTAACAACAATGGCCGCATCACCACTCGTCACATCGGTGGTGGTCACAAGCAGGCTTATCGTATTGTTGACTTCAAACGCAACAAAGACGGTATCCCGGCAGTTGTTGAACGTCTTGAGTACGATCCGAACCGCTCCGCGAACATCGCGCTGGTTCTGTACAAAGACGGTGAACGCCGTTACATCCTGGCCCCTAAAGGCCTGAAAGCTGGCGACCAGGTTCAATCTGGCGTTGATGCTGCAATCAAAGCAGGTAACACCCTGCCGATGCGCAATATCCCGGTTGGTTCTACCGTTCATAACGTAGAAATGAAACCAGGTAAAGGCGGTCAGCTGGCACGTTCCGCTGGTACTTACGTTCAGATCGTTGCTCGTGATGGTGCTTATGTCACCCTGCGTCTGCGTTCTGGTGAAATGCGTAAAGTCGAAGCAGACTGCCGTGCAACTCTGGGCGAAGTTGGCAATGCTGAGCATATGCTGCGCGTTCTGGGTAAAGCAGGTGCTGCACGCTGGCGTGGTGTTCGTCCTACCGTTCGCGGTACTGCGATGAACCCAGTCGACCACCCACATGGTGGTGGTGAAGGTCGTAACTTTGGTAAGCACCCGGTAACTCCGTGGGGCGTTCAGACCAAAGGTAAGAAGACCCGCAGCAACAAGCGTACTGATAAATTCATCGTACGTCGCCGTAGCAAATAATTTTAGAGGATAAGCCATGCCACGTTCTCTCAAGAAAGGTCCTTTTATTGACCTGCACTTGCTGAAGAAGGTAGAGAAAGCGGTGGAAAGCGGAGACAAGAAGCCCCTGCGCACTTGGTCCCGTCGTTCAACGATCTTTCCTAACATGATCGGTTTGACCATCGCTGTCCATAATGGTCGTCAGCACGTTCCGGTATTTGTTTCCGACGAAATGGTCGGTCACAAACTGGGTGAATTCGCACCGACTCGTACTTATCGCGGCCATGCTGCTGATAAAAAAGCGAAGAAGAAATAAGGTAGGAGGAAGAGATGGAAACTTTAGCTCAACATCGCCATGCTCGTTCTTCTGCTCAGAAGGTTCGCCTTGTTGCAGACCTGATTCGCGGTAAGAAAGTGTCGCAGGCTCTGGATATTCTGACCTACACCAATAAGAAAGCGGCTGTACTGGTCAAGAAAGTCCTGGAATCTGCCATTGCTAACGCTGAACACAACGATGGCGCTGACATTGACGATCTGAAAGTTACGAAAATTTTCGTAGACGAAGGCCCGAGCATGAAGCGCATTATGCCGCGTGCAAAAGGTCGTGCAGATCGCATCCTGAAGCGCACCAGCCACATTACTGTGGTTGTGTCCGATCGCTGAGACTCTGGAGACTAGCAATGGGTCAGAAAGTACATCCTAATGGTATTCGCCTGGGTATTGTAAAACCATGGAACTCAACCTGGTTTGCGAACACCAAAGAATTCGCTGACAACCTGGACAGCGATTTTAAAGTACGTCAGTACCTGACTAAGGAACTGGCTAAAGCGTCTGTATCTCGTATCGTTATCGAGCGTCCGGCTAAGAGCATCCGTGTGACCATTCACACCGCTCGCCCGGGTATCGTTATCGGTAAGAAAGGTGAAGACGTAGAAAAACTGCGCAAAGTCGTAGCGGATATTGCTGGCGTTCCTGCTCAGATCAATATCGCCGAAGTGCGTAAGCCTGAACTGGATGCAAAATTGGTTGCTGACAGCATCACTTCTCAGCTGGAACGTCGTGTTATGTTCCGTCGTGCTATGAAGCGTGCTGTACAGAACGCAATGCGTCTGGGCGCTAAAGGTATTAAAGTTGAAGTTAGCGGCCGTCTGGGCGGCGCGGAAATCGCACGTACCGAATGGTACCGCGAAGGTCGCGTACCTCTGCACACTCTGCGTGCTGACATCGACTACAACACCTCTGAAGCGCACACCACTTACGGTGTAATCGGCGTTAAAGTGTGGATCTTCAAAGGCGAGATCCTGGGTGGTATGGCTGCTGTTGAACAACCGGAAAAACCGGCTGCGCAACCTAAAAAGCAGCAGCGTAAAGGCCGTAAATAAGGAGCGTCGCTGATGTTACAACCAAAGCGTACAAAATTCCGTAAAATGCACAAAGGCCGTAACCGCGGTCTGGCGCAGGGTACGGATGTTAGCTTCGGCAGCTTCGGTCTGAAAGCTGTTGGCCGTGGTCGTCTGACTGCCCGTCAGATCGAAGCAGCACGTCGTGCTATGACCCGTGCAGTTAAGCGTCAAGGTAAGATCTGGATCCGTGTATTCCCGGACAAACCGATCACTGAAAAGCCGCTGGCAGTGCGTATGGGTAAAGGTAAAGGTAACGTGGAGTATTGGGTTGCCTTGATTCAGCCGGGTAAAGTCCTGTATGAAATGGACGGCGTACCGGAAGAGCTGGCCCGTGAAGCATTCAAGCTGGCAGCAGCGAAACTGCCGATTAAAACCACCTTTGTAACTAAGACGGTGATGTAATGAAAGCAAAAGAGCTGCGTGAGAAGAGTGTTGAAGAGCTGAACACCGAGCTGCTGAATCTGCTGCGTGAGCAGTTCAACCTGCGTATGCAGGCTGCAAGTGGCCAGCTGCAACAGTCTCACCTGTTGAAGCAAGTGCGTCGTGATGTCGCACGCGTTAAGACTTTACTGACTGAGAAGGCGGGTGCGTAATGACCGATAAAATCCGTACTCTGCAAGGTCGCGTTGTTAGCGATAAAATGGAGAAATCCATCGTTGTTGCTATCGAACGTTTTGTGAAACACCCGATCTACGGTAAATTCATTAAGCGTACGACCAAACTGCACGTACATGACGAGAACAACGAATGCGGTACTGGTGACGTGGTTGAAATCCGCGAATGCCGTCCGCTGTCCAAGACCAAGTCTTGGACGCTGGTTCGCGTTGTAGAGAAAGCCGTTCTGTAATACAGTAGGCATTCTCAACGAATAAACGGCTCAGCGATGAGCCGTTTATTTTTTCTACCCATATCGTTGAAGCGGTGTTATAATGCCGCGCCCCCGATATGGGGCTTTTTTAACGACCTGATTTTCGGGTCTCAGTAGTAGTTGACATTAGCGGAGCACTAAAATGATCCAAGAACAGACTATGCTGAACGTCGCCGACAACTCCGGTGCACGTCGCGTAATGTGTATCAAGGTTCTGGGTGGCTCGCACCGTCGCTACGCAGGCGTCGGCGATATCATCAAGATCACCATCAAGGAAGCAATTCCGCGTGGTAAGGTCAAAAAAGGTGATGTGCTGAAGGCGGTAGTGGTGCGCACCAAGAAGGGTGTTCGTCGCCCGGACGGTTCTGTCATTCGCTTCGATGGTAATGCATGCGTTATTTTAAACAATAACAGCGAGCAACCTATCGGTACGCGTATTTTTGGGCCGGTAACTCGTGAACTTCGTAACGAGAAGTTCATGAAAATTATCTCTCTGGCACCAGAAGTACTCTAAGGAGCGAATCATGGCAGCGAAGATCCGTCGTGATGACGAAGTTATCGTGTTAACCGGTAAAGATAAAGGTAAACGCGGTAAAGTTAAGAATGTCCTGTCTTCCGGCAAGGTCATTGTTGAAGGTATCAACCTGGTTAAGAAACATCAGAAGCCGGTTCCGGCCCTGAACCAACCAGGCGGCATTGTAGAGAAAGAAGCAGCTATTCAGATCTCTAACCTTGCTATCTTCAACGCGGCAACCGGCAAGGCTGACCGTGTAGGCTTTAGATTCGAAGACGGCAAAAAAGTCCGTTTCTTTAAATCTAACAGCGAAACTATCAAGTAATTTGGAGTAGTACGATGGCGAAACTGCATGATTACTACAAAGACGAAGTAGTCGCTAAACTCATGACTGAGTTTAACTACAATTCTGTCATGCAAGTCCCTCGGGTCGAGAAGATCACCCTGAACATGGGTGTTGGTGAAGCGATCGCTGACAAGAAACTGCTGGATAACGCAGCAGCTGACCTGACAGCAATCTCCGGTCAAAAACCGCTGATCACCAAAGCACGCAAATCAGTTGCAGGCTTCAAAATCCGTCAGGGCTATCCGATCGGCTGTAAAGTAACTCTGCGTGGCGAACGCATGTGGGAGTTCTTTGAGCGCCTGATCACTATTGCTGTTCCACGTATCCGTGACTTCCGTGGCTTGTCCGCTAAGTCTTTCGACGGTCGTGGTAACTACAGCATGGGTGTCCGTGAGCAGATCATCTTCCCAGAAATCGACTACGATAAAGTCGACCGCGTGCGTGGTTTGGATATTACCATTACCACTACTGCGAAATCTGATGAAGAAGGCCGTGCTCTGCTGGCTGCCTTTGACTTCCCGTTCCGCAAGTAAGGTAGGGTTACTGAATGGCTAAGCAATCAATGAAAGCACGCGAAATAAAGCGCGTAGCTTTAGCTGATAAGTACTTCGCAAAACGCGCTGAACTGAAAGCTATTATCTCTGATGTGAACGCGACCGACGAAGATCGTTGGAACGCAGTTCTCAAGCTGCAGTCTCTGCCGCGTGATTCCAGCCCGTCCCGTCAGCGTAACCGCTGCCGTCAAACAGGTCGTCCGCATGGCTATGTGGGCAAGTTCGGGTTGAGCCGTATCAAACTGCGTGAAGCCGCTATGCGCGGTGAAGTACCAGGCTTGAAAAAGGCTAGCTGGTAATTACCAATTGAATCACGGGAGTAAAGACAGATGAGCATGCAAGATCCGATCGCGGATATGCTGACCCGTATCCGTAACGGTCAGGCCGCGAATAAAGCTGCGGTCACCATGCCTTCCTCCAAGCTGAAAGTGGCAATTGCCAACGTGCTGAAGGAAGAAGGTTTTATTGAAGATTTTAAAGTTGAAGGCGACACCAAGCCGGAACTGGAACTTACTCTTAAGTATTTCCAGGGTAAAGCTGTTGTAGAAAGCATTCAGCGTGTCAGTCGCCCAGGTCTGCGCATTTATAAGCGTAAAGACGAGCTGCCGAAAGTTATGGCTGGCATGGGTATCGCAGTTGTTTCTACCTCTAAAGGTGTTATGACTGATCGTGCAGCGCGCCAGGCTGGTCTTGGTGGCGAAATTATCTGCTACGTAGCCTAATCGGAGGAAAAAATGTCTCGTGTTGCTAAAGCACCGGTCGTTATTCCTGCCGGCGTTGACGTAAAAATCAACGGTCAGGTTATTACGATCAAAGGTAAAAACGGCGAGCTGACTCGTACTCTCAACGATGCTGTTGCAGTAAATCATGCAGATAATGCACTGACCTTCGGTCCGCGTGATGGTTACGCAGATGGATGGGCTCAGGCTGGTACCGCGCGTGCCCTGCTGAATGCAATGGTTGTCGGTGTTACCGAAGGCTTCACTAAGAAGCTACAGCTGGTTGGTGTAGGTTATCGTGCAGCGGTTAAAGGGAATGTAGTAAACCTGGCTTTAGGTTTCTCTCACCCTGTTGACCATCAGCTGCCTGCGGGTATTACTGCAGAATGTCCGTCTCAGACTGAAATCGTGCTGAAAGGCGCTGATAAACAGCTGATCGGTCAGGTTGCAGCAGATCTGCGCGCCTACCGTCGTCCTGAGCCTTATAAAGGCAAGGGTGTTCGTTACGCCGACGAAGTCGTGCGTACCAAAGAGGCTAAGAAGAAGTAAGGTAACACTATGGATAAGAAATCTGCTCGTATCCGTCGTGCGACCCGCGCACGCCGCAAGCTCCAGGAGCTGGGCGCAACTCGCCTGGTGGTACATCGTACCCCGCGTCATATTTACGCACAGGTAATTGCACCGAACGGTTCTGAAGTTCTGGTAGCTGCTTCTACTGTAGAAAAAGCTATCGCTGAACAATTGAAGTACACCGGTAACAAAGACGCTGCTGCAGCTGTAGGTAAAGCTGTTGCTGAACGCGCTCTGGAAAAAGGCATCAAAGATGTTTCTTTTGACCGTTCCGGGTTCCAATATCATGGTCGTGTCCAGGCACTGGCAGATGCTGCCCGTGAAGCTGGCCTTCAGTTCTAAGGTAGAGGTGTAAGATGGCTCACATCGAAAAACAAGCTGGCGAACTGCAGGAAAAGCTGATCGCGGTTAACCGCGTATCTAAAACCGTTAAAGGTGGTCGTATTTTCTCCTTCACAGCTCTGACTGTAGTTGGTGATGGTAACGGTCGCGTTGGTTTTGGTTACGGTAAAGCGCGTGAAGTTCCAGCAGCGATCCAGAAAGCGATGGAAAAAGCCCGTCGCAATATGATTAACGTCGCGCTGAACCACGGCACCCTGCAGCACCCGGTTAAGGGTACTCACACGGGTTCTCGTGTATTCATGCAGCCGGCTTCCGAAGGTACCGGTATCATCGCCGGTGGTGCAATGCGCGCCGTTCTGGAAGTCGCTGGAGTTCGTAACGTTCTGGCTAAAGCGTATGGTTCTACTAACCCGATTAACGTGGTTCGTGCAACTATCGATGGCCTGGAAAATATGAAATCTCCGGAAATGGTCGCTGCCAAGCGTGGTAAATCCGTTGAAGAAATTCTGGGGAAATAAACCATGGCAAAGACTATTAAAATTACTCAAACCCGCAGTGCAATCGGTCGTCTGCCGAAACATAAGGCAACGCTGCTTGGCCTGGGTCTGCGTCGTATTGGTCACACCGTAGAGCGCGAGGATACTCCTGCTGTTCGTGGTATGGTCAACGCGGTTTCCTTCATGGTTAAAGTTGAGGAGTAAGAGATGCGTTTAAATACTCTGTCTCCGGCCGAAGGCTCTAAAAAAGCGGCTCGCCGCCTGGGTCGTGGTATCGGTTCTGGCCTCGGTAAAACCGGTGGTCGTGGTCACAAAGGTCAGAAGTCTCGTTCTGGCGGTGGCGTACGTCGCGGTTTCGAGGGTGGTCAGATGCCTCTGTACCGTCGTCTGCCGAAATTCGGCTTCACTTCACGTAAAGCAGCGATTACAGCCGAAGTTCGTCTGTCTGACCTGGCTAAAGTTGAAGGCGGTGTTGTAGACCTGAACACGCTGAAAGCAGCTAACATTATCGGTATCCAGATCGAGTTCGCGAAAGTGATTCTGGCTGGTGAAGTCACTACTCCGGTAACTGTTCGTGGCCTGCGTGTTACTAAAGGCGCTCGTGCTGCTATCGAAGCTGCTGGCGGTAAAATCGAGGAATAAGTAGCAGATGGCTAAACAACCGGGATTAGATTTTCAAAGTGCCAAAGGTGGCTTAGGCGAGCTGAAACGCAGACTGCTGTTTGTAATCGGCGCGCTGATTGTGTTCCGTATTGGCTCTTTCATTCCGATCCCTGGTATTGATGCCGCTGTACTTGCCAAACTGCTTGAGCAACAGCGAGGCACCATCATTGAAATGTTTAACATGTTCTCTGGTGGTGCCCTCAGCCGTGCTTCTATCTTTGCTCTGGGGATCATGCCGTATATTTCGGCGTCGATTATTATCCAGCTGCTGACGGTGGTTCATCCAACGCTGGCAGAAATTAAGAAAGAAGGGGAGTCTGGTCGTCGTAAGATCAGCCAGTACACCCGCTACGGTACTCTGGTGCTGGCAATATTCCAGTCGATCGGTATTGCTACCGGTCTGCCGAATATGCCTGGTATGCAGGGCCTGGTAATGAATCCAGGCTTTGCATTCTATTTCACCGCTGTTGTAAGTCTGGTTACAGGGACGATGTTCCTGATGTGGTTGGGCGAACAGATTACTGAACGTGGTATCGGCAACGGTATCTCAATCATTATCTTCGCCGGTATTGTCGCGGGACTCCCGCCAGCCATTGCCCATACTATCGAGCAAGCGCGTCAAGGCGACCTGCACTTCCTCGTGTTGCTGTTGGTTGCAGTATTAGTATTTGCAGTGACGTTCTTTGTTGTATTTGTTGAGCGTGGTCAACGCCGCATTGTGGTAAACTACGCGAAACGTCAGCAAGGTCGTCGTGTCTATGCTGCACAGAGCACACATTTACCGCTGAAAGTGAATATGGCGGGGGTAATCCCGGCAATCTTCGCTTCCAGTATTATTCTGTTCCCAGCGACCATCGCGTCATGGTTCGGGGGCGGGACTGGTTGGAACTGGCTGACAACAATTTCGCTGTATTTGCAGCCTGGGCAACCGCTTTATGTGTTACTCTATGCGTCTGCAATCATATTCTTCTGTTTCTTCTACACGGCGTTGGTTTTCAACCCGCGTGAAACAGCAGATAACCTGAAGAAGTCCGGTGCATTTGTACCAGGAATTCGTCCGGGAGAGCAAACGGCGAAGTATATCGATAAAGTAATGACCCGCCTGACTCTGGTTGGTGCGCTCTACATTACCTTTATCTGCCTGATCCCGGAGTTCATGCGTGATGCAATGAAAGTACCGTTCTACTTCGGTGGGACCTCACTGCTTATCGTTGTTGTCGTGATTATGGACTTTATGGCTCAAGTGCAAACTCTGATGATGTCAAGTCAGTACGAGTCTGCATTGAAGAAGGCGAATCTGAAAGGCTACGGCCGTTAACAGTCGCCCGAGAAGTTACGGAGAGTAAAAATGAAAGTTCGTGCTTCCGTCAAGAAATTATGCCGTAACTGCAAAATCGTTAAGCGTGATGGTGTCATCCGTGTGATTTGCAGTGCCGAGCCGAAGCATAAACAGCGCCAAGGCTGATTTATTCGCATATTTTTCTTGCAAAGTTGGGTTGAGCTGGCTAGATTAGCCAGCCAATCTTTTGTATGTCTGTGCGTTTCCATTTGAGTATCCTGAAAACGGGCTTTTCAGCATGGTGCGTACATATTAAATAGTAGGAGTGCATAGTGGCCCGTATAGCAGGCATTAACATTCCTGATCAGAAACATGCTGTGATCGCATTAACTTCGATCTACGGCGTCGGCAAGACCCGTTCTAAAGCCATTCTGGCTGCCGCGGGTATCGCTGAAGATGTTAAGATCAGTGAGCTGTCTGAAGAACAAATCGACACGCTGCGTGACGAAGTTGCCAAATTTGTCGTTGAAGGTGATCTGCGCCGTGAAGTTAGCATGAGCATCAAGCGCCTTATGGACCTTGGTTGCTATCGCGGTTTGCGTCATCGTCGTGGTCTCCCGGTTCGCGGTCAGCGTACCAAGACCAACGCACGTACCCGTAAGGGTCCGCGCAAACCGATCAAGAAATAATCGGGGTGATTGAATAATGGCAAAGGCACCAATTCGTGCACGTAAACGTGTAAGAAAACAAGTCTCTGACGGCGTGGCTCATATCCATGCTTCTTTTAACAACACCATCGTTACCATTACTGATCGTCAGGGTAACGCACTGGGTTGGGCAACAGCCGGTGGTTCCGGTTTCCGTGGTTCTCGCAAATCCACTCCGTTTGCAGCTCAGGTTGCAGCAGAGCGTTGCGCTGAAGCCGTAAAAGAATACGGTATCAAGAATCTGGAAGTTATGGTCAAAGGACCGGGTCCAGGTCGCGAATCTACTGTTCGTGCTCTGAACGCCGCTGGTTTCCGCATCACTAATATTACTGATGTGACTCCGATCCCTCATAACGGTTGTCGTCCGCCGAAAAAACGTCGCGTATAACGCTGTCGTTTCTAGGATTGTTGGAGAAAGAAAATGGCAAGATATTTGGGTCCTAAGCTCAAGCTGAGCCGTCGTGAGGGCACTGACTTATTCCTTAAGTCTGGCGTTCGCGCGATCGATACCAAGTGTAAAATTGAACAAGCTCCTGGCCAGCACGGTGCGCGTAAACCGCGTCTGTCTGACTATGGTGTGCAGTTGCGTGAAAAGCAAAAAGTTCGCCGTATCTACGGTGTGCTGGAGCGTCAGTTCCGTAACTACTACAAAGAAGCAGCACGTCTGAAAGGCAACACCGGTGAAAACCTGTTGGGTCTGCTGGAAGGTCGTCTGGACAACGTTGTATACCGTATGGGCTTCGGTGCCACTCGTGCAGAAGCACGTCAGCTGGTCAGCCATAAAGCAATTATGGTAAACGGTCGTGTTGTTAACATCGCTTCTTATCAGGTTAGTCCGAATGACGTTGTTAGCATTCGTGAGAAAGCGAAGAAGCAGTCTCGCGTGAAAGCCGCTCTGGAGCTGGCTGAGCAGCGTGAAAAGCCAACCTGGCTGGAAGTTGATGCTGGCAAGATGGAAGGTACGTTCAAGCGTAAGCCGGAGCGTTCTGATCTGTCTGCGGACATTAACGAACACCTGATCGTCGAGCTTTACTCCAAGTAAAGCTTAGTACCAAAGAGAGGACACAATGCAGGGTTCTGTGACAGAGTTTCTAAAACCGCGCCTGGTAGATATCGAGCAAGTGAGTTCGACGCACGCCAAGGTGACCCTTGAGCCTTTAGAGCGTGGCTTTGGCCATACTTTGGGTAACGCACTGCGCCGTATTCTGCTCTCATCGATGCCGGGTTGCGCGGTGACCGAGGTTGAGATTGATGGTGTACTACATGAGTACAGCACCAAAGAAGGCGTTCAGGAAGATATCCTGGAAATCCTGCTCAACCTGAAAGGGCTGGCGGTGAGAGTTCAGGGTAAAGATGACGTTATTCTTACCTTGAATAAATCTGGCATTGGCCCTGTGACTGCAGCCGACATTACCCATGATGGTGATGTCGAAATCGTCAAGCCACAGCACGTGATCTGCCACCTGACCGATGAGAATGCATCTATTAGCATGCGTATCAAAGTTCAGCGCGGTCGTGGTTATGTGCCGGCTTCTACCCGAATTCATTCGGAAGAAGATGAGCGCCCAATCGGCCGTCTGCTGGTCGACGCATGCTACAGCCCTGTAGAGCGTATTGCCTACAATGTTGAAGCAGCGCGTGTAGAACAGCGTACCGACCTGGACAAGCTGGTCATCGAAATGGAAACCAACGGCACAATCGATCCTGAAGAGGCGATTCGTCGTGCGGCAACCATTCTGGCTGAACAACTTGAAGCTTTCGTTGACTTACGTGATGTACGTCAGCCGGAAGTTAAAGAAGAGAAACCAGAATTCGATCCGATCCTGCTGCGCCCTGTTGACGATCTGGAATTGACTGTCCGCTCTGCTAACTGCCTCAAAGCAGAAGCTATCCACTATATCGGTGATCTGGTACAGCGTACTGAGGTTGAGCTTCTTAAGACGCCTAACCTTGGTAAAAAATCTCTTACTGAGATTAAAGACGTGCTGGCTTCCCGTGGACTGTCTCTGGGCATGCGCCTGGAAAACTGGCCACCGGCAAGCATCGCTGACGAGTAACCGGATCACAGGTTAAGGTTTTACTGAGAAGGATAAGGTCATGCGCCATCGTAAGAGTGGTCGTCAACTGAACCGCAACAGCAGCCATCGCCAGGCTATGTTCCGCAATATGGCAGGTTCACTGGTTCGTCATGAAATCATCAAGACGACTCTGCCGAAAGCGAAAGAGCTGCGTCGCGTAGTTGAGCCGCTGATTACTCTTGCCAAGACTGATAGCGTAGCTAATCGTCGTCTGGCATTCGCCCGTACTCGTGATAACGAGATCGTGGCAAAACTGTTTAACGAACTGGGCCCGCGTTTCGCGAGCCGCGCCGGTGGTTACACTCGCATTCTGAAGTGTGGCTTCCGTGCAGGCGACAACGCGCCGATGGCATACATCGAGCTGGTTGATCGTTCAGAGAAAACAGAAGCTGCTGCAGAGTAATCTGTAGTAACGTAAAAAAACCCGCCTCGGCGGGTTTTTTTATATCCGTCATATCCCCACTTACCTACAATATCTGTACTCTTTTTGTTCATCACTGGAGTGTTGTATGTGGTTACTGGACCAGTGGGCAGAGCGCCATATTATTGATGCACAGTCTAAAGGTGAGTTTGATGGTTTGCCTGGTACAGGAGAACCGTTGGTTCTTGACGATGATTCCCACATTCCGCCTGAGCTTCGAGCCGGATTCCGTTTATTAAAAAATGCGGGATGTCTTCCTCCTGAGCTTGAGCAGCGCAGAGAGGCAATACAACTGCTTGAAATGCTTGCAGGGATCCGCAAAGATGATCCCCATTATCAGGAAGTGAGTCGAAGACTGTCACTACTGGAACTGAAACTTCGGCAGGCTGGACTCAGCACCGAGTTTTTACACGGTGAATACGCAGATAAGCTGCTACAGAAGATCAACGACGAATAGCGGAGATAACATGTACCGTATTGGTGAATTAGCGAAACTGGCTGACGTGACGCCTGATACTATCCGCTACTATGAAAAGCAGCAGATGATGGAACATGAAATACGTACAGAAGGCGGGTTTCGTCTCTATACGGAAAGCGATCTTCAGCGTCTAAAGTTTATTCGCTATGCCCGTCAGCTTGGTTTCACTCTGGAATCGATCCGCGAACTGCTTTCGATCCGCATCGATCCCGAACACCATACCTGCCAGGAATCAAAAGGGATCGTCCAGGAAAGATTGCAGGAAGTGGAAGCGAGAATAGCTGAGCTTCAGGCGATGCAACGGTCGCTGCAGCGATTGAATGACGCGTGTTGTGGCAAGGCACACAGCAGCGTGTACTGCTCTATCCTTGAAGCACTTGAGCAAGGCGCCAGTGGATCACCATCAGGCTGTTGATTTATTGAACGGTCAGGTCTACACTCGCGGCGTAAATTACGACAACCGGAGGTATTATGAGTCGTTATCAGCACACTAAAGGGCAGATAAAAGATAACGCCATTGAGGCGCTTCTACATGACCCACTGTTCAGGCAGCGCGTTGAGAAAAATAAGAAAGGGAAAGGAAGTTATCTACGTAAAGGTAAACATGGTAATCGGGGTAACTGGGAGGCCAGTGGCAAGAAAGTCATTCACTTTTTTACCACTGGCCTTCTTGTTTCAGTGAGTGCTTAAGAGCGGTTATTCTGTTCTTTCAGCAGGTCACGAATTTCACTCAGCAATACTTCTTCTTTCGATGGCGCCGGCGGTGCTGCTGGCTCTTCCGCTTTTTTACGGTTCAGTTTGTTGATCAGCTTGATTGCCATAAAGATAGCAAACGCAACAATAACGAAATCAAAGATATTCTGAATAAATACACCGTAATGCATAACGACTGCAGGGATATCTCCCTGTGCATCACGTAGTGTTAAAGCAAACTGTTTAAAATCAATTCCACCAATTAACAACCCCAGCGGCGGCATGATGATATCGGCAACCAGTGATGAAACAATCTTCCCAAATGCCGCACCAATAATGACACCCACTGCCAAATCGACAACATTCCCGCGCATCGCGAATTCGCGAAATTCTTTAATAATGCTCATCTTATTCTCCCTATGCAGCTGACGTTTATAAGTTTAACAAATGTTTAGGCAATTTCCATTTATGTATTACCTAAATAGAAATTTATTAAACCATGAAAAATAAAGGGAAATAATTTAGGCGCAGTTTCAGCGCCCAAATTATTACAGGAAGAACGGACTTGGCTGGAATAGTCGCTCGACGTCGGTAATAAACTTTTTATCTGTCAGGAACATAATTACGTGATCGCCCTGTTCAATACGCAGGTTATCATTGGCAATCATCACATCGTTACCACGCACAACGGCGCCAATAATGGTTCCTGGTGGAAGTTTAATTTCATCAATTGAGCGACCCACAACCCGTGACGTCGTTTCATCACCGTGTGCAACGGCTTCAATGGCTTCCGCGACGCCACGGCGCAGTGAAGATACACCAACAATATCCGCTTTACGCACATGACTGAGCAGCGCAGAGATGGTTGCCTGCTGCGGTGAAATCGCAATATCGATCACGCTGCCTTGCACCAGATCGACGTATGCTCTGCGTTGGATCAACACCATCACTTTCTTGGCGCCCATCCGTTTGGCAAGCATCGCCGACATGATATTCGCTTCATCATCGTTGGTTACCGCAATGAACAGATCAACCTGATCGATATGTTCTTCCGCCAGCAGCTCTTGATCCGAGGCATCACCAAAAAAGACGATCGTATTTTGCAGTTTCTCTGCAAGCTCGGATGCGCGCTGTTGATTACGTTCAATCAGTTTGACGCTGTAATCTTTTTCTAGTCGCCGTGCCAGCCCGGCGCCAATATTACCACCGCCCACTAACATAATGCGTTTGTAAGGCTTTTCCAGACGCTGTAATTCGCTCATTACGGCGCGAATATGCTGCGAGGCCGCGATGAAGAAAACTTCATCGCCCGCTTCAACAATGGTAGAACCTTGCGGACGGATCGGTCGGTCATGACGGAAAATCGCCGCAACGCGGGTATCGATGTGCGGCATATGCTCACGCATTGTCGACAGCGCATTACCAATCAGCGGCCCACCGTAATAGGCTTTCACCACGGCCAGGCTGACTTTTCCTTCGGCAAAATTCACTACCTGCAATGCGCCCGGATATTCAATCAGGCGATAAATGCTATCGATAACCAGTTGCTCAGGCGCAATCAGGTGATCGATAGGCACCGCATCAGATTGAAATAGCTTGTCCGCATCACGAACGTAATCCGGTGAACGAATACGAGCGATACGATTAGGCGTGTTAAACAGTGAATAAGCTACCTGGCAGGCAACCATATTTGTTTCATCTGAGCTGGTTACGGCAACCAGCATATCGGCATCGTCAGCACCAGCTTCACGTAGAACGCGGGGATGCGAACCATGCCCTTGCACGACACGGAGATCAAACTTGTCCTGCAGGCTACGCAGGCGCTCACCATTGGTATCGACTACCGTGATATCGTTGTTCTCTCCGACCAGGTTTTCAGCC
Organism: Citrobacter sp. RHBSTW-00524; assembly: GCF_013747755.1. Classification (NCBI taxonomy): domain Bacteria; kingdom Pseudomonadati; phylum Pseudomonadota; class Gammaproteobacteria; order Enterobacterales; family Enterobacteriaceae; genus Citrobacter; species Citrobacter sp. RHBSTW-00524. The sequence continues at coordinate 409,825 of NZ_CP056421.1, forward strand.
AGCGTACCGCCAACTTGCCCTGCGCCCAGAATGATAATTTTCATCAGTCGCGACCCGTTATCTCATCACTTTTTGATTAGCTTAGCGTAAAAGAAGCCATCACCATCTTCCGCACTCGGTAAATTCTGACGTCCAGGTTTTTCCGGCGTACCAGTGACGCTTAATACAGCATCTGGCGTACGCGCAAGGAAGGCGGCAATTTGCTGTTGGTTTTCTTCTGGCAGGATAGAGCAGGTTGCATAAACCAGCGTGCCGCCAGGTTTAAGATGTGGCCAGGTTGCATTCAGGATTTCAGCCTGCAACTGGGCAAGTTCAGCAATATCCCGGTCGCGACGCAGCCATTTGATATCCGGATGGCGACGGATCACTCCGGTGGCAGAACACGGAGCGTCCAGCAAAATACGGTCAAACTGTTGTTCACCGCACCACTGCTGTGGATAGCGGCCATCACCCTGTTTTACGATTGCCTTCATACCCAGACGTTTTAGATTGTCGAAAACGCGCGATAAGCGTTTTTCATCAACATCGACAGCCATTACGTTAGCGTGCGGAGCAACTTCCAGAATGTGAGTGGTTTTGCCCCCCGGCGCACAGCATAGGTCGAGGATCTGTTCACCGTCCTCCGGCAACAGATAGTTTATGCATCCTTGAGCGGAAGCATCCTGGACGGTTACCCAGCCTTCATCAAAACCAGGGAGGGCGTGCACAGGAGCTGGCGTTTCCAGACGCACTGCATCCGGGTAATCTGGATGCGGGAAACCGGTTAATCCCGCTTCGGTCAGCAGGTCCAGCCAGGCATCGCGCGTATGATGGTTACGATTGACACGTAACCACATCGGCGGTCGCTGGTTATTGGCTTCAAGAATGGCTTCCCACTGCTGCGGATAAGCGGTCTTAATACGTTTCACCAGCCAGGAGGGGTGTAAGAAACGTAAATCGCTTTGAGAGAATTCAGCCAGTAGCTCTTCTTGACGGCGCTGAAACTGGCGCAGCACGCCGTTGATCAGCCCTTTAAGCTGCGGACGCTTAATAACGACTGCACCTTCTACGGTCTCTGCCAAAGCAGCATGCGGTGGAATACGAGTATGCAGCAGTTGGTAGAAGCCCACCATGATCAGATAGTGAACAGTGCGCTGTTTGCCCGTCATTGGACGTTCCATCAACTGCTGGATCATCCACTCCAGTTGGGAGAGTGTACGCAACACGCCGAAGCAAAGCTCCTGCAACAGTGCTTTGTCTTTATCGGCAACTTTTTGCTGCATGGCGGGCAGCACGTTGCTTAATGATTGTCCCTTTTCGACAACCTGTTCGACGGCCTGGGCCGCCATACTGCGTAAATTAAGATGTTTTTTCATAAGCGCAAAAATAAAAATGCCCGGAGATACCGGGCTTAAAGAGATGAACCGTCATACCAGACGGTTACCGGGTACAAACCATTCCCGGCGCGAATTAAGCAGATCCTGCGCGCTCATGGCTTTTTTACCGGCAGGTTGCAAAGAGACGAGATTCAGGATGCCGTCGCCCGTTGCGACCTGGATACCCTGTTTTGTCGCCTCAAGAATAGTGCCTGGTGCGGCCTGTGTGTTCGCTGTAATAACCGTAGCTTGCCAGACTTTCACTGGCTGGCCGTCGATTTCAAGCCAACTCATTGGCCACGGGTTAAAGGCGCGGATGCAGCGTTCCAACTGAGCGGCTGAAAGCGACCAGTCGATACGGGCCTCTTCTTTGCTGAGTTTTTCTGCATGCGTAACCAGTGATTCATCTTGTACAACGGGTTTTATGGTGCCAGTCGCCAGCTGTTTTAGCGTTTCAATCAGCCCCTGAGGTCCTAAATCTGCCAGCTTATCGTATAACGAACCGCTGGTATCTTCTGCAGTTATCGGGCAGGACAGCTTAAGCAGCATATCACCGGTGTCGAGGCCAACATCCATCTGCATGATGGTCACACCAGTTTCGGCGTCGCCTGCCCACAGTGAGCGCTGGATTGGGGCTGCGCCACGCCAGCGTGGAAGCAGGGAACCGTGAACGTTGATACAACCCAGACGCGGCATTTCCAGTACGGCTTTTGGCAGTATCAGGCCATATGCTACCACTACCATCACGTCTGCGCGTAAATCAGCAACCAGCTGCTGGTTTTCCTGAGGACGAAGAGAGACGGGTTGGAAAACCGGTATCCCTTTTTCTTCCGCCAGCACTTTTACCGGGCTGGGCATCAGCTTTTTACCGCGTCCCGCCGGGCGGTCCGGTTGGGTAAACACGCCAACGACGTTATGTCCAGAAGACAACAGCGCGTCGAGATGACGCGCTGCAAAGTCAGGTGTACCCGCAAAAATAATACGTAGTGAGTCTGACACGTTGATTCTTGTCCTTAAGCTCGGGCGTTCAGGCGGTCGAGTTTTTCAACTTTCTGACGAATGCGTTGTTGCTTCAACGGAGACAGATAATCGATAAACAGTTTACCGACCAGGTGATCCATTTCATGTTGAATGCAGATAGCCAGCAGGCCATCGGCTTCCAGTTCAAAAGATTTGCCGTTGCGATCGAGCGCACGAATTTTTACTTTCTCTGCGCGCGGTACTAACGCACGCTGTTCGGGGATAGACAGGCAGCCTTCTTCAATACCTGTTTCGCCGTCTTTTTCCAGCAGCTCTGGGTTAATGAGTACCAACTGCTCGTCGCGATTTTCAGAGACATCAATAACAATGATGCGCTGATGAATATCGACCTGAGTTGCTGCCAGACCGATACCTTCTTCGGCGTACATCGTCTCGAACATATCATCAACGATACGCTGAATTTCTGCATTCACTTCTTCGACCGGTTTTGCGACTTTGCGAAGGCGCTCGTCCGGAATATGTAACACTTGCAAAACTGACATAGTTATCCAGAGTTGTGTTCAGGAGTTGAAAAGATTATTACCTCTATTCTAGACAAAACCCCCTCTGATTGACAGCATCAGTGACCAATCGCAAAGATTGTCAGGACTGCTTGTGGCAGGGGAACAGGGATGACCAAAATCGAAATTTGGCTACGTTTAGCACAAGTGAATGAACTGTATGGTGATGAGATGGTGCGCGTTGCCCACTGGCTCAATACTCAGCCATGTATTAACAACGTGGTACTTCATCATGCTGGGCTCTCCCCCCGCCAGGCTCGGCGCTTTTTAACCTTTCCAGATCAGACGCTGGAAAAAACGCTGCGCTGGCTTGAACAGCCCAATCACCATTTTGTGGTTGCCGACAGCGAGCATTATCCGGCACAGCTCCGTGCAATTGAGGATTATCCTGGGGTGCTTTTTGTGGCAGGAAATCCCATATGCCTTAGCTCGTTTCAGGTTGCCGTCGTCGGTAGCCGACAGCACTCCTGGTATGGCGAACGCTGGGGGCGGCTGTTTTGTGAAAAGCTTGCAGCATGCGGCGTGACGATCACCAGCGGCCTGGCCCGGGGGATTGATGGTGTGGCGCACAATGCTGCGATAAACCGAGAAGGCACGAGTATTGCGGTGCTGGGAAATGGGCTTGAGACCATTCATCCACGACAGCATGTCAGTCTGGCTAAACGACTGATTGAGGCTGGAGGCGCACTGGTGTCTGAGTTCCCATTAGATACGCTTCCTTTGCCGCGCAATTTTCCCCGACGAAATCGCATTATTAGTGGTCTAAGTAAAGGAGTTCTGGTTGTAGAAGCTGCTCAGCGTAGCGGGTCACTGGTCACTGCGCGTTGTGCACTGGAACAAGGGCGGGAGGTTTTTGCGTTGCCTGGACCGATTGGGAGTCCGGGAAGTGAAGGTCCACATTGGCTTATTCAGCAGGGAGCCACGCTTGTGACGGCTCCAGAAGAAATTCTGGAAAATTTGCAATATGGGTTGCAATGGTTGCCAGATGAACCTGAAAAATCAATTTATTCGCCAGATCACGAAGAGGTGGCATTGCCATTTCCGGAGCTCCTGGCTAACGTAGGAGATGAGGTAACACCTGTTGACGTCGTCGCTGAACGTGCCGGCCAACCTGTGCCAGAGGTAGTGGCTCAACTGCTCGAACTGGAGTTAGCAGGATGGATCGCAGCTGTACCCGGCGGCTATGTCCGATTGAGGAGGGCATGCCATGTTCGACGTACTAATGTATTTGTTTGAGACATATATCCATAACGAAGCTGAGCTGCGTGTGGATCAGGACAAACTGGAACGGGATCTTACCGACGCTGGTTTTGATCGTGAAGACATCTACAACGCGTTACTTTGGCTGGAAAAGCTTGCTGATTATCAGGATGGTCTTGCCGAACCTATGCAACTGGCATCCGATCCTCTTTCTATACGTATTTATACCGCAGAAGAGTGCGATCGACTGGATGCAAGCTGTAGAGGGTTCCTGCTATTCCTGGAACAGATTCAGGTGCTAAACCTCGAAACACGAGAAATGGTCATTGAGCGCGTACTCGCGCTGGATACGGCAGAGTTCGATCTGGAAGACCTGAAGTGGGTGATCCTGATGGTGCTTTTCAATATTCCAGGTTGTGAAAATGCCTATCAGCAAATGGAAGAATTACTCTTTGAAGTGAATGAAGGTATGCTGCATTAATCAATCTTCATTCAGTATGAGTTGTTATGGCTAAATCAGCACTGTTTACGGTGCGTAAAAACGAGCCCTGCCCACAATGCGGGGCTGAACTGGTTATTCGTTCCGGGAAACACGGTCCGTTTCTCGGTTGTTCACACTATCCAGAATGCGATTACATCCGTCCGTTGAAATCTTCCGCGGACGGACATATTGTCAAAGTTCTGGAGGGTAAGCTTTGTCCTGCATGTGGCGCCGAGCTGGTGCTGAGACAGGGAAGATTCGGGATGTTTATTGGATGCAGCGATTATCCAACGTGTGAACACACCGAACTTATCGACAAGCCAGATGAAACAGCAATAGTCTGTCCTCAATGCCAGACTGGCCACCTGGTCCAGCGGCGTTCCCGTTATGGCAAAACGTTTTACTCCTGCGATCGCTATCCGGAGTGCCAGTTTGTCATTAACTTCAAACCGTTAGCCGGAGAGTGTCCTGAGTGCCATTATCCGCTACTCATCGAAAAGAAAACCGCGCAGGGTGTGAAGCATTTCTGTGCCAGTAAACAATGTGGAAAGCCGTTCTCGGCGGAATAAAAAAGTGAATAATAACCTGCCCACAGGCCCTATTGCTGCTGCGATAGCGGTTCTGAAACAAGAAAAAGTCATCGCCTATCCAACAGAAGCTGTATTTGGTGTCGGCTGCGATCCCGACAGCGAAACGGCTGTTACCCGTCTGTTGGAGCTAAAACAACGCCCAGTCGATAAAGGCTTAATTTTGATTGCGGCTAATTTTGACCAGCTTAAGCCCTATATTGACGATAGCAGCCTTACTGATGCTCAACGTGAGGCTGTGTTCGCCCGCTGGCCTGGTCCTGTCACCTTCGTTTTCCCTGCGCCTGCGACTACGCCTCGTTGGTTGACCGGTCGTTTTGACTCGCTGGCCGTGCGAGTCACCGATCATCCGCTGGTGGTTGCATTGTGCCAAGCTTATGGCAAACCGTTAGTCTCCACCAGTGCTAATTTGAGTGGCTTACCGCCTTGCAGAACGGTAGAGGAAGTCCGCGCGCAGTTTGGTACAGACTTTCCCGTAGTTGAAGGGGAGACCGGAGGGCGTTTGAATCCTTCGGAGATCCGTGATGCTCTGACCGGTGAACAGTTTCGACAGGGGTAATATGAAAGAAGCCTATGCTGTTTTTGGTAATCCGATAGCGCACAGTAAATCGCCCTTTATTCATCAGCAATTTGCAGAGCAGTTGAAAATTGATCATTCCTATGGACGTGTACTGGCACCTATCAATGATTTTGTGAATACGCTGAATGCCTTTTTTGCTGAAGGCGGGAAGGGGGCAAATGTCACTGTGCCTTTTAAGGAAGAGGCGTTTGCGCGTGCCGATGAATTAACGGAGCGGGCATCGCTTGCTGGAGCGGTCAATACTCTTAAACGACTTGAGGATGGGCGTTTACAGGGAGATAACACGGATGGTATCGGCTTATTAAGCGATCTTGAACGTTTATCTTTCATTCGCCCCGGATCGCGAGTTCTGTTGATTGGTGCCGGTGGCGCATCCCGGGGGGTTTTATTACCTCTTCTTTCTCTGGATTGTGCGGTAACCATCGTTAACCGTACTGCTTCGCGCGCAGAAGAACTGGCACAAATCTTCTCCCATACCGGCAGCGTGCAGGCGGTGGGAATGGACGAGCTTGATAATTACAGTTTTGATTTAATTATTAATGCGACATCTAGCGGAATTAGCGGTGAGGTACCAGCCATTCCGACATCGCTTATTCACTCCTCTGTCTATTGCTATGACATGTTTTATCAGCAAGGGAATACACCGTTCCTTTCCTGGTGTGCTGAACATGGGGCGAAACAGTATGCCGATGGTCTGGGGATGCTGGTGGGACAAGCAGCGCACGCCGTTTTACTCTGGCATGGTGTATTGCCACAGATTGAGCCCGTCATCAAAAGCATGCAACAGGAAATGTCGGCATGAATCAGGCGATCCAGTTTCCCGATCGAGAAGAATGGCTGACGGATATTAGCGCCGTTGTTTTCCCTGCGTTGGTCCATGGTATGCAGTTAACATGCGCTATATCAGGGGAGACGTTGGCGTCCCGCTTTGGCGGCTGCACGCCTGAACAATGGCTGGAAATCTTTCAACAGCATCGCTGGGACCTGGAAGAAGAGGCCGAAGCATTGATCCAGGACCAGCAGGAAGACTCTCAGGGTTGGGTTTGGTTACTCTGATTTAAATACTCATCTTTCCATTTAACGTAGTTGTTAGCAGAGTATTTTAAGCCTGCTTTCTCTTCGTCACTTAATGGCCGGATCTGTTTAACCGGGCTACCCAGGTACAGATATCCACTCTCCAGGCGTTTGTTTTGCGGCACCAGGCTTCCTGCCCCAATCATAACGTCGTCTTCTACCACTACGCCGTCCAATAAAATTGATCCCATACCGACCAATACGCGGTTGCCAACGATGCAGCCGTGTAGCATGACTTTATGACCGACCGTCACATCCTCACCCACGATCAATGGATTACCTTGCGGATTAGATGTGGATTTATGTGTGACATGGAGAACGCTGCCGTCCTGAATGTTTGTACGGGCGCCGATTTGTACATAGTTGACGTCGCCACGAATCGCAACCAACGGCCAAATCCCGACGTCATCAGCCAAACGAGTATCACCAATGACGACGCTACTGGTGTCGATCATCACGCGTTTTCCGATCTGTGGGAAAAGATCCTTATAAGGACGTAATACATCAGACATGTTTACCTCAACAAAAATAGAGCAGTAATGAAGACTTTGGTTGGATTATCGAGACTGTGCAAGTGATTTAGCTATCAAAAATCAGCCAAATTGTGCAGGAATATAGCGAAAGGGGTGAAAAACAAGCACTCAGCAAAAAAGATCCAAAAAATACTTGTGCTAAAAAATGGGATCCCTATAATGCGCCTCCATCGACACGGCGGATGTGAATCACTTCACGCAAACAGCCGGTTCGGTTGAAGAGAAAAACCTGAAAATGAGGGTTGACTCTGAAAGAGGAAAGCGTAATATACGCCACCTCGCGACAGAGCGCTAAAGCGCGTCGCAACTGCTCTTTAACAATTTATCAGACAATCTGTGTGGGCACTCGAAGATACGGATTCTTAACGTCGCAAGACGAAAAATGAATACCAAGTCTCTGAGTGAACACGTAATTCATTACGAAGTTTAATTCACGAGCATCAAACTTAAATTGAAGAGTTTGATCATGGCTCAGATTGAACGCTGGCGGCAGGCCTAACACATGCAAGTCGAACGGTAGCACAGAGGAGCTTGCTCCTTGGGTGACGAGTGGCGGACGGGTGAGTAATGTCTGGGAAACTGCCCGATGGAGGGGGATAACTACTGGAAACGGTAGCTAATACCGCATAACGTCGCAAGACCAAAGAGGGGGACCTTCGGGCCTCTTGCCATCGGATGTGCCCAGATGGGATTAGCTAGTAGGTGGGGTAACGGCTCACCTAGGCGACGATCCCTAGCTGGTCTGAGAGGATGACCAGCCACACTGGAACTGAGACACGGTCCAGACTCCTACGGGAGGCAGCAGTGGGGAATATTGCACAATGGGCGCAAGCCTGATGCAGCCATGCCGCGTGTATGAAGAAGGCCTTCGGGTTGTAAAGTACTTTCAGCGAGGAGGAAGGTGTTGTGGTTAATAACCGCAGCAATTGACGTTACTCGCAGAAGAAGCACCGGCTAACTCCGTGCCAGCAGCCGCGGTAATACGGAGGGTGCAAGCGTTAATCGGAATTACTGGGCGTAAAGCGCACGCAGGCGGTCTGTCAAGTCGGATGTGAAATCCCCGGGCTCAACCTGGGAACTGCATCCGAAACTGGCAGGCTAGAGTCTTGTAGAGGGGGGTAGAATTCCAGGTGTAGCGGTGAAATGCGTAGAGATCTGGAGGAATACCGGTGGCGAAGGCGGCCCCCTGGACAAAGACTGACGCTCAGGTGCGAAAGCGTGGGGAGCAAACAGGATTAGATACCCTGGTAGTCCACGCCGTAAACGATGTCGACTTGGAGGTTGTGCCCTTGAGGCGTGGCTTCCGGAGCTAACGCGTTAAGTCGACCGCCTGGGGAGTACGGCCGCAAGGTTAAAACTCAAATGAATTGACGGGGGCCCGCACAAGCGGTGGAGCATGTGGTTTAATTCGATGCAACGCGAAGAACCTTACCTACTCTTGACATCCAGAGAACTTAGCAGAGATGCTTTGGTGCCTTCGGGAACTCTGAGACAGGTGCTGCATGGCTGTCGTCAGCTCGTGTTGTGAAATGTTGGGTTAAGTCCCGCAACGAGCGCAACCCTTATCCTTTGTTGCCAGCGGTTCGGCCGGGAACTCAAAGGAGACTGCCAGTGATAAACTGGAGGAAGGTGGGGATGACGTCAAGTCATCATGGCCCTTACGAGTAGGGCTACACACGTGCTACAATGGCATATACAAAGAGAAGCGACCTCGCGAGAGCAAGCGGACCTCATAAAGTATGTCGTAGTCCGGATTGGAGTCTGCAACTCGACTCCATGAAGTCGGAATCGCTAGTAATCGTGGATCAGAATGCCACGGTGAATACGTTCCCGGGCCTTGTACACACCGCCCGTCACACCATGGGAGTGGGTTGCAAAAGAAGTAGGTAGCTTAACCTTCGGGAGGGCGCTTACCACTTTGTGATTCATGACTGGGGTGAAGTCGTAACAAGGTAACCGTAGGGGAACCTGCGGTTGGATCACCTCCTTACCTTAAAGAAACGTTCTTTGTAGTGCTCACACAGATTGTCTGATGAAAATTAGCAGTAAGAAAATCTCTGCAGGCTTGTAGCTCAGGTGGTTAGAGCGCACCCCTGATAAGGGTGAGGTCGGTGGTTCAAGTCCACTCAGGCCTACCAAATTTCTGCTGATGCTGCGTTGCGGTGACGTTCACATACTTCAGTATGCTTCGCGTCACCACGCCTTGCCTCAACAGAAATTAAGGTTAAACGAGATTTAACTACGATGGGGCTATAGCTCAGCTGGGAGAGCGCCTGCTTTGCACGCAGGAGGTCTGCGGTTCGATCCCGCATAGCTCCACCATCCTTTACTGCAAAAAAACAAGAAAACTTCAGAGTGTACCTGAAAAGGTTCACTGCGAAGTTTTGCTCTTTAAAAATCTGGATCAAGCTGAAAATTGAAACGACACACTGTTTCATTTCTCCGTAAACAAGAAATGAAAAGCGGTGTGTCCGAGTCTCTCAAATTTTCGCAACACTGAAGTGTTTTACGAAACATCTTCGGGTTGTGAGGTTAAGCGACTAAGCGTACACGGTGGATGCCCTGGCAGTCAGAGGCGATGAAGGACGTGCTAATCTGCGATAAGCGTCGGTAAGGTGATATGAACCGTTATAACCGGCGATTTCCGAATGGGGAAACCCAGTGTGATTCGTCACACTATCATTACGTGAATACATAGCGTAATGAAGCGAACCGGGGGAACTGAAACATCTAAGTACCCCGAGGAAAAGAAATCAACCGAGATTCCCCCAGTAGCGGCGAGCGAACGGGGAGCAGCCCAGAGTCTGAATCAGCATGTGTGGTAGTGGAACGGTCTGGAAAGTCCGACGGTACAGGGTGATAGTCCCGTACACAAAAGTGCATGTGTTGTGAACTCGAAGAGTAGGGCGGGACACGTGGTATCCTGTCTGAATATGGGGGGACCATCCTCCAAGGCTAAATACTCCTGACTGACCGATAGTGAACCAGTACCGTGAGGGAAAGGCGAAAAGAACCCCGGCGAGGGGAGTGAAAAAGAACCTGAAACCGTGTACGTACAAGCAGTGGGAGCCTCTTTATGGGGTGACTGCGTACCTTTTGTATAATGGGTCAGCGACTTATATTCTGTAGCAAGGTTAACCGAATAGGGGAGCCGAAGGGAAACCGAGTCTTAACTGGGCGTTAAGTTGCAGGGTATAGACCCGAAACCCGGTGATCTAGCCATGGGCAGGTTGAAGGTTGGGTAACACTAACTGGAGGACCGAACCGACTAATGTTGAAAAATTAGCGGATGACTTGTGGCTGGGGGTGAAAGGCCAATCAAACCGGGAGATAGCTGGTTCTCCCCGAAAGCTATTTAGGTAGCGCCTCGTGAACTCATCTTCGGGGGTAGAGCACTGTTTCGGCTAGGGGGTCATCCCGACTTACCAACCCGATGCAAACTGCGAATACCGAAGAATGTTATCACGGGAGACACACGGCGGGTGCTAACGTCCGTCGTGAAGAGGGAAACAACCCAGACCGCCAGCTAAGGTCCCAAAGTCATGGTTAAGTGGGAAACGATGTGGGAAGGCACAGACAGCCAGGATGTTGGCTTAGAAGCAGCCATCATTTAAAGAAAGCGTAATAGCTCACTGGTCGAGTCGGCCTGCGCGGAAGATGTAACGGGGCTAAACCATGCACCGAAGCTGCGGCAGCGACACTATGTGTTGTTGGGTAGGGGAGCGTTCTGTAAGCCGTTGAAGGTGTGCTGTGAGGCATGCTGGAGGTATCAGAAGTGCGAATGCTGACATAAGTAACGATAATGCGGGTGAAAAACCCGCACGCCGGAAGACCAAGGGTTCCTGTCCAACGTTAATCGGGGCAGGGTGAGTCGACCCCTAAGGCGAGGCCGAAAGGCGTAGTCGATGGGAAACAGGTTAATATTCCTGTACTTGGTGTTACTGCGAGGGGGGGACGGAGAAGGCTATGTTAGCCGGGCGACGGTTGTCCCGGTTTAAGCATGTAGGCGGAGATTCCAGGTAAATCCGGAGTCTTGTTAACGCTGAGGTGTGATGACGAGGCACTACGGTGCTGAAGTAACAAATGCCCTGCTTCCAGGAAAAGCCTCTAAGCATCAGGTAACACGAAATCGTACCCCAAACCGACACAGGTGGTCAGGTAGAGAATACCAAGGCGCTTGAGAGAACTCGGGTGAAGGAACTAGGCAAAATGGTGCCGTAACTTCGGGAGAAGGCACGCTGATATGTAGGTGAAGTGATTTACTCATGGAGCTGAAATCAGTCGAAGATACCAGCTGGCTGCAACTGTTTATTAAAAACACAGCACTGTGCAAACACGAAAGTGGACGTATACGGTGTGACGCCTGCCCGGTGCCGGAAGGTTAATTGATGGGGTTATCCGTAAGGAGAAGCTCTTGATCGAAGCCCCGGTAAACGGCGGCCGTAACTATAACGGTCCTAAGGTAGCGAAATTCCTTGTCGGGTAAGTTCCGACCTGCACGAATGGCGTAATGATGGCCAGGCTGTCTCCACCCGAGACTCAGTGAAATTGAACTCGCTGTGAAGATGCAGTGTACCCGCGGCAAGACGGAAAGACCCCGTGAACCTTTACTATAGCTTGACACTGAACACTGGTCCTTGATGTGTAGGATAGGTGGGAGGCTTTGAAGTGTGGACGCCAGTCTGCATGGAGCCAACCTTGAAATACCACCCTTTAATGGCTGGTGTTCTAACGTAGACCCGTGATCCGGGTTGCGGACAGTGTCTGGTGGGTAGTTTGACTGGGGCGGTCTCCTCCTAAAGAGTAACGGAGGAGCACGAAGGTTAGCTAATCCTGGTCGGACATCAGGAGGTTAGTGCAAAGGCATAAGCTAGCTTGACTGCGAGAGTGACGGCTCGAGCAGGTGCGAAAGCAGGTCTTAGTGATCCGGTGGTTCTGAATGGAAGGGCCATCGCTCAACGGATAAAAGGTACTCCGGGGATAACAGGCTGATACCGCCCAAGAGTTCATATCGACGGCGGTGTTTGGCACCTCGATGTCGGCTCATCACATCCTGGGGCTGAAGTAGGTCCCAAGGGTATGGCTGTTCGCCATTTAAAGTGGTACGCGAGCTGGGTTTAGAACGTCGTGAGACAGTTCGGTCCCTATCTGCCGTGGGCGCTGGAGAATTGAGGGGGGCTGCTCCTAGTACGAGAGGACCGGAGTGGACGCATCACTGGTGTTCGGGTTGTCATGCCAATGGCATTGCCCGGTAGCTAAATGCGGAAGAGATAAGTGCTGAAAGCATCTAAGCACGAAACTTGCCCCGAGATGAGTTCTCCCTGACCCTTTAAGGGTCCTGAAGGAACGTTGAAGACGACGACGTTGATAGGTCGGGTGTGTAAGCGTAGCGATACGTTGAGCTAACCGATACTAATGAACCGTGAGGCTTAACCTTACAACGCCGAAGATGTTTTGGCGGATGAGACATCGAAATTCAGCTTGATTACAGATTACATCGACATGCGAAAAGTGTGTTGATAGACAGAATTTGCCTGGCGGCTGTAGCGCGGTGGTCCCACCTGACCCCATGCCGAACTCAGAAGTGAAACGCCGTAGCGCCGATGGTAGTGTGGGGTCTCCCCATGCGAGAGTAGGGAACTGCCAGGCATCAAACAAGTGAAGAAGCCCATCCTGCCGGATGGGCTTTTTTGCGTCTGCAGGGAATGAAGACTGCCGATGCAGCGTACCGTTTTATCCAGCCCATACTGTTGTAACCGGTGTGTTGGCCTGAGAAGCGCAGCACACCAGGCTCTCCCGGCAGCACATTGCCTGCTATCCGTGCACGGGGTTGAGTAACAGGTACTGTCGCTCGAGATCGTCCACTTCTGTACGTCCCGTCACGTTAAACCCCATCTTCTTATAGAAGCCAGATGTCAGCTTGTTAAAAGGCACGACTAATCTTACGTATGGATTTTGTGAGGGGTAGAGCAGTAAAGATATTGAGAGATGATCGGTTGGAAAGTATCAGAAACTATAAAAGCAAAAACCCGCCTCTAGGGCGGGTTCTTTAGAATAGTGGTGCCGGACTCGGAATCGAACCAAGGACACGGGGATTTTCAATCCCTTAAAAAAATACCAAACGATCTAGTAGAACTGACAGCCCTTTACTGGTTTACCTTAAGTAAAATGTTTCAGTTGGGCGCTACAAGCCTTAAATGAGGTTCAAATGAGGCGTTTCGGAGCTACCAGATATCTACCATTGAGCATGGATGGCTTATTACAGTGTAGCTTCGTAGGTCTGACATCTATGTTGAATTAGATGAAAGAACCTCATCCAGAGCAAGCAAAGTAATTACATCCCCAGCAATATCTGATCTGATTCCTGGCGATTCCGACCTCACCATTATAGTGATGGGCTGCCCCCAGAAGAATCAGAGAACAGATACCATTTTTACTGTAAACCGTGGCCAATACTACTTGACCACTACAGTTTTGTCAGACGATACTTGCATTAAGTATGAAGTTAAATACCTTTTTTCAGCAAATAAAGGTCAGCACGTCTGAAGCGTGGATTGCTCTCTAGACGCTCATCGGTTGCTCCCTTTTTGCCCAAGGGAATAAGAAAGGTATCAAAATTCTTTGCCACTACTTGATGAGCAAGGTACTGTGCTCGCCTTAAAGACAGCCAGTCATTAAAAGAATCTTCCCCTGTAGCATCCGTACTACCGACAATCAACAGTATATAATCCTCAGCCGAATATTGCGCAATGGCATTACGTATATTGCTGAGGTCTTGCCGGTTTCGATTCGCATGCGCGCTAGCAGGAGAAAAGTACACGCTGCCAATCAGCTGCGGACTCACTTTCAGCTGGTTTTGAAGGATTTCCATATAGTTACTTTGCTCGCCCGCAAGACGGGGCGAACAGAGTTTATCAAGATGATCCAAAAACAAACGTGTTTTCTTCGCTCGCGCAATAGCCTCCTGGGAAATGACGGTGCGCGTTGTACCATCATAATTCAAGGCGTCATTTTTTTTGTTTTTTATTAGAGAGTTGGAATGAGTCACACTGCGGTTTTCACAGTTAAAAGTCGTCATTCCCTCCATCGGCTTTGCAAAGGATATACCCGATATAAACGAGAAGCAGATGAAATAATATTTAACCATTGACATTACGGGTCGTCGACTCCTGGGAAAAATAATGTATAAAACGCGTTTCGATTTCTTTGTCGAAATCATCGACATAATTATCAAGAAAAATAAAGCCGGTATCGTTATTCCAGCTCGTGGCGCATTGCAAAGCCACATAGTTATCAGCAGCATCCGCATCCGGTGCCACCACCACGAGTTTACTTACCTTTCCTGAAGAGAAGGTATTCTTAATGGTTGTACAAGCTTCCTGAACGCCAGCTAAGGTTTCTGGATCGATGGAATCATCTTTCCCTGAGATAAACATAATCACCACATTGCGGGTAAGGCTTGAACTCCCCGAAAAAAAACTTCTTCCGGCCCAAAGCAACCCTTCCAGCGCCAACAGATCTTTCCCGGAATAGTCTATTGAGTTAAGCGCGGATTTAACGCTTTCCGGTGAGGACATATTGCTGCTAACCACAGTCGATGGGCAGGTATTCGTGTCGCCAAAATAATTATTTCTGGAGACAGAAAGTGCATAGTGAACCGTTGGCGATAACGTGATTTTCGACGCAGACTGAGAATAGTTCTCTTCGGGCATGGAAAAATCACCCTGATTTGCTACCTCATCTGTGTAATCTTCGAAATAGCGATAATTCTGGTAGCGCTTTGCATAGTGCTGCGCCAACGGCAGGAATTTTATATAGTTTTCACTTGCCTGGAGGTCTTCAACAACCTTGGTTTGTTTATCTACCTTTTCCTGAGCATTATCAATGCTAGCCTCAAGCTGCGGCAGGCTATTGGTAAGCGAAGTCAACTGGTTATTAACTGAATCAATTTGCTTTTGCAACTCAGCATACTCTTCGGTGCCCGGTTTATACTTAGCCTGTTCTTTCTTAAGATCGGCTAACTTTCTGTCCAGAGTAACGATAGAACTATTGGTACTGGAAAAGTTATTTTTTGCAGAGGTAAGTTGCGACTTATAGGATGTCAGAAGATCTTCCTCCCTAAAAGCGTTCTCCCACCAGACAAAACTAAAGTCGTCACCACGGTTAATTCCCGTATAACATCTACCGGCATTATTGACGCGATAAGAATAGGGAATAATATTGACCCTGGTATCCGCAGCATCACCCGTTAACCGTTTTATGGCATTATAAAGGGGCTGACTAACGCGGCTCATATTCGGTTTATTTTCAGGAGTACTTTCAACGGCCAGATGTATATTTAAAGGATGAAGGACCTTAACCGTATTATCCAGAGAAGTGATATTGAGATGTTTGCTTAAGTGCAGCGAATCATTCAATGTTTCAAAGGGGACAGTGGTGGTTTGCGAAGTGTTTGTTCTTGCTGAAATAATTTCCTGCAGCCGATCATTATCTTTCAACTCCTCCATATCCTCTACGGAAGCATACTTGAACTTCTGCGTATACTTAAAGGGGCTTGTACCCGATGCGCTGACAATCTCATTAAGCGCTGTCTGCGAACGACCATGATCGATCAGGGAAGTCCGAGCGACAGCGCTGGTAATATGGATATTTCTTAGTTTATCCAGGATAGAAAATGAAGTGTTTTCTACCCAGAATATTGAGATCATCACCATCATGCCACCAATAGCCCATAGCGGCATTAAGCTTCCCTTTTCAGAGAAAAAATGCGTTTGTAATTTCATTTATGATTCTCTATCAATGATGATGTCCAGGCATCACCGAACTGCTGCCAATAACGAGATCACCATCAGAATAAAACATATTACTTATTTTACGGCAGACGGTAACTCTATACATTCCGTTATTTTTGGCAAAAGAAGTTTGAACATTGAAGCTATAAGCCGATAGCTTTTTTTTCAAAGAACATTGTGTCCCGTCCTTTGAAGGAATATGGATTACCTGATAGGCATCTGTCTGATAGGCAACCTCTTCGATATAAAGATCGAAAAACTCTTTCGACGATTCCCCAAGAGCCTGAATATGATGCCTTAAAAGCTCAATATCTTTTGCCTGCAAATTTTTATTACTAAATAATGTGGATCGCTGCGCAACCAGACTGGCGACCTGGGCCGAAGTTTTTTCAGCACTATAACTTAATACCATCACGTAAGTTTGCTGCAGAGCGTAAATAAAAAGTCCGGAAAAAAACAAAAATACAAAGGCGGCCTCAACTGCGACACTGCCTTTTTCACAGTTAAGTCGTTCACCTATAGTAGTCATTAACAGCGATAGTCTCTCTTATCAGAACAACAGGAAGGCCAAATAACTCGCATATTTCATCACTGGATGCCAAGCGTTTGACCTCATAACTAAATTTGATTATTTTACTTTTTTCACTACATTTTTCGGCCGTTGTTTTTGAAATATCACTATAACACTCGACGGCAGATGGCTTATATTTCAATGAATTAAAATAGTTTCCTGTTCCCAGAGATTTTATCTGCTCGTCAAAATCAAAAGATAACTTGTCTGGTTCACTCTTAAGCAAGGCAAGATCGCTTCTTTCGGTGGCCAGGGATTCATTCAAGGCGATCATTGCCATATCATTTTGAAATTTCAATATCTCATAGGTAAACATGATAAACATAAAGATAATCAAAAAAACCATAGAGGTTTCTATTGATGCAACTCCTGACTCAGATTCGAAATCGTTTAAAAGCTGGGTCATATTTTATATTTTACTGGATTTAAGTTCTTTCATAATAATATTGGCGTCGTCGATAGAATAACGGGTTAAAAGTAGATCATAAGCCCGTCCAGTGCTACCTTCGCTGACGAGACTAAGGATCAGATTTGAGAAAATTTGTTCACTATCTTGCTCCTGATAGGCCTGATAAAAAACATCTGCGACTGGCGTCGCATTACCGGCTTTAGTCTTCTTCATCCACTTTGCCAGATTGATATTCTGCGCGAGGGCGTCATTGCCAGGCAAAAATTGCTTTGCCTTCTCCAGAAGTGCTATGCAGGTATTAAAAGCATTTTTTTTACAATAGGCGATGGCTACATACATCATACCTTTCCCTTTATCTTCATCGGCCAGAACCGAACTCGACTGATTGAGATCTTCATAATGTTCAATTGCGCTATCCAGCTCATTACGTAACAAATTGTTCCGCAATAGCGCAATTTTCAGACGGGAATAATGTCGGCTACTGGCATCAACCATTTTGCTCAGCGCGGTCAGCTCGCTATTTTCCATGTCGTAACGATTAAGCTGATGATAGATATCAGCAAGGCGGAAGCGAACATCAACATCATAAATATTATTTTGAGCCTCCACCCGAGTAAGTTCCAGGGCCTTTTCAAGCGCACCGACTTCTACCGCTAGCGCGGCAGTTAGTCTGGTATCCTTGGAACTATTAACCTGCGAGCAAGAACAGGCCAGTAGAACAAATAAAACAAGAAACTTTTTCATGAAATCATATCCAACGAGAGATTTTGCATGGAGCGTAATAGGCCAGGTAAAATAATTTCCACAATAATAGGAAACATGATAAACAAAATTAATGGAATACCCATCTTTGCATTCACTGCACCAATTTTTTCTTCCGTTTCAATAAAATGAAACTGCCGTATCTCTTGCGCAAGGTTTTGCAGACTGCTGTGCATGCCCGCCCCAAACTGCGCCGAGTTCTTCACCGTAGAATTAAACTCCTGAACTTCAGAAAGGGGAACTTCTAGGTAAAGACGATCGCAGGCCTCATTCAGTGAAGCATATTTTATGGTATTACCAAAGTTAGATATACTTTGTCCCAGTAACGGAGAAAAGCGATGAAGCAAGGGTGATATAGCATCTACCGAAGAGGTTAACGTCATCCCGGTTTTGATGCAGGTTGACATGAGATCAAGAAAATAGACAAAGTTTGTTCTGAACTTCAGAAGTTGTTTTTTATGTTTACGCTCAAGATGTATCTTTAAACCAATATAAAAAATCGTACTCCACACCGGAAACGCATAGAAAGGTATATCACCAAACGTTGCCTTAACCACCAACATTGCCAGCAAGACCAAATATGCAGCAAATACACCAAGATAGAACAGGGTGCTTTGCTCATGGTTATAGTAGCCAGCATTCCTTACCAACTCATGAAACTGAGTCTGGCTCAGATACTTTTCGTTAAATTTATATATCTTTTCTTTCAGGTGGTTAAATATATACTTCGCTCTGTTAGAAAAACTTAAATACTCTGTGATGGTATTATGTTTAGAAACGATAAAATAAAATCTATCGTAATATTCCTCTTCTTTTTTTTGTTTTCTTATAACAAAGAAGAATACAACAACACCAAAAGCAAAAAGGATAATGGAAACTATCTGGATCACAGTTCAACCTTTTGAATCATCCGCGATATAATTACAAAACCTAGCGAAACGCTAATGACCACATAAATCAGAACATAGCGCCCATAAAGTTCATTAAACAAATAAATAAAATTCGCATGTGCAAAAGAATACATCACACCGAGCATTATCGCAGGCAAGGTTGCTAGAATAAAAGCAGCCCCACGCGATTCAGAAGTCAGCGCTCTGGTCTTCTTTTTGATTATCTGTGCGGCAATTAAGTCATCCGCCAGAGCCATCAATGTATCCTTTAAACTGCTGCCTTTCTGCACAGAAATTTTCAGGTAAGAGCTAAAAACATAGTATCCCTTGTAAGGATAGATTTCTTCGCCCTTATCCAGTATTTCTTCGAAACTGACTCCGCTTTTTAGCTGCAATGAAATTCGCTTAAACTCTCTCTGCATAATGCCAGCCAGGTTAATCGAAACTGAATCGACGGAAGCATAAAGCGTTTGGCCCACGGCGAGGTTACGGCTAATCAATCGCAGCGCATACGGAAAATGAACTTCAAAGTAGTCACTGAATGCTTTCTGGTATTTTTTACGTACGACATAAACTGCAATGGCAAACGTCGTCCCAACAGACAGCGCATACGTCAAAGGCGAAGTCTTAAACGTTATGCAACAAAACCCCACAAAACATACGTAGCCGAACGTCAGAATAGATGCCGTGACAACATTCTTAATGCCATAAATAAGAATAAAATCCGGTGACGAACTGCCACTAAAATACGACCCCAATGTCTTTTTAGACACTGTTTTCGCCTTGCTTTCTATAAAATCATCGCCCATGATCGCAGCAAGCTTGCGGTTGAGATATTGAGTCTTAACTCGTTTAAAAATAACCCAGCCAGGCAGGAGACAAAAAAATATGAAAGCAAAAAAGCTAGTCATTGATAATTTCCTTCAACTCCTGCTGCAAACCATAAAATGCGACTTTACGATCCAGAAGAGAATGCGAAAAATTACGTTGTTGCTGATACACCTGTGTACCATCATTTTTTTTAACGCTGTTAAGGACGAAAACATCCTGGCTTTGTATCACATCCCCTTCAATACCACCGATCTCGCTGATACAGGTAACCTTACGTTCACCGTTCGACAAACGAGCACATTGTACAATAATGTCTACAGCCTGAGAGATCTGTCCTTTTAATGTTCTGGTAGGAATATTGGGATTGGCCATCGACAGCATACTTTCCAGACGAACCAACGCATCCTTTGGCGTATTGGCGTGAATGGTTGAGAATGACCCATCGTGCCCGGTATTCATTGCCTGCAACATTTCAAAGGCTTCTTCACCACGGCACTCACCAATAATAATGCGGTCCGGGCGCATACGGAGTGAGTTAATCACCAAGTCACGTATGCTGATATTGCCCTCACCGTCAACACCTTTCGGGCGGGATTCCAGTCTGACAACATGCGCCTTTTGGATCTGTAATTCCGCCGCATCTTCTATTGTCACTACCCTGTCGCCATCGTTAATTTCATTGGAGAGTGCATTTAACAACGTCGTTTTACCCGAGCCTGTGCCGCCAGAGATAATAATATTCGCTTTAACGCGCACCATCAGACTCAGATAATGCGCCATCTCCGGGGTCATGGAAGAAAAATTTATCAGTTCCATCAGACCCAGCTTATCTTCTTTAAACTTACGGATTGAGATAGTACAGCCATCCAGAGCTATCGGCGGAACAATAATATTTACGCGGCTACCATCTTGTAAGCGTGCATCCACCATCGGTGAACTTTCATCCACTCGTCTGCCTATCGCTGCCACGATTCTTTGTGCAACGCGCATTATCTGATCGTTGTTTTTAAAGATAGATTCCAGCCGAATCAACTTCCCCGCTCTTTCAATATAAAGTGAAGATGTCCCGTTTACCATAATATCATTTACCGAGGTGTCATTTAACAACTCCTGCAATGGGCCAAGGCCAAATATATCATCATAGTAACTTTTTACCAGCTTATCTATATTGCGTCTGGTGATAATGATATTTTCACTATCGAGAATTGAAATCAGTTGAGTCTCAATTGAATCCAGTGTTTCAACAATATCAACAACATTATTTCCATCTATTTTTAGTCGCTCCACCAAAAGGCTGCGTACTTTCTCATATTCTTTGATTTGCATAACTTACCTGAAAATAAAGTCAATGATATTTATGGTGTTATCTTTTTTGAATCGACTTAAAAAAGATTCCTCTCTTAACATGGTGGTAGAGAAGTCAACCTTAACCCCAAGTTTGGAATGAATATCATTATCGGTTATACGCAACCCGGCATGGTGCAAAGGTTGCCGTAAGCAGAACAATTTGTCTTTACCTTTACCATTGCTTTCTTGCTTAAAAGATATTTTGTTACGTAAAAAGTTTAGATTGTAAATGGACTCTATTTGACCATTGGTGAGCAACACTCGTATATCACTATTATCCAGTAAATTCATTCCTGCTGAGGATGTCATTAGATAATAGGGTACATTGATAAAAATAAACCCGTAGATATCTGAGACAGAATCAATAAAGTTATCAATGCCTTTAACCAGCGCATCTGAATCACTCATAGATATGTCATCCATTAATAAATTGAATGAAATGTAGTCAAAATGCTCATCAAATGCATTAATAAGCTTACGGGATGACAGCGAATCTAATTCTTCACCATCCCGGGTTATATGTTGTAGCGCTTGCTTATTCGCGCGTACGCCCAGATCGGCATCATAATAAATATTAGCCAGATCACAGTTAATAAACAATGTTGAGTAAGATTTAAGCGTTTTATTCTTTTTTAAGTCTCTGAAGGCGTAATAACTCAAATTAATATCTGGGGTTGTATTGCAGATCGCAATCGTCATCGAGGTTCGCGACCGGACATAGCCAAATCCTTTAAGAATGGTTTTAGTTAGTCTGGGTAAATCAACATTATTAATAAAGTATGCGGCATAACCTTGTTCTTCTGCGTTCCACGATGCATCTAGGGAATTATTATCACCAAGCAGTACCGCCGGATAGCGCCCGCGAAGAATCATGGCAAACTCTTCTATATCGCTGCTGGAGTACGACGTACCATCTACAATAAACCACAGACGGCTTGACGTTGACACCCAGTCTTCAATGATCGTGATCGTATCCTTTGGTGTGGCAGTATGGTATTCCAGTCCAATGCCATAGACACGAAGCGCTTCTTCTAGTTCGGATGTTTGTTTGTTAGTGGAACTAAAATAAATAACTAAATCTTTCTTTTTAGCTGGAGAAAAACGTTTTTTAAACTTATCAAAATTCATGCTAAATCCTCAATTGCCGATCGTTAATGCTGGTAGCACAAATTTCAGATTGATTGTATTCACGTATTTCACGAGTGCTACTTTTATACCAGTTAAAATCATCCAACTGATTAACATAGCAGGCTTTTGGATTGTACTTGTTAAGCTGTAGTTGTATATCATGGATTGCATCGCTAACCACCACTTCAGATTTAATAGCATAAGTGTTTACAAGGTTAACAGCTATTGCATGTGCCGCATTTATATTTTCATTTTTACTGAAAACCGTCGCATTAACAAACCCATTGGCGGCGTTCTCAAGAATTATTTGCTCTAGTTTTAAAAATGTATATGCATCTGGTTGGGTAGTAATCTTGATAATGATAACATTATCATCCACGGTATTTAACCAGTTATCAGGCACGCTACATGCGCTGACAGCCAGGCTAACAAGCACAATTATTAATCTTTTACTCAATGACATAATCGGCCTCTTTCAACAATTCCATCGTGGACTTATGGGTCACTTTATTGATATTGAAAAAAGTTTCCCATGGACTGGAAAAACTGGCAAGTGGGAGACTAATAGTATTTTTTTCGGTAGGCTTGATATATTCTACCGTCGCAAAAATCACCAATTCACTTCTACCACTGTTAAAACCTATAGATTTAAATAATGCACCAAACATGGGAATATCACTCAGGCCAGGCACCTTGTTGACATATTGAGCTTGGTTATTATCAATTAATCCACCAAGAACAAAGCTTTCCCCATCGCGCATGCGCACCGAGGTCGCGACATTTCGGGTATTAATGGTCGGCAACTCTGTGTTTTCATATTTGTAATAGCCACCAATTTGTGATGACTCAACGGTTACATCCATGCTGATAGATGCGTCTGTATTTATCACCGGGGCAAAATTAAGTTTAACACCATAGTCTTTCCATTCAACCGTTGAGCCATTTTCACTACGTTGAAATATAGGAATCTGGCCGCCGCCATGAAAGCTTGCCGTCTTGCCATTCGTCACGGTCAGACTGGGTGTGGTGAGAACATTGGCAAGATTATTTTTTGCAAGTGCATTGATTGCAATGCCTAATGAGTTGAAACTCATTCCTTTTACCATGGAACTGTAAAGCCCACCACTGATGGTTAAATCGCTTCCGTTACTGGAGACAGCCCCCTGGCCCCAATCAATTCCCAGCGTCTCGGTAACCTCTTTAGACACTTCGGCGACGGTAACACGTATTTTAATCTGTTGATTCTTCTGCGTGAACAGTGAGTACTTTATTTGCTCCTCACTAAAGTATTCCTGGACGAGATCTTTTATATAATCAATATCTTCACTGGTGCTGACGGTGCCGCTGATGGTTAAAGAATTTCCCATGTCGATAGCTTTAACTTCTTTGAAACCTTCATTGGCTAGCAAAGTATTGATGACGGTAGCCTGACCACGAAAATCATTTACGGAAATCGGAAGCGTACGCGCTTCCCCTTGTTTACCATTGATAATAATATTGGTCTGGCCGCTGGTTTTGCCAAAAATATAAATGTTATGTTCATCCACCACTCTGAAATCTGCAACATCGGGAGAACCAATAACAACTGTATCAATGTCGAAATCAACTCTGTACTCTTTCGTTTTATTAACATCAATATCAAGTGCAAGGCATGCATGACTGAACATGAGCAACAGTAAACCGCCAAGAGTTTTATTAATTACGTCCATTTGAACTTTTTGCTCCTCGAATCTCGATGACTTTAATTTTCTTCTCTGCCAGTGGCGCACCAGAAACAATATCCGCAGCGGTTATTTCTCTTGAGTCGACGCTGATACTTGCTAACGGCTTGTTAAGCATGGTCACTGTCACAGGTGAAACAAAGAACATCCCCAGAACCTGGGCCTGAATAACGCTATCAATGTCATCCTTGTTAAAATAGGCATAAACAATTCTGGTATCGGGCGCATTGCCGCTTTTATCTAATTTACTGGAACTTCTATCAATAGTATCACCCTTAGAAATATCCAGCAGACTAGATTTTTTTTCTTTCCCAGCCCGGTCTTTGGCATTTTTAACAATCCAGACATTACTGGCAAACTTCTTCACGCGCGTATCTTTGTAATCTTTACCTGTTGAGCCACCTCTCTTCTGGTAGAAATCTTCACGATAGATCTTGTTATCGTTAGAGATCAAATAAAGGTCTACAAAACCGTAGTCAGCTACTTTGGGATTTAGAATACTTTCAGCACTTACCGATAATGGAAAGGCAATAAGTTCAGAATCTATTTTTTCTGGCAAATTCTTAAGATTTTCCAGAGTCAAAACCTGCCCTGCACTGATTTCAGTTTCGGCAATTGCACCTTCGCTAAGCAAAACATCCATCTTTTTTTCATCCAGCGCTTCTGCCAGTTCATCAGGACGTTGCCCAGGGTTAAATTTAATCGTTTTTCGGGTATAAAAGTCACCTTCAGGAATTTCACCTCTTTGCATATCTTTCTGCGCCACGAAATATACGCTTTCGATGCGTTCGTCAATGATGGGTTGCTTATCATCAGCCCCTTTTTTATAAATACCCATTACGCCAACCAACATCACGACAATAGCCAGAATTGCTATATATCTATAGCGCATATAATTCGCCTTTCATTCAACCGATAAAAGTAAACGTGCATAAAGCTAATGCTATAGGTATACCGTAAGGAATACCTTTTTTAATCATATCAACTTTTCCCAATGGCGGTATTTTGCACAAGACAAAATGCCACAGCAGGGACCAGCATCCACCAATAAAAATCACCACATAGAGAATAGCTATGTGCCATTGCTCAGGACATAATAACAAGGTCAGAAAAAGAAACTTTACATCTCCCATCCCGATAATATTTTTATATGATAATGCAATGCCGCAAGACAACGTGATCGCTGGGATAATATATCCCCCTCTAACATAGCAATTGCTTTCATCTAAACCAAGTAAGTAAGCAAATCCAATGAAAAGCAGTACAACCAGGGCTTTGTTGGGGATGCGCCGGTATCGAATATCCATCCACATAATATATATGGATGTTAAAACAATCAGAATATAAAGAATCATACTTGTTCAGTACCTATGACGGGAGGTAATCACCCATTATACCCATCACTAATACCATTTTCGTACACGCATCATACAATCTACCCATATAATAGAAATTTTCATTAGAGCCTCCATGAACGTCAAAGATATAATACTCTCATGCAGACGTCGCTACGCCAATAATAGCGTATTCAGTCGCTGCTACATCTGTATCTTGGACAAGATGATTTGCTGCCTTTGGCAAATAAAGTTAATTTTAAATAGATATAAACCTTTAGATTTCCTTCTGCGGTATCTCAAGTGCCAACAATAATAACAAAATTCTTTAAGTTCCTCTTGTCAAGATAGTTTCAGCATATGTTATTTTGACTTCCATAATTTTCCATGCGTATACAAGGGCGATCAAGAAATCCCCACCCTCCCGGGAAAAAATGAAATATAATCCTGCTGACATCGCCACACCAATAATGGCATATTCAATCGCAGTAACACCTGCATCACGGGAGAAATGGTTAACGGTCTGTGGCAATGCTACAAGCTTTATACCGATATACAACTTAAGAAGAATTTCATAGATCACGTAATTATCAAACCTGCAAATGAAGAATATAACATGGCCATATAACACTGACCTGTAATTTGGTCAGTGTTATTCATTATGACCGCGTAATTACTTATTCAGAATGTTGCCCGCACCTGTGATTTTCGTAGACATTGTTTTCCATGCGGCTTCCAAGGAGGCGAGGAATCCACCCTCATCAAAGATGTAGAACAGACCAGAAGCCATTGCCACACCAATAATGGCATATTCAATCGCAGTAATTCCCTTCTCACCGACTAGGTGATTTACTTTATGTGCCATATGAATGTGAGCGGCAGTGTATGCTTTAATAATCATGTTGTTTAACATCGTCAATTCCAATTATGAACAATGGGTTACTTAGAACATTCAGTCGGTCTATTTCAAGGATCAAGTAGACACAAGCAAGAATATGTTATTTGTTTACACCAAGCGTTAACTTGATTACGGCATAGTAAGACGCTGAACTTCCTTTGTCATATCAAAAAAAAATATATAAATAAAATACCTTATTCTATAAATAAAATCACTAGCGATCTCTTTTAAGTATAAAGACCAGTTTATCATTTATCTGTTCGTTTATAGCTTCAATCGGAAAGATATCTTCATTGTTCATGATGAGTACAAACTGCCCCCGACTCTGATGCATGGCTACCGGGATAAAACGTGTCTCTTCAAATTTTTTCATTCCGCTCGTCGTCTGAGCTCTTCCTGAGATAGTGGCTTTTGTAAAAGACTGTTTTTGCAATGATAATGTTTTGAATTCAACATAGCTTTCCGCACGATACGTATTTTCAGATACAGCCAGTTTGCTTTTATCTCTGGTAACCTTTATAAAAGTCATTTTATCGTCGATATCAAAGGTTACATTCACTTTGACAACATAATTGTTTTCATTTGACCGCAATATTCCATGGTAGCTTGATGTAAAAATGCTCTGCTCACGTTTACCGTCAAACCAGGCAAGGCCAACAGCAAAAAAGATCAGTGCAGCAAGTAGTATCAAGTATTTAAAGCGATGTATTGCAGAGCGTTGTATTGGTATCGACAATTTCGCCATCATCAAGCGTCCTTCTGACTAAATGACAATTCACATTCCTTTTGTTCAACTGATAATCTATGCGTTCTTTATGAAAAGTGAATTTCACACCATCAAGATAAAACTGATTAATTTCATCTTTCGAATATTCCCTTATGACACCAACACCGACTCCCGCCATACTGCAGGCCAACAACAGTGACATCAATACAATGACCCTTAATGATAGCTTTTTACGCGCCCTGATACTTTTTTTATGATTATTTAACATTTCATGCTTTACAGAGTGGTCGGTAATGACGATCAACGCATTAGCTTCGCTGGATGCTAAATCCTCAGGTTTACACGTGGGACCGATGTCGCTATCGAACGTAAACAGAGCTGCAATATCCTTATCAATAACATAACCTTCCCGAGGCTTCGTCTTTATCAATTGCCTATCATTGTCCTTAATTTTCCTACGTAGCGAGTTGATCGTTTGATTTATTGTAAAATCACTTACAAATCGCCCATTCCATACTTCCTCTGCAATTTTCTGGCGTGAGATACAGGCCGGAGATGTATTTAAAAGAATCTCCAGAAGACATTTTTCCTTCGCCCGTAAAGCGATCATTTCACCTTTGAGATACACATTTTTGTTGTCTAAATTAAGGTCGCTATCGTTGCAGTCATCTACAGTAACCATATGAAATGTCCTTCGTCTTTCTGTACCACCATTATAAGAACGGAAAATTACAAATCACTATTTTTGTCTATATATGTTAAATCAACGAGAAAATACAATGTTTATTATTTTATGCGATATATTATCTCGCTTAGTGGCACTCTTTTTCGTAACGCGAGATTTCTGGATCATATTTCATAAAAATACAAGCTTTTCATTTCTAAACGAATGCTAAACAAGTCGTATTTTATATTCTATTTATCCGGAAATCCTCTCTCTGGTAATGGTTGCCATATAAACTAACTTTCTGTATCTGCAAGTTTAGTCATAAAATGTAAGCATAACGTAAAGAATTTCGCACCCGGCATTACGCTATAATTCAATTACCCGGCCCACGTTCAATATATATTTCATTTTTTATAAAAGTGATAACTTGCTAATGGGGTCCCATACCCCAGACCAAAGCTGCAGCTCCAGCGGCACCTTATTTTTACCTTTCTGGCGGTTTAGCCCGTCCCCCCTTTCCCTCCTGCTACACCTCTATAGGGCAGATTTGTCTATGGGCCCGGGGTCACTCCATAACTCAATTACCAGTTCTACTGGTAAATCATCATACTATGACGTGGAAAGCGGGGAATTTTGCTGATGCGAAGAATCGTAAGGGGAAATAGGAATATTACAGGTGGAGTAAATGGTGGAAACACCCGACTGACAAGGGGGGTTGATGACGCTGAG
This sequence comes from Citrobacter sp. RHBSTW-00524, assembly GCF_013747755.1. Taxonomy (NCBI): domain Bacteria; kingdom Pseudomonadati; phylum Pseudomonadota; class Gammaproteobacteria; order Enterobacterales; family Enterobacteriaceae; genus Citrobacter; species Citrobacter sp. RHBSTW-00524. Next base: position 437,982 of record NZ_CP056421.1, read on the forward strand.
TTTTTCCCCCTTGCCTGAAGAGGAGTCTCCCCGGTCTTCCCCCGGGGGCAGGGTCAGGTAATTTGTTGTTAAATAAGGTAAATTATGAAATCCCCCATTTCCCAGTATTCTCTGCTTCATTATGAATAATCTTAGAGAAAGGAACCGTAGAGGACCGTAGAAAGACCGTAGCAGTGGGGTAAGGAAGAGACACATCAGAGGGTGTTGAGGTGTCTAAAAGTAACGAACATCTGCGAAAATGGCGAGAAATCCAGCAAACAATTAACGTGCCGTAACGACCAGAAATCTACCGTAGCCAGAAAAGGAAAAAGCCTCGCTTTTCAGCGAGGCCTTATGAATAGTGGTGCCCGGACTCGGAATCGAACCAAGGACACGGGGATTTTCAATCCCCTGCTCTACCGACTGAGCTATCCGGGCAACGGGGCGCATTAAACCGTAATCCGGACACCCCGTCAACCAAATTTCTCGCTTTTTCTGTCGGTTGCTTAACTATGCAGCGATTTCGCTGTTTTCTCGAGGGTTTTGCTCAAAATTACAGCCCACCGTTATCGCCTTCGCGGGGAACCCATTCACTTTTAATGGATGTTACATGGCGTGTGCCGGTAACTGAATACTCTCCGACAATATCCTGATCTTTTGGCGAAACGAGAGTGATGAACTCTCCTCTACCAAAATAACTCTCGACAGAACCGATAAGGCACTCCCCATTTACCCAGACAGGAATGGCTGCGACAGGTTCAGACGTATAGTTCCCTGCAATCCCTGAACTGTAATTGTCCGCGTCTTCCTGCAACGTACCGGCAGGGATTGGGCAGATAGGGGAAACGCCGTCGCTTGCCTGTTGGTTTTGTAAAAGAATGCTTTGCATTTTGTTCAGTTCGGTAATGAGCTTTGTTTTGTCTTTGGTATTCAATTTCGGGAGTAGGGGTTGTCCTTCTTCCCGTGGTTCGATTGAATTCATATCGTATTCATAGCGATAGTGGACGGCAACGACGGGAGCCTTCTCGTCTGGGCTAAATGGACGCAACAGATAAAGCTTCTCTTCATTATATAAGCCGTTGTACCAGAGAGCGTAAACCTTACCGTTGATGCGCACCCATTGGCTCCACTGGTTGGCGCCGCGCCCATTCTCCGAAAATAGCGCCCCGGGTACGCCAAAGTTATCGTCATCCTGTTTGCCATTAACGACGACGAAGGCATTATCACCGCGTTTGAGTACGCCGGTGTAGCTGAATAATCCTGTGCCACCAACGTAGCTGTTGATGATGAGATCGCGTTTACCGTCGTCATCCAGATCAATGAGCGTAAAGTTCACGCCTCCATTTTCCGAATCGACACTAAACGTTGTGCGGGAAAATGCCTGCCACTCATCATCGCTAATCTCAGGGGAGGGTTTCGCGGTTGGTTCTGTTGAGTCTTCAGCGTAAGAGATCCTGAAATCAGTGATTTGACCGATTAATGGAAACTGACTGGCGATTTTGCTCAGTTCTAAGCCCGGATCGCTTTTTTGCATGCTCTCTACGGCGCTACGTAGCGTTTTTAGGGCCGTGTTATCCGTGTCTACATCAGACTGAGAACGTACGATGCTAACGAACGTAGGGAGCGTCCAGACACCGCCAACAGAAAGGTTTCCTTGTCCGCCGCTGCGGTATTCGTCGCGCAAGGTGAAGTTGTTACCCTCCCAGACCCAGAGCTGAATGGGATCGCTGAAACGGGCTATCTCACCGTTCTCATATTCACTGGCATCACTCGTGATTAGTTTAGGCGAAGTAGTTAGTTCAGTATTGGTTAGCCAGAGGATGGTACGTGAGCTATCAAAGCATTCGGTTTGAATGAGTACATGTTGTTTATCCACCGGAATGCGGTAATAAATGCGTTCCTGACCCTCTTCCAGTTCGCGGCAATTCATCTCGGGAGTGACCCTAATTTGGGGTTCTATTTTTTGTCGCTGCGCGGTCGTTAATGGTTCCACGTCCGGCGTGCGGAGGACGGATTGGGTGATGATAAGTGGGGCAGGCTCAGCGTTAAGCACATCATTACTGGTTTTATCTCCTGGATGCAGCACAGCGCTTTGGGTATTGATGCGTTTCTGGAATTCATCCATTTTCAGCAACACAGCGCTCGAACCTGCATTAGAAAGCAGTAATCGTTCGCCATCTGCTGCAAACTCAATGGTATTGTCCTGACGTAAGGCGTCCAGAAACACCTTTCGCTGTTGGTAGTTGAGTTTAAAATATCCCTCTGCGGAAAACGTTAGCGCGCCTTGCTTTTGACCATCAATAAAAAGCGTGGCGTCTTTCAGGGAGGGTTGATTCGCCGTACGCTGTGCAAAAGCAACCTCGACATACACGCTGGTGTCGGGGCCAGCCGCACGTGTGAGCAGTACGCTTACTGCATGGTCACTATAACCTGCTGCCCGACAGGTACCCGTATTATCACACGCAACTTCCCAGTCTTTATGTGCAAACGAAAAACCGTTTAATGGATTGGCATACAGGGGGGCAGAGATAAAACCTGCGAGGAGAATGCAGTGCGCGAGACGCATATAATTCCTTTTAATATGTCGGTATTGCCGAAATTATATGCGGTTCACAAAAGTTACGAAATCCGAATTAAGTCAGCGCACCGCCCATACGGCACTGAGCAAAGCGCAGGATATCTTCAGCCAGACGGTGTGCCGTTTCGACATCAGCATGGCTACGATTCACCAGCATGCGGCTCAGACAGCCCTCCAGCACCAGTTCCATCTGTTTGGCGACCATTGCTGGGTCGTCAACTTCCAGCGTCGTCAGCAGCTCATGGGTGAAGTCATGTGCCGCCTTTTTTTGCTGATCGGCTAACTGATGGATCGGATGCCCGGGATCGGGGTAAAACGTACAGGCGGCGATAAACAGGCAGCCTGGATAGCGATTATTGCTCACGCATTCGGACAGCGCGGTGTAGCGTGCCAGTAATTTCTGTTCAGCGCTCAGGGTGTCATCCAGCAAAAGTTGACGCCGCCAGATATCCACCCGCTGGCTGAGGTAACGTAACGCATCGTACAGAATGGCCTCTTTGTCGGGCCAAAAGCGTTGTAGTTCATCAAGAGGATAATCGATACGATCGGCCACCATTTCCAGTGTGGTATTGGCTATCCCTTGAACCTCAAGTAATTTCAGGGCTTCTCCCAGGACATCTTCACGTTGCACGGTATGCTCCTCCGTATTTCTTGTTGCAAGTGTCGCTCACGGTTGGCGATCGCGCAAATGTGCGCTGAAGGTCGCGGCATCCATAAAGCCGGTTACCCGAGCCTCCGGATGCTCTTTCCCCTCGGCGTCAAAGAACAAAATAGTCGGCAAACCTAAAACTTGTAGATGTTTCAGCAGAGCGACATCCTGGGCATTATTTGCAGTCACATCCGCCTGCAAAAGCACCGTGTCGCCTAGCGCTTGCTGAACCTGCTGATTGCTAAACGTATACTTCTCAAACTCCTTACAGGCCACGCACCAGTCAGCATACAGATCCAACATCACGGGCTTGCCTTTAGCTTGTGCCAGCGCCTGATTTAGCGCATCTACCGAAGCCACAGGCGTGAAGTTAAGGTGTGTCTGGGTTTGAGCTTGCGGCACGCCGAACGCCCAGTCCTGCAATGGCCGTACGCTTACCAGCGCTGCAGCTAACAGGATAATTTGCACGATGCGCATCCAGGCGTGCTTTGCCTGGAGGCTGGTGATAAATGCCCAGCTAAAGAATGCGACGCCCAACAGCGACCACAGGCGAACGCCCCAGTCGTCGCCAATGATGCGTTCGAGTAAGAAGACGGGGAGCGCCAGAATGACAAAGCCAAAAGCGGTTTTGACATGTTCCATCCATGGGCCGCTTTTAGGTAACAGACGATTACCGAATACGGTAATTAGCATCAGAGGTAATCCCATCCCCAGCGCGTACAGATACAGCGTGCCGCCTCCCAGCCACATGTTCCCGCTCTGAGCGATATACAGCAAAATCGCGCTTAGCGGGGCTGTTGTACAAGGAGAACAGATGAGGCCGGCAATCGCCCCCATCGCAAAGACGCTACCGGGGGAACCGCCTTGTTGACGGTTACTCATCAATGTAAGGCGTGTTTGCAGCGATGAAGGGAGCTGCAGCGTGAACAAGCCAAACATCGAAAGGGCCAGCAGCGTAAAGACCACGGCAAGGCCAATCAGGACGTAAGGATGCTGTAGCGCAGCCTGGAACTGCAATCCGGCGGCCGCAACAACCAGACCCAGCGCGGTATAAGTGAGCGCCATTCCCTGGACGTAGATAAACGTCAGCAGCAGCGCGCGTCCGGTTGATAAGCGTTGTTTGCCGCCCAGCACGATACCGGAAATCAGCGGATACATCGGCAATACGCAAGGTGTAAACGCGATGCCAATTCCGATTAGCAATGCCCACAGCGCAGAGAAGGGAAGCTGGGTTGCGGGTTGTGGTCTCTCTTGCAAAGTATCGGTGGCAGGCACTGGCGCAGGTGTCGCCCTGGTATCGGCAGACACTTCACTTAATGGCACCGTTTTAGTTTCAGGCGGATAGCAAAAACCGGCGTCGGCACAGCCCTGGTATGTGACCGTTAATGTTGCGCCAGATTTAGCCTGATTGACCGTGACCGGGATAGTCAATTGTTTACGGTAAATCTCACTTTTGCCATAAAACTCATCTTCATGCCAGACGCCTGGCGGTAGTTTTACCTCGGCGATATCGGCCTGAGATGGCGTAATGCTTATCTGTTTGCGATACAGATAGTAGCCATCTTTAACCTGCCATGAGAGGTTCAGATCGTGTTGGTTTTGCTGAAAATCAAAAACAAACGCCCGATCGGCAGGAACAAACTGCGAGCGGCCAGGCGCGTCAAATAATCCGGCAAAGGTAGATGTGCTGCACAGCAGCAGGATCAGCGTAAGGATGCGTTGAGCCATGAGCGGTAATCAAAGTCTCCGTGAGTGACGGGTAAAACCAGAAGTTCAGGCGTTTGGTATGGATGATGTGACTTCAGGCAATCGAGAAGGGCTTGCTGGTGTGTGACGGTGGTTTTTAAAATCATCTGGACTTCATATTCCTGCTCCAGCTTACCTTCCCAATAATAGAGGGAGGTCGCGCCAGGCAGCAGCGTCACGCAGGCAGCCAGTTTTTCCGCCAGTACTTTGGCGGCCAGATCCTGGGCGGTTGCTTCATCCGGGGCGGTACAGAGCACCACAACGGTATCGGGGATGGAAATATCCTGACTCTTTACATCAAGCATAAACACCTCGAAAGAACAGAGTAACCAGCTAAAGAGTGGTCACTATACAACGGACGAGGGAAGGATGTTAGTTAAAGCGGGATGATGAGGAGGAGGAACTGCAGGGCGCGAAGGCACCCTGCAGTAAAGTTTTACAGCATGAAGCTGCCCAGCAAGAAGCCGAAGCAGACAGCCAAAAGCACGCCCAGAGTACCCGGGATGAAGAACGGATGGTTAAAGACGAATTTACCGATGCGGGTTGTACCGGTGTCATCCATCTGCACCGCCGCAACCAGCGTTGGGTAGGTTGGCAGAATGAACAGGCCAGAAACAGCGGCGAAAGACGCAACAGCAGTCAGTGGGGAAACGTTCAGAGCCAGAGCCATCGGCATCAGTGCTTTAGCAGTTGCAGCCTGAGAGTACAGCAGCGCAGAAGCAAAGAAGAAGATGACAGCCAGCAACCACGGATGACCCTGAATTACGCTACCTGCAGTATCTTTGATCCAGTCAATGTTGTGAGATACGAAGGTATCACCCAGCCATGCAACACCCAGGATACAAATACAGGCGCTCATACCCGCTTTAAAGGTGCTGGAGTTCAGGATGGAGTCAGTTTCAACGCGGCAGACGATCGTAGTCAGCGTCGCGACGCTCAGCATGATGATCAGGATTGCGTTGGTGGTGTTCATCAGCGGTTTAGCAACCAGGCCGAGGCTTGGGCTGTTGATGATGGCGTATACAACTACGCAAATCACGCCCAGCAGGAACAACCAAACGGAGGTTTTCGCGCCAGCTTTGATTTCAACTTGTCTTTCACCACGCAGTTCAACCAAACCTTCTTCCAGACGCTTACGATAAATCGGGTCGTCAGACAGTTTGGAGTTGAACAGCATCGTTACCAGGAAGGACATCACCAGAACGGCCAGCAGAGTGGACGGAATGACCACGGACAGCAGGTGAATGTAGCTGATGCCATGACCTTCCATTACGGAAGACATGTAAACCACGGCTGCGGAGATTGGCGACGCCGTAATCGCAATCTGTGCAGAAACCACTGCGGTAGAGAGCGGACGGCAAGGTTTGATACCTTGTTCCTTCGCGACTTCAGCGATAACCGGCAGAGTTGCCAGAGAGATGTTACCGGTACCGGCAAAGATAGTCAGGAAATAGGTCACGATTGGTGCAAGGATCGTGATGTATTTCGGGTTTTTACGCAGCAGTTTTTCAGTTTGATGAACCAGATAGTCCAGACCACCGGCAATCTGCATGGCAGAGATGGCAGCGATAACCGCCATGATAATGGAAATAACATCGAACGGAATATTACCCGGTTTTACGCCAATAGCGGCAAGAACCAGAACACCCAGCCCACCTGCAAATCCAATACCGATACCCCCAAGTCTGGCACCTAAAAAGATTGCCAGCAAAACGATGATAAGTTCTAAAACTATCATATTAGCCTTCCTTGTTGTTTAACAAGTTGATATTAAATTGTTGTTTTTAAGTAACTTCGAGTAAGAAAAAAGGCACGTCATCATGACGTGCCTTCTCCGGTACTACCCTACACGATTACTGTTCGCTTTCATCAGTATAACGTTTTGCTTTATAAGCAGGGTGCATCAGGTTCTGTGCAGAGAAGATATCGTCCAGTTCAGACTCGGTCAACAGACCGCGTTCCAGGACAACTTCACGTACGCTCTTACCGGTTTCGGCACAAATTTTACCGACGATGTCGCCGTTGTGGTGACCGATGAACGGGTTGAGGTAAGTAACGATGCCGATGGAGTTGAATACAAACGCTTCACAGACTTCTTTGTTAGCAGTGATACCACTAACGCATTTTTCCAGCAGGTTGTAGCAAGCATTGCTCAGAATGTGAATGGATTCAAACATTGCCTGGCCAATGACCGGCTCCATTACGTTCAGCTGCAGCTGACCAGCTTCAGATGCCATAGTAACGGTGATGTCGTTACCGATGACTTTAAAGCAAACCTGGTTTACGACTTCTGGAACAACTGGGTTCACTTTTGCTGGCATGATAGAAGAACCAGCCTGCAGTTCCGGCAGGTTGATCTCGTTCAGACCAGCGCGTGGGCCAGAGGAGAGCAAACGCAGGTCGTTACAGATTTTGGACATCTTAACAGCCAGACGTTTCAGTGCGCCGTGAACCATAACGTATGCGCCGCAGTCAGAAGTTGCTTCAATCAGGTCTTCTGCCGGAACACAGGCGAAGCCAGTGACTTCAGCCAGTTTCTGTACTGCCAGCGGGGAGTATTCTTTCGGCGTGTTCAGACCCGTACCGATTGCAGTTGCACCGAGGTTAACTTCCAGCAGCAGCTCAGCGGTACGACTAATGTTTTTCACTTCTTCTTTCAACAGTACGCTGAAAGCATGGAATTCCTGACCGAGGGTCATCGGTACAGCATCCTGCAGCTGGGTACGGCCCATTTTCAGGATGTCCTGGAATTCAACAGCTTTTTGTTCGAAGCCTTCACGCAGCTGGTTCAGGGCATCGATCAGTTTGATGATGGATGCGTATACCGCGATACGGAAGCCAGTTGGGTAAGCGTCGTTGGTAGACTGACATTTGTTAACGTGGTCGTTCGGGTTCAGGTACTGATATTCACCTTTCTGGTGACCCATCAGTTCCAGACCGATATTGGCCAGCACTTCGTTGGTGTTCATGTTGACGGAGGTACCCGCACCACCCTGGTAAACATCTACCGGGAATTGATCCATGCATTTTCCGTTATTCAGGACTTCATCACACGCCGCGATGATGGCATTTGCCACACTCTTGGGAATGGTTTGCAGCTCTTTGTTGGCCATTGCCGCTGCCTTTTTAACCATTACCATACCGCGAACAAATTCAGGAATGTCGCTGATTTTGTTGTTGCTAATGTAGAAGTTTTCAATCGCTCTCAGAGTGTGAACACCGTAGTAGGCGTCCGCTGGAACTTCCCTGGTACCCAACAAGTCTTCTTCGATACGAATGTTGTTTAACATGTGAACCTTCTTTTTCAAGCTGCCAATGATTTGACTAAACACACAGGATATATGTGATTTCGATTGTTTCTCGACCGACGATTATCCCCTGCATCGGTCTGATACTCGAGATCATATGCTGGTTCAGGATTTCTACCGTAATCTGGATCACTTAAAGCGTGGAATTTACCCCTTATTTATTATTCTGTGAAATGGATCACCCCTTTAGGATTAATACTAAAAATAAGTGTACAAGCGTCTTGAAATTTTGCTAACCACCTCAACATCTAATTGATGCGAGTCACATAATTCATCGGGCAGGCGTTGAAAAAAACGACTGTTATTGACAGGAGAACCCTTTGCGCTGGATACCATTACTTGCCATTTTTCTCTATGTTTACATAGAGATATCTATTTTTATTCAGGTTGCCCATGTCCTGGGTGTCCTGATGACGCTGATTTTGGTTATTTTTACGTCGGTTATCGGTATGTCTCTGGTTCGTAACCAGGGATTTAAAAACTTTTTACTGATGCAACAAAAAATGGCAGCTGGTGAAAGTCCGGCTGCAGAAATGATCAAGAGCGTGTCGCTGATCATTGCTGGTCTGCTGTTGGTACTGCCCGGTTTTTTCACCGATTTCCTCGGTCTTCTTCTTTTATTACCCCCGGTGCAAAAACATCTGACGATGAAACTGCTGCCGCATTTGCGTTTTTCGCGTATGCCGGGCGGTGGTTTTAGCGCCGGAACCGGTGGCGGTGAGACCTTTGATGGCGAATTTCAGCGCAAAGACGACGATCGCAACCGTATTGATCATAAAGACGATCCTCGGGATTAAGCATCAGTATGCGGGCCGGATAAGCGTGAGCACCATCCGGCAAAATGCTTATCTGCCGGATGACGGCGTCAACGTCGCCTTATCCGGCCTGCGGGGTAAAAACAGCCACAGCCCTGCCAGCATAATCAGCGCATACAGGCTCTTCCAGCCAACCATTGCCAACAGCAGCAGACACAGTAGACCGCCAATGACCGCCAGCATGCGATAATGCCCTTTCAGTAATCGACATCCCGCCAGCATGCACAGCAAATAAATCATAATAAAGATGCCGTTAGCATAGATGATTAACGCATCGAGATTGATTTTCAGCATATAGATGCACAACGTACTGATCACGCAGCAGCCCAATACGGCGTTTAGCGCATTGCGCGGAAGGTGACGGGGTGACAGACGCGCCAGATGACTTTCCGGCTTATATTGCGCTTGCGACCAGACCAGCCGGGCGAAGCTTTGAATATAAATGTTGAGACTGGCAAAACAGGCCAGATAACCAATGATGCAGGCGACCCACAGTGCCTGTACGCCAAATAACTGCACGACGATCTCTGGCAGTGAGGCCGCCGCCGCCATTTGCTCACCGTAGGCGCCAAAATGAAGCACGACGACGGTGCATGCCCAATAAACAGAGCCCGCAAGCAGCAGGCCGATCATCAGCGCGCGCGGGAAATCCCGCTCCGGGTTTTTGAATTCAGATGCCAGATGGGCAAACGCTTCAAGGCCAACAAAACACCAGAACATCACCGACAGCGCGGCGAACAGTCCGGGGAGCTCAATCTCGGTTATCGCAGGGAAGGGGATTTCGCCAGGTTTCACATCGCCCGCCCACCAGATGGCGACAATGAGGGCAACAATCAATCCGGCAATGACCGTTTGCAGATTAGCGCTAGAGCTGGCACCGTGGGAGCCGATATACCAAACCAATGCCAGCGTACCGAGCTCTGCCAACAGAAGCTGTTCGTCATGCCAGCCAAACATCGCTTGACCAAATCCGGCGGCAATATGTAATGCCGCAGGCAAGCCGACGGGAATCACCGACAAAAATAGCCATCCGGTGACGCGCTCCAGGCGTGAGCCAAAGGCCATACCAACAAAATGCGCCACGCCACCCGCGCTGGGAAAATGACGACCCAGTACGGCAAAGACAATCGCCACGGGAAAGACTAAAACAATCAGCACCGGCCAGGCCCACAGGCTGTTGTTGCCAGCCACCAGCGCGGCTAGCGCAGGGACGGCGAAAACGCCTGTACCTAGCAATGATGTCGACAACAGGCCAATGCCCTGAGCCAGTCCCAGCTCTTGTTTCAGTCCGCTCATAAGTTGTTATCCGGTTATGCCCATTGACCGGGCTACAGCGCAGATTTTTGATGGTATCACAATCGTATTTGCTTATGACGACGTGACTGAAATCGTTATAAAATGTGATGCGCGTCGGCGTTTTGACGGAATTTTCTGCTGATATAAATTTTTTTTCGCTTGCCCCCTTGAAGGTACAAAGCCCCATCCCCATTTCTCTGGTCACTAGCCGGGAAACCGTTCACGGGCCGGCGTCACCCATAACTGATAAAGACTTTCTCAAAGGAGAGCTATCAATGAGTATTCGTCCGTTACATGATCGTGTGATCGTCAAACGTAAAGAAGTTGAATCTAAATCTGCTGGCGGCATCGTACTGACCGGTTCTGCAGCAGGTAAATCAACTCGTGGCGAAATCATCGCTGTCGGTAAGGGCCGCATCCTGGACAACGGTACCGTACAGCCGCTGGACGTTAAAGTCGGCGATATCGTTATTTTCAACGATGGCTACGGTGTTAAATCTGAGAAGATCGACAATGAAGAAGTGTTGATCATGTCTGAAAGTGACATCCTGGCAATTGTTGAAGCCTAATCCGCGAACGACACTGAACATACGAATTTAAGGGAAAGAGAAAATGGCAGCTAAAGACGTAAAATTCGGTAACGACGCTCGTGTGAAAATGCTGCGCGGCGTAAACGTACTGGCAGATGCAGTGAAAGTTACCCTCGGTCCAAAAGGCCGTAACGTAGTTCTGGATAAATCTTTCGGTGCACCGACCATCACTAAAGATGGTGTTTCCGTAGCCCGTGAAATCGAACTGGAAGACAAGTTCGAAAACATGGGGGCGCAGATGGTGAAAGAAGTTGCCTCTAAAGCGAACGACGCTGCAGGCGACGGTACCACCACCGCAACCGTACTGGCGCAGTCCATCATCACTGAAGGTCTGAAAGCCGTTGCTGCGGGCATGAACCCGATGGATCTGAAACGTGGTATCGACAAAGCTGTCGCTGCTGCCGTTGAAGAACTGAAAGCACTGTCCGTACCGTGCTCTGACTCTAAAGCTATTGCTCAGGTTGGTACTATCTCCGCTAACTCCGACGAAACCGTAGGTAAACTGATCGCTGAAGCGATGGACAAAGTTGGTAAAGAAGGCGTGATCACCGTTGAAGACGGTACCGGTCTGCAGGACGAACTGGACGTGGTTGAAGGTATGCAGTTCGACCGTGGTTACCTGTCTCCTTACTTCATCAACAAGCCGGAAACTGGCGCAGTAGAACTGGAAAGCCCGTTCATCCTGCTGGCTGACAAGAAAATCTCCAACATCCGCGAAATGCTGCCGGTGCTGGAAGCAGTAGCAAAAGCCGGTAAACCACTGCTGATCATCGCTGAAGATGTTGAAGGCGAAGCGCTGGCAACTCTGGTTGTTAACACCATGCGCGGTATCGTGAAAGTCGCGGCGGTTAAAGCGCCTGGCTTCGGCGACCGTCGTAAAGCGATGCTGCAGGATATCGCTACCCTGACCGGTGGTACCGTTATCTCTGAAGAGATCGGTATGGAGCTGGAAAAAGCAACTCTGGAAGATCTGGGTCAGGCGAAACGCGTCGTTATCAACAAAGACACCACCACCATCATTGATGGCGTGGGTGACGAAGCTGCAATCCAGGGTCGCGTGACTCAGATTCGTCAGCAGATCGAAGAAGCAACTTCTGACTACGACCGTGAAAAATTGCAGGAGCGCGTAGCGAAACTGGCAGGCGGCGTTGCGGTTATCAAAGTTGGTGCTGCGACTGAAGTTGAAATGAAAGAGAAGAAAGCCCGCGTTGAAGATGCCCTGCACGCGACTCGTGCTGCGGTAGAAGAAGGCGTGGTTGCTGGTGGTGGTGTTGCGCTGATTCGCGTAGCGTCTAAGATTGCCGGTCTGAAAGGTCAGAACGAAGACCAGAACGTAGGTATCAAAGTTGCGCTGCGCGCAATGGAATCTCCGCTGCGTCAAATCGTACTGAACTGCGGCGAAGAGCCGTCTGTAGTGGCTAACACCGTGAAAGCGGGTGACGGTAACTACGGTTACAACGCTGCAACTGAAGAATACGGTAACATGATCGACATGGGTATCCTGGATCCAACCAAAGTAACGCGTTCAGCTCTGCAGTACGCGGCTTCTGTTGCGGGTCTGATGATCACCACCGAGTGCATGGTTACTGACCTGCCGAAAGGCGATGCGCCTGACTTAGGTGCTGCTGGTGGTATGGGCGGCATGGGTGGAATGGGCGGCATGATGTAATTTAATCTTCATACTTCAAGCCGCAGGTTCATTGGCTGCGTTCGTTTACCCCAGTCACTTACTCATGTAAGCACTGGGGGATTCAGAACCTGCCGCCTGCCTGCAACTTGAATTATTTGATTAAATACGTATCTCGCGAAAAATGAGAAACCCTCGGGCAGAAATGTCCGGGGGTTTTTCTTTTGGTCATCTTTTTAGTATATGATTCAGCTACGGACATAACGTCCAGCTCATTGATTATGGGGAATGACATGCACGTGAAATATTTAGCAGGGATCGTTGGTGCCGCGCTACTGATGGCGGGTTGTAGCTCCAGCAACGAACTGAGTTCAGCCGGGCAAAGCGTACGCTTCGTCGAAGAGAAGCCTGGCGCAGAGTGTCAACTGATTGGCACTGCAACCGGTACGCAAAGCAACTGGCTTTCTGGCCAGCACGGCGAAGAGGGTGGCTCTATGCGTGGCGCAGCAAACGATCTGCGTAACCAGGCTGCGGCAATGGGTGGTAACGTGATTTATGGCGTCAGCAGCCCATCACAGGGAATGCTGTCCAGCTTTGTTCCTACTGCCAGTGAAATGACTGGGCAGGTTTATAAGTGCCCAAATTGATAAATGCTGTTGATGCCTGATGGCGACGCTACAACGTCTTATCAGGCCTACGATACAAATTCGTCGGCCTGATAAGCGCAGAAACATCAGGCATTTTGAGCGTTATGAACAGACTGAGCGCGTAAATGATGCAGCGCGCGCAGGCACTGATCCTGATTGAGCTTTTGCGCCTTATCACCCGTCAACGTTCTGACAAACACCTGGCACGGTACACCAGCAAGCTTTTTCAGCCGTGGGCTGAAATCGAGAAGACGGCGAGTAATGGCTTCGGCCTCTTTGCTGCCGGAAGGGGCGCGAGTTTTTACTACCGAACCACAGAACTGGGCTTTTCCTTGATCATCTGTATAGCGGTAAATAATCGCCAGATAATGATGAAACAGGCTTTGTTTCCATTCGGGGTGCGTATAAGAGTCGTATTCCAGATTGTCGTTTTCTTGGCAATCAACATCGTACAGCGGCAGGAAATCCAGCAGCGATGTAATTCGTAGCGCTAATTCCCGCATGCCAGCATTATTTATTGCATGAATAACAGCATGGACCAGCACCCGAATCTGTAGTTCATTAACCAGTAATTCACACGTTTGTCCATCATGCAGTGTCAGAGAAAATGTTAAGTTTTCGCCTTTGTCATCCACTAACATCAGCGAATTTATGCGACGATTAATGTCGGCATTTTTTAGCTCATCTTCCTGAATCAAAGGAATATTTTCGTGCATCTTTTTGCTGATTTTATCGCATTCCTTCTCATATTGCGCATGCTCGTCTTCGCTAAGCTGATGTTTGGCGGATAGCCTGCTTTCCAGGGCGATCAGCAGATCTCTTAGCCCAAGCGGAGAAAGAAAAAATAACGACGTTTTATTCCTTGGTTCTTTTATCTTTAATGCTAAAGCAATAAATTCATTATTTTGACGAATAACACCGGTATTAATGCCCTTAATACTTATAACCATAAAAGGTTCTCCCTAACCATATATTTATTAATATTATGAATTTGGTTCTAATGATACAAATTATGAATTGATGATTTTATAGCGCTAATTAAAATAGCACAGATTAAAAGCGTGGCTCCACTTGTGAGGATTTAAATAATAAGTAATCGTGGTGAGTGTCCGGAATCGGACACTCAATAATGGTTATTGTTGGCGTAGTTGCAGATCCAATGGCGTTTTACTTGGCTCACCGCCAATTTCACGCGCCAGTTTGGGGACCATATAGCCGGAAACCAACGTCAGCAGTTCACGCATAATGTGACGTGCCTCATCGTCGCTAACCATAAAGTGGGCGGCACCTTGCACTTTGTCCAGTACGTGCAGGTAATAGGGCATCACCCCCGCATCAAACAGGGCGTTGCTCAGGTTCGCCAGCGTTTGTGCGTTATCGTTCACGCCACGCAGCAAAACGCTTTGGTTGAGTAGCGTGACGCCAGCGGTACGCAGTCGGACCATCGCCTGGTGAAACGCCTCATCGACCTCATTGGCGTGGTTAATGTGGTTGACCAGCAGAACCTGCAGGGAGGAGCGCGCAAAGCGCTGGGCCAGTCCTTCAGTAATGCGCGCGGGGATCACAATCGGCAAACGGCTGTGAATACGCAGACGCTTAATGTGCGGGATGGCTTCCAGTTGTGTGAGTAACCAGTCCAGTTCATGGTCCTTGGCCATTAGCGGATCACCACCGGAGAAGATAATCTCATCCAGCTCAGGATGCGCGCTAAAGTAGTCCAGGGCGACCTGCCAGTTGCGCTTATTGCCCTGGTTTTCGGCATACGGGAAGTGTCGGCGGAAGCAATAGCGACAATTTACCGCGCAACCGCCTTTAACCAACAATAGTGCCCGATTGCGATATTTATGCAGCAAACCGGGGACCACGCTGTGCTGTTCTTCCAGCGGATCGGTCGAGTAGCCAGGTGCAGCAACAAACTCTTCCTGGGAAGTAAGTACCTGACGCAAAAGCGGATCGTCCGGATTACCTTTTTCCATACGAGCAATAAAGGCGCGCGGTACGCGCAGGGCGAAAAGTCGTCTCGCGTCGCGTCCGGCCAACAGTTTTTCATCTGCGTCTATATTCAAAAGATGCAGAAGTTCATCAGGATCGGTCACAACATCGGCAAGTTGCGATAACCAATCTTCTCTGGATGGGGTATTTAGGGTTACAATATGCGCCATTTTGTGGCTTAGCTACCAGTTAACAATTTTCAGAGGGCCTTATGGCAACGTACTATAGCAACGATTTTCGTGCTGGTCTTAAAATCATGTTGGACGGCGAACCTTATGCGGTTGAAGCCAGCGAATTCGTTAAACCAGGTAAAGGCCAGGCATTTGCGCGCGTTAAGCTGCGTCGCCTGCTGACCGGTACTCGCGTAGAGAAAACCTTCAAGTCTACCGACTCCGCTGAAGGCGCAGACGTAGCCGACATGAACCTGACCTTCCTGTATAGCGACGGTGAGTTCTGGCACTTTATGAATAACACCACTTTCGAACAGCTGGCTGCAGACGAGAAAGCGGTAGGCGATAACGCTAAATGGCTGCTGGACCAGGCTGAATGCATCGTGACCCTGTGGAACGGTCAGCCGATCTCCGTGACTCCGCCAAACTTCGTTGAGCTGGAAGTCGTTGAAACTGACCCAGGTCTGAAAGGCGATACCGCTGGTACTGGCGGCAAACCGGCTACTCTGTCTACTGGCGCAGTCGTTAAAGTTCCGCTGTTCGTACAGATCGGTGAAGTGATCAAAGTGGATACTCGCTCCGGCGAATACGTTTCTCGCGTAAAATAAGATATCTATTTGATCTTATGGCGCAGGTTGCTGCGCCATACTTTTTCCAGGGCAGGAATGATGAAACGTCTTCTCAGTCTTGTAATGCTCATCCTTTTCACCAGCACTCTCCTGGCGGGTTGTAATACCGCGCGCGGCTTCGGTGAAGACATCAAACATCTTGGCAATTCAATCTCTCACGCCGCCAGCTAACACTCTCTCATAGTCTTAAAAACGGTTGTTTATCCATCACACTTCCGGATCTTGTCTATTATTAATGAGCTATACACAAACAATATTGGCTAGAAAAGGAAGACGTTATGGTTAAAAAGACAATTGCTGCGATCTTTTCTGTGTTGGTTCTTTCTTCAGTGTTGACTGCGTGCAATACCACGAAAGGTGTTGGGCAGGATATCTCTGAGGGCGGTAGCGCAATCTCTGGTGCAGCGACAAAAGCTCAACAATAATCATGAACGGTACGACGTCACGTCGTACCGTTAATTCCCCTTCCCGGGGAGTGAGAGAAACGGCGAGAAGCGGTTCCCCATGTGCAGTTTCATGCGGATATTCCGTTTATAGGTGTAGACCGTCTTGCCATGAATGCTGAGTGCGGCGGCTATCGCATTGTTACTCACACCATCCATCCACATCGACAATACTTTCTCCTCCTGCGGCGTAAGCAGCGGAGTCGCGTTTTCGGCTATTTCTAATGTGGGGCGAAGCTGTAGCGCCTCCTGAATCGTGTGTGAGAGCGCGTTCAGCGTGGTGTGCTTGGTTAAGACCGAATAGGCGACGGATTGAGAGGAAGCAATTGAGGCGTGCTGTCTTTCAACTGATTGCAGTAAAATCAGCGGGATGACGCCGCAGCTCATGAAAAAGGGTTTAATTGGCGGACTGGTATGCGTCTCGCTAATAAAACTGTATAAATCCGCGATCACCAGATGCGGCTTCCACTGCAAAATATGCTCTTTTGCTAACAGGAGATTATTGATCCCTGACACAAGAAATGAGGAGCTGAACCTGCCAGAATGATTAAGCAAGGCCTCAATCCCTGTGCGGGTAAAGTGGCACCGGTCAATCACTAAAATTTTAAGCATAACCTTTTCGCATTCAGAAGAGAGGCAATCGACTTTCCGGATTCAGAAAGCCCTTCATCATAGAGAACTCCGATGAGTGCCAAATGCGGGAACTACGCCGCTAATTATGCTTAATTCTTGCTTTTAGCGGGCAGCGAATAAAAAGGTTGAAATTCATTTTCTCTCGGGCAAAAATGCCATTTCACACATCAGCTTTGCAGGACGACCTGCAAACGCTTCTTTCACCGGGGACGGCCCCATTGTTCTGGAGCCTGATATGTCCTGGATCGTATTATTAATTGCAGGTCTGCTCGAAGTTGTCTGGGCGATTGGCCTGAAATATACCCACGGTTTTACGCGTTTGACGCCAAGCATTATCACTATTGTGGCAATGATCGTCAGTATCGCCATGCTCTCCTGGGCAATGCGTACGTTGCCTGTAGGAACCGCCTATGCTGTATGGACCGGTATCGGCGCAGTCGGGGCGGCCATTACAGGGATTCTGCTGCTGGGTGAATCTGCCAGCCCGGCGCGGTTACTGAGCCTCGGGCTGATTGTGGCCGGTATTATTGGCCTCAAGCTGAGCACCCACTAAGCGCCAGGCTGTTTTACCCAAATCAGCTTATTCACCTCAAA
Source organism: Citrobacter sp. RHBSTW-00524 (assembly GCF_013747755.1). NCBI lineage: Bacteria > Pseudomonadati > Pseudomonadota > Gammaproteobacteria > Enterobacterales > Enterobacteriaceae > Citrobacter > Citrobacter sp. RHBSTW-00524. The sequence goes on from NZ_CP056421.1 coordinate 455,678, forward strand.
CCCTTCCCGGGTCGCGATGGCCAGCATTTGCTGTTTCATTTCATCTGAAATAGTAGGGGTCCGTGAAAGGATCCACAGGTAGTCGCGATCCGGCCCGCAAACCAGCGCGTGGCGATATTCCCTGTCGAGGGCAATCACGTTATACCCGCCATAGAAGGGGCCAAAAAACGAGACCTTGAGCGCAGCGCGGTTTGGGTCGCCAGTGAAGTAGGCTTTCCCCTCCGTTTTCTGCCACATTCCTCTGTCCGGGTTATAGCCCTTGTTAATAACATTGATACCGCCGTCGTCGCGCAGGCTGTAGGTAGCAGTCACTTTTTCCAGTCCGCGTTCGAATCGATGGTCGAAACGCGCAATTTCATACCAGGTGCCCAGATAGCGTGTGGCATCAAAGTTATTTACTACGGTAACACCTTTCGGGGGTGTTGGGGTGCTGCAAGCGACAACCAGAAATGCAGCCGTAACTGCAGCAACGACGGGCAGAATGCGCATGGGATTTTCCTTGCTGGATTTTTGTTAAGTGTAGATGACAGCAGGAAAAAAAGAGAAAGAAAGGAAGCCCAATATCCAGGGCCTCCTTGTCCGTTACTGCAGTTTTTCAAGAATGCGCCAGGCGGCCTCGACGCGAACAGGGTTTGGGTAGCTCTTGTTTGCCAGCATCACGATGCCAAGGTTTTTTTCTGGAACGAAAGCAACGTAGCTGCCGAATCCGCCAGTGGAGCCCGTTTTATGCACCCATGAGGCTTTCACGGCAGGCGCGGGCGGGTTTACCTCAACGGCAGGAAGCGCTGCCAGTGCCACTTTGCTGTCGCTACCGCTAATTATCGAGTCGGCTTTCACCGGCCAGTTCAGCATCTCCCAACCCAGGCCCTGGTACATATCGCCAATACGCCAGTAACGTGACTGCGCAAGCTCGATGCCCTGCTGGAGCGTTTTCTCCTGAACCTGGCTGGCGTCCATGTTGGCCTGAACCCAACGGGTCATATCGATAACGCTCGATTTCACCCCGTAGGCTTCGGCATCAAGTTGGCCAGGGGATACATGCACTGGCTTTCCTTCGCGATAACCCCAGGCATAATCTTTTTGTTCGCTCTGCGGAACCGTAATCCAGGTATGCGCCAGTTTTAAGGGGCGCAGGACGCGTTTGGTCATCGCCTCTTCGTAGCTCATGCCTGAGGGTTTGACCGCCAGGGCACCAAACAGACCAATGCTGGAGTTAGCATAAAGACGTTTAGCGCCTGGGGCCCATTGCGGCTGCCAGTTTTGATAAAAGCGTAGTAACGCGGCTTTATCCGTAACGTCGTCCGGAACCTGAAGCGGCAGGCCGCCTGCCGTGTAGGTGGCTAAGTGCAGCAGGCTGATACCCTGCCACTGCTTACCAGTCAGTTCAGGCCAGTAATGCGTGACCGGATCGCTGAGCTTAATTTCGCCGCGGGCGATAGCATCGCCGCCCAGCACGCCGTTGAACGTTTTACTGACCGAACCGAGTTCAAACAGCGTTTGTTGAGTGACTGGACGGTTATTGGCGATATCGGCTTTACCCCAGGTAAAGTAATAAGGTTTCCCCTGATAGATAATCGCAACGGCCATGCCCGGAATTGCCTGCTCCTGCATCAGCGGTGTGATGGTGCGGTTAACGATATCGGCAATTTGTTGTTCTGTTTTTGCGGCGGCAAACGTGGAGAAAGAAGCTGTCAGCAGCAGCGCGCAGCATATCGATTTTTTCATCATGAAATCAGTTCCGTAATTAAAAGCGAAAGGGTGTCCGGGCCCGTCAGACGTAATCAGTGTGTTTGATTTGCACCGTGTTGACAAACGGTTAAATTTAGCAGCAGATATAAGTTTTTCTAACAGGCCAGATAATGACGCGTAGCTATATCCCTCTTAACTCGCTGCGGGCTTTTGAAGCAGCGGCCAGACATCTCAGCTTTACCCGCGCTGCAATTGAGCTCAACGTGACGCATTCTGCAATAAGCCAACATGTGAAAGCGCTGGAGCAACAGCTGAATTGTCAGCTTTTTGTGCGTGGTTCTCGAGGGTTAATGTTGACGACTGAAGGGGAAAGTCTGTTACCTGTACTTAATGACTCTTTCGATCGTATGGCGGGGATGCTGGATCGTTTTGCCACTAAACAGACTCAGGAAAAACTAAAAATTGGCGTGGTGGGGACCTTTGCGGTCGGCTGTCTTTTCCCTCTGTTGAGCGACTTTAAGCGCCACTGTCCGCATATTGATTTGCATATCTCCACCCACAATAACCGTGTGGATCCCGCCGCCGAAGGGCTGGATTATACTATTCGCTACGGAGGAGGAGCCTGGCACGATACCGATGCGCAATATTTGTGTAGCGCGCTGATGTCTCCGCTGTGTTCACCGACATTGGCCTCGCAGATTAAAGCACCTGTGGACATCCTGAAATTTCCGTTATTACGATCGTATCGGCGTGATGAATGGACGCTTTGGATGCAGGCCGCCGGAGAAGCGCCTCCGTCACCGACGCACAACGTGGTGGTGTTTGACTCGTCCGTCTCAATGCTGGAAGCCGCGCAGGCGGGGATTGGTGTGGCAATTGCACCGGTAAGAATGTTCACGCATTTGCTCAGTAGTGAACGTATCGTGCAGCCTTTTCTAACGCAGATTGATCTGGGGAGTTACTGGATAACGCGTTTACAATCTCGTCCGGAGACGCCCGCGATGCGTGAGTTTTCCCGCTGGTTGACCGGGATGCTGCACTAATAAAAAGGCCCGCCATTGGCGGGCCTGATAATTAACGCATGCGATTAGATGGTCAGGATCCCAATAGCCGTTACAACGGTCAGGATAGCTGCCAGTCCGTAGAATACCCATTTGCCCGCAGGCACGTGGATTTTCAGGTCATGCATCGCGTGGTGCATACGGTGTAAACCACACCACAGCGGCAGAACGATCATCAGGAACAGAAACGCACGTCCGATGAAGCTCTGAGCGAATGCCAGTACGCGTTCATAGCTGAAAGCATCAGGAACAAAGCCCAGCGGCAGCATAATGCCGACCAGCAGGATCATCACCGGCGCAATGATTGCGCTCCACATACCGCCTGCACCAAACAGGCCCCAGAATACGGGTTCGTCAGAGCGTTTTGGATTTGGATTAATCATTCCGGACTCCTTACCAGAACAGGGCAACAAACAGTATTACTACTGTCGCAACCACAGTAACTGCCCAGAGACCTTTGATGATCGGCTCTGGCCCCATTTTTTCGTCTTTTACGATGATGTTGGCAGCTTTTGGCGCCAGCTCAAACCAGGTTTTGGTATGCAGCAGCGCTGCTGCCAGGGCGATAATATTCAGGATCACCACCACCGGGTTTTGCAAAAAGGCGACAAAGCCCATCCAGGACTCTGCACCATGCTTGAGTGCAAACAGGCCGATAATCAGTTCAATGCTGAACCAGACTGCCGGAACCGCCGTGCCTTCGCGCAGCATGTAAAAACGATAAAATGGCAGCTTTTTCCACCAGGTGGACGTCATTGGTCGCACATAGGGTTTGCGTTTAGTCGTCATCGTGCACTCCTTAGCGTGGTTTCAGGGTAGCGATAAGAAAGTCTTTTGAACTTTCAACTTTACCCTGCTGAATGGCCGCAGCCGGATCGACGTGTTTCGGGCAGACTTCGGAGCAGTAGCCCACAAAAGTACAGGACCAGACGCCGTTCGGGCTGTTCAACTGAGCCATACGCTCCTTCTTACCGTGGTCGCGGCTATCTTCGTTGTAACGATGCGCCAGCGTAATCGCAGCCGGTCCAATGAACTCTGGGTTCAGGCCGAACTGCGGGCACGCGGCGTAGCACAGACCACAGTTGATGCAACCGGAGAACTGATGATACTTCGCCATCTGCGCCGGAGTCTGGGTGTTTGGACCCTGATCCGGTGTGCGCGGGTTACCGATGATGTACGGTTTGATCGCTTCCAGGCTTTCGATAAAGTGCGTCATGTCGACGACCAGATCGCGCTCAATCGGGAAGTTGCCCAGCGCTTCAACCTTCATGCCGTTGGTGTAATCACGCAGGAAGGTTTTGCACGCCAGTTTAGGTACATTGTTGACCATCATGCCGCAGGAGCCGCAGATCGCCATACGGCAGGACCAGCGGTAGCTCAGGTCCGGTGCCAGGTTATCCTTGATGTAGCCCAACGCATCCAGCAGTGACGTGGTTTCATCATAAGGAACTTCGTAGAAAGCACTGTGCGGCGCGGTATCGGTTTCCGGGTTATAGCGCACCACCTCAACTTTCAGGTTTTTCATCTCAGCCATTCGCCTTCTCCTTCTTATCGGCTGCTTCCGCTTCGCCACCGTAAACACGTTTAGCCGGTGGCAGAGTGGTGATTTTCACGTCGCTGTATTCCAGGCGAGTCGTGCCGTCAGCATCGCGGAAGGCGAGGGTGTGTTTGAGGAAGTTCACATCGTCACGCTCGGTGCAGCCTTCATCCAGACGCTGATGCGCGCCGCGGGATTCTTTACGCGCCAGAGCAGAGTGCGCCATACATTCAGCAACGTTCAGACCGTGACCCAGTTCGATGGTGTACAGCAGGTCGGTGTTGAAGACGCTGGAGGTATCAGTGATACGGACGCGCTTGAAGCGTTCCTGCAGCTCCGCCAGTTTATCAACGGTTTTCTGCATGAGTTCCGGTGTACGGTAGATACCGCAACCTTCTTCCATGGACAGGCCCATTTCGTCACGGATCTTAGACCAGTTTTCGTTACCTTCCTGGTTAACCAGATCTTTCAGACGTTTTTCAACGCCAGCAACCTGCGCATCGAGCGCGGCACTGTTTGCAGCGCCAGCCGTTGCAGCACGTTCTGCAGCCTGTTCACCGGCCATACGACCGAAGACCACGAGTTCCGCCAGGGAGTTAGAACCCAGACGGTTAGCGCCATGCAGACCAACAGAGGAACATTCGCCCACAGCGAACAGACCTTTAATGCGGGTTTCACAGTGCTGATCGGTTTCGATACCGCCCATGGTGTAGTGCGCGGTAGGACGTACCGGGATCGGCTCTTTAACCGGATCGACACCCACGTAGGCTTTCGCCAGTTCGCAGATGAACGGTAAACGTTCGAGCAGTTTTTTCTCGCCGAGGTGACGCAGGTCGAGGTGAACCACATCGCCACGCGGGGTGGAAATGGTGTTACCTTTACGCCATTCGTGCCAGAAAGCCTGAGAAACTTTGTCGCGCGGACCGAGTTCCATGTATTTGTTTTTCGGTTCGCCCAGCGGGGTTTCCGGACCCATGCCGTAGTCTTGCAGATAACGGTAGCCGTTTTTGTTGACCAGGATACCGCCTTCACCACGGCAGCCTTCGGTCATCAGGATACCAGAGCCTGGCAGACCCGTCGGGTGATACTGAACGAATTCCATATCACGCAGCGGAACGCCATGGCTCAGCGCCATGCCCATACCGTCGCCAGTTACGATGCCGCCGTTGGTGTTGTAACGGTAAACACGACCTGCGCCGCCCGTTGCCATCACAACAGCATTAGCACGGATCTGCATCAGCGTGCCTTCCATCATGTTCATGGCAACCAGGCCGCGAGCATGGCCATCATCAACCAGGATATCCAGAACGAAGTGTTCGTCAAAGCGCTGAATCTGCGGGAACTGCAAAGATGTTTGGAACAGCGTATGCAACATGTGGAAGCCGGTTTTATCCGCGGCAAACCAGGTACGCTCGATTTTCATACCGCCGAAGCGACGTACGTTGACGCTACCGTCTTCACGGCGGCTCCATGGGCAGCCCCATTGTTCCAGTTGCGTCATTTCAGTTGGGCAGTGGTGGACAAAGTAATCCACGACATCCTGCTCACACAGCCAGTCTCCGCCTGCTACCGTATCGTGAAAATGGTAGTCAAAGCTGTCATGATCCTGCGCGACAGCAGCAGAGCCGCCTTCGGCAGCAACGGTATGGCTGCGCATTGGGTACACTTTTGAGATCAGTGCGATTTTAGCGTTGGGATTTGCTTGTGCGGCAGCAATTGCAGCACGTAATCCCGCGCCACCGGCGCCTATAATGGCAAGATCGGCTTGAAAGGTTTGCACGACATTCCTCCAGATTGTTGTTATTTCATTCCTGCCTGAAATCAGATGCTTCATCGGCTTCAAACAGGTTATGAACGCGTTTCCACTGCTCCTTTATAGGTACAATAGTATAGTCTCAGGGATGTGCGGGAAATTTGACGTGTTCGATTTTTTTAGCGTGTCAAAGGGGGGAATTATCATTGAATTTGATTAATTTAATTACTAAACCACCCCATGTCGCTTTTTTTATCCAATTGCCAGTGTGGATTATTGGCGCGCGAAATTTGTCTCGTTAACGCGATACGAGTAGACTTCGTGCCCTTGTCTTAAATCGGAGAAACAACCATGAGCGAAACGGCAACCTGGCAGCCGAGCGCGTCCATCCCCAATCTGTTAAAACGTGCAGCAATTATAGCGGAGATTCGCCGCTTTTTTGCCGATCGTGGCGTGCTTGAGGTTGAGACCCCTTGTATGAGTCAGGCAACGGTAACGGACATCCATCTGTTCCCGTTCGAAACGCGTTTCGTCGGCCCTGGACACTCCCAGGGAATGAATCTCTATTTAATGACCAGCCCGGAATACCATATGAAGCGCCTGCTGGTGGCAGGATGCGGCCCGGTGTATCAACTGTGCCGCAGCTTCCGTAATGAAGAGATGGGGCGTCATCATAACCCTGAATTCACTATGCTCGAGTGGTATCGTCCGCACTACGATATGTATCGCCTGATGAATGAGGTGGATGATTTGCTCCAGCAGGTGCTGGACTGCTCACCTGCGGAAAGTCTCTCTTACCAGCAAGCCTTCCAGCGCCATCTGGAGATAGACCCGCTGTCTGCTGATAAAACCCAACTGCGGGAAGTGGCGGCGAAATTGGATCTCAGTAATATCGCCGATACCGAAGAAGACCGGGACACCTTACTGCAGTTGCTGTTTACGATGGGCGTTGAGCCGCATATTGGCAAAGACAAACCGACGTTTGTGTATCATTTCCCGGCCAGCCAGGCATCACTGGCGCAAATCAGTACCGAAGATCACCGCGTGGCTGAACGTTTCGAGGTTTACTACAAAGGTATTGAGCTGGCGAATGGTTTCCATGAATTGACCGACGCGCGCGAACAGCAGCAGCGGTTTGAACAGGATAACCGCAAACGTGCCGCGCGTGGCTTGCCGCAGCAGCCTATCGACACCAACCTGCTTGAAGCGTTAAAAGTGGGTATGCCGGATTGCTCTGGCGTGGCGCTGGGCGTTGACCGTCTTGTGATGCTGGCATTGGGCGCAGAGAGCCTGGCCGAGGTTATCGCATTTACCGTCGATCGCGCGTAACGTACTCTCCTTCAATGCAAAGTGGCGGTGAAATAGCCACTTTGTAGCATATTTTTTCATTTACCCTCTAATAGCCACAATTTACTCCTGGATATTTGATATCGTTCAGGTATCAATTCTGTGTTGATTTTTCTATCGCTGAACTCTGAAAAGAGGGCAGTGCCAACCGGTGAGTGGCGTTTGTTAAACGCTTGCCAGAGTAAGGGATGGTTTAATGACCCAAACAATAAAAAAGATGAGCCTAATAGGTCTCATCCTCATGATATTTACGTCTGTTTTCGGTTTTGCGAATAGCCCCTCCGCATTCTATTTAATGGGGTATAGCGCGATTCCGTGGTATATATTTTCTGCATTATTATTCTTTATCCCATTTGCTTTAATGATGGCGGAAATGGGGGCTGCCTATCGGAAAGAAGAGGGCGGAATCTATTCGTGGATGAATAATAGCGTTGGGCCACGCTATGCGTTTATCGGCACGTTTATGTGGTTTTCTTCCTATGTGATATGGATGGTAAGCACCGCAGCGAAAGTCTGGGTACCTTTTTCAACCTTCTTATTTGGCGCGGACATGACGCAGCACTGGCGTTTTGCGGGGCTTGAGCCTACGCAGGTCGTCGGGTTGCTCGCCGTCGGTTGGATGATTCTGGTAACCTGCGTGGCCTCCCGAGGTATTAATAAGATTGCTCGTATTACGGCTGTAGGCGGAATTGCCGTAATGTGTCTTAATTTAGTTCTGTTGTTAGTGAGTGTCGCTATTTTGTTATTAACTGGTGGTCACTTTGCGCAGGATATTAATTTCATCTCCTCACCTAATCCGGGATATCAGTCCGGTCTGGCCATGTTGTCATTTGTTGTGTTTGCCATTTTTGCATACGGCGGAATAGAAGCCGTGGGTGGATTAGTTGATAAAACAGAGAAGCCAGAAAAGAACTTTGCGAAAGGCATTGTCTTTGCCGCGATTGTCATTTCTGTCGGTTATTCACTGGCCATATTTTTATGGGGCGTTAGCACCAACTGGCAGCAAGTATTAAGCAATAGCTCGGTCAACCTCGGCAATATAACGTATATCCTAATGAAAAGCCTCGGGATGACGTTAGGTAACGCGCTGCATCTTTCTCCTGAAACCGCGATGACGACGGGGGTGTGGTTCGCGCGTATCACCGGGCTTTCTATGTTTCTCGCTTATACCGGCGCTTTTTTCACGCTCAGCTATTCGCCACTGAAAGCGATTATTCAGGGAACGCCGAAGGCGCTGTGGCCAGCGCCGATGACCAAACTGAATGCCGTGGGGATGCCGACGACGGCAATGTGGTTGCAGTGCCTGCTGGTGAGCCTGTTTATCCTGCTGGTTTCGTTTGGCGGCGATACGGCTTCAGCGTTCTATAACAAACTGACGCTGATGGCGAACGTCTCGATGACGCTGCCGTATCTGTTCCTCGCGCTGGCGTTTCCGTTCTTTAAAGCCCGTACGGGCCTGGAAAGACCGTTTGTTGTCTTTAAAACCCGAGCGGCGACGTTACTGGCCACATCGGTGGTTGTGCTGGTGGTGACGTTTGCCAATGTGTTCACCATCATCCAGCCGGTGATTGAAGCAGGGGACTGGAACAGCGCATTGTGGATGACCGGAGGCCCGATCTTCTTCTCGCTGTTGGCAATGGCGATTTATCAGAACTACAGCCGCCGCACGGCCAACGAGCCTGAGTGGGCGGTGGAGTAAACTTCCTGCTGAATCCGGCCTACAAAAATGATTCTTCGTAGGCCGGATTCGGCGAAGCTGCCATCCGGCATCATTTTTGTTTACAAACTCCCCGCCGGGCGACTGCTTCTGCCCGCAGAACTTAAGGTTCTTCCCGTTTGCTTACCGCCGAGGCTCTCCAGACGCATCTGGAACGGTGGGAACGGCATATCGATACCGTGCTCACGGAAGCCAGCCAGAATCAGCTGGTGGATTTCGTGGCGCAGCGGCATACGATGCCCCATCTCAGCGGCATAAATACGCAGTTCGAAGATTTGAATCCCTTGCTGCAGGTCAACCAGGAAGACTTCTGGCGCCGGGTTATCGATAACCAGCGAGCAGCGTTGTGCGGCAGTAAGGAGGATCTGCGTAACCTCCTCGCTGTTAGCCTCCGACGGTGCCGGGATGGTTAATACCACACGGGTGACCGAATCCGATAACGACCAGTTGATAAACTGCTCGGTGATAAAGGCTTTGTTGGGCACGATGATCTCTTTGCGGTCCCAGTCGCTGATGGTCGTGGCGCGGGTATTAATTTTCGTCACGCTACCGGTAAGATCGCGAATCGTCACTGTGTCGCCAATGCGGATTGGTTTTTCAAAGAGGATAATCAGGCCGGAAATAAAGTTGGCGAAGATCTCCTGCAAACCAAAGCCCAGACCGACACCGAGAGCCGCTACCAGCCATTGCAGTTTGGACCACTCAATACCGATCATTGAGAAGCCCACCAGACCGCCAATCAGCATCAGCAGGTACTTGGTGATGGTGGTGATGGCGTAACCGGTGCCGGGGGTTAAATCGAGATGTTGCAGCAGCGCCAACTCCAGCAGCGCGGGCAGGTTGCGCACTAATTGGGTAGTGATGATAAACACCAGGATTGCGATAAGCACTGCACCCAGCGTTATCGGCTCTAAACTTTCCACACCCTGCACCGTGGAGGTGACATCCCACAACGAGATATTTTCCAGGAAGCCGAAAGCGGAATGAATTTCTGACCACAGCACAATGACCGAGAGCAGGGCGATAAGCATCAGGATAGAGCGCACCAGGCGCAGTGATTGCGCGCTGATAGCATCCAGATCCACTTCGCTTTCATCAACATCAATCGTGCCTTCAAGGCTGGTGGAATGCGCTGGTTCTTCTTCACCCCGTGCGCGCTGCGCCAGCATTTCGGCACGTCGATGCTTGGCGCGGTCAAACGCCAGCCGGCGGCGCTGGATCAGCATCCAGCGGCGGATAACGTGATACACCACCAGTAACAAGAACCAGATAGCTACGGACGTTTCCAGACGCGCCAATAAAGCTTGCGACGTGGCGAGATAGCCCACTGCCGCAGCGAGAATGGCAATCAGCGGTGCGCCCATCAGCATATTCCACAGCATGCTGTTGACCATGTTATCGCTGTTGCCTTCTTTATCGAGGTACAGCGGTATTCCGGCGCGTTTCAGGCTCAGGGTCACGACCGCCAGCGCACCGCAAATCAGAATAAAGCACAGACGCCCCAGTGAGGCGGAGAATTCCCGGTCATTGAGATTATCAAACATAATCACCGCCATGATCAGCGGCACAATCAGCCCGATACTCATCAGGTAATAGTGCATGGCTTTCGCGACGCGGTTACGCGGCCAGCCAAAGTGGGCAATGAACAGACCGTTGGGGCGCGCAAAGGTGGCGCAAATCATTACTGCCCACAGCATGGGCACCGTGGCGGTAACGCCATCCCCGATAGCGACAGCCAATGGATAAGGCCAGGCTTCCTGCAATCCGTAACCGAGCGTTGCCCACAGCACCGGCAACGGAGAAGCGACGAGTATCGACCAGAACACCGTGCGTATCGTCAGCCAGAAGTGGTCCTGGGTGACTTTCCCGACCCGGGCAGATGAACGCTCCAGAAAACGGGTGAAGTGTTTGCGCGAAGAGAGGCTAAAGCCAACCAGCACCAATGCCGCGAAAAGCGGCAGCAGCGTTTCTTTGCTGGTCAGCATCATGATGCTGGCTTTGCCCAACTGATTAAACGTATCTAATGAGATCAGACGCCGCAGATCCTGGACGATGTCGACAGGCCAGGAGAGGGAGATGGGGCTAACGTCCGACGTCCAGAACAGATAACGGTGCGTTGCTTCGTTGACCTCTTTTAGCGCATCTTCCAGTTGGCTATTAGAGACTTTGAGCTTGGTCAGCTCAAGGATCAGCGTATCGCCACCCTGTAACAAAGAGTTCAGCAGCTCACGTTGGGTGCGTAACTGGGCGTTGAGAATGCTGCTCTGTTCAGCGGTCAGCGGTTGTCCATCGGCCTGATGAATCTGACGCAACTGCGGCTGTTTGTTGAGGAGATCCTCATAGCGCATACGGTGCACGCGAAGCTGCGCCATTTCGGTATCCAACTGCTGAGGCTTGGGCATTTCCGGTAAACGGGATACCTGCGCGCGCAGCGCTTCTCCCAGCATATTTGAGACCCCAAGCCACTGAGACTGCTCTCGCAGCGTATTCAATGCCTGGCGCACCTGCAGCGTTTGGCTGGCGGCTTGACGCTGTTGCGAGGCTACCAGGTCCATACGTTGCGCCTGCTGGTTTAATGCCTGAGACAGTTCGCGGTTAACCTTGAACTGGTCGACAATACCTTCCGGCAGTCCCGCGCTGTTTTCCGCCAACAGTTCGGTGCTTTCCAGCGCTCGCTCTGCCTCACGCTGACGTTGACTGTTGAGCTGGTTGCGCAAAGCCTGCAGGTAAGTATCGAGCTGCTGGCTCTGTTTTTCCGCCAGCTCTGAGCGCATACGCGCCAGCTCCTGGCGGTTATTAGCGGAAAGCTGCGCCAGCTCCAGTTCATCGACCAGGGCTTTGAGTTTGGCGGATTCAGCCTGCATCGCCTGATTCTGCGCGGGATTAGAGTTGGCGGTACCAATACGTCGCTCAAGCTCATTTAGCTGGCGGCGGGCATCGGTTTGCTGTTGAGGAAGCTGGCTTAACGAGTCGGCGATTTCCCGGGCGCGATCCTGCTCCTGCTGGGCCTGACGACTCTTTTCCAACAGTTGGCTGCTGACCTGGAGGATCTCCTGGTTTAACGCATCGGTGGTGAGTCCGGTTGGCACATTGCGCGGTTCGTCGCGCAGGTTGCTAAGCTGCGCGCGTAATGTTGCGGACAGCTTGGGGAAGTTATCAATAACCTGCTGATATTGCTGGGCACGCTCGAGAGAACCTTTACGCTCCTCGAGGGAATTCAGCGCGGACTGGAGCGCCTCGACGGTTTCTGGCTGAGCAGGTTTCGCCGCTTTTGCCTGCTCCAGTTCCTGGGTGAGTTGTTTGGCATCGGGGGCCGTCGCAGCGTACGCCCCCAGGCTGAGGCACCAGGCCATCAGAAAAGTGATAATCAGGCGCACAGCAGCGATTCCTATGTTTAACTTTCGTCTTTTTTGTCGTCAACCAGCGGGCTGGCGTCGTGTTCTGCTTCGATCTCTTCTTTCGCAAGCGGGGCAGGTTCTGCCTCTGGCGTCACGAATGTCTCGGTCGAGATGGCCATTGGCTGGCCGATTTTGGTCACTGAAAGGTCATGCAACTGCTCAACCAGGTTAACTTTGCCAGGCGCGAACAGGTTGATAACGGTGGAACCGAGCTTAAAGCGGCCCATTTCCTGACCTTTCAGCAGCGCCACCGACCCTTCGCTTTCGCCTTCCGGCCAGGTCCAGCGTTTGATGACGCCTTCACGCGGTGGGGTAATGGTGCCAGCCCATGCGGTTTCAATACTGCCAACGATGGTCGCGCCGACCAGAATCTGCACCATCGGGCCAAATTCGGTATCAAACAGACAGATTACGCGTTCGTTGCGTGCAAACAGGTTTGGAACGTTTTGCGCAGTCAGGATATTTACAGAGAAGAGATCGCCTGGCACGTACATCATTTCACGCAGGATACCGTTACACGGCATATGTACACGGTGGTAATCGCGTGGAGATAAGTAAGTGGTCACAAACGTACCGTTGCGGAATTTGTCCGCCATCTGGTAGTTGCCGGCCAGCAGTGCTTCAAGGGTATAGCTGTGCCCTTTGGCCTGCAGCAGTTTGTCTTCTTCGATGCTTCCTAACTGGTTAATCACGCCGTCAGCAGGCATGACCAGTACGTTTGGATCGGTGTTAATCGGGCGAACGTCGTCGCGCAGTGGGCGAACAAAGAAGTCGTTAAAGGTGCGATAGCTGGCGGTGTCCGGCTTTTGCGCCTCTTTCATATCGACTTTGTAATATTTAACGAACAGATCGATAACCAGTTTAGTCAGCCATCCCGCTCGTTTGCTCGCACCCCAACCCGCCAGGCGAGTGAGCCATAGTTTCGGCAGAATGTATTGTAGCGAAAGCTTAAATGAGTTTAACAAGGTAGCCTCCAGGCCATAATTTGTTCCCGATCCGGCATACGGGCCGGATCCTGAAAAAAGGGGGACGATTCTAGCGATGCTTAGCTTAGTTGTCAGTTGTCTGTATCAGAAAAGTTTTTACGTGTTTTTACCTGCGCCATGCTTTCCAGGATGCGGTGATAATTTTCAAACCGAGTTTCAGCTATTGCCCCTTTTTCTACGGCCTCACGGATAGCGCAGCCTGGATCGGTATCATGCTTGCAGTCGCGGTATTTGCAGTGGCCCAGGTAGTCATGGAATTCGACAAAACCATGTGTGATTTGTTCCGGCTCCAGATGCCACAACCCGAACTCACGTACGCCAGGGGAGTCGATAACGTCGCCACCGTGCGGGAAATGATACAGGCGAGAGGCAGTGGTGGTGTGCTGTCCAAGGCCGGAGTTGTCGGAGACATCGTTGGTCAGGATCTCTTCCTGCAGGCCGAGAAGATTATTGAGCAGGCTAGATTTACCAACGCCCGACTGACCGGCAAAAATGCTGATGCGATCGGTTAATGCTTCTTCAAGCGGTTTCAGGCCGTCTTTAGTGCGGCTTGATACCATCAACACGCGATAGCCAATGTGGCGATAAATATCCATCTGTTCGTTAACAAAGGCCATGCCTTCGTCATCCAGCAGATCGATCTTATTCAATACGATAATCGGTTCAACGTGTAGCGTTTCACAGGCTACCAGATACCGGTCGATAATATTGAGTGACAGCTCGGGTAAGATGGCTGAGACAATAACGATCTGGTTGATGTTGGCGGCAATGGGTTTCACCCCGTCGTAAAAGTCGGGACGTGTCAGTACCGAGGTACGCTCGTGTACCGCTTCAACGATGCCTTTGACATTCACGCCTTCTGCTGCTGCTTTTCCCGGGCGCCAGACAACGCGATCGCCGGTCACCAGCGAGCGAATTGTACGGCGGATGTTGCAGCGGTGAATCTCACCGTCAGCAGATTCCACGTCGGCATGCATGCCAAAACGGCTGATAACGATGCCTTCAGCGGTTTCGCCAAACAGGTTGTCGTCGTAGTCTGGCTTCTCCGTGGACGTTTTCAGACGACGCTGGTGATTGGCGTTCACACGGCGCTGTTGGCCTTTGGAGAGTTTATTCTTACTCAATCGGACTGACTCCTGGTCGCCCATAATGGGCAAAACATTTATGATACACGCAATTTTAGATGAATATAGTCACACTGAATGTGACGCTGAAGGGTGGAAAATAGCATGAGTGCCAATGAAAACAACCTGATTTGGATCGATCTGGAGATGACAGGTCTGGATCCCGAGCGCGATCGCATAATTGAGATAGCCACGCTGGTGACGGATGCCAACCTGAATATTCTGGCTGAAGGACCGACAATTGCGGTGCACCAGTCCGACGAACAGCTGGCATTAATGGATGACTGGAACGTACGTACGCATACCGGTAGTGGGCTAGTGGATCGCGTGAAGGCGAGCACCATGGGGGATCGTGAAGCTGAACTGGCTACGCTGGCTTTTTTGAAAGAGTGGGTTCCAGAAGGGAAATCACCTATCTGCGGCAATAGCATCGGTCAGGATCGTCGTTTCCTGTTTAAATACATGCCGGAGCTGGAGGCGTATTTCCATTATCGCTATCTTGACGTCAGTACGTTGAAAGAGCTGGCGCGTCGTTGGAAGCCGGAAATTCTTGCTGGCTTCACCAAGCAGGGAACGCATCAGGCGATGGACGATATTCGTGAATCTGTTGCTGAGCTTGCTTACTATCGCGAACATTTTATTAAGCTTTGATTTTGTGGATTGCCGGGCGGCGCTGTGGCTTACCCGGCCTACGAATATCGTTCCTGTGCGCTTGCACTGAGGCTGGATTGTCGCTAAATTAGACGACTTGCCGATAAATTCAGCACTTAAACAGAAAAACGAAAAAATCGCTTTTAGGGGGGTTGCAGCTAAACGGATTTCTCGTATAATGCGCCTCCCGTAACGACAGAGAATTACACGTTACGGCAGCAGCAAAAGCAGTACAAATTTGCGGGAATAGCTCAGTTGGTAGAGCACGACCTTGCCAAGGTCGGGGTCGCGAGTTCGAGTCTCGTTTCCCGCTCCAAAATTTGAAAGTGCTTGTAAAGCACAGACCACCAATCGCAGAATTTCGAATTGCGACAAGGCGGCAACTGAATGAGTCCTTAGGAGCTTACTAAAGTAAGTAACTTAGGCGAATGAAGGCAGCCAACGCAGTAGTGGTTCGAAAGACGAAGATTAAGCGGGAATAGCTCAGTTGGTAGAGCACGACCTTGCCAAGGTCGGGGTCGCGAGTTCGAGTCTCGTTTCCCGCTCCAAAATTTGAAAGTGCTTATGTCTACAAAGCACAGACACACCCAAGCGGGAATAGCTCAGTTGGTAGAGCACGACCTTGCCAAGGTCGGGGTCGCGAGTTCGAGTCTCGTTTCCCGCTCCAAATTCTTACCCCAATAAAAATATCCACAGCGAATAAATACGTTGGGGACGTTTTGTTTCGTCATTGACATACTCTTGTAAACAGACTTATCCACAGGTTCGGGTATTATTCCTGGAATGCAAAAAACTTAGTCGGGTGAATAGTATCATTTTAACTCTTTGAAAATATTGAATTAATTATCATTTCAAATTGTTAATGCGATCACTTGACGATTTTTTCCCTCTTGAATATCAATGTGTTTTTATTTTTATACACAAGCTGTGGATGACTTAAGCGTCACGCGGCAGACCCTTTTCAATGACCCTGACCAAACGTTGTTTCTTCGGTAACTGCACTTCAACTGCGCAGGCATTTCGCTTCTCGATTTGCTGAGCAACCGCCCACTCTATGTGTTCGTCGAGAAGTGGGTGCTCACCTCTGCGACTTTCCAGCGCGTGAATAACGGCTTCATCCCATGGGGCATTACCCAGCGCAACAGCGATATTTCGCAGCCAGCGCAGGTGACCAATACGACGAATAGCAGACCCCTCCGTGACTTTTAAAAACCACGCTTCGCTCCAGCTAAACAGCTCTATTAACTCTGGAGCATGAAGTTGTTTGCGTGGGTTGAAGTCATCCTCTGTCGTCAACTGCGAGTATCGGTTCCACGGGCAAATGAGCTGGCAATCATCGCAGCCGTAAATTCGATTCCCCAACAGGGGACGAAATTCTTCCGGGATCGCGCCTTCCAGTTCGATAGTGAGATAAGAGATACAGCGGCGCGCATCTACCGTGTAGGGTTCAACGATGGCCCCGGTGGGACAGATGGTCATACAGGCGACGCATTTCCCGCATCCTTCTTCTACTGGGTTGTCGACCGGCAGGGGCAAATCGATCAGTAATTCCCCGAGGAAGAAAAATGAACCAGCTTCGCGATTGAGGATAAGTGAGTGCTTACCTGTCCAGCCAAGCCCGGCTTTTTCCGCTAATGGACGCTCAAGAATGGGCGCAGAATCGACAAAAGGTCTAAAATTCAGCGAAACGCAGTGCTGTTGAATCCTCTCTCCCAGCTTTTTTAAGCGGTTACGCAGCAGTTTATGGTAGTCACGCCCAAGCGCGTAACGGCTGACGTAACCCAGAGAGGGGTTTTTCAACGTGCTGGCAAAGGCCGCATTGGCAGGAAGATAGTTCATACGTACGCTGATGACACGTAGCGTACCGGATAATAATTCGTGAGGTCGGGCGCGCATCATGCCGTGACGGGCCATCCAGTCCATCTCGCCGTGATAGTGTTTATCCAGCCAGGCCTGCAGTTTGGGCTCCGCTTCGCTGAGGTCGGTATCGGCAATACCGACCTGCTGAAAGCCAAGCTCCAGCCCCCACTGCTTAATATTTTGCGCTAACTGATTGAGATCGAGGGGCTCTGACATGACGGACCATACAATGAAGAAAAACCCCGCAAGTATACCACACTCCATTTGGCACGCCGATGACATCAGGCGGATGGAGCGAGAGGCGGCAGACAGTTTAGGACTGACGTTGTACGAGCTGATGCAACGGGCGGGAGAGGCGGCGTTTCAGGTCACCCGCGAGACATATCCAAACACTCAGCACTGGCTGGTGCTATGTGGTCATGGCAACAACGGTGGTGATGGTTACGTGGTGGCAAGGCTTGCCAAAGCTCAGGGGCTTGATATTACGTTGCTGGCGCAGGAGAGTGATAAAGCGCTCCCCGAGGAAGCACAGCAGGCGCGCGACGCCTGGCTTAACGCCGGTGGCGTCATTCATGCTGCGGATATCAATTGGCCAGATCGCGTGGACGTCATTATTGATGCGCTGTCAGGCACGGGCTTAAAACACGCGCCGCATGAGCCTCTCTCGGCATTGATCGAACGTGCCAATCACCATCCTGCCCCTGTCGTGGCGATAGACATTCCATCCGGCCTGCTGGCGCAGACGGGCGCGGCGCCGGGCGCGGTTATCAATGCGGCGCACACCGTGACCTTTATTGCGTTGAAGCCTGGTCTGCTAACCGGTAAAGCGCGCGATGTCACCGGACGCCTGCATGTTAACGCACTCGGTCTGGACGACTGGCTGGCGGGGCAGAACGCGCCGCTGCAACGGTTTGATGCTCAACAGCTTGTACACTGGTTAACGCCGCGTCGACCCACCTCGCACAAAGGCTCCCACGGTCGGCTGGTGATCATCGGTGGTGACCACGGCACGGCTGGCGCAATACGCATGGCCGGTGAAGCGGCGCTGCGTGCAGGAGCCGGGCTGGTTAAAGTGCTGACCCGTAGTGAAAATATTGCGCCTATTCTGACTGCCAGACCGGAACTGATGGTCGATGCGCTGACGCCGCAGACTCTGGAGGAGAGCCTGGCGTGGGCGGATGTTGTGGTAATAGGACCAGGGCTTGGTCAGCAGGAATGGGGTAAAAAAGCGCTGCAGAAGGTAGTGAATTTTCGCAAACCGATGCTCTGGGATGCGGATGCGTTGAACCTGCTGGCAATCAACCCCGATAAACGTCACAATCGCGTGATCACGCCGCATCCTGGTGAAGCCGCGCGACTTCTGGGCTGTTCCATTGCAGAAATTGAAGACGATCGATTACTTTGTGCACAACGTCTGGTAAAACGGTACGGAGGCGTCGTCGTGCTGAAAGGCGCGGGTACGGTTGTTGCTGCCGAACAGGCCGAATTGGGTATTATTGATACCGGCAATGCTGGAATGGCCAGCGGCGGAATGGGTGATGTGCTTTCCGGTATTATTGGCGCATTGCTCGGACAGAAGCTAACCCCGTATGATGCGGCATGTGCGGGATGTGTCGCGCACGGTGCGGCGGCGGATGTGCTGGCGGCGCGTTATGGTACGCGCGGCATGCTGGCGACAGATCTCTTTACCACGCTACAGCGTATTGTTAACCCTGATGTGATTGACGTTTATCATGATGAATCGAGTAATTCCACTACCTGATGAGCAGGCGACTTTAGACCTGGGACTGCGGGTAGCCAAAGCCTGTGATGGCGCGACGGTAATTTATTTGTACGGCGACCTGGGGGCGGGTAAAACCACTTTCAGCCGGGGATTCCTGCAGGCGTTAGGTCACAAAGGAAATGTAAAAAGCCCCACCTATACGCTGGTTGAACCCTATTCGCTCGATAATTTGATGGTATATCACTTCGATCTGTACCGACTTGCGGACCCAGAGGAGCTGGAATTTATGGGGATCCGCGATTATTTTGCCAATGACGCCATCTGTCTGGTGGAATGGCCGCAACAAGGTAAAGGTGTACTGCCAGACCCGGACGTCGAAATACACATTGAATATCAGGCGCAAGGTCGAGAGGCGCGCATAAGCGCAGTCTCCTCATCGGGTGATTTATTGCTGGCGCGTTTAGCCGATTAACCTTAAGGGTGGCGGGATGATTTATCGCATCAGAAACTGGCTGATGGCAACACTGGTCCTGCTGTGCGCGCAGGCAGGGGCCGCCAGCCTCTCCGATCTTCAGGTGTCCAATGGCGATCAGCAAGCGCGGATTACGCTGAGCTTTATTGGCGATCCTGAATACGCAGTTTCGCAGGACGGGAAACGAACCGTCGCGTTGGATATTAAACAAACCGGTGTGATTCAGGGGTTACCGCTGCTGTTTAGCGGCAATAATCTGGTGAAATCTATCCGTTCCGGCACGCCAAAAGATGCGCAGTCTCTGCGCCTGGTGGTGGATTTAACCGAGAACGGCAAAGCCGAAGCCGTAAAACGCCAGAACGGCGGCAATTATACCGTCGTGTTTACCATCAAAGCTGATGCGCCACCGCCGCCTCCACCACCTCCAGTGGTTGCGAAGCGTGTTGAAGCGCCGGTTATCGCCCCGCGCCCTGCCGAGCCTGCGCGTAATCCGTTTAAAGCGGAAAACGATCGCACCACGATGGTAACCAACAGTAATACCTCCACACGACCTGCGGCGCGCGCCAGTACCAGTAACGGCGAAAAAGTAGTTATCGCCATTGATGCCGGACACGGCGGGCAGGATCCTGGCGCTATTGGTCCCGGTGGCACACGTGAGAAAAACGTCACGATTGCCGTGGCGCGCAAACTGCGCAGTTTGCTCAATGATGACCCGATGTTTAAAGGCGTACTCACCCGTGATGGCGATTACTTTATCTCGGTGATGGGGCGTTCAGACGTTGCGCGTAAACAAAACGCCAACTTCCTGGTCTCTATTCATGCAGATGCCGCACCAAACCGGGATGCCACTGGTGCTTCCGTCTGGGTACTGTCAAACCGTCGGGCAAACAGTGAAATGGCCGGCTGGCTGGAACAGCACGAAAAGCAATCGGAACTGTTGGGTGGGGCGGGCGATGTGCTGGCAAACAGCCAGTCCGATCCTTATCTCAGCCAGGCCGTGTTGGATCTGCAGTTCGGTCATTCGCAACGCGTTGGGTATGATGTAGCGACCAGCATGATCGGCCAGTTAGAACGTATTGGCTCGATGCATAAGCGTCGTCCGGAACACGCCAGCCTTGGGGTATTACGTTCGCCTGATATCCCGTCAGTGCTGGTTGAAACCGGCTTTATCAGTAACAACAGCGAAGAGCGTCTGTTGGCGAGTGATGACTACCAGCAGCAGCTGGCCGAGGCAATTTACAAAGGATTGCGTAACTATTTCCAGGCGCACCCGATGCAAACCGGGCCTCAAGGCACACCGGCGCAAACCGCGAGTGCGGTATCGCCTGGCAACACGTTAACAAATTAAGGATTAGCCATGCCGATTCAGGTTCTACCGCCACAGCTGGCGAACCAGATTGCCGCAGGCGAGGTGGTAGAACGGCCTGCGTCAGTGGTGAAGGAGCTGGTGGAAAACAGTATTGATGCTGGTGCGACGCGCATTGATATTGATGTTGAGCGCGGCGGCGCGAAGCTTATCCGTATTCGTGACAACGGCTGCGGGATTAAAAAAGACGAGCTGGCGCTGGCGCTGGCGCGTCATGCCACCAGTAAAATTTCCTCGCTTGACGATCTCGAAGCCATCGTGAGCCTCGGGTTTCGCGGCGAAGCGCTGGCCAGTATCAGCTCCGTTTCTCGTTTAACCCTGACGTCGCGTACGCAAGAACAACCTGAAGCCTGGCAAGCCTATGCCGAAGGGCGCGACATGGATGTGACGGTTAAACCCGCTGCGCATCCGGTGGGAACCACGCTGGAGGTGTTAGATCTGTTCTACAACACCCCGGCGCGGCGCAAGTTTATGCGCACCGAGAAAACGGAATTTAATCATATCGACGAAATAATCCGCCGTATTGCGCTGGCACGTTTTGATGTGACGATTAATTTGTCGCACAACGGCAAAGTGGTGCGCCAGTACCGGGCAGTGGCTGCGGATGGGCAGCAAGAGCGCCGACTGGGCGCGATTTGCGGCACGCCGTTTCTGGAACATGCGCTGGCGATTGAATGGCAGCATGGCGATTTAACGCTGCGCGGCTGGGTGGCCGATCCTAACCACACGACGGCGGCGCTGGCGGAAATCCAGTACTGCTATGTGAATGGCCGGATGATGCGAGATCGGTTGATCAACCATGCTATTCGTCAGGCCTGTGAAGATAAGCTGGGAGCCGATCAGCAGCCCGCTTTTGTGTTGTATCTGGAAATCGACCCGCATCAGGTGGATGTTAACGTACATCCCGCCAAACATGAGGTCCGTTTTCATCAGTCCCGCCTGGTGCATGATTTTATTTACCAGGGCGTGTTGAGCGTCCTGCAACAGCAGCTTGAAACGCCGCTGCCGTTGGCTGATGACGACGAGCCCGCCCCAAGGCACATCCCGGAAAACCGCGTCGCGGCCGGGCGTAACCATTTTGCCGAACCGGCCCCGGCGCGTGAACCTGCGACGCCGCGTTACTCAGCATCTGCTGGCGCTGGCAGTAGTGGTGGCCGTCAGACGGGGGCCAGCTGGCCTCATGCCCAACCTGGATATCAAAAGCAGCAGGGTGAGATTTATCAGCAACTGCTACAGACGCCGGTTCCGCCGCGTAAAACGCCGGTTTCTGAAACGCCATCAGCACCTCTGACCGGCAACAGTCAGGGCTTTGGGCGGGTACTAACCATTGTCGGTACGGACTGCGCATTACTCGAATGCGATGGTCATATTCGGTTGCTGGCATTGCCGGTGGCGGAACGTTGGCTACGTCAGGCGCAGTTAACGCCGGACCAGGGCGTCGTATGCGCTCAGCCGTTACTGATCCCTTTACGTCTAAAAGTGACCGCTGATGAAAAAGCGGCGCTGCAAAAAGGGCAGAGCCAAC
The DNA here is from genome assembly GCF_013747755.1 of Citrobacter sp. RHBSTW-00524. NCBI lineage: Bacteria > Pseudomonadati > Pseudomonadota > Gammaproteobacteria > Enterobacterales > Enterobacteriaceae > Citrobacter > Citrobacter sp. RHBSTW-00524. The sequence goes on from NZ_CP056421.1 coordinate 477,887, forward strand.
TGGCTGAGTTGGGTATTGAATTTCAACTGGATGCGCAGCATGTGACCATCCGGGCGGTGCCTTTACCCTTACGCCAACAAAATTTACAAATCTTGATTCCTGAACTGATAGGCTACCTGGCACAGCAGTCCGAATTCGAACCGGGCAATATTGCACAGTGGATTGCACGTAATCTGATTAGCGAGCATCCGCAGTGGAGCATGGCTCAGGCGATTACGCTGTTAGCGGATGTTGAGCGGCTTTGCCCACAACTCGTGAAGGCGCCGCCGGGTGGTTTGTTACAACCTGTTGATTTACATTCGGTAATGAATGCCCTGAAACATGAGTGATACCCGTAAGGCGAGCCTGCCAAAGGCGATTTTTTTGATGGGGCCGACGGCCTCCGGTAAAACGGCACTGGCAATTGAATTGCGTAAAGTTTTGCCTGTAGAGTTGATAAGCGTTGATTCCGCCCTTATTTACAAGGGGATGGATATCGGTACAGCCAAGCCTGATGCAGATGAATTACAGGCCGCGCCGCACCGGTTGCTGGATATTCGCGATCCGTCCCAGGCGTACTCTGCTGCGGATTTTCGCCGCGATGCGTTAGCCGAGATGGCCGATATCACCGCCGCGGGGCGTATTCCGCTGCTGGTGGGCGGCACAATGTTATATTTCAAAGCCTTGCTTGAAGGGCTGTCGCCGTTACCGTCGGCAGATCCGGAAGTCAGGGCCAGAATTGAGCAGCAGGCGGCAGAGCATGGGTGGGACGCGTTACACCGACAGCTTCAGGAAATAGATCCGGTGGCTGCGGCGCGTATTCATCCAAATGATCCGCAAAGACTTTCCCGGGCACTGGAAGTTTTTTTCATTTCGGGTAAAACTTTAACGGAGCTGACGCAAACGTCAGGAGATGCTTTGCCGTATCAGGTGCATCAGTTTGCTATCGCCCCGGCGAGCCGTGAACTGCTCCATCAGCGAATTGAGCAGCGTTTTCATCAGATGTTGGCTTCAGGTTTTGAAGCAGAAGTCCGGGCGCTATTTGCCCGTGGAGATTTGCATACGGATTTGCCTTCCATTCGTTGTGTAGGGTATCGCCAGATGTGGTCATACATTGAAGGTGAAATTTCATACGATGAAATGGTTTATAGAGGTGTTTGCGCCACGAGGCAGTTGGCGAAGCGACAGGTAACCTGGTTGCGTGGTTGGGAAGGGGTGCACTGGCTTGACAGTGAAAAGCCTGACCAGGCGCGAAACGAAGTATTACAGGTTGTTGGTGCTATCGCGAACTGAATGTGTACAATTGAAACGTATCGTGCGCAATTTTTCAGAATCGAAAGGTTCAAAGTACAAATAAGCATATAAGGAAAAGAGAGAATGGCTAAGGGGCAATCTTTACAAGATCCGTTCCTGAACGCACTGCGTCGGGAACGTGTTCCAGTTTCTATTTATTTGGTGAATGGTATTAAGCTGCAAGGTCAAATCGAGTCTTTTGATCAGTTCGTGATCCTGTTGAAAAACACGGTCAGCCAGATGGTTTATAAGCACGCGATTTCTACTGTTGTCCCGTCTCGCCCGGTTTCTCATCACAGCAATAATGCCACCGGCGGCACTGGCAGCAACTACCATCACGGTAGCAACGCGCAAGGTTCATCTGCGCAACAGGACAGCGAAGAAACCGAATAAGGTTGTTAGCTGTTTTACACACGGGGAGCCAGCGATCCTGCGTTCCCCGTTGATATATATTAAGGGGTTGACGCTTGTTTGACCGTTATGATGCCGGTGAGCAGGCGGTACTGGTACACATCTATTTTTCGCAAGACAAAGATATGGAAGACCTCCAGGAGTTTGAATCTCTGGTTTCTTCCGCCGGTGTCGAAGCAATGCAGGTGATTACCGGGAGCCGTAAAGCACCGCACCCGAAGTATTTTGTTGGTGAAGGTAAGGCAATCGAAATTGCGGAAGCCGTAAAAGCGACTGGCGCTGCGGTGGTGATTTTTGATCATGCTCTAAGCCCCGCCCAGGAACGTAACCTGGAACAGTTGTGCCAGTGTCTTGTTATCGACAGGACAGGTCTTATTTTAGATATTTTTGCCCAGCGTGCGCGCACCCATGAGGGTAAGTTGCAGGTTGAGCTGGCGCAGTTGCGCCATATGGCTACTCGTCTGGTCCGTGGCTGGACCCACCTTGAAAGGCAAAAGGGCGGGATTGGTTTGCGCGGTCCGGGTGAAACCCAGCTCGAAACCGACCGTCGTTTGCTGCGTAATCGCATTTTGCAAATACAGTCGCGCCTGGAAAAAGTTGAAAAGCAACGTGAGCAGGGGCGACAGTCGCGCAAGAAAGCGGATGTCCCAACCGTATCACTGGTGGGGTATACCAACGCCGGAAAATCCACCCTGTTCAACCAGATCACCGAAGCCCGGGTTTACGCAGCGGATCAGCTGTTTGCGACCTTGGACCCAACGCTGCGCCGTATAGACGTAGCGGATGTCGGTGAAACCGTGCTGGCGGATACCGTAGGGTTTATCCGTCATTTGCCGCACGACCTGGTGGCGGCGTTTAAAGCTACCCTGCAGGAAACGCGTCAGGCGACATTGCTGCTGCATGTTATTGATGCTGCAGATTTTCGTGTGCAGGAAAACATCGAGGCCGTCGACACGGTGCTCGAAGAGATCGATGCGCATGAGATCCCGACTCTGCTGGTGATGAATAAAATCGATATGCTGGATGATTTTGAACCACGTATCGACAGAGATGAAGAGAATAAACCCATTCGCGTTTGGGTTTCAGCGCAAACGGGAATAGGTATACCACAGCTTTTTCAGGCTTTGACTGAGCGACTTTCCGGTGAGGTGGCGCAGCACACGTTGCGTTTGCCGCCGCAGGAAGGGCGTCTGAGAAGCCGGTTTTACCAACTTCAGGCAATAGAAAGAGAGTGGATGGAGGAGGACGGCAGCGTGGGTCTGCAGGTTCGTATGCCGATCGTAGACTGGCGTCGCCTCTGTAAACAAGAACCGGCACTGGAAGACTATATTGTCTGACCTGACGGATATGGCCTGAAGATTTTTTCGCCTCTATACCTTGTGGGTTTTGTGCAGCATGAAGGTGGCAAGTCCTGAAATCTTCAGGAGCATAGTCAACTATGTGACTGAGATTAAAGGGCGTAGCCAACGCATCGGCAGCGCAAAATACGCAGGTATAGCATCGCATAACAAATATGGAGCACAAAAATGGCGTGGAATCAGCCCGGTAATAACGGACAAGACCGCGACCCGTGGGGAAGCAGCAAACCTGGCGGCAACCCTGAGGGAAATGGAAACAAAGGTGGTCGCGATCAGGGACCTCCCGATCTGGATGATATCTTCCGCAAACTGAGTAAAAAGCTCGGTGGTCTGGGTGGCGGTAAAGGTGCTGGTTCTGGCGGCGGTAGCTCATCGCAAGGCCCTCGTCCGCAATTGGGTGGTCGAGTCTTTACTATCGCAGCGGCAGCTATCGTCATTATCTGGGCGGCCAGCGGTTTCTACACCATTAAAGAAGCGGAACGCGGCGTGGTGACACGCTTCGGTAAATTCAGCCATTTGGTTGAACCGGGTCTGAACTGGAAACCGACCTTTGTCGACGAAGTGACTCCGGTCAACGTGGAAGCCGTGCGTGAACTTGCCGCATCCGGCGTGATGCTGACCTCTGACGAAAACGTCGTACGCGTTGAAATGAACGTGCAGTACCGCGTGACCGATCCGCAGCGTTACCTGTTTAGCGTAACCAGCGCGGATGACAGTCTGCGTCAGGCAACCGACAGCGCCCTGCGTGGGGTTATCGGTAAATACACCATGGACCGTATCCTGACCGAAGGGCGTACCGTTATTCGTAGCGATACCCAGCGTGAGCTGGAAGAAACGATCCGTCCGTACAACATGGGTATCACCCTGCTGGACGTCAACTTCCAGGCAGCACGTCCGCCGGAAGAAGTAAAAGCCGCGTTTGACGATGCCATTGCAGCACGTGAAAACGAGCAGCAGTACATCCGTGAAGCAGAAGCGTACACCAACGAAGTTCAGCCACGTGCTAACGGTCAGGCGCAGCGTATTCTGGAAGAAGCGCGTGCTTACAAAACGCGAACCATCCTGGAAGCACAGGGTGAAGTGGCTCGTTTCGCAAAAATTCTGCCGGAATATAAAGCCGCACCGCAAATTACTCGCGAGCGTCTGTATATCGAAACCATGGAAAAAGTGCTGAGCAATACCCGCAAAGTCCTGGTTAACGATAAGGGCAGCAATCTGATGGTTCTGCCGCTGGATCAAATGCTGAAAGGCGGTAGTGCGCCAGCAGCAAAGAGTGACAGCAGTTCAAACCTGCTGCGTCTGCCGCCAGCAACGACGTCCGGCACTGGAGCAAGCAATACCTCGTCCACCAGTCAGGGCGATATTATGGACCAACGCCGCGCGAACGCGCAGCGTAACGACTACCAGCGTCAGGGGGAATAACGATGCGTAAGTCAGTTATTGCGATTATCATCATCGTTCTGGTAGTTCTGTTCATGTCTGTCTTTGTGGTCAAAGAAGGCGAGCGCGGGATTACTCTGCGCTTTGGTAAAGTTCTGCGTGACGATGAAAACAAGCCGCTGGTTGTTGCACCAGGCCTGCACTTCAAGATTCCGTTTATTGAATCTGTGAAGATGCTGGATGCGCGTATTCAGACCATGGACAACCAGGCCGATCGCTTTGTTACCAAAGAAAAGAAAGACCTGATCGTTGACTCCTACATTAAGTGGCGCATCAGTGACTTTAGCCGTTACTACCTGGCAACGGGCGGTGGCGATGTTTCTCAGGCGGAAGTCCTGCTGAAACGTAAGTTCTCTGACCGTCTGCGTTCTGAAATTGGTCGTCTGGACGTGAAAGACATCGTTACCGATTCCCGCGGTCGTCTGACGCTGGAAGTTCGTGATGCGCTGAACTCCGGTTCTGCTGGCACGGAAGATGAAGTCGCGACTCCGGCGGCAGATAGCGCGATTGCCGAAGCGGCTGAGCGTGTTCAGGCTGAAACAAACGGTAAAGTACCGGTCATCAACCCGAACAGTATGGCGGCATTGGGCATCGAAGTGGTTGACGTGCGTATCAAGCAAATCAACCTGCCTGCTGAAGTGTCTGAGGCTATCTACAACCGTATGCGCGCTGAGCGTGAAGCGGTAGCGCGTCGCCATCGTTCTCAAGGTCAGGAAGAAGCGGAAAAACTGCGTGCCACGGCGGATTATGAAGTGACTAAAACGCTGGCAGAATCTGAGCGTCAAGGCCGCATCATGCGCGGTGAAGGCGATGCAGAAGCCGCTAAACTGTTTGCCGATGCGTTCAGCCAGGATCCTGACTTCTACGCCTTCATCCGTAGCCTGCGTGCTTACGAGAAGAGCTTCGAAGGCAACCAGGACGTGATGGTCATGAGCCCGGACAGCGATTTCTTCCGCTACATGAAGACACCGAGCACTACGACACGCTAATAAAGTTCCAGCGGTTTTAAACCAGCAAAACCACCGGCATCCCCAGGGATGCGGTGGTTTTCTTTTTATAAAAGGACGATGGATGAATTCAACAATTTTGCTGGCGCTCGCGCTGGTTTTGGTGCTGGAAGGCCTGGGCCCTATGCTTTATCCCCGCGCGTGGAAGAAAATGATTTCCGCAATGGCGCAACTTCCCGAAAATACTTTGCGTCGTTTTGGTGGAGGTCTTGTGGTTGCGGGCGTTGTGGTCTACTACATGTTGAGGAAAACGATTGGCTGATCAATAAGTAGCCTATTTTGCGGATTTTCGCATGCAAAAAGTGCTGTATATCTGAAAAAGCGGTGGTAGAATCCATTTTTAAGCAAACGGTGATTTTGAAAAATGGGTAACAACGTCGTCGTACTGGGCACCCAATGGGGTGACGAAGGTAAAGGGAAGATCGTCGATCTTCTGACTGAACGGGCTAAATATGTTGTGCGCTACCAGGGTGGTCACAACGCAGGCCATACTCTCGTAATCAACGGTGAAAAAACCGTCCTCCATCTTATTCCATCAGGTATTCTTCGCGAGAATGTCATCAGCATCATCGGTAACGGTGTTGTACTGTCTCCGTCCGCGCTGATGAAAGAAATGAAAGGACTGGAAGATCGTGGCATCCCGGTTCGCGAGCGCCTGCTGTTGTCTGAAGCTTGTCCGCTGATCCTTGATTATCACGTTGCGTTGGATAATGCTCGTGAGAAAGCGCGTGGCGAGAAAGCGATCGGTACTACCGGTCGTGGCATCGGTCCGGCTTATGAAGACAAAGTAGCTCGTCGCGGTCTGCGCGTTGGCGATCTGTTTGATAAAGCAACCTTCGCTGAAAAACTGAAAGAAGTGATGGAATATCACAACTTCCAGCTGGTGAATTTCTATAAAGTTGAAGCAGTTGACTACCAGAAAGTGCTGGATGATGTGATGGCGATTGCCGACATCCTGACCTCTATGGTTGTTGATGTTTCCGATCTGCTGGACCAGGCGCGTAAGCGTGGCGATTTCGTCATGTTCGAAGGCGCACAGGGTACCCTGCTGGATATCGACCACGGTACCTATCCGTACGTAACGTCTTCCAACACCACCGCAGGTGGCGTGGCTACCGGCTCCGGCCTGGGTCCACGTTATGTGGATTACGTCCTGGGTATTATCAAAGCTTACTCAACACGTGTAGGCGCGGGTCCGTTCCCGACCGAGCTGTTTGATGACGTTGGCGAGTTCCTGTGCAAACAAGGTAACGAGTATGGCGCGACCACCGGTCGTCGTCGTCGCACCGGTTGGCTGGACTCCGTTGCGGTACGCCGTGCAGTACAGATTAACTCCCTGTCTGGCTTCTGCCTGACCAAACTGGACGTACTGGACGGTTTGAAAGAGGTGAAAATTTGTGTCGCTTATCGTATGCCGGATGGCCGTGAAGTAACGACTACCCCGCTGGCTGCAGACGACTGGAAAGGTATCGAGCCGATCTACGAAACCATGCCGGGCTGGTCTGAATCCACCTTCGGGGTGAAGGAACGTAGCGGTCTGCCGCAGGCAGCACTGAACTACATCAAACGTATTGAAGAACTGACCGGTGTGCCGATTGATATTATCTCAACTGGCCCAGACCGTACTGAAACCATGATCCTGCGCGACCCGTTCGACGCATAATTCTGGTTATAGCGTGGCGTCGAATGGCGCTGCGCTTGCACTATCTTAGGCCGGATGAGGCGCTTTGCATCATAATCCGGCTTAAAATCACGTAAGTTCCTCGCTTTTTTCCTTCCTGAACTGAAATAAATTAGCGACCTGGCTGGTGGCTGGTTTATCATCAATGTAATTAATACCACCAGGTTTATCCGTTTTATCCCTTTTCCTGAGGTTGATGTGCAGTTAACAAGTTTCACCGATTACGGATTACGTGCGCTAATCTACATGGCGTCACTTCCCGAAGGACGTATGACCAGTATTTCTGAGGTGACAGAAGTCTACGGCGTGTCCCGTAATCATATGGTCAAAATAATCAATCAACTTAGCCGTGCGGGCTTCGTTACTGCTATTCGAGGAAAAAATGGCGGTATCCGCCTGGGTAAACCAGCTAAGGATATTGGTATTGGTGATGTGGTTCGCGAGCTGGAACCACTATCGTTGGTCAATTGTAGCAGCGAGTTTTGCCACATTACCCCAGCCTGTCGACTTAAACAGGCGCTTTCTAAGGCAGTGCAAAGTTTTCTCACGGAACTGGACAACTACACACTTGCTGATTTGGTTGAAGAGAATCAACCGCTTTATAAATTATTGCTGGTGGAGTGACGAAAATCTTCATCAGAGCTGACAATGGAGGAACCTCGATGTCACAAGATCCTTTCCAGGAACGCGAAGCAGAAAAATACGCGAATCCTATCCCGAGCCGGGAATTTATCCTCGAACATTTAACTAAACGTGAAAAACCGGCCAACCGCGATGAGCTGGCCGCTGAACTCAACATTGAAGGTGAAGAGCAGCAAGAAGCGTTGCGTCGCCGCCTGCGCGCCATGGAGCGTGACGGGCAACTGGTCTTCACTCGTCGTCAGTGCTATGCGCTGCCGGAGCGTCTTGACCTGCTGAAAGGTACCGTTATTGGCCACCGTGATGGCTACGGCTTTCTGCGCGTTGAAGGCCGCAAAGATGACCTGTACCTGTCCAGCGAGCAGATGAAAACCTGCATTCATGGCGATCAAGTGTTGGCACAGCCGCTGGGAGCGGACCGTAAAGGTCGTCGCGAAGCGCGTATTGTGCGCGTACTGGTACCGAAAACCAGCCAGATTGTCGGTCGCTACTTCACCGACGCTGGCGTTGGGTTTGTCGTCCCTGACGACAGCCGCCTGAGCTTTGATATCCTGATCCCGCCGGAAGAGGTGATGGGTGCTCGTATGGGCTTTGTGGTCGTGGTTGAGCTGACCCAGCGTCCGACACGTCGCACTAAAGCGGTGGGTAAAATTGTTGAAGTCCTGGGCGACAACATGGGAACCAGCATGGCCGTTGATATGGCGCTGCGTACTCATGAAATCCCGTATATCTGGCCTCAGGCGGTCGAAAAACAGGTCGCCGGACTGAAAGAAGAAGTGCCGGAAGAAGCGAAAGCCGGACGTGTCGATCTGCGCTCCCTGCCGCTGGTCACTATCGATGGCGAAGATGCGCGTGACTTCGATGATGCGGTTTACTGCGAGAAGAAGCGCGGCGGCGGCTGGCGTTTATGGGTGGCGATTGCTGACGTAAGCTATTACGTTCGCCCCCCGACTCCGCTGGACCAGGAAGCGCGCAGCCGTGGCACATCCGTCTACTTCCCATCGCAGGTTGTTCCGATGCTACCGGAAGTGCTGTCTAACGGATTGTGTTCGCTCAACCCGCAGGTGGACAGGCTGTGTATGGTCTGTGAAATGACCATTTCGTCGAAAGGCCGCTTAACAGGCTTTAAATTCTACGAAGCGGTTATGAGCTCCCATGCGCGTCTGACCTACACCAAGGTCTGGCACATGCTGCAGGGCGATCAGGAACTGCGTGAGCAGTACGCGCCGTTGGTTAAACACATCGAAGAGCTGCATAACCTCTACAAAGTGCTGGATAAAGCGCGTGAAGAGCGTGGCGGTATCTCGTTTGAAAGTGAAGAAGCGAAGTTTATCTTCAATGCTGAACGCCGTATTGAGCGTATTGAGCAGACGCAGCGTAATGACGCGCACAAACTGATTGAAGAGTGCATGATCATGGCGAACATCTCAGCGGCGCGATTCGTTGAGAAAGCCAAAGAGCCGGCACTGTTCCGCATTCACGATAAGCCGACGACCGAAGCGATTAATTCGTTCCGTTCGGTGTTGGCAGAGCTGGGGCTGGAGCTGCCCGGCGGTAATAAACCCGAGCCGCGTGATTACGCTGAACTGCTGGAGTCGATTGCTGACCGTCCTGACGCAGAAATGCTGCAAACTATGCTGCTGCGTTCAATGAAGCAGGCGATTTACGATCCGGAAAACCGCGGTCACTTTGGCCTTGCGTTGCAATCTTATGCACACTTCACCTCGCCGATCCGTCGTTACCCGGATCTCTCCTTGCACCGGGCGATTAAGTATCTGCTGGCGCAGGAGCAGGGCCATAAAGGCAACACCACGGAAACGGGTGGCTACCATTATTCGATGGAAGAGATGCTGCAGCTGGGTCAACACTGTTCGATGGCCGAGCGCCGTGCTGACGAAGCTACGCGCGACGTCTCTGACTGGCTGAAGTGCGACTTTATGCTGGATCAGGTAGGTAATGTCTTCAAAGGCGTGATCGCCAGCGTTACCGGGTTTGGTTTCTTCGTCCGTCTTGATGAGCTGTTTATCGACGGTCTGGTGCATGTCTCCTCCCTGGATAACGACTACTATCGTTTTGACCAGGTTGGGCAGCGTCTGACGGGGGAATCCAGCGGTCAAATGTATCGCCTGGGCGATCGCGTGGAAGTTCGCGTGGAAGCGGTCAACATGGACGAGCGTAAAATCGACTTCAGTTTGATCTCCAGCGAACGTGCACCGCGCAATGAAGGTAAAACCGCGCGTGAAAAAGCGAAAAAAGGCGATGCGGGTAAAAATACCGGTAAGCGTCGTCAGATGGGCAAAAAAGTAAATTTCGAGCCGGATAGCGCTTTCCGCGGCGAGAAGAAAGGCAGAGCCAAACCTCAGGCGGATAAAAAAACGGCTGAGAAGAAAGGCGATAAAAAAGCGAAAAAGCCATCGGCAAAAACGCTTAAAATCGCTGCCGCCACCAAAGCTAAACGCGCGACGAAAAAGAAAGTCGCGCAATAACAGCCATAAACAGTAAGTCGGGCAACCTCGCGTTGCCCGCGTTACGCATAAACTATTAACGAGTACATTCATGAGTGAAATGATTTACGGCATCCATGCGGTGCAGGCTCTGCTGGAACGTGCGCCTGAGCGCTTCCAGGACGTCTTTATTCTCAAAGGTCGTGAAGATAAACGCCTGCTGCCGCTGATCCACGCACTGGAAGCACAGGGTGTTGTCATTCAGCTGGCTAACCGCCAGTTCCTGGATGAGAAAAGCGAGGGTGCGGTACATCAGGGAATTATTGCTCGCGTGAAGCCGGGTCGTCAGTATCAGGAAAACGATCTGCCGGATCTGATTGCTACGCTCGATCAGCCGTTCTTTTTGATCCTCGATGGTGTTACCGATCCGCATAACCTGGGGGCATGCCTGCGTAGCGCCGATGCTGCTGGCGTCCATGCTGTTATCGTACCGAAGGATCGTTCTGCGCAGTTGAATGCAACGGCGAAAAAAGTGGCTTGCGGCGCGGCAGAAAGCGTACCGCTGATCCGTGTGACCAACCTGGCGCGCACTATGCGTATGCTGCAGGAAGAGAATATCTGGATCGTCGGAACCGCAGGTGAAGCTGACCATACTCTCTACCAGAGCAAAATGACCGGACGTCTGGCGCTGGTGATGGGCGCAGAGGGTGAAGGTATGCGTCGTTTGACCCGCGAACACTGTGACGAACTGATCAGCATCCCGATGGCTGGGAGCGTTTCGTCGCTGAACGTTTCAGTTGCGACGGGCATCTGCCTGTTTGAGGCTGTACGCCAGCGCGGCTAAACTATCTCCCTCATTTCTATCTTCTCTCAAGCCATCCTTCGGGATGGCTTTTTTGTGACCGTTGTCCCATGCGTGCTGCCTTCTGCCTGACCATACTTAAGGTGACGGCCATTGACGGAGGGAGACACAATGCACTGGCAAACGCATACCGTTTTTAACCAACCTGTACCGCTCAATAACAGCAACTTATATCTGTCCGATGGCGCGCTGTGTGAAGCGGTTATCCGTGAAGGCGCTGGCTGGGACAGCGATCTTCTCGCCAGTATTGGTCAGCAGCTAGGGACTGCCGAGTCGCTCGAGCTTGGCCGTCTGGCCAATGCTTTTCCACCCGAGTTGTTGCGCTACGACTCGCAGGGTCAGCGGCTGGATGATGTGCGTTTTCATCCTGCCTGGCATTTACTGATGCAGGGATTGTGCGCCAATCGCGTACATAATCTGGCCTGGGAAGAAGACGCGAGGCAGGGAACATTTGTTGCCCGGGCGGCCCGTTTCATGCTGCATGCGCAGGTGGAAGCGGGCACGTTGTGTCCGGTTACCATGACTTTTGCCGCCACGCCGTTGTTACTTCAGATGTTACCTGCCCCCTTTCACGACTGGTTTACGCCGCTGCTAAGCGACCGTTATGACTCGCATTTACTGCCCGGAGGGCAAAAGCGTGGGTTATTGATCGGCATGGGAATGACCGAGAAGCAGGGGGGGTCAGATGTGCTGAGCAATACCACTCAGGCAGAACGTCTTACAGACGGCTCGTATCGGCTGGTGGGACATAAGTGGTTTTTCTCCGTGCCGCAAAGCGATGCCCATTTGGTACTGGCCCAGGCAAAGGGAGGCTTATCCTGCTTTTTAGTACCGCGATTTTTACCCGACGGGCAGCGTAATGCTATCCGTCTGGAGCGGCTGAAAGATAAGTTAGGCAATCGCTCCAACGCCAGCTGCGAGGTTGAATTCCACGATGCGATTGGCTGGCTATTGGGTGAAGAAGGGGAAGGTATACGTCATATCCTGAAAATGGGTGGGATGACGCGTTTTGACTGTGCGCTCGGCAGTCATGGCATGATGCGACGTGCTTTTTCTGTCGCGATTTACCATGCGCACCAGCGACAGGTTTTTGGCAAACCATTGATTGAACAACCGATGATGCGCCAGGTATTAGGTCGGATGGCGCTCCAACTGGAAGGTCAGACGGCGTTACTGTTCCGACTGGCGCGGGCCTGGGACCGTCGCGCTGATGCCCAAGAATCTCTGTGGGCCAGGTTGTTCACACCAGCAGCGAAATTCTCTGTTTGCAAGGCCGGTATGCCGTTTGTTGCAGAGGCGATGGAAGTGCTCGGCGGGATTGGCTACTGCGAGGAGAGTGAATTGCCGCGCCTGTATCGTGAGATGCCGGTAAACAGTATCTGGGAGGGCTCTGGCAACATTATGTGCCTCGATGTATTGCGGGTGCTGACAAAACAACCCGGCATATACGATATGCTCAGCGAAGCCTTTGCTGAGGTAAAAGGGCAAGACCGACATTACGATCGAAGGGTACGTCAACTACAGCAGCGTTTACGTAAACCCAGCGAGGAGTTGGGACGGGAGATTACACAGCAGCTTTTCCTGCTCGGTTGCGGGGCGCAGATGTTGCGCTATGCCTCTCCGCCAGTGGCGCAGGCCTGGTGTCAAATGATGATCGATACGCGTGGTGGACTACGATTGTCCGAGCAGGTGCTGAACGACTTGCTCCTGCGGGCAACGGGGGGATTACGGTAATAATATGCCTGATGGCGACGCTGGCGCGCCTTATCATGCCTACATTCAATGTAGGCCGGATAAGTTTACGCCATCCGGCAATCTGTTAAGCATAGAGAATGGCCTGTACGCGCCAGTTGTCGGGCTGCTGGTCTTCGTACATCTGAATGATCCGATACCATGAGGCACCCTGTTCATCCGCTTTTAACGCGATTACTCGTTCTACATCCTGCGGATTCCCTGCAATGTTACTGACAGATATCAGGCCAATTTCGTTCAGGCCTGTAACGCAGTCAGCACTGGCGAACTCGGCAGACTGCGCCGTAGTACCTACCAGTCCGGCAGAAAGCAGCAGTGAGGATAAGGCAAGTGATTGTTTCATCGTCAGCTCCATTATTCGTACCCCTACACACGGCAGGGCATTCCATCGCGATCATAAACCTCAAGCTTCCTGCTGTTGGTTTATTGTGCACAGGTAAACGCATAGCGGCGCAAAGCAATGTAAAGCTGACTAAATTCCAACCCAATGTTATTTACGATACAAAATAGCCTGTGAATACCATTGGCCTGTCACGATGGTTTCATCCACTAATAAAACCACGTAGTAATCAGCTTTTGCCGCGACGGCTTTGTCACGGATCTCTGCCAGCGCATCATCCGGAGAGCCTCTTACCAGTGCGCTGACCGTTCCTATTCGCTGTAACCCATTACTCTGGTCACGGCGGATCTCCTGCGGGTGGTCGGCAACGGGCGGTGCGGGTTGGGGCGTTCCCTGTAGCACGCTACAGGCGCTTAAAAGCATCACCAGCAATAAAGAGGCAAACCGACGCATAACTCTATCTCGTTTCCTGATAGCCATAGTGTAGTGCCTTATCAATTTCCCTTTAGGGGAATGTTCCCGAAGTGTTATCTCTCACGCGATTTTCGAATGAAAATGTTGCGAAAGCGTAACCCAGTTCTCAACATTATGAATCATTGCCGAACACATTCGCTTGCGTTAAGTATTGCTGCATGGCATACCAGAAAAAAAGAGGCGACAAATGATCGAAATTGAAACACGACAGTTGGCTGGTATCCCTGTCTTGCACGCCGTTCCGGCTGGCAAACGCGAGTGTTCACTCCCTTGCATTATTTTCTATCACGGGTTTACATCTTCAAGCCTGGTCTATAGCTATTTTGCCGTTGCTCTGGCTCAGGCCGGATTCCGGGTTGTCATGCCAGATGCGCCCGACCATGGTGCCCGCTTCAACGGTGATGCTCAGGAGCGAATGTTTCGCTTCTGGCATATATTGCAGCAAAACATGCAGGAGTTTACGACGTTACGTGCGGCGCTGGTGGCGGAAAATTGGCTATCAGATGAAAGACTTGCTGTTGCGGGGGCGTCGATGGGAGGCATGACGGCGTTGGGCATTATGGCCCGCCATCCCGAGGTTAAATGTGTAGCCAGCCTGATGGGTTCGGGCTATTTTACCCGTCTTGCACAGACGCTTTTTCCCCCTTTACGGGTCCAGACGCCAGAGCAGCAGGCGGAGTTCGATGCCGTTATCGCACCGCTCGCCGAATGGGACGTTACGCATCAACTACAACGCCTGGCCGACCGACCGTTGCTGTTGTGGCATGGACAGGAGGACGATGTGGTGCCCGCGGTTGAAACCTTCCGCTTACAGCAGGCGCTGATTCAGGCAGGGCTGGATAACAATTTAACCTGCCTGTGGGAAGCGGGCGTACGCCACCGCATCACGCCAGAGGCGCTGGCAGCGACAGTAACGTTTTTTCGCCAGCACCTTTAAACGCGCACGATGCTTACGCCCTGAGCTTCAAGTTGTTGCAGAATCTCAGGGTTAGCGTTTTTGCCGGTAATCAGCATATCGATTTGATCGGCGCGACTGAACAGCATCCCCGCGCGTTCACCGACCTTACTGCTATCGACCAGCACCACCAGTTTACCCACTACGTTAAGCATCTTCTGCTCAGCCATCGCGGTTAGCATATCGGTTTTATACAGTCCGTCCGCGGTCAACCCTTTACCGCTGGTAAACATCCAGTGTCCGGCATACAGGCTATTTTCGCTGCCTTGCGGACTAAGCGTGATGGACTGGCTTTTGTTGTATTGCCCTCCCATGATGATCACGCTGTCATGCTCCTGGTCGATCAGATAGTTCGCCAGCGGCAGATAATTGGTGATGATCTGCACCGGCTTGCCGCACATTTCACGACCAAGCAGGAAGGCGGTTGATCCGCAGTTGATCACCACGCTTTCACCCGCATTTACAAGCTGGGATGCGGCCTTGGCAATGCGAACTTTTTCATCGTGGTTCTGCGCCTGATGCAGATTCATAGGTGTCCAGCGCGGACGTTGCTGGGTGATGGCTTCTGCGCCATTGCGGACTTTCTTGAGTTTGCCGCTTTCGTCGAGTTTATTGATGTCCCGGCGTGCTGTGGCTGGTGAAATCCCCAGACGCTCAATCACGTTCTCAACGGTAACAAAGCCCAACTGCGCCAGCATATCCAGCAATATTTGATGTCTTTGTGCTTCAGTCATGAGCTATTCCGATACAAATTGATTTGAAAAGATGATATTTGAAATAGCCTGGAAATACTAAAGTAAATGGGAAAAAATGCCGGAATAGCCCGGCATTTTTAGGGTCACAAGAAGGATTTAAACGGCAGATCCGGTTCAATCGTGAAGCAGTCATCAAAGCCGCGCGGATAGTGATATTCAAAGTTGTCTTTGTCCAGCGGCCAGGTGAACTTACCGCCCACCTGCCAGATAAACGGCTTAAAGCCATACTTCAGTCGATCTTTTTTCATCTCCCACAGTACGCGGATCTCCTGAGGGTCGGCCTGGAAGTTTGACCAGATGTCATGATGGAAAGGGATCACCACTTTCGTATTCAACGCTTCCGCCATGCGCAGCATGTCGGAGCTGGTCATTTTGTCCGTAATCCCGCGCGGATTCTCACCGTAGGAGCCGAGCGCAACATCGATCTGGTGCTCGTTGCCATGCTTTGCGTAGTAGTTAGAGTAGTGCGAGTCTCCGCTGTGGTACAGCGTTCCGCCCGGTGTTTTGAACAGGTAGTTTACCGCACGTGCATCCATACCATCCGGCAGCACACCTGCCGCTTTTTGATCGGCAGGTAGCGTGATTAATGCCGTACGATCAAACGCGTCAAGCGCATGAATTTCAATATCTTTCACTTTCACCACATCGCCTGGTTTTACCACGATGCAGCGCTCTTTTGGCACACCCCAACCGATCCACAGATCCACACAGGTTTGCGGCCCGATAAATGGCACGTCATCGGCGCAGTTTTGCATGACGGCGGCCGCGACATTCACGTCGATGTGATCGTTATGATCGTGTGTCGCCAGCACCGCATCGATCTGTCGAATTGCAAACGGATCAAGAACAAACGGCGTGGTGCGCAGGTTTGGCTGCAGTTTCTTCACCCCAGCCATGCGCTGCATCTGGTGGCCAGTTTTCATTAGCGGGTTGCCGTGACTCTGTTTACCCGTTCCGCACCAGAAATCGACGCAGATGTTCGTCCCGCCTTCCGACTTCAGCCAGATGCCGGTACAGCCAAGCCACCACATAGCGAATGTGCCCGGGGCGACCTGCTCCTGTTCGATCTCTTCATTCAGCCAACTTCCCCACTCCGGGAATGTGCTCAGGATCCATGATTCACGCGTGATGCTTTTTACTTTACTCATCGCATTTACCTTCATATTTATTCAGATTAAGTCAATTTATGATTTGTTTTGATTGATATTGGCATCATTTTTTCAAGAAGGCAATGCGTTGATTTTTGGTGTTCAGCGGGGAAATGTGAGAAAATCACAGCGTGACAGGATGGTTTACTTGAGTGTTTGTTTTGTATTTTATTGTTTTAATAGAGTTTATTTTGGAAATGATGAATTAGAAGTAAAGCCAATCCACAAGTGTGTGAATTATTTGCGTACTGCATCACATTTAATCAAATTCAATCTTGTTGTGATTACTTTTGAAAACTAGAGTGAGGGCACAACATCCTGGGCATCTGTAATGAATGTTCAGCAACTTCGTCTACTGGAGATCGTTATGGAGATCCTCTACAACATCTTTACCGTCTTTTTTAATCAGGTTATGACCAACGCGCCCTTGCTGTTGGGTATTGTGACCTGTCTTGGTTACATCCTGCTGCGTAAAAGCGTCAGCGTTATTATCAAAGGCACGATCAAAACGATTATCGGTTTTATGTTGCTGCAAGCGGGATCGGGCATTCTGACCAGCACGTTTAAACCGGTGGTGGCGAAGATGTCCGAAGTTTACGGTATCAATGGTGCGATTTCCGATACCTATGCCTCCATGATGGCAACCATCGAACGTATGGGCGATGCCTATAGTTGGGTGGGTTATGCTGTGCTGTTGGCGCTGGCGCTGAATATTTGTTACGTACTGCTACGGCGTATTACCGGCATTCGCACCATCATGCTGACCGGCCACATTATGTTCCAGCAGGCGGGCTTGATTGCCGTCTCTCTCTTCATCTTCGGTTACCCGATGTGGACCACCATCATCTGCACCGCTGTGCTGGTGTCCCTCTACTGGGGCATTACTTCCAATATGATGTACAAGCCGACGCAGGAAGTGACCGACGGCTGCGGTTTTTCCATCGGTCACCAGCAGCAGTTCGCTTCATGGATTGCCTACAAAGTCGCGCCTTATCTGGGTAAGAAAGAGGAGAGTGTTGAAGATCTGAAGCTGCCGGGCTGGCTGAATATCTTCCATGACAACATCGTTTCTACCGCGATTGTTATGACCCTCTTCTTCGGCGCGATCCTGCTCTCTTTCGGTATTGATGTGGTTCAGGCGATGGCGGGTAAAACCCACTGGACGGTCTATATCCTGCAGACCGGTTTTTCGTTTGCCGTCGCTATTTTCATCATCACTCAGGGCGTACGTATGTTCGTTGCTGAGCTTTCAGAAGCGTTCAACGGTATCTCTCAACGTCTGATCCCGGGTGCAGTGCTGGCTATCGACTGCGCGGCGATTTATAGCTTTGCGCCCAACGCGGTGGTCTGGGGCTTTATGTGGGGCACCATCGGCCAACTGATTGCGGTGGGCATCCTGGTGGGTTGCGGCTCTTCTATTCTGATTATCCCTGGCTTTATTCCGATGTTCTTCTCGAACGCGACTATCGGCGTGTTTGCTAACCACTTTGGCGGCTGGCGCGCGGCGCTCAAGATTTGCCTGGTGATGGGGATGATCGAAATCTTCGGCTGCGTCTGGGCGGTGAAGCTCACCGGGATGAGCGCCTGGATGGGCATGGCGGACTGGTCAATTCTGGCGCCGCCGATGATGCAGGGCTTTGCCTCCATCGGCATCGTGTTTATGGCCGTCATTATTCTGATTGCACTGGCTTATATGTTTTTCGCAGGACGCACCTTGCGCGCTGAGGAAGACGCAGAAAAACAACTGGCAGAACACTCTGCTTAATAAGGAGTTCCGATTATGACCGTACGTATTTTGGCTGTATGTGGCAATGGGCAGGGGAGTTCCATGATCATGAAGATGAAGGTGGATCAGTTTTTAACCCAGTCAAATATTGACCATACGGTAAACAGTTGCGCAGTAGGCGAATACAAAAGTGAACTGAGCGGCGCGGATATCATCATCGCTTCTACCCATATCGCCGGTGAGATTACCGTATCAGGCAATAAATATGTTGTTGGCGTACGCAACATGCTGTCTCCCGCCGATTTTGGACCAAAACTGCTGGAAGTGATCAACGCGCATTTCCCTCAGGACGTGAAGTAAGGAGGCGGCCTATGAAATTACGTGATTCGCTGGCAGACAATAACGCCATCCTTTTACAGGCCGAGGCCAGCTCCTGGCAGGAAGCGGTAAAGCTGAGCGTGGATCTGCTGGTTAAGGCTGATGTGGTTGAACCACGCTACTACCAGGCCATCCTCGACGGAGTCGAACAGTTCGGCCCGTATTTCGTGATTGCGCCCGGCCTGGCGATGCCGCACGGCCGTCCGGAGGAGGGGGTCAAGAAAACCGGTTTTGCGCTGGTGACGCTGAAAACACCACTGGTGTTTAACCACGAAGATAACGACCCGGTCGACATCCTGATCACCATGGCGGCAGTAGACGCCAACACACATCAGGAAGTCGGCATCATGCAGATCGTGAATCTTTTTGACGACGAAGCCAATTTCGACCGTTTACGTGCCTGCCGTACCGCGCAGGAAGTGCTGGATTTAATTGATAACGCCACTGCGGCGGCTGTTTAAAAGGATACCAAAATGTCATTACCTATGTTGCAGGTTGCGCTGGATAACCAATCAATGTCTTCCGCCTATGAAACGACGCGTCTGATTGCCGAAGAGGTCGATATCATTGAGGTGGGCACGATTCTTTGCGTGGCAGAGGGGGTGCGCGCCGTACGCGATCTGAAGGCGCTTTATCCGCATAAAATTGTGCTGGCGGATGCCAAAATCGCCGACGCGGGTAAAATCCTCTCGCGCATGTGTTTCGAAGCCAATGCTGACTGGGTTACCGTCATCTGCTGCGCGGATATCAACACCACCAGGGGGGCGCTGGAGGTGGCGAAAGAATTTAACGGCGACGTGCAGATTGAACTGACTGGTTACTGGACCTGGGAGCAGGCGCAGGAGTGGCGTGACGCGGGCATTGGGCAAGTGGTATATCACCGCAGCCGTGACGCGCAGGCGGCGGGTGTGGCGTGGGGAGAGGCAGATATCAGCGCCATCAAACGCCTTTCTGATATGGGCTTTAAGGTCACCGTCACCGGCGGCCTGGCGCTGGAGGATCTGCCGCTGTTCCAGGGGATCCCTATCCACGTTTTTATTGCCGGACGCAGCATTCGCGATGCCGCCTCTCCGGTAGACGCTGCGCGTCAGTTCAAACGTTCCATCGCCCAACTGTGGGGATAAGGAGCGATTATGCTGTCGAAACAGGTCCCGCTCGGTATCTATGAAAAAGCGCTCCCCGGCGGGGAGTGCTGGCTGGAACGCTTGCAGCTGGCGAAGGAACTGGGCTTTGATTTTGTCGAAATATCGGTTGATGAAACCGACGATCGCCTGGCGCGTCTTGACTGGTGCCGCGAGCAGCGACTGGCGCTGGTGGCCGCTATCGCCGAGACAGGGATACGCGTACCGTCCATGTGCCTGAGCGCTCATCGTCGTTTCCCGCTTGGCAGTGAAGATGATGCGGTGCGCGAACAGGGGCTGGAGATCATGCGCAAAGCCATTCAGTTTGCGCAGGATATCGGTATTCGCGTTATTCAACTGGCGGGTTACGACGTCTATTACCAGCAGGCCAATAACGAAACGCGTCGTCGGTTTCGCGATGGGCTGAAAGAGAGCGTGGAGATGGCGAGCCGCGCGCAGGTGACGCTGGCGATGGAAATCATGGATTATCCGCTGATGAACTCGATCAGCAAGGCACTGGGTTATGCCCACTATCTCAACAATCCGTGGTTCCAGTTGTATCCCGATATTGGCAATTTGTCGGCGTGGGATAACGACGTGCAGATGGAGCTGCAGGCTGGGATGGGTCATATCGTTGCCGTACACGTGAAGGATACCAAACCTGGTGTATTCAAAAATGTGCCGTTTGGTGAAGGGGTTGTTGAGTTCGAACGTTGTTTTGCGACGCTCAAACAGAGTGGGTACTGCGGACCATACCTGATTGAGATGTGGAGTGAAACGTCGGACGACCCGGCACGTGAAGTCGCGAAGGCGCGCGACTGGGTGAAGGCGCGAATGGCCAGCGCAGGTCTGGTGGAGGCGGTGTAATGCAAAAACTTAAACAGCAGGTTTTTGAGGCCAATATGGATTTGCCGCGCTACGGGCTGGTGACGTTCACCTGGGGGAACGTCAGCGCCATTGACCGCGAGCGCGGTCTGGTGGTGATTAAGCCTAGCGGCGTCGACTACCAAACGATGCAGGTAGATGACATGGTGGTTGTGGATCTGGCCGGCAACGTAGTGGAAGGGCGCTATCGTCCTTCTTCTGATACCGCCACCCATCTGGAGCTGTATCGCCGCTATTCTTCTCTCGGCGGCGTGGTGCACACCCACTCAACGCACGCGACGGCATGGGCGCAGGCGGGTCTGGCAATTCCCTCGTTCGGCACGACGCATGCGGATTACTTCTTTGGCGATATTCCCTGCACCAGGGCGTTAACTGAAGCTGAAGTTCAGGGCGAGTATGAGCTAAATACCGGTAAGGTGATTGTCGAAACGCTGGGGGAGGTGGAACCTTTGCATACGCCTGGCGTAGTGGTGTACCAGCATGGCCCGTTTGCCTGGGGCAAGGATGCTCACGATGCGGTACATAACGCCGTGGTGATGGAGGAAGTGGCAAAAATGGCATGGATTGCGCGTGGTATTAATCCGGCTCTTAGCCCCATCGACGGTTATCTGATGAATAAGCATTTCATGCGTAAGCACGGTCCAAACGCCTATTACGGACAGAAGTAACGACTAAGTCCTGGAGCCCAATCATTCAGGGGATGTTATTGATCTGGCTGTGGGACTTTGTTGCAAAAAAAGCCCCCTGTGAAGGGGGCAAATTAAACTGCGGCAATGTTCTCGTTGGTTATTTCTGGTGCTAGCGGTAAATATCTGCACTGGCGTGCATATTTCCGTTACTACCGGGTTCCCTGGTGAGGATCACGTGGTAGTAGGTTGCGCCTTGCGCATCGGTCTCTTCATTCAGGGCCTGAGTGGCTTCACTTTCAGTGGCGAAGTTATGATTTATGTAAATGACGCCTAAGCTCTGCACATCATCCATATTCCTGGCCTGATGATTGTCAATTTTGATGGCTGCCGTTGCATTTGCACTAAGCAAAAGCATAGCCAGAAGGGTCAAAACACGGGCTCGCATATGTACCTCCTCGACTGCGGTCTCTGGTTGCCTCTCTCCTGTGAGTGATTAGCTTCTGATGTAATTTTAACCGTTACCGGCGCAGTCGATAGCGACCATTTCTGATGCAGTTGTTCAAAAAATTACCGCATGACCATCTTTTCTTTTATTAACAGGCCGCTGGTGTGTACCGCGCGGTGAAAAATACCTGTCTTTCGCGCATAAGCACTTACCAAATAGTCAATTTAATCGGGTGAGTACGCCGTTTATAGTGAGCCGGATAATTAATATAACTTTATGATAATAAGGCAAAAACTTATGGATACTTCATTCATGGATTTCAGCTACTTTGTGATTATGTTTATGGTCGCGCTGGTGGCAGGCTTTATTAACGTGGTGTCGGGCGGCGGTGGTTTTCTCTCGATTGGCGCACTGTTAATTTCTGGTTTACCCCCGGCGAATGCGCTGGCAACCAATAAAATTCAGGCGCTGGGCAGCTCGCTGACCTCCGGGATTTATTTTTTACGCCGGGGGCATATCAACGTGCAGGAGCACAAGTATGTGTTTTTATCTGCCTTTATCGGTTCTGCGATGGGAACGACGCTTATCCAGTTCATTGAACCGGAGCTGCTGAAGAAACTGCTCCCGATCCTGATTATCGCGGTCGCTATCTACTTTATTTTGGCGCCAAATCTCAGCGAACCGAAAAGAAAGCAGCAGGTACCCCTGTTTCTCTTCTCGTTGATCGGCGGGGGATGCATTGGCTTTTATGACGGCTTTCTCGGTGCCGGGGCTGGCTCCTTTTATACCCTCAGCTATATCCTGCTGTGGGGATACAGCATCGATAAGGCGCAAATTCACTCGAATTTTATTAACCTGGCGTCCAACATCGCCTCGATATTGTTCTTCATTTTTGGCGGTAAAATGATCTGGTCACTGGGGCTGGTGATGTTTGCCGGGCAGTCCCTCGGCGCACGTCTTGGCGCGACGGTCGTACTAACGCGCGGCAAGAAAGTTATCCGACCCATGATTGTCATTGTCTCCATTTGCATCAGCGTCAAAATGCTGCTGGATATGTATTAATGGCGACATGATAAATAATCGTACAATTACCTTGAGTTTAGTGGCAGGCGCCAGTATTATGACGCGTCAATTTTTCAGCCGACCTTTAACACGTTCCTTGCCTCCCCGGGCCTCGGCTGACCCAGACAGGAGGCTGAATAATCCGTAAGGAGCAATTCGATGCGTCATTACGAAATCGTTTTTATGGTCCATCCTGACCAGAGCGAACAGGTTCCGGGTATGATCGAACGCTACACTGCTGCCATCACTGGTGCAGAAGGCACGATCCACCGTCTGGAAGACTGGGGCCGCCGTCAGCTGGCTTACCCGATCAACAAACTGCACAAAGCTCACTACGTTCTGCTGAACGTTGAAGCGCCGCAGGAAGTGATCGATGAGCTGGAAACTACCTTCCGCTTCAACGATGCCGTTATCCGCAGCATGGTTATGCGTACTAAACACGCTGTTACCGAAGCATCTCCGATGGTTAAAGCGAAAGACGAGCGTCGTGAACGTCGCGATGATTTCGCTAACGAAACCGCAGATGATGCTGAAGCTGGGGATTCTGAAGAGTAATTTCTGATGACCAACCGTCTGGCGTTGTCCGGCACCGTGTGCAGGGCTCCCCTTCGAAAGGTCAGTCCATCAGGAATTCCTCATTGCCAGTTCGTGCTTGAGCATCGTTCTGTGCAGGAGGAAGCCGGGTTTCACCGGCAGGCGTGGTGCCAAATGCCCGTTATTATTAGCGGACACGAAAACCAGGCCATTACTCACAGTATAACGGTCGGTAGCGCAGTGACCGTTCAGGGGTTCATCTCTTGCCACAAGGCAAAGAACGGCCTGAGCAAAATGGTTCTGCATGCCGAGCAGATTGAATTGATAGATTCTGGAGACTAGCCATATGGCACGTTATTTCCGTCGTCGCAAGTTCTGCCGTTTCACCGCGGAAGGCGTTCAAGAGATCGACTATAAAGATATCGCTACGCTGAAAAACTACATCACCGAAAGCGGTAAGATTGTCCCAAGCCGTATCACCGGTACCCGTGCAAAATACCAGCGTCAGCTGGCTCGCGCTATCAAACGCGCTCGCTACCTGTCCCTGCTGCCGTACACTGATCGTCATCAGTAATCGGTCACGGTCCATTAATACGACTTTGAGAGGATAAGGTAATGCAAGTTATTCTGCTTGATAAAGTAGCAAACCTGGGTAGCCTGGGTGATCAGGTTAACGTTAAAGCGGGCTATGCTCGTAACTTCCTGGTACCACAGGGTAAAGCTGTTCCTGCTACCAAGAAAAACGTTGAATTTTTCGAAGCGCGTCGCGCTGAGCTGGAAGCTAAACTGGCTGACGTTCTGTCCGCTGCTGAAGCTCGTGCTGAGAAAATCAACGCACTGGAAACCGTAACCATCGCGTCTAAAGCTGGCGACGAAGGTAAACTGTTCGGTTCCATCGGTACTCGCGACATCGCTGACGCTGTAACTGCAGCTGGCGTTGAAGTAGCTAAGAGCGAAGTTCGTCTGCCGAACGGCGTTCTGCGTACCACTGGTGAGCACGAAGTGAGCTTCCAGGTTCACAGCGAAGTGTTTGCTAAGCTGACTGTAAACGTAGTTGCAGAATAAGTTTTTATTCTGATTACCGCGTAAAAGCGCCGGCCTTGTGTCGGCGTTTTGCTTTTCTGTTCCCTCCGCTTTTCGCTCTGGCTATTCTTTATCCTTTTCGGGATAATCATAAAAATAAAACATTATTTTAAAATGGTGATGGAATGGAACCAACGCACCAACCTCTGTTTGCGCGTAAAAATGTTGTCTACCTGAGCGCAGCGTTCTGCTGTCTGCTGTGGGGGAGCGCCTATCCGGCGATCAAAAGCGGATATGAGATCTTCCAGATTGCCACGGATGACATTCCTTCAAAAATTGTCTTTGCCGGCTATCGCTTCCTGTTTGCTGGATTATTGCTGCTATTGCTGGCGGTGGCGCAGCGTAAACCGATTGGCCGGTTAAGCCCGCGTCAGTACGGTCAGCTCACGCTGTTGGGACTGACGCAAACCTCGCTGCAATACATCTTCTTCTATATTGGCCTGGCGTTCACGACGGGGGTGAAAGGGTCGATCATGAACGCGACCGGCACCTTCTTCAGCGTGCTGCTGGCCCATTTTATCTATCAGAACGACAAGCTGAGCTACAACAAAGTGCTGGGCTGTATCCTGGGTTTTACCGGCGTAATGGTGGTGAACTTTAGCAGCGGACTGGATTTTAGCTTCAGCCTGTTAGGGGACGGTTCAGTGGTGATGGCGGCCTTTATTCTTTCTGCCGCCACGTTATACGGTAAACGCATTTCTCAGACGGTAGACCCGACGGTAATGACAGGATATCAGTTGGGTGTCGGCGGTCTGGCGCTGGTTATCGGCGGCTACGCTTTTGGTGGCACGCTGACCGTACACGGCGCGTCTTCAGTGGCGATTCTGGGCTACCTGACGTTACTCTCTTCGGTCGCTTTTGCGTTATGGAGTATTCTGCTCAAGCATAACCGCGTGGGGATGATTGCGCCGTTTAACTTCCTGATCCCGGTTTCGGGGGCGGTTCTGTCGGCGATATTCCTCGGCGAAAACATTCTCGAATGGAAATATGCGCTGGCGCTGGTGCTGGTCTGTTCCGGGATCTGGTGGGTGAACAAGGTGAAGCGCTGACGCTTCACCTTGATGTCTGATGCGCTGTGTTTATCAGGTCTACAGGTGTGCCGGTTAACGGGCGCGAATAAAACTGCCGTTAGGTTGTCGAGTAAACAGTACCTGCTGTCCATTACCGGTATCAATGGTTAATCCCGTTACCACGCCGTTGGCATTCTGCCTGATTTGTACCATCTGGCCGTCTTTCAGGTTGCTCAGCGGTTTTCCGGCACCTTCAACCTGCGCCATTGCGTATACATCGGTTGGCGGGAGGTTATGGTCACGGAATACCTGCGCCAGCGTTTTGCCCGAGTCTACGCGATAGGAGCGCCACTGCTGCTCAATTCCACTATCCTGTTGGAAAGGTTGCGTCTGCGGCTGAGATTGCTGAGCCTGCGGCTGCGCGTCTGGTTCTCCTTCCTGGATTGGCTCTGGGGCAAGCGGAGCGACCTGGCCCGGATCGTTTTGCGGGGCGACCAACTGTGCCTGCAGTTGAGCTTCGGTCGGCGGCTGCGACTGTGACTGTAAATTCAGCTGGGCAGTACGCGTAACCACAGGGGCATCGCTGGTGTCACTGGAGGGCAGCAGGAAGCCTATCACCAGCACGATAGCAGCAATTATAATGCCGCGTCGGTGCATAGGCGGTAGCGGATCCATAATGCGAAAATTGTCCGGTGCATGCCAGATTTTCGCCAGGGTTGGTTTTAATTCAAAGCGCCCGGGCATGGCTTTCCTCCTGCTCCGCGTCTCGTTCCTCGATCATAGAGTATAGATGGCTAATGCTATGATGTTCGTCATATTACCCGCTTTCGTGACGTCAACGCGGGGTATTCCTATTGTTTATGTTTCCTCGCGATTTGTCATCTGTTCCCGAGACAAAGTTTTACCGGATGCGGCATGGCTGATATGCTGCCCGCTACTTTACATCCGATGAAAGGAAATATGATGGCTAACCCGACTTTTGACACTATCGAAGCGCAAGCAAGCTACGGCATTGGTTTGCAGGTAGGACAACAGCTGAGTGAATCCGGACTGGAAGGACTGTTGCCTGAAGCGCTGGTAGCGGGTATCGCTGACGCGCTGGAAGGTAAGCACCCGGCAGTGCCGGTTGATGTTGTGCATCGCGCACTGCGTGAAATCCACGAACGCGCTGATGCAGTACGTCGCGAGCGTTTCCAGGCTATGGCGGCTGATGGCGTCAAATATCTGGAAGAAAACCGTGAGAAAGACGGTGTGAACAGCACTGAATCCGGTTTGCAGTTCCGTGTTCTGACTCAGGGGGAAGGTGCTATTCCAGCGCGTACTGACCGCGTTCGCGTGCACTACACCGGTAAACTGATCGACGGTACCGTGTTTGACAGCTCTGTCGCACGCGGCGAACCGGCTGAATTCCCGGTTAACGGCGTGATCCCTGGCTGGATTGAAGCGCTGACCCTGATGCCGGTAGGTTCCAAATGGGAACTGACTATTCCTCAGGAACTGGCTTACGGCGAGCGTGGCGCTGGTGCGTCCATTCCTCCGTTCAGCACGCTGGTGTTCGACGTTGAGCTGCTTGAGATCCTGTAAGCAGTGACTTCTGTTCCCTCCGAGGCCGGGGGGAACAAAAAATAGCGTGAAAAGCTATAGTTACGTGGTTGTCGATATTTTATTTTGCAAATGCCTCGTTAGCGTGTATTTTTGTGAGCTGATTCGCGCTATCAGAGTGATATGACACTCACTTTAAACATTAAATTAACATTATATCTAAATCTTAGTATTCATCCCGCCAATTCTTACCTAATATCGATGAGTCCTGATAATCAGGAACGTCGTATCATAGACACACTAAAGGCCGTAGAGCCTGAACAACACAGACAGGTACAGGAAGAAAAAACATGGTAGATCAGGTAAAAGTCGACGCCGCTGAAGAGGCTTCGTCTGAACAGTCGCTACGGCGCAATCTCACAAACCGTCATATTCAACTTATTGCTATTGGTGGTGCTATTGGTACCGGCCTGTTTATGGGCTCTGGTAAAACCATCAGCCTCGCCGGACCGTCGATCATCTTTGTGTATATGATCATCGGTTTTATGCTGTTTTTCGTGATGCGTGCAATGGGTGAATTGCTGCTCTCGAATCTGGAGTACAAATCTTTTAGTGATTTCGCCTCTGATCTGCTCGGGCCATGGGCCGGGTATTTTACCGGCTGGACTTACTGGTTCTGCTGGGTTGTTACCGGGATGGCAGACGTTGTCGCCATTACTGCGTATGCGCAATTCTGGTTCCCCGAACTTTCAGACTGGGTCGCCTCGCTGGCGGTGATCGTGCTGCTGCTGAGCCTCAACCTTGCCACTGTAAAAATGTTCGGTGAGATGGAGTTCTGGTTTGCGATGATCAAAATCGTCGCCATCATCGGCCTGATTGTCGTTGGTCTGGTGATGGTGCTGACGCACTTCCAGTCGCCAACCGGCGTTCAGGCATCGTTCACGCATCTGTGGAATGACGGTGGCTGGTTCCCGAAAGGTCTGAGCGGCTTCTTTGCTGGCTTCCAGATAGCCGTGTTCGCGTTTGTGGGTATTGAGCTGGTGGGAACGACCGCTGCAGAAACCAAGGACCCAGAGAAATCTCTGCCGCGCGCCATTAACTCGATTCCGATCCGTATCATCATGTTCTACGTTTTTGCGCTGATCGTGATTATGTCCGTAACACCGTGGAGCTCGGTAGTGCCAACCAAGAGCCCATTCGTTGAACTGTTTGTGCTGGTCGGTCTGCCTGCCGCGGCGAGCCTGATCAACTTTGTGGTGCTGACTTCAGCTGCTTCTTCCGCAAACAGTGGCGTGTTCTCTACCAGCCGTATGCTGTTCGGCCTGGCACAGGAAGGCGTAGCGCCTAAAGCGTTTGCCAAACTGTCTAAACGCGCAGTTCCGGCGAAAGGTTTAACCTTCTCCTGTATCTGTCTGCTGGGCGGCGTGGTGATGCTTTACGTGAACCCGAGCGTGATTGGCGCGTTCACCATGATCACTACCGTGTCGGCGATTCTGTTCATGTTCGTCTGGACCATCATTCTTTGCTCGTACCTGGTGTACCGCAAGCAGCGTCCGCACCTGCATGAAAAATCAATCTACAAGATGCCGCTAGGCAAGCTGATGTGCTGGGTATGTATGGCGTTCTTCGTCTTCGTACTGGTACTGCTGACGCTGGAAGATGATACCCGCCAGGCGCTGATCGTGACGCCGCTGTGGTTCATCGCGCTGGGTCTGGGTTGGTTGTTTATCGGTAAGAAACGTATGGCAGGTATGCGTTAATTTTAGTGCCCGGTAGCGCGATGCTTACCGGGCCTTAATTCCGTAGGCCGGATACGCGTTAGCGCTATCCGGCGATATCTTTACTCCCCGGCGAGAGCTCGCGGGAACAACACATTATTTTCCAGACTGATGTGTTCCATCAAGTCGTCGATCATCTCGTTAATGCCGTTATACATGGCTTTCCAGGTGGTGCAGGCTTCTGGCGGCGGCGTCACGTTATGGGTGATGTGTTTGATCACTTCGACCAGTTCACCGGCATCGTCATGTTCGCTTTCCATCACGCTGATTGGTCCCATCGCCTGGCTACCCATGCCCTGTTTGATCATCGGGAACAGGATCTGCTCTTCTTTCATCATATGGCTGGACAGCTCTTCATGCAGCATGGTCAGGTTTTTCGCCAGACCGCGTGGTACGTTCGGTTTATCGGCGTGAACGCGTTCAACTTTCGTGGCCTGCAGAATCAGTTCCGGCAGCTGTTCGCGGTGTCTGTCGTGATAACGCACGATGATATGATCGATGATTTCAGCCAGTGCCACGGTACGCCAGTCTTTCTCCAGCGGCTGTTCAGCCAACTGCGCGAGCTGTGCCTCAATAACGTCTAAATCCAGCTCTTTACGCGCAGCAGCGCGTGCCAGCGTTTGCTTACCGCCGCAGCAGTAATCCATATCGTATTTACGAAACAGGGCCGAAGCGCGAGGAATAGAGAGCGCCAGTTCACCTAAAGATTGATCGCGATAAGACATTGCCGTTACCTCATTCTCAATAATATAAGATGTATTTTAAATGCAACTTATGGCGAAAGATATAACCCTTTCGGGGTGCAATGCCGTTCAGTTAAGCATTATGGAGAACATGTGATTTTGGCTCAGAGTTCCGTTCACCTCAGTGGTATCACTTTTCTGAAGCTCAGATACCCGTGAACGTGCAAAGGAGGCTCACCGCCGCCTCCCTTGCAACCCAGGCTCCCGGCGGGATTGTTAAGGGTACGGCGATAGTACCCTTAACACGTTCACAGGAATCGTGTTTCAGAGAAACAATGAACATGAGGTGAACGGAACCCTTTCTCTGAGATAGCATGTTCATCACCTCCGCCAATACAGGCTGATGATTTCTGATACAGAGGCGTTAACTGAACGGTATTGCTTTCGTGGTGGGTTTTTTTGTGAGGAATGTCACGAAAATTTCTTGTTTCGTTAAGGTGCTGAATCTTATTAGAAAGGAGAGGGGCGGCGAAAAAAGCCGCGCGTCAGGATTAAATAAGCGCACGCCGCTGCCGATAGTTAGACCTCAGACAATACCTGCATAATAAAAGGCTACAGATGTTTAAACGAATCAAAGTGATAACCCTACTTATCACCGTGTTACTCGCCCTTGGCGCGATGCAGCTCATCTCCGCGGGCGTCTTTATTGGCGCGCTCAATAACGATAAGCAAAACTTTAACGTCTCTCAGCTTTCCAGCCAGAACGTGGCCGAGTTTACCGATGCGTGGATTAGCCTGAACCAGGCTCGCGTCACGCTCAACCGGGGCATGTTGCGTTTACAGGGCACGATGGCCAGCGAGATTAACGGCGGTCAGTTGAAGGAACTGGTGAACACGGCAAATCGCCTGTTGGCCGAATCGAAAGAGCATTACGATAAATACTACGCCCTGCCGGAAACGCCGGGGCTTGATGAACATCTGGCCGATCGACTGGAAGAGCAGTACGGCATCTATTCTGCGACGCTGGCTAAAATGAACGCGCTGTTGGCTGAAGGTAAGCTGGAAGAGATGTTCAAGCAGAATGCCGAGCAAAAGCAAACGGCCATGCAGGAAGTTTATCGGGAATGGCGTAGCGCGCAAACGGCGCTGGCCACTGCCGGGGTGCAGGACAATGAGAGTGATTACCAGAAGATAATCTGGCTGCTGTCCGCCGTGATGCTGATTGTCGTCACCGTGATTATCGCCAGCTGGCTGGCGATGCAGCGAGTGCTGCTCAAGCCTCTCCACGAAGTGATGGGGCATATTCGCCACATTGCTGCGGGTGATTTGACGCACAGCATCAACGCCGATGGCAGCAATGAGATGGCGCTGCTGGCAGTCAACGTTCGCGACATGCAGCAGGCGCTGGCGAACACAGTCAGCGTGGTGCGTGACGGGGCTGACACCATCTATACCGGCGCAGGTGAAATTGCCGCCGGCAGTAACGATCTCTCTTCACGTACCGAGCAGCAGGCCGCCTCTCTGGAAGAGACTGCTGCCAGCATGGAACAACTCACCGCTACCGTGAAACAGAACGCGGATAACGCGCGTCAGGCGACCAGTCTGGCAAAAAATGCCTCACAGACGGCGCAGAAAGGCGGAACCGTGGTTGATGGCGTGGTGCGTACGATGGATGAAATCGCTACCAGTTCCAGCAAAATCGCACAAATTACCAATGTTATCGACGGCATTGCCTTCCAGACCAATATTCTGGCGCTGAACGCGGCAGTAGAAGCGGCGCGTGCGGGCGAGCAGGGGCGCGGGTTTGCCGTGGTCGCTGGCGAGGTCCGTACACTGGCACAGCGTAGCGCTCAGGCGGCGAAAGAGATTAAGGCGCTGATTGATGACTCGGGGAATCGGGTAAATGCCGGTACGGCGCTGGTGCATGAAGCGGGTGAAACGATGGCGGAAATTGTGAGCGCCGTGACCCGTGTGACCGACATCATGGGCGAGATAGCCTCGGCCTCTGATGAACAGAGCCGGGGTATCGATCAGGTAGGTCAGGCGGTTGCCGAGATGGATCGCGTGACGCAGCAAAACGCCTCGCTGGTGGAGGAGTCCGCTTCCGCCGCCGCTGCGCTCGAAGAGCAGGCAGCACGACTGAATCAGACCGTAGCGGTGTTTAAAGTTTAACGTCTACTCCGGCCTACAAAATAATATCTTGTAGGTCGGATTAGCGCAGCGCCGTCCGGGCCATTATGATTGTGGAACCACGACGACGCTTGGTTTCTGTGGTTTGGCTCTGACGGCTATCACCACCCCAACAATCAGCAGCGCAATGCCGCTTACCGTCAGCAGCGGCGGGAATTCCTGGCGCAGGATAAAGGTGTACACCAGGCCAGCCAGCGTTTCGAAGACAATCAGCGGGCCGAGGATCACCGTCGGCAATTTTTGGCTGGCGACGTTCCAGCACAGTGCGCCAACCCACGAACACAATACCGCAATCGCTATCATCAGGCCGATAAACACGCCCGGACGTGGGCCGAAGGGCAGGGCAAAGTCCGGCGTTTGCCCGTTCAGCCACAGGCAGGCTGCAATATAACCGAGCAGAGAAACAGGCAACGTTACCAGTGCCTGGGCCGTCGCCCACATCATCGGGTGCTTATCTGGATTCTCGCGCAGCCAGCGGGCATTACGCAGCGCATACCACGCCCAACACACTACCGAGATCAGCGCCAGCGCGATTCCAGAACCATAACGCCAGCCGCTAAAGTCGGGTAAGCCTTGATTCAGCTCCGAGATATTCACGCACAGCAGACCGATACCAATCAGCACCAGCGCAGGCGACAGACGCCACCATGATAATTTGCCGTCGCGCTGGCTGTAGAGCAGGTTAGCGAAGACCGGGATCACAACCGGCAATGTACCAATAATCATCGTTGAAACCGGCGCGCCAGTGCGCTGGATGGCGCTTGCCAGGCAAACGTAATAAATCAGATTACCCATCATCGTTAGCGCCAGCGCAGTGACCCAGTCTTTGCGCGTCAACTGACGCAAGCGCACACGCCCCAGCCAGGCAATCGGCAACGCTATTAGCCCCAGCGCCAGATAGCGCCCCATCGACTGCAATACCGCCGGATATTCCGGTACGATCAGCGGCCCAACAAAAATTAATCCCCACATCAGCCCAGCCAGCAGGGCATACAACACGCCGCTAATCATTTTTGACATCCACATCGCTTAACAATAAGTCGAGTGTAGGCAGGAAAAATGCAGCCGTATTGTATGAGATTGCTGTTCAACGCCGGACGACTTGTTTTTGATAACGTACCGGCGTAATACCGTAGCGATGGGTAAACGCGCGGGTGAGATGCGACTGGTCGGTGAGGCCGGTTGCGGCAGCGACCTCCGCGGCGGGCATTCCGTGAGTGAGAAAACCTTTGGCTCGCCACAGGCGGATAGCCATCAGCATCTGGTGCGGCGTGACGTGGAAATGAGATTTAAACTGGCGCTGAAAATGCCAGGGGCTCAGCGCTGCAACCCGCGCCAGTTCGTCGAGCGTTACCGGGTGCATATAATTATCGTGCAAATACTCGCGTACCCGCTCAAAGCGATGCGATCCCTCCGGTAATACCGGCGCATGGCGGGCCAGCGGCTGGAACGTGTCGATCAGATCGAGTAATAGCCCTTTTTGCGCCAGCGGATCCTCAGTGTTCCACAGGCCATGGATCAGCGAGCAGATCTGGCGCGAGCGTAGCGGATCGTGACGCGTTACGTCATGAAACCACCAGTGGCGGATCCCGGTGACTTCTTCCAGAAGATCGGGCTCAAGATAGATCATCCGATAGCGCCAGCCGTCGGCGGTTTCCGCTTCGCCGGTATGTAGCTCATCGGGATTCATGGTGACGACGGAATGGGCGGGGGCCACGTACTGCGTGCCGCGATAGCGAAAACGTTCGGCTCCGGCTTCTATCGCGCCAATACCAAATGCTTCATGGGTGTGGGGTTCAAAGGCGTAACGCGAGATGTGCGCATGATACAGCTCAACGCCCGGCACCTGTGCCAGATGGCGAAAGCGGGCGCTGTCTTTCTCATCAATAAACTGCTCAGGTACACCTTGCACGTCTTCTCTCCCCACGCATCATCATGTCATTATCAGAGAGGATGCGCGGGGATGCCACCACAATTAACTAATTTTTAACACTTACACGATGCCTTTGACGCTGTCTGCCAGCGACGTGGTTGGGCGACCAATCAGTTTGCTCAGCGTATGGCTGTCGTCGAAGAGGCCACCTTTAGAGGCACCAACGTCTGAGTCAGCCAGCATGTCCGCCAGTCCGGCAGGTAGACCTACACTTTTCAGCGCGGCGGCAAAATCAGCTTCGCTCAGGTTTTGATACACCACTTTTTTACCGCTCTGTTTTGCCAGTTCGGCCGCCAGCTGGCTCAGGGTCCAGCCTGCGTCGCCCGCCAGTTCATAGATTTTACCGGCATGACCGTCTTCACTGATGACGCGCGCAGCGGCAGCGGCATAGTCGGCACGGGTCGCCGAGGCGATTTTGCCTTCTCCCGCCGCCCCAATAAACACGCCGTGTTCCAGCGCGGCTGGTGCGCTGGCGAGATAGTTTTCGGTGTACCAACCGTTACGCAGCAGCGCGTACGCGATACCGGATTCAGCCAGCATCTTCTCGGTTGCGACATGCTCATCAGCCAGCCCCAGCGGGGAGCGATCGGCGTGCAGCAGGCTGGTGTAGGCGATAAATTTCACGTGGGCCGCTTTCGCCGCGTTAATCACGTTGCGATGCTGCGGGGCACGTTGTCCCACTTCGCTGGAGGAGATTAGCAGTAACTTGTCTATCCCCTGTAAGGCTGTGGTAAAGGCAGCTTCATCGCTGTAATCCGCCTGCCGAACGGTAATGCCCTGCTGGGTAAGCGCCGTCGCTTTAGCAGGATTACGCACAATAGCCACAATCTGGCTGGCAGGAACGGTTTTCAGTAGCGTTTCAATAACGTGTTGGCCCAGTTGGCCAGTGGCACCAGTAATCGCGATCATAGGATAACTCCTTTGGTATTGGTCTTGTGTTTAATCACATTAACACCTAAACTTACTTTTAGTAAGTACGTACAAAAAGGTTAGTATGAAAATGACAGCTTTGACGCTCTCCCAGCAATTACGTGATGGCAACTTGTTTGCCGAGCAGTGTCCCTCCCGCGAGGTGTTAAAACACGTCACCAGCCGCTGGGGTGTATTGATTCTGGTGGCGCTGCGCGACGGTACGCACCGTTTCAGCGATTTGCGCCGTAAGATGGGCGGCGTCAGTGAAAAAATGCTGGCGCAATCCCTGCAGGCGTTAGAACAGGACGGGTTTATCAATCGGGTGTCATATCCAGTGGTACCGCCGCATGTGGAGTATAGCCTGACACCGTTGGGTGAGCAGGTGAGCGAAAAAGTCGCAGCGCTGGCGGACTGGATAGAGGTGAATTTGCCGCAGGTTTTGGCAAATCATACCGTTAAGAACGAAGACGTCCCGGCATCAGCGTAAACGACCTGGTCGGGCTTGCCGGATGGCGCAGCGCCACCCGGCGTGGTCTTACTTACTCAAATCCAACTGATAAATGGCGAAGCCGATGTCATCGGTAGCGACTTTCTTCAGTGGATACTGGCCTTTCTCTTTGATAAACGCAGCGGCTTTATCAGACGGTGATGTTTCAAAGCGAATATCCAGTTGTGTCTCGCTGTGAATCGGCGCCAAACGCCAGTTGTTATCTGCCGCCGGATGAATTTCGCCTGCGCTCTTTGTCTGGGAACCTATCCATGCTGCCAGCACCGAGCGGTTTTCATCTGGTGATGCAAACGCGATGTGGCTGTCGCCGGTCCCGGCAAACTTACCGCCGTAGGCGCGGTAGTTGTTGGTCGCGACGAGGAAGGTTGCGTTCGGATCGATCGGTTTGCCGTTAAAGGTCAGATTTTTAATACGCTCCGCTTGCGGGTTAATCGTCTGGCATTCACCGTCATAGCGAGCGGGTTGTGAAACATCAATCTGATAATTCACGCCGTCAATCACGTCGAAGTTATAGGTACGGAAGCCATCCCAGTTAATTAACGACTGTGGTTTGCTGCTGTGGATATCAATCTGATTAAACTGCCCGGCGGAACATTCCAGCCACTCTTTCACCTCTTTACCGCTGGCTTTCACCACGACCAGGGTATTGGGATAGAGATACAAATCAGCGGCGTTACGGAAGGTAAGCTGACCTTTTTCGACTTCGACAAAGCTGGCCGGATCGTTCTTGCGTCCACCGACTTTAAACGGCGCAGCGGCGGAAAGTACCGGTAGTTTTGCCAGGTCCGGATCGCCCTGGATAAAATGTTCCACATAGGCTTTCTGCGCATTATTCACCACCTGCACGGTCGGGTCGTCCTGAACCAGCGCCAGATAGCTGTACATGTTGTCGGCAGATTTACCGATTGGCTTGCTGACAAACTCACGCGTGGCATCGTGATCGGCTTTTAGGATCTCAACAATTTTTTGGTCTTCGCCAGCCAGTGATTTTTTGGCCGCGGCGTCATAAATCGGGCGCGCCTGCGCTTTCCCCTGCGTAACCTGCCATTTACCGCTGTCGTTATTCAGCACTAAATCTACTACGCCCAGGTGATCGCCCCACATGCCCGGCATCACCGCAGGAACGCCATTGAGCGTACCTGTTGTGATATCTGCGCCTTTGATGTTGGCAAAGTCTTTCCCCGGGAAAACGGCGTGAGCGTGACCAAACATAATGGCATCCACGCCCGGAACTTCACTGAGATAGTAAACGGAGTTTTCCGCCATCGCCTGGTATGGGTCGGCAGAAAGCCCGGAGTGAGCAACCACCACCACGACATCGGCACCTTTGGCTCGCATTTCCGGCACGTATTTACGTGCGGTTTCCGTAATGTCATTCACCGTCACTTTGCCGCTGAGGTTGGCTTTATCCCAGGTCATGATCTGCGGCGGCACAAAACCGATATAGCCAATTTTCAGCGTCTGCGTGTTTCCTTCCTGATCGACAACCTCAGTCTCTTTGATCAGATAAGGATTAAACAGCGGCTTTTTGGTCTTAACGTCGATGATATTGGCGTTAACGTAAGGGAACTTCGCCCCGGCTAGCGCGTTGTGCAGATACTCAAGACCGTAGTTAAATTCATGGTTGCCAAGGTTACCCACTGCGTAATCCAGCGTATTCAGTGCCTTATATACCGGATGCGTTTCGCCCGCTTTCAGCCCCTTGGCCGCCATATAATCCCCGAGCGGGCTGCCCTGAATCAGATCACCGTTATCAACCAGCACGCTGTTTTTGACTTCACCACGTGCTGCGTTGATCAGGCTTGCCGTACGAACCAGGCCAAATTTTTCAGTCGGCGTATCTTTGTAATAATCGAAATCCATCATATTGCTATGTAAATCAGTGGTTTCCATTATGCGCAGATCGACGGTCGCGGCATTGACGCTGGCTGCAATCAGCGTGGCCAGAAACGTTGCACTAAACTTAATCATCAGGGGCATCCTTTTAAGATCTAAGCCACAAAAGAAAATGTATATAAATCTTCTTGCTTACAGAACTGTGAATCATGACATGAATATAGCGTTTAAAACCGCAGACGCTATCACAGTTGGCGGATCCTTTGGCGATCGGGTATAAGTAAAACAACGAGTTAACACCACGACAGAAACGAGGTGGAGAATGTTAGAACATGTATGCCAGCTTGCACGGACTGCGGGCGATGCCATTATGCAGGTCTACGATGGAATCAAACCGATGGAGATTACCAGCAAGCAGGACGATTCTCCGGTCACGGCGGCGGATATCGCCGCGCATACGGTGATCCTCGAAGGATTACTGGCGCTGACGCCGGATATTCCGGTCCTGTCTGAAGAAGCGCCTCCTGGCTGGGATGTTCGCCAGCACTGGCAGCGCTACTGGCTGGTAGACCCGCTGGACGGTACCAAAGAGTTCATTAAGCGTAACGGTGAATTCACCGTCAATATTGCGCTTATCGAGCAAGGAAAGCCGGTACTGGGCGTGGTTTACGCGCCGGTGATGAAAGTGATGTACAGCGCGGCAGAAGGTAAAGCGTGGAAAGAAGAGTGCGGCGTGCGCAAACAAATCCATGTTCGTGACGCGCGTCCGCCGTTAGTGGTGATTAGCCGCTCGCATGCTGACAATGAGTTAAAAGAGTATCTGCAACAGTTGGGTGAGCACCAGACCACGTCGATTGGCTCATCGCTGAAGTTCTGCCTGGTGGCGGAAGGGCAGGCACAGCTGTACCCACGTTTTGGGCCAACTAACGTATGGGACACCGCCGCTGGCCACGCCGTTGCCGCCGCAGCCGGGGCGCACGTTCACGACTGGCAGGGGAAATCTCTGGATTACACCCCACGTGAATCATTCCTCAACCCCGGCTTCCGCGTTGCTATTTACTGAGTAATTTGTGCAGCAGGGCAATAACCTGCTGCACCTCTTCCTGCGTCAACGCACCATCTTTTGCCCACTGAACGCGTCCGTCCTTATCAAGTACGGCGATAGCGGAGCTCTCTTCATCCAGTTGCCAGGCTTTACGCGCAATGCCATTGCTGTCGACAATAAATTGTGACCACGG
Source organism: Citrobacter sp. RHBSTW-00524 (assembly GCF_013747755.1). NCBI lineage: Bacteria > Pseudomonadati > Pseudomonadota > Gammaproteobacteria > Enterobacterales > Enterobacteriaceae > Citrobacter > Citrobacter sp. RHBSTW-00524. Next base: position 515,918 of record NZ_CP056421.1, read on the forward strand.
GTAGAGCTTCTTATTGCTCTCCAGACTGCTGCGCACAAACATACCGGAGCCAGGAATGGCGTCATCGGTGTTGACGATCGTGGTGGTCTGGTATTTGTCGTGCGGCAGGTTGGCCGCTTTGATTGCCTCGATCAGCGTAGCATTTTTCTCTTTGGCGGAGGTGCGTCCGGCAATGTGTTGCACAATTCGCACTTTCCCTGGCAGCTGCGCGCTATTCCAGCTTTTGTAGCTAAACTTATCGTTATCGAGAATCAGTTCGCCACGATCGGCGATCCCCACCGGCGGTACGCGCTGGTTAGTCTCAAACGAATGCGCACAGGCAATCATCGGCAGCAGCAGGCACGACAGCGCCAGCAGTTTTTGTAAGGTCATAGGTTTTCCTTCTTTCTTTATTTTGCAGGTGATCCGACCACTTGGGTCTGGAATTTAATCATATGTGCGATTGATGCTTTTTCCCGCAAGCGCGATGCCAGTTTGCGGACGGGCGCACAAATCCTGCGAAAAATGAAGGCTTATACTGAAGACAGCGAAGCGTTGAAAAGATAATTCTGAATATTTGTAACCTGAAGGTAAATAAACTTATACACGCTGGAAACATGAGCGAGATAGTCTATAGTCATAGGGCATTAAAATTTGCGCCTGAGGATTGTCGGACCGATTGTGGTACCGCAAAGGCGTAATGCTCAGCAGGAGACAACAATGAAAATTTTCCAACGATACAACCCGCTGCAGGTGGCGAAGTACGTGAAGATCCTGTTTCGTGGACGGTTATATATCAAGGATGTAGGCGCTTTTGAATTTGATAAGGGTAAGATTCTTATCCCAAAAGTGAAGGACAAACTGCATTTTTCCGTGATGTCCGAAGTTAACCGTCAGGTCTTGCGTCTGCAAACTGAGATGGCTTGATCAAAGTGCTATGCGGTAGTTAAAAAAACGGCTCCTGGATGGGAGCCGTTGATGTTTCTGCAGGACGCTAAGACGCCTTTGCCTCTTCTTTTGCATCCGGCAGTTTTGGTACCAGTACGGTAGGTTTACTGTCCAGACGCGTCACCAGCAGCTGATCAATCTTGTAGTTATCGATATCCACCACTTCAAATTTGTAGCCTGAATACTTCACCGAGTCGGTGCGTTTCGGGATTTTACGCAGCATGAACATCATAAAGCCACCGATGGTTTCATAGTTGCCGGACTGCGGGAACTCATCGATATCCAGGACGCGCATAACGTCATCAATCGGCGTACCGCCATCGACTAACCATGAGTTTTCATCGCGCGCCACGATCTGCTCTTCCAGACCCTGACCGACTAAATCGCCCATCAGCGTAGTCATAACGTCGTTGAGCGTGATAATCCCCACCACCAGCGCGTACTCGTTCATGATGACGGCAAAGTCTTCGCCTGCGGTTTTGAAGCTTTCCAGCGCTTCAGAGAGCGTCAGCGTATCCGGCACAATCAGCGTATTGCGGATCTGTACGCCACTGTTCAGCGCCATGCTTTGGTTCGCCAGTACGCGGTTGAGGAGATCCTTTGAATCGACATAGCCAATGATGTGGTCGATATCTTCGTTACACACCAGGAATTTGGAGTGTGGATGTTCCGCCACCTTGTTCTTCAGGCTTTGCTCATCTTCGTGGAGATCGAACCAGATAATATTCTCGCGCGAGGTCATGGAAGACGGTACGGTACGGGATTCCAGTTCGAACACATTTTCAATCAGCTCATGTTCCTGCTTACGCAGAACCCCAGCTAACGCACCCGCTTCGACCACGGCGTAAATATCGTCCGAGGTGATGTCGTCTTTACGCACCATCGGGATCTTAAACAGACGGAAGATGTTATTTGCCAGACCGTTAAAGAACCACACCAGCGGGCGGAAGACGAGCAGGCAGAAGCGCATCGGGTTGATGATACGCAAAGCCACAGCTTCTGGCGCAATCATACCGATGCGTTTCGGAGTTAAATCCGCGAACAGGATGAACAGGCCAGTAACCAGCGAGAACGACAGAATAAAGCTTAACTGTTCGGACAGCTCTGGAGTGAAGTACTTCGAGAAAAGGCTGTAAAACGCCGGGGAGAATGCCGCATCACCGACAATACCACCGAGAATAGCGACCGCGTTAAGGCCAATTTGCACAACGGTAAAAAACATGCCGGGGTTTTCCTGCATCTTCAAAACACGTTGTGCGTTTACGTTGCCTTCATCAGCAAGCAGTTTAAGTTTTATTTTGCGTGATGCAGCAAGCGAGATCTCGGATATCGAGAAAAACGCACTCACGGCGATCAGGCAGAGAATGACTAAAATACTGTTTAACATATCTTATCCGACCGTTAAGGCCAGATCCTCGGAAGGGATAAATTGATAAATCCGTGTGAAATACACATTGAAAACCGGTCCGAAGGGAGTGGACCGGCAATTTCAGGAGCTAGTATAGCGTAAGGTACTGTAAAGCCGCCAGAGGGTGGCGATTATCCTTGTGGCGGCAGACAAACGCCAATCCCGCCAATGCCGCAGTACCCATAAGGATTTTTATGCAGATACTGCTGGTGGTCGTCCTCGGCATAGTAGAACGGGGTTGCGGTAGTGATTTCCGTTGTAATAGTGCGCTCGTCGCCAGCGGCGGTCATTGCTGCCTGAAAACGCTCAAGGCTTGCCTGTGCCGCGACGGTTTGCTCCGGCGTTAACGGGTAAATGGCGGAGCGATACTGCGTCCCCTGGTCGTTCCCCTGACGCATGCCCTGTGCCGGGTCGTGATTTTCCCAGAACACCTGCAGCAGTTGCTCGTAGCTGATAACATGCGGATCATAGACGACGCGTACCGCTTCGGCGTGTCCGGTATCGCCGGAACACACTTCCCGATAGGTTGGGTTAGGGGTGTAGCCGCCGGTATATCCAGCCGCCGTGCTGTATACCCCGGGTAATGACCAGAATAAACGTTCAACGCCCCAGAAACATCCCATGGCGAAAAAGGCTATCTCCATACCGTCGGGCACGTTGGTCATCGAATGTTGATTAACCGCATGCAGCGTTGCCACTGGCATCGGGGTGTTGCGTCCAGGTAGGGCATCTGCTTGAGTAACAAGATGCTTTCTATCAAATAAACTCATGGCCGTTCTCCCGAAATCAGTCATTTGGGTTAAGGTTGTAACGAGACGCGTCTTTGCCCACAATAAACGGCGTGAATACGTCTAGAGTTAAACATAAGAAATATTTGGGTTGTCGTCTGTTTTTCAACTCTTATTGTTGATTTTTTGTTAAGCCGAGGAACGGCATAGTATTTTTTTCCAGGGGTGGGAAAAAAGGATATTCAGGAGAAAATGTGCCACATATCCGTCAGTTATGTTGGGTGGGATTACTGTGCTTAAGTGGCTCCGCCGCCGCAGCGAATGTTCGCTTACAGGTCGAAGGATTATCAGGACCGCTGGAGAAAAACGTCCGTGCGCAGCTATCCACGATTCAAAGTGATGAAGTCACTCCAGACCGACGCTTTCGTGCGCGCGTTGATGATGCCATCCGCGAAGGGCTAAAAGCGCTGGGCTACTTTGAGCCCACCATTGATTTTGAGCTGCGTCCGCCGCCGGCGAAAGGACGCCAGGTGTTGATTGCCAAAGTGACCCCTGGTGAGCCGGTGCTGATTGGCGGCACCGAAGTGATTCTGCGCGGTGGCGCACGTACGGATAAAGATTACCTGGATCTGCTGAAAACGCGACCGGCAATCGGCACCGTGCTGAATCAGGGGGACTATGATAACTTCAAAAAATCACTCACCAGCGTAGCGCTGCGCAAAGGCTATTTCGACAGTGAATTTAATAAAAGCCAGCTTGGGATAGCGCTCGAACGCCGCCAGGCATTCTGGGATATCGATTACAACAGCGGTGAACGCTATCGCTTTGGGCATGTCACTTTTGAAGGCTCGCAAATTCGCGATGAGTACCTGCAAAATCTGGTGCCCTTTAAAGAGGGTGAAGAGTACGAGTCGAAAGATCTGGGCGAACTGAACCGTCGTCTGTCGGCGACCGGATGGTTTAATTCCGTGGTCGTCGCACCGGAATTTGATAAAGCCCGTGAAACCAAAGTGCTGCCGCTGAAAGGCGTGGTGTCGCCGCGAACTGAAAATACCATCGAAACCGGGGTCGGTTACTCAACTGACGTCGGTCCACGGGTGAAGACCTCGTGGAAAAAGCCGTGGATGAACTCCTATGGCCACAGCCTGACCACCAGCGCCAGCATCTCTGCGCCAGAGCAGGTTCTTGATTTCAGTTATAAAATGCCGCTATTAAAGAACCCGCTGGAGCAGTATTACCTGGTGCAGGGGGGCTTTAAGCGTACCGATTTAAACGATACCGAGCAGGACTCCACTACGCTTGCGGTTTCCCGCTACTGGGATCTCTCCAGCGGCTGGCAGCGCGCGATCAACCTGCGCTGGAGCCTCGATCACTTTACCCAGGGTAACGTCACTAACACCACCATGCTGCTCTATCCGGGCGTGATGATCAGCCGGACGCGCTCGCGCGGCGGTCTGATGCCAGTCTGGGGCGACTCCCAACGTTATTCCATCGATTACTCCAACACGGCCTGGGGCTCAGACGTTGATTTCTCCGTCTTCCAGGCGCAAAACGTCTGGATCCGCACGTTGTACGATCGTCATCGCTTTGTGATGCGCGGCAACCTCGGCTGGATCGAAACCGGGGACTTCGACAAAGTACCGCCGGATCTGCGTTTCTTCGCCGGGGGCGATCGCAGCATTCGCGGCTACAAATACAAATCTATTTCGCCTGAAGGCAGCGACGGCAAGTTGAAAGGGGCCTCGAAGCTGGCGACCGGCTCGTTGGAATATCAGTACAACGTGACCGGAAAATGGTGGGGCGCGATGTTTGTCGATAGCGGCGAAGCGGTCAGCGATATCCGCAGAAGCGATTTCAAAACCGGTGCCGGGGTCGGCGTACGCTGGCAATCGCCAGTGGGACCCATCAAGCTCGACTTTGCTGTCCCTGTGGGCGACAAAGATGAACATGGTTTACAGTTTTACATCGGTCTGGGGCCTGAATTATGAGTTTATGGAAGAAGATAAGCCTCGGCGTGCTGATTTTTATCCTGCTGTTGTTAGGCACGGTGGCGTTCCTCGTCGGCACCACCTCGGGCCTGCATCTGATCTTCAAAGCGGCGAATCGTTGGGTTCCGGGGCTGGAGATTGGTCAGGTCACCGGCGGCTGGCGGGATTTATCGCTCAAAAATATTCGTTATGACCAACCTGGCGTGGCGGTGAATGCTGGCGAAGTGCATCTGGCCGTGGGGCTTAACTGCCTGTGGGACAGCAGCCTGTGCGTCAACGATCTGTCGCTGAAAAATATCAACGTGGCGATCGACAGCAAAAAGATGCCGCCATCAGCGCCGGTTGAAGAGGAAGAGAGCGGTCCGCTTAACCTTTCCACACCTTACCCAATCACGCTTTCGCGCGTGGCGCTGAACAACATCAATATCAAAATCGATGACACCACGGTTTCGGTGCTGGAATTTACCTCCGGCCTGAACTGGCAGGAAAAAACGCTAACCCTGAAGCCAACGTCATTACAGGGGCTGCTGATTGCCCTGCCTAAAGTGGCGGAAGTGGCGCAGGAAGAGGTTGTCGAACCGAAGATTCAAAATCCGCAACCGGATGAAAAACCGCTCGGCGAAACGCTAAAAGATCTGTTCTCAAAGCCGGTGCTGCCGGAAATGACCGATGTCCATCTGCCGCTCAATCTCAACATTGAAGCGTTTCGCGGCGAGCAGCTGCGCGTGACCGGGGATACGGATTTAACGGTACATAACATGCTGCTGAAAGTGAGCAGCATTGACGGCAACATGAAACTCGATGCACTGGATATCGACTCGAATCAGGGGACGGTAAAAGCCAGCGGCACGGCGCAACTGACCGACACGTGGCCGGTCGATATTACGTTAAACAGCACGCTCAACGTCGACCCGTTAAAAGGCGAAAAGGTGAAGCTGAAGGTCGGCGGCGCGCTGCGTGAACAGCTGGAAGTCGGCGTAAATCTGTCTGGTCCGGTGGATATGGATCTGCGGGCGCAGGCGCGTCTGGAGGAAGCCGGATTGCCGCTCAACCTTGAGGTGGTGAGTAAGCAGGTTTACTGGCCGTTTACTGGCGACAAGCAGTTCCAGGCTGATGACATCAAGCTCAAACTGACCGGTAAGATGACCGACTATACGCTGTCGATGCGTACCGCTGTGAAAGGGCAGGATATTCCTCCGGCTACCATCACGCTGGACGCCAAAGGCAACGAACAGCAGATCAATCTCGACAAACTCAGCGTTGCGGCGCTGGAAGGGAAAACTGAGCTGAAAGCGCTGGTGGACTGGCAGCAGGCGATCAGCTGGCGCGGGGAGCTAACGCTGGATGGCATCAACACGGCGAAAGCGATCCCGGAGTGGCCATCAAAACTGAATGGCCTGGTGAAAACTCGCGGCAGTCTGTACGGCGGAAGCTGGCAGATGGAGGTGCCCGAGCTGAAGCTGACCGGCAACGTGAAGCAGAACAAGGTTAATGTACACGGTTCGCTGAAGGGTAACAGCTACCTGCAGTGGACGATCCCGGGCCTGCATCTGGAACTGGGACGCAACAGCGCGGATGTGAAAGGGGAACTGGGGGTCAAAGACCTCAATCTCGACGCGACGATTGATGCCCCGAGCCTGGATAACGCGCTGCCGGGACTGGGCGGTACGGCGAAAGGGCTGGTAAAAGTTCGCGGTACGGTTGAAGCGCCACAGCTGCTGGCGGATATCACCGCACGGGGTCTGCGCTGGCAGGAGCTGTCCGTCGCTCAGGTGCGCGTCGAAGGCGACGTGAAATCGGCAGAGCAAATCGCTGGTAATCTCAACGTTCGCGTAGAGCGGATTGTACAGCCTGACGTGAATATTGGCCTGGTGACGCTCAATGCCAAAGGTAGCGAAAAGCAGCATGAGCTGCAGCTGCGCATTCAGGGGGAACCGGTCTCCGGGCAGCTCTCCCTGGCAGGTAGCTTTGATCGCCAAGAGCAGCGCTGGAAAGGTGCGTTAAGCGATACCCGCTTCCAGACGCCGGTCGGTCCGTGGTCCCTTAACCGCCCTGTCGCGCTGGATTATCGCAATCAGGAACAGAAAATCAGCATTGGGCCGCACTGCTGGAACAACCCGAATGCGGAACTGTGCGTACCGCAAACCATTGATGCCGGTGCACAAGGACGCGCGGTGGTGAACCTTAACCGCTTTGACCTGGCGATGCTAAAACCGTTTATGCCGGATACAACCCAGGCCAGCGGTGTTTTCACTGGCAAAGCAGATGTGAGCTGGGACACCACCAAAGAGGGGCTGCCGCAGGGGCAGGTTACGCTGAGCGGACGTAATGTGAAGGTCACGCAAAGCGTGAACGATGCGCCGCTCCCTGTGGCGTTTGAAACGCTGAATCTGACCGCCGACCTGCACAATAACCGTGCCGAGCTGGGCTGGCTGATTCGCCTGACCAACAACGGGCAGTTTGACGGCCAGGTGCAGGTGACGGATCCGCAAGGACGCCGCAGTCTCGGCGGCAACGTCAACATCCGCAACTTCAATCTGGCGATGGTGAACCCCATTTTCTCGCGCGGTGAAAAAGCGGCTGGGGTGATCAACGCCAACCTACGTCTGGGCGGCGATGTGCAAAGCCCGCAGCTGCTCGGACAGTTGCAGCTGAGCGGTCTGGATATCGACGGCAACTTTATGCCGTTTGACATGCAGCCAAGCCAGTTAGCCGTTAACTTCACCGGAACACGCTCAACGCTGGCGGGCGTGGTACGTACGCAGCAGGGCGAAATTAACCTGAGCGGCGATGCCGACTGGAGTCAGATAGACAACTGGCGGGCGCGCGTTGCGGCTAAAGGCAGCAGGGTTCGTATTACCGTGCCGCCGATGGTCCGCCTGGACGTATCGCCGGACGTGGTCTTTGAAGCCACGCCGAGCCTGTTTACCCTTGATGGCAACGTGGATGTGCCGTGGGCGCGTATCGTGGTACACGACCTGCCGGAGAGCGCGGTAGGGGTTTCCAGCGATATGGTCATGCTTAACAACAATCTGCAACCGGAGAAACCGCAGACAGCAGGTATTCCGATCAACAGCAACCTGAACATCCACGTCGGTAACAACGTGCGTATTGACGCCTTTGGTCTAAAAGCGCGTCTGACGGGCGATCTGAAAGTGGTGCAGGATAAGCAGGGGCTGGGGCTGAACGGACAAATTAATATTCCGAGCGGACGTTTCCATGCCTATGGTCAGGATCTGATTGTGCGTAAGGGCGAGCTGTTGTTCTCCGGTCCGCCTGATCAGCCGTTACTCAACATCGAAGCAATTCGTAACCCGGAAGCCACCGAAGACGACGTGATCGCCGGGGTTCGCGTCACGGGCACTGCCGATGAACCGAAGGCGGAAATCTTCTCCGACCCGGCGATGTCGCAGCAAATGGCGCTGTCCTACCTGCTACGCGGACAAGGACTGGATAGCGAACAGAGCGACAGCGCGGCAATGACTTCAATGCTTATTGGTCTGGGGGTTGCACAAAGTGGTCAGGTTGTGGGTAAAATCGGGGAGACATTTGGCGTAAGCAATCTGGCACTGGACACACAAGGGGTGGGTGATTCATCTCAGGTGGTTGTCAGCGGATACGTACTGCCAGGTCTGCAGGTGAAATATGGTGTGGGTATATTTGACTCCTTAGCGACACTCACGCTACGTTATCGTCTGATGCCTAAGCTATATCTGGAAGCAGTGTCTGGCGTAGATCAGGCACTTGATTTGCTCTATCAGTTCGAGTTTTAGCAATGCGAATATTTGTCTACGGCAGTTTACGAACCAAACAAGGCAACAGCCACTGGATGACCAATGCCCTGTTGCTGGGAAATTTCAGTATCGACAACTACCAGTTGTATAGCCTGGGCCACTATCCAGGCGCCGTTCCAGGAGAGGGAACAGTACACGGGGAAGTTTATCGTATTGATAACGCCACGCTGGCAGAGCTTGACGCTCTGCGTACCCGTGGCGGTGAATACGCACGCCAGTTAATTCAAACGCCGTACGGAAGTGCATGGATGTACGTGTACCAACGTCCGGTTGATGGCTTAACGCTGATTGAAAGCGGTAACTGGTTAGACCGAGACCAGTACTGATATGAACACGCCACCCTCGGGTGGCGTTGTTTTATTCTGGATTCAAAACTCCACGCGCGCGCCGAGGTTATAGCGGCGTCCTTCCACCTGTGCGGATTCGTTCCACGCGGTTGTCAGTTTCGGATCTTCATCCAACACGTTGTAGACCCCAGCCATCAGTTGCGTGTGCTTATTGAGCTGATAACGTACGCCTACGTCCACCATCGTGTAGTCATCGTATTTATAGTTATTGCCGCTGTTGCGGTTACTGCTGCGATAATTCACCGTACTCCATACGTCCAGGCTTTGCGTTGCCGCCCAGTTCAGCGACAGATTCGCCATATGGCGCGGATAATCGTTTAGCGCGTAGCCTTTGTTAACGCCGCTTTTTTGTTCGCTGTGGTTCCAGGTGTAGTTAGCGTTGGCTTTTACATCGGCGGTAATCTGCCAGTCGGCATTCAGTTCTATACCGTATACATCCGCCTCGCTGACGTTGAAGTATTTACTGACGGAATCCGCGTTGTAGCCGTTGACGGAGCACTGGTTCGTCGACGTGGTTTCACAAATAGTTTGTTCAGCAATTTTGTCTTTGAACTGCGTATAGAAGACGGTGCTGTCGAGCGATAGCGCATCTCCCGTCCAGTAGAGGCCCAGTTCAGAGTTAACGCTTTGTTCAGGTTTCAGGTCGTCGTTACCAACGGTGAGGAAGGGATAAGGTACGGTTGAGCCGTAAGGGGTTACGAAGTTGCTGGACGTCGCGCGCAGCTCCGGTTTTTTATAGCCTGCGGAAACGCCGCCTTTCAGCGCCCAGTCATTGCTAAAGGCCCAGTTACCGTACATTTTCGGCGTAATATGTGTGCCAAAATTGTCATCCTGGTCCATCCTCGCTGACGTGGTTAGGATGAAATCGCCAATGCTCCAGCCGTCTTCAGCAAACAATGCCCAACCGTTACGGCTGATTTTGGTCACCGGGTCAGATCCGGGCAGCGTTTTGTTGGCCACATCAAAGCGGTCATTCAGCTCTTCGCGCGTGAAATTCGCCCCAACGGTCAGTTTATGGGTGTCGAGCGTGAAAGTGGTTTGCGAATTGGCGACGTAGTTCTCCATCTGCACATACTGCGGGGACTGTCCGTCATAAACGTACTTCGAACGGCCTTTTTCATAGTTTATGTAGTTGGTCGTCGCGATGGTGTCGTCTGCATACCAGCCGGTATGCGTCAGGGTGGCGGCGTTACGATCGAACAGCCATGACCACGGCGCACCGCGTTTCTGGGTACGGTTTTTTTCCTGCTCACCGGTGACCACGTTGAGATCGAACAGGTTATTCTCGCTGGCGGCCAGGCCCAATGTCATATCAACGGATTTACGATTGTGTTTGCCAAAATAGTTATTGCGATCGTCATCGCGACGGTCAAGCCAGTCGGCCGCCACGCTAAGGCCGAGAACATCGGGCACAATCGGCCCCATGGTAAACAAATTCATCTGGCTGGTATTACCTAAATACTGGTGTTCCTGCAGCCAGGTATTGGCAGCAATTGCCGTGGTCCACTCTTTTGCGCCGTACGGTTTTTTGGTAATGACGTTAACCACACCGCCGATGGCGTCTGAGCCGTACAGCGAGGACATCGGCCCACGGATAACTTCGATACGCTCAATGGCCTCCATTGGCGGTAAGAAGTTGGCTTCAGTACCAATATCATGTCCGTAAGGGCGAGATTCACCGGTATTTTGTTTGACGCTGTTGACCATAAAAGCGGTATAGGACGGGTCCATGCCGCGGATCATAATGCTACCGGCGTTCATGCCGCTGCTGTTGGTGACCGAGACGCCGGGAAGGTTTTTAATGGCTTCACCGATGCTACGGTCCGGCTGAATATCCAGCGTGTTACGATCAATAACTGAAATAGTGGCCGGCGCTTCGCGTTTTTGCTGCGAGAATCCGGATGCGGTGATCACCATTTCATCTTCGCTAGTGTGTGAGGTCTCGGTGAGTTCTTCTGCCTGGGTGGGGAAAATAACACCGCCTGAGAATGCAACGATCCCTGTCAGCGTAATAAGTTGACGCATTTTCATAATATAGACACCTGAAAAGTAAAAAATAAAAACATCACCTTGCAGCTCAAAAAAGCTGCAAGGTGCAGATAGTTTTTTAATTATTAATATTTAGAGAGATCGATTTTCAGCACGTAGTCGGGCTTCACACCTGTCATTTTTTCCGACTGTTTGACGCTGACGTACAAGGTGTTAGCATCAGCCGAGAGCGCCAAGCTGTTAGGTAAGGCATTGGTTTCAATGCTTTGTTTTACCTGGTAGGTCTTGCTGTTCACAATGCTGATGCGTTTAGCATTACGGTGGGTGATATAAACTTCCTGGCGTTTTTCGTTATATATCACTGCCAGCGAGTTAATAACCTTAATTGGTGCAATAACCTTACCGGTATTAATATCAACAACCAGTACGTCCGCTAAATCCGGATCGGTCAGGAATGCACGGTTATTTTTTGCATCCAGGGCAATATTCAGGAAAAAATGTTTTTTATCTGGCTCAATGGTAAAGCGATTAATAATTTGATGGTTGGTGGTATCCAGCGTAATAAGTTCGTTTCGGCCATTCACAACATACAGGCGGTTCTTATTTGCATCCACGGCCATGCCGGTCGGGTACTGGCCCATGTTCTCGAGGGTGGCGATTTTCTCGCGCTTTTGTGTGTCCACCACCCAGACTATGCCCTTTTCAGCCACGCCGGAAACGTACAGACGGTGGTGCTGTTTATCGAGCACCATTTCACGCGTATGAACAATATCTTTCGGGTTTTTGGCTTCGCTCAGTTGCAGTATCGCCAGCTCTTTACCGCTGCGGGTATCGACTAGCGTTACTGAACCTTCCAGCGTGTTGCCGACATACAGCACCTGGTTTTCTTCATCCAGCGCGGTGGCAAAGGCACGACGACTGGTGTCGATGACTTCAGTCGTCGTGAGTTTCTCCAGATCGAGTTTGTAGATAAGCCCGCTGGTTTTATCTTTATCAAACGACGGCGACGAGGCGACAAAAAGTGCATTCTGCTGGCTATCAACCGCCAGCTCATACACGCCGTTACCGACATCGCGGGTCAGAAAATCTTTCTCAGGTAGCGTCTGCGCCACGCTGGACAGGCTGGTAAATAACAGCGCTGTGGCGAGTGCCACGCAGGAATAGCGTTTCAGGGACTTCACATTGTGGAGGTTCATTGACTTTTATTCACATTTATTTACATGCTGAGAATGATAATGAGATCTAATATCATTCGCAATTAAGATAAATGAAATGTGACTACCCATTCTGGTAGGTCAAAAAGAAAACAGCGAAGGGGAGAGGTGGTAGAACGTAGAAATTTAAAAACCCTTACTAACCAGAGACTGGCGTTCAGGGTTTTAAGCTAACGCGAACTTACTTCTTCGCGCGCTCGAAAGAAGCAACGATTTCAGCTTTAGCGGCTTCAGCGTTGTCCCAACCGTCAACTTTCACCCATTTGCCCGCTTCGAGATCTTTGTAGTGTTCGAAGAAGTGGGTGATCTGTGCTTTCAGCAGTTCCGGCAGGTCGGTCACATCTTTGATGTGATCGTATTCTTTGCTCAGCTTAGTGTGCGGAACCGCAACCAGTTTCGCATCTTCACCGGATTCGTCAGTCATTTTCAGCACGCCAACCGGACGGCAGCGGATCACTGAACCTGGCTCCAGCGGGTACGGAGTCGGGACAAGAACGTCTACCGGGTCACCGTCCAGAGACAGGGTGTGGTTGATGTAACCGTAGTTGCACGGATAGAACATCGCGGTGGACATGAAGCGGTCAACGAACAGGGCGCCGCTCTCTTTGTCAACTTCGTATTTGATCGGATCTGCGTTGGCAGGGATCTCGATAACAACGTAGATATCTTCCGGCAGATCTTTACCGGCAGGGACGTTGAGTAAGCTCATGTCTGTTTCCTTTAAATAAGCTATGGCAAACAAGTGGCGGGTATTATAGCCAACTCGCGCTGAATGTCTCCGCTTGTTTTCGCTTTCTCTGCGCTCATTTTCTTCTTTTTACCCCTCTCTCGTGACAGAAAAATCCATATCTTCAGCCGCATTTTTCATAGCGGGATGAAAGCGATTACAAAGTTGTGATTAACGTTTTATTTACTTTTTTGAAGTGTGATGTAACGCAATTCGTTACATGCTCAATTGTCTATAGTTTTTTCGCGACGGTTTATTAACCAACAATAATCACCCTACGAGGACGCACTTATGTGGAAGCGCTTACTTTTAGTCACAGCAGTTTCGGCAGCCATGTCGTCTATGGCAATGGCAGCCCCTTTAACCGTAGGATTTTCGCAAGTTGGCTCTGAATCCGGCTGGCGCGCCGCAGAAACCAACGTTGCGAAAAGCGAGGCTGAAAAGCGTGGTATTACGCTGAAAATCGCTGACGGCCAGCAAAAGCAGGAAAACCAGATTAAAGCAGTTCGCTCATTTGTTGCGCAGGGCGTTGACGCCATCTTTATTGCGCCGGTCGTGGCAACGGGTTGGGAACCGGTTTTAAAAGAAGCTAAAGATGCCGACATTCCGGTCTTTTTGCTCGATCGTTCCATCGATGTAAAAGACAAATCTCTCTATATGACCACGGTCACCGCCGACAACGTGCTGGAAGGTAAATTGATCGGCGACTGGTTGATTAAACAGGTGAACGGCAAGCCGTGTAACGTCGTTGAGCTGCAAGGGACCGTCGGGGCCAGCGTGGCCATCGATCGTAAAAAAGGGTTTGCTGAAGCCATCGCCAACGCGCCAAACATTAAGATTATCCGCTCACAGTCCGGCGACTTCACCCGCAGTAAAGGGAAAGAAGTGATGGAGAGCTTTATCAAAGCGGAAAACAATGGCAAGAACATCTGCATGGTTTACGCCCATAACGATGACATGGTGATCGGGGCGATCCAGGCGATTAAAGAAGCGGGCCTGAAACCCGGCAAAGATATTCTGACCGGTTCCATCGACGGCGTACCGGATATCTACAAAGCAATGATTGACGGTGAAGCCAACGCCAGCGTCGAGCTGACGCCGAATATGGCAGGCCCGGCATTCGACGCGCTGGAGAAATTCAAAAAAGACGGCACGATGCCTGAAAAGCTGACCATTACCAAGTCGATCCTCTATCTGCCGGATACCGCGAAAGAAGAGTTAGAGAAGAAGAAAAACATGGGCTACTAGTTTTGCTGCCGGTCTTCCGTAGGCCTGATGGCGTTGCGCTTATCAGGCCTACGAAAAGGCCGTGATTTCGTACCGGAGGAATGCCATGACCACCGACCCCCATCAGGAAATCCTCCGCACCGAAGGATTAAGCAAATTCTTTCCCGGCGTCAAAGCGCTGGATAACGTGGATTTCAGCTTGCGTCGCGGTGAGATTATGGCGCTGCTGGGAGAAAACGGAGCCGGTAAATCGACGCTGATCAAAGCGCTGACCGGCGTTTACCATGCCGATCGCGGCACGATCTGGCTCGAAGGCCAGCCTATCTCCCCCAAAAATACCGCCCATGCCCAGCAGTTGGGGATCGGTACCGTGTATCAGGAAGTGAATCTGCTGCCCAATATGTCGGTAGCGGATAACTTGTTTATTGGCCGTGAACCGCGGCGTTTTGGCCTGCTGCTGCGCAAGCAGATGGAAAAACGCGCGACGGAGTTGATGGCGTCATACGGTTTTTCCCTCGACGTGCGCGAGCCGCTGAACCGCTTTTCCGTGGCGATGCAGCAGATCGTCGCTATCTGTCGGGCGATCGATCTCTCCGCGAAAGTGCTGATCCTCGATGAGCCCACCGCCAGTCTTGATACCCAGGAAGTAGAAATGCTGTTCGGCCTGATGCGGCATCTGCGCGATCGGGGCGTCAGTCTGATCTTCGTTACCCACTTCCTCGATCAGGTCTATCAGGTCAGCGATCGCATTACCGTCCTGCGTAACGGCGGCTTCGTTGGCTGCCGTGAAACCCGCGAGCTGCCACAGATCGAACTGGTCAAAATGATGCTGGGTCGCGAACTGGATACCCATGCGCTACAGCGTGCGGGCCGTACGTTGCTGAGTGATAAACCAGTGGCGGCCTTTAGCGACTTTGGCAAGAAAGGCACCATCGCGCCGTTTGATCTTCAGGTGCGTCCTGGTGAGATCGTCGGTCTCGCTGGACTGCTGGGATCCGGGCGAACGGAAACGGCGGAGGTAATCTTCGGTATTAAACCCGCCGACAGCGGCAGTGCGCTGATCAAAGGCAAAGCGCAGACCTTGCGATCGCCGCATCAGGCTTCGTGTCTGGGGATCGGCTTCTGTCCGGAGGATCGCAAAACGGATGGCATTATCGCCGCCGCCTCGGTGCGTGAAAACATCATTCTGGCATTACAGGCGCAGCGTGGCTGGCTGCGGCCTATTCCGCGGAAAGAACAAAATGAGATTGCCGAGCGTTTTATCCGCCAGCTCGGAATTCGCACCCCCAACGCTGAACAGCCGATCGAATTCCTCTCCGGCGGCAATCAGCAAAAAGTATTGCTCTCGCGCTGGTTACTGACCAAACCGCAGTTCCTGATCCTCGATGAACCCACGCGTGGGATCGACGTCGGCGCGCATGCCGAGATCATCCGCCTGATCGAAACGCTGTGCGCGGATGGTCTGGCGCTGCTGGTGATTTCATCCGAACTGGAAGAGTTAGTGGGCTATGCCGATCGGGTCATTATTATGCGCGATCGCAAACAGGTGGCCGAGATCCCGCTGGCTGAACTGTCCGTGCCGGCGATTATGAACGCCATTGCGGCCTAAGGAGACTATGGTGATGCCTCAATCTCTCCCTCAATCCACTCCGCCGCAACGGCGATTCCGCTGGCCAAAAGGCATGCCACAACTGGTGGCGCTACTGCTGGTGCTGCTGGTGGATAGCCTGGTCGCGCCGCACTTTTATCAGGTGATTTTGCAAGATGGTCGGCTGTTCGGTAGCCCGATTGATATTCTCAACCGTGCCGCCCCCGTGGCGCTGTTAGCGATTGGCATGACGCTGGTGATTGCCACCGGCGGCATCGACCTTTCCGTAGGCGCCGTCATGGCCATTGCCGGAGCCACCACCGCGGCGATGACGGTGGCCGGGCACAGTTTGCCGGTGGTGCTGCTTGCCGCCTTAGGCTCCGGCATTTTGGCAGGGTTATGGAACGGGATTTTGGTGGCAATCCTCAAGATCCAACCGTTCGTTGCCACGCTAATCCTGATGGTGGCCGGACGCGGAGTGGCGCAGCTTATCACCTCCGGGCAGATCGTCACCTTCAACTCGCCCGAACTGTCGTGGTTTGGCAGCGGCTCGCTCTTACTGTTCCCCACGCCAGTGATCATTGCACTGCTAACGCTGGTGGTGTTCTGGCTACTGACGCGTAAAACGGCGCTGGGGATGTTTATTGAAGCGGTAGGCATCAACATTCGTGCGGCAAAAAACGCCGGGGTGAACACGCGCATTATCGTGATGCTCACCTATGTGCTGAGCGGTCTGTGTGCGGCTATCGCCGGCATTATCGTCACGGCGGATATCCGCGGGGCAGATGCCAATAACGCCGGATTGTGGCTGGAACTGGATGCCATCCTGGCGGTAGTTATCGGCGGCGGCTCGCTGATGGGCGGGCGCTTTAATCTGCTGCTGTCGGTGGTCGGGGCATTGATTATTCAGGGCATGAACACCGGGATTTTACTGTCGGGCTTCCCGCCAGAACTAAATCAAGTGGTCAAAGCCGTGGTGGTGTTGTGTGTGCTGGTCGTGCAATCACAACGCTTTATCAGCCTGATAAAAGGAGTGCGTGGTCATGATAAAACGTAATTTACCGCTGATGATCACCCTCGGCGTGTTTGTGCTAGGTTACCTCTACTGCCTGACACAGTTTCCGGCTTTTGCTTCAACCAGAGTTATCTGCAATATCCTGACCGATAACGCTTTTCTGGGCATCATCGCCGTGGGCATGACCTTCGTGATTCTCTCTGGCGGGATCGACCTGTCCGTTGGCTCGGTGATCGCGTTTACCGGCGTATTTCTGGCGAAGGCCATTGGCTACTGGGGTATATCTCCGCTGTTGGCGTTTCCCCTGATTCTGCTGATGGGCTGCGCGTTTGGCGCGTTTATGGGGTTACTGATTGATGCACTGAAGATCCCGGCATTCATTATTACCCTGGCGGGAATGTTCTTCCTGCGCGGCGTCAGCTATCTGGTGTCTGAAGAGTCGATCCCAATTAACCATCCGGTTTATGACATGCTCTCAAGCCTGGCATGGAAAATTCCCGGCGGCGGTCGCCTGAGTGCAATGGGATTGCTGATGCTGGCGGTAGTCGTCATTGGCATATTCCTGGCGCACCGTACGCGCTTTGGTAATCAGGTTTACGCGATTGGCGGCAACGCCACCTCTGCCAACCTGATGGGGATCTCAACCCGCAGCACGACCATCCGTATCTATATGCTGTCGACCGGGCTTGCGACGCTTGCTGGCATTGTCTTTTCAATTTACACCCAGGCGGGTTATGCGCTGGCGGGCGTCGGCGTTGAGCTGGATGCGATTGCCTCAGTCGTGATTGGCGGAACCCTGTTGAGCGGCGGGGTCGGTACGGTGTTAGGAACGTTGTTTGGTGTCGCCATTCAGGGGTTGATCCAGACCTACATTAATTTTGATGGCACATTAAGTTCCTGGTGGACGAAGATCGCGATTGGCATTTTATTGTTTATTTTTATTGCCTTACAGCGCGGCCTGACGGTACTTTGGGAAAATCGTCAAAGCTCGCCAGTAACCAGAGTGGGGACGGCGGCAATACCAAAGTAACATCCTGATTTTTCACTAAACATTTAAATACCTAAACTTTTTCCGGTTGTAGTCGATAGGTTCTGTACAGGTCTGTTTTAACCCTACAACCGGAAATATAACGATGCCAAAATCCCTTTCAATTCGATCAAGTTTGTTGGTGTTATTGTCTCTGCTGACGTTCCTTCTGTTGCTGACCGGCGGTATGGGGCTGTATGCCTCTACCCGTATCATTACTTCGTTGATTTACCACGGTATTATGAGTGCCTCGATGTTGGCTGCCCTCGCATTGCTGGCGGTGATTTGGTTCATGCTGCGAAATAAGTTTCTCAAGCCGCTGGATAATATGGTTGAGCAACTGGAACGCCTGGCGACGGGGGATTTGTCGCCGGTTACCGCGCTGTCGGCCAGCGCCGAATTCAACCGTCTGAACGCGGCAATGGATGAAATGCGCCATGCGCTGGGCGACTCGGTACAGCGTGTCCGTGATGCTAGTTTGCAAATTGATATTGGTAGCCGTGAGCTGACGGCCGGGAACCAGCATCTGGCACAACGTACTGAATCGACAGCCACTTCGCTGGAGCAGACCGCCGCCAGTATGGAAGAACTCACGGCGACCGTGAAACAGAATGCGCAAAACGCGGAACAGGCACACCAGTTGGCAAAATCAGTGTCGGATACCGCCGATCGCGGCAGTGAGATGGTGTGCTATGTGATTGAGAAAATGCGCGATATTTCCGGCAGTTCCAGCCGAATCGCCGACATCCTCAGCGTAATCGACGGTATTGCTTTCCAGACCAATATCCTGGCGCTCAATGCTTCTGTTGAAGCGGCGCGTGCCGGTGAGCAAGGGCGGGGCTTTGCGGTCGTTGCGGGTGAAGTGCGTAATCTGGCCAGCCGCAGCGCCGAGGCGGCAAAAGAGATCCGCACGTTAATCAGCGATTCACACACCCACGTGGGAGAAGGCAGCGAGCTGGCGCAGCAGGCGGGCGAAACCATGGATGAGATTGCCAATGAAGTGATGCGCATGACCAAACTGATGCGTGAAATTGCCAGCGCGTCGCAGGAACAGAGTCGCGGCATTGAGCAGGTGAATATCGCGGTGATTCAGATGGATGAAACGGCGCAGCAAAATGCGGCGCTGGTACAGCAATCTTCAGCGGCTACCCGCTCGCTGGAAGAGCAGTCACATGCGCTGCTCGAAGCAATGGCGGCGTTTAAAGTACAAACGGCGTAGGGGATAAATTTGCCGGATGATGGCGTTAACACGTCTCATCCGGCAAAGCGTATTACGCGTCCGGGAATTCGCGGATAAAGCGTTCTACATCTTCAACCATATGGTCGTTACCTACGAAGAAGGAGCGACGCTGGTGCAGGCTTTCCGGGGTGATATCCAGAATGCGATCTTTACCATCGCTCGCTTTGCCGCCCGCCTGCTCGGCCAGGAAGGCCATCGGATTGCATTCGTACAGCAGACGCAGCTTCCCTTGCGGGTGGCTGGCTGTGCTTGGGTACAGGTAGATCCCGCCTTTGAGCAGATTACGATGGAAATCCGCAACCAGAGAGCCAATGTAGCGCGAGGTGTACGGGCGCTGAGTTGACTTATCTTCTTCCTGGCAGAATTTAATGTACTTCTTCACGCCGTTCGGGAATTTAATATAGTTGCCTTCGTTAATGGAGTACGTGCTGCCTTTCGCCGGGAAGCGCATACGTTCCTGGCTGAGGCAGAATACGCCCAGAGAAGGATCGTAGGTGAAGGCGTGTACGCCACAGCCGGTGGTATACACCAGCATGGTGGAAGAACCATAAACAACGTAGCCCGCAGCAACCTGCTTGTTGCCTGGTTGCAGGAAATCCTCTTCCGTGACCGGCGTGCCGACTGGGGTTACGCGGCGATAAATAGAGAAAATCGTACCGACAGAGACGTTAACATCGATGTTGGATGAGCCATCCAGAGGATCCATCAGCACAACATATTTTGCGTGTTCACAGCCTTCAAAGACGACGATTTCATCTTCTTCTTCCGAGGCAATGCCCGCCACAATGTCGCGCGCCTTCAGTGCAGCTTTCAGTTTTTCGTTCGCGAACAGATCGAGTTTTTGCTGAACCTCTCCCTGCACGTTCTCAGCACCGCTGGCACCCAGGATATCGACCAGACCGGCCTTGTTGATATCGCGGTGGATGATCTTGGCGCCCAGCTTTATTGCCGACAACAAAGCAGTGAGTTCACCGGTAGCATGAGAAAACTCGTGCTGCTTTTCGACAATAAATTCACCTAACGTTTTCATAACACTTTCCCTGCAATTTATGTGGAGTAAAGCGACCGCAACAATATTAACAAATATTTCTATTGCCGCGCTTAGGTGAATCGCGCCAGCAAACTACGGAATATCCTGAAATGCGTTTCTCACTTGCCGGACATGTGCGTAAAATGGCCCCCAGATTAAAAAAGGATAGTGACGTATGCGCATTCATATTTTGGGAATTTGTGGCACTTTTATGGGCGGTCTGGCGATGCTGGCGCGCTCACTCGGTCATGAAGTAACCGGTTCGGACGCCAATGTGTATCCGCCGATGAGTACCTTACTTGAGAAGCAAGGCATTGATCTGATTCAGGGTTACGATGCCAGCCAGCTCGATCCGCAGCCGGACCTGGTGATCATTGGCAATGCCATGACCCGGGGTAATCCGTGTGTGGAAGCGGTGCTGGAAAAGAACATTCCGTACATGTCCGGCCCGCAGTGGCTGCATGACTTTGTACTGCGCGATCGTTGGGTACTGGCGGTTGCGGGGACGCACGGCAAAACCACCACCGCCGGAATGGCGACCTGGATCCTCGAAGCCTGCGGCTATAAGCCTGGCTTTGTGATCGGCGGAGTACCGGGTAACTTTGAGGTTTCCGCGCGCCTGGGTGAGAGCGACTTCTTCGTTATTGAAGCGGATGAGTACGATTGCGCCTTCTTCGATAAGCGTTCTAAATTCGTACATTACTGCCCGCGTACGCTGATCCTCAACAACCTTGAGTTCGATCACGCTGATATCTTTGACGATCTGAAAGCGATCCAGAAACAGTTCCACCACCTGGTGCGTATCGTGCCGGGCCAGGGACGCATTATCTACCCGGAAAACGACATCAATCTGAAACAGACGATGGCGATGGGCTGCTGGAGCGAACAAGAGCTGGTTGGTGAACAAGGTCACTGGCAGGCGAAAAAGCTGACCACTGATGCATCCGAATGGGAAGTGTGGCTGGACGGTGAAAATGTTGGCGTGGTGAAGTGGGACCTGGTAGGCGAGCACAACATGCACAACGGTCTGATGGCGATTGCTGCCGCGCGCCATGTTGGCGTCGTGCCTGCGGATGCAGCCAATGCGCTGGGCTCGTTCATCAACGCTCGTCGTCGTCTTGAGCTGCGCGGCGAAGCCAATGGCGTGACGGTGTATGACGATTTCGCCCATCACCCAACGGCCATTCTGGCAACGCTTGCGGCGCTGCGCGGTAAAGTAGGTGGCACGGCGCGCATCATCGCGGTGCTGGAACCACGCTCGAACACCATGAAAATGGGCCTGTGCAAAGATGACCTGGCGCCGTCGTTAGGGCGTGCGGACGAAGTGTTCCTGCTGCAACCCCCGCATATTCCGTGGCAGGTAGCAGAAGTCGCTGAAGCCTGCGTTCAGCCTGCGCACTGGAGCGGCGATGTGGATGCGCTGGCAGATATGGTGGTAAAAACTGCACAGCCTGGCGATCACATCCTGGTGATGAGTAACGGCGGGTTTGGTGGCATCCATCAAAAACTGCTGGATGGCCTGGCGAAGAAAGCCCAGGCAGAAGAAGAGTAAAAAAATGCCCGGTGGCGCTACGCTTACCGGGCCTACGCTCCGTTGTGGGCCGGATAAGGTGTTTACACCGTTATCCGGCACTTTCTCAGGAGCACGATCTCCGTTGCCATCCGGCCTTCTGGTTACGCCATACTTCTCAACGGAATGGGAAGCCTCCATATGGAAATTTATAACTCAGATCGCAGAAATTAATTTCTAAATCATAAAATCTATTTCCGCTTTTCCCTTGCTAATATCCCCTCGAGAGCCAATGTGGCGTAAGTGCCACATAATAAAAGGTGCGCTCCATGCGAAAAAATTTAACCAATAATGAACTGCGAGTTTATAAATTCTGTCAGGAGAACCCTGCTGATGTTTATAAAATGAAAATTCATGAACTGGCAGATCGCGTTTATACTACCGCGCCATCTATTTCTAAGTTGGTAAAGAAATTAGGCTTTAATAATTTCCAGGAGTTTAAGGTCAACATTCGGGACGTATTCTCCAGATCGCAAAACTCGCAGCACCATAACGCGTTTGTTAGCGAATATATACAAGAAATGCAGGATGCTTTAACCAGAGTGTCTGAGAATAAAGTCAAAGTCTTTTGTGATTTTTTGTCCGACTGCAATACGATTATCACCTGGGGATACGGTACATCAGATAGCGTGGCGAACTATGTTAGCTATAATCTGATGGTGCTGGGCTTTAATATCCTCAATGAAACAGACTACACCAACTGTAATGTCCGCAGCCGCTTTCTGACCGCTAACGATTGTATGCTGATTGTTTCCAACAGCGGTGAGTCAGAAATGCTGGAAGAGATAATTTTTAATGCCAGAAAAAACGGCATCAAGGTGGCCGCGATTACCAGCCGGGAAAACTCTACGCTGGCGCTTAAGGCCGATGCGGTCTTGATCTACAAAAACGCCATTATTAAAGATACTGCTTTCGAAAATATAAGCTATCCGATCCAGATAGCCATCGTAGATATTATGCTTTTCCATTTATCCAATGTCAGAAAAGTGTCGTTGAAATTTAATTCAAAAGTAGAGGACTAATGAAAAAACTAAAACTCGTGGTGATAGGTGCGGGTAGCAGTTATACGCCAGAACTGATTGAAGGTGTAATTAAAAACTACCACCAGCTTCCCATCTCTCACATCGCTTTTGTCGACGTTGAAATGGGTAAAGAGAAAATGAACATCATTTTCGATCTCACCAAAAGAATGCTTGCCAAAGCAAATTTACCAATTGATGTCATCCAAACTTTTGACCGCAAAACAGCGCTGCTGGGTGCCGACTTCGTGGTGACTCAACTGCGCGTCGGTGGTATCGATGCCCGAATCGTTGATGAAAAACTGCCGAAGTCATACGGTTTTATTGGCCAGGAAACCAACGGCGCGGGCGGGATGTTCAAAGCTCTGCGCACCATTCCGGTCATCATTGAAATAGCGAATGAAATGAAGGCGATTTGTCCAAACGCCTGGCTGATTAACTTCACCAATCCAGCTTCCATGGTGACAGAAGCGGTACTCAAATACAGCCACAACAATCGGGTCATCGGCCTGTGCAATGGTCCTGTCAATATGACCCATCAGGTGGCCGGGCTGCTGAATGCCAACGTAGAGGATTTATACGTCGAGTTCAAAGGCTCCAACCATATGAACTTTATTACCAAAATTTTGCATAACGGCGTCGACCGTACCCGTGAAACCATCGAGATAATCAACGCCGCTGACGTCGATGCATTGAGCTTTAAAAACATCAGCAATGAGCAGTTTAATAAAGAGCTGCTGGCCGCCACCAATCTGATCCCCTCTTCCTATTTAAAATACTACCTCAAGACGACTGAAATGCTGGCCGAGCAGGAAGCAGCCGAGCAATCACGGGGTGAGATCGTCAAAAATATCGAAGCCGAACTGTTTAAAAAATACAGCGACGTTACGCTTCAGGATAAGCCTAAAGAGCTGGAAGCCCGCGGCGGTGCGCTTTATTCCACCGCCGCGCTGAACGTTATTCGCGCTATTTACCTCGACGATAAGAGCATTCAAACCGTCAACGTTCGTAACGGCGGTGCTATCACTAATTTACCGGAAGAGGCGGTAGTTGAAGTGAACTGTGTGATTACCCGTAATGGTCCGATTCCAATTTGTACTGGTGAGATCCCATCTCCTGCGAAAGGGATTGTTTCCATGATGAAAGACTATGAAGCGCTGATCGTCAAAGCCGCCGCCACCGGCGATTATCAAGCGCTTATTTCTGGCTTTATTTTCAACCCATTATGCTCAAGCGACACTTCGGGCGTGGCGTTAGTCAAAGAGATGCTGCTGGCCAATAAAAAGTATCTTCCTTTATTCGCCAAAAAGATTGAATCACTTTAATAGCGAGAAGAAACGGATGAAATGTACAACGTTTGATACCAATGCCGCGCTGGCTGAACAGGTCGTTAGTGAGCTATCCGCGCTCAAACCACATTCTCGCGTGCTGATCCCCTCCGGTAGCACGCCTCACTGGATTTACGAAGCACTGGCAGCGACACCGTTTGCCGAACGCCTTACCTTCTTTGCGCTGGATGAGTGGGTCAACGTGCCCAGCGAATCAGATGGCAGCTGCCTGAACATGATTAATCAGGACTTTGTGCACAAATGTGCCTATCCGGTGCGGTTAGTCCATTTCAATCCGTTTGCCTCTACGGCACAAAATATTGCCCATTACCAAACTGCGCTCAACGGTGAAGAGTTTGACTATGTAATTCTGGGCGTGGGAATGAACGGGCATATCGGCTTAAACGAGCCGGGCGTGCCGTTTGATGAGGATTATCTACAAACTCAACTGGATGACGTAACAATTAACGTCGCCAGCCATAAATACTTCTCCGGAGATGTCACCCTCACCGAGGGTATTACCGTCGGGCTGAATAAAATCATCAAGGCTGGAAAGGTGATTGTCATCATCAACCACGATGCGAAAAAAGATATTTATCAGGGGATTGTTAACGGCGATGCGCACCACACTCAGGTTCCTGCCATCTATATCAAGCAGTTCCCGCAGGTTAATTATTACGTGACAAAAAACCTTATAGGGTAAGCGGGCATGAGCATAACCTCTCTACTCGAACAAAAGATGTTGCCACTGGCCGAGAAAATCTCGTCAAACATCTACCTGACCGCACTAAAAAATGCGTTTATTGCCCTGATTCCCTTTTTGATTGTCGGTTCATTTTTCGTATTGTTAACCAACTTTCCTGTTAACGGCTATCACGAGTTTATGAGTTCGCTGTTAGGGGAAGGCGTGCTGGATAAGCTCAATTACGGGATTAACGCCAGCTACGGATTAATGACGCTGCTGGTGATTATCACCTTCTCAAAGGAGTTAGTTGAAAAGCTTAATCTCAGCCAAAGTTCCGCTATTTTACCGGTGGCGATCTTCTTCTTAATGTCGCCTGGTCATATTACGACAGGATCGGGAGAAATCGTCGTCGATGCTTACGCGCTGATCGACTTTAGCTCTGAATCGATGTTCTTAGGGATTATCGTCACTGTGGTCACCATCAAGGTGGTTCAGTTTCTGGAAAACAGGGCTTTTACCATCAAGATGCCTGCGAGTGTCCCGCCAGAGATTGCCAGGTCGTTTAAATCGCTGGTACCTATCTTCTTAGTGCTACTGTTCTGGATTATCGTCAAGGTGCTGTTTGAGAACACGCCTTTTGGTACGCCGGGGAAATTTATCAGCGTCATGCTGCAACAGCCGTTGCTGTATCTGGGGAATTCCCTCTTATCGCAACTGATTGCTGAGATGATGATCAGTTTCTTCTGGTTCTTTGGGATCCATGGCGACTCTATCATGACATCCGTAATGGGGCCTATCTGGCAAACGCTCAGTGCGCAGAACCTGGCGCAAACTCAGGCCGGGCTGGTAGCGACCAACATCATTACTCAGCAGTTCAGGGATGTCTATTTGATTGCCGGCGGTACGGGTTTTACCGGGGCACTGTTGATTAGCATCTTTATGGTTGCCAAAAGTACGCGATTAAAGCAGCTCTCACGGCTGGCGGCACCGGCGGCAATTTTTAACATTAATGAGCCGGTTATTTTTGGTTTGCCAATCGTGCTTAATCCGCTGATGCTTATCCCGTTTATCATTACCCCAATGGTGCTGTGTACGGTTACTTATGTGGTTATCGCATTCGGCTGGGTTCCCCCCACCTCTGGTATCTCCATTCCCTGGACAACGCCGATCTTTATTTCTGGTTTCCTCACCACCGGGATTTCAGGCATTGTTTTACAGGCCGTGAATCTGGTTATCGCCACCGCGATTTATACACCGTTCGTGAAGATTTTAGATAAGCAGTATCTGCATGAAGAGAGTCAGTCAGAGAACGCTATGGGCGAAATGCAGCCCCAGCAGTAAGAGCACAGAATCCAGGCCGGATGAAGTATTTACATCATCCGGCACTTTCTGCAGACGAAGAGGTTAGATTTCGTTTTCCGCCAGTTCACGCAGATACTGGAAAATCTGACGTGCTGATTTCGGCGGCTTGTTGCCTTCTTGCTCTTTCTTCGCATTGCGAACCAGAGAACGAAGCTGCTGGCGATCGGCGTTTGGCCACAAGTTCAGCACTTCCGCTACCGCATCATCACCTTCGGCGATCAGGCGATCGCGCAGTTGCTCAAGCTTGTGAAACAGTACAACCTGTTGGTTGTGACGGTTTTTCAGCTTGTCCAGCGCCTGACGGATAGGATCAACATCGCGCTGGCGCAACATTTTGCCAATCAGCTGCAGCTGGCGGCGGCGACCTTCCATCTTAATACGCTGGGCCAACTCAATCGCGGCACGTAAATCCGCGTCGAGCGGGATTTTATCCAGCGCGTTTTTCCCCAGTTTCACCAGTTCCACACCCAGGTGTTTTAACTCCTCGGCGTCACGTTTTATTTCACTTTTACTAACCCAGATAATTTCATCGTCTTCGTCTTCGATGTCATCACCGGGAACGTCGTCGAGCCAGTCTTCGGGCTGCTTAGTCATGTCAGGCTCCTTAAAAAAAGAGGCTAATGTTACCAGTTAAGATGCGCACTGAAAAACGGTTCTCTGTTAGACTTCAGAGAAACTCTCTCTACATTATGGCATTTGCGATGAAAGTAATCTCACAAGTTGAAGCGCAGCGTAAGATTCTGGAAGAAGCGGTCTCGACGGCACTGGAATTAGCGTCAGGTAAGTCGGATGGCGCGGAAGTCGCTGTGAGCAAGACCACGGGTATTAGCGTCAGCACCCGTTATGGTGAAGTGGAGAACGTAGAATTCAATAGCGATGGCGCGCTGGGGATTACGGTTTATCACCAAAACCGTAAGGGCAGCGCATCGTCCACCGATTTAAGCCCGCAGGCGATTGCACGTACCGTGCAGGCCGCGCTGGATATTGCACGTTACACCTCACCGGACCCGTGCGCGGGCGTGGCAGATAAAGAACTGCTGGCCTTTGATGCGCCCGATTTGGATCTGTTCCACCCGGCGGAAGTGTCCCCTGACGAAGCTATCGAACTGGCAGCCCGCGCGGAACAGGCGGCGCTACAGGCCGATAAGCGTATCACCAATACCGAGGGTGGCAGTTTTAACAGCCACTATGGCATCAAAGTGTTTGGTAACAGTCACGGGATGCTGCAGGGCTACTGTTCCACGCGTCACTCTCTTTCCAGCTGCGTCATCGCGGAAGAAAATGGCGATATGGAGCGTGATTACGCCTACACCATTGGCCGGGCGATGGGCGATCTGCAAACGCCGGAATGGGTGGGGGCAGACTGTGCTCGCCGTACCTTATCTCGCCTCTCTCCGCGTAAACTTTCCACCATGAAAGCGCCGGTGATTTTTGCCAACGAAGTAGCGACTGGGCTGTTCGGACATCTGGTCGGCGCGATTGCCGGTGGTTCGGTGTACCGTAAATCCACCTTCCTGCTCGACTCGCTGGGCAAGCAAATTCTGCCGGAATGGCTGACTATTGAAGAACATCCGCACCTGCTGAAAGGGCTGGCGTCGTCGCCGTTCGATAGCGAAGGCGTACGGACCGAACGCCGTGACATTGTTAAAGACGGCGTGCTGACCCAATGGCTGCTGACCAACTATTCCGCACGTAAGCTGGGACTGAAGAGCACCGGTCATGCGGGCGGGATCCACAACTGGCGAATTCCGGGACAGGGTCTAAGCTTCGAGCAGTTGCTCAAAGAGATGGGCACAGGTCTTGTGGTTACCGAGCTGATGGGGCAGGGCGTTAGCGGCATTACCGGCGATTACTCGCGCGGCGCGGCGGGTTTTTGGGTCGAAAACGGCGAAATTCAGTATCCGGTGAGTGAAATTACCATCGCCGGGAACTTAAAAGAGATGTGGCGCAATATTGTGACCGTAGGCAACGATATTGAAACACGCAGTAATATACAGTGCGGTTCTGTATTGTTACCGGAGATGAAAATCGCCGGGCAATGATACTCGTTAAGGCGTTAATTTTTTTAATAATAAAAAAGGAAGTGAGCAATGCGTAAACACCTGTTAGCGATCGTCGCGGCTTCAACGCTGGTTCTTGGTTCTTCTGCGTTTGCAGCCGATCTCGAAGATGACATGGGGATCCTCAACGACAACCTGAAGATCGTCGAAAAAACGGACAATGCGACTGAACTGAAAGACGCGTTGACCAAAATGCGTGCAGCCGCGCTGGATGCTCAAAAGGGAACGCCGCCGAAGCTGGAGAGCAAATCCCCGGACAGTGCGGAGATGAAAGATTTCCGCCACGGCTTTGACACGCTGATCGGTCAGATTGACGGCGCGCTTAAACTGGCGAACGAAGGTAAAGTCAAAGAGGCCAAAGCCGTTGCGGAAGACCTGAAAAAAACGCGCAACGAAAACCACAAGAAGTTCCGCTAATCTACTCTGTCCGGCCTGCATAACCGTAGGCCGGATAAGACGCTGCGCCCCTGCATCCCATAAGTAAACGCTATCCCCATCACATTTTTTCATTTTTATCGTCCATTCATTGTTCGCATTTCCTTCCATTTTGCTGCTCACTCTTGCGATCTCAATCACATTCTTCCAGTGATTAATCGTGGTCCCAGCCCTTTTTGCGGCACAGATCACTATCGCTGCGCCCCTTTCCACTTCGAAGTGGAAAACAACTCGCTACAAACTTTTAACCCCCGCCGCTAAGTTACCCTCAGAGCCACTAGTGGGGTAAGACGAGTGAATAACGGAGCTGTAATGAATGACATGGGGGAATCGGTGGAACTGGCCGACCGCATGCTGGCGCAGGTGTATGCCTTGCTGCGTGAACGCCACATTATTCCCAACGCTGTACAGGAACAGATGCTGACGTCGCATGTTCGCGCCATGGCGCACCGCTCGGTAACGGGTGAACCCTTACCAGAAGTCGATGCCAGCTTGTTTGATGAAATTTCTGCCGAATCAATGGCGCTTGCCCGTGACGTGGTCGCTGAGTTTGGCAATCTTCCTGAGGAAGAGGCCTGGCTGCTGTCGGTGCACTTCGAAGTCGCGAAAGACAACCTTTAAGGAGCAAAAGATGGAACAGATTACCGTAGTGATTGGCGATCGTCTGGGTAAAGGCCAGAAAGTGGCGGCAGGCGTTGAGAAAGCGGGCGGCCGTGCGGTTGTGGTGCCGGGCGTTGCGGCAGATATGAAGCTGGGTGACGTGATGAAAGCGGAAAACGCCACCTTTGGCATCTCGTTTTGCGGCAGTGGCGGCGCGGGTGCGATTACCGCGCAGACCAAATACGGCTACAAGGCGAAATACGGCATGCGCTCGGTTGATGAAGGGGTCACGGCCATCAACGAAGGTTGCAACGTGCTGGGGTTCGGTTTTATGGACAAAGAAGAACTCGGTGAGCGCCTGGTACAGGCGTGGCAAAAGAAACACGGCGCTTAAGCATGAAAGAACAATTCACCACCACGGTGAGAGTCACTGGCAAGGGCGAGGCCAAAGCGCGCGCCTTTGCCGATGCCCTGAACCACGTTCAGGCAGCGGTGATGAAAGCGTCGCCGCATATCTTACTGCGTATTGAGCCACAGGATGTGCAGGTTGTTCAAGCGCGTGAATCGGTGCGCAAAGAGGCATTTTTATTCCTCTTTTTGCGCCGGGAAAGACGCACCTTCAGCGTGGAGCTGGACGTGACCGTCAACGTGACTGCCATCAATCTCGACAAGGTGGATTTCGTTACGCAACGCTGATTCTTTATTAAAAGGCATAATTATGTTCCTGATAATATTAATAAAATCGCTCATCATCGGCGGCCTGGTTGGCGTCGGTGTCGGCGCTGGGGCTGCACGCATGTTTCATGCGCCTACCACTCAAGGGATGGGCGCGTTTCGTACTCTGGGAGAACTGAATTCCTGCGAAGGGGATCCGGCTTCTCACTTCTCGTTCGGCCTGGGCTTTTTCTTTAACGCCTGGGCTTCCTCCGTTGCGGCGGGGGCGTTCACTCAGGACGTCGACCATCGCATCATCCCCAACTGGGGCGCTGCTGCGCTGATGGTTAAAAACCGCAACGTCGGTGAAACGCTGCACGATCCCAAGCGCATGGCGATTGCCTGCGGCGTTATCGGGATGATCGTCGTGACCTTCCTGAACCTCACAGCGTCATCCGTACCGGAAGCGTTGCAGGTGACCGCCGTCAAGGTGCTGGTGCCTGCGGCTAACCTGCTGGTTAACACCGTGATGCCAGTGATCTTCTGGCTGGCGGCGATCGATGCCGGTAAAAAATCAGGCTTCTGGGCCACCGTCTTTGGCGGCGCGGCGCAGCTGATTATGGGCAACGCCGTTCCGGGTCTGGTCCTTGGCATTCTGATCGGTAAAGGCGTGGAAGAGAGCGGCTGGAACCACGTCACTAAAGTGATGATGGTGGCTATCGTCGCGCTGTTTGTCCTGAGCGGCTTCTTCCGCGGCTTCGACATGAAGATGATCGAATCCTTCCATCTGACCGTGCCTAACTGGCTCGAACTTATCCACAACTCGCTCAGCGGCAAATAACGGAGGCCATCATGGAACAGAATAAAGGTTTTTGGTTCGCTGACTGGTCGTTCCCGATCTTCGTTGGCCTGCTCTCCTCTGGCGTATTTGCCGGAACGCACATGTACTACCTGTACGGGATTGGCGCATTTAACGAAGTCGCTTTTGTGGCGATGCTGAAGGCGGGAATGGACACTGGCTCCTACGGGGCGGTGGCGGCATTTGGTGCAAGCTTCCTGTTTGCCCGCATCATTGAAGGTTCGCTGGTGGGGATTCTGGATATTGGCGGGGCGATTCAGACCGGGGTCGGGTTAGGTGTTCCGGCGCTGCTGTTGGGCGCAGGTATTATCTTCCCGGTTGCCAACTTCGCAGCGTCGCTGGTCACCGGTCTGGTGATTGGTCTGGCGATTGGCTACATCATTATTCTGGCGCGTAAGTTCACCATCAATCAGAGCGACTCGACCTACGGTGCGGATGTCATGATGGGGGCCGGTAACGCCTCCGGCCGCTTCCTCGGGCCATTGATTATCCTCAGCGCGATGACGGCGTCTATCCCTATCGGCATCGGTTCACTGGCGGGCGCGCTGCTGTTTTACCTGTGGCAGAAACCGATCACCGGCGGGGCGATCCTTGGGGCGATGATCCTCGGGTCCATCTTCCCGATTGCCATTAGCTAACTGTTGATTTGTAGGCCGGATGAGGCAGTTGCGCCGCCATCCGGCAAAGGAGAGTGCGATGTTTGATTTACTCCTGCGCCGTGCGCGCCTCGTTGACGATACGGTGAGCGATATTGCGCTCAAAGACGGCAAAATTGCGGCGTTGGGCGACGTTGATGGCCCGGCGCTGAAAACCATCGAACTGGGCGGCGAGTACTACGTCAGCGCAGGTTGGATTGATTCCCACGTTCACTGCTACCCGAAATCCCCGATTTATCACGACCAGCCGGACAGCGTCGGTATAGCTACCGGCGTTACCACGGTGGTGGATGCGGGCAGTACCGGGGCGGATGATATCGATGATTTTTATACCCTGACCCGGGAAGCGACCACCGAAGTGTATGCGCTGCTGAATATTTCCCGCGTTGGGCTTATCGCCCAGAACGAGCTGGCTAATATGGCCAACATTGACGCCGATGCGGTGCGACAGGCGGTGAAGCGCCATCCTGATTTTATCGTCGGCCTGAAGGCGCGCATGAGCAGCAGCGTGGTCGGTGAAAACGGCATTACGCCACTGGAGCGCGCCAAAGCGATGCAAGCGCAGAACGGTGACCTGCCGCTGATGGTGCACATCGGCAACAATCCGCCGGATCTGGATGAGATCGCCGAACGCCTGACCGCGGGCGACATCATTACCCACTGCTACAACGGTAAGCCGAATCGCATTCTGACGCCGCAAGGCGAGTTGCGGGCGTCAGTGACGCGGGCGATTTCACGCGGTGTGCGTCTGGACGTTGGGCATGGCACCGCCAGCCTGAGCTTTGCGGTGGCAAAACGCGCTATTGGTCTGGGCATTTTGCCGCACACCATCAGCTCCGATATTTATTGTCGCAACCGTATCAGCGGCCCGGTGTATTCCCTGGCGAATGTGATGTCGAAATTTCTCGCCATTGGGATGTCGCTACCGCAGGTCATTGAGTGCGTTACTGCCAATGCCGCCGATGGTCTGCGCCTGAAACAGAAAGGGCGACTGCAGGTTGGTCTGGATGCCGATTTAACCCTCTTTACGCTTAAGCGCCAGCCAACCGTGCTGGTAGATGCAGAAAACGACAGCCTGCAGGCTGAACAACTGCTGGTGCCGCTTGCCGCAATACGTGCGGGCAAGGGCTATATGACCGAACAAGGGAGCGCGGAACATGCCTTCGATTTTTGAGAAATACAATTTAAAACAGGTGATTAACACCTCAGGCCGCATGACGGCGCTCGGCGTTTCTACGCCACGACCAGAAGTGGTTGAGGCTGCAATGGCGGGGATGAATCAATATTTTGAGATGAAAGACCTGGTCAATAAGACCGGTGACTACATTGCGAAATTGCTGGAGGTGGAAGGGGCTACCGTCGTCTCCTGCGCTTCGGCCGGAATCGCCCTGTCAGTGGCTGGAGTGCTGGTTAAGGGCAGCGACTGGCTGCTGGAGAACCTGCACGTCGCGCCGATCGAGAACAACGAAATCGTGCTGCCCAGAGGCCACAACGTCAACTTTGGCGCTCCGGTTGGCACCATGGTGGCGCTCGGCGGCGGCAAGCTCGTGGAAGCGGGTTATGCCAACGAATGTTCCGCCACTCAGCTGGCGGCGGCCATTACGCCACGCACGGCGGCCATTCTGTATATCAAATCTCACCACTGCGTCCAGAAAAGTATGCTCAGCGTGGAACAGGCTGCGGTGGTGGCGCGTACGCATAATCTGCCGCTAATCGTGGATGCGGCGGCGGAAGAGGATTTGCAGTGCTACTACCGGGTTGGTGCGGATCTGGTGATTTATAGCGGTGCGAAGGCGATTGAAGGGCCAACCAGCGGCCTGGTGATTGGCAAAACCCAATACGTTGAGTGGGTGAAGCGCCAGACCGCGGGGATTGGTCGGGCGATGAAGGTGGGCAAAGAGGGGATTCTTGGCCTGACCTGCGCCATCGAACTGTATCTGAACGCGCAGAAAGAGAGCGGCGCGGAGATGGTCGAGAAAATGACGCCGTTCATTAATGCGTTAAACCAGCTTCACGGCGTAAGCGCCCGCGTGGTGTGGGACAGCGCAGGGCGCGACATCGCGCGCACGGAAATTAAGTTTGACGAAGCGGCAACCGGCATCGCCACAGGTGAACTGGTCGACGCGCTCAAGCAGGGAGAGTACGCGATTTACTTCCGTGGTTACAAAGCTAACGAAGGCATTATCGAAGCCGATGTGCGCAGCGTGGATCGCGCGCAACTGGAGATTGTGGCCCGTCGAATTGGTGAAGTGATTTCGCAGGAGAAAAAAGCATGAAACTGACCCCTAACTTTTATCGCGACCGCGTCTGCCTGAACGTGCTGGCGGGCTCCAAAGAAAATGCCCGGGATATTTACGCGGCGGCGGAAGGACACGTGCTGGTCGGTGTGTTGTCAAAAAATTACCCGGATGTCGCAAGCGCGGTTGCGGATATGCGTGAATACGCAGCGCTTATCGACAATGCCCTCTCCGTGGGGCTGGGGGCGGGCGATCCAAACCAGTCGGCGATGGTCAGTGAAATCTCCCGTCAGGTGCAGCCACAGCATGTTAATCAGGTCTTTACCGGCGTGGCGACCAGCCGCGGGCTGCTGGGTCAGCAGGAGACGGTGGTCAACGGTCTGGTCTCGCCAACCGGCACACCGGGCAGGGTGAAAATCTCCACCGGTCCGCTGAGCAGCCAGACGCCGGACGGCATTGTGCCGGTAGAAACCGCGATTGCGTTGCTCAAAGACATGGGGGGGAGCTCGATTAAATACTTCCCAATGGGTGGCCTGAAGTGCCGTGAGGAATACATTGCAGTTGCCCAGGCCTGCGCCCGCCATGACTTCTGGCTGGAGCCAACTGGCGGTATCGATCTGGATAATTTCACTGAAATTTTGCAGATCGCCCTGGATGCCGGAGTGAGCAAAATCATTCCTCACATCTATAGTTCGATTATTGATAAGGTGAGTGGTAACACCCGACCGGACGACGTGCGCCAGCTGATGGCGATGACCCGGGCCTGCGTAGGCTAACTGACTGATGAGGAAACTGACGTGCGATTCCCCAACCAACGTTTAGCGCAGCTGTTTGGCATGCTGCAAAACGAAGCGCTTCCACAGGACGAGCTGGCGCAGCGGTTGTCGGTTTCCACACGCACCGTACGAGCGGATATCACCGCGCTAAACGCGCTGCTCAGCCAGTACGGCGCGCAGTTTGTCCTCAGCCGAGGTAACGGTTATCAACTCAAAGTTGACGACCCGGTACGTTATCATGCCCTGCAAACGCAGCGACCAGACGCGTTGCTGCGCATCCCTCGCACCAGCCAGGAGCGGGTGCACTGGCTGGTGGTTCGTTTTCTGACGTCGGCCTTTTCGCTGAAGCTGGAGGATTTGGCTGATGAATGGTTTATCAGCCGCGCGACGCTGCAAAACGATATGGCTGAGGTGCGCGAGCATCTGCAACGTTATCATCTGACGCTGGAAACGCGCCCCCGTCACGGTATGAAGCTGTTTGGCAGCGAGATGGCGATCCGCGCCTGTTTGACCGATCTGCTATGGACGCTGGCGCAGCAGGATCCACAGCACCCGCTAGTGACGCAAGAGGCACTAAATGCCGGGATCCCTGAACAGCTACAACCTGTTTTGCAGGATATTTTTGCCCGTTTTCACATTCGCCTGACCGATGAGGGGGAGCTGTTTTTGCGGTTGTACTGCGCGGTGGCGGTACGGCGGATTAGCGAAGGGTATCCCCTCCCGGAGTTTGCCGCAGAAGAAGCCGAGCAATCAGTGTGCCTGGCCACGCGGGAAATCGCAGCGGTATTGCACCGACTGGCGGATAAACCGCTTACCGTTTCCGAAGAGAACTGGCTGCAGGTGCATATCGCCGCCCGCCAGGTACAAGAGATCGCCCCCAGCGCCATCAATGCGGATGATGACGAAGCGCTGGTCAATTACATCCTGCGGTTTATCAACAGCCAGTACAACTACAACCTGTTGAATGACAAACAGTTACATGCTGATCTGCTGACGCATATTAAGACGATGATCACCCGGGTGCGTTACCAGATAATGATCCCCAATCCGCTACTGGAAAATATTAAACAGCACTACCCGATGGCGTGGGACATGACGCTGGCCGCCGTCTCGGGATGGGGAAAATATACGCCGTACACCATCAGTGAAAATGAGATTGGCTTCCTTGTGCTGCATATTGGCGTCGGGCTGGAGCGTAGTTACAACATCGGTTACCAGAGGCAGCCGAAAGTTCTGCTGGTATGCGATGCTGGAAATGCGATGGCGCGGATGATTGAAGCGGTGCTGGCGCGTAAGTATCCGCAGATAGAAATCGTCGATACTGTGACGCTACGCGACTACGAACAGCGGGAAAGTATCAGCGAAGATTTCGTAATCTCTACCGCGCGGGTTGGTGAAAAAGATAAGCCTGTGGTGATGATTGCACCGTTCCCTACCGATTATCAACTGGAGCAAATTGGCAAACTGGTGCTGGTCGACAGAACCCGTCCGTGGATGTTGAACAAATTCTTCGATGCCGCCCATTTTCGTGTGATCGACGAGCCAATGGATCAACAAACGTTGTTCAACGTTTTATGTCGCCAGTTGCAGGATGAAGGCTTTGTCGATGCGGAGTTTCTTGATTCGGTGGTTGAACGTGAGGCCATCGTCAGCACCATGCTGGGTGACAGCATTGCCCTGCCGCACGCCCTCGGTCTGCTGGCAAAGAAAACGGTGGTCTACACCATCCTTGCCCCGCAGGGTATCGCCTGGGGGGATGAAACGGCGCATGTGATCTTCCTGCTCGCCATCAGCAAAAGCGAATACGAAGAAGCGATGGCGATCTACGATATTTTCGTCACCTTCCTGCGCGAGCGCGCGATGACGCGACTCTGCGCATGCCGGAATTTCAGCGAGTTCAAAACAGTTGCAATGGAGTGTGTGAGCCGTTTTTGAGGGGTGGAAAACAGAACCTCTACTGCTGGAAATTAACGCAAATGATGCACAACCTGGTTGCTGCTCCCGCGCCAGATTAGCGCCGGGTCTTTGAGATCCTGCACGTATTTGCCATCGACCAACACGTTGATGAGATCGACAACCTGCATTTGCGCGGCATCGAGTTCATCGAGCTTGTAGCCGGTCCACACCCAGATGTCTTTTCCCGGACACTCAGCGCGAATGCGCTGCACCAGTTGCAGAATATCCGGCACGTTTTGTGGATGCAGCGGATCGCCGCCGGAGAGCGAGATCCCCTGACGGTGAATACGCGTGTCGTTCAGATCGGCAATGATCTTGTCTTCCATCTCTTTGCTAAACGGCTGGCCGGAATTGAGCCGCCAGGTGCTTTTGTTATAGCAACCGGGGCATTCATGCACGCATCCTGAAACAAACAGGGTACAGCGAGTGCCGGGACCGTTAACGATGTCGACAGGGTAATACTGATGGTAATTCATTTTCGCTTCTCATCCGTTTATCAATTCGCGCCATAGCTGCGTTCGTGCGCCCGAGTCACTTACTTATGTAAGCTCCCCGGGACTTACTCATTTGCTGCCTTGCTATGACGTGAATTGCGTTGCGGAAATAATGGCCCGAAAAGCGTCGCATCGCCGGGCAATAAAATCGTCTAAATTAACCGATCTGCCCGTTCCCTAAATGCTTAACGCGGCGCTTCACTTCTTCCTGCTTACCGGCGTTAAACGGACGTGCGTCCGGACTGCCTAAATAACCGCAGACGCGGCGGGTGACCGATACGCGGGCGGCGTCGTGGTTACCACATTTCGGGCAGGTAAAACCTTTGCTGGTGCACTCAAATTCACCGGTAAAGCCGCACTCGTAGCATTCATCGATTGGCGTGTTGGTCCCGTAATAGGGCACGTGCTGATAGCTGTAATCCCAGACGTCTTCCAGCGCTTTCAGGTTGTGCTGAATATTCGGGTATTCGCCGTAGCAAATGAAGCCCCCGCTTGCCAGCGGCGGGTACGGCGCTTCGAAATCGATCTTGTCGTACGGGTTAACCTTCTTCTCCACATCGAGATGGAAGCTGTTGGTGTAGTAGCCTTTGTCGGTCACGCCCGGGACCACGCCAAATTCGGCGGTATCCAGACGGCAGAAACGGTCGCACAGGTTTTCACTTGGCGTGCTGTACAGGCTAGAGCCGTAGCCAGTTTCGTCTTTCCACTGATCGACCGCCTGACGCAGGCGTTCCACAATGGCGATACCTTTGGCGCGCAGCTGCTCGCTGTCATACACATGCTTGTCGCCAAACAGCGCATTGATGGTTTCGTGAATACCGATGTAGCCCAGAGAGATGGATGCACGACCATTTTTAAAGATTTCTGACACGTCATCGTCCGCTTTCAGACGCACGCCACAGGCCCCTTCCATATACAGAATTGGCGCCACGCGGGCCTTCACGCCTTCCAGGCGCGCAATGCGGGTCATCAGCGCTTTACGCGCCAGCACCAGACGATCGTCAAGCAGTTTCCAGAAGGTGGCTTCATCGCCATGCGCTTCCAGCGCGATACGCGGCAGGTTGAGGCTGATAACGCCGAGGTTGTTACGCCCGTCGTGAATCTGCTCGCCGTTCTCGTTTTCCCACACGCCGAGGAAGCTGCGACAGCCCATTGGCGTTTTGAACGAGCCGGTCACTTTGACGACCTGATCGTAGTTCAGGATGTCCGGATACATACGCTTGCTCGCGCACTCCAGTGCCAGCTGCTTGATGTCGTAGTTCGGATCGCCAAACTTGTGGTTCAGACCGTCACGAATCGCGAACACCAGTTTCGGGAACACTGCGGTTTTACGATTTTTACCCAGGCCGGCAATACGGTTACGCAGAATGGACTGCTGGATCAAACGCGATTCCCAGCTGGTTCCCAGACCAAAACCAAAGGTCACGAACGGCGTCTGACCGTTGGCGGTATGCAGGGTGTTCACTTCATACTCGAGAGACTGGAATGCGTCGTAGCACTCTTTCTCGGTACGGGAATGGGCATAACCGTCGGCGTCCGGGATCTGCCACTCTTCAGCGGTTTTACGATGTTTATTAAAGCTCTCGGTAACGAACGGCGCGAGAACTTCATCAATACGGTTAATGGTGGTGCCGCCATAAATATGGCTGGCGACCTGCGCGATAATTTGCGCGGTGACGGCGGTCGCGGTAGAGATGGATTTTGGCGGTTCAATCTCCGCGTTACCCATCTTAAAGCCCTGCGTCAGCATGCCTTTCAGGTCGATCAGCATGCAGTTAAACATTGGGAAGAACGGAGAGTAGTCGAGATCGTGATAGTGAATATCACCACGCTCGTGCGCCTGGACGACATCACGCGGCAGTAGGTGCTGACGCGCATAGTGTTTGGCAACGATACCGGCCAGCAGGTCGCGCTGGGTCGGGATCACTTTGCTGTCTTTGTTGGCATTTTCATTCAGCAGAGCAGAGTTGGTTTGCTCAACCAGACCACGAATTTCCTGGTTCAGACGGCCACGTTTTTCACGCTGGATATCACGGTCGTGGCGATATTCGATGTACGCACGGGCGAGTTGTTTGTACGGGCCAGACATTAGCTGGTTTTCTACCGCTGTCTGGATCTCGTTGATATCGACCTTGCTGCGCTCATTCATCTGGCTACTAACGACTTCTGCGACGGTGGCACAGTAATCTGCGTCATCGACTCCCGCTGCTTTAGCTGCACGCAGAATGGCTTCTTTGATGCGCTCTGATTTAAACGGCACTTTACAGCCATCTCGTTTCATCACATGCGGTGTCATGATCACTCCATATTTATAAGAACAGGTTATCCACAGAGGTTGGGGAAGCCATCAGGGCTTTATTCATCTCTATTGCCAATGACTTCCCGCAATCCTGACCCACTTTATCCACAATTCCACCGTGAAGCGGTGCACTGTAGTTGTAGCAATTGTAGTCGATTAATACAACATATTGGGTCGGCGTGCATTTTAAGTTCTATATGTAGTGATTTGCATCAAGGATGTTTACGATTTATTTGATGTAGCGCAAAGTAAAAATCGGAGCGTACAGATGACGGGCACTACAGCCGATTGTAAATTGTGGGCAGAAAATTCTGATTAATTATTCAACAAAAACAGAAAGGTAAGCTGAGCGTAGGCATCAAAGCCCGGCAGCGTTATGCGTACCGGGCCTGAACATAATTGCAAGCTATTTTTGCAACCACCAGACGGCTTCAAAAGGACGCAGCGTCATGTCTGCGGGTTGGCTGGCGACCTCGGCATAGTTGTGCATCAGCACCTGCCAGTTGCCGTCGGTCTGGGTCGGCTGCCAGCTCTGGAAGGTATCGCTCAGATTAGCAATGACCAGCAACCGCTGTCCTTGCCATTCACGTTGATAGCACCACAGATGCGGGCTGTCCGGTAGCAGATCCTGATAGTCGCCCCAGGTGATAACCGGCTCTGCTTTACGCAATGCGATCAGCTTCTGATAGGTATAGAACACCGAGTCGGTATCGCGCAGCGCTGCCGCCACGTTGATATCCGCTGCGTTGTCGCACAGATTGATCCACGGCTCACCCTGGGTAAAGCCCGCGTGTTTGCTGGCATCCCACTGCATCGGCGTGCGGCTGTTATCGCGCGATTTACTGGCGAGAATCGCCAGCAGTTCTTGCGCATCGCGCCCCTGGCCGTTCAGGGCGGCAAACATGTTATGGCTTTCCACATCGCGGTAATCGGTAATCTGGCGGAAGTGCGGATTGGTCATGCCGATCTCTTCACCCTGGTAGATGTAGGGCGTGCCCTGCATACCGTGCAGCACCATCGCCAGCATTTTTGCGGCCGGAACGCGGTATTTACCTTCATCGCCAAAACGCGACACGATGCGTGGCTGGTCGTGGTTACACCAGAACAGCGCGTTCCAGGCCTGATTGTGCATGCCTTGTTGCCAGTGGCGAAACAGGGTTTTGAGCGCCACATAGTCGGGTTTGGCTAACGTCCACTTCTCACCGTTGGGGTAATCCACCTTCAGGTGGTGGAAGTTGAAGGTCATCGACAGTTCGCTGCCATCGAGTGCGGCGTACTGCTGGCAGTTTTCCAGCGTGGTGGAGGACATTTCGCCGACCGTCATCAGGCCGCGGGGCGTGAAGACGTCGCGATTCATTTCACGTAAAAACGCATGCGCGCGCGGGCCGTCGGTATAAAAACGCCGCCCATCGCCGTCGGGATCGCTCGGGAAGTCCTGATCTTTAGAGATAAGATTCACCACGTCGAGACGCAGTCCGTCCACGCCGCGATCGGCCCAGAACTCGCACACTTTTTTTAGCTCGGCGCGGACCGCCGGGTTCTCCCAGTTCAGGTCTGCCTGCTCCGGAGCAAAGAGGTGCAGATAGTACTGCTCGCTTTCGGCGTGCCAGCCCCAGGCGCTGCCGCCAAATTTGGAGTGCCAGTTATTCGGGAGACTGTCTGGCGTACCGTCGCGCCAGAGGTAAAACTGACGATACGGGCTGTCTTTATCCAGCGCCTCACGAAACCAGGGGTGCTGGGTTGAAGTGTGGTTAAACACCATATCGAGAATAATACGGATGCCGCGCGCTTTCGCCTGCGCCACCAGTTCGTCAAAGTCTGCAAGCGTTCCGTAGGCCGGATCGACAGACATGTAATCCGCGACGTCGTAGCCGTTATCAACCTGCGGCGAAATATAGAACGGCGTTAGCCAGATGGCATCAACCCCCAGCGTTTGCAGATAGCCGAGACGCTGCGTCACGCCGCGTAAATCGCCGGTGCCGTTGCCGGTGGTGTCCTGAAAACTCTTGGGGTAAACCTGATAGATGACGCCGTTTTGCCACCAGTAGGGAATATTCATGGTTGTTTCCTGGAAATACGATGGGGCGCAACTGCGCCCCGAAGAAAAGTTAGACAATTTGTAGTGTGCCCATACGGTGTTTACGCTGATAAACGAATGAGGTCAGTACCATGGGGATAACAATCGCAATGACCATTGCCATGCCAAATACCTGCCAGTAAGTCGGCTGGATGGAGAGGATGCCTGGCAAACCGCCGACGCCAATTCCGTTCGCCAGCACACCGTTCAGGCCGCACAGCAGTCCGGCGAGACCGGAACCGATCATCGCGCACAGCATCGGGAAGCGGTATTTCAGGTTGATCCCGTACATGGCCGGTTCAGTGACCCCGAGATAGGCGGAGATCGCGGCAGGAACGGAGATCTCACGTTCATTGTGTTTGCGACTGGAGATGATGATCCCGACTACCGCAGAGGCCTGAGCGATATTCGACAGTGCGATCAGCGGCCATACCGGCGTACCGCCCATGCTCTGAATCATCTGCATGTCGATAGCCAGCGTGGTCTGATGCACGCCGGTTATCACCAGCGGGGCATACAGGAAGCCGAACAGCGCCGCGCCAATCGGGGCAAAGCTGCCGGTCAGCAGATGACGGACCGCAAACGCGACACCGTCGCCGATCATGCGGCCAAACGGACCGATAAAGGCGTGCGCGAGGAACACCGCAAGGATCAACGAGCACACCGGGACGATCACCAGATATAGATAATCCGGGATGATGCGTTTCATGCGTGTTTCAATAAACCCGAGCGCCAGACCGGCCAGCAGTGCCGGAATAACCTGCGCCTGATAGCCCACTTTCTCAATGCTGAACAGGCCGAAGTTCCACACTTCCGGTACCTGTTGACCGAGTAGATAGGCGTTCATTAGCTGCGGTGAAACCAGGGTCACGCCCAGCACAATACCGAGGATCGGCGTACCGCCCATTTTCTTCACTGCTGACCAGCAGATCCCGACCGGCAGATAGAAGAAGATCGCTTCGCCAATTAGCCACAGGAAGTCGTAAAGGGTTTTCAGCGAAGGGTACATCTGCGCCAGCGTCTGCCCGTTGCTCATGGGCAGATCGCCAATCACATTACGGAACCCCAAGATCAAGCCGCCGCTAATCAGCGCTGGCAGCAGCGGGAAGAAGATCTCCGCAAAATGAGAAATCAGCTGTTCGTGCCATTTCATATTCTGCCGCGCGGCTTTTTTCGCCTGCTCTTTGTCGGCGCTGGCCTGACCGGTTGTCGCCAGCAGCGCTTTGTAGTAATCGCCCACTTCGGTGCCAATCACTACCTGAAACTGCCCGGCGTTGGTGAAGCAGCCTTTGACCATCGGCAACTGTTCGATCTCTTTTGGCCTGGCATTCGCAGGCTGATTCAGCACAAAACGCAGGCGAGTAATGCAGTGACTTACCGTGGCGATATTGTCGCGCCCGCCTACCAGCTCAATCAGCCGGTCGATGTCTGCTTGTTTTATTTTGCTCATGATGATGTGTGTTCCCCGTAGGCCGGATAAGACGTTTTAGCATCGCCATCTGGCAACTCTCTCGTTGCTGTGGCCAGAGTATATCGTCGATGATTTTTTAAAAATGGGAACGTTCCCGAAACGCAGCGAAGATCACAAATTAACGCTCAGAAAGCGATCAGGAGAGGGTGGAAGGAATAACGATTTGTCGTAGTTCGCTACGGCCGTTGATCTGCTCGATCAGCTGCGAGGCCGCTTGTCGTCCGGCTTCGGCATATCCTGGATCGACGGTGATAATTTCCGGATGGAGGAATTTCATCAGCGGCGTACTGCCCACGCTCGCCAGCTGTAGATTCTCAATTCGCTGCTCTTGCAGATATTTGCTGACACCAAGGGCGAGGGTATCCGTCGCGCAGACTAAGGCAGTGGTTTCCGGGGTGATGACGTTGGCGGCCTGCTCATAACCCTGCTTCATGGCAAGACCCGGTAGCGCGGCAACAGGATGCAGTTTGTGTTTCTTACAGAACGCCAGGTAGGCTTCATGGCGGCGCTTACCGGTGGTCACGTCGCTATGGGGAACGCCAAGAAAGCTGATATGGCGATGCTCGCGATCGTATAAACGCTGCATCAGGGTGCGAATGGCGCCTTCATCGTCATAGCAGACGGAGGCAAAGCCTTTGGCATCTCTTGCCAGCAGCACCAGCGAATCCTGCCAGGAGGCGAGCATGGATTCACTTATGCCGGTAAAACCAAACAGCACCACGCCGTCAATATTGCGGCGTCTGAGCATGCCGAGATGCTCTTCAACCAGCTCGGGCGAGAACTGGCTTTCCATCATGATCGGGTCGTAACCCTGCTCATAAAAGGCGGGCAGCATGGTTTGCACGGCGAGATTTTCCGAAAGCGAGTCCAGACGCGTGACGATGATCGCCACCACCTTGTCACTTTGTCCGCGCATGGCGCGTGCGGAGCGGGAAGGGGAAAAACCGTGCTGATTCATCACCGCTTCAACGCGTGCGCGGGTGCGTTCGCTCACGCCGCTTTCATTGTTAAGCACACGGGAAACGGTTGATTTTCCCACACCGCTTAAGCGGGCGATGTCTTTAATTGTCAGCCGGTTTTGCATCCTGTTTTCCCGTGTTGCGTGTGAAGTTATGCCAAATAGAGAATAACTTTACTCAAGCGCAGCGCAATGGGCAAAGTCTGGTATACGTTTGGTTTAGTTTCCATGGTTTATCATACTGCCATAATTGCCACAAACCTTATGGTTTTCTGCGTATAATCCGCAGCGCAAATCATTCACTTACCGGAGGCTATATGGATCCCGATCCCACCCCTCTCCCGAGATGGAGAAACTCCCCTTTCCGGTAAGCCTGTCTTTCACTGTCTTACCGGAGCAGTAAGACAGTGACGTTCTGACGTCCCTGTTGTGATTTTAATATTGCCATCAGGTAAGGCTTTGCCACGCCTGAAGGATTTACTGCGCCTGTTGAGACTGGCGCAGAGGGACTGCCTATGTTCAAAAATATTACTCGCCAGCTATTTGCCCGGCTAAACCGCCATTTACCACATCGTCTGGTGCATCGCGATCCGTTGCCTAATGCCCAGACCGTTGCCAGCACGCCGATCCCACCATCGCTGAGCGAACATTGTCTGAAAATGGCGCTGATGGACGAAGCCGCGCTGTGGAAAACGTTTGGCGCGCACCCGGAAGGATTAAACGCCGCAGAAGTGGAAAACGCTCGCGAATTACATGGCGAGAACCAACT
This sequence comes from Citrobacter sp. RHBSTW-00524, assembly GCF_013747755.1. Classification (NCBI taxonomy): domain Bacteria; kingdom Pseudomonadati; phylum Pseudomonadota; class Gammaproteobacteria; order Enterobacterales; family Enterobacteriaceae; genus Citrobacter; species Citrobacter sp. RHBSTW-00524. The sequence continues at coordinate 560,432 of NZ_CP056421.1, forward strand.
GCCGGCGCAGAAGCCGTCGCCGTGGTGGGTGCATCTGTGGGTCTGCTACCGCAACCCGTTTAATATTTTGTTGACCATCCTCGGTGCGATTTCCTATGCCACCGAAGATCTGTTTGCCGCTGGCGTCATTGCTCTGATGGTCGTCATCTCTACGCTGCTGAATTTTGTGCAGGAGGCGCGTTCCACCAAAGCGGCAGATGCGCTGAAAGCTATGGTCAGTAACACCGCTACGGTGCTGCGCGTTATCAACGAGAAAGGAGAGAACGGCTGGGTTGAACTGCCGATCGACCAGTTAGTTCCCGGCGATATCATTAAGCTGGCGGCAGGGGATATGATCCCGGCCGATCTGCGTGTGGTGCAGGCTCGTGACCTGTTCGTGGCCCAGGCTTCGCTGACCGGTGAATCGCTGCCGGTGGAGAAAGTCGCAACCTGCCGCGACCCGCAGCAAAGCAACCCGCTCGAATGCGATACCCTGTGCTTTATGGGCACCAACGTGGTGAGCGGCACGGCGCAGGCCATCGTGATTGCGACCGGAGCCAATACCTGGTTCGGGCAACTGGCGGGCCGTGTCAGCGAGCAGGAAAGCGAGCAGAATGCTTTCCAGAAAGGGATCAGCCGCGTCAGCATGCTGCTGATCCGTTTTATGCTGGTGATGGCGCCGATTGTGCTCATCATCAACGGCTATACCAAAGGCGACTGGTGGGAAGCGGCGCTGTTTGCCCTGTCTGTCGCGGTGGGGCTGACCCCGGAAATGCTGCCGATGATCGTCACCTCGACGCTGGCGCGTGGGGCGGTGAAGCTGTCAAAACAAAAGGTCATCGTCAAACACCTCGACGCCATTCAGAACTTTGGCGCGATGGATATCCTGTGTACCGATAAAACGGGCACCCTGACACAAGACAAAATTGTACTTGAGAATCATACAGATATATCTGGTAAGCCCAGCGAGCACGTCCTGCATTCTGCGTGGTTGAACAGTCATTACCAGACCGGGTTGAAGAATCTGCTGGATACGGCAGTGCTGGAAGGCGTGGACGAAGAATCAGCCCGCCAGCTCTCTACCCGCTGGCAGAAAATTGATGAGATCCCGTTTGACTTCGAACGCCGCCGCATGTCGGTGGTGGTCGCTGAAGAAACCGATGTGCATCAGCTGGTGTGCAAAGGCGCGCTGCAGGAGATCCTCAGCGTCTGCACCCAGGTGCGCTACAGCGGTGAGGTTGTCCCGTTAGATGACAACATGCTGCGTCGGGTGAAGCGCGTCACGGATACGCTGAACCGCCAGGGGCTGCGCGTGGTGGCGGTGGCGACGAAATACCTGCCTGCGCGTGAGGGCGATTACCAGCGTATTGATGAATCAGATCTGATCCTCGAAGGCTATATTGCGTTCCTCGATCCGCCGAAAGAGACCACCGCGCCAGCGCTCAAAGCGCTGAAAGCCAGCGGTATTACGGTGAAAATCCTGACTGGCGATAGCGAGCTGGTGGCGGCGAAAGTGTGTCACGAAGTGGGGCTGGATGCGGGCGATGTGGTTATCGGTAGCAACATTGAAGGGTTAAGCGACGATGAGCTGGCAACGCTGGCCCAGCGCACCACGCTGTTTGCTCGTCTGACACCGATGCACAAAGAGCGCATTGTCACGCTGCTCAAGCGCGAAGGTCATGTGGTTGGCTTTATGGGGGATGGCATTAACGATGCCCCGGCGCTGCGTGCGGCGGACATTGGTATCTCCGTTGACGGCGCGGTTGATATTGCGCGTGAAGCGGCTGATATCATCCTGCTGGAAAAGAGTCTGATGGTGCTGGAAGAAGGGGTGATCGAAGGACGCCGTACTTTTTCTAACATGCTGAAGTATATCAAAATGACGGCCAGTTCTAACTTCGGTAATGTGTTTAGCGTGCTGGTGGCGAGCGCCTTCTTACCGTTCCTGCCGATGTTGCCGCTGCACTTACTGATTCAGAACCTGCTGTACGATGTATCCCAGGTGGCGATTCCGTTTGATAACGTCGACGAAGAGCAGATCAAAAAGCCGCAGCGCTGGAATCCCAGCGAGTTGGGGCGCTTTATGATCTTCTTTGGACCAATCAGCTCGATCTTCGACATTCTGACATTTTGCCTGATGTGGTTCGTCTTCCATGCGAATACGCCAGAACATCAGACGTTGTTCCAGTCTGGCTGGTTCGTGGTAGGCCTGCTGTCGCAAACGCTGATTGTGCATATGATCCGTACTCGCCGCGTGCCGTTCATCCAAAGCCGCGCCGCATGGCCGCTGATGCTGATGACGCTGGTGGTCATGGCGGTAGGCATTGCATTACCGTTCTCGCCGCTGGCCAACTATCTGCAATTGCAGGCGCTGCCGCTGAGCTACTTCCCGTGGCTGATTGCGATTCTGGCGGGCTACATGACGTTAACCCAGCTCGTGAAAGGTTTTTATAGCCGCCGCTACGGCTGGCAGTAATCCTCAACTTCTTTGCAGGAGGGTGTTAATACTCTCCTGCATTTCTCTTTTTCATTCGAAAGATATTCTCCCGAAATATTGGTGTTTTATTTTTATTGAAATGCTAACGCGGGTAATTAGTATCAAATTGCCTTCTTTGCGTTGTTTTTTTATCAATAAAACGATCTGCGTTGCAAAAATGAAACAGCGTGCTAAAAATTATAAGCATCTGCGATTTTTTGTGAACGCAGTCATCGAAATAAATTGTTACACCAGTTAGTCTGCGCAGGTAACGTCGTTAAGAAAGTTTCTCGCTGCCCGTTTTTAATTCCGGCAGTCATTTGCTCTGCAAGCTATTCCTGTTAATGGATATTATGAACTTCTGGAGAAGGACAAATGAAACTGACAAAAAACCTGTTAAGTCTGTGTATTGGCGCGTCTGTATTACTGGCGAGTCATGCAACGCTGGCACAAACCTTTCGCGCCGCAGATGTGCATCCGGCTGATTACCCGAACGTTGTTGCAGTGAAACATATGGGGGAGAAACTTAGCGCCGCGACCGAAGGTCGTCTGGAGATCAAAACATTTCCAGGTGGTGTGTTAGGCGATGAAAAACAGATGATTGAACAGGCGCAATTAGGCGCCATTGATATTATTCGCGTCTCAATGACGCCAGTTGCCGCAATTCTCCCTGAAATAAACGTGTTTACCCTGCCATATATTTTCCGCGATGAGGACCATATGCATAAGGTTCTCGACGGCATGATTGGTCAGGAGATTGGCGACCGTCTGACAGCCAATACCAAATCACGACTGGTGTTCCTTGGCTGGATGGATGCGGGAACGCGCAACCTGATCACCAAGAATCCGGTAGTAAAACCGGAAGATTTGCACGGCATGAAAATCCGCGTTCAGGCCAGTCCGATAGCGCTGGATACCCTAAAAGCGATGGGCGCTAACTCCATTGTGATGGGCGTCAGTGAAGTATTTAGCGGCATGCAGACCGGCGTTATTGATGGTACGGAAAATAACCCGCCAACGTTTGTTGCGCATAACTATTTGCCGGTCGTGAAAAACTATACCTGGAGTAAACACTTTATTATTCCTGAGCTTTTTCTGTTCTCGAAAGCCAAATGGGATAAGTTAAAAAAAGAAGACCAGGAACTCATTATTAAACTCGCTAAAGAGGCCCAGGTAGAGCAACGTAAACTTTGGCAGGATTATAATGCGAAATCGCTGGAGACCATGAAAGCCAACGGTGTTCAGTTCCACGATATTGATACGGACTATTTCTATAAAGCCACGCAGTCAGTACGGGATAATTACGGTAAAGACCACCAGGATTTGATCAAACGTATTCAGGATGTGAAGTAATTCATCGGGTGGAGGATATCAATCCTCCGCCTGAGTCTTTTGATTAATTCGAGGTGATGATTATGGGTGAATGCTATTCATCGGTAATGGATTTTCTTTATCGAGTGTCAATGTGGATTGCCGGTATCGCATTATTGGTTATGGTCGCCATTATCCCCATTGGCATATTCGCGCGTTATGTCCTGAATAACGCCCTGTCATGGCCTGAGCCAGTCGCCATTCTTTGTATGGTGACATTCACCTTTATTGGCGCGGCGGTGAGCTATCGCGCAGGTTCGCATATCGCGGTAAGCATGGTGATTGACCGTCTGGGGGAATCTTCCCGCCGTTACTGCTCGGTAGTCGCAGACGTTATGTTAATGGCGATAAGCCTGTTCATTCTGTGGTACGGCTCCATGCTATGCCTCGAACTGTGGGAACAGCCCGTGGCGGAATTCCCAATTTTAAGCGCCGGGCAAAACTATCTCCCGTTGCCGATTGGCTCTGCTATTACGCTGCTGTTTATCGTTGAGAAGATCTGCCGTGGCTCGCAGTACCAACGTCCTGTTGTCATGCTGGGATCGACCAGCTAGTTACCGCCCCCATTTCAGAAAGGAAAGCAGATGGATGCATTTATTCTCGTCTTTACGCTCGGCATTATGCTGGCGATTGGGGTACCGGTAGCGTACGCGGTTGGCATTAGCGCCATCATTGGGGCCTGGTACATTGATATTCCGCTGGAAGCGGTGATGATCCAACTGACCAGTGGGGTGAACAAGTTTTCGCTACTGGCGATCCCGTTCTTTATTTTGGCCGGGGCTATTATGGCCGAAGGGGGCATTGCGCGGCGGCTGGTAAACTTTGCCTATATTTTCGTTGGCTTTATTCGCGGCGGGCTGTCGCTGGTCAACATTGTGGCATCGACCTTTTTTGGCGCAATTTCTGGATCGTCGGTGGCCGATACCGCGTCTATCGGTTCGGTAATGATCCCGGAGATGGATAAAAAAGGTTATCCGCGCGACTTTGCTGCAGCGGTCACTGCCAGCGGCTCGGTGCAGGCGATCCTCACGCCGCCGAGCCATAACTCGGTTATCTACTCGCTGGCAACGGGCGGGACGGTGTCGATTGCCGCGCTGTTCATCGCCGGGATCCTACCGGGCCTGCTGTTAAGCTTCAGTCTGATGGTGATGTGCGTCGCTTTTGCGCACAAACGCGGTTATCCAAAAGGGGAGCGCGTACCGTTTCGCCAGGCGCTGAAGATATTCGTCGATACGCTGTGGGGCTTAATGACCGTTGTGATCATCATGGGCGGTATCTTGTCAGGTATATTTACCGCGACGGAATCTGCGGCGATTGCCTGTCTGTGGGCCTTCTTTGTCACCATGTTTATCTATCGTGACTATAAATGGTCTGAACTGCCGAAGCTGATGTTCCGTACGGTGAAAACGGTCACTATCGTCATGATCCTGATAGGTTTTGCCGCCGCGTTCGGTGCCGTCATGACCTATATGCAGTTGCCGATGCGTATCACCGAAGCTTTCACCAGCATCTCGGACAACAAATACGTCATCCTGATGTGCATTAACATCATGCTGTTGCTGATCGGTACGCTGATGGATATGGCGCCGCTGATCCTGATTTTGACGCCGGTTTTGCTACCGGTGACCAACGCGCTCGGCATTGATCCGGTCCATTTTGGGATGATCATGCTGGTGAATTTAGGGATCGGCCTGATAACGCCGCCGGTAGGGTCGGTGCTGTTTGTGGCCAGTGCGGTGAGTAAGCAGAAAATTGAGCAGGTGGTGAAGGCGATGCTGCCGTTCTACTTCGTGCTGTTCCTGGTGCTGATGATCGTCACGTACATTCCGGCGATTTCGCTGTTCCTGCCGAGACTGTTTGGTGTGATGTGATAAACGCCCGGTGGCGCTCGCGCTTACCGGGCCTGCAAACTATGCTTGCGTAGGCCGGATAAGGCGAAGCCGCCATCCGGCACAAAAAGACTTAGCGACGAACGGCGATCGCTTCAATCTCGATTTTCACGTCTTTCGGCAGACGGGCAACTTCCACGCAAGAACGCGCCGGGAAAGTGGCGTTGTGCTCGGTGAAGAACGCTTCGTAGGTCGCGTTTACGGTTGCGAAATCGTTCAGGTCTTTAACAAAGACGGTAGTTTTTACGATGTCGCCCACTTTCAGGCCTGCTGCTTCAACGATAGCTTGCACGTTTTCCAGCGACTGACGCGCCTGAGCGGACACGTCTTCCGATACGGCACCGGTTTTCGGATCGACCGGGATCTGACCGGAAGTGATTACCATGCTACCCAGGTCAACGCCCTGAACGTATGGGCCGATTGCTGCTGGTGCATTTTCCGTCGCGATAGTCTTGCTCATGATTTCTCCTGAATTACAGCGGTAATAGAATGTTCCCGGCCATTATAGGGAGCCGGGAAATCATTACCAACACCAATTAGTTGGCCAGCACCACATAATGCGAAAACTCTTTTTCACAGTATTTGCATTTGAGTGCGATGTCGTCAGCGCGCTTTTTCACTGAAAAACTGGACGATACTGGCTCAGCATGGCTGATGCAGTTGCTGTTCGGGCAAACCAGCACGTTATCGATACGTTCAGGCAGGCTCGGACGTGATTTACCCACCACGTCATAATCGTCAATGCGGTTTACCGTTGCCTGCGGAGCGTACAGGGAGAGCTGGTTTACCTGCTCGTCGGTCAGGAACGTATTTTCGATTTTAATCAGGTCTTTACGGCCCATTTCGCCAGACGGCAGGTTCAGGCCGATGGTGATACGCTGGTCGGTTTCAGTCAGTTTGAACAACGTCAGCAGCTTAAAACCAACCTGTGCGGGAATATGGTCAATTACGGTGCCACGTTTGATGGCTTCAACCTGCAGTTTGTTATCGTGTGTCATCTCTTTTTCTCCCTTACAGTGCCAGTTCGCTATTCAGTACCAGTGCCAGTAACGCCTGGCGGGCGAAGATGCCGTTGCCAGCCTGCTGGAAATACCAGGCGTGCGGCGTCTTGTCGACGTCGGTGGTGATTTCATCGATGCGCGGCAGCGGATGCAGCACCTTCATGTTCGCTCTGGCACCGTTTAGATCGCTGGCACGCAGAACAAACTGTGCTTTCACGTTGGCGTATTCGGACGGGTCCAGACGCTCTTTTTGTACGCGGGTCATGTAGAGGATATCGACCTCCGCCATTACCTCTTCGATAGTGCCATGCAGGCTCCAGGCGATACCTTTTTCATTCAGCATATCCAGAATGTATTGCGGCATGGCCAGCGCGTCCGGGGCGATGAAGTAGAAGCGGTTACCTTCGAACTTTGCCAGCGCCTGGGTCAGGGAGTGGACGGTGCGGCCATATTTCAGGTCACCCACCATGGCGATTTGCAGATTGTCCAGGCGACCCTGCGTTTCCTGAATGGTAAACAGATCCAGCAGCGTTTGGGTGGGATGCTGGTTGGAACCGTCGCCGGCGTTCAGTACCGGCACGTTACCGGAGAACTCGGTTGCCAGACGCGCAGCGCCTTCCTGCGGATGACGCATCACGATGGCGTCGACATAGGTGCTGATGACGGAAATGGTGTCGGCCAGAGTTTCGCCTTTTTTGCCAAGCGACGTGTTGCTGCTGTCAGAGAAACCCACCACGCTGGCGCCCAGACGGTGCATGGAGGTTTCAAAAGATAAACGGGTGCGGGTTGACGCTTCAAAGAAGCAGCTGGCGATGACCTTATGTTTTAACAGCTCGGGCTGCGGGTTAGCTTTTAATTTCGCCGCCGTCGCGAGGACTAGATTGAGGTCATCGCGGCTGAGGTCGTTTATGGAAATGATGTGTTTTTGATAGAGCGGGTTAGCCATGTTTATCTCCTGACGCCTGGGCAAAAAAAAAGCCCCTCAATTGAGGGGCTCGGAATGGGTGATCAACGGAAAGAAAAACGGCAGGCCAGCGTCCTTTTTCAGACGCGGTAAGACAAAATGTCGTACACACTGAACCATACATCCTCCCGGCAAATTGTCCGCGATTATACTCAGCTCCGTTATGGGATCAAGCGAAAAATGCACTATTTATTCATCGCAAACGGTTCTTATGAATTTTAATTCATTTTGAATAGATAATTAATCTGCTTGTGGACCAGGCCCGTTCGCTGTACCACCCGCGGCGCGACCCAGACAATACTGCTACCGGCAATGACGCCGAGAATTTCTGGCAACGCGTGATAATCGAGGATTCTGGCTACGGCGCGACCATAGCCAGCCGCCGTGTGGATGAGGATAAACTCGCTATTGTGTTCCACGCTGACCACCATTTCAGCAATCGATCGGGCTGCATCAGGTGCGGGTCGTAATTGCGGATTTACAGAATAAATTTTTTGCCCTTTTGTATTTCTTATTTTTATAGCACCGAGCAGTTTCAGCAGACGAGATACCGTTGACTGGCTAATCCCGGTGAAACCATGGTGTTGTAGATCGCGGCGAAGCGCTTCCTGAGACAGGTAGCTTTTTTCGCTAATCAGGCGCTGACAAATCGCCAACTGTTTCTGCTCTTTGGTCGAGTAATCATCGAATTCCTTCATAAAAACACCCTAAATTTATCATTTGTATCAATGCGATGGCGAAATTCACCACATTTGCAGTATCAATAACGGCTCAAACGGACGGTTGTGCAGAAAAACGAGAGCGCGCTCAAAAAAGCCGTCGTGATCCGACGGCCAGCAGGACTACAGCATCGCGCCGATACTCAGAACAACCATGTTCAGCACCGTCAGAATTAGCAGCAGTGGTGCGACCCATTTCAGGTAGCGCACATAAGGAACACGAGCGATGGCCAACCCACCCATCACAACCGCTGAGGTGGGGGTAATCAGATTCACAATGCCGGAAGCGGATTGATACGCGGTGACGACCAGATCCCTTTGCACATGGGCGAAGTCAGCCAGCGGGGCCATAATGGGCATCGTGAGCACCGCCAGGCCAGACGAGGAAGGGACCAGGAAGGAGAGCAAGACTTCCAGCCAGTAAGTCACATTGATGAAAATGGTGGTGGACAGACCGGAGACTAAATTTTCGGCGCTGTGCAAAATGGTGTGGGTGATCATGCCGTTGTCCATCACCACGACGATACCGCGCGCAATGCCGATAATCAGCGCCACGCCGAGCAGATCCCGAGCCCCGTCAATGAAGGTACTGGTGAATGCTTCTTCACTCATGCGGGCAATCACGCCGACGATAATCGCAGATGCCAGAAAAACCCCAGATATTTCCGCCATCCACCAGCCGAGCACCGCGACGCCATAAATCATCACTGCAAAGGCGGCGGCGAATATCAGCAGGATCCACTTACGCGTAGCCGTGAATTCAAGATTGGTATTGGCGCGACTACCGAGAAAATGGGCACGGTTTTCCTCCATTTTATCGGCCACGATGGAAAGCTCAGGATGGCTGCGAACTTTCCGTGCATAGCGCATGACCCATACCACACAGATAACATAGCCGACGACCAGCAGCAGAATGCGCATCAGCATTCCCTGGGTGAAGGGGATCCCGGCGGCGTTAGCGGCGATAACCGTTGCGAAAGGGTTGATTGTTGAACCGAGGGTGCCGATGCCTGCGCCAAGCAAAACGGTTGCAGCAGCAACCAGTGGATCAAAGCGCGCAGCCATCATGACCGGAACCAATAAGGTGTAGAAAGGAAGTGATTCTTCCGCCATGCCGTAAATCGTGCCTCCGGCGGCGAAAAGTCCCATCAGGATGGGGATCATCCACTCTTCTTTGCCGTTCAGCCTGACCGTCACGCGTTCGATTCCTGCGTCGATGGCGCCCGTTTTGTTTACCACGCCGAGAAACCCGCCAATAATCAGGACAAACAACGCCACATCAATCGCGCCTGCGGTGTAGGTTTCGTGGTTATAAAGCCCGTCAATCGGAGCCAGCAGTACAGCCGTTAAACCTTGTGGATGCGCCTCTGTTGGGGCATAGGTACCGGCAACCGGCACTTCTTTGCCCAGGGTGGCATTCATCGCCATCTGGTATTTCCCGGCAGGGACAATCCAGGTCATAACGGCGACGAGCGCAATAAGAATAAACAGGATGGTATACGCGCTGGGAAATTTGAATTTGCCCATGATGTTCTCCGGATAGCTTGGGCATATGCCGCCAGGCGACACATGCCCGCTGGGGTTAGTCGCCGAGTGTCGCTACCATGACCGCTTTAATGGTATGCATCCGGTTTTCTGCTTCGTCGAAGACGATGGAATGCGCTGACTCAAATACCTCCTCCGTGACTTCAAGCCCTTTCAGGCCGTAAGCCGCTTCGATTTCACGGCCCACTTTGGTGTGCTCGTTATGGAAGGCGGGCAGGCAGTGCATGAATTTCACATTGGGATTGCCGGTCGCATCGATGACCTGCTGGTTAATTTGATAAGGCGTCATCAGGCTGACGCGTTCTGCCCACGCCTCTTTGGGTTCCCCCATCGAAACCCAGACATCGGTGTAGAGAAAGTCCACGTCGTAAACGCCTTCCTCAACATCCTCTGTGAGCGTAATGCGCGCGCCCGTCACGCTGGCGATTTCACGGCATTCGGCAACCAGCGCCTCGTCCGGCCAGAAGGATTTCGGTGCGACCAGACGAATATCCATCCCCATTTTCGCCGCGCCGACCATCAGCGAATTGCCCATGTTATTGCGGGCGTCACCGAGGTAAGCGAAGCTCAGTTCGGGTAAGGTTTTACCCGGGGTGTGTTCCAGCATGGTCATCAGATCCGCGAGGATCTGCGTAGGGTGGAATTCATTCGTCAGCCCGTTCCAGACCGGCACACCAGCGAACTGCCCCAGTTCTTCCACGATCTCCTGGCCGTAGCCGCGGTATTCAATACCGTCATACATGCGACCTAACACGCGGGCGGTATCTTTCATCGACTCTTTATGACCAATCTGCGAGCCGCTTGGGCCAAGGTAGGTCACCTGTGCGCCCTGATCGAAAGCGCCGACTTCAAAGGCGCAGCGGGTGCGAGTTGACGTTTTTTCGAAGATTAGCGCGATATTTTTACCGACCAGCGTTTGCCTTTCGCGTCCGGCTTTTTTTGCCGTTTTTAACTCGATAGCCAGATCGATCAGGTACTGGATTTCCGTTGGGGTGTAGTCCAGCAATTTGAGAAAATTGCGATTTTTCAGGTTAACAGTCATGAAAATATCCTTATGTAGGCTGGATAAGGCTTCGCTTTACCCAGCAAAAAAAGCCTTAAGCGTTAACATCAGTGGCTTCGCGCCGAATTAGCGTGCCTTTGTCACCGGCGAGAATGGCCGAACCATCAGCCAATGAGCCGATGCCAGCAATCCCGTGACAGTGAGAGACAAATTCCGCGCAGGCGGTGACTTTGGGGCCCATTGAACCGGCGTCGAATTGCATTTCGCTGAGCCTTTCCGGCGTAACCTGGGCCAGCGGGCGCTGGGTAGGTTTGCCCCAGTCGAGATACACCGCATCGGCATCGGTCAGGATCAGCAGCGCATCGGCGTGGATTTGTTTGGCGAGCAGGGCGGCGGAGAGATCTTTGTCGATCACCGCTTCAATACCGTGGTAGCCATCGGCTTTTTCCACTACCGGTACGCCGCCACCGCCGTTGCAGATAACCAGATGATCGCGGGCGATCAGTGTGCGAATGGCGTCACTTTCCACGATACGTTTGGGTTGTGGAGAGGGCACAACACGGCGGAACGCTTTACCATCGGCTTTGAAAACCCAGCCTTTTTCCGCCTGTAACGCGTGGGCCTGGGGTTCGTCATAAATCGGCCCGATATATTTGGTGGGATTGCTGAAGGCCGGATCGTGGGCATCGACTTCAACCTGAGTCAGCAGGACACTAATTTCACGCTGTGGGAGCTGGTTTTTCAGGGCCTGTTGCAGCATATAGCCAATCATTCCCTGACTTTCTGCGCCGAGAATATCGAGCGGATAGGGGGTGACGTTGGCATAAGCACTGTTTTGTAACGCCAAAAGTCCAACCTGCGGGCCATTGCCGTGTACCAGAATTACGCGCCACTGCTGCGTGAGTTGAGCGAGAGTTCTTGCCGCCAGCTCAATATTCTTGCGTTGGATGTCGGCTTCCAGCGGTTCGCCGCGTTTGAGTAGTGCATTGCCGCCCAGTGCCACAACCAGGGTAGGTTTGTTTTCCATAACGTCTCCTTAAATACCGTCGCGTTCCAGCGGGCAACTCATGCAGCGCGCACCGCCGCGCCCACGTCCCAGTTCGTCGCCAGGTATGGGTAAAACAGTGATGCCAGCTTTGTCGTATTTTTCGTTGGTCCAGATGTTGCGTTCGTAGCCCACCACAACCCCGGGGCGCAGCGTCAGAACATTGTTCGCGTCATTCCACTGTTCGCGTTCAGCTTCGAAAGCGTCGCCACCGGTGGTGATCAGATTGATCTGGTCGAGGCCAAGTGCTTTTTCGAGGGCATGTACCAGCGTACTTTCCTGGGTGCGTTTCAGGCCGCCGCGCCCGTCTGGTGTCAGGGTCCAGCACTGGACATCCGGGCGCACCACTTCCGGGTAGACGGAGAAGGTATCGATATCGATGTGGGTCATGACGGTATCGAGGTGCATACAGGAGCGATGTTTCGGCAGTTCGACTGCGATGACGCGTTCTGCCTGGCGATGCTTAAAGAGCGACTGGGCAAGGAATTCAATGCCCTGCGGCGTGGTACGTTCCGACATACCGATGAGAACTGCGCCGCGACCAATGACCAGCACATCTCCACCTTCTAATGTGGCGTGGTCGTAATTAATATTTTCATCGCCGAAATATTTAATAAAATCACCATCGGCAAATTGTGGATGCCAACGGTAAATCGCCCGCAAGTTATTAGTTTCTCGTTGACGTGCAGTTTTTGCCATCGGATTAATGGATACGCCGTTATATATCCAGCATGAGGTGTCGCGGGTAAATAAGTGGTTTGGTAATGGCTTCATAATAAAGTCATTAATATCGTGAGTATCGACTACCATATTTTTGATTGAGGCAGGAATTTCTCCGTATGTCAGCCCACCGCTTAAATGTCGGGCGAGCTCCCGGTGCTGCATATCTGCAAGCCAGGCGCGAATATCCGTGGCGAAAGCGGGGCCAAGGCGATAATCAGAAATTTGTGTATCCAGTAGCCAGCTTTTGGCATCGGGGATGTCCAGAGTTTGTGTCAATAAATCAGTGAGTAACAGAACCTCAATTCCCTGTTGACGTAACGTGTTGGCGAAAATGTCATGCTCTTCTCCTGCACGTTCTACCGAAAGAACATCATCAAAAAGCAGTTCCTGGCAATTTGACGGCGTCAGCCTTTTTAGGCTGAGGTTAGGGCGATGTAGCATTACGCTACGTAATTGACCGATTTCAGACCCGACATAATGCTTTTCCATCATTATTCCTTTAATACGATTTTAAAAAATAAAGAGGAGGTGCCTGCAAATAATGTTTATTGCAGTCATGGTTTTTCAGCTGATTTCAGAATCTATATTTAGATCTTATCTGATATAGAAACGTGATTCATTTCACAGTCAGGTCGATGTTTGGCATTTGTTGTTTAATTTATGAGATGGCTCTGAGAATTTAAAAAATAAAAACATGAATAATTGAATTACTACGCAGGAATATGTCTTGTTATTTAACTGTGTTAATTTTATGTACATATTTAAATATTTAATAAATTAAATAGTGCGTTGATTTTTATATGTTTTTCTATATTTAATGAATTTTTATGCGAATCTATTATTTTATTATTTGTGCTGTAAGGTTTATTTCAAAATAAATATGACGATGAAGAAAGATAACGAAGGAGACGTAAACTGTGATCGATTGCTGGTTTTTATAACAAAGCTTTCTATAACAGTGAGTTAGTGACTGACTTGAAAAGTATGAGACGAAAGTTATGCAGAGTTTATGCATAACCTGTTGCTGGCTATTAGCAATTATTTAACATCATCAGCGATAAACATGCGTTGACGCAAAATATTGGCAAATAGCAGTGGTATGGCAGACCGTTTTTTCGTATAACAACTAAAATGAAACGATGTTTTAATTAAGGGGTTTGAAATGATTGTCGGCAATATTCACAACCTGGATGCCTGGCTGCCGGAAGAGCTGCGTCAGGCGATTGAGCACATTAAAGCGCACGTAACGGATGCGACGGAAAAGGGTAAACACGACATCGACGGCGAACGTCTGTTCTATCTGATTGCTGAAGATATGACGGAGCCGTTTGCGCAGCGCCGCGCCGAATATCACGCTCGCTATCTGGATATTCAGATCCTGCTCAAAGGTCAGGAAGGCATGACTTTCAGCACGCAGCCTGCGGGCGCACCGGAAACTGACTGGCTGGCGGATAAAGATATCGCCTTTCTGCCGGAAGGCGAACAGGAGAAAACGGTGGTGCTGAACGAAGGTGACTTCGTCGTCTTTTATCCGGGCGAAGTGCATAAACCGCTGTGCGCGGTCGGCGCTCCGGCGCTGGTACGCAAAGCCGTGGTGAAAATGCGGGTAGCATAAACCAGTTTGCCGGGTGTGACTTACCCGGCCTACGGAAGCACGATGGTAGGCCGGATAGGGTGCGTCAGCATCGCCATCCGGCAATTCAATCACGCAACGCTATGATTTGGAAAGCGTCGCGACCATCACCGCTTTGATGGTGTGCATTCGGTTTTCCGCCTGATCAAATACGATACTGGCGGGTGACTCAAACACCTCGTCGGTCACTTCCATGCCGCCGTGCAGACCATATTCCTGCGCCATTTGTTTGCCAAGCGTGGTTTGATCGTCATGGAACGCGGGCAGGCAGTGCAGGAATTTCACCTGCGGATTGCCGGTCAACGCCATCATCGCGCTATTAACCTGGTACTTACGCAACTGCGCAATACGTTCGGCCCATTTCTCTTTCGCTTCGCCCATCGATACCCATACGTCGGTATAGATGAAGTCCGCGCCTTTCACGCCCGTGGCGACATCTTCGGTTAGCGTTATATTGCCGCCGTTTTTCTGTGCCAGCGCTTTGCACTCTGCAACGAGGCTTTCCTCCGGCCAGCAGGCCTGGGGCGCGACCAGACGCAGATCCAGTCCGGTTAACGCAGCGGCTTCCAGCATGGAATTGCCCATATTGTTGCGGGCATCGCCGGTGTAGACCAGCACCATCTCATTAAACGCTTTACCCGGCAGGTGTTCCTGCATCGTGAGTAAATCCGCCAGCAACTGGGTGGGGTGAAATTCATTGGTTAATCCGTTCCAAACCGGAACTCCGGCATATTCCGCCAGCGTCTCGACAATTTCCTGACCGTGGCCCCGATACTGAATACCGTCGTACATACGACCGAGTACGCGGGCGGTGTCTTTGATCGACTCTTTATGACCAATCTGGCTGCCGCTCGGCCCGAGATACGTCACGCGCGCGCCCTGATCGTATGCGGCAACTTCGAAAGAGCAACGGGTGCGGGTTGAGTCTTTTTCGAAGATGAGCGCGATGTTTTTACCGGTGAGTTTAGCGGCCTCGGTACCGTTTTTCTTATCCGTCTTGAGCTGCGCGGCGAGCTGGAGCAGTGACGTGAGTTCAGCAGAGGTGAAATCAAGCAGTTTCAAAAAATGTTTCTGATAAAACGCAGACATAGTTCCCTCACATGGCTTAGGCCATTTATTGAATTAAAATTCAATTTATATGGATGTTTATTCATTTGCAACCTTGTTTAACAAATCTTTCCTGGAAAGGTGGAGGCAATGACAGCGGTATGTGACAATAAGAGTATCGGCAGGACATTATGAGGAATGAGCCATGGCAAACCCGGAACTACTGGAAGAACAGCGTGAAGAAACGCGCTTGATTATTGAAGAGTTACTCGAAGATGGCAGCGATCCAGACGCGCTGTACACCATCGAGCATCACCTTTCCGCGGACGACTTTGAAACCCTGGAAAAAGCGGCAGTAGAAGCCTTCAAGCTGGGTTATGAAGTGACCGAGCCGGAAGAGCTGGAAGTGGAAGAGGGCGACACGGTTATTTGCTGTGACATCCTGAGCGAATGTGCTCTGAATGCCGAGTTGATCGACGCTCAGGTTGAGCAACTGATGAACCTGGCTGAAAAATTTGATGTGGAATACGACGGTTGGGGCACCTATTTTGAAGACCCGAACGGCGAAGAAGGTGAAGACGGCGACGATGAAGACCTCGTCGACGAAGATGATGACGGCGTGCGTCACTAAGTCATCTGCTGACCTACGGTAGCGTCTGCTGCCGTAGGCCAAGGATAACGTATGGATTACCTGCAAATACTCTCCCCGATCCACAACTTCCTGCACTGTAAAACGCCCCAGGCCTGGCTTGATAAAGCGCGAGCCCCGGCGAATCTCCCTCTGTTACTGACGGATCATCTCGTCTGCGAGCTGAAAGCGGCGCAAACGGCCATGCTGCTGGTGCGTAAGTATGTTGCAGATAAACAGGGATCGCAGGCGCTACTGGACTGGCTGAAACCCTATGAAGCGTATGCTTTCAGAGAAGGGGATGAACCGGATTTTATCGCGCTGAATAAACAGATAAGTAAAAGCGTAATGCCGCAAACTGACGACCCGTGGGGGCGCAAGCTAATCGACAGCATGGTTTTGCTGATCAAAGAAGAGCTGCACCACTTCTGGCAGGTGCGTGAAGCGATGATGAGCCGCAACATTCCCTACGTCAAAATTACCGCCAGCCGTTATGCCAAAGGCATGCTCAAAGAGGTGCGAACCCACGAGCCATTAACGCTAATCGACAAACTGATTTGCGGGGCTTACATTGAGGCGCGTTCTTGTGAACGGTTCGCCGCGCTGGCGCCGTATTTGGATGACGATTTACAGGCATTTTATCTTTCTCTGCTGCGATCCGAGGCGCGGCACTATCAGGACTATCTGGCGCTGGCACAGCAGGTTTCTGCCGACGATATCAGTAGTCGGGTGCGGTTCTTTGGCGAAGTAGAAGCCGCATTGATTACTTCTCCCGACGATGAATTCCGCTTCCACAGCGGCGTGCCAGCCTGACTCCCTTCTCTGACGCGCGGCGCTAATCGTCGCACGGTTTAACCTTTCCTGTTTCCATTAGCAAAATCTGGTGGCTGGAAATCGCTCGCTGCTGCCGTAATAATCAAAACACACGAAGGGGAAATATATCCCCGCAACAGAGACTGTTTTGCATAAGGATGGTTAATGAACTGGGCACACGTATTATTGGCGGGTTATATCGGGGCGGTGATTGCTATCGTCGTTGGCATGTTTCGCAAAAAAGGCTGGCTGGGCAAGATCTCCGGCGCGGTGGTTTTTGTGGTGGCGATTGTCGCGTGGAATCTGTTTGATGTGCACTACCTGATCCCGCGCGAAAGCCCTGATTATGGGCTGACGGACGCGCAGAAATTTGAAAATGCGATGCTGGCAATGCCTGTTTATCAGGTACTTAAAGAGCAAGAACCCGCGTTATGGCAGAATATCCTCAACCAGGCAACGCAACTGAAAGAAGCTGGGAAAAGCGAGCAACAGATTATCGACGCTATTCAGCCGCAAATCCTGCAGGTACAGATGGCGCGTTTGCAGCAGGCACCCGATGCCAATGTGATTGAGTATATGAAAATTAACCTCGAGCAGATTGCTGCGGTGGCAAAAGTGGGCGATGACGAGTGTTTTCGCTTTCTGTTCCCGGCGGTGAAAGGCGGGATTAACCCGGTGCGTATTATTCCGCGGGAGCTGATGAATCGTCGTATGGCCAGCGACATGAGTATGATGCACGCGGCTTATGGCCCGAACAAACATACGGTTACGGCGCAAGAGAAACAGCTGGCGCTTCAGGATCTGCAATCCATCGGCCCGGGATTGGTACAGCGCTTTGGACCGGATATCCAGATTATGGCTGATCCGAGTAAAGGTGTGGGCAAAGAGAAAGTCGCTTGTGAAATGGTGCAGGATTTATGGTCACAGGTGCTGACGCTGCCAACCGCTCGCGCGGCTGGCGTCATTCGGCTGATGCTCTCCGCCGAAATGCAGTAACGCAACCATTGCCCCTCATGCTGAAGTCAGAGGGGCTTTAACATCCGCACTTCGCAATCCACGTGCCCGGTACAGCCCAGCGCTTCGCTGATATGCTCAAACCCTAAATGTTCATACAGGCGGATTGCCTCGGTCAGAAACGCAGTGGTCTCCAGATAGCACTGTTTGAAACCCTGCTCACGGGCATGTTCGAGGGCCATCAGCGCCAGCTTTTTCGCCAGCCCCTGACCGCGTGCGCTCGACAGGAAGTACATCTTTTGCAGTTCGCAAATGTCCGGTTCGCTACATCCTAACGGCGCAACGCCGCCGCCGCCCACGACTTCACCGTTTTGCTCAACCACCCAGTAGGCCGCGCCCGGCTGGCTGTAAACCTGGAATAGTTCATCCAGATTAGGGTCGGCAACGGTATAACCCTTATCGGCAGTAAGCCCGTATTCAGCGGAAACATTGCGGATCACCGCAGCGATAGCGGCATTATCTGCTGCGGTGATTCGGCGCAGCGTCGCCGCGACGGAGGTAATGGCACTCATAGCGAACTCATGACATAAAAGTGAGACATATGCAGTTAATACCACTGCGGTAAGGGGAAGCGCAAGCGAGGATAATTCAACAAAAAGCCTCTGAGCATATGCGTCAGAGGCTTTTATCGTCTGCGGTGTTGGATGCGATACGCTTATCCGACAAACAGCTTTACAGCGCGGCGATGACCGCCTGCTGCTCAATCAGCTTCGCTTTCGCTTCCGCATAACCGTCCAGCTTCTCACGCTCTTTGGCGATAACAGCTTCCGGTGCGCGAGCAACGAAACCTTCGTTGGAAAGTTTGCCTTCGATACGGGCAATCTCACCTTCGATTTTCGCCACTTCTTTCGCCAGACGCGCCAGCTCATCTTCTTTATTGATGAGGCCAGCCATCGGGATCAGCAGCTCGGCGCCGTCGATGATTTTGGTCACGGAGACTGGACCTTTGTCATCGGCTGGCAGTACGGTGATGCTTTCCAGACGCGCCAGGTTCAGCAGGAAGCTGCGGTTATCGTTCACACGGCGCATCGCATCAGCGCTGCAACCGCGCAGCAGCAGTTCGAGCGGTTTACCTGGGGCGATGTTCATTTCCGCACGGATGTTACGTACGGCAACGATCGCCTGCTTCAGCCATTCGGTATCAGCCAGTGCGGCTTCATCAACCTGTGCGGCGTTATATTCCGGGAACGGCTGCAGCATGATGGTGTCGGCGGTAATACCGGAAATCACCTTCACGCGCTGCCAGATGGTCTCGGTGATGAACGGGATGATCGGATGCGCCAGGCGCAGCAGACCTTCCAGAACGGTGACCAGCGTATTGCGGGTGCCGCGCAGTTCAGACTCGGAACCGCCGTTCATTACCGGCTTGGTCAGCTCCAGATACCAGTCGCAGAACTGGTTCCAGGTGAATTCGTACAGAATGCCCGCGGCGATGTCGAAGCGGAAGTTGTCCAGCGCTTCGCGGTACGCTTTGATGGTCTGGTTGAATTCAGCAAGGATCCAGCGATCCGCCAGCGACAGGGTCATTTCGCCGCCGTTGAAGCCGCAATCCTGGTCTTCGGTGTTCATCAGCACGAAGCGGCTGGCGTTCCACAGCTTGTTACAGAAGTTACGGTAACCTTCCAGACGCTTCATATCCCAGTTGATGTCGCGACCGGTAGAGGCCAGCGCCGCCAGGGTGAAGCGCAGTGCGTCGGTGCCGTGCGGCTCGATGCCGTCCGGGAACTGCTTCTCGGTACGCTTGGCAATCTTCTCGGCCAGCTGCGGCTGCATCATGTTGCCGGTACGTTTCTCCAGCAGTTCTGCCAAGGAGATACCGTCGACCATATCCAGCGGGTCAATGACGTTGCCCTTGGATTTGGACATCTTCTGGCCTTCGTCGTCGCGGATCAGACCGGTCATGTAGACGGTCTTAAACGGCACCTGCGGCTTGCCGTTTTCATCTTTGATGAAGTGCATGGTCATCATGATCATGCGGGCAATCCAGAAGAAGATGATGTCGAAACCGGAAACCATCACGCTGGTTGGGTGGAACTGACGCAGCGCGTCGGTGTTTTCCGGCCAGCCCAGGGTAGAGAAGGTCCACAGTGCGGAGGAGAACCAAGTATCGAGTACGTCTTCGTCCTGGCGAAGCTGAACGTCGGCACCGAGGTTGTTTTCCTGACGCACTTCGTCTTCTGTACGGCCAACGTAGACGTTGCCGTCGTTGTCATACCATGCCGGGATACGGTGACCCCACCACAGCTGACGGGAAATACACCAGTCCTGAATATCGCGCATCCAGGAGAAGTACATGTTTTCGTACTGCTTCGGTACGAACTGAATGTCGCCGTTCTCAACCGCTTCAACCGCCGGTTTCGCCAGCACGTCGGCACGGACGTACCACTGGTCGGTCAGCATCGGTTCAATAACCACGCCGCCACGGTCGCCGTAAGGTACGGTCAGGTCGTGCGGTTTAATTTCTTCCAGCAGGCCCAGCGCATCAACAGCGGCAACCACCGCTTTACGCGCGGCAAAGCGCTCCAGCTTCTGGAACTCAGCCGGGATTTCATTGGAATAAACGTCGGACTCTTCGCCTTTGGTGTCGTACACTTCCGCGGTTTCACGGATGTCGCCGTCAAAGGTCAGAATATTGATCATCGGCAGGCCGTGACGTTTCCCGACTTCGTAGTCGTTAAAGTCGTGCGCCGGGGTGATCTTCACGCAGCCGGTGCCTTTTTCCATATCAGCGTGTTCATCGCCGACGATGGGAATGCGGCGGTTAACCAGCGGCAGAACAACAAACTTGCCAATCAGATCTTTATAACGCGGATCTTCCGGGTTGACGGCCACGCCGGTATCGCCCAGTACAGTTTCCGGACGGGTGGTGGCGACGACCAGGTAATCTTTACCATCAGCGGTTTTCGCACCGTCGGCCAGCGGATAGCGGATGTGCCACATTGAGCCTTTCGACTCGCGGTTTTCCACTTCCAGGTCGGAAATCGCGGTGCGCAGTTTCGGGTCCCAGTTCACCAGGCGCTTGCCACGGTAAATCAGGTCTTCTTTGTACAGGCGAACGAAGACTTCTTTCACGGCATTGGAAAGACCTTCGTCCATGGTGAAGCGCTCGCGCTCCCAGTCAACGGAGTTGCCGAGACGGCGCATCTGGCGGGTGATGGTGCCGCCGGATTCCGCTTTCCACTGCCAGATTTTGTCGATAAACGCTTCGCGACCGTAGTCGTGGCGGGTTTTACCTTCTTCAGCGGCAATCTTACGTTCAACCACCATCTGGGTTGCGATACCCGCGTGATCGGTACCGGCCTGCCACAGGGTGTTTTTACCCTGCATGCGCTGGTAGCGGATCATGGTATCCATGATGGTTTGCTGGAAAGCATGACCCATATGCAAACTGCCGGTGACGTTCGGCGGCGGGATCATGATGCAGAAGGACTCTTTGCTTTCATCGCCGTTAGGTTTGAAATAGCCCTGCTTTTCCCAGTGCTCGTAAAGCGGCTGTTCGATATCTTGTGGGTTGTATGTCTTTTCCATTATTTCCAGGTTGCCGTATTCAGGTTAAAACCAGCCACGCGGTAAGCTTTGTAGCGATCGCGTGCCGATTGTTTCAAAGAATCTTCGTAAGGAACGAAGTCTATCACTTCTGTGAAAGCGGTGGCAAAATCTGCAAAGCCAACGCGCAAACTGATAAGCAGGTCGCGCGGGCTGCTGTTGCGTTTCTCCGGCCAGGCAATTTCTACCGGTGCGCCGCCTCTGGGGCCTTCACCTGCCAGATTATGCGGAACAAAGCTTTCTGCCGGTCTTGCCCACAGGGCTTCATCCAGTCGAAGAGCCTGCTTTTCGTTTTCGCAGGCGATCAGCACGCGCTTGCCAGCACGCCAACGTTCTGCGGCAATTTCACACACCAACTGCTCGACGGCGCTTAAGCCATCGTGTTGCGTGTCATTGTCCAGAAGATAGAAAGTTGCGTTTCTCATATATGGGGCTTCTTCTGGTGAATTTAAATGCGTTGCCATGATGCACAACCGTAGGCCGGATGGCGTTGCGCTTATCCGGCCTACGGGTCTTATTGCTTGTGCTTACCGCCTTACTCTTCGCCGTTAAAACCGGCACGGTTGAGCAGGAACTGCGACAGCAGCGCCACCGGACGACCGGTTGCGCCTTTGGCTTTCCCTGAACGCCATGCGGTACCGGCGATATCGAGGTGCGCCCAGTTGTACTTACGGGTAAAGCGTGACAGGAAGCAGCCCGCGGTAATGGCGCCGCCAGGACGTCCGCCGATGTTCGCCATATCCGCAAAGTTGGACTCTAGCTGCTCCTGGTATTCATCGCCCAGCGGCAAACGCCACGCGCGGTCGCCAGCCTGTTCGGACGCACCGATCAGCTCATGCGC
The DNA here is from genome assembly GCF_013747755.1 of Citrobacter sp. RHBSTW-00524. NCBI lineage: Bacteria > Pseudomonadati > Pseudomonadota > Gammaproteobacteria > Enterobacterales > Enterobacteriaceae > Citrobacter > Citrobacter sp. RHBSTW-00524. The sequence continues at coordinate 582,669 of NZ_CP056421.1, forward strand.
CAGCGGGTTGTGGTTCGACATCAGTCCGGTGATGTGATGGCCCAGCGCAATCACGCACGCGCCGGTCAGGGTTGCGACGTCAATCACCGCTTCTGGCTCAAAGCGCTCGACGTAGGTTAATACGTCGCACAGGACCAGACGGCCTTCGGCATCGGTATTGAGAACTTCAACGGTCTGACCAGACATGGTGGTCAGCACGTCGCCTGGGCGATACGCGCGGCCACCCGGCATGTTTTCGCAGCCTGCCAGCACGCCGACGACATTGATTGGCAGCTGAAGCTCGGCCACCATGCGCATCACGCCATATACCGCTGCCGCGCCGCACATGTCGTATTTCATCTCATCCATGCCTTCGGCAGGTTTGATGGAGATACCGCCGGAGTCAAAGGTTAACCCTTTACCGACCAGCACGATCGGACGCGCGTCTTCGGATGGATTGCCTTTGTACTCGATGACCGACATCAGCGACTCATTCTGCGAGCCGTGACCGACGGCCAGATAAGAGTGCATGCCCAGCTCTTTCATCTGCTGCTCGCCGATCACGCGGGTTACAACATTTTTGCTGTAGCTGTCTGCCAGTTGGCGCGCCTGAGAGGCAAGGTAGGCGGCGTTACAGATGTTCGGCGGCATGTTGCCGAGATCTTTTGCTGCTTTAATGCCGGCGGCGATCGCCAGACCGTGCTGGATCGCACGCTCACCGCTGGTCAGTTCCCGGCGGGTCGGTACGTTGAAGACCATTTTACGCAGCGGACGACGCGGCTCGCTTTTGTTGGTCTTCAGTTGATCAAAGCTGTACAGCGTTTCCTGTGCCGTCTCAACGGCCTGACGCACTTTCCAGTAGTTATTGCGCCCTTTGACGTGCAGCTCAGTCAGGAAGCAGACGGCTTCCATTGAGCCAGTATCATTCAGCGTATTGATGGTTTTCTGAATGACCTGCTTGTACTGGCGCTCATCAAGCTCGCGCTCTTTGCCACAACCAATGAGGAGAATTCGCTCAGACAGAACGTTAGGAACATGGTGCAGCAACAGGGTTTGACCTGGTTTGCCTTCCAGTTCGCCACGACGCAGCAGTGCGCTGATGTACCCGTCGCTGATCTTGTCGAGCTGCTCTGCAATCGGAGAGAGACGGCGTGGTTCAAAGACACCCACGACGATGCACGCACTCCGCTGTTTCTCCGGGCTACCGCTTTTTACACTGAACTCCATGCACTACGCTCCTGAATCTTAAAGACAACGGCGGTGGCTACGGATAGAATTGCAAGCTTTCGTAACTCATACCCGCTGTTGCGGTGACTTCGTGTTAATCTTAACGTTATTACGGCATTGGCACGTCAGAACAATTTCTGAGAGGTGGATCCGTTGAGTATAATGATCTTAGCGACGATTTCGACGACTCAAGAGAATAAATGACGTTTAAGCCATGAAACAAGCTAAATTCCGGCAAAAGACGGGTTTTTACGGGCGTATTTAAAGTGATAATCATAAGATATCTGGTTCGGGAAACGCTCAAAAGCCAACTTGCGATCCTATTCATCCTGCTTTTGATCTTCTTTTGTCAAAAGTTAGTCAGGATCCTTGGTGCGGCGGTTGACGGTGATATCCCGGCGAATCTGGTGCTCTCGCTGCTGGGGCTGGGCGTGCCAGAAATGGCGCAACTTATCTTGCCATTAAGCCTGTTCCTCGGGCTGCTGATGACGCTGGGCAAACTGTATACCGAAAGTGAAATTACGGTCATGCACGCCTGCGGGCTGAGCAAGGCTGTCTTAGTGAAAGCGGCGATGGTGCTGGCGCTGTTTACCAGTATTATTGCGGCGGTCAACGTGATGTGGGCCGGACCGTGGTCCTCCAGACATCAGGACGAAGTCCTGGCGGAGGCGAAAGCGAACCCCGGTATGGCGGCGCTTGCTCAGGGGCAATTCCAGCAGGCCACTAACGGCGGCTCGGTGCTGTTTATCGAAAGCGTTGACGGCAGTAACTTCAACGATGTGTTCCTCGCGCAAATCCGCCCGAAAGGTAACGCCCGTCCTTCGGTGGTGGTAGCGGACTCCGGTCATCTTACCCAATTGCGCGATGGCTCTCAGGTCGTGACGCTGAACCAGGGGACGCGTTTTGAAGGGACCGCGCTGCTGCGCGATTTCCGCATTACCGACTTCCAGAATTATCAGGCGATTATCGGTCATCAGGCCGTGGCGCTGGATCCAAACGATACCGACCAGATGACCATGCGTACGCTATGGACCACCGACACCGATCGCGCCCGTGCGGAGCTGACCTGGCGTATCACGTTAGTATTCACCGTATTTATGATGGCGCTGATGGTTGTACCGCTGAGCGTGGTGAACCCGCGTCAGGGTCGCGTACTGTCCATGCTGCCAGCAATGCTGCTTTATTTGCTGTTCTTCCTGGTTCAGACATCGCTGAAGTCGAATGGCGGCAAAGGTAAGCTGGATCCGGTGTTCTGGATGTGGACGGTTAACCTGGCGTATCTGGCGCTGGCGATTGTGCTTAACCTCTGGGATACGGTGCCGATGCGCCGCTTACGTGCCCGTTTTATGCGTAAAGGAGCGGTATAATGCAGCCTTTTGGTGTACTTGACCGCTATATCGGTAAAACCATTTTCACCACCATCATGATGACGTTGTTCATGCTGGTGTCGCTCTCCGGGATCATCAAGTTTGTCGACCAGCTGAAAAAAGCCGGGCAGGGGAGCTACGATGCGATGGGCGCCGGGCTGTATACCCTGCTCAGCGCGCCGAAAGATATCCAGATCTTCTTCCCGATGGCGGCGCTGCTGGGTGCTTTGCTGGGGCTGGGCATGCTGGCGCAGCGCAGTGAACTGGTGGTCATGCAGGCTTCTGGCTTTACCCGTATGCAGGTGGCGTTGTCGGTGATGAAAACCGCGATTCCGCTGGTGTTGCTGACGATGGCCATCGGCGAATGGGTGGCGCCGCAGGGCGAACAGATGGCGCGTAACTACCGTGCGCAGCAGATGTACGGCGGCTCGCTGCTCTCTACCCAGCAAGGTTTGTGGGCGAAAGATGGCGATAGCTTTGTCTACATTGAGCGGGTGAAAAGTGACGCCGAGTTAGGCGGAATTAGCATCTACTCCTTTAACGACAAGCGCCGTTTGCAGTCCGTCCGCTATGCAGCAAGTGCGACGTTTGACCCGGAGCAGAAGGTCTGGCGTTTGTCGCAGGTGGATGAATCCAACCTGACCGATCCGAAGCAAATCACCGGCTCGCAGACGGTGAGCGGCACCTGGAAAACCAACCTTACACCCGACAAGCTCGGCGTCGTGGCGTTGGATCCTGATGCGCTCTCGATTAGTGGTCTGCATAACTACGTGAAGTACCTGAAGTCGAGCGGCCAGGACGCCGGACGCTACCAGCTCAATATGTGGAGCAAAGTCTTCCAGCCGCTGTCTGTGGCGGTAATGATGCTGATGGCGCTGTCGTTTATCTTTGGTCCGCTGCGTAGCGTCCCGATGGGCGTGCGCGTGGTGACAGGGATTAGCTTCGGCTTTGTGTTCTATGTGCTGGACCAAATCTTTGGCCCGCTGACGCTGGTGTACGGCATTCCGCCGATTATCGGTGCGTTGCTGCCAAGCGCCAGCTTCTTCCTGATAAGCCTGTGGCTGATGCTGCGTAAGTCCTGATATTCGTCCCTCCCGCTGTGCGGGAGGGACGCCTTCCTGCTAGCGTTTTCTCCCGCCCATCAAACTCCCCAACATGCCGCGGATTATCTGATTGGTGACCTGTCGCGCCGCGCTTTTCGCCACGCTTTGTACCACGCCATCGCGCTTGCCGCCGCGTGGTCCGGTGCTGCCAAACAGAATATCCTTCAATCCACCGAGAATACCGCCGTCCACATCGATCGCTTTACCGTTGGCGGGAGGTGTATTTTGCTGCTCGGTGCTGGACTGCACGCCTTGCTGTAAACGCTCATAGGCGGACTCGCGGTCGACCTGTTCTTCATATTTACCGTACAGCGAGGAGTGATTAATCAGCCCGTTACGCTCGTCATCCGTCACCGGTCCCATCCGCGAGCACGGCGCAATCACCATTGCTCGTTCAACCACAGACGGGCTGCCTTTAGCGTCCAGAAACGACACCAGCGCCTCGCCGGTTCCCAGTTCCTGAATGGCTTTTTCGGTATCAAATGCCGGGTTGGCGCGCATGGTTTGCGCGGCGGTTTTCACCGCTTTCTGATCCTTCGGTGTAAACGCGCGCAGGGCGTGCTGCACGCGGTTCCCCAACTGACCGAGCACGTTGTCTGGAATATCTGACGGGTTTTGCGAGACGAACCACACGCCGACCCCTTTCGAGCGGATCAGGCGGATCACCTGTTCGATTTTATCCAGCAGTACCTGCGGGGCGTCGTTGAACAGCAGGTGAGCTTCATCGAAGAAGAACACCAGTTTTGGCTTCTCCAGATCGCCTGCTTCCGGCAGCTGTTCGTACAGTTCGGAGAGCATCCACAGCAGGCTGGCGGCGTACAGTTTGGGCATCTGGTAGAGCTTCTCTGCGCTGAGGATGTTGATCATCCCTTTGCCGCTGGCGTCAGTTCGCATCCAGTCTTTGATGTCCAGCATCGGTTCGCCAAAGAAGTGCGCCGCCCCCTGTTGCTCCAGCGACAGCAGTCCACGCTGGATTGCCCCGACCGAGGCGCTGCTGATATTGCCATACTGATTCTGGAAGGATTTGGCGTTATCGCCGATGTACTGGGTAATAGCTCGCAGGTCTTTGAAATCGAGCAGCAGCAGGCCCTGGTCATCAGCAATGCGGAAGATAATATCCAGCACGCCGGACTGCACGTCGTTGAGGTTCAACAAACGGGCCAGCAGCAGCGGGCCGAGGTCAGATACCGTGGCCCGCACGGGGTGACCTTTTTCGCCGAAGATATCCCACACCGTGACCGGATTAGCATGCGGTTGCCAGTCGGTAATGCCGATATTTTTCAGGCGGGCGAGCAGCTTTTCAGAGGCCTGCCCTTCCTCGGCCACGCCGGTTAAGTCGCCTTTCACATCGGCCATAAATACCGGTACGCCAATTTCAGACAGCGATTCGGCCAGCTTCTGTAGCGTGACGGTTTTACCGGTCCCGGTCGCGCCGGTAATCAGTCCGTGACGGTTGGCCATGCCTGGCAGTAAAAACAGTTCGGTGTCCGGCGTGCGGGCAATTAGCAGGGGTGCGCTCATTGAGATTTCCTCCATTTATCTTGCCTGGAGTATAGGCAATGTCCATCAAAGAGAGTATGCGATGGCCGGAGAAAATGACTTAAAGCGTATTGCCGTGATAAATCTGGTACCCCAAATCCACGGTGTTGTGGTTATGGTCGTTGTTCTTGATTTTGCTCAGCAACATCTGCGCTGCCATGCGGCCAATGTCAAAACGCGGGGTGATCACGCTGGCGAGGCTTGGGATCATCTGCCTGCCCATTTCCAGCCCGTGGAAACCGGCAATCGAGATCTGTTCCGGAACGGCCAGATCGCGCTCGCGGCACAGCAGCAGCGCGCCCATCGCAATATCGTCGTTGGTGCAAAAAACGCCGTCTAAATCCGGATGCGCGGCGAGCGCGTCCCGCATCATCTGGGTGCCGAGATGGATGGACGAAATAGAACGCGGATTGACGCGCAGCGGCACCAGATCCCGGCGCGTCATGGCATCGCAATAGCCGCGATAGCGCTGTTCATCGCGGACGTCGTCTTTCGAACCGAGATAGAGGATTTTGTGCCGCTGGCGTTTATCCAGCATGGTGCTGACCATATCAAATGCCGCCTGACGGTTATCGAAGCCCACTTCCATGTCCAGACGATCGCCCTGAATATCCATCAGCTCTACCACCGGAATGTTGGCTGAACGCAGAAACTTAACCGTGCGCAGGGTGTGGTATTTCTCGGACAGGATAATGCCGTCGATATTATACGACAGCAGGTTGATCACCGACTCTTCCTCGGATTCCCGGTCGTAATTGTAGTTGGCGATCAGCGTCTGATAGTTATGATCCGAGGTGACCGACTCAATGCCGGCCAGAATGTCAGCGAACAGTTGGTTTTGAAACGAGGGGATCAGCACGCCAAGCGTATAGCTTTGCGCATTCAGCAGCATCGCGGGCGCGCGGTTGGGGATGTAATTAATCTCCTCCATAATCTGCGCGATGCGTTCACCGGTTTCCTTTGCGACCTTTTTTGGCGAGCGAATGTAGCGGCTCACCGTCATTTTGGTCACGCCCGCCAGCGTGGCGATGTCTTGCAAAGAAATTCTGTGGTTCCTCATTTTCTCTCCAGTGCCGGGGAGCGCGGATCTGTGCTCCCCGGTGATGACTGTCTTAATGCAGAATGGCGTTCAGCGCCAGAACCCCCAGCAGCCCCATAATGGAAATCAGCGTCTCCATTACCGTCCAGGTACGCAACGTTTCCCCGACGCTGAGATTAAAATAGCCTTTAAACAGCCAGAATCCCGGATCGTTAACGTGGGAGGCAATCACGCTGCCCGCGCCGGTAGCCAGTACCATCAGCGCCGGGTCGGCGTGAGTGACGTTAATAATCGGCAGTACCACGCCTGCGGTGGTGATCGCCGCTACGGTGGCTGAACCGAGCGCGATACGCAGCAAGGCAGCGACCGTCCAGCACATCAGCAACGGAGAAAGCGACGTGCCGGTCATCAGGTGCGAGATATATTGCCCGACGCCGCTGTCGACCAGAACCTGCTTAAACGCGCCGCCCCCGGCGATGATAAACACAATCATCGCAATCGCACCGATAGAGTCGCCAATGATATCCATAATTTGCTCGATCGTACGTCCGTTACGCCGACCAAGGGTAAAAATGGCGAGCACGATAGCGATAAACAACGCGACCGCAGGGTTACCGATAAACTCAAAGAACACCCGTACGCTGTTGGTTTTCGGCAGCGTGATTTCGCACACTGCGGCGACCGCCATCAGTATGACCGGGATTACTGCGGCAAAGATACTGTTCCAGAACGACGGCATCTCTTCTTCGCTGAACAGATGCGGGTTGAATAACCCTTCCGGCGGCGCTTTCTCAAAGCGGGTCAGCAACTTAGAAAACAGCGGCCCGGCAACAATCACCGTCGGGATAGTAATAATAAAGCCGTACAGCAGGGTGGTGCCGAGATTAGCCTCGAAAATGGTGGCAATCGCGGTCGGCCCCGGATGCGGCGGCAGAAAACAGTGGGTCACGGACAACGCAGCTACCATCGGGACGCCAACATACAGCAGCGGCAGGCCGGAAGAGGCCACCACCGTAAACACCAGCGGCAGCAGCAGAACAAAGCCGACTTCGAAAAACATTGCCAGACCCACCACCAGACCGGTGATCACCAGCGCCCACTGCACGCGTTTCTTACCAAACGTGCCAATCAGCGTGGTGGCGATGCGCTGAGCCGCGCCGGTATCGGAAATCAGCTTACCGAGCATTGCACCGAAGCCAAGGATCATCGCCAGACCGCCGAGCGTCCCGCCGATCCCATTTTGTATTGAGTGCAAAACGGCCTGGGCATCCATCCCTTCGGCAAAACCGACGACCGCCGCCACCAGGACCAGAGCAATAAAGCCGTTAACTTTAAAACCAATCATCAGGACCAGGAGCAGCGCGACGCCTGCCGCAATTATTATTAATGGCATAATCGTTTCTCTTATATCCCCGTCATACTGCAAGTTGCAGGTGTGTTGGCTACGCTCACTCACCCGAATCACTTACTCAAGTAAGCTCATCGGGTGCATTCACTTGCCGCCGTCCTGCAACTCGAATTATTTAGGGGTGGCCAAAAATGCAGCGCCTGGGCGCTGCGTGATGTTGCGTTGTGTTGTATCAGACGGCGACCAGCATGCCGCCATCGACAAACAACAGGTGCCCGTTAACAAAATCGGATGCTTTGGAAGAGAGGAAGACCGCTGCGCCAATCAGCTCCTGCGGATCGCCCCAGCGCGCGGCTGGCGTACGTTTGCACAGCCAGGTGGTGAAGGCTTCATCCTCGACCAGCGTTTTGGTCATCTCGGTTTTGAAGTAGCCCGGTGCGATACCGTTGACCTGGATATTGTGGCGCGCCAGCTCAACGCACATACCGCGGGTGAGCATTTTCACCGCGCCTTTCGAGGCGGCATACGGCGTGATGGTGTCGCGGCCCAGTTCGCTCTGCATGGAGCAGATGTTGATGACCTTCCCGGCCTGACGCTCCACCATGCGACGCGTTACCGCCTGCGAGACCAGGAACACCGCCGTCTGGTTAACGGCAATCACATCGTTCCAGTCCTGCTCCGGGAACTCGGTAAACGGATGTCGGCGCTGAATACCGGCGTTATTCACCAGCACATCGATTGGGCCAATGTCTTTTTCGATATGGTCGATGGCGGCATCAATGTCCTGTTTCTGCGTAACATTGAAGGGCGCGGCAACGGCGCGGATCCCTTCCTGTTGCAGTTTAGCGACGGCAGCCTCCGCGCGCTCCGGCGTAATATCATTGACGATAATCTGCGCGCCATATCTACCCAGCCCGGTCGCCAGTAAATAACCAATACCCTGGGCCGAACCGGTGATCAGAATATTTTTGCCATCCAGCGAAAAAAGATCGTTCATTATGTTCTTCCTTATTTTGTTTCAGCAAAAACGAGCTGGACTTTCGCTGCCTGGGTTTTATCCCCGGCAAAGATCAGCGCCTGTTCAAGCTCGGTAAACGGATATTCGGCGCTCAGTAATGGCAGTGGATCGATAACGTTATTCGCCAGCCACGACACCGCGGTGTTGAACTCGGTGGTAAAGCGGAACGAGCCTTTGAGCGCGATCTCTTTGCCGATCAGCATCATCATCGGGAAGTCCGGTACCGCACCGCCCATGCCGACTTGCACCATCACGCCTTTCGCGCGGGTGACCTCCAGGCAGGTGGTGATTGAGGACGGATGACCGGAGACTTCGAAGCTAACGTCGAAGTAGCCTTTCTCTTTTTTCCACTCATCGAGCGAGTCCTGCTGCGGGTTAATCAGCGTGTCAGCACCCATCTGCTGGGCCAGCGACAGCGAGCGCGGGCTGATATCAGCACAGACAATTTCTGCTGCGCCGAGCGTTTTCACCGCGCTGACGATCAGGCAGCCGATAGGCCCCACGCCGGAGATAAACACGCGTTTGCCCTGCAGGTCTCCTGCTTCATGCGCGGCGTGGATTGCGACTGCCAGCGGTTCGGCAAAGGCCATGACTTTTTCATCGGCGTGCTGGGGGTAGGGGATGCACTGCGCGGTATCGACGGTTTTAAATCGGGTAAAGCCGCCGTCAACGTGGGGAAAATACATGGCGCTGCCAAAAAAGCGCATTTCCGTGCACTGGTTTTCTTCGTGCTGCAGACAGTATTTACAGTGGCCACAGGGCTTCGACGGATTAATAGCCACCGACTGACCTTCATGTAATTCTTTTGAGTCGCTGTGCACCACTTTACCAATAACTTCATGGCCTAAAATCATCGGTGCTTTAACGGTAAAATTACCGACTTTTCCTTCCTGATAATAATGTAAGTCGGAACCACAAATTCCTCCTCGGGTAATTTGTACCAGCGTTCCTTTATTATTCCATTCAATATTTTGGTCGGTAATGGCAACAGTTTTCTTACCCGCGACAACGCAGGATTGGGTTTTGACTTGCATAAATGCCTCACTGGTCAGGTAGTAACCTCGGCAGCATTTAAACGGTTTTGATTGTTATTATTTGTGATAAAGATCACGCTGGAAAATTGTTACACTACAATGTTACGCATAACGTGATGCGCCTTATAAATCTGCTCAGCCACGCCGAAAAAAGGTGAATTCTGCAATGTGGAAGGCGTAGTATCGCGCCATGGAATATGAATCTGGAGTTTTTTCAATGGCCGGGGAAAGTTATATTTTGATGGGCGTTTCGGGTAGCGGTAAATCTTTAATTGGCAGCAAAATTGCTGCAGTATTATCGGCTAAATTCATTGATGGTGACGATCTCCATCCGGCCAAAAATATTGATAAAATGTCTGAAGGTATTCCATTAACCGATGAAGACCGACTACCGTGGCTAGCGCGATTAAATGACGCTTCATACAGTTTATATAAAAAGAATGAGACCGGGTTTATTGTTTGCTCGTCATTAAAAAAACAGTATCGCGATATATTGCGGCAGGGCAGTCCGAATGTGCACTTTTTGTGGCTGGACGGCGATTACGAGACCATTCTGGCACGCATGCAGCGTCGTGCAGGGCATTTTATGCCGGTGGGATTACTCAAAAGCCAGTTCGATGCGCTGGAGTGCCCGCAGGAGGACGAACGTGATATTGCCCGCATCGACGTGAACCATGACATCGAGCATGTGACGGAACAGTGCCGCCAGGCGGTGCTCGCGTTTCGTAACGGGCAATAAGCCCAGCCCCTTGCGGGACTGAGCCTTGCATCAGAAGTCGGCTTTCAGTACCACGCGGTAGCGGGCTTTGCCGTCACGCACGTGCTGGATAGCGTCGTTAATTTGCGACATTGGGTACAGTTCGGTGGTGGGCGACACCTTGCTGCGCCCGGCAAACTTCATCAGCTTGCGCAGTTCGAACGGCGTACCGGTTGCCGAACCGGAGATGCTGCGATCGCCGGCAATTAGGGTGAACGCTGGCACCGGCAGCGGCTTCAGCACCGCGCCGACGGTATGGAAGTTACCGCCGTAGGCCAGTGCTTCAAAATAAGGCTGCCAGTCGAGATCGACGTTAACCGTGTTAATAATGAGATCGAACTGGCCCGCCAGCGCTTTTAGCGCATCCGGATCGCGGCTGTTAACCACCTTATCCGCCCCCATCGCCAGCACTTCCTGCTCTTTCGCCGGATTGGAGCTGAACGCGGTCACTTCGCACCCCATCGCGTGTAACAGCTTAATGGCGATATGCCCCAGGCCGCCGATGCCGATCACCCCAACGCGGCTGGTGGCGGTGATATGGTGCATCAGCAGCGGTTTGAACACCGTGATACCGCCGCACAGCAAGGGACCCGCCGCCGCCAGATCGATGCTTTCCGGCAGCGGGATCACCCATTGCCAGTCGGCCCGCAGCTTCTCGGCAAAGCCACCGCGATTGAGAATAGTGGGAACGGAACCTTCCAGGCAGTTAATCTGATTGCCGCTGATACAGGCGTCGCAATGCCCGCAGCTGCGCGCCGTCCAGCCAATGCCGACTCGCTGACCAACCTTCAGACCTTTATCTTGCGCCGCGCTGCCGAGCGCCGCCACGCGACCAATCACCTCATGCCCGGCAACCAGTGGATACTGAGAGAACCCCCATTCGTTGTCGATCATCGACAAATCGGAATGGCAGATACCGCAGTAATCGACCTGGACTTCGACATCTTCCGGCTTAAGCTCGCCTGCATCATATTCATAGAGTTCGAGTTCGCTGCCCGCCGCTTTTGCGGCGTAGCTTTTTATCATCGACATCGTGTTTCCCTCAGTGTGGTGTTGAACTGGAAGTGTAGAGCATGGGGAAACGGGACGCTTCGCAGAAGGGGGGATTAATAAGGGGGCAAACTGTGACGATGGTTGCAGGTGAGAAAGGGAATGCTGAAATTTTCAACACTTAGCGAGTCAGGCACACGCTGGTGCTTGCATGGTGGCGCATGACAGGTATAATCCACAACGTTTTCCGCATCCCTTCCGTGCCGGAGTGGCGAAATCGGTAGACGCAGTTGATTCAAAATCAACCGTAGAAATACGTGCCGGTTCGAGTCCGGCCTTCGGCACCAAAAGTATGTAAATAGACCTCAACTGAGGTCTTTTTTTATGTCTGAAATCCGCGCTATACAAGGCTTTTCCAGCATTTCTCCTCAACTGAAGTCAACCTGAGTCAACCCACATCAACAAGCTTGTGAGTATACTAATGAGTATATTTGCCGATTCGATATTGCTTGTATACTCACGAGATACCAATGGAAGGAGGACCATTATGGCCCTAACGGATACTAAAGTTCGTTCTGCAAAACCTGAGGAGAAAGAGTATTCACTTGTTGACGGCGACGGCATGTCCTTACTTGTAAAACCTAACGGTTCAAAGTATTGGCGATTTCGTTTCCGTTTTGGTGGTAAACAACATTTGATGGCGTTCGGCGTTTACCCGGATGTTTCGCTGGCTGATGCCAGGAAGAAAAGGGAAGAGGCCAGAAGGTTGGTAGCTGCTGGTATCGATCCTCGTGAGCATAAACGTGCTGTGAAAGAAGAGCAGGCAAAAGAGATTATTACTTTCGAGAAGGTTGCCAGAGAGTGGCTCTTGACCAATCAGAAATGGTCGGAAGATCATGCTAATCGCGTAAAAAAGAGCCTGGAGGACAATATCTTCCCGGCAATTGGTGCTCGCAATATTGCTGAACTGGGTACTCGCGATCTGTTAATTCCCATTAAAGCCGTGGAGACATCTGGACGTCTTGAAGTGGCTTCCCGTCTTCAACAGCGCACCACGGCCATCATGCGTTATGCAGTGCAAAGCGGGTTAATTGATTACAACCCGGCGCAGGAGATGGCGGGGGCGGTAGCTTCCAGTAATCGGCAGCATCGTCCGGCGCTGGAGTTAAAGCGCATCCCTGAATTACTCCAGAAAATAGACGGCTATACCGGCAGGCCGCTAACCCGCTGGGCAACGGAACTCACTTTGCTTATCTTTATTCGGTCCAGTGAGCTGCGTTTTGCTCGCTGGTCAGAGATCGATTTTGACACGTCAATGTGGACCATTCCGCCAGAGCGAGAGCCTATTCCCGGCGTGAAACATTCTCAGCGAGGATCAAAGATGCGTACACCTCATCTGGTGCCGCTTTCAAAGCAGGCGCTGGCGATCCTGAAGCAGATAAAACAGTTCTGTGGTGAACATGAACTCATTTTTATTGGCGATCACGATCCGCGTAAACCCATGAGTGAAAACACCGTGAACAGTGCATTGCGGGTGATGGGCTATGACACTAAAGTTGAGGTTTGCGGTCACGGTTTCCGCACAATGGCCTGTAGTTCGTTAATTGAGTCAGGGCTATGGTCGAAGGATGCGGTAGAACGGCAGATGAGCCATATGGAACGTAATTCGGTGAGGGCGGCGTATATCCATAAAGCGGAACATCTGGATGAGCGAAAGCTGATGTTGCAGTGGTGGGCTGATTTTCTGGATGCTAACAGGGAACAGAGTGTCAGCCCTTTTGACTATGCAAAAATTAATAATCCTTTGAGAAGGTGACAGAACTCCATACACACACATGCTCTTCCCTCACAGGGGAAGAGCACTCATTGATAAAATACTGGCGTACAACCCCGAAGATAATCAGGGAGCACGCTGATTGATAGGACCGGAATTGTTACGCTCATGGCGACCATGAGGGGCAGTCCATGTACTGATGGTGCATGTAGTTGAATTTTCACCTTACTGGTATGAACTTAGGGAAGGTGCGAATAAGCAGGTCATTTCTTCCCAAGCTGACTCGCTGATTAAAATTTCGCGGATCTGGGCCGATTTTTTTCCCGCAAACACATCGAATCAGCCTATTTAGGGGTCAGTTTGGAGATCGGAAATTATTGTACTATAAGGGCTTCCCCGGCATGTCAACGCCGGTGTTTACGGTTTCTGTCTGCACTATAGTAAAAAAATAAAGGGGAGAGACTGCGGTACTATAAACGGTCATGATGAATCGTCATCGATTCGGACCCTGATGAAAGACGCTCGTGAGGCTCTAGTTCGTTAGTCGGGTACACTTGCCCTGTACAATAAGCAGATATACCTCACGGGGTCTAACCCTTTATCATCAACGAGTTGCAGAACAGATGGTCATACAGCTTTGTACTTTAGCTGGCTGAGTACAACCTGAAATCATCACCGTAATGCAATGATGCCCAGCACAGTCTTGCATTTTTGGCAGCGATGGCAACAACAGCGCGCCAGTATCCTCTGCGTTCGACCAGTGAGCAGACCCAACGACTGAATAAATCAGTCCTTTTCTCCGCCCCGATCAGTACCGAGCGGGCACCCTGAACCAGAAGTGTTCTCAGATACGAATCGCCAGCTTTCGTTATCCTGCCAAGCTTCGACTTTCCGCCGCTGCTGTACTGCGATGGTGTCAGTCCCAGCCAGGCTGCCAGCTGGCGCCCATTCTTAAAATCATGTGCATTACCGATACTGGCGACCAGCGCACAGGCCGTTGTGGGGCCAACGCCCTTCAATTCCATCAGCCGCTGACTGCGATGATCTGTTTTGGCCATGCGGGACAAAATTCGGTCATATTCAGCGATGTTATCTTCAATGCGAGCAACGTGCTCCAGCAAATCATCAACACATTGCTGAACCTGAAGTGGTAAAGAATTCTTCTGCTCAAAAACTATGTGGCGCAGGGCATCTGTACTTTGTGGGGCGATAACGCCGAATTCAGATATCAACCCCCGGAGACGATTATATGTTGCTGTTTTCTCTTCGATAAAACCCTGTCGGGTACGATGCAGACACTGCATTGCCTGCTGGCTCTCATCCTTAACCGGCACAAACCGCATATGTGGGCGACGAACCGCCTCGCAGATAGCCTGAGCATCAGCTGCATCATTTTTCCCTGATTTACCAGCCATGCGGTAAGGCGATACAAATTTAGCGGCCATCAGACGCGGCTCATGACCATACTGCCGAAACAGTCTTGCCCAGTAATGAGCCCCGGAGCACGCCTCCATCCCGATAGGGGTCGTCTCAGAAAACGGAAAATAAAGCACGCTAAGCCGGTTGCAGAGGCCGTAGCGGCCTGAACTTCCCCGCGCCGATCTTGGCGCTGCTGCGCCATAGGTAATCACCGGTCAGGTTGATGTGCTCCCAGCCGAGTGGCGACAGGTACTGCAATAGCGAGTCATCGACGGCATGACCATTGCCGCGCAACGCATGCGCCGCACGCTCCAGGTAGACCGTGTTCCACAGCACGATGGCCGCCGTCACCAGGTTGAGGCCGCTGGCCCGGTAGCGCTGCTGCTCGAAACTGCGGTCACGGATTTCACCAAGGCGGTTGAAGAACACGGCACGGGCCAGCGCATTGCGCGCCTCGCCCTTGTTCAGCCCGGCATGCACGCGGCGGCGTAGCTCGACGCTTTGCAGCCAGTCGAGGATGAACAGCGTGCGCTCGATGCGGCCCAACTCGCGCAGCGCGACGGCCAAGCCGTTCTGGCGCGGGTAGCTGCCGAGTTTCCTGAGCATCAGCGAGGCCGTCACCGTGCCCTGCTTGATCGAGGTGGCCAGCCGCAGGATTTCGTCCCAATGGGCGCGGACGTGCTTGATGTTGAGCGTGCCGCCGATCATCGGCTTGAGCGCGTCATAGGCGGCATCGCCCTTCGGGATGTAGAGCTTGGTGTCGCCCAGGTCGCGGATGCGCGGCGCGAAGCGGAAGCCCAAGAGGTGCATCAGGGCGAAGACGTGATCGGTGAAGCCCGCCGTGTCGGTGTAGTGCTCCTCGATCCGCAGGTCGGATTCGTGGTACAGCAGGCCGTCGAGCACGTAGGTTGAGTCGCGCAGGCCGACATTGACCACCTTGGTGTGGAATGGCGCGTATTGGTCGGAGATGTGGGTGTAGAAAGTCCGTCCTGGGCTGCTGCCATATTTTGGGTTGATGTGCCCCGTGCTCTTTGCCTTGCTAGCGGTTCGGAAATTCTGTCCGTCCGATGATGATGTGGTGCCATCGCCCCAGTGCCCGGCAAAGGGATGCCGAAACTGAGCGTTGACCAGTTCAGCCAACGCTGTCGAGTACGTTTCGTCGCGGGTATGCCAGGCTTGCAGCCAAGCGAGCTTCGCGTAGGTCGTGCCGGGGCAGGACTCGGCCATCTTGGTCAGGCCCAGGTTGATCGCGTCGGCCAGGATCGTGGTCAACAACAGGTTCTTGTCCTTGGCCAGATCGCCCGATTTCAAGTGCGTGAAGTGCCGGGTGAAGCCCGTCCACTCATCGACTTCGAGCAGCAGTTCGGTGATCTTGACGTGCGGCAGGACCATGGCTGTCTGGTCTATCAGCGCCTGCGCGGTGTCGGGCACCGCCGCATCCAGCGGCGTGATCTTCAAGCCCGACTCGGTGATGATGGCATCCGGCAGGTCGTTGGCTGCCGCCATGCGGTTGACGGTGGCAAGTTGTGCTTCCAGCAGCGTCAGCCGCTCATGCAGATATTGTTCGCAGTCGGTGGCCACGGCCAGCGGCAATTCGCTGGACTGCTTGAGGCTGGTGAACTTCTCGGGCGGTACCAGGTAGTCCTCGAAGTCCTTGAACTGGCGTGAACCCTGCACCCAGATGTCGCCCGAGCGCAGGGAGTTCTTCAACTCGGACAGCGCGCACAGTTCGTAGTAGCGCCGGTCGATGCCGGCGTCGGTCATCACCAGTTTCTGCCAGCGCGGCTTGATGAAGCCGGTCGGTGCATCGGCTGGCAGCTTGCGGGCGTTGTCGGTGTTCATGCCGCGCAGCACCTCAATGGCATCAAGCACGTTTTTGGCGGCGGGCGCGGCCCGCAGCTTGAGCACGGCAAGGAATTCCGGTGCATAGCGGCGCAGGGTGGCGTAGCTCTCGCCGATGCGATGCAGGAAATCGAAGTCATCGGGTTGCGCGAGCTTCTGCGCCTCGGTGACGCTCTCGGCAAAGGAATCCCAGGACATGACGGCCTCGATGGCGGCAAACGCATCGCGGCCTGATTGCTTGGCGTCGATCAGCGCCTGACCGATGCGCCCGTACAGACGTACCTTGGCGTTGATGGCCTTGCCTGACGCCTGGAACTGCTGCTGATGCTTATTCTTGGCAGCGTTAAACAGCTTACCCAGGATGCGGTCGTGCAGGTCGATGATTTCGTCGGTGACGGTGGCCATGCCCTCGGTGGCCAGCGCCACGAGAGTGGCGTAGCGCCGTTGCGGCTCGAATTTGGCCAGGTCGGCGGGTGTCATCTGGCCGCCCTCGCGGGCAATCTTGAGCAGGCGGTTCTGGTGAACCAGCCGCTCGATGCCGGTAGGCAGATCGAGTGCCTGCCATGCCTTGAGGCGTTCGATGTGTTCCAGCATATGCCGCGAATTTGGCTTGGCCGGAGACTGGCGCAACCAAGCCAACCAGGTCGTCTTGCCGTTGTCCCGGCGCTTGAGCAGATCGTCGAGGCGGCGGCGATGCGCGTCCGCCAGTGGTTCGGCCAAGGCGTCGTAGATGCGCCGGTTAGCACGGGTGATCGCCTCGGCACTCGCCCGCTCGACGGCGTTGAGGGCGGGCAGAATGACCGACTGCCGCCGCAGGTGCCCGATCAAGGCGCTGGCCAGCACGATGCCTTTGTCGGTTTGCATCGCCAGCTCGGTCAGCATCTGGACGGCCTGCCGGTAATGGCTCATGGTGAAGGGCCGGAAACCGAACACGGTTTGCAGCTCGCTCAGGTGCTCGCGCCGGGTCTGCTCCCGCTGGCCGTACTCGTTCCAGCTTTCGACGCCGACCTTGAGCTGGTCGGCGACCAGCTTCAACAAGGGCGGGAACGGTAGTTCATCGACGCCCAGGATGACGCCGGGAAAGCGCAGGTAACAGAGCTGCACCGCGAAGCCCAGCCGATTGGCTGGCCCGCGCCGCTGTCGGATGATCGAGAGGTCGGTATCGTTGAATGTGTAATGTCGGATCAGGTCGTCCTTGGAGTCCGGCAACGCCAGCAGGCTTTCCCGCTCGGCGGCGGACAGGATGGAACGACGTGGCATATTTACTGATCCGTTCTCAAGTATTGATACAGGGTTTCGCGACTGATTCCGAATTCACGAGCAAGCTTGGCCTTTTGCTCGCCAGCCTCGACACGTTGGCGCAGTTCGGCAATACGCTCAGACGACAGGGATTTCTTCCTGCCACGGTAAGCCCCGCGTTGCTTGGCGAGCGCAATACCCTCGCGCTGACGCTCGCGGATCAGGGCGCGCTCGAACTCGGCGAACGCGCCCATCACCGAGAGCATCAGGTTCGCCATCGGAGAGTCTTCGCCAGTAAAACTGAGGTGTTCCTTGACGAATTCGATATGCACGCCGCGTTGTGTCAGCGTTTGCACGATCCGGCGCAAATCATCGAGATTGCGCGCCAGGCGATCCATGCTATGCACCACCACGGTGTCGCCGGTGCGGGCGAAGCTTATCAGCGCTTCCAGTTGCGGACGCTTGACATCCTTGCCGGATGCCTTGTCGCTAAAAGCGCGATCAACCTTGACGCCTTCCAGTTGCCGTTCCGGGTTCTGGTCGAAGGTGCTGACCCTGATATACCCAATGCGCTGTCCAGTCATGGAATTCCCTGCAAAATGTCAGGGAAGACTCTATGACCTTCAACGAGATATGTCAATAAATTCAAAATTCAATCCTATCCTGACGCAATTTACACATGGCATCTGACATCAGGTTAGGGTATGCCTCAACCTGACGGCGGCGAATCACAAGCGTCCGGTTTGACGCTGGTTTCGGTCGCAGTGCTGGCCCGCGCCTGGAAGCGCTGATAGCACTCCAGCCCGCAGAAATGCTCCACGTACTCGGCCCCTTCCGGCGTGAAGGCGGCATCGAGCGGGATTTCCTTGCAGCACACGCAGCAACTGGTGCTCGGTTCATTGGCGTTCATGGTGGTGTTCCTCCATTGGTTGACGAAGCCGACGAAGGCCGCCGCCGGCATCGGCCTGGCGAACAGGAAACCCTGCACCGTGTCGCAACCCGCCTGCCGCAACCACGCAAGGCAGTCGGGTGTTTCCACACCCTCGGCTACCACCTCCATGCCCAGCCCGTGCGCGAGCTGGATCACCGCCCGCACGATAGTTTGGTCACGGGCATCATCCGGGAGCCTGGCGACAAAGGATTGGTCGATTTTCAATGTGGTGATGGGGCAGCATTTCAGATGTTGCAGGCAGGAATAGCCGGTGCCGAAGTCGTCGGCGGCGAAGCGCACGCCGATGGCGCGCAAGGCGTCGAAACTGGCGAACAGGGCTGGATTGCCGAATGCGACCGATTCGGTCAGTTCGATCTCCAGAAGCTCGGCGGGCAGGGCCATATCGGCCAGCACCCGCTTTACCTCGTCGTCGAACGTTGGCCCAACCTGGCTGGCGGACACATTGACGGCAAGACGGAACGGTTGCCATGCCGGTCCTTGCCACTTGTGCATCTGGCGACAGGCCTCGCCCAGCACCCACGCGCCTATTTCCGGCATCAGGCCGAACGACTCGGCCAGCGGCAGGAACTGGCCGGGCGGCAACAGGCCAAGCCTCGGATGCCGCCAGCGCATCAACGCTTCCGCGCCAGCGATCCGGTGATCGCGCAGATCGACCAGCGGCTGGTAATGCAGGTCAAGCTGTCCGCGCGCCGCCGCCTGCGCCAACTCGGCCGCCGTCCATCCGGCGGGCTGCGAACTCGTCATGATCCGCCCCGGAAGGCGCGCAGCAGCCGCGTTACGGCCAGAACGAACAAGCCGGTCAGCGCGAGCGCGGCAACACCCCAATGCTCGCCAAGGAAGGCACCGGCGGTCGTCCCGGCCAGCACGGCGGCGAGAATCGGCAGATGGCAGGGGCAGGTCAACACGGCCAGCGCACCCCACAGGTAGCCGGAAACGGGTTGGCGCGTCTCGGGCGGCAGTTTGTCAGGGGCGTTCACGGCAATGCCTCCTCGTGCGCCCGCTCGGCTGGCATGGAGGCCAGTTGCGCGTCCAGATGGGCCAACGCCGCGCGCCGCCGCTCGACCAACTGGCGCAGCACGGCAAGCTGCGCTGCGGCTTGTGCGCCGTCCGCTGCGTCGAGCGCACGGCACAGCCGCGCCAGGGCATCCAGGCCGATACCCGCCTCGAAGGCCGCGCGCACGAAGCACAGCCGTTGCAAGGCCGCATCGTCGAACACGCCGTAGCCGCCCGTGGTGCAGGCCACCGGCCGTAACAAGCCGCGCACCAGGTAGTCGCGCACGATATGTACGCTCACCCCAGCGTTATGGGCCAGTTGCGATACCGTGTAGGCGCTCATCGCACACCTCCTTGTCCTCACCCGGCGCAGCAGGAAAGATGCTTCACATCCTTGTTGAAGGTCTGCGCCGCGAGCTTCAACCCTTCGACCATCGTCAGGTAGGGGAACAACTGGTCGGCCAGTTCCTGCACCGTCATCCGGTTGCGAATCGCCAGTGCGGCCGTCTGGATCAGTTCGCCCGCTTCCGGGGCCACTGCCTGCACGCCGATCAGTCGTCCGCTGCCTTCTTCAACCACCAGTTTGATGAAGCCGCGCGTGTCGAAGTTGGCGAGCGCGCGCGGCACGTTGTCCAGCGTTAGCGTGCGACTATCAGTTTTGATGCCGTCATGGTGCGCTTCCGCCTCGCTGTAGCCTACGGTCGCCACTTGCGGGTCGGTGAACACCACGGCCGGCATCGCGGTCAGGTTCAGGGCCGCGTCACCGCCGGTCATGTTGATCGCGGCGCGAGTGCCGGCCGCTGCCGCCACATAGACGAACTGCGGCTGGTCGGTGCAGTCGCCTGCGGCGTAGATGTGTTCCACGCTTGTACGCATGCCGGGGTCGATGACGATAGCGCCTTGCGGGGTGAGCGTGACGCCCGTCGCATCCAGTGCCAGCTTGCGTGTGTTGGGCGCGCGGCCGGTGGCGACCAGCAGCTTGTCGGCGCGCAGTTCGCCGTGCGCCGTGGTGAGCACGAATTCGCCGTCCCCTTCACCATTGATATACGCGACCTGGCTGGCCTGGGTGTGTTCCCTCACCTCGATGCCCTCCATGCGGAATGCGGCCGTGACGGCTTCGCCTATAGCTGGGTCTTCGCGGAAGAACAGCGTGCTGCGAGCCAGGATCGTCACCTTCGCTCCGAGTCGGGCGAACGCCTGCGCCAGCTCCAGCGCCACCACTGATGAGCCAATCACGGCCAGGCGCTTAGGAATCGTCTCGCTGACCAGCGCTTCAGTGGAAGTCCAGTACGGAGTGTCTTTCAGGCCGGGAATCGGCGGCACGGCCGGGCTCGCGCCGGTGGCGATCAGGCAGCGGTCGAATGCCACCACGCGCTCGCCGCCGTCGTTGAGTTGCACGATCAGGTTGCGATTGTCCTTAAAGCGGGCGGAGCCGTGCAGCACAGTGATCGCCGGATTGCCCTCCAAGATGCCTTCGTACTTGGCATGGCGCAGTTCATCGACGCGGGCCTGCTGCTGGGCCAGCAGCGCCGTGCGCTGGATGGTCGGCGTGGTAGCGGCGATGCCGCCATCGAACGGGCTTTCCCGGCGCAGATGGGCGATATGGGCGGCGCGGATCATGATCTTGGACGGCACACAACCGACATTGACGCAGGTGCCGCCGATGGTGCCGCGCTCGATCAGCGTGACACGTGCGCCTTGCTCGACGGCCTTCAGCGCCGCTGCCATCGCGGCCCCGCCGCTGCCGATGACGGCGATATGCAATGCGCCGCTGCTACCCGTCTTGTCGTTTCTGCCCAGCAGATCGCGCATCTTGTCGAGCAATCCGCCCGGCGTCGAAACTGAGGGGGCATCGGCCAGCGTGGCCCGATAACCGAGTCCAGCTACAGCGGCCGTCAGCGCGTCGGGTGACGTGCCGACCTCAATGGCGAGCTTGGCGCTGCCCTTGGCGTAGGAGACATCCGCTGATTGCACGCCGGGCACTTTCTCCAGGGCGTCCTTGACATGCACTGCGCACGAGTCGCAAGTCATGCCGGTGATTTTGAGAGTGCTCATACCATCGTTCCTTATTCGTGTGGGCCGCCGTGTCGCACGGTCAGCCGTCTTTCACAAGCGCTTGGCGGGGAGTTCGCAGCCGTCCGGTCCGCAACGGCGATGCGCCGGCGACACGAAGTCCCAGATCGACACCCCAATCATCAAGGCCAGGCCGACGTACATCAGGTTCGCCGTCCACCAGTTGCCGAGCAGCCAGACCGTGGCCGCAAACACGATGGCCGGGCCGATCATGCCGAGCAGACTGCGCAGCCATTGCCGATGACTGAACCAACCCAGCGCGTTCGCCAGGAAGGCCAGCGCGGCAAACAGCGGCAGCAGGCGGCTGATGAACAGTCCCTCGTACTGGCTCAAGAAGCCCAGCCCGATGGCCGCGCCGAAGCTGGCGAGGGCTGGAAAGCAGGCGGCGCAGCCCATCGCGGAAACGACGCTGCCGAGCGCGCCGGTTTTATCGGCAATGCGTGTCATCAGTCCCATGAAGCGGCTCTCGCTGTTGTCGTTGGCTTGCTGGCTCACTGCTTGACGCTGGACGGATAGCCGGCGTCTGCGGTGGCCTTGGTCAGCTTCTGTACGCTGGCCTTGGTGTCGTCAAAAGTGACGACGGCCTCGCGCTTCTCGAAGCCCACATCGACCTTGCTCACGCCTTCGACCTTGGAGAGCGCTTTCTTGACTGTGATCGGGCAGGCGGCGCAAGTCATGCCGGGAACCGCTAGCGTGACGGTCTGGGTAGCGGCCCACACCGGGGCAACAGCGGCGGCGAGGGCAAGGGAGGCAAACAGTTTCTTCATGATGAACTCCTGGTTAATAGAAAAATGGAACGACATAGGGAAATCCAAGCGCGACCAGGACCAGCACGGCCACGATCCAGAAAATCAGCTTGTAGGTGGCGCGCACCTGCGGAATCGCGCAGACCTCACCTGGCTTGCATGCCTGCACGGGCCGGTAAATCCGCTTCCAGGCGAAGAACTGCGCCACTAGCGCCGCGCCGATGAACAACGGTCGATAGGGTTCCAGCACCGTCAGGTTGCCGATCCAAGCACCGGAGAAGCCCAGGGCGACCAGTACTAGCGGCCCCAGGCAGCAGGTCGATGCAAGAATGGCGGCCAGCCCGCCGGCGAAGAGCGCACCGCGCCCGTTTTGTGGTTCAGACATACGTTGGCCCTTTTGAATTTGGATTGGATAGCGTAACCTTACTTCCGTACTCATGTACGGAGTCAAGCGATATGGAAAATAATTTGGAAAACCTGACCATTGGCGTTTTTGCCAAGGCGGCCGGGGTCAACGTGGAGACAATCCGCTTCTATCAGCGCAAGGGCCTGTTGCCGGAACCGGACAAGCCTTACGGCAGCATCCGCCGCTATGGGGAGGCGGACGTGGTTCGGGTGAAATTCGTGAAATCGGCACAGCGGCTGGGGTTCAGTCTGGACGAGATTGCCGAGCTGTTGCGGCTCGACGATGGCACCCACTGCGAGGAGGCCAGCAGCCTGGCCGAACACAAGCTCAAGGACGTGCGCGAGAAGATGGCCGACTTGGCGCGCATGGAAACCGTGCTGTCTGAACTCGTGTGCGCCTGCCATGCACGAAAGGGGAATGTTTCCTGCCCGTTGATCGCGTCACTACAGGGCGAAGCAGGCCTGGCAAGGTCAGCTATGCCTTAGCGTGCTTTATTTTCCGTTTTCTGAGGTGCCCCCAAAAACTGGGTAATGACTCCAACTTATTGATAGTGTTTTATGTTCAGATAATGCCCGATGACTTTGTCATGCAGCTCCACCGATTTTGAGAACGACAGTGACTTCCTGCCCAGCCTTGCCAGATGCTGCCTCAGATTCAGGTTATGCCGCTCAATGCGCTGCGTATATCGCTTGCTGATAACGTGCAGTTCTCCCTTCAGGCGTGATTCATAAAGCGGCCAGCCATCCGTCATCCATACCACGACCTCAAAGGCCGACAGCAGGCCAAGAAGACGCTCCAGCGTGGCCAACGTGCGTTCACCGAATACGTGCGCCACAACCGTCCTCCGTATCCTGTCATACGCGTAAAACAACCAGCGCTGGCGGGATTTAGCGCCGACGTAACCCCACTGTTCGTCCATTTCCGCGCAAACAATGACGTCACTGCCCGGTTGTATACGTGAGTTTACCGACTGCGGCCTGAGTTTTTTAAGTGTCGTAAAATCGTGTTGAGGCCAATGCCCATAATTCGTGCACTGGCGCGGCATCCGACGCCATTCATGGCCATATCAATGATTTTCTGGTGTGTACCGGGCTGAGAGGCGGTGTAAGTGAACTGTAGCTGCCATGTTTTACGGCAGTGAGAGCAGAGATAGCGCTGATGTCCGGCAGTACTTTTACCGTTACGCACTACGCCTTCAGTAGCTGAGCAGGAGGGACAACTGATAGAAACAGAAGCCACTGGAGCACCTCAAAAACACCATCATACACTAAATCAGTAAGTTGGCAGCATCACCCAAATGCCGGGCAACCTGAAAGATATTTTACGCATTGTCAGCGCCCGCCTGTTTAATTTGCAGTCGCGGAGCCGCGCGTGGATTGTCGGCAAAGAACATTATGATATTGGGAACGATCTTTTTTCGCTGATACTGGATCCGCACATGCAATATTCCTGTGGTTACTGGAAAGACGCCACCACATTAGACGAAGCGCAAAATGCCAAATTGAAAATGATTTGTGAGAAGCTACAACTCAAACCGGGTATGCGTTTACTCGATATCGGTTGTGGCTGGGGCGGACTGGCGGAATATGCAGCGCGTCATTATGGCGTGGCGGTCGAAGGCGTCACTATCTCAAAAGAGCAGCAGAAAATGGCGCAACAGCGCTGTGAAGGGCTGGACGTTAACATTCTGCTGCAGGATTATCGTGACCTCGATAAACACTACGATCGCATTGTCTCCGTGGGGATGTTCGAACACGTCGGGCCGAAAAACTACGACACCTATTTCAGCATCGCCGACCGTTGTTTAAAACCGGACGGGCTGTTCCTGCTGCATACCATTGGCAGCAACAAAAAGGGGATGAGCGTCGATCCGTGGATCAATAAATACATTTTCCCGAACGGTTGCATACCGGCGATTTCGCATATTGCCGAGGCCAGCGAATCGCGCTTTGTAATGGAAGACTGGCATAACTTTGGCAGCGATTACGATAAAACGCTGATGGCCTGGCATGAGCGTTTTAATCAGGCATGGCCGGAGCTGTCTTCACGTTACTCCGCCACCTTCAGAAGAATGTTTAATTACTATTTATGCGCCTGCGCTGGGGCTTTCCGCGCCAGAGATATTGAGCTTTGGCAGGTACTGTTTAGTCGCGGCGTCGAGGGTGGCCTCCGCGTTTATCGTTAACGTTCTGCCTGATGCGCGAAGCGCATCAGGCATTTATGACTTAACCCAACTCACTCTCCGCCAGCGCTTTAAATACCATTGCGACGGCATGCGCGCCGGGGTCCATATTACCCAACAAGCTTTCGCTGTTCAGATAGGATGCGCGACCTGCATTGGCTTTGCTCGACAGGCAGGTTCGTTCGGCTCCGGCTTGCGCGGCGTCAAAAGCGGCATGCAGGTTGTGCGGCTGCGCCAGCAGTGAGGTCAGTGCGGGTTGCAGGGCATCTATCATGGTGCGATCGCCTTCGTCTGCGCCGCCGTAGAACTTCATCTGCGCCAGACCTGTATTCAGCGCTTCGGCAACGCTAGCTCCCTGTTCCAGTTTCTGCCCGGCGGCGGTAAAGAAAATAGACATCAGCACGCCGCTGGAACCCCCCATCACCACGGTCAGACGTTCGCCAATCAACGCGAACAGCGTGGCAAGGTCATCCAGCGGAAGCTGCTGACGCTGTAGCAGGCTGGCAATTTCACGCGCGCCGGCGGCAAAGGTTGAACCCGTATCGCCATCGCCGACTTTGGCATCCAGCGCGTTGAGATGTGCTTCCAGACCGGAAAGCGTTCCGGTGATAAGCTCCACAATCCCGGCGACCAGCGCGTTGGCAGAGGGCTGGAATTCCACGCGCGCGCTGCGCTGGGATGATGGCGCGTAGCTGATTTCACGCGGTGGGACGGGAGTCGGCCAGTTGCTGGTTTCCACTGCGGTCAGCAGCGCTTTTTCGATGCTCTCTTCGAGCACGATGGCCGTCAGTGAGAATCCTTTCATATCCAACGCGGTGACCAGCGAGGCCGGACCAATCAGCCAGTCGATACGCGGGTACAGCGTACTGCTTGCCAGTTCGCGGGTGATAATAGCCATTTCGGCAACGGATACACCGCCAAGATTGTTAATCATCACCGCCACTCTGCCGGTTTCAGGCAGGACCGTCAGCAGTTTATCCACCATCAGGTTGACCACCTGCGCGCTGTTTTGGGTATCGATAACCGAGGCTCCCGGTTCGCCATGAATACCCATGCCCAGCTCTGCATGACCCGGATGATGGCGCGGCGCGGCGTCGGTTTCTTGCGGCAGATGACAGCTGGAAAGCGCAACACCCAGGCTGAAGGTGTTGTTGGCTGCGTACTGCGCTTCACGCAGGACGGTGGCGAGGTTGTAGCCGCGTTCAGCGAAATAGCCGGCGATTTTATGCACCAGGATGGTTCCCGCAATGCCACGCGGATGTTTGTTATCCGGCAGGGAGATATCGTCACCGACTATCAGCATTTCAACGTTGTAGCCCAGGCGTCGCGCTTTCTCGGCGGCGAGACCGAAATTAAGACGGTCACCGGTGTAGTTCTTCACGATCAACAGACAGCCAGCCTCACCGGTCACTGCCTGAATAGCGGTCAGTACCGCATCCACGCTCGGGGAGGCGAACACGTCGCCGCAGACCGCCGCGGTAAGCATTCCTTTGCCGATAAACCCAACGTGCGCGGGTTCGTGTCCTGAACCGCCGCCGGAGATCACCGCCACGTTATTTTTGTTAAGGTCGCGGCGAACCACGATGCGAATGGCCGGATCGCTCTCCAGACGCGCCAGGTTATTCCACGGGCTGGTGATAATTGTACCGTCGATCACGTCGCTAACGAGATGGGGGCGTTGATTAAAAAAGAATTGAGACATAACGGCTCCTCGAGGTTGAGTGTAAGACAAACCCCCGAATGCATGTTCATGGTGCGGAGGCGATAGAGAGATTCTGGCGAAGTCAGCATGGAAAAAAACAACACGAAAATGAGTTTCATTACGAAACGTGATTGCTGTTTTTTGTTCCGAAATGAAACTTAATTAGGCAAGAAATCATCACAATGCGAACTCGCTCGACTTTTTCCTCCTGCGATCAGAGCAGGCCACACGGCGCAGTCAGTCTTTTTTGCGGGGCTTTACCCAGGATGGCGCGTAATTGGGGAAATTTATCATCGTGTTTGTCGGTGATTTCGCGGTAACGGAACGGATCGAGATCGCAAATCTCATTATTTTTGTGGTTAAGCGTTCCAATATGAAACGCATGTCATTTTTATCTGTTCCATATCAGAACAAAATGACGAAAGATTTTTTTGTACACGCCTCGCCATACAGTTATTACATCGCTCCGGTACGTCCGCTTTCGCCGTCAACATCAGGCTAAACGGGTTAACGCCAGGGCTCACCATGTAAAAACATGTACTTATTTGAGGATGAAAGGAATGCTAAAAGTTATTCAATCTCCAGCCAAATATCTCCAGGGTCCTGACGCTTCCACCTTGTTTGGTCAATACGCTAAAAATCTGGCGGACAGCTTTTTCGTGATTGCGGATGACTTCGTGATGAAGCTGGCGGGAGAGAAGGTACTAAACGGCCTGCACAGTCATGACATTAGCTGCCATGCGGAACGCTTTAACGGTGAATGTAGCCATGTTGAAATTAATCGCCTGATTGCCATTTTGAAACAGCACGGTTGCCGCGGCGTGGTTGGGATTGGTGGCGGGAAAACGCTGGATACCGCCAAAGCGATTGGCTACTACCAGAAGTTGCCGGTGGTGGTGATCCCGACTATCGCGTCTACCGATGCGCCAACCAGCGCGCTGTCCGTTATCTATACCGAAGCCGGTGAGTTTGAAGAGTATCTGATCTACCCGAAAAACCCGGATATGGTAGTGATGGACACTGCAATCATTGCCAAAGCGCCGGTACGTCTGCTGGTGGCCGGGATGGGCGATGCGCTCTCGACCTGGTTTGAAGCGAAAGCCTGTTATGACGCCAGAGCGACCAGCATGGCGGGCGGACAGTCCACCGTGGCGGCGCTGAGCCTGGCGCGCTTGTGCTATGATACCCTGCTGGCGGAAGGCGAGAAGGCACGCTTTGCCGCGCAGGCCGGCGTGGTGACCGATGCGCTGGAGCGTATTGTCGAAGCTAACACTTACCTCAGCGGCATCGGCTTTGAAAGCAGCGGTCTGGCAGGGGCGCATGCGATCCACAACGGCTTTACGATTCTGGAAGAGTGCCACCATTTGTACCACGGTGAAAAAGTCGCCTTTGGTACGCTGGCGCAGCTGGTGTTGCAAAACAGCCCGATGGAAGAGATCGAAACCGTGCTGAATTTCTGTCAGAAAGTAGGCCTGCCGGTAACGTTAGCGGAAATGGGCGTGAAAGAAGACGTTGACGGCAAGATCATGGCCGTAGCAAAAGCGACCTGTGCAGAAGGTGAAACCATCCACAATATGCCGTTCCCGGTAACGCCTGAAAGCGTACATGCCGCTATTTTGACGGCAGACCTGCTGGGACAGCAGTGGCTGGCGCGTTAATCAGTCGTCGGTAGGTTTTTATCCGGCATCTTCTCCCCCTCTGACAGTCTCTGCCGGAGGGGTTGTCTATGGTTAAACAGCGGAAAGGGATATGACGGCGCACACGCATAGCATCGGGAAGGAAGTCTCTTCAGTCATTGCCCAGTCATGGCATCGTTGCAGCAAGTTTATGCAGCGGGAAACCTGGCAGGCGCCGCATCAGGCGCAAGGGCTGACCTTTGAGTCGATTTGTCGTCGCAAGACGGCGTTGCTGACGATTGCTCAGGCTGCGCTGGAAGATGCCTGGGAGTTTATGGACGGCCGCCCGTGCGCGCTGCTGATTCTGGATGAATCAGCCTGTATTCTCAGCCGTTGCGGTGATCCACAGACGGTGGAACAGCTGGCGGAGCTTGGGTTTCGCGACGGCAGCTACTGTGCGGAAAGCATCATTGGCAGTTGTGCGCTGTCGCTGGCGACGATGCCGGGCCAGCCGACAAAAACTTCTGGTAAACAGCATTTTAAACAGGCGCTGCATCCGTGGTCGTTCTGCTCGACGCCGGTCTTCGATAACCATGGTCGACTGTTCGGCTCCATCTCGCTGTGTTGTCTGGTGGAGCATGAGTGCGTTTCTGATTTATCCCTGACGCTGGCGATTGCCAGAGAAGTCGGCAACTCTTTGCTGACCGACAGCCTGCTGGCTGAATCCAACCGCCATCTGAACCAGATGTACGGGCTGCTGGAGAGTATGGATGATGGTGTGATGGCCTGGAACGAACAGGGCGTATTGCAGTTCCTCAATGCGCGTGCGGCGCTGCTTTTGCATCTCGATGCGCAGGCCAGTCAGGGAAAAAACATTCACGATCTGCTCAATCTCCCCATGCTGCTGCGCCGGGCGATCAAACATGCCCGCGGCCTGAATCACGTCGAAGTTACCTTTGAAAGCCAGCATCAGTTTGTTGATGCCGTCATCACCCTGAAACCGATTGTTGAGGAGCAGGGCAACAGCTTTATCCTGCTACTGCATCCGGTGGAGCAAATGCGCCAGCTGATGACCAGCCAGCTCGGCAAGGTGAGCCACACCTTTGAGCAGATGTCGACTGACGATCCGGAAACCCGCCGCTTGATCCATTTTGGTCGCCAGGCAGCGAGGGGGAGTTTCCCGATCCTGCTGTGCGGGGAAGAGGGCGTTGGTAAGGAGCTGCTGAGCCAGGCCATTCACAACGAAAGCGAGCGCGCCAGCGGGCCGTATATCGCCGTGAACTGTCAGCTTTATGCCAACAGCGTGCTGGGGCAGGATTTTATGGGCAGTGCGCCAACCGACGATGAAAATGGCCGGTTGAGCCGTCTTGAACTGGCGAACGGCGGCACGCTGTTTCTGGAAAAAATTGAATATCTGGCGCCGGAGCTGCAATCCGCGCTGTTACAGGTGATCAAGCAGGGGGTATTAACCCGCCTGGATGCCCGTCGGTTGATTCCGGTGGATGTCAAAGTGATCGCCACCACCACGGTTGATCTCGCCAATCTGGTGGAGCAAAACCGCTTTAGCCGTCAGCTGTATTACGCGCTGCACTCTTTTGAGATAGTGATCCCCCCGCTGCGGGCGCGGCGTAACAGTATTCCCTCGCTGATTTATACGCGGCTGAATAGCCTGAAAAAACGTTTTTCATCCAGTTTGAAGATCGACGACGACGCGCTGGCACAGCTGGTGGCCTATTCGTGGCCGGGCAATGACTTTGAGCTCAACAGCATTATCGAAAACATCGCCATCAGCAGTGATAACGGCCATATTCGGCTGAGCAATCTACCGGATTATCTGTTTGCCGAACGTCCTGGTCTGGAGACTGCGTCTTCACTGCTGCCAGCCAGTCTGACCTTTACCGCTATCGAAAAAGAGGCGATTATCCATGCTGCTCGCGTCACCAGCGGACGCGTACAGGAGATGTCGCAACTGCTGAACATTGGTCGCACTACCTTGTGGCGCAAGATGAAGCAATACGATATTGATGCCAGCCAGTTTAAGCGCAAGCATCTGGACTAGTTTCTTCAATTCTCGCCATCGAGAACAGCGCGTCTGACAGTCGGTTGATATAGCGTCTGGGTTCATCGCGTAACGTCAGCGTTCTGCTCATCGCGATAAGGATCCGCTCCAGTCGGCGCGTCAGAGTGCGCGCAACGTGTAGCTGTGCCGATGGCAGATTTTTCCCCGGAATAACAAACTCTTTGAGCGGACCGCTTTGCGCCATATTGCGGTCAATAAGCTGCTCCAGCGCCTGAATATCCTCCTCGCCAATACGCTGTTGTAAGCGCGCGAGTCCTTTCTCATCGCTGGCGAGTTCCGCACCCAGTACAAACAGCATCTTCTGCATGGCGTGCAGATCCTGGCGTAGTTCAGCCTGGTGCGTGCTGGCATAGCAGACGCCAAGCTGGGAAATCAGTTCATCCACCGTGCCATAGGCCTCAACGCGGATGTCATCTTTGTCGATACGGCTGCCGCCAAACAGCGCGGTCGTGCCTTTATCGCCAGTTCGGGTGTAGATGCGGTACATTTATTTTATCTCGCTGAAGGGAAGTACTTTGACCAGTTGACCGGCATTGGCGCCGAGGACGCGGAGCTGGGCTGCTCCGGCGCGGATATGCCCACGGATCAGCGCCCGATCTTCGGGCAACTGGGCGTGGGTTAAAGCAATATCACCCGTGGCATTAAGACCCAGACCGACACGTAGCGTTGAGCTTTTGGCCGCAAGTTTGCTCAATGCCAGCGCGCAGTCATGCTCGTCGCAACAGATTGCCCGGCAAGGGACGCCTTGCTCTTCCAGTCCCCAGCACAGCTCATCAAGCACGCGAGTATCCAGCCAGCGTGAGTGATAAAACAGATTTACGCCCGGTGATGAAAGTGACATTGCGCCCCCTGCGTTATCAGAATGCCTGACGGAAGATCTCGGCAATTTCTTTCTCGTTCCCTTTGCGCGGGTTGGAGAAGGCGTTGCCGTCCTTCAGCGCCATTTCCGCCATATACGGGAAATCGGCTTCTTTGACGCCCAGATCGCGCAGATGCTGCGGAATACCGATGTCGGCGGAGAGGCGGGCAATAGCATGAATGGCCAGCTCGGCGGCATCCATGGTGGAGAGTCCGTCCGTGTTCTCGCCCATAAACTCTGCGATGTCGGCAAATTTTTCCGGGTTAGCGATCAGGTTATAGCGCGCTACGTGCGGCAGCAGTACGGCATTCGCCACGCCGTGCGGCATGTCGTAAAGACCGCCAAGCTGATGCGCCATCGCGTGAACGTAGCCGAGGTTGGCGTTGTTGAAGGCCATACCCGCCAGCAGGGAGGCGTAGGCCATGTTCTCGCGAGCTTTCAGGTTGCTGCCCAGCGCCACGGCCTGACGCAAGTTACGGGCGATCAGGCGGATCGCCTGGATAGCGGCAGCGTCGGTGACCGGGTTGGCATCTTTGGAAATGTAGGCTTCCACGGCGTGGGTCAGGGCGTCCATCCCGGTGGCCGCAGTCAGTGGGGCTGGCTTGCCGAGCATCAGCAGCGGATCGTTAATGGAGACCGACGGCAGGTTGCGCCAGCTGACAATCACAAACTTCACTTTGGTTTTGGTATTGGTCAGCACGCAGTGGCGGGTGACTTCGCTGGCGGTACCGGCGGTGGTATTCACCGCAACGATCGGCGGCAGCGGGTTGGTCAGGGTTTCAATCCCGGCATAGCTGTAGAGATCCCCTTCGTGAGTCGCGGCGATACCGATGCCTTTACCGCAGTCATGCGGGCTACCGCCGCCAACGGTAACGATGATGTCGCAATGCTCTTTCCGAAAGACCTCCAGGCCGTCGCGCACGTTGGTGTCTTTGGGGTTTGGCTCAACGCCGTCAAAAACCACGACGTCAATACCGGCTTCACGCAGATGTGTGAGGGTTTTATCTACCGCGCCGTCTTTAATCGCCCGCAGACCTTTATCAGTGACCAGCAGCGCTTTTTTACCGCCCAACAGTTTGCAGCGTTCGCCGACCACGGAAATAGCATTGGGGCCAAAGAAGTTCACATTTGGCACCAGGTAATCAAACATACGATAGCTCATAATATACCTTCTTAGATTTAAATTATAATTCAGAGAAACAATTCAGTGCGGTTTCTGCTAATAATCTGTCTTGTTCGACGGTACCGCCACTTACGCCAACGGCACCGATTACTTTGCCGTTTAATATGACAGGTAAACCGCCGCCAAAAATAACAATTCGTTGTTGATTGGTGAGCTGCAAGCCATATAGAGAGGCACCTGGTTGTACCGCATCGGTAATTTCGTGGGTACCCTGTCGCAGGCAGCAGGCGGTATAAGCTTTATTAAGAGAGATATCACAGCTGGTGACAAACGCGTCGTCCATACGTTGCATTAGCAGCGTGTTCCCGCCGTGATCCACCACGGAAAACACCACCGGAACGTTGATTTCAAGCGCTTTAGCCTCGACGGCCTGCGCCATTTTCTTTGCAGCCGCCAGCGTAATGGTGGCGATTTGTTGGCTCTTATTCACAGTCTCTCCTGAAAAGGTTGTAGGGCTGAGGTCACGAAAATATCGCGCAACAGCTATTTTTATCATTGGCTTTATCTTATTTTCTCGCCCCGCGTTATTAAGTCAATAGGGTGGGGATTTCAAAAATATTACGTTCAGTTTCCTGTTGTGGCGTTTATTGATAATGATCATTTAACCTCGTCACAATTCACGGTGAATATTCCTGAGCCGCGTTTCAATATGAAACGATGGATTTTTATTACGTACCAAATTGGAACGAAATTAATTTTATTTTTTTATTGTCCTGCTCATTTAGAGTTCGGCTATTGCTGATGAAAGGCGAATGCCGGGTGTTGTGTCCCCGGCAATACGGCCCGGCGTCCCTATTTTTTATCTTTTGAGTCCATAAACTATGAGAAGATCAAAACGATTTGAAGTGCTTGCCCAGCGGCCTGTAAATCAGGATGGGCTAATTGGCGAATGGCCTGAAGAGGGGCTGATCGCAATGGAAAGCCCTTACGATCCGGCTTCGTCGGTGAAGGTGGAAAATGGTCGTATTGTTGAGCTGGACGGCAAGAGCCGCGCCGAGTTCGACATGATTGACCGGTTCATTGCCGATTACGCGATTAACGTGCCCGAGGCCGAGCGCGCCATGCAGCTCGACGCGCTGGAGATCGCCAGAATGCTGGTGGATATCCACGTCAGTCGGGAAGAGATCATTGCCATTACGACTGCCATCACCCCGGCGAAAGCGGTGGAGGTGATGGCGCAAATGAACGTGGTGGAGATGATGATGGCGCTGCAAAAAATGCGCGCCAGACGCACCCCCTCCAATCAGTGCCACGTGACCAACCTGAAAGATAACCCGGTACAGATTGCTGCCGACGCTGCTGAAGCGGGGATCCGTGGCTTTTCCGAACAGGAAACAACGGTCGGGATCGCCCGCTATGCGCCGTTTAACGCCCTGGCGCTGCTGGTGGGGTCCCAATGCGGTCGCCCCGGCGTGCTGACGCAATGCTCCGTTGAAGAGGCCACGGAGCTGGAACTGGGAATGCGCGGGTTAACCAGCTACGCCGAAACGGTGTCGGTATATGGCACGGAGTCGGTGTTTACCGATGGCGATGATACGCCGTGGTCAAAAGCGTTTCTTGCCTCGGCGTATGCTTCTCGTGGTCTGAAGATGCGCTACACCTCCGGCACCGGTTCGGAAGCGCTGATGGGCTATTCCGAAAGTAAATCGATGCTTTATCTGGAGTCGCGTTGCATTTTTATCACTAAAGGCGCGGGCGTACAGGGGTTACAAAACGGTGCGGTCAGCTGTATCGGCATGACCGGCGCTGTGCCGTCGGGGATTCGCGCGGTGCTGGCGGAAAACCTGATTGCCTCTATGCTCGACCTTGAAGTGGCCTCCGCCAATGACCAGACCTTTTCCCACTCCGATATTCGTCGTACTGCCCGCACCCTGATGCAGATGCTGCCGGGCACCGACTTTATCTTCTCCGGCTATAGCGCGGTACCGAACTACGACAACATGTTTGCCGGGTCGAACTTCGACGCTGAAGACTTCGATGATTACAACATTCTGCAACGCGATCTGATGGTTGACGGGGGCCTGCGTCCGGTCACGGAAGAGGAGACAATCGCCATCCGCAATAAGGCCGCGCGCGCCATTCAGGCGGTGTTCCGCGAACTGGGCCTGCCGCTGATTAGCGATGAAGAGGTGGAGGCCGCCACTTACGCTCACGGCAGCAAAGATATGCCCGCGCGCAATGTGGTGGAAGATTTGGCTGCCGTGGAAGAGATGATGAAGCGCAATATCACCGGGCTGGATATCGTCGGCGCGTTGAGTTCCAGCGGCTTCGAAGACATCGCCAGCAATATCCTCAACATGCTGAGGCAGCGTGTTACTGGTGATTACCTGCAAACGTCGGCCATTCTGGATCGTCAGTTCGACGTCGTCAGCGCCGTTAATGACATCAACGATTATCAGGGACCCGGCACCGGCTATCGCATCTCTGCCGAACGTTGGGCGGAAATTAAAAATATTGCGGGCGTGGTTCAGCCTGGCTCGATCGAATAAGGCGGTACACAGTGGAATGCACAACTGAACGTAAGCCGGTTTTCACCTTGCAGGTGAGCGAAGGCGAGGCGGCTAAAGCGGACGAACGCGTGGATGAAGTCGTGATAGGCGTCGGCCCGGCCTTTGATAAGTATCAGCACAAAACATTGATTGATATGCCGCACAAAGCGATTTTGAAAGAACTGGTTGCCGGCATTGAAGAAGAGGGCCTGCATGCTCGGGTGGTGAGGATTCTGCGCACCTCGGATGTTTCATTTATGGCATGGGATGCGGCAAATCTCAGCGGTTCTGGCATCGGGATTGGTATCCAGTCGAAAGGAACCACGGTGATTCATCAGCGCGATCTGCTGCCTCTGAGCAACCTTGAGCTGTTCTCTCAGGCTCCGCTGCTGACGCTGGAAACCTATCGCCAGATTGGTAAAAACGCCGCGCGCTATGCACGTAAAGAGTCGCCTTCGCCAGTGCCAGTGGTTAATGACCAGATGGTACGCCCCAAATTTATGGCCAAGGCCGCGCTGTTTCATATCAAAGAGACCAAACACGTGGTGCAGGATGCTGCGCCTGTCACGCTGCATATTGCACTCGTAAGGGAATGACCATGAACGACAACATCATGACCGCGCAGGATTATCCATTAGCAACCCGCTGCCCGGAGAAAATCCAGACTCCTACCGGCAAACCGCTAACCGAGATTACCCTTGAGAATGTGCTGGCGGGCCGCGTAGGTCCGCAGGATGTGCGTATTTCTCAGCAAACGCTGGAGTACCAGGCGCAGATTGCCGAACAGATGCAGCGTCACGCCGTGGCGCGTAATTTCCGTCGTGCGGCGGAGCTTATAGCAATCCCGGATGCCCGTATTCTTGAAATTTACAACGCGCTGCGGCCGTTTCGTTCTTCGTTCGCCGAGCTTCAGGCCATTGCCGATGAACTGGAACATACCTGGCATGCCACGGTGAACGCCGGGTTTGTCCGCGAGTCGGCAGAGGTGTATCAGCAGAGAAACAAGCTGCGTAAAGGCAGCCAGTGACGGAGGTTGTATGCCGTTAATTGCAGGGATTGATATCGGCAACGCCACCACCGAAGTGGCGTTGGCGCAGCATGGCCGGTTTATCTCCAGCGGGATTGTCGCCACGACCGGTATGAAAGGTACACGGGACAATATTGCCGGGGTGGTGGCCTCCCTGCAGCAGGCGCTGAATAACACCCCGTGGTCGCTTCAGGATGTGGCGAAAATCTGCATCAACGAGGCGGCACCGGTGATTGGCGATGTGGCGATGGAAACCATCACTGAAACCATCATTACCGAATCAACAATGATTGGGCATAACCCGCAAACGCCCGGCGGCGTTGGCGTGGGAATGGGAACCACCATCGCCGTGGAGAAGCTGGCGGCGTTGAGTGAAGATCGGTTTACCCAGGGCTGGATCCCGCTGGTCGGTGAGGAGAGGGATTTCCTCGAGGCGGTTTGGTTTATCAATGAGGCGCTGGATCGCGGTGTCAACGTGGTGGCGGCGATCCTGAAAAAAGATGATGGCGTGCTGGTGAACAATCGTCTGCGTCGAACAATGCCGGTGGTAGATGAAGTCACCCTCCTGGAGAAGGTGCCGGAAGGTGTGCTGGCGGCGGTGGAAGTGGCGGCCCCAGGACAGGTGGTGCGAGTGCTGTCGAATCCTTACGGCATCGCGACCTTCTTTACCCTGACGCCCGAGGAAACGCAAACCATCGTCCCCATCGCCAGGGCGCTAATTGGCAACCGTTCCGCCGTGGTGCTGAAAACCCCGCAGGGTGATGTGCGCTCAAGGGTGATCCCGGCGGGTAAGATCTTTATCCGCGGCGAAAAGCGTGGCGGTGAAGCCGACGTAGCGCAAGGCGCACAGGCCATTATGCAGGCGATGAGCACCTGTGCGCCCGTGTGCGATATTCGTGGTGAAGCAGGTACGCATGCAGGTGGCATGCTGGAGCGGGTGCGTAAGGTGATGGCCTCGCTGACCGGTCACGACATGCACGCGGTGTATATTCAGGATCTGTTGGCGGTGGATACGTTTATTCCCCGCAAGGTGCAGGGCGGTATTGCCGGGGAGTGTTCAATGGAGAACGCCGTAGGCATTGCGGCGATGGTGAAATCCGATCGCTTACAGATGCAGGCCATCGCCAGTGAGCTGAGCGCCCGTTTAAACATCCCGGTTGAAGTCGGCGGCGTGGAGGCCAACATGGCTGTTGCCGGTGCGTTAACAACGCCCGGATGTGCTGCACCGCTGGCGATCCTCGATTTAGGCGCAGGCTCTACCGATGCCGCCATTATCAATAGCGATGGCGTTGTGAAAGCGGTCCATCTGGCTGGCGCGGGGAATATGGTCAGCCTGTTGATTCAAACCGAGCTGGGCTTAAGCGATCCGTTTCTGGCGGAGGAAATTAAAAAATACCCGCTGGCAAAAGTGGAGAGCCTGTTCAGCATTCGCCACGAGAACGGCGCGGTGGAGTTTTTTCGCGAACCGCTCAGTCCGTCAGTGTTTGCCAAAGTCGTTTATCTGAAAAACGGCGAGCTGATCCCCGTAGATAACCAGACCTCGCTGGAAAAAATTCGGTTGGTGCGCCGACAGGCCAAAGAGAAGGTTTTTGTGACCAACTGCCTGCGCGCTTTACGCCAGGTATCACCCGGGGGCTCTATTCGTGATATGACTTTTGTGGTGCTGGTGGGCGGCTCCTCGCTGGATTTCGAAATCCCGCAGATGATCACCGACGCGCTGGCGCATTACGGCGTGGTTGCCGGACAGGGCAACATCCGTGGTACCGAAGGGCCGCGTAATGCGGTAGCGACCGGGCTGGTTTTGGCCGGGATAGCGAATTAATCGTGCAGAAAACAGCCGCCGCAAGCGTTTAGCTGCGGGGTAAATCAAATAAAGGTGATGTTCTCTTTGATATCCCGGCGGAGTTGGGTACATAGTATAAATGTGTCTCTCACGTGGTTAATTTTAAGGATAAGAGCATGCCAACAGCAATTGAGAAAGCATTGGATTTTATTGGTGGTATGAACACTTCGGCGTCAGTACCCCATTCAATGGATGAAAGTACCGCTAAGGGAATCTTAAAGTATTTGCATGACTTAGGTGTGCCAGCGAGTCCGGAAGCTGTGATGGCACGGGGTGAGCAGGAGGGATGGAATCCCGAGTTCACGAAAAAAGTGGCTGGATGGGCAGAAAAAGTGGCCTCCGGTAACCGCATCCTTATCAAGAACCCAGAGTATTTTTCAACCTATATGCAGGAGCAGCTCAAAGAGCTAGTTTGAGCTGACTATCGAATCAAACTCTAACGGACGTTTCCATCTCTGGATGGCGACGTCCAGAGGGGGACAGTGACCAGCTTGTTGCTGGACAGAGGCATCCCGTAATATATCTTCAGGCCCCGCCTGCCGTATTCTTCCCGGCTCTTATTTCACATTTTGGTGCGAACAGATATTGATTTGTTCCAGCAGGAATCCTTTTGGCTCGCGCCAACAGCTACGGAAGAACCCCCAAAAAAAAGGACCTGCGATTTCTCGCAAGTCCTTGAATCTTGGTGGCCCCTGCTGGACTTGAACCAGCGACCAAGCGATTATGAGTCGCCTGCTCTAACCACTGAGCTAAGGGGCCGTGGCGGTGGATTATAAAGTAACTCCGCGTTGCAATCCAGACATAAGCGTACGGATGCTGTTTTTATAAACAATGTATTTTCAGTCCGTTATACTTGTTCCTCTGATGTATTGATGGGAGTAATTATGGTTAAGGACATACTGGCGCCGGGGCTGCGGGTGGTGTTTTGCGGCATCAATCCGGGGTTGTCTTCCGCAGGTACAGGATTCCCCTTTGCACATCCCGCTAATCGCTTCTGGAAGGTCATCCATCAGGCGGGATTTACCGATCGCCAGCTCAAACCCGAAGAGGCACAACACCTGCTGGACTTCCGTTGCGGGGTGACTAAATTTGTCGACAGACCGACGGTGCAAGCCAATGAAGTGAAGCTACAGGAGATGCGCAACGGCGGTCGTAAGCTCATTGAGAAAATAGAAGAGTATCAGCCTGCTGCACTCGCAATCCTTGGGAAGCAGGCATTTGAGCAGGGCCTCAGCCAGCGTGGGGCGCAGTGGGGAAAACAAACGCTGACTATTGGCGCGACGCAAATATGGGTTTTGCCGAATCCCAGCGGGTTAAGCCGGATTACTCTGGATAAACTGGTGGAGGCGTATCGGGAAGTGAATGACGCCCTGGCCAGGCGGGGACTATAAAGAAAAACGCCACCTTGCGGTGGCGTTTATGCTTATGCGGCGAGATTAATCGTCGAGGAAGCTACGCAGCACTTCAGAGCGGCTCGGGTGGCGCAGTTTACGCAGCGCTTTCGCTTCGATCTGACGGATACGTTCGCGGGTAACGTCGAACTGTTTACCGACTTCTTCCAGCGTGTGGTCGGTATTCATATCGATACCGAAACGCATACGCAGAACTTTCGCTTCACGGGCGGTCAGGCCAGCCAGAACGTCGTGCGTTGCGGCACGCAGGCTCTCGGTGGTAGCAGAATCCAGCGGCAGCTCGAGGGTGGTATCCTCGATGAAATCACCCAGATGCGAATCTTCATCGTCGCCGATCGGCGTTTCCATGGAGATAGGCTCTTTAGCGATCTTCAGCACTTTACGGATCTTGTCTTCCGGCATCAGCATGCGTTCAGCCAGCTCTTCCGGCGTCGGCTCGCGGCCCATCTCTTGCAGCATCTGACGGGAGATACGGTTGAGCTTGTTGATGGTCTCAATCATATGTACCGGGATACGGATGGTACGTGCCTGATCCGCGATCGAGCGGGTGATCGCCTGACGGATCCACCAGGTTGCATAGGTAGAGAACTTGTAACCACGACGGTATTCAAACTTATCAACCGCTTTCATCAGACCGATGTTACCTTCCTGAATCAAATCCAGGAACTGCAGACCACGGTTGGTGTATTTCTTGGCGATAGAGATAACCAGACGTAAGTTCGCTTCAACCATCTCTTTTTTCGCACGGCGGGCTTTCGCTTCACCGATGGACATGCGACGGTTGATGTCTTTAACCTGCTCGATGGTCAGGCCGGTTTCTTCTTCAATCTGCTGCAGTTTCTGCAGTCCGCGGTGAACATCATCTGCCACGTCGTGCAGTTTTTCAGACCACGGTTTGTTCATCGCGATTGCCGCGTTGAACCAGGTTTCGCTGGTTTCGTTGCCAGTGAACAGGGTGATGAAGTTTTTCTTCGGCATTTTGCACTGCTCAACGCAGAGCTTCATGATCAGACGTTCCTGAGTACGCACGCGGTCCATCATGACGCGCATGCTGTTTACCAGGTAGTCGAACTGCTTCGGCACCAGGCGGAACTGTTTGAACACTTCAGACAGCTTCTGAATTTCTTCCTGCGCGGCAGCATGGCTGCGGCCTTTCGCTTTGATGGTGTCGCGAGTGATTTCGTACTGAGTACGCAGTTCACCGAATTTTTCACGCGCTAATTCAGGGTCGATGCTGTTGTCGTCATCGCTGCTGTCGTCGTCATCTTCTTCATCTTCGTCTGCATCGTCATCCATCTCTTCCTGAGAGAGCTCAG
The DNA here is from genome assembly GCF_013747755.1 of Citrobacter sp. RHBSTW-00524. Lineage (NCBI taxonomy): Bacteria > Pseudomonadati > Pseudomonadota > Gammaproteobacteria > Enterobacterales > Enterobacteriaceae > Citrobacter > Citrobacter sp. RHBSTW-00524. The sequence goes on from NZ_CP056421.1 coordinate 623,223, forward strand.
AACCGACGTGTGTCGCCGTTGGCGCCATGTCTTCTTCCGCGTTCGGATCGACAAAGCCGGTGATCAGATCGGAAAGACGCGCTTCTTCAGCTTCTACACGATCGTATTGCTCAAGCAGGTAGGTGATGGCTTCCGGGTATTCGGCAACGGAGCATTGAACCTGGTTAATCCCGTCTTCGATGCGTTTAGCGATGTCGATTTCGCCTTCACGGGTTAACAGTTCAACGGTACCCATTTCACGCATGTACATGCGGACCGGGTCAGTTGTACGACCGATTTCGGACTCAACGCTGGACAGAACCTGGGCAGCCGCTTCTTCCGCGTCTTCATCGGTGCTGTTGGAGGTTTCAGCAAGCAGCAGATCATCGGCATCAGGTGCTTCTTCCATCACCTGAATACCCATGTCATTGATCATTTGGATGATGTCTTCGATTTGATCTGAATCGACGATATCTTCCGGCAGATGGTCATTGACCTCGGCATAGGTCAGATAGCCTTGCTCCTTACCACGTTGGACAAGTAGCTTCAGCTGTGACTGCGGGTTTTGCTCCATAAGACGGTATCCACACTTAATTCGTTTGATTGGTGTTGGGCGGTAAAACCGCCAACGGCAAAACGAGGGCATACTTATATTTTGCCGCTGCCTCTCCGTGCGGCTGTCGGGGGCTTCCCGAGCGATATTCGGCAGTTAAGCCGTTAAATACTTTTGTCTTTCTGTTATTTCTTGGCCAGTTCCTGGTTCAGCGTCCAGAGTTCCCGGCGTTCTTCGCTGCTTAAACCGTGTGTGCGCTCCCGAGCTATCAACTCTTCCTGGCGCAGCTCAAGCATCGAATCAAACATATGGTTGAGTGAGTCGGTGAAGGTTTTTTCTGCGATATCTTTATCTGCTATATCGTCCCACATCGACAGTTTTTCAAGGGTCGCAGCATCATTTGTGCCACGATAGTGTTCTAAAAGTTGTCCGGTGGTCAGACCTGGCTGAGCCAGACAAGTGTTGACCAGTTCTCTGAATAAGCCAAGTCCAGGCAGTTTATTGCTATCCAGTGCGCCTAACGGCGGAACCAGCGGGGCGAGACCCGGGTTCTGTACCAGCAACCCTATAAGTATACGCATGGTCGTACGTTTTAGCTGTGGAACAGGGCGGGAAGCCCCATTTTCTGCCAGTTTTGGCATTAAACGTTCAAGCTGGCTGTCATCCAGAATGCCGAGCTTGTTTCCCAACTCCTGTCGCAGATAAATGCGCAACGTTTCGCCTGGTACCTGAGTAATCAGCGGTAATGCCAGCGTGCTGAGCTGTGCGCGTCCGTCCGGGGTACTCAAATCCACCTGCGGCAACAGGCTGTTGAATAAAAACGCGGAGAGTGGCAGCGCCTGCTCCATCCGGGCTTCAAAGGCCTCTTTCCCTTCTTTACGCACCAGCGTATCGGGGTCTTCGCCGTCAGGTAAAAACATAAAGCGTAGCTGGCGTCCGTCTGTCATATAGGGCAGTGCGGTTTCCAGCGCGCGCCATGCTGCGTCGCGTCCGGCACGGTCACCGTCGTAACAGCAAATTACGTTGTTCGTCGCGCGGAACAACAACTGGATGTGATCGGCGGTGGTTGACGTCCCAAGGGATGCCACAGCGTAGTTAATGCCGTATTGCGCCAGCGCCACCACATCCATATAGCCTTCTACCACTAACAGGCGCTGCGGATCGGCGTTATCCTGCTGGGCTTCATAAAGGCCATACAGCTGGCGACCTTTATGGAAAATATCGGTTTCCGGGGAGTTGAGATACTTCGGCAGGGCATCGCCCAGCACGCGTCCACCAAAACCAATGACTCGACCACGTTTGTCGCGGATGGGGAACATCACCCGTTCGCGGAAGCGATCGTAACTGCGTCCCTGATCGTTGGTGACCAACATTCCCGCATCGACCAGCGATTTACGATTCTCAGCATTGCCGCCAAATCGTTTCAGGACGTTGTCCCAGCCGGGGGGCGCAAAACCAATAGCAAAACGGGTGATAACGTCGCTACTTAATCCTCGCTTTTCCAGGTACTGGCGCGCGGGGGTAGCGGCGGGTTGCATCAAAGACTGTTGATAAAAAGTGTTCAGGCCGTCCATTAATTGATAAAGGCTTTGCCGTTGATGGCGCTCTATCTGACTAGGGCCACTGCCTGCTTCATAGGGCACTTCAAGGTTGTGCATTGCGGCCAGTTCTTCGACGGTTTCCACAAACTCGAGCTTGTCGTAGTTCATGAGAAAGTCGACGGCGTTGCCATGTGCGCCACACCCAAAGCAGTGATAAAACTGTTTCTCACCGTTTACGGTGAAAGAGGGGGTTTTTTCGTTATGGAACGGACAGCACGCATGATAATTTTTGCCCTGCTTCTTCAGCTTTACCCGCGCGTCGATGAGATCGACAATGTCGGTTCTTGCCAGCAGGTCATTTATAAATACGCGTGGAATTCGTCCAGCCATATGCCCCGTTTATTTTTTTATGACTTATATACACAAAATCATTCAAGATGCTTCAAGACGGCAAGGGAGCGAATCCTCAGGAGCGTACATCAGTACGTGACTGGAGGGAACGACTGCAGCCAACGCAGAGGCAGCTTGAATGATGACGCGTATAAACGAAAACAAGCCGCGCATTCCTTCCGGAAGCACGGCCTTACAACTACAACTCTGTCTGAATTGAGAGCCTTGGCTCTCAATGGATTAGTACAGACGAGTACGGCGTGCGTTTTCGCGAGCCAGTTTCTTCGCGTGACGTTTCACAGCAGAAGCTTTAGCGCGCTTACGTTCAGTAGTCGGTTTTTCATAGAACTCACGACGACGAACTTCCGCCAGAACACCTGCTTTTTCGCATGAACGCTTGAAGCGACGCAGTGCTACGTCGAACGGCTCGTTTTCACGTACTTTAATTACCGGCATGTAACTCTCACCTTTATAAATTCGGTTTGCCGCTGGCATCAACGCCAGCTTATTTCAAAATGGTGCGGAATTTTACTGCAATTGCTGCTGCTTTGTAAAGCACCGACGCGATTTTGAAAGGGACTTTTATAAGGATAAGGAGTATACACGAGCGGAACTCCTGGGGCGAACAAAGTTTTACATCAACCCGCATTGGTCCTACACTGCGCGGTAATAGAGCGAGGTAAAACAAGTCATGCGTGTACTGGGTATTGAAACATCCTGCGATGAAACCGGCATCGCCATTTACGACGATGAAAAAGGTCTTTTAGCCAACCAATTGTATAGTCAGGTGAAATTACACGCTGACTACGGCGGCGTAGTGCCAGAACTGGCCTCGCGCGATCACGTACGTAAAACCGTACCGCTGATCCAGGCCGCGCTGAAAGAAGCGGGACTGACGGCAAAAGAGATTGATGCGGTGGCGTATACCGCAGGTCCTGGTCTGGTTGGCGCGCTGCTGGTCGGCGCAACCGTAGGACGTTCGCTGGCATTCGCCTGGGGCGTACCGGCAATTCCTGTGCACCATATGGAAGGGCATCTGCTGGCACCGATGCTGGAAGATAATCCCCCTGCTTTCCCATTCGTTGCGCTGCTGGTTTCCGGCGGTCACACGCAGCTGATCAGCGTCACCGGTATTGGGCAGTATGAATTACTGGGTGAATCGATAGATGATGCCGCTGGTGAAGCGTTCGATAAAACGGCCAAGCTGCTGGGGCTGGATTATCCTGGCGGCCCAATGCTGTCAAAGCTTGCATCGCAAGGCGTTGAAAAACGCTTTGTCTTCCCGCGCCCGATGACTGACCGTCCGGGTCTGGATTTCAGCTTCTCCGGCCTGAAAACCTTCGCCGCGAATACCATTCGTAATAATGAAAATGACGATCAGACGCGTGCAGATATCGCCCGTGCGTTTGAAGATGCTGTGGTTGATACGCTGATGATCAAGTGTAAACGTGCGCTGGATCAAACCGGTTTTAAACGTCTGGTGATGGCGGGGGGCGTGAGCGCTAACCGTACGCTGCGTGCAAAACTGGCCGAGATGATGCAAAAGCGTCGTGGCGAAGTGTTTTACGCGCGTCCGGAATTTTGCACCGATAACGGGGCGATGATCGCCTACGCGGGCATGGTGCGTTTTAAAGCGGGTGCAACGGCGGATCTTGGCGTGACCGTGCGTCCTCGCTGGCCGCTGGCGGAATTACCGGCGGCATAAGTACATAATATTGTAGGCCCGGTAAGCGTAGCGCCACCGGGCAATACTCTACTCCCGCAGCATCCCTTTCTCTTCCAGAAACGCGATAATTTTTTCCAGACCTTCTCCGGATTTTAAATTACTAAACGTCCACGGACGCTCGCCGCGCATGCGTAGGGTATCGCGCTCCATCACCTCCAGCGAGGCGCCCACGTAAGGGGCCAGATCGGTTTTATTGATCACCAGAAAATCAGATTTGGTGATCCCCGGGCCACCCTTACGCGGGATCTTCTCACCTTCGGCAACGTCGATCACATAGATCGTCAGATCCGCTAATTCCGGGCTGAAGGTGGCGCTCAGGTTATCGCCGCCGCTTTCCACAAAAATCAGATCCAGATTGCCGAATTTCTCGCTCAGCGCCTCTACGGCGGCCAGATTCATCGACGCATCTTCACGGATAGCGGTATGCGGGCAACCGCCGGTTTCCACGCCGACGATCCTGTCTGGCTCCAGTGCGCCTGCTTCGGTGAGAATGCGCTGATCTTCTTTGGTATAGATATCGTTGGTTACCACCGCCAGTTGATAGCTGCTGCGCATGGATTTGCATAACGCTTCCAGCAGCGCCGTTTTGCCGGAGCCAACCGGGCCGCCAACGCCCACGCGCAGGGGATGCTTGTTGTTACTCATTTTTTCTCCTCAGGAGCGGAATAATCGGGAATATTGGGTTTCATGCCGGGCAGATGCGATGGCCGCCAACGGCGTTGCGGAGCCGAGGCTGGCGTCAGGACACGCCAGCGCCTGTGCCAGACCTTGTGCATACCGGTTGCAGAGCGCAAAGATCAAACGCTGGGCCGCCTGCTGCCCAAAAGGGACCAGTTTGACGCCAGCCATCACTGCGCTCTCAATCCAGCTGTAGCCGAGGCTTAACGCCAGCTCCGTCAGGGGGATTTTCCAGCGCACGCCCAGCCAGGCCATACCGCAGAGTTGGCTGTCGACAAAGAGCGCGCGCCACTCCCGCGAGCAATCCGCTTCCCAGTCGGTGACCAGCCGCGTAAACGCCGCGCCCCGACTGCGTTCTTCATCCCGTAGTTCGCGGGTTTCCCGACAGGCCAACAGGTAAGCGCTCCAGCGGCGTGCTGCAGCGAGATCGTCCTGCTCGCAGGCGCGATACAGTCTCGCCAGTAGCGGTAGGTCGACGGTAAAGAAGTTCTGCTCCATCTGCTGGATTTGCCAGTCAGAGAAGTCATCGGCGCTTTTCACCCAGCCGATTTCAACCGCCCACTCCAGACCCTGGGACCAGGTAAACGACCCCACCGGGAGAGCGCTGCTGGCGAGCTGCATCAGACGCAACTGTTGGATGTTATGCATCAGTGCGCATGGGCGTGATGATGCCCGTGTGATTCACTGGCATAAGCGCCTGCTTCCGGTTCAAACGGTAGTTGAGCGAACGTCACCTCCAGGCTGAACTGGCGCAACATGGCGTCCAGCACATGATCGTGATGGTAGCGCAACTCATCCGGCAGAATTTGCAGCGGAACGTGGCGATTGCCGAGGTGATAACAGGCTTTGGCGAGCAGGAAAGGATCGGCGCAGCGCACCACGGAAACTGACTCCGGCGCGGCGATCACTTCGATCACCTCGCTGCCATCTTCGGTGGTCAGCAGATCACCACTGCGTAACAGCAAACCGCGCGGAAGCATTAGCCCGGCTTCGCGACCGTCGTTCAACGTCACTCTGGCACGGCTTTTTACTCGAATATCAATGGGTAGCGTGACGCTTGCGGTGACGCGGTGGGCGTGGTCAAGGCGTTGGGTCAGGTAGATCATCGTCACTCCTCAAAACAGGAAATAGCGTTGCGCCATCGGCAAAACGTCTGCCGGTTCGCTGGTGATTAGTTCGCCATCAATGCGCACCTCATAAGTCTGAGCATCGACGGTAATATTGGGTTGCAGGCCGTTGTGGATCATGTCGGCCTTTTTCACCGTCCGACAGCCTTTGACGACGGCGATGGCGCTTTGCAAATTGAGCTGCTGCGGGATGTTTTGCGCGTTAGCGGCCTGCGAAATAAAGGTCAGCCGAGTACGATGCCGCGCCGCGCCAAGTGCGCCGAACATCATGCGGTAATGCACCGGCTGCGGGGTGGGGATCGAGGCGTTGATATCGCCCATCGGCGCACAGGCGATCATCCCGCCCTTTACGATCGTCGCTGGTTTTACGCCAAAAAAGGCTGGGGACCACAGCACCAGATCGGCCAGTTTGCCAGGCTCAACGGAGCCAACTTCGTGGGCGATGCCGTGGGTTAGCGCCGGGTTGATGGTGTATTTGGCGACGTAGCGTTTAACGCGCTGGTTGTCGTTGTCTCCTGTTTCTTCTGCCAGCGGACCACGCTGAACCTTCATGCGGTGCGCCACCTGCCAGGTGCGCAGGATCACTTCGCCCACGCGCCCCATCGCCTGTGAATCGGACGAGGTCAGGGAAAACGCGCCAATGTCATGCAGCACATCTTCGGCAGCGATCGTTTCCCGGCGAATGCGTGATTCGGCAAAAGCCACGTCTTCGGCGATATCCGGATCGAGGTGGTGGCAAACCATCAGCATGTCGAGATGCTCGTCGATGGTGTTGACGGTATAGGGCAGCGTCGGGTTAGTGGAGGAGGGCAGAATATTCGGATGCGCGCAGGCGGTGATGATATCTGGCGCATGGCCGCCGCCCGCGCCTTCGGTGTGGAAAGTATGAATGGTGCGATCGCCAATCGCCGCCAGCGTATCTTCAACGAAACCGGACTCATTGAGCGTATCGCTGTGCAGCGCCACCTGGATATCCATCTCCTCTGCTACTTCCAGGGAACAGTTGATGGCGGCTGGCGTAGCGCCCCAATCTTCATGGATTTTCAGGCCAATGGCGCCCGCGGTGATTTGCTCGCGCAGGGCGTCAGGGTTTGAGCCGTTGCCTTTGCCGAGCAAACCGATGTTAACCGGCAAGGCGTCTGCCGCCTGCAGCATGCGCGCGATGTACCACGGACCCGGCGTGCAGGTGGTGGCGTTAGTTCCTGCTGCCGGGCCGGTGCCGCCGCCGATCATCGTCGTTACGCCGGAAACCAGCGCCTCCTGTGCCTGCTGTGGGCAGATCCAGTGAATATGCGTATCCACACCGCCCGCGGTGACGATCTTGCCTTCCCCGGCGATGACTTCAGTTCCCACACCTATCGGGATCGTGACGTCGGGCTGAATATCGGGATTACCCGCTTTACCGATGGCGAAGATCCTGGCGTCCTTGATGCCGATATCCGCTTTCACGATCCCCCAGTGATCGACGATCAGGGCGTTGGTTATCACCAGATCCACACACGCTTGCGCGCGCATTTGTCCCTGACCCATGCCGTCGCGGATCACTTTCCCGCCGCCGAATTTGACCTCTTCGCCGTAGGTGGTGAAGTCTTTTTCCACCTCAATCCACAGGTCGGTATCCGCCAGACGTACCTTATCGCCGGTGGTTGGGCCAAACATGTCGGCGTACGCCTGCCGTGAAATTTCACTCATCATTTGCCTCCAGTGCCCCCATCACTTCGCTGCGAAAACCCACGATCCTTTGTGCGCCAGCGACGCGCACCAGTTCGACTTCGCGTTTTTGTCCCGGCTCAAAACGTACCGCCGTGCCCGCAGGAATGTTTAGACGAAAGCCGCGTGCAGCCCGCCTGTCAAAGCGCAGCGCCGGGTTCACCTCGGAAAAGTGATAGTGCGATCCCACCTGGATGGGTCTGTCGCCATGATTTTCCACCACGATCGTACAGGTTTCCCGCCCCTGATTGAGCGCGATATTGCCTTTGGCTATCTGATATTCACCTGGGATCATTGCCGCTCCTTAAACGATCGGGTTGTGGATGGTGACCAGCTTTGATCCGTCCGGAAACGTCGCTTCAACCTGAATATCTGGGATCATCTCCGGAACGCCTTCCATCACCTGATCGCGGCGCAGGACGTGACGCCCGTCTTCCATCAGCGAGGCCACGGTTTGACCATCGCGTGCCCCTTCCATGATGAAAGCGCTAATTAGCGCCACCGATTCCGGATAGTTCAGCTTCAGCCCGCGGGCCAGGCGACGTTCTGCCACCAGCGCGGCGGTAAACAGCAACAGCTTGTCTTTTTCTCTGGGGGTCAGTTCCATACGGGGTCTCTTAGGTTTGCCAGATTCGCGGTAGTACGGGCGGTTTGTGTGTCAAAAGCGGGCGCAGAAATTGCCAGATGTCACGCATAACGCGCTGAACAATCAGGTTGTCGTCGGCAAGAAAGCGGATCGTCAGCAGTGAGTCGTTAAGCGTTGCCCCGGCGTAATCGCCAAGCGGCATCAGCCGCTCGCGCGTGCCTTCCAGCATGTTTTCAGTGGCCGGATAACACAGCAACGTGCCGACCCACGGATGGTGCGCGACGCCGCTCAGCTCCCCCTTCTGCAACTGCAAGCGCTCTATCAGCAACGGCTGCCCATTTCGCCACACTTCCAGACGGTTTTGCAGCGAGCCGTGGCTGAAGGACTCCTGCATAACTGGTCGCCCGAGGCACAGCAGATCCCAGGCCAGCAGTCGACTCTCCGACGCGATGTGAAAGACGGACTGGATAGTGGCGTTGGCGCCGGGAAAGAGGATCGTATCCTGGGGGAGCCACTCCAACGTGGCGTGCGGCGCGAGCGTGAAATGTTGGCGCAGCAACGCCTGCGGGCCACCGCTGCGATAAAACTTTCCCGCGCCGGGCTGGGTGATTAACGCATGACTGTTTTCGTTGAGAGTTACGGCAATGTGTAGTTCATCCCCGCCGACGATCCCCGCGGGTGGATGAAGCAAATAGAGGTGGCAGACGTCCTCTTCCGGGTAAAACGGGCGCTGAACCGTCAATGGACCCTGATGACGCGCCGAGGCGAGCACCGTGTTGTGCCCAGTGCGGGTGAAATGCAGATCCAGTTCGGCCTGCCAGCCCCGTGTGAGTGTCTCGTGCGCAACCGTGTCCAGAGCGTTTCCCTTATCAGCATGAGGGTGTTTGCATACAAAAAAGTATGCCTCAGCGCATCGGGAAATCGATCATATGAGAAGCTTATGGATAAAGGGGCGACAATATGCCGCCCCAATGGGGTTTTACAGTAAAACGAGGGGCATCCAGACCAGACCGGTAATCACCAGCAGCACAAGGAAAATCAGGCCAAAAATAGCACCGAGTCGCCAGTAATCTACCGTCGGCAAATAGCCGCTGCCGTAGTAGATAGGGCTAGGACCGGTGGCATACGGGGTCAGAATGCTGCCGAGACCAATGGCTGCGCCGACCATCAGGCAGAAGACCGGAAGTGGAATTTCCGGCATTGCCAGTGCGGCGGCAATCATCATCGGTGCCAGGGCGGAGGTATACGCCGTGGCGCTGGCAAAGAAGTAGCGCAGCAGATAGAACACCACAATGAGCGCCACCATCACCATCATCGGCGAATAACCGCTCAACCCGTTTGCCAGCAGCTTGCCGAACCAGGTAATAAAACCGGTGTTATTGAGCCCGGTCGCCAGCGTTATCAGCGAGGCCAGCCAGAAAAAGACGTTCCACGCGGCTTTATTACTGACGATGTCATCCCAGCTAATGATGCGCAGTACCAGCATCAACGCCACTACGCTGTATCCGACCATCGCGGCGTCAATGTAATCGCCGCCGAAGATCCACAGCACCAGTGCGCCGACCATCAGCACCAACATCTTTTTCTCGCGTGCGCAGAGCGGTCCCATTGCTTTTAGCTCTGTATCCGCCCAGCGCGGAACCTGATCGCCGGATTTCAGTACCGGTGGATACAACACGTACGCCAGCCAGGGCACAATCAGCACCAGTAAAATACTCAGCGGCAGCATGCCTAAGAACCAGTCGCCCCAGCTCAGCGCCGTGTGGGACGCGCCTTTCATCAGGCCGATTAACAGCAGGTTCGGCGCCATCGCCGTTAAGAAAATGGCGCTGGTGACGCAGTCGGCGACAATGCCCATCCACATAATGTACGAGCCAATGGAGCGAGAACTGGCGCTATTGGGCTGCGAGTTATACAGCGGCGGCAGGTTGCGGATAATCGGGTAGATTATTCCGGCCCCGCGCGCGGAGTTGGACGGCGTGACGGGAGCGAGGATAAGTTCAGAGAACATCACCGCATAGCCAAGAAATAGCGTCCGGTGCCCCATCTTCTTCACCAGCATCAGCGCGATACGTCGACCGAGCCCGGTTTTCTCATAGCCGGTACCAAACATAAAGGCCGCGAAGATAAGCCAGATTACCGAGTTTGAAAAACCAGAGACCGCCCATGACAGCGATTTGGCGGTAAATTTAAAACCGTCCTGCGCGAGTTGCTCCGGGCTGAACAGCAGCCACGGTGAAAGGACGGCGATAATCGAAATGCCAATCATCGCTACCACCGCGCCCGGTACAGGTTCCAGAATAAGGCCCACAATCACACCGGTAAAAACGGCAAAATAGAGCCAGGTGTGGCTCTCAAGACCGTTGGGGACGGGCAGTACAGCAATAATGGCGATGACCACCAGCGGAGCCAGGTATCGCCACCAACCAGCTAAAGGTGCCATTGTTGTATCCCTACGAAAAGGGAGAGGCGCAGCGCCTCTCCGGGAGGGTTATTTGATGTAGTGCACGTGCTCGCAGATTTCATCGACGATAGGATCGCGACGTTCAGCGAACAGCTTTTTGTTTTCGGCGATCAGGTTATTGCCGTGGGTGTCGATGGAAACGATCAGCGGGCCGAACTCTTTAACCCGACATACCCACAGGGACTCCGGCATGCCAAGTTCGGTCCAGTGTACCTCTTCGATCTCTTCAACCTGGGTTGCCGCCACGACCGCACAACCTGCCGGGAAGATTACGTGCAGCGCTTTAAACTGTTTGCAGCCTGCTTCCGTTAGCGGTCCCATGCCGCCCTTGCCGACCACCAGTTTGACGCCCGTCTGCTCGATAAAGTCTTTCTCAAACGCTTCCATACGCATGCTGGTGGTTGGGCCAACGGAGACCATCTCCCATTTTTCACCGTTCTTACGTACGATGGGCCCCGCGTGGAAAATGGCTTTGCCGTTCAGGTCATAAGGAATCGGGCGCTTCAGTTCGATCAGGCGGCGGTGACACACGTCACGACAGGTCACCAGCGTACCGGTCAGGTAGATGACATCGCCAACGCGAATGTCGGCCAGATCTTCGGCTTTGATCGGGGTTGTGAGGATCTTTTTCATAACGCGCTCCGGGTGTGAGACAGGTTTTCGAAGGAGAGGTCAGCATGAACCAACAGCGTGCCGCGACGGTGTGCCCAGCAGCCGGTAGAAACGGCAACGCCGATAGTCGACGGATGGCGTGCGGCGGATTCGATATGCACGCCCATCACCGAGCTATTCCCGGTCAACCCTTGCGGGCCAATGCCCAGACGGTTCAGCCCTTCTTCAAGACGCAGTTCCAGTTCGGCCGCTTTTGGATTCGGATGACGTGATCCGATAGGACGTAGCACCGCTTTACGAGAAAGGACGGCGGCGGTTTCCACGGAGGTGGCAATACCTACGCCCACCAGCACCGGCGGGCAAGCGTTGACTGCCAACGTGGAGATATTTTCGAAGACAAATTTCACCACGCCCTCGTAGCCTTCAGAAGGCATTAACACTTTTGAACGTCCCGGCAGCGTACAACCGCCGCCTGCCATGTAGACTTCGATTTCCGCGTCGTCGTTATCAGGGATGATGTCCCAGGTGACCCACGGCACACCGGTACCGGTATTTTTGCCGGTATTCACTTCGTCAAAAATCTCGACCGCGTTATGGCGCAGCGGCGCTTTTACCGTGGCGTCTTCAACGGCCTGTTTCAGGATGCTTTGCAGTTCGCCCAGCAGCGGAAAACGGGAGCCGACCTTCACAAAGAACATAATCTCGCCGGTGTCCTGACAGGCCGGACGGTTCAGGTCGATAGCTTTCTGCATGTTGTCAAACATGGTGTGGTAGATGATTTTACCCATCGGCGAAGTTTCGCCTTCACGCAGCTGTGTTAATTTATCTACGACGTCGTCAGGCATGCGGGTAGAAATCATGGCGGTAAAATCGGCGACAATGTTTGTCAGCGTAGTTATCGCATTTTGGTTATTTTGATTGCTCATCTTGTTAACTCCAGTTCTTTTATTTATCTGGAAATAAATTCTCCGCCACAAACTACCACTAAAAATGTGGGTTTATATTATTTGCCACTGTGAATATCCAATTAACAGATCGTGAATGATGTTCAGATAAGCAATAAAAATTGCGCAAAGGCAGGGTTTAATACGCATGAGGGAATTACACTGCGGTTAACAACTTTACGGATATACCTATCATGCTGAACACGTATCCCCTCGCGAAAGACCTGCAGGTCCTGGTTGAAATTGTTCATAGCGGCAGCTTCAGTGCCGCCGCCGCGGCGCTGGGCCAAACACCCGCGTTTGTGACGAAACGCATTCAGATCCTTGAGTCCACGCTGGGGACGACGCTGCTAAGCCGCTCCGCGCGCGGCGTGATACTCACGGAGAGTGGTCAACGTTGTTATGAACATGCGCAGGCTATTCTTGCGGGCTATCAGCATCTGGTCGATGACGTCACGCAACTCAAAACGCGCCCGGCAGGGATGATTCGTATCGGCTGTAGCTTTGGCTTTGGGCGCAGTTATATTGCACCGGCTATTACCGAACTGATGCATAGCTATCCTGAATTACAGGTGCATTTTGAACTTTATGATCGGCAAATTGATTTGGCGCAGGATAATATCGATTTGGATATTCGTATTAATGACGAGATTCCGGATTATTATATTGCGCATTTGTTAACGAAAAATAGAAGAATATTATGTGCAGCGCCGACGTATTTACAAAAATACGGTGAGCCGACAACGCTGCAGGAATTAAGTCGTCATGATTGCCTGGTCACTAAAGAACGCGATATGACGCACGGGGTGTGGGAGCTGGATAACGGCCAGGAGAAAAAGTCGGTCAAGGTGGCGGGACATCTTTCCTCTAACAGCGGCGAGATTGTGTTGCAGTGGGCGCTACAGGGAAAAGGGATTATGCTGCGTTCCGAATGGGACCTGCAGCCGTTTCTGGCAAGCGGTGAACTGGTGCGCGTGCTGCCGGACTATGCGCAAAGCGCCAATATCTGGGCGGTTTATCAGGAGCCGCTGTACCGCAGCGTGAAGCTTCGGGTGTGCGTGGAGTTTCTGGCGACGTGGTGCCAGCACCGATTAGGCAAACCGGTAGAGGGGTATCACATTCCCCACGCCGGATAAGACGCTGTTGCGTCGCTATCCGACATTAAAATCACTCTGGGTCTCTTTCGCGTTTTTTCTTCAGCTTGGTCCAGATCTTTGGCTCCTGACGACGCCACAGACGCTGAATGTTGTCATGGTGGCGTAACAGAATTAAGCACGACAGCATGGACACCGGGAAAGTGAACTGGGGATTGAACCACCAGACGTAAAAGGGGGCGATCAGCGCGCTGACGATAGCGCCTAGTGATGAATAGCCGCTTAATAAGACGGTCAGCAGCCAGGTTCCGGCCATCACGCCGGTTAAATCCCAACCAATCGGCGCAATTGCGCCAAAGGCGGTGGCAACGCCTTTCCCACCTTTAAAGCCGAAGAAGACCGGCCAAATGTGACCCAGACAGGCGGCGATCGCGATCAATCCCAGCCAGAAGGGGCTAATGCCTAGCGCATAGGCACCCCAGACGGGTAACATACCTTTCAGGACGTCGAAAATCAGCACCGCGACGGCGGCTCCTTTGCCACCGATGCGCAATACGTTTGTCGCGCCCGGATTCCCAGATCCGCTGTCACGCGGGTCCGGTAATCCAGCAAGGCGGCATACCAGAATAGCACTGGAAATTGAGCCACAGAGGTACGCGAAGATAATCATTCCAGGCGCGATTGCACTCATAAGCTGTTCCGTTTTGAAAATGTCGTGTAAAACGCTACTTCTGTGGATAATACGCATATTTCGCCGGAAGTGGTATCCGGGTTAGCCAAAAAGCAGGCAGGTCGTGATGGATATTGTATTTATAGAGCAACTTTCTGTAATCACCACTATTGGTGTTTACGACTGGGAACAAACGATCGAACAACAGTTGGTGTTCGATATCGAAATGGCGTGGGACAACCGTAAATCGGCTAAAAGCGATGATGTGGCTGATTGCCTGAGCTATGCTGATATTGCTCAAACGGTTGTTAATCATGTGGAAGGCGGGCGCTTTGCGCTGGTCGAACGCGTGGCGGAAGAGGTGGCGGATCTGCTGCTGAGCCGTTTTAATTCTCCATGGGTGCGGATCAAACTCAGTAAACCTGGCGCGGTAGCCCGTGCGGCGAACGTCGGGGTTATCATTGAGCGTGGCAATAATCTGAAAGAAAATAATTAAAATAATAATATCTAAACCAAACGGGTATAAAAGGGTCTTTATGTCGGCTCGTTTTCGCCGTGGTTTATCTATCTAGAGGTTCATTAATGAGTGATATGCACTCGCTGCTGGTGGCGGCAATTTTGGGTGTGGTCGAAGGATTGACGGAGTTTTTACCCGTTTCCAGTACCGGCCATATGATTATTGTTGGCCACTTGCTGGGTTTTGAGGGTGACACCGCAAAAACATTTGAGGTGGTAATCCAGTTGGGCTCTATCCTGGCGGTCGTGGTGATGTTCTGGCGACGTCTGTTTGGCCTGATTGGTATTCACTTCGGTAAGGTCCCACATGAAGGCACTGGCAAAGGTCGGCTGACGCTGGGCCATATCCTGTTGGGGATGGTTCCTGCCGTCGTACTGGGACTGATTTTCCACGACATCATCAAATCGCTGTTTAACCCGATCAACGTGATGTATGCGCTGGTGGTAGGGGGCGTGCTGCTGATTGCCGCAGAATGCCTGAAGCCGAAAGAGCCGCGTGCGCCGGGTCTGGATGATATGACTTATCGCCAGGCGTTTATGATTGGCTGTTTCCAGTGTCTGGCGCTGTGGCCGGGTTTTTCTCGTTCCGGGGCGACGATTTCTGGCGGTATGCTGATGGGAGTAAGCCGTTACGCGGCCTCCGAATTCTCCTTCCTGCTGGCCGTGCCGATGATGATGGGCGCAACGGCGCTGGATCTCTACAAAAGCTGGACGTTCCTCAGCGCATCAGATATTCCGATGTTTGCAGTTGGTTTCGTGACGGCGTTTATCGTGGCGTTGGTGGCGATCAAAACCTTCCTGCAGCTGATTAAGCGCATCTCGTTTATTCCGTTTGCGATTTACCGCTTTATTGTGGCGGCTGCCGTTTACGTCGTGTTCTTCTGATTTTACTAGCTTGCCGGATAGCGGCGTTAACGCTTATCCGGCAATGCACTGTCTACGCTTTCGGGCAACGTTGTTCTTTCCAGTCGGCTACCGCCGCGATACGACGCCGGGTCAGTTCCTCGCGAATAGCCTGACCTTTGAATCCCGCCTCAACGACGTCTTTCGTTGGTACCGCCTGCGCAACCTGCCAGGCTTCACGCAACAGCCTGCCTTGCGGATAATCCGCCGCTTCAAAACCGGTTCGCCCACGCACGTCGGCCTCGCTGGTCAGGGCGATTTGCTCCACGCGCTGCGGTTTGCGCCAGGCATCGATGGAATCAAACAGCTTAACGATGGTTTTCGGCTGCAGGATCGGGAAGGTATGAATGAGGTCGTGGAACTCGGCTACCAGTTTGGCTAAATCACGGATGTCATTCGGCACGCGCAGGCGTTGGCACAGTTGCTCGACCAGCTTAACGCCAGCCGGACCGTGACCGTGGTGGCGTGGCCACAGCGCTTTTGGCGTCAATGCCTTGCCAAGATCGTGGCACAGCGTGGCGAAACGCACGTCGACCTCCGGACTTAACATGGCCGCCATCGACAGCGTCATCAGCGTGTGAATACCGGTATCAATTTCCGGGTGCCATTGCGCGGGCGCGGGAACGCCAAACAGGGCATCTACTTCCGGAAACAGGACGTGCAGTGCGCCGCAGTCGCGCAGGACCTGAAAAAATACCTGTGGGTTGCGGGTGGTTAAAGCACCTTCTGTTTCTTTCCACACCCGCTCTGGCGTCAGGTGCTCCAGTTCCCCTGCGGCGTTCATATCGCGCATCAGCGTCATGGTTTCTTCAGCGATACGAAAACCGAGGTGCGCATAGCGGGCAGCAAAGCGCGCCACGCGCAGCACGCGCAATGGATCTTCGCTAAAGGCGGGGGACACATGGCGTAGCAGACGGTTTTCCAGATCGTCGCGTCCGTTATACGGATCGATAATCTCGCCGTCGTCATCGCGGGCCATTGCGTTGATGGTCAGATCGCGACGCTGAAGATCGGCCTCCAGCGTCACATCCGGCGCGGCGTAACAGGTGAATCCGGTATACCCCGAGCCTGATTTGCGTTCGGTACGCGCCAGCGCATACTCTTCCCGGGTTTGCGGATGCAGAAACACGGGAAAATCGCGGCCTACCTGCTGGTAGCCCGCGTCGAGCATCTCTTGCGGCGTGGCGCCGACAACAACCCAATCTTTATCTTTAATCGGTAGCCCTAATAACGCATCCCGAACAGCACCACCGACCAGATAAATCTTCACACCACTTTCCTTTTGAAATTATGATCCCTTAATCATATGTCAGTGTGGCGGAGAAGGCGATTCAGTTCATCCAGCGATCTTTGCGTTTACGGCTGGGGATCATGTGTGGCAGAACCAAGCCGAGCAACAAACCAAGACCCAGCACGCCGCCGCCGTACATAAACCACTGCATGATGATGGTGCGCTGTTTGTCATCAAGCTGAAGGTTGGCTGCGCTGACCTTCTTTTGCGCCACGATAAGCTCGTTCCTCAGCTTCTGGTTTTCTTGTTTCAGCCCGTCGATTACGCTGTCGCTTTGCGACACTTTTTGCTGCATATCGGCGGTGCGCTGATTCCACGTGGTGTCGATATTATTGAGCTTATCGGTCAAGGTCTTAACCTGGTTTTCCAGATCGGGAACGCGGGTACGCAGGCTCGGCGTACTGTTCAGCTCTTTCAGTGGGATCCAGGCGGTACGTCCGGTGCTGTCTTTCACCTGGGCGTAGTTAGTGTTGGCATCGGTCTGTAATAGCGTGACTTCCTCGCCGGCGTTAACCGTACCCACGAGGCGATAATTATCTCCCGGACCGCTGCGGACCCAGGTGTTCAGTTCGTCAGAAACATAGCGCTTTTCTTCGGCATGAGAGACTGCAGTGGCGCTAAGTGCGAGTAAAGTTAATCCAATCAGGCGTAATTTTGGCATCAGGCTGTCGTTATTGTCATAGAAAGTGGAACGATAGTAGTGGCATCAGTGTCTCTACGCAAAGCATTCGACATCAATCGGAATCATCTGTGTCCTTTTTGCCACCACTCGAAACTTTTACGCCCGTCAAATTGCTCGTTGCATGGCAATTTGGCGCAAAATACTATCTACTGACCATAAAGAACGAGCTTAGTTCGCAGTCAGTTTTCTCAACTGTGACATAACCCATAAGTACAAGACCATGGCCCAGGAAATCGAATTAAAATTTATCGTCAATAGTGACGCTGTAGATGCGCTACGTGAACGTCTGAATACGCTGGGGGGAGAGCATCATGCGCCCAGCCAGTTGCTGAATATCTACTACGAAACGCCCGATGCGTGGCTGCGTGGTCACGATATGGGGCTGCGTATTCGCGGTGAGAACGGTCATTACGAAATGACCATGAAAATTGCCGGACGAGTGACGGGTGGCCTGCATCAGCGGCCGGAGTTTAACGTTGCGCTGAACGCGCCAGAGTTGGATCTCTCCCTGTTTCCAACGGAAGTCTGGCCTGATGGCAAACAGCCCGCTGAACTTGCCTCTCAGGTACAGCCGCTCTTCAGCACCGATTTTTACCGTGAGAAATGGCACCTTGATATCGACGGTAGCCGCATTGAAATGGCCCTCGATCTCGGGGAAGTGAAAGCGGGCGAGTTGGCTGAACCTATCTGTGAGCTTGAACTGGAGTTGTTAAGCGGCGATACCCGTGCGGTATTGAAGCTGGCAAACCAGCTGGTATCGCAAACCGGTTTACGCCAGGGCAGCCTGAGTAAAGCGGCGCGCGGCTATCATCTGGCTCAGGGGAATGCACCGCGTGAACTCAAACCGACGCGCATTTTGAAGGTTCCGGCAAAAGCGAGTATTGAGCAAGGGTTGGAAGCGGCGCTGGAGCTGGCATTATCACAGTGGCAGTACCATGAAGAGCTGTGGGTGCGCGGCGTCAAAGGGGCGAAAGCCGAGGTGCTGGCTGCGATGGGCCTGGTGCGTCACATTCTGATGCTGTTTGGCGGTAATGTGCCACGAAAAGCGAGTGCTCACTTACGTGATTTGCTAACCCAGTCGGAAGCGATCATTGCGTCTGACGTTTCTGCCGTTTCCGCGGTTTACAGCACGCAAACGGCGATGGCCAAGCTGGCGCTGACCGAATGGCTGGTGACCAAAGGGTGGCAGCCGTTCCTTGATGCGAAGGCGCAGGGTAAAATAGCCGACTCCTTTAAGCGTTTCTCAGATACCCATCTCTCGCGCCATGCCGCTGAACTGAAAACAGCTTTTGCTCAGCCGCTGGGCGATCAGTACGCCGATCAACTTCCGCGCCTGACGCGCAATATTGATAGCATGCTGATGCTGGCGGGATACTACGACGAAAATGTCGCATCGGAATGGATCGCCACCTGGCAGGGTTTACGTCACGCCATTGCGGCTAACCAATACATTGAAATTGAACACTTCCGCAACGAGGCGATTGCTTTGGAACCGTTCTGGCTGCACAGCGGAAAACGATAATCAGGGTGAGGCCGGGATGCCTGATGGCGCTGCGCCTATCAGGCTTACGCGATGGGCGGAAGCGTCATGCAGGCTGGATAAGGCAACATGCCGCTGCCCGGTACTATTCAAAGGATAATCCATAAATGAAGCAGCTCTCTTCACCGTTACAGCAGTACTGGCCGACCGTTGTTGAGCGGCTGCCAGCAGCAATATCTGAATCCTCGCTTAGCATTCAGGCGAAGTCAGTGCTTACATTCAGTGATTTTTTTCGCGACAGCATTATTGCCCATCCCGAATGGCTGGTCGAACTGGAAAGCACGCCACCCGGGGCGGATGAATGGCAACACTATGCTGATTGGTTACAGAAAGCATTGGTCGACGTTAGCGATGAAAACACGCTGATGCGTGAGCTGCGCCTGTTTCGCCGTCGCATAATGGTGCGTATCGCCTGGGCGCAGACGCTGTCGCTGGTGACGGAAGAGAGTATCTTGCAGCAGCTAAGCCATTTGGCTGAAACGTTGATCGTCGCCGCGCGTGACTGGTTATACGCCGCCTGCTGTCGTGAATGGGGTACGCCCTGTAATCCACAAGGTGTTGCGCAACCGCTGCTGATTTTAGGCATGGGGAAACTGGGCGGCGGCGAACTCAATTTTTCCTCTGATATCGATCTGATTTTTGCCTGGCCGGAGCACGGCAGTACGCAGGGTGGACGTCGCGAGCTGGATAACGCGCAGTTCTTTACCCGTATGGGCCAGCGGCTTATCAAAGTGCTGGATCAGCCCACAATGGATGGATTTGTCTATCGGGTGGATATGCGTTTACGCCCGTTTGGCGACAGCGGCCCGCTGGTGCTGAGCTTCTCTGCGCTGGAGGATTATTATCAGGAACAAGGGCGCGACTGGGAACGCTATGCGATGGTCAAGGCCCGCATTATGGGCGATTGCGACGGTACTTACGTCAGTGAGCTTCGCGCTATGCTGCGGCCTTTTGTTTTCCGCCGCTATATTGATTTCAGCGTGATCCAGTCTCTGCGTAACATGAAAGGAATGATTGCCCGCGAAGTGCGCCGCCGTGGCCTGAAAGACAACATTAAGTTGGGCGCGGGCGGTATTCGTGAAATCGAATTTATCGTGCAGGTATTCCAGCTTATTCGCGGTGGGCGCGAGCCGTCATTGCAATCCCGCTCGCTGTTACCCACGCTCAGCGCCATCAATGCGTTGCACCTGCTGTCAGATACCGACGCGGAACAACTGCGCGCAGCCTATCTCTATTTACGTCGTCTGGAGAACCTGCTGCAAAGTATCAATGATGAGCAGACCCAGACGTTGCCAGGCGATGAACTGAACCGCGCGCGGCTGGCGTGGGGGATGAACGTCGATGACTGGCGGCAGCTAACCGATGTGCTGGCCAGTCATATGGACAACGTGCGCCGGGTGTTTAACGAGTTGATTGGCGATGACGAAGCAGAAACCCAGGAAGAGTCGCTCTCAGAACAGTGGCGTGAACTGTGGCAGGACGCATTACAGGAAGATGACACCTCGCCGGTGCTGACGCATCTGGCGGATGACGATCGCCGGCGCGTGCTGTCTCTGATTGCCGATTTTCGCAAAGAGCTGGATAAACGCACCATTGGCCCACGCGGACGCCAGGTGCTGGATCACTTAATGCCACATCTGCTGAGCGATGTCTGTTCGCGTGACGACGCCTCAGTCCCGCTGTCGCGCATCACACCGCTGCTGGTAGGCATTGTGACCCGTACGACCTATCTGGAGCTGCTGAGCGAATTCCCCGGAGCGCTTAAGCATCTGATTTCGTTATGTGCTGCCTCGCCGATGATCGCCAGCCAGCTGGCGCGGTATCCGCTGTTGCTCGATGAACTGCTGGATCCGAACACCCTGTATCAACCCACTGCGACGGATGCCTACCGTGATGAACTGCGCCAGTATTTGCTGCGCGTACCGGAAGATGACGAAGAGCAGCAGTTGGAAGCGCTGCGTCAGTTTAAGCAAACGCAGTTGCTGCGCATTGCCGCGGCAGATATCGCTGGTACGCTGCCGGTGATGAAGGTGAGCGACCACTTAACCTGGCTGGCGGAAGCTATTATTGATGCGGTAGTCCAGCAGGCGTGGATGCAGATGGTCGCTCGCTACGGGCAACCCACTCATCTTGACGAGCGTGAGGGGCGCGGTTTTGCCGTCGTCGGGTATGGCAAACTGGGCGGCTGGGAGCTGGGCTACAGTTCGGATCTTGATTTGATCTTCCTGCATGACTGTCCTATGGACGTGATGACGGATGGTGAGCGTGAGATTGACGGGCGACAGTTCTATCTGCGTCTGTCGCAGCGCATTATGCACCTTTTCAGCACCCGCACCTCATCCGGTATTTTGTATGAAGTGGATGCGCGGTTGCGTCCGTCCGGCGCGGCGGGAATGCTGGTGACATCAACCGAGGCTTTCGCTGATTACCAGCGCAACGAAGCCTGGACGTGGGAGCATCAGGCGCTGGTGCGCGCTCGAGTGGTGTACGGCGACCCTCGGTTGACCTCTCAGTTTGATGCGATTCGTCGCGATATCATGACCCTCGTCCGCGATGCGAAAACCTTGCAGACCGATGTGCGCGAAATGCGTGAGAAAATGCGGGCCCATTTGGGCAATAAGCATCGCGATCGTTTTGATATCAAAGCGGATGAAGGCGGCATCACCGACATTGAGTTTATTACGCAATACCTGGTGCTGCGCTATGCGCATGAAAAACCGAAGCTGACGCGCTGGTCGGATAACGTGCGCATTCTGGAGTTACTGGCGCAAAACGACATTATGGATGAGCAGGAAGCGCTGGCGCTTACCCGTGCTTATACGACGCTGCGCGATGAACTTCATCATCTTGCATTGCAGGAACTTCCGGGCCATGTGGCGCCGGAGCACTTCGACGCTGAACGTACGCTGGTGCGTGACAGCTGGCAGAAGTGGCTGGTTGCCGAGTGAAGTGTGCTATTATCGCGCGCAAATTTTAAGACCCTCAGAGAATCTCTCAGGAGACAGGAATGAAAGTAACGCTGCCAGAGTTTGAACGTGCAGGAGTCATGGTTGTCGGTGATGTGATGCTAGATCGCTACTGGTACGGTCCTACCAGCCGTATTTCACCTGAAGCGCCGGTTCCGGTGGTGAAGGTTGATACCATTGAAGAACGTCCCGGTGGCGCAGCAAACGTGGCGATGAACATTGCCTCTCTGGGAGCGAATTCGCGTCTGGTTGGCCTGACTGGGATTGACGACGCGGCGCGTGCGCTGAGCAAAACGCTGGCGGATGTGAACGTAAAATGTGACTTCGTTTCTGTGCCAACTCATCCGACAATCACCAAACTGCGCGTGCTTTCCCGCAACCAGCAACTGATTCGCCTGGATTTCGAAGAAGGTTTTGAAGGCGTGGATCCGCAGCCACTGCATGAGCGTATTAACCAGGCTCTGGGCTCCATTGGCGCTTTGGTGCTCTCCGATTACGCCAAAGGCGCGCTGGCTAGCGTGCAGCAGATGATTGCTCTGGCGCGTAAGGCTGGGGTGCCGGTGCTTATCGATCCGAAAGGGACCGATTTTGAACGCTATCGTGGCGCAACGCTGCTGACGCCGAATTTGTCTGAATTTGAAGCGGTGGCCGGTAAGTGCAAAAGCGAAGATGAACTGGTTGAGCGCGGCATGAAAGTGATTGCAGATTTCGACCTTTCCGCGCTGCTGATCACGCGTTCCGAACAGGGTATGACGCTGCTGCAACCGGGCAAATCGCCACTGCATATGCCGACGCAGGCGCAGGAAGTGTATGACGTGACGGGGGCGGGCGATACGGTGATCGGCGTGCTGGCTGCGACGCTGGCGGCGGGGAACACTCTGGAAGAGGCGTGCTATTTTGCTAATGCCGCAGCGGGTGT
The DNA here is from genome assembly GCF_013747755.1 of Citrobacter sp. RHBSTW-00524. Classification (NCBI taxonomy): domain Bacteria; kingdom Pseudomonadati; phylum Pseudomonadota; class Gammaproteobacteria; order Enterobacterales; family Enterobacteriaceae; genus Citrobacter; species Citrobacter sp. RHBSTW-00524. The sequence continues at coordinate 646,114 of NZ_CP056421.1, forward strand.
TGTCGTCGGTAAACTGGGGACTTCAACCGTTTCCCCGATTGAACTGGAAAACGCCGTGCGCGGTCGGGCCGACACTGGCTTTGGCGTGATGAGCGAGTCTGAGCTGAAACAGGCCGTAGCCAGCGCCCGCAAGCGCGGTGAGAAAGTGGTGATGACCAACGGCGTGTTCGACATCCTGCATGCGGGCCACGTTTCCTATCTGGCGAATGCGCGCAAGCTGGGCGATCGTCTGATCGTGGCGGTAAACAGCGATGCTTCGACCAAACGTCTGAAAGGCGAAACGCGTCCGGTCAACCCGCTGGAACAGCGCATGATCGTGCTGGGCGCGCTGGAAGCCGTCGACTGGGTGGTCTCTTTTGAAGAAGACACACCACAGCGTCTGATTGCCGGCATCCTGCCGGATCTGCTGGTAAAAGGCGGCGACTATAAGCCGGAAGATATTGCGGGCAGCAAAGAAGTGTGGGCGAACGGCGGAGAAGTGCTGGTGCTGAACTTTGAAGATGGCTGCTCAACGACCAATATCATCAAGAAGATCCAAAAAGACAGCGATAAATAACAAATGCTGGAAACGTATCGAACTTTTGGATTCGATACGTTTCTTGCTATTGATGCTGCTGTTTTCTTCAACCCAGAGTAAAGGAATAAGGGGAGAAGGGCTTTCTCCCCCCCCGATTTACTTTTACATGACGTCACAATAAGCGTGCGTCACGCTGACCTTAAATCCGACCCCTCTTAGATTTCGTGGGAAACTGTGAACCAGCGCAGTGCTTTTGCGCACAATATGTACAGAATAACTTCGCATCCAGGGAAATACTGAAATTAGAAAAAGCATATGGCCTTAACAGATATTCAATAACTGGAGGGTATGCTCATGAACAGCAATATGTATTCAATGAACAATTTCGATTTCCTGGCCCGTAGTTTTGCCAGGATGCAAGCTGAGGGCCATCCCGTAGATATCCAGGCGATAACTGGGAATATGGATGAAGAACATCGTAGCTGGTTTTGCAAACGCTATGCGCTGTACTGCCAGCAGGCGACGGAGGCCAGGAAGCTAGAACTGGAACACTAACAGAAAAAACGGGCCTTGCGGCCCGTTGTCGTTTTTACTCTTGCGGATCGACTGACGGGATCGCGGGAGCAGGTTTAACTTCTGCCGTTTTTTCACGCGATTCCAGCTCAGTCAGACGTTGCTCAAGTAGCGCCAGCTTTTCACGGGTACGCAGCAAAACCTGAGTCTGTACATCAAACTCTTCACGGCTTACCAGATCCAGACGGGTCAGCTGTGACTGCAGCGTTTGACGAATTTTCTTCTCGACGTCTTCGCCAAACTCGCGGATCCCTTTCGGCATCGACTCGTGAACCTGACGAGCAATCTGCTCAATTTTTTTCGGGTCAATCATTGTGGTTTCCCTGAACTGGTACGTGTTGTTGCCTATTGTAGTGCGAACTGGCACAGGCATAAACCAGAATTGTGTGAAGCTAAGACGAGCAAAGGCGTTGATGAAGGTAATCAATAGCGTTATAGTTAACCCGCTTATTCTCAGGGCGGGGCGAAATTCCCCACCGGCGGTAAATCAACTCAGGTTGAAAGCCCGCGAGCGCTTTGGGTGCAAACTCAAAGGTCAGCAGATCCGGTGTAATTCCGGGGCCGACGGTTAGAGTCCGGATGGGAGAGAGTAACGATCCAGTCGGGCATGGACCCGCTCACGTTATTTTTTTGCCGCTTAGACGGTACTCCTAAGACTGCCCTGATTCTGGTAACCATAATTTTAGTGAGGTTTTTTTACCATGAATCAGACGCTACTTTCCTCTTTTGGTACGCCTTTCGAACGTGTTGAACTTGCGCTGTCTGCGCTGCGTGAAGGACGCGGTGTGATGGTGCTTGACGACGAAGATCGTGAAAACGAAGGCGATATGATTTTCCCGGCAGAAACCATGACTGTTGAACAGATGGCTCTGACCATCCGTCACGGCAGCGGTATTGTATGCCTGTGCATCACTGAAGACCGACGCAAACAGCTCGATCTGCCAATGATGGTGGAAAATAACACCAGCGCTTACGGTACCGGCTTTACCGTGACCATTGAAGCAGCAGAAGGCGTGACCACCGGCGTTTCCGCTGCGGACCGTGTTACCACGGTACGCGCGGCAATTCAGGATGGCGCTAAACCTTCCGATCTTAACCGTCCGGGGCACGTTTTCCCGCTGCGTGCTCAGGCAGGTGGAGTGTTGACCCGCGGTGGTCACACTGAAGCAACCATCGACCTGATGACGCTGGCAGGGTTTAAACCGGCAGGCGTGCTGTGCGAACTGACCAATGACGATGGCACCATGGCGCGTGCGCCAGAATGTATCGAATTTGCCGGCAAGCATAATATGGCGGTAGTTACTATCGAAGACCTGGTGGCTTACCGTCAGGCGCATGAGCGCAAAGCCAGCTAATCGCAAATTACCACGTTAGTCGCGGTAAGCATAAAAAACCGAAGCCATCTTCCAGGCTTCGGTTTTTTTGTTTCTTGCTCCGATTATTTGGTTCTCACCCGCTTTAATGCCCATGCGCCGCTCATAATGACGAGCAACAGTAAGCACAAACTAAAGGCCAACAAACAGGCCTGCGCCATGTTCATAAAATGCCAAGGCGGGATCAGATACCAGCCTTCTGACTGCTGGTACAGATCGACAAACCACTTTTGCGTACTGCTGAGCGCCACGCCGTCGGGAACAATGGGAGCGTCATAGCCGCAATCTCCTGTGGGTTTAAACCACTCCGGTGCCCAGTTGGCCAGAGGCAAATTGAAAGGGAATGTCGGATCGGTGGAACATCCCTGTACGCCAAACAGCGAATCCGGGTCCGGGTTATGTACAGCATAATGAATGCCGTTAAGTTTGATGGAGAACTTAATGCCCAGGATGCTGCCGTAAAATGCCGCGATACAACCGATGAGCTTCAGAACAACATTTTTGGGGTTGATTGCCGCAATCAATCCGCCAAAAACCATCACCAGCATGGCAAAGCGAATGTAGACACATTGTTCGCAGGGGGCCATGTAGAGATAGATTTGGAAGAACGAATGCGCCAGAATAATCAATCCACCCATTGCGCAAGCCATCAACAGCCACAGAAAGCGCTGTTCCTGCCATCTCACCAGGGTATCAACCGGTGTATTGCGTAAGTCTCGCCATGATCCTTTTATGAAAGCCATAGCCGGGTCCCTGTTTATTTTTTCGCGAGCTCTCTGACAAGCTCAGCCATGGAATCAATAGATTTGATATTTTTGGTGTAGATCAGGTATTTACCATTGACGACGTAAGCCGGAACGCCCTGGATTTTGGCGACATCATATGCTGCTTTCCATTTCTCCAGCGTTTGCTGGACGGCTGGATCCTTCAATGCCGCGTCAAAATCAGCCTGGCTCATGCCCGCTGCATCCAACCCTGTTTTGATGAATGAGGCGGGATCTTTACCCTCTGACCAGCGCTCTTTCTTATCGTGGTAGGCGGCGTAATAAGCGAACTTGGCTTTTTTAAACTGTGATTTGGCGTCAAACAATGAAATACCTGCAGCCATGTCCCTGGCAATCATTACGGCAAAGATTTCGCTGGCCTGTTTACCGTATTCCCCTTTGGTTTCCAGATGAAACGGAGTGAAAGTAACGACATCGGCGACTTTGTCTGACACGGGCCCTGTCACGGCTTTATCATATTTGTAGCAAAATGGGCAGGCGTAACTGAATACCTTGATCAACGTCTTATCGGCGTTGGGAATTGGTTTTTCCAGAACCATATAATCAGTGCCTTCAGTAAACGCTGATGCTGCAAACGGTGAGGCAAGCGCGGCGGTTAATACCACGCTTTTAAATAATGAAGTGATCCATTTAGATGACATAATTAATCCTTAATCTAACGTAATTATTTAAACATTTGGCGTGGATGAACCAGCAATGCACGGTAGTGAGTTTGATTTGGCTTATCGGACAGGACATTAATTTCGACTTTGACTTCTTTTGTTTTGTAGTCAATTTCGTTGATTTTGCCGATGGTTGGCTGTCCAACGTCAAATAAATTAATCGAACCACCAAAGCCAAACATGGTGTCGCGATCTTTTTGATATTCGATAACCGAGGTGATAGGGCTATAAAAATCATAACCGCGCTCTTTTCCGTACTCCCAAATTTGCTGGACGGTCCCTTTTTTCTCGTCAATTTTATATTCTACGAAACGGGAGTATTTCATTGTTGGTAACGCCGGTTGTTCGAGTCCACGGCCATCGCCGTTGTCAAAAATGGTAAGCGTTCCTTTGCTGGAGAGCCATGCGGTGTGTTGAGTGTAGGTAAAATCAAAATCGGTATTCTCGCACTTGCCATTTTCATCACATTTCAGTGCGTTGCCTTTATCATCAACCGGTTTTAACAGCTTGCTTGCCAGCGCCTTATTCCAGCCTTTAGACGGTGCAAGGATCCACTTCACCTGTTTATCGCGACCGATTTTGACAACCCCCTGATGGCGGGAAGAGATAATGATGGCGTCATCTTTAGCATCAAAGGCGATAGAGTTAACGTGCGCCCAGTTACGACCAGCACCCACGCCGAGGGCGTCACCGTAGGGGGTATCTGGCTCCAGTTTTGCCTGCTGGCCGGCATGAGCGAGGTCCACGTTGACGCATACCGCGCCCGCATCCAACGCACCCAGCAGTGCATCACGCATCGGATCGAGAATTTTTGTCAGATCCCACACGTCAACAACACGACCGGATTTGTCGACTTCAATAATCTGGTCGCGGATAGTTTGGACGTGAATGCCATCTTCCTTACGATAATCACGTTTACCCACGCGAAGCAGTACGGTGCCGTTCACCGTTTCGACGGACTCATGCGATGCGTCGAGGAATCCGCGCGGCAGCTTATGGTCGGCCAGAATCTGGCCCATCATATCGAACTCATACCAGTGCTGGCCCTGTACGGCGGTGAAGGTGCCGCGCGGTGTCTCCCGTATGCCCATCAGGTAACCGCGCTTGTTGATATCCATGTCATGACCGTCATAGAAAGTGTCCTGATCCAGCCACCAACGATATTCGCCTTCCGTATCAACGACAAAGGTAAAGGGTGCGATATCAAAGGGTAATGCGCCACCGGCCGGACCAGCATCCAGGATACCGGCATTTTTATCTTTTTCACCATGCCAGTGGAATTCTGCGCCCTGTGCGGTAAAGGTGTGGGTATTCACCAGATAGAGACGGTCTTCAAAGCCAGGTGCGACCTTAATAACGTTTGTTTGCTGTAAATCAGAAATAGAACGGTTATCCATGTAGTGATTAACGATGGCAGATGTTTGCACCACGTAATCTTCCTTGATGGCCTTGCCATTTTCTTTATATTCAACAGTGACCTTATTAGCGAACTTTTGATAAAGGCCAAAAATAGGAACCCCATCGTAGGTGGCGAGAGATTCTTTGCCGACGGTATAGGTAATTGGGACTCCTTTTTCACCTTTACCATGAACGGTGACTTTAACATCCGAAATAACGTGACTATCTAATTCAACCAGTGCGGTAAGAGGGGCGTTTCCGTATGGGTCAACGATTATCGCACCCAATTTTCCTGCAGGCTGGGCTGGTTGGAAACCTGCGGCAAACGAATTCCCTGCGGCAAAGCCAAACGTCAGTGCAAGCGTTCCGGCTAGAAGTGTTTTTCGGTACTGTGTAAACATGGATATATCTCCTTATATTATCTTTAAATATAACAGTGCTGAATATATTATGTTTTTACGATGTGAATATAATAAAAATGGTATTACTGATGCTACTTTTATGGTGAATATATTAATATTGATGAAATGTATTATTTTTCAGGTGCTAATTTTTATTATTTTTGGGATGGTATGAGTGCGTTATTTTAAGGGCAATATTTATTATTGCGCAGTGTGATCTTGTCGACATTGTTTTATTTTTTATAACGGTGTTAACTATTTGCATAGCTGCTGGTTTATATGATCGAAATCATATATTTGTTTCTGGAATATGCCACTATAGGAGTATGTCAGAATAAGGTTGTGTAAAATTTTAACGTTAAATGTTTAATGATGTTAAATTTTAAGGGTAAAAGAATGTTTATCGCCTGGTACTGGATTGTATTAATTGCACTCGTTGCAGTTGGTTATTATTGCCATATGAAGCGTTATTGTCGGGCATTTCGGCAAGACCGGGATGCTTTACTCGAGGCGCGAAACAAACTCTTCCGTCGTTCTGGCGAAGATAACAGCGCGGTTAAGGAACAGGAATAGTCCTTCACGTTCTGCTATGGATGAGCGGATGCTGTAAATTAGCAGGGTGGCATCCGCCCTCTGAATTAGCCGATCCCCATGGACTGGAGGATGACAAGACTTAACCCCATCACCGACATTCCACAAAGTACCCCATAGCTGGGATTATTATTCGGGTCGATCTCTTTTGCCAACGGCATTAGCTCATCGACGGACAGCGCCACCATAATTCCTGCGACTGCTGCCATTATTGCCGCCATCACTACCGGTGAGATCAGGCTCCCCAGAATTAACCACGCCAGTACGCCGCCCAGGATTTCCGCCATGCCCGAGATCCCGGCCCAGAATATCGCCGTACGTTTGGAGCCCGTGGCTGCATAGACTGGACCCGCAACGGCTAATCCTTCAGGAATATTGTGTAATGCGACGGCAAGGGCAATACCAAAGCCCAGCTCGAGGTTGCTGCTGGCGGTAACAAACGTCGCTATCCCTTCCGGGAAGTTGTGCAGGCTAATGCCGAGCGTTAATAAAATCGCGGTACGTTTAATGGAGCCGGGCAGAGGCCGCGTGGTTTTCTGTACCAGATCCTGAGGGTGCGCATGCGGCAATAGGCGGTCCAGGCCAAAGTATCCCAGTAAGCCAACGATAAACATTCCGTAGCCCAATACCGGCGACATACCTTCAGCAGCCAGTGCGGCTGGGAGCATCTCCATCAGTGAGATCAGTAACATAATCCCTGCGGCGAAGCCTAAAGAAAAGGCGAGTACGCGGTTGGAGGGTTTTTGCCCTAACACGCCGAGAAATGCGCCGATAAACGTGGCGGCGCCTGCCAGTAAAGTCAGAAGTAAAGGTACTGACATCGACAAATAAAACTCCTTATCAATCTGCTGTCCGGGTCGGATCGTCAAAATAACTGATGATCTTCATCATGGTTATCTGAGTTCTTCATCAGCCGAATAAGCGTATTGTGGTGGTATCAAAATGACTCCCTCAGTAAGGATATCATCATGTCTTCAACTCGTATGCCAGCATTGTTTTTGGGTCACGGTAGCCCGATGAATGTTCTGGAAGATAACGTTTATACCCGCGCCTGGCAGCAACTGGGGGAAACGTTGCCGCGCCCGAAAGCCATTGTGGTGGTCTCGGCGCATTGGTTCACTCGTGGCACGGGCGTGACGGCGATGGAAGCGCCTAAAACGATCCACGATTTTGGCGGTTTTCCGCAGGCGCTGTATGACACCCATTACCCGGCTCCTGGATCACCGGAACTGGCGCAGCATCTGGTTGACTTGCTGGCCCCGGTGCCCGTTACCTTAGACAAAGAGGCGTGGGGTTTTGACCACGGTTCATGGGGCGTGCTGATCAAGATGTACCCGCATGCGGATATTCCGATGGTGCAGCTGAGCATTGACAGTACCAAACCTGCGGCCTGGCATTTTGAAATTGGCCGCAAGCTGGCGGCACTGCGTGATGAGGGCATTATGCTGGTAGCCAGCGGTAACGTGGTGCATAACCTGCGCACTGCGCGTTGGCACGGAGAGAACACGCCATATCCGTGGGCGACCTCATTCAACGAATATGTTAAAGCAAACCTGACATGGCAGGGACCGGTTGAACAGCACCCGCTGGTGAACTATCTCGATCATGAAGGGGGATCGTTATCGAACCCGACACCGGATCACTATCTGCCGCTGCTGTATGTATTAGGTGCCTGGGACGGCAAAGAGCCGGTGACTATTCCTGTTGACGGGATTGAGATGGGAAGTTTGAGTATGTTGTCGGTGCAGGTCGGATGATAAATGCCCGATGGCGCTGCGCTTATCGAGCCTACAGTTCATGCTGTAGGCTGGGTAAGACGCAGCCACCACCCGGCACTCTCAGTCATTCGACAAAAATATGTGGATAGAAACGCGAGAGATCCTGCGTGATCAACGCACGGTCTTCGCGAATGCCAATGCCAGCTGGTTGATCGTTGATTAGCCAGCTGCCGATCAACATATAGCTGTCGCCAAACTTCGGTAGCTGATGGAATTGCTGCACGATCATACCTTCTTCGCCGTACGGCCCTTCCACTGCTTCGATCGTTTTACCGTTTTCGATAATGGAAACGTTCGCGCCTTCACGTGAGAAGATCGGCTTTACGACGAATTTATCCATCTGAGGATAGTCATCTTCGGCGAAATACGCAGGCAGCAGATTCGGATGATCCGGGAACATTTCCCACAACAGCGGTAATAACGCTTTGTTGGAGATGATGCTCTTCCAGGCTGGTTCCAGCCAGCGAACGCCAGCGTCTTCCAGCTTGGTGGAGAACATTTCGCGCAGCATGAATTCCCACGGATAGAGCTTGAACAGGTTAGCAATGACCTGATCCTGCATATCCGTGAACTGACCTTTTTCACCAAGACCAATATCTTCGACATAGAGGAATTCAGTGGCGATTTCAGCTTCGGCAGCGCAATCCTGCAGATACTGGATCGTTCCGCGGTCTTCCACCGTATCGCGACAACAGGTCAGATGTAGCAACTGAAAACCATACTGCTCACGCAGCTCGGCGAAACGCTCGATCAGCTTTTCCTGCAGACTGTTGAATTGATCGCTGCCTTCCGGCAGGTTGCCTGCATTGAGTTGGTCTTCCAGCCAGATCCACTGGAAAAACGCAGCTTCGTACAGAGAGGTTGGCGTATCGGCGTTGTTTTCTAACAGCTTAGGCTCGCCCGTGCCGTCCCACGCCAGATCGAGACGCGAATAGAGCGACGGCTGCTGTGTCAGCCAGGACTGGCGGACAAAGCCCCAGGTATGCTTCGGAATGCGAAACTTGGTCATCAGCTCATCGCTGGCGATGACCCTTTCCACCACTTTGAGGCACATTTGATGCAGCTCTGCGGTGACCTCTTCCAGCTTTTCGACCTGAGCAAGCGTGAGCTTATAATACGCATCCTCACACCAGTACGGCTCGCCGTACATAGTGTGAAAGTTGAAACCGTATTCGGTGGCTTTATCGCGCCAGTTCGGGCGCTCAACAATACTGACTCTTTCCATGACGATCAGCCGCCCATTGAACGAGTGGTAGTACCGCTTGCGCTACGCTGCATGGTGCTCTGTTTAGCCACAGATTCGCCAAATCCGCCGCGGGTTACGGTAGAGGTGGTAGCCGGTTTCGGCGCCATGGCGGTTTTCGGTACGGTCATGGTGCGACCCGGCGTTGCGGCGCCGTAGTTTTTGCCGCCAGCATCCGTATATTTGCCGTATGCCGGGCTGGCCGGATTTTTCGAGCTGAACAGCGGCTGCTGAGCGCCCATACCGCCACCCATCATGCGGCCCATCATATAGCCTGCCATCAGCGGCATCCAGAAGCTGCCGCTGCTTTGATTCTGCGCCTGAGCCTGGCCTTCACCGGTCGGCGCCATGCCCGCTTGTGCAGGTGCCTGTTGGCACTGGCCTTCGCCGAATTCAGCGATACAGTCTTCGCGAGTGGCGTATTTTGGCGCGGTGCGTTCAGCTTCTTTCAGCGCATTGTTAAACGCGGTGGTACATTCGGCGCTTTTACCCGGATTAGCTGCAGAGCAGTCGTCCGCGTTCTGATAAAGCGAAACCGTTTCGTCACTCTTTTCACAGCCCGCGAGCATAAAAACAGCGGTAACTGCCAGAGCGACAGGAGTCAGGTGGCGCGCGCTCCAGCTTTTGCGGAACGAGGCGTGATGTATAGATTTTGTCCGTTTCATTTATGTCTTCCAGGACCCAGTGGTAACTCTGCTCAGAATAGAGGATGACTGGTCGAAATTGAAGCGGGAAGAGGCGAGAATGCGGAAGAAGGGGCGGATCTTTACGTTGCCTTACGTTCAGACGGGGCCGAAGCCCCGTCATCAGCATCAGTTACGGAACGGGTTGTTACCGTTGCTGCTGGTTGAACGTGCAGCCGTTGGTTGAGCCGCAGGCATATTGCCGTTGCTGTTAAAGTCATTCACAGCGGCATCTTGCTGCGGATTTTGCGGCGCTACGTTATCCGGAGAAGTCGGGATCGGTTTACCCAGCGTATTGTTCAGCGCCACCAGATCCTGCTCGTTCAGCGTACCGAGCGCAGATTTGACGTTAAGCTGGTTGATAAGATAGGTATAACGCGCATTCGCCAGTTGCTGCTTGGCGTTGTACAGCGTGGTGGTGGCATCCAACACATCCACGATGGTACGGGTACCTACGGAATAGCCTGCTTCCATCGCATCTAAAGAGCTTTGGGCAGAGACAACCGCTTGTTTGTACGCGTTAATGCTACTGATAGAAGCATTAATGTTGTTGAACGAAGAACGCACGGTTTGCACCACGCTGCGGTGCGCGCTTTCCAGTTGTTCGCTCGCGCCAACAAAGTTGTACTGCGCTTGTTTCACCTGCGAGTTAACCATCCCACCCTGGTACAGCGGCAGCGAGAAGTTCAGACCGATTTTGTTCTGGCCCATGTTGCTGTCGTCATACTGGGAGGTGTTGGTTTTCGACCCGTTGTAGGAGGTGTCAGAAACGCCGGTAGAGGCGGTCAAACCCAGCGTCGGTAAGTGACCATCCTGTGCCAGACGAATCTGTTCACGCGCCAGATCCTGGCTCAAACGCGCCTGCAATAATGAGAGGTTGCGGTTTTCTGCTTCTTTCAGCAGCGCGTTCACCGCCTGCGGTTTGTTGGTTTTAAAGCCATCAACGTTCAGCGAAGCCAGTTCCGGGTAGTAGTTACCGGTCACCTGGCGCAGCTGTTCTACCGCGTTGTCCAGATTGTTACGCGCGGTAACTTCGTTCGCCAGTACGGTATCGTATTGTGAACGGGCGTTCTGTACGTCAGTGATGGCGACCAGGCCCACGTTAAAACGCTGTGTAGTCTGATCTAACTGACGATAGACCGCATCTTTCTGTGCCTGAGTGTAAGACAGCACGTCAATCGCGTTCAGTACGTTAAAATAAGCGGTAGCGGTATTCAGGATCAGCGTTTGCTGATCGGTCTGATACGTTACGTCCTGGATGCCTGCTGCTTTTTCTTGCAGCGTCAGGGCACGCCATTTAGACATGTCGAACAGCGTCTGAGTCAATTGTAATGACGCGCTGGTTGCGTTGGAGTTGACGCCATTTGCATCACGGTAGCCATTGCTGTAGGTGTAATCGGCACCTAAACCTAGTTGCGGCAGTAATGGGCTACGCGCTTCGTTAATTTTTTCGAATGCAGCATCGCGATCGGCGGCGGATTTACGCAATTCCGGGTTGCTCAGGCGTGCTTGCTGATAAACCTGCATCAGGTTTTCTGCCTGGCTCAAAGTAGTGAACCCCGACAGGCTCAGGCCGATAAGGATGGGGAGCAATTTCTTCATTTGCATTCCTTGTTGTGAAGCAGTATTTAGCGCTGATCAAATTGTAAAAATATTTGCTGATTCTAGCAGAATCCGCCACTTCAAAAAGTTGGCGTTACGTGCCATACGGCGTTAATTTGCATCAATTTAACACAAGGGCGTTCAAACATCAGTCAAACGACCTTGAAATTCACATTTTAATCACTATTGGTTTCAGGACAGCACAATGCGTAAACCAGACAACTTGCCAATGACTTTCACTAAAAATGATGTAGAAATTATTGCACGAGAAACGCTATACCGCGGTTTTTTTTCACTGGATCTTTATCGGTTCCGCCATCGCCTGTTTAACGGCGGTATGAGCGGTGAGGTAAAGCGCGAAATTTTTGAGCGCGGACACGCGGCAGTCTTGCTACCCTTTGACCCTGAGCGGGACGAAGTTGTTTTGGTCGAGCAGATCCGTATCGCAGCGTTTGATACCAGCGAAAGCCCTTGGCTCCTGGAAATGGTGGCCGGAATGATTGAAGAGGGCGAAACCGTTGAGGATGTGGCTCGTCGTGAAGCGATGGAAGAGGCCGGGCTGGAAGTTAAACGTACCAAGCCCGTTCTGAGCTATCTGGCAAGCCCTGGCGGCACCAGTGAGCGCCTGTCTATTTTAGTTGGCGAAGTGGACGCCACGACCGCGAGCGGGATCCACGGTCTGGCTGATGAAAACGAAGATATTCGTGTTCATGTGGTGAGCCGGGAGCAGGCTTATCAATGGGTTGAAGAGGGGAAAATCGACAACGCGGCTTCTGTCATCGCCTTGCAATGGTTACAGCTGCACTATCAAGAGTTAAAAACTGAGTGGAAAAAATGAAGCGTTACACACCTGACTTCCCTGAAATGATGCGCCTGTGCGAAACCAACTATTCGCAATTGCGCCGTCTGCTGCCGCGTAATGACGCAGCCGATGAAACAGTGAGCTATCAGGTCGCAAACGCACAATATCGGTTAACGATCGTTGAATCGACCCGATACACTACGCTTGTCGCGATCGAACAAACGGCACCCGCGGTCACTTACTGGAGCCTGCCGTCATTGACAGTCCGCCTGTATCATGACGCGAGGGTGGCCGAAGTGTGTTCGAGTCAGCAGATCTTTCGCTTCAAAGCGCGGTATGATTATCCAAATAAAAAGTTGCATCAACGCGACGAAAAGCATCAAATTAATCAGTTTCTGGCCGACTGGTTACGGTACTGTTTAGCACATGGAGCGATGGCGATTCCGGTTTATTAGCGTCGTGAAACCTAAGGACACCATTTGGAAAGCCTGTTAACCCTTCCTTTGGCTGGTGAGGCCAGAGTCAGGATCTTACAAATTACAGACACTCACCTGTTTGCCGAAAAGCATGAAACGCTGCTGGGTGTAAACACCTGGGACAGCTATCAATCCGTACTGGATGCAATACATGCAGAGTCGCCTGAATACGATCTGATCGTCGCGACTGGTGATTTGGCGCAGGACCAATCCGCTGCGGCCTATCAGCATTTTGCTGAGGGCATCGCAAGCTTTCGTGCGCCCTGCGTTTGGCTACCGGGCAATCACGATTTTCAGCCGGCAATGTACAGCGCGCTACAGGACGCGGGGATCTCACCCGCTAAACGCGTCTTTATTGGTGAACAGTGGCAAATCCTGTTGCTGGACAGCCAGGTGTTCGGCGTTCCCCACGGTGAATTAAGCGAATTTCAGCTCGAATGGCTGGAACGTAAACTTGCCGATGCGCCTGAGCGCAATACTTTGCTGCTTCTGCATCATCATCCTCTGCCAGCAGGTTGTAGCTGGCTCGATCAGCATAGCCTGCGTAATGCCGCAGAGCTGGATAACGTGCTGGTGAATTATCCTCGTGCCAAGTATTTGTTGTGTGGGCATATTCATCAGGAACTGGATTTGGACTGGAACGGACGCCGCCTGCTGGCGACGCCGTCGACCTGTGTGCAGTTTAAGCCACACTGTTCCAACTTCACGCTAGATACCATCAGCCCAGGCTGGCGGACGCTGGAGCTTTTTGCTGACGGGACGTTGCAGACGCAGGTACGCCGTCTGCAGGGTAATCGGTTCCACCCTGATACCGCTTCAGAAGGCTACTGATGTCTACGCTTCTTTATCTTCACGGATTTAATAGTTCTCCTCGTTCGGCGAAGGCATGTTTGCTGAAAAACTGGCTGGCGGAGCATCATCCGCACGTTGAGATGATCGTACCCCAGTTGCCACCGTATCCGGCCCAGGCCGCAGAGATGCTGGAATCGATCATTCTTGAACATGGCGGAGAGTCGCTGGGAATTGTCGGTTCCTCGCTGGGAGGCTATTACGCCACCTGGCTGTCGCAATGTTTTATGCTGCCCGCGGTGGTGGTGAACCCTGCTGTCCGACCTTATGAACTGCTGGTCGACTATCTCGGTCAAAACGAGAACCCCTACACGGGGCAGCAATATGTGCTAGAGTCACGCCATATTTACGATCTTAAAGTCATGCAGATTGACCCGCTGGAAGCGCCGGATTTGATCTGGCTGCTTCAACAAACGGGCGATGAAGTGTTGGACTACCGCCAGGCGGTGGCGTATTACGCCTCCTGCCGCCAGACAGTTATTGAGGGCGGAAACCACGCATTCACGGGCTTCGAAGATTATTTCAACCCGATTGTCGATTTCCTTGGACTGCACAGTTTCTGACGATCAATTCGAATTGCTTATTTAAACCATGACGCAAACTTATAACGCTGATGCCATTGAGGTACTCACTGGGCTTGAGCCGGTACGCCGTCGCCCGGGGATGTACACCGATACAACCCGTCCGAACCATCTTGGACAGGAAGTGATTGATAACAGTGTGGATGAAGCACTGGCGGGCCACGCAAAACGCGTGGACGTGATTTTACATGCCGACCAGTCTCTGGAAGTTATTGATGATGGCCGCGGCATGCCGGTTGACATTCACCCTGAAGAGGGCGTTCCGGCGGTAGAGCTGATCCTCTGTCGTCTGCACGCGGGCGGTAAGTTCTCCAACAAAAACTATCAGTTCTCTGGTGGTTTACATGGGGTAGGGATCTCCGTGGTAAACGCCCTGTCGAAGCGTGTGGAAGTGAACGTGCGCCGCGACGGGCAGGTGTACAACATCGCGTTTGAGAACGGCGATAAGGTGCAAGATTTACAGGTTGTCGGTACCTGCGGTAAACGCAATACCGGAACCAGCGTGCACTTCTGGCCGGATGAAAGCTTCTTTGACAGCCCGCGTTTTTCCGTTTCGCGCTTAACGCACGTACTGAAAGCCAAAGCTGTGCTGTGCCCAGGCGTTGAGATCACCTTTAAGGATGAGGTCAATAACAGTGAACAGCGCTGGTGCTACCAGGATGGCCTGAATGACTATCTGAGCGAAGCGGTAAATGGCCTGCCGACGCTGCCGGAAAAACCGTTTATCGGTAATTTCAGCGGTGAAACAGAAACTGTGGACTGGGCGCTGCTCTGGCTGCCGGAAGGCGGCGAGCTGCTGACTGAAAGCTATGTGAACCTGATCCCAACCATGCAGGGCGGTACGCACGTTAACGGCCTGCGCCAAGGTCTGCTGGATGCAATGCGCGAGTTCTGTGAATACCGCAATATTCTGCCGCGCGGCGTGAAGCTGTCGGCGGAAGATATCTGGGATCGCTGTGCTTACGTGCTGTCAGTAAAAATGCAGGATCCGCAGTTTGCCGGACAAACCAAAGAGCGCCTCTCTTCGCGGCAGTGCGCGGCATTCGTCTCTGGCGTGGTGAAAGATGCTTTCAGCCTGTGGCTGAACCAGAACGTGCAATCAGCCGAACTGCTGGCTGAGATGGCGATTTCCAGCGCCCAACGTCGTCTGCGTGCGGCGAAAAAAGTGGTGCGTAAGAAGTTGACCAGCGGTCCGGCGTTGCCGGGGAAACTGGCGGACTGTACCGCACAGGATCTTAATCGCACCGAACTGTTTCTCGTCGAAGGTGACTCGGCGGGCGGATCGGCGAAACAGGCGCGCGATCGTGAATATCAGGCGATCATGCCGCTGAAAGGTAAGATCCTCAACACCTGGGAAGTCTCTTCCGATGAAGTGTTGGCTTCGCAGGAAGTTCACGATATTTCGGTGGCGATCGGCATCGATCCGGACAGTGATGATCTGAGCCAGCTGCGCTACGGTAAGATCTGTATTCTGGCGGATGCGGACTCCGATGGTTTGCATATCGCCACGCTGCTGTGCGCGCTGTTTGTAAAACACTTCCGTACGCTGGTGAAACACGGTCACGTCTATGTGGCGCTGCCGCCGTTATACCGTATCGACCTCGGTAAAGAGGTGTATTACGCGCTGACGGAAGAAGAGAAAGCGGGCGTGCTGGAGCAGTTAAAACGCAAGAAAGGCAAGCCGAACGTGCAGCGCTTTAAAGGTCTGGGTGAAATGAACCCGATGCAGCTGCGTGAAACCACGCTGGATCCGAACACCCGCCGCCTGGTGCAGCTCATCATCGATGACGAAGACGATCAGCGTACCAACGCAATGATGGATATGCTGCTGGCCAAGAAGCGTTCTGAAGATCGCCGTAACTGGTTGCAGGAGAAAGGCGACCTGGCGGATCTCGAAGGGTAATTGACCGTGAATGCCTGGTGGCGCTGGGCTTACCAGGCCTGAGGATTGCAATATAAGCCGGATACGTCTGTTTATGGCGTTACCCGGCAAATCGACAATCTTAAATGCCAGACTCCAGAATACGAATACTCATGTCCAGCACGTCGCCTTTCACGGCTTCGCTATAGGCTTTCATATGCGGTGTCTGCAAATGCGCTTCAAGATGCGCAATGCTTTCCCACTGTTCAACCATCACGATTGAGTCCGGGGCTGTGGTCTGAAAACTGACGCCAGCAGCATGATCGACCATCGGCGCGTAGCCGTGGCAGCCTTCTTCTTTCAATACGGTTGGAACGATTTTAGCGAATTGATCCAGTACCGCCTGGCGGTGATGTTGACCTGGACGTGTACGGATTTCTGCAATAACGGTAAGCATGGTTAACTCCTTCTAATTCCAGGTTACCAGTTAACCAAAAATTTCGTTCAGATGCTTGCGATATTCTGCGATATAACGCGGGACGTCCGGCATTTTAATCACGTCATTGGTGATAAAGGTCGGCAGCGCTTCCATTCCCAGGAACTGGTTTGCTTTATGGAACGGGAGATAAACGCCATCAACGCCAACGCCATGGAAGAACTGATCTTTTTCAGTAAAAGCTTCCATCGGTGCGTTCCAGGTCAGTGACAGCATGTATTTTTTGCCCTGAATCAGCCCACCGGAGCCGTATTTTTTAGACGCATCTGAACGCGTGCGACCATCGCTGGCGTACAGCGTACCGTGACCTTCGGTAAACACGTCATCAATGTATTTTTTCACGGTCCACGGCGCACCCATCCACCAGCCAGGCATTTGCCAGATAACCACATCGGCCCAGACGAAGTTCTGTACTTCATCAGAAATGTCATAGTCGCTGTCGGCGCGCACGATTTTAACATCATGCCCGAGGTCGCGCAGAAGGCCATCCGCGACCTCGGTCAGGGTGTCGTTTAACTGGCCGTTGGAGTGGGCGAATTTTTTCGCACCATTGATAATCAGAATGTTGCTCATTTTGTGTCCTCAGGGAAATACGTTTGAAGACGATTTTACCCCTACCAGCGACGCGGTGAAATTAGCAAAATGTGCAAAGTCTTTTGCTATTTGAGCAATAATAACGCAATTACCAACTGACCTTCGCTTCAAAGCCACCTTGCGGAGCGTTGCCAAACGAGGCTGACATTCCATGCAATATTGCGATACGGCGGACAATCGATAGGCCGAGACCGCTGCCGGTCACGCTTTGTCCCGGTGGACGATAAAAGCGTTCCCCGATGTGCGTCAGGACCTCTGGCGCAACGCCAGGACCATTATCCTTGACGCTAAAATTACGGGCGTTGAGCGTCACTTCCACAATGCTACCCCGCGGGCTGTAGCGGATCGCATTATCCAGCAGATTTCGTATCATCAGGCTCAGCAACAGCGGCTGTCCTGTGCGCATGATGTTATGCGCGTTAATCTGCAAACGCACGTCGATGTGCGCCTGCTGGGCTGGATGGTAGATATCCATCACCGCGGATTGCAAAAGCTCCTCCAGCGAGATTTCCGCCACATCCTGAAGATTGTCGAGGGAGTCGAGGCGTGAAAGCGTCAGTAACTGATCGACCAGTCGGGTGGCGCGTTCAATTCCCGCATGCAACTGTACCAGCGCTTTTTCCCGCGTTTGCGGGTCGTCGTCTGACAGTTGCACCACTTCCGTTTGTACTTTAAGCGCGGTCAACGGGCTGCGCAGCTCGTGGGCAGCATCAGAAGTGAAGCGCCGTTCGCGGACCATCATGGAATGGGTGCGGGTAAACAACTGATTGAGCGATTCAACCAACGGGCGCACTTCGCTAGGTACACCTTTCGGATCGAGCGGCTCTTCCGATTCCGGTGAGCGCCAGCGCAGAGCCTGCGCCAGTTTTTTCAGCGGCCTGAGTTCACGGCTAATCATGACCACCAGGATTAGCAACATCAGCGGCAGCGCAATCAACCACGGTGTTAACTGGGCGGTGACGATCGACAGCGCCATATCCTCTCGATACTCCCACTCCTGGCCTACCACAATGCGGTATTTGCCGTCAGCGGAATTCAGCCACAGAAAACGCCATGCGTCGTTGTCCCCCTTGAGTTGGCCATCGGTAAAGCCTTCGCGGGTGTAGCTGTAGGGAATGTCCTGGCCGTTGTCGCCATCGTGGAATACCATTTTGCCGTCGATGGTGAAGATGGCAAACGTCAGCGCGTCGTCATCAATATGGCCGTGCTTGAGCTTCTTCGGCGTGCGAGCCATATTGCTTGAGGTGGTGACGTCGCTGATATCCAGCGTGCTAAGCCGCTTGGCGAACAACATCAGTTGGGTATCAAACAGCTCATCGACATTGTCGGTGGTCTGCTTCCAGGCTACAAAGCTCGAAACGGCCCAGGTTGCCGATGCCAGAATCAGAAAAATAAGCGTTAGCCTGATGCGCAGGCTGAGGCGTTGTGTGAGTTTCATGCGTCACCCAGGGTGTAGCCAATGCCATGCACGGTACGGATAAAGTCGCTGCCGAGCTTACGGCGTAAGTGATGGACGTGTACCTCAATCGCATTGCTGGAGACGTTTTCGTCCCAGGTATACAGTTTTTCTTCAATCAGTTTGCGGGGCAGGACGCGACCCTTATTGCGCATCAGCAGTTCCAGTAGAGCGAACTCTTTGGGTTTGAGAGACAAAGGCTCATCTGCCGCCGTGGCAACCAGCGCACCGGGATCGAGCGTCACCTGGCCATGGCGCAATATGTTGCTCGCCTGGCCGCTGGCACGGCGCACCAGCGCCTCCAGCCTGGCGGCAACTTCGATCAGCGCAAAGGGTTTGCACAGATAGTCATCCGCGCCGAGACGCAGACCCTCAACGCGTTCCGCCAGCGCGTCGCGAGCGGTCAGAATCAGCACTGGCTCCTGCTTTCCGTTGGCTCGCCATTCGCGCAAGATGTCCCGTCCGTCGATTCCTGGCAGCGTCAGGTCGAGGATCACCGCATCATAAGGGGCGCTGTAGAGCGCTTCTTTCCCCTGGCGACCCTCGGTAAACCAGTCGATGCTGAAACCCATTTTACTCAGACCTGTTTTCAGGCCGTCGCCGATCAATGTGTCATCTTCGATCAGTAAAATACGCATATGTTCTTCCCTGCAGCCGCTCTCATTAGCGTCAGTAAACCTTGTGACTACAGCCTCTGTACAGCAAAAAAAGTATCTTTTTTTGCCTTAAGAACTTGTTAAGGATTAACTTATTTAATAGTCGTAAACCAAAATGAAAGGGAGACATGACGATGAAAAAATTAGCTGCAATGGTTGCTGTAATGGCACTGTGTTCCGCACCTGTTCTGGCAGCGCAGCAGGGCGGTTTCTCTGGACCGACAACCACCACGCAAAGCCAAAATGGCGGATTTGTCGGCCCGAATGGTAGCAGCGCGACGGTAGAAAGCGCCAAATCACTGCGTGATGACACTTGGGTTACCCTGCGCGGGAACATCGTTGAGCGTATTTCCGACGACCTGTATGTGTTTAAAGATGCGACCGGCACGGTGAATGTGGATATCGACCACAAGCGCTGGAACGGCGTAACCGTCACACCGCAGGATGTGGTTGAAATCCAGGGTGAAGTGGATAAAGACTGGAACTCCGTTGAAATCGACGTGAAACAGATTACCAAAGTTGCCAAATAATCCCCATCAGGGCCGCACTCGTGGCCCTTTTCTTTGTGACTCAACACGCCAGATAGGGTAGTATCTGCGGCAATATTGCCCTTCAATAGAGGGGTACAAAGTTGAGGAACCACGATTAATGAGCGATATGGCAGAGCGCCTGGCGCTGCATGAATTCACGGAAACCGCCTATCTGAACTACTCCATGTACGTCATCATGGACAGGGCGTTGCCGTTTATTGGCGATGGTTTGAAACCCGTTCAGCGTCGCATCGTGTACGCGATGTCCGAACTGGGGCTGAATGCCAGCGCCAAATTTAAAAAATCCGCCCGTACCGTCGGTGACGTACTGGGTAAATACCACCCACACGGCGACAGCGCTTGTTATGAAGCGATGGTGCTGATGGCGCAGCCGTTCTCTTACCGTTATCCGCTGGTTGACGGGCAGGGGAACTGGGGGGCGCCGGACGATCCGAAATCCTTCGCGGCGATGCGTTATACCGAATCCCGCCTGTCTAAATATGCGGAAGTTCTGCTGGGTGAACTCGGCCAGGGAACGTCGGACTGGGTGCCAAACTTCGACGGCACCATGCAGGAGCCGAAGATGCTGCCTGCGCGTCTGCCAAATATTCTGTTGAACGGCACGACCGGTATTGCCGTTGGTATGGCGACGGACATTCCGCCACACAACCTGCGTGAAGTGGCGAAAGCGGCGATTACCCTGATTGAGCAGCCGAAAACGACGCTGGATCAGTTGCTGGACATCGTGCAGGGGCCGGATTACCCGACCGAAGCGGAGATCATTACCTCGCGGGCAGAGATTCGTAAGATTTACGAAAACGGACGCGGCTCCGTACGTATGCGCGCGGTATGGACGAAAGAAGACGGCGCGGTGGTGATTTCCGCACTGCCGCATCAGGTTTCCGGGGCAAAAGTGCTGGAGCAGATTGCCGCTCAAATGCGCAATAAAAAGCTGCCGATGGTAGACGACCTGCGCGACGAATCGGATCACGAAAACCCGACCCGTCTGGTGATTGTCCCGCGCTCCAATCGTGTGGATATGGAGCAGGTGATGAACCATCTGTTTGCCACCACCGATCTGGAAAAAAGCTACCGCATCAATCTGAATATGATCGGTCTTGATGGTCGTCCGGCGGTGAAAAATCTGCTGGAGATCCTCACCGAATGGCTGGCGTTTCGCCGCGATACCGTACGTCGTCGCCTGAACTATCGTCTGGAAAAAGTGCTTAAACGCCTGCATATCCTTGAAGGTTTGCTGGTGGCGTTCCTCAACATTGACGAAGTGATCGAAATTATTCGTCATGAGGATGAACCTAAGCCCGAGCTGATGTCGCGGTTTGGCATTTCTGAAACCCAGGCTGAAGCCATTCTTGAGCTGAAATTGCGCCACCTTGCCAAACTCGAAGAGATGAAAATCCGCGGCGAGCAGGATGAGCTGGCGAAAGAGCGCGATCAGCTGCAAGGCATTCTGGCTTCCGAGCGTAAAATGAGCAACCTGCTGAAGAAAGAGCTGCAGGCTGATGCCGAGGCCTATGGCGACGAACGCCGCTCTCCGCTGCAGGAACGTGAAGAAGCGAAGGCGATGAGCGAGCACGACATGCTGCCGTCAGAGCCAGTGACCATTGTGCTGTCCCAGAGTGGTTGGGTGCGTAGCGCGAAAGGCCACGACATTGATGCGCCGGGATTAAGCTATAAAGCGGGCGACAGCTTTAAGTCTGCGGTGAAGGGTAAGAGCAACCAGCCAGTGGTGTTCGTGGACTCGACCGGACGCAGTTACGCCATCGACCCGATTACGCTGCCGTCGGCGCGTGGACAGGGTGAACCGCTGACCGGGAAGCTCACGCTGCCGCCGGGCGCGACGGTTGAGCACATGCTGATGGAAGGCGACGATCAGAAACTGCTGATGGCATCCGATGCGGGTTACGGTTTTGTCTGCACCTTTAACGACCTGGTAGCTCGTAATCGTGCGGGTAAGGCATTGATTACGCTGCCAGAAAATGCGCGCGTTATGCCGCCGGTTGTGATTGAAGATGAAACCGATATGCTGCTGGCAATCACCCAGGCCGGTCGCATGTTGATGTTCCCGGTAAGCGATTTGCCGCAATTGTCAAAAGGCAAAGGGAACAAGATTATCAATATCCCTTCAGCGGAAGCGGCGAAAGGTGAAGATGGCCTGGCGCAGCTCTACGTGCTGCCGCCACAAAGCACGCTGACTATCCACGTTGGTAAGCGCAAAATTAAACTGCGTCCTGAAGAGTTGCAGAAAGTGACCGGCGAGCGTGGCCGTCGCGGTACGCTAATGCGTGGTCTGCAGCGTATCGATCGCATTGACATTGACTCGCCTCGACGCGCCAGTCACGGCGACAGCGAAGAATAACGCTACCGTCCGGCTCTCCCTGTTTTAGCCCGGGGAGAGCCAACGTTAAAAATTCCCGTGAAACCGTTGTTTATTCGTGCGTTGCGATTAACAATACGCTTTTCCAGAGAGCCGCCCTTAACAAAGCCCTAACCTGATACTGCGTGATGAATCAGGTGACGTAAAATGCCAGGCTCTTAGGCCTCAGAGGTTGTTATGCTATATATTTTTCGTTTAATCATTACTGTTATTTACTGCGTTCTGGTCTGTATTTTCGGTTGCATATACTGTTTGTTCAGCCCACGAAATCCAAAACACGTCGCAACGTTCGGTCATATGTTTGGCCGCCTGGCTCCCCTTTATGGCCTGAAGGTTGAGTGCCGCATGCCGGCAGACGCGCAGAACTATGGTAATGCTATCTATATTTGTAATCATCAGAACAACTATGACATGGTTACCGCTGCGAATATTGTTCAGCCGCCGACGGTGACGGTAGGTAAAAAAAGCCTGTTGTGGATCCCATTCTTCGGGCTGCTGTACTGGTTAACCGGCAACCTGCTGATTGACAGAAACAACCGTACCAAAGCGCACAGCACCATTGCGGCGGTGGTGAATCATTTCAAAAAACGTCGTATTTCTATCTGGATGTTCCCGGAAGGAACGCGTAGCCGTGGTCGCGGTCTGCTGCCATTTAAAACCGGCGCGTTTCATGCGGCGATTGCGGCGGGTGTCCCGGTTATTCCGGTGTGCGTTTCAACCACCTCGAACAAGATAAAACTCAACCGACTCAATAATGGTCTGGCGATTGTCGAGATGTTGCCGCCGGTGGATATTAGCCACTTTGGCAAAGATCAGGTTCGTGAACTGGCAGCACATTGCCGCACGCTGATGGAACAAAAAATCGCAGAACTCGATAAAGAAGTTGCTGAGCGGGAAGCCGCCGGTAAGGTTTAATCCGCGCAATTCGGGTTTGTTACAGGAAAAGATTTCCTGCGTGTTAATCGCCAGTTTTTCATGGAGTTTATATGTCATTCAGTCGGCGTCAGTTCATTCAGGCATCGGGGATCGCACTGTGTGCAGGTGCTGTTCCGCTGAAGGCTAATGCTGCCGGTCAGCAACAACCGTTACCCGTACCTCCGCTGCTGGAGTCCCGTCGGGGGCAGCCGTTATTTATGACGCTGCAACGCGCCCACTGGTCCTTCACGCAAGGCACGCGCGCACCTGTCTGGGGGATTAACGGTCGCTACCTGGGACCGACGATCCGCGTCTGGAAAGGGGATGACGTCAAGCTTATCTACAGCAACCGTCTGACTGAAAATGTCTCGATGACTGTCGCTGGATTACAGGTGCCAGGCCCGCTGATGGGCGGCCCGGCGCGCATGATGTCCCCTAATGCAGACTGGGCACCAGTGCTGCCGATTCGTCAGAATGCCGCTACGCTGTGGTATCACGCCAATACGCCAAATCGTACTGCCCAGCAGGTTTATAACGGTCTTGCCGGGATGTGGCTGATTGAAGATGAAGTGAGTAAATCACTGTCTATTCCCAACCACTACGGCGTGGATGATTTTCCGATCATTATCCAGGACAAGCGTCTGGACAACTTTGGTACGCCGGAGTACAGCGAACCCGGCAGCGGTGGTTTTGTCGGTGATACGCTGCTGGTCAACGGGGCGCAAAGCCCGTATGTCGAAGTCTCTCGCGGCTGGGTGCGTTTGCGTTTGCTGAACGCTTCAAACTCGCGTCGTTACCAGTTGCAAATGAGCGATGGCCGCGCGCTGCATGTGATTTCCAGCGATCAGGGCTTTTTACCTGCGCCCGTTTCGGTGAAGCAGCTCTCGCTGGCGCCTGGCGAGCGCCGTGAGATCCTGGTGGATATGACTAACGGAAATGAGGTCTCTATCACCTGTGGTGAGGCGGCCAGCATTGTCGACAGGATCCGCGGATTCTTTGAGCCTTCCAGTATTCTCATCTCCACGCTGGTATTGACGCTGCGCCCGACCGGTCTCCTGCCGCTGGTGACCGACAGTCTGCCAATGCGCCTGCTGCCAACCGAAATCCTCAGTGGTTCACCGATTCGCAGCCGTGATATCAGTCTGGATGACGATCCCGGCATCAACGGTCAGCTGTGGGACGTCAACCGCATGGATATTACCGCTCAGCAGGGCTCCTGGGAGCGCTGGACGGTACGAGCGGATATGCCTCAGTCTTTCCATATCGAAGGCGTCTCGTTCCTGATCCGTAATGTGAATGGCGCAATGCCGTTCCCGGAAGACCGGGGCTGGAAAGATACCGTCTGGGTCGACGGCCAGGTTGAATTACTGGTCTACTACGGACAACCTTCCTGGGCTCATTTCCCGTTCTACTTTAACAGTCAGACGCTGGAAATGGCGGATCGTGGCTCGATCGGACAGATGTTGGTGAACCCGGCGCCGTAATGCGCCGGAGTTTCCGTTACGCCCGCCAGAACATGCGCGAGAACAGGATCAGAATGGGGTAAATCTCCAGACGCCCCATGATCATGGCCGCGCACATCAGAAGTTTTGCCTCCTCGTTTAAGGTGCCAAACGTCGTTGCGGTGATGCCAAATCCCAGCCCCATGTTATTGATGCAGGCGGCAACGGTGGCGAAAGAGGAGAAGAGATCGTAGCCCATCAGATTGAGCGCCCAGATAAAAAAGCTGGTAAATAAAACGTAGAGAAAGAAAAAGCTCCATACCGAACGCACTACTCGGTCACTTACCACGTTATTGCCCACTTTGATATTCAGCAGGGCGCGAGGATGCGCGAGCTGGTGTAACTCCTGACGGCATTGCTTGAACATAATCAAAAAACGCAGCACCTTAATCCCCCCGCAGGTCGAGCCGATACAACCGCCGAAGAAACTGGCGCTGAGCAGCATGAATATCGTGTGCGAAGGCCACTGCGCATAATCCGCCGTCGACAGGCCATTATCTGTCAGCATCGAACTGGCCAGAAAAAAGGCATGCACCAGGCTGTCCGTTATCCCGTACATACCCGCCCGCCAGACCTGCCAGGTGGCGATCAGGGTGACAACCAGCGCAATAAGCAGAAAGAAACGCAGCTCGGCATTACGACGAAAGGGCTTAAAGGTACGTTTCACAATAGCTACGTACCAGAGGGTGAAGTTAAACGCAGACAGCAGTGAAAACAGTCCGGCGACTAACTCAATAGCGTGGCTGTTATAAAACCCGATGCTCTCACTACGGGTGGAAAATCCGCCGAGAGAGACCGTCGACAGCCCGTGGCATAAGGCATCGAAAAACGACATCCCGGCAACCCAGTAGGCCAGGGTACAAATAAGGCCGAGAATGACGTAGGTCAGCCACAGCGTACGTGCGGTATCAGCAAGCCTTGGCGTGAGGCGTTCTTCTTTAAAGGGACCTGGCATTTCAGACTGATACAGCTTCATACCACCAATACCCAGCAGGGGTAATACCGCCACGGCAAGGACAATAACCCCCAGGCCGCCAATAAAATTGAGCTGAGCCCGATAGTACAGATACGATTTCGGCAAGGCGCTGACGTCGTCAATTACCGTAGCGCCAGTGGTGGTTATCCCGGAAACCCCTTCGAACAGGGCATCGGCAAAGGAGAGATTTAAGCCATCGTCCATCCACATCGGCATGGCGCTGATAAACGAAAACAGCAGCCAGAACAGGACGATAATGACGAAGCCATCCCGGGTTCGTAGTTGAATTCCTGCATGTTTGGTTGCCAGCCACGCTCCACCGCCGAGGGTAAAGAACGTCATAAATGTGCTGAAAAAGGCGAAAAAGCTCCGCTCTTTATTTAACAGAGCAATGGTCATCGGCGGCAGCATGGAGAAGCTGTAGAGAAGAACCAGAAATCCGCATAGGTGAACAACTACCCGTAACTGGGAAATATGCAGTGAATCGTTGAGTCGCAATGAAAAATCCCCCGCCGAAAAAGAGTTATCTCAGCTGGCCGGCATGGTGTTAATTATGAATGATAAAAATGGGCGTCGTAACATTTAACAATTTAAATCACTTTCTACTTGTCTGACTCAGACTCCACTTCATTTCTTGCCGACATACAGCGTATAATCCCCGGCCTTTGATTATTTTTTTACCATTTTTGGAAGCACTATGAGCGCAATATCCCTGATCCAGCCGGACAGAGACCTTTTCTCCTGGCCGCAGTACTGGGCTGCCTGTTTTGGCCCGGCACCATTTTTGCCGATGTCACGCGACGAAATGGACCAACTTGGCTGGGATAGCTGCGACATCATTCTGGTTACCGGCGATGCATACGTCGATCATCCCAGCTTTGGCATGGCAATTTGCGGCCGTATGCTGGAAGCGCAGGGCTTTCGTGTTGGGATTATCGCCCAGCCGGAGTGGAACAACAAAGACGATTTTATGCGTTTGGGTAAACCGAACCTGTTCTTTGGTGTTACCGCGGGCAACATGGATTCGATGATCAACCGTTATACCGCCGATCGCCGACTGCGCCATGACGATGCTTATACGCCAGACAACGTGGCGGGCAAACGCCCGGACCGCGCGACACTGGTCTATACCCAGCGCTGTAAGGAAGCATGGAAAGATGTGCCGGTTATTCTCGGCGGTATTGAGGCCAGCCTGCGCCGTACCGCGCACTACGACTACTGGTCTGATACCGTTCGTCGCTCCGTGCTGGTGGATTCAAAAGCTGACATGCTGATGTTCGGTAACGGCGAACGTCCGCTGGTGGAAGTGGCGCATCGTCTGGCGATGGGGGAAACTATCGATCAGATCCGCGACGTGCGTAACACCGCGATTATGGTTAAAGAAGCGCTGCCGGGCTGGAGTGGGGTGGATTCCACGCGTCTCGACACGCCGGGCAAAATTGACCCGATCCCGCATCCGTACGGCGAGGATTTGCCGTGTGCCGACAACAAACCTGTCGCACCGAAAAAGCAGGAAGCGAAAGCGGTAACCGTACAGCCGCCGCGCCCGAAACCGTGGGAAAAAACCTACGTGCTGCTGCCGTCCTTCGAAAAAGTGAAGGGCGATAAAGTGCTGTATGCACATGCGTCGCGCATCCTGCACCACGAAACCAACCCAGGCTGTGCGCGCGCGCTGATGCAAAAGCATGGCGATCGCTACATCTGGATCAACCCGCCAGCCATTCCGCTCTCTACCGAAGAAATGGACAGCGTCTTTGCGCTGCCGTACAAGCGCGTGCCGCATCCGGCGTATGGCGACAGCCGCATTCCGGCCTACGAGATGATCCGTTTCTCGATCAACATTATGCGTGGCTGTTTTGGCGGCTGCTCGTTCTGTTCGATCACCGAGCACGAAGGCCGCATCATCCAGAGCCGCTCTGAAGACTCGATCATCAATGAAATCGAAGCTATTCGCGACACCGTTCCGGGCTTTACCGGCGTGATTTCCGATCTCGGCGGCCCAACGGCGAACATGTATATGCTGCGCTGTAAGTCACCGCGTGCGGAGCAAACCTGCCGTCGTTTGTCATGCGTCTACCCGGATATTTGTCCGCATATGGATACTAACCACGAGCCGACGATTAACCTCTATCGCCGTGCGCGTGATTTGAAAGGCATTAAAAAGATCCTTATCGCTTCAGGTGTGCGCTATGACATCGCGGTTGAAGATCCGCGCTATATCAAAGAGCTGGCTACCCACCACGTGGGCGGCTATCTGAAGATTGCGCCAGAGCATACTGAAGAAGGCCCGCTGTCGAAGATGATGAAGCCGGGGATGGGCAGCTACGATCGCTTTAAGGAATTGTTCGACACCTACTCTAAACAGGCCGGTAAAGAGCAGTACCTGATCCCATACTTTATTTCTGCGCATCCTGGGACGCGTGACGAGGATATGGTGAATCTGGCGCTGTGGCTGAAGCAACGTCGTTTCCGTCTGGATCAGGTGCAGAACTTCTATCCATCACCATTGGCGAACTCCACAACCATGTATTACACCGGGAAAAACCCGCTGGGTAAAATTGGTTACAAGAGTGAAGACGTGGTGGTGCCGAAAGGTGATAAACAGCGTCGTCTGCATAAAGCGCTGCTGCGTTACCATGATCCAGCCAACTGGCCGTTAATCCGCCAGGCGCTGGAAGATATGGGTAAAAAGCATCTGATCGGTGGTCGTCGCGAATGTCTGGTTCCGGCGCCTACGCTGGAAGAGATGCGCGAAGCGCGTCGCCAGAACCGTCATACCCGTCCGGCGTTGACCAAGCACACGCCTGTGGCGCATCAGCGCCAGACGCCTGCCGCGAACAAAAAACGTGGGAAAGTAGCAGGGCGCTAATCTGTCTTGCCCGGGAGTGAAATGTTTACCGGGCCTGAAAGACCGTCGGCCGGATAAGGTGCCATCTGGCAGAAGTGCTCAGTATTTATGCCTCACGAATTCTGGCCGCTAATGCGGCCAGTTTTGCATCATCTGCCCGTTCATGATCGTGTGACGACAGATATCCTTCATACTGCTCGAAAAATTGGTTCTGCTGCGATTCAATCGGCTTCCAGTGGGGCAGAGCGCATGGGACTCAATTAGCTGTGCACGTGGTCTACGTCGAAATTCAAATCAGTAAAGGCCCGACGAGAGGTCGGGCAGGAGAGAAGGGGTTAACCGCCGAACTGGTCCGGGTCTGGTCCCAGACGTTTGCCCTGATCGAGCTTTGCGATTTCGCCTAATTCATCTTTATCCAGGCGGAAGTCCCAGACGTTAAAGTTTTCTGCGATACGCGCAGGGGTGACTGATTTCGGAATAACCACCAGGCCGCTATCCAGATGCCAGCGGATGACAATCTGCGCCGGTGATTTGCCATATTTCTCTGCGAGATCGCGGATGATCTTTTGATCAAAGACGTCTTTGCCGCCCTGCGCCAGCGGGCTCCAGGATTCGGTCTGGATTTTATGCGTTGCGTTCCAGGCGTGCAGTTGGCGCTGTTGCATAAGCGGATGAAGTTCTATCTGGTTAATCACCGGTGGTACGCCGGTTTCATCCATCAGTCGCTGGAGATGATTGATCTGAAAGTTACACACGCCGATGCTCTTAATCAGCCCTTCTTTTTGCAGATCGATCATGCTTTCCCACGCTTCAACGTAGTGGTCGATCGCCGGCACTGGCCAGTGCATCAGATAAAGATCGAGGTAATCGAGCTGGAGTTTCTCCATGCTTTCGAGCAAGGCTTCCCGAGGGCGTTTCTGGTCATCATTCCACAGCTTGGTGGTGATGAATAACTCTTCCCGCGGTACGCCCGCATCGCGTATTGCTTTGCCGACACCTTCTTCGTTTTTGTACGCTGCAGCGGTATCAATTGAGCGATACCCCACTTCCAGCGCTTTATGAATGGCGGTGATGACCTCTTCGTTACTTGCCTTCCAGACCCCCAGGCCCAGCTGCGGCATGACGTTACCATCCTGTAGTTTAATAATGGTTGGACCGGTCATAATTCCTCCCCTGAATTGAGTTTACCGAGGCAAGCCCCGGTAAGTTAGGTGTGACTTAAGTCTGGCCTATCCTCGTCATACTTCAAGCTGCATATGCGTTGGCTTTATTACGCGGCCCATCCATGAGCCTCGCCCTTTCAGGTCCGCTGCAAGCAGCGTTCAAATCTGCTCCCGGCAGGTTTGTCGTTTCACCCCCAGTCACTGACTTATGTAAGCTCCTGGGGATTCTCTCCTTTGCCGCCTTTATGCAACTCGAAATATTTAGAATATAAATACCCAAAAATGAAAGGCGGAGGTGAAAAAACCTTAGCGGGCAGCTTCGTAAATCCGACGGCTGACCTCGAGCGTAATGTCCTGATGTTCGCCCAGTTTTGTACCGCCGTGCGCTTGCAGTTTTTCCAGTAGCGCTGGGATGGAGCTACCGTCCAGGCCGTAGTCAGACAGACGAGTCGGTACGCCCATTTGTTCGAAGAAAGCGCGGGTTGCGGCAATAGCGGCGTCGATGCGTTGGTCATCGGAACCTTCAGTGATATTCCAGATACGCTCTGCGTATTGCAGCAGTTTGGCACGTTTGGTATCGCGTTTTTCATTCCACAGCGCTGGCAGAACGATCGCCAATGTTTGAGCATGATCCAGACCGTGCATTGCGGTCAGTTCGTGGCCCAGCATATGCGTTGCCCAGTCTTGTGGTACGCCTGCGCCAATCAGACCGTTCAGCGCCTAGGTTGCCGCCCACATAACGTTCGCACGCACGTTGTAATTTTCCGGCTCCTGCAATGCTTTCGGGCCTTCTTCTACCAGCGTAAGCAGAATACCTTCAGCAAAGCGATCCTGAATTTTCCCGTCTACCGGATAAGTCACATACTGCTCAACGGTATGTACGAAGGCATCTACGACGCCGTTCGCAACCTGACGCGGCGGCAGGGTATAGGTGTAAACCGGATCCAGCACGGCGAATACCGGCTGCACAAATGGGGTCATAAAGGCCAGCTTATCGCCGGTGGTTTTACGCGAAATGACCGCGCCGGAGTTAGATTCAGAGCCGGTTGCTGGCAGGGTTAATACGGAGCCCATCGGGATAGCGCTTGTTACGTCGTTGCCGTGGGTTTCCAGAATGCGCCATGGATCGATGCCGTCAGCGTATTGTGCCGCAGCCGCGATGAATTTGGTGCCATCCAGCACCGAACCGCCGCCTACCGCCAGCAGGAACGTCACTTTCTCATCACGCACGATTTTTACCGCGTTCATCAGCGTTTCATAAGACGGGTTCGGCTCAATACCGCCAAACTCCAGCACATCCAGGCCTTTCAGCGCATCCTGAACCTGTGCCAGGACACCGGTTTTTTTCACGCTACCGCCGCCATAGGTAACCAATACGCGAGCATCCTGAGGGATTTGATCGCGCAGCTCAGCAATCGCATCTTTACCAAACAGAATGCGGGTTGGGGTATGGAGATTAAAGTTGTTCATTGCTCGTTCCCTTATGTGGGTAAAAAAGAGGGCAGGAGAGTGTCTGCCGGATGATGAACATTGTGGTCGTCAGCCGCGCTGCTCTCAATGCTCATTTCTGCCGATGTCTTGCCCATTTCTACAGACTGCTGGAGAAAACGGATAAATCTGCGCATTATGTCAGGGTTGCAAACCGATGATGAAATGGTGCTCTATGAACCGTGATGAGATCTGCCTTCTGCTGACAGATAAAATTAAGCAGCTGAAAAACAATGAAAATAAACTCAGCGAACTGCTGCCAGATGTCCGCCTGCTGCACGGCACTGAGCCGGCAGCGCGTACACCGGTAATGTATCAGCCAGGAATCATATTTCTCTTTTCGGGACATAAAATTGGTTATATCAATGAACGTGTATTTCGTTATGACGCCAACGAATACCTGTTGCTAACCGTACCGTTACCCTTTGAATGTGAAACGTATGCAACGCCGGAGGTTCCCCTGGCCGGTATCTACCTGAATGTCGATATTCTGCAATTGCAGGAGCTGTTGATGGACATTGGGGAAGATGAGCTGTTCCAGCCCGCCATGGCGGCCAGCGGGATCAACTCCGCGACGCTTTCTGACGAAATACTGTGCGCCGCTGAGCGCCTGCTGGATGTGATGGAGCGACCGCTGGATGCGCGTATTCTGGGGAAACAGATTATTCGCGAGATCCTCTACCATGTGTTGACCGGGCCGCGCGGCGGCGCATTACTGGCGCTGGTTAGCCGCCAGACGCATTTCAGTTTGATAAGCCGGGTGCTGAAGCGCATTGAAACCAAATACACCGAAAATCTCAATGTCGAACAACTGGCGGCAGAAGCGAACATGAGCGTGTCGGCGTTTCATCATAATTTTAAAGCGGTGACCAGCACGTCGCCGCTGCAATACCTGAAGAGTTATCGTCTGCATAAAGCACGGATGATGATGATCCACGACGGGATGAAGGCCAGTGCGGCTGCCATGCGCGTCGGCTATGAGAGCGCATCGCAATTCAGTCGGGAATTCAAACGTTTCTTTGGCGTAACACCGGGGGAGGATGCAGCCAGAATTCGAATGATGCAGGGGAGTTAAACTTGCTCAGCGCTGGCCTGATAAGCGAAACGTCATCAGGCGAAAATGCCGGGGGAACCCCGGCCTACGGTTAATACTCAGGCGCTACAGTATTTTTTTTTAATCACGACAAACAGGGTTCCCAACAGACCCGCGGTTAACAGGGCAATCGGCAGGATCATTAAAAAGGTCATCACCTGGTCTTCATGGCGTTTGACGAACGGGATCATGCTCAGCGCATAGCCAAAGCCGGTGACGACGGTGACCCACAGCAGACCGCTCAGCCAGTTAAAAAACTGGAACCGACGGTTTGGCAGGCCCGAAATTCCCGCCATTGTTGGCAGCAAGGTACGAACGAATGCCAGGAAACGCCCAGCCAGCAGTGCCATCAGCCCGTGTTGGTCAAACATGCAGGTAGCGCGCTGATGATATTTATCAGGTAATTGCGCCAGCCAGCCTTTTACCGTCCGTGTGTTGCCCAGCCAGCGTCCCTGAATGTAGCTCAGCCAGCAGCCCAGACTGGCTGCGGCAGTCAGAATAGCTATGGTAGGTATAAAACTCATCACGTCCTGAGCGATCAGCGCCCCTGCCAGCAATAACAGGCTGTCTCCGGGTAAAAAGGAGGCAGGCAGCAGGCCATTTTCTAAAAACAGTGTGGCGAACATTACGAAGTACACCACGCTCACAACGTGCGGATCCGCCAACGCGGCAAAATCGTGTTGCCAAAGCGCGGAGACAATATCTTGAATGACTACCATGGACTTTCCTGTGGAACAGCGTTTATGTGTGGATTGTACTCCTGAATTGTCCGGGATGCCTTGATCCCGGACGCAACAATTGCAGACTTTTCCACCAGAAGTGTCTGCATATATGTCCATCTATGGCAATTTTACTCGATTCGGGCAAATCCTGCGGCCAAATCGGCAATCAGATCGTCAACATTCTCTAAACCGATATGCAAACGGATGAGCGTTCCACTGAAGTCCACCTCGCCTTGCGGACGGATTGCCGCAATGTGTTCCGGTTGATTAGCGAGAATCAGCGACTCAAATCCGCCCCAGGAGTAGGCCATGCTGAACAGACTGAAGTGGTCCAGATACGCGGCCAGCTCTTCATGATTTAGTTTCTTATTCAATACAAATGAGAACAGACCGCTGCTGCCGGTGAAATCACGCTTCCAGAATTCGTGGCCTTTACTGCCGGGCAGCGCGGGGTGGTTCACGCGGGCGACCTGCGGATGGCTGGCCAGCCACTCGGCGACCTTTAAGCTGCTTTCATGATGTTGGCGCAGGCGAACGCTTAGCGTACGCAGTCCGCGGCTGGTCATATAGGCGGTATCGGCGTCCAGCATTTGCCCCATCAGATAGGCATTTTCGCGCAGTTGATCCCAGCAACGGGCATTAGCTACCGCAGTGCCGACCATGGCGTCGGAATGGCCAATCAGATATTTGGTACCAGCCTGAATAGAAATGTCGATGCCAAAATCCAGTGCTTTGAACAGCACCCCGGCAGCCCAGGTGTTATCAATTATGATGATCGCATCCGGCGCGACGCTTCTGACGGCGGCAACAATAGCAGGAACATCATGTACTTCCATGGTGACAGAGCCGGGAGATTCCAGAAATACGACTTTAGTGTTCGGCTGTATGTGCTTCACAATATCGGCACCAACCAGCGGATCGAACCATCCGGTGGATACGCCGAGTTTGCCGAGAATTTTGGTGCAGAAATCCTGGCTGGGTTCATAGGCGGTGTTGGTCATCAGCACATGATCCCCTTGTTCCACAAAGGCGAGGATGGTGTTGGCAACGGCCGCCGCGCCGCAGGGGAACAACGCGCAACCCGCGCCGCCTTCCAGTTCACACATTGCCTCCTGCAGGGAAAAATGCGTCAAGGTTCCGCGACGTCCATAGAAAAGCGCACCGTTAGCACGGTTGTGCGTAGCCTGCTTTTTGGCCTCTACGGTGTCAAACACTAGCGAAGAAGCGCGCTGGATCACGCTATTTACCGCGCCCAGCGTGTACTTTTTACTGCGTCCTGCGTGAACGAGTTTGGTTTCAAGTTGCTTATCTGCCATGTCGTCTTACCTGTTTTTATACGTCTGGATGTCTAAACTACCATGAATCAAAGATGACGCATCCTGCAGAACGGTCATACAGTAGAAAATAATCTCAAAATGCTTCTGGTGACTTTTTTACTGCGTAAGCGCAAGGAAAAGAAACCAAAGGTGCGGCAATATGTAAATAGTAATGAGAACGACTATCAATTCGACGTCGTTTTGATATCATTACGCTCAGATTTTGTGATTTGCGTCCTGGAGATACAGAGTGGGTAATAATTTGATGCAGACGGATCTTTCCGTCTGGGGTATGTATCAGCACGCCGATATCGTGGTTAAGTGCGTGATGATTGGGCTGATTTTGGCATCAGTGGTCACCTGGGCTATCTTCTTTAGTAAGAGCCTTGAGTTCTTTACTCAGAAACGCCGCCTTAAGCGTGAACAGCAACTGCTGGCGGACGCCCGCTCTTTAGACCAGGCAAATGAGATTGCTGCAGGATTCGATGGCAAAAGCCTGGGCGCACAGTTGATTTACGAAGCGCAGAACGAACTGGAATTGTCAGAAGGCAGCGACGACAACGAAGGTATTAAAGAGCGTACCGGCTTCCGTCTGGAGCGTCGTGTGGCGGCGATAGGTCGTCATATGGGACGTGGTAACGGCTACCTGGCCACCATCGGGGCTATCTCTCCATTTGTGGGTCTGTTCGGTACCGTATGGGGCATCATGAATAGCTTCATCGGGATTGCACAAACCCAAACGACCAACCTGGCCGTTGTTGCGCCGGGTATCGCAGAAGCACTGTTAGCGACGGCGATCGGTCTGGTCGCGGCAATTCCTGCGGTCGTTATCTACAACATTTTCGCACGTCAGATTGGCAGCTATAAAGCGATGCTGGGCGATGTCGCGGCACAGGTACTGTTGCTGCAAAGTCGCGATCTGGACCTGAACGCTAGCGCTTCTGCCCATCCGGTACGTGCTGCGCAGAAATTACGTGTAGGATAATGTTCCATGGCAATGAGCTTTAATGAAAACCTGGACGATAACGGTGAAATGCATGAAATCAACGTGACGCCGTTTATCGATGTTATGTTGGTTTTATTGATCATCTTTATGGTGGCCGCACCGTTGGCAACGGTGGATGTGAAGGTGAATCTCCCGGCTTCCACCAGCACGCCGCAGCCGCGTCCGGAAAAACCGGTTTACCTGTCTGTTAAAGCCGATAAGAGTATGTTTATTGGCAACAATCAGGTGACGGATGACACCATGATTAGCGAATTAAATACGCTGACCGATGGGAAGAAAGACACCACGATTTTCTTCCGTGCGGATAAAACCGTCGATTATGAAACCATGATGAAAGTTATGGATACGCTGCATCAGGCGGGTTTCCTGAAGATTGGTCTGGTCGGTGAAGAGACCGTGAAAGCGAAGTAATCCTGATTGCCGGGTAATGGTTGTTGCCTTACCCGGCCTTCCTCTCCTGATTCAGCTCTCCCCACACGCCCTTATCTGTCCTCATCCAGTGCGACTGCCGTTATCCTGGTAGGTTCGTAGTTCCCTTCAGACAGTTTACGCGTCAGGCATAAGGTGGCTGTTTCTCGCTTGAGTATATGCTGGTATGTGCTCTCCAGCCGGGCCATGATTTTGTCCCGTAGTTCTGGTAGCTGCTCCATAATGGCTTCAATCGCGGCGCCATAGATCTCTTCTTTAGCCTGCAGCGCATAAATTTCGCGACGATTTTGCCATTTCATCCGCACCAGCGCGGCGGGAATAGAGACCATCTCCTGGGCAACGCTTTCCAACGTCGCATTTTTATTGGCAATCAATACGGCCAAATTTTGCTTTAAGACAAACTCATCGCTTTTATGGTCATCTAAAGCCAAATAAACATTATTATCCTCAACATCTTTCATTTTATTTCTCTTCCAGAGAATAAAAAATAGGATCGCTGGTCTCACGCGTAATTAAATTAAGCCAAATTTTATTGCCCTGTTCATTTACGCTGGCTGTTTTTGTCGATAAAATTTTACTTAATTCTTGAGCGTTAATGTCGCCTTCCGCTTGTAGTGAATTGAGCAGGCGAGTGAAGGACTCAATT
The DNA here is from genome assembly GCF_013747755.1 of Citrobacter sp. RHBSTW-00524. Classification (NCBI taxonomy): domain Bacteria; kingdom Pseudomonadati; phylum Pseudomonadota; class Gammaproteobacteria; order Enterobacterales; family Enterobacteriaceae; genus Citrobacter; species Citrobacter sp. RHBSTW-00524. The sequence continues at coordinate 682,520 of NZ_CP056421.1, forward strand.
TTTGCGGCACGAAACAGGCGCTCTTTTAAATGGCGATCGCACTCTTCAAATAACATATTGCGCGCCTGGCCGTTAGCGGTAGAGCTAATCAAAATATCGGGTTCGTAATCGCTTAATGTTCTCTTTCCCTGAGTCAAATTTTCACTATTATCTGTGGAACTGGTATTAGTAGATGAGCTGGATAAGTGAAAACGCGAGGGAACAAGATGCTCGGGAAGCATGTTGAAATATCCTTTGATGCCAATGATATGTTGTTCTAAATAAACCAGGCTGCGTTGACAATAGCATGGCGTAATTTTAAAATCAAAAAAAATGGAGCCAGTATATGAACAGTATATTTTATTCTGTTATTACCCTGCTATTGCTTACCTGCGGGGTACTTTTGTTGATGCGCAGTGCAAATAAAAACCGATATGCAGAAAATGGGCACTCTGAAAACCAGCCGGAAATGCTGAGTAAAGAAGAGGGGGAAGATCATTTTTCGGTACTGATGAATTCGATTACCCCAGTATGGTATTGGCGCGTTAATCACGAATATATCGATTTTATCCACTCAACGATCAAGCGGATGACAATGGTGGAGCTAAATGAGACGCCAGGGCTATTTGATGCACAGCGGCGTTGTAGCGATCTCAACTCTGCGGTGTATAAATATTACGACAATATAAAAAAGCGCTGTCTGAGCGGTGAGAAAGTCCCGCATGCCGATCTGGATGTGCTTAACTTACGCCAGTGCTTCAGGGAGTTCAGTCTGGAGGCTTATCCTGCGCTTGTCGCGCTGGTGTGGCCGGAATTTCAACGTCCAGAGATCAAAGCGGAAGAGGTGTGAAGGGATTGGCTGGCCCTGTTACGTGCCGGGGAGGCTAACGCCGCTTCCCGGCACAGAGTTACAAACGGCTATTTGTCAGATGAGGCCTGCCACAGGTTCAGCTTACCATCCGCGACATGTTTATCGATCTGCGCCAGTTCTTCGGCGCTGAACGTCAGGTTAGACAACGCCTGAACGTTCTCCTCCAGTTGCTCCGGTCGGCTGGCGCCAATTAATACCGACGTCACCCGGTTGTCTTTCAGCAGCCAGCTTAAGGCCATTTGCGCCATCGACTGTCCGCGCTGTTGCGCCATCTCATTGAGCAAACGCAGGCTGTTAAGGTTTTCTTCCGTCAGCATATTTTCCGTCAGCCCACGAACTTTTTTCCCTTCACGCTGCATGCGTGAACCTTCCGGAATGCCGTTGAGGTATTTCCCCGTCAGCAGCCCCTGGGCCAGCGGCGTAAATGCGATGCAGCCCATGCCGTTGGATTCCAGCGTATCCAGCAGACCGCTGCTGTCTACCCAACGGTTAAGCAGGTTGTAAGAAGGCTGGTGGATCAGCAGCGGAATTTTCCATTCCCGCATCAGCTCGGCCATTTTCTGCGTACGCTCCGGGGAATAGGATGAGATGCCGACATACAGCGCTTTACCGCTTTGCACCGCATGGGCCAGCGCTGAGGCGGTCTCTTCCATTGGCGTATTTTCGTCAACGCGGTGCGAGTAGAAGATATCGACATAGTCGAGGCCCATGCGTTTCAGGCTCTGGTCGAGGCTGGCGAGCAGGTATTTGCGCGAACCGCCAGAACCGTATGGCCCTGGCCACATGTCATAGCCTGCCTTGGTGGAGATGATCAGTTCATCACGATAGTGTGCAAAATCCTCGCGCAGTAATCGGCCAAAATTCTCTTCTGCGCTGCCCGGAGGCGGCCCGTAGTTATTGGCTAAATCAAAATGCGTGATGCCTAAATCAAATGCTTTACGCAGCAGAGCGCGCTGTGAATCCAGCGCCTGAACGTGCCCAAAACTGTGCCACAAACCCAGCGATAGTGCGGGTAAACGTAAACCGCTGCGCCCGCAGTAGCGATAGAGCATCTGCTCGTAACGTTCAGGATTGGCAAACCAGTCCATGAGATCTCCTTAGTGCAGGTGAATTTCGAAACAACGTTTCTATTCTAGCGGGTTCATGATGAATATCCCGTTCACCAGGTCACACTGGAATGAAAAACTGGGCAAAAACAGACCACTGTGCTTTGCTTAAAAAAACATCGATCTGGAGTGCTGCCATGCCGCGTCTAACTGCCAAAGACTTTCCGCAAGAATTGCTCGACTACTATGACTATTACGCTCATGGCAAAATAACGAAACGCGAGTTTCTCAATCTTGCTGCGAAATATGCAGTCGGTGGTATGACGGCGCTGGCTTTATTCAATGTATTGAAACCCAATTATGCCCTCGCAACGCAGGTGGAGTTCACCGATCCTGATATCCTGGCGGAATACATGACTTACCCTTCACCTGAAGGGCATGGTGATGTGCGTGGGTATCTGGTCAAACCTGCGAAAGCGACGGGGAAAGTTCCGGCGGTAGTGGTGGTGCATGAGAATCGTGGGCTGAATCCGTATATTGAGGATGTGGCACGGCGGGTGGCAAAGGCGGGCTATATTGCGCTCGCGCCTGATGGCTTAAGTTCAGTGGGGGGCTATCCTGGCAATGATGATAAAGGTCGGGAGTTGCAGCAGCAGGTTGACCCCGTAAAGCTGATGAATGACTTTTTTGCCGCCATTGAATTTATGCAGCGTTATTCAGGCGCGACGGGAAAGGTGGGTATCACCGGATTTTGCTACGGTGGCGGCGTGTCGAACGCCGCAGCCGTTGCTTTTCCTGAACTGGCCTGCGCAGTGCCTTTTTATGGGCGTCAGGTTCCTGCATCAGATGTCCCTAAAATCAAAGCGCCTTTATTACTGCACTATGCGCAATTAGATACCCGAATTAATGAGGGATGGCCTGCCTATGAAGCGGCGCTCAAAGCCAATAAGAAAGTCTATGAGGCATATATCTATCCCGGCGTGAATCATGGTTTTCATAATGACTCGACACCGCGTTATGATAATGCTGCCGCTGATTTGGCCTGGGAGCGTACTCTTGCATGGTTTAACAAATATTTACGATAGAAAACAAGGGATTATTTAATGCCTCAGGTTAATTATCTGAATAATAATGCTAGCTAATTTCATTAGCATTCATGTTGATATAGTGTAAATAATATTGGATGTACTTAAGAAAGTAAAAAAATAAAGAATGCATTATATCTTCTCTGTTGCCTGCCGATAACAAGGATAAGTATCGCCTGATGGCGAATTCCTCATCAACGGCAAGGAAATTATTATGCGTTTGCTGAAAAACTTCACTATTCGTATTGTCATGTTGGCAATACTGGGACTTTTTTGCCTGCTCTGGTCGGGCGTGGGTTTATTCAGTCTTCATTCTTTATCAAAAATATCTGAAGGCAATGATATTGACCGTCATCTTGTCCATCAGATGACGGTGCTCAGTCAGGGGAACGATCAGTATTTTCGCTTCGTAACGCGCTTAAGTCGCGCCATGGATGTCAAAATGAGTGGCGGAACGCCTGATTTTGCACCAGCGCAGCAGTCCCTGGAGAATATGAGCAAAAAACTCCAGGAGATGAAAACGTTGTCACCGGGGCCTATGGATCCGGACGTTGCCGCGGCGGTACTGACGAAGTGGCAGGCGCTGCTGGATAACGGGGTGATTCCGCAAATGCAACTGGCGCAGCAGGGCACGCTTACGGCCTTTGCGGAGCATGCCAGCACCGTTACGCCAGCGCTGAGCCGTGAATTTGGCGCCAGTGCCGAACGTTTTAACGCCACGGCAGGTGAGCGGCTTGATACCACGCGCGTCATGGTCGATGGCAAAACGTCTATCATCCGGACGCTAATTATTACCGCCGTGATCCTCGGTATTGCTCTCCTGTTCTTCACAGACCGTTACCTCGTCGCCATGATGGTGAAACCCCTGGGACGTATCCGCCAGCAGTTCCAGCAGATTGCTCAGGGCGATCTCAGCCATCCAATCGAAGATTTTGGCCGTAACTGCGTGGGCCAACTGGTGCCGTTATTGTGCGCGATGCAGGACAGCCTGCGCGAAGCCGTCAGTACAATTCGCTCAGGTAGTGACAACATCTGGCGAGGGGCTACGGAAATTTCCACCGGCAATAACGATCTCTCATCGCGTACTGAGGAGCAGGCTGCGGCGCTGGAAGAGACCGCTGCCAGTATGGAGCAACTGACCGCAACGGTAAAACTGAACGCCGAAAACGCGCGTGAAGCCAGCCAGCTTGCCGATACGGCGACAGAGACGGCAGGTAAAGGGAGCAGCCTGGTTTCAGAAGTGGTTGAGACGATGGACGGCATTGCCGCCAGCTCTAAACAGATCGCGGAAATTACGTCGGTTATTAATAGCATTGCCTTCCAGACCAATATTCTGGCGCTGAACGCGGCAGTTGAAGCTGCCAGAGCAGGTGAGCAGGGGCGTGGTTTTGCCGTTGTTGCCGGTGAGGTGCGTAACCTCGCCAGCCGTAGCGCCGGGGCGGCGAAAGAGATTGAGACGCTGATTGGCGAATCGTCGCGTCGCGTCGATCAGGGCGCTCGACTGGTTAAAGAGACGGGATTAACCATGGAGGCGATTCTGCGCGGAGCCACCGAAGTGACCGTTATCATGAAGCAAATTGCTTCTGCCTCAGAAGAACAGAATAAGGGCATTTCGCAGGTGAGCGTGGCGATCACGCAGATGGACAGCGTAACGCAACAGAACGCCGCGCTGGTAGAGCAAGTTTCCGCCGCAGCTGTGGCGCTTGAACGGCAAACGGAAGAGCTGCAACGCTCGGTACAACAGTTCCGCCTTTCAGCAAACGATGTGCAGTACGCCGCCACCAGCACCGCTTCCCCTTCAGCAGACAGCAAAACGTCTGCGGCCGCTAAAAAGGATGAATGGGTGTCCTTTTAAGCGGGCATAAAAAAGTACGTGATACCTCTGGTCTTTGCTTAAAAAATCGCTATATAATTTATTATATAGCGATTGGAGGTTATGCATGGACAACCATTTTGGAAAAGGCTTGATGGCCGGATTAAACGCGTCAAGTGCGGATAGCGCACGCACGGCGGCCAATTTTTGTGCTGATTATAAACGCGGTTTTGTGCTGGGATTTTCTCATCGAATGTTTGAAAAAACGGGCGATCGACAGCTCAGCGCGTGGGAAGCGGGGATCCTCACGCGTCGCTATGGGCTGGATAAAGAGATGATTATGGATTTCTTTAAAGAGAACCAGTCCAGTACAACAATTCGTTTTTTCATGGCTGGCTATCGTCTCGAAGCTTGATCCGAAAGGGGTATTATCTTGCTTTAATTAATTACACTATTGACCTACGCCTTCGTTTTGTTGCTCCGCCGAAGTATTATAATGCACATAACCATATAAAAAGTGTGGTAAATGGCGCGCCGATCGCAATATGCAACATGCGAAAGGTGCAAAATAAAAGCCAGGTCTTCGCAACGGAATAACTATAAAATGACTGGAGATAACTCTCTCATCAATTCGAACGGCATCAATCGCCGTGATTTCATGAAGCTTTGTGCAGCACTGGCCGCTACCATGGGGCTCAGTAGCAAAGCCGCCGCAGAAATGGCCGAATCAGTTTCTCGTCCTCAGCGTCCACCGGTTATCTGGATTGGTGCGCAGGAGTGTACGGGTTGTACTGAATCGCTACTTCGCGCGACACACCCTACAGTGGAAAACCTCGTTCTGGAGACAATCTCTCTGGAATACCATGAGGTACTCTCTGCCGCTTTCGGCCACCAGGTCGAAGAGAATAAACATAACGCTCTGGAGAAGTACAAAGGGCAATATGTTTTGGTTGTAGATGGTTCTATCCCACTGAAAGACAATGGTATTTACTGCATGGTTGCCGGTGAGCCGATCGTAGATCACATCCGCCGGGCCGCAGAAGGCGCTGCCGCTATCATTGCCATCGGCTCTTGTGCCGCGTGGGGGGGGGTTGCTGCTGCTGGCGTTAACCCAACGGGTGCCGTCGGCTTGCAGGAAGTTCTGCCAGGCAAAACCATCATCAACATCCCCGGCTGTCCTCCGAACCCGCACAACTTCCTTGCAACGGTCGCGCATATCATCACTTACGGTAAGCCGCCGAAGCTGGATACTAAAAACCGTCCGACATTTGCCTATGGTCGTTTGATTCACGAACACTGCGAACGTCGCCCGCACTTCGATGCAGGTCGTTTTGCTAAAGAGTTTGGCGATGAAGGTCACCGTGAAGGATGGTGCCTCTACCATCTGGGCTGTAAAGGACCAGAAACCTACGGCAACTGCTCAACGCTGCAATTCTGCGATGTTGGCGGCGTGTGGCCGGTGGCTATCGGTCACCCTTGCTACGGCTGTAACGAAGAAGGTGTCGGTTTCCATAAAGGTATTCACCAGCTTGCTCATGTGGAAAACCAAACACCGCGTTCCGAGAAACCTGACGTCAATATGAAAGAAGGCGGCAATATTTCTGCCGGGGCGATTGGGCTGCTTGGTGGCGTAGTAGGACTGGTTGCCGGTGTCAGCGTGATGGCGGTTCGTGAACTGGGGCGTCAGCAGAAGAAAGATAACGCTGACTCACGGGGAGAATAACCGTGAACAGACGTAACTTTATTAAAGCAGCCTCCAGCGGGGCATTGCTGTTGGGCGCTGCGCCGTCCATCAGCCATGCGGCTGCAGAAAACCGTCCGCCGATCCCTGGTTCTCTTGGGATGCTCTATGACTCGACGCTGTGCGTAGGCTGCCAGGCCTGTGTCACCAAGTGTCAGGATATCAACTTCCCGGCGCGTAACCCGGAAGGCGAGCAGACCTGGTCGAACAACGACAAACTGTCACCGTATACCAATAACATCATCCAGGTGTGGCGTAGCGGAACAGGCGTTAACAAAGACCAGGAAGAAAACGGCTACGCATACATTAAGAAGCAGTGCATGCACTGTGTCGATCCGAACTGCGTCTCCGTTTGCCCGGTCTCCGCGCTGAAGAAAGATCCGAAAACTGGCATCGTCCACTATGACAAAGATGTCTGCACGGGCTGTCGTTACTGCATGGTCGCCTGCCCGTACAATGTGCCTAAGTATGACTACAACAACCCGTTTGGTGCGCTTCACAAATGTGAACTGTGTAACCAGAAAGGTGTTGAGCGTCTGGATAAAGGCGGTTTACCGGGTTGTGTTGAAGTGTGCCCTGCCGGTGCGGTGATTTTTGGTACGCGTGAAGAGCTGATGGCTGAGGCGAAAAAACGTCTCGCGCTGAAGCCTGGCAGCGAATACCACTATCCGCGTCAGACGGTGAAAGCAGGCGATACCTATCTGCATACGGTACCGAAGTATTACCCCCATCTGTACGGCGAGAAAGAGGGTGGTGGTACACAGGTTATGGTACTGACGGGCGTTCCTTACGAGGATTTGGATCTGCCGAAACTGGATGATCTTTCAACCGGTGCGCGTTCCGAACATGTTCAACATTCCTTGTACAAGGGCATGATATTACCCCTGGCTGCGCTGGCGGGCTTAACCGTGCTGGTTCGTCGTAACACGAAAAACGACCATCACGATGGAGGAGACGATCATGAGTCATGATCCTAAACCGCTGGGCGGAAAAATAATCAGCAAACCGGTCATTATTTTTGGGCCGCTTATCGTCCTGTGTATGCTCCTGATCGTGAAACGTCTGGTCTTCGGATTGGGCTCAGTCTCCGATCTGAACGGCGGTTTCCCATGGGGTGTATGGATCGCGTTTGACCTGCTGATTGGTACCGGCTTCGCGTGCGGTGGCTGGGCTCTGGCGTGGGCGGTGTATGTTTTCAACAGAGGACAATACCATCCGTTGGTACGTCCGGCGCTGCTGGCGAGCCTGTTTGGCTACTCGCTGGGTGGTCTGTCGATCACCATTGACGTCGGTCGTTACTGGAACCTGCCGTATTTCTACATTCCGGGCCACTTCAACGTGAACTCGGTACTGTTCGAAACGGCGGTCTGTATGACCATCTATATCGGCATCATGGCGCTGGAATTTGCTCCGGCTCTGTTTGAACGTCTGGGGTGGAAAGTCTCTCTCAAACGTTTGAATAAAGTGATGTTCTTTATTATTGCCCTTGGCGCACTGCTGCCAACTATGCACCAGTCTTCAATGGGTTCATTGATGATTTCTGCGGGCTATAAGGTGCATCCGCTATGGCAAGCTTATGAAATGTTGCCGCTTTTCTCCGTATTAACCGCTTTTATTATGGGCTTCTCGATCGTCATCTTCGAAGGCTCGTTGGTACAAGCCGGGCTGAAAGGTAATGGTCCAGACGAGAAAAGTTTGTTCATCAAGCTGACGAATACCATCAGCGTACTGTTGGCGATTTTCGTGGTTCTGCGCTTTGGCGAACTGATCTATCGCGACAAGCTGTCCTATGCGTTCTCAGGCGATCTTTACTCCCTGATGTTCTGGATTGAAGTCGTGCTGATGGTCTTCCCGCTGGTGGTGCTGCGCGTCACTAAGCTGCGTAACGACTCGCGCATGCTGTATCTGTCTGCGCTGAGCGCATTGCTGGGTTGTGCGACATGGCGTCTGTCCTATTCGCTGGTGGCGTTCAATCCTGGTGGTGGCTACCACTACTTCCCGACCTGGGAAGAACTGTTGATTTCTATTGGTTTTGTGGCTATTGAGATTTGTGCATACATCGTACTCATTCGTCTACTGCCGATACTTCCTCCTTTAAAACAAAACGATCAAAATCGTCATGAGGCGAGCAAAGCATGAGCCAGAGAATTACTATTGATCCGGTAACCCGTATTGAGGGTCATTTACGCATCGACTGCGAAATCGAAAATGGCGTGGTATCTAAAGCATGGGCTTCCGGTACCATGTGGCGCGGCATGGAAGAGATCGTGAAAAACCGCGATCCGCGCGATGCCTGGATGATTGTGCAGCGTATCTGTGGCGTTTGTACTACCACTCACGCTATCTCTTCCGTTCGTGCAGCAGAAAGCGCGCTGAATATTGATGTTCCGGTGAACGCACAGTATATCCGTAACATCATTCTGGCCGCGCACACCACGCATGACCACATTGTTCACTTCTATCAGCTCTCTGCGCTGGACTGGGTGGATATCACCTCTGCACTGAAAGCAGATCCAGCGAAAGCGTCTGCCATGCTGAACGGCGTGTCCTCCTGGCACCTGAACAGCGCAGAAGAGTTCACTAAGGTTCAGAACAAGATCAAAGACCTTGTTGCCAGCGGTCAGTTAGGCATTTTTGCCAACGGTTGCTGGGGTCACCCGGCGATGCAGCTGCCGCCAGAAGTGAACCTGATTGCGGTCGCTCACTACCTGCAGGCGCTGGAATGCCAGCGTGATGCTAACCGTGTTGTGGCGCTGTTGGGCGGTAAAACGCCGCACATTCAGAACCTGGCGGTAGGCGGGGTTGCTAACCCAATTAACCTCGACGGCCTTGGCGTGCTGAACCTCGAGCGCCTGATGTATATCAAGTCCTTTATCGATAAGCTGAGCGACTTCGTTGAACAGGTTTACAAGGTTGATACCGCGGTGATTGCTGCGTTCTACCCTGAGTGGCTGGAACGTGGTCAAGGTGCGGTTAACTATCTGAGCGCACCGGAATTCCCGACTGACGGTAAAAACGGCAGCTTCCTGTTCCCGGGTGGTTACATCACCAATGAAGATCTGTCGACCTATCGTCCGATCACCTCTCACTCCGATGAGTACCTGATCAAAGGGATTCAGGAGAGTGCGAAACACGCGTGGTACAAAGACGAAGCGCCGCAGGCTCCGTGGGAAGGCACAACGGTTCCTGATTACACCGGTTGGTCAGATGACGGCAAGTACTCCTGGGTTAAAGCACCGACCTTCTACGGTAAAACGGTTGAAGTGGGTCCGTTGGCCAACATGCTGTGTAAACTGGCGGCCAAACGCGAGTCTACCCATGCCAAGCTGAATGAAATCATCGCGATTTACACCAAGCTGACCGGTAAAACTATCGAAGTGTCACAGCTGCACTCTACGTTGGGCCGTATTATTGGCCGTACCGTTCACTGCTGTGAACTGCAGAACGTTCTGCAGGATCAGTACAATGCGCTGATTGTGAACATCGGCAAAGGCGACCACACTACCTTCGTGAAACCGGATATCCCGGCAACGGGTGAATTTAAAGGTGTCGGTTTCCTCGAAGCGCCGCGCGGTATGCTGTCTCACTGGATGGTGATCAAAGATGGCATTATCAGCAACTACCAGGCGGTAGTACCGTCAACCTGGAACTCTGGCCCACGTAACTTTAATGATGAAGTGGGACCGTATGAGCGCTCGCTGGTAGGTACGCCGATTGCCGATCCAAACAAACCGCTGGAAGTGGTTCGTACCATTCACTCCTTCGACCCTTGTATGTCATGTGCGGTGCATGTGGTGGACGTTGATGGGAACGAAGTGGTCTCAGTTAAGGTTCTGTAATGCGGATATTAGTCTTAGGGGTCGGCAATATTTTGCTGACCGACGAAGCCATCGGGGTACGTATCGTTGAGGCATTAGAACAACGGTACGTCCTGCCAGACTTTGTTGATGTTCTGGACGGTGGTACGGCTGGGATGGAGCTTCTCGGTGATATGGCGAACAGAGATCATCTGATCATTGCTGACGCCATTGTGTCGAAGAAAAACACGCCAGGAACGATGATGGTCCTGCGGGATGAAGAGATCCCGGCGCTGTTTACCAACAAAATCTCACCGCACCAGCTTGGTCTGGCCGACGTATTGTCGGCCCTGCGTTTCACCGGCGAGTTTCCGAAAAAGCTGACGTTAGTCGGTGTTATTCCGGAATCGCTGGAGCCGCATATCGGACTAACGCCAACGGTTGAAGCGATGATTGAACCTGCGCTTGAGCAGGTTCTTGCCGCGCTTCGCGAATCAGGTGTTGAAGCGATCCCGCGGGAGGCGGCTCATGTCTGAGGAGTTTGTCGGTTTTCAGACGGCCCCGAAGATGCAAATTCAGGCAGCGTTTGAAGAGGTTGCCCGGCGTTCAATGCACGATCTCTCTTTCCTGCATCCGAACATGCCAGTATATGTCTCTGAATTTACGCTGTTTGAAGGACAGTGGACGGGGTGTGTTATCACGCCCTGGATGCTCAGCGCACTGATTTTCCCCGGACCGGACCAGATCTGGCCGGTGCGTAAAGTCAGCGAAAAAATCGGACTGCGTCTGCCGTATGGCGAGATGACATTTACCGTTGGTGAACTGGAGGGCGTATCGCAATACCTTTCCTGCTCACTGATGTCGCCGCTTTCGCACAGTATGTCGGCGCAAGAAGGCATGCGTCTGACTGACGATTGCGCGCGAATGCTGTTATCGCTGCCGGTTAGCGATCCGAATGCGCCGCAGCTTAATCGCCGCGCGTTGCTGCTGGGGCGTCGGAACTGCGAAAATGCATGAGCTGTCCCTTTGTCAGAGCGCGGTTGAGATTGTTCAACAGCAGGCAGAGCAGCACGGTGTCAAACGTGTAACCGGTGTTTGGCTGGAAATCGGGGCGCTCTCCTGCGTTGAAGAGAGCGCCGTTCGTTTCAGTTTCGACATCGTCTGTCAGGGGACGCTGGCTCAGGGTTGTGAGCTGCATATTGATTACAAGCCAGCCCAGGCATGGTGCTGGGATTGCAGTCAGGTTGTGGAAATCACCCAGCATGATGCGCAGTGTCCACAATGTCAGGGCGATCGTCTGCGGGTTGATGCTGGCGATTCACTGAAAGTGAAAAGTATTGAAGTCGAATAACCCATAGGTTGCTATGGGGCGGAGTCAGATATGTGTATTGGAGTCCCTGGTCAGGTTCTGGCCGTTGGTGAAGATATTCACCAGCTTGCGCAGGTTGAAGTGTGCGGCATCAAACGTGATGTCAATATTGCCCTGATTTGTGAAGGTGATACAGCTGAGCTGGTCGGGCAATGGGTGCTGGTGCACGTAGGGTTCGCCATGAGCATCATTGATGAAGATGAAGCTAAAGCCACGTTAGACGCACTTCGCCGCATGGAGTACGACGTCACCAGCGCGTGACAAATCCTGAATGAAATTGCCGGATAGCGGTTGCCATCCGGCAATTTATTTTAGTTCTGGCGCTTATCTTCGGTATGGGTATCGAAGTCGCTGGCGTCATGGCGTTCATGAAGCTGCTCGTTCAGCGGTCCGTTGGTGCGGTTTACAATACGACCACGCTTAACCGCCGGACGCGCTGCAATCTCTTTTGCCCAGCGTTGTACGTGCGCGTAGCTTCCTGCGTCAAGGAACTCTGCTGCGTCGTAGACGTTGCCCAGAACCACATTGCCAAACCATGGCCAGACCGCCATATCGGCAATGGTGTATTCATCTCCGGCCACAAACTGATGTTGCGCCAATTGTTTATCCAGCACGTCGAGTAAGCGCTTGGCTTCCATGGTGAAGCGATTGATAGCGTACTCAATTTTTACCGGAGCATAGTTATAGAAGTGGCCAAAGCCTCCGCCGAGGAACGGCGCTGCGCCTTGTAACCAGAACAACCAGTTCAGCGTTTCGGTGCGTTTTGCCAAATCCTGCGGCAGGAAATAACCATATTTTTCCGCCAGATAGAGCAGGATTGCGCCAGATTCGAATACGCGAACCGGTGGGTTTTGCGAGTGATCGCGTAGCGCCGGTATCTTCGAGTTCGGATTCACCTCAACAAAGCCGCTGGAAAACTGATCGCCATCGCCAATGCGGATAATCCAGGCATCGTATTCCGCGCCCTTCACCCCCTGCGCCAGCAACTCCTCCAGCATGATCGTCACTTTCTGCCCGTTTGGCGTACCCAGCGAATAGAGCTGCAGCGGATGTTTGCCAACCGGCAGCGTTTTCTCGTGGGTGGCTCCGGAAACCGGGCGGTTGATATTGGCGAATGCGCCCCCGTTCGATTTTTCCCACGTCCAGACTTTCGCGGGCTGATAGGTATTGTCTGACATATTGACCTGCCTTCTGAGTGGTTGTGTTGATGCAGTGTAGCAGTTAGGTAGAACTCAATTTAACAGATTGGGACTTTATGTCGCTTTGTGCTGAAAGGGGAAGATAAATCTAACCCGTTCATTGTACTCGCTCCGTACTCCATGAAGAGGAAATCAATGTTGGACGGAAATTGCTACCGTATTCACCATTAAAAATTGGCGGTGAATAAGCAGTAATAATGAAAAATGGTGTTCCAGGAGTAAGCGGTTATCAGGGCCCGGCGGGTGGGTGGGGCGCGGTAAAAGCCGTCACTGCTTCGGTGTTTTCGCAAAAGGCTGTCGCCCGCGACATTATCGCGATGTTCAAAATGAACCAGGTGAAAGGGTTCGACTGTCCGGGCTGTGCGTGGCCGGACCCAGGGCACCGTGCGCCAATGGAGCTGTGCGAAAATGGCGTTAAGGCGGTCTCCTGGGAGACAACCAGTAAAAAAGCGTCACCGGAATTTTTCAGCCGTCACCCGGTTTCCACACTCTGGCACTACAGCGATTATGAGCTGGAAAATATCGGTCGTTTGACGCATCCGATGAAATACGATGCAGCATCAGATACCTGGCAGGCGGTGGATTGGGATATCGCCTTCCAGGAGATAGGCGAGCGTCTGCGCAGCTATGATTCACCCCAGCAGGTTGAGTTTTACACCTCCGGCAGAACGTCAAATGAAGCGGCGTTCCTGTATCAGCTTTTTGCCCGTGAATATGGCAGCAGCAACTTTCCTGATTGCTCAAACATGTGCCACGGACCGACCAGCGCAGGGCTAACGCCGGCCATTGGCCTTGGAAAAGGGACCGTTGAACTTGACGATTTTGACCATTGCGATCTGGTGATTTGTATCGGGCATAACCCTGGCACTAATCATCCACGTATGCTGACCACCTTACGCGACGTTGCCAAACGCGGGGATAAAATTATCTCTATCAATCCGCTGAACGAAAGGGGGCTTGAGCGCTTTAGTTTCCCGCAAAGCCCGAAAGAGATGTTCACTGGTCAGTCGACGCAGCTGAGCAACGACTACTACCAGGTAAAAATGGGCGGTGACGCCTCGCTGCTCAAAGGCATCATGAAGGCGCTGATCGAAATGGATGAAGCGCGGATCTTACTGGATCAGCAACCGACACTCGATCATGCGTTTATCGATGAGCATACCGCTGGATATGCAGCGCTGTATGATGACTTACGTCAGCATAACTGGGCGGAGCTGGAACAGGACTCGGGCCTGACGCGCAGTCAGATGGAAGACCTGGCACACAGCTACAGTAAATCTCGTGCCACTATTATTTGTTACGGGCTGGGCATCACCCAGCATAAAAACGGTACTGAGAACGTCCAGCAACTGATAAACCTGCTGCTGCTGAAAGGTAATATGGGTAAGCCAGGGGCGGGGATCTGCCCGTTGCGCGGTCATTCTAACGTGCAGGGCGACCGTTCCGTGGGGATCAACGAAGCGGCATCCGAAGATTTCCTGCAACGCCTTGAGACGCATTTTTCTATCCGTGTTCCGCGTACACATGGCCGCTCCAGCGTGGAGAGTATTCGGGCCATCGAACGGGGAGAGTCAAAAGCGCTCATTTGCATGGGTGGCAACCTGGCGGTGGCGATGCCGCAGCCGCAGCGTACCTTTGCGGCGATGAAAAATTTGGATCTGCAGGTGCATATTGCGACCAAGCTGAACAGATCGCATTTGCTGCTGGCAAAGCATAATTACCTGCTGCCTGCATTAGGTCGAACGGAGCGCGACATTCAGGCGACGGGGAGCCAGTCGGTGACCGTCGAAGACTCGATGTCGATGGTCCATGCTTCCTGCGGCGCGCTGAAGCCAGCTTCCCGCTGGTTAAAATCGGAGCCCGCGATTGTGGCGGGCATGGCACACGCCACTCTGCCGCTTTCGCCGATCAACTGGGAAGCGTTAACCGGGGACTACGCGCTGATCCGTGACGCCATTGAAGCCGTGATCCCGGCGTTCCACGATTACAATGCCCGTATTGCCGAGCCGGGCGGATTTCGTATGGATACGCCCGCTTCGCGCCGTGAATGGCGAACGGCGAATGGTAAAGCCAACTTTATCGTCAGCCATCAGCGGGCGGTAGAGCGAGAAAATCAGCCTGCCGATGCACTGGTTCTGGCGACGCTGCGCAGCCACGATCAATACAACACCACTATTTATGGTATGAACGATCGCTACCGTGGCATTACCGGTCGTCGGGATGTGGTGTTTTTAAACGCTGAAGAAGCGGCGACTCGCGGTCTGAACCAGGGAGATGTGGTCAACGTTCAGGCGCTGGACGACAGCGGCCAGCCCTGTTCGGATCGCATTATGCACGGCTTGACGGTGGTGATTTACAACATGGCGGTGGGCTCAATAGGCGCTTATCTGCCAGAAGCGAATGTCCTGCTTTCGCTGGATGCGGTGGACACACAAAGTTTGACTCCGGCGTATAAAAGCGTACCGGTCACCCTGACAAAAGCGTAGTTCCTGCTGTGAATTTTTCGCCTCTGAGCGCCAGCCGCTGCGTTGAGGTGTATGATGATGTTGACCTCTGTCCGGTTAGTGTCGCAGAGCAGGCAATCAGAGCGAAAAATTCACGCCAACCTGCTCAGGCTGTATTGTTTTGAGGTAAGGTGCATGAGCAAAGGAACGACCAGTCAGGATGCCCCATTCGGGACATTATTGGGCTACGCCCCAGGCGGCGTAGCAATCTACTCTTCAGATTACAGCTCCCTCGACCCACGGGACTACGACGATGATGCGGCATTTCGCAGCTATATCGACGACGAATACATGGGCCACAAATGGCAGTGCGTAGAGTTCGCACGCCGCTTTCTCTTCCTTAATTATGGCGTGGTCTTCACCGATGTAGGCATGGCCTGGGAGATCTTTTCCTTACGCTTTCTGCGCGAAGTGGTGAATGACAATATCCTGCCGTTACAGGCATTTCCGAATGGTTCACCCCGCGCGCCGGTAGCCGGTGCTCTGCTTATCTGGCAAAAAGGCGGTGAGTTTAACGGTACCGGCCATGTGGCGGTCGTCACCCAGTTGCTGGAAAACAAAATCCGTATTGCCGAACAGAACGTGCTCCATACGCCGTTACCTCCCGGACAGCAGTGGACCCGCGAACTGGAGATGGTGGTTGAAAACGGTTGTTACACCCTGCGTGATACCTTTGACGACACCACCATCCTTGGCTGGATGATCCAGACCGATGATACCCGTGACAGCCTGCCGCAGCCGGAGATCGCCAATGACTCGCTGAAAATTGGCGGCGCGCGACTGGAAGATAACGGGCAGTTTGACGGTAAATGGCTTGATGAACAGGATCCGCTGCAGAAAGCCTACGTGCTGGCGAACGGCCACGTGATTAATCAGGATCCGCATCAGTACTTCACCATTACCGAGAGTGCAGAGCAGGAGCTGATCAAAGCCACCAACGAGCTGCACCTGATGTATCTGCACGCGACCGACAAAGTGCTGAAAGATGACAACCTGTTGGCGCTGTTCGATATCCCGAAAATCCTCTGGCCGCGTCTGCGCCTTTCCTGGCAGCGTCGTCGGCATCATATGATTACGGGACGTATGGATTTCTGTATGGATGAACGCGGACTGAAGGTGTATGAGTACAACGCCGATTCCGCATCGTGCCATACCGAAGCTGGTTTGATCCTCGAAAGATGGGCCGAGCAGGGCTATACAGGACAGGGACACAACCCAGCTGAAGGATTGATCAACGAACTGGCGGGGGCCTGGAAGCACAGCCGCGCGCGTCCTTTTGTCCACATCATGCAGGATAAAGATATAGAGGAAAACTACCACGCTCAGTTTATGCAGCAGGCGCTACGTCAGGCCGGGTTTGACAGTAAAATTCTGCGTGGCCTCGATGAGCTACGTTGGGATGACGCCGGTCAGCTGATTGACGGGGACGGTCGTCTGGTGAACTGCGTCTGGAAAACCTGGGCGTGGGAAACCGCGATTGAGCAGGTGCGAGAGGTCAGTGAAACGGAGTACGCCGCGGTACCAATTCGTACCGGGCATACGAATCAGGAAGTGCGTTTAATCGACGTGTTGCTGCGCCCGGAAGTGCTGGTCTTTGAACCTCTGTGGACGGTGATCCCTGGTAATAAAGCGATTCTGCCGATCCTGTGGCAACTGTTCCCACACCACCGCTATCTGCTTGATACTGATTTCACTGTTAATGAAGAGCTGGCGCAAACCGGTTATGCAGTGAAACCTATTGCAGGACGTTGTGGCAGCAACATCGATCTGGTGAGCCATCAGGAAGAGTTACTGGATAAAACCAGCGGTAAGTTTGCCGAGCAGAAGAACATTTATCAGCAGCTTTGGTGTCTGCCAAAAATTGCTGGTAAATATATTCAGGTTTGTACCTTCACCGTAGGCGGTAACTATGGGGGGACCTGCCTGCGCGGCGATGAGTCGCTGGTGATTAAAAAAGAGAGCGATATCGAGCCGCTGATTGTAGTGAAGGAAGAGTAATCTTTTTGCGAGTGCTTGATTGAAATGCGAAAACCCGGAGTATATCTCCTAATGCTTGTCAGTTTAGCTTTTGATGGAAACCGTAATGCATAGCGTTGCGGTTTCTTTTTCACTGCCCGGGGATAATGTTTCACCCTTCCCACGGGCAGGAAAAAACTCTCCGCCATATCCAGTATCTCATTATGTAGTGGCACACTGCCCATCACTGCACCCTGATGCCATAGACGCGTCCTCGGAAACAGACAACGACTCATTCAATAACGCCCCGATTTCTGCTCCCAGTGCGAGGTCGTCTACCTGACCAAAATATTGCTGGCGTAGGTATCCCTGCTGATCAATTAACGTCAACGTAGGTGTACCGCGCATAGCGTAGGACAGCATGGTCTGGGGGACATCATTGTCAGGAGACGGCATATCCACCCCGACGGGGAAAGGGATGCGGTATTCTGATAGAAAGGTTTCCAGTGCCTGTGCGGTCATTACTTCATGATGTTCAAAAACCGTATGTAGGCCAATAACGACCACCTTATCCGGTGGAAAAGTGGCGTACACACGTGAAACCTGCGGCAGTCCATGGGAAACACAGCCAGGACACAGCATCTGAAATGATTCCATTACCACGACCTTGCCGCGTAATGATTCCAGGGTTATCGGCTGTGATGTATTAAACCAGCGTTCAATTGTCAATGTTGGTGCTCGCGGATGGCGAATGATATTCATGTTAACTCCAGAACCCGCACTGTTGTGCGGGTTAATTTCCGTTACTGGTTTACTTTCCCCGGCAGCGTCAGCTTACCAGAGGCCACTTTAAATACATCCTCGACGCAAAGTAGCGGCGCATGAACGGACGCATTCACTCGTAGCCCGGCAGTTACACCATCAAACTGGCTGGCAGTGACCACGCCAATATTATCGAACGGAACTTTCACTTCTACAGTTTCGCCTGTCAGCGTAGGATTCCAGCCCGGACTGTCCAACAGTACCGGCAAGCCAGGCCAGGTTTTTGGCAGCCGGGGTTTTTGTCCCTCAGGAATATCAACTACGGCCAGTGCGCCAGGCCCGCAGACCTCGTTAGGCTTCAGCACCACCCAGTGGGTATGCCACAGATCGCCATCATTGTTGCGGTTACCATCGCCATTTTCATCATACAGCGGCGTATCATCCAGATCAGGATGGGATGTTACCGCCAGCGCCAGGATACCGGCCTTATGTTCAAATCCCACTTCATACGGATCGATCGTTGTCGGCCAGACATAAGAGAAAATTTCCGTTCCCGCCAGCTTACCTGTTACTGCAGGCTTACTTTTACCTGCCTTGCCGGAAACTGCCATATGGAAGGTGGCAACATTCCCTTCGGTAGTGACTTTAGTGTGCACAATATCAAACTCAGCCAATACAGCCTTGTCGGTGCTGGTTTTAATACCGCCCTGATGAGGCTCATTGCCATGTGCACCGGCAGAGGTGGCGATAGCCATTGCTAATACAATCGCAATACGTTTCATTTTTATCCTTAAAGCAGATCTTTAATAAACGCACCAAAGTTGATGTGAAGCGGGATACCGCCATCCAGTACCAGGGCTGGAACAGATTGCACACCAGCTTCGATGGCCTCATTCAGTCGCGTTTTATCATTTCCGAGATGAACGATTTCTAACGTGTATTGAGCGGGATCCAGTGCCAGTGCGATTTGGTGTTCTGCATCTACGCATACCGGGCAACCTGCATGAAAGAAAACGGCTGTTTTACTCATGATGACTTTCCTTGTGTAATATCAAATGGTATCGAGTCGATACCATTTGATATTACACACACACTGAAAATATTGTCAATATGGTTTTGAATCGATACTATTGATGACAGTAAATCCCCATCGTTAGAAAGTCTGGACGTTTGCTTATCCAGCACGTATCCCGGCAAGCAGAGGCAGGTAACTGTGACACTCTTTGATATTCTTGAACGCCTGGTGAGCCTGCAAATGGGCAGCTTTTATCGCCATCCGCAACTGAAAGGACTCCCCACAACATGGGTTCAGATTCTTTTCTATTTAACGCGATGCAATGGTTATTCCAATACGCCCGCTGCAACAACGGAATACCTCGGGCTGACTAAAGGCACGGTATCGCAGTCCCTGAATAAACTAGAGCGTGAAGGCTGGATTAGAAGAGAAAATGACGGCAAGGATAAACGGGTTGTCCATCTGGTTCTGACATCCAAAGCGAGTGAAGTGATGCATACCATCATGCAGGAGACACTGCAGGAGCCTTGGGATTCATTAGCTTTTTCTGAGGAACAACTGAAAACAGTTTTTCTGGCCCATCTGCGGAGTATGCAGAAAAATCAGGGGGCCAGAATGTTTGGTGAGTGCCGTTTTTGCCGGTTTCATCAGTCGATAAATGGGCATCTCTGGTGTGGTTTAACAGAAGAGCCAATTCCCATGGAAAGCACCACATTAATTTGTCGTGAATTTGAGGAACCGGAAAATAGTTGCAGCGTTAGCGATCAGAACGAGAGAAAGGGCTAGATACTGGCTTTTGAACGGATAAAGTGCGGACATAAAAAAATCCAGAAAATGGTATGCGCATTCTCTGGATTTTGTAGTGGAACACTGAATTTGGCCACCTGAACAGAGGTGATATGCTCATTCTGCCACGTGTTCGTGGTTCATCGCAGCAGTGAAAAAACAGACGGCAGACGGGCTGTATTACGCGGTCAGGTTCTGGCGTTGCATAACATCAACCATGGTTTTGCTGGCGCAAGAAGTATCGTGACCATGGCAACGCTGAGAGGCTTCCGGATGAGGGCAGGCTGATTACACCGATTGAATTTCTTGTGACTGGCGATTTGTCATCGTGTATGGCGGTTTTCCAGGCCCATGCCCTCCCAGGCGTCATGCAGCCCTGACATTAAATGAAACGCTCTCTTTCGGGACATAAAACCGATTATGTTCCTGACGCTTTCCATATGGCTACTGCAGTGTTTCCCACATGAAGCAAGGCTATGATTTACTGCCCCCTTTTATTTCTTTCTGATCTCAAACCATTTCCTTGAAAGCACATTGGTGTTTTTAACTTTCTTATATTGATGTAGATCAATTCAAGATCGCTTTATTAATAATTATCCGTTCATTTTAACTGCTGCGACATAAATGTTTGTTTTGTGTGCTGGTAATAGTCCATTTTACTGACATCTCAGCACTATTCACTATTAACATTTAGAGGAAAATTCCTAAGAATTTACTTAAAATAGATTAAAGATCGGTAAATTTGATCTATTGTCGATCATTGTTCTATTATCACATGTAAAGAACTTTCGTTTGAAAGATGCACGCAGTGATAAACCGAGGGATGATGAGATGGCTGATAGTTTCCAGAATGAAGTGCCAAAGGCACGTATTAATCTAAAGCTTGACCTGCATACAGGGGGAGCTAGCAAGAAAACTGAGCTCCCTCTGAAATTACTGGTGGCGGGCGACTTCAGTAATGGTCAGGAATCTGCACCACTGTCTGAGCGCAAAAAAGTTAACTTGAACAAGAATAATTTCGACTCAGTTCTTTCCGAATATTCCCCAAAAGTCAATCTGACCGTTAAAAACACGCTCGCCAGTGATGGTAGCGAAGACAATATCAGTCTGATATTCCAGAGCATGAAAGATTTCACCCCGGAGCAGGTTTCCCGACAGATCCCTCAGCTGAAGGCAATGCTTTCCATGCGTAACCTGCTTCGCGATTTAAAAGCGAACCTGCTGGACAATCAGGCTTTCCGAAAGGAGCTGGAAAAAATTCTGCTCGACCCGGCGTTAAGCGCAGAACTCCGCTCAGAGCTGTCTGCTCTGGCACCTAAACAGCCATAACGGTCACGATGATTTAACGGATTAAAAAGGAAGATGCTGATGTCTGTAAAAAATGAGAATGCGACTGGTGGCGAAAGCGTGGTGCTGGAACGTCCTGTTGCGGGCGGGGTTTATGCGTCCCTGTTTGAAAAAATCAACCTGAACCCGGTCTCTGAGCTGAGTGCGCTGGATATCTGGCAGGACGCGCAGGCGATGTCGGATGCGACTGCGGATGAGCGTCTAACGGCGGGGATGCAGGTATTTCTCGAATGCCTGACGAAAGCGGGCTCAAAAGTTGAAAAACTCGATAAAAACCTCATTGACCACCATATCGCAGAGCTGGACTACCAGATTAGCCGTCAGCTGGATGCGGTAATGCATAGCGAAGAATTCCAGGCTGTGGAGAGCCTGTGGCGCGGCGTGAAATCCCTGGTCGACAAAACTGATTTCCGTCAGAACGTGAAGGTTGAACTGCTGGATATGTCCAAAGAAGACCTGCGTCAGGACTTCGAAGACAGCCCGGAAATCATCCAGAGTGGACTGTATAAACATACATACATTGATGAGTATGACACCCCGGGCGGTGAACCGATTGCCGCG
Source organism: Citrobacter sp. RHBSTW-00524 (assembly GCF_013747755.1). Taxonomy (NCBI): domain Bacteria; kingdom Pseudomonadati; phylum Pseudomonadota; class Gammaproteobacteria; order Enterobacterales; family Enterobacteriaceae; genus Citrobacter; species Citrobacter sp. RHBSTW-00524. The sequence continues at coordinate 704,351 of NZ_CP056421.1, forward strand.
CTGATTTCCGCTTACGAGTTTGATGCGTCTGCGCAGGATGTTGCCCTGCTGCGCAATATTTCAAAAGTGTCTGCTGCAGCGCATATGCCGTTTATCGGCTCTGCTGGCCCGAAATTCTTCCTCAAGGATTCAATGGAGGAAGTGGCGGCCATCAAAGATATTGGTAACTACTTTGACCGTGCGGAGTACATCAAGTGGAAATCCTTCCGCGAGACGGACGATGCCCGCTATATCGGTCTGGTGATGCCGCGTGTACTGGGGCGTCTGCCTTATGGTCCGGACACCGTGCCAGTGCGCAGCTTCAACTATGTGGAAGAAGTGAAAGGTCCGGATCACGACAAATACCTGTGGACTAACGCCTCGTTTGCTTTTGCGTCTAACATGGTTCGCAGCTTCATCAACAACGGCTGGTGTGTGCAAATCCGTGGCCCACAGGCCGGTGGTGCCGTGCAGGATCTGCCTATTCATCTGTACGATCTGGGCACCGGCAATCAGGTCAAGATCCCGTCAGAAGTGATGATCCCGGAAACCCGCGAATTTGAATTCGCCAATCTGGGCTTCATTCCGCTGTCGTACTACAAGAACCGCGACTACAGCTGCTTCTTCTCCGCCAACTCCACCCAAAAGCCAGCGATTTACGACACCGCGGATGCGACCGCCAACAGCCGTATCAATGCCCGTCTGCCGTACATTTTCCTGCTGTCGCGTATTGCACACTACCTGAAGCTTATCCAGCGCGAAAACATCGGCACCACCAAAGATCGTCGTCTGCTGGAGCTGGAGCTCAACACCTGGGTGCGCAGTCTGGTGACCGAAATGACCGATCCGGGCGACGAGCTGCAGGCCTCTCACCCGCTGCGTGATGCAAAAGTGGTGGTGGAAGACATCGAAGACAACCCGGGCTTCTTCCGCGTGAAGCTGTACGCCGTGCCGCACTTCCAGGTGGAAGGGATGGACGTCAACCTGTCACTGGTTTCCCAGATGCCGAAAGCCAAGTCATAAGCTAAGGCAGGAAGCCAATGAAAACGGAACAACCGTTATGGGGCAGGGGCGTTATGGTCTCTCCCCAGCACTTCCAGCAACAGGCCGCATACGCGGCCTGGTCTGCGGAATGCATTGCCCGACTGGGCCTCTCCCATCCCTGGGGGATGATTGATGCCACTTTCGAACCGGATGCACTGAAACTGGGCCGCCTGCAGGCCCGTCATCTGCACATCCGTTTCCCCGACGGCACGCTTATCGACACGGATAATGCCGACTCTCTGCCGCCGGTGCTGGCGCTTGAGGGCGAATCACAGGAAGTGGCGGTGGTTCTGGCGCTTCCGCTACTGCGGGCAAATGGCGGCAACTGTCTTAAACCCGATGAGGTGGCCGAGCGCCCTGTGCGTTATCGCCAGCGCTGGCGGGATGTCCGTAACGCCTTTGGGGACGATACCCGCCAGATTGCGGTGATGCAGCCCGAGCTGACGTTGCGTTTCGCCCATCAGAACAACAGTGATTACCTGACCTGTCCGGTCGCCCGTCTACAGCAGGATTCACAGGGGAGCTGGGCACTCGATGAAACCTTTCTTCCGCCACTGCTGGCTCTGCAGGGCAGCCGCTGGCTGGTGACCCAGCTGGAACAGCTGATGATGCAACTGCGTGCCCGTCTGAGTCGCCTGATGGACATGCGTCGTGAAAGTAACGAGCGCATGGCCGATTTTGCCGTGGCTGACGTGTCTCTGTTCTGGTTGCTCAATGCCCTGAACAGCGCAGAACCCGTGCTCGGACAGTTTCAGCGACACCCGCAAAGTCCGCCGGAGCGTCTGTATCCGGAGCTGGCAAGGCTCGCGGGCAGTCTGCTGACCTTCTCGCTGGAACACCAGGTGAGTGCTATTCCTGTCTGGCAGCATGAGCAACTGAATAACGTCTTCCCGCCGCTCTTTGACCTGCTGGGCGACCTGCTGGAAGCCAGCCTGCCGTCGCGGGTGGTAGCGATCGAGCTTGAGCATGATGCCCGGCTTCACTTCTGGCAGGCCCGTCTGCATGACCCACGCCTGCGCGAAGGGGCGGATTACTACCTCTCCGTGCGTTCACCGATACCGGTGGCACAGCTGCAGGAACAGTTCCCGCGCCAGTGCAAGGTCGGCAGTCCGGATCATGTCAGGAGTATCGTCAATTCATCACGGGTAGGTGTGCCCCTGATGCCCCTGCGTCATGTGCCAGCCGCCATCCCACTGCGTCTGGAAAACCAGTATTTCAGCCTCGATGTCTCTCATCCTCTGGCCAGCGAAATGCTTCAGGGCGGCACCTGTATGTTTTACGTTCCGGGCATGCTCGGCGAGCTTGAACTTGAACTCTTTGCGGTACTGAGAACATGAGTGAGTCCAAACGCAGCGCTGCTGCGTCCATTGATATTGATGCCCTGCTGCAGGACACCTGGCTGCAGGTGATCAGCCTGCGTCACGGTCCGAAGTTTCAGGATGGAGAAGGGCGCACGTTGTGGGAGCGCTGCATTGCTGATGTCGAACGCGTGCAGCGTGAGCTGAAAGCGAGCGAACTCGATGAAGCCAGCTGTCAGCATATTCTCACTGCACAGTGTGCGCTGCTTGATGAAGCCGTCAAAGGTCGCGGTGTGGAGGATGATGCCTGCCTGCAGTGGTATGACATTCCTCTGCAGGGGCACTTCCTTGGCACCATGGATGCCGGTGATACGCTGTGCGATCGGATGCGCGATGTGCTGCGTGAACCGGCGCCCGACCACGCTGTTGTGACCTGCTTCCAGCGGGTCATGATGCTGGGGTTTCTCGGCAGTTTCCGCTCGCTGAACGATCCGGAGCGCCAGAAACTCGTCAACGCGCTCAGTGCACATGTCACGCCGTTCAGCTATCCGCAGGCTCACCCGATACTGGCAGAAAGCCGTACCGGACGAGGTATGGGTGGTTGGCTGGCGTCATGGCCCGTGCGTATCGGCCTGAGCGTGATGGTAGTCGCCGCACTCTGGTGGGGACTGGATCACTGGTTGGATCAGACGCTGCTGACCCTGCTGCCGGGAGCCGTGAAATGAGTCCTGAACAACAGCGCGGGCTTGCGTTGTGGGCCGCCCTGCTGAGTGCAGTGGTCTGCCTGGGTTTCCTGCCGGTGTCCCGACTGGTTTCTGTGCTTGTTCTGTTGGCGATGCTGGGGCTTATTCTGGCGTTCTGGTATGTCGCCAGTCGTCGTGTGGAGCATGACGTCACCCTGCGTCTGGATGACCTCCCGGAAGCCACTTACCGTCAGCCCGTGGTGTTGGTCTGTGGCGATCTGCCGCTGGCATGTATGCAGCAGTCACCGGTGCTCACTGTCACGCAGGGATGCTGGATCCGCGTGGAGGATCATCAGGATCTGGAGCAGGCAGCCCGCCAGGTACTGTGGTTGCGACCTGACTGGGGTCGCCAGCTGTCGGTGATGGTCAGCATCTGTCCACAGAAACACGCCGACAGCGAGCGCCTTACCAGTCGTCTGCTGGCCTTGCGCTGGCAAATCAGCCAGTTGCGTAAAGAAACCGGGCATTCCGTGCCGCTGGTTCTGAATGGTCAGGTTGGCAGCGCGATGACGAATGATCTGCTCTGGCAGGCGGCTATCCCGGGGGAAGGGGTGAGGGTCTGGCGTGAATCTTCAGCGCCGAGTTCAATCGCTACGTGGGTTACCACCGGTGGGTCGCCTGCAATGCAGCAACAGGTGCTGATGAACAGCCTGATGAGCTGGTTCCATCAGCACGTCAAAGCTGTCTTTATGGATGAGAACCCCGACGTTCCTGTCATTGCGCCTGTTGCGGTGCTGTGGGGAATGGGACCGATCCTTGCCGGAAGTCTGGCCACATCTGTCTGGACTGCGTGGCTTTCCCGTCACACTGCGATGCAGCAGGTAGCGGGCTGGCAGCCGGTAGGAACGGACAGTACGGTTATCTCCCCCTTCCCGGATTTTATCCTGCCACTGCTGCCCGAAGGGCGAGGCCTGACGCCGCGTGGGCGAGCCTTCCGTTGTGCGCTCGGGATTTTCACGCTGGCGGCCATTGCTGCGCTGCTCAGTAGTGGCTGGAACAATCGCCAGCTGCTGCAGCGTGTGAGCTTCGATATTGCCCGCTATGACCGTATCCCGATGCATGATTTCGGACCCAAAGCCGATGCCGTTGCTGTCCTGCGTGACGATGCGGCAGAGCTGAATGACCAGGCTCGTAATGGCGTACCGATGCGGATGGGGCTCGGTCTGTATCAGGGGGAGCGTCTGCGAATGCCTGTGCTGGATGCGATCCGTTCCTGGGTGCCTCCACCTCCGCCGCCTGAACCACAGCCGAAATCCAAACCGGTACCGAAAATTGTCCGCCTCGACAGCATGTCGCTGTTCGATTCCGGTAAATCCGACCTCAAGCCGGGCTCCACCAAAATGCTGGTGACCTCCCTGGTTGGCATCAAAGCTAAACCGGGCTGGCTGATTGTGGTGTCAGGTCATACCGACAACACCGGCAATCCAAAACTGAACCAGACGCTTTCACTTCAGCGTGCCGAAGCGGTACGTAACTGGATGCGTGACACCGGCGATGTGCCGGAGAGCTGTTTTGCGGTGCAGGGCTATGGCGAAAGCCGCCCGATCGCAACGAACGACACCCCGGAAGGGCGCGCACTTAACCGTCGTGTCGAAATCAGTCTGGTACCGCAGGCCGATGCCTGTCAGATACCGGGCAATCCCCAGGCGTCATCGGATGATGGCGCAGATAAAACTGTAATGGAGTAAATCACATGGCAATTCCTGTTTATCTTTGGCTGAAAGACGACGGCGGCGCGGACATTAAAGGTTCTGTGGACGTTCAGGATCGTGAAGGCAGCATCGAAGTTGTCGCTCAGGAGCATAACCTGTACATCCCGACCGATAACAACACCGGCAAGCTGACCGGTACCCGTATCCACACCCCGTTCCTGTTCACCAAGGAAATCGACTCGTCCAGCCCGTATCTGTACAAGGCGGTGACTACCGGTCAGACCCTCAAGTCTGCGGAATTCAGGTGGTACAAAATCAACGACGCGGGCCAGGAAGTGGAGTACTTCAACACCAAACTGGAAAACGTGAAAGTGGTGAAAGTGAATCCTGAAATGTATGACATCAAGGATCCTTCTAAAGAGAAGCACAACCACCTTGAGCGCATTGAACTGCGTTACGAAAAAATCACCTGGACCTACAAAGACGGCAACATCATTCATTCCGATTCCTGGAACGAACGCGCCACCGCGTAAGTCACGAGCGGGCAGAGCTTCTCTGTCCGCTTTTCTTTTTGCTGAGCGTCTGCCTGTGCGGGCGTTGAGCAAAAAAAACACAAGCCGCCAGCCCGACCGCATGCGCTTTGGTCCCCTGAACGGGAAACAGCGAAGGGCGGTAGCGTGCCCGGAAGCCATCAAGAGAGAGAAAAATGGAAAATCCAGCCATCCTGTTACGTCGTCTGAATCCGTACTGTGCCCGCGCGATGGAAGGGGCTGCCTCGCTCTGCCAGACCCGTGCCCATGCGGAAATTCTGCCTGAGCACTGGCTGCTGAAACTGCTGGAGCAGGGCGAGGGCGACCTGACGGTGCTGGCGCGCCGTTATGAGTGGGATATGGATGCACTGTGGCAGGATTTGCTGGCGTGGCTCGACAATCTGTCGCGTTCGGTGCGCAGCCGTCCACAGCTCTCTGACAACATTCAGAGCCTGCTGCAGGAGGCCTGGCTACTGGCCTCCCTCGCTGGCGAAGAACACATCCGCAGCGTGCATCTGCTGATGGCGCTGACGGAAAATCCACGACTTGCTCACTGCGACGGTCTGTGGCCATTGCTGACGCTCGGGATGAGTCAGCTGTCCCGACTACGCCCGCTGCTGGATGCACAATCTGATGAACGCCCGGAGCTGCAGTTTGAGGCTGAACTGGCCCAGGAGCATGGCAGTGAGGTGGAATTTGTCGGCCGCCCGGTCGGTGCAGAGCTGAAAGAGGGGGAACTGACCCCGGCGCTGCAAAACGCGCTGGATAAATTCACGCTCGACGTCACTGCTAAAGCGAAAGAGGGCAAGATTGACCCGGTGTTCGGCCGTGACACGGAAATCCGCCAGATGGTGGATATTCTCTCGCGGCGTCGCAAAAACAATCCGATCCTGGTCGGTGAACCGGGTGTCGGCAAAACCGCGCTGGTGGAAGGTCTGGCTTTACGTATCGCAGAAGGTAACGTTCCGGAAAGCCTGAAAACCGTGGTACTGCGTACCCTTGATCTTGGCCTGTTACAGGCGGGGGCTGGCGTGAAGGGCGAATTTGAACAGCGCCTGAAAAACGTCATCGATGCCGTGCAGCAGTCGCCGGTGCCCATCCTGCTGTTTATCGATGAAGCACACACCATTATCGGCGCAGGGAATTCAGCCGGTGGCGCGGATGCGGCCAACCTGCTGAAACCGGCACTGGCCCGCGGTGAACTGCGCACCATCGCCGCCACTACCTGGTCTGAATACAAACAATATTTTGAACGTGATGCGGCTCTTGAGCGCCGCTTCCAGATGGTGAAAGTCGACGAGCCGGATGACGATACGGCCTGCCTGATGCTGCGTGGCCTGAAATCCCGTTATGCCGAACACCATGGCGTGCATATTACTGACGATGCGGTACGCGCCGCCGTCACGCTGTCCCGTCGTTACCTGACCGGACGCCAGCTACCGGACAAGGCCGTCGATTTACTCGATACGGCCAGCGCCCGCGTGCGCATGAGCCTCGACACCGTGCCGGAGCCGCTGACCCGTATTCGCGCGCTGATGACCTCGCTGGACATAGAGAAGCAGGCGCTGCTGGAAGATATCGCAGTCGGCAATCAGAGCCACGGCGAACGCCTGACCGCCATTGAGCAGGAAGAGAAGGACCTTATCGCTGAACTTGACGAACTGGAAGCCCGGTACGGCGAGGAGCTGAAACTCACCGAACAACTGCTGGAAAGCCGCCAGGACATCTCCCGTCAGAGTGAGATGCACGCGCTGCAACAGGCGCTGAACGGCATACAGCACAGCAACCCGCTGCTGTCGGTGGATGTGGACGTCCGCACCGTCGCCAATGTGATTGCCGACTGGACCGGTGTGCCGCTCTCTTCCCTGATGAAAGACGAGCAGACTGAGCTGCTGACCCTGGAAAATGAAATCAGCAAACGCGTGGTGGGTCAGGACGTGGCACTCAACGCTATCGCCCAGCGCTTGCGCGCGGCGAAGACCGGGCTGACGTCAGAGAATGGTCCGCAGGGTGTGTTCCTGCTGGTCGGTCTAAGTGGCGTCGGCAAAACTGAAACCGCACTGGCGCTGGCGGATGTGCTGTACGGTGGCGAGAAGTCACTCATCACCATCAACCTGTCCGAGTACCAGGAGCCGCACACGGTGTCCCAGCTGAAAGGCTCGCCGCCGGGCTACGTCGGCTACGGTCAGGGCGGCATTCTGACCGAAGCGGTCCGCAAGCGTCCGTACAGCGTGGTGCTGCTCGATGAAGTGGAAAAGGCGCACCGCGACGTGATGAACCTGTTCTACCAGGTCTTCGACCGTGGCTTTATGCGCGACGGCGAAGGGCGCGAAATCGACTTCCGCAACACGGTTATTCTGATGACCTCGAACCTCGGCAGCGACCACATCATGCAGTTGCTGGACGAACAGCCGGAGGCCAGCGAAGGCGACCTGCACGAACTGCTGCGCCCGACTCTGCGTGACCACTTCCAGCCTGCGCTGCTGGCCCGCTTCCAGACGGTAATTTACCGTCCGCTGAATAAGGCCGCCATGCGCACCATAGTGGAAATGAAGCTGGCGCAGGTGAGCAAACGCCTCAACCGTCACTACGGCCTGACCACGAATATTGAAGAGAGTCTCTACGACGCGCTGACCGCCGCCTGCCTGCTGCCGGATACCGGGGCGCGTAACGTCGACAGCCTGCTGAATCAGCAGATTCTGCCGGTGCTGAGCCAGCAACTGCTGACCCACATGGCTGTGAAACAGAAACCACAGTCGCTATGCCTTAGCTGGAGTGAGGAAGAGGGTATCGGGCTGGAGTTTGACCGTACACAAGGAGTGCACGCATGAGCAGTAATCCCCCGATCAGATTCAGCCACAACCATCACCAGCTGGCGGTGAAGGGCTGCTCAGCAGAGCTCGATGTGCTGGCGTTTGAAGGCGATGAAGCCCTGAGCTTGCCGTTCAGCTACCGGATTGAGTTCACCAGCGCTGATCATGCCATCAGCAAAGAAATGATGCTGATGAAAGCGGCCTCCCTGACGCTGCAGGCCCCGGTAGACCAGGGTTACGGCATCAAAATGCAACAGGCCGTGCGCACCCTTCAGGGAGTGGTGAGCGGCTTTGAGCGCCTCAGTACCTCCAAAGATGAAACCCACTATGCCCTGACGCTCCAGCCACGCCTGGCGCTGCTTGACCGTTCGCATCAGAACGTCATTTATCAGGACATGTCGGTCCCACAAATCGTGGAAAAAATTCTGCGCGAGCGCCACAACATGCGCGGTCAGGATTTTCTGTTCTCGCTTGCAAAAGAGTACCCGCGTCGTGAGCAGGTGATGCAGTACGGCGAGGATGACCTGCACTTTATTACCCGTCTGTTGGGTGAGGTGGGCATCTGGTTCCGGTTTACCACTGATACGCGCCTGAACATCGACGTCGTGGAGTTTTATGACGGCCAGCAGGGGTATGAGAAAGGCCTGACGCTGCCATCGGTTCCGCCATCAGGACAGCATTCAAAAGGCGTGGACTCGGTCTGGGGCATGGAGAGCCATCATAACGTGGTGCAGAAGCAGGTCAGCACCCGTGATTACAACTACCGTCAGGCGACGGAAGACATGAACACCCGGGTCGATGCGACTCGCGGGGATGCCACCACCTACGGTGATGCCTACCACTATGCCGACAATTATCTGACGCCGGGCAGCGCATACGACCGCAATCCGGCGCCGGAATCGGGGGCGTTCTACGCCCGCATTCGTCATGAGCGCTACCTGAATGGTCAGACGCAGACCCGCGCCATCACCAGCTGCCCGACCCTCTCTCCTGGGCAGGTGCTGAAAGTCACCGGCGGGTACGAAGTGGCAGAGGTGTTTGCTCAGGGCGTGGTCGTCACAGCGATGCACAGCCATGCGCGCCGTGATGAAGACTTCGGCGTCAGGTTCGACGGCATCCCGGACAGCCCTGATTTTAGTTTCCGCCCTGAGCCTGGCTCACGCCCGGTGATGGCCGGCACATTGCCGGCCCGCGTCACGAGCACCACCGAGAACGATACCTACGGCCATATCGATAAAGATGGCCGCTATCGCGTCAACATGCTGTTTGACCGTGATAACTGGGAAACTGGATTCGAGAGCCTGTGGGTGCGCCAGTCCCGCCCTTATGCGGGTGATACCTACGGCCTGCACCTGCCGCTGCTGGCGGGCACCGAAGTGGCGATTGGCTTTGAGGACGGTAACCCGGACAGACCGTACATTTCTGGCGTACTTCACGACTCGGCCCACGGCGATCACGTCACCATCCGCAACTACAAACGTAACGTGTTGCGCACGCCGGCGAACAACAAAATCCGCCTCGACGATGAGCGCGGGAAAGAGCATATCAAGGTCAGCACCGAGTACGGCGGCAAGAGTCAGCTGAATCTCGGACATTTAGTAGATGCGGAGAAGCAGAAGCGCGGTGAAGGTTTTGAGCTCAGAACCGACAGCTGGGGAGCCATCCGGGCACAGAAAGGGATGTTCATCAGCGCTGATGGCCAGACGAAAGCACAGGGCCAGGTGCTGGAGATGCAGCCAGCGGTCAGCAATCTGGGCGATGCCCGGGAGCAGATGACGTCCATCTCCGATGATGCGCTGAAGGCGACCGCGAACCCGGCCGATCTCCAGGCGCAAATTAAACTACTGGAACAGCAGCTGACAGACCTCAAAAAATCAGTGCTGCTGCTCAGCGCGCCGGATGGAATTGCGCTGACCAGCGGACAACATCTGCAGGTGTCTGCCGGGCAGAACCTGATAGCCACTGCCGGTAAAAATGTTGATGTCAGCGTGGTGAAAAATTTGTTCATCGGGGTGGGTAATGCCCTGAGCGTATTTGTGCGTAAGCTCGGTATTAAGCTCATTGCGAATCAGGGGCCGGTGCAGATACAGGCGCAGAACGACCTGATGGAATTGCTGGCCCGTAAAGAAATCAGCATTGTCAGCACGGAGGATGAAATCAAAATCATCGCGAAGAAGAAGCTGACGGTAAACGGCGGGGGGAGTTATATCACTCTGGATGTTAATGCCATTGAATCAGCGACAATGGGCGATTTCAGGACAAAAGCCGGGCATTATGCCAGACAGACGCGAGCGCAGAATAGACCAACAATACCCGTCTTAGCAGCAAAATCATCCCAGGCAGATATTGATGATTTGTTAAATGAGAAAGATTGGTTTGAAATTATTTTAGTAGATGATTACGACCAACCAATTCCTTATGAACATTATCGATTAACTACATCCGATGGAGTGATTATAGAGGGATTTCTTGGAGGGGATGGAGTCGCTCGAATTGAAAATATTGCATCTGGCATATGTGATGTGGTATTTCCTAATGTTAAAAGGGATAGTTAATACATGGCAGATAAAATTAACATAAATTCAAAAGATCAAAATGTTAGAGCTAAAACTGGAGAGCGGCATCAAGCTGTAGTCCAGGGTTCATTAATGGAGATATTAATTGGTGGTCCATATGTTAAAGATGGTGAAGATAAAACGTATGGACATGTTGCAATAAGAATTATTGCACTTAAAAAGGATTATACTTACGACTATGGTCGATATGGCGCAACGCGAGGGGTCTTTAATGATGAAGGTGATGGAATAATTAGGGTTTGGTCGAGCTTTAAAAAATATATAGCAGGTGAAAATGCTACAGGGAGAAAAACTGTAGGGTATATGTTTAGTATAAAAGATGAAGATGCAAAAAAAGTTATCGAGTATTATGATGAGTTTGTTAAAGGTGCTGGTGTTGTTGCAAAAAGTAAAGTGATGACTTCGTATAAGACAAAGTACGAATATGATGCTTTGAAAAGGAACTGTACTACGGTAAGTTTTGATGGAGCCAAAATTGCAATTTCAGAGATTGATAACTCACAAGCGCAATACAATAATGGACAAGGTCTTAGTATGAAAGAAAAGCTTGCGGCAAAGGTTTCTGGATGGCCTGATAGAGTTTTTATGCCTGCGGATGCTGGCGTTATGCTGAAAAGTAGAGATAAGCCTAAACCAGTAAAAATAAATCAGTATGGAAATTAATTATATCAATATGATTATTGCAGAATGAAAATTTCTGGCATGTTTTTATGATGCGTTATATAATTCTTGTTTAATGAGGTGTGGATGGAATGTAAGACTAAAGTATTATTCTTTTTTATTATATGTTCCCTAATGGTCAGTATTTCAAGAGGTGCTACTTTGAAACTTTCTAAATTAGAGTATACAACGATTCCATTATTTTTTGGAACTAATATGGATTGTCAGGAGTACTCTATATTACCGCCAAAAGTAACATTGAATCCCCAGCAGTCATTTGATGAAGGATTTTCTCGCTATGCATTAAAGGTTAAAGTTGAGAGGGGTTTTAATCACAATAAGAGAAGCGACGGAATGATTCATCCTATCTGGTTATCTTCTGCTTCAGATGTTGATATCGAAAGCTTGATTCTTTACCACCCTATATCAAAATCAGATCTCCTTGCCATAATAAAAAATAGTGGAATAACTCGGTCTCAACTGATAGATATACTGAGGAAGTGGGATGATGAAATTGCAAAGAAATAGTTTCTTTTTTTTATTGAGATGTTCTATTGTTATCTTTTTTATTTTTTTTAATGGTAAGCCACATTCTGAGGATAATGCAATGGTAATCGGTAACGAATATTTTTTCACAGAAACCCCTCTGATTATTCATGATTATCGTGGTTCTGAGTATTCTATATTGCCCGCGGGTGTTGCTCTTTACCCCATTGTGGATGGTTATAAGCATGAAAATGGGTATGTGATTTACATTAATTATCAGTCTCTTCCTGGTGAGTTAGAAACCATCTCAGACAACGCTGGTAGCGATATTATAAGTGAATTGTACCTGTCTAAACCTCCTGCTGATTTTAAGACGGAAAATAATAAGGTTCTAACAAGAAATGATCTTGTGCATTTGCTAAAAAGAAGCACGTTAACAAAAAAGGATTTTGCTGAGGTAATTTCTAAATTTGAAGAATAAATTATGTGTCCTTATATGTCTTTTGATAATGACATGCTAAATGTATCGTTTTTACTAGATGATATAGTTAAGCATATTATGTTAGTAGTGAATGGAGCTCATGTAATATATTGTATGCTAATGCCAAATACATGAGGCGGACTTACAAACACTTAGATGCCTAATATATTCACTGATAAGTTTTAACCTTGTCATCTTGCTATCTTTATTTTCAGCGTATTTGACAGAAGGTGCCATGAGCATGATTTTCCGGCGTAAATAGACCCGTTTTAGTTTGAAGAACTAATGAAACTTACTTAGAGGTGCTTTTTTATTGAGGCTTTTCATGGGGCATAGTCAAAAACCAAGTTAAATAAAGCTTTAGAATATGTCCTCAAGCGCTTTATTGGAGTCGTCATATTTAAATCATTGAGCTAAATTAAATATTTAATTTATATTTTAATTTTTATTGTATCTGGTATCCCGAAAAAATCAGGTGATTATAGCGTAACTGTTTCTGGATTTACTCTTGGCACAATACATTCCGGTAAAGATTTTTATAAGAAATATACGATAACGATCAAGCAGTAACTAACTCACTTAATGCATGTCAGGTTTTTCAGAGTATAATTTTTCTGCCGATGTGTAAGGAATACAATGAGCAGTAATCCCCCGATCAGATTCAGCCACAACCATCACCAGCTGGCGGTGAAGGGCTGTGAAGCAGAACTCGATGTACTGGCGTTTGAAGGCGATGAAGCCCTGAGCACTCCGTTCAGTTACCGGATTGAATTCACAAGCGCTGATCATGCCATCAGCAAAGAAATGATGCTGATGAAAGCGGCTTCCCTGACGCTGCAGGCCCCGGTTGACCAGGGTTACGGCATCAAAATGCAACAGGCCGTGCGCACCCTTCAGGGAGTGGTCAGCGGCTTTGAGCGCCTCAGTACCTCCAAAGATGAAACCCACTATGCCCTGACGCTCCAGCCACGCCTGGCGCTGCTTGACCGTTCGCATCAGAACGCCATTTATCAGGACATGTCGGTCCCACAAATCGTGGAAAAAATTCTGCGCGAGCGCCACAACATGCGCGGTCAGGATTTTCTGTTCTCGCTTGCAAAAGAGTACCCGCGTCGTGAGCAGGTGATGCAGTACGGCGAGGATGACCTGCACTTTATTACCCGTCTGTTGGGTGAGGTGGGCATCTGGTTCCGGTTGACCACTGATACGCGCCTGAACATCGACGTGGTGGAATTTTATGACGGCCAGCAGGGGTATGAAAAAGGCCTGACGCTGCCATCGGTGCCGCCATCAGGACAGCATTCAAAAGGCGTGAACTCGGTCTGGGGCATGGAGAGCCATCATAACGTGGTGCAGAAGCAGGTCAGCACCCGTGATTACAACTACCGCCAGGCCACGGATGACATGAACACCCGGGTCGATGCGACCCGCGGGGATGCCACCACCTACGGTGATGCCTACCACTATGCCGACAATTATCTGACGCCGGGCAGCGCATACGACCGCAATCCGGCGCCGGAATCGGGGGCGTTCTACGCCCGCATTCGTCATGAGCGCTACCTGAATGGTCAGACGCAGACCCGCGCCATCACCAGCTGCCCGACCCTCTCTCCTGGGCAGGTGCTGAAAGTCACCGGCGGGTACGAAGTGGCAGAGGTGTTTGCTCAGGGCGTGGTCGTCACAGCGATGCACAGCCATGCGCGCCGTGATGAAGACTTCGGCGTCAGGTTCGACGGCATCCCGGACAGCACTGATTTTAGTTTCCGCCCTGAGCCTGGCTCACGCCCGGTGATGGCCGGCACCTTGCCGGCCCGCGTCACCAGCACCACCGAGAACGACACCTACGGCCATATCGACAAAGAGGGCCGTTACCGCGTCAACATGCTGTTTGACCGTGATAACTGGGAAACCGGGTTCGAGAGCCTGTGGGTGCGGCAGTCCCGCCCTTATGCGGGTGATACCTACGGCCTGCATTTGCCGCTGCTGGCGGGCACCGAAGTGGCGATTGGCTTCGAGGACGGTAACCCGGACAGACCGTATATCTCCGGCGTAATGCACGACTCGGCCCACAGCGACCACGTCACCATCCGCAACTACAAACGTAACGTGTTGCGCACACCGGCGAACAACAAAATCCGCCTCGATGACAGCCGTGACCAGGAGCATATCAAGGTTTCCACTGAGTACGGCGGCAAGAGTCAGCTGAATCTCGGACATTTAGTGGATGCGGAGAAGCAGAAGCGCGGTGAGGGGTTTGAGCTCAGAACCGACAGCTGGGGCGCCATCCGGGCACAGAAAGGGATGTTCATCAGCGCTGATGGCCAGACGAAAGCACAGGGTCAGGTGCTGGAGATGCAACCAGCGGTCAGCAATCTGGGGGATGCCCGGGAGCAGATGACGTCCATCTCTGGTGACGCGCAGAAGGCGACCGCGAATCCGGCCGATCTGCAGGCGCAGATAGCGTTGCTGGAACAACAGCTGACAGACCTCAAAAAATCGGTGCTGCTGCTGAGTGCTCCGGACGGCATCGCACTGACCAGCGGACAACATCTGCAGGTATCTGCCGGGCAGAACCTGATAGCCACTGCCGGTAAAAATGTTGATGTCAGCGTGGTGAAAAATTTGTTCATCGGGGTGGGTAATGCCCTGAGCGTATTTGTGCGTAAGCTCGGTATTAAGCTCATTGCGAATCAGGGGCCGGTGCAGATACAGGCGCAGAACGACCTGATGGAATTGCTGGCCCGTAAAGAAATCAGCATTGTCAGCACGGAGGATGAAATCAAAATCATCGCGAAGAAGAAGCTGACGGTAAACGGCGGGGGGAGTTATATCACTCTGGATGTTAATGCCATTGAATCAGCGACGGCAGGTGAGTACAGAACAAGGGCCGGGTATTACGTTAGGCGGGAAAAAGCACAGCATAAGCCTGAAATGACGGTCTTACCGATAATTAAGCTAGATGAATACATTCGTTTCATAGATTTCAAAAATAGTATAACCGGTGAACCTGTTCCTTTTGTGGATTATACAATAAAATTTGAAGATGGAACAATAAATACAGGGGCGGCTGATGAAAAAGGTCGCGTGTTAATAAAAACTGGGGAGAGGCCTCTTCAGTTTGAAATAGTTGCAAACTTTGTGTCTGAGGATGGTATAAATGACTCAGTTAAATGAGAATTCTTTAAGGCATTCTACTGAACTGGCTGAATCAAAGCCTCATTCAATAGTGCTGATTAATGCTAATAAAATAGGTCTGGCTCGCGCAGTAGACAAACATACTGGGGAGTCTCAAAAAAATGTTGATTACTATATCAATTTCAAGCCGGGAAAGGTATGTGGTGGGAGAACCGATCAATTTGGATTTACTCAACCAATACGATTTACAGGGGAAACACCAACGGTTTCATTTAATTTTATTTCACCCAAAAAAGAGGTTTTCTTGGATAATGAGGTTATGTCAGATGATGATGATTTAAGGAATAATAATTTTAATTCGGAATTTACAGTAGTATCGGTGCAGCAATTAGATAAGAAAGATTATAAAATCACTCCTGTTCAGTTAGATAATAGAGCCGCAGTGCGGCAAGCGATAATATCAGAGGTGAGAAAGAGTGGATGTATATTCAAAACTCGGTCAGCCTGGAGGGCTAATGATAGTCAGAAAGTTTCCCCTGACTGGAATTATACTAAAATCGCCATTCATAATGCTGGAAATAGTTATTCATGCTCAAGTTTGGATGGTGATAAAATAAAAAAAATTGAAGAGGAACATATGGGTAAATTTAACCAGTTTGGTTATCATTATGCTATTGGATGTGATGGTGAAATTTTTGAAGGGCAGGATATAAGAAATAAAGGTGCTCACATTAGTTTTGGTAACACATCTATTATAGGTATTGTATTAATGTCTGACTTAGATGAACAATGGTGGGATCCTGATGATGAGGTAACCCCTTTGCAAGAAAAGGCAGTAAAAAAAATCATATCCACGTTGCTTAATTATTTTAATATTACGGAACTTGGTGGGCACAAGGAACACCAAGTTTTTTACCGTAATCCCAAAAAGCCTAACGAGCTAATCGAAAGAACCTGCCCTGGTAATTTAGGTATGGAGTTTGTTGGGAAATTGAGAAAAGAATTTAAGCTGGGTAAACCAACTAAATATAAACAATCTTAGGGGGGGGTATGGGTAATGCTAACAGAGTAAATTATTGTTGGGTTGCTGTCATAATGGCATTAATATTGTCCCTTGCATGGCTTTTTGTTGGTGTTGAGCAGGTGTCTGGTGAATTCAAGGAAGATACAGAATATGACTTTTTTATTAAAAAGCATATGAGTGAAAAAATTTTTTTTGTTGATCCAATAAATTGCAATGCAGGTTGTGATACACCATTACTTAGTAATTTAAATGACAAAGAGCTCAAGCAATTCTCAGATTATTGTTTTTATAGATATGATTTATCTTCTGAAGAGAATTGTTATAACATGTTGTATAAAATTAATGATTGAATTAGCAGAGGGATTAACTGCGAGAGGTACATTATTCATGCAGTGGATTGATTGTTTTTCAGTTATGCTAAAAAATAGGCATTCAATAGCCAGAGCCTAACTGTAAGTAATTTTATATTATTCATTTCAAGTGGATGGGTGTGATAAATACTTATGGCTTGATGAAGTACATAACTATTTTTTTCATCTTATCAGCAGACATGAAAGGTTGGGCGTGAATTAATAATCCATTTTGGCAAAGACTTTCATAAATAATATGCGATAAAAATTAAACAATAATTAAATTACTTAATGCATGTCTGATTTTTTCAGAACATAATTTCTCTGCCGATGTGTAAGGAATACAATGAGCAACAATCCCCCAATCAGATTCAGCCACAACCATCACCTGCTGGCGGTGAAGGGCTGTGCAGCAGAGCTCGATGTGCTGGCGTTTGAAGGCGATGAAGCCCTGAGCACGCCGTTCAGCTACCGGATTGAGTTCACCAGCGGTGACCATGCCATCAGCAAAGAAATGATGCTGATGAAAGCGGCTTCCCTGACGCTGCAGGCCCCGGTTGACCAGGGTTACGGCATCAAAATGCAACAGGCCGTGCGCACCCTTCAGGGAGTGGTCAGCGGCTTTGAGCGCCTCAGTACCTCCAAAGATGAAACCCACTATGCCCTGACGCTCCAGCCACGCCTGGCGCTGCTTGACCGTTCGCATCAGAACGCCATTTATCAGGACATGTCGGTCCCACAAATCGTGGAAAAAATTCTGCGCGAGCGCCACAACATGCGCGGTCAGGATTTTCTGTTCTCGCTTGCAAAAGAGTACCCGCGTCGTGAGCAGGTGATGCAGTACGGCGAGGATGACCTGCACTTTATTACCCGTCTGTTGGGTGAGGTGGGCATCTGGTTCCGGTTGACCACTGATACGCGCCTGAACATCGACGTGGTGGAATTTTATGACGGCCAGCAGGGGTATGAAAAAGGCCTGACGCTGCCATCGGTGCCGCCATCAGGACAGCATTCAAAAGGCGTGAACTCGGTCTGGGGCATGGAGAGCCATCATAACGTGGTGCAGAAGCAGGTCAGCACCCGTGATTACAACTACCGCCAGGCCACGGATGACATGAACACCCGGGTCGATGCGACCCGCGGGGATGCCACCACCTACGGTGATGCCTACCACTATGCCGACAATTATCTGACGCCGGGCAGCGCATACGACCGCAATCCGGCGCCGGAATCGGGGGCGTTCTACGCCCGCATTCGTCATGAGCGCTACCTGAATGGTCAGACGCAGACCCGCGCCATCACCAGCTGCCCGACCCTCTCTCCGGGTATGCTGCTGAAAGTCACCGGCGGGTACGAAGTGGCAGAGGTGTTTGCTCAGGGCGTGGTCGTCACAGCGATGCACAGCCATGCGCGCCGTGATGAAGACTTCGGCGTCAGGTTCGACGGCATCCCGGACAGCACTGATTTTAGTTTCCGCCCTGAGCCTGGCTCACGCCCGGTGATGGCCGGCACCTTG
Source organism: Citrobacter sp. RHBSTW-00524 (assembly GCF_013747755.1). Lineage (NCBI taxonomy): Bacteria > Pseudomonadati > Pseudomonadota > Gammaproteobacteria > Enterobacterales > Enterobacteriaceae > Citrobacter > Citrobacter sp. RHBSTW-00524. Next base: position 722,638 of record NZ_CP056421.1, read on the forward strand.
CCGGCCCGCGTCACCAGCACCACCGAGAACGACACCTACGGCCATATCGATAAAGATGGCCGCTATCGCGTCAACATGCTGTTTGACCGTGATAACTGGGAAACCGGATTCGAGAGCCTGTGGGTGCGCCAGTCCCGCCCGTATGCCGGCGACACTTACGGCCTGCATTTGCCGCTGCTGGCGGGCACCGAAGTGGCGATTGGCTTCGAGGACGGTAACCCGGACAGACCGTATATCTCCGGCGTAATGCACGACTCGGCCCACGGCGATCACGTCACCATCCGCAACTACAAACGTAACGTGTTGCGCACACCGGCGAACAACAAAATCCGCCTCGATGACAGCCGTGACCAGGAGCATATCAAGGTTTCCACTGAGTACGGCGGCAAGAGTCAGCTGAATCTCGGACATTTAGTGGATGCGGAGAAGCAGAAGCGCGGTGAGGGGTTTGAGCTCAGAACCGACAGCTGGGGAGCCATCCGGGCACAGAAAGGGATGTTCATCAGCGCTGATGGCCAGGCGAAAGCACAGGGCCAGGTGCTGGAGATGCAGCCGGCGGTCAGCAATCTGGGGGATGCCCGGGAGCAGATGACGTCCATCTCTGGTGACGCGCAGAAGGCGACCGCGAATCCGGCCGATCTGCAGGCGCAGATAGCGTTGCTGGAACAACAGCTGACAGACCTCAAAAAATCGGTGCTGCTGCTGAGTGCTCCGGATGGTATTGCTTTGACCAGTGGACATCACCTGCAGGTGTCAGCCGGTCAGAACCTGATTGCCACGGCGGGTAAAAATGCTGATATCAGCGTGGTGAAAAATTTGTTCATCGGGGTGGGTAATGCCCTGAGCGTATTTGTTCGTAAGCTGGGGATAAAGCTCATCGCGAACCAGGGGCCGGTGAAAATACAGGCGCAGAATGATTTGATGGATCTAATAGCCCGCGGCGAACTGAATCTCACCAGCACCGAAGATGAAATCCATATAACTGCGAAGAAAAAAGTCACGATTAACGGGGGCGGAAGTTATATCACGCTTGATGCCAATGGTATTGAATCTGCCACTCAGGGGGAGTATCGGACCAAAGCGGGGCATTACGGGCGAAAAGATAAGGCCAGTGAGCCAAAAGACTTCCCGAATGTGGCACCTGAAACGACCGAACCCTCCAGTACCTTCAGTTTTTCCTGACAAGGAGTCACAACATGATTATCAGTCCTCCGTTTCTGAGAGACAAAGATGCCACTCAGTCTGACGCAGACTGGATTGACGCGATGATGCCTGTCAATTCCCGCCGGGGATATCCTCTCAATGCCTCAGAGTCCTGGCATGGCGGTATCCATATATTACATACGGATGCAGGCATAACACCGGAGAAAGTGAGGGCAATCGCTGACGGGACCGTGGTGTCGTTCCGCAAGCCATCTCCGCCAGAAAAAAGAGACCAGTTCCCACTAAAGTATGCCCCTATAAGGGGTACGGATGATGGTTATGTTTTATTGAAACATGAGACTGAAATAGGTTCCGGAGAGGACGGTAAGGTAGTATTTTACTCTCTGTATATGCATCTGAAGTTTCTGGAAGCTGAGATAAAAGCTGACGCCAAAATTTACCGGAAAGACCCGCTTGGCTCTTCCGGAATGACTGACGGCCAGAATGAATTTCACTTCCAGATTTTCTGCGATGAAGCCAACATCAGTAAACTGGCGGGACGAAAAACGAAGGAACTGGATATTTCGAAAGATGGTCGCACTGATGCTGTTTACGGTGATATCCATTTTTATCTGCCAGCAGGAACAACGTTTTACGATAAAGCTCCAACGAACAACAGTACCTCCACTACAGGTATTTCTGAACGCTATACAAGTAATGCGCCTCTGTATGTCAGCATGACCCAGGCAAAAGGCAACTGTACGATGGTGACCCGGCAAAAGAATGCGCAAAATGACGGGGAGTATGATCTGCTGGGGGAGTCCCTGGTTAACGCCGATGGTGAAGATTACGAATACAATCTCTATAACACTGCGATGCGGAATTATAAGGAGAGCCCCAGCGCCGGGTTTGAGTTACTTCGATTTGGTCGGGTTATCAATACGGATCATGAAACGCTGGTGCCGGCAGACGCGCCGTTATGGATGACGGTCAGTTATCCGGGTGGAACTGGGGTGGTAAATCTTGCCGATCCCGGCATTAAAAAGTTTAGCGATGCGGATTTTCCCCACTGGACGGGATGGCGGCTGGTAGATGATGACAAAGATACCCACAGCCAGTGTAATTCGGCGATCATCAGAAAGTTGCAGGAAGAGGGCAGGTACGAAGCTCAAAGCAGCAGACTTATCTGCTGTTTACCGTTCGAGTGGGAAAAAAGCACAATAGAAGCCAGGTATAAATGGTTGATGACCGGTCTGCCCTGGGAGCAGTGTACGCCGGAAAAAACGGCCATATGAACGGTCCCGGGCACGCAGGAAACGAAGGACCGGGTCCTGATGAGTGAAGAAGACTTCGGGAAGTTCAAACAGCACGCAGAGGCGCTGTGCTTTGATTCGGGATCTCTCAGTAGCGGAAGACTATGGCATTTTGAACCGAAGGCATTTATTGAGCATTTTAGAAAATGTAGTTGGATTAGTCTTGACGAGTTAGCTGCCACATTTCCGAAGTATTTATTTTACTCATCAAACGGCAACCCAAGAACTGCTCAAAAGCAGCCTGCAAGTGTGTATTCAATAAATCATACGCAAGCTAAAAGTAGGATTGAGTCAAATTATAGCTCGTTGAATTTATGTATTAGGAAATACATTGGGGGAGATAAGAAAAGGATGTCATTTTTCCTACCTCAAACATTGCTAGAAACTGCGCAGTGGAGAGATTTAGGTGGAAGTAAAAGGTTATTACATGAGTGGGGGTTTGGCCGTTATAACTCAGTGAATCCTGCAACGGAGTATTATACTGTTTTTTATGGTCGAGGGATTATGCAACTTACATGGGCAGGACTGTATAAAACCTACGGTGAGTATCGGCGGTTTCCGAATCATTCAGGCCCATATACTGATAGATTACACCCTGAGGCTCCTCGGCTTACTTCAATCTCAACACACTATTCAGCCCATCCCGATGATGGTGGTACTTTATTCCGATGGTCTCCAAGATTCGACCCCGATATCGTAGCTGAAGATAAATACAATTCTTGTGATTCTGGTGGATTTTACTGGGCTTCGAAGGTTTACAAACGAAAAACCTCAATGAACAGAGTCGCGGATGAAGATTTAACAGCAGACAATGTTGGGCTAATCAATCGTTTGGTTAATGGGGGACCGAATGGGTACTATGAAAGACAAGCCTATTCGAAATTTATTGGTATTTATTTAATGGATGAAATAAATACTGATGCAACTGTCAGTGTGAGCCCTACTGGAAAATCACGCATTATTGTAGACTTAACAAAATCATAAGGGGCTATTATGAAATATATTATTTTTCTTTTATGTGTTTTTACAAACGTTGCATTAGGTTGTAATAATACAGTTTTTGATGTTAATAGTGTAGAAGGGATTTCTGCGAATGTTTTTCTGAAAGGCAATGATTCATTGTCAGTATCGATATTAAATAATGGTAAGGTTTTTAGTACAGAAGATATAGATATTTCATCCGAGAAAAAAAATCACATTACAATCGAGGATTATAATCGTGATGGCTATAAAGACTTCAGTGTATGGCATTTAGATGAAGGTATGGGAACCTATAAAATTTATAGATTATTTATATTTATTCTGGCTGAAAAGAAATTCAAAGAGATCAAACCTACATGCGGTGACGATTTTGTTAATATTCGAATTGATGGTGAAAATTTAATCAATGCAATTTATGATGATAACGCTCCAAAATCATGCACTATGCCACTTAATACCCTAAAGTAAAAAGATTGTCGATATATTCGTGAGAATTAGGTAGGCCAGGTATTAACTATCGGCCTGATAAAAAATCAGTGCTTAGATAATAAATCTAGAGAAATAGTGCTTAAATATTTCAGGTGGCCTACGTTTGAGCAAGCTAGGTATGTGCTGAACGTTCCAGCAGGGCAAGGATTCGATTGCTATGCCAACAAGGAATAAGTGTGAAAATTATAAAATTGCTAATCGTGTTATTTGTGGTGATGACCTTTTCTGCATTTGCAATGAGTTCAAATCCAAAATCAACTCCTCAACAGACAGTTATTAATTTTATAAGTGACTATGAGCAGTGGAATGAAGAGGCTATGCAAAATCTAAGTGAAGATACTGGTTTTCAGGCAAAAGATGAGTACATTAAATTACTTAATAAGTATTGCACTCAATCTACAAGCAGGATTGGTTATGATGTCTATGGTCAATACTCGTTGCATATTGCTGATGGGGAAAATACTCAGTACTAAAAAAATGATCAGGAGGTTATAATTAAAACAGGAGTGTCGTCTATATTTTGAGATACGGACACTGATATGGATTATTTTGAATATCATCTGATTTTGGATAAAAATAAATATTTAATTGAAGAAGTATATCAGTTGTCAAAGTCTGGTAAAAAAAACCAACACATTATAACTTCATAAGTTTGATTCTTAGATGCTGTCTTGCAAAAAAATGCTGGGGCATCTGATTTGAAGTTTGTTAAGTATAGTGTTTGAAGTTTTATTGTGGTTATTTGGCTGAGAAAATATGTTTTATTCCCTAAAGCATCTTCCTGAATGTTATCCGCGACCGGTCACACCAAAAAAAACACGTTGGATTGCTGTCCTTGTGGCGATGTTGGCCATCAGCGTGATCCTTATGCGAATATTCGGACGATACATCGATGATAGTCACTTCTGGATGTTGGCCATTGGCACACCATTGGTTGTGTGGATTGTGTGTTTCACTATTCGCATGTGGGCTTGGTCATTACAGGACAGTAAAGCGAATGGTTTTGACCGGCGCCGGGAGCAATGGATCTTGAGTGAGACCCGTAGGGCTCGTCGTGCACTTCAGGTGTTGAATACGACATTTATTACAGCCCATCAGGAAGACGACCAGCGTTCTGTTGCTGATAATATGCTCAATAATCACAGCATTATCATTTCGCAGTCGGACTGGAAAGGCGAAAAAAGCAGGAGGCTGAGCCGTATTACGGCAGAACCAGAAGATACTCTTGGATTGGTTATCTCACGTTTGTTCTCTGAGCTTATTGCCGATCTTCCAGTTCACCAGTTTCCTGAGAACGCTTCGCTTGTTGTCATCCTCGATGTCTCATCATCTCTGCCATTACCTGCTGTCAGAAATATCTGGCATGAAGCCTGGCAGGAGAGTGGCATAACCTGCTCGCTTGAGTACACAGACAGCAATGGGCCGGGGGTAGTCAACCACTGGTTGGATCACCGCATTAAAGATGATGCGATGTTATTGATTGTTGGTCTCCAGATTGATCCGGTTGTTTCAAACAATACTGCTGAAGCAGCCGTTGCTCTGCTTCTTGGCAACCGCCTGACCCAGGAATCACTCGAACCTCTCGCGTTGCTGCACCGTCCAGATGCTGCTCCAACCTGTGAGCTGAGGGAGGGGATGAACATGGCCGCCTATAATGTCCCGCTCAAAGAAAATATCGTGAAAAATTTATGGCTCGCCGGGCTGACGGGTGAGCAGCGTGCAGAAGTTATTGAGTGCCAGAATGCGCACCCTGCGCAGTCTGTAGAGGACGAAGCCGTCATTTCGCTCGATACATCTATGGGACATGCCGGTGCCGCTGCCCCCTGGCTGGCTATCGCTGCCGCCACTGAAATCGCCCGACAAACTCAGTCCCCACAGATGATTATCTGCGGTGATACGACACAGAATGTGCTGTGGAGCACGCTCATTACCCCGATTGCTTCCCGACAGGAGATAGATCCGTGAAGCTACCTTTAACACCGAAGACTACGGAAGGCCGCTATCTTGCTGTCGCATTGATTTTCTTTTTGCTGTTAGCCGTTATGACGTTCATGGTCTGGAAGCATCCGGATGTAGCCGGGATTGAAGACGGAAGTCAGCAGCAAATTTACTGGCTTATCGCCGGCGGATGTATTTCAGGTTGCGCCCTTATCGTATCCGTAGTGCTCCTGGCGGCAGTACGTAGTGCCGGTAAGCAGGAGTTTAATGCGCTTGTCGACAACACCAACGGTGATGATGAGAAAAAGAAGCGGGAAAATGATAAAGCACCTGTTCACCCTGCGGTGGTCATGTGTAACAAGATTCGGGGACATCTCCGCTCCCGTATTGGCCTTTACTGGCGTCGTAAAACCCGTCTGTTGTTAATCACTGGTGATGAAGCGGCAATCGAACAGCTGGTACCTGGCCTGCAAAGTCAGCAGTGGCTCGAAGGCAACCGTACCGTGCTGATTTACGGCGGGAGCCTGACATCGGAGCCTGACCGCGAAAAATACGCCGCGCTGCGCAAGCTGCGTCGTGGACGCCCACTGGACGGGATTGTCCGCGTCATGCCGCAGTCGCTTAACCTGACGCCACAGGTCAGTGACAACGATTTACGCGGGCTGGAAAAAATCAGCGAGCTGCTGCGTTATTCCGCCCCGGTCTGGCTGTGGCAGTTATGCGACAGCAACTGGTCGCAGACAACACGCCCTGAGCAGGCTGTCGGGGCACGTTTTCCGCTGCGTGCAAAAGAAGACGATATTACCCGCCAGCTTGAAAGGATACTGCCGGAATTGCGGGCACAGGGCGTCAGTCAGATCGCTGAGAACAACAGCCATGACTTCCTGCTGCGCCTGGGCCAGCACCTCAGAGACGGTGGCATTGCCCGCTGGGCTCAGCAACTGGTGCCATGGCTGGCTGCCTCCCAGCCACGTATTCCGCTGCGTGGCCTGATGTTCAGCCTGCCGGGAAGTCAGTCGCCTGAAAACGCAGTTGCTTACGCCGATGCGGAGAAATATGTCCCGGAATCACAGCGCCATGCGCTGACTCTGCCAGCGACCTGGCAGGGTATCGTTGACGACTGCCCCCGTGTACGTGGCCGCCGTGTCGGGATGGCGTGGGAACAAACGCTTGCCTGGATACTGATGATCATTATCGGGGTCTGGGGGGGCGGGACGCTGCTTTCGTTTTCACTGAACTACGGGCAAATCTCTTCTGTCGCGACAAAAGCACGCAACCTGGTGGAACATCCTTCCGTATCGGATTACCAGCTGACGACACTGCATGAACTGCGTAACGATGCGGGTCGTTTACAGCATCACATTCAGAATGGCGCACCTTTGTATCAGCGCTTTGGCCTTGATCATAGCCAACAGCTGCTGAGCACGTTGCTGCCGTGGTACGGTGTCGCGAATAATCGCCTGATTCGCGATTCGGCCAATGCCGCTCTGACGGAAAAACTGACCGCGCTGATCAACTCTGTGCCGAACAGCGATCGGCGTGCGCAGCTTGCTAAACCCGGTTATGACCAATTGAAGGCGTGGATGATGATGGCCCGGCCGGATAAAGCCGACGGCGCATTCTACGCGCAGACCCTGAAAACCGTGCAGCCAGCGCGGACGGGCATTTCTACCGGTCTGTGGCAAAGCCTGTCGCCGGATTTGTGGGCCTTCTATATCGCCACACTCCCAAAACAGCCACAGTGGAAAATCGCCCCGGATGCGCAACTGGTCAGCCAGAGCCGCCAGGTGCTGTTGCAGCAAATCGGGCGTCGCAACGCGGAAAGTACGCTGTATGAAAACATGCTCAAATCGGTGCGCCGTAACTTTGCAGATGTATCTCTGGAGGACATGACCAGTGGTACTGATGCCCGCCGCCTGTTCACCACTGATGAAGTGATACCAGGCATGTTTACCCGTCAGGCGTGGGAGGGCGGTATTCAGCAGGCGATAGAGAAAGCGGCTAACTCCCGTCGTGACGAAATTGACTGGGTGCTGAGCGACAGCCGAAAAGCGGTGTCCTCAGACCTGTCGCCGGAAGCCCTGAAAGCGCGCCTGACGCAACGTTACTTCACTGATTTTGCGGGTAGCTGGCTGAATTTTCTCAACAGCCTGCGGCTTAACCCGGCAAACAATATTGCAGACGTCACTGACCAGTTGACGCTGATGAGTGATGTGCGCCAGTCGCCACTGATTGCTCTGATGAATACTCTCGCCTGGCAGGGGCAGACCGGCCAGCAAAGCGAGGGACTTTCGGATTCCATTATCAAATCGGCTAAGGATCTTGTCGGCGGGAAAGACAAACCGGTGATTGACCAGTCTGCGTCAGGGCCGCAGGGTCCGCTGGATGAAACCTTTGGTCCGCTGCTTCAGCTTCTGGGTAAAAACAAAGGCAGCAACGTCATGTCGGCTGACACTTCGCTGAGCCTGCAGACCTATCTGACCCGTATCACCCGCGTGCGTCTGCGCCTGCAGCAGGTGGCAAGCGCTTCTGATCCACAGGAGATGATGCAGACTCTCGCCCAGACCGTGTTTAAGGGCAAGAGCGTCGATCTGACCGACACCCAGCAATACGGTAGCCTTATTTCGGCAAGCCTTGGCGAAGAGTGGAGCAGTTTTGGCAGCACGATGTTCGTGTTGCCACTGACTCAAGCCTGGGAAACGGTGCTGCAGCCGTCGGCGGCGAGCCTGAATGATAAATGGAGCCGCGCCGTGGTGGCGAACTGGCACACGGCCTTTGACGGGCGCTTCCCGTTTGCGGTGAGTAAAAGTGATGCCTCTTTGCCGATGCTGGCTGAATTTGTGCGTAAGGACAGCGGACGTATAGAGCGCTTCCTGACGACAGAGCTCAACGGTGTGCTGCACAAAGAGGGTAGTCAGTGGGTACCGGATAAGGTCAACAGCCAGAGGTTGAACTTTAACCCGGCCTTCCTGCGGGCCATTAACCAACTGAGCCAACTGTCAGACATTCTGTTCACAGATGGCAGCCAGGGCATCAGCTTTGAACTGCAGGCGCGTCCTGTGCCGCAGGTGGTGGAGACCCAGTTGACCATTGATGGACAAAAGCTGCACTACTTCAACCAGATGGCCGACTGGCAAAGCTTCCGCTGGCCGGGTGATACCTACAAGCCGGGGACGATGCTGACCTGGACCACGGTCAATGCCGGTGCGCGTCTGTTCGGGGATTTCAGTGGGACCTGGGGCTTTATTCGCTGGCTGGACCAGGGCAAGCGCCAGCAGCTTGACCGCAGTCAGTGGATGATGAGCTTTACCGCCCCGGATGGTCGCACCCTGCAGTGGGTGCTGCGCTCACAACTCGGAAAAGGTCCGCTGGCGTTGCTGGAACTGCGTGGTTTCACGCTGCCGGATCAGATATTCAGTGTTGACAGCGAGGCCACCGAGCAGGCGCTGATGGCCAACAGCAGAAACAATGACATGGAGGGGGGCGAATAATGAGCACACTGCAGAATCTGGTTGCCGCCTGTCAGGCTGACGAAACTCAGTTGCGGCAACAGGCGCAGGCACGCACGGAAAACTGGCAGCCCTGGCTTGCTCCGGTAAATGACACCAGTCTGATCGGAGAAGACCCCGGTTATGACGATGATTTTCAGCGTATCCGCGAGGAGGTCAATAAACTATCCGGCATCGATACCGGCCTGATTTGCACGCTTGCCGAAAAGTTGTTGACCACAACTGCCAAAGATATCCGGATTGCCACCTATTATTGCTGGGCGCGCCTGCACCAGGATGGTGAAGCCGGCTTTGCTGAAGGGCTTGAACTGCTGGCGGGATTGATACAGCGTTATGGAACGCAGCTTCATCCTCAACGTGAGCGGAGCCGTAAACCGGCGCTGGAGTGGCTCGCAGGCTCCCGCGTTCTGGACAGCCTGTCACTCTGGCCGGAAGTGGTACGCGATGATGCACTGCGCACTGCCGGTGCGCTGCTGCTCATCCGCGACAGTCTGGAGCCAGAACCAGAAGCGTCACGGCCAGAGCTCAATGCACTATACAGTGCTCTGGAATCTCGCCTGATGAAGGCCGGTGGCGTGGATGCTGTGGTACCGCAGAACGCTGGTAATAAGGCTCAGTCACAGAGCGCTACGCATACCATCGAGTCAGACACGCCGGTTTTGAGCCGCATCACCTCTGGTCAGGATTTGCTGGCCCAGGCCCGTACCCTGACCGGATATCTGCGTGAGCAGCCCGATGGCTGGCTCGCCGCACACCGGCTGATGAAAAGCCTGCGTCATGACACGCTGAGTGCTATTCCGGCACCGGATGCCGAAGGGAAAACGCGCATCGAACCGCCGCGCGCTGACCAGCGGGCCATGCTCAAACGCCTGTATCTGCAGCAGAGCTGGCTGGAAATACTGGAGCAGGCGGACAATACCTTCTCGCGCGGTGCCAATCACCTCTGGCTGGATTTGCAGTGGTATATCCACCAGGCACTGATGAAGTCAGGGCAGGATGTACTGGCCGATATCATCACTGCAGACCTGAAAGGGTTGCTGCGCCGCCTCACCGGGCTTGAAACTCTGGCCTTTAACGACGGGACGCCGTTTGCGGATGAAGTGACGCTGAACTGGATAAATCAGAGCGTACTGGACGATATGTCCGGCTGGCGGGATGAGCCGGTCAGTGCCGTCAGTGAGACGGACAACGATATTCTGGCCCTTGAGCCGGAAGCGTTGGAGAAAGCGGACACTGACGGTCTGGATGCCACACTACACTGGCTGCAGACCCTTCCGGGCACCGACTCCACAAAAGACAAATGGCTGCTGCGCCTGCTGATGGCCCGTGTAGTCGAGCAGAAGGGCAAGAATGAACTGGCGCTGCATCTGCTGGGCGAGCTCGATGGTGCTGCGCAGTCCATCACCCTCACGCAGTGGACACCGGCGCTGCTGTTTGAAGTGAAATCGCGTCGCCTCAGACTGCTACGTATGAAAGCCACACGCAGTGAAACCGATAAATCACGGCTTCAGCCGGAGATGGACCAGCTTCTGGCTGGTCTGATTGCGCTCGATCCGGCAGGCAGTGCAGTGCTTTGCGGGTAACCTGGACTGAATTCAGCTAAAGGGAAAAATATGGCAGCAGAAGGCTTTTACCTGGTGCAGGGCGACAAGACGACCTGCGGCGGGAGAATAACGACGGGTGCAGAGGATCACACTCTGTTTGATAAACCGGTTGCCCGGGAGCAGGACAGTGTGACCTGCGGGAAGCATGCCGGGCTTTTCAAGATAGCCGGTGGCATCGACAACGATACCATTCATGACCGGCGAATGGCCGGAACCCTCGACAGCTACAGTACATGCCCCTGCAAGGCGAAGTTTATTCCGTCGATGATGGATGATACGTACGAGAAGACAACCTCAGGCCAGAGCGAACCTGAACAACATGCACAGTCAGCAAATAAGAATAATAAAAAAAGCGATGAAAAATTGGATTATAAAATCCTGTTGTCAGGAAATAAGGTCCTTACGCCTCTTTCAATTCCAGACTATGATGAGATGATAAAGGGAGGAAGTACCAACAACACTGAGAAAATTGGTTTCCGAATCATCAATAAAGGCGATGAGGCAGAAGGGCTTTCCCTTGAGGTTGTGGATGGTGCTGAACTTATTTACAGTGAAAAGTATACTTCCAGCTTATTTGAGCAAGGCGAGCATGAATGGTACTGGGATGGTTACAGTAATGCAGGAATACTGGATACTCGTAAGCTTAAAAGTAAGTCATTAACGGTCAGGTTAATTGCCCTTAGGGGCGATCAAATGATAAAGGTAGATCTGGCATTAAATAATTCACCTAAAGAACAAGATTGGGTGGATGTGCTAATCAATAGAACCAGTACCACAGTTGATGTCTTCTGGCGGGTCGCTTTTGATGATGGCGGTATTGACGGTATGAATCAATTGCTCCAACCCGTGAGTTATATTGATTTGCAGAAACTGGCAAAGCAAGGAATAGAATTTTACTGGTCCCGAAATGGTACAAGAGTTCCGGGTATTGGTGATGGCATCATAACCCGTCAGGGTAAATACAAGGTTTCTGTTTCTGTTGGCGTTAATACTACAGCATCCATGCCTTCATTTAGTTTGGTAGAATGCTTGGAAAGTGAATATGGTCGTTCCTCGAGTCTTGCTGGATTTAGAAAAATCTGCCATAATTATGGTTTTTATTATAGTCGTTATATTCAAGGATTAGAACCTGACTATAATGCTGCTGCCGAATCAAGGTTTAAATTATATTCTGCTCATGAAATGGGACATATCCTTCTCAATAAATATGGTGCAGGATCAAGTCCAGATTATTCGTGGTCTCATAAAAAAACATCTACGGTGCTTACACAGGAACCTTTACCTGGTTTCAAAATGCCGAGACAAGGAGAGATAGATCTTATGAAATATTCTGATAACCCAGCGCCAGCACTTATTCAGTATAGTAATTCTATAGCGGCGAATGAAGATGTAAAGGGATTAATATGGCTCTCTCGGGTTGAATTTAATGATTAGATTATCTGTTATTATTATTGTTTTTGTTTTTTTGACAGGATGCTCTAACCAGTTGACATATGATGGGGTTGTTTATATTTTTAACCCGTGCCCAGTAAGAGTTTCCATTATCACAAAAAACTACACTGGTTCTATAACGTCTCAGAATGGACAAGGTTCTGAAGTATTATCTTTATTGCCTAAAGAACGTGGCATTATTGCTGTGTTCTCTTTAGTAAGTTTAAAACAAGATTTTTCTGAGCATTTTAATGCTAATGGACAAGATTTTATTGTGAGTATTTCAGATGGTCATAGTGAAAAAGTTTTAAAAGGCAATCAAATATTTTTGTTGTTGAAAAATGTGACTACGGAAAGAAATTTGGAAACACGCAATGTAGTCTATGAGATTAATGATAGTTCTTTATGTCCATAATGATTTTTTGATAAATTTATTGTTACTGAACATTGATGTACCTAATGTTAAATAAACAGCAATCATTGGACATCTAGGGTAAACATTCAGTAGCGGCTGAAGAGGATTTAAAAGGTTTGATCTGGCTGAGTAGGGTAAAATTCAATGACTAAATTACTTCTTATTTGTATTTTTTTGAGCGTGTCAGCGTGTTCGTCACAAAAACCATACCCCGGCGTTATTTTTATAAAAAATCCTTGCGATGCACCGCTTTCTGTCTCGGTTTCAGAATTCTCTGGCTATATCTCTTCATTGGGAGGAAATACTGATGAACATTTTACGCTTGCAGTCGGACAACAGAAAGCATTTGCTCAGTTTCAACGATCCAGTAAAGACCAGAATCTAGAATGGTTGTTTTCAGAGAAATATGGTGGTGGATTTAATTTAACAACAGGGGATGGTGATCATCAAAAAAATACTCTGGAGCTAACATATATCCTTTGCTGAAAACCGTGTCTGATAAAGACGAGAATTTCATTTGTCTTGAAATTAGCTCTAATGGCATTTGTCCATGAAATCTTGACGGACTTGGCAAGCAATGTATCCTCTTAAACAACGTGTAATTACATTTTTCGGGGTGGTATTCTTCCTGGTGATTTCTATCGGGATTTCATATCTCGGCATTTTTAAGTTGCGTGAATACCTTTCTTACCCCGATGTCGTTAACTTCTCTTTTTGGGTAACTTTTGCTGCCGCATTTTTCTTTTTTTTCTCACCGTTATTGGCGATGATTTTTCCTGTTATTTTTACCGGGAAGCAGATAACCATTGCATCAGGTAAAAAATTACTGAAAACCACGTTTATCATCTTAGGGTTAACTGTCCTGGGAATGTTTATCTTTCAAGAAAAATACACAACATCTTTAATGCATAAAGGTTACACAGAGTGCCAGGGGATCCCTTCGGGTTGGATGCTTGGCATGGCAAAAAAATATGCCATAGAACCGTCCCTTTGTACTCAGCATTGATGATTCTCTTTTCTTTATGATTACCCGTGCCAGACTCCCGGAGTCTGCTTCAGTGTTTAACACGCAGCAATTTACTAAGCAGAATAAAGATGGATGATTTAACCCTGCGTTATTATGACGCTGAAATGCGCTACCTGCTGGAAGCGGGCGAAGAGTTCTCCCGGACCCATCCCGAGCAGGCGGCAATGCTCAATCTCGATAAAGCGGGCGCGCGCGACGCGTACGTGGAGCGTCTGTTCGAGGTCTTTGCCTTCCTGATGGGCCGTTTGCGCGAGAAACTTGATGACGATCTACCGGAACTGACCGAAGGGCTGGTCATCCTGCTGTGGCCACATTATCTGCGAACCATTCCGTCGATGTCGGTGGTGGAGTTCACCCCCGACTGGCGCTGCATTTGCTGGGTGAGCTCGATGGTGCAGCACAGTCAATCACCCTCACACAGTGGACTCCTGCACTGTTGTTTGAAGTGAAATCGCGTCGCCTCAGACTGCTGCGTATGAAAGCCACACGCAGTGAAACCGATAAATCACGGCTTCAGCCCGAGATGGATTTGCTTCTGTCCGGTCTGATTGCGCTCGATCCGGCAAGCAGTGCAGTGCTTTGCGGGTAACCTGGACTGAATTCAGCTAAAGGGAAAAATATGGCAGCAGAAGGCTTTTACCTGGTGCAGGGCGACAAGACGACCTGCGGCGGGAGAATAACGACGGGTGCAGAGGATCACACTCTGTTTGATAAACCGGTTGCCCGGGAGCAGGACAGTGTGACCTGCGGTAAACATGCCGGGCTTTTCAAGATAGCCGGTGGCATCGACAACGATACCATTCATGACCGGCGAATGGCCGGAACCCTCGACAGCTACAGTACCTGCCCCTGTAAGGCGAAGTTTATTCCGTCGATGATGGATGATACGTACGAGAAGATCAGTGGATCTTCCGCTGGAGAAACAGCTGCAGGCTTTGCAGCATCTGTGCAAACTTCGCCAGAATTGCCGAGTTATCTGACCGGTAAGCAAAAGCCAACTGGATTTGTACCTGATTATCCAGTTTTACGGAATACTCATGATTTACCTGATGGTAATTTGAGGGCTATGCTAAGGAAGGTGCGAACAAGTTCCTGATATGAGATCATCATATTCATCCGGAGCGCATCCCAGAGGGACATCATGAGCCATCAACTCACCTTCGCCGATAGTGAATTCAGCACTAAGCGCCGTCAGACCCGAAAAGAGATTTTCCTCTCCCGCATGGAGCAGATTCTGCCATGGCAGAATATGACCGCTGTCATCGAGCCGTTTTATCCCAAGGCGGGCAATGGCCGACGGCCCTATCCGCTGGAGACCATGCTGCGTATTCACTGCATGCAGCATTGGTACAACCTGAGCGACGGTGCCATGGAAGATGCCCTGTACGAAATCGCCTCCATGCGCCTGTTTGCCCGATTATCCCTGGATAGCGCCCTGCCGGATCGCACCACCATCATGAATTTCCGCCACCTGCTCGAGCAGCATCAACTGGCCCGTCAATTGTTCAAGACCATCAATCGCTGGCTGGCCGAAGCAGGCGTCATGATGACCCAAGGCACTTTGGTGGATGCCACCATCATTGAGGCACCCAGCTCGACCAAGAACAAAGAGCAGCAACGCGATCCGGAGATGCATCAGACCAAGAAAGGCAATCAGTGGCACTTTGGCATGAAGGCCCACATTGGTGTCGATGCCAAGAGTGGCCTGACCCACAGCCTGGTCACCACCGCGGCCAACGAGCATGACCTCAATCAGCTGGGTAATCTGCTTCATGGAGAGGAGCAATTTGTCTCAGCCGATGCCGGCTACCAAGGAGCGCCACAGCGCGAGGAGCTGGCCGAGGTGGATGTGGACTGGCTGATCGCCGAGCGTCCCGGCAAGGTAAAAACCTTGAAGCAGCATCCGCGCAAGAACAAAACGGCCATCAACATCGAATACATGAAAGCCAGCATCCGTGCCAGGGTGGAGCACCCGTTTCGCATCATCAAGCGGCAGTTCGGCTTCGTGAAAGCCAGATACAAGGGGCTGCTGAAAAACGATAACCAACTGGCGATGTTATTCACCCTGGCCAACCTGTTTCGGGTGGACCAAATGATACGTCAGTGGGAGAGATCTCAGTAAAAACCGGAAATAACGCCAGAAATGGTGGAAAAAATAGCCTAAATAGGCTGATTCGATGTGTTTGCGGGAAAAAAATCGGCCCAGATCCGCGAAATTTTAATCAGCGAGTCAGCTTGGGAAGAAATGACCTGCTTATTCGCACCTTCCCTTTCTTAACTTTGCTAATCTTATATTTTCGTTATTCAGTCATGAAATATTTATTTGATGATTAAAATTAAAATTAAAAATTTTTAAGTGTTAAATGTGTGTTTTTTGTTGGTTTTATGGTTGAAATTTTAACTTTTGGTAACATATGTGGATCAATTTAGCTTTTTTGGTTTATAAATCTGTAAAATTGGTAGTGTTTAGGTTTTTAATCTCGTATTTTATAAAATAGCAGAATATTATATCTAGATTTTAATGTGGGGGTGTTTTTGCAGTGATTATATTTTTTATGGTTTTATGTATTTTTGATATTTCCTTTAAATTCAGTAAGTTGGTTTATTTTTGATGGAGTTTGACTGCGCTGCAGATGCTGTTTAATAATAAGCGCGTATTCGGGAATATATATTTTCGAACTACATTTCATTCTAAATAGACAGGAATGTCTCTAAATTCAGGAAAAGTACTTATTATGAAAAAAATTCTTCTCGCGGTAGCTATGTCCTCTGTAATGATTACTGGTGCACATGCCGCTGAGGATCAGGGCCACGGTAAAATTACCTTTAAGGGTTCTGTTGTTGATGCCCCATGTTCAATTGATTCAGAAAGCCTTGATCAGACCGTTCAATTGGGTGCTATTGCCAAAGGTGCTTTAGAGGGTGGCAACCGTTCTACTCCTGTAGATTTCAGCATCCAGCTGCACGATTGTACTTTCGACACCGTCAATGAAGTGAATGTTGCTTTTAACGGTTATGAAGGCGATAAAACTGCGGGTCTGGAAAGCTCCTTTGCTGTTACCGGTCAGGCTCAAGGTGTGGGCGTGACTATTACCGATATGGGTAGCAATGTTATTGCTCCAAATACAAGTGCAAAAGCGATCGTACTTAACGATGGCGACAACGAACTGCAGTTCCAGGCTTATGTTCAGGGTGCTACTACCTCCGGCGCGGTTGTGCCAGGTACGTTTACCTCTACTGCTAACTTCGTAATGTCTTACGAGTAAGTTTTAGCTGTTGTTCTGATATTTAGAATAAACAACTCAGGCGCTGACAGATGTTTGCGCCTGTATTTAAATTGCCAATGGCGGCAAGCAGGAAAGAACAGTAGCTATGCATTATTTTAAAAAAATAAAATCTACAATCCTAACTTGCTTCTTGCTTACAGCATTTTCATGTCATGTTACCGCTTCTCAACAGAGTCGTGGCCGAGTCAACATGCAGGGGAGTATCATTGATACTGCCTGCAGTATTACTATGGATGACCGCTACCAGACCGTACAAATAACAACCCAACCCGTTGCGATGGTTATTCAGCCCGCCGAAAAGGTAAGCGTTTCGTTTCATATTAATCTCGAAAGCTGCTCGTTACAGTCTGATGGTCCTCCCCCAAAACAGTGGAGCCACTTTCAGGTCACTTTCGATGGTTCATCTGATGACGGAAAGTTATTTAATGTTACAGGTGAAGCCAAAGGTATTGCGCTTGAAATTAGCGATCATAACGGGAATATAGCCATTCCTGGAAAGGCGTTACCCGCAGGAATGCTTTCACCGGGGTTAATGGCACTGAATTACCAACTTCATTTGAAAGGTAATGGCCAGGAAATCAGGCCTGGTGATTACTATAGTATTATTCGCTTTAAGGTGGATTATTTTTAATGAAACATAATCCAGGATGTTTGGGGAAAATTCGTCCGCTTGCGCTCGAAATATTTTTGGTACTTTCCAGTTGTCAGATTGCAGTGGCTGACGATAATGTTCAGTTTAATACGGATGTACTTGACCTTAAAGATCGTTCTCAAATTGATTTGAGCCAGTTTTCACAGGCCGGGTATGTGATGCCCGGGAGCTATACCCTGGCTGTTCAGATTAATAACAATACGTTGCCGGAACGAGAGATTCAATTTTTTGCCCCAGATGATGATGCAAATAAAAGCTATGCATGCCTGACTCATGATGTTGTGGAACAGTTAGGGCTGACGGAAGCTTCTGCCAAAAAGCTCACCTGGTGGCACAATAACGAATGTATGGACCCCGCATCTCTTCCCGGTATGTCTGTGGCTGGAGACCTCGGTGCCAGCGCGGTGAAAGTTAATTTACCCCAGGCTTATCTGGAGTACACCTCAGAAAACTGGGATCCTCCGTCTCGCTGGGATGAAGGGATCCCCGGCGTATTGTTTGACTACAGTGTGAATGGTCAGACAACTCACCAGCAACAGGGCAGCGATGCTAAAACGCTCAGCGGCAATGGGGTTGCCGGGATTAACGTTGGCGCATGGCGTTTTCGAGCTGACTGGCAGGGAAACTACAGTCATCGAACGAATAATAGTGGTGGTAATCAGCAGGACTGGAGCTGGAATCGTTACTATTTATACCGGTCGATAGCTGCCGCCCGGGCGAAATTGACCCTCGGGGAAGATTATTTATCCTCCGACATATTTGACAGTTTCCGCTACACCGGGGCCAGCCTGATTTCGGATGACAGCATGCTGCCACCTAACCTGCGTGGTTATGCACCAGAGGTTACCGGGATTGCAAAGACCAATGCCAAAGTCACGATCAGTCAGCAGGGGCGAGTGATTTATGAAACTACCGTTGCTGCTGGTCCATTCCGTATTCAGGATTTGAGCAATGCCATCAGCGGTAAACTTGATGTGAAAGTTGCGGAGGAGGATGGCAGTAGCAGCCAGTATCAGGTTGATACTGCGACCATTCCTTATTTGTCCAGGCCCGGACGTGTGCGCTATAAATTTTCGACCGGTAAACCGTCGAATTATGATCATCACAGCCAAGGGCCGGTGTTTGGCACTGGAGAGTTTTCCTGGGGTGTCACTAACGGCTGGTCACTATTTGGTGGGGGCCTGACCGCAGGGGACTACACTTCACTCGCGTTGGGGGTAGGGCGTGATTTAATGGCCTTCGGTGCATTATCATTTGATATTACGCAGTCTCGGGCGGTAGTACCGGAAGAGGGGACAAAGCAAGGTGGTTCATATCGCCTTAGTTATTCCAAGCGTTTTGATGAGACTGACAGTCAGGTGACGTTTGCAGGTTATCGTTTTTCGGAACGAAACTTTATGAACGTAAACCAATACCTGAACGCGAAATATCAGGGATATAAGCAGGCTAATAGCAGCAAGCAGCTTTATACCATCAGTTTTAGCCAACAATTACGAGACTGGCGTACATCGCTTTATTTAAATTACAGCCATCAGACCTATTGGGATCATCCGACAAATAACACATATAATATATCAATGTCGCGATATTTTGATTTCATGATGTTTAAAAGTATGAGTGCAAATGTTTCCGCATTTCGCAGTGAATATAATGGCTTGAAAGATGACGGTGCTTTTGTCAGCCTTTCCATTCCATGGGGTGGGGGGGGGACATTAAGTTACGATGCATCCTACAGTGGTGGTACAAATTCTCAAAGGGCGACTTACTCTAATAGCATGGGTGACCATGACAATTATAGTCTGAGTGCGGGGGTAACACGAGACAATAGAATCAGCGGTAGCGGCTATCTATCGCACCAGGGCGATTTCAGCGACATGAACTTTAACAGTAGTTTTGAGGGAAATCGCTATCGCGCTGCGGGAGCCTCTATGAGAGGCGGGATTACAGCCACGACGAAGGGAGCGGCATTACATCGCATTGGTGCTACAGGCGGAACGCGAATGATGGTGGATACCGGTGGCGTGTCGAATGTCCCGGTAAGAAATACAGGTGCACCGTCGTACTCAAATATGTTTGGTAAAACAGTCGTTGGTGATGTGGCGAGTTATTACCGCAATAATATTAATATAGATTTGAATAAATTGGGCGAGGATGTGGAAGCCACGCGTTCGGTTGTACAGGGAACTCTGACTCAGGGAGCAATTGGTTATCGTCGTTTTGGTATTATCGCCGGACATAAAGCGATGGCCATTATCAAACTAGCGGATGGCAGTACACCACCATTTGGTGCAACGATACTGAATAAAAATAAAGACCAGACGGGAATTATCAGTGAAGACGGTATGGTCTGGTTAACAGGTATTAAACCTGAAGAAACAATGGAAGTGAACTGGGATGGGGAGACTCAGTGTGTTATCACACTGCCTGCCACACTGCCAGATGGAAATTTGTTATTACCCTGTGTTGCCGACGTAAAATAATTAATCGGTGAATCGGGTAGATGATTATCAGTAATATTAATAGATAAGCGAAATATGAAAATGACTATTCAATCCCGTTTGGCCATTACCTCCAGGGCGTGTGCAATTACTCTGGTGTTAATGGGGCTTTCACAATCTGCGAATGCTGCCCTTGCTCTGGATCGCACTCGCGTGGTGCTGGATGGAGGAGATAACTCTGTCTCAATGGGGGTGACGAACCAGAATAAAGAGCTGCCATATCTAGCGCAGGTTTGGATTGACGATGCGCAAGGTAACAAGATTACCAGCCCTCTGACTGCGCTTCCACCCGTGCAGCGTATCGAACCCGGCGCCAAAACCCAGGTAAAAGTGCAGGCCACTCCTGGAATGAACCTGCTGGCGCAGGACCGGGAGAGCCTTTACTACTTTAACTTGCGTGAGATCCCGCCGAAGAGTAGTAAACCCAATACGTTGCAGATTGCATTACAGACGCGCATCAAACTGTTTTATCGCCCGGCAGCACTGAAGGTTGAGCCAAACAGTAAGCCTTGGCAGGAGCAGGTGACTTTGACTAAAGAGGGGGGCAAATATGTGGTGCATAACCCAACGCCTTATTTTATCACCTTTACCGCGGTGTCGACGGAATCAGGCGGGGAAAATATAAATGATTTCAAACCATTGATGCTGGAACCTATGGGGAAAGCACCATTAGGCGTGCCGGTTTCAGCGGTGGGCAACAGCCCTGTCCTGACCTATGTCAATGATTACGGCGGTCGCCCAAAACTGATTTTTAGCTGCGCAGGAAATAGCTGCACGCTTAAAAGCACTAAGGTCGGTTAAGGCCATTCTACCGGATGTTTTCGCGAAGGACGTCTGGTGGAAAATGGAGGGGTAAATGATGCGTACCAGACTGAAATTGCTGACATCGTTTTTAACGGTAGTTATGGTGGCACTGCCTGTCACCACTTTCGCTGTGGATCATTGGGATGTGGAAGGAGCGCACGGGGAAATTCAGGTGCGTGGTGCATTGACCGAAGGCGTATGTCACCTCGATATGATTTCCCGCTGGCAGGATGTTGAACTGGGAGCGACGCCCACTATCGAGTTGCAGCATCCGGGCGATCGCAGTGCAGCCGTTACATTTTTGCTGCGTCTGAAAGATTGCACCCGTAAAGGCGGCAGTCTGGTGGATAAACGAACCGGCAGTCTCGCCTGGGACGCTATTCAGCCCGTTCTTTCCGTTCGATTTCAGGCGCAGGCAGACGCTGATAACCCCGAGTTGGTTGGCGTAATTGGCGTAAAAGGTATAGGCCTTCGTTTGACGGATCACCGGGGGCTGGATGTTCGCTTAGGCGAGCAGGGGCCGGCTCAATTTATCTCACCAGAACAGGATGAACTGGTTTACAGCGTGAGCGTAGAGAGAACTTCCGCCCCACTTACGGCTGGTGAGTACTACGCCACGGTGAATTTCGCACTGGAGTATGATTAATGAACGCCCGGATGATTTTGGCCGTGTTGTTGGGTTATATGTCTATTATGCCTGTTCACTCAGTGGAAAATAATATTCAAATCACCGGCAATTTAGTCACCGAACCCTGCACGTTAGCTCCGGAATCAGCGGATATTCCACTGGATTTTGGCACGATTGTCGGTAAGTACTTTCAAACGGCTAAGCGCACGCCGGGTATTCGTTTTTCTATCAAGCTCACTGATTGCGATACCAGTATGGGCAACAGTGCGACGGTTACCTTCCTCGGGGCGGAAAGCGGGTCCTTACCGGGGCTATTGGCCACCAATAACGGTGAGGAAAATGGTCTGGCTTTCGGAATTGAAACCTTGCCAGATGCCGATTCGGAAGTGGCACCACAATTGATCCCCATTAACAAGCCAAGTCCGCTCTTTCTTCTGAGCAACAAAGAGTCGGTGATTACCTTACAGGGGTATATCGAGGCGGAGCCAGAGGCTATTGAAACTAACACTGTAAAGCCTGGGCCCTTCGCAGTGACGGCGACTTTTAAGGTGGATTATCCGTGAAGAGAAGAAACTGGGGCTTAATTACCCGAACGGTAGTGTGCCATCCCTTGTTGTGGGGCTCATGGATTTACCGTTTTGGGTTGGTCTTACTAATCCTTTTGCTATGTGCTGCAGGCATGGCGCATGCCGACAGTAGCTATGCAGCGAATCGGTCTGAAATAAATATTAATATTTCAGGCACGATTGTCGTGACAGGCAAATGCACGTTCAATCAGGGGGGAGAGCTACTGGTCGATTTTGGTGATATCCGTTTTAGCTCCACGAGTAATGAATTAGGAAGAACCTATATTGAACCGCTGGTCAGTGATATGACCTGCTCGGGTGATTCGGCGGGCTCGGCGACGATGAAGCTTTCCTCAAAAGACGGCAGTTCGCAAGATTACAACGGCAATAAATTGCTAAAAGTCGGTATCGAAGGCGGGGTGGCCGCCACAGGACTTGGGATCGCACTTAAAGTGAATGGACAGATTCAGGATGTGAATACGCCGTTTGCCGTGGAGGTTGGGCAGTTTCCCACTTTGGAAGCTCAACTGGTGCAAACAGACGTCAGCAATAAACTGATCAGCGGTAATCGAATTACCTCCTCCGCCACGTTATTAATGGCATTTGATTGAGAGGGGGAGGAGAAATGAAGATGAAAAAATTCATCCTGATGCTGGCTTTCATTTTTTTTGGGACAGTATCGTGTAGCATGCTGGCTATTTCGAAGCAAACGGGAGACAGCGTGGATTTCACCTTTACCGGGCTGCTTCAGGCTATGACGGCATGTTCCATTAATAATGACCGGACCATTGAAATCGCTTTTGGCAACATTGGGATCAATAAAATAGAAAGCGAAAATTATACACGAAACATTGACTACGAGCTTGATTGTGGCAGCGTTGGCGGAGCGAATACGGTTTTATTGACCCTTAAGGCAACACCAGTGCCATCTGACGGTAGTATTATTGACTCTGGTCGCAAAGGCCTATGGATCCAATTTTATAAAGATAGCGTTCCGCTGAAACTGAACGAAGAGTTTAAGGTTGAAAACGTTACTGCTCCACCTAAGTTAATGGTGAAACTAATTACTGATCCCGCAGAGGATCCTGAAGAAGGCCCGTTTTCATGCACTGCTACCCTTATAGCAGAGTATATATAATTATGAGTTTTATAAAAAAATACATTTCTTTTCTTTTCATTGGATTTTATATCGCATTGTAGTCTTGCGTGTTCTTCGGTGTTTGGGATTGGTGCTGCAAGTAAAAATAATCTCTGTAAACAAGGCGCTTTAGGTGCCTTAGAATTTAGCCATCAGACTGGTGTTCTCATTAAATTTTTTAGTAAAAGGTTGTGTATGCTTGACGCTCTTTTATGCGATATTTGTGAGTTAAAACGACTTCAGATTCTGGAGAACGCAGTTATTCATTATAGTGACGGTATTTTTACTCTTGAAAGAAGAGCATTGGTCGGAAAGTTCCTTCTGGAGAATAATAATCCTGAAGTGGCTAAAATACTGGCCGATATTGCACGCTATCTTCATGAGCTTATAGAAGCGGGCAAGTTAAGGGATAGTCCTCTTTATAGTGCTGATGATTACCAAAAACCACTAGACTCGTTAATTAGGGGGTGATTATTCCTTTTGTTTTCCAAAGTGGTCGAGATGTTTTTTTTTATATCGTGCTGGCCTTTCTTTTCATTGCTATTCAATTTCCAACAGATAATGTTACTTCTGTAGGGCTCAATTCAGCGCACAGTGTTGTTACCTGGGGGGTAATTGCTTTGCAGTCTTTGGTTATTGTTATCCGTCAATGGAGTAATTCTGCATTTCGCGGAGGGAAATATTACCACTGGCTGCTTATGGCTCTCATTTTAATGAATATATCACTATTCATCGTACATGATAACGGATGGCGAATTAATGCTCTATCCAGAGCTGCATTTATTATTTTTATGACGGTTTTTTTTGGGTTACTGCTGCAATGTAAGTTGACGTGGTTTGATGCCCGAGTATTTATTGGGGCAATAGCCGGTGCCGCTTTACTTCAGGCCATCGCTGCCATCCTTCAGCTCTATGCGCCTTATTTTTCATGGCGCTGGTTGCATCACAATCCACTGGCGGCGGAAGGCCGGCCATTAGGTATGTTTGGACAGGTAAATCTTCTGGGATCATTTTTGGCGACGGGCCTCGGTGCGACGCTGTGGTCCGTGGTGCAATGCCGCCGTAAAAATTCAATTTTTGCCTGGGTTGTCATTCTATTGACGATCGGTTTCGCCCTTTATTTGACCCACTCCAGAACAGGATGGCTGGGGGCCACTATTGCCATGGTGGGGCTGGTTATTTTTTCTCCGGCGAAAATGCGTCGAAAAACAATACTACTGATAACCGGCCTGATCGTTGGCTGCTGGCTACTGGTGCAAATCATTCCATCGCCAGGGATCCCAATTCTCGTGCCAGCTGAACACCAGATGCAATCCCAGGCTGATAAAACGGCAATAAATTCTGATGCAAAAGATGCATCGGCTTTCAGCCTTGAGCGCATGCGGGCTGAATCTTCCATCCAGCGCAGGCAAATGCTGGAAGGAAGTGTTGCGTTGATAAAACAGCATCCTCTTTTGGGTGCGGGGGCTGGCAGTTTTGAAAGCGTGTGGCCTGATGCGCTCGCAAGTACGGGGCAAGTTTCCAGCTTTGAGCATACGGTGACGCATCCGCACAATGAAATACTCTTCGTGTTGGCTGAAGGCGGCATTGTGGCATTGAGCGGGCTGCTGTTGTTTGCCGGCATTTTTTGCATCCCTTTGATTAAGGGGTCGCATCGTTCGCGTACGATCTGGGCCCTCACGCTGCCTATTGCCCTGCACTGCATGACAGAGTATCCGTTTTATCTGTCAGCCGTGCATGCCGTCATTTTTTTGCTTTTGCTTCGTCTGAGCTGGCCGGTTCGTTTGCTTAAACCTCGGGAAGTTTCACTCAACCTGAAACGCTTCATCCTGATTGCAGTGGGGGGCCTCTGCTTATGGGGCATGTTTTTTTTGCATACGGCCTGGCAGACGCGCGCAATCCTGCGCACCGCTGAAATAAGTGGGTTAACGGATACTGAGCTACTGAAGGATGTACCAAATTCAATCGCACAGTATGACCGATTGCAATTTAACCGGTGTGTCAGTGAGCTTATGGCTTTCAATCAGACCCGAAAAACCTCTCATTTGAATCAATTTGAACGCTGTGCCAGCGCGTGGCTGCATGTGCATAACGACGCCAATGTAACAGCGTCGTTAATTACCATTGCAAAATCGAAAGGTGACCTGGAGGCGGCGGAGCAATGGCGCATCCGGGGGCATCGTGATTTTCCTTTCGATCCCCGCTTCCTCCGAGGTGATCTTTGAAACTCTGCTTTATCGTTAACGATGCGGCCTATTTTGCCTTGCATTGGCTGGACCGCGCCTGTGCGGCGAAAAAGGCCGGTTATGACGTTCATCTTTTATGCCGTCAGGGTGATGAGTTTGTTATGCGCCAATTGCATCAGGCAGGAATTCACTGGCATGAAATTTCACTGAAAGGCCCGTCAGCAAGCCCGTTTAACCTGATACAAAGCGGATTGCAAATATCGCGTTGGTTGCGCCGTTTGAAGCCTGATCTGGTGCATTGTATTACGCTAAAACCCTGCCTGATTGGTGCCGGTCTTGCTGGCCGCTGGCCGGTAGCACTGACTTTCCCTGGATTAGGCCGCTTGTGGAGTAGCACCTTTCCGTTCGCGAGACCGGCCAGGGCAATCATTGGATGGTGGTGGCGTAGGGCTGCTCGAAAACCTCAAACCCTGCTGGTGTTTGAGCACGAAGGCGATCGCAAGACGCTCATGGACAGTTGCGGTATCACAATATCCCGCACGATGGTGACCGGTTGCTCAGGGGTTAATCCCGATGCTTTTCCTTATTCGTCTTTCCCCAGAAATCGCGTACCGGTTGTGTTATTTGCGGGGAGGCTCATTCGCCCTAAAGGGCTCGACACGTTGCTTAACATTTGTCGACAGTTGCGCTCAGAGGGCGTTGCTCTGCGCCTGCAGGTGGCAGGACTCGCAGCCCCAGGTGATGTGAATCGTATTCCCGAAGCAGAGCTCGTTCAGCTTCACCACGAGGGGGAGATTGAGTGGTTGGGGGCACGACATGATATGCCAGCGTTGATTGCTCAGGCCAATATTATTGCGCTTCCATCGCGTTATGCAGAAGGGGTGCCGCGCATTCTCCTGGAGGCGGCCAGCTGCGGTCGTCCTTCAGTGGCTTTTGATCGCGGTGGATGCCGTACCATTTTACCCGCTGATAACAGTTGTGGCGCGCTGATAAAAGATGGCGATGATATTGCGTTTGCTGCTGCCCTGAGGCGGCTATTGCAGGACCCTGCTTGCTGTGAACGCAAGGGTGAAACAGGACGACAGCGTGTGCTTCATTCTCTGACGGCCTCTCATGCTGCGGCTAAGAACCTCTCTTGTTATGAGCGAGTGCTGAGTCTCTCCGCGATCTCTGGCGTCATGGAACTTGAAAAATGAAACGTTTTATTTTGTCGTTACTGTGGCAGCGGGATCTTATTCGTGTGCTGGTCCAAAAAGAGATAAAGGTACGCTACAAAAACAGTCTGTTCGGCTGGCTGTGGTCTGTAGGGCACCCGCTGATGTTCGGGGCTATTTACTGGCTGATCTTCGGGCAGGTCATGCGGGTGCCTATTGCTGATTACCCGCTTTTTTTGTTGTGCGGTCTTTTTCCCTGGCAGTGGATTACGTCCTGCCTGAGTACGGCACCTGCTTTGTTTTTTGTAAATAGTGCCATTATCAAAAAAACCACCTTTCCACGCATAGTCTTGCCTATTACTCAGGTGTTAACGGAGGGGGTACATTTTTTATTTAGCCTCCCGGTGCTGGCTCTATTTTTGCTGGTCAGCCGTACAGGTTCAGAACCTACATTTGCTTGGCTATGGGGCGGAGCACTGCTGTTTTTAGTGCAATTTATTCTTCTGACTGGACTGTCTTGTCTTTTATCGTCACTAACGTTGTTTCTGCGCGATCTTGAACGCTTTGTACAGCTTGGGCTGATGCTCTTGTTTTACGCCACGCCGGTGCTTTATTCGCCTGAAATGGTACCTGCACGCTGGCAATGGCTTCTCAATCTTAATCCATTGGCACCTTTGATTCTGGCATGGCGTGAACTTTTTATGCATGGACGACTTTCTGGCGAACATTTGCTGTCAATGTTTGTGTTTTCCGTCGTGATGTTACTGGTTGGATATCAAGTGCTCCGTAGGCTTGCTCCCCGATTCGCGGAGGTTTTGTGATGTCATCGACGGTTGAACTTGTCAAGGTAAGTAAGAGCTACCCGCTTTGGCACCACCTCGGTTCTGGTCTTAAATCGCTATTGCTACATCCAGGACAGCTTAAAGCTCTGATCAGGCAACATCAGCACACAGCGCTGGAAAATGTGAGTTTTCGTATTCGTCGTGGAGAATCCGTGGCGCTGATAGGCCGCAATGGCGCAGGGAAAAGTACGCTATTGGGACTTGTCGCAGGCGTGCTTTCCCCTACAACCGGACAGGTAAAGGTATGTGGCCGCGTAGCCTCAATGTTGGAGCTGGGGGCCGGATTTCATCCTGAGCTCACCGGTCGGGAAAATATTGCTCTAAATGCAACGCTGCTGGGTCTGCGTCGGGAGGAAGTTAAACGAGCGATGCCGGCGATTATCGATTTCGCTGAACTTGGACGCTTTATTGACGAACCGGTACGAATCTATTCCAGCGGAATGTTAGCCAGGCTGGGTTTTGCGGTTATGACTCAAATCTCTCCGGATATTTTGCTTGTAGATGAGGTACTTGCCGTGGGGGATGCTGCTTTCCGCCAACGCTGCTATGAAGTACTAAAACGCTTTCGGGCCCAGGGCGTCACCCTTCTTTTCGTCAGCCACAATCCAAAGGATATTCAACAATTCTGCGATCGCGTGCTGTGGTTCGAAAACCATCAGATGATTGCCGATGGCTCACCAAACGACATTCTTCCACTCTATCAAGAAGCTATGCAGCAGGAAGCGAGTAAAAAATGAAAAATAAAAATATCTATATCGTAGGGGCTGGTTTATCCGGCGCGACCATCGCTCGGCTGTTGGCCGAACAGGGTGCTCAGGTTAGCATCTTTGAACAACGTGACCATGTCGCGGGAAATTGCCACGATGAACGATGCCCGCATACTCAGGTGCGTGAGCACCGTTACGGACCGCATATATTCCATACCAACGATGAAGAAGTCTGGCAGTTTGTCCAGCGCTTCGCACGATTTATGCCATATCAACATCGTGTGTTTACGACCAGCCAGGGGCAGGTCTGGAATTTGCCAGTAAATTTGCACACCTTAAACCAGTTTCGCTCAGCGGCAATGACGCCCAATGAAGCGCGAAAATGGCTTGCTTCAATGACGATTTCAACGCCTGACGGCGCAGAAAATCTTCAGCAACATGCGCATGAACTTATGGGGGCTCCCCTTTATGAGACGTTTTTCCGTGATTACACCGAAAAGCAGTGGGGATGTTCGGCTACGCAGCTTCCGGCTTCTATTCTCAAGCGCCTTCCATTCAGGTTTGACTATACAGATGGCTATTTTGATAGCCGTTTTCAGGGTATGCCACAGGACGGGTATACCGCGATGGTTCAATCTATGCTGCAACACCCCAATATTAAGGTGCAGACTGACGTCACTGTGACGGCAGAAATTGCACGTGAGTTGATGGAGAAAGGACATGTTTTCTGGTCTGGTCCACTTGATGCCTGGTTTAATCATGATGCGGGGCGCTTGCGCTGGAGGACGTTGGATTTTATTCGGGAGGCTGCAACGGCTGACGCTCAGGGGTGTGCCGTCATGAATTATGCTGATAAATCTGTTCCCTGGACGCGCATTACTGACCATGCGCGTCTGAGTCCCTGGGAGCAGCATCAACAAACGCTTTTAGTCAGGGAAATCCCTCGGGAGGCCAAAGAGAATGATATCCCTTATTACCCGCTGCGAATGGCAGATGATGAACGGCTGCTGACTCACTACCGCGAACGTGCTTCGGCTCTTACTGGTGTGACATTTATCGGGCGATTAGGGACTTATCGCTATATGGATATGGACGTTACGCTACGCCAGGCCATATCGATCGCGAAGCATTTTATAACAACCCCAGCAGGTGAGCACTTTTTGGCCTGGCCGGATGATAACGCATGAAAGTGGCTGCGCTGATTGTTACCTTTAACAGGTTAACGATGCTGAAAAGGACGCTGGTCCACACGCTAAATATGTCATTCGACCAGGTGCTGGTGGTTAACAACGCCTCCACCGATGGAACCAAAGAATGGCTGGATAGCCTGGATGAGCTAAGGCTGACTGTATTGCATCAACCTGAGAATCGTGGTGGTGCGGGTGGCTTTGCAGCAGGATTAGAAGCGTTAACGGCGGTGACGGGTTGGACGCACGTCTGTCTTTACGATGATGATGCGCAACCTGCACCGGATTGGCTTTGTGAACTGGCAAAGCAGCCTCAGGCCGATATTTGGTTGAGTCATGTTCGAGATGCACTCAATCAACCTTGCCGAATGAACATGCCGTTTAAGCGTTTGCCGCAAACCTTACGACAATCGTTGGGCTATCTTTTCTTCCCTGAGCGATGGCTGCCCCGAGAGCCCAATATAACGTCGGTCTGTACGCTGACGTTTGTGGGTTGCTGCGTTGAGCGTAGAGTCGTACGGCAATTGCTGGATGTACTGGATACAAGATTGTTTCTTTATTTTGACGATTTGGCCGCCGGAGCCGCGCTTGCAAGACAAGGTGTCAGGATGCTGTGGTGTCCATCGCTACGATTTCAACATGATATTAACAGCCGCAGCGGCGTCTCTCCCGAGCGCCGTAAGTTATTAACACGAAACCTTTTGTGGCTATCAAGAACCCGTTCGGGTGCTCCATGGAATAACAATGTCACTGCGTTGAGGGTGCTTGGGCAATTGGCTGGCGCAATGAGTGGCCCTGAAAAACTCCGCAATATCTGGCACTGGGGTATAGGGCTTCGTGACGGTCTGGCTGGTCCGGGGGAGGAAAATAATGTCTGAACCCGTGGTCCGTTTTTTCGTATGCCATCATCGCCCGGCACCATACTTTCGAAATCGTTATTTTACACCCATTCAGGCAGGTCGATCTGTTGTTTCAACTCGTCTTGATTACGCGGCGGGGGACGACGAAGGGGACAATATTTCGTCTCAAAATCCCTTCTGGAGTGAGCTTACGGCCCTTTACTGGATATGGAAAAATGTCGATGCCGACTGGTATGGGCTGATGCACTATCGGCGCATGCTGACGTTTCGTAAGAATAAGATCCTGAACGGAACATTCTCTAAACTGGATGAAAATACCCTCCATTATTTTGGCTGGACGGAGAAACAGGTCAATGAGTGTCTGGAGTCATATGATGTCATGACCGCTCCTGCGCTACCGGTACATCCCCCTGGGTTGCCTGAACAGATAATGACGGTGGCAGAGTATTATCATCGTGCACATCATGGTGCCGATCTGGAAAGCATTGTTGAAAGAGTGAAGCGAGACTGGCCAGATTTCTATCTCCCTCTGATTGACTGCCTTTCACGAACTTCGATGGTCACGGGTAATCTTGTGGTGATGCGACATCCTTATTTTCAGGATTACTGTTCGTTTCTTTTTGGAGTATTACTACCGGAATCGCAACAACGCTCTCTTGAACATTACACGCATTATCAGCAGCGAGTTTGGGGCTTTCTTGCCGAGCGTTTGACGCAGGCCTGGCTCATTGCGGCTCAGCAGCGTTGGCCAGAGATGAGGATTGGGCAAACAGGGGTTGCAACAGGGGTTTCTCCTGCATACCTCAAGCCTTCTCAACCCGTAGAGCCAGATCGAAGCCAGTTGATTGATGAGGCAATACAAGTCGCTATCGCAGTCGATGACGCCTATGTTGTTCATGCCGATACATTCTTGTCATCGCTGATTACAGGGCTACATCCGAAACAAAGACTCATCATCCATTTACTGTGCGATGAAACATTATCTCAAAAAAGCAGAGCGCTCCTGTCCAACGAAAGGGGTGACAACATCCGCTTTCAGTTTCATCAGGTTTCACATAACTCTCTTGAGTATCTCCCCAATAACCGACGCCATATTAGCCATCGAACGTGGTATCGACTATTGCTTGCGGAATTGCTTACTGATGTATCCCGAGTGCTGTGGTTGGATGCGGATATGGTGGTATGCGGCAACCTTCTTCCTCTCTGGCAGTATGATTTGCCGGCAAATGTAGTAATGGGAGCCTGCGCGGATGAGGGCGGAAGAGATCAAGCGCAGAGGCTTGGTATTGAGAGCCTTTACATTAATGCTGGGGTACTCCTTATCAACCTGGATGCACTCAGAGCGCGTTATCCGTCTCCATTAAAAGAATACCTGACCATTTATTACCGCTTTCAGCAAGTTATTCGATTGCAGGATCAGGATGTGCTGAATTTGGCGCATCAGGGAGAAATTCATACTCTGCCTTTAATTTACAACGTCCAGACGCGTTGTTACTTGCCGGACATCCTGACACCTTCTTTTAGTGCCCAGGAGCACGTTGCAGCGCTGGCCGGACCCGTCATATTACATTTTACAGGCCCGGATAAGCCATGGCTTCCTGGCTGTCGTCATCCGCTTCGACGCGAGTATTTTAGGCATTTAAGAACGCCCCGCACTCCAATGGGCAAGCTTCGGTTTACGTTATCGGATGGTTTAATTCGCATTTATCGCCATCTGTGGTTTCGGATCGGAGGGCAGAAGATACAGGATTGTATACGAGGTTCACGGCGTCTGAGGGCGCTGCGCCGGGCGTATAGCATCTACCAGAATTTAATTTTTAAGTGAGAGGGAATTAACCTGAAACCTGACATTATTCTTGATACTCGCAGTGCAGAAATACCGGTGGTGAGCATCGTCGTTCCTGTTTATAACACAGCTGCTTGGGTAGAAATGACGCTTGCTTCATTGTCCTCATCATTACTGACTAATGCTGAATTGATCGTCATTGATGACGGCAGTACCGATGATAGTTTCAAGTGTTTGCCGGATTTGTTGGCGAAATTTCCAGGACAGGTTCTTCTGTTGAAGCAACCCAATCAGGGACTGTCGGCTACTCGTAATAAAGGGGTGTGTCTGGCAAGAGGTGACTGGATTGCTTTTTGTGATAGTGATGACTGGTTAAATGCATTAACGCTAATGGTGGCCATTGATCGTGGTGAAAGGAATCATGCTGATGCTGTTTTTTGGCGCAGTATGGTTTATGACGATATTAATCAGACACTGTCTCCTTTCTATGATGAAAAGAGCTATTCTCAGTCGCGCAAGTATTGTGATGATGGGGTTACTACGTTTATTGCGGCCCCTGAATTATTAGGTCTTGAGCCAAATATTAATACCGGAGTTTATCGGAGGAATTTTTGGTTGCACAACGTTGGCTTTTTTCGTGATGGCAAAGTATTTGAAGATTTGGTTCCTCATTACCGTGTTCTTTTTAGCGAAGGAAAAATAATGTTGATGGACATAGTCGGTTACTATTATCGGGTAGGAAGGCCCGGTAAAATCACGGAGGAACGAAGCCATCGCCGACGCGATATGGTAGACGCAGTAGCGGGAGTCATTGACGCAGTGCCTGCAACACTTTCCAGTAATCATTGCAGAATATTAATGGGGCAGCTATTACGTATGTTGCACTGGAGTGGCGTCGCTTCTCTACCCGAAGATCGCAAACCCTACTATGTTGCATCGTGTTCGCTGTTTGAGCATGCCCGTCCGCGTCAGGTGCTTGCTACGGCATTCAAGGCTGGGTTGCCAGCGGGGCAGGCCATTATTGCTTTGGCGTTGTTAGTGGGTAGCTCACATGGACTGTCTCGACTGGCTGCTGGCTACCGATGGAGCAGTCTGCCGTTTTTGGTCCCCGGTTTACTGTTTCGTCCGATGTTATGGCTCGGTATCTTTCGTCTGATGGGGAAAATGATTAAAGGCGGTTCACAATGAAAGTTATTTCTTCCTGTATCGATGGCAGACACCCTTATTTTGCTCAGCGTCCTGATATCCCACTGATTATCATTCCGGGTGACAAATTGATTAGCCCAAATATGATTAATTCATTAAAAGAGCATGAGGCACCTATCTGGATTGTGGACTCAGAATCTGCTGGCCAACGAAGGTGGAGTTCGTTACTTTCGCATTCAGATATTTATGTCGTGTCAGATATAAATCAGCTTATTAATAAATCTCCTGTAGATAAGAGATACGAACTCTATGCTGTGCTGGACCAAAACAACTCGGAACAAATAAAAAAATTAATTCTTTCTCACGCTCCAGATGTTGTCTGCGGCGTTCTGGAACGTTCAGCGGGAGACTGGCTGCAATGGTACCAATTTTCAGCGAAACATTGTGAGCGTTTTAGCTGGTGGGTGGATGAAGCTTCAACGCAAGTCAGTGGGCGCTTGTCTTCAGTACCCGTTAGTGTTGTCGTACCTGTCTATAATGTTGTCGATTGGCTGGATGAGTGCCTTTCATCATTAGCTCATCAGGATTTGGACGGGCTGGAAGTCATTGTTGTTGATGATGGTTCAACCGATGGTAGTGGGGAAATTGCAAAAAAATGGCAGATACAATATCCGCAACGCTTCAAAACGATTCATCAACAAAATTCTGGGTGTGCGACTGCACGAAACACCGGTCTTTCAGCTGTTCGGGGAACATTTACTGGGTTTGTTGATAGCGATGATTTTGTTGCACCGAACATGTTTAGCTCTCTATTCCGTTCTGCTGTGCTGCGTCAGTCTGATGTGGCTCAATGCGGCTGGACTGAATTTTATCCCGATGGTGGGAAGGTGGAATGCCTGGGTAATGAGAATGCGTTGCTTTGTGATGAGTTAAGTTCGCGTCCCACGATTTGGCGTAAGATCTACCGTACAGCGATGCTGAAAGAAAAGGCAATTGTATTCCCGGCACATATTCGTCGTTTCGATGATCTTCCTTTTCAGTTTGAAGCATTGTTCGCAGCCCGAAAGTTAACAACGATTACGGATTGTCACTATTTTTACCGTCAGGCAAGGCCAGGACAGGATATCGGCATCAAGGATGAACGCTTATTGGTACATGTTGAGCTTTTCGAATGGCTTATGTTGCGCCTTAAACCAGAGATAACACGTTCCACGGCAATGCAAGCTTTTAGATTGATGTTAAATACACACTATTGGGGATGGTTTATTATTGAAGAGCCCCTAAAAAAACATTACCTGAACAATATATTCAAACAATGCCTTGGAGCATCATTTCCACTCACTCATTTTGAGCGATTCTTACTGGCAAGGAAGATGGGAAGTAAAATGTTTAACTTTTATATGCGTTTAACCCTCTGTAGCCTGGTGTCCAGATTTGGTTTAAAAGGCAAAAGTAATGGTTAGATCTCTGATCACAATGGGTATTCGTAGAGTATTTCCTGGGATAACTCTGCGTTATAGGCGGCTTATAGACTCAATTAACGCCATTTTAAGCAACAGTGTTCATCAACAATCGCAGATAGACTCGCTCTCTTCTCAGCTGAATGATATTCGCCAGAAACTTTTGGTTGTATCGCAATCTATTCATCATTCTGAGCGTCTGATAATGAAAAGAAAAGCACCATGGCGTTGTGTTTTTCTTGTCCACAGTGTTGAAATATGGAGTAGTTTGCACGCTGTTTGGCTCGCAATGAGTAAAGATCCTCGATTTGATCCGATAGTTGTGACTATCCCGCGAAAGTATCCTGGAAGCGAAAAGCTTTGTAATGAAGAGAATACCCATAATAGCATGAAATCTAAAGGTATTCCGCATATCAGGATTATCTCGGGAGATCTTTTTGATGACTTGTCTACTCTTCGTGCATTAGAACCTCAAATTATTTTTAGACAATCACATTGGGATGCTGATATATCGCCAGCTTTTGCTGCCGAATGGCTTGGTTTTGCGAAGATTTATTATATAGATTACAGTATTGCCCCGATTCATGTCTCAGGATTTCGGGCGAGTCCTTTGTATCGACGAGCCAGTGGAATATTTATTGCGAATGATGCAATACGCGAGTTTATGCCATCAACATTACCCGTAATCACTTCTGGGCATCCACGAGTTGATTATTTGTGTCACGCAGAACCCATCTGGCCGATAAATACAGGAAATAACTTTAAAATAATATGGAGTGCTCACCACTCCACGGGTACTGAATGGACCAATTTCGGTACATTTTGGATGGTGAAATCATTTATGCTGAATCTGGCACAGGTGCATCCTGAAATTGATTTTTTGTTCAGTCCTCATCCTGCGCTTGTCAGCCAAATGCAATCAATTTCAAACACATCCTCTTCAGAGTTTGATGTATTTTGTGCCAGATGGTGTGCACTACCGAATACAGGAGTACTTACAAATGGCGACTACGCCGGTCCGTTCAAGGCTTCCGATTTACTGATCGTTGATGGGATTAGTTTTCTGCTTGAATACCAGCTTAATCAAAAGCCTGTATTGTTTTTAGAGCGTGAAGATCATAGCCCCTTCAATGCATTTGGCGTTCACGTCAAGAAAGGGGTTCATCCTATCCCAGCAGAGCAGCCAGAGATGTTAGTCCCATGGTTAGATCATTTTTCATCCGGAGGTAAAGACCCGTTGCAAAATGAGCAGAAAGCCTTGTGCGAAACGTATTTCAACCAACAAAGGGTGCCAGAAGCTATACTAGAAAGCATTGCTAATGACATGGCAGCATCATCAAAATAAAAATAAGTAGTATAAATTTCTGCAAGTTAGAACTGTAAGGACTATAATTTATCCATTATGTTGATACGTATCTGCATCAAATGCTGATCAATTTGTTAGAGACATTTATCAAAATGAAATTTTTGATTAACAATTCTATAGTTTACAATTCTGATGATGGTTCTTTAGTTAACAAAAATAGTGCGGACGATATTATTGTTTTACCACATATGGCTGCACGTGTTCTTACATGCTTGTTAATCAACGCAGGGAAGGTTGTCCCCAGAGAAGCGATTTTTGATTATGTATGGTCTGGAAATGAGATGCTTGCATCAAATAACAGTCTTACTCAATATGTTTCTTTTATAAGAAAAACGCTTACAGACTTGGAATGTCAAGAGGAGTTAATTAAGACAATACCACGCGTTGGTTTTTATTTATCTGGCGATAATGTTAGTAATTATAAAGATGGTGGTTTTAGTTTGCTCAAGGATGTTTTTTTTCGTAAATATCTTTTTGCAATTCTAAGTTTTATGATTTTGCTTATGGTTTTATTATATCAAATTTTTTTCCTTAAAGACCGATTAACAAACAAGGAGCTCTTTTATTTTGGTAAAATAGATTCTTGTAAAATTTACACGCTTAAAAAGGTAAGCGAGCATGATTTTGCATCAATTCGCTCCAGGATTGAGAAGATGGTTGAAAATGAAAATTTTAACATAGCCTGTACTAAGGGTTTCTCGTATGTGTATCAATCTGATGAACGTATTTCACTAGAGGGTAAGGGGCGGGAATTTATTAGTCGTTGCAATATTTCTGGTGAGAAAGATAATATTATTTCAGCTTGCAATGGAGTGTATATCAATGCGCGCAATTATTAAGTTAACCATACTTATATCTTTCATTGTGATTATTCTGGCTAATATATATTATTACTTTGATGTGTCCAGGCGAGAAATGATTAATTGTGAGTCACCCGTACTGATCCCCATGCCAAAAAAAGGATTTCAATACAGCGGTATAATCGGTATGACTTTTAATCCCAACGGGACTGGAATGGCTTCTTTTTCTGGTGAACTCACAGAGTTAGATACTAATACTACATTTGATGTACTGAGGATTATATATTTCGATTACTCGATTGAATACTATAGCTATTTCACATTATCAAATTTCGTTATCAAGAAAAATGTTAATGATTCAACTGATGATCAGATGTTCAATCGACTAATGTTTGATTTAAGTACAGCTGGTCGTCGAATTCGAGTTGAAAGATTGAAGGACACCGCTTTCCTTATCGAAAATACATTTAATCCGATTTTCATTTGCATTGAAAGATGATTAATAATCGGTGTAAAAATCAGAACGCTCAAAAGATTTTTATTCTGTAAATTATTTAAAAAACGGAATTTTAACCTATATTTATATGCTATTTTAACTAAATATGCCGTTTTAATGGGTTTTGAGGATATCATTTGCAACAATTCTGAATGACTCCGAGGTTGGCTTTTCTTATGAGCAGTAATGCGGTAAATGATAATGTTTATTATTTGTTGTTGGGTGAAACGGAAAGAAATATAATTGGAAAAAGTCTTTCTGAAAAAGATGCAAAAGAAGAATTAAGTGGTGATTCATCTATTAAAACAGATGTTGCTTTAAGAAAAATTGGGAAGCTTAATGAAACAATGCGTCTTGCTAAAGGGCGTAAAGGATACGCTAACTTGAGTCTTATATATCAAGCGCTTAGTACCACCTCTGAAGCAGGATTGACAACGAGACAGATAGCAGATATTTGTGGATTATCTATTTACGTTACCCGAAATTGGTTAACAAAGCTGAATGAGGCTGGGGTAATATGTTGTCATCTTTTTGATGGAAAATCTTTAGGTTGGACTATTGATTTGTAATACTTGCGTTCTATTTGAGATGCAAGACTTTTAAACAAATTTTAAAAAAAAAGTATTGTCAGTGGTAGTAATCTCTGGCTTCTGTTTCCCTATGTTTATAGATATAGCTGTCAATTAGCATTATAGGTATTTATGTTGACCCATGATTCAGTGCTGGATGTGGACGATACTCATTCAATTGTCACGGATATAGGTGTATGTCATTCAGACGGTTTTTCAAAGTAAAATATGCCACTCATTAGTAACCTGCTACAGTTCTTTTGGGATTTGTAGGGGGCGGCCTGAGTATTTGACTGTGCGTTGTTAGCAGACAATTCCGGCTATACTTATTTATCCTAGTGTAGATATTCTGAGATGCGATATAAATATGTGATGCTGCTCTGATGAACAGGATGACCTCATTCAACTATTCGTTTTAACGTTTTAACTTAAAATTGTTGTGTTGACGTTTACAGTTTATGGTCATTATCTTTTTTAACTATTTTAAATCACTCTAATGTGTCCGTTAAATCTGTGTCGATTCAGTTGCATTAAGTATCATTAGTGTTTCATCTTGTATGTATATCTTTCATTGAATTTTAAATCTATATTTTTGATGTGTTCAACTAAATGTTTCTCCTTAAGGCATGTGGTTGTATTGTCTTTGCGACGAAACTTTATCTTTTCTCTATTAATTAAAGAGGTTTTTTTTACCGGTGTATGGTCCAGGATGGGAGGGCAATACTGATTTTAGAATATAAAGTCAAAATGATATTCATTGTAGGTCTATGGTTTTTATTATTTGCTGTCAGAAATTTAAATAATCTATAAAGTGTTAATTAATTGTTTTGAAATTGAGGATGGAAAATGAAACGCGCAACTGTGAAAGAAAGAGAGTATCTTATAGGACCATTAACAACAAGCCAATGGATTCAATCGGCACCGTATAATAACTTTGTAAAACCGTACTTAGTTGGTTGTACTGCTCTGGCTATTGCTCAATTAATGAGAGCTAATTCCTATCCAGCTAAAGGTAAGGGGATGATTAATGGTATTATGGCAGAAGATCCACAAATTAATATTGATGGATATGTGTATCGTTGGGATTTAATGGATGATAAGGCTCTATCAGAAGAAGCACGAGATGCAATATCAACTATGATTGGACATGTTGCATGTGCAATCAACACGCGCTTTGGTTTATCATCTAGCTCTCAACTGGATTTTTTAGAAGAGATAAGTGCGCTTGTCGATAACTTTAGCTATGAAGATGACATATCATATATCTCATACAAAGAGACGAATAACTATACCGATTATATTCAACAATCAACTATAAACGATGCCGTTATAGAAAACCTGCAAATGGGATTCCCTGTTTTGGTTGATATTCCAGGGCATTCAACTGTATGTGATGGTTACATGGGGGATGGTGTTTTTTCTTTTAATTATGGCTGGGGGGGGGGCAGTAGCTATTACTATAACTTAACTAATGATATGCAGGGTTGTAAACCAGTGTGTATTATATTTGGCATTAGGCCATCATCTGAACCGTTGTTGGTAGCAGAAAAATTATTAGTAACTAATAATGTTTTAACCCAGCTATCTTCGAGTTCTGTTGAGGTCGTTATAAAAAATATTACAGATACTAGTTTTGAGGGACATTTGAACTTAGTTTCCTGTGATAAAAATAATTTTAAAAGAAATGTTATAAGCAAAAATGTTAATATTTCCCTCGCATCAGGTGAGGAGTCTAGTTTAATAATTCCTATTGAAATGCCGATTGATATATCTTTTGGCGAAAGATATGTGGAAGTAATGTATCTTAGCAAAGATGGTATGATGCA
The DNA here is from genome assembly GCF_013747755.1 of Citrobacter sp. RHBSTW-00524. Classification (NCBI taxonomy): domain Bacteria; kingdom Pseudomonadati; phylum Pseudomonadota; class Gammaproteobacteria; order Enterobacterales; family Enterobacteriaceae; genus Citrobacter; species Citrobacter sp. RHBSTW-00524. The sequence goes on from NZ_CP056421.1 coordinate 762,446, forward strand.
AAAGCTTAAGGATAGTAGCAATAATATCTTAAAAGAAAAGGTTACGATTAATCGGCATGTATGTGAGACATTACATTTAGTAAATGATGTAGTGATTCCCACTACTATTCCTTATGGAAGTCAAATAGAAGTAGAAATAAAAATACATAGTGAGATTGATGAGGAAAAAGAATTTTTCCTATTGCTTACTGATATCAATACTAACATTATTAAAACTCTAGGTAGTACTATTGTACGTTTAGATAATGGTGAAAACTCACCATTTGTAATTAAAGGCGACTTCAATGAAATATCTGTAGAACAAAATTATAGAGTTATTATTGCTACAAAAAGTGAAGAGGTGTTCCCCGTTTTCGAGAAGTTAGATTTATTTGAATCTGATGTTTATATTTTATCAGAAGAAAATTATAGTGAATTTTTTTCCTTATCAAAGAATATACCACTACCAGATGTTTTATATTCAGGTGCAACTTACCCACCATCTGAGGTTGTTATTCAACCTATAGTTTTTGAAGGTAATAAGCTTTACGATTTTTACATTGAATATTTGGATGTAAACGGACGTATTATCAGGAGTAATAAAAAAAGTTATGGGGTTACAGAACTGGGGGAAATTAAGATTGACCTTAATATAAACCCTGGTCAACTCAATGTTGATCAGTCACACCCTGTTGCAGAATATTCAATACGGTTGACGCATAGTGATTTCGACGATAATGAGAATCGATATATTGTTAAGCCTGAAGATATTTCCGTTAGTAATCCAGCACTAGTCAATATATTTTACCGGAATCCTTATGATTTTATGTTCCTGACTAAAAGTATTGAAGTGAGTAAGAATGAATTCAATCATTTAGAACAGTTTGATGTTACATTTTCATCGCAATATATGATTGAATATTCGCATCTTCCAAGTGTGGAAATTGTAACGTTCAATGTTAAATTAAAAGATGAGGATTTTAATGAGTACTTAATAGGGTCTGAAAAAGGACTTATCTATTTAAATGAAAGTTTTTCCAACACCATCAGTTCGAAGGTTAGTGAACATATTCCAAGTGGTAAATATACACTCTATGTCCAGATCGTATGTGATCATTATAATGACCCATTGCCAGAAAAAGTGTATGGATACACGAATGAGGTCTTAGATGGGATAAGTATTACTATTATTTAGCTAGCTCTTTTATGTTGGTATAATAAATGTAGCGCGCTCGTGTTAATTCTGACACATTCGGGCTTTAAGTCATCAGCCTGTACTCTTCCTGTGTCAGGTTATTCAGCAATTCATGGGGGCGCTTGTTCTGCCCCCTTTTTTAGATACAACCATCATCAAGTAATACCTGTTATTACATGTCATAATTCTGTTTCATCTGCCTATTGCAAATGCAGCCTGGGATTTAGGTACAGGAACAACTCTCATTTCGTCACTCTTGTAGACCGGTAATCACTGTGAGTTCAACGGGCCGATGTGTAAGTATCCCGCATAATCGTGCCATTCACATTTAGAGATCCTCCGGCATAATCAATCTGCCAACAAAGTAGATTGCTATGCGTAAAGCCCGTTTTACTGAGCATCAGATCATTGCCGTGATTAAGTCGGTTGAAGCCGGACGAACTGTTAAGGATGTCTGCCGGGAGGCCGGTATCTCTGAAGCCACTTACTACAAATGGAAGTCCAGATACGGCGGCCTGGAGGCTTCTGATATTAAAAAGATAAAGGATCTTGAGGATGAGAACCGGCGTCTCAAACAGATATTTGCCGACCTCAGTCTGGAATGCCGCGCGTTGAAAGACGTCATCGAAAATAAGTTTTAAAACCAGCTATAAAGTGCAAGCCCGTCAGCTATCTGACGGTGCAATTTGGCATGAGCTTACGTCAGACATGCAGGACTTTATCGCTGAGCAGGACAGTGTGTTTTTATCAGCCCGATATCCGCTGAAGATGCGGATGGATAATGGGCCAGAACTGGTGTCGCTGCACCGGCGCAGTGGGCGGAAGAATACAGGCTGATGGCCAAAAACACGGAAATCTCAAGAAGTGCGTGGAACTAAAACGGGTGTGTTTACAGTATGGCGATGTTAAATTCCATTCCTGCTGCCGAACCAAAAAAGCATTCATTTGGGAAAGTGAATGCTTTTGAAATATTATGCTTAATACAATGAATGATATTACTCTATCGTTATTATCATTACAGCGTTTGCTGTAAATGCGTCGGCAGGAATATCCTCAGGTTTCATGTTTGGGTCTCGTACTATCTGAAATTCAATGTTACGCTCATTATTCCCAGTCATAAATGTCTCATTAATAATATCCGTGGTACTTGCCGCTTTACCATTATAAAATAAAGCGATGCCCAGGCCTGAGCGAGATGACTGAATCACTTGATTACCTCCAACTGACAGGGGAGTAAACTTAAATTGTGTGCTAGACGTTACACTTGCTTCTTCGCCATTACATAGAATTATTAGCTGTTTTTTAATATTCCCGACAGCCCCGAGCATGGGATTTGATGTAATATCACTTCGCTCAATATCACCCATGCTAACATTTAAATCACTATTATTGTAATTTATGTAACATATTGAAGGTTCCTCGGGCAGCGGGGTAGCATCTTGGCATGTTCTGTCTGCGGAAGTGCCCCACTGTTTGCCTTGTACATCTTGAAAAGTAAAGCATACAGTACCGGCCTGAGATTGTGAGGGCCCTGCCCCTCCCCCAAAGTTAGGACTTTGCGAAGAAATACCTTTGCTTGTATTCAATTCAACTTCTTTAGAACTTACATAATGGCTAATTGCATTTTGCAAATTGCAGATTGCCTTTCCTGGGCAAAAGTGAGTAACCATTCTCCATTTGCCAGTAAATGGAACATAGGAGTCAAAACCATCATACATGGTCGCCTGTGAATCATTGTTTCCAGACCATGTTGTAGCTCCACCAAAATAGCTATTTTGTGTGTTCGGCTTACATACAGTATTGTAGTTCGCAACTTCGATTGAACCACTCGGGCACCTGTCAGGTAAAGGCATACCCATAATCACTGCCTTTGAGTTAGATGCGAGAAGAAACACACAACATAAAATTATCATTATTGATACTACTATTTTCATAACTTATACCCATTTAGTACATGAATAACATTTATTCTGACATTACATCCGACTTTGAGCTATATATACTTTCAAGCATAAGACACATACATTAGTAATATAGCTAATATCTATATCAAATTTAAAATATATCATTGGTGTTATATATTGAGTTGATGGAAAATAATTAATTAGAACTGGATTGAAAATGTTAGAACGCATACCTTTCTCATGAAAGGTACGAACTACTATCGCAATTGATATAGAAAAGAGCATTACAAATCAATAGACCAATATAAAGATTTTCCATCAAAAAGATGACAACATATCAACCCAGCCTGATTTAGCTTTGTTAACCAGTTCCGGGTAACGTAAATGGATAGTCCACAATTATCTGCTATCTGTCTTGTTGTCAATCCTGCTTCAGAAGATGTGCTGAGCGTTTGATATATGGTACTCAAGTTAGTAAGTCCTTTACGACCTTTAGCAAGGTGCATTGTTTCATTAAGATTTTCAATGTTATTTAAAGAAACATCCATTTCATTGCTTTCACTTCTAAACTAATTTCGCCTTTTGCATCTTTTTTAGTAAACTTTTTTTATTATATTCATTCCGAATTACGTTTCACCAGGCACCAGATAATCAGCATTCATGCTCATAAGGAAAAAACTCTTAAGTAATTCAGGATTGATACAAACGATATCCCTAAAAGGTTATCGATTAATACATTTAGTTGAGTTGTGATGTAAATATAGGTTTATATTCCAATATTTATTTGTTTTTAGGCATGAAGTTCTGTTCATGCCTCCGGTTCCTATACTGCCAGTTCATCACCTTTCGGTGCAAATGAAATCGGATTAAATGTATTTTCGATAAGGAAAGCGTTGTCCTTCACCCTTTCAACTCGAATTCGACGATCGGATGCGTTCAAATCAAACATCAGTCGATTAAACATCTGATCATCAGACGAATCGTTAACATTTTTCTTAATAACAAAATTTGATAATGTAAAATAACTATATTACTCAATCAAATAATTGAAATGGATTATTCTCAGCACATCAAATGTAGTATTAGTATCCAACTCTGTGAGTTCACCAGAAAAAGAACCCATTCCACTCCCGTTGGGATTGAAATTCATACCGATTATACCGCTGTATTGAACTCCTTTTTGGTGTGTGGATTAGCACGGATGACTCACTATTAATCATTTCTTGTCTTAGTATATCAAGGTTATAAAATAAATTAGCCAAAATAATCACTATGAAAAATATATAAGTGATACATTTGGTAATTACTCTAATTAATATGAGTTCTATTGTAGGCTGAAATAAAGTTATTTTTTCTTGGGGGGGCGGAAATAATGCAGCGACCAATAAATTTTTGCCCCCTTCCTCTAATGCAATACGTTCATCCGACTGATATACATACAAGAAACCCGAAATACAGGATGAATCGCCACGGATAATCTAGACACTTCCGAGCCGTTGATAATATTGTTTTTCATATTCCGTCGGTGGCATCTGATCACTCGAACCATGCCGACGCTTACTGTTATAAAACATTTCGATGTAATCAAAAATATCGCTGCGTGCTTCTTCCCGTGTTCCGTAGCTCTTTTTCTTTATCCGTTCACGCTTCATTAGCTGGAAAAAGCTTTCTGCAACTGCGTTGTCGTGACAGTTACCACGACGGCTCATACTGCCCTCCAGACCGTGTGATTTCAGGAACGACTGCCACTCCTGGCTTGTGTACTGACTACCTTGGTCAGAATGAACCAGCACCTGTTTTTGGGGATTACGTCGCCACACGGCCATCAAAAGCGCATTCAGAACAATATCTTTTGTCATCAGGGGGGCATTGACCAGCCGATAACTTTGCGCGAGAACAGGTCAACAACTACGGCCAGATACAGCCAGCCTTCGTGGGTTCGGAGTAGAGTAAGAGGCAGGGCGTAGTCGGACTATTTCCCTGCCTCTCCTCCCCGAACCGGACGTGCACCTTTCAGCGCATCCGGCTCTCCATTTAAATGCTGGCGAACGCCATTGCCACTTCTGTAAAGCGCGATGTATACGTGTTTCTGGTCTCCGTCCTCAGATAGGGATTACCTTCGGGTAGCCGCCAGCGGAACAGCTTCTTGCCTTGCCCCACCAACCGGTACAGTATTTCGCCGCTGAGCTTGCCGTGATTGGTTTTACCAAATAAAACCCACGTTTTGCTCTGACCCGGTTTCGGTGATTTACACCACCACCTCATCAGGGAAGCGATACCTGTACGGTATTTGCGGGCCAGCCAGTGAGCCAGCTTCCAGAACACGACACGGTCGATATAACTGAAGACTTTGGCCTTAAAATCAACGAACTGATAGAACATGGCCCAGCCTTTCAGTTTTCGGTTGAGTTGTTCAGCCATATCGACTTTGCTTTCACTGTAGTTGCCTGATAACAGTGCTGTCAGCGATGCGGCGAAGTTTCTGGCTTTCTCCTGCGGGATCGTTGAGACCACTCGCATCTCGCCATAACGACTGCGTTTGCGAATGATCCTGTGCCCCAGAAAGATAAAGCCGTCATTAACATGGGTGATTTTAGTCTTATCCATGTTCAGCCTGAGTTTCAGACTGCCTTCGAGCACACCCCGACACTCCTCCCTGATGGCTTCCGCCTGTGCTTTGGTGCCTTTGACGATGAGGACAAAATCATCGGCATAGCGGCAGTACGCCACCGCGGGTTTCCACTGCCAGTTTTCTCTGACCGCCGTACTTCGGCCCCGTTGGATACTGTTATTCCAGTACCACCGATCTTTTCTGGCTTTCCCGCTCAGGTAGCGCTCATGCAGGTATTGATCGAACTCATTCAGCATGATGTTCGATAATAGCGGCGATATAACACCGCCCTGTGGCACACCTTCACTGGCCGCCCGAAAGAGACCGACATCGATATGTCCCGCCTTGATGGTTTTCCACAGCAGAGTCATGAAACGTGCGTCACTGATCCTGCGGCGTACAGCCTTCATCAGCAGTCGATGATGTACGGTGTCGAAGTAACTGGACAGGTCGCCTTCAATCACCCAGCGTCCCCGGGTTTCACCGCAGTCTGTGAGCTGTAATTTCACCGTGCGGATCGCGTGGTGGACACTGCGCTCAGGCCGGAAGCCATATGAGAGCGTATGAAAATCACTCTCCCATATCGGCTCCATCGCCATCAGCATGGCCCGCTGAACAATACGATCCCGCAACGCGGGGATACCCAGTGGTCGCAGTTTGCCGTTGCTTTTAGGGATGTAAACCCGTCTGGCGGGCAAGGGCTGGTAGTGGCCTGAGAGTAATTCATCCCTGAGGATTTGCAGCTCAACAGCCAGTCTGGCCTGTAGCATTGTTTTGTTCACGCCATCAACGCCGGGGGTATGCGCCCCCTTTGATGAAAGCGTGATCCGCGCCGCTTCAGCCAGCCATTCTGGTTGTGTTATCAGACGCAGCAGCCGTTGAATCCGTAGGGACGGATCGGTGGCTGCCCATGTGGCAAGCTTGCGTTGCATTTCGCTGATTATCAAAGGTCTTCACCTCGTTAGGTCAGTTAATTCACGTCGCAAACACATTCAAACTGCTTCCCTTCGCCATGTAATGGGCTTTCCCCATCGCGGACTACTACGGAAGCTCCGCCAGCCAGCGCGTCATCGGAGCCATGCCCCCTTAACATCCGTCGCTGACCTTCCCCGGTTTACCTGCCTGGACTCAGGCATACTGAGGAGGCTGCCCGTCGCACTCTTTATCCTTGCTTGCCGCAAGTTGGCAGAAGTCAGCAACGCAAGCGTGATAGACGCTGCTGCCCCGGTGTTTCGCATACATGTCAAAACACCTTCGACCGGCAGTGCTTACGTATCACTGCCAGTTCCTCCTGCACGGCCTGTCAGATCACGTAGGCCGTGGTGACGTTTTCAACCCACAGAGGCGGATTAACGGGTTCATGTTCTTCAGCCTTTCAGTACTTAACCTTGAGGATCATCTCGGCTTAGTGATCTCGCCTCAATCCCCGTTGTCAGCGGGTTACATCACCCTGCGGGCATGCCGCAGGTCACTGCCGCTCAGGTTCTCCACCGTCACACCCGGTGGGATTGTTGGGTTTCTCATCGTGAGTTACCGGTTCAATATTCCAGACAGACTCGCGGTTCATTTAAGCATCCATGCCCGCCCTGAACTCCGGGCACACTGTAAGTTATGTCCGTTACCCAACGTTCATCCGGAGCTTCCGGGTTGAACTGTCGCTGGAGCCTGTTGGGTGTCACGATACTGACTTCACCTTTACGCGCTTGTGGGCTTCGATATCCGACCTGAGCCTTTATCCCGGCACGCTTCATCAGCCGCCAGACCCGGTTAATCCCACATTGTTGCCCGCTATCTCGCAGGTCGAGATGGATTTTTCGATAGCCATAAACGCAACCGGACTCCAGCCAGAACTGTTTGATTTGTCCTGTCAGTCTGAGATCCGCCTGAAGCCGTAGTGAATGCGGCTGCTGAAGCCAGGTGTAAAACCCACTCGGATGAACATTCAGAATCCGGCAGAGTAGACGAACGGGCCAACAACAGGAGTTGTCACGGATAAAGGCGTACCTCAGTCGGACAGCTTTACGAAGTACGCCGCTGTAGATTCAATTGGTCAACGCAACAGTTATGTGAAAACATGGGGTTGCGGAGGTTTTTTGAATGAGACGAACATTTACAGCAGAGGAAAAAGCCTCTGTTTTTGAACTATGGAAGAACGGAACAGGCTTCAGTGAAATAGCGAATATCCTGGGTTCAAAACCCGGAACGACCTTCACTATGTTAAGGGATACTGGCGGCATAAAACCCCATGAGCGTAAGCGGGCTGTAGCTCACCTGACACTGTCTGAGCGCGAGGAGATACGAGCTGGTTTGTCAGCCAAAATGAGCATTCGTGCGATAGCTACTGCGCTGAATCGCAGTCCTTCGACGATCTCACGTGAAGTTCAGCGTAATCGGGGCAGACGCTATTACAAAGCTGTTGATGCTAATAACCGAGCCAACAGAATGGCGAAAAGGCCAAAACCGTGCTTACTGGATCAAAATTTACCATTGCGAAAGCTTGTTCTGGAAAAGCTGGAGATGAAATGGTCTCCAGAGCAAATATCAGGATGGTTAAGGCGAACAAAACCACGTCAAAAAACGCTGCGAATATCACCTGAGACAATTTATAAAACGCTGTACTTTCGTAGCCGTGAAGCGCTACACCACCTGAATATACAGCATCTGCGACGGTCGCATAGCCTTCGCCATGGCAGGCGTCATACCCGCAAAGGCGAAAGAGGTACGATTAACATAGTGAACGGAACACCAATTCACGAACGTTCCCGAAATATCGATAACAGACGCTCTCTGGGGCATTGGGAGGGCGATTTAGTCTCAGGTACAAAAAACTCTCATATAGCCACACTTGTAGACCGAAAATCACGTTATACGATCATCCTTAGACTCAGGGGCAAAGATTCTGTCTCAGTAAATCAGGCTCTTACCGACAAATTCCTGAGTTTACCGTCAGAACTCAGAAAATCACTGACATGGGACAGAGGAATGGAACTGGCCAGACATCTAGAATTTACTGTCAGCACCGGCGTTAAAGTTTACTTCTGCGATCCTCAGAGTCCTTGGCAGCGGGGAACAAATGAGAACACAAATGGGCTAATTCGGCAGTACTTTCCTAAAAAGACATGTCTTGCCCAATATACTCAACATGAACTAGATCTGGTTGCTGCTCAGCTAAACAACAGACCGAGAAAGACACTGAAGTTCAAAACACCGAAAGAGATAATTGAAAGGGGTGTTGCATTGACAGATTGAATCTACAGCGGCTTTTTTTAATATGTCCCGTTCATCAGTAACCCGCTTCAGCTCCTTCTGGAGTCGGCGGATCTCAACCTGAGCATCTGACTGCTCTCTGTTGGTGGAAGAGTCCGGCCCGTATTTCTTTATCCAGGCATAAAGACTGTGGGTAGTGATATCGAGACGTGTTGCGACACTGGAAACAGAATGTCCACGATCAACAACCTGTTTGACTGCTTCAATTTTAAACTCTTCAGGATAACGCTTACTGCTCATGTGCACCTCTCTATAAGCCATTTTAAATGACTCCGAGGTGTCTGTTAAACCTGTGGCGATTCAAAAGGTGCTGTTATGACCATTACCAGCGGAGCTCAGATGTTGCTATGAATGCCACCTCTTTGACTCGCTCCTGCAAGTCGTAATCGACTTGCATACTGATCGGAATATGAAAATCCGTTACTGTGAACAAATCTGTGTAGCCAATCTCTTGGCGTAACCGTTTCCGGGGAGGCAAGAATCTGTCAGGAGGTCCGAATTGTGAATGCACCCAAGATCGCACCATCTCAGGTTGTAGTGGGGATGGCAGCTCATTAGGAAATTTATAGTTTGTTTTCTTCTCATTCTGTAAAAAAAGCTCAATTGAAATAAGCGTTGTACCTTCTCGCTTAAAGGCTAAGTAAATTCCTTCATTCATCATGCTTAACGTTAGATCAGGATCTCCCGGGTAGCCTGTCGGCTTGGTCTTGTAGGGAATCAATCCGGCATCAAAAATTTCCTGATATGGCTTACCTAAGTAGCGAATCAATGCTTCGACATTAACGGTCATTAGTATAATCCCTGTTCCTGATTTAATTGATGCATCTTAGCTTTTGCTTCATCGATTTGGCTATCTGTTACGCCACGCTGTTTAAGCTCAGTGCGTATGGGCTCAATGTCGCGTTCTACAGCCGCTCGCAAATCTCTGGAGTCTTGCTGTATTTGCGTAGGACTATTTCTGCCGCCATAAGTGGCACTAAGTTTTTGGTGAATATCAGCAGGAATGATGATAGACGCAACGTCTTTCGCCATACGGTCAATTTCGGCAGGTTTTGCGTCTGGGAATTCACGTCGTAAGTAGGCCCGTACTGCTGCGGCTGAGGGCATGTGATCAGCATGAGTACCGTTTCGTGCTCTACCTGTGAAGTTGCTATATAAGTCAACTTCCAGCAGTTCCACTGGAGGCTTGCTGAGATAGATGTAAATCGGCGGATGGACGTTGCCCGGAAACACCAGAATATAGTCCCGGAAGTCCTTTTCCTCTGGCGGTGGCGTGGTGGTGATGGTCACGCTCTGAATGTCAGGGTGTTCAAGCCCCGGAATTGCTACCGTTCCTGCCTGTGGGCTTTGGTTCCCGGTGTTCCACCCACTGGCATCTGTGTTGCCCGGAGCATCGGCTGGTGTCCATGTTATTTGTACCTTTCCGCCCAGTCCATCACCCCAAAAGCGGTATTTCCCGTCAAATCGCTTTTCCATTAGCCTGACTTTCAGCTGATCACGCCCACTTTCCGGGCTGGTGTGATAGCCCACGGCTTTCAGCCGCCCGGTTTCCGGGTCTTCCACCCAGTTATAGCGTACCCGTGTTGGTACCGTACCGCCGCTTTGGGCTACCGCGAGCAGTTTCTCCGCTGTCAGCAGGTCAGACTTTTCGCCTTTCAGCATTGAGTGCAGTACTGCCCCCATGACCACGAACGGTAAATTCAGTTCAAACCGGTTTTCCCATACCGCTGGCCCGGACAGGTGTTTCATCTGGTACATTAATGCCTTAGCTGCGTCCTGATTCGCTTTTGTTGTAGCCCCTCCTGCCGAAGCAGCCATTCCTGCTTCGGCTGAACCGCCCATAACAATCGGAGGCGGGGGAAGTGGCATTGCTTCCGCTTCACCAAAGAAGAATCCCGTTACTTTATCAAACAGGGATTTTTTCCTCTCCGGCACGGCATCAGTCAGCCCGGAGGCGGTCTTTGTCTTCTTCGCCGCCTGAGCGTGCTGTTCTGGCTCATTGCTGGTTGCAGTTGAGGATGACTCTGGGGGCGGAGAAGCAGGCAGTGACTGGTAAATGCTCATCGCAGCAAAGTTTGCCTGTGGCTCATCCTCGGTTCCGGAATCGGTACATCCGGCCCCACGCAGGCAAGATTTGGCAAAAACTGGTACAGGGGCCAGTTTCACGCCATCAGACCCTTCCCCCTGTGCTCCGCTCCCGACCAGTTCAGCAGAAGCCTCAGCCTGTTTGGCTTCCCGCTCGGCCACGCGACCGGCATTACAATCACTTTCATAATAGTGTGAAAATACTGTCGGAACGAACCGGGCCCGGCAGGGGCAGGAGCTGTAACTATCCAGCGAACCCGCCCACTCTTTCAGGACACCGCCGACTTCGTAGGTGTCTCCCATGCCGCCACAGACGCGGAAAAGCCCCTCATGCTTCCCGCAAGTCACCGGGTCTCCCTCCCGGACCTGCTGCCGTACAATGCCGCCGATTTCATAATCGGTGTCAGACGCACCGGAAAGAATTCGCCCCCCGCATCTGGTTTTATCCAGATGATACAGAAAGTATCCCGTAGCCATAATCCCTTATGAATCATATTGATATCGCAGGCATAATACCCAAAAGATGACTAAAGCTAAATCAATTGGGGTGAAAAGCGTTCAGTGTGATATAGAGGGATTGTTGGAAAAGGTTGGGCATTAGGCTCAAGGTTTGTGGTTCTCGCTTTACTTCAGACCGGACAAAGACCGGGTACAGACTTGTTTCAATGAATTCATTAGCCATGACGCATGATGGAAATAGTGTCTATTGGGAATTTGAATTCTGGCAGATGGGCCTACAGCAACCAGAGGGATTGGTGGCTACTTAAGAGAAATGTTCATGTTGGATGGCAGATGCAGGGGGGTAACATCTGCCGCCAGCGCGACCTGAAATCTACCGGAACCCCAGAAAGCAAAAACCCAGCCATAGGCTGGGTTCTTTAAATAGTGGTGCCGGACTCGGAATCGAACCAAGGACACGGGGATTTTCAATCCCTGAGTCAAAGTTAATAGTTTGTAAACAGGCGTATTTGCATACTGTAAAGAGTGTGCAAAATGAAAATACTTCCCGTTATTTCTCCCAAAGGTGGAGAAGGCAAATCCACGTTTGCTGCTTACCTTGCCGGTTTTCTTGCCGATGCCGGCCTGAACACCCTTCTTGTGGATGCAGACTATTCCCAGCCCACAGCCAGCAGTATCTTCGCGCTGGAGCATGAATCCCCTTTCGGTCTCTATGAATTGCTGATGCAGATGGTCAGTGACCATACGCAATGCATTTCGCAGACCGCCATAAAAAATCTCGATGTCATCTACTCTAACGACCCGGACGAACTGTTGCCGACCGCGATGCTCCACGCTGCAGACGGCCGTCTGCGCCTGCGTAACATACTTCAGCATCCTTTCTTTAACCGTTATGACGTCATTATTGTGGATTCGAAAGGCGCAACAGGCGTCATGACCGAGCTTTCCCTCCTTTCCTCTACCGGTAATGTGATGGGCGTTGTTAAACCCATCCTTCCGGATGTCCGTGAATTTATCCGCGGCTCCCTTCATATGCTTACCCGCCTGAAAACCTATGAAAATTACGGTATCCGCCTTCCTGATATTTCCATTCTCGTCAACTGTATCGAAAACACTCTGCTTGACCGTGAAGCAATGGACGGTCTTGCCGCCATCATTAACGAAAAACACTACGACGCCTCTGCGCTGGGCAACCGTGACGTTTATCGTTTACTCGATACCCGTATCGAGGCGCTGGATATTTTCAAACTGGGGCACGTCAAGCAGCAGCCCGTGCATCGTCTGGAATACAAAACACGCCGCAAAGGTCCGGCCGCAGCCGTCACCATGCACGACCTCGCGTCTGAACTGTTCCCCGAGTGGCAGAGCCATTTCAGTGACGTTCTGACCCGGGAGGTGCGTCATGTCTGAGATGATGATGCCCTGCTCTTATGAGGCTGAGCAGGCCGTACTGGGCGGACTGATGCTTGATAACGACCGGTGGGATGAGGTGATACTGCAAATCTCCCCGGAAGATTTGTTTTCCCGGCCGCACCGTATGGTCTTTCGCGTGATGGCCGAGCTGGCCGGAGAAGGGCTACCGCTCGATCTCATCACTATTACGGAACGGCTTGAGAACAGAGGCGACCTTGAACAGTGTGGCGGCTTTGCTTATCTGGCTGAAATGAGTAAAAACACGCCGTCTGCAGCCAATATCCTGGCTTACGCCGGGGTGGTGGCGGAGAAAAGCCGCCTGCGGCAGCTGATGACTGTGGGTAACAGTCTTCTTTCCGATGTGCAGGCCCCGAAAGCCAGCTCGGCGGGCATTCTTGAGTCGGCCGAAGGTAAGTTGTTTAACATTGCCGAACAGGGAGCCATGCAGCTCAACAGTGAGACCGGTGTTAACGAGGCGCTGGATAAACTGCTGACGCAGCTGGAAAGCATGTCCGCCAGTGACGGCCTCACCGGGACACCGACAGGGTTCAGTGAACTGGACGCGATGACCTGTGGTCTCCAGCCCGGCGATCTGGCCCTGCTGGCCGCCCGTCCTTCCATGGGGAAAACGTCGCTGGCCATGGCCGCCTGCACAGCGGCCGTGAGCGCAAAACCTGACGATCACGTCTTTGTGTTCAGTCTTGAAATGCCCTCAGAGCAGCTGATGATGCGCCTGCTGGCGATGGAAGGCCGGGTGGAACTGTCCCGGCTTCGCAGCGGCAACATGGATGATGAAGACTGGGCTCGCGTGTCCGAGGCAACCGGTCGCATTATTGAGTGGAAAAACCGTCTGATCATTGATGATACCAGTTACCAGACCCCGGCCACACTGCGCGCCCGCGCCCGACGCTATGTCCGCAAATACGGCAGACCCTCTCTCATCATGCTGGACTATCTGCAGCTTGTCCGCTCCCCCGAGCAGGAAAACCGCACGCAGGAAATAGCGGAAATTTCCCGCTCGCTTAAGGCGCTCGGTAAAGAGCTGGGCTGTCCGGTACTGGCGCTTTCCCAGCTCAACCGCCTAGTGGAGCAGCGGGCCGATAAACGCCCCAATAATGGTGACCTGCGTGACTCCGGTGCGCTGGAGCAGGATGCGGACCTCATCATGTTTATTTACCGGGATGAGGTTTATAACCCCGGCACCCCTGATGCCGGGGTGGCTGAGATCATTGTCGGCAAGCAGCGGCAGGGGCCAACCGGCACGGTGAAAGTCAAATTTGACGGGCGTTATACCCTCTTTTCGGAGTTTCAGGAAGGCAGCTATGACTTCGGTTACCGCAGAGGGAGGAAACAGGCATGAGCCGTAAAAGTTCTAATGTGGGGGCTGCCATGCTGCAGCCCGGACGCCAGTCGCAGGCGGCCGGCAATATCAGCGTCATGCCGGCGGCTGAAATGCCCATGGTCCTGACGCTCGACCAGTTAAGCCCGAATCCTGATAATCCGCGAACATCACGCAATCCGCGTTATGACGATATCAAGGCTTCCATCCGTTCGCGCGGGCTGGACACCGTACCCAAAGTCACCCGTGACCCGGATGGTGAGCCCGATATGTACATCTTCAGCGACGGGGGTAATACACGTTATCAGATCCTGTCAGAACTGTGGCAGGAAACCGGAGAAGACCGGTTTTTCCGCGTCCATGTGTTGTTCAAGCCGTGGCCGGGACGGCTGCAGTGTGTTATTGGCCATCTGGCAGAGAATGAAGTGCGCGGGGAGCTGAGTTTTATTGAAAAAGCGCAGGGGATCCACAAAGCCCGCTCTATATATGAAGAGCAGATGGGAAAGACGGTTTCGTTGCGTCAGTTGTCAGAGCTACTGACCCATGAAGGTTTGCCAGTCCATTACTCAACAGTCAGCCGTATGGAAGATGCGCTGAAATATCTTTATCCGTGGATCCCAGACCTGCTTGAGTCCGGGCTTGGCAGGCCACAAATAACATCACTGCTGGCGCTCCGGCATGATGCGGAACGCGTGTGGGATGAGTTTTGCCTGATTTCAGACACAGGCGACAAATCCTTCAGCGACGTTTTTGGCCAGTGTTGTGGCCGTTTCAACTCCCCGGAACTGTGGTCTCTGGAGATGTTTCGCGATGAATTTATTGGTGATTTACTGCAGGCGTTACCCCATCCGGAACTGGACTATGACCGCTGGATGATGGAACTCGATCCTAAAGAACGCAACCGCAGACATCACTTTGGCGAGCCGGAGACGGTTGCCTTTCCCGCCGCAAACAAGCCTGTTAATGCTGATCACGCCCTGCATACCACAGGCTCAGATGAGAGTGAAGGCGTCCCGCTACCTGTCTCCAGTTCACGTCCTGAGGTCTCAGGAGGGGCTGTAACGCCCGTTCCGGGTAATGCGTCTTCTCCTTCTGAAACACCGATTAATGAGCCCCCCCGGCATGAGGTTCAGCCAGATATGTACGGTGCCGCGCCGGTTATTTCAGGTGAGAGCGGGGATGTTAGCGGGCTGGTTACCCTCTCCGATGGGTACGGAGAAGAGAATGGCGGAGAAGAGGACAATGGGGAGGATGGCCTGCTTTCTCTTTTAACACCAGAACCTGAAGTTGTCCTGCAGGATGACGCGCCGGTGAGTAATGACAGCATCTGGCATGTGCCGGCCCATCAGGACGATATCGAACACCTGCAAAATACCGCTTTTCGTCTGGCATGGGAGCTGGGTGAGGTCCTTGGCTGCGAAGATGAAATTCTTCCTCAACGCGACAAGGACACGTCTGCCGGTTACGTCGGGGCAGGTGAGGTGTGTTCTGAAGCCGCCGCATTTCTGCTGGGCCTGACCGGCGAAGCGCCTGTGCTGCATCCGGCGGCAGGGGTGTGTGGTCTGCCGGAGCTTTTCACCGGCGGCCCGGGTGAGGGGGAAGCACCTGCCCTGACAGATGAAGATGCTCTGAAACTGCTCCGCCTGATGCGCGTTATGCGCCGTCTCCGGGAGCTGCAACGCGGTCTGAAGTACGGGGAGGATAACAGTGATGAATAACTCACAGCGACAGTTGCGACTGCTGAATCTTGTCAGGAAACTGCTGAAGCTGGGCCGCAGCAACAGTAATGCCCATGAGGCAGGACTGGCTCTGCAGCGTGCCCAGAAGCTGATGGCCAGATACGGTATCAGCGAGCTTGACGCCGGCCTTACATCCGTGCGCGAAGCGTCTTCCCGCACGGCCCCTTCGGATGCTGAAAAAGTTCCGGAATGGATGGTGACCCTTGTCCGGGGCGTCTGTCATGCCTTTGGCTGCCAGGCTTATTACTCATGGCGTCAGACCTCTGCCGGGTATCGCCGTTCGGTAACCTTTTACGGATTCAGTGAAAAACCTGAGATAGCAGCCTATGCCTTTGATGTGCTGACGCGCCAGCTGAAAGATGCCACAAATTCTTATCTCAAAACCCAGAGTAAGCGGCTGAAACTGGCCACACGCCGGGCGAGAGCGGAGCAGTTCCGTGACGGCTGGGTATGTGGTGTGCGTGAGGTGATATCGGCAACTGACATCAGCAGCGAGGAGCAGCAGGTGATGAGCCACTGGCTGGAAAGCCGCAGTATGAAAACAGTCACAACCCGTGAACTGAAAGCCTGCCGCGGGGCGGATACAGCACGTTATCAGGGGTATGAAGCCGGACAAAATGCCCGTCTTCATCAGGGTGTCAGCGGCCGGGGTCCGGCAGCCATTGGTTACCGTCAGGATTAAGGGGGAATGATGAACAGTTTATCTCAGGCTGCAAACGGATTATTGATGCAGCTGGTTATGGATCTCAGAAGTGGCTATCTCCGCCGCTGCGAATCGCTGGGACTGAACCGCGAGGAAATGCAGATGCTGCAGGGGCTCTCGCTCGAAGAGCTTCACTACCTTTCCGGCAGTGAGGTGTCGATCATCAGTGTGGGCATCAATCACGGCAATCTGGTGCGCATGCTGCAGCAGGCCCGGACTGAACAGAAACGACTCCAGCGTATCGATCGGGCGCTGGCGTTGGGCGGCTCCATTGAACTGATGGCCAATTACTTCGGGCTCTCCAGTACGGACGTGGCGGCCCGCCGTCGTATTGCCGGTATCGATGTCCGGCCGGGGCGCGGTAACGCACTGGGTGATGAGGAAAACGCCGCCCTGTGGCGTCAGTGGCAAAAGTCCGGCGTTGAAGATGCGGAAAGTGCTGACGGGCTGGACGTGATGATGCTGGCTGCAGAACAGATGAACGTCTCGCTGACGTCGGTCTGGCATGCGGTCCGCGGCTGGCACAAGACCCGGCAGCCTTCTCCGGCACGAACGCCGGTAAGGAAGACGGCATGAAATACAGGATGGTTGCGCCGGGCCTGCGGGCTCCCCATGGTACGCCGCCGCAATGCTGTCAGAAAGCGTTACGTCAGGTTCGCCGTTTCCGGCAGGGGGCGCGTAATTACACCCGGCTCGATGAGAAAGGCTGCGGTTACTACAAAATCGATCTCGGCCCGTTCTGGCGTCTGCTGAGTCGCAACGAAGGCCGGACGTGGCTTCTTCTCAGCCACGAACGCTATAACAGCGCCATACGGAAATAGCAGCATGACAGCCTGTTTACCCTGCACCCGTACGCGGGTGCAGTACTAAGCATACTGACAGTTCAGAACGGCCGTGATGGCGGCCGAAAAGGAAAAATAATGAGTCTGCCTGCAGAAAGCCTGATTGCTTATACGCTGGATAAAATGAATGCCCGCCTTGCGGCCAGTCCCCGGCGGGATGATGGCAGGATACGTAACGGCCTGCTGTTTACCGGAAATGTGCATGATTCCATTCCCCGCCGGCTGTTGCTCGACACGCGGTTGTCACCACTGGACAAGATGGGCTGGATGATGATCCGGCTGTATGCACAAAATAATGAGGGGGCGGTTTTCCCCAGCTATGACGAACTGCAGCTGCAGCTTGCCTCACCCGGAAAGGGGAAAGCCTCAAGGGAAACGGTAAGCCGCGTCCTGCTTATGCTGCGAATAACCGGCTGGCTCAGCCTCTGTAAACGCGTGCGGGATGATAAAGGGCGGGTGCGGGGGAATATCTATGCTCAGCATGATGAGCCCCTGACGTTCAGCGATGCGGAAATGCTCGACCCTCGCTTCCTTGATACGGTGGCGGATGCCTGCCTGAGTAAAAACCGGACTATCAGCCAGACCGCCCGCGAAGTGCTCGACGATATAAAAAACGACCCCACCATGCGCCATTATCGCAGCCATCTTGCGCTGATCGAATCGCGTCTGGACCGCCCACAGACGCCCAGCCAGATGGCGAAACATCATCACCGAATACCCTGTCCCGCACCGGGTTCGGAAACCGAACTCAGTCATAAACGGCCTGGAATCGCCGCTAAAAAACAGGGTTCGGATACCGAACTCAGTCCAGAAAGGCATAACAACTCACTGAGTTCGGAATCCGTACTGCCAGTAAAAACAAGCAGTTATGGCCAGGTTCGGAAACCGAACCATTACGTACGTAGTATCACACACAGTGTGAATAAAAATACGTACGTACCGGGTAAACCTGTGCTTCCCGACAGTCTGCATGAACTTGTTCCGGCAGAAGATATTGCCATGCTGACCGCACAGCTGCAGGCGCTGCCTGAAGAACAGGCACAACTTGTGCTGCTCAGCCTGCAAAAGGTGATGGCACGCCAGCAGCTCAGCAACCCGGTTGGCTGGTTGCTGGCCGTGATGAAGAAGGCGCGTGAGGGCAGGTTATACGCGCCCCGTCAGGGTGGCGATATATCTGACAGTGTCGGGCAAAAAACAGTTCAGCGTCCCGAACAGCAACAATGGAAACCCGAACCACGCGCCTCTGCCCGCCCGGTATCGGAGGAAAATATCAGGGATCTGGTGAAGAAAATTCGGGAAAAAATCATAAATTCATGAGATTGCAGATTTTTACAGGCAGCGGAGCATGAAGTCTTGCACTTTTGCCAGCAAAATGCTGGCTAAAAAGTGAGCGCTGTTGCCAGTGGCAACACTGGCTAAAAAGCGAGCACTGTTGCCAGTGGCAACACTGGTTAAAAGCCAGGCAATATTTCTTCGCCATAAAAGAGATGAAGGTCCTGCAAATTTGTAATGGTGACGATCTGGTTTTAAGTTGTTCATATACCCCTCTCGCCCGGACTATCTCAAGCGTGTCAAAACTCATTACCCACTAAAGAGAGGCGTTAGACATGTCTGATGGTAAAACAAAGGGCGGAACAACCGCTTCACGAGCGGGGGCCCTACAGTCCTCTGTTAATATCCTGCTCCATACACATTATGCAATCCGGCTTTGGGAGGGCAGGAAACGTGATGCTCCGGACGAGACAGGGGTGAAAAAAAAGAGGCCTGAAATAATCAGCATGCCGCAAGCCATTGCGCGAGCTGGTAATGCTTCCCGAGACTCAGCGGCAGATAATCCCTATGCCGATATGGCTCTGGTACGGCTCGAAGAAGCCCTGCAACGAGCAACACTTAAAATTAATGAAAACGTCAGTTCACTGGATGCCATATTGTCAGCCGTACCCAAAGGGGTAACGCTCTCGGAAGTTGAATCAGCCGATCCGTTAAATGTCAGCGTTTTCAGCCGTTCACCGTTAGGATACCGGTGCGTATGGCTTCTGGTTGGATATGATCAGTTAGCAATGAAAGCTTTCCAGGCTTTTCATTACGGACTGATTTCGCGTTCGCAACGTGACGCTATCCTGGACAATGGTGGCCATGCTGTTCGTCAGGTCTATGGCGTGATTCAGCCTTACCGAACACTTGCAGTGACTCGCCGTGATATTGCAGAAAAAACCACGCAAGGGCTTGTTGCCATTGAGCGAAATGGCGAACCTGATCCGGATGTGTTAAGCGGTAAAAAACGTTCTTCGTTCTCACCTCCGCTTAAAAACACCATAGCAGAGGAGGAATGATATGATTCGCCCTGTGTTCCTCCTCACCTCCTTCTTTTTACTGAGCGGATGCTCAACAACGGACTGGGCTGCGATTAATAAACAGGTCAGTGACACAGCCGCAAACCTGACAAAAACGTTGGGCGGCAACAGCAGCGGAGAAAGTGGCGGGATGCCTCTGATGAGTCCGGCGAGGCAACAGGCCATGCAGTCCGTCGATAAAACGTTCTCCGTGCCGGTCGATGTGGATACCGCGGCGGCCCGCCTGAAGCGCCATTACAAATTTATCTCCACGCAGGAGCTTGAGGCACTGCGGCAGGCCGCAAATGACGGGGACTGGAAAGCGGCGGCTGAAGATGATGCGCATCCCGTCTGGGACGCCATGCCGGGCAGCTACTACAAAATGGGCTCCGACTGGAACGAACGTGATCACCTGGATATCGAAATCGAGAAAAACGGGTCCGGCAGCAGGCTCTATGTTGTCTATCGCTCATCATCATCACAGCGTCTGGCCGGGTCCGGCGTCACGAAGCTGATGAATGATGTCCGCGCTGTTGCAGCGGGTGAAAAACGCTGATGCGGGAGGCAACACATGCAACTCTTTCTGTGTGAAAAACCATCACAGGCAAAGGATATTGCCCGCGTGCTGGGTATCAGCAAGCGTGAGCAGGGATTTATCAGCGGCGGTAACATCGTTGTGACCTGGGCGGTCGGCCATTTACTCGAAACTGCCAGCCCTGAAGCCTATGGTGAGCAGTATGGCAGGCCATGGCGTGCCGATGTCCTGCCTGTGCTGCCTGAGACCTGGGAAATGGTCGTCAAGGAGCAGACAAAATCGCAGTTCACTGTTATCAGTAAGCTGCTCAAAAAGGCCTCTGAGGTGGTCATCGCCACCGATGCCGACCGCGAGGGCGAGGTGATCGCGCGTGAGCTGCTGGAATACTGCCGCTACAGTGGCGCGGTACGCCGGCTCTGGTTGTCAGCCCTGGATGAGGCCAGTGTGAAGGAAGCACTTAGCAATATTCTTCCCGGAGAAAAAACAGCCCTGCTGTACGATGCCGGCAAGGGCCGGAGCCAGGCTGACTGGCTCATCGGTATGAACCTGACCCGCCTTTATACTCTCAAAGCCCGTGACTCAGGGGTGTCAGAAGTGCTGTCCGTCGGGCGGGTACAGACGCCGACGCTTGCCATGGTGGTTAACCGGGATAATGAAATTACGTCCTTCGTGCCAAAGCCCTGGTGGCAGGTACATGCGCTTATTGAAAAAGAGGGCGTCCGGTTCCGGGCTGGCTGGGTGCCCGTTGAGCAGTACTGTGACGAGGAAAAGCGTTGCATCAATCCTCAGGCAGCCCGGGCGGTGGGACAGCTTTGTCAGCAGCAGGGCAGGGCTACGGTACTGGAGGTGACCCAGAAGCGGGAGAAAACGGCGGCCCCCCTCTGTTTTGACCTGGGCACCCTTCAGCAGGTCTGTTCCCGAAAATTCGGAATGGGCGCAAATGATGTGCTCGCCATTGCTCAGGCACTTTACGAAACCCATAAAGCGACCACCTACCCCCGGACAGACTGCGGTTTCCTTCCAACTTCGATGCAGCAGGAAATACCCGACGTTCTGGCAGCAGTGGCAAAATCCGATCCCGCTGTGGCCCCGGTACTGAATCAGTTGGACAGGCAGTTTGTCTCGCGTGTCTGGAATGACAAGAAAATCACCGCGCACCATGCCATCATTCCCACCCGACAGGCATTTGATTTGTCGCGCCTCAGCGCCGATGAGCAGAAGGTCTACCATCTGATTCGCCAGCATTATTTCGCCCAGTTCCTTCCGCTGCAGGAATCTGACGTGACGGAGGCCTCTTTCAATATCGGTGGACAGCTGTTCCGTACACGCGGGAAAGTCGGTGTGGTGACGGGCTGGAAGTCATTGTTCCAGGCTGAAAAAGATGACGATGAAGAGGACGTCGACGGTGACAGTATGGCGCTGCCGGCGCTGGTAAAAGGGGATATTTGCGCTGTCACCGGTTCTGAGGTTAAGGATATGAAAACCAGTCCGCCCAAACCGTTCACGGAGGGGACGCTGATTGCTGCCATGAAGAACGCGGCCAGTTTCGTCAGTGACCCGAAGCTGAAGAAAGTGCTGCGTGATAACGCCGGTCTGGGCACAGAGGCGACGCGTGCGGCTGTGCTTGAAACCCTCTTCAAACGACACTATCTGGAGAAAAAAGGGAAGCACATCCACTCAACGCAGATGGCCCGGGAGCTGATTGCGGCCCTGCCGGAAACGCTGACGAGCCCGGGCATGACCGCATTATGGGAGCAGGCACTGGATGATATTTCGCAGGGGAAAATGTCGCTTGCAGTCTTTATGCAAAAGCAGCTGCAGTGGACCCGTCACCTTGTCGAAAAAGGCCGCCAGGACAGTGTGAAAATTACTGCTCCCGTCACGCCTCCCTGCCCGTTATGCAAAGGACCCACGCGTAAACGTAAAGGTAAAAATGGTGATTTTTGGGGGTGCATACGCTATCCGGACTGTGAGGGAATTATCAGTACAGGTAAGAAGAAAGCAGCGAAGCGTAAAAAAACATCGGTTAAGGCTAAAACAGAATAATCCGCGCAGTATTAAACTATTTCACTGTACAACCCCGGGCCGGGTTCTGCTATTGTTGCCAGGCTTTGATGCATAGGTGCCCCGCTGGCCACGGTGCTGTAAGGTAAACTTTAACGGGATTTACCCCCAGCAGGCCTGGCAGGAAGTTATTGCACACTAACTGACCTGTAAGACGCATGCACTCCGTGAAAACCGCGTCGGGATTATTCCCCGGAGACAGATGAGACGACCGCAGGTAAAGGCACTGACCCCAGGGCACCGGAAACGGTGCCCTTTTATTTTTACGGATCACGTTTTCCATTTTGACCGTTGACATTCCGGGAGGACGGTTTAATTATAAAAGTGCTAAACCGTCGTTCATACGACCACCAATGATTCAGTAGCCTGTGAGAATCGCCTTCGGGTGGCTACAGCGAAAGCTCCTGTAACCTGAAAGGGAGCAAACTTTGGTACATCTGCGCACCTTTGAAAGCAGATATCGCCTGTACAAGCGCATTACGACGCGGCGATGAAGGTTCCTTCAACATACCAGACTCTCAGGATTCAACCGATCCTGACCCCCGACGGGAAACCACTCCCGTCAGGGCAGATGGTTTCTCCGTCGTACCCATTTTTACCTCCATGGAGAAAACATCATGTCTGCAAACAATACTTCTGCATCTGCAAAATCTGAGTACTTCAACCTGACTATTAAAGGCATCGGGTATCTCAGCAACATCCGCCAGGTTAACCATCAGAATGGCTCGTTCCTCAGCTGCGTAATCAATGCACTGAGCGGTCCGACTGACAATCCGGCCTACGTCCGTTTTGACATTTCTGTCGCAGGTAAAGAGGCTACCAGCCTTATCGCCCGCTGCCAGAAAGCCGTCGATGAAGACAAAAAAGTCCTGCTGGGCTTTAACCTGAGTAATCCGTCCACGGACATATTTACGCTGAACAAGGGCGAGCATGCCGGCGAACAGCGTGTCAGTCTGAAAGCCCGCCTGATAAAGGTGGACTGGATCAAAATAGGCCAGGACATGGTCTACAAGACTGAAAAATCTGACTCCGTGCCGCCGCAGAATGGCTCTGCCGCACAGCAAAACTACGCAGAGAACTCATTCTGATGCGCACCTGACACACCCCGTTCGCGGGGTGTTTCTTTATTCCTTACAGGAGAAATGATTATGTCCTCACGCGGCGTTAACAAGGTTATCCTTGTCGGAAACCTCGGCCAGGATCCTGAAGTTCGTTATATTCCTAACGGCAGTGCAGTTGCCACCCTTTCTCTGGCCACGTCTGAGAGCTGGCGCGATAAGCAGTCCGGCGAACAGAAAGAAGTGACCGAATGGCACAGGGTGGTTATTTTCGGCAAGCTGGCAGAAATTGCGGGTGAATATCTGCGCAAAGGCTCCCAGGTTTACATCGAGGGGCATCTGCGCACACGCAAATGGACCGATCAGGCCGGCCAGGAGAAATACACCACAGAGGTGGTGGTTAACATTGGTGGCACCATGCAGATGCTTGGCGGCCGCCAGTCCGGCAGCGGACAGAGGCAGCCTCAGCAACCTTTAGGACCGACTCACAGTGGCCAGGCCTCCGGCAGCAGTGCCGGTGCGCCACCGATGGACTTCGATGACGATATACCGTTCATTGGATTCGGGTATGGAGTACCAAAATCGGCAATCCATGCACTCTGAACAGCCTTTATGGCAGTTGCTCTGAACTTACACATAATCCGGTCAGCATTTAAGGATAACTGACATGCCTGTTATACTGAGGATCAACGGTTTCCGGTTCTTTTTTTATTCTAATGAAGGTAACCCGCTCGAACCTGCACACATTCACGTAATGAAAGCAGGTAGTGAAGCCAAATTCTGGTTAACGCCATCAGTGGCACTGGCCAATAACGATGGGTTTAATTCACGGGTATTAAAAGAACTGACGGGGATCGTTGAAGATAATCAAGCATTGTTTCTGGAGGCCTGGAATGACTATTTCAGCTAAACGGGTCAGCTTCGATGAGGCCACGATGTGGGTTGAACTCAACGACGCCCGTACCATCGGTGTGCCGCTGGCATGGTTTCCACGCCTGTTGCATGCTTCAACTGAACAGCTTAACAGCTATGAACTGAGTCCCCGTGGTATCCACTGGGACGCGCTGGACGAAGACATTTCTATTGCGGGTTTGCTTGAAGGCCGCGGCGATGTGACCCATCGTCCCCATAAAGTAGCCTGACAGCGCGCTATTAGTGAAAAACGCTGGTTTTTGCCGGCGTTTTTTTTCATCAACGGAAAATCAGTTGTTAATTGAGTGAAACCGGACCGATTCCGCACAGTGAGGGCTGTTTTATCACTGTACAGGAAAATTCCGGATGAAACGTAACACCTCTCACAACATATTTTCACCAGGCAGGCTTGCCACTGTTCTTCCCCTGCTGCTCCTTGCGGGCTGTGTTTCCCAGCCGCAAAAGTTGCAGCAACGCGCGCCTGCCGACCCGACACCCGGCACCACCGTCACCCGCAACGTTCAGCCGGTCTCTCCGGACGAGTATGCGCGGACGCCGGAAGTGGTGCGCTACGATCGTTATCTGCTGGTCAGTACCGATCCGCAGGCGGCCCAGCGTGACCCTCTCTCGCAAATTATTGATATTCGCATCCCGTCATCCCTGCATCCTACCGTGGCGGATGCGCTGCGTTACGCCCTGCGCCAGTCCGGTTATTCCCTGTGCGCGACCGGTTCCGCCAACGGCGTGCTTTACCGCCAGGCATTGCCGGCAGTCCAGTACCAGCTGGGCCCGATGCGCCTGCGTACTGCCCTGCAGGTCCTGGCCGGTCCGGCCTGGCAGCTTGAGGTGGATGATGTACAGCGTGTGGTCTGCCACAGCCTGCGCGACGGCTACCAGCTGCCGGTCTCCCAGCTTCCGCCGCCGGTCAGCAGCTGGTCCACGCCTGCGCCGTCCGCCGTATCACAACCGGCCATCAGCGCCCCTCAGTCCGTCCCCGTTAAACCTGTCAGCGGAGGGTTTCTGAGAAAATGAGCGAACAGCAACCATTCCATATTGACCCCGCTCCGGCCCGTAAAAGATTCAGCTGGCGTCCCCGCCGCCGCCTCATCTGGGGCGCTGCCAGCGGTGTGGCGCTGGCCGGCATTCTGGCGCTGGGCTACACCGCCTTCAGTCTGGGCATATCGAACCTTGATGAACGCCTTGCACGCCTTGAATCTCAGGGCAGTACAGCGGCCACTGTTGAGACAGTCGCGGCCCTGCAGTCAGATGTGACCACGCTCAGCACCGGCCTGCAGGATACCCGGAAAAAACTTGGTGAGATGCAGCAGGAGCTGAGCGCTGCTGCGAAACAGGCCGGCAGCGACGACGCCGTGCGTCAGTCATTGCGAACCCTTCAGGACGCCCAGCAGGGGCTGGAAACCCGCCTGAGTGCGCTGACTGAGCAGCTGACAGCGCTGAAATCACAGCCGGCACCCGCACCCGCCGCACCTGTCGCCGCACCGGTCAAAAAAAACGCGCCTGCTGCAAAAAAGCCCCGTCCCGCTGACACACGTCGTGCTGCTCCGTCCCTTCGCGTGGCCCGCAATGCGCCTTTTGTGCTGACGGGCGTGGAGAAGCGGGGGGCAGAGTCCTGGGCTGCCATCGCGCCCCGGGGCTACAGCAGCCTGTCGCAGGTGGCCCTGGTCGGAGAGGGCGAAACCATGGCCGGCTGGACGCTGGTCAGTGCCGGTTATGGTGAGGCGACGTTTCGGGTTAACGGCCGCCTGACTGTGCTCAGAGCAGAATAACGGAGCGAATGATGAAACTGAAACATACCTTTTTAGCCGCCATGCTGCTGAGTCCCCTGACCCAGGCCGCGACCACATCAGGACAGACGGATGTCAGCCGACAGGAATCAACACAACGGGCGGACTCCGCACAACAAAACCTGCAGCAGCAGGCCGGTCAGTGGGGACTCAGTGCCGACGATTATCAGCGTTATCAGCAGCTGATGAAGGGGCCCCGGGGTATCCAGTCGCCGGGTCTCGATCCGCTTTCCACCCTGGGTATTGAGGCGCAGACGTCGGCAGAGCGCCGTAAGTTTGCTGAAAAGTGGGTGAAGGAAGAGTTTGCCCGCACCCAGAAGGAGCTTGATTTCCAGCGTGAGGTGAACGCGGCCTGGCAGCGCCTGTATCCGGGCACGCTGCCGGTCAATATGGGGAACGCCTCCGGCGTGGCGCACGACAGTGGTGGCCGCCTGGCGCTGTTCGTCAGGTCAAAAGACTGCGCCACCTGCGACGCGAAACTGTCTGCCGTGCTGGCTGACAACCGGCCGGTGGACATCTATTTGGTCGACAGCCAGGGCAGTGATGATGCGCTTCGCAGCTGGGCACGGGACCATCACATTCCTGTGGAAAAGGTCCGCAAGCGCCAGATCACGCTTAACCACGACGGCGGCCGGTGGATGCGCTTTGGTAACGGCCTGATGCCGGTTTTACTGCAGCAGGCGGGAGACGGTAAATGGGCAATCGCAGCATTCTGACCGGCGCACTGGCGCTGGGCTTACTGATGGCGGCCGTCCCTGACGGCCATGCTGACCAGACGGTGCCGGAGGGTTACGTCCGCGTGGCCATGGCGCACGGCGTGCCCCCCGAAGCGCTTTACTCGGTATCACTGAGCGAGTCATCGCGCAAACTTCCCCGCGGAATACGGCCATGGCCCTGGACCATCAATGTGGCAGGCAAAGGGTATCGCTATGAGACGCGCCTGCAGGCCTGGCAGGCGCTGCAGGTCTTTATGAAGCGTCACCCGCTTAAGCGCATCGATGTCGGTATTGCCCAGGTCAATCTGGGCTGGAACGGTCATCATTTTGCCTCGACGTGGGATGCGTTTGACCCTTACACCAACCTGAACGCCGCCGCCACCATTCTGCGTGAGTGCTGGGCGCGTAAGCCAGGCAGCTGGCTGGATGCGGCCGGCTGCTACCACCATCCCGCAGGTGGTCAGCCTGCTGCACGTTACCGCGCCATTGTGAGAGGGCATCTGGCAAAAATCAGCCCTGCACCCCGCATTTCTGCGCCGGCAGCTGAAGCGCCCCGCTCGGTTGCTGCGCTCACCCCCGATCCAGGCTTCGTCTGGACTGAACCCGGGAGATAACCCTGATGAAAACGCTGTCCTTACTGCTGTTTACCCTCCTTCCCCTGACCGGCCATGCTGAACTGAATGTGATTGCTGATCTGGGCGGTGAAGATGCTGCGCCGTATTTTGAGGCCGTTAATAAACAGCCCGGCATGCCCGGCGTCAGTGACGTACAGCCTTCACGCCAGCCGGACCACGGTGTTCCGCTGGCTGACGGGATGGCGGGTATGTTACCCGTTAACACACCTGAACTGAGCCCGGGGAATACAGCAGACCGGCCGCTGCAGTTGCCCGGCATTGGGGCGTTGTTTCTGATCGGGGATGATGCTCTGTCCCGTGAATGGCTGAAAGCCAATGCCGGCGCGCTGGCTGAACAGCATGCGGCCGGGATGATAGTCAACGTCACAGACATGGATACCGTGCGCGAGCTGCGCGAACTGGCACCCGGTGTCAGCCTGGCCCCGGCTTCCGGGAGCGAGCTGGCCCGTCGCCTGCAGATTGCGCATTATCCGGTACTCATCACCGATACCAGCCTGACGCAGCAGGTTAAGCCGTAATGAGCGCGCCAGATAGCAACGGTCTGCTGATGGCACACCCTTACGGGGCGGTCATACTGATCGTCCTTTTCCTGGTGGTGATGGCCTTTCTGAACCTGCGCTGGCGTGAGAAAGCCAGCACCCGCCGTCACCGGCGATACCGGGCAACGGCGGGGCGGGTACTGAATAAGCTTAACAGCCTGCCGGGAGACGGGCAGCGTCTGACCTATCTGCGCAAAATCAGCCCCTATGTCTTTGAAGAGCTGTTGCTGTCTGCCTTTGAACGTCAGGGGCTGGCCGTAGTGCGCAATGCCTCCTACAGCGGTGACGGCGGCCTTGATGGCCAGGTCATCATCGACGGCGAGTACTGGCTTATCCAGGCCAAACGGTACAGTCGTGCTGTTTCCCCCGCACATGTTGAGGACTTCGACCGGCTTCTCCTGCAGTCCGGCCGCCGGGGGCTGTTTATCCACACGGGCCGTACCGGAAAAATGAGCCGCACCCTTCGCACGGCGTCACCGCGTCTGCGCATCATCAGCGGGCAACGCCTGCTGGCCATTCTCGCCGGTCAGGACGTCCGGCAGTATCTCTGAGGAATCTCTTATGCACATCATCCTGAACAGCCTGCGTTACGCTTTGTGGCTTGTGTTCTGTTTATTCCGTCATGCCGTTTTCGTGCCTGCCGCTTTCGGCGGTGTCTACCTGCTCGCCTGGCTTGTTTTCGGCCATCCGGTCAGTGACCTGAACGACCAGTTGCAGAAGGAGGCAACGGCATGGCGCACCGCGCCGCCCGGACATTACATGTGGGAGGAATGCCCGGTGCCTGATAATGCGGCTCCGCCTGAGGCAAAGCCGGCAGCCTGTACCGTCACTGCCGTCTCCACAGAAACCGCGGCGAACAATTACCTGCTGTCATTGCGGGCCGTATGGATCATTTTTTTCATCCTGTCGAATGTTCTGTATGTGCTCTGGCGCTTACTGGCGGATGCCCTGCGTTACCACTCCCTTTCCTGCAGGGAAGCCGGTGCCGGGAGGGGAACGTATATCCGTATGGCCGACGGTAAAATTATAAAGGAGGCAGACGATGAGTAACCGTTACGTCATTGAGGCCCTGCTGCGTCCGGCCGTTGAGCTGAATACCGCCGTGGTATCGGGCATAGCGGCGTATGTCTGTGTGCAGGCACCCTGGGCTGTCGCTCTGGCTCCGTCTGTCAGCTATGTCACCGCAGCCGGGTTTGCGGCGCTGGCCGTCACCCGCACGCATCAGGGGATGAAGATTATTCGCTACCGCCGGAATCTCCGCCGCCTGCCGCGCTATGTCATGAGTACTAAACAGATCCCCGTCAGTCATCGTCGCCTGTTTCTAGGCCGGGGGTTCCGCTGGACGCAGAAACACACCCAGCGGCTGCAGGATACGCTGCGCCCTGAAGTGGCCCGTTACCTGCAGCCAAACCGCTTTTACCTGGGGGCGCGTCAGCTCGAAATGATGACAGAGCACCGTCTGCCCTGGCTGGGTAAGCTGCTGAGTGCTGATACGCCGCTGAACCCGGTGCGGCCGTTACCGCCGGTGGGCGGAAACCCGGCGCTGCACGGCATCGAGCCCGACGAAAAAGACGTCACTCTGGCCCTGGGGGAGCGCGTTGGCCATACGGTGGTGTACGGCACCACGCGCGTCGGGAAGACCCGGCTGGCAGAGCTGCTGGTCACCCAGGATATCCGGCGGGATGAAGTCACCATCGTGTTTGATCCGAAAGGCGACGCAGACCTGATGAAACGCGTCTGGGCAGAGGCCCACCGGGCCGGACGCGGGGACGAGCTGTATATCTTTCATCTTGGCTGGCCTGAAATTTCAGCCCGTTATAATGCCGTCGGGCGTTTTGGTCGCGTGTCAGAGGTGGCGTCCCGCGTGGCCGGTCAGCTGTCGGGTGAGGGGAACAGCGCGGCATTCCGCGAATTTGCCTGGCGGTTCGTCAACATCATCGCCCGTGCGCTGGTCGCCCTGGGCGAGCGCCCTGACTACACGCTGATTATGCGCTACGTGAACAATATCGCCGATCTCTATATCCGCTATGCGGAAAAAATCATCCAGGCGCAGCTGCCGGCTCTGCAGACGCAGATTGAGAATAATCAGCAGGTGCTGGGAGAGGACGACGTGCCCCGTAACATGCAGGGTCAGCCGGATGCCTTACGTATCTGGGCCATTGAGGTTGCCCTGAGTTCAGAAGAGGGTAAAAAACTCTATGATCCCATCCTTGACGGGCTGCGGTCAGCGGTACGTTATGACCGTACTTACTTTGACAAAATCGTGGCGTCGCTGCTGCCGCTGCTGGAAAAACTGACCACCGGCAAGACCGCCGAGCTGCTGTCGCCGGATTATCAGGACATTGACGACACGCGGCCGATTTTTGACTGGGAACAGATCATCCGTAAAAAAGCCGTGGTGTATGTGGGGCTCGATGCGCTCAGTGACAGTGAAGTGGCGAGCGCGGTCGGTAACTCCATGTTCGCCGATCTGGTGAGTGTGGCCGGGCACATTTATAAACACGGTATCAATGCTGGCCTGCCGGGCGGGAAAGAAGGGAAGTCCCTGATTAACCTGCACTGCGATGAGTTTAACGAGCTGATGGGGGATGAGTTTATTCCTCTCATCAACAAAGGGGGCGGTGCCGGCATGCAGGTGACGGCCTATACCCAGACGTCTTCTGATATTGAGGCACGCATCGGGAATGCGGCCAAGACGGCCCAGGTACAGGGTAACTTTAACAACCTGATTATGCTGCGCGTCAGGGAGAACCGCACCGCCGAGTTGCTGACCACGCAGCTGCCGCAGGTGGAGATTTACACCAAAACGCTGGTCTCCGGGCACCAGGACACGGCCGATGTCAATGCAGACCAGGACTTCACCTCAAGCACCCAGGACCGCGTCGGGACGGTAAAAGTCCCACTACTGGAGCCGGCCGATATCGTGACGCTGCCAAAAGGGCAGGCGTTTGCCCTGCTGGAAGGCGGGCAACTGTGGAAAATCCGCATGCCGCTGCCTGCCGGGGATGCTGATGATGTGCTGATGCCGGAAAGTATCGAGAAAATAGCGGAGGAGATGCGGCGCAGCTATCACAGCGGCGAATCCTGGTGGCGGGACGGTCCGGCCCTGAACGTGCCGGTCACAGGAGGGGCGAATGGCTGAGGTAAAACGTCCCCCACAGCAGCAGACGCTGCCGGAACGCAAGCACGGCATTCTGTATAATCTGCTCTGGGGCTGGCCATGGGCCCTGGTGGGCGTGGTGCTGTCCTCGCTGCTGCTGAGCCTGCTGATTGAATATATCGGCATCGCCTTCTTCTGGCCGGAAGCCGGGGCGGCGCACAGTGAAGCGGTCATGAACACCGAGCTGGGGTGGCTGTCCACAGAGTTCACCCGCAGCCTGCTGCTGTCTGAACCATCGGTGACGGTTGTGCGCTGGGTGAGCACCGCCTATCAGTGGGCCTTTATGGACAGTGGCTTCCTGGACTGGGTCCGGCAGCAGTATGCACACCAGATGCACAGTGACAATGCCGTCACCCGGGAAATCAACAGCTGGAGCGGCTGGCTTGCCGGCTACCTGCGTGAATACCTGCTGGCCACGGTATGGATCAGCATTATCACCCTGGTACGCGTCACCATCCTGGTGCTGTCCGTGCCGTTGTTTGTGCTGGTCGTGGTGGTGGCGCTGGTTGAGGGGCTGGGGCGGCGTGATCTGCGGCGGTACGGGGCGGGGTATGAAAGTTCGTTTGTCTATCATCATGCCAAGAAGCTGGTCAAACCGGCCGCTGTGGTGCCCGCCATGCTGTACCTTTCCTGGCCTACGGCAGTCTACCCCAATCTGCTGTTGTTGCCGGCGGCTGTTCTGCTGGGGATCGCCGTAACGGTGACCACTGCGTCGTTCAAGAAGTATCTTTAAATCAGGGCTGGACGGAGGCGTGCAAAACTTGTTTTGCGCGCCTGCCGTCAGCAGACAAGCCATGAAACGACCGTTACTGGCGCGTCAGTGTCAGTTATTAAATACCGTCAGTTCTGTCACTTTAAAGCTGTCTGGCTTGTTGGTTATGCTGTCGTAGGGGGCCTGTAGCTTCCATTGCTGACCCGGCTCCAGATTTTCAGCCATCGCTGCCGTATTTCCTATTACTGCCCCATTCTGAAGCAAGTTGAATTTGACAATTACAGTCTTCACAGGCCCACCTGACACGTTTGTTCCCGTGCCTTCAATTTGCTGCAAACCATTTGCTGCTGTGGCGAAATGCAGGTCTGAAAGCTGGACTTTGCCAGTACCGTCGGCCGCAAGAACAGGGCCGGTAATCAGTGCAGTGATTAACGTGGCCTTCAGAACAGTCTTCATCATTTTCATTTTTCCTCTGTTTACCGTTGAGTTTTCTTAATATCACAATGAACCCTTATTTACAGCTAAACCTGCCACCGGCACTGGCCTGCAATTAATTTTGAAATTCCTGTTTAGGGTTTATCGCTGACCCGACGCTCCCTCTTCCGCATCCTGTCCGCACCCCTTAATCCTTCTGGAGGTGCGTATGAACTCACATCGTCCGGCCATGCGGCGCAACCGTCGTGTCCCGGGCATCACTGGCCTGGTATTGCTGACCTTTCTGGCATCAGCTGCTGCACAGGCATCCGAGAAAGACGAGCTTGCGTCTGTTCAGCGTCAGCTGGACCAGGTTCAGGCGTCGCTTGAACGGGCCCGCGTGGCGGCTGCACAGGCCGACCCGGCTGACCGTGGCCGCTTTTTCTTTGATTACCGTCAGGCCACATCCGATCTCAACACCATCCGCAGCGGCATTGACCGCTATCTGGAGCCCTCCCGCGCGCAACCGCGTGACCCGTCTTATGTGGCCGGTAATTACCGGCGGGAGCGGCCCTGATGCCCATGACATCCGAACAAACGAACGCGTTTAAAGCCGGCTCCGGCAGTCTTGATGTGAACATCCTTCATCTGCTCTGCATCGGGGCACTGCTGGCATTTCTTTTTTTATGGGCCGCGTGGGCGCTGTCGGATGTCTGGACCGGCTGGAGTAACACCAAAGTGCGGGACGCGGCCCTGGGGCGTTTTGCCGTCCGCACCGTGCTGCTGTTGCTTGTGTGTATCTGGATGTTTGCCAGTTAACTCATTCAAAACGTTAAGTCAGGAGATGAATTCCATGCACCATTCTGAGTCTGTTGTTGCCCGCCTGCGCCGTCTCGCCAGTCGTACGCTGACCCGCGCCGGTACGCTTGCCCTCCTGGGCTGGCTCACCTGCAAACCGGCCTTTGCGGACTTGCCAAGCGTTGAAGCGCCTGAATCCGGAGGCGGAAGCGGGCTGTCCGGACAAATCAAGGGCTACCTGCAGGACGGCATTGTTATCGGGGGGCTGGTCGTGGCGGCCGTTGCCTTTATCAACGTTGCCATTGCCGCCCTGCACACCTTCACCGAAGTCCGCAATGAGAAAGCCACCTGGACCAAATTCGGGGCCATTGTGGTGGTGGGTGTGGTTCTGCTGGTTGCCGTTATCTGGCTGCTCGGCAAGTCTGCCGACATTCTGCTGTAGGAGCCTGCGACGATGCAGACCATTCGTTTTTTACCTGACCGTCTCAACAGTGAGCCCGTGGTGTTTCGCGGGTTTACCACCCATGAGATGGGGCTGGCAGCCCTTGCCGGCGCGGGTGCGGGTCTGCTCCTGTCACTGCCGTTTATCCCGCTTGCCGGATGGGTTGTCGTTCCCACCGGCCTGCTGGTCATGCCGCTGCTGCTCGTCTGGTTCGGCGGCCGCTGGATGGCCAGGCTCAAGCGCGGTAAGCCCGAGAACTGGCTCTGGCAGCGACTGGAGACGAAAAAACGCCGGCTGGGGATGGGCAATCCGAAACTGATAGTGGATGCCCGGGGCTGGTCACTGAAACGTAACAGGAGAGCCTCATGAGCCGTTTTCGCCATGCGGTAAAAGACCGCGACCAGCATATTCAGACGCTGCGCATCGCCTGCGCCGTGCTCGCCTTTTTCCTTTTATTCACCTGTGCCGGCTGGATGCTGGCACCCAGCAAGCTGACCGTGCATAACCCGCCGGATTTACGTACCGGCAGCACGCGGCCCTGGTGGGAAGTGCCGCCCCCGACGGTCTACTCCTTTGCGTTTTACATTTTTCAGCAGCTGAATGCCTGGCCGAAAAACGGCGAGGTGGACTATTCCGCCAAAATCAATGCGCTGTCGCCGTATCTGACGCCGTCCTGTCAGGATTTCCTGAAAGCGGATGCAAAGAAACGCGGTGACGCCGGGGAGCTCACCGACCGCGTGCGCGTGGTGTATGAAGTGCCCGGTCGCGGTTACCAGTCACAGAGCGTGACCGTACAGGATCGCGATCACTGGATTGCCCGCCTGGACGTGGTCGCCGATGAATATTTCCATGCCGAGCCGGTCAAACGCGCCCTGGTACGTTACCCGCTTAAAGTGGTGCGCTGGGAAGGTGATGCGGAGCGCAACCCGTTCGGGCTGGCGCTGGACTGTTATGCCGGTGTGCCCCAGCGTCTGGAGGCGGCACCGCCTGCACCTAAACCGGAGAAGTCAGGAGTGTTTCAGTGATGAGTAAAAACCCCCACTACCGCGCCGGGCTGATGGCGCTGTCCTTCGCCCTGCTGCCCCTGGCAATGCTGGTATCACGTCCTGCCAGCGCAGATGAGCTGATGAAATGGGAGCGTATTCCGCTGCAGATCCCCCTGAAGGTGGGGCAGGAGCGGGTAGTCTTTGTGGACAAAAACGTCCGCGTCGGTTTTCCGCCGGCGCTTAACGGCAAACTTCGGGTGCAGAGCACCGGAGGTGCCGTCTACCTGAAAGCCGACAGCGCCTTTCCGCAGACGCGGGTGCAGCTGCAGGATGTGGAAAGCGGCGAGGTTCTGCTGTTTGATATCGCCGCCGGTGAAAAAGGGCCGACTGAGCCGGTGCGGCTGGTCTACAGCGGAGATGTCAGCACGCTGAGTCACGCCGGCGATGCGGCCGGTCAGCCAGGTGGTGCAGACCGGGCTGCTTCCGGATCAGGCTCATCTGCTCCCACCGGCAGCGATGATGGTACTCAGGCAAAGCGTAAAAAAATCCGCTACAGCGCCCCCATCCCGGTGCTGCTGACCCGATATGCCGCTCAGAGCCTTTATGCTCCGGCACGTACGGTCGAGGCGGTCCCGGGTATTCATCCGGTCAATCCTCATCTGCCCCGACGTGTCAGCACGCTGTATCCCTCTGAACCATTAACGGTCACGCCGCTGGCTGGCTGGGGTGTGGCAAACCGCAGCGTGGTGGCACTCAGGCTCACGAACACCGGCAGCCGTAAGGTCGTTCTGGATCCACGCTCGCTGCAGGGACAGTTTGTGTCCGCCACCTTCCAGCACCGCTGGGTCGGTCCGGCCGGCACGCCTGAAGACACCACCACGGTGTATGTGGTGACCGCCGGTCGTCCGGAGAGCGCATTCATTGCTGAGCCGTCTGCACTGCGTAAAGCGACCCGCACGGTAAAACAGGAGGCCCGCCATGCAGATTAAATCTAATGCCCTGGTGAAGTTTATCGTGCCGGCCGTGGTGATTGCCGGGCTGGCCGTGGGGCTCAAAAGCTGCAAAAACGAACCGGCAGAACAATCTCAGGCAAAACAAAGCGGCGGCCCCCTGCATAATCTCTCGCCGGATGAACTGAAGGCGCTGGGGGTGGAAGGCGACACGCCGGAGGACACCCTGCGCACGCTCATCGGCCGGCTGAACGATGTGCGTGACCGCCAGAAAACGCTGGATAAGCAGAACGCGGATTTGGTGAAAGAAAACGAGCGGTTGCGCCGACGCAATCAGGACGTTTCAGGACAAGTGAATGAGGCTGTTAATGGCCTGCGCGAGCAGTACGACAAGCGGCAGGCTCAGCTTCAGAACGAACAACTGAGCCTGACGGCGAAAATCCAGGAGCTGACTGACAAACTCAAAAAGCCTGACAGCGAGAAAAAAACGGCGGACAGCGATATCCCGCTGGGGCTGGGACTGGACGGCATGGGCAGCAGCACCGGGGGGAGCGCTTCTCAGGGCAGCGACGGCATGATGTGGGTCGCGCCGACGGACCAGAAAGAGACGGATCCGCGGGATGCGGCCAGCGGCAAAGCCTCACCTCAGTTCCCGACCTCTTTTCTGGGGGAAAATGAGCTGACCCGCCAGAAAGCCGCCTATGAGGAGAAAGTGAAGGGACGGACGAATGAAAAAGGGGCGGAAGAGAGCGCCGAGCCGGTTTACACGCTGCCGGAAAATTCCACGCTGGTCGGCAGCCGCGCCATGACGGCACTGCTTGGCCGTGTGCCCATCAACGGCACCGTGACCGATCCTTATCCGTTCAAAGTGCTTATCGGTAAGGATAACCTGACGGCGAACGGCATCGAGCTGCCGGACGTCGAAGGGGCGATTGTTTCCGGGACGGCCAGCGGTGACTGGACGCTGGCCTGCGTACGCGGGCAGGTTAACAGCGTCACCTTTGTCTTTTCCGACGGTACGGTACGCACCCTCCCCAGACCCGACACCAGTAACAACGCCGGCGGGCAAAATAATAACGCTCAGGCTAAACAGGACACCGGCACCAGTGGCGGTATCGGCTGGATCTCGGATGAAAACGGGATCCCGTGCATTGGCGGCGAACGTAAGTCCAACGCCTCCACCTACCTGCCCACCATCTTTGGCCTGTCGGCTGCCGGTGCGGCGGGTGAAGCGATGAGCCAGGGGCAGTACACGACGCAGAACAACGTGAATGGCATTTCCGCCACCATGACCGGCGACGCCGGACAGGCGGCGCTGGGGAAAGCCATTTCCGGCGGTATGTCTGAAACCACCGACTGGATCAAACAGCGTTACGGGATGGCGTTTGATGCCATTTATGTGCCGCCCGGTGCCCGTCTTGCCGTGCATATCACCCGTCAGCTGGCCATTGATTATGAAGATAAGGGCCGTAAGGTGCGCTACGACTTCACCCTGCCGGGTGGCGTCAGTGACAACGGCGGACTGGACTGAGTACACGGCCATGGCGGGACAGATAACGTTTTTCCCTCTTTCATCCGTGTGCTGGACGTTCAGCGACGGGGCAGGCTGGCATATTGACGTGATCCCTGCGTCTTCTGCGGTTCTGTTGCTGCGACCCGTAGCGCTGTTGCCTGCCGGCGCACCTTTACTGCGCTGGCGCGATGGCCAGCTTTTACTGGATATCGGCAGGTTCTCCCTGCCGCTCAGTGCCCGGGAGTGTGCCGTTTCGTGGCGCAGCCCGAAAATCCCGCGCCGGCTTTACTGCCCGCGTATGACATTACGGGAGCTGGGGCACCTGCTGAATGTCAGTGCGTTCGTTTTTATCTGCGGCGGTTACGATCCGGCCGCCTCACAAAGGAGATACCGGTAATGTACAGAACGGTTTTCATTCTGGCCCTGAGCTGTGTGATGCTCAGCGGCTGCTCAACCTCCAAAGAGGAAATGCTGCCGGCGGGCGATAACACCATGCTTGAACTGTGGAACGGGGCGGATGGTGGCGGCAGTACTTCCCGCCAGTCTGCGGCGGCTCGCGACACGCTGCGACGCCCGCTGACGGGCAGCGAAACGCAGGCGGACGCGCAGGCCGACCGCAGCTACAGCCGTACTCAGGAAAGCGAAATCACCCAGCAGTTTCCCCGGCTGCCCAACCCCGACATGGTGATGTACCTGTATCCCCATCTGGCAGACGGTAACACGCCGGTGCCCGGTTACAGTACCGTGTTCCCGTTCTACAGCCAGACGCAGTATGCCATGCCTGGCGAGCGCACGGAGGCCCTGTAATGCTTTCACTGTTTACGCGTAATAAATCCACCAACCGGCAGACGCCGGTTGATGACGGCCAGTCCGTTCAGGCAGATGAAACCCTGACCGCGGCCGTGAAGGGCCGGCAACCCCTGAAGCGCCCCGGGAAAATGACGCGCCAGGATGAGGAGAAGGTTTATCACGCCAATCCGTCCATCATTGACTTTTTGCCCTGGGCAGAATTTCTCGATGAAGAGCAGTGTCTCCTGCTTGATGACGGCGTGTCGGTGGGGGCCGTTTATGATGTGACACCGGTGGCGACCGAAGGGCGAACCGAAGAGCGCCTGGAGCAGATCCGGGACTCGGTTGAGGATGCACTTCAGGACAGCTTTGATGAACATGACGTGAATCCCTGGGTCGTGCAGTTCTTCTGCCAGGACGAGGACGACACTGACGCGTACCTGGACAGGCTGCGCGGGTATGTCAAACCGCATGCACAGCGCACGGCGTTTACCGACGCCTGGCTGGGTGAAATGGAGCGCCATATTCGCAGTATCTCCCGGCCTGAGGGACTTTTTACTGACTCGCTGATTACCGGCCAGCCGTGGCGCGGGCAGCAGCGCCGCACCCGGATGGTTGTTTATCGCTGGCTTGGGAAAAGCCGGGATCCGATGCCGCCGGTGGCGATGCTCAACCAGGTGTGCGACCGGGTCGTTAATGCCCTGGGCGGGGCGGGGATCCGCTGCACCCGGCAGAACGGCCTGCAGGTGCATGGCTGGCTGCTGCGGCTGTTCAATCCGTCACCGGACTGGGTGGAGAAAACCACGCTCTATCGGCAGGCTGCTTACGCAGACCCGCGCGAGACACCTGAAGGCACCGTGCCGGTCAGCAATGATTTTGCCGAAACTCTGTGGTTCACGCCGCCGGTTTCAGACCCGGAAAACGGCGTGTGGTGGATTGACAACAAGCCGCACTGCGCGGTGGCGGTAGAAAAACTGCGTACACCGCCGGAGCCGGGCACCCTGACCGGCGAGAAAAGCCGGGGTGAAAAGAAAATTAATGCCCTGATGGATATGTTTCCGGAAGGGACCATGGTGTGCATGACCGTGGTGGTGCAGCCCCAGGACCGGCTTGAAGAGCAGTTTAACCGGCTGTCGAAAAATGCGGTCGGTGAGAATACTGAGTCGGGCCGCGTCCGCCAGGATGTGAAGACGGTCAAAGAGTATCTGGGCAACCGGCACAAGCTGTACCGGGCGGGGATCACCTTCCTGCTGCGCGGCGACGACATGACCAGCCTGAAGCGCAAGCGGCTGGAGCTGTCCACCGTATTGCTGGGGGCCGGTCTGCA
This sequence comes from Citrobacter sp. RHBSTW-00524, assembly GCF_013747755.1. Taxonomy (NCBI): domain Bacteria; kingdom Pseudomonadati; phylum Pseudomonadota; class Gammaproteobacteria; order Enterobacterales; family Enterobacteriaceae; genus Citrobacter; species Citrobacter sp. RHBSTW-00524. The sequence goes on from NZ_CP056421.1 coordinate 801,670, forward strand.
GCCGGTACGGCCGGAGTTTGAAGAAGGTCCGCTGAACAGCTGGCTGCGGGCGCTGCCGATGTGCTTTAACCCGGACAGCGACAAAAAACACTGGTATACCCGTCTGACATGGGTTCAGCACCTGGCAGGACTTTTGCCGGTAACCGGGCGGGAAACCGGCACGGGGCACCCCGGCTTCAGCTTTTTCAACCGCGGCGGGGATACCCTGACATTCGATCCGCTCAACAAGCTCGACCGCACCCAGAACGCGCATCTGCTGTTGTTCGGCCCGACCGGGGCGGGCAAGTCGGCCACGCTGTGTGCCGCGCTCTCCCAGCTGATGGCCGTCCATCGTCCGCGGCTGTTTATTGCGGAGGCCGGGAACTCGTTCGGCCTGCTGGCCGACTTCTTTGACAGCCTCGGGCTGACGGTGAATAAAATCAGCGTCAAACCCGGAAGCGGCGTCAGTCTGCCGCCGTTTGCTGATGCTCACAAACTGGTGGAAGAAGGCCTGGCCGCCCAGGCCGTGGATGAGAGCGACCTGCCGGATATCGACACGGACGACGATGGCGAGGATGACAAGCGTGACGTTCTCGGTGAAATGGAAATCTCCGCGCGCATGATGATCACCGGCGGCGACCCGAAAGAAGAGGCTGACCTTAAGCGTGCCGACAGGGCGATGATACGTGAGGCGCTGCTGATGGCGGCGCATGCCACGTATAAGGAAGGGCGGCAGATGCTGCCGTCTGACCTGCAGAAGGCGCTGTACGACATTGCCTCTGACAACGATGAGGGCGTCATCAATGTCCGCAATGCTCAGCGCAAGGCGAAAGCGGCGGAAATGGCGGAATCCCTGGGCATGTTCACTCAGGCCGGCAGCTTTGAAGCGGAGCTGTTCAACCGCGAAGGGGCGCTGTGGCCGGAAGCGGACGTGACGCTGGTCGACCTGGGGCATCTGGCGCGTGAGGGCTACGAGGCGCAGATGGCCCTGACCATGGTCTCGATGACCAACATGATCAACAACATCGCGGAGCGTGACCAGTTCCTGGGCCGGGATATTGTCTTCACGGTGGATGAGGCGCATATCGTGACGGTCAACCCGCTGCTGTCGCCCTACATGACGAAGGTGGTCAAGATGTGGCGTAAGCTCGGGGCATGGCTGTGGCTGGCCACCCAGAACCTTAAAGACTACCCGGATATTGCCGAAAAAATGCTGAACATGGCGGAATGGTGGATTTGTCTGACCATGCCTCCGGAAGAGGTGAAAGATATCAGCCGATTCCGCGCGCTCACGCCGGAGCAGGAGTCGGTGCTGCTGTCCGCCAGTAAACTGTCGGGGTGTTATACGGAAGGCGTGGTGCTGGCGAAACGGATCGAAGCGCTGTTTCGTGCCGTGCCGCCCAGTCTCTTCCTGGCACTGGGCATGACGGAAAAAGAAGAGAAAGCCGAACGCCGGGCGCTGATGAATGAATTTCACTGCAGCGAACTCGAGGCGGCAAAACGCGTCGCGCAGAATCTGGACCGACTGCGCGGTCTGACGGAGAAACAACAGGAGCCTGCCACGGTATGATGACACTGAAGTACCCTGAACCCGCCATTCATGAGCACAGTGGCGGTGCGCTTTTCACCCTGTCGCCTCAGGGGGAGCCCGGCGTGCTCCCGGCGACACATCAGCATCTGGTGAGGCTGCGGGCGATGCTCAGGCAGCGCCTGACCGGGCCGGTCAAAATGACGTGTCACCCGCACCGGGTGGGACTCAGCAGCAGCGTGGCCATCTATCTTGAGGGAAAGCTGAAGCAGGCGGTGAATATTCTTATCACCGTGACGGGACAGACGAGCTGGCCGCAGGAAGAGGAGTATGCGCATCCGCGCTGGTATATCACGGTGCCGGATTCGGCTGACCTGGTGTATCTGATGCTGTGGATTAACGGGCTTGACGTATAACTACAGACTTGCCTTCACCAGGGGCATGATTACAAAAAGAAAATAACAATATTGCATACCGGCCGCCAGGGCCGGTTTTTTTATGCCCTGTTAGTTTTTTTAATGAGGCCGTAGTTAGCTGCTTTTTGTAAAGGGATAGTGTATGAAGTCACAACTTTCCCTTACAGAATCTGCCCAGCAAACCCCCTTTGTCGCTCGGTAAAACACCTACCAGTGGCTTGATCATTTTCGAGTAATGACGTAGATTTAGTCAACTAATGACGAATCCGTCAATAGTAAATGTAGACCTACGCATACTCGTAGCCTTTTCTCCCTAGCTGGAGAACGCCGGAGAGGTGAATTACACCCACGGTTTAGTTGACCGCAGCAACTGAAGAGCTCGCGGTTTTCGCTGTAGAGGCCAAAGCGCCCACAGCTAAGGTGGACACATGCACGACGTACTGAACGAAAAGCGTTCAATTCAGACAATTCGTGATCATACCAGCATCATTGCCACGCACGCCTTCAAGCAGCATTTGCTCCAGGTGCGCACTCTTGACAATGTAGGCATGGCTGCGCCTGAAGACTTTCACTTCATTGTCACTTTCAAGGATGATGTGGACAACGCTGATGCCACAGTTAAGCCGCTAGCAGAAGCCGTTCTGCTCGGTGATCGCGTCCGTTTCATCGTTAAACCTGCAAAACAGTACCCAGAGCTGACTAAAGTAATGGCCGGCTTTGTTGAGGTTATTGAACATTCTATTCGTCGTTTCTTTGATACTAATGGTAGAATCATAAGCACCAGAAAAGTTAATGGTTCTGCTGAGAAATGGCACCTACACTGATAGAATCCTACACTAAAGATTTAAGAGAGTGGCCTCATACTGGAGCCACTCTCTTTGTTCGTTCTGGCTACCTCCTTGCCTCCACCTCCCTTTTCAAAGTTTCAGAGCATGAAATACTTGCTCCTGAAGATGACATTATTCGATATATTCTTATTGAGCGTGTGGGCGCACGCATCGGGGATGTAGAGTTGAGCAACCTCATTTTAGATCATGAAGATGATGGTTTGGATGAACAAAGCACCATTCAGGAGCTTTTTCGCGCCGGGATTATTGATCAGACCCAGAATGTCACCGCTGGTCGGGTAGGGCTTCGAAACTACAGCTTTGTAGAGGACGGTCAGCGCATAGACTGCTTTCAAGTCGCAGGGGCATACATTCAACCCAAAAGCCATCGCAAGGGCATCATGAGCAGGACTTACCTTTTCTTGCTTAACTGGTATGAGCATTTGGTTTGTGATGATATGCAGACCATAGCTGGCGCGCAAATTTGGGCTGGCCCGATGGTTCGTGCTGGCGAGGTGCGGATCTACAACGAGAAGGGTGAATCGTTTGAAGATGTTCTTGGTGAGAAGGGGATTGGCAGACATACCGGTTTCTTACCATGGAATAAAGGGCGTATGTTTGACACATCTCCTTGGGACCCGAATAAACTTCAGACTACGGTACAAAAATTCATTGTACTGATCATATCCCGCGACTCCTGCCAGAGAATTGGTTTCATGACCTGAATAAAAATTACTGTATGGCCCGCTTCGGCGGGTTTTTTATTGTTTATAGAAGTCTCCCATCTCAGACTGAGAATTCCGTCAAGCTTCCTGCTTTAAGCCGAGTATAAAGCTCGGTTAATAAGCTCTCTGATTAATTTTTGAGTCAGCATAGTGAGTTTATTACGGCTTTTCTGAGCGGCCACGGGCACGCTGTCAGGCGATTCAGTCTGACGGAGTCCCGATTCATGAAACTGACCTCTCTTGTTTTCCTGCCGGCTCTGCTGCCGGCATCCGTACTGGCCGGCACGGTCATCTTCACCGACAGTCAGCATCTGCCGGCAAATCTGCCGCCGGACGTGCCGGTGGTCCTTCTTGATGGTCCTGACCAACTGCAGGCCGAGATGTTCGGGGAACTGCCTGCAGACCCGCAGCAGGCCGAAGCACAGGTCAGGCAGGTTATGGCATCATCTGCCTGGCAACAAAAACAGCTGCAGCTGAATGACTCCTATCGCCAGGTGGTCCGGGCCTGGGAACTGGGCATTAAAAAAGTGCCGGCCGTGGTGTTTGATGACCGCGATGTGGTGTACGGCACCACGGATGTTGACGTGGCCACTTCCCTGCGTAACCGGGGAGGTGGTCAGTGAATACAAAACCTTCCCGCATCAGAACCACGGTGTGCTCGCTGGCGGTTGCCACGGTGCTGGGTACGGCAACCGCGCCGGCAGCTGTTGCGGCACTTAACACTGCGCAGATTATTGCCAGCGCCGTGTCGCAAAACTGTATAAGCTGGCGTGTGAGTGGCATCTGTTACTGGCTGTTCTGCACCCCCTTTGGCTGCAAAGTGCGCACGTCGGTCAAGGTCACCCACTTCATCCCACAGGCAGTCGTTTCGACCTATGTCGCACCGGGCGGCAACCCGTGGCAGGAAATGGCGTTTGTCAGCCAGACCGCCGGCGGGCTGGAAAGTGCCGTGACCAGCGGGCTTTCCGGTGTTTCTGCCGGAGGAGCCAATCCGGCCGACATGAAAAATCCCGGCCAGCGCAAGTCCGCCGTTCGTTTCAAGTATGCCGATGCGATTGGCCACCCGGCCACCTCCCTGATTGGCGGCAGTATTCCGGGCTATTCCTGTGATACCGCAGCCACCCCGTTAATGCCTTACTTCCTGAGTACGCTGGATTCGGCGGCCTGGCGCACGGGCGTGCCGGAGTCCCTGTATCCGGAAGCGCTTGTGCCCGGCCAGCGGGAAATCGGCAGTCAGGCAGCGGCGAACATGTGGGGCAACGTCTATCCCCGTTCGGGGTTTATCAGCCAGACCGATGATGACAAAGCCTCTGCCGTGGTGGCACAGCGTGTGGCAGACATTATCACCCGCGCCGGCCAGCCGCATGTGTATCAGGTGCTTAAGGGCAACCGCCATGACGGGTACTGGCCACCGGGCGAGGTCACGGAAAACACCGGCACGCAAAATCACAAATGGCAGCGGCTGGCTCCCCACATGACTCAGTCATGTGCCGTCTTCCCGGACGGGGGCCACACCGCCGCGAGCGATAACAATGAAGCCTTTGCGCTCTGGCAGCCCTACAGCTGCTGCAAAAAGCGCGGGCAGAAATTTCTGGGCAGCACTGATATCTGATGAGGAAAACCGTGAAAAAATCACCTTCATTTTCAGCCGTTCGCGTAAGCCTGCTGCTGACCGGCTCCCTGCTGACTGTCCTCCCGGGCGCGCACGCGGCCGATGATGACAATACCATTCTCGGTATGTCCCTGCCGCAGGTGAACAACAGCGCCATCGGTTACGGCAAGTCCGTCGATGGTGCGGTATCGGACAAACTGTTCTACACCCTCGGGGGCGGGTCGGTCATTTCCCAGCCGGCCACGCGCGGCAATATGCAGAAGCTGGGGCTGAATACCGGCTGGAGCAGTGACCTGATGTGCGGCAACTTTGATCTGAAAACCACCGTCGGCAACCAGCTCAACGGCGTCACATCCGGCTTTAAAAACCTGATGGGCGACGTGATTCAGGGGGCCACCGGCGCGGTGGCCAGTCTGCCGGCGATGGTCATTCAGCGGGCCAACCCCGGTCTGTATGACATGCTCACCAACGGCGTTCTTCAGGCCAATGTGTCATTCGACAAGGCGCAGCTCAACTGCCAGAACATGGCGAAAAAGATGATGGACTTCAGCGACAGCAGTAACTGGACGCAGCAGGCCATGATGGATGAATACAAGTCTGTTGTGAACAGCGGAGATACTGATGCGGTTCGTGCAGATGAGGCGGGGCGGAAAGTCACCGGCACGTCGGGCAACAACTGGATTGGTGGTCAGAAACGTGGGGGGGCGGGGCAGCCCGCCATCCGTGTCACCCATGACCTTGTTGCTGCCGGCTACAACATGATGAACGGTTTACCTGTCACCGCTAATTCGACTGTCGGCGAAAGCAGCTGTAACGGTGGCGCATGCTCTAAATTCGGCAGCGCGGAAGAGGCGGCGGCCATGACCGTGAAGGTGCTGGGCGATCGTTCGATGCGCACCTGTGCCAACGCGAGCGAATGTACCAGCGGTGATGCGGATGACCAGCCCGGTACGACCGTTGCCGGCACCGGCTTTGCCCCACTGCTGGAGGAGGCAACCAAAGCCAACGCTGAGCAGCTGGTCAGGCTCGTCAACGGTACGGAAAAGCCCACGGCCGCGAATCTGGCGAAGCTGAAAACAGGCGGACTGCCGGTGACGGCCGGCGTGATTAAAGCCCTGCAGCGTGATCCGGATAATGCTGCCCTGACCGCCCGCCTTGCAGGCGAACTGGCCATGTCTGACACGGTGGAAACGGCGCTGCTGATGCGTCGCATGATGGTTACCGGTATGTCGGAGCCGAATGCCGCTGCCCAGCCAAAGGCCATTGATACCGCCAGCCAGCGTATTGAGGCGCTGGATCGGGAAATTGCGGCGCTGAAAAACGAGATGGAGATGAAGCGTGAACTGTCACGTAATTCGGTGCTGACCATTATCGACAGGGAGAACCAGCGCGTCGAAACCAACCCGCAGACCCAGTCTGATGACAATACCGACAGTCGCTTCAACCAGATGGCAGCGCCGCAGTCGGCTGAATGAGGGAATAAGGATGCGTAATAAAACGACTGTCAGGAAAGTCCTTACCCGTGCCGGCATCTTCCTCGCCTGCATGGCGCTGTTCATGGTGGTCTCACTGATGATGGCTGACACCGCCATGAAACATCCGACTGAAGCTGCTGCATTCCGGAGCTGGATGCAGTCGACGCGTTACGGCTGGCTGATGTGGCGACTGGCGCTGTATGCGCTGGTTGCCTGGGGCCTCTGGAAAATCCGGCATGCGCCGGGCTTCCGGGAGGCATACCGGCGGCCGCTGCTGCGCATCAGTGTGGTCAGTGTGCTTTTTATCGCGTTGTGTGAGTACGCGATGTTTACCGGTCCGGGAGCCTGACGATGACAACAAACAGCTATCTTGAGTATTTTCTCACGCTGCTCGGCTGGGTGATCAATAACGGCCTGTGGAATGTCCTGCTGAGCACCGGGCTTTTTGTCCTGCCGCTGGCGTTTAAGGTGGTGGGGATCTGGCTGAAGGTCCGTGAAGAGGGGGAGGATGAAGGCAACAAGGGGATGCTGTCGCTGCCCCGTATCGAGAACGCGCTGTATGCCGGTTTCCTGGTGATGATTGCCTGCTGCGTACCGCTGATTAATGTCAGCCTCAGTACGATGCAGTACGACACAACCCGGGCAAAGAGCTGTGGTGTGTGGACGCCAAAAGCGCCGGATGAAAGCGGCTATGCCGGCGTGGTCACCAGTCTCAACGACCAGACGGCTGCTGCACCGGTATGGTGGGTGCTGATTCATAAACTCTCAAAAGGGGTAACCCAGGCGGCCGTGGCGACCATTCCCTGCCGCCCTGACATGCGCCAGATCCGCTTTGAAGTGCAGCATACGCGTATCGACAACAAAGCGCTGGCGCAGGAGCTGCAGGACTTCACCAACGACTGCTATTCGGTTGCGTTGTATCTGTGGAAGCAACAGGATCAGGGCCAGACAAAGGACAAAACCACGCTGCGTGATATCGAATGGATTGGCAGCAGTACATTCCTGAGCCGGTATTATCCTTCGTTGCAGTCCAAACTGCCCCGGGCTGCGTTCCCATGGACCGACAGCCGGGACAGCGGCCGACCCAATACCGGAAGAGGAGGCTATCCCACCTGCAGCGAATGGTGGAGCAGTGCGGATACCGGTCTGAAAGCCCGCGTGAAGGACCAGGCTGATCCGGATATGTGGCTGCGTATCTCGGCCGCAATGAAAATGTCAGGCTTTAACGACAGTGACTATCAGGAAGCCGTCATCCGTCGTCTGGTCAGCCCGGAAAGCCTGACGGTCTCACAGAATGGTCACGTGTATGCCGGCTATGGAGGTAACGCCGATTTTACCCTGGATAATGCAGCGGCACGCGTGGCGTCCGTCGCCGGGACTTCCCTCGGCAGTCTGGCCGCGTTCCCGGCGTTCGATGCGATGCGGCAGGCGCTGCCAATGGTGCAGGCTATCCTGCTGATGGCAATATATGTCATGCTACCGCTGATTCTGGCATTTGCGGCCTACGAATTCAAAACCGTTATTACGTTGACCTTTGTTATGTTTGCTCTTAACTTCCTGACATTCTGGTGGGAACTGGCGCGCTGGCTCGACAGCTGGCTGTTAACCGCGTTGTACAGTTCGGATACACACAGTCGGTTCAATATGGCGGGACTACAGAACAGTACCGATGACCTTATTATGAATCTGGTTATGGGCACTATGTTTCTTGTACTTCCTGCCGTTTGGTTAGGGGCATTATCATGGGCAGGAGTTACCATCGGGAATGCTTTAAGCTCAGCATATCAGCAAGGAACAGCAAAAGCTGAAAGTTCTGGAGGTAAGTTGGGAGAGGCAGGAGCTAATGCTGTTGCAAATAAAGCTATGAAGTAAGGGTAAATTGTCACAAATGAGTAAGGGGGAACCCTTACTCATCCTCGTTAACCATACGCCCTGCAGCGTCGTACCATCCCCATCCATGCTGGCCATCACGATATTTTCCATAACCTGGCTGCTCTCCCATAAAGTTCCCACATGGTGCTTTTTCACTTTCGGAGAGATGTTTTCTATGAGGTGAGAGCACGGCACCAATGAGAAACAATGATCCAAAAGTGAGGATTACAAAACATGCAATGGGTATCATTGGGATATGCCCACACCAATACGGTAGACGATGAGTAGCCGCCCACGACACACACCATTTATCCCAGTTTGATAGAGTAGTTCTGGCTCGTTTCCATATACCCGCAAAACGGACGCCACGATTCCAGGCGCGTTTCTCTTGAGACTGATACATCTCCCCCTCCGAATTACATGAATTCTAAAGGGACTATAGCGGAATTTTTGAGCAATTACGAACATCCATGATACCTGACTGAGAACGCTAATTAATTCTTTAAAACTCATCAGGTTACTTTTTTCAAGATAGTTACAGCTTGTCATCGTTGAAAATGCATTATTATACTGTATTTATAAACAGTATAATTTGAGGGGGCGAGTTATGCCAATTCCTTTAGAACAGACGATGTGTTGGGATAAAATTTCGCAGAAAAATTCAGCAAACACACCGGTTTTGATGATGGCGGCGATCGCCAGACTTACAGGTAGCAATCAATCACTGGCATGCGTTCCGTTGTTTGGTGATGGGGTTTCATGTGGTTTCCCTTCTCCAGCACAGGATTATGTCGAAAAACGTCTTTCCCTCGATGACCTTTGCATCCGCTATCCGGAAAGTACCTATCTGGTGCGAGCAGAGGGGGATTCGATGCTTAATGCCGGGATTAAAGACGGTGATTTACTAATAGTGGAGTGTATTCGTGAGGCAAAGCACGGTGACATTGTCATTGCAGCCGTAGATGGGGAGTTTACCTGTAAGAGGCTTCAGCTCTTGCCATCACCAGCTCTGGTCCCGGCTAATCCAGCTTATTCTTCAATCCCCCTTACTGAGGATATAGAAACAGTGGTCTTTGGTGTGGTACGTCATCTCGTTCACTCCTTCAAATTCCGGGATGCCTGAGCATGTTTGCGCTGGTCGATGTGAATTCTTTTTATGCTTCATGCGAAACCGTTTTCAGGCCAGACCTCCGTGGCAAACCTGTGGTTGTACTATCCAATAATGATGGATGCATAATAGCCCGTTCAGCAGCTGCGAAGTCACTTGGGCTAAAAATGGGTGACCCTTGGTTCAAGGTTGGCCGCGAGGCGGAAAGAAGAGGCGTTGTTGCCTTTTCCAGTAATTACAGCCTTTATGCTGACATGTCTGACAGAGTGATGACTATTTTGCAGATGTTAGCTCCCCGCGTAGAAATATACAGTATTGATGAAGCCTTTTGCGATCTTACGGGAGTAAGTGGTCTTTTATCACTTGAGGTTTTTGGCCATCAGATACGTGAGCAGATCAGGCGCAGGACACACCTTACCGTGGGGGTGGGGATAGGCCCAACGAAAACTCTGGCTAAACTGGCCCAATATGCAAGTAAACGCTGGCCAGCTACGCGAGGAGTAGTTGACCTGAGCAATATAGGGCGACAGCGAAAGTTAATGGCCTTGGTGCCAGTCGAAGAGGTCTGGGGTATTGGCCGTCGGCTCGGTAAAAAATTGCAGTTGATGGGGATTAACAATGCACTCCAGCTGTCTGAGCTGTCTCCTTCATTTATTCGTAAGCAATTTTCAGTGGTTGTTGAACGAACAGTAAGAGAACTCAACGGCACGCCCTGCCTGGGCCTTGAAGAGTTTACAGCTCCAAAGGAGCAAATCATATGCTCCCGCTCCTTTGGAGAAAAACCTACAGATGAATTCAGCATCCATCAGGCCGTCTGCGCTCATGCCGAACGTGCAGCAGAAAAGTTACGCGCAGAGCACCAGTTTTGTAAACGCGTAGCGGTATTCATCAGTACCAGTCCCTTTGCAGAGAATGAATCGTTCTATAAAAATCAGGCTGTAACGGAGCTTGCTGTTCCGGCCCGTGATTCCCGGGATATCATCAAGGCGGCTGTAAGAGCTCTTGAAACAATATTCATCCCGGGGCATCGTTATCAACGCGCAGGTGTAATTCTCACCGATTTTCGCAGCGCGGCAGTACCACAACTTACCCTGTTCGGTGACCTTCAGCCTCATCGTAATAGCGATGAATTAATGACACTCATAGACAGCATTAACAGCTCTGGTAAGGGTTCAGTCTGGTTTGCAGGGCAGGGCATTAAAAGTGATGCCACAGGCTGGAAGATGCGAAGAGAAAGACTTTCGCCCGCTTTTACAACCAGATTGGATGATATTGTCAGAGTAAGGTAATCATCTTTTTTATATTTGCTCGAAACCGCACCATTGACATTACAAACTCTATACGGCAGGGTTTACAGTCTGTTACATGGTGAATAAGTCAAGCGTACTTTTCATTGACCGCTTTTTTAGTAAATATGTTTGGAGGATATGGATCGTGAGGAGTCTTACCGCCATTTTAATAATTCCTGTTCTTGTCACAGCCTGTAGCATGCAGGAAATAGCAGATACAAATAAGAAAATCAGTGATGGTGCTTCAGGTATAATGAACTCTTTGAGGGGAAACTCTAACCCATCAACTGATGTTACGACACCAATGCATTTACCTCAGTCATTAAAAAAAGAATCCAAGTCTAAAAATTATACTGTAGCTGTTGATGTAGATACTGCTGCTGCCAGAATAAAAAGACATTACAAGTTTATGTCAAGTCAGGAGCTGGATAGTTTACGGAATAGCTCTAATGACGGGGCATGGAAAGCGGCCGCTGAAGATGATGCACATCCAGTTTGGGAGGCAATACCTGGTAGCTATTATAAAATGGGATCTGACTGGAATGATAACGATCATTTAGATGTAGAAATTGAAAAAAACGGGAGTGGGAGTAAACTCTATATAACATATTCATCGGCATCTGCAGAAAGGCTATCGGGTTCTGGCGTACAGAAGTTGATGAAGGAAATTCATTCCGTGGCTATAGGTGAGTGATATTTTATCGGGAAAAGGTAGTTATCATTATGTGTTAATGATAACTACCTTTTGTAGTTGGTTTATTTTAACTCAATATATAGGCCAAGCGCGATACAAAAAGCATGCAGTAGAATTGGTAAAAGAAGCCCTCTGCTTTGATATCTTGCTCCACAGAAAATTAATGAAAGTGAAAACATTTGGATTTTGGTGGGCAATGAATACTGTGTGTGTATAACTGCAAACAAAACAGAAACTGTCAGCCCACCGATGATATAGCCCGCCTTTTCACCAAGAGCGTTTAAAAAAGAACTCAGGATAATTCCTCTGAAAACCAGTTCCTCCAGTAGAGGGAAAATAATAATTGTGGCTGCGATTTTTACAGCTGCCATTTCATGTGACAAACCTTTAGTAAATTCTGTAACGAAGGGTTCTTTCGGCGTAAGGTACTATGAAGCAGTGTAAGCAATAATTATGAGCAAGAAAAAAACAAATGACTGCTTGTTAGGTTTTCCCCAGGTTAATCCTTGGTAGAGTGAGGTGTTATTTAATAAGTGAGTTATGGATAAAAAAATTAAAAGCATCATCAGAGGCTTAATTATCTGCAAATGTAATATTGAGAAATCAAGCCTAGTCATTAAGAATATATTTAGATCAATAGAGGTTAATAATAAATAAAAGAATAAAAAGTTAGATAATCCGAAAATCAGAATCATAAGGCGTTGTTTTAAAATATCCATATCAACCACTTTCATCGGAGAAAACTACATATTACTCACCCAAAAAACGATGTCTACATTCATTTGACGTCGTTTTTCCCTGTTGGTACTATCAAACTGTTGTACTGTCGCACTGGCGACCACCAATGCTCTTGTAGCCTGTGATGAGCGCCTTCGGGTGGCTACAGTCGCACTTAAGCTGCGACCACCAATGTTCCGGCAGTCTGTGAGGAGCGCCTTCGGGTGACTGCACAATAAAACTCTCTAAGCCTGAAAGGGAGTACATGAAAAATGTGGCAAATCTGCTCACCTTTGAAAGCAGATATCGTCTATGAAAGCGCACTATGACGCGGCGATGAAGGTTTACTGTGTAGCAAATCTGCCAGTTTCAATTCACTTCCGTTCTGTGAACGGCATCAGTTCAACGTCTTCTCATTTGCAGTGATACGCCCTGAGTTTCGTACGACTTTTGCATCGACGGATAAGGCCATTTGGTACATTTGGCCGCTTACGGAGTTGCATTAGGAGCACGAAGCTGCGCGGCGTCACTTGTGAAGTGGCGAAGACACTACCAAGTGACGCGCGCAGCGCATAACGTCTCAACCCACGTACGACGTGGTTTTCAACATTTTACTACCATCTGACCAACATGTAGTCCGTGTCAGTACGGTATTAAACTCACTTTTACATCAACGTAAGCACGACGGAAGGCCGTCTGAACGTTCAACTATCAGTAAGGAGGAAATCGACTCGGTATCGATGGCGACACTACGAACAGTAGTGTTGGAGGCAGCTTGACGTAAGTCAGCTCTGCATAAGCAGCAAACAGATCAGAGATCTGGGGTGCCTCGCAAGAACTCAACAATTCGCCGCCCCGATGCACAGATACCAGTTGAGACGCAGGAAGCGCAAAAGCAACCGTGTCGTCGGGGATGAATTACTGGGGTACAGATCCGTCCGCTTATTTACAAGCCGAGGGACGTGTATCCCTGTGGAGATATAGGAATGTCCAGATTCAGTAAACAGCTGTGCAAACAACTTGTCACACTTGCTCGTCAGGGACGGGGAAGTTATAAAACTGTGGCTGACCGCTCAAGAATTGCAGAACGTTTTTCTGAACGTCTGTCTGAACTGAATATTCAGATTAGGGACGTAAAACATATCAAAACTTCCCATATTGAAAAGTATATTGAGAGCAGGAAGGCAGACAGTTTGTCTCTCCGGACGTTACAGAATGAGATGTCTGCTATCCGCTCTGTTTTATTATCAGCAGGGAGAAATAAACTGGCCGATCCCAATCATACCAGCCTGAGTAATCAGGCCCTGGGAATTTCTGGTGCTAACCGGGATGGAACTAAACTCCCTATTACAGATGAAAAACTTAATGCGGTTGTGAATTTTGCGCTTAAAAAAGATGAAGGTGTTGCGCTCGCGGTACAACTTTCCCGATATCTTGGATTGAGAACGGAAGAAACCGTGCAGTCCGCAAAGTCGTTAAAAACATGGAAGCAGTCATTGATTAACAATAATGAGCGTGTCCGTGTTGTTTTCGGGACGAAAGGCGGGCGGCCGAGAGAAACAACAGTTTTCAATCGTGAAAAAGTTTTATCAATTCTGGATAAGGCAATTCATTATGTCAGTGAACATAACGGAAAGCTGATTGATAAACCCTCTCTGCATACCGCAATTGATCGTTACCGAAATATTGTAAGAGAGGCAGGGATGAATGGTAAAAATGCGCCGCACAGTTTACGTTATGCTTACTCACGGGATGCTGTAAATCATCATATTAAAAATGGAATGAGTCGAGACGAAGCCGAGGCATTAGTTTCAATGGACCTAGGCCACGGAGATGGCCGGGGGCGGTATATCAAACAGGTTTATTTTCGTGGGGAAACAGAATAGACGTTTTTACACTTCAATTTTAGGATGTAACGCCACAGCACAATCAGGGCTGTGGCTTATTCAAAATCAATCTTTATTCTTACATGCTCTAATAACGGTCATGCGTGATACGCCAGCGAGCCTTGCCGTTTCGTTTATTGACTTTCCGTTTTTCTTGCGGAGAGTTCTTATTAATTCATGTTTTTCCTTGTCTGCCAGCCTTCCCCTGTATTTTCCCTTCTCCCTGGCGCTTGTAATTCCCTCCATCTGCCTTCTGCGGCGATCTTCATAATCTTTACGAGCAATTGCGGCTAACAGGGGTCTGACGCTCAGTGGAACGAAAACTCACGTTAAGCAACGTTTTCTACCTCTGACGCCTCTTTTAATGGTCTCAGATGTCCTTTGGTCACCAGTTCTGCCAGCGTGAAGGAATAATGGCCGAGCATATTGATATGTCCGTGGCAAAGCGGGGAGAGGCGTGCGATATCTTCATCATTCAGTGTTTCACCTTGCGCCCGGAGATGATCCAGGGCTGCCTGCATATACATAGTGTTCCATAACACGACGGCGTTAGTGACCAGCCCCAGTGCGCCCAGTTGATCTTCCTGACCGTCGGTATATCGTTTTCTTAGGGGTCCGCTTGGAAAACGGAAATTATCCTACGCTAAGCCTGTTTTTTGTACAGATTACTATTCACTGAGCGTAATGCGCGGTACTTACCCTGTCCCAGTTTGAGGTTCGTTCTCCAGACGTAATCCCCGCTCAGGTTGATATGTTCCCATCCCAGACCGTTCCCTGCTTTATAGAACTTGCCAGACGCAGCACCTCATGCCAGTGGGTTTCAGTTTCCTTTAGATTCAGGCTGGTTGTCGAGATGATTGACTGAAGCCCCTGATACAACTCAGCTTTACCATGAATAAACAGCCGTTTGTCATGAAGATCCCGGATCCTTGGCGCAAAAGCGAATCCGAGCAGATGCATTAGCGCGAAAACATGCTCAGTGAAACCTGCTGTGTCAGTGTAATGCTCTGTAATTTCCAGATCAGTTTCGTGGTACAGCAGACCATCAATTACGTGTGTTGAATCCCGCACGCGGCTGATGACTTTGGTGTAAAACGGGCTGTATTGGTCCGAAATATGCGTATAAATCTGCACGCCTGGCTCCTGACCGTATTTAAGATTGACCTGATCAGCAAAAGCCGCTGCAGGGAAATAGGTCTGCATACTGCCCCCGCCATTGCAGTCTGTTCAAGGATTGGAAGAGTCTAGGACTGCCCCTCAGTAAGGTAAGTCCCTGAGATTAAATTTCTTCCTGAAGGGCACTTCATCCTTTGCGGGCACAAAATTAGGTTGCTGCGTATGCAATTAAGGCGCTGGATAAATTTTGGACGAATGAATCTCGTGTCTCGTCATCCAGTAGTTCCAAAGAAAGATAAGGATTCAGATCCTCAAGTTCCATAAGCAAAAGATCGCCATCCTTTGTTCTGCAGGCATCGACTCTCTGTATGCCGTAATCAATTCCATTCCAGTCTATAAATCGGCGGGAAAACTTCAGGTCAGAAGGAGTCGCGATATAGGGTTCAAGCCGCCACCGTTCATCCGGATTTGGTGCATATAGCGCATACTGAAATTGATGATTTATAAAGTAAAACGAAACTTCATATACAAAGTCAATTACGGGCTGAACGAGCCTGCCCGTCAATTCTGTGCGCGAAAGCTCGTCGGCACTGACAAAATTCATCCCCAGTGAGTCCGCACCTTGCTTAAGCTTGACTATATAATTATCAACAGCAGGAAGTGATTTGAGATCTTTATGCCGATCAACTGACGGGATTACTGGATATCCCGCTTTTGTCAGTTCAATCAGGTAGTTTTTCCCTTTCATGTCCGCTTTACCGGAAAGCTGGTTAAACACCCTGGAGCCTGTATCAAGTGCCTTACTCCTGAATTCGTTGTACTGACTGGCAAAATTCATTACCGGACCGGTGTTTCTGAAAAGGATAACGTTCGAATTTTCTATAAATGATGTTGCTGACTTGGGATGACAAAGACACAAGTCGAAAAACTGACCTAATTTTTCCGAGAGAAACATATCTTCTTCATAATAGATTCTGCCTTTGGCCTGGTAATATAGGTCTGTGACAAAGAGTAATTTTTTCTTCAATTTTAAATTCCTTCTCTGCTTGATGATTTTATAATTATCAATGTATTAATTTTTACACCACAAGTTTAGTTGAGTTCAGTCTCAATCTTTTATAGGTGTCATTACGCATCCAGACATTGCTGTGAGCGATAAATCGAACCTGTGCACCTTAAACCCGGCACCTGGAAGAACGCTTCCGCACAAAGAGAGTCCTGACTGACTTATGTTGCATCTTCAAAAATTTTAAATGCGTCCACCTGTGACAGAAGAGAGCAGCATGCTTAGACGGGGCGGTATGCTTTAAAATAATTTTCCAGGTAATGCGTGCTCCGCTACCGTATGCTTATTCGCATCTTACTAAGTAAAATGACTAATTAAAACAGCTATATACATGGAAAGCATGGCAATAATTGTCAATGTAACTATGCGGCGAGCCACCTTATCCTCAGAACTTTTTTTATTCATAATGAGCGACCTGATTATGCAATTTCATAGTATGATACACAAACAAGTTAACCCTGTTAACTAGTTTGTGTATGTCGTCAGTCGTAATGGTTAATGTGGATTTTAAAATGGGTAAAGATAAAGTACGCGAATTTCGTGCAGCATTGCGGGAAATGGTAAGAGAACTCGGCATGCTAAGCCGCAAAAGCAGCGGAACCGAACTATCACCTCTCCAAAGTCATATTCTCATTGAACTTGATCGAGAGGCTTTAGGAGCTACGGAACTGGCGGCGAGGCTTTGTGTTGAAAAAGCTAGTATGAGCCGAACGCTTCGCAGATTGATAGAGGACGGGCATCTTCTCAGAATACATGACATGCAGGATGGCAGAGCATCAACGTTCGCTTTGAGTGATTCCGGAAAACAGGTTCTCTTGTCTCTGGAAGAAAATGCCGACAAATTTACCCAGGAAGCTCTTGCCTCATCGTCAGATAAAGAGGTGGAAGAATTTTTCAGAACCATTACCGGGTTCTCTCATAGCCTGCGTAATGCACGCCGCCAGCGTGAAGTGGGTTTAACTTTTCGAACTATTGAAGCCAGTGATAATGCTGCAATAGCTGAAGTCATACGTAATAGCTTTCGGGAAAATCAAATCGATCATCTGGAAGGAGTTAGCCTTCACGATCCGGAACTTGAAAGTTTAAGTGACGTCTACAGACATCCCGGCTCTGGATACTGGGTTGCAGAAGCCAAAGGTAAAATTGTCGGAGGAGCAGGATTTGCACCACTCTTCGGTGAAACAGGTATTTGTGAAATGCAGAAGCTCTTTTTCAGCAGCGACATAAAAGGCATGGGGATAGGTAGACGCATGATTGCCTTCATTATGTCCCAGGCCGCCTCGATGGGATATCAGGCTTGCTATCTTGAAACGCTTCACCAGTTGAAAGATGCTATACGTCTGTACGAAGCTTTCGGGTTCGATTACTTATCTGAAAGACTGGGTAATACCGGGCACCACAGTTGCAACGTTTATATGCTGAAAAAACTTTAGAATTCTAAAATAGAATTCATCTGTCTCCCTGACATCTTCACAATTCGGTGTTGTCCGTAAAAGTCCGCTTTTCACTGTGAATTCAACTGGCCGATGCAACATCCTCACAGGAGGATGTTGCCATAAAGCGTAAAAATCAGCTAAGTATGCCCAGTGTCACCAGTTAGTTCGCCCCTGGGGCATTTAGTATATAGTCTCGACGCCCGAGGCTATATACTAAATGCCTAAGTAACGTTTTGCTGGTTCAATAAATTGAACCAAGAATAAATAACGCGCTTAGCGTTGGATATTTTCCGTTTTCCAAGCGGACCCCGGGCAGGTCAATCACAGAAGGAAAGCAGACAGAGCTGCGCGGCAAAGCAACAAAGGGAGGATATACTGTATGGAAAATGAAATCTGGGCATCCTACCCCAATTTATGTGGCGGATTTAGACAAAGCTGTTAGGGAATGTCTAAAATAGCGAAGCCATAGCATAGAATTTTTAATGGCATTATGATCAGGATATAAAGGACTTCATGCAGGGAAAAAATATCCCAAAAGAAACTGGTCATGTCAGCACACCAAAGGATCCTCGCCGGATCCTTTGGTTTTTCTCAGCCACAATCGCTTAACGTGAGTTTTCGTTCCACTGAGCGTCAGACCCCTATAATAATTCCTTTCAGACAGGTACCGGTTAAGTGTAGCTGAGTCAGACAAAAAAGCCCCCTGACGGGGGCAAAAATGTAGCAACGTTGTTTCAGGAAAATCTATCAGGGAAAAGGTAACAGCACGGATACTACCGTCGCATTCAGCCTGCATTGATCATGCGGCGGTGCGCTTCGGCCATGGCCTGATGTGGGCCGGATTGCCCGTTATTCATGAATTCATGGGCAACCGCTGCTCTTTCATGCTCATTCATCGCCGCGTAAGACGTTGACGGGACGGTCGTGGATACCGTGTTATTTCCCATCATCTTCTGATGACTTTCCACCATTTTCTGGTGCGCATCCGCCGAGCCGTTCGTCATGGTTTCATGAGCAATAATGGCCTGTTCATGCTGGTCCATACCGGTCATACGAGGAGCAGTCCCCTGGATCCCGACAGGAGCCGCAGCAGACTGCATCTGGTGAGCAGGAGCCTGTGCATTGTTGACGCGATCATGGATATTCACGGTTTCAGTGGCCCAGGCCGATGAAATTAAACCAAAGCCCAGCAAAGATGCTAATACGATATTTTTCATGATAACTCTCCATTTCTGAATTAGTGATGTCCGGGGAAGTACAACCGATGTTTTCAGTTCCATAACTGAAACAAGTTCGGCAGCGTTTATTTCTCCGGAAGAGGGCTGGATATTCATTTCCTGGCGTACTCTGACGCCGGGTATTGATGAAGCAATCCAGCCTTCCTGATAAGTTGCACTAATTATATCGAATGGCTTCTGTTTGCTGCATGACAGGCTAATGACATCTTTGTCATTTACATCTTTATTTTCAGCATTGGGTTTCCGGGATCATTTTCTCCAGTCTGGGCACGGATAAGATAAAACGCGTGGAGCGTACGTCTGATTCCACCTGCACTCTTCCGTGATGTGCTTCCACGATTGACTTCACAATCGCAAGGCCGATGCCGCTGCCTTCTCCTTTTCGTTGTCTGGATGGATCCACCCGATAAAAACGGTCAAACAGCCTTGATAAATGTTCTTCAGGGATCGGTTTCCCTGGATTTTCAATCACAAGGTCAAAAAAGCTCTCCTGCTTTCTTATTGAGACGGTGATGGCCTGTCCCTCCGGGGTATAACGCAGGGCATTGGATAACAGATTATTGATCGCTCTTCTGAACATTTGTGGATCTCCCTCAACCAGGCAGGGCATCCCGTTAAATTTGAGCGTGATATTGCGTTCTTCGGCCCAGGCTTCGAAAAACTCGAAGACTTTCATGACTTCTGCTCTGAGGTCAAAACGGACCCTGTCAGGTATAAGCTGGTTATTGTCCGCCTGTGCCAGAAACAGCATGTCGCTGACCATTTTGGTCATCCGGTTATACTCTTCAAGACTGGAGTAGAGGACATCCTCAAGTTCCTTCTGGGTTCGATCCTGACTCAGTGCGATTTCAGTCTGCGTCACCAGATTGGTGATGGGCGTTCTGATCTCATGCGCGATATCGGCAGAGAAATTGGCCTGGCGGGTAAAGACGTCCTCAATCTTTCCAATCATATGATTGAACGAGATAACCAGTTGCTCCAGCTCAATGGGAACGCGTGTCGGTTCCAGCCGCGCATCAAGATTCTCGGAGGTGATGTTTTTAATGGCATTGCTGACATTACGAAGGGGCAGGTGCCCCTGACGGACAGCGATGCGAATGATCAGAACAATCAGCAGGCTTATCACGACGGCGATCGCAATCAGATTTTTTTTCAGCGCATCGAGGTAATGGAGATGGAAATTAATGGAGAGGCCAGTCAGCATGACATAATTCTGCTGTTTGCCCTGAAATATCGCCTGGCCAGAGGAGGCGATAATCCGGTATGTTTCCATCTTCATTTCAGACCCGGTATCCATCGGTCTCGCAGGATCCTCCACCGTCCAGAGAAAGACATCACGTGCACGGCTATGCTCGCTAAAATCGGCTGAACTCACAGCAGAGCGTAAAGCAGCCCCCTGCACAGAGCTGTACAGCACCTCTCCCCGGGGATTAAGTAGCAAAAGAGCAACGTTACGGTAGCTGGCGATCGATTCCTTTATTTTGCTTATTTTCTTTTCATCCGGATCAACCGGAGACTGCAGGATACGGTTTAGTGTGGTGCTGATTTGTTGCAGATCGCTGACATCCTGCTCGGCAAAATGCTTATCAACAGAATGCAGCATAAACCAGGTGAAGGCGATAAACGCCAGTATTGTGGACAGGCTGATAAAAAAGGTCAGCCGCAGAGCGAGTGAGAAAGGTCGTCTGGACGGTTTGCTATGCATCCGGGATCTCCAGCATGTAGCCCACGCCCCGCACTGTCTGGATCAGTTTTGTCTCGTAATCGTTGTCTATTTTAGCGCGGAGTCGCTTTACTGCGACATCAATCGCGTTAGTGTCGCTGTCAAAATTCATGTCCCAGACCTGAGAGGCAATCAGGGAGCGGGGAAGAACTTCTCCCTGATGGCGAATGAAGAATTCCAGCAGGCTGAACTCTTTACTGGTGAGCACAATGCGGTTCCCGGCGCGGCTGACTTTTCTGGATACGAGATCAATAGAGAGGTCAGCCACCTTAAACTGGCTTTCCGTGATCATCGTGTTTCCCCGCCTCAGAAGAGTTCTCACCCGGGCGAGCAGTTCGGCAAACGCAAAGGGTTTAACCAGATAATCGTCCGCACCCAGCTCCAGTCCTTTGACCCTGTGTTCGATCGTGCCCAGGGCCGTCAGCAGTAAGACCGGCGTACCCTTTCCGGCAGTGCGCAGCATACGGATGATATCCCAGCCGTTCACATCAGGTAGCATGATATCCAGAATGACTAAATCATACTCGGCGGTCATGGCGAGATGATATCCGGTAAGACCATTATCAGCGTGATCCACTACGAACCCTGCTTCTGTAAGCCCTTTGCTGAGATATTCACCTGTTTTAATTTCGTCTTCGACGATCAATATTTTCATCTTGCTCCCCGGCTGGCTGCTAATGTCATTCTATTGCGCCCACGATCGTTATCAACGGATTACAGCAAAAATGACAACATTGTCATTATCCTGTCACCCGGCAAACAGAGAGCGTTCGGTAAAGTAACCCTGGTAATACTCTGAACTTCATTTGAACCATTTACCAGGTCTGCCTGTACGAGAAGCGTTATGTTCAAATTAAAATTACTTAGCATCAGTACCATATTCATCCTGGCAGGTTGTGTTTCTCTGGCACCTGAATATCAGCGTCCGCCAGCTCCGGTTCCCCAGCAGTTTTCATTGTCTAAAAACAGTCTGACGCCTGCGGTAAACAGCTATCAGGATACGGGCTGGCGAAACTTTTTTGTCGATCCCCAGGTCAGCAGGCTGATCGGTGAAGCCCTGAATAATAACCGTGATTTGAGAATGGCTGCCCTGAAGGTTGAAGAGGCCCGGGCCCAGTTCAACGTCACGGATGCAGATCGTTATCCCCAACTGAATGCCTCATCCGGGATTACATACAGCGGTGGTCTGAAAGGTGACAAGCCGACCACGCAGGAGTACGACGCGGGTCTGGAGCTCAGCTATGAGCTCGATTTTTTTGGCAAACTTAAGAACATGAGTGAGGCTGATCGCCAGAACTACTTTGCCAGCGAAGAAGCCCGTCGTGCCGTACACATCCTGCTGGTCTCCAACGTTTCACAGAGCTATTTCAGCCAGCAACTGGCGTACGAACAACTCCGTATTGCGCGGGAAACGCTGAAAAATTATGAACAGTCTTATGCATTCGTTGAGCAACAACTGGTGACCGGGAGTACGAACGTTCTGGCGCTTGAACAAGCCAGGGGGCAAATCGAAAGTACCCGCGCCGAAATAGCCAAACGAGAAGGCGATCTGGCTCAGGCAAACAATGCCCTGCAACTGGTGCTTGGAACGTACCGCGCAGTTCCGTCAGAAAAAGGGATGAAAGGTGGGGAGATCGCACCAGTAAAATTGCCACCAAATCTGTCGTCACAAATATTGCTGCAGCGTCCGGATATTATGGAAGCGGAATACCAGTTGAAAGCGGCTGATGCCAATATTGGCGCAGCGCGAGCGGCTTTTTTCCCGTCCATTACCCTGACCAGTGGTCTCTCCTCAAGCAGTACGGAGCTGTCCAGCCTCTTTACGTCAGGAAGTGGAATGTGGAATTTTATTCCTAAAATTGAAATTCCTATATTTAATGCTGGCAGGAACAAAGCCAATCTGAAGCTGGCTGAAATTCGCCAGCAACAGTCGGTGGTTAATTACGAACAAAAAATTCAGTCAGCCTTTAAAAATGTTTCCGACACGCTTGCGCTGCGCGACAGCCTTAGCCAGCAACTTGAGTCACAGCAGCGTTATCTTGATTCACTACAGATAACTCTACAGCGTGCCAGAGGATTGTATGCAAGTGGTGCTGTCAGTTACATCGAAGTGCTGGATGCAGAACGTTCCCTCTTCGCTACCCAGCAAACCATTCTCGATCTTACCTATTCCCGGCAGGTTAACGAAATTAATCTGTTTACCGCGCTGGGTGGCGGTTGGGTAGAGTAAATTTATTTAATTAATCAGGAAATTAAAATGCGTAATTCACTTAAAGCCGTTTTATTTGGTGCCTTCTCTGTCATGTTTTCTGCCGGTCTTCATGCTGAAACACATCAGCATGGCGATATGAATACTGCCAGTGATGCTTCGGTACAGCAAGTTATCAAGGGCACCGGTGTCGTTAAAGACATTGATATGAATACTAAGAAAATCACCATTTCGCATGAAGCAATTCCAGCGGTGGGCTGGCCTGCAATGACCATGCGCTTTACTTTTGTTAATGCAGACGATGCTATTAATGCCCTGAAAACAGGCAACCATGTCGATTTCTCGTTTATTCAGCAGGGCAATATCTCCTTACTCAAAAGCATTAACGTGACGCAGTCCTGATTGGCTGTCCGGAGCGATTACATCCTGTGCGCCTGTACATTCACATAGGTATATGTGTGAGTTAACCGTCAGGCGCATATGCCAGGTGTTTTGATTTTTTAGCGGAAAATTGTATGGCTTCTTTAAAGATAAAATATGCTGCAATAATTATCAGCAGCCTCATAGCAGGGGGGCTGATATCGGTTACTGCCTGGCAGTATGTAAACTCAGCACAAAAGACAGAAAAAACAGAACAAAAGGCACCGGAACGAAAGGTGCTTTTCTGGTATGACCCAATGAAACCGGATACCAAATTTGATAAACCCGGAAAATCGCCCTTTATGGATATGGACCTGGTGCCAAAATATGCTGATGACAGTGGCGATAAAAGCAGTGGCGGGATCCGTATCGACCCAACCCAGGTTCAGAATCTGGGATTAAAAACGCAAAAAGTCACGCGAGGAATGCTGAATTATTCTCAGACAATCCCGGCTAATGTCAGCTATAACGAGTATCAGTTTGTTATTGTGCAGGCGCGTTCTGACGGGTTTGTCGAAAAAGTCTACCCCATGACGATTGGCGATCATGTGAAGAAGGGGACGCCACTTATCGATATTACCATTCCGGACTGGGTGGAAGCACAGAGTGAATTCCTTCTGTTATCCAGCACCGGTGGTACTTCCACGCAAATTAAAGGCGTTCTGGAACGGCTTCGCCTGGCAGGTATGCCGGAAGAGGATATTCAGAGACTGCGTTCTACCCGGAGCATTCAGACCCGTTTTACCATTAAAGCACCTATTGATGGTGTCATTACTGCATTTGACCTGCGCACCGGCATGAATATTTCGAAAGATAAGGTGGTGGCTCAGATTCAGGGAATGGACCCGGTCTGGATCAGCGCTGCAGTGCCAGAATCTATCGCCTATCTGCTGAAAGATACGTCGCAGTTTGAAATTTCGGTACCGGCTTATCCGGATAAAACATTCCATGTCGAAAAATGGAATATTCTTCCCAGCGTGGATCAGACAACCCGTACGCTTCAGGTCCGTCTCCAGGTTTCTAATAAGGATGAGTTTCTCAAGCCGGGCATGAATGCCTATCTGAAACTGAATACCAGAAGCCAGGAGATGCTGCTGATACCAAGCCAGGCCGTTATCGATACCGGCAAAGAACAGCGCGTGATTACTGTTGATGATGAAGGCAAGTTTGTGCCGAAACAGATCCACGTTCTGCATGAGTCACAGCAACAGTCCGGCATCGGCTCCGGCCTGAATGAAGGCGATACCGTGGTGGTCAGTGGCCTGTTCCTCATTGACTCTGAAGCCAATATTACGGGCGCACTGGAACGTATGCGCCACCCTGAAAAAACAGAAAGCAGTATGCCAGCAATGTCTGACCAGCCTGTAAATATGCATTCAGGGCACTGAGGAGACGACGATGATTGAATGGATTATCCGGCGCTCTGTCGCCAACCGTTTCCTGGTCATGATGGGGGCCCTGTTTCTCAGCATCTGGGGCACATGGACGATTATTAACACGCCTGTCGATGCCTTGCCTGACCTGTCAGATGTGCAGGTCATTATCAAAACCAGCTATCCCGGCCAGGCCCCGCAGATTGTAGAAAACCAGGTCACCTATCCACTTACCACCACCATGCTGTCCGTGCCTGGCGCAAAAACCGTGCGTGGTTTTTCACAGTTCGGTGATTCGTATGTGTATGTCATTTTTGAAGACGGCACCGATCTGTACTGGGCCCGTTCCCGCGTGCTGGAGTACCTGAACCAGGTACAGGGAAAACTGCCCGCCGGTGTGAGTTCTGAAATCGGTCCGGACGCCACGGGGGTGGGCTGGATATTTGAATATGCCCTTGTCGATCGCAGCGGAAAACACGACCTTTCAGAACTGCGTTCTCTGCAGGACTGGTTCCTGAAATTTGAGCTGAAAACCATCCCGAACGTGGCTGAGGTCGCTTCGGTTGGCGGCGTGGTGAAACAGTACCAGATTCAGGTCAATCCGGTAAAACTGTCTCAGTATGGTATCAGCCTGCCCGAAGTGAAACAGGCCCTTGAATCGTCTAACCAGGAGGCCGGTGGCTCATCCGTTGAAATGGCCGAAGCTGAGTATATGGTCCGTGCCAGCGGTTATCTTCAGAGCATTGATGATTTTAATAACATCGTCCTGAAAACAGGCGAGAACGGCGTGCCGGTTTATCTGCGGGATGTTGCCCGAGTGCAGACCGGGCCTGAAATGCGGCGTGGTATTGCCGAGCTGAACGGCCAGGGCGAAGTCGCTGGCGGCGTGGTGATCCTGCGGTCGGGTAAAAATGCACGCGACGTTATCACGGCAGTGAGGGATAAACTTGAGACGCTGAAGGCCAGCCTGCCGGAAGGCGTTGAAATCGTGACCACCTACGATCGCAGCCAGCTCATCGACCGGGCGATTGATAACCTCAGTTCCAAACTTCTGGAAGAGTTTATCGTGGTGGCCATCGTCTGTGCCCTGTTCCTGTGGCACGTACGTTCTGCCCTGGTGGCGATTATCTCTCTGCCGCTTGGTCTGTGTATCGCCTTTATCGTCATGCACTTCCAGGGACTGAACGCCAATATCATGTCGCTGGGAGGGATAGCGATTGCCGTCGGTGCGATGGTGGATGCCGCCATTGTGATGATTGAGAATGCGCATAAGCGGCTTGAGGAGTGGGATCATCAGCATCCTGGTGAGCAGATTGACAACGCCACCCGCTGGAAGGTGATTACCGATGCCTCCGTTGAAGTGGGACCCGCACTGTTTATCAGCCTGCTGATCATCACCCTGTCCTTTATTCCTATCTTTACCCTGGAAGGTCAGGAAGGACGTCTGTTTGGCCCGCTGGCATTCACGAAAACGTACTCCATGGCGGGCGCGGCCGCGCTGGCCATCATCGTCATTCCGATTCTGATGGGATTCTGGATCCGGGGGAAAATTCCTGCAGAGACCAGTAACCCCCTGAACCGGGTACTGATCAAAGCGTATCATCCATTGCTGTTGCGGGTTCTCCACTGGCCAAAAACAACCCTGCTGGTTGCGGCCTTGTCCATTTTCACCGTTATCTGGCCGCTGAGCCAGGTGGGCGGTGAGTTTCTGCCGAAGATTAACGAGGGCGACCTGTTGTATATGCCGTCGACCCTGCCGGGTGTCTCTCCGGCTGAAGCTGCAGCGCTCCTGCAGACGACGGACAAGTTAATCAAAAGCGTTCCTGAAGTGGCCTCTGTATTTGGCAAGACCGGTAAAGCAGAGACCGCCACGGATTCCGCACCGCTCGAAATGGTTGAAACCACGATCCAGCTCAAACCTGAGGATCAGTGGCGTCCAGGCATGACGATTGACAAGATTATTGAAGAACTCGACAGGACCGTCCGTTTACCGGGGCTGGCAAACCTCTGGGTGCCGCCAATCCGTAACCGTATTGATATGCTCTCAACCGGGATCAAAAGCCCGATAGGTATCAAGGTGTCCGGAACGGTTCTGTCCGATATCGATGCAACGGCGCAGAGTATCGAAGCGGTCGCCAAAACCGTACCCGGCGTAGTGTCTGCTCTCGCAGAGCGACTGGAAGGCGGGCGCTACATTGATGTGGATATCAACCGGGAAAAAGCCTCCCGCTACGGAATGACGGTGGGCGATGTGCAGCTGTTCATCTCATCAGCCATCGGTGGGGCTATGGTGGGTGAGACGGTTGAAGGCGTGGCCCGGTACCCGATTAATATCCGCTATCCGCAGGATTACCGGAACAGCCCGCAGGCCCTGAAACAGATGCCGATCCTGACCCCGATGAAGCAGCAGATCACGCTGGGCGATGTTGCGGATATTAAGGTCGTTTCCGGGCCGACTATGCTGAAAACGGAAAATGCCCGTCCAGCCAGCTGGATTTACATTGACGCGCGCGGCAGGGATATGGTGTCGGTGGTTAATGACATTAAAACGGCGATCAGTCAGAAAGTGAAACTGAGACCGGGTACCAGCGTGTCATTCTCCGGACAGTTTGAACTGCTTGAGCATGCCAACAAGAAACTGAAGCTGATGGTGCCGATGACGGTGATGATCATCTTCATCCTGTTGTATCTGGCATTCCGCCGGGTTGATGAAGCCCTGCTGATCCTGATGAGCCTGCCGTTCGCCCTGGTTGGCGGGATATGGTTCCTGTACTGGCAGGGCTTCCATATGTCTGTCGCAACCGGAACGGGGTTTATCGCTCTGGCCGGGGTGGCAGCAGAGTTTGGCGTGGTCATGCTGATGTATCTGCGTCATGCCATTGAAGCGCACCCGGAATTGTCCCGTAAAGAGACGTTCACACCGGAAGGCCTTGATGAAGCCCTCTATCATGGTGCCGTACTGCGTGTCCGGCCGAAAGCCATGACCGTGGCGGTGATCATTGCGGGTCTGCTGCCAATACTCTGGGGAACCGGTGCAGGTTCAGAAGTCATGAGCCGTATCGCGGCACCCATGATTGGTGGGATGATCACGGCTCCGCTGCTGTCCCTGTTCATTATTCCTGCCGCCTACAAATTAATCTGGCTGCGCAGACATAAAAAAAGCGTGTCCTGAACCTGAAAGGGCACCCCCTGTGGGTGTCCTTCTTTACTGATTCACCCTGACGTCAGGGTTTAAATCGATAATATACAGAGGTGAGTATGAAAAAAGTGGTTCTGATGGCGCTGGCTCTCGGCCTTTCACTGCCCGCGATGGCGAGTGAAAAAGTGATTGATATGTACAAATCTGAAAACTGTGGCTGTTGTTCCCTGTGGGGCAAGGCGATGGAAAAAGACGGGTTTGAAGTACGAACTCACGTCATGAATGATCAGGCGCTGTCAGCCCTGAAAGAAAAGCATGCTATTCCTGCAGGACTGCGAAGTTGTCATACCGCGGTTGCCGGTAATTTGATCATTGAAGGCCATGTGCCTGCGACAACGATACATAAGGCAATGCAGTCTGGTTCAGGTATATACGGTCTCGCCACCCCCGGTATGCCAGCAGGAAGTCCTGGAATGGAGATGGGAGCCCGAAAAGAGGCTTACGATGTTATCGCATTCTCACCGGATGGAAGTAAAAAAGTCTTCCAGCGAATCGAATAGTCAGCGGAACGGCTGATAACGGGACGCCGGCAGCAGGCACTCTTATGCCGGCGGCATTCGTGGTAATCGCATCCATGACATACCCTGAAGACAGAAGATGCTTCGGTATGCATAAGGAGAGTTACTGTGAAAAATGACAATGCAGTGCAACACAACAACCAGACTGCTTCTGAGCAGACATTATCCCCGGACGAGGGCCACGTATTGCATAAGGTGAGAGATCCCGTGTGCGGGATGGACATCCTGCCCGACAGGGCGCACAGCAGCATTCGATACCAGGACCATCAACTTTATTTCTGCTCCGCCAGCTGTGAGAGTAAATTTAAAGCCCATCCCGATCGTTATCTTACCGAAGATGCCAGTGAACATTCCCATCACCATCACCACGATCATCACGAAGTCAGCCCTGATCAGATAAAACAGCCTCACCACCAGGCGGAGAAAGAGAATTCTGAAGGTGTGTGGACATGTCCGATGCACCCGGAGATACGCCGCAGTGGTCCCGGAAGCTGTCCTGTCTGTGGAATGGCACTGGAGCCGCTCGTAGCTACGGCATCCACGGGGCCAAGTGATGAACTTCGCGACATGACAAGACGCTTCTGGCTGGGGTTGTTGCTGGCGTTTCCGGTTCTGGTACTCGAAATGGGATCTCATCTGTTTCCCGCCTTGAGGAATACAGTACCGCCACAGTACAACACATGGCTGCAGCTGCTTCTGGCCTCTCCTGTCGTGTTGTGGTGTGGCTGGCCATTCTTCGCCCGGGCCGGAATGTCGTTACGTAACCGCTCCCTGAATATGTTTACCCTTGTTGCAATGGGCACCGGCGTAGCCTGGGTGTACAGCGTCATTGCAACCGTCTTCCCCTCCTGGTTTCCTGCATCGTTCAGAAACATGGATGGCCTGGTGGCCGTTTATTTTGAAGCCGCAGCAGTTATTACGGTGCTTGTTCTGCTGGGACAGGTTCTTGAGCTGCGGGCACGGGAACAAACCTCAGGTGCCATTACTGCACTACTGAATCTTGCCCCCAAAACCGCCAGGCGGCTGGATCATGACGGTCATGAAACGGATATTAATGCGGAAGATGTTCTGCCTGGCGATAAGCTCCGCATCAGACCAGGAGAGAGTATTCCGGTCGACGGTATTGTGATCGAAGGCAAAACAACCGTTGATGAATCGATGGTGACCGGGGAATCTATGCCGGTTACCAAAACGGAGGGTGACCCTGTCATCGGGGGGACCATTAATCAGACAGGGAGTCTCATCATCCGTGCAGAGAAAGTCGGTGATGAAACAATGCTCTCACGAATTGTTCAGATGGTCGCTGATGCACAGCGTTCGCGTGCCCCCATCCAGAGAATGGCTGACAGCGTTTCAGGCTGGTTTGTTCCTCTGGTGATACTTATCGCGGTTGTTGCTTTCGTGATCTGGTCTGTCTGGGGGCCCGAGCCCAGGATGGCGCACGGTCTCATTGCGGCTGTGTCGGTCCTGATTATTGCCTGTCCCTGCGCGCTGGGGCTGGCCACGCCGATGTCGATAATGGTGGGGGTGGGCAAAGGAGCCCAGGCCGGGGTGTTAATCAGGAATGCCGAAGCCCTTGAGCGTCTTGAAAAAGTGGACACGCTGGTTGTCGACAAAACAGGCACGCTCACGGAAGGTTCGCCTACGGTGACAGGGATTATCAGTCTCAATCCGGGTGGGGAAACATCTCTTTTGCGTGTAACAGCCGCAGTGGAAAAAGGCTCGCAGCATCCGCTGGGTATGGCAGTAGTTAAAGCAGCACAGGAAAAGGGGATCGCAATACCCGCAGTCACTCATTTCGATGCACCGTCGGGTAAAGGTGTCTCAGGCGATGTCGAAGGTCAACGGGTTGTTATTGGTAATGAACTGGCTATGCAGGAAAACAGTATCGTTATTGATAATCAAAAGGCCGTTGCGGATACGTTGCGGATGGAAGGCGCTACCGTTATCTATGTGGCCACAGACGGGGACCTTGCAGGCCTGATAGCTATCTCGGATCCCGTGAAAACAACCACGCCGGATGCGCTTAAAGCTTTGCGTCAGGCGGGGATCCGCATTGTTATGCTCACCGGGGATAACCAGCTTACTGCTGAAGCAGTCGCACGGAAACTGGGAATAGATGAGGTTGAAGCCGGAATTCTGCCGGATGGCAAAAAAGCAGTGATAACCCGACTGAAAGAGTCTGGCCATGTGGTTGCGATGGCCGGAGACGGTGTGAATGATGCCCCGGCGCTGGCAGCGGCTGACGTGGGTATAGCCATGGGAACGGGTACAGATGTGGCAATTGAAAGTGCCGGAGTCACCCTTCTCAAAGGCGACTTGATGATACTGAACAGGGCCCGTCATCTGTCAGAGATCACCATGAAAAATATCCGTCAGAATCTGTTTTTTGCATTTATCTACAACGCACTTGGCGTGCCTGTGGCTGCAGGTCTGCTTTATCCTGTGTATGGAATACTGCTGTCGCCAGTTATTGCGGCGGCGGCCATGGCTCTTTCCTCCGTCAGCGTCATTGTGAATGCGTTGCGTCTGAAAAGTGTCAGGCTCGGGAAATAACACTGAGTGAAGGGTCAGTTACGAACAGAAGGAGTCCAGTATGAAAAGTACCACCTATGCGCTTATTGCTGTCGCCGCGATCGCGGCATTTGCCCTCCTGCGCGAACACTGGTCACATGTGGCAGGTTACTGGCCATATCTGTTATTGCTGGTCTGCCCGCTAATGCATCTTTTCCACGGCCACGGAGGGCATGGAGATCATCAACATCACGGAAGTGAAAACGATAAAAAAAATTAATCCGGCAGACGGGGCCGCGTCGCGGTCCCGTTATCAGTCCAGGTATCGTTCGTAGTCTCTGGCATGCGCAAAGGCATGCTGTTCGAGTTTGTTATCAGCGGGTGCCGCTGCCCGGAACGCCAGAGAGTTAACAGGGTTGTTATTGATGACCAGCTCGTAATGCAGATGAGGACCGGATGAACGTCCGCTGTTACCGGATAACGCAATAGCACCTCCCCGTGTAACCCTGGCCCCTTTAGTAACGAGTATTTTATTGAGGTGGAGATAGCGAGTTTTAACACCGGCTTTTCCCGTTACTTCAACAAAATATCCCATGGTACTGTTGTATTCGGCCCGGGTGATTTTTCCGTCGATGACGCTGACTATTTTCGTGTTCATGGGCATGGAATAATCAATGCCATTATGGGGACTCACTTTTCCCGATACCGGGTTAAGTCTTGCAGGATTGAAAGGCGAACTGAGTCTTGCTGTGGCCGGTAACGGATAATCGAGACTGCCTTTCCCGGAAGTATCGGAAAGGTTATAGAACTTTTTATCTGATATACGATACGCCGTGTAATTAAATGAACCGGACGTAAATTTATAGGCCACGACACGTGATTTTCCCGCTTTCTTTTGCAGTACGAGTTTTAATGATTCATTTTTTTTCAAATGCCGCAGATTAAACCGGGAAGGCAAGGAGCGCTGAAGAGTAGCGATCTCGTTCGATTCCAGCCCCGAGCGGGTGGCTGAAAGGTAGGCATTTTCTTTTACGACATCGGTAGAATACATTTACTGGAATTCGCCGTTAGCATGAACACTGCGGCGTATGCTAGGGGTTTTCAGGAGGCGTGTCATCTGTCAGTTAATCGGGAGCACCGTTGATGGTCGTCATTTTTGTAACATATCTTGTTTCCCGTTTGCTCCTGAAGCTCTGGGAACTGTATGACCAGCCCGACGGTGATGATTAACGGGACTGAAACAGGTTACGGCAGAGCAATATGGGGCTCATGTCCTGCTACGTAACCCGTCAGTAAAGCCCTGCTGCGCACCTGACGCTAAGCACTAACCCGCCTGCAGTTACCTGGTCGAATACAGCCCGCGAAGCTTTCTTGCCTGCGTCTGATGTGCTTCCGCACCGGCATTATTGACCTGCTCATGCACGAGAGCGGCTTTTTCTCCGGCATTCAGTTCGTTAAAAGAAGAAGACGAGGTCTTTGAATTTGCATCACTGCCGGACAGCATTTTTTTATGTTCCTCAATCATTTTCTGATGCGCATAGGACGCGCTGTTGTTCATAAATGAATGAGCAACAATGGCCCTTTCATGTTCATTCATTTCAGAGAATGAGGGCGTGTTGTTTTTATTAACCCTGTCCGGTAAGTTTTCATGCGTCGAGGAATTCACATGACTGACGGCTGAGGCATTATTAACAAATCGATGTGCTTCATGGGCAATATCACTGGACTGAGCAAAAGCTGCCCCACAAAATAAAGCTGTAAACGCAGTGGTCGTGATTAATATATTCATGTGTAATTACCTTCTGAGGTACATAAAAGATGTCCTTATGATCATATATAAAAATAATCAACCTGTGGGGAAGATGACGTAAATGTAATACAGCTATGTACATTACACGATTGTAATGAATTTGTTTCTTAAGGTGTGCTAGATTCATTTCATTGTAAGTGGATGAACCAGTAATTTAATTTAAATCGGTTCTCGAATTCTGTCAGTAACCATACTTTAAATAAGGGAATGCGCATGCTGTTGAAAACGTCTCGACGAACTTTCCTGAAGGGGTTAACCCTCTCTGGCGTAGCCGGAAGTCTTGGCGTATGGAGTTTCAATGCGCGTTCCAGTCTGAGCCTGCCAGTTGCCGCATCCCTGCAGGGTACTCAGTTTGACCTGACCATTGGTGAAACGGCCGTCAATATCACGGGCAGTGAGCGTCAGGCCAAAACAATCAATGGAGGCCTGCCGGGGCCCGTTCTTCGCTGGAAAGAAGGTGACACCATTACCCTGAAGGTCAAAAACCGTCTTAATGAACAGACGTCCATTCACTGGCACGGCATTATTCTTCCGGCCAATATGGATGGTGTTCCGGGGCTGAGTTTTATGGGCATAGAGCCTGATGATACCTACGTTTACACCTTTAAGGTTAAGCAGAACGGGACTTACTGGTACCACAGCCATTCCGGTCTGCAGGAACAGGAGGGGGTATACGGTGCCATTATCATCGATGCCAGGGAGCCAGAACCGTTTGCTTACGATCGTGAGCATGTGGTCATGTTGTCTGACTGGACCGATGAAAATCCTCACAGCCTGCTGAAAAAATTAAAAAAACAGTCGGATTACTACAATTTCAATAAACCAACCGTTGGCTCTTTTTTCCGCGACGTGAATACCAGGGGGCTGTCAGCCACCATTGCCGATCGGAAAATGTGGGCTGAAATGAAAATGAATCCGACTGACCTCGCGGATGTCAGTGGCTACACCTACACCTATCTCATGAACGGGCAGGCCCCGCTGAAAAACTGGACCGGACTGTTCCGTCCCGGTGAAAAGATACGCTTACGGTTTATCAACGGCTCGGCAATGACCTATTTCGATATCCGTATCCCCGGGCTGAAAATGACGGTCGTGGCTGCAGATGGCCAGTATGTAAACCCGGTTACCGTTGACGAATTCAGGATTGCCGTTGCCGAAACCTATGATGTCATTGTGGAGCCTCAGGGTGAGGCCTATACCATCTTCGCACAATCCATGGACAGGACCGGTTACGCTCGAGGGACACTGGCCACGAGAGAGGGGTTAAGTGCTGCCGTTCCCCCCCTCGATCCCCGTCCTCTGTTGACCATGGAAGATATGGGTATGGGGGGAATGGGACATGATATGGCAGGAATGGACCACAGCCAGATGGGAGGCATGGATAACAGCGGAGAGATGATGTCTATGGACGGTGCTGACCTTCCGGATAGCGGGACATCCTCCGCGCCCATGGATCACAGCAGCATGGCCGGTATGGATCATTCCCGGATGGCCGGAATGCCGGGTATGCAAAGTCATCCTGCGTCAGAAACGGATAACCCACTGGTTGATATGCAGGCGATGAGCGTCTCTCCGAAATTAAATGATCCGGGTATTGGTCTTCGAAATAACGGAAGAAAGGTTCTCACGTACGCGGATTTGAAAAGCCGCTTTGAGGATCCTGACGGACGTGAACCTGGCCGTACCATAGAACTGCATTTAACCGGCCACATGGAAAAGTTTGCCTGGTCATTTAACGGAATCAAGTTTTCAGATGCCGCACCGGTGCTGCTGAAATACGGTGAGCGGCTCAGGATCACGCTGATCAACGATACCATGATGACTCACCCCATTCACCTGCATGGTATGTGGAGCGATCTGGAAGATGAAAACGGTAATTTCATGGTTCGTAAACACACAATAGATGTTCCCCCTGGTACAAAACGCAGTTACAGAGTGACAGCAGATGCGCTTGGCCGCTGGGCGTATCACTGCCATTTGCTCTATCACATGGAAATGGGAATGTTTCGTGAAGTCCGGGTGGAGGAATGATGCGAATGAAGAGAAATTTGAAGGCCATACCTGTTCTGGTCGCCGGTTTGTTTACCTCACAGCTTTCTATTGCGGCGGGCTCCGTCTCTGCAGATCCCCACGCCGGGCACGACATGTCTGCCATGCAGATGCCAGCAGATGAGAATTTCACTGAGATGACGTCAATGGAGCCCATTGTAACTGAGAGCAGAACGCCAATTCCGCCTGTTACCGATGCCGACCGGAAGGCTGCATTCGGCAATTTACAGGGGCATGCGATTCACGACAGTGCGATTAATTATCTGGTTCTGCTGGATCAACTGGAATGGCAACGGTCGGATAACACCAACAATTTCAGCTGGAGTGTTAACAGCTGGATTGGAGGCGACACAGATCGGATTTGGCTAAAGAGTGAAGGTGAACGAAGCAATGGGGAAACGGAGGCGGCTGAAGCGCAGTTACTCTGGGGACATGCGGTTGGCCCATGGTGGGATTTGGTTGCGGGTGTCAGGCAGGATTTCAGACCTGCTTCTGCCCGGACCTGGGCTGCTGTCGGTTTTCAGGGGCTGGCACTCTATAATTTTGAGTCTGAAATTACGGGTTTTGTCAGTAATGGCGGAAAAGCAGCCCTTCGTCTGGGAGGAGAATACGACGTTTTACTGACTAACCGGCTCATACTCCAGCCATCCTATGAGGTGAATTTCTACAGTCAGGATGATGAATCGCGGGGTCGCGGCAGGGGACTGACTGACACAGAGCTGGGGCTCCGGCTGCGCTATGAAATACGCCGTGAGTTTGCACCCTATATAGGCGTTTCCTGGAATCAACTTTACGGGAAAACATCCGATATGGCGAAAAGAGAAGGTGAGAAAGACCATCAGGTAGTATTCCTGGCGGGAGCCAGAATCTGGTTTTAACGCACTGATATAAAACACTCAACTAAACAGGTAAATAAAATGTCGATTTTAAATAAAGCCATTCTTACAGGTGGCCTCGTTATGGGCGTTGCTTTCTCTGCTATGGCCCATCCGGAATTAAAAAGCTCTGTGCCACAGGCTGATTCAGCCGTAGCGGCCCCGGAAAAGATTCAGCTTAATTTCTCGGAAAATCTGACCGTGAAATTCTCAGGTGCAAAATTAACGATGACGGGTATGAAAGGCATGTCATCACATTCTCCGATGCCGGTCGCGGCAAAAGTGGCGCCAGGCGCTGACCCTAAATCGATGGTCATTATTCCGCGAGAGCCTTTACCCGCTGGCACTTATCGTGTTGACTGGCGCGCGGTTTCTTCAGATACGCACCCTATTACCGGTAATTACACCTTTACAGTGAAGTAATATTATGAACGACCTGATTATGATTGTTATTCGTTTTCTTCTTTATCTGGATTTGATGGTAATATTTGGATTGCCATTTTTTCAGATATATGGAATAAGCGGTGTCAGATATGAAACCTATAACCTGACTAATTTCAGGTCGTTTATAACCTTTGCTGTTGTTACAGGCATCATTCTTACTGGCATTAATATGCTCCTGGTATCTAATGCCATGAGTGGAGTAACTGACCTCAGAGAATTATCCATCCATGTTATCGAGATGGTGATAGAAGAAACTGATGTGGGTATTAGCTGGATTGTCAGGCTCTGTGCCCTGTTTACCACACTCGGTGCTTTGTTCCTTTACACTAATAAGAGAGTATTGTCCTGCCTGCTGATGACGATGAGTGGGGGCGTGGCGCTGGCTACACTTGCCTGGGGAGGACACGCCGTTATGCATGACGGTCTGCATTACTATCTCCATTTACTGAGCGATCTGACCCATCTCGGCGCTGCAGGTGCCTGGACAGGTGCTCTGGTTGCATTTGCTATCCTGCTGATGCGCAGAAACGAGCATAATGCACAGAGCGTCATTGTGATATCTGACTCCCTGGCAAAATTTGCCACGGCAGGAACGGTGATTGTTGTAGCCCTGATCCTGAGTGCGCTGGTCAACTATCTGTATATTGCTGAGGGTAACTTAACTCCCTTATTCAACAGTTCCTGGGGGAGGATATTGCTTGCCAAGACGGCTCTGTTTGTTCTGATGCTTCTTCTGGCTGCAGCAAACCGGTTTCACCTGGGTCCCCGGCTTGAAGTTATGGTCAGGGAAGGGAATTATGATCGCAGCGTTGCCCTGATGCGAAACAGCATCCTGACAGAATTCGTTGTTGCGATTATCATTCTGGGCGCCGTAGCGTGGCTCGGAATGCTTGCTCCGTCTCAGGTCAGCTAGGGGACAGCCAAAGCTCATGCGTGAGATTTTTACTTTCATATCAGCGAGTTGACCATGCAGCGTATTTTAATCGTTGAAGACGAACAAAAAACAGGTCGTTACCTGCAGCAGGGACTGGTTGAGGAAGGCTATCAGGCCGATCTCTTTAATAATGGCCGCGATGGTCTCGGGGCCGCGTCGAAGGGACAGTATGATTTGATAATACTGGACGTGATGCTGCCTTTCCTCGACGGGTGGCAAATCATCAGCGCACTGAGGGAG
Organism: Citrobacter sp. RHBSTW-00524; assembly: GCF_013747755.1. Classification (NCBI taxonomy): domain Bacteria; kingdom Pseudomonadati; phylum Pseudomonadota; class Gammaproteobacteria; order Enterobacterales; family Enterobacteriaceae; genus Citrobacter; species Citrobacter sp. RHBSTW-00524. Next base: position 838,962 of record NZ_CP056421.1, read on the forward strand.
TCCGGGCACGAAGAACCGGTCCTGTTTTTAACCGCAAAGGACAACGTGCGGGACAAAGTGAAAGGACTGGAGCTTGGCGCAGATGACTACCTGATTAAGCCCTTTGATTTTACGGAGCTGGTTGCACGTGTAAGAACCCTACTGCGCCGGGCACGCTCGCAGGCCGCAACAGTCTGCACCATCGCCGATATGACCGTTGATATGGTGCGCCGGACCGTGATCCGTTCGGGGAAGAAGATCCATCTCACCGGTAAAGAATACGTTCTGCTTGAGTTGCTGCTGCAACGCACCGGAGAAGTGTTACCCAGGAGTCTTATCTCGTCCCTGGTCTGGAACATGAATTTTGACAGTGATACGAATGTGATTGATGTCGCCGTGAGACGTCTGAGAAGTAAAATTGATGATGACTTTGAGCCAAAACTGATCCATACCGTTCGCGGTGCCGGATATGTCCTGGAGATCAGAGAAGAGTGAGGTTCAAAATTTCCCTGACCACACGCCTGAGCCTGATTTTTTCTGCGGTGATGCTTACGGTATGGTGGTTATCAAGTTTTATCCTGATTAGCACCCTTAATGGCTATTTCGATAATCAGGACCGCGATTTTCTGACAGGTAAACTTCAGCTCACCGAAGAGTTTCTTAAAACAGAGACGTTCCGGAACAAAACGGATATTAAGTCATTATCAGAAAAAATAAACGATGCGATGGTAGGGCACAATGGTTTATTCATTTCTATAAAAAACATGGAAAATGAAAAAATTGTTGAACTCTATGCCAAAAATTCTGTTGTTCCAGCGGTCCTGCTTAATAAGTCGGGTGATATTCTCGACTATATGATCCAGACGGAAGAAAATAACACCGTGTACCGCAGTATCTCGCGGCGGGTTGCCGTGACGCCGGAACAGGGTAAAAGCAAACATGTCATCATTACGGTTGCCACGGATACTGGGTATCACACCCTGTTTATGGACAAACTCAGTACCTGGCTGTTCTGGTTCAATATCGGTCTGGTCTTTATTTCTGTTTTTCTGGGCTGGCTGACCACACGTATTGGTCTGAAACCGTTACGGGAAATGACCAGTCTGGCTTCCTCCATGACTGTACACAGCCTGGATCAGCGTCTAAATCCCGATCTGGCTCCGCCGGAAATCTCTGAGACCATGCAGGAGTTCAATAATATGTTTGATCGCCTGGAGGGGGCATTCCGGAAACTGTCAGATTTCTCGTCTGACATCGCGCATGAGCTGCGCACACCAGTCAGTAATCTGATGATGCAGACGCAGTTTGCACTGGCTAAGGAAAGGGATGTTTCGCATTACCGCGAAATTTTATTCGCTAACCTGGAAGAACTGAAAAGGTTGTCACGAATGACCAGTGACATGCTTTTTCTGGCACGTTCAGAGCATGGTCTGCTGCGGCTGGATAAACATGATGTGGATCTGGCAGCCGAACTGAATGAATTACGTGAGTTGTTCGAGCCCCTGGCAGACGAAACAGGAAAGACAATCACGGTTGAAGGAGAGGGCGTTGTTGCCGGAGACAGCGATATGCTCCGACGTGCTTTCAGTAACCTGCTTTCCAATGCAATCAAGTATTCTCCCGATAACACCTGTACAGCGATACACCTTGAGCGTGACAGTGACTGTGTGAACGTGATGATTACGAATACGATATCCGGCCAGGTTCCCGCTAATCTGGAACGTTTGTTTGACCGGTTCTATCGCGCAGACTCATCAAGGTTCTACAACACGGAAGGCGCGGGGCTGGGATTATCAATTACAAGGTCGATCATTCATGCTCACGGCGGCGAGCTGTCAGCAGAACAGCAGGGGCGGGAAATTGTGTTCAGTGTGCGTCTGTTAATGGATTAATACCGTTATTCAGGAGAAACCCGGAAGGTGACAAAAATGTCATCGTTCAGTCACGCGATAAACAGAGGCGGTTTTTTATAATCAGCCATAAATCAGGACAGCGTGATAATTCAATCGCCCGGTTCCTGGCGTGATGATCAACCAGCCCTGAGATCAAATGCTTTCTCTGTTATAAGCATTGATTGTTCGGGTATGAAAACACCGGAGACCCAACCATGAAAAAGATCCTTGTATCCTTTATTGCCATGATGGCTGTCGCTTCATCTGCCTGGGCTGCAGAGACAATGAACATGCATGACCAGGTAAATAATGCCCAGGCGCCTGCCCATCAGATGCAATCATCCGCTGAAAAAAGTGCAGTTCAGGGGGAGAGCATGAAAATGATGGATATGAGCGGTCACGATCAGGCCGCAATGTCCCATGAAATGATGCAAAACGGCAATTCTGCTGCCCATCAGGACATGGCTGAAATGCATAAAAAAATGATGAAATCCAAGCCAGCAGCTTCTAACGAAACAGCAAAATCATTTTCCGAAATGAACGAGCATGAGAAAGCCGCTGTTATGCATGAGAAGGCGAATAATGGTCAATCTTCCGTTATTCATCAGCAGCAGGCTGAAAAGCATCGCAGCCAGATCACCCAGAATTAACCCGCAGCTCCACTTGTTAGACCCTCATTTGACGCCGAAGTCACTGGCTTACGCTCCCGTCCGGGAGCGTTTTTTTCCCATATATCAAACTTTAACTCTGAAGAGGTGGAAGTATCTGACCAACACTGTCACGTAACGCCAGATAACTACAAAAACACCTTTTTCCTCCTGTAAATTGCAGTTCCTGCAAGAACATCAAGGCATAATGTTGGAACAGCGTGTGATACACACTTAGTATCATGTTTTGTATGTGTTTTTTTTAAAAGTTTACAACTTTAAAGTCTTTTTCAGGTTAAAGGATACAACTTTAATGTCTCTACACAACTGATCGTGGTTGCCATACTGGGGACGTCTCAGAAAACGGAAAATAAAGCACGTTAAGCCCATTGCAGACTCTAGATATTGACGAGTACGTCGGGTTTTCTCTTGTTTGAGTTGCCTCTTGTGGTAAGATAGTAATCAATTACTATCTTACCAGGAGTGCTCGTGGACACCCATCCAAAGCATCTGCCGGCCGATGAACGTCGTGCCGTAACTGTCGAGTCCGTCGTGGCGCTTGCCGGTTCACAAAACCCAAGCGAGATAACCACTGCGGCTATCGCTAAACACATGAACTTGACCCAGGGTGCGCTGTTTCGGCACTTCCCGAACAAGGAAGCCATTTGGCAGGCGGTCATGGAGTGGGTAGCAGAGCGCCTATTAGCCAGAATCGATCGATCCGCACAAGGAATCGAGTCGCCCTTGGCAGCCATGGAGGCGATGTTCATGAGTCATATCGAATTCGTAGCTGAGCACCCAGGCGTGCCAAGAATGATGTTTGGTGAGCTTCAGCGTGCCGAATCGACACCGGCCAAGCGCATGGTGCAAACCTTGATTCAGCGCTACGGCGAACGTTTGCATCGTCTCATCGAGAAAGGCAAGGCCAGCGGCGAGTTGTCTCCCTCGCTTGACAACGAGGCGGCGGCAACGCTGTTCATTGGCACGATCCAGGGCTTGGTCATGCAATCGCTGTTGGCGGGTGATGTGGGACGTATGCACCGCGATGCGCCGCGCGTCTTTGCAATTTATCGGCGTGGCATAAGGAGTGCGCAATGAAAAAGTTACCCTTGCAAGGCCGCACCCTGGCACTGCTTGCCGTCATCATTCCTTTGCTGGTGCTTTTTATTTATGTCGGTCTGCGATCAGGGCCGCTCGCCCCGGTCGCTGTGACGGTGGCAAGCGTGGAATCACAGGCTATCACACCGGCGCTGTTCGGCATCGGCACGGTGGAGGCGCGCTACACCTACAAGATCGGACCGACGTTTGCCGGGCGCGTCAAACGCCTGGAGGTGCATGTAGGCGACCAGGTCAAGGCCGGACAGGTGCTCGGCGAGATGGAGCCGGTCGACCTTGATGATCGGGTGCGCTCACAGGAGTCTGTATTCAAGCGGGCGGAAGCGGCTTTGCGCGAGGCAGAAGCCCGGCAAGCCTACGCGCAAACCCAGGCGCGCCGCTATGAGCAATTGTTTGCGGTGCGCTCGACCAGCGAGGAAATCGTCACCACCAAGCGGCAGGAACTGCAGATCGCCGATGCCGCCCTATCCGCCGCTCGGGAAGATATTGCCCGGGCACGCTCCGACCGCGAAGCACTCGTCGCGCAGCGGAGCAATCTGCGCCTGATCGCGCCGGTCGACGGTGTAGTCGCCGTGCGCGATGCCGATCCCGGCACGACCATCGTCGCGGGCCAGGCCGTGGTGGAAGTGATCGACCCCAAGAGTTTGTGGATCAATGTGCGCTTCGACCAGATCAGCGCATCGGGGCTGGCTGGGGGGCTGCCGGCTCATATCGTCCTGCGTTCGCGTGGTGGCCAGACCTTGAAAGGTCGCGTGCTGCGGGTGGAACCCAAGGCCGACGCGGTAACCGAGGAAACGCTTGCCAAGGTGACATTCGATAACAAACCAGAACCTTTGCCACCAGTGGGTGAACTGGCCGAAGTCACGGTTGACTTGCCGGCGCTCCCGGCCGCTCCACTGATCCCCAACGCTGCCGTCCAGCGTGAAGGCGATAAAGTTGGTGTCTGGCAAATCGTGGATGGTGATCTGCATTTCTCCCCGGTCAAGCTCGGCACTTCCGACCTCAATGGTTACGTGCAGGTGCGCGAAGGGCTCAAGAATGGGGACCAGGTTGTGACCTATAGCGAAAAGGCACTGACGGCGCGCAGCCGCATCCATGTGGTCGAGCATATCCCGGGAGTTTCACGATGATCAGCCTGGCCGGCCGCGACATTCTCCATGCCTGGGGGAAATTCGTCTTCACCGGCATCGGTCTGGGTCTGCTGATCGGCGTCACCCTAGTCATGGCTGGGGTGTACCGAGGCATGGTGGACGACGGCAAGGCGTTGCTCGACAACAGTGGCGCTGACCTTTGGGTGGTGCAAAAGGATACTCTGGGTCCTTATGCGGAGTCGTCCAGCCTCAACGATGACGTGTATCGCGCCATTCTCGCCATGCCGGGAGTCTCACAGGCTGCGAACGCGACCTACCTGACCATGCAGGTACGCAAGGGCGAGAGTGATGTACGCACCATGGTGGTCGGCATCGCGCCCGGTGCGTTGGGGGCTACACCCGGATGGCCTCCTTATCTCGTCGCTGGACGCCAGATCACGCGCGGTCACTACGAGGCTGTGGCCGACATCGCCACCGGCTTCAAACTGGGAGATCGTCTTGCCATTCGCCGCAATCATTACACCGTCGTGGGGCTGACACGGCGCATGGTGTCGTCCAGCGGCGACCCGATGGTATTCATTCCGCTCAAAGATGCCCAGGAGGCCCAGTTCCTCAAGGACAACGATGCCATCTGGCAAAGCCGGCGTCGCACCGAAGCCAACCCGGTCTTCAATCGACCCGGTGATCCAGGTTTGCTGGATGCCGTGATTGCTTCACAGAGCAGCAACGCGTTCGTCAATGCCGTGCTGGTCACTCTGAAACCTGGTCATGCGCCGGACGAGGTTGCCGAATCCATCCAGCGCTGGAAGCGTTTGACGGTCTACACCCGGGCACAGATGGAAGACATCCTCGTCGGCAAGCTGATCGCCACCTCGGCCAAGCAGATCGGCATGTTCCTTGTGATTCTGGCCATCGTTAGCGCGGCCATCGTTGCCTTCATCATCTATTCGCTGACGATGGACAAAATCCGTGAGATCGCGGTGTTGAAGCTCATCGGCACACGCAACCGAACCATCGCCGCGATGATCATGCAGCAGGCGCTCGCCCTGGGCGTGATTGGCTTCGTGGTCGGCAAGATCACAGCCACCTTTTCAGCACCGGCTTTTCCAAAATATGTCCTGCTCACGCCAATGGATTCTGTCGCCGGTTTTTTTGCCGTGCTCGTGATCTGCGTTCTAGCTAGCCTCGTCGCCATTCGCATAGCACTCAAGGTCGATCCGGCCGAAGCCATTGGAGGTTGAGATGAGTAGCAAAGGGATACACATCGAAAGTTTAAGCAAGCGGTATGGCGATGGTGACACCGCTGTCTTTGCCTTGAGAGACGTGAATATGCATGTTGCGCCTGGTGAAGTGGTGGGACTGATCGGCCCTTCCGGGTCCGGCAAGAGCACGCTGCTCAAGTGTCTGGGTGCGGTGATCGAACCGACCGCCGGTCGCATGACGCTGGACGATGAAGTGATCTACGCCGATGGCTGGAAAGTCCGCGACCTGCGCGCCTTACGGCGTGACAAGATCGGTTTCGTTTTCCAGGCGCCGTACCTGATTCCGTTTCTCGATGTCACCGACAACGTGGCGCTGCTGCCGATGCTTGCAGGCGTCGCGAATGGAGAGTCGCGCGCGAAGGCACTGGAATTGCTCACAGCGCTTGATGTGCAACACCGAGCTCGCGCAATGCCCTCGCAACTCTCCGGTGGCGAGCAGCAACGGGTCGCCATCGCGCGCGGACTGGTCAATCGTCCGCCGGTGATCCTGGCCGATGAACCCACTGCGCCGCTGGATTCCGAGCGCGCCATGGCTGTAATCCGCATCCTCAACGACATGGCCCGGAAGTTCGAGACCGCCATCATCGTCGTCACCCATGACGAAAAGATCATCCCCACATTCAAGCGCATCTACCACATCCGCGACGGCGTGACCCATGAGGAAGCTGGCGAAGGGCGGGAGTTCGAATGAGAGAACGATTGAATTACAGGAGAATTTCATGACCCACCGCAAACACAGCCACGCATTTGGAACTATCACCCTGACCGTTACGGCCTGCCTGCTTTTATGGGGTTTTCAGTTGCCAGCTTGGGCTGGTGACGCTACCCAGGTTGAGCCACTGGCGCTACGCAAGATCATGCAGGAACTCGGGCGCAACATGCAGGCTATTACCGGTGCGATTTCGCAGGAGGAATGGGTTCAGGTCGTTCAGCTCGCCCCAAAAGTTGCTGCACACCCCGAGCCACCGCTTACTGAAAAAATGCGCATCCTTGCTTACCTCGGCGCTGATGCGACCAAGTTCAGAAACTTTGACGCGCAGACTCACGAGGCGGCGCTGGCCATGAAGCTGGCTGCTGCGAGCAGCGACGGCAAGGCGGTGATCCAATCATTCGCCCTATCTGTCCCCGCTGGGGTGGGAGCATATCAACCTGACCGGCGATTACCTATGGCGCAGCAGTGCCAAGGTCGGTGCGGGGAAGTTCAGGCCATTGCGACCGCTGCCACCGGCTTAGCGTGCTTTATTTTCCGTTTTCTGAGACGACCCCCTTATGGCAGCACTTTAAATTGAGTCTCATACAGTATCTGTTTTCTTTCTCTTCATCTCTCATGACCTGCTGCCCACTTACAGACTCCAGGGTAAAGCAAAAAATTCTCCACCGGTGAGCAGAGTATATTGCATATGCCAGTTTATGAGTGTATATATAGCATATGCCAATAAGGAGCCTTCATGCCAAGACCCAGAATTCCCCGTAACATCTGTGGCCGCCCTGCGGATACCTGTTTTAAGCCCAATGCGCGACCGATGAGCCAGCTTGAACATGTTCATTTAAAAGAAGATGAGTTTGAAGCGTTACGGCTAGTCGATTTACTGGGCATGCAACAGCAGGAAGCGGCTGTTGCAATGGGGGTTTCAAGGCAGACACTGGCCAATGTCCTGAAAGCAGCCCGTTTTAAGGTTGTGGACTGTCTCACTCAGGGCAAGGCCTTAATAATGCACTCTGAAAGGGAAGGAGTTACACAAGATGATCACAGCCATTCCAGTGAATGACGACCGGGTAGCAAATCATTTTACCAAAGCGAGTCACCTTGTCCTGGTGGATGAGCGCGGTGTGGAGCTCAGCCGGACAGAAAATCCCGCGCTGGGCGCAGATTGTTCAGGTAAACGGAAGCTGGTTGACCTGCTGGTTCAACAGCAAGTCAGCCGCGTTGTGGTCCGTAACATCGGGGAACGGATGCTGGGTAAATTACTGGGGCATCAGATCGCGGTGTACCAGACTGACTGTGGTCGTCGTTTGTTCACTGAACTGTGTGATCCGGATACCCGTGTTCTGACTGAACTGAATAAGCCGGAGCAGGGACGCCAGTCCTTTCATCATGAGGCGAAAGGGAAAAAATGCTGTCACTCTGACGGGAACACAGCAGAAAATGCGTGCCAGGGTGGGCGTCAGCATCATCACGGAAACGGGCGCTGTTGCCATTCATGAGTTTATTTCATCACGGGCGGTGATTTTTATCAGACCCGTATTGTGTATAAACCAGGAGCCGGAATGTGTGGAGGAGGCAGTAATGATGCCGGGGGAGCCCCTCAGCTGACTGAATTCCGGATGCCTCCCGTCAGTACAACCGGACGCTGAGCAGAAACAGATGAATTGTTATCTTGATGCCAGAAAGGCCCATACCTGTTGTATGGTCTGTAGTTCCCGCGACAACAACCCTGATACGGTGAACTTAATGTTTTCAGAGCACCCGGATGGCTCTGTATGTGCGGACTACACGGCCAATCACAGGCATCAGGGGTATACGGGTCTTTTACATGGCGGAATGACGAGTACCCTGCTGGATGCAGCAATGACTCATTGTTTGTTCATGCAGGGTGTGCAAGCCCTGACGGCTGAACTGACGGTAAGATTCATTTCACCCGTTTGTACCGGAGACAAACTGATGGTATGTGCCAGACTGCTTGGGCAACGCAGGGGGATTTACCTGCTTGAAGCATGGCTGACAAAAGGACAGCAGACAGTGGCACGTGCCACGGCGAAATTCATTGTTCCGTCGCAGGATATTGCTCTGGCGCATCGCTAGTGTGACAGACGACAGGTGTACCTGGTTATTATAAAAATTTGAGGCGTGTTTTGCTCAGACCGGAAAGAATAATCGCATATCGTATATTCCACTGAAACCGTGTAAGAGGTAGTTATGAGTAAACAAATCATTGATATTGGTATTGCTGAATCATCCCGGGTGGAGATTGCAGACGGTCTGTCCCGGCTTCTTGCTGACACCTATACCCTGTATATAAAAACACATTACTATCACTGGAATGTAACTGGCCCCATGTTTAATAGCTTACATTTAATGTTTGAAAATCAATACAATGAGCTGGCCACCGCCGTTGATGATATTGCTGAACGTATACGCTCGCTCGGATGTTTCGCGCCCGGCACATATCATGAATTTTCACGTTTAACTGCGGTTAATGAAGACAAGGATGTAAGCGTCGTCTGAGTACCGTCTGGTCCCGAATCCAGGATCCTGTAACTTAAGCACCCACTTATTTTGCAGGTGGACACCTCATGCGCGCTAAAGAAAGACTTCCCCGGAAACACTATTCCCCTGAATTCAAAATGGAACTGGTCAGGCTGGCTCTTGAAGAAGAAGGCAGTATTGCCGCACTGGCCCGGAAACATGACGTCAATGATAACCTGCTCTTTAAATGGATAAGGCTCTGGCAGCGTGAAGGGCGGGTCTGTCGGCCCCGAAAAAACTCATCGTCGCTTCCTGCCCTGATACCCGTGCAGCTTCAGGCGGGCTCTTCTCTCCCAACCTTCGAACTACCATCCTGCTCTCCTCCCGCTACCTGCCACATAAAATGTCGGGGAGGAGAAATAACACTGACTCATCCCTCTGCTGAACTCATGAGCACTGTCCTGCGCGAACTGATGCGGGGGCCGGTATGATAAATCTTCCCGCAGGCACAAAAATCTGGCTGGTTGCCGGTATCACCGATATGCGCAACGGCTTCAATGGCCTCGCCGCAAAGGTGCAGACCGCGCTGAAAGATGACCCGATGTCCGGCCACGTCTTCATCTTCCGGGGACGCAGCGGCAGTCAGGTAAAACTGCTCTGGTCCACCGGCGATGGTCTGTGCCTGCTGACAAAGCGACTGGAACGTGGTCGCTTCGCCTGGCCCTCAGCCCGCGATGGCAAAGTGTTCCTGACGCCGGCGCAACTGGCGATGCTGATGGAAGGTATCGACTGGCGACAGCCAAAGCGGTTACTGACATCCCTGACCATGTTGTAGCGCTCTTTATCCTGGTTGTCGCAGAATAAGCCTGGTAAAATACAGGCTTATGAACGACACCTCTTCTGACGACATCCTTCTGCTGAAACAGCGCCTGGCCGAACAGGAAGCGTTGATCCACGCCCTGCAGGAAAAGCTGAGCAACCGGGAACGCGAAATAGACCATCTGCAGGCGCAACTGGATAAGCTGCGCCGGATGAACTTCGGCAGTCGTTCCGAAAAGGTATCCCGCCGTATCGCGCAAATGGAAGCTGACCTGAACCTGCTGCAGCAGGAAAGCGATACGCTGACCGGCCGGGTGGATGACCCGGCAGTGCAGCGCCCGCTGCGTCAGACCCGCACCCGCAAACCGTTCCCTGAGTCACTCCCACGGGATGAGAAGCGGCTGCTGCCGACTGAGCCGTGTTGCCCGGAGTGCGGTGGTTCGCTGAGTTACCTGGGTGAGGATGCCGCCGAACAGCTGGAGCTGATGCGCAGCGCCTTCCGGGTTATCCGGACAGTCCGTGAAAAGCATGCCTGCCGTCGGTGCGATCGCATCGTTCAGGCCCCGGCTCCTTCGCGCCCCATCGAACGGGGGATCGCCGGACCGGGGCTGCTGGCCCGAGTGCTGACCTCAAAGTATGCAGAGCACACACCGCTGTATCGCCAGTCGGAGATCTATGCCCGCCAGGGTGTAGTGTTGAGTCGTTCTGTACTGTCGGGCTGGGTGGATGCGTGTTGTCGTCTGCTGGCACCGCTGGATGAAGCCCTTCAGCACTATGTCCTGACCGACGGCAAACTCCATGCTGACGATACGCCTGTCCCGGTGCTGTTGCCGGGCAATAAGAAGACGAAGACCGGGCGCTTATGGACGTACGTTCGAGACGACCGCAACGCCGGATCAGCGCTGGCCCCCGCAGTGTGGTTCGCTTACAGCCCGGACAGAAAAGGTATCCACCCTCAGACCCATCTTGCAGGCTTCAGTGGCGTACTGCAGGCTGATGCCTACGCCGGGTTCAACGAGCTCTACCGCGACGGCCATATAAAGGAAGCCGCGTGCTGGGCCCATGCCCGCCGAAAAATCCACGATGTTCACGTCCGTACCCCGTCAGCCCTGACGGAGGAGGCGCTGAAACGGATCGGCGAGCTGTATGCCATCGAGTCGGAGCTCAGAGGTAAAAGAGCAGAGGAACGGCAGGCAGTCCGGCACCAAAAAGTGCTGCCGCTGCTGGCGTCACTGGAGGGGTGGCTGCGGGAGAAACAGAAAACCCTCTCAAGGCACTCAGAACTGGCGAAGGCGTTCGGGTATGCGCTGAACCAGTGGCCGGCGCTGATCCGCTATGCAGAAGATGGCTGGGTGGAGGTGGATAATAACATTGCCGAAAACGCCCTACGACGGGTCAGTCTGGGGAGAAAAAACTGGCTGTTCTTCGGCTCGGATCATGGTGGTGAGCGCGGTGCGTCACTGTACAGTCTTATCGGGACGTGCAAATTAAACGGCGTGGATCCGGAACGCTATCTGCATTATGTACTTGATGTCATCGCCGACTGGCCTGTGAACCGGGTGGGTGCTCTGCTCCCGTGGCGGGTTACTCTGCCTGCCTGACCAGCTTCACTTCGTCAATACGGTTCTCACTGCACGCTTACACAAGGATATTCCGGCAGCAAAAAACATGATTGAAAATCTTGTCCAGGGCCAGGAGACCGTGGTTAAAACCGCACGCTCTTTATTCCCGATCGTTAATAGTGGGAATGATGAAGCCACTGCGGATCTGCTTACACAACGTATCCAGTTGCATGAGAAAACCGCCTGGATGTTGCGTAGCCTGCTTGAATGATGTCACCCGGTAGCAGCAGAGATAAACAGTTTGTCAGCCACAGGCCATTTCTGACGCAGCAGTATCACTGCGTGCCTGTGGCTCTTTTATCTGACCGGAATAGTATAAAAACCGATAAATCAACCAGTAAACCTGTGAGCGGGCAAGTGATTAAACAGTCCGGAAAGGGATTGCCGGCGGGTATATCCGAATCACTGTCGTTTTCCCGTTACAGTTTCGTCCAGGCACTTCATAGCCTCAACAAGTTTATGATCCACTGATAAAACGGTTTGCAGAGAAAGCAGAATCATATTATTCGTTGTTATGGTTTCCTTTACCTGTCCCGGCCTGCGGACAGTAAAGAGTATATAAGGTATTTAACAACGTCATGATCCGGTTATCCCCGATACGGTAATATACCATTTTACCAGCCCGTCGGGTCTCAACCAGCTTCAGGCGGCGCATGACGCCAAGCTGCTGAGACAACGTCGGCTGAGTAATCCCGACCGCCGCTTCGAGTTCGGACACATTCGCTTCTCCCTGGCTTAACTGGCACATCAACAGCAACCGGTCGCTGTTGGCTAGTCCCCGTAAAACATCCGCTGCCCTCAGGGCCGCATTTTTCATATCAGTCTGACGTTTTGTGTCTTCATTCATTTGCATTGATGATTTCTCATATTATGTGTTTTTATATAATATATTTTAGTATACTGATAGTGGCATAATTTTGCCACCGTGTTCGCCAGGTCTGCAGCGTCCAGCTGACCCGGGTAACTAATTATATCTGGTAGGCATTTTGCCCCGAGTGAACAGAGAGGATGTAATGAAAATAGTGATAGTTGGTGGTGTTGCCGGTGGCGCATCCGCTGCAGCCAGGGCTCGCCGGTTGTCAGAGGATGTCAGTATTGTTGTGTTTGAACGGGGAAGCGATGTCTCTTTCGCCAACTGTGGATTGCCTTATCATATAGGCGGAAATATTCCCTTACGGCAGTCACTTATTCTTAAGACTCCGGAGGATTTTAAATCCCGCTTTAACATAGACGTCCGTACCTGCCATGAAGTGACGTCAGTGGATCCGGTTAATAAAACTGTAACAGTTAATAATTTGATCTCAGGCGAGATCCATACCGAAGTATGGGATCGTCTGCTCCTCAGTACCGGAGCCGCGCCGGTTGTCCCTCCTTTGCCCGGGCTACAGCAAGAGGGAGTCTTTACGCTCCGAAATCTTACTGACATGGATGCTATCCTGGCGTGGATTGAGCAACATAACGTAGCTCACACCACGCTTGTCGGGGGGGGGTTCATCGGACTTGAAGTGATGGAGGCTCTGAGCGAACGGGGGATCCGTGTCACTCTGCTGGAGATGGGGGAACAGGTTATGGCTCCGGTTGATCCTGAAATGGCATCAGTCCTGCATCAGGAAATCCGGAATCATGGCGTGGATCTGCGTCTCAGAACGGCACTCACCGAGGTACTGCGGACAGAAACGGGATTCCGCGTTGCACTGTCTGACGGTGGCTTTGTGCAGACCGACATGGTTATTCTCGCCATCGGGGTAAAACCTGAGAACAGCCTTGCCACATTAGCCGGGCTCGAAGTGGGTAAACGTGGAGGCATAAGTGTCAATGCCTGTATGCAGACCAGTATCCCTGACATCTACGCCGTGGGGGATGCAGTTGAAACACCTGACCTTGTTTTTCAGGAACCCGCTAATATTCCTCTGGCTGGGCCCGCCAACCGCCAGGGACGCATTGCTGCTGATAACATGCTTGATCACCACAGCCTTTACCATGGCAGTCAGGGGACATCCATTTGTAAGGTATTTTCGCTGAGTATTGGCAGCGTCGGTGCGAATGAAAAGCAACTGAAAGCCCACGGCACCCGATACGAGAAGGTTTACGTCCATGCTGCTGATCATGCCGGTTACTACCCGGGGGCAACGATGATCAGTCTTAAACTGCTGTTCAGCCCCGATACTGGCAAAATTCTCGGGGCCCAGGCGTCAGGGAAAAAAGGGGTTGATAAACGCATCGATGTCCTGGCTGTCGCACAGCGTGCGGGACTTACCGTCAACGATCTTGAGCATCTGGAGCTGACTTATGCTCCTCCTTTTAACAGTGCAAGGGACGTTGTTAACCAGGCTGGAATGGTGGCGGCAAATGTCATCAAGGGAGATACGGTCATCTGTCATGTCCGCGATGTGTTACAACGGGTACCGGGTAGTTATTGTTTACTTGATATTCGCTCTCCTGCAGAACTGAAACAATTTGGCGAATATCCTGACGCGCTATCCATTCCACTGGATTCCCTGCGGGAGAATCTTGAAAAAGTGCCTAAAGATAAAGAGATTTTTATAGGGTGCCAGAGTGGCCTGCGCGGGCATGTGGCATACCGTATTCTTCAGGCCCACGGCTTCAGGACATATAATCTGAGTGGTGGCTTTATAACCTGGCAGGCGGTAACGGAGTCAATAAGTAAATAAGAGATGAGGTGCCATACACATGGCACCCTGAATCGCCACAGGTTTAACAGTGAAGTGGTCTGCTGAATTTGTTCACCTGAACAGAGGTGTGGACTGACCCCGCACCGTTATAAGGACAGTTATGAAAAAAATAACTTTTCAGATCAGGCGTATAATGTCAGATTCATGGTCACTATAGGAATGGCAAGGACTGGATTTTCATTTTGCAGCCTTCAGGCTGCTTAGTTCAGAGATAGGTCTGTGTAATGCGTAACTTCGTGACTCGATTGAGAGTATGGTTTCCGCCCCCACTCATCTTATTGCTGTTTTTCGTCACTGATGTGTTGACTGCAATCCCGCGTTTTACCTTCGACATCGTGAATATAGTGCTAAGCGTGTTGCTGACCGGTGTTTGTATTACCATGATACTGCACACCGCTTGGCAGATGAGCACGAACGGCACGACGCTTAATCCGATTCATCCGGATAGAACCACCAAGCTGGTAACTGTCGGTTGTTACGCATGGAGTCGAAACCCTATTTACCTTGGAATGAGCGGGCTCCAGTTATCCGTTGCTCTCTGCTTTGGCAGCCTGGTGGGGATACTTGCTGTACCGTTGTTTATGTTTGTAGTAGCCAGATTACATATCCATGTTGAAGAGGTACAGCTTCGAAAACGTTTCGGGTTGGAATGGGAACGCTATACCCAACGGGTTCGTCGCTGGTTATAGCAACCCCGTGGTGTTGCAGGAGACAAATAACGTCGAAATCATAAAGAAAAGAATTCATCATCCTTGAGCTTTTATATCGTAATCGTAAACCAGGTGCCGTATGTAGCCATTGAGCCAGTGCTGGTACCTTAGGGAAGGTGCGAACAAGTTCCTGATATGAGATCATCATATTCATCCGGAGCGCATCCCAGAGGGACATCATGAGCCATCAACTCACCTTCGCCGATAGTGAATTCAGCACTAAGCGCCGTCAGACCCGAAAAGAGATTTTCCTCTCCCGCATGGAGCAGATTCTGCCATGGCAGAATATGACCGCTGTCATCGAGCCGTTTTATCCCAAGGCGGGCAATGGCCGACGGCCCTATCCGCTGGAGACCATGCTGCGTATTCACTGCATGCAGCATTGGTACAACCTGAGCGACGGTGCCATGGAAGATGCCCTGTACGAAATCGCCTCCATGCGCCTGTTTGCCCGATTATCCCTGGATAGCGCCCTGCCGGATCGCACCACCATCATGAATTTCCGCCACCTGCTCGAGCAGCATCAACTGGCCCGTCAATTGTTCAAGACCATCAATCGCTGGCTGGCCGAAGCAGGCGTCATGATGACCCAAGGCACTTTGGTGGATGCCACCATCATTGAGGCACCCAGCTCGACCAAGAACAAAGAGCAGCAACGCGATCCGGAGATGCATCAGACCAAGAAAGGCAATCAGTGGCACTTTGGCATGAAGGCCCACATTGGTGTCGATGCCAAGAGTGGCCTGACCCACAGCCTGGTCACCACCGCGGCCAACGAGCATGACCTCAATCAGCTGGGTAATCTGCTTCATGGAGAGGAGCAATTTGTCTCAGCCGATGCCGGCTACCAAGGAGCGCCACAGCGCGAGGAGCTGGCCGAGGTGGATGTGGACTGGCTGATCGCCGAGCGTCCCGGCAAGGTAAAAACCTTGAAGCAGCATCCGCGCAAGAACAAAACGGCCATCAACATCGAATACATGAAAGCCAGCATCCGTGCCAGGGTGGAGCACCCGTTTCGCATCATCAAGCGGCAGTTCGGCTTCGTGAAAGCCAGATACAAGGGGCTGCTGAAAAACGATAACCAACTGGCGATGTTATTCACCCTGGCCAACCTGTTTCGGGTGGACCAAATGATACGTCAGTGGGAGAGATCTCAGTAAAAACCGGAAATAACGCCAGAAATGGTGGAAAAAATAGCCTAAATAGGCTGATTCGATGTGTTTGCGGGAAAAAAATCGGCCCAGATCCGCGAAATTTTAATCAGCGAGTCAGCTTGGGAAGAAATGACCTGCTTATTCGCACCTTCCTTAATATAAAGACACAAGCAGAGACATTTTTGGCACGATATAAAAACGCTAAGTTAAAAAATCACTATGACGTGTTGGGTATCAAATGTTCACTGGCATAAACCTCTGTTTCTGATGTAAAACAGATTTTCTGAGGAGGCGTAAAACCTCCTCGTACTGCGAAATTGATTTAGTGATAGCGATCGATCACGCCAACCAGATAGTGGTCGGTTTGCTGCATGTTGATGCCCGCTTTTTTAGCGCTGCGGACTTCATCCAGAATGATTTGCAACAGCGTCCCGTCCACGATTTCCTCTTTTCTGTATCGCTTCAGGAAGTTAATCGCTGACTTATCGTTTGCTGCCTGGGCGTCTTCCGTCAAAGAGGTCAGCGCATTAATGCGCTTCTGGTAATCGCTTACCGTCTGCTCAAACAGATCTTCCAGCGTGGAAAATTCACCGCACCGGGCGTGTTGCTCCTGTAACACCGGCGTGGCGCCGCTCTGTTTGATGTATTCGTACATGCGCATCATTTGCGTCACCGTATTTTGCGCCTGATGACGCAAAAATAGTGCGGTGCCATTAAGGCTATTCTCGCTGCACCTCTGGCTGAGCTGAAGATACAAATTTGAGGTATAAAACTCCTGATTCATTTGCGCATTCAGTTTTTGAACTATTCCGCTAGCGATCATAGGACTTCCTTATTTCTTGTCATCTCAGAAAACGGTCACTCTTCGAAAAAACAACCAGAATAAAAGCGATTCTTTCGCTTTTTTTATTGCGCCTGGTTACGCAGTCATATTCATTTTAAGTCGGGATGCTCCTTATTTAAATATCCAACCCTACTATCGCATTTCTATCTGGCATTATTCTGTGATGGTGTTTCGATATTCACACTCCCTGTGCCAATCCTTTCTTATCGACAGTAGGAAACTTCCTCCGGCTATTCTGCTGAACACGATTAGGGGCACTGTTGGGTGATGCTGCCAACTTACTGATTTAGTGTATGATGGTGTTTTTGAGGTGCTCCAGTGGCTTCTGTTTCTATCAGCTGTCCCTCCTGTTCAGCTACTGACGGGGTGGTGCGTAACGGCAAAAGCACCGCCGGACATCAGCGCTATCTCTGCTCTCACTGCCGTAAAACATGGCAACTGCAGTTCACTTACACCGCTTCTCAACCCGGTACGCACCAGAAAATCATTGATATGGCCATGAATGGCGTTGGATGCCGGGCAACCGCCCGCATTATGGGCGTTGGCCTCAACACGATTTTCCGCCATTTAAAAAACTCAGGCCGCAGTCGGTAACCTCGCGCATACAGCCGGGCAGTGACGTCATCGTCTGCGCGGAAATGGACGAACAGTGGGGATACGTCGGGGCTAAATCGCGCCAGCGCTGGCTGTTTTACGCGTATGACAGGCTCCGGAAGACGGTTGTGGCGCACGTATTCGGTGAACGCACTCTGGCCACACTGGAGCGTCTTCTGAGCCTGCTGTCGGCCTTTGAGGTCGTGGTATGGATGACGGATGGCTGGCCGCTGTATGAATCCCGCCTGAAGGGAAAGCTGCACGTTATCAGCAAGCGTTACACTCAGCGCATTGAGCGACATAACCTGAATCTGAGACAACATCTGGCAAGGCTGGGACGGAAGTCACTGTCGTTCTCAAAATCGGTGGAGCTGCATGACAAGGTCATCGGGCATTATCTGAACATAAAACACTATCATTAAGTTGGAGTCATTACCAAGCTTATGGAGCGAATATGGCTGAAAGAATATCTCAAAGAGAACAGGAGTTGTTGGAGGAATTCCTTTGTACTGTTCTGGATGATTTCAGTAAAGGCAGTATAACCCGCCATCAGGCTGTCAGCGGTATCGCGACATTATATACAGCTGCCGCAGAAGGACGGAGAGAAGAGGTTTTAGAATATCTGAGAGAGGGAAGAAAGTTGCTAAGGCAGTAATTGATGATGAGTAAAGATGGTTTAGGGAGGGGACCGAACCACCCCGGAACGGCCCCCTGAAGGAATGGCAATTCCGTTCACCGCCAATATTAGCTTTTTCCAGGCTGTGATAACATCTCCGGGTCATTTTTCAGAGCCAGGGCAGATGAAGAAGAAAAACAGCACACCCACTCCTCACGATGCCACGTTCAGGCAGTTCCTGACGCAACCGGATATTGCCCGGGATTTCATGGAAATCCACCTGCCTGCAGAGCTGCGAGCAGTCTGCGATCTCAGCACGCTGAAACTGGAATCAGGCTCGTTCGTTGAGGATGATCTCCGCCAGTATTTCAGCGACGTCCTCTATAGCCTGAAAACTACAGCCGGCGACGGCTATATTCATGTTCTGGTCGAGCACCAGTCAACGCCGGACAAACATATGGCTTTCCGCCTCATACGCTATGCGGTAGCCGCCATGCAGCGCCACCTGGAGGCAGGGCATAAAAAACTGCCACTGGTGATACCGGTGCTGTTCTATACGGGTAAGCGCAGCCCGTATCCGTACTCTACTCGTTGGCTGGATGAATTTGACGCTCCCGAGCTGGCAGGCAAACTCTACAGCAACGCTTTCCCGCTGGTAGACGTTACGATCATTCCGGATGATGAAATCGCTGGCCATCGCAGCATGGCCGCCCTGACTTTACTGCAAAAGCATATTCACCAGCGGGACCTGGCAGAACTGGTCGACCGGCTGGCACCCATCTTGCTGGCGGGATACTTGTCTTCATCGCAGGTGATATCGCTGGTACACTATATAGTGCAGGCAGGCGAAACATCCGACGCCGAAGCCTTTGTACGCGAACTGGCACAGCGTGTGCCGCAACACGGAGACGCACTTATGACCATCGCACAACAGCTTGAACAGAAGGGCATCGAGAAGGGGATTCAGCTCGGTGAACAACGCGGCATTGAAAAAGGCGAGCGCGAAGCCACCCTTAAAATTGCACGAACCATGCTCCAGAACGGCATTGACCGCAATACCGTCATAAAAATGACTGGTCTGACTGAAGACGACCTGGCGCAGATCCGCCACTAATCACCCTTTCCTGGCACTCCCTGTCTGGTCATCAGCGAATACTGGTGGGGCAGGGAGTCACCAGACTCAAGTTCAGCCAGCCACAGCGATTAAACAGCTTCATCACCTCGCCACATTCCCCCGTCAGACACGCTGTCAACGGATTTATCTGTAAAGCGACATAGAGATTGGCTCGTAAGAGATAAATGCCGTTCACACCCGCACTGAGCGCCACAGCATTCCGACCGGCCCCCAGTTAGCAGCTTCTCAGTCGGGCACAATCCAGTAAAAAAGCGATGAGTCATCGATGGAGATACAGGCTAGAAAAGTGCGGTTCTGGCTTGTTCATATCCCGGGTGATGCTGCCAACTTACTGATTTAGTGTATGATGGTGTTTTTGAGGTGCTCCAGTGGCTTCTGTTTCTATCAGCTGTCCCTCCTGTTCAGCTACTGACGGGGTGGTGCGTAACGGCAAAAGCACCGCCGGACATCAGCGCTATCTCTGCTCTCACTGCCGTAAAACATGGCAACTGCAGTTCACTTACACCGCTTCTCAACCCGGTACGCACCAGAAAATCATTGATATGGCCATGAATGGCGTTGGATGCCGGGCAACCGCCCGCATTATGGGCGTTGGCCTCAACACGATTTTCCGCCATTTAAAAAACTCAGGCCGCAGTCGGTAACCTCGCGCATACAGCCGGGCAGTGACGTCATCGTCTGCGCGGAAATGGACGAACAGTGGGGATACGTCGGGGCTAAATCGCGCCAGCGCTGGCTGTTTTACGCGTATGACAGGCTCCGGAAGACGGTTGTGGCGCACGTATTCGGTGAACGCACTCTGGCCACACTGGAGCGTCTTCTGAGCCTGCTGTCGGCCTTTGAGGTCGTGGTATGGATGACGGATGGCTGGCCGCTGTATGAATCCCGCCTGAAGGGAAAGCTGCACGTAATCAGCAAGCGATATACGCAGCGAATTGAGCGGCATAACCTGAATCTGAGGCAGCACCTGGCACGGCTGGGACGGAAGTCGCTGTCGTTCTCAAAATCGGTGGAGCTGCATGACAAAGTCATCGGGCATTATCTGAACATAAAACACCATCAATAAGTTGGAGTCATTACCCATAAGCTTAATTGTTTGTTCTGAACCTAACGTGAATAAGTATCGTCAATCAGTATCCTGTTTATGATTGCCGTTACAGACTCTGATTACTGTCATCTTTGATACGCCAGCTAGCCGGGCTGTTTCACGCAGTGATTTTCCGTGGGCCAGACGCAGAGTGCGTATCAATTCATGTTTCTGTGCATCGGCCACCCTGCCTCGGTATTTTCCTTCAGCTTTCGCCTTACTGATACCCTCTGACTGACGGCGTCGACGGTCTTCGTAATCTTTTCGGGCAATAGCGGCGAGCATATCCAGCATCATGCCATTTACGGCCTTCAGCATGCTTCGGGTAAAGTCATCACTTACTGTGCTGGATAGCGCCAGATGGCTGGTCGGTAGATCAAGACTGACGATGGCCAGCTGCTTATCGGTAATTTGCTTTCTGAGTGTCTCCCAGCCTGCATCATCCAGGCGGGTAAGCCTGTCGACCTGTTCTATGAGAATCACATCACCAGGTTCCGCATCACCAAGAAGCCTGATCAGTTCAGGACGGTTCATTGTCGTACCGGAGACATTATCGATATACCAGCCAGCAATACGGTGGCCATTTTGGTTTGCAAATGCCTTCAGCGCATTTTTTGCGCGGCTGGCATCCTGCTCTGAAGTGGATGCCCGGAGGTAACCAAAAACGAACATATTTTGTCCTTCTGGTAACTTTTAAGTGGTCTTGCTTATAATGGTATCACTTATGTGGTAACAATAACATTCGCCAGTATTTTTTCGGGTGGTATATATAGAGCATACCCATTTGATACCACAGTTGACATAAGCTCCATTTGCTCTGAAAATGAACAGGCTTATACGTTGCTTTTGCAACCACCAATGGTTCAGTAGCCTGTGAGAATCGCCCTCGGGTGGCTACAAAAAAGCTCCTGCAACCTGAAAGGGAGCAAACTTTGGTAAATCTGCACACCTTTGAGAGCAGATATCGTCAATGTAAGCGCACTATGACGCGACGATAAAGGTTCCTTCTGTACTAACCAGACAGTCAGAATGTTGTCTTTTCTGACTCCCCGACGGGAAACACTTCCCGGTCAGGCAGGTGTTTCCTTTTTTTATGGAGAAACACAATGTCTGTCATCTCTTCTGCGGTTTTCCCTGAACATCTCCTTACTCAGCTTCAGCAGTCTGCTGACGCAGTTGTCCGGAGATTGAAATCTTTCATTTATCTGCATCGCAACAGCAGCTGGTATGTCAACGGCTCGGGCAATTATGCCGTCCGTGCGCATATCTCTTCTGTCAAAGATCAGGGCGTTAACGTCTTTCTTACCGTTCGTACAGGTTGCCACCGCGCTGAGTATGTATTTCACCGCCTGCCGGTTTCCTTTCCTGAGGGAATCACAGGTCGTCGAAACGCATACCTCTATGCCTGCCGTCAGGCACAGCATCTGGCACACCTGCGCTACCGTTTTCTTTCCGGAGGGCATTCTCATGACTGAAGCACTGCACGATGTCACTTTCCGTATTCTGTCGATGTCTGAGACGCGACGGGATGTATGTCCCGCTCAGTATGGCCTCGTAAGTGGCGTTTTCATCCGGGGCGAAATCCTCAGAGATAACGTCTCCTGTGGCGAACAGGTTTTTGTCGCACCGCTCGGTGATTGTGATCCAGCTGACCCCGAACTCTGTGTCTGGTGTCAGTATTACGGATATTCTTCCCGGGTTAAGGCCGGCGACATACTGGATGGTGTGGCCGTTTCTGGCATAAATCTCACCGATCCACTGTCGTTAGCTGTGCTGCAACGCCTCCGCTTTAATCCTGAATATGTGTATCAGGAGCAATCTGATTCATATGCACTGAACTGATCGGCTGATGAAGGCCGTGACCGTAAAATGTTGTGGACCCTGACGGGGATATCTCTCCGTCGGAGGGAATATCCCGTTATTTACCTGAGGATATACCCATGCACACAGACGTTTATACGCTTAAAACTCCACTGGACACGCTCAGCTGGCTTTGCCTGCTTGAGAGTGAACTCCTGAGCATCAGGGCATTTCAGCGTCTCGATCTACATACGGACCGGGATGAACCGAATGAACTGACGTTTCTGGAAGATTCCATCATTGGGACCGGCACAGCTTATGGCTGGTTTGTCTTTTTACTTGGGGAAGGCGATATTCCGCCTTTGCCTGATACGTCTAAAAATCTGCTCTTCACGCTGGACGAGCTGGGAAAAGAAATTAACCGGCCCTTCTGGGAGAAGGCCGTGGATGAAGGTATCCAGGATGCCCGGTGTGATCGGGCTATAGCGGCTCTCGAACGGATGTAACCAGCAGACAGAACACACCCTGACGGGGATTTACTCCCGTCCGGGGGATAAATCCCCCTTTTTTTTCTTCGCGGAGGATTTATCAATGAAAGACCTGTCTTCTTCCCCGGCTTCCATGTCGGTTGTCTACACCATCGAGCACGTCAGCACGGTTCCGTTGCGTCACTGGCATGCTTTCGTTCTGGCCGTAACAGAAACCTTCTGGCAATTGCCGGTGCGTCTGCGTCCGGGAAATATGTATCTGCCGTCGCTTAACCGCGCGGCTGACCTGTTTCCGGTTGCTGATGTCATGGCGTTCTGTGGCGATTCAGGCGGCTGTTTCTGGCCGGTCAACATGACCATTGAGCGGGAGCGCAGCCACAATACGCTGAGTATCCAGGAGCTGGATTTTCAGCATCAGCCCTGCGATTTCTTTGCGCGTGTTGTGATGGTCCTGCTGCATAACCTGTGTCCGGACAGCTTCCGGATACATTCTTCAGACGAGGGTCGCAGCTGGGCGTTACCGTTACGCTGGATTGAACAACATCTCGGCCTGCCTGAGCAACCGACGCTGAGCGCGCCTCAGCCGGTACTAAAAACACCGGTAGGCGAGGGCGCGTTTGATTCCCTGCTGCTGCAGCTGCTCTCCGGTGGTGAGCGGGTGCTGAGCAATGAGGACTGGAACGCATTCGTGCTGGCGGAATTCCATTTGTACGAACTGAAGCGGGTCGCGGAAACATCTGACTCGTTTTAAACAGTAATGACTTTAACCCCGTCGGGAGAGATGACTCCGGACGGAGCGGCTCTCCCGTTTTTACAGGAGAGCCCCATGCTTTTTTTCGACAATAAAGACCTGACGAACGTCCTGCTGACCGCCCGCATGCAGGGAGGCCAGCTTCATCTGGCAAAGGATGAGGGTGTTTATCTGATGCCGGCCACCGGTGCCTGGCAGGGCAACGATCCGGTGCCGCGTATTGCGTATGCCGCAGGGTGTCACCCTCAGAAAAATGAGGACTGGTACGACACGGCGCGCCTGCTTGCCGGCGGCGATGATTTCATTGAATCACTGACGATAAGCGACGCGATCGCCACCTCTGTACTGTCCGGCAGGACGGACCTGAGGATCCTGATTACCGACACACAGATACAGGTGCTCACCGCAGCGACTGACCGGGTGAAAGTGGCGCAGTATCGCCAGAAGGCCGATCAGCTTTTGGCGAGTGCAGTCTGTCACTTCAGTGCCTGTGTCGGGCCTGATGAACTCTGCCGCTGGCGTGAAAACGCCGTGCGTCTGCTGACGCAGGCGGCCTTCATCAGCTGTAAGCGGGCGAAGCCTGAAGATCATCAAACCTTTCTGAACGCCTGTGGCAGGCTGTAGGCCAGGTTATCGCAGGTGACCCCGCAGGGTGCGCTGAGAATAACCGGACGTTAATTCACCCCGGCAGGGACTTTTCCTGCCGGAAAGGTTCCTGCCTCTTTCTGAACCGAAGGAGGCCCGTATGGGACTGGATATTTTTCTCTACAGCCAGCACCGGCAGATCGTCGCAGTACCGGCACCGTATCATCCGGTGTGTGAACTGAGCCGCGATTTTTCACTGATTACCTGGGTGGATAAGCATGTCGGTGAGGTGGAAAACGCGACCTGTCTGGAACTGTCACGCGAGCATATTCAGCAACTGAAAGAGAGGCTGGACTGTGCGATTGCGACATTTACAGAGGGTAATGAGGATAATCCGCTTCTTCAACGCCGGCTGCAGTACGTTTTCACCCTGCGTGACAGGCTGGAAAGCCTGCTCAGTGATTTTGACTTTGAACATGAATACCTGTGGTTTTATGCCGCATGGTAACTGACTTCTGAATTTCCCGTCGACGGGCGTATCTCTGCGCCCGCCGGCGCAGGGGTATGCCTCTGATTAAAGGTATATCTCATGAAAAAAACGACTTCACACAAGGCGGCCCGCCGTCCGGCAAAACAGACTGACCTTTATCGCCAGATCACCGACCGCATTGTTGTCGCGCTGGAAAACGGCGTCGCGCCCTGGCGTAAGCCGTGGCGCGCGGCTTCCGGCAGCGGTCTGGCCGGTCTGCCCCTGAATGCCACAACCGGACGTCACTACAGCGGCGTGAATGTCCTGCTTCTCTGGATGTCAGCGGAAGAGCAGGGTTTCCGCAATAACCGCTGGATGACTTACCGGCAGGCGCAGCAGGCTGGCGGGCAGGTGTGTAAGGGAGAGAAAGCCACCCTGGCGGTGGTTTATAAGGACTGGACGAAGCAGGCGGAGGATCGCGAAGGCAACCGCCTTTATGACAGTGACGGTAAACCGCTGATGGAAACTGTGCCGATGCTCAAACCCCTGCAGCTGTTCAACGCTGAGCAGTGTGAGGGGTTGCCGGCAGAGGTTGCGGCTTCTCCTGAACAGCCCCCGACGGTGGATGAGGACGGCATACTCTGTCCGGACGTGATGAACAGGGTGATCCGGATGTTTAACGCCACAGGGGTTAAACACCGGATGCTGCCTCAGAACCGGGCTTATTACCGCCCGCTGACGGATGAAATTGTGATGCCGGTGGCTGAGCAGTTTTTTACGGAGGCGGACTGCTGGTCCACGCTGTTGCATGAGCTGGTACACAGTACCGGTCATGCGAAGCGACTTAACCGGGAGGGGATAACCTCCTCATCCCGCAAGTTCGGGGATCCGGTGTATGCCTTTGAGGAGCTCATCGCCGAAATGGGCAGTGCGTTTTTGTGTGCCCAACTCGGGGTGTTCGGTGAGGTTCAGCACGACAGCTATGTGGACCACTGGCTGAAGGTGCTGAAATCTGACAAAAAGGCCCTGTTCCGCGCCTGCCGGCATGCCCGGGAAGCGTCGGAATATCTGCTGGCACTGCCTGAAAGTCAGGCTGTGGCGGCGTAATTAACTTATCCGGTGACGGTTATTCCGTAACTGTCGCCGTCCCGTGAGGACACCGCTCCTCACGGGGCTGTGTCCTCTTTTTTTTATGAAAGAGGAGTATTCACTATGTCCGAATGGTGTCATAACCGCCTGGAAATCACCGGTAAATCCGTCTGCATCGATGTCATGCTGCAGTGGATAAACGGCACTGACGTATCGCGTCACCGCCACGCCGTGCAGCAGAGCATAAAGCTGTTTCTGGCCGGCGCGGCGGGGATACTCAAGCCGGTGCGGACCACGTCGTATCCGCCCTGTCAGGGGCTGGTCCGTGCAGGCACAGGGCTTTCCACTGCGGCCAATCAGGCGTTTGAAAGCTGGCTGATATTGTTGCTGAAGGATGCTGTCCTCGATGCGGAAACTATCAGGGCCATTGACCGGCTGTATCACCAGTCAGGTCTTGGTGCGCTGAAATGGAAGAATATTCCCGACCCGGCACGTGAGGTTATGGCGAAGCTGATTGCCAGACAGTACACCGACTGGTTTGGTCTGGTCAGCGCCGGCGATGAGTCTGATGCCGCAACTGCCTGGGAGCGGCTCAGCCAGTATCCTGAACGCTCCCAGCCCTGCGATATGCTGGCCGTCATACCCACGCGGCTGGCAGCAGAGCTGAACGGTGCCGGTGGGCTGATGTCCGGTGTGTCGACCACAACCAGCCTCTACTGCCGGCAGTACGGCATGGAGTGGCCGGCCGGGCACAATGTCAACTGGCAGCGCCATACGCTAAACAGTCTTACGCTGCAGATGGATACGCCCTGGCTCCCACCGTCAGGTGAGGTTGTCGGGGAAATTTCAGCGGTGTTTGACTGCGAGGTGCGTCACAGCTACAGCGAGCCCGTGAGCGGGCTCAGCGGTTACGACTGCTATGACGGCGGTGAACATGTTGACGGACACAAAGGCGCGTCCGGCGCGCCTCAACCCGGACAGGTGCTTTATCTCGTCAGCGATGAGCCGGCGTTACCGGCTCAGGAAGCAGTATCTTATCGTGAGGTCCGGGGGTAAAAGCCTGTTCCTCCGTTAACCCAGCCACGGCTCTGCCGTGGCTTTTTTATCGTAAAAGCCAGATGACTTGAGAATCACACTCCTGACTAACATGTTAATCTCAGTTATGGAAAGTACTGCACAATTTTTTTAACGTAGGAAAGGTTTAACTTAAAAGACATACATTTTCATTGACGCATGAGCAGGGTGGTGATATTAAAAACAAAATACATTAGAAAAACTAAAACTATGCCTATTTTAATCAAAGAAGATTGCATTGATGATTTGATACATTCTCTACATGCGGAAATCTTAGAAAACGGTTCGTTAGTTTCTCCGACAAAGGGAGAAAACTACGAAATATTAGGGGCTTACCTTGTTCTTACCAATCCCATATCCAGAATTAGTAGAACTGAGTCACGCAGTAAAATAATCAGTTGCTTAGGTGAGCTGCTATGGTATTTTTCTGGACAAAATGAATTAGGTTTTATTAAGCATTATATTCCTAATTATCATGAATTTGCTGAGGTTGATGATAAAGTACATGGTGGTTATGGCCCACGTATAATGAATATGCATGGGAATATTAACCAGTTAAAGAATATCATTAATACCCTTAAAAAAAAGAACTCAACAAGAAGAACGGTAATCCAACTTTTTGATGCAAAGGATTTGGTCCCTGAAGATAAAAATATAGAAGAGTATAAGGATATACCATGCACAATTTCACTTCAGTTCATTATAAGAGAAAATAAACTAGAGTTATTTGTGAATATGCGTTCCAATGATGCTTTTAAGGGTTTTACACATGATGTATTTGCCTTCACTATGTTACAGGAGTTTGTAGCCAGATTGCTAAAATGCGAACTCGGTAATTATCACCATTATGTTGCGAGCATGCATATTTACAAGAGTGATGTTGATAAAATAAAAAACCTTCAAAATGAAGGTTTCATGAGTACAAAGCCGCTCATGAGAGAAATGCCTAATATAAGTGGGCTCGATTTTATTGACAAAATCATGACCATCGAGAAGTTGTTAAGGGAAGACAAGATGCTCGATATTTTTTCACTGGATATTGATGATTATTGGAAGGATCTATTTAGAATAATAAAGATTTATTTCTTACTAAAGTCAAAAAATCAAGTGGATAAAATTTTTGCCGACTATGAAATAAAGCAGCTTTCTAATACAAATTATAGACTTTTCTTTGAGAGTAGATAATATGAGCTATGAAAATACCAATCCGAGGCGTCATGTTGCTGTTCCAGATATTATCAAAAAACTTGAATATTTCTCTGAACATGATTTTTTGCTAAAAGGACTTAAAAGTGAAATGCATTTTGTTACTTTTGCAAAACAAATCGCTGACAGTATTAGAAGGATTGAATATGTAGAAAAGATTTCTCCTTCTCATAAAAAAATTCATGAACTTAGAGCAGATCCGAATTCTGAAATATTTGACCCATTGCGTGCAGCATATATACATCTAAATAAGGGGGAGTACGATGAAGCATGCTGGAATGTTTTTTTGGCTACTCACTTTGGCAAAAATATATCTACGAAATGGCAGCTGTGTCGTGATATTTATAGCGGATTAGGAACGGAAATATGGAGCTGGTATAAGATAACAGATGATTTTGTGGGTTTTGAAAAATGGTATAACGATGCTAGTCAAGAATTAGTCAGAAATAGCACTCTAAGACAATATGGCAATCATAGAAAGTATGAGACACTAAAGGCTAATTCAAAACGTTCAATACCAAAAGTATTTAGGTCTTATTTGGACTTTATAGGAAATACGAAAAGCCATGAAGCACGATTCGAGGAGGCAAAAACCATAGCTAAAACACCTGAAGATCTCTTCAGTCTGTTATATTCAAATATGAATTCAGTGCTTTCTTTCGGCAGAACTGCAAAATTTGATTATCTTACAATGCTAAAAAAAATATCATTACTCGATGTTGAACCAGGGCATTTATTCTTGCGCGGATCGACTGGGCCTGTAAAAGGTTGTAGGCTCTTGTTTAACGGAGATAAATTGAATGGGGATAGAGTGGATTTATTAGACGAGAAATTGAAAGCTCTTGCGGAAATATTGGATATTCCTTATTTAAAAATGCAAGTGCTTGAGGATTCTTTATGTAACTGGCAAAAATCCCCAAGCGAGTATTTATATTTCGGTGGTTAAAATATTAAATGATATCTTCTTTTTTATATCTCACCTTAAACTTATTAAGGTGAGTATAAGGGATGATTTCTCTATGCTGAAGATAACCTAAGCAAATCCCTTTAGAGACTCCGATCTTTCTTGCTATACGCAATATAGGTTTCCAGTTCTTTACACTACAATTTTCCAATTGCTTTCGGAATTCGCAAGGTATAAGCGTGTCTGCAGCGAAGCGATTGGCCTCTTGTTCATCTTTATTAGAAACATCGATATCTCCTTCAAGCCGCACGCTCAGTTCATCATGTAAGATTAAATGCCCTAGCTCATGGAAGAGTGTAAACCAAAAATGGTCATCAGTCAGATATCTGAAGCTAACAATGACAGTTGGTTTGTTGTATTCAAAAAAGCAAGTTGCCCCGCTTGCTCTGCATCCAGCTGGAGTAGGCAAAACAACAAAAGATACACCCGCACTTGCAAGTTTTTGTTCTAACGCAGGAATAAACGTACTCAATTTAGGTTCTGTCGTTAGTTTTCTTATCTCTGGGATTAGAGATTTTAATTTTTCTTTAGACCAGGCTACATGATCCCGTTGCTTACTGATTTGTGCAGCTCGTGTTAGCCAAGCTAAATCAGCCATAGGTTCCGTCTTGAAGCTTAAGGATTTTCTGAATGCAACAAGTGGAGCTTCAGTATTTATCTTATCGTAAAAATCTCTGACAGAGTTAATATCAAAAAATTCTAGGCATTTTTTTAACTTTAACTCTTTAGAACTGCATTTAGCAATCCACCCGAGTTTTGTCATATCTTTAACGGGAAGAGAGGCTAACCATTCATCATTAACATTATTGATGTAAGCTACTTGGGACCGATAAGCCATTTCCCTTTTTAACCAGAAGGAAATGGAGACGTTAAAAATATCCTGTAATTTTGTGGCAATAACTTCATCAAGGCAAATTTCACCCTTAAGCAGCTTTTGACCTTTAGGCAGGGGAAGTCCCATTTTTCTGCTTAGCTGCTCATCAGACAAACCGTGTTCATCCATCAGATCGATGATCGTGTCTCCGGGCGGGGAGACCCAGTCTGGGTTAAAGTCCTGAGTAACAATCATTTTTCTGTACCTATAAACATTAGCTTAATCCTTTTGACTAAGTCCCAATTTATTGTATTATCTGGATTTTTCGGGGGCTTGCTTTGGACGCAGATGAAACCAGCCTCGATATCAGCGTCTATCTTAATTATAATATATTCAACGTTATCGATAAAGCTAAACTGAGGTCTACTTACAGGTAGATCAGTCAGTTTTTCAGACACAGATATGTCTGAAAGGCGAGCTCTCAACTTAGTTGCAACTTTTACACCTAGTAAGGTATTAGCAAAGTGTTCGCTTGCACATAAATTCCTAAGATGTATGCTTTGAAATGAGATTTCGAGCATTTTTCAATTCAACTGTATGTTTTAATCTTTTATAGCAAATAAATCCAATAATCTCAAAAGATTGAACTTTTTTTTGAGTATAGATTATTAGCTTCTTTGATGGTAATCATGTAAAGTCTATATCTAAAATGAACCTAACTTATTAAGACCATGAAAAATAAACGCTTAGCTTCAAAAGCGATCATGTCGGTTTTAGCAGAAATGGATCGCCAGGATGAAAAATGGGGTGCTAACCGTGATTTGGATCCCTTTTTATGGGCTGCGATTCTTGGTGAGGAAGTAGGTGAATTTAACCAGTCAATTTTACATGATTTCTACGGTGGTAAGCATGCCGGCACAGCCCGAGAGGAGATGGTACAAATAGCTGCTGTAGCCATGCAAATTATTGAATTTTATGATAGAAAAAGCTGATTGAAACTCATATTTTCATTTATTCTTGGAATTGACCATTCATGTTAGAGGAGGTTACTTAGATTTCGCCTGAACTGGTGTGCCCGCATGAAGTAACCCCCCTCTTTTCAGAAACATTTCCTCACTAGACTTAAGCAATTCAATTTCTTAAAACAGTTTCTGGTTTTTCATATCGGTTTACTCTGGCCACTGTCAGTCTGGCATCTTCATATGCAGATTCCGGAGAACCCTATGACCTGGAAAACAACAGCTGAACAAAACGCCATCATCGAATGGAAGGGTAATCATCTTGTGGTAAATGCGTTTGCAGGCACAGGAAAAACCTCCACGTTAGTGAACTACGCTGAAGCCAACCCGGAAAGTAAGATGCTTTACCTCGCCTATAATCGCGCTGTGCGGGATGAGGCTGAACGCAAATTCCCATTTAACGTAGAGTGTAAAACGTCGCATCAGCTTGCATGGGCCCGTTTCGGCAGGCATTTTCGTGACCGGCTGACAGCCAGTCTGCGCATTACGGATGTGGCCAGAAAGCTCAATACCCGCCACTGGCCGCTGGCGCGGCTGGCGCTCAGCGGGCTGAACATGTTCCTCTGCAGTGCTGATCCCGAGCCGGGAATGATACATCTGCCGTCTGAGGATGATCGCCACGGTCTCGATGCAGGTAAAATTCTGGGGGCAATCCAAATCCTCTGGTATGAAATGAGCCGTACTGATTCAGTCTTTCCCGTCACGCACGACACCTACCTTAAACTGTTCCAGCTCTCTCATCCTGACCTGTCAAAACGCTGGGACACCATCCTCTTCGACGAGGCACAGGACGCCAATCCGGTGACCAGTGTGTTTGTACTAAATCAGCCCTGCCGGGTCATCCTGGTCGGCGACCGCTACCAGCAAATTTACCGGTTTCGCGGAGCGGATAACGCGCTCAATGCCCCTCAGCTGGCGCAGGCAGACAGATTGTGGCTGACAGCGAGTTTTCGGTTTGGTCCTGAGGTCGCGCGGATGGCCAACATCCTGCTGGAGCGTGCCGGAGAAGAAAAGCGGGTGACGGGTAACGGGGGGCAGGACGCCGTCGTCAGCAGCATCCCGGATGAGGCTGAGCACGTAGCTGTACTGAGCCGGACGGTGTCTGGCGTGATTGGCAGCGCCTTGACGGCAAGCCTCATGGAAAAAAAAGTCTTCTGGGTCGGAGGGATTGAAGGCTACAAAACGGAGGAGCTGGAAGACCTGTACTGGTTCTCCGCCGATATGCCTGTAAAGATGCAGTCCCCGCGCCTGAGCCGGGACTACCGGGATTTTGACGAGTACTGCTCGATAGCCAAAGCCACGCAGGACGTGGAGATGAACCAGGCTATTCGCCTGCTCGATGACTTTTTCCCGCTCCCTCAAAAGCTGGCCATTATGCGCCGTCAGGTAGTCACTCATGAAAAAGACGCTCAGGTCACGGTTTCAACCGCACACCGCAGCAAAGGGCTGGAATGGCCGGTGGTAATGCTGAGTGAGGATTTTACTGACATTACCGACCCGCTTCTTTCGGAGGATGAGCGGCAGGATGAGACTAACCTGCTGTACGTGGCTGTCACCCGGGCCAGAAGAACGCTTGTGCTTAACGAGCTGATGCGCTGGCTGAGCGATGAAGTCGGAAAAAACCGCGAGACGACGTACGAAACCGTACCGTCCGGAAATGGAGAGAGCGCCGACAGGCACGAAGAAACGGGAAAAACTTCTGAGAGTGAGTAACTGGTTTTTTATGGTGAAGCGCGAGGAGTGTCACAACACTGGGCAGCCCTATACCAGGAGAAAATCATGCGCGACAGAATCAGGACCCTGAGGTTTCTGTTTTCAAAAGGTGAACCGGAACCAGTACATCATGTATCCGTTGTCACACCTGCCGGCTACCACACTCCGCGTACGGTCGATACGCTGTGCCGTAGTCCGTTAAGAAAAACCTGCCTGCAACAAATATGGGAAAACAGCTCACTTCCGGCGGATGTTTATCACCGGCTTTATATAACGCCAATGCATGGCTTACTGGCCAGGGTACAGAATGTGCCGGCAACACAGCAGGGAAAGTGGTCGCAGTCAGACGGCTTCGGGGACCTTACGCTGCAGTTCACAACCTGTGCGGTCAGACTGGCTAAAGGATACATGTTTCCACCCGGCGCTGCGCCAGAAGAGCAGGCAGAGCAAAACGTGATGTGGAATGCGGTCATTTTCTGGTCTGCACTGTTCTGGCATTTGCCGCTCCTGGCGTCTCTGGAGGGTGAGTTGCTTGACGGTAAACGCTGGCTTCCGGGAATAACCGTTCCGGACTCGCCTTATCGATTTCGCTTCCGTGAAGCTGACAACTCTTCAGCTTTTGCAGCGCTGGCAGCCGGACAACTTATGCCAGCAGAGGCTACAGGATGGCTGGCAGAAAATCCCGAAGCTCTGGGTAATCTTGCCGGTTCCTTATGGAATCAGCATCCGGCGATGCCACTTATCAGAAGCTTAATGAAGCAAGCTGCCGAAAAGGTGGAATCGCCTTCGCTGGAGGTATCCGGGGCAAATGAGAAAGTTAACACCCTCATAGAGCCGGCTCTTTCAGTTCCGCAAACGCCGTCTGATCAAGAGATTGAATTAGAACCGTCAGAAGAAACAACACTGAAAACTACATCGCCAGAAGCTGCAGATTTGCAGGGAATTCAACTCGCATCTTCTATTGCACCGGTGCCGATGGCTGATGGCAGCAATCTCGTCAGCAATGAAAAGGCAGGCGAGAGTACGGAATGTGATCCAAACGAAACAGAGAAGGCTGATACAGAGATGCTGCTAAGCCTTTTCAGTGCCATTGAAGAGCCTGATATGACCGGGACTGAAGCATGTGATGAAGAGTCTTCAATCAGTACGAGAACAGAAAATGAGCCAGAATTTTCCCCCCTTAATGAACTACTTCCAGATGCTGATAAGCCTGAGATAAATCAGACAGTAGCAGAAGACTCTTTCCCTGAACACGCTGTAGAGGATAACATCCCTTTACACAGCATTAACATTGACGCACAAAAAACAGTGATAAAAAAACAGACTGGCACTGAATTTCTCAGGTGGCTTTCTGAAGGACTTAAGAGCAAGCGAATTGACATTAATCAGCCTGATTCGAGGGCGCATGCAGTTGCAGGGTTCATCTTTCTCAGGGTTCCGGACATATTTTATCTTTACATCAGAGAAAGCGGAGCAGAGCTAAGCAGGGATACCATACAAATGGAATTTGAGAAGCTGCATATTCACAAGGTGCGCCGGGGAGAGCGTTTTATTAAAGCGAAACTGTACCACTCTCCTGGCAAAGAAGGCACGTTTAAACCTGTAAGTGGATATCTTGTCAAGACTACACACCTTTTCAGAGGAGCGTCTTCCCCTGAAGACAGCGGGCTTCTGTCTTTCCTGTGAAGGAGGGGCAGTCCATGAGGGCCCTTAAGGGCAGCTTGATTTAGAAAAAGGAAATGCTGTATGTCTGACAAAAACCATTATACGACATGGGAAGAATTGCTTGAGGAGTACTTCTTCGCCCGAAACCTGCGCGCTGCAACAGAATGGAGCTACGCAAAGGTTGTAAAGGGGTTCCTGAAATTTACGGGGGCTGACATAACCCCATCAATGGTTACTCATCATGAAGTTCTAAGATGGCGGCGATATGTACTCAGAGAAAAACAACAATCGGCGCAGACCTGGAACAATAAAATTGCACATCTCAGGGCCCTCTATAACTATGCTATGGAAAGTGGTTTATTGCCTGCGGGCAAAAACCCTTTTAACAACTGCACTGTACAGCGGGACAGAAAGAAAAAACGGACTTTAAACCGCTCTCAGCTAACCCGCCTTTATCTGATAATGCAGCAGGCTGAAATTGAATCCAACCGGAAAATTTTCGCACGTGGCGGGCGGAGTGCGCTTTACCCGGCTTGGTTCTGGATAACCGTCCTGGATACGCTCAGATATACGGGAATGAGGCAAAATCAACTGCTGCATATTCAGCTCAGGGACGTCAATCTGACAGAAGGCTATATAGATCTGCGCCTTGAGGGGAGTAAAACGCACAGGGAATGGCGCGTTCCCGTTGTTAAGCAGCTGCGTTTGCGGCTACAGCTTCTTCTTACACGGGCAACGGAGGCTGGAGCCGGGCCAAAAGATAACCTCTTCGATGTCAGTTTTTACATTGCCGGGAAAAAAGCAAAATTTGACAGAAATGATGTGACAGTGATGCATCAAAAGATCCGCTCCTTTTTTCGCCGTCTGTCAAAGGAATGTGGTTTTGCCGTTTCGCCGCACCGTTTCAGACATACCCTGGCTACAGAACTGATGAAAGCACCGGAAAGGAATCTTCAGCTGGTTAAAGATTTACTGGGTCATCGTAGCGTAAGCACAACAATGGAATATGTGGAACTCAAGATGGACATTGTGGGAAAAACACTGGAAGAAGAATTGTCCCTGCACACAGATCTCTGTGTAGAAAGGGAATTACAACTATTGACACAAAACTGATTGACTGGGATTATTGCCAGTGATCGAGAGAAGGGAGCCTGCGCGAACAGGCTCCCTCACTTGAGGGACTGATTCAGAAACGTTAACCAGTGCAGATACGCCTACACCGGAGGACATTCCGTAATGACCGGCCCCTGTATTAACCGCCCGTTAAGGTTCTCATCTCCTAACCAGCGTGCTTTGATGCAAAATTAGTGGTGCCCGGACTCGGAATCGAACCAAGGACACGGGGATTTTCAATCCCCTGCTCTACCGACTGAGCTATCCGGGCAACGAGGCGCATTAAACCCGATTCGCTTCGCTTCGTCAACGAAATTTCTTCAAATCAATGCAGACTGCACAATCTATCACCACATTGCTGCTAATGCACGCATTCTCAGGCAAAAAATGCCGTCCAGGCGGCGGAAAGCGGCATTGCCAGCAGCAGGGCAGGAAGCATATTCACAACCGCAAACATCTTGATGCCACAAATACGCAAACCGGTTGCTAGCAGCAATAGACCGCCTACGGCGCTGAAATCGGCCATCATAGCTGGCGTCGTCAGGGGTAAAATCAGTGCTGCACAGGTGGCAAGCGTTAACTGGATTGCCAGCATCGGCATGCAAATGGCGGATACCGCGATTCCTAATGAACAGGCAAAAATGATGGCCGTGAAGAAATCCAAAAATGACTTGGCGATTAAAATATTCGGGTCGCCGGTCATCCCTTCATGTATCGCACCGAAGATCCCGGTACC
The DNA here is from genome assembly GCF_013747755.1 of Citrobacter sp. RHBSTW-00524. Lineage (NCBI taxonomy): Bacteria > Pseudomonadati > Pseudomonadota > Gammaproteobacteria > Enterobacterales > Enterobacteriaceae > Citrobacter > Citrobacter sp. RHBSTW-00524. The sequence goes on from NZ_CP056421.1 coordinate 874,896, forward strand.
GCTGGCGCAAAACAGCACAATGATAGCCACATAGCTTTGAATAAAGGATTCGTGCGTAACGTTGGCGTCCGAGCGGGTGAAAAGCTGCTGCGCTTTGGCTACCGCAGCATTGATCCCTTTTTCCAGATGACAAAACTCGCCAATTAACGCGCCGACGAGCGTTGCCAGAACCATCACCGGTAGATTGGCGCATTTGATAACCAGCAAGATACCAATCCCTAACGAGGCCAGCCCGAAAATAGAGGTCATGGAGACCCGAATGCGTTCTGGTATATGCTGGCTGAGCAGCGCGCCGAGAATGCCACCAAATAAAATGGCGCTGGCATTAATAAAGGGTCCGATTACCACATTTGCTCCTGCATACCCATCATCGTCTTGATACTAAAGGCAATTAGCTGGGTGAAATTATGTTTCAGATTGCATTATTATGCCGCAACTTTCAGACGAAATGCTTGCTTATCTGTAAGGTTTTCGCACAGGATTTTATCTTGCGCCTGTAAGTGAAAGGTGCCATGATTGCGCGAATTTTCTTCTGTCTGAATGGGGCTGCCTGGGATGATATTACTCCCCCTACATCGCCTTCAACATCGCCTTTTTGCGCGACGTTTGCCCCTTCCCGCGACTTATCTTTACGCTCCCACCATGCGGTGAGGGCAGCGCACGCTCACTGCAGGATAACAGTAAAATCAGAGGCTATCTGCTTTTACTGATGTCTGGCGGGCGGGGCTGGTAACCAGTTTGACCTGTCATTTCGTGGGCAAAGCCATGCGGCGTTGTCCGGGACTTTTGATTTTCCCGAAACGGGTTATTGCGCTTATGAAATCAATGAAAATTGCCGCCAGTAGTGAACTGGTTTCTCGTCTGTCCAGCCATCGTCAGGTGGTGTCGCTGGACAGTACTGATTTTACTGACGTTGCGGCAGTCGTCATTACCGTTGCGGACAGCCGCAGTGGGATCCTGGCTTTGCTGAAACGCACCGGTTTTCATCTACCGGTGTTTCTGTTCGCAGAGTCTGATGTTGATGTGCCTGCGGGCGTTAATGCGGTAATTCGCGGTCAGGCTCAGGACTGGCTGGAGCTGGAATCTGCTGCCTGTCAGTATGAGGAAGAGCTGCTGCCGCCGTTCTATGACACGCTTACCCAGTATGTCGAAATGGGGAACAGCACGTTTGCCTGCCCGGGACACCAACACGGTGAGTTTTTTAAGAAGCATCCTGCGGGCCGACATTTCTATGAGTTCTTTGGTGAGAATCTGTTTCGCGCGGATATGTGCAACGCTGACGTTAAGCTTGGCGATCTGTTGATTCATGAAGGATCAGCGAAACATGCGCAGAAATTTGCTGCGAAAGTTTTCCACGCGGATAAAACCTACTTTGTGCTGAATGGGACCTCTGCGGCCAATAAAGTGGTCACCAATGCGCTGCTGACGCGCGGCGATCTGGTGCTGTTTGACCGCAACAATCATAAATCGAACCACCACGGGGCGCTGATCCAGGCGGGTGCTACGCCGGTTTATCTGGAAGCGGCGCGTAATCCGTTTGGCTTTATTGGCGGCATTGATGAGCACTGCTTTGATGAGGAGTATCTGCGCCAGCAACTTCGAGAAGTTGCGCCGCAAAAGGCTGATCAACTGCGCCCGTTCCGTCTGGCGATCATTCAGTTGGGTACCTATGACGGTACGATCTACAACGCCCGGCAGGTGATCGACAAGATCGGTCACCTGTGCGATTACATCCTGTTTGATTCCGCATGGGTCGGTTACGAGCAATTTATCCCGATGATGGCCGATGGGTCGCCGCTGCTGCTAGAGCTCAATGCTAACGATCCGGGGATCTTTGTCACTCAGTCGGTACACAAACAGCAGGCCGGATTCTCGCAAACCTCGCAGATCCATAAAAAGGATAACCATATTCGCGGCCAGGCGCGCTTCTGCCCGCATAAGCGTCTGAACAATGCGTTTATGCTGCATGCTTCCACCAGCCCGTTTTACCCGCTGTTTGCGGCGCTGGACGTTAACGCCAAAATCCATGAAGGCGAGAGCGGCCGTCGGCTATGGGCGGAATGTGTGACGCTGGGGATCGAGGCCCGCAAAGCGATTATTACCCGCTGTAAGCTGCTTCAACCGTTTATTCCTCCGGTAGTGGATGGCAAACCGTGGGAAAGCTATCCGACACAGGTGATTGCCAGCGAGCGTCGCTTCTTTAGCTTTGAACCTGGTGCTAAATGGCATGGTTTTTCTGGATATGCGCGCGACCAGTATTTTGTCGATCCCTGCAAACTGCTGTTAACCACTCCGGGCATTGATGCGCAAACCGGGCAATATACTGAGTTTGGCATTCCGGCGACGATTTTGGCGCATTATCTGCGTGAAAACGGTATCGTGCCGGAGAAATGCGACCTTAACTCGATTCTGTTCCTGCTGACCCCGGCAGAAAGCGCTGAGAAACTGGCGCAACTGGTCGCGATGCTGGCGCAGTTTGAACAACATATTGAAGACGATACGCCGCTGGCAAACGTACTGCCCACCATCTTCAACAAGTATCCGGTACGTTACCGGGATTACACGCTGCGTGAACTGTGTCAGGAGATGCACTCACTGTACGTCAGCTTTGATGTGAAAGATCTGCAAAAAGCGATGTTCCGTCAGGAGAGTTTACCTGCCGTGGCGATGAACCCGCAGGATGCTAACAGCGCCTTTATCCGCGGTGATGTTGAACTGGTGCGTATTTGTGATGCCGCTGGTCGCATTGCGGCAGAAGGCGCGCTGCCTTATCCTCCGGGCGTACTGTGCGTGGTACCGGGCGAAGTATGGGGCGGGGCGGTGCAACGTTACTTCCTGGCATTGGAAGAGGGCATAAACCTGCTGCCGGGCTTCTCGCCGGAGCTGCAAGGGGTTTACAGTGAAACGGATGCAGACGGTATTAAACGTCTGTATGGATATGTTCTGAAGTAAGCGTCATCTGACCAAATAGGGCCACCATCAGGTGACCCTATTTAATCAATAAAGATTAGTGCGCGATAGTCTGGGCGCCTGCCGGAACGCGTACGTGTTTGTATTTAAACAGCGCAACGAAGGCAAAAGCCAGAACCAGCGAGTAACCTGCGAAGATCAGCCACACGGTCTGCCAATCGGTAATACCGTTCAGCGTATAGTGTTCAACTACTTTACCGCTCACCAGACCGCCCAGAATACAACCGAAGCCGTTGGTCATCATCAGGAACATGCCTTGTGCGCTGGCGCGGATTTCAGGGCGAACTTCTTTCTCTACAAACACGGAGCCAGAGATGTTGAAGAAGTCGAAGGCGCAGCCGTAAACAATCATCGACAGAACCAGCAGCACGGTACCAAACGGTGTTGGATCGCCGTAGGCAAACAGGCCAAAGCGCAGCATCCACGCCACGATACTGATAAGCATCACGTTCTTAATACCGTAACGGCTTAAGAAGAACGGGATGGTCAGGATAAACAGCGTCTCGGAGATCTGCGAAATCGACATCATCACCGACGCGTGTTCAACGATGAAGCTGCCGGAGAACAGCGGATTGTTATCGAAGCTGTGCAGGAAGGTATTACCGAACATATTGGTAATTTGCAGCTCTGCGCCCAGCATCATAGAGAAGATGAAGAAAATCGCCATACGCTTGTTTTTAAACAGCGCGAAGGCATCCAGGCCCAACATGGAAGACCAGCTCTGGTTTTTCTGCTGATTGGCGACCGGGATATGCGGCAGCGTCAGGGTAAACAGCGCCAATACGACGGACAGCGTCGCGCCGATATACAGCTGCATATGGCTCAGTTCAAAGCCGGAGAAGCTTACCGCCCACATCGCCAGAATAAAGCCGATGGTGCCCCAGATACGGATTGGCGGGAAGTCTGTAACAATATCCATCCCGGCTGATTGCAGGCGATAGTAAGAGATGGTGTTGATTAACCCCAACGTTGGCATATAGGCCAGGGAGTTAAGCAAGATCACAAAGAACATGGCACCTGGCGTGGTGACTTCGGCTGCGGCGAACAGCGTTGCTGCGCCGACCAGGTGACAAATGGTGTACACCCATTTTGCACTGATCCATTTGTCAGCCACGATCCCTAACAGCGTAGGCATAAACACGGCGGCGATCCCCAGCGAGCTGTACACCGCGCCAATGGATGCACCATCAAATTTAAGGGTGACAAACATATAGGAGCCGAGGGTAGTGAGCCAACTACCCCATAAGCAGAACTGCAGAAACGAGAGAACTTTCAGCTGCAGCTTAAGATTCATGTTAATTTCCTCACACCGTAATGCGGATGAATGTTTTAAAAGGCACATTTGCCGTGGCTATATGATGTGATTCTATCAACGAGAGGCACTCTTTTTTTGTTACCTGTGACAAATATTTGCAAACAATTTCGGATTGCAAAGCAAAAGAGTGATGGAGTTAACGTTTTTCCTCCTTCAGGCCCCCGTTTTAGGGGGCAAGAGAGGGATACATTAGCGGCGACGATATGATTTTTGTGCGGAATTGACCTTGTAAAGATATCGGCGTGATTCAGCAGATGGGTGTCGGGTGGTCAGCGTTTGATAAACGTCCCCAGGGGACATGCTGTTAATGATGTTTGCGGCCTGAATTTTATCGTTCGAGAACACGCGCAGCACGCTGCCCGCACCGCCGTTATACGCGGTGATCACCGCATAGCGACGTGAGGTCGGATTATCAATGCCGCCCAAATAGACATTATTCAGCATTGCCAGATAGGCAGTACCGGTATCAATGTTGCTGGCCGGGTCAAACAAGAAGCTACGGCTTGGCGTGCCTGAGCGCCCCTGGGAACGGAACACATCTTTTCCGGCGCTGTGTTGTACCACCTGCATGAGTCCCAGCGCATCGGCATGGCTGACCGCATACGGGTTAAACGAGGATTCGGTTTGCATGATGGCCAGAATCAGTGACTCGTCGACGCCATACTTACGTGAAGCCTGACGTACCATGCCGACGTATTTATGCGCGCGCTTATCAAGGTGGTTCGGGACCAGATTGAGCGTCACGCTATAGATGATACGCAAGCCATTGCTGCGCTTTTTCAGTCGCGTTTGTAGCAGGTAGTTGGCAAAGTTGGTTGCACGTCCCTCCCAACGAATAGGCTGGCCGGTATTATCGACTACCTGCCCGTACAGGAACGGCTCTTTGGAAATCTTAATGTCGTCGACATCGGAATAGAGGTCGATAGAACCCGGATCATCACCCATCAGCAACGTCTTGATAATCGCTCGACGCAGATGTCCGGCGGGATCTGTCCCGGCAATGGTCTCGACGGTTATCGTACCGTCATCAAAATTGATATGGCTGCGGGTTTGATACTGATCGGTATACTTTACGTAGTCCTTCGGACCCGCAATCAGCACTTCCTTAAATCCCCACAGATTCTCAATGTTATGGGCAAATTGCCCCATCAGAATATCAAAACCGTTGGTATCCTTGACCCAGGCTTCGTTATAGGAATCGCCTTTTTTGGTCGAACTGGAACAGGAGATGAGCAACGGCGCGATAACGGCAAGCGCGAGAAATTTTTTCATCATTCCGGGAGTGCGTGTTGTGTTTGTTGTTGTATCGTTTTGCCGGATGGCGGTGCAAGCACCCTATCCGGCCTACGAGATTGCCAGCAAGCGATGCTTATTTTTTTTCTTCAGGCGTATAGCCTTCAATATGCACATCCTTACCTTCAAACAGGAAGTTAATCATCTCCTGTTCCAGTAACTTACGGTGTTCAACGTTCATCATATTGAGTTTCTTCTCGTTAATCAGCATGGTTTGTTTATGCTGCCATTGCGCCCATGCTTCTTTAGAAATCTCGTTATAGATGCGTTTTCCCAGATCGCCCGGGTACAGCTGAAAATCCTGTCCTTCTGCTTCGCGTTGCAGGAAAGTGCAAAAAATCGTTCTGCTCATAAAAAATCCTCTTTATCGACCGGTACGTTAAACCTGTGTGCCGGCACGTAATTGCTGTAACAAACGCTCCACGGGGGCCGCCAGTCCGACCGACGGCGGTTGCGCTAAGTTATACCAGAGCGCGTTGCCTTCATCCATGCATGAGGTGAATGAGGACACGGGAAGCCACATAGGCACAATATCTAAGTGGAAATGGCTAAAGGTATGGCGAAACGCATTAAGTTGGGTCAGATTATCTGCGTTAATTTGCCGTTGCGCCAGCCAGTCGCGTAGCCCATCCTCATCATCAAACTGCGGAAAACAGTATAAGCCACCCCATAAGCCGCTGGGTGGTCGCTGCGCGAGCAACACCTCGTTTTCATGCTGCATCAGTAAAAAATAGCCCGTCCGTTCTGGTAATGTCTGTTTGGGCTTTTTACCCGGGTACAGCGCCCAGCTTGCATTGGCGCTCGCCACACAGCCATTTTCCAACGGACACAGGGAACATTTGGGTTTTGAGCGCGTACAGACCATGGCGCCTAAATCCATCATCGCCTGATTAAACCGCTCCACCCCATGGGCTGGCGTAACCTGCTCGCTCAATTCCCACAGTTTCTTTTCGACCTCTTTTTTACCCGGCCAGCCGCTTACAGCATAACAGCGAGCCAGCACTCGTTTGACGTTACCGTCAAGAATCGGAAAATGCTGACCCAGGGAGAGAGAAAGGATCGCGCCTGCAGTTGAACGTCCGACGCCTGGCAGGGCGGCCACTTCATCAAAGGTTTGCGGGAATGAGCCGCCGTGCAGCGTCACAACCTGTTGCGCGGCTTTATGCAGATTACGCGCTCGGGCGTAATAGCCCAGCCCGGTCCATAAATGCAGGACTTCATCCAGCGGCGCATGGGCTAAATCCGTTACCGTTGGGAAGCGCGCCATAAAGCGCTCAAAGTAGGGGATAACGGTCGCAACCTGAGTTTGTTGCAGCATCACCTCAGAGAGCCATACTTTGTAAGGCGTCTTATCAATTTGCCAGGGCAGCGTTTTCCGCCCGTATTTGTCGTACCAGCTCAAAACCTGAGCCGAGAATTGAGACGCTTGCATGATTACCGTTTCATTATTGCCGGGGGCAAGATTGCAGCACAGCGGCAACGGGGTGTAAACCGGAACTTTCCGCTGCTCACTTTCTTCCTTTACTTGCATCCGGCAACTAACTTTGGATAATGCCCGTTTTCAGAACTCAAACACAGCAGACTAAACTTTTATGAAGAACGACGTCATTTCACCGGAATTTGATGAAAACGGCCGCCCTCTGCGCCGGATTCGTAGTTTTGTTCGTCGCCAGGGGCGACTGACGAAAGGGCAGGAACACGCGCTGGAAAACTACTGGCCGGTGATGGGCGTTGAGTTCAGCGAAGAACCTGTGGATTTCGCTGCGCTGTTTGGTCGCGATGCGCCAGTCACGCTTGAAATTGGTTTTGGTATGGGGGCTTCGCTGGTGGCGATGGCGAAAGCGCGTCCGGAGCAAAATTTCCTCGGCATTGAGGTTCACTCACCGGGCGTTGGCGCGTGTCTGGCTTCAGCTCATGAAGAGGGCGTCGAGAACCTGCGTGTCATGTGCCATGATGCCGTCGAAGTCCTGCATAAAATGATTCCTGACAATTCTTTATCTATGGTTCAGCTGTTTTTCCCTGACCCGTGGCATAAAGCACGTCATAATAAACGCCGTATCGTTCAGGTACCGTTTGCTGAGCATATCTTAAGCAAGCTGAAGCTGGGCGGCGTGTTCCACATGGCAACCGACTGGGAAGCCTATGCGGAGCACATGCTTGAAGTGATGTCCTCGATTGACGGGTATAAAAACCAGTCAGAGAGTAACGATTATGTACCGCGCCCGGAATCGCGCCCGGTAACCAAATTTGAACAACGTGGTCATCGTCTTGGCCACGGCGTATGGGACTTAATGTTCGAGAGGGTGAAATAATGGCAAAGAACCGTAGCCGTCGTCTGCGTAAAAAAATGCACATCGACGAATTCCAGGAAGTAGGATTTTCGGTTGCATGGCGTTTCCCGGAAGGTACATCTGGAGAGCAGGTCGATCAAATCGTTGATGATTTTATCAATGAAGTTATCGAACCGAACAAGCTGGCCTTTGACGGCAGCGGCTATCTGGCCTGGGAAGGTCTGATCTGTCTGCAGGAAATCGGCAAATGCACCGAAGAACATCAGGCTATCGTGCGTAAGTGGCTGGAAGAGCACAAACTCGAAGAAGTGCGCACCAGCGAACTTTTCGATATTTGGTGGGACTAAGTAGCAAAGGGTCGGCAAATGCCGGCCCAATTTGTATTGAGGGAAAGATATGATGCGCAAAACGCTGCTGGCGGCAGTCCTAACGTTCACGGCGATGGCCGCACATGCTGATTATCAGTGCAGCGTCACCCCGCGTGACGATGTGATTTTGAGTCCACAAACGGTACAGGTGAAGGGTGAGAACGGCAACCTGGTCATTACCCAGGCCGGTGATGTCACCTTTAACGGTAAACAGTACAACCTGAACGCCGCGCAGCGTGAGCAGGCTAAAGATTATCAGGCGGCGTTGCGTAGCAGCCTGCCGTGGATTGACGAAGGTGCCAGAGCGCGCGTGGAGAAAGGTCGCGTGGCGCTGGATAAAATCATCGCCAAAGAGGTCGGCGAAAGCAGCAACATGCGTGGCCGCTTAACTAAGCTGGATGCGCAATTGAAAGAGCAGATGAACCGCATTATTGAGCATCGCACTGACGGCCTGACCTTCCATTATAAGGCGATTGATCAGGTCCGCGCGGATGGACAACAGCTGGTCAATCAGGCGATGGGCGGTATTTTGCAGGACAGCATCAACGAGATGGGGGCGAAAGCCGTGCTCAAAGGCGGTGGTAATCCGCTGCAGGGCGTGCTCGGAAGCCTCGGAGGTTTGCAAACCTCAATTCAGAACGAATGGAAGAATCAGGAACAAGACTTCCAGCAGTTTGGCAAAGATGTCTGCGCCCGCGTCGTGACGCTGGAAAACGATCGTAAGACGCTGGTTAGCAATCTGAAATAATCTTCACCTCTTTTTAACGGCACAGAAACATTCTGTGCCGTTTTATTTTGTATTTTTCTGTTTTTTTGATATCCATCTCTAAGAATAACAATTTGATGGAGATATAAATCTGGTTAATTGGATGGCGTCACATTATTCATCTGTAAGATAGACATAATGCTGCAAATTCAAGTAACTGGAGAAATAACATGGAGTTTTTCAAGAGAACGGCACTTGCCGCACTGGTTATGGGTTTCAGCGGCGCGGCGCTTGCACTGCCAAACATCACTATTTTAGCTACCGGCGGGACGATTGCCGGCGGTGGTGACTCCGCAACAAAATCTAACTACACGGCAGGCAAAGTCGGCGTAGAAAATTTGGTTGATGCCGTACCTCAGTTGAAAGATATCGCCGTTGTGAAAGGCGAGCAGGTGGTAAACATCGGCTCCCAGGATATGAATGACGAAGTCTGGCTAACGCTGGCGAAAAAGATTAATACCGAGTGTGATAAAACTGACGGCTTCGTGGTAACACATGGTACGGATACCATGGAAGAAACCGCCTATTTCCTCGATCTCACCGTCAAGTGCAACAAGCCGGTGGTGCTGGTCGGCGCAATGCGTCCGTCTACAGGTATGAGCGCTGATGGCCCGTTCAACCTGTATAACGCCGTGGTAACCGCCGCGGACAAAGCCTCTGCCAACCGTGGTGTGCTGGTGGTGATGAACGACACCGTTATGGATGGTCGCGACGTGACCAAAACTAACACTACGGATGTCGCTACTTTCAAATCCGTTAACTATGGTCCGCTGGGGTATATCCATAACGGTAAAATCGACTACCAGCGTACGCCTGCGCGTAAGCACACCACATCCACGCCGTTCGACGTATCTAAGCTGACCGAGCTGCCGAAAGTTGGGATTGTTTACAACTACGCTAACGCCTCCGATCTGCCAGCCAAAGCATTGGTAGACGCGGGTTACGCCGGGATCGTCAGTGCGGGTGTAGGTAACGGTAACCTGTATAAAACCATTTTCGACACGCTGGCTACTGCCGCGCATAAAGGTACCGTTGTAGTGCGTTCATCCCGTGTACCAACGGGCGCCACCACCCAGGATGCTGAAGTTGATGATGCGAAATACGGATTTGTGGCGTCAGGCTCTCTGAACCCGCAAAAAGCGCGTGTTCTGCTGCAATTGGCTCTGACCCAAACCAAGGATCCTAAGCAGATCCAGGAAATGTTTAATCAGTATTAATGGCATAAAAAATGCCCCTACCGTAGCGTTGGGGCATTCTCCAGAAGCAGTTACTCTTCGTATTTACATCAACCCCAGCATCTGTGGAATAAACAGAGAGATCTGTGGAATGTATACGATCATCATGAGTGCGACCAGCAATGCGGCGTAAAACGGCAGCAGGGGTTTGATCAATTGCTGGATCTTCACGCCAGAAATCGAACAGCCTACAAACAATGCACTTCCTACCGGCGGTGTCAGCAGACCAATGCACAGGTTGGAGACCATCATGATGCCGAAATGTACCGGATCCATACCTAACTCTTGAGCGATTGGCAAGAAAATGGGGGTAAAGATCAGGACTGCCGGTGTCATATCCATAAAGATCCCAACAACCAGTAGTACAATATTGATTAACAGTAGGATGATCAGTGGATTATCGGAAATACCCATTAATGTGTCACTGATCATGTAGGGAATATCGGCATTGGTCATCGCCCAGGACATGCCGACAGAGAAGCCGATCAGTAACAGTACGATAGAGGTCATCACGACTGATTCCAGGATCAGCTTTGGTAAATCACGCCATTTTACTTCCCGGTAAATCAGCACCGAGAGAATGAAGGTGTAGACGACCGCAATCGCTGAGGCTTCTGTTGCGGTAAAGATCCCACCTAAAATACCCCCCATCACAATGATGACCAGTAACAGACTCGGTAGCGCATCCAGAAGTGCTTTTACTGCCTGTGCGCAGGTTGGCCTTTCCGACAGGGGATAACCACGGCGTTTGGCGATAATGGCGCATACCACCATGATCGAAAGCCCCATCAGGATCCCTGGTAAATAACCCGCCATAAACAACGAAGCAACTGAAACACCGCCAGCAGTAAGAGAAAACACAATTAACACATTTGATGGTGGAATTAACAGCCCGGTAATACAGGAGGAAACGTTAACGGCTGTCGAGAAGGTTGGGTCGTATCCTTGCTTTGTCTGAATAGGATTAAGCGTACCGCCAACGGCTGCAGCAGCGGCAACGGCAGAGCCGGATATCGAACCAAACATCATGTTTGCCAGCACGTTGACATGACCAAGTGAGCCGGGAACTCGCCCAACCATCACCTGCGCCAGGTTAATTAGCCGGATGGCGATCCCACCGCTGTTCATCAGCGTACCTGCGAAAATGAAAAACGGGATCGCCAATAGGGCAAAATTATCTAATCCGTTTGCCAGACGTTGAGAGACAGTGATAACGGCAACATCCCAAGGAAACATCAGCAGCATTGAGGCTACAGTGGCGATACCGATGGAGAACGAAATAGGTACGCCAATGAACACCAGGACAAAGAAGCAGCCAAACAGGGTTAGTGCGATATAGCCTTCCATCAAATTACTCCCTGCGAAGATTGTTTCAGTTGCTGAATATTTTGGTGAATAAACCACAGGGCATAGAACATCATGACTGCGCCGCTGAGCGGCAGGATGATATACACGTAACCCATTGGAATTTGCATAGCCGCAGAAACTTGCACCGTTGCCAGCGTTTTATTAATCAGCTTGATACCGCCGGTAACGATGACTGAACCTGCAAAGCCAAAAATCAGCAGATTAATGAATAAGCTCAATAACGCCTGTTTACGTTTATTAATCGACATGAACAGTAGATCGATAGACAGGTGGCGCTGGGCGCCTACGGTATAGGCTGCACCTAATAATCCGACCCAGATCATTAAGAAGCGTGCCAGTTCGTCAGTTAAGGTGCTGGGCTGATTGAGCACGTAGCGGCTAAAAACTTGCCAGACTACGCACACTACCAGCGCAATCATTACGATGACCGAAAATGCGGCAATGACGCGGTCTACCGCAAGCTTAAGGCGGTTAAATATCATGGTGAGTTTCCTGGTGAAACAGGGCCAATCAATGGCCCAAAGGGTTATTGTACTGCGTCTTCAAACTTCGCCAGCAGGGCTGCATGTTTTGGGTCTTTTTTGAAGTCATCAAACAGCGGTTGAACAGCGGCGCGGAAAGGGGCTTTATCAACTTTGATAATCTCGCCACCCATAGCTTTTGCTTGAGCGCGGGTATCAGCATCGATTTTATCCCACAACTTTTGTTGATAAGCCTCGGAATTTTTAGCCGCTTGACGAAGGATCAGTTGTTGCTCCGGGGTCAGCTTATTCCATGTTTTGGTTGAGATAACGAGAAAATCTGGAATAGAGGCGTGCTCATCTTCGGAGAAGACTTTAGCTATTTCGATATGACGTGTTTGCACCCACGATGGAACGTTATTCTCTGCGCCATCCACTACACCTTGTTGCATAGCGGTATAAACCTCACCGAAGGAAATAGGGGTCGGCGATCCGCCCATCAGTTCAACCATTTTAATGGTTGTGGGGCTGGGTTGAACGCGGACTTTCAGACCTTTCAGATCCTCTGGTTTGGTAATAGGTTTTTTGGCATAAAAACTACGCGTGCCGGCAACGTAAGCAGATAACGCAAAGAATCCCTTTTCTTTTGTGGATTCCATAATGTCTTTACCTACCTCACCAAATACAACGTTATTGAAATGGTTTTGATCTTTAAATAAGAAAGGTAAATTATAAATGGCATAAATATTATCAAATGACTCTAAATCACTGGCAGAACCTTTTGTCATATCCAACGCGCCATTTTGTAACAACTCCATCGTTTCTCGGGCATTACCCATTTGGCTACTGGGATATATACGTACAATCATTTTACCGTCGGAGAGTTGTTTTACCTCTTTGGCCATTTCTTCGAAAGCCTGGTGAACCACATGGCTACGTTCAAGGTTGTGTGCCAGTTTGAGAGTCACTTTTTCAGCAGCATTTGCGCCAGTGCTAAGTAGCGCCAACAAGGACGCACAGACTAGCGAGCGGGAAAAGGTTTTGATTTTCATAAGTAAGCTCCGTGCTTTAAGGTACAGTAATTGGTTGACATCTGATGATGGTTCACCTTTTTCTGTATGATAAATTAATATAGTTGTCAGACATCTATCCACTATATAGATCACATACCTTTTGCATGGCAGCAGTTTGATCTTATTTTGTGCGCTGTGTTCAATATATTTATGTTGGTGAAGGTAATGACTCCAACTTAATGATAGTGTTTTATGTTCAGATAATGCCCGATGACCTTGTCATGCAGCTCCACCGATTTTGAGAACGACAGTGACTTCCGTCCCAGCCTTGCCAGATGTTGTCTCAGATTCAGGTTATGTCGCTCAATGCGCTGAGTGTAACGCTTGCTGATAACGTGCAGCTTTCCCTTCAGGCGGGATTCATACAGCGGCCAGCCATCCGTCATCCATACCACGACCTCAAAGGCCGACAGCAGGCTCAGAAGACGCTCCAGTGTGGCCAGAGTGCGTTCACCGAATACGTGCGCCACAACCGTCTTCCGGAGCCTGTCATACGCGTAAAACAGCCAGCGCTGGCGCGATTTAGCCCCGACGTATCCCCACTGTTCGTCCATTTCCGCGCAGACGATGACGTCACTGCCCGGCTGTATGCGCGAGGTTACCGACTGCGGCCTGAGTTTTTTAAATGGCGGAAAATCGTGTTGAGGCCAACGCCCATAATGCGGGCGGTTGCCCGGCATCCAACGCCATTCATGGCCATATCAATGATTTTCTGGTGCGTACCGGGTTGAGAAGCGGTGTAAGTGAACTGCAGTTGCCATGTTTTACGGCAGTGAGAGCAGAGATAGCGCTGATGTCCGGCGGTGCTTTTGCCGTTACGCACCACCCCGTCAGTAGCTGAACAGGAGGGACAGCTGATAGAAACAGAAGCCACTGGAGCACCTCAAAAACACCATCATACACTAAATCAGTAAGTTGGCAGCATCACCGTTGGTGAAGAGGCTATTTAAAATGAATAAAATAATTAATATGGTTATTGTCAATAAATGACGTGCATTGTACTCGGTTTTTCCGAGTACAATATTTAAAGGAATTTGTAGAAGAAAATGCACCGACAGGCGCACAGAGATCACTCCGCCAGAAACAGCTCCAGCAGAGAATTCAAAAATAGCTTACCGTGTTGGGTAATCTGCCAGTATTCATCGCATTCACTCAGATAGCCCTGGGCAATGGCCTCATCGATCTGTCGACGAATAACGTCTTCGGTAAGCCCGGTATATTGCGTGAACTCCGCGCGAGGCGCGGCTTCCAGCAGCCGGAAACGGTTCATAAAGAACTCAAACGGCTTATCGGCCTCGGCGACATCTCGCTGGCTTTCCAGATAACGTCCTTGCATGTATCCGCGCGGATGTCGCGTTTTGGTAGTGCGCAGGATGCGACCGTCTGTGAAAGTGACTTTGCCGTGCGCGCCGCAACCAATGCCTAAGTAGTCGCCAAAACGCCAGTAATTTAGGTTGTGCTGACACTGATAACCCGGTCTGGCGTAGGCTGAGGTTTCGTACTGCTGATACCCCGCGGCGGTCAGCAACTGGTGGCCTTGCTCAAAAATATCCCACAGCGCGTCGTCGTCCGGTAATACCGGTGGTCGGGACCCGAAAAGCGTATTCGGCTCGATGGTCAACTGATACCAGGAAAGATGCGGCGGGTTGAGCGCGATGGCCTGCTGTAAATCGCCCAGCGCCTCTTCCAGCGTCTGATCCGGTAAACCGTGCATCAGGTCGAGGTTAAAGCTGCGTAGTCCCAGACCGCTCGCCAGGTGCGCTGCACGTTTGGCTTCTTCCGGCCCGTGAATACGTCCCAGACGTTCGAGTTTGGCGGAGCTAAAGCTCTGTACACCAATGGAGATACGGTTTACGCCAGCACGTTGATAATCCACAAAGCGATCAGCTTCCACCGTACCGGGATTCGCCTCCATCGTGACTTCTGCATCTGCGGCGAGATTCAGCCGTGCGCGCACGCCGTCGAGCAGCGTTTGCATTGCCGGGCCAGAAAGCAGGCTCGGCGTACCACCACCGATAAAAATCGTCTTTACCTCGCGGCCCTGGGCGTGGGCCACCTCAGAATCCAGATCGCTCAGCAGATGCTGCACATAGTCGTCATGAGGGACTTCGCCTTTAAGCGCATGCGAGTTGAAGTCGCAGTACGGGCATTTCTGCACGCACCACGGGATGTGTATGTAAAGACTTAACGGCGGAAGCTTAACCATTACGCAGGGCATCCAACAGCAGCTTCAGTGCTTGTCCGCGGTGAGAAATCGCACTCTTTTCTTCGCGGGTCAGTTCGGCGGCGGTTTTCCCTTCGGAGGGCACAAAGAAGATTGGGTCGTAGCCAAAACCACCGTTTCCGGCAGGTTCACGGGCAATAACGCCCGGCCAGCGTCCGTGGCAAACCACAGGTGTTGGATCGTCTGCATGGCGCATATACACCAGCACGCAGTGGAATTGTGCCTGGCGCTTGTCATCAGGAACATCCTGCAGGGTGTGGAGCAGTTTTTCCAGGTTCTGCTGATCGGTTGCATCTTCGCCGGAATAGCGGGCTGAATAGATGCCCGGCGCGCCGCCAAGGGCATTTACCGCCAGACCAGAGTCATCAGCAATGGCGGGTAAACCGGTAATTTGCGCGGCATGACGTGCCTTCAGAATGGCGTTCTCAATAAACGTCAGCCCGGTCTCTTCTGCAGAATCAACACCCAGATCCGTTTGAGCAACAACATCAAGACCGAAATCACTTAGAAGGGAGGCGAGTTCACGCACTTTACCGGCGTTGCCGGTCGCGAGGACAACTTTTTGCATGGGATACCTAATCAGTTAGCGCCGCAATTTCGGGCGGGATCTGTTGCGGATGAATGATTTTAACCTGTTTGTGACGACCAAGCTCGCCCTTCTCAATGACGACCTGGCTTTTTGCCACGCGGAACTGTTTGCCGAGAAACTTCACCAGATGGCTATTGGCTTGCCCATCAACCGGTGGGGCGGTAATGGCGACTTTTAGTTCGTCGCCATGTAAACCTACAATACTGTCACGGCTGGCTTTAGGCTGAATGTAGAGCCGTAAAACCAGACCGTCATCGCAGGGGGTAACGGCACTCATAGCGCCATCCACAGCCCCGGCAGCAGCATGTTACCTGTCGCCTGTAACACTTCTGCGATGCCCATGTTAATGACATACAGCAGCAGAACCAGGATCATTGGCGAGAAATCGATCCCGCCCATGCCTGGAAGTAAGCGACGAATAGGACGCAGCAGCGGATCCGCCAGTTGAATCAGCACGTACTCCACAGGGCTGCGGCCCTGGCTGACCCAGCTCATAATCGCCATCACCAGCAGAACCCAGAAAATCAGCAGTCCGATAGTCTTCAGGACAATCAGCACGGCGGCGATCCAGATGATCGGCTGGAACGTAACCACCTTAAACAGCACGATGGCCTTGATAAAGCTCAGAACGAGCGCAACTAATGCCGATGCGCTGTCAATTGGCCCCATCGGGGGAATGATACGGCGTAACGGCCCAATAATGGGCTGAGTGATTTTCACAATAAACTGCGAGAACGGGTTGTAGAAATCGCAGCGAGACCATTGCATCCACACGCGCAGCAGCAGCGCCATGGTATACAGCTCAATTACCGTTGAGAGCAGGAAGGTCAACGTATTCATGGTGTTCCTTAGTTTTCCTTATTTTTTAGTGTAATCACGAGCACCAAAAATGGCAGTGCCGATGCGCACCATCGTGCTACCCGCCGCAATGGCGGCATCCATATCATCAGACATCCCCAGTGAGAGCGTGTCGATACTTGGGTAACGTGTTTTCAACCCGGCAAATGCTACCGCCATTTGCTGTGCAACTTCAAACTGCCTTACATAATCTGACTCTGGCGCCGGAATCGCCATCAGGCCACGCAGGGTAATGCGTGGCAGCGCGGCGACTTCAGCGGCCAGTGCATCAAGCTCTGCAAGCGGAATACCTGACTTACTGTTCTCATCGCTGATATTAATCTGAATCAACACATTGAGCGGCGGCAGTTCCGCCGGGCGCTGTTCGCTCAGACGGGCAGCGATACGCAGACGATCAATCGTATGGCACCAGTCAAAATGTTCAGCGACCAGACGACTTTTGTTCGATTGCAGCGGACCGATAAAGTGCCACTGCAGATCGTTAACGCCGTTTTCTTGAAAGTAGCGGATCTTATCCACCCCTTCCTGGACATAGTTTTCACCGAAGGCACGCTGCCCTGCGGTCATGGCTTCTTCGATGGCGCTCGCAGGTTTGGTTTTGCTGACTGCAAGCAACATAACTTCTTCTGAAGACCGCCCGCAACGCGTCGCGGCGGCTGAGATTTTGTCCCGGACATGTGCCAGGTTATGCGCGATATCGTTCATTTTCCGAGGATGTTCATATGAATATGGAAGAAATAGTGGCCCTTAGTGTAAAGCATAACGTGTCGGATCTACACCTGTGCAATGCATGGCCTGCGCGCTGGCGCATACGTGGAAAAGTCGAAATAGCACCATTTACTCCCCCTGACGTGGAGAATCTGCTGATGTGCTGGCTCAGTGAGCAACAACAGGTACAGTGGCGGGAACAGGGGCAGATTGATTTTGCCCTTACGCTGGCGGACTCCCGGCGTCTACGCGCCAGCGCATTTGCTCATCAGCAGGGCACCTCGCTGGCGCTAAGATTGCTACCGCTTGAATGTCCTCGTTTAGACGATCTTCAGACTCCGGAGGCCATACCTGAACTGCTGCACGGTGAAAATGGATTAGTTCTGGTCACTGGAGCCACTGGCAGCGGTAAATCAACCACCCTGGCGGCGATGGTGGAGTACCTTAATCAACATATTGCGGGGCATATTCTGACGCTGGAAGATCCGATTGAATATCGCTACACCAGCCAGCGTTGTCTTATTCAACAGCGGGAGGTGGGCGTACACTGCGCTTCTTTTGCTGCCGGTTTGCGCGGCGCGTTACGCGAAGATCCCGACGTCATTTTGCTGGGCGAGCTGCGCGACGTGGAAACTATTCGTTTGGCCTTAACGGCAGCGGAGACCGGGCATCTGGTGTTGGCAACCTTACATACGCGAGGGGCGGCGCAGGCCATCGCGCGGCTGGTGGACACCTTTCCCGCTCAGGAGAAAGATCCGGTGCGTAACCAGCTGGCAGACAGCCTGCGGGCGGTACTTTCGCAAAAGTTGGAGGAAGATAAGCAGGGAGGACGCGTGGCGTTATTCGAACTGCTCGTCAACACGCCCGCCGTGGGCAATTTGATCCGCGAAGGGAAAACGCATCAGCTACCCGGTGTGATTCAAACCGGGCAGCAGACAGGTATGCAGACGTTTGCACAAAGTCAGCAGCAGCGCCAGGCGCAGGGACGACTTTAGTAGCCCTGCTCGAAATAGCTTTCAAGGATAATAACGGCAGAAGCGGAATCTACTTTGCCTTTATTCAACGCCCGGTATCCGCCTTGCTCAAACAGGCCTGAGCGGGCTTCGACGGTGCTCAAACGTTCATCGTGCAGCGTTACGGTTACGCCAAAGCGACCGTGAATGCGGTTAGCGAATTTGCGTGCGCGCGCAGTAAGGGGTTGTTCAGTGCCATCCATGTTGAGCGGCAGGCCGACAATGATTTCGTCCGGCTGCCACTCTTTTAGCAGACGTTCAATCAAACTCCAGTCTGGCGTGCCGTCCTGTGCTTTGATGGCGGGCAAGGGTCTCGCCGTACCGGTAATGCGTTGACCAACCGCGACGCCGATACTTTTCGTACCAAAATCAAAAGAGAGTAATGTTCCGCTCATCAGGCGTGTCCCGCCACGCCAGGCATGGTCTGAATATCAATCCCGATAAGCTTCGCCGCATCGCGCCAGCGGTCGGCAATCGGCGTTTTAAATAAGATGTTCAGGTCTGCGGGAGCAGTGAGCCAGGCGTTATCCAATAGCTCTTGTTCCAGTTGACCTTTTTCCCATGATGAATAGCCCAGCGCAACCAGCACTTCGGATGGCTGCTCCTGCGTACCCAGGGTTTCAAGTACATCGCGGGAGGTGGTGATGATAGTGTTATCTGAAATGCGAATACTGGAGGCAAAGCGTGACGGCGGGGTGTGTAGAATAAATCCACGGTCTTCCGCCAGCGGGCCGCCGAGCATCACCGGTTTGTCCAGACGAATGGCAGGATCGCGTGCTTCTGGAGTAATCTTTAGCTTTTCCAGAATCCCTTCAATTTGTAAGTTTTCCAGAGGCTTATTGACGATAATCCCCATTGCTCCGTTCTCATTGTGTTCACAGATATACACCACGGAACGGCGGAAAATCGGATCCTGGAGAGCAGGCATGGCAATTAGAAAGTGATGCTGTAAATTCATTGTCAGAGGTTCTGTTTCCTGGTTCAAAAAAGCAACAGAGCCCAGTATGTGGGCAAAGCGCGAAGATGTCACCCTCTGAAGATAGCTTTGCCGGATGGCAGCTTTGCCTTATCCGGCCTACGGGGTGCAAATGTAGGCCGGATAAGACGCGAAGGCATCGCCATCCGGCAACTTATTTATTTCTGCAAACGTGCCTCGATGGCGTCCATCAGCATACCGGTAATCGAAACCGGGAACTCCGCTTCAATTTCACGAATACAGGTTGGGCTGGTGACGTTAATTTCCGTCAGACGGTCGCCAATGATATCCAGACCGACAAAAATCAAACCTTTTGCTTTCAGCGTTGGCCCAATGCGACGTGCAATTTCCCAGTCGCTGTCGGTTAATGGACGCGGCTCGCCACGACCGCCGGCTGCCAGGTTGCCACGGGTTTCGCCGCCTTGTGGAATACGCGCCAGGCAGTACGGAACGGGTTCGCCATCGACCACCAGCACGCGTTTATCGCCGTCTTTAATTGCCGGCAGATAGTTCTGCGCCATGCAATAACGGGTACCGTGCTCGGTCAGTGTTTCGGCAATAACGCCAAGGTTCGGATCGCCTTCCTTCACGCGGAAAATAGATGCGCCGCCCATGCCGTCCAGCGGTTTGAGAATGATGTCGCTGTGTTTTTGCCAGAAGGCTTTCAGCTGCGCTTTGTTACGCGTGACCAGCGTTTCCGGCGTCAGGTCGGCAAACCATGCGGTGAACAGCTTCTCGTTACAATCGCGCAGGCTCTGCGGTTTGTTGACGATTAGCGTCCCTTTCTCCTCTGCACGTTCCAGAATA
Organism: Citrobacter sp. RHBSTW-00524; assembly: GCF_013747755.1. NCBI lineage: Bacteria > Pseudomonadati > Pseudomonadota > Gammaproteobacteria > Enterobacterales > Enterobacteriaceae > Citrobacter > Citrobacter sp. RHBSTW-00524. The sequence continues at coordinate 895,211 of NZ_CP056421.1, forward strand.
TAGGTTGCGTAGATGAACTCGGTATCAAACGGCGGATCCTTACGCATCAGAATGACGTCCAGATCTGCCAGCGGGAGATCCTGCTCGCTATTGAACTCATACCATTTGTCGTAGTTCTGCTCTACGCTCAGGGTACGCGTACGGGCGCGGGCTTCACCGTTGATAAGATAGAGATCGGCCATTTCCATATAATGAATTTCGTAACCGCGACGTTGCGCTTCCAGCAGCATAGCGAAGCTGGAATCTTTCTTGATGTTGATGCTTGCGATGGGATCCATCACGATGCCGAGCTTGATCATTGTTCTTCTCCGTTAGCCCAGATCGCCAAAACGCACCTGTAGCGCGGTGATGGCGGTGAGCGCAGTTGTCTCAGTACGCAGAACGCGAGGTCCTAACAGAATATCAGTAAATTGATATCGTGCGGTCATGGCAATTTCATCTGCCGACAGCCCACCTTCGGGGCCAATCAGCAAGCGGATGCGTTCCACCGGGAGCGGCAGCGTATTGATGCTGGCGCTGGCGCGGGGATGCAGGTTCAGTTTCAGACCTTCATCTTGTTCGGCGCACCACGCTTCCAGATCCATCGCCGGGCGAATTTCAGGCACCCGATTACGACCGCACTGTTCGCAGGCGGCAATGGCGATTTTCTGCCACTGCTGGAGCTTCTTGTTCAGGCGTTCGCTGTCCAGTTTAACGCCGCAGCGCTCAGAAAAAAGTGGCGTAATGAGGCTTACACCCAGTTCAATCGATTTTTGGATAGTAAATTCCATTTTTTCACCCCGCGACATCACCTGGCCCAGGTGGATGTGCAGCGGCGATTCTCGATCGTCGAGTTCAGCGTTAAGCACCTTCACGTCCACGCTTTTCTTACTGGCGTGGGTGATTTCGGCGTCGAATACCTGATTGCTGCCATCAAACAGCTGTAGCGCCTGGCCTGGCCCCATACGCAGTACGCGGCCGATATGGTTGGCTGCATCTTCACACAGTGAAATTTGGCTGCCGGAAGTGAGTGGCTCAGGGTGATAAATGCGAGGAATGCGCATAGTTAAACATCCGCGTCATGGCCCTGGGCTGCAAAAGGCCAGGGCATGGTTAAAAAATATTGCTGCTAGTGTAGGTTAGCTCTTTTGCGCCTGGCAAGCGCGTTGCACATAGGGGTTATGGTTCCCCTGTACCTTCGCAATGCGTTCGTCGCGCTCACACTCCCAATCGGTGACCGGATACTGCTTATTCCAGGCATTAAAAAGCTGAGTTTGCTGGCGGGAGAGCGTCAGGTTGTATTGGTCGCGCATGTAAAAATAGGTACGCGCGATGGCGCCACGGGCGCGGGCTGGCGGCTCGGCAACTTTCTCTTTGAAGTCAACCTTCATGGTGCATTGTCCATATTGGCCTTCACCACCGTTCCACTGGCTGTACATAAAGTTTGCGCGATCGCCATTGACCTCACCCACCGCGGGCTGCAGGTTATGCATATCGCTTTCCATTTTGCGATAGACCGGATCTTTAGCGCAGTTTTTACGCCCTCCGTCCTGCCAGCACTGGCGCTGATGACCAAATTGCCAGGCGGGGACAACGTGTTCCCATTCAATTCGACTGGCGCGGTTTTCATTTTTTCGCACTTTATAGCCGCAGGATTCGAGGTCAACGACCCCTTTTTTTCCTTGCCAGTTAATTTTACATCCGCAATAGAAATCGCCTGGCGCATCGGCGTTAACTTTAACGCCTGCTGCTTTTGCCTGAGAAAAACTGTTGATGCCTTCGGCTAAAACCGAGCCTGAAAACGCAGCGGCTAACAGGGCCGCAGCAAAAGAAAGATTACGGTACATCACGAACTCCGTGTCAAAACGAGCCCGCAACGTAGCGAAAGTCATTCCTGTATGCAATCAGTTAGATCAGAAAAGTTCCTGATAATTCTGAAGATTATTCTGCAACCAGCGGTTCACCGCAGTGAACGCAGCGGTAGGTGGCTTCGCCGCGTACAACGCGGTTATGGCGGCGGACGGTCAGTTGGTGCTCCTGACACTTACAGCGGTATGTAAAGGTCTTACGCTGCACGGATTGCAGCTCAAACTGATGCGTGCGCCGGGCCGGTACGCCCAGCACGCTCTCCATCATCCATTTCCACTCTTTCCCGTGCGGCGGTACGCGGCCAAAGTGTTTCCACACCAGTAGATGCGCCAGTTCATGGGGCACCACTTCGTTAACGAACGCGTCAACATTCTCCATCAGCAAAACTGGATTAAGACGAATTTCGTAGGTTTGTAGCCACGCGGTACCCGCGGCGGTTCCGCGCTGTTGGTAAACCAGCTTTGGTTCCGGGTATTGGCGTTCGAGCTTGAGATTGGCCTGAGCGAGTTTTTCCCGCAGGCTGCGCATAACGGCTTGCTGGATGGCGATCGGGAGACGGGAGGTTTTCATAACGCCAGAGGATAGTGCGACAGGGAAGGGACTGCAAGAGGAAGGCTCCCTCCCACGGGGGAGGAAGCCTAACGAGATTAGTCGTGTGCGCCAATTTCGCGCAGTTTACGACCTTTCATCAGGTTACGTTCAATGTGTTCCAGAGAGACGTTTTTAGTTTCAGGGATCAGCCACAGGGTCAGGAAGATGAACAGTACGTTCAGGCCACCGTAGACCCAGAAGGTGTTGGCGCTGCCCAGCGAGTTCAGCATCGTCAGGAAGGTTGCGCCGACAATCATGTTGGCAATCCAGTTAGTTGCGGTAGAGCAGGTGATGCCGAAATCGCGACCTTTCAGCGGCTGGATTTCAGAGCACAGTACCCAAATCAGCGGACCGGCGCTCATCGCAAAGCCAACGATAAACATTAGCAGCATCAGGACAGCGAAGTATTGTGCGGCTGGCGAGTGAATACCCACGTGCATCATTGTACCCAGCACGCCCATACCGACGGCCATGACGATAAAGCCGAGGATCAGCGTAGGTTTTCGGCCCCAGCGGTCAACCAGGCCAATGGCGATAAAGGTTGCCAGCACGTTGGTCAGACCGACAATAACGGTCCCCCACATCTGTTCGGTGGTGTTGGTGTAACCCGCCAGCTCAAAGATTTTTGGCGCGTAATACATAATGACGTTCATCCCGGTGAACTGCTGCATCACCTGTAATAGAACGCCAAGGAAAACTGCGCGGCGGAAGTTGCTGTTTTCTTTAAACAGCGCCCAGCCGCTCTGCTTCACTTGCAGGCTTTCACGAATTTCATCCAGCTCGCGTTTGGCTTCAGCGCTGGTGTCACGCAGACGCAACAGAACGCGTTCGGCATCGACAAAACGACGTTTAGCCGCAAACCAACGCGGGCTGTCCGGCAGGAAGATGACGCCAACCAGCAGTAACAGGGCAGGGATGATGATCACGCCCAGCATCCAGCGCCATGCGCCGCTGTAGCTAAATGCCGTATCGGAAAGATACGCACCTAAAATACCGATGGTGATCATTAACTGATACATAGAAATCATGCTGCCGCGAATTTTTTCCGGGGCGATTTCGGACAAGTACAACGGTGCGGTATAAGACGCAACGCCGACTGCCAGGCCGAGCAGCACGCGGGAAACCAGCAGCACTTCAACGTTTGGCGCTGCGGCGGAGAACAGCGAACCGGCAACAAACAGGATTGCGCCGATCATCAGGCTTTTTTTACGCCCCAGCTTAAAGGAGAGCCAACCGCTGCCGACGGCGCCCACTGCCGCACCAAACATCATGGAACTCACCACCCATTCCTGAGTGTGTGGGGTAATTTGGAACTCGTCGGTGATGAATGGTAAAGCACCGGCAATAACACCGATATCCAGGCCAAAAAGTAATCCAGCCAGGGCTGCCAGGAAGCAGACAAAAAATGTCATGGCTTTGTTGGAATGCCCCGTTTTTTTATTGTCAGGCATGATGCCCTCCGTTGGGTAGCTAGTTTTGTTGATGTTAAGGGTAGGTGAGTACGGGGTAAAAAAATGCGAATCACATCACATTAGTGTAATCGGTTACACTGGCATTCATGTGGATTATTGTTTAATGAGTTGAAAGTTAACATTATTTATTATTATAGAATAAAGTTGATTGGCTGATTTTAAGACATTGCTGAAATATGATGTAACAGTGATGCAATGCTGGTAACGAAGAGATGTGAATTCAAGGTAGATAGAAATACTGTGCTATGTAATCGCTTTCATTTGTTATTGAAGCAAATGAAATTAGCGTGGTTATAGCGATGGGGGATGGGAGAGCAAATGACATAAAAAAGACCAGCATGAGGCTGGTCTTCATAAGCATTGAGCCGTCGGGGAATTACTTCAGACCGGCAGCTTCACGCAGCAGGGCGGCTTTGTCGGTTTTTTCCCATGGGAAATGTTCGCGACCAAAGTGACCGTAAGCGGCGGTTTCTTTGTAAATTGGGTGCAGCAGATCCAGCATCTGAATCAGGCCATACGGGCGCAGGTCGAAGAACTCACGCACCAGCAGGGTCAGCTGTTCTGAAGGCACTTTTTCAGTACCGAACGTTTCCACCATGATAGAGGTCGGTTCAGCCACGCCGATTGCGTAGGAAACCTGAATCTCACAACGGTCAGCCAGGCCAGCGGCAACGATGTTTTTCGCTACGTAGCGGGCTGCATAAGCTGCGGAACGGTCAACTTTAGACGGATCCTTACCAGAGAATGCGCCGCCGCCGTGACGGGCCATGCCGCCGTAGGTATCAACGATGATTTTACGACCCGTCAGACCGCAGTCACCCATTGGACCGCCGATAACGAAACGACCAGTTGGGTTGATGAAGAACTTGGTTGAAGCTGTCAGCCATTCAGTCGGCAGTACCGGCTTGATGATCTCTTCCATAACGGCTTCTTGCAGCGATTTCTGATCGATATCTTCAGAGTGCTGAGTCGACAGAACAACCGCATCGATACCGACGATTTTACCGTCGTCATACTGGAAGGTTACCTGGCTTTTTGCATCCGGGCGCAGCCAGGATAAGGTGCCGTTTTTACGCACTTCAGCCTGACGCTGCACCAGACGGTGAGCATAGGTAATCGGGGCTGGCATCAGCACGTCGGTTTCGTTGGTTGCATAACCAAACATCAGACCCTGGTCGCCTGCGCCCTGTTCCAGCGGATCCGCACGGTCAACACCCTGGTTGATGTCCGGAGACTGTTTACCAATCGCGCTCAGTACCGCACAAGAGTTGGCATCAAAGCCCATGTCGGAATGCACATAGCCAATTTCGCGAACCGTGTTACGGGTGATCTCTTCGATATCAACCCATGCGCTGGTGGTGATCTCACCGCCAACTAAAACCATACCGGTTTTGACGTAGGTTTCGCAGGCAACGCGTGCTTTCGGATCCTGCTCCAGGATTGCATCCAGCACGGCATCAGAGATTTGGTCAGCGATTTTGTCAGGATGCCCTTCTGATACGGACTCGGACGTAAAAAGGTGTTTTGCCATATTTAATTTCACCTAAGGAGAATGTAGTTAGCTCAAACTGTCGAGTGGAATAGCCATGTGTAGAAGATTCTACCATGAGTCTGCAGATGACGGACACTGGCAGTCTGAGTGTTAATCGGTATAGATGGATTAACATCTGGACGGCTATTTTAAGGCGGTTCTGCGCCTGATTTCCAGCTTTTTTTGATTGAGCTCGCATTGTACTGAAAATGTAACTGGAAATTTTTCCTGACGGTGCTGGCAATGCGCGTATTTATCTTTTGCTTTTTCGTACTGTTGTCGGTATAAAACGCGGCGCGCGGCTCATATCCGTCATACTTCAAGTTGCATGTGCGTTGGCAATACTCGCCCAGTCACTTACTCCTGTAAGCGCCCGGGGATTCACTGCGTTGCCGCCTTCCCGCAACTCGATTTATTGAGGATAGACAAAAAAGCACACGACGTTTTCATCGTGTTGCCACTTCCAGCCGGGTTAAAACTTTAGCTTTGGCTTGTGGGTTCGTTCCGTCAGGAGCAACCGTGGAGGTGATACGAGATAATGAACCGTTGTATTCTGCTGAATCTGTCGCACCGTTCTGGTGTACATATGTCCCCCGCAATCTGCATCTTGCATACCTGCCGATGTTATACCCATCTCGGCGCTTCTCAGGACTCCAGGGCCGGCAACGGTCACTAAGAACTGAACAAGGGCGCTCTTGGTAAACAAGAGTTTTCTCGTGGTTTCGCCGAACCGTCAGCATTAAGTTCGGTTACGTGTTTACATTGATATGAAAAAGAAACCGGTCGCACAGTCGGAGCGTCAGCACTATCTGCTGGAAATTCTGCCTGTATTTGGGTTGTTATCGCGTCTTCGGATTGCGATAGTAGTCAACTGTTTTACACTTGTTAATAAAATTTGAGGTTCGCTATGTCTGACGACATTTCTTTGGGTTCGCCTTCGTCAGCAGGCGAACACGGTGTACTACGCTCCATGCAGGAGGTTGCAATGAGTTCCCAGGAAGCCAGCAAGATGCTGCGTACTTACAATATTGCCTGGTGGGGTAATAACTACTATGACGTCAATGAACTGGGCCACATCAGCGTGTGCCCGGATCCCGACGTACCAGAAGCGCGCGTTGACCTTGCTGAGTTGGTGAAAGCCCGTGAAGCGCAGGGCCAGCGTTTGCCTGCATTGTTCTGCTTCCCGCAGATCCTGCAACACCGTCTGCGTTCGATTAACGCCGCGTTTAAGCGCGCCCGTGAGTCTTACGGCTACAACGGTGACTATTTCCTCGTTTACCCGATCAAGGTTAACCAGCACCGTCGCGTGATTGAATCGCTGATCCACTCCGGCGAACCGCTGGGGCTGGAAGCCGGTTCTAAAGCTGAACTGATGGCCGTTCTGGCTCATGCCGGAATGACCCGCAGCGTGATCGTGTGTAACGGCTATAAAGACCGCGAATACATCCGCCTGGCGCTAATTGGCGAAAAGATGGGCCATAAGATCTATCTGGTCATCGAGAAGATGTCTGAAATCGCTATCGTGCTGGATGAAGCTGAACGACTGAATGTTGTTCCGCGTCTGGGCGTGCGTGCGCGTCTGGCGTCGCAAGGGTCCGGCAAATGGCAGTCCTCCGGCGGAGAGAAATCGAAATTCGGCCTGGCGGCAAACCAGGTGCTGCAACTGGTAGAAATGCTGCGCGAGCGCGGTCGTCTGGACAGTATTCAGTTGCTGCACTTCCACCTCGGCTCACAGATGGCGAACATTCGTGATATTGCCACCGGCGTACGTGAGTCGGCGCGTTTCTACGTTGAGCTGCACAAGCTTGGCGTAAATATCCAGTGCTTCGACGTGGGCGGTGGCCTGGGCGTGGACTACGAAGGTACCCGTTCGCAGTCTGACTGCTCCGTAAACTACGGCCTGAACGAATACGCGAACAACATCATCTGGGCCATTGGCGACGCCTGTGAAGAGCACGGTCTGCCGCACCCGACGGTAATTACCGAATCCGGTCGCGCTGTTACCGCGCATCATACCGTGCTGGTGTCTAATATTATCGGCGTTGAGCGTAGCGAGCATACCGAAGCAACGCCTCCGGCTGACGATGCGCCGCGTGCCCTGCAAAGCATGTGGGAAACCTGGCAAGAGATGCATGAGCCGGGAACCCGTCGTTCGCTGCGTGAATGGCTGCACGACAGCCAGATGGATCTGCACGATATTCACGTTGGGTACTCTTCAGGAACCTTTAGCCTGCAGGAACGCGCGTGGGCAGAACAGCTCTATCTGAACATGTGTCACGATGTGCAAAAACAACTCGACCCGAGCAACCGCGCGCACCGTCCGATTATCGACGAGTTGCAGGAACGTATGGCGGATAAGATTTACGTCAACTTCTCGCTGTTCCAGTCGATGCCGGATGCGTGGGGGATCGATCAGCTGTTCCCGGTGATGCCGCTGGAAGGGCTGAACAAGGCTCCTGAGCGCCGTGCGGTGCTGCTGGATATCACCTGTGACTCTGATGGCGCTATCGACCACTATGTTGATGGTGACGGCATTGCGACCACCATGCCGATGCCGGAATACGACCCGGAGAACCCGCCGATGCTGGGCTTCTTTATGGTGGGTGCGTACCAGGAGATCCTTGGCAACATGCACAACCTGTTCGGTGATACCGAAGCGGTTGACGTGTTCGTCTTCCCTGACGGCAGCGTGGAGGTTGAGCTGTCTGACGAAGGGGATACCGTGGCGGATATGCTGCAATACGTGCAGTTGGATCCGAACACCTTGCTAACGCAGTTCCGTGACCAGGTGAAAAACACCGATCTGGATACCGAGTTGCAGCAGCAGTTCCTCGAAGAGTTTGAGGCAGGTCTGTACGGATACACCTATCTCGAAGACGAGTAATTAAGATATATCTGCTTGAGAGCCGGCTTATTTATATAAACCGGCTCTTTTTTTATTAATGAAATCTGAAATATGGTGGCAACTCTTTCTTTTATCTTTTTAGAACTCTACTGTTGCCGATGTAATAACTCGGAAACAGAAAAGGAATCGAGATGAAGGGATTTAAGTGGAACGTGTTTTTTGCCGTAATTTTTTTACTTGCTGGTGGCTGTTCCGTGCCTGCATATTATAGCAGTGCACCTTCGCCAGGCGTGGGAACGGCCTGGGGCGGCGACGTGCACTCAACGGTAACGGGCGTATCTGTAGAACGTGCGGAGCGCGACCCTGCCGAAGTCATATTAATAAATTATTCTGCAAAGTATTCGACGGGTTACGATAGAGTATACAGCATACGCATTAGTGATTTGGAATATGCTGTTCGCGATGCTAATTTTAATTCTATCCCTATTACCCGTCTTTACAACTCTTCTGTTGGGCAATGGCAATATAGTCTTCCTGCCAGGGTGGGGACAAATTATCAATTGTATGTGCGCAATCACAGTCGAGATACGAACTATGAAATCGTCGCGACTGTAGATGGGCTTGATGTACTTAACGGCAAACCTGGTTCGCTGAATAACAGCGGTTATATTGTTAATGCGGGAGATTCGCTGGCAATCAAAGGGTTCCGAAAAGATAAGTATACTGAAGCCGAATTTCGGTTTTCTGATGCTTCAAACTCCTACGCCGCTAACTCTGCGCAGGGTGACAAGCGCAACATCGGAGTGATTGGTTTCGCCGCATTTGCTTTGCAGGGCCTGGTCGTTAAAACGCTCCCGCCTTGCTCTGCGCAGGCATTCCCGGCGGACAGTAATGGTTATGCCCCGCCGCCATGTCGTCAATAAAAGCGCTGCTTGAAGCGGGGAAGTTTTAAGGCGATAATTACACAAAATCTGTTTTAAAAAATCTAACCCTTCCTCGTCGGGCCTAACGACGCGGAAGGGTTTTTTTATACCGACGAATATGAGGTTTTTGCCATGAGCACCTTAGGTCATCAATACGACAACTCCCTGGTTTCTAACGCCTTTGGTTTTTTGCGTCTGCCGATGAACTTCATGCCGTATGACAGCGACGCCGATTGGGTGATCACCGGCGTACCGTTTGATATGGCAACGTCTGGCCGCGCGGGCGGTCGTCATGGTCCGGCTGCGATCCGTCAGGTTTCCACTAACCTGGCGTGGGAACACAATCGCTTCCCGTGGGACTTCGATATGCGCGAGCGTCTGAACGTGGTGGACTGCGGCGATCTGGTTTATGCGTTCGGTGATGCCCGTGAAATGAGTGAAAAACTGCAGGCGCATGCTGAGAAGTTGCTTTCTGCCGGTAAGCGCATGCTCTCTTTCGGCGGTGACCACTTCGTCACGCTGCCGCTCCTGCGCGCGCACGCTAAACACTTTGGTAAAATGGCGCTGGTGCACTTTGATGCCCACACCGACACCTACGCTAACGGCTGTGAATTCGACCACGGTACCATGTTCTACACTGCGCCGAACGAAGGTCTGATCGATCCGAATCACTCTGTGCAGATCGGTATTCGTACCGAGTTCGACAAAGATAACGGCTTTACCGTGCTGGATGCTTGCCAGGTGAACGATCGCGGCGTAGATGACGTCATCGCCCAGGTTAAGCAGATTGTTGGTGATATGCCGGTGTATCTGACCTTTGATATCGACTGCCTCGATCCGGCGTTTGCTCCAGGAACCGGTACGCCCGTGATCGGCGGTCTGACTTCCGATCGCGCGATCAAGCTGGTACGTGGTCTGAAAGATCTGAATATCGTCGGGATGGATGTGGTGGAAGTGGCTCCGGCCTACGATCAGTCAGAGATCACCGCGCTGGCGGCGGCTACGCTGGCACTGGAAATGCTGTATATCCAGGCGGCGAAGAAAGGCGAATAACGGGTTTCGGACTATTTTGCCGGATGTCGCTGACGCTAGTCCGGCCTACATTATTGCTGAATTTGTAGGCCGGATAAGGCGTTCACGCCGCCATCCGGCACTGTTCGAGGATTATTTTATCCCGTCTGCGCTCATGCGATCGCGAATGTGTTGCGCACGTTCTGCAGATGCCGGGTGATCGTCAAACATTGAGCTTTGGCGTCCTGTTTCCAGTTTAGCCAGTTTCTCAAAGCTGGTGGCCAGTCCTGCCGGATTGATCCCACGTTTGCGCAACAAATCATACGAGTAATCATCCGCTTCGGATTCCTGACGCTGGGAGAACTGCGAGTTCACCAGTTTCTCGCCAAGATCGCCCAATTGCGACTGCGACAGGCTGCCGACAATGCCGCCAGCGGAAGCCGCTGCTGCACGTACGGCGTTAGTGCCCAGCGCGACCTGCATGCCTTTTTTCACATGACCTAGCGCGACGTGGCCCATTTCGTGGCCGATCACCGCTTCGACTTCGTTATCGGTCATCATATCCATCAGGCCGCTGTACACGCGGATACAACCGTTCGCCATGGCAAAGGCATTCACATCTTTCGCCATATAGACTTTGTAGTTCACCGGCTGGCCGTTAATGTTGTCGCCAAGCGCGGCGGCGATTTTGCCAAGACGCGTTGCGTACTCGCTGCTGGCAGGGGCGATAGTAGCCTTGCTGTCCATATCTTTACAGGCCTGATCGCTCAGCGCTTTTACCTGAGTATCGCTCAGACTATAGGCCTGAAAAGCCTCTGCGCCAGAAGAAAGCAGTCCGTTTGAGTCCATGTTCTGGCAGCCGGTCAATGCCGCCGCCATGCTCGTAGCAAGCAGTAAAGCGCGAATTTTCATTTTTTCTCTTCCGCACAAAGTCAGGATTTTTCTAAAAAATGCGTCGCTTGCAGGTAAACCGACGCTCGGCCTTAGTATAAAGAAAAGAACATTCAGTGGGCGAGAAGATTGCGCAACTTGCGCGCATGATCCAGAGATTTCTGAAGCGGTAAAAGGATGCTCCATGTACATGACACGCGGCTTGGGTTACATTGTTGGCACTTTTTTCCGGCGTAGCCCAAAACGCGCTGTCGTCAAGTCGTTAAGGGCTCAGCCTTCATTATCCGATCTGGAGTCAAAATGTCCTCACGTAAAGAGCTTGCCAATGCTATTCGTGCGCTGAGCATGGACGCAGTACAGAAAGCCAAATCCGGTCACCCGGGTGCCCCGATGGGTATGGCTGACATTGCCGAAGTCCTGTGGCGTGATTTCCTGAACCACAACCCGACTAACCCGTCCTGGGCTGACCGTGACCGCTTCGTGCTGTCCAACGGTCACGGCTCCATGCTGATTTACAGCCTGCTGCACCTCACCGGCTACGATCTGCCGATGTCCGAGCTGCAGAACTTCCGTCAGCTGCATTCCAAAACGCCGGGTCACCCGGAAGTGGGTTACACCGCGGGTGTTGAAACCACTACCGGTCCTCTGGGTCAGGGCATTGCGAATGCTGTGGGTATGGCTATCGCCGAAAAAACGCTGGCGGCGCAGTTTAACCGTCCTGGTCACGACATCGTTGACCACTTCACCTATGCTTTCATGGGCGACGGCTGCATGATGGAAGGTATCTCTCACGAGGTATGTTCCCTGGCCGGTACGCTGAAGCTGGGTAAACTGGTAGCGTTCTACGATGACAACGGCATCTCTATCGATGGCCACGTTGAAGGCTGGTTCACCGATGACACCGCTAAGCGTTTCGAAGCTTACGGCTGGCACGTGGTTCGTGGCGTTGATGGTCACGATGCTGACGCGATTAAGCGCGCAGTTGAAGAAGCTCGCGCTGTGACCGACAAACCGTCCCTGCTGATGTGCAAAACCATCATCGGTTTCGGTTCCCCGAATAAAGCTGGTACCCACGACTCTCACGGTGCGCCGCTGGGTGATGCAGAAATCGCACTGACCCGCGAACAGCTGGGCTGGAAATACGCGCCGTTTGAAATTCCGTCTGAAATCTACGCGCAGTGGGATGCGAAAGAAGCAGGCCAGGCAAAAGAAGCTGCATGGAACGAGAAGTTCGCTGCTTATGCGAAAGCCTTCCCGCAGGAAGCCGCTGAATTCACCCGTCGTATGAAAGGTGAAATGCCGTCTGACTTCGACGCAAAAGCGAACGAGTTCATTGCTAAGCTGCAGGCTAACCCGGCGAAAATCGCCAGCCGTAAAGCGTCTCAGAACGCGATTGAAGCGTTTGGTCCTCTGCTGCCTGAATTCCTCGGCGGCTCCGCTGACTTGGCACCAAGTAACCTGACTCTGTGGTCTGGTTCTAAAGCTATCAATGAAGATACTGCCGGTAACTACATCCATTACGGTGTACGTGAATTCGGTATGACCGCTATCGCTAACGGTATCTCTCTGCACGGTGGCTTCCTGCCGTACACCTCCACCTTCCTGATGTTTGTGGAATATGCCCGTAACGCGGTGCGTATGGCTGCGCTGATGAAACAGCGTCAGGTGATGGTCTATACCCACGACTCCATCGGTCTGGGCGAAGATGGCCCGACTCACCAGCCGGTAGAGCAGGTAGCTTCGCTGCGTGTGACCCCGAACATGAGCACCTGGCGTCCGTGTGACCAGGTTGAATCTGCCGTTGCATGGAAATACGGTGTAGAGCGTCAGGACGGTCCAACCGCGCTGATCCTCTCCCGCCAGAACCTGGCACAGCAGGAACGTACCGAAGAGCAGCTGGCGAACATCGCGCGCGGTGGTTACGTGCTGAAAGATTGCGCCGGTCAGCCGGAACTGATCTTCATCGCTACCGGTTCTGAAGTTGAGCTGGCTGTGGCTGCCTGGGACAAACTGACCGCTGAAGGCGTTAAAGCGCGCGTGGTTTCCATGCCGTCTACCGACGCGTTCGACAAACAGGATGCCGCTTATCGCGAGTCTGTACTGCCGAAAGCTGTTTCCGCACGTGTTGCAGTGGAAGCGGGTATCGCAGACTACTGGTTCAAATACGTGGGCCTGAACGGCGCTATCGTTGGTATGACTACCTTTGGTGAGTCTGCACCGGCTGAGCTGCTGTTTGAAGAGTTTGGCTTCACTGTCGACAACGTTGTCGCGAAAGCAAAAGAACTGCTGTAATTTTGATTACAGGTGAAAACGGGTCGCTTATGCGGCCCGTTTTTTTAAAGTAATTAAATTTATTTGGTCGTGCGCAACCCGAAAATGTAGATTTGCATCACAAATATGATATTTAGCGATGTTTTATATTTGTAGCTTGAATCACATTATTTCTGTTGACTTTTATATTTCTTTTCTCAATTCATTGTTTTTAAAGGCATCACCAAAAAACATTCTGCGCTGTATGTAGTTTTCTCCTCGATTGATTTCATTTCGCCGTGCGCGTATTTTATTTTTAACGCTAACTCGTACCCTAAAAATAAAATAAGGAAAATGTATGCGGCTGATTGATTACTTTCCCGAATCATCTATCTCAATAAAAAATTCAGCAAAGAACTGGCAGGAGGCAATTGACTTTTCTATGTCATCCTTACTTGCCAATCATTATGTCAATTCAAATTATATTCAGGCCATTAAAGACTCAACGACTAACAATGGTCCTTATTATATTTTAGCGCCAGGCGTTGCCATGCCGCACGCTCGACCGGAGTGTGGCGCGTTAAAAACCGGTATGTCATTAACGCTTCTCAAACAGGAAGTGAAATTTGCCGAAGACGATGAAGGTATCAGATTATTAATCGGATTGTCGGCGGCTAATGCTGATTCACACATTGGCGCTATTCAGGCCTTAAGCGAATTATTATGTGAAGAGGAAGCACTAACCGCTTTGTTAGCGGCTAAATCAGAAAAACAATTGGCGGATATTATCGCTCAAGCATAATTAACGGTTTCCTTTCAGGACATTATTATGGAAAACAAGTCTGCTCGTGCCAAAGTCCAGGCTTTTGGTGGGTTTTTGACTGCAATGGTCATTCCCAACATCGGCGCATTTATTGCCTGGGGTTTTATTACCGCATTATTTATTCCTACTGGTTGGATGCCGAATGAGCATTTCGCCAAAATTGTCGGTCCGATGATTACCTATTTACTGCCCGTCATGATTGGCTCCACTGGGGGACATCTGGTTGGCGGGAAACGTGGTGCGGTGATGGGGGGCATTGGTTCTATTGGCGTTATTGTGGGCGCGGATATCCCGATGTTCCTTGGCGCGATGGTAATGGGGCCGCTTGGCGGTTGGGTGATTAAGCATATCGACCGTCTGCTGGAAAAACGCATTCCTGCAGGCTTCGAGATGGTTATCAATAATTTCTCTCTTGGTATTGCGGGAATGCTTTTATGCTTGCTGGGGTTTGAAGTTATCGGCCCGGCGGTTCTCATTGCCAATAATTTCGTGAAGGAGTGTATTGAAGCGTTGGTTCATGCGGGCTATCTGCCGTTGCTATCCGTAATCAATGAGCCGGCAAAAATCCTCTTTCTGAACAATGCCATCGATCAGGGGGTGTATTATCCGCTGGGGATGCAGCAAGCTTCTGAAACGGGAAAATCAATTTTCTTCATGGTGGCATCTAACCCAGGGCCGGGATTAGGTTTGTTACTCGGCTTTGCTATTTTTGGCAAAGGGATGAGTAAAAAGTCTGCGCCAGGCGCCATGATTATCCACTTCCTCGGTGGTATTCATGAACTGTATTTCCCGTATGTGCTGATGAAGCCTCTGACCCTGATCGCGATGATTGCCGGGGGAATGACCGGGACGTGGGTATTCCACCTGCTGGACGGTGGGTTAGTTGCGGGGCCAAGCCCAGGATCCATATTCGCCTATCTGGCATTAACGCCGAAAGGTTCTTTCCTCGCGACCATTGCAGGAGTCACCGCGGGAACCGTTGTTACTTTTGTTATTACCTCTGTCATCCTGAAAATGGAAAAGAACGTTGAAACAGAAAGTGAAGATGACTTTGCTGAATCAGCCAGAACCGTCAAAGCGATGAAGCAGGAAGGGAAATTCTCTTATAAAAACATTAAACGCGTCGCTTTTGTCTGTGATGCAGGAATGGGTTCCAGTGCTATGGGGGCAACCACGTTTCGTAAGCGTCTGGAGAAAGCGGGATTGAATATTACTGTGACGCATTATGCTATCGAAAACGTTCCGCAAGATGCCGATATTATTGTCACCCATGCCAGTCTTGAAGGTCGTGTTAAACGTGTAAGTGAAAAGCCATTAGTGCTGATTAAGAACTATATTGGTGACCCATTGTTGGATGATTTATTTAAACGCATTACTGCGAACTAGCCTTCTTATATTTTTGGAGTGAATATGAAAACGAAAGTTGCTGCCATATATGGCAAGCAGGATATTCGTATCCGCGAATTTGAACTGCCTGCAATTACAGATAATGAATTGTTAGTAAGCGTAATATCCGATAGCGTTTGTTTGTCCACCTGGAAAGCAGCAGCATTGGGGAGCGATCATAAACGCGTACCGGACGATCTGGAAAACCATCCGGTGATTACCGGACATGAATGTGCAGGTATTATTGTTGAGGTGGGAAAAAACCTGACGGATAAATATAAGAAAGGTCAGCGTTTTGTGTTGCAACCCGCGATGGGATTGCCAAGTGGATATTCAGCGGGATACAGCTATGAATATTTTGGCGGCAATGCGACATATATGATTATCCCGGAAGTGGCGATTAACCTGGGATGCGTTTTGCCTTACCACGGCTCTTATTTTGCCGCCGCCTCATTGGCAGAACCGATGTGCTGTATTATTGGCGCGTATAACGCGAATTTTCACACCACGCCTTACGTTTATGAGCATCGCATGGGGATTAAGCCAGGGGGGAACATTGCGCTTCTGGCCTGCGCCGGGCCGATGGGTATTGGTGCAATAGATTATGCCATTAACGGGAATATTCAGCCGTCGCGCGTGGTGGTGGTCGACATTGACGAAGCACGACTGGCTCAGGCTAAAAAACTGTTGCCCGTTGAGCTGGCGGCAGAAAAGGGGATTGAGCTCATCTATGTGAATACTACTGGCATGGATTCTCCGACAGCGATGCTGCGAGCGTTAACTCATGACGCAGGTTTTGATGATGTTTTTGTGTATGCGGCAGTGCCTGCAGTTGTTGAGATGGCTGATGATTTACTCGCGGAAGATGGTTGCCTGAATTTTTTTGCCGGTCCTACGGACAGTAACTTCAAAGTGCCGTTTAATTTTTATAACGTGCACTACAACAGCACTCACGTTGTCGGGACATCCGGTGGTTCAACGGATGATATGAAAGAGGCCATTGCACTCAGTGCAACTGGCCAACTGCAACCGTCGTTTATGGTGACGCACATTGGCGGCCTTGATGCAGTTCCGGAAACTGTTTTGAATTTACCGGCGATCCCCGGCGGTAAGAAGCTGATATATAACGGCGTTATCATGCCACTAACCGCCATTGCTGATTTTGCCGAGAAAGGGAAAACTGACCCATTATTCAAAGAACTGGCGCTACTGGTGGAGGAGACGCACGGTATCTGGAATGAAAAGGCAGAAAAATACCTTTTGGCACACTTTGGCGTTGATATCGGGGAGGCGGCGATATGATGTCGCTGGCATGGCCGCTATTTCGTATCACGGAGCAGGCTGCACTGGCAGCCTGGCCGCAAACCGGGTGCGGCGATAAAAACAAGATTGATGGTCTGGCTGTGACGGCAATGCGGGAAGCATTGAACAGTATTGCCATTCGCGGACGCATCGTTATTGGCGAAGGGGAGATTGATCAAGCCCCGATGCTGTGGATTGGTGAGGAAGTGGGAACCGGCACCGGACCTGAGGTAGATATCGCCGTTGATCCTATTGAAGGAACCCGAATGGTGGCTATGGGGCAAAGCAATGCGCTGGCCGTCATGGCGTTTGCCCCTCGCGGCAGTTTGTTACACGCTCCTGATATGTACATGAAAAAACTGGTTGTTAATCGGTTTGCGAAAGGGGCGATTAATCTGGCGCTGCCGTTGGCAGATAATCTGCGTAATGTGGCAGAGGCGTTGGGTAAACCGCTGGAGCGACTGCGGATGGTGACGCTGGATAAGCCGCGCCTTCAACCAGCGATTGCCGAGGCGACACGGCTTGGCGTCAAGGTCTTTGCTCTGTCCGACGGCGACGTGGCCGCCAGCGTGCTGGCCTGTATGCAGGAGAATCCTTATGATCTGATGTATACCATTGGCGGCGCGCCTGAAGGGGTTATTTCAGCTTGTGCGGTTAAAGCGCTGGGGGGCGATATGCAGGCTGAACTGATTGATTTTTGCGAAGCGAAAGGAAATAACGCAGATAATCGTCTGATTGCGGCACAGGAACATCAGCGCTGCGCGGAAATGGGCGTTGCGATCAACCGGATCTACGCGCTGGACGAACTGGTAGGGGGAAATAAGATCCTATTCAGCGCGACAGGAGTCACGGGCGGCGATCTTGTGAAAGGGATCCAACAGGTTGCGAATGGTGTGCGCACGCAAACTTTACTGATCGGCGGCGCGGATCGAACGTGTAATATAATAGACTCTCTGCATTCATGGTGATTTATCGAGAAACGAATGACGACGCTGACAGAAGACGATGTGCTTGAGCAACTGGATGCTCAAAATAATTTACTCTCGTTTATGACGACGGCACATAACATTTTGCTCCAGGGCATTAAGCGCTTTCTACCGTCGCTGTTCGTTAATAACGATGAAGAGATCGTGGAATATGCAGTGAAGCCGTTACTCGCCCAAAGTGGACCGCTTGACGATATCGACGTTGCGTTACGTCTGATTTATGCGTTGGGAAAAATGGATAAATGGCTTTATGCCGACATCACCCATTTCTCTCAGTTTTATCAGTACCTGAACGAGCAGGATAATATCCCCGGTTTTGCCGATGACATTACCTGGGATTTTGTCAGCAACGTGAACAGTATCACCCGCAACGCAACGCTCTACGGTGCGCTGGAGTCGATGAAATTTGCCGACTTTGCTGCGTGGTCCGAAGTGCGCTTTAGCGCAATGGTCAAGACGGCAATGACGCTGGCAGTGACGGCGATTTTAAAGGAATTAACGCCGTGAAAATCAAACTAACGGTGAATGGGCTACAGGTTGAAGCACATTACCGTGATGATGAGATAGAGAACGTCCACAAACCGTTATTACAACAGCTGGCAAAAATACATGCCACTCACCCGCAGCGACGAACGATCGTTTTTCTCAGCGCACCGCCTGGTACGGGTAAATCGACGCTGACCACTTTCTGGGAATATCTCTCCCGTCAGGAGCCTGGCCTGCCGGAGATCCAGACGCTGCCGATGGATGGCTTCCATCACTACAACACCTGGCTGGATGCTCATAACCTGCGAGCATACAAAGGTGCGCCGGAAACCTTTGATGTGGATAAACTTGCACAGAATCTACGTTTGATAAGGGAAGGGGAGGGCACCTGGCCTCAGTACGACCGGCAAAAACACGATCCGGTAGAAGCGGCTATAACAGTGACCGCGCCGATTGTGATTGTGGAAGGAAACTGGTTATTACGCGATGATGAAAGGTGGCGGGCGTTAGCTGAGTTTTGTGATTACTCGCTGTTTATTCGTGCACCTGCCAACGCGCTCCGTACACGACTGGTAGGCCGTAAACTGGCGGGCGGACTATCACAAGCAGACGCTGAGGCGTTTTATGAGCGTACCGACGGACCGAATGTTCGTCGGGTACTGGAAGCGAGTCTCCCTGGAGACCTGACGCTGGAGATGCTGGAATCTGGTGAATATCGGATTGCGTGAAGGCCAATTATTCCTGTTAAGCCGTAATGATTATTACGGTTTACTGGAATAATTTCCCCCGGTCTCAGCGGGAAAAATGTGATGTACGTCAGATAACTGTTTTCTTTGGCTGGACAATCATTCCTTTTATTCCGCGTTTCGCTTATTCTAGCTGAAGCGTTTCAGTCGATTAAATGTTCGACAATTAACCAATTAGTCGCAGTTTGCGACAGGTAAGGTTTCCCTGAGCGATTTGCTGCATTACTCTGTCTGCCACATCGTTTCTGAGAAATCCTTGCAGGAGACCTATGACCGTACGCGTAGCGATTAATGGTTTCGGTCGCATCGGACGCAACGTGGTTCGTGCTTTGTATGAATCCGGGCGTCGGGCGGAAATCACCGTGGTGGCAATCAACGAACTGGCGGATGCTGCAGGCATGGCGCATTTGTTGAAATATGACACCAGCCATGGACGTTTTGCCTGGGATGTTCGTCAGGAACGTGACCAGCTCATCGTTGGCGATGACGCGATCCGCATTCTGCATGAGCGAACGCTCGATGCGCTTCCCTGGCGCGAACTGAGTGTCGACGTTGTGCTGGATTGTACGGGGGTCTTCGGCAACCGCGAACACGGCGAGGCGCATATTGCCGCAGGTGCAAAAAAAGTGCTCTTTTCACATCCTGGTAGTCACGACATCGACGCAACCGTTGTGTATGGCGTTAATCAGGATCAGCTGCGCGCTGAACACCGGATCGTTTCCAACGCCTCCTGCACCACGAATTGCATAATACCCGTCATTAAATTGCTGGATGATGCTTACGGCATTGAGTCTGGTACCGTCACCACGATCCACTCCGCGATGCACGATCAGCAGGTTATTGATGCCTATCATCCTGACCTGCGTCGCACGCGAGCGGCCAGCCAGTCTATTATTCCGGTTGATACCAAACTGGCGGCGGGCATCACGCGAATTTTCCCGCAGTTTAACGATCGTTTTGAAGCGATTGCGGTGCGTGTACCGACCATAAATGTGACGGCGATCGACTTAAGCGTGACGGTGAAAAAACCAGTAAAAGCCAGTGAAGTCAACCAGTTGCTGCAAAAAGCAGCACAAGGTGCATTTCATGGTATAGTTGACTATACGGAATTACCGTTGGTCTCTGTAGATTTTAACCACGACCCGCACAGCGCCATCGTTGATGGTACGCAAACGCGCGTGAGTGGCGCTCACCTGATCAAAACGCTGGTCTGGTGTGATAATGAATGGGGCTTTGCTAACCGTATGCTCGATACAACGTTAGCGATGGCTGCTATTGGTTTCAGGCTCGACGCTTGAGCGTCGACAAAACTTTATGAATCAACGAGAGGATTCACCATGTCTGTAATTAAGATGACCGATCTGGATCTGGCTGGTAAACGCGTTTTTATCCGTGCGGACCTGAACGTACCAGTTAAAGAAGGGAAAGTAACCAGCGATGCGCGTATCCGTGCTTCCCTGCCGACCATCGAACTGGCCCTGAAACAGGGTGCTAAAGTGATGGTAACTTCCCACCTGGGTCGTCCTACCGAAGGCGAGTACAACGAAGAATTCTCTCTGCTGCCGGTTGTTAACTACCTGAAAGACAAACTGTCTGCTCCGGTTCGCCTGGTAAAAGATTACCTGGACGGCGTTGAAGTCGCTGCCGGTGAACTGGTTGTTCTGGAAAACGTTCGCTTCAACAAAGGCGAGAAGAAAGACGACGAAGCACTGTCCAAAAAATACGCTGCGCTGTGTGACGTATTCGTAATGGACGCTTTCGGTACCGCTCACCGTGCGCAGGCTTCTACCCACGGTATCGGTAAATTCGCCGACGTAGCTTGCGCTGGTCCGCTGCTGGCTGCTGAGCTGGATGCGCTGGGTAAAGCGCTGAAAGAACCTGCTCGTCCGATGGTGGCTATCGTTGGTGGTTCTAAAGTTTCTACCAAACTGACCGTTCTGGACTCTCTGTCAAAAATCGCTGACCAGCTGATCGTTGGTGGTGGTATCGCGAACACCTTCGTTGCTGCTCAAGGCCACAACGTCGGCAAATCCCTGTACGAAGCTGACCTGGTTGATGAAGCTAAGCGTCTGCTGACGACTTGCGATATCCCGGTCCCGACTGACGTTCGCGTAGCGACTGAATTCTCTGAAACTGCACCGGCTACGCTTAAATCCGTTAGCGATGTAAAAGAAGACGAGCAGATCCTGGATATCGGCGACGCTTCTGCACAGCAGCTGGCTGACATTCTGAAGAATGCGAAAACCATTCTGTGGAACGGCCCGGTTGGCGTGTTCGAATTCCCGAACTTCCGCAAAGGTACTGAAATCGTTGCTAATGCTATCGCAGACAGCGAAGCATTCTCTATCGCAGGCGGCGGTGACACCCTGGCAGCAATCGACCTGTTCGGCATTGCTGACAAAATCTCCTACATCTCTACTGGCGGCGGCGCATTCCTCGAATTCGTGGAAGGCAAAGTACTGCCAGCAGTAGCCATGCTCGAAGAGCGTGCTAAAAAGTAAGACATTGATGGGCAGGGAAACCTGCCCAATTATTAGCGCGCTGTCGAGCGCGCCCCCTTTCCAAGGCCGAAGATACAGGACTCGCAACATGTCTAAAATTTTTGATTTCGTAAAACCAGGCGTAATCACTGGTGATGACGTACAGAAAGTTTTCCAGGTAGCTAAAGAAAACAACTTTGCTCTGCCAGCTGTTAACTGCGTTGGTACCGACTCCATCAACGCCGTTCTGGAAACCGCTGCAAAAGTTAAAGCGCCGGTAATCGTCCAGTTCTCCAACGGTGGTGCTTCTTTCATCGCGGGTAAAGGCGTGAAGTCTGACGTTCCTCAGGGCGCTGCAATCCTGGGTGCTATCTCTGGTGCGCATCACGTTCACCAGATGGCTGAACACTATGGTGTTCCGGTTATCCTGCACACTGACCACTGCGCGAAGAAACTGCTGCCGTGGATCGACGGTCTGCTGGACGCGGGTGAAAAACACTTCGCAGCAACAGGCAAACCGCTGTTCTCTTCTCACATGATCGACCTGTCTGAAGAGTCTCTGGAAGAGAACATCGAAATCTGCTCCAAATACCTGGCGCGCATGTCCAAAATGGGCATGACTCTGGAAATCGAACTGGGTTGCACCGGTGGTGAAGAAGACGGCGTGGACAACAGCCACATGGACGCTTCTGCACTGTACACCCAACCGGAAGACGTTGACTACGCATACACCGAGCTGAGCAAAATCAGCCCGCGTTTCACCATCGCAGCGTCCTTCGGTAACGTACACGGCGTTTACAAGCCGGGTAACGTAGTTCTGACCCCGACCATCCTGCGCGACTCTCAGGACTATGTTTCTAAGAAACATAACCTGCCTCATAACAGCCTGAACTTCGTCTTCCACGGTGGTTCCGGTTCTACTGCTCAGGAAATCAAAGACTCCGTAAGCTACGGCGTAGTGAAAATGAACATCGACACCGATACCCAATGGGCTACCTGGGAAGGCGTTCTGAACTACTACAAAGCAAACGAAGCTTACCTGCAGGGTCAGTTGGGCAACCCGAAAGGCGAAGATCAGCCGAACAAGAAATACTACGATCCGCGCGTATGGCTGCGTGCTGGTCAGGCAACTATGATCACCCGTCTGGAACAGGCTTTCAAAGAACTGAACGCGGTTGACGTTCTGTAATTTACGCCGTCCAACGTGACATGAGGCCCGCAAATGCGGGCCTTTTTTATTGCCATTTCAATGTGCTGCTGACAGAGAATTCTGTGATCTGTTTGGCAAAATCTGAGTTTATTGTTTACCCTTGTCAGGTTGCCAGTCCCGTTAGGGCGGCTTTATTTCTCCCGTTTGGGTAAGCAAAAAAGGAATATTGAATGGAAGATTTGAATGTTGTCGACAGCATAAACGGTGCGGGCACCTGGCTGGTCCGCAATCAGGAGCTACTGTTGAGCTATGCCGTCAACATCGTTGCGGCCATCGCGATTGTCATTATCGGTATGATCGTGGCGCGTATCGTATCAAACACCGTTAACCGCCTGATGCTGGCGCGTAAAATTGATGCCACCGTTGCCGACTTTCTTTCTGCACTGGTGCGCTACGGTATTATCGCTTTCACGCTGATTGCCGCGCTGGGTCGCGTTGGGGTGCAAACTGCCTCCGTGATCGCCGTTCTCGGTGCCGCAGGTTTAGCTGTCGGTCTGGCACTGCAAGGGTCGCTGTCCAACCTCGCCGCAGGCGTGCTTCTGGTGATGTTCCGTCCCTTCCGTGCGGGTGAATATGTAGACCTTGGCGGCGTTGCGGGAACCGTGCTTAACGTGCAGATTTTCTCCACAACTATGCGTACCGTAGACGGTAAGATTGTGGTGATCCCAAACGGTAAAATCATTGCCGGGAACATCATTAACTTCTCTCGCGAGCCGGTCCGTCGTAACGAATTTATTATCGGCGTGGCCTACGACTCCGATATCGATCAGGTGAAAAAAATCCTCACTGATATCATCCAGTCTGAAGATCGCATCCTAAAAGACCGTGAAATGACGGTACGCCTGAATGAGTTGGGCGCTTCCTCGATTAATTTCGTCGTACGTGTCTGGAGTAACAGCAGCGATCTGCAAAGCGTCTACTGGGATGTACTGGAGCGTATTAAGCGCGAGTTTGACGCCAACGGTATCAGCTTCCCGTACCCGCAGATGGATGTGAACTTTAAACGCGTGAAAGAGAACGCGACCGAGTAACTTCAGCTAAAAACGCCCGCCAGAGAGAGGCGGGCGTTGATTTATCTCGTCTTGTTAAGAATTGCGCTGACACCCTGCATCAGCTCGCCAACATCGCTTATTCCTTTACTTTCCTGTTGAGCAATCCATTCGGCCTGAACGTGCTGATAACCGGTAGCGGCTTGCCACGCATTCAGCTCGCTGTTGCTCAGGTAGTGAACGTGTGCGCCCTCTTTTGCCATCTTTTTCGCCATTGCGGTCAGGCTTGCGTCCTGCACTGCGCCAATACGCTTTTGCGTCATGGCGGCGGCCCGATTGATGGCTGCGCGATCTTTCACATCCAGGCTATCCCAGACGTCTTTATTCATCACCAGAAGATAAACGTGTCCGAGCCAGAGCGAAGGGGAGAGCTGAATATAGGGGGCCGCCCGCTGGGCATGGATATCATCTCCGCTGTCGAGGTTAACCATCAGGCCGTCAAGCTGTCCGGTCTGAAGCGCATCGATAATTTTTTCATTCCATGGCATGCTGACCGGCACGCCGCCCGCGTTGCGTAAAAATGATTGATGCCAAAAGCTGGCGGTCCGCCATTGGCTTGCATTCAGCTGTGCCAAATCGACGTTCGGCTTGGTAGTAAAAAATCCAACCGGATAGCCGAGGAAAAACTGAAGATTCACCAGATTGTTGTTTTCCAGCTCGCGACCAAACTGGCGATACTCGCGGAAAATCCGCTGAAAGGCGTTAACCTGCGCTTCACCACGGCCCGGTCCGAGGGGGAAGCTCTTAAAAATCTGGTGTCGCGGCAGTTGTTCGGGCGTGTACTCAGGGACCACGATCCCCATATCCGCCACGCTGCCCTGGCCGATCGTTTTTAAGGCGTCATAGCTGGTGGACAGCTCGCCGTTCCAGTGAGCGTCGATTTTCAAACGTCCAAGCGACTCTTGTTCGATCGCACGAAAAAAAGTCTCTTTTATGAGCCGGGTACGCATGTTGCCATATGGCTCGTGATCGGTATAGCGCAGCGTTCTGTCTGCGCTGGCGACAGTGGGCCACAAACTGGTAACTATCAGCGAGGCACAGAAGAGAAAAATGTTCGCGTTATGCTTCATACCCATTCCTTTGGTATAGACAGATTTATCTTTCAGCATACCCCGGGTAACGCACAATCGCTATTGTCAGAGACTGAATATGGAGGGGAGTGTGCACGGTATTATTAATAATGCTAATTACTGATTAATATTATCCATTTCCTCTAATGAATCCCGCGCAGTATAGTCTGCCCACAAGACAATTATGTGAGATGTTTTACATGTTATCCTACTATTTTCAAGGGCTTGCGCTTGGTGCAGCCATGATACTTCCGCTTGGTCCACAAAATGCCTTCGTGATGAATCAGGGGATCCGTCGTCAGTATCACATCATGATTGCTTTACTCTGCGCCATCAGCGATTTAGTGCTGATTTGCGCGGGTATCTTCGGCGGTAGCGCCTTGCTGATGCAGTCGCCATGGCTGATGGCGCTGGTCACCTGGGGCGGGGTCGCATTTTTACTCTGGTACGGATTCGGTGCGCTAAAAACGGCGATGAGCAGTAATCTGGAACTGGCCAGCGCCGAGGTGATGAAGCAGGGGCGCTGGAAAATCATCGCCACTATGCTGGCGGTGACATGGCTCAACCCACATGTTTACCTGGATACCTTTGTGGTGCTCGGGAGTCTGGGGGGACAACTGGACGTTGAGCCTAAACGCTGGTTTGCACTGGGAACCGTCAGCGCTTCGTTCCTGTGGTTCTTCGGTCTGGCATTGCTGGCGGCCTGGCTGGCACCGCGTCTGCGAACTGCGAAAGCACAGCGCATCATCAATACGCTGGTAGGATTAGTGATGTGGTTTATTGCTTTTCAGCTGGCAAAAGAAGGTGTTGCGCACGTTCAAGCGCTGTTCAACTAAGTGTTGTCTGATGGACAACGCAGCGAGATCGGCTAAGCTTGCCTGCATGTGCCCTGAGTTTTGGGGTAATTAATGAAACATGGAGGAACGACCGTGAAGTTCAAAATAATGGCCCTGGCGGCATTAGTCGGATTCAGCGCACTATCGGTACAGGCAAATGAGTTGCCAAATGGACCGCACATCGTGACTTCCGGAACGGCAAGCGTAGATGCAACACCAGACATCGCCACCCTGGCGATTGAAGTGAACGTTGCTGCAAAGGATGCGGCTTCCGCGAAGAAGCAGGCCGATGAGCGCGTGGCGCAATATCTGTCTTTCCTTGAACAGAACCAGATAGCGAAGAAAGACATTAGCGCTGCAAACTTGCGTACGCAGCCGGACTACGACTACCAGAACGGCAAAAGCATCCTCAAAGGTTATCGTGCAGTGCGCACCGTTGAAGTCACGCTGCGTCAGTTGGACAAACTCAACGCTCTGCTTGATGGCGCGCTGAAGGCCGGTCTGAATGAGATTCGTTCGGTATCGCTGGGCGTTGCCCAGCCGGATGCGTACAAAGACAAAGCGCGTAAAGCGGCGATTGATGATGCGGTTCATCAGGCTGAACAGCTGGCCGCGGGCTTTAATAGCAAACTGGGTCCCGTTTACAGTGTGCGTTACCACGTTTCCAATTATCAACCGAGCCCGATGGTACGGATGATGAAAGCAGATGCAGCGCCTGCAACCTCCGCTCAGGAAACCTACGAACAGCCGGTTATTCAGTTTGATGATCAGGTTGATGTCGTCTTCCAGATTGAGCCTACAGTAACCAATAAGTAGTCTTGATATAGGCGTAAGTCGCCATCCGGCAAGTTTTTAGCCTGATGGCGATGCTTACGCGTCTCATCAGGCCGACAAAATATTCCAGCCGGTTTTTTCTGTGAGCAACTGTAAAAATGAGACCTCACATTCAGTCTTTTTTTTCGTGGTAATGAGGATAGGCCATAGCGATTTTTAAGGGGACGCTATGGATATTTTTATCTCGAAAAAGATGCGTAATTTCATTCTGCTGGCGCAAACCAATAACATCGCCAGAGCGGCAGAAAAAATACATATGACCGCATCGCCTTTCGGTAAAAGCATTGCTGCACTGGAAGATCAAATCGGCTATACGCTGTTTACCCGTAAAGATAACAACATCAGCCTGAATAAAGCCGGACAGGAGCTGTATCAGAAGCTGTTTCCCGTCTATCAACGCCTCTCTGCTATTGATAACGAAATCCATAACGCCTCTTGTCGCTCGCGGGAAATCGTCATCGGTATCGATAATACTTATCCAACGATTATTTTTGACCAGTTGATTAGCCTTGGCGATAAATATGACGGCGTGACGGCCCAGGCCGTTGAATTCAGTGAGAATGGGGTGATTGATAATCTGTTCGACCGCAAACTGGATTTCATTATCTCGCCACAGCACGTTTCCCCCCGCGTACAGGAGTTGGAAAATCTGGCGATCAGCGAACTGCCTCCGCTACGTCTGGGGTTTCTCGTTTCCCGGCGCTACGAAGAGAAACAGCCGCAGGATCTGCTGCGCGAGCTACCCTGGCTGCAAATGCGCTTCCAGAATCGCGCCAACTTTGAGGCAATGCTGGATGCTTATATGCAGCCCTGTGGGATCAATCCGACGATTATCTACCGTCCGTACAGCTTTATGGCCAAGATTAGCGCGGTGGAGCGCGGGCAGTTTTTGACGGTGATCCCTCATTTTGCCTGGCGGCTGGTGAATCCGTCGACGCTAAAGTATTTCGACGCGCCCGGCAGCCCCATGTATATGCAGGAGTTTCTCTATTCGCTGAAAAATCATCGCTATACCGGCACCATGCTCCAGCATATTGCTGAAGATCGTGACGGTACGGCAAGTTAACCGAGCATCGATCCTGTCTCGAGAAGGTTGCGATGCAGATCGAACGCATGGCTGAGATCGTGATGGATATGCCCGCCAGGCGCTTTTTCCAGATAGCGGTGCAGGTAGTCCCGGTAAAGGGGATGCGCACAGTTATCGATAATCGTGTGCGCCCGCTGCATCGGAGATAACCCACGCAGATCGGCAATCCCTTGTTCGGTCACGATCACTTTAACGCTATGTTCGCTGTGGTCGACATGGCTGCACATCGGCACGATGGTTGAGATTTTCCCGCCTTTGGCAATCGACGGCGCCATAAAGATAGACAGATAGGCGTTGCGCTCGAAATCCCCGCTGCCGCCGATACCGTTCATCAGGTTCACGCCCGCAACGTGCGTGGAATTGGCATGGCCGTAGATATCAAACTCAAGCCCAACGTTGAGTGCAATGACCCCCAGCCGACGGATGATTTCTGGGTTATTGGAGATCTCCTGCGGGCGCAGCACAATTCGGCTGGCGAAGAAGTCCATGTTGTCGTAAATCTTCTGTAGCGACGGGGCTGAGATGGTCAGGCTGGAGGCGCTGGCACCGGTGATCTTGCCCGTTTCCAGCAGATGCACCACCGATTCCTGTAACACCTCTGAATACATCATAAAGGGCGGGATATCCGGATTCTCTCCCAGTCTCGCCATTACCGCGTTATTGATATTGCCCACGCCGCTTTGTAAGGGCAGAAACTCTGCTGGAATGCGTTTGTGCGCCATTTCTGCCAGTAGGAAAGTGACGACGTTATCGGCAATTTGTTGGCTGACCGGATTGGTTTTATCCGACACATTCCCGGCATCGGGCAGCTCGGTATCCACCACCGCGACCACTTTCCTGGGGTCTATCTGCACGCACTGACTGCCCACGCGATCCATGGTATGAAATATGGGCACGCTGTTACGCCGCGGCGGTGCGCCGGGTATTACGATGTCGGCAAACTCAGCCACGCGTGGATTATGGTAATGATTCAACTCGATAATCACCTTTTTCGCCCGCAGCAGCCAGGTGGGTGCATTGCCAATACCGCTGGAAAGCCAAATCCGGCCATCCGGCGCAATGGCGGAAGCTTCAATGACGGCAACATCGATATCGCCAAAAAAGCCGTAATTAACCATCTGCGCGACTTCGCTCAAATGGAGATCGACAAACCTCACCTGGCCCTGGTTAATTTTCTCGCGCAGGCCAGATGAGGTTTGATAAGGCGCACGCCAGGAAACGGCATCCGCCGCGGATAGTGCATCATCAGCGGCGGCGCCAATTGACGCCCCGGTCAGCAGGCGGATCTGAAAAGGCTGCCCGTCCTGATGCCGTTCGCAGGCGCGTTGGGCAATTGCGGTGGGTAACGCTTTTGGCGAACCCGCGGGGGTAAAGCCGCTGAACGCCACCATATCATCGTGCTGGATAATTTCTGCCGCCTGTTCGGCGCTCATCCGTTTCATGGCCGTCTCCTTCGTCGGACGTGATTAATGGCCAACAAAATTAGGTTTACGTTTTTCCATAAACGCGTTCATCCCTTCCTGATAATCCTCGCTGTCATACACCGCGCGGCGCATGCCCTGAATGCGCTCGAATTCGTCAGAGTTCATGGTGTGTGCTTCGCCCAACACGCGCAGTTCTTCTTTGATGACGGCGATTGCCAGCGGCGCTTTTTCCGAGATGTGATGCGCCATTTGCAGGGTGAAATCTTCCAGTTCCTCGGTTGGAACGACATGGTTGAGGATCCCGACCGCCATGGCGCGTTGAGCGGTGATGGGCGAGGCGGTAAAAATCAGCTCCTTAACGATGTGAAAACCAGCGTCGCGGGTCAGGTTGTGGATGCCCACCAGGTTATAGGGCACGCCGAGGTTGACCGGGGTCATGGAGAAGGTAGACGTACTGGCTGCGATGATCAGATCGGAACTCATGATCATCTCAAACGCGCCGCCCCAGACGCTGCCTTCAACCATGGAGATCACCGGCTTCGGATATTTTTGGATCATGCGAGTTATCTGACGCAGCGGATCGTCATAAGAGAGCGGATCGCGACGTCCGGTGGGGAGCTCATGAATATCATGCCCGGCAGAGAACACTTTGGCCCCGCTCGGGGCGCGAAGAATGATGCAGCGAATGTCCGGACGATTGAGGTCGCTCAGCGCCTGCATCAGATCGTCAATAAACACTTTGCTCAGGGCATTGAGCTTGCGGGCGTAATTGAACTCAATGACCGCGACTTTCTGGATGATGACCACGTTGACGTATTGATAAGACATAATGTTCTCTTTATTGAAAGTAATGATGCTGAATAAATTCGCTGATGTGCCGCAGGCCGGTGCGCGGCGAAAGATCATTGTTTTTGACGGCCAGCAGCGTCTGCTGGAAATACTGGTCGAAATCAGCCCGGGCAAACAGCAGATGCAGGGCTTCTTCTTCAGCCTGCTTGTGTAGCCATTCCACCGCCTGCTGCTGGCGGACTTTTTCCAGTCGACCGCTGGCGGTAAGGCACGTTTTAAAGTCGGTTATCGCCTGCCAAACCTCCTCAATGCCGCGTTTTTCCAGGGCGCTACAGGTCAGAACCTGCGGCTGCCACTCGTCATATTTGCGGCGCAGAATATGCAGGGCGGATTCGTACATATGGCGGGCGATGGTAACGCTGGTACGGTTATCACCGTCGTCCTTGTTGATGACGACCAGATCCGCCATCTCCATCAGGCCTTTTTTGATGCCCTGCAAATCGTCGCCACCGCCGGCGATTTGCAGTGAGAGAAAGCAATCCACCATGCCTGCGACTTCGGTTTCTGACTGCCCAACGCCGACGGTTTCCACAATCACCACGTTGAAGCCCGCCGCCTCGCACAGCAGCATTAATTCGCGGGCGCGCTGGCTGGCGCCGCCTAAATGACCGCTGGAAGGAACCGGACGTATAAACGCAGATTCTGCGCGAGCCAGTTCCGTCATGCGGGTTTTATCACCAAGAATGCTGCCGCCGCTGACCGGGCTGCTGGGATCGACGGCGATCACCGCTACCCGTAACCCGCGGCGAATTAACAGCATGCCGAATACTTCCAGAAAGGTGCTTTTACCCGCGCCCGGCGTGCCGGTGATCCCCAGACGCAGGGCGTTACCGGTGAACGGCATAATCGCGTCCAGCAATTGCGTACTCAGCGGCTGGTGGCGCGGGTGATTGCTTTCGACCAGCGTCATCGCCTGGGCGAGCGTAGCCCGTTCACCGAGTCGCAAGCGGCGGACGGTATCCTCAAGCGTGGCGGCGTTAATCATGATGCTGACTGATACGGGTTAACACATCGCGGACGCTGTCGAGCATTGGCGTGCCTGGGCCATATATGGCTGCCACGCCATGCTCGTGCAGGAAAGCGTAATCCTGTGGCGGAATAACCCCGCCGGCGACGACGCAAATGTCTTCGCGTCCCCAGCCTTTGAGCGCGGTGACCAGCTCCGGGATCAATGTCTTATGACCCGCCGCCAGCGATGATGCGCCAATGACATGCACATCGTTTTCTACCGCCAGACGGGCAATTTCCTCCGGTGTGGAGAACATCGGGCTGAGATCGACATCGAAGCCGAGATCGGAGTAGGCGCTGGCGATCACTTTTGCGCCGCGATCGTGGCCGTCCTGACCCATCTTGGCGATCAGAATACGCGGGCGGCGGCCATTTTCTGCGAGGAACTGTTCGGTTTGCGCAACAATGGCATCGAACTCATCGGCGGATTTGTTGGACTGGTGATAGCTTTGCGCAATCACCCCAGTAACACACTGGCTGGGAACCAGATAACGGTCAAAGGCGGCCTCGAGCGCATCGGAGATTTCGCCGAGCGTGGCGCGAACGCGGGCGGCGTTGATGGCGGCTGCCAGCAGATTTTCATTCTGTTGCGCGGCGTGGGTCAGCGCGGATAGCGCGGCTTTAACCGCATCATTGTCGCGGGTGGCGCGGATATGCTGCAGTGAGGCAATCTGCTCGTTGCGCACCTTCACGTTGTCGATCTCCAGTACCGACGTGTCGTCTTCTTTATCCAGCTTGTATTTGTTCACCCCGACGATAACGCGCTTACCCTGGTCGATCAGCGACTGTTCGCGCGCGGACGCTTCTTCGATCATCCGTTTAGGAAGCCCGGCTTCAATCGCCTTCGCCATGCCGCCTGCCTCATCAATCTGCTTGATGATCGTGCGCGCCTGCTTCACGATTTGATCGGTGAGTGATTCGACGTAATACGATCCGGCCAGCGGATCGACGGTGCGGCAGATCTCTGATTCTTCCTGAATGATGATCTGCGTATTACGCGCAATACGGGCGGAGAAATCGGTGGGCAGACCGAGCGCTTCATCAAAAGCGTTGGTATGCAGAGACTGAGTGCCGCCAAGCGTAGCGCCGAGCGCTTCAATGGTGGTTCGTACCACGTTGTTGTACGGGTCCTGCTCGGTCAGGCTCCAGCCTGAGGTCTGGCAGTGGGTACGCAGAGCGAGAGATTTCGGGTTGGTCGCGCCAAAACTGCTGACCGCTTCGCTCCACAGATACCTTGCAGCGCGCAGCATGGCGACGTTCATAAACAGATCCATGCCGATGCCGAAGAAGAATGACAGGCGCGGGGCGAAGTCATCAATTTTCAGTCCGGCGGAAAGCGCGGCCTTGATGTATTCAATACCGTCTGCCAGCGTAAACGCCACCTGCTGTACGCAGTTTGCCCCGGCTTCACCCATGTGATAGCCGCTGATGCTGATGGTGTTAAAGCGCGGCATGTTGCCTGAGCACCAGGCGATGATGTCGGCGATAATGCGCATGGAGGGTTTTGGCGGATAAATGTAGGTGTTGCGGCACAGGTACTCTTTCAGAATATCGTTCTGAATGGTCCCGGTGAGCTGTTCCGGCGTCACGCCTTGCTCCTGCGCCGCGACGATATAAAACGCCAGCACCGGCAGTACCGCGCCGTTCATGGTCATCGAAACGGACATCTTATCCAGCGGGATCTGGTCGAACAGCACCTTCATATCTTCGACGGTATCGATCGCCACGCCGGCTTTGCCGACGTCGCCCGCTACGCGCGGGTTGTCTGAGTCATAGCCACGATGAGTGGCAAGGTCAAAGGCGACGGAAAGCCCTTTTTGCCCAGCGGCGAGGTTACGGCGGTAAAAAGCGTTGGACTCTTTGGCGGTAGAGAAACCGGCGTATTGGCGAATCGTCCACGGCTGCGCGGTATACATAGTGGCGCGCGGGCCACGCACGTAAGGCGGCAGACCGGGCAGGGTGCCCGTGACTTCCAGATTATCGAGGTCCGCTTCGGTGTACAGCGGCTTGATGACAATCCCTTCCGCCGTCTGTCTTTCCAGCGACTCAACGGTTTTTTCCCGTCGACTGAGTTCTTTATTGGCGAGTGTTTGCCACTCCTGCACGTTTGCCATTTTTTGCTCCGTATTACGCAATAAGTTGAATCTTTGCGAATACGGTGTGCTTTTTCATTTGGCTTGTCGCCAGCAAAAAATAGCCAACAGGGCGTCGTTTTTTGCCGTGTGGCGTGTTTTATTTTGTGATGTATTTCAAAGACGTGGCGGGAATAGCATGAAATGAGGGGAAAGGCTTGTAGGCCGGATAAAGCGTTACGCCGCTATCCGGCCTCTGTTCGAGGAATTAATCCTGACGCAGTACGTTGTGGCCATAGGCCAGCAGCGCGTCGGTGACGTTGCGCATCATGCGGCTTTCTGGCGCAAAGCGGTGCCAGTACAGCATTCGACGCTGGAACAGGCCTGGCGTTAAGTCGATAAGCTCACCGCTTTCCAGCTCTTTCTCAATCTGTAAGTGTGGGATCATGCAGCAGGTTGTTCCCTGACGGGCTAGCTGGACGAAGGCTTCAGACGAGTTAACGATATGGCACGGTACGCTGCCCGGCGGCAGGTCGAAGTTTTGTTGCAAGAACGCCTGGTGCATATCATCAAGATGGTCAAACGCGACCGCCGGGGCTTTCAGCAGGGCGGAACGGGTGACGCCGTTTGGGAAATAACGCTCGGCGAAAGGTTTAGAGCCAACAAACAGGTAGTCCAGCGCGCCCAGTTTATCCACCAGACAGCTTGGCAGCGCCTGATGTTGAATACTCACCGCACCGACTACTTCACCACGACGCAGACGTTCCTGGGTTCGGGTTTCATCTTCAACCTGCAGGTTCAGTCGAATCGGTGAATTAGCCAGTACCGGGGCCAGCGCCGGAAGTAACCAGGTCGCCAGACTGTCGGCGTTCACCGCCAGCGAAAGCAGAAGCGGCGTCGAGCCGGTTTGTTCATCGCCCAGCCACTCGTCTTCCAGCAGTTCAACCTGGCGCAGAAGCGCCAGTAGTTTCTGTCCCTGTTCCGTTGGGCGCGGCGGTACGGTGCGCACCAGCAGCGGTTGTCCGAACATATTCTCAAGCTGTTTTATGCGCTGTGAAACAGCGGATTGCGTGATGCACAGCTTTTGCGCCGCGCGCTCAAATCCTCGTTCACGAATAACCGCATCCAGTGCTTGTAGTGTTCTGTAGTCCGGACGTTTCATTGCTTTGACGCACTCCTGAAATTTTTGCTTGTTCTGCACTATGACACAATTTTTGATTGGGTAAAGACGAAATCCGCCGCTTGCGAGCGGGTGTGGGGACATTTTTCTGCACAATGTTCTATAATGCGCGTGAATTTTCCCACCATATTCACACCACAGGCGAAACGATCATGACGCAGGATGAACTGAAAAAAGCAGTAGGATGGGCGGCACTTCAGTATGTACAGCCCGGCACCATTGTGGGCGTAGGTACAGGTTCAACAGCCGCACACTTTATTGATGCGCTGGGCACAATGAAAGGTCAGATTGAAGGTGCGGTATCCAGTTCGGACGCATCGACTGAAAAACTCAAAAGCCTTGGCATCCACGTGTTCGATCTTAACGAAGTGGATAGCCTCGGCGTATACGTTGACGGCGCGGATGAAATCAACGGTCACATGCAGATGATCAAGGGCGGCGGCGCAGCGTTGACCCGTGAAAAAATCATTGCTTCCGTGGCGA
The DNA here is from genome assembly GCF_013747755.1 of Citrobacter sp. RHBSTW-00524. NCBI lineage: Bacteria > Pseudomonadati > Pseudomonadota > Gammaproteobacteria > Enterobacterales > Enterobacteriaceae > Citrobacter > Citrobacter sp. RHBSTW-00524. The sequence goes on from NZ_CP056421.1 coordinate 929,884, forward strand.
AGAAATTTATTTGCATCGCGGATGCGTCTAAAGAAGTCGATATTCTCGGCAACTTCCCGCTGCCGGTCGAAGTGATCCCAATGGCGCGCAGCGCTGTGGCTCGCCAGTTGGTGAAGCTGGGCGGTCGTCCTGAATACCGTCAGGGCGTCGTGACGGACAACGGCAACGTGATCCTCGATGTGCACGGTCTGGAGATCCTCGACGCCATCGCGCTGGAAAATGCCATCAATGCGATTCCAGGTGTGGTAACCGTCGGCCTGTTTGCCAACCGTGGCGCGGATGTCGCGCTGATCGGTACGCCTGACGGCGTGAAAACTATCGTAAAATGATCTGACGGGAGCGTCTTCTCCCGTTAAAAAAATTTTGGCAGGGCAAATTTGGTGACTTGTGTCACGTTTATAATATTGTCCTGCCGATCTCTCCAAAGAAAAAGTTATCGCCAGTATTTTCCTCTGACATTTCCCGTTGAATGACATTTCTTCAGCACGGCGACGCAAACGTTCATATTGCCGCAATATTATTTTTTGATATGTTGAAGAGACGGATGAAAATCCCACACACAACACATCAGTTTGAACAAAAAAAGACAGGGTCGGGGAAATGGCAAAGGTATCACTGGAGAAAGATAAGATTAAATTTCTGCTGGTTGAAGGCGTGCACCAAAAAGCACTCGAAAGCCTTCGTGCAGCAGGTTATACCAACATCGAGTTTCACAAAGGTGCTTTGGACACTGAACAACTGAAAGAGTCCATCCGTGATGCCCACTTCATTGGCCTGCGATCCCGTACCCATCTGACTGAAGATGTGATTGACGCCGCAGAGAAACTGGTCGCGATTGGCTGCTTCTGCATTGGCACCAACCAGGTTGATCTAAGTGCAGCGGCAAAGCGCGGGATCCCTGTGTTTAACGCACCATTCTCTAACACACGTTCCGTTGCTGAGCTGGTGATTGGTGAACTGCTGCTACTGCTACGTGGCGTACCCGAAGCGAACGCCAAAGCGCACCGCGGCGTGTGGAATAAACTGGCTACCGGCTCTTTTGAAGCGCGTGGTAAAAAACTGGGGATCATCGGCTACGGCCACATTGGTACTCAGTTGGGCATTCTGGCGGAATCGCTCGGGATGCATGTCTTTTTCTATGATATTGAAAATAAACTCCCGCTTGGCAATGCCACGCAGGTACAGCATCTTTCCGATCTGCTCAATATGAGCGACGTGGTGAGTCTGCACGTGCCGGAAAATGCCTCCACCAAAAACCTGATGGGCGCGCGTGAGATTTCGCTGATGAAACCGGGTGCACTGCTGATTAACGCCGCACGCGGTACGGTTGTTGATATTCCTGCGTTGTGCGACGCGTTAGCGACTAAACATCTGGCGGGGGCTGCAATCGACGTATTCCCAACCGAACCGGCAACTAACAGCGATCCTTTCACTTCGCCGCTGTGTGATTTCGATAACGTGATCCTGACGCCGCACATTGGTGGTTCAACGCTGGAAGCGCAGGAAAACATCGGTCTGGAAGTAGCTGGGAAACTGACCAAGTATTCCGACAACGGGTCTACGCTGTCTGCGGTAAACTTCCCGGAAGTTTCGCTGCCGCTGCACGGTGGTCGTCGTCTGATGCACATTCACGAAAACCGTCCGGGCGTACTGACGGCACTTAACCAGATTTTTGCCGAGCAGGGCGTCAACATTGCCGCGCAGTATCTGCAGACTTCAGCGCAGGTAGGTTATGTGGTTATTGATATTGAAGCGGATGAAGATGTGGCGGAGAAAGCGCTGCTGGCGATGAAAGCCCTTCCGGGAACCATTCGCGCTCGTCTGCTGTACTGATTTCCTCTACATGGGCAGGCGGTTGACCTGCCCATCTTTCCTCTGATTTCCCTGCCTCAAAATCTCTTTCTGTAACGCATACATTCTGTTTTCGAGCTTTGCCGCAGTTGGCAACTAAAGGCAGCATTGCGTGTTGTACAGCAATAAAAGGAATTTACGATAGGGGCGCAGCATAGCGCTGAAACGGGAAAGCCCCTACCGAAGCAGGGGCTCTAAAAAGGAAAGGGACGATGATGAGATACGTCATCATGCTGCTGATCCTGTTAATCATCGCTTGCCCAGCATATTAACAGAGAGTACGCAGGAGGGAGGTTCGCCTCCCTCACCCTTCACCGAGGAATTTAGGTCAAAAAAACGGCGCTGTCAATCGGCAAAAAACGGCTACCACTCCCAGATTTTGGACGGCGTCACCACCGCTGGTAGCGGGATATCCCACTCTTCAACCGGCAATTTTTCTACCAACTGGCAGTCATGCGCGTAGCCCACGGGTTGGATCTTATGCTGCTGCCAGTTTTGTAGCGTGCGGTCGTAAAATCCACCGCCCATGCCCAGGCGCTGCCCGTCCTCATCAAATGCCACTAACGGCGTAATCAGTACGTCCAGCTTTGACAGCGGCAATACGTCGCGTACATCAAGCCGTGGTTCCTGGATCTTTAAGCGATTGGTCACCAGGTCGCTGCGCGGATGATAGTGCAGGAACAGTAAATTACCGGGACTGAAGGGATGAAGAACCGGAAGGTAAACGCGTTTGCCCGCTCGCCACAGCTGATCTATCAGCGGCTGGGTATCGAGTTCGCCATCGAACGAGAGAAATACCGCCACAGTATGCGCGAGTACAACAGGGGGAAAACTGAGCATTCGGGTCGCGGCTTGCTGACCGTATTGTCGTTGCTGTTCAGAGGTCAACGCGCGACGACGCTGTCGAATCAGTTGACGAATTTCTTGCCGGGATAAAGGGAGTTCAGAAAGTAGTGTCATGGCTGTTGCCAGGTAGAAGGGAATCTCCGAGATGCCGCCGCAGGCTGTAACCCTTGAACCCTTGGTTCAAGGTGAATGCGTCGTCACAGTTTTAAGGCTTCTCGGACTGGCCGAGCATGCTCACCAACCATGGAGCGCCACATTCTTGTGGTATGAAATATCGGCTCAGGGGACTGGCCCGCTTGCAAACATCTCAGAGAAATTTTGTCTTCACGGTCACTCTACCACAGTAAACCGAAAAGTGTTATTCAAAGTTTTGGCCCGTTTTTTCGGTTATGCGACCCTGATCAAGCAACGCCTGTTCGATGGTCTGTTGTAGCATCCGAATACGTTGTTCCATGCTCGCCGCGTACTCACGCGTCTTCGCTTTTTCCTGAGTTAATTCATAGCTGATGTTCAACGCGGCGATGAAAACCAACTGCTCAGTATTTGTGACTCTAGTGCGAACTTTCAGATCTTGCAATCGCTGATTAAGATCGTCCGCAGCCTGATTCAACGCATCCCTTTGTTCAGGCGGGCAATTCACTCGCAGTGAACGGCCAAATATTTGGATATCGACGGGTTGTGCAGACATGCCACCTTCCTGCTGATTGACTGCGCTGCCTTCGTCTCCAGACCTTGGGTCCGCGAAGGGGCGACACTATAGCTACCCTGGTATCAAGATACAAGCCCTTTTCTGGTCCACCAGGGCCCAAAGTGGTAGCATACCATGAATATTCCTCCCTTTGATGACGAATGCTTATGTCTATACAGAACGAAATGCCTGGCTACAACGACGTTAGCCAGTTTTTGAACCAACAAGGGGCTGGATTAACCCCGGCCGAAATGCACGGCTTGATCAGCGGGATGATTTGCGGCGGCAACAACGACAGCTCATGGCAGCCGCTGCTGCACGACCTGACGAACGAAGGTTTGGCCTTCGGTCACGAGCTGGCTCAGGCACTGATGAAAATGCACTCTGCCACCAGCGATGCCCTCGAGGACGACGGTTTCCTTTTTCAGCTTTATCTGCCTGAAGGCGACGACGTTAGCGTGTTTGATCGTGCCGATGCGCTGGCGGGGTGGGTAAACCACTTTTTGCTGGGCCTTGGCGTTACGCAGCCAAAGCTCGACAAAGTGACCGGTGAAACCGGTGAAGCGATTGACGACCTGCGCAATATCGCTCAGTTGGGATATGACGAAGACGAAGATCAGGAAGAGCTGGAAATGTCGCTCGAAGAGATTATCGAATACGTGCGCGTAGCCGCCTTGCTGTGTCATGACACGTTTACGCGTCAGCAGCCGACCGCGCCGGAAGTCCGTAAACCGACTCTGCACTAAGAACGAAACGCAAAGGAGAGTGTGATGAGCGAGATATCTCAGCAAGAATTCCAGCGTCGTCGCCAGGCTTTACTGGCACAAATGCAACCCGGCAGCGCCGCGCTGATTTTTGCCGCGCCTGAAGCGACGCGCAGCGCGGACAGTGAATACCCGTACCGCCAAAGCAGTGATTTCTGGTACTTCACCGGTTTTAACGAACCGGAAGCCGTGCTGGTGCTGATTAAAAGTGATGACACTCATAACCACAGCGTTTTGTTTAATCGGGTTCGCGATCTGACGGCGGAGATCTGGTTTGGCCGTCGTCTGGGCCAGGATGCTGCACCGGCAAAACTCGGCGTTGACCGGGCGCTGGCCTTCAGTGAAATCAACCAACAGCTGCATCTGTTGCTCAATGGCCTGGACGCGGTGTACCACGCGCAGGGCGAATATGCCTGGGCAGACGAGATTGTATGCACGGCGTTGGATAAACTGCGTAAAGGCTCCAGACAAAATCTGCACGCACCCGCCGCGATCATCGACTGGCGTCCAATGGTGCATGAAATGCGCCTGTTCAAATCACCAGAAGAAATTGCGGTCATGCGCCGTGCCGGAGAGATCAGTGCGCTGGCGCATACCCGCGCGATGGAAAAATGCCGTCCGGGAATGTTTGAATACCAGTTGGAAGGGGAGATTCACCACGAGTTTACTCGCCATGGCGCGCGTTACCCATCCTATAACACGATTGTCGGCAGCGGCGAAAACGGCTGTATTCTCCATTACACTGAAAATGAAAGTGCAATGCGCGATGGCGATCTGGTGTTGATTGACGCCGGGTGTGAATACAAAGGTTATGCGGGCGACATTACGCGTACCTTCCCGGTAAACGGCAAATTTTCCCCTGCTCAGCGTGAAATCTACGACATCGTACTGGAGTCATTAGAGACCAGTCTGCGCCTGTATCGCCCGGGGACGTCCATCCAGGAAGTCACCGGCGAAGTGGTGCGCATCATGATTACGGGTCTGGTGAGGCTTGGCATTTTGCACGGCGAGATCGACCAACTGATTACCGAAAATGCGCATCGCCCATTCTTTATGCATGGTCTTAGCCATTGGCTGGGACTGGATGTGCACGACGTTGGCGTTTATGGTCAGGACCGCTCACGTATTCTCGAGCCAGGAATGGTGCTCACCGTCGAACCGGGGCTGTATATCGCGCCGGACGCCGATGTGCCGCCTGCTTATCGTGGTATCGGCATTCGTATTGAAGATGACATCCTCATCACCGAGGACGGCAATGAGAACCTGACCGCCAGCGTGGTGAAGAAAGCGGATGACATTGAAGCCTTAATGGCTGCGGCGCGACTGCAATGAGCGTGATTATCGTTGGTGGTGGTATGGTCGGTGCGACGCTGGCGCTGGCCATTTCTCAGCTCAGCCACGGGACTCTGCCTGTTCACCTGATAGAAGCGAGCGAACCTGAAACTGACCGCCATCCAGGGTTTGACGCCCGGGCGATCGCGCTGGCGGCAGGGACCTGCCAACAGCTGGCGCGAATTGGCGTATGGCAGGCGATTGCCGATTGCGCAACGGCGATCAAAACGGTTCACGTCAGCGATCGCGGCCATGCCGGATTTGTGACGCTGGATGCGCAGGAATACCGTATTCCGGCGCTGGGCCAGGTGGTGGAACTGCACGATGTCGGGCTGCGTTTGTTTGCGCTGCTGCGTAAAGCGCCGGGCATCACGCTGCACTGCCCCGACCGTGTAGCCAGCGTGTCACGCACGCAGGAACGCGTTGAGGTTACGCTGGAAAATGGCGAGATGATCAATGGTCGCCTGTTGGTGGCCGCCGATGGCACGCGTTCCGCGCTGGCTACCGCCTGCGGCGTTGACTGGCAGCAACAACCCTATGAACAACTGGCGGTGATTGCCAACGTCACGACCTCCGTTGCGCATGACGGGCGAGCGTTCGAACGTTTCACGCAATATGGTCCGCTGGCAATGCTACCGATGTCTGATGGTCGCTGCTCGCTGGTATGGTGCCATCCGCTGGAGCGGCGTGATGAGATTATGGCCTGGTCCGACGAACAATTTTGCCGCGAACTGCAAACTGCGTTTGGCTGGCGGTTGGGGCGTATTACCCAGGCCGGTAAACGCAACGCCTATCCGCTTTCATTAACCTCGGCGCAAAAAGCCATTACCCATCGTACTGTGCTGGTGGGGAACGCAGCACAGACGCTGCATCCCATTGCCGGACAAGGTTTCAACCTTGGTCTGCGCGACGTGATGAGCCTGGCTGAGACGTTGACGCAGGCGCAAAACTGCGCGGAAGATATCGGTGATTATGCGGTGCTAGCACGCTATCAGCAGCGCCGCGAACGCGATCGCGAAACGACGATTGGTGTGACCAACAATTTGGTGTATTTGTTTGCCAATCGCTGGGCCCCGCTGGTCGTTGGGCGTAATGTCGGGCTGATGGCGATGGAATTATTCACGCCTGCGCGCGATGCGCTGGCGGAGCGGACCCTCGGTTGGGTTGCGCGATAGATATATCCTGTAGGCCGAATTAAAGAAGTTGGCCTGATTAGCGCAGCGCCATCAGGCAATGTCGCGGAAGTAATGCCGGATGGCGGCTTTGCCTTATCCTGCCTACGGTTTTTGATTGTCCTATTTTCAGGAGCAAACAGTGCAAAGTGTTGATGTAGCAATTGTTGGTGGCGGCATGGTGGGGCTGGCGGTTGCCTGCGGCTTGCAGGGCAGCGGGTTGCGCGTTGCAGTGTTAGAACAACATGTTCCGCAGCCTTTGGCGGCGGATGCACCTCCTCAGCTTCGCGTATCGGCCATTAATGCCGCCAGTGAAAAACTGCTTAGCCGACTGGGCGTCTGGTCCGACATTGTTGCCCGTCGCGCTTGTTGCTACCACGGCATGGAAGTCTGGGACAAAGACAGCTTTGGGCGTATTGCGTTTGATGACCAGAGCATGGGCTACAGCCATTTAGGCCACATCGTTGAAAACTCAGAGATCCATTACGCACTCTGGCAAAAAGCGCAGCGTTCAGCGGATATTACGCTGATGGCGCCCGCTGAGTTACAGCAGGTAGCCTGGGGTGAGAATGAGGCATTTCTGTCCCTGAAAGATGGCGCAATGCTGACAGCTCGCCTGGTGGTCGGCGCCGATGGCGCTAACTCCTGGCTGCGCAACAAAGCGGATATTCCGCTCACTTTCTGGGATTACCGTCATCATGCGCTGGTGGCGACTATCCGTACGCAGGAAGCTCACGGCGCGGTTGCGCGGCAGGCGTTTCACGGTGAGGGGATCCTGGCGTTCCTGCCGCTCAGTGACCCGCACCTGTGCTCTATCGTCTGGTCGCTTTCGCCGCAGGAAGCAGAACGCATGCAGCAGGCAAGCGTTGACGAGTTTAATCAGGCGCTGAATATCGCTTTTGATAATCGCCTGGGGCTGTGCAGCCTTGAAAGCGAGCGTCAGGCGTTTCCGCTGACGGGACGCTATGCCCGTCAGTTCGCTGCTCATCGTCTGGCGCTGGTGGGGGATGCGGCGCATACCATCCACCCGCTGGCGGGTCAGGGGGTTAACCTTGGATTTATGGATGCGGCGGAGCTGATCGATGAGCTGAAGCGGCTCCAGCGTCAGGGCAAAGATATTGGTCAGTATCTCTATTTGCGCCGCTACGAGCGCAGCCGTAAGCACAGCGCAGCGATGATGCTGGCCGGTATGCAGGGCTTTCGTGAACTGTTTGCAGGCGAGAATCCGGCGAAAAAACTGCTGCGTGATATTGGTCTGAAACTGGCCGATACCCTGCCAGGCGTAAAACCACAGCTCATCCGCCAGGCGATGGGACTGAACGATCTTCCTGAGTGGTTACGCTAGCGTCCGTAAGGACAATCTTAAGAGTTTGAGACCCGTCACACTTTCCACTCCCGGCCTGAGCGCCGGGGTGCTTCTCTCATTTGAAATAATCTAATTCCACGCCTTTTTTCGCATTAGTTTTTTTTATATTACGTTTTTTTCATAACGCCATTTTTGACAATTTTTCCACATTTAATGTTGGTTGGTGCTGTTAATTCCAGCTTGTATTTATTTTTTATTCTGATTATTTGCCGTATGGATGGGGTTTTGTTCTGCCGGTGATTTTGCTGTTTTTGGCCATAAGCTAATGTGATGGTTAATTTTGCCTTATGGTTTAGCGTCTGTTTCGGTGGTAAGTTCAGGACAAAGAGAACGTTTGCGTCGTGGCCCCTGGAGCGGCTGCGGTGCTGGGTTTCGTGGCGAAAATTTCACCGCGAAAGAGTTGGTAGCCCCGCTTATTCAACGAGGAAAAGATGGCTCAACAGACTCCTTTGTACGAACAACACACGCTATGTGGCGCGCGCATGGTAGATTTCCATGGCTGGATGATGCCACTGCATTACGGTTCTCAGCTTGATGAACACCATGCTGTTCGCACCGATGCCGGAATGTTTGATGTGTCACATATGACCATCGTCGACCTGCGCGGTAGCCGCACCCGGGAGTTCTTGCGTTATCTGCTGGCAAACGACGTCGCGAAGCTAACGAAGACGGGTAAAGCCCTCTACTCCGGTATGCTCAACGCTTCGGGCGGCGTGATAGATGACCTGATTGTCTACTACTTCACTGAAGATTTCTTCCGCCTCGTTGTAAACTCCGCCACCCGCGAAAAAGACCTCTCCTGGATTACCCAACACGCTGAACCTTACGCCATCGACATCACCGTTCGAGACGATCTATCGCTGATTGCGGTGCAGGGCCCAAACGCGCAGGAAAAAGCAGCCACATTGTTTACTGACGAGCAGCGCCAGGCGGTAGAAGGCATGAAGCCGTTCTTCGGCGTTCAGGCGGGTGATTTGTTTATCGCAACCACCGGTTATACCGGCGAAGCAGGCTATGAAATTGCCATGCCGAGTGAAAAGGCGGCAGACTTCTGGCGTGCGCTGGTACAAGCAGGTGTCAAACCTTGCGGTCTTGGCGCGCGCGACACGCTGCGTCTGGAAGCCGGCATGAACCTGTACGGTCAGGAGATGGACGAAGGCATTTCCCCGCTGGCGGCCAACATGGGCTGGACTATCGCGTGGGAACCGACTGACCGCGACTTTATCGGTCGGGAAGCGCTGGAAATGCAGCGTGAAAAAGGCCACGAACAGTTGGTTGGACTGGTGATGACCGAGAAAGGCGTACTGCGTAATGAACTGCCGGTGCGTTTCACCGATGCTTCCGGCAATCAGCAGGAAGGCATTATCACCAGCGGGACATTCTCCCCAACCCTGGGTTACAGCATCGCGCTGGCGCGTGTCCCTGCGGGTATTGGTGAGAATGCGATCGTACAGATCCGTAACCGCGAAATGCCGGTAAAAGTGACTAAACCTGTTTTTGTGCGTAACGGCAAAGCCGTCGCGTAATTCATCCTTTTTTGGAGATTGATTGATGAGCAACGTACCTGCAGAACTGAAATACAGCAAAGAACACGAATGGCTGCGCAAAGAAGCTGACGGCTCTTACACCGTTGGGATCACCGAACATGCTCAGGAGCTGTTAGGTGACATGGTTTTCGTTGACCTGCCCGAAGTTGGCGCAACCGTCAGCGCGGGCGATGACTGCGCCGTTGCGGAATCCGTAAAAGCGGCATCCGATATTTATGCGCCAGTAGGCGGTGAGATTGTTGCGGTTAACGACGCGCTTAGCGACTCCCCGGAACTGGTCAACAGCGAGCCGTATGCAGGGGGCTGGATCTTCAAAATCAAAGCCAGCGATGAAAGCGAAATTGAATCGCTGCTGGATGCGACTGCATATGAAGCTTTGTTAGAAGACGAATAAATACGCTTCATTCTTCACGTTGCAGGTGTGTTGGCTTTCTTGCACACCTCAGTTACTTACTGATGTAAGCTCCTGGGGATGTGCTGCGTCGCCGCCTTCCTGCAACGCGAATTTTTTGCGTATTCAGGTAAGTAGAGACACCTACGATTCACTGCACGTTTCAGGAACCATCGCCCATGACACAGACGTTAAGCCAGCTTGAAAATAGCGGCGCTTTCATTGAACGCCACATCGGACCGGACGCCGCGCAGCAGCAAGAGATGCTGAATGCGGTTGGCGCCGAGTCGTTAAACGCGCTGATCGGCCAGATTGTGCCGAAAGACATTCAGCTCGCAACCCCGCCACAGGTGGGCGAGGCGGCGACCGAATACGCTGCGCTGGCTGAATTAAAAGCCATCGCCGGGCGTAACAAGCGCTTCACGTCCTACATTGGCATGGGCTACACCGCCGTGCAGCTGCCACCGGTTATCCTGCGTAACATGCTGGAAAACCCGGGTTGGTACACCGCCTACACCCCGTATCAACCGGAAGTCTCCCAGGGCCGTCTGGAAGCATTGCTGAACTTCCAGCAGGTGACGCTGGACCTGACCGGCCTGGACATGGCTTCCGCTTCTCTGCTGGATGAAGCTACTGCTGCAGCTGAAGCCATGGCGATGGCCAAACGCGTCAGCAAACTGAAAAACGCCAACCGTTTCTTTGTGGCGGCTGATGTTCATCCGCAAACGCTGGACGTAGTGCGTACTCGTGCGCAAACTTTTGGTTTTGACGTCATTGTTGATGACGCGGCAAAAGCATTGGATCATCAGGATGTGTTCGGCGTGCTGTTGCAGCAGGTTGGCACCACCGGTGAAGTGCACGACTACAGCGCCCTGATGGCTGAGCTGAAATCCCGTAAAATAGTGGTCAGCGTCGCTGCCGACTTTATGGCGCTGGTACTGCTGACTGCACCGGGCAAACAGGGCGCGGATATCGTTTTCGGCTCTGCGCAACGCTTCGGCGTACCGATGGGCTACGGCGGCCCGCACGCGGCATTCTTTGCCGCTAAAGACGAATTCAAACGCTCCATGCCAGGCCGTATTATCGGCGTCTCCAAAGATGCAGCGGGTAATACCGCCCTGCGCATGGCGATGCAGACTCGCGAACAGCATATCCGCCGCGAGAAAGCGAACTCCAACATTTGTACCTCGCAGGTTCTGCTGGCCAACATCGCCAGCCTGTATGCCGTTTATCATGGCCCGGTTGGCCTGAAACGCATCGCTAATCGCATCCATCGTCTGACCGATATTCTGGCAGCCGGTCTGCAACAAAAAGGATTAAAGCTGCGTCATGCGCACTACTTTGACACTTTGTGTGTTGAAGTGGCCGATAAGGCTGCGGTACTGGCGCGTGCTGAAGCGGCAGAAATCAACCTGCGTAGCGATATCCATAACGCGGTAGGTATTACGCTCGATGAAACCACCACCCGTGAAAACGTGGTGCAGTTGTTCAATGTTCTGCTGGGAGACAGCCACGGTCTGAACATCGATACGCTGGACAAAGACGTGGCGCTCGACAGCCGTTCCATTCAGGACAGCATGCTGCGTGATGATGCGATCCTCAGCCATCCGGTGTTTAATCGCTATCACAGCGAAACCGAGATGATGCGTTACATGCACTCGCTGGAGCGCAAAGATCTGGCCCTGAACCAGGCAATGATCCCGCTGGGATCTTGCACCATGAAGCTGAACGCTGCCGCCGAGATGATCCCTATCACTTGGCCGGAATTCGCTGAACTGCATCCGTTCTGCCCGCCAGAGCAGGCAGAAGGTTATCACCAGATGATCGGCCAGCTTTCCGAATGGCTGGTAAAACTGACCGGTTATGACGCAGTCTGCATGCAGCCGAACTCCGGCGCGCAGGGCGAGTATGCGGGTCTGCTGGCGATTCGCCATTATCACGAAAGCCGTAACGAAGGCCATCGCGATATCTGTCTAATCCCGGCCTCTGCCCACGGTACCAACCCGGCCTCCGCACAGATGGCGGGTATGCAGGTAGTGGTTGTCGCCTGTGATAAAAACGGCAACATCGATCTTGGCGATCTGCGTGAAAAAGCGGCGCAGGCGGGTGAAAACCTCTCCTGTATCATGGTGACCTATCCCTCTACTCATGGCGTGTATGAAGAAACGATCCGTGAAGTGTGCGACGTTGTGCACCAGTTTGGCGGCCAGGTTTATCTTGATGGCGCGAACATGAATGCTCAGGTTGGGATCACCACACCGGGCTTTATCGGTGCCGATGTCTCACACCTTAACCTGCATAAAACATTCTGCATTCCGCACGGCGGCGGCGGCCCAGGTATGGGTCCAATCGGTGTTAAATCGCATCTGGCGCCGTTCGTGCCGGGTCATAGCGTAGTACAGATTGAAGGGATGCTCACCCGTCAGGGCGCGGTTTCTGCGGCACCGTTCGGTAGCGCATCCATTCTGCCGATCAGCTGGATGTACATCCGTATGATGGGGGCAGAAGGTCTGAAGCAGGCAAGCCAGGTGGCGATTCTCAATGCTAACTACATTGCCAGCCGTCTGAAAGATGCCTATCCGGTGCTGTATACCGGTCGCGATGGTCGAGTGGCACATGAATGTATTCTCGACATTCGCCCACTGAAAGAAGAGACCGGCATCAGCGAACTGGATATTGCCAAGCGTCTGATCGATTACGGTTTCCATGCGCCGACCATGTCGTTCCCGGTAGCGGGTACGCTGATGGTGGAACCGACTGAATCGGAAAGCAAAGTGGAACTGGATCGCTTTATCAATGCGATGCTTGCAATCCGCGCTGAGATCGATCGCGTGAAAGCCGGTGAATGGTCGCTTACAGATAACCCGCTGGTTAACTCCCCGCACACGCAAAATGAGCTGGTCGCGGAGTGGAATCACGGTTACAGCCGCGAAATCGCCGTCTTCCCGGCGGGCGTAGCGAACAAATACTGGCCGACCGTGAAACGCCTTGATGACGTTTACGGTGACCGTAACCTGTTCTGCTCCTGCGTGCCGCTGAGCGATTATCAGTAATCGACTGATTCAGCTATCTTTTAAAGGCGCTTCGGCGCCTTTATTTTTGGGGAGAATAGTGATGGCTATAGCACTGGTTACGGGGGGCAGTCGCGGTATTGGTCGGGCAACCGCGCTGCAGTTAGCGCTAGAGGGTTACACGGTCGCCGTTAACTTTCATCACAATATTCGTGCGGCAACGGAGGTGGTGAACAATATCGCCGCTGCGGGAGGAAAGGCGTTTGCTCTGCGGGCAGATATCAGCGATGAAAGCCAGGTCGGGGCGATGTTTGAGTCCATTGACCGCGAGGGTGAGCCGCTGACTGCGCTGGTGAACAATGCCGGGATTTTGTTTGAACAGAGCACGGTGGAAAGTCTAACCGCTGAGCGTATTAATCGCGTCCTGGCGACTAATGTTACCGGTTATTTTCTGTGTTGTCGGGAAGCTGTAAAGCGCATGTCGTTTAAGCACGGCGGTCAGGGCGGGGCGATTGTGAATGTCTCTTCGGCGGCGTCACGGCTTGGCGCCCCGTTCGAATACGTTGATTATGCAGCCTCAAAAGGTGCGGTGGACACGCTTACCACCGGCCTCGCGTTGGAGGTTGCGGCGCAGGGGATACGCGTGAACTGCGTGAGACCCGGTCTTATCTACACGGAAATGCATGCGTCAGGCGGCGAGCCGGGAAGGGTGGATCGCGTGAAATCCATGTTGCCTATGCAGCGCGGCGGACAGCCGGAAGAGGTCGCGCAGGCGATAACCTGGCTGCTGAGTGAGAAGGCGTCTTACGTCACGGGCAGTTTTTTGGACCTGGCCGGCGGGAAGTAATGCGTTGCTTGCCGGATGGCGGCGTAAATGTCTGCTCTGGTCTACAGGTTCAGTTCCCGTAAACCGGATAAGCGCAGCGCCATCCGGCAAAAAATTACAGATTCTCGCCGTTGCTGGCAATCACCGCTTTATACCACTCAAAACTTTTCTTACGCGATCGCGACATATCGCCGGTGCCGTCGTCGTGTTTGTTCACGTAGATAAAACCGTAGCGTTTGCTGTACTGGCCGGTGGTGAACGAGACGCAGTCGATGCAGCCCCACGGCGTGTAGCCCATCAGATCTACGCCGTCATACGTTACCGCTTTCATCATCTCTTCGACGTGGGCGCGCAGATAGTCGATGCGGTAGTCATCGTGGATGCTGCCGTCTTCTTCCACTTTGTCGTAAGCGCCAAATCCGTTTTCAACGATAAACAACGGCTTCTGATAACGCTCGTACAGTTCGCATAAGGCGTAACGCAGGCCGACCGGATCAATCTGCCAGCCCCAGTCGGATGCTTTGACGTGCGGGTTCGGCACGCTGCCCTCAAAACCGGAAATTGCATCGCCGCTACCACCTTCCGCTTTTACCGCGTTGGTCATGTAGTAGCTAAATCCGAGATAGTCGCAGGTACCTTCACGCAGGATTTGTTCATCGCCAGCTTCCATTCGAATATTGAATTCGCGGCGCTCCCACTCGTTCAGTACATAAGATGGATAGTAGCCGCGTAGTTGAACGTCGGTGAATACATAGCGTTCACGCATCGATTCCTGCGCGAACATCACATCTTCAGGCTTACAGGAGAACGGGTATAGTGGGACCATTGCCAGCATGCAGCCGACTTTCATTTCAGGGTTGATGCGACGTGCGGCTTTCACCGCCAGAGCGCTGGCCACGAACTGGTGGTGCAGCACCTGGTACATAGTCTCTTCCGGGTTTTCATGCTCGGTATACACCACGCCGGAGCAGCAATAGCCAAACAGCGGTGCACGCCAGTTACGCTGGTTGTTGATTTCGTTGAAGGTCATCCAGTATTTGACTTTGTGCTTGTAGCGCTCAAAGACCACTTCAGCAAAACGGACAAAGAAATCGACGACTTTACGATTGGTCCAGCTACCGTACTGTTGAACCAGGTGTAGCGGCATTTCGAAGTGGGAAAGGGTGATGACCGGTTCGATATTGTACTTCAGCAGTTCATCAAACATGTCGTCGTAGAATTTTAGCCCTTCTTCGTTTGGCTGGGTTTCGTCCCCTTTGGGGAAGATACGGGTCCAGGCAATTGACGTACGGAAGCATTTGAAGCCCATCTCGGCAAACAGCTTAATGTCTTCTTTGTAATGACCGTAAAAATCGACGGCTTCGTGGTTGGGGTAGTACTTACCTGGCACGACGTCCTGAGTGATTTCTCGCGGAACTCCGTGTGCCCCCCCGGTCAGTACGTCGCAAATGCTGGGCCCTTTGCCACCTTTATTCCAGCCGCCTTCAACCTGATGCGCCGCAACCGCGCCGCCCCATAAAAAATCGTTTGGTAAGGTAATTTTTTTCATCTGCGCTCAGTCTCAAATTAATACAATCTGATTTTGAGTCTAACAAAGGAAAGATAAATGTCACGATATAACAAAATAGCGTTAATGTGATTTGTTACATCAAAAAAACATATTGTTTTTTTACGCTATTCTTTTCGCCAGTTTGCGACCGAGTGATTCCAGAATATAAATAACGGGGATCTGCGTGGTTATATCGTATACCCCGGCAATGCGCGTCTGTGGAACGTGCCAGGAGAGATTAAAGTCGGCAAGTTTCGCGAGGCGCGAATGTTCATGGCTGGTGACCGACAGAACCTTACAGTTATGCAGGCTGAACTGGCTGGCAAAGCGAAGGATCTCTTCGGTTTCTCCAGAAACGGAAAGCACAATCGCCAGCGCGTTTCTGGCCATATCATTTGTTACCGGGAAATAAGGATCATCGATGTGATTACTGAATTTTCCGACGTTTGAGAAAAATCGTGCACCATATTTTGCCAGGGCTCCGGATGTTCCCGCCCCGACGAATATAATACGCTCGGAAGATAATATAATATCAACAGCCTGATCGAGTAGTTTGTCGAACTCGTCGTTATTGACGCCTTTAAAGAAGCTGATAATTTCGCTGGCACCGAAATTAGCCTGTTGCGGTTCATTCTGCTCTAAATATAATTTGAAGCGTACGCGAAATTCTGAGTAACCTTCACACTTAAGCTTGCGGCAAAAGCGCAGTACGGTGGTGGTGGAAACGCCCACGGCATCCGCCAGTTCGCGAATGGTCATGTACATGACTTTGTCACGGTTTTTGATGACATAGTTGTAGACCAGCATCTCAAGATTGTTGAGACTGGCGATGGCAGCGTGGGAGAACATACTCACAATGGCAAAACTCACTCATCAGACTTCATCTACAGGGAATAATAACATGCAGCCAAATGACATCACTTTTTTTCAGCGTTTCCAGGATGACATTCTGGCCGGACGCAAAACCATTACGATTCGTGACGAGTCCGAATCACACTTCAAAGCCGGTGACATTCTACGGGTTGGGCGCTTCGAAGATGAGGGGTACTTCTGCACGATTGAGGTTGTTGGCACCTCAACCGTCACGCTGGATACGCTGACGGAGAAACATGCTCGCCAGGAAAACATGACGCTAGAAGAACTTAAACACGTGATTGCCGAGATTTACCCGGATCAAACACAATTTTATGTGATTGATTTTAAATGTCTTTGATTTTAACGGTACGCCTGTTAGCTGAATATTAAAATATAATGTCATGATTTTTATGGATTGTTATTTAGTTGGCAAATATTTTAGCTAACAGGTGTTCACTGGAACCATTCTCAGTTACGCTAGAGGAGCAATCACGATAGTGTTCGTTTCTCGGGAGTAAAATATGGTTCAGAAGCCATTAATTGCGCAGGGATATTCGCTGGCAGAGGAAATAGCCAATAGCATCAGTCACGGTATCGGGCTGGTGTTTGGGATTGTCGGACTGGTATTGTTGCTGGTTCAGGCAGTGGATACCAACGCCAGCGCCATGGCGATAACCAGCTATAGCCTGTATGGCGGCAGCATGATCCTGCTGTTCCTTGCCTCAACTTTATATCACGCGATCCCCCATCAAAGAGCGAAAGTCTGGCTGAAAAAGTTCGACCACTGCGCGATTTATCTGCTGATTGCCGGGACCTACACGCCATTTCTGCTGGTGGGGCTGGATTCGCCGCTGGCACGTGGACTGATGATTGTTATCTGGAGCCTGGCGCTGCTCGGTATTTTATTCAAACTGACCATTGCGCACCGGTTTAAGGTCCTGTCGCTGGTAACCTACCTGGCGATGGGCTGGCTATCGCTGATTGTGGTGTATCAACTGGCGGTTAAGCTGGCGGTGGGTGGTGTGACGTTGCTGGCAGTTGGTGGTGTGGTGTATTCGCTGGGCGTTATTTTCTACGTCTGTAAGCGCATTCCATACAACCATGCGATCTGGCACGGCTTTGTGCTGGGTGGCAGCGTTTGCCATTTCCTGGCGATCTACCTGTACGTGGGGCAGGCGTAATTATTATTACCCAGCGGTGCTGTGCTTACCGGGTCTTTAAAACTCGTGACCCGGTAAGATAAAGTCACCACCCGGCGATTTACTCTTCCAGCGAATAAGGCAGCGGTACGATATGCAGCGTTTTCGCGTCGTCACGAACGCGGAACACGCTGTCGGCTTCCATGTCGTTATTCATCACAACCTGCACCAGTACCTGTCCATCCGCCAGTTGCACCGCGGCGAGTACGGTGCCGGTACGACGCCAGTTCTCACCCATTTTCAGCTCCAGGTCTTCACCTGCTTCCGGTACCCGACTGGCCGCACCTGCCAGCGTCCACATGGCACGTTTGTTGGCTCCGCGGAATTTTGCGCGAGCAACCATTTCCTGACCGGTATAACAGCCTTTTTTAAAGCTGATCCCGCCCAGAGCCTGCAGATTGGTGGCTTGCGGAATAAACTGTGCGCTGTTGGCAGTATCAATCACCGGAATACCTGCTTCGATATCCAGCGCCAGCCACTGTTGGCTGTTATTTAACTCCGCTTCACCGCGCAGCTTCTCTACCAGGGTTTCCGCCGTTGCAATATCAACGATCAGCAGGAAACGCTCAGAGGGATGTTCGAACCACAATATGGTGGAAGAACCTTCAGTAATGACCTGCTTATCGCTGTTTGGTAATTCGCTAAAGAGATTGGCCAGCGCTGCGCGCGCCTGGAATCCCGCGACGCCCAGCAGTACGCGCTCGTCGTCCGGGGCAATCGCCACTTTCGAGAAGACCGCATATTTTTTCAGTTCGGTGAGCTGCGCATCGCGCAGATTACGGCGCTCAAGCCATGCAAAACCGTCACCCTGGCGGAACAGACGCAGGTTGCTCCACATTTTACCTTTGGCGTCACAATGTGCTGCCAACACGTGCTGATGCTCAGTCATCTGGCTGACATCCGCTGTGACCTGACCCTGAATATACTTCTCACTGTCGACACCGGTGATGGTGGCGAGCGCCCATTCATCGAGCGTCATTAGCGTCAGAGGCAAGCGCGTTGACGCGAAAGGCTGGCGAGGAGGAAAAGATATAAAAGCCATAATTAATGTCCTGATTTGCTTAACGCAGTGATAATGACTAATGGTAAAAGAGCTATGGCCCATTGCAAGCGGTTTAAACAGGCTATTTGTGCCATATATTAAGCTTTGCGAGGAGACATCCAAAAATGCTGAATCCTTTGACTTAATGTGGTTTTATTTAGCGAGCACGCTTCCGTTTGCTGATATTCCCGTAAATATGAGGGAAAAACACGTTACAATAGCGGGATACTTCGTTTTCGCGAGACAGGAAGAAGAACATGGATATTAACAACAAAGCACGTATTCATTGGGCATGCCGTCGCGGTATGCGTGAGCTGGACATCTCGATCATGCCGTTTTTCGAACATGAATATGACAGCTTAAGTGATGAAGAAAAACGTATCTTTATCCGTCTGCTAGAATGTGATGATCCAGACTTATTTAACTGGTTGATGAATCATGGGAAACCGGCTGATGCTCAGCTAGAGCAGATGGTGCGACTTATCCAGACACGGAATCGGGAACGTGGTCCAGTGGCAATCTGATTTACGCGTTTCATGGCGCGCGCAATGGCTTTCGTTGCTCATTCATGGGCTGGTCGCGGTATTTATATTATTGATGCCCTGGCCATTGAGCTACACCCCATTATGGCTGGTTCTGCTCTCTCTGGTGGTGTTCGATAGCGTCCGTAGCCAGCGCCGAATCAATGCCTGTCAGGGCGAGATTCGGCTGTTGATGGACGGTCGTCTGCGCTGGCAAGGGCAAGAGTGGACTATTGCTAGCGCACCCTGGATGGTCAAAACAGGCATGATGCTGCGTTTACGTTCCGATGCCGGAAAACGTCAGCATTTGTGGCTGGCGGCAGACAGTATGGATGACGCGGAGTGGCGGGATTTGCGGCGGTTAATACTGCAACAGGCGAAGCAGGGATAATGCTGATGAATGCCTGATGGCGTGCAGCGTTAAGGTCTACGGTTCGGTGCGGCATGTAGGCCGGATATGGCGTTTAAGCCTACATCCGGCAAAATGGTTATCAGGACCAGTGTTCGGCCATTTCACCAAGGATTTGCTCGCACCAGGCCTGAATGCGTTCATCGCTGAGATCGTACTGGTTTGTTTCATCCAGTGCCAGGCCAACAAACAGCTGTCCATCGGCAATGACGGGCTTATCGCTGGTAAATTCATACCCTTCGGTTGGCCAGTAACCAACAAATTTTACGCCTTTGGTGACCAGTTTATCGTGCAGCATACCCAGCGCATCCAGGAACCATTCACCGTATCCCAACTGATCGCCCATACCGTAAAGCGCAACAATTTTGCCTTCCAGGTTGAGGTCGTCCAGTTGCTCCCAGACCGCTTCCCAGTCCTCTTGGATTTCACCGAAATCCCAGGTTGGGATGCCTAAAATGAGCACGTCATACTGCTCCATTAAGGTCGGGGAATCATCTTTGAGGTTGTGCAGTGTCACCAGTTCGGGACCCAGGATATCGCGGATTTTTTCTGCTGCCATTTCGGTATAGCAGGTGCTGGAACCGTAAAAAAGACCCATGTTCATGACGTAAACATCTCAATTCTGCTGTAGCGTTGCGGGTAGTGTAACAGAATCGCCGCATTCTCGGCACAATGAGGCATAATGCATCAAAAATGAGAGTGAAATAAGGGGCGCGAGTGGAACAGGATCTGGCGCGCATCGAGCAGTTTCTTGATGCCCTGTGGCTGGAACGAAATCTGGCGGAAAACACGCTAAGTGCGTATCGTCGCGATCTGACCATGCTTGTTGAATGGCTACATCACCGCGGCGCCTCGCTTGCGACCGCGCAGAGTGATGACCTGCAAGCATTGCTGGCTGAGCGGATGGATGGGGGATATAAAGCCACCAGTTCCGCACGCTTGCTCAGTGCAATGCGGCGTTTTTTTCAGCATCTGTACCGTGAAAAATATCGCGAAGATGACCCCAGCGCCTCGCTTGCATCACCTAAACTTCCGCAGCGTCTGCCCAAAGATCTCAGCGAAGCACAGGTCGAACGACTTCTGCAGGCGCCGCTGATAGAACAACCGCTGGAACTTCGCGACAAAGCCATGCTGGAAGTATTGTATGCCACAGGCCTGCGCGTGTCTGAACTGGTGGGGCTGACGATGAGTGACGTCAGCCTGCGTCAGGGCGTGGTTCGGGTGATCGGTAAAGGTAATAAAGAGCGCCTTGTCCCGTTAGGTGAGGAGGCGGTGTACTGGCTGGAAACGTACCTGGAGCATGGGCGTCCGTGGTTGCTCAACGGTGTATCAATAGATGTGCTGTTTCCCAGCCAGCGGGCGCAACAGATGACTCGTCAAACCTTCTGGCATCGTATCAAACACTATGCTGTGTTGGCTGGAATCGACAGCGAAAAGCTGTCCCCGCACGTTCTGCGGCATGCGTTTGCCACGCATCTGCTCAACCATGGCGCTGATCTGCGCGTGGTGCAGATGCTACTGGGGCATAGCGACCTCTCGACAACGCAGATTTATACTCATGTCGCAACGGAGCGCTTGCGGCAACTACATCAACAGCATCACCCGCGAGCGTGAGTGCTGACAGGAAAGGATAGGTTATGAAAAAACGTTTTATGATATTCACCCTGCTGGCGACGGCGTTTTCCGGCATGGTACATGCAGACGATGCGGCGATTCGCCAGTCATTAGCGAAGCTGGGTGTTAAGAGTACCGAGATTCAGTCTGCTCCGGTTGCGGGCATGAAAACTGTACTGACCAATAGCGGCGTGTTGTACGTTACCGAAGACGGTAAACATATTATTCAGGGACCGATGTATGACGTGAGCGGTGCAAGCCCGGTAAACGTCACCAACCAACTGCTGATGAAGCATTTGAACGCGCTGGAAAACGAGATGATCGTCTACAAAGCGCCGCAGGAAAAACACGTCATTACCGTTTTCACCGACATCACCTGTGGCTACTGCCACAAGCTGCATGAAGAGATGAAAGACTACAATGCGTTAGGGATTACCGTACGCTATCTGGCCTTCCCTCGTCAGGGACTGGAAAGCCAGGCCGAGCAGGATATGAAATCTATCTGGTGTGCGAAGGACAAAAACAAAGCCTTTGACGACGCCATGGCTGGCAAAGATGTGAAGCCAGCGACCTGTAATGTGGACATCGCTAACCACTACGCGCTGGGCGTACAGTTCGGCGTCAGCGGTACGCCGGCGATTGTGCTGAGCAATGGCTATGTAGTGCCTGGCTATCAGGGCCCGAAAGAGATGAAAGAATTCCTCGACGCACATGCAAAACAAACCAGCGGTAAATAATTCGCGTGAAACAACAGATACAACTTCGTCGGCGTGAAGCCGACGAGACCGCCGAGCTACCTGCCGACTTGCCGCCATTGCTGCGCCGTTTATACGCCAGCCGCGGTGTGCGCAGCGCGCAGGAGCTTGAGCGTAGTGTGAAAGGCATGCTGCCGTGGCAGCATTTGAACGGTGTCGAAAAAGCGGTTGAAATCCTCTATAACGCTTTTCGCGAAGGAACCCGAATCATCGTGGTCGGCGATTTTGACGCCGATGGCGCGACCAGCACCGCGCTCAGCATTCTGGCGATGCGCGCGTTGGGCTGCAGTAACGTGGACTACCTGGTGCCTAATCGTTTTGAAGATGGTTATGGCTTAAGCCCGGAAGTCGTTGATCAGGCCCATGCCCGTGGCGCTCAACTGATTGTCACCGTCGACAACGGCATCTCGTCCCACGCGGGTGTTGAACATGCCAGAACGCTGGGGATCCCGGTCGTTGTGACCGATCACCATCTGCCAGGGGACACGCTGCCGGGCGCTGAAGCGATCATCAATCCTAACCTGCACGATTGTGAATTCCCGTCTAAATCGCTGGCTGGCGTTGGCGTGGCCTTCTATCTGATGCTGGCGCTGCGCACCTTCCTGCGTGACAAAGGCTGGTTTGATGAACGAGGAATTGCGCCGCCGAACCTGGCGGATTTGCTCGATCTGGTTGCGCTTGGTACGGTGGCCGACGTGGTCCCGCTGGATGCCAATAACCGCATTCTGACGTGGCAAGGCTTAAGCCGTATTCGTGCCGGAAAGTGCCGCCCTGGTATAAAAGCGCTGCTGGAGATTTCCAATCGCGACCCACTCAAATTGGCTGCCAGTGATTTAGGTTTTGCCCTCGGGCCACGGCTGAATGCAGCGGGGCGTCTGGACGATATGTCCGTTGGCGTGGCGCTGTTGCTGTGCGACAACATTGGTGAAGCACGCGTGCTGGCCAATGAGCTGGACGCACTCAACCAGACGCGTAAAGAGATCGAGCAGGGTATGCAGGCGGAAGCGCTGACTCTGTGTGAAAAGCTGGAGCGCAGTAGCGATACGCTACCGGGCGGTCTGGCGATGTACCATCCCGAGTGGCATCAAGGAGTGGTGGGGATTCTGGCATCGCGTATTAAAGAGCGCTTTCACCGTCCGGTAATTGCGTTTGCCCCGGCCGGTGACGGTACGCTGAAAGGCTCCGGGCGCTCGATTCAGGGGTTGCACATGCGCGATGCGCTGGAGCGCCTGGACACTCTTCATCCAGGTATGATCCTCAAGTTTGGCGGTCACGCTATGGCGGCGGGTTTGTCGCTGGAAGAGGCGCAGTTTGAGCGTTTCCAGCAGCGTTTCGGCGAACTGGTAACCGAGTGGCTGGACCCCGCCTTACTGCAGGGCGAAGTGGTGTCAGACGGTGCTCTGAGCGCGGCGGAGATGACCATGGAGGTCGCGCAAATGCTGCGTGATGCCGGACCGTGGGGACAAATGTTCCCGGAACCGCTGTTTGACGGGCATTTCCGTCTGCTTCAGCAGCGTCTGGTCGGTGAGCGTCATCTGAAGGTGATGGTGGAGCCCGTCGGTGGTGGACCGTTGCTGGACGGTATTGCGTTTAACGTTGATACCACCTGCTGGCCGGATAACGGTGTTCGCGAAGTTCAGCTTGCCTACAAACTGGATATTAATGAGTTTCGCGGCAACCGCAGCCTGCAGATTATAATCGATAATATCTGGCCACTTTAGCGTCACTTTACACAAAATCATTCAAGCTGCATCGAGGCGGCAAGTGGATGAGTCTCCATGAGCGTACGAGTAGTACGTGACCGGGGAGAAATCGCGCAGCCAACAAAGAGGCAGCTTGAAGGATGATGTGTATATTCGCTATAAAAAAGGGTGTGGATTCGTTACAATCCCGCTCTTATAACCGCATTTTGACTAGTCCAATAAAAGAAATCAGACAATGTTTGAAATTAATCCGGTAAATAACCGCATTCAGGACCTCACGGAGCGCTCTAACGTTCTTAGGGGGTATCTTTGACTATGATGCCAAGAAAGAGCGTCTGGAAGAAGTAAACGCCGAGCTGGAACAGCCGGACGTATGGAACGAACCCGAACGCGCGCAGGCGCTGGGTAAAGAGCGTTCCTCCCTTGAGGCCATCGTCGATACGCTCGATCAGATGAGCCAGGGCCTGGAAGATGTCTCCGGCCTGCTGGAACTGGCTGTAGAAGCCGACGACGAAGAAACCTTTAACGAAGCCGTAGCAGAACTTGATACGCTGGAAGATAAGCTGGCCCAGCTGGAATTCCGTCGTATGTTCTCCGGTGAATATGATAGCGCAGATTGCTATCTCGATATTCAGGCTGGCTCAGGCGGTACGGAAGCACAGGACTGGGCAAGCATGCTGATGCGTATGTACCTGCGTTGGGCTGAAGCGCGCGGCTTTAAGACTGAAATTATTGAAGAATCTGAAGGTGAAGTGGCGGGTATTAAATCCGTGACCATCAGAATTGCTGGCGAATATGCTTACGGTTGGTTGCGTACCGAAACCGGTGTACATCGCCTGGTGCGTAAAAGCCCATTCGACTCCGGCGGTCGTCGCCATACGTCGTTCAGCTCTGCGTTTGTCTACCCGGAAGTTGACGATGATATTGATATCGATATCAACCCGGCGGACCTGCGTATTGACGTTTACCGCGCTTCTGGTGCGGGCGGTCAGCACGTTAACCGTACCGAATCTGCGGTGCGTATCACCCACATCCCGACCGGGATTGTGACGCAGTGTCAGAACGACCGTTCCCAGCACAAGAACAAAGACCAGGCCATGAAGCAGATGAAAGCGAAGCTTTATGAACTGGAAATGCAGAAGAAGAATGCCGAGAAACAGGCGATGGAAGATACTAAATCAGATATCGGCTGGGGTAGCCAGATTCGTTCTTATGTCCTTGATGACTCCCGCATCAAAGATCTGCGTACCGGGGTTGAAACCCGCAACACGCAGGCGGTGCTGGATGGCAGCCTGGATCAATTTATCGAAGCAAGTTTGAAAGCAGGGTTATGAGGAACCAACATGTCTGAACAACACGTACAGGGCGCTGACGCGGTAGCCGACCTTAACAATGAACTGAAAACGCGCCGTGAGAAGCTGGCGAGCCTGCGCGAGCAGGGGATCCCCTTCCCGAACGATTTCCGTCGCGATCATACCTCAGACCAACTGCATGCTGACTTCGACGCGAAAGAAAACGAAGAGCTGGAAGCGCTGAACATTGAGGTATCCGTTGCTGGCCGCATGATGACCCGCCGTATTATGGGTAAAGCATCATTCGTTACGCTGCAGGATGTTGGCGGCCGTATTCAGCTGTACGTTGCTCGCGACGATCTGCCGGAAGGCGTCTACAACGAGCAGTTCAAAAAATGGGATCTGGGCGATATCCTCGGCGCGAAAGGTAAGTTGTTCAAGACCAAGACCGGTGAGCTGTCTATCCACTGCACCGAGCTGCGTCTGCTGACGAAAGCGTTGCGCCCATTGCCGGATAAATTCCACGGTCTGCAGGATCAGGAAGCGCGCTATCGTCAACGCTACCTGGACCTCATCTCTAACGATGAATCCCGCAATACCTTTAAAGTGCGTTCACAGATTATGGCTGGTATCCGCCAGTTCATGGTTGGTCGTGGCTTTATGGAAGTAGAAACCCCGATGATGCAGGTGATCCCTGGCGGGGCGGCAGCGCGTCCGTTTATCACCCATCATAACGCGCTGGATCTGGACATGTACCTGCGTATCGCGCCGGAACTGTACCTCAAGCGCCTGGTGGTTGGCGGCTTCGAACGCGTATTCGAAATTAACCGTAACTTCCGTAACGAAGGCATCTCTGTTCGCCATAATCCAGAGTTCACCATGATGGAACTCTACATGGCTTATGCGGACTACAAAGATCTGATCGAACTGACCGAATCGCTGTTCCGTACGCTGGCGCAGAACGTTCTGGGAACGACTGAAGTGCCTTACGGCGAAGAAGTCTTTGACTTTGGTAAGCCGTTCGAAAAACTGACGATGCGCGAAGCGATTCAGAAATACCGTCCGGAAACCAACATGGCCGATCTGGATAACTTCGATTCTGCAAAAGCGATTGCGGAATCTATCGGCATCAAAGTTGAGAAGAGCTGGGGTCTGGGCCGTATCGTGACAGAAATCTTTGAAGAAGTTGCAGAAGCGCACCTGATTCAACCGACCTTCATTACCGAGTACCCGGCAGAAGTTTCTCCGCTGGCGCGTCGTAATGATGAAAATCCGGAAATCACCGATCGCTTCGAATTCTTCATTGGCGGACGTGAAATCGGTAACGGCTTCAGCGAGCTGAACGATGCAGAAGATCAGGCGCAGCGTTTCCAGGATCAGGTTAACGCCAAAGATGCAGGTGACGACGAAGCGATGTTCTACGACGAAGACTATGTTACCGCTCTGGAACACGGTCTGCCGCCGACTGCGGGCCTGGGCATTGGTATCGACCGTATGGTTATGCTGTTCACAAACAGCCATACTATCCGCGACGTAATCCTGTTCCCGGCAATGCGCCCGGTTAAGTAAGATGTGAAATGCCGGATGGCGGCTGATGCCTTATCAGGCCTACGATGCGTTATGTAGGCTTGATGGGCGTAGCCCCGTCAGGCAATCAATTCCCGTTGGCAAACTTGCGCAGTAACTCTCGCGCCTTAACATCTGAAACCTGCATTACCATCCACGGGCTAAAAGCCCACGGCGTCGCGTCAATCCCGCTTAAAACATCCTCAAGCTTGCTCCACTGGGAATCCATCACTTCATCTGGGTTTAGCTGTAGCTCACTGACGATATGTGCGGCATAAACCGGGCATACTTCGTTTTCCACTATTCCACTCGGATCCGTGGCGCAATAACGAAAATCAGCATACACGGGGCTGAGCGAGTCGATGTCTGCACCCAGTTCGAAGCAAGCCCGGCGGATAATAGCGGCTTCGGTGGTTTCACCCAACTGCGGGTGACCGCAGACAGAGTTGGTCCAGACGCCTGGCCAGGCTTTTTTGTGCAGCGAACGGCGGGTGACCAGCAGTTGACCCTGCTCGTTAAATATCCAGCATGAGAAAGCAGAGTGCAGGGGGGTTGTGGCGGTATGCGCCGCATACTTTTCCAGTGTTCCACAGGGCTGGCCCTGCTCATTCAATAAAATGACATGTTCCTGTCGCATAGCGTCCACCATCAATCTTAAGCATTCACATTATATGCTTTATTAAGTCAGAATGATTAACAGAGGGTGTGAAATGCCAGAGTCGACGCTTAGTTGCGCGATATGATTTGGCATCCGGTTTCTGGCTGCTATGATAAAGCGTCTGAAAATGTTGCGAGGTATTGTTTTGAGTGCAGGACGCCTGAAGAAAAATGGCCTGAGTATCGCGATGCTGCTGTGTGTCGGTCTGCTGTTAGCAGGCTGTTCCGGGAGCAAGTCGTCTGATACAGGAAGTTATTCCGGCTCCGTGTATACCGTGAAGCGGGGAGATACGCTATACCGTATTTCGCGCGCCACCGGGACCAGCGTAAAAGAGCTTGCACGCCTGAATAATATCTCGCCGCCCTATACCATTGAAGTGGGGCAAAAGCTGAAGGTCAGCGGCGGCGCAAAAACCAGTTCAGGCTCTGGCAAAACAACTAAGAAATCCTCAACCAAAACGGCGGCGGTCAGACCATCTTCGTCCGTACCGCAGTCCTCCTGGCCACCGGTCGGACAGCGTTGCTGGCAGTGGCCTGCCAGCGGTAAAGTGATTCTGCCTTATTCAACCGCGGACGGCGGCAATAAAGGCATTGATATCTCAGCTGCGCGCGGTACGCCGATTTATGCCGCCGGAGCCGGGAAGGTGGTTTATGTCGGTAATCAGCTACGGGGTTACGGTAATCTCATTATGATTAAGCACAGTGAGGACTACATCACTGCGTATGCGCATAATGACACCATGTTGGTGAACAACGGTCAAAACGTGAAAGCCGGGCAGAAGATCGCGACGATGGGCAGCTCGGATGCGACCACGGTGCGGCTGCATTTCCAGATCCGCTATCGGGCGACGGCTATCGATCCGCTGCGTTATTTGCCACCAAAGGGCAGTAAGCCAAAATGCTGACGGTGAATTAATCGCCAGTCAGTCAGTTAGTCCCTTGCCAAGAAGAGCGTAAGGTTTATAATCCCTTACGCACTCCAATGCGGGCGTAGTTCAATGGTAGAACGAGAGCTTCCCAAGCTCTATACGAGGGTTCGATTCCCTTCGCCCGCTCCACGACTTACTTCTCACTGACTCTCCTGATTCAATTATCCTTCGTAATCTCAATGTGTTTCTTTGTTTAACGGTCAGACAGACTCAATGCACGACTATGCAGGCTAAAGCGATTGTGGGAGACGATAGGCCCCCCCTGGCGGGAGATACCTCATATGAAACTAACTATCCACAGGGGCCAAAGAGAAATCTTTGACGCTCTCGGATAGTAGAGCTTTGTATATGCTGGTTAATCCTTACAATTCGCGATACTGGTGTCTTAAATATCGCATTTCTCCCGTGGTACAAAAAATCAACTATCAATCAATTGAATTTATTTAAGAAATTTTAAGGAGTATGTTTGATTGTCTGTCTGAAAATATATCAACGCTAATATAGGTCACGTAGTTAATTGTTAGATTATAATTCAATAGTTATCTTTTTTGAACACGATATAAGATTGGTCATTCTTCATAAATAAGTAATGTATTCTTTTTGTAGGTCAATTTTCTCTAATCGGTAGTAACAGGTTTTAAATGGTTTAGACTTGGTAGGATCTTACCTGGATAAACATGGTGGACATCTATTTTGTTAAAAATATCTTCAGTAGTTTTATCATTAGTAATACCTTCTTAAGGTGACTAGTTTTGTTCTCATTATCCGGTCACGAAATTATGTAGATACACAAAAATATACGAGTTAGTTTAGTACTTTGTACCATTTTGAATGCTTGCTATGCCGGGGGGCTCGTTAGCCTTGTGTATATTCTGTCATTGTTGTTGAAAAATATAGCAAATATAGTTAGATAGACTTCAGTTGTACTGATTAAAATCTCACACGGTATAGCTACGAATTTAAAGGTAGATATATGGGTGACAATTCAGTCAGGCTACCTTTAACCACAGTATGTATGCTGGTAATTTGTAAGAAAATGTTTCATTGTGTTTTGGGAATTTTCTCATTTTGAATAAAAGATGAAAGTGCGGTTTCACAGGTGGTGCTAATAATACAACCAATAATCGTATTGAAATGCCGGTATCCATTAGTAATTCAAATCTAAGAATGAGTGATTGATAGCTTTTAGCTATGAATGGCGAGGGGTTGATATCACATCCTTGTTGTGTAAAAGTTCATCTCATGTATTTAGCAATATTAATAAAATCAATTACTCGATTGTTAGGTATTTTTTAGAGGGTCGGTGTGCTTAAAAGTACACACTTACCTTTCCATGGATGAAATAGAGTTTTTTGAGGTTATGGAGGCTTCATGAAGTATCAACATTTCTGGCCACCTAATGATATTTACTTTGGGGGTGGTGTCGCTAGTGTTATTGATGAAATGTCACTGATTACAAACGAAAGAAATTATTTATTCGTGAATCTTAATCAATATAGCTTACGTAGCACCTTGGTTTTTTTCTCACGGAATAAAAATATCAATAAAATCATAATCATCATTTCCAGCTCACGGTTGATGCCTTTGGCTCTTTTTTGGCTGGATAATATCAAAAATGTTATTGCTGTTTTCGATACCTCAACATCTGTGTCGGAGATGATTAAGAAAATAAGCCTATATCGACGAAATGGTGACAAGATAACGGCAGGGCGAAGGGAATGTAACTTTAAGATTAGCAACAAAGATATCATGAAGATGAAGTACTTCTTAACCGAAAGCGGTATGGAGGAGCTTCAGGATAGATTTATGAACTCGCCGTCAACATTGTATCGTTGGAGAAAAGAGATTGCCCTTAAATTTGGCGTGCGAGACCCTCGATATCTTCTATTGCCAGAATAAAATGCTATGCGTTTTCTCATTAAGAATTACAATTAAAGATCCGATCTTTAATTGTTGTTTTAGAACGGATACTGCATACGACTTCCATTTAACTAAAATTAGGAAATATAAAATTTCTAGCCTTGCTTAGACTAGAAACTGTCGTGATTTCGATAAGAATAGATACGCTGGCTAAGAACGTCAGGGGCGGTAGCGTTCCAGAAAACATCTGGGATTTATTTAAAGTTAATAATTATTAAATAAGGGACTTATCAGTAATGATCAGCAAAGATGATGTAAAAATTGCCATTATTGGACTCGGGTATGTTGGCTTACCATTGGCTGCTGAATTTGGGAAAATTCGTCAGGTGGTTGGTTTTGATGTTAATCATAAACGTATACTCGAGCTAAAAGAAGGGATCGATGTCAATCTCGAAACCACAGAAGAAGAGCTACGTGATGCTCGCCATCTGACGTTTACCTCATCAATTGATGAAATCAGAGAATGCAATTTTTACATCATTACCGTCCCGACGCCGATCAACGATTATAAGCAACCAGATCTCACCCCTTTGATTATGGCAAGTGAAACTGTTGGCAAAGTACTGAGGCCGGGGGATATCGTGGTGTATGAATCTACGGTATATCCAGGGTGTACTGAAGAAGAATGCGTGCCGATCCTTGAGCGTATGTCAGCGATGACATTTAACAAAGACTTCTTTGTCGGATATAGCCCAGAGCGCATCAATCCCGGCGATAAAAAATATCGTCTGACAACTATCAAGAAAATTACCTCAGGTTCAACTGCAGAAACGGCCTGTCTGGTTGATGAGATCTATCGACAGATCATCACGGCAGGAACGTACAAAACGGAAAGCATTAAGATCGCGGAAGCGGCAAAGGTGATTGAAAATACCCAACGCGATCTCAATATCGCGCTGGTAAATGAATTGGCGATTATCTTTAACCGATTAGAGATTGACACTGAAGCCGTGCTGCGAGCAGCGGGAAGTAAATGGAACTTCCTGCCATTCCGTCCGGGACTGGTTGGTGGTCACTGCATTGGCGTCGATCCCTATTATCTGACTCATAAATCTCAGGGCATCGGTTACTATCCGGAAATTATCCTCGCGGGTCGTCGACTGAACGATAATATGGGTAACTATGTTTCGGGACAGTTGATCAAAGCCATGATCAAAAAAGGAATTAATGTTGAGGGTTCTAACGTTCTGATTCTGGGGTTCACCTTTAAAGAAAACTGCCCGGATATCAGGAATACCCGCATTATCGATGTTGTAAAAGAGTTGGGCAATTACAGCTGTAATGTTGATATTTTTGACCCTTGGGTGGATGCTGAGGAAGTCGAAGAGGAATATGGGATTATACCTGTATCGGAAATCAAGGCGGCTTCTTATGATGCCATTATTGTTGCCGTTGGCCATGAGCAGTTTAAGAAGATGGGGAGTACTGATATTCGTGGCTTTGGAAAAGATAAACATGTGCTTTATGATTTGAAGTATATCCTTTCGCCTGAGCAGTCAGATGTGAGGTTATAATCATGACAGCCTATGATGAATTAAGAATACAACTCGTTCTTGAACCAAAACGTTGGCTTATTACTGGCGTAGCAGGTTTTATCGGCTCTGGATTATTAGAAGAACTACTCTATTTAAATCAAACAGTAATTGGGTTGGATAACTTTTCAACTGGCTATCAACATAATTTAGAGGATGTGCGTGCCGCTGTCAGTGAAGAACAATGGTCGCGGTTTACCTTTGTTCATGGGGATATCCGGTCGTTTGCCGATTGTCAGGCTGTTTGTAAGAATGTCGATTACGTTTTACATCAGGCCGCTCTGGGAAGCGTACCACGTTCCTTGCAGGATCCTATCACGACAAATAGCGCTAACATTGATGGTTTTTTAAATATGTTGACGGCGGCGAGAGATGCACATGTATCTGGTTTCACCTATGCCGCAAGCAGTAGTACTTATGGTGACCATCCCGACTTACCTAAAATTGAGGAACGGATCGGCCGGCCATTAAGCCCGTATGCGGTTACAAAATACGTCAATGAATTGTACGCCGAGGTGTTTGCTCGCAGCTATGATTTTAACGCTATTGGCCTACGCTACTTTAATGTATTTGGCCGTCGCCAAAACCCTAACGGAGCATACTCTGCAGTCATTCCTCGCTGGATACTATCGCTTCTTAAAGATGAACCAATTTATATCAATGGCGATGGTTCAACAAGCCGGGATTTTTGCTATATAGAAAATGTGATTCAGGCCAATTTATTATCAGCAACGACTAATGATTTAGCCTCAAAAAATAAAGTCTATAATGTGGCTGTTGGAGACAGAACTTCGCTAAATGAGCTTTATTATCTCATCCGCGATGGGTTGAATTTATGGCGGGACGAACAAATTAGTGCTGAACCAATTTATAAAGATTTTCGTGACGGTGACGTTAAGCATAGTCAGGCAGATATTACCAGAATAAAAACATTTCTTTCATATGAGCCTGAGTTTGATATCAAAGAAGGACTTAAGCAGACTCTAAAATGGTATATCGATAAAAAGACTGCTTTGTATTCCTGAGTAAAACTACTCACTTTCCTTTCACGTGGATGAATTTAATGAAATCGTCAGGGATGTTTACGCTTACAGCCATTGGTAGTTGCCGTATTGTGAGTCCGGTAAAACGAGCTCAGCCTTATTTTAATTTCAAGGCTAATTTTAAAAGGATATATGGTTTTACGCATACGAGCAGCGAGGCATTACAGCAGGTTCGTTTTATTTTAGGCTTGATAGATATTCCTGAAAAGGTCCGGCCTTTTATTTTTAGACCTGCCGTAAATTATTCAAATACCGACGTTCATAGTCGTTCTGATTTCTATATCGTTGAGATTTCAAGTCAGAAGAAGATTATGGCCTATGGGTTCTGCTTACAAATAAATTATTTAACTCGTCATTTCTATGAGTTTTTTAGCCAAACAGAGCGGGCGCGTGTGTACTGGTCGCTGGCCACGCAAGGAAATCAACACAAACTGCTGGCCTATCTCAAAGACGATCCCTGTTTTGCCGGAATGTCGGAAGACGATCGTGCCTTATTAAGCAATATCAATGTTGAGCAGATGGATGAGCATGCTATCGAACAGGACATGATGGAAATCGTTCAGCTTCTTGGTCGCGATCGCGTTATGTTTATGACCCATGTTGATGCCGTGACTCGTGCTGGAACCGTCATTCAGTCCCGCAGTCGATTGATTAAAAATGTCGAGACCATCGCCACCAGGATGGATATTCCCTGCGTTAATCCGACAAATTTGATGGAAAAGTGGGGACAGAAAAGAGCCCTGGAAAAAAATGGCGACGATCTTACTCATTATACCGACATGTTTGGTGACGCGATCGTTGCGGCTATTTTTAAGGGAGTGATCAATAATACTAATCATCATCTTGATGAGGGGCGACAAGAGAAACAGGACCAAATACGTGAGATTACCCTATCGATCACTAAGCTGCTTGCCGATGGCGACATTATTACTGCATCACAGCAACTTTTTGCCGCATTAAGAAATCAGCAGCAAGAGCCTGTTCTAATCCAACTTCGGTCCGTAATCTTCAGCCGTTTAGGTTATTATGAACAGGCTTATCAGGATATTAGTGATGTTGAGAAAATTATCGGTACGACGGACAGTACATTACGTTGTCGGCTGAGGTCTCTACATGGATTAGCGCGTTGGCGGGAAGCCTTATCGACGGCCGAGATGATGCTTTCCAATGAAATTGAAGATGAAGAAGTCCTTACCGTTGCCGCCGGCTCAGCCGATGCTTTACATCTGTTTGATAAGTCATATCAATACTGGAAACGTGTACTGTTATTAAATCCTGAAACCCAAAGCGGATGGGTTAATTTCCTGAGCAGCACGCAATATTTCAATGATGGCAACGCATTCTCCGAAGCTTTCCATGCCGGCATTCAATCGCAGCGCCTAAATGATGCGTTTATGGAAACAGCGTTATCTTTGGCAATCAAATTCAGTGATGAATTGATTTTCATGAATGCGCTCGAGCAGCTACTCCGCCATGAGTCAGAATTTGCGCTGACGGTATTGTCGACGATTCATGATACCGGTCTCGTTATCCGCACAGCTTTCTGCATCAAGAATATGAGCTATCATCAGGCGCTTAGCACCTCGTATAAAGATAAACTCCACGACGTTTTTGAGGCATGGAACAATACTGCGCTGTCGCTACATTCGGTTGATGATTTTGTCTCACTGAGTACTTCGCTGGTCTACAGCTACTCTGCATTTATGGTTTATCCCCATGCACGTATTTCTCGCTTTAATAATGAAGTTAAAATGGCATGGCGCGAGAAATTAAGAGAAATGTATGAGCGTGAGGATTATGAAAATATCCTGGCAGGGGCGAAAATAGTGTGGCCACTTCTGGAGTTCGACCCCGTTAGCACCGTATATTGTGCAAGAACGCTGGTGAATCTTGGTGCCTGGAAAGACGCGTGCACGTTGGCCCATATGACCTTGATTCGTAATTCGAATATTACCAGCCTGCAGTCGATTATGTTACGCAGTATACGTCATATTAACGACATTCCGTTCCTCATTGATTTGATTGCTAACGTCATGAGCATTTCTCCATCATTCCAGAATGCCTCGATGAACGAGCTGTTTGAGAAAGAGTGTCGCAATGTTGCAACCAGAGCCCTTAAATATGTACGCCAGAAGAAAACTGAAGGGCGTCTGGATGAAGCATTGTCTGTATTGATTAGCCTGAAACGAATTGATCCTGATGTTTCTCGCCTGATGCGTGAATATAAGCAAATTATCAGATTATTTAATGAGTCACTGAAGGATGGCGGTAGCACTATCGCGTCTTATGAACATCTAGATTATGCGAAAAAATTACTCGTTTTTGATAGCGAAAATGCCTATGCCTTGAAATATGCCGCATTAAACGCAATGCATTTACGCGACTACACCCAGGCTTTGCAGTATTGGCAGCGACTGGAGAAAGTGAATGGGCCAACGGAGCCGGTGACAAGGCAGATCTCGACCTGCATTACCGCATTACAAAAAAATACATCAGGGAAGTCGTAATGATTACGCAGGAAGAAAAGTTAGCTGCGCTAGGGAAAACGCTTTTAACATTGAAACAAGAGAAGAAGCTTGCGCAAGCTGTTGCGTTAATTGACAGCGAATTACCGGCTGAGGCTTTAACTTCATTAGCGATGCTAAAAAAAGCAGAATTTCTTCATGATTTCAATGAAACGGCGCGTGCATACGCGCTCTACGAAACGCTGATTGCACAAAACAATGATGAAGCACGTTATGAGTATGCGCGTCGTTTATATAATACGGGGCTAGCCAAAGATGCGCAGCTAATTCTTAAAAAGGTTAGCACCGGCGTGCAGAAAAAATATAACAATTATTTAGGCAAAATAAATAAGATCTGCGATTTGCTTGAACGCCTTGAAGGGGAAGCGATCCCTGTGGGAACCAACACCCGTATTATTGCAATGAAGCATGCCATCTTGTTCTATCGAAATCGTCAGCCGCGGCAGCTTCCCGTCGGATCTTTTGGTCGCCTTGCGCTCTGTACAGGCTCGCTAGGTAGCGGCGGTGCAGAGCGTCAGATTTCCAGGCTGGCTATTGAGATCGCCAGAAAATATCGGCAACAGGGGAAAATTGGCGGCCTGAAAGTAGAAGAGCCGGTAGAGCTCATTATTCGCTCCCTGGCACCGGAACTCAGGCAAGACTTTTTCCTGAAAGAAGTGCTGGAAGAACAGGTCGAGGTGCTTGAAATCGCGAAGATTACCGGAAACTTCTTTGACGATACGACAATAGAATCTCCGGAGTTGCGCTTATTGCTCTCTCATCTGCCGCCGGTGTGTAACTACGGTATCAAGCATCTGGTCCCCCACTTATGCGAGCGCAAGCTGGATTATCTCTCCGTTTGGCAGGATGGCGCTTGTCTGATGATTGCGCTTGCAGCGCTGATTGCTGGCGTGCCCAGAATTCAACTGGGATTACGTGGCTTACCGCCGGTGGTGAGAAAGCGTCTGTTCAAGCCGGAATATGAGCCTCTCTACCAGGCGCTGGCGGTCGTGCCTGGCGTTGATTTTATGAGTAACAACCATTGTGTGACCCGCCATTATGCCGACTGGCTAAAGTTGGAGGCGAAGCACTTCCAGGTTGTATATAACGGCGTCTTACCGCCATCTACCGAACCCTCTTCTGAGGTGCCACATAAAATCTGGCAGCAGTTTACGCAAAAAACACAGGATGCGGACACGACTATTGGTGGCGTTTTCCGCTTTGTAGGCGATAAGAACCCTTTTGCATGGATTGATTTTGCAGCACGCTATTTACAGCACCACCCCGCCACACGCTTTGTGCTGGTAGGCGATGGTGATTTGCGCGCTGAAGCGCAGAAACGCGCCGAACAGTTGGGGATTCTGGAGAGAATACTATTCGTTGGCGTCTCGCGTGACGTGGGGTATTGGCTGCAAAAAATGGACGTATTCATTTTGTTTTCGCGTTATGAAGGGCTACCCAATGTGCTCATTGAAGCACAAATGGTCGGGGTGCCGGTGATTTCAACCCCTGCAGGTGGATCGGCAGAATGCTTTATTGAGGGTGTTTCGGGTTTCATTCTTGATGATGCACAGACGGTCAATCTTGACCAGGCTTGCCGCTATGCAGAACAGTTGGTCAATTTATGGCGCAGCAGAACCGGTATTTGCCAACAGACGCAGTCATTTTTACAAGAACGCTTCACCGTGGAACATATGGTGGGAACGTTTGTACAAACCATTGCCTCTCAGCCTCGTTAATTAATGGGCAGCATTTTTTCAGCTATTTCATTTATAAAATAAGTTATGAAAAAAATTATTATATTATTAACGACGTTTTTTCTGCTTTCGGGATGCACTATTCCCAGGGCGGTATTTAAATCCAGCCTGATTAATCAGGACGATCCTCATTATCATCTGGTCGAAGTCACGCCGACATTAAAACTGAGTGATGCCGATACTGTGCCGAAAACTATTGTCGATCCGGTCTTTGCCGAAAATAATTGGCACTGGACATCTTTGGCTAAAGGCGATGTGCTGCATATCACTATTTTATCCTCGGGCGGGGCGGGGTATTTATCCAATAACGCGAACGGCGACCGGGCGGATTTTGAAAATATTCTTGTGACTGACGGTAATATCGTTCAGGTGCCTTATGCCGGGATCATTCCGGTTACCGGGCTGGATGTGACACAACTGGCTGAAGAGATCAGAAAGCGACTTTCGCGCGTTGTCCTGAATCCTCAGGTGCTGGTGACGCTTACCGCCCGCACCGGAGCTATGGTGACGGTCGAGGGCAGCGGGAAAACGGGTCGCTACCCTCTCGAACAGAGTATGAATCGTCTTAGTCATTTTTTGGCAACGGCGGCGGCAGTAGAAAATACCAGCGCAGATATGATGGAAGTTCACGTGACGCGCCAGCAGCATTATTTCAATGCGCGACTGTCAGATATTTATCAGTATCCCGGGTTGGATATTGTCTTACAGCCGGATGACCGTATCACTCTGCGTCAAGTGACCGAGTATGTTAATGTGCTCGGCGCGGCGGGTGTTCAGGGAAAACATGCTCTGGTTCAGCGTCATTCCAGCGTAGTGGATGCTTTGGCGCTGGCGAAAGGATTAAACGACAATCTTGCCGATCCGCAGGCGGTTTTTCTGTACAAGCATGACGAAGCGGAGCAAGCGAAACAGCAGATGCGTAAGCTGAATATCTATCATGTCGATATGAGCCAACCTGACTCGGTGTTTTTAGCACAGGCCATGCGGGTGGAAGACGGCGATGTTATCTATATCTCGAACGCCTCCTTGACTGATTTCGCTAAGGTGAAAGCCGCATTCGATAGCTTTTTGATCCGCGGCTCTAATTCTTTCTAACGCGCCATATGAATATTTTGAAAAATAATACTTATTATTTTATGAAACTCATTACCGTCTGTGAGTTAATCATTTTGTTAATGTCACGCGATATCAAAACACGCTATAACGGTAATTTGCTAAACTATATGATGGTGCTGGCCGTACCATTGGTATGGATAACCATTACCGTTATTTCTTTTCAATATTTAAATCGCACCGTGCCAATATTCACTGACGATATCAGCTTTGTTATTGCAGGTATATTACCGTATCTGTTATTTCGTTATACCATTACCGCAACCATGCGCACCCGTTCATTCTTTACATCGTTGGCGGTTGTCTCGCAGGTTAAGAAAAGACATGTGATTTTTGCTCTTGCCGCAGTCGAATTTGTTAATGCGGTTATCATTTATATTATTGTTTCATTAATTAACTTTCTTATCTTCTCCCGTTGGGAAGCCCAGAAACCGATCCTGATTTTTGAAGGGATGGTTATCGCATGGCTTCTGGGATTATCGTTTGGTTACTTTTGTGACGCACTGTCTGAACGGTTTCCGCTGGTCTACAAAGCCGTTCCTGTAGTGCTAAGACCGATGTTTTTGATTTCAGCTGTCTTTTATACGGCGAATGAATTGCCCTATTCATTATTAAGCATATTCAGCTGGAACCCTCTACTTCATGCTAATGAGATAGTCAGAGAAGGAATGTTTGAGGGGTATAACTCCTTGTACCTTGAGCCTCTTTACCCTCTGGCATTTTCCGCTACGTTATTCCTCGCGGGCATCATTTTTCACCTGATTTGTGACACTGAAAATCACTGACTTTAGCTTCAGGAGAGACGCGTTCGTGTTCGGTTTATTAGGTTGTACACGCTATTTTGAGTCTGATAAGGGCCCGCGGGTGGTCCTTGATAAAACAGATTTTATCATGGATTACCATGAGCATATCGGTATTCTGGCGGCCCCTGGTTCAGGCAAAACGACGCTAACCCGATTGCTGTGCGGTATAGATGCTCCTGATGAAGGGGATTTTATTGGGCTACGGGGTGATGCGCTCCCACTGGGGGCAAATGCTTTTGTTCTGCCGGGGTTAACCGGCGAAGAGAATGCGCGCATGATGGCCAGTCTTTATGGCCTGGATGGCGATGAGTTTTCACATTTCTGCTATCAATTGACCCAGCTTGAACAGCGCTATACCGACAGGGTGAGTGAATATTCTGTCACGATGAAAGCGCATCTGGCATTTGCCATTAATTTACTGCTTCCCTGCCGCCTTTATATTGCCGATGACAAGCTGTACACCGGGGATAATGCCACACAGTTGCGTATGCAGGCGGCACTAGCTTATGAGCTGCAACAGAAAGGGTTGATTGTGCTAACGCGCAACCCTCGGCTTATTAAAGAACACTGTCATGCGTTTGGCGTACTGCTGCATGGAAAAATTACGATGTGTGAAGATTTAGCACAGGCATCTGCGCTTTTTGAACAATATCAGTCAAATCAGGCGACGATTCAAACTGATGATTATTCCTTTGATATATAATTAGAAAATATACGGATAGAGTGTGGAAAATTCAGAACGTATTAAAAAATGGAAAGAGGAAAGGGCGAAGGTAGCAGAAGAAAGCCGAGCCTCGCGACTACAACAAAAAGAGGATGAACGCGCCCTTCGCCAGACGGAAAAAACGGCCGATGCGAAAAGTCATCATCGCCCAGACGCCGGGTGGTCCGCGACGGATGCTGATTCCGTCCGTAGAGCGTCATTGGTTATTAAAGAGCGGCGTGTTCAGCAAGCCAAACAATCGCTACGTCGGCTCTTTCTTTATATTGCTTTGCCGCTGCTGGTTATTATGCTTATGTCGTGGCTATTAACTTCGCGTTTTTATAGCGCGGATGCCACCTTTATTGTGCAAACTGATGCCAGCCAGGATAATTTTTCTGGAACAGCTTTCTTTGGTGCAGGCAATGAGATGTCGGAGGGCTTTCAGGTTCGCGAGTTTATACTTTCGAAAGAAATGATGGAGCGGATGGAAAAAGAGCTCGGTTTTTTATCTTATTTCGCGCAAGACGATATCGCATTATTTTCCCGCTACCTCGCACCGCTGGGTATTAATGATGATCCTTATCGTTACTATTTATCGAAAGTCTCGGTTGCTGTCGATATTCAACAGGGCATGCTGCGTTTAAACGTCAAGGCGCGGAGTGCGAAACAGGCTGAGTTTTTTGCCCAGCGCATTCTGGCTTTTGCTGAACAGCACGTTAATACCGTTTCAGCGCGGATGCAGCAGGAACGGATTTTATGGCTGGAAAACGATGTTAAATCGGCCCAGGAAAATCTGGGGGCCGCTCGGCTTGAATTGCTAAAAATACAGCATATACAGAAAGATATTGAACCGCAGGAAACCGTGACCGCGATTTATCAATTAATTGCTGGCTTTGAAACGCAGTTGGCGGAGGCGAAAGCGGAATACGCGCAATTAATGGCTAATGGTTTGGATCAGAACCCCCTTATTCCTCGCCTGTCGGCCAAAATCAAGGTCCTGGAAAAGCAGATCGGCGAACAACGTAACCGCCTGTCAAATAAGTTAGGGTCGCAAGGTTCTTCAGAAAGTCTGTCCCTGTTTGAAGATCTTCGCCTGCAGAGTGAGATCGCCAAAACACGCTGGGAATCTGCCTTGCAGACCTTACAGCAAGGGAAGCTTCAAGCGCTACGTGAGAGACGGTATTTGCTGATCATTTCTCAACCGATGGTGGTGTCTGACACCACTCGCTATGCCGATGGAACAAAGTGGTTACTGTTCTTCGTGTTGCTGGGCATCGCGTACCTGGTGACTTCTCTCCTGATAACCATCAGGCGGATGCGTGAATAAGGCGGAGTAAGGAAATACGATGAGCTTGCACTCTACATGTAAAAAAATATCGCCAACCACCCTGCTCAAACAAGAGGATTGGGAGGGGCTATGTCACTATTTCGGTCAGCATCCCGAAAAAGTACGAGATAGTGCTGGAAATGAGCAAAACATTCTTCTCTTCGCTATCGCGTGTTTGCGTAAAGATGAAACAGATGCCGCGCTGACTTTGTTGTCAGACCGTGTGCTGACGGCAAAGAATAGCCGTGATTTATTGCGACGCTGGATTATTTCGCCGCTGGCATCACATCATCGGGACGCTGTACTACAGGTGGTTAACAAACTGCTGGCGGTGAATGTGTGCCAGCCGGAGGATGTCCTGCTGGTCGCAAGCGTGCTGCTTAAGAGTAAACAATATGCGACTGTTGCTGACTTAGCCGAGCGGGCATGGCTCGCTTTTTCGGGCAATAGCAAAATTTTTGCTCTCCATCTGCGCAGCCTGACGCTGGTGGATAAAGAGTTACAGGCAATCTCGTTGGCCAGAACACAGGCGCAGGAAGTTCCCCCGCGGGGAGATATGATTGAGACCTGCCTCCGTTTCTTAAATAAAAGCCGCCTACCAGAAGATCATGACCTGGCCCGCGCATTGCTCCCTTTCTTCGCGTTAGAAAGCCAGGAGTCGGCGGGGCTGGCGGTTGATACGCTGTGCGCTGTCGGTAAATATCAGGAAGCCATTCAGACTGGGGAGTCCGCATTAGGCCGTGGGTTGGATGGTGCGGCGCTGCGTCGTAGCCTGGGGCTTGCCTACTATCAATCCGACCGCAGCCGGGAAGCGAAGCTTCAAGCCGCTGAGCATTGGCGTCATGCCCTGGATTTTAACCCTGATAATTTACGGATCGTGACCCTGTATGCCGATGCCTTAATCAGAACGGGTCAGAATGAGAAAGCCATTCCGTTACTGCAGCAGTCGCTCGCGACTCATCCTGATCTTCCTTATGTCAGAGCCATGTATGCCCGAGCACTGCGCCAGGTTGGGCAATACGCTGCTGCCAGCGATGAGTTTGTACAACTGGCAAGGGAAAAAGGGGCGACCAGTAAATGGAACCGTTATGCCGCGGCGGCGTTGTTACAGGCGGGGAAAACAAGCGAAGCGGAAAGCGTCTTTGAGCACTATATTCAGGCCAGAGCAAGCCATCTGCCTCAGTCATTCGAAGAGGGGCTGCTGGCGCTTGATGGGCAAATATCTGCCGTTAATCTACCGCCTGAG
Organism: Citrobacter sp. RHBSTW-00524; assembly: GCF_013747755.1. Classification (NCBI taxonomy): domain Bacteria; kingdom Pseudomonadati; phylum Pseudomonadota; class Gammaproteobacteria; order Enterobacterales; family Enterobacteriaceae; genus Citrobacter; species Citrobacter sp. RHBSTW-00524. The sequence goes on from NZ_CP056421.1 coordinate 971,717, forward strand.
CGCCTTGACTGGGCATGGGAAGTTGCCGGCAGACAGTCCGGTATCGAGCGCGATGAATGGGAACGCCGGGCGAAGTGGGGGTATCTTGCCGATAATTATCTCCTCGACTGGCTTGAATGCCGTGGAGAGCAGGCCGACGAACCGATGTATCGGTTGGCCGATATATCGCATGTCGAGCAGTTTTTCCAACGGCTGCAGCTCGATAAGCGTGGTTGCATTGTTGTATCGGCTCATATGGGCGCAATGTATGCCGGGCCGATGATCCTCTCCTTGCTGGAAATGAACAGCAAATGGGTGGCTTCCACGCCTGGCGTGCTCAAAGGGGGCTACGGTGAGCGGTTGATTTCGGTTAGTGACAAAAGCGAAGCGGACGTGGTCAGAGCCTGCATACAGACCTTGCATAGTGGGCAGTCGCTTGTTGTGGCGATCGACGGCGCGCTGAATTTGAGCGCGCCGACTATCGACTTTTTCGGCCAGCAGATTACCTACTCCACCTTTTGCTCTCGACTTGCCTGGAAAATGCACTTACCCACCGTATTTGGTGTTCCGGTGTGGCGAGACGGGCGCATCCATTTTGTTTTGGAGAAAATGGTCGATCCGCAGAGGTTCGAAAGCCAGTCTTCTTTTATTGAGCGCTGGAAAGACAATTACCTGAAATGTGTAACCCAAATCCTGAATAGCGGGCCTGAAAATCTGAGACTGTCGGGGGGGATTTGGCGAAATATCACGCGCAGGGATGAAACATCTTCGGGCTGAAAAGACGTTTGCCCCGTGATGCCTTTGGCGCACCAGGCGGGGCCGCCCGCTAAGTAAAACTGAGTTATTCGATTTAGAAAGCATCCGTTCATTAACGTTCGGGTGCTTTTTTCGTTCTAACGAGCTGAAAAACGGAGAATTATATAATAGCTACGTTATACCTGATTGTGGTTCTGTTTGTCTGAGGGTTACCAGAAGACAGTATCCTGAAGTCATCCCTTAGCGATGTTAAATAGCGGCATCGAAATCCGCTGGTAGCGTACTGTTACCTGTGCCCAGGCTGCGTTGCATTAATACCGTATCAAGCCAGAGCCCATGCTTGAATCCAATGTTCGTCAGCGTGCCTATTTTCGTAAATCCGGCCTGCTGATGGACTTTCAGCGATCCCTGATTATTGCTGTCGCCGACGATAGCGATCAACTGCCGATAACCCTGCGTTTCAGCCCACTCAATTACATGGCGTAGCAACGCTTTTCCCACCCCCTGACGCTGTGCCGTCGGGTCAATATAAATCGAATCTTCGAGGGTATAGCGATAGGCATAACGCTCGCGGTAGCGGGTGAGATAGCAATACCCGATGACCTTATCTTCTTGCAATGCGACAACCCACGGCAGTCCCAGACTGCGGATTTTTTCCAGACGATCCTGCATCTCGCGGGTATCCGGCGGGTCAGTTTCAAAGCTGCCGGTACCGTGATTAACATGATGGGCGTAGATATCGCGTATGGCGGGGATGTGTTTTTTTTCAGCGTTAACGATTTTCATTGACCAGCTCCCATTGGCATCTTTGTCCAAATTACCTCAAAGGCTGGAGAGAAGGTAAGTGCAAAAAATTATGCGTCTATACCCGTCATTCTTTAAGCTGCATGTGCGTTGGCTACGCTAGCTCGCCTCAGTCACATAGTTCGCTATGCTCCTGGGGATTTACTCACTTGCCGCCTTCATGTAACTCGAATTATTTAGGGTATATAAATTATTTTCAATGTAAATAAGCTTTCAAATTGTAAGGGTAAAGTGAGTGTGGTTGATACTGTCAATAATACGCAAGAGTGGTAAATATTTTAGCGAGTCGAGCAATGCACAATTCTTCGCGCACGTATTATGGCGGATACCAAAATACCAATTTTGGTAGATTTCAATGATAGGTTAAGAAGTCATTTGATTTTATTGAGTTTTTACTGTACTTAGTTCTGCTTATGACTGTACCTTTAATTTCATTTTATCGACCCTGTTCGAAACTTAAAATTAGGTTATATTATTTACATTGTTATCTTTGTTGTTATCAGGGGCATTATTATCAGAACTTTCTCTATCCGCACACAATAGTTACCATGCAAACAGTTGCGCGGTGTAGCTATGCCAACCAGCAATAGTTATCATCGTCACAAGGTTTCGTCATGCAAACTTAATCTAAATCCAGAATTCAATCCCAAGAGTATTAGGATTATTTAGTCTAAAATACTTTTTTGTCTAAGAGTTTTCGTATCGCATAGCCACGAACTACGCTGAGTGATAAAATTTTCGAGTTTACGCCTGCTTTCCCACGATTAGAGGGCGAGGCGCGGGTAGTCAATAAGACGAAAGAGTTAATTGCTTCATAACCCTATTGCAAAATAAGCGGCAGTGCATCTTACATGGTCGGGTATCGTTAGTAACCGACTGTAATATATTGAAAACGCTTATTTTTACTCTGATGTAAGTTATAAGGGCAGATATGTTAAGTATGCGTCGACATGCCAACTTCATTAAACGTTTTAAGTCTTTAAGCTGTTTATTTACGGCAAGCGTTCTTTTCCCTATGCAAATCTCTGCAGCGACATCAGATTATGACGCTTTGGTTATTGAAGCGCGGGGTGGTAATAGTGCACCGTTATTGCGTTATCTAGAGGATCAGGGAAAGCAAAGCGCGCTAACGCCAAATCAGGTTGCCGACTGGCTGCAAGTTTCCAGTTGGGTTGATAACAACGATAAAGCCACTATTGAAATCTGGCGGCGCTATCGTGGGCAGATGGATGTGCCTGCACGCGGCAAAGTCGCCGCTGCACGTGCGTACCGTAACCAGAAAAACTGGAATGATTCATTGGCGGTATGGGAAAGCGTTTTACAGGAAGAGCCTGACAACGTTGACGTACGCACCGGCTGGATAATGACGTTGGCAGATGCTCGCTACAATCAGCAAGCCCTTACTGAAGCGAATAAATGGGCACAGGCACATCCGGGGGCTGACTCCGATGCGCTACTTGCCTACGTATATCATTCTCAGGGAAAAAACTGGGACGCGCTGTTGGTTGCCAGCCAGGCGGATGACGTTGATCCTGGCAACAAAAATGCAAAATCTACGCTGCTGTCTGCTCTGTCAGCAAACCGTGTTTCCGGGCCCGCCTTAAATATGGCGGAGGTAGTGCCTACGGCAGATCCTGTGAAGCGCCGCCTTGAGCTTGATGCGGCCGCCGAAATGGTACGTTCCTCCTATACGTCCGCACGTAATGAAGAAGAGCGGTTTATCGTGGCGGATAAAGCGCTGGCCCGTTATGACCAGTTGCTGGCTGCCTGGAAGGATGAGCCGTCCGCGCAGAATGATGTCCGTCGGGCGAGAATTGACCGCATGGGGGCTTTGCTGGTTCGTAAGCGAACGTCTGAAGTGATTAAGGAATACGAATCGCTTTCTGCGAGCGGCGAAGTGCCAAACTACGCAAAACGCTGGGTAGCATCGGCATGGTTAAGCGAACGCCAGCCAGAAAAAACCGAAGCGATGCTGATGAGCATCTACTACCCGAATGGACCGATTCCCGTTACGCCGCTTGGTCCTGAGGATCAACAGGATCTGTTCTACGCGCATATCGATAATGAAAACTTTGATGCCGCTAAAAAACAGGCCGAGAACCTAATCAAAGAGAGTCCGTACCTGCGACGCATCTATGGTTCGCCAACGCCGCAGCCTAACGATAACTGGCTGCTCGGACAGTCGATGCTGACGCAATATTATATTGCTGCCAATGAACTACCTGAGGCTGAAAAGCTCGCAGAGCATCTGGCGCGAACAGGTTCAGGTAACCAGGGGCTGCGCATATCTTATGCCTCCGTTCTTGAAGCACGTGGCTTGCCGCATGCGGCGGAGAAAGAGCTGAAGCTGGCGGAAGTGATTGAGCCAAGTAACCTGGAACTGGAGCGTCAGCAGGCTTATGTTGCGTTGGATCTCCAGGAATGGAGGCAGGCCGATGAACTGACGGATGACGTCATCGCCCGTAGCCCGGATGATGAAGCGACGCTGCGCCTCGCGCGTATTCGTGATGTCCACAAAATGTCGGAAGTGCGCATTAGCGGCACACAAGGGATCTCGTCCGATAGCCCGGTCAGCGGTAAGAATGACTTCAATATCAATACTGCCATTTACAGTCCGCCAATTAACGACAACTGGCGATTGTTTACTGGATTCAACTTTGCTACTGGCGAATTTGAGGAAGGTAAAGGCATCAGCCGCGATCTGGCGGCGGGGGCGGAATGGACTTCCCGCGACTACTGGGCAGAAATGGAAGTCTCTGGCCGAAATTATGGCGATGGTCAGAAAATTGGCGGTCGTCTTTCCGGCTGGCATGACTTCAATGACAACTGGCGCGTAGGCGGTTCGGCCGAGCGCTTGTCGCGTAATACGCCACTGCGCGCGCTGCGTAGCGGCGTGTATGCCAACGGCGGCGATATGTTTGTTCGCTGGTATCAAAACGAACGACGTGAATATCAACTGTCGTTTGCCGCATCACATTTCTCAGATGGTAACGATCGCATCGAATACGGACTCAGCGGAAAAGAGCGCATGTGGACAACGCCGCGCTTCACCCTGGACTTTACCCCGGGCATCGGCGGGAGCACCAACACCAAAGAGAATGTGCCGTATTACAACCCGAAGAGTGATTTTTCCGTGGTACCGGGTCTGAGCGCGGAGCAGGTTCTTTACCGCCATTATGACACCGTGTGGACGCAGCAAGGTCTGGCTGGCGTAGGTGGCTATTGGCAGCAAGGCCAGGACGCTGGTGCCATCGTTCAGGTGGGATACGGACAACGGCTCAAATGGAACAACGTCGTAGATGGCGGGGTGATGCTGATTTGGGATAAACGCCCCTACGACGGTAAACGTGAGCGGAATATCTCCCTCGCTTTCGATTTAAATGTCAGGTTTTAAGGATTGTTCATGCTGAAAAGATGCCTGTGGCTTAGCGCATTAATCGCTGGCTGGTTGATGATTACCGCGTGCAGTAGCGCGCACAATACAACGCCTCGCTACGTTCCTCCCGCAGAGAGAACGCCGCTGACGGCGGATCATCCGTGGCCGAAAAATAGCTTCCTGGTGCTCGGCTACCACGATGTCGAGGATGGTGCCGCCGACCAACGCTATCTTTCTGTGCGCACCAGCGCGTTGAGCGACCAAATGGCCTGGCTGCGTGATAATGGCTATAACCCGATCAGCGTGCAGCAAATCCTGGACGCCCATGACGGTAAAATCGTGTTGCCGGAAAAAGCGGTATTACTCACCTTTGATGACGGATATAGCAGTTTTTATACCCGCGTCTGGCCGCTGCTGAAAGCCTACAACTGGCCTGCGCTTTGGGCGCCGGTGGGGAGTTGGGTTGATGCTCCCGCCAACAAAAAAGTCGATTTTGGCGGCTTAATGACGGCGCGAGATAAATTCGCCACCTGGAAAATGGTCGAAGAGATGGGCAAATCACCGTTGGTGGAAGTCGGTGCGCACACCTGGAATTCGCATTTCGGTGCACAAGCCAACCCGCAGGGAAGTAAAGAACCGGCGGTGGCGAACCGCCTGTATGATAAGAAAACCGGCACTTACGAAACGGATGAACAGTACACGCGCCGTATAAACGCGGATATCTCTCTCATCACCAACAAGATCAAATCGGTGACCGGGAAATCACCGCGCGCGTGGGTCTGGCCTTACGGGGCAGCCAACGGCACAACGTTAAACCTGGCTAAAGAGCATGGCTATAAGATGGCCTTCACGCTCAACGAAGGGTTGGCGAATGCCGCGTTTCTTGATGACATCCCGCGCGTGCTAATCTCTGATAACCCCTCTCTTAAGCGCTTTGCCAGCCAGGTCGCTCAGGTACGTGAACCGCAGACGATGCGCGTGATGCATGTCGATCTGGATTACGTGTATGACAAGGACCCGGCTCAGCAGAAGCGAAACATCGACAAGCTTATCCAGCGCGTTTATGACATGCGTATTTCTCATGTCTTCCTGCAGGCCTACGCCGATCCGCAGGGCGACGGAAATATTCGCGAGCTCTATTTCCCTAACCGCTGGCTGCCGATGCGTGCCGACCTCTTTAACTATATCTCCTGGCAGTTACAAACACGGGCAGGGGTGACGGTGTATGCCTGGATGCCGGTTCTGGCTTTCGATCTCGACGCTTCCATCCCACGCGTAACTGCCTGGGATCCGAAAACGGGACGTACAGCGATCAACCGCGAGAATTATGTCCGTCTGTCCCCCTGGAGCAGCGAAGCGCGTCAGCGCATCACTGAAATCTATGAAGACCTGGCCAAACACGCCAGCTTCAAAGGGATTTTGTTCCATGACGATGCTTTCCTGACGGACTTTGAAGACGCGTCACCGGAGGCGTTGGCTGCCTACCGCGCCGCAGGGCTTCCCGGAAGCATTGAGCAAATCCGTAGCAATCCACAGGCGTTCGAGCGCTGGACGCGACTGAAAAGTAAGGTGCTGATCGACTTCACCAAACAACTGACCCAGGCGGTGCGTAATATTCGCGGTCCGCAGGTGCAGACGGCGCGCAATATTTACGCCATGCCGGTACTGGAGCCGGAGAGTGAAGCCTGGTTTGCGCAGAACCTGAATGATTTCCTCAATACCTATGACTGGACGGCACCGATGGCGATGCCTTTCATGGAGCAGATCCCGGCTAATGATGCCAACGCCTGGCTCGACAGATTAGTGAATGCCGTTGCACAAACGCCCGGCGCGCTGGACAAAACCGTGTTTGAACTACAGGCACGAGACTGGCGTAAATCCGGGGACGAGGCTGAAATCAGCGGAAAACAAATAGCCGAATGGATGCGCCAGCTGAAATTAAGCGGTGCAGGTAACTACGGCTATTACCCGGATGATTTCATCAGCGACAAACCTGAGATGTCAGAGATTCGCTCGACGTTCTCCTCATACTGGTACCCGCAAAAATGACCGATCGCATAATTGCTTTCCTGATACTTTGCCTGATGTTCAGCCTGCCGTTTGGCGTGGCGGTCATCTTTACAGGTGAAGTGATGTTGAACTTCGTCTTCTTCTGGCCCTTGTTTATGTCTGCTTTGTGGATAAGCGGCGGGGTCTATTTCTGGTTCTACCGTGAGCGTCATTGGAAATGGGGAGATGACACACCGCCACCGACGCTGGAGGGGAATCCGCTGGTTTCCATTCTGATCCCCTGTTTTAACGAAGGGATCAATGCGCGCGAAACCATTGAGGCCGCGCTGGCGCAGCGATATAAAAATATTGAAGTGATTGCCATCAACGATGGTTCAACGGATGACACCCACGACGTGCTGGAACAACTGGCGGTGGAATACCCCAGTCTGCGGGTGATTCATCTGGCTGAAAACCAGGGCAAAGCGCTGGCGCTCAAGACCGGGGCAGCAGCGGCGCGCAGTGATTACCTGGTGTGTATTGATGGCGATGCGTTACTGGACCGTGATGCCGTTGCCTATATTGTGGCGCCGCTGATCCAGTTCCCGCGCGTCGGTGCGGTGACCGGGAACCCACGTATTCGAACCCGCTCCACCTTAATCGGTCGGGTGCAGGTCGGGGAGTTTTCTTCCATTATCGGCTTGATTAAGTGCACTCAGCGAGTTTATGGGCAGATCTTTACCGTTTCCGGCGTGGTTGCTGCGTTTCGTCGTCGCGCGCTGGCCGAGGTCGGTTACTGGAGCCCGGACATGATCACCGAAGACATCGATATCAGTTGGAAGCTGCAATTGCGCCACTGGTCGATATTCTTTGAGCCGCGCGCACTGTGCTGGATCCTGATGCCTGAAACGTTAAGAGGGTTATGGAAACAACGACTGCGCTGGGCGCAAGGCGGTGCGGAGGTGTTTATCGTGAACATGCGCCGCCTGTGGTCATGGGAATATCGCCGTATGTGGCCGCTGTTTTTTGAGTTCTGTTTTTCTACCACCTGGGCGTTTGCCTATGCGATCAGTATCGTGCTGTTCCTGTTAGGGCTGATGATCCCGATGCCGGACTCGCTGTATGTACAACATCTGTTCCCGCCGGCATTTACTGGGCTAATCCTCGGCGTGGTGTGCTTGCTGCAGTTTGCGGTGAGTCTGATGATTGAGCGGCGCTATGAAAAAGGCATTGGCGCGTCGTTGTTCTGGATTATCTGGTTCCCGGTGGTGTACTGGATGTTAAGCCTGTTCACCACGCTGGTCGCTTTCCCGAAAGTAATGCTCAAACGCAAACGCGGCAGGGCGCGTTGGGTGAGTCCCGATCGTGGAATTGGGAGGATCGAATCATGAGCCAGCCGCTGATCTTTACGGAGCAGCGTTTGCTGCCGCGCATTATTGACGTGCTGTTAACGCTTTTTGCCTGGGTTGGTTTTTTATATTTGATTTATAAAGGTCTGATCACCGCTCTGGCACACTCACCTTATATAGGTGTGCGACCCTTTTTCACCACGCTGGATACGGTCACGTTTTACATCCTTGTCGCGCTGGTCAACGGACTGGTGCTGATTGGTTGGGCGAAGTACAACCAGTTTCGTTTTCGGGTGGAACGTCGCAGTCGCAGGCCCGGACTGGAAGATCATGAGCTGGCGGAAAGTTTACGTATTACCCGGGAACTGGTGACAGAGCTGAACAAAGCGCGGGTGCTGACGGTTCACCATCATGAAAGTGGTGAAATCAGTCATATCGATGTGGACAGGGACATCGCCGATAACCGTCTACCGCCGCCGACGCCTGCGATGCTGGAGTATTTGCCGCCAGAGCCGCAGCCGTTGTTGCAGAAAAGGCCTGAGTGATATTTCTACTTTCGGTTGCTTCCTTCAGCCTCGCAGAGGTCTATGATTAGACCCAGACAATAAAAAAATGCGAGGCAATGTCGTGGATAAGGAACTACTGGATGCCGGTTACCGGGCCTATACCGGTGAGAAGATTGACGTCTACTTCAATACGGCGATATGTCAACATTCGGGCAACTGCGTGCGGGGAAGCGCAGCGCTTTTTAACCTGAAGCGTAAACCGTGGATCATTCCGGATGAAGTGGATGTCGCGACGGTCATTAAAGTGATTGATACCTGTCCGAGCGGTGCGCTGAAATATCGCCAGAAATGAGTGAGGGGACCATGGAAATTCTTGCAGGCCACAACAAATTTTATGTTAACGATGCCGAAGGCAATCAGGTTGCCGAGATTGTCTTCGTGCCGACGGGTGAGCATCTGAGCATAATTGAACATACCGATGTCGACCCCAGCCTGAAAGGCCAGGGGGTCGGTAAACTGCTGGTGGCGAAGGTGGTGGAGAAAATGCGCGCCGAAAACCGCAAAGTTATTCCGCTGTGCCCGTTTGCCAAACATGAGTTTGATAAAACCCGCGAGTATGACGATATTCGCGCCTGATAATCTTACGTACGCCGGAAGGCATGACCGCCGTCCGGCGCATCACTCCCGATGCAGCAAATCCTGATAAATTCCCGTCAACACCCCTTGTGGGCCAAACTCTTTTTTAATCCATTGGGTTACACGACCGGTGGCCGAATGCTGGGTCGCCAGCAGCATCCGTGAATCCTGACGCGGGTTGTGGATCTGCCGCGTGACCAGCAACGACTTTTCCATCGCCTCGCGCACCATATAGTCCGGCAGAAAACCGATGCCCTCACCCAGGATCTGGCACTGGCATTTGGTATTAAAATCAGGAACCAGAATCGACTCCTGTCCGTGTAACAGCCAGCCGACCTTCTTGTTGATGGTGTGGGCGGTGTCTTCCACCATGATGTTCGGGTACAGGCGCAGCTGGCTCTCAGAAATCGGTTCAGGCATAAAAGCCAGCGGATGATCCGGGGCAATCGCAAACGACCAACGGATCGCGCCGATCTCGGTGTAATCAATCCCCCCGCCGTCCAGTAACGTATCCGGCGCGCCGATAGCGATGTTGGCGAGGTTGTTAATGATCGAATCCCAGACGCCGTTATACACCTCGGTGGTGACGGTTATCTGGCAGGTTGGAAACTGTTTCTTGAGTACCTGCAGCAGTCGTGCCGTATGTTGAGGGGTATACAACAGTTGATTAATACAGATGCGTACCCGGGCTTCAATGCCCTGAGCAATGGTATCAATACTGCGCTTGATGGCGTGGAAATCGTTGAGCAGGTCGGTCGCCTTGCGAAACAGATAGCGTCCGGACTCAGTCAGCTCAATGCTGCGGGTACTGCGGGTAAACAGCACCACGTCGAGCCCCAGCTCCATGCGCTTAATGGTGTAACTAATTGCTGATGTGGTTAAGCCAAGTTCCTCAGCCGCCTTGCTGAAGCTGCTGTAGCGGGCTGCCATCGTAAATGCCAGCAGGTTTTCCTCGGTAAAAATTGAATTCATCTTCCTCCCCTCCGGCGACAAACGCACATCCGCGACGCGATGATTGTTGAATGTATTTGTAATCCTTATGCAGAGCAATCAGTTTTGAACAGAATTTAACACTAGTTTTACAATTGATTTGAAGGCAATCACACTTCTGTATATTAATTGCAGGCCGCTATCCGTGTAGCATCACGCCTGATTTTCCTGACAACTGATTAATGGCTAAAAGCGGCTCTGTCATAAGGAAAAGATTGCACTACAGCACGTTTTGTTCTCATTGTTAAATTTGATTCAATAATCGACACGCTTACGATGAATGAAATTTAAGCGGATATTATTCTCTGCACTCTGTTGCTATTCTCAGCTTATCGGATATTTAAAAAGTCTAAAAAACTGCAGGAGAGCGATTATGTCAGAGAAAGAACTCATTACTGAATTTCTGCTGGCGGCAGAGCAGGGTGATGCCGATGGATTAAAATCCTGCCTGGCAAAAAATGTGGATATTAATGCCACTAACCGCCAGGGGCGCACTGCCATAATTATTGCCAGCCTGAATAAACATTATGACTGTGTTTCTTTATTGATTGCTGCCGGTGCCGATATTAATAAACAGGATCAAACCTGTTTTAATCCATTCCTGATTAGCTGTCTGACTAACGATTTAACGCTGCTGCGTACCGTATTACCGGCCAACCCCGATCTTAATTGCCTGAGCCGTTTTGGCGGCGTCGGTATTACGCCAGCCAGCGAAAAAGGTCATGTAGAGATCGTGCGCGAACTGCTGCTGCGTACCGATATCAATGTTAATCATACCAACTTTGTCGGCTGGACGCCGTTACTGGAAGCCATCGTGCTTAATGACGGCGGCGCGAAACAGCAGGAAATCGTCAAGCTGCTGCTCGACCATGGCGCAAACCCGCACATGACGGATAAATACGGTAAAACCCCGCTGGAGCTGGCGCGGGAGAAAGGATACCACGAAATTGCCGAGCTGCTGATTGCGGCCGGAGCCTGACAGAGGAGCGCTACTATCGCTACGCCATCACGGCGATGTGTACGGGCGCTAACCGCAGACGGCGCGTTTCTGGCTTTCCGGGGAACGGGACGGGTTGAACAGGTTTTTTCCCGCGCGGTAAACCTGTTGGTACCTGAACAGCAGCGGTTGCTGACGTTACTGAGTGAAGGTTGTGATAACGCGCCTAACAGCTGTCGGCTGGCGCTGACGCATTGTGAAGAGCTGTTTCACCCCGGTGAGAGAGTCAGTTTTACCGAATCGGGGATAGCCGTTGGCAACGATAAATGGATAGAAACTTCCGGTTGTCTGCCGTGGCGCATACCACAGTGGAGGCTTGATGCAATAAGCCTTGCTGCAATCCGCTGGCTGCGCTGGGAAGAGGTTATCCGCCAACAGCTAAGAAGCGCTGACACATTATTTCTGTACCAGGGTGATAACCCGTTTTATCTGGAAATCACCCGTCAATTACTGAGTCGCCGGCAAACATTACTGGCGGCGTTGCATACAGGAGAAAATATCTCTACAGCGGTCAGCCATTTAATTGGTCTGGGGATTGGTCTGACGCCCTCATCTGATGACTATTTAGTGGGTTTAAGCACTATTTTATTTATTCCTGGACATCCGCTGGGGAAATATCGTGATGATTTTTTAGCAGCCTTACAACGTGCCGGAAATAATACCACGCTACTCAGCAAAATAACGCTAGAGGAAGCCTTTCATCAACGTTATCGGGAAAGCGTCGGACGGCTGCTGAACCATATTATTACAGAGCAACAACCCGTTTCTACGCAATATATTACTGACATTAAAAATATCGGCTCAAGTTCTGGCTGCGACATGCTGTATGGCATGGCGGATGCCTGCGCCCTGAGCCACAGGTCCGGAGGGAATTATGTCGATCAGGATAGTTGTTAAAAAGAACACGTATTTTGATTCTGTCTCACTGATGTCTATCTCCACACGCGCAAATAAGCTCGATGGCGTTGAGCAGGCGTTCGTGGCTATGGCGACAGAAATGAATAAGGGCGTACTGAAGAATCTCGGTCTGCTCACGCCTGAACTTGAAGAGGCGAAAAGTGGCGACCTGATGATTGTCATTAAAGGTGCCAGCGAGGCGGCGAACAATCAGACGCTGGTGGCGATTGAAGACTTGTTTACGCATAAAGAGCAGGGGGGGCAGCATGAAGCGCGCTATGCCACGCTTGCCAGTGCGAAGAAGCATGTTCCTGACAGCAACCTGGCGGTGATCTCGGTCAATGGTCTGTTTGCCGCGCGTGAAGCGCGTCAGGCGCTGCAAAATAACCTCAACGTGATGCTGTTTTCTGACAACGTCTCTCTTGAAGACGAACTGGCGCTCAAGCAGCTGGCGCATGAAAAAGGGCTGCTGATGATGGGGCCCGATTGCGGAACCGCCATTATTAACGGCGCGGCGCTGTGTTTTGGCAATGCGGTGCGTCGCGGCAACATCGGAATTGTTGGTGCCTCCGGTACCGGTAGCCAGGAGCTGAGCGTACGCATTCACGAGTTTGGCGGCGGGATTTCCCAACTGATTGGCACCGGTGGACGCGATCTGAGCGAAAAGATTGGCGGCCTGATGATGCTTGACGCGATTGGCATGTTGGAGGCCGATCCGCAAACCGAGATCATCGCGCTTATCTCCAAACCTCCTGCGCCAACAGTGGCGCGCAAAGTGCTGGAACGTGCGCGCGCCTGCCATAAGCCCGTCGTAGTGTGTTTCCTCGGACGTGAAGCCGCGCCTGCGGATGAAAACGGTCTGCTGTTTGCACGCGGCACTAAAGAGGCGGCGTTGAAAGCGGTACTGCTGACTGGCGTGAAAAAAGAGAGCCTCGATCTGCATCCGCTCAACTGGCCGCTGATTGAAGAGGTCCGCGCCCGCCTGACCCCGCAGCAAAAGTACATTCGCGGCTTGTTCTGTGGCGGCACGCTGTGCGATGAGGCGATGTTTGCTGCCATGGAAAAACATGCAGAAGTTTACAGCAACATTCATCCGGATCCGGCTTTTCGCCTGACAGATCTCAACCGCAGCGTGGGACATACCTTCCTTGATTTCGGAGATGACGATTTTACCAACGGTAAACCGCATCCGATGATCGATCCAACCAACCGCATTAGTCGTCTGTTGCAGGAAGCACGCGATCCTGAAGTCGGCGTGATTGTTATGGACTTCGTTCTTGGATATGGATCACATGAAGATCCGGTTGGCGTGATGATCGAGGCGATCGTCGAAGCCAAAGCGATCGCCGCCGCAGAGGGGCGTCCGCTTGAGATCCTCGGCTACGTGCTGGGAACCGATCTCGATACGCCGTCGCTGGAAAAACAGTGCCAGATGCTGACCGATGCAGGCGTGATCTGGGCGAGCAGTAGCACCAATACCGGATTGCTGGCGCGTGAATTTATCTGTAAAGGGGAGGAAGCCTGATGAGCCAGACACTGTTTAACCAGCCGCTGAACGTGATTAACGTCGGCATCGCGATGTTCAGCGATGACCTGAAAAAGCAGAATGTTCCCGTGACCCAGCTCGACTGGACGCCGCCGGGCCAGGGCAACATGCAGGTCGTGGCCGCACTGGACGAAATTGCCGATTCGCCGCTGGCTGACAAAATCGCTGCCGCTAACCAGCAGGCGCTGGAACGCATTATCCAGTCGCATCCGGTGCTGATTGGCTATGACCAGGCGATCAACGTCGTGCCGGGCATGACCCGCCACACCATCCTGCACGCCGGACCGCCCATCTGCTGGGAAAAAATGTGCGGCGCAATGAAGGGCGCGGTCACCGGGGCTTTGGTGTTTGAAGGGCTGGCGAAAGATCTGGATGAAGCCGCCGACCTGGCCGCCTCGGGTGAAATCATCTTCTCACCGTGCCACGAGCATGACTGTGTCGGTTCGATGGCGGGTGTGACGTCGGCGTCGATGTTTATGCACATCGTCGAGAACAAAACCTACGGCAACCGCGCATATACCAATATGAGCGAGCAGATGGCGAAGATCCTGCGCATGGGCGCGAACGATCAGAGCGTTATCGATCGCCTGAACTGGATGCGCGATGTGATGGGACCGATGCTGCGCGACGCCATGAAGCTGGCGGGCGAAATTGATCTTCGCCTGATGCTGGCGCAGGCGCTGCACATGGGCGATGAGTGTCATAACCGCAACAATGCCGGGACGGCGCTACTGATACAGGCACTGACGCCGTGGATTATTCAGACCGGCTATCCGGTTGAGCAGCAGCGTGAGGTATTCGAGTTCATCCTCAGCAGCGATTACTTCTCCGGACCGACCTGGATGGCGATGTGTAAAGCCGCAATGGACGCCGCACACGGGATCGAATACAGCACCGTAGTCACGACGATGGCGCGTAACGGCGTTGAATTCGGTCTGCGCATCAGCGGCTTACCGGGTCAGTGGTTTACCGGTCCGGCGCAGCAGGTGATTGGCCCGATGTTTGCGGGCTATAAGCCCGAAGATTCCGGACGTGATATCGGTGATAGCGCAATTACCGAAACCTACGGCATCGGCGGTTTTGCCATGGCCACGGCACCGGCCATCGTGGCGCTGGTGGGCGGTACGGTTGAAGAGGCGGTCGATTTCTCTCGCCAGATGCGTGAAATCACTCTCGGCGAAAACCCCAACGTTACCATTCCGTTACTTGGTTTTATGGGCGTACCGACCGCTATCGACATTACGCGCGTGGGTAGCACCGGCATTCTGCCGGTGATTAACACCGCAATTGCGCACAAAGATGCGGGGATCGGCATGATCGGCGCCGGAATAGTCCATCCACCGTTCGCCTGTTTTGAAAAGGCGATCCTCAACTGGCGCGACCGCTACTGCCAATAACAACAATCGGGGCTA
This sequence comes from Citrobacter sp. RHBSTW-00524, assembly GCF_013747755.1. NCBI lineage: Bacteria > Pseudomonadati > Pseudomonadota > Gammaproteobacteria > Enterobacterales > Enterobacteriaceae > Citrobacter > Citrobacter sp. RHBSTW-00524. The sequence continues at coordinate 986,954 of NZ_CP056421.1, forward strand.
ACGCTGTTAGCCCCACAGTAGCGAAGCGAAAAACGTTGCTTACCTGCAGGGCTGGGCGATCCCCGGGATCGCAAACGATGCTTAACCTGTTAAGGATATTCCATGAACAGCATAAAACTAGAATGGAAACGTGGTGACTGGGCTGCTTACTTTGGGCTGATGACCAACAACCTGACTAACCTGCTGACAATGATGGGGCTGCTCATTTTTGTCGTCGGGATCCCTACCGAAATTGTCTATGGTCGCATTGCGCCTGCCTTTGGTCTGGCGGTGCTGGTGGCCAGCGTCTGCTACGCCTGGTTTGGCCTGCAGATGGCAAAGCACACTGGGCGTAAAGACGTGACGGCGCTGCCGTCCGGGCCGAGCGCACCGTCAATTTTTACCGTGACCTTCCTGGTGCTAATGCCGGTATATCAGCAAACCAAAGATGCCAACTTTGCTATCCAGATAGCCCTGGTGTGGTGCTTTGTAGAAGCGTTAATCCTGGTCGGCGGCTCCTTCCTGGGCGAGACCATCCGCAAGATGATCCCGCGTACGGTATTACTTTCTTGTCTGTCCGGTCTGGGACTGTTGCTGCTGGCGATGAACCCGATGCTGCAGGCATTTGAAGCGCCGACCGTCTCTTTCATCGTCTTGTTGTTAATCTTCATTAACTGGTTCGGTAAGAAGCCGATTTTTGCCCGCATCCCTACCGGTTTGCTGCTGCTGATTGCCGGTACAGCGTTGGCGTGGATCTCCGGTTTGCAAAGCCCGGAAGCCATTAAATCTTCGATGTCTTCCTTTGGCTTCAACCCGCCGGAAATCCATGTCGACAGCTTCCTGCAAGGTTTGCCGCACGCGCTGCCGTACCTGGCTTCTGCGGTTCCTCTGGGTCTGGCGAACTACATTTTTGACCTTGAGAATATTGAAAGTGCGCATGCGGCGGGGGATGAGTACAACACCCGTAAGGTCATGATGGCGAACGGTTTTGCCTCCATGCTCGGCTGCATGCTGGGCAACCCATTCCCGGTGACCGTATATGTTGGGCATGCGGGCTGGAAAGCGATGGGGGCCAGCATCGGTTATACCCTCGCTTCAGGCATCACCATGTTCCTGGTACCGCTGTTTGGGCTGGGGGCGTTTATGCTCGCGATTATTCCGATGACTGCGATAGTGCCGATTCTGGTGTTTATCGGCGTGGTGACCGCCAACCAGGTGGTGCGAGAGACGCCCAAAGTCGAGGTTCCCGTTATCTTTATCTGCTTGTTCCCGTGGATCGCTAACTGGGCGTTGACCATCGTCAACAGCGTGATGGGCGCCGCCGGAACATCCGCGGGGAAACTGGGTAGCGACCTGCTGCACAGCAAAGGTGTCTATTACGATGGGCTGGTGCATCTGGGAAGCGGCGCGCCGCTGGCCAGTATGCTGTGGGGCTGCGTCGCTATCTTCGCCATTATGAATAAGCCGCTGCGTGGGGCGATTGCCGCAGCTTTTGGCGCGCTGTTATCGCTGTTTGGTGTGATTCACTCTCCGGCGGTTGGCTTTGCAGAAGGCAGTTCGATGATGTTTGTTGTGGCCTACCTGATGATGAGCGGCATGTTTGTCCTCAAGCATGTTCTTGATAGCCGTGAAGCGGTGACTGCGCCTGAGCAGGAACCGACGAAAACGACCTGAATCGCCTGTAAGCGGAAGATAACACTATGAAAGAACTTGTGGTCGTTGCCATTGGCGGCAACAGCATTATCAAAGATAACGCCAGCCAGTCGATTGAGCACCAGGCTGAAGCGGTGAAAGCGGTGGCGGACACGGTGCTGGAGATGTTGGCATCGGACTACAACATTGTGCTGACGCACGGAAACGGGCCGCAGGTGGGGCTGGATCTACGGCGTGCGGAAATCGCGCATGAGCGTGAAGGGTTGCCGCTCACCCCGCTGGCAAACTGCGTCGCCGATACGCAGGGCGGGATCGGCTATCTGATCCAACAGGCGCTGAACAACCGCATGGCGCGGCGCGGTGATCAGAAGGCGGTTACGGTGGTCACGCAGGTGGAGGTCGACAAAAACGATCCGGGCTTCGCTAACCCGACCAAGCCTATCGGCGCGTTCTTTAGCGAAGCGCAGCGCGATGAACTGCAGCGGGTCAATCCGGGCTGGCGCTTTGTTGAAGATTCGGGACGCGGCTACCGCCGGGTCGTCGCCTCTCCGGAACCGAAGCGTATTGTCGAGGCGGAGGCGATCAAAACGCTGACCCAGCAAGGCTTTGTGGTGATTGGCGCGGGTGGCGGTGGGATCCCGGTGGTGCGTAGCGATCAGGGGGATTATCAGAGCGTGGATGCGGTGATTGATAAAGATCTCTCCACGGCTCTGCTGGCGCAGGAGATCCGCGCTGACATTCTGGTGATCACCACCGGCGTCGAACAGGTCTGTATTCATTTTGGCAAACCCAACCAGCAGGCGCTGGATAAGGTGGATGTCGCAACGATGACCCGTTACATGCAGGAGGGACATTTCCCGCCGGGGAGCATGTTACCCAAAATCGTTGCCAGTCTGGCGTTCCTGGCGCGTGGCGGTAAGCGAGTGATCATCACCACGCCGGAATGCCTGCCGGCCGCACTGCGCGGCGAAACGGGCACTCATATTGTCCATTCCTGAGAGGAAATGTGAATGAAGGAAAGTAACAGCCGCCGTGAATTTTTAAGTCAGAGCGGAAAAATGGTCACCGCTGCCGCGCTGTTTGGCGCAGTGGCTCCGGTCGCGTATGCTGCTAATCCTGTCGGGAACACCTGCGGGGCGAAGAGCACAATGACGATTAACGATAAGCACTATTACCTGGATAACGTCCTGCTGGAAGCGGGGTTTGATTACGAAAACTCGGTGGTGGTGCATACCCATACCGCGCTGCAAACCGTTGAAATTCAGGACGGGAAAATTGTTGCACTGCGTGAGAATAAGCAGCATCCGGATGCGACGCTGCCGCACTACGATGCGGGTGGAAAGCTGATGCTGCCCGCCATGCGCGACATGCACATCCATCTGGATAAAACCTTTTACGGCGGTCCCTGGCGTTCGCTGAATCGCCCGGCTGGCACCACCATTCAGGATATGATCCGCCTTGAGCAAAAGCTGCTGCCTGAACTCCAGCCTTACACGCAGGAGCGCGCGGAAAAGCTCATCGATCTGCTGCAATCAAAAGGCACCTCGATCGCCCGCAGCCACTGCAATATCGAACCGGTTTCCGGGCTGAAAAACCTGGAAAATCTGCAGGCGGTGCTGGCGCGTCGCCAGCCGGGTTTTGCCTGTGAAATCGTGGCGTTTCCGCAGCATGGCCTGCTGTTATCGAAGTCTGAACCGTTGATGCGTGAAGCAATGCAGGCGGGGGCGCATTACGTCGGCGGTCTGGACCCAACCAGTGTGGACGGGGCGATGGAAAAATCCCTCGACACCATGTTCCAGATTGCGCTGGATTACGATAAAGGCGTGGATATCCATCTGCATGAAACCAGCCCGGCAGGCGTTGCGGCGGTGAATTACATGGTGGAAACGGTGGAGAAAACGCCGCAGTTGAAGGGCAAACTGACCATCAGCCACGCATTTGCGCTGGCGACGCTGAACGAACAGCAGGTGGATGCGCTGGCGAGCCGCATGGCGGCGCAGCAGATTACCATTGCCTCGACGGTGCCGATCGGAACCTTGCATATGCCGCTCAAGCAGCTGCGTGACAAAGGTGTGGAAGTGATTACCGGGACCGACAGTGTGATTGACCATTGGTCGCCGTACGGGCTTGGAGACATGCTGGAGAAGGCGAATCTGTACGCGCAGCTCTATATTCGTCCCAATGAACTCAACCTGTCGCGAGCGCTGTTCCTCGCCACCGGCGATGTGCTGCCGCTTAACGATAAAGGTGAGCGCGTCTGGCCGAAGGCGCAGGATGAAGCCAGCTTTGTACTGGTGGATGCCTCCTGCTCAGCGGAAGCGGTCGCGCGAATCTCCCCACGCACCGCGACCTTCCATAAAGGCCAACTGGTGTGGGGGAACGTCGCAAGCTAGCCTGGTTTGATGCGCAGCGGCAATCGCTGCTGCGCTCTCTGTTCGTTAACCGACGATCCCCATATAGCCGTGAATCCCCATATATAAGCCGACCATCGCGATAAGCGCGCTGGAAAAATAGGGCGCTTTGCGTGCCAGTGTGTTAAATCCGCTCCAGCGTTTGGCCGCCTGCTGCACGCTGATTGCCGCTCCCACGCCCACCGTTACCAGCGTTAGCGCCAGCCCGAGGCTGAAGCACAGCACCATGGTGGCACCCAGCGTGAAGGCTTTGAGCTGGATGCAAATCAGCAGTACCGTAATGGCGGCAGGGCAGGGGATCAACCCGCCGGTCAGACCAAACAATAATATTTGGCCGTTGGTGACCTCTTTGCCTGCAAAGCGGCGCTGAATATCGGTAGCATGTGCCCGCTCGTGCGCGTCCTGATACTCTTTCGAACCCTCGCTCAGCCCTGCTAACGCAGCATGGTTATGATCGTGGTCATGTTCGTGATGATGGTGGTGAGCTTCACCGTGGTTATGATGGTGGTGATGGTCATCATGATCATGGTGATGCTCATGATCGTGGTCATGATGCGTCTGGGTCAGCCAGTTCTGTTCTCCCTGCCAGGTTCGCCAGAACATCCAGAATGCGGTCCCGAGAATAATAATCGCCGAGACAAACTGCAGCCACGGCTCAACGGCCTGGGCAGTAAACGCTTTGCTGATATACATCCCGCCGAGCGCAATCAGCCATACCACTGCGGTATGCGACAGCGTTGCCGCCAGCCCCAGCATCACCGCCTGTTTGATGGTCCCCTTAATGGCAATAATAAAGGCCGCCATCATCGTCTTGGAATGCCCCGGTTCCAGACCGTGTAACACTCCTAATAGAATCGCGCTGGGAATGAAAAACCAGGCGTTGCCTTGCTGAAGAAGCGTAGAAAACTCACCCATGAGAATGATTCTTAGTTGTTTAATTTTGCCAGATTCTACTCCCCCCCAGTATTAAATACTACCCCCCAGTAGAATGACGATGGTATTGTCGCTCCAGCCAGACGTTGAAAAGGTATTGCTATGTCACATACGATCCGCGACAAACAAAAGCTGAAAGCCCGAACCAGTAAGATTCAGGGGCAGGTAGCGGCGTTGAAAACCATGCTGGATGAACCGCATGAATGCGCGGCGGTATTGCAGCAAATAGCGGCGATCCGCGGTGCGGTAAACGGGTTAATGCGCGAGGTGATTAAAGGTCATCTGACCGAGCACATTGTGCATCAGGGCGATGAAATTAAGCGCGAAGAAGATTTGGATGTGGTTTTGAAGGTACTCGATTCGTACATCAAATAAGTCAGTTTAACGGCTCATCCACATACTGATGAATGAGCCGTTAAAAACACGTTCTAGCCAAAAAACATCACAGATACGCACAGCAGACCGACAATCAGGGTGATCAGATTTCCCACTGAACGGTACGGCTTTAGCGCCGGGATCAGATAGGTAGATAATGTCGGCATGATAAACAGAATCATGGCAATCAGCGGCCCGCTAATCGCGTAAATCATTGAAATTGCATTAGGGTTAATGCAGCAAATGATAAACGTAATGGTCGAAACCAGCATAATGGACAGGGCGCGGTTAAAGGCCCGGCTTTTCTTCACTCCCACCTGATGCAACGATGTTTTTACCACCTCGGTTGCCCCTTCAATCACGCCAAAGTAGGTGCCGAGGAACGATTTTGACATCGCCACGACGGCGACAATGATCCCAGAAATCGACAGCCATGCTGGTGCGTTTGGCATCATCGATAGCGCTGACAGAATGGTCACGCCTTCATTTTTCGCGTCCTCGATATAGTTTGTCGGAATCGAAAGCAAACAGCTGAAGACGAAAAACAGCACGCTCAGGCAGATGATGACGTAGGCTACCTTCATGATTTTTTTGCATTTACCCATGGCCTGCTCGCCATATTTCTCACGTCGGTCGATGGCGAACGTCGAGATAATTGGCGTATGGCTAAAAGCGAAAACCATCACGGGAATAGATATCCAAACCTGATGAAGCGTGTGCTGATCGAAAGACATCTGGCCGGTGAGTAGCGTTGGCTGCCAGCTTCCGGTCAGGTAGAGCGAAAGGAACAAAAAGTACGCGATGAGCGGGAACACCAGAAAACCCATTACCCGAATGGTTGCTTGTCGGCCCATCAGAAAAATCAAGTTCAGCACCAGCACCACGCCAAGACTGACCAGCATGCGAACACGCAGATCGATGGCGATATGTTTTGCCAGTTGTTCAGTGAGTGAATTGGTTATCGCCACGGCGTAGATCAGCACCACCACAAAGAAGGCAATAAAATAGAGGGTCGTGATCAGGCTGCCTATCTTTTTGCCGTAGTAGTGCGTAACTGCACCAGTGATCCCTTCACCTGCCGAGGTTTTTGAGGACAGGATAAACTGGCACAGCGCCTTGTGCGGCCAGTAGGTTAAAGGCCAGGCGACGAGTGCGGTGATAAACAGTACCACCGCGCCTGCAGAACCCAGCTGTATGGGGAGGAAGAGGGTTCCTGCGCCGACGGCAGTCCCATATAGTGCGAAGCTCCAGAGAGTCTCTTCTTTTGACCAAAATTTCGACATTATTTGAACGTATCAACTATAAAATAAACAAAAAGAAGCGCAATTTACCACAAATGGCAGGGGCTGGGGGAGGTGTCAACAAGCGGGCGAGTGAATGGATCAAAAGCCGGAACCGAGAAGATTCCGGCTATTGTTTGAATTATCAGGCAGTAACGCGCTGCTGGCGACGCTTCATAACGCGCTCGCGTAAAGTGTCATAAGCCCAGTTATAGAACATGGTGTATGGCAGGAAGAACAGGAAGAAACCTATTTCCAGTGTGAATGCCTGGAGCAGGCTGACGTTCAGCACATACGCCACGATGCTCACCCCGATGACAATAAAACCGCTCTCGAAGCCTAAGGCGTGGAATGCCCGCACTTTAGCCGTACGTTTTACCAGGTGCGACGGCCACAGTCGGTCAAACAGGGCGTTATAAATGATATTCCAGATCATCGCCGTGGTGGCGAGAAGGATGGTCAGTCCGCCCATTTCCAGCACCGAGCGCTGCATCAACCATGCGGTGGTTGGTGCGAGGATCGCGGTGGCAATGCCTTCAAAGCAGACGGCATGAAAAATTCGCTCCAGTAACGAGCGGCGTTGGACTGTATCGTGTTGCATAATCTAAAACCTTCTTTGATGCCCGGATAACGGAATGGTGGCAATTTTATCGTTTTATGTGATATCTAAAAGATAGTATCCATCGATAAAGTAGATAGTTCATGCGTTACTCCCCTGAAGCGTTAACGGCATTTGTGGAGACCGTTTCCTGCGGCTCATTTTCTGCTGCGGCCCGGCGGCTGCGTAAAAGTCAGTCCACCATCAGCACGGCCATTGCGCATCTGGAAGCCGATCTCGGTTTTGCGCTGTTTGACCGCTCATCACGTCAGCCGACGCTAACCGAAGAAGGTAAGCGGGTGCTGGGCTATGTGCAGGCAATTTTGACGGCCAGCGAACGTCTTGATGAGGCAGCGATTTCGCTGTCGGGTGAAACGGAAGCGCGTCTGACCTTCGTTTTGTCTGACACGCTGCATCCGGATGTGCTGGAAGAATTGATGGTGCAGTTTGACCACAAGTTTCCCCATACCGAGTTTGAATGTCTGATTGGCGAAGATGAAGACGTTATCGATCTGCTGCAAAAAGGACGTGCTCAGGTTGGGTTGATCGAAGCGCGGGAGGATTACCCGACCGACATGGGCGTCACGCGTCTGCCGATGCAAACCTGGATGGGATTATACGTTGCGGCATCGCATCCACTGGCGACTCAAGAAAAACTGCAGTGGGAACAGCTACATACCTGGCGAGAGCTGCGGCTGAATACCTATCTGGAGAGCGGCACTAACGTGGCGCGCGGCCCCGTCTGGTCGGCGCCTAACTATTTGTTGCTGCTGAGTATGGCGGTGCAGGGGTTCGGCTGGTGCGCGCTCCCTTGTGCGCTGGTGGAGGAGTTTGCGGCAGAAAAACCGCTGGTCCAATTGATGCTGCCCGGCTGGCCAAAGGCTATTTCTATCGATCTGCTGTGGAATAAGAAATCACCGCCTGGCGTGGCGGGAAGTTGGCTGCGCGACCATTTACAGCAGAGTGGCGTTCAGATGACCAATAAATGATACGAATTTCCTTTGTGATAAAAATCACCGTTTTTAAACAACCTTGATAACTCTTTTTAACAATCATCTACTATTGCGGTGTTATTTTGCGCTGAGGTGGTGATGAAAGAGGTTGTGATAGTCGGGGCGTTACGGACACCGATCGGCTGCTTCCAGGGGACGCTGGCGCGCCACTCTGCCGTTGAATTAGGTAGCATGGTAGTCAGGGCGTTACTGGAGCGCACGGGCGTGGACGTTCACGCTGTGGATGAAGTGATCCTCGGACAGGTGCTTACCGCAGGTGCCGGGCAAAACCCGGCGCGTCAGTCCGCCATCAATGGTGGGCTACCCAATACCGTCTCCGCCATCACCATTAACGATGTCTGCGGCTCGGGTCTGAAAGCGCTGCATCTGGCGACCCAGGCTATCCAGTGCGGCGAAGCCGACATTGTGATTGCGGGCGGACAAGAGAATATGAGCCGTGCGCCGCATGTCCTTACTGATAGCCGTACCGGCGCACAGTTGGGCAACAGTCAACTGGTCGACAGCCTGGTGCATGACGGCCTGTGGGACGCTTTCAACGATTACCATATGGGCGTTACCGCGGAAAATCTGGCGCGGGAATATGGCATCAGCCGTGAACTGCAGGATGCCTACGCACTGCATTCGCAGCACAAGGCGCGGATGGCAATTGACGCCGGGCGCTTTAAAGATGAAATCGTGCCGGTGGTAACGCAGCGTAATGGGCAATCGTTCGTGGTGGATACCGACGAACAGCCGCGCACCGATGCCAGCGCAGAAGGGCTGGCGCGTCTGGATCCGACCTTCGACAGGCTCGGCTCAGTAACCGCGGGCAACGCGTCATCCATCAATGATGGCGCCGCTGCGGTGATGATGATGAGCGAGGCCAAGGCCCTGGAGCTGAATTTGCCGGTGCTGGCTCGCATTCGTGCCTTTGCCAGCGTCGGGGTTGATCCCGCGCTCATGGGAATTGCGCCGGTGTACGCGACGCGCCGTTGCCTTGAGCGTGTGGGCTGGCAACTGGCTGATGTTGATCTTATCGAGGCCAACGAAGCCTTTGCCGCACAGGCATTGTCCGTTGGAAAAATGCTGGAGTGGGATGAACGGCGGGTGAATGTGAACGGCGGAGCCATTGCGCTCGGTCATCCGATTGGCGCATCTGGCTGCCGTATTCTGGTTTCACTGGTGCATGAAATGGTGAAGCGTCGGGCGCACAAGGGCCTGGCAACGTTATGTATCGGCGGTGGTCAGGGCGTGGCGCTCGCTATCGAACGAGATTAACCACCCGTAGTTTTCTCTGCTTAAACGCCTTTCCCGCTGTATATCCCCTGCATCTATAAAAAAGCCCTCCAACAGGAGGGCAAGGCCAGTTACAGAAACATACACTCTAAACTCTGTTAACGTATCAAAACGGTGTTTCATTTCATGTGATTAACAGCGCACTTTGTTAGAAAAGGTGTGTGAACGGCGTGTGAGGCTGGCTGTATTTTCAATGTCTTATCCCTACCCCTCATGAACTACTCTTGTTTATTTTTATCTATCTAATTGTTTTAAATAATTTTATTGAAACCGTTCCCGCGATTTATATGCGCTAGCGTGATCGCAATTACACTTTTGATAATAAGATGCAGAAAAAGTGAAACGTTGTTTTATTTGTAATTGAAAACCCATTCCGGGAGGGATATCATGAGCGCATAAGATAAAACGGAACAGCGTTTTGCTATTCGTTTAAGCATTCACGGTCAATTTATCACTGGAGGTAAATGTGGACGTAAGACAAAGCATCCATAGTGCGCATGCGAAAACCCTGGACACTCAGGAGCTGCGTAATGAGTTTTTGGTCGAAGAAGTGTTTGTCGCAGATGAATACACCATGGTCTACAGCCACATTGACCGCATCATTGTTGGCGGCATTATGCCAGTAGCCAAAACCGTCTCTGTGGGTGGCGAAGTCGGCAAACAGCTGGGCGTAACCTACTTCCTCGAGCGTCGTGAGCTGGGTGTGATTAACATCGGTGGCCCGGGCACGATTACCGTTGACGGCCAGTGCTATGAAATTGGTCATCGTGACGCGCTGTACGTCGGGAAAGGGGCCAAAGAAGTGGTATTCGCCAGTATCGATACGGCGAAACCGGCGAAGTTTTACTACAACTGCGCGCCGGCCCACACGACTTATCCAACCAAAAAAGTCACGCCAGCAGACGTTGCGCCAGTGACGCTGGGCGATGACCTCACCAGTAACCGTCGTACCATCAACAAATATTTTGTGCCGGATGTGCTGGAAACCTGCCAGTTGAGCATGGGTCTGACCGAACTGGCGCCGGGTAACCTGTGGAACACCATGCCGTGTCATACCCATGAACGTCGTATGGAAGTCTATTTCTATTTCAATATGGAAGAAGATACCTGCGTCTTCCACATGATGGGGCAGCCTCAGGAAACGCGTCATATTGTGATGCACAACGAGCAGGCGGTGATTTCGCCGAGCTGGTCAATTCACTCCGGCGTTGGCACAAAAGCTTATACGTTCATTTGGGGCATGGTCGGCGAAAACCAGGTCTTTGATGATATGGACCATGTAGCGGTCAAAGATCTGCGCTAGTTGCGGGCGATAGCCGTGCCTGCTGCGGCGGGCATTATAAAAAATTAAGGATTTACAATGATTTTGAATGCATTCTCTCTTGAAGGTAAGGTCGCCGTTGTGACCGGTTGTGACACTGGCCTGGGTCAGGGTATGGCGTTGGGTTTGGCTGAAGCGGGCTGCGATATCGTGGGGATCAACATCGTTGAACCGACGGAAACTATCGAACGCGTGACCGCACTGGGGCGCCGTTTTTTAAGTCTGACCGCCGACCTGCGTCAAATTGACGGCATTCCGGCGCTGCTGGAGCGCGCAGTGGCAGAATTCGGTCATATCGATATTCTGGTCAACAACGCAGGTCTTATCCGTCGTGACGATGCGATCGACTTCAGTGAAAAAGACTGGGACGACGTGATGAACCTGAACATTAAGAGCGTGTTCTTTATGTCTCAGGCCGCGGCGAAGCACTTTATCGCTCAGGGTAACGGCGGCAAAATTATCAACATCGCCTCTATGCTTTCTTTCCAGGGCGGGATCCGCGTGCCGTCTTACACCGCGTCTAAAAGCGGCGTAATGGGCGTCACCCGCCTGATGGCGAACGAGTGGGCCAAACATAACATCAACGTCAACGCAATTGCGCCGGGTTACATGGCGACAAACAACACTCAACAGCTGCGCGCTGATGAGCAGCGTAGCGCAGAAATTCTCGATCGTATCCCGGCGGGTCGTTGGGGTCTGCCGAGTGACTTGATGGGGCCGATTGTGTTCCTGGCATCCAGCGCATCTGACTATATCAACGGCTATACCGTTGCGGTAGACGGCGGTTGGTTGGCGCGTTAATCCGCTTTCCAGAACCGACAAACCCTGCCCTTTGGCAGGTTTTGTCGGTTAAACATAAGGTGAATGTAGCAATACACCGGAGGCGACATATTCATTCCCTCTGGAACAACATTATGCCGCCAGGCAGATTACGAACAGATAAAATTACGCAGGCAGAAAATCTTCGCGCATGGGCGTAAAGGTATCCAGTAGCGTTCCCGGTTTTAAACAGACGCAGCCATGCATAATGTTGGGCTGTTTATATAGGGTATCGCCTGCCCTAACGACATGCTTTTCTTCGCCGATGGTAAATTCAAACTCCCCAGACAAAACGTAAGTCAGCTGCTCATGCGGATGATTGTGCATCGGGCCAATCGCGCCTTGCTCGAAGTTCACCTCAACCGCCATCATTTTACCGTCGTGAGCAAGAATGCGTCGGGTAACGCCATTGCCCAGATCTTCAAGGGTGGTCTCTTTATGAAAAATAAACATCCGGTATTCCTGTAATTAAAACAATGTTTCATTAAACCTATATCAGAAAATTAAAAAAAGAAATGCACGCCAACAGATGTGGAAAGTTGATCACATCTTTGGTTCACTGGAGAGATAACAACAAATCAGGGGGAAATGATGAAAACGATCGGTCTGTTAGGCGGTATGAGCTGGGAATCCACCATTCCTTATTATCGACTCATTAATGAAGGGGTAAAACAGCGTCTGGGTGGCCTGCACTCGGCGCAGATTCTGTTGCACAGCGTAGATTTTCACGAGATCGAAGCCTGTCAGTCTGGCGGTGACTGGCAGCGAGCTGGGGAGATCCTCGCGCAGGCCGCCGCAGGGCTTCAGCAAGCCGGAGCGGAAGGGATTGTGTTGTGTACCAACACCATGCACAAAGTTGCTGAGGCGATTGAAACCGCCTGTGACGTGCCGTTCCTGCATATTGCCGATGCGACGGGTCGGGCCATACAAAAACAGCAGCTGAACAACGTGGCGCTACTGGGTACGCGCTACACCATGGAGCAGGATTTTTACCGCGGACGTCTACAGACTGAATTTGGTATTAGCACGCTTATTCCTGAGGCTGATGATCGTCAGAAAATAAACCAGATTATTTTCGACGAGCTGTGCCTCGGTGAGTTCAGCAACGCTTCCCGCGACTACTACCTGAGCGTAATTGATCAGTTGGCTAAACAGGGCGCTCAAGGGGTTATCTTTGGCTGTACCGAGATTGGTCTGCTGGTTCCAGCCGAGCTAAGTCCATTACCGGTTTTCGACACCGCGGCAATCCATGCGCAAGATGCGGTGGCGTTTATGCTTTCGTCTGTGGATACAAAATAGCCTCCAGCGGATCGATAAGCCTCGGGAGTTGAGCTTGCAGATGCGCCGTAAAAGCATCGACCAGCGCCGAGGCAGGGCGATGAAGTGGGTGGATCAGGCTGACCGTAAAGGGTACCGAAATACTGAAGCGGCGGATAACCACTCCGCTGCTGGCATAATCCAGCGCGGTCAGTGGGTTTACCACCGAGATCCCCACGCCCGCCCGCACCATTGCACAAATTGAAGCGGCGCTGTGGGTTTCAATCACCATGCGGCGCTTCACCTGATGTTCGTTAAACAGGGTGTCCAATAGCTGACGGTAACTGTCGGTCCGCGACAGGCTGATGTAGTTCTCTCCCTGAAAATCCTGCGGCGTTAATACCGCTTTCTCGGTCAGCGGATGCCCCTGCGGCAGTACACACACTTCATCCAGCGCCAGCAATTCGGTGCGTTTCGTTCCGGCAGGCGTATGCAGCGTTTCCGTTAACCCCAGATCGTGGCGCTGCGCCGACAGCCACTCTTCCAACAGTGGTGACTCCTGCGGCACGATCTGAATGTTGACCTGCGGATAGCGCGCGAGAAATGGCTGCAGCAGCGGCGGTAAAAAGGACTGCGAAAATACCGGCAGGCAAACAATCGACAATTCACCTTGACGAAATTCGCGCAGGCTTTCGGCGGCGCTCACAATTCTGTCCAGGCCGTACCACGAACGTTGTACCTCTTCAAACAGACGTAAGCCTTGCACGGTTGGATGCAGTCGCCCACGCGTGCGTTCAAACAGCGTTAATCCCAGGACTTTTTCGAATCGGGCCAGTTCCCGGCTGACGGTGGGCTGCGAGGTATGTAGCATGCGCGCGGCTTCCGTCAGATTGCCTGCGGTCATGATGGCGTGAAAAATTTCAATGTGACGCAGGTTAACCGCGGGCATAAGCAATCCTCGAATGAGCTAATCCATATCATTTTTGCATAGACTCACGATAAAACGATATTTTTTATTCTTTTTGGGCTGTGGCGTAATCATAAAAAAGCCAATACCGGAGCACACCATGCCACGCCCACTCAACAACACAGACACTGACCTGACCGCCGACAACCTGTTGCGCCTGCCTGCCGAATTCGGCTGCCCGGTGTGGGTCTATGATGCGCAGATTATTCGCGCGCAGATTGCCAAACTGAGTCAGTTTGACGTGGTGCGTTTTGCCCAGAAGGCATGTTCGAATATTCATATTTTGCGCCTGATGCGCGAGCAGGGCGTGAAGGTCGATTCCGTCTCGCTTGGCGAAATTGAACGCGCGCTGGCGGCAGGTTTTGTACCGGGCAAAGATGAGATTGTCTTTACCGCCGATATGATTGATGAAGCGACGCTCGCCCGGGTGCATGAATTGAGCATTCCGGTAAATGCCGGGTCGGTCGATATGCTGGAACAACTGGGCCAGCTCTCGCCGGGCCATCGCGTGTGGCTCCGCGTAAACCCTGGCTTTGGGCATGGACACAGTCAGAAAACCAATACCGGGGGAGAGAACAGCAAGCACGGTATCTGGTACAGCGATCTTCCGGCGGCGCTGGAGGTAATTCAGCGCTATAAGCTGAAGCTGGTAGGTATTCATATGCATATCGGCTCTGGCGTGGACTACGCGCATCTGGAGCAGGTGTGCGGCGCGATGGTGCGTCAGGTGGTGGAATTTGGTCAGGATCTGGAGGCGATCTCCGCAGGCGGCGGTTTATCAATCCCGTATCGCGAAGGTGAAGAGGCGATCGACACCGATCACTATTTTGGATTGTGGAACGCCGCGCGCGATAGTATTGCGCGTCATCTGGGTCATGCCGTCAAACTGGAGATCGAACCAGGGCGTTTCCTGGTCGCGGAAGCTGGTGTGTTAGTGGCGCAGGTGCGCAGCGTAAAAGAGATGGGCAGCCGTCACTTTGTGCTGATCGATGCGGGCTTCAACGATCTGATGCGCCCGGCCATGTACGGTAGCTATCACCATATCTCCGCGCTGGCGGGAGATGGTCGTTCTCTGCAACAAACTCCTCAACGAGAGACCGTGGTGGCCGGACCGCTGTGCGAATCAGGCGACGTGTTTACCCAGCAGGAAGGCGGAAATGTGGAAACCCGTCTGTTGCCTGCGGTGGCGCCGGGTGATTATCTGGTTTTGCATGATACCGGGGCGTACGGAGCGTCAATGTCGTCAAACTACAATAGCCGCCCGCTGCTGCCGGAGGTCTTGTTTGATAACGGCGTGGCGCGACTGATTCGTCGTCGCCAGACCATTGATGAGCTGTTAGCGCTGGAATTAATCTGAGTAAAGCTGGTCGGATAAGGTGCTTGCGTCGCCATCCGGCTCTTTTTCATATTACTTAAAGTACGGTCCGAGCGTTACTGAGTCACGTAATACCAGTTTGCCGGTAAACGGAGGGATCGGCTCCACGCTCTCACCGTTGGCCAGACGTATAGCCTGGTCAATTGCCGTGGTTATCATGGTATCAATCGGCAGATAAACGGTAGATAACCCCGGTTCCAGCCATTTGGCGCTGGGCGCATCATCAAAACCAAACAGCGAGACGTCCGTCGGGATCCTCAGTCCGGCCTGATGTAACGCTTTTGATGCACCTAATGCCATGTCATCGTTACAGGCGAACAGGGCGCTGAATTTCACCCCTTCCTCCAGCAGTTCTCGACAGGCTTCATAGCCTCGCGTCATCGTGGAGTCGCCGTATTTAACCTTATCAGGATCCCAGGGAATACCGTTTTTTTCCAGAGCCTTACGATACCCCATCAGGCGGGATTTACCGGTAGGCGTATGGCCTGGCACGGTGATACAAGCAATATCGCTGTGCCCCTGCGAGATCAGATAATTGACCGCCTGATACGCCGCGTCTTCCTGCTCAAAGAAAATCGCGCGATCGCGGGCCTGACTGACATCACGGTTGATGACCAGCAAGGGCATCGCAATGCTGTTCATCAGCGACATAATCGCCTTTTCACTCATATAGCGGGTATAGAGAATAATGGCGTCGCACTGCCTGTCGGCCAGCATTTGCACGGCTTCCTGCTCACGCTCCGGCGTGTCGTGACCATCGGTGACGATCAACTGCTTGCCGTGAGACTCCGTCTGGCGCGAGGCCTGCTGTAGCAGGCGGCCAAAGTAGAATCCATCAAATGTGGAAACCACCAGGCCAATGCTGTTGCTGGTGCGATTCGCTAAAGAGCGCGCTAAAAAGTTGGGCCGATAATCGAGTGCCTGCATGGCCTTGAACACTTTCTGGCGCGTGCTCTCTTTTACCTGACCCGTTCCATTTAGTACGCGCGAAACGGTCGCTTTTGAGACGCCTGCGTGTCGTGAAACGTCCAACATCGTAGTCATGACGCAATCCTGGTTAATCGTTTGACGATGAGTTCCCCGGCTCTGTCAGCGCCGAAACGGAATGGCGACGCACCAGAGTTGGGTTAAAGACGTGGGTAATTTCAGGTGCGGGTCGCTTCTCCGCCAACGCGAGCGCCAGTTCAGCGGCCTGGGTTGCCATCGTCACAATGGGATAGCGTACCGTGGTCAGACGTGGGCGCACATAGCGGGAAATCAGCACATCATCAAAGCCAATCAGCGAGATTTCTCCCGGCACATCAATGCCGTTATCATTCAATACGCCCATGGCGCCAGCCGCCATTGAGTCGTTGTAGCAGGCTACCGCAGTGAAGTTTTTGCCACGACCAAGTAACTCGGTCATGGCCTGTTCACCGCCGCTTTCATCCGGTTCGCCGAACGTCACCAGTCGATCGCTTACCGGTATATTGCTCTCCGCCAGCGCGTCGTAATAGCCTTGCAGACGATCTTCCGCATCAGAAATACTGTGATTGGAACACAGGTAGCCAATGCGCGTATGGCCCTGCTGAATAAGGTGTCGGGTAGCGAGCCATGCGCCGAAACGGTCATCGAGGGCAACGCAGCGTTGTTCGAATCCCGGCAGAATTCGGTTAATCAATACCATGCCGGGGATTTGCTTCATTAATGAAGCCAAATCCGCATCCGGGATGATTTTGGCATGGACAACAAGGGCCGCGCAGCGGTGGCGAATGAGCTGTTCAATCGCCTGACGTTCCTTCTGTTCATTATGGTAGCCGTTGCCAATCAGCAAAAAATTCCCGGTGTTATAGGCCACCTGCTCGACAGCTTTAACCATTGCCCCAAAGAATGGATCGGACACATCACCAACGACCAGACCGATGGTTTCAGTGGATTGTTGCGCCAGTGCACGCGCATTCGCATTGGGGTGGTAGCTGAGTGATTCCATTGCACTCGTTACGGCCAGACGCGATGCTTCGCTGGCTTTGGGGGAATCATTGATCACTCGAGAAACGGTGGCGACTGATACACCAGCTAGTCGGGCTACATCCTTTATGGTCGCCATGATAGTACCTGTTGTGGGTAAACGCTTACATTCCGTCAGTGTTACGGAAAATGGCTGGCTGTTCAAGCAGATTGCCCGTCAGGACCTCGCAAATGTGAGCGCGCGCGAGCGAAGTAAGACAGAAAATAGAAAATGCTAATTTTTGCTTACACTTTGCGATGTGCTGTTGCGATTGTTCGCTGGTGGGAGAACTGAGCGGATTGCTAAAGTTGGGATCCCAGAGGTATTGATAGGTGAAATCAACTTTCGGGTTGATCACTAGAATTACACCAGCCTGCGCAGATGCGCAGGTTTTTTTTTGCCTTCAGCCTATCTGTAACAGTAACCGATAATTTACACAACTCGTTGCATTTGGGTTCATTCCTTTGCGTTTTCGTACTGGCGTATCTGGCTGCTGACGACCACAATCAAGATCCCAGAGGTATTGATTGGTGAGATTATTCGGTACGCACTTCGTACCTGTCTCTTGCACCGACCTGCGCGGATGCGCAGGTTTTTTTTCGGACTGTATTTACCTGTTTACCTGTCGCGCCCATTCCCCAACTCGTATACTCTCCCACCATTAATGTTTCTATAATTAATGGCACAGGGAGTTGAGATGCTATTTGGCTTTTTTCGTAATCTGTTTCGCGTGCTTTTCCGCGTTCGCGTCACGGGCAATGTCAGCGCGCTACAGGGAGAACGCGTTCTAATCACTCCCAACCATGTCTCATTTATAGACGGCATCCTACTGGCGCTATTTTTACCGATTCGTCCCGTCTTCGCCGTTTACACCTCGATCAGCCAGCAATGGTATATGCGCTGGCTAACCCCGCTGATTGACTTTGTGCCGTTAGACCCAACCAAACCGATGTCGATTAAGCATCTGGTCCGTCTGGTCGAGCAGGGCCGTCCGGTGGTGATTTTTCCCGAAGGACGCATTTCGACCACCGGTTCGTTGATGAAAATATATGACGGTGCCGGGTTTGTCGCCGCGAAGTCGGGAGCGACGGTCGTTCCTGTCCGCATTGAGGGAGCAGAGCTTTCCCACTTCAGCCGCCTGAAAGGTCTGGTTAAACAGCGATTCTTCCCGCGTATCCAACTGCACATTCTACCGCCGACCCAAATGCCAATGCCGGAAGCCCCGCGAGCCCGCGATCGCCGCAAAATCGCCGGTGAAATGCTGCATCAAATTATGATGGAAGCACGCATGGCGGTACGCCCGCGTGAAACGCTATACGAGTCGCTGCTGGCGGCAAAATACCGTTTTGGCGCGGGCAAAAACTGCATTGAAGATGTTAACTTTACGCCGGACAGCTACCGCAAACTGCTGACTAAGACGCTCTTTGTGGCCCGTATTCTGGAAAAATACAGCGCCGAAGGTGAAAAAATCGGCCTGATGCTGCCAAATGCGGGGATCAGCGCGGCGGTCATTTTGGGTGCCATTGCGCGTCGACGCATTCCGGCCATGATGAACTACACGGCGGGCGTGAAAGGGTTAACCAGCGCCATTACTGCGTCTGAAATCAAAACGATCTTCACTTCCCGACAGTTTCTCGATAAAGGCAAACTCTGGCATCTACCGGAACAGCTCACCCAGGTACGCTGGGTTTATCTGGAAGATTTAAAAGCCGATGTGACGTTGAGCGATAAGCTGTGGATTTTCTCACATCTGCTGGCACCGCATCTGGCGCAGGTGAAACAGCAGCCGGAAGAGGCTGCGGTGATCCTCTTTACGTCTGGTTCGGAAGGCCATCCGAAAGGCGTGGTCCACAGCCACAAGAGTATTCTGGCGAACGTTGAGCAGATTAAAACGATTGCCGATTTCACCGCCGATGACCGCTTTATGTCGGCGCTGCCGCTGTTCCACTCCTTTGGCCTGACGGTGGGATTATTCACACCGCTACTGACCGGTGCGGAAGTGTTTCTTTATCCCAGCCCGCTTCATTACCGCATTGTGCCGGAGCTGGTATACGACCGGAACTGCACCGTGTTGTTTGGTACTTCAACGTTCCTCGGCAACTATGCGCGTTTCGCGCATCCGTACGATTTCCACCGCCTGCGCTATGTGGTGGCAGGCGCAGAAAAACTGCAAGACAGCACAAAGCAGCTATGGCAGGAGAAATTTGGCCTGCGCGTCCTTGAAGGCTATGGCGTGACGGAATGTGCGCCGGTTGTGTCGATCAATGTGCCGATGGCGGCAAAATCAGGAACGGTAGGGCGCATCTTGCCTGGCATGGATGCCCGACTGCTGGCTGTTCCGGGTATTGAGGACGGTGGGCGTTTACAACTGAAAGGCCCGAATATTATGAGCGGCTATTTGCGCGTCGAAAAACCTGGCGTGCTGGAAGTGCCGACGGCAGAAAATGCGCAGGGTGAGGTTGAGCGCGGCTGGTATGACACCGGAGACATCGTCCGCTTTGATGAAAACGGCTTTGTACAGATCCAGGGGCGCGCCAAGCGTTTTGCTAAAATTGCCGGAGAGATGGTCTCGCTGGAAATGGTTGAGCAACTGGCATTGGCGGTATCTGCAGACAAAATGCACGCCACGGCGATCAAGAGCGATGCCAGCAAAGGTGAGGCGCTGGTGCTGTTCACTACCGACAGCGAACTCACACGTGAAAAACTACAGCAGTATGCGCGAGCGCATGGCGTGCCTGAACTTGCCGTACCGCGTGATATTCGCCACCTGAAGCAACTCCCATTACTCGGCAGCGGTAAGCCGGATTTTGTTACGCTGAAAAGCTGGGTCGATGAGCCGGAAAAACAACATGATTGAGTCAGCGCACACTAACACTTCAATCTGGTCCAAAGGGATGATGTCCGTCATCGCCGCGCAGTTTCTGTCGGCGTTTGGCGATAACGCGCTGCTGTTCGCCACGCTGGCGCTGCTGAAGGAACAATTTTATCCGGACTGGAGCCAGCCAATCCTGCAAATGGTGTTTGTGGGCGCTTACATCCTGTTTGCGCCATTTGTTGGACAGGTGGCGGATAGCTTTGCCAAAGGCAGAGTGATGATGTTCGCGAACGCCCTGAAACTGCTGGGCGCGGCGAGTATTTGCTTCGGCATTAATCCGTTTCTCGGGTATACGCTGGTGGGGATTGGCGCGGCCGCGTATTCACCGGCCAAGTATGGCATTCTCGGTGAACTGACCACCGGTGACAAACTGGTGAAAGCCAACGGTCTGATGGAAGCCTCCACCATCGCCGCGATTTTGCTCGGTTCTGTCGCCGGCGGCGTTCTGGCCGACTGGCATGTGATTGCCGCACTTTCTGCCTGTGCGCTGGCCTATGCTGGCGCCGTGGTGGCTAACCTGTACATCCCGAAACTGGCCGCGGCTCGTCCTGGCCAATCCTGGCATCTGGGGAAAATGACGCGCAGTTTCTTCTGCGCCGCCTCTTCGCTGTGGCGCAACGGTGAAACCCGTTTTTCGTTGGTCGGAACCAGCCTTTTTTGGGGCGCGGGCGTCACGCTGCGTTTTCTGCTGGTGCTGTGGGTTCCGGTGGCGCTCGGCATCACCGATAACGCTACGCCGACCTACCTCAATGCCATGGTAGCGATTGGGATTGTCGTAGGCGCGGGAGTGGCAGCGAAGCTGGTGACGCTGGAAACCGTGTCGCGCTGTATGCCAGCGGGGATCCTGATTGGCGTCGTGGTGCTGATTTTCTCACTTCAGCATGCGCTGCTTCCGGCTTACGCGTTGCTGATGCTTATCGGCGTGTCAGGTGGCTTCTTTGTGGTACCGCTGAATGCGTTGCTGCAGGAGCGGGGCAAGAAAAGCGTCGGTGCGGGTAATGCGATCGCGGTGCAAAACCTGGGCGAAAACAGCGCGATGCTGCTGATGCTTGGGATTTACTCACTGGCAGTGCTGGTGGGGATCCCGGCGGTAGCGATTGGTATTGGATTCGGCGCGCTGTTTGCGCTGGCGATTGCGGCGCTGTGGATTTGGCAGCGCCGCCAGCCTGGTACGAGATGAGTGAACAATGAATGTACCGGATGGCAGCGTCGCCTTATCAGGCCTACAGAGAGCAGCAATTTGTAGGTCTGATAAGCGTAGCGCCATAAGGCACTAACCGTCACGGTGCAGGATAGGTATACACCTGATGCACCGCTTCAATCTCTGCCAGTACTTCTTCGCTCAACTCCAGATGCAGGCTTTCAACGTTGGTTTTTAGCTGCTCCATCGTCGTGGCTCCCAGCAGGGTGCTGGCGACAAACGGCTGACGACGCACGAATGCCAGCGCCATTTGCGCAGGATCCAGATTATGGCGTTTCGCGATATCCACATAGGCCGCAACGGCTTTTTGCGTTTGCTCACCGCTGTAACGCGTGAAACGGCTAAACAGCGTATTGCGTGCACCGGCTGGCTTCGCGCCGTTCAGGTATTTACCGGTTAATGTACCGAAGCCAAGGCAAGAGTAGGCCAGCAGTTCAACGCCTTCATACTGGCTCACTTCCGCCAGTCCAACCTCATAGCTGCGATTCAGCAGGCTGTAGGGGTTCTGGATGGTGGCGATGCGCGGCAGATCGTGTTTGTCCGCCAGGTGCAGGTAGCGCATCACGCCAAACGCGGTTTCATTGGACACGCCGATGTAGCGAATTTTCCCCGCGCGCTGAAACTCTGCCAGCGCGTCCAGCGTATCCAGCAGCGAAACGACCGGCGCAGAGTCCGCCCAGCTGTAGCCTAACTTACCAAAGCAGTTGGTCGGGCGCTGCGGCCAGTGAACCTGATACAGATCCAGGTAATCGGTTTGCAGTCTTTTCAGACTGTCGTGCAGCGCTTCACGAATATTTTTACGGTCCAGCGCCTGATTCGGTCGAATACCGCTGTCGTTGTTACGTGAAGGTCCACTGACCTTAGAAGCAACGATTAGCTTTTCACGGCTGCCGTGTTTGGCGAGCCAGTTACCTACGTAGGTTTCGGTGAGACCCTGGGTTTCAGGACGCGGCGGTACCGGATACATCTCGGCAACGTCGATCAAATTTATGCCTTGTTCTACGGCATAATCGAGCTGTGCATGTGCGTCGGCTTCGCTGTTTTGTTCACCAAACGTCATTGTGCCCAGCCCCAGTGTACTGACTTCAAGCGAGCTGTGGGGTATACGGTGATATTGCATAGCCGTTTCCTTTTTATAATCACGACATAAGGATTATAAAAATGGCTGAGGGAAGAGAAAAAGGGAAGTAAAATTGTTAAGGCCAGCGCGCTGCTGACCTCAACCATCAGCGTTCAATGATTTGAGACACATCATCGCGATTAATCTGCATCGCATTGCCTTGCTGGTCGTGATAGCTCACCAGACCGGTATCATCGTCAATTTCTGGTTTTCCATCGGTCAGGATCATTCGACCATCTTTTGTCGCCATTACATAATCACTGCTGCATCCGGAAACGGCAAAAGCCAGTCCTACGGCGGAAATCAAAACTGCCCATTTTTTCATCTGCTTATCCTCACATGGCCTGCATCTGACAATAGTTTAGTAATAACGCGAAGTTGTGCATGGCGAAAGCAGTAAAATCTTAAACTGTGAGAAGAGGTAGGTGTGGCGTGCATTCGCTCCCCGTGCGGGGAGCGATGGATTTCATCAGAGCGGATTTTTTTTATTACGCCACAGGTTCAGGGTCTCTACCGCAATAGAGAAGAACATGGCGAAATAGATATATCCTTTCGGAACGTGGACGTCGAAACTTTCCAGAATTAGCGTGAAACCGACCAGAATCAGGAACGAAAGCGCCAGCATTTTTACCGAAGGATGGCGATCGACAAAATCGCCAATCGGGCGTGCAGCAAACATCATCACACCCACGGCAATCACTACTGCCGCCATCATGATAAACAGATGATCGGACAAGCCTACCGCAGTAATCACGGAATCCAGGCTGAAGATAATGTCTAACAACATGATCTGCACAATCGCCCCCAGAAAAGAGGAAACGCGGGTTTTCAGCCCCTCTTCCTCACCTTCAATGGATTCGTGGATCTCCTTACTGGCTTTCCAGATCAGGAACAATCCCCCCAGTAGAAGGATCAGGTCGCGCGCTGATATTGCCTCGCCAAACACTTCGAATAGCGGGTTTGTCAGACGCGTTACCCAGGCGATAGAGGCCAGCAGTGCCAGACGCATGATCATCGCCGCCGCAAGCCCAATACGTCGGGCATGATTGCGTTGCGCTGTCGGGAGTTTGGCTACAACCAGAGAGAGGAAAATAATATTGTCGATCCCAAGAACGATCTCCAGCAGCGTCAGCGTACCGAGCGCAAGCCAGGCGTTAGGATCGGTTATCCATGCAAATAACATCGAACAAAGTCCTGCCAAAAAAAAGAAGCGGTAATTATAGGCCCGTAACGCGGCGGGTGAAAGACCGGACGGTGCCTATTGCGCCTGGAACAAGAAATGTCGCTCAAGCAATGCGCGCGTGAAGTTCTTTTTCAAGTAAAAACCGCGTGGTAGGGTCAGGATGGGTTCGCCATGGGCGCCAATGGCCTCGGTAAGCGCTCGGGCGTTGGCGGCTTTAGGACGCAGCTGTAGCACTTCCCCATGGCGGGCAGTGATGCGTTCGACGTGGCCTAACACTATCATGTCCATCAACTCTTCCCAGTCCAGACGCAATTGCCGGTCTTCTTCTTCATTCGGGCTCCACAGCAGGGGAGAGCCGACGCGGCGCTCTGCCAGCGGGATGCTGCGTTCGCCTTCTACCGGGATCCACAGAACGCGTTTAAGTTTGTGCCGCACATGGCTGGTTTCCCAGGTAACGCCGGTATTGCCGGTTAACGGTGCCACGCACACAAAGGTGGTTTCCAGCGGTCTGCCAAGGCTATCCACTGGGATTGTTTTCAGCTCCACGCCCAGCGCCGCAAAATCCTGCTCCGGTTTGCTGCCCGCACTGGCGCCGAGCCAGATTTCCAGTAGCACGCCAATCCAGCCTTTATCGCGCTTGAGATCCTTGGGGGCGACGAGTCCCACCATTGCCGCCAACTCTCCCAGCGCGTAGCCCGAAAGCAGCTGTGCCTGGCTCAACAACTGGGCTTCAGATTCAGGGGGAGAAAGCAGCGGATGGAGTTCTGACATCGGGTTAACCCTTAGGTGAAAAAATGAGCAAAGATTTTATACCGTGTGGACAGAGTTTATCTTTTTCCACATGCTTTATTCAATTCTATGATTTATATTGGTTTTTAGATTCACATACGCAGAGTTGCGCAACAGCGAAGCGGGTTTTCCAATTCTGGTCACTGACAATGAACAGGATCTTACACCATGTTATCCACAGAAAGATGGGATAACTGTGAAAAACCCCCACTACTGTTTCAATTTACAGCCTTGACGTGCGACGAAAATCGAATTTTCACACAAATTGTGCCTAACTTATTGGCATAATCTGTGGATAAAACCAACGCTGGTCGATCTTTCATCAGCCTGAAGATCGTGTGCGTGATATACGTCACATTTCTATGGGTTTATTTGCGCTGAACGGTTTTAACTTTATGAATATAGAAGACTATTTTTGATATGTGACGAATGTCTTATTCGGACTGTTCTGGGTTTTCCCATAGTAATTCCGTACTTCTTCACAACTATATCCACAGAAAAGGTGAATAAAATCGCCTTGCTTGCCCTTCTTCTGTTTATAACTCCGCCCTTAGCTGTGAGTTATTCAATTGTTATTAGAGTATCGCGCCCTTAACAGAGTGGTTTACCGCCTCTCTGGAGTGTGAAACAATCGTTTGTATATAAGGTTTATATTGAGGTAGTCCGGTGATTGATGACGATGGCTACCGCCCGAATGTAGGGATAGTAATTTGTAACCGCCAGGGGCAGGTCATGTGGGCCCGGCGATTTGGTCAGCACTCCTGGCAATTCCCGCAAGGTGGGATAAATGCAGGAGAGACAGCAGAGCAGGCGATGTACCGGGAACTCTTTGAAGAAGTGGGTCTCAGTCGTAAAGATGTACGGATCCTTGCTTCTACTCGTAACTGGTTGCGTTACAAGTTACCGAAACGTTTGGTGCGTTGGGACACGAAGCCGGTTTGTATCGGCCAGAAACAAAAATGGTTTCTTCTGCAATTGGTCAGCAGCGATGCTGAAATCAATATGCAAACCAGCAGTACACCTGAGTTCGACGGCTGGCGCTGGGTGAGTTACTGGTATCCGGTTCGACAGGTGGTGTCATTTAAACGCGATGTCTATCGCAGGGTGATGAAAGAATTCGCAAGTGTTGTCATGGCGCTTCAGGAGAGCACTCCTAAGCCGCAAAGCGCACCTGCGTACAGACGTAAAAGAGGTTAAGCTACGCAAATTATGCTCACCCGCCTGCGCGAAATAGTCGAAAAGGTGGCCAGTGCTCCGCGTCTGAATGAAGCGCTGAATATTCTGGTTACCGACATCTGTCTTGCGATGGATACAGAGGTCTGTTCGGTTTATTTGGCCGATCACGATCGACGTTGTTATTACCTCATGGCGACCCGGGGACTGAAGAAACCGCGTGGTCGTACTGTCGCACTCGCGTTTGATGAAGGTATCGTTGGCCTGGTTGGCAGGCTGGCGGAACCTATCAACCTCGCCGATGCGCAAAAACATCCCAGCTTTAAATACATCCCTTCGGTAAAAGAAGAGCGCTTTCGTGCGTTCTTAGGCGTACCGATTATTCAGCGCCGTCAGCTGTTAGGTGTGCTGGTGGTCCAGCAGCGCGAATTGCGCCAGTACGATGAAAGTGAAGAGTCTTTCCTCGTCACGCTCGCTACGCAAATGGCGGCGATTCTTTCGCAGTCGCAGCTTAACGCGCTGTTCGGCCAATACCGGCAAACGCGCATCCGCGCATTGCCCGCCGCCCCTGGCGTGGCAATAGCCGAAGGCTGGCAGGATGCGACGCTGCCGCTGATGGAGCAGGTCTATCAGGCTTCAACGCTGGATCCGGTGCTTGAGCGCGAGCGACTCACCGGTGCGCTGGAAGAGGCGGCGAATGAATTCCGCCGCTACAGCAAACGCTTTACCGCCGGGGCGCAAAAAGAAACGGCGGCGATTTTTGATCTCTACTCACACTTGCTTTCCGATACTCGTCTGCGCCGTGAGCTGTTTGCGGAAGTGGATAACGGTTCGGTGGCCGAGTGGGCCGTTAAAACGATCATTGAAAAGTTTGCCGAACAGTTTGCCGCGCTGAGTGATAACTACCTCAAAGAGCGGGCCGGAGATTTACGCGCGCTGGGCCAGCGTCTACTGTTCCATCTTGACGACTCGATCCAGGGGCCGAATACCTGGCCGGAACGTTTTGTGCTGGTGGCGGATGAGCTTTCCGCCACCACGCTGGCGGAACTTCCTCAGGACCGCTTAGTCGGTGTGGTTGTTCGGGACGGCGCGGCCAACTCTCATGCGGCTATTATGGTTCGTGCGCTGGGTATCCCTACCGTCATGGGGGCCGATATCCAGCCGTCGGTGTTACATCGCCGTACGCTGGTAGTAGACGGTTATCGCGGTGAACTGCTGGTCGATCCAGAACCGGTATTGATCCAGGAATACCAGCGTCTTATCAGTGAAGAAATTGAGCTGAGCCGCCTGGCGGAAGATGACGTCAACCAGCCAGCACAGTTGAAAAGCGGCGAGCGTGTGAAGGTGATGCTCAATGCGGGCCTCAGCCCGGAGCATGAAGAGAAGCTGGGGAGCCGGATCGACGGCATTGGCCTGTATCGCACCGAAATCCCGTTCATGCTGCAAAGCGGTTTTCCTTCGGAAGAAGAACAGGTTGCGCAGTATCAGGGCATGCTGCAAATGTTTAACGACAAGCCGGTGACTCTGCGTACGCTGGATGTCGGCGCCGATAAACAACTGCCCTACATGCCGATCAGTGAAGAGAACCCGTGCCTTGGCTGGCGTGGGATCCGCATAACGCTCGATCAGCCGGAGATCTTTTTGATCCAGGTTCGGGCCATGCTGCGTGCCAACGCGGCAACCGGCAACCTGAGCATTTTGCTGCCGATGGTCACCAGCATTGATGAAGTGGACGAAGCGCGACGTTTGATTGAACGCGCCGGACGCGAAGTGGAAGAGATGATCGGCTACGCGATCCCAAAACCGCGCATTGGCATCATGCTGGAAGTTCCGTCGATGGTGTTTATGCTGCCGCATCTGATAAACCGGATAGACTTTATCTCGGTCGGAACCAACGATCTCACCCAGTACATTCTGGCTGTCGATCGTAACAATACACGGGTAGCCAGCATTTATGACAGCCTGCATCCGGGCATGTTACGTGTGCTGGCGATGATTGCGCAGGAAGCCGAAAGAAGCGGTATCGATTTGCGATTGTGCGGTGAAATGGCGGGCGACCCGATGTGCGTGGCCATTCTGATCGGCTTGGGTTTTCGCCATTTGTCGATGAACGGTCGTTCCGTGGCTCGCGTTAAATATCTGCTGCGCCATATCGATTTTGATGAGGCGCAAACGCTGGCGCAACGCAGCCTGGAAGCGCAGATGGCGACAGAAGTACGCCATCAGGTGGCGGCTTTTATGGAACGCCGTGGCATGGGGGGACTGATTCGCGGGGGATTGTGAATCGAGGGCTGGTAACAGTAGGTATACATATCTTTTAACTGTAATCGGCATCCGCTGCGATCCCCATGTGCTATCATTCGCACCTTTGGAGCGCCTGCATTATGCAGGCGCGCTTATCAATTGCTGTCTGACTTCAGCGAAATAACAAGAACTTGTGGTGACAGATGACCAGTAGCTATCTGCATTTTCCGGATTTCGATCCGGTCATTTTCTCAATCGGACCCGTCGCGCTTCACTGGTACGGCTTAATGTATTTGGTGGGGTTTATTTTTGCGATGTGGCTGGCGACTCGCCGTGCTAATCGTCCGGGCAGTGGCTGGACCAAAAATGAAGTAGAAAATCTACTGTATGCGGGCTTCCTCGGGGTTTTCCTTGGAGGGCGTATTGGTTACGTACTGTTCTATAACTTCCCGTTATTCCTCGATAACCCGCTGTATCTGTTCCGCGTTTGGGACGGCGGGATGTCCTTCCACGGTGGGCTTATTGGTGTGATCCTGGTGATGATTATCTTCGCCAAACGCACCAAGCGTTCGTTCTTCCAGGTTTCTGATTTCATTGCCCCGCTGATTCCGTTTGGTCTGGGCGCAGGGCGTTTGGGCAACTTTATCAACGGTGAGCTGTGGGGACGCGTTGATCCGAATTTCAAGTACGCCATGCTGTTCCCGGGCTCCCGTACCGAAGACATTTTACTGCTGCAAACTAACCCGCAATGGCAGTCTATTTTTGATACCTACGGCTCGCTGCCGCGCCATGCCTCACAGCTTTATGAGATGGCGCTGGAAGGCGTTGTGTTGTTTATCATTCTTAATCTGTACATTCGTAAACCGCGCCCGATGGGTTCGGTATCCGGTCTGTTCCTGATTGGTTATGGCGCGTTTCGTATTATCGTTGAATTCTTCCGCCAGCCGGATGCGCAGTTTACCGGCACCTGGGTACAGTACATTAGCATGGGACAGATCCTCTCAATCCCGATGATTGTCGCAGGCATTATTATGATGGTTTGGGCGTACCGCCGCAGCCCACAGCAACACGTTTCCTGAGGAACCATGAAACAGTATTTAGAACTGATGCAAAAAGTGCTGGATGAAGGCACACAGAAAAACGACCGTACCGGAACCGGAACGCTTTCCATTTTTGGTCATCAGATGCGTTTTAATCTGCAGGAAGGGTTCCCGCTGGTTACGACTAAACGCTGCCATTTACGCTCGATCATTCATGAACTGCTGTGGTTTTTGCAGGGCGACACCAACGTTGCCTACCTGCATGAAAACAACGTCTCAATCTGGGACGAATGGGCGGATGAAAACGGTAATCTGGGCCCGGTTTATGGCAAACAGTGGCGTGCGTGGCCTACGCCAGACGGTCGCCATATTGATCAGATCACCACGGTGTTAAACCAGCTCAAAAATGACCCGGACTCTCGCCGAATTATCGTTTCTGCATGGAACGTCGGTGAGCTGGATAAAATGGCGCTGGCGCCGTGCCACGCGTTCTTCCAGTTTTACGTGGCGGATGGCAAGCTCTCCTGCCAGTTGTATCAGCGTTCGTGCGATGTGTTCCTCGGTTTGCCGTTTAACATTGCCAGCTACGCCTTGCTGGTACACATGATGGCGCAGCAGTGCGATCTGGAAGTGGGTGATTTTGTCTGGACCGGCGGCGACACGCACCTGTACAGCAACCATATGGATCAAACGCATCTGCAGCTTAGCCGCGAACCGCGCGCGCTGCCGAAGCTGGTCATCAAACGTAAGCCTGAATCTATCTTTGACTATCGCTTCGAAGATTTCGAAATTGAAGGCTACGATCCGCATCCTGGTATTAAAGCGCCAGTGGCTATCTAATCGGCTTCATGCTGTCACAACCGACGCCCGTGTGCGTCGGTTTTTTTGTCTCAAATCGCGTTCTTCGGCGTGGGTTCCTGAAATATTGCAACGACCTGCAACGCGACAAATATTCCTCGTAGCTCGCCGTAGAAACCGAATTTCCCGCTCGTTATTCATTTTCCTCACGCCATACTGGCAACATGAAAAAACAACACGGCTACACGCTTCTCGAAACCCTGATTGCGATGCTGATCGTCGCGGCACTTGGCGCCTCGGGGCTGTATGGTTGGCAGCGCTGGCAGCAGCAACAGCGGCTATGGCAAACCGCCATTCAGGTGCGAGATTACCTGCTGCAACTGCGTGAAGATGCTAACTGGCGTAACCGCGATCACGTCATCAGCGTGATTCGGGATGGCACATCCTGGTGTTTTGTCAGCTCTGCTGCTGTGCAAACCACGTGTCTACCCGTTTCGCCCTTGGTTTTTACACCGCCCTGGGACGATGTCGAAATGGCAGAGATAACGCCTTCACTGGCCTTTTTTGGTCTGCGCAATACGGCATGGGCTGGACATATTCGCCTGAAAAATACGACAGGGGAATGGCGCGTGGTGGTGTCAGGCTGGGGGCGAATCAGGCTTTGCGAGAAAGATGAGGCCAGGTTATGTCAGTAAATGAACGGGGCTTTTCACTCCTTGAGGTGCTGATTGCTATGGCGATTAGCAGCGTTTTATTGCTTAGCTCAGCGCGATTTTTACCCGCGCTGCAGCGAGAGATCCTGCGCAACACGCGACAGTTAGCGCTTGAAGATGAAATATGGCAGCGGGTATACACCGTGGCGAAGCATCTTCAGCGGGCAGGGTACTGCCGCGGAAACTGTGTCGGAGAAGGGCTGGAGATATCGGCTAAGGGCGACTGTGTCATTGCGCGCTGGGATGCCAATAGCAACGGCATTTGGGAGAGCAGTCCCGCGAAAGAGGCTGATACGATTGGATTTCGTTTACAGGACAAGGTACTGGAGACCCTGCGGGGAGTAACGGACTGCAATGGAAAAGGGTGGGAGAAAATGACCGATCCAGCCACGATACAGATTGAGGCATTTCAGGTCGAACGTCTGAATATCAGCGGATATTCCCCGCTCCTTACGCTGCGTTTGCGCGGAGTGAACAATGCCGAACCACAAAAGGTTATTGAAGCAGTCTACAGCGTGACAGGATTCAACCTGTGAACCGTGAGCGGGGCGTTTCATCTTTAGCGATGGTCTTGTTGCTATTGGTGCTCGGTAGCCTTCTGCTGCAAGGCGTTAGCAGGCAGGAGTCCCGTTTTGCTTCGCGAGTGGTCACGCAAAGTCAGGCTCTGCAGCGCCAGGCGGTGGTGCAATCCGCGATGGAATGGGGGCGTATGCAGCCCTGGCGCTTACAACTCGCCGTACAGTGTCGGCGTTATACCACGCAGGATGCCGCGGTTTGCCTGCGACTGCTTACTAATAATTTCGTGCTGCTAATAGTCCATTATGAAGGGGTATCGTTATGGCGGCAGGGGGCGATTATTGATGACAATATCGAATATTCGGTGCATGGCTGGAGCGATTTTTGTCCGCTAAAGGAGCAGGCGCTATGTCAGATCCCCTGAACAGACAGCGTGGCTTTAGCCTGCCGGAAGTGATGCTGGCAATGGTGCTGATGATCATGATTGTGACCGCGCTGTCAGGATACCAGCGGGCGCTGATGAACAGCTTTATCATCAGAAACCAGTATCAGCAACTCTGGCGTCACGCCTGGCAGCAAACCCAGCTGTATCAGTTTTCATCGCCTTTGAACTGGCAGGTTAACCGAATGCAGACAACGAGCGCGGGATGTGTCAGCATCAACGTTAAAATTTCTTCACCCTTGGGCAGGCAGGGTCAGATGACGCGTCTGCATTGCCCGAATCGTCAGTAGTCAGGAGTCGCTATGTTAAGGGTCTACCACTCCAATCGTCTGGATGTGCTGGAAGCGTTAATGGAATTTATCGTTGAGCGCGAGCGGCTGGACGACCCCTTTGAACCTGAGATGATCCTGGTTCAAAGTACCGGTATGGCGCAGTGGCTACAAATGACCCTTGCACAGAAGTTTAGTATTGCCGCCAACATCGATTTTCCGCTGCCCGCGAGTTTTATCTGGGATATGTTTGTGCGCGTGCTGCCGGATATCCCGAAAGAGAGCGCGTTCAGCAAACAGAGCATGAGCTGGAAGTTGATGACGCTGTTGCCGCAATTGCTGGATGGCGATGACTTCGCATTGCTGCGCCACTATCTGACGGACGACACCGATAAACGTAAACTGTTTCAGCTTTCCTCGCGCGCGGCTGACCTCTTTGACCAGTATTTAGTCTATCGCCCTGAGTGGTTGACCCAGTGGGAAGCCGGGCGACTGGTTGAGGGACTCGGCGAATCTCAGGCCTGGCAGGCGCCGTTGTGGAAAGCGCTGGTGGAACACACCGAGGAATTGGGCCAGCCGCGCTGGCATCGCGCCAATTTATACCAACGATTTATTCAGACTCTGGAAAGCGCGTCCGAGTGCCCGCAGGGACTGCCTTCTCGCGTCTTTATTTGCGGCATTTCAGCGCTGCCGCCGGTTTATTTGCAGGCATTGCAGGCGCTGGGCAAGCACATTGATATTCATCTGCTGTTTACCAACCCTTGTCGCTACTACTGGGGAGATATAAAAGATCCCGCCTGGCTGGCGAAGCTGATGGCGCGTCAGCGTCGGCACAGCTTTGAAGAACGCCATCTGCCGCTGTTTCGCGATAGTCAGAAAGCCGAAGGATTGTTTAACAGCGATGGTGAACAGGATGTGGGCAACCCGATGCTGGCCTCGTGGGGCAAACTGGGGCGCGATTACATTTATTTGCTTTCAGAACTGGAAAATAGTCAGGAACTGGATGCGTTTGTCGATATTACGCCTGACAATCTTTTGCATAATATTCAATCGGATATTCTGGAACTTGAAAGTCATGCCGTGGCGGGTGTTACGCTGGAAGAGTATTCGCGTAGCGATAATAAACGACGGCTTGAGCTGAACGACACCAGCGTGACTTTCCATGTTTGTCATAGCCCACAGCGCGAGGTAGAAATTCTTCATGACCGCCTGCTGGCAATGCTGGAAGCGGATCCCACGCTGACGCCGCGCGATATTATTGTGATGGTGGCGGATATCGACAGCTACAGCCCATTTATTCAGTCGGTCTTTGGCAGCGCGCCAGCTGAGCGTTACTTACCATATGCGATTTCCGACCGTCGGGCGCGCCAGTCTCATCCCGTCTTACAGGCCTTTATTAGCCTGCTGTCGCTGCCGGATAGCCGTTTTGTCTCAGAGGATGTGTTGGCATTACTGGATGTGCCCGTGCTGGCGGCGCGTTTCAATATCAATGAAGAAGGGCTGCGCTATCTTCGTTTATGGGTCAATGAATCCGGGATTCGCTGGGGAATTGACGACGATAACGTGCGTGAACTGGAACTTCCGCCTACAGGTCAGCATACCTGGCAATTTGGTTTAACGCGCATGCTGCTCGGCTACGCGATGGAAAGCGCGCAGGGCGAGTGGCAATCGGTATTGCCATACGATGAGTCCAACGGTTTGATTGCCGAGTTGGTAGGGCATCTGGCCTCGTTGCTGATGCAGCTCAATCTCTGGCGTAGAGGGTTAGCGCAGGAGCGCCCGCTGGAAGAGTGGCTGCCCGTTTGTCGGGACATGCTTAATGATTTCTTCCTGCCGGATGCAGATACCGAAGCGGCGATGACGCTGATTGAACAGCAGTGGCAGGCCATTATCACTGAAGGTCTGGGGGCTGAGTATGGTGATGCCATACCGCTTTCTCTATTGCGTGATGAGCTGGCCCAGCGTCTTGACCAGGAGCGCATTAGCCAGCGCTTCCTGGCGGGGCCAGTTAACATTTGTACGCTGATGCCGATGCGCTCTATTCCTTTCAAGGTGGTGTGCCTGCTGGGTATGAACGATGGTGTTTATCCGCGTCAGCTTGCGCCGTTGGGCTTTGATTTGATGAGTCAAAAACCGATGAGGGGCGATCGCAGCCGTCGCGATGATGACCGCTACCTGTTTCTTGAAGCATTGATTTCAGCACAGCAAACGCTCTACATCAGCTACATTGGCCGCTCCATTCAGGACAACAGCGAGCGCTTCCCGTCGGTACTGGTGCAGGAACTGATGGACTACATCGGGCAAAGCCACTATCTGCCGGGCGATGAATCATTGACCTGCGATCAAAGCGAAGCCCGGGTAAAAGCACACATTACCCGTTTGCATACCCGTATGCCCTTTGATGCACAAAACTATCTGCCGGGCGAACAGCAAAGCTATGCCCGGGAATGGCTGCCTGCGGCGAGCCTGTCAGGAAAAGCGCACACGGATTTTGTCCAGACGCTTCCCTTTGAGATGCCTGAAACGCTGACGCTGGAAACGCTGCAGCGATTTTGGGCTCATCCGGTAAGGGCTTTTTTCCAGATGCGGCTGAGGGTCAACTTCCGCTCTGAAGAAAGTGAGATCCCGGAAACGGAACCGTTCACTCTTGAAGGATTAACCCGCTATCAGCTTAATCAGCAATTGCTTAACACGCTGGTTGAAGAGAAGGATGCTGAACAACTGTTTCGCCGTTTTCGTGCGGCGGGCACGCTTCCCTATGGGCCATTTGGCGAAATTCTGTGGGATACGCAGCGTCAGGAGATGCAGTCGCTGGCTGAACGCATTATCGCCTGTCGTCAGCCCTGCCAGAGTATGGAAATCGATCTTAACTGTAACGGCGTGCAAATCACCGGTTGGCTGCCACAGGTGCAAGAGGACGGTTTGTTGCGCTGGCGCCCATCTTTGATAAGCATTGCGCAGGGTGTGCAACTTTGGCTGGAACATCTTGTCTATTGTGCCAGTGGCGGTACGGGAGAGAGCCGGTTGTTCCTGCGTAAAGACGGGGAATGGCGTTTTCCGCCACTGGATGCAGAGCAGGCGCTGCTGTACCTGTCGCAGCTCATTGACGGGTATCGGGAAGGCATGTCGTCACCATTGCTGGTATTGTCCGAAAGCGGCGGCGCCTGGATAAAAACCTGTTATGACGCCGTAAATGATGCCATGTTAGATGACGATGCAACGTTGCAAAAAGCGCGCAGTAAGTTTCTGCAGGCCTATGAAGGCAACATGATGGTACGGGGTGAAGGTGATGATATCTGGTATCAGCGTCTTTGGCGTCAGCTGGATGCGGCTACGCTGGAGACTATTGTTTTACAGTCTCAGCGCTACCTGTTACCGATTTTTCGCTTTAATCAGTCATGATGATTGTATAAAAATTGCGCAGCTCGATGGCTTCCACTATGATGCGCATTCTGTCACGGACTGATTCTTACAAAGAGAGGATGCTGGCTCGTTCAGCACATAGTCTTGCCCTGTTCAGACCACGTATTTATGCGTGCTTTGCTGTGAACAGGTGAATACGTTAATGATGAGGTTTGTGAATGCCCCGCAGCACCTGGTTCAGCGCATTACTGTTGTTCGTCGCCCTTTGGGTTCCCGTAAGTCAGGCAGATACCGGTTGGCAGCCTTTAGCTGAAACCATCCGTAAAAGCGATAAAGACACCCGCCAGTATCAGGCCGTGCGCCTTGATAACGGCATGGTCGTGTTGCTGGTATCCGATCCTCAGGCCGTGAAATCCCTTTCTGCACTGGTGGTTCCCGTGGGCTCGCTGGAAGATCCGGACGAGCATCAGGGGCTGGCGCATTATCTCGAACACATGTGTCTGATGGGCTCGAAAAAATACCCACAGCCGGACAGTCTGGCTGAATTCCTGAAAATGCACGGCGGCAGCCACAATGCCAGCACCGCGCCTTACCGTACGGCCTTCTATCTTGAAGTCGAAAACGACGCGTTGGTGGGGGCGGTGGATCGCCTGGCGGACGCTATTGCCGATCCGTTGCTGGATAAAAAATATGCCGATCGTGAGCGTAACGCGGTTAACTCCGAGTTGACGCTGGCGCGCACCCGAGACGGGATGCGTATGGCGCAGGTGAGTGCTGAGACCATCAACCCGGCGCACCCTGGCTCGCGTTTCTCCGGCGGAAATCTCGAGACATTAAGCGATAAACCGGGAAACCCGGTGGTGCAGGCATTACAAAAATTTCATGAAAAGTACTACTCCGCGAACCTGATGAAGGCGGTGATTTATAGCAATAAGCCCCTGCCAGAGCTGGCGCGGATAGCTGCTGACACCTTTGGACGCGTACCGAACAGAAATATCGCAAAGCCTGAAATTACCGTACCGGTAGTCACCGACGCGCAAAAGGGCGTCATCATCCACTATGTTCCGGCAATGCCGCGTAAAGTACTGCGCGTCGAGTTTCGTATCGATAACAACAGCGCGCAGTTCCGCAGTAAAACCGATGAGCTGGTGACCTATCTGATTGGTAATCGTAGCCCTGGCACGTTGTCTGACTGGCTGCAAAAGCAGGGACTGGTTGAAGGTATTCGTGCGGATTCCGATCCGGTGGTCAATGGGAACAGCGGCGTGTTAGCCATTTCCGCGACGTTAACCGACAAAGGGCTGGCGAACCGCGATGAAGTTGTTGCGGCAATTTTCAGTTATCTCAATCTGTTACGCGATAAAGGCGTCGATAAACGCTATTTTGACGAACTGGCGCACGTACTGGATCTCGATTTCCGTTATCCCTCCATCACCCGTGATATGGACTACGTGGAATGGCTGGCTGATACCATGATCCGCGTTCCTGTCGAACATACGCTGGATGCGGTGAATATTGCCGACCAGTACGATGTGAAAGCCGTTGAGCAACGCCTGGCAATGATGACGCCACAGAATGCGCGTATCTGGTATATCAGTGCGAAAGAACCGCATAATAAAACCGCTTATTTTGTCGATGCGCCTTACCAGGTGGATAAAATCAGCGACAAAACCTTTGCCGACTGGCAGCAAAAAGCGCAGGGCATTGCGCTGTCGTTACCGGAGTTGAACCCCTACATTCCGGATGATTTCACGCTGATTAAAACGGATAAAAAATACGCGCACCCGGAACTGATCGTTGATGAGCCGGATCTACGCGTGGTGTATGCGCCGAGCCAGTATTTTGCCAGTGAGCCGAAGGCTGACGTCAGCGTGATCCTGCGTAACCCGAAGGCCATGGACAGCGCTCGCAACCAGGTATTATTCGCACTTAACGATTACCTGGCGGGGATTGCGCTCGATCAGTTAAGCAACCAGGCGTCGGTAGGTGGAATTGGTTTCTCTACCAACGCTAACAATGGGTTGATGCTTAACGCCAACGGCTACACCCAACGTCTGCCGCAGCTTTTTCAGGCGCTGCTGAGCGGCTATTTCAGCTACACCTCAACGGATGAACAGCTGGAACAGGCGAAATCCTGGTATGCCCAGATGATGGATTCTGCAGAGAAGGGTAAAGCCTACGATCAGGCAATTATGCCAGTGCAAATGCTTTCTCAGGTGCCGTACTTCTCACGCGATGAGCGCCGTAAGCTACTGCCTTCCATCACCCTGAAAGAGGTGATGACGTACCGCGACGTCTTAAAAACCGGTGCGCGGCCTGAATTCCTGGTAATTGGTAATATGAGCGCCGCTCAGGCGACGACCATGGCGCGGGATATCCAACAACAGCTTGGCGCTAACGGGTCACAGTGGTGTCGCAATAAAGATGTGGTTGTGGACAAGAAGCAGTCCGTCATCTTTGAAAAAGCAGGCAGTAGCACGGACTCCGCGCTGGCGGCGGTATTTGTGCCAACCGGATACGATGAATACGCCAGTTCAGCCTACAGCGCCATGTTAGGGCAGATTGTTCAGCCGTGGTTCTACAATCAACTGCGTACTGAAGAGCAGTTAGGCTACGCTGTATTTGCTTTCCCGATGAGTATCGGCCGTCAGTGGGGAATGGGGTTCCTGCTGCAAAGCAATGATAAGCAGCCGTCTTATCTTTGGGAGCGTTATAAAGCGTTTTTCCCGACGGCGGAAGCGAAACTGCGGGCGATGAAACCTGAAGAGTTTGCGCAAATTCAGCAGGCGATTATTGCGCAAATGCTGCAGGCGCCGCAAACGCTGGGGGAAGAAGCCTCACAGTTAAGCAAAGATTTTGATCGCGGCAATATGCGCTTCGATTCACGTGATAAAATAGTGGCTCAGATTAAACTGCTGACGCCGCAAAAACTTGCCGACTTCTTCCATCAGGCGGTGGTTGAGCCGCAAGGCATGGCGATACTGTCACAGGTTTCCGGCAGTCAGAACGGGAAAGCAGAATATGTGCACCCGGAAGGCTGGAAAGTGTGGCAGACCGTCAGCGCGTTGCAGCAAACCTTACCCCTGATGAGTGATAAGAATGAATGATGCCGCTGAGTCCCTTGATCCACTGCGCTTGCCCCTGACGGGCGAGCGCCTGATTGAAGCCTCTGCGGGCACCGGTAAAACCTTTACCATCGCCGCCCTGTATTTACGTTTACTGCTTGGACTGGGCGGCTCTGCCGCCTTTCCTCGTCCTCTGACCGTTGAAGAACTGCTCGTGGTCACCTTCACCGAGGCAGCCACCGAAGAGTTGCGCGGACGAATTCGTAGCAACATTCATGAACTGCGAATTGCCTGCCTGCGTGAAAAGACCGACAACCCGCTATATGCCCGTTTGTTAGATGAAATCGCCGATAAAAAACAGGCCGCTCAGTGGCTGCTATTGGCTGAAAGACAGATGGATGAAGCGGCGGTGTTTACCATCCACGGCTTTTGTCAGCGTATGCTCAGTCTCAACGCCTTTGAATCAGGCATGCTGTTCGAACAGCAGCTGATAGAAGATGAATCGCTGCTGCGCTATCAGGCCTGTGCGGACTTTTGGCGTCGGCATTGCTATCCGCTACCCCGCGACATTGCGCAGGTGATTTTTGAAACGTGGAAAGGACCGCAGGCTCTGCTGAGAGACATCGATCGCTATCTGCAGGGGGAAGCGCCGGTCATCAAGGCTCCGCCGTCTGATGACGAAACGCTGGCTTCCCGGCACGAACAAATTCTCACGCGCATTAACCAGATCAAGCAGCAATGGCGTGATTCCGTTGATGAGCTGGATGGCCTGCTGGAAGCCTCCGGGATCGACCGGCGTAAATTTAATCGTGGTAACCAGGGCAAGTGGATCGAAAAGATCGGTGCATGGGCGCAAGAAGAAACCCAAAGTTATCAGCTTCCTGACGCGCTGGAGAAATTCTCTCAGCGTTTTCTGGAAGAACGCACCAAAGCGGGCGGAATAACCCCTCAGCACCCGCTGTTTGTCGCTATTGATGAACTGCTTAGCGAACCGTTA
The DNA here is from genome assembly GCF_013747755.1 of Citrobacter sp. RHBSTW-00524. NCBI lineage: Bacteria > Pseudomonadati > Pseudomonadota > Gammaproteobacteria > Enterobacterales > Enterobacteriaceae > Citrobacter > Citrobacter sp. RHBSTW-00524. The sequence goes on from NZ_CP056421.1 coordinate 1,025,985, forward strand.
ACTCTCCGCGATCTGGTGATCACCCGGGCGCTGGCGGAGATCCGTTCAGCGGTTGCCGAGGAGAAACGACGCCGCGGTGAGCTAGGCTTTGACGATATGCTCAGCCGTCTGGATGCAGCGTTGCGCAGTGAAAGCGGCGATGCGCTGGCGACGGCTATCCGTACCCGTTTTCCGGTCGCGATGATCGATGAATTTCAGGATACCGATCCGCAGCAGTACCGTATTTTTCGCCGGATCTGGCAGCATCAGCCGGATACCGCACTGCTGCTGATTGGCGACCCAAAACAGGCGATTTACGCGTTTCGCGGCGCGGATATCTTCACCTATATGAAGGCGCGCAGCGAGGTCAGCGCACACTATACGCTCGATACCAACTGGCGTTCGGCCCCCGGCATGGTCAATAGCGTAAATACGCTTTTCAGCCAGATGGATGACGCCTTTATGTTCCGCGAAATCCCCTTTAGCCCGGTAAAATTTGCAGAAAAAAACCAGTCGTTTCGGTTTGTTTTACACGGTGAGACACAGCCAGCCATGAGCATGTGGCTGATGGAAGGGGAAAGCTGCGGCGTAGGCGATTACCAGAACTACATGGCCCAGGTGTGCGCCACGCAAATTCGCGACTGGCTTAAGGCCGGGCAGTCTGGCGCTGCGCAACTGGTCAGTGGTAAAACATCCAGTCCGGTACGCGCGTCGGACATCAGCGTACTGGTTCGTAGCCGCCAGGAGGCGGCACTGGTCCGTGATGCGCTGACGCAGCTGGCAATTCCCTCCGTCTACCTTTCCAACCGTGACAGCGTATTTGAAACGCTGGAAGCGCGGGAGTTGCTGTGGGTGCTGCAGGCGGTGATGACGCCGGAGCGTGAGAACACGCTGCGTAGCGCGCTGGCGACCTCAATGATGGGGCTGAATGCGCAGGATCTTGAAGCGTTAAATAACGATGAAAATGCCTGGGATGCGGTGGTCGAAGAGTTTGATGGCTATCGTCAGATCTGGCATAAACGCGGCGTGATGCCGATGCTGCGCGCGCTGATGACAACCCGCCAGATTGCGGAAAACCTGCTGGCGACGGCGGGGGGCGAACGCCGCCTGACCGATATTTTACATATTAGCGAACTGTTGCAGGAAGCGGGCTCGCAGCTGGAAAGCGAGCATGCGCTGGTGCGCTGGCTGTCCCAGCATATTCTTGAACCCGACAGCAACGCGTCCAGTCAGCAGCTCAGGCTGGAAAGCGACAAGCATCTGGTCAAAATCGTCACTATCCATAAATCTAAAGGGCTGGAGTATCCGCTGGTCTGGCTGCCGTTTATCACGAATTTCCGCGTCCAGGATCAGGCTTTCTACCATGATCGCAGCTCTTTTGAAGCCGTGCTGGATCTCAGCGATGCCGAGGAGAGCGTTGAGCTGGCTGAAGCGGAGCGTTTGGCGGAAGACCTGCGTTTGCTCTATGTCGCGCTAACCCGTTCGGTATGGCACTGCAGCCTTGGCGTTGCGCCGTTGGTGCGACGTCGGGGCGATAAAAAAGGGGATACCGATGTGCATCACAGCGCCCTTGGTCGCCTGTTGCAAAAAGGTGAGCCGATGGATGCCGCGGGTCTGCGTAGTGCGATTGAAGCGTTGTGCAGTGATGATATTGCCTGCCAGACGCCTGCGCAGCCTGACGGTGAACGCTGGCAAGTTGCGCAGGCTGTTAGCTGCGAACTGAGTGCGAAAATACTGCAGCGTACGCCCGGCGATAGCTGGCGCGTGACCAGTTATTCCGGTCTGCAGCAGCGTGGGCATGGAATCGCGCAGGATCTGATCCCGCGACTGGATATTGATGCCGCAGGCGTTGGTGAGGTTATTGAAGAGTCAGGGCTTACTCCGCATCAGTTCCCGCGCGGCGCTTCGCCAGGTACATTCTTGCATAGCCTGTTTGAAGATCTCGACTTTACTCAACCGGTAGATCCGAGTTGGGTCGAGGAAAAACTGGCATTGGGCGGTTATGACGCGCACTGGACGCCGGTTTTGACCGAATGGCTGGATGCCATTTTGCAGGCGCCTCTCAACGAGACGGGCGTGAGTTTGAGCCATCTTTCCGCGCGTGAAAAACAGGTGGAGATGGAGTTTTACCTGCCGATTTCGCAGCCGCTGATGGCCAGCCAACTTGATGCGTTAATTCGCCAATACGATCCTCTCTCCGCGGGGTGCCCTGCGTTGGAATTTATGCAGGTACGCGGCATGCTGAAAGGATTTATTGACCTGGTTTTCCGCCACCAGGGGCGTTATTACCTTCTCGATTACAAATCGAACTGGCTTGGGGAAGACAGCTCAGCGTATACGCAGCAGGCGATGGCCTCTGCCATGCAGGCGCATCGCTACGACCTGCAGTATCAACTTTATACCCTGGCGCTGCATCGCTACTTGCGCCATCGCATTGCTGATTACGATTATGAACGCCATTTTGGCGGTGTTATCTATCTCTTCTTGCGTGGCATTGACAGTGAAAATCCGCAACAGGGAATTTACGCGACCCGACCAGACGGGGAGTTAATCGCCTTGATGGACGAGATGTTTGTCGGTGCGCCACTGGAGGAGATGTCATGACAATCCAGAAACGATTACTGGAAGCTGTGGAGCAAAAACAGCTCCGGCCTCTGGATGCCCAGTTTGCGCTGGCGGTTGCCGGAAATGATAACCCTGCCGTTGCGCTGGCGGCGGCGTTGCTCAGTCGTGAAGCAGGAGAAGGGCACGTCTGCTTACCACTTTCGCGGTTATCCCTGAGCGAGGACGCCCATCCCCTTTTAAGCGCCTGGCTCGCTGAAGTGGGGGAGCCAGAAGACTGGACGGAATGTCTGCTGGCCTCCGGGGCGGTAAGCCGTGGTGAGCAACCCACGCCGCTGGTGCTGCACGGCGATCGCTTGTATCTGAACCGGATGTGGCATAACGAACGGGCGGTGGCTCGCTTTTTCAGTGAAGTTAACCACGCCATTGAGGTGGATGAACAACGGCTGACCCACACGCTGGCGGCGTTGTTTCCACCAGCGGAAGGTGTTAACTGGCAAAAAGTGGCCGCTGCGGTGGCGTTGACCCGTCGTATATCGGTGATCTCCGGCGGGCCGGGGACCGGAAAAACGACAACAGTTGCGAGGCTTTTGGCGGCGTTGATTCAGATGGCGGAGGGGGAACGCTGCCGTATTCGCCTGGCGGCTCCTACTGGAAAGGCGGCAGCGCGCCTGACTGCCTCGCTGGGCGCAGCGCTACGAGAACTGCCGTTAACCGAAGAGCAAAAGAAACGCATTCCCGATGACGCCAGTACGTTGCATCGATTATTAGGCGCTCAGCCAGGCAGTCAGCGCCTGCGCCATCATGCGGGAAACCCGCTGCATCTGGATGTGCTGGTGGTGGATGAAGCCTCGATGATTGATTTGCCGATGATGTCGCGCCTTATCGATGCGTTGCCGCCGCACGGGCGGGTGATTTTTCTTGGCGATCGTGACCAGCTCGCTTCCGTCGAAGCGGGGGCGGTGCTGGGGGATATCTGTGCTTTCGTCGGTGACGGGTTTACCCCGGAACGCGCCCGCCAGCTCAGTCGTCTGACCGGAAGCGCTATTCCGGCAGGTCTGGGAACTCAGGCCGCCGCTTTGCGCGACAGTTTGTGTCTGCTGCAAAAGAGTTACCGTTTCGGTAGCGATTCCGGAATCGGTCAGTTGGCTGCTGCGATTAATCGTGGTGACAAAGCCGCGCTCAAAACGGTCTTCCAGCAGGGGTTTAGCGACATCGAAAAACGCACGCTACATAGCAGCGAAGATTACGCCGCGATGTTGGATGAGGCGCTGGCGGGTTATGGGCACTATCTGTATTTACTGCGCGAGGGCGCTGAGCCGGATGCCGTCATTCAGGCCTTCAATGAGTATCAGCTGTTGTGTGCCCTGCGTGAAGGCCCGTTTGGCGTGGGTGGTTTGAATGAACGCCTTGAGCAGGTGATGGCGCAAAAACGTAAAATTCATCGTTCGACGCATAGCCGCTGGTATGAGGGAAGGCCGGTGATGATCGCGCGCAATGACAGTTCGCTGGGATTATTTAACGGTGATATCGGCATTGCCCTCGATCGTGGACAGGGCCTGAGGGTGTGGTTTGCGCTGCCGGACGGTTCTATCAAATCAGTCCAGCCCAGTCGCTTACCTGAACATGAAACCACCTGGGCGATGACCGTGCACAAATCGCAGGGATCTGAGTTTGACCATGCGGCGTTGATTTTACCCAGCCAGCATTCACCCGTGGTTACCCGCGAGCTGGTCTATACCGCCGTCACCCGCGCGCGCCGGCGTCTGTCACTGTATGCCGATGAGCGGATATTAAGTAACGCCATTGCCACCCGCACCGAACGTCGCAGCGGATTGTCGGCGTTGTTTAATCAATAAAATTCGTTGCCGGATAAGGCATTTATACCGCATCCGGCAACGACCACTACCCCAAATCCGCCATCAGCACCTTTGACCGCCGCTGATAGTTGTACATCTCTTTCTTGCTTTCCGGCAGCAGGTCGATATCCACCGGCGTGAAACCACGTTCCTGGAACCAGTGAATGCTGCGCGTGGTCAGCACGAACAGTTTGCTCAGTCCCATTTGCCGGGCCTGCGCGGCGATCCGCTCCAGCAATACTTCCCCGCGCGATGAGCTACGGTAGTCCGGATGCACCGCCACGCACGCCATTTCGCCAATTCTCTCCTCCGGGAAAGGGTACAGAGCGGCGCAGGCGATGGTCAGGTTATCGCGCTGAATAATCGTGAATTTGTCGATCTCCATTTCCAGTTGTTCGCGGGAGCGACGTACCAGAATGCCTTGTTGCTCCAGCGGACGGATCAGCTCCAGAATCCCGCCGATATCGTTAATGGTAGCGCGGCGGATCTGCTCGGCGCTTTCCATTACGATCTGCGTACCGATCCCGTCACGGGAGAACAGTTCCTGCAGCAATGCGCCATCTTCCTGATAGCTGATCAGATGGCAGCGCCGTACCCCACTGCGACAGGCTTTCACTGCCCCGCGCAGGAAGCGCACTGTGCCGGAGCTGTAATCGCCTTTCTCTTCCTGCAGCTCAACGCGCGCCTGGGCTTCGTTAGGAAACAGCTCGGAAATAATATCGCCATCATCGTTGGTGACGCCCTGAGAGGAGCAAAAGCCGATCATTTTCTCTGCCTTCAGTTTGATAGCCAACTGCGTGGCTACCTCTTCTGAAGTCAGGTTAAAGCTCTCACCGGTGACGGAAACGGCGACCGGACCCATCAGCACAATCGCGCCACTGTCTAACTGGCGGTGAATGGCATCTTCATCAATACGACGAATACGTCCGCTATGGCAGTAATCCACGCCGTCATCAACGCCAAGCGGCTGGGAGATAATAAAATTACCGCTGACCACATTGATGTGCGCCCCCTGCAATGGCGTATTATTCAGGCTCATTGACAGGCGGGCGGTAATATCAAGCTGAAGTAACCCTGCCGCCTGTTTGACCAGCTCCAGGGTTTTAGCGTCGGTAACGCGCGTATTCTTGTGGTACACCGGTTCATGATGATGTGCCGCAAGATTGGCATCAATCTGCGGTCGTGCGCCATAGACCACGACAAGGCGGATGCCGAGACTATGAAGAAGGCCAATGTCATTGACGATACTGGAAAAGTTTTCATGCTCGATGGCTTCGCCGCCCAGCATAATGACAAACGTCTTTCCCCGATGGGTATTGATATAGGGAACAGAATGGCGGAATCCCTGTACCAGTTCGGTTCTACGCTCCTTCACCACGGCACACCCTCACTGCATGATTATTCGTAATTTGTGTATTTTTATTCTGTTTTGGCGCTGTGCGCAAGCGTAATTTTTACCCATGCCGAAGATTTTTCTCAGTAATGCCGTGAATATAAAAAGAATGTTTACCCTTTTATAGATGACAGATTATGCGTCATTCGCTAAAGTTTCCGGTCAATTCAGACGTTTTACGTATTACCTCAATAAAGATTTCTTTTTGCTCGGGAGAAGCATGTCGGGATCCAATTCAGCAATCAGTCGCCGCCGTTTACTGAAAGGTGCGGGTGCTATGTGGCTTTTGAGCGTCAGCCAGGTTGGTCTGGCTGCCATGAGTCAGGTCGTTGCCGTACGTGTCTGGCCAGCGTCCAGCTACACCCGCGTCACGGTAGAATCTAACCGTCTGCTGAAATACAAACAGTTTGCCCTGAGTAATCCTGAGCGTGTGGTTGTGGATATTGAAGGCGTTAATTTGAACTCGGTGCTCAAGGGCATGGGTGCGCAGATCCGTCCTGACGATCCGTATATTAAATCGGCGCGCGTCGGGCAGTTTGACCCACAGACCGTGCGGATGGTGTTCGAGCTGAAACAGAATGTGAAGCCGCAACTTTTTGCGCTGGCTCCGGTGGCAGGCTTTAAAGAACGTCTGGTGATGGATCTCTATCCTGCTAATGCCCAGGATGTTCAGGATCCGCTGCTGGCGTTGCTGGAAGAATACAACAAGGGCGATCTGGACAAACAGGTGCCGCCTGCGCAAAGTGGCCCGCAGCCGGGTAAAGCGGGGCGCGATCGTCCCATTGTCATTATGCTCGACCCAGGACATGGCGGAGAGGACTCCGGTGCGGTGGGGAAATACAAGACGCGTGAGAAAGATGTGGTGCTGCAGATTGCCCGACGCCTGCGAGCCCTCATAGAGAAAGAGGGCAACATGAAGGTCTTTATGACGCGAAATGAAGATATCTTCATTCCGCTTAAAGTCCGCGTGGCGAAAGCGCAGAAGCAGCGTGCAGACCTGTTTGTCTCTATTCACGCCGATGCATTTACCAGTCGACAGCCCAGAGGTTCGTCGGTATTTGCGCTCTCGACTAAAGGGGCGACCAGCACCGCCGCGAAATATCTGGCGCAAACTCAGAACGCCTCGGATTTGATTGGCGGCGTCAGCAAGAGCGGCGATCGCTACGTCGACCATACCATGTTCGACATGGTGCAATCGCTGACCATCGCCGACAGCCTGAAGTTTGGTAAAGCGGTATTGAATAAGCTCGGTAAAGTTAACAATCTGCATAAGAACCAGGTTGAACAAGCCGGGTTTGCGGTACTAAAAGCGCCGGATATTCCGTCTATTCTGGTGGAAACCGCATTTATCAGTAACGTTGAGGAAGAGCGCAAGCTCAAAACTGCGACCTTCCAGCAGGAAGTTGCAGAGTCGATTCTGGCGGGGATCAAAGCCTACTTTGCCGATGGCGCGACGCTGGCGAGAAGGGGATAACAAAAAAGCGCTGAAAAGCGCTTTTTTTATGGACCGCAGATACAAAAAAACACCCTTTAGGGTGTTTATAATGTTGGTTGCGGGGGCCGGATTTGAACCGACGACCTTCGGGTTATGAGCCCGACGAGCTACCAGGCTGCTCCACCCCGCGTCACCGTACTGCTTTATATTTTATCAAATTTGATTGGTTGCGGGGGCCGGATTTGAACCGACGACCTTCGGGTTATGAGCCCGACGAGCTACCAGGCTGCTCCACCCCGCGTCACCGTACTGCTTTTATTTCATCAAATTTTAATTGGTTGCGGGGGCCAGATTTGAACTGACGACCTTCGGGTTATGAGCCCGACGAGCTACCAAGCTGCTCCACCCCGCGTCCGTGGATGCGCACTATACTCTGCTCGCATTTTCATGCAACCCTTTTTTCACCTTGATCACGTTTTTAAGGTGAAAATGAACAAAAACAACGCATTCTGGATTGTTTTTTGCTCAAAATTTGCGTTCGGGTATGTATACGCATTTCATTAGGTTCAGGGGTTTGTTATCTTCGTCTCGCATTCAGGCAACATAAGACGAGAACAATGAAAGGACGTTGGGCAAAATATCTTCTGGCGGGAGCTGTCGTCGCGATGCTCGCCGCGTGTTCCTCAAAACCCACCGATCGTGGGCAGCAGTATAAAGACGGGAAATTTACCCAGCCTTTCTCACTGGTGAACCAGCCTGATGCGGTTGGCGCACCAATCAATGCCGGTGATTTCGCCGAGCAGGTTAATCAAATTCGCAGCGCTTCGCCACGTTTGTACGGCAACCAGAGCAACGTTTACAACGCTATCCAGCAGTGGTTACGTGCGGGCGGTGATACGCGCAGTATGCGCCAGTTTGGTATTGATGCCTGGCAAATGGAAGGGGCGGACAACTACGGTAACGTCCAGTTTACCGGTTACTACACGCCGGTTATTCAGGCGCGCCATACGCGCCAGGGCGAGTTTCAGTATCCTATCTATCGCATGCCGCCAAAACGTGGGCGCTTACCAAGCCGTGCCGAGATTTACGCGGGCGCGCTGAGCGACAACTACATTCTGGCGTACAGCAACTCCCTAATGGATAACTTCATTATGGATGTGCAGGGCAGTGGTTACATCGATTTTGGCGATGGCAGCCCGCTTAACTTCTTTAGCTATTCCGGGAAAAACGGCCACGCCTATCGCAGCATCGGTAAAGTGCTTATCGACCGTGGCGAAGTGAAAAAAGAAGATATGTCGATGCAGGCTATTCGCCATTGGGGTGAAACGCACAGCGAAGCCGAAGTGCGTGAGCTGTTGGAGCAGAACCCATCGTTTGTCTTCTTTAAACCGCAATCTTTTGCACCGGTCAAAGGGGCCAGCGCGGTACCGTTGATTGGCCGCGCGTCTGTGGCTTCTGACCGCAGTATCATTCCGGCGGGCACAACATTGCTGGCGGAAGTCCCGTTACTGGACAATAACGGCAAGTTTACCGGCCAGTACGAACTGCGCCTGATGGTGGCGTTAGATGTGGGTGGCGCTATTAAAGGGCAACACTTCGATATCTATCAGGGCATTGGTGCTGACGCCGGACACCGTGCGGGGTGGTATAATCACTACGGTCGCGTCTGGGTACTGAAAACAGCGCCGGGTACGGGTAACGTGTTCAGCGGTTAATAGCCGGATGGCGCTCGATATTAATGAATTTGAGGTGTTATGTCTGTGGTTATCAGTGATGCCTGGCGCCAGCGTTTTGGCGGTACGGCGCGTCTGTATGGCGAAAATGCGCTGCAGTTGTTTGCCCAATCGCACGTTTGTGTGGTTGGGATTGGCGGGGTAGGGTCGTGGGCGGCGGAAGCGCTGGCGCGTACCGGTATTGGCGCCATCACGCTCATCGATATGGATGATGTGTGCGTCACCAATACTAACCGCCAGATCCATGCTCTGCGCGATAACGTAGGCCTGGCAAAAGCTGAAGTGATGGCTGAACGTATCCGCCAGATTAACCCGGAGTGCCGGGTGAACGTGGTCGATGATTTTGTCACGCCGGATAATGTTGCTGAGTATATGAGTGCGGGTTATTCGTATGTCATTGATGCTATTGATAGCGTGCGCCCAAAAGCGGCACTGATCGCCTGGTGTCGGCGTAACAAAATTCCGCTGGTGACCACCGGTGGTGCGGGAGGGCAGATCGACCCGACGCAGATACAGGTCGTTGATTTGGCAAAAACTATCCAGGATCCGCTGGCAGCCAAGCTACGCGAGCGACTGAAAAGCGATTTTGGCGTGGTGAAAAACAGCAAAGGCAAGCTGGGCGTGGACTGTGTGTTCTCGACCGAAGCGCTGGTTTACCCGCAGGCAGATGGCTCGGTATGTGCGATGAAGGCGACGGCGGAAGGGCCGAAGCGCATGGATTGCGCATCCGGTTTTGGCGCGGCCACTATGGTGACCGCCACCTTTGGCTTTGTTGCCGTCTCACATGCGCTGAAGAAGATGATGGCGAAAGCGGCGCGCCAGAGTTGAGTGTGTTGTGCCGGATAAGGCGCGTTCGCGTCGCCATCCGGCAACCATCAAACCTGTCGGGCAGCCTCAAGAATCGCCTCGTTCAGAGCATGCAGCCCCTGGGTACGCGAGGCGCTGAGCTGCGCGCGTAAACCTAGCTCGTCAAATAATGCCATTGGCGAATGCGCCAGTAACTCGGCTGCAGTTTTACCTTCGACCGCCGTGAGTAATACCGCCAGCAGCCCGCGAACAATGCGACCTTCGCTGTCGCCGAAGAAATGCAAAGTACCATTCTCATGAAGGGTATGCCCCAGCCAAACGCGGTTTTCGCAGCCCGCGATCTCTTTGGCCTGTGCCTTTAGCGAATCAGGAAGAGCTGGCAACTGCTTACCCAGCAGAATCAGCTGGCGATATTTATCTTCCCACTGGGTGAGCGGGGTAAAGGTATTGTGTAACGTCTCTTCCGTTACGTTTGTGCCAAACGGGTGTCCGGCGAACAGAGGGCTTGTCATTAATCCACCAATATTTCCAGCGCGCGGTCAACGGCTGTGACCAACGCATCTACATCACTTTGCGTATTATAAGGTGCAAATGAGGCGCGTAGCGTCCCGGATACGCCCAGTTCTGCCAGCAGCGGTTGCGCACAGTGTTGTCCTGCACGCAGTGCAATGCCATATTCGGCCAGCAACGTCACCATGTCGCTGTGATGAACCCCTGCGAAATCAAAGGCTAACAGACTGGAGTCCTGGCAGCGGAAGGAGCGAAAGCCGGGGCGTTTCGCCAGCGCATCTTCTGCCAACGTCGCCAGACCCCGACTCCAGTTTTCGGCCTGCACCACGTCAACGTCCGCCAGCCATTCGAGCGCCGCGCTTAGTCCGATAACGCCAGCAACGTTAGGCGTACCGGCCTCCAGCTTCCATGGAGCAGCCTGGGGGGTGAAACCGTCAAAACTGACTTCGCTAATCATTTTACCGCCACCGAGCCAGGGAGACATGGCATCCAGCAGTTCCGGTTTACCGTACAGCACGCCAATGCCGGTGGGGCCATACAGCTTGTGGCCCGAGAACGCATAGAAATCAATGTCTAATTGCTGTACGTCGGCGGGGAAATGGACAATCCCCTGTGCACCATCCACCATCACCACCATGCCAGCCGCATGGGCGAGCGTAATGGCGCGGGCCAGATCCGGGCAACCGCCGGTAACGTTCGACATCTGCCCAAGCGCCAGAATGCGGCTGCGTGGAGTGATGAGTTGCGCGAGGCTTTCAACGTCTGGCAATAAATGGGCGTTAAGCGGCAGCCTGACGACCTTCGCCCCCGTTTGCTCCGCCACCATCAGCCAGGGCACGAGGTTGGCATGATGTTCTGCTGCGCTAACGATAATCTCATCACCCGGTTGTAACCGCGGTCGCGCATAGCTTTGGGCAACCATGTTGATCGCTTCCGTCGTACCGCGGGTCCAGACGATTGTTTTATCATCCGGCGCATTAATCAGGCTTGCGACTTTTTCCCGCGCGGCTTCATAGCGTGCGGTCAGGCGCTGTGCTTCGGCAAACTGGCTGCGGTGGACGTTCCCGGCGCTCAGGCTATAAAACTGATGGGTGGCCTCAATCACTGCCTGCGGCTTCAGTGCGGTAGCAGCGCTGTCGAGATAGACGCCAGCATCGTTGAGTGCGGGAAATTGCGCGCGAAACTGCGCGGGGTTAAAAGCGTTCATGGTATTCCTCAGTTCAGTAAACCGATCGTGGCGCAAAAAGGGCGCTGATACAAGGGGTGTGCTAACCATCGGAATACTCTGGATATCCTGGCAAAGTCCACGCAGTGTCTTATGCTATATACCGTTAGGCGAGCAATTTAGCCTGTTACGGAGTGTGTTTTTAATAGCATAAATCGCTTTAAGGAGAAAAAGATGAAAAAGACTGCCGCAATTATCTCTGCTTGTATGCTGACTTTTGCCCTGAGCGCCTGTTCTGGTTCGAATTACGTGATGCACACCAATGATGGTCGATCAATCGTATCTGATGGTAAGCCACAGACCGACAATGAAACGGGGATGATTTCGTATAAAGACGCTAACGGCAACAAACAGCAGATTAACCGTACCGATGTGAAAGAGATGGTAGAACTGGATAACTAACCGGTCGCCCATCGACAAAGAGTCGGACAAAAAAAAGCACCGCAATTTGGCGGTGCTACATTAATCACTATGGACAGACAGGGTAAATGTACAGGAAGTGAAAAAGGGTAGCTTTGCTACCATGGTCTGAATCGCAGACCAATTGCAAACACAACAACACAACATCACAACCGTAAGCCAAAAGCCCACCAGAACACGCATTCCGATAAAACTTTTCGTTCCGGCTTCAGGAAGTGCCGCCACTATAGGTATTTGCTGGTAGAACCTCAACGGACAATTTATAATGGCTCAGATAAAAAAAACTAATAGGTTACAACCTGTTGGTTAATTGTTAAATTCATTTAACATCAAAGCCTAAAAGTCATGTCAAAACGATTACCACCCCTAAATGCGTTGCGTGTTTTTGATGCTGCAGCGCGTCATTTGAGCTTTACTCGCGCAGCAGAAGAGCTTTTTGTGACGCAGGCCGCAGTAAGTCATCAAATCAAGTCACTTGAGGATTTCCTGGGGCTGAAGCTGTTTCGTCGACGCAATCGATCTTTGCTGTTAACGGAAGAAGGCCAAAGCTACTTTCTCGACATCAAAGAGATTTTTTCGCAATTAACCGACGCGACGCGTAAACTTCAGGCACGCAGTGCAAAAGGTGCGCTCACCGTGAGTTTATTGCCCAGTTTTGCAATCCAATGGATGGTTCCCAGACTCTCTAGCTTTAACTCAGCTTATCCGGGAATCGATGTCAGGATCCAGGCGGTGGACCGTCAGGAAGACAAACTGGCTGACGATGTTGATGTGGCGATTTTCTACGGACGTGGCAACTGGCCGGGTCTGCGCGTTGAAAAATTGTACGCAGAATATTTATTGCCGGTCTGCTCGCCGCTATTACTCACCGGTGATAAACCGCTAAAGACGCCCGAAGATCTGGCGAAGCACACATTATTGCACGATGCGTCACGCCGTGACTGGCAAGCCTATACGCGCCAGCTTGGCCTGAATCATATCAACGTACAGCAGGGACCCATCTTCAGCCATAGCGCCATGGTGCTCCAGGCTGCTATCCATGGACAGGGAATTGCGTTGGCTAATAACGTCATGGCGCAATCCGAAATAGAAGCCGGACGTCTGGTCTGTCCGTTTAATGATGTTCTGGTCAGCAAAAACGCATTTTATCTGGTTTGTCATGACAGTCAGGCAGAACTGGGTAAAATAGCCGCCTTCCGTCAGTGGATTCTGGCGAAAGCGGCCACGGAACAAGAAAAATTCCGCTTTCGTTATGAACAATAATTTACGTAGGGTATTCACATGACCAGCCGTTTTATGCTGATTTTTGCCGCCGTAAGTGGCTTTATCTTTGTGGCGTTGGGCGCCTTTGGGGCACATGTTCTGAGTAAAACCCTCGGTGTCGTTGAGATGGGGTGGATCCAGACAGGCCTCGAGTATCAGGCGTTCCATACGCTGGCTATATTTGGCCTGGCCGTCGCCATGCAGCGGCGCATTAGCATTTGGTTTTACTGGAGTAGCGTGTTTTTGGCATTAGGAACGGTGCTGTTTAGCGGCAGCCTGTATTGCCTCGCGCTCTCGCATTTACGCCTGTGGGCGTTTGTTACCCCCGTCGGCGGTTTCAGCTTCCTTGTGGGCTGGGCGCTGATGTTAGTGGGCGCTATTCGATTGAAACGTAAGGGCGTTAGCCATGAATAAGGTTGTATTGTTGTGTCGCCCAGGTTTTGAAAAAGAGTGCGCCGCAGAAATTACGGATAAAGCAGGACGCCGGGAAATCTTCGGTTTTGCCCGCGTGAAAGACAATGCGGGTTACGTCATCTTCGAATGCTATCAGCAGGACGATGCCGAAAAGTTAGTGAAAGAGTTGCCGTTTAGCTCGCTGATTTTTGCCCGTCAAATGTTTGTGGTGGGCGAACTGCTGCAATATTTACCGCCGGAAGACCGCATTACGCCGATTGTCGGCATGTTGCAGGGCGTGGTGGAGAAAGGCGGCGATCTGCGCGTTGAAGTTGCTGACACCAATGAAAGCAAAGAGTTGGTTAAATTTTGCCGTAAATTTACCGTACCACTGCGCGCGGCGCTGCGGGAAGCGGGCGTGCTGGCAAAGTATGAAACGCCAAAACGTCCGGTGGTTCATGTGTTCTTTATCGCACCTGGCTGCTGCTATACCGGCTATTCCTGGCCTGACAATAACTCCCCGTTCTACATGGGCATTCCGCGTCTGAAGTTCCCGGCCGATGCGCCGAGCCGTTCAACACTGAAGCTGGAAGAAGCGCTGCACGTGTTTATTCCTGCCGATGAGTGGGATGAACGTCTGGCTAACGGAATGTATGCGGTGGATTTAGGGGCATGCCCGGGCGGTTGGACCTATCAACTGGTTAAACGCAACATGTGGGTTTACTCCGTGGATAATGGTCCGATGGCGCAAAGCCTGATGGATACCGGACAAGTTACCTGGCTGCGCGAAGACGGATTTAAGTACCGGCCAAATCGCAATAACATTTCGTGGATGGTTTGCGACATGGTGGAAAAGCCCGCGAAGGTTGCCGCCCTGATGGCGCAGTGGCTGGTCAACGGCTGGTGTCGTGAGACTATCTTCAACCTCAAGCTGCCGATGAAAAAACGCTACGAAGAGGTGTCGCAAAACCTGGCTTATATTCAGGCACAGCTTGACGAGCATGGCGTAAATGCCCAGATTCAGGCGCGTCAGCTGTATCATGACCGTGAAGAAGTCACCGTGCACGTCCGTCGCCTGTGGGCTGCTGTTGGTGGTCGTCGCGACGAGCGATAAGGTAAAATTGCAGGCCGGATGAAGGCGTAAATGTCTCATCCGGCCTGCATTGTTTCAATCATCGGCGTATCTGAAATAATATGGGTCACATCATCCAGATGCCCAATCCGGGCCTCTCCCGAACGATTAAATTTACTTTTATCGATCAGCAATAATGACTGCGCTGCGCGCTTAAGCAGAATGGACTTGAAGTCGGCATTGGTCGCGTTAGAGTCCCAGAGTGCGCCGTCGCTGTCGATCCCTACGCAGGAAAAAATAAACAGATCGATCTCGAGTGGTTTGAGCTGCGAGATGAGCGAGGGGTTAACATAGCAACCGTATTTACGCTCAAGGCGACCGCCGGAGCTGATGAGCTGAAGGTGTTCGCGTTTAGCCAATTCCTGGCAAATGGGCTGGCTGTTGGTAAAGACGTGAATGTTGATGTCCGGTAACTGTCGCGCCAGGTACCAGCACGTTGAGCTGGCGTCCAGGGCTATCACCATACCTTCTTCGATCCATGCCAGCGCTTCGCGGGCAATATTCGCTTTGTGGGCATAGTGGCTTTTGAGTCGCATATGAAACGGGTCGCCGCTGTCCTGATTTTCCCGATGAATCACTTTGGCCCGCCCGTGATTGCGCAGCACTTTTCCCTGGGCTTGTAGCTCGCTGAGATCGCGGCGGATAGTCTCTTTGCTGACCTTAAGTTGCAAAGCAAGGGTTTCGGTTGTCAGATTTTTGTGGTTGGTAAGCAGATCTACGATCGCCTGCTGGCGCGCCGCTTTCATGTTCTGATCCTCATCTTATGATGAATGCCCGTAGCTGACGGGCATTCAGATCAGAGATTACGGGGTTACTCCTTTTTTTAATAGAATATTCCCGTACTTTGCCCGCTCTCCTGTGATAACGATCGCAAACGCCTGTTGCGCGCGTTCATAGAAGGCATAGCGGTCAATACGCGTGATGTCCGGGCAGGGGGTTTGCAGTGAAAGCGCCTGACGATAGCGGGCCTCGACGTCAGGATCGAGGGCATCGCCTTCAACAGCCGCCATCATCACCAGCGGTGGGGCATAGCTGTCCAGTTCAAAGAGCGGAATAATCGCCTGTAGCAGGTCGCTGACCAATAGACCGTCGGCGCGGATAACCTGTGGTCCCATGCTGTGGGCCGGGAAGTGGGTATCGGAAAATATAATCTCATCGCCGTGGCCCATTTCAGCCAGTACCTTCAGCAGGTCGGGCGAAATTAAGGGAGATATTGTTTTGAGCATGTTACTCGACTCCTGTTAGTTCGGATTCGGTTTGCGGATAGAAGTAACGGTACTGGTAGCGTACCTGCCCGCGTGCCTGTTCCGGTGAGGCAAATTCCCCAATGCCTGACCACGCAAACATTGCGGCACCTGCCACGGTGGTTTCGGCGTCATCCAGCACTTTGACAGGTATCCCGAGAACATTCGCTTTGATCTGATTCCACAACGCGTTGCGGCTTCCCCCACCTACCAATAGCAGTTCAGTGGCCTGGAAATGACCGATTTTTTCCAGCGTATGGAGGTTTCGCTGCAGCTGTTCTGTCAGTCCTTCCAGCGCGGCGCGATAAAAGTGACCACGGGTGGTATTGAGCGTAACCCCTTGCCAGCCCGCATTCTGACAGGCCAGCAGGTCGCAGTGCATCTTCACGCCTTCGGCGCCTGCCGGGATGACCCTGGCTTCGTCGATCAGCGTCTGCCAGGGGGTGTCGGCAGTCCACAGCAGCTTACGCACCCACTCGAGTACACCGGAAGCCAGCCACTGCATGCCGGGGTTATTCAGTCCAGCCTGGCTATCCAGCTCACAAGTGGAACCCGCATATTGGCTGAGCTGGGAGGTATCCACCTGCGCACTGCGCACCATCAGAATTTCCCATGTGCCGGAAGAGAGCACCGGTTCATCTGGTTGGGCTCCAGCGCCAAATAGCGCAAACTGCGTGTCGTGTCCGGCAGAGATGACCGGAATTCCCGCCGTAAGCCCGAGCAGGCTGGCAGCCTCCGGTTGCAAAGCCCCAATCTTTTCGCCTGCTTCAACCAGGCGCGGGAACAGACGGCGCGGTATGCCCGTAGCATGCAAAATGTCATGACTAAAATCGCGCTGCCGGATGTCCAGCAGCTGACTGGTGCCCGCCATGGTGATATCTGTAGTGAACTCGCCGGTTAAACGGTGGTTGATAAGCGACGAGATAAACAACCAGGCGTGCGCCTGCTCCAGAAATTGCGGATGGTTTTCTTTCAGCCACACCAGTTTATACAGCGTGTTGAAGCTAAATGCGCCGACGCCGGAAATTTCCTGCAATTGCTGCGGTGATATGTAGCGGTGAATATTCTCCATCACCGCTGCGGTGCGTGGGCATTTCCAGCTAATCACCGGATACAGCTGCTTACCGTTCTTATCAACCAGCGCGCCGTCTACGCCAAAAGTGGTGACGGCGATCCCGCGGACATGGCAGGCGGCCAGTTGCGTGCAGAGGCGCTGACAGCAATCGGCGAAGCGTTGCAGAATGGCCTCCAGCGACCACTGATGCCAGGTACTGTTTTCTGTTGCGATGTCACTGGCGTTCGGGGTCGCTGCGCGGGCGACAATCTTTCCCTGTCGGTCAACGGCGATAGCCCGCACGTTGGTCGCGCCACAGTCGAGAACCAGGATAACGTCTTGTTTCATAATCGCTCCCCAAACGTAGCCGGATGACGCAGCGCTTACCCGGCTTACAAAATTCACCGCGCAGGCCCGGTAAGCTTGCGCCACCGGGCCAGAGTCGCATTAACGCTTATACAGCGGGCCGTAGTTCTGGCAGGCGCGATAATCCTGGCCTTCCATATCCATACCATGGGCTGCCCAGGCTGAAGGGCGGTAAATTTTTTCGTCTTCCACGTTGTGCATACAAACCGGGATACGCAGCATGGCGGCGAGCGTAATAAAGTCCGCGCCCACGTGACCTATCGTCAGTACGCCGTGGTTTGCGCCCCAGTTAGCCATGACGGAATAGACATCGCTGAACGGGCCTTTACCGGTTAAGCGCGGGGCAAACCAGGTGGTTGGCCAGGTGGAGTTGGTGCGCGCATCAAGCTGGTCGTGCATCTCTTTCGGTAATTCCACGCTCCAGCCTTCCGCGATTTGCAGCACCGGGCCCAGGCCTTTGATGATGTTGATGCGGGTCATGGTGAACGGCACGCCGCCCTCGGTCAGGAAGCGAGAAGAATAGCCGCCGCCGCGGAAGTATTCGTGAATAGCCGGACACCATTCGGTAGCCGCCAGGCAATCATCCGCCTCTTTCTGTGAGATTTCCCAGTGCGGCTTCATGGTCGGTTTCCCTTCGCCGTCGCGCTGTTTGCAGGAGCCATCCAGCGCTGCCGAGCCGGAGTTAATCAGGTGAATAATACCGTGCTCAGCAAGGCCGGTTAGCGGTTTACCCGTGACGCGTTCAACCGCCTCTGGCGACCAGTAGGTGCGCACATCGGCAAAGACCTGCGCTGTGCCGGTGAGTTGATGACCAAACAGCATCGCCACGCCGTTCAGGCTGTCGTTTTCGGTGGCGACAACGAACGGTTCGCGAATGCCGTTCCAGTCAAAGGAGCTGTTGAGTAGTGCTTCGGCGGTATCGCCATTCGGGTATTGATCGGTCCAGTGACGCTGGCCCTGGAAGCCTGCGGCAATCGCGTTGTACCCCAGCGACTCTTCAACCCGACCTTTGTCTGCCAGTTTCTGGTTACCCTGCATCATGTCGCGAATGCACATGGCCATCAACAGGCTCTCTTTCAGCACCACACGGCTCTGCTCTGCGTTACGTTTATATTGCTGTGCGTTCTGATCTTCACCGTAGCGGAAGTTTTTATCCGCCCACGCCAGCGCCATTTCCAGCTCAGCTTCGTCATAGATTTTTTGGTCGATGCGACGACGCAGTTCGGTCATATCAACGGGTTGAACCTTCATTCCCAGCCAGGATTCAAAGAAGTTATGATCGACAATCGAGCCGGCAATGCCCATTGAAACGCCGCCTACGGACAGGTAGCTTTTGCCTTTCATACTGGCAACCGCCAGGCCCGCGCGGGCAAAGCGCAGCAATTTTTCTTCAACATCGGCAGGGATCGTGGTGTCACCGGCATCCTGTACGTCATGGCCGTAAATAGAGAAGGCGGGAAGTCCTTTTTGATTATGCGCAGCCAATGCTGCGGCCAGATAAACTGCGCCGGGACGTTCTGTTCCGTTAAAGCCCCAGATAGCTTTCGGGCGCATCGGATCCATGTCGATGGTTTCGCTACCGTAGCACCAGCATGGGGTAACAGTAATCGTCACGCCTACGTTCAGGCTGCTGAATTTTTCTTCACAGGCGGCAGATTCAGCCATCCCGGCAATGCAAGTGTCGGCAATCACACATTCAATTTGTGCACCACAGGCGTGACGAAGTTTCTCTGTGATCAGCGCAGCAGTGGCTTTGGCCATATTCATGGTTTGCTCTTCGAGCGATTCACGAACACCCATACGGCGCCCATCAATCACCGGACGAATTCCAATTTTCGGTAAGCTATTTTTGTTCATTCGAGGTTCCTCATCTCACTTTATGCCGTGCTGCAAAAGCGGATGTTGAACACCACCGTCGCAGTTGGCTGAATAACCCATTTTTGCTAACTCGAGTTAGCTTAGGTATTAGAGAGTTTTTTGCACAACTTTTTTGTTGTGGAACTGTGAGAGGCTTCACGAGAAGTGGTTAAAATTCGATCTGCGTCAAATAAACCAGGACGGGTATTTTCAATAAATCCTTTTTAAATTAATTGGTTGTAATAAATTGTCTGTTCAGCGTCACAGTTTTAAACCAAATGATTTGGCTATTTTGAGTAGCTAAAATAGCTTTAAAAGGCACTTCGCTAACTCGAGTTAGCATAATTGATAAAACGCATATGAACTTATAGGTAGTATTCGCATTAACGGTGACGATGGCTTCCTGGCAACGTTTTGCGCCTGATTCACTGATTGCAGTTTCTGTATATTGAGGAAAGCAGCAATGTCTGAAACATTTTTACAGATGAGTCATATTACGAAACGTTTTCCCGGCGTATTAGCGTTGAGTAATGTGGATTTTGCTTTACGCAAAGGAGAGGTTCATGCGCTGCTGGGTGAGAATGGCGCAGGAAAGTCTACGTTGATGAAGATTTTATCCGGTGTTTATCAGCCTGATGAAGGGGATATTATTTTTGAGGGACAACCTGTTACTTTTGCGAATCCGTTGAGTGCACAAAGCGCAGGTATCACCATCATTCACCAGGAGTTTAACCTTTTCCCTGAACTCACGGTGGAAGAAAATATATTTATTGGCAGGGAGTTTTGCAAAAATAATCGCTGGCGTCTGGATGAAAAACAACAGCGACAGGCAGCTATCGATATTTTGCAAAAATTAAACCTGAATATCTCTCCAGAAACGCTGGTGGCCGATCTGACCGTCGCGCAACAACAAATGGTTGAGATTGCTAAAGCGATATCGGTGAATGCCAAGATTCTTATTATGGATGAACCGACGGCAGCGCTAACTGAAACGGAAATTGACAGCTTATTTCAGGTAACTCGTTTGCTGAAAGAACAGGGAACGGGCATTGTTTATATCTCGCACAGGTTAGAGGAACTGGCGCTGATCGCCGATCGCGCGACGGTGATGCGGGATGGCCAGTTTATTGCCACTGTGGATTATGATGCGGTTAAAATTAGCGATCTGATTGCCATGATGGTTGGGCGCGATCTTGGCAATATCTATCCTCGCCGCGAACCTTTGGCTCAACGCAAGCCGGTGTTGGAAGTAAGCGGTCTGACGCGCAATGGCGTATTGAACAATATTGATTTCACTCTGTATCAGGGCGAAATTTTGGGCTTCGCCGGTCTGATGGGGGCAGGACGTACTGAGCTGGCGCGGGCGATTTTTGGTGCGGATCCCATTGATGGCGGAACCCTCAAGCTGAACGGTAACGTGACGGTAATTAAAGATATTCCTGATGCTATCAAACAGGGTATCAGCTATTTAACCGAGGACAGGAAAAAAGAGGGGTTGGCATTAGGACTGTCCGTTGAGCGCAATATTATGTTGGGCAATTATCCTGAGTATTCCGATCGTTATGGCAACGTGGACAGCAAACGTTGTCAGAAAACCAGCGAAGAACAGGTGAAAGCCCTACGCATTAAAACACCACATTTAGAACAGGCTGCTCTGAATTTAAGTGGTGGTAATCAGCAGAAAATTATTATTGCCAGATGGGTGTGTAAAGACACCGATATTCTCATCTTTGATGAACCCACTCGCGGTATTGATGTGGGTGCCAAACTTGAGATTTATGAATTAATGAATCGACTGGTGGCCAAAGGGAAGTCAATTATCATGATCTCCTCTGAATTACCGGAAGTGCTGGGTATGTGCGATCGCATTTTAGTGATGCGTAATGGACGTATTACCGGGGAGTTAGCTTCTGATGACGCCACACAAGAAAAAATCATGCAATATGCGACGTTAGAGGACTAATTTATGACTATCTCTGTAACCTCTTCAGACAGCAATAATAAGAAAATAAAAATTAACAAAGAACTTTTAATG
This sequence comes from Citrobacter sp. RHBSTW-00524, assembly GCF_013747755.1. Classification (NCBI taxonomy): domain Bacteria; kingdom Pseudomonadati; phylum Pseudomonadota; class Gammaproteobacteria; order Enterobacterales; family Enterobacteriaceae; genus Citrobacter; species Citrobacter sp. RHBSTW-00524. Next base: position 1,047,252 of record NZ_CP056421.1, read on the forward strand.
CGCCTTGCACCGCTTTTGAGTCTGATTATTTTAGTAATATTTTTTAGCTTTGGTTCGCCATTTTTCTTTAACACTGAAAACATCATGACAATCGCTCTGCAAACTTCAGTGATTGGCATTATGGCGATTGGCGTTACCTTCGTCATTATCACGTCAGGAATCGACCTTTCTCTTGGCTCGGTGGTGGCCTTTTCTGGTGTTGCGGTGGGCATCAGCGCCACGCTGGGATTGCCTCTGCCCGTATGTATTCTGGCCGGGGTGCTGGCCGGTGGATTATGCGGCTATATCAATGGTCTGCTGGTCACCAAAATGACTATCCCACCTTTTATCGCCACGCTGGGCCTGATGATGTCCGTCAGAGGCATCAATATGGTGATGACAGATGGTCGTGCGATTTATTTCGCTGATTACCCCACCTTCAAAATGCTGGCCCAGGGACGTTTGTTCGATGTGTTGCCTTATCCCGTTTTTTACCTAGTGGTGGTGGCGCTAATCGCCGCCTACATCCTGAAGAAAACGGTGATTGGTCGCTATGTTTACGCTGTGGGTAGCAATGAGGTGGCCGCACATCTTTCCGGTATTAAAGTTCAACGCGTCAAAATTTTCGTCTACGCCTTTTGTGGTCTGCTGACCGGGATCGCTGGCGTTATTCTGGCCTCACGTCTGAACTCTGGTCAGCCAACGGTTGGTGTGGGTTATGAACTGGAAGCCATCGCGGCGGTTGTTATTGGCGGTACGAGCCTGATGGGAGGAATTGGCACCATCGGCGGGACTATCATCGGCGCATTCATTATGAGCGTGTTGAAAAACGGTCTGAACCTGATGGGGGTTTCCCAGTTCTGGCAAATGGTGGCCATGGGCGTGGTGGTCATTGCTGCGGTTTATCTCGATACATTACGCAAAAAAATTCGTTGATTTACGCTCCCGGAAGTCACGGGGCATCATAACCCTGACGTTTAGGGTGACTCACTCAGAACGGAGTAAAACAATGAGAACCAGGAATTTTGTCTATGCGTTATCCCTGCTGGCCTGTATGACATCCAGCGTATTGGCTAAAGATATGAACCTTCCGGTGGTCAGTAAAGGTTTCCAGCATGAATTCTGGCAAACCGTAAAAATGGGGACGGAAGCGGCAGCAAAAGAGTCGGGTGATAAAACCAGCTATGTTGGCCCGGCGGATGAAACTCAGATTGCCGAGCAGATTCAGCTAGTTGAAAACGCGATGGCGCAAAAACCCAATGGGCTATTGCTGGCAGCGTTAGATGCCAATGCGCTGGCGCCATTAGTTGAGACCGCAAATTCACGCGGCATTAAAGTTGTGACGTTTGACTCCGGCGTGAATTCCGATATCCCGGTGAGCTTTGTCGCCACGAATAACCGTAAAGCCGGTGCTGAAGCGGCGGATGCACTGGCAGCGGAAGTGGGCAGCAAAGGTAAAGTGGGCATTATTGCGCACGTAGCGGGGACCTCCTCAGCGATTGAGCGTTCGGAAGGGTTTATTGCCCGCATGAAGGAGAAATACCCGGAAATCCAGGTGCTGCCGGTCCAGTACAGCGATGGCGATCCGCAAAAAGCGATGGATAAAACCATCGATATGATCCAGGCCAACCCTGATATTGCAGGGATTTATGGCACCAATGAAGGCTCAACGCTGGGCGTAGCAAACGCCATTGATAGTCAAAACCTGAAAGGCAAAGTGAAAGTGATTGGTTTTGATAGCACCGAGGCAATCATTGCTTTCCTGAAGTCTGGGGTCATTCAGGGCTTTGTCGTGCAGGACGCTTATCAGATTGGCTACCAGGGTATCAAGACACTAAATGCAGCGGTATCGGGTCAGTCTGTACCGAAAGAAATTGATATTCCGGTTAAATTCGTTAATGCGAAGAACATTGACACCCCGGAAATTGACAAGCTGTTACACCCATTCGGTAAAAAATAACACCGTTGGGGCGATGTGTTCGCCCCATCATTCGCCAGCGTCAGGGAGTTACTATGGGCAGTGGATATTTCCTCGGTGTGGATGTCGGTTCCGCCAGCGTCAGGGCTGGTGTCTTTGATGCCAGTGGCAAACGGCTGGCTTTTGCGACACACGCCATCTCGCAGTTTCGACCCGGTCCTGAGCGGGTTGAGCAGTCATCTGCAGAAATCTGGCAGCAGGTTTGCCATGCAGTGAAGGAGGCGGTGTCGTCATCCGGGGTTCGCATTGAGGAGATCCGCGCATTGGGATTTGATGCCACCTGTTCATTGGTGGCACTGGATGAACTGGGGCGGGGCCTGGCGGTTTCACCAGGCGAACCATCAGACCATAACATCATCATGTGGATGGATCATCGTGCGGCGCAGGAGACGCAACGTATAAACGCCACGCAGGATCCGGCTTTGCGCTACGTTGGCGGTGAAGTCAGCGTCGAAATGGAGCTTCCTAAAGTACTGTGGTTGAAAAACCATTTTCCAGCCACCTGGCAGAGTGCGCATCGCTTCTACGATCTGGCGGACTTTCTGGTCTCTAAAGCTACCGCCTGTGATGTTGCTGGTCTGTGCACGCTGACCTGTAAATGGAACTATCTGGCACATGAACAACGCTTTAGCCACTCCCTGCTTGACGCTGTTGAGCTAACGGATTTGTTGGGAAAAATCCCGTCGCGGATCCTGCCGCCAGGCGCTGCCGTTGGAACGCTTAGCACCGATGCGGCCCAGGCGCTGGGGCTGACGACTGCAGTGGTCGTCGCCAGCGGAATGATTGATGCCCATGCGGGAGGAGTAGCGCTTGCCGGTGTTGAGCCTGAGGGGACGTTGGCGTTGATCAGCGGAACGTCAAATTGCCATATGCTGTGCAGCGAGCAGGAAATTCATACACCTGGTGTATGGGGGCCGTACTGGTCAGCCATGCTGCCAGGCTACTGGCTGACAGAAGGGGGGCAAAGTGCCGCTGGGGCGTTAGTCGACTGGACGCTTCAGGAGTCAGGAGCCAGCGCGGCGCTATTTCACAAGGCTGAGGCGCGGGGTTGCCATCCCATCGTTTTAGTTAATGAATGGGTTGCCGCACTTGAGGCGCAGGAGTCAGAGCCTGGTCGTTATTTGCATGTGCTGGCCGATCATCACGGTAATCGTTCACCGCGCGCGCGACCCGATGCCCGGGGGAGTGTTTGCGGTTTGACTCTTGAGCGAGGCGAGATGCAGGTTGCTCGTCTGTACCTGGCGACATTACAGGCGATCGCCTGCGGTACGAGGCATATTATGGAAGTGATGCGCGAAAACGGTCACACCATTTCCCGACTGACGCTGTGCGGCGGCGCAACGCATAACCCACTATGGTTGCGAGAATATGCCGATGCCACCGGATGCGATATTCATCTGATGCAGGAAGAGGATGCGGTGACGTTAGGTGCGGCCATCACCGGCGCGGTTGCCTGCGGCGCGTGGGAAAATATTCCATCTGCATGCCAGGCGATGGTTCGATCAGGCGAGGTGATTAAGGCTAACCCGGCACGGCGCAACTTCTATGACCGCAAATATCAGGCTTATCTGATGATGTGGGATCAGCAGCAGGCGATTAACCAACTTATGCAGTAAGACAAAAGTTTAAAATACTTTTATGATTGTAGATTGACGTTTTTGGATGTGAACTGGGGCATATAAATGGCTAAAACAGTAGAACAGATAGCCAGCGATCTGAATTTATCGGTTACGACCGTACGACTGGTGCTGAACGGGAAAGCAGAGCAATATCGAATCAGTGTCAAAACCCAAACGCGTATTAATGAATATGTCGAGCGCTATGGTTACGTCATTAACCATTCAGCACGCAGCCTGAAATTGAATAAAACGGATACGTTGGGATTGATTGTGCCCAATATTTCCAACGTGTTTTTTGCCACACTCGCAGAAAAACTTGAGCAACGCTGTCGTCGTTCCGGTTATCAGCTAACGATTAGCTGTACCTATGACGATGTTGATTACGAAAATAAACTGACCAAAGCGTTAATAGCTCGCAATGTCGATGGCCTTTTTATTGTTCCCTCAACATTAGAGAATCAGCAGCACCATTTACGTCAGGTCAGAAAACCGATGGTGTTACTTGACCGTGATTTTAAGTATACCGATAACGCTCTGGTAGAAAGCCATAACATTTTGGGCGGCGAAAAATTGACGCAAAGTTTGTTTGACGCTGGAAAGTCGCCGATCTGGTTTTTGGTGGGAGATACCGGATTACCCAGCATCGGCGACCGTTTGCAAGGTTATCTTAATGCATTGAACAATAATGGTATTTTGCATAGCGATTGGGTGCGCGAAGGGCCGGACAACACGCCCGAGGGGGGTTATCGACTGATGGATGAGTTGATCGGCGAACAGGGCTGCCCACAGGCATTTATTGCCTCATCATTACCCGTACTGGAGGGGGCCATTAACGCTATTCGTAATCGTTTTGGCACAATTCCACCTGAAATTAATATTGGGACATTTGATGAACACCCGATGCTGGGATTCCTCGCCAATAATGTCTGGTCAATGCAGCAGGATGAAAATGTTTGGGCGGAAAAAGCGTTCGATATGATGATGAGTGCTATTGATGACCAGCCAATTAAAGAAACTGTAAAAGTTGAGATGAAACTTATTAAGCGCGTAAGACAACCTTAATACGCCGCTATAAATAAATCGGCCTACTGAACCTGAATATATACGTTCAGTGGCTGCCTGTATCTGAAACCTGACCCGTCTTACTCTGCGGCTGCATTTTTCGCAATAAAGACGAGGGGAAACTGTACCCGGAGAATCATTATGGAAAGAATGCGTTTGTCACGAGAAATCATTGAAACCTGCCTTGAAATGACCAGCCTTGGATTGAATCAGGGGACGGCGGGAAATGTGAGTGCGCGTTATGAAAATGGGATGCTGATCACGCCCAGCGGTATTCCTTACGAAAGACTTACTGAAAATATGATCGTGTATGTAGATAACGACGGGAAATATGATAAAGGACAATTACCCTCCAGTGAATGGCGTTTTCACCTGGCGGCATACCAGACACGTCCGGATGCCAATGCGGTTGTCCATAACCATGCCGTACATTGCACGGCCGTTTCTATTCTTAATCGCCCTATCCCGGCAATTCACTACATGATTGCGGCGGCTGGGGGGAACTCTATTCCGTGTGCGCCTTATGCGACGTTTGGTACACGAGAGCTGTCAGAGCATGTGAGCGTCGCCCTGAAAAACCGTAAGGCAACGCTTTTACAGCACCATGGGTTGATTGCTTGTGAAGCGAATTTGGAAAAAGCACTGTGGTTGGCGCATGAAGTGGAAGTTCTGGCCCGCCTTTATCTGAGCACGCTGGCGATTGTTGACCCGGTGCCGGTGCTGGATGACGAGGAGATCGCCATTGTGCTGGAGAAATTCAAATCTTACGGATTACGCATTGAAGAGTAATTTCGCATAGCGAAAAGGAGAAATACGATGGCGAACAGAATGATTCTGAACGAAACGGCATGGTTTGGCCGGGGAGCTGTTGGTGCATTAACCGATGAAGTCATCCGTCGTGGTTATCGCAAGGCGTTGATTGTGACTGATAAAAATCTGGTGCAGTGCGGCGTTGTCGATAAGGTGACTTCCCGAATGGATGCTGCAGGTCTGGCATGGGAAATCTATTCAGGCGTTATTCCTAACCCAACCATTGCGGTGGTGCAGGAAGGGTTGGGTGTCTTTCAGCAAAGCGGCGCAGACTATCTGATCGCCATCGGCGGAGGCTCCCCTCAGGATACCTGTAAAGCGATTGGCATTATCAATAATAACCCTGAGTTTGCGGATGTACGCAGCCTTGAAGGGTTATCGCCAACGCACAGCCCGAGCGTGCCGGTTATGGCTATCCCAACCACCGCGGGAACGGCAGCGGAAGTGACCATTAACTACGTAATCACTGACGAAGAAAATCGGCGTAAGTTTGTTTGTGTCGACCCCCATGACATCCCACAGGTAGCGTTCATCGATGCTGACATGATGGACGGCATGCCAGCGGCGCTAAAAGCCGCCACCGGAGTGGATGCCCTGACCCATGCTATTGAGGGGTACATCACGCGGGCGGCGTGGGCGCTTACCGATGCGCTGCACATTAAAGCCATTGAAATGATAGCCGGGGCATTACGTGGTTCCGTTGCGGGCGATACCCAGGCCGGGGAAGCGATGGCGCTGGGCCAGTACGTGGCCGGGATGGGTTTTTCCAACGTTGGTCTGGGATTAGTGCATGGAATGGCACACCCGTTAGGCGCGTTTTATAACACGCCGCACGGCGTAGCAAATGCCATTTTGCTGCCGCACGTGATGCGCTATAACGCCGAATTCACCGGGGAAAAATTCCGCGATATCGCCCGGGTGATGGGGGTTAAGGTTGAAGGACTGACGCTGGCTGAGGCACGTAAAGCGGCAGTAGATGCCGTCTTCGCCCTTAACCGCGATGTAGGGATCCCGCTGCATTTACGCGATGTTGGCGTACGCAAAGAGGATATTCCTGCGCTGGCGCAGGCGGCATTTGACGATGTTTGTACCGGGGGAAATCCCCGTGAAGCGAATCTTGGGGATATCGTTGAGCTGTACCACACCGCCTGGTAATTTTTCAGCGTGACGGCGTGAAAGCCTTATCTGGCCTACCGGGGTGTTCGACGTGTAGGCCAGATAAGCACAGCGCCATTCGGCAACAGACCTATCGCACCAACCGTAATTGCTGCAGGTTTCCGTCGATATGTAAGTCCGTTTGCAGCCGTGCGATATCGCGACACAGAAACGCCATCTCCTGGTGCATCTCTAGTTTCTTGCGCCACTTGTCCGGTACTTCATCAAGATGCGCGTAAATGCCTTCCAGATGTTGAAACTGTACGAGCAGCTGCGTGGCGCTTTTGGGACCAATACCTGCAACCCCCGGTACTTTCGAACTGCTGATCCCGGCCAGTCCCCAGTAATCAGGCAACTGCTGCGGCAGCACGCCAAACTCTTTCTCAATAAACGGTGCATCCAGCCAGCGCTTCTGGAAGTAGTCACGAATACGTAGCGTCGGGGAGAGCAACTGACAATAGCCTTTATCGGTTGATACGATGGTAGCCTGATGTCCCGCCTGGCTCACTTTAACCGCCAGGGTTGCGGCTAAATCATCGGCTTCATTCCCGCTGGAGACCCAACAGCAGACGCCGCGCTGTTCAAAAGCGGCGCGTAAGGCGGGCATTTCCTGGTGCAATTCATCAGGCATCGGGGGGCGACCAGCTTTGTAGTCAGGCAACCGTTGGTGACGCCAGCCGCTGTTGCGCGCTTCATCATCGAATACCGCCACGGCGTGCGTAGGCTGACTGTGCACAATCAACTGATCGAGCGCGTGCTGGCACGTCTCTACGCAGGGTGAGCCCTGTACGGCGTGAATGCGGCGGATAAGGTTCAGTGCATCGACAATGAGCAGGTGGACGGCCACGGTGTTCTCCCTAACAAATAAGTTTGTAGGGTAACATTCACGGCGAGGGGAGGCGAGTGTTGCGAAATAGCGTTATCCGTAGACCGGATGGCGGCGAGCGCCTCATCCGGCCTACAGATCCTGAAACGTGGTGGAACTTAATCGCAGGTGACAATCTTCATCGCCAGACCGCCGCGAGATGTTTCACGGTATTTGGCGTTCATGTCTTTACCTGTTTCGTACATGGTCTCGATGACTTTATCAAGGCACACGCGCGGTTCGCTGGTACGGCGCAGCGCCATACGTGCGGCGTTCACTGCTTTAACCGAAGCAATGGCGTTACGCTCAATGCACGGTACCTGCACCTGGCCGGCAACCGGATCGCAAGTCAGACCCAGGTTATGTTCCATACCGATTTCCGCCGCGATGCACACCTGCGTTGGGCTACCGCCCAGCAGTTCAGCCAGACCGGCCGCAGCCATGGAGCAGGCAACGCCGACTTCACCCTGACAGCCCACTTCGGCGCCAGAGATAGAGGCGTTCATCTTGTACAGTGAACCAATGGCGCTCGCGACCAGCATGTAGCGTGCCAGCGAGTTAGCGTTCACTTCGCGGATAAACTTGTCGTAGTACGCCAGCACGGCAGGAACAATCCCGCATGCGCCATTAGTTGGCGCCGTAACCACGCGTCCACCGGCGGCGTTTTCTTCGTTCACGGCCAGCGCGAACATGTTGATCCAGTCAACAACCGCCATCGGATCAGTGGTGGTTTTGTCGCTGCTGACCAGCATACGACGCAGCGCCGCCGCGCGACGTGGAACGCGCAGTTTGCCCGGCAATACACCTTCGGTGGTGATGCCGCGCTCAATCCCGCTGCGCATGACGTCCCAGACGTTGGCGAAGTGTTGTTCCAGTTCTTCTTTGCTGTGCAGCGCCAGTTCGTTTTGCATCATCAGACCGGAAAGTGACAGGCCGGTTTCCTGGCAATGACGTTGCAAATCAGCCGCAGATTTATACGGATACGGCACGTTTACCGGAGAGTTGTTCGGTAAACCAAAATGTTCTTCATCAACGATGAACCCACCGCCAATGGAATAGTAAGTCTGGCTGTAAATGGCTTTTTCGCCCGCCAGTGCGGTAATACGCATCCCGTTTTCGTGCAGGGACAGATTGTCCGCATGGAAATTCATGCACTTGTCGACCGGGAACTCGACCTCATGTTGACCGTCCGCCAGCAGCAAACGTCCATGAGTATTCACATCCTGGATAAAGGCCGGGATGGCATCAATGTCTACGGTATCCGGCAGATTACCCGCCAGGCCCATAATAATCGCGATGTCGGTATGGTGACCTTTCCCCGTCAGAGACAAGGAGCCATAGACATCAACCACTACGCGGGTTACGTCAGTGAGAATTCCGCGTGCAATCAGGTCATCCGTGAATTGTTTGCCTGCTTTCATCGGGCCAACAGTGTGGGAGCTGGAAGGGCCAATGCCGATTTTGAAAATATCGAATACGCTAATCATGAGGCGTCCATTGTGTATCGAGGTGCGCCGCCCCGAGGAGCGGCGCAGGGGAATTAACTGAACAGAGAGTAGAAAATAGCGGAGATAGCGATCAGGCCCATAATCACAACGAAGACGTTGCTGATATGGCCGCTGTATTTACGCATTGCCGGTACTTTCTGAATTGCATACATCGGCATCAGGAACAGAATCATCGCGATGATTGGGCCACCCAGGGTTTCAATCATACCGAGGATACTTGGGTTCAGCGTCGCCACAATCCAGGTGGTTACCAGCATAAACAGCGCAGTGATTTTGTTCAGTTTGTTGATTTCGATGGTTTTGCCTTTGCCGCGCAGAGACTTAATCACCATACCGTTGAAACCTTCACGTGCGCCCAGGTAGTGGCCGAGGAAGGATTTGGTGATAGCGATAATCGCGATGATCGGTGCCATCCAGGCAATGATCGGCGCGTTAAAGTGGTTTGCCAGGTAAGACAGGATAGAGATGTTCTGCTCTTTCGCTGCAGCCAGATCCGCTGGGGTCAGGCTAAATACGCAGCTGAAGACGAAGAACATAACGGTCAGCACCATCATGATGTGAGCGAATGCCAGAATCTTAGAGCATTTCTTCTCAGCTTCATCACCGTATTCTTCACGCTTCGCCACGGCGAAGGAGGAGATGATTGGTGAGTGGTTGAAGGAGAACACCATTACCGGAATTGCCAGCCACAGGGTCAACAGCAGTCCGTTGCCGGTGGTTGCTGCAGAGTCAAAGGACAGGGTTTCCAGAACGGCACCGCTCCACTGAGGGATCAGGTACAGCGCCAGCAGCATCAGGGCGGCAACAAACGGGAATACCAGGATGCTCATCGCCTTCACGATCATCTGCTCACCGAAACGCACGATGGTCATCATGCCGACAATCAGGATCAGAGACAGGATTGCGCGCGGCGGCGGCGTAATTGCCAGCTGGTGGGTCAGGAAGCTTTCGACGGTGTTGGTGATTGCTACGCTGTAGACCAACAGAATTGGGTAGATAGCGAAGAAGTAGAGCAGGGTAATCAGTTTACCTGCGCCTACACCAAAGTGTTCTTCTACAACTTCAGTAATGTCTTCACCCGGATTTTTACCGGACAGCACGAAGCGAGTCAGGCCGCGGTGTGCAAAGAAGGTCATTGGGAAAGCAAGGATCGCCATGATGATCAGCGGAATCATACCGCCTACGCCTGCGTTAATCGGCAGGAACAATACACCCGCGCCAATCGCCGTGCCGTAAAGGCCCAGCATCCACATGGTGTCTGTCTTGCGCCATGCGCTGCGGGTCTGGCCCGTAACGATAGTGCTGGTTTGAGTGTTTTCCATCTATTTCTCCTGGAGGAAGCTTAAAAAGTCGGGTTTGGGGTCAATCCAATGAGAAAATACCCGACTGTAAATCGAAATTCGTTGAGCGATTTTTTATATAATTTTTCGCCGTAATAATTTGCGGGCGGAAAGATACATTTTAGTAATGAATGTATCAGTGATCGCGATCCCAAATGCAATAATCCACCTTTTATGTGGATAAATTTGGACCATTAATCTGTTAAAAAATAGTCAAAGCGAATTTACGGGCGCGAAGGCTAACATTAACGACATATATCATGAAAGCGAAGGCGCGAAGATACGAGTGTTACGCTGTAAAAACTGTTGTTTTTAGAGGATTTTGGCGAATAATAATAATTTCCTAAGATAAATCACGGTTGGGTTTTAAAGGTAATCGTTTGCGCAGCGCGTTATTTTTAATGAAACATCATCGGTATTTATATGATCGTCTGAGCTATGTGACTGGTATCACTAAAAAAAGCCGGGAGGCTGATGCGCCAAACCCGGCTTTGATATGGACAAAACTGTCACCGCGATAGCGTCTGCTGGCGGCTGTTGGAGGTTAGGCGCAAATCTCGTAGCAAGGGATATACGCGGAGCCAGGTAACTTCATACGATGCTGTGCAACAAAGCCCTGCAGGAGATCGTCCATGCGGCGCATCATTTCGCGGTCACCGTGGATTTTGTACGGGCCAAACTCTTCGATGGCGCGGATCCCGACTTCCTTCACGTTACCGGCTACAATCCCCGAGAACGCACGGCGCAGGTCTGCCGCCAGTACTTCCACGGGTTGATCCGGGTACAGCTTCAGGTTAGCCATGTTTTCATGGGACGGCTCGAACGGCATCTGCAAATCAGGTGCAATACGAATCGACCAGTTAAAGCTGTAGGCATCACCGGTGTCACGGCGGTTCTCTTTCACCAGCGGCATCGCTTTTTTCATCAGACGAGCCACTTCTGCTGCATCGTCTATGATAATGCGATAGTGGCGACGCGCATCTTCCCCCAGTGTGTGCACGATAAATTCGTCCAGCACGCGGAAGTAATCGGCGCTCTCTTTTGGTCCAGTCAGGATCAGCGGTAAAACCTGATCTTTGTTGGCTGGGTTCATCAGGATCCCCAGCAGATACAGCAGCTCTTCTGCTGTCCCTACGCCGCCTGGGAAGATGATTATACCGTGGGCGATACGCACGAACGCTTCCAGACGTTTTTCAATGTCCGGCATGATTATCAGTTCGTTAACCAGCGGGTTAGGCGGCTCAGCGGCAATGATTGACGGTTCGGTCATACCGATAAAGCGGCTGTCTTTGTATCGTTGCTGGGCGTGACCGACCGCAGCGCCTTTCATTGGCGCTTCCATCGCCCCCGGACCACAGCCGGTACAGATGTTCAGTTCGCGCAGGCCCAACTGGGTACCAACGCGACGGGCGTACAGGTACTCGTTTTCGTTGATTGAGTGACCCCCCCAGCAGACGACCATGTTCGGCGCTTCACCCACGTGTAGCGCCCGGGCATTGCGCAGGATCGAGAATACCAGGTTGGTAATATGCACCGAGCTTTCGAGATCCAGATGCTGAAAGCGACCGGCGTTATGGATCTGGCCATTGACGAACAGAATGTCGCGCAGCACAGCAAACAGGTTGGCCTGCAGTGCGCGAATAATGCGTCCATCAACAAACGCATCTTCAGGCGGGTTGATCAGTTCCAGCTTTACGCCCCGTTCGCGGCGCAGCACGTTAATGTCGAAACTTTCAAAGCGTGACAGCAGCTCTTTGCTGTTGTCGGTCAAACTGCCGGAGTTCAGAACGGCAAGCGAACAGTTACGAAACAGTTGATACAGGTCGCTGCTGGCCGTGCGTTTAAGCATATCGACTTCCAGCTGCGACAACATGTCCATTGAGCCAAGCGGGCTAATATGTGTAATCAAGTAAACTCCTTATGGGACGCAACACGTCATTCCCTGTTGATTACAATAGCCCTGGCTTATGACCTTTCACAACCTTGCGCGCGGAATCCGGCACGCAAAATTGAGAAAAAAGATTACTGACGTACCAGACGCCCCGTTGCTGGGGTGAAATCTGTGTTGGTGCGCCATGGGTTAATGTCCAGGCCGCCACGTCGCGTGTAGCGCGCGTAAACGCTCAGTTTCTCCGGTTGGCAGAAGCGCAGAATGTCATTGAAAATGCGTTCCACGCACTGCTCGTGAAACTCATTATGGTGACGGAAGGAGACCAAATAACGCAGCAGCTTCTCGCGATCGATTTTTCGTCCGCGATACTGAATCTGTATGGAGCCCCAGTCCGGCTGGTGGGTGATCAAGCAGTTAGACTTCAGCAGATGGCTGACCAGCGTCTCTTCCACCGCTTTTTCACCGCCAACGGCATTTTCCAGATACTCTGTGCTGAACTGGTAGTTATCGATGACGATATCCTGATTGTCGATACAGGTGCCGTTAAAGTGGGCTATCGGTTGTCCTTCCAGTTCGTCAAGACGGTACAGCGCTACGCTGACATCACCCTGAGCACAAGCGCGCAGATCGTTTTCCAGCGTCTGGCGTACCGCATCCCAGGAATCAAAACGCGTCTGGTTAAAACTGTTCAGGTAAAGCTTAAAGCTTTTCGATTCGATCAGATTTACGCTGGTATAATCCAGTTCTACATGACCGACCGCTACCTGCGGTAAACCGTTGGCATTCAGCCATGACAGTTCATATAGCGTCCAGATATCGGCACCGTGAAAAGGCAGATTATCGGCCTGTAAATCCAGCGGGTCGCGGTTCAGGCTGCGTGGAACGCCCTGCAGCAGGCTGGCATCGTAATTGTCACGGTAATCTGTTGATTTACCGAGAGTCAGGCCGTCAAGCGCCTGATGATTTTCATAAGAGGACATGTTTCACCGTCATAAACCAGATACACTATGCGACAAGTGTATCCTGGCTTTTGTGAAGAGAGAAATCAGTGGACGAATTGACAGCGCAGGCGTTGACAGCCTTTACGACACGTTATTGCGACGCATGGTACGAAAAAAACAACAGCTGGCCCCTCAGCGAAGAGCTGTATGGCGTACCTTCTCCGTGCATCATTTCTTCCACAGACGATGCGGTATTCTGGCAACCTCAGCCTTTTGTAGGCGAAAAAAACCTCAATGCGGTTGAACGCGCCTTTGATATCGTGATACAACCAGCCGTTCACGCTTTTTACACCACCCAGTTTGCCGGGGACATGCACGCGCAGTTTGCGGATGAAAAGCTAACGCTGCTGCAAACCTGGAGCGAAGACGACTTTAGGCGCGTTCAGGAAAACCTGATTGGTCACCTGGTTACGCAAAAGCGCCTCAAGCTGTCGCCTACGCTTTTTATTGCCACCCAGGACAATGAGCTTGACGTCATTTCGGTGTGCAATCTCTCCGGTGAAGTGTGCAAGGAAACGCTGGGAACCCGTAAACGAACGGTGCTGGCGGACTCACTTGCGGAATTTCTCACTCAGCTTAAGCCAGTTCTGTAATCCAGATTGCCCTGAACCTTGTGAGAGATCTCTTACAAACCCTGTAGGACATTGCCAGGTGATAAGTAAAGACTTAATGAACGGATAAAATAATTATTCCTTATTATTCATGAAGTTAATGTTTTATTGTCAACTTTCATACGAAAATAATCTTAAGGGAGTGTCTGTAAGCATCTTGTAAGACAAGGCGAAACAGGCGATTCTATATCTGTCGACAAGGAGTCGCACAACGAAGAGAACATCAGGATGATGGCTCTTCGGCAGGACACACCAGGACGGTGTTACAAGGACAGGCTTCAGGATGAAGCGAAGCGGAAAGCGCTGGATGCGTTAAGGGACACCTCCAGGATGGAGAATGAGAGCCGGTCAGGATGTTCGGCGGGTCAGGATGGCCAGGACACTTCAGGATGAAGTTTTCACATCGGGGTGATGTGAGCAGGATGCACGAGTTCAGGATGAACAAGGTCGCAAGACCACAGGAAAAGTTGTCACGGATGAGCAGGGAGCACTAAAAGTAGCTGGAACGCTGCGAAACGAACCGGGAGCACTGTTTTTACAGTGCTCCCTTTTTTTATTTCCCTTCACTAGTGCTATTCTTCGCGCCAGATTTTTCATCATTGAGGTTAATTTCATGACGACTCATGACCGTGTGCGCCAGCAGTTACACGCGCTTGAAGCGCTACTGCGTGAACATAATCACTGGCGGTTGGATGAGCCTGCAGAGCATCTGTTTACCAGCACGCAGCCTTTTTGTATGGATACCATGGAGCCGGTTGAGTGGCTGCAATGGGTATTGATTCCCCGCATGCATACGCTGATTGATAACGCTCAGCCGCTTCCGCAGGCTTTTGCCGTCGCACCGTATTACGAAATGGCGTTGGCAGCCGATCACCCGCAACGCGAAATTCTGCTGACTGCATTGCAGGAGTTGGATGCACTGTTTAAAAGTGATAACGCCTGATGCTGGAGATTCTGTATCAGGACGAATGGCTGGTCGCAGTTAATAAACCTTCGGGCTGGTTGGTTCACCGCAGTTGGCTCGACCGGGATGAGAAAGTGGTGGTGATGCAAACGGTACGCGACCAAATTGGTCAGCACGTTTTTACCGCCCACCGACTCGACAGACCGACTTCCGGGGTACTGCTGATGGGGCTGTCCAGCGAAGCCGGGCGGCTGCTGTCACAGCAATTTGAACATCATCAAATTCAGAAACGCTATCATGCGATTGTGCGTGGCTGGCTGATGGATGATGCCGTGCTGGATTACCCGCTGGTCGAAGAACTGGATAAGATCGCCGATAAATTTGCCCGTGATGATAAAGGCCCGCAGCCTGCCGTCACCCATTATCGCGGTTTGGCGACGGTTGAGATGCCGGTAGCGACCGGACGTTATCCGACGACCCGTTACGGATTGGTGGAACTGGATCCTAAAACCGGTCGAAAACACCAGCTCAGACGCCATCTGGCGCACTTACGCCATCCGATTATCGGTGACAGTAAGCACGGTGATTTGCGGCAAAACCGCAGCGCCGCTGAGCACTTTGGCTGTCAGCGTTTGATGCTTCATGCCAGCCAGCTTGCGCTGACTCATCCTTTCACCGGCGAACCGCTGGTTATTCGCGCCGGGCTGGATGATGTCTGGATGCAGGCGCTATCACAGTTTGGCTGGCGTGGACTTCTCCCTGAGAATGAAAGGGTTGAGTTCAGCGGGCTGTCAGGTCAGGATGAGCAGATAGATTCTTAAGTCCCAGGAGATTACGGTTATGGCGGAAATTGGAATTTTTGTCGGCACGATGTACGGAAACGCGTTGCTGGTTGCCGAAGAGGCCGAAGCTATTTTGACGGCGCAGGGCCATAAAGCCACGGTGTTCGAAGATCCCGAGCTCAGCGACTGGCAGGCATATCAGGAAAAATATGTGCTGGTGGTGACCTCAACGACCGGGCAGGGCGATCTGCCGGATAGCATCGCGCCGCTGTTTCAGGGGATCAAAGATAATCTCGGTTTCCAGCCAAATCTGCATTACGGGGTAATTGCGCTGGGTGACAGTAGCTATGTTAATTTCTGCAATGGCGGCAAGCAGTTCGATGCACTGTTGCAGGAACAAAGCGCCCAACGTGTAGGGGAAATGCTGCTGATTGACGCCAGCGAGCATCCTGAACCGGAAAGCGAATCCAATCCCTGGGTAGAAAACTGGGGAACCTTGCTTAAATAACCTTGCGCCCGGCAGCGCTTTGTTTGCACGGGCCTGTTACTCTCTTTTGGATCGTAGGCCGGGTAAGGCGTTGCTACCCGGCAACAAAACGCCCACCAAACGCCAATTTCGTGAAGCATCTTCCATTCCCTTAGGCTTATGCCATAAACAACCTCATTCACCTCCCGCAATGTTGTGTTTTTGCACGGTGAGGGTAAGAGGCACTCCTTCATATACTTTTCCCGTCAGTTCCCGAAAAGGCAGCGAGTCAGAATAAAACGGCCCTGAGCTGTACCAAAACTGCCACACACTAACCTCTCATTCTGATCACCCTACAGGTGCTGTACAGAATGAACTGGCGAAAGCCAAGATTCAGGAGTGCAACAATGAGTTCATTAAGTCAGGCGGCGAGCAGCGCGGAAAAACGCACTAACGCTCGCTACTGGATAGTGGTGATGCTGTTTATCGTCACATCCTTCAACTACGGCGATCGCGCCACCTTATCCATCGCCGGCTCGGAGATGGCCAAAGATATTGGTCTGGATGCGGTAGGGATGGGGTATGTATTCTCCGCTTTTTCATGGGCCTATGTTATCGGTCAGATCCCCGGCGGCTGGCTGCTCGACCGCTTCGGTTCAAAACGTGTTTACTTCTGGTCCATTTTTATCTGGTCCATGTTTACCCTGCTGCAGGGCTTCGTCGATATCTTCAGCGGCTTCGGCATTATCGTTGCGCTGTTTACCCTGCGCTTCCTCGTGGGGTTAGCCGAAGCGCCATCCTTCCCTGGCAACAGTCGTATTGTGGCGGCGTGGTTCCCGGCGCAGGAAAGGGGCACGGCGGTCGCTATTTTTAACTCGGCGCAGTACTTTGCCACCGTGATCTTCGCGCCAATCATGGGCTGGTTGACCCACGAAGTGGGCTGGTCGCATGTGTTCTTCTTTATGGGCGGTCTCGGGATTGTTATCAGCTTTATCTGGCTGAAGGTGATTCATGAACCGAACCAGCATCCGGGCGTAAACCAAAAAGAGCTGGACTACATTGCCGAAGGCGGAGCGCTGATCAATATGGATCAGGCGGCAGCCAAAGCCAAAGTGCCGTTCAGCGTGAAGTGGGGGCAGATCAAGCAACTGCTGGGCTCACGGATGATGATCGGTATTTATATCGGCCAATACTGCATAAACGCGCTGACCTACTTCTTTATCACCTGGTTCCCGGTTTATCTGGTACAGGCACGCGGTATGTCGATTTTGAAAGCTGGTTTTGTTGCCTCGGTCCCGGCCATTTGCGGATTTGCAGGCGGCGTGCTCGGCGGCATTATTTCCGACTGGCTGATGCGCCGTACCGGTTCGCTGAATATCGCCCGTAAAACGCCAATCGTACTGGGTATGCTGTTGTCGATGGTGATGGTGTTCTGTAACTACGTCAACGTGGAGTGGATGATCATCGGCTTTATGGCGCTGGCCTTCTTCGGCAAAGGTATCGGTGCGTTGGGATGGGCGGTGATGGCCGATACTGCGCCAAAAGAGATCAGCGGTTTGAGCGGCGGTCTGTTCAATATGTTTGGCAACATCTCCGGTATCGTTACGCCAATTGCTATCGGCTACATCGTAGGTACCACTGGCTCGTTTAACGGTGCGTTGATTTACGTCGGGGTGCATGCGCTGATTGCTGTAGTGAGCTATCTGGTGCTGGTGGGTGATATTAAACGTATCGAACTGAAACCTGTCGCAGGGCAATGATGATGACAACACAATCGAGTCCCATTATTACCGATATGAAGGTCATCCCGGTGGCCGGTCATGACAGCATGCTGCTCAATATTGGCGGGGCGCATAACGCATACTTTACCCGCAATATCGTCGTGCTCACCGATAACGCCGGAAATACCGGCGTCGGTGAAGCGCCGGGCGGTGAAGTGATTTATCAGACGCTGGTGGACGCGATTCCACAAGTGTTGGGTCAGGAAGTCGCGCGCCTGAATAAGGTGGTTCAGCAGGTGCATAAAGGCAACCAGGCCGCTGATTTTGACACCTTTGGCAAAGGTGCCTGGACCTTTGAACTGCGGGTTAATGCGGTGGCCGCGCTGGAAGCCGCACTGCTCGACCTGCTGGGCAAGGCGCTGAACGTGCCGGTCTGCGAACTGTTAGGGCCTGGCAAGCAGCGCGATGCGGTCACCGTGCTCGGCTATCTGTTCTACGTGGGAGATCGTAGCAAAACCGATCTGCCGTATCTCGATAGCACGCCGGGCAACCATGAGTGGTATCACCTGCGTCACCAGCAGGCGATGAACAGTGAGGCGGTGGTACGTCTGGCTCAGGCTTCGCAGGATCGCTACGGCTTTAAAGATTTCAAACTCAAAGGCGGTGTGCTGCCTGGCGAGCAGGAAATCGACACCGCTCGCGCGTTGAAACAATGCTTCCCGGATGCGCGTATTACGGTCGATCCTAACGGTGCCTGGCTGCTGGATGAAGCTATCTCCTTGTGTAAAGGGCTGAACGATGTTCTGACTTACGCCGAAGATCCGTGCGGCGCAGAACAGGGCTTTTCTGGCCGCGAAGTGATGGCCGAGTTCCGCCGTGCAACCGGTCTGCCGGTAGCAACGAATATGATAGCCACCAACTGGCGTGAGATGGGCCATGCGGTGATGCTCAACTCGGTAGATATTCCACTGGCCGATCCGCACTTCTGGACCCTTTCCGGCGCGGTGCGTGTGGCACAGCTATGCGATGACTGGGGACTGACCTGGGGCTGCCACTCTAACAATCATTTTGATATTTCCCTGGCGATGTTCACCCACGTCGGTGCCGCTGCGCCGGGCAACCCAACGGCGATCGACACCCACTGGATCTGGCAGGAGGGCGATTGCCGCCTGACCAAAAATCCGCTGGAGATTAAACACGGAAAAATTGCGGTACCCGACGCGCCCGGCCTGGGCGTGGAACTGGACTGGGATCAGGTACAGAAAGCGCATGAAGCCTATAAGGCGCTGCCCGGCGGCGCGCGTAATGACGCAGGCCCGATGCAGTATCTGATCCCTGGATGGACTTTTGACCGTAAACGTCCCGTTTTCGGCCGCCACTAATTTTGAATAAGGACTTAATTATGAGCGCACAATTTACTACCCCAGTCGTAACCGCGATGCAGGTGATCCCGGTTGCGGGCCATGACAGCATGCTGATGAATCTGAGCGGCGCACATGCTCCGTTCTTCACGCGTAATATTGTGATTATCAAAGATAACTCCGGTCATACCGGCGTGGGTGAGATTCCCGGCGGCGAAAAAATTCGTCAGACCCTGGAAGATGCCATTCCGCTGGTGGTGGGCAAAACGTTAGGTGAATACAAAAACGTACTGAATGCGGTCCGCAATACCTTTGCCGAGCGTGATGCCGGTGGCCGTGGTTTGCAGACCTTCGATTTACGTACCACTATTCATGTGGTTACCGGGATCGAAGCGGCCATGTTGGATCTGCTGGGTCAGCATCTGGGCGTTAACGTCGCATCTCTGCTGGGCGACGGTCAGCAGCGTAGCGAAGTTGAAATGCTGGGTTACCTGTTCTTCGTCGGTAACCGTAACGCGACGCCGCTGCCGTATCAGAGCCAGCCGGATGAGAAATGCGACTGGTATCGCCTGCGTCATGAAGAGGCGATGACCCCGGATGCGGTGGTACGCCTGGCGGAAGCGGCATATGAGAAATATGGTTTCAACGATTTCAAACTGAAAGGCGGGGTGTTGGCCGGGGAAGAAGAAGCGGAATCTATTGTGGCGCTGGCGAAACGCTTTCCACAGGCACGCGTCACGCTCGATCCCAATGGCGCTTGGTCGCTGAATGAAGCGATTAAAATTGGTAAGTACCTGAAAGGATCGCTGGCTTATGCGGAAGATCCGTGCGGTGCCGAGCAGGGGTTCTCAGGCCGTGAAGTCATGGCGGAATTCCGTCGTGCTACCGGTTTGCCGACCGCCACCAACATGATCGCCACCGACTGGCGTCAGATGGGACATACGCTGTCGTTGCAGTCCGTGGATATCCCGCTGGCGGATCCGCACTTCTGGACTATGCAGGGTTCTGTCCGCGTTGCGCAGATGTGTCATGAGTTTGGGCTGACCTGGGGCTCGCACTCTAACAACCACTTTGATATTTCGCTGGCGATGTTTACTCATGTTGCGGCGGCGGCGCCGGGCAAAATTACCGCTATCGATACCCACTGGATCTGGCAGGAAGGCAATCAACGCCTGACCAAAGAGCCGTTTGAGATCAAAGGCGGCATGGTGCAGGTACCGGCGAAGCCGGGTCTGGGCGTGGAGCTGGATATGGATCAGGTTATGAAAGCTCACGAGCTGTATCAGCAACATGGACTGGGAGCGCGCGATGATGCCATGGGAATGCAGTATCTGATCCCGAACTGGACGTTTGATAATAAGCGTCCGTGCATGGTACGCTAAGCGAACTGGGACCGCTCCCACAAAGGGGCGGTTTTTCTCCTGGTGTATGCTTAACACAGTCAACATGCGTAAGGATGCTTTATGAAAATAGTAATCGCACCGGATTCCTATAAGGAAAGTTTGAGTGCGCTTGAAGTGGCAACGGCTATTGAGCTGGGATTTCGTGAGATCTGGCCTGAGGCGAATTACGTGAAGATCCCGGTCGCGGATGGCGGTGAGGGAACGGTCGAAGCGATGGTTGCCGCAACGCAAGGCCACCTTGTGCATGTTGATGTTACCGGCCCTCTGGGTAAAACGATTCAGGCATTTTATGGTTTATCCGGGGATGAGCGTTCGGCGTTTATCGAAATGGCGGCCGCCAGCGGACTGGAGCAGGTTCCCGCAGGTTTACGCGATCCGCTGAAAACGACCTCCTGGGGAACCGGGGAGCTAATCCGTCATGCGCTGGATGCGGGCGTTGAACATATCATTATCGGGATTGGCGGCAGCGCCACCAATGATGGCGGTGCCGGGATGGTGCAAGCGCTGGGAGCAAAATTACTGGATGCGCAAAATAACGATATTGCTCATGGCGGGACTGGCCTTGAATCACTCGCCCGGATTGATATTTCTCAGCTAGACCCGCGTCTTGCCGCGTGCCGTATTGAAGTGGCCTGCGATGTGACTAATCCGTTGACCGGTGAAGAGGGGGCCTCTGCGGTCTTCGGTCCGCAAAAGGGGGCGACGCCGGAGATGATTCTTCGTCTTGATCGGGCGCTCACGCATTATGCGCAACTCATTGCCCGCGATCTGGACGTCAACGTGCTGGAACTGGCGGGTGGTGGCGCGGCTGGTGGTATGGGGGCGGCACTGTATGCGTTTTGCGGTGCGCAGTTACGCTGCGGTATTGAGGTCGTGACGGATGCGTTACACCTCGACGACTGCGTTGCGGATGCGGATTTAGTGGTTACGGGTGAAGGACGTATCGACAGCCAGACCATTCACGGTAAGGTTCCGGTTGGCGTGGCGAAGGTGGCAAAGCGTTACAACAAACCGGTTATCGGCATTGCTGGCAGCCTGACGGCTGATGTCGGTGTTGTACATGAGCATGGGCTGGATGCGGTTTTTAGCGTTATCTATACCGTTTGCACACTGGATGAGGCGCTGAAGAACGCGAGTGAGAACGTGCGAATGACGGCGCGAAACGTGGCCGCGACCCTGAAAGCGGGTCAGCAATTACGTTGAATGATGTGGCATGAAAGCCGGATAAGACGCGTGAGCGTCGTCATCCGGCAATCAGATCTTTACCCTAACAACTTCTTCGCTTCGCGCGCAACGTTATCCATTTCATCCAGAAGCTCTAAAAACTCAGGCTCCAGCTCTTCTTCTTTGCTCCCGCTACGTAATTGCTGCTCAATCAGCTGACACAGGTTTTTCATGCGGGGAACGCCGCTATAACCGCAACTGCCATGCAGTTTATGGATCATATCCACCAGTCCTTCAGGGTTTTCACCTACCAGCTGTTCTTCAATTTTGTTACGCACTTCGGGTAGAAAATCGAGCAGCATTTGCAGCATATCCCGCGCCAGATCGTTTTTACCGGCGGCTTGCCTTAACGCCAGTTGCCAGTCGAGTGTGGTATTCGGATTGACGACCGGTTCAACAGCGAGCGCCCTCAGCGATGAGCTCGCGCCGGGTTTGTAGCGTAACAGCAGATTATGCAGCTTATCTTCTTCGATAGGCTTCGCCAGGTAATCGTTCATCCCGGCGCTGAGCAGCTTCTCTTTTTGCCCGGCCATGGCATGCGCGGTGACCGCAATGACCGGCGTCTGTTGTTGATGAGGAAGCTGGTGGATCAGTTCGCAGGCGCGAATACCGTCCATGTCTGGCATCTGAATATCCATCAGGATGAGATCAAACTGCATCTGTTTGGCGCGATCCACTGCCTGATGTCCGCTGTCGCAGAGCACGACGTGCTGCACTTTATCTTCCAGCAGTGCGCCAATCAGCTTGAGGTTCGCCGGGTTGTCGTCCACCGCCATGACGGTCATCGCAATTTTGCTCTCGTCTAACAGTAGCGGAGCCGCGCTGTGGTTCAGTTGACAATACTCTGTCAACGCTGGCAGTAAGCGGGTTGAGGTAAGAGGTTTCAACAGGCACGCCGCCGCGCCGCCCTGCTTTAATTTCTCGGCGTTAATCTGCGCATGGCAAGGCAGAGCCAGTAACAAAAAGTCGGTCATCGCCGCTGCGCTTGCCAGCCGCTCATGCTGCATGGTGAGCGGTTCGCGTAAAGTGACCGGTATGCCAAGCAGCAGAATATCGTAGTGATCCTTCGGCAGCCCGGAGAATGAAGGGCTGTAAATCACCTCCAGCGGCGTTTCACTCAAGATATCTAACGTGCATTGCGCCGCTGTGGCGTTAGGTTCAACGTAGGCCAGCCGCTTTCCGGCCAGACAGTGCGTGGTTGAGCGATCCACGAGAACGTTAGGGTTGAGATCGAGGCTGATATGGAACCAGAACGTGGAGCCCCGGTTCGGCTGGCTGTGGAAGGAGATATCCCCGCCCATTTCATTGACCAGCTTTTGCGTAATGACCAGACCCAGTCCGGTCCCGCCGTGGCGGCGGGAAATACTGGCATCGGCCTGGCGGAAGGCCTGGAACAGGCGTGATTGATCGCGCTCAGGGATGCCAATTCCGGTATCGCGGATTTGCACTTCAATTTGCACTTTCGTGTTACTGAGGGCGCGTTTCTCGACCAGAATGTCGATATTGCCGCCTTCGGTAAATTTGATGGCATTGCCAACCAGATTAGTGATTACCTGCTGTAAGCGCAGCGGGTCCCCGATGACGTTGTCCGGCACGTCATTCTTAATATTTAGCGTCAGCTCAAGCCCTTTATCATGGGATGAGTGCGCTAACAGCGTGACGACGTCATCCAGCGTGCTACGCAGCGGGAATGGGATGCTTTCCAGAATCAGTTTGCCCGCCTCAAGTTTGGAGAAGTCGAGCACATCATTGATGATGGCCAACAGATTGTTGGCCGAGCGTTCAATCGTATTCAGGTGATCGCGCTGCGTCGTGTTGAGCTCGGTTTTTAGCGTCAGGCGGGTGAAGCCAATCACGCCATTCAGCGGCGTACGCAGCTCATGCGACATGTTAGCCAGAAACTCAGACTTAATACGCGCCGCTTCCTGGGCGCGTTTCTTCGCCAGATCCAGTTCGACGTTCTGGATTTCCATCTGCTCCAACGTTTCGCGCAGGTCAGAGGTGGCCTGGTCGATGTTGTGCTGCATCTCTTCATGGTAGGCCGCAAGTGACATCGCCATCGAGTTGATGCCATTTTTGAGCATATCCAGCTCGCCCAACATGAAACCTTCGACGCGGCTGTCGAGCTGGCCTCTACGTATTCGGTCAACGGTATTCACCATATTGCGAATCGGGCCAGTCACGTCGCGCATCAGACGCCAGCCAAAAATTAACGCAATACCGATACAAAACAGCATCATTACGCTGGAGATAAAGATCTCTTTATACTGCTGCAATCTTACTGACTTAAGGTCCAGTTCAAGCGCCACATACCCCAGCATATTTTCCGTATTTTTGGCGTCGCTGACGGCAGATTCATCCGGCGAATAGCTTTCCGATATAATTGGCGTTCGCAGGATCATGATATCCCCGAGCCGGGTGACGCTCAGCTTTCGGGGAAATGGTGAACCGGTTGCCAGCTGCATTTCAGACGGATCGAGATGAAAATTGGATGTGACAAACAGCCGGTTATTCTCGTCATAGACAGAAATTGCCCGCACGATATCGGAATGGCGACGATGCAGCACGCTGATAAGTTGGCCGATGGATTCTCTGTTTTGCAGATTCATGCCATATTCGCTGGAGACCGCGAGTGGCTCAATGATGCTGGCGCCAGCATCTTCCAGTTGACGCTGCAAGTCGTTATAGCGATGCACAACAAAAAAGATACTGAGCAGCAAACCAATCAGGACGGTCGGGGCCAGGATCAGAATCATCATGCGTGCGCGCAGGCTGTAGTTGGTCATGGAGTTCCGTTATGGGACAATTAAGGTCACACTGTTAAATAGAGATATATCTCGTCGATGGCGCAATTCTACTCTGCAAAACGACGCGTGACGACGCGTCAGATCATAACCGTTACCGTCAATGACCTTGATCCTTTCGGCCAGGGCGTTGCTCGCCATAACGGAAAGGCGTTGTTTATACCGGAATTGCTACCTCAGGAAAGCGCCGAGGTGGTGATTACCGAAGATAAAAAACAGTTCGCCCGCGCGCAAGTAAAACGACGTTTAAACGACAGTCCGCAGCGTGAAGTGCCACGTTGCCCGCATTTTGGCGTGTGCGGCGGCTGCCAGCAGCAGCATGCCAGCATCTCGTTGCAGCAGCGTAGCAAAAGCGCGGCGTTGTCGCGTTTAATGAAATGTGAAGTGTCGGATGTTATAGCTGATACCCCGTGGGGCTATCGTCGTCGCGCCAGGTTGAGCCTGAACTATCGGCCAAAAGAACAAAAATTGCAGATGGGGTTTCGCAAATCCGCATCCAGCGACATTATCGATGTTAAACAATGCCCTATTTTGGTGCCCCAGCTTGAAGCGCTCTTGCCCCACATCCGGGCGTGTCTGGAAAGTCTGCAAGGGTTACGCCATCTTGGTCATGTCGAGTTGGTGCAGGCGGGGAGCGGAACCCTGATGATTTTGCGCCACACGGCGCCATTAAGTGCTCAGGATAAAGAAAAACTGGAATGCTTTTCGCATTCTCAGGGGCTGTCTTTGTTTCTGGCCCCGCAAAGCGAGATACTGGAATCAATATCAGAAGAGTCGCCCTGGTATGACTCAAATGGACTACGGTTAACCTTCAGCCCGCGTGATTTTATTCAGGTCAATGAAGGGGTAAACCAACAAATGGTGGCCCGTGCGCTCGAATGGCTTGATGTGCAACCTGAAGATCGCGTACTCGATCTGTTCTGTGGAATGGGTAATTTTACCCTGCCGTTGGCAACCCGGGCTGCAAACGTGGTGGGGGTGGAAGGGGTACCGGCGCTGGTGGAAAAAGGCCGGGAAAACGCGCTGAATAACGGATTACACAATGTGACATTCTTTCATGAAAACCTTGAGGAAGATGTTACCCGGCAGCCGTGGGCGAAAAACGGATTCGACAAAGTATTGCTCGATCCTGCGCGTGCGGGGGCTGCAGGTGTGATGCAACATATTATAAAATTAGAACCTATACGCGTTGTTTATGTATCCTGTAACCCGGCAACGCTGGCTCGTGACAGCGACGCTTTGCTCAACGCGGGATATGCCATACGGCGACTGGCGATGCTTGATATGTTCCCGCACACTGGACACCTGGAATCAATGGTCCTGTTTGAGCGTATGTAATAAATTTTGTACCCATTGGATTTCGGGTGGTAATGCAGCGTGAAAGACAATGGGTATGGCTTGTCGACTTCGACAGGCCAGGCCCCTTAAGGAGAGGACAATGGTTGCGGTAAGAAGTGCACATATAAATAAAGCTGGTGAGTTTGATCCAAAGAAATGGATCGCGAGTCTGGGGATCTCCAGCCAGCAGTCGTGTGAACGCTTAGCCGAAACCTGGGCGTACTGCCAGCAGCAGACACAGGGGCATCCGGATGCGGATCTGCTGCTGTGGCGTGGCGTGGAGATGGTAGAAATACTCTCCATGTTGAGCATG
The DNA here is from genome assembly GCF_013747755.1 of Citrobacter sp. RHBSTW-00524. NCBI lineage: Bacteria > Pseudomonadati > Pseudomonadota > Gammaproteobacteria > Enterobacterales > Enterobacteriaceae > Citrobacter > Citrobacter sp. RHBSTW-00524. The sequence goes on from NZ_CP056421.1 coordinate 1,073,387, forward strand.
GATATCGACACGCTGCGCGCAGCAATGCTGTTCCCTCTGGCAGATGCCAACGTGGTCAGTGAAGACATCCTGCGCGAGAGCGTGGGCAAATCCATTGTTCATCTTATCCACGGCGTGCGGGATATGGCGGCAATACGCCAGCTTAAGGCCACTCATACCGATTCAGTCTCTTCCGAACAGGTCGATAACGTTCGCCGCATGCTGCTGGCTATGGTGGATGATTTCCGCTGTGTGGTCATCAAGCTGGCGGAGCGGATTGCACATCTGCGTGAAGTGAAGGACGCTCCAGAAGATGAACGCGTTCTGGCGGCAAAAGAGTGCACCAATATCTATGCGCCGCTGGCCAACCGTTTGGGTATCGGGCAATTAAAATGGGAACTGGAAGATTACTGCTTCCGTTACCTGCACCCGGCTGAATACAAACGTATTGCCAAGCTGCTGCACGAACGTCGCATCGATCGCGAGCATTACATTGATGAGTTCGTCGGTCATTTGCGCTCAGAGATGAAAACGGAAGGCGTCAAAGCCGAAGTGTACGGACGTCCGAAGCACATCTACAGCATCTGGCGCAAAATGCAGAAAAAGCAGCTGGCCTTCGATGAACTTTTCGACGTGCGCGCGGTGCGTATCGTGGCGGAGCGTTTACAGGACTGCTATGCCGCGCTCGGGATAGTGCATACTCACTATCGCCATCTGCCGGATGAATTCGATGACTATGTTGCTAACCCGAAACCCAACGGCTATCAGTCAATTCATACGGTTGTGCTGGGACCGGGCGGCAAAACCATTGAAATTCAGATCCGTACGAAACAGATGCACGAAGATGCCGAACTGGGCGTTGCGGCACACTGGAAGTACAAAGAGGGCACTGCTTCCGGCGTGGCGCGTTCTGGTCATGAAGATCGTATTGCATGGCTGCGTAAGCTGATCGCCTGGCAGGAAGAGATGGCGGACTCTGGCGAAATGCTGGATGAAGTCCGTAGCCAGGTCTTTGATGACCGAGTGTACGTCTTTACGCCAAAAGGCGACGTTGTGGACTTACCTGCGGGCTCCACACCGCTCGATTTTGCTTATCATATTCACAGTGATGTGGGGCACCGTTGCATTGGCGCGAAAATTGGCGGGCGCATCGTACCGTTTACCTACCAGCTGCAGATGGGCGATCAAATTGAAATTATCACCCAGAAACAGCCCAACCCAAGCCGCGACTGGTTGAACCCTAACCTCGGCTATGTAACCACCAGTCGGGGGCGTTCGAAGATCCACGCCTGGTTCCGTAAACAGGACCGCGACAAAAACATCCTTGCTGGCCGCCAGATCCTCGACGATGAGCTGGCGCATTTAGGCATTAGCCTGAAAGAAGCGGAAAAGCACCTGCTGCCGCGCTACAGCTTCAATGAGCTGGATGAGCTGCTGGCGGCGATTGGTGGGGGGGACATTCGCCTCAACCAGATGGTGAACTTCCTGCAGGCGCAGTTTAATAAGCCAAGCGCAGCCGAACAGGATGCCGCCGCGCTGAAACAGCTTCAGCAGAAAACGCAGGCGCCGCAGAGTCGCCGTAAAGACGACGGTCGCGTGGTGGTGGAAGGGGTGGGTAACCTGATGCACCACATCGCGCGCTGCTGCCAGCCGATTCCAGGCGATGAAATTGTCGGGTTTATCACTCAGGGCCGCGGTATTTCCGTGCACCGGGCGGATTGCGAACAGTTGACCGAGCTGCGCTCCCATGCGCCGGAACGTATTGTTGATGCGGTTTGGGGCGAAAGCTACTCGGCAGGATATTCGCTGGTGGTTCGCGTCCAGGCTAACGATCGCAGCGGCTTATTACGTGATATCACCACGATTCTTGCCAACGAGAAGGTGAACGTGCTGGGGGTTGCCAGCCGGAGTGATACCAAACAGCAACTGGCTACCATCGATATGACCATCGAAATCTATAACCTGCAGGTGCTCGGGCGCGTGCTTGGCAAGCTGAACCAGGTGCCGGATGTGATCGACGCACGTCGTCTGCACGGTAATTAATTATTTTATAGGCCAGATAAGTTTGCATGCCTGGTGAGGCGCGTTCGCGTTGCCATCAGGCATTGCCATGTTGCCGGATATCGGCTGTCGTCTTATCTGGCCTCGCGTATTGAAATTTCAGGATATTCCAATGAACCAAATCGACCGACTGCTCGGTATTATGCAGCGCCTGCGCGACCCGGAAAACGGTTGTCCCTGGGACAAAGAGCAGACATTCGCCACTATTGCCCCTTACACCCTCGAAGAAACCTATGAAGTGCTGGATGCAATTGCGCGGGAAGACTTCGACGACCTGCGTGGAGAGCTGGGTGACTTGCTGTTCCAGGTGGTGTTTTACGCCCAGATGGCGCAGGAAGAAGGACGTTTCGATTTCAATGATATTTGCGCCGCTATCAGCGATAAGCTTGAGCGTCGCCACCCACATGTTTTTGCTGATGTTTCTGCCAGTAACAGCACTGAGGTGTTGACCCGCTGGGAGCAAATCAAAAGCGAAGAACGCGCCCAGAAGGCGCAGCATTCCGCACTCGACGATATTCCCCGTAGCTTACCGGCGTTAATGCGCGCCCAAAAAATCCAGAAACGCTGCTCTAATGTTGGCTTCGACTGGAAAACATTAGGACCGGTTGTCGACAAGGTTTACGAAGAGATCGATGAAGTCATGTTTGAGGCGAAGCAGGCTGTTGTCGACCAGGCTAAACTGGAGGAGGAAATGGGCGACCTGCTGTTTGCGACGGTCAATATGGCTCGGCATTTAGGCACTAAAGCAGAGACCGCATTGCAAAAAGCGAACGAGAAATTTGAGCGCCGTTTTCGTGAGGTTGAGCGAATTGTAGCGGCCCGGGGTCTGGAAATGACTGGTGTTGATCTGGAAACTATGGAAGAAGTCTGGCAACAGGTAAAACGGCAGGAAATTGATCTCTAAGGGATTTCGTCGGTCAAGGGCGATTTGTGTGATTTTTTAAATAACAAGCGCTTGATTTACGTCAAAAACATTTACCCCAAAGGGGCTATTTTCTCACATCCCGATGTTTATGTGAGCCTGGTGAAGAGGAGGAATAATGAAAGTTTGTGGCGCTCGTCATGTTCGGGTATACTACTTTCCCGTCTTGGTAATTCCATCGTTTCACCCTAACTTCTCAGGTCCAGCATGACAACGAACTATATTTTTGTGACCGGCGGGGTCGTATCCTCTCTGGGTAAAGGCATTGCCGCAGCCTCCCTGGCAGCCATTCTTGAGGCTCGTGGCCTCAACGTGACCATGATGAAACTGGATCCGTATATCAACGTCGATCCAGGTACTATGAGTCCAATCCAACACGGGGAAGTGTTCGTTACTGAAGACGGCGCTGAAACCGACCTGGACCTGGGTCACTATGAGCGTTTCATTCGTACCAAAATGACTCGCCGCAATAACTTCACTACCGGTCGAATTTACTCCGATGTCCTGCGCAAAGAGCGCCGTGGCGACTATCTGGGGGCAACCGTACAGGTTATCCCGCACATCACCAACGCGATTAAAGAGCGTGTCCTTGCCGGTGGCGAAGGTCATGACGTCGTTCTGGTTGAAATCGGCGGTACGGTCGGTGATATCGAATCCCTGCCATTCCTGGAAGCGATTCGCCAATTAGCGGTAGATATCGGTCGTGAACACGCGCTGTTCATGCACCTGACTCTGGTTCCTTACCTGGCCGCTGCCGGTGAAGTCAAAACTAAACCGACTCAGCACTCGGTAAAAGAGTTGCTGTCTATCGGTATTCAGCCTGACATTCTGATCTGTCGTTCCGATCGCGCGGTTCCGGCCAACGAACGTGCAAAAATTGCATTGTTCTGTAACGTGCCAGAAAAAGCCGTTATTTCAATGAAAGATGTCGATTCCATCTATAAAATTCCAGGCCTGTTGAAATCCCAGGGCCTTGACGATTATATTTGTAAACGATTCAGCTTGAACTGTCCGGAAGCTAATCTGTCTGAATGGGAACAGGTTATCTACGAAGAAGCGAATCCGGCAGGCGAAGTGACTATCGGTATGGTTGGCAAGTATATTGAACTGCCGGATGCCTATAAGTCAGTTATCGAAGCATTGAAGCACGGTGGTCTGAAGAATCGTGTCACCGTCAACATTAAGCTGATCGATTCGCAAGATGTCGAAACGCGCGGCGTTGAGATCCTGAAAGGTCTTGATGCAATCCTGATCCCTGGCGGCTTCGGCTACCGTGGTGTTGAAGGTAAGATCGCGACAGCGCGCTTTGCGCGTGAAAACAATGTTCCTTATCTGGGTATTTGCCTGGGTATGCAGGTTGCGTTGATTGAGTTTGCACGTAACGTAGTGGGTATGGATAACGCCAACTCCACGGAATTTGTGCCAGACTGTAAGTACCCGGTGGTGGCCCTGATTACCGAATGGCGCGATGAAGACGGCAACGTTGAAGTCCGTACCGAGAAGAGCGATCTGGGCGGCACAATGCGCCTTGGCGCCCAGCAGTGTCAGTTGAGCGACGATAGCCTGGTTCGTCAGCTGTACGGCGCGCCGACAATTGTTGAACGCCATCGCCACCGTTACGAAGTCAACAATATGCTGTTGAAACAGATTGAAGCTGCGGGTCTGCGTATTGCAGGCCGTTCCGGTGATGATCAGTTGGTCGAGATCATTGAGGTACCGAATCATCCGTGGTTCGTGGCCTGTCAGTTCCACCCGGAATTTACTTCCACGCCACGTGATGGGCACCCGCTGTTTGCCGGCTTTGTGAAAGCCGCCAGTGAACATCAGAAGCGTCAGGCGAAGTAAGAAGTAAAAAAGTTAGAACGGCAATGCACCCATCCGGGTGCATTGTTTGTCTGGAGTTTTAGTTTAACTTGTACTGAGGAAAATCTAATGTCCAAAATCGTTAAAATCATCGGTCGTGAAATCATCGACTCCCGTGGTAACCCGACTGTTGAAGCCGAAGTACACCTGGAAGGTGGTTTCGTTGGTATGGCAGCAGCTCCGTCAGGTGCTTCTACTGGTTCCCGCGAAGCACTGGAACTGCGCGACGGCGACAAATCCCGTTTCATGGGTAAAGGCGTACTGAAAGCTGTTGCAGCTGTTAACGGCCCAATTGCTCAGGCTCTGCTGGGTAAAGATGCTAAAGATCAGGCTGGCATCGACAAGATCATGATCGATCTGGACGGTACTGAAAACAAATCCAACTTCGGTGCAAACGCCATCCTGGCTGTGTCCCTGGCGAACGCCAAAGCAGCAGCTGCTGCTAAAGGCCTGCCGCTGTATGCACACATCGCTGAACTGAACGGTACTCCGGGCAAATACTCCATGCCGGTTCCGATGATGAACATCATCAACGGTGGTGAGCACGCTGACAACAACGTTGACATCCAGGAGTTCATGATTCAGCCGGTTGGCGCTAAAACCCTGAAAGAAGCCGTACGTATGGGTTCTGAAGTGTTCCATAACCTGGCTAAAGTTCTGAAAGCTAAAGGTATGAACACTGCAGTGGGTGACGAAGGCGGCTACGCGCCGAACCTGGGTTCCAACGCTGAAGCTCTGGCTGTAATCGCTGAAGCGGTTAAAGCAGCTGGCTACGAGCTGGGCAAAGACATCACCCTGGCGATGGACTGTGCAGCTTCTGAATTCTACAAAGACGGTAAATACGTTCTGGCTGGCGAAGGCAACAAAGCATTCACCTCCGAAGAATTCACCCACTTCCTGGAAGAACTGACCAAACAGTACCCGATCGTGTCCATCGAAGATGGTCTGGACGAGTCTGACTGGGACGGTTTCGCATACCAGACTAAAGTTCTGGGCGACAAAATCCAGCTGGTTGGTGACGATCTGTTCGTAACCAACACCAAGATCCTGAAAGAAGGCATCGAAAAAGGCATCGTTAACTCCATCCTGATCAAATTCAACCAGATCGGTTCTCTGACCGAAACTCTGGCTGCGATCAAAATGGCGAAAGACGCTGGCTACACCGCTGTCATCTCTCACCGTTCTGGCGAAACTGAAGACGCTACCATCGCTGACCTGGCTGTTGGTACCGCTGCAGGCCAGATCAAAACCGGTTCTATGAGCCGTTCTGACCGCGTTGCTAAGTACAACCAGCTGATTCGTATCGAAGAAGCTCTGGGTGAACAAGCGCCGTACAACGGTCGTAAAGAGATCAAAGGTCAGGCGTAATCCTGTTCTTTAACTCTTAACGTAAAAACCCGCTGCGGCGGGTTTTTTTATACGTTCAGCGGAATTTGACGCAGATAAATCTGCTGGCTGTTTTTACCGGCAAGTTTCTGAAGGAAGCAAAATAGCGCATGATTCGTTCGCAGGTTAAACTTTTTGCGGATGATGTATTTATGCACATAGAGCGTTTTCTCTGAGATTGACATGTTGCGGGCAATCTCAGATGTCGTTATGCCCTGACAGATAAAGGACATAATGCGCCTTTGCTGTCTGGTCAGGACTTTATGTGGACAATGAAAACATAATGTTTTCCCTGGCTGTATTTGCTTTTTTCTTGACTCCCGCCAGGCGGTTAATACTTTCTCTTTGACTGTCAACAGTGAGTCCTGTCGGTGAATAAAAATGATCCTGGCAATGCAAAAGGGTAGATCGGAGGGGGAGGCAACCACCTCATCGGTTAAGCCAATAATAATGCCTGTTGTCCTGTTCTGCAGTTCAGGAAAACACATGAGATGCTCTCCCGGAGCCAGAGAAATAACGACGATATCTGCCTTATCAAAGTTTTGTTGGGAGTAAGATGTTAAAAAAATAATGTTATTGGCGGTTCTTCCAAAGAATATCTCTATAAAAAAATGTTTCAATCCATCGCAATAAAATTCGTAAGGGTCCTGTATAAGTATTTTCATATTTAATATACCAGAAGCCAGCAGAGGCATTTATTAATAATAAGGGTATTTTTTATTAATTAAAATTCATTTGTACCAAAGAATTAAACGTATTGGGAAGGGGGCAGATACCAGCCAGTAAAAAGGTCGCTGGACACAGGGGACAAAGTGCCAGAATAGAATAATTCATTTGTTGCACCATGATAAATATCCTTTACACAGAAATAGTTCGGTTTACTGATAAGTCATTGTGAATTACAAAATAGTAACTTAATTATAAGTAAAGTTGGCCTGAACGATACCAGAGATCGTCCCCGGCATCACATTGCCTTTGGAATAGGCCTGGGCACGTAAATTGTATGTAACGGTACGATCGGCGAGTACCGATTGAGTAATATTTGTATTATTTCCTTTCAGGTAACCGGTGCTGACCTGGATCAGTTCTATTGCAACGTTCGCCGTTCCGCTATTTTTATAGCGTACCGGAAAGTCGGGATCTTCCGTTCCGGTAAACGTCACGACCACGCTGGTGGTTCCCACCGGGCAACTGGCAAGGTTAATGGTAAAATTAACCGGGGCAGAGGTTGTGCCTGCCACTGCAATATCTGCAGCCGGGATGTCTCCTAAATTAACATTGATATTGCTGCCACTGGCTACGACACACGGGGACGCAATAACTTTCCCGGTAATATTAATATTGGTGGGTTCGGCCCCGACAATACTGATTGTCGTCCCCAGATACAGTCCTACCAGCGCCAGATGAATGTACTTCTTATGAATATTCATTTTAATTCTCTCCTTGTATAACTCTGATGGCGAAGTTGCCTACTGATAAGTAATATTGAGCGTCGCAGTGGCGTTAGCGCTGCCTGCGGTCACGTTGTTTTTCGTCTGAAAATAGCGTGCGGTAAAGGCTCCCGGAGGAAATTCCTGACCGCCTGTTGAGGTTTTCAGCACGATGTTGTTATTCAGTTTCAGGGGCGTATTGCCATACAGCAGTTGGATCCCGATTCCGCTCGCAACTCCTGACATTCCTGCTCCCGATAACGCCAGGATACTGTCATTGGCGGTCTCTGCACTTTGCGTCCCACTTAACGATGCGTTAATGCGGGCGCCCGCATCACAGTTCAGGTCTATCGTGAAGGTCCGATCGCCTTTGGTGGTTCCTGCTCCGGTAAAACTATCCGCTAATACCGGATCCAGGGGGACAGCGATACTCGAGTTATTTATTGCACAGGCCTGGACCGTTACCACCACTGACCCCGCACCTGACCAGATGGGATTTAAATCCCACTGCCCGCTTTGATTATTTAACGAATAGCTTGAGGTTACAGACGGTATTGTCGTTATTGCTCCTGAGGCGATATTGGGCTTTGTTTTCACAAATTGCAGTGATGCTCCCATGGATAAACCCTGCGTGTCCTTGTTAAGTATATGGCAGGTGTAAGTCCGGGTTGAGTTTGAAATATGATCGTCAAACTGCACCGGGCAAAAAGACAATGAGCCTGTATTCAGGGCAAAATTATAACGAACGCCAATTCCGTCAACATTCGTGGGATAGACATCGGTATAACCTGCAACAGGGGCTGAATTAACCTGTAAACGCAAGTACACATCCCTGTCGGCGTCAGGATCCCCAAAGCAACCCAACCCCCATACTTCGCTGCCAATAGATCCAAATTTATCACTGAAGACATTCATGGTGGCGTCGTCACGTTGATAATTTAACGTTCCTGAGAACGTGTAATACCCACCGGAATTATTACAGCTGGCCGCTTCAACAGAGGCAGTAAACGCACCGGTTAACCCAAGTACCAGGACGAATATATGATTCTTCTGTATCTGTAACATAACGCATACCCTCACCGCTATTTCAGGTGACTATTCTCAGCAACCCATTCAGAGCCTGGCTCTAAGCAAGGTGGTTTTGTTTATCGGTAAGTAAAATTCATTTGTACCAGGGAATTAAACGTACCGGGGAGGGTAGTGTCAGAGACAATCACCCGTCCAGCCAGTAAAAAGGTCGCCTTGCGCTGAGCGTCAACGGGGACGTTCATGCTGCTGCCGTTTCCCTGCACCTGCGCCTTTTTCGTGTCCTGGGCCATTTGCACGGCGGCGTTGGCGGCGGTCCCCGTATTGGCATACAACGTGGGATCTTCTGATGCCGGCTGTCCGTTGAACGTCACGTCCACCGATGTCGTTCCTGCCGGGCATTTGAAAAGCCTCACCTCGAAGGATTTCCACGCGGACGCATTTCCGTCGGCGCGCATTTCATTTAAGCGGAGTTGGCCGAAATTAACGCTCTGGTTTTGCGAGGCGATATCGACCACGCAGGGAGAAGCCACAACATGACCACCGATATTGATCTCCGCAGCATATGCAGGGCACGCCAGACAAAGCGCCGGGAGAACATATTTCATTTGTTGCTGCATGATAAACACCCGTTAAGCAGAGAAGTCAGGTTTACTGATAGGTGAAGGTGACTTGTGAAACGCTCACTATCGTGCCGGGCATGACGTCTGCCGCTGCAGCAATGGCGCGTGCGCCTATCGGGAAGGAGACAGTGCGGTCGGTTGCAACATTACGCTTTAATGTGGTTCCCGGACCTAAAAACTTACCGTTACCGGAACCCAGACTCTCTTTAAGCTGTACGTTAACATTGGTTGCCGTCCCGGTATTGGCATAATCCCCGGGGCTGTTTGCTGCTGGCGTTCCGGAAAAGGCAGCCGTTACCGATGTTGTGCCAAAAGGACAATCTTTTAAGATTAAATAAAAGATTTTGAATGTTGTGACGTTACCAGGCTGTGCCAGGGCGGTGGCCTGAATATTATCACCCAAATTAACATTGAGCTGTGATTGGGTGGTGTCAACGGTACAAGGTGAGGCGACGACTTTGCCGGTAATATTAATATTGACCGGTTCTGCTTCGGCAATATTTATTGCCGCTCCCAGATATAGCCCCGCCAGCGCCAGATGAATGAATCTTTTATGAATATTCATTTTATTCCTCTCCTTGTATAACTCTGATGGCGGAGCCGCCTACTGATAAGTAATATTGAGCGTCGCAGTGGCGTTAGCGCTGCCCGCGGTCACGTTGTCTTTCGTCTGAAAATAGCGTGCGGTAAAGGCTCCCGGAGGGAATTCCTGACCGCCTGCTGAGGTTTTCAGCACGATGTTGTTATTCAGCTTCAGGGGCGTATTGTCATACAGCAATTGGATCCCGATTCCGCTCGCAACCCCTGACGTTCCGGCCCCTGATAACGCCAGGATACTGTCATTGGCGGTCTCTGCACTTTGCGTCCCACTTAACGATGCGTTAATCCGGGTGCCCGCATCACAGTTAAGATTGATGGTAAAGGCAGTATCGCCTTTAGTTGTACCTCTTCCTGTAAACGCACTGCCTAATGCATCAGGCAACGGTACGGTAATCGTTGAACTGTTTAGCGAACAGGCTAACTGAATAACCTGACCTGCGACGATAATTCCCCTGATAACCTCAAGGTCATCGTAGGTTTTTTGAAAATACAGTCCGCTATCTATATTTTTGGATGTTATCGGTCCCGTCTTATATAGCTCCACCGTTACACCCTTATCCATCCCGGAGTTATCGACACCGACCGCACCCTGTCCCATTGTTCCTGTCCTGGGTGGGTTATCAAATGTACTTTGCGTGTACGCCGTATAATAGACCTTTATCCCGACGCCGGGGATGCCCGTATTATAGATATGGGGAAAACCGCTAATTGCATCGCGAAACATGGATACTGAAATTAATTCTCCCCCCTGACAACCGAACCATGAGCCAGTAAAGGACGGAAATAATTTTATCGTACCGATCTTCTGACCCACAGGAATATCACGTTGCGCATAGATTGTACCAATATCTATATTATCCCAGGCTATAACCCCCTTTCGTTTTTCGATATTGCAGGCGGCAAGCGCAGGAAATGAGCTGCATATCAGAAAAGCAGCGCTCCAGATAATTTTCTGAAATTGCATTTTGTTCATTGGTATACCTCAATATGCAGCAGGTAGAGAAAAATTTTTATTGAACGGCTAGTTATTTACTTAATGACATCGCTCGCTAATGATCTGAATATCGCTATTTTCCGGCGGCGCTTTAGCCAGGGAATAGTGCACCTGACACTGCTGCTCTGCGCCGTTCCCCCATTTCACTCTTAGTTCACCGCTGTCGGCCAGACCGGTCAGATACACCTGTCCGCCATCGCCAACGATAAACGCCTGGGCGCTTTTCTGCGCGGTATCGCTGACCGTCGCGCCAAATGGCACTGGCATTCCACCTTGCAGCAATAGCGTCATCATCACGCGCTGGCCCACGCTGGCGTTAAAGCTGGCCTGCACCACGGCTCCCCGCGTCGGCACCACGTTGCGGGTGGTCTGCATCAGCTCTACGTTATCGGGCAGCGTCAGCGTATTCAGCTGCACCTGGTTTTTACGGTAGGGCGAGGTATAAGGCACGATGGCATAGCCGCGCCAGTCGGTTTTCACCCCGCTCTGATTGCTCACGCCAACCCCGGAGGCTCCCGGTGCCTGAACCAGCGCCATGGTTTCACCCAGCGGTTGGCCGAAGGTGACGCCGCTGGCGTGCGCGACTATCCCGCCCTGTAGCCCGTAGTTCAGCCGCTGGCTGTTTTTGTCGTAAGCATATCCCGCAGTGACTTCAGCATAGGTTCCGCGATAGTCGGCGTTCAGATTGCCGCCGCTGCCCGTTCCCTGGCTGCCGTAACTCTGCTGGATGCTCCAGCTCAGGTTATTGCCCTCAAGCGTCGTACCATTGAGACCCACGGTGTGATTGGTGCTCCCTTTCTGGCTGCTACTGACGTTCCACGACGCGTGGGTATTACTCAACCAGCGATTCAGTGGAATGCTGATATTCAGTGAGAACACCTGGTCGCGCTCATAGACCTTTTCTTTGCCGGAGCCCCCGCTGCGCGACGTCGAGTTAATGTTATAGCTGTAATTAAACCCGTAACTGATGCCGTTCCAGCTATTGTTGTAACCGGCGCTCATCGACCGCAGGGTCCGGCCGCTGTTCCAGTAGTCTTCGTTTATCAGGCTCAGCGACAGCGATCCCGCTCTTTCCCACAAATTCTGGCTCAGCGACAGTTCAGTACGGTTACGCCTGCGCTCGAAAAACGTCGGGGTGTTCCCGCCTCGCCAGGTATCCATGACTTCTGCCAGCGTGTAATAGCCATCGGTCGAGTAGCGATAACCGGCAATGGCGAAGTTAGTCCCGGTTTCGACAATATTTTTGCTGTAGCGGATCCGCCATGACTGGCCTTTCTCCTTCGGCTGGTTCTGTATCTTCGACCAGCCCTGGGTGACATCCAGCGAAAGCGCGCCAATTTCCCCCAGATTTTTACCGACGCCCAGCGCCAGCGACTGATAGTGATCCGAGAACTGGCCGCCGCCATAGAGGGTAAAACCCCGGGGCAGGCCGTAGATCAGCGTCGCCTGGCTAAACGGCGTCTTTTCCACGCTGCGGTCATACGAACGATACTGGCCGCTGGTCAATGAATATTTCAGCCGCTGTTCACGCTGGAGCACCGGCAGTGAGGCAAACGGTACGACGAGATTCTGCTCGCTGCCGTTATCTTCTTTAATCGTCACATAGAGATCACCGCTGCCGCCGGTGGCGTACATGTCGTTGATTTCAAATGCGCCCGGTGCCACATAGCTCTGATAAATAACATACCCGTTCTGCCGGATAATCACCTGCGCATTGGTTCGCGCGATGCCTTTGATCGCCGGTGCATAGCCCTTCATGCTGTCGGGGATCATCTCCTCGTCGGACGCCAGCTGCGCGCCGCGAAAAGGAACGCTGTCGAAAATATCGGACGGGGAGGCACTGTCTCCCAGCACCAGCTGGCTCTTCAGGACGCGAATATCACGGGACAAATAGGTATAGACGGTGTCCCAGCTGTCGCGACCGTTATTATCCCGCTGAAAAGTTGTGTAATTACGCAGCCGCCAGGGACCGATATTCATGCCGGGACGCAGGTTGGCGTACTGGGTCGTACTGTCCGTGCCGCTACGATCCCGCGCCCGGGTACTGGCGCCGTTCACGCTGTAATTAAGCAGCAGGGCGGTGATCCCATCATCCCACTGCGTTTCAGGAACGTAATCGCGTGGATTCATCACAATGGCGGCCTGCGGAATGCTCAACAGCAGTTGCTGCGCGCTAAAGCGAAACTCTGCGCGAGCCTGGGGGATCGCGTCCAGCCTGGCACACGGCGCGGCGGCATCGCCCAGATCCGGGAACAGGTCGGTTTTGACTCCCATCGAGTTAAGCTGGCTCACGCTCAGGCATGGCGACAGAAGCGCTTTCCCGTCCGGGCCGGGCTGCATGCTGAACTCCACTTCCCGGGTTTCCTGAAACTGGTTGTTAACAGAGATATCGACTCGGTAAACGCCCGGTGCCTGGCCGTTTTCCTCTTCAAATACGCTAAGATCGGTCTTTTCCTGATGCGGGTTGTCAATTTCCAGCATCAGCGGATTAAAATATTCCCTGGCGTGTGAGGCAAAAGTCGTTAAATTTAATAGTAAAAAGGGTGTCGAAAAAAGATAAATCAGCCTGCGGATATTATTGGTTTGTGGATATTTGCGCAGGTTTTTTGGGCTCCCCATCTGTATAGTCCTTCCCTGAAGGGTAAATAATTTACGCCGGATTCCTGTGCTGTTATTTATCAGAATGAAGCCCGATGAAGCTCGCCGATTCCGCCGTAATCATTAATAATTTTCCAGCTCACGCTATTACCCGCACCGGTGGGTAATTCAAAACTGGCGCTACTTTGCGGCGCAACATACCGGGCATCTTCCAGCTCTTTACCTGCAACGATAACGCTCTGGAAATTCATATAAAATGAAGTCGGGTTACTCACCTCCAGCCGGTTGCCGCGGCGCTGCCAGGACAGCTTATGGGTTAACGCTTCCGCCGATCCTTTTAAACCTTCAGGGCGATAGATCAGTTTGATGCGCGTCTTGACCGCGATCTGCAACATGTTCTTACCCTGATCTTTTTCTATCGAGGGGATGCTCTTAATATTCAGCCAGTACAGCGATTCCCTATCCTGCGGGAGATTCCCGCCCGCCCGCACGACGCGCAGGACATTTTCCTGCCCGCCGTCCAGACGAAATAACGGCGGGGTGATCACAAACGGCGTTTTCTCTGCGCGATTAATTTCGGGCTCGACCCAGCTTTGCACCAGATAAGGTGCCTGGTCCGGGTTGCTTACATTAATTGAAGACTCTTTCTTACTCCCATCGTAAATTAAGCGGGTGCCACCCACAATCAGGCCAGCCTGGGCTAAACCTGAGGTTATTATTATTGCAGTCAGCAAGGTGAGAGGAATAAGTTTCATCATTAATCATTCATTAAAAGAGTAAGGACGGACCGACAATAATCCATCGGCCCGAATAACAATTTCGCTATGCAGGAATGACGGGCTATTAATTATAAACAATGGTGAAACTTGCCATTGAATTAGCCTTGCCTGCGGTAACTGTTGTCGATGTGGCGATATAGCGCGCAATAAAATCCAGATTATTCACCACGCCGGTACCTGACGTCAGAGGGTATTGTTTGGATGCGTTATACAGCGGAATCGCGGTATTGGCATCGTCGTATAATTGAATCCCCACGCCGCCTGCCACGCCAGTTTCTGCGGTCAGGGCCAGCACGCCAGGACTCCCTGCTACCGGGGAGCCGTCAAACTTCACGGCCGCCTTGGTTGCGCTTACCGGGCAATCCGTGAGCTGCAACGTGAATTTGGTCGGTGCAGCAGTAGAGCCTGCGTTGGTAAAGGCGCTCTTACTGACCTGACCTAATGTCACCGTCAGCGGACTGGCCGGACTATTGGTGACTTTACAGGCAGCATCAATAATCTCGCCGTTAAAATTCACCTCTCCGTCAGCTGCCATCGCTGAAACTCCAGCCAGAGACGAAATCAGCACTCCCAGTGGCAGTAATTTGCTTTTCATGATCTATTCCTTGAGTATATTCAATTTATTAGTATTAATGTATTGCCAGGCAAACGGCAGCTTTTTGAAATTTATCAATAGAATATCGTCCCGTTTCCAGGCTCACAGATCTCTAATGATAATATTAATAAGAATGACAGTTCCCTGCTTTTATATTTAAAACGGGTTTGTCAAACATTATAATTTGTATGAGATTATTCTTGTACATTTCAAAATATCCGGCAACACTTTTTTGGGTGTAATTTTACACCCTGTGTGTTTTCCGCGATAAAAGGGTTATGCCAGAGGGGGGGGGTAAGTCTTGGGAAAATAGCGACTGCCAGTTAACAAAACCAGAAAATATTATAAGGGTAAACATTTCATCGAAGATGAGTACGTTATTTTTCTTCGTTGATACAATAGGTTAGTACTTTAACGGAAGATGCTCGATTGTCAAAAGGATGCCGTTTTCAATGCTGATATAGCCTCCCTTTTTAAGCTGGGCGAGGATTTTCATAATGCTGCTACGTGAAAGGCTGGTTTTCTGCTGGATATACTGCGCGGCAGAAACATCATGTCTGTATTCCGCTGGTTCACTCATCAACTCCTGTAACTGAACGCGGACAATTTCATAGGCACAGGTGGCCATGAGCCTGGTATTTATCGTATACAGTCGTGAGGTGACTCTAAGGCTATGGCAGGCCAGCAGCCTCCAGAGATTGTGTTCGGTGACGAACTGGTTGACCTTATCGGTACGGGTAACGGCGATCTCAGAGGTACTGTGGGTTTGAATAAACATCCCCGCCTCGGCGTAAAGTGTTCCACTGAGACCCATGATCCCTGGCACATACAGCGTGCCCAGCAGAATTTCACTCGTCTGATGATAGACGTTGCACACGCCGCTTCGTACCAGATAGCAGTACGCAACGCCATTATTATAAAGATATAACCGGGTGTTGGGAGGATAAATAGCAAAAGTCGCCAGAGGAGTCAGGCTTTCCAGCAGTTCGGCGGTAGCGGAAAGGATCAGACTGCGATCCGGATGTTCGGTATCCATAACATACTCCTCATGTTGATTGACGCTCACTTAAAATTTGACTCAGAATTATCCGATAGATCTTAATCTTATTTCTTTTTAAATCAATATCTTCAAAGTAATATTTAATCTTGTTTATATAACAAAATAATTCTGATAAGTAATTTATGGTTTTATTACTTATTTCCTTTTACTAAAATGGCTGTAATATCAAATTGGATGATTTTTAAGAAGAATGAATTCAGTACCCATAATAGTATTATGGATATTTATGCAAGTTGTTTATGGGTGTAATTTTACACCCATAAACAACTTTTAAAAATCTAAAACAATTATCATAATTATCGTTTATGTGAGGGGAGTGCGTTAGGGGGATGTTCATAAGCCTATGGAGGGATTTATTTGTGAATAATAAAAGAAGAGCTACCTCAATAAGTTACAGCATCAGACACAAAAAGCCTCTGGCTGATATCAATCAACTGATAAGTATCCTTACACCTTCAGCCAATAAGTTGACGCTCGCCAATAAGCAGTCACTTAACTTTAGAGTGGAAGGGGAACATAAATGTTTTTTACTTCATCACGGTAACATTACGCTTTATCGCCATGCCGACGGTATTGCCTTAAATTCAGAATCAGCTCCCTACATATTTGGCTTAAGTACGCAGTTGCTGGAGCATGATTATTTCTATATCAGAACGAATGAGACTTCTGATATTAGCGTTCTTTCTATTGCCGATGCTAACCGGATTATCGACAGGAGTAACCTGTGGAAAGGCGTAGCCGCGCTATTAATTTATAGTGCCACAAGAATGTTCGATCACTGCACGAAGATCTCGGCATTATCTTCTTATGAGATTATATGCTATCAGCTCTATGAACTGATGGATGAAACAGAAGAGGTGAGAAATAATGTCAGCATTGTTTCTTATATTTTAAGCCGTACCTTTCTGTCACGCAGCAGCATCATGAAGATACTGGCTCAGCTGAAGACCGGAAATTATATCGAGACTGAAAAAGGCCTGCTCAGAGCGATAAATAACATACCTTCAAAATATTAAATCATCACCGCTGGCGACAGCACCTGAAGCCACAGAGGCGCGGTGGCTCCCGTACATGACCTGATGACTGAAATCTGCGATACTTATGCTTTATCCCCCTCACAGAGATGACTATGCAGTACCCGATTAACGAGATGTTCCAGACCCTGCAAGGTGAGGGTTACTTTACCGGCGTCCCCGCCATTTTTATTCGTTTACAGGGATGCCCGGTTGGCTGTGCCTGGTGCGATACCAAACACACCTGGGATAAGCTTGAGGATCGGGAAGTTTCCCTGTACAGCATCCTGGCTAAGACCAAAGAGAGCGATAAATGGGGCGCGGCGAGCAGCGAGGATCTGCTGGCGGTCATTGTGCGTCAGGGCTATACCGCCCGTCACGTGGTGATAACCGGTGGCGAGCCCTGCATTCATGACCTGATGCTGCTGACAGACCTGCTGGAAAAGAACGGCTTTAGCTGCCAGATTGAAACTAGCGGTACCCACGAAGTGCGCTGTACGCCGAATACCTGGGTGACCGTATCGCCGAAGGTGAATATGCGCGGCGGTTATGATGTGCTGTCGCAGGCGCTGGAGCGTGCGAATGAAATCAAACATCCGGTTGGTCGCGTTCGCGATATTGAAGCGCTGGATGAACTGCTGGCTACGTTGAGCGACGACAAACCGCGTATCATCGCCTTACAGCCAATCAGCCAGAAAGAAGATGCCACGCGTTTGTGTATTGATACTTGTATTGCGCGGAACTGGCGTCTGTCGATGCAGACCCATAAATATCTGAATATTGCCTGATGATAATGGGTTTATCGGCCTGCATTGAGTAGGCCGGACAACCTTATGCGTTAGATCAGCTCTGAATCGAATTAACGTTATCCAGGCCGCCATGCAACACTTCATACGACTTTTTCAGGACCACATCGGTGTGCTGGGTTAAATCACGGAAAATCCCTTTGTTCAGCGCCAAAGTCTCTTTAATGCCTAATGCCATTGCGGTTGTCGAGGGACGAGGCAGGAATCCATAACGCTCGGCCAGCAGGTTATTGCCCCTTCCGCCAGTACCACATAGCGGGCACGCAGCGTAAAGCACAAGCGGTGCCCGCTATCCCTGCACCGATAATAATAATATCGAAATCGTCAGACATGTCGTGCTCCAGATATCCAGAGCACATAACCCTAACAGAGTGTTAGTTAAGTAAAATTGACCGTTGCCACAGACGATACAATCATTCCCCGCGATACACGCAGCCTGCTGTGCAGGTCTCTTTCACCATTACGGCACTCAGCAGAGGGACAACCGGTTTAACCTGATCCCAAATCCATTTGGCCAGTACTTCACTGGTTGGGTTTTCTAAGCCAGGAATATCGTTCAGATAGTAGTGATCGAGTCTGTTGTAAGTTGGCTTAAACGCGGCTTTTAACTCAGAAAAATCCATGATCCAACCGGTATGCGGATCGACTTCACCGGTAATTTCAAGACGCACCATAAATGAGTGACCATGCAGGCGGCCACACTTATGCCCTTCCGGTACATGCGGCAGGCGGTGAGCGGCTTCGAAGGTGAAATCTTTAAACAAGGTGGTGGACATTTTTTACTCTCAAGAATGCGAAAAACCGCCGTAGGGTACCGTAAAGAGCGAATTTTATCATTAGTTAAAAGGGCGCTGAGTATCAGAACGACCTATTCATGATGGTAGTATTTAATAATTATTGATATATCATATAGTTATCCAATCTGTTTTGCTGTTAATAACTATAACTAAAACAGGTTAGTTCATTTGGTTATTTGTTATTTCTATCCCTTCTTTAATTGTTACTATCCCCGCCGTTAACCTTATCTTCAGTTTGGGTTTTATTGCTGAAATCCGCTTTGCTTACTGGAACATGACAACGCATGACGACACAGGCCCCACCTTCCGCTCTGCTACCGCTAAACCCGGAGCAACTGGCACGCCTTCAGGCGGCCACGACCGATTTCACTCCCGCACAGCTTGCGTGGGTTTCTGGCTATTTTTGGGGCGTGCTGAATCAGCAGCCAGGTAGCAATGCGGCGACTCCTGCACCTGCTGCTGAAATGCCTGGCATTACGCTTATCTCCGCCTCGCAAACCGGTAATGCGCGTCGTGTGGCGGAAGCTCTGCGCGATGATCTGAGCGATGCAAAGCTCAACGTCACTCTCATCAAGGCTGGCGACTATAAATTCAAACAAATCGCCAATGAGAAATTGCTGATCGTAGTGGCGTCGACGCAAGGGGAAGGTGAACCGGCGGAAGAAGCCGTAGCGTTGCATAAATTCCTGTTCTCGAAAAAAGCGCCGAAGCTCGATAACACCGCTTTTGCCGTGTTTGGTCTTGGTGACACTTCTTACGAGTTTTTCTGTCAGTCAGGAAAAGACTTCGATGCAAAACTGGCCGAGCTGGGCGGTGAACGCTTGCTTGACCGCGTGGATGCCGACGTCGAATACCAGGGCGCGGCAGCCGAATGGCGTGCCCGTCTGGTTGATGTCCTGAAAGCGCGTGCGCCTGCGGCATCGTCTGTGCAAGTTGCTGCGAGCGGTGCGGTAAACGAAGTACACACCAGCCCGTACACCAAAGAAGCGCCACTGACGGCGTCGCTTGCGGTGAATCAGAAAATCACCGGTCGCGACTCGGAAAAAGATGTGCGCCATATTGAAATCGATCTCGGCGACTCCGGTCTGCGCTACCAGCCGGGCGATGCCTTAGGAGTCTGGTATCAGAACGATCCTGAGCTGGTCAAAGAGTTGGTTGAATTGCTGTGGCTGAAAGGAGATGAGCCGGTCACGGTTGACGGCAAAACCCTGTCGCTCACCGAAGCGCTGCAGTGGCATTTCGAGCTGACGGTTAACACCGGCAATATCGTCGAGAACTATGCCACTTTAACCCGTAGCGACTCTCTGCTGCCGCTGGTGGGCGACAAAGCGCAATTGCAGCATTACGCCGCAACCACGCCAATCGTCGATATGGTGCGCTTTTCCCCAGCGCAACTGGACGCCCAAACGTTGGTTGATCTTCTGCGCCCGCTGACGCCGCGTTTGTATTCTATTGCCTCTTCCCAGGCGGAAGTGGAAAGCGAAGTGCACGTCACCGTGGGCGTGGTGCGTTATGACATTGAAGGTCGTGCCCGTGCTGGTGGCGCGTCCAGTTTCCTCGCAGATCGCGTGGAAGAAGAGGGCGAAGTGCGCGTGTTCATCGAACACAACGATAACTTCCGCCTGCCGGCTAACCCGCAGACACCGGTGATTATGATTGGACCAGGCACGGGGATTGCGCCGTTCCGTGCATTTATGCAGCAGCGTGCGGCTGACGGAGCCGAAGGCAAAAACTGGCTGTTTTTTGGCAATCCACACTTTACCGAAGATTTCCTGTACCAGGTGGAATGGCAGCGTTACGTCAAAGAGGGCGTACTGAGCCGCATCGATCTCGCCTGGTCGCGCGATCAAAAAGAAAAAGTCTACGTACAAGATAAACTGCGCCAACAAGGTGCGGAACTGTGGCGCTGGATAAACGACGGTGCCCACATTTATGTCTGCGGCGACGCCAATCGCATGGCGAAAGACGTTGAGCAGGCTTTGTTGGAAGTGATTGCCGAATTCGGTTCTATGGATATCGAAGCGGCGGATGAATTTTTAAGTGAGCTGCGCATTGAGCGCCGTTATCAGCGAGATGTCTACTAATGAGCGAAAAATACCCAGGACCATTGGTGGTCGAAGGCAAGCTGTCCGACGCTGAGCGTATGAAGCTGGAAAGCAACTATCTGCGCGGTACGATTGCCGAAGATTTAAACGACGGCCTGACCGGCGGCTTCAAAGGCGACAACTTCCTGCTGATCCGTTTTCACGGTATGTACCAGCAGGATGACCGCGATATCCGCGCCGAACGAGCCGAGCAAAAGCTGGAGCCGCGTCACGCGATGCTGCTGCGCTGCCGTCTGCCGGGTGGGGTGATCACCACCAAACAGTGGCAGGCGATCGACACGTTCGCCCATGACAACACGATTTATGGCAGCATTCGTCTGACCAACCGTCAGACCTTCCAGTTTCACGGCATTCTGAAGAAGAACGTTAAGCCGGTACACCAGATGCTGCATTCGGTCGGGCTGGACGCGCTGGCGACCGCCAACGACATGAACCGTAACGTTCTGTGTACTTCTAACCCGTACGAGTCTGAGCTGCACGCCCAAGCCTATGAATGGGCGAAGAAGATCTCCGAACATCTGCTGCCGCGTACTCGCGCCTATGCAGAAATTTGGCTGGATCAGGAGAAGGTAGCGACCACCGACGAAGAGCCGATCCTCGGTCAAACCTATCTGCCGCGTAAGTTTAAAACCACGGTCGTAATCCCGCCGCAGAACGACATCGATCTGCACGCCAACGATATGAACTTCGTGGCGATTGCCGAAAACGGCAAGCTGGTGGGCTTTAACCTGCTGGTCGGCGGTGGCTTATCGATTGAGCACGGCAATAAGAAAACCTACGCCCGCACCGCAAGCGAGTTCGGCTTCCTGCCGCTGGAGCACACCCTGGCGGTAGCAGAAGCTGTGGTGACAACGCAGCGCGACTGGGGTAACCGTACCGATCGTAAAAACGCCAAAACCAAATACACGCTTGAACGCGTTGGTATCGACACGTTCAAAGAGGAAGTGGAGCGTCGCGCGGGTATTAAATTTGAGCCGATCCGCCCGTACGAGTTCACCGGTCGCGGCGATCGTATTGGTTGGGTAAAAGGGATCGACAATAACTGGCACCTGACGCTGTTTATTGAAAACGGCCGTATCCTGGATTATCCGGGCCGTCCGCTGAAAACCGGCCTGCTGGAGATCGCGAAGATCCACAAAGGGGATTTCCGCATCACCGCCAACCAGAACCTGATCATTGCTGGTGTGCCGGAAAGCCAAAAAGCGAAGATCGAGAAGCTGGCGCGCGATCACGGATTGATGAATGCGGTGAAGCCGCAGCGTGAAAACTCGATGGCCTGCGTGTCGTTCCCGACCTGTCCGCTGGCGATGGCGGAGGCCGAACGTTTCCTGCCATCGTTCACTGATAAAGTGGAAGCTATTCTCGAAAAACACGGCATTCCTGACGAGCATATCGTGATGCGCGTTACAGGCTGCCCGAACGGCTGCGGCCGCGCGATGCTGGCGGAACTGGGCCTGGTGGGTAAAGCCCCGGGGCGCTACAACGTACACCTTGGCGGTAACCGCATGGGCACGCGCATTCCGCGTATGTATCGCGAAAATATTACGGAATCGGAAATTCTCGACTCCGTTGACGAACTGGTTGGTCGCTGGGCGAAAGAGCGCGAAGCGGGTGAAGGCTTCGGTGATTTTACGGTGCGTGCGGGCATCATTCGCCCGGTGCTCGATCCCGCCCGGGATTTCTGGGAGTAACCACGAGAGGTAATTATGTCCGTACTCGATCTAAACGCCCTTAATGACCTGCCAAAAGTCGACCGCATTCTGGCGCTGGCGGAAACCAACGCACAGCTCGAAAAGCTGGACGCCGAAGGGCGCGTGGCGTGGGCGCTGGAAAACCTGCCTGGTGAATATGTACTGTCATCAAGCTTTGGTATCCAGGCGGCAGTAAGCCTGCACCTGGTGAATCAGATTCACCCGGATATCCCGGTGATCCTCACCGATACGGGCTATTTGTTCCCGGAAACCTACCAGTTTATTGATGAGTTAACAGACAAGCTCAAGCTTAATCTGCAAGTCTACCGGGCGAAGGAGAGCGCGGCCTGGCAGGAAGCGCGCTACGGCAAACTGTGGGAGCAGGGCGTTGAAGGCATTGAGAAATACAATGAGATCAACAAAGTCGAGCCGATGAACCGCGCGCTTAAAGAACTCAATGCGCAAACCTGGTTTGCCGGTCTGCGCCGCGAGCAGTCGGGCAGCCGGGCGCATTTGCCGGTGCTGGCTATCCAGCGCGGCGTGTTTAAAGTGCTGCCGATCATCGACTGGGACAACCGTACCGTTTACCAGTATCTGCAAAAGCACGGCCTGAAATACCATCCACTGTGGGATCAGGGCTATCTATCAGTTGGTGATACCCATACCACCCGCAAATGGGAGCCGGGTATGGCGGAAGAAGAGACGCGGTTCTTTGGATTGAAGCGCGAGTGCGGATTGCACGAAGGGTGATAAATAGCGGACACCAAATCAATAATTCTACTCCCGGCGTTGCCGGGATTTTTTTATATTTTAGCCAAGTTTGTTATTAATTATATTAAAATTCAATGTAAGTTATAATATACATTATATTATCTAATTAATTGAATTGTAAGATATATTGAGCCGTGTCACGAATTGTTTTCTATAAATACGTAATGATACGAAGACAATTCCTGATTAGCTGGATACGCGGTGTCGATATATTTTTATTGGGGAAAAAGCCGGCAAGTTGAAAAAGATGGTGGCGACGATTACCACCTGCTGTGCTGGCATTCACTGGACGTAGCGGCAGTAGGCTACTGGATGGTGAAAAATAATCTCTACGGGCTTGCTGTTTATTTCCAGAGATTGGGAATAACGAATGTTGAGCAAGCCGCACAATTTTTTGCCTGGTTATTGTGTTGGCATGATATCGGTAAGTTTGCCAGTTCATTTCAACGGCTGTATAGCCATCCCAACCTGCCCGTTCCTTCCGAATGGCGAAAAAACTATGAATCAATCCACCACACGACGCTGGGACACTGGTTATGGAACAGTTGGTTAAGCGAGTTCCCTGAACTATTGCCGGGCTCTCCACTTTCTTCCCGCAAGTTGAAGCGGGTTATCGGTATGTGGATATCGGTGACGACAGGCCATCATGGGCGCCCGCCGCAGGGGATTCGCGAGCTGGATAATTTTCTGCCGCAGGACAAAGACGCGGCCCGGGAATTTTTAACGCGTATTAAATCGCTGTTTCCGCTGATTGATATTCCGCTATTCTGGGATGAAGACGAAGGTATTGTGTTGTTCCAGCACCTCTCATGGCCGATTTCTGCTGCGGTAGTTCTGGCGGACTGGTGTGGTTCGTCCTGCCGTTTTTTCCCTCGCATCGCCTGTTCGATGCCCATCGAAACATACTGGCCACTAGCACTGGATAAAGCGAAGGCCGCGCTTGCTACGATACCGCCTCCTTCTGCGGTTGCTCCTTTCTCCGGTATTCAAACGCTTTTCCCCTTTATTCAGCAGCCCACGCCTTTACAGCAAAAGGTACTTGAGCTGGATATTGATAAAGACTCGCCGCAACTATTCATTCTGGAAGACGTAACGGGCGCAGGTAAAACCGAGGCCGCGTTAATTCTCACTCATCGATTGATGGCGGCAGGAAAAGCGCAGGGGTTGTATTTTGGATTGCCGACGATGGCAACCGCGAATGCCATGTTTGATCGCCTGTCGGAGAGCTGGCTTTCGCTGTACAGGTCGGGTTCTTGCCCCAGTCTGGTGCTGGCGCACAGTGCGCGCGGTTTAATGGACAAATTTAATCAATCAATTTGGTCGACTGAGTCGTCAGGTTCGGAGGAGCTGGATGATAAGCAGCCCTTAAGCCAGGGCTGCGCCGCCTGGTTTGCCGACAGTAATAAGAAAGCGCTGCTGGCTGAAGTGGGCGTCGGCACGCTCGATCAGGCCATGATGGCGGTGATGCCGTTTAAGCATAACAACCTGCGGTTGCTGGGCCTTAGCGACAAAATTCTGCTGGCCGATGAGATCCACGCTTACGACGCCTATATGTCGCGGATTCTGGAAAGTCTGATTGAGCATCAGGCCCGCAGCGGCAACAGTACGATCCTGCTTTCTGCCACGCTCTCACAACAGCAGCGCGATCGGCTGGTGGCCGCATTCGCGCGCGGGGCAGGAAGCCGAGCTGAAGCGCCTTTATTGAGTTATGACGATTATCCCTGGTTGACTCAGGTTATAGGGCAGGAGGTGGTTTCTCAGCATGTGGCGACGCGCAAAGAAGTTGAGCGCAGTGTTAATGTCGGTTGGCTCTATAGCGAGGAATCCTGCATCGCGCGTATTGAACGAGCGGTAAGCAAAGGCAAATGCATCGCGTGGATACGCAATTCGGTGGATGATGCCATTCGGATTTATCGCCAGTTACTCGCCAGAGGCCGTGTTCAGGCCGAACATCTCTCATTATTTCATAGCCGATTTGCTTTTTATGACCGGCAGCGGATTGAGACGCAGACATTGTCGCTATTTGGTAAAGGGGAGAGTACGCAACGTGCCGGTAAAGTTCTTATCGCCACTCAGGTGATTGAGCAGAGTCTCGACATCGATATGGACGAGATGATCTCTGATTTAGCGCCAGTGGATCTCCTGATCCAGCGAGCGGGACGGTTACAGCGCCATATCCGCTATCGCAACGGCAGAGTGAAAGGTAGTGGTCAGGATGAACGCGATGCGCCGGAACTGGTGATCCTCGCACCAGAGTGGGATGGCGCCCCGCAAGAAGATTGGTTTTCCGCTGCCATGCGTAACAGCGCCTATGTCTATCCCGATCATGGCCGCCTATGGCTGACACAGCGCGTGCTGCGGGAGCAGGGAGCCATTCGGATGCCGCAATCTGCCCGGTTGTTGATTGAGTCGGTATACGGTGAAAATGTGGTAATGCCTGACGGTTTTGCGAAAACAGAGAATGCGCAGGAAGGAAAATATTATTGCGATCGGGCGTTTGCCGCGCAGATGTTGCTGAACTTTGCACCGGGATACAGCCCTGAAAGTAGCGACTTCCTTCCGGAGAAGTTGTCGACTCGTCTGGCGGAAGAGTCCATCACGCTATGGCTGGCGAAAAGGGTTGATGGCAACGTCACCCCTTATGCCTCTGGTGCTCATCCCTGGGAGATGAGCGTGCTGCGAGTGCGCCAGAGCTGGTGGGAAAAGCATAAAGATGAGTTTGAACGGCTGGAGGGAGAGGTGCTGCAGAAATGGTGTGTGGAGCAACATCAGAATATGGAGTTTGCCGTGGTGATTGTTGTGTCGGAGGATGCAAACAGCGGCTATACGGCGAGTGAAGGATTGATTGGTAAAGTTGATTAGATTGCCCGGAACCAGATGGCTCCGGGACTTATCCCCGCTGGCGCGGGGAACGTTACAGAACTTAGCTTACAAGTTTTCCCAATAAGCGGTTCAACCCTTAATAAAGGGAACAGATCAAGTGTAGCAGGCATGTCGTAAAGTGTCTTTTGAGGTTTTTTATAAAGTCTTCCCTATAAGCATATATTTTTTGTTTTTCGTGGAGTATTATCACTACAATTCTTATGGGGATGGACATCAGGGCCCTTCATAAGAAGATATGCCCCGAAGCCCAATCACGTTTCTCAGCTTGATAGCGTTCTTTCAGGGATTGGTTGTTTCAATAGTAAATAAGGAATCTGTCATGGAAGAAAAATCAAACCGATGCAAACGGTTGTTCTGTCGGTTGAAGATTCAGTTAGGTAATAAGCTGTCAGCAAGCTTTCAACTGTCAGTTCATTAACACTCCAGGGAACATTAGCGCTATGGATGGCGCATCGTAAGGAAAAGGTATGTTTCCAATAAATTTACTAACAATGCCCTGGCTTCCCGTGCGCTTTAATGACGGCTCGCTGGGCAAGTTGGCCCCCGCCAATCTGGCGGATGAAAACGTGGTGGATATCGCCGCAACGCGAGCTGATTTACAGGGGGCGGCCTGGCAATTTCTGCTGGGATTGCTGCAATGCAGCATTGCGCCAAAAAATAGCGCCCGCTGGGACGATATTTGGGTGGAGGGATTAACGGAAGAAACGCTTCGTGAGGCGCTGACCCCCTTAGAGCATGCCTTTCAGTTCGGTGTTGAATCGCCCTCTTTTATGCAGGATTTTGAACCGTTAACCGGCGAAAAAGTTTCTATAGCTTCGCTGTTGCCGGAAACACCCGGGGCGCAAACCACCAAATTTAATAAAGACCATTTTATCAAACGTGGCGTCACAGAACGTTTTTGCCCGCATTGCGCGGTGTTGGCGCTATTTTCACTGCAACTCAACGCGCCATCCGGCGGCAAAGGCTATCGCACCGGTCTGCGCGGTGGTGGGCCGATGACCACGCTTATCGAGTTACAGGAATATCAGGGTACCCGGCAAACGCCGCTGTGGCGCAAGTTGTGGCTTAACGTGATGCCGCAGGACGCCGCAGAACTTCCTCTGCCAGATTTATATGATGCGTCGATTTTCCCGTGGCTCGCCGCGACGCGCACCAGCGAGCCGCCAGCGAATAGGGTGACGACGCCGGAGCTGGTTAATAAGCTCCAGGCGTACTGGGGCATGCCGCGCCGTATCCGTCTGGATTTTGCCACCACGCAGTCTGGTTTCTGTGATATGTGCGGCGCTGACAGCGACGAGTTGCTCAGCGCGATGACCGTCAAAAACTACGGTGTTAACTATGAAGGCTGGCGACACCCGCTGACGCCGTATCGTCTGCCGATAAAAGAGAGCGATGGGTTCTTTTCCGTGAAACCACAGCCTGGCGGGCTTATCTGGCGGGACTGGCTGGGGTTAAGCCAGGACAACCAGACGGACACGAATAAAGAATATCCGGCGCTGGTGGTCAAAGTGTTTAACGCTCGCAGCCTGAAGGACATCAAGGCGGGTTTGTGGGGCTTTGGGGCGGATTTCGACAATATGAAAATACGCTGCTGGTATGAACATCACTTCCCGATACTTATGACGGAAAATTTGATCCCTCATTTGCGTAAAGCCATGCAAACGGCTACCCGACTCCTCAGCCTTTTACGTAACGCCCTAAAAGACGCCTGGTTCGCCGATGCCAAAGGCGCGCGCGGCGACTTCAGTTTTATTGATATTGATTTCTGGAATCTGACGCAGGGACGTTTTTTGACCCTGATTCACGATCTTGAAAATGGCCAGGAGCCGGGTGACAGGCTGAATAAATGGCAAAGGGAGCTGTGGCTATTTACTCGCCGTTACTTTGACGATCGTGCCTTTACCAACCCCTATGAAGATAACGACCTGAAGCGCAGCATGATGGCACGCAAAAAATATTTTACGACATCGGCGGAAAAGCAAAGCGCAAAAACCGTCAGGGACAAAAAGCAGGAGGCTGCTGAATGAGTATTGTGAAAGAAGATCACAAAGCCAGGCTGCGCAAATGGCATGAGGAGTTGCAGGAGAAGCGCGGCGCACGTGCCAGTCTGCGGCGCAGCATAACGGTAAACGATGCCTGTCTGTCTGAAGGATTTCGCTCCCTGCTGATGCAGACCCATACGCTGTGGAAAATTGAAGGGCAGGAGTGGCGGGTTACCGCGCTGGCGCTGGTTGCTGCACTGGGCGCGAATGTGAAAACGATTGATGAACGCCTGTGTTTTGCCGCGCAGCTTGGGCAGATGACGGGCAATAACCCGGTCATGTCGGAGAAGCGGTTTGCGATATTGTCTGCGGTAAAAACGCCGGATGAACTGCTGCGTCAGCTGCGACGTGCGGTGAAGCTGTTAAAAGGCTCTGTAAACCTGATTTCGCTGGCAGAAGATATTTTCCGCTGGTGTCAGGAAAACGACGATTTGCAAAAGCATCATCGCCGTCAGCAGCGACCCACCGAATTTATCCATATCCGCTGGGCGCTGGAATACTATCAGGCTGGCGAAACCGATAACGAAGAAAATTAATAGGGACTCCAAATGACAACGTTTATTCAGCTCCATTTACTGACCGCTTATCCTGCTGCCAATCTGAACCGTGACGATACCGGTGCGCCGAAAACGGTAGTGCTTGGCGGAGCAACACGTTTGCGTATTTCTTCCCAGAGTCTGAAACGCGCATGGCGCACCTCTGAATTGTTTGAGCAGGCGCTGGCCGGGAATATTGGTATTCGCAGTGGGCGTATTGCGCGTGAGGCGGCGAATATCTTGATAGAAAAAGGTATTGATCCGAAAAAAGCGGTTGAATGGGTAGAGGGTATCGCAAACTGCTTTGGCAAAGTAAAAGCAGATAAGAAAGCGAAAGATGTCCTGAACAACGCCGAAACCGAGCAACTGGTGCACATTAGCCCGGCAGAGTTTGATGCGGTAATTACCCTAGCTCATCGTCTGGCAGAAGAAAAACGTGCGCCAAAAGAGGAAGAGCTGGCGCTGCTACGTAAAGATCGCATGGCCGTCGATATCGCGATGTTTGGCCGCATGCTGGCCAATAAACCAGAGTTCAATATAGAAGCAGCCTGCCAGGTTGCGCATGCCTTCGGCGTCAGTGAAACGATCGTCGAAGACGATTTCTTTACTGCCGTCGACGATTTACGCGCTTCTTCAGATGATGCGGGCGCAGGTCACTTAGGAGAAACCGGTTTTGGCTCGGCACTGTTTTATACCTATATCTGCATTGACAAAGATCTGTTGGTGAAAAATCTCCACGGTAATGAAGAGCTGGCTAATAAAACGTTGCGGGCCTTTACCGAAGCGGCGCTGAAAGTCTCGCCAACCGGCAAACAAAACAGCTTTGCCAGTCGCGCTTATGCCTCTTGGGCGTTGGCGGAAACGGGAACCGATCAGCCTCGTTCCCTGGCTGCGGCATTTTATAATCCGATCAACGGCACCAACCAACTGGATGTGGCGGTAAAACGCATTACCGAGCTGCGTGAAAATATGAAGAAAGTCTATGGTGAGCAAACCAAATCAACCCACTTTGATGTTATGCAGCAACAGGGAAGCATGAAAGACGTCCTGGACTTTATCTGCGCGTAAGGGGCGGCTATGAGCCAATATCTGGTTTTTCAGCTTCATGGGCCAATGGCTTCCTGGGGCGTCGATGCGCCCGGTGAAGTTCGCCATAGTCACGAGCTTCCCTCTCGTTCGGCGTTACTGGGGCTGCTCGCGGCAGCGCTCGGTATTTGTCGTGATGAAGAGGAGCGGTTAAACGATTTCAATCAGCATTATGCTTTTCTGTTGTGTGCCAGCCAGGAACCGCGCTGGGCACGAGATTATCACACAGTCCAGATGCCAAGAGAGGTACGTAAAGCGCGCTATTTTAGCCGCCGGGAAGAGCTGCGCGATCCTGAGTTGCTCAGTGCGCTGATTTCCCGGCGAGACTATTATACCGATGCCTGGTGGATGGTTGGCGTTGCAATGACGCCGGACGCGCCTTATTCGCTGAAGCAGATCCGGGAAGGATTGCAACATCCGGTATTTCCTCTGTATTTGGGGCGAAAAAGCTATCCGCTGGGGTTGCCGCTCGCGCCGGTACTGCTGGAAGGAAGCGCGCCGGATGTCTTACGTGAGGCATATCGTCAGTATGAGAGTAAATTCAAAGCGCTGAAACTTCCTCTGGCGAAATTACAGAATGAATGCTGGTGGGAAGGGGATCACGACGGCTTAACCGCGAATAAAATTTTGCGCCGCCGTGACAGGCCGTTGAGTCGCCAACAATGGTTGTTTGGCGAACGTTCCGTGAATCAAGGGCCATGGCTCAGCAAGGAGGAACAGTGTACCTCTCAAGAATAACGTTACATACCAGCCAGCTTTCGCCTTCACAGCTGCTTCATCTGGTGGATCGTGGCGAATACGTTATGCATCAGTGGCTGTGGGATCTTTTTCCTGGTGGAAAGGATCGGCAGTTCCTTTATCGTCGTGAGGAGTTACAGGGTGCTTTTCGCTTTTTTGTTTTGTCACAGGAACGGCCAGCAGAAAGCGCGATTTTCGACGTGCAGTGCCGCTCGTTCAGCCCTGCGTTAAGCGTTGGTCAGACGTTGCGATTTAACCTGCGTGCTAATCCGACAATTTGTAAAGCAGGTAAACGTCATGATTTGATGATGGAAGCAAAGCGCCAGGTCAAAGCGCAGATGGGTAGTCAGGACATCTGGCTCTGTCAGCAGCAGGCGGCGCTGGCGTGGCTGTCTCGCCAGGGGGAGCAACATGGATTCTCATTGTGTGAGAGTAATGTTGATGCCTATCGGCAGCAGCAGATACGGCGCGAGAAAGCCCGCCAGATGATTCAGTTCAGCAGCGTGGATTATAGTGGCGTGCTGGTGGTCAACGATCCTGAACGATTCCTGCAACGTCTGGCGGTGGGATTCGGTAAAAGCCGGGCGTTTGGCTGCGGCATGATGATGATCAAACCGGGAGATGGTGAGTGACGTTTGTCCCGCTAAGTCCGATTCCCTTAAAAGATCGTACCTCAATGATCTTCCTCCAGTATGGTCAGGTTGACGTACTGGATGGCGCGTTTGTCTTGATCGATAAAAGCGGTATTCGCACGCATATTCCGGTGGGGTCGGTAGCCTGCATTATGCTGGAGCCGGGAACGCGAGTCTCTCATGCCGCAGTGCGACTGGCATCAATAGTCGGGACATTGCTGGTGTGGGTTGGGGAAGCGGGTGTGCGCGTTTACGCTTCCGGCCAGCCCGGAGGGGCACGGGCTGACAAGCTGCTCTATCAGGCCAAATTAGCGCTGGATGATGATTTGCGGCTGAAAGTCGTGCGAAAAATGTATGAATTGCGTTTTCGCGAGCCGCCCCCAGCGCGTCGTTCAGTTGAACAGTTACGCGGTATTGAGGGGGCCCGTGTGCGGCAGACCTATGCCCTGCTGGCAAAACAATACGGCGTAAAATGGAATGGTCGCAACTATGATCCTAAAGACTGGGAAAAAGGCGATGTAGTCAATCGATGTATTAGCGCGGCGACGTCGTGTCTTTATGGGATTTCAGAAGCGGCTATCCTGGCGGCTGGCTATGCACCTGCCATTGGTTTCATTCACAGTGGTAAACCGCTTTCTTTTGTTTATGACATTGCCGATATCATTAAATTCGACTCTGTCGTGCCGAAGGCATTTGAAATTGCTGCCCGCCATCCTGTAGAGCCAGATAGAGAGGTGAGATTGGCCTGTCGCGATATATTTCGTAGTTCTAAGCTGACGAGCAAACTGATACCTCTGATTGAGGAAGTCCTTGACGCTGGCGAAATAGACCCTCCGCAGCCTGCGCCAGATATGCTGCCGCCTGCAATACCGGAACCGGAATTGTTTGGAGATGGTGGTCATAGGGGGCGTGGTGGATGAGTATGGTTGTCGTTGTAACGGAAAACGTTCCGCCGCGTCTGCGAGGGCGTCTCGCCGTCTGGCTGCTGGAAATTCGTGCGGGTGTTTACGTTGGTGATACCTCTAAGCGAATTCGGGAAATGATTTGGCACCAAATCATACAGTTGGGCGGAGCGGGAAACGTTGTGATGGCCTGGGCGACAAACACGGAGTCAGGTTTTGAGTTTCAAACCTGGGGAGAAAATCGCCGTATTCCGGTAGATTTGGATGGACTTAGACTAGTGTCTTTTCTTCCTTTTGATAATCAATAGGTTGAGTGTTCTTTAATAAAACGGAATTGTTGTTCCCAAGTTGGTAGATTGTTACTTGATGAAAATTGCAATAGAAAACAGTTATATATATTTAGTGTGTTCCCCGCGCCAGCGGGGATAAACCGTTTTAATCGAGGGGCTTATTTTTGAAACAACTGTGTTCCCCGCGCCAGCGGGGATAAACCGGTAGTGTGTCTGTATGTTCACCGCGTTAGCGGGTGTTCCCCGCGCCAGCGGGGATAAACCGAAAATTACCAAGATATATTTTAAAAAAATATCGTGTTCCCCGCGCCAGCGGGGATAAACCGGCAATTGAATTTATTTCACTGTCTTGGCCTATGTGTTCCCCGCGCCAGCGGGGATAAACCGTTGTTACGGTAATTTTGCCGGATAGGGAAAATGTGTTCCCCGCGCCAGCGGGGATAAACCGGTTTAATGCGCGTTCGTGGGCTGACAAATCGAGTGTTCCCCGCGCCAGCGGGGATAAACCGACTCATTCACTAATTTGCTGAGGGCTAAATAAGTGTTCCCCGCGCCAGCGGGGATAAACCGTTGTGGCATTGAAATATCCTGATGCCTGGTATGTGTTCCCCGCGCCAGCGGGGATAAACCGGATACTGCCATGCTGGTGGCTGGCGATCTGAAGTGTTCCCCGCGCCAGCGGGGATAAACCGAAAAATCGGTGGAAGAGTTTGGCGCTCGTAAAGTGTTCCCCGCGCCAGCGGGGATAAACCGTTTTAACCCGCCCGTCGATAACGTCATGGCACGTGTTCCCCGCGCCAGCGGGGATAAACCGGTTAAGCAGAAAGGCGCAATTAACCGCATCCCGTGTTCCCCGCGCCAGCGGGGATAAACCGGATTCAGCGTGAATCGGAATTGTCGGGGAAGGTGTGTTCCCCGCGCCAGCGGGGATAAACCGACCCAGGGGGAATGGGAGCACTTGGCGGCTGAGTGTTCCCCGCGCCAGCGGGGATAAACCGGCAACTATCAGCGCCCTTTTTACGCCACGGAAGTGTTCCCCGCGCCAGCGGGGATAAACCCGGATATCCAACATCCTCGCTCCATTCGAATTCGTGTTCCCCGCGCCAGCGGGGATAAACCGTTCCCCTGCGCGAAAATAGTGAATCTCTGAATGTGTTCCCCGCGCCAGCGGGGATAAACCGACGTAAAAGCCAGCGATATTATTACTAATCAAGTGTTCCCCGCGCCAGCGGGGATAAACCGTATTAATACGTGCGCGTGTGGTTCGCGCTATTGTGTTCCCCGCGCCAGCGGGGATAAACCGAATGCGGAACGTGGTTTAATGCGCGTTCGTGGGTGTTCCCCGCGCCAGCGGGGATAAACCGACCGGCGCGTTTTTTTGGGAGGAGCAACGCGAGTGTTCCCCGCGCCAGCGGGGATAAACCGGCGTTTTTTAATCACTTCGCCCGGTTGCAGATCGTGTTCCCCGCGCCAGCGGGGATAAACCGTGCACCAGCAATTCTTCCTGGCGTTCCGGCAGGTGTTCCGTAAGCGTGCAGTGAGAACCGTATTGACGAAGTGAAGCTGGTCAGGCAGGCAGAGTAACCCGCCACGGGAGCAGAGCACCCACCCGGTTCACAGGCCAGTCGGCGATGACATCAAGTACATAATGCAGATAGCGTTCCGGATCCACGCCGTTTAATTTGCACGTCCCGATAAGACTGTACAGTGACGCACCGCGCTCACCACCATGATCCGAGCCGAAGAACAGCCAGTTTTTTCTCCCCAGACTGACCCGTCGTAGGGCGTTTTCGGCAATGTTATTATCCACCTCCACCCAGCCATCTTCTGCATAGCGGATCAGCGCCGGCCACTGGTTCAGCGCATACCCGAACGCCTTCGCCAGTTCTGAGTGCCTTGAGAGGGTTTTCTGTTTCTCCCGCAGCCACCCCTCCAGTGACGCCAGCAGCGGCAGCACTTTTTGGTGCCGGACTGCCTGCCGTTCCTCTGCTCTTTTACCTCTGAGCTCCGACTCGATGGCATACAGCTCGCCGATCCGTTTCAGCGCCTCCTCCGTCAGGGCTGACGGGGTACGGACGTGAACATCGTGGATTTTTCGGCGGGCATGGGCCCAGCACGCGGCTTCCTTTATATGGCCGTCGCGGTAGAGCTCGTTGAACCCGGCGTAGGCATCAGCCTGCAGTACGCCACTGAAGCCTGCAAGATGGGTCTGAGGGTGGATACCTTTTCTGTCCGGGCTGTAAGCGAACCACACTGCGGGGGCCAGCGCTGATCCGGCGTTGCGGTCGTCTCGAACGTACGTCCATAAGCGCCCGGTCTTCGTCTTCTTATTGCCCGGCAACAGCACCGGGACAGGCGTATCGTCAGCATGGAGTTTGCCGTCGGTCAGGACATAGTGCTGAAGGGCTTCATCCAGCGGTGCCAGCAGACGACAACACGCATCCACCCAGCCCGACAGTACAGAACGACTCAACACTACACCCTGGCGGGCATAGATCTCCGACTGGCGATACAGCGGTGTGTGCTCTGCATACTTTGAGGTCAGCACTCGGGCCAGCAGCCCCGGTCCGGCGATCCCCCGTTCGATGGGGCGCGAAGGAGCCGGGGCCTGAACGATGCGATCGCACCGACGGCAGGCATGCTTTTCACGGACTGTCCGGATAACCCGGAAGGCGCTGCGCATCAGCTCCAGCTGTTCGGCGGCATCCTCACCCAGGTAACTCAGCGAACCACCGCACTCCGGGCAACACGGCTCAGTCGGCAGCAGCCGCTTCTCATCCCGTGGGAGTGACTCAGGGAACGGTTTGCGGGTGCGGGTCTGACGCAGCGGGCGCTGCACTGCCGGGTCATCCACCCGGCCGGTCAGCGTATCGCTTTCCTGCTGCAGCAGGTTCAGGTCAGCTTCCATTTGCGCGATACGGCGGGATACCTTTTCGGAACGACTGCCGAAGTTCATCCGGCGCAGCTTATCCAGTTGCGCCTGCAGATGGTCTATTTCGCGTTCCCGGTTGCTCAGCTTTTCCTGCAGGGCGTGGATCAACGCTTCCTGTTCGGCCAGGCGCTGTTTCAGCAGAAGGATGTCGTCAGAAGAGGTGTCGTTCATAAGCCTGTATTTTACCAGGCTTATTCTGCGACAACCAGGATAAAGAGCGCTACAACATGGTCAGGGATGTCAGTAACCGCTTTGGCTGTCGCCAGTCGATACCTTCCATCAGCATCGCCAGTTGCGCCGGCGTCAGGAACACTTTGCCATCGCGGGCTGAGGGCCAGGCGAAGCGACCACGTTCCAGTCGCTTTGTCAGCAGGCACAGACCATCGCCGGTGGACCAGAGCAGTTTTACCTGACTGCCGCTGCGTCCCCGGAAGATGAAGACGTGGCCGGACATCGGGTCATCTTTCAGCGCGGTCTGCACCTTTGCGGCGAGGCCATTGAAGCCGTTGCGCATATCGGTGATACCGGCAACCAGCCAGATTTTTGTGCCTGCGGGAAGATTTATCATACCGGCCCCCGCATCAGTTCGCGCAGGACAGTGCTCATGAGTTCAGCAGAGGGATGAGTCAGTGTTATTTCTCCTCCCCGACATTTTATGTGGCAGGTAGCGGGAGGAGAGCAGGATGGTAGTTCGAAGGTTGGGAGAGAAGAGCCCGCCTGAAGCTGCACGGGTATCAGGGCAGGAAGCGACGATGAGTTTTTTCGGGGCCGACAGACCCGCCCTTCACGCTGCCAGAGCCTTATCCATTTAAAGAGCAGGTTATCATTGACGTCATGTTTCCGGGCCAGTGCGGCAATACTGCCTTCTTCTTCAAGAGCCAGCCTGACCAGTTCCATTTTGAATTCAGGGGAATAGTGTTTCCGGGGAAGTCTTTCTTTAGCGCGCATGAGGTGTCCACCTGCAAAATAAGTGGGTGCTTAAGTTACAGGATCCTGGATTCGGGACCAGACGGTACTCAGACGACGCTTACGGTGTTCCCCGCGCCAGCGGGGATAAACCGGGGCGGCGACTGGAAAACCCTGAGAGATGGGCGTGTTCCCCGCGCCAGCGGGGATAAACCGGCGGCGATAATGGCGGCGATAATGGATATATTGTGTTCCCCGCGCCAGCGGGGATAAACCGGGGATTTAAATAATGAAAATATAGATAGTGACGTGTTCCCCGCGCCAGCGGGGATAAACCGTTTCTTTCTATACTGCATGTAAAGGAAAAATAGTGTTCCCCGCGCCAGCGGGGATAAACCGGCTCCGGTGATAATAGTAAAGATGATGATAATGTGTTCCCCGCGCCAGCGGGGATAAACCGACTAAATAGGTGCGCACAACAGGGATTACGCTGTGTTCCCCGCGCCAGCGGGGATAAACCGAAATTGACGGTGATCTAACTGTTACGGGTTTAGTGTTCCCCGCGCCAGCGGGGATAAACCGCGGTTATCCTGGCAATTCGAACGCTCTAATCCGTGTTCCCCGCGCCAGCGGGGATAAACCGCAATATAAATGCATAGTTTCGGAATTTTTATAGTGTTCCCCGCGCCAGCGGGGATAAACCGACACATTAGAATGTGGCCGTTCTGCGTGGGAGGTGTTCCCCGCGCCAGCGGGGATAAACCGTTTTTACGGTAATTTTGCCGGATAGGGAAAATGTGTTCCCCGCGCCAGCGGGGATAAACCGAGCCTAATTTCCCCGTTACAACATAAACAGCCGTGTTCCCCGCGCCAGCGGGGATAAACCGGTGCTGATACATTTGCTTCGTATAAAGGCTGTGTGTTCCCCGCGCCAGCGGGGATAAACCGAGCAGAACGCCTATATTTACCTCGGCGCGGAAGTGTTCCCCGCGCCAGCGGGGATAAACCGGATAAACAGGCGCGTGTTGCGCTGGCTGAGCAGTGTTCCCCGCGCCAGCGGGGATAAACCGCGCCATTAGTGACACTGCGTTAAACGTCGCCAGTGTTCCCCGCGCCAGCGGGGATAAACCGTTCGCGCCAGCGCGTGGAGTACCGCAGCAAATGTGTTCCCCGCGCCAGCGGGGATAAACCGACGGCGGACGCCCGTCAGGTGGAGGGCATGTTGTGTTCCCCGCGCCAGCGGGGATAAACCGTACCCCGAGCGCATCATCGAGGCTATCCAATAGTGTTCCCCGCGCCAGCGGGGATAAACCGATCGCAAATTATGTTTACCACAATCCCCGCTCGTGTTCCCCGCGCCAGCGGGGATAAACCGTTCACCAACTTTAATTGGCTTGCATCGGAAATGTGTTCCCCGCGCCAGCGGGGATAAACCGCCAGGCCAGGCAGCGCTACAGAGTCCATGCCCGTGTTCCCCGCGCCAGCGGGGATAAACCGCATGATGACCCCTCGCCAACGCAGAACACAACGTGTTCCCCGCGCCAGCGGGGATAAACCGTCGTCATGAATCTGGCTAGTCGTGGCATTCATGTGTTCCCCGCGCCAGCGGGGGTAAACCGGCTATATCGATTATCTGGCGATGAATATGCTGGTGTTCCCCGCGCCAGCGGGGATAAACCGGACTGATGTTAAAAACTGGTTCCAGTCATTCAGTGTTCCCTGCGCCAGCGGGGATAAACCGATACCAATGGTATCATGTAAAGCTATTTTTATGTGTTCCCCGCGCCAGCGGGGATAATCCACTTTGAAAGCAGAAATATTATGTGGCTGGATGGGTTACGAGGATTTTCCCGCTTTTGCCAGTTCTTTCACCAGCGGGAGCATAATGCGTACCACGTCGCGGCTACGGTGCTCTATCCTGCCCGGTAAGGCTTTATCGATATGCTGCTGGTTATCCAGTCGCACATCGTGCCAGCTGTTGCCTGCCGGGAACGAGGCGCTTTTGGCGCGCTGTTGATAGCCATCTTTCTTGCCCAGACTCCAGTTGGTTGCTTCAACGGAGAGCACGGCAATGCCCGCATCGTCGAAGACCTCTGCATCGTTACAACATCCAGTACCTTTCGGATAGTTTTTGTTCAGTCCCGGATTGGTGCTGGCTACGATACCGCGGCTGTGCGCGATGGCCAGCGCCCGGTCACGCGTCAATTTTCGCACCGCTTCCGGGGTTTTCTTACCGCTATTGAAATAGAGCTTATCGCCGACGATCAGGTTATCGAGGTTGATAACCAGCAGCGTATTTTTCTTCTCGGCGGCGCTCATTCGCTTCAGGATGTTCTCCGCGCCCAGTTTGCCTTCTTCCTCGCCGCTGGTGGCGATAAATCGAATGCCGTACTGCGTCGGCACGTCTTTGAGTTTTTCCGCCAGTTCCAGCATCACGCCAAGTCCTGCGGCGTTGTCATCAATACCTTGCAGGGTCAATCCACCCAGATTGGCATCGGAATCGGCGTCGCTCTGTGCGGCGTAGGTGTCGAGGTGCGCCATGATAATAATCTGCTGTGGCGCTTTACCCTCATGTGCGGCAATAACGGTACTCCCCGTGACGTTATGCCAGTTTTTACGGTTATTTTTGGCGGTATAAACATAACGGCTATTAAACGTTCGAATATCACTGCTGTAGCCCATCTGCTGAAATTGCTGACGAATATAATCAGCAGACAACATTTCTGCCGGAGAGCCCGTTACGCGGCCTGGGAAAAACGTTGCGATATATCGAGCCTGGGTATTTGCGATATCTCCAGGTTTGGAAGATGTTGCCTGTGCGGGAAGGATAAAGCACGCGCCGAGCGCCAGGATTGCAAGAAGGGGGCGCGTTGCGGAAAACATAATGAGTCCTTAAATACCAAGCAGAAATTTTTAGCCGCTAGTATGAAACCGTGATCGAGGTAAAACAATTTCATTTGCTCCTAAATGCCCTAAATTCGGTAGCTTAAGCACTTTTTGATATTTGCTTTTCCGGATCGTTATTCCTTTGAGGAACTACTCATTCCAATTCGTAATTTCATTCGCCCTCTTGCCCTCCCTATAGTCAGGTTATCTGAGCATCGTTAGCAAAATAACGGCATTACATAGGAACGGTTATGGATCAAAAACGACTTACCCACCTGCGGCAACTGGAAGCGGAAAGCATCCATATTATTCGTGAGGTGGCCGCCGAGTTTTCGAATCCGGTGATGATGTATTCCATCGGCAAAGATTCCAGCGTAATGCTGCATCTGGCGCGTAAAGCATTTTATCCTGGCACGTTACCGTTCCCTCTGCTGCACGTTGATACTGGCTGGAAATTCAGCGAGATGTACGAGTTTCGTGACCGCACGGCGAAAACCTACGGTTGTGAACTGCTGGTGCATAAAAACCCGGAAGGGGTGGCGATGGGCATCAACCCGTTTGTTCACGGTAGCGCCAAGCATACCGATATTATGAAAACCGAAGGGTTGAAGCAGGCGTTGAACAAATACGGTTTCGACGCCGCGTTCGGTGGCGCTCGTCGTGACGAAGAGAAATCGCGTGCCAAGGAGCGCATTTATTCTTTCCGCGATCGTTTTCATCGCTGGGACCCTAAAAATCAGCGTCCGGAACTGTGGCATAACTACAACGGACAGATTAACAAAGGCGAAAGCATTCGCGTATTCCCGCTCTCCAACTGGACTGAACAGGATATCTGGCAGTACATCTGGCTGGAAAATATCGACATCGTGCCGCTGTACCTGGCGGCGGAGCGTCCGGTGCTGGAACGCGACGGCATGCTGATGATGATTGATGACGACAGAATCGATCTGCAACCGGGCGAAGTGATTAAAAAACGCATGGTGCGTTTCCGTACGCTCGGCTGCTGGCCGTTAACAGGCGCGGTGGAGTCGAATGCGCAGACGCTGCCTGAAATCATCGAAGAGATGCTGGTCTCAACCACCAGTGAACGTCAGGGCCGCGTGATTGACCGCGACCAGGCGGGCTCCATGGAGCTGAAGAAACGTCAGGGGTATTTCTAAGGAGCCGCCATGAACACGACACTTGCACAACAAATTGCTAATGAAGGCGGCGTTGAAGCCTGGATGGTCGCCCAGCAACACAAAAGCCTGCTGCGTTTTTTAACCTGCGGTAGCGTGGATGACGGGAAAAGCACCCTGATTGGTCGCCTGCTGCACGACACGCGTCAGATTTATGAAGACCAGCTTTCATCGCTGCACAACGACAGTAAACGTCACGGTACTCAGGGCGAAAAGCTCGATCTGGCGTTATTGGTTGACGGCTTGCAAGCCGAGCGCGAGCAGGGCATCACCATCGACGTGGCTTACCGTTATTTCTCTACCGAGAAGCGTAAATTTATTATTGCGGATACTCCCGGTCATGAGCAATACACCCGCAACATGGCGACCGGTGCGTCGACTTGCGACCTGGCGATCCTGCTGATCGATGCGCGTAAAGGCGTGCTGGATCAGACCCGTCGTCACAGCTTTATCTCCACTCTACTTGGGATCAAACACCTGGTGGTGGCGATCAACAAAATGGATCTGGTGAACTTTAGCGAAGAGACATTTAACCGCATTCGCGAAGACTATCTTACTTTTGCTGAACAGTTGCCGGGCAACCTGGATATCCGGTTTGTGCCGCTCTCTGCGCTGGAAGGCGACAACGTGGCTTCACAAAGCGCCAGCATGTCGTGGTACAGCGGTCCGACGCTACTGGAAGTACTGGAAACCGTTGAGATCCAGCGCATAGTTGATACTCAGCCGATGCGCTTCCCGGTGCAGTATGTGAACCGACCGAATCTGGATTTTCGTGGTTATGCCGGGACGCTGGCCTCCGGTAGTGTGAAGGTAGGGCAACGTGTCAAAGTGCTGCCATCCGGCGTTGAGTCGAGCGTGGCGCGAATCGTAACCTTTGATGGCGATTTACAGGAAGCGCATGCGGGTGAAGCGATCACCCTGGTATTGAAAGATGAGATCGATATCAGCCGGGGCGACCTGCTGCTTGATGCCGGTGAAGCGTTACCTGCGGTACAAAGCGCTGCCGTTGATGTGGTGTGGATGGCGGAACAACCGTTGTCGCCTGGGCAGAGCTACGACATCAAAGTCGCCGGTAAGAAGACCCGCGCACGCGTTGATAACGTGCAGTACCAGATTGATATTAATAACCTGACCCAACGTGATGTTGAAGCGTTGCCGCTAAACGGCATCGGTCTGGTTAATCTGACTTTTGATGAGCCGCTGGTGCTGGATACCTATCAGCAGAATCCGGTTACGGGCGGGCTGATTATCATTGACCGCCTGACCAACGTTACCGTTGGCGCGGGGCTGGTACGTGAGCCAATCGTCCAGGATCACGCCGCGGCTTCTCAGTTCAGCGCGTTTGAGCTGGAGCTTAATGCGTTAGTGCGTCGCCATTTCCCGCACTGGGGCGCGCGCGATCTGCTGGGAGGAAAATAATGGCGCTGCATGACGAAAACGTCGTCTGGCATGCCCATCCTGTTACACCGCAACAGCGGGAACAACGCCACGGTCATCGTGGTGTTGTGCTGTGGTTTACCGGGCTGTCTGGTTCCGGTAAATCAACGGTAGCAGGGGCGCTGGAAGAGGCGTTGCACAAGCTGGGAGTGAGTACCTATTTGTTGGATGGCGATAACGTGCGCCACGGCCTGTGCAGCGATCTTGGGTTTAGCGATGCCGATCGTAAGGAGAATATTCGTCGGGTTGGCGAGGTGGCTAACCTGATGGTGGATGCGGGTCTTGTGGTGTTGACCGCCTTTATCTCTCCACATCGCGCCGAACGCAAAATGGTCCGTGAACGCGTTGGCGAAGGGCGTTTTATTGAGGTTTTTGTCGACACGCCGCTGGCAACGTGCGAATTACGCGATCCAAAAGGGCTGTATAAAAAAGCGCGGGCGGGTGAGTTGCGCAATTTCACCGGAATTGATTCCGTATACGAAGCGCCTGAATCGCCAGAGATTCACCTTGATGGTGAACAATTGGTAACAAATTTGGTACCCCAATTATTAGACCTGCTGAGGCAGGAAGATATTATCAGATCCTGAGACACCCGAGCTTGTATGCCCGGTCAGTCACGGTCACAGGATTAGATATGCGTAACAGCCATAACATTACTATTACAGAGTCAGATACCTTCGCCGCCGACGATGAAACCACCTGGTCACTACCGGGTGCTGTGGTCGGTTTTATCGCGTGGCTGTTGGCGCTGGGGATTCCGTTTCTGATTTATGGCCCTAACACACTCTTTTTCTTCATTTATACCTGGCCCTTTTTCCTCGCATTGCTGCCCGTGGCGATTGTCGCGGGTATTGCGCTGCACTCCCTATTGAAGGGGCTGTTGCTGCTGAGTATTACCTGCACCCTACTGGTGGTTGGGGCGATGTTTGGCGCGCTATTTCTGTGGTTGTTAGGTTAGGCAAACGCCTTTTTTTAACAATCGCTGATGTTGTTCACTCTCTGGTCATAATTCAAACCGTAACCAACAATGAGATTATGTTCTCCTTACACGGGGTATACGTAACAACGGGCAAATGTGGTACATTTGCCCGCGTTGTCGCGGCATTCCCGACCGTTGATGTAAAGTTGTCTGCGGAAGTTATGGGATGTTAATGCCGTTTTTCAGGGGGCAGGATGGGTAAACTAACGCTGCTGTTGCTGGCTTTATTGGTCTGGCTGCAGTATTCGCTGTGGTTCGGTAAGAACGGCATACATGACTATAGTCGCGTCAACGATGATGTTGCTGCGCAGCAAGCTACGAACGCGAAACTTAAAGCACGTAACGATCAGCTCTTTGCCGAAATTGACGATCTCAATGGCGGACAAGAGGCTATTGAGGAGCGCGCGCGCAACGAACTCAGCATGACTAAGCCGGGCGAAACTTTTTATCGTCTGGTGCCTGACGCGTCTAAACGCGCTCAGACTGCAGGGCAAAACAATCGATAAACCGTCCAGGGATTTAACATGGCAGCCACTTTATTGGACGTTTGCGCCGTGGTGCCGGCTGCCGGGTTTGGCCGCCGAATGCAAACAGAGTGTCCTAAGCAGTACCTCTCTATTGGCAATAAAACCATTCTTGAACACTCGGTTGATGCGCTGCTGGCTCATCCCCGGGTGACGCGAGTCGTTATCGCTATCAGCCCAGGCGACAGCCGCTTTGCCCAACTTCCACTCGCCGCGCATCCGCAAATTACCGTAGTGGATGGCGGCAACGAGCGTGCCGATTCTGTCCTTGCCGGTTTGCAAGCCGCAGGTGAGGCCAGTTGGGTACTGGTGCATGACGCCGCGCGTCCGTGTCTGCACCAGGATGATTTAGCCCGTTTGCTGGCAATCAGTGAGACCAGCCGCACCGGCGGGATCCTGGCGGCACCAGTACGCGACACGATGAAGCGCGCGGAGCCGGGCCGAACAGACATTGCCCATACGGTCGATCGCACCGATTTATGGCACGCGCTGACGCCGCAGTTTTTCCCTCGCGAGCTGTTGCACGACTGCCTGACCCGTGCGCTCCACGAAGGCGCAACCATTACGGATGAGGCCTCGGCGCTGGAATATTGCGGCTTACATCCTCAGCTCGTTGAAGGACGGGCTGATAATATTAAAGTAACGCGTCCAGAGGATTTGGCGTTGGCCGAATTTTATCTGACCCGGACTACCCACCAGGAGAAGACATAATGCGAATTGGACACGGTTTCGACGTACACGCTTTTGGCGGAGAAGGCCCAATTATCATTGGTGGTGTGCGCATCCCGTATGAAAAAGGATTGCTGGCGCATTCTGATGGCGATGTGGCGTTACACGCGCTAACCGATGCTCTGCTGGGCGCGGCTGCGCTGGGGGATATCGGTAAACTCTTCCCTGACACCGACCCGACCTTTAAAGGTGCCGATAGTCGTGAATTATTGCGAGAAGCCTGGCGGCGTATTCAGGCCAAAGGCTATACGCTTGGTAATGTGGATGTGACAATTATTGCTCAGGCACCGAAGATGCTGCCGCACATTCCGCAAATGCGCGTGTTTATTG
The DNA here is from genome assembly GCF_013747755.1 of Citrobacter sp. RHBSTW-00524. Classification (NCBI taxonomy): domain Bacteria; kingdom Pseudomonadati; phylum Pseudomonadota; class Gammaproteobacteria; order Enterobacterales; family Enterobacteriaceae; genus Citrobacter; species Citrobacter sp. RHBSTW-00524. The sequence goes on from NZ_CP056421.1 coordinate 1,117,496, forward strand.
CCGAAGATCTCGGCTGCCATATGGATGATGTTAACGTGAAAGCGACCACCACGGAAAAACTCGGTTTTACCGGGCGTGGGGAAGGGATTGCCTGTGAAGCAGTGGCGTTACTCATTAAGGCACCGAAATGACTGTGTTTGACGATCTGACGTATCTCCATGGCAAACCACTGGGCCATGGCGTCCTGAAAGCGAATCCGGAAGACTTTGTTGTCGTCGAAGATTTAGGCTTCGAACCGGATGGCGAAGGCGAGCATGTTTTGGTGCGCATCCTGAAGAACGGTTGTAACACCCGTTTTGTGGCTGACGCGCTGGCGAAATTCCTGAAAATTCACGCGCGTGAAGTGAGCTTTGCCGGGCAGAAAGATAAGCATGCGGTCACGGAACAGTGGTTGTGCGCGCGCGTACCGGGCAATGCAATGCCTGATCTAAGCAAATTTGAGCTCGAAGGCTGTAAAGTGCTGGAGTACGCGCGCCACAAGCGTAAGCTGCGTTTAGGGGCGCTGAAAGGCAACGAATTTACGCTGGTGTTGCGTGAAGTGAGCGAGCGAAATGACGTTGAAGCGCGTTTGCAGGCGATTAGCGAACGCGGCGTACCGAACTATTTTGGCGCTCAGCGTTTTGGTATTGGCGGTAGCAACCTGCAAGGGGCGCTGCGCTGGGCACAAAGCGATGCGCCGGTGCGCGATCGCAATAAACGCAGTTTTTGGTTGTCGGCGGCCCGTAGCGCGTTGTTTAATCAGATAGTCAGTGAACGCTTGAAAAAAACAGACTTTAATCAAGTTGTTGACGGCGATGCGCTACAATTATCCGGACGCGGAAGCTGGTTTGTCGCCACACAGGAAGAACACACTGAATTACAGCGTCGCGTCGATGAGAAAGAATTGATGATCACAGCGGCATTACCGGGCAGCGGTGAGTGGGGAACTCAGCGCGACGCACTGGCGTTTGAAAAAGCCGCTGTTGCTGATGAAACCGCGCTGCAGTCTCTGTTATTGCGCGAGAAAGTCGACGCGTCGCGTCGCGCTATGTTGCTGTATCCACAACAATTAAGCTGGAACTGGTGGGATGACGTAACCGTCGAGTTACGCTTCTGGCTACCGGCAGGTAGCTTCGCCACCAGTGTTGTAAGGGAACTTATTAACACAATGGGTGATTATGCGTATATTGCTGAGTAACGATGATGGGGTCCACGCACCCGGTATACAAACGCTGGCGAAAGCGCTGCGTGAGTTTGCTGACGTACAGGTGGTTGCCCCGGATCGTAACCGCAGTGGCGCGTCTAACTCGCTGACGCTGGAATCCTCACTTCGCACCTTTACCTATGATAACGGCGATATCGCCGTACAAATGGGTACGCCCACCGACTGCGTCTATCTGGGCGTGAACGCATTAATGCGTCCGCGTCCGGACATTGTCGTTTCTGGTATTAATGCGGGTCCTAATCTGGGTGATGATGTTATCTATTCCGGTACCGTTGCGGCGGCAATGGAAGGTCGTCATCTGGGATTCCCGGCGCTGGCTGTCTCACTTGATGGCCATAAACACTACGATACTGCTGCCGCAGTAACCTGTCGTATCTTACGGGCGCTGAGTCGTGAACCGCTGCGCACCGGTCGCATTTTGAATATCAACGTGCCGGATTTACCGCTGGATCAGATTAAAGGTATTCGCGTCACGCGCTGCGGCAGTCGCCATCCAGCGGATCAGGTTATTCCACAGCAGGACCCACGCGGTAATACGCTGTACTGGATCGGGCCACCGGGCGAAAAGTGCGACGCCGGGCCGGATACGGATTTTGCCGCCGTCGATGAAGGCTATGTTTCTATCACGCCGCTGCATGTCGATTTAACCGCATATGGCGCGCATGAGGTGGTTTCTGACTGGTTAGACAGCGTGGGAGTCGACACGCAATGGTAAGCAGACGCGTACACACTCTTCTTGAACAATTACGTGCGCAGGGCATCAGAGATGAGCTTGTTCTCGATGCGCTCGCCGCCGTGCCGCGTGAAAAATTCATTGATGAGGCGTTTGAACATAAGGCCTGGGACAATATTGCCCTGCCGATTGGTCAGGGGCAGACGATTTCGCAGCCTTATATGGTTGCGCGAATGACCGAACTGCTTGAGCTAACGCCGCAGTCTCGGGTGCTGGAAATTGGTACTGGCTCTGGCTACCAGACGGCGATTCTGGCGCACCTGGTGCATCATGTGTGCTCCGTTGAGCGCATTAAAGGTTTGCAATGGCAGGCGCGTCGCCGCCTGAAGCAGCTTGATTTACATAATGTTTCGACCCGTCATGGTGATGGATGGCAAGGCTGGCAGGCGCGAGCTCCGTTTGACGCTATCATTGTAACGGCAGCGCCGCCCGAGATCCCGACCGCATTGATGATGCAACTGGATGAGGGCGGCATTCTCGTCTTACCCGTGGGCGATGAGCACCAGTTTCTGAAGCGGGTGCGTCGTCGGGGAGGCGAATTTATTATCGATACCGTGGAGGCCGTACGTTTCGTTCCCTTAGTGAAAGGGGAGCTTGCGTAGATAGCGCTGCTGAATACCTGGAGTTTTCCTGGTTATTCTCGAAAGAGTAAGCGTATTGTGACGGTGCCTTGCACGGTGATTACGTCACTGGTTTTAACCAATTTTCCTGGGGGATAAATGAGCGCGGGAAGCCACAAATTTACCGTTCGCCGCATTGCGGCATTGTCACTGGTTTCACTATGGTTGGCAGGTTGTTCAAACACCTCGAATCCACCAGCGCCGGTCAGCTCGGTTAACGGTAGTGCATCAACGAACACCAGTTCTGGCATGCTGATTACGCCTCCACCCAAAATGGGCTCGACGTCGACGGTACAGCAGACGCCACAGATCCAGTCGGTGCAGCAACCAACCACACAGCCAACGCAAATCCAGCCTGTTGCTCAACAGCCTGTGCAGATGGAAAACGGTCGTATTGTATACAATCGTAAGTATGGGAATATTCCGAAAGGTAGCTACACGGGCGGCAGTACCTATACTGTTAAGAAAGGCGATACCCTTTTCTATATTGCCTGGATCACCGGGAACGATTTCCGTGACCTCGCACAACGCAATAACGTTCCGGCCCCGTATGGCCTGAATGTCGGTCAAACTCTGCAAGTGGGCAACGCGTCTGGTGCACCGATTACCGGTGGCAATGCCATCACCCAGGCGGATGCAGCACAGCAAGGAGTTGTGACCAACCCTGCACAAAATTCCACCGTTGCTGTTGCTTCGAAACCAACAATTACGTATTCTGAGGATTCAGGTGAACAAAGTGCTAACAAAATGTTGCCGAACAACAAGCCTGCTGGGACTGTGGTCACAGCGCCTGTAACGGCTCCAGCAGTTAGCACAACCGAATCAACTGCAAGCTCAACGTCGACTAGCTCGCCAATCTCTACCTGGCGCTGGCCGACTGACGGCAAAGTGATCGAAAACTTTGCGGCTACCGAAGGTGGCAATAAAGGGATCGACATTGCAGGCAGCAAAGGACAGGCTATTGTCGCGACCGCAGATGGACGCGTCGTCTATGCCGGTAATGCGCTGCGTGGTTACGGTAATCTTATTATCATCAAACATAACGATGATTACCTGAGCGCCTACGCCCATAACGATACAATGCTGGTCCGGGAACAACAAGAAATCAAGGCGGGGCAGAAAATAGCTACCATGGGTAGCACCGGAACCAGTTCAACACGCTTGCATTTTGAAATTCGTTACAAGGGGAAATCCGTAAACCCGCTGCGCTATTTACCGCAGCGATAATTAGGCGGAACCAGGCTTTCACGTGCTAGTTCCGTTAGGGATCACGGGTAGGAGCCACCTTTATGAGTCAGAATACGCTGAAAGTTCATGATTTAAATGAAGATGCGGAATTTGATGAGAACGGAGTAGAGGCTTTTGATGAAAAAGCCTTGAGTGAAGAGGAACCCAGTGATAACGACCTGGCTGAAGAAGAGCTGTTATCGCAGGGGGCCACACAGCGTGTGTTGGACGCGACTCAGCTTTACCTTGGTGAGATTGGTTATTCACCACTGTTAACAGCCGAAGAAGAAGTTTATTTTGCGCGTCGCGCACTGCGTGGAGATGTCGCATCTCGCCGTCGCATGATTGAAAGTAACCTGCGTCTGGTGGTGAAAATTGCTCGTCGTTATGGCAATCGTGGTCTGGCTTTGCTGGACCTGATTGAAGAGGGCAATTTAGGGCTTATCCGTGCCGTCGAGAAGTTTGACCCGGAACGTGGGTTCCGCTTCTCAACATACGCAACCTGGTGGATCCGCCAGACGATCGAACGGGCGATTATGAACCAAACCCGTACGATCCGACTGCCGATTCACATTGTAAAAGAGCTGAACGTCTATCTGCGTACCGCGCGTGAGTTGTCGCATAAACTGGACCACGAACCGAGTGCAGAAGAGATTGCTGAACAACTGGATAAACCGGTTGATGACGTCAGCCGTATGCTCCGACTCAACGAGCGTATTACCTCGGTAGACACCCCGCTGGGTGGCGATTCCGAAAAAGCGTTGCTGGATATTCTGGCCGATGAAAAGGAAAACGGTCCGGAAGACACCACGCAAGACGATGATATGAAGCAGAGCATCGTCAAATGGCTGTTCGAACTGAACGCCAAGCAGCGTGAAGTGCTGGCACGTCGTTTTGGTCTGCTGGGGTACGAAGCTGCGACACTGGAAGATGTGGGCCGTGAAATTGGTCTCACTCGTGAACGTGTTCGCCAGATTCAGGTTGAAGGTCTGCGTCGTCTGCGTGAAATTCTGCAGACTCAGGGACTGAATATCGAAGCGCTTTTCCGCGAGTAAGCACAAGTTCTATCAAGAAAGGCCAGTCTCATTGGGACTGGCCTTTTTCTTTAGGGCTACCGCTATCGGGTTCTTTTTACTACACCAGACTTTTCAACCGGTAGATCCACTCCAGCGCCTGGCGAGGCGTTAGTGAATCCGGGTCGAGATTTTCCAGCGCATCAACGGCGGGTGACGTTTCTTCCGGTACTGACAGCAGCGACATCTGCGTACCGTCGACCTGGGTTGCGGCAACATTTGGCGCGATGCTTTCCAGTTCGCGCAGTTTTTGCCGCGCACGCTTGATCACCTCTTTCGGTACGCCAGCCAGGGCAGCGACTGCCAGACCATAGCTCTTGCTCGCCGCGCCATCCTGCACGCTGTGCATGAAGGCGATGGTATCGCCGTGCTCTAACGCATCCAGATGCACATTAGCGACGCCCTCCATCTTCTCCGGTAACTGCGTCAGTTCGAAGTAGTGGGTCGCAAATAAAGTTAATGCTTTGATTTTATTCGCCAGATTTTCTGCGCATGCCCATGCCAGCGACAGGCCGTCGTAGGTGGAGGTACCGCGTCCAATCTCATCCATCAGCACCAGACTGTTCTCGGTGGCGTTATGCAGAATGTTGGCGGTTTCGGTCATTTCTACCATGAAGGTGGAACGACCCGATGCCAGATCATCCGCCGCGCCCACGCGGGTAAAGATACGATCGATAGGCCCGATCTCGACTTTCTGTGCCGGAACGTAGCTGCCGATATAGGCCAGTAGCGCAATCAACGCAGTCTGGCGCATATAGGTACTTTTACCCCCCATGTTTGGGCCGGTGATGATCAGCATCCGTCGCTGAGGCGAGAGGTTAAGCGGGTTGGCGATAAACGGCTCGGTCAGCACCTGTTCAACCACCGGATGACGTCCCTCGGTAATACGAATGCCGGGTTTATCGGTGAAGATCGGACAGGTGTAATTCAGGGTATAAGCACGCTCCGCGAGGTTGACCAGCACGTCCAACTCCGCCAGCGCGCTGGCGCTCTGTTGCAAATCAGCCAGGTGTGGCAGCAGCATGTCGAACAGTTCGTCATACAGCTGTTTTTCCAGCGCCAGCGCTTTGCCTTTTGAGGTCAGAACTTTGTCTTCGTACTCTTTCAGTTCCGGAATAATGTAGCGTTCGGCGTTTTTCAATGTCTGGCGGCGTACGTAGTTAATTGGTGCCAGATGACTTTGCCCACGGCTGATCTGAATGTAGTAGCCGTGCACGGCGTTAAATCCTACTTTCAGCGTGTCCAGACCGGTGCGTTCGCGTTCGCGGATTTCCAGTCTATCGAGGTAGTCCGTGGCGCCATCAGCCAGCGCTCGCCACTCATCAAGCTCTTCATTGTAGCCTGGGGCAATGACGCCGCCGTCACGTACGAGCACCGGCGGAGCTTCCACGACGGCACGTTCCAACAGTTCACGCAGCTCAGTAAACTCACCCATTTTCTCGCGCAGCATCTGCACGGGGGCACTGTCTACGTTTTCCAGTTGTGCGCGCAGTTCGGGTAATTGCTGGAAGGCATGACGCATACGGGCCAGATCGCGCGGGCGCGCAGTACGCAGGGCCAGACGCGCCAGAATACGTTCCAGATCGCCTACCTGGCGCAGCACGGGTTGTAATTCGCTGGTGGTATCCTGCAGCGCGCCGATAGTCTGTTGGCGCTCGGTGAGGATTTTGGTGTCGCGGACCGGCATATGCAGCCAGCGCTTGAGCATACGGCTACCCATCGGTGTCACGGTGCAGTCGAGTACTGAAGCCAGCGTGTTTTCCACCCCGCCCGCCAGGTTCTGGGTGATTTCCAGATTGCGGCGTGTGGCGGCGTCCATAATGATGCTGTCCTGCTGACGCTCCATGGTGATGGAACGAATATGCGGCAGCGAGGTGCGTTGGGTATCTTTTACGTATTGCAGCAGACAGCCGGCAGCGCATAATCCGCGTGGGGCGTTTTCCACGCCAAAGCCAATCAGATCCCGCGTGCCGAACTGCAGATTTAACTGCTGACGGGCGGTATCAATTTCAAATTCCCACAGCGGACGACGGCGCAGGCCGCGACGTCCCTCTATCAGCGAGGTTTCGGCAAAATCCTCGGCATACAGCAATTCAGCGGGGTTGGTGCGCTGCAATTCCGCGGCCATGGTTTCGCGGTCAGCGGGTTCACTGACACGAAAACGCCCGGAGCTGATATCCAGCGTAGCGTAGCCGTACCCTTTACTGTCTTGCCAGATGGCGGCCAGCAGGTTGTCCTGGCGTTCCTGCAACAACGCTTCATCACTGATGGTGCCTGGTGTGACAATACGTACCACTTTGCGCTCAACCGGGCCTTTGCTGGTCGCCGGATCGCCAATCTGTTCACAAATAGCAACGGACTCACCCTGATTGACCAGCTTGGCGAGGTAGTTTTCTACCGCATGATGAGGAATGCCTGCCATCGGGATTGGCTCGCCTGCAGATGCGCCGCGTTTGGTCAGGGAGATATCAAGCAGCTGAGACGCGCGTTTCGCATCGTCATAAAACAGTTCGTAAAAGTCGCCCATGCGGTAAAACAGCAGTATTTCCGGGTGCTGAGCCTTCAGCTTGAGATACTGCTGCATCATGGGGGTATGGCTAGAGAAGTCCTTATCAATGTCTTCATTCATATTGATTTTACTCATTTTTTAATTCTTTCAAGTGCTCATATGGCCCCAGGTAAAACCCCTTTAAACCCACATAAACCCATAAATTTGTAGCTCACTTGTAGCCCAAAGCGTGATAGATTGGTTGTACTCCTTCTTTGGGTTACAAATGGTGGTGATACTTTGAAAACAACTCTCAATCAGGCTTTTATTATCAACAAGTTAAGTATTAATGTTAAGCCTGAGCTCAGTAGCTCTGGAAAAGTCGTTTTCGAAGCCAACCCTGACCAAAAACCTTACATAGTTTTTGACGATCATCGAGATTCACCCGTTGGCTTCGGTGTGAAGGTCAGTTTGACGAAAAAAACCTATGTAATCCAGCGAAGAGTAGCCTCTTCAGATCGTAATGTCAGTGAGGGTAAGAAGCCAAGCTCTGTCTTGAAAGTAAAGGTTGGGAATGTGTCCGATTTTCCGAGTATCGATCAAGCCCGTGAGGCAGCTCGGCAGTTGGTTCAGACAATGATTGCAACAAAGAGAAATCCCAACAAGATTAAAAGGGAACTCGATCTGGCTGAATTGACCGTGAGTGAAGCTTTTGCCCAATACAGGAGTCACTTACTTGGCAGAACCAAACCTGCTAAACCAAACACTCTCAATGTGTTAGACAAAGCTGAGAATCGGTTGAAAGAATGGCAAAACCTTCGAATCAAGGATCTTACTGGTAATGAAATCCTTCGAAAGTTTGACGAGATTGCTTCAAGAGCCAGAACAGCAGCAGAACAGACTTTTAGGTGGGCCAATGTTGCTGTAAAACACGCAATCGAGATTGAAGCTGGGAATGCTCAGACCCAGCAACGACAACCTTCGTTGTCCTATAATCCTTTTTCAATTTTAAAGGTACAGAAGAAGTTCAGAACACGATCTGAGCTGGAAGATAGCTATCGTGCCAAGGGCGTACGAAATCCATTGTCCCCCAAAGATACTTTGGGACGGTTTCTAGCTGCATTACACAATAAGAGAGGTTTTAATCGTTTGGGTTGTGATTATCTGTTGCTGACCATTTTGACAGGAGCCAGGAAAGAAGAGACAGCAACACTGTGCTGGCGAGAGGCCCTGACAGAAGAGGAAGTCAGAACGACAAGCTATGTCGATCTCGAAAACCGGGTTATTCGCTTTTACGACACGAAAAATCGTAACGACCATGAGCTTCCAATCTGTGATGCTACAAAGCGAATTCTGGAAGACCGACGAGATATCGTCAACGATACCGAAATACGGGCAGATAAACGCAAATGGGTTTTTCCGGCTCGTTCATCACGAAGCAAGGTTGGACATTATTCTGACAGTAAAAGCTTGCGCGAGTATATCTGTCAGGAAGCTGGAATAATGAAGCTGGGAATGCACGATCTGCGAAGAACTTTTGGCCGTGTTGCAGAAGAACTAACTTCGTATGCAGTGGTGAAAAGATTGCTTAACCACCGTAATACCACGGACCCTACTGAAAGATATGCTGAGCCTGATAACGAGCGAGTTTTTGAGGCACTTCAACGGATTGAGCTTCATATGCTGATGACAGTACCTGAGTTGTATAATACACTTTTGGCTTCGGCGAAATATCAACCATTGCCAACAAATTAGGGGGACAGGGAATGAGTGCAATCGATACTTTAAGAGAATATGCTGAAGTATGGCGGCTATTTGGTAGTATGCCAGATGATGCAACCCTGAGTGCTGAAGTTTCGGCCCTTTACCTTGGTGTAAGTGTCAAAACATTGGCTCGTTATCGCCAGACTGGTAATGGCCCTGCTTATATCCAATACCAAGCTGAAGATAGCAAAGCAAGAAATCAACGCGTAAATTATCTGTTGGGTGATTTAAAAACCTGGCGGGATAATCATAAAGTGAACAGCACAATGGAAGCAGCACAGGTCCGTGGGTTGGCTTTTGCTTCTTTGGCTGATTTTACCAAGCCAGAGCCTTTCTGGACTATTGATAATAAAATTTATTCTCATGCCCTTACTGTATCTGACGAAGTATTCAAGGAGCTATTAAATACCTCTCGCGCAGAAGTTATTTGGATCTCTCTTGAGAAAGTGTTGTTTGAGAACTGGCATGCTTCGAGAGAGCGCCAGAAATGGAATGACGTTTTTGTTAGTGTACTAAGTGGGATGGTTAAATCATGTGAAATTGAACAAGAACGTCATATACTTAATGATATTTTATGATTAATTTCATTCCCAATATAAAATTGAATTTATGTTGGGAAATAGTCATTTGCGGAAGTATAAATTGTTCAACAGCATTATTTATTATTTTAATCAAATGGAATGCCGTCTGTAGGATATCTTCTTTTGGGGTTTTTAACCGGCTTTGTTTTACTCCCTGCACGATAAAAGTTAAACGAATTGGCAAAGTCTTCTGTCTCCAGTCTGGACTTTCTAAATTTATCCATCAGATCTTCATTGAAACGACGAGGGATTCCTTTAACACACAAGTTTGAATTAAGGTATACTTGGTTATCTATGGCGTCACGAATAAGTATTTTTCTCTCAAATAACTCTTTGAATGCGCGTGAGACATTTGATTTATTCAGCCCAAGATCTTTGGCTATACGTGACTGTGAAAAATCAGGGATAATATTTCCATAATCAATTACTGAGAAGAGATAAAGCACAATTCTAAACGCTGTGGGCGTCAAATCCATCCTGGCGAGTGTGGCCATATTGCCTTTGAATATCATTGAGAAATCGTCTCTGAATGACGTTTTTTTATAGCTATTTGCTTTAATCTTTATTTCTTCCAGATCTTCGGGCATAACCTCTAATGCTTCTGCAATAATGGACTTTTGTTCTTTAGTTAATACAACGCTTGTGATTGACATGATGGCTCCTTTTTTATTGTTGTGATTACATATATGGCACATTTAATTTATTTGTCAACTTGATTGGTAGCATTATTTAATTGTATTTACTTTTGAGATTTTACGGTTGTTATTTAGTGTGAGATGGTTGGTTATCAAATTTAAAACAAGGGGTGCTAAATTTCACCATCACCTGTTATGTAATTAATGATTTTTGGTTCTGAAATTAATAACGGCAGGGTTTGTTTAATTATTTGATTTTATTGGTTAATTTTCAATTGTGTTCTGCAAGATAAAAGAGTGATAAAGAAATAAGAAACCACAGTTTTGCATTAGAACGATACTCAAGGCCTTGGTGTACCTGATGAAAACACTTTTATTATTGTTTTTCTTACATAATATCATTTCTTAAGTGAAGCCTGCGCAACTGTGTGTTGCGCCATTGGGCTTCAGAACATTACTACAGTATTTTCTGTAAGTATAAATACGCTTCGCGCACGAGTTCATAGACCTGAGGTTAACTGTCATTACAAATACGCTTCGCGCAAAAAATCAGGAGGCTGAGTTGATCGGGAAAGCGAACACAGATACATGATTTGCCCATTTGCTGAGTACGGCTCACGCCGGGACCCTTCGGAAAAACCCTTTCTGCTTCAGCGAGTGAGTGCTGTGGGCACTCAGCGGCGCTGCCAGGGAAACAAAATTATGGTTTTCACCGGTTTGGTAAAAATAATTAACATTTATCGGTAGTCGGGGCGTAAGCCAGTGCGTAGCACGCTCTCAAAAAAATTCCTGTGGTTTTTTTATCTGAAATATGGAAATGACTCAGATAATTGAAATATGAAATAGTAATGCAATCTGGAGGACTCAATATCTCCACAGTGAAAGCTGTTTTAAGTGAGAATAGAATAAATATTGTTTTATAAAAATATTTTTAAATTACTATTGATTTTATTTTTGAAGATGATAGTACTTAATTATAAAAACAAAAAATGGAGAAAATTATGAGTGCTATTGATGTTTTATCTCAGGAGGAAAAGTTTATACATGTTGTTGATAAATTTATAACCCATCATCACAACAGCGTTAATAACAATGTCTTTTACAAAAAACTTTATGTTCTCTTCGCCGGGTATCATCTGAAGTATTTTTATTCACGGGCGCAGTATCGCAATTCATGTTATCACGTTGATAATATTATGCAGATGTTTACAGGAGTCGTTTCAACCCTGAACACAACTCTGCTCAGGAAGCTTGCAAACAGCAATACATTGCTGCATTGCCTGAATTCACTTGTGAATTATATTTCAGGCAATCTGGACGAAGCAGAGCATATTTATGCTGATTTGCTGGCTCAGTATGAAAAGAAACGCATTGCAGGCTCTCTGGCTTATACTCCGCCAGGCTCAGTGATCAGGAAAAGACTTTGATAGCGGCAGCAGCGTGTACAAGGAATGGGATGCTGAATGGTGGAGAGAAATGGAGCTGGCGTTTCCGGCAGGTCATAATCGAGTATTAAAAAGGCAGGAGCCACCCAGTTGGCGTCCCGCCTGTCGTGATGGCTTTAAGGTGGGTTTACTTATCAACGACCTGCCAGCCATCATCCGTTTTGACCAGCGTGACAGCCGCTGTGCGTTTTTCGTTATCGACAACAGCTGTTACATTGCATTTATAGCTTTTATCCGATACTTTCACGCAGTCATGCTTTTTGACAGATTTTAATTCCCGCAGTGCGTCTTTCGGGACATCTTTACCTGCTATGGATTTAACGATGGCATTCGTCTGCTCCACGACCTTATTCATCGCAGTGTAAATATCCTGCTCAGACGGTTCACCGGTACAGCCACTCAGCAAAAAAATGGACGCAATGAGTGTGGTAAATGCATATGTTTTCATAAAATAATCCCAGACTGTAGAGTACGTTATTGAATAAGACCGGTTTTCATCTTGCTGTTGTTTTCAGAGAACGTCCAATTGCTGACCGTTTCGCCTTTAAATTCGATTTCCAGCGTTTTGGCCTGCGTCTGTGAACCCCCTGTCAGCAGTCCAATCACGGGAATGAATGTGGTGGCATCAAACTGATTGTTGTCCATCGAGTAAGTCCATTCTTCATTGCCACTATCAAGTGTAGTTTTGGTTTCGGGCTGACCGAATGCGGTAATGATTTCTGATTTCGTTGTTTTATTTTTGATGATTTTCGACAGCAGACTTTGTGATGTTTCTTTTTTTAGATGCTGGTTGCCTGATGTTGAACAGCCAGAAATAAGTAAAGAAGAAATAAAAAACACAGAAATCATGAATCTGTTCATAAGTTCTCCCATATTAATTTTTTATGTTTGCGGTGGTGCGAAATTAATATCACCGTATAAAAACAACTCTGTCTGCATATTTCTTTTTAATTATGCAGATAAGAATAATGACGCTGGCAAAAAATGTAATGACTGAGACAGGAGTGCTACCGGTCAATGAAAATACTAACCAGGCGAGACCGAATGCCACGAATTGAAACAGGAATGCCACACTGAGCGGACTTTCACCATAGGCCACTTTTGCATGGCAACCTTTGCAAATCCGCACGCCGTGCGGGCTTTGTGTAAAGCAGAAGGGGCAGCTAATCGTTTTACTATCCATCATGACTCCGTGGCCTGATTTAAGGTGATGTATTTTTGAACATTTTCGATGAATGATCCGCTTTAGTAAAATTGCTTGTACCGATCGATGGATCTTGGTTGATAGGTTGTAACTATCATAACTAGTTTATCGATCTATATAAACGATCAATATTTTGTTGACTATTACTAAAGTATGGACTGTTTAACTTATGGTGCAGGATGGGGGTTGTATTTAACTAATTGTTCTTTAATGGGATTTGTTGTCATGGAATGACAGGGTGTCAGAAGATGCAGGTGCAGGATTTGGTGGAAAGGATGTGCAGTGGCATGTAACAGAGACATGCCCCTGCGCCTGAGAAGTGCCACAATATGGCCGAGCAATACAAGCCACGAATGCAGACGACGCTGGCGGGGTATCTGACGAGCTGTATTGTGCAGTTTGCTCCTGAGTTGAATGACACCCACTGTTTCCTGTTGTCTTTCCAGACGAATTTTTTCTTCAAGCTGAAGGATTTTCTCCAGAATCGTTTCCCGGTTTGCAGCCTGTTCTTCAGGCTCGCATGATGGCACTGGCACTGGCACTGGCACTGGCACTGGCACAGTCTGCTGTTGCTCTTTTTTCAGTAAAGCCAGGTGCTCTGGTGTAAAATCAATCTGTGTTTGCAGAGAAGACCAGCCATACTTTTTTCCAAGCTGAGACGCTTTAAAGGCAATGCCCTGGTACTGAAATGAAAAGCCGTTCATTTTTCCCGTTGAGGCGATATTGGGTTTACAGTTCACGCCTTCCTTTTCCAGCATAGTGATAAAAGTCAGCAAATCAGGGCGGCCGGTTAACGCATTATCAATCAGGCTCTGCAGAGTGGACCTGGGGCAGGGAGTTGTCGTTCTTTCAGCCATCATCAGCTCGTTGCGGGAAGGCTTTCTTTTCTCCTGACTATGACTACTGATTGCAGATGTGGTTTGAGTGAGTTTGTGGACTTTCTCCAGCTCGCTGATAATCCGGGTACTGATAAGATTTTCATTTTTCCCAAGGTACAGCTTCCCACCGACCATGTTAATTCTGTTAGCTATTATATGGATATGCTGCCCGTCCGAATCATCGTGCATGATATAGCAGCGAAGATGGGTTTCAGTGAATCCCATCCGGGTCATATAATCGTCAGCGAATGCCGCCCATTGTCTGACTGACAGTGTTTCTCCCTTTGGCAGGCGAAGCGAATTATGCCAGACAGGTTTGGCGACACCGGGGCGCAGTAGTCTTGTGCCTTCAAATTCACTGATAAGTTCAGCAGCAGTGCTTCCCGTCATGTTGCCACCGATAATATAAGGCGTGATTTTGTGGTGAGATCCTGACTTAAGGCTATAGAGAACCACACCTGCAAACTGTTTACCCCGCTTTATTTTCTGCATGCCTTTCACTGGTCTTGCTCCAGAAAGGTTGATGGAATAAGGTGATCCCTGAGAGTTTTGATTTGTCTGCGCAGGGCGAAGAGTTCTGTACGGGTCAGTTCGCTGTCAGGGCTTTTGCTGTCGAGATGATTCAGCAGGCGGTTTAAATCCTGTGAAAGGTTGCCGAGTTTAATCCATGCTTCACGATTGATTTCAGGTAATACCGGTGGGAGTTTGTTGAGGGATGCCATTCTTAGCCATTCCCCTTTTTTATAAGGGCCTCTTTTACTATCGAGAATAGATAATTCTTCTTCGTTTAACCGAACGCTGACGCAGTGAGTTCGAACTTCATTAGGTGAATATTTTGCTGTATGGAATTTACCTCTTCTTGAGCTTCTTGATAGATCTTCTTTACTTTCATTTTTATGCATATCTAACCTTTTTAAAATGTGTTCATGATCTACAGTTAGCGCATTGGTAAAATAAGTCAAGGCAGTGTCGAAATTTATAAATAAGAGAGGTGGAGCAGATTGCTAATTAGGTAATCTGCTCTGGGTAAAAATAGGGTTCATATTAAATTCATTATGACAGTGAGGAGGGGCGGAGGTTACAATCTACGTTTTACTGGCATTAAAGAGATTGTTTGTTTCATAATTTCGCTAAGTTTCTTTTTCTCATGTTCTGCTATATATTTACAAATCTCATCATGTCGAATATGTTGTTCCAGTTGTTTTTTATCCATTTTGATGTCATTGCGGATAAACCATTTAATGGTTTCAATGTCCTCGCGTAAATCATAACCTCGCAGTACAATATGGCGAAAATGTGTGTTGCTGATATCTGTCTTCTTCTTTAGTTCACTGAAGAAAGAGCTCATTTCATTTTCATTGGCACTTAGATAAACCTGGCAGTTATCAGAGATAGTAAAGTTAAGGTTTTTCTTCTGAAGCAAATCCATTATCTGCAGACTTTCGCTGTTGAGGTAGTTGAAAATTACTGGACTGCTATCCTTCATACTAATATGACGAATGAGCATTTTGGCTTTGAAATCGCCTAATGAATAGCAAATTTCAAAAATACCGTGACCCTGGTTATCTCTGTGGTTTATATCGCAACCGGCCTGTACCATCAAATCAAAGATAGAGTGATTTTTTACGTAAAAAAGTATTGTTCTTCCGCATTTATCCACATTGTTGACATTAATTCCAGCATTGATCAGGGTTTTGCAACAGGATATATTATCAGCTAACGAGCATAAACAGGTTTGGCCGAGACCATTTTTGTGGTGTATATCTACGCCGGAATCAATCAATTTTTTCAGTATGTGAGGATTTCGCTGGTTAAACAAAACATTGTGACCATAGTTGTCAGCATGGTTAAAATCTATTCCTGCTTTAACCAGAGTGTCAATCATTCTTGGGTTTTTACAGTAAAACAGTATATTTCTTCCAAACGAATCCAGTGTATTAATATCGGAGCCTGCATTAATGCAAGCCTGAATGTCTTTTGGAGTTTTACAAGAGAGTAATGTATTTATTGCGTTGTTATTCATAATTTTTCTCCTCTGTTAAGCGACTAATCTGATATAGTTGTCATGGTTGGTTTTATATTCCTTTATTTTTTTAATGTCTTCGTAAATTCGAGCGAGTGAAAACCATGAGATCTCTTTCAACATGTTTTTGTTGCTTACATACAAAATGTTACCACCGCGAAATGAAAAAGCATTATGGAATGTACTTTCATTCGTCGTTTTGAGAAATCGAATGAAATTTTTTATTGTCTCTTTTTTGTTCATGTTATAAGAGGTGAATGTATAGATAGAGAATACGGTTAAAATATTTCTCTTCGAGACCATATGTCTTGAGAAATAATCGAAATAAAATCTTTGCTCCTGAGTGTCACTTTTGCAGAAAAAAGAAAATTGTGGATTATATAATCTATAAAGATCTGCGTTCTTTTTTGTTTTGGCGAGATAGTTAGTCAGGCTTGGATATTTTGTTTTATTCATTTTAGTTCTCCTTTATTTAATTAACAAAGGAAATATATATTATTAAATAAACAAAATGCAAATATATTTTTATATTTATTTAATTAAATAGTTATATTTTTATTATGTTTCATATAAGGTGTTGTTTTTCATTGTTATTTTATTTTTATCAAAAAGTGCTGTGTTTTATTTGATTGATTTGGTTTGAGAGTAGTGATTGATATAGTATGAATTGGCGATGAGGGTGTTTTAAAAAATAAATTTATCAAAGTGCAAAGGTGCAATGTGGGGCTTTGTATTAAATTAATGATGTTAGCGCCCCTTGGCTATCTAACTAAAGGTTAAAGCCAAGGGGAGAGTGTTCAGGCAGATTCAATTCATAATCTTTTTTTTGTAATTGCTTTACAGGTAACTGGTTGAAGCGTTGTTCGTAAAACCTTTTGCTCTCTCTGTAATTTGTCCTGGAGGATTTCTTCATAAAAGTAGCGTTCTTTTAGCGATTCTATATCAACTTTTATATCATTACGTATTAACCATTT
This sequence comes from Citrobacter sp. RHBSTW-00524, assembly GCF_013747755.1. Classification (NCBI taxonomy): domain Bacteria; kingdom Pseudomonadati; phylum Pseudomonadota; class Gammaproteobacteria; order Enterobacterales; family Enterobacteriaceae; genus Citrobacter; species Citrobacter sp. RHBSTW-00524. Next base: position 1,134,345 of record NZ_CP056421.1, read on the forward strand.
AATTAGCAGTCTTCCTGCATAGTGCGTCAGTAGATATGTACTGCTTATGTAAAACCAAACATGACTAATGTCTGTCAGCTTCTTTAGTTGTAAAATTAATTTTTTAGCGTCGGCATTTGTTGGTGTTATGATACATTTATCACTTATCTCAAATTCATTTTTTTGTTTTATAAGCAATGACAACAGCTCAATTGATTTAAATGTAATGTTCTTGAATACAATTTTTGAACTATTTGTAAGGTGAATATTACGGATAAGGAAGCGCATGTAGTTATCATTTTTAGATTCCCAGTGCGTATATTTACCAACTATGCTATTATTTTCTGACTGCCAGTGATCGAATGCTGTCTGTCCACTTATATTTTTATGATTAATGTCGCAACCAGCCTCAATTAGTGCATCGTACACATATCCTTCAAATGGAATGAAAAGAAAGGAATTGCCATAGCTATCTTTGGTATGGATATCTAGTCCTGCTTTGATAAGATATTTTACTAACCCTGGTGAAACATCAATATGTTGAATCGCAAGGGTGCCTGACTTATTCCGGTGGTTAACATTAATACCATTGCTGACAAGAAGTTCCACTGTTTCAACATTTTGAGCATAGAATAATGCATTATTACCGTCATTATCCAAGTGGTGAATGTCAATGTCAGCGTCAATCATTGCCTGTATAGCTTCAGGTACATTACAGGTAAAAAGAGCAGTTTGACCTTTACTATTGCACATATTTATATCCATGCCAGCCTTAAGGCAACGAAGGACACCATTTTTAGACTTTACACGGAATAGGTTATTTTTATTATTTTCTCTTGATATCATTGTTTATCTCCTTTTTTGTTGTTTTCAAGATATTAATGACACCAGATTTTACGGTATTCAAATTTATTTTTGTTTTATTAGGGGGTATCTGATTTGGTTTGCTTAAGGTTATTCTTAACTTAATGGAACATAGGGACGTTAAGGTTATCCTATGTGATGTGGATTAACCATTTTCACAAGAATATTTATCCATATTGGAGCTAATCTGTATAAAGGAGATAATTAGAGGCTCAGATATTAATACTATAGAGAGTAATGCTATAGGATATGGAAAAGATCATGTAATATAATGGTGGTTATTAATGTTCATCTTAATTTTGGAAATTAAATGAGTAGTGTTTTTTATGAGGTTTTTTGCTGTTGATAATTCTTATAAAAATTTGAAGAGCATCCTTTAAGTTATTCGGCTTGAGGATGCTCATTTAAAATTTAAGCAGCGTAGTCTTTTTCAACAGCCAGGAAGGGGTGATGCTGCCAACTTACTGATTTAGTGTATGATGGTGTTTTTGAGGTGCTCCAGTGGCTTCTGTTTATATCAGCTGTCCCTCCTGTTCAGCTACTGACGGGGTGGTGCGTAACGGTAAAAGTACTGCCGGACATCAGCGCTATCTCTGCTCTCACTGCCGTAAAACATGGCAACTGCAGTTCACTTACACCGCTTCTCAACCCGGTACGCACCAGAAAATCATTGATATGGCCATGAATGGCGTTGGCCTCAACACGATTTTACGTCACTTAAAAAACTCAGGCCGCAGTCGGTAACCTCGCGCATACAGCCGGGCAGTGACATCATCGTCTGCGCGGAAATGGACGAACAGTGGGGCTACGTCGGGGCTAAATCGCGCCAGCGCTGGCTGTTTTACGCGTATGACAGGCTCTGGAAGACGGTTGTTGCGCACGTATTCGGTGAACGCACTATAGCGACGCTGGAGCGTCTTATGAGCCTGCTGTCACCCTTTGACGTGGTGATATGGATGACGGATGGCTGGCCGCTGTATGAATCCCGCCTGAAGGGAAAGCTGCATGTAATCAGCAAGCGATATACGCAGCGAATTGAGCGGCATAACCTGAATCTGAGGCAGCATCTGGCACGGCTGGGACGGAAGTCGCTGTCGTTCTCAAAATCGGTGGAGCTGCATGACAAAGTAATCGGGCATTATCTGAACATAAAACACTATCAATAAGTTGGGACCATTACCAAATAGTTTATATGCTAAAAATTTAGGGAATCATTTTCCTAATTCTCCAGCTAAAAGTTCAGCCTGCTTCAAAATGGTCTCTGTGGCGAGCAAGGACATATCGGGTGGATAACCATATTTTTTGAGCAGACGTTTTACCACCACGCGAATTTTTGCTCTTGCTGCTTCTTTCACTGTCCAGTCAAGACTGACATTGTTGCGGATAGCCTCCGTAAGTACGACTGCCAGTTCTCGTAGTTTTTCCTTTTCCATTAACTCGCGAGCACTGTCGTTATCTGCAACAGCAGAATAGAAGGCATATTCATAAGCGCTGAGGTTTAACTGGGTGGCAAGGCTGTCAGATTCCTGGATAGTCTTGGCAAGCTTGATTAGCTCATCAATTACCTCCGCTGCGGTCAGTACCTTGTTCTGGTAGCCATTGATTGCAGAGGTCAGCATATCAATCAGTTTTTTGCCTTGGGTGATACTTTGATTCGAGCGAACCTTGATCTCGTCAGAAAGCAGTTTTTTAAGCGTTTCCAAAGCAATATTTCTGTGTTGGTAATCCTTCATTTCCTGAAGGAATTCTTCAGAAAGAACGGAAATATCAGGCTTTTGTATCCCAGCAGCGTCAAAAATATCAACAACTTTATCGGTAACCAGAGCCTGATCGATAGTCTGTTTTACCCGAACTTCGAGACTGTCATTGTGTTCTTCTTCTGATCCGTCTGAGTTTTCAGTAAATTTATTCAGTCTGGCTTTTACTGCCTGGAAGAATGCTACTTCGGGTGCCGCTTCCATTGCTTTATCGTGCGGTGTCGCCAATGCAAATGCCTGCGATAAGGCTGCAACCGCAGCCAGGAAACGCATTTTACCTTTACCGTTATCCAGCCCTAAAATATGGTTTTCTGATTCAAGAATAATTGTCAGGCGTTGTGAGGTAGTTGCGGCAAAGTAAGCTTTGTAATCGTATCCATGCATCATGCCTTCCAGGATTTCCAGCTTTTCCTGCATGAGCGTTACGGCTTCTTCCTGAACCTCAGCAGGATCTCCACGTCCACCTGCATCAGAGTAAAAGGAGAGGGCTTCTTTTAAATCAGAGGCAATGCCCAGATAGTCAACAACCAGACCGCCTATCTTATCTTTATACACACGGTTCACACGGGCAATTGCCTGCATAAGGTTGTGGCCTTTCATTGGTTTGTCGATATACAGCGTATGCATGCTGGGAGCGTCGAAGCCGGTTAACCACATATCACGCACTATCACCAGTTTCAGCTTGTCGTCGTCATCCTTCATACGGTTAGCCAGAACCTGACGTTCTTTTTTTGTGGTGTGGTGTTTGGCAATTTCTGGCCCGTCAGCAGCAGAAGAGGTCATGACGACTTTTATTATACCGTCATTTAAATCATCGCTGTGCCATTCAGGTTTTAAGGCTATGATTTCTTTATATAGTTCAGCAGCAATACGGCGGGACATGGTAACAATCATGCCCTTACCATGATCGGCATTGGATTTTAAGCGCTGCTCAAAGTGCAGAACCATATCCGCCGCAATCGCTTTAATACGTTTTGAACTGCCAATCAAACCTTCGATTCTGGCCCATTTAGAACGTTCTTTTTGCGTGAGCGTCAGTTCGTCCTCGTTAAACTCATCATCAAAGTCTTCAATAAGCTGACGACCTTCATCACTGATGGCAATTTTGGCAAGACGGCTTTCATAAAAGATACGAACTGTTGCACCATCTTCAACGGCCTGCGAGATATCGTAGATATCAACATAGTTACCAAAAACAGCAGGCGTGTTGACGTCCGTTTTTTCTATGGGGGTTCCGGTAAAGCCGAGATAGGTCGCATTAGGTAAGGCATCACGCATATATTTGGCAAAGCCATAAACAGTGCGCTTACCTGTAACGTTGCCTTCACTGTCTTTCACGTCAACTTCTTTGGCGCTGAAACCGTATTGTGAACGGTGGGCTTCATCAGCGATAACGACAATATTGGTTCTGTCTGACAACAACTCATAGATATTGCTGCCATCATTAGGCTGGAATTTTTGAATAGTGGTAAACACCACACCGCCAGAGGCTACGCGCAAATATTCTTTGAGTTCTTCCCGGTTGTCGGCCTGTTTTGGTGTCTGACGAAGTAGCTGGGTCGCGGAAGAGAACGTACCGAATAGCTGATCATCCAAATCGTTACGGTCAGTAATCACAACAACTGTCGGATTATCCAGCGCCAGCACAATTTTCCCGGTATAAAACACCATCGAAAGCGATTTACCGGAACCCTGAGTATGCCAGACTACACCCGCTTTGCGATCTCCGGTTTTTTGCGCATTAACAAGATCTTTACTGTTACGTCCCTGCTGGCGCAGTGCCACTTCGGCAGAGGGGGAGTCCGCATTCACCGCTGAGGCACGAATAGTGGAAAGAACTGCTGCATTGACCGCGTAATACTGGTGATAAGCGGCCATTTTTTTAACAGTGCGGATACTGATAATCCCTTGGCTGTCTTCATGTTTACTGGCTTCAAACACGATAAAGTGGCGGATCACATCCAACAGCGTTACAGGATTAAGTAACCCCTGTAATAAAACCTCAAGCTGTGGTTGGGTACTGGTGGCTTGTGTTTTACCATTAGCTGTTTTCCACGTCATATAGCGACTGAAATCAGCAGAAACTGTACCCGCCTTGGATTCCAGTCCGTCTGAAATAACATTAAACGCATTGTAGGTAAACAGGCTGGGTATTTGGTTCTGATAGGTTTTAATCTGGTTATAAGCGCCCAATACCGTAGCATTTTCGTCAGTAGCATTTTTTAGTTCAATAACGACTAACGGCAGACCGTTGATGAACAAAATAAGATCCGGCCGGCGGGTATGGTTGCCTTCTTTGATGGTGAGCTGATTAATGACCAGAAATGCATTATTAGTGGGATCGTTAAAGTCGATCAGGCTGGCCAGCTCCCCTTGTGTATTACCATCCTTGCTGACTTCGATATTGATTCCTTCGGTCAAAAGGCGATGAAAGGTTAGATTGTTTGCCATTAGGTCAGGTGAGCTGATCTGCATCACCTGTTTTAGAGCTTCCTCACACTTCTGCTCACTAAGGTGCGGATTAATTCGTTGCAATGCTGTACGCACTTTATCTTCAAGGATAACCTGCTGATAGCTACGTAACGGATTGATTCCACTGGGTTCAATGTCCGGGCCGTAAACATACTCATAGCCCAGCCCTTGCAGGTGCTCAATTGCCATTACTTCAATATCGGATTCGGTCATCTTTGCCATGCGTACTGTCCTTATTGCCGCTTAACCAGAGAGCGGGCTGTACACCCGCATAATTATTTTATGCTACTGATGCGATTGCTTCTTCTGCATACTGAACCCGTACTTCACCGCTCATCAGTTTGGGAAGTAAGGTATCGCGGAGTTTTTCTAAGCTATCAATTTGTTTTGAGTTGTTAATAAGTTTACTTTCAAATGAATCTAATAACTCATTAATTATACGTAGGGAAGCTTCTGTTGGCAGATTAACATTGAACTTCTTAAGGTGATCCAAGTTAACTCGTTGTCTGCCAGTTGAACCTTCCATACAGCTTTCTGCATATTCTTTGAAGTCCGGGTTTCGGCACATGATATATGAGATAAAAGGATGGATTTCTTTTTTAGGACGCATAACTATGAATTCGGTAGAACCCCATCCAGTTTCATTGTCGTCTAAAAAATCAATATAGGCCGCTTTCCCATTTTCTAAACATGGGGTAATTCTGGCTAGCAAGGTATCTCGTTTAGTAAATTTAGTTCCTGAAGAAAATGGACGTCTGTAATATCCATTTGCACGAAAAATAACAGTGCTCAGTCCAGCCATGTCCAAATAAGTAGCGTCTTGGCTTTTAATTAAAGTTCGCTTTGGATTAAAGTCAATTATCTGATCTATACTAACTGATACACCAGTGCTATCTAAAATAAACCACTGCCTAAACAGTGTTTCAGCCATAGATTCCAGCGTTTTATTCTGGCGATGAAGCAGGTCTATTTTGTCATCAAGAGAGGACAGTACAGAGGCGATGGCTTTTTGCTCTGGCAGTGAAGGTAATAGGATCTCTTGACTATAAGCGGTATCCCTGTTTAGTCCAGGAACAGCGCTATCTTCGTTCAGTTCTTCCAGCCCTAATGTTTTCAACAAATAGAATAAAAAAACAAAATCATATTTCGAAGGGTTAGGTAAAATATAATAAGCAGTATCAATACACCAAAATGGTCCATAAGTTAAGTACGCTTTCCCAACAGTTCCTTTACGACCAATAATAATTCCTTGTTCGTTTATTAATGCTTTGTTATGCCAACCAGTTAATCCACCTGAACTATATACAGGTATAGAGCCAGCATTCCTATCCTGTGCCTTTAATGCTTTACCATAATTAAGAATGACAATCTCACCAAGTTTAGTTTTTATCCACTGACTCATAAAACCACCTTCGCCAGACTCTCAGCGATAGACTTATTCAGATGCGCTTCTTCTTCCAATTGTGCTTCAAACTCCGCTTTAAGAGCCGTAAAACGTTCTTTAAAGTCAAAATCGTCTTCTTCGTCAGCAAGGCCAACATAACGGCCAGGCGTCAGCACATAATCAAGTTTAGCGACTTCATTGATATCGACAGATGCACAGAAACCAGCCACATCTTCGTAGTCGCCACCTTTGTTACGCCAGTTATGGTAGGTGTCAGCAATAGTTTTGATATCTTCGTCAGAAAGCACTTTGCTACGGCGGTTGATTAAATGACCAAGATTACGGGCATCAATAAACAGAATTTCTTTACTGCGATCACGATAATGACTGCTGTTTTCACGATCTCGGCGCATAAACCATAAGGCCGCTGGGATCTGGGTATTCAGGAACAGTTTTGCGGGTAAGTTAACGATACAATCAATCACATTGGCATCTTTGACCAGTGCTGCACGAATATCACCTTCACCCGAACTTTTAGAGGTTAAAGCCCCTTTTGCCAGCACAACGCCAGCCTGACCTTTTGGCGACAGGTGATACAGGAAGTGTTGCATCCAGGCAAAGTTAGCATTGCCGGCAGGAGGGATACCATATTGCCAACGGGCATCACCACGAAGCTGCTCACCGGACCAGTCGGAAACGTTAAACGGTGGGTTAGCAATGATAAAATCAGATTTTAAATCTTTATGAGCATCGTTAAGGAATGAACCTTCATTATTCCAGCGAACGTGTTCGGAGTTAATGCCACGAATTGCTAGGTTCATTTTTGCCAAACGCCAGGTGGTCTGGTTGGACTCCTGTCCATAGATCGAAATATCGTCAATATTTCCCTGGTGTGCTGCCACAAATTTTTCTGACTGAACGAACATACCACCAGAACCACAGCAGGGGTCAAAGACTCGGCCTTTATAGGGTTCCAGCATGTTAACCAGCAGGCTTACGATGGATTTTGGCGTATAGAACTGACCGCCCTGTTTGCCTTCTGCCAGTGCAAATTCACCAAGGAAGTATTCGAATACGTGGCCTAATACATCAGCAGAACGCGCTTTGGCATCTCCCAGTGCAATGTTGCCAATCAAATCTATCAGTTCACCCAGCACGGTGGCGTCGAGGTTCTGGCGAGCGTAGACTTTCGGCAGCACACCTTTTAGCTGTGGGTTACCCGCTTCGATAAGCTCCATAGCATCATCAACCAGCTTACCGATTTCAGGTAGCTTGGCCTTAGATATTAGATAGTTCCAGCGTGCAAGCTCAGGGACAAAGAAAATGTTGTAAGCGGTGTACTCGTCTTTATCTTCCGGGTCAGCGCCTGCGAACTCGCCTTCACCAGCCTTCAGCAACTCATAATGAGATTCAAAAGAATCAGAAATATACTTAAGGAAAATGAGGCCCAGCACGACATGCTTATACTCGGCTGCATCAATGTTTTTACGCAGCTTGTCTGCCGCTTTCCACAGGATGACTTCTAACGGATCTGTTTTGATTTCTTTAGGTTTTCTTGCCATTGGCGTAACTTCGTGAATTAGGATGGTAGCCCTATTTTGCCTTAAAGTTCCGCTTGTTACGAGCTTATACAGCGATTAATTATTATCTGATTTTAGTGTTTTCGTTCAGCTCAGCAAGTGCAATGACTCATGGGGTAAGTGCTTTGTAACAGGGTTGTTGATGTCAGTCGTTGGCCCTCAATGGAGTCACGGTCATAGGCATAATTGCTGTATAGCTGTTAATGTTTGTCTGGGTGAATTTCTACTATTCGGACTAACACCAAGTGAGTTCCATACTACATAACTGTGAGAATTTTCTGTACCCTTCACTCTATCCTCTTCTTGCATATTTACAGGAAGATAAAGCAAAAGATACAAAACTTTGTAATCAAAAAACTGTCTTAATGTACTTACATCACGTTTAGTTATTAAATTTTTTGTCATGGTGAAAATTTTTACTTGGTCATTAAAATTCATCGGGTGTTAATATTCTAAACGAATAGGATGTCAAGCTAAAATGATGTGTCAAGTTGTTTGTAAAGTGAGAGGTTTATTTTTGGAAGAAATGCTTAAGAGAAGTATATATGATATTTGCCTGAATATAATTATTGATATGCAAGGTTGGCAGAGGTTTTCTTTCTTTTCTAACCGAAGGGAAGAAAAGCAAGGGGAACTCGAAGAAGCAAGCGCAGCGGCTTCGCAGAGTTAGCCCTTGCTTCATTTCGCTATAATAATAAAAAATCGCAGTGCCTGCTATTTTATATAAAGATATACAGCTTAACTTGCATTTATTTTAAAGCTTCTCTTGCAGCACAGAAGATGCTATAAATTTCCGCTTCGGTTGAATAGATGACACTGTATGGTGCTTATAATTAAAAAATTATTCACTCAAGCAATTCTTTTTATAATAAATATTATTTATTTAACAAAAACGCTTGACATTCTTTCTTAAAGTGATTAATTGTAATGTTGTATAAATTTAAAACAAGAGGTTAAATAATGACTGAATATAATACGGCCTTCAATGAAGTAGACTTGCTTATGAATGAGATGCTTGAGAAATTAAATATATCATTAAATGAAACGAATTTATATCCAACTGATGATATGTTTCGGATAATTGTGCAAGAGATTGATGTTGAAAATTTAAAAATACTATCTTTTATTTATAACGAAGGATCTCAAGAGGTTATAGACAATATGACTTCCGTAATAAAAGAATTCATGTACTGGTGGGGAGATAATTTAGATTATGGTACTATTAATATCCAATCTCTAATTGCAAAAAAAGAAGAAAAAATAATTTCTTCAATCATATTAGAAAATTCAGATAAAGCTAAAAACATAAAAAGAATTTGATGGTTAATTGCAATCCTGACAATCATGCTCTCATGACCATTTTTTAGAGGGATGAGGGGCTGTTGCATTCACTTCATAGGAATACCTACTCATAGAGGCTGTCTGGCACGAGCGAAGCTCTTTGATCTGTTTCTTGACTGCGAAGATCTCTGTTTTAGCTAACTCACTATTGCTACTTTTTGCATCAAGATGGCTTATAAGGCGGTTCAGCTTTTGGGATATGTTAGACTGTGATTTCCAAGCTTCAACATTGATAGCAGGAACGACAGGAGGAAGCCTATCAAAGAGGTTAATCGAAGCCATTCGCCTTGCTTTTGTTTCCACGTTTAGCATTAAGAATCTCAGTGTAGGTCAATCTTCGTGCTTAGATTTTGATTTTTTCAACAGAACGGTGAAAAGAGCAAGGGACAAGAGAAGCTCCGCTTCTCTTAGTCATACCTTGCTAACATTCCTATATATCATTTAGAATCTTAGGCCATATTTTATTTCTCTTTCTTTAAATGCATCCTGGCCTCCCTCCAGAATTTCACATACATGTTGCCTTATACCCATACTCTTGAGAAGGCAAGTATCCTGTATTTTTTCAAAAGTATTTTCAAGTGCATTACTGATATATTCAAACTGATACTCTTCATTCTCACCATCTTTAATTTGACCAGTTTGGTTTGCAACAATAACACATTCTGAATCAGCGGAAACAACAAGGTTTGCGTTATGAGTAACCAATATTATTTGTCTCGTTTTTTTGCGTTGCTTAATAAACCTGTTCAACTGTTCATAAATAGTTCTGTTATCTAAGTTATCTTCTGGTTGATCTATGAGTATTGGATGCGATGCATTGCTCAGGTGCAGCAATAAATTCAAAAGAACTAACCCTCTTTTACCGGGAGACATTTTTATTATTTCATCATTATTATAGATAATTTCATAATCAATGAAGAAATAGTCATCGTAGAGTGTGTAAAGGATATCCTTTTTAGTAATCCCTTTCTTCACTTTGGGACAGGTTTCTTTTTTTGTATTTGCTAAAATGGTATTTATTTTTTCTATATGGTTTACTACATCAAAAGCAAAAATCTCTTTAGGATCATATGCATCACCCATTAAAGGTTGTAAATTGCCTCTCATGTCATAATTATCTATGAATTTATCAAATCCATCTTTATTGAAACTCAGTTTAGGGATTATTTTCATATCATCAGAAATACTATATTGCTCGGATGATAACTCAATAATATAGTCTTGATATAAAGACATTAATTCTGCATAGTTTGTTTGTAAATTAGAAAGGTTGTCTTTTGCATCTACTAATAATTTATCTATTACTTGTTGCAGTCCATTTATTTTGCTTAGTTTTTCTCTTTCGATACTTATTTTTTTGGTAAATAAGTCGAGGCTTTGTTTTTCCTTAACTTTTAATAATAAAGGAGTGATCTCTAACTCTGATTTTTCTTTTATTTGTGTGATTTTATCGATGAGTTTTGGTATTTTATTTGTTTTCAACTCAAAATGCTTTTGAGTTTCTAAGCGAATACTGTCCATACCTTTTTCAATAATGGAATAGTATTTTCTGGAAAAAATAGCAGTATCCGCAACACTTAATGAGGATGCTAAATCAGATTTTAAAGCATTAGTGTAATCTAGAAACCTTTCGTGTAGGCCAGTTATTAGCTTTGTGGAGTTTAAATGATAGTTATCAACTACTCTTAGTCTATTCTCAGAGTTTTTTAGAATGGTGTTGAGTTTATTGTATTTTATTATTTCTTGCTGATTGAATCCTGATTTTTCTCTTAGTTTTTTACATTGTTCTTCTAATGAACTGATCTCCTTTTCAATAGAGAATTTATCACCAATCTTATTTCTTTCATCACATAATGTTGTGTAATTATCTGAAAATGTCTGATGAAGTTCAATTTTTTCTTTTATCTCTTTGTTTTTTAATTTAATTTCAGAGTCTTTTATTTCACTGAATTCATAAAAATCTCTATTCTGCTTCAGAATTGACTCGATAAGTTTTTTGAGCTGATTTTTTCCTTCAACTTCCGCAAGTTTATTAATATACAATTGAGGTATGTAAGTTATAGGTTTTGTATCCTCTAAGTCAGAGAGCAAACTAATACTTCCATCATCCCATTCTACCTCAAAGTCAACACCTTGTGTATTATAGTTATCGGTGTCAGCTAAGTTTATATTTTCTAAAACAGCACTTTTATTTATAGCCGCTGCAATGAAGTAAAGTAAAAGTGATTTTCCAGAAGACTTTCCACCTATTATTGTATTCAAATCTTTATTTAAATATATCCAATTTTTGGGGAATTTTTTATCTTCACATATAAATCTTGCTCTTAATATCGTTTGATATCCAGCTTTTGTCTGAGGGTGAGATTCTTGGATTTTAACTCTCGACTCAGGCTCATATATTATTTGTTTTAGCCCATCAAAACTGAGATTAGCTTTTATCCAGGTGTGTCTGTTATCGTCAGGTTTAAACATTTTATCTGAGGAGTGTGCATCTGAACCCCAAACGCAAGGTTTTATGTTTCCAAACTCTTTCAGATAATCTCTTATCGTCTCGTGTTTTTCACCTTTGCAAAAATCAATAGTGCCACTATTTGAAGTGAAGAGCATGTGTGATTGCATTATGAGATGCTTCCGAACGGCATGGCCTTGACTCTTCCAACTGACTTTACTTAGATCTTCGTCTGCTGGTAAAGCTAATATATATTTTCCTTTGAATTTTCCGTTCGTGTTTAATATGTCTTTGAGTTCATCAAGATTGAAGCATGAATTTATCATCCCTACAAATAAAGGATTTTGTCCAGCAAAATTATGTTGATGTTGGCATAGTTTTTCGCCAAATTCGATTATATTCTCTTTTGTGAAGTTTCTTCTGTCTGTTCTGGCACCTGGTTCTGAATAAAAATCAAATTTCAGACAGTTTATAATTTCTTTTTCTATGGTTTCTGGAGAAACAGAATCACATAATAAGAGATGGTAATTTACTTTTCTATTCCACCTTAAATCTGATTCCTTTCCGATAACTAATTTATCAATTCTGAACTCGATGTTTGGTAATACCCTTATTTCTTTAACTAACTCATAATTTTCAGCACCTAATAATTGCTCCATTCTTTCAGGGTTAGATAAGTAGTCATTTTTTATCTTTTTATATCCATCTATGAAAAAATAATCAGTAATCCCTATTACTTTTATATTTTCTTCGATAGCTTTAGTGAATAAATCAATAATATATTTATCCCAGTCGTCTCTATATTCGTTTCTCAAAACTGATGCAGGAGTATGGACATGAAGATCCCATTTATTCCATTCTGAGCCTCTACTGAACATTTCTTTCTCCATCTGAATTAAATTTATTTTTTATTTAATAGGATGATGACCTATACTTATTCAGAATATAACTTAAATCTGTGTGAACAAGAAGTATCGTTCCATTATTTTTTGATGACTTGGTATACTCCCCTAAGCTATCTATCATTGCTTTTTTTTAAGATATAGTAGCCCATATGTATACCAAATTTGGTTAAATATTGAATTATTCAATAATATCAATAGGTAAGATGTTGAATGAAAGTACTGCTGCATCATGGGGGTGTGGGAGTCTAAGTTTTCTATTGTACTCATCGGTTTATGATGTCCATTTTCTTAATTTTTAATGAGTTAGTGATTTTTGTGGTTATCATTAAGTTTCACGTTGTCTCATCGAATATCATGAAATCCTACATTTAAAGGTGGGGTAAAGTGTGCCTTGCCAACCTATACCTGGGTAAAATATGGGCATATACAGAGTAACCTACCTTGATGTTCATGACTGCATAAGGTGCATGATAACGGAGTCTTTATGGCAGGAAAACAAGAGGGAAAGCTACTTTCGTTTAAAGCGGTAGAAATGATGAAGCCTGGCGACAAAGATAAGTCCATAAATGACTCTGAGGTGTCTGTTAAATCCGTGGTGATTCAACCTGTACGACAACCGGGGCGATATCTCAGTAAGGAGGCCATTAGACAGGCCTCGTCGTGAGGAGCGAATCTGCTTACAGATGTGGGGTCGGTCCATTATTCTGGAATACACCGGTATCAGGACGATGTTTCATGCAATTTATCTGCTGGAGTTCCTCAATGGTATATTCGCGGTACAAGAAATACTGGATTTGGGTACCGTACCTGAGGTTCATTTTCTGAGCCAAGGCTGATACCCGCTGATACACTGCTTTCGTTGAGCAGTGCAGAAGTTGGGATGTGGCAGTAATATTTATTTGTCGGCGTAACGCACAGGCTACGGAAATCTCGGTATGGGTAAGGTTACGTAGCTCCCGCAAAGAATCAATTATGGTGAGTATATGATAGACAGTATATCTTCGGCCTTCATTAATATACCGGATAAACTCCGTTACAGAGGCGGTTCTGGAGATCCCCTCCAGTGATGAAAGCACCTTTGATAACATTCCACGGCCTTTTACAAAAATGATAGAATAGCCGTCGGTCAGTTCATTGCAAACACGATGTTTAATATCATGCAAGCTGAAGAAAGATTCAATATCAATAATACATAAATTCTCTTCGCGCAGGCTATCTATTGGCATCAGCCCTCCCGCAGACCGGGTAAAAAAAATATCATCAGAGAATACGACAAACGACATTGGGAAAAACCTTAACTCTTTGTTTTTAAGAAAAATGAGTCCGGTGCTTTCCTCAAAGGGATACACTGGACAATAAATGATTTACTGATTTTTTGAGATGAAACTAAGAAATTACAAGAACATCCTCATTCAGACGCTATTTTTTGTCTGACACCATTAGCGTTATCTCTTTTTTATTTAGCATGGAAATAATCCCCTGCTCCTTCAGGCTATCCAGGGCACGCGACAAGGTGGATATCGAAATGCCCAGAACCTGGGCCAGTTCTTTCTTACTGATCGGTAACTCAAGATTGAGATGCTCAAAGCCATACTCTTTATAAGTGCGAGACAACAGTTGCAGGAAATATTGAACCTTCTGCAAGGTATCACTTTTGGTCAATACTGAAATAAATTGCTGTTTTTCCTGCGCCGAACGTGACAGGATCCTGACAATAAAATCTGTAAATCCTGGCATCAGCTGGCTCATTTCGTAGAAATGATCGCTTCTCAGTACGCAAACTTCTATTTCCGTTGCGGCTTGAATATCCTGCTGACTGTACCCGATGTGCAGCTCCTCCACGCCCATCACCTGTCCTGGCAAAACGATCCCCATCAGTTGCCCGCGCGCATCGTAAACCTTAGCGGCCCCGCTACGTAGGGCATACAGCTCGTCTATTTTCTCTCCCCGACGATAAATATATTCACCTCTGGCAATCTTCTTTTTTGTCTCCAGATTGCGGATAAACAATGGATCTTTCTGCCTGAAAAGATAGGCAGAGCACAGTTCTGCAAAACCGCACTCTTCACAATTGACACAATTATTTCTTTTCATAGTGAATGTATAACACTATCCCTGTTATTGAATCACACAGTTCATTAAGGGTGATAAGGTATTTGCAATCGTAATATAGTTATTGTCTTTTTTGTCTAAGGAGATAACGTATTCCCCTTCCATCCCAAATATTTTTGTTGTCAGCAGGGTAATGTCTTCCGGCACATTATCGTGAGCCATGATATCTTTTGTTGTCGTATTCATGCGATACTGGTTGCCGCTGACGTTATGATAGGTAAATGTTATATAACGCGACAATCGATATTGACGCCCCTGATAGTCAATATTGCCCGAAAGATTAAATACGCCCGTTTCGTTCTTGTTAAATTCAAACGTGATATTCCCTTTGAATAAGAGAGCGTTATCCGAAGCGTCAACATAGGTGGCATTAGCAAAGCAGCGTTCGTCAAAATAAACACCCGATCGCAGGTTTAGTTGCCATGTTAACAGACAAATCAACGCGACCGCTGCCAGCACTAAGGTTGTCATCAGCTTCATTTTAATTTCCAGTTAAAAGCGTAATGGTTCTCACAATAGACAATTTTTGCTGTTGCCTTATCTGTTGGACAATAAGAGTAGAAAAACCGACCATGGCTACCGTAAAGAACGCTGGGTTGAAAATAAACCATAATCTGCGCGGGTTTCCGGGCACACTTTTGCTCAAGTTCAGGCTGTAGCTGACGGATAATATTCATGACCTGAGGGTCAACTTCCTCCGATAAATCTTCATAGGCAGTAAATTTGCAGCTCCCGATTTCACCAATGCTGTATTCCGCTGCAAAACGCGGTGATTCCTGTTTCTGGCTGAGTATCCACAGATTGGCCAGCAGCAAAAACGCGATAGCCGCGATCAGCCAGAGATTTTTTTTATCCTTCGTTGCCGCCTTACGCAGGGATACCGGAAGAGGTGTGGTACTCACCCTTTCCTCATCATTCTGCAGTTCGACGGCGATTTCCGGTGAGAAGTAAAAGCCCACCTTGGGTACGGCTACAATAATTTCCTCAATGAATATTAAGGACGTTAATGTTTTTCTGAGGATACTAATGTACTGGCTCAGCGATGAACTGGAACCCGGATGGCCCGCTTCCTCCCAGACTTTATCCAGAAGATAATCACGTTCAAGTACCCGGCCTGGCGACGCAATCAGCAACGAAAGAATACGGTTAGCGGTATTTGTTAGCCTTTTACTTTGCTCGTTTCCGGGTTCCTTGACCACAAGTTCCCCGCTCTCGCTATCGTAAATGACTCTATTGGCTATCAAATATTTCATTCGCGTTTTCTTTCGGTAAATTTATAGAATATGCATTCTGCGCGGCTGCGATTTCGGGTTATGCCTGGCTTAGTACATCGCAACCAAAGGTCTGAGCACTGCAATATTATGGCTTAGCAGATCGACAATGTCCCGATCCAGACGAAAATTTGACGCCTCTTCCTCCAGAATAATCAATGCTTTTTCGCTGGACATCCCCTGACGATAGGGGCGGTTCTCGATCATCGCGGTGAAAACATCAGCCACAGCAATAATACGCGAAGGGATATCCAGCGCAGCCGCACCCAGACGAAAAGGGTAGCCGCTGCCGTCGAGGCGTTCATGATGTCTTGCCGCCCAGTGTACGATTTCACCCAGCTCTTCAATAGGGTGTAGCATCTCCAGCGTCTTATAGCTGTGGCGCTTCATTTGCGCATACTCGTCCGGCTCCAGCTTTCCCTGCTTCTCGAGGATTTCCAGTGGAATACCCAGCTTGCCAATATCGTGCAGGTACCCCGCGATGCGGATTTTATCCTGGGTGTAGCGATCGCAGCCGTACAGCTCCGCAAGCTTCGCCGCCACGTGAGCCACGCTGGTACTGTGAGTCTGCGTAAAGCTGCTGTATTTATCGACGATATTCGAAATCAGCAGGCAGACCTCCAGAAAATCATGGTGATCCAGCACCACATCATTGAGCGGGCTGATAACGCGCAGCACCTGTTGTAATGAGGGCGAACTCAGGCGAAACCAGAAACCATCCTCATGGCTGGCATCCTGTAGCGCCTCGACCAGGCACGATGGCCATAGTGGGCTACTGGCCAGAAAACCGGAAACAATATTATTCCGTTGGGCCACATAGTCACCTTCAATCCCGCGCAGCCACAGCTCAAACTCATCGGCCAGATGCACCAGATGCCAGGTATTTAGCATTGTATTCTGCGTGTAACCCAAGGCATCCGCGTGGCGCGTTTCAAGAATTGCGGTCACTGGCTGTAAAAAACGTACGCCGGACATCATTGAGGCGCCAAGTCGTCCATGCTCTTCAATAAAGGCTTTACCATGGGGGCCACTGAAGGGATGCACTTTGCTCAGCGCCCCGATATTGTGCAACATACCCGCAAGCCAGGCGTTATTGATGGTTGCACTGTCAAAAGCGGCTCGATTTCCGAGATACCAGCAAATGAGACCCGTGCGTTGCAAATGATGCACCAGTTCAGGAGAAAGCGGGTGCATAATGCTGTGCAGAAGATCAAGTACGGTTTGAACAGATATTTTCATAAAATCCTTTATGAGAATTAAATTAAAAACTTCCTGTAGCCCGTCTGGGCCACAGTAAAATAGGGGGGTTAATCGTAGCCAAACATTATCTGCGCAGTCGCCACCACGCTACCGGTTGATAATGCTGAGGCGTTATAAACTTTGTAATAAGCATGAAGATAAATGTATTGCGTATTGCTTATATCATCATCTTTAGCGATATCTAATATTTGCGAGGCATGTTCCATATTATTGCTACTGGATATTTGCACCTCATCATAGTCACCCATAAACATCCGGCTACGAATGGCAATACCTACCCCTCCCGCTGTGGTTTCATCGTTGACCATTATCTGGTAGCTGGTATCCGAACTGACTAAATCATTGCTGGATAACCAGGCCTTAACATTGCGGGTAGACGTTTTAATTCCGGCCAGGTTGCCGCATTTCAGCGGGATGGTGAAATCGGCACCATCTGCCTTTCCATTTTTTTTCAGGACGCTAAACGGAGCGGGGGGTAATTTCACGCTCATGTCTCGCGTCATATTGCAGGTTGTTTCTTTTGGCTCAAACTGAATCGTTAGCTTCTCATAAGCAATAAAATAATCGGTATTCCAGCTTTTGCGTGCGGTTTCAGACATCATATTGGACCAGGCGCGATAAGCATATGTTTTGCTGGAAAGGAACGGTGAGCTGGAGCCGCTTCCGGTACCGCTCATCACCGCAGGGATGACCGACAGTGCGCCGCTGGTTGTGGTTTTGGTATAGCTTTCCATTCCCACAGGTGGAGCCGACATTAATTCCGCCCGCAGCGTATATTGTGTCTGATATGACAGAGAGTGAATGCCCACGATACCGCTGACAGTCACTTTGGTATCGCCACTAATGGTGGACGTTAATTTTATCCAGTAGCTACTTTCACCATCCGCACTGTTGAAATTCAAATAAACAGGAGAACCGTTGAAACCGGTAAAATAATATAAGTGGTCTTGCGCCAGACCACCGATCCCGATATTTCCGTAAGTACAGGTCATACTACCCGACCAACTGGTGGTATAGGAATATTCAACGACGTTTGAATTCACGAAAGCCGATGAAAGATTTAGCGACTTATCCGATTCTGCGACGCTGGAAAAAAGTATGCCGGAATTACGGCAGGTATCGCCTGTTACACCGCGAGACTGAGCCTGCGACTGTGCTTGTGCAGATAATATTGGGATTGCGGTCAGTATTATGGCCGTAACCATAAGATAAAATAATTTTTTCATGATTGATTCTGTTAGCTGAGTAAACTGAGTTAGCGACAAATATTTTCAGCATGCTCTGCAGGCTGGGAAATAGTGCAGAATTTTTTAGTCTTGCCTTTGCTGATATTCACTTTCAGGCTGGCGGGAAGCGTCTCTGACTTAATAAAAATCTGACTCCCCTGTGCGACATAGCCGACCTCTTCATTCCCGGCACCGCTGACAACCGCGCCAAACGGCAACTGACCCCCTTCAGCGGTTTGCACATCAAAAGTGAAGAGTCTGCGCGTGTCAGTTTTGTACTTCAGCCAGCTGATACTGCCTTCGTACGGCGCCACATTGAGTAAATTACCTTCAAGGTCGACGTCGCTTTTTTGGGTTCCATCCTGCTCCAGATGGAAATTATTCTGTCGGTACGGTGTCGCGCTGGTGATGAGGGCGATACCTTTGCTGTTGGTGTGTGCGGAGGTATCGCCGTTAACGACCGCGTTCACCACTCCTGGCGCTTCAATAATGACAAAATTACGTCCGTTATGAGGAGACGCCAGCAGCCCACCTTTCCATGCCAGCAGATTGCCGCTGGCACCCAGGCTTAGCTGGCGATATTCACGGGCCAGCGTCGCGCCGCTGTTCATGCTGGTATAGTCATTTTTCCAGTTGGTGTAGAGATCGGCTGCCCGCGAATCGTTGTCACTGTCGTGGCTCAGCATCAGGCTGTAGTCAACATCATGCATATTCCCGCTCATGCTGACATCAGAAGAGGAATATTTGCCGTTCTGCACGCTGGCATGAGAAGACAGGCTGCCGCCGCTGCCGAATATCGACATCGGTATCGTGACAGAAAAATAGAGGTTGTTTTCCGTCTTACCGCGTGAACGCAACGCGCTCACCAGGTCGCCTTCATAATTGGTTTCATAGTCGTAATAGGACTGCGTAACCTCCGAGCGGCGCAGCGAAACCGAGTAGTTGACGCCGTGACTGGCATTGCTCCAGGTCAGGTTGTACTGACGGCTACTTTTCTGACCGCGCCAGTAATCGCGCCAGTAGGCTGAAAGCGACAGTCTTCCAAATTGTTCCCCCAGCGGCTGATTAATATTGGCGCTAAAGGCTTGTTTGCTGTTGATCGTTGAGGTGCCCGTTCCGCCATAATCCTTAATATTGGATTTGGTCAGGATATAATCGCTAAAAGAAGCGTAATCCTGAGTACGGTAATAATACGAAGCCAGCGAAATATTGGTGCGGGTCGGGAAGTATTTACTCCAGGACAGCGCGTATTTTTCTCCGTGGCGACGGCTCTCGCCAGGCAGACGATACTGCGACTCCTCCACGGAAGCCGAGAGTGACCCAGCGTAGGGGACGGAAACCGCTCCTCCCAGAAGCAGAGACTGATAATCCTGGCTCCAGATCCCGCCCGCTGACGCAGTGAGGTAGTTATTCACCCCACGTGAATAGCTCACCTGGGTAAAATGGCTGCTATCGTCGACGTTGCGCATGTCCACCGCCCCGACGTTAATCTGATAGTCGCTGCTGCCGGGGCGCTGCATATCCGGGATCGAGGAGAATGGCACAATGAAGTGCTCAATGTTGCCGCCAGTGTTTTTTACCTCAACGGATAAATCGCTGCGTGAGCCGGTAGGCATCAGATCGCGGATGGCAAAGGGACCTGGCGGGACATTGATCTGGTGGATGATATGACCATCCTGGGAGATACTGACCACCGCTGAACTGGTTGCAACACCTTCGATCACCGGCATATAAACGTTTTCGCTGTCCGGTAACATCTGACGACTTTTATTCAGTGTCACCCCACGAAAACGGACCGTGTCAAAATAATCAGACGTCGTATAGCTTCGACCAATGCGCAGTACCGAATCGATTGCCGCAATTGGTTTTTCAACAAAACGCGTGGTATTTATCCAGCTACCTTTGTTCATTGCGCTGTAGCGCATCCACGATGAGCTATCGAGAAAATGCCAGCCATACAGGTTTAGTCCGCTGTTCAGCGATAAATACAGATTATCGCTGTCACTATAGCCATTCTGCAGACCGTGAAAATTGTAATAGTTGAAATTGTAATTGGTATACAGGCCATTAATTCCCTGATCCCATTTTTGCGGTGACACCCAGTTACGGCTATATTCTTTTACGAAAGCCTGAGGTACTTCTAAATCCAGACGCAGTGTGCCGGGTATCAGGGCGCTTTTCCCTCCGTGTAGCAGGGTATTAACGTCGAGCTTTTCAGCGGTGCTTTTATTTACGATGTCATCCAGCCCCTGAATATCCAGTAGAGATACGTCGTCTTTATTAATAAGCAGAGTACCCTTGTCATCATTAGCGACGGAAATATTAAATTTCCCGCGCCAGACGTTATTCACAAAAACATCCAAATCATAAGCCCCCGGCGTCATAACCAGCCGAGAATTACTCCAGTCCATATCTGCTGAATTACCTACCAGCAGGCTGCTATTAAAATCCTCTGCCAACGCGCCGTATGAAAATATCGCGAGGCTGACAGAGTGAACTAGCAAACTTATACGAAACAGAGAACTGTTTTTCATCAGAATTGAACCTGGAGTCATTTATCTGGGATATCAGTGGATAGTGCTGAATCTCTTTGCGCCATAATCATCAAGCCAGGTAAGGCGATATTGCCCACCGGACTGAATTTTGCTGGACACCAGCGCGCAGCCAAACGGCGGAATAAACGCAGTCTCAGCCAGTAAATTATCTTTTCGGCTTTGCTTTAGCTCGCCCCCCTGCCAGGTCACGACCTGAGGGATGGTCATGTAATATGGCGAATTATTCTTCAGGCAGGTGTGACCGCCAGAAGTTGAAACGGTAATTTTCTCCGCTACGCTGCTGTCGAGATCGCTCAGTACATCCGGACGATAGAACAGTTTTATGCGGTTGCGAATGGCCACCTGCAGGTAGCTATCACCACTGCCTTCAGGGACGGGAGGGACATCCAGAACGTTAAGCCAGAACACACTTTCGCGGTCTTTTGGCAGCGACTGAGTGTTCATCGCCGAGATTTTCAGAGCCTGTCCGGCGTGTCCGCTCATTTTTACGACCGGAGGCAGCAGAGAAAACGGCACTTTGACTTTCTCCGGCGCGGCGGAAGCATCGCCCTCGTCAATCCATGACTGGACCAGATGGGTTTGTTCGCTGTCGTTTACCAGTTGCACCGACACAAATTTGGCGCTGGCCGGATAAATAACACGCGTTTCGTTGATCACAACGCTTGCGCTGGCATTCATGGAAATGAACGTAGCCGCAAGAAAAAATATCAGAGTTTTCATAATGTCGTAGAGGAGAGCCGGGGAGACCCCGGCTGAATGAGTTAGTCGTAGCTGAAGGAATAAGTTGCGTCAGTAACTACTTTACCGGTTGTTACGGCCGCGCCACCGTAGTTGTAGTAGTTGGCATACATGGTCAGTGTGACGCCATCTTCGGTGGCAGCGTTAGCGGAACTCAGACCAGTATCGAAAGCGGTATCAAACGGTACGGCAGTGTTACCGTCTTTGGTTAGCGCAATA
The DNA here is from genome assembly GCF_013747755.1 of Citrobacter sp. RHBSTW-00524. Taxonomy (NCBI): domain Bacteria; kingdom Pseudomonadati; phylum Pseudomonadota; class Gammaproteobacteria; order Enterobacterales; family Enterobacteriaceae; genus Citrobacter; species Citrobacter sp. RHBSTW-00524. Next base: position 1,156,457 of record NZ_CP056421.1, read on the forward strand.
CCCACACCCTCGGCGCCATTGTCGCTGTAGTTTTTCAGGTATTTAGCGTCATCCGACAGGTTGCTGCTGCTGAAAGTGATTTTAAGCGTTTTAGCTTCGTCCGATGCCGCAGAGCAGTTTTTCAGATTCATGGTGAAGTCTTTGGCGTTGGTTTTAACAACACCGGCGGTGGTGCCCATATCACCCACAGCAATAGGGGAAAGGTTTACCGTGAAGTCTGAACCGTTATTGGTCACCACGTTACAGGTGGTATCGGACACTGAACCGTTAAAGGTAATAGTGCCACCCGCTACGCCGGTTGATTCAGCTGCAAATGCAGAGCCGGAAACCATCAATGCCGCTACGATGAATGTTTTGTTAAACATTTGTGTATATCCCATTTTCATAATCAAATTTACTTTTGTCAGTAGCGTGAAACTTTTTCCCTGCTCCCTGGTTCGCGCTACATCATCCCTGGCATCTGAACAGATGTTGATGATTCATTTCACCTTCTCTGGAGTGGCGCATTCGGTTGCAGAACAACATTTCGCGTCACGCTGTAAGGTTGGAATATAAGACCATTGTTTACATATTTGGTAAATGTAAATATCGATTAAATTATTTTTTTAAGATTAAAACGCTATTTTTAATGATTTTTATAAATTTATATCATGAGCGAGGGGATGAAGAGGCTAGCGTTAAGAAAGTAATTACTGGTTAGATGATGGACAAAAGCTGCAAATGACGTTTTTGCAGAACAGCGGAATAGGCGAATGAATAAATTAATTAACTAATTGTTATCAAAAACTTAATAAAATAAACGTGTTAGATACAATTGCCGTGTCGGTTCTGGGCTAAAGTTGACTCCCGGGCAGGGCAATCAATCGGGTTATGAACATGTTCAATACCTTTAAAGTAGTGCCAGGACAATTTCAGGATTGATACCAGGTGCCCAGAGATCCTGCAGCATGTACGGAATAAATGGGATAGCATCAGTTGTTTCAGCGGCAAGAGAACGTGCCAGTTTATCCTGTACACTCCTGTTGATTATTATCTCTTCGTCTTTCCAGTCGGGATTTTAGCTAATGTCAGCTAAAACAGCCCACCCTCAAATACTGAACACGGGCAACTGATCGTGGCATCAACAATGCGGTTAAATGTACCCGTTCCTGTGCTTCCCCCTGCTATAAGTAACAATGTTCGAAAAGACCAGTTGGTGGTTGTCATTTCATCCAGTCCATTATCAAATACCCCCTGAAACCATCATTTTCTGCCTGCAGTCTTTAATGGTCTGTTGATATTAAAAATCTCGGAGGTTCAGGGGAAAAGCCCTTCTCCGGTTTCAGCATCAAGGACAAACTCCGAGAAAATAAATTGTCTGACCTGCAGTATCGAACTGAGGTTAAACTTTTGCCTGATCTTGCTGGTATAGGTATAAACAGTTTTTGGCGACAGATGAATGTTCCTGGCAATCGCCAAGGTGTCGTCAGTATCACGCAGGGCAAAAAGTGTCTTTTTTTCCTGGCCTGAAAGCAAGCTGAGATCCCTGCAGCATGTAATATGATTTAACGCATATTGAGGTGAATGCGTCCTGCCGTCATTGAGTTGTTTTCGAAAGTCCATAAAGCACGATTTTCTGTATATCGTCACAAGCGGCTCAAGAACCCTTGAACTGACATCTTTGCCACCGATGAAGATTAACCCGTGCTTATCAGTCAGTTTCTTTCTTTTTAGCAGTCTGAAAATCGCGCCCAGGCTTCTGTACGATTCAATATCAACAATGCAGAGCTTCCTGGCGGGAGACACCTGTTCAAGGATGACAGACAACGCTTTCTTTAAATAAACATCTTTTGTCAAAATCATGTGAGACATAAACATATCCGGATATTTCATAGCGCAATGAATAAGGGCCCTGAGGCCCCTGAGATAACATCAGAATCCGATACGGATACCGGCCACACCCTGAACCGGCGTCTCCGTATGGCTGCCCTGACGATAATTAGCCTCGCCGTACAGCGTTACGTCCTTGCCGACACTGACCGATGCACCCAGACCGTACTTGCCTGACGTGCCTTTGACGTTGTTGTCAAAGCGGTTGCGCGCATTGATGGTGACTTCATTTGAGTCTGCATACTCCTGCACGATCGCCGCTGACAGGTAAGGTTTAAATTCTGTCGCACCGAGGCTGAACTTGCCGGTCAGCTTCGCGCCGGCCTCACCCGTTACCGAGCGCGGCGTGCCGGTGTTACCCTTCATGCCGTTGCTCAGCTTTACGTCCTCACTGCTCATCTGAACAAACGCCAGGCGGGCATAAGGCGTGAGGCTCAGGTCGTCCCTCACATCAAACTGATAGCCACCTTCAACGGCTGTGCTGAGACCATACTGCGTCCAGTCACCGCCGGTTCTGCCGCCGTTGGTCATCACGGCTCTCAGTTTGTTGTTCAGGCGGTTACCTTTCACCACACCGTCAGCGTAGAAGCTGCTGGCATCAAACCATGTTGCATACAGGCCGATACCGTAGCTGTCGATTTTGCTTTTTCCACCGCGGGCATGCTTAACAGTGTTGTCGCTGTAAGACATGAATGCCCCCGTGACGAGGCTGCCGCGCGCAAAATCCGTCCGCGTGTCGGCACCGATTTCAATGCCGTTCTGATTAAGCTGATACGCCGCGCCGTTGCTGGTATCCGTATGGTTTTTGCTGCCAAGGTAGTGACCCCACACGTTACTTTCCGGTCCGGTTTTATCCAGATTTGTCCGGTACATGCGCAGGCCTTCCAGCTCGGAGTGGATGACATTCAGGCCGGCATTCGACATGGCCAGGATGGCGTCCGTTGCCGGGGTGGTCATCGGCTTCTTGTCGCCGCTTCCGCTACCGCCGGTATTGCCGTTGTCACCGCCGTCCGGATTCTCGCTACCGCCCGGGTTTTCACCACCGCCAGGATTCTCGCCGCCGCCCGGGTTTTCACCACCGCCAGGGTTTTCACCGCCGCCAGGGTTCTCGCCGCCGCCAGGGTTCTCACCGCCGCCAGGGTTCTCACCGCCGCCAGGGTTCTCGCCGCCGCCAGGGTTTTCACCGCCACCCGGATTCTCACCACCGCCAGGTTCTTCCGTCATCGCGCCCAGGTACCAGACGTTACCGCCGTTGAGACCGTCTTTATTCTGCTCGCTGAACAGGGTGTACATGTAGGTCCCGCCGTCAACCATGCTGGTGCTTCGCCCGTTAGCCGTGACCATTTCAAAATCAATGTCACCACCCTTCTCATGGATGAGGTTCACTGTGAGGTCGGTGTGGTCTGAGATTTCTTTACCGGAGTCATTAACGGCAATGCCAAACTGGCCTGAACCCTGCTCGATGGTGACAAAGTTGGCTTTGCGGTCGGCCAGCGAGGTATTGAAAAGGAAGTTTCCGGTTCCGTTCAGTTCCGTAATAGTCAGTTTCGCGAATTCACCTTTGCTGTTGCGCAGGAAGTTGACGTTACCGCCGTTCATGGTGAGCTTATCGACCTGAGCCGGGGTATAACTGGCGGTGGTATTGGTAAGGTCGGCGACAGAGAGGGTGCCCCCCGTGATGCGCACGTCCGTTGCGACAGAGCCAGCGTCCATCAGCAGTTCACCACCGGCGTTCACTTTGGTTTCGCCGTCAGCCAGTGCCCCCGTCTGCAGCCACGACTGACCGCTATTGATAGTGGTGTCAATGGCTGTGCCGCCACTGTAGACGAACTGCATGCCCCCGCTATTAATGGTAGTGCCAGTAGCCGTACCGTCACTGGAGACGTTCTGTCGGCCACCACCGTTGATAGTGGTGCCAGTTGCAGTGCCACCGCCGCGGATGTACTGCCTGCCATCGCTGTTGATAGCGGTCTCATTGGCTGTGCCGCCACTGGAGACGTACTGTTCGCCACCGTTGATAGTGGTGTTTGTGGCTGTCCCGCCACCGGATACGGATATGTACTGTCCGCCCCCGCTGTTAATGGTGGTGTCTGTGGCCGAGCCCCCACTGAAAATGCCTTGGGCACCACCGCTATTGATGGTGGTGTCAGTGGCTGTGCCACCATAAATGGCCTGTTCACCACTGCCGTTAATGGTGGTCTCATTGGCTGTGCCCCCAATGTGGATGTACTGCTCTCCACTGTTGATGGTGGTGTCAGTGGCTGTGCCCCTATTGCTGACGTCCTGCCAGCCACCGTTGATTGTGGTGCCAGTGGCCGTGCTGTCATGGGAGACCCATTGGAAACCTCTGTTAATGGTGGTATCAATGGCTGTGCCACCACTGTTGACATACTGCTGACCATTATGGTTAATGGTGGTCTCAGTGGCTGTGCCACCATTGACGTCCTGTATGCCCCCATAGTTGATGACGGTCTCAGTGGCAGCACCACCGCTGGAGACTCGCTGCTCGCCATCTGTGTTGATGGTGGTCCCAATGGCTGTGCCACCACTGTTGACATACTGATAACCACCGCTGTTAATGGTGGTGGCAGTGACAGAGCCGCCACTGAAGACGCTTTGACTACCACCGTTAATGGTGGTGTCAGTGGCTGTGCCCCTATTGTAGACATTCTGACTGCCACCGCTAATAGTGGTGTCAGTGGCTGTGCCGCCGCTAACGATCTCCTGCTTGCCACCATTGTTGATGGAAGTGTCAGTGGCTGTGCCACCTAAGATGTACTGGTCGCCACCGTTGTTGATGGTGGTCTCAGTGGCCGAGCCCCCAACGTAGACGTCCTGCATGCCCCCATAGTTGATGACGGTCTCAGTGGCTGAGCCCCCATTGTAGATGTACTGACTGCCACCGTTGATAGTAGTAGAGGTGGCCGTATCTCCTGAAGAAATAGTCTGTTCACCCGTTAGCGTCACGTCCACATAATCCACGGCCATGACCGGCGCTGAGGGCAGCAGCATTGCCCCCAGCAGCAGTGCCAGGCCGCTTTTCTTTGGTGCCAGTTTCGGGCGACCAGAGCCGGATGCCAGTTCAGAGGTGACCACCCACTGCTGGCGCGACTCGCACCAGACGGTGGTATATATCTTGTTCATAGTAACGCTCCTTAATTATCAACTAATCCTGCATGCAGACGGTCCACCATCCCTGTAACCTGTCGTCCGGTTATCAGCCGCGTGCACTCATACTGTCTTGGGGTATCCCTGTGATGCGGGCACCACAAAAAATCCTGGTGGTCAAAATCAACCGACGTGTCATCCCAGCAGCCGTTACAGCCATGACTGCTGAACACCCGCCAGGGGGTGTAAAATTCGCTATTCGGAAGGCTGAATCCGCTGATCAACACCACAGGTATGTCAGTTGCCCAGGCAAGCCATGACAGCCCGCTGGCCAGACCGATAAAGAAACTCGCATGCCTTAACAGGTCCACCCGCTCCTGAAGCGGAATGTCGCCCGTGAAGTCTTCGGCACCATAGGGGATGTGGTTCCAGACGAAGCCCTGACCGTGATGGGCCTGGCGGTCAATGCACAGCACCCGGTATCCCAGTGATTTAAGGTGGGCTACCACCTCTGCCCAGCCGTGACCGTTGTTCCAGTATTTAGCCTGGTTGGTTGACTGCGCGGCGATGCAGACGTAGGGCTCCGCAATTTTTCGTTCTGCATCAAGCTTCAGGCGAGGCGGGCACTCCCGCGGGTCAACCCCGAGGATGTAACCGGCATTGCGGTGAAAGCCGACTTTCCTGAAATCAACGGGCTGATGAAGTGTGTCAGCCTTGAAGAAAAGACCGACGTACCAGGACGCGTAGGGATTGATTGTCCGGTGGGATTCTTTTGTGGAGAAGGTTATCTCCGGATATTGTGCGCTGAGCAGGTCAATGATTTCCTGCCCCATGACGCATTCAAGCTGGCACCTGTGCAGCTGACGAAATCGCTCGGCGTAATGGAACCAGCCAAGCATATCGCCCAGTGTTCCGGTCGGGAAAAAGATGACGACCGGCTTATCCTTCATGTCCAGTGTTTCATCCAGGATCGGATGCGCTTCTCCCTGGTGGAATACCTGAATGCGGAAACGGATGTAATATTTTTTGGTACTGGCGACCCACCCGCCGTCAGAATCACAGCTGAAAAGGATATTGCCGGAATCATCATCCATTAAAATGGCATGCCATTTCCCTTCCGGAAGGTAAACACGCGCGCCGTAATTAAAGTCAAACAGAATACCTTCCGGTCCGGCACAGGTCGGAAATTCAGGAGGTGTTGCAAAGTTAGCTGACATATCTTATATATCCCTGGTGTTCATGTGCAGTCGATAAGGGGTCAGTCAATTGCACTGGTTTATATCTGTAATATTTTCCGTGACGGGCTGTGAGCCGTTTTTAACTCAGACCCATAAGCAGTTCCGGATTAAATGTTTTGCGACTGTAAATGTATTTAAATTACCCTGCAGCTGAGGGCGTGATTTTTATTTTCCACTCAGTCAGTCATGTCCGGTCTGTTTACAGGGATAAGGGTGTTAAATATGTTTGCAGAACTCGTGCATGCTGACGGGTTTTGAAAAAAGATAACCCTGAAAAACATTCACACCTTTATCTTTCAAAAGAGATAATTGTTCTTTATTTTCCACTCCCTCTGCCACAAGCTGGATTTGCAGTCGTTCAGAGAGGGTTACGATTGAATCAATTACCGCGGAATAAATTAATGTACCGTTGCTGACCACTGTAAGGCATTTATCCATCTTAATTGTAGAAAAACCTGAATGCTCAATATATTTAAGACACGAACTTCCGTTTCCGAAGTCATCAATCGCAAATCGCACACCTGCATCGGTAAGTTGTTGCATTGCGTCAAGCGCAAAGTCATCGAGATGCATCGTGCCACGTTCGACAATTTCAAGTAATACAGCAATGCGTCCTGCAAATGTTTTATTAAAATCGGTCACTGCTTCAATAACGTCCGGGGAATTCAGTTGTCTCGCACAGATATTGAAGGAAAGATAGAAGTCATCGGGAAGGGCTCCTTCATAGCCGTTGAAAAAGGTTTTAACATCAGACAGCAAAGAGCATGTCACATCATTAATCACCTCGCATGACTCCATTGCAGAGATGTATTTCTCCGGAAAGTGAAGGACTCCATCTTTTCGGATCCTCAATAACACTTCTCCGCCTGCAACCTTGTAAGCCCTGTAAACCGGTTGCACATAAGGCACAAACTCAGCTCCAGCCAGTTCTGCTGACAGGATCGACTCTCTTATCCGTGTTCCGGCCTTACTGAAGAAACGTTCTGCCTTCCTGAGCATGTTGGTGCTTATCATGGAGTTGCTCCTGAACCATGGTGGATCCGTTAACCTGGGAACTCTTCATATCCCGGATGGTGAATGGCAGTAATGCTGATGACTATTAGATGATAAGAACCCGCTCATTCTGCGAACAATCTTAACTGAGAAGAGTGGTAGGTCAGTACATGTATCGGCGTTAAGTTATTTTGCGGATTAAAATGCTAAAATATAAGTGATTTACAATCAATTAACCTAGTAATTAAGGAATCCTGGCTGCGTATGGTATGCTTTGCAAAAGTCAGACGTAGTGATAATGAGGTGGAACAAGCGTTTTTATCGCCTTACGTTCAGGATATTGGAGTGTTCATTTGGATTATTTAATCAGTTCTCTGGCCAGGTATCGTTCAGATGATGGCACAATCTGGCCGGTCTCGGATGAAGATTCTGTCATTATTCTGACAGCAACCATGAACAGACTTTTAACCTATCTGCTGGAAAGACAGGGGCAGGTGATTAACCGGGATGAGCTGCTGGATAATGTCTGGGATTTACACGGCCTGCGTTCGTCAAACCACACCCTTAATAAATATATTTCCGAAATCAGGAAGCACTTTGTCAGCACCGGGATTCAGGCAGAATGTATTACCACTGTGCCACGAATCGGTTTTATGTTTAATCAGGATATCGATGTCGTGGTGATGACTGATACCCTCCCGGTGCATGAGTCGACTGCAGTAACAGACAGCGCCGGACCTGGAATAAACCGACAGTTTTCTGCATTTTCGTTAAAACACAGACTTACCTTTAATATTCTGCTTTTAGCTTTGTTTGTCGCCAGCGCCGTCATTTTTATTGCGGGCAGTCAGATCCCTACAACAACCACATCGACCCTGAAAGATATACAGACCCATTTTCTGTTTAACTATCAGAACTGCCAGGTGTACACCATTCAGAAAAACTCCGCTTCATTCCTCGAAAAAAAGAAGGACGTTTTTGTCACCCTGGCCCGGCAGAATAATATTGACTGCCTGGACGGGGCTGTATTTCTTTATCAGGCGTCAGACGCTTATATTTATGGCAGTAAAGGCCGGGTATTTATCAGCAGATGTACAACGAAAGACAAGCAGTATATATCCTGCCTTAATAACTACTGGAATGGCTATGAAAGCAATTAAGATAAGTCGCCTCTGTGCAGCTGTCAGTCTGCTACTGGTCATGGCATCGTCCATCGGGTTCTATATGTACATGCTTAAGCGACAGAATGGCATGGACATCGACTGCAGCACGATCATTCGTTATAACCATCTTAACCCTGATTTTACTGCAACACTGAACCTCGTCTTTCGCCTCGATAAACAATTCTCTGGTCAGGTTGTGTTGTCCGGATATATCAATTCTGAAGGTGGCCCCGAAACGGTTTCCAGGACAATTCATTTCGGCTACGAGGTGAACAGACCAGGCGAGATTTCAGTGAGCAATATGCACTATGTCAAAAAATCACAGGACACCGCCAGTGATGAAATATTCAAACACAGCTTCTTTTATGTTCCGGAAGGCACAGTCCGTCAGATCAGGATCAATCCGTTGTTAAATGGCTGGTTGATTGAAAATCTGCAGTCGCCGTTTGCGCTTTGCGTGAATAAGGACAGGTAGCGATAAAGACAGCATACCCGACATGCTCAAAAACCATACCGGGTATGCTCAGAGGATACTCCAGGAGACTACGGCTTATTTTGCCCAGTCTTCCAGCGTGAGCCCCGGCACCCGCTCAAACTCCCTCACATTAATGGTCACCAGCACACGCCGGCGGCGATAGCATGCCGGCAATCGCCGTGTCGTTCGGCCCAGTTGATAGCCGAGACCACGTCCGATCTCTGGCCAACACCGCCTGCTCCAGGCGCTTCAGTACGAATTACAGCTGCCCGTGCAGGATGAACGCTCAGATACAGGTGTCGAGCATATACGTTTTTTTCACAGGTCAGCCCGTCCTTCGTCGCTGACATCCTGCATTGATGAGGGGAAGAGATTATTGGAAAACCAGAAAGTTATAACGCTGGACGAGCAGGGTAACAATGTTCGCATAATCAGTGAGTTATGGTAGTGTAGGTTAGAATAGGGTTTTTATATTATGAGAGAAAATAATCTTTATTAATCAGCATTAACACACCAAGGCATCACTGGCGTGTGGTTCGCGAAGTCCGTATCAAGTGACTCTTTCAAATCGTTTTTGCTCTTATTTAATCTTCGCTTATTGATTATTCATTTTCCGGCAACGCATAATTCTGGCAGTACAGATAGGGGATCCCCTCTTTGGTAATCAAATACGTCTCTCTATTCAGCGCAAAAAAATCGACGTTGGATACGCTGGTGTTGGTCAGGAAGAAGTCGGGGAGGAGTTCCTGAATGAGACTGGCGGGTGCTGTTTCGCGATTGGAGATTTGGATTTTCTGCGAAATCCAAACCGGGCTTGAGCCGTAGCTGGATTGTGTAAAAAGTACCATGCGTTGCACGGTCTGCTCATTATTTTCGGCATCTTTGATAATGCCATCAATATTCACAATACCTTTGCTGCCGCCGGTTTTGATATCAATGATCCCTCGGAATGAGCTTGTATTGCGTACAATCTCGATGGCAGACCGACAGGTCAGATTATGTAACTGACCATTGTTTTTACTGTACCGGTAGACGGCGGTAACAATTAGCGCAGCAAAACAAAGCAACAGGATAATACCTGTCTGGATGCGGGGCGTTCGGGAATAAAAATTCATTAGCTATCATACCGTGGGTAATAAACCGACTGACAGGCGTTTTCCTGCCTGTTTTTCATCGGTGAGCGACATACAAGCACGGATAATTTCTTGGATTCAGGGTAGGTGGTGATATAGATAAATTTATGGCTCTGACACAGCCCAGGATTTTTGTTGATAAATGCCGTATGTCGGGAGAAATTACTGGCATCATTATTAAAATAATACTGACAGTCAGTGGGGGCTTTGTCTGCGGTGATATAGCCGGAGAAATAGTTATCACTGGTTTGCCACGGATACATTATAAGCACACAAATTATCAGGGTAATGGCAAGTATGACCATTTCAGCAGTGGTTATCAAAGGTTGGCGCGCTGTGTCATCTGACAGTTCTTCTATGGCGACATCCGGCACTAAAGGTTCTGCTGTAAAAGATACGCTCTCCTCCGGAGTTTCAATCACCTGAATATTGAACTCTTCCTGGATGATCAGCCCTTTGCGGGGGATCGTGGTGATAAGCGGTTGCTCCAGTTCCAGCTGCAGCAAACTTTTGCGCAAAGAGAGAATGCTTTGATAAAAGGCGTTGAAGCTCACCTGGCGGTGATTTTTACCCCAGCCGAATTCCAGTAGTTCGTTTTGGGAAACCACTTGCCCGCGATGTTGAATAAGTAATAAAAGACATAATGACGCCGAGTGTTTGAGTTTTATCCGCTGATTGGGTTGATCTATCCGCGCCAGAGATTGTGTAGCTGGCGTAAATATTATTATTTTTTCAATCAGATAACTGACATTGCCAGTCTCAGACATGATGTTTCTACTCTTGCTGGTGCGCCAGGCGGTTGGCGAGTCATGATACCACTTAGCCCATAAAGACCACCAGTATGGACCCGACTCTGCAGCGAGAACCGCGAAGTGTTTCAATTTCTTATCATAATATAACAACAAGGATAACTTTTTAATGAAAATAAACTATATGTAAATCAATGCATTGTATCTTTTTGGCTACATTGCAAAGAACAGAAAGATGAAATAACAACGACAAAAGATGATTGCCATTAATTCTTTATGGACAGCGTCATATACTGCCTGGCGCCACCACGCGAAAACAGCATGAGTCTGAACGCGTCAACGGCACCAGGGAATGCCGGTGGTAGATGTAGATGGGAATAAATGTCAGCTTGTTGGTGAGCTGACATTTATTTTTCGTGTTGAGTAAAATTCCACCCTCGTTTTGACAAAGCCATAATTTGCGGTAGAGAGTCCCATGTTCCAGAAAGATATTGAAAATGCTGTAGTGCTTGTTGGTGATGAAATGAAAAAGTCAGATAATGCCTGGCTGTCCTTACGCAAAAAACGCCAGCGTATTGATCTGAAGAGTGATGGAAATATCTTGTTTCTGGAGAAAGGGGCCGTCTCTGTTCATCGTGTGGAAAATGATTTAGTGATGGTAAGTATATCTGCACCGGCCATCCTCGGCTTGCCACAAATGCGTACGGAAGTTGCCGGACACTATTTACGTTGTGATACCGATTGTGAAATGTGGGCAATGAGTGCACCCAATGCCGAACTTTTGTTCACTGCAAAGAATCTTTGGAAACATGCATTTGATATTTTAACGCTACATCTGCAACGCTATTTTCAACGAGAAAAATTGCAATCGCATCGCACTATCCGTGAATTGATTATTGAACACCTGAAATATATTTGGTCGATGGAGCCTGAGATGCGTGAAAACACATCTGTGTATACATTCATTCTCGCTCGAAATCATATCTCACGCAGTGCTATCCACAAAGTATTGCAGGAGTTAGTGAGTGACGGAAAAATAATTATGAAGCGAGGGAAACTCTCTTTTTTTGTATGTTAAAGTTAACATTAAAAGCATCTGACGTGTTTTTTTTGCACTCAGCTGGAATGATAATGAAAAAACTGGGTTTGTGATTTTTGTTAATTATCAGTATGTTGGTTTTTGTCTTTTTCTTCACCGCTGATGCCAGCTACGCGGAATGTCCATTTTTATCTATAAATTAGTATTTATTTATTAATTTGATATGAATATGATGTTCCCTCCAATAATAACAAAAGTCATATCGCCAATGACCAACGGCAGGCCGGAAAACCTTGAGGCACAGCATAGCCGACTGTTTGGCAACCCTACTACCGATACAACGGATGTTCGCGCTGCACTGCAAAACGCGTTGGATCACAATACCTTTGTCCTGCTGGCCCAGCCTATCGTCAGTACTCGTGGTGATGAATCCTATCATGAGATACTGATCCGCATGCTCAATGAGCACGGGGAATTTCTTTCCCCTGACAATTTTCTGTCGGTTGCACGCGACACAGGGTTAGCACCCGATATCGATCTTTGGGTTATTGAGAACACCCTGAAGTACATGCGCTACCATCCGCTGAGTTGTTTTTCCATTAACCTGGCGCCAGTGACGCTATGTCGTTCAGGTATCGTTGCAAAGATAACTGCGTTGTTGCAGGAATATGTGGTGATACCGCAACGGATTATTTTTGAGATAACCGAGGCTGATACCCTGTCAGATAAAGAACACACGGCAGATACACTACGCTTACTACGTCAATTGGGATGTCGGATCGCGATTGATGACTTCGGTGCCGGGTTTGCAAGCTATGAACGCCTGATGAACATTGAAGCAGATATTTTGAAGATTGATGGGTCTTTCGTTCGTGGGATTATAAAATGTGAGGTTAGTCGCTATATCATCGAATCTTTCTGCCGGGTTGCGGCAATGAAAGGTATGCAGGTTGTCGCCGAGTTTGTTGAAAGTGCCGAAATCCAGATGCACCTGGAACACATGAATGTCGGGTGGTTACAGGGATACCACATTGGCAAGCCACAACCGTTGTTCACGTTAGAGTAATCTATAATCCGTTTATTTAAACGTATTATCACGATGCTGTAATCTGCCGATAATATAACCTCTTGGCGGAGGCTATATTAATATCAAGAACATTAGCTGACCAATAATTTACGGATCCTGCAGCTGAAGCTGATTCTCTAAACGCCGATCGCGCAGGGTTGCATAAATAAAGGTAATCACAAACAGCAGAGAAAATAGTACGACTATGGTGGGAGCCGGTGCGCTGTCGATGAAAAATGACAGGTACACGCCCATAAATGAGGTAATGACCGACATCGCCACCGCCAGCCATAAGGCGTGGGAAAATTTCCGCGTCATTAAAATCGCGATGGCGCCAGGTGCAATCAGTAATGAAATTGACAAAATAATCCCTACCGATTTTAGCGTGGCGACAATCGTCAGGGCGATCATGCACAACAGGCCGTAATGTAGCAGTGCGGTGTTAAGCCCACTGGCCTTTGCCTGATGTGGGTCGAACGCATGCAGTAGCAAATCTTTCCATTTAAGTCCGATGATAAGCGCGATCCCCAGAGTAATAACCGCGGTTTGCATGATATCGCTTAAAGATACGCCCAGCATGTCGCCGAACAGAATATGATCGAGATGGACTTCTGACTGGATAGAGACGTACAGCACCAGACCCGCACCAAACATCCCGGAGAAAACAATACCCATGATGGTGTCGCGCTTAATGCGGCTGTTATCGTCGAGGTATCCGGTCGCCACCGCGCAGAACAGACCGGCGATAAACGCGCCAATTGCCAGCGGAATGCCCGCAATCCACGCCAGTACAATCCCTGGGAAAACGGCATGACTCATGGCATCGCCCATCAACGCCCAGCCTTTGAGTACTAAAAATACCGACAACAGCGCGCAGGGCACAGCGACGATGGTAGAGATGACCAGCGCATTAACCATAAAGCTAAACTGAAAAGGTTCCAGCAGCGTTGTTAAGATCATACTTGCTCCTTGTTCACCAGACGGGCGCGGCGGCGATTTGCCAGCAGACCGTGTTTTGGTGCGAAGACAAATGCCAGCAGGAACAGCAGCGTTTGCAGAACGACGATAATTCCGCCGGTTGCACCGTCCAGCCAGTAGCTTAGCCAGGCGCCGAAAAAGCTGGTCAGGCTGCCGAGCGCCACGGCGATGGTGAGCAGGCGAGGAAAACGATCGGTCAGCAGCCAGGCCGTCGCACCGGGCGTAACCACCAGGCAAATCACCAGAAAGGCGCCGACGGTTTGCAGTGCGGCGATCGTGGAAACGGAGAGCAACGTAAAAAACAACAGCTTCAGCCGACCCGGATTCAGACCGATAGACCGCGCGTGGTTTTCATCAAAAAAGACCACCATCAGATCTTTCCACTTCAAAAACAGAATGGTCAGCGAAACCACGCCGATGATCGCCAGTTGCAGAATATCTTCCGGCGCAATCGCCAGGATGTTACCCAGAATAATGGTCTGGATGTTCACCGACATCGGATTAAGCGACACCATAAACAGCCCGATACCGAAAAAGGACGAAAAAATCAGCCCGATAATGGCATCTTCCTTCAGGCGTGAACGCTGATTGAGAAACAGCATGCTGCCCGCCGCCAGTCCACCGGAAAGAAATGCGCCCAGCGCAAAGGGAAGCCCTAACATATAGGCTCCGGCCACGCCTGGAACGATCGAGTGCGACAGCGCATCGCCAATCAGCGACCAGCCTTTGAGCATCAGATAGCAGGAGAGAAATGCGCACAGGCCGCCGACCATCGCCGAAACCCACATGGCGTTGAGCATGTACTGGTAGCCAAACGGCTCCGTCAGCCAGTTCATGATTGCTCCCCCTCGCTTGCCGCGCGTCGCGAAATAAACGGACGTTCATCATCGGTAATCACGTGTTGTTCACCGCCGCTCAGCGCGACGTGACGCAGAACGCCGCTGAATGCCAGCTCGAGATTCTCGTGGGTAAAGGTGGTTTCGGTTGGCCCACTTGCCAGCACCGTGCCCTTAATCATCACCGTGTAATCGCAAAATTCGGTGACGGATCCCAGATTATGGGTAGAGACCAGCATAGTCCGGCCTTCATCACGCAGTTCACGCAGCAGATCGATGATCCGGGCCTCGGTTTTCACATCCACGCCGGTGAAGGGTTCATCCAGTAAAATAACCTGCCCGTCCTGTGCGATGGCTCTTGCCAGAAAAACGCGTTTTTTCTGCCCGCCGGACAGTTCACCTATCTGGCGATGGCGATAGTCCAGCATATCTACCCGCGCCAGCGCCGCATCCACGCAGTCGTGATCGATTTGTTTTGGTCGACGCAGCCACCCCATATGGCCAAAGCGGCCCATCATCACTACATCTTCCACCAGTACCGGAAACGACCAGTCCACCTCTTCTGACTGGGGGACATAGGCGATAAGATTCTGTTTGAGCGCCTTATTAACCGGTTGTTGCAGAATAGATATTTCACCTTTCGCCAACCGGACAAAACCCATCAGCGCTTTAAAAAGCGTTGATTTTCCCGAACCGTTTACGCCGACCAGAGCGGCAATTGAGCCGCCCGGAACCTGAAAAGTGGCATCCCGCAGCGCGGTGTGGCCGTTGCGATACGTCACCGTAACCTGATTCACGGTAATCGCAGATTGACTCATTTTTGGCTCCTTAACCCGTCGTTGATGCCGCTGACGATGGTTTCTGTCGTCACGCGCAGTAAATCCAGATAGGTCGGTACCGGACCATCGGCAGCGCTGAGCGAATCGACATACAGCACGCCGCCGTAATACGCGCCAGACTCGCGGGCGACCTGACGCGCAGGTTTGTCGGACACGGTGCTTTCGCTAAATACGGTAGGGATTTGATGTTTTCTGATCGCATCGATCACTTTGCGTACCTGCTTGGGCGTGCCTTGCTGATCGGCATTGATCGGCCATAGATACAGCTCTTTCAGGCCGTTATCACGCGCGAGGTAAGAGAATGCGCCTTCGCTGGTGACCAGCCAGCGTTTATCAGCAGGGAGCTTCGCCAGTTCTGCATGCAGTGGCGCCAGAGTCTGCTGGATTTTCGCTTTATAATTCTCCGCATTTTTCTGGTAGGTTGCGGCATGGTCGGGATCGTATTTCATCAGCGCATCGCGAATGTTATCCACGTAGATAAGCGCGTTCTCCGCTGACATCCAGGCATGCGGATTCGGTTTGCCGTTGTATGGCCCTTCGCTGATACCCATTGGCTGCACGCCATTTGAGACCATGACCTCCGGTACGCCGGACAAATTTTGGTAGAAGCGGGCAAACCATAGTTCGAGGTTAAGGCCGTTGGAGAGAATAAGCTGTGCGCCTTGCGCCCGTTTAATATCCCCCGGTGTGGGTTGATATTCGTGAATTTCTGCCCCGGGTTTGGTGATGGAACTGACGTCCGCCGCGTCACCTGCCACGTTGCTTGCCATATCGGCAATCACCGTAAAGGTGGTTATCACTTTGAACTTTTCTTTCGCCCAGGCAGGTGACAGCGTAAGCGCCGTGAACACGCTGGCAAGGAGAAATGACTTCAGATGGGGCAGATGCGGCATAGTATCCCTCACAACAAAGTGGTTAATTTATCATCGAATATAGCCTTTGCTATGTTATATAGCACATGGCATAAACAAATGAAAATAATTCTTATTTGCGTAGGGTGCTAAGGAATGTATCACCGCCAGGTAATAGTCCTGCGCTTAGTTAAGGTGTATTATTAATGCAACTTAATTATGGAGGCATCATGTCCGGCAAACGTATTGCACGTGAGAAAATGACGATCCAGAGAATGATCTCGCTGTATGAGAGCCAGTGTCCGCAGGCTTCAGATGAACCGGGGCATTACGATGCGTTGTTTGCCTATGCGCAAAAGCGCCTGGATAAATGCGTATTTGGTGAGGAAAAACCGGCCTGCAAACAGTGTCCGGTGCACTGTTACCAGCCCGCTAAACGCGAAGAGATGAAGCAAATTATGCGTTGGGCTGGACCCAGAATGCTCTGGCGTCATCCGATCCTGACCGTGCGTCATCTGATTGATGACAAACGTCCGGTGCCGGAGTTACCCGAGAAATACCAGCGGAAGAAGTGATTTAGCAATTCTATGCCGGATGGCGGCTGCGCCTTATCCGGCCGACAAAGACAAACGCACCAGTGGCGTAGGCCCGATAAGCGTAGCGCTATCGGGCAATAATCCGTTAAACCAGTGCGTCCTTATCAATGCCCAGGCGCTTCATGCGCGAGAGTAACGTTGTGCGTTTCAACCCCAGTCTTTGTGCCGCGCCTTTAGGACCGGCGACAACGCCATTGGTTTCTTTCAGAACGCGCATTATCAGCTGGTATTCATCTTCGCCATCCTGCGCGACTTCGGTCGCCACCGGCGGCGTAGACGGCGCCATAGCGATTACATCCGGCAAGGACAGTTGCAGCACGTTGCCCCGGGTGAGCAGAACCGCGCGTTCTACGACGTTTTCCAGCTCGCGCACGTTACCCGGCCATTCCATGTTGCTCAGCGTACGCAGGGCTTCGGCGGGAATGCTGTCGATATTGCGCCCCATCCGGCGGGCAATTTTGAAGGTGAAGGCTTTCACCAGCAGCGGAATATCTTCCGGGCGCTCGCGCAGCGGCGGCAGATGGATCGGGAAGACGTTCAGTCGATAGTAGAGATCGTTACGAAACTCGCGATCGGCGACCATCTTTTTCAGATCGCGGTTAGTGGCAGCGATCAAGCGAACGTCGGTCTGGATCAGCTTATTGCTGCCCAGACGTTCAAACTCCTGCTCCTGCAGAACGCGCAGCAGCTTGGGCTGAAGCTCCAGAGGCATGTCGCCAACTTCATCGAGAAATAACGAACTTTTGTCCGCCAGTTCAAAGCGTCCAATCCGCTGCGTGCTGGCCCCGGTAAATGCGCCACGCTCATGGCCAAACAGATCGCTTTCCAGCAATCCGGCAGGCATTGCCGCGCAGTTCATTTTCACCATCCGACGGGCGTTACGTCCGCTCAGGTTGTGAATTGCTCGTGCAATCAGCTCCTTACCCGTCCCGGTTTCACCAAGAATCAGGACAGTGCTGTCGCTTTGCGCCACCATTTCGACCTGTTTGAGTACGCTGTACATCGCTTCGCTGCGGCCAATGATTTCTCCGAACTCACTCTCCACGTTGTTGAGTTGTTCAGTCAGCGCCAGGTTTTCATCGACCAGCCGCTCCTTCAGGCGGTGGATCTCCTGGTAGGCGAGGGCGTTATCCACGGCGATCGCCACGCGTTCTGCGATTTGGCGCAGCAGTTTGAGATTGGCGGTGGTGAATACTTTCTCTTCACATTGCGCCAGCTTAAGTACGCCGAGCATATTATTGCCGGACATCAGCGGCAGCAGGCACAGAGTCTGTAGCTGGTTGCCCCAGGTTTCGAACAACATTCTTTCGTAAGGGGCCAGGGTATCGCGTTCGCTCAGGTTAATCAGCAGCATCTCTTTACTTTTGAAGACCCGTTCAGAGAGCGTGCCGGCTTCGTCCACTTCACTTTGTTCGTGTGCCGGATGATGTTCATCCAGATAGTGAGTGGAATAAATGCTGAGCTTGTTTTTGCGATCGCTGCGTAACACGATGCTGATGGCATCAATGTCGAAGTAGTGATGGATCTCTTTGGCGACTTCGCTGACCAGCTCATCAATATCCAGACGTGAGAGCACAGCATTGGTGATGGCGACCAGGATGCGAAAGTTATCACGCTCACGGCACAGGAGATCGTAATCGACATTGTTGCTGACCCGGCTTTGAATTTGTTCAGCAACGACGCCGACTATTTGGGTGAAGGTCTGCAGCCGGTTGTACTCTTTTTCACTCCACGGTTGGTCTTCGTTACGGATAAATTCGCAACCGCCAAAGATTCGTCCATCTGCCGCCAGCGGCAGCAGGCAGTAGTGACCAAATTTAGAATACAGCCCGCCAGAGGCCAACTGTGGCCAGGTTTCGCTAAACTCGTGATAGTTGCAGTGCAGCGCATCGGGGCGAGACAAAATACGGCGTACCGGGCCATGCGCCAGCACCGTTTCGTCTTCATAATCGATGGGGTTACCATTTTCACGCGTCGCAAAATAACGCGCACGCTGCGTTTGTGCCTGCCATAAGACAATAGCCGCGCAGTCGGCCAGCGCTGAACGCTTGACCAGTTGCGAAAGCGCCTCGCTGAGAGACGGCAGGTCGGGCTGCTGTAATAATGTACGAGTAATATCGAACAGGCCTTGCTGTCCGAGGTCACTCATCGGTGTATACGACATATTGCTTTTCCAGGAAAAGCACCGCAGAACGGTGCGAAAACGGTAAATGAATTATAGGTATAAGTCGTAAATTATTGCCGGACTGGTCCCGCTACTCGAACCGTAGACCCGATCGGCAAAACGCCATCAGGTGATAATGCAGCGTTAAGGCCGGATGTCGACGCAAATGCGTCTTACCCGGCCTACAGCTTGCTGCCAACCGGCTGTTAGCATATACGAGGTAATGGTTCGGCGTGTGGTAAATCGAGAGTGCGTTTCACGCCGTAGAGTCCGGCAAGACGCACACCTTTGCGTTCTACCACTTCACCAATCATTGCGGCATCGCGTCCTAACGGATGTGCGCGCAGCGCGGCAAGCACCGTTTCAGCAGCCTGACGCTCAACGGCAATCACCAGCTTGCCTTCGTTAGCAAAGTTAAGCGCATCCAGACCCAGCAGTTCGCAAACGCCACGCACCGCGGGCTTCACGGGCAGGGCCGCTTCAGACAGCTCAATACCAAACCCGCATGAGGCGGCAAATTCATGCGTTACCGCATTTACGCCGCCACGGGTCGCGTCACGCAGCGCCTTCACGCCGGGAATATCACGCAGCGTCTGGATAAGCGGTGTCAATACCGCGCAGTCGCTGACCAGTTCGCCATCAAGACCCAGCTGTTCGCGCAGGTTAAGGATAGTTGCGCCGTGATCGCCAAGCGTACCGCTGACCAGCAGCACATCGCTAGGGCCGAGCGTCTGTGCGCCCCAGTGAATATTGGCGGGGATCGCCCCCATTCCGGCCGTGTTGATGAACAGCTTGTCTGCAGCGCCGCGCTGCACGACTTTGGTATCGCCGGTCACAATGGCGATGCCTGCTTCACGCGCGGTCGCCGCCATACTGTTGACGACGGTTTTCAACGTCTCCATCGGCAAACCCTCTTCGAGGATAAAACCGCAGGAGAGGTAGCGAGGGATCGCGCCGCTGACCGCCACGTCGTTAGCCGTACCGCAGATGGCCAGCTTGCCGATATTGCCACCCGGGAAGAACAACGGATCGATAACATAGCTGTCGGTTGAAAACGCCAGACGATCGCCTTCTGCGACCAGTTGCGCCAGATCCAGACGGGCCTGATCTTCTTGTTCCGCCAGCCACGGATTAGCAAAAGCCTCCATAAACAGACTGTTGATCAACTGCTGCATAGCCTGACCGCCGCTACCGTGGGCGAGTTGTACGCTGTTCATGCTTCACACTCCTGCTGACGATACTGATACCAGGCGGCACATGCGCCTTCTGAGGAGACCATCAGGGCGCCAAACGCGGTCTCCGGGTTACAGGTTTTGCCAAATAGCGGGCACTGATGCGGTTTGCATCTGCCGGTCAATACCTCGCCGCAACGCGCGCGCGGATCGTCATACACCTGCTGCGGCGCTGGCTGGAAATGCGCTTCGGCATCAAAGCGCTGATAGTCTGGCGTCAGGTGAACGCCAGAGGATTCAATGACGCCCAGACCGCGCCATTCGCTATCGCCATTGACGCAGAACACTTCGGCGATGGCCTGTTGCGCTAACAGATTACCGGCGTCCGGCACCACGCGGCGATACTGGTTTTCAACCTGGCTATGCGCGGCAATCTTCTGTTCAATCAACATCACCACGCCCTGCAACAGATCGAGCGGTTCGAAACCGGCGACCACCAACGGACGATGGAAATCTGCAGCAATGAAATTATAGGCATCGGTGCCAATCACCATGCTGACATGGCCCGGCGCTAAGAAGGCGTCGATGCCGTTGTCCGGCTGTTCCAGCAGGCTGCGCAGCGTTGGGATAAGCGTGATGTGCTGGCAGAAAAAGTAAAAGTTCTGCACGTCACGCTGTTTTGCCTGCTGAAGGGTGATGGCGGTGGTTGGCATTGTGGTTTCAAAACCCAGGCCAAAGAACACAACCTTACGCGTTGGGTTTTCCTGCGCCAGCTTCAGCGCATCCATCGGTGAATAGACGATGCGGATATCCGCGCCGCGCGCTTTGGCTTGTAGCAAAGAACCTTGTTTACCCGGAACGCGCATCGCATCGCCAAAGGTGCAAAAAATCACTTCCGGATGGCTGGCGATTTCCACACAACTGTCGATTCTGCCCATCGGCAGAACGCAAACCGGGCAGCCCGGGCCATGAATAAACTCGACGTTGTCGGGCAACAATTGGTCGAGACCGAACTTGAAGATAGCGTGGGTATGACCACCACACACTTCCATGATGCGCAGCGGACGTTCAGCAGTGTAGGGGAGGTGTGCGGCACGTTCACACAGGTGCTCTATCAACTGCATCACCTGTTCTGGTGCGCGGTATTCGTCAACAAAACGCATTATTTTTCCTCGCCATACAACAACGCGCCGACATCCGGCTCAACGTCAAACATGTTTTGCAGCGCGTCGAGCGTGTCGCGCGCTTCAGCTTCATTAATGATGCTCATGGCAAAGCCGACGTGGACCAGTACCCACTGGCCCAGACGGGGTTGGCCATGTTCATCGCAGCTTCCGACCAGCGTCAGGTCGACGTCGCGCTGAATACCGCAAACGTCGACTTTGGCCTGGTTGCCATCAATGGTGCGGATTTGACCCGGAACACCTATGCACATCGCTGCGTCTCCAGCCAGGAGAGCCATTGGTCCATGCCTTCGCCACTGGTGGCGGAAATCAGGATAATCTCAATTTCCGGGTTCACTTCCCGGGCGCTGGCGATGCACTTTTCTACGTCAAAATTGAGGTACGGCAGTAGGTCTACTTTGTTGAGCAGCATCAGCGACGCGGCGGCAAACATATGCGGGTATTTCAGCGGCTTGTCTTCGCCTTCGGTGACGGAAAGCACCGCCACTTTATGGCGTTCGCCGAGGTCGAAGCTAGCCGGGCAAACCAGGTTCCCGACGTTTTCAATGAACAGGATGCCGTTGTCTTCAAGCGGCAAACGTGGCGCGGCGTCAGCAATCATTTGTGCGTCAAGGTGGCAACCTTTACCGGTGTTGACCTGGATGGCGGGCGTACCTGTGGCGCGAATACGGGCAGCATCGTTAACCGTCTGCTGGTCGCCTTCAATGACGGCGCAAGGCACGCTGTCTTTGAGCTTCATCAGCGTTTCGGTCAGCAGCGTGGTTTTACCGGAGCCTGGGCTTGAGACAAGGTTTAATACCAGATGTTGACGGGCAGCAAAGCGGGCGCGGTTGCGCTCGGCCAGACGGTTGTTTTTATCCAGCACGTCAATTTCCACTTCCAGCATCCGGCGCTGACTCATGCCTGGCGCGTGGGTGCCTGCTTCACCGTGACCGTAATGCAAATCGCCTTCTTCAGTCTGGCTCGGGGTGAAACTGGAGGTCTTCACCCCGGTAATATTCAGCGCCGGACGAGCTGCCGGGGCAAATGGCGCGCTGCGAAACGCCGAGTGGGGATTATGCTCATCACCCTCTATATAAAGGTTGCCTTCAGCGCAACCACATGTCGTACACATCGCTCACTCCTGATCTTATTACTTGCGATACTTCAGTTGCCGGATGATGACGCTTAGGCGTCGGCATCCGGCGCTGGAGTTTCATCTATTTCAATACGTCGAATCTGTAAGCCGTCATCGGCCACAATTCTCAGCATATCGCTGTTGCATTGCGGACATCTGCGCACGCGTTGCGTCAGTAAGGTGACGTATTGCTGACAAGATTCGCACCAACATTCGGCTTCTTGTTCTTCGAGGTGGAGTTTACAACCTTCTGCAAGGGTCCCGCGGCATACCAGATCAAAACAAAAGGCGAGAGCGCTGGTTTCTACGCAAGAAAATGCGCCAATTTTGAGCCAGACCCCAGTTACTCGTTGAGCACCGTATTGCGTGGCCTGTTGTTCAATCAATTCCAGTGCCCGTTGGCAGAGGGTTATTTCGTGCATACCGCCTCCTATGAAGTTGCCGTATTAAAAGCAATAAACATGCCAGCTTGAATTTTTTCGATCGTGACAATGACGACGATGACGAAATGACATGTCGTCACCGCTCTTTGATTTTTTATCTATATGAAAATTAAGGTTTTTAATTTTGGCATGAAATGTGCTTAAAGCTGTTCATCTCTGCTAAACGGGTAACCTGACATGACTATTTGGGAAATAAGCGAAAAAGCCGATTACATCGCTGAACGGCATCGTCGCCTACAGGACCAGTGGCGTATTTACTGCAACTCGCTGGTTCAGGGGATCACCCTGTCAAAAGCGCGTTTGCATCATGCAATGAGCTGCGCACCGGACAAGGATCTCTGCTTCGTCCTTTTTGAACACTTCACTATCTACGTCACGCTGGCGGACGGCTTTAACAGCCACACCATCGAGTACTACGTTGAAACGAAAGACGGTGATGATAAGCAACTGATTGCACAGGCTGAGTTGACCATCGACGGTAAGGTTGATGAGCGTATCAGCAACCGCGATCGCGAGCAGGTGCTGGAGCACTATCTCGAAAAAATCGCCACCGTCTACGACAGCCTCTATACCGCGGTTGAAAACAATATGCCGGTGAATTTAAGCCAGCTGATTGAGGGACATAGCCCGGCTTAAGCCTTGGGTGTGCCCACTTTTGTCATGATGCGCTTTCATACTGCGTCACGACGTTTAGGGAATGGGCATGTCGAAAAATGTCGAAATGACATTTTCCAGACATGTTTTCGTCAAAAATGACTATCACCTGAGGAATGCCTGGTGAATCGTTTTGTAATTGCTGACTCCACTCTTTGCATCGGCTGCCACACCTGTGAAGCCGCATGCTCAGAGACACATCGCCAGCATGGCCTGCAGTCAATGCCGCGCCTGAAAGTGATGTTAAATGAAAAAGAATCCGCCCCGCAGCTTTGCCACCATTGCGAAGATGCGCCTTGCGCCACCGTTTGTCCGGTTAATGCGATTAATCGCGTTGATGGTGCCGTGCAGCTGAATGAAAGCCTGTGTGTAAGCTGCAAACTGTGCGGGATCGCCTGTCCGTTTGGCGCGATTGAGTTTTCCGGTAGCCGTCCGCTGCATATCCCGGCAAACGCCAATACGCCAAAAGCGCCTCCGGCTCCGCCAGCGCCTGCCCGCGTGAGCACGTTGCTGGACTGGGTTCCGGGTATTCGTGCCATCGCGGTGAAATGCGATCTGTGCAGTTTTGACGAGCTTGGTCCGGCCTGCGTACGCATGTGCCCGACCAAAGCCCTGCACCTGGTGAGTAACGTGGATATTGCCCGCGCCAGCAAACGTAAGCGTGAGCTGACTTTCAATACCGACTTCGGCGATCTCACCTTGTTTCAGCAGGCTCAGAGTGGGGATGCAAAATGAGCGCAATTTCACTGATTAACAGCGGCGTAGCCTGGTTTACGGCGGCTGCGGTTCTGGCATTTCTGTTTTCATTTCACAAACCGCTGAGCGGCTGGATTGCCGGGGTTGGCGGTGCGGTTGGCAGCCTGTGTACAGCGGCTGCGGGTTTCACCGTACTGACTAATGCCCTGGCTTTAAGCGGTGTGATGCCGTTTATTGGTCACAGTGTGCAAATTACCCCGTTGAACGCTATCTGGCTGATTACGCTGGGCCTGTGCGGCCTGTTTGTCAGCCTGTTCAACATTGACTGGCATCGTCATCCGCAGGTAAAAGCCAACGGGCTGCTGGTGAATCTGCTGATGGCTGCGGCGGTATGTGCGGTGGTTGCCAGCAACCTCGGAACGCTGGTGGTGATGGCGGAAATCATGGCGCTGTGTGCCGTGTTCCTCACCGGCTGCAGCAAAGAGGGCAAACTGTGGTTTGCGCTGGGCCGTGTCGGCACGCTGCTGCTGGCTATTGCCTGCTATCTGGTGTGGCAACGCTACGGCACCCTGGAGCTGCGCCTGCTTGACCTGCGCGCACAGGAGCTGCCGCTCGGGTCTGATATCTGGCTGCTGGGCGTGGCGGGTTTTGGCCTGCTGGCCGGGATTATTCCGCTGCACGGATGGGTGCCACAGGCACACGCCAACGCCAGCGCACCGGCGGCGGCGCTGTTCTCTACCGTCGTCATGAAGGTGGGTCTGCTGGGTATTCTCTCCCTGTCGCTGCTGGGCGGTAATGCGCCGCTGTGGTGGGGCATTACGCTGCTGGTGCTGGGAATGATCACCGCGTTTGTCGGCGGTCTGTATGCGCTGATGGAACACAACATTCAGCGTCTGCTGGCATATCACACGCTGGAAAACATCGGCATTATTCTGCTGGGTCTGGGCGCTGGCGTAACCGGAATTTCCCTGAATCAACCTGCACTGATTGCGCTGGGTTTGACCGGCGGTCTGTACCACCTGGTAAACCACAGCCTGTTCAAAAGCGTTCTGTTCCTGGGCGCAGGCAGCATCTGGTTCCGTACCGGTCATCGTGATATCGAAAAACTAGGCGGTATCGGTAAACGTATGCCGGTTATCTCTCTGGCGATGCTGGTTGGCCTGATGGCGATGGCCGCACTGCCGCCGCTGAACGGTTTTGCCGGTGAGTGGGTTATCTACCAGTCCTTCTTTAAGCTTGGCAACAGCGGCGCGTTTGTCGGTCGTCTGTTAGGACCGTTGCTGGCGGTAGGACTGGCGATTACCGGCGCGCTGGCGGTGATGTGTATGGCGAAAGTCTATGGCGTTACGTTCCTTGGCGCACCGCGCACGAAGGAAGCTGAAAATGCCTGCTGCGCGCCAATCCTGATGGGCGTTAGCGTAGTCGCGTTGGCTATCTGCTGCGTGATTGGGGGCGTTGCTGCGCCGTGGCTGCTGCCGATGATCTCCGCTGCCGTTCCGCTGCCGCTGGAAACCGCGAACACCACCGTTTCTCAGCCAATGATCACGCTGCTGCTGATCGCATGTCCGCTGTTGCCGTTCATCATCATGGCGATTTTCAAAGGCAACCGTCTGCCATCGCGTTCACGCGGTGCGGCATGGGTGTGTGGTTACGATCACGAGCAGTCAATGGTCATTACCGCACACGGTTTTGCCATGCCGGTGAAAGAAGCCTTTGCACCGGTACTCAAACTGCGCAAATGGCTGAATCCGGTATCACTGGTTCCGGGCTGGCAGAATGCGGCTGCACCGGTGCTGTTCCGTCGCCTGGCGCTGATTGAGCTGGCGGTACTGGTGGTGATTGTGGTTTCACGAGGAGCCTGAGAATGAGTGTTTTATATCCGTTAATTCAGGCGCTGGTGCTGTTTGCCGTTGCGCCGCTGCTGTCCGGTATTACCCGCGTGGCACGTGCGCGTTTGCACAATCGCCGCGGTCCGGGCGTTTTGCAGGAATACCGCGACATTATCAAACTGCTGGGCCGTCAGAGCATTGCGCCTGCGGACTCCAGTTGGGTTTTCCGCCTGACGCCGTTTGTGATGGTGGGGGTGATGCTGACTATCGCCACCGCGTTGCCGGTAGTGACCGTTGGCTCACCGCTGCCGCAACTGGGCGATCTGATCACCTTAATTTACCTGTTCGCCATCGCCCGCTTCTTCTTCTCTATCGCGGGCCTGGATACCGGTAGCCCATTTACCGCTATTGGCGCCAGCCGCGAAGCGATGCTCGGCGTGCTGGTTGAACCTATCCTGCTGCTGGGTCTGTGGGTTGCGGCGCAGGTTGCTGGCTCAACGCATATCAGCAATATCGCCGATACCATTTATCACTGGCCTGCTGCACGCAGCATTCCGTTGATTCTGGCGCTGTGCGCCTGTGCTTTCGCCACCTTTATCGAAATGGGCAAACTGCCGTTCGATCTGGCAGAGGCAGAGCAGGAGCTGCAGGAAGGTCCATTGACCGAATACAGCGGCAGCGGTTTTGCGGTGCTGAAATGGGGCATTAGCCTTAAGCAACTGGTCGTTCTGCAAATGTTCGTTGGCGTGTTCCTGCCGTGGGGACAGATGGAAACCTTCACCTCGGGTGGGCTGCTGCTGGCGCTGGTGATTGCCGTCGTCAAACTGGTTCTCGGCGTGCTGGTCATCGCCCTGTTCGAAAACAGCATGGCGCGTCTGCGTTTTTGCGCCACTTCACGCGTGACCTGGGCCGGTTTTGGGTTTGCGTTTTTAGCGTTCGTCTCCTTGCTGGTGGCGTGATTTAAGAGAGTTTGAGCATGTCTGAAGAAAAATTAGGTCAACAATATCTCGCGGCGCTGCACCAGGCCTTCCCGGGCGTCGTGCTGGATGAAGCCTGGCAGACCAAAGATCAGCTGACGATCACCGTCAAGGTGAACTACCTGCCGGAAGTGGTGGAGTTCCTGTACTACAAACAGGGTGGCTGGTTGTCCGTGCTGTTTGGTAACGACGAACGTCAGCTGTGCGGTCATTATGCCGTGTACTACGTGCTGTCGATGGAGCAGGGTACCAAGTGCTGGATTACCGTGCGCGTTGAAGTCGATGCCAATAAGCTGGAGTTCCCGTCCGTCACGCCGCGCGTGCCTGCTGCGGTCTGGGGCGAGCGCGAAGTGCGCGATATGTACGGTTTGATCCCGGTTGGTTTGCCCGATGAGCGTCGTCTGGTACTGCCGGATGACTGGCCGGACGAACTCTACCCGCTGCGTAAAGACAGCATGGATTATCGCCAGCGCCCCGCGCCGACTACCGATGCTGAAACCTACGAGTTCATCAACGAACTGGGCGACAAGAAAAACAACGTGGTGCCGATTGGCCCACTGCACGTCACCTCCGATGAACCCGGTCACTTCCGTCTGTTTGTTGACGGCGAAAACATCATCGATGCCGACTACCGTCTGTTCTATGTCCACCGCGGCATGGAGAAGCTGGCGGAAACCCGCATGGGTTACAACGAAGTGACCTTCTTGTCCGACCGCGTGTGCGGCATTTGCGGCTTTGCGCACAGCACTGCCTATACCACCTCCGTCGAGAACGCGATGGGCATCGTCGTGCCGGAACGTGCGCAGATGATCCGCGCCATTCTGCTGGAAGTTGAACGCCTGCACTCGCACCTGCTGAACCTCGGCCTGGCCTGTCACTTTACCGGTTTTGACTCCGGCTTTATGCAGTTCTTCCGCGTGCGTGAAACCTCCATGAAGATGGCGGAGATCCTCACCGGGGCACGTAAAACTTACGGTCTGAACCTGATCGGCGGTATTCGTCGTGATCTGCTGAAAGAGGATATGATCCAGACCCGTCAACTGGCGCAGCAGATGCGTCGTGACGTGCAGGAACTGGTCGATATGCTGCTCAGCACGCCGAACATGGAACAGCGTACCGTAGGTATTGGCCGTCTGGATCCGGAGATTGCCCGTGACTTCAGTAACGTCGGCCCGATGGTACGCGCCAGCGGCCATGCGCGTGACACCCGCGCCGATCACCCGTTTGTGGGCTATGGCCTGCTGCCGATGGAAGTTCACAGTGAGCAGGGTTGCGACGTTATTTCTCGTCTGAAAGTCCGTATCAATGAAGTCTACACCGCACTGAATATGATCGACTTTGGTCTGGACAACCTGCCAGGCGGCCCGCTGGCTGTGGAAGGTTTCACCTACATTCCACACCGCTTTGCGCTGGGCTTTGCTGAAGCGCCGCGCGGGGATGACATTCACTGGAGTATGACTGGCGACAACCAGAAACTGTATCGCTGGCGCTGTCGCGCGGCGACTTACGCCAACTGGCCGACGCTGCGCTACATGCTGCGTGGCAACACCGTTTCCGATGCCCCGCTGATTATCGGTAGCCTCGATCCTTGCTACTCCTGTACCGACCGTATGACCGTGGTCGATGTGCGTAAGAAGAAGAGCAAAGTCGTGCCGTACAAAGAACTTGAGCGCTACAGCATCGAGCGTAAAAACTCGCCGCTGAAATAAGGAATCGCCATGTTTACCTTTATCAAAAAAGTCATCAAAACCGGGGCGCCGACATCGTCGTATCCGCTGGAGCCGATTGCGGTCGATAAAAACTTCCGTGGCAAACCGGAACACAATCCGCAGCAGTGCATTGGCTGTGCGGCCTGTGTGAATGCGTGCCCGTCGAACGCGCTGACGGTAGAAACCGATCTGGTCACCCATGAGCTGGCGTGGCAGTTCAACCTCGGCCGTTGCATCTTCTGCGCCCGCTGCGAAGAAGTCTGCCCGACGGCGGCAATCAAGCTGTCGCAGGAGTATGAACTGGCGGTGTGGAAGAAAGAGGATTTCCTGCAGCAGTCCCGCTTTGCGCTGTGTAATTGTCGCGTATGTAACCGCCCGTTTGCGGTACAAAAAGAGATTGATTACGCCATTGCGCTGCTTAAGCACAACGGTGACAGCCGTGCGGAAAACCACCGTGAAAGCTTTGAGACCTGCCCGGATTGTAAGCGCCAGAAATGCCTGGTGCCGTCTGACCGTATTGAACTGACTCGCCATATGAAAGAGGCCAGCTGATGAGCAATTTATTAGGCCCACGTGACGCCAACGGTATTCCGGTACCGATGACGGTGGATGAATCCATTGCCAGCATGAAAGCGTCGCTGCTTAAAAGCATCAAGCGTTCAGCGTACGTTTACCGTGTGGACTGCGGCGGCTGCAACGGCTGTGAAATCGAAATCTTCGCTACGCTTTCTCCGCTGTTTGATGCCGAACGTTTTGGTATCAAAGTTGTACCATCACCGCGCCATGCGGATATCCTGCTGTTTACCGGCGCGGTAACGCGTGCCATGCGCTCTCCGGCGCTGCGCGCCTGGCAGTCTGCGCCAGATCCGAAAATTTGTATCTCTTACGGTGCCTGCGGTAACAGCGGCGGTATCTTCCACGACTTATACTGCGTATGGGGCGGCACGGATAAAATCGTACCGGTGGATGTGTATATTCCTGGCTGTCCGCCAACGCCTGCGGCTACGCTGTACGGTTTTGCAATGGCGCTGGGTCTGCTGGAACAAAAAATTCACGCGCGTGCGCCAGGTGAACTGGACGCACAACCGGCTGAAATTCTGCATCCGGACATGGTTCAGCCGCTGCGCGTGAAGGTGGATCGTGAAGCACGCCGTCTGGCGGGCTACCGCTACGGTCGCCAGATTGCTGATGACTATATGACACAGTTAGGGCAGGGCGAGCATCAGGTGGCGCGCTGGCTGGAAGCGGAAAACGATCCGCGTCTGACCGAGATCGTCACGCATCTTAATCATGTTGTCGAAGAGGCGCGTATCCGATGAGTGAAACGGTGGTGTTCAGTCAACTGAGCCGTAAGTTTATTGATGAGAACGATGCAACGCCCGCTGAGGCGCAGCAGGTTGTCTATTACAGCCTGGCGATTGGTCACCACCTTGGGATCATCGATTGCCTGGAAGCGGCGTTAACCTGTCCGTGGGATGAATATCTGGCGTGGATTGCCACGCTTGCCGAAGGCAGTGAAGCCCGCCGGAAAATGGAGGGCGTGCCGAAGTACGGCGAGATCGTCATCGATTTCAACCATGTGCAAATGCTGGCGCGCGCGTTCGATGATGCGCGTGCCGTGCAGACCCCGCAGCAGCAGGAGTGGAGCAAGCTGATGCTTAGCATGCTTCACGATATCCACCAGGAAAGCGCCATCTATCTGATGGTGAGGAGACATCGTGACTGACGTTTTATTATGTGTGGGTAACAGCATGATGGGCGATGACGGCGCGGGGCCGCTGTTGGCCGAAATGTGTGCTGCAAATCCTCAAGGTCAATGGGTTGTCATCGACGGCGGAAGCGCGCCGGAAAACGACATCGTCGCCATCCGTGAGTTGCGCCCGCAGCGTCTGTTGATTGTGGATGCCACCGATATGGGGCTAAATCCTGGTGAAATCCGCATTATCGATCCTGATGATATTGCCGAGATGTTCATGATGACCACCCACAACATGCCGCTGAACTACCTGGTCGATCAGCTGAAAGACGACGTTGGCGAGGTGATTTTCCTTGGCATTCAGCCGGATATTGTCGGTTTTTACTACCCGATGACACAGCCGATCAAAGATGCGGTAGATACCGTCTATCAGCGATTAGCCGGGTGGGAAGAACACGGTGGATTTGCTGAATTAGAGGCACCGGAAGCCTGAGCCTGAGGGCACTGAATACCGGATGGTGTGTCGCATTACCACCATCCGGATAACGTCGACACCCTCGAAACAGACTATTCACCCGCTTGTTCAATAATTAATTTCCCCTGCGTAACCGATACTTTTACCGACGTGCCCGTTGGGAACCCCGCCTGTTCCAGCCAGTCTCCGTTCATCGTGAGTGAAGCATGACGGCTTATACGTCGTGTAAAACCGGTCTTGCGATCTTCATGCCGTACTCTGACATAGCTGACTTTAAAATGACGTAATGGCTTGTTGATAACCGCTTCGGCATTACCATTTTTACCAGACATAAACACTCCCTTGTTACAAATAAAGCGATGGAAAACTACTGAATAAAATGCCAGTAAAAAGGCGGGAGGGCAAACCCGAAACTGGAAGGCAGATCCAGAAAATAGAATGCAAATAATGAAAAAGATGAGAAGTTGATAATAGCTGGGGGGGAATATTCTCTTCTTTTACTAATACGGGAGTTATATTATATTTCGGCGTTGTTCAGGGAGGTTATATACTCGAATTATTTAGAATTTGAATATATGGGAAATTAATATACAGGAGTTATTTATGCGTTCAGGTATTCGTTTGGTAAATTTAATTATTATTTCCTCTCTTCTTAGCGGGTGCGAGACGGCGGCTGACGCGTTCTTCTCTGCGGGAGACCGATTATTTCAACCGGGGGAGTCGTCAGCTGCGTCAATGCCAACCTTGTCCGTCGCCGATTTTGTCGCGCCCTATGCCATAAATCCTGTTAAAGCGAATAAGGACTATCTTGGTGAGTGGGTGAAGCTGCGGGGCGTGGTCATTGATATTCGTAAGATTAATGGTATTTCCAATGCTTATTCTTATCTTGTCAGCCTGAAAGACGAAAATAATAAAACGAACCACGTGATTCAGTTCCAGTTTGGCTCCCATAATAGTACGAATGTTGAGTCATTACAGATTGGCCGGAGCGCGACAATTATTGGTCAGGTCCACGCGTTGGGCGAAGCGCCTTTGCCGCTGCTGCAAAATCCTAAAGTTGTACAATAAAAATGATAACAGACAGCGGGTATATATATTCTGAATAATACGTGTAGCCGGATGGCAGTGTCACCCGGCAACATTGTTATTCCAGATCGGTCCCGTTGCTCGCAATCACTTTCTTATACCACCAGAACGATTTTTTGCGTTTACGCGCTAACGTGCCGTTGCCCACGTCATCGCGGTCCACATACACAAAACCGTAGCGTTTGCTCATCTCACCGGTTGAGGCTGAAACCAGATCGATACAGCCCCAGGTGGTGTAGCCCAGCAGCGGCACGCCATCTTCAATAGCATCTGCCATGGCGCGAATGTGCTCGCGTAAATAGCTAATGCGATAGTCGTCATTGATTTCGCCGTTAGCATCGATTTCATCTTTCGCCCCCAGCCCGTTTTCCACCAAAAACAACGGCTTCTGGTAGCGGTCATACATCATATTCATGGTGATGCGCAGACCGAGTGGG
Source organism: Citrobacter sp. RHBSTW-00524 (assembly GCF_013747755.1). NCBI lineage: Bacteria > Pseudomonadati > Pseudomonadota > Gammaproteobacteria > Enterobacterales > Enterobacteriaceae > Citrobacter > Citrobacter sp. RHBSTW-00524. The sequence continues at coordinate 1,189,029 of NZ_CP056421.1, forward strand.
TCGATGCCCCAGCCCCATTCGCTGGCGGCAATGTACGGATTACGCAGCGACTTCACCACGTTAGCGGCGCTGGTATTGCCAGTATTCATTTCAGCGGAGGCGCAGCGCGATGCGTAATAGCTAAACGAGACGAAATCGACGGTGTTTTTCAGGATATCGTCATCTCCCGCCGCTTTTTCTATCACCACGCCTTTTTCGCGAAACACACGGGCAGAGTAAGCGGGGTAAGCCCCGCGCGCCTGCACATCAATAAAGAACAGGTTTTCGCGGTCTTTTTCCAGTGCGGTCCACACATCTTCCGGTTTACAGGAATAAGGATAAAAATTACCGCCCGCCAGCATACAGCCGACCTGGTTTTGCGGATTAATTTCATGGGCAATTTTAGTTGCCAGGGCGCTGGCAATCAGTTCGTGGTGGGCGGACTGATATTTCACCTGATCCTGATTTTCACCTTCTTCAAACACCAGTCCGGCGCCAGAAAAAGGGCTGTGCAGCATAATGTTGATTTCGTTGAACGTTAGCCAGTACTTCACCAGACCGTCAAAGGCCTCGAAGCAGGTACGGGCGTAGCGGGTAAAGAACTCCACCATTTTGCGGTTACGCCAGGAGCCATACTCGCTGACCAGATGCATCGGCACATCGAAGTGACACAGCGTAACTAACGGCTCAATACCGTATTTTTTACACTCGGCAAACACGGCCCGGTAAAACGCGATACCCTCTTCATTTGGCGTCAGCTCGTCGCCGTTGGGGTAGAGACGGCTCCAGGCAATGGAAGTACGAAAAACCGTAAACCCCATTTCCGCCATCAGCGCGATATCTTCTTTATAGCGATGATAAAAGTCGATTGCCTGATGGCTGGGATAAAATTCGTCATCCCGCAGCGTAAAGCGTTTTTCCTGACCCAGTTTGACGGCCATGCGGTTTGTGCCGTGGGGGATCATATCGACGGTGGTCAGCCCTTTGCCGCCTTCCCGGTATGCCCCTTCAGACTGGTTGGCGGCCAGTGCGCCGCCCCATAAAAATCCTTGCGGAAAAACAGACATAGTTAACCTCAGTTCATACCAGTCAAATGCTGGCTCTATTAATATTGCCTGGTTGCGCGGCCTGGTTTTTTCTGGCCTGCGCGGCTGCATCTTCGACAGGAATATCTTCAAAGCCGAGGAGCAGTGTTAATACAAAGGAAAGCACAACCGCCAGCGCCATCACGCCAAACACCCAAACGATAGTCATCGGATTGGCGGGATCGAAAAACTGTACGCTGGTGAACAAGCCTGGAGCCGCCATGGAGTGGCTCGCCAGTCCGGCCATTCCGGCAACGGCACCGCAGATAAAGCCGCTGATAAGACTCGCAATCAGTGGGCGTTTCAGGCGGATCGCCACGCCATACAGCGCGGGTTCGGAAATGCCTGCCATGATGGCCGAGGCGGCTGCCGCTAACGCCGTCTGACGCAGTTCCGGGTTTTTGGTTTTCCATGCCACTGCCAGCGATGAACCGCCCAGCGACAAATTGGCGCCGATTTCCGACGGCATCACCATGCCTTCTTTTCCGGTTTCGGCAATGGTCTGAATAATGGTTGGCGTGAAGACGCGGTGCATACCGGTCATCACCAGCAGCGGCCACAATGCGCCCATAATGGCCACCGACAGCCAGCCGAGATAGCCGTGAATGGTATAAACCAGCGCTGAAATTGCACTACCGATCCAGATACCGATCGGGCCAATGATGACGATGGCGAGTGGGGCGGCGATCAGCACGATTAGCATCGGTTTAAGGAAGTTTTTGGTTACCGCCGGAGTGATGCGATCGACCCAGCGTTCGATGTAGGACAGACACCAGGTCATGACCAGCGCCGGGATCACCGTGTAGGTGTATTTCACCGCCGTCACCGGGATCAGGGCAAACTCAACGTGCTCACCCTGCGCGGCCTTCGCCATCAGTTCGATGAAGCTGGGATGCACCAGTACGCCTGCGATGGCGATTGCCAGCGACATGTTGGTTTTGAATTTTATGGCTGCTGAGGCGGCGACCATCAGTGGCAGGAAGAAGAAGGCGCCGTCGCCGATTACGGTCAGAATAGTGAGTGTGGACGATCCTTTTACCAGCACGCCGGTCATTTCGAGGATCATTGCCAGCAGCTTGAGCATTGATCCGCCGATAATAGCCGGGATCAACGGGGACATTGTGCCGATCAGCGCGTCGAGGATCCCCGCGCCAATCCGCTTCAGCGTCAGCCGAGGTTTGGTTTGCGGCTCTGCAGGTTGCATATTGGCAGGTAACAGGTTGACTACCTCGCGATACGCCTGCGAAACGGTGTTGCCGATGATCACCTGGCACTGGTTATCGCTGCGCACCACGCCGAGCACGCCAGGGAGCGTCTTTAGCGTCGTGCTGTCGACCTGCGAGCCATCTTTGATAACGAAACGCAAACGGGTCATACAGTGGGTCACTGCTGTGATGTTGTCCACGCCTCCCAGAGCCGTCACAACCGAGCGCGCCAGCGCTGCATAATTTTTGGACATCGGATTTAATCCTGTTTTATCAGTAGAGTACGTTATGTTTTATCCGTTCACGTTGGTCGCTTTTCTGGGTTGATGAAACGCAGATGGGAAACCGGTTCCACAAAATCATGTTTAAATTACACACAATGGGCAAGTTTTAATTTTGATCATTTTTTATAATTGTGACTCCGATCACCAGATGTCAGCGTTTGCAATTTAGCAGCAAGGACAGCGGCGAAACAGTGCAGTACACTGCGTCACATTGAGAGAAAAGGGATGAGTAATATGACCACGATGCTGGAGGTAGCGAAGCGTGCCGGGGTGTCAAAAGCGACGGTTTCCCGGGTGCTTTCCGGGAATGGTTATGTCAGCCAGGAAACCAAAGATCGCGTGTTTCAGGCCATTGAAGAGAGTGGTTACCGCCCTAACTTGCTGGCACGCAGTTTGGCAGCGAAAACCACGCAGACGCTGGGTCTGGTGGTAACTAACACCCTTTATCACGGCGTCTATTTCAGCGAACTGCTGTTTCATACCGCGCGGATGGCGGAAGATAAGGGACGCCAGTTGTTGCTGGCTGACGGTAAGCACAGCGCAGAGGAAGAGCGTCAGGCGATCCAGTACCTGCTCGACCTGCGCTGTGACGCGATTATGATCTATCCGCGTTTTCTTAGCGTGGATGAGATAGACGATATCATCGACGCCCACGCCCAGCCGATTATGGTGCTTAATCGGCGGCTGCGGAAAAATACCAGCCACTGTGTGTGGTGCGATCAAAAGCAAACCAGTTTTAACGCCGTTACTCAGCTCATTGCCGCCGGGCACAAAGAGATTGGTTTTATTACTGGCTCGATGGATTCGCCTACCGGCGTGGAGCGACTTTCAGGCTATAAAGACGCGCTGGCACATCATGGCATTCCGCTTAATAATGATTTGATTGTTAAAGGGAAATGGACGCCAGCCTGCGGCGCAGCGGGAGTCGATACTTTGCTTTCGCATAAGGTCAATTTTACCGCGCTGGTGGCCAGCAATGATGATATGGCGATCGGTGCGATAAAGCAGTTGCACGCGCATGGCGTGAGCGTCCCTGCTCAGGTGTCGGTGATTGGCTTCGATGATATCGCTATCGCGCCATACACTATTCCGGCGCTTTCCAGCGTCAAAATCCCGGTAACGGAAATGATCCAAGAAACGATAGGCCGCCTGATCTTTATGCTGGATGACGGGGCGTTTACGCCGCCAAAAACCTTCACCGGTGAACTCATTCAACGCGACTCTGTTGCGCCGCTCGTTTTGCGCTGACGGCTGTCATTTGTCATCGTCACTAGTGACGATGACACGGCTTCTCTGCATTCATAAAAATAAAAAACCTTTAATAACAGTCAATTAAATTCTGGCACGATTTATGAATGCTTCGGCAGATAATCTGTCATTGCTGGAGAAATTGATGAACCGTTTCATCATTGCAGACGCCAATAAATGCATTGGTTGTCGTACCTGTGAAGTGGCCTGCGTGGTATCCCATCAGGATAACCAGGACTGCGCATCGCTGACCCCTGAAACCTTTTTACCCCGCATTCACGTCATCAAAGGCGTTAATGTCTCCACGGCGACGCTGTGCCGCCAGTGTGAAGACGCGCCGTGCGCTAACGTCTGCCCGAACGGTGCAATCAGTCGTGATAAAGGCTTTGTCCACGTGATGCAGGAGCGCTGCATTGGGTGTAAAACCTGCGTTGTGGCTTGCCCTTATGGCGCAATGGAAGTGGTCGTGCGTCCGGTTGTTCGTAACAGCGGGGCAGGTCTGAACGTCCGGGCAGAAAAAGCCGAAGCCAATAAGTGCGACCTGTGCCACCATCGTGAGGCCGGTCCTGCCTGTATGGAAGTCTGCCCGACTCACGCGCTGATTTATGTGGATCGCAATAAGCTTGAGCAACTGAGCGCTGAAAAACGCCGTCGCGCGGCGCTGGATTCCACTGCATCTTTGCTGTTCTGATATCTGAAAATCCGCGTAAAATACGTGCCGGATAAGGCGAAGCCGCCATCCGGCAAACGGACATTTCAGGGATACAATACCGCGGGAATTCATCATGACAATAAACAACCACTCCGGCGTACAGCTGCGTATTCGCGGTAAGGTACAGGGCGTCGGATTTCGCCCCTACGTCTGGCAACTGGCGCAGCGGTTACAGCTACATGGCGATGTGTGTAACGACGGTGACGGTGTGGTTGTGCGTATACAGGAAGATCCGGCAAAGTTTATTGCGCAATTGCATCAACACTGCCCGCCGCTGGCGCGCATTGACAGCGTTGAGAGCGAACCGTTCGCCTGGACGCAGCCGCCTGCCGATTTCTCGATTCGGCAAAGTGCTGGCGGCACGATGAATACGCAAATCGTTCCGGATGCCGCGACCTGTCCAGAATGTCTGGTTGAAATGAACACCCCCAGCGAACGCCGCTATCGTTATCCCTTTATCAACTGCACCCACTGTGGCCCGCGCTTTACGATTATCCGCGCCATGCCTTACGATCGCCCGTTTACCGTGATGGCGTCATTCCCACTCTGTGCGCAATGCGATAAAGAGTATCGTGATCCATACGACCGTCGCTTCCATGCCCAGCCCGTTGCCTGTCCGGCATGCGGTCCCCACCTCGAATGGTTTAGCGCGGGTGAGCGGGCGGAGAAAGAAGAGGCGTTGCAGGCGGCAGTATCGCGCCTGAAAGCAGGCGGTATTGTGGCCGTTAAAGGGATTGGTGGGTTTCATCTGGTGTGCGATGCACAAAATGATGACGCCGTAGCGCTGCTCAGGCTGCGCAAACACCGTCCGGCAAAACCTCTGGCAGTGATGCTGCCCGGTGATGACGGACTGCCTGAACCCGCTCGTCATTTGCTGACAACCCCAGCCGCGCCGATCGTGTTGGTGCAGAAACACTATGTCGCAGCATTGAGCGAGGGCATTGCGCCAGGGTTAACGGAAGTGGGCGTCATGCTGCCAGCGAATCCGTTGCAGCATTTGCTCTTACAAGAGATGAATTGTCCGTTGGTAATGACCTCAGGCAATCTCAGCGGCAGACCGCCCGCTATTACCAACGCGCAGGCGCTGGAAGATTTACACGAAATTGCCGATGGTTTCCTGCTGCATAACCGCGAAATTGTGCAGCGGATGGATGACTCTGTGGTACGCGACAGTGGGGAGATGCTGCGTCGTTCACGGGGTTACGTGCCGGATGCGGTGGCGCTGCCGCCAGGATTTCACGACGTGCCGCCGATGCTTTGCCTGGGCGCAGATCTGAAAAATACCTTCTGCCTGGTGCGTGGTGAACAGGCGGTTATTAGCCAGCATTTGGGCGATCTCAGCGATGACGGCATTCAGCAGCAGTGGCGTGATGCGCTGCGCCTGATCCAAAACATTTATGACTTTACGCCGCAGCGTATCGTGCATGATGCACACCCTGGTTATGTTTCCAGCCAGTGGGCCAGCGAAATGAATCTGCCAACCGAAACGGTGCTGCATCACCATGCGCATGCCGCTGCGTGTCTGGCCGAGCACGGCTGGTCGCTCGACGGTGGTGACGTGATTGCCCTGACGTTAGACGGTATCGGCATGGGGGAAAATGGCGCGCTGTGGGGGGGAGTGTGTTTGCGGGTCAACTATCGTGAATGCGAACACCTTGGCGGCTTGCCAGCGGTAGCGCTGGCGGGGGGCGATCTGGCGGCAAAACAGCCGTGGCGCAATTTGCTCGCGCAGTGCCTGCGTTTTGTTCCTGACTGGCAGCGCTACCCGGAAACATCGGTGCTGCAACATCAAAACTGGAACGTGCTGGCGCGCGCCATTGAGCGGGGGATTAACGCGCCGTTGGCGTCATCGTGCGGACGGCTGTTTGATGCCGTTGCCGCCGCGCTTCAATGTGCGCCGGAATCGCTGAGTTATGAAGGTGAGGCGGCCTGCGCGCTGGAGGCGATGGCATCGCAATGTGCTGGCGTTGAGCACCCTGTCACGGTGCCGCTTGATGGCAATCAGCTGGACTTAGCGGTTTTTTGGCAGCAATGGCTGACCTGGCAGGCCAAACCTGCCGAAAGAGCGTGGGCGTTTCACGACGCGCTGGCGCGTGGGTTTGCTACCCTGATGCGTTTGCAGGCCGAAGAGCGGGGGATTAAGACGCTGGTATTCAGCGGAGGTGTGATGCATAACCGCTTATTGTCAGCCCGGCTGGCGTTTTATCTGCATGATTTTACCTTACTGTTCCCACAGCGTTTACCGGCGGGCGACGGCGGGTTGTCGTTGGGGCAGGGCGTGATTGCCGCGGCGCGGGCGTTGGCGCAAAAATAAAAAAAGCCCCGGGACTGGCGGGGCAAGAACAACAGGTCGGGGCATACCGACAAGTGGCAACGCACATCCATGTGCGTGAGGTTAATAAATCAAGCAACGGTATCCTGTACTTACACGGGCAGCGTTTTCAGCAGCGCAAAGGCCTCTTTCATGCGGTCTTCACTGACGACAAAGGCACATAGCTGGCCTGCGTCGTTCATCCCTCTGGCCACCATCCCCTGCGCTTCGGCGGCAATATGCCAGTTCAGATCGCGGCGTTGGGTTTCCCCAGCCAGATGCAAGGGTAATTCCGGCGTTTTGACTTTTACCAGCATGGCAGGCAACTTCAATGGCGCATTGCCGCCGAGCAGGTTTTTCGCCAGATACATGGCGCTCAGCTGAATCGGTTGCAGGAACGGGAGTACCTGACCGTTAATTTCCGCACAGTCACCGAGAGCATAAATGTCCGGGTGGCTGGTTTGCAGGTAGCTGTCGACGCAGACGCCACGATTGATGTTCAATCCGGCGCGACGCGCCAGCGCGGTTTCAGGGCGCAGACCCGTAGCGGCGATCACCGCATCGACTTCTACGCTGCGGCTACGATCGAGCGTGGCGCGAATCCCCGACTCCGTTTTCTCCAGCCCCTGAAGCTGCGATTTCAGCAGCAGGTGTACGCCCATATCGGTCAGACGATGCTGTAAGCGACTGCTTACTTCTAGCGGCATCAGCGAAGCCAGAATGCTGGCGGCGTTGTCGATAAGCGTCACCGCTTTACCAGCACGACAAAAATCCATCGCCAGTTCGCTGCCAATCAAGCCGCCGCCGACAATCAGCACCCGTTGGGCGTCACGCAGTTGTGTTTCACAGGCGCGATACTCTTGTTGGCTGTTCAATGTGAGCATTAACTCACGTCCGGTAATCGGCGGTACGAACGCCGACGCTCCCGTCGCCAGCACCAGTTTGTCGTATGGCCACTGTTGCTCCTGGCTTTTCACTACGTGAGCATCGGCATCGATGTCGGTTACCCAGGTGTGCGGGAACAGGCGCAAATTAAACTGTTCGGCAAACTCCCCCGCCGACTGGCGGGTGAGGTCGTCTGCACGTTGCGACTGACTGATAACATGGCTGAGATCGGGCTTGTTGTACTCATCCATACTGTCTGCAGCAATCAGGGTCAGCGGGACATTTGCATCCTGCTTACGGATATTTTTGACTAACTGGCGGGCGGCGAAGCCCGAACCAATAATGACAATTCCGCGGCTCATTTTGCCTCCGTTGCCAGTACGTCAAAGACGTCTTTACCTAATGAACATTCCGGGCACAGGAAGTTATCCGGAACGTCGCTCCACGGTGTTCCCGGCGCGACATCCTGCAGCGGTTCACCTTTTGCCGGGTCGTAAATCCACTGGCATACGCTGCACTGCATGCTTGGACCAAGATCAGCGGCAACCGCCGCGGCACAGGCGCACTCTTCCTCTTTGGTTGCCGTTTTGACGATTGTTTCCGGCAGCGGAGCAAGCGCCCACTGACGTGCGATTTCACGGCCATGCTGGCGACACAGTTCCAGCGCGTCCAGATCCGGACGCCATTTCGCTTTCAGACTCAGCGACATCTCGAAACCGGCATCCTGCAAGCGTGTGGACAAACGGTCTACCGCGCCGCCGCTCCAGCCGTGTGAACCAAAGGCGCTGGCGCGTTTGTTACGAAAACGCAGGCCGGTCATCTCTTCTACCAGACCAGCGATTTTTGGCATCATTACGTTATTCATCGTTGAAGTACCAACCAGCACGCCTTTAGAGCGGAAGACGTTAGTCAGGACTTCGTTTTTGTCGCTACGGGCGACGTTAAAGATTTTCACCGCCACGTTCGGGTCAACTTCGTTAATGCCCTGGGCAATGGCGTCCGCCATCATGCGGGTGTTGTTGGACATGGTATCGTAGAAAATGGTGATACGGTCTTCCTGATAGTCAGCCGCCCATTTCAGATACATTTCAACGATTTGTGTCGGGTTGTCGCGCCATACCACGCCGTGGGAAGTGGCAATCATATCCACCGGCAGGTTGAAGCCGAGAATCTCAGTGATTTTCGGTGTCACCAGACGGCTGAACGGCGTCAGGATGTTGGCGTAGTAACGCTGGCACTGTTCGAACAGTTCGGTCTGGTCAACTTCGTCGTTAAACAGACGTTCATCACAGTAGTGCTGGCCGAAGGCGTCGTTACTGAACAGCACCGCATCGCCGGTCATGTAGGTCATCATGCTGTCAGGCCAGTGCAGCATCGGTGTTTCAACGAAGATTAGTTGTTTACCGTTGCCAATGTCCAGCGAGTCGCCGGTTTTCACCACGTTGAAGTTCCACTCCGGGTGGTGGTGGTGCCCGTTGATAGAGTCAATAGCGTTGGCTGTGCAGTAAATTGGGGTGTCAGGGATGCAGGACATCAGCTCAGTCAGCGCACCGGCATGGTCCTCTTCCGCGTGGTTAATGATGATGTAGTCGATATCTGCCAGGTCAATTTCACTGCGCAGGTTCTGCACGAATTCACGGCTAAACTTGTGGTCTACTGTATCGATCAGGACATTTTTTTCTTCACGGATGAGATAACTGTTGTAGCTGCTACCGCGCAGCGTTTTATATTCAGTCCCGTGGAAATCACGAACTTCCCAGTCACGTTGGCCAACCCAATGAATGTTATTTTTAACCAGAATAGACATAGCAACCTCAGTAATTAATTCAGCGTTTTTCTAAAAAAGATGTTTTGCTTATTGCAGGTTGCGTGCCAACTTTTTATTTGTTGATTTTAAAGGGGTTGTTTTTTAATGCCTATAAGGTGGTAGTCAAAATGACTATTCATTTTATTGTCAATATGACAATATGAATTGTCAAAATGACAATGAGGTCGTCATGAGTTTTTCCGTAGACGTGCTGGCGGGTATCGCCATTGAATTACAAAGCGGTATTGGACATCAGGACCGTTTTCAACGCCTGATAACCACCTTGCGTCAGGTGTTGGAGTGCGACGCGTCGGCATTGCTGCGCTATGAGTCGCGACAGTTTATTCCGCTGGCGATCGATGGGCTGGCGCAGGACGTTCTCGGCAGGCGCTTTACCCTGGAAGGGCATCCTCGTCTGGAGGCGATTGCCCGCGCCGGGGACGTGGTTCGTTTCCCTGCCGACAGCGATTTGCCAGACCCTTACGATGGGCTGATTCCGGGCCAGGAGAGCCTGAAGGTACATGCCTGCATTGGCTTACCGCTGTTCGCCGGTCAAAATCTGATTGGCGCGTTAACGCTGGATGGCATGGAGCCCGATCAATTCGATGTTTTCAGCGATGAAGAGCTTAGGCTGATTGCCGCGCTGGCGGCGGGCGCGCTGAGCAATGCGCTGCTGATTGAACAACTGGAAAGCCAGAATATGTTGCCGGGCTCGTCGACGGCCTTCGAGCAGGTGACTGAAACCCAAATGATTGGCCTGTCGCCCAATATGCTGCAGTTGAAAAAAGAGATTGAGATTGTGGCGGGATCCGATCTCAACGTACTGATTAGCGGCGAAACGGGGACCGGGAAGGAGCTGGTAGCTAAGGCTATCCATGAAGGTTCGCCGCGCGCGGTGAATCCGCTGGTGTATCTGAACTGCGCGGCGTTGCCGGAAACCGTAGCGGAAAGTGAGCTGTTTGGTCACGTAAAAGGCGCCTTTACCGGGGCTATCAGCAATCGTAGCGGTAAGTTTGAAATGGCTGACAATGGGACGCTGTTTCTCGATGAGATTGGCGAACTCTCGCTGGCGTTACAGGCTAAGTTGCTACGTGTGTTGCAGTACGGCGATATTCAGCGTGTGGGTGACGATCGCAGCCTGCGCGTGGATGTTCGGGTGCTGGCGGCAACGAACCGTGATTTACGGGAAGAGGTGCTGGCCGGGAATTTCCGTGCGGATTTGTTCCACCGTCTGAGCGTCTTTCCCCTTTCCGTCCCGCCCCTTCGTGAACGCGGCGAAGATGTGGTACTGCTGGCCGGTTATTTTTGCGAACAATGTCGGCTGCGGCTGGGACTTTCCCGCGTGGTGTTAAGTCCCGGCGCGCGTAGCCATCTGTTGAATTATGGCTGGCCCGGGAACGTGCGTGAGCTGGAACATGCCATTCACCGGGCGGTTGTTCTGGCAAGGGCCACCAGGGCAGGGGATGAAGTGGTGCTTGAGGCGCAGCATTTTGCCCTGCAGGATGAAACGCCGGCTCCCCAGGCAGAGGTTGTTGCGGAGATCCCGCAGCATCGCAACCTGCGTGAGGCAACGGAGTCATTCCAGCGGGAGATGATCCGCCGGGCGTTGGCGCAAAATAATCACAGTTGGGCGGCAAGTGCGCGGGCGCTGGAAACAGACGTCGCCAACCTGCACCGGCTGGCGAAACGTCTGGGGCTGAAGGATTAGATAATACCTGCCTGATAGAAATCCTGCAGGTTGATAGCACCGGTGAGTTTACCGTTTTCATCTACCACCGGTGCGGCAGTGATTTTGCGCTTCATCAGGATCTCTTTGGCGTCAATGGCGCGGCTCTGCGCCTGCAGCGTAATGCCATTATGGGTCATTGCTTCGCTAACCTGAGTGGTGAGCGCTCCGCCGCCAACCAGCCAGCGGCGCAGGTCGCCGTCGGTAAAGACGCCTTTCACCAGCGACTCGTCGTCGCAGACTGCCACCAGGCCAAGACCCGTACGGCTTAGTTCCAGCATCGCGTCCATGACGCTGGTGGTGAGCGTCACCTGCGGAATGGCATCGTCACGGCGCATCAGATGATGCACTTTATTTAGCAGACGAGCGCCCAGCGCACCCGCCGGATGCGAGCGGGCAAAATCTTCTTCGTTAAAGCCGCGAGCCTGCATCACGGCGATTGCCAACGCGTCGCCCATCATCAGAGTGTTCACGGTGCTGGAAGTCGGTGCCAGGCGCATCGGACAGGCTTCGCGCTCAACGGAAATATCCAGCACGGCTTTGGCTGCCAAACCCAGCGGTGAGGTCGGTTTTCCGGTCATTGCCAGCAGAGCGACGGATTTGTCTTCCAGGCGCGGAATGATGAGATCCAGTTCTTTTGCGCCGCCGGAGTAGGAAATAAACAGCATGACATCACGGCTTTCAATCATCCCTAAGTCGCCGTGCAGCGCTTCAGCCGGATGCACAAAAAAGGCGGGTGTGCCGGTACTGGCGAGGGTCGCGGCTATTTTTTTGCCAATATGGCCTGATTTGCCAATCCCGGAGACAATCACTTTGCCTTCGCAGTGGATGATAGTATTGGCGGCGCGGACAAAATCATCGCCCAGTCGTTCAGGCAGTCGGCTGGCTTCCTGTAGCTCCAGCATTAACGTCTGACGGCCCGCGTTCAGTAATGCATCACTCATTGGTTTCTCCGGTTATGATCACTTCAATCCCTTTTGCTTCCAGCGCCTGACGAAACGCAGGGTCGATACCCGCATCGGTAATCAGCTTGTCGACGCTTTCCAGACTGCACACAACATTGGGGCTTTTACGCCCAAATTTTGACGAGTCAGCCATCAGAATCACTTCGCGAGCGGCATTGCACATCGCTTTACTGACGCTAAACACCTCATTAAAGGTGGTCACGCCGGCATTGAGGTCAATGCCGTCGGTACCCATGAAGAGTTTATCAAAGCTGAACTGCTCAAAGGCGTTTTCTGCCAACTGACCGTGAAATGACGCAGATTTTTTGCGAAAGGTCCCGCCGGGCATCAGGATAGTTTGCTCGTTGTCCAGCTCTGAAAGGGCGTTAACAATGTGCAGACTGTTGGTCATGACGGTGATGTTGCTAAAGCGGGTGAGCATCGGCACCATCTGCAATACGGTGCTGCCCGCATCCAGAATAATCGAGTCGCCATAGTGAATAAAACGGACGGCGGCTTCGGCAATCTGCTCTTTTTTATGCGTATTGATTAGCGTTTTGTGATCGATTGGCGGGTCGGATTCGTCTTTATTTAATACCACGCCGCCATAGGTACGAATGACGGTTCCGGCATTCTCCAGAATGACCAGGTCTTTGCGAATGGTCGTGCCGGTTGTGTCAAAGTAGTGGGCCAGTTCTTCAACCGAGCATTTTCCCTGCTTTTGCAGGTGCTCCAGTATGGCCGCCTGTCGCTGACGAGGTTTCATAGGCGTGATTACCCTGACTTAATAGGTTGCAAAATGATAATTTCGCAAGCTATTAGCATTCACAACGAAATTATCCATGTTTCAGTTTAAGCGCCAATGATAGTGCATTCTGCGCTAACGGATCATGGGGAAAGATCACATCAGGCTGTAAATCATCAAGATGTTTGCCCATTATCGTGGCAATTTTACCGGGCCTGGCAAATACAGTAAGACCTTTCATAAATAACGAATCGGTAACCCGCTGCTGTTCATCCAGCGCGATGGCGACCACCACGCGGGGTTTAAACCGTCCACCGGAACGACCTACGCCAACCCGACCCCGCTGGCAGAGTTGATCAAACGCCCGGTTAAAGCGGGATATTTGCCAGCCACCGAGCGCCAGTTGCAGGCACCAGGCGATAGCGGCGACGGTAATCAGTGCGGAAACCATAATGTGCTCCTTTGATTTTGCCGGATGGCGGCTGTGCCTTATCCGACACAGATGTGTGTAGGCCCGGTAAGCGCAGCGCCACCGGGCAATCATGTTTCTTAGAACATCACCTGACCACCGGTCACGTTAATGGACTGACCGGTGCAGTAAGAGGCTTTCGGGCTGGCGTAAAACAGCAGCATGTTCAGCACGTCCTGATAATCGCAGCCGCGCTTAAGTGGAACCTTATCAATGTAGTACTGCTCGACTTCGTCTGGCTTAAGGCCAAGCTTGGTCGCATATTGCGGTAATAATGACTGGAACATCGGTGATTTCAGCAGATTGCCGAGCATCAGTGAATGCACGGTGATCCCGTACTCTGCCAGATCCAGCGCCAGCGACTGGGTTAAACCTACGCCGCCAAATTTTGCCGCGCTATAGCCTGAGTTGTGTTTACTGCCCACTTTCCCTGATTTGGAGTTGATCTGGATAATGCGTCCCTGGACGCCATCGCGGATCATCAGGCGTGAAAATTCACGTGCGCAGAGGAAGTAGCCGACCAGATTCACCTGCAGCGAGCGGTCGAAATCCCCAAGCTGAAAGTCGCTGATAAACGCGGCTTTTGCGATACCCGCGCTGTAAACCAGCAGATCGACGCGGCCAAATATTTCATCCACTCCGCGCGACAGCGCCAGCACACTCTGTTCGCTGGTGGCATCAGCGCCAAAACCGTAGGCGGTGCCTTCGCCAAACTCGGCGTTAATTTCCTGCGCGACGTTGGCGGCTTTATCGCTTTGGATATCCACCACCGCGACGCGGTACCCTTCTGTCGCAAGCCCACGGCAAAGGAATGCCCCCAGGGTCTGGCCTCCACCAATGACAACGGCAACCTGATTCATCTTTATCTCCTTAAATCTTAAGCAATAAACTTCAAAATACAGCCCGGTGCGATACCGTCCGGTACGGGGCCCGCAACGTGTACGGTGCCGGGAAATTCCGCTTCACTCAGTCCGTCAAAACGCAGAGTGATATGCCCCAGTTCACGTAAGTTTTGTTCCGCCACGCTGCCAACGGCTGTGACCGGGTAGTGATGCTGGCCTAGCTCAAATTGGATCCCAGCCTGCAAAGAGCCGTTCAGCTCCCCATGGCAATGGATGAAGCAAAATTCTTCGATATCCGCAGGCGCGCCTTCACGAAAGGTAATTAGCATCTGGTCGCAGAGTGCATCCGGGGCGCTCTGGCCGATGCGGGTGATGGTGGTTTCATAAATCACGGTCATTTTTGAGTGCCTCTTATTGGTAAATAAAGCCGGAAACAAACCAGGCGATGAGAACGGTCGGTGCGCCGGTCAGAAAACGACTCACCAGTACGGATGGCACACCGACGCGGACCGTGTCCTGGCGCGCTTCGGCTAGCGACAATCCGACTGGAATAAAGTCGCATGCCGCCTGAGCGTTAATGGCGAACAAGGCAGGTAGCGCCAGATGCGGAGGAATGTTCCCCAAACCAATCTGTACGCCGATCAGGACGCCGATAACCTGGGCGATGACCGCACCAGGGCCGAGGAAAGGGGACAGCAGCGGGAAAGAGCAGATCAGCGCCAGGGTTACCAGCCCCAGCGGATGGCTGGCCAGCGGTGCGAGTCCATGGGCAATCCAGTCCCCCAGGCCAGACGCCATAATGATGCCGATCAGCGCCGAGACGAACGCCATAAACGGCAGAATGGTTTTCAGGACGGTATCGATAGTGTCTCGCCCAGCCTGAAACAGAACCGCAACGGCTGAACCCATTCCCATGCCGACTTTTGCCAGCAGACCGTCGCTTTGTTCGGTAATTTTCTTGCTGGTGTCGTACTCGCGACCCATCGTGCTGTTTGCTGGCGTTGGCGCAGCGGATGCTTCACCGACGACGGTAATGTTTTCTTCTTTCACGCTAGAGACATAGATATCTTCGATAATATATTGGGCCAGCGGACCTGATTTACCCGTCGCGTGAATATTCACTGTTGGTATACGGCGTTTTGGATAGATCCCGCAGCGCAGCGTGCCGCCGCAGTCGATGATCGCCACGCCAATTTCGTTCTCTGGCGGCTCGCCTTCTTTGAAGCCATCAACGGCCTGCCAACCTGTCAGGCTGGCTATCCTGTCGACAATTGCGGGGCGAGTCCCGGCGGTGATATAGACAATTTTCTTGCCTGGCTCGGCATCCAGTTCAAGCGGGCCGCCCCAGCCGCCGGTGCCTTTTTCAATACGAATACGCGTCATGATGCTGCTCCCGCCAGATGTACTTTCTGCTCAAGTTGAATGCCCATTTTTTTCTCAAAGATGGTGGTGGTGAAATCGGTCACCCAGCCGCGGAAGAAGTTGGTCACCAGGCCGACCAGCAAATAGCTCACCGCCAGCGGGCCGAGCGGAAGACCCAGCGTGGTCAGTCCGCTGGCGATCCCCAGATAGACGAACAGCTCACCGGGGTTGATGTGGGGAAATAAGCCGTTCATTGAATGGCAGCTGTAAGAGGCGGCTGCGTAGTAGCTGGGCTTGAACTTTTCCGGCATAAAGCGGCCCAGGCTCAGCGTCATAGGATTACAAAACACAAATGTGCCGATGCACGGCAGCAGTAGATAGCGGGACAGCGGGTTTCCGGCGCAGCGCTGGGCAAAACGTTCAATACGTTGCTGACCGATAAAGTTAATCAGCGCATTCATGATGACCAGCAGACTGATCAGCAGAGGCAGAATACCGGTCACCATGCCGGTAAACACCTCTCCGCCTTTCTGGAACAATCCGATAAACCACTCAGCACCGAGTGTGATGGTGTCGATCATTATTCTCTCCTGTAGGGGTTTTAGTTATCTTGCCAAACGGTAACTAATTTTAATCAGATCGAAAGATTTAAAAGTGTTATTTTGATCGCAAAATGAAAGGTAAATATTTTAATTTGAAAGATTGTGCGTGAGAACGCGCAAATGTGCCGGTCAGGAGTGCAAGAGGGGGGAAATTCTGTGAAGGAGAGCGACTACTGCTTCCTTGTGTGGCGGAGGATGCTTTACCATACTTCTCCCAGGCTGAATTTGTTTAATGGATGTCTCATGTTCAAGCGTCGTTATGTAGCGTTACTTCCCCTTTTCGTATTGCTTGCTGCTTGTAGCAGCAAACCTAAACCTTCAGAGACTCAAACGACTACGGGTACGCCATCCGGCGGCTTCCTGCTTGAGCCACAGCACAATGTCATGCAAACGGGCGGCGATTTTGCCAATAATCCGAACGCGCAGCAGTTCATCGAGAAAATGGTGAATAAGCACGGCTTTGACCGCCAGCAGTTGCAGGAGATCCTGTCGCAGGCCAAGCGTCTGGACTCGGTATTGCGTTTGATGGACCGCCAGGCGCCGACGACTCAACCGCCAGCCGGACCTAACGGTGCATGGCTGCGGTATCGTAAACAGTTCATCACCCCGGATAACGTACAAAACGGTGTGGCCTTCTGGAACCAATATGAAGATGCGCTGAACCGTGCATGGCAGGTCTACGGCGTACCGCCGGAAATTATCGTTGGCATTATTGGCGTAGAGACTCGCTGGGGCCGCGTGATGGGTAAAACGCGGATTCTGGATGCGCTGGCGACGTTGTCGTTTAACTATCCTCGTCGCGCGGAATATTTCTCTGGTGAACTGGAAACCTTCCTGCTAATGGCGCGAGATGAAAGCGACGATCCGCTCGATTTGAAAGGTTCTTTCGCAGGGGCGATGGGCTACGGCCAATTTATGCCATCTTCCTATAAACAATATGCCGTTGATTTCAATGGCGATGGTCACATTAACCTGTGGGATCCGGTTGATGCTATCGGTAGCGTGGCGAACTATTTCAAAGGCCACGGTTGGGTGAAAGGCGATATGGTTGCGGTTCCGGCGAATGGCCAGGCGCCTGGGCTGGCGAACGGCTTTAAAACCCAGTACAGCATTTCTCAACTTGCCGCCGCGGGCCTGACGCCGCAGCAGTCATTGGGGAATCATCAGCAGGCCAGCCTGCTGCGACTGGATATCGGTACCGGTTATCAGTATTGGTATGGACTGCCGAACTTCTACACAATCACCCGCTATAACCACAGTACCCACTATGCCATGGCCGTGTGGCAATTGGGTCAGGCGGTCGCGCTGGCGCGCGTGCAGTAATCATTTGTTATCGGTCTACAGGGGCAATCCCTTGTAGACCGAATAGGCTATCCTGGTGCGTTATCCGGTACTCTTTTGAATGCGGTTTATCTATTTTCTGAATGCCCCTCGTAAAATTGTCTCCTCATCCCCATCTTGGTTATGAAAGTGCTATCTTGTCCGGCATATTTTTTTAACTGACAGAGGCTGAAATGACCGACAGTGAACTGATGCAGTTAAGCGAGCAGGTTGGCCTGGCGTTGAAAGCGCGCGGGGCAACCGTGACGACGGCGGAATCCTGCACCGGAGGCTGGGTAGCCAAAGCAATTACGGATATTGCCGGCAGCTCCGCCTGGTTTGAGCGCGGGTTTGTGACCTACAGCAATGAAGCCAAAGCGCAGATGATTGGCGTGCGCGAAGAGACGCTGGTCCAGCATGGGGCGGTGAGCGAACCTGTGGTGGTGGAGATGGCGATTGGCGCGCTAAAAGCGGCCCGCGCGCATTTCGCTGTTTCGATTAGCGGTATTGCGGGGCCAGATGGCGGCAGTGAAGAAAAGCCCGTGGGGACGGTATGGTTCGCTTTTGCCAGCGCGAGCGGCGAGGGGATTACCCGCCGGGAATGCTTCAGCGGCGATCGCGATGCGGTACGTCGACAGGCGACCGCCTACGCGTTACAAACCCTGTGGCAACAATTTCTACAAAATACTTGATACTGTATGAGCATACAGTATAATTGCCCCAACAGAACATTATCTATCACGTTTCGCGGTTTAACCCGAAAGCGGCATGACAGGAGTAATTAATGGCTATCGACGAAAACAAACAGAAAGCGTTGGCGGCAGCGCTGGGTCAGATCGAAAAGCAATTCGGTAAAGGCTCCATCATGCGCCTGGGTGAAGACCGTTCCATGGATGTGGAAACCATCTCCACCGGTTCGCTTTCTCTGGATATCGCATTGGGCGCGGGCGGTTTGCCAATGGGCCGTATCGTTGAAATCTACGGGCCTGAATCTTCCGGTAAAACGACGCTGACCCTGCAGGTTATTGCTGCCGCACAGCGCGAAGGTAAAACCTGTGCGTTCATCGATGCTGAACACGCGCTGGATCCCGTCTATGCGCGCAAGCTTGGCGTTGATATCGACAACCTGCTGTGCTCTCAGCCGGATACCGGTGAACAAGCGCTGGAAATCTGTGATGCGCTGGCGCGCTCCGGTGCGGTTGACGTTATCGTTGTCGACTCCGTTGCCGCATTGACGCCGAAGGCAGAAATCGAAGGCGAGATTGGTGACTCTCACATGGGCCTTGCGGCACGTATGATGAGCCAGGCCATGCGTAAGCTGGCCGGTAACCTGAAGCAGTCCAACACGCTACTGATTTTCATCAACCAGATCCGTATGAAGATTGGCGTTATGTTCGGTAACCCGGAAACCACCACCGGTGGTAACGCCCTGAAATTCTATGCTTCTGTTCGCCTGGATATCCGTCGTATTGGCGCGGTGAAAGAAGGCGACAACGTGGTTGGTAGCGAAACCCGTGTTAAGGTCGTGAAAAACAAAATTGCCGCGCCGTTCAAACAGGCTGAATTCCAGATTCTTTACGGTGAAGGTATCAACTTCTACGGCGAACTGGTTGATTTGGGCGTGAAAGAGAAGCTGATTGAAAAAGCCGGTGCATGGTACAGCTACAACGGTGAGAAAATTGGTCAGGGTAAAGCGAATGCCACTAACTGGCTGAAGGAAAACCCGGCAACTGCGAAGGAAATTGAGAAGAAAGTACGCGAGTTACTGCTCAATAACCCGGATTCAAAACCAGACTTCTCTGTTGATGACAGCGGTGAAGATGTAAAAGAAACGAACGAAGATTTCTGATAATCTGACGTTATCGCACATAGAAGGGCTGCATACGATGCAGCCCTTTTCCATTTCTGAAGGCTCACTATGACAGAAGCAACTTCCCGCCGCTCCGCTTATTCCCGACTTCTTGACCGCGCTGTACGTATACTGGCGATGCGCGATCACAGCGAGCAGGAACTGCGGCGTAAGCTGGCCGCTCCGGTGATGGGAAAAAATGGACCGGAAGACATTGATGCAACGCCGGAGGATTACGACAAGGTTATCGCCTGGTGTATTGAAAGTCGTTATCTGGATGATGACCGCTTCGTTCAGCAGTTTATCTCCAGCCGTAGCCGTAAAGGTTATGGACCCGCGCGCGTGCGTCAGGAATTAAACCAAAAAGGGATTTCGCGTGAAGCCGTTGAACGAGCCATGCGCGAGTGCGAAATTGACTGGGCAGGGCTTGCGCGCGCGCAGGCCATTCGTAAATACGGAGAACCTTTACCTGTAGATTTTTCAGATAAGGTAAAGGTCCAGCGCTTTTTGCTCTACCGTGGCTATCTGATGGAAGATATTCAGGCAATATGGCGAAATTTTGACGATTGAGCGCATACGGGATTTTACTTCCCAGTAAAGAAAACTTATCTTATTCCCACTTTTCGATTGCCAGAGGCGCAGTTTACGTGCCGATGCTGGTAATGACATTTCGTTAGCTTGATTTCTTCAGGATAATTATGAGCAAGAGCACCGCTGAGATCCGTCAGGCGTTTCTCGATTTTTTCCATAGTAAAGGACATCAGGTAGTTGCCAGCAGCTCCCTGGTACCGAACAATGACCCTACTTTGTTGTTTACCAACGCCGGGATGAACCAGTTCAAGGATGTGTTCCTTGGCCTCGACAAGCGTAATTATTCCCGCGCAACCACCTCGCAGCGTTGCGTGCGTGCGGGCGGTAAGCACAACGACCTGGAAAACGTCGGTTACACTGCACGTCACCATACTTTCTTCGAAATGCTGGGCAACTTCAGCTTCGGCGATTATTTCAAACATGATGCTATTCAATACGCATGGGAACTGCTGACCGGTGAAAACTGGTTTGCCCTGCCAAAAGAGCGTCTGTGGGTCACCGTCTATGAAACTGACGATGAAGCCTATGAAATCTGGGAAAAAGAAGTCGGCATTCCGCGCGAACGTATCATCCGTATCGGTGATAACAAAGGCGCGGCTTATGCTTCCGACAACTTCTGGCAGATGGGTGATACCGGCCCTTGCGGTCCGTGCACCGAAATTTTCTACGACCATGGCGACCATATTTGGGGTGGCCCTCCGGGAAGCGCAGAAGAAGATGGCGATCGCTACATTGAGATCTGGAACATCGTCTTCATGCAGTTCAACCGTCAGGCTGACGGTACCATGGAACCGCTGCCGAAGCCGTCCGTGGATACCGGTATGGGCCTTGAGCGTATTGCGGCCGTGCTGCAACACGTTAATTCCAACTATGAAATCGACCTGTTCCGTTCACTGATTGAGTCCGTGGCGAAAGTCACCGGCGCGACCGATCTGAGCAACAAGTCGCTGCGCGTTATCGCTGACCATATCCGCTCCTGTGCATTCCTGATTGCCGATGGCGTTGTCCCGTCGAATGAAAACCGTGGTTATGTGCTGCGTCGTATCATTCGTCGCGCGGTGCGTCATGGCAACATGCTGGGCGCGAAGGATACCTTCTTCTACAAGCTGGTTGGTCCGCTGGTGGACGTCATGGGCTCCGCAGGTGAAGAACTGAAGCGTCAGCAGGCTATGGTTGAGCAGGTTCTGAAAACCGAAGAAGAGCAGTTTGCGCGTACACTGGAGCGTGGTCTGGCGCTGCTGGATGAAGAACTGGCAAAACTGTCCGGCGATACACTGGATGGCGAAACCGCATTCCGTCTGTATGACACCTACGGTTTCCCGGTTGACCTGACGGCGGACGTTTGCCGCGAGCGCAACATTAAGGTTGACGAAGCGGGCTTTGAAGCTGCAATGGAAGAACAGCGCCGTCGCGCGCGTGAAGCCAGCGGCTTCGGCGCAGACTACAATGCGATGATTCGTGTTGATGGCGCCTCTGAATTTAAAGGCTACGAACACCTGGAACTGAACGGCAAAGTGACCGCGCTGTTTGTTGATGGTAAAGCGGTAGACGCGATTAACGCAGGTCAGGATGCAGTTGTCGTACTGGATCAGACTCCGTTCTATGCGGAATCTGGTGGTCAGGTTGGCGACAAGGGTGAACTGAAAGGCGCAGGCTTCGCGTTTGCCGTGAGCGACGCGCAGAAATATGGCCAGGCCATTGGTCACATTGGTAAGCTGTCTGCGGGTTCTCTGAAAATTGGCGATGCAGTACAGGCTGATGTTGATGAAGCTCGTCGTGCGCGCATTCGCTTGAACCACTCCGCAACGCACCTGATGCACGCGGCGCTGCGCCAGGTACTGGGCACGCATGTGGCACAGAAAGGCTCATTGGTTAACGATAAAGTGCTGCGCTTCGACTTCTCTCATACTGAAGCTATGAAGCCTGCTGAAATCCGTGCCGTTGAAGATCTGGTTAATGCGCAAATTCGTCGCAATCTGCCGATTGAAACGAACATCATGGATCTCGAAGCGGCGAAAGCCAAAGGCGCAATGGCGCTGTTTGGCGAGAAATATGACGACCACGTGCGTGTTCTGAGCATGGGTGATTTCTCTACCGAACTGTGTGGTGGTACTCATGCCAGCCGTACGGGGGATATTGGTCTGTTCCGTATTGTGTCTGAGTCAGGCACTGCGGCGGGCGTTCGTCGTATTGAAGCTGTGACCGGTGAAGGCGCTATCCAAACCGTGCATGCTGAGAGCGATCGCTTAAGCGATATTGCGCAGCTGCTGAAAGGAGATAGCCAGAATATTGGTGACAAAGTTCGTTCCGTGCTGGAGCGTACGCGTCAACTCGAAAAAGAATTGCAGCAATTGAAGGAACAGGCTGCGGCGCAGGAGAGTGCAAATCTCTCCAGCAAAGCGGTTGATATCAATGGCGTGAAGCTGCTGGTCAGCGAACTCGCGGACGTTGAGCCGAAAATGTTGCGTACCATGGTTGATGATCTGAAAAATCAACTGGGGTCTACCGTTATCGTTCTGGCAACGGTAGTGGAAGGTAAGGTTTCTCTGATTGCGGGTGTGTCTAAGGATGTGACAGATCGCGTGAAAGCAGGGGAACTGGTTGGAATGGTCGCTCAGCAGGTAGGCGGTAAGGGTGGTGGTCGTCCGGACATGGCGCAAGCCGGTGGTACGGATGCTGCGGCTCTGCCAGCAGCGTTAGCCAGTGTGAAAGGCTGGGTCAGCGCAAAACTGTAATAATTATAAGCGTAAGTCGACGCTGCGGACTTCAATCCGCAGCGTTTGTATCAACGCTATCGACAACGATAAAGTCAGGTTGAAGTTGTGTATATCGGCTAAACTTAGGTTTAACAGAATGTGATGCCGTGACTGCTTACACTTAGGTGTTTGTCATCGCTTACTTTTTGGCGTTATATGATGGATAATGCCGGGATACAGAGAGACCCGACTCTTTTAATCTTTCAAGGAGCAAAGAATGCTGATTCTGACTCGTCGAGTTGGTGAGACCCTCATGATAGGCGATGAGGTCACCGTGACAGTTTTAGGGGTGAAGGGCAACCAGGTGCGCATTGGCGTAAACGCCCCGAAAGAAGTTTCTGTCCATCGTGAAGAGATCTACCAGCGTATCCAGGCTGAAAAATCCCAGCAGTCCAGTTACTAAGGTTTTCGCGTCTCACCTTTCTGGTGAGGCGCAACCTGATTGAATTATCCCTTTTCTTCTCTTTTCTTCTTCGTCTTCCTCATTTTTTCGATTCTCATCCGCGTATTGCCTTTCCCTGCGATTTTTCCGTTTGTTCATTGCCTCAGGAAATTGCCAATTTATCTGTTGATAAAACACTCTTTTTGCCGTTTTTGCAGACTAATTGCGCGTGAAATGTGCAAACGATAAAAGCGCTGGAAAAATTGTTTGACTTATAAGTCCCAGAAAGTAATATGTGCGCCACGCAGCGACGATGAGCAGAAACAAGTTCTTCGAAGCACTCGCAAGAGGCGTGTTGGTGAGGTGGCCGAGAGGCTGAAGGCGCTCCCCTGCTAAGGGAGTATGCGGTCAAAAGCTGCATCCGGGGTTCGAATCCCCGCCTCACCGCCATTTGCATCCGTAGCTCAGCTGGATAGAGTACTCGGCTACGAACCGAGCGGTCGGAGGTTCGAATCCTCCCGGATGCACCATCTTCTCTGCAATAGCGCATTAGCGTTGTTACAGAAAATCGATATCACTTTAGCAGCGATATCAAATCTGCAGTAAGTAAGTTTCCCTGATGCATCCGTAGCTCAGCTGGATAGAGTACTCGGCTACGAACCGAGCGGTCGGAGGTTCGAATCCTCCCGGATGCACCATCTTCTCCGAGATAACAGCAAAACTGTTGTTTCATGGTCTGCGAGATAATCGCGAGCACCAGGGAGGATAACGTTGCTTCAGCAACGGCCCACAGGGCGAGGCGCAGCCGAGTAATCCTCCCGGATGCACCATCTCTTACTTGATATCGCTCATTACGATATCAATATCGGCAGTAAAGCAAGTTTCCCGATGCATCCGTAGCTCAGCTGGATAGAGTACTCGGCTACGAACCGAGCGGTCGGAGGTTCGAATCCTCCCGGATGCACCATCTTCTCCGAGATAACAGTAAAACTGTTGTTTCATGGTCTGCGAGATAATCGCGAGCACCAGGGAGGATAACGTTGCTTCAGCAACGGCCCGCAGGGCGAGGCGCAGCCGAGTAATCCTCCCGGATGCACCATCTTACTTGATAGCGCTTTAGCAGCGACATCAAGTCTGCAGTAAAGCAAGTTTCCCTGATGCATCCGTAGCTCAGCTGGATAGAGTACTCGGCTACGAACCGAGCGGTCGGAGGTTCGAATCCTCCCGGATGCACCATCTTCTCCGAGATAACAGCAACACTGTTGTTTCATGGTCTGCGAGATAATCGTGAGCACCAGGGATGATAACGTTGCTTCAGCAACGGCCCCAGGGCGAGGGGCAGCCGAGTAATCCTCCCGGATGCACCATCTTCTCTCCTTTGAATCATTTCCACATACTCCCGGAACACCCCTTAATTCGCTGTCAGCGACAAAATCAATCAATTACGATAAAATAACGTCTGGTCATTCGGCTTGTGAGAAGACGATGTACGAACGTTATGCGGGTTTGATTTTTGATATGGATGGCACCATCCTGGATACCGAGCCAACGCACCGTAAGGCGTGGCATGAGGTATTAGGGCATTATGGATTACGTTTTGATGAACAAGCCATGGTCGCCCTCAATGGCTCCCCAACGTGGCGTATTGCCCAGTCGGTAATTGAATTGAATCATGCCGATCTTGACCCTCATGCATTGGCGCGTGAAAAAACCGACAAGGTGAGAAGTATGCTGCTGGAGAGCGTCCAGCCTTTGCCATTGGTTGACGTCGTGAAAGCCTGGCATGGTCGTCGTCCTATGTCGGTAGGTACGGGGAGTGAAAGCGCGATTGCGGAAGCTCTGCTCGCACACCTTGGGCTGCGTCGCTATTTTGATGCTGTAGTCGCAGCCGATCACGTACAACACCATAAACCTGCTCCTGATACGTTTTTGCTCTGTGCCGAACGTATGGGTGTTGCTCCGGCGCGCTGTGTCGTATTTGAAGATGCCGATTTTGGGCTGCAGGCGGCGCGTGCCGCAGGAATGGACGCGGTGGATGTCCGGTTATTGTGAGTGATGGACTATCGCTCCTGTCACTGTTTGCCAGCAGTTTTCTCAGCGCTACGCTATTACCCGGCAATTCTGAAGTTGTTTTAGTTGCTTTGCTGGTCTCTGGGGTAAGTCATCCCTGGGTCTTAGTCTTAACAGCAACAATGGGTAATAGCCTTGGAGGGTTAACTAACGTTATCCTTGGGCGTTTCTTTCCATTGCGTAAAACATCGCGCTGGCAAGAAAAAGCCACTGGCTGGCTGCGGCGCTATGGCGCTGTCACACTATTATTAAGCTGGATGCCGGTTGTGGGTGATTTACTGTGCCTGTTAGCTGGATGGATGCGCATCTCGTGGGGTCCAGTACTTTTTTTCTTATGCCTTGGCAAGGCGCTGCGCTATGTAGTTGTCGCAGCGGTTACGACGCAAGGCATTATGTGGTGGCACTAATTGTGTTGTGAGATAGCCTTCAGGGTAACCAATACCATTATGCTAATTAAAACGATTTTGACAGGCGGGAGGTCAATTTGATCCCGGACGTATCACAGGCGCTGGCCTGGCTGGAAAACCATCCTCAGGCGTTAAAGGGGATTCAACGTGGGCTGGAGCGCGAAACGCTGCGCGTTAATGCAGATGGGTCATTAGCAACGACAGGCCATCCTGAGGTGTTAGGCTCAGCGCTAACGCATAAATGGATAACCACTGACTTTGCCGAAGCACTGCTGGAGTTTATTACGCCTCCAGGCGACGACATTGAGAAAATGCTCACGTTCATGCGCGACCTGCATCGGTATACCGCCAGAAACCTGGGCGACGAGCGTATGTGGCCGTTGAGCATGCCTTGCTATATTGCCGAAGGCCAGGATATCGAACTGGCGCAGTACGGTACGTCGAATACCGGTCGTCTGAAAACGCTGTACCGTGAAGGCCTCAAAAACCGTTACGGCGCGTTGATGCAGACTATCTCCGGCGTACACTACAATTTCTCATTGCCGATGGCTTTCTGGCAGGCGAAATGTGGCGTAACGGACGGCGAAGATGCTAAAGAGAAGATCTCCGCGGGTTACTTCCGTCTGATCCGCAACTACTACCGATTTGGTTGGGTGATCCCGTATCTGTTTGGCGCCTCTCCGGCCATTTGTTCCTCTTTCCTGCAAGGAAAACCGACAACCCTGCCGTTTGAAAAAACCGACTGTGGGATGTATTACCTGCCGTATGCGACGTCGCTGCGCCTGAGTGATTTGGGCTATACCAATAAGTCGCAAAGCAATCTCGGAATTACGTTTAACGATTTGCATGAGTATGTGGCAGGATTAAAGCGCGCGATTAAAACCCCTTCCGAGGAGTACGCGGCGATCGGTCTGGAGAAGGACGGTAAGCGTCTGCAAATCAACAGCAACGTTCTGCAGATTGAAAATGAGCTGTATGCGCCTATTCGCCCGAAACGCGTCACTCGTCGTGGCGAAACGCCTTCTGACGCGCTTCTACGTGGCGGTATTGAGTACATCGAAGTTCGCTCACTGGATATCAACCCGTTCTCACCGATCGGCGTGGACGAGCAGCAGGTGCGCTTCCTCGATCTGTTTATGGTCTGGTGTGCGCTGGCCGATGCCCCGGAAATGAGCAGTGATGAATTGCTGTGTACGCGTAAAAACTGGAATCGGGTGATTCTCGAAGGTCGTAAGCCTGGGCTGACGTTAGGTATTGGCTGTGAAACAGCCCAGTTCCCGCTGCCTAAGGTAGGGAAAGATCTGTTCCGTGATCTGAAACGCGTGGCACAAACGCTGGACAGCATCGATGGGGGAGAGGAGTATCAAAAGGTCTGTGATGAACTGGTTGCCTGTTTTGACAACCCAGAACTGACTTTCTCTGCCCGCATCCTACGGTCTATGATTGATGAAGGCATTGGCGGCACGGGTAAAGCGCTGGGTGAGGCTTACCGAAATCTGCTGCGTGAAGAGCCGTTAGAAATATTGCAGGAAGCGGAATTTATTGCTGAAACCGAGGCTTCAAAGCGTCGTCAGCAGGAGATCGAAGCGGCTGATACTGAGCCGTTTAGCGTGTGGCTGGAAAAGCACGCTTGATACAAAAGAAAAAGGCCACTCGGGAGTGGCCAAAATTTCATCTCTGAAAACAGGGATGATGATAACAAATGCGCGTCTTTCATATACTCAGACTCGCCCCGGAACAAAGAGTTCAGATTATTTTCAAAAAATTTATCGGAGGTGGCTAAATGCCGTTGTTAGATAGTTTTACTGTCGATCACACCCGGATGGAAGCTCCCGCGGTCCGGGTTGCAAAAACGATGAACACCCCGCATGGCGACGCAATCACCGTGTTTGATCTGCGTTTCTGCATTCCGAACAAAGAAGTGATGCCTGAGAAAGGTATCCACACGCTGGAACACCTGTTTGCAGGTTTTATGCGTAACCATCTCAACGGCAACGGCGTGGAGATTATCGATATCTCTCCGATGGGATGCCGCACTGGCTTTTACATGAGCCTGATTGGTACGCCAGACGAGCAGCGTGTTGCCGACGCGTGGAAAGCGGCGATGGCGGACGTGCTGAAAGTGCAGGATCAAAACCAGATCCCGGAGCTGAACGTTTACCAGTGTGGCACGTATCAGATGCACTCTCTTAGCGAAGCACAGGATATCGCACGTCATATTCTGGAGCATGATGTACGCGTTAACAGCAATGAAGAGCTGGCGCTGCCGAAAGAGAAACTGCAGGAACTGCATATTTAGTCATACTGATTAGTTGTTCCAGTATTTAAATTAACCCCGGCTTATAACCGGGGTTTTTTATTGCCCCTCCTCCTAAACCACCTCCCTGGTAGGTAATGCCAGTCAGTTAAGCATTATGGAGAATATGTGATTTCGGCTCAGGGTTCCGTTCACCTCAGCAATATCAATTCTCTGAGGCTCAGACACCTGTGAACGTGCAAGAGAGGCTCACCGCCGCCTCCCTTGCATCCCTGGCTCCCGGCGGGAAAATCGTCGCTGCGCGATTCATTCGTCTTATGCCGTCTGCCTTCGGGTCGGGGTCGGGCCTGCGTCCCTGCAGGCCGCACCCTCTGCCCGCATCCCTGCGGGCAGACCCGGTCAGCCGTCAACGCCTCATCGATTTTCAGCCGGAACGGGGTCATCGCTGCAACGCACTGACTTCCAGTTAACTCTGTTTTGCTGTTCAGATAAAAAACGCAGGTGGTCAGGTGTGGGCTGGTCCGGCTGAAAATTGCCGCCGTGTTTCCGTAAGGCCGGGAGAACCCGCAGGGATGCGGGTTCAGGGCGCGTTTTGCAGGGACGCTTCCTCGCGCCCGCCCCGGTAGCCTGAAGGAATAAGCGGAGGGTATTGCGTAGCAACAATTTTCCCATCGGGAGCCGGGATTGTTAAGGGTACGGCGATAGTACCCTTAACACGTTCACAGGTCGTATTGCCTCAGAGAAGTGACAAACATAAGGTGAACGTAGCAATATACCGGAGGCAACAGATTCATTACCTCTGTATGTGCCACTCATCCTCGTTAACTAACAAGCATTACTCCTAGGGGGACAATAAAAAAGGGATCCGCAGATCCCTTTTATCAGATATTTAGTGCGCGCCACCGCCGCCACCGCCCGCACCGAAGGGTGGCTTGGCAAACCACACCAGGCCAAGCAAGACCAGGAAGATCCCCGCCGACATCCAGAAGATTTCGTTGGCGGAAATAATCAGCCCCTGATTGGTGATCTGCTGGGCTATCCAGCCTGACGCTTGCTGATGCGTCATCCCTAAATCCTGCAGCTTATCGTACATTGCCTGCGCATTTGGATTGTAAGGATTAACGGATTCCGTTAACTGCGCATGGTGAAGTGACTCGCGGTTAGTCCACATCGTCGTCGTAATTGATGTGCCAATAGAGCCGGCCAGCGTTCGCGTAAAGTTCGACAAACTTGATGCCGCGGCCAGACGCTCAGGCGGTAAGCCGGACAGCGTGATAGTCGTCAGCGGCATAAAGAAGCAGGCTACCGCGAAACCCTGAATAAACTGTGGCCAGGCCGATGCGCCAAAGTCCATACCCGGTTCGAACGTCCACGCACGCCAGTAGAAACAGACGGCGTACATAATAAAACTGAACGTAACTAACCGACGCATATCAAGCTTGTGCGCGAAGCGGCCGATAATCGGCGATAAGATCACCGGAATCACCCCAACCGGCGCTGACGCCAGACCGGCCCAGGTTGCCGTATAGCCGTATACCTCCTGCAACAGCTGCGGCAGCAGGACGATTGCGCCGAAGTAGAGCATATAGGCCAGACTGATACACAGACAGCCGATGGTAAAGTTGCGCGACTTAAACAGTGAGAGGTCGACAATGGGGTGCTCGTCGGTAAGCTCCCAGACGATCAGGAAGCTGATGGCGACAACGGCGACCACCGTCAGGATGATAATCTCCTGAGAGGCGAACCAGTCCAGCTCTTTGCCGCGGTCGAGCATAATCTGCAAACTGCCGATACCAATGACCAGCAGGGCCAGACCAATGGCATCGATGCGCCGCTGCTCGGTTTTGGTTTCCCGACCGCGCAGGGTTTGCAGAGTCATCAATACCACCGCAGCACCGATTGGCACGTTGATGAAAAATATCCAGCCCCAGTGATAGTTGTCGCTGATATAGCCCCCAAGAATAGGGCCGCATATCGGGGCAACAATCACCGTCATCGACCATAGCGCCAGAGCGATGGAACGTTTGGCGGGAGGATAGTTATTCAGCAACAAGCTTTGTGACAGCGGAATTAATGGACCGGCGACAATCCCCTGGATTACGCGGAAGAAAATCAGCATGTTCAGGCTGGTGGACATCCCGCATGCCCATGACGCAATGACGAAGGCGATAGTTGACCACATGAATAGCCTTACTTCGCCAAAACGCTTTGCCAGCCAGCCGGTGATCGGAATAGAGATAGCGTTCGCCACCCCGAATGAGGTGATCACCCAGGTTCCCTGGCTCAGTGAAGAGCCGAGGTTCCCGGCGATAGTGGGGATCGCCACGTTAGCAATGGTGGAGTCCAGCACCTGCATGAATGTCGCCAGGGACAGCGCGATCGTCATAATGACGAGCTGCGCGCCTTCCAGCGGTTTTTGCTGTTGCATCACACGCACCTTTGAATTAGCCCGCGTTGGCCTGCACGATCTCTTCGATCATCTTATTGACCGGAGCAAGGTTGATTTCCCGTGCATTACTTTCTGATACCGGCGTGGTGCGAACCTGGCTTGCCAGAATTTGTCCGTCACGATTTGAGGTATCTACCGTAACCAGCGTAGATAAACCGATACGCAGCGGATGCTGCGCCAGCTGCTGTGCATCCAGTTCAATACGCACCGGCAGACGCTGGACGACTTTGATCCAGTTACCCGTCGCATTTTGTGCTGGCAGCAGGGAAAAGGCGCTGCCCGTACCCATATCCAGCCCGACAACCTTACCGGTATATTTCACGTCATCGCCGTAAATATCGCTGATCACGGTCGCCGGTTGACCGATACGCATGTGCGCGAGCTGTGTTTCTTTGAAGTTGGCATCCACCCACAGGTTAGTGGCTGGAACAACCGCCATCAGCGGCGTGGTCGGGCTAATTTGCGCTCCCGGCTGCACGGAACGACGGGAAACATAGCCAGTCATTGGGCTGACGATTCTGGTTCGTTCCAGCGCCAGCCAGGCATTGCGCACTTCAGTGGCCGCCTGTTGCACGGCGGGCTGGTCTTCCAGCTTACTGCCGAGAATCATCGCCTGGTTGGCATTATATTGTTGGATCGCGACATCAAGCTGAGCCTGAGCGCTGGCGACGGCATCACGCGCATGTTGCAGCTCTTCGCGGCCAATCAGGTTGGCGTTGCCCAGCGGGACACGGCGATTAAAGTCGCTTTGTGCCTGCGCCAGCGCGGTTCTCTGCACTTCAATGCTTGCCTGTAACTGCTTGCTGTTGATCATCAACTGGTGCGTCTGACGCACGCTGGAAGCCAGCGCAGTTTTGGCTTTTTCAAATGCCTGCTTTGCGTCCGTCTGGTCGAGGGTGACCAGCACATCGCCTTGTTTTACAAAGTCAGTGTTATCAGCCCAGACTTTCGTCACGCTGCCTGATACCTGCGCCATGATTTGAACCTGGTTCCCTGCCACGTACGCATCGTCTGTCTCTTCGACATGACGCAGTACTAAAAACCAATAAATCCCATATGCCACGGCAATAATAATAAAGAGCAAGGTCAGAAGGAGCAGCATACTTTTACGTTTGCCATTCTTCTTGACCGGTTGCTGCGGGGTTTGAGTCTCCGCATTTACGCTCATGTTGTTCTCCACGATCTTCTTTTTTTTCACATCGGCTGAGCCGACCTGTTTATCAGACAGGCCAGCAGTATGCGTGCTGGCCTGTCGGTTTTTTCATTTATAAATCTGGATTTCTGAGCGAGTCGGCGCGTTAGCGCAACGCTTCTAATACCGCGCCATCCTGCTCCATCTGGTCAAGACGGGTCAGAAGTTTACGGGTAATTTGCTCAAGCTGATCTTTTTCGGTGGTGCTGAGAGATGACCAAAGCTGATGCAGGCAGTTATGCTGAGGCGGTAACACCTCTTGCAAAAATGCGTGGCCTTTCTCGGTCAATTGCAGATGCAGACAGCGGCGATCGTTATCGCTTTCGCGACGTTCGATCCAGCCACGTTTTTCTAACTCATCCGCAATGCGGGTTGCGTTAGTGCGTGACGAGCCAAGCGCGCAACTCAGTTCAGAAGGCTGAATACTGTGGTTTTCCTGAGACTCCAGCGTAATCAACGCCATAAACAATGTCTCGTTAATCCCTTGAGCTTTCAGCATCTTATTGCGGTTTTCCAGCAGCTTGCCCTGCATGTGCATGCATAGACGAGTCAGAAGCACTTCCTGATAAGGGAACTCTTCGTAGCGGCTGGCGCGAAATTTTAGCATTTGTTCAATGGGCGTAAACGAACTATCCATTTGGGTATAACCTCATTAATTTCAGCCGATATAGTAACGACAGTGACAAATAAAGTAAATGTATTATTTATTTAAAATGATTGTTTTTATCTATAAGACAATCAGCATTTTCCAGGCTAATCCATAGCCCAGAGCACTCAGTAAGGTTGGAATGATGATGCTGCGGGTCTTATAGAAGCTTGCGCCCAGTATGACAAACCCCACCAGCGTAGGCACGAACCGACGAGAATCGTGCATCACTTCTGGCGCGGTAGACACCACCAACAGGGCGCAAATTGATGCAATGCCAATGGTGTCGAGTAATATGCCCGTCGCGCCGCGCTTCGTCGGGCGAACATTGCCCACTCCAAGACGGAGCGGCAAATAACGAAAACAGTAGTTAACGCAGCCGACCAGCAGGCCAAGCAGCAAGACCTCATAGCTCATCGGGACCTCCCTGCCAAAATGACTGGATAAGAGCCGTCAGGCATCCGCAGACAATGCCTGCAAGGATAGCGGCAGGAATGGAAAACAGCATGACGCCAGCCAGCGCGCCGGTCAGTGCTGCAGTCACGCAGAGTGCTTGTTGACGCTGGAAAGAGGCGAGCAGGAAGCTCATGAACAGCGCCGGGAGCATGAAGCCCAACGCCGCTTCAACTGCCGGGTAATCCTTGAGTAAACCACTGCCGGAAAACGCGCCGATCACCGTGCCAAACACCCAGGAGGCCCAGGAGCATAGCGCAATGCCGATCATCCAGTTTTCACTCCAGCGCCGGTTATCCCGTACCAGCTTCGCGGTGGCGGCGGCAAAGACTTCATCGGTGAGGCCAAAGGCCCACAGCGCGCTTTTGGGTTTGCTCAGTCGCTGGGCGATTCGGCTACGCAGGGAAGGTCCGTACAAAACATGGCGTACATCCATGGCCATGACGGTCAGTGCGGCGACCCACAAAGAACTGCCTGCGGCGAGCATTGTGGTGATGACAAACTGGCTGGCTCCCGCATAGATAATGCAGGAGAAAAACACGCTTTCAACCGGAGTAAAGCCAAGGCGAGTGGCATTGAGACCAAATGCAAAAGCGACCGGAATATAGCTGATGACTATTGGCAGGCTGTCTTTGAATCCTTCAGTTAGCGTCGCAGAACTGGGTTCAGACTGGGATATCGGGCTTTCCATAGGGTTATAGGTTTCATTACCGAAATTAATATAAATTGGTTCAATGAGTTATAACCTTAGCAGACTGATGGGCTCCTTAACACCCTGCGGAGCCCAATCAACGGTAAACATACGCTATATGCTTAATTTACGGCTTCCTGACGGTGATATCCTCGCCACCAGACCAACAGGTTGAGTAGGGCAACGGTAGTACCGGCCAGACAAACGCCAGCCCAACCGGCATGCTGCCAGGCGGAGGCCGAAATCAGCGAACCTGCCGCCCCGCCAATAAAATAGCTGGTCATGTATCCGGCGGTCAGGCGATTACGCGCGTCCGGATGAATGCGATATATAACCGTCTGGTTGGTGATATGTACACCCTGAACGGTGAGGTCCAGGACCAGGATACCGATAATCAGCATTGGCACGGAACTATGCCCTAACCAGATAGCCCACCAGGAGAGCAGCAGTAATAACAGACCTGTGGTCGTAGTGAGATGTGATTTTCCCTTATCGGCAAAACCACCTGCCGGACGCGCGCCTAACGCCCCTGCGGCCCCTGCCAGGCCAAACAGCCCGATCGTTCCTTCGGAATAGTTAAACGGCGGCGCGGCGAGCAAAAACGCCATAGAGGTCCAGAGAATACTGAAATTGGCAAAGGTCAGGCAGCCCAACATTGCGCGGGTACGCAGCAATTTATCATGGATAAACAGGCTGAATACGGAGCCTAACAGTTGCGGATAGTTGAGATGAGTATCTGATTTCATCTTTGGCAGACCGCGCCACAGCGCAATCGCCATCAGCGCCATTAATATCGATGCGACCCAAAATACGGTGCGCCAGCCGCCAAGATTGGCCAGTAATCCCGCCACGGTGCGCGCCAGCAGGATACCCAGCAGCAGGCCGCTCATAATGGTGCCGACAACTTTACCGCGCTTATCCGGCGTGGCAAGCGTCGCCGCCAGCGGAACCAGAATCTGTGCCACTACCGAGAACAACCCGGTCAGGGCGGTGCCGAGGATCAGCATGCCCAGCGACTGGCTACTGGCGGTAATAAGCATGCCGCCTGCCGCTAACAGCGTCATGGAGACGATCAGCATCCGACGTTCAAACATATCGCCAAGCGGTACTAAAAACAGCAGGCCGGCGGCATAGCCTAGCTGGGCCGCGGTGACGATAAAGCCAGCGGTGCTGGCCGATAGCGAAAAGTTACGTGCGATGGTGTCGAGCAGCGGCTGCGCGTAATAGTTACTGGCGACGGCGAGGCCGGTGGCGATAGACATTAACAGGATCAGCGAAGGGCTAAGTCCCTGAGTGGTTTTCGTCATGGTTTTCAACTGAAAAATGGGTTGCAGAAAACAATCATAACGTAAGTGATTAAATGTTGCTGATTTGTTGGGTGATGGATTGTGCGGTTGGGAGGAGGGCGTGTAGGCCGGATAAGGCGCATCGCGCCACCATCCGGCATTGGTGTGATGGCGCTACGCTTATCAGACCTACGAGGGGGTTATTTCTGCGCAGCCAGCGCTTCTTTCACCCAGCCATCAAACTGTTGCTGGTGGGCTTTGATCCAGCCGTCAACGTGACCCTGAACGTCGGCTTCAGATGCTTTCCCGTCGTGCATCATCGCGTTCTGCGCGTTGATATCCGCCAGCGGCAGCTTCATGACGGCAAACAGTTTCGCCGCAGCCGGGTTTTTCTCCGCCCAGGCTTTGTTGGCGACGATATGCATAGTGTTCACCGGGAAGCCGTAGTTGGCGCCGTTTGGCAGCTTGGTATCAATGTCTTTCTGCTCGCCTGGCAGGGAAGAGAACGGTACTTGCAGCCAGACCACATCTTTACCCGGTTTCATTACGTCGCTCACCCAGTACGGTGTCCAGGTGTAGTAAAGAATGGGTTTGCCTTCTTTAAAGCGGGTAATAGTGTCAGCCATCATCGCCGCATAGTTACCGTGGCTGACCTCGACGGTTTTTTCCAGATCGAAGGCTTTGTTCTGGTGGTTGATCACCGCTTCGCAGCCCCAGCCCGGCGAGCAGCCCATCATGTCTGCTTTTCCGTCGCCGTTGGTGTCAAAGATTTTGGCGATCTTCGGATCTTTTAACTGGGCAATGTTGGTGATTTTATACTGCTCAGCGGTTTTTTTATCGATCAGATAACCTTGCGCGGCACCCGTAACGAATACCCCCTCGCGATAGAACTTTTTGTCTCCGCCCGCTGCGGCATACATATCATCATGCAGCGGCTGCCAGTTCACAGCGGTAAAAGTTGCATCGCCAGAGGCAATGGAGGTATAGCCGACGTTGTAGTCAACTTCGCTTGTTTTGTTAACGGTATAACCCAGTTTCTCCAGCGCACGGGCGACCAGTTGCGTCTGGAAGGATTCTTCAGAGAT
Organism: Citrobacter sp. RHBSTW-00524; assembly: GCF_013747755.1. NCBI lineage: Bacteria > Pseudomonadati > Pseudomonadota > Gammaproteobacteria > Enterobacterales > Enterobacteriaceae > Citrobacter > Citrobacter sp. RHBSTW-00524. The sequence continues at coordinate 1,224,669 of NZ_CP056421.1, forward strand.
AGTGCTCTGGATTGGCTGTACAGTGATGCCTTTGCCTGGCAGATCGGCAGCGAAAGTGCTGGTGGAGACAAGGGTGGCAAACGCTGTGGCAATAATGACGTTCTGTCGCATCGTTGTTCCTTAATTATTGGAGGGACGTATAGGCCCGGTAAGCAATGCGCCACCGGGCAACGGGTGAATTACTTCGTGAATGGGCGAGTGATAAGCCCTACGGGACCGGTGGTGTACCAGCGACGGTTGCCACGGCTACGGGCGTCGCGACCGACAGCCTGCGTCAGGCGGTCGAGAATGATGGCGAGGATCACGATCCCAACCCCGCCGACGGTGGCAAGCCCCATATCCAGACGACCGATTCCGCGCAGAACCATCTGACCCAGTCCGCCGACGGCGATCATCGACGCGATGACGACCATTGAGAGCGCCAGCATCAGCGTCTGGTTGACCCCGGCCATAATGGTAGGCATCGCCAGCGGGAGCTGCACTTTAAACAGCATCTGACGCGGGCTGGCGCCAAATGAGCGCGAGGCTTCAATCAAGTCGGCTGGCACCTGGTTAATACCCAGAATGGTCAGACGCACGATTGGCGGCAGGGCGAAGATAATCGTCACCACCACGCCCGGGACGTTACCAATACCAAACAGCATGACGATCGGCACCAGATAGACGAACGCCGGTGTGGTTTGCATGGCGTCCAGCAGCGGACGAACAATTTTTGCCGCCCGTGGACTGCGCGCCAACCAGATCCCCATCGGTAGACCGATCACCACGCAGAACAGCAGCGCGGTTAGTACCAGCGCCAGGGTGATCATGGCCTGCGACCACGCGCCGATGGCCCCGATTGCAATCAATGAAATCAGCGTAGCAACGCCCATTCCAACGCCGGAAATCTGCCAGGCAATCAGAGCGAACAGGATAATCGCCACCGGGGCTGGCATACCCAACAGAAGCTGCTGGAAGCCGTTCAGAATATAATCCACCGGGACTCGAATGCCCTGGAAGACCGGACGGAAATGGGTAACGACCCAGTCGATCCCTTCTGTGACCCAGCTATCCAGCGGGATTAGCGTTTTATGGAACGGATCCATAATATTGAAATGCTCTGGCGCCGGCGCGGGTGCGCTGGTCAGCCAGTCTGCGCCACCGCCGTCAGCTGGCGCGCCTGATGGCGTACTCCAGGCATCGGCGGTTTGTGCGGCACTGTCGGCCGCTGGTGTGGTATCCCACGGATTGGTTTGATTAGCCATTGTTTGCCCCCTCACGATCTAAAGCCTGTAACAGCATGCGTTTTGAAATAATGCCCACATACTGCTGTTCCTCATCAACAACCGGCACCGCGCACGGGGCCTGGCCGACATGAGAAAGCAACTCGCTGAGAGGAGTTTGTGCATCCACGGCTAGCGGCTCATCGATCAATGCCGCTTCAATACCTTGCGCCTGACTTAATGCTGTTTTTAAAGAGTCGATAGAGACAACGCCGACGAATTTATTGCCGCGCTCGATCACGTAACCATATTCGCGATCTTTGTCCTGCAATAATTGCAGCGCTGAACGTGGACCGACCCCGGGCGTTTTACGAATTAAACCTTCAGGGCTACGACGTGAAATATCCTTGGCACTAAAGACCTGGCTAATATCAACGCCGCGGAAGAAGGTGCGTACATAATCATTGGCCGGATTATTCAGGATTTCATCTGGCGTGCCGACCTGGACCACTTCACCGTTTTGCATAATGGCAATTCTGTCGCCAATACGCATAGCTTCGTCGAGATCGTGGGAAATAAAGACCACGGTACGTTGATGTTTCGCCTGTAGTTTTACCAGTTCATCCTGCATCTCGGTACGAATTAACGGATCGAGGGCAGAAAAGGCCTCATCCATTAATAAGATGTCAGGGTTTATGGCTAATGCACGGGCGAGGCCCACACGCTGGCGCATCCCTCCGGAAAGTTCATCCGGGTATCCGTGAGCATAATTCTCCAGACCAACCTGGCGTAGCGCATCTAACGCTTTTTCACGACGTTCATCCGCGCCAACACCGGCTAATTCCATGCCGAATGCCGTATTGTCCAGGACCGTCATGTGCGGCATCAGGGCAAAGGACTGGAAAACCATCGCAATCTTTTTTCTGCGCACCTCGCGAAGCTCAGCATCGGATATCCGGGCGATGTCTACGCCGTCAATCAATACTTGCCCGCGGGTGGGTTCAATCAGGCGATTGAGAAGGCGTACCATTGTGGATTTACCCGAACCGGATAATCCCATGATGACAAATATCTCGCCTTCTTCAATGGCCAGACTGGCGTTCTTAACGCCAAGCGATAGCCCTGTTTTATCCAGAATCTGCTCTTTTGAAAGTCCTTTTTCAATATATTTGAAGGCTCTCTGCGGATGCTCTCCAAATATCTTATAGAGATTTTTAACTTCTAATTTAATTGCCATGCAATAGAATGATTCCTGTTATTTGTTTATATCGATATATTACCTGATGGAAATAGTGACCTTTTTCTACCCTAACATACTGAGAATCTGAGACAACCCTGAATTTGTTTGTGGCACGAATATTGCTGAAGGCCATGTGGCGGGACTTCCCATGATATAAGGGCTGAGCGCGAATGTGAATGGGGTAATATTTTTTGTAAATGGCAATGAAAAGTCGCCTGAATTGCTGAAATGCAGGCGAATAATGCGTCTGATATTGAGTGTAGATCACACAATTATATTTGCACGACAAAAGTGTGATCCTGTTAAAATATTCCCGCGAAAAATGTACGGTATTTCCCGCGGAAATGAGTGCTAGAAATTCCAGTCGTCGTCTTCGGTTTCGACAGCTTTTCCCATCACGTATGATGAGCCGGAACCCGAGAAGAAATCGTGGTTTTCGTCAGCGTTGGGCGACAGCGCAGCAAGGATTGCCGGGTTAACCTCCGCCATTTCTGGCGGGAATAATGCATCATACCCCAAATTCATTAATGCCTTATTGGCGTTGTAGCAAAGGAAGGCTTTGACGTCATCCACCCAGCCGGTTTCTGCATACAATTCTTCCGTATAACGCGCTTCGTTATCATACAATTCCATCAGCAGGTCGAGGGCAAAATTCTTTAACTCCTCGCGTGCGGATTCAGAAATGTGCTCCAGACCTTTTTGATATTTATAACCAATGTAATACCCGTGAACGGCTTCATCACGAATGATCAGACGAATGAGATCGGCGGTATTGGTCAGTTTTCCGCGGCTGGAGAAATACATTGGCAACCAGAAGCCGGAATAGAACAGGAAGGATTCCAGAAACACGCTGGCAATTTTTTTCTTCAACGGTTCGTCGCTGGCGTAATGTGTCAAAACGATCTGCGCCTTGCGCTGGAGTGGGGTATTTTCTTCACTCCACGCGTAAGCCGCATCCACGTCTTTGGTCTGGCAAAGAGTGGAGAAAATTGAGCTGTACGAACGGGCGTGCACCGCTTCCATAAAGCTGATATTCGATAGCACCGCCTCTTCATGCGGCGTTAACGAATCGGCCATCAATGCTGGCGCACCGGCTATGTTCTGAATGGTGTCGAGTAGCGTCAGCCCGGTAAAAACGCGGATAGTCAGCTGCTGTTCGGCGGCGTTCAACGTTTGCCAGGCCGGGATATCGTTGGAGAGCGGGACCTTTTCCGGTAACCAGAAGTTACTGGTCAGGCGATTCCAAACCTCGAGATCTTTATCATCCTCAATCTTGTTCCAGTTGATGGCACTCATGCGGGATAATGTCATGTTGTCCTCCTTACAGCGCGCATGACACGCAACCTTCGATTTCGGTTCCTTCCAGCGCCAACTGGCGTAGTCGGATGTAATACAGCGATTTGATGCCCTTACGCCAGGCGTAAATTTGCGCTTTGTTGATATCGCGAGTGGTGGCGGTATCGGGGAAAAAGAGCGTCAGTGAAAGCCCCTGATCGACATGCCGCGTTGCTTCAGCGTAGGTATCAATGATTTTTTGTGGACCAATCTCGTAGGCATCCTGATACAAGGCCAGATTCTCATTGGTCATAAACGGGGCAGGGTAGTAAACGCGCCCGGTTTTGCCCTCTTTGCGAATCTCCACTTTTGACACGATCGGGTGAATGCTTGATGTCGCATGGTTGATGTAGGAGATAGAACCCGTTGGCGGAACCGCTTGTAAATTCTGGTTATAAATGCCGTAGCGCATGACATCTTCACGCAGCTGCGACCACATTTCACGCGTTGGTAGCGTAATGCCGCTGGCGGCAAACAGTGTGCGAACCTTGGCGGTTTTTGGCTGCCAGTCGCCCTGCAGATACTGGTTAAAATACTCACCGCTGGCGTAGCGGGACTGTCTGAATCCGGCAAAGGTTTTGCCGCGTTCCCGGGCGAGCTTCATCGACGTATTCAGCGCATGCCAGGTGATGGTGTAGAAATAGAGATTGGTGAAATCCAGCCCTTCAGGTGAGCCGTAGGCGATACCTTCCCGTGCCAGATACCCGTGCAGGTTCATCTGCCCAAGACCGATAGCGTGCGATGCGCTGTTCCCGGCCTCAATTGAGGGTACGCTGCGGATATGGCTCATGTCCGAAACGGCCGTTAAACCGCGAACCGCCGTTTCCACGGTGCGCCCAAAGTCTGGCGAATCCATGGTATTAGCAATATTCAACGAGCCGAGGTTGCAGGAGATATCGTGCCCTGTTTGCGCGTAATTGAGGTTTTCATCGTAGGTGGAAGCGCTGTTAACCTGCAAAATCTCCGAGCACAGGTTGCTCATATTGATACGACCGGCAATCGGATTGGCGCGATTCACCGTGTCTTCAAACATGATGTAAGGGTAGCCGGACTCGAACTGGATCTCGGCCAGTCGCTGGAAGAAATCGCGGGCGTTAATGTATTTTTTGCGCACTCGTTTGTCGGCAACCAGTTCGTCATACCGTTCAGTTACGGCGATATCACCGAATGGTTTGCCGTAAATGCGTTCCACGTCATACGGTGAAAACAGCGCCATTTGGGCATTTTCTTTGGCTAACTGGAAGGTGACATCCGGGATCACCACACCAAGCGAGAGCGTTTTGATACGGATTTTCTCGTCGGCGTTTTCACGTTTGGTATCGAGAAAACGCAAAATATCCGGATGATGCGCGTGCAGATACACCGCGCCTGCACCCTGACGCGCCCCTAATTGATTCGCATAAGAAAACGCATCCTCCAGCATTTTCATTACCGGGATCACCCCTGAGGACTGGTTCTCAATGCGCTTAATGGGCGCACCCGCCTCACGCAGGTTAGAGAGCAAAAATGCCACACCGCCGCCGCGTTTGGAGAGTTGCAGCGCCGAGTTGACCGCCCGTCCAATTGACTCCATGTTGTCTTCAATGCGTAACAGGAAGCAGGAAACCAGCTCGCCGCGTTGCTGTTTACCGCAGTTTAAAAAGGTTGGCGTGGCGGGTTGAAAACGCCCGGAGAGCATTTCATCGGTCAGTTGCAGAGCGAGCGCTTCATCGCCCTGCGCCAGCGTGAGCGCCACCATCGTTACGCGATCCTCAAAGTCTTCGAGATAGCGCTTCCCGTCGAACGTTTTCAGCGTATAGCTGGTGTAGAACTTCCATGCGCCGAGGAACGTCTGGAAACGGAATCCGCTGGCGTGGGCGTGGGCGAATAGCTTCAGCACAAACGCGCGATCATAGCGGGCTAACACGCTGGCATCGTAATAGCCTTCATCCACCAACGTGTCCAGACGCGCCTGCTGGCTGGCAAACGCCACCGAGTTGGGGCGGACGTGGGCGGTAAAGAATGCCTCCACCGCCTGATGGTCTTTGTCGAACTGAATGCGCCCGGCCTTATCGTACAGATTCAGCATGGCGTTCAGGGCGTGATAATCCAGCGTCTGCTGTTCTACACGTTCTGTGGTTGTCGTTGCCAAAATTCGCTCACTCCTTTTTGCACGTTGTCGATATCGCTTTGGGTGCCCATCAGCTCAAAGCGATAGAGCCACGGCACGCCGCATTTTTGTGAGATGACATCACCCGCGCGACCGTAGGCGTCCCCGAAATTGCGATTGCCGGAGGCGATCACTCCACGGATTAACGCCCGGTTGTGCGTATCGTTTAAAAAGCGGATCACCTGTCTCGGGACCGCGCCAGCTGTACCGCCGCCACCGTAGGAGGGCACGATTAAAATGTAAGGTTCGTCTACCCGGATCCGCTCGCGTTCGTTAAGCGGAATGCGGATGGCAGGCAGCCTCAGACGCTGCATGAAGCGGTGCGTATTTTCGGAGCTGCTGGAAAAGTAGACGAGCTGACTCATGCGCTGGCCACTTGAGGAGCCGGGCGCAGACGGTTGATCATGTCCGGGCGAAATCCTGACCAACTGGTTTCCCCTGCGACCACGACCGGTAACTGACGAAAGCCTTGATCGCGCAGGCGATCAGCCATATCAGGGTGTAAATCGACGTTTACCATCTCAAAGTCAAACCCGCGGCTTTCCATCGCCCGCTTAGTGGCGTGGCACTGAACACAGTTGTTACGAGTGTAAATAACAATGCGCATGATTCGTATTTCCATCTAAAAGTAAAAGAATGACGCGATAGAGGGCGTCAGGTTGTGTGTGTCTTGATAGAGGAGATACTAGATGTGGTTTTAAAAAGATTCAACCATACAAGATATGGTAATTTTAGATTGATGAGGGCATGGGTGATGAGCGTGACGGAGGAAGTGATAGAAACTATGGCAGGTTGCCGGATGGCGTTTATGTCGCCATCCGGCAGCGCAGAATCACATGCGCATCCCTACCGCCAGACGGTTAAAGCAGTTCATCAGGCTAATAGCAAACGTCAGATCGCTAATCTCTTTCGCGCTAAAATGGTCGAGCAGCGGCAGATAAACGTCATCTTCGGCATGGGTGCTGGCTATATGGGTGACGGATTCGGCCCACGCCAGCGCCGCACGCTCCTGCTCGCTGAAGTGATGACTCACCCGCCAGCCTGCCAGCGCGTCCAGTTTGGCCTGCGCAACACCGGATTTGCGCAGCGCCTTACTGTGCATTTCCAGGCAAAAGGCGCAGCCGTTGATTTGCGAGACTCGCAGGTAAATCAGTTCCGTCAGCGTAGGTTCCAGCGCGCAGTTTTCCAGCGCTTTGCTGGCCTGAACCAAAGCGTTATAGATTTCAGGACTGAGTTCATAATAGGGCTGGCGTAACATTGTCATGGTATTTCTCCTCGTTTGGATGACCCGCAATGTAGCACTATAATGGACTGCTATAGAGAGCCATATTGTTGCCAAAAAAGCAGACCATAAATGCCACGCTATCAGCAAATCGCCCGTCAGTTAAAAAACGCCATTGAGAAAGGTGAACTAAAGCCAGGCACAAGATTGCCCTCCAGTCGGACCTGGGCCCAGGAGATGGGGGTATCACGTTCGACGGTGGAAAATGCCTATGCAGAACTGGTGGCGCAGGGCTGGCTCGCGCGACGCGGGCAGGCAGGAACATTTGTCAGTGAGCAACTGCGACCGGAAAACGCACCTGTGTCTCCCGCCATCTTCGCCGGAGAAAACCCCAGGCCGCAGCCTTTTCAGATGGGATTACCCGCACTCGATCTCTTCCCGCGGGACGTCTGGGCGCGGGTGATGGGGCGGCGTTTACGCACCCAAACGCGTTTTGACCTGGCCGTGGGCGATGTTTGCGGCGAACGGGTGTTACGTCAGGCGATTGTCGATTACCTGCGCGTCTCACGCAGTATTGAGTGCCAGCCGGAGCAGATTTTTATTACTTCAGGCTACGCGGCATCAATGACGTTAATCCTGCGCGCTCTGTCTCAACCCGGTGAGGGGATGTGGGTCGAAGATCCTGGCTTTCCGTTGATTCACCCCGTGGTGGCTCAGGAGCGCATTGAGCTGATGCCGGTGGCAGTTGATGCCGATGGCCTGGATGTCTGCGCTGGGATCCGTGACTACCCGCAGGCGCGTTTTGTGCTGCTCACACCCGCACACCAAAGTCCGCTGGGCGTCGCCCTGTCATTAGACCGTCGCCACCAACTGCTTGAATGGGCGACTCGGGCGCAGGCGTGGATCATTGAAGATGATTACGACAGTGAATTTCGCTACCACGGCAAACCGTTGCCGCCGCTAAAAAGTTTGGATGCGCCCCAGCGGGTGATTTATGCCGGAACGTTCAGCAAATCGATGTTTCCGGCTTTGCGCACGGCATGGCTGGTGGTACCCCTGACTCAGGTCGAACATTTTCGTCAGCAGGCGGCGCTAACGGCCTGTAGCGTTCCGGTTTTATGGCAGCAAACGCTGGCGGATTTTATGCAAGATGGCCACTTCTGGCGGCACTTAAAACGTATGCGCCAGAATTATGCCCTGCGACGTCAATGGATGGAAAACGCGTTGAGCGAACAAGGGTTTAACGTCATTCCTCAGGAAGGAGGGATTCAGCTGGTGATAACTGTCGACGGAGATGATGTTGCGCTAGTGCGCAAAGCGAATCAGGCCGGGCTGGCGGTTCAGGCGTTAAGCCGCTGGCGAATAACTTCAGCAGGAAAGGGGGGAATATTGCTGTCGTTTACCAACATCAGCTCGGTGGAAATGGCGCAGCAGGCGGCGTATCAACTGCGGATGTCGCTGACATAATTCTGCGCGGTTCTTAAGATATTAGTCCCACCATCGCCACTCGTTTATGGACTTTTCTGAAAGCGTTGCTAATGCTGAATCAGGTAAGGTAAGCCCGCAGTAAAAAAGATAACGAGGAAAATATATGTATTTACGACCTGATGAGGTGGCGCGCGTACTTGAAAAAGTGGGCTTTACCGTCGATGTAGTGACGCAAAAAACGTACGGCTATCGTCGTGGCGAAAATTATGTGTACGTTAACCGTGAAGCACGTATGGGACGTACCGCATTAGTTATCCATCCCACGCTAAAAGAGCGCAGCTCTTCGCTGGCGGAACCTGCGACGGATATTAAAACCTGCGATCACTACCAGCAATTCCCGCTATATTTAGCCGGAGAGACTCACGAACATTATGGTATTCCGCACGGCTTCAGTTCGCGAATTGCGCTTGAGCGTTATCTGAGTGGGTTGTTTGGCGACGTTAGTTCAAACTAATAATGCGACTGGCAGGGCCAGTCGCGAAGAGATCTGTCAGGCTTTAGCCTGGTGATAGCTGCTGACCTTAAACAGGCGGCGGCAATAATCAAGAAAGTAGCCATAGACCGCGCCCATCAGCATTGATACCACGATGTTCGAACTTACTGCAGCCGTAATCTGGTGCCAGTCTGCGCCAACCGTCAATAGAATAATCACATACACTGGTGACTGGAAGGTGACATAAGCCAGCACGTCCGCCAGGTTTTTCCCCCATCCTGCTTGCGTGGCTTTACGCGCCGCGCGCATAAACAAATCGCGATACATGCCGTATGGCCACGCGATCAGGATGTTGACGGGGATAGCCACCAGTCTGGAGTACAGAGACTGTTCGAAGCTCATTCCTGAAAGGAATATTTCGATCAACATGTTCACGACAGAACAATAAACAACCATCGCGAACGTGTCTGCTACTGCATGACGCAAGCGTGACTGCGGAGAGAACATGTTAATGCTCCTTGTAAAAAGGGAAAAAAAGGTTTTGAATACCTTCTTGCTAGTGATTTGTCTTGCTGCTTTCGCGTTTGAATAGGATATCTGCCTGGATAATAACTAGCAACTAGCTTAAAATTTTTATTTATTACCTTTTTGTCGATAAAATGCTCTGCAATGGTTTGTTTTTTGTTCGTTTTGGTATTTTCGTTGCTGATTTAATTAAAGGCATTTTAGATCAATGGGTTATGGAAATTTGTTTTTCTGAATTTTTTGCGCTCCTTTTCTCAATGTTGACTAATGTGCAATATGTATACGCACCGGCTCCGCGCGATGTTGTGGCCTGTTTCTCGACTGATACCCTGAGACTCCTTGCAGGTATATTTATAGCGACTAGCAGAGGAATAGAATATATCGCATAGGCGATGTCAAAATGGATGCTATAAATACACGAATTAGCTTTTTTGATTAGTAATATGCGAATAAATTAGACTGGAAATATAATAAGCAGTTGCATACAATATTTAGGGTAATACCGTTTTTATGTTTTACGTTAAAGAGGTTTTGTTAATATGAGTTCAATGTTAAAAAACTTAAATAATATCCGCTCGCTGCGTGCAATGGCTCGTGAATTTTCCGTTGATGTGCTGGAAGATATGCTTGAAAAATTCAGGGTAGTGACCAAAGAACGCCGCGATGAAGAAGAACAACTACAGCGCCAACGTGCAGAACAGCAGGAAAAAATTAATACTTTGCTGGCGCTGATGCAGGCAGACGGGATCAATCCGGAAGAGCTGCTGAGCATGACGCCTGCGACGGCACGTTCAGTTAAAAAACGTCAGCCGCGCCCGGCGAAATATCGTTTTACCGATCTCAATGGTGAAACAAAAACATGGACCGGACAGGGTCGCACACCGAAGCCAATTGCCCAGGCACTGGCTGCCGGTAAATCTCTTGATGACTTTTTGATCTGATTATTAATGCGGTGAGGGCGACCTCACCGCTTATTTTCAGCAAACGCCAAAATCACCCTCTTCGGTATATCGCGTCACGTCAGCTGCTTTTAGCGTGAATTTTTCGCCGCTTTCATTACTGGCGTGTACCGCCACAATGTGATCGCCATTGACTTCGACAACTTTCAGTTTAGGTCCACCCATGCGTGGTTGAACCAGATCGCCAGGTTTAAACATATTGCTCTCCTTTATTTATCGCAGAACTCACCATAGATCACGTCAATCAGCGGGTACAGCGCAGTTTCAATGATTACCGCTTAATGAGTACGTCGGTTCCAGGGCATGATATCCAGTAATCGCGCCATGCCGCAAAAGCCGGTCACGCCAGCGAGTATTAGCCCGGCGCCCACAAAACCGCTCAGCAGGAAGAAGGCGCTGCTAACGGTGTAGCCCAGAATGACGCCGAGTAAGGCAAGGCTGCCTGCGGCTATCTGCACCTGGCGCATCAGCGGTAACGGTTGTGAACGATCTTTTGCCACCGGAAAACCTGCGGCTTTCCAGCCGTCAATGCCACCTTCCAACAACCAGACCTGCGCAGGCGCGGCAATAGCGTTCAGTTTTGTCGCCGCGTTTTGTGTACGTTTGCCTGACTGGCAGTGAAAAATCACCTGCCCGGCGCGTAAATTCGCAGGCAGCGATCCCTGCTCTAGCGTAGGTAATGGTGCCAGATGCGCCTCCGGAATATGCTCGTACAGATACTCGTCAGCATCGCGGATATCAATCAGTTTTGCGCCTTGTGCGACCAGCGTCTGCGCCTCGCGCGGGGAAATCGTCCCAATGGTCATGATGGCTCCTTATGGGCAATACAGTGTTTTTAATGTGGCGATCAGTGAATTCACGGCCGCATTTTTGATGGAGTACAGGATGCGCTGGGCATCGCGTTGGCTGTCTATCAGGCCCTCTTCACGCATACGCGCCAGATGCTGCGAAGTGGCGGAAGGACTCAGGCCGGTAACACGGGCTAATTCGCCTGCGCTGGTACCGGGTGAGCCGCAGAGCATGCACAAAATCAGCAACCTTTTCGGGTTACTCATCGCTTTTAGCAGGGCGGCAGCCTGCTCAGCGCTGGCCTGGAGTTGTTCAAGTTCAGTCATATGTATTTAAGCATGTTCTAAATTAAGCTTATTCTAAAATAAACGGTCAACGTACGCCAGCGTAAAGAGCGTAAAGGAGGGTAAAACAGCAGGGGAAGGCTGGCAGAGTTAGGTACACTGACTATGCTTAGAGATAAAATCTCTTTTTAAACAATGAGTAATTTTTTGCTTGTATGGAGTGTGTATGGGTTTCTGGAGAATCGTTTTTACTATTATTCTGCCCCCGCTTGGCGTGCTGCTGGGGAAGGGGTTCGGCTGGGCATTTATCCTCAATATTGTTCTGACGCTGCTGGGCTACATCCCGGGTCTGATCCACGCCTTCTGGATACAAACGCGTAACTAATTACCTTTCTACTACGGCGCTCTGGCGCCGTTTTCTTTGCGCTCCTTTCTCCTCTGCTACACTTCCTGGTGTTGATTGTTAACTACCGAGGTGGATATGGGACTCTTTAATTTTGTAAAAGATGCGGGTGAAAAACTGTGGGATGCGGTTACTGGCAACCATGACACTGCCGATCTGGCAAAAAAGGTACAGGAACACCTGAACAAAACGGGCATCCCGGATGCGGATAAAGTGAACGTCCAAATTAACGAAGGTAAAGCCACCGTTTCTGGCGATGGATTAAGTCAGGAAGCGAAAGAAAAAATCCTGATTGCGATTGGTAATATCTCTGGTATTGCCAGCGTCGACGATCAGGTAAAAACTTCTGCGCCGGCGAGTGAAAGCCAGTTTTATACCGTAAAATCAGGAGATACCCTGAGCGCTATTGCCAAACAGGTATACGGTAACGCCAACCTGTATAACCAGATATTTGAAGCGAATAAACCGATGCTGAAAAGCCCGGATAAAATTTATCCAGGGCAGGTTTTGCGTATTCCAGAACAATAAGAAAGTTCAGGCTTATTGCGTCAGCAATTTGCCGGACATCGCTTGTTGAATAATCGGAATGGGCGTCAGCAGGTGCTGGCGCATTAATTCGCTGGCACGTGCAGCATCGCGTGCCAGAATTGCTTCGGTCAGGGTTTGGTGCTGATCGTGTTTATCTTCCAACATCTCCACCGACAGCACCGTCTTTCGCAGCCAGATAAACCGGTAGCGCGCCGCCAAATCGAATAGCCGTTCGCGCATTTGCAGCAGATACTGTGAACCGCAGCCAGCGACAATTGCCGAGTGAAAAGCCTGATGGCGCTGATCCCACTCGTCGAGCATCTGTTCACTGGCGTCAACGGCTTCAAGCTTGCCGAGCATATGCGCCCGCGCCAGAATTTCAGCTTCCCAGGCGTCGTCGCCGCGTTCAATGGCCAGCGCGACCAGCATGGCTTCCATATTGGCGCGGGCATCGAAAATATCGAGCAACTCCTGTTCGGACATTGGGGCGACACGATACCCTTTCTGATTGACCACCGTGACCAGCCGCTCGGCAACCAACTGCGAAAGCGCTTCGCGTAGCGGTCCCACGCCAAGCTCATAGCGTGAGGTCAGCAGGCTCATACGCAGTTTTTCATCAGGCTGATACACACCGCGGATGATGTCGTTTTTCAGCCAGCGGTATCCATCAATGGCCGTCGGTTGGGGAATGGCGGTCATGGTCTTACTCCTGAACGGTTTTCCCGGCCTGCGCCGGGAAAAGGTTTAATGCGTATTTTGCAACGGTGCTTTTTGCCACGATAGCAGTTTTTTCCAGCGTGACATAATAGGCACGGTGCAAATAATTCCTATGGCTAACAACCCGGTAGAGATAACTTCCAGTTGTTGAGCTGGGCGAAAGAGCATCACCACCAGCACAAAGATAATAAAGGCGATTACCAGCCAGGTAAGCCACGGATAGAGCCACATTTTCAGTTTAATTTCACCGCCTCGCGCCAGCAGGATTTTGCGCATCCGCAGTTGGGAAATTGCAATCACCAGATAAACCAGCAGGGCGATGGCGCCGGAGCTGTCGATCAGGAATTTGAACACCTTGGCCGGGGCGTAATAGTTGACCACCACGGTGAGGAACGCGGCCCCCGTAGACAGCAACACCGCCACATAAGGCGTTTTACTCCGGTTCGTTTTACCCATAAAGGCGGGAGCATCGCCACGACGGCTCAGGGAGTAAAGCATACGCGAGGACGTATACAGCGCGGAGTTCAGACAACTGGTTACCGACAGCAATATGACACAGTCCATGATCAGCTTCGCGTGTGGAATATGCAGTAACTCCAGCACCGAGCGGTAAGAGCCCACCTCTTTCAGTCCCGGCATGTTCCACGGAATCAGCGCGACGACCACGAAAATAGAGCACAGATAGAAGATGGAGATACGCCAGATAACCGAGTTGGTGGCGCGGACGATGTGCTTATCCGGGGTATCGGACTCGGCGGCGGCGATGGTAACAATCTCTGCGCCCATAAAGGAGAACATGGTGATTAGCATCGCGCTGATCACCGCGCCAAAGCCGTTGGGCATGAAGCCGCCCTGATCCCACAGACGCGAAACTCCGCTGACCTCGGCATAGGGGTAGAAACCGCTAATCGCCACCGCGCCGAGAGTGATAAACGCCAGAATGGCAATCACTTTGCACAGCGCCAGCCAGAACTCGAACTCACCGTAATTTTTGACGCTCAGCAAATTACTGCCGGTTAATGCCAACGTGATAACCAGAGAAAACAGCCAGATAGGAATGCCTGGAACCCAGGAGTGCAGAATGATGGCGGCGATATTCGCTTCCAGCGGGATAACCAACACCCAGAACCACCAGTACAGCCAGCCGATGGTATAACCCGCCCACGGCCCGATGGCCTTATCGGCGTAGGTGGAAAAGGAACCGGTATCCGGGGTGGCAACGGCCATTTCGGCCAGCATGCGCATAATCATCACCACCAGCAATCCGGCGAACAGATAGGCCAGTAATACTGCGGGACCGGCTTCTGCAATCGCCACGCTTGAACCCACAAACAAACTTGCGCCGATAACCCCGGCAATAGACAGCATGGTGACGTGGCGTGATTTCAGCCCGCCCCCTAAATCATGTGATTGTGACACTTGCCCCATCTTTTAAACCTCTCGAAAGTATTTCACTTGGGAGAGCACCCCGGCATTCCCGCGCCGGGGCACGCGTATTTATTGTTATTGACCCTGTCTGCCGGATGGCGGCTCCGCCTTATCCGGCCTGAGGATTGCGTTTTTTATTGGTCGAATGCGGTGTTAACCCTGCTTCGCTTCGGCAAAACACTGAGCGATAATGTCCAGCCCCTGGCGGATTTGGGCATCTTCAATGGTCAGTGGGACAAGAATGCGCAGTACGTTGTAGTAAGGTCCGCAGGAGAGCAGGATCAGCCCTTTATCGCGCGCACGCGCGACGATTTCCGCGGTCAGTTTGGTGTCTGGTTTCGTGTGATCGCCGTCTTCAAACAGTTCGATTGCGATCATCGCTCCCAGCCCGCGTACATCGCCAATCTCGCGGTGGGTTTCCGCGATAGCCAGCAGGCCTTCGCGCAGGGTTTGCCCCAGGTCGTTGGCTTTTTGCAGCAGATTTTCCTGTTCGAAAATATTCAGTACCGCCAGTGCGGCGGCACAGGCAATCGGGTTACCGGCATAGGTACCGCCCAGACCGCCCGGTGGGATTGCGTCCATGACTTCGGCGCGCCCGGTCACTCCCGCCAGCGGGAAGCCACCGGCGATAGATTTGGCGAAGGTGGTGAGATCGGGCGCAACGCCCATCTGCTCCATAGCGAACAGCGTACCGGTACGGCCCGCGCCGCTCTGTACTTCATCGGCAATCAGCATGATGCCGTGCTCGTCACAAATGGCGCGCAGACGTTGCATAAAAGCAGGAGAGGCGGCGTAAAAACCACCTTCGCCCTGGACGGGCTCAATCACGATGGCGGCAACGTCTTCCGGAGCGGCATCATTTTTGAAGATACGGTGAATGCTGGCGATAGCATCGTCTTCACTGATGCCGTGCAGCGGGCAAGGATAAAGCGCACGGTACACGTGGCCCGGCATCAGTCCCATTCCTGCAGAGTACGGGTTTACTTTCCCGGTCAGCGACAGGGTGTAGTGGGTTCGACCGTGGTAAGCGCCGCTGAAGGCGATAGTGCCGGTTCGTTTGGTGGCAGCGCGGGCGATTTTCACCGCGTTTTCCACCGCTTCCGAGCCGGTTGTCACCAGCAGGGTTTTTTTAGCGAAATCGCCCGGCACTTTCTTATTCATGATTTCGCACAGCTCCAGGTACGGCTCATAGGCCAGCACCTGGAAACAGGTATGGGACAGCTTTTTCAACTGTGCTTCTACCGCAGAGACGATCTGCGGGTGCAGGTGGCCGGTGTTCAGCACCGCAATACCGCCAGCAAAATCAAGGAATTCACGGCCTTCAACGTCCCAGACTCGACAGTTTTCTGCACGCTCGGCAAAAATAGGGTGGATTTGTCCTACGCCACGGGGAACGGCGTTGCTGCGACGTTGCATAAGTTCTTTGTTGGTGCTCATCAGGTGTTCTCCAGTATTTATTTTATTAAAGGCCGATGCACATATATTTGATTTCTAAGTAGTCTTCGATGCCGTATTTCGATCCTTCACGGCCAAGACCGGAGGCTTTAATTCCCCCAAACGGGGCAACTTCGTTGGAGATAATGCCGGTGTTAATCCCGACAATGCCGTATTCCAGCGCTTCGCCAACGCGAAAGACGCGGCTCAAATCACGGGCGTAGAAATAGGCGGCCAGACCAAACTCGGTGTCATTGGCCTGAGCGATGACGTCAGCCTCGTCCTTAAACCGGAACAGCGGAGCCAGCGGGCCGAACGTCTCTTCTTTGGCGACCTTCGCGTTGTCAGGCACATCCACCAAAATGGTGGGCTGGAAGAAGTTGCCGCCGAGTGCGTGAGGTTTGCCGCCCGCGATAATGCGCGCGCCTTTATCCAGAGCATCGGCGATGTGTTCCTGCACTTTGGCTACCGCTTTCTCGTCGATCAGCGGCCCGGTGGTGACGTCAGGTTGCAGACCATCACCGAGGTGCAGTTTGCTTACTGCCTGCTGGAGTTTTTCGGCAAAACGGTCATACACGCCGTCCTGCACGTACAGGCGGTTGGCGCAGACACAGGTTTGGCCAGCGTTACGGAACTTCGATGCCAGTGCGCCTTCCACGGCTTTATCAAGATCGGCATCGTCAAAGACGATAAACGGCGCATTGCCGCCCAGCTCCAGCGACACTTTTTTGATGTCTTTGGCGCACTGCTGCATTAACTGACGGCCAATTTCGGTTGAGCCGGTAAATGACAGCTTGCGTACCAGCGGGTTGCCAGTCAGCTCGTTGCCGACCGCGCTCGCTGAACCGGTCACCACGCTGAAAACGCCTGCCGGGATCCCGGCGCGATTGGCAAGCTCTGCCAGCGCCAGTGCGGAGTAGGGGGTCTGGCTGGCCGGTTTAAGCACCATTGTGCAACCAGCCGCCAGCGCCGGACCGGCTTTGCGGGTAATCATCGCCGCGGGGAAGTTCCACGGCGTAATCGCGGCGGTAACGCCGATCGGCTGTTTGATGACGATTAGGCGTTTGTCGGCCTGGTGGCCGGGGATCGTATCGCCATAGATACGTTTGCCCTCTTCGGCAAACCACTCAATAAAGGAAGCGGCATAGGTGATTTCACCTTTGGCTTCTGCCAGCGGTTTACCCTGTTCCAGGGTCATCAGACGGGCGAGATCGTCCTGATGCTCAATCATCAGGTTGAACCAGCGGCGCAGGATGTTGGCCCGCTCTTTGGCGGTCAGCGCACGCCAGGCGGGCAGAGCGCGGTTAGCGGCGTTAATCGCTTCGCGGGTTTCATCCGCCCCCATTTTCGGTACGCTACCTAATTGCTGACCGTTGGCGGGGTTGGTCACCGCGATGGTCTCGCCGCTGTTGGCGTCACGCCAGTTGCCATCGATCAGTGCTTGCTGGCGAAATAAGGTTGGATCGTTAAGTTGCATAATTGCGTCCTGTCTAAATCGTTTTAACGGGTGAATGCGGCGTGTAATGTTTCCACGCTACGTGCCGCACGCAGCGTGCGTCCGGGATTACTCTGGTTCTCCAGCAGCGCATGAACTTTGCTGACAATATGCGCGCCGATAGGGATCGCCGACGTTGCTGCCGGAGAAGGCGCGTTACAGGTGTGAATTGAGCGTGGCGTGGTGACAAACAGGAAATCGTCGATTAGCTTGCCGTCCGGTGATACAGCCTGTGCCCGCACGCCTGCAGGCCAGGGCTGCAGATCCTTGAGCGTCAGACTCGGGCAGTACTTTTGTACCAGCCGCAGATAACCGCTTTTGCACAGCGAATTTTTCATTTCGCCAAGTCCTGAGCGCAGGTTGTTTTGCAGCACGCGACGAATGCCGGAAGAGCTGAGGATCTCCAGCGTATCGCTGAGCGAGAAGTCGCGTTTACGGTAGCCTTCACGTTTAAATGCCAGTACCGCGTTGGGGCCCACGGTGACGCTGCCGTCAATCATCCGGGTCAGATGAACGCCGAGAAACGGCATCGCCGGGTCGGGGATGGGGTAGATCAGATGGTTGACTATCTGGTTATGTTCTGACGCCAGACGGAAATATTCGCCACGGAACGGACAGATGATAAAGCCGGGTTCAACGCCGAGCATTTTCACTAGTCGGTCCGCCATCAGGCCAGAGCAGCTAATCAGCGTCGCTCCCTCAAATTCCTGACCCTGACGGGTATGTACGACAACGCCCGCAGCGTGCTCTTTTAGCGCGCTGACCTCAGCGTTGTAGATAATCTCACCGCCTTTGGCCTGAAATATTTTCGCCATCGCGGCGGTGACTTCGCGGTAGCTGACGATCCCGCTCGACGGAACAAAAATACCGCCCAGCCCGGTGATGTTGGGTTCACGCTCGCGAAGCTCCTGCGCATTCAGCCATTCGCGCTCAAGGCCGTTAGCGGCGGTGCGATCCCACAGCGCGCGCATGCGCTCCATTTCCAGTTCGGAGGTGGCAACCAGCATTTTTCCGCAGACGTCGTAGCGGATGCCGTTTTGGTCGCAAAAGGCTTTTGTGGCGCGATTTCCGGCCAGGCAAAACTGCGCCTTCAGGCTGCCGGGGGTGTAATAGACCCCGGCATGAATTACGCCGCTGTTGTGGCCCGTCTGGTGACAGGCCGGGCCGGACTCTTTTTCCAGCAGCGCGATTCTGGCGTCCGGATAGACATCAATCAGCTGCATGGCGGTCGACATGCCGATAATGCCGCCGCCAATAATCACAAAATCATACATCCGCTTTATTCCTTCGCGCTTACTGATGAGTCTGGTAGTGGTTTGTCGCGTAAGCGAAATAACCACGCTGGCGCATCAGCTCGCGGCGCAGGTCAGGATGCGAGGTGAAGCGATCGCGACCGTGCAACCAGAACAGGTTGTTGATTAGCAGGAATTTACCGACTGAAACCGGAACGGAAATAATGGCCTTGCTGGTTTCCAACGCATCGGACAAATCGCTCAGCCAGACGCCTTCTTCATAATCTTTTGGCTGGACGAACTGGTCGATGTAGCGCATCACCGGGCGGCCCTGCTGGTCAACGTCAAACACCGGATGGAACACTTCCTGACTGACGTTTTTGCTTGGCGGTGCGGCAAAGCGCATGGCGCGACGCGCCAGCGGGTGGGTAAAGTACTGATCCAGATGTTCCCAGTCGTCGAGGTGCAGCAGCAGCGAGTTACCGCCGGTCATGTTCTGCTCGTCAATCTTCATCATCAGCACATAGTCGGTGATTTCTTCGAGGTAGGTTCCGTCGTTATGCAGCTCCATTACACGGTGCGGCTGGCGCAGATAGCTGTCTGAGTTATCAACGTTTTTCACCACAAAACGGGCATAGTATTGACCGCTCATCGCATCAAAATTGGAGCGCCCGATAAGATGCGCTACCGCCGTCGCCAGCTTGACCATCTCTTCAGCCTGTGCCACATCATCTACGCCAACAGCGTTGATCAGCAGTGCGCCTTCGGCACGATCGAGCAACGTTTTCAGCAGTAAAGGCTGCAACTGATTGCCGCACAGGTCGTCGAGGATCTTGCCCACTTTGAAGCGCAGGAAGGATTTGTATTCCAGTGCCTGCACCGGCCACTGCGCTACGGCTTTCAGAAATTGCTCAGTGGTCTCAGCGGAAAAAGTCAGCTCCAGCAGGCGTGGGGACTGGGCTGATGGTTTCAACGTGAAACCGCTGTAGTGCTGGGCTGGATCATCAGCGTTCGGTTTTACGGCAGTCAGTGCGTTCATCAAATCGTTCCTCTCAGTAGATTGTCAGGGAGATATGGCGCAGCTCGTTTCGTAGCCATAAATTAAAAATATCTACATTTTTTAAAAACGCGCACAGAATGGGCTTGTTTGTTTATTATTTGTGATCAAAAACAACAATTATTTAACATCATAAAAAGTGAGGTTAAGTGCGAGAGGAGAAGGGCGGACAGGTAATGTTATTTTAAAACAAAGAGTTAATTATTCTGCCGCTGAGGGTAACTCAACGGCAGCAGCAAAGTCAGTAACCGACTTTATAAATGCGTCCGGTTTGGATGCCTTCCACGCTGCGGCGATAGGCATTGGCAACGGTAGCGGCGGGGACGCTTTCAAAGCCTGGGAAGAAACCATCGTATGCTTCGGCGGATTCACTGAGTACGGTTGGGCTTATCAGGTTAATGCGCTGACCACGACCTAGCTCACAGGCAGCAGCGCGCACAAATCCTTCCAGCCCGGCATTGATCGTTGCCGCATTCGCCCCTTGTGCGATGGGTTCATGGGCGATAATGCCGCTAATTAGCGTAATCGAGCCGCCATCATTGAGGAAATGTTGCCCGGTTAATGCCAGACGTATCTGGCCTAACAGCTTATCCTGTAATCCCTGATTAAAGTCCTCGTCGGTCATTGTCGACAGCGGGCCAAAGAACAGGTTGCCGGTGGCGGAAACGATCGCATCTACCCGACCGACTTTTTCAAACAATGCCTCGACACTCTCCTGCGAGGTGATATCGACCTGGTAATCTCCCTGCGTGCGACCTACGCGGATCACCTCATGTTTACTGCTTAACGTTTCTGTGACTGCGCGCCCCACTGTACCGCTGGCACCAATAATGACGATTTTCATAACCACCTCCAGAATAGTGTGAGCCACTATTCTTTAATGAAAATGAAATCGGATAAACTGGCTATAAGTTAGATGATTACTAACCAGAGGTTTGTAATATGGATAAGCTGCGCGGCATGGAAACGTTTATCGCCGTGGTGGAGAGCGGAAGCTTTACCTCCGCGGCAACTAGACTCGAGATGTCTGCGGTGATGGTGGGAAAATATATCACCCAACTGGAAGCACAGCTCGGCACGCGTCTGCTGGAGCGCAATACTCGCCGCCAGAGCCTGACCGATGCCGGGCGTGTCTATTTTGAAGAAGCCCGCCGCGTGCTGGAGCAGGTGTCGATAGCTGAGCGTTCGGTAGAGCGTCTGCGGCTGGCCCCTGCGGGGACGCTGCGCATTAGCGCGCCTACTTCTTTTGGCGCTTGCGTTATCTCGCCGCTGGCCGCTGCGTTTTTACAGGCCTGGCCAGAGGTGCGCATTGAGCTGGATCTGACCAACCGGATGGTTGATCTGGTGAATGAAGGCGTCGACCTGGCGATCCGTATTGGCGATATCCATCAGACTGATGTGGTGGCGAAATACCTGTGTCCTTACCGTATGGCGATCTGTGCATCAAAGGATTATCTTGCCCGTCATGGCACGCCCCTTACGCCAGCGGATCTGGTGGATCATCTGTGCCTGTCCCATACCGTGTGGACCGCTCGCAACGAATGGATACTGCCTGGCGTGACGGGCGAGGTCAGATGGAAGCGCGATGCGATCCTGCGCTGTAACGATGGTCATGGCCTGCGTATGGCGGCGGTAGCGGGGGCCGGACTGTTATTGCAACCGGAGGTGCTGCTGGCGCAAGAGTTGGCTACCGGGAAACTGATTCGGATACTGGAAAAGTTTACGCCGCAGCCGCGGCCTATTCATCTGCTGTGGCGACAAGATTTGCGTCCGCTGCCCAAGCTGACGCGGTTTGTTGAGCACGTACTCAGTGCCGTTCAGGAATTAAGATGAAAATGCCGGATAAGGCGCGTCAGCGCCGCTATCCGGCATATTATTAACTGATATCCACCTGCGGTTTGCTGTTACGTTTACGAATCAGGCGTAGCACTGGCGGGACCACGATAACCAGTACCGCCATCACCAGCAGCACTTTCGCCACGCCGCTGGCCCACAGAATATCCATATTACCGTTACTGATAGACAGCGCCCGACGCAGGTTCTGCTCCAGCATTTCCCCGAGAACGAAGCCTAAAATCAACGGCGACATCGGGAAGTGCATTTTGCGCAATATGTAGCCCAGCACGCCGAGGGCAACCATCAGCACCAGATCGAAAGTGGTACTGTGGACGGCATACACGCCCACCGCGGAGACTGCCGCGATAGCCGGTACCAAAAACCACAAGGGGATGGTCAGCATACGGGTAAACAGGCCGATCAACGGGATGTTCATCACCAGCAGCATCACGTTAGCAATCAGCAGCGCCGCAATCAGCCCCCAAACGATATCCGGCTGTTCGGTGAACATGGCCGGACCCGGGGTGATATTGTACAGCGTCAGCGCGCCCATCATCACCGCCGTGGTGCCGGAGCCCGGTACGCCGAGCGTCAGCATCGGGATAAAGGAGCCACAGGCCGAGGCGTTGTTGGCGGCTTCGGGGGCCGCCACGCCGCGTATATCCCCTTTGCCGAAGCTGTCGCTATTGCCGCTGAGCTTTTTCTCGGTCATGTAGGTGATAGCGCTGGCAATGGTTGCGCCCGCGCCGGGCAGGACGCCGACGAAAAAGCCAATCACCGATGAACGCAGGGTTGCGCCAACGCACTGCGCACCTTCTTTGGCGTTAAATAACATGCGGCCCGTTTTACGCACCAGCGTCTGGCCACTGCTGGTATGTTCCAGCATTAACAGTATTTCAGAGACTGAGAACAGCCCAATCACTACCACGATAAACTGCACACCGTCGGAGAGATGAACGCTGTCAAAGGTAAAGCGATAAACCCCGGTATTGGCGTCTACGCCGACGGTCGCAAGGCCGAGACCGATAAGCGCTGCCAGAAATGATTTCAGCGGGTTTTGCGCCATCATGCTGCCGAGGCAGGCAATGGCGAAAACCATTAAGGCAAAGTATTCCGCCGGACCGAAGGCCAGCGACCATTGGGCTAACGCCGGGGCAAACAGAATGATGCCGCCGATAGCGATAAGCGAACCAATGAAAGAGCTGACCGCCGAGATAGAGAGCGCAACGCCGCCGCGGCCTTGCTGCGCCATCGGGTAGCCATCCAGCGCGGTCATAATCGCCGCCGCATCGCCGGGAACATTCAGCAGGATGGAGGAGATACGTCCGCCGTATTCACAACCTATGTAGACCGTAGCCAGTAGGATCAGCGCAGATTCTGCTGGCAGATGCAAAGCGAACGCCAGAGGCAGCAGGATCGCCACGCCGTTAATGGGTCCAAGACCAGGCAACAGCCCGACAATGGTACCGACAAAACAGCCAATCAGGGCGATGACCAGGTTTTCCGGCGTCATGGCCACCGCGAAACCCTGAGAAAGATAAATCCAGGTATCCATCGTTTCTCCGTTAACCCAGCCAGGCGCCGAGTGGTAAGGTGACGTCAAGCAGTCGGTCAAAGGCATACCACAGCAGAATGCCGAGTACCGCGCCGGAAATACCCGCAGCCGGAATGGTTGCGCCGAACAGCATGCCAATCACCACGGTGAGAATGGCGGTGGAGATGGGAAAACCGAGCCATTCGAAACCCCAGGCGTACATCAACAGAACAATCACCATCGTCAGCAGCTTTTGCAGCACGTGACGGCGGGGCCAACTGATGGTGTCGGGATGGCGCAACAGCAGCGCCACGGCGCATACCAGCATCAGGCTGATAATGCCAAGCGGAAAGGGACGCGGCCCAACCGGCTCATAGCTGTATTCGCTGGTGATTTGCCAGGCCACGAACAGCCCGGCTATACAGAGCAACAGCCAGATACCTGCAAAAATACGATCGCTCATCATCTTTGCCTCTGCGCTTATTTCGCCAGACCGAAAGCTTTCGCCTGCTCACGGTAATCCGTGACCTGCTTTTTCACGTATTCGTCGAGCTGCTTACCGCTCATGTTGAATTCAAACAGGCCGCGCAGATCGCGCTGCTTTTTAAACTCATCGGTCTGCTGGAGTTTGTTAAAGGCATCAACCCACCACTGATACTCGGCGTCGCTGACTTTTGGTCCAACGTAGAAGCCACGAATGATGGGCCACACGAGGTCGTAACCCTGCTCTTTGGCGGTTGGTACGTTAGCTAACTGGCCTGGCAGACGTTCATCAGAGAACACGGCGAGCACGCGGATTTTGTCGCCGCTAAGATAAGGCACCATCTCGCTGAGATCGCCGGAAACCACCTGTACGTGATTCCCCATCAGCGCGGTGACCGGTTCGCCGCCGCCCTCAAAGGCCACATAGCGCATCTTGTGTGGATCGACGTTGGCTTTTTGCGCCAGCAGCGCCGACTTCATCCAGTCCTGACTACCGATAGAGGCGCCTGCGCCAATGACCACGCTGTTAGGATCTTTCTCCATAGCCGTCAGCAGATCTTTCAGCGTTTTCCATGGTGAGTCCTGGCGTACGGCAATCATGCCGTAGTCAGTGCCCACGCTTGCCAGCCAGCGGACATCATCAACGCCGTAGCGACCAAACTTCCCTTGTGACAGGTTCAGCAGCGAGCCGCCGGAGAATGCCACTACGGTACCCGCTTCAGCCGGACGTTGCGCGACGATCGCGTTATAGGCCACGGCGCCAACGCCGCCGGGCATGTAGGTAACGCGCATCGGTTTTTCGATAGCACCGGTTTCCATCATGCTCACTTGAATCAACTTACAGGTGAGATCGAAACCACCACCAGGTTTAGCAGGGGCGATACATTCTGTGCGCGATGGCGCTTGTTCCGCCAGAACAGAGGTACTCATCAGTAAAATGCTTGCAGTAAGGGTACGAAGTAACTGTTTTTTCATTGTTTATCCTCACGCCGGAAAACCGGATTTTCGGGTACGGAAGAAGATTTTTGTGATTATGTGAGCCGATGTGTAGCAGTTCGGTTGCGTGATTGTTAAAACATTAACCTTTCAATTCCCTTTCAATGCGGCAGAAACTTTACAGGATGTGATATGCGTCTCTTATTAGCGGAAGATAACCGTGAGTTAGCTCACTGGCTGGAGAAAGCGCTGGTGCAAAACGGTTTTGCCGTCGACTGCGTTTTTGATGGCCTGGCGGCCGACCATCTTTTACAGAGCGAAACGTACGCGCTGGCGGTGCTGGATATCAATATGCCGGGACTGGATGGTCTTGACGTCGTTCAGCGCCTGCGCAAACGCGGGCAGACGCTTCCTGTTCTGCTGCTGACGGCGCGCAGCGCGGTGGCCGATCGGGTGAAAGGATTGAACGTCGGGGCCGATGATTATCTGGCAAAACCGTTTGAAATCGAGGAGCTGGATGCGCGGCTGAGGGCTTTGCTACGCCGCAGCGCGGGGCAGGTGCAGGGCATACAGCAACTGGGCGAACTGGCGTTTCACGATGAGGGCTATTTTCTGTTGCAGGGGCAGCCGCTGGCGCTTACGCCGCGCGAACAGGCATTGCTGACGGTGCTGATGTACCGTCGATTGCGACCGGTTTCGCGTCAGCAGTTGTTTGAACAGGTCTTCAGTCTAAACGATGAGGTCAGCCCCGAAAGCATTGAATTGTACATCCATCGTCTGCGTAAAAAGCTACAGGGAAGCGATGTGCGCATCGCCACGCTACGCGGGCTGGGCTATGTGCTGGAGCGTAGCGATGAAGTGGGTTAAACCCCAATCGTTGTACCTGCAACTGCTGATGTTTCTGGGTTTGCCGCTCATGTTGTTGTGGGGGCTGTCGGCATTTAACAGCTATGTCAGCGCGCTACAGGCGGCGACGCAGGCGTATGACCGGACGCTGCTCTCGTCTGCCAGAACCGTCTCCGAGCGACTGGTGGTGCACAACAAACAGCTGGAAGTGAATGTGCCGTGGGTGGTGCTGGACAGCTTTGAGCTGAATATGAACGACAGATTGTATTACAAGGTGGTCGACCCGGCGGGGAAGGTTATCTCAGGTTATGACGATTTACCTGCGATGCCGCCTGCGACATCGCGTACGCGGCTTTATCCGGCGCTGGCGTGGTTTTATCACACTGAATATCGCGGGGAGGCAATTCGCGTGGCGCGTCTGCTGCAGCCCGTCAACGAGGGCGGCATTATCGGCATGGCCGAGATTTATGTCGCCGAAACGCTGCAATCGCGACGTTACCTGGCGCGACAGCTGCTGTTTTCCTCGTGGGTTTCGCAAGGGCTGCTGGTGCTGCTCACGCTGGTGCTGGTCGGCTGGCTGCTGCGTCGGGTGTTACGCCCGATGCGCCAGCTGTCATCGCTGATGGTGCGTCGCGAGCCTGGGCTGCTGACGCCGCTGCCGGAGCTGCTGCCGTGGTCGGAAACCCGTCTGTTGATTGTGGCATTCAACCGTTATCTGGACCGACTTCGCGGCCTGATCTCTCGCCAGGAGCGCTTCAGCGCGGATGCTTCCCATCAGCTTAAAACGCCGCTGGCGGTGCTAAAAACTCAGGCGGCGGTGGCCCTCGCCAGCCAGCAGCCGCAGCAATGGTATGAGAGTCTGCAAGCCATGAGCTCCACGCTGGACAACACCATTCAACTGACGGAAAGGCTGTTACAGCTGTCGGCTGTGAAGCGCAAAGAGCAAGGAGAAAGGCACTTCTCGCCGGTTAATTTGTATGAGGTGGTGCAAAGCAGTTGTTTCACGCGACTGGCGCAGGCGCGCAGTAAAGGGATCGATCTGGGCTATGAAGGGGAACAGGATGCGGTGTGGATTGAGGGCGATGAAGTCCTGCTTGGCGAACTGTGCGGGAATCTGCTGGATAACGCACTGAAATACACGCCGCCGCATGGTGTGGTAACCGCCCGTCTGCTGCGAAAAGGAGAGGCGGTGGTGCTGGTGGTTGAAGATAGCGGGCCGGGCATCGATGAGCAGATGGTGCACCAGGCGCTGCTACCGTTTCATCGCCTTGATAACGTCGGTAATGTCCCTGGCGCCGGGATAGGCCTGGCGCTGGTCAACGACATTGCTCGTCTGCACCGCACGCACCCTCAGCTATCACGGAGTGAAGCATTAGGCGGGTTAAGCGTACGACTGCGGTTTTTATGCCTGGTGCGAGACGCGCAGGACGATCAGCATCGTCCTGCGTCTGTTATTTAAAGGTCACTGTCGCATTGACAGGGATACTAAATGTGCCGGGTTGGGGAGGATTCTTCAGCCAGAACAGGGTTGCCATGAACTCTTTGCGTCGGCTGTCGCTCTGGTTGGTAAACGCGTTACTGGCAAAATCGATACGGTTGCCGCTGATAATGTCCCCGGAGCCGGGCTGTGCAGCATCCTGGAGCGTAACGCCGATATCTGGCGTACCCTGACCGGTAAAAACTGCGCCGCTGTTGCTCGTGGTGCCGGTAAACGTTACCGCGTAGTTGATACCGCGACATTCATGCTTCCCGGCGGCTTCTGCGGCAATAACGGCAAACTGTTTACTGTGGCTGTTATCTTTTCCCACTTTTGCTTCGGTAATGCTGATCCTGCCAAACTCGACGGTATCCGTTCCTTTGTCAGAGCTGATAGAGACGATCGGTTCGCAGTTGATATAACTGATGTTATTCAGGCCATTAAGCGCGGGGCCAAAGTTTTTTGCCGGATTGCTGGTGGAGCAATGCGAACCGCAGGCGTTAATGCTGCCAATACCGTCGACGACGAAAACTTTGTTGATGGTGCGACCGGCCAGCGCAGGCAAAGGATCCGGGAGTTTTCCGGTAGCGACCAGACTAAGGTTAAAGGTGAAAGAAAATGTTTGCGAGCGCGCCTGGCAGTCACTGGTATGGCTGTGGTTATTACTCCTGCAGTAGTTGTCTGAACCTGCTCGGGGCAACGTTGCCTGATATTGGGTGGTGACGGCCTGGGCGCTTTGATCGTAGGGGCGACCATCAATGCTCACCACCAGTTTCATATTGGTTCCCTGCAGAAAATGCGCAAACTCATGATCAGGGTCGATGTAGATTCTGGCGGCTTCGCCGTGGGGCATATAGTCTGTGTCGCGGCAAGTGACGCTAACGGTTTGTGGATTGGACACCCAAACGGTGTCCCCAGCGGTGGTACTGTGGCTGATTTTAATGGGATCAACGTGTACGGAGACGCTGTTTGCTGTACAGGTAACCGCATAGCTTGCACTACTGAATATCGGCAAACAAAGCAGCACCACGAGTTTAACTATTTTTAACGGATTCATTGATTGCACCTTACGAGCCGACGCACTGGGCGGTAATTTGTGTATATCCGATTTTCTTCACCGGCTGGTTATGGTTATCCGGCATTTGAATAAAGCAGTGTTCATTTGCATGGGAGCCCCAGCGCACTTCCAGGCGAGAATTGTCCTCCACGCCGCTGGCATACAGTGCGCCATGCATACCGACCAGACCGTGGCTACGACCTTTGGTATCTCGTACGTTCGCGCCGACCGGGGGGGCAATATTGCCGGGCATGACGGCATTGACCAGATAGTTGCGGCCGCTGAAGGTTTCAAACACCACTTTGCCGATGGCTTTCTCTGTTGGAACAATTTTTTTCTGTGCCTGCGGAATATCCAGCCCGGCACCAATATCAGCGGTATTCAGACTCACCACGTTGTAATGCCATGCGTCTGCTGCGGTAAGGACCGCATAGCCGTTACCGTCAATGGCCACGCCATTTTGTTGCTGAATATGGACACCGTCGGCATTTTTGGCCTCGACCAACACCATGGTATCGCCAGGAGAGTGCATGAGCGTCACGCCGCCTGCGTGCAGCATTGCCCCGCCGCTGATGCCCATATTCATATTCTGGTAGTTGCGTCCTGCGCTGTAGCCCCCCTGAACATTCATCTTGTCACCTTGCCAGGCGGCGTTAACCCCGGCAGAGGAATCCTGTCGATCGGTGGTACTGCCCTGAACGCCCCAGCTCAGACGATCGTCAAATGCTGTATTGCTGTAGCTGGTGGAGTAGCTGTCGCCATTCTGCTGGCTATGCATGATGTTGGTGGAGACAAAGCCGCGGCTATCCATGAAATCGAATGGAATGGAAAGCGTCAGGTTGATACTGCGGTCCTGGTAGTCGTACTGGTTACGGGTATCCTGTACATAAACGCTCCAGTTGATTTTCCCCAGTGTATCGTTGTAACCCAGCTGTATCGTGCGGTCGTGACTCCCGTTGTGCCAGTAGTTTTGCTGGCTGGCGCTGACGTAAAGAGAGGCGTTATCCCACAAACGCTGGTTAACAGAGACCTCAAAACGTTGGCGGCGATTATTGTAGTTAGTGGTGTAGTAATGCTTTTTGTTGTGCTCTTCGCCAGGAAAACGCAGCTGTTGATTCGGGTCGTCATAGGCGATGTCGTAATAGCCCGAGGACCAACTGTTATGCTCGTTAATGGTGTCGCTAAAGCTGTAATAACCGGAGGTATTGTAGCGGTAGCCAACCAGACGGAAATCCGTACCGTACTGGTTCAGCGATTTGGAGTATAAGAAACGGTAACTTTGTCCTGTGGACGCATCTCCACTGGCAAGCTGCGCTCTGGCGGTAGTGATATCGAAAGAGATCGCGCCGAACTGGTGCAGATCCTGCGCGATCCCGGTGGCAATCGCATTATAGCTTTCTGCGGTCAGGAAACCACCGTACAACGTGGAGCCAAAGCTGAGACCATAACTCAATGTGCCTTGAACAAAGCGGGGCCGCCAACCGCCGCTGTAACCGTCGCGGTATTCCCCTGCCGTAAACTGAAAGCGGTTGTTACCTGCACGCAGCATGTTCGGGACCGCTGAATAAGGCACACTGAAATTACGCCGACTGCCATCGGCTTCAATAACGCTGACGTTCAGGTCGCCGCTTTGGTTGCTGGGGTTGATATCGTCAATGTCAAACGCGCCCGGCGCGACGTTTTTACTGTAAATCAGATAGCCATTTTGACGGATTTCGATTGTGGCATTGCTATTGGCGACGCCGCGAACGACTGGCGCAAAATCGCGTTGGCTATCAGGCAACATGTTTTCATCGCTGGTGAGCTGTGCCCCGGTAAACTGAATGCTGTCAAACACATCGTCGTCCGTATAGGTTTGCCCGAAGCGCAAGCGGCTACGCAGCGCAATAATATTACGTTCCACCCACGTGGAAACCGCCTGCCATTGACGGCCTGAACCGCTGGCATAGCTGAAAGTAGACTGGTTGCGAAAATGCCATCCCGCCAGGTTTATACCGTTGGCAAAACTGGCAAAAAAAGAGTCATGATCCTGACCCTGTTCAATCAGGTGCGTCGTATTGGCGTTGTAGCCGACAAAAGCGGCATTAATCCCATCGTCATAGGCCGATTCAGGCACGGCGTCATGCGCAGTCGAAAGCAGAAACGCTTCTGGTACTGAAATATCAATGCGCTGGTAGTTTGCATCTGCCGTCAGGCGACTGTTTGCGATCAGCGCCGTGAGCTCCACGCAGGTATCGGCGTTACCTTCGGGGATTTTAATCCCGTATTTGCGCAGATCGTCCGCGCTCAGGCAAGGTTGCGGCTTGCCTTGTGGTTTACGTCTTTTAAAGTCAACATTGCGCGTTTCGACGAAGCTATGGTCAAGATATATATCGTATTCAAACGTACCTTCGCTAAGTCCGTCATTACGGGCTATTTGCACTACGGAGGTAATATTTTGCGTACCATGTACAAAACGGGTATTAAACTGCGGCGTGCTGCTGGCGTATGCAGGTATGCACACGGCCAGCGTTGACAGCGTAAAGAGGGTGTACCGTTGCGGCTGCTTATTTTTTTTCATCATGTGCAACCCCAACTTAATTGCAAGATACCGGGACGTTATTAACCGCGTTAGTGCCGCCATAATCATCTACCCAGCTAAAACCGATATGGCTGACTTTTTGCTGTGACAACGCAAACGTGCGTTCGCCATGCGGATTAACCATGTCGGCATCGATGTTTTGGCCGTTAATATGTAATTGCGTCAGGGAGATATGTAACGGCGTCGCATTGACCGCCCGCAGAGTATGACCGTGGCACTGCCACTGTAATTTCTCAACGGCTTCAGGTAGCGTCATATTCAGACCAGCAGGGCGATAAAATAGTTTGATGCGAATACGCTGCGCCAGCTGTAAGGTATTTTCTTCATTCTCGATGGTGGGGATTTCCTGCACATTAATCCACACTACAGATTCAACATCCTCAGGAAAGCCGTTGCCCTGATAAATAGCTCGCAACACGGCTGATTTATGGCCGTCAAGTTTCAGGACCGGGGGCGTAATTAACATTGGCAGATTGGCTGGCGTCTCATCCGGATTACCATTATCCAGCCACGTCTGTACCATATATGGCTTGTCTGTATTATTGTTGACGTCAAACATCGCCGCTTTATCGTTCTCATTATAAATAACGCGTGTTTGACCCAAATTAATTGCGCTGTGAGCGGTGCTAACCACACACAGCAACAGGTAAAAGAATATTTTATTCATCAGGTGCACTTTCCAGGTTCAGGGAAGAGTGCCATCCATAGCAATCAACGTCCGTTATTTATAAATGACGGTGTAATTCATAGCCGCAGTGATCGTGCCAGCTGCAGGCACCGCTGTGCCAATTTGCTGATATTTGGCGACCAGAGTGATTTCTGCATTGCCATTTGCGCCAGTTGGACTCAGAACCACTTCGTTATTACCACTGGAGAAATCGAGGGCTTGACCTGCATAATCCACTTCGATGCCTACATCGGTGGCAGGAGTTGAACCACGATTCGCTTCCAGAAGTGTTGTGTTACTGCCAGGGTTTTTACCGGTAAAGACCACCACATAGCCGCTTCCTCCAGTTGACCCCTGGCAGTTGGTAAATTGCAACTTAAACGAAGTATCACCGGTGCTAGAACCCGCGCTGCCAAATAACTGGTTGGTGACTTGCGGTAATGTAATATCTTTATCTGTCGTAGCGGTATTAACCACGCAGGTACTGGCAACAATATCACCGGTAAAATTGACCGTTGCGGTGGCTTTAGAACCAGCTCCTGGAGTGGTAACGTTAGCAGCGCCTGCATTAGCGGCAAACAAAGCGACCAGTACACTGCTGGTAAGTGCAGTTTTCATCATCATAACTCCGTTAAATTTATTATTTACCCAGAAAAGTACTTGTCAGAGGCACAGATTCAGCTGGAGTTCATCAACGTCAAAAAATGATGTAGGACTTCATTTGAAAAAAACGATTAACGTGCGTAAATTGCTCAACAAGTAATCCGGTGCGGATATTATTTATTTGCGAAAAATAAGTAAACAAAATTTTTTGGCATCATTGAATGGCTTTGGGAGGGTTTTTTATATATATCTTAACAAAAGCGTATACATTGTTATCAATAGTTCTCTGGGTCGATTTACGCTGCTTTTAACAAAAAATTAATGCTGTCATTTATTCGCTTCTCTTTATTTTTAATAGATATGTTGGTAAGCGCTGAAAATTCTGATGTTAAAGGTGTGTTCATGCAGAATGTTGACATTAGTAATATGTAACACGCATTTTCTGAATGATTGGCTATCGTTTTAATTTAAGCCATGCTTGCTGCTTCTACTCATCGGAGTTGCTACAATTATTTAAACTAAATTTTTTTTACTATTCGTTTTTTTTTGAAATTTGAGCGTGAAAATGAAAGCAATCGCAGACTCTTCGTAAAATACCTTATTTATAATAAGGTTGCTAATCATTGCTTTGTAAATGTGTTACTAAGTTATTTTTATGGTGGGAATTATAAATAGACTTATTGATTTCTTCTGTCGCTCTCCAGGACTCTCATCACTGGCCGTAGCGCAACGAGGTTTGGACAAAGTATTGCTTTTTGTAAGGTTAAGCCGTTGTCAGGCGATCATCATGTGATTCTACCCGTGGTAGCTTATGAGTTGTGAACTGTCAATGACGTTTATGTTGCGTTTTATCATTTTTTCTAATGATAAAAATAAAAAAGAACATTAACAGATAATCAATTGAATCAGTGGGTTGTATTTGTGTGGTGCGAAACTTATCACATTGTATTACATTGTTTTTTACATTTAATGACGGTGTGCCGTTGCGTTTTTAAGACTTGTGATATAATTAGCAACATAAATGAGGAAAAAAACAATTAAAAATCAATAAATAATGGGCTGAGATATGCTTAAAAAATCGCTAAAGATTAGCAGCCACGGATATCCAGTCTTTTTAAAGCTGGTCGATTTCATTGTAATCAATGCGACGTTAATTTTTAGCGCCCATCTGTTAGGTCTGGCGCCATTTAACACCATTGCCATTCTGAGTATTCTCTTCTCAGTCTTTTTCTTACTGTTTGCTGAATACATTAAAATTTATCAACAAAAGATTAAGACGATCGGTTTACGTAATCAAAAACGGTTGGTTTTTTGTACGCTGCTGGCGATTTTTCTGAACGAACTGGTCAGCATGACGGTGGCTGAACCCGAGTCTCTCGGCTACTTAGACAAACTGCCTTCCCCCTTTTATTCAGCGATTATTTACTGGTACTTCATCCCATTACCTTTTCTTTATTACATTCGCTTTTTCATTTTTAAATATTCAACGAAAAAGAGCATGCGCGTGGCGATTATTGGTCTGACCGACAATGGTCTGGCGGCAGAAAACGCGTTAATGGATGAATACGCTAATATCACATTAGATCTGGCTTTTTATGATGAGCGCGCCTTATCCCGCTGTGGCGATATCGTCGATAAGGTAAAAAGCCCCTTTCGTGGGCCAGTGATCAATCTGGTTGAGGAAGCCCGGCAGGGAAATATAGACGAAATCTACATCGCTTTACCGATGGTAGCTTTACAACGCATTCGTCATTTTTTGGCGATGATGTCAGACACTACCGTAGATACGTATATTGTTCCTGACTTCTACACCTACAGTAACAACATGTCCAAGCTGCGCTCCATTCACAACCTGCAAACTATTGGAATTTTTAGTTCGCCGTTTGAAGGGGCGGGTTCGTTTATCAAGCGGGCGGAAGATTTGGTGCTTGGCAGCATTATTATGGTGATGATTTCTTCGCTAATGTTGGCCATTGCCATTGGAATCAAACTCACTTCCCGCGGGCCAGTCTTTTTCAAACAAGATCGGTATGGTCTTAGCGGGCAAAAAATTAAGGTCTGGAAGTTTCGCTCGATGCGCGTTATGGAGAACGCCGATACGGTTATTCAGGCCACTAAAAACGATCCGCGGGTAACCAAATTCGGTAGTTTCTTACGCCGCACCTCACTGGATGAACTGCCGCAATTTATCAATGTATTGCAGGGAAGTATGTCGATTGTCGGTCCCAGACCTCATGCGGTTACGCATAATGAGCAGTACCGTAAACAGGTCGAAAATTACATGATCCGCCATAAAGTTAAGCCTGGGATCACCGGGCTTGCGCAGATCAACGGTTTCCGCGGGGAAATCGATGCGCTTTATAAGATGGAAAAAAGGGTTCAGTACGATATTGAGTACATTCAAAACTGGTCTTTATGGTTGGATATAAAAATTATTATTAAAACTATTTTCAAAGGATTTGTCGGTAAGAATGCATACTAAATTACTCGTGATTACCGGAATCGTGATATCGCAGCCCGTATGGGCTGATTTAACACCGAAATCACACATTGGCTTTGCGGGGATCGACTTCCAGGGCAAGGTCGCTGTGGACTATGGTTATAATGATAACGTGTCTTATCAGCCACATAGCAGAGATGCTATCGGTTCCTCGTTTCAGAGCGCAGCGCCCGTTTTGAGTATGATCGGAGAGCGCGGTCAGGATAAGTATTTACTGATGTACTCCGGTGATTATCGTAACTACTCAAGCGATTCCGCTGATAACTATAACGATCATTTTTTCCGTTTTAACGGTGCCTGGCGCTATGGGCTCAAGCACGGCTTAACACTCAATCTGGAGGATACGCTTGGGCACGAATCGCGCGGTCGAGGGATCACTGAGGGGTTTCTACCGGGTCAATTCGAGCAGTATGGGATTAAATCTCCGCTGACAACGAATTTTATCAACAATGAATTGCGCTACAGCTATGGCGCGCCGGATGGACGCGGGAGAGCGGAACTGGCGCTGTTATACAAAAAAATGACGTTCGGTAATACGTCCGACGCCCAGGAGAGTAGTGAAGATTTCTACAATTACATTCAGGAACAGGAATGGCACGAAAATAGCCTGGTGGCAGAAATTTTTGACCAATACACATCCAGAACGCGTTTTCGCTATAGCTTTATTACTAACCAGCGTCACTATGATAACAACTCAGAAAAAGACACTAATGAGTATTATTTGCTGTATGGCCTGAAGTCGCAGTTGACGGGAAAAACCAATGTCGACATGAATATTTCATGGTTGTACAAGACATTTGAAAACAACGCAAACTCGCATGATTTTAATGGTCTAAACTGGGATATAAAAGGGGAGTGGAAGCCGTTACAACAGTCTGTTTTCACGGTGCACTCAGCGCAAAGCATTAAAGACCCATCGGAAGTTGGGGGATATTTTAGTCACCCAGTATGGTCTTTCTTACCAGCACTTCTGGTTAGGCAACCGTTTTTCTACCTTGCTGGATTACTCATACACTTCAGAAGACTATAAAAAACAGAATAAAGATCGGCATGATAAAGATGGGGTATTTAGCGTAACCATGAGCTATGACTACACACCGTCGGTCAATTTTGAGATTAAATATCAAATGGATACGTTGAATTCGAATAAGGATACTGATTCGTTTTATATCGGTCCCAACGACAATCAGAAAGTCATCAGAACGTTGGGTTATGATAATTCTATGATTATGCTTAAAGCTAAGGTTCAGATCTAAAATGAAAATAATAGAACTGTGCGCGGTTTTGCTATTCAGTATCCTGATGGTCGGATGCACGACGTCCAGTCCGAGATTAATGGACGATCCTGCTACTGTTCAGCTGGATTACCGACTTGGGGCAGGGGATACTGTCAATATCGCTGTTCATGGTCAACCCGATATGACGATGCGGTTTATTTTGGATAAGAGTGGGGAGATTAATTTCCCGTTTGTTGGTGCTCTTATATTAAAAGATAAAACTGTTGAACAGGTGACTAACGAATTAACTCAACGCCTGACCGGAGATTATTTTACTACTCCGATGGTGACGGTGAGTATTGCCGAGTTCCGTAAATACTATGTTTCTGGCGAGGTGAAAAGTCCGAATGGATTCGCTTATGAGCCAGGACTTACCGTCGAGAAATCTATTGCGCAGGCGGGGGGATTTACAGATCGTGCTGACCGTCAAGATATCAACATTCGCCTGTCAGGTAGCAATCAGCTGCTGGAGAATGTTGATTTAACGCACTCTGTTTATCCTGGGGATGTCGTGATTATTGGCATGGGGTTCTTCTGACGATGAAACTATCAATAGTGGAAAACGGCAAAAAACGAGAAAGCACTGTTGAATTCTCCCGCTTTGCCAAAGCGCTGAAAAAGAACGCCTGGAAAATCGCGCTGGCCGGAATCGTTGCCGGTGTCGTGGCTTATCCGTTGATCAGCATGATGTCCTCAAAGTATGTATCAACGGCGACGGTGCTGATTAAGGCGCAGGCCGATAACGTTTCTCCGTTCCCACAGGTTGATGGTTTCGATTCAACGCGCAGTGGTTACTACGAAACGCAATATGCGTTGATGCATTCACGAATTGTGCTCGAGCAAGCCGTTCGCGATATGAAGCTGGATGAAAACCCGGCATTTACCGGGGAAAAAGCCGATGCTCAGGGCGCTGATAGCAGTGAAAGTCGGCAACTGAGAATGGAGCAGGCGCTGAAAACGTTGTCGAAAAACCTGAATGTCATCGGTATTCGGACAACGAACCTCGCCTCTATTACCTATGAATCAACTTCGCCCCAGGTTGCGGCTGATATCGCCAACGGCGTCGCGCAGGCTTTCATCAACTATACGGTCGAGCAAAAGCGTCAGAAAGTAGAGAAAGCCCGCGAACTGAATTATGAAAAAATGGAAGAGATTCAGAAGTCGATAGCGAAGCAAAAAGAAGAGATGGAAAGCTATCTGAAAAATGCCGGGCTGTTGACCTTTCGCGGTATCGATGGTTTTGAAACCGAGCAGTTAAGTATCGTGACCAATCGCCTGGCCGATGCGACCCAACGTCGTATTGCCGCTGAATCCATTTATAACGAGGTGAATGGAGCAGGGAAGTCCGCCGAGAGCGTTATCTCGCTGCCTTCGGTCTCTAACCACGCTCAGATTCAGGATCTGCGCATTGCGTTGATTCAGGCGCAGCGTACGTTGTCTGAACTGCGCAAAGTTTATGGGCCAAAAAACCCCGCCATTTTAAAAGCAGAGGCCGATGTTCAGTCGATCCAAAGCCAAACCGGACGGGTGTTGGGTGAGTTGAAAGTCGGCTTACGTCAGCAATATCTGGCGGCGCTGGCGGATGAAAAGAACTATCAGCAACAGGTGGAACAGCAGAAAGAGATCTTCCAGAAAATAGCGTCAAAACGGGATGCCTGGAACGGCCAAAAACTGTCGTTAGATAAAATGGAAGACCTGTATAAATCGCTCTTTCAGCGTACTCAGGAGCTGTCGCTGTCCGACGTGAATGCCGATGCGGTGTTATACGATCCCGCAGTTCCCGCATTAAACCCGGCGAAGCCGAATAAATCACTGCTGTTGGTGATGGTGGTCATGCTGGTGGTCGTGTTCAGCATCATGTATTTCATTGTCAAAGCGGCAATGGATAACTCAATCGCCAGCCTGAGTCGCATGAAAAAGCGCCTCAACGTTACCCCGCTGGGCGAAATCCGTCGTTTTAGTGGAACCTCAGGGCGTGCGCAAGTGCGCGACATGATCCTGAAGAACCCGCTGAATGCCGATAGTGTGCACGGTATCCGTACCCGGATTATGCTGGATAATCGTCCATTACAGACGCTCGCCGTGGCATCGACGGAACACGGTGATGGGCGTTCTTTGTTGGCGAATCTGTTAGCGAACTCCTTTAGTTTTGACCAGAAAACGCTGCTAATTGATGCGGATTTCTTTAATACGGGCGGGCTTTCTTCTGAACTGGCATCAGCCACATCCGCAGGCCTGGCTGAGCTGCTGCGCGGAGAGACTCAGCTGGAACAGGCGCGGATCACGCTCAGTGATAATCTCGACTTTATTGCGCACGGCAAGAGCACCATCTCTTCTTTACTGATGTTGTCGTCGGAGCACGTTGAACCCTTAATGCGCGAACTGAAATCGCATTATCAGCGCATCATTATTGATGTTGCTGCTGTGAATCAGAGCCAGGATGTTCAACTGATCAAACGTGCCGTCGATGGGGTTGTTTTCATAGTGAAAGCCGGGGTGGAGTCGGCGGGACACATCGCCAGCGCGCTGGATAAGATTGAGGAAAATAACGGCGTGGTGATTGGTGCGGTGCTCAATGCGGTTGAAGAAAAAGATCTTGAAACCCAGGAGGGTCTGCGTTCACTTAACTTCAGTACCGATCAACTGATGACGACGCCAGGCCGGGTATGAGTCTACTGAAGAGCGCTTCCACGATAGCCGGTTCATCAGTCATCTCGCAGTTGATTGGTGCGCTGTCTATCTGGTTGATTTCGCACAAGTACGATATGGCTGAGGTGGGGCTTTATGCGCTCAATTACAGCATCGCCGTGGTGGGCGCGCAGGTGTGTACCTTTGCATCGCAGCTTTTAATTCCAAAACAGCACGACGACGAACTGGTACAGAACGTCGTTTTTTGCCTGATCCAAAGCACGATCATTGCCTTACCGTACGCCGTACTGACAGCGTGGCTGTTTCACCAGAACATCCTGTTTCTCTATTTGCTGACGCTGGCGACGGCGTGGGTTTTAATCTCGGAAAACCTGTCGCTGCGCACGGCCAATTTTCGTTTTCTGATTTTCCAGCGCATCTCTGTCTCTGTGGTGGTATTACTTTCGGTTCTGGTTACGCATCAGGTGCAACTGTTTTATTGGTCATGGGCCTGCGCGACGATGCTGCTGACCATAAGCTGTATTTTGCATTCGTTTGATATTCGTTCCGTGGCGGCCAGACATTTGCGACCTGCCAGTAACTGGCATTTTTTCAAACAAAATATCCATCACATTACCAAAGTTGGTAGTGCGGAAGTGCTGGCGATGGCCAGCAGTAATTTGCCGATTATGTTGATTAACTTTTGGTTCTCGGCGCTGACGGCAGGTTATTTTTCCGTGGTTAGCCGCTTTTGCCTGGCGCCGGTGGTGATCATCGGCAACGCAGTGCGCAATACTATTTTTTCCAAGTGGTCTATCGACTTCAGAAATAACACCTTTAATTATCAGGAATATACCAGGGTGCGGATGCTACTGTTGGTTCTGGGGGTTATCTGTACTCTCGGGGTGTTTATTTTCTATCCAATAGTGATGCGTCTGGGCTTTAGCGAAGACTGGATTAACTCCATTGAGACGTCGCGCTACATGTTGCCCTATTTATTCCCGGCGCTGGCGATAAGCCCTCTGACGGTGATTGAGCTTATTTTTGGTTCCCACCGCTATTTTCTGCGTATCCAACTGGAACAGCTGGCGATTGTGTTATTCGCATTTGTCGTCATTCCCTATTTTCATAAAGATTATGCCACGTCGGTTATCCTGTTTTCTTCACTGACATTTATTCGCTACGCCTTCATTTATCTGAAAATGAATAAGCGAGCCAATCTTCTGAAAGACAAGCCGGTGATACTATGACGCTGAATACCGGATACTATTTACAGGTTTTTAGCTTTGTCACGCTGATCCTGTGTGGCCTGGTGCAATACTTTACCGGCATGCAGTCGGTGCTGTGGATCCCCTTTTTCCTGACCCTGTTGATGGTGGGATTATTGGTGATGCAGACGCGTGATGGCTCGCTGCAGCTGGATGCGCAGGAGACGATTGTCCTGGCGTTGTATTTTTCGTTCCTGATACTGGCCGGAACATCGACGCTGATTCAGGGCGGGATCACCGTCGCGATTGTGGCATTTAAAAATGAAATCGCATTGTCACTGGTGATGATCTGTTTGCTGCTGGGATTTTGCCGGGAGTCGCAGATTTACCGTGCAACGCGCTATCTGTACTGGGTGTTTTACGCGCAAATCCCGGTAATGATTTATCAGGTTTTACTGGTCGTTCCCCAGCGCGTTGCGGTGCGTGGCGAAGATGAGAAATGGGACTCCGTGGTTGGCACGTTTGGCGGTGACCCCATGGGGGGCGGTAACACTGCTGCGATGGGCCTGTTTTGCTTGTTGATTATGTTGTTAAAAGTCTCTGAGTATAAGCACGGATTGACCACGTTCAAGTCCATGGCGTTGCACATTGTTCTTGGGATCGGGCTATGTATTATTGGTGAAGTGAAGTTCGTTATTCTGCTGTCACCTCTGTTCCTCGCGTGGGTGTGGATCTCACCGAGCTACGTCAAAGACGTCAGTAAGGTTAATCTGAAAACGCTGTTGGTTATTGTGGCGGGCATGTTGCTGCTTATTAGCCTGTCGATAGTGATCCTCGCGTACTATTATTCTTCCGCGTTTGGCGGCGATCCGTCGAAAAGCTCGTTAAGCATTTTCATCGACTCCTTAAGCTATATTTTTGACCCGAACTACATCATGTCTACCGGGGAGTTAGGGCGCTTTACGACGTTCCTGTTCTGGTTGAAAAATAACGATCTGTGGGGGCTTTCAGGAACGTTATTTGGTTACGGGCTCAACGCCACTAACAGCGGGAGTACGGTGTCGCCGGGCTTTTTGAATATCATTTATAACTTAATTCTCGACTCGACTTCCCTGAGTATGCT
Source organism: Citrobacter sp. RHBSTW-00524 (assembly GCF_013747755.1). Lineage (NCBI taxonomy): Bacteria > Pseudomonadati > Pseudomonadota > Gammaproteobacteria > Enterobacterales > Enterobacteriaceae > Citrobacter > Citrobacter sp. RHBSTW-00524. The sequence continues at coordinate 1,265,345 of NZ_CP056421.1, forward strand.
GCTGTGGGAAGTCGGGGTGATCGGCACGTTACTTTTTATTAGCTTATTCATTTATATCCTGAAAGTTTGTCAGCCAAAGCCATTACTGACGCTTGAACAACTGGACCAGCAGGATCTTCAGTTGCTGAGCTTTGCACCGGCGTTTAACGCTTTTGCTATCAGTTGCTTAATTAGCTTACCTTACAGCCAGATACTGATGATTACACCGATGTTACAATTCCTGTTCTATTTATCACTAGGATCAAGTTTAGTGATTCGTCGAACCGTCCTTCGCTGTGTAGGGTAATTGTATGGACCAAAAACCGTTTATTTCAGTGAGTATTAAAACACTCAATGAATCTGAATGTATTGAGAAAACGATAGACAGTATCCGCAGGCAGCTTGTTGATTATCCACATAAAATTATAGTGGCAGATAGCCTGTCAACGGATAACACCCAACAGCTTGCGATCGATAGAGGGGTGACCGTGGTCTCTTTAACTGACCCAGGCGATCGCTGCTGCGGCGTCGGGCATCAGTTAGGTTATCTGTATAGTGAAGGGGAATATCTGTTGCTGATGGACGGCGACATGGAGCTGGAAGAGGGCTTTGTGGATCAGGCTGTCGCTTTTTTGCAGGCTGAGCCGGAATATGCAGGTGTCGCAGGAACCGTTGAAATGGACGATGCCGTTAACTATGAATTTAAATCGCGTAAGCAGCGTATTAGTAAAATCTATCCGCTTGGAGATAGCGACCATTTAGGCGGTGGTGGGTTATATCGCCGCTCTGCGATTGAGAAAATTGGTTATCTCACCAACCGTAATTTGCACGCTTATGAAGAAGCCGAACTTGGCCTGCGTTTGCTCGATGCGGGTTATAAACTACGCCGTCTGAATATTCCGTATTTTATTCATACTTCGCATACCATGCCGACCTTTCAGATGCTGAAGCACCGCTGGAAAAGTGGATACTATCAGGCACCGGGCGAGCTTTTACGTTGTGCGTGGGGAAAACCTTATTTCGGCAAAGCGTTAAAAATGGTTAAGAACGAGGCGATTTTTTCTGTGTATCTGATTGCCTTGTTTATTGCGGCGGTGACCTTCAATCTCGAACTTTTCGATATTGCATTTCTACCCTTGCTAGCCTTTATTATCTTGAAAACCGTGCAGAATCGATCGTTATTGAACGGATTGCAGAGCGTAATGAACCTGGCCGTGCTTTCTGCGGGACTTGTTAAAGGGTTGACTAAACCAGTACGCGATCCGTTGACTCCGCCTGACAGTAAAATCATTCATGAATAACTAAGGCTGGCGCAATGAAAGTTTTATTAGTGAATAAGTTTTTTTTCATTAAAGGCGGCGCGGAAACCGTTTATTTTCAAGAGCGCGAGATGCTGAAACAGGCCGGAGTGCAGGTTATTGATTTCTCGATGCAGCATGAGAACAATTTCCCTTCGGACTATGCGGATTATTTCGTCAGCAATGTGGACTACCACCAAGAGCGCAATCTGCTGGGCGGGCTCAAAACGGCGGTTAACTTTATTCATAATTCGCAGGCCTGCAAAAAGATGCTGGCGCTACTACAAAAAGAGCGTCCGGATATCGTCCACTTCCATAACATTTACCATCAGTTAACGCCGGCGTTGATTAAAGTGGCCCGCAATTTTGGCTGCAAAACGGTGTTGACCGCGCATGACTATAAGATCGTCTGTCCTGCCTATTCCATGCTGCGCGACGGTAAAGTGTGTGATTCCTGTATTACCGGGACGGTTTTCAATGCCTTCAGGTATCGATGCCAGGAAGGCTCTGCTTCAAAAAGCCTCCTGCTCTCTTTAGAGGCGACCTGGCAGTATATTGCGCAAAATTACCAGGCGCTGGATGTGATCGTTTCGCCGAGCGTCTTTTTACGCGGCGTATTGTTGCGTACGCTGCCGAATTCGCGCATTGATGTCATCGTCAATGGCGTTGATGACAGCCGTCCTCTGGGTGAGGTAAGCGATGCGGGCTATATGCTGTACTTCGGTCGCCTGAGCCGTGAAAAGGGCGTGGCAACGTTATTGGCGGCGCATGAGAAAATGCAGAACAAAGCGCCGCTGAAAATTGTAGGGCACGGTCCACTGCACGATGAATTAGTCGCCCAATACCCGGGCGTTGAGTTTTTAGGTTATGTGCAACAAGGGGAAGCTCTCGATAACCTTATTAAGCATGCGCGGGCAGTGATCCTTCCTTCAGAATGCTATGAAAACTGTTCTATGGCGATATTAGAGGCGATGTCCTTAGGCAAGCCGGTGATCGGATCGCGCATCGGTGGCATCCCGGAACAAATTCGTGACGGAATCGAAGGGATTTTATTCGAACCTGGCAATGCGCAGGAGTTAGCAAATGCGCTGGATGCACTGGCCGACTCGCCAGAGAAGGCGCGGGTCATGGGCTTACAGGGTCGTGCGCGATTGAGTGAAAAATATGCGCTGAGTAAACATATGGATACTCTACTGGCGCTCTATAAAGAACTGCTGAGCAGGCCATAGTATGAGTAAAAAAATAACGGTTTTTGGTACGCGTGGTATTCCCGATGTATTGGGCGGGGTGGAGACACACTGTCAGAATCTATATCCTGCCATTAAGCAGCAGTTGGACGTTGATATTTGCGTGATTGCACGCTCGCCGTATGTAAATTACAAACGATCGTTATATAAGAAAGTTGAAACCTACGCGCTGTGGGCACCCAAAAAGCGCTCGCTGGAAGCGATTGTCCATTCCGTTTTAGCGGCATTTAGGACAAGTATCGACCATTCAGATATTGTGCATGTCCATGCTATCGGGCCTGGGCTTGTGATCCCATTATTACGCATGTTAGGGAAGAAGGTGGTGTTCACCCACCATGGACCTGATTACGATCGTCAAAAATGGGGATTCGTTGCTAAAAAAATATTGCTGCTGGGTGAGCGTTGGGCTGTGAGATATGCCAACGAAGTGATTGTGATTTCTGAGGTTATTAATCAACTGATCCAGAAAAAACACGCTCGCTATGATGCGCATTTAATTCACAATGGCGTCAACGAGCCGCGGTCGTTATCTGCGCTGACCATCGACAATACGCTCTCCCGCTTTGGGCTGCAGCCGAAAAACTACCTCGTGGTGGTTGGGCGATTTGTGGAAGAAAAAGGGATGCATGATGCCATTGCCGCCTATCAGCGCAGCGGTTTAACTATGCCGTTAGTGTTAATTGGCGATGCGGATCATCCGACCGAATACAGCATTCGCCTCAAAAAGCTTGCCGCGGACACCCCTGGCGTTGTGATGACGGGGTTCTTGCGTGGTGATGAGCTTCAGGCGGTGTTTTCGCAGGCACAGCTGTTTGTGATGCCTTCATACCATGAAGGATTGCCCATTGTGCTGCTGGAAGCGATGTCATTTTCTCTTCCTGCCGTCGTCAGTGATATTCCGGCTAACCTCGAAGTTCAACTGCCGTCCGAGGCCTATTTTAAGGTGGGGGATGTGACCAGCCTGGCCGAAAAATTAACCGAGTGGGCGGCAACCAATAGCGTGGACTATCGTGTATATTTGCAAAACTATAACTGGCATGAAATCGCCAAAAAGACGATTAACGTCTATCACTCAATTGATAAAGATATAGGTTAATTTTGACCAGTCCTCAAAATCGTCCTCCCGTCATCGAACGATTTTATGCTCATCTTGACGAGCCGATTGCGCAAGGGTTGACCCCTGAACAAAAAGAAGGGGTGGAAAAAGCGATCCTGGCCTCGACTCTGACTTCGCGGCATCAGATCGATATTCGCCGAAGCTTTCCCTTTTTCAGTAAACGCTATTATCTGGTTTTTTTGTTTGGCAGAGATTTGCGTCGGCAGCATCGTCAGGAATCGACCCTGTCGAGAATATTGCTCACTTTTTTGCTGCTGATAGCCGTGTTGTTCGTTACCTGCTGCGTATTGCTGACGCTGTATATGATCAAATCAGCATTAGGTATTGATGTGTTCCAAAATTTTCATGTGGGTATATGGGACTGGTGGTTAAGTCTGAAAAACCGCTAGCGTAAACAAACCTGTGGGGGGCGTCACTGCGATGAAGTGTAAATGGGTTTCTGCGCTGTTGTTGATGTCCTTTCCGTTGGCGGTTATGTCTGCATTAACGACCGTAACCCCCAAAGCATTAACGGGCCCGCTAACCAATCCGGGGATTGGCGTGGCAAGTTTTCATCAGGGGTACGGTGAAACGCTGGGTCTGGCGGATTATCCCAATACCGGATTTGAATACGAGCGATTTTACTGGCGAGAGCTGGAGCCTGTTGAAGGTCAGTATAATTTTGCGCTGGTGGATGATGCTTTCAAATACGCGGCAGCGCATCGTCCCACGATGAATGTCGGGCTGCGCTTTATGGTGCTTGCCGATCCGGGGGATGGCACCAAAATTCCCGATTGGCTGATTAAAAAAGGCGTGAAAGGCAGCTGGACGCCCGATAATAAAACATTTATTCCGGATTTAAGCGACCCGCTGTTTATTGAGTACAGCCAGCGTCTGCTGAACGCATTCGGAAAACGCTACGACGGTAATGCGAATCTCGCTTTTGTGGATATCGGCATGGTGGGGGCCTGGGGTGAATGGCATAACAGCAATTTCCCTGATCTGAAACCACTGTTGGAGCAGTACACCACCGCGCAGTTAGACCGCTACGTCGCAATGCACTTTTCTGCCTTCCCTTCGACGCCGAAAATAATGTTGATGAGCGGTGGGCAAAGCCTGGCGAATGCGGTGGCTCGAGGGGCTGGATGGCGGGCGGATTGCTGGGGTGACCTGCGCGTATTTTCGGACTCCTGGAGCCATATGGCCGATGATTACCCGCAGCGATTACTGGCAGCACAGCAGAGCTATTCGGGGTTTAACGATGCCTGGAAACGTGCGCCGGTCAGTCTGGAAATCTGTTCATATATGCAGGACTGGAAGAATACCTTCCACTATACGCGTGCCGAAGTGCAGGGCATTTTTGACTGGGCGGTCAAGCAGCACGCCAGCACGATCAACCTGAAATCGAGAGCGATACCCAGCGATTATCGACCGATTGTTGATGATGCGCTGACCAAACTGGGCTATCGGTTTCGCTTAGCGTCTCTGAGCCATGAGTCCGTGTGGGACGGCGGACAAACGCTGAGGTTGAACAGTACCTGGTATAACGAAGGTATCGCACCGATTTATCTGCCCTACACGCTGGCATTTCGTGTGGTGGATAGCGCCAATAAGGTGGTGGCGCAGGGGAATGCGGCGGATGATATACGACGTTGGCTCCCCGGCGTTTATCAGGTTAGCTACGCATTGCCCATGCCGGGCCGACTGGCGAAAGGGCAATACGCCATTGAGGTTTCGATGCTGGATAAATCCGGGGCGGCAAGAATTAACTTTGCCAACGAAGGAAAGCAGAGCAGCGGCTGGTATCGCGTATCAACGATAACGGCACGCTAACCCGTCATGGCAACGAGCCTGAGGCTCAGGCTCGTTGCCGGGTACATCAGATGTTATAACCATTCGGGTTGTTTTTTTGCCAGTTCCAGGTGTCACGCATCATTTCATCAAGGTTGTAGATGGCCTTCCAGCCCAACTCTTTGTATGCCAGTGACGGGTCAGACCAACATTCGGCAATGTCGCCGGGCCTTCTGTCGACAAATTGATAGCTTATTTTTTTCTGCGCCGCTTTTTCAAACGCCTCAATCAGATTAATCACGGAATAACCGACCCCGGTACCGAGATTAATCACCTTGTAGGCAGCGCCTTTGTTCTGGCTATCCAGCGCGGCTAAATGGCCGGTCGCCAAATCCATGACGTGGATATAATCACGAACGCCGGTGCCGTCGGGGGTTGGATAGTCATTGCCGTACACCGACACGGTTTTCAGCTTGCCAATCGCAACCTGGGAGATGTACGGCACCAGGTTATTGGGGATACCGTTGGGATCCTCACCAATTCGACCCGATGGGTGGGCGCCGACTGGGTTGAAATAGCGCAGGCAGGTAATGCGGAAATCGGGCTGCGCGCGGGAGAAATCGGCCAGAATCTGTTCGACCATTAATTTAGAGGTACCGTACGGATTGGTGGTTCCCCCCGTACGCGATTGCTCGCTCAGCGGCACGCTTTCCGGATTACCGTATACCGTAGCTGATGAGCTAAAAATGAATCGATTAACGCCTGCGGCCAGCATCTCATCCAGTAAAACCAGCGTTCCAGTGACGTTGTTTTCGTAGTAAGCAAGGGGTTCTTTTATTGACTCGGAAACCGATTTGAGGCCCGCAAAATGAATGACATCGGTGATGTTATGGTTGGCGAAAATGTTTTTTAATGCCTGCCTGTCGAGAACATCAGCGATATAGACAATGGGTTCCCTTCCTGTGAGTTCCGCGACCCTGTCCAGCGAGATTCGGCTGGCGTTTGCCAGATTATCGATGACAACGACATCATCGCCTCTTTCCAGTAGCGTTAAAACAGTATGTGAACCAATATAACCTGCACCACCAGTGACAAGAATAGCCATACAGACTCCAGAAAAATGCTAAAAACCCGAGCGATTTTCCACCAATACCACCCAAGGATCCAGGGGATCAGTTATTTTGCCGGGAAAGGTATACGTTTCTATATTTTATCATACACTTATAGGATATTTTTTTAAAGATTGCCAACAGACTGAACTTATTTATTTTTGTATCATAGGCAATATAGTTACTTGAGAAATTTAGCGTGTGAACGCCGTCACTGTGGTTGATCGACGAATTGATTTGTTCGATCAGATTCTCATCAAAAGTAGCGTCATTCAGTGTGACTAATTCTTTGATGTAGATAGATTTTCCATATGTTTCAGGTGTGCATTCCTGGGTTAAGAAATACATTTTGTTATCGACAAGATAAGGCGCACCCGCTCCCCGATGATGATGATTGCTCACCTTCAATGCAGGAGTAATTCTCTGCCACTGTCCGTGAAGATGCTCTGCCGAATGAATAATTATTTTATTATCCATGGTGGTCGACATAAGATAGCAGGTCTCATTCATTGAAAGAAAAATGTTATCTGTCACTTCGGTGTCAGAGATTAGAACTTTAATTTTCTTCCAGCGTGTAGGAAACTCTACTGACTGAAACAGTATCACTTCTTTTCTTTCTGATGATTCAGGAATCATGAAGAGCTGATCGTTAATATTAATCAGGAACGGAAATGACAAATGACACATCAGGTCGTCAAAACCTTCAAGTTTCACGTCATCAATTTCAACCAGTTCACGATCAAGAATACGGCATCGGAGCGTGCCTTTCGAGTTGCGAAAGCTAAAAGCTTCATAAAAAACATACAGTTTATCATCTTTTTCAATAAGAAAAGGATCGGCTTGAAACGTATATTCCTTTTTTAACTGCTGTGCAGCGGATTTATTTAATATATCCAGTGTGTTATCTGGGAATTGGTGTGTACCATGATCCTTAATAATCATGATATCCCATGATTCATGATAGAATAACATGTTTATTATTCGTTTTAATTTCGCTTGCATTTGCGTCAGCTCCTTTTTATCGCCTGCACCATTATCAGAATTGATATCGCTGCTAGATAATTTTGATAAAACACTCAGGTGAACAGCTGTTTTAACTCTAAATACATGCAATCTGTTGCAATACTGAATGGATGAGCTAAGGCCGATGCAAAAGCAAAACATCAACGGCTATTTAAAAAACTAGCTGCAAGTGCGTTTTTTGTCTATAGCACAAAAGTAGGTAAAAGCTCTCCAGAGCATCCTTGCTCCAGTGGACGATTTACTCGAAATGCACCTGCGGGTTATCAGCAAGGGAAACGTAGGTTTTGCTGTTTTTATCCAGGGTACGGATTTCACCGCTTTCGATGTCATATACCCAGCCGTGCAGACGAAGCGCATTATTTCGCAGCCCAACCGCGACGCAAGGATGCGTTTTAATATTATTGAGCTGTGCGATAACGTTTTCTTCCACCATGGCGTTAACTTTATCGATTGGGTTTTCCCAGGTTTTCTTCTCAACCACGGCTTTCGCGGCATCGGCATAGTGCAACCAGTGAGCCACAGCGGGCATCGGATCCAGAGGCTGGCTATCAGCAATGGCTTTCATCGCACCGCAGTTGGAGTGTCCACAGATGACGATATCCGTCACGCCAAGTGCGACAACCGCGTATTCAATCGTAGCAGATACGCCACCGGGTTCCGGTCCAAAAGACGGAACGATATTACCGGCGTTGCGGATAACGAAAAGCTGTCCGGGCTCTTGTTGAGTAACGAGTTCTGGCACCAGGCGGCTATCGGAACAGGAGATGAAAAGCGCTTTGGGATTCTGGCTGGATGCCAGGCTGCGAAAGAGTTCCTTACGTTGAGGGAAAATCTCTTTTTGGAAGTTGAGGAAGCCCTCAATGATATGTTGCATAGCAGTGTCTCTTTTCTCTGTTTAAGCAGGTTATGATGAAGATCACACTTTCCAGTTTAACACCAGCCGACAGAACGGAAAAACTTTATAGCAGTTCTGCAACATCTTTGTATAGTTTTGCCCCACCGTGGCGGGGCAAAGAGTGTGATGCGCGCTACGCGTTCTGTCGTTTTTGGTACGCCGCTTTCAGTCGGTTCATCGCTTCTACCAGTACCGAGCGCGGGCACCCAACGTTGAGTCTCATGTGACCCTCTCCGCCGGAGCCATATTGCGCGCCTGGTGACAGACCCAGTTTTGCTTCCTGCACAAAAAATGCGCTTAGCTGTTCATCGCTAAGATTCATTTTTTCCGCGTTCAGAAACAGAAGATACGATGCTCCGCCATACACAATGGAGATTAAGGGACAGTGCTTTTCAATTTCACTTTTAACAAACGCCACATTGTCGGCCAGGTAGGCTAATAATTTTTGGTGCCAGTCGCCACAATGGGTAAAGGCGCTGTAAATGGCCGCCTGCTGTAATGAATGTGTCTCGGCAAGGTAGCAGTTATCCAGGAAACCATAGAACTGATGGCGTAATTCATTATTTTTAATAATGGCAATTCCGCCCTGGATCGCCGCCGTGTTGAAGGTTTTACTGATTGAGGTCAGCACGATTGACTGGCTCCCTGTCGCTTCGTCTAAAGTAAAAAACGGCAGATGGCGCTTGCCTGGCAGGGTTAAATCACTATGCACTTCATCGGAGAGAATAATGACGCCAGCTTGCTGACAATAGTGACTTACTTTTTCCAGCGTTTCCCGCGACCACACCATACCGCCCGGATTATGCGGCGAAGGGAAAAGAAACATTTTGCACTGCTTGAGTTTTTCGCTGAAATCATGCCAGTCAAATTCGTAATGACCATCTTTCTCAATGAGGCGCGTTTGAATCAAATTCCTGCCGCTGGTATTTACCAGATTAGGGTAGGGGTCATATATTGGCGTACAGGTTAAAATATTATCACCTGGTCGGGTAAACACCATCAGAGAGAGCACGATAGTTTTTATGACGCCGGGAATAAAATGCAACCAGTGTGGCTTTATGTCGACATCATACTGTTGCGCATACCAATGAATAACGGACTCTTTCCATTGCGGATAATCCAGGTTGTAGCCTTGTACCGGCTGCGACACCACTGAACGCAGTGTGCTCATGATTGGCTCTGGCGTCACAAAATCCATATCTGCAATCCACAGCGGTAATACATCGGTGGTGCCGTACATCTGTTGTAATTGACCGTATTTACGGCAATTAACATCCCTTATGACAATATCATCAAACAAAGACATTGCTGACTCCTGGACAGTCTCTGAAAAATAGTTTAAGCAACGCAACAGTGAAGAATATTTCTGTATATCTAATTGATATATTAAATTTACCCTGGTGGTAGCCAATATTTAGCTATTTATTAGCCTATGATTTTTGCTCAACCATATGCTCTGTAGCTTCATTTGGTTCATATTTAGCAATACCAATACCGGTGGCTGCCCACAGCAGGGCAAAGATGATGCCGCTGTAGCAGAGGATTGCCCATGGCAAATAATCAAGCGTCGCCACGCCCAGCATCGTGGCGCAATAAACGCCTGAGGCAGACCAGGGGATAATCGGTTCGACAACGGTTCCGGCATCTTCGGTAGTACGCGAGAGGTTCTTTGTCGCAAGCCCTCGTTTTTTATATTCTTCTTTAAAGGCATCACCGCACAGCAGCAGTGGCAAGGTTCCATTTGCCGTACAGGCACAGATGGTGAACGTCGTCACAATCGTGGTGGCCACCAGGCGGAATGTGGATTTAACGCCTTTCGTGAGCGCGTTTATGACGGTGTGCAAAGAGCCTGTCGCACTCATTGCGCCGGCAAAGCTGAAGGCGCTGAAGACGGTGACGAAGCTGCTAAACATTGAAATGGCGCCGCCTCGTTCCAGTAAGCGGGAAACATCTGATGACAGTGTTGGCAGGTTATCTCCGGTGAGCATCGCGAGCTTAAAACCGCTAACCACGGATTCGCCAACCGATGATGCGGTAAATTGCTGAAAGGCTAATGCCAGAATCATCGAGACTATTGTGGATAAAAAGAGCATCGGGATTGGCGGTCTTTTTGACAATGAGCCATACAAAACGATGATCGGTGGCAACAGTAGCAGAATGTTAAAGTGATAAATCTGGCCGATAGCGTTCATCAAGTTGGTGATATTGGCTGGCGCGCTGGATGAGGCATCAATGTCCATGCCCATATAGCTGTATACGACGCAGCAAATAATAAATCCCGGGCCGGTGGTCCAAAGCAGATGGCCGATATGCGAGTACAGGTTTACACCGGCAGCCAGCGCCGCCATGTTGGTTGAGTCAGAAACCGGAGAAAGCTTATCACCAAACCAGCAGCCGGAGACAATAGCGCCAGCAGCAATGGGCAGCGAAACATTCAGACCAATCGCTACGCCAATCATGGCGATCCCGACGGTTCCGATAGATCCCCAGGAGGTGCCGGTACAGACTGAGATCAGCGCTCCCAGCATAAATGCTGAAATATAGAAATACTGCGGGTTAATCCACTTCAGACCATAATAAATCATCATTGGAATAGTGCCTGACACCATCCATGCGCCAATTAAGAAACCGATACTGGCGACGATTAATATGACAGGAAGCGCTTCAGATATTTTATTGCAAATAGATTGTAGAATGTCATCCCACGTGTAGCCGTGAGCGATGGCGATAAACGAGGCGGTTGCGGTTCCCACGAGGATCATGGGTTCAGCTCGAATATTGAAGATAAAATATCCGATGCTAATGCCACCCAGCATGACTATCATGGGTAAAACTGACCAAAAGAAAGACAATGGCTTTCTGTTGTTGGCGGTGCAGCTATTTAATTCCATAATTCCATCCCAATCGTTAATGGTTGAACACGTCAAATAAATACCTGCTACAGGTCACCCATAACTGAGTAACATAGTTGCCAGAGTTCATGTCTGAACCCTATTTTATTAACTGCTGCAGATTATCTATTTTGACCTGCTATTCTGACGCTTATATTTTGGTTGTAAGGTAAGAGTGAGTTTGACGAATAAATTACCCCTCGGCATAAGGTGAATGATTTCGGCGCTGTTGGCTCAGTTTGCGATACTGCTGCGGCGGCATGCCGACGTATTTATGAAATGAGCTATAAAAACGGCTGCTGGATCGGAAACCTGCAATTGTAGCGATATCCAGAATTGTTTTATCCGTATCGCTGAGCAAAGCCCGCACATGGTTGATGCGCATTGCAGTAATATACTGTTTCATGGTTAGTTGCATCACGCGATGAAAAATGCCCATCGCATAATTTGGGTTGAGCTTAACGTGTTCGGCAATAGCATCGACCGTAAGCTGTTTGTCGCAGTTTGCGGCAATAAACTCCAGCATCTGGCTGACGTAAAACTGTGAATGCCGTGAAATACTGTTTTTCTGGGTGCGCGATGTTTTGTTACCCAGCACTGGCCGCCAGCCAGCGAGGCTAAATCGCTTGAGCATCAGGGCAATCTCATCAATGGCTAATTGACGAATTTGCTCATTGTCGCTGTTGAGTTCAATCTGCCAGCGCTGCACTTCAAAAGCGCTCAGCTGCTGCGAGGCAAGCGACGTGATCACCATCCCATGCGTCACGTGGTTGATCAGTTCCCTGTCCAGCGGCCAGGACAAAAACAGATGCATCGGTAAGTTGAAGATGGCCATCTGTTTACAGTGCCCGGCATCCGTCAGCTGATGGGGGGTGCAGGCCCAGAACAGCGTGATAAAGCCCTGTTTGCTTTTCACCACTTCGTCATTGAAAAGGTACTCCACATCGCCATCAAACGGCACATTCACTTCAACCTGACCGTGCCAGTGGCTGTAGGTCATGGCCAGCGGAGCCCGCAGCTCGACGTCCATCCGCTGATACTCTGAGTAGAGCGCCAGCGGACTTCGCGACTTTTTTTCATAGCTGCGACACATATGTGGGTCGAGCGGCAGCTGCGGGGTACTTTTTGCCATTATGGGTGGGTTCCTGAATAGTGAATCTGACCATGGGTAGCGCCAAAGCATGAACATAGCTTAACCGAAAAAAAACGCCGTTTTCTCTCCATTTTCGCGAAGTTATTCCCAAAAACTCAGATCCTGTGCCTGTCGCTTGCCGATCTGAGTTAACGGGAATGGCGGTTTTTAATTTAAAAAACGGTCAATCAAAGCTGCTCACTTTGCAAAACGACGGCGTTTTTCTGCCAATAAATCGGATTCATAGCGATAGCCAATATTCACGCAATACCATACATTTTGTATGTATCCATATCTTAAGGAATCATCATGTCCAGGCTCCGTACTTTAGCAACGGCTTTAGTTGCCGTTGCCGCGATGTCGATGTGCGCTATCCCCGTTTCGGCTAACCCCGGTAATGGCAACGGAAATGGTAATAGCGGCAACCATGGTAATAGTGGGAATAAGGGTAATAGCAGTCATAGCCAGAAAGGAAACCCAGGCCCAAAAAACAACTCGCAATCGGAACAGCGTAAAAATTATGGCAAGCCGGACCATGTTGATAGTGATATTAGCTATAACGTGGCCAGGCAGTATGCCGTCAGATATGGTTTGACGGGATATAAGTCACTGCCTCCGGGCATCGCCAAAAATCTGGCGCGAGGAAAACCACTTCCTCCGGGGATCGCTAAGAAAAGTGTCCCATCCTCGATGCTGAATCAACTGCCGTATTACCCGGGTTATGAATGGCAGGTTGTTGGCGACAATCTGGTGTTGATTGCACTGAGCACGGCAATTGTCACCGCGGTTATCAATGGTGTGTTTGATTAAGTATCCCTGTACTTAACCACCACAAGCCCGCGCTACGCGCAATACCGTTCAGTTAAGCATGTATGGAGAACATGTGATTCCGGCTCAGGGTTCCGTTCACCTCAGCGATATCAATTCTCTGAGGCTCAGATACCAGTGAGTGCGCAAGGGAGTCTCACCGTGCACTGAACCCCTATACCTGGACACTGTAATTTCATTGTTACTCTGTCAGAGTCCGGTACTCTACCGGACTCATCTATCTTTATGATTGCCGCGCTGTTATGTTCTGCCGTCGTTACGCTGACCGTGAAAAGCTCCCATGCTATTGGGGCGTTGCCCAGTAAAGCCTGATTCATGACTGACTCCTGTGGCTCTGCTGATTCCTGGGCCACAGGGCGTTTTACTATCAAATCAGCAGGTTTATTATCTTTTTCTCCAGATTTGACCTGGTATAAAAATGATTCTTAGATAGCTATTCTGCATATACACCTTTGCCGTTGTGATGAAAACTCCCCCTGGTTATATGACCCCGGGCATTAAGAATGAATCATAATAAATGAGAGATTTATCCTACGCGTGTAGGAATATTCCTTTTGGTTGTGTTAATGGTTTGATATTTAGATAGGCTCAAGGTTTAAAATTTGTAAAGTGCAGTGTTGCATTTATGCCTTATTCTTCGTTTTTATAAAAAACTAATAAATATACGTGTGAATGTGTTAGGATTTACCTGATAACGCCTTCTTTTTATAAATTATAATGCTTAAGGCTCACCTGCTCGATAGCCATCGCCTCTCTTTATTTATCGGGATTCTTATACGCAATGAACGCGATAATCGTTGATGATCACCCATTAGGGAAGGTGCGAATAAGCAGGTCATTTCTTCCCAAGCTGACTCGCTGATTAAAATTTCGCGGATCTGGGCCGATTTTTTTCCCGCAAACACATCGAATCAGCCTATTTAGGCTATTTTTTCCACCATTTCTGGCGTTATTTCCGGTTTTTACTGAGATCTCTCCCACTGACGTATCATTTGGTCCACCCGAAACAGGTTGGCCAGGGTGAATAACATCGCCAGTTGGTTATCGTTTTTCAGCAGCCCCTTGTATCTGGCTTTCACGAAGCCGAACTGCCGCTTGATGATGCGAAACGGGTGCTCCACCCTGGCACGGATGCTGGCTTTCATGTATTCGATGTTGATGGCCGTTTTGTTCTTGCGCGGATGCTGCTTCAAGGTTTTTACCTTGCCGGGACGCTCGGCGATCAGCCAGTCCACATCCACCTCGGCCAGCTCCTCGCGCTGTGGCGCTCCTTGGTAGCCGGCATCGGCTGAGACAAATTGCTCCTCTCCATGAAGCAGATTACCCAGCTGATTGAGGTCATGCTCGTTGGCCGCGGTGGTGACCAGGCTGTGGGTCAGGCCACTCTTGGCATCGACACCAATGTGGGCCTTCATGCCAAAGTGCCACTGATTGCCTTTCTTGGTCTGATGCATCTCCGGATCGCGTTGCTGCTCTTTGTTCTTGGTCGAGCTGGGTGCCTCAATGATGGTGGCATCCACCAAAGTGCCTTGGGTCATCATGACGCCTGCTTCGGCCAGCCAGCGATTGATGGTCTTGAACAATTGACGGGCCAGTTGATGCTGCTCGAGCAGGTGGCGGAAATTCATGATGGTGGTGCGATCCGGCAGGGCGCTATCCAGGGATAATCGGGCAAACAGGCGCATGGAGGCGATTTCGTACAGGGCATCTTCCATGGCACCGTCGCTCAGGTTGTACCAATGCTGCATGCAGTGAATACGCAGCATGGTCTCCAGCGGATAGGGCCGTCGGCCATTGCCCGCCTTGGGATAAAACGGCTCGATGACAGCGGTCATATTCTGCCATGGCAGAATCTGCTCCATGCGGGAGAGGAAAATCTCTTTTCGGGTCTGACGGCGCTTAGTGCTGAATTCACTATCGGCGAAGGTGAGTTGATGGCTCATGATGTCCCTCTGGGATGCGCTCCGGATGAATATGATGATCTCATATCAGGAACTTGTTCGCACCTTCCTTAAGTATGTGTAAGTATCCCTGCGTTTAGGCCCAACGAAAACAATAGAGCTTTTCGTTGGGCCTATCAATGGGCCTAAAAGGTTCGGATTTAATTAGTTCTCTTCGGACTTCGTGGGACAAATTGAGGGCACAAAAAAGCCCGCAGGGCTTGCGCCATGCGGGCTCTTAGGACTTCATCGGATGACTCTGGTAATCACCGATGGAGAATTTTGGTGGAGCTGGCGGGAGTTGAACCCGCGTCCGAAATTCCTACATCCTCGGTACTACATGCTTAGTCAGTCTTTACATTCGCCTGGCACCTGCGGACAGACACGCCACTACCAGACTAGCCTGATTAGATTTAACGCTTCAACCCCAGGCAGGGCCTCCACGCGATCTCTTTTGGGTTTGACCTCTCTTTGATCCCCGTCTTAAGAGCGGAAGCTAGGGAGAGAGGGCTCAGAGCAGGTTATTAAGCTGCTAAAGCGTAGTTTTCGTCGTTTGCGACTATTTTTTTGCGGCTTTTTACGAGGCCAACCGCCCCTCGGCATGCACCTTGGGTTTCGCGAATCCCGTCGAATCCAGAATCAGCCCCAATGTGTTAGAGCAAGTATAACAGACTTGTGACACGCGTGACCAGCCCCCGCAACCCCTAATCCTCAAGGATTTACCGCTCACGCAGCGCTTCTTTTGCGCGATTAAACGGTTTGATTAAATAGTCGACGATGGTTTTTTCACCTGTTTTTATATCCACTGTGGCAATCATTCCCGGTACGATGGAGAAATGGCGTCCCAGTTTGTTCTGTAAGAAGTCCTGATGGGTGCGGATAAACACGCGGTAGTAGAATATTTCCGGTTTCACTTTGTCTTGAATAGTGTCCGGGGAAATAGTTTCGACTACGCCTTCCAGACCGCCGTAAATCGCGTAGTCATAAGCGGTTATTTTCACCAGCGCCCGTTGGCCGGGGTGGATGAACGCGATATCGCGCGGAGACAGGCGGGTTTCAATCAGCAGATGATCGTCCAGCGGTACAATCTCCATCATCTCGCCATTGGGCGGGATAACGCCGCCAATGGTAGTGACCTGGATGTTTTTCACAATACCGCGCATCGGCGCACGCACGGTCAGGCGGGTGACGGAATCCTCGCGTCCTTTCAAAATAGCCGCCAGCATATCCACTTCGGCATTGGCTTTTGACAGCGCTTCCCGCGCCTGCACGAAGTATTGTGAGCGCAGATCGGTGATTTTTAATCCTAAATCGCTTTTTTGTCGTTGCAGGCGCAGCACTTCAACGTGGCTGGCGGCACCACTTTTTTCCAGCCGTTGGGTTATGGCCAGCTCTTTATTTACCGAGACCAGCGCATCCTGCAGTTCTGCCATAGAATCAGCGAGCTGCGCGCGGCGACTTTTATACAAGCGTGTTTCGGAGGCGATGAGATCCGGCCAGGCGCGTAGTGAAGCGGGAAACACGAGCGGCAGATCGTTAACTTCGGCATTGAGCCTTGCGCTGGAAGCCAGTGAGGCGCGATAGCGGGCGGCGCTCTCCCCAACGTTGGACTCAGAGCGAGTGGGGTCGAGGCGCGCGACAATCTGATTAGCCTGTACTTTATCTCCTTCGCGTACCGTGAGCTCGGCGAGAATACCGCCATCCAGCGACTGCAAAACCTGCTCGCGCGAGCTGGGGATTACCTTCCCGCTGCCGGTCGAGACTTCATCCAGCTTGCCGAAATACGCCCAGAAACCCAGGACGGCAAACAGCAGCGTGCTGAGCAGAATAATGCGGCTGGACCCAGAAAAACGGTGCTCGCGGCGGATATCGAGGTCGTCCATAGCAGCGTCATGCGGATTGGTTTTCATTTTTCCACTCCCGACCGTGAGTAGGGGCTGGTGCCCGGCTCGCATTCAGCGCCTGCGCTTTCGGGGCATCCATGACCAGTTGACCTTCTTTTAACACCACTACGCGCTCGACCAGCTCCAGAACCGGTACGCGATGGGTGGCGACAATCAATGTTCGGTTGCCCAGCCACTGGTTCAGGCGCTGAATAAACTCTCGTTCGGTATGTTCATCCAGCGAGGCGCTGGGTTCGTCGAGCAGCACGATATTGGGCGATCGCAGCAGCATTCTTGCCAGCAGGATCGACTGCCGTTGTCCACCGGACAGACCGTTGCCGCCCTCCATAATGGGGTGCGCCAGCCCTTTGGCGAGTTGTTTAACAAAAGCCGCCGCGCCGCTGACCTCCAGCGCTTCGAAGATCTGCCCGTCGCTGGCATGCGGTGCGCCGAGGGTCAGGTTCTCGCGCAGGGTGCCAAAAAACAGCCGCGCATTCTGACTGAGAAAACCGATATTGCGGCGTAAATCGGCCATATCGATCTGCGCCAGACTCAGGTTATCGAGTCGGACATCGCCCTGGATAATCTCCACGCCGCCCGCCATGGCCTGCAGCAGTGTTGATTTCCCGGCGCCGTTACGCCCGAGGATCGCCACCCGTTCGCCGGGCATGACCTCCAGACGTGAGATGCGCAGCGGAACGCGTTGATCGTCGCTGTGGTAGCGAAAGTGCGCGTTTTCAAACAGATAATGGCCGTGAAAAATCTCCTGATGCACCCGGTCTTCATCGTACTGCGTTTCGGTGGGAAGCTGCATGATGCTGTCTAACCCCATCTTCGCCGCCTTGACCTGCTGCCAGCGGGCCAGCACGCCGCACAGGTTCGCCATCGGGGCAATCATTCTGGAACCGAGCATCGACGCGGCCACCACCGCCCCGGTGGTCATTGTGCCTTCAATGACCATCGGCGCGCCGAACATAATGATGGCGGCGTAGACCAGGCTTTGTACCGACATGCCCCAGCCAATCAGCCCCTGAGTCAGCTTGCGCGTGCGCAGTCCGGACTCTCCGGTAATACGGATGTAGCTGTTCCACTGTTGTAAAAAGCGGTTTTCCGCCTGCATCAGCTTGATATCTTCCAGCCCCTGAACGCTCTCGACCAGCACCGCGTTGCGCAGGGTGGATTCATGTGCTGCCTGGTTGGCGAGTACCGCCAGTTTCTTCTGTAACAGCAAACCAGGCAGGATCATCAGCAGGGCCGCGACGGGGGCTATCCACGCCAGCGGCGGGGCGATAAAGGCCAGCACCACGATAAACAAAAAGAAAAACGGTAGATCGACAATCGTCGACAGGGTCGAGGAGGTGATCATCTCGCGAACCTGTTCCAGCTCGCGCAGTTGAGAAATAAAGCTCCCCGTCGAGCGGGGGACGGCACTGTTGCGCAGTCGCAATGCGTGGCTGAACACGCGATCGGAAATGCGCATATCAGCGCGTTTGCCGAGCAGGTCCATTATGTGGGTACGCGCTTCGCGCAGCAAAAAGCCAAACAGCACCGCCACCAGAACGCCGGTGGAGAGAACATACAGCGTTGGATAAGACTGGGCGGGGATCACCCGATCATAGACCTGCATCGAAAAGATAATCCCGGCGAGCGACAGGACGTTAATCAGAAAGGCGGCAATCATGACCGGCAGGTAAGGGCGGATGTCCTGTAACACCAGTTCGCGCATCCAGTCGGGCTTGAAGCGCGAAATATAGCGGTCTACCCGACTGTCCTTCAGCGCCGACAGCGGGCGCAGCGCGGTAATGCTCACGATCTCCGGCAGAAGTTCTGCAACTGTGAGTCGGTTACGCTGGCCCTCTTCGGCGATGATAAAAACATCCAACGCATCTTCACCGTTGAAATGTTCTATCACCATCAGTTGGCCGTCGCGCAGTTCCGCCACCACCGGCAGACGCCACTGGCCGAACGCCTGCGTGGCGGTATCCAGCGCATGAAATGACAGCCCCGCCTGACGCGCCAGCTGCGACAGGGCCATAGCTCGGCTTTTTCCCGCAAACCACGGGGCGTTGGCCTGGATTGCACCGGGCGAACAGGCAACGCGATAGTGGCTGGCAATATGCGTCATTGCCTGCGCCCACTGGCTCAGGGCGTGTTCGCCAATCGCATCTTCCGCATGTGTATCGACGTCGCTCATAGCTTTATCTCCACCGATTGAATACTGCGGTTATTTAAGGCGAACGCCTGGCGAAGCGAGCCGGTGTTATAGAGGCAGTTCAACTGGAGCTGGCGCAGCTGGTTTTGAGTCTGGAGTTCAGCAAAACGGGCCTGATATACCTCCTGCTCGGCGTTAAGCACGTCGAGCAGTGGGCGTGACCCGAGGTCCAGATACTGCTGTTGATAAAGCTCGCGCGTTTGTTCACTCAGCCGTTGCTGGCGACGCAGGATCTGCAGGGCAGTGGCGAGGCTCATCGCCTGGCTGCGGGATTCCAGTAATTTCTGCCGTACTTCAAGTCGGGTACGCTGGATGGAGTACTGTGCAGACTCTACCGCGTGACTGGCGGCGTTGCGTCTGGCGGTGAGTCCGCCCCCCTGATACAGCGGCATCTCGACTTTTACCCACGTGGAGTACTGGGTTTTGTCGAGCACCTCATGGCTGGGGTATTTGTCGTTGAGATAGTGCTGAACCGACGGCTCCAGGGAGATAGTGGGCGTCATCTGCGCGTTGGCGTAATCGAGATTTGCCTGGGCCACATTCGCCTGCGCCCATGCCGCCAGCACCGCAGGAACCAGCTTATCGTCCGGTTTGACCACATCACAACTGCTGTCCAGTTTGACCGGAAATTCGTTGCTGATGCCGTTAAGCGAGTTCCAGCCGAGGAAGCTCATCAGCGTTGCCTTGCTGCTGTCGAGATTGGCCTGATACTGCGCCAACTGAGAACGTGCAGACTCGATACGCGCATCGGTTTGCACCACGTCGGATAGCGAGGTTGCCCCTTCATCATTGCGTTGACGGGTCAGCCGACCAATACCGTTCAAGGCGCTGAGCTGCTCTTCGGCGGCGTCCACCATTTCTGCCACGTCTGCACCTGGACTATCGCGTTGGCGGTTGCGTGGGCGATGGTATCAATACTGAGTAACACATTCGCCTGCTGTTGTGCGGATCCGGCGGTTTCAGCGCGGACCTGGCTTGCCACTTTGCCGAAGTCGTACAGCATTTGCGACACTGAAATAACCAGGGCCGGGCTAAAGCCGTGATCGGTATAAGTATTGCTGTAACCGTTGTTCATCCCGGCAGAAACCTGAGGGTAATATTTTGATTTCGCCACGTCGATCTGCTCATTTTGTGAGAGCAGTTTGCCGATGGATTCATGAATAGAAGGATGCCAGCTCACGGCGCGACTCACTGCGTCGTTGAGCGTCAGGCTGCCGGGGGCGGCAGCGCTCAGCGGCAGATCGGCAACCGCGCCGTCCAGCGAGGGCAGCATCTGGCTGGTGGCCAGGCCTTCCGGCGTAATAATTTGCGGTTCATCTTCGGCATTCACCCGCAGGGTACAGAGCGTTAATGCCAGCAGTAAGGCAACAGGCGCGACATTTCTCATAGTTTATCCCTTACAAAATACGGCAGCGACGACTGTTATTGCCCCGGACGTCATGGCATCCGGGGCTGTAGTTATGGCGCTTTAACGTTATGCGTTAGCTTCAGGGCACAATGTGATTTTGTTGCACCAGCTCATCGAGCGTGGTGTGGACGTTCTCCAGCGTTATGAGATTGGTTGAGTGATAAGTGTTGCCGGTACCGTCGCGGTCGATGGCAATCACCGTGTTGTTACCGCTGGTGGTCACGGTGAGGTAGTTGCCGAGCGTAGCGTTCTGCCCGTTCCAGCCCACCAGCAGGTCGCCGATATCGATTTTGTCGCCCTGGGCCAGCGAGAAGTTGGTCCAGGTATCGGTAGGTCCAACGCCAACATTGCCAACGTTACCACCGGTAGCGTCGTTGGCGTTGAGCAGGTGATAAATCAGCGTATCGCCGTAGATACTGCCGGTAAAACGATCGGCATCTACGGTGCTTACAACCTGCGGATTCATGTTGATGGTCAACGTAGCGGTATCGGTATGCCCATTCTGATCGTTTAGGGTGTAAGTAAATGTCTCTTTGGTGAGGATGGTGGAAAGTGAGACATCGCTGTTGAGGGCGTAGGTGTAATGACCATCAATGCCAATGGTCAGTTTGCCGTACAGTCCGTTAATGATGGCGCTGGTCGTGCTGCTCAGCGGATCCAGCGTGGCGGTGCTACCACCCGTGCCGTTCACCGTCAGCAAGGTATGCACGCTGGCAATATGGTCCCCGTCATAAATGTTGCCGGCGACGCTGTTTGCCGCGGACGTTTCGACGTTCTGCAGGTCGATTATCGTGCCTTTCACGCTAGGGGTGATGGTGATATTCCCCAGCCCTAAAGCCCCGACGCTGCCGGTGTAGTCGAGTCGATAGTTACCGGGGTGCAACATGATCCCCAGGGCAATATCGATATTGCCGCCAATGAGCAATCCACCGTTGAATGAGTTACTGGCAACCTTAACGTTGTTGCTGTCATACAGCGCCCAGGTGACGGTCAGTCCGCCCAGCGTCAGACCTGAAGCAACGTTAAAATGCAGTATGGCGTTTTGCACCGCCGTTCCCGTCGCGACCTCAATGACGCCAGTGCCATTTTGTGAGGTGGGAGAAAGGAGTTGGGCGTTCCAACTGGCGTTCCCGACGCTGTTGTCAGCAAACAATCTGGAGGTGTCCGCCTGCGTGGTGACCGCCATCGTGCTGCTGACGTCATTTACGGCGTCCAGCGGCTGCGGCGTTGGTTTGATATTCAGCGAGGCGCTGCCGGTATCGCCGTTTGGTGCTCTGACTTTATACACGAAGCTGTCCGGGGTGTTGATACCGTCTGCACCCAGTCCGCTTCTTAGCGTGTAGGTGTAGTTCCCCTTCGCATCGATAGTCAGCGTGCCGTACTGCCCATTAATAGTGGTAGTGCCCGTCCCGTTAACGACGATACCGTTTACTTCGGTGATAACGGTATTGGCCGGAGCCGAGTCGTTGACCAGCAGATTGCCATTGGTTGTCGCACTCAGGCTGTCGACGGCGTAGGTGTGATCGGCCTGAATATTCAGGGTATAGCTGGTCAGCAGCGTCAGGCCGCCGGAAGCGTTAAGCAGGAACAGATAATCGCCACCCGGTAGCGTAATGGTATACGCTGACGAACTTCCGCCCAGTAGGGCAGTGACCCAGTTTGGCTGTACCCGGTACTGCTCATACTGCTGAATTGACTCGTTGAAGCGATAAACATAGAGATCGAAGCCGCCAAGCGTCACGCCGAGAACATTCGCCTGTACGGTCAGCGTGCGGGTTGCGCCATCGTCAACGTTGAACTTAATCGGGTTAGTCAGACCGTTGACCAGACTGACGTCCAGCACATTGCCGAGTCCGACGCTGGCGAGCGTGAAGCCGGTTTGTTGTGAAGGCAAGTGGTCAACCGCGATGACTTGCGTTCCGTAAGTCAGCACTGCTGCATCGTCTGCCGCGGTTACCGTGCTGGTGGTTGGGGCCTGACCGAGCGTTACCACCAGTTTTGCCGAGGAGTGATCGCTGCCATGCGTCAGCGTGTAGGTGAAACTTTCAGAACGACCATACACTGAGATTGACGTATTGGTCAGGGTATAGGTGTAGCTACCGTTCTGATTGATATGCAGAATACCGTATTTCCCTTGCACATCAATGCCGCCCGCCGGGATATTCACAACGTTGCCGTTACCGTCGGTGATGGCGGTGACCAGCGTGCCGGAAGGCGCGTTATCCTGCCCGTTGGCGGGATCGGTATCGGTGATGATATTCCCGGATTCCGTGGTACCGCCGATGATGGTCCCTGCGCTGGCTTTTACCACTGAGACATCAAGGCTGGTGTATGCCCCGGTCGCCAGCAGGTTAGTGTTGTAGCTGACCACGCGGTAATCACCGCCAGTCAGCCCGCTGTAATTGAGCGTTACGCCCGAGGCGCCCAGGGTGAGCAGGCTGGCGAAGTCTGGTTTCCCGGTATCCACCACCGTTACCCAGGCATTCAGCCCGGTGTCAAAGCGCTGGATAACGACTTCAAGCGTGTTTAACAGCGACAGCACCACGCCGGTCGCGGCGGCGTTGATCGTAATGGACCCGCTGCCGCCAGAAGCGATGCTGAAATTAACGCTTGCCGTATCGTTCCCCAGCACGTTGGCGACATTCCCCAAGGCATTAACCAGCAGGAAACCATAATCGCTTTGATGCTCGGTGCTGACGATGACATCGGTTTGCAGCGGCAGACTGGTGACATTGTCTTCAGCCAGCAGCGGTAATACCGGTGCGATAGCGCTTGTCGGCGATGAGGTATTGCCCGCTGCATCGGTCGCTGTGGCGGACAGAGACTGACCTTCAATTTGGCGAACCGGCAGGTTGACGCTGTAGACACCGCTGCTGTTGGCGATTGCCGTCACGCTGGTGCCGCCGGGCAGGGAGATAGTGACCGTGCTTCCCGCTTCGGCGACGCCGCTGACGGTGCCGCCATCGGCGCTGATCAGTATCGTTGGCGCGGTCGGTGGCGTGGTGTCCACAATCACGCTGAACGAGCTGGACAACCCGCTTGCGCCGTTGGCGTTTGTTGCAGTGGCGGTAAACGCGTGGTTACCTTCGCTGAGCGCCCCGGATGGGGTAAAGCTCCAGATCCCGTTACCGTCTGCGGTCGTGGTGCCCATTAGCACGCCGTTGTTGTACAGGCTGACGATGGCGTTAGCCTGCGCCGTTCCGCTGAGCGTTGGCAGCGTATCATTGGTGGTTTTGCCCGCCGCGACGGGCCCCGTGATCGTACCGACGTCATCAAGTACGCTGGCAATAACCGGCGCAGGCGGTACGCCGGTAAACGGTGCCAGAACGTTACCCGCCGTGCCGATGTTGCCTGCGGTATCCTGGGCGCTGACCTGCAGCGTTTGCCCACTGATTTGCGGTGGGTTCAGCGTGAAGGTGAAATTACCGGAGGCGTTGGCGGTTGCCGTGCCGAGCACCGTTCCACCGCTGGAGGTAATAATGACCGTGCTGTTTGGCTCGGCAACGCCGGTGAGCGTGGTACCGTTGGCGTTTACCGCCAGCCCTGTAGGAATGCCCGGGGCGACGGTATCGACCACGATCGCTGCCGCAGACGATATGCCACTGGTATTACCCGCACTGTCCGTTGCGGTGATGGTAAAGGAGTGGGTACCTTGTGTCAGCGCGGTGGTTGGGGTGTAACTCCAGTTACCGCTGCCGTCCGCCGTCACGCTGATGACAAAGCTGCCGTTATCGTAAATATCGACCCGCGCGTTGGCTTCTGTGGTGCCGCTTAACGTTGGGCGTGCGTCGTTGGTTGGCTGATTAGCGCCAATCGCCCCGGTGTTTGGCCCGACGTCGTCAATAATGCTGCTGATTGAAGGCTGCGTCGGCGCTGTGGTGTCGACCACCACGCTAAAGCCTGCCGTCGCACTGCTGGTGTTGCCAGCCGCATCTGTCGCGGTGACGGTGAAGGTGTGCGATCCATTCGTCAGCGGCGTAGTTGGGGTAAACGACCAACTGTTATTACTTTGCACCAGCGCCGTACCCAGCAGGGTGCTTCCATCATAGATGCTGACGGTGCTGCCTGCCTCGGCGGTACCGTTCAGCGTCGGGCGCGCATCGTTGGTCAGTTGTCCGTTGTTGAGCGCCGCATTGAACACGCCGCCTGCGATATCATCCACCACTGAGACCAGCAGCGGGGCGGATGGCGCAATGGTGTCGACATTAATAATAAACCCGCCGGAGGTGGGACTTACGTTTCCGGCGGCATCGGTGGCGATAGCGGTAAACACATGCTGAGCGTTACCCAGCGCGGCAGGCAGATATTCCCAGGTGCCGTCTATCGCCGCAGTTACCGTTGCCAGCAGCGTGCCATTATCGTAGATGGCTACTCGGGCACCGGCTTCCGCCGAGCCGTTGAGTACGGGACGGGTGTCGTTGGTAAAGGCCCCGCTCGACAGCGTTCCGGTTCCCGGTAGCACGTCATCAAAAGCCTGGATAATCGTTGGCGCAAGCGGGGCGACGGTATCAACAACGATGTTAAATCCAGCGGACGTGAGGCTGACGTTTCCGGCAGCGTCGGTGGCTGTCACCGTCAGCGCGTGGTTACCGTTGCCAAGCTCGGTTCCTGGCGTGAAGCTCCAGGCGCCCGTGCCATCCGCTGAGGTAAAGCCGATAAACGATCCGTTATCGTAAACTCTTACCGTGGAATTGGCTTCAGCCGTGCCGCTAAGCGTCGGGAGTGGATCGTTCGTGGCCTGACCGTTGTTCAGATTACCGATCAGCGGGCCGACATCATCTGCAACCTGAGTAATCGCTGGCGTACCAGGCAACACGGTATCCACGATAAGCGTGAAGCTATTGGATGGCTGGCTGGTATTACCGGCGCTGTCGGTGGCGGTGACGGTCAGCGTATGCGGGCCGTTACTGAGTGCATCCGTTGGGGTTAAGCTCCAGGTGCCGTTAGCCCCAACGGTGGTGGTGCCGATGGGCTGACCATCGCTCAGGACGGTAATGGTCGCGCCAATTTCACCGGTGCCGCTCAGGGCCGGACGGGATTCATTCGTGGTCTGCCCGTTGGTTATCGGGCCTGTTGTCGGTGCGGTGCTGTCCTGAACTGTGCTGATGACCGGGATTGACGGGGCAACTGAGTCCAGCTCAATAGTAAACGATGATGATACCCCACCGGAGTTACCTGCCTGATCGGTGGCAACGGTGGTGAATATATGTTGTCCCTGTCCCAGCGGTGCATCCGGTGTGAAGCGCCAGTTGCCTGACTCGTCCACCTGCGCTGTACCGATGGCGACGCCGTTATCACGGATCGTGATGATGGCGCCTATCTCGCCTTTGCCGTTCAGCGTAGGCTGCGCATCGTTCGTCAACTGTCCGTTGGTCAGCGCTGTATTGCCAGGCTGATCGTCAATTACGGAGGTAATGGTCGGTGCCGCTGGCGGCAGCGTGTCGACGACAACCACAAACGGTGGCGTTGCCGGGCTGATATTGCCCGCGGCATCTGTGACGGTGGCAGTCAGCGAGTGGCTGCCTTCACCGAGGGCAGGCGCAGGCGTAAAGCTCCAGTTGCCGTTTTCATCGCTGATGGTTGTGCCGATGACCGCCCCGTTATCGCGGATGGTAACAAGCGAATCCGCCTCGGTAACGCCAGCAAGCGTTGGAGTATTATCGTTGGTCAACTGCCCGGAGGTCAGGGTCTGAATCGCACCAACGTTGTCCGTGACTGTCACAATAGAGGGGGCATTCGGCACCAGGGTATCGACAATGATCTGGAAATCACCGGATGGATCTCCCTGGTTGCCTGCGGCATCTGTTGCGCGAGCGGTAAAGATATGGTCGCCTTCTCCCAGCGGAGCGGTCGGGGTAAAACTCCAGAATCCGTTGCTGTTTACTGTGGTAGTGGCATAAGCGATGCCATTATCGTAAAGGGTGATGGTTGCCCCCGCTTCGCCGGTTCCGTTAAACGTTGGGCGTGAATCGTTGGTAATTTGCCCTTTATCCAACGATCCGGTGCCGGGGGCAATATCGTCAATAATGCTGGTGATAGTTGGCACCTGCGGGGGCGTGGTGTCGATGGTGATTGCGTAGTTGGGCGACAGACCACTTGGGGTACCGTCTACCGTTTGTGAAACCGTGAAGTTATAGGTAATGCCGTTAGTCAGCGCAGTGGGTAGCTGATAACTCCATGCGCCAGACACGGCATCGGCGGTTACCGTGGCGATGGATGCGCCATTTTGATAGATAGTCACCGATGCCCCTGCAGTGGCGGTCCCTTGCAGCAGCGGTAAGGTGTCGTTGGTGGTTTTACCGTTGCCAATCACCCCCATGATGGGCGCGATGTCATCAACGATCTCAAGAGTCGGTGGATGCGGAACGCTGGAGGTAGCGGCGTTAAACGATGTAGGGTCGCTTTGATTTCCGGCGGTATCCTGAGCGATGGCGTTGAGCGCCTGACCGGTTGTTTGCGCTGGCGAAATGGTGACAGCAAAGTTACCAGAACCGTCTGCCACCCCCTGGCCGAGAATGGTGTTACCGCTGCGAATAATCACGGTGCTGCCGGCATCGGCCGTACCGCTTACCAGCGTCCCGTTAGGATCTACGCTGGTAACCGTAGGCGTTGCAGGCGGCAGGGTATCGACAATCACCGTCAGCGGGTTATCTGCAGCCAGTGAGTTACCTGCGGCATCCACGGCGCCGAACGTCAGTGTGTGAGAGACGTTAGGCGTGAGGGGAACATCCACACTCCAGGTGCCGTTAGCAGCAACCGTAGCCGTAGCAATTGCGACGGGATTATTGCCATCGAAAATTAACACTGTACTGCCCGGTGTGCCGGTCCCGCTAATGGTCGGGGTGGTATCGTCCGTGACGCTGCCACTGGTTAGCGAACCGGTAAAGATTCCAACGTTATCCTGAATATCCGTTACCTGCGGCAACGTCAGCTTCGTGTTGTTAACCGTAAACGAAATGCTGTTTGAATTGTCGCTGATGTTGCCTGCCGGATCGGTTGCGGTGGCGCTTAACGTGTAGCTTCCATTCGCCAGCGCAGTCCCTGGCGTAATACTCCAGGTTCCGCCAGCCACCGTTGTAGTACCGATCACCGTCCCCCCGTTATACAGGGTGATGGTATCCCCGTCTGTGCCAGTACCGCGAATGGTTGGCGTGGTGTCATCAGTCACGGCATCTGGCGCAAGGTCGCCCGTGGCGTCACCGACATTATCGTTGGCGGCGCTAATCACCGGAGGTGCAGACGGCGTCGTGTCGATGTTCAGTGTTATGGCGTTAGATGGCAGGCTGACGTTGCCTGCTGGATCGGTTGCGGTGAGAGTTACCTGATAACTACCAGGAACAATCGGTGCTGACGGAGTGAAGCTCCAGGTACCGTCTGCACCTACTGTTGCTGTTCCCTGCAATGGGGGAGTACCAGCAAGATAGAGGGTAATCAGATCCCCGACGTTCCCCGTGCCGCTAAAGGTTGGCGTGGTGTCATTGGTGTTGCCATTAGTGACCACACCCGTTACCGGAGCCACATCGTCGGTAATGATTGGCGCGGCTGGTTGTGCGGGAGGCGTATTGTCTACTGTCAGAGTAAAGCTTGCCGACGGGATCCCCGTGTTGCCCGCGACGTCAGTCGCCGTGGCGGTAAATTTATGCGGCCCGTCGGCGAGTGAGGTTGGGGTAAATGTCCAGGTGCCGTCTGGCTGTACGGTGACGGTGCCAATAGAACCGCCATTATCATAAATCGTAATCTTCGCGCCGGGCTCGCCGGTTCCGGAGAGTTCGGGATTCGAGCTCTTGGTACTGCTGCCGTTACTCAGCGTTTGTAGATTTGTCCCAATCAGACCTTCTGCAGAGCTGATAACCGGGGCAACTGGTGGGGTGGTATCAATCGTCAGCGTAAAGTTCCCGGCATTGCTGGCGTTGCCTGCAGCGTCCGTGGCGATAGCGGATAAATTGTGTGCGCCTTCACTGAGCGGTTGGCTGAGTTGAATACTCCAGGTGCCGGTGGGTAAAACCGTTGTGCTGCCAATTGGCGTGGAACCCTCATAGAGGGTGATTGTAGAACCGGCTATTCCGGTTCCTTTCAGCTCTGGTAAGGTATCGTTTGAACGGCTTCCGGAAGACAGATCGATCGGCGCATTCCCAACGTCGTCGGTGGCAGCCAAAATGACAGGATCGCCTGGCGGTTGAGTATCTACGGTAACGCTGACCACTGTGGGTGAGGTGATGACATTACCGGCGGCATCGGTTGCCGATACCGTAAACTGATGAGTGCGATCGCTGAGCACCTGATTTCCCGGAACGGTATAGCTCCAGGTGCCTGAACTGTCGACAAGAATAACCGTCATCAACAGACTGCCATCGTACAGGCTCACCAGTGAACCTGGTTCACCGGTACCCGAGAGGGTTGGCGTGTTATCGTTGGTGACCCAACCGTTATTTGCAACGTTGCCCGTAATGCTGCCAACATCATCGTTAACCAACGTTATTACTGGAACGGTTGGGGCGATGCTATCGACAATAATTTTCCAACTGGCGGCGCTGCTGGTGTTGTTGGCAGCGTCTGTTGCCGTCACCGTAAATACGTGCGCGCCCTGGCTTAGTGCTGCGGTGGGCGTATAGTTCCATTTACCGTTGTTATCAGCGTTAACGGTCGCAAGCAGGGTGCCATTATCATAAATTTTGACCCGCGAACCTGCTTCGGCGATGCCTTCAATTTTCGGTTTATCGTCGTTGGTTAACCCATTGTTATTGATGGGGCCAGTGAAATCGTCAACATCATCAGTAACGGCAATAATAACTGGCTGGTTTGGTGCAGTGATATCCGGAGCCAACGCGGAGGTAGGCTGACTCTCGTTATTGCTGCTGTCCGTTGCGGTGACTTTTACCGTTTCGCCGTTCTTTTGCGACGGCGCTATAGACACGGTGAAATTGCCGCCGCTGTCAGCCTGGCCTATGCCAATCGGGTTACCGTTGCTGTCTTTAACGGTGACGGTGCTTCCCGCTTCAGCATGTCCGCTTACAGAACCGCCGTCTCCGGCGACGGTGACGCCGGTTGGCGCATCAGGTGCCGTGGTGTCCGGTGCGGTGACAGAGGCGTTGTCGCCCTTGTTGCCTGCGGTGTCGGTCGCATTTGCCGTAAGGGTCTCGCCGTTGGTTTGCGGCGGAACCAGCGTTGCGGTGAAATCCCCATCCGTATCGGCAGTTGCCGTACCAATGATATTGCCATCTGGATCCAGAATATTGACCGTACTGTTGGGTTCGGCTTTGCCGGTGACCTGGTCGCCAGTGCCATTAACTAGCAGGTTTGTTGGGGGCTGTGGCGCGGTAATGTCTGGTGCAAGCGCCGTTTCTGGCAGGCTTGGGTTTCCTGCCGGATCGGTTGCGATGGCTTCAATGGTTTCGCCATTGGTCTGTGGTGGGTTAATGGTGATGGTAAATGAGCCGTCCGTTCCGGCGACGCCGCTGCCGATCTGAGTTCCGCCACTGCCGGTGATAACCACGGTATTACCTGGATCGGTCGTTCCGGTGACGACAGTCCCATCCGCAGATACGTTGAGATCATCAGGTGGCGACGGTGGCTGGGTGTCGATGCTGATATTGAACGCTGGTGACATGCCTCCTGTACCTGACTGGTTTGTCGCGGTGGCGGTGAAGGCGTATAAGCCGTCCTGCAAATTGGTGTTGGAGGTCCAGGTCCAGTTGCCGCTGGCATCAGCTAGCACGCTTATGACAAACACCCCATTGTTATAAATGTTAACCGTGCTGTTGGCGTCGGCAGTGCCAGAGAGCGTGGGGGTATTATCGTTGGTGGCCTGATTATTGCTCAATGGTCCGGTTGATGGGGCAAAATCATCCATTATGCTGACGATAACAGGCACGCCCGGGTAGCCAGAGTTGGTGGCATTGAAAGAGGTATCTGGCCCGATGTTGCCTGCATGGTCCTGAATTTTCGCGATCAGCGTTTCACCGTGCGTCTGTGAGGGCGAAATCGCGATGGAGAAATTGCCGGTTTGATCGACCGTTGTTGAACCCAAAACCTGATTATTACTGCCGATGATAATGACCAGGCTTCCCGCCTCAGCGCTACCGGTTACCGTTGTACCTTCCGGATTAACGGAGGAAATGACTGCGGCTGCAGGCGGGGTGGTATCAACGGTGAATGTCGGCACGCGCGTTTCCGCGCTCACGTTACCTGCGGCGTCAGTTTGCGTCAGCGTCAGATTGTGAACACCATCGCTGAGCGGAATGTCCGGTGTAAATGTCCAGTTACCATTGCTATCTACAGTTTGCATACCAATCAGGATGCCATTGTCATAGATGTTGATGGTACTACCTACTTCGCCTGTGCCAGTGAGCGTCGGCGTGGCATCGTCGGTTACGCCGTTATTGGCGATAAAGCCGGTAATGGAACCGACATTGTCGGTTTCCTGAGTGACCACGGGGGCGTCGGGGGCAAGCGAATCGACAATAATTTCCCAACTGTCCGACATGCCACTGCTGCCCGTACCGTCTGAAGCGCTGACGGTAAACTGGTGCGTGCCGTCTGCCAGAGGAGAGGATGGCGTAAACGACCAGTTGCCGTTGGCATCGATTGTCACCTGGCCTATTTCGACGCCGTTATCAAAAATATGTAATGTGGCATTCGCGGGGCCGGTGCCCTGGAGTGTCGGCGTATTATCGTTGGTGGATTCCTGCTGATTGACAGGGCCAGTAATCAGCTCCTGGTTATCGATTATGCTGGTGATAACGGGGACGTCTGGCCTGTTAGGGGTTGTCGTTGGCGGTGTGCCTCCATCACCGTCGCCATCACCGTCACCGTCACCGTCGCCATTACCGTTACCGTTACCGTTACCGTTACCGTTGCCGCCGTTGCCATTGCCGCCGCTACCATTGCCGTTCCCGGCATTACCGTTTCCAGCGTTATTATCGCTCCCGCCGCCGCCGCCACCACCACCCGCAGCGAGGCCAATCCCGCCAGCGACAGCGATCCCGCCAAGAACCCACGGCCAGACGGCGCCGCCTTCATGACTGCCTTCGGCCGTCATCAGCGGTGTGAGATCGTCCAGATGCTGGAAATGGAATGCTCCGTCAGTATCCTGAACCCACCACAGTGCGCCATTACTGTCCTCCAGAACAAGTTGGTTTTGCGCTTCGCCTTTTCCGAGGTAGAAATTTTTAATGGTGATGGTTTCACCTGAGCGGAGTGTGACAACCAGATCCTGATTAACGCGCGTGAGTTGACTCACCTCCTCACGCGACACAGACAGTTTCACGATAGAAGGTGAACTGAGCGTAACTTCAGAGGCTTCAACATTTGTGGAAACGCCAGTTAATTTTGATACAACGGCGAGTAGACGCATATGTTCACTCCTGATGGCATGCCGGGAGTATTAATCCGCAACAGCGCGCTGGGAAAATGAGCAGACAGGGGCTCCGTTCATCATAAAGATGAATTTACACATGTAATTTCATTGATTAGGTCACATAGATGTTAGTTTATTGATTAAATACGTCTGGGCCCTTTCGGCTGAATAGTTCTTTCGTATTAGATGATATAGTCAGAAAGAAAGTATTCTGCAACTTATCCATATTAAAAAAGTAATTAGTCATTTGAAAAGGATACTTTTCAGTTTGCTTTTAACGGTTGTTTTTATGGTAAATAATTGTATTTAAATAGGTTTGTTTTTATTGAAATGAACATCAATATAATAAACAACAGTAATAATAGTGTTATTAAATAAATGGAAATATGAATACTATGGTCTTGAACTTTTATATTATTGGACTATGGACCGCAACGGTAATGACAGGAGGTTTATTTCATATCTGAACGATTCAGCATAAATAAACTATAAACTCGGTGAATGTATTGTGTGGGTTTCGATAACTAAAAAATAAGAACCAGTCTCAGGAGGAGAGACTGGTCACAGGGGAGTAGCATTTAGCGGCCAGCATTTTTCATGATACGCGCTTTATCTAACTGCCATTCGCGTTCTTTCACATCAGAGCGCTTGTCGTGCTGTTTCTTACCTTTCGCAACGCCAATTTTCACTTTGCACCAGGCATTCTTCCAGTATAACGAAAGCGCAACGACGGTATAACCATCACGATTCATACGACCATACAGGGAGTCGAGTTCACGCTGGTTTAACAACAGTTTACGGGTTCGAGTGGGGTCGCATACCACGTGTGTTGAGGCCACCGCCATTGGCGTGAAGTTGGCGCCAAACAGGAACGCTTCGCCGTCTTTGAGTATGACATAGCTGTCGCCGATGTTGGCTTTACCCGCGCGCAGGGATTTGACTTCCCAACCTTGCAGGGCGAGTCCTGCTTCGAACTCTTCTTCAATAAAGTATTCGTGTCGTGCGCGCTTGTTTAGCGCGATTGTGGCTGAGCCAGGTTTGTGTGCTTTTTTCTTCGTCATAATGCCGCTCAGTATAGGTAATCTGGAATCGAAAAACACCCCATTTCATCCAGCGGGGCGCAAGGCGCTATCTTAGCACGAGTTAGGCTATAGCGTTTTTTTTAGCGGGTGATAAATGGTATTATTTGTGTGATTGATATTGATGGGAATTGTTATGCCTCAGATTAGCCGGACCGCTTTAGTACCCTACAGTGCGGAACAGATGTATCAGCTAGTGAATGACGTTAAGTCCTATCCTCAGTTTTTGCCGGGTTGCACCGGTAGCCGCGTACTGGAGTCGACTCCGGGACAAATGACGGCCGCTGTGGATGTCTCGAAAGCAGGGATCAGTAAAACGTTCACCACGCGCAATCAACTGACCAGTAATCAGAGCATTCTGATGCATCTGGTCGATGGGCCGTTCAAGAAGCTGATTGGCGGCTGGAAGTTTACGCCACTGAGTCATGAAGCGTGTCGTATTGAATTTCACCTCGATTTTGAGTTCACCAATAAGTTAATCGAGCTGGCGTTTGGCCGTATCTTTAAAGAACTGGCTTCAAATATGGTGCAGGCCTTCACGGTTCGCGCGAAAGAGGTTTACAGTGTCAGCGTCGGCTAAAATTGTCGTTGAAGTGGCGTACGCGCTACCCGAGAAACAGTATTTACAGCGCGTAACGCTGCAGCAGGGCGCAACGGTGGAAGAGGCTATCCGCGCTTCCGGGCTGCTGGAATTACGTACCGATATCGATCTCAGTAAAAATAAAGTGGGTATCTACAGCCGTCCGGTAAAGCTTGCTGATGTTCTGCATGACGGCGATCGGGTGGAAATTTACCGGCCACTGATTGCTGACCCAAAAGAGCTGCGCAGACAGCGAGCAGAGAAATCCGCTAAAAAGTAACAGACAATAAAAAAGGTGCTCATTGAGCACCTTTTTTTGATCTCTCAAACCTACTTGTTATCGGTCAAAGCGGGTTTGTTATCAATGTTGGTCAATACGCCGCTGCTGTTAAAGGTCAGCGTCAGCGTTTGCTGGGTTACGCCTTCATGTCCAGGTTGCTGACGGAACACATAAAACCAGGTATTAGTGCCAAAAGGATCGGACATCATTGGTGTACCCAGAGCATAAGCAACCTGCTGTTGCGTCATACCCGTGCGCACTTTAGCGACATCGGTAGGTGTCAGATAATTTCCCTGGTTGATGTCAGGGCGGTAAACCACTCGCTCCAGAGTGGAACAGCCTGCAGTCAACATCAGTAGTACTGCTGCAGCAGCAGTCAGCGTTTTACAGCGCATAGTGATTTGATTCCTTTTCGGGCCCGAGCAGTACGCGGCTCATATGTAATATGCCGATGATAATAGACCTTTCACCACTTTAAAACCTTTTGCTGTCGGGTCGGTCGGCGATTTTATGTTGAACTCAGACCTTCACAAGGTAAAAAAGTTTATGCCGCCAGCAGTTCTTTTGCATTTGCGAGGGTATTGCGCGTCACTTCGCTACCGCCAAGTAGACGGGCTAATTCCTGCAGGCGCGCGCGTTTATCAAGCGGCTGCATGTGTGTTTCCGTCATCGCGCCATCTGTTTCTTTGCTGACATAGAAATGTTGATGACCACAGCCCGCAACCTGCGGCAGGTGAGTAACACACATTACCTGCGTTGACTCGCCCAACTGTCGCAACATTTTACCCACTACCGCAGCCGTCGGGCCGCTGATACCAACATCCACCTCATCGAAAATTAGCGCAGGCGTTTCCATCTTACGTGCTGTAATGACCTGAATAGCCAGCGCAATACGTGACAGTTCCCCGCCGGAAGCGACTTTCGCAATTGGTTGTAACGGCTGACCTGGGTTAGTGGTTACTTTAAACTCCACGCGATCGGCACCGTCTGCGCTCAGATGATGCTCCTCAAATTTCACATCAATGCAAAAGACACCGTGCGGCATCGAGAGAGCATGCATGCTCTCTGTAATAAGTTGTCCCAGTTCCTGCGCATAATGCTGACGCTGTTGGTGCAGCATTTTTGCCGTTTCCAGCGCCTGCTGGTGGTGATTGTTCACCGCCAGGGTTAAGGTTTCGAGCGAGTCGGCCTGATCGTCCAGTTGCTGTTGTTCATCCAGCAACGACTGATAGAACTGTGGCAGCACTTCAGGGGCAACATGATGCTTACGCGCCAACGAGATTTGCCTGGAGATACGCTGTTCGAGTTCGAACAAGCGGTTAGGGTCTAAATCCAGACGATCGCAATAGTGGCGCAGCTCGTCGCTGGCTTCGCTGAGCTGGATGGTGGCCTCTTCCAGCATATCCAGAATACCTGAAAGTTTTCCGTCCATGCCTGCCAGTTCAGTGACCAGGTGTTTTGCGGTGTACAGTTGGCTTTGCAGATTGATGTCTTCACCATCTGCCAGGATAGCCAGCGCCTGTTGGCTGGTGGTGAGTAATTGCCCACTGTTAGCCAGGCGCTTGTACTCTTCATCAATTTGCTCAAACTCACCCGGCTGCGGATTGAATTCGTTCAGTTCCTTTAACTGGTATTGCAACAATTCCGCCCGGGCTGCGCGTTCCAGGCTTTGTTGCTGATGATGCGCCAGGTCACGGCAACTTTGGTGCCATAGTTGGTAGCGCGCAGCCATTTCCTGGGTCAGAGACGCTTCATTGGCGTAACCATCAAGCAGGGATTTTTGGTGTTCTGATTTTGTCAGGAGCTGATGCGCATGCTGGCCATGGATTTGAATAAGTAACTGGCCCAGCTCGCGCAACTGCGATAACGGAACGGCGGTTCCGTTAATAAATCCACGGGAGCGGCCATCGCTGCTGATAACGCGACGCAGCAAACACTCACGGCCTTCCTCAAGCTGGTTCTCTTCCAGCCAGCGCAGGGCTGCGGGGGTATCTTTTAAGGCAAAACGGGCGCAGAGGTCGGCTCGCATGGCGCCTGCACGCACCATGTCTGCGTCTGCGCGTCCGCCCAGACACAAACCGAGAGCATCAATGGCAATGGACTTACCCGCACCGGTCTCACCGGTGATAACGGTCAT
The DNA here is from genome assembly GCF_013747755.1 of Citrobacter sp. RHBSTW-00524. Lineage (NCBI taxonomy): Bacteria > Pseudomonadati > Pseudomonadota > Gammaproteobacteria > Enterobacterales > Enterobacteriaceae > Citrobacter > Citrobacter sp. RHBSTW-00524. Next base: position 1,301,509 of record NZ_CP056421.1, read on the forward strand.
TCCGTTCTGGAAATCGATCTCAAGTTCACGAACGATAGCAAAATTGCTGATGGTCAGTTGTGCCAACATAGCTGTTTTCCTGTATGAAAAACCATAACTGTAATTTCATACAGTATAAACTGGTTTTTTATACAGTAAAGAGGTTGGCGTTAAATTAGAATAATTTTTTTGACCAACCAAGCTTAGTGCTTAATGTGTTGAAATAGCTGTAATCTTTTGGATGTATCAGGTTCAGATGATAATCACAGCGGCGAATCAATACGTCTTCACCTTCCTGTATAGGTAGGGCGATTTGGCTGTCACAGCTGATCTCCAGATCGTTACGGCGATGGGAAAAGCGCAGGCGAATGGTGCTGCTACTGTTGATCACCAGCGGTCGCGCGGAAAGCGTATGCGGAAACATGGGTACCAGCGTAATGGCATCCAGAGAAGGCGTCAGAATTGGGCCTCCGGCAGAGAGCGAGTAGGCGGTAGAGCCGGTCGGCGTCGAGATAATCAGCCCATCTGAACGTTGGGAGAAGGCAAAAATTTCATCGATATAGACTTCAAATTCAATCATGTGCGCCACTTTCCCGGGGTGCAGCACAACTTCATTGATGGCAGTGCTAATGCGCTTCTGGCAATCCTGTTGACACACCTGAGCTTCGAGTAAAAAGCGCTTTTCGCTGATGTAGTGGCCTTCCAGCACGTCAGCTAACTGTTGCTGGGCATTGTCTGGGTCAAGGTCGGTCAAAAAACCGAGGTTGCCGCGGTTAATGCCAATAACCTTGATGTCATAACGTGCCAGGGTGCGAGCGGCGCCCAGCATATTGCCGTCGCCGCCGACTACCACGGCGAGGTCTGCCTGTTGGCCAATTTCTGCGAGCGTACCGGTTTTCACATTTTTCAGCTGCAGCTCGTGAGCGATTTGTTGCTCAACGATAACCTCATAACCTTTGGTGCACAGCCAACGGTAGAGCATTTCATGTGTGGTCAGTGCAGTGGGGTGACGTGGATGCCCCACAATGCCAATACACTTGAAATGTTTGTTCATTTTCTCGAGGTCCTTGTAACGAAGATTAGTGACAATGTGAGTACTTCCCTTGAATCCCTGAATCTGATCCCCATAATAAGCCAAGTTAGCGAGATGAATGCGAAAAAAACGCGGAGAAATTCATGAGTAGTAAAGAACAGAAAACGCCTGAGGGGCAAGCCCCGGAAGAAATTATCATGGATCAGCACGAAGAAGTTGAGGCGGTTGAATCAGACGCTTCTGCTGAGCAGGTGGATCCGCGCGATGAAAAAATTGCGAATCTGGAAGCTCAGCTTGCTGAGGCCGAAACTCGCGAGCGCGACAGCGTGTTGCGTATCAAAGCGGAAATGGAAAACCTGCGTCGTCGTACCGAACTGGACGTAGAAAAAGCGCATAAGTTTGCGCTGGAAAAATTCGTCAACGAACTGCTGCCGGTGCTGGATAGCCTGGACCGCGCGCTGGAAGTTGCGGATAAAGATAATGACGCTATGGCGGCGATGGTTGAAGGTATTGAGCTGACCCGTAAGTCAATGCTGGATGTCGTGGCGAAGTTTGGTGTACAGGTGGTTGCGGATATCGATGTGCCGATGGACCCGAACGTGCACCAGGCAATTGCAATGGTAGAGTCTGACGACGTTGCTGCCGGTAATGTGCTGATGGTGATGCAGAAAGGCTATACCCTGAACGGACGTACCATCCGCGCCGCGATGGTCTCTGTGGCGAAAGCCAAAGGCTAATCAGCCTTCAGGCCGGGTAATGCTCACGCGCTACCCGGCCTGAATTACTCTCACTGGTCCGACACGCTTTCCCGTAGCGGTTTGACCGGCAATACCTGCACCTGTTTAATCATATTGTCCTGCACGTCGAGAATATCGATATCGTACTGTCCAATGCGCACACGCGTGCCGGCAACCGGGATCTCTTCCAGCGCTTCAAGAATAATACCATTCACGGTACGTGCGTCATCTTCCGGCAGGTGCCAGTTAAACGCCTTATTGATTTCACGAACGTTGGCGCTGCCGTCAATGATCACCGAGCCATCATTCTGCGGCGTTACCTCTTCGGCAAGCGTGGGTGACATTGAAGTGGTGAAGTCGCCGACAATCTCTTCCAGAATATCTTCGACCGTGACCAGCCCCTGAATATCGCCATATTCATTGACAACCAGACCCACTTTCTTCTTGTTTCGCTGAAACTTAATGAGCTGGGTGCTGAGAGGCGTACCTTCCGGGACGTAATAAATTTCGTCGGCGGCACGTAACATAGTCTCTTTGGTGAACTCTTTTTTCTCTGCCATCAATCGCCAGGCTTCACGTACGCGCAGCATACTGATGGCGTCGTCCAGCGAGTCGCGGTACAGCACAATACGGCCGTGTGGAGAGTGCGAAAGCTGACGCACGATTGACTTCCAGTCATCGTTAATATCAATGCCGATGATTTCGTTACGCGGGATCATGATGTCATCGACGCTGACTTTTTCCAGATCCAGCACTGACAGCAGCATATCCTGGTTACGGCGTGAAATTTGCGAGCGCGATTCATTCACCAGCGTTCGCAGTTCATCTTTACTCAGCGAACCGCTCACCACGATATCCGTTTTGATGCCCATCATGCGCATAAGTAGCCGCGTGATGGTGTTGAGTAGCCACACCAACGGCATCATCAGAATCTGCAGTGGAGCCAGCAGTACACTGCTCGGATAGGCGACTTTTTCTGGATACAGCGCAGCAATAGTCTTGGGCAGTACTTCGGCAAAAACCAGCACGACAAACGTCAGTACCCCAGTGGCAATGGCGACACCCGCATCGCCATACAGGCGCATACCGACAATGGTGCCGAGCGCGGAGGCCAGAATATTCACCAGATTATTACCGATGAGCACCAGGCTTATCAGGCGGTCCGGCTTACGAAGTAGCTTTTCAACGCGTTTTGCCTGACGATTTCCCTGCTTGGCCCGATGACGTAGACGATAGCGATTCAGGGTCATCATTCCGGTTTCAGAACCGGAAAAATAGGCGGAAATGACCACCATGATGAGAAGCGTGATAATGAGCGTGGTGGTGGAGATGTGTTCCACGTAGGGTTCCTTAAAGATTTAACTCACGAACTGCTGCAGGATACGACTGCCGAAATAGGCCAGCGTTAGAATGCCTGCGCCTGCGACGTTAAACCATACGACGCGACGTCCGCGCCAGCCTTCATGGTAATGCCCCCACAACAGAACGATATAGACAAACCATGCCACGATAGAGAGAACGGCTTTATCAATGTTCTCGGTACTGAACAGGTTATGCATGTAAAACAGGCCAGTGCACAGGGTGAGCGTCAGCAGAACCACGCCAATTTGGGTGATATGAAACATTTTCCGCTCAATACTCATTAGCGGCGGCATCTCATTGCTGAAGGCCAGTTTTTTGTTTTTCAACTGGTAGTCGATCCATGCCAGTTGCAGCGCATACAGTGCGGCGATAATCAGCGTGGCGTAAGCGAATAGCGATAGCCCGATGTGAATCATCATGCCCGGTGTAGCTTCGAGATGGGTGATGAACTCGTTCGGCATAAACGTGGCGAAGGCCAGGTTGATTAGCGCAAAGGCGTAGACAATGGGCAGCAATAGCCAGCCACGATTGCGGGAAGCGACGATAGTCATTACCGTACAGATCATCAGGCTAACCAGTGAGCCGACGTTCAACAGACTCAGGTTTTGTCCGCTTTCACCGCCGGGCAGAATTCGCGCTTCCAGGGCGATAGCATGACTTACCAGCGCGACGACCGCAGAGAGAATAGCCATACGCCGCCAGCCGCTGTTTTTTTGCAGCAGAGCGGGAATAATCAGCGCAAGGCTGACTGAGTAGGCGACAAGGGCGAGCAGAGCAAAAACGGGCATATAGGTGTCGACAGTTGGCCAGTGATAAAGAAAAGCAGTATAGCGTTACGTGACCGCTGCTCCAACCGTTGCATAACAACAAAGGCGGCTTCATGTTATACTGCGACAAATTTCTGTTGATGTGTCGCTGTCGCGACCGACCGTTTCCACCCCAGGCGAGAGACAATGTTTGATAATTTAACCGATCGTTTGTCGCGCACGCTGCGCAATATCAGTGGCCGTGGACGCCTTACTGAAGACAACGTTAAAGAGACGCTGCGCGAAGTGCGCATGGCGCTGCTGGAGGCTGACGTAGCGCTGCCGGTAGTGCGTGAGTTTATCAATCGCGTAAAAGAGAAAGCGGTTGGTCATGAAGTTAACAAAAGCCTGACGCCGGGTCAGGAGTTCGTCAAGATTGTCCGTAACGAACTGGTTGCGGCAATGGGCGAAGAAAACCAGACCCTGAATCTGGCTGCACAGCCGCCAGCCGTTGTGCTGATGGCTGGTCTGCAGGGGGCGGGTAAAACGACCAGCGTCGGTAAGCTGGGGAAATTCCTGCGTGAGAAGCACAAGAAGAAAGTGCTGGTGGTCTCCGCGGACGTTTATCGCCCGGCGGCGATAAAACAGCTGGAAACGCTGGCCGAGCAGGTCGGTGTGGACTTCTTCCCGTCGGATGTCGGCCAGAAGCCGGTCGATATCGTTAACGCCGCGCTGAAAGAAGCTAAACTCAAATTCTACGACGTGCTGCTGGTGGATACCGCCGGTCGCCTGCACGTTGATGAAGCGATGATGGACGAAATCAAACAGGTCCACGCTTCTATCAAGCCGGTTGAAACGCTGTTTGTGGTCGACGCCATGACCGGTCAGGATGCCGCGAATACCGCAAAAGCCTTCAACGAAGCGCTGCCGTTAACCGGTGTCGTGCTGACCAAAGTTGATGGTGATGCTCGTGGTGGTGCGGCGCTCTCTATTCGTCATATCACCGGCAAGCCAATTAAATTCCTCGGCGTCGGCGAGAAAACCGAAGCGCTGGAGCCGTTCCATCCGGATCGTATTGCTTCGCGTATTCTCGGCATGGGTGACGTGCTGTCGCTGATCGAAGATATCGAAAGCAAGGTTGACCGCGCGCAGGCAGAGAAATTAGCCAGCAAGCTGAAAAAAGGCGACGGCTTCGATCTCAACGATTTCCTTGAGCAGCTCAACCAGATGAAAAACATGGGCGGCATGGCAAGCCTGATGGGCAAGCTGCCGGGCATGGGGCAGATCCCAGACAACGTGAAATCGCAGATGGACGATAAAGTGCTGGTGCGTATGGAAGCCATCATCAACTCGATGACGATGAAAGAACGCGCTAAGCCGGAAATCATCAAAGGTTCCCGTAAACGCCGTATTGCTGCCGGCTGCGGTATGCAGGTACAGGACGTAAACCGCCTTCTGAAACAGTTCGACGACATGCAGCGCATGATGAAGAAAATGAAGAAAGGCGGTATGGCGAAGATGATGCGTGGCATGAAGGGTATGATGCCGCCAGGCTTCCCTGGTAGATAAATATATCGGGCTACCTAATTTGCCTTTTTGACGCCGGGGTGGGCTCGAAATGCTCACATACTGCATGTACGTTCCGCTTTCTGCGCGCACGCCGACGCCAAACTGGCTGCAATGGTAACGCCCTGGTATAAAGCCTCATCACATGTTGATTGCTTTTTTCCCAGAAATCAGTAAAATTTTCGGGCTTTTAATATGACACCCGGGCTCCGTTCCTCGATGGGGCCTGGGTGTTTTATTCACACAAGAGGATGTTATGGTTACTATTCGTTTAGCTCGTCACGGCGCTAAAAAGCGTCCGTTCTACCAGGTTGTTGTTACCGACAGCCGTAATGCACGCAACGGTCGCTTCATCGAGCGCGTTGGCTTCTTTAACCCAATCGCTAGCGAAAAAGAAGAAGGCACTCGCCTGGATCTGGATCGCATCGCTCACTGGGTTGGCCAGGGCGCGACTATTTCTGATCGCGTAGCTACGCTGATCAAAGCAGCAAACAAAGCAGCTTAATCTGTCACGGTGGTCATGATGAGCAAGCAACTCGCCGCGCAGGCTCCTGTGGAACCCATCGTTTTGGGGAAAATGGGGTCTTCTTACGGTATCCGTGGTTGGCTCAGAGTGTTTTCTTCCACTGAAGACGCCGAAAGCATTTTTGACTATCAGCCCTGGTTTATCCAGAAGGCGGGTCAGTGGCAGCAAGTACAGCTGGAAAGCTGGAAGCACCACAATCAGGATCTGATCATCAAGCTGAAAGGCGTTGACGATCGTGATTCGGCGAATCTACTGACAAATTGCGAAATTGTCGTGGATTCCTCGCAGTTGCCAGCGCTGGAAGATGGTTCCTACTACTGGAAAGACCTTATGGGCTGCCAGGTAGTGACCACTGAAGGTTACGATCTCGGTAAAGTCGTCGATATGATGGAAACCGGTTCGAATGACGTCATTGTCATTAAGGCAAACCTGAAAGATGCGTTTGGTATCAAGGAACGTCTTGTACCGTTCCTCGATGGGCAGGTTATCAAGAAAGTCGATCTCGCTACTCGTACTATCGAAGTAGATTGGGATCCTGGTTTTTAAACCACCGGATAAACGGTAAAAGTCGGCGTTATGGGGATTGGCTTGTGTTTATAGGTATCGTTAGCCTGTTTCCAGAAATGTTCCGCGCAATTACCGATTACGGGGTAACTGGCCGGGCAGTAAAAAATGGCCTGCTGAACATCCAGAGCTGGAGTCCTCGTGACTTTACTCATGACCGGCACCGTACCGTGGACGATCGTCCTTACGGCGGCGGACCGGGGATGTTAATGATGGTGCAACCTTTACGGGACGCCATTCATGCAGCAAAAGCTGCGGCTGGTGAAGGCGCAAAGGTGATTTATCTGTCACCTCAGGGACGCAAGCTTGATCAAGCGGGCGTTAGCGAACTGGCCACGAATCAAAAGCTGATTCTGGTGTGTGGTCGCTATGAAGGAATAGATGAGCGCGTGATTCAAACCGAAATTGACGAAGAATGGTCAATCGGCGATTACGTTCTCAGCGGTGGTGAGTTACCAGCAATGACGCTGATCGACTCCGTTTCTCGGTTTATTCCGGGAGTTCTGGGTCATGAAGCTTCAGCAATCGAAGATTCGTTTGCTGATGGGTTGCTGGATTGCCCGCACTATACCCGACCTGAAGTGTTAGAACAGATGGAAGTACCGGCAGTGTTACTGTCGGGGAACCACGCTGAGATACGTCGCTGGCGTTTAAAACAGTCGCTGGGCCGGACCTGGCTTAGAAGACCTGAACTTCTGGAAAACCTGGCTCTGACTGAAGAGCAAGCAAGGTTGCTGGCGGAGTTCAAAACGGAACACGCACAACAGCAGCATAAACATGATGGGCTGGTCTGAGACCCCCAAATATCAGTTTACCCAGGATAAGAGATTAAATTATGAGCAACATTATTAAGCAACTTGAACAAGAGCAGATGAAGCAGGACGTACCTTCCTTCCGTCCGGGTGATACCGTGGAAGTGAAAGTATGGGTTGTTGAAGGTTCCAAAAAACGTCTGCAGGCATTCGAGGGCGTGGTTATCGCTATTCGTAACCGCGGTCTGCACTCTGCATTCACTGTTCGTAAAATTTCCAACGGCGAAGGCGTTGAGCGTGTCTTCCAGACTCACTCTCCGGTAGTTGACAGCATTGCTGTTAAACGTCGTGGTGCTGTTCGTAAAGCTAAACTGTACTACCTGCGTGAGCGCACTGGTAAGTCTGCTCGTATCAAAGAGCGTCTTAACTAAGATTCGCGCAAGCGACATCCTGTTAGAAAAGGGCTGGCCGAAAGGCTGGCCCTTTTTTTATTCCGACCTTACTCTTTTGTTTTATTGCAATTGGATGGCTGCGCGGCGCGCAGCCAGTTGAGGACTTTTACGGCGTAGCGATCACGACTGCAACCCGGCGGTTTTCAGCACGACCTTTTGACGTCTGATTACTGGCAATCGGGTATTTTTTCCCGAGTCCCTGAGTTGTCAGGTTAGAGCGGGGAATATTGGCGCCCTGTGCCCAGGCATCGGCGACCACATTCGCGCGTTTGAGCGACAGCGCTTCGTTGTAGCTGTCTTCGCCGTAGTTATCGGTATGACCATCCATACGCGCATGGTTTAACCCGGTAGCTGCCAGTTTGGATGCCATTTCCTGGATCTGCTTTTCACTTTCAGGGCGGAGCTTATAGTCGTTTTTGTCAAACAGGATGTTGTCAGACAGACCAAGAGACCAGTCTCCGGAAGCTTCGGTAAATCCGTACGATTTCATGGCTGCAATTTGCTCCGGGGTAAATTTTCCCTGAGGTGCCTGACAGCCTGCCAAAATCAGTAAAAGCAGAAGAAACGGGGATGATAGACGTTTTAGCATGTGTAAGTCCTTATTTTTTAATAATGCGTTCAGAACGCAAATTTTTGGCCTGATACATATTTTTATCGGCAAGTTCTTGTAATTTCTCGGCAGAGGCATGTTCCCACGTCAGCGCAAAACCAATGCTGAGTGTCATGCTTGCCTGATGACCGTTATGCAGGTCAAAAGGTCGGTTAAACTCGTGTGACAGTGCCGCGCAGATCCGCTGAACTTCGTATTCAGAGTGAACGCTGTACAGCACCATAGCGAACTCATCGCCGCCAAGTCTGTAGGGGTGATGTCGATTACCACCAAACTCGGCCAGCCTGTTTGCAACTTCAATCAGGACCCGATCCCCCGCTGCGTGGCCCCAGGTATCATTAATAAATTTAAAATTATCACCATCAAGGAATAACAGTGCGGAGCTGCTGTGGGCGGCATGGTCATTCATCAGGGCGTTAATGCTGCTGCGAAATGCGGCGCGATTCGCCAGGCCGGTCAGCGGATCGTGTAGCGCCGTACGCAAAAGCTGGGCGTTCTTTGCCTGCAGTTTAAGTTGCCACTCCTCCATCTCGTCCAGAAGACTATTAAAATCCTGGGCAAAAAGGTGAAACTCTTCAATGCGCTCTTCTGAAACGCGCCGTGAAAAGTTACGGTTGGTACGAACATCATGTACCACCTCGGTTATATTTTGCAGGGCTTCCACGACGCCATTATGTAAATAACGAGTGAGCATTAATGCAATGCCAGAGGCCAACAGAATGCACCCGGTAAGGACGGCCAGCGACAAATAGATGAAATGGCTGATAACACTATCGCGCGCAGTCAATCGCACTTCGCCGATGACGTTGCCATTATGCAAAATAGGTTGAGTGACCGGTTGTGGGAACAGCCAGTGGCTGATAAGTCCGCTGATTTTTTCAGTGGTATCCTGCGCGTTATAGCGCCAGGTGGCGATCACCTTCTGGTTTTTATTACGAACTTCTGCAACGGAAAATTGCCCCTGCTGGCCCAGTGCTGCCAGCGTTTCAGTGGCCGCGACGCCATCAGAAAAAACTAATGCTGCTTCAAGTGTGCGGGTCATGGTTGCAGCGGTCAGATCCAGGTTCTTTTGCGCATACTGTCTCAATGCCAGCACCGAAGAAATGCTGAGCAGCAGCCAGATCAGCGTCATAGTTACCAGAACGCTGATTATGCTGATACGCCGTAATGTCCGCTTAAACGTCGGGCGTGTTATGGGAGAATGGCCCTTATCCATGCTTCTGATTCCGTGCAAGCATTAATACGTCCGGACTGACCCTTACGCCACTGCGTGAAAGGGAATCCATATTTACGGAAAATCTCACATCTTCATCTTTAATTATGAGGCAAAAGGCGCTGCCAATAACGCATTCGGGGTTCTGTTCGGCAATTAATAGCAATGCCTTAGACGGATATTTATTCTTTAATTCCACCTGATAAGTAGGGGATTCTTTTCCAAAATAAAAACCGTCACACTGCGAAACTAATATTTCTTGTTCCGTACGAATGATGACGGGAAGATAGGGTAATGCTCCGGCACTGGTATCTCCCAGGACACTGGAAAAACGCGATGAAGAGAAAATACACAGTTTGGGGGGCCCGGAAAGTGCAGGCCAGCGCGTATAACTAACGATGCCGGAAACCATAGCGCGTACAGATTTTGCTTCTTCCGTAACGCTTTGGGCGTACAGCGGTAATCCGGTCAGGAGCAGTGCCAGTAGAAGTATGAGTCGGTAAGAATAGCTCATGAATAGTTACCTACCAGCGTTTGCCGTAAAACGTCGAAAATACATTCAAGATTATTTAGGACAAAATAACATTATTTTCCTAAGCCGTCATTATGCCAGGTGGAAAGCTATTAGTGATTTAAGTTAAATCTTAGTAATTTATAAAATATAAGCTATTGTTTAATTTAATCTTATTGAGGTGGCACCTTCGTTTGCTCCTTTTTGCCAGGCACTGTGTAACTGGTCAATATTTTCGACCGTATCACAACTTGAGGGAAAGGTTTTCCCGGTCAAACCTCTGGCGTAAACAAAATCCGGCTGGCAGATTTTACGTTGTCCCTCGGCATAACCCTTAAGATATTCCGTACGATCGACTTCGGGGTCATTGTAGTTGTCGGCAAGAGTTTCATTATCTTTAACGGCATACCCCGAAATGGCATCTTGTATTCCGGCGTCGTACCAGGCGGTTCCCGTCCATGTGGGGGCGTGGGTATAAGGATCTATCTGACATCCGCTAAGAAGTAATAGAAATAGAGTGCTGATGAGTTGCTTCATTGCCTGTACTCCCTCGTTTTTTTAAGCATAGTGGATCTCAATACCGGATGGTGTAAATTTTAATGTACGCAATGGAGGGCGTGTTCTGTCATTAAAGTGTGTGTTGTAAATTAAAATTTACGGTTTGTGGATTGAAATCTTTACCTGTTGTGTTATCGTTATCACCTCCTCGCTGAGGACCAACTATCGCAAACGAGCTAAACAGGATCACCACCATGCAAAAAGACGCGCTGAACAACGTACATATTACCGACGAACAGGTTCTGATGACTCCGGAGCAGCTGAAAGCTGAATTCCCGCTGAGCCAGGCGCAAGAAGCGCAAATCTCCCAGTCGCGTAAAACCATTTCAGATATTATCTCTGGTCGCGATCCGCGCCTGCTGGTGGTATGTGGCCCGTGTTCCATTCACGATCCTGAAATGGCTATTGAGTACGCTCGTCGGTTTAAAGCCCTTGCCGCAGAGGTCAGCGATAGCCTCTACCTGGTGATGCGTGTCTATTTTGAAAAACCCCGTACCACCGTCGGCTGGAAAGGGTTAATTAACGATCCTCATATGGATGGCTCTTTTGATGTTGAAGCCGGCCTGAAAATTGCGCGTCAGCTGCTGCTTGAACTGGTGAATATGGGACTACCGCTGGCAACTGAAGCGCTGGATCCCAATAGCCCGCAATACCTGGGCGATCTGTTTAGCTGGTCTGCAATCGGTGCGCGTACCACGGAATCGCAGACTCACCGCGAAATGGCTTCCGGTCTTTCGATGCCGGTCGGCTTTAAGAACGGTACTGACGGTAGCCTGGCGACCGCCATTAACGCGATGCGCGCGGCGGCACAGTCGCACCGCTTTGTTGGTATTAACCAGGCTGGACAGGTTGCACTGCTGCAAACTCAGGGTAACCCGGACGGTCACGTGATCCTGCGCGGTGGTAAAGCGCCGAACTACAGCCCGGCAGATGTCGCCCAGTGCGAAAAAGAGATGGAGCAGGCGGGACTACGACCTTCTCTGATGGTAGATTGCAGTCATGGTAACTCCAATAAAGATTACCGCCGCCAGCCTGCCGTGGCTGAATCCGTGATTGCACAAATCAAAGATGGCAATCGCTCGATCATTGGCTTGATGATTGAAAGTAATATTCACGAAGGCAACCAGTCTTCTGAACAGCCGCGTAGCGAAATGAAATACGGCGTGTCTGTAACTGATGCCTGCATTAGCTGGGAAATGACGGATGCGCTACTGCGTGAAATTAGCCAGGATTTAAACGGCCAGCTGTCGGCGCGTGTAGCATAAGAGGTTGGTTATGGTTGCTGAATTGACCGCATTACGCGATCAAATTGATGAAGTCGACAAGGCGCTGCTGGGTTTACTGGCACGTCGCCTGGAGCTGGTGGCCGAAGTCGGTGAAGTAAAAAGCCGCTTTGGGCTGCCTATCTACGTGCCGGAACGGGAAGCCTCAATGCTGGCCTCCCGCCGGGCGGAAGCGGAAGCCCTTGGCGTGCCGCCGGACCTGATTGAAGATGTGCTGCGCCGGGTTATGCGCGAGTCTTACTCCAGTGAGAACGACAAAGGATTTAAAACGCTTTGTCCTTCTCTGCGACCGGTGGTGATTGTCGGCGGCGGCGGTCAGATGGGACGTCTGTTCGAAAAAATGCTCACCCTGTCAGGTTATCAGGTACGGATCCTGGAACAGCAGGATTGGGATCGTGCGCCGGAGATCGTCTCTGATGCTGGCATGGTGATCGTCAGCGTGCCGATCCATGTCACTGAGCAGGTGATCGCCAAATTACCGCGTCTGCCGTCCGACTGCATCCTGGTGGATCTGGCTTCGGTGAAAAATGGTCCTTTGCAGGCGATGCTGGCGGCGCACGACGGCCCGGTGGTGGGATTACACCCTATGTTTGGCCCGGACAGCGGCAGTCTGGCAAAGCAGGTCGTCGTCTGGTGTGACGGACGTCAGCCGGAAGCTTATCAGTGGTTTCTGGAACAGATTCAGGTGTGGGGTGCGCGACTGCATCGGATCAGTGCTGTTGAACACGACCAGAACATGGCATTTATTCAGGCATTGCGTCACTTTGCGACCTTTGCTTACGGTCTGCATTTAGCGGAAGAGAATGTTCAACTGGAGCAGTTACTGGCACTCTCTTCGCCGATTTATCGCCTTGAACTGGCGATGGTCGGACGTCTGTTTGCCCAGGATCCGCAGCTCTATGCCGATATCATTATGTCGTCTGAGAGTAACCTTGCGCTGATCAAACGCTACTACCAACGTTTTGGTGAGGCGATCGGTTTACTGGAGCAGGGCGATAAGCAAGCGTTCATCGACAGCTTCCGTAAGGTGGAGCACTGGTTTGGTGATTATGCGAAACGCTTCCAGAACGAAAGCCGTACTTTGTTGCGCCAGGCTAACGATAGTCGCCAATAAATACGATGCTTGATGGCAACGCTGATGCGTTGTATCAGTCATACAAGGATCGGCTAAATAGAATGCCGGATAAGCGTAGCGCCATCCGGCATTGTCAAACGTTAACTTGGATCGACCGGCACCACATTCTCACTTGGATAGCAGCCAAGTACTTTCATCGAGCGCGTAATCTCACCTAACTCCTTCAATGCTTTTTGCATCTGGGGTGATTCCAGGTTGGCCTGGATATCAAGATAAAACATTTCTTCCCACGGATTGCCGTGAATCGGGCGTGACTCCAGTTTAGTCATAATCAGATTATGGTTGCGCAGTACCAGCAGAGCTTCTACCAACGCACCGGCTTGTTGTCCTGTCGCCATCAGCAACGTGGTTTTTGCTGGCACCTGATCGGAAACATTGATTGCCTTGCGCGCCAGTACCACGAAGCGGGTGATGTTTTGCGTCTGATTAGCTTCGATATGCTCGAGAACCTGCAAACCGTATAGTACGCCTCCGGCTTCGCTCCCCAGAGCCGCCACGCGCGGTGAGTTAGCCTGCGCAACTTTTTCCATCGCCGCCGAGGTGCTTTCGGTGTACTCAATCTTCCAGTACGGGTAACGACTCAGGAATTTGCTGCACTGCTGGAATGGCTGCGGATGGCTATATACCGTTTCAATGGTCTTGAGATCTGTCGTGCCGGACACCAGTAGGCAGTGGTCAATCGTGATAGTCATCTCGCCAACGATAGACAGGCTGGTGTGCTGTAGCAGGTCGTAAACGTCGTTAATCCCACCGGAACTGGTGTTTTCAATCGGAACCACTGCGTAGTCAGCTTGTCCGGTTTCGACCTGATTAAAGATATCGGCAAATTTCGCGCAGCCGCTTTCTATAAATTGTTCAAAATGGCGGGCAGCATATTGACGTGCGGCAAGATGAGAATATGACCCTTTTGGCCCGAGGAAAGCAACGCGTGCTGAGTGTGGGTTAATTTTATTCAGATGCTGCTGGAGCAGTGCCTGCTGAGTCAGGACGGAGTCTTCGATTATGAGCTGGAACAGGCGAGTGATGTAGTGAGCATCAAGATGATGTGCTTTGCCAAGCTGAATCAGTCGGTCCAACAGATCGCGCTCACGGTCGATATCACGAACTGGACGATGTGAAAGCAGCTTAGCTTTGCCAACTTCTACGGCCAGTCCACGTCGCTCAGCCAGCAGGGCCAGTAATTTTTCATCCAGCGTGCTGATCTTATCGCGCAGCGCCAGCAATGGGTTTTCCGATGTCATAGTGTTGCCTTTCTTGTTATCAATAAAAAAGGCCCCCCGTTGTGGGAGGCCTTATTGTTCGTCTTCGCATTCTTTATCACACGACGAAACGCCTCCCATTCAGGGGAAGGTAAAAAAGAATGCGAAGAAGAACGGGACAAGTTTCATGTAATTTTCCTTTGGCTACGTCAGTAAAGTACCCGTACTGTTTTCACCCTGTCAACAAAAAACGCGCCCGGAGGCGCGTTGGCGATACACTCAATGTAAGGGACTACTCTTCTTCTGCTTCGACGAAGTTGGCGTCTTTGACTGAAGTTGTTGCACGACGGGCTTCGCCTTTGTGCTGCACTTTATTGAGCTGCCGTTCCAGCTTGTTGATCAAATCGTTAATTGCGGTGTACATATCCTCGTGTTTTGCGCTGGCGACCAGATGTCCGTTCGGTGTATTGATGGTGGCATCAGCAATGAAACCCTGCGGCTCCTTAGACAGAATGATATGTGGATTAATCAGATGAGTTTGCCATTTTTCGAGTTTGGCGAGACGGTCTGCGACATGCTGGCGAATTGCCGGAGTAATTTCCATTTGTTTACTGGTAATGTTCATTGTCATAAATTTTACCTCTTGTCTTTCCCGTCTTGGTGATTCCAGCATACCGTTCCTAATGTCAAAATGTGTGATATTAATCACATTTTTTTGTCGCTTTTTGTCAAGAAAACCTTTTTGTGAGGCACCGCAGGAACAAGCGATTTTTTACTTGAGGAATACCTGAAAGCAGGCCATATTTGATGAGATGCGTTGCGGCTAAACCGCTTCAGTTGTGGTGTTTACGGATAAAAAAACGGCAGCCTTTGGGCTGCCGTTTGCATTCTGAGATAAATCAGGTATTGCTGCTGTTGGCGGCAATGATTTTCGCTACTTTTTCTGCCTGCGCATTCATCTGCATCTGGCGATAAGCATTTTCCATCAACGGCAGGGCATTGCGTGTTGCCTGAGTATCCGGGAAGTCGCGCAGCATGCCTTCTACACGGTTTACCACGGCAACCCATGCACCGCGGGCAGTGTAGTATTCCACAACGGAATATTCATACTTCGCCAGACGGTCTTTCAGGAATACCAGACGTTTGGTGGCGTCAGTGGTGTACTGGCTGTTCGGATAGCCACGTACCAGTTTGGAAAAGTCATTAAACGCAGCTCGGGCATGTTGCGGATCGCGATCGCTGCGATCAACACCAAAGAATCCTTGCAGTGCGCTATCATCCAACGCCATATTGGTCAGGCCACGCATATACATGACATAATCAATGTTAGGGTGTGTCGGGTTAAGACGAATAAAACGATCGATGGCAGCCTGAGCAAGTGGCAGATCGGCGTTTTTGTAGTAGGCGTAGATGAGATCTAATTGCACCTGCTGAGAATACGGTCCAAATGGATAACGGTTATCCAACGCTTCTAATTGCGTTATTGCCTGTTTCCAGTTACCGTCCTGCAGCTTTTGCTGAGCAGTCGCGTAGATTTCATTTGGCGGATTATCGGGCACCTCTTCCTTTGAACCAGAGCAACCCGCCAAAAACAGGCTCAACGTGGCTGCTGCCACCAGATATTTCATGCGCGTCATGACGTTTTGACTTTCCTCAAAATGTTTTACGGGAGATTCTCTGTTCCTGCTCCCGGTTAAGACCAGCTACAATAGCACACTATATTAAACGGCAAAGCCGTAAAACCCAACGTTAAACGAAGAAGCAGTTTATGGCACAACGAGTAGAACTCACCGCAACAGTCTCCGAAAATCAGCTCGGTCAACGCTTAGATCAGGCTTTGGCCGAATTGTTCCCTGATTATTCGCGATCGCGCATAAAAGAATGGATCCTTGACCAGCGCGTACTGGTAAATGGCAATCTTTGCGATAAACCGAAAGAAAAAGTGTTGGGTGGAGAGCGCGTCTCCATCACTGCAGAAATTGATGAAGAGGTTCGTTTTGAACCTCAGGATATCCCACTGGATATCGTTTATGAAGATGACGATATTCTTGTCATCAACAAACCCCGTGACCTCGTAGTGCATCCGGGGGCCGGTAATCCTGATGGCACGGTATTGAATGCATTACTGCATTACTACCCGCCAATCGCGGATGTTCCACGTGCTGGTATCGTGCACCGTCTGGATAAAGACACGACCGGATTAATGGTGGTGGCAAAAACCGTTCCGGCGCAAACGCGTCTGGTGGAGTCGCTGCAACTGCGTGAAATTACCCGTGAGTACGAAGCCGTGGCGATTGGTCATATGACGGCAGGCGGAACCGTTGAGGAACCGATTAGCCGCCACCCGACCAAGCGTACGCACATGGCGGTACACCCGATGGGGAAACCGGCGGTGACGCACTATCGCATTATGGAACACTTCCGTGTGCACACGCGTCTGCGGCTGCGTCTGGAAACCGGACGTACGCACCAGATCCGCGTGCACATGGCGCATATCACCCATCCGCTGGTGGGCGATCAGGTCTACGGCGGTCGTCCGCGTCCACCGAAAGGCGCTTCTGACGAATTTATCTCCGTGCTGCGTAAGTTCGATCGTCAGGCGCTGCACGCGACTATGCTGCGTTTATATCACCCAATTTCAGGTATCGAAATGGAATGGCACGCACCGATTCCACAAGATATGGTGCAATTGATTGAAGTGATGCGCGCTGATTTCGAAGAACATAAGGATGATATTGCCTGGCTATGAGTAAGCTAATTGTCCCGCAGTGGCCGATACCGCAAGGTGTTGTTGCGTGTAGTTCTACCCGTATTGGCGGTGTTAGCATGCCGCCTTATGATTCGCTGAATCTGGGCGCCCATTGCGGCGACAACCCGGAGCATGTTGAAGAGAACCGCAAGCGGCTGTTTGCTGCGGGCAATCTGCCGTCAAAGCCAGTCTGGCTGGAGCAGGTCCATGGTAAGGATGTCCTGAAACTGACCGGCGAGCCTTACGCCTCCAAACGTGCGGATGCTTCTTACAGTAACACGCCGGGCACCGTGTGTGCAGTGATGACGGCCGACTGTCTGCCGGTGCTGTTTTGCAATCGCGCAGGAACGGAAGTCGCGGCGGCACATGCGGGTTGGCGCGGATTATGCGCCGGCGTGCTGGAAGAGACGGTGGCGTGTTTTGCCGACAAACCTGAAAACATTATTGCCTGGCTAGGCCCGGCGATTGGCCCGAACGCGTTTGAAGTGGGAGCAGAAGTTCGCGCAGCGTTCATGGCGAAAGATCCGCAAGCGGTCCTCGCATTTGTACCGCATGGCGATAAATATTTGGCGAATATTTACCAGCTTGCGCGTCAGCGTCTGGCAAATATCGGAGTAGAGAACATCTACGGCGGCGACCGTTGCACCTTCAGCGAAAGTGAGACGTTCTTCTCTTATCGTCGCGACAATACCACGGGTCGTATGGCAAGTTTTATTTGGCTGATATAACCTAAAGAATCAAGACGATCCGGTACGTGTAATTTTCTTTTCACATAATTCAGGTCATTCACCTTGAATAATTGAGGGATGACCTCATTTAATCTCCAGTAGCAATTTTGACCTGTTATGGGAGGAGTTATGCGTCTGGATCGTCTTACTAATAAATTCCAGCTTGCTCTTGCCGATGCCCAGTCACTCGCATTGGGGCACGACAATCAATTCATCGAACCACTTCATCTAATGAGCGCCTTGCTGAATCAGGAAGGGGGATCGGTACGTCCTTTATTAACGTCTGCTGGCATTAATGCTGGCCAGTTACGTACAGCCATTGACCAGGCGTTGAGCCGGTTGCCGCAGGTAGAAGGTACCGGCGGTGATGTGCAGCCTTCTCAGGATCTGGTGCGTGTACTGAATCTTTGCGACAAGCTGGCGCAAAAACGTGGGGACAACTTTATTTCGTCAGAACTGTTCGTACTGGCGGCGCTTGAGTCACGCGGTACGCTGACCGATTTACTAAAATCAGCAGGTGCGACGACCGCGAATATCACTCAGGCAATTGAACAAATGCGTGGAGGTGAAAGCGTGAATGACCAGGGGGCTGAAGACCAACGTCAGGCCTTGAAAAAATATACCGTCGACCTGACCGAACGTGCCGAGCAGGGCAAACTCGATCCGGTTATCGGGCGTGATGAAGAAATTCGCCGTACCATTCAGGTACTGCAGCGTCGTACTAAAAATAACCCGGTGTTAATCGGCGAACCAGGTGTTGGTAAAACGGCCATCGTTGAAGGGCTGGCCCAACGAATTATCAATGGTGAAGTGCCGGAAGGCTTAAAAGGTCGCCGTGTGCTGGCGCTGGATATGGGTGCGCTGGTGGCTGGGGCCAAATATCGTGGTGAGTTTGAAGAACGCTTAAAAGGCGTGCTGAACGATCTCTCGAAACAGGAAGGCAATGTCATTCTGTTTATTGATGAGTTGCATACCATGGTTGGGGCGGGTAAAGCCGATGGCGCAATGGACGCCGGGAACATGCTGAAACCTGCGCTGGCACGCGGGGAACTGCACTGTGTAGGCGCAACAACGCTTGATGAATATCGCCAGTACATCGAAAAAGATGCGGCACTGGAACGTCGTTTCCAGAAAGTATTTGTAGCCGAACCTTCAGTAGAAGACACCATCGCGATTCTGCGTGGCCTGAAAGAACGTTATGAGCTGCACCACCATGTGCAGATCACTGACCCGGCGATTGTTGCGGCAGCTACGCTGTCTCATCGCTATATTGCCGATCGTCAGTTGCCGGACAAAGCTATCGACCTTATCGATGAGGCGGCATCCAGCATTCGTATGCAGATTGACTCCAAGCCGGAGGAACTAGACAGACTCGACCGCCGTATTATCCAGCTCAAACTGGAACAGCAGGCATTAATGAAAGAGTCTGATGAGGCGAGTAAAAAACGTCTCGAGATGCTCAACGAAGAGCTGGACGATAAAGAGCGCCAGTATTCTGAATTAGAAGAAGAGTGGAAAGCTGAAAAAGCATCCCTTTCGGGAACGCAAACTATCAAGGCTGAGCTGGAGCAGGCGAAAATCGCCATCGAACAGGCGCGTCGTGTCGGCGACCTGGCGCGGATGTCTGAACTGCAGTACGGCAAAATTCCTGAACTGGAAAAACAGCTGGAAGCAGCCACCCAGTCTGAAGGCAAAACCATGCGTCTGCTGCGTAATAAAGTCACGGATGCAGAAATTGCAGAAGTGCTGGCGCGCTGGACCGGGATCCCGGTTGCTCGCATGCTGGAAGGCGAACGGGAAAAACTGTTGCGTATGGAGCAGCAGTTGCACAGCCGCGTGATTGGCCAGAACGAAGCGGTGGAAGCCGTTTCTAACGCCATCCGTCGTAGCCGTGCTGGCTTGTCCGATCCGAATCGCCCGATTGGTTCGTTCTTGTTCCTCGGCCCAACCGGTGTCGGTAAAACTGAACTGTGCAAAGCGCTGGCAAACTTTATGTTCGACAGTGATGATGCCATGGTGCGTATCGATATGTCCGAGTTTATGGAGAAACACTCGGTGTCTCGTCTGGTCGGGGCGCCTCCGGGATATGTCGGCTATGAGGAAGGTGGATATCTGACAGAAGCGGTACGTCGTCGTCCTTACTCTGTCATCCTGCTGGATGAAGTGGAGAAAGCGCACCCGGATGTGTTCAATATTCTGTTGCAGGTGCTTGACGATGGTCGTCTGACTGACGGGCAGGGGAGAACGGTCGACTTCCGTAATACGGTTGTCATCATGACCTCGAACCTGGGGTCCGATCTGATTCAGGAACGTTTCGGTGAGCTGGACTACGGCCACATGAAGGATATGGTCCTGGGCGTCGTGAGCCATAATTTCCGCCCGGAATTCATCAACCGTATAGATGAAGTTGTTGTATTCCATCCGTTGGGTGAGCAGCACATTGCTTCTATTGCACAGATCCAACTGCAACGTCTGTATAAACGTCTGGAAGAGCGTGGCTATGAAATTCATATCTCTGACGAGGCGCTTAAACTGCTGAGTGCGAATGGTTACGATCCGGTGTATGGCGCACGTCCACTCAAACGTGCTATCCAGCAACAGATCGAAAACCCGCTGGCGCAGCAAATTCTGTCTGGTGAGCTGATTCCAGGCAAAACGATTCGGCTGGAAGTGAATGACGATCGCATTGTGGCAGTGCAGTAAGTCACAAAACGACAATAAACGAGCCCTGCGGGGCTCGTTTTTGTTTAAAAACAAAGCAAAAATCAATGTAATGGTTGAAAAGTAGTCGCTTGATAAGTTTTTTGTATTTTTAACTTGTCAGCCTGAAATAACTCCCTATAATGCGCCTCCACTGACACGGAACAACGGATTACAAACCGCCGGGTCAGCGGAGAAAGGCGAAAATAAACGCTTGACTCTGTAGCGGGATGGCGTAATATGCACACCCCGCGCCGCTGAGAAAAAGCGAAGCGGCACTGCTCTTTAACAATTTATCAGACAATCTGTGTGGGCACTCGAAGATACGGATTCTTAACGTCGCAAGACGAAAAATGAATACCAAGTCTCTGAGTGAACACGTAATTCATTACGAAGTTTAATTCACGAGCATCAAACTTAAATTGAAGAGTTTGATCATGGCTCAGATTGAACGCTGGCGGCAGGCCTAACACATGCAAGTCGAACGGTAGCACAGAGGAGCTTGCTCCTTGGGTGACGAGTGGCGGACGGGTGAGTAATGTCTGGGAAACTGCCCGATGGAGGGGGATAACTACTGGAAACGGTAGCTAATACCGCATAACGTCGCAAGACCAAAGAGGGGGACCTTCGGGCCTCTTGCCATCGGATGTGCCCAGATGGGATTAGCTAGTAGGTGGGGTAACGGCTCACCTAGGCGACGATCCCTAGCTGGTCTGAGAGGATGACCAGCCACACTGGAACTGAGACACGGTCCAGACTCCTACGGGAGGCAGCAGTGGGGAATATTGCACAATGGGCGCAAGCCTGATGCAGCCATGCCGCGTGTATGAAGAAGGCCTTCGGGTTGTAAAGTACTTTCAGCGAGGAGGAAGGTGTTGTGGTTAATAACCGCAGCAATTGACGTTACTCGCAGAAGAAGCACCGGCTAACTCCGTGCCAGCAGCCGCGGTAATACGGAGGGTGCAAGCGTTAATCGGAATTACTGGGCGTAAAGCGCACGCAGGCGGTCTGTCAAGTCGGATGTGAAATCCCCGGGCTCAACCTGGGAACTGCATCCGAAACTGGCAGGCTAGAGTCTTGTAGAGGGGGGTAGAATTCCAGGTGTAGCGGTGAAATGCGTAGAGATCTGGAGGAATACCGGTGGCGAAGGCGGCCCCCTGGACAAAGACTGACGCTCAGGTGCGAAAGCGTGGGGAGCAAACAGGATTAGATACCCTGGTAGTCCACGCCGTAAACGATGTCGACTTGGAGGTTGTGCCCTTGAGGCGTGGCTTCCGGAGCTAACGCGTTAAGTCGACCGCCTGGGGAGTACGGCCGCAAGGTTAAAACTCAAATGAATTGACGGGGGCCCGCACAAGCGGTGGAGCATGTGGTTTAATTCGATGCAACGCGAAGAACCTTACCTACTCTTGACATCCAGAGAAGTTTGCAGAGATGCGAACGTGCCTTCGGGAACTCTGAGACAGGTGCTGCATGGCTGTCGTCAGCTCGTGTTGTGAAATGTTGGGTTAAGTCCCGCAACGAGCGCAACCCTTATCCTTTGTTGCCAGCGGTTCGGCCGGGAACTCAAAGGAGACTGCCAGTGATAAACTGGAGGAAGGTGGGGATGACGTCAAGTCATCATGGCCCTTACGAGTAGGGCTACACACGTGCTACAATGGCATATACAAAGAGAAGCGACCTCGCGAGAGCAAGCGGACCTCATAAAGTATGTCGTAGTCCGGATTGGAGTCTGCAACTCGACTCCATGAAGTCGGAATCGCTAGTAATCGTGGATCAGAATGCCACGGTGAATACGTTCCCGGGCCTTGTACACACCGCCCGTCACACCATGGGAGTGGGTTGCAAAAGAAGTAGGTAGCTTAACCTTCGGGAGGGCGCTTACCACTTTGTGATTCATGACTGGGGTGAAGTCGTAACAAGGTAACCGTAGGGGAACCTGCGGTTGGATCACCTCCTTACCTTAAAGAAACGTTCTTTGTAGTGCTCACACAGATTGTCTGATGAAAAGTAAATAGCAAGGCGTCTTGCGATTGAGACTTCAGTGTCCCCTTCGTCTAGAGGCCCAGGACACCGCCCTTTCACGGCGGTAACAGGGGTTCGAATCCCCTAGGGGACGCCACTTGCTGGTATGTGTGAGTGAAAGTCGCCGACCGAAGTATCTCAAAACAGACTTTCGAGTCTCGTTTGAGATATTTGCTCTTTAAAAATCTGGATCAAGCTGAAAATTGAAACGACACACTGTTTCATTTCTCCGTAAACAAGAAATGAAAAGCGGTGTGTCCGAGTCTCTCAAATTTTCGCAACACTGAAGTGTTTTACGAAACATCTTCGGGTTGTGAGGTTAAGCGACTAAGCGTACACGGTGGATGCCCTGGCAGTCAGAGGCGATGAAGGACGTGCTAATCTGCGATAAGCGTCGGTAAGGTGATATGAACCGTTATAACCGGCGATTTCCGAATGGGGAAACCCAGTGTGATTCGTCACACTATCATTACGTGAATACATAGCGTAATGAAGCGAACCGGGGGAACTGAAACATCTAAGTACCCCGAGGAAAAGAAATCAACCGAGATTCCCCCAGTAGCGGCGAGCGAACGGGGAGCAGCCCAGAGTCTGAATCAGCATGTGTGGTAGTGGAACGGTCTGGAAAGTCCGACGGTACAGGGTGATAGTCCCGTACACAAAAGTGCATGTGTTGTGAACTCGAAGAGTAGGGCGGGACACGTGGTATCCTGTCTGAATATGGGGGGACCATCCTCCAAGGCTAAATACTCCTGACTGACCGATAGTGAACCAGTACCGTGAGGGAAAGGCGAAAAGAACCCCGGCGAGGGGAGTGAAAAAGAACCTGAAACCGTGTACGTACAAGCAGTGGGAGCCTCTTTATGGGGTGACTGCGTACCTTTTGTATAATGGGTCAGCGACTTATATTCTGTAGCAAGGTTAACCGAATAGGGGAGCCGAAGGGAAACCGAGTCTTAACTGGGCGTTAAGTTGCAGGGTATAGACCCGAAACCCGGTGATCTAGCCATGGGCAGGTTGAAGGTTGGGTAACACTAACTGGAGGACCGAACCGACTAATGTTGAAAAATTAGCGGATGACTTGTGGCTGGGGGTGAAAGGCCAATCAAACCGGGAGATAGCTGGTTCTCCCCGAAAGCTATTTAGGTAGCGCCTCGTGAACTCATCTTCGGGGGTAGAGCACTGTTTCGGCTAGGGGGTCATCCCGACTTACCAACCCGATGCAAACTGCGAATACCGAAGAATGTTATCACGGGAGACACACGGCGGGTGCTAACGTCCGTCGTGAAGAGGGAAACAACCCAGACCGCCAGCTAAGGTCCCAAAGTCATGGTTAAGTGGGAAACGATGTGGGAAGGCACAGACAGCCAGGATGTTGGCTTAGAAGCAGCCATCATTTAAAGAAAGCGTAATAGCTCACTGGTCGAGTCGGCCTGCGCGGAAGATGTAACGGGGCTAAACCATGCACCGAAGCTGCGGCAGCGACACTATGTGTTGTTGGGTAGGGGAGCGTTCTGTAAGCCGTTGAAGGTGTGCTGTGAGGCATGCTGGAGGTATCAGAAGTGCGAATGCTGACATAAGTAACGATAATGCGGGTGAAAAACCCGCACGCCGGAAGACCAAGGGTTCCTGTCCAACGTTAATCGGGGCAGGGTGAGTCGACCCCTAAGGCGAGGCCGAAAGGCGTAGTCGATGGGAAACAGGTTAATATTCCTGTACTTGGTGTTACTGCGAGGGGGGGACGGAGAAGGCTATGTTAGCCGGGCGACGGTTGTCCCGGTTTAAGCATGTAGGCGGAGATTCCAGGTAAATCCGGAGTCTTGCTAACGCTGAGGTGTGATGACGAGGCACTACGGTGCTGAAGTAACAAATGCCCTGCTTCCAGGAAAAGCCTCTAAGCATCAGGTAACACGAAATCGTACCCCAAACCGACACAGGTGGTCAGGTAGAGAATACCAAGGCGCTTGAGAGAACTCGGGTGAAGGAACTAGGCAAAATGGTGCCGTAACTTCGGGAGAAGGCACGCTGATATGTAGGTGAAGTGATTTACTCATGGAGCTGAAATCAGTCGAAGATACCAGCTGGCTGCAACTGTTTATTAAAAACACAGCACTGTGCAAACACGAAAGTGGACGTATACGGTGTGACGCCTGCCCGGTGCCGGAAGGTTAATTGATGGGGTTATCCGTAAGGAGAAGCTCTTGATCGAAGCCCCGGTAAACGGCGGCCGTAACTATAACGGTCCTAAGGTAGCGAAATTCCTTGTCGGGTAAGTTCCGACCTGCACGAATGGCGTAATGATGGCCAGGCTGTCTCCACCCGAGACTCAGTGAAATTGAACTCGCTGTGAAGATGCAGTGTACCCGCGGCAAGACGGAAAGACCCCGTGAACCTTTACTATAGCTTGACACTGAACACTGGTCCTTGATGTGTAGGATAGGTGGGAGGCTTTGAAGTGTGGACGCCAGTCTGCATGGAGCCAACCTTGAAATACCACCCTTTAATGGCTGGTGTTCTAACGTAGACCCGTGATCCGGGTTGCGGACAGTGTCTGGTGGGTAGTTTGACTGGGGCGGTCTCCTCCTAAAGAGTAACGGAGGAGCACGAAGGTTAGCTAATCCTGGTCGGACATCAGGAGGTTAGTGCAAAGGCATAAGCTAGCTTGACTGCGAGAGTGACGGCTCGAGCAGGTGCGAAAGCAGGTCTTAGTGATCCGGTGGTTCTGAATGGAAGGGCCATCGCTCAACGGATAAAAGGTACTCCGGGGATAACAGGCTGATACCGCCCAAGAGTTCATATCGACGGCGGTGTTTGGCACCTCGATGTCGGCTCATCACATCCTGGGGCTGAAGTAGGTCCCAAGGGTATGGCTGTTCGCCATTTAAAGTGGTACGCGAGCTGGGTTTAGAACGTCGTGAGACAGTTCGGTCCCTATCTGCCGTGGGCGCTGGAGAATTGAGGGGGGCTGCTCCTAGTACGAGAGGACCGGAGTGGACGCATCACTGGTGTTCGGGTTGTCATGCCAATGGCATTGCCCGGTAGCTAAATGCGGAAGAGATAAGTGCTGAAAGCATCTAAGCACGAAACTTGCCCCGAGATGAGTTCTCCCTGACCCTTTAAGGGTCCTGAAGGAACGTTGAAGACGACGACGTTGATAGGTCGGGTGTGTAAGCGTAGCGATACGTTGAGCTAACCGATACTAATGAACCGTGAGGCTTAACCTTACAACGCCGAAGGTGTTTTGGCGAAAGAGACACGAAATTCAGCTTGATTACAGATTACATCGACAGACCTGAGAGGTGTGTTGATAGACAGAATTTGCCTGGCGGCTGTAGCGCGGTGGTCCCACCTGACCCCATGCCGAACTCAGAAGTGAAACGCCGTAGCGCCGATGGTAGTGTGGGGTCTCCCCATGCGAGAGTAGGGAACTGCCAGGCATCAAATAAGTGAAGAAGCCCATCCTGCCGGATGGGCTTCTTTGCGTCTGCAGGGAATGAAGACTGCCGATGCAGCGTACCGTTTTATCCAGCCCATAAAAGCCCACTCTATTTCAAACCGATTTTTCTCTTTCTCGAACATATCTGAATCCTTTCTCTGCTAATGAAAACCGTGATCTTTCTCTCATAATAATTTATAACAATTATATAACATTTATTTCACCAAAAAAGACACAACCACCATTGATAAATTAATGCAATCGTTGGCAGGGGTACAATTCTAATGGCTGATAGCAGTGTAACTGAGAACGGGGCGCTGGCAGACGGCGATACTCGGCGTCGTATATGGGCGATTGTCGGAGCATCATCAGGGAATCTGGTCGAATGGTTTGATTTCTATATCTATTCTTTCTGCTCTCTCTATTTTGCTCATATCTTTTTTCCATCAGGAAACACCACTACGCAACTCTTACAAACAGCCGGAGTTTTTGCTGCAGGCTTTCTGATGCGACCGATTGGCGGCTGGCTGTTTGGTCGCATCGCGGATAAGCACGGGCGTAAAAAGTCGATGCTGCTATCAGTTTGTATGATGTGTATGGGATCGCTGGTGATCGCTTGTCTTCCGGGATATGAAACCATCGGTACCTGGGCTCCTGCTCTATTGCTGCTGGCTAGGTTATTTCAGGGGCTGTCTGTGGGTGGTGAATACGGGACCAGCGCTACCTATATGAGTGAAGTAGCAGTTGAAGGTAAGAAAGGTTTTTATGCTTCCTTCCAGTACGTGACGTTAATCGGCGGGCAGTTACTGGCACTGCTGGTTGTGGTCATATTACAGCAAACGTTAGAAGACTCAGCGCTGAGATCGTGGGGTTGGCGTATTCCATTTGCGTTGGGCGCCGTACTGGCTATTGTTGCGTTATGGCTGCGTCGACAGTTGGATGAAACCTCGAAACAGGACGTTCGCGCGCTGAAAGAAGCTGGCTCTCTGAAAGGTCTGTGGCGTAATCGCAAAGCCTTCATCATGGTGCTTGGCTTTACCGCTGCTGGCTCGCTGTGTTTTTACACGTTCACAACCTACATGCAGAAGTACCTGGTTAACACTGCCGGTATGCATGCCAATGTAGCCAGTGGGATTATGACGGCGGCACTGTGTGTGTTTATGCTGGTGCAACCGTTGTTCGGTGCCTTGTCAGATAAAATTGGCCGACGTACTTCAATGCTGTGTTTTGGCGCGTTGGCCGCGATTTTCACCGTCCCCATTCTGACAGCGTTGCAAAGCGTGACGTCCCCGTATATGGCGTTTGCTCTGGTGATGTGTGCCTTGCTGATTGTGAGTTTCTATACGTCAATCAGCGGTATTCTGAAGGCCGAGATGTTCCCGGCACAGGTGCGCGCTCTGGGGGTTGGATTATCTTATGCGGTGGCCAATGCTCTGTTTGGTGGCTCAGCCGAATATGTTGCGTTATCCCTGAAGTCTGTCGGTATGGAAACAACATTCTTCTGGTACGTTACAGCACTGGCAATAGTCGCATTTTTGGTATCGCTGATGCTGCATGGGAAGGGGAAAGGTCTGCGCCTCTAGTGATGTGCCAGTTGCCAGACCGCATAGCCGGTAGACGCACCTGCAACATCCCAGGCGAAGTCTTTCCAGCTCCAGCCGCTCCCAGCGGGACGGCTGTCCCATAACTCTTTTGATGCGCCCAGGCTGACAGAGAACATCAGGCCGATAGCCGCGCTGCGATCGCGGCTGTTGCCCTGATGTTGAGCATATTCGTTTCCAGCTGCGGAGAGCATAGCGGAGGCGATAAAGTGTTGAGCCTTGTCTTGTCCGCTCCAGCGGTCGTTTGCCATGTGGCTGCAGCCAGAAATGGCCAGGATACTGAAAAGAATAAACAAGCGCACCGTTGCCTCCATAGGAAAAACCCCGTCACTGGACGGGGTCTTGGTTACAGAATACGGCTAATTAGTCTGTCGATACGGATACGGCGTAGTCGACGGATGAGCTTACGCACTTTGACTGGATAGTCGGCAATGCTTTGCAGGTCGCGATAGTGCTTAACGACGGTGGTATGCGTGCGAATAAGCTCCAGTTCTTTATCGCGCTGGGGAGTCAGCTCTTGCTTCGGATCGTGGATAAGGATGGCGTTTTCCAGATCCAGACGCCAGGCGCGAGGGTTAAGGTTGTTGCCGGTGAGCAGCATCCATTTATCATCAACCCACATGCCTTTCAGATGATAGGTGTTGTCATCATCTTTCCATAAGCGCACGACCAGTTGGTCGGTATTCACGTAATATTGCAGTCTGCTCAGGAAACGGCGCAGGTTAATTTCATACAGGTAGGGTAGCGCGCCGATGATTTTAAATGGCTCATCTTCTGGAATGAAAAAGTCGTTGGCGGTTTTATCACCGACAATGATCTCGACCTTTTTGCCTTCACGCAGCAGCTGAATGATATTGCGCACCAGTATAGCGGGCAGGTTGAAATAAGGGGTACAGATTGTGAGCTTGTGCTCCGCGCAGGGCATAAGGTGGAAAATGGTCTTATTTAACAGACTGGATTTTCCAAGGCCTACCAGAGGCGTTACCGAAAGCTGTTCATTATCCGCATCACCCTGAAAATGGAATGACGCATCGCGCAGTTCCTGACGGTACAGGCGGATGTCGTTTTTAATTTCCGGGCTTTTAGGGCGATTAATATCATCAAGACGATTAACGCCGCGACCGTTCATCAGGTTCTGCGTGACCCAATCGAACATGATATCGGCCATTTGCGCGTTGCGAATCAACTGATAACGGTCATAGCGATATTTATCATGCTGATGCAGATAAACATCATTCAGGCTGGCCCCGCTGTACAGGACGCTGTCATCGATGATAAAGCCTTTAAAATGCAGGACGCCAAGCGCTTCTCGGGTGTTAATCGGAACACCGTAGACAGGAATATCAATACCTGGGTTTTCTTGTGCCATTCGGCAATACCAGTCAGCGTTGGTATTCGATGCCGCAGCACCAATACGTCCGCGCTGGGCTCGGTGCCAGTCGACAAGCACCCGGACATCCAGTTCAGGACGCTGCCGTTTTGCCGCATAGAGCGCGTCGAGTATGCCTTTGCCACCGTCATCCTGTTCCAGGTACAGCGCAATAATGCAGATCCGTCGCGTCGCGCTGGCTATTTTTTCCAGCAGAGTCTCCCTGAAATTAGCGGGAGCATAAAAGAAATCTACATCATCAACTGACTGAGAAATCTTGGGTAGTTGGGCAAGGTGTTGTTGATGTTTATTACGCTTAAATTTTGACAACATCACAGTGCATTTCTTCTCTGTTCATTGAAGGGTCCTCTGTGCTATGCAGACGACATAAGCGGGTAATGATACCACCAGTACCTATTAATGTGGTCAACATTTCCAGTACCTTACTCACGATTCCTCAAATTGGGCCAGATTAAGCGTTAGCCCAACAATTCCCTCTTCGAGTTGGACGTCAACAGCGAACCCGAGTTTCCGGGCCAGGGCGACCATCCCACGATTGTTTGGCATCGTAATACCATTCAAACGTCTAAGTCCGTGATCTCGGGTATATGCAATTAATTTTTCCATCAACCGGCGACCCAGTCCAAGCCCTTTGAGATCTGAACGAACCAGCACGGCGAACTCGGCGTCAATGTTATCAGGATCCGAGATTGCTCGCGTTACGCCGAGGATCTCTTGCTGATTGTTTTTACAGCGTACCGCAACAAAGGCCATTTCCCGATCGTAGTCGATCTGCGTCATATTGGCTAAATCTTCGTGGGTAAATTCGTTGATCTCACTGAAATAGCGATAATAAAGATCTTCTTTTGTTACCTGAGAAATGAACTGCTGCAGATGAGGTTCATCCTCGGGCAAAATAGGGCGGAACAAGCAACGCTCGCCGTTCTTCAACTCCACCCATTCTTCAAGCTGATGGGGGTAGGGACGTATAGCCAGCCTGCTTTCGTTATCGCCCGTGAAAGGGGCAATGTCCAGCGTGACATCCAGCGCGGTAAATTCACCGGCGGAGGCCAACAGCGGATGAATATCCAGACGCTGAATTTCCGGGCAATCGACGATCAGATTGGAGACCTGCACCAGAAGCTGACTTAACCCGGCTATATCCAATGGGCGTAATGCGCTGCGAGCGCGGATCTTTTTATTTTTGATCCCCTGGATCACCAGATAACGCGCCAGATTCATGTTCAATGGCGGCAACGCCACCACGGCCTGCTCTTCTGGTCGCCACTCAACTCCGCCTTCACCAAGCATAATCAACGGGCCAAATACCGGGTCATGTTCAACGACGACGCGCAGCTCCTGAGCGCCAGCGCGATTCGCCATACTTTGTACTAATAAACCGTGAATGCGCGCCTGCGGCCAGGCCATTTTTACCCGATCAAAAATCGCATTGGCTGCCTGCTGCACCTCTGTTGCCGTTCGCAGGTAGAGCATTACCCCCTGAACTTCTGATTTATGCGGGATATCAGGAGAACGCAGCTTTAGCGCCACCGGGTAACCGATTTGCTCCGCGATGTGTACGGCTTCAGCGCTGTCGCTGGCGATCCACGTCGGCAGCGTGTGTAAGCCATAGGCTTGTAAAATCGGCTGCACTTCATGGGTATCCAGCGACGTTGCTCCTTCAGCAATCGCCTGCTGTAACAGATTATGCGCCTCGGCGGTGTTGGTGGTCAGGTAATCGGGCAGCGCAGGGGTTTCCCGCAGTTGCTTCTGGTTACGCCGGTACTCCACCATATGCATAAACGCGGTGATGGTGCCTTCTGGCGTGCGGTAGGTAGGTAATCCGGCTTCGCTAAACAGTCTACGGGCTTCCTGGGAGGAAAACTCTCCGCACCAGTTGGTCAGCAACGAGACGAACTTACCGCGGGGATGACGTTTTACCGCCTCGATTAACGCTTGTGCGCTTTCTGTTCCCGGGGCGGCTGCGCTGGGTGAGTGAATCACCATCAGGGCGTCGAAATCCTGGCTGGCGAGCAAGATATCCAGCGTCTTAACGTAGTGTTCGCTGCTGGCGTCGTCACGCAGATCCAGCGGGTTGGCGATATCAATATGTTCAGGTAACGCATCGCGTAATTTCTGGCAGGTATCTTCACTCAATGTCGCCAACTTGCCATTTTTTGACCACAGCTCATCTAATGCCAGTGCGGCAGGCGCGGCCCCATTGCTGATGATCATCAGCCTGTCGCCGCGCAGTGGACGCATGTGGCTCAGGGTTTCTACCGCAGAGAACAGCTCGTGAGTGTCTTGTACGCGTAATAAACCGGCGCGCTGGATAGCCGCGTCCCACGCTGGGTCCATCCCTGCGCTGGTATGCAATAAACGCTGCGCCGCCGGGCTGCGACCGCTCTTAATCACCAGAATGGGTTTATTGCGCGAGGCGCTACGGGCGGCGGAGACAAAGCGCCGGGCATCACTTAAATGTTCGAGATACAGTAATATCGCGCTGGTTTTACTGTCGCGCGCCAAGTAATCCAGCAGTTCATCAACGTCGATATCCAGGCTGTCGCCCAGCGCGATGAACCAGGAAAAACCCATGTCGCGCTGTTGCGCCCAGTCCAGAATGGTGTTGGAAATCGCCGCTGACTGGGAAATAAATGCCAACTTACCGCGCTTGATGGGAACGGGGGAAAAGCTGGCGTTAAGCCCCTGCCAGGGCGCGAGAAGTCCCAGGCTGTTTGGGCCGAGGAGACGTATGTTGTAGCGTGCGGCGCAGGCCAACAATTCCAGGTGCTGCGATGCGGGAGCTGAAAGAATAATGCAGGTTTTACAGCCTTTCTCGCCAAGCGCTTCGAGTAATGCCAGGTTGCGGCTGGCATTGGTGCACAACACGGCAAGGTCTGGGCTAAAAGGCAGGCTGTTGATATTGGGCCAGGCCAGGACGCCCAACACCGCTTTCCATGCTGGCGTCACTGGTAAAACAGGTCCATTGAAACCGCCGGCAAGCAGGTTACGCATCATCAGGTAACCTGCGCGATTAGGCTTCATTGACGCCCCAATCACCGCAATGGATTTCGGTCGCAGTAGTGCTTCCAGACCACGCTGACTCATATCGGCTTCCTTAATGACACCAGTGACCGAATGATTTTAAACGCTTTCTGACGAGTCTGCTGTGACGCTTCCCTGATGTTGAGTTTTTCCTGCCAGGTAGCGGGTTTTAAAGCGAGTGAAATGATCGCTCAACCCCTCCGCGGCTTGCGTATCGCCCGCCAGATCCAACAACGCGATGGCCACTTCGGCAGTACAGTATTGCCCTTCGGCGTGAATGCCACGCAGGTGGTAAGCGGAAAGTCGCGATAAATCAACGGAGATCACCGGCAGGTTATCAAGGTACGGGCTTTTACGGAACATTTTACGTGCTTCAGGCCAGGTACCATCAAGCATGATAAACAACGGCGGTTTACCGGCTGGTGGAGCGAAAATCACTTCACGCTCTTCGCCCGCATAGGATGCCGGGAATACAACCATCGGCTGGTAATCCGGATTTTTCACCAGTTCGAGCAGCGCCTGTGGCGGTTCGGTGCGTGACCACTGAAAAGCCGTGGTATCGGGCAAAATATCGGCAATCAAACGTCCCGTATTGCTGGGCTTCATCGGCTCGGTATCAAACATCACCAGACAAAAGCGGCTTTTGGCCTCAGACGGCACCAGCGTTGCGCACAAGCAGAGCTTCAGTGGCAGCAGGCAGCGCTGACAGCGGCGAATGCGATTACCTCGGGCAAGGAAAGGGCGCGTGGCGCGCGCGAGGCGCTCAGCGCGTAACTGAAGAACAGCGTTATCGGTCATGGGAGAACACGTTGAAAAACGCTATTGTCGCAGAGGTGAAAACGGGGCACAAGATGCGCCCCGTAGAGATTATAATGATTCGTTAAGCCAGCTATCAAACGGGGCTTTAGGTACAGCGCCATTAAGCATGTCGACGATTTCACCTTTTCTGAAGATCATAATGGTCGGGATGCTGCGGATAC
Organism: Citrobacter sp. RHBSTW-00524; assembly: GCF_013747755.1. Lineage (NCBI taxonomy): Bacteria > Pseudomonadati > Pseudomonadota > Gammaproteobacteria > Enterobacterales > Enterobacteriaceae > Citrobacter > Citrobacter sp. RHBSTW-00524. The sequence continues at coordinate 1,334,368 of NZ_CP056421.1, forward strand.
CGAAACGGGCGCTGAGTTCACGCTCGGCTTCTGTATTCACTTTAACAAAACGCACTTTACCGCTACGCTCTTCCGCGACATCTTCAAAAATCGGGGCGAAGTTACGGCATGGACCACACCAGGGGGCCCAAAAATCAACCACCACCGGGAGATCGTCTTTTAACAGTTTATCCAGTGTTTCACCGGTCGCATTGATCACCTCCCCATCAAACAGGTCGTGACCACAGCGTCCGCATTTAGCCGCTTCCTGGACACGATCGTCGGGGATGCGGTTGATAGCCTGGCAGCTGGTACAAACGGTATTCATAACTAACCTCTGGATGAGTGGAGTGGACTTCACGGCAGTAACGCCAGTATGTTTCTATTATGTTACATATTATCGGGGAGTCTGTTCTAAACAACAATGCGTTTTATTCAATGAGTACAATAGTCCTTAGCTTTTAAATGAAATAATGGCTAACGACGTGCACATCGGGTAATCTTCGCGCTTCGCGCAGAGCAGGTGGAGAAAAACATGAGCGACGAACTGAAGAATAAAAACGGCAAGGTCAAAGTGATGTACGTCCGCAGTGACGATGACTCGGACAAACGCACCCAAAATCCACGTACTGGTAAAGGCGGCGGTCGCCCCGGTACTTCCCGAGCCGAAGGCGGTCGTCGCCCTGCCCGTGATGACAGAAAGGGTCCGAACAGCGAACGTGGTCGTGAACGTGGTCGTGGCCGCGATGTAGAACGCGACCGTGGACGTGAAGATTCACCATGGCGTACCGTGTCCCGCGCACCGAATGATGATGCAGCAGACAAAGCCGATCACGGTGGTATCAGCGGCAAAAGCTTTATCGATCCTGAAGTATTACGTCGTCAGCGCGCGGAAGAAACCCGTGTTTACGGTGAGAATGCCTGTCAGGCTCTGTTCCAGAGTCGTCCGGACGCTATTGTTCGCGCCTGGTTTGTTCAGAGCGTAACCCCGCGCTTTAAAGAAGCATTACGCTGGATGGCGGCGAACCGCAAAGCCTACCACGTGGTTGACGAAGCCGAGCTGGCGAAAGCCTCCGGCACTGAACACCATGGCGGCGTCTGTTTCCTGATCAAAAAACGTAACGGTACCACTGTTAAGCAGTGGGTTGGTCAGGCCGGGGCGCAGGATTGTGTGCTGGCCCTCGAAGACATTGCTAACCCGCACAACCTGGGCGGCATGATGCGTAGCTGCGCGCACTTCGGTGTGAAAGGCGTGGTGGTACAGGATGCGGCGCTGTTGGAATCAGGTGCGGCTATCCGCACCGCTGAAGGCGGAGCTGAGCACGTTCAGCCGATCACCGGTGACAGTATTGTCGATGTGCTGGACGACTTCCGTAAAGCAGGTTACACGGTAGTGATGACCTCAAGCGTGAAAGGCAAACCGCTGTTTACTACCACGTTGCCGGAAAAAATGGTGCTGGTATTAGGGCGTGAGCGCGAGGCTCTGCCAGAAGCAGCATGCTCAGCCGACGACCTGTGCGTGGCGATAGACGGTACGGGCAACGTAGAAACGCTCAACGTTTCTGTTGCGACCGGCGTGCTGCTCGCGGAGTGGTGGCGTCAGAACAAAGCCTGATAACAAAAATGCCAGCGATTCGCTGGCATTTTTTTACTCGCTTTCTGCGGGTAATACCGGCGTCCAGTCAATCGGCTTTTCACCTCGTTGTTCCAGCCACTCATTAGCCAGTACAAAGTGATTGCAGCCAAAGAAACCGCGATGCGCAGAGAGCGGTGATGGGTGCGGCGCTTTCAATACATGGTGACGCTGCGCATCAATAATCGCACCTTTCTTTTGTGCGTGTGAACCCCAGAGCAGGAATACCACGCCTTCCCGATGTTGGTTAATCAGGCTGATGACTTTATCGGTAAATGTTTCCCATCCCAGACTGGCGTGCGAATGTGCCTGCCCGGCACGGACGGTAAGCACGGTGTTGAGTAACAGCACACCCTGGCGTGCCCAGCTTTCCAGATATCCGTGCGTTGGGCGTGTGAAGCCAGGAATCGTTGCTTCCAGCTCTTTGTACATGTTCAGCAATGAGGGCGGGGTGGCAATACCGGGGCGGACAGAAAACGCGAGACCGTGTGCCTGGCCTGGACCGTGGTAAGGATCCTGCCCCAGGATGACGACTTTCACGTCACCAAGTTCGGTAAAGCGAAAAGCGTTGAATACATCTTTTTGTGGCGGATAAATTGTCATACCCGACTGACGCTCGCCCGCCACAGTATGCAGCGTGTTAACAAAATAAGGCTGTTGTTTCTCTTCTGCCAGCACATCGTGCCAGGTTAATTCGGTGGCCATCTCGCTCTCCTGCGAATTTTCGATCCCCCTAGCTTAACTGCTTCTTTCGACGTCGCAAAATTCTGTACATTTCTCAAGGGTCTACCCCTTAAAGATAGTTGAAAATTTATGTAAAAAGTTTAGCTGCGTATGTGGCGTAAGTTGATGTAAAACAATAAAATCCACCTATCACCACTTTTCATGTATGGTTTTTATTGATTTAAATCAAAGATTCAAGGGTGTGTGAGGGGTATATATACACTCAAGCAACAATGGTTTTACCAATTGGCCGGATGACGGCCAACCGAGATCAAATAATTTTGCCGGGGAGGCATCAAATGATTACAGGTATCCAGATTACTAAAGCTGCAAATGACGACCTGCTGAACTCTTTCTGGCTGCTGGACAGCGAAAAAGGCGAAGCACGCTGCATCGTTGCGAAAGCAGGTTTCAATGCTGATGAAGTCGTTGCTGTCAGCAAACTGGGTGAAATCGAATACCGTGAAGTACCGGTAGACGTACAGCCGGAAGTCCGTGTGGAAGGTGGTCAGCACCTGAACGTGAACGTTCTGCGCCGCGAAACTCTGGAAGATGCGGTTAAGCATCCGGAAAAATATCCGCAGCTGACCATCCGTGTTTCTGGTTATGCCGTGCGTTTCAACTCTCTGACGCCAGAACAGCAGCGCGACGTTATTGCTCGTACCTTTACTGAGAGCCTGTAAGGCTCACGGGGAATAACCCCGTCTAGCAGAGAATCTGAAAGCGGAAGATGCCAACGTATCTTCCGCTTTTTTGTGCACAAAAAAAGCCGGGCTAAACGGCCCGGCATTCGGTTTACTCTTTGTCGGACTGCTGGGTAGCAGCTCCGCTCGGCTTACGGCGTTTGCCGATATTTTTGGCGTCGCGGTGACGTTTTTTCACCCGCGGTTTCTCTTTCTCTTTTGCTTTTTGCTCGGCGCGCTTCGCCAGCACTTTCTTGGATGGCTTACCGTTAGATTTCTCACTTGGCGCGCGCGTGGTTGGACGCAGTTCGTCGATGACGCGTGCTTTCAGTGGCTCGTCAATATAGCGGCTCGCTTTGCCGAGCAGCAGATGGTCGTGGGCTTCAACCAAAGAGATCGCAGTACCTTTACGGCCTGCACGACCGGTACGGCCAATGCGGTGCAGATAGGCATCGCCGCTGCGCGGCATGTCGAAGTTAAAGACGTGGCTGACGTCAGGAATATCGATCCCACGAGCGGCAACGTCGGTTGCTACCAGCACGTTCACACGACCATCGGTCAGGCGTTTGATCGCTTCATTACGTTTGTTCTGCACCATCTCGCCTTCGAGATAGCAGTTATTAATGCCCGCCTGGCGCAACCAGCCTGCCAGCTCGTGCACACGCTCGCGTTTACGTACAAAAACAATCGAGCGGGTCGCTTCTGGCTGTTTTAACAAATGGATCAGCAGGGCCGTTTTGTGCTCGATGTCATCGGCACGGTAGTAAAACTGATGAATCTTCTTGCGTTCGCGGGTAGACGGATCCGCCGAAACTTCGACCGGATCCTCCAGCAGACGCTCAGCAAAATCTTTGATCGCATTGCCTTCCAGCGTGGCGGAGAACAGCATAGTTTGCTTACGCCAGCGGGTTTCTCCAGCGATATGCTCGATGTCTTGGGCAAAGCCCATGTCCAGCATGCGGTCTGCTTCATCGAGGATTAGTGTCTCAACCGCATGGCAGTCGAAGTTTTCTTCTTTAATGTACTGCAGCAGACGACCGGTAGTGGCGACCACGATGTCCTGGTTTTCGCTAAAGACTTCCATGTGGTTCATGTAAGCCACGCCGCCGGTAATCGTGGCGATATCCAGATGCGTATTCTTCGCCAGTTCACGGGCGTGTTCGGCAACCTGCATCGCCAGTTCGCGCGTCGGTGTCAAAATCAAAATGCGCGGCGGGCCAGATTTCTTGCGCGGGAAGTCGAGCAGGTGCTGCAACGCTGGCAGCAAATATGCCGCCGTTTTACCGGTGCCTGTCGGCGCAGAACCGAGTACATCACGGCCATCGAGCGCAGGCGGAATGGCGGCAGCCTGAATGGCGGTCGGGCGAGTGAAACCTTTTTCCTGGAGGGCATCCAGAAGGCTTTCATCGAGTTCAAGTTCGGAAAAAGTCGTTACAGTCATGTTCTACCTCTGAGTGGGGCGCTGATTATAGACGTTACGGCTGCAATCTTCATCTGTTTGTATGGATATACCTTCTCAGGTATTGTTTTTATCCTATGTTATCGTTTTTTTTCCAGGAAGGTTGTTCTTCATGCCCCAGTCTACATCCGTACTTAGACGTAATGGATTTACTTTTAAGCAGTTTTTTGTGGCACACGATCGTTGTGCAATGAAAGTCGGAACGGACGGCATTTTATTGGGGGCCTGGGCCCCTGTTGCTGGCGTAAAGCGGATCCTGGATATTGGTACCGGGAGCGGCCTGTTGGCGCTGATGCTGGCCCAGCGCACAGATGAAAACGTCATCATTGACGCTGTGGAGCTTGATGTTGATGCCGCGCAGCAGGCGCAGGAGAACATCGCGCAATCCACGTGGATGCATCGCGTGAACGTTCATACGGAAGATGTGCAGCAGTGGGTACCGCGCCAGACCGTGCGCTTTGATTTGATCATCAGCAACCCTCCCTATTATGAACAGGGAGTGGAATGTGCCACGCCGCAGCGCGAGCAGGCTCGCTACACCACCACGCTCGATCATCAAGTATTGCTGACGCTGGCGGCAGACAGCATTACGGAAGAAGGTTTTTTCTGTGTGGTGCTGCCCGAACAGATTGGTAACGCATTTTCCCAGCAGGCACTGGGCATGGGCTGGCATCTGCGATTGCGCACGGATGTAGCAGAAACCGAGGCCCGACTACCGAATCGGGTACTGCTGGCATTCTCCCCGCAGGCCGGGGAGTGCTTTAGTGACAGGCTGGTGATCCGTGGGCCAGACCAACGTTACTCTGAAGGTTACACGGCGCTGACCCAGGCGTTTTATCTGTTCATGTGATGACTTAGCGGCGAGAGAATGGACGGGCCTGCCTCTGGAAGCTGTTCAGGATAATCCAGCGTATAGTGCAGGCCCCGACTCTCTTTACGCATCATCGCGCAGCGGACAATCAGCTCAGCAACCTGCACCAGATTGCGCAGTTCCAGCAAGTTGTTCGACACGCGGAAATGAGCGTAATACTCGTCGATTTCCTGTTGCAACATGGTGATACGGCGCAGGGCGCGCTCCAGACGTTTAGTTGTGCGCACAATACCGACGTAATCCCACATAAACAGCCGCAGTTCATGCCAGTTATGCTGAATCACAACCAGTTCATCCGGGTTTTCTACCCGGCTTTCATCCCAATCCGGGAGGGTGCTGACGCTGCGAGCATAAGGCATTCGCCTGTCGATATCTTCAGCCGCGGACCAGCCGTAAACTAGGCACTCCAGTAATGAGTTTGACGCCATCCGGTTGGCTCCATGCAGGCCGGTGTAACTCACTTCGCCGATCGCATACAGCCCGTCGACATCCGTACGGCCAAAGTCATCCACCATCACGCCGCCGCAGGTATAGTGCGCGGCAGGAACGATGGGAACCGGCTCTTTGGTCAAATCGATGCCCAGTCCCAGCAATTTTTCATAAATCATCGGGAAATGCTGACGAACAAATTCTTCCGGTTTATGGCTGATGTCGAGAAACATGCAGTCAGCGCCCAGGCGCTTCATTTCGTGGTCGATGGCGCGGGCAACAATATCGCGGGGAGCCAGTTCGCCACGCTCGTCAAAATCGGGCATAAAGCGCGAACCGTCCGGGCGCTTCAGATGTGCGCCTTCGCCACGCAGCGCCTCGGTTAGCAGAAAGTTGCGCGCCTGCGGGTGATACAGCGCCGTCGGGTGAAACTGGTTAAATTCCAGGTTGGCGACACGGCATCCCGCGCGCCAGGCCATCGCAATCCCGTCACCCGAGGAAATATCTGGATTGGTGGTGTATTGGTACACCTTTGACGCGCCGCCGGTGGCCAACACTACTGACTTGGCATGGCAGGTTTCTACGGCTTCTTTATTACGGTTCCAGATCCAGGCTCCGACAACCCGACGCGTTCCCGGCAGACCGATTTTATCGGAGACAATCAGATCGACGGCATTACTGCGCTCAAGAACCCGTATGTTGGGGTGATTTTGTGCCTGGCTGACGAGGGTGGTTTCGACTTCTTTACCGGTGGCATCCGCAGAGTGCAGAATGCGTCGATGGCTATGACCACCTTCACGGGTCAGGTGATAGCTCTCCTCACCGTTGGGCTGAACCTGCGTATCAAATAAGACGCCCTGATCGATAAGCCACTGAACGCAGGTGCGGGCATTGCTGGCGACAAATTCAACCGCATGGCGATCGCACAGGCCGGCCCCGGCAATCAGAGTATCTTCAACGTGGGAATCGATGCTGTCGGTTTCATCAAACACCGCGGCAATACCGCCCTGGGCATAAAATGTCGAGCCTTCGCTGACCGGACCTTTGCTCAGGACAATAACCTGATGTTTTTCGGCCAGGCGCAGCGCCAGTGAGAGTCCGGCAGCCCCGCTGCCAATGATCAGCACGTCACAGGATAATTCAGGAGTCGTATTCATGATTTTTGTTTAATTTACTAAACACTGTTTGGTCACCATAGCACCACATTGCGCGATACTGCACGTTTTATTTTTAAATGTGTTGCAGTGACTAAACATGAAAAAAAAGCATGACGAGGACGAAATGAGCAAAAATATTTTGTGAAGCAGGCCGTTAGCACCAGATTATGTGATGAAATAAAGTGGCCGTTGGGTTACTCTGCAAGCGGTGAAATGGGCATTTCTAAACAGATAGTGCGTCGATCGGATTATGTAGACTTATAATGAGAGATAAGACCTGTCTACAACATGACAAACAAAAAACAATGCGTAACGGAACTTTACGAAACTTGAGCACTCTAAGCATTTGCTTGCTCATAGTGAAGCTGATGGAGTGGCGTTTCGAAGGCGCGTGGAAATTTGGTTTGGGGAGACTTTACCTCGGATGAGCGAGCAGTTAACGGACCAGGTCCTGGTAGAACGGGTCCAGAAGGGAGATCAGAAAGCCTTTAACCTACTGGTAGTGCGCTATCAGCATAAGGTGGCGAGTCTGGTTTCTCGCTATGTACCGTCGGGCGATGTACCCGATGTAGTACAAGAAGCATTTATCAAGGCCTATCGTGCGCTGGACTCGTTCCGGGGAGATAGTGCTTTTTATACCTGGCTGTATCGTATTGCAGTCAATACAGCGAAGAATTACCTGGTCGCTCAGGGGCGTCGTCCACCTTCCAGTGATATTGATGCGATTGAAGCAGAAAATTACGAAAGTGGCGGTGCGCTGAAAGAAATTTCGAACCCTGAGAACTTAATGTTGTCAGAAGAACTGAGACAGATAGTTTTCCGGACTATTGAGTCCCTCCCGGAAGATTTACGCATGGCAATAACTTTGCGGGAGCTGGATGGCCTGAGCTATGAAGAGATAGCCGCTATCATGGATTGTCCGGTGGGTACGGTGCGTTCACGTATCTTCCGAGCGAGGGAAGCTATTGATAATAAAGTTCAACCGCTTATCAGGCGTTGACGATAGCGGGATACTGGAAAAGGTATTAGGCATGCAGAAAGAAAAACTTTCCGCTTTAATGGATGGCGAAACGCTGGATACTGAGTTACTCAAAGAGCTGACTCAGGACCCGGAAATGCAAAAAACCTGGGAGAGTTATCACCTGATTCGCGATTCCATGCGAGGTGATACCGCCGACGTTCTCCATTTCGATATTTCCGCCCGCGTAATGGCTGCCATCCAGGATGAGCCAGTACGTCAGACGGTGCCATTGATTCCTGAGGCCCAGCCAGCACCGCACCAGTGGCAGAAAATGCCATTCTGGAAGAAAATGCGTCCGTGGGCCGCGCAGCTTACCCAAATGGGTGTGGCCGCGTGTGTATCACTTGCAGTTATTGTTGGCGTCCAGCACTATAATGGGCAATCTGAAACGTCCCAGCAGCCCGAAACGCCGGTATTTAATACATTACCGATGATGGGTAAAGCCAGTCCGGTAAGCTTGGGTGTACCCTCTGACGCGACGGCCAGCGGCGGTCAGCAACAGCAGGTACAGGAGCAGCGTCGTCGTATTAATGCCATGTTGCAGGACTACGAACTGCAACGTCGACTGCACTCTGAACAGCTTCAGTTTGAGCAGGCCCAAACACAGCAAGCCGCTGTGCAGGTGCCAGGAATTCAAACTTTAGGAACGCAATCGCAGTAATGAAGCAACTTTGGTTTGCCATGTCACTTGTGGCTGGTAGCCTGTTTTTCTCTGTAAACGCCTCGGCCAATCCTGCGTCCGGGGCGTTGTTGCAGCAGATGAATCTGGCCAGCCAGTCGCTAACCTATGAGCTGTCATTTGTCAGCATCAATAAGCAGGGTGTTGAATCCCTACGTTATCGCCATGCCCGCCTGGATAACCGTCCGCTAGCGCAACTGTTGCAAATGGATGGACCGCGCCGGGAAGTGGTGCAGCGTGGCAATGAAATCAGCTATTTTGAGCCTGGTCTCGAACCGTTCACGCTGAACGGCGACTATATCGTTGACTCTCTGCCCTCTCTGATTTACACCGACTTCAAACGTCTTGCTCCCTACTATGACTTTATCTCAGTAGGTCGCACCCGCATTGCCGATCGGCTCTGTGAAGTGATCCGCGTAGTCGCCCGTGACGGTACGCGTTACAGCTATATCGTCTGGATGGACACGGAGACTAAGCTGCCGATGCGCGTCGATCTTCTCGACCGTGATGGTGAGACGCTGGAACAGTTCCGTGTTATCGCCTTTACCGTAAACAACGGCGTTAGCGATAGCATGCAGGCGCTGGCGAAAGCCAATCTACCGCCGTTGCTGTCAGTTCCTGCGGGCGAGAAAACCAACTTCAACTGGAGTCCGTCGTGGTTGCCGCAAGGCTTCAGTGAAGTTTCCAGCAGTCGACGTCCGCTGCCGACGATGGATAACATGCCGATCGAATCGCGCCTATATTCTGATGGCCTGTTCAGTTTCTCCGTGAACGTAAACCGTGCGATGCAAAACAGCGCCGATCAGCTGTTGCGAACCGGGCGTAGAACGGTTAGCACCAGCGTGCGTGATAACGCGGAAATTACGATTGTGGGCGAGCTTCCACCGCAAACGGCGAAGCGTATCGCGGACAATATTAAGTTCAGGGCTGCACAATGATTAAAGAGTGGGCGACAGTCGTCTCCTGGCAAAATGGTCTGGCGACGGTCAGCTGTGATGTTAAAGCATCATGTAGCAGCTGTGCTTCGCGGGCCGGATGCGGGAGCCGCGTGCTGAACAAACTTGGGCCGCAGACCACGCATACCATCGTGGTGCCCAGCGACGAACCCTTAGCGCCCGGTCAAAAAGTTGAACTGGGTATTGCCGAGGGTAGCCTGCTGGGTTCAGCGATGTTGGTCTACATGTCTCCGTTGGCGGGGCTCTTTCTCTTCGCGGCGCTATTCCAGGTGCTGTTTGGTTCCGACCTTGCGGCATTAAGTGGTGCCGTGCTGGGGGGCGTGGGCGGATTCCTGATTGCCCGTGGATACTCTCGTAAGCTTGCTGAGCGCGAAGCCTGGCAGCCGGTCATTCTGAACGTTGCTCTTCCACCCGATCTCATTCGCGTCGAAACCCATCAGTGATAGCTTTGCCTGATGGCGCTTGTGTCACCATCCGGCAAAAGTTTCACCGACTTTGCAAAGTTGTTTCCAGTTCCCGCTATCCTTGCTCTATGAACATTTCCTCGCCTCAGCGTTGTAGTGTAGAATGCGGCGTTTCACTTAAACAGACGTTAAGCTCAGATCAGCGACTTCTCAGAGCCTGCTCAGGCGGGCGTAAGGCACAATAATTACACTATATGAAGAACATACGTAACTTTTCAATCATAGCTCACATCGACCACGGTAAATCGACGCTGTCTGACCGTATTATCCAGATCTGCGGTGGCCTGTCTGACCGTGAAATGGAAGCGCAGGTTCTCGACTCGATGGATCTTGAGCGTGAGCGCGGTATTACTATCAAAGCGCAGAGCGTGACGCTCGATTTCAAAGCATCTGATGGTGAAACCTATCAGCTTAACTTTATCGACACCCCGGGCCACGTTGACTTCTCGTATGAAGTTTCCCGCTCGCTTGCCGCCTGTGAAGGCGCACTGCTGGTGGTTGATGCCGGACAGGGCGTCGAAGCACAGACCCTGGCTAACTGCTATACCGCCATGGAAATGGATCTGGAAGTGGTGCCGGTACTGAACAAAATTGACCTGCCAGCCGCCGATCCTGAGCGTGTGGCGGAAGAGATCGAAGATATCGTCGGTATCGATGCGACGGATGCCGTTCGCTGTTCGGCGAAAACCGGCGTTGGCGTCACTGACGTTCTTGAACGTCTGGTGCGCGACATCCCGCCGCCGGAAGGCGACCCGGAAGGTCCGTTACAGGCGCTGATCATCGACTCCTGGTTCGATAACTACCTGGGCGTCGTATCACTGGTGCGTATTAAAAACGGCACCATGCGTAAAGGCGACAAAATTAAAGTGATGAGCACCGGTCAGGTCTATAACGCTGACCGTCTGGGTATCTTCACGCCAAAACAGGTTGACCGTACCGAGCTGAAATGCGGCGAGGTGGGTTGGTTGGTTTGTGCGATTAAAGACATCCTGGGCGCACCGGTTGGCGATACCCTGACGCAGGCGCGTAACCCGGCGGACAAGCCGCTGCCAGGCTTTAAAAAAGTGAAGCCGCAGGTTTACGCCGGTCTGTTCCCGGTGAGCTCTGACGACTACGAAAACTTCCGTGACGCGCTCGGCAAGCTGAGCCTCAACGACGCCTCCCTGTTCTATGAACCGGAAAGCTCAACCGCGCTGGGCTTCGGCTTCCGCTGTGGCTTCCTCGGTCTGCTGCACATGGAGATCATTCAGGAACGTCTGGAACGTGAATACGATCTGGATCTGATCACTACCGCGCCGACCGTAGTCTACGAAGTCGAAACCACGGCGAAAGAGACGATCTACGTCGATAGCCCGTCCAAGCTGCCGCCGTTGAACAACATATACGAACTGCGTGAGCCGATTGCTGAGTGTCATATGCTGCTGCCGCAGGCTTACCTCGGTAACGTCATCACGCTGTGTATCGAGAAGCGCGGCGTACAGACCAACATGGTTTACCACGGTAACCAGGTGGCGCTGACCTATGAAATTCCGATGGCGGAAGTGGTACTCGACTTCTTCGACCGTCTGAAGTCAACTTCTCGCGGCTATGCGTCGCTGGACTATAACTTCAAACGTTTCCAGGCGTCTGACATGGTGCGCGTTGATGTTCTCATCAACAACGAACGTGTCGATGCGCTGGCGCTGATTACCCACCGCGACAACTCCCAGAGCCGTGGTCGTGAACTGGTCGAGAAGATGAAAGATCTGATCCCTCGCCAGCAGTTTGATATCGCGATCCAGGCGGCCATTGGTACGCACATCATCGCGCGTTCAACGGTTAAGCAGCTGCGTAAAAACGTTCTGGCGAAATGCTACGGTGGCGATATCAGCCGTAAGAAAAAGCTGCTGCAAAAACAGAAAGAGGGTAAAAAGCGCATGAAGCAGATCGGTAACGTCGAACTGCCACAGGAAGCCTTCCTCGCCATTCTGCATGTCGGTAAAGACAGCAAATAATCTTAAGGAGTTGGCATGGCGAACATGTTTGCCCTGATTCTGGTGATTGCCACACTGGTGACGGGCATTTTATGGTGCGTAGATAAATTCATCTTCGCGCCAAAACGCCGGGAGCGTCAGGCAGCAGCGCAAGCTGCTGCAGGTGATTCACTGGATAAAGCAACGCTGAAAAAAGTGGCCCCTAAGCCGGGCTGGCTGGAAACCGGGGCATCCGTTTTCCCGGTTTTAGCTATTGTGCTGGTGGTGCGTTCATTTATTTATGAGCCGTTCCAGATCCCGTCTGGTTCGATGATGCCGACACTGCTTATCGGTGACTTTATCCTGGTGGAGAAATTCGCCTACGGGATTAAAGATCCGATTTACCAGAAAACGCTGATCGAAACCGGCCATCCGAAACGCGGTGATATCGTGGTGTTTAAATACCCGGAAGATCCGCGTCTGGACTACATCAAACGTGCTGTCGGTTTACCGGGAGACAAAGTGACGTACGATCCGGTGGCGAAAGAGGTAACTATTCAGCCAGGATGCAGTTCCGGTCAGGCGTGTGAAAACGCGCTGCCGGTAACGTACTCTGATGTTCAGCCAAGTGATTTTGTGCAGACATTTGCGCGTCGTAACGGCGGTGAAGCGACCAGCGGCTTCTTTGAGGTTCCGCTGAATGAAACGAAAGATAACGGTATTCGCCTCTCCGAGCGTAAAGAAACGCTGGGTGAGGTAACGCACCGCATTCTGACCGTGCCAATCGCGCAGGATCAGGTGGGGATGTATTACCGCCAGCCAGGCCAGCAGTTGGCAACCTGGATCGTCCCGCCGGGACACTACTTCATGATGGGTGATAACCGTGACAACAGCGCGGACAGCCGTTACTGGGGATTTGTGCCGGAAGCGAATCTGGTTGGTAAAGCAACCGCTATCTGGATGAGTTTCGATAAGCAAGAAGGCGAATGGCCGACCGGTGTGCGCTTAAGCCGTATTGGTGGCATTCACTAATCGCTGATAATCGTTCACGTTGTCGTCATTATGGCGACAGCGTGAATTATTTCTCGGATAAATTCCCGCAGACTAACGACATCCCTTGTCGTTGTGTATAGAATATTCCCCCGAAGTTTGAGGTTGGCACCGACAGGTTGCCACGGCACACGAAACAGCGTTGGTTTGTGTATAAATGCATTCAGCCGAAGCGGGATGGCTAAGCGAAATGCGTATATCAGGTCTGTTTCGTGTGCTGAATTGTTGACGCATTCATTTATTGGTATCGCATGAACCCCATCGTAATTAATCGGCTTCAACGGAAGCTGGGCTACACTTTTAATCATCAGGAGCTGTTGCAGCAGGCATTAACTCACCGTAGCGCCAGCAGCAAACATAACGAGCGTTTAGAATTTTTAGGCGACTCTATTCTGAGCTTTGTTATCGCTAATGCGCTGTATCACCGTTTTCCGCGTGTGGATGAAGGTGATATGAGTCGCATGCGCGCGACGCTGGTTCGCGGCAATACGCTGGCTGAATTAGCCCGTGAGTTTGACCTCGGTGAATGTTTACGTTTGGGGCCAGGCGAGCTGAAAAGCGGCGGTTTCCGCCGTGAATCGATCCTGGCAGATACCGTTGAAGCTTTGATCGGCGGCGTCTTCCTCGACAGCGATATTCAAACCGTTGAACAACTGATCCTGAACTGGTATCAGACTCGTCTGGATGAAATTAGCCCAGGCGATAAACAAAAAGATCCGAAAACGCGCCTGCAGGAATATTTGCAGGGTCGCCACCTGCCGCTACCGTCCTATCTGGTGGTGCAGGTTCGTGGTGAAGCACACGATCAAGAATTTACTATCCACTGCCAGGTCAGCGGCCTGAGTGAACCGGTGGTTGGCACAGGTTCGAGCCGTCGTAAGGCTGAGCAGGCTGCCGCCGAACAGGCGTTGAAAAAACTGGAGCTGGAATGAGCGAAGAGAAAACTTACTGCGGATTTATTGCCATCGTCGGTCGCCCGAACGTCGGCAAATCCACCCTGTTGAATAATCTGCTTGGGCAGAAGATTTCCATTACCTCACGTAAGGCTCAGACAACACGTCACCGTATTGTTGGCATCCATACCGAAGGTGCGTATCAGGCAATTTATGTTGATACCCCGGGCCTGCATATGGAAGAAAAACGGGCGATCAACCGCCTGATGAACAAAGCGGCGAGCAGCTCGATTGGTGATGTTGAACTGGTTATTTTCGTTGTGGAAGGCACCCGCTGGACGCCGGACGACGAAATGGTGCTCAACAAGCTGCGCGACGGTAAAGCCCCGGTTATTCTGGCTGTGAACAAAGTTGACAACGTTCAGGAAAAAGCCGATTTACTGCCGCACCTGCAGTTCCTGGCAAGCCAGATGAACTTCCTTGATATCGTCCCGATTTCTGCCGAAACCGGCCTGAATGTTGATACCGTTGCGGGCATCGTGCGTAAGCACCTGCCGGAAGCCATTCATCACTTCCCGGAAGATTACATCACCGACCGTTCTCAGCGCTTTATGGCTTCTGAAATCATCCGTGAAAAGCTGATGCGTTTTCTGGGGGCTGAACTGCCGTACTCCGTTACCGTGGAGATTGAACGTTTTATCTCTAACGAACGCGGTGGTTACGATATTAACGGGCTGATCCTCGTTGAACGTGAAGGGCAGAAGAAGATGGTTATTGGCAACAAAGGGGCCAAAATTAAAACCATCGGCATCGAAGCGCGTAAAGACATGCAGGAGATGTTCGAAGCGCCCGTTCACCTCGAGCTGTGGGTGAAAGTGAAATCCGGCTGGGCCGATGACGAGCGCGCGCTGCGTAGCCTCGGTTACGGCGACGACGTCTAATTTTTCATAGGTTATGGCTTTCGAGGTGCAGGAAGGCGGCAAGACCGCAGATCCTCGGGAGCTTACTCAAGTGAGTGACTGGGGTGAGTGGGCGCAGCCAACACACCTGCAGCTTGAAAGACGGCGGGTATGATGGAAGGATGGCAACGCGCTTTTGTCCTGCATAGCCGCCCGTGGAGCGAAACCAGTCTCGTGCTGGACGTCTTCACGGAAGAATCGGGTCGTGTGCGCCTGGTGGCTAAAGGCGCGCGCTCCAAACGTTCTAATCTCAAAGGCGCGCTCCAGCCTTTTACTCCGTTGTTGCTTCGCTTTGGTGGACGTGGTGAGGTCAAAACCTTACGCAGTGCCGAAGCCGTTTCTCTGGCTCTCCCCCTTAGCGGTATCACACTGTACAGCGGCTTGTATATCAACGAGCTTATCTCTCGCGTACTTGAGTATGAGACCCGCTTTTCTGAACTCTTTTTCGACTACCTCAACTGTATTCAGGCGCTGGCTGGCGCGACGGGTTCGCCAGAGCCTGCGCTGCGTCGCTTTGAGCTGGCCTTACTTGGACATCTGGGGTACGGCGTCGATTTTACCCACTGTGCGGGTAGTGGCGAGCCGGTGGACGACACCATGACCTATCGTTACCGGGAAGAAAAAGGGTTTATCGCAAGCGTAGTGATTGATAACGCCACCTTTACCGGACGCCATCTGAAAGCACTCGAATCGCGGGAATTTCCGGATGCTGATACGCTTCGCGCCGCGAAACGCTTTACCCGCATGGCGTTAAAGCCGTATCTTGGTGGTAAGCCGTTAAAAAGCCGGGAACTGTTCCGGCAATTTATGCCAAAACGCGCAGTAAAAACAAAAAATGATTAACGAGGATGGATTGCCATGGCCGAATTACTGTTAGGCGTCAACATTGACCACATTGCCACTTTACGTAATGCACGCGGCACCGCATACCCTGACCCGGTTCAGGCGGCGTTTATCGTTGAGCAGGCGGGCGCAGACGGCATTACCGTGCACCTGCGTGAAGACCGTCGCCATATTACCGATCGCGACGTGCGCATTTTGCGCCAGACGCTGGATACGCGTATGAATCTGGAAATGGCGGTAACCGAAGAGATGCTGGCGATTGCCGTTGAGACTAAGCCGCATTTTTGCTGCCTGGTGCCGGAAAAACGTCAGGAAGTGACGACTGAAGGTGGCCTGGACGTCGCGGGTCAGCGTGACAAGATGCGCGATGCCTGCAAACGCCTGGCGGACGCAGGCATTCTGGTTTCGCTGTTTATCGATGCTGATGACGAACAGATTAAGGCCGCTGCTGAAGTCGGCGCGCCGTACATCGAAATTCACACCGGCTGTTACGCCGATGCGAAAACCGACGCTGAACAGGCCAGCGAACTGGCGCGTATCGCCAAAGCGGCGACCTTTGCCGCCAGCCTTGGTCTGAAGGTGAATGCGGGGCACGGCCTGACGTACCACAACGTTAAAGCCATCGCGCGGATCCCGGAAATGCACGAGTTGAACATTGGCCATGCCATTATCGGCCGCGCGGTGATGAGCGGTCTGAAAGATGCAGTAGTCGAAATGAAGCGCCTGATGCTGGAAGCGCGTGGCTAATGGCGATTCTGGGATTAGGTACGGATATCGTGGAGATTGCCCGCATCGAAGCGGTGATCTCCCGTTCCGGCGACCGTCTGGCAAGACGCGTGCTCAGCGACAACGAATGGGCAATCTGGGAGACGCATCAGCAACCGGTGCGCTTTCTGGCGAAACGTTTTGCGGTCAAAGAGGCGGCAGCAAAAGCCTTTGGTACCGGTATTCGCAACGGTCTGGCGTTTAATCAGTTTGAGGTCTTTAACGATGAACTCGGTAAGCCGCGTCTGCGGTTATGGGGGGAGGCGTTAAAACTGGCGGAAAAACTCGGCGTCGCACATATGCATGTGACGCTGGCCGATGAGCGTCACTACGCCTGCGCCACGGTGATTATCGAGAGCTAACGTTTCGTCGACCTGATAAGCATAGCGTCATCAGGCAACGTTACAGCTTATCGGCGTGGTGCATCAGTACAAACTTATCCCACAGCTGCTCTTCCGTTTCGACATGTGCCGGATCTTTCAAAATAGTATTAGGGATCGGGCACACCTTCTGGCAGGTTGGCGTGTCGTAATGGCCTACGCATTCCGTACACTTGTCGCTGTTAATCTCGTAAATGCTGTCACCCATCGAAATCGCCTCATTCGGGCATTCGGGCTCGCACATATCGCAATTGATACACTTTTTAGTGATTAACAGGGCCATCAGGAAACTCTCAAAACATCACAAATCGGGCGGGCATTATACGCGCATTCTTTGCTCAGACCAGTTTTTTTACCAGTGCTTCGCTGTGGCGAATGCGTTCCGGGGCATGCTCCAGATCTTGCTGCACCAGCGCCATAAACAGTAAATCAGTGAGCATCATTTGCGCATGGGTAGAGGAAATCGCTGCGCTGCGCGTGGCCTGTTCTTCAGCAATCGTGTACAGACAATGAGTTGCGCGCTGTTGCAGGGCGTTAGGTGTAAATCCGGTGATGGCGAGAATTTTGGCTCCGGCGCGCAACGTTTCATCCGCAGCCAGGTTGAGTTCGCGGCGTTCTCCGGTATACGAAATGGCCAGCAGCAGATCGTTGGGTGAAAGCGCCTGCACCGCCGCCAGCAGGGCGTGCATATCGCGTTCAACCACCGCGTTAAACCCAATCTTTAGCAGTTTCCAGGCAAAATTCTGCGCTACCAGACCCGATGCGCCAATCCCGGTCAGGATAATGCGCCGGGCTGAGCGCAGCATCGTGACGCTCTCTATCAGTTTCTCTTCGCTGTTGACATCCAGCGTCGCATGCATCGCCGCCACGTTCTCTTTAATCAGCTTTTCGCCCACCATACGCATGGGGTCGTCACCGCGAATCTGATTATGCACCGGAATGGAATGAGGGTTGGGATTGCTGGCCAACGCTTCGCTAATCGCCAGTTTCAGTGCCGGAAACCCTTTAAAGCCCATCTTTTGCGCGAACTTCACCACGCTGGACTGGCTGACACCTGCTTCAAAGGCCAGCTGCTGTGAGCTGAGATGACGCGCGGTATCCGGCTGAGCAAGAAGATAATCCGCAAGTTTTTTATCGCTTTGCGCGAGGTCCGGGTAACGCTGACGAATGCGAATTAAACAGTTCATGCTGTCTCCTGGCGAAAACGTGATGGCGATTGCAAAACAAAATTTCACTCGCCTGGATGAATATAATATTCCATTATGACAGATTATTATGAATTAAAAATTCCTAAGGAACAAAAAATGAATCTCGGTGCATTAGTTTCAGAAACCCGCAATCCACAGACCATGGATCTGGATGCGCTCTCAACGTTGGAGTTGGTTCATCGATTTAATCAACAGGATACGCTGGTAGCGGAAGCAGTAAAAGCAACTCTGCCTCAAGTTGCGTGTGCGGTCGATGCGGCAGCTAACGCGCTAAAAGCCGGTGGACGCATTATTTACATGGGCGCAGGTACCAGCGGGCGTCTTGGGGTGCTGGATGCGTCTGAGTGCCCACCGACCTTCGGTGTACCGCATGGTCTGGTGGTTGGGCTGATTGCCGGGGGGCCGGGCGCGCTGCTCAAGGCGGTAGAAGGCGCGGAAGATAACCCGCAGTTAGGCGAGGACGATCTGCGCGCACTCAACCTTACCGCACAGGATCTGGTGGTTGGTCTGGCGGCTTCAGGTCGCACGCCGTATGTGATTGGCGGGCTGAAATATGCGCGTTCGGTGGGTTGTACGACGGCGGCTATTTCCTGCAATCCGGATTCTCCTGTCGCGCATGAAGCGGATATTGCGATCTCCCCGGTGGTGGGGCCGGAGGCGTTGACCGGGTCAACACGGCTGAAATCCGGCACCGCGCAAAAATTGGTGCTCAATATGATCTCCACCGGTGCGATGGTGAAATTTGGCAAGGTGTACCAGAACCTGATGGTGGATATGCAGGCAACCAACGTCAAACTGGTCGATCGAGCGTGCCGTATGGTGGTTGAAGCCACCGGCATTGCGCGTGAACAGGCGCAAGCGCTGCTAAAGCAGACTGATTTTGATGTTAAGCCAGCGATTTTAATGGCGCTCACCGGCCTGGATGCCGCTGCCGCCCGTGAAAAGCTTGCCGCTCACCAGGGTTTTTTACGCGCGGCGTTAGAACACTAAGAGGTGTATATGGATAAGACGGCGGTGCTGGCCAGCGACATTCTGCTGGGCGTAGGCGGAGAGCAAAATATTCTGCGCCTGGAAAACTGTATGACCCGCGTCAGAGTGGAAGTTCAGGATGACGATCAGATTGATATTCCCCGTCTCAGGCAACTGCCCGGTGTTAGCGGTTACGTGAAGCAGGGCGCGCAGCATCAGATAATCGTCGGCCCCGGTAAAGCTGCCAAGGTGGTGGATGCCATGCGCTCCCTGATTGCCGGTGACGGCGAGCGTGCAGATGTGAATAATATCGAGCGCACCAAATCAGAGGCCAAAGCGAAGTACAAAGCGCCAATGAGCGATGCGCTGCGCAAGCTGGCGAACGTCTTTATCCCTCTTATTCCGGCGTTTATCGCCTCCGGTTTGATTACCGGCATTATTAACATCCTTAAGCGACCGGATATCGTGGGGGATTTTGCGACCCATTATCCGAATATGCTGGGGCTGATGGGCATATTTGGCAGCGCCGTGTTTGCCATCATGAATATTCTGGTTGGGGTGAATACCGCCAAAGTCTTCGGCGGCTCTATGGCGATGGGCGGGGTGATGGCGGGGATCCTCTCCAGTCCGCAGCTGGCGCAGATTACCCTGTTTGGCGAAGCGTTGCAGCCGGGGCGCGGCGGGGTGATCGCAGTGCTGCTGGTGGTTGCGCTGATGTGTTGGATCGAGCGCAAATTCCGCGAGCTGTTGCCGGAATCGCTGGAGCTTATCCTTAACCCGCTGCTGACCACCATCATTACCGGGGCCATCGCGATTGTGGTGCTGCAACCACTTGGAGGCTGGATTTCTGAATCTATCGCTCACGGCGCATCCTGGGCTATCGACCGCGGCGGGTTCCTGGTTGGTGCCATACTGGCGGGAACTTTCCTGCCATTGGTGCTCACCGGACTTCATCAAGGGTTGGTGCCCATCCACGTTGAGCTGGTACAGGCGCACGGTTATAACGCGCTCTTTCCTATCCTGGCGATGGCAGGCGTTGGACAAGTAGGGGCTGCGATAGCGGTGTTGATGAAAACCCGCAATGCGCGGCTAAAGAAAGTGATCAAAGGAGCGCTGCCGGTCGGGCTGCTGGGCATCGGCGAGCCGCTTATTTTTGGCGTCACGCTGCCGTTGGGTAAACCGTTTATCGGTGCCTGCCTTGGCGGAGCGGTAGGCGGGGCGCTGATTAGCTACTGGAAGGTGGCGACGGTTATCACCTTTGGCATCTCCGGTTTGCCGCTGGCACTGACGATTGTTGCCGGAAAAGTGATGTTCTATCTGTTAGGCTATCTGGTAGCAGTTATCGCCGGGTTCCTGTTTACCTGGCTATTGGGGTTCAACGATCCAGAGGAATAAGGTTTGACCAATCACCAGCGCCGCGTTGTTTTTTTTGATTTGGATGGCACGTTACACCAGCAAGATATGTTCGGTAGCTTTATACGTTATCTGCTGCGTCGCCAGCCGCTGAACGCGTTGCTTGTGCTGCCTCTGCTACCGGTGATTGCGCTGGCGCTGCTGATACAAGGGCGCGCCGCCCGCTGGCCAATGAGCCTGCTGTTATGGGGATGTACTTTTGGTCGTAGCGAGGCGCGCCTGAAAGGGCATCAGGCTGACTTTGTGCGCTGGTTTCGCAGTAACGTGACGGCCTTTCCGCTCGTGCAGCAGCGGCTGACAACCTACCTGTTAAGCTCTGACGCCGAAATCTGGCTTATTACTGGCTCCCCGCAGTCGCTGGTCGAGCAGGTGTACTTCGACACGCCGTGGCTACCGCGAGTCAATCTGATCGCCAGTAAAATGGCGCGGGGATTCGGCGGGTGGGTGCTGCCTCTGCGCTGTCTGGGCCATGAGAAAGTGACGCAACTGGAACGCCACATTGGTGCGCCGCTTCAGCTTTACAGTGGCTACAGCGACAGTAATCAGGACAATCCTCTGCTCTCTTTTTGCCAGCATCGCTGGCGCGTCACGCCGCGCGGAGAGCTGCAACAACTCGAATAGAGTAAACGATAGCGTCTGTGTATAATGCGCCCGCTTTGATTACTGGAGTTACCCCTTTGTCTGAAGTTGAATTTAGCCACGAATACTGGATGCGTCATGCTTTAACGCTGGCTAAGCGCGCCTGGGATGAGCGTGAAGTCCCGGTGGGCGCGGTATTGGTACATAACAACCGCGTGATTGGCGAAGGCTGGAACCGTCCGATTGGTCACCATGATCCGACTGCCCACGCTGAAATTATGGCGCTGCGTCAGGGCGGCCTGGTGCTGCAAAACTACCGTCTGTTGGATACCACGCTGTATGTCACTCTGGAGCCGTGTGTGATGTGCGCAGGCGCGATGGTGCACAGCCGTATCGGCCAGGTCGTTTTTGGCGCGCGCGATGCGAAAACGGGGGCAGCCGGGTCATTAATGGATGTACTGCATCACCCTGGAATGAATCATCGGGTGGAGGTGACCGAAGGGGTGCTACGGGATGAATGCGCCACGTTGCTCAGTGATTTCTTCCGCATGCGTCGTCAGGAAATCAAAGCGCTGAAAAAAAACGCCAATTTGTAAATGCCGGTCTGATTGCCTGATGACGCTGCGCTTATCAGGCCTACGAGGCTACTTGCCCTCTTTTTTCTGCGGTGAAAACAGCAGGGAAGGGGAGTGCGACAGGTAATTTGACGACGTCTGAGACAAAAACGCCGAAAGCGGCAATTCATCTTTACCTATTAGCTCTGCCGGCGTCACCGCCGGGTAATCCTGCGCCAGTTGCTGCGTTTCAAGCGCCCGTTTTTCTTTCTCCTGCAGATACCCCACCAGACTAATCTGGTACTTACGGATATTTTCTACATAAGCGTAGGCTTCGTGGCCTCGCGCATAACCATAGGTCAGCTTGTTGTAATACGGCTTTTGGCTGAGCAGTGGCAGACGCTGTTTTACGTCGGACCAGCTGTTCGGATTGCCTTTGGTTTTCACGGTCAGCGCCCGTGCATCCAGCATGTGCGCATAACCCATGTTGTAGGCTGCGAGCGCAAACCAGATGCGTTCCCCTTCGGGGACGGTATCGGGCACTTTACTCATCATATCCTGCAAATACCGCGCGCCGCCGCTGATGCTTTGTTCGGCATCGGTACGGTCGGTAAGTCCGAGACTTTGAGCGGTATTTTTGGTCAGCATCATCAACCCGCGTACGCCGGTCGGGGAAGTGGCCTGCGCGTCCCAGTGTGACTCCTGATAAGAGATTGCGGCGAGCAGTCGCCAGTCTATCTCCTGAGCATATTTCTCAAACAGCGGCTTAAGGTCCGGCAATACGCTGTCTACGGCGCGTAAAAAGGTGCGGGTATCAACATAGTCAAAATCATCGCCATGTCCGAGATACTTTTCTTCTAGTCGCGCCAGAGAGCCGTCTTCATTCATGGTGTTAAAAAAATCCAACAGGGCGGCAGACAGCGTGTTGTCATCGTCCAGGCGACTAAACCAGGTCACCGGCTGTTCGTCAGATACGTCCAGCGCTACGGCCAGCTCAGGATGTACGCGTTGGTATAAGCTGATGGCGACGGAATCGGCAATGGTGTAATCCAGCTTCCCGGCGATAACATCATCAAGCAGTTCAGTGGTGCCTTTTTTGTCATCCACCTTCCAGCTCAGATCGGGAAATTTATTCTCTTTAAGCAACTGGAGATCGTTAACCACCACGTGCCCCGGGGCGATGGTCAGTTGATTTTCGTTCACGGTGGCAAGAGTGCGCGGGCGGTATTGCCCAACCCGATACACCAACTGTTGTGAAACCGAATAGTAGGTTGGGCCGGGCTGGTAATTTTTCACCCGCTCGCTGTTATATACCAGGCCTGCGGCTAACAGATCGGCATGGCCGTTATCCAGGTCGTCAAAAAGCTGGCTGATGTTCTGGCGCACGGTGACTTTTAACTTCACGCCCAGGTAGTTGGCGAACGCCTGAGTCAGTTCATAATCCAGGCCGAATTTCTTACCGTTGAGGGTCGCGTAAGTTAACGGCGAGTCGAGGGTACTGACGCGCAGTTCTCCCCGCGACTGAATGGCGGCGATACGATTTTCGGCTTTACCGAACCAGGGAATAGATGGCCAGAGGGCCGCTGCCAACAACAGCGTTAATATGCCGATGAACAGATAATTAATCTTTAATTTTTTCAATTAGTTAATTCTCTGAACCGTACGTTGTCTCTGCCTGCTGTGGTGATGATTAAGAAGTGAAGTCGTCATTAATGAGCGGCATTTTGCTTAAACTTGCGTCAGTTGGCAACTTATTCAGAAACCAGACCGCATTTGATGATAAGAGAAGGTCGTGATTTTATTTCGACGCAAACGGTTTCGTCGGCGCGGTAGATTCTTTATAATGACGCCCGTTTCCCCCACTTGGGCACACCGAAAGCTTAGAAGACGAGAGACTTATGATGGAAATTCTGCGTGGTTCACCTGCACTGTCTGCATTCCGTATTAACAAACTGCTGGCACGTTTTCAGGCTGCCAACCTCCAGGTCCACAATATTTACGCCGAGTACGTCCATTTTGCCGATCTGAATGCACCGTTGAATGAGGATGAGCACGCCCAGCTTGTACGCCTGCTGAAATATGGCCCTGCTCTTCACAGCCATGCCCCTGAAGGCAAACTGCTGCTGGTTACGCCTCGCCCTGGCACCATCTCCCCGTGGTCTTCTAAAGCGACTGATATTGCCCACAACTGCGGCCTGCAACAGATTAGCCGTCTGGAACGTGGCATTGCCTGGTATGTAGAAGCCTCTACGCTGACCGCTGAGCAGTGGCAGATGGTTGCCGACGAACTGCACGACCGCATGATGGAAACGGTTTTCTCTGCGCTGAACGATGCCGAAAAACTGTTTGTCCATCACCAGCCTGCGCCGGTCTCCAGTGTTGATCTGCTGGGTGAGGGACACCAGGCGCTGATCGACGCTAACCTGCGTCTGGGTCTGGCGCTGGCGGAAGACGAAATCGACTATCTGCAGGATGCGTTTACTAAACTGGGACGCAACCCGAACGATATTGAACTGTACATGTTTGCGCAGGCTAACTCCGAGCACTGCCGCCACAAAATTTTTAACGCCGACTGGGTTATCGACGGTAAACAGCAGCCCAAGTCGCTGTTCAAGATGATCAAAAACACTTTCGAAACCACGCCGGACCACGTGCTGTCTGCTTATAAAGACAACGCCGCGGTAATGGAAGGTTCTGAAGTGGGGCGCTACTTTGCCGACCACAAAACCGGCCGCTACGATTTCCATCAGGAGCCAGCCCACATCCTGATGAAGGTTGAAACCCACAACCACCCGACGGCTATCTCTCCGTGGCCGGGCGCGGCTACCGGCTCCGGCGGCGAAATCCGCGACGAGGGTGCAACCGGTCGCGGTGCAAAACCGAAAGCCGGGCTGGTGGGCTTCTCCGTTTCCAACCTGCGTATTCCTGGCTTTGAACAGCCGTGGGAAGAAGACTTTGGTAAGCCGGACCGTATTGTTACCGCGCTCGATATCATGACCGAAGGTCCGTTGGGCGGCGCGGCGTTTAACAACGAATTCGGTCGCCCGGCGCTGACCGGCTACTTCCGCACCTACGAAGAAAAGGTCAACAGCCACAACGGCGAAGAGCTACGCGGTTACCATAAACCGATCATGCTGGCGGGCGGGATCGGTAACATCCGTGCCGATCACGTGCAAAAAGGTGAGATCGTCGTTGGCGCCAAGCTGATCGTCCTCGGCGGTCCTGCGATGAACATCGGGCTTGGCGGCGGGGCGGCCTCCTCTATGGCTTCCGGCCAGTCTGATGCCGATCTTGATTTCGCTTCGGTACAGCGCGACAACCCGGAAATGGAACGTCGTTGCCAGGAAGTTATCGACCGCTGCTGGCAGATGGGCGATGCGAACCCGATCCTGTTTATCCATGACGTTGGCGCAGGCGGTCTGTCTAACGCCATGCCGGAGTTGGTAAGCGATGGCGGTCGCGGCGGTAAGTTCCAGCTGCGCGATATCCTTAGCGACGAGCCGGGTATGAGCCCGCTGGAAATCTGGTGTAACGAATCCCAGGAGCGCTATGTGCTGGCGGTTGCCGCTGACCAGCTACCGCTGTTTGACGAACTGTGTAAGCGCGAGCGCGCGCCGTATGCGGTGATCGGTGAGGCCACCGAAGAACAGCATCTCACACTGAGCGACAGCCACTTCGATAACCAGCCGATCGACATGCCGCTGGATGTGCTGCTGGGTAAAACCCCGAAAATGACCCGCGATGTGCAGACGCTGAAAGCCAAAGGCGACGCCCTGAATCGTGGCGAAATCTCGATTGCAGATGCGGTTAACCGCGTGCTGCATCTGCCGACTGTCGCTGAGAAAACGTTCCTCGTGACGATCGGCGACCGTACCGTTACCGGCATGGTGGCGCGTGACCAGATGGTTGGTCCGTGGCAGATCCCGGTAGCCAACTGCGCGGTCACCACCGCAAGCCTGGATAGCTACTACGGTGAAGCGATGTCTATCGGTGAGCGTGCGCCAGTTGCGCTACTGGATTTCTCGGCCTCTGCGCGTCTGGCGGTAGGTGAAGCGCTGACTAACATTGCGGCAACGCAGATTGGCGATATCAAACGCATTAAACTGTCGGCTAACTGGATGGCGGCTGCGGGTCACCCCGGTGAAGATGCCGGGCTGTACGAAGCGGTAAAAGCCGTTGGGGAAGAATTATGTCCGGCGCTTGGCCTGACTATTCCGGTGGGCAAAGACTCTATGTCGATGAAAACCCGCTGGCAGGAAGGTAATGAGCAGCGTGAAATGACTTCGCCGCTGTCGCTGGTGATCACCGCCTTTGCCCGCGTGGAAGACGTGCGCCACACGATAACCCCACAGCTCTCTACTGAAGACAACGCCCTGCTGCTGATTGATCTCGGTCTTGGTCACAACGCGCTGGGCGCGACGGCGCTGACACAGGTTTATCGTCAACTGGGCGACAAGCCTGCCGACGTGCGTAACGTTGAGCAACTGAAAGGCTTCTACGACGCCATTCAGGCGCTGGTCGCGCAGCGTAAGCTGCTGGCCTACCATGACCGTTCCGACGGCGGACTGCTGGTTACGCTGGCGGAAATGGCCTTCACCGGTCACTGCGGTATTGACGCTGATATCCACTCTCTGGGTGACGATCGTCTGGCGGCGCTGTTTAATGAAGAGCTGGGCGCAGTGATCCAGGTTCGCGCTGCTGACCGTGAAGCGGTTGAGGTGTTGCTGGCACAACATGGCCTGGCAGATTGCGTGCACTATCTCGGCCAGGCGGTAACGGGTGACCGTTTCACCCTGAGCGCCAACGGTCAGCCGGTGTTCAGCGAAAGCCGCACCACGCTGCGCATGTGGTGGGCGGAAACCACCTGGCAGATGCAGCGTCTGCGCGACAACCCGGAGTGTGCCGATCAGGAACACGACGCGAAAACCAACGATGCCGATCCTGGTCTCAACGTTAAACTGTCGTTTGATATCAACGAAGATGTTGCCGCCCCGTACATCGCTACCGGCGCGCGTCCAAAAGTGGCCGTGCTGCGCGAGCAGGGCGTGAACTCCCACGTCGAAATGGCGGCTGCCTTCCACCGTGCGGGCTTTGACGCCATCGATGTGCATATGAGCGACCTGCTGGGCGGACGCATCGGTCTGGGTAACTTCCAGGCGCTGGTAGCCTGTGGCGGTTTCTCTTACGGCGATGTGCTCGGTGCAGGGGAAGGCTGGGCGAAGTCGATTCTGTTCAACAACCGCGTCCGTGATGAGTTCGAAACCTTCTTCCATCGCCCGCAAACGCTGGCGCTCGGGGTGTGTAACGGTTGCCAGATGATGTCTAACCTGCGTGAACTGATCCCGGGAAGCGAGCTGTGGCCGCGCTTTGTGCGTAACCACTCCGATCGTTTTGAAGCCCGCTTCAGCCTGGTCGAAGTGACGCAAAGCCCGTCTTTACTGCTTGCCGATATGGTTGGTTCGATGATGCCGATTGCCGTTTCTCACGGTGAAGGCCGTGTGGAAGTGCGTGACGGCGCGCATCTGGCCGCGCTGGAGAGTAAGGGGCTGGTGGCGCTGCGCTACGTTGATAACTTCGGTAAGGTGACCGAGACCTACCCGGCTAACCCGAACGGTTCGCCGAACGGAATTACTGCCGTTACTACTGAAAATGGTCGCGTCACCATTATGATGCCGCACCCGGAACGCGTATTCCGTACCGTGAGCAACTCCTGGCACCCGGAAAACTGGGGCGAGGACAGCCCGTGGATGCGTATCTTCCGCAACGCGCGTAAACAACTCGGGTAATCAGCTCGATAACCTTTAAGCCCCTCTGCGTGAGGGGCTTTTTTTTTGTCAGTCATTTTGTATGCCGCTATCCGACAATGCGTTTAAGTGTCGGGAAATCCCGACATAGGTGGGGTTACGTTGTCGCTAAAAAGAGACATTTAATTATATGATTTACAATGAATTTGTTTTTAAGTGCTGTGGGTGTTGCTGATTGGCGACAGTAAGGGTGAAAAATAGCCAAAATCATTTTTCATATGAATAAGAACATTTTCTATATTTATCATTGTGTTAATAAAGTGTTTTGAATATTGGCACAGATGCTGCATAATATAGCCCAGTGGCTCATTCACCTTCTTATGTCAGCCCCTTCGGGACGTGCTACATAAACTTCGAATGACGCACAACAAGGTGCCTGCCGTCCAACATCTGATATTAGCATCGCTCATATCAACCTTCGGGCGAAACGTCGAGTTAGGCACCGCCTTATTCCACAACAAAGCCGGGTTAATCCCGGCTTTGTTGTATCTGACGTTCCCCTCAGTTAGCATCAACCTATTCCTGTCCATTGAGAGTAACGCCTTGAAGCGCTGGTCTGTTTTCCCCCGATCTTTACGTCAATTGGTTACGTTGGCATTTTTGCTTATCCTGCTGCCGTTGTTAGTTTTGGCCTGGCAGGCGTGGCAAAGTCTGAATGCCCTGAGCGCACAGGCGGCGCTGACGAACCAAACCACGCTGATTGACGCCAGACGCAGTGAAGCGATGACCAATGCCGCGCTGGAGATGGAGCGTAGCTACCGGCAATACTGTGTGCTTGATGACCCAACGCTGGCTAAGGTTTACCAGAGCCAACGTAAACGCTACAGCGACATGCTGGATGCGCATGCGGGTGTGTTGCCGGATACCAAGCTTTATCAGGCACTGCGTCAGGACCTCAACGATCTCGCGCAGTTGCAGTGCACCAACAGCGGTCCTGATAGCGTGGCGGCGGCGCGGCTGGACGCTTTCGCCAGTGCCAATACTGAAATGGTACAAGCGACGCGCACGGTCGTCTTTTCTCGTGGGCAGCAGCTACAGCAGGAAATAGCCGAACGTGGGCAGTTCTTTGGCTGGCAGGCGCTGGTGCTGTTTCTTGTCAGCCTGGCGATGGTGTTGCTGTTTACCCGCATGATAATCGGTCCGGTGAAGGGCATAGAAAAAATGATCAATCGTCTGGGGGAAGGGCGCTCGCTGGGCGATAGCGTATTATTTACGGGACCCCGGGAGCTGCGGTCCGTGGGCCAGCGCATTATCTGGCTGAGCGAACGTCTCTCCTGGCTGGAGTCACAACGACATCAGTTTTTACGCCATCTGTCTCATGAGCTGAAAACGCCTCTGGCGAGTATGCGCGAAGGTACCGAGCTGTTAGCCGATCAGGTCGTTGGGCCGTTAACGCCAGAGCAAAAAGAGGTGGTCGGTATTCTCGATGACAGTAGCCGCAACCTGCAAAAACTGATTGAGCAACTGCTCGATTACAACCGCAAGCTGGCGGATGACGAGGTTGAGCTTGAACGTGTGGAAATCGCGCCGTTGGTGGAAAGCGTTGTTTCTGCACATAGCCTGCCGGCTCGCGCCAAAATGATACATACTGATGTTGCGCTTGCGGTGAACGCCTGCCTGGCAGAACCGATGCTATTGATGAGCGTGCTGGACAATCTTTATTCCAATGCGGTGCACTATGGCGCTGAATCCGGTAACATTTGGATCCGCAGCAGTTTGCATGGCTCAATGGTATACATTGATGTAATGAATACCGGCACACCGATTCCAGAAGCAGAACAGACCATGATCTTCGAGCCTTTTTTCCAGGGTAGCCATCAGCGAAAAGGGGCGGTAAAAGGAAGCGGGTTGGGGCTGAGCATTGCCAGAGATTGCATCCGCCGTATGCGGGGCAAACTGTATCTGGTTGATGAGCATGCGCAAAACGTTTGTTTTCGCATAGAACTGCCGCTATCTGCAGCGAAAAATCACTAAAATAAACCTAAGTCTGGTGAGTATGCCATACGTTGTTGTCCGAATGCTTAAACGACATTTTTTCCGTCGCGTCATCCTCGCAAGCCTGCCGTGTCTGGCGCTGGTTGGCTGCGTCCCGAACGCGGTGAATCATATTATCGGCGACCCCTCGCAGGAGAAAATTCCGCCTCATCAACTGGCGGACTACCTTGCAACAGACTGTAGCGATATCTGGTCGCTGTCTGGTCAGCCCACAGAGACCAATCCGCTGTACTGGCTGCGGGCGATGGATTGCGCCAATCGCCTGATGCCGGTACAGGCGCGTAGTGAAGCCAGCACGATGATGCCTGATACCTGGCAGGGGGCTTTCAGGCGCGGGATCCTGCTTGATAACGCCAACATTACGCCGCCTGAAAGGCGGGAGACGGTTACGCGCCTCGACGCATTAAGCCCGCAAATTCCGCCACAGGTACGCCCGCTGTATCAGGTCTGGCGCAGCAGTCAGACGTTGCAGCTGCAGCTGGCCGAAGAGCGTATGCGCTACAGCAAGCTTCAGCAGGCGTCAGACAGCGATCTTGATACGTTACGTCAGCAGCAACAACACTTGCAGTCTCAGCTCGATCTCACGACCCGCAAGCTGGAGAATCTAACCGATATTGAACGCCAGCTTTCCACGCGCAAACCTGCCGGTAGTTACAACCCTGATGCGCCGCACGGGAACGATAAACTCACCCCACCTGATAACGAGGAAGGCGCAGCGCCGTCTGCCGATGAGGTCACGCCATGATAAGCCGTAAGCCCGCGCATCTGCTGCTGGTGGATGACGATCCCGGCCTGTTGAAATTACTTGGAATGCGCCTGACCAGCGAAGGCTACAGCGTCGTAACCGCAGAAAGCGGGCAGGAAGGGTTACGGGTACTGAACCGTGAAAAAGTGGATCTGGTTATTAGCGATCTGCGCATGGATGAAATGGACGGCATGCAGCTGTTTACTGAAATCCAGAAAGTGCAGCCGGGAATGCCGGTTATTATCCTTACCGCTCACGGTTCCATCCCCGACGCCGTTGCGGCGACTCAGCAAGGGGTGTTCAGCTTTCTCACTAAGCCGGTGGATAAAGACGCGTTATACCATGCGATCGACGGGGCGTTGGAACAGTCTGCGCCTGCCGCTGATGACAGCTGGCGTGAGTCCATCGTCACCCGCAGCCCACTGATGCTGCGTCTGCTGGAACAGGCGCGCATGGTGGCACAATCGGACGTAAGCGTATTGATCAACGGCCAAAGCGGAACCGGGAAAGAAGTTTTTGCCCAGGCCATTCATAACGCCAGCCCGCGCAGCCACAAGCCTTTTATTGCCATTAACTGTGGCGCATTGCCGGAACAACTGCTGGAGTCTGAGCTGTTTGGTCATGCGCGCGGCGCCTTTACCGGCGCGGTGAGCAATCGTGAAGGGCTATTTCAGGCCGCGGAAGGCGGGACCCTGTTTCTCGATGAGATTGGCGATATGCCCGCGCCGTTGCAGGTTAAATTGCTACGTGTATTGCAGGAGCGAAAAGTCAGGCCGCTGGGCAGTAACCGCGATATCGATATTGATGTGCGGATCGTTTCCGCGACCCACCGCGATTTACCCAAAGCGATGGCTCGGGGGGAATTTCGCGAAGATTTGTACTATCGCCTCAACGTGGTGAGCCTGAAGATCCCAG
The DNA here is from genome assembly GCF_013747755.1 of Citrobacter sp. RHBSTW-00524. NCBI lineage: Bacteria > Pseudomonadati > Pseudomonadota > Gammaproteobacteria > Enterobacterales > Enterobacteriaceae > Citrobacter > Citrobacter sp. RHBSTW-00524. Next base: position 1,365,446 of record NZ_CP056421.1, read on the forward strand.
CGCTGGCCGAGCGTACGGAAGATATTCCGCTGCTGGCAAACCATCTGCTGCGCCAGTCTGCTGAACGACACAAACCGTTCGTGCGCGCCTTTTCGACCGATGCCATGAAACGGTTAATGACCGCCAGTTGGCCTGGTAACGTGCGTCAGTTGGTTAACGTGATTGAGCAGTGCGTGGCGTTGACCTCTTCGCCGGTGATCAGCGACGCGCTGGTGGAGCAGGCGCTGGAAGGGGAGAACACCGCGCTGCCGACCTTTGTTGAAGCGCGTAACCAGTTTGAACTCAACTACCTGCGTAAGCTGTTGCAAATCACCAAGGGCAATGTGACCCATGCGGCGCGAATGGCGGGGCGCAACCGCACCGAATTCTACAAGTTGCTCTCTCGCCATGAGCTGGATGCAAACGATTTCAAAGAATAAATCTGCGGATTATGTTAGTTTTATTCGATCAAAAGACAGGCGACCTTTTCAAGGAATAGCATGAAAAAGATTGATGCGATTATTAAACCCTTCAAGCTGGACGACGTCCGCGAAGCGCTGGCTGAAGTCGGCATTACCGGTATGACTGTAACAGAAGTGAAAGGGTTTGGCCGTCAGAAAGGCCATACTGAGCTGTACCGTGGTGCGGAATATATGGTGGATTTTCTGCCGAAGGTAAAAATTGAAATTGTGGTCACCGACGACATCGTCGATACCTGCGTCGACACCATTATTCGTACTGCCCAGACCGGTAAAATCGGTGACGGTAAGATTTTTGTCTTCGACGTGGCACGCGTGATTCGTATTCGCACCGGTGAAGAAGACGACGCGGCAATCTAAGCCGCGCCGTGCTTGCCGGATGGCGGTGTAAACACCTTATCAGGCCTACAATATCCCGTAGACCTGATAAGCGCAGCGCCATCCGGCATGAGTAATTACAAGACTTTATGCGGGCCGAAGCATTCGTAATGAATGTTCTCGTTTTTCACGCCCAGGCCGACCAGCTGCTTCGCGGCAAACTGCATAAAGCCAACCGGACCGCACAGATAAAACTGCATCGCCGGATCGCTGATTGCGCCTTCCAGTTTGTTCAAATCCATCAGACCAACGCTATCAAACGCACCTTTCGCGCGATCGGCTTCGGTTGGCTCACGATACCAGGTGTGTGCGCTAAAGCGTGGCAGCGTTTTGCCCAGTTCATTCACTTCATCGGCAAAGGCATGTACATCGCCATTTTCTGCCGCGTGGAACCAGTTAACCTGCGCCGTATGATTCGCTTTTGCCAGCGTATCCAGCATCGCCAGCATCGGGGTTTGACCCACGCCTGCTGAAATCAGAGACACTGGGGTATCGGTCGCAACGTCCATAAAGAAATCGCCCGCAGGTGCAGCTAAGTGAACGACATCGCCCACATTCGCATGGTTGTGCAGCCAGGTGGAAACCTGACCACCGTCTTCACGCTTCACGGCAATACGGTAGCCTTTGCCATCGGGTTTACGGGTCAGTGAGTACTGACGAATTTCCTGATGCGGGAAACCTTCCGGCTTCAGCCAGACGCCCAGGTATTGCCCCGGATGATATTCAGCCACTGCGCCACCGTCGACAGGTTCAAATTCAAAGCTGGTGATAAGCGCACTGCGTGGGGTTTTTGCCACGATGCGGAAAGGACGGGTACCTTCCCAGCCGCCATTTTTATTGGCATTTTCGCTGTAGATCTGCGCTTCACGGTTGATGAAAACGTTCGCCAGCACGCCGTATGCTTTGCCCCATGCATCCAGAACTTCCTGGCCTGGGCTGAACATTTCGTCCAGCGTTGCCAGCAAATGGCCACCTACGATGTTGTACTGCTCCGGCTTAATTTGGAAGCTGGTATGCTTCTGCGCGATTTTCTCAACGGCAGGCAACAGCGCCGCCAGGTTCTCGATATTGCTGGCATACGCGGCAATAGCGTTAAACAGCGCTTCCCGCTGATCGCCATTACGCTGGTTACTCATGTTGAAGATTTCTTTCAGCTCTGGGTTATGCGTAAACATGCGATCGTAGAAATGGGCGGTCAGCTTCGGGCCTGTTTCAACCAGCAGGGGAATGGTGGCTTTCACTGTAGCGATGGTTTGTGCGTCAAGCATACGGTCTTCCTTTATCTGAAATTTTAATGATGTATGTCAAATACATCTTATAAAAAATACCCCTGCATTGTAAATGGTTCTTTGTAACTTTGCGTTGTAAAGGTTACATCGTGAAAAATCTGCATCACAAACCTGAAAAGAAATCCGTTGAAATTCAGCAGACCTTTGTTCTCCAAAGCCTTGCGTGCCGTGAAGGTAATCGTTTGCGTAAAATCCTTTGTCAAGACCTGTTATCGAAGAATGATTCGGTTATACTGTTCGCCGTCGTCCAACGGGACTGCCTTTTTAGGCCGAAATTCTATTGTTAGCTGAGTCAGGAGATGCGGATGTTAAAGCGTGAAATGAACATTGCCGATTATGATGCCGAACTGTGGCAGGCTATGGAGCAGGAAAAAGTACGTCAGGAAGAGCACATCGAACTGATCGCCTCCGAAAACTACACCAGCCCGCGTGTTATGCAGGCGCAGGGTTCTCAGCTGACCAACAAATACGCTGAAGGTTATCCGGGCAAGCGCTACTACGGCGGTTGCGAGTACGTTGATATCGTTGAGCAATTGGCTATCGATCGTGCAAAAGAGCTGTTTGGCGCTGACTACGCTAACGTACAGCCGCACTCCGGCTCCCAGGCTAACTTCGCTGTTTACACCGCTCTGCTGCAACCGGGTGATACCGTTCTGGGTATGAACCTGGCGCAAGGCGGCCACCTGACTCACGGTTCCCCGGTTAACTTCTCTGGCAAGCTGTACAACATCATTCCTTACGGTATTGATGAGTCCGGTAAAATTGACTACGAAGATATGGCTAAGCAGGCCAAAGAGCACAAGCCGAAGATGATCATCGGCGGCTTCTCTGCTTACTCCGGCGTTGTTGACTGGGCAAAAATGCGTGAAATCGCCGACAGCATTGGCGCATACCTGTTCGTTGACATGGCGCACGTTGCGGGCCTGATCGCCGCAGGCGTTTACCCGAACCCGGTTCCACACGCACACGTAGTGACCACCACCACCCACAAAACCCTGGCAGGTCCGCGCGGCGGCCTGATCCTGGCGAAAGGCGGTGACGAAGAGCTGTACAAAAAGCTGAACTCCGCGGTGTTCCCAAGCGCACAGGGCGGCCCGCTGATGCACGTGATCGCGGCGAAAGCCGTGGCGCTGAAAGAAGCGATGGAGCCTGAGTTTAAGGTTTACCAGCAGCAGGTTGCCAAAAACGCCAAAGCGATGGTGGAAGTGTTCCTGAACCGTGGCTACAAAGTGGTTTCTGGCGGTACTGAAAACCACCTGTTCCTGCTGGATCTGGTTGATAAAAACCTGACCGGTAAAGAAGCTGACGCCGCACTGGGCCGCGCTAACATCACTGTTAACAAAAACAGCGTGCCGAACGATCCGAAGAGCCCGTTTGTGACTTCCGGTATCCGTATCGGTTCTCCGGCTGTAACTCGCCGTGGCTTTAAAGAAGCGGAAGTGAAAGAGCTGGCTGGCTGGATGTGTGACGTTCTGGACAACATCAATGACGAAGCCGTTATCGAGCGCGTCAAAGGTAAAGTTCTGGATATCTGCGCACGCTTCCCGGTTTACGCGTAATTCTGCTTAACGCAAAACGAAAGGCCGCTGATGCGGCCTTTTTTAATGCCTGATAGCGCTGCGCTTATCAGGCTGCTATCACAACGACTTCAGCGCTACGCCTTCATCGCACAGCGCTTCCTCGCTTACTACTCGTCCTGAATGAATTAACTTACGCAGTGCGCGCACTTCGCGTCCTTTGTTGAGCGCTACTGCGCCAATTAGCTTCCCATCACGCAGGTGGAACCAGATAGCCTTGCCGTCATCCGGATTGCCACGACATAGCCATGTTTGCCCTTGCATATCGCCAACAAATTGCAGATTGTCATTAAATTGGTCGGTCCAGAACCAGCCTGGCGTCTTCTCCGGCAACGGCAGGTTGAGCATTGTGGCAGCGGCAATCTGTGCCTGGTTATTGGCATTTTCCCAGCTTTCTACTCGTTCTAACGAACCGTCGGGCTGGCGCGTTATCGCCACATCACCGGCGGCAAAAATCGCGGGATCGGAGGTGATGCAGGCGGAGTCAACGATAATACCGTTAGCCGTCTCCAGCCCCGCTTCGCGAGCCAGCGCATCATTCGCCACGATACCGATGCCATAAACCAGCGCATCGGCCTGTAGCGTCTCGCCGTTTTGCAGGGTAAGCGAGAGAAACTCTCCCGCTTCAGCGTGCTCAATGGCGCTGTTGAGCAGCACCCGCACCCCTGCCTGTCGGTGGCGGTTTAGCAGATAGTCGCGCACCGGAGCAGGGGCGTTGCGACCCATTACCGTTGAGGCCAGCTCCACTAACGTCACCCTACAGCCGCGTTGGATCGCGCTGGCCGCTAATTCCAGGCCAATGGTGCCCGCACCGACAATCACAATCGACTTGCCCGGCAGCAAGGCACCGCGCAGACGCTCGGCATCTGTGGCGTGACGCAGGGTAAAGCAACGTTCGCCCAGTTTATCCAGTAGCGGCAGCGGTCTGGCGGCGGCCCCGGTCGCCAACAGCAACTGCGACCAGCGGTAGGACTGACCATCGGCGAGCATCAGCGTGCGAGAGGTGCGGTCAATCTGACGCAGCGTGACGCCAAGATGCAGCTGTACGTTGTTCTCCCGCCACCAGTCAGCGTTCAGGATCGGCTGTCGCTGTGGATTTTCGTCCAGCAGCATCGCTTTGGAGAGCGGAGGGCGTTCATAGGGCAGATACGGCTCATCGGAAAACAGATGCAATTCGCCGTTAAATCCTTGCTGACGCAGTGCGACGGCGGCCATTGCCGCAGCCTGACCACCGCCGACGATAGCGATAATTTTATGGCTCATAACGCCTCCTCAGAGATCCAGTCCGGCGGCAACGTGACGAATACCGCGAATGCCCAAACCGGCATCGGCATTGATCATCACGCCACTCAATGTGCGATTGTTGCGCTTTGACGCCAGCATCACATACGGGCCGGTAAAATCCGCTGGCTCAGGAAAAAACTGCAACGGCAAAATGGCGGCGATTTTTTCCGGCGTCAGCGACTGCATAATCGACGTATCGCCCTGGCCCAGCGCCTGTGGGCCGCGCAGATCGGTTGCCATGCCGCACGGACCGACGCCGTTGACGCGCACCTTTGGCGCCAGCTCGTAGGCTAACTGGCGAATCAACCCGGTGGCGGCATGTTTAGAGGCGGTATACAACGGACCGCCGCCGCCGGGATACCACGCCGCGTTGGAAAGGGTAAAGATGATGTTGCCTTCGCTGGCGATAAGCGCAGGGGCGCAGGCTTTTGCGCCCAGCAGATAGCCCAACACGTTGACGTTAAACAGCTCATGAAAGCCGCTCTCCAGCGCGTCCGCTGGCGTATTGACCAGCGAGGCGTTGTGATCCCATATCCCGGCGTTGCCGATCAAACAGTCCAGGGTGCCGTAGCGCGCCAGAATTTGATCCACCGCGCGCTGATAGTCGGCGTAGCAGGTGACGTTGCCTTCTACTGCCAGCACATGTTCGCCAAAACGTTGGCGCAGGCTGGCGATTTTGGCTGGCGAAAGTTCCAGCGTGGCGACCCGCGCACCTTCCTCAATGAAACGCTCGACCAGCGCCAGGCCAAGACCGGAGCCGCCGCCGGTGATAAAGACCACGTTATCGCGTAAATCGCTCATCTCGCGTCCTCTGGAATATCAACGAACACATCGCTACCTTCCACGTACACCGCGTAGGTGGTCAGCGGATCGGTGGCAGGTAAACACAACGCCTTACCGGTTTTCAGGCAGAAACTGGCGGCATGCAGCGGGCATTCCACCGTCGCGTCGTCTTCCAGATAACCTTCCGACATCGAGGCATTACCGTGGCTACAGCGATCGTTAATGGCATAAAACTCGCCGCCAACGTTGAACAGCGCGATGACGGGCGAGGTGTCGAGCCGGAGCGCTTCACCCTCCGGCAAATCCCCTACGGGGCAGGCATAAATACGACTCATCAGAACAATACACTCAGGTTATGGGAGGTGATCACCGCTTGATCCAGCACGATCTCACGCTCCAGTAAGCGCCACTCATCGCCCGGTAAACGGCGCACTTTGTCCATGCGCATGCCGACGTAAAAGGTTTCATCGCGCTCTTTTTGCGCGCGATACAGCAGATAGTTAAGGCGCACGGCGAACACATCCGGCACTTCGGTTTCACTGACCTGGCAGTTGCTGATCAGGTGTCGGGTACGCGACGGCGGCTCCTCTGCCCAGGCCATTCCGGTTTCCAGTCGCGCAATACGACGTTCAAGCTGATCTTTGTTGTCGTTAAAAATCCAGGTGGTTGGCGGCTGCACGCCTTTGCGACGGTCGCGCGTCTGGGCATTGACCGTTGTGCGCATGGTATAGCGAATGTCGTCATCCAGCTGTGCCAGCCAGTCGCGAAACTGCCAGTCATCCAGCAGGCTGGCTTCATGGTAGAGAAACTGCGTAATGCGGTGATGCAGTTCCAGGGAAACTAAAGCACTCATTTCATCACCTCCTGCTGGTAAGCGGCGGTTTTTTCCTGCACTTCCTGCCAGCTTTCGCTGCTGAGTAAATCAGCCCAGCGCTGATACATGCCGCGGGCGGCGGTTTCTGAGAAGATGTAGTTGGTGATCCCCGGAATGCCGTCTTCACGACGTTTCTCCTGACCTAACCCCATTTCCAGGCACAGTTTGCTATTACGCGCCCGATGGCCCTTCAGCAGTTTTTGAATTTCACACCAGTTTTCCGAGTCGTCCTGCTCAAGGAATCCGGCGGGGCCAAAAGCGCGCGTAGCGCTGTTTTCAAATGCGGCTTTCACTTCATCAGAGGCGGCTTTATCGGTAATACAGAACGCCCACACTTCAACCTGATCAGGACCGCGCGGATGCCAGACGCGCAACGTAGCGGTACCATTGAGCCAGGAAAGCGTTGGAAAAATGTTGTTGTGACCGGCCAGACGCAGGGCACGAACCTTACCCAGACGCTGTTCAGCTTCCGCGTAGGTGTCGCGGTAGTAGCTGGAGACTTCGCCGTCGACCCACACGTTGGCATCCGGCTTTTCGGTAAAGAAGAAGCCGCTGCCGTGCCCGTCCTGGCCGAACTGTAGTGCATCTTTGGCGGTTTCCCACACCGGGCGAGCGGTTTGTCCGTCACCGAGGCGTTTATCGCTACCGTCGTCTTTTGCCCCCAACACCTGCACAGCGGAGGCATGACTGAACAATGCGTGATACTGATCGCTGGCAAACTGTTCGGCGGGGAATTTCCAGTTACAGTCGATGGTCCACTTCTGTACGCCGCCGACGATTTCTGTGCCGCCTTCGCGGCGGTCAAGCACGCCGTCGAGATACCACGCAATGTCGCCGAGATAATCGCGTAGCGTGGGCGCGGTGGTGTCCCAGTTGCCGAAAATCAGCCCTTTATAGCTCTCTACGCCAGGAACTTCGTTCAGTCCCCAGTGCGATTTGCATAGCCCTTGCGGGTAAGCGCGAGGCTCCAGCGGAACGTCGATCAGCTCGCCATTGATACCGTACGACCAGCCGTGATACGGGCAGGTAAAGGCGCGAGTGTTCCCGCAGTCGGCGTAGCTGACGCGCATCGCCCGGTGGCGGCACTGGTTGAGAAACGCTTTGATGCTGCCGTCTTTCTGGCGAACCACCACGACCGCATCCTCGCCCATGTAGGTGTTAAAAAAATCACCGGCTTTGGGGATTTGGCTTTCGTGGGCGAGAAATAGCCAGCAGCGCCCGAAGATGCGCTCCAGCTCCAGTTGGTAAATTTCTGGGTCAGTATAAATCCGTGGGGTTACACGACCGTTTTGCGTGTCGATCAGTTGGTAGATGTCTAAATTTGAGGGTGTGGTCATATTTTTTAATCCTGAAAGATAAGATGTATTGACCTTCTATTTTTGTGCCATAAGGATGTTGCTGGTTAGTTATCAATCTGTGAAATAGTAAATTTCTACCAGTTGAGACATTTTTTCGATAACAAGGAGAAGGGCATGGAACTGAGGCACTTACGCTATTTTGTGGCGGTGGCGCAGGCGCTGAATTTCACCCGGGCGGCAGAAAAGCTGCATACCTCTCAGCCGTCGTTAAGCAGCCAGATCCGCGATCTGGAAACCTGCGTGGGCGTTCCGTTACTGGTGCGGGACAAGCGAAAAGTTGCGCTGACGGCGGCCGGGGAGTGCTTTTTACAGGATGCGCTGGCGATCCTTGAGCAGGCGGAAAATGCCAAAGTTCGCGCCCGTAAAACGGGGCAGGAAGATAATCATTTCGCTATTGGTTTTGTCCCTTCCGCTGAGGTGAATTTGCTCCCGAAAGTGCTGCCCTTATTTCGTTTAAAACAACCGGATACACACATTGAGCTGGTAAGCCTGATAACCACCGAACAGGAAGAAAGGATCCTCAACGGAGAACTGGACGTGGGCTTAATGCGTCACCCGGTGTACAGCCCGGAGCTGGATTATCTGGAGCTGATTCATGAGCCGCTGGTCGTGGTGTTACCGGTGAATCATCCGTTAGCCAATGAGCAAGCGATCTCCGCAGAACAGTTACACGGCGTAAATTTTGTCAGTACCGATCCCGCTTATTCCGGGGCGCTAGCGATGATTGTCAAAAACTGGTTTCAGCAGCAGGAAAGCCAGCCCAATATTGTGCAGGTAGCGACCAATATTCTGGTGACCATGAATCTGGTCGGCATGGGGCTGGGGGTGACTTTGATACCCGGTTATATGAATAATTTTAATACCGGGCAGGTGGTTTTTCGGCCTATTGTTGGCGATGTTCCGACCATTGCCCTGCTGATGGCGTGGAAAAAAGGGCCAATCAAACCGGCATTGACCGATTTTATCGCCACTGTGCATGAACGTTTAGCCGTGAGCCTGGCGGAGTAATGACTACAGCTCGCTAAGCTGTGATTCGACATAAAGATAGCCAATTCCCATGAGTTGCTGAGGGCGATTAAGCTGACCGAAGCTTATCTGAGTTGCTCTGGCACGCGGGTTATCACCGTGATCGAACGGATTAAACCCGGTTTGCTGTACCAGCGTATTGAGCCAGCTATCGCCAAATGCACAGCTACGACCATACAACCATATTTGATTAATGTTCAGTATATTCAAAAAATTATAAAGACTCAGGCCGATGGCGCTGGCGGCATGTTCGGCCCAGGCCTGAATGCGAACATCTCCGTGTTGCCAGGCAGTAATAAGCTGGTCGGTGGTGAGCGTTTCCGGGTCGTAAAGGGATGTCGGCTGCGATTTCATCCACACGCGGGCCTGCTTTTTCAACGCGCTCAATGACGCCACTGTTTCCAGACAGCCATAACGGCCACAGTCACAGGCGATCCCATCGGGATGAATGATGGTATGCCCAATCTGACCGCTGCCATACAGACTCCCGCGCCAGATGTTATCGTTAATCACAAACGATGAGCCAATACCGTAATCAACGTTAATCACGCAAAAATCACCGTTAGCCGCCGGGTTTTGCCATTTTTCCGCCAGCGCCAGCATCACGCAGTCATTATCCAGCCGGACCTGTACGCCGAGCATCTCCTCCAGCAGATATTTTATTTCCACCGGTGTTTTCCACGGCGCCTGAGGCATGGTTTTTGATGCGCCGGTTATCGGATCAACCTGACCGTGAACGCCAAGCGCCAGATTAATCGTGACCTCGGGAAATTGTCGACGGTATTCCCGCCAGTGCGCCGCCAATGCTGTCAGCAGCGCTTTTGGCGATTCGGGGTTGATGACTTCATGCTGCCAGTCGCCGACGGCAACCAGCCGAGCATCCGCCAGTTGACTGGTGATGCTGGTGGGGGTGACGTTGATACACAGCGTCCAGGCACCTTTCTCTGGCAAATGATAGCTGCCACTGCTCAAACCGCGCTGGCTTAAAGTTTCTCGCGAATGGCTGATTCTTCCTTCATCCATCAGTTCTTCGAGGATATTGCTAACCGCCGGGATCGACAGGCTGGTGAGCTGCGCCAGCTGTGACTTGCTGAGCTGCTTTTCTCGCCACAGATGTGACAAAAAAATCTGTTTATTCGCCTGACGAACCCTGGCGTTGTTGAACCCCGAACGCTGCATTCACTTAACTCCCTTAACTATATTGCGTGAGCATTGCGCATTTTAACGCCACTTAACTGCCGCAGAATAGCATCAAGTTGAATTTTTACTTTTGTTTATTAAGTGGAGCGCGGCATGTACGGTTCAGTAAAAGTTTGGCAGGAAACGATCACCCTCCCCACGTGGACAGCGGGTGAAGAAGACGCCAACCCAATGTTTCTGGAAAAGCGAGTTTATCAGGGGTCTTCAGGAGCGGTTTATCCCTATGGCGTGATTGATACGCTGACCGGCAAACGTGAAATGCGCGACTATCAGGCGGTATGGATGGAGAATGACTTCATTCGCATCATGCTGCTGCCGGAGTTAGGCGGACGCATTCATCGAGCGTATGACAAAGTGCAGCAGCGCGACTTCGTCTACTACAACGAAGTGGTAAAACCTGCGCTGGTCGGTCTGCTTGGGCCGTGGATCTCTGGCGGCATTGAGTTTAACTGGCCGCAACATCATCGCCCGACCACCTTTATGCCAGTGGATTTTACGCAACAGCAGGGTGAGCAGGGCGAATACACCGTCTGGATGGGCGAGGTAGAGCCCATGCGTGGTTTACAGGTCATGACCGGATTCACGCTGTATCCGGATCGCGCGTTGATCGAGATAACCGGGAAGGTTTTTAACGGTAACGCTACCCCGCGTCACTTCTTATGGTGGGCGAATCCGGCGGTGAAGGGCGGCGACGATCACCAAAGCGTGTTTCCACCGGATGTGACGGCGGTATTCGACCACGGTAAGCGCGATGTCTCTGCGTTTCCCATCGCCACCGGCACATACTACAAAGTGGACTATTCGGCTGGCGTGGATATCTCGCGCTACAAAAACGTACCAGTGCCGACCTCCTATATGGCTGAAAAATCTGATTATGATTTTGTTGGTGCCTGGCATCACGGCGAGCGCGGTGGGTTGCTGCATGTGGCCGATCACCACGTTTCGCCAGGGAAAAAACAGTGGACTTGGGGTTATGGCGACTTTGGCGTTGCCTGGGATCGTAATCTCACTGATGACAACGGTCCGTATATCGAACTTATGACTGGGGTCTTTACCGATAACCAGCCGGATTTCACCTGGCTTGCGCCGTACGAAGAGAAAGTCTTCGTGCAAAACTTCCTGCCTTACAGCGAACTGGGTATGGTGCAAAACGCCAGCACGCAGTTGGCGCTTCGTCTGGTGCGTGAGAGTCGCCAGCTTTCTGTGGGCATTTATGCGATTGCGCCGTTACGCGATGTTCAGGTTACGCTTGCCGCACACGGGCAGCCATTCTATGAAAATACACTCACTCTGGAGCCGGGACAGAGCTGGCTGACTGATGTGTCAGACAATAACCATACCCGGGTGACAATGACCGTCACTAACGCCGATGGTGCTACGCTTTTGCAGTACGAAGAGCACATCGCGCAAGAGTTACCGCTGCCTTCGGCGGCCGTCGCGCCAGCACAGCCAGAAGCACTCTCTAATACCGATGAACTCTATTTTATTGGTCAGCATCTGGAGCAGTACAACCATGCCAGCCGCTATGCTGAAGATTATTATCGCCGCGCGCTGGATGTTGATCCGCTGGATTACCGCAATAATGTGGCCCTGGGGACGCTGGCGCTAAACCGCGCGGACTGGGCGCTGGCGGCGCATTGTGCGGGTAAGGCGCTGGAACGGGCGCATAAGCTCAATAAAAATCCGCGTGATGGCGAGGCGAGCATGCTGCTGACCGCCGCACAGGAACGTCAGGGCGACGATGACAGTGCTTGGGATCATTATTATAAGGCCAGTTGGAGCGGCAACTGTCGGGATGCGGCTTTCTGGTCGTTAGCGCGTCTGGCGATGAAGCGTCAGGACTACGTTGGCGCGTTGGAAAAGGTCGAGCAGAGCCTGCGCTTTAACGGCAGTAATAACCTGGCGATGGGACTGAAAGCGCTGGCGCTGGCAAATCTTGATCGCATTCCGCAAGCCCTGGACTACATTCGCCAACAGCTGGTTGATTATCCTCTGAGCTACACCCTGCACTATGCGCGCTGGGCCATCTGTCAGGACGAGGCGACGGCGCAAGCGCTGATCTCGATTACCGGGCGGCGCGGTACCAACGCGTGTGAACTGGCAGGCTGGTTGATCTCATTGGGGCAAAAGGATGCTGCCCGTGGCGTGCTGGAACTGCTCGACAGCCAGGAAACGCTGCCTATGCTGTGGCGCGCCTCGCTAAGTGACAACCCACAACCCTTCATCGAACGTGCCCGAGAATGTCTGCAAAACCGCGTTCGTTTCCCCAATACGCTGGATGAAGTGCAGATGCTGCAAACCCTCGAACAGAGCGCTTTTGCCCGCTATTTACTTGGCTGTTTCTGGTACAGCAAACGGCGTTATGCCGAAGCGGTATCCTGCTGGCAGTTTACCCTTGCGCAGGAAGCGGATTTCGCTCCTGTACACCGCTTACTGGGGATCTATGCCTGGAACAAACTGCATGATGCGCAGCAGGCGATGCAGTATCTGTCGCAGGCCGTGGCACTGGAGCCGCAAAATGCCCGTTTCCTGTTTGAACTCGACTATCTCAAGAAGCTGATGGCGCAACCGGCTGAACTGCGCCTGCAGCGACTGGAAGCCAGCAAAGAGATTGTCTTCCATCGTGACGATCTGACGGTGGAACTGCTCAGTCTGTGGAATGGATTAGGGCGTTACGACGATGCCGCAGCAGTATTACGTGAGCGCGTGTTCCATCCGTGGGAAGGTGGTGAAGGCAAAGCCACCGGGCAATATCTGCTGAATCAGATGCATCGTGCGCTGGCTGCCATTCAGTCCGGTGACCCGCAAACCGCCATCGCGCAGTTGCAACAGGCGTTGCACTACCCGCAAAACCTCGGGGAGGGGCGTTTACCCGGACAAACGGATAACGATATCTGGTATTTACTGGGACATTGCGCGCAGCAGCAGGGGTGTTTTGATGAATCCCAGCGTTACTTCTCCCGTGCGACGCGCGGCGGTAGCACACTGGATGCTGGCCGTTACTACAACGACCAGCCTGTGGATTATCTCTTCTGGCAGGGTATGGCGCAGAGAAAACTTGGCGATGATGCTCAGGCGAACGCTCTGTTTAATAGCTTCCTGCAATGGGTTGAATCGCATCGCGACAATGTCCCGGATGTCGATTTCTTTGCCGTATCGCTACCCGATCTGGTGGTGCTGGATACCTCAGCACAAGCAAAACACCAGCAACACTGCCTGTTTATCAGTGTGCTCGGGCATCTGGGGTTGGGAAATAGTGCTGCTTGCCAGCGCGATCTTGACGCACTCCTGCAACTCAATCCGGCGCATGACAAGGCATTACTGCTACGTCACGCCATTAACGTAAGGCTTTTCCAGTAACACCCGAAATGGGTGGGGGCAACCTCACCCGAAACCTACTGTCCCCTGCGTTTCCCTGAAAGAGGAATCATAATGAATAACGCGCAGACACATTTAAAGATTGGTTACGTCTGGACTATCTGCCTGGTTGCGGCCTGCGGTGGTTTACTGTTTGGCTATGACTGGGTGGTGATCGGTGGGGCAAAACCCTTCTATGAAGCCTATTTCTCGATTACCGATCCAGCGCAATCCGGCTGGGCGATGAGTTCGGCTTTGGTCGGTTGTATCTTTGGCGCGCTGATTTCCGGATGGTGCGCCGATAAGTTTGGCCGAAAGATGCCGCTGATTCTCTCGGCGATCCTCTTTAGCGCTTCCGCCTGGGGAACTGCCGTCGCCAGTAATTTCGACATGTTTATTGTTTATCGCATCGTTGGAGGCGTGGGGATTGGTCTGGCGTCTGCGCTAAGCCCGTTGTATATCGCCGAGGTTAGCCCGGCTGAAAAGCGTGGGCGCTTTGTTGCCGTTAACCAGCTCACTATCGTGATTGGCGTACTGGCGGCGCAGCTTATTAACCTGATGATTGCCGAACCTGTAGCCTCAGGCGCTACGCAGCAGGCGATTGTGGAAAGCTGGAACGGTCAGACGGGCTGGCGTTGGATGTTTGGCGCTGAATTAGTGCCCGCGATAATTTTCCTGGTACTGATGTTCTTTGTACCTGAATCGCCGCGCTGGCTGGTGAAAGCAGGCAAAGCCGATCGTGCGCGTACCATGCTGCAGCGCATTGGTTCGGCGGAATATGCTGGTCAAACGCTGAAAGAGATTGAACATACGTTGCAAAAAGATAATCACAAGGTCGCGTGGTCAACGCTGTTACAACCGCAGATCAAACCGATCGTGATTATTGGAATGGTGCTGGCAGTGTTCCAGCAGTGGTGTGGGATCAACGTTATTTTCAACTATGCGCAGGAGATCTTCGCCTCTGCCGGATTCGACATCAACGGTACGTTAAAATCGATCGTGGCGACAGGGATCATCAATCTGGTCTTTACCCTTGCCGCTCTGCCGTTAGTAGACAAAATTGGTCGCCGTAAACTGATGTTGTTCGGGGCGTCAGGATTAACGGTTATCTATATGCTGATTGCCGGGGCGTACGGGTTGGGCATTATGGGTTGGCCGGTTCTGGTTCTGGTGCTGGCGGCGATCGCTATTTATGCCCTGACGCTGGCCCCGGTGACCTGGGTGCTGCTGTCTGAAATTTTCCCTAACCGCGTCCGCGGGCTGGCGATGTCGCTCGGTACGCTAGCGCTGTGGATTGCCTGCTTCCTGCTGACCTATACTTTCCCGCTGCTCAATGCGAGTCTGGGCGCGTCGGGAAGCTTCCTGTTGTACGGTGTGATTTGCGCGATGGGATTCATGTATGTTCTGCGTAATGTTCCGGAAACCAAAGGCGTGACGCTGGAAGCGCTGGAAGAGCAGCTGGCGGCGCAGCATACGAAAGTTGGCGCATCAGCCCAACAACGAAGCGCTCGCTAATGGATGGTCTGCTGATGCTACAAAACGCACATCTGCGGATGTGCGTAGATCCGCAGGGCGGTTCGCTATTAAGTCTGGTTTCGTTACAACATCAACAGGCAATTTTACGCGAAGGTCATGGTCAGCAGCCCGGTGATTGCGGCCTGTTCCCGATGCTGCCGGTCGCGAATCGGGTGGCGGGAAATCGTTTTATGCTGCGCGGTGAAGAGGTGGTGTTACCTCAACATGGCGCAGATGACACCTTTTTCCTGCACGGTGACGGCTGGCTGCAACGCTGGCAGGTTATCACCGTGACCCAAAGCGGTTGTTTGCTGCAGTTGCGCAGTTGGCATCCCTGTGGCTATGACTATACGGCGCAACTTTGCTATCAACTGGAAACCTCAAGCCTGCACGTCTCGTTGACGCTCACCCATTGCGGTGAACAGCCGATGATTTATGGCTGTGGGTTCCATCCGTTTTTCGCTTTTGATAAGCACAGCACGGCGCAATTCACCACCGGCGGCTACTGGCCGGAGGGGGAACAGCATCTGCCGCTGGAATGGCAACGTGAAATCCCTCCAGCGGCGGATTTCATGTACGCGCAATACGGCGAGGATAGCTGGCTGAACGTTGGATATTCTGGCTGGAGCGGGCGGGCCGTTATTCAGCGAGATGTGATGAAAGTCACGATTTTAGCGCAAACTCCATGGTTGATGCTGTTCAGAATGTCGGGTGAGGAGTTCTTGTGCCTGGAGCCGCAAACGCATCCGGTGAATGCCCACCACATGCAGGGGCAGCCGGGATTGCAGGTTTTAGCGCAGGGAGAACGCTGCCATTTTGCGATGCAGATTTGCGTCGAATAGGGCAAAATCATGTTATCTGCCTGTTAATGCTCTCTTGCGCCAGCCTGCGTTTGTCGCCAGACTATCGCCTCCAAACGGGAGGGATTCATGGCTTTGCATTCCACGCGCTGGCTGGCGCTCGGTTATTTCACCTACTTCTTTAGCTACGGTATTTTTCTGCCTTTCTGGAGCGTCTGGCTCGAAGGGCTGGGGCTGACGCCGGAAACCATCGGTTTACTGCTGGGCGCGGGGCTGATTGCCCGTTTTCTAGGCAGTTTGCTGATTGCGCCGCGCGTAAGCGATCCCTCTCGTCTGATCTCCGCTTTACGTATTCTGGCCCTGTTGACGCTGGTGTTTGCGCTGGCCTTCTGGGCGGGCACCAACGTGGCGTGGCTGATGGTGGTGATGGTCGGCTTTAACCTGTTTTTCTCGCCGCTGGTGCCGTTGACCGACGCGCTGGCCAACACCTGGCAAAAACAGATAACCATGGACTACGGTCGGGTAAGACTGTGGGGATCCGTTGCCTTTGTGATTGGCTCCGCGCTGACCGGCAAGCTGGTGAGCCTGTTTGACTATCGGGTGATCCTGGTGCTGCTGTCGCTTGGCGTCGCCTCGATGCTATTGGGGATGATGATCCGCCCGAGCGTGCAGCCAGCAGGGGAAAACCGTCATCAGGAGAGCGCGGGATGGCCCGCCTGGCGTGCGTTGATAACCCAAAGCTGGCGTTTTCTGGCCTGCGTGAGTCTGTTGCAAGGTGCGCATGCCGCTTATTACGGTTTCAGCGCCATCTACTGGCAGTCTGCCGGATATTCCGCTTCGGCGGTGGGCTATTTGTGGTCATTAGGTGTGGTGGCGGAAGTGATTATTTTTGCGCTCAGTCACAAGCTATTCCGCCGCTTTAGCGCGCGCGATTTGCTGCTGCTTTCCGCCGTTTGCGGCGTGGCCCGTTGGGGGTTGATGGGCTGGAGCACTGAGCTACCGTGGCTGATTGTGGTGCAAATTCTCCATTGCGGAACCTTTACCGTCTGCCACCTGGCGGCAATGCGCTATATCGCGACGCGCCAGGGCAGCGAAGTGATACGTTTGCAGGCGGTGTATTCTGCGGTGGCGATGGGCGGCAGCATCGCCATCATGACCGTATTCGCAGGCTACCTGTACCAGAGTCTGGGCAACGGCGTATTCTGGGTGATGGCGCTGGTGGCGCTACCGGCAATCTTTCTGCGCCCGAAGGTGGTGGCGCAGCCTGCAACGTTATGATTCGAGAATTTTGCGGATCTGCTGCTGATGATGCGGCGTAAGTGCCAGATCCGCATGAATCAACGGCGGAGAAAACAGCGGCAGCAGCGTGGTATACGGCGTAATAATCAACGTGACTCCGCGCGGCGTACCCTGTTTTTGAAAGTCCTGCATCGGCATATGTTTTACGTTGAGCGGCAGCAGCGTCAGTTCGCGCAGCTGTTGCTCAATATGCGCTTCAAGTTGTTCATTGTTGCCGGTCAGCAGGATAATCTGCTTCTCGTGCAAATCCTTCTCCTGCATCAGCCAGGCACCGAAAATAACGGCGACCAGCCCAATCTCTTCTTCTGAAAACTGCACATCGTACTCCGCTTCGAAGCCATGTATCGCCTCGCGGGTAGTACGAACCAGACGGGGATAAAGTCGGCTGAACTCCTCCGGCAGCGTGTTATCAATGCCAATGGCAAACACGCTGCGGTTAAGCGCCTGGGCAAGGTGAATATACAGCTGATCGTTCAGTCCTTGCTCATCGCTGAAGCGTACATTGCCATACTCGCGAAAACGCAGCACCAGCCGTGCAATAGCAAGACGCAGGCGACGATCCTGCTGGTGGTTATCGCGCACTGGGTCGGGGATACGGAGCATTGAAAACAACAACGCCATAAACAGCGATTCGCCCGGCGGCGCACTCTGCATGACGTGGCGTTGCCAGTGGCGGCCAATTTCCTCAGCGAGCGGATACTCTGCGCAGGATTGCGCCCAGCGTTGCTGGAGCGGATTAAATTCCGGGGTGACTCCCGCGTGATGCTGTAGCAGACAATACTGTAAATACAGGCGCAGGAACTGGATGTCACGGTACTCAAACGGCTTCTGCAAGCGCCGGGAGCACAGATTAATGAGCGCATGCAAATTGGTGTCGTCATACAGCGTACGCGCGATACCTTGTTGTTTCAGCGCCATTTTTAATGCGGGTGTGAAATGCTGGGCGATGAAAGTAGGGCAGATCCGCAGACCGCGGCGCAGCCACTGCAACAGACACAGGCGCTGATTTAGCGGGGTCCCTTCGATCGTATAGCCGCCATTCAGCGCGGTGGTAATCGCGAGTCGGTGATAGCGCTGGATTTCGAGTCCTGCGCCAATAATATCTTCCTCAACAGTGGCATCATCAACGCCATTGAGGCTACTGAAGGTTTGAGCTGTAGCGATTTGCCCTGGCAGGAAAAGCGTCAGCAGCACCTGGCAACGGCGCTGGGGAGCGGAAAGTACAGATGGTGGAGCAAGCGTTGACATCATCTGTAGGATCTCCCGTAAGTATGTTTGATAAGAATAGCTAAAGTTTGCTCATAGATTTGGAGAATGGAATGCTTTCCACCAGGAATGCTGGAGAGCGTCACAGAATTTTTAACGTGCGGAACAGATAGCAGGAGTGGAACGCAGCGCGTTAACTGGCTTTTTCACTGTTTTATCTTCTATTGAGACATAAAAAAACCCGCCTGAGGGTGACGGGTTGAGAAGACGAGTGGAAATGCGCGGTCCGGTGTTACTGCTCGCGGCTCAGCGTTAATCCCACATCACCGCCGGGATGTACAGACAATAGCGTCTCTTTTGAGTAACCGCTTTCGCTCATCAGACAGGCGCAGGCGGCGTCAAAGATAGCCAGGACCAGTAAAATTGAGGTGGTGGCCAACATGTTCAACGGGTCGGCCTCACGCTGGACGCCGGTGGAAATCACCAGCCTCGACGCTTTAGCAATGGCTGAGTCGGCGTTTTCAGTCACGCTCAGGATGGGCACATTTCTCGCAGCCAGTCCGGGCAGCAGTCGGGTGAGTTCATCCGAATTTCCCCCGCGTGATAGCATAATGACCAGGTCGTCGGCGCGTAAAAAACCGAGATCGCCATGCGCCGCATCCGTCGCGTTGAGGTAAATCGCCGGACGTTCCACGCAGGCGAGCATGTGCGCGACTTTACGCGCCGCAATACCGGATGTACCGACGCCAGTGACGACGATTTTCCCCTGGCAACCGCGCAGCTCCGCCATTAGCGACTGCCAGACCGGTTCAGTCAGATGTTGTCCCAGACCTGCGAGGGCATCGCTATAGAGCTGAAATACGCCGATGGCCTGAGACCAGGAGTTACTCATGCGTCCTCCTGCATCAGTTGGCGGTATTTCATATGATCCTGATACATCTCGTGGAATACCCGATATTTGCGATCGTAGTACTGCTTAATGCGATTGGTCTGCGGGGTGACCGTTTTACCAATCCGGCTCATCGCCGACATCGCTTCCGGGAACGTGTCGAACACGCCTGCGGCGATAGTCCCCATCATGGCGCCGCCCAGCAGCATGGCTTCGCTCTCTTCAGGCAGCAGCATGGCGCAACCGGTGGCGTTGGCATGCTCCTGAACGAAGATCGGGTTTTTCGTCCCGCCGCCGCTGGCCATAATCGTATCGATGGTGTAGCCGCTTTGGTTCATCGTTTCAATGATATGGCGCGTTCCCAGCGCAATGGCCTGGATGGTTGCGAGGTACTGGAGCGCCATATCTTCCGGCGTGCGGGACAGCTTCAGTCCGGTGATTGCTCCCGTGAGCGTGGGGTTAGCGCGCGGCGAGCGGTTGCCGTGGAAATAGGGCAGGATGTGCATGTCACGGGTCAAAAAGGCGATATCTTCCGGCTCACCAGCCATTTTACGCAGCAGCGCATTCAGCACTTCATAAATGGTTTGCCCCTGAGACTTAGCCTGCGTTAGCAGGGTTTCGTAACACGGATGCGACTGAATAACGTGGTCGATTAACGCCCCGGTTGCTGACTGCCCGCCTTCATTGAGCCAATATTCCGGCAGTACGGCTGAGTAGTAAGGGCCCCAGACGCCGCCGATAAAGCGCGGCTCTTTGGAGATCGCCATGTGTCCGGTGGAGGTGCCACCAATTAGCGCGACACGACGGTCAAAATCCGCCACCTCGCCGGAAACTCCGCTTGCGCCGAGCGTTCCGAGCGTGCCGGCGTGGGCATCGATTATCGAGACGCTGACCGCGGTCCCCGGAATCAATCCCATTTCGCTGGCGGCGCGCGCGGACAGCCCGTGACCGAGCGGTTCGCCCATGGTTTTCACGTAGCGACCAATTTTGGCAGCATCATGTTCCAGCAGGTCTTCCAGGCCAATCTGGCGGAAGTAGCTGGCATCCCATTTGTCTTCATGGCCCATATAGGTCCATTTACACACTGTCGAACACAATGAGCGTGTGTCATCGCCTGTTGCGCGCCAGGTCAGAAAATCGGGCAGGTCAAAGTAGTAACCCGCATTGGCCCAGGTATTGGGCATATGCTGCTTCAGCCACAGCAGCTTTGGCGTTTGCATTTCCGGGGAGATAATGCCGCCAACGTAGTCCAGCACCCGATGATGCAGGGCGTTAATGCGTTCAGCCTGGGTAATGGCGCGGTGATCCATCCACACAATGATGTTCTGTTCGCTGCGCCCGGACGGGCTGATAGTCAGCGGTTTACCTTCTTTATCCAGCACCACCAGTGAGCAGGTAGCGTCAAAGCCCAGACCTTTCACCTGGATTGGGTTGATATCTGACTGGTTAATCGCATCGCGAACCGCGTTACACACCGCCTGCCAGATGTTATCGGAAGACTGCTCAACAAAATCGGCCTGCGGGCGGTAAATCTCGATAGCCCGACTGGCCTGGCCGACCATTCTGCCGTTGAGATCAAACACGCCGGCACGGGCGCTTCCGGTTCCGACATCCACACCAATAAAGTAACTTGCCATAATTTTTTCTCCTGAAATCAGGCTTTACGATTCTGTAATGCGATAAAGAGGATCAGCACCGCGCCCCACAGCGCCATCGTCAGATAGCTGCTGACCCCCAGCAAGTTAAGGCCGCTTTCCAGCATTTGCAGCACAATCAGCGCCAGTACCAGGCCGATAATGCGCCCGAAACCGCCATCCGGGTTGATGCCGCCGAGGACAGAGGCAAGGATGGTGACCAGCAGGTATGACTCACCGTATCCGGCTTTTGCCGAGTTGAATTTCGCCATCATCAGAATGGCGGCGACCCAGCCGAGCAGGGCAGAAATCACGTACACGGAAATTTGTACCCGGACGGTATTTACGCCGCTGTAGCGGGTAGCCTGTTCATTGGAACCCACGAGATACAGACTGCGCCCAAGCGTGGTGTGCTCCAGCAGTACCCACAGCAGGATTGCCACCAGGAAAAAGAGCAGCAGCGCTACCGGAATACCGGCAATCGTGGCGTTACCAAGATATTGAATGGCGGTCGGGAAACCGGAAATCACTGTCCCATTGGAAAGCAGAATATTCAGCCCGGAGATAAGCGTCATCGTGCCGAGCGTGGCGAGAATCGGCGAAACCCCGACCCAGGCAATCAGCGCGCCGTTGAGCGTACCGATTGCGACCGCCACGGCAGCGCCTGCCAGCAGCGCCAGCACCAGAAACAGCGGGTTATCCGGATGGGTGACGATAATCGCCGCCATTACCAGCGAGCAGGCATTCGCTCCTGCAATTATCGACAGGTTTATGCCGCCGGTCAGCATGGTCATACCCATCCCGAGGGCCAGCATGCCAAGGATCGGCAGTTGCGAGCCAATCGACTGGAAGTTAGCGACGCTGAAAAAACGGCTGCCGAGCAGGGCCGAGAAGACCAGGGCGACGACCACAATAATGACGCATTGCAGACGAATGATGGCATCACCGGGTAAAAATCTGGCGATTGTTTTCATCTCAAAGCTCCCTTGCCAGTTTGCGTTTTTCGTTCCAGGCCGTGGCGCTAATGCTGACCAGGATAATGGCGCCGCTGAACACGGTGTGCCAGTAAGAGGAGACGCTGAGCAGCGTCAGGCCATTTTGTAAGAAGGCCAGCAGAACCACGCCGAGCAGTGTTCCGGTTAATGTGCCGCGTCCGCCGCTCATGCTGGTTCCGCCGAGCACGACCGCCGCCAGCACCGTCAACTCAAAGCCGAGCAGCGAATTGGGCGCAACTGACTGGGTGATTTGCGCCTGAACCACGGCGGCAACGCCTGCCAGAATACCCATGTAGCCATACACGTAGAAATGCAGCTTCAGCAGATTCAGTCCCAGACGCGAGGCCGCATCACGATTACCGCCCATGGCGTAAACCTGACGGCCAAGACGGGTATAGTTCATCAGCACGGCGGTAAAGATGATCACAGCCGCAAGGCACAGCAGGGGCAGTGTCAAGCCGTAGTCGTAGCCATCCGCCGCGGTGAACGAGAACCAATTGATGCCGTTCATAAACCAGTCCGGAAAGCCGTACAGCCAGGTGCCTTTGGTGGCGTACACCAGCAGACCGTAGTAAACGTTCAACGTGGCGATGGTAATGATGATGGCCGGAACGCGCAGCCAGTAGACCAGGAAGCCATTAATAAGTCCCAGCAGCAGACCCACCGCAATCGCGATGATTAACGCCAG
The DNA here is from genome assembly GCF_013747755.1 of Citrobacter sp. RHBSTW-00524. Lineage (NCBI taxonomy): Bacteria > Pseudomonadati > Pseudomonadota > Gammaproteobacteria > Enterobacterales > Enterobacteriaceae > Citrobacter > Citrobacter sp. RHBSTW-00524. The sequence goes on from NZ_CP056421.1 coordinate 1,388,056, forward strand.
CGCGAAGTTGCCGCCGTGGCCGATAACCCAACTGGCCATCGCATACTGGGCTATCGCGGTCATCGCCGGAAATGAGATGTCGATCCCGCCGGAAATCAGTACCACAAACAGCCCGCAGGCAAGGATGCCGAGAATCGCATAGCTGGTAGCCACATCCGTCAGGTTCCCCAAAGACAAGAACTCATCGGTGCTGATGCTCAGCCCAACGGCAAGGGCCACAACCAGCAGGCCCAGCCAAAACTCATGTTGCCCGATTAAACGGGAGAGATGCATCTTATTCATTGATTACCTCGACCACTTCAGCAATCTCCTCTTCACGGCACTGATGAGGATTAAATTCCGCCACCAGCCTGCCGCGACGCATCACCAGCACGCGGTGGCTGTTGTAATACGCTTCCGGGATTTCATCGCAAATCATCAGCACCGCCATACCCTGTTCCGCCAAATCGCGGGCTATCTGGTAAATACCCTCTTTGTTGGCGATATCTACGCCTACGGTAGGGGAGTCGAGGATCAGGATGCGGGGGTTAGTCGCCACCCATTTGGCAATGGCGATACGCTGGGCATTACCGCCGGAAAGGGTTTTAACCGGCAGGTGTGGATCGGACACTTTGATATTCAGCTCGCGGATCAAGTCGGCGACCAGTTTTTGCGCTTTACGGTGATCGAGCAGGCCGCTGCCGGTATGCAGTTGATCAAACACCGTGACGATGGTGTTGTCGTAGATCGACTGCTCCATGATCAGCCCCTGCGTCAGGCGATCTTCTGAGACGTAGCCGATCCCATGTTTGATGGCATCATGGTTATTGCGAAGAGTGACCGGCTGGCCGTTAATGCGAATCTCACCGCTTTCTGGGTGCGTCATGCCAAACAGGCTCAGACAAAGTTCGGTGCGTCCGGCGCCCAGCAGGCCCACAATGGAGACAATCTCGCCGCCGTGCAGCGACAGATTAATGTTTTGGTATTTGCCTCTGCGGCTGAGGTTGCGCAGCTCCAGCAGGGGCTCTTGCTCAATAGCGGGTCTTTCCGGCAGCGGGCTATAGTGGAAGCGTTGTCCGGTCATCAGGAAAGCCAGCTCGTGGCTGTCGAGTTCGCTGGCAGGATAAGTGCCCACCAGTTTGCCGTCGCGCATCACGCTGATGCGGTCAGCCACTTCCATCACTTCATCCAGACGGTGGCTGACAAACACTACACAAATTCCGGCAGCTTTTAGTTCGTTAACGACCCGTAGCAGGCCATTAACCTCCTGACGGGTTAGTGAGGCGGTGGGCTCGTCCATAATCACCAGACGCGCGTCGGCGGCAATCGCCCGGCAAATGGCGACCAGTTGTCGGTCGGCAATCGAGAGTTTTTCAACCTTTTTATCGGGATCGATGTTCACACCGATGCGCTTCATGGCTGCCAGCGCCTGCTGCTTCATGGCGCCACGACGTACCCAGATATCGCCACCGGGCAGATAGCGGTTGACCGCGATATTCTCCGCGACGCTAAAGTTAGGGAACAACGACAGGTCCTGATAAATAACCTGAATGCCATAATGGGAAGAGAGCTGCGGCGTCAGGTGATGGAACAATTTGCCATCGAGTAAAATCTGCGCGCCTTTTTCCGGATGATAAACTCCGGAGATCACTTTAATAATGGTACTTTTACCACAGCCGTTTTGACCCGCCAGACAGTGAACTTCGCCTTTTCTCAGCGTCAGATTCACGTTATCCAGCGCCAGCACGCCCGGGAATTGTTTGCTGATATTCTCAAGAGTGATAAATGCGGTGGTGTCTGCCATGGACAATACCCCTGCGAGCGCCCGGATGGACGCTGAGTGTTAGTTTGGTTGATAGCGCCGGCCAGACGGCCGGCGTTAAGGTTCCCTGGTGTTGGCTAAAGCCTTAGAAACCAAGTGATTGTGCGTTGTCTTTGGTGACTTCGAGGATCTTGTTAAAGCGGATCACTTTCTTCTCCGTGTCGATATCGGCTTTCCCTAAACCATCGATACTCAGGTCGGCGTTAACTTCTTTGCCCTGCAACAGCTGATCGGCAACCGTTACCAGCGCGTAGCCCGCGTCTTTTGGATCCCACAGCAGCGCTTTTTTGATATCACCACGCATCAGGTAAGGTGCAGCCTGTGCTGGCATTGCGATCCCGACGACGGCGATTTTATCTTTGGCGCGTTTTTTCTGCACAGCCTGACCCGCTCCGATTGGACCCAGCGAGCCGAAACCGATAATGCCCTTCATCTGTGGATAGGTTTTCATCAGGTCCAGCGTCGTGGCGTAGGATTTATCGATGCTTTCCGCGACCGGCAGACGTGAAGTGACCTCAAACATTTCCGGATATTTTTCTTTCTGGTACTTAATTGCATAATCCGCCCAAGCATTATGCAGCGGCACCGTCAGTGAACCGACATAGATGGCGTAACCCCCTTTGCCGCCCATGTTTTTTGCTAACTCATCGACGTTAGCCTGCGCGTATTTTTCACTATCGATGGTTTCGATATCCCATTGGCCAATTTGCTCATCCGGGGATTCGTGCGTCAGAACGACAATGCCTTTATCGCGCGCTTTTTTCAGTACTGGCTCAAGGACCTTGGCATCATTCGGTACCACGATGATGGCGTTGACGTTTTTGGCGATCAGATCCTCAATCACTTTGACCTGCTGTGCCGGATCCGGCGTGGAAGGCCCGGTCTGGTAAGCATTCACATCCAGTTTTTTTGCTGCTTCATTAACACCGGTTTCCATCCGGTTAAACCACGGAATCCCGGTGACTTTGGCAACCACAGCAATTTCATATTTTTCCGCCGCAAAGGACGTGCCGGACAACATGCATGCAGAAACCAGGGTTGCACTGAGTAATGCGAGTTTGAATTTCATAGTTGTACCTTTCGTAGGGGGCAGGACATGTCACGGCGTGAAGTTAACAACGAATGGAAGAGGGAATGAATCACAAGTTTGGTGAATGTGATCTATGCCCATTATTGTAATTTTATGGAAAATAAACGGTTAAATATTGGTTAAATTTGCACGGAAATACACTCAGGGATTTAAATTCAGTGTTAATAAAACATTAAAATGAAACCATAAATTAACAAATTTTTATCATTTCACTTAAGTTGTGGCGACGAAAAGGTATTTGGGAGGATGTTGCTGAAGAAGAAATTGTTGAAATTGAGAACTGAATCGATACCGGAAAAGGAGGCTCAACATTTTTTCGTTCAATGGTATCCTCAGCACACTTTCGCCAAACACAGCATCATTATTTGTGGCGGTGTAGATTTTTCTCGTGGAGAACTCATGCAAGGCGTTAAACGTATCATTATGACGTTGTTTCTCGCGATCCTGTCCTTAGGCGCAGGTGCGCATCCCCACAGCTTTATCCATTTGAAAACCGAGGTAGTGAGCGAGAATGAGCAGTTCGTCGCGCTAAAAATGCGCTGGACGATGGATGAAATCACCTCGGCAGATCTGCTTTACGATGCGGGAAATGCCAAACCTGGTGATGAGATCTGGAAAAAACTGGCGGCAGAAGTGATGGCCAACGTCCTCGGGCAGCACTATTTCACCGAAGTGTGGCACGACGGGAAAAAGGTAAAGTTTAAAAACAGGCCGACGGAATATGGCATGGAGCGTGAAGAACATCAGGCAGTGCTGACGTTCGTGTTGCCGCTGGCAGAAGCTCAGCCGCTGAGCGGTCAAAAATATACCATTTCAACCTTCGATCCCACCTACTACGTTGATATGAGCTATGACAAAGACAGCGATGCCTGGCTGGCGCAGGCCATAAGTCAGCAATGCCGTATTTCAGTACATACGCCGACGCCGAATGAACAAATGCTGAGCTTTGCGCAGTCGCTGGATAAAGAAGACGCACCGCCGGAGGATATGGAGTTGGGTAAACAGTTTGCACAGACGGTGACGCTGCAATGTCCGTAGTTTATCAACAACGCGCCGCCAGACGCCGCTGGCTCACGCTATGGCCGCTGGCGGTGTTTTTACTGTTGGCTGCAGTCGGCATACTGTGGCTATGGCAGGCCTGGCCGCAGGTGATGATGAAGAGTGTCGTCTGGCAGCGCGACGTTAACCAGCAGATGAGCGGTTTGCTGAAAGCCGTTGCCGCCAATCCGGCCCAGGCCGGGGGATCGCTGCTGCTGTTTAGTTTTCTCTATGGCGTGCTGCATGCGTTGGGACCAGGACATGGAAAAGTCGTCATTACCACCTGGCTGGCAACGCATCCCTCGAAGCTGAGGTCGAGTATTGGCCTGACGCTGGCCTCATCTTTATTACAGGGACTGGTCGCCATCGGGCTGGTGGTTGTGGTGCTCACCATTTTGCAGTTGCCTGCGCGACAGCTACATATGAGTAGTTTCTGGCTGGAGAAAGGGAGTTATGCGCTGGTTGGCGTGTTGGGCGTTTTATTGTGCGTCCGTGCGCTGAAGAAATTGCGCCAGCTGCTGCGTCGCCCGAAATTTACCGCCTTCACGCCGCACCATGTGCATCACGAGGGCTGTGGCTGTGGGCATCAGCATTTGCCTGATCCTGAACAGCTGCAAAGCGGTGATGACTGGCGCGCCCGGCTGATGATCGTTTTGTCTATGGGAATGCGGCCATGCTCCGGGGCAATTATGGTTTTACTGTTTAGCAAAGTGGTTGGCGTTTTTAGCTGGGGCATGGCGTCGGCGCTGGCGATGGCGGCAGGAACCTCTTTGACGATTACGTCACTGGCTTTGCTGGTACACAGTTTCCGCTCGCTGGCGGTGAGACTTAGCGGACATAAAGCGCCGGTGCTGTGGCGACAGATTGGCTGGACGACGCTGGCATTAGCCGGTGGTGCGGTGCTGATTGCTGCTGCGGTAGTGATGTGGGTGAGCGCGGTGCCGGTGGGGCGAGGGATTAGACCGTTTTAATCAAAGCCGGATGGCGGCTTCGCCTTATCCGGCCTGTATCAACACGTAAGCCCGGTAAGCATGACACCACCGGGCTGTACTGAATTAACGCTTCAACGCGTCGCTCAGTTCGTCACGCATGTTAGCCAGCATGGCTTTCACTACGCGCGGATTACCTGCAACGATGTTGCCAGTCGCCATATAGTTATGACCGCCGGTGAAGTCGCAAACCAGTGCGCCTGCTTCACGAGCAATCAGCTCACCTGCGGCGAAATCCCATGGTTTCAGACCGATTTCGAAGTAACCGTCAACACGTGCAGCGGCAACGTAAGCCAGATCCAGCGCAGCAGAACCTGTGCGGCGGAAGTCAGCGCACTCGGTAAACATCTTGCCAAGAATTTTCATGTAAGACGCGGCGTGCTGTTTCGCTTTGAACGGGAAACCGGTGGCGATGATGGTACCGTCCAGATCGCGTGCGGTGCTGCCACGCAGACGGTAGCCGTTCAGCTGTGCGCCCTGGCCGCGGGTTGCGGTGAACAGTTCGTTACGCATTGGATCGTAAACAACGGCGACTTCAGTACGGCCTTTAATGCGTACTGCGATGGAAACCGCGAAGTGCGGCAGACGTTTTACGAAGTTGGTAGTGCCATCCAGTGGATCGATAACCCATTGAACATCCTGATCTTCACCAACATGCTCACCGCTTTCTTCGGTGATGATGGTGTGCTGTGGGTAAGATTTGCGAATTGTTTCGATAATAATCGCTTCGGCGGCTTTATCGACGTTAGTCACGAAATCATTGCTGCCTTTCTGGCTGGTTTCTACAGAGTCTGGCGTTTCGTAGTGTTTGGCAATTACATTACCCGCCTTGCGCGCTGCGCGCACGGCGATGGTCAGCATCGGATGCATCGGTCTCTCTCACTGGATGTTAAAGAACGGGAAAACGGCGCAGAGTATAGCAGCGAGTTCGGAATATGTCTTCGTTTTATGATAATATGCCCGAATAATCTTTAGCCGAAGAAATACAATGCTGCAAAATATTCGAATCGTGCTGGTGGAAACCTCTCACACTGGCAACATGGGCTCTGTGGCCCGCGCAATGAAAACCATGGGTTTAACTAATCTGTGGCTGGTAAATCCACTGGTTAAACCGGACTCCCAGGCCATCGCCCTGGCGGCTGGTGCCAGCGATGTGATCGGCAGCGCGCAGATCGTCGATACTCTCGATGAAGCGCTGGCGGGTTGCAGCCTGGTGGTGGGTACCAGCGCGCGCTCCCGTACGCTGCCGTGGCCGATGCTGGATCCGCGTGAATGCGGTTTAAAAAGCGTCTCTGAAGCAACGAACTCGCCGGTGGCGCTGGTGTTTGGACGTGAACGCGTTGGCCTGACCAACGAAGAGCTGCAGAAGTGTCATTATCACGTCGCCATTGCCGCGAACCCGGAATACAGCTCGCTCAACCTGGCGATGGCGGTGCAGGTCATCTCTTATGAAGTTCGCATGGCCTGGCTGGCAACGCAGGAAAGCGACAAGACCGCAGAATACGAAGAAGCTGAGTATCCGCTGGTCGATGATTTAGAGCGTTTTTACGGTCATCTGGAACAAACGCTGCTGTCGACCGGGTTTATCCGCGAAGGACATCCGGGGCAGGTAATGAACAAGCTGCGCCGTCTGTTCACTCGTGCGCGTCCTGAGAGCCAGGAGCTGAACATTTTGCGCGGAATTTTAGCTTCTATAGAGCAGCAGAATAAAGGCAAGTAAGCGTCTTGATGCCGGATAGCTGCACGATTTCCAGGCCGGATTAGCGAAGCGCCATCCGGTAAATGAAAATGGCACTGAAGGTTAAATACCTGACTAAATTAGTCAAGTAAATAGTTGACTGATTTAGTCGGGAATGTCAGACTTGCCCCTGCTATGCAATACCCCCATTTTACAATAAAAAACCCCGGGCAGGGGCGAGTTTGAGGCTAAGTAAGACATGAGACTGACATCAAAAGGGCGTTATGCCGTGACCGCAATGTTGGACGTTGCGCTCAACTCCGAAACGGGCCCGGTACCGTTGGCTGATATTTCTGAACGTCAGGGAATTTCCCTGTCATATCTGGAGCAGCTGTTTTCCCGTTTGCGTAAAAACGGTCTGGTTTCCAGCGTACGTGGACCAGGCGGCGGGTATCTGCTGGGTAAAGATGCCGGCAGCATCGCAGTAGGTGAAGTGATTAGCGCTGTTGACGAGTCTGTAGACGCGACCCGTTGCCAGGGCAAAGGCGGTTGTCAGGGCGGCGATAAATGCCTGACCCACGCGCTGTGGCGCGATCTGAGCGATCGTCTGACCGGTTTCCTCAACAACATTACGTTGGGCGAACTGGTGAATAATCAGGAAGTCCTGGATGTGTCTGGTCGCCAGCACACACATGACGCTCCACGCAGCACCCGCACGCAAGACGCTATCGACGTCAAACTGCGTGCCTAATAAAAATTACGCAATATCTTCTGGTTGCATCAAGGCAGCCAGAAAGATGAAGCGTAAAAAGTATTTCAGAATCAGGCCGGGGTGCCAGACGCCCCGTTAACTCGGTCGTACATCCAGCCGGTTGCCTGGTTCCTTGCATTGAAGCGATGTACGGAGTTTATAGAGCAATGAAATTACCGATCTATCTCGACTACTCCGCAACCACGCCGGTGGACCCGCGTGTTGCCGAGAAAATGATGCAGTGTCTGACCCTGGACGGAAACTTTGGTAACCCAGCGTCTCGTTCACACCGTTTCGGCTGGCAGGCTGAAGAGGCGGTAGATATCGCCCGTAACCAGATTGCCGACCTCGTGGGCGCTGACCCGCGTGAAATCGTCTTTACTTCCGGTGCGACTGAATCCGATAACCTGGCGATTAAAGGTGCAGCCAACTTTTATCAGAAAAAAGGCAAGCACATCATCACCAGCAAAACCGAACACAAAGCCGTGCTGGATACCTGCCGTCAGCTGGAGCGCGAAGGGTTTGAAGTGACCTACCTCGCCCCGCAGCGTAATGGCATTATCGACCTGAAAGAACTTGAAGCGGCAATGCGTGACGACACCATTCTGGTCTCCATCATGCACGTTAACAACGAAATCGGCGTGGTACAGGATATCGCAACCATCGGCGAAATGTGCCGTGCCCGCGGTATCATCTATCACGTTGATGCGACTCAGAGCGTGGGCAAACTGCCTATCGATCTGAGCCAACTGAAAGTTGACCTGATGTCCTTCTCCGGCCACAAAATCTATGGTCCGAAAGGTATCGGCGCGCTGTACGTTCGTCGTAAACCGCGTATTCGTATTGAAGCGCAGATGCACGGCGGCGGTCACGAGCGCGGTATGCGTTCTGGTACGCTGCCTGTGCACCAGATAGTCGGGATGGGTGAAGCTTACCGTATCGCCAAAGAAGAGATGGAAACCGAGATGGCGCGCCTGCGTACTCTGCGTAACCGTCTGTGGAACGGCGTGAAAGATATGGAAGAGGTGTACCTCAATGGTGACCTCGAGCAGGGCGCACCGAACATTCTCAACGTTAGCTTCAACTTTGTTGAAGGCGAGTCGCTGATTATGGCGCTGAAAGACCTGGCTGTGTCCTCCGGTTCTGCATGTACCTCTGCAAGCCTGGAGCCATCCTACGTGCTGCGCGCGCTGGGGATGACCGACGAGCTGGCACACAGCTCAATTCGTTTCTCTTTAGGTCGTTTCACTACCGAAGAAGAGATTGACTACGCCATCAATCTGGTTCGCAACTCCATTGGCCGCCTGCGCGACCTTTCCCCGCTGTGGGAAATGTTCAAACAGGGCGTGGATTTGAACAGTATTGAATGGTCACATCACTAATCGGTACCGATAAGGAGAATTCATCATGGCTTACAGCGAAAAAGTAATCGATCATTACGAGAATCCACGTAACGTGGGCTCTTTTGACAACAGCGACGAGAACGTGGGCAGCGGCATGGTGGGTGCACCGGCCTGTGGCGACGTGATGAAGTTGCAGATCAAAGTCAACAATGAGGGTATCATTGAAGACGCGCGTTTCAAGACTTACGGCTGCGGTTCCGCTATTGCCTCCAGCTCTCTGGTTACCGAATGGGTAAAAGGGAAATCTCTGGACGAAGCACAGGCGATCAAAAATACCGATATCGCCGACGAGCTTGAACTGCCACCGGTGAAAATTCACTGCTCTATTCTGGCTGAAGACGCGATTAAAGCCGCGATTGCGGATTACAAAAGCAAACGTGAAGCAAAATAATTAAGAGTTGAGGTTTTATTATGTCGATTACCTTAAGCGACAGTGCAGCAGCGCGTGTAAATACCTTCCTGGCAAACCGCGGTAAAGGGTTTGGTCTGCGTCTGGGCGTGAGAACCTCCGGCTGCTCAGGTATGGCTTATGTACTGGAATTTGTTGACGAGCCGGCGGCTGAAGATACCGTGTTTGAAGACAAAGGCGTAAAAGTCGTGATCGACGGTAAGAGCCTGCAATTCCTCGACGGTACGCAGTTAGACTTCGTCAAAGAAGGTCTGAACGAAGGGTTTAAGTTCACTAACCCGAACGTGAAAGACGAATGTGGATGCGGCGAAAGCTTCCACGTGTAACGCGCTTACTGATAACCCCACCGTGGTCGCCTGCGCGTGGGGTTTGTTTTACCTGACTCTCTGGTTTTGCCTCATCGAACAACAGAGAATCGATGCCCTGAGAATGTTATGGACTACTTCACCCTCTTTGGCTTACCGGCCCGTTATCAGCTCGATACTCAGGCGCTGAGCCTACGTTTTCAGGATCTGCAACGTCAGTATCATCCTGATAAATTCGCCAGCGGTTCTCAGGCGGAACAACTTGCTGCGGTTTCGCAGTCCGCCACTATCAACCAGGCCTGGCAAACGCTGCGTCATCCTTTGATGCGCGCCGAATACTTGTTGTCTTTACACGGCTTTGATATCCGCAGCGAGCAGCACACGGTGCGCGATACCGCGTTTCTGATGGAACAGCTGGAGCTGCGCGAAGAGCTGGACGAGATTGAACAGGCAAAAGACAATCAACGGCTGGATGCGTTTATGCAACGCGTCAGCGAAATGTACAACGTTCGCCATCAACTGATGGTGGAACAGCTGGATAGCGAGACGTGGGACGCAGCGGCAGATACCGTGCGTAAGCTGCGTTTTCTCGATAAACTGCGAAGCAGTGCAGAACAACTCGAAGAAAAACTGCTCGATTTTTAATTTCCGGAAGCGAAAATGGCCTTATTACAAATTAGTGAGCCTGGTCTGAGCGCCGCGCCGCACCAGCGTCGTCTGGCGGTCGGTATCGATTTAGGCACCACCAACTCCCTGGTTGCGACCGTACGCAGCGGCCAGGCCGAAACGCTGGCAGATCATGAAGGTCGCCACCTGTTGCCGTCAGTGGTTCACTATCAGCAACAGGGCTACTCGGTCGGTTACGATGCCCGCGCCAATGCAGCGCAGGATACGGCAAACACCGTCAGCTCGGTAAAACGCATGATGGGCCGCTCTCTGGCGGATATCCAGGCGCGTTACCCGCATCTGCCTTATTCATTCCAGGCGAGCGAAAACGGCCTGCCGATGATTGAAACCGCTGCCGGTTTGCTTAATCCGGTGCGCGTATCCGCTGACATTCTGAAAGCGCTGGCCGCGCGGGCAACCGAATCGTTGTCCGGCGAACTGGATGGCGTAGTGATCACCGTTCCGGCTTACTTTGACGATGCACAGCGTCAGGGGACGAAAGACGCCGCGCGTCTGGCGGGCCTGCACGTATTGCGTCTGCTGAACGAACCGACCGCTGCGGCGATCGCTTATGGCCTGGATTCCGGTCAGGAAGGCGTGATCGCGGTCTATGACCTTGGCGGCGGTACTTTTGATATTTCTATTCTGCGCCTGAGTCGCGGCGTGTTCGAAGTGTTGGCGACCGGCGGTGATTCCGCGCTCGGCGGCGACGATTTTGACCATCTGCTGGCCGATTACATTCGCGAGCAGGCGGGCGTTGCCGATCGCAGCGATAACCGCGTACAGCGCGAACTGCTGGATGCCGCGATTGCAGCGAAAATCGCACTCAGCGACGCCGATTCTGTGACGGTTAACGTGGCGGGATGGCAGGGTGAAATCACCCGTGAAACCTTTAATGAACTCATTTCCGCACTGGTTAAACGTACGCTGCTGGCCTGCCGCCGTGCACTGAAAGATGCGGGCGTTGAGCCGCAGGATGTGCTGGAAGTGGTAATGGTCGGTGGTTCAACGCGCGTGCCGCTGGTACGTGAACGCGTCGGTGAATTCTTTGGCCGTACGCCGCTGACCTCTATCGACCCGGACAAAGTGGTCGCTATCGGTGCGGCAATCCAGGCGGATATTCTGGTCGGGAATAAACCGGACAGCGAAATGCTGCTGCTGGACGTTATCCCGCTGTCTCTGGGACTGGAAACCATGGGCGGTCTGGTGGAGAAAGTGATCCCGCGTAACACCACTATCCCGGTGGCGCGTGCGCAGGACTTCACCACGTTTAAAGATGGCCAAACCGCGATGTCCATTCACGTGATGCAAGGCGAGCGTGAGCTGGTGCAGGACTGTCGTTCACTGGCGCGTTTTGCGCTGCGCGGTATCCCGGCGTTGCCGGCAGGCGGCGCGCATATCCGCGTGACCTTCCAGGTCGATGCTGATGGGCTGCTGAGCGTCACCGCTATGGAGAAATCCACCGGCGTTGAGTCCTCGATTCAGGTCAAACCGTCCTACGGTCTGACCGACAGTGAAATCGCCTCCATGATTCAGGATTCGATGAGTTTTGCCGAGCAGGACGTTAAAGCTCGTATGCTGGCAGAACAGAAAGTCGAAGCGGCACGCGTACTGGAGAGTTTATCCGGTGCGCTGAACGCTGATGCCGCGCTGTTAAGCGCCGCAGAACGTCAGGCTATCGACACCGCCGCCGCGCACTTGAGCGAGGTAGCACAGGGTGACGATGTTGACGCGATAGAACAAGCCATTAAAAACGTAGACAAACAAACCCAGGAATTCGCCGCTCGCCGTATGGACAAATCCGTCCGTAGCGCGCTGAAAGGCCATTCCGTGGACGAGGTTTAATATGCCAAAGATTGTTATTTTGCCTCATCAGGATCTCTGTCCCGATGGCGCAGTTCTGGAAGCTGAGACCGGCGAAACCATTCTCGACGTTGCCCTGCGTAACGGTATCGAGATTGAACACGCCTGTGAAAAATCCTGTGCCTGCACGACCTGCCACTGCATCGTACGTGAAGGTTTTGATTCTTTGCCGGAAAGCACAGAAGAAGAAGACGACATGCTGGATAAAGCCTGGGGACTGGAGCCGGAGAGCCGTTTAAGCTGTCAGGCACGGGTAACCGAGGACGATTTAGTGGTCGAAATCCCACGTTACACAATCAATCATGCACGTGAGCATTAACAGAGGGTAGTATGGGACTGAAGTGGACCGATAGCCGCGAAATCGGCGAGGCGCTGTACGACGCGTTCCCCGATCTCGATCCCAAGACCGTTCGTTTCACCGATCTGCACCAATGGATCTGTGACCTGGAAGAGTTCGATGATGATCCACAGGCATCGAACGAAAAAATCCTTGAGGCCATTTTACTGGTCTGGCTGGACGAAGCCGAATAAGTCAACGGGCTGCCCACGGGTGGCCCGTTTTCCTGTATGCGCGAAATAAGGATAAATAAAATGACAGAAGCCATGAAAATTACGCTTTCCACGCAACCCGCTGACGCTCGCTGGGGTGAAAAGGCGACATACAGCATTAATAATGACGGTATTACCCTGCACCTGAACGGAAAAGATGATCTCAGCCTTATCCAGCGCGCCGCGCGTAAAATTGACGGCCTGGGTATTAAACATGTCCAACTGGATGGTGAAGGCTGGGATACCGAACGTAGCTGGGCGTTCTGGCAGGGTTACAAAGGACCAAAAGGCACCCGCAAAGTTGAGTGGGCCGCTCTGGACGAGGCGCAGCGCAAAGAGCTGGATAACCGTCTGAAGATTATTGACTGGGTGCGCGATACCATTAACGCACCTGCAGAAGAGCTGGGCCCGGAACAGTTGGCGCAACGCGCGGTAGACCTGCTGTGCAGCGTGGCCTGCGACAACGTCTCGTACCGTATCACCAAAGGTGAAGATCTGCGCGAGCAGAACTACATGGGGCTGCATACCGTGGGTCGAGGCTCTGAACGTCCGCCGGTGCTGCTGGCGCTCGATTACAACCCGACTGGCGACAAAGAAGCCCCAGTTTATGCCTGCCTGGTTGGCAAGGGAATTACCTTTGACTCCGGCGGATACAGCATCAAGCAAAGCGCATTTATGGACTCAATGAAGTCCGATATGGGCGGTGCGGCAACGGTCACCGGCGCGCTGGCGTTTGCCATCACCCGTGGCCTGAACAAGCGTGTGAAGCTGTATCTGTGCTGCGCGGATAACCTGATCAGCGGCAACGCCTTTAAGCTTGGCGATATCATTCACTATCGCAACGGTAAAAAAGTTGAAGTGATGAATACCGATGCTGAAGGGCGTCTGGTGCTGGCCGATGGCCTGATCGATGCCAGCGCGCAAAAACCTGAATTGATCATTGATGCTGCCACGCTGACCGGCGCGGCGAAAACCGCACTGGGCAACGATTACCACGCGCTGTTTAGCTTTGATGACCAACTGGCCGCGCGTTTGTTGGCAAGTGCGGCGCAAGAAAACGAGCCGTTCTGGCGTTTGCCGTTGGCAGAGTTCCACCGTAGCCAACTGCCGTCAAATTTTGCCGAGCTGAACAATACCGGCAGTGCGGCCTACCCAGCGGGTGCAAGCACCGCGGCGGGCTTCCTGTCCCATTTCGTGGAAAATTACCAGCAAGGCTGGCTGCACATCGATTGCTCTGCAACCTATCGCAAAGCGCCGGTTGAGCAGTGGTCTGCGGGCGCAACCGGTCTGGGTGTGCGCACCATCGCGAATCTGCTGACCGCATAATTCATGACTGTATTGCCGGATGGCGCTACGCTTATCCGGCTTACATGTATTCATCCAATTTGTGATACTTATGTCCGAAACAAAAAATGAATTAGAAACGTTGCTGGAGCAAGCAGCGACAGAGCCTGCGCATCGTCCGGCATTTTTCCGTACTTTACTGGAATCCACCGTCTGGGTGCCGGGTACTGCCGCAGAAGGCGAGGCGGTGGTTGAAGACAGCGCCCTCGACCTTCAACACTGGGAAAAAGAAGACGGCACGACCGTGATCCCGTTCTTCACCTCCCTGGAAGCCCTGCAACAGGCGGTTGAAGATGAGCAAGCATTTGTCGTTATGCCGGTGCGTACGCTATTTGAAATGACGCTTGGCGAAACGCTGTTTCTCAACGCTAAACTGCCGACCGGCAAAGAGTTTATGCCGCGTGAAATCAGCCTGCTGATGGGGGAAGAGGGGAATCCGCTAAGCACCCAGGAAGTACTGGAAGGTGGTGAATCGCTGCTCCTTTCTGAAGTCGCCGAACCTCCGGCGCAGATGATTGACTCACTGACCACGCTGTTTAAAACCATTAAGCCGGTAAAACGCGCATTTCTCTGCTCAATCAAAGAAAGTGCGGAAGCCCAGCCGAATCTGCTGATTGGTATTGAAGCTGAAGGTGATATTGAAGAGATCATCCATGCTGCGGGTAGCGTCGCGACCGATACGTTGCCGGGTGATGAACCCATTGATATCTGCCAGGTGAAGAAAGGTGAGAAGGGCGTGAGTCACTTTATCACTGAGCACATCGCACCGTTCTACGAACGCCGCTGGGGCGGTTTCCTGCGCGATTTCAAACAGAACCGGATTATCTGAGTGAAGGAAAGCCGCCACGAAGGGTAATACCTCGCGCACTGAATAATTTTGCCGCTAACTCAGTTGGCTTTTTCTCCCTCAAAAGGGAGTATTAGTTCGCTACGATGAGCCTGCGTTGCTAAAGCAGCACAGCCTGCTGGAAAGGCCGCGAACCGGACTGGCACAAAAAACCGCTCATTGAGCGGTTTTTTTGTGGGTGAAAAAGATGAGTAAATCAGATTTTATTGAGTCTCAGCCGGTTCTACCGGTAAATCGTTACGCGCGCCCCATTCGCTCCATGCGCCGTCATACAATGCGACGTTAGAAACGCCCAGCGTGGCAAGCGCCAGCACAACCACCGCTGCCGTGACGCCTGAGCCGCAGCTGGCGATAATGGGGCGGTCAAAGCTTACGCCATGGCTGAAGAAAATAGCATCCAGTTCGTCGGTAGTTTTCAGTTCACCGTCACGAACCAGTTCTGTCCACGGTACGTTAAGCGCACCAGGCACATGGCCACGCTTGAGGCCCGGACGCGGCTCGTCAACTTCAGCATTAAAACGTGCAGCCGGTCGGGCATCGACGATCTGCGCCGTTTTTTCATGACTGGCCAGCAGTACGTCGGTAACGCGCACAACCGCTTCAGGCGTAAATGCCACGTTAAATTCACCTTCCGGTAAATCCTCATTTCCTTCTTTGAGCATTAGCTCATCGCGCTGCCAGCCAGCCAGACCGCCCGCCAGAATGGAGACATTCTCGACACCAAATGTCCGCAGCATCCACCATGCGCGTGGCGCGGAAAACAGGTTGCCGTCATCGTAGACAACCAGGTGTTTATCCTGATGAACGCCCAATTCGCGCATCGCTACGGCAAAGGCTTCCGGTCGCGGCATCATATGCGGTAGCGGTGACGTATGGTCGGAAAGCGCTTCAATATCAAAAAAGACTGCGCCAGGAATATGGCCCGCGCGATACTCCTCGCCAACATCGCGATCTTCCTGTCCTGGAGGTGCCATCCGGGCATCAAGAATTTGTATTTCCGGGTCGTCAATGTGTTCGGCAAGCCAGTCGGCAGCGACAAAAAAGGCGGTGGTCATAGGCATCTCCATTTTTACCAGGTTTTGGCAAATTGTCGGATGTTTAGGGCAATGCGACAAGTAAAAGAGGCTGATTTGTCAGGCGAATCCACATTAATCACGAAAAAATAGGACAACGTAGAACAGTTACTGGCTTCCACAGCCGAAAATCTGACGCATAATAGTTGTTCTACGTAGCTAACGGGCCACTACGGCCAGGGATGAAAAATGAAACATTTACGCGTAGCGGCCTGTATGCTGATGCTGGCACTGGTTGGGTGCGATAATAATAACGAAAAATCACCGACGGCTGCGAAGCCTGATGCGCCTGCACCGCAGACTGCGCCAGCAAAAGATAAGGCCCAATTACAAAAGCTGATTCAGCAAAGCCAGGGTAAGTCGCTGACGCTGCTTGATGCCTCCGAGGTCCAACTCGACGGCGCGGCAACGCTCGTTTTGACCTTTTCCATTCCCCTCGATCCGGAACAAGATTTTTCTCGCGTAGTGCACGTTGTTGATAAAAAAAGCGGCAAAGTGGATGGTGCCTGGGAGCTGGCGCCAAATCTAAAAGAGCTACGCTTACGCCATCTCGAACCTAACCGGGAACTGGTGGTTACCATTGAGCGTGATTTGCTGGCGCTGAATAAAGCGACGTTCGCTATCGATTATGAAAAAAATATTACCACCCGCGACGTCCAGCCAAGCGTAGGGTTCGCTAGTCGCGGCTCGCTGCTGCCGGGAAAAGTGATTGAAGGGTTACCGGTGATGGCCCTTAACGTTAATAGCGTGGATGTGAACTTCTTTCGCGTGAAGCCTGAGTCGCTCGGTGCGTTTGTCAGCCAGTGGGAATACCGTAATTCGTTGTCAAACTGGGAGTCAGACAATCTGCTGAAAATGGCGGAACTGGTTTATACCGGACGCTTTGACCTCAATCCTGAGCGTAACACCCGAGAGAAGCTGCTACTGCCACTGAGCGATATCAAGCCGTTGCAGCAAGCAGGCGTTTACATTGCGGTGATGAATCAGGCCGGACACTATAACTACAGCAATGCTGCTACGCTGTTTACGCTCAGTGACATTGGTGTCTCTGCGCACCGTTACCACAATCAACTGGATGTCTTTACGCAGAGTCTGGAAAACGGCGCTGCGCAGCAGGGTATTGAGGTCACGTTACTCAACGAAAAAGGGCAGACGCTGGCGCTGGCTACCAGTGACGCGCAGGGTCACGTCAAGCTGGAAACCGATAAAGACGCGGCCTTATTGCTGGCCCGCAAAGACGGGCAAACCACGCTGCTGGACCTGAAGCTCCCGGCGTTGGATCTGGCTGAATTTGATATTGCCGGCGCGCCGGGATACAGCAAGCAGTTCTTTATGTTTGGCCCCCGTGACCTCTATCGCCCTGGCGAAACGGTGATCCTCAACGGATTACTGCGAGATAGCGACGGCAAAACGCTGCCTGACCAGCCGGTGAAGCTGGAGGTCGTTAAGCCCGACGGACAGGTGTTACGCTCGGTAGTTAGCCAGCCGGAAAACGGTCTGTATCGCTTTAGCTGGCCGCTGGACAGCAGCGCGCCAACCGGCATGTGGCATATTCGCGCCAATACTGGCGACAACCAGTCGCGGATGTGGGATTTCCACGTCGAAGATTTCATGCCTGAGCGGATGGCGCTCAATCTCACCGCCAATAAAATGCCGGTGGCTCCAACTGATGAAGTGAAGTTCTCGGTGGTGGGCTACTACCTGTATGGCGCGCCCGCCAACGGCAATGCTCTGCAAGGGCAGCTTTTCCTGCGCCCGTTGCGGGAAGCGGTGCAGGCATTACCGGGGTTCCAGTTTGGTAATATTGCCGAAGAAAATCTTTCTCGCAGCCTCGATGAGGTTCAGTTGACGTTGGATGACCACGGTCGCGGCGAAGTGACTACCAACAGCCAATGGCAGGAGACGCATTCTCCGTTACAGGTGATTCTGCAAGCCAGCCTGCTGGAGTCGGGTGGCCGTCCGGTGACGCGTCGGGTTGAACAAGCCATCTGGCCTGCGGATACGCTGCCAGGTATTCGTCCGCAGTTTGCGGCGAGAGCCGTTTATGACTACCGCACCGATACCACCGTCAATCAGCCTGGCGTTGATGAAAACAGCAATGCCGCTTTTGATATTGTGTATGCCGATGCGCAAGGCGAGAAAAAAGCGGTGTCCGGTTTACAGGTGCGTTTGATCCGTGAACGCCGTGATTATTACTGGAACTGGTCTGAAGGCGAGGGCTGGCAATCGCAGTTCGATCAAAAAGATCTGGTTGAGGGTGAGCAGACCCTGGATCTTAAGGCCGATGAGACCGGTAAAGTCAGCTTCCCTGTCGAGTGGGGTGCCTATCGCCTGGAAGTGAAAGCTCCGAATGATGCGGTGAGCAGCGTGCACTTCTGGGCTGGTTATAGCTGGCAGGATAACAGCGACGGCAGCGGGGCAGTGCGTCCCGATCGCGTGACCCTGAAACTGGATAAACCCGGCTATCGTCCCGGCGATACCATGAAGCTACACATTGCCGCACCCGCTGCTGGCAAAGGTTACGCGATGGTGGAGTCCAGCGAAGGCCCGCTGTGGTGGCAAGAGATAGACGTACCGACGGATGGTCTTGATATCTCCATCCCGGTCGATAAAACCTGGAATCGCCATGACTTGTATCTCAGCGCGCTGGTGGTTCGTCCTGGCGATAAGTCTCGTTCGGCAACGCCAAAGCGGGCAGTCGGCTTACTGCATTTGCCGTTAGGCGATGAAAACCGTCGTCTGGCGCTGGAGCTGGAAAGCCCGGCGAAAATGCGTCCAAATCAGCCGTTGACCGTCAAGATTAAAGCCAGCGTTAAAAATGGCGACGTGCCAAAACAGGTTAACGTGCTGGTCTCAGCCGTTGACAGCGGGGTGTTGAACATTACCGATTACGCCACGCCGGATCCGTGGCAGGCGTTTTTCGGGCAAAAACGCTATGGCGCGGATATTTATGATATTTACGGCCAGGTGATCGAAGGGCAAGGACGTCTGGCGGCGCTGCGCTTTGGTGGTGATGGCGATGAGTTAAAACGCGGCGGCAAGCCACCGGTTAATCACGTCAATATCGTGGCGCAACAGGCGCTGCCGGTGACGCTTAACGAGCAGGGCGAAGGTACGGTGACGTTACCAATTGGTGATTTCAACGGCGAGCTGCGGGTAATGGCGCAAGCCTGGACGGCGGATGACTTTGGCAGTAGCGAAAGCAAAGTGATTGTCGCCGCGCCGGTAATTACTGAACTGAACATGCCGCGCTTTCTGGCGGGGGGCGATACCTCGCGCCTGACGCTGGACGTGACCAACCTGACTGACAAACCGCAAACGCTGATTATTAATCTCGCGGCCAGCGGTTTACTGGAGCTGATGGGGCAAGATCCCGCCCCGGTGAATCTGGCACCAGGCGTACGGACTACGCTGTTTATTCCGGTGCGTGCGCGGGAGGGCTTTGGCGATGGCGAAATTCAGGCGCAAATTAGCGGTCTGAATCTACCGGGTGAAACGCTGCCTGTTCAGCATAAACAGTGGAAAATTGGCGTGCGACCGGCGTTCCCGGCGCAAACTGTTAATTACGGGGTCGCACTTCAGCCGGGCGCAACCTGGCAGCTTCCGGGCGAAGAACTGACGAATTTCTCTCCTGTGACGATGCAGGGACAACTGCTGTTCAGCGGTAAGCCACCGCTGAATCTGGCGCGCTATATCCGTGAACTGAAAGCTTACCCTTACGGTTGCCTCGAGCAAACGGCGAGCGGGTTGTTCCCATCCTTATACACCAATGCCGCGCAGTTGAAGGCATTAGGTATCGCGGGCGACAGCGATGAAAAACGCCGTGCGGCAGTAGAGATTGGCATCTCTCGTTTACTGCAAATGCAGCGTGATAACGGCGGTTTTGCGCTGTGGGATAAGAACGGGTCGGAAGAGTACTGGCTGACCGCGTATGTGATGGATTTCCTCGTTCGTGCGAATGAACAGGGCTATAGCGTTCCGGCAGAGGTGATTAACCGGGGTAACGAGCGGCTGCTGCGCTATTTGCAGGATCCGGGCATGATGTCGATTCGCTATACCGACGACGCATCAGCAAGCCGGTTTGCCGTACAGGCCTACGCCGCGCTGGTGCTGGCTCGTCAGCAGAAAGCCCCGCTCGGCGCGCTGCGTGAGATCTGGGAGCGTCGTGCGCAGGCGGCTTCCGGTTTACCGCTGTTGCAACTGGGGATAGCGCTGAAAAACATGGGCGACGCCAACCGCAGTGAACAAGCATTGACGCTGGCGCTGAATACGCCACGTCGCGATGCTCAGCAGTGGATGGCGGATTACGGCAGTCAGCTACGTGACAACGCGCTGATGCTGGCATTGTTGGAAGAGAACAAGCTTAAACCTGACGTGCAGAATACGCTGCTGAACACCTTGTCAGAACAGGCCTTTGGGCAGCGCTGGCTCTCTACTCAGGAAAACAATGCGCTGTTCCTTGCCGCGCGTACGTTGCAGGACTTGCCAGGCTCGTGGCAGGCGCAAACGTCACTCTCTGAACAGGCGTTAGCCGGGGAGAAATCACAAACGCGTAATCTGGATGCTGACGCGCTGTCTACGCTGAACGTCACCAATACCGGTAGTCTGCCGCTGTGGCTGCGTCTGGATGTGAGTGGTTACCCGCAAACCTCGCCGACGCCTGCCAGCAACGTCCTGCACATCGAGCGTCAGATCCTGGGGCTCGACGGGAACAGCAAAGCGCTGGATTCTCTGCGCAGCGGCGAGCTGGTACTGGTCTGGCTGGAGGTAAAAGCCAGCCAGAATGTACCGGATGCGCTGGTGGTTGACTTACTGCCAGCCGGCCTGGAGCTGGAAAACCAGAATCTGGCCAACGGCAGCGCCAGCCTGCAGGACAGCGGCAGCGAGGTAGCGAATTTGCTCAATCAGATGCAGCAGGCGGATATCCAGCACGTTGAGTTCCGTGACGATCGCTTTGTCGCCGCGGTAGCGGTCAACGAAGGGCTGCCGGTGACGCTGGTCTATCTGGCGCGGGCGGTAACGCCGGGGACCTATCAGGTTCCTGTGCCGCAGGTGGAGTCAATGTATGTTCCGCAGTGGCGCGCGACCGGTGCGACAGAGGGGCTTTTGATTGTCAGACCGTAAATGATGCGCGGGTTGGGGAAACGCGGCTGCTGGCTCTGGCTGGCAGCCGTTGCGCTATTGCTGGTAGTGGGGGGTTGGGCGGCAGATAAAATCTGGCCGCTGCCGCTTCACGAAGTCGATCCGGCACGTGTCGTGGTGGCTTACGATGGTACGCCGCTATGGCGCTTCGCCGACGCGGACGGCATCTGGCGTTATCCGGTGACTATTGATGAGGTGTCCCCCCGTTACCTTGAGGCGTTAATCAACTACGAAGACCGCTGGTTCTGGAAACATCCCGGCGTCAATCCGTTTTCAGTGCTGCGCGCGGCATGGCAGGACCTCTCCTCAGGTCGCGTCGTTTCAGGCGGCAGTACGCTCACCATGCAGGTCGCACGATTACTCGATCCCCACCCGCGAACTTTCGGCGGCAAGTTCCGCCAGCTCTGGCGCGCATTGCAGCTGGAATGGCATCTTTCTAAGCGCGACATCCTGACGCTATATCTTAACCGTGCGCCGTTTGGCGGCACGCTGCAGGGCGTGGGTGCTGCGAGCTGGGCCTACCTTGGTAAATCACCCGCACAGTTGAGTTATTCCGATGCCGCGCTGCTGGCCGTGTTGCCGCAGGCACCGAGCCGCCTGCGCCCGGACCGCTGGCCGGACCGCGCTGAAGCGGCGCGCAATAAAGTGCTTGAGCGCATGGCGACGCAGGGCGTTTGGCCTGCCAGACAGGTGCAGGAGTCACGCGAAGAACCGGTCTGGCTGGCGCCCAGACAAATGCCGCAGTTAGCGCCGTTATTCTCGCGCATGATGCTGGGAAAAAGCCGGAGCGATAAAATCGTGACCACCCTTGACGCCGGATTGCAGCGCCAACTGGAAGAGCTGGCGCAAAACTGGAAGGGCCGCTTACCTGCGCGCAGTTCGCTGGCGATGATTGTGGTCGATCACACTGATATGAGCGTGCGTGGCTGGGTGGGGTCGGTAGATATGAATGACGACTCCCGCTTTGGCCATGTGGATATGGTGAATGCGATCCGCTCGCCGGGCTCGGTGCTGAAGCCGTTTATCTATGGTCTGGCGCTGGATGACGGATTAATTCATCCTGCTTCATTGTTGCAGGATGTGCCGCGTCGAACCGGAGATTATCGACCAGGGAATTTTGACAGTGGTTTTCATGGCCCGGTGAGTATGAGCGAAGCGCTGGTGCGCTCGCTAAATTTACCCGCCGTGCAGGTACTTGAAGCCTATGGCCCGAAGCGTTTTGCCGCATCGTTACGTAACGTTGGCTTACCGCTGTATCTGCCCGCAGGTGCCGCACCGAATCTGTCGCTGATTTTGGGCGGGGCAGGGGCCAGACTGGAAGACATGGCGGCGGCGTACAGTGCCTTTGCCCGTCAGGGAAAAGCGGGAAAACTGCGCCTGCAGCCAGACGATCCACTGCTGGAGCGTCCGTTGATGTCGGTAGGCGCGGCGTGGATTATTCGCCGCATTATGGCTGACGAAGCGCAACCGCTGCCGGATAACGCGCTGAGCAGAGTGGTTCCGCTGGCGTGGAAAACGGGTACCAGTTATGGCTATCGCGATGCGTGGGCGATTGGCGTTAACGCCCGTTATGTGATGGGGATCTGGACCGGCAGACCCGACGGTACGCCGGTGGTGGGCCAGTTTGGTTTTGCCAGCGCCGTGCCGCTGCTCAATCAGGTCAACAATCTTTTACTCTCTCGCGGGACAAATCAGCCGGAGGATCCGCGCCCTGAATCCGTTAGCCGCGGCGTAGTGTGCTGGCCGGGCGGGCAGTCACTTGCGCCCGGAGACAGCAACTGTCGACGCCGTCTGGCAACCTGGCTGCTGGAGGGCAGCCAGCCGCCCACGTTGTTATTGCCCGAACAGGAGGGTGTGAGTGGCATTCGTTTCCCCGTCTGGCTGGATGATGAAGGCAAACGTGTGGCGGCGGATTGCCCGCAGGCGCGCGAACAAACGTTAATCGTCTGGCCTTTACCGCTGGAGCCATGGCTGCCGGAGTCAGAGCGCCGTGGGGCGAGATTACCGCCGGTTTCTGCCACGTGTCCGCCGCTGGGGCAGGATGCTTCGCTGCCGTTGCAGTTGACAGGGGTTCGTGATGGCGCGATCGTGAAGCGTTTACCCGGTTCTGCGCTGGCCTCATTGCCGGTACAAACCAGCGGTGGGACTGGCGATCGCTGGTGGTTTCTTAACGGTGAACGGCTGGATGAACGCGGACGCCGTCTTACGCTACGGCTGGCGACCAAAGGGGATTATCAACTGCTGGTAATGGATGACGCCGGACAGGTGGCGACGGTGAGATTTTCGTTGCAGTAGACCACCAGGTGATTTTTGTTGCTAAAATTCATCTTATTTTAAAGAAATGTTATCTTCGTCAATAGTCAATTGCCGGGATGCTCTTTATAATCCGCGCCAGGTAAACAACAACAAAACATCTTTTTCAGAGGTAATCATGGCTATTGAACGTACTTTTTCCATCATCAAACCAAACGCGGTGGCAAAAAACGTTATTGGGAGCATCTTTGCGCGCTTTGAAGCAGCAGGGTTCAAAATTGTCGGTACTAAAATGCTGCACCTGACCGTTGAGCAGGCGCGTGGCTTCTATGCTGAGCATGATGGTAAGCCGTTCTTTGACGGTCTGGTTGAATTCATGACCTCCGGTCCGATCGTTGTTTCTGTTCTGGAAAGCGAAAATGCCGTACAGCGTCACCGTGATCTGCTGGGTGCAACCAACCCGGCGAATGCGCTGGCGGGTACTCTGCGTGCAGACTACGCTGATAGCTTCACCGAGAACGGTACTCACGGTTCCGACTCCGTTGAATCTGCCGCGCGTGAAATCGCCTATTTCTTCGGTGAAGGCGAGGTTTGCCCGCGCACGCGCTAATCTCCTGCGTCTTTCACATCGCATCGTTTTCTATGCTTTCGGGGAGGCTCGAACGTGCAGCTTTCCTGCGATGCGAAATCCTTTGGAGAGGAATTAGCGATTTACATATTATTTTCGCTAATGCTTCGTGCAAACGTGGCATACCTGCGCCAGACTTTGTACAATGCAACGCCCCGGAAGAGCAGAACGCTTGCCGGGGCGTTTCTTTTTAACCCTCCACGGGCCACAACGTGTAACAACGAGGCCGGAAAAAATTATGTCTGAATTAGTTAACACCTCTGAAGTCGTCATTCCTGCGGTTCCAAATAAAAATGGAAAAATCAACCTGCTGGATCTGAACCGTCAGCAAATGCGCGAATTCTTCAAAGATATGGGTGAAAAACCGTTTCGTGCCGATCAGGTCATGAAGTGGATGTACCACTATTGCAGCGACAACTTTGATGACATGACTGACATCAATAAGGTGCTGCGTAACAAGCTGAAAGAAGTGGCTGAAATTCGCGCCCCGGAAGTGGTGGAAGAGCAGCGTTCCTCTGACGGTACGATCAAATGGGCCATCGCGGTTGGCGATCAGCGCGTAGAAACCGTGTATATCCCGGAAGACGATCGCGCGACCCTGTGTGTTTCTTCACAGGTCGGTTGTGCATTAGAGTGTAAATTCTGCTCTACGGCGCAACAGGGCTTTAACCGTAACCTGCGGGTGTCGGAAATCATTGGTCAGGTCTGGCGTGCGGCGAAAATCGTCGGCGCGGTGAAAGCAACGGGCGTGCGTCCTATCACTAACGTGGTGATGATGGGGATGGGCGAGCCGTTGCTCAACCTGACCAACGTGGTGCCAGCGATGGAAATCATGCTGGATGACTTCGGTTTTGGGCTGTCAAAGCGTCGCGTCACGCTCTCCACCTCAGGCGTTGTCCCTGCGCTGGATAAGCTGGGCGATATGATTGATGTCGCGCTGGCGATTTCTCTGCATGCGCCGAACGATGAAATTCGTGACGAAATTGTACCTATCAACAAAAAGTACAATATCGAAACATTCCTTGGCGCGGTTCGTCGTTATCTGGAGAAGTCCAACGCTAACCAGGGTCGTGTGACCATTGAGTATGTGATGTTAGATCACATCAATGATGGTACTGAACACGCGCATCAGTTGGCAGAGTTGCTGAAAGATACGCCGTGTAAGATTAACCTGATCCCGTGGAACCCGTTCCCAGGCGCGCCGTATGGCCGTAGCTCTAACAGCCGTATCGATCGTTTCTCCAAAGTGTTGATGAGCTATGGTTTTACTACCATCGTGCGTAAAACACGTGGCGATGACATCGATGCAGCCTGCGGTCAGCTGGCGGGTGACGTTATCGACCGTACCAAGCGTACTCTGCGTAAGCGTATGCAGGGCGACGCTATCGATATCAAGACCGTTTGATGTTGAGTGCACTACGGTATAATTCATGTACCGTAGTGCAACGTAAGCCAAATGAGGTTTTTTGTTGTTGTCGTCAGGTCAATAATAACGGTGCGTTTTTGTCGACTTTAAGGCAGTATGTAACGGCGCAACAAGCCTTTAGCCCTCAGGTTTACGTTGTTTTGTCTTTGATAGTCTGACCGTTTTATACTGTCTGACGAAGGTTAACTGACCAGATGTTTCGCGGTGTGGGTGAGCATTGTGGCTCGCCGGCATCAGAACCCAAATTTACGCAGCTGTAGCGAATGAATACTGAAGCCACGCACGACAAAAATGAAGCACTATCCACCGGCGTTCGTCTGCGCAATGCCCGTGAACAACTCGGATTCAGCCAGCAGGCAGTCGCGGAGCGACTTTGCCTGAAGGTCTCCACGGTACGTGATATTGAAGAAGATAAGGCGCCAGCCGATCTCGCTTCAACATTCCTGCGCGGTTATATCCGTTCTTATGCGCGTCTGGTGCATATTCCTGAAGAAGAACTGTTGCCAGGGCTGGAAAAACAGGCTCCGATTCGCCCAGCCAAAGTCGCACCGATGCAGAGCTTCTCGCTCGGTAAGCGTCGTAAAAAACGCGACGGCTGGTTAATGACCTTTACCTGGCTGGTGCTGTTTGTCGTTGTCGGACTGACGGGAGCCTGGTGGTGGCAGAACCATAAAGCGCAGCAGGAAGAGATCACCACCATGGCCGATCAATCCTCCGCTGAGCTGAATGCCGGTAAAGATGGTGCGCAGAACGTACCGTTAGATACCAGCGCCGCAGCGGGCCAGGATACTACCCCGGCTCCAGACGATGGCGCGGTGGCGGACGCAGCGCCTACGCCAGATGTTGCTGCAACCCCGGCACCTGCCGCTGATGCGCAGCAGAATGCCGTTGTGGCACCTTCTCAGGCTAACGTCGATACCGCAACTGCTGCGCCAGCGACCGCGGCGCCGCTGCCGACTGACCAGGCGGGTGTCACTACCCCAGCCGCCGATCCTAACGCACTGGTAATGAACTTTACCGCCGATTGCTGGCTGGAAGTGACCGATGCGACCGGAAAAAAACTGTTCAGTGGTATGCAGCGTAAGGACGGCAATCTGAATCTGACGGGTCAGGCGCCGTACAAACTGAAAATTGGCGCTCCGGCGGCAGTGCAGATTCAGTTCCAGGGTAAACCTGTCGATCTGAGTCGTTTTATCAGAACTAACCAGGTTGCGCGTCTGACCGTTAATGCCGAACAATCACCGGCTCAGTAACAGACGGCAATGCGGGAGATTTTTTAATGCATAACCAGGTTCCAATTCAACGTAGAAAATCGACACGCATTTACGTTGGGAACGTGCCGATCGGCGATGGCGCGCCCATCGCCGTACAGTCTATGACCAATACGCGAACCACAGATGTGGAAGCGACGGTTAATCAGATCAAAGCGCTGGAACGCGTCGGCGCAGATATTGTTCGTGTCTCTGTACCGACAATGGATGCCGCAGAAGCGTTCAAGCTTATCAAACAGCAGGTTAATGTCCCGCTGGTTGCCGATATTCACTTCGACTATCGTATCGCGCTGAAGGTGGCGGAATACGGCGTCGATTGCCTGCGTATCAACCCAGGCAATATTGGTAATGAAGAGCGTATTCGCATGGTAGTGGACTGCGCTCGTGATAAAAATATTCCTATCCGTATCGGCGTCAACGCCGGATCGCTGGAAAAAGATCTGCAGGAAAAATACGGTGAACCGACGCCGCAGGCGCTGCTGGAATCCGCTATGCGCCATGTGGATCACCTCGATCGTCTGAACTTCGATCAATTCAAAGTCAGCGTTAAAGCGTCTGACGTTTTCCTCGCCGTAGAATCCTATCGCCTGCTGGCGAAACAGATCGATCAACCGCTGCATTTGGGGATCACCGAAGCCGGTGGCGCACGCAGTGGGGCGGTAAAATCAGCGATCGGTTTAGGATTGCTGTTGTCCGAAGGGATCGGCGATACGCTGCGTGTCTCTTTGGCGGCGGATCCGGTGGAAGAGATCAAGGTTGGCTTCGATATCCTGAAATCGCTGCGCATTCGTGCCCGCGGGATCAACTTTATCGCCTGCCCAACCTGCTCGCGTCAGGAGTTCGACGTTATCGGTACGGTTAACGCGCTGGAACAACGTCTGGAAGATATCATTACGCCAATGGATGTTTCGATCATCGGCTGCGTGGTGAACGGTCCTGGCGAAGCGCTGGTTTCTACGCTGGGCGTGACGGGTGGTAACAAGAAAAGCGGTCTGTATGAAGACGGCGTGCGTAAGGATCGACTCGATAACGACGATATGATTACGCAGCTTGAAGCCCGCATTCGCGCCAAAGCGAGTATCCTGGACGAAGCGCGTCGTATTGACGTGCAGCAGCTTGAAAAATAACAACGTGATGGGAAGCGGCATGCTTCCCGTGTATGATTGAACCCGCATGGCGCCCGCATTGTTCGGGTTAGCGCTGAGGGTTCATTTTTATATTCATAAAGAGAATAAACGTGGCAAAAAACATTCAAGCCATTCGCGGCATGAACGATTATCTGCCTGGCGAAACCGCCATCTGGCAGCGCATTGAAGGCACTCTCAAAAACGTGCTCGGCAGCTACGGTTACAGTGAAATCCGCTTGCCGATTGTAGAGCAGACCCCGTTATTCAAACGCGCGATCGGTGAAGTCACCGACGTGGTTGAAAAAGAGATGTATACCTTTGAGGACCGTAATGGCGACAGCCTGACGTTGCGTCCTGAAGGGACTGCGGGCTGCGTACGCGCCGGCATCGAACATGGTCTCCTGTACAATCAGGAACAGCGTCTGTGGTATATCGGGCCGATGTTCCGCCACGAACGTCCGCAAAAAGGGCGCTATCGTCAATTCCATCAGCTGGGTGTCGAAGTGTTTGGCCTGCAAGGTCCGGACATCGATGCTGAACTGATTATGCTGACCGCTCGCTGGTGGCGCGCGCTGGGTATTTCTCAACATGTCAGCCTTGAGCTGAACTCAATTGGTTCGCTTGAAGCCCGCGCTAACTACCGTGATGCGCTGGTCGCCTACCTGGAACAGCACAAAGAGAAACTGGACGAAGACTGCAAGCGCCGTATGTACACTAACCCGCTGCGCGTTCTCGACTCCAAAAACCCGGAAGTACAGGCGCTGCTCAACGACGCACCTGCGCTGGGCGACTATCTTGATGACGACTCTCGCGAGCACTTTGCGGGCCTGTGCAAACTGCTGGAATCCGCAGGTATTGCCTACACCGTCAATCAGCGTCTGGTTCGTGGTCTTGATTATTACAACCGCACCGTATTTGAGTGGGTTACCAGCAGCCTGGGCTCTCAGGGTACCGTGTGTGCCGGTGGGCGTTACGACGGTCTGGTAGAGCAACTTGGCGGTCGCGCAACGCCGGCCGTGGGCTTTGCCATGGGTCTGGAACGACTTGTTTTGTTAGTTCAGGCAGTTAATCCGGAATTTAACGCAGATCCTGTTGTCGATATATACCTGGTCGCTTCGGGGGCGGATACGCAGTCGGTTGCAATGCGGCTTGCAGAACGTCTGCGCGATGAAGTTCCTGGTGTGAAACTGATGACAAACCACGGTGGCGGCAACTTTAAGAAACAGTTCGCCCGCGCCGACAAGTGGGGCGCCCGCGTTGCACTGGTACTGGGCGAGTCCGAAGTGGCTGACGGTACTGTTGTAG
The DNA here is from genome assembly GCF_013747755.1 of Citrobacter sp. RHBSTW-00524. Lineage (NCBI taxonomy): Bacteria > Pseudomonadati > Pseudomonadota > Gammaproteobacteria > Enterobacterales > Enterobacteriaceae > Citrobacter > Citrobacter sp. RHBSTW-00524. The sequence continues at coordinate 1,417,014 of NZ_CP056421.1, forward strand.
TGAAGGATTTGCGCTCTGGTGAGCAAACGGCAGTAGCGCAGGATAGCGTTGCCGCGCATTTGCGCACTCTACTGGGCTAAGGAGAAGGACAGCGTGGAAATTTACGAGAACGAAAACGACCAGATTGATGCAGTAAAACGCTTCTTTGCTGAAAACGGCAAAGCGCTGGCTGTTGGGGTCATTTTAGGGGTTGGCGCGCTGGTTGGCTGGCGTTACTGGACCAGCCATCAGACGGAGTCCGCACGCTCTGCTTCTCTGGCATATCAAAATACGGTGACTGCGGTTAGCGCGGGTAAACCGGATAGTCTTCCTGCTGCAGAGAAATTTGCCGCAGAAAACAAAAATACCTACGGCGCGTTAGCTTCACTGGAACTGGCGCAGCAGTTTGTTGACCAAAATGAACTTGAGAAAGCCGCAAGCCAGCTGCAACAAGGCTTAGCAGCGACCAGCGATGAGAATCTCAAAGCGGTGATTAATCTGCGTCTGGCTCGTGTTCAGGTTCAGCTTAAACAGGCTGATACCGCGCTGAAAACACTCGACACCATTAAAGGTGAAGGGTGGACGGCCATTGTTGCCGACCTGCGCGGTGAAGCATTGCTGAGCAAAGGCGATAAACAAGGTGCGCGTAGCGCATGGGAAGCGGGCGTGAAAAGCGATGCCTCTCCTGCTCTGAGCGAAATGATGCAGATGAAAATCAATAATTTGTCCATCTGAGAGGGACCCGATGCAATTGCGTAAATTACTTCTGCCAGGGCTGCTTTCCGTTACCCTATTGAGCGGCTGTTCACTGTTTAGTGGCGAAGAAGATGTCGTTAAGATGTCCCCATTACCGGTGGTTGAAAACCAGTTTACTCCGTCTACGGACTGGAGCACCTCTGTAGGTAACGGTATTGGTGATTTCTATTCCAATCTTCATCCTGCGCTGGCGGATAACGTTGTCTATGCAGCCGATCGCGCCGGCGTCGTTAAGGCGTTGAATGCGGACGACGGCAAAGAAGTCTGGTCTGTTAATCTGGGTGAGAAAGACGGCTGGTTCTCCCGCGCATCTGCACAGCTTTCTGGCGGTGTAACCGTGTCCGGTGGCCATGTTTACATTGGCAGCGAAAAAGCGCAGGTTTATGCGCTGAACACCAGCGATGGTACCACCGCATGGCAGACGAAAGTTGCCGGTGAAGCGCTGTCTCGTCCTGTTGTGAGCGATGGCGTGGTATTAATCCACACCAGTAACGGTCAGTTGCAGGCCTTGAACGAAGCAGACGGCGCCATCAAATGGACCGTTAACCTCGACATGCCTTCTCTGTCTCTGCGCGGCGAATCTGCCCCAGCGACCGCCTTTGGCGCAGCTATCGTTGGCGGTGATAACGGCCGCGTAAGCGCCGTGCTGATGCAGCAGGGCCAGATGATTTGGCAGCAGCGTATTTCTCAGGCGACAGGTCCAACGGAAATCGATCGTCTGAGCGACGTTGATACCACGCCGGTTATCGTCAATGGCGTTGTCTACGCGCTGGCTTATAATGGTAACCTGACGGCGCTGGATCTGCGCAGCGGCCAGATCATGTGGAAACGTGAACTGGGCTCAGTGAATGATTTCATCGTCGACGGTAACCGTATCTACCTGGTAGACCAGAACGATCGTGTACTGGCGCTGACCACCGACGGCGGTGTGACGCTGTGGACGCAAAGCGATCTGCTGCACCGTCTGCTGACGTCCCCGGTATTGTATAACGGCAATCTGGTCGTGGGTGATAGCGAAGGCTACCTGCACTGGATTAACGTTGACGATGGCCGCTTTGTCGCCCAGCAGAAAGTTGACAGCTCTGGTTTCCTGACCGAGCCGGTCTCTGCTGATGGTAAACTGCTGATCCAGGCGAAAGACGGTACGCTGTACTCTATTACGCGTTAATCGTCCCGGCCGCTCGCTTTGAAAAACGGCTCCTGGTGCAGGGGCCGTTTTACTGTTTTTAACAACGGCGCAAAAAATGTGCCCGTTGTCTGATGATTTATTAAATGAGGCTTTAAACATGGTACCTGTGGTCGCGCTTGTCGGGCGCCCTAACGTTGGCAAATCCACGTTATTTAACCGTCTAACTCGCACCCGAGATGCGCTGGTTGCGGATTTCCCGGGTCTGACTCGTGACCGTAAGTACGGTCGTGCGGAAATTGAAGGCCGCGAGTTTATCTGTATTGATACCGGCGGTATTGATGGCACCGAAGACGGTGTAGAAACCCGCATGGCGGAACAGTCGCTGTTGGCGATCGAAGAAGCGGACGTTGTGCTGTTCATGGTAGATGCGCGTGCTGGCCTGATGCCTGCGGATGAAGCCATTGCGAAACATCTGCGTTCGCGCCAGAAACCGACGTTCCTGGTAGCCAACAAAACTGACGGACTCGATCCTGATCAGGCGGTCGTCGATTTCTACTCGCTGGGTCTGGGTGAAATTTATCCGATCGCGGCATCCCATGGTCGTGGCGTTCTCAGCCTGCTGGAGCATGTTCTGCTGCCGTGGATGGATGACGTTGCTCCTCAGGAAGAAGTGGATGAAGATGCAGAATATTGGGCGCAACTGGAAGCCGAAGAGAACGGCGAAGAAGAGCCTGAAGACGACTTCAATCCGCAGGACCTGCCGATCAAACTGGCGATTGTTGGTCGCCCGAACGTAGGTAAGTCCACGCTTACTAACCGTATTCTCGGCGAAGACCGCGTAGTGGTTTACGACATGCCGGGGACCACGCGTGACAGTATTTATATCCCGATGCAACGCGATGAGCGCGAATATGTGCTCATCGATACCGCGGGCGTGCGTAAGCGCGGCAAAATTACCGAAGCAGTAGAAAAATTCTCAGTTATCAAAACGCTGCAGGCGATTGAAGATGCCAACGTGGTGATGCTGGTGATTGACGCGCGCGAAGGTATTTCCGATCAGGACCTGTCGCTGCTGGGCTTTATCCTCAATAGTGGGCGTTCACTTGTTATTGTGGTCAACAAGTGGGATGGCCTGACGCAGGAAGTGAAAGAGCAGGTCAAAGAGACTTTGGACTTCCGTCTGGGCTTTATTGATTTTGCGCGTGTACACTTCATCTCTGCGCTGCACGGCAGCGGCGTGGGTAATCTGTTTGAATCGGTCCGCGAAGCGTATGACAGCTCCACCCGTCGCGTTAGCACCGCGATGCTGACGCGCATTATGACTATGGCGGCAGAAGATCATCAGCCGCCGCTGGTGCGTGGTCGTCGTGTGAAGCTGAAATATGCCCACGCCGGTGGTTATAACCCACCAATCGTGGTGATTCACGGCAACCAGGTCAAAGACCTGCCGGATTCCTACAAGCGCTATCTGATGAACTATTTCCGTAAGTCTTTGGATGTAATGGGGACGCCGATCCGCATTCAGTTCAAAGAAGGGGAAAACCCGTTTGCGAACAAACGCAATACGCTGACGCCGACGCAGATGCGTAAACGTAAGCGTTTGATAAAACACATCAAAAAAAGCAAGTAACCGTTGCTGATGCTGATAAAAACCCGTGCTTGTCGCGGGTTTTTTTTCGAAGTTTCATCGCCAGCCTCAGCCCGTGCGATGTCAATCACTATTCATTTTTTACCAAGTTTAAATCTAAGAAAGTAGACATTTGTCGAGTTTTCGTCTTAAAGTCCGGGGGCTGGTACTAGACAAAACTAGCCTTAGGTTATCAAATGGTTAAATAAATTTTCGCCGCATGTAAAAAATCGGTCAGATACGTAACTGGCTGGCGTACATCGCGGTGTTTACACACACGACGACATAACTTTCGGGAGAATTATGCAATCCTCTGTTAATCAAAAAGAAAGCCGAACTTTCTTCGGCCATCCTTATCCGCTCGGCTCGCTGTTCTTCACAGAGATGTGGGAGCGCTTCTCGTTTTATGGTATTCGCCCGTTACTGATCCTGTTTATGGCTGCTACCGTTTATGACGGCGGCATGGGGCTGGCACGTGAAAATGCCTCGGCGATTGTGGGTATCTTTGCCGGTACGATGTACCTCGCTGCGCTGCCGGGTGGCTGGCTGGCGGATAATTGGCTCGGCCAACAGAAAGCGGTGTGGTACGGTTCCATCCTGATTGCCCTCGGCCATCTGTCAATTGCGCTCTCCGCCATTATGGGGAACAACCTGTTCTTTATTGGTCTGATGTTTATCGTGCTCGGCTCCGGTCTGTTTAAGACCTGTATTTCGGTCATGGTTGGCACGCTGTACAAAAAAGGCGATGCGCGTCGCGACGGCGGTTTCTCGCTGTTCTACATGGGCATCAACATGGGGTCGTTTATCGCGCCGCTGATTTCCGGCTGGCTGATTAAAACCCACGGCTGGCACTGGGGCTTTGGCATCGGTGGTATCGGGATGTTGGTGGCGTTGATCATTTTCCGTGTATTTGCCGTTCCATCAATGAAACGCTACGACAGCGAAGTGGGGCTCGATTCCACCTGGAATAGCCCGGTAGTGAAACGTAACGGCGTGGGCGCGTGGCTGTTGGCGCTGGCCGTCGGTGCGGCGGTTATTGTTACGCTGATAGCGCAGGGCGTGATTGTAATTAATCCGGTCGCGGTTGCCAGCATGCTGGTGTACGTGATTGCAGCCTCCGTTGCGCTCTACTTTATCTACCTGTTCATCTTTGCCGGTCTGAACCGTAAAGAGCGCGCCAGACTGCTGGTCTGCTTTATCCTGCTGGTTTCCGCCGCGTTCTTCTGGTCCGCGTTTGAGCAGAAGCCAACCTCGTTCAACCTGTTCGCCAACGACTACACTAACCGTATGATCGGTGATTTTGAAATCCCGGCGGTCTGGTTCCAGTCGATAAACGCGCTGTTTATTATCCTGCTGGCACCGGTATTTAGCTGGGCATGGCCGAAGCTGGCAAGCATGAACATTCGCCCGAGTAGCATCACCAAGTTTGTTATCGGTATCCTCTTTGCGGCGGCAGGCTTCGGTCTGATGATGCTGGCGGCGCAAAACGTTCTCAGTAACGGCGGGGCAGGCGTTTCTCCATTCTGGCTGGTGGGCAGTATCCTGATGCTGACGCTTGGCGAGCTGTGCCTGAGTCCGATCGGTCTGGCGACAATGACGCTGCTGGCGCCGGAAAGAATGCGCGGGCAGATGATGGGCCTGTGGTTCTGCGCCAGTGCGCTGGGCAACCTGGCCGCAGGTTTGATTGGCGGTCATGTGAAGGCTGACCAACTGGATATGCTGCCGGATCTCTTCGCACGCTGCTCGATTGCGCTGCTGATCTGTGCTGCGGTACTGATCATCCTCATTGTTCCGATTCGTCGCATGCTGGAAAATACGCAAACTAAACCGGCAACTAGCGCCTGATAACACCTCGATTGTGCCGGGGCAGACGTTATGTCCCGGCTATTCAATTAACGAGGTAAGAGCATGCTGTTAGGATTTGTTGGGCTTGGTGCAGTCGTTGAAACGGCATACTTGCCCGCATTACGTAATATGTTCGGTGATGCACTACGCTGTGTGGGATTTGATGTTCAACCCGCAAAGCAGCCCGCAGACGTGACGCGCTGTGCGTCGCTCGCTGAACTTCTTGCAATGCCGCTTGATACCCTTTTTATTACCACCGCATCCCTGTATCACCTCGATGTGCTTGAACAGGCGCTGACGGCTCCCATCGCTCGTATCGTGGTCGAAAAGCCTATTGTCGCCACGCTTTCCCAAATTGAAAAACTGAAAACGCTGCTGGCTCAACCGGATGCTGCCAACCGCGTGCTGGCACTCGACCATTGGATGGCACGCAATGGCGCAATGCAGCTGGCGTTGGGCAAACTCGGAGCGCAGTGGCAGGGCGATAATCCGCAACAGGCACTTGTCTCTCATTTTTCACACATTGTTAAAATCGACGGTTTTTTGCAGGAACCGAGCGGGTTTAACGCTGTTGGAGAACCCATTGCGCTTAACTTTGCCACCGGTGAGCCGGATACCCGTGAGCTTCGTCATCCGGACGGTGTGATTCTGGACATTGGCACACATGTACTGGCAATGCTGCGTGAAACAGTGCGTTACCTGGGCGGTAATGACAGTATGACCTTGCAGGTGAAGAGCGCTAAAGACCGTCTGGGACGAAATATTGTAGAGGGCGACCTGACCACAGCAGAAGGAGAGGCGCATCTGCAGGGACAGATTAGCGGCATTCCGCTGGACATTTGGCTGAATAAATACGCGGGGCCGGCTGGCGGACAAAAAGGCCTGCGCCTTTGTCTGCGCGATGGTCGTGTCATTAGCCATGATCGCCGTGGTGTCGAGGATGTGCTCGAATTGATTGACGGTGATGTTGTACAACGCTGGAGTCTGCCTGGTAGCGTATATGCCCATTGTCTTGCGGAGCATATTCTGGGCGCGCAAAGTCTGTTTGAACGCAGCCCACAGGAAGTGAGCCGCACGACGCAGCGCAGGCTGGAGGAAGTGGAGTGCCTGTTAACGTTACAGCAGCAGTTACGCGGGCGGCATTAAACGCATCGTGTTAAACTCAGCGCAGTAATGGATCCCTGTACTGGAGTCGCTATGTCTATTATTTGCCCGGATTGTAATGCAGAGCTGGAGCCGCAAAACGGTATGGCGCACTGTGATAACTGTAATAAAGATATTCAGTTAGAAGCGCACTGCCCGGAGTGCAATCAGCCACTGCAGGTGCTTAAAGCCTGTGGCGCGGTGGATTATTTCTGCCAGAACGGTCATGGCCTTATCTCGAAGAAACGCGTGGCGTTTGTGCCGCTTTAATCCTGTTTTTTCCTGCGTGTTTTCTTTGTCTTCGTGACAGCTCTCACTTCGCTTTCCACCCATCCGTCAGACAGGCGGGTGGTGAGCACATCACCTGCTGTAACCTGTTTAGTCTGTTTCAGCACTTCACCCTCTTTTGCGGTCGTCACGCTATAACCGCGGGCCAGCGTGGCCAGTGGGCTGACTGCCTCAAGATGGGTAACCGCGTTGCCAAAACGCTCGCGCTGTTCGCTTAAACGCGCACGGATATTTTCCGCCAGGCGGTATTCCAGTTGCTGAATGCGTGTTTGCGCACGGTAAATACGCGGCTGCGGGTTTTGCTGATTCAGACGCTGCAGCATGCGCTGCTGACGCTGATTTGCCTGTTTAATCTTATTCTCAAGTGCGAAGTTCATTCTCTGACGCAGTCGTTCCAGCACGGTCTGTTGACGGGCCAGACGCAGTTGCGGATGCTGCTGTTGCAAGCGGTGATGAAGCTGGGTAAATCGACGAGTACGATTGGCGAGGTAGTAGTCCATCGCCATCTCCAGACGCTGCTGACCATGCTGTATTTGACGCAGCAGTTCAAGCTGATTACGGCTGACAATTTCTGCCGCCGCCGACGGCGTAGGTGCCCGTAAATCTGCAATAAAATCGGCAATAGTGACATCGGTTTCATGGCCGACGGCGCTGACGACTGGAATGCGGCTGGCAAAGATCGCCCGTGCAACACGTTCGTCGTTAAAGCTCCACAAATCTTCCAGCGAGCCGCCGCCGCGCCCGACGATCAGCACATCGCACTCGCCCCGCGCGTTCGCCAGTTCAATGGCCCGAACGATCTGCCCTGGCGCATCATCACCCTGGACTGCGGTCGGGTAGATAATAACGGGCAGGGAAGGGTCGCGACGCTTCAGGACGTGGAGGATATCGTGCAGCGCGGCGCCGGTTTTAGAGGTGATTACCCCGACGCAGTGGGCCGGTGAAGGCAGCGTTTTTTTGAACTGCTGATCGAATAGCCCTTCAGCCTGCAGTTTGGCCTTGAGTTGCTCATATTTTTGCTGCAGCAATCCTTCGCCCGCTGGCTGCATGCTTTCAACAATTATCTGATAGTCGCCGCGCGGCTCGTACAATGTAATGTTGGCGCGTACCAGTACCTGCTGACCGTGCTGTGGTCGGAACGTTACACGGCGATTGCTGTTGCGAAACATCGCGCAGCGTACCTGAGCGGTGTCATCTTTGAGCGTGAAATACCAGTGACCGGAGGACGGCTGAGTGAAATTCGAAATTTCACCGCTGATCCACACTTGTCCCATTTCCTGCTCAAGCAGCAAACGAACCGTCTGATTCAGGCGGCTTACGGTAAAAATTGAGGTGGTCTGAGAGGATAACATGTGAGCGGGATCAAATTCTAAATCAGCAAGTTATTCAGTCGAAAGTAACATGCTCACAGAGGAGCGCAAGGTTTTTTTGCAAAAAAGTGTGGATGCAATCGGTTACGCTCTGTATAATGCCGCGGCAATATTTAATAACCTCCCAGGTGAGATATTGCCCATGCTACGTATCGCAAAAGAAGCCCTGACGTTTGACGACGTCCTCCTCGTTCCCGCTCATTCTACCGTTCTGCCGAATACTGCTGATCTCAGCACCCAGTTGACGAAAACCATTCGCCTGAACATTCCTATGCTCTCCGCAGCAATGGACACCGTGACGGAAGCGCGCCTGGCAATTGCCCTGGCTCAGGAAGGCGGCATCGGTTTTATCCACAAAAACATGTCTATTGAGCGCCAGGCGGAAGAAGTTCGTCGCGTGAAGAAACACGAATCTGGCGTCGTGACCGACCCACAAACCGTACTGCCAACCACCACTCTGCGCGAAGTAAAAGAACTGACCGAGCGTAACGGTTTCGCAGGCTACCCGGTAGTGACTGAAGATAACGAACTGGTCGGCATCATCACCGGTCGTGACGTACGGTTTGTGACTGATCTGAATCAGCCGGTTAGCGTCTACATGACGCCGAAAGAGCGTCTGGTGACCGTTCGTGAAGGCGAAGCACGCGATGTTGTCTTTGCCAAAATGCACGAAAAACGCGTCGAGAAAGCGCTGGTTGTTGACGACAGCTTCCATCTGCTCGGCATGATCACCGTTAAAGATTTCCAGAAAGCGGAACGTAAACCTAACGCCTGTAAAGACGAGCATGGTCGTCTGCGCGTTGGGGCTGCTGTAGGCGCAGGTGCGGGTAACGAAGAGCGTGTTGACGCGCTGGTTGCCGCTGGCGTGGATGTTCTGCTGATTGACTCCTCTCACGGACACTCAGAAGGCGTACTGCAGCGTATCCGTGAAACTCGTGCTAAATACCCGGATCTGCAGATCATCGGGGGGAACGTTGCGACTGGTGCAGGCGCTCGCGCGCTGGCGGAAGCCGGCTGCAGCGCTGTTAAAGTCGGTATCGGCCCAGGCTCCATCTGTACTACCCGTATCGTTACCGGCGTAGGTGTACCGCAGATCACCGCCGTTTCTGACGCCGTTGAAGCGCTGGAAGGCACTGGTATTCCGGTTATTGCCGATGGCGGTATTCGTTTTTCCGGCGACATCGCAAAAGCGATCGCTGCGGGTGCTTCTGCAGTGATGGTTGGCTCTATGCTGGCGGGGACTGAAGAATCTCCGGGCGAAATCGAACTGTATCAGGGCCGTTCTTACAAATCATACCGTGGTATGGGCTCTTTGGGCGCGATGTCCAAAGGTTCTTCCGACCGTTATTTCCAAAGCGATAACGCCGCTGACAAACTGGTCCCGGAAGGTATCGAAGGTCGCGTTGCGTATAAAGGTCGCCTGAAAGAGATCATTCACCAGCAGATGGGTGGCCTGCGCTCCTGTATGGGTCTGACCGGCTGTGGTACTATCGACGCGCTGCGAACAAAAGCAGAGTTTGTACGTATCAGCGGTGCGGGTATTCAGGAAAGTCACGTTCACGATGTGACCATCACCAAAGAGTCCCCTAACTACCGCATGGGCTCCTGATAAGTTTCCGCGCCCGGCTATATGCCGGGCGAATTTGTTTCACTTGCCTCGGAATTAGCGTCAATGACAGACAATATTCATAAACATCGCATTCTCATCCTTGATTTCGGATCTCAGTACACTCAGCTGGTTGCTCGTCGCGTACGTGAACTGGGCGTCTATTGTGAACTGTGGGCGTGGGATGTTACGGAAGCACAAATTCGCGAATTCAACCCAAGCGGTATCATTCTTTCCGGTGGTCCGGAAAGCACCACTGAAGAAAACAGCCCGCGTGCGCCGGAATACGTTTTCACTGCGGGCGTGCCTGTGTTCGGCGTGTGCTACGGCATGCAGACTATGGCAATGCAGCTCGGTGGTCATGTTGAAGGTTCTAACGAACGTGAATTCGGCTATGCGCAGGTTGAAGTTCAGACCGACAGCGCGCTGATCCGCGGTATTGAAGACTCTCTGACCGCAGACGGCAAACCACTGCTGGACGTGTGGATGAGCCACGGCGACAAAGTGACCGCTATTCCGGAAGGTTTCGTGACCGTTGCCAGCACCGACAACTGCCCGTTTGCCATCATGGCGCACGAGGAAAAACGTTTCTACGGTGTGCAGTTCCATCCGGAAGTTACCCACACCCGTCAGGGGATGCGCATGCTGGAGCGTTTTGTGCGCGACATCTGCCAGTGTGAAGCGCTGTGGACCCCGGCAAAAATTATCGATGACGCCGTTGCCCGCATTCGTGAGCAGGTTGGCACTGATAAAGTGATCCTCGGCCTCTCCGGCGGCGTTGACTCCTCCGTCACCGCGATGCTGCTGCACCGTGCAATTGGCAAAAACCTGACCTGTGTGTTCGTCGACAACGGTCTGCTGCGTCTCAACGAAGCTCAGCAGGTGATGGATATGTTCGGCGACCATTTCGGCCTGAACATCATTCATGTTGAAGGTGAAAAGCGTTTCCTGGACGCGCTGAAAGGCGAGAACGATCCGGAAGCTAAACGTAAAATCATCGGCCGCGTGTTCGTGGAAGTCTTCGACGAAGAAGCGCTGAAGCTGGAAGACGTTAAGTGGCTGGCGCAGGGAACCATCTATCCGGACGTGATCGAATCCGCGGCTTCTGCCACTGGTAAAGCGCACGTCATCAAATCTCACCACAACGTGGGCGGTTTGCCGAAAGAGATGAAGATGGGTCTGGTTGAACCGCTGCGTGAGCTGTTCAAAGACGAAGTGCGTAAGATTGGTCTGGAACTGGGTCTGCCGTACGACATGCTGTACCGTCACCCATTCCCGGGGCCGGGTCTGGGCGTACGCGTGCTGGGCGAAGTGAAGAAAGAGTACTGCGACCTGCTGCGCCGTGCGGATGCTATCTTCATTGAGGAACTGCACAACGCTGACCTGTACAACAAAGTGAGCCAGGCGTTCACCGTGTTCCTGCCAGTACGTTCCGTTGGCGTCATGGGCGATGGCCGTAAGTACGACTGGGTTGTTTCCCTGCGTGCTGTTGAAACCATCGACTTTATGACCGCGCACTGGGCGCACCTGCCGTATGACTTCTTAGGCCGCGTCTCTAACCGCATTATCAACGAAGTTAACGGTATTTCCCGCGTGGTGTATGACATCAGCGGTAAGCCGCCAGCTACGATTGAGTGGGAATAATATTCCTCCCGTTTAGCGGTTTCTGAACCGGTAGTATGTAAAAGCCCTCTGTTTATAGAGGGCTTTTTATTGCGCGAATTTTATCGATGCGACAGTCCTGCTCGATAGTAGGGTTAATCACACACTTAACGTCTGCGATCCATTCAACACCGCTTCTTATTTACGGAAATAATGAAAAGTACTCATGGTATTACCCTGTGGAATTTAATAATGGTAAGAATTCAGATAAGCATTTAATTTCATGCTAAATATGAATGTTTTGGTCAGTGATATTTTCTAGCGATATTAATTAGCGTCTATTTGAGCGCAGTGTATCTTTTTTATATCCAGTACACTGGAACGTAAAAAAATCAGCGCGAATGGCGCGGTGAAGTGGGATTAAAAGATGGTGTATTTGTGCGAAAAACACGGTTGATTATCCGATATATCAGCACGTGTGGGCGGGCAAGACTACGTGAAGTTTCATCACTCAAATCCCTTACCGGATGGTTAAATGTCAGGCGATTAGCCATCCGGTAAGGAATCTTAATGCTGTAGTATCATCGGCTCGGCTCGGCTCGGCGCGAGCGATCAGCGTACGTCAGTTTGTGCAGGAGATGCCTGTTGCGGCAGGGTGATCTGCTGAGTTTCTTTTTTGTTCTGGTGGTGGTGCCACGCACCTATGGCGGAGTAGACGAAGCGTCCGAAGAAGAAAAGAAAGCTGATAAGCAGTACGATCCGGATCATGCGACTGTTAAATCGGTGTCGTTTGCGTAGGCTGGTAACCTGGCTCACAAAAGGTTCCTTGTAGTGTACCCAACTGAGGGCGATAGTCACATTAAGGCATACTGTGAGGGAATGGTCAATTTTTCGTTATGTAAAATTGCTTCAGTTGTTTTATCTATTTATGTTATGGGAATTAATATTATTATTTGCATTAATAATGAGATAACGATAAAAAACCATGAAAAGAGTAATAATTGATTAATGAGGGACTTATTTATTGATGTGTATCAAGCATCACCCTTTGCTGACAACTAAAATTGATGAGTCATTTTAATGTATTTAACTTTATCGTTTTAACGTCAGGTGGGATGCCTGTCCGAATACCCCCTGCAGGATGTGCGGGATTCTACTGAGCATCTATGAAACTCAATAAAAATTATATTGGTATTAGAGATAGATGGTGGGCGTTACCTCTCATCTTGCCTTCCTTGCTGTTGCCTATATTGAGCACTGCTAACACCTATGCCCATATTAGTACCGGGAACGTAATTCTTTTCTACCTGCCTTTAGCGCTGATGATTAGCCTGATGTTGTTTTTTGGCTGGGCGGCATTACCAGGAATTATCATTTCCATCATCTGGTACAAATATCCGCAGGTTGGGTTATTTGAAATGCTCTCAATAATTTCGCACTTTATAGTTACGATAGTGCTTAGTTGGGGAGGGTATAAAGTTTTTGCTCCCCGGCGGAATAACGTTTCTTACGGTGACTCCCACCTGATGTTTCAGCACATGTTTTGGCAGGTTTTCTGCCCGGCAACGCTGTTTCTGCTATTCTTCCATTTCGCCGCGTTTGTGGGCGTCTATGAGAGCAAATCCGGCATGGTGGGCGTTATGCCCCTTAATACCGGCACGTTGATCAACTATCAGGCCATGCTGGCCGGGAATCTGGTTGGGGTTCCACTGTGCTACTTTATAATTCGCACGATTCGTAATCCTTTGTATATCAGAGGCTATTTATCTCAATTAAAGCAGCAGTTTGATACCAAAGTTACCAAAACAGAGTTTGCGGTCTGGTTGATTATATTGACCATACTAATGACATTGTTGTGTATGCCGCTAGATGAGAAAAGCTCGATATTTAGCACGAATTATACCTTGTCACTGATGCTGCCCGTCATGCTATGGGGAGCTATGCGTTACGGTTATAAATTTATTTCGTTAATATGGATGCTCGTACTCATTACAGCAATTCATTATTATCAACGCTATATGCCTTGGTATTCGGGTTACGATGTGCAACTTGCCATTACCTCATCGAGTTACCTGGTTTTCTCCTTCATCGTGAATTTTATTGCCGTACTGGCAACGCGCCAGAGAATTGTCGCCAGACATTCTCATCGTCTGGCCTTCTTTGACCCCATGGTGCATATTCCGAATTTGCGCGCTTTGAACCGGGATTTGAGAAAAGCGCCATGGTCAGTGCTTTGCTTTTTGAGTGTTCCGGGTATGGAACTGCTGGTGAAAAATTACGGCATTATGCTGCGTATCCAGTACAAGCAAAAACTTGCCCAGTGGGTAAAGCCATTGCTGAAACAAGATGAGCATGTCTATCAGTTATCGGGTAATGATTTAGTTCTGCGTTTTAACACCGAGTCGCATCAGGAGCGTATTGAAGCGCTGGACAGGCATATCAAGCAGTTTCGTTTTATCTGGGATGGCATGCCTTTACAGCCGCAGGTGGGGATTAGTTTTTGCTATGTCCGTTCTCCTGTTAATCACATCTACTTGTTACTGGGGGAGTTAAGCACCATCGCCGAGCTTTCTCTGGCGACCAATGCGCCAGAGAATTTGCAGCGCCGAGGCGTGATGCACCTGCAACGTGACCTGAAAGATAAGGTTGCGATGATGAATCGTCTGCAACTGGCGCTGGAGCACAATCGCTTTTTCCTGATGGCGCAGCCGATTTCAGGCGTGCGCGGCGATGTTTATCACGAAATTCTGCTGCGGCTAGAGGGGGATGATGGTGAAACCATCGGTCCTGACAGCTTCTTACCGGTAGCGCATGAGTTTGGATTGTCATCCAGCATCGATCTGTGGGTGATTGAAAATACGCTGAAGTTTATGGCGCAGAATCGGGAAAAAATGCCCGCTCGTCGGTTTGCTATTAACTTATCTCCCACGTCGGTATGCCGTGCCCGGCTTCCGCATGACATCAACCAGCTACTGATTAAGTACAAAGTTGAACCGTGGCAGCTGATTTTTGAAGTAACGGAAAGCAATGCCTTAACCAATGCGGAACAGGCGCAGGCAACGTTACTGCAGCTGCAATCATTGGGCTGTCAGATTGCGATTGATGATTTTGGTACCGGATATGCCAGCTATGCGCGGCTGAAGAATGTGAATGCCGATATCCTGAAAATTGATGGCAGCTTTATTCGCAACATCGTTTCGAATAGCCTCGACTATCAAATCGTGGCCTCTATTTGCCATCTGGCGCGGATGAAAAGAATGCTGGTGGTCGCGGAGTACGTCGAAAGCGAAGAAATACGCAGTGCGGTAATTTCGCTGGGGATTGATTACATGCAGGGGTATCTGATTGGTAAACCGCAGCCGTTGCATGAAATGCTGGAAGAACAGGTGCCAGAAGAACTGGCACCTGCTGAGAGCTTATGCGGCGATATCGGGTGAACTCTCTTCTTCAATTTTGAGACACCAGCCGGTAACGGCTTCCCAGTATTGCTGCTCTTTTTCCAGATCGAGCAGCACCAGCGCATTCTGGCTAAACCAGTCATGCGGAAAGCGTAAGGTCCAGTGGTTGTCGTCGGTAATTAGGGTCAGCGTCGGTGGCGTGGTGGTCGCCTGTCGCTGATTATTCAGCAGCACGCCCAGGCGCAACAGCTGAATTAACGGCAGAAACTGTTTTTTCTTGAACAGCGTAAAGCGGGGCAAATCATCCAGTTTCACCGCTTTGCGATGATATCGAACCAGGGTTGCCATCATCAGCTGTTGTTCCTGATTGAAACCCGGTAAATCGCTGTTTTGGAGGATATACGCCGAGTGGCGATGTAAACCGCTGTGGTTGATGTTCAGCCCAACCTCATGCAGCATCGCCGCCCAGCGCAGCAACGCTTCCAGTTGTGGATTGGCCAGCTTTGGCTGCTGCGTATGCCACTGGTCGTACATTTGCATCGTCGTTTCCAGTACGCGCCGGGCCTGTTCGCTGTCGATGTTGTACTGGTTCGCCAGGCTGCTCGCGGTACGGCTGCGAACGTCCTGGTGGCGAAAACGACCTTCCATCTCATACAGCACGCCTTCGCGTAGTGCGCCATCAGAAAGGCGGAGTTCGCGGATAGCCAGTGCGTCAAAAACGCCGCACAGAATCGCGAGTCCCGGCACAAACACCGCTTTTCGCTCTTCAGACAGCCCCGGCAGGCTGAGCGCATCGAATGACGCATGCTTCAGCACTTCGGTTCGCAGTTTGTCCAGGCGTTCGGGGGTGATAAAACCATCTTTCTCACCCATCTCCAGCAGCACTTCGTGTGCCGCTTTAATCGTGCCCGATGCGCCCAGCGCAACGTTCCAGCCCTGAATACGAAACTGCCAGGTTAAGGTTTCAAGCTTTTGCGCTGCCGCCATGCGCGCACGCTGGAAGTTTTCCCGACTAATAGCGCCGCCCGGGAAATACATCTGAGCAAAACTGACGCAGCCCATACGACGGCTTTCCACCAGTTTGGGCTCGAAATCTTCGCCGATCACCAGTTCTGTTGAACCACCGCCGATATCAATAACCAGCTTACGACCCTTTTCCGGCTGGGTGTGCTCCACGCCCATAAAAATCAGTCGGGCTTCTTCATTACCGGAAATAATCTCAATCGGGTAGGGGATAACTTTTTCTGCTCGCTTGAGAAACTCGGTCGCATTTAGCGCCTGACGCAAAGTATGGGTTCCCACGATGCATACGCTTGATGGGGGAAAGCCCTGCAGACGTTCGGCGAACAGCGACAGGCAGCTTAATCCGCGCTCCATTGCCTCTTCGCTCAGCTTGTTATCTTCGCCGAGGCCATCCGCCAGATGAACGCGCTGTTTCAGTCGCCCGATAATCTGCATTGCGCCATCAACCACGCGAGCAATGACCATATGGAAACTGTTTGAACCAAGGTCGACCGCAGCAAATTCCTGCGGTCGTGGAGTCTTGTCGTGTATTGGCATAGCGTTAGTCAGGTTGCTCGAGTGATTTGATGTAGTCGTATATCGCCAATTGTGACTGAACCTTACGGCGGTTTCCGCGCGGTACGTAGCGATTACTGAGTTCTTTATCGATGAAGCGAGCCTTCACCGTGTCGCTGAACAGGATATCGATAATATCCAGCACCCGTTGCTTAAGACGCGGGTCCAGCAGCGGTGTGGCGACTTCGATGCGATAGTCGATATTCCTGGTCATCCAGTCTGCGGAGGAGAGGTATACCTGCTTGTCGCCATCGTTTTCGAAGATATAAACCCGGTCGTGTTCAAGGTAGCGGTCAACTATGCTTATCACGCGAATATTGTCGCTAATGCCTTCCAGATTCGGAATCAAAGAGCACATACCGCGAATCAATAAATTGACTGGCACGCCTGAGCTTGAGGCCGCATAGAGACGATCAACCAGGCCTTTATCGACCAGGTTATTCAGTTTTAGGGTGATACCGGAAGGCTGTCCTTGCTGCGCGTTGGCGATTTCTTTGTCAATCATCGCGTACAGCAAACGGCGCGAGTTCTGCGGAGAAACCAGCAGATAATCGAATGTCACCGGACGATACGGGTTCTCGATGAAGTTGAACACCCGACGAACCTCGTTGGTAATGCGTGAGTCGGCGGTAAGTAACGAGTAGTCGGTATAGAGACGCGCCGTTTTTTCGTTGAAGTTCCCCGTCCCGATATGCGCATAGCGCACAACTTCATCACCTTCTTTACGCGAGATAAGGAACAATTTTGCGTGAATTTTCAGGCCCGGCGCGGAGAAGATGACGTGAACGCCAGCCTCGGTAAGACGCTTGGCCCAATGAATGTTGGCTTCTTCATCAAAGCGAGCCTGCAATTCTACCACCACGGTGACTTTCTTACCGTTGTGCGCAGCATGGATCATCGAATCAATGATGCGCGAGTCTTTGGCCACACGGTAGATGTTGATTTTTATCGCCAGCACGCTCGGGTCGAAAGAGGCCTGGCGCAACAGTTCAAGAACGTGCTCAAAAGTGTGATACGGATAATATAGCAGCACGTCGCGTTTGCGAACGGCGTCAAAGCCGTTACGAAACTTCTCGTTATCGAACCAGATATGGCGCAAACGCGGCAGCGGTTTGTTCACCAGGTTAGCTTTGCCAACGTTGGGGAAATTAATAAAATCTTTGAAGTTATGGTAACGCCCGCCGGGAACAATCGAGTCGTAGCGAGAAATCGTCAGCTTTTCACGCAGTACCTCGACCAGCGCATTGGGCATGTCGCGCTGATAGACAAAACGTACAGGCTCTGCGGTCAGACGCTGTTTCAGGCTGGACGACATCAGCTCCATCAGGCTCGATTCCATCTCGTGCACCAAATCGTATTCGGCGTCGCGAGTCATTTTCATCGAATAGGCGTTCAGCGCATCGTAATCAAAGAACCCTTTGAAAATGTCGTCAAGGCAGTAGCGTAAGATGTTGTCCAGCAGGATCATCGGTTTGCGACGGCGCGGGGTTTCCGGCGGTAGATTCACAAAACGGGGAACCTTGTCGGAAGGGATTTCCAGCAGCGCGTAGCGGATTGTATCGCCGCGGATAATTTCCACCGCCAGATAGGTGTAGTCATCTTTCAGAAACTGAACTAAATCCGTCTCGCGGTTAATCAGGATCGGTGTAATGTGCTGGCGGAGATATTGTTTGAAGTAATGGCGTAACCAGTTCTGTTGATTGACCGACAACTGACGTTCATTGATAAGGAAAATCTGATTGCGCGCCATCTCCAGCAGCAACTCATTGTACAGGCCGTCAAATTCCTGATCGGCTTTTAATACGCGGGCCTGGATTTTACCTAACAGATGGCGGGAGTGAGAGTTTGAACCCTGTTCTTCGCTAATAATGATTCGGCGCTTCAGTTCGGCGAAACGAACCTTATAAAACTCGTCGAGATTATTGGAATAGATGCCTAAGAAACGCATCCGTTCGATCAACGGGTTTGACTTATCAGCAGCTTCCTGGAGTACACGTTCGTTGAACGCTAACCAGCTGAGTTCTTTCTCGATGTATAGCTTTTCCTGACCCATTACCACTTTTACTCCGTTTCATTCACGGGACACTACCGATTTATTATGGCGAGCATTGCTCTCAGATGTCCAACAGTGCCAGAAAAATATGACAATAAACCGTCTGATAGCAAAGAGAAAGGGGGAGCGTAGATGAATACCGGAGATGTTAACCGGAAAAGGTATTTATGCCTGTAAACCGGATGGTGAGATCAGGTTTACAGGTTGATTTTATTCTTCGTCGGCGGCGTAGCCTTGTGGCGGCAGACGAACGCCGTCCAGCCATGCTGCGTTATCACGCATCTTCAGGCGACCATCAGTAAACCAGCTTACCACCAGCGGGTAAATGGTATGCTCCTGGGCCTGGACTCGTGCCGTGACATCATCTTCGCTGTCGCCTTCAAATACCGGAACCTTGGCCTGGAGAATAACCGGTCCGCCGTCCAGTTCATCGGTGACGAAATGGACGGAGGTGCCATGCTCTTCATCGCCGTTTTCCAGAACCTGACGGTGCGTGTGCAGGCCAGGATACTTCGGCAATAAAGACGGGTGGATATTCAGCAATCGTTCAGAATAGTGAGCAACAAACGTCGGACTTAGAATGCGCATATAACCGGCCAGCACCACGACATCGGGGGCATAAGCGTCGATCTCTTGTATCAGTTGCTGGTCGAATGCTTCGCGACTGGCAAACTGGGCGGCTTCCAGCGAGTGTGCAGGAATATTCGCTTCGCGTGCGCGCTCAAGGCCGAACGCATCGGCCTTGTTACTGAATACTGCACGTATGGTGCCATTGATTTTATTCTGTTCGCAGGCATCGATTATCGCCTGCAAATTGCTTCCGTTGCCGGAAATGAGCACCACAATGTTTTTCATTCAATGACCACACGCTGTTCGGAATCAGAAGCTTTGATGATACCGATTTTCCATGCGTTTTCACCTTTCTCATTGAGCAAAGCAAGGGCGTTGTCCACTTCAGAAGCTGGCAGGGCGATAACCATGCCTACGCCGCAGTTAAAGGTGCGATACATCTCATGCTGGCTGACGTTACCCGCCGTTTGCAGCCAGTTGAAGACGGCTGGCCACTGCCATGAAGATTCGTCGATCACAGCCTGCGTGTTATCTGGCAGAACGCGTGGAATATTTTCCCAGAAACCACCGCCGGTCAGGTGGGCAATGGCATGCACATCAACCTTCTCAATCAATTCGAGAATGGATTTGACATAAATGCGGGTCGGGGCCAGTAAGTGATCGGCCAGCGGCTTGCCTTCAAGCTCGGTGGTTTCCGGGTCACAACCGCTGACTTCAACAATTTTGCGCACCAGAGAGTAGCCGTTGGAGTGCGGTCCGCTGGAGCCGAGTGCAATCAGTACGTCGCCGTCAGCCACTTTTGAACCGTCGATGATCTCAGATTTTTCGACGACGCCAACGCAGAAGCCTGCCACGTCGTAATCTTCGCCGTGGTACATCCCCGGCATTTCAGCCGTTTCACCGCCGACAAGCGCACAGCCAGACTGCAGACAGCCTTCGGCAATACCGTTAATGACGCTGGCTGCGGTATCCACATCCAGTTTGCCGGTAGCATAGTAGTCGAGGAAAAACAGCGGCTCAGCGCCCTGAACCACGAGGTCGTTGACGCACATTGCGACGAGGTCAATGCCGATAGTGTCGTGGCGTTTCAGATCCATTGCCAGACGCAGTTTTGTGCCGACGCCATCAGTGCCGGAAACCAGTACCGGTTCACGATATTTTTGCGGCAATGCGCACAGCGCACCGAAGCCACCCAGACCACCCATAACTTCCGGACGACGAGTTTTCTTTACTACGCCTTTGATTCGATCAACCAGAGCATTACCTGCATCAATATCAACACCGGCATCTTTGTAGCTAAGAGAGGTTTTATCGGTCACTGCCTGCTTCCCCACATGTTTACTTGCAGTAAAAGTTAAATTCGGCGCAATTCTAACAGGGAAAGCAAACGTTTGCGAGCCTGCTCTGCATCAAGTTTTATGTGCTGATTTTTTCAGCGTTTTACAATCATTTATCTATTTGTTTGAACTGCGCCACGAAAATGAAACCGGGTACAGTCTTGTGCTTGAAACCTGCCTGCTGAATACACAGTATCATACTGAAACCGGTTTCTGTTTTCTGTTGCGGACCTCATCAACAGCGTTTTGCGCAGAGTAATCACGATAGGGGAAGGGTATGTCAGGATTTAAAGCAGATTTCATGTGGGGTGGTGCCGTAGCCGCTCATCAACTGGAAGGTGGCTGGCAGGAAGGTGGAAAAGGAATTAGCGTTGCCGATGTCATGACGGCGGGGGCGCATGGCGTGGCGCGTGAAATCACTGACGGTGTGATTGCTGGTAAAAACTACCCTAATCACGACGCCATCGATTTTTATCACCGCTATAAAGACGACATTAAACTGTTTGCCGAAATGGGGTTTAAATGTTTTCGCACTTCGATTGCCTGGACGCGTATTTTCCCCTTAGGCGACGAAGCGCAACCCAATGAGGCTGGCCTGCAGTTCTATGATGACCTGTTTGACGAATGCCTGAAATATGGCATTGAACCGGTGATTACGTTGTCGCATTTCGAGATGCCATACCATCTGGTGACGGAATATGGCGGCTGGCGTAACCGTAAGCTTATCGATTTCTTTGTCCGTTTTGCCGCAGTGGTTTTTACCCGTTACCAGCACAAAGTGAAGTACTGGATGACGTTTAATGAAATTAACAACCAGGCAAATTATCACGAAGACTTCGCGCCTTTTACTAACTCTGGCCTGAAATACCAGCCCGGTGAAGACCGCGAGCCGGTTATGTACCAGGCGGCGCACTATGAACTGGTGGCAAGCGCACTGGCGGTAAAGGCTGCGCGTGAGATTAACCCGGCATTGCAGATAGGGTGCATGATTGCCATGTGTCCTATCTATCCACTGACCTGCGCGCCGGACGATATGATGATGGCGATGAACGCCATGCACCGGCGTTACTGGTTTACCGATGTCCATGTGCGCGGCAAATACCCGCAGCATCTTCTCAACTACTTTGCCCGGCGTGGCTTTGATCTTGATATCACCGAGGAAGACCGTCAGGCGCTGACCGAGGGTTGTGTCGATTACATCGGCTTTAGCTACTATATGTCTTTCGCAACGCAGGCCACGGCAGACAACCCACAGTTGGACTACGACGAGTCGAAAAGCCTGGTTTCCAACCCGTACGTGCAGAAATCGGACTGGGGCTGGCAGATTGATCCCGTTGGTCTGCGCTATTCGCTGAACTGGTTCTGGGATCATTACCAACTGCCGCTGTTTATCGTCGAAAACGGCTTTGGTGCGATTGACGTGCAGCAGGCCGACGGCTCGGTAGATGATTCCTATCGTATTGACTATATGGCCGCACATATCAGCGAAATGAAAAAAGCGGTAGTGGAAGATGGCGTGGACCTGATGGGCTATACCCCGTGGGGCTGCATTGATTTAGTCTCGGCCGGGACGGGGGAGATGAAAAAACGCTACGGCTTTATCTATGTTGATAAAAATAATGACGGAAGCGGAACGTTAGCACGCTCGCCGAAGAAATCTTTTTCATGGTATCAAAACGTTATCCAGACCAATGCTGAATATCTATAAAATTCATAGTATTGACAGCCAGCCCCGCCAATAATGCGGGGCTTGTTTTATACTCATCATCCAGACGCAAACGACTTTGGTTGATCCATATCAAGCGTATCCAGTGTTGCGCCAGAGACGAAAAGCGGTATAATCCGGCGATTTTTTTTGTGGTTGCCACTCGTCTGAGGAAAGGAGAAGAGTATGAAGATCGTGGAAGTCAAACACCCACTCGTCAAACACAAGCTGGGACTGATGCGTGAAAACGACATCAGCACTAAACGCTTTCGTGAACTCGCCTCGGAAGTTGGCAGCCTGCTGACTTATGAAGCAACCGCTGGTCTGGAAACCGAAAAGGTGACCATTGAAGGCTGGAACGGTCCGGTTGAAGTTGACCAAATCAAAGGTAAAAAAATCACCGTTGTGCCAATCCTGCGTGCGGGCCTGGGCATGATGGAAGGCGTACTGGAAAACGTTCCGAGCGCGCGTATCAGCGTGGTTGGTATGTACCGTAACGAAGAAACGCTGGAGCCGGTTCCGTACTTCCAGAAGCTGGTATCTAACATCGATGAGCGTATGGCGCTGATCGTTGACCCGATGCTGGCAACCGGCGGTTCCGTTATCGCCACCATCGACCTGCTGAAAAATGCAGGCTGCACCAGCATTAAAGTGCTGGTCCTGGTTGCGGCACCGGAAGGTATCGCGGCACTGGAAAAAGCGCACCCGGATGTTGAGCTGTACACGGCCTCCATCGATCAGGGGTTGAACGAGCACGGATACATTATTCCGGGGCTCGGCGATGCCGGCGATAAGATTTTTGGTACCAAGTAAACGAATAAGTGAAAAGAAGCCGACTTTAAGAGTCGGCTTTTTTTTGAATATAACAACCCAAGGCTAATAACAAACAACACTCAGAGGAAAACACTATGACGCGCCGTGCTATCGGGGTGAGTGAAAGACCGCCGCTTTTACAGACAATCCCGCTTAGTTTGCAGCACCTGTTCGCTATGTTTGGCGCAACGGTTCTGGTGCCAGTCCTGTTCCACATCAACCCGGCTACCGTTCTGCTGTTTAACGGCATTGGTACGTTGCTGTATCTCTTTATCTGTAAAGGTAAAATTCCTGCGTATCTGGGTTCCAGCTTCGCATTCATTTCCCCGGTACTGCTGTTGCTGCCGTTAGGGTATGAAGTGGCGCTGGGTGGTTTCATTATGTGCGGCGTTCTGTTCTGCCTGGTTTCTTTCATCGTTAAGAAAGCAGGAACCGGCTGGCTGGATGTCATGTTCCCTCCTGCGGCGATGGGAGCAATCGTTGCCGTCATCGGTCTGGAGCTGGCTGGCGTCGCTGCGGGCATGGCGGGGTTACTGCCAGCAGAGGGGCAATTACCGGATTCAAAAACCATCATCATCTCAATGGTGACGCTGGCGGTTACGGTATTTGGCTCTGTACTGTTCCGCGGTTTTATGGCGATTATCCCGATTCTGATTGGGGTGCTGGCCGGCTACGCGCTCTCCTTCGTGATGGGGGTCGTGGACACCACGCCAATTGCGCAGGCCCACTGGTTTGCTCTGCCAACGTTCTACACGCCGCGCTTTGAATGGGTTGCCATTCTGACCATCCTGCCGGCGGCGCTGGTGGTCATCGCTGAACACGTTGGACACCTGGTGGTAACGGCGAATATCGTGAAAAAAGATTTGATTCGCGATCCTGGCCTGCATCGTTCTATGTTTGCCAACGGCCTGTCTACGGTTATCTCTGGTTTCTTCGGCTCTACGCCGAACACCACGTACGGCGAAAACATTGGCGTAATGGCGATTACCCGTGTTTACAGTACCTGGGTTATCGGCGGCGCGGCAATTTTTGCCATTCTGCTCTCCTGTGTGGGCAAACTGGCTGCGGCGATCCAAATCATTCCACTGCCGGTCATGGGTGGCGTATCGCTGCTGCTGTACGGCGTGATTGGTGCTTCTGGTATTCGCGTACTGATCGAGTCAAAAGTTGACTACAACAAAGCGCAAAACCTGATCCTGACCTCGGTTATTTTGATCATTGGCGTGAGTGGCGCGAAAGTTCACATTGGTGCCGCTGAGCTGAAAGGCATGGCGCTGGCGACCATTGTTGGCGTTTGTCTGAGCCTGATTTTCAAAGTTATCAGCCTGCTGCGTCCGGAAGAAGTCGTGCTTGACGCGGAAGATGCCGACAGTCCGCAACAGTAAATCTCTTACCGGGTGGCGATGCTGCCCGGTTCTATCACGACGTATTTCTGTGTTAAACTCAACGCGATTTTATGAAATCCTGGGTTGAGGTATCTCTGAACACACCGGCACAGCTCTCTTTGCCACTTTATCTTCCTGACGACGAAACTTTCGCAAGTTTCTGGCCGGGGGATAACTCCTCTTTACTGGCTGCACTGCAAAACGTGCTGCGTCAGGACCATAGCGGGTATATTTATCTCTGGTCGCGTGAAGGCGCTGGCCGTAGTCATTTGCTGCATGCAGCCTGTGCGGAACTGTCCGCGCGCGGCGATGCGGTAGGCTATGTGCCGCTCGACAAGCGTACCTGGTTCGTCCCCGAGGTGCTCGACGGTATGGAGCATTTATCGCTGGTATGCATCGATAACATCGAATGTGTGGCCGGGGATTCGCTGTGGGAAATGGCGATCTTTGATCTCTACAACCGCATCCTGGAGTCGGGGAAAACGCGTCTGCTGATCACAGGCGATCGCCCGCCAAGACAGCTGAATCTGGGGTTGCCGGATCTCGCCTCGCGCCTGGACTGGGGACAAATCTACAAGCTGCAGCCGCTTTCCGATGAAGATAAGCTGCAGGCGTTGCAATTACGCGCCAGACTTCGTGGGTTTGAACTGCCGGAAGATGTGGGACGCTTCCTGCTCAAGCGTCTGGATCGAGAAATGCGTACGCTGTTTATGACGTTGGATCAGCTTGATCATGCATCGATCACCGCCCAGCGTAAGCTGACCATTCCATTCGTAAAAGAGATACTGAAGCTGTAAGCGCCGCAGCCGAAGAGACTGCGGCAGGTTTCAGGTTAACCGATGATTTCCAGTACCTGCTCCGGCGGGCGTCCAATTCTCGCCTGGCCTTTGGCAACCACAATCGGGCGCTCCATCAATTTCGGGTTTTCCACCATTGCCTGAATCAGCGCATCTTCACTCAGATTTACGTCCGCCAGATTAAGTGACTTATAGAGATCTTCTTTCTGGCGCATCAGCTCGCGCGCGCTGGACATGCCCAGCATCTGCAGCAATTCACGCAGGGTTGTGGCGTCAGCCGGGGTTTCCAGATACAACACCACTTCCGGGTCCACACCGTTAGACTTCAGTAACTCCAGCGTTTCACGGCTCTTGGAGCAGCGTGGGTTATGGTAGATTTTAATCGCGTCTGACATGACTTCTCCTTGCATAACAATCCTGCCGGATGGCGACCAAAAGACCTTATCTGGCCTACATATCGCCATCCGGCAAGGGTTCGATAATTACATTTTCGTATACGGTTTAAAGCGCTCTTGCAGTTGGCGTAGCTGGTCGATACGGGCATCGTATCTGGCCTGCTGCTGGCTACCCAGCTTGACCTGTGAGCTTGCGCTGCTGAGCATCGAAATCGCCTGATCCAGACGTCCTGCGAGGGCATACCCTTCCGCGCGGGCCGCCAGCTCCTGATCGCGGTTGTTCAGGTTGGCTTCCGTTTGCGCTAACAGATCCCAGCCGTTAGGGTCGTTCTTATGGTTAAACGTATAGCGATTCAGGATGGTCGCCGCCTCTTTGGCTTGCCCGGCCTGTAAATAAGCATTTGCCAGGTTGAGCTGCAGTACCGGGTTGGTGCGCAGGTCGCGGGCGTTTTTCAACCGATTAATGGCATCGCTGGTTTTCTTCTGACCGAGATCGATATCCGTTGCCAGGTCGAGATACCAGGCATTGTTAGCATCTGCCGCCAGCAGCGGTTGCAGTGCTTTACGTGCCTCGTCATATTTACTGGCCTCCATTGCCTGCAATGCCCGGCCATACTGCGCCGCACGTTGCTCACGTATGTTGCCTTTCGACCAGTTACTCAGCAGGTCATCGGTCAACTGGTTGCGACCAGAGTTGTACATGCCTAAGGTGCGTGCCTTGGCCAGATAAAAATCTTCTGAAGACTGGACGACAGCCGGACGCATTTGGTTGGCGCGGTTACGGGCATCCGACAGACGGCTTTCTGGCAGGGGGTGAGTCAGCAAAATTTCTGGTGGACGCGAAGAGTAACGGGCCTGATCGAGCAATTTTTCCAGAAACGTCGGCATAGCCTGGGGATCGAATCCCGAGCGTTGCAGTACCTGAATACCGATGCGGTCTGCTTCCTGTTCGTTTTGTTGCGTAAAGCTAATCATCCCCTGACGTGTACCCGCCAGCGTACCGGTCAGCGCCGCCATACCTGCTTGCGGGCTGGCCATCGCCAATAAAATTGACCCTAACGCACCCACCCACGTTAGCGGCGCGCTGCGTTTCTGGTCTTCCATTGCGCGCGCCAGGTGACGCTGCGTAACGTGGGAAATTTCGTGCGCCATAACCGATGCCAGTTGGCTTTCGTTATCGGAATAGCGGAACAGTGCGGAGTGCAAAACAACGTTGCCGCCAAAGAAAGCAAAGGCGTTGATTTCATCGTTGTTAATCAAAAAGAAGGTGAAGGGCGTTTTTACCGAGTCGGCGTGCGAGACCAGACGCATCCCCAGCGCATTAATGTATTGCGTCAGCAACGGATCGTTAATTAATGGCGCACTGCCGCGCAGTTGGCGTACATAATAATCGCCCATCTGCATTTCCTGTCCTATGGAAAGCGTACTCCCTGCCGAGGTTCCCATATCAGGCAGGGTGTCCGCGGTTTCTGCAAATGCGGGCGCAACCTGACCGATGGTCAGTGCAGCAATGAGGGTAGCAACCAGGTTTTTTTTCAACTGCCTGAACATAACCTCTGTCCTGTATTCTTTTTTGAGATAGCCATTTGACCAATGCCGTGAAGTATCGTTCACACTCCGCAAGCTTAGGGAGTGTAACTGCGAAACCTGACGATGAACACCCAGGAAAAATGTCTTTTCACTTTGCGTAATCCGCTATAAAAAGCGAAGTCTTTTTTGTGACATTTCGATACAATTCGGGATCGCAATCCCGCTATTGGATTCATGGAAGGGTTTTATGCTCGAAATGTTGATGCAATGGTATCGCCGCCGCTTTAGCGACCCCGAAGCCATCGCCTTGCTGATTATTCTGGTTGCCGGTTTTGGCATCCTGTTCTTTTTTAGCGGTCTTCTGGCGCCGCTGCTGGTCGCCATTGTGCTGGCGTACCTGCTCGAATGGCCGACAGTACGGCTGGAACATATTGGTTGTTCACGGCGTTGGGCGACATCGATTGTGTTGGTGGTGTTTGTCGGTATTTTGCTGCTGATGGCGTTTGTGGTAATGCCCGTTGCATGGCAACAGGGGATCTACCTGATCCGCGATATGCCCGGCATGCTCAATAAATTGTCTGATTTTGCCGCCACCTTACCGCGGCGTTATCCGGCGCTGATGGATGCGGGCATTATTGATGCGATGGCGGAGAATATGCGCTCGCGAATGCTCACCATGGGCGATTCGGTGGTGAAATATTCGCTGGCTTCACTGGTCGGATTGCTGACGCTGGCGGTGTATCTGATTCTCGTCCCGTTGATGGTGTTCTTCCTGATCAAAGATAAAGGACAAATGCTGAACGCAGTGCGTCGGGTGCTGCCGCGTAATCGCGGACTGGCGGGGCAGGTGTGGAAAGAGATGAACCAGCAAATCACCAACTATATCCGCGGCAAGGTGCTGGAAATGGTGGTGGTCGGCGTGGCGACCTGGCTCGGCTTCCTGCTGTTTGGCCTCAACTATTCGCTGCTGCTTGCGGTGCTGGTAGGCTTCTCCGTGCTGATCCCGTATATCGGCGCTTTCGTGGTCACTATTCCGGTGGTCGGTGTGGCATTGTTCCAGTTCGGGCTTGGCACCGAGTTCTGGAGCTGTTTTGCCGTATACCTGATAATCCAGGCGCTGGACGGTAATTTGCTGGTGCCGGTGCTGTTCTCCGAGGCGGTAAATCTGCATCCGCTGGTGATTATTCTCTCTGTAGTGATATTCGGCGGCCTGTGGGGATTCTGGGGCGTATTCTTTGCTATTCCTCTGGCGACGTTAATCAAAGCGGTAATGCATGCCTGGCCGGATGGTCAGGTCGTTGATGAACCCTAATCTGTTTGCTCCGGCGATGCAATGTCGCCGGAGCCGAACTTGTCTGACCTCTATCCACACATTCTGAATAATCTCCTCTGGTGTCGTTTTTCTCTGCGTTTGTCTTTAACTTGACCCGCGTGATGTCTTTAAGTCACGCAAGGAATAAGGCCAACAGGAGAACAAAATGGGTCACAACACACACACGCAGCAGAAGGTGGGATGGGGCGGTTATCTCGCTTTTTTTATTACGATTATTCTTTTTTCCGGCATGTTTGCGAAAAGTACCGAATGGTGGCGAGTCTTTGATTTCACCGTTCTCAACGGTGCGTTTGGGCAGATTAATGCGGCGGGGGACACGGCGGTCTCTTTTCGCGGCACGGGCGGTATGGGCGCAAAAGACGGCTTCTTATTCGCGCTTGAGCTGGCGCCTTCCGTCATTCTTTCACTCGGGATAATTTCCGTCACCGAAGGGCTGGGAGGGTTGCGTGCGGCACAGCAACTGATGACGCCAGTCCTGCGCCCGTTACTCGGTATTCCGGGTATTTGCTCGCTGGCGCTGATTGCGAATTTGCAAAATACCGATGCTGCGGCAGGGATGACTAAAGAAATGGCGGAAGAGGGCATTATCACTGAACAGGAACGTGCCATTTTTGCCTGCTGGCAAACCAGCGGCAGTGCGTGTATTACCAACTATTTTTCCTCGGGTGCCGCGCTGTTTACGATGGTTACCGTTCCGGTGATTACGCCGCTGGTGGTGATCCTTGTCTTCAAATTTGTGGGTGCGAACCTGCTGCGTTTGTGGATTGCGCAGCTGGAAAATCGCCGTACGCAGCAGGAGGCGTGAGATGACAACGCAAGTACGTAAAAACGTCATGGATATGTTTATCGATGGCGCACGGCGCGGATTCACTATTGCAACAACCAGCCTGTTGCCTAACGTGGTAATGGCGTTTGTGATTATTCAGGCGCTGAAGGTGACGGGACTGCTCGAGATTGTCGGGCGGGTATGTGAGCCGGTAATGGCGCTGTGGGGACTGCCGGGGGAATCTGCTACCGTACTGCTGGCGGCGGTGATGAGTATGGGAGGCGGCGTCGGTGTTTGCGCCAGCCTGGTTGTCGCCGGTACGCTTTCGGGACATGATGCTACGGTGCTGTTACCGGCTATCTACCTGATGGGCAATCCGGTGCAAAATGTGGGACGCTGTCTGGGTACCGCGGGGGTCCATCCCCGTTATTACCCGCTTATTATTGCGGTATGCGTAATTAATGCGCTGCTCTCTATTTGGGTTATGCAGGTTATTGCCTGACAAGGAAGGTTATGAACTGTTCCATTCTTAATTTGACGTTGTTCCAGCAGGGACACGTGTACGCGCCGGAAGATTTAGGACGCCAGGATATACTGGTGTCTGACAGCAAAATTGTTGCCATCGCGCCGTCGATTTCCCCTGACGATTTTCCTGGCTGCGAGTGTATCAATCTTAACGGTGCGATTGTGTGCCCAGGATTTATCGATCAACACGTCCATCTGATTGGCGGCGGCGGAGAAGCGGGGCCGCACACCCGCACGCCGGAAGTGCGCTTGTCGCGGCTGGTTGAAGCTGGCGTCACCTCGGTGGTGGGATTGCTGGGGACAGATGGTATTACCCGTCACCCTGAATCTCTGCTGGCGAAAACCCGCGCGCTGGAATTTGAAGGCATCAGCGCATGGATGCTGACCGGGGCGTATTCTCTGCCTTCCCCGACCATCACCGGCAGTATCGATCGCGATGTGGCGCTGATCGATAAAATCATTGGCGTGAAATGTGCTGTTTCGGACCATCGTTCTTCAGCCCCGGACACCTCGGTGCTGGCAAACATGGCGGCGCAGTCGCGCGTTGGCGGATTGTTAGGGCGCAAGCCGGGGATTAGCGTCTTCCATATGGGCGACAGCCCGCGCATGCTGGAGCCGTTGTACCAGATCCTCGACAGTTGCGATGTACCGATTACCAAGCTGCTGCCCACACACGTCAATCGTGCGGAACCGTTGTTTCAGTCGGCGCTGGAGTATGCCCGCAAAGGCGGTTATATCGACATTACCAGCAGCATTGATGAACCCGTCGACCCGGCCACGGCTATCGCCACGGCGCTACGCCAGAACGTGCCGCTGTCGCGTATTACCTTGAGTTCAGACGGCAACGGTAGCCAGCCGGAATTTGATGACTACGGTAATCTTACCGGCATCGGTGTCGCAGGGTTTGAATCACTGGCTGAAACAGTGCGCCAGTTGGTGAAGGTTCATGCCATACCGCTGGAACTGGCGCTGTGTCCGCTGACGCGAACGGTCGCAGAATTTTTGGGACTGGAGCATAAAGGGCGTCTGGCGGTGGGATGCGATGCCGACATTCTGGTGCTCAATGATGTGCTTGAAGTTCATCACCTGTGGGCGAAGGGAAAAGCCGTCGTCAGAGAGAAAAAAGCCTGTGTAAAAGGGACGTTTGAATAAACGACGTTGATGCCGGATGGCGGCGTAGACGCCTTATCCGGCTACGGAGTTATGCGGATGGCGGCCTGATAAGACGCGTGGCGTCACCATCAGGCGCTATCTGGCAAAATGTAAATCAGGCGTTCTCTTTCAGCCAGTTCATTACCACGTCGTGGTGGTTGCTGGTTTTGAAGTCATCAAACACATGCTCAATTTTCCCTTCAGCATCAATCAGGAAGCTGATGCGGTGGATGCCATCATAGGTTTTGCCCATAAATGACTTCTCACCCCAGACGCCGAACTGCTCGCAAACCTGGTGATCTTCGTCGGACAGGAGCGTGAAGTTAAGGACTTCTTTCTCCGCGAATCGGGAAAGCTTCTCTGGTTTATCGGTGCTGATTCCCAGCACTTCAACACCTGCTTTTTTTAACTCATCCATGTTATCGCGCAGGCCGCAGGCCTGAACGGTACAGCCGGGTGTCATGGCTTTCGGGTAAAAATAAACCAGAACACGCTGTCCCTGGAAGTCGGTTAAATTTACTTGTTCTCCGTCTTGATCCGGCAAGCTAAATTTCGGTGCGATATCACCGGCTTTCAGTGGGTTCATTACTTAACTCCATCCTGTTCATCATGCTGTGAGTAATTGACGACGTTAATACTGCCTTGCGCATTGAGTTCTGTACAGAGTGCTTTAAACGCATCTTCAATATTTGCCGAATCATGTGACGCAGGACTATGTGCGGTAATTTGAATAAACAGCTGTGCCGCCTTTCCGTTCTCAGCCGGTTGCGTGCGTGAAACCAGTTCCGCAATATTCATTTGGTGGCTGTCAAACAGGGCGGTAAAGCGTTCAATCAAATGCGGAGAATCAGGAACATCGACCTGCACCCATACCGTAGCGGGCATCGCCGGACGGGGGCGTGCGGTCGTGCGCTTCATCACAATCAGTAAATCCAGCTCTGCACCTTTCAACGGCAAGGTTGATTCAATTAGGGTAATGGCATTCCAGGTGCCCGACAGCAACATGATAAACGTGAACTCGTCACCCAGCATGGCCAGTCGGCTGTCTTCGATATTACAGCCGCAACTGCTGACATGACGTGTGATGGTGTTCACAATTCCCGGGCGGTCAGCACCCAGCGCAGTAATGACCAGATAGTGTTGCGATGACGATGTCAAACCTGTTCTTCCTTTGAGCGGTGAGGTAATCATAAGGAAAGCATAAAAAAAACATGCATACAACAATCAGAACGGCTCTGGTCGCTTGCTTTTATTGTCGTACCAAACGTACCATTGAGACACTTGTTTGCACAGAGGATGGCCCATGTTCACGGGAAGTATTGTCGCGCTTGTTACGCCGATGGATGAGAAAGGTAAAGTCTGCCGGTCGAGCCTGAAAAAACTGATTGATTATCATGTCGCCAGCGGCACCTCGGCGATCGTTTCGGTTGGCACCACCGGTGAGTCTGCCACCCTGAGTCATGATGAGCATGGCGATGTGGTGATGATGACCCTGGAGCTGGCCGACGGGCGTATTCCGGTGATTGCCGGAACCGGCGCTAATGCGACCGCGGAAGCCATTAGTCTGACGCAGCGTTTCAACGACAGTGGTGTTGTCGGCTGCCTGACGGTGACGCCTTACTACAACCGCCCAACCCAGGAAGGTTTGTTCCAGCATTTCAAAGCCATCGCTGAACATACTGACCTGCCGCAAATTCTGTATAATGTACCGTCCCGTACCGGCTGCGATATGTTGCCGGAAACCGTTGGTCGCCTGGCGAAAGTAAAAAATATTATCGCTATTAAAGAGGCCACGGGGAACTTAAGTCGCGTTCACCAGATCAAAGAGCTGGTTTCAGACGACTTTATTCTGCTCAGCGGTGATGACGCGACCGGACTGGATTTTATGCAGCTCGGTGGTCATGGCGTGATTTCCGTGACGTCTAACGTTGCGGCACGCGATATGGCCGAAATGTGCAAACTGGCGGCAGCCGGGAACTTTGCCGAGGCGCGGGTGATTAACCAGCGTCTGATGCCGTTACACAACAAACTATTTGTCGAACCCAATCCTATCCCAGTGAAATGGGCGTGTAAGGAGTTGGGACTTGTGGCGACCGATACGCTACGTCTGCCGATGACGCCAATCACGGATAATGCTCGTGAAATCGTCAAAGCGGCGCTTAAGCATGCCGGTTTGCTGTAAAGTTTAGGGAGATTTGATGGCTTACTCAGTACAAAAGTCGCGCCTGGCCAAGGTTGCGGGTGTTTCGCTTGTTATGTTGCTCGCGGCCTGTAGTTCTGACTCGCGTTATAAGCGCCAGGTGAGCGGTGATGAATCCTATCTGGAGGCCGCACCGCTTGCTGAGCTTCACGCTCCAGCTGGGATGATTCTGCCAGTTATGTCGGGTGACTATAATATCCCGGTCACCAACGGCAGCGGTGCCGTTGGTAAAGCGCTGGACATTCGCCCGCCGGCTCAGCCGTTAGCACTAGTCACCGGCGCTCGCACTCAGATCGCGGGTGATACGTCGACATTGCTGGTGGAAAATGGTCGTGGCAACACGCTGTGGCCACAGGTCGTTAGCGTCATTCAGTCTAAAAACTACACGATCACCAAACGTGATGATGCCAGCCAGACGTTGACCACCGACTGGGTTAACTGGAACCGTCTGGATGAAGACGAGCAGTACCGTGGACGTTATCAAATCTCGGTTAAACCGCAGGGCTATCAGCAAGCGGTAACGGTGAAACTGATTAACCTCGAGCAGGCGGGGAAACCCGTAGCTGATCCAGCATCAATGCAGCGTTACAGCGCTGAGATGATGAACGTTATCTCCGCAGGTCTGGATAAGAACGCCACTGATGCCGCGAATGCCGCGCAGAACCGCTCTGCCGCCACCATGGATGTTCAGAGTGCTGCCGATGACACCGGTTTACCGATGCTGGTGGTACGTGGACCGTTCAACGTGGTATGGCAGCGTCTGCCGGCAGCGCTTGAGAAAGTGGGGATGAAAGTGACCGACAGCACCCGTTCTCAGGGCAGCATCGCCGTGACCTACAAACCACTGTCTGATAGCAACTGGCAGGAGCTGGGCGCAAGCGATCCGGGTCTGGTATCCGGCGACTATAAACTGCAGGTCGGTGATTTAGACAACCGCAGTAGCTTGCAGTTTATCGATCCGAAGGGGCATACCCTGACGCAAAGCCAGAACGACGCGCTGGTCGCCGTCTTCCAGGCAGCGTTCAGTAAGTAAAAATAAAGGGCTGGATAACTCCAGCCTTTTTTTCTGATATGATACGCAAACGTGTGCGTCGGCAGAAAAACGCAATATTTATCGTTAATTCACACCCAGGAGTAATAAAGATGCAAAAGCAAGCTGAGTTGTATCGTGGTAAAGCGAAGACCGTATACAGCACGGAAAACCCGGACCTGTTGGTGCTCGAATTCCGCAATGATACGTCAGCAGGGGATGGCGCGCGCATTGAACAGTTTGATCGTAAAGGCATGGTGAACAACAAGTTCAACCATTTCATTATGACTAAACTGCAAGAAGCGGGCATTCCTACCCAGATGGAGCGACTGCTTTCCGATACTGAATGTCTGGTGAAAAAACTGGAGATGGTACCGGTTGAATGTGTGGTTCGTAACCGCGCAGCAGGTTCCCTGGTTAAGCGTTTAGGCGTTGAGGAAGGTATTGAACTGAATCCGCCGCTGTTTGATCTGTTCCTGAAAAACGATGCTATGCACGATCCAATGATTAACGATTCCTATTGCGAAACTTTTGGTTGGGTGAGCAAAGAGAATCTGGCGCGTATGAAAGAGCTGACCTACAAAGCCAACGACGTGCTGAAAAAGATGTTTGATGATGCCGGTCTGATTCTGGTCGACTTCAAACTTGAATTTGGTTTGTATAAAGGTGAAGTGGTCCTGGGCGATGAGTTCTCACCGGACGGCAGCCGTCTGTGGGACAAAGAAACGCTGGATAAAATGGACAAAGATCGCTTCCGCCAGAGCTTGGGCGGCCTGATCGAAGCCTATGAAGCCGTCGCGCATCGTCTGGGTGTGAAGTTAGACTAATCCTCCCCTGAGCCGGCGATCGCTCTCCGGCTCATCAATCCCGCCGATTTTGATTACTGTTTCTTATGGTAATCCTGTTCCGAACCGCCTACGATCATCATCATAATGAATAAAAAGTTGAGGTGATTATGCGCTGGCAAGGGCGTCGTGAAAGTGACAATGTGGAAGACAGACGAAATAGCTCCGGTGGCGGCCCTTCTATAGGCGGCCCTGGTTTTCGTTTGCCCAGTGGTAAAGGCGGCATCATCCTGCTGATTGTGGTGCTGGTGGCGGGATATTATGGCGTGGATCTCACCGGATTAATGACCGGCCAGCCAGTTTCCCAACAGCAATCATCACACTCCATCAGCCCAAATGATGATGAAGCAGCAAAATTTACCTCGGTGATTCTGGCCACCACGGAAGATACCTGGGGGCAGCAGTTTGAAAAAATGGGCCGGACCTACCAACAGCCGAAGCTGGTAATGTATCGCGGAGCGACGCGTACCGGCTGTGGCGCAGGTCAGTCGGTGATGGGGCCGTTTTACTGCCCGGCGGATGGTACGGTGTATATCGACCTCTCATTTTATGATGACATGAAAAACAAGCTGGGCGCCGATGGTGATTTTGCTCAGGGCTATGTTATCGCCCATGAAGTGGGTCACCACGTGCAGAAACTGCTGGGTATTGAACCGAAAGTTCGCCAGATGCAGCAGAATGCCTCACAGGCTGAAGTGAACCGTCTTTCCGTACGTATGGAACTGCAGGCGGACTGCTTTGCCGGCGTCTGGGGCAACAGTATGCAGCAGCAGGGCGTGCTGGAGTCCGGCGACCTGGCTGAAGCGCTGAACGCCGCTCAGGCTATTGGCGACGATCGCCTGCAGCAGCAGGGACAAGGACGCGTTGTGCCGGACAGCTTTACCCACGGCACTTCTGAGCAGCGGCTTAGCTGGTTCAAACGCGGTTTTGACAGCGGCGATCCGGGACAATGTAATACTTTTGGTAAAGGCATTTAAGCTACTGAGGCAGGGATGTCTGATAATACGGCGCTGAGCGCGTTAACCGAACAGATGGCCCACGAAGGGATCCGTCGTCTGCTGATTATCAGTGGCGAGGGGAACTGGTGTCAGGAGCGGGCTTTAGCGCTACGCGACACGTTACCCGGCGACTGGTTATGGGTGGGCGCCCCCGCCCCTGCTGAGCCAAACTGTACGCCACAGGCGCTGCAAACGTTATTAGGCCGCGAGTTTCGTCATGCGGTTTTTGACGCCGGGCAGGGATTTGACGCTGCGGCGTTTGCCGCCTTAAGCGGAACGCTGATCGCCGGGAGCTGGCTGGTTTTGCTGACTCCCCCCTGGCATACCTGGCATACGCATCCGGACGTGGATTCACTGCGCTGGAGCGACTGTGCTGAACCTATCCCAACGCCGCACTTTGTTGAACATGTCAAACGGGTGATTTCCCGTGACGGACAGGCGCTGCACTGGCAGCAGCATCACGCAGTTTCCAGCCCGCGTTTTGCTGTTCGTGCAGTCTGGCACGCGGCAACCGGTTACCCTCAGCCTGAACAGGCGATGATTTTAACCCAGTTGCTGGATATGCCTCCCGGCGTGGCTGCGGTCACAGCTGCACGTGGCCGGGGTAAATCGGCTCTGGCAGGGCAACTGATAGCACGTATCAACGGGACCGCGATTGTCACCGCGCCTGCTAAAGCGGCAACGGATGTGCTGGCGCAATTTGCCGCAGAGCGATACCGCTTTATGGCCCCGGATGCGCTGTTAAGCAGTTCTGCAACCGCAGACTGGCTGGTTGTGGATGAAGCCGCCGCGATCCCCGCGCCGCTGCTGCACCAACTGGTTGCGCGTTTCCCTCGTACGCTGTTAACCACCACCGTACAGGGCTATGAGGGAACTGGCAGAGGCTTTTTGTTGAAATTTTGCGCCCGCTTTCCCCATCTTCGACGCTATGAGTTGCAACAACCCGTGCGCTGGGCGCAGGGATGTCCGCTGGAGAAAATCGTCAGCGATGCGCTGGTGTTTGACGACGAAACCTTTGCGCATGCCCCCTTAGGGGAGCTTAGCTTCTCGGCATTTGAGCAACTCTCATGGCAGACAAACCCGGCGCTGCCGTTAGCGGTATATCAGCTGCTTTCCGGCGCGCATTATCGCACCTCGCCACTGGATCTGCGGCGAATGATGGACGCGCCGGGTCAGCATTTTCTTCAGGCTTCGGCTGCTGACTCGGTGGCGGGCGCCGTCTGGCTGGTCGACGAGGGGGGATTATCCGCAGAATTAAGCCAGGCCGTCTGGGCCGGATATCGCCGACCAAGAGGAAATCTGGTTGCGCAGTCACTGGCGGCGCACGGCGGAGACCCATTGGCGGCCACGCTCGTCGGGCGGCGGGTCAGTCGAATTGCGGTTCATCCCGCGCGTCAAAGGGAAGGTATTGGGCAACAGCTGATTCTGCAGGCCCGGCACTATTGCACGCAGTGCGACTATCTGTCCGTCAGCTTTGGTTATACGGCTGAATTATGGCGTTTCTGGCAGCGCTGCGGTTTTGTCCTGGTACGGATGGGTAATCATCGGGAAGCCAGCAGCGGCTGTTATACCGCTATGGCGGTGCTGCCCATCAGCGAAGCGGGAAAATGCCTTGCCCGGCGGGCGCACCTGCGCCTGCGACGGGATGCGGAGATTCTTGCTCAGTGGAACGCAGAGCGCATTCCGCTGGTACCACTGAAAGAGACTACGCTTAATGAGGATGACTGGGGTGAGCTGGCTGGGTTTGCCTTCGCGCATCGACCATTACTGACATCATTAGGTTGTCTGAGTCGTTTGCTTGAGCGCAGCGAGTTGCCTCTTCCAGCATTGCGCGGGCGGATACAGGCTCAACGCAGCGACGCTGAATTGTGCCAACAGCTGAAAATATCGGGGCGCAAAGCGCTGTTGGCAGTTCAGCGCGCCGAGGCGGCGCAGGCCTTAAAACAGCTGGATGCTGAGCGTGAACAACGGCTACATAATCGCATTATGCAATGGCAATTTTTTCACTAACTTCTTCAATTTCCTGGCATGGTCATTGCGGTTAAGCGGCGTAGAATGATTCTCATCAGTTAAGGAGATCGCCATGAAACATGACCATTTTGTTGTTCAAAGTCCCGATAAACCCGCTCAACAGCTCTTGTTGCTGTTTCATGGCGTCGGCGATAACCCGGTTGCCATGGGCGAAATTGGCTCCTGGTTTGCGCCGCTGTTTCCGGATGCGCTAATCGTCAGCATTGGCGGGGCAGAGCCTTATGGTACGACTTCCGGGCGTCAGTGGTTTTCTGTACAGGGGATAACGGAAGAGAACCGCCAGGCGCGTATTGACGCGATTATGCCGGTCTTTATCGAAACCGTTCGCTACTGGCAGAAGCAAAGCGGCGTTTCGCCTCAGGCGACCGCGTTGATTGGTTTTTCTCAGGGCTCGATTATGTCGCTTGAGAGTATTAAAGCCGAGCCTGGGCTGGCGTCGCGGGTCATCGCCTTTAATGGTCGCTATGCCACGTTGCCGGAGATTGCAACCACCGCGACGACAGTGCATTTGATTCACGGCGGTGAAGACCGGGTGATTGAGTTATCTCATGCCGTTGCCGCGCAGGAGGCGTTAATACGTGCCGGTGGGGATGTGACGCTGGATATCGTCGAAAATCTGGGGCACGCCATTGATGAACGCAGTATGCAGTTTGCGCTCGACCACCTGCGTTTTACCGTACCGAAGCACTACTTTGATGAAGCGCTGAGCGGCGGTAAGCCTCACGATGATGATGTGATTGAGATGATTTAACCCGCAGGCCGGATGGCGATGTGAAACCGCCATTCGGCCTACGTTGGCTTATTTCTTCGGTTGATCCTTGTTTGGCCAATCGTCGTCGTCATCCCATTTATCGTTAAAATCACGATGCGGGGGAAGCTCCGGCTTATTGGCAAGAAATTTCTTGTGGTCGACGCGCTTGAGATCTTTAATCACGTTCAGCAATACGCCTACCAGAAACACCAACACTAGAATCCACCAGTATTTTGCCAGCCAGTCCATGCTCATTTCCTCTTACAGGAACACTCATCAGGCGACGAGTTGCTCCATGATACGTTGATACATACGGGCAAGCAGCTGCAGGTCGGCGGCATTAACACATTCATTAATTTTATGAATGGTCGCGTTGACCGGCCCCAGTTCTACTACCTGTGCCCCCATGCGGGCAATAAAACGCCCGTCGGACGTCCCGCCTGTAGTCAGTAACTGCGGTTTAATCTCATTATAGTGCTCAATGGCGTTCACCACCGCATCCACCAGTTTACCGCGTGCGGTCAGGAACGGCTGACCGGAAAGCCACCAGTCGACGGTATAACGCAGCTGATGTTTCTCCAGCAGCTCCAGCACCCGGGACTTAATCATTTCATCGTTTAATTCGGTGCTGAAACGGAAGTTGAACTGGATAAACAGTTCGCCGGGAATAACATTGTTGCTGCCGGTTCCTGCCTGAATATTGGCAATCTGCATGCTGGTCGCCGGGAAGAATTCGTTGCCCTGATCCCACTCAATCGCCACCAGTTCATTGAGCATTGGCGCTGCGCGGTGTACCGGGTTATCGGCCAGATGCGGGTAGGCTACGTGGCCCTGCACGCCGTGAATGGTCAGATTGCAGGTCAGTGAACCACGACGCCCATTTTTCACCACGTCGCCAACGATTTCCGTGCTGGACGGCTCGCCAACCAGACAATAATCCAGTCGTTCATTGCGCGCCATAAGTGCTTCAACCACTTTTACGGTGCCGTTTTGGGCGCTGGCCTCTTCGTCAGAGGTTATCAAAAACGCCAGACGACCCTGATGGTTCGGATGCTGGGCGACAAAACGTTCTGCGGCCACGACCATTGCCGCCAGTGAGCCTTTCATATCGGCTGCGCCACGCCCGAACAACATGCCATCGCGAATGGTCGGTTCGAACGGTGGATTAATCCAACGATCGACATCGCCGACAGGCACTACGTCAGTGTGACCGGCAAATGCCAGAGTCTCACCTTTGCCGCGCCATGCCCAAAAATTCTGTGTGTCACCAAAATCCATACGCTCAACGGTAAAACCTACCGCGCGCAGGCGTTCAATCATTAACGCCTGGCACCCGGCATCATCCGGGCTCAGGGAAGGACGGCGAATAAGCTGCTGTGTCAGCTCAATAACCGGGCACGACATAGACTATACCTCATTAAAAAACTGCGTATAACTGGATTCACTAAAGCCAAGCAGCATAGGCTTACCCGGCGCGCAGAGCAATGGGCGTTTGATAATTGCAGGCATTTCAATCATCAATGCAGCAGCAGAGGACGCATCGGTGATTTGGTTACGTGTGGCTTCATCCAGTTTGCGCCAGGTGGTTCCACGTGTATTGAGCAGCGCCTCCCAACCTAATTCGCTGATAAAGGCGTGTAATAACGCGTTGTCCAGGCCGTCGACGCGATAATCATGGAAGCGGTAGTCGACCCCATTGTCTTCCAGCCAGCGTCTGGCTTTTTTAATCGTATCGCAATTCTTAATGCCGTAGAGGGTGATCATTTGAATCCTTATTGACGTAATTTGAATATTTATTCTCGTGTCCTATAAACATGAATAATACATATTGTCATCGAACCGTTATAGAAAAATATAACATTGTTGTTGAATGGTGAATAATGATTCCTGAAAGTTCCAAAATTCACGGGAAACTGAAAATCAGAATTTGCCTGTTTGCATCAGCCTGTTTTTCCATCAGAATTGCCAAAGTCGTAGATGATGTATGAATATTTCAAAATATTGCAGTAAGTCACATAAAATTTATGGGGTTAGCGCATAGTGATTACATATACCCCCGAACACTGGAGGATGTAATCGCAACCATTGGTTAAATGATCTTCTTTTTATGATGATGATTTCGTAGAATGCCCATAATAATAAGAGAGGTTGTTATGATTGAACGTGAACTGGGGAACTGGGTAATGACTCCAACTTAATGATAGTGTTTTATGTTCAGATAATGCCCGATGACCTTGTCATGCAGCTCCACCGATTTTGAGAACGACAGTGACTTCCGTCCCAGCCTTGCCAGATGTTGTCTCAGATTCAGGTTATGTCGCTCAATGCGCTGAGTGTAACGCTTGCTGATAACGTGCAGCTTTCCCTTCAGGCGGGATTCATACAGCG
Organism: Citrobacter sp. RHBSTW-00524; assembly: GCF_013747755.1. Taxonomy (NCBI): domain Bacteria; kingdom Pseudomonadati; phylum Pseudomonadota; class Gammaproteobacteria; order Enterobacterales; family Enterobacteriaceae; genus Citrobacter; species Citrobacter sp. RHBSTW-00524. The sequence goes on from NZ_CP056421.1 coordinate 1,457,939, forward strand.
GCCAGCCATCCGTCATCCATACCACGACCTCAAAGGCCGACAGCAGGCTCAGAAGACGCTCCAGTGTGGCCAGAGTGCGTTCACCGAATACGTGCGCCACAACCGTCTTCCGGAGCCTGTCATACGCGTAAAACAGCCAGCGCTGGCGCGATTTAGCCCCGACGTATCCCCACTGTTCGTCCATTTCCGCGCAGACGATGACGTCACTGCCCGGCTGTATGCGCGAGGTTACCGACTGCGGCCTGAGTTTTTTAAATGGCGGAAAATCGTGTTGAGGCCAACGCCCATAATGCGGGCGGTTGCCCGGCATCCAACGCCATTCATGGCCATATCAATGATTTTCTGGTGCGTACCGGGTTGAGAAGCGGTGTAAGTGAACTGCAGTTGCCATGTTTTACGGCAGTGAGAGCAGAGATAGCGCTGATGTCCGGCGGTGCTTTTGCCGTTACGCACCACCCCGTCAGTAGCTGAACAGGAGGGACAGCTGATAGAAACAGAAGCCACTGGAGCACCTCAAAAACACCATCATACACTAAATCAGTAAGTTGGCAGCATCACCGGGAACTGGAAAGACTTTATCGAAGTGATGCTTCGTAAATAATTTTCTGGAAGAAATTCATATCCTGCAAAGGATAATAAAAGGCGACTCAACGTAAGTCGCCTTTTTTGTGTCCGATTATTCTGGGCGTGGCTTCAACGGGAAGCGTCTGCGTACCAGCACAAAGAACAGAGGAACGAAGTAAATCGCCAGGACAGTGGCTGAAATCATCCCGCCCATTACGCCAGTCCCCACCGCATGCTGACCGCCGGAACCTGCGCCACTGCTGATGGTCATCGGCAACACCCCAAAGATAAACGCCAGTGACGTCATCAGAATTGGGCGTAAGCGTTGGCGACAGGCATGCAGCGTGGCGTCGAGCAAGTCGTGACCTTTCTCGTTCATCTCATTGGCGAATTCAACAATCAATATTGCGTTCTTCGCCGAAAGCCCGATCACGGTGAGTAACCCGACCTGAAAGTACACGTCGTTTTCCAGGCCGCGCATCCAGGTAGCGAGCAGCGCGCCAATGACCCCCAGCGGTACAACCAGCATGACGGAGAAGGGAACCGACCAGCTTTCGTACAACGCCGCCAGACACAGGAACACCACCAGCAAAGAAATGGCGTACAGGGCTGGCGCCTGAGAGCCCGACAGCCGTTCCTGGTAAGACATCGCGGTCCATTCGAGTCCGAATCCGGTCGGCAACTGGTGGACCAGCGATTCCATTATGTCCATCGCCGTACCGGTACTGACGCCGGGAGCGGCTTCGCCAACAATCTCGACGGCGGAGTAGCCGTTATAGCGTTCCAGACGCGGTGAACCCGTTTCCCAGCGCGACGTGGCAAAGGCCGAGAAAGGCACCATGCCGCCGCTATTATTGCGGACGTACCACAGATTGATGTCGTCCGGGAGCATGCGATATTTTGCTGCCGCCTGTACGTAAACCTTCTTCACGCGACCCCGGTCCATAAAGTCATTGACGTAGCTGGAGCCCCAGGCCGTTTGCAAGGTGTCGTTGATGTCATCAATGGAAACGCCCAGCGCCTGGGCTTTGCGCTGATCGATATCAATTTGCAACTGCGGGCTGTCGTCCAGACCATTATGACGAACGCGGGTCAGAGACGCGTCTTTCCCGGCCAGCTCAATCAGCTTGTCGCGCGCGGCCATTAACGCATCATGGCCCGCACCGGCGTGATCTTGCAGCTCCATATCGAAACCGGCAGAGCTCCCGAGACCGCTAATCGCCGGAGGACTGCTGGCGAAGACGCGGGCTTCCTTAATCTTATTAAAGGCTTTAGTCGCGCGCTCGATGATGGCGAAAGAGGTTCCGGTGGTGGTGTCGCGATCATCCCAGTCTTTTAAGCGGACAAACATCCGCGCCACGTTTTGACCGTTCCCGCCAGGGCCGGAACCGACCGTGGAAAAGACCGACGTAATGTTGTCTTTCTCATGGGTGAAGTAATACTTCTCCACTTCCTCAACTACTTTCAATGTTTGCTGCTGGGTCGAGCCGCTGGGCAACTGTATCGAGGTGGTAAACATGCCGCGGTCTTCGAGCGGCAGGAAGGAGGTTGGCAGGCGCAGGAACAGGAAAACCATACCGCCGAGCAGCAGGCCGTAAATCAGTATCCAGCGCAGGCTGCGGTGCAGGATCCTGGCGACGCCTTTTTCGTAGCGTTCGGCGTTGCGGTTAAACATCCGGTTAAACCAGCCAAAGAAACCGGTTTGCCCGTGATGCTCGCCTTTATGTAGCGGTTTGAGCAGAGTGGCGCACAGGGCAGGGGTGAGGATCATCGCCACCAGAACTGAAAGAACCATTGCGGAGACGATGGTAATCGAGAACTGGCGGTAGATAGCCCCGGTAGTGCCGCCGAAGAAGGCCATCGGGATAAACACCGCCGACAGCACCATGGCGATACCGACCAGCGCGCCCTGGATTTGCCCCATCGATTTCCGCGTCGCTTCCCGCGGCGAGAGGCCTTCCTCACTCATAATTCGCTCGACGTTTTCCACCACCACAATGGCATCATCGACCAGCAGGCCGATCGCCAGCACCATCGCAAACATCGTCAGGGTGTTAACGCTGTAGCCAAAGGCGTAGAGCACGGAAAAAGTACCCATCAGGACGACGGGAACGGCGATTGTAGGAATCAGCGTGGCGCGGAAGTTTTGCAGGAACAGGTACATCACAAGGAATACCAGCGCGATCGCTTCCAGCAGCGTTTTCACCACGTCGATAATTGAGGCTTTGACAAAGGAGGTAGTTTCATACGCCACCTTGTATTCCAGCCCGTGCGGAAAATACTGTGAGAGCTCGTTCAGGCGGTCGATAACCAGCTCCGCCGTTGCCATTTCATTGGCACCGGAGGCCAGTTTTACCCCCAGACCGGAAGCCGGGTGGCCGTTGAAGCGGCTGAGATAGTCGTACTTTTCCGCACCCATTTCGACCGTCGCCACATCACCCAGTTTAACTTCTGAGCCGTCCTGGTTGACGCGTAGCGTAATCGCGCGGAATTCATCCGGAGTCTGCAGCAGCGACTGGGCGTTGATCGTCGCATTCAGCGCTTGTTTGTCCACCGAAGGCGTGCCGCCAAGTTGCCCGACGGCAATCTGCGCATTCTGTGACTCGATAGCATCGGTCACATCTTTGGCGGTCATCTGGAAGCTGTTAAGTTTGACCGGGTCGAGCCAGATACGCATGGAATATTGTGAACCGTAAGCGTCAATATCGCCCACGCCGTTTATACGACTGAGCGGATCCTGGATATTACTGGCGACGTAGTCGGCGATGTCCTGCTTATCCATTGAGCCATCGGTTGAGACGAAGGCGATGGTCAGAATATTGGTGTCACCGGTCTTGCGCACCGTGACCCCTTGATTCTGTACCGCCTGCGGCAGCTTACGCATTGCCGATTGCAGCTGGTTTTGCACCTGCTGGACGGCTTCATCAGGATCGGTTCCCGCGAGGAAGCTCAGCGTAACCGACGCCTGGCCTGTCCCGCTGCTCTGCGACGACATGTACATCAGATTATCGAGACCAGTCATGTTCTGCTCGATAACCTGGGTGACGGTATTTTCCAGGGTTTGTGCGGACGCGCCAGGGTAGTTCGCGGTTACCCGCACGTTTGGCGGTGCCAGATCGGGGTATTGCTCAACGGGCAGCGAAAAAATAGCCAGGGCTCCTGTCAGGCACAACAGGATTGCTAACACCCAGGCAAAAATGGGGCGATCGATGAAAAAATTCGCCATTAAAAGGGGACCTCGTGTTTCTGCGTATCGTTATGGGTGTGAATTGCTTCACTTTAGCGGCAAGGTACGGGGCAAACGTGGAGAAAAAAAGAAGATAATGTAAATTATCATGCCCGTTTACAGCATACCTTTCGTGCCAACGCCGTCAGGCCTGGATCGAGAACCGACGGCGCTTTGCGGTTCTTTACGTTAGCTCTCCGTCGGATTCTGCCGAACGAAAACTGATGCTCACCAGCGTTCCCCCTCCGGAGGGTTGAGAGAAAGTCAGCGTGCCGCTCAGCCTTTCCGCCCGCTCGCGCATAATATTTAACCCATAGTGCCCCGAAGGCTCATGCGGCTCGCCAATGCCGATGCCGTTATCGCGAATATAAACCGTGTGATTACCATCCGGCGCGGTCACGCAACTGACGGCAATTTCGGTTGCGCTGGCATGTTTAATCGCGTTCAGCACCGCTTCACGGACGATCTGCAGCAGATGCACCTGCATTTGCGCGTCCAGCGCCAGGGTCGGTAACCGGCAATCAAGCGTCAGTTTAGCCGATGTCTGATTTTGCAGCGTTTCCAGCATTTCATGCAGGGCGGAGGGGAGATCGGCCTGCTGTAAAGTCAGGCGGAATGTGGTGAGCAGTTCGCGTAGCTGGCGGTAGGCGTCGTTCAGCGCCTGAGAAAAATCCGCCATAATGCTTTGCGCTGGGGCGTTATCTTCGGGAATCGAACGCTTCAGCAGCGTGAGCTGAATGCGTAAATAAGAGAGCACTTGCGCCAGCGAGTCGTGCAGCTCGCGCGCAATCGTCGCCCGCTCCTCCATTAACAACAGCTGTTGAAAATGTTTTTGCGCCTGGTTGAAGTACAACCCGCGACCCAGCATCGAGGAGACGCTGTTAAGCAGCGGGGTAGAAGCATTGACGTTCGGGCTTTGCCAGTGCAGTTCACCGTAGACGGTTTCCTGCATGGTGACCGGCAGGATCTGCATCGGCAGCTCGGGGCTTTTTGCGCCTTCGCTAATTCGCCAGTTATCTCCGACGGTGAGTTCCAGGAAATAGGCGGCGTCATGCTCGCGGACGATCTGTAAAATATGGCGGAAGCAGTACACATCAATCTGACTGGTATTTAACGCCTGAGAGCACTGATACAACACTTCCAGACGACGATTAGCTTCGTGGAGATCGTGGGTCTTCTCAGCGACAGACGCTTCCAGCGAGCGGTACAGCTTGTGTAATTCACTCGACATCTGGCTGAAGGTCTTGCCCAACAACCCGAGTTCGTTGGGCAAATCAGTATCCAGCGACGGGATGTCAAACTGACCGTGTTCAATGTGCTGGCTGGCCACCACCAGCTTATTCAGCGGACGCACCACCTGCTGGCGAATACGCCGTAAGGTAAAGAAAACGAGGGTGAAAATGCCGATCCCGCCTGCCAGTGAAATACCAAAAACCAGCATCACTTTGCGTTCGGCATAATGCTGCAGCGCCAGCACGAAGAGATCGATTTGATCGACATAGTTATTGATATTGCTCTGGTACCAATTTAAATCGCCATCGATCAGACGGGCGTTCATTTCCAGCCAGTTTGCATGTAGACGTCCATAGCGACTTTTTACCGCTTGAGGCACATACCACGCGTTCAGGTTCTGGAGTGCTGGCGAGTTTAGCGCCTGCTGGAAAAGCTGGCGGTGAGCGTTAAGCTGCGGACTTTGGCTTTGCAGATCGTAACCCAGACGGTAACTTTGCATGCGCAATGAGCCAGCCACGTTGATGGCTTCGGCATCTCGCAAGCTGCTGGTCAGCGTGAGCAGCGCAATACCCGTTGAGAGAATCGACAACAGCACTATGTAGAAAAAAGCTTTAGCCAGACTGGCCGAGACCGGACGCTTTACCGTCACTTGTGCATCCTCACACAATACACGTCGCGCCTTAAAACAGCCCGAACGATGCGGTGTATTTGATAAATGTTAATAAAACGCCATGAAACTGGATGGTAACTGAAACACAATTTCATATGCGGTGAAATAAATTGATCTGCCACAGGTTCTGGATAAATAGTTGTGCTTCCTGGGCAAATGAACATTGCCGCTTCCTGCCGTGTCGGTTAATAACAACACTCATATAAAGAATAAGGTTTTTGCAACCAAAAAAGAAGGAAGCCATGAATCGTTTTATTATGGTTAATAGCCAGCAGTGCCTGGGATGCCATGCCTGTGAGGTCGCCTGCGTCATGGCTCACAATGGCGAGCAGCATGTCCTGAGTCAACGGCATTTCCAGCCCCGAATTACCGTCATCAAGCATCAGCAGCAGCGCAGTGCGGTAACCTGCCATCACTGTGAAGATGCGCCCTGCGCCAGAAGTTGCCCGAACGGGGCAATCAGCCATGATAACGACAGCGTTCAGGTGAACCCGAAAAAGTGTATTGGCTGTAAATCGTGCGTCGTTGCTTGTCCTTTCGGCACGATGCAGATCGTACTCACTCCAGTCGCTAAAGGGAAGGTGAAAGCCACTGCGCACAAATGCGATTTGTGTCAGGGACGCGAACAGGGACCTGCCTGCGTAGAGAACTGTCCGGCACAAGCGTTACAACTGGTGACGGAAAATTCGCTTACTGGTCTGTCAAAAGCGCGCAGGCTACGCACCGCCAGTCTGGAAAGCCAGCCCTGGCATGCCAACGCCACCGATTTCGTTTCGCATACAATTACCAAACGTGAGCAAATGCAGGCGACGCCTGCGCGTGGTGAGCCGGATAAGCTGGCAATTGAGGCCCGTAAAACCAGCTTTGAGGAGATCTATCTGCCGTTTCGTACGGCGCAGGCGGAACGGGAAGCGTCCCGCTGCCTGAAATGCGGCGACCACAGTATTTGCGAATGGACCTGCCCATTGCATAACCATATTCCGCAGTGGATTGAACTGGTCAAAGCCGGGAATATCGACGCGGCGGTTGAGCTTTCTCACCAGACCAACTGCCTGCCGGAAGTGACCGGGCGCGTATGTCCGCAGGACCGACTTTGCGAAGGGGCATGTACGGTGCGTAGCGAGCATGGGGCGGTCACTATCGGAAATATTGAGCGTTACATCTCTGATCGGGCCCTGAGCAAAGGATGGCGACCGGACTTAAGCCACGTGCAGAAAGTGGATAAGCGCGTTGCTATCATCGGCGCGGGTCCGGCGGGTCTGGCCTGCGCGGATGTGCTGGCGCGCAGCGGAGTCAGCGCCACCGTATACGATCGCCACCCTGAAATCGGCGGTTTGCTGACGTTCGGCATTCCGGCCTTCAAGCTGGACAAATCGCTGCTGGCCCGCCGCCGTGAAATCTTCAGCGCCATGGGTATTCATTTCGAACTTAACTGTGAAGTGGGTAAGGATGTGGCGCTGTCGGCGCTGCTGGAGGATTACGATGCCGTGTTCGTGGGCGTAGGAACCTATCGTTCCATGAAGGCGGATCTGCCGAATGAAGACGCGCCTGGCGTTTATGACGCGTTACCGTTCCTGATTGCCAACACCAAGCAGGTGATGGGGCTGAATGAACTGCCTGAAGAGCCGTTCATCGATACCGCCGGACTGAACGTGGTTGTACTGGGCGGAGGCGATACGGCAATGGACTGCGTGCGTACCGCGCTGCGTCATGGCGCACGCCAGGTGACCTGCGCTTATCGTCGTGATGAAGCCAACATGCCCGGTTCGAAAAAAGAGGTGAAGAACGCCCGGGAAGAGGGGGCGAACTTCGAGTTTAACGTCCAGCCGGTTGAGCTGGTGTTACATGATGATGGGCGAGTCAGCGGCGTGCGTTTTTTACGTACCCAGCTTGGCGAGCCAGACGCGCAGGGACGTCGTCGCCCGGTTCCCCTCGCCGGGAGTGAGTTTGTCATGCCCGCAGATGCGGTGATCATGGCGTTTGGTTTTCACCCACATGGCATGCCGTGGCTGGAGACGCATGGGGTTAAGGTCGATAACTGGGGGCGCATAGCCGCCAATGTTGAAAGCGCATACCGTTATCAAACCAGTAACCCGAAAATCTTCGCTGGTGGTGACGCGGTACGCGGTGCGGATCTGGTGGTTACGGCCATGGCGGAAGGACGGCATGCCGCCCAGAGGATCGTCGACTGGCTGGGCGTAAAATCAGTCAAATCTCACTAAGTCGCTAAGAAGGCCGGATAAGGCGCGTTAGCGTTGCTATCCGGCTCTGCGCCGCCTAATTGCCTGATGGCGCTTCGCTTATCAGGCCGACATTGCACCAAGACAAACCCGGTTTCACGGCGTAGTATTATTTCTCACTTCTTGCTGTGGAGCCGGTATGTCGCAAAAAATTACCCTCATCAAAGATAAAGTCCTTTCCGATAACTACTTCATCCTGCGCAATATCACCTATGACCTGACCCGTAGCAATGGTGAGGTGATTCGTCACAAACGCGAGGTTTACGATCGCGGCAACGGCGCCACTATCCTGCTGTATAACCCGGAGAAGAAAACGGTGGTGCTCATCCGCCAGTTTCGCGTCGCCACCTGGGTCAATGGTAATGAAAGCGGTCAACTGATTGAAACCTGCGCCGGGCTGCTGGATAACGACGAACCGGAAGCGTGCATTCGGAAAGAGGCCATTGAAGAGACCGGCTTTGAAGTGGGTGAAGTGCGTAAGCTGTTTGAGCTCTATATGTCGCCGGGCGGCGTGACGGAGATAATTCATTTCTTTATTGCACAATACAGCGACAGCCAGCGGGCAAATGCGGGCGGAGGGGTGGAAGATGAAGATATTGAGGTTCTGGAGCTGCCGTTCACACAGGCGCTGGAAATGATTAAAACGGGTGAGATCCGTGACGGTAAGACGGTGCTATTGCTGAACTATTTGCAGTCGTCGCATCTCATGGACTAATGCGCGGGATTTATATTTCTTTACAAATTTTCGGCCAATCCGACGATTCTTATTGAGCCACATCAGTCGCGCAAGGAAGATACCGCTTAGGCTGTGTGTTTTGACTTCGGGGTTGTACCGTCCATGCGCTATCGCGTTATTTTACTTTTCCTGCTCGGGTTGTTACCCGTCCGTTTGCTGTGGGCCGCGCCCGCGCAACAGACGTTTTCTGACTGGCAGGTGACGTGCAATAACCAAAACTTTTGCGTGGCGCGCAATACCGGAGAACATCACGGCCTGGTCATGACCTTGAGCCGCAGTGCCGGGGCACATACCGACGCCGTGTTGCGTATTGAACTGGGTGGGCTGGAATCGCCCACAGCCAAAGAGAGCGATATTGCGCCACGTCTGCTACTGGATGGCTCAGCGCTCCCGCTTCGCGGCGAACACTGGCGTATTACCCCCTGGCAACTGATGACCGATGATCCGGCCACCATCAGCGCATTTTTAACAACCGTACAGGACGCGAAGGCAATAACCCTGCAAAAAGGGACGCAAAACCTGTCCCTGGTCGGGCTAAAAGCCGCGTTGCTTTTTATCGACGCCCAGCAAAAACGGGTCGGTAGCGAAACCGCATGGATCGAAAAAGGCGACGAGCCTCCGCTCAGCGTACCTCCCGCTCCCGCTTTAAAAGGCGTGGCTGTGATTAACCCAACGCCAACGCCTCTCACGCAACAAGAGCGCAGTGAATTGCTGGATTACGGTAACTGGCGGATCAACGGTATTCGCTGTTCGATCGATCCGCTGCGTCGCGAGATGCGCGTCACGGCCTTAACGGATGATAAAGCGCTGCTTATGATCGGCTGTGAAGCCGGGGCATATAACACCATCGATCTGGCGTGGGTGGTTTCACGTACTACCCCGTTGACGTCACGGGCGGTACGGCTAAGCCTGCCTTTTAAAACGGATGCGGAAAGTCGCGATATGGAGCTGACCAACGCCACGTTTGATGAGAAGTCGCGCGAGCTGGTAACCCTCGCTAAAGGACGAGGGTTGGCAGATTGCGGTATCCAGACCCGCTGGCGCTACGACGGCCAGCGTTTTCGTCTGGTGCGCTATGCCCAAGAGCCAAGCTGCGATAACTGGCATGGGCCAGATGCCTGGCCCACGCTGTGGATCACACGTTAAGCACCTTATGCGCTTTGTCGACAATGTTATCCACCGTAAAGCCGAAGAACGGGAACAGCTTGTCTGCCGGAGCCGACTCCCCATAACCCGTCATACCGACAATCGCCCCTTTCAGCCCAACATATTTGTACCAGTAGTCGGCAATTCCTGCTTCTACCGCCACGCGCGCGCTGACGTTTGAGGGGAGGACCGATTCCCGATACGCTTCATCCTGGGCGTCGAAGATATCGGTTGAGGGCAGAGAAACTACCCGCACGTTACGACCTTCACCGGTCAGTTTTTCCGCCGCCAGCAGCGTGATTTCCATTTCTGAACCGGTAGCAATCAGGATAACATCCGGCTTACCGCCGCCATCCTTCAGCACATAGCCGCCGCGGGCAATCTGCTGCACTTGCTCAGGCGTCCGCTCAACCTGAGCCAGATTTTGCCGCGAGAGGATCAGCGCCGTTGGCCCGTCATGGCGTTCGACCGCCAGCTTCCAGCCTACCGCCGCTTCAACCTGATCGCAGGGTCGCCAGGTGCTGAAATTAGGCGTCAGACGCAGGCTGGCGAGCTGTTCGACGGCCTGGTGCGTGGGACCATCTTCCCCAAGGCCAATCGAGTCGTGGGTATAAACCATGATTTGTCGGGCTTTCATCAGCGCCGCCATGCGTGCGGCATTACGGGCATATTCGACAAACATCAGGAACGTTGCGGTGTACGGTACGAAGCCCCCGTGGTGAGCGATACCGTTGGCAATCGCGGTCATGCCAAATTCCCGCACGCCGTAGTGGATGTAGTTTCCTGCATGATCCTCTTTAAGAGAAGTGGAGCCTTTCCAGATGGTCAGGTTGCTGGGCGCCAGATCCGCCGAACCGCCAAGCAGCTCAGGCAGTATCGGCCCGTAAGCGTTCAGGGTATTTTGCGAGGCCTTACGGGTGGCGATTTTGGCCGGATTGGCCTGCAGCTCGGTGATATATTTCTGGGTCGTTTCTTCCCACTCTTCCGGCAGTCCACCGCTCATCCTGCGGGTAAACTCTGCCGCCAGGTCCGGATGCGCATGTCGATAAGCGGCGAATTTCTCATTCCAGCTCTGTTGGGCTTTCTCGCCTTTTTCACGAGCGTCCCACGTCCGGTAAATCTCTTTGGGGATTTCAAAGGCAGGATGATGCCACCCCAACTTCTGTCGGGTCAGCGCCACTTCTTCTTCACCCAGCGCAGCGCCGTGCGCTTCTTCTTTCCCGGCTTTATTCGGTGAACCAAAACCAATCACCGTGCGGCAGATAATCAGCGACGGTTTGTCGGTAACGGCCTGTGCTTCCTGAATTGCTTTTTTCACCGCCTCAGGGTCATGACCGTCAATCTCGTGCACCACATGCCAGTGATAGGCCTCAAAGCGTTTCGCGGTATCGTCGGTAAACCAGCCGTCGGTTTCGCCATCAATTGAGATGCCGTTGTGATCGTAAAAGCCGATGAGTTTGCCAAGTCCCAGGGTGCCCGCCAGCGAGCACACTTCGTGAGAAATGCCCTCCATCAGACAGCCGTCGCCCATAAAGACCCAGGTATAGTGATTAACAATCTCGTGGTCTGGCTGGTTAAACTGCGCCGCCAGCGTGCGTTCTGCAATCGCCATTCCAACAGCGTTGGCTAAACCCTGACCCAACGGTCCGGTGGTGGTCTCCACGCCCGGCGTATAGCCAATTTCCGGGTGTCCTGGTGTCTTCGAATGGAGCTGGCGGAAGTTCTTTAACTCTTCGAGCGGCAGGTTGTAGCCGGAAAGATGCAACAGGCTGTAAAGCAGCATTGAGGCGTGGCCATTGGATAAAATAAACCGGTCACGATCGTACCAGGTGGGATCGGACGGGTTATGGCGCAGGAAATCGTTCCACAGTACTTCGGCGATATCGGCCATCCCCATTGGTGCTCCAGGGTGGCCAGAGTTAGCTTTTTGGACGGCATCCATACTTAGCGCACGAATGGCATTGGCAAGCTCTTTACGGGTCATAGGAAATACTCCTTGAAAAGTAAAGTGTTAGATGCGTGTTGTGATTCACACTTTTGAGATAATTGCGGGCGTTGTCAGCAAAAAGCATAGCAGACAAGCATGGTATTGCTGGCTTAAGCAGGTAACATAGATGTTATAAATTGATAACAAATTCTTTCTTTGAATGGTGAGAGTATGGGGACCTTCAAAGTTTGTGCCGTTGACTGAGGTGATAATGTGCGGCTCAGTAGAATGGTTACCCGCGCCACTTTTTTGATAGATACGTGAAAGGAACAACAAGATGGATGACCAGTTAAAACAAAGCGCCCTCGATTTCCACGAATTTCCGGTACCCGGTAAAATCCAGGTTTCTCCGACCAAGCCTCTGGCAACCCAGCGCGACCTCGCGTTGGCCTACTCGCCGGGCGTGGCTGCACCGTGTCTTGAAATTGAAAAGGACCCGCTGGCAGCCTACAAATACACCGCACGCGGCAACCTGGTTGCGGTTATTTCCAACGGTACTGCGGTTCTGGGCCTGGGTAATATTGGCGCGCTGGCCGGTAAACCGGTGATGGAAGGTAAAGGCGTTCTGTTTAAGAAATTCGCCGGGATTGACGTGTTCGACATCGAAGTTGATGAACTCGATCCGGATAAATTTATCAACGTGGTAGCGGCGCTTGAACCAACGTTTGGCGGCATTAACCTCGAAGATATCAAAGCGCCGGAGTGCTTCTACATTGAGCAAAAACTCCGTGAGCGCATGAATATTCCGGTATTCCACGATGACCAGCACGGCACGGCAATCATCAGTACTGCCGCAATCCTTAACGGTCTGCGGGTGGTTGAAAAAAATATCTCTGATGTGCGCATGGTGGTGTCCGGTGCAGGTGCGGCGGCGATTGCCTGTATGAACCTGCTGGTGGCGCTGGGTATGCAGAAACACAACATTGTGGTCTGCGACTCCAAAGGGGTGATTTACAAAGATCGTGAACCAAACATGGCGGAAACCAAAGCGGCTTACGCAGTGGTGGATGACGGTAAGCGTACGCTGGATGATGTCATTGACGGCGCAGACATTTTCCTCGGTTGCTCGGGTCCGAAAGTGCTGACGCAGGAAATGGTTAAGAAGATGGCGCGTGCGCCAATGATCCTGGCCCTCGCCAACCCGGAACCGGAAATCCTGCCGCCGCTGGCGAAAGAGGTGCGTTCTGACGCCATCATTTGCACCGGCCGTTCCGACTACCCGAACCAGGTTAACAACGTCCTGTGCTTCCCGTTCATCTTCCGCGGCGCGCTGGACGTCGGCGCTACTGCCATCAACGAAGAGATGAAACTGGCTGCGGTACACGCCATTGCTGAGCTGGCGCACGCCGAGCAGAGCGAAGTGGTGGCCTCCGCCTATGGCGACCAGGACCTGAGCTTCGGGCCGGAATACATCATTCCGAAACCGTTCGACCCGCGTCTGATCGTCAAAATCGCCCCTGCGGTGGCGAAGGCGGCGATGGATTCCGGTGTGGCAACGCGTCCAATTGCCGACTTTGACGCTTACATCGATAAGCTGACCGAATTCGTCTACAAAACCAACCTGTTCATGAAGCCGATTTTCTCTCTGGCACGCAAAGCGCCGAAGCGCGTGGTGCTGACTGAAGGGGAAGAGGCGCGTGTACTGCATGCCACGCAGGAGCTGATCACTTTAGGTCTGGCGAAACCGATCCTGATCGGTCGTCCGAGCGTTATCGAAATGCGTATCCAGAAACTGGGTCTGCAGATCAAAGCAGGCGTCGATTTTGAGATCGTCAACAATGAATCCGATCCGCGCTTTAAAGAGTACTGGAGCGAGTACTACCAGATTATGAAACGTCGTGGTATTACCCAGGAGCAGGCGCAGCGTGCGGTAATTGCCAACACCACGGTGATCGGCGCGATCATGGTGCAGCGTGGCGAAGCGGATGCAATGATCTGCGGTACGATAGGCGACTACCATGAGCACTTCAGCGTGGTGAAAGAGGTGTTTGGTCATCGCGATGGCGTGCATACTGCCGGGGCGATGAACGCCTTGCTGCTGCCAAGCGGTAACACCTTTATCGCCGATACCTACGTTAACGACGATCCTACGCCGGAGCAACTGGCGGAAATCGCCGTGATGGCGGCAGAAACCGTGCGCCGCTTTGGTATCGAACCGAAGGTAGCGCTGCTGTCGCACTCCAACTTTGGTTCATCTAACTGTCCGTCGGCCAGCAAAATGCGCGAAGCGCTGGAGCTGATTAAGGCGCGTGCGCCAGAGTTGATGATTGATGGCGAAATGCACGGCGATGCCGCGCTGGTGGAAAGCATCCGTCATGACCGCATGCCGGACAGTCCGCTGAAAGGTTCAGCGAATATTCTGGTGATGCCGAATATGGAAGCTGCCCGTATTAGTTACAACTTACTACGCGTTTCCAGCTCTGAAGGCGTAACGGTCGGCCCGGTGCTGATGGGGGTTGCGAAACCGGTTCACGTATTAACGCCGATCGCTTCTGTTCGTCGTATCGTTAATATGGTGGCGCTAGCGGTCGTAGAAGCCCAAACTCAGCCGCTGTAATTTCACTTTAATTTATTTCCGGCGCGGGTTTCTCCCGCGCCTTTTTATTTCCCCTTTCTTAGTGATCCACTTCACCTTTTAAACATGGTTGCCGAATTTTGTTATTTACTCTGACAAAAAATTGCTACGATGAGGGCAGTTTTAGCGGAGGCGGTGAGCAATGGAAAAAGAACGCATTATTCAGGAATTTGTGCCGGGGAAACAGGTTACGCTGGCGCATCTCATTGCGCACCCTGGTGAGGAACTGGCGAAAAAGATCGGCGTTCCCGAAGCGGGCGCTATCGGCATCATGACGCTGACGCCAGGCGAAACCGCGATGATTGCCGGTGACTTAGCTATGAAGGCGGCAGATGTACATATCGGCTTTCTCGATCGATTCAGCGGTGCGCTGGTCATCTACGGCTCGGTAGGCGCGGTAGAAGAAGCGTTATTACAGACGGTAAGCGGTCTGGGTCGGTTATTAAATTTCACTTTGTGCAACCTGACAAAAAGTTAATCAGAGGCGGCGATGAAACGTATTGCGTTTGTCGGTACGGTGGGGGCGGGGAAAACAACGCTCTTTAATGCGCTACAGGGAAATTATTCCCTCGCCAGAAAAACACAGGCCGTGGAGTTTAATGAAAATGGCGATATCGACACGCCAGGAGAATATTTTAGCCATCCGCGCTGGTATCACGCCTTAATTACCACGCTGCAGGATGTTGATACGTTGATTTATATACACGCGGCAAATGATAAAGAAAGTCGCTTACCTGCCGGGCTGTTGGATATCGGCGCCAGTAAACGACAAATCGCCGTTATCAGCAAAACGGACATGCCGGATGCCGACGTCGCCGCAACGCGACAACTACTTCGCGGGATAGGGTTCCAGGAGCCGATTTTCGAACTCAACAGCCATGACCCGCGCAGCGTGCAGCACCTGGTGGATTATCTGACTGAGCTCAGCCAAAAGGAGGAAAGGGCAGGTGAAAAAACTCATCACAGCTAACGATATTCGTGCGGCCCACGCACGCGGCGAACAGGAAATGTCGGTTGTTCTGCGCGCCAGCATCATCACCCCGGAGGCGCGCGAAGTTGCGGAGCTGCTGGGCGTCACCATCAGTGAATGCGATGAATCCGCGCCAACCGCTGCTGCTGCACCGGTTGCGGTGGATGATGGCAAAACGGAAAGCCAGCGCATTCGCGAAACCATCATTGCGCAGTTACCGGAAGGGCAGTTTACCGAAAGCCTGGTCGCCCAACTGATGGACAAAGTCATGAAGGAGAAACAGTCGCTGGAGCAGGGCGGAATGCAGCCGAGCTTTAACTCGGTGACCGGCAAAGGCGGCGTCAAAGTCATCGACGGCAGCAGCGTGAAGTTTGGTCGTTTTGACGGCGCACAGCCGCACTGCGTGGGTTTAACCGATCTGGTGACCGACCAGGACGGTAGCAGCATGGCCGCCGGGTTCATGCAGTGGGATAACGCTTTTTTCCCATGGACGCTGAACTACGACGAAATCGACATGATTCTGGAAGGCGAGCTGCACGTTCGCCACGAAGGCGAAACCATGATTGCTAAAGCCGGGGACGTGATGTTTATCCCGAAAGGCTCCAGCATCGAATTTGGTACGCCATCGACGGTGAAATTTCTGTATGTGGCCTGGCCTGCGAACTGGCAGTCCTGCTAAGGCGGATGTATGAAGGATTTCATTACCGAAGCATGGCTTAGAGCGAATCATACGCTCAGCGAAGGGGCTGAAATTCATCTCCCCGCTGACGCTCGCCTGACGCCATCTGCCCGGGAATTACTGGAAAGCCGACATCTGCGCATTAAGTATATCGACGAGCAGGGCAGCCTGTTTATTGATGACGAAGAACAGCAGCCGCAGCAGGTGCATGGTTTAACCAGCAGCGATACGCATCCACAGGCCAGTTGCGAACTGTGTCATCAACCGGTGGTGAAGAAAGCAGACACGCTGACGCATCTGACAGCGGACAAGATGGTCGCTAAAAGTGACCCGCGCCTGGGATTTCGCGCCGCGCTGGACAGCACCATCGCCCTGGCCGTGTGGTTGCAGATAGAGCTGGCGGAACCGTGGCAGCCGTGGCTGGCGGATATCCGTTCGCGTCTGGGCAACATTATGCGCGCCGACGCTATCGACGAGCCGCTGGCAGCACAAGCTATCGTCGGTTTAAGCGACGAAGATTTACACCGGCTTTCGCATCAGCCGCTGCGCTATCTGGACCACGACCATCTGGTGCCTGAAGCCAGTCATGGCCGTGATTGCGCGTTGCTTAATCTGCTGCGTACCAAAGTTCGTGAAACGGAGACGGTGGCGGCCCAGGTATTCATCACCCGTAGTTTTGACGTGATGCGACCGGACATCATGCAGGCGCTCAATCGCCTTTCCAGTACGGTCTACGTGATGATGATTCTGAGCGTAGCGAAGCATCCACTGACGGTTAGCCAAATTCAACAGCGACTGGGGGAGAAGCAATGATCATTGAACGTGCTCGTCAACTCGCCCAGCGCTCACCTGCACGGGTGGTGTTCCCGGATGCGCTGGATGTTCGGGTGTTGAAAGCGGCAAATTACCTGCATCAGCACGGTCTGGCACATCCTGTTCTCGTCGCCAGTCCGTTTGCGCTGCGCCAGTTTGCCCTCAGCCATCGGGTGGCGATGGATGGCATTCAGGTTATCGACCCGCAAAGCAACCAGTCCATGCGTGAAGAGTTTGCGCTGCGCTGGCTGGCCCGCGCGGGAGATAAAACGCCTGCAGATGCGCTGGAAAAACTCAACGATCCGCTGATGTTCGCCGCCGCCATGGTTAGCGCGGGTAAAGCTGACGTCTGTATTGCGGGCAATTTATCGTCGACAGCAAACGTGCTGCGCGCTGGGTTACGCATTATTGGGTTACAGCCAGGCTGTAAAACGCTGTCGTCAATTTTCCTGATGCTGCCGCAGTACCTCGGGCCGGCATTAGGGTTTGCCGATTGCAGCGTCGTGCCGCAGCCCACAGCCGCACAACTGGCGGATATTGCGATTGCCAGCGCGCAGACATGGCAGGCGATCACCGGTGAAGAACCGCGCGTGGCCATGCTGTCGTTTTCAAGTCAAGGCAGCGCTCGTCATCCCAACGTCGCTAACGTGCAGCAGGCTACGGAGATCGTTCGTGAGCGTGCCCCGCAGCTTACCGTGGATGGGGAACTGCAATTTGATGCCGCCTTTGTTCCGGATGTCGCCGCGCAAAAAGCGCCCGCCAGTCCGTTAAAGGGCAATGCCAATGTGATGGTCTTCCCATCGCTGGAGGCAGGCAATATTGGCTACAAAATCGCCCAGCGTCTGGGAGGGTATCGTGCCGTAGGTCCGTTGATCCAAGGGCTTGCCGCACCGCTTCATGACCTCTCTCGCGGCTGTAGCGTACAGGAAATTATCGAACTGGCGTTGGTGGCAGCAGTGCCGCGTCAGACTGACATGAGTCGTGAAAACGCCTCACACACACTGGTTGTTTAGGTCCCGTTCTGGACCCCTTAATGAGAGGAAAACACAATGGAAGCATTAGGAATGATTGAAACCCGGGGCCTGGTTGCACTGATTGAGGCTTCTGACGCAATGGTTAAAGCGGCACGCGTGAAACTGGTCGGCGTGAAGCAGATCGGCGGCGGTCTGGTTACTGCAATGGTCCGTGGCGACGTAGCGGCATGTAAAGCCGCAACGGATGCTGGTGCTGCTGCTGCACAGCGTATTGGTGAGCTGGTTTCCGTACACGTAATCCCGCGTCCGCATGGCGATCTGGAAGAAGTGTTCCCGATCAGCTTTAAAGGCGACAGCAACGACATGTAAGTCGTCCATGTGACGCCACAGACTTCATTGCTGGCGTCACCCTCTCTCCTTTTCACATTACCTTCTGCGGAGGGTAGGGGGAGGTTTTACCTGAAATATGCCACGGAGGCGCGTATGAAACTGGCAATCGTCACAGGACAAATTGTTTGTACCGTACGCCATCAGGGGCTCGCGCACGACAAGTTGCTGATGGTGGAAATGATTGATGCCTGCGGAAATCCCGACGGGCAATGTGCTGTTGCTATCGACAGCATTGGGGCGGGAACCGGAGAGTGGGTGCTGCTGGTCAGCGGAAGCTCAGCCCGTCAGGCGCACCGTAACGAATCATCACCTGTCGATCTGTGCGTGATTGGCATTGTTGATGAAGTGGTGGCAGGTGGTCAGGTGATCTTCCATAAATAAGGCAGAAAATCATGAATCAACAGGATATTGAACAGGTCGTGAAAGCGGTGCTGCTGAAAATGAAAGACAGCAGCCAACCCGTCAGTGCCGTTCAAGAAATGGGCGTTTTTGCCTCCCTGGATGACGCAGTGGCGGCAGCAAAACTGGCCCAGCAAGGGCTGAAAAGCGTTGCCATGCGCCAACTGGCTATCACGGCTCTACGTGAGGCGGGCGAAAAACATGCCCGAGAATTAGCGGAACTTGCCGTCACAGAAACCGGCATGGGACGCGTTGAAGATAAATTTGCCAAAAACGTGGCGCAGGCACGCGCCACGCCGGGCGTGGAATGCCTGTCTCCACAGGTTCTGACCGGTGATAACGGCCTGACGCTGATTGAAAACGCGCCGTGGGGCGTGGTGGCCTCGGTGACACCGTCCACCAACCCGGCTGCGACCGTTATTAACAACGCCATCAGCCTGATTGCGGCTGGCAACAGCGTGGTCTTCGCACCGCATCCGGCTGCCAAGGGCGTGTCTCAGCGCGCTATCACTCTGCTTAACCAGGCGGTAGTTGCTGCAGGCGGACCGGCAAACCTGCTGGTTACCGTGGCCAATCCGGATATTGAAACCGCCCAGCGTCTGTTTAAGTACCCAGGCATCGGCCTGCTGGTGGTGACCGGCGGTGAAGCCGTAGTGGATGCCGCGCGTAAGCACACCAACAAACGTCTGATTGCCGCCGGTGCGGGAAATCCGCCGGTGGTGGTTGATGAAACGGCTGATCTGGCACGCGCAGCCCAGTCGATCGTCAAAGGCGCTTCGTTTGACAACAACATTATCTGCGCCGACGAAAAAGTGCTGATCGTGGTCGATAGCGTCGCTGATGAGCTGATGCGTCTGATGGAAAGCCAGCATGCAGTCAAGCTGACCACGGCTCAGGCCGAACAGCTGCAACCGGTGCTGCTTAAAAATGTCGATGAACGCGGTAAAGGCACGGTCAGTCGTGACTGGGTTGGCCGCGACGCAGGAAAAATCGCTGCGGCGATTGGTCTGAACGTACCGGAGCAAACCCGGCTGTTGTTCGTCGAAACCTCTGCGACTCACCCGTTTGCCGTAACCGAACTGATGATGCCGGTTCTGCCGGTCGTGCGGGTCGCCAACGTCGATGAGGCCATTGAACTGGCGGTTAAGCTTGAAGGCGGCTGTCACCATACGGCGGCGATGCACTCACGCAATATCGACAACATGAACCGCATGGCAAACGCCATTGATACCAGCATTTTCGTTAAGAACGGACCGTGCATTGCCGGTCTTGGACTCGGCGGCGAAGGCTGGACCACGATGACCATTACCACGCCAACCGGGGAAGGGGTGACCAGCGCACGCACGTTTGTGCGTCTGCGTCGCTGTGTGTTGGTGGACGCCTTCAGAATTGTATAAGGAGTGAACGACATGGCGCACGACGAACAACGTTGGCTGACACCCAGATTGCTAAAAGCGGCAACGCTATGTAACCAGACGCCCGTAAAGAGCGATTCACCGCTGTGGCTGGGCGTGGATTTGGGGACGTGTGATGTGGTGTCGATGGTTGTCGACAGTGACGGACAGCCGGTTGCGGTTTGCCTGGACTGGGCCGACGTCGTGCGCGATGGCATCGTCTGGGATTTTTTCGGTGCGGTGACCATCGTTCGTCGCCATCTCGATACGCTCGAACAACAGTTGGGTTGCCGCTTTACCCACGCGGCAACCTCGTTTCCACCGGGAACTGACCCACGGATCTCGATCAACGTGCTGGAATCTGCCGGGCTTGAAGTCAGTCATGTGCTCGACGAACCGACCGCGGTGGCAGACCTGTTGCAGCTTGATAACGCTGGCGTGGTGGATATCGGTGGCGGTACCACCGGGATTGCGATTGTGAAGCGAGGCAAGGTGACTTACTCCGCCGATGAAGCGACCGGCGGGCACCACATTTCTCTGACGCTTGCCGGGAACCGTCGCATCCAGTTGGAAGAGGCGGAGCAGTACAAACGCAGCAACGGTAAAGAAATCTGGCCGGTGGTTAAGCCGGTCTACGAAAAAATGGCGGAAATTGTGGCTCACCATATTGCCGGACAGGGCGTGGCAGATTTATGGCTGGCCGGTGGTTCCTGTATGCAGCCGGGCGTTGATGAACTGTTTCGTAAGCGTTTCCCGGAACTGCAGGTGCATTTACCCCAGCACAGCCTGTTTATGACCCCGCTGGCGATTGCAAATAGCGGAAAAGAAAAAGCGGAAGGAATCTATGCAAGCTGAATTGCAGACCGCGCTCTTTCAGGCATTCGATACCCTGAATCTGCAACGCGTAAAAACGTTTAGCGTTCCACCGGTTACGTTGTGTGGACTGGGAGCGCTCAGTACCTGCGGACAGGAAGCACAAACGCGCGGCCTGACGCATATGTTCGTCATGGTCGACAGTTTCCTGCACCAGGCGGGGATGACCGCCGCACTGGAACGCAGCCTGGCGATGAAAGGCGTGGCGATGACGCTGTGGCCATGTCCGGTGGGCGAACCGTGCATTACGGACGTCTGCGCGGCGGTCGCGCAACTGCGTGAATCGAAGTGCGATGGCGTAGTGGCCTTTGGTGGCGGTTCCGTATTGGATGCCGCAAAAGCCGTGGCGTTGCTGGTGACCAATCCCACCCAGACGCTGGCAGACATGGATGAGAGCAGCGCGTTACGCCCGCGTCTGCCGCTGATTGCCGTACCGACTACCGCCGGAACGGGTTCAGAAACCACTAATGTCACGGTGATTATCGACGCCGCGACCGGGCTTAAAAAAGTGCTGGCCCACGCAACCCTGATGCCGGATGTGGCGATTCTTGACGCCGCGCTGACGGAAGGTGTGCCCGCACACGTAACGGCGATGACCGGGATCGATGCGCTGACGCACGCCGTTGAAGCGTATAGCGCTCTGAACGCGACGCCGTTTACCGACAGTCTGGCGATTGGCGCGATTGCGATGATAGGTAAATCGCTGCCGAAGGCCGTTGGCTATGGTCAGGATCTGGCGGCGCGAGAAAGCATGCTACTGGCTTCCTGTATGGCCGGGATGGCGTTTTCCAGCGCCGGGCTGGGCCTGTGTCACGCGATGGCGCACCAGCCGGGTGCGACGCTGCACATTCCACATGGACAGGCTAACGCCATGCTGCTGCCCACAGTAATGGGTTTCAACCGCATGGTGTGTCGTGAGCGTTTCAGCCATATCGGACGGGCGCTAACCAACAAGAAGTCGGACGATCGCGATGCCATCAACGCCGTCAGCGAGCTGATTAGCGAAGTGGGCCAGACCAAACGACTCTCTGACGTTGGGGCGAAGCCCGAGCATTACAGCGCATGGGCTCACGCCGCGCTGGAAGATATTTGTATTCGCAGTAACCCACGCACCGCCACGCAGGCCGACATTATCGCGTTGTATGCGGCGGCACAATAAATACACATATGACAGGGAGTGAAGGTTATGGGAATTAACGAAATCATCATGTACATCATGATGTTCTTTATGCTGATTGCCGCCGTGGACAGGATCCTGTCGCAGTTCGGCGGTTCGGCACGCTTCCTCGGTAAGTTCGGGAAGAGTATTGAGGGATCGGGCGGCCAGTTTGAAGAAGGTTTTATGGCGATGGGCGCGCTGGGTCTGGCGATGGTCGGTATGACCGCGCTGGCACCGGTACTGGCGCATGTGCTCGGGCCGGTGATTATTCCACTGTACGAAATGTTGGGCGCGAACCCGTCGATGTTTGCCGGAACGCTGCTGGCGTGCGATATGGGCGGCTTCTTCCTGGCGAAGGAACTGGCGGGCGGCGACGTTGCGGCGTGGCTGTACTCCGGCCTGATCCTCGGGGCGATGATGGGGCCGACGCTGGTCTTCTCTATTCCGGTTGCGCTGGGGATTATTGAACCGTCCGACCGTCGTTATCTGGCGCTGGGCGTGCTGGCTGGGATCGTCACCATTCCGATTGGCTGTATTGCGGGTGGTTTGATCGCGATGTACTCCGGTGTCGAAATCAACGGGCAGCCGGTGGAGTTCACCTTCGCGCTGATCCTGATGAACATGATCCCGGTGCTGATCGTTGCCGTGCTGGTGGCGCTGGGACTGAAATTCATCCCGGAAAAAATGATCAACGGCTTCCAGATCTTCGCGAAATTCCTGGTGGCGCTGATCACCATCGGTCTGGCGGCAGCGGTAATCAAATTCCTGCTCGGCTGGGAACTGATTCCGGGCCTTGATCCTATCTTCATGGCACCGGGTGACAAGCCGGGTGAAGTGATGCGCGCCATCGAAGTTATCGGTTCTATCTCCTGCGTGCTGCTGGGTGCGTACCCAATGGTACTGCTGCTGACCCGCTGGTTTGAAAAGCCGCTGATGAGCGTTGGTAACCTGTTAAAAATCAATAATATTGCGGCTGCGGGCATGGTGGCGACGCTGGCGAACAACATCCCAATGTTCGGCATGATGAAGAATATGGATACCCGCGGCAAAGTGATCAACTGCGCCTTTGCGGTCTCCGCAGCCTTCGCTCTGGGTGACCACTTAGGTTTCGCCGCGGCCAACATGAACGCGATGATCTTCCCAATGATTGTCGGCAAGCTGATTGGCGGCGTGACGGCGATTGGTGTGGCTATGCTGTTGGTACCGAAAGACGAAGATGTTCCGGCACCAGCAGTAACCAACCCGGAGGCGCAATCGTGAATACTCGCCAGCTACTCAGCGTCGGTATCGATATCGGCACCACCACCACTCAGGTGATCTTCTCGCGCCTTGAGCTGGTCAACCGTGCGGCAGTGTCGCAGGTGCCGCGTTACGAATTCATCAAACGCGAAATTAGCTGGCAAAGCCCGGTGTTCTTTACCCCCGTTGATAAGCATGGCGGGTTGAAAGAGGCCGAACTTAAGGCGCTGATCCTCGCCCAGTATCAGGCGGCGGGAATTGCGCCTGAGACCGTCGATTCCGGCGCGATCATCATCACCGGAGAAAGTGCCAAAACCCGCAACGCGCGACCAGCGGTGATGACGCTCTCTCAGTCGCTGGGGGACTTCGTGGTTGCCAGCGCCGGTCCGCATCTGGAATCTGTGATTGCCGGTCACGGCGCAGGGGCTCAAACCCTGTCAGAGCAGAAGTTGTGCCGCGTACTGAATATCGACATCGGTGGCGGGACGTCGAACTACGTCCTGTTCGATGCCGGAAAAGTCAGCGGTTCGGCCTGCCTGAACGTCGGCGGACGACTGCTGGAAACGGACGGTCAGGGGCGGGTGGTGCATGCGCATCAGCCAGGACAGATGATTGTTGATGACGTATTTGGCCCTGGCACCGACGCCCGGACCCTCAATGCGGCGCAGCTTGTTCAGGTGGCCCGACGGATGGCGGCGCTGATCGTAGAGGTGATTGACGGCACGCTGTCACCGCTGGCGCAGGCGCTGATGCAAACCGGTCTGTTGCCGACGGGTGTGAAGCCGGAAGTGATTACGTTGTCCGGCGGGGTGGGCGAGTGCTACCGCAACCAGCCTGCCGATCCATTCTGTTTTTCCGATATTGGGCCGCTGTTAGCGACGGCGCTGCATGAACATCCGCGCCTGCGTGAGATGAACGTGCAGTTCCCGGCGCAAACCGTGCGCGCCACGGTGATTGGCGCCGGTGCGCATACGCTGTCGCTTTCGGGCAGCACCATCTGGCTGGAAGGTGTGGTGCTTCCGCTGCGCAATCTGCCGGTGGCGATTCCGGTTGATGAGGCTGATTTGGTGGCCGCCTGGCAACAAGCGCTGATGCAGCTCGATCTGGACCCGCAAACAGACGCTTACGTGCTGGCGCTACCCGGTTCGCTGCCGGTGCGCTACGCCGCGCTGTTAACGGTTATTGATGCGCTACTGGCCTTTGTCGCGCGCCATCCGAATCCGCATCCCCTGCTGGTGGTAGCCGAGCAGGATTTTGGTAAAGCACTGGGCATGCTGTTACGCCCACAGTTACAGCAACACCCGCTGGCAGTCATCGATGAGGTGGTTGTCCGGGCGGGGGACTATATCGACATTGGTACGCCTCTTTTTGGCGGATCGGTTGTGCCGGTGACGGTGAAATCACTCGCATTTCCTTCCTGAGGGAACGACTTATGAAACTAAAGACCACATTGTTCGGCAATGTTTATCAGTTTAAGGATGTTAAAGAGGTGCTGGCAAAAGCCAACGAACTGCGTTCGGGGGATGTGCTGGCAGGGGTAGCTGCAACCAGTTCGCAAGAGCGAGTGGCGGCCAAACAGGTGCTGTCGGAAATGACGGTAGCGGATATCCGCAACAACCCGGTGATTTCCTATGAAGAGGACTGCGTGACGCGTCTGATTCAGGACGACGTCAACGAAACGGCCTATAACCGCATCAAAAACTGGAGTATCAGCGAGCTGCGCGAGTACGTGCTGAGCGATGAAACCTCCGTTGATGACATTGCGTTTACGCGCAAAGGATTAACGTCGGAAGTGGTCGCAGCGGTAGCAAAAATCTGCTCTAACGCGGACCTTATCTACGGCGGTAAGAAAATGCCGGTGATCAAAAAGGCCAACACCACCATTGGTCTGCCGGGCACCTTCAGCTGTCGTTTACAGCCGAACGACACCCGTGATGACGTGCAGAGTATTGCGGCACAAATCTACGAAGGGCTGTCCTTCGGGGCGGGCGATGCGGTGATTGGCGTTAACCCGGTAACCGATGACGTGGAAAACTTAAGCCGCGTACTTGATACCGTGTACGGCGTCATCGACAAATTCAATATCCCGACCCAGGGCTGCGTCCTGGCGCACGTTACTACCCAGATCGAAGCCATTCGTCGCGGCGCGCCGGGCGGGCTGATTTTCCAGAGTATCTGCGGCAGCGAGAAAGGCTTAAAAGAGTTTGGCGTTGAGCTGGCCATGCTGGATGAAGCGCGTGCAGTGGGCGCTGAGTTTAACCGTATCGCCGGGGAAAACTGCCTGTACTTCGAAACCGGACAAGGGTCTGCGCTTTCTGCTGGCGCTAACTTCGGTGCCGATCAGGTGACGATGGAAGCACGTAACTACGGTCTGGCGCGTCACTACGATCCGTTCCTGGTGAACACCGTTGTCGGCTTTATCGGGCCGGAGTATCTCTACAACGACCGTCAGATTATTCGCGCGGGTCTGGAAGATCACTTTATGGGCAAGCTGAGCGGCATCTCAATGGGCTGCGACTGCTGCTATACCAACCATGCTGATGCTGACCAGAACCTCAACGAAAACCTGATGATTCTGCTCGCCACCGCTGGCTGCAACTACATCATGGGCATGCCGCTCGGTGACGACATCATGCTCAACTATCAGACCACCGCCTTCCACGACACCGCGACCGTGCGCCAGTTGCTGAACCTGCGTCCGTCGCCGGAGTTTGAACGCTGGCTGGAAACCATGGGCATTATGGCAAACGGTCGCCTGACCAAACGGGCGGGCGATCCGTCACTGTTCTTCTGATGACGCGGGGATGACACACGATGGATCAAAAACAGATTGAAGAAATTGTACGCAGCGTGATGGCGTCAATGGGTGAGTCGCAGCCGCAGGCGCAAGCGCCGGCAGTACAAGCGCAATGCAGCACCACCCAGTGCGCCGCGCCGACCGGTGAAAGCTGTGCGATGGATTTAGGCTCAGCCGAGGCTAAAGCGTGGATTGGCGTTGAGAATCCGCACCGCGCAGAGGTGTTGACTGAACTGCGTCGCAGCACTGCGGCGCGTGTATGTACCGGTCGAGCCGGTCCACGTCCGCGTACCCAGGCGCTGCTGCGCTTCCTGGCCGACCACTCGCGTTCGAAAGATACGGTATTGAAAGAAGTGCCGGAAGAGTGGGTAAAAGCCCAGGGGCTGCTAGAAGTGCGCTCGGAAATCAGTGACAAAAACCTGTATCTGACGCGTCCGGATCTGGGGCGTCGTCTGAGTGCGGAAGCCATTGAAGCGCTGAAATCACAGTGTGTAATGAACCCGGATGTGCAGGTGATTATCTCTGATGGCCTGTCTACGGACGCTATCACCGCTAACTACGAAGAGATCCTGCCGCCGCTGTTGTCTGGCTTAAAACAGGCCGGATTGAAGGTTGGGACGCCGTTCTTTGTTCGCTATGGTCGCGTGAAAATCGAAGATCAGATCGGCGAACTGCTGGGCGCGAAAGCGGTGATCCTGCTGGTTGGGGAACGTCCGGGCCTGGGCCAGTCGGAAAGCCTTTCTTGCTACGCCGTCTATTCGCCGCGTGTGGCGACGACCGTTGAAGCTGACCGTACCTGTATCTCGAACATTCACCAGGGCGGTACGCCACCGGTTGAAGCGGCGGCGGTCATTGTGGATTTGGCCAAGCGCATGCTGGAGCAAAAAGCATCCGGCATCAATATGACCCGTTAAGGAGGCATCATGCCAGCATTAGATTTGATTAGACCTTCAGTCACCGCAATGCGCGTGATTGCCTCGGTAAATGACGGTTTTGCCCGTGAACTTAAATTACCGCCACATATACGTAGCCTCGGACTCATCACAGCAGATTCTGATGACGTGGCGTATATTGCCGCAGACGAAGCGACAAAACAGGCAATGGTGGAAGTGGTTTATGGCCGCTCGCTGTATGCCGGCGCGGCGCACAGTCCCTCTCCAACTTCGGGTGAAGTGCTGATTATGCTCGGTGGACCCAACCCGGCAGAAGTTCGCGCAGGTCTGGACGCGATGGTAGCCAATATTGAAAGCGGCGCGGCGTTTCAGTGGGCGAATGACGCAGAAGATACCGCCTTCCTGGCGCATGTGGTTTCGCGTACCGGCTCGTATCTCTCGGCGACCGCAGGATGCCGGCTTGGCGATCCGATGGCGTATCTGGTGGCGCCGCCGCTGGAAGCGACATTTGGTATTGATGCTGCGCTGAAATCGGCCGATGTACAACTGGTGACTTACGTTCCGCCGCCGTCAGAAACCAACTATTCGGCTGCGTTTATGACCGGTAGCCAGGCCGCTTGTAAAGCTGCATGTAACGCCTTTGCCGATGCCGTTCTGGATATTGCCCGTAACCCAATCCAGCGCGCGTAAGAGAGGTTGTGATGATCAATGCACTGGGATTACTGGAAGTGGATGGCATGGTCGCTGCCGTGGATGCGGCGGATGCCATGCTGAAAGCCGCGAACGTGCGCCTGCTTAGCCACGAAGTGCTCGATCCTGGCCGGTTGACGCTGGTGGTGGAAGGCGATCTGGCGGCGTGCCGCGCAGCGCTGGATGCCGGTAGCGCCGCTGCTGCGCGTACAGGCCGTGTTATCAGCCGTAAGGAAATCGGCCGACCGGACGATGATACCCAGTGGCTGATCGGCGGTTTTAAGCGCCAGCCGAAGAAACCAGAACAGAAGCCAGAAGTGAAAACAGATGTAAAAACGCAGAAAACGCAGGACGCCCCGTTGACGCCTGAATCCTCTGATCAACTTCTGACGCTGTTGGCATCGGTCCGTCAAGGAATGACGGCAGGGGAAGTGGCTGCCCACTTTGGCTGGTCACTTGATGAAGCCAGAAAGGCGCTGGAACAGCTCTTTTCTGACGGAGCGTTGCGTAAACGCAGTAGTCGCTATCGCTTAAAAAATTAACCTGTCGGAGGGCCGGGGGCTTCGTTGAAGCTTCCGGCTTAAAAGATCATGAAAAAGAACCGTACTGCAAACCTGCACCATCTTTATCATGAAGCATTACCCGAAGACGTTAAACTTACGCCGAAAGTGGAGGTGGACAACGTTCACCAGCGGCGAACAACGGATGTGTATGAGCATGCGCTGACGATTACCGCATGGCAGCAGATCTACGACCAGTTGCATCCGGGAAAATTTCATGGCGAGTTCACGGAAATCCTGCTCGACGATATTCAGGTGTTCCGTGAATACACCGGACTGGCGTTACGTCAGTCGTGTCTTGTCTGGCCGAATTCTTTCTGGTTTGGTATTCCGGCCACGCGCGGCGAACAGGGATTTATTGGCACCCAGTGTCTGGGGAGCGCTGAAATTGCCACCCGCCCTGGCGGGACAGAGTTTGAACTGAGTACGCCGGATGATTACACCATTCTGGGCGTCGTCATTTCGGAAGAGGCGATTGCCCGTCAGGCCAACTTCCTGCATAACCCGGAAAGAGTGCTGCATATGCTGCGCAACCAGTCGGCGCTGGAAGTTAAAGAACAACACAAAGCCGCGTTATGGGGCTTTGTGCAGCAGGCGCTGGCGACGTTTAGCGAAAATCCGGAAAACCTCCATCAACCTGCGGTACGCAAAGTGCTGGGCGATAACCTGCTGCTGGCGATGGGCACTATGTTGGAAGAGGCGCAGCCGATTATCACGGCTGAGAGCATCAGCCATCAGAGCTATCGTCGCCTGCTGTCGCGTGCGCGGGAATATGTGCTGGAAAATATGTCAGAACCGCTGACCGTGCTCGATCTGTGTAATCAACTGCACGTCAGCCGTCGGACGTTGCAAAACGCCTTTCACGCGATCCTTGGTATTGGTCCGAATGCCTGGTTAAAACGCATTCGCCTGAACGCCGTACGTCGCGAGCTGATAAGCCCGTGGTCGCAGAGTACGACGGTGAAAGACGCCGCCATGCAGTGGGGGTTCTGGCATTTAGGGCAGTTTGCCACCGACTACCAGCAGCTGTTTGCGGAAAAACCTTCATTGACGCTGCATCAGCGCATGCGCCAGTGGGCATGATGCGATGAATGTGCCGGATGCGACGCAAATGCGTTTTATCCGGCCTGGGGGCTGGTATTGTCTGGGGTTACACCCAGTCGCGAACCTGAATAAACTCGCTAAGGGCGGCTTCCGGGCTGTTCGCTTCCGGCTGCCAGTCATACTCCCAGCGCACCAGCGGCGGCATCGACATCAGAATCGATTCCGTACGGCCGCCGGTCTGCAGACCGAATAATGTGCCGCGATCCCACACCAGGTTAAATTCCACATAGCGTCCGCGACGGTAAAGCTGAAAATTGCGTTCACGTTCGCCCCAGCTCATTGCTTTGCGGCGCTCAACGATGGGCAGATACGCTTCGGTATAGCCTTGACCTACCGCCTGCATAAAGGCGAAGCCGTGGTCGAAATCCGGCGTATTCAAATCATCGAAAAACAGTCCGCCAATGCCGCGCTGTTCGTTGCGATGCTTGAGGAAGAAGTAGTCATCGCACCATTTCTTGTAACGGGAATAAACGTCTTCGCCGAACGGCTGGCACAGATCTCGCGCCGTGCGGTGCCAGTGAACCGCATCCTCATCAAAGCCGTAGTAGGGCGTTAAGTCAAAGCCGCCGCCAAACCACCAGACCGGGTCAGTGCCCGGTTTTTCCGCGATAAAAAATCGCACGTTGGCGTGACTGGTCGGAATGTAGGGATTCTGCGGATGTACCACCAGCGAGACGCCCATGGCCTCAAAGCTGCGTCCCGCAAGCTCGGGGCGATGGGCGGTAGCCGAGGCCGGCATTGCCTCGCCGTGAACGTGGGAGAAGTTGACGCCCGCTTGCTCGAAAATACCGCCGTTACGCAGCACCCGGCTGCGCCCGCCGCCGCCTGCTTCACGTTGCCAGTTATCCTCAACAAACTCGGCGCCGTCTACGGCGGATAACTGCTGGCAAATATCATCTTGCAGGCTGAGCAGGAACTGTTTTACGTGCTGTGCATCGGGCTTCATGGTTAACGTTTCTTCGAGTGTGCTTTCTGGTTATCAAACCAGTGGAAATAGCTGATGATGCCATTGGCGATAGCGGTGGCGATTTTCTGGCGAAATGCCGCCGTACCCAGCAGACGTTCTTCTTCCGGGTTGGTTATGAACGAGGTTTCGACCAGTACCGACGGAATTGATGGTGATTTTAGCACCACGAAGGCGGCTTGTTCCGTGCTGCGGCTGTGAAGACGGTGTACCGGCTTGATCTTCTTGAGAATATGCGAGCCTAACGTCAGGCTGTTTTTAATGGTATCCGTTTGCACCAGATCGAACAGCACCTGCTGCAGCAAATGGTCTTTATCGGTGGTCTTCTTCCCGGCCACTTCATCGGCCCGGTTTTCACGATCGGACAGATACTTCGCCATGGCGCTACTGGCACCGCGATTGGACAACGCAAAGACCGACGCACCTGCAGCGCTCGGATTGGTAAAACCATCGGCGTGGATCGACATGAACAGGTCCGCGCCATGCTTATGTGCGATCTCGACGCGATCGTAAAGCGGAATAAATGTATCGCCGGAGCGCGTTAGGCGCGCATCAATCCCCTGGTTGCGTAGAATCGAGCGCACGTTTTTGGCAATCGCCAGTACCACGTGCTTTTCCTTCGACCCATTGCGACCAATTGCGCCGGTATCAATCCCTCCGTGACCCGGATCAAGGACAACAACGCGCTTAGCGCCGGCTTTTTTCGCTTTCGGTTTGCTGTGTCCATTGCTGGTCTTAAGCGCTTCTTCTTTAGCGATGGCTTGCGACATGCCTGACAGCGTTAGGGCGGCCAGCCCGGCTTTCAACACCTGGCGGCGCGATGTGAGTGTTTTTAGTGGTTTAAAAGTGCTCATACGGCCTGAGTTGTAAAAAAAGGTTCTAAACGTTATATCGTATCGCGTTGTCCGTTGCGACGGATCGGGATAAGAATTGTTTTACTTTTCATTTCAATACGTGACAATTCCGTATTATGCCATTTTTTCCGCCGCTTCGCGTCAGATATTGGCTAAATCAGCCGTTCGCGCCATAATCGCTTTTTAACGTCCTGAAAAGGTACCCAATACCATGGAAATACGCGTTTTTCGCCAGGAAGATTTCGAAGAGGTGATCACCCTCTGGGAGCGCTGTGATTTGCTGCGTCCATGGAACGATCCTGAAATGGACATTGAGCGTAAAGTCAATCATGACGTCAGCTTGTTCCTGGTCGCTGAAGTGAATGGCGAGGTGGTCGGTACGGTGATGGGCGGATATGACGGGCATCGCGGCTCGGCCTATTACCTGGGCGTACATCCTGAGTTTCGCGGTCGCGGCATTGCCAATGCGCTGCTCAACCGGCTGGAGAAAAAGCTCATTGCCCGTGGTTGTCCGAAGATTCAAATCATGGTGCGTGACGATAATGACGTCGTACAGGGTATGTATGAACGTCTGGGTTATGAACATGCGGATGTACTCAATCTGGGCAAGCGTTTGATCGAAGATGAAGAGTACTGAGTTTCATCCGGCCGACTATGACGCTCATGGGCGTCTGCGCCTGCCTTTTCTCTTCTGGTGCGTGCTGCTGCTGCAGGCGCGCACCTGGGTTCTGTTTGTGATTGCCGGTTCTTCCCGTGAGCAAGGCAACACGCTGCTGAATCTGTTTTATCCCGATCACGACGCTTTCTGGCTGGGTTTGCTTCCCGGCGTTCCCGCGGTATTAGCATTTTTACTCAGCGGGCGACGCTTTGCGTTTCCGGTGGTATGGCGCTGGCTGCGAGGATTACTGATCCTCGCTCAACTGGTGCTACTGTGTTGGCAGCCGGTGATGTGGCTGGCAGGCGATCCGGTCAACGGCGTCGGGCTGGCGCTGCTGGTGGCGGATGTCGTTGCGCTGATCTGGCTGTTAACTAATCAACGTCTGCGCGCCTGTTTTTCCCTCGAGAAAGAATAACGGCACTTTTTGGCGAAACCGGACTCCAAGCAACGTTGATAAATAAGGAAGGAAGTGAAATGAAATCACTGCGTTTGACTTTATGCGCGATGCCGCTGCTATTGACCGGGTGTTCAACGTTGTCATCGGTGAACTGGTCTGCCGCCAATCCGTGGAACTGGTTTGGTTCTTCAACGCAGGTCACTGAGCAGGGCGTCGGAGCGTTGACTGGCGCTACGCCGCTGGATGAAAAAACCATTGCTGATGCGCTGGACGGTGATTACCGCCTGCGTAGCGGGATGAAGACCGATAACGGTAATGTGGTGCGCTTTTATGAAGCGATGAAAGATGACAAGCTGGCGATGGTCATCAATGGCAATCAGGGAACGATTAGCCGTATTGATGTAGTCGACAGCGATATTCCCTCTTCTGCGGGTGTCGAAATCGGTACACCGTTTAGCGACCTTTACACTAAAGCCTTTGGTAATTGTCAGAAGGCGACTGGCGATGACAGCGCGGGCGTTGAATGCAAAGCTGAAGGAAGTCAACATATTAGCTACGTCTTTTCCGGTGAGTGGAGCGGGCCTGAGGGCTTAATGCCGTCTGACGATACGTTGAAAGCATGGAAAGTAAGCAAAATTATCTGGCGGCGTTAATTTGCGTCTGAACAAATCGGCTTGTTAAAAAAACAGGTAGAATAGCGCCCATCAATGCCACGATGTCGTGGCATCTTTTTTTTCAGGAGGAACAATGTCTCAGGTTCAGAGTGGCATTTTGCCAGAACATTGCCGTGCGGCGATTTGGATTGAAGCCAATGTTAAAGGCGACGTTGAGGCCCTGCGTGGGGCCAGCAAAACCTTCGCCGATAAGCTGGCGACCTTTGAAGCGAAGTTCCCGGATGCGCATCTGGGCGCGGTTGTTGCTTTTGGCAACAACACCTGGCGTACACTGAGCGGCGGCGTTGGCGCAGAAGAGTTAAAAGACTTTATCCCTTACGGTAAAGGTCTTGCGCCAGCCACCCAGTATGATGTGCTGATTCATATTCTCTCTTTGCGTCATGACGTGAATTTCTCCGTTGCACAGGCGGCAATGGAAGCCTTTGGCGACTGTATTGAAGTCAAAGAAGAGATCCACGGTTTCCGTTGGGTTGAAGAGCGCGATCTCAGCGGCTTTGTTGACGGAACGGAAAACCCGGCAGGCGTTGAAACGCGCCGTGAAGTCGCGGTTATTAAAGATGGCGTGGATGCTGGCGGTAGCTATGTGTTTGTGCAGCGTTGGGAACATAACCTGAAGCAGCTTAACCGCATGAGCATTCATGACCAGGAAATGATGATTGGGCGTACCAAGGAAGCCAACGAAGAGATCGACGGTGATGACCGTCCGGTTACCTCTCACCTGAGCCGCGTCGATCTCAAAGAAGACGGTAAAGGACTGAAAATTGTGCGCCAGAGCCTGCCATACGGTACCGCCAGCGGTACGCACGGCCTCTATTTCTGTGCCTATTGCGCCCGTTTGCACAACATCGAGCAGCAACTGCTGAGCATGTTTGGCGACACTGACGGCAAGCGCGACGCGATGCTGCGCTTCACTAAACCGGTGACCGGCGGCTATTATTTCGCGCCATCGCTGGATCGTTTGCTGGCCCTGTAATTTTTTGATGCCAGATGGCGCTGATGCCGCCATCTGGCACAATATAGCTCTCCCCCGAATCACCCAACGTCCGCTATGCTGATAATGCACTCGCGTTGACGCTCATCCTGAAAAATCACCTCCCACGTTCATTATTATTTACCTGCCAGTTTCTCGGTTATGACAACGGTATTAAATGGAATTATTTAGAATCAATAAACTATTAATACCAATTTATTACTTTAAAAATTCTGAATATATCTGAATTAAATCACAATTTAAATGTGATGAAGATCGGATTTTTTAATGCAATTTATGAAAATAAAACAAATAATAAGTGTAATTAATTTCGATATAAATTGATTTAATGCCTTCATTTGTTGACAATTAAAATGACTGTCTTGTAATCTGAAAATGACCGAAAAATAACGGAATTTATATTTAACCATTTTGCAACAAAGGGTCATTGGAGGTTTTATGTCTACAAAATTATGGGGTGGGCGTTTTGATATGCCTACAAATAAACTGGTCGAATCTTATAATGCGACAATTATGCTGGAACAACGTCTCTGCCCTTTTGATATTCAGGGGAGTATTGCTCACGCCACTATGCTGGGCCGTCAGGGGATTATCACGCAGGATGAAGCGAATGCGATTATTGGCGGGTTAAGGCAGGTTAATAAAGAGATTGAGGAAGGGCAATTCGTTTTTGATACCGTTGATGAAGATATTCATATGGCGATAGAAAGACGTATGACAGAAATAATTGGTCCTGTAGGCGGGAAGCTACATACCGGCCGCAGTCGTAATGACCAGACGACTGTCGATTCGAAAATGCACATGAGATCGACTATTCGTGAAATTCAGCAGGATATCGTTCATCTACAAAAAGTTATTATCAGCAAGGCTGAAAATAACATTAATGCGATCATGCCTGGCTATACTCATTTACAGACCGGTCAGCCTATTCTTCTGTCGCACTGGATAATGGCATATTATTGGATGTTACGCCGTGACTGGACTCGTTTTGCAGACCTTTATCAACGCATGGGGGAATGCCCTTTAGGTTCAGCAGCCCTTGCCGGTACTACTTTCCCCATTGATCGTGATTTCACGGCTAAAGAGCTTGGCTTTGACAAACCGACTGAAAACAGTATTGATTCTGTCAGCGATCGTGACCATATGGTTGAATTCACTGCCGCCGCTGCTATGTGCTTTATGCATCTTACCCGTTTGTCAGAAGAACTGGTTTTATTCTCAAGTCAGGATTTTAAATTTATTGAGCTTTCAGATGATTTCTGTACCGGTTCCAGCATCATGCCACAGAAGAAAAACCCCGACGTGGCTGAAAAAATGCGCGGTAAAGGGGGGCGTATGTACGGAAATCTAATGGCGATGTTGACCATTATGAAAGGTATCCCTCTGGCCTATAATACTGATATGAGTGAGGATAAAGAGCAGGTCTATGACTCTATGGATACCTTACAGACCAGTCTGAAAATTATGGCGCCGATGCTCGAAAAAATGGTTATTCTTTCAGATAATACTCGTAGCGCAGCGGCAAGAGGATTTTCAAACGCAACCGATATGGCTGACTACCTGGTTCGTAAAGGCATTCCTTTTAGAGAAGCTCACCATATTGTTGGCAGTGCTGTTAATTACTGTATAAAACATAGAAAAATGTTGGAAGAGCTTACTCTGGATGAATTCCACACATTTGATGATAAAATCGAAAATGATATTTATGAGAGTATATCTCTCGAAGCATGTATTAAATCAAGAATGTCTTATGGTGGCACAGGGACTGATGCTGTTAAAAAACAGATCGAAATTGCTAAATCATATTTAAACTAATCCCGAGCATAGTAATTAATATCTCCCGGATGCAATATCCGGGAGACGCTTTGAGGTGAAAAATGGATGCTTTATTTTTTATACAATTATTTATTGTACTCGCCTGTATTGGTATAGGCGGGCGTTATGGCGGAATGGGGCTGGGTGCTGGTGGAGGACTTGGTGTTGCAATATTAGTTCTGGGTTTTGGACTAAAACCCTCCGCACCATCTATTACTGCAATGCTAATTATTATTTGTGTGATTGGCGCTGTCAGCGTATTACAGGCCGCTGGTGGGCTTGATTATCTTGTGCGCGTGGCTGAAAAATTACTCCGTAAAAAACCACAGGCAATTACTTTTGTTGCCCCCATATTAACTTCCATATTTACGTTATTCTGTGGGACTACTTACGTTGCTTTCTCTTTGTATCCGGTTGTCGCTGAAGTAGCTGCTGAAGCAAAGGTCCGTCCGGAGCGAGCGTTGTCCGCAACGGTTATTGCGGCCAGTGTCGCGGTTGCTGCCAGTCCGATGAGTGCGGCAACCGCGGGGATGCTGGCTATTCTGCATGAATATGCCGGGATTAGCCTTGGGCAAATACTGACGATTGCTCTCCCATCATTCTTTATGGCAGCTATTGTTACCAGCTTTTCTGTTTATAAACGCGGAAAAGAGCTGGAGGATGATCCGGAATTCCAGAGGAGAGTTGCTGCTGGCGAATATGAGTTCATGCATACTGAGCAGAAAAAAGAATTTGTTGCTTCAGCTGGCGCTAAAAAAGGTGTCGTTATCTTTGCGATTGGTGTGGTACTGGTACTTATTTTAGGTTCTTTTACTGAGTTACTCCCTTCCTGGGATGGAAAAAGACTGTCAACCCCAATGGTTATTCAGATGGTCATGTTGACAGCCGCGTTGTTTATTATGATTGTCAGTAAAGTACCAAGTAGTACCTTGAATAGCGGCTCAGTCTTCCGTGCAGGTTTGATGGGAGTGGTAGCAATACTCGGTGTTTCATGGATGACGGCGACGTTTTTTGATGCCTATCAGCCAGAACTGATTAAGGTTTTTGGTGGTATTGTCAATGATGCACCAATGCTATTTGGTGTGGTTGTATTCTTGTTCTCGCTGGTCATTATGAGCCCGGCGGCGACGGTAGCCGCCATCATGCCACTCGGTGTTACCTTAGGTATTCCAGCCCCGTTTCTTATCGCTATTTTTGCTTGTACCTGTGGTGACTTTATTATACCTGGAGCAAATCAAATCGGCTGTGTTGCATTTGATCGAACAGGTACCACAAAGATTGGACGCTTTGTTGTCAACCATAGCTATATTCGTCCGGGCTTTGTGATGGTTATCTCTCAGGTAATTTTTGCTTATCTCATTGCTCAGGTTGTTCTGTAAAGTACATTCTATGGAAAATTGCAGTGGTGCTATTCAGAAGTGAGTACCAGGCATCCTCTCTGAATTCATTCAGGGAGGATGCCATGAAGAAAAGGTTTACCACAATTAAATTGCTCTCTCACTACATCAGCATTTTGGAAAAAAGGAAGCAAAAAAGAGTTGATGCTACAACGGTGACAAGACCAGGTAGCATGTAGCTGTGATTAACCACATACTTGCCAATTCTAGTTGTCCCGGTACGATCAAACGCCACACAGCCAATCTGTGCCCCCCCTGGAATAATGAATGATCCACAAGTCAGCGGGAGCAGGGCGACCAGGGTTTCTGCCGGATATCCCATTAACACGCCAGCGGGGAGTAGCGCTACAGCAGTCGCTGCGGGGCTATAAATTACGGCTGAAAGACCAAAAACAATAATGCCGAACAAGACTGGATTCTGGAAACCGTGGAAAGCCGTGTTAAATAATTCGTGCCATGCCTCAAAAAAGGAGTTCATCATCCATGACAGACCAAATATGGCGACAACACCCACAAGACCTGCTTTAAAGACAGAACCTGAATCGAGTTTTGACGGAGAAATTCGACATACCATCATAATAATACATGCTGTTGTCAGCATAACTATTTGCAGCGTGGTAGGGATACTCATACGCTCCATTCCGGTACCGTTATTCCACTCAGGACGTAATTCAGGAATTGAACCCATAAGAACGACCAGAATGATACCGGTAAGGAAAATCAGCAATCCTCTCTTCGCCTCTTTTGTCACTATATTGGCTGTTCGCTCTTCAGCTTTTACTGATTCAAACTCACCTTCAGCAACCCTGCGTTGGAATTCCGGATCATTTTTAAGCTCATGACCTCTTTTAAAGACGAACAGGCAGCCGACAACGCAGCCAAGGAACGTTCCGGGAACGGTGACTAACAAGATATCTAAAGCAGAGACATGTAATCCAGCAAGGACAGCAATTGTCCCTGTAACGACCGCACTGACCGGGCTGGCAATAAGCCCAAAATTGGCAGCGATTACTGACATCGACATGGCCCTCTCTGGCCGTACCCTGGCATCTGCTGCAATTTCAGCAATGACTGGATAAACCGAAAAGGCAACATATCCTGTTCCGCAGATAGCAGTAAAAAGGTAAGCGACTGCGGGGCCGAGGAAAGTGATCGCGCCCGGCCACTTTCTGAGGATCCGTTCTGCCATCGTAACGAATAAATCAAGCCCGCCAGCCGCCTGGAGGATTGTGATGCAAGTGATAACCGCAAGGATAATAGAAATAACAGTGAAAGGAGGTGAGTCGGGAGGGAGTCCAAAACCAAAAGTCAGGATAGCGAGTCCTAACCCGCCAGCAGCCCCCAGGCCAATCCCACCAAAACGCCCACCTATACCGATACATATAAGTACTATCGCAAACTGAGTTACGAATAACACCATAATTAATTCCTTTTTATTAACAAATGGCTTGGTATAATTTGAATAATAGGGGCTATAATCTTACCATAACAGTATATTAAGCAATCTAACTTATTAGATTATTTATACTCATCAGTTTTGCAGCACTTTAATCCGAGAGTGTTTATGGATAACAAAAACGAACTGTTTGAAAGTATTAAAAATTATCTGCTTGATGATGCTAACCGCAATGCTGATGGTCGCATTGAAACTGAAACTGAGCTTGCCGTTCGTTTTAATACATCAAGATATAAAGTTCGTCAGGCGCTCAGCACACTGGTACAGATGGGAATGTTGGAACGATCTCCTCGTCGTGGCAGCGTCTTGAAGAATTTGGAACAGCACAACATAAATCACCAGTTGTTAATGCAGTTTGATTTGTCTGGGTTTGATATCACAGAATTTACAGAGGCAAGGATCCTGATTGAGTGCGCGATTATCCCTCTGGCAACGCGTAGAATTTTTCCGGCGATGCTCTCCAAACTTGAAAATGAGCTAAGGCTTATTGAAGAGAATGCGGATAACCCCCAGGTGGCCGATCGTCACGATAGAGATTTTCATTTGCTCTTGCTACAGGCGAGTGGCAACCGGGTGCTGCAGGTTTTCTCTGATGTCCTCATTACTTATTTTGAGAAAACAAGGGAGTCGTTACCTGCGAACGATCGTCAGTATTTTCTTGATACGGCGGCAAAACAGAGGGAAATACTGCTTCATATTAAAAAAGGGGATGCGCAGATGGCATCGGAGTTGATGAGAGCACATTTGCTGGAAAAACGGCTGTAAGTCTTCTGTTAACCTGGTCAGAGCATGTTTACTATTGGGTCCCCGCAATGCCGGGGATTTTTTTTACCTGAGATTAACCTGATTTAGTGAGCTATTCCTCAGCACTTATTTGTTATTGCTGTATCTTCTGCGTGAATGAAGCGAATGCTTCATATTCAAAAGGAGAATATTGAAATGGGAAAACTCACGGGCAAAACAGCATTGATTACGGGCGCATCTCAGGGTATTGGCGAAGGGATCGCCAGAACATTTGCCCGCCATGGCGCGAACCTAATCCTGCTGGATATCTCCGATGAGATTGAAAAACTGGCGGATGAGTTGGCTGGGCGCGGGCACCGTTGCACCGCCGTTCACGCTGACGTCAGAGATTTTGCGTCGGTCACGGAAGCGGTAAAACGCGCGAAGAAGATTGAAGGCAAAATCGATATTCTGGTCAACAATGCGGGCGTATGTCGCCTCGGCAACTTCCTTGATATGAGCGATGAAGATCGCGATTTCCACATTGATATCAACATTAAAGGCGTCTGGAACGTGACGAAAGCCGTTCTGCCGGAGATGATTGCGCGCAAAGACGGGCGCATCGTGATGATGTCCTCTGTGACCGGCGATATGGTTGCCGATCCGGGCGAAACGGCCTACGCGCTGTCGAAAGCCGCAATCATCGGTTTGACCAAATCTCTGGCGGTGGAATACGCGCAGTCCGGCATTCGCGTTAATGCCATTTGCCCGGGCTACGTTCGTACGCCGATGGCGGAAAATATCGCTCGTCAGTCTAATCCGGAGGATCCTGAATCCGTATTAGTCGAAATGGCAAAAGCGATCCCGATGCGCCGCTTGGCCTGCCCACTTGAGGTTGGTGAACTGGCGGCATTCCTGGCGTCGGATGAGTCCAGTTACTTGACTGGCACGCAAAACGTGATTGATGGTGGCAGCACCCTGCCTGAAAGCGTTAGCGTCGGCGTCTGATTGATGCCGGTCTCCTCCCCGTGCGCTGGGGAGGAGGTACCCTTATTCTCTTTTCAACTTTCAAATCATCAAACGGTATATAAAACCGTTACTCCTTTAGCACTGGTTATAAATATGATGACCATAAGAAAGTCATTAAATTTATAAGGGTGCGCAATGGCCGTTAACTTACTGAAAAAAAGAACCCTGACGCTGGCAGCAATGCTGCTGCTGGTGGGTCAGGCGCAGGCAACGGAGCTGCTGAACAGTTCATACGATGTCTCTCGCGAGCTGTTTGCCGCCCTTAACCCGCCGTTTGAACAGCAATGGGCGAAGGATAACGGCGGTGACAAACTGACGATTAAACAATCTCATGCCGGGTCATCAAAACAGGCGCTGGCGATTCTGCAGGGGCTGAAAGCCGATGTGGTGACCTATAACCAGGTGACCGATGTGCAGATCCTGCATGACAAAGGCAAGCTGATCCCGGCCGACTGGCAAAGCCGTCTGCCGAATAACAGTTCGCCATTCTATTCCACCATGGCGTTTTTGGTGCGTAAGGGTAATCCGAAGAATATCCACGAATGGAACGACCTGGTTCGCCCGGACGTGAAACTGATTTTCCCGAATCCGAAAACCTCCGGTAACGCGCGTTATACCTATCTGGCTGCGTGGGGCGCGGCAGATAAAGCGGATGGTGGGGATAAAGCCAAAACTGAACAGTTCATGACCCAGTTTCTGAAAAACGTGGAAGTGTTTGATACCGGCGGTCGCGGGGCAACCACCACATTCGTGGAACGCGGCCTGGGCGATGTGCTGATCACCTTTGAATCAGAAGTGAACAACATCCGTAAACAGTATGAAGACCAGGGCTTCGAAGTGGTGGTGCCGAAGGTCAACATTCTGGCGGAGTTCCCGGTGGCCTGGGTAGATAAAAATGTGCAGGCTAACGGTACTGAAAAAGCGGCAAAAGCTTACCTGAACTGGCTGTATAGCCCGCAGGCGCAAACCATCATTACCGATTTCTACTACCGCGTGAATAACCCGCAGGTGATGGACAAACTGCAGGATAAATTCCCGCAGACCGAACTTTTCCGCGTGGAAGACAGGTTTGGCTCGTGGCCTGAGGTAATGAAAACGCACTTTGTCAGCGGCGGTGAGTTGGACAAACTGTTGGCGGCGGGGCGTAAGTAAATGTTTGCTGTTTCTTCCCGACGCGTACTGCCCGGCTTCACCTTGAGCTTGGGCACCAGCTTACTGTTTGTCTGCCTGATTTTGCTGCTGCCGCTTAGCGCGCTGGTGATGCAATTGGCGCAAATGAGCTGGGCGCAATACTGGGATGTGATTACCAACCCGCAGGTGGTGGCGGCTTATAAAGTGACGCTGCTGTCGGCGTTTGTGGCGTCGATTTTTAACGGCGTGTTTGGTTTGCTGATGGCGTGGATCTTAACCCGCTATCGCTTTCCGGGCCGTACGCTGCTGGATGCGCTGATGGATCTGCCGTTTGCGCTGCCTACGGCGGTAGCAGGTCTGACGCTGGCATCGCTGTTTTCGGTCAACGGTTTCTACGGCGAGTGGCTGGCGAAGCTGGATATTAAAGTGACCTACACCTGGCTTGGCATTGCGGTGGCGATGGCTTTTACCAGCATTCCATTCGTGGTGCGTACCGTGCAGCCGGTGCTGGAAGAGTTAGGTCCGGAGTATGAAGAAGCGGCGGAAACGCTCGGCGCTACGCGCTGGCAGAGCTTTCGTAAAGTGGTACTGCCGGAGCTGTCTCCCGCGCTAGTCGCGGGCGTTGCGCTCTCGTTTACCCGCAGCCTCGGTGAGTTTGGCGCGGTTATCTTTATCGCCGGAAACATCGCATGGAAAACGGAAGTGACCTCGCTGATGATTTTTGTTCGTTTGCAGGAGTTTGACTACCCGGCCGCCAGCGCGATTGCATCTGTGATCCTCGGGGCTTCGTTGCTGCTGCTGTTTTCAATTAACACCCTGCAAAGTCGCTTTGGTCGACGCGTGGTAGGTCACTGATGGCAGACATTACCCAATTGAAACGTTATGGCGCACCCCGCATCAACTGGGGGAAATGGTTTCTGATCGGCACGGGCATGCTGGTATCCGCCTTTATTTTGCTGGTGCCGATGGTTTACATCTTCGTGCAGGCGTTCAGCAAGGGGTTGATGCCGGTATTACACAACCTGGCTGATCCGGACATGCTGCACGCCATCTGGCTGACGGTGCTGATTGCGCTGATTGCGGTGCCGGTGAACCTGGTGTTTGGCGTGTTACTGGCCTGGCTGGTGACCCGCTTTAACTTCCCTGGACGCCAGTTGTTGCTCACGTTACTGGATATTCCATTTGCCGTTTCACCAGTGGTCGCTGGCCTGGTCTATCTGCTGTTTTACGGCTCTAACGGCCCGCTTGGCGGATGGCTGGATGAACACAACCTGCAAATTATGTTTGCCTGGCCGGGAATGGTGCTGGTGACGGTGTTCGTGACCTGTCCGTTTGTGGTGCGCGAACTGGTGCCGGTGAT
This sequence comes from Citrobacter sp. RHBSTW-00524, assembly GCF_013747755.1. NCBI lineage: Bacteria > Pseudomonadati > Pseudomonadota > Gammaproteobacteria > Enterobacterales > Enterobacteriaceae > Citrobacter > Citrobacter sp. RHBSTW-00524. Next base: position 1,500,699 of record NZ_CP056421.1, read on the forward strand.
GTTAAGCCAGGGCAGCCATGAAGATGAGGCGGCGGTTCTGCTTGGCGCCTCCGGCTGGCAAATGTTCCGTCGCGTTACGCTGCCGAATATCCGTTGGGCATTGCTGTACGGCGTGGTGCTGACCAACGCCCGTGCGATTGGCGAGTTCGGCGCGGTATCGGTGGTTTCTGGCTCGATTCGCGGTGAAACCTTGTCTTTGCCGTTACAGATTGAATTACTGGAGCAGGACTACAACACAGTCGGCTCCTTTACCGCCGCGGCGCTATTAACGCTGATGGCGATTATTACCCTGTTTTTGAAGAGCATGTTGCAATGGCGCCTGGAAAACCAGGAGAAACGCGCGCAGCAGGAGGAAAATCATGAGCATTGAGATTGCCAATATTAAGAAGTCTTTTGGTCGCACCCAGGTGCTGAACGATATCTCGCTGGATATTCCTTCAGGTCAGATGGTCGCCCTGTTGGGGCCTTCTGGATCGGGCAAAACCACGCTGCTGCGCATCATCGCCGGGCTGGAGCATCAGTCCAGCGGGCATATCCGTTTCCACGGCACTGACGTCAGTCGTTTGCACGCCCGCGACCGTAAGGTGGGGTTCGTGTTTCAGCACTATGCGCTGTTTCGTCATATGACTGTTTTCGACAATATCGCTTTTGGTCTGACTGTTCTGCCACGGCGGGAGCGCCCGAATGCGGCAACGATCAAAGCAAAAGTGACCAAACTGCTGGAGATGGTTCAACTGGCTCATCTGGCGGACCGTTTCCCGGCACAGCTTTCCGGGGGGCAAAAGCAGCGCGTGGCGTTGGCGCGTGCGCTGGCGGTAGAGCCGCAGATCTTGTTGCTCGACGAGCCGTTTGGCGCGCTCGATGCTCAGGTGCGTAAAGAACTGCGTCGCTGGCTACGTCAGTTGCATGAAGAGCTGAAGTTCACCAGCGTGTTTGTTACCCACGATCAGGAAGAAGCGACGGAAGTCGCAGACCGCGTGGTGGTGATGAGCCAGGGTCATATCGAGCAGGCCGATGCGCCCGATCAGGTATGGCGCGAACCGGCTACCCGTTTTGTCCTGGAATTTATGGGTGAAGTTAACCGCCTGCAAGGGACGATTCGCGGTGGACAATTCCACGTGGGCGCACATCGCTGGCCGTTGGGCTATACGCCTGGCTATCAGGGCCCGGTGGATCTGTTCCTGCGTCCGTGGGAAGTGGATGTCAGCCGCCGTACCAGTCTGGATTCGCCGTTGCCGGTACAGGTGCTGGAAGCCAGTCCGAAAGGACACTACACCCAATTAGTTGTGCAACCCTTGGGGTGGTATAACGAACCGCTGACGGTGATTATGCAGGGCGATGATTCCCCGAACCGCGGCGAACGTCTGTTTGTTGGGCTGCAAAATGCGCGTTTGTATAATGGCGACCAGCGTATTGAAACGCGTGAAGAGGAACTTGCCCTGGCGCAAAGTGCCTGATAGGTTAATTCGTATAGTTATCATCCGGTGGCGCTGCGCTTACCGGGCTTAACGGGTGGTGCATGACCTGTAAGCCGGGTAAGCGCAGCGCCACCCGGCATTTTATTGAGCTGAAAACGTGAACACATTAGAACAAACAATTGGCAATACGCCTCTGGTGAAATTACAACGTCTGACGGCGGATAACGGCAGTGAAATTTGGGTCAAGCTGGAAGGCAATAATCCCGCAGGTTCGGTGAAAGACCGCGCGGCGTTGTCGATGATCGTTGAAGCGGAAAAGCGCGGGGAAATTCAGCCAGGCGACGTGCTGATTGAGGCCACCAGCGGTAATACGGGTATAGCGTTGGCGATGATTGCCGCGCTGAAAGGCTACCGCATGAAGCTCCTGATGCCAGACAACATGAGCCAGGAGCGACGTGCGGCGATGCGTGCTTACGGGGCTGAACTGGTTCTGGTGACCAAAGAGCAGGGGATGGAAGGGGCGCGTGATTTAGCCCTTGAGATGGCGCAGCGCGGAGAAGGTAAACTTCTCGATCAGTTTAATAATCCTGATAACCCGTATGCGCACTACACGACTACCGGACCCGAAATCTGGCAGCAGACGTCAGGCCGTATTACCCATTTCGTCTCCAGCATGGGGACGACTGGCACCATTACCGGCGTATCGCGTTTTCTGCGTGAACAGGACAAACCCGTCACCATCGTTGGCCTGCAGCCGGAAGAAGGCAGTAGTATTCCGGGCATTCGTCGCTGGCCAGCGGAATATATGCCGGGCATTTTCAACGCCTCGCTGGTGGATGAGGTGCTGGATATTCATCAGAACGATGCGGAAAACACCATGCGTGAACTGGCCGTTCGCGAAGGGATTTTTTGCGGAGTGAGTTCTGGCGGCGCGGTTGCGGGCGCGTTACGCGTGGCGCGCGCGACACCGGGGGCGGTGGTGGTGGCGATTATCTGCGATCGCGGCGATCGCTACCTTTCCACCGGGGTCTTTGGCGAAGAGCATTTCAGCCAGGGATTAGGTATTTAATTTGTCGGCCTGATAAGCGTAGCGCTAGCAGGCAACCGTAAGGCAGGATCGCCGGATGACGACGCAAAGCGTCTTCTCCGGCCCGCACTGTTCAATCGTTACGTTTTTCTACCAACTTATCAAGGAATTGCCACAGCGTCTCATTCATCTGCTGGTAATCCCAGGTGCGCATCTCTTCAACAGCGCGAATAAAGCGTTTCCCTTTCGCTTCGGCCAGTTCTTGCGCAGAGTGCTGAATTAATCCTTCGACCGCTTCGGCGGTAAACTCCATATGGCACTGAAAACCATAGACGAAATTACCGTATTGTACGATTTGTCGCGGACATCCCTCGCTTGTGGCAAGAATTGTCGCCTGGTCGGTCAATCCCGGCATGTCATTGTGCCAGTGACCCACGTTGAGCGGTGAGCCGAAATGGCTGAACAACGGATGCTGTTGGCCTGCCTCGGTCAGGGCGATCGGATAGTGACCAATCTCTTTTTCCGGGCTTTGGCACACCTTCGCGCCCAGTGCTTCGCCGATTAACTGCGACCCCAAACAGATCCCCACCACGATTTTTCGTGCCGCAATCGCCTGGTTTATCAGATGTTGCTCTGCCTGAGAGTCAAAGTATGGGCACTCTGCGAGCGTGGTGCGGGGTGACTGCGGCCCACCAAATACCACCAGCATATCGAAGCCATCGGCATTAGCAGGAACAGTTTCTCCGGCGTAAACGCGCGACCAACTGATGGTATAGCCGCGTGATTCGGCCCACGGCAGGTACGCGCCAGCAGATTCGAAAGACTCATGAATAACAAAATGAACTCGCACTTTTTCTCTCCTGTTAGCGCTTTAGCGCCTGATGGATATCAGTCGCTAGCTTATCAATGCCGCTGTCTGCTAATGTTGACAGCGTAATGCGCAGGCCATGCGCAGGCGTATTGACGCCAAACACTTCGCCTTCACGTACCAGCCAGCCGGACTTTGCCAGCGCAAAAGCGATCGCCTGGCTGTTATCTTCTAGCGGCAGCCACAGATTAAGACCGTCGCAGTCGGGCAGCGTAATGCCATGAAGCCGCAGAGCCGCTGTCAGCTTTTGCTGCTGGGCGGCGTAAAACTGCTGAGTTTGCGCCAGCGTGTGTTGATAAGTCTCGTCACTCAGGCAGGCGCAGGCCAGATCCTGCAGCAGATGGCTGACCCACTGACTGCCGGCGTTAAGCCGTAAACGCAGTTTCGCGGAAGTGAGTGGATCGCTGGCGACGATGGCCAGGCGTAAATCCGGGCCTAAAGTTTTCGACATTGAGCGGACAATCGCCCAGTGCGTTGTTTCCTTCGCAATCACCGGATACCAACGGCATGCGGACAGCAGCGCAAAGTGGTCGTCGACGATCACCAGCGTCTGGGGATAGCGGGCCAGGATTTCCTGCAATTGCGCCGCGCGGGATGCGCTCAGACTGCATCCTGTCGGATTATGGGCGCGCGGCGTCAGAATCACCGCCCGCGCGCCTTTCTGTAGCGCGATTTCCAGCATGTCTGGCTGCATGCCTTCGCTGTCAACGTTGACCGGACTGGCGGAGAATCCGGCATAACGCAGCATGTTGATGCTGCTCAAAAAGCATGGATCTTCTACCACAACGCTGTCGCCAGGCAGTAAATGGGCGCACAGTAGGCGCTCAATGGCATCAATGGCGCCGCTGGTGATATCAATTTCTCCCGTGGCTGGCATCGCATCTTGCATCCATTGCGCGGCCCACGCCTCAAGGCCGGGTGATACAGCGGTATCACCGTACAAACGAGGATTCTTATTTATTTGCGCGAAATAACGGCTGAGGTCGGGAAGACGCGCGGGGGCTGGATTACCGCCGGAAAGATCGATAAGCGCGGTATCCGGATTGCCGCCTTCCAGCGCAACGGGGGCTGAAATCCCCTTGATTACCGTGCCGTTACGTCCCTGGCTTTGTGCTAGCCCGGAGGTGACCAGGCGTTTATAAGCCGCCGCGACAGTATTACGGTTAACGTTCAATGCTGTTGCCAGTTCACGCACCGGCGGCAACGTTTCTCCTGCTGCCAACGTGCCTGTAGCGACATGTTGACGAATACTGTCAAAAATTTCGTTAGCGGTTTTTCCGTCGATCATTATTGACCTATGACAAAATGAATTTTAGCATATGACGATAATAGTGAGGCGTAAGCCCGCTGTCCAGCGAGAGGAGAAATTTATGGAGCAGGGGAGTGATATTCAGTCAGTGCTCTTCGGCGACAAGCATCGGGCGTTACAGACCGATATCGTCGCCGTCCAGTCACAGGTGGTCTATGGCAGCGTAGGCAATAGCATCGCCGTTCCGGCCATTAAAGCGCAGGGATTACGCGTGACGGCAGTGCCAACGGTGCTGTTCAGCAATACCCCGCATTATGAAACATTTTACGGCGGCGTTATTCCGGCCGACTGGTTTAGCGGGTATCTCCGCGCCTTGAATGAGCGTGAAGCTTTGCGCGAGCTGAAGGCGGTGACTACAGGCTATATGGGCAGTGCAGAGCAAATCGCTCTGTTAGCACAGTGGCTGGAAACGGTGCGGGCTACGCATCCGGCAGTGTGCATTTTGGTCGACCCGGTGATTGGCGATACGGACAGCGGTATGTATGTAAAAGCTGAAATTCCGCAGGCCTACCGTCAGCACCTGCTGCCGCTGGCTCAGGGACTGACGCCGAACGTGTTTGAACTGCAAATGCTGAGCGGAAAGCCGTGTCGTACGCTTGATGAAGCCATCACGGCGGCGCAATCGCTGCTTACCGAAACGCTGAAATGGGTGGTGATCACCAGCGCGCCGGGGGATAGCGAAGATATTATTAACGTGGCGGTAGTGACGGCTGAAACGGTTGAGGTGTTCGCTCATCCACGGGTTAAAACGGATCTGAAGGGAACTGGCGATCTGTTTTGTGCTGAACTGGTGAGCGGTATTGTGCTGGGTAAAGCGCTGACAACCGCGACGCACGATGCAGCACAGCGCGTACTGGAAGTGATGAAATGGACCAATCTGTGCGGTTGTGATGAGTTAATTCTGCCACCGGCAGGGGAGGCGCGATGAAGAGTTACCGGCTGGTGGTTCGCCAGAATGGGCGTATGGTTGGACATTTTGACACCAGCGGGGCAACGGCGCTGGAAGATATCTGTGTGGCGCGGGCCATGTTTGGCATCGCGGGTGGCTACAATTGTGAACTGTTAGTGGCGGATTCGGAGCGACGGATGCTGGAAAGCGGGCCGGAAGGGATGAAAATCCTGATGCGCGAGGCGTGTTACCGACCGGTCACCTCACAAATTTAGCGTTATCCGGCAGATTTTGAGGTCTGCCAGATAAAAAAAATGGCGCCATCAGGCGCCATTCTTCTCTGCAGCAAGAATTACTTCTTGATGCGGATAACCGGAGTTTCACCCACTGTCACGCTACCGGACAGTTTGATCAGCTCTTTGATTTCGTCCATGTTGGAGATAACAACCGGAGTCAGGGTAGACTTGGCTTTTTCTTCCAGCAGCGGCAGATCGAATTCAATAACCGGGTCGCCCACTTTGACGCGCTGACCTTCTTCAGCGATGCGCTTAAAGCCTTCGCCTTTCAGTTCAACGGTATCAATACCGAAGTGAACAAACAGCTCAATGCCGCTGTCGGATTCGATAGAGAAAGCGTGGTTGGTTTCAAAGATTTTGCCGATGGTGCCATCAACAGGGGCGACCATTTTGTTACCGGTTGGTTTGATAGCGATGCCATCACCAACGATTTTTTCAGCAAAAACTACATCCGGCACGTCTTCGATGTTGACGATCTCGCCAGAGAGCGGAGCAACAATCTCAATAGTTCCGGTGTCTTTCTTATCATCAGAAACCAGAGATTTCAGTTTATCGAACAAACCCATGATCTTCTCCTAAGCAGTAAATTGGGCCGCATCTCGTGGATTAGCAGATTGTTTTTTCTTCAATGAACTTGTTAACCAGCGTCATTAACTCGTCCGTTGTCGGTTGAGCAAGAGCCTGCTCTGCTAACACCTTCGCATCTTCGAAGTTCGTGTTACGGATAATCTTCTTAATGCGCGGGATAGAAATGGCGCTCATAGAGAATTCGTCCAGACCCATCCCCAGCAACAGAAGTGTAGCACGTTCGTCGCCTGCAAGCTCACCACACATGCCAGTCCATTTGCCTTCCGCATGAGAAGCATCAATAACTTGCTTGATCAGCGTCAGCACAGATGGCGACATCGGTTGGTAAAGGTGTGAAATCATATCATTACCACGGTCAACTGCCAGGGTGTACTGCGTTAAATCATTGGTGCCGATACTAAAGAAATCAACTTCTTTGGCTAAATGACGCGCAATTGTTGCCGCTGCCGGTGTTTCCACCATCACGCCAATCTCAATGCTTTCGTCAAATGCTTTACCTTCGTCGCGCAGTTCCTGTTTGTAGATTTCGATCTCTTTGCGTAGTGCGCGCACTTCTTCAACAGAGATGATCATTGGGAACATGATGCGCAGTTTGCCGAAAGCAGAGGCGCGCAGGATAGCGCGAACCTGATCCCGCAGGATCTCTTTACGATCCATGGCGATACGTACGGCACGCCAGCCCAGGAACGGGTTCTCTTCTTTCGGGAAGTTCATGTACGGCAGCTCTTTATCGCCGCCGATGTCCATGGTACGGACGATGACCGCCTGAGAGCCACAGGCTTCAGCAACGGCTTTATACGCAGCAAACTGTTCTTCTTCAGTCGGCAGCGATTCACGGTCCATGAACAGGAATTCGGTGCGGTACAGACCAACACCTTCGGCGCCATTACGCTCAGCGCCTTCAACGTCACGAACGGTACCGATGTTGGCGCAAACTTCTACCTGATGTCCGTCCAGCGTGATAGCCGGGAGATCTTTCAGCTTAGCAAGTTCCGCTTTCTCGGTAGCAACCTGCTCCTGAACGGCGCGCAGTTGCTCAATAACTTCGTTGGTCGGATTGACGTAAACCTGGTTGTTTACGGCATCCAGAATCAGATAGTCGTCGTTTTTAACCTGAGAGGTGACGCTACCCGTACCTACGATGGCAGGCAGTTCCAGAGAACGCGCCATGATAGAAGTATGGGAAGTCCGTCCGCCCGCGTCGGTGATGAAACCCAGCACCTTGTTCAGGTTCAGCTGTGCGGTTTCTGACGGGGTCAGGTCTGCGGCTACCAGGATAACTTCTTCCTGAATAGCGCTCAGGTCGATAATAGCCAGACCCAGGATGTTACGCAGCAGGCGTTTACCGATGTCACGTACGTCAGCCGCACGTTCTTTCAGGTATTCATCATCCAGCTCTTCAAGGGCTGTGGCCTGACCTTCGATAACTTCATGCGCAGCTGCATCAGCCGTCATGTGCTTATCTTTAATCAGGGCTATGATTTCCTGCTCCAGCTCCTCATCTTCGAGCAGCATGATATGCCCTTCAAAGATGGCTTCTTTTTCTTCACCGAACGTTTCACCAGCTTTGGTTTTGATCGCTTCCAGTTGCGCAGATGCCTTGGCACGACCGCTCAGAAAACGTTCAACTTCCTGATCAACCTTGTCGGCAGAAATTTTTTTCCGGTCAATGACGATCTCGTCTTCTTTCAGCAGCAATGCTTTACCGAAAGCGATACCCGGGGATGCTAAAATGCCTGAAATCATAACCCTACCTTACTTGTGACTGATATTTAAAAGAACTCGTTGAACTTACTCGAGTTCAGCCATCAGTTTAACCAGATGCTCAACTGCTTTCTGCTCGTCTTCACCTTCTGCGGACAGGGTGACAACGGTACCCTGAGTCAGGCCCAGAGTCTGCAGTTTAAACAGGCTTTTGGCGCTAGCGCTTTTGCCGTTGGAAGTCACAGTAATTTCAGAAGTAAAGCCTTTTGCTTCTTTAACAAACTGAGCAGCAGGGCGAGTATGCAGACCGTTCGGAGCGGTAATGGTAACTTCTTGCTGGAACATTATATTTCCCCAACTTATAGGTTTAGTGTTGTGGAACTAAAGTCTAGCCTGGCGGTTCAACTTTAGCCTGTATTGTTAGCATCGGCGTAAACTGGACGCGACACAAAAGGAGTTCGGTGCAATCCGTTGCTGGCAACTTCTTGCCGCTGACGTTTCGTTCGTCATTAAACATTATGCCGCGAAAGGAAGAGTTGAACCAAATCATAAAATCGATTCAGCTAGCGCTTTTCCTGTAACGATTAATTTCGCGCATCAAAATAATTAGTTTGGTTAAATACCAGTTCCGGCGGGTTGAATCAATGCCAGGAGAGTTGAAAATTTGAAGCAGGCCACAAAAAAGCACCCCAAAGGGTGCTTTTTTACGCGTTTTTAACATGCTGGCATTACTGTTGCAGTTCTTTCTCTGTGAAGAGATCGGCAAACAGTGCAGTGCTCAGATAACGCTCACCCGATGACGGTAGGATAACCACAATATTCTTGTTGGTAAAGGATTCATCTTCCTGGAGCTTAAGCGCGGCAGCCACGGCTGCGCCAGAAGAGATCCCCGCCAGAATACCTTCTTCTTCCATCAGGCGGCGCGCGGTAGAAATAGCTTCATCATTGGTGATAGCAACGACTTTATCGATAAGCTTCAGATCAAGGTTGCCAGGAATGAAGCCCGCGCCAATACCCTGAATTTTATGCGGGCCAGGTTTGAGTTCTTCACCCGCCAATGCCTGGGCGATAACAGGGGAGTCAGTAGGTTCTACCGCGACGGTAATCAGATCGGTTTTGCCTTTAGTGCCTTTAATGTAACGGGTCACGCCAGTTAGCGTACCGCCGGTGCCGACACCGGAAATAAAGACATCAACCTGGCCATCGGTATCTTCCCAGATTTCCGGGCCGGTGGTTTTTTCGTGAATTTCCGGGTTCGCCGGGTTGCTGAACTGCTGCAGCAGCAGGAATTTTTCCGGATCGCTGGCTACGATTTCTTCCGCTTTCTGAATTGCGCCCTTCATACCTTTTGCGCCTTCAGTCAGCACCAGGTTCGCGCCTAGGGCTTTTAAGAGCTTGCGGCGCTCAATGCTCATGGTTTCCGGCATGGTCAGAGTCAGTTTGTAACCACGGGCGGCGGCAACGTAGGCCAGCGCAATCCCCGTGTTGCCGCTGGTCGGTTCTACCAGCTCAACGCCCGGTTTCAGTACACCACGTTTTTCGGCATCCCAAATCATATTGGCACCGATACGGCATTTGACGCTAAAGCTTGGGTTGCGTGATTCCACCTTCGCCAGAATGCGTCCGTTACCGATACGGTTCAGTCGAACCAGCGGCGTATGACCGATAGTCAGCGAGTTATCTTCAAAAATCTTACTCATGGCCTGTCCTTAACTGTATGAAATTGGGATACCGCTTCAGCATACCTGTTGAGAAAGTATGGGGAAGTAAGGAATTCGCATATCTATATGCTGATGAGAAATAATGCGTAGCAGTATGGAATAAGAGCGGGCATAAGCCAGCCCGCTTTTACACATTTTTGCATTACTTCCATAACGCATGCTTAGCACGATAGCAGTCTACCCACATCGCCGTGGCACCACAAACTGCTACCGGCATGATGAACAGATTGAGCACCGGAATCATGGTGAACAGGCTGGTCAACGCGCCAAACTGCATATTGGTCACCTTGCGCGTGCGCAGCGCGACGCGCATCTCCTTAAAAGGCACCTTATGGTTATCAAAAGGATAATCGCAGTACTGAATGGCCAGCATCCACGCGCTGAACAGGAACCACAGGACCGGGGCGACGGTCTGCCCAATGCCTGGAATAAAATAGAGGATCAGCAACACGAAGGCGCGCGGGAGATACCACGCCAGCTTTTGCCATTCGCGTTTCATAATGCGCGGAACGTCTTTCATAATGCCGAGAATGCCGGTGTCGGGCGGTGTTGCGCCCGTTAAGCGCGCTTCCAGCTGTTCAGCCAGCAGACCGTTAAACGGTGCGGCGATCCAGTTGGCGATAGTGGAGAACAGGTAGCCGAACACCAACAGCACGGAAATGGTCACAATCGGCCACAGTAAATAGCTGAGCCACTGAAGCCAGTCAGGGACGTGACTCATCAGCGCGGGAACCCAGTTACCGAGTTGTGTAAATAACCACCAGAATGCGCCGCCCATCAGCAGGATATTCACCAGCAAAGGCAGAATAACAAAACGACGAATGCCCGGTTGGGTGATGAGCTTCCATCCCTGAGAAAAGTAATAAAGGCCGCTGCGAGGTACAACTGCAGATGATGAAACCATGGTCAGGACGTACTCCTTGTTATATAAGCTCTGGTAAACTGTGCGTATCTTACCGGGTTGTTGAGCGTTAAGCTGTTCGGAAATGTTCGAAAAAACAGCAAAAAGCACAATTTTGTTCATCTTTATGCCGTGAAAGCCAAGAGTACACTTGCACTTGGCGTAATCGACAAATACTCTTAGTGAGTAAATGTTTGCCGTGGTGGCAAGGTGTTAGAACAACAGAGAATATAATGATGCAGGATTTGCGTCTGATATTAATCATTGTTGGCGCGATCGCCATAATCGCTTTACTGGTACATGGTTTTTGGACTAGCCGTAAAGAGCGGTCTTCTATATTCCGCGATCGCCCACTGAAACGCATGAAGTCTAAACGTGAAGACGAGGATTCGTTCGACGACAACGTCGAGGAAGACGAAGGCGTGGGTGAAGTTCGCGTTCATCGTGTGAATCATGCTCCCGGTAATGCGCAGGAACATGGTGTTCCTCCTCAGTCGCCGCAACACCAGTACCAGCCGCCTTATGCGTCTGCTCAGCCGCGTCAGCCTGCGCAGCAGCCTGCACAAGCGCCGGTACCGCCGCCGCATGTTCAGCAGCCGCAGCAGCCGGTGCAACATCAGCCTGTTCAGCAGCAACCTGTTGCCCCGCAGGTTCAGCAACCTGCTCAGCAAGCACCGCAACCTGCGCCGCAGACCTTCCAGCCAGCAGAGCCTGTCGTTGAACATCAACCGCAGCCCGAGCCGGTAGTAGAAGAAGCGCCTGTTGCTGAAAAACCGCAGCGTAAAGAAGCGGTCATCATTATGAACGTTGCGGCTCATCATGGTAGCGAGCTCAACGGGGAAGTGCTGCTCAACAGCATTCAGCAGGCCGGTTTCAAATTTGGCGATATGAATATTTTCCATCGTCATTTGAGCCCGGATGGCAGCGGTCCGTCGCTGTTCAGCCTCGCTAATATGGTTAATCCGGGAACGTTTGACCCAGAAATGACGGGCGACTTCAGCACCCCTGGCGTGACTATTTTTATGCAGGTTCCGTCCTACGGGGACGAGCTGCAAAACTTTAAGCTGATGCTGCAGTCTGCACAGCACATTGCCGATGAAGTGGGTGGTGTGGTGCTCGACGATCAACGTCGCATGATGACGCCGCAGAAACTGCGCGAGTATCAGGACCGCATCCGCGAAGTTAAAGAATCTCGCGCCTGATTTTCCTCTGGCGTGACATTTCCTTTCTAAACCCCCGCCTGTCGGGGGTTTTTTATCATTGATGGTGCGATATGGAATCAATCGAACAACAACTGACAGAACTGCGAACCACGCTTCGCCATCATGAGTATCTCTACCATGTGATGGACGCGCCGGAAATTCCCGATGCGGAATACGATCGCCTGATGCGCGAACTGCGCGAACTGGAAGCGCAGCATCCGGACCTTGTTACCCCCGACTCGCCAACCCAACGCGTTGGCGCCGCGCCGTTAACCGCGTTCAGCCAGATTCGCCATGAAGTGCCGATGCTGTCGCTGGATAACGTGTTTGATGAAGAGAGTTTTCTCGCCTTCAACAAGCGCGTGCAGGACAGGCTAAAGAGTACCGATAAACTGACCTGGTGCTGTGAACTGAAACTGGACGGCCTGGCAGTCAGTATCCTGTATGAAAACGGTGTGCTGGTCAGCGCCGCAACGCGTGGTGATGGCACCACGGGTGAGGACATTACCTCTAACGTGCGCACCATTCGCGCGATCCCGTTAAAACTGCGTGGCGAAAACATCCCTTCACGTCTGGAAGTGCGCGGTGAAGTGTTCCTGCCGCAGGCCGGATTTGAAAAAATTAACGAAGAGGCCCGCCGCACTGGCAACAAAGTGTTTGCTAACCCGCGTAACGCAGCGGCCGGTTCATTGCGCCAGCTCGATCCGCGTATCACAGCGAAGCGACCGCTTACTTTCTTCTGCTATGGGGTTGGTGTGTTGGAAGGCGGCACGCTGCCAGATACCCATCTGGGCCGCCTGCTGCAATTTAAAAAGTGGGGCCTGCCGGTAAGCGACAGAGTGGCGCTTTGCGACTCCCCGGAGGAAGTACTTGCTTACTATCACAAGGTTGAAGAAGACCGACCAACGCTGGGATTTGATATCGATGGCGTGGTGATCAAAGTCAACTCCATGGCGTTGCAGGAGCAACTGGGCTTTGTTGCCCGCGCGCCGCGCTGGGCTGTGGCCTTTAAGTTCCCGGCACAGGAGCAGATGACTTTCGTACGCGATGTTGAGTTTCAGGTTGGACGTACCGGGGCGATTACGCCCGTCGCTCGCCTTGAGCCGGTCCAGGTTGCCGGGGTGCTGGTCAGTAACGCAACGCTGCATAACGCTGATGAAATCGAGCGTCTGGGGTTGCGTATTGGCGATAAAGTCGTCATTCGCCGTGCGGGCGATGTCATCCCGCAGGTGGTGAACGTCGTGCTTTCTGAACGCCCGGAAGATACCCGCGAAATTGTGTTTCCAGCGCATTGTCCGGTTTGTAACTCTGACGTTGAACGTGTGGAAGGCGAAGCGGTCACTCGCTGCACCGGTGGTTTAATCTGTGGAGCACAGCGTAAGGAATCGCTGAAACACTTTGTTTCCCGCCGCGCGCTCGACGTTGACGGTATGGGCGACAAAATTATCGATCAACTGGTTGAGAAAGAGTATGTCCACACGCCGGCGGATCTTTTCACCCTGACCGCCGGTAAACTGACGGGGCTTGATCGTATGGGGCCGAAGTCGGCGCAAAACGTGGTCAACGCGCTGGAAAAAGCGAAAGAAACCACGTTTGCCCGTTTCCTCTATGCGCTGGGCATTCGTGAAGTCGGCGAAGCCACGGCTGCTGGTCTGGCGGCGTATTTTGGCACGCTCGACGCGCTGGAAGCCGCTTCCATTGAAGAGCTGCAAAAAGTGCCGGATGTCGGCATTGTGGTGGCGACGCACGTGTTTAATTTCTTCGCCGAAGAGAGCAACCGCGAGGTAATTGTTCAACTGTTGGCGCAGGGGATCCACTGGCCAGCGCCGGTGGTCATTAACGCTGAAGAAATCGACAGCCCCTTCGCAGGTAAAACGGTGGTGCTGACCGGGAGCCTGAGCCTGATGTCGCGCGATGACGCCAAAGCGAGACTGACCGAGTTAGGTGCAAAAGTGGCCGGTAGCGTGTCGAAGAAAACCGATCTGGTGATTGCCGGTGAAGCGGCGGGTTCGAAACTGGCAAAAGCACAGGAACTGGGTATTGCCGTGATCGATGAAGCTGAAATGATCCGCTTGCTGGGTGCCTGAGATGGAAAAAGAGCAGCTGGTTGACATCGCTAATACTGTGATGCCCTTTGGTAAATATAAAGGGCGTCGGTTGATTGATGTCCCGGAAGAGTATCTGCTGTGGTTTGCCCGTAAGGATGAATTCCCGCCGGGCAAGCTTGGCGAGCTGATGCAAATCACGCTGCTGATTAAAACTGAGGGGCTGACGCAACTGGTGCAGCCCCTGAAACGTCCTCTTTAAGCCTTCGCGGCGCGGCTTTTCTGTTGCGCCTGCAATGCGTCCGTCTGTTGCTTGTAGCGACGCGCCAGCACGGCGCACACCATTAGCTGTATTTGATGGAAGATCATCAACGGCAGCACCATCATCCCAATCACCGAAGTTGGGAACAAAATATTTGCCATTGGGATCCCGTTCGCCAGGCTCTTTTTCGAACCGCAGAACACAATGGTGATTTCATCAGCTTTGTTAAAGCCGCATTTGCGCGCAACAAAGACATTTATGCCAATCACGATTGCCAGCAGTATGATGCTGACCACCACGATAAACAGCAGTGAACCCACCCCCACTTTGTGCCAGATCCCGTTAACGACGGCTTCACTGAAGGCGGAGTACACCACCAGCAAAATAGAGGATTGATCCGTTTTCGCGATCCATTTTTTATGTCGAGAAACCCAGTTTCCAATCCACGGACGTGAAAGGTGACCCAGCACGAACGGCAGCAGCAGCTGCAACATGATTTTTCCCACCTGCTCCAGGCTGCCTTCTGCGCCGTGCATATTCATCACCAGCCCTACCAGCAGCGGCGAGAGAAAAATACCCAGCAGGCTGGAGGCCGAAGCAGAACAAACGGCGGCGGCAACGTTACCGCCCGCCAGCGACGTAAAAGCGATGGCCGACTGCACAGTGGCAGGCAAAATACACAGGTACAGGAAACCGGTGTACAGCATCGGGTCAACGTTGACCGGCGCCCACCAGGCGAACAGAACGCCGAGAACCGGGAAGACAACAAACGTGCTGCACATCACCCACAGATGCAAACGCCAGTGGCTACCACCGGCAATAATGGCTTCACGCGAGAGTTTCGCCCCGTGCATAAAAAACAGCAGGGCAATGGCGGCGGTGGTTAAGCCTTCAAAGAAAGGCACAAAACCACCTTCGGCCGGGAAAAAGGACGCCAGCAAAACAACGGTAATCAGCGTTATCG
Organism: Citrobacter sp. RHBSTW-00524; assembly: GCF_013747755.1. NCBI lineage: Bacteria > Pseudomonadati > Pseudomonadota > Gammaproteobacteria > Enterobacterales > Enterobacteriaceae > Citrobacter > Citrobacter sp. RHBSTW-00524. The sequence continues at coordinate 1,515,893 of NZ_CP056421.1, forward strand.
TGAACGGATCAAGAATACGAAAAAGTTTCATAAAGACTCCTGAAATTCGGTAGTAACATTTTGCTTTTTTCCGTTTGAGAAATAAAATTGATTTATTGCATCCATATATGAATCGAATAGATGAATTACTCTCTGCGTCAGTTGCGTATCTTTGTCACCGTCGCTCAAGCCAAAAGCTTTAGCCGGGCGGGGGATATCATCGGCTTAAGCCAGTCGGCGGTTAGCCATAGTGTCAAAGAGCTGGAAGGGCAGACGGGTGTGCGGTTATTGGACAGAACGACGCGGGAAGTGGTGCTGACGGAGGCCGGACACCAGTTGGCGGCGCGGCTGGAACGTATTCTGGATGAATTGCATAGCACGCTGCGCGAAGCCGGACAGGTAGGAACGCAGTTAACCGGCACGGTGCGGGTTGCCGCCAGCCAGACGATCTCTGCTCATCTTATTCCGCAGTGTATTGCCCAGAGTAATCAGCTTTATCCGGCTATCGATTTTGTGCTGCACGACCGGCCACAGCAGTGGGTGCTGGAGAGTATTCGCCAGGGAGAAGTGGATTTTGGCATTGTGATTGATCCCGGCGCAGTCACCGATTTGCAGTGTGAAGCCGTGCTGTCCGAACCGTTCCTGCTGCTGTGTCGCCAGGATCATCCGTTAGCCCAACGAGAGTGGGTGAACTGGCAGGATTTGTATCACGAACGCCTGGTGCTACAGGATTATGCTTCCGGTAGTCGACCGCTGATCGACGCTGCGCTGGCCCATTTTTCCATTGATGCCAATATCGTTCAGGAGATTGGCCATCCCGCCACGCTGTTTCCGATGGTTGAGGCGGGGATTGGCATCAGCGTGCTGCCCGCGCTGGCGCTCCCCTTACCGCAGGGCAGTCACTTGCAGGTTAAGCGCCTGACGCCGGTTGTTGAACGGCAACTGATGCTGGCCCGACGTAAAAACCGCTCTTTATCAACCGCTGCTCAGGCGCTGTGGGATGTGGTGCGTATGCAGGCCAGTGAATTAACCGCAGCCCGCGCCCGCGATCCGTTGTATCAGTTATGATTCTCTCCCCGGCTGGAGTAATGCGTTAAAACAAGTACTTAAGAGAATAAATAATACCGTCCTGCAGGAATGATTCACCCAGTTTATTATCAGCGTAACGATACTGAATTCCAGCGGTCAGATGCGGCGTCGCGTTCCACCAGAATGCGACAGCACCGTTGATTCCATCCCTACCGCCATTACCAGCAGCGTAGGTTGCATCGCGGTCAAATTCGTATTCGTTCCAGTTCGTCACACAGAATTTCTCACTGCCCAGCAGAAAGCTATATCCGGCCACCCAGCCCATGACATAACCATTATCCCCGGTGTAATAGGTCTGATCGGTATAACGTTTAGCAAAAAAGGGTTTAAACCAGTACCCATTGCCGGTGAAGTTATAACCTAACCCATACAGAAACATATCATCATGGAAGTTAGCGCGATTCGGTGAACCGTAAGTCCCGTAAGCATGGAGGTAGAGGTTTAATCCTGTATCACCGAGATAGATACGGTTGGTATTTTTGAAAGTATAACGCTGTTCGCTGCCGGGTTTAGCGTGACGGCCATTGTAGAAATTCTCCCAATCGAGGAAGCCGTACATTTCTCCCCAGCTAAAGTTCGCTCCGCCTTCAAGCTCCAGATACCCAAAGTCATCTTTATGGGATTTTTTACTGGTTTTTTCTGTAGTTTCTGATGTCCAGTCGAGATAATGCAGGCCGATATCGGCGAATCCACTTTTAAATTCCGCATGGGATAACGCGGGAATAATGAGTAAAGAAGAGAGTGTCAGAGTAAGGTTTTTTTTCATAGCATATTTCCCTATGCCAATAGTTATTAATGGTTTAATTAAAAATAAGTAATTTATAAAAATGAAAGCGTCATATTTTTAATATGAAGAGCAGATAACCACCAATACTTTTTTGTCTCTTCATTAATACAGAAGCGATCTAAATCTATCGATATCAAATGACTATTGATGGCACGTGAAAAGTGTATTGGTCAGTGCAGGGCGAAGGTCGTTATAAAAAAGGAGTCAAATTTAACCCGATAGAACAAGGATACTTATGTCTCACGATTTTTTTTCTCATAATCCTGAATATTGTGTTGATATTATTCGTGCACACACACCGGAGTTTACCCCGCGAGTCGCGTTTATTTTGGGTTCCGGCCTGGGGGCGCTGGCGGAGCAAATTGAAAATGCGGTCGCTATCTCTTATGAAAAACTTCCTGGTTTTCCTGTGAGCACCGTTCACGGTCATGCAGGAGAACTGGTACTCGGGCATCTGGCGGGCATTCCTGTTGCGTGTATGAAAGGGCGTGGCCATTTTTATGAAGGTCGGGGTATGACGGTTATGACCGATGCCATTCGCACTCTGAAATTACTGGGCTGTGAAGTGTTGTTCTGTACCAATGCGGCAGGATCTCTGCGTCCGGAAGTTGGTCCAGGAAGTCTGGTGGCGTTACGCGATCATATTAACACCATGCCGGGCACGCCGATGGTCGGCGCGAATGATGATCGTTTTGGCGATCGCTTCTTCTCTCTGGCAAATGCTTACGATGCAGATTACCGCGCCATTCTTCAGACTGTTGCGACAGAGGAGGGATTCCCCCTCACCGAAGGCGTATTTGTTTCTTATCCGGGACCGAACTTCGAAACCGCGGCAGAAATACGCATGATGCAGATTATTGGCGGCGATGTGGTCGGAATGTCAGTGGTGCCGGAAGTCATTACCGCTCGTCATTGTGGCCTCAGCGTGGTTGCCGTCTCTGCGATCACCAATCTGGCGGAAGGGTTAGGAGATGTAAAACTGTCCCATGCGCAAACGCTGGCCGCGGCTGAACTTTCCCGTCAGAACTTTATTAATCTGATTTGCGGCTTTTTACGCAAGCTGGCCTAAACACACAATAGCAAAGGCTCCTTTTGGGAGCCTTATCTCACGGCAAGGAATAAAAAATGGGTATTACGTCCCGCTTAAAAATCATGTCGTTTTTGCAATATTTTATCTGGGGTAGCTGGCTGGTTACCCTGGGTTCTTACATGATTAACACTCTACACTTTACCGGTGCAAATGTGGGTATGGTATACAGCTCGAAAGGGCTGGCAGCGATTATTATGCCTGGCATTATGGGGATTATCGCTGACAAATGGCTGCGTGCCGAACGCGCTTATATGTTGTGCCACCTGGTCTGCGCTGGCGTGTTGCTGTATGCCACCACTGTTACCGATTCTGATACCATGTTCTGGGTGATGTTAGTTAACGCGATGGCCTATATGCCGACGATTGCGTTATCGAACAGTGTTTCCTATTCCTGTCTGGCGAAAGCGGGTCAGGATCCTGTGACGGCATTTCCACCCGTACGCGTTTTTGGCACGATAGGTTTTATTGTGGCCATGTGGACGGTGAGCCTGATGGGCCTGGAGCTCAGCAACGCGCAATTGTATATCGCCTCCGGTGCGTCGTTGCTGCTCGCGCTTTATGCACTGACGTTGCCGAAAATTCCTGTTGCGCAGAAAAAAGAATCTGCCACGCTTGCCAGTAAACTGGGGCTGGATGCGTTTGTGCTGTTTAAGAACCCGCGTATGGCAATCTTTTTTCTGTTTGCCATGATGCTGGGAGCTGTGCTGCAAATAACCAATGTCTTTGGTAATCCGTTCCTGCATGATTTTGCCCGTAATCCTGAGTTTGCTGACAGCTTTGTCGTGAAGTATCCCTCCATTTTGCTGTCTGTTTCTCAGATGGCGGAAGTGGGCTTTATCCTCACTATTCCATTCTTCCTTAAACGCTTTGGCATTAAAACGGTGATGCTGATGAGCATGCTGGCGTGGACGCTGCGCTTTGGCTTCTTTGCCTTCGGCGATCCTTCTCCGTTCGGTTTTGTGCTGCTGCTGATGTCGATGATCGTTTACGGTTGCGCGTTCGATTTCTTTAACATTTCCGGGTCAGTATTTGTCGAGCAGGAGGTTGACTCAAACATTCGTGCCAGCGCTCAGGGGCTGTTTATGACGATGGTTAACGGTGTTGGTGCGTGGATTGGATCAATTTTAAGTGGTATTGCCGTGGATTATTTTTCTATAGATGGCGTTAAAGACTGGCAAACCATCTGGCTGGTTTTTGCCGCGTATGCGCTGGCGCTGGCTGTTGTCTTTGCATTGTTCTTTAAGTATCAGCACCAGCCAGACAAATTGTCGACCAAATCATTGGCTCATTAAATTTATTTAACTGGCGAGAGGATTCTCGCCATTTCATTTCAAAACAAGGATTTCATGTGAAAGAGAACATTCTTTCCTCAGGCATTGGGTTTGGCATTGGCGCATTATTTACTTTATGCCGAATACCTATTCCTGCACCAAATGTTTTGCCCGGGGTTTTATCTATTGTTTTTATGTATATTGGGTATCTTGTCGTTAAATCTATTTTTTACTAAGCAATGTGGTAGATTCCAGACGTTATCCCTTATTCCTGGAGTGCAGCAGAGATGGAACGAGCCCACCGAATCGATCTGAAGTTATTGCGTTATTTTCTCGCTGTTGCAGAAGAATTGCATTTTGGCCGGGCTGCTGCCCGGTTAAATATGTCACAACCTCCCTTGAGTATTCATATCAAAGAACTTGAACAGCAACTTGGCACCTTGTTGTTTATTCGCCATTCCCGCAGCGTTGCGTTAACCCATGCAGGAAAAATTCTGATGGAGGAGTCGCGTCGTTTGTTAGCCAGTGCAAATCAGGCTATGGCGAGAGTGGAGCAGATTGGTCGCGGCGAAGCGGGGCGTATTGAGCTGGGTGTGGTGGGGACGGCGCTGTGGGGAAGAATGCGTCCTGCAATGCACCACTTTTTGAAAGCAAACCCCAATGTTGAGGTACTGTTTCGCGAAAAATCACCAGGCATGCAAATGGCGCTGTTAGAGCGTCGGGAGCTTGATGCAGGGATCTGGCGCATGGCTATTGAACCAGCCGTTGGTTTTACCAGCCTACGTCTCCATGAATCTTCATTTATGGTTGCAGTACCGGAAGATCACGTACTGGCTTCAAGGGATGCTATTTCGCTGGCGGCGCTGCGCAACGAATATTTTGTCACGCTTCCTTCCGTACATTCCGATTGGGGCTTTTTACAACGTGTATGCCAGCAGGCGGGCTTCTCGCCAATGATAATTCGTGAAGTTGTTGAGCCCCAGACAGTACTGGCGATGATCAGTATGGGAATCGGGATAACGTTGATGGCTGATGGTTATGCGCAAATGAACTGGCCCGGCGTGGTGTTCCGGCCGTTAGAGGAACGGATTCCGGCGGATTTGTATATTGTCTATGACCAACAACAGGCCACGCCAGCGTTAACGAAGCTGATTGATGCGTTGGTGGGGTAATAAGCATTGCAGGATGTGCAGCGCATCAGGAAAGCTGGTTCTAATCTTGTGAATCGCAGATAGCAAAAAGGCGCCTTTAGGGCGCCTTTTTACATTGGTGGGTCGTGCAGGATTCGAACCTGCGACCAATTGATTAAAAGTCAACTGCTCTACCAACTGAGCTAACGACCCGAAGTGGTGGGTGATGACGGGATCGAACCGCCGACCCCCTCCTTGTAAGGGAGGTGCTCTCCCAGCTGAGCTAATCACCCACTTCGGTACTTCACATTTTAACAAGAAATCCAGCTGGCGAGAAAGTGGTGGGTGATGACGGGATCGAACCGCCGACCCCCTCCTTGTAAGGGAGGTGCTCTCCCAGCTGAGCTAATCACCCACTTCTCAATTTCTTGTTTTACACGGCGGAGACTACATAAAGTAGTTGGTGGGTGATGACGGGTTCGAACCGCCGACCCCCTCCTTGTAAGGGAGGTGCTCTCCCAGCTGAGCTAATCACCCCCGCTGTGTGGAGTCGCATTATAGGGAGAGTTGAAAATGAGTCAACGCATTTTCTAAAGAAATTGTTCGTTCGTCGTAAATTTAAACAAAACGATCGCAAAACAGTCCGTGCGGCATGATTTGTATACGAAAATGGCAAAGCGTAATGTTCCAACCTGAACAACATTGAGGAATCAGACCAGGGTGATAGAATACGAGCCTGATAATCTTCCCTGGATTTGCCGGTTGTCGGCATCTTTATAAACGTAAGGCCATTTCATGAAAATCAAAACTCGCTTCGCGCCAAGCCCGACAGGCTACCTGCACGTCGGCGGTGCGCGTACTGCTCTTTATTCCTGGCTTTTTGCACGCAACCATGGCGGTGAGTTTGTGCTGCGTATTGAAGACACCGATCTCGAACGCTCCACTCCGGAAGCTATTGAAGCCATTATGGATGGCATGAACTGGTTGAATCTGGAATGGGATGAAGGCCCGTACTTCCAGACCAAACGTTTTGATCGCTACAACGCGGTGATTGATGAAATGCTGGAAGCAGGCACCGCATATAAATGCTACTGCTCTAAAGAGCGTCTGGACGCGCTGCGCGAAGAGCAGATGGCGAACGGTGAGAAGCCGCGTTACGACGGCCGATGCCGCCACGGCCACGAGCATCATGCCGCTGATGAACCTTGCGTGGTCCGTTTTGCCAACCCGCAGGACGGTTCCGTTATTTTTGACGACCAGATCCGTGGGCCGATCGAATTCAGCAACCAGGAGCTGGATGATTTGATCATTCGCCGTACCGACGGTTCCCCGACCTACAACTTCTGTGTTGTTGTCGACGACTGGGATATGGAAATCACCCACGTTATTCGTGGTGAAGACCATATCAACAACACTCCGCGTCAGATCAATATCCTGAAAGCGCTGAACGCGCCGGTGCCAGTTTACGCACACGTATCAATGATCAACGGTGACGATGGTAAAAAACTCTCCAAACGTCACGGTGCGGTCAGCGTTATGCAATACCGCGACGACGGTTACCTGCCGGAAGCGCTGCTGAACTATCTGGTGCGTCTGGGTTGGTCCAGTGGCGATCAGGAAATTTTCACCCGTGAAGAGATGATCAAACTGTTCTCCCTCGGTGCGGTGAGCAAGTCTGCGAGTGCGTTTAACACTGAAAAACTGCAGTGGCTGAACCATCACTATATTAATGCGCTGGCGCCGGAATATGTAGCAACCCATCTGCAATGGCACATTGAGCAGGAAAATATCGATACCCGCGTAGGCCCGCAGCTGTCAGAGCTGGTTAAACTGCTCGGTGAGCGCTGCAAAACGCTGAAAGAGATGGCGCAGAGCTGCCGCTACTTCTACGAAGACTTTGCCGAGTTCGACGCTGATGCAGCGAAGAAACACCTGCGTCCGGTTGCGCGTCAGCCGCTGGAAGTGGTTCGTGACAAGCTGGCTGCGATTAGCGAGTGGACGGCAGAAAACGTGCACCATGCGATTCAGGCAACGGCTGATGAGCTGGAAGTTGGTATGGGTAAAGTCGGGATGCCGCTGCGCGTAGCCGTTACCGGCGCGGGTCAGTCCCCGGCGTTAGACGTTACGGTGCATGCGATTGGTAAATCCCGCAGCATTGAGCGTATTAATAAAGCGCTGGCGTTTATTGCTGAGCGTGAAAGCCAGCAATAAGACTGATTGACCGATGAAATAACGGCAGGAGCGTATCCTGCCGTTTTTTTTGCCTGTTATTCAGACTCATCAATACCCAAACGAGTAAGAAAAGTGCGAATACCTTCGCGCGAAATATACATCGCCAGCTTTTCTTGTTCCGTTGGGGACATGTTGTCCAGTGCGCTAATTATCTGGCGACACGCGTGGCTGCGTACTACGTGGGTGTATTCTGCCAGCGGTTCTTCAGCCTGATAAACTTCAGGAACTTTGCGAAAAGCGGGAATATTGAGCAGAAACGCGCGGACGCTGGAGTCAATATGAATCAGTCTGGCACGACCACCTTTAACGCCGGGAAACTTTTCGGTAGTCCAGTTTTGTTCTCTGATCCAACGATTGACGGTTTGTTTGGCAACCCCGAGACATTCCGCCAGCTCTTCGGTCGTCATTTTGCTGCGTAATTTTTTCATATTATTTGTTTTCGCGGATCCCTAAACGCTGTAATAAACCCGTAATGCCTTCACGCAGGATCAGTGAGGTAAACATTTTCTGTTCTGTCGGCGTCATTTCTTTAGCGAGCCTAATCAGCAGCGCTTCAACAGAGGTATCGCCGGATAACGATAAGTTATCTGATAAACCTTCGGCTGAACGCTCAGCGCTGCGAATGTATTCACGAACTTGTTCGGTGACGTGAACCAGCCGGGCTTTACCGCCCTGAACGCCTGGTTTTGGTGATGTCGCCCAACCTTCTTTGCGTACCCATTTATTGATGGTCTGTCGGCTGTATCCGGTCAGATTAGCAAGTTCTTCTGGCGTCATCCGTTCCTTGAACATAACGATTCCCTGAATAGTCGTGGGGTTAATTAGTGGTTCATTTTATAGCACCATTTTAGTAGAAACCGTGACGCGTTTAACTACTGAATGCGAGTTGTTACGCAATGTTCTTCATTTGACTGCTTTTTCAGCGATTGAATTCTATGAGTTAATTTTGCCGTTGACACACGCGAAGGGAATTCATATGATGCCGCCCGTCAACTCGACAAGCTTTACGTAATGGGGCTATAGCTCAGCTGGGAGAGCGCTTGCATGGCATGCAAGAGGTCAGCGGTTCGATCCCGCTTAGCTCCACCAAATTTAATCCCAATGAATTTGGTACGTACGTAAAAGCATCGTGGGGCTATAGCTCAGCTGGGAGAGCGCTTGCATGGCATGCAAGAGGTCAGCGGTTCGATCCCGCTTAGCTCCACCAAAATTTAAACCCTCGCTGAAAAGCGGGGGTTTTTTGTTTCTGCATCCAGCCAGTTCTTACTCTTTATCTCTTTGGTTTGCTGAATCGCAGGCATAAAAAAACCGGGGAGAATCTGAATCTCCCCGGTTTTATCACTGCGACGTTGTCTTACGCTTACAGCACCAGTGCGGCGATAGATGCAGACAGTACGCTCACCAGCGTAGAGCCGTACACCAGCTTCAGACCAAAGCGAGAAACCACGTTACCTTGCTCTTCGTTCAGGCCTTTAATCGCACCGGCGATAATACCGATGGAAGAGAAGTTAGCGAAGGAAACCAGGAACACGGACAGGATGCCTTCTGCGCGCGGGGAGAGCGTAGCGGCGATTTTCTGCAGATCCATCATCGCAACGAACTCGTTGGAAACCAGTTTAGTCGCCATGATACTGCCCACCTGCAGCGCTTCGCTGGACGGCACACCCATTACCCATGCAACCGGGTAGAAGATGTAACCCAGGATGCCCTGGAAAGAGATGCTGTAGCCAAACCAACCGGTCACGGTGGCGAACAGGGCGTTCAGGGCAGCGATCAGTGCGATGAAACCAATCAGCATCGCCGCAACGATAATTGCCACTTTGAAACCAGCCAGAATGTATTCACCCAGCATTTCGAAGAAACTCTGGCCTTCGTGCAGGTTAGACATCTGGATATTTTCTTCGCTGGCATCAACGCGGTAAGGGTTGATCAGCGACAGCACGATAAAGGTGCTGAACATGTTCAGAACCAGCGCCGCAACCACGTACTTCGGTTCCAGCATGGTCATGTACGCGCCGACGATAGACATGGAAACGGTCGACATCGCCGTTGCAGCCATGGTGTACATACGGTTGCGAGACATTTTGCCGAGAATATCTTTATAGGCGATAAAGTTCTCAGACTGACCCAGGATCAGAGAGCTGACGGCGTTGAAGGATTCCAGTTTGCCCATACCGTTTACTTTGGATAACAGGAAACCAATCGCGCGGATGATTACCGGCAGTACGCGGATATGTTGCAAAATACCGATCAGGGCGGAGATGAAGACGATCGGGCAAAGCACTTTCAGGAAGAAGAATGCCAGGCCTTTATCGTTCATGCTACCGAAGACAAAGTTTGTCCCTTCATTAGCAAACCCGAGCAGTTTCTCAAACATCTCGGAGAAGCCTCTCACGAAGCCCAGACCGACATCAGAGTTCAGGAAGAACCATGCCAGTAACACTTCGATAACAAGCAATTGAATAACATAACGAATGCGGATTTTTTTACGGTCACTGCTTACCAGCAGTGCGAGTACCGCAACCACGGCAAGGGCCAGGACAAAATGAAGAACGCGGTCCATATTTGCTCCAAATATGAGGCAGGTTTAGTTTTCGTGCACATTCTATGTAACAACCATAAAGAAAACGAGATCAAACACACACTATAATAAGGACCTGTGACGAGATTCAAAATTAGTGATCGGTGATACACTTCCGTTATGTTTAGTATGGAAGTGAAAAGTTATGTCATTGTGCTATTCTCATAACAATAATTAAACATCTCGCCGGTATTTCCAGAATCCTTATCGATCCATAGACAAACGCTATCAGAGAAATCAACGTCACCCATTAAAATGAATTTGATAATCATTCTCAGTAGGCGTAGCTTGAAACATAGCAAAGGCTATGTTTCTGAGGCATTAAAATGACTAACGATCGCGTTGAGAGTAGCAGTGGGCGGGCAGCGCGCAAGTTGAAGCTCGCATTAATGGGACCTGCGTTCATCGCGGCGATCGGTTATATCGATCCGGGTAACTTCGCCACCAATATCCAGGCAGGGGCCAGCTTTGGTTATCAATTGCTGTGGGTGGTGGTCTGGGCAAACCTGATGGCGATGCTGATTCAGGTGCTGTCGGCAAAACTCGGCATTGCTACGGGTAAAAACCTGGCGGAGCAAATTCGCGATCATTATCCTCGCCCGGTGGTGTGGTTCTACTGGGTGCAGGCAGAAATTATCGCTATGGCAACAGACCTTGCTGAATTTATTGGCGCTGCGATTGGCTTCAAACTGATCCTCGGCGTTTCCTTATTGCAAGGGGCCGTACTCACCGGTATCGCGACGTTCTTAATTCTGATGCTGCAGCGTCGCGGTCAAAAACCGTTGGAAAAGGTGATTGGCGGCCTGCTGCTGTTTGTGGCCGCGGCTTACATTGTGGAGCTGGTTTTTTCCCAACCGAACTTCGCGCAGCTTAGTAAGGGAATGGTGATCCCAAGCCTGCCTAATTCCGAAGCGGTGTTCCTGGCCGCTGGGGTGCTCGGTGCGACTATCATGCCGCACGTCATTTATCTGCACTCTTCCTTAACTCAGCATTTGCACGGCGGAACACGCCAACAACGCTATGCGGCCACTAAATGGGATGTGGCTATCGCCATGACGATTGCCGGATTTGTCAATCTGGCGATGATGGCGACGGCTGCCGCTGCATTTCATTTTAGCGGGCATACCGGTATTGCCGATCTCGATCAGGCGTATCTGACACTTGAACCGTTGTTGAGTCACGCTGCAGCGACGGTGTTTGGTTTAAGCCTGGTGGCTGCGGGACTCTCTTCTACCGTGGTCGGTACGCTGGCGGGGCAGGTGGTGATGCAAGGGTTTATCCGTTTTCACATTCCGCTATGGGTACGCCGTACCGTCACCATGATGCCATCATTTATTGTGATTCTGATGGGATTGGATCCGACCCGTATTCTGGTGATGAGTCAGGTGTTGCTCAGTTTTGGTATCGCGCTGGCGCTGGTGCCGCTGCTGATCTTCACCAGCGACAGTCAGCTGATGGGGGATCTGGTCAATCGTCGTTGCGTTAAACAGATTGGCTGGGTCATTGTGATACTGGTCGTGGCGCTCAATCTCTGGCTACTGGCTGGCACGGCGATGGGGCTATAATCAACCGTGACTCGCGACGGGTCACGGTTTTAATTGAGGTTTTCCTCTATTATGTGCCCTGCATAATTAACTGGCAGGCGTTCATGAATCACTTTGATCTCTCTTTCCTGAAATATCTCCAGGACAACAGTCCGCTCCCCGTTGAAGAGGCCGTCGAGCGTTTCGGTAAAACGCTCTCCACGCTAAAACGGACAATGAAAGAGCTCAATGAACTTCTGCCAGAAAATGTCCAGCTACATCAGGATAATCAGTTTATTACCACCCGGATTGGCTACAGCGAATACCGACAGTTTTTAGCGCGCGTCCAGTTTAATCGCTATATCACTACGGCAGAAGAGAGGGTGAAGGATCTCTTTGTGGCGCTCTGTTTGCACGATGTCGTGAATAAAAATGATTATTACAAAAAATTTTATGTCAGTGCGGGAACGGTAAAAAATGATAATCCCGTCATGATGAGCCTGGTGCAGGAACGCGATCTGATTGTGCAAAGTATCCCGCGTAAGGGCTCCCGGCTTGCGGGGGATGAGTTCCAGCTGCGGCTGGCGGCGTGCATGACGATACTAAAAACGGTCGAAATTGGTGAGGATCACCGACTAATCGCCCACCAGGCCAATGAGCCGACAGGCCGTTCAATTGCCGAACAGTTTCTTCATGAGTGTGCTGCACAGATAAACCAGGCGGCAGACTATTACGAAGATAAAATCAGTCCGGTCATCGCCCTGGGATATAACGGCAGAAAATACTTACTGGTCTATCTTAGCCTTGCCCTGCACCGTATCCGCAGGGGACACAGAATTACGGAGAGTTCGGCGGCTAAGTTTTTGACCACCTTTCCTTATGGCGTATTGCCTGATGCGGATGAAAATATCTGTCTGGATCTGCTGATTGCTTCACTGACGTTTACTCATCGCCCCTTCACATTATACGACGCCCGGCTGGTCTCTTACGTTAAGCGCACCTGTCACGCTTTAGCCGGATGTCTGGAGAACACCATTCACAATCAGCACGCCTGGTTTGCGGAGATTTATAATTTTATCTATGCCGCCATCATCCAGAATAAATTTCATCTCTGGTTCGATGATAAAAAGCTCCATGATGTCCAGCGACGCTATCCTGAGCTATGGGAACATGTCCAGTATGCGGTGAAAGAGATTGAACATCACTGGCAAACGACCTTTTCTGCTATTCATCTGGCAACCCTGGTGCTGATTATCAAAAAGTATGCGCTCAAAAATCGGGTTGTTGGCGATAAGAAAAAGCGGGTCATTATTGTGACGAACTCGTCAGAGAGTAAGGTCGGCTATTTTAAAGAGATGCTTTTCTCCCGCTTCCATATTGAAATCCCCGCCTGCATCAACATCAATGAGATTGCGCGGCTTCAGCAGCTCGAATTCGACCTGCTGATTACCTTCACAAACAAGATATCGAGTCATCTCCGCTACGCCGGGTTGGATTATGTCAAAGTGAATTTCTGGCTCACGCAGGACGATCTCCTGTTATTACGCGAAAATGGACTTCCCTCCGCGCGCAAAAAAATACCTGCTGAGGACTTTATTCAGCAGGTTCAGGGAATGAGCCAGGAGGCGTTAAAAATTTTTCTTGATACGCATTACAGTGATATTTTTATTTAACCAGAGGTTGCGAAACGCCGCGACACCAGACGGCTTCCAGGTTTAACTCTGCACCCAACACGAGAATATCGGCATCTTTTCCTGACGTCAGGCTGCCTTTTCTCGCGTCAACACCCACCAGGATTGCCGGATTAAGGCAGGCAATCTGCGCGGCTGAAACCCAGCCTTTTTCCAGCCTGTCGACCACATTTTTCACGGAGTCCAGAAAGCTCATCTCCAGTTTGCACACTTCGGACCACTCCGTGGGTGAAACCGTTCGGGTCTTTCCGCTGTGGTCGGTGATTTCAAGACAATGATTGTGAATGCGAAACGTCTCCTGGCGCAGGTAATGGTGGAATTCAGATCCTTCGGGAAAATCCACATATCCCAGACAATCGCTGACCATGACCAACCGGCGATCTTTTTTCAACCGATAGAGAATGTCGAACACTTCTGGTCGCAACGTAATCCCGCTCTGCTTTGCCACCTCGGCATACGTATTCTGATGGTACATCAGCGCCCCCACCACGCCAGGCTCCCGGTGATGCAGCCCGCGCATGGCGCTAAAGGCATGGGTAAAGTGGGTTAAACCGGCTTCAATGGCGAGGGTGGTTTCATCAAAGGTGGCGTCGGTATGACCGGCTGACACGGTGACGCCTGACTGGCGTAAATAGCGGATTAGCGCCAGGGCGCCCGGCAGTTCAGGTGCGAGCGTCATCAGACGGATATTTCCCCTCGCGGCGTGCTGATAGCGTTTGAATCCTTCGATACCGGGTGGTTGAATTGCGTCCTTGCTCTGCATTCCGCTGTATGCAGGGTTAATAAAGGGGCCTTCCATATGAATACCCACCGCTTCGGCACCATCTTCCGCTTTTGCGTCTGCAATCCAGTCTGCGGCGGTGGAAAGACTCTCCAGCAAGAACGTTTCCGGCTGGGTGGCTGATGTTGCAAGCCACGCGGTAACCCCGGCGTTAACCAGATCCCGGCTCATCGCCTGCAAAGAACGGCGTTCACCTCTCCAGGCAAACGACCCTCTCCCCCAGCCGTGAACGTGAATATCCACAAAACCGGGCATCAGCATGGCATGGCGATAATCGACGATTTTTCCGCGTGGCGTACTGTCGAGGCCAGAAATACGTCCGCTTTCAATATGCAGATAGCCGCTTTCGATTCCATTCGGGGTGACAATGCGTTCACTTGCCAGAGAAAGCAGGGGATCAGCCATTGTCTTTCTCCCATACGCGAGCGGCCGTTTCCTCGGCGATTTCTGCGCAAAGGCCGATGTAGTGAGCAGGATCCAGCAGCGTATTAATTTCTGAGTCGCTAAAGTGCTGGCGAATAAGAGGGTCATCACGCAGCACATCAGCGTAGGGGATGCCTTCATGCGTGCTGCGCATTGCCAGTTGGTAGACGCGTTCATGTGCGGCATCTTTGCCCAGCCTTTCCACCAGTTGCATCATGATTTTTTCGCTATTAATAAGACCATGCGTTAACTGCACATTCTGGCGCATACGACCAGGATTGATGACCAGCGTCCGCGTCAACTCTTCGGCTCGCATCACAATCTCAGCCATTAACTCCATACTCTCCTGAATATTACCGTCAAAGATAAAGTAAGCGGAGCTGTCTGCTTCGAAGGGACGTGGGCTGACATACAGGCAGGAGGTCAATACTGAGTACAATTTCTGCGCGTTGGCGATGATCCCCTTCGCCAGTTTAGGATTCACTTTTTGCGGCATGGTGCTGCTGCCAACGGTGCCTTTAGTGAAGGCTTCTGAAACTTCGGCAAACTCTTCGCTTGAGGTCTGATAAACCTCTTCGGCTATTTTGTGTAACGTCGTCGCCAGCAGGCACAAATTACTGATGTATTCAGTGCGGTAAATGCGCGAGTTGCGGGAGGGAATCGCCATTGAATGCATTCCCAGCTTTTGGGCAACGCTATCCTGAACCCGGCGGCCGGTTTCACCGGTCGCGTGGAAGGCGCCCACGGCTCCCCCCATCATCACGGTAAAGACGCGTTTTTCCGCTTCCCGCATGCGCTGCTGGGCGCTCAGTAACTCATCAATCCACACGGCGGCTTTATAGCCCCAGGTGATGGGCAGCGCGTGCTTACCGTGGGTACGTCCGGCCATAATCGTTGCTTTATGGTCAGATGCCATCTTTGCCAGGTTACGCAGAATATCGTCCACAAAACCCTGCATGATGGTATCGAACTGCTTTGCCAGATAAAGCTGTGCGGTTTGCTGAATATTCTGCGTGGTGACGCCGTAATGCACGTATTTTCCGCTTTCACTGTCACAGGCTTTGACCAGCACTTTGATGACCGGAACGAAGCCGTGACCAATCTCGCGCAGCAGGCGTTCCATTTCCGTCAGGTCAATCTTATCCACGTGGCAGTTAGCGGTAATATTGACTGCGGCGCTGGCGGGGATCATGCCGTGTCCGGCCTGTGCCTGAGCCAGGGCGGCTTCAACATCGAGCCATGACTGTACCCGCGCTGGCTGTGCGAGCAGAGATTTCATTCCTCGATCGTCGATCGTTTTGCTTTTTGAATCATACAGTGCACGCATTACTATCTCCTTGAATTTATTTCGCACCGACGAGGCGGTCGTCTACCGCGTTACGGACAAATTCTACGTGTGGGCCGAATACCACATGAACATGGTTGCTGGAGGGGATAAAGGTTCCCAGCGAGCCAGATTCTTTAAGAATGGCCATGTCCATTTTTTTCTGATCTTTCAAATCAATACGTAACCGTGAAACGCAGTTTTCAACGCGTTTGATATTGTCTGTCCCGCCCAGCCCCTGAATCACCAGTTCGGCGACTTTGTCGTACTCTTTATTGTTCAGTAAGGTGCTGTCAGCGATTTCACTCTCGCGGCCCGGGGTCTTAATATCAAATTTACCGATCGCGAAGCGGAAGACGAAATAGAAGACAACAAAGTTAATCACGCCGAGGATAATTAAATTAATCCATTGGGTGTGTTCATACATCAAACCGAAAATACCAAAATCAAAAATGGTGCCGCGAATATAGCCGATGGAGACTTCCAGTAATTGCAGTGGAATGGTCAATAAGCCACAGAGTACCGCATAGACAATAAAGAGTTTTGGCGCGATAAACAGGAAGGAGAACTCCAGCGGTTCGGTAATATTCCCCAGCATGGCGGTCAGCACCACGGTCAGGATCATCCCTTTGGCAAATTTCTTATTCTTGAAATAGGCCATGTGGTACATCGCCAGACCAATCGCCGGAACGCGGAACAGCGTCGTGAGCATTTGTGATGAGGCAAGATAGCTGGTGAGCGTCGGCATATACTCTTTCCAGGCCGGATGGGTGGGACCAAGCTCAAACAGGATTTTATTGATAGCGGGCAAAATACCGACATAGGTCTGCCCGTCAATCAGGTACGTACCGCCTGCCGCGGTGAAACGCACGGTGGAACTGAGGACGTGGTGCAGGCCAAACGGGATCAGCAGGCGATTGAGCGTCATATAGATACCTGCACCAATGTTGGGTGCCATCATTATTGTTGATATGGCGCGCATACCTGCGGTAAACAGATCCCAGATAAAAGGAATGATCAAGCCGACGGGAATGGAAAAAGCAATGGCTAAGATCGCGACGGATTTTTTACCGCTGAAAAAGGCGAAAGCGAGAGGTAATTGCAGCCGGTAAAAACGGTCGGTTATTTTAGCTGCCAGCAGCCCGGCAATAATGCCGCCCAGCGCTTCGATTTTTAGCGTCTGAATACCTAATACCATTCCCTGTCCGACCAAAGCCATATCATCTTTCGCCAGCGTACCCGCCAGCTTAAGATGCACATGCATGGCGATAAGCAGAGTCAGGTAAGCCACGACGGACGCAAATACAGCAATCCCTTTTTCTTTTTTAGACATACCGTAGGCGACACCCATCGCGAACAGTAAAGGAATATTATTAAAAACGACGCTGCTGATTAATCCCAGAGAAGAGAGAATTGCTCTGAAAATTTCATTGCCCAGAAAGGGGAGTTTATCAATCATATAGCTCTGCCCTAACGCAGCGCTAATTCCCATGACCATCCCCACAGGCGCCAGTACGGCGATCGGTAATAATAGCGATCGACCGAATGTCTGAATTTCATTCTTAAAATTAGCATTCATAAGTTAATCCTGACGTGAATTCTCTTGAGGATAAGATACGTTCAGGAGATTTTTGCTCAAGGGCAAATAGTGAAAAATAAAAAGCGCAGGATTTGACCATAAAAAAGCAGCCTGCAGGTTAATGCTGGTCACTTAAGGATTGATTAGCTGCAAAGGTATTTTTTATTAAAGCGAAACGGATTGAACTGAAAGTCAGCGTACTGAAGCGATCCGAAGGAAGACGACATAAGGCGAATGGATCACGAAGTGACGATTTTTCCTGCCGGAAGCCTGGGTGGCAAGGGAGACGGTGAGCCTCCCTTGCCGTTACGGGAATGAGGGGTTCAGAGATATAATGAACATACGGTGAACGGAACCCTTTGCCATTGTTAAAAATTCTCTGTTACCACAGGTTCCTTTTCTTAATGACGATGCCCGTGACCGCCGCGCCCACGACCGCGATGGTCGTCACGGTCATTCCAGCCTTCTCGGTAGCCGCGTTCATAAGCTTTGCGTTTATCCCAGCCACGATGGTAGCCGTTGTCATGACGCCACCAGCGATTTTTGCGCCACTCATAGTTATGGTGCCAGTAATCCCGGTCGCGCCAGCGGCCGCCATCCCAGTAGTTACCGTAATTATCGCGATCGCCAATTTGCAATTTTATTGATGGCAGCAGGGTGATTTCGCCAGCGTTCGCGGCCAGCGGTGTAAAAGCCATTAAGACTGCCGCCAGAATCAGTGACCTGAACATGTTTTCTCTCCTTCACGATCGAGCCGTAGCCGGCCTGTTAACGTAATATTACGGGGCAGTAAAGCCCCGTTTCATCGCCACAACTCTTAAATCGCAAGTGAGAGCACTTTTTGTTAATAAATGTGTCTTTATTTCAACCGACTCAGAATGGCATCAATCTCCGCGCACTCTTCAGGCGTAAAGTGACGGTTTGCCAGCATGCCGACGGCATCTTCAATTTGCGCCGGTTTACTGGCGCCAATCAGCACAGACGTAACTTTGTCTTCCCGAAGAACCCACGCGAGCGCCATCTGAGACAGCTTTTGTCCCCGTCGCTCTGCCAGTGCGTTCAGTGCTCGAACTTTTTCCAGTTTTTGTGGGGTGATCTGGTCCGGATTCAGAAAACGGCTGGTGCTTGCGGCGCGAGAATCCGCAGGAATACCGTTCAGATAGCGGTCGGTTAACTGCCCGCCAGCCAGCGGTGAGAAGGCGATACTACCGACGCCTTTTTCCTGTAAAAGTGACAGCAGGCTCTCTTCGACCCAACGCTCAAACATAGAATATTTGGGCTGATGAATAAGGCATGGCGTACCTAAATCGTCGAGTATTTCAATCGCTTGTCTGGCAAGTTCAGCCGGATAGTTAGAGAGGCCTACGTACAGCGCTTTGCCATGACGGACGATATGATCCAGTGCGCGCATGGTTTCTCTGAGCGGTGTTTCAGGGTCGGGGCGATGGTGGTAGAAGATATCGACATACTCCAGCCCCAGACGCTTCAGGCTTTGATCGAGGCTGGCAATCAGGTATTTGCGTGAACCCCAGTCCCCATAAGGGCCTTCCCACATGGTGTAACCCGCTTTGGTGGAGATGATCAGCTCATCTCGCCACGGTAAAAAATCTTCCTGCAGGATGCGACCAAAATTTCGCTCCGCTGAACCCGGCGGTGGACCATAGTTATTCGCCAGATCAAAATGGGTGATCCCCAGATCGAATGCACGCTGTAACAGCGCCCGACTGTTCTCGACCTGCGTGGTATCACCAAAATTGTGCCACAACCCCAGTGATACAATCGGGAGCTTGAGGCCGCTCTGACCGCAGCGGCGGTACTCCATTGTCTGATAACGATTTTCAGCAGCCTGATAAGCCATATAGCCTCCTGTCAGATAAGGTGTGACTTTGAGTGTATACGTTTACACAAGGCCAGCTGCAATTAAATTTAGGGATGAAAACTGTACATCTTGCTTTCCACCCCCTTCACAGCGACTTTCCTGGACAGTCATCACAGTTCTTCGATACTCAACATGAGGTTACCGTCAGAAGGAAAGCTGTCATGCAAACCCCGTATTCCGTTGCTGATTATCTGCTGGACAGGCTGGCAGGCTGTGGTGTTGGCCATCTCTTTGGTGTGCCTGGCGATTATAATTTGCAGTTTCTTGACCACGTGATTGAACATCCCAGCGTACGTTGGGTCGGGTGTGCGAACGAGTTGAATGCGGCTTATGCTGCGGATGGCTATGCCCGGGTATCCGGGGTGGGGGCGCTGCTCACCACGTTTGGCGTGGGTGAGTTAAGCGCGATTAACGGTATCGCGGGAAGTTATGCGGAATATGTTCCTGTTTTGCATATTGTTGGCGCGCCCTGTCGCGGTGCTCAACGTCGCGGGGAGTTGATGCATCACACCCTTGGGGACGGTGATTTTCAGCATTTTTATCGTATGCAGCAGGCGGTGACGACGGCCAGCGCAGTGCTGGATGAACAAAACGCCTGTTATGAAATTGACCGCGTGCTGCGAACAATGCTCATCGAACGCAGACCGGGCTATCTGATGTTACCTGCTGATGTGGCAAAACAGCGCACCACGCCGCCGAATGACATCCTGATTGTTCCTCTGAGCGAGCCAGAAAGCAGCGTGGCAGAAGCGTTTCGCTACCATGCCCGCGAGCGGTTACTGGACAGCCCGCGCGTAGCGCTTCTGGCAGACGTTCTCGCGCAACGCTTTGGCCTGCAGCCGGTATTGCAACGCTGGATGGCGGAAACGCCGATGGCCCACGCCACGTTGTTGATGGGCAAAGGGCTATTCGATGAGCGCCATCCGGCGTTTGTCGGCACCTACAGCGCTGGAGCCAGCAGCGACTATGTACGTCAGGCGATAGAAGATGCCGACACGATAGTGTGTGTTGGCACACAATTTGTTGACACTTTGACCGCCGGGTTTACGCAACAGTTACCACAGGAGCGCACGATTGAGGTGCAGCCACATGCCTCACGGATTGGAAACCGTTGGTTTAACGTTCCGATGGAGCAGGCGGTAACCACCTTGCGGGAGCTGTGTCTGGAGATGTCCTTTTCACTGCCGCCAGAACGCCCGCCAGTTAGACGTATTCAGGTTGAGAAGGGACCTCTGACGCAGGAAAATTTCTGGTATACGGTGCAGCAGTATCTGGCACCCAATGACATTATCCTCGTCGACCAGGGGACCGCTGCATTTGGCGCGGCTGCGCTCACGCTACCCGGTGGAGCGGAGGTGCTGGTTCAGCCGCTGTGGGGGTCTATCGGCTACGCGCTCCCGGCTGCATTTGGCGCGCAAACCGCCTGCCCGGACCGCCGGGTGATCCTGATTATTGGCGATGGTGCGGCGCAGCTCACCATTCAGGAACTGGGCTCTATGCTCAGAGACGGGCAATCTCCCGTTATTTTGCTGCTAAATAATGACGGCTATACCGTGGAGCGGGCTATACATGGGGCAAATCAGCGCTATAACGATATCGCCGCCTGGAACTGGACGCAGGTGCCGCAGGCGTTTCGTCGTGAATGTCAGGCGGAGTGCTGGCGTGTGGAGCAGGCGGTACAACTGGAAGAAGTGCTTGCCCGTTTGTCCCATCCGCAACGATTGTCGTTAATTGAGGTGGTACTACCGAAAGCCGATCTTCCTGAGCTATTGCGCACGGTGACCCGTGCGCTGGAAACGCGTAACGGAGGCTAACTACTTATCGGTGCGCTCGGCGACCATCATCGGTTTGCCCGCCAGCAGCAGCCAGGCGGGCAGCATGACGATGCACAGCAGCGGCAGCAGGGTGGAATCTGGCACCACCACTGCTGCCATAAACAGGCTCAGCCAGGCGTCACGGGTGACGACCAGCACCAGTCCAAGAATCGCGCAGGAGACGGTAATGGCCGCAGGCACCGCTTCAACGTGGGCGTGCAGCATCAGGCCAAGCGCGACCCCAACGAATACTGCCGGGAAAATTCGCCCGCCGCGAAAACCACTCGCAGCTGCAACCACTAATGCCGCCAATTTGATCACGGCGAGCATGAAATAATCCGATGCTCCCAGCGTCTGGCTAAATGCCATTTGCTGCATTTCGTCCAGTCCTTTAAACAAGGTAAGCGGTCCGCCGATAACGCCTAAAATGCCGAGGATTAAGCCGCCAGCCCCAAGAATCAGGACCGGGTGTTTCAATTGATGCATTAAATGGTGTAAACGTGGCAGACACCAGACAGCCACCATCCCGGCGGCAATGGCGATGGCGGCAACGACCGCACCGCTGAGGATATCGATCACATGCATCTGCGTGTAGTGCGCGATAGGCAGTGAAAAATGGGGGTGAAAAAACAGACTGGTGGTCAGCGAGCCCGCGGCGGCGGCCATTAACGGTGCAAACAGGCGATCCCATAAGGGAACATTGTCCGAGCTATTCAGCGTTTGTGAAAAGACCAGCGCGGCGGCAACGGGGGTGCCAAATAGCGCGCCGATGGTGCCGGCAGAGGCGAGGATGGTCCAGTCCAGCTTAGCAATGCGGGGAAACATACGGCTGCCGAGCGCCACAGCCAGTGCGATATTCACGGTCATGATCGGGTGTTCCGGACCCAAACTGACGCCACCCGCCAGGCCGAGGATGAGCGCTGCCAGCAAGCCCGGAATTGCTGAGGTGGGGACCGGCATTCCAATTAACGGCTCACAGGCAGGATCCGGTCCTGCGTGACCCTGGCTGTAGCGAATAACTAACCCGACCATGATCCCCGTGAGCGTCAGCATGCCGATAATCCACAGCGGAGAGTCCTGGGCAATACCGATGCTAACGGGCAGGCGTTCCCACAAAAATTGCTGTAAAACGGACGCCACTTTCATCACAACGATCAACACCAGGCTGGAGGCAATACCAATAATTAGCGCAGGAGTTGATAGCAAGAGCATCGTTCTGGCTCGTGGATGAAGCATATTCT
Organism: Citrobacter sp. RHBSTW-00524; assembly: GCF_013747755.1. NCBI lineage: Bacteria > Pseudomonadati > Pseudomonadota > Gammaproteobacteria > Enterobacterales > Enterobacteriaceae > Citrobacter > Citrobacter sp. RHBSTW-00524. The sequence continues at coordinate 1,538,307 of NZ_CP056421.1, forward strand.
ATTCCTTAAAACAGAGTCATAGACATAGTTTGCACAGCCTGCGCAACCGCATCGCTGCAAATGGTGCTGAAACGATAAAGTAATTATGTGATCTGGATCGATTTTCCACGGGCATCAGCCTTCAGGGCGTTGTTGTTATGCCCCCATGAATTTACAGTGTGGCAAAGATTTATTCTGACTTTAGCGGAGCAGTGGAAGAATGACAAAATATGCTTTAGTAGGTGATGTTGGCGGCACCAACGCGCGTCTTGCTCTGTGCGACATTGCCAGCGGCGAGATTTCGCAGGCAAAAACCTATTCCGGGCTGGATTACCCAAGCCTCGAGGCGGTAGTACGCGTATACCTGGATGAGCATAGCGTCAGCGTCGAGGATGGTTGTATTGCCATTGCCTGTCCGATAACCGGTGACTGGGTGGCAATGACCAACCATACCTGGGCATTCTCTATTGCTGAGATGAAAAAAAATCTGGGCTTCAGCCATCTGGAAATCATCAATGATTTCACCGCCGTGTCGATGGCGATCCCGATGCTGAAGAAAGAGCATTTGATCCAGTTTGGCGGTGCGGAACCTGTTGAAGGCAAGCCGATTGCTGTCTATGGCGCAGGTACCGGACTCGGCGTGGCGCATTTGGTGCATGTAGATAAACGCTGGGTGAGCCTGCCCGGTGAAGGCGGTCACGTGGATTTTGCGCCTAACAGCGAAGAAGAAGGGATTATCCTTGAGGTCCTGCGTGCGGAAATTGGTCACGTTTCCGCAGAGCGCGTACTGTCAGGTCCGGGGCTGGTTAATCTGTATCGCGCCATCGTCAAATCAGACGGGCGCCTGCCGGAAAATCTGCAGCCGAAGGATATCACCGGGCGTGCGCTGGCTGATTCTTGTATCGACTGTCGTCGCGCGCTGTCGCTGTTCTGCGTCATCATGGGGCGTTTTGGCGGCGATCTGGCGTTAACGCTGGGCACGTTTGGCGGTGTGTACATCGCTGGCGGCATCGTACCGCGCTTCCTCGACTTCTTTAAAGCTTCGGGTTTCCGTGGTGGTTTTGAAGATAAGGGGCGTTTTAAAGCCTACGTACAGGATATTCCGGTATATCTGATCGTGCATGATAACCCGGGCCTGCTTGGTTCCGGTGCGCATCTGCGCCAGACGCTGGGCCATATTTTGTAAGACCAATGCCGGACGGTGCACAGCGCTTATCCGGCTTACATATATCCCGCAAAACCGCGTTTATTACGCGGTTTTTTTATGCCTGCCGCCCGCCTTTCCGACCTTCGTCACATTTCCGAATGGCGGGATTATTTGTCCAGTAAAAGCATTATTTGTCTGATAACGGTCGTTACTTTCCCCGGACCATAATTTCACTCGTTAACTATTACGAGGAAATGATTATGAGCAAAAAACTGATTGCCGTTTGCGCGTGCCCAATGGGGCTGGCCCATACCTTTATGGCGGCTCAGGCGCTGGAAGAAGCCGCAGTTGAAGCGGGTTATGAAGTGAAAATTGAAACCCAGGGTGCGGACGGAATTCAAAATCGCCTGACGGCGCAGGATATCGCAGAGGCAACGTTGATCATCCATTCTGTTGCCGTTACTCCGGAAGATAACGAGCGTTTTGAGTCGCGTGACGTCTACGAAATTACGTTACAGGACGCGATAAAAAATGCAGCTGGCATCATCAAAGAGATCGAAGAGATGGTTGCCGCTGAACAACAATAATCATCGACAGGGAATTACGTATGGCCATTAAAAAACGCAGTGCAACCGTTGTGCCTGGCGCATCTGGTGCGGCAGCGGCAATAAAAAATCCACCGGCCTCCCACAATAGCTTCTGGGGCGAACTTCCGCAGCATGTGATGTCGGGTATTTCGCGCATGGTACCGACGTTAATTATGGGCGGGGTAATTCTCGCCTTCTCGCAACTGATCGCCTATAGCTGGCTCGATATTCCTGCTGACACCGGCATCATGGATGCGCTGAACAGCGGAAAATTCAGCGGTTTTAATCTCTCATTACTGAAGTTTGCCTGGCTGTCGCAATCTTTTGGCGGCGTGCTGTTTGGTTTTGCTATTCCGATGTTTGCCGCGTTTGTCGCCAACTCTATCGGCGGTAAGCTGGCGTTTCCGGCGGGGTTCATTGGTGGACTGATGTCCACTCAGCCCACACAGATACTGAATTTTGACCCAGCGACGCTGCAATGGGCAACCAGTGCTCCCGTCCCGTCAACCTTTATTGGCGCGCTGATTATCTCGATTGTCGCCGGGTATCTGGTGAAGTGGATGAACCAAAAAATCCAGTTGCCTGATTTCCTGCTGGCATTCAAAACCACCTTTTTACTGCCCATTCTTTCCGCGATCTTCGTCATGTTGGCGATGTATTACGTGATAACGCCGTTTGGCGGGTGGATCAACGGCGGAATTCGTTCTCTGCTGACGGCGGCTGGAGAGAAAGGCACGCTGATGTACGCGATGGGGATTTCTGCGGCAACGGCGATTGACCTCGGCGGTCCGATTAATAAAGCCGCAGGATTTGTCGCCTTTAGCTTTACTACCGATCACGTTCTGCCGGTAACCGCACGCTCTATTGCCATCGTGATTCCTCCAATTGGCCTCGGGTTGGCTACGCTTCTCGATCGGCGCTTAACCGGCAAACGCCTGTTCAGCGCACAGCTCTACCCGCAAGGGAAAACGGCAATGTTCCTCGCATTTATGGGCATCAGCGAAGGGGCAATCCCGTTTGCGCTGGAAAGCCCCATCACGGCAATTCCATCCTATATGGTTGGCGCTATTGTCGGATCGACGGCTGCCGTCTGGCTGGGGGCGGTGCAGTGGTTCCCTGAATCGGCTATCTGGGCATGGCCGCTGGTCACTAACCTCGGCGTCTATATGGCGGGGATCCTGTTAGGTGCGGTGATTACGGCGCTGATGGTGGTGTTCCTGCGCAACATGATGTACCGCAAAGGCAAATTGCTGATTGAAAGCCTCTGATTAAAAGGATTGTGACCATGAGCTTACTTGCCTCGCTGCGTGACTGGCTAACGGCGCAACATCTCGATGCGATGCTGCTGTCATCGCGGCAGAATAAACAGCCGCATATGGGGATCTCCAGCGGTTCAGGGTTTGTCTTTATCAGCCATCAAAGCGCGCATATCCTGGTCGACGCCCGTTACTACACCGATGTCGCTTCGCGTACTCAGGGCTATCAGATCCATCTACTTGATGGCGCGCAGACGCTGTATTCACGGGTGAATCACATTATTGCTGACGAAAAGCTGCAGACGGTGGGATTTGAAGGCGAGCAGGTAAGCTGGAATACGGTGAATGGATGGTCGGGCAAACTGCTTGCGCGACTAGTGAGTGCCGTGCCGGATGTGCTCCGGCAGGTAAAAACGGCGCAGGAGATAGCCTGCATTCGCAAAGCCTGTCGGATAGCTGACCTTAGTGCTGAACATATTCGCCGCTTTATTCAACCCGGCCTCAGTGAGCGCGAAATCGCCGCTGAACTGGAGTGGTACATGCGCACGCTCGGTGCAGACAAACCCTCTTTTGACACCATTGTCGCCAGCGGCTGGCGCGGCGCGCTGCCGCACGGTAAAGCCAGCGACAAGCGTGTCGAGGCGGGTGAGTTCATCACGCTGGATTTTGGCGCGCAGTATCAGGGCTATTGTTCGGATATGACGAGAACCTTTCGCATCCCAGACGCAAACCAGCCAGCGCAAGAAAGCCCGCTGTTTTCCGTGTATCAGATTGTTCTGGCGGCGCAGCGTGCGGCGGTGGCAGCAATTCGACCAGGTCGGCGTTGCCATGAGGTTGACGCCGCAGCCAGGCAGGTCATTACGCAGGCGGGCTATGGTGATGAGTTTGGTCACAATACCGGACACGCTATCGGCATTGAGGTGCATGAAAATCCCCGTTTTTCCCCCACCGACGCGACGCCTCTGGCGGTTGGCATGCTGCTCACCGTTGAGCCGGGTATTTATCTGCCGGGGCAGGGAGGCGTGCGTATTGAGGATGTGGTGCTGGTTACGCCAGACGGCGGCGAGGTGCTCTACACCATGGCGAAGACATTGTTACACACGGGAGAAGCGTAATGGACTTATCGCTACTGAAGGCGCTGAGTGAGGCGGACGCGATCGCCTCTTCAGAACAGGAAGTGCGGCAGATCCTGCTTGAAGAGGCGGATCGTCTGCATAAAGAGGTGCGCTTTGACGGCCTGGGATCGGTGCTGATCCGTCTGAATGAATCAACCGGTCCGAAGGTAATGATCTGCGCGCATATGGATGAAGTGGGATTTATTGTGCGCAGTATTTCCAGCGAAGGAGCGATCGATGTATTGCCGGTGGGAAATGTGCGTATGGCGGCCAGGCAATTGCAGCCGGTGCGGATCACTACCCGTGAAGAGAGCAAAATTCCCGGTCTGCTCGACGGAGTGCGCAGCGGTAATGACGTCAGTGCGCTGCAGGTGGACATTGGCGCGCGGTCTTATGACGAGGTACTTCAGGCCGGCGTACGCCCTGGCGATCGCGTCACCTTTGACACGACGTTTCAGGTTTTGCCGCACCAGCGAGTCATGGGCAAAGCCTTTGATGATCGACTTGGATGTTATTTGCTGGTGGCGCTGCTGCGCGAATGGCATAACGCCATTCTCCCATGTGAGGTCTGGCTGGTGGCCAGTTCCAGTGAAGAAGTGGGACTGCGCGGAGGACAAACGGCAGCACGCGCGGTCGCCCCGGATGTGGCGATCGTGCTGGATACCGCCTGCTGGGCCAAAAACTTTGATCATGGTGCGGCCAACCATCGGCAGATTGGTAATGGCCCGATGCTGGTGTTAAGCGATAAATCGCTGATTGCCTCGCCAAAGCTGACCGCGTGGGTTGAAAGCGTGGCCACCGATGCGGGCATTACCCTGCAGATTGACATGTTCAGTAACGGCGGCACTGACGGCGGGGCAGTGCACGTAAGCGGTACGGGGATCCCCACGGTTGTCATGGGGCCAGCTACGCGGCATGGACACTGCGCGGCGTCGATTGCCGACTGCCGTGACATCATCCAGACGCAGCAGTTGTTGTCGGCTCTTCTTTCACATCTTACGTGCGAAACCGTGGTTCATCTGACGGATTTCAGGTGCTGATTTCGCGCTAATCAGGAGTTGTTATGCTAACGATTCAATTTCTTTGCCCGTTACCCAATGGCCTGCATGCGCGTCCGGCGTGGGAGCTGAAAGAGCAGTGCAGCCAGTGGCAAAGTGAGGTGATATTTCTTAACCATCGCCAGAACGCCAGGGCTGATGCGAAAAGCTCGCTGGCGCTGATTGGCACCGGGACGCTGTTTAATGACAGTTGTAGCTTAACCATCACCGGTCGCGATGAAGAACAGGCCCGACGAGCGCTAGAGGAGTACATCCTGCACCGGTTTATTGACAGCGACAGCGTTCAGCCGACGGAGGCGGAACTGGCGGCGCATCCGTTGCCGCGTTCGCTGATTCGCCTCAACCCAGACCTTCTTTATGGCACCGTGCTGGCAGGAGGCGTGGGGGCAGGTTCGCTCACGCTTTGGCAGAGCGATAATCTGGAAAGCTATCGCGCGATTGCGCCGAGTGCGGAAGACAATACCCGGCTGGAGCATAGTCTGGCGACGCTTGCCGAACAGCTCAATCAGCAACTGCGCGAGCGTGAGGGTGAGAGTAAAACCATCCTCAGCGCCCATCTGTCTCTGATTCAGGACGACGAGTTTGCCGGGAATATTCGTCGCTTAATGTTGGAGCAGCATCTGGGGTTAGGGGCGGCGATTATCGCCAATATGGAGCAGGTGTGCGACAAGCTGTCGGCCTCCGGTAGCGATTACCTGCGCGAGCGCGTTAGCGATATCCGTGATATCAGCGAACAGCTGCTGCACATCACCTGGCCTGAAAGACGTCCGCGCAATGCGCTGGTGCTGAATAAGCCGACGATTCTGGTTGCTGAGGATTTGACGCCCAGCCAGTTTTTAAGCCTCAATTTGCAGCATCTGTCAGGCATGATCCTGGAGAAAACAGGGCGCACATCGCACACCCTGATCCTTGCTCGCGCGTCGGCTATTCCGGTGCTTAGCGGCTTGCCGCTGGAGGCCATTAGCCGCTATGCAGGCCAGCATGCGGTACTGGATGCCCGCTGTGGGGTACTGGCCATCAATCCAGACGATGCGGTTCGCGGTTATTACGCGATTGCGCAGAAGCTGGCCGATGAATGCCAGCGGCGGCAGGCGCTTGATGCCGCCCAGCCCGCGCTGACCAAAGATAATCAGCGTATTGACGTTGCAGCGAATATCGGTACCGCGCTGGAAGCGCCGGGGGCGTTTGCCAATGGCGCGGAAGGGATTGGGCTGTTTCGTACTGAAATGCTGTTTATGGACCGCGACAGCGCTCCCGACGAGCAGGAACAGTTTGAAGCCTACCAGCAGGTCTTATTGGCCGCGGGCGACAAGCCGGTAATCTTTCGCACCATGGATATTGGGGGGGATAAAAATATCCGTTACCTCAATATTCCGCAGGAAGAGAATCCGTTCCTGGGCTACCGCGCGGTGCGAATTTATCCGCAGTTTGCCGGACTGTTTCGCACGCAGCTGCGCGCCATCTTACGTGCGGCAACCTTCGGCAATGCGCAACTGATGATCCCAATGGTGCACAGCCTTGACCAGATTTTGTGGGTAAAAAGCGAACTGCAAAAAGCGCTGGTGGCACTGAAAGCCGACGGTTTACGCCATGCTCCGACAATTTCATTGGGGATTATGGTTGAAGTGCCGTCGGTGTGTTACATCATCGACCATTTCTGCGATGAGGTGGATTTCTTCAGTATTGGTTCAAACGACATGACCCAGTACCTGTACGCCGTCGATCGTAATAACCCGCGCGTTTCGCCGTTGTACAACCCGATTACGCCGTCGTTCCTGCGAATGTTGCAGCAGATTGTCCGCGTGGCGCACGAACGCGGTAAATGGGTGGGCATTTGCGGCGAACTGGGGGGCGAAGGACGCTATTTACCGCTGCTACTGGGCTTAGGACTCGACGAGCTGAGCATGAGCAGTCCACGTATTCCGGCGGTGAAAAGTCAGCTTCGTCAACTGGAGGGCCAGGCATGCCGGGAACTCGCCATACGGGCCTGTGAGTGCCGTAGCGCTCAAGAGATAGAAGATCTGCTAAACCAGTTTGCACCGCAGAAAGACGTGCGTCCGCTACTGGCGCGGGAGAACATCTTTGTTGGTGAATCTCTGAGTAACAAAGAGCAGGTGATTCAGTTTCTGTGCGGCAATCTGGGGGTTAATGGGCGAACTGAACATCCGTTTGAACTGGAGGAAGATATCTGGCAGCGCGAAGAGATAGTCACCACTGCTGTCGGTTTTGGTGTGGCTATTCCGCACACTAAGTCCCAGTGGATCCGCCATTCCAGTATCAGTATTGCCCGGCTTGCTCATCCCGTTGACTGGCAGTCAGAGATGGGCGAAGTGGAACTGGTTATCATGCTGACGCTGGGGGCTGATGAAGGCATTAACCACGTGAAGGTCTTCTCGCAGCTGGCGCGTAAGCTGGTGAACAAGCCGTTCCGCCAGTCGTTGTTTGCCGCTGAAAATGCCGACAGTATTCTCGCGTTGCTGGAGGCGGAACTGACGTTTTAAGCTTCACTGAAAGAGCGCTCTCCAGCCTGCGACGATCTGGTTGCAGGCTGGATGAACGCGACCGGAAAGCGACATCATCAATGCGGCGCGTTTGGCACCGGCAGTTTCCCGGCTCTTAAGAGCGTCATTTCTTGCTTGCAGAGCAGAACCACCGCCTGGCGAGCTTTAACACGGCGGGAGGTAAGGGCTCTTTTCACGGTCTGACGATCCGCACCTGATTCCAGCATCTGAAAACACATCAGGGAGAGTGCACGTCTGTTTTTCATCGCATATTCACTTTATTGAGTAAGCCTGCAGGGGGAGCTACATGCCGTTATTTTACAACGATGCAAACGGATATTACTAACCTGTTGGTGTTGTCTCACTTAACGTGCTGACTGAAAACGTACGCTGTACTCTCCCGGCGTCAGGCCAAACTGACGCCGGAACAGGCGGCAGAAATAATTACTGTCCTGATACCCGCACCGCTGTGCGACTTCGCTAATCGACAGATGGTATTTCTGTAAGATGATGCGCGCCTTCGCCATTCTGACCCACCGCAGGTACTCGACGAACCCCATGGTGCCGTGCTGGGCAAACACTTTTGACAGGTGGTTGGGCGTGATATTAAAAAACTGCGCTACGCTTTCCCGGGTCAGCGGTTGGGCATAGTTATCCTGCACCCAGTTACACATACTGTGATAGAGAAATTCAGCGCGCGGACGCTCTGTGTCAGGGCGGGTATTCACCACGCTACGACACAGATGCAGCAGGCTAAGCACCAGCGGCTGAATAATATCCTGCGCCTGAGGAGAGCGGCTTAAATGGGTTAATGCGGTGAGCATCGCCTCACCTTCGCCGCGCTGCGGATGTGGTAACTCAATACGGCGAATCGGACGTAACAGCGATGCCGTTCGATTATCGTAAAAAGAGAGCCCCAGCCAGGCCGGAGAAAACACCAGACTCAGTAGCATCACGGGTTTATCGCTGCCGGGCAAATTCGCCGCTTTCGCCGGGATAAACAGCATGTCGCCTTCAGGCAGACTATGCTGCTGTTTTTCCAGTTGATTACTGTATTCGCCACGCAGCACGATATCGAGGCGCGGAAGGTCAATACACAAACTGCCGGACGGAAACGTGGTGGGCTGGGTCGCGAACCACACGCGGCCAAGACGCTGCGGGTTCAATACCAGGCCGCTGAACAGATCGGCGAAAAACTGTTGGTCTGCGGGGAGGCCTGGCTCTTTCATCGCTCTTTCTCTGCGCTATAAGTGCATTAACTGCCTGAACTCCTTCACTTTACTCCGACTCACCGGGATTTCAAACTCCAGATCTTTTAAGCGCAAAATGTAGGTGTTGTTAAACCAGGGTTCGATCTCGCGGATTTTATTCAGATTCACACAGAACGAGCGGTGGCAGCGGAAGAAATGCGAAGCAGGCAATTTGCTGCAAAATTCAGTAATGTTCATCGGCATCACGTACGATTCGCGCCGGGTGTAGACAAACGTCATCTTTTCATGGGCTTCTGCGTAGTAGATGTCGTTGATCGGGGTCACGATGATCCGCTCATCTTTGATCAGATTGATCGTATCGTTTTCGCGGGTCACCGGACTGGCAGGCGAGGTTCCCGTTTGCTGTTGCTGCCAGGCTGCTTCCAGCTTTTGCAGCATGCCGACGATGCGTGATTCCTGATACGGCTTCAGGATGTAGTCAAAGGCCTCCAGTTCAAAGGCTTCAACAGCGTGCTCTTTCCACGCGGTAATAAAGACAATAAAGGGCTTGTGCGCGAACTGGCTGATGTTTTGCGCCAACAGGACGCCATCCAGCGAGGGAATATTGATATCCAGAAAAATGGCGTCAACGCGGTTGTGCTGGAGATATTTCAGCACGTCCAGACCGTCGTCAAATGTGCCGACAATCTCCATCTGGCTGTGCTCTTTTATCAGCCAGCTAAGTTCCTGTTGGGCCAGGAATTCATCTTCAACAATGATGACTTTCACGACTTCACTCCTGGTTAAAGCAACAATGTGGCCGGTGCGGCTGCGGGCGAGTGCTGATTAGGCACATAAAAGGCAATCTCAGTGCCTGGCTCCAGACGGCGGATATGGAGGCCCTCGCCGTAGAGCAGCTTAACGCGATGATGCACATTCAACAGACCAATTTTATTGCCCGGCATTTCATTGGATTCGACCCGTTCAATCACTTTTGGATCGATACCGTGGCCCGTATCCCGCACGGCAATCCGTACCCGATTACCGCACTCCGCAACGCTGATGGTGACCACCCCTTTTCCTTTGCAGGGTTGAATCCCATGGACGATAGCGTTCTCTACCAGCGGCTGAATCAGCAGGCTGGGAATATAACAGCTTACCTCTTCATCGATATCATAAATAACCGTCAGCTTGTCGCCAAAACGGGCCTGTTCGATGGCGATGTAATCCTTGATTTGATACAGCTCTTTTTTGATGTCGATCTGCTCATCGTCTTTTAATTCAATATTATAGCGAAGATAGCGCGATAAATTAAAAATCAGCTGGCGCGCTGTGTCTGGATTCAGTCGCACCGACGATGAAATTGCGTTCAGGGCGTTAAACAGGAAATGGGGATTTATTTTACTTTGTAGCGCACGCAGCTCTGCCTTATTTGCCATTTCGCGTAGCTGCTCCGCCCGGGAGACTTCCAACTGAGTCGAGATAATTTGCGACAGGCCGATGGCCATTTCTTGTAGCGAGGAGGTTATCTGGTGGGCGTGACAGTAGTAGATTTTTAGCGTACCGGTGACAACACCTTTCTCCCAAAGCGGAATCACCAGCATGGAGTGTATTTCCGGCGTACGGTGCGCTTCATCATTGTTTTTAATGATGATTTTTCCGTAATTGATCGCCTGTTGCGTAGTCGGACTGACGAAATCATCATTATCGCGGTAGTTAAGTTCACCCACGCCAACGTAGGCCAGCACGTGCTGGGTGTTGGTAATAGCGACGGCATCAGCATGGATATCATGGCGAATAATTTCGCACACCTGGCGAAGCGATTCGCTATTGACCTGGCGAAAAAGCGGCAGAGTTTTGTTGGCGATATCCAGAGCAAGCTTAGCCTGCTTCGCGGCGCTAGCTTCTTTCTCGCCTTCCACGCTTTGCACCAGCATGACGATAAAACCAATGCAGACACTACCCAGAATCATTGGGATGCCGATCTTCGAGACGATATCCAGCCCCAGTTCGGTGGTGGGCGCCCAGGCGACGACGAGGATCATGGTCAGAGATTCGCACAGCATTCCGCCTAAAATACCCGCACGCCAGTGCTGCGCTTTGGGGATCCTACGGTTGATCCAGCCGGCAATGCAGCCTGCCAGAATGCTGGTGATAAAGCAGGGCAGGGCGGTTACGCCGCCGATGTCGATCAGGTAGCGGTGGGTGCCCGCGATCAGGCCTGTAATGATACCGACCCAGGGACCGAACAGAATTCCCCCTGACATGACGGCGATAATACGTACGTTAACCAGTGAGCCTTCAACCGGTACGCCGGACCAGGTACTGAACAGGGCAAACATTGAGAAAATCGCGGTAACGGCGAGCAGCTCTTTCGGGGAGTGGGCTGACTTGTGCAACAGTTCGCGAAACAGGCGGATACGAATCAGGAAAAACAGACAGAACAGCATCAGTGCTGCCCGGTCGAATACCGCCAGCAGCATATTGAATATTTCGTGCACGGGTGACTCTTGCGCAAGGGTTAAACCTCTATGATAGGTAACCTGAGGCTGGATGACCAGCAAACCCGCAGCCTGTAGCTAATGGGGAAAAACCTTAATATTAAAAGGGGATTGTTGCATGATTGTTGTATTTACAATGCCTGTCCTGTCAACGGAGCGCACAAAGTAATATGTTTAACAATAAAATGTTAAATGGTGGTAATTTTAAGCGGAGTGTGAAAAATTTTATTTCCTCATTTTTTCTGGCTATTCCTCTTTTATCTCAATAAAAAATATTTTGTTTTGCCTCTCGACAGAAGGAAATTATTCAGGCTATTTTCTAAACGTGCCACCATCGTGGCAGCGTCGCTCGGACGGTCCGGGCGCTAACGTTAATCTGAGGATATTATGGCTGACTCCCGCCCTGAACGTCACTTTACGCGTATTGATCGCCTTCCCCCTTACGTTTTTAACATTACTGCTGAGCTAAAGATGGCTGCGCGTCGGCGCGGCGAAGATATTATCGATTTCAGCATGGGGAACCCGGATGGGGCCACGCCTCCTCACATCGTCGAAAAACTCTGTACCGTGGCGCAGCGCCCGGATACGCACGGTTACTCCACCTCGCGCGGCATTCCGCGTCTGCGTCGGGCGATTTCCCGTTGGTACCAGGAACGCTATGACGTTGAGATCGATCCGGAATCCGAAGCGATTGTGACGATTGGCTCGAAAGAAGGATTGGCGCACCTGATGCTGGCCACGCTGGATCACGGCGATACGGTCCTCGTACCGAACCCGAGCTATCCGATCCATATTTATGGCGCGGTGATTGCCGGCGCGCAGGTACGCTCAGTGCCGCTGGTCGAAGGCGTCGATTTCTTTAATGAGCTGGAGCGCGCGATTCGCGAAAGCTACCCGAAACCGAAGATGATGATCTTAGGTTTTCCTTCCAACCCGACTGCGCAGTGCGTCGAGCTGGAGTTCTTCGAAAAAGTTGTGGCCCTGGCTAAACGCTATGACGTGCTGGTGGTTCATGACCTGGCCTATGCCGATATCGTCTACGATGGCTGGAAAGCGCCGTCGATTATGGAGGTACCGGGCGCTCGTGATGTCGCGGTGGAGTTTTTCACCCTATCGAAAAGCTACAACATGGCGGGCTGGCGTATCGGTTTTATGGTAGGTAACAAAACGCTGGTGAACGCGCTGGCTCGAATTAAGAGCTATCACGATTACGGAACCTTTACTCCGTTGCAGGTTGCAGCAATCGCCGCGCTGGAAGGCGATCAGCAGTGCGTGCGGGATATTGCTGAGCAATATAAACGTCGTCGAGATGTGCTGGTTAAGGGGCTGCATGAAGCCGGGTGGATGGTCGAGATGCCCAAGGCCTCGATGTACGTTTGGGCGAAAATCCCAGAGCAATACGCCGCGATGGGATCACTTGAATTTGCCAAGAAACTGCTGAACGAGGCGAAGGTATGCGTTTCGCCGGGGATTGGTTTTGGTGATTATGGTGATACGCACGTGCGCTTTGCGTTAATTGAAAACCGCGACCGTACCCGCCAGGCGATCCGTGGCATCAAAGCAATGTTCCGCGCCGATGGCTTACTGCCTGCCAGTGCAAAATCGGCCACTGAAAGTACCGACTAACAACACGTTTCCCCAAAAGCAAACAGGAGCCATCAGGCTCCTGTTTTTTTGCTGCGTCTTTTAATTTAGATCATCAGGGCGAAAGTACCGGCCCAAACGATGACCATAAAAGAAATGCCCATAAAGAAATATTTCACTTTTCATCTCTCCGCGTACCTGAGGTACGTCTAAATGAACATATGCTAACCTGACAGAGAGCTGATGCACGCGTAAACGAAATGGAGAATTCCCTTCGTTTGCTTGTCTGCATCACCTCAGAATTCTGAGCTTTTATGCTCCAGACGGCGCTAATGTACGCCTAAAAATGAGGTGAGACAAGAGGCATTTTTTTATTTAATTTCAATAACTTACAAGTGTCGTGATTCGGCGACAGTTTAATTTCTGTCGGTAATAAATTGCTATTGAGCGACGGAATGTTTACTCGGAGAATTCTCATACATCCATGATGTTAATGCGGTTAATTTTTCGCGGAATGAGATTATGAAAAGGTTAAAAATGACCAGATTAATGATGTTAGCACTCGTTCTTACGCCAGTGACGTCGATGGCGGCCTCGCCGATGGCATTCAATTTCAGCTGCGCAAGTATTGGTGGTGTGAATAGTGATGGTAAAGGCAATATCTGGATTGATGGCACTAAGGCGACGGTAAAGGCCTTCAATGAAAATTACTGGGAAGCAAAAAGCGGTAACAATACCGTGTCTATCTCCCGTAAAGATGACGGGAATCCGGACGTTTCCTGGACCGGGCCTAATCGTAAGCACGGGATTTGCCTGCCTGAAGACAATATCGACTTTTCAGGGGCAAAGAAATCGACCAGCAACGGCCCTTCTTTTTCCTGTTCTGCGGTAGCAAAGGGCAGTATCGAAGAGGTTATCTGTCAAAGTCCTTCGCTCTCAGCCATGGATTTGGCATTGAACGGGGCCTACAAGCAGGCGCTGGTGAAATCGAGTAATAACCCGACGCTCAAAGCAGAGCAACGCGGCTGGGTGAAAGGGCGTAACGAATGCTGGAAAGAGCAGGATAAGCCAGCGTGTATAGCCCGTAACTACAATGAGCGAATGGCTGAATTACAGAACAAGTGGGGCGTGAAGTAATTCAGGCGCAGAAAAAAAGAAAGGCCTTTCGGCCTTTCTTTTTAGATGTACAACGAGGCTTCACCCATCGGGCGAGTTTTGAAGCGACGGTGGATCCAGAGATACTGCTCGGGCGCGCGCATGATCTCTTTTTCGATAATTTTGTTCATATACGCCGCTGCCTGGCTTTCATCTGTTGGATAACCTTCCATTTCTGGCGTGATGAACAGGCGGTAACCGGAGTTATCTGCTTTTCTCACCATGGTTACGGTCAGCATCGCTGCGCCCGATAACCGTGACAGCACGTAAGTACCGTTGGTGGTCGCGACGTTTTTGACTGCAAAGAAGGGGGCGAATGAACTCCCTTTACGACCGTAGTCCTGATCGGGGGCAAACCATACCGCTTCCCCTTTTTTCAGGGCGCCGACAATACCGCGCAGATTATTTCTGCCGATCATGGCCTTGTTGGAGCGCATACGACCGCGGGTTTGGATCCACTCCATCAACTTATTATTGTGCGGGCGATAGGTTGCCATCATCGGTTGGCAAAGTCCCATTACGCGGCCACCCAACTCGAGTGACATAAAGTGTACGCCTACCACCATCACGCCACGGTTTTGCATCTGTGCGCGTTGCAGGTTGTCCAGCCCTTCTACATCAAACCATTTGCGTACCCGGCGATCCGGCCAGAACCAGGCCATACCCGTTTCAAGCAGCGCCATGCCGAGTGAACGGAAGTTCTCATCGACCAGTTTGTCTCTTTCTTCTTGCGACAGATTTGGGAAACAGAGTTCGAGATTTTTATGAGCAATAGATTCACGGCGCTTTAAAAATGGACGAGCCAGCGTTCCTGTACGGGTACCAAGAAAACACAATACGGGATAGGGAAGCTGTACCAGTAACCAGAGCACACCGACGCCAAACCATGTGAGCCAGTAGCGCGGATGCAAAAACGCGCGTGAAAATTTACATTGGGGGAACATAAGCACCTGTTGTTGATACGAAATAGGTGTATCGCGAAGATTCTTTAGTCTGCCGCTTTACAGTCTGTACTGATCGTTAGGCCGCCATGAACGACATTGGTTCCTGTAAAGAGTGTAAAACTGAGTCAGGACAAAACCAGGAAGGGGCATGAATGATCGGACGCTCAATGTACACCCGAATATTAATGTCAGCCAGAAATAATTACTCAAGATGCGTAAATGTTTTTACGGCGATTAAGGTCAAAAATGAGTCGATATATAATGCGTTGTTTTTATGACGATTAAATAAACGGCTGTCGAATAAATTAGTAGTCAGCGATTGAGTGATTTTTGTAACGAAAATGTTGCTTAAATTGCGAACCATTGGGAATTGTTTTAGAATATAAACTCAAGGGAGTGTAAGGACTTACGTAAATTTTTACGGCAAACAGGAGGTATCGCTATGTTCTATTTTTGGATCTTTCTCGCGTTGAGCATTCTGAGCGTCAGTTGCTATATCTGGCAGGTTATGGGGACTGCGGCGTCAATAAGTGCTTTTATCGGCATGGCCATACTCACGGCATTAATTTACGTTTTTACTATGCAGTTGACCAATGGTAACGAGATGGTTACCGGATTATTCCTTTTTCTTGCCCCAGCATGCGGTTTGATCATCCGCTTTATGGTGGGTTACGGTAAGCAATAAACTATCACGTTGAGCTATTTATTCTTTATCTGAATGTATTGAAGTGCCAGCATCGCTGGCACTTTTTGCGAGACTGAAATCGGCTACCGGGCATCAGCCAACTGGAGTGACGCTTCCTCTTGCTGAGCGTTTTTCCGCTGTTGTTCGAGCTCCAGCGCGCCGCGATGGGAGAGGTAGCAGAACAGGATGCAGCATACAATCCCGCCCATCAACAGATAGAAGCCGCCATGCCATCCCATTTTATCGACCATCACGCCAAACAGGCTGGTTCCCAGCGATGCGCCAAAAATGTAGCTCATGAATCCGCGTAACCCTACCGCAGAACCTACTGCGAAGCTGGGGACGATTTCCATGGTCTGAACGGAGGCCAGGAACTGCGGAACATAAATCAGGCAACCCACGATGGCGGCAAAAATAGTGACCATCAGCAGCGATTCACTTTTCCAGTAACCGATCAGGCAGACGAAAATCAGCGCCATACAGATCATGGCCAGCGGCATGCGACGGCCTTTAAACAGTTTATCGGTGAGCCAACCCGCTAGTAATGTGGAAGGAATTGCCGCCCATTCGAAAAAAAGAAAAGCTATGCTCATTTGCTCTTTCGAGAAATGTTTTTCGGTTAATAAATAAATTGGCAGCCAGCTAATCATACCAAAACGCACCATATAGACAAAGACGTCTACCAGTGAAACATACCAGGCATTTTTATTACGCAATACATAGGTGCAGAAGATCTGGAAGGCACTCATATTTTCTGGCGCCTGGACAGCGTGTCGGGAATTTAATACGACTTTTTCTTCCGGCATCATTTGTTCCAGAGCTGGCAAACCCTCCTGGCGTGGTGAACCTTTCCCCAGCATCAGCACAATAAAAGCAAACAGTACGGCAACACAGGCCGGAACAATATAGCTGGCGCTTTGCCAGTGTTCGCTCCCCAAAATGGCAAACGCGGCGCCAACAATCGGGGCGACAATACCACCGCCAACGTTGTGTGAGATATTCCAGAATGCACCAACGCGTCCACGTTCTTTACGTGGAAACCAGTTAGCGATGGTAATAAATGAAGGGCCAACGCCCATCCCCTGAAACAAACCGTTGAAAACGACCAACGCGGCGAATATCCAGAATCCGGTACTGAACCCCAGGCCTACGTTGACGATAGCGCACAGGATCAGGCCGCATGCCATGAAGACTTTCGGGCTGGCCTTGTCTGCCAGACTGCTCATAATGCCTTTACTGATCCCATAGGCAATAAGCATGCAGCTGCTGAGTAAACCAATCTGCGTAGCGCTGAGATCCAGGTGCTCCTTCAGGTATGGAGTCGAGAGCGTGAAGTTATTGCGCACAATATAGTACGCAAGATAGCCAAGAAATACGCTGAGTAATGCCTGAATGCGGTATCGGCCATAAGTTGCCTGGACTTTCTCCGCCGGGACTTTATTCGCCGCTGGTCCTGCCTTAAATATTGATAACATATCATCACCTAATTTTTTATTGATGTGAATATCAGGATTTTTCGCAGTGAAGAGTGAAATAGACGGCAAAGAAACTCAAGTTGATGAAATGTGTCACTATTGACTCAATTTGCGGGCGGCGTGGCAGATTTTGACTCTTTTTTAATAATGGATTTTCAATTCTATTCTTTCACGGGCATTTTTATCATCGGCGTGTGCGGGTATTAACAAATTCAGGCTGCATTTTCGGGTATTCTTTACTGATGTCGTCACTTTCCGTTTGGTTATTCTACGAATAACCTTATTCTTCCCCCCAGCGGTGATAAACGGGTAAGTTTTGTCTCAATATTATTTTTTGTACATGTTGGTATTTATGAACGGGATCACAAACAGACTGTTGGGCCGGGGGCGTTTTTGGGCATTCTTGCTCTGTTTTATGTCGCTGTCGGCGAGCAGCCAGGTCCTGGGTAAAGAGCTGGTGATGGCGACCACCTTTTCCCCAGGGGCCACGGCCTGGATTATCCAGCGCTGGCAGACGGAGCCAGGGTCAGTGATGATTCGCACGTTAAACCGGACCAGCGGTTCGCTGGAACAGTTGCTGGATACTGCGAATGCAGAAAACGTCGATCTGATTTTGACCTCATCCCCCATGCTGTTGCAGCATCTTCAGGAGCATCAGAAGCTGGCTCCTTTCGATAATGCGCTGCCTGAAAGCCAGCGGCTGGTGCCAGACTCGATTCGCTCGACCTCCGTGGCTGTGGCGATATCAGGGTTTGGCCTGTTGATTAATCGTTCTGCGCTGGCGGCGCGGCATCTTCCGCCGCCTGCCGACTGGGGGGATTTAACGCAGCCTAAATATCAGAACGCGCTGTTGATGAGTAGCCCGTCGCGTTCCGATACCAACCACCTGATGGTTGAGTCGCTGCTGCAACAGAAAGGGTGGGAAGAGGGCTGGGCGACGCTGTTGGCCAGCGCCGGTAATCTGGTAACGATTTCATCACGCAGTTTTGGCGTGGCCGACAAAATTAAGAGCGGTCTGGGCGTGGCGGGGCCGGTTATTGATAACTATGCCAACCTGTTGCTTAACGATCCGCACCTTACTTTTACCTATTTCCCTCGCTCGGCGGTGTCACCCACCTATGTTGCCGTACTCAAGAATAGCCAGCACCCCAACGAAGCGCGTCGCTTTATCCGCTATCTGTTAAGCCCGGAAGGACAGCGGATCCTTGCGGATGCGAACACGGGGAAATATCCGGTCACGCAGCTCGCGCCTGATAACCCACGCGCCGCTCAGCAGGCTATTTTGATGAGCCAGCCCGCGCTTAATTATCGGCTGATCCTTAAGCGGCAACAGCTGGTGCAGCGGATGTTTGATACCGCCATCAGTTTTCGACTCGCGCAGCTGAAAGATGCCTGGCGGGCGCTATACAGTGCGGAAGCGCGCCTGAAACGCCCGCTACCCGAAATCAGAGCATTACTGACCAGCGTCCCGATAGACGCCAGAAGTAGTGAAGATGAGGCCTGGCTTGCGCAATTTGAGAATAAAAGCGTAGCCGAACAGCAGATGATGGAGTGGCAGCTCTGGTTTCTTAAAAATCAGCGTCAGGCGATATCCAAACTGGAAGAGTTAAAATGAAAGGTGGTTCGATACTGCAACGCCTGCGCCAGCTCAGCATCAGCAGCAGCCTGCGGGGAGCGTTTCTGACGGGCGCATTACTGACGTTGAGCGTAAGCTGCGTCAGTTTGTACTCCTGGCATGAGCAGAGCTCGCAGATACGCTATTCACTTGATGATTACTTCCCGCGCGTACATTCCGCTTTTTTGATAGAAGGAAATCTCAACCTGGTTGTGGATCAGCTTAATGAATTCCTGTTGGCCCCCAACACCACGGTGAGGCTGCAACTGCGCAATCAAATTATTTCTCATCTGGACAAAATTGAGGTGCTGAGCCGGGGATTACAATCGGCAGAACAACAGCAGTTGGCGGTGATTTTGCAAGACAGTCGGGCGCTGATGGCGGAGCTGGACCGGGTGCTCTACAACATGTTCCTCGTGCGCGAAAAGGTGAGTGAACTCTCCGCGCGCATCGACTGGCTACATGATGATTTTACTACCGAGCTGAATTCGCTGGTGCAGGATTTTACCTGGCAGCAGGGGACGTTGCTGGATCAAATTGAGGCCAAAAACGGCGATGCAGCGCAGTATCTCAAACGTGCCAGAGAGGTACAAAACGAGCAGCAGCAGGTTTACACCCTGGCAAGAATTGAAAATCAGATCGTGGATGATTTACGCGACAGGCTCAATGAACTGAAGTCGGGTAGCGACGACGGAATGCTGGTGGAGAATCATATCCGCTATCTGGAGAACCTGAAGAAAACGGCGGATGAAAATATCCGTACCCTCGATGACTGGCCCAGTACTATCACCCTGCGGCAAACCATTGATGAGTTACTGGAAATCGGGATGATGAAAAATAAAATGCCCGATACCATGCGCGATTATGTCGCCGCGCAAAAAGCGCTCGTTGATGCTAACCATGCCAGAGAGGCAACGCTCGGGCGCTTTCGAACACTGCTTGAGGCGCAGTTGGGGAGTAGCCATCAGCAAATGCAGATGTTTAACCAGCGGCTGGAACAAATTGTTCGCGTCAGCGGTGGACTTATTCTGCTGGCGACGCTGCTGGCGCTACTTCTCGCCTGGGGGCTCAACCATTACTTTATTCGTTCGCGTCTGGTGAAGCGTTTTACCGCACTCAACCAGGCCGTGGTGCAAATTGGTCTTGGCAGAACGGATGCCACCATCCCGGTTTATGGGCGCGATGAGCTCGGGCGCATCGCAGGATTGCTGCGCCATACTCTGGGCCAGTTGAGTGCGCAAAAAAATCAGCTGGAGCAGGAAGTGACAGAGCGCAAGGAGATTGAGTCCGATCTCCGGGCAACGCAGGATGAACTGATCCAGACGGCAAAACTGGCAGTGGTGGGACAGACCATGACCACGCTGGCGCACGAGATTAACCAACCGCTGAATGCGCTGTCGATGTACCTGTTTACGGCGGGAAGGGCAATTGAACAAGGGCAATCCGCTCAGGTCAGAAGTACGTTAACCAAAGCGGAGGGGCTGATTACCCGTATTGATGCCATTATCCGTTCGCTGCGTCAGTTTGCACGTCGGGCCGAGCCGGGCGCGCCTTTGCATCCGGTCGATCTGCGACAAACATTCAGCGCCGCCTGGGAACTGTTGGCCATGCGGCATAAGCCTCAGCAGGGTACGCTGACGCTTCCAGCCCAGAGTGTATGGGTGACAGGTGATGAAGTGCGTATTCAGCAGGTGCTGGTAAACGTACTGGCAAATGCGCTGGATGCCAGTCCGACTGGCGCGCAAATAGAGGTTCACTGGCAGGCTGAGGGCAGCCGATTGTGCGTCTTTGTCTGCGATAACGGCCCCGGCTGGCCTGAGGCGTTATTGCCATCACTATTAAAGCCGTTTACCACCAGTAAGGATGTGGGGCTCGGTATTGGCTTATCGATTTGTGTATCGTTAATGGGGCAAATGAACGGCGAGCTGCGCCTGGCGTCGACACCGGGGCGTAATGCCTGCGTCGTTCTGCAATTTAATCTGACGGATGTAAACGATGTTGTGTGATGACTATTCTGTTCTGCTGATTGATGATGATGCCGATGTTCTCGACGCTTACACTCTGTTGCTTGAACAAGAGGGGTACCGTGTCTACGCATGCAATAACCCTTTTGATGCCCGAAACTGGCTGCAGGCCGACTGGCCGGGGATTGTTCTGAGCGATGTGTGTATGCCTGGCTGCAATGGAATAGACCTGATGACGTTGTTTCATCAGGATGATAATCAGCTCCCTATTCTGCTAATCACCGGGCATGGCGATGTCCCGATGGCGGTGGAGGCAGTAAAGAAAGGCGCATGGGACTTTCTGCAAAAACCGGTCGACCCCGGCAAACTGCTGTCGCTGGTAGAGGATGCGCTGCGTCAGAGACAATCCGTGATTGCCCGTCGCCATTATTGCCAGCAAAAGCTTCAGGTTGAACTGCTCGGCTACAGTGACTGGGTCAATCAGTATCGTCAACGTCTGCAACACCTGGCGGAAACGGATATTGCCGTCTGGTTTTATGGCGAGCCGGGAACGGGACGTATGACCGGAGCCCGGTATTTGCATCAGCTTGGGCGCAGCGCTGATGGGCCGTTTATCCGCGGTGAACTGACGCCCGGGAACGCGGGACTACTCAATGACCTTATTGCACAGGCGCAAGGAGGAACGCTGGTCCTGAGCCATATTGAGTGCCTGACACGTGAACAGCAGCACCATCTGGTGCATCTGCAAAGCCAGGAGCGGCGTCCGTTTCGTCTGATAGGCATTGGTGACACATCGTTAGTGGAACTGGCGGCAACCAACCAGATTGTGGCCGAACTCTACTACTGTTTTGCGATGACGCAAATCGGTTGCCAGCCGTTGTCACAGCGTCCGGATGATATTGAGCCGCTGTTTCGTCATTACCTGCAGAAAGCCTGTCTGCGCCTGAACCATCCCGTGCCCGAGGTTGAAGGGGAGTTACTGAAAGGCATGCGGCGTCGCGTGTGGTTAAGTAATGTCCGGGAACTGGCGAATGCCGCCGAGCTTTTTGCCGTTGGGCTACTCCCGCTGGCTGAAACCGCGAATCCGCAGCTGCATCTGCCTGAACCAACACCGCTCGATCGGCGGGTTGAAGAGTACGAGCGACAGATCATTACTGAAGCGCTAAATATTCATCAGGGGCGCATTAATGAAGTGGCGGAGTATTTACAAATCCCGCGTAAAAAATTGTATTTACGCATGAGAAAATACGGGCTGAGCAAAGAACACTATAAGTTTTAGTCGCCAGGATTGGGGGAGAAGGGACGTCGAGAGTATTTCGGTGGCGGCGTTGGCGTTCACCGAAATAGGCAACGGAAGTCCGGGTGATTATCTGGTTGTTTTTCTTACCACATCAAATCATCAGGGATGACAAAATCAGCATACGGATCGTCTTCGTCCTTCGCTTCCTGGCTCAGCTCGCAATTTAAAACAATATAACTTGCATCGCGCTGCGCAATCTTGTCGGCGACGACAGCCGGGATAATGGCGTATTCGCTATCGTTGCCGCTTTCAGCCGTGAGTCGGGCAATGGCCAGACGGCCCTTGATCAGCTGAGACTGAGTCACCTTATCAACATAGACTTTTTTGATCAGGTTATTATCAGTAAAGTTGTAACCAATATCGCCACGGGTAATGGTGATTTTATTCATTTCAATCAGTTGCTTGATCTGGGCTTTATATTCTTTAGACAGCGCGGCCTGTTTCTGCTGTTCGCTGAGCTGCTTGTCGCGCTCAATTTGCGCTTTTTTATTCTCTTCAACCGCTTCTCTGGCTTCGCGAGCCTGAACGCGCGATTTCTTCGCCGTTCTTTGCACTTTGGCCATTTTTTTGCTGCTGACCAGACCTGCCTTAAGCATCTGTTCTTGTAGGGTAAGTTTTGTCATCGTCGCTTCTAATCCAATAAAATCGTTGTCAGGATTATAACCTTAACGTTCGGCGGGATGCCAGAAAATGGCCGTGCCTCGACGGTTATCTCCAGTAGGCGTCACCGTTCTGTGTCTTACTCCCTTTCCGAATCGTGTTGATAGTTAACTCGTTTTTTAATAAGAAATAATATGCTGAATGATTTAACTATCTTGAGAATAGATATCATAAAAATAAATATTTCAGTGATTTATCCTGATTGTCATAATCAAATAGAGTTATTTTGGCAGGTATTTAATCTAAAAAACAATCAGTTGTCTCTTGATCAAATTTAAAGTGCAGCCTCATTGCGCCGATAACCATAATGAAAATATGGACAATGGAGGGAAGTGGCATGTGGTGGGTTTATCGAATGCCGATGAAAATGAAGTTAATAATCGCGCTACAACCACTATTATTGGCGTTATGTTGGTTTGCTGGTTCAGGAATATTGACGCGCATTGAGACAGAACGGCAGATGGAGAATATTGCTCAACTGACAGCGCTCGCGCGTAGTGCCGGAAATGTGGTGCATGAGCTGCAAAAAGAACGGGGAATGAGCGTCGGATTTCTGGGGGCTGAAGGGAAGACGTTCAAAGATGAGTTAACCGCACAGCGGGCTTTAACCGATCGCGAGATCGAGGTCTTTGTGCGTTCACTGTCCGATACTGCATTGCCAGAAGGGGATGCCGCCAATTCTGTCACCACGTTCAAGAAAAACATTCTGTCGCTTGCCACCATCCGGGAAAACGTCACGCGATTGGGGCTTCCGGCCTCCGATGTCGTTAAGTTTTATACTAATGTCATTGCTGATGTGCTGAGTTTTGTGGGCAGGTTGGGACAGTTGACGGATTCAGGCGAGATGGCGAACGCATTCGCCGCCTACTACAACTTGCTGAATTTGAAAGAACAAGCAGGTATTGAACGCGCGCTGCTGTCAAATATCTTTTCCTCCGGTCATTTCGCCGAGGGGCAGTTACATCAACTCAGTGATGTCGTCAGTAAACAGAACGTCTGGCTGGCACAATCGTTGCGTCTGAGCCCTCCGGAACAGGCGGCCATGCTGGAAAGCCGCTTACAGTCCACAGAAGCGTCAAAAGCCCTCTCATTACGCGAAACCGCGTTTAGTCATGCCGCGAACGGTGGATTTGATGTCGATCCTACTGTCTGGTTCAAGGTTCAAACCCAGCGTATTGAAGTGATGCGGCAGATAGAAGATGTGACGGCGAATCTTCTGTTAGCGAATGCGGAAAAACTCGCGCAGGATGCACGAAAAAACTGGCAAATATATATGATTGTCAGCTTGTTAGCGCTCCTGGCATCATTGGCGTTCGCAGGGGCAATCGCTATCAATATGCATCGTCAATTTAGTGACACGCTCCGCAAGATTGCGGGTATGAACGGCGATCTGACTCAACGACTGGCGACCCCGGGGAAAGATGAGCTTTCCTCACTTAATCGCGCCTATAACACGATGCTGGAAAGTATTCAGCATATCGTCCAGGAGATTAAACAAGGCTCCGTGGTTTTATCCGATGCCAGCAGCAGTATTACGGCGGGTAATCAGGACCTGGCCCAACGCACGGATGAACAGGCAGCATCAATAGTACAAGCGGTGGCCAGTATGGAACAGCTCTCCACGACGATTACGCAAACGGCGGACAATGCCCGCGAAGCGGAGCATCTGACAATCAGGCTGGAAAAAGAGGTCCGCCAGGCCAGTAACGTCGCCAGTGCGGCAAATCAAAGCATGGGGGATATTCGCTCTTCCAGTGAGAAAATCTCGAATATTGTGACCTCGATAGACGATATTTCGTTTCAGACTAACTTGCTGGCGCTGAATGCGGCAGTGGAAGCTGCACGGGCAGGAGAGATGGGCAGGGGGTTTGCGGTTGTCGCCAGTGAAGTGCGGAATCTTTCGCAGCGTTGTGCCAAAGAAGCTAATCAGATCCGCGAGCTGGTCGCGCAGAATATGGTAAAAATTAGTGAGGGTGTTGAGCGGGTTACGGCGTCCGCTACCGCGCTAGAAGCCGCGGCGGACAATACCACCAGCATGAAGCAATATATTGCGGATATCGCTCGTGTAGCGACGGAACAATCGCAAGGGGTAACTCAGATTAACCTGGCACTGCGACCTATGGAGCAGGTCACGCAGCAAAACGCGGCGTTGGTTTCTCAGGCCGCAAGCGACAGCCAGCGCCTGGACAATCTGTCTGTCACTATGAAGGATCTGGTCAATCGTTTTGTTGTCTGACCTGACGCCGTTTAACCGACCCGGACAACATACCGGGTCGGTTCATCCCCTGGCGGGGAAATAGTATTAACGATAAATGGCTACAACGGGTTTTCCGTCATCGCCTATGGTTCCCCGATACATACCTTCAGAGTTGAAGGACATGGTGTAATTACCGGCTTTATCAAGCACAATTACTCCACCGCTGCCATTCAGCGCCTTAACTTCATCCAGAGCATTCTGCGCTGCGTCTTTTAAAGGAGTATTGCGGTATTTCACCTGGGCTGCAATGTTATACGCGGTCAGCGTGCGGATAAACATTTCTCCTGAGCCGGTTGCGGATACCGCCACGGTTTCATTGTCGGCATAATTTCCTGCGCCAATGATAGGTGAATCCCCCACACGTCCGTAACGTTTGTTGGTCATTCCGCCTGTAGACGTTCCGGCAGCGAGATTACCGTCTTTATCCAGAGCAACAGCGCCGACAGTGCCATATTTATAGTCATACATCATCGGGTCAGCGAACAGGGCAGCGCTCTTT
The DNA here is from genome assembly GCF_013747755.1 of Citrobacter sp. RHBSTW-00524. Classification (NCBI taxonomy): domain Bacteria; kingdom Pseudomonadati; phylum Pseudomonadota; class Gammaproteobacteria; order Enterobacterales; family Enterobacteriaceae; genus Citrobacter; species Citrobacter sp. RHBSTW-00524. The sequence goes on from NZ_CP056421.1 coordinate 1,563,779, forward strand.
CCATCGTGATCAAGGAGCACTTTTTCTTTTTGGATTGCATTCTGTAATTGCTGCCAGCGAAAATCTGTTTTGAAATAAGCAGGATCAACGGTTGCGAGTCCCTGTTCTTTTGCAAAGGTATCCGCGCCTGTCGAGACCATGAGTACGTGCGGGCTTTGAGTCATAACGGCATACGCCGCATTAATTGGGTTTTTAACCGTGGTTACACCGGCAACGGCACCGGCTTTTCGGGTTTTTCCATCCATAATGGACGCATCCAGTTCATTGCGGCCATCGTGGGTAAACACGGCACCTTTACCTGCATTGAAGAGAGGAGAATCTTCCATCACATTAATCGCTTTCTGAACGGCTTCCAGGCTGCTACCGCCTTTATTCAGAACCGTATAACCTGCATTCAGAGCTTCAGTGAGTTTTTCTGTATACTGCTTTTCCTGTTCTGGTGTGATGGTATCTTTTGTAATGGTACCGGCACCACCATGGATCACCAGCCTTATCGGCGATTGCGCGTCTCCCCATGCGGGAGCTGTCAGTAAGGTACAAAGGGTCAAAGTAGCGATACTGGTCTTGATTCTGAACATATGAATAAATTCCTTTTTTCTGAGTGATGAATCATTTCCGATAATGTTTCTCATTACCGGTATTAATCAGCCTGTTTATGGAGAACTTATTCCTGACAAACTGGCTAAAGATTAATCATGGCTATACTTCAATAACCATAATTTTGGTTAATTGATTTTAGTCAAAATATATTTTTAATGATTGATTTATCAATAAATGAAGCGTTTCCGCAGAAGTTTCTATCATTCCACTGACCATACTCGCAGGCTTCCGGTTGCAGTCTGTCGCTGGTAAAGTGAGCAACCAATACCGAGATGTGGCCAGAAGGGAATTCCGAGTGACCGAACGTATTGATTATCAGACTGAAAAATACAGCTTTACTGAGGCGACTGAAAGTTCCCGTCTGGCTGGCCAGTGGGCTGATGTTATTGCTGAATGTCGGGAAATGAAGGCGGGTCCGGAAGAGCGTCTGCGTATTGCTTTATTGAATGTGGACTATGTGACCAGCTTTGAGCTGCCTTTCCGTTTGTTATTACTCCGTACCCCGCAACTGATTGCCAGCGTTCGTGAAGAGCTACAGCTTAGTCAGAAAAACGTAATCTTTAACGGCAAACGCTTTGGTTGTGTTTACAGCCTGAAAGCGAGTCTCTGCGGGATACCGGATGAATTTCAGTACCGCCTGTCGCATCGTATTCGACGCATTAATCGTGCAGGTTCAAGCGAAGCGCCATATCAGCAAATTGCTAAAACGGTAAAAGCACCGCGTGAGCGTCTGAAGCTGGCACTGGAATCAGGCCTTGATGTCACTGCTTTGGACGGGCTTTTCTGGTTTGGCAGTCAACGTATTGCTGCTGACGTACTGAGGCTGAGAAAATCAGGGATGCGGATAGCTACTGAGCAGACAATGGTGTCCGACAATCTTACTGCAACGGTGAGGAATGTGCCGTTTTATCGCCTGGCTTAGGGATGAACTGACAGGTAAATGAAAGGATTTAGCCGGATGCATTTAATTAAAAGTGTCCCCTGCAGACTTCGAATATGTATGGTTTATTTGTTGATAGTTAAGGTTTATTTGTTGTTAATAAAGTTAAGGGGCCCCCAATAAGGCCCCCAAAAGTTATTTTGACAGAATTCATTGAATAATAACTAACCGTCTTTGGTTCGATTCCGCTTAATAGATATCGTACTCGAAAACTTCATCTTACCATATCTCAATGAGATCCTCGTAAAAGACCTATTGCCTGTCTTGCCCTCAGAATATCGACAGCCCGAAGGTAAGGGGATTGTTCCTGCCAGCGAAATCCCTTCCTGTCGATACGGACCAGTTCGTATTTTTCCACCAGAAAATTCACGGCATCTGACAGGGTGATACCGGCATCGATATGTTGCTGTATAACAACTTCATCGCTGAATGGGGTGTCGTTTATTGTCAGACCGTAGTGCTGTTCCAGCAAACGCGCCAGTAACATTTGCCAGACAGCCACGGGTGACAGGCAGGGCTTCGCTGCCCGCTGAGTTGTTGCAGGTAAAGTTTTCATGTTTGCTCTCGTGAAGGTAATTAACGCTGAGTGGGATAAATGGCGATGTATACGTAGCCGCAACTGCCAAGGGTGTCGGCTTCACAGGTAAAACCGTTGTGGTACAGGGTGACGCAGTGGGCATGTTGGGGGCTGAGTTCACCGGTGGTCAGCATCGATTCCATCTGGCGGATAAAGTGTGGGAATGTGTCATCCAGCTTCCGGCATTCGGCGTCACTGAACATACCGGTGATGCTGGCCCGGTCAGCCAGGTAGTGCAGCCGGTTGCCCTCCTGTACCAGACGGGCTCCCAGGCGCGGCGTGATAGCCCGCTGCAGGCCCCAGATGATGTGGGTCATGGGGGCTCTCCTTTTATTGTAAGTTCAGGGTAATACTCATCAGGCAGGCATAAGGCCCGTTGCGGTCCTGGCGGCGTTCGGCGTATACCGCGAGGACTCCGGTGATATCCGGAACGTCCCTGCCGGTGTAATGACAGACGCTGCCGTGCCACTGATATTTTCCGCTGCTGTAGCGAAAGATCCGGGACTCAGGATGCTGGCGGTATATCGTCATTGCCCGGCGTTTACTGATAATTTTCATGTCATACCTCACAACAGACCGTGTTCTGCGAACGAATAGATTTGCCTGCCGCCAACAATCAGGTGGTCAGGGACGCGGATATCCACCAGCTGAAGCACCTGCACCAGTCGCTGCGTGAGGGCTTTGTCAGCCTGGCTGGGTGTTGTCTCACCGGAAGGATGGTTATGCGCCAGTATCACCGCCGCCGCGTTGAAATGCAGAGCACGTTTGACCACTTCCCGGGGATGGACTTCAGTGCGGTTAATCGTGCCGGTGAAGAGCGTTTCATGGGCAATCAACTGATTCTGGTTGTCCAGATACAGCACCCGGAACGCTTCCCGCTCAAGTGCGGCCATATGCAGTCGCAGCCATTCACGGACAGCATGGGTGGAGGTGAAGGCCACGCCGGGCTCATGCAGGTGCCGGTCCAGCGCCCTGAGCGCCCGCTGGATGAGACGCCGGTCGTGTGGCGTCATCTCGCCGGGTAAAAAGGAAAGCTGTTTCATTCGTTGTTCCTCCGGTCAGTCGATGATACGCAGAAGGGCGTGGGCTTCAGGATGCTGCAGGGCGTAGTCCCGCAGGCGGTAGAAGTGTGCGGTCATTGCATCGCATTCGGTGCGACAGGCATGGTGGCTGTATTCAATCAGGCAGACCGCGATACCGGCGGCTTCTGCACTCATATCTGCATCGTTGCCATTCAGACAGTTAAACAGATGCCATTTATCGTCACTGTCATACTCGGGGGCCATAAATGCCCCGCTGTTGCTCAGGGTGTGGAACGACCAGATACCACCGCCGTAGGTCGTACAGAAGCGGTCCATCCAGGCGAAGATATGCGGCTCCAAGGTTAGCCACTGCGGTATGCTGCCGAAGTGTTGCGGCCAGAAATCGATACGCTGTTCATCGGGGACTGGCGTGACGGTCAGTTCAAATTCGGGTTGGTTAGCGGGTGCGAGGTCGTACTGCGTCTGCGTTGTCATGGATATGTCTCCGTCAATAAAAAACGCCAGCGGCGAGGGCTGGCGTATGGGGTTAACAAAGCGTGTTCGGGAAGGTGAGATGTCGCGGGTAAATGCTTCGGGGTCAGCGGGTAACGGTGTCTTTGTGGATGCCATACTGCCGGATGTAGCCGTTAAGACCTTCACCGGCATCCGGTTCAAAGTTCCATGCCCGCCAGACCGTCCGGCCTTCGGTGTCGCGAACCACCAGGCGGAAGTGACTGCCCTGGTCGTCTTCAATGGTGATATTACGGTACAGACGGATAAGGGTTTCGGCCTGCTGACGTGAGAACGAACCGGGAGGCAGGGTTAACGATTCAGTCATGGTGACTCCGGATAGTCAGCGTGTCAGGACGCTAGGTGCAGCATATTCTCCGCCATGACCCAGAGCGCCCGGTTGAGCTTCACGTCCCCGTCAATCCCCTTTACCGCACGGGTATGAGCTCGCTTGCCTTTGGTCGTTCTGCCCGGCAGACCGCCCTTAATCAGATTCTCCTGAATGCGCTGGTAGGTGGTCCACAGGTCGTTACTCTCATCCTGCCAGCGGCGTGGGGAAAGTATCTGTGATTCCGTCACCGGCTGGTGGTCTTCGCCAAAGCGGTACGTGAGCGCCGCTTTGGCCAGTGCCTGCTGTGCTGGTGGCGGTAACAAAAGCGATTGCATGGCATCGCGCTTCTCCTCCACACGGTCGAATATCCCCAGTACTTCGTAAGCCCCTTCAATGACTTTCTCCACCACATTGCCTTTATGTGGCACACGTACCTCACCAAAACTCTCACCGCAAATCAGCCCGTTCTGGCAGACTGCACGAAACAGCCCCGGCAGCATCTGGTATGAGCTGGAGCCGTCATGACTGTTAAGCAGGATGATTTCAGGGACCTGTTTGCCAGTGATCTGGCCTTCGCGACGCAGGCGCAGCATGTGTTTGGTGTGCTCTCGCTTGCTCTGGTCCCGAACCCGGGTCTGGCAGGCAAAAAATGGCTGGAAGCCTTCGCGCTGAAGGTTATCGAGAAGGGTAATGGTCGGAATACAGGTATAACGATCACTTCGGGACTCATGCTTGTCTTCGCTGAACACACTCGGTACATAATGCATTAACTCCTCACGGGTTAACGGACGGTCACGGCGAATAAGATTTACCGCACCAAAGCGGCTGGCTAATCGGGTCATGGCGAGACTCCTGTGAGAAAAAAACAAACGAAAACGGCCTGCTCAACTGAGCAGGCCGTGGTAGGGGGTTAAACAGCAAAGTGTGCGGAAGGGGGAATACCCGTCGTTGAGTTTGTCGCGGGAGGCTCAGGCCCGGATACCCAGTATGCTCATGGCGACCATAAATCCGATGAACCAGCCAATAAACTAGGGCAATACCGCCCAGAGCAGACGGGCCTGAATGACGGCACCGGTACTTCCGTAAACCGCATCCGGCATGATCCATTTTCGGATGAGATTACCCAGCCAGACGCCCAGGCCCGGCAGGACACACTGCAGCACGGCGGCCCATGCTGAATACCCGAACCCGACAATACGGGTATCAACAACCGTGATAATCAGCCCCACTAGGGTTGACAGGCTGAGACAAAGGCTCAAAGGCATAGCAGCCCTCCTTAAACATGGCAATTTCCATAAACTCAGTGAGTTAGTTTGTTCTGTCGTAAAACAGCCCGTCGTTCCGGTTGCGAAACATCATGCCTTGGCAGGTATAGGGCATGTCCAACTGGACATATTTTCGGGTGACCATACTCTGATACGTGCAGATTTTCTGTGCCCCGCCCGCGGCGCTGTTCTCCGTTCTGACCAGACGGAATGCCTCGTAATCACTGTATCCAGCCTGGGCTACGGTGGGGATAAAAAGACTGACACTGCTGAGGGCCAGGGCGCTGGCAATCATGCGACGATAACGCGGATGCATACGGTGTTTCCTTATTAAGTAGGTAATAGACAACAATGAAAGGGATGGCCTGATGGTCACCCCGTCGTGTTAGTTGCAGCAGGGCTCTTCTCCTCTGTTAAAGGCGGCGCAGAATGGGATGCAGCCATCACGTCGTGCATGACCGGGAAATGAGGCAGCGCCCGGATGAAGGCCACCTGACGGGTGAGTTGACATACCGTATCACGACGCTCGAAGCCCTCACTCAGGACGGTGATGGCGGTGATCCCGGACAGCGGCAGAACAACGATCCTTCCGTGCTGCTCACCGACCAGATACAACGCTCCCTCAAGGTAAATAAGCCGGTACGGTGCCAGGTGTTCAGCCCGCACACCGTCAGCCAGTTCCCGGATGCACTGCTGCTGAATGATGGTATCGACCAGTCGGGAAAAGAGACCGGGGCGGACGGGGGCGCTTTCGGCGTCCTCCTGCCAGACCAGACAGGGTGAGATATCCTCACTGTCCGTTAGCGTGTTTACCAAGCGAAGGTCCGTTTCTGGAAACACCTGCTGAAGCCCAACATTGCGCATAAAGCACAGGGTTCCCGGGGCACGCTGTGCCATACCGGGATCTGACAACAATCGGCAGTGCCCATGACGGTACTCAAGGTTCAGATATATCAGCCGCTCACGAAAATCGCGGCGCAGGGTGCGTACCGAGACACCAAACTCGACTGCCAGTGTCTTCACGCTCAGTGTTTCGCCTGCCAGCAGACGACTGATAATGAGAGACAGTCTGACCGCCAGTCGGTCATTGCGGTGCTCAGTCTGTGACATGGCATGTTCTCCATCGTGATGAACGTATTGAAAAAGATGTGATTACTGTAAACAGGGGGAGGGTCAGGGTATGGACAGGGCGAAAAATATTTTTATCACCCGTCAGTACCGTACGGGCTGCGGCACTGACTGTATTCAGTCTGTTTTTTAACCGGATACACCACACCTAAAATGGACAGGGTGTGTCCGGCAAACGGAGAGCGAATGCAAGGTGCACACATAGTGGTGCATTTGCTCACGGGATAACGGCATTTCAGCCGTCAGAAGAAAAACCGCCAGACACTGCGGGCAACAGAGACCACCGCACTAATCACGGTACTGACCACCGCATTCACTGCGGAGGGAAGGGACAGCTCCGACAGGGTGTGTGTCATCACGTCGCTGACCGTATCGCCAAAATCCTGTTGCGCCTGCGCCTCAATTTTTTGCGTGCGGTATTGTGGTCTGATGACCGAACTGACGGCACTGCTGGCGCGGGCAGGCAGTGAGCGAAACAGCACCTCCACCAGCTCAGGCAGATGCCAGCCAGTGGCTGCTGATACGGTGATCACCGGGAGTGCCGGGTGGTTGAATAACGAGCACACCGCGCGCTGCTTTTCCTTCAGGTGTTTTAACTGTTGCTCTGAAGGTTGATTAAGAAAGCCGCTCCATTCACGGGAAGGCTCGATTTTATCGGCTTGGGTCAGGACAAACAGCACCTTATCCCTCCCAGCACTGCCTGGTGACAGCATCCGAAAGTAAAAATCACAGTCGGGGGTCAGTGCCCGGTCATCGGCTTTAATCAGCCAGAGCACCAGGTCCAGCTCCGGCCAGATACGTTGATACAGTGCCTGATACTCTTCATCCCGCTCCGGGCTTTCGCCCACCCCGGGCAGATCAATCAGCGTCACCTGGCGTTCACCTGCCTGCAGCGTAAAACGCTGTGGCTCACGGGTACACGCAGTGGTATGACTGACGGCCGAGACCGTGCTGCGAAACAGTGCGTTACACAAACTCGACTTCCCAGCACCAGTCTTTCCCATTATGCCGATGATGGGCTGGTAATGAATAATGTCGTGCAGACGTTTAGTGACTTCCTCTGCAACATTGCTGGGCAGCAGACTAAGTGGCGAATACAGCTGATTTAATTCTTTATTGCATTTCATTATGTCACCTTATCAATTGATTAAGAAAGCATCGCTTGCCTCTGTCAATCTGGTGATATATATTTAAAGAAAATTTAAATCGTGAATAAAAAAATGAAAAGTCACAATCAAGAAAAAGCAAAAAAAGAAGTTCTGGAATTCATTAAAAAGAACAAAGCACTATACTCCAGGCGTATATCAACCTATAAAAAAGAAGAGTTAATGAATGCATTCTACTGCAGAGAGTTATTCTTTAACTGTGAAAGAGCAATCAAACGCATGGAAATAAACAGCATGGAGTTTGATAATAAAAAGCTTTCTGACAGCCAAAAGAGAACTCTGCGAAACAAATTCATGCAAAACGATTCAAATAAGGAAAAGTTAAAAACGTTGTCAACACGCATCGAAAACCTTGATATTTTAAAGCAAGACAATGTGGATTTAATTATCTGGAAACAAAACCCCAGACAGGCTGTGCAAAAACTTACCTTTGAAAGGATTTTTAATGAATCCAGAAATGCACATCCCAGTATAAAGGAGCACATGCGTTTTCTTGAAGCATGCCATGCATGCTTCCCCTTCACTCCTAATGATTACCCTAATGCCCGAAGCGCCAATCCTGAGTTAAGCTCTGTTTTTAATAAAATCAATCATCTGACCAGCCAAATCATTCCAGATAATTATCCTTACTCAACTGAAATGGCCTCTTTATCTAATTTATGGATTACAATTGATCTTCGTTACTCTGATTATATTCTCTCCAGCCAAATTGCAGGCCTCATCAAACTCGAAAGGCAGTCATATCCAAAACAAGTGCAAAATGATATAGATAATTGGCTGAGTTTTGAAACAATAAAAAGGAAATTGCTCACACTTGACACATTCGTTATCATCGATGCTTTAATATTGAGCGCAGCTAAAGGCGTAATCTTAAAAAACACTGAAATAAACAACTCACTTAATTCCTCAGGCACTGAGTTGCGTAATATCAAGAACGCGATCGATTATTTCATGGATATACTTAGCGATGAACTTGATAATAATGAATTCACACCTCACTAGCATTTGCGAATCCACCTCGGATAGCCCTCATCGGAAATGTAGGAGGGTTTAACCGCAAAAAACTTCGCATAAATGTCTAATATACTCTCTTTAGCAGACGCAGGATCGCTAACAGATATTGACAGGTGTTTTTTACAATACCGCCTAAACAGAGATAGTGAAGAAAAAAGCGCACGTACCCTTAACATTGTTTTCTTCCCATTTTCCATTACCCACACGAACCTCTTAATTCTGGATAAAAAGCGTTCAGGATCGCCTCGCAAATAAGCATGAAAGAAAGCAAGTGCAATCATATCAAAGTAGCAGGTAATAAAAGTGACACGCTTACCTTTAAACTTAATTATTTTGTTTCGAAAAAGCTTACATATGTATTTCAGACAATAAAGGATGGTTTTTTCTTTTAAGCGAATCAGTTCCGCATTCAATAGATCAAAAATAAAAACCTGGTTGAAAACTGCGTCAGCATTTAAATATCTGCTTTGTCCATTTTTTATTCTTGGCAGCTTGCCAATTTTACAAAACAATGCATTAACTTCATCGTCTGAATAATTTTTAACGATAGAATTGATGAGACTATGCGGCATATCCTTCCTTTTCTTACTTAGAGAATGACCATTAAACATCTCAAAAGCATCATTTTCAGGGATTTTATCTTTATTCATTTTGTTTATAAATGAAGGTGCAATCATAATGTTCTCTGGTACATTCATCCCTCCTTTTGAATTTGGATACTTATGACTTAAATCCAGCTTAATAAATGGAGTTAGTTTGTGTTCATTTTTTTTGCAGTTGCCTCGTATTTTCTTTTTCAAAAAATGGCTACATGGAATCTGTAATCGGGATTTAATTCGGTATAGTGAAATGATGTTGGCGATATCCTCAAGACCGTTAATTGAATTCAATTGCAATGGATTGTTTTTAATAAACCCCTCTGTGTTAAGCCAGTACGAGTGATTATGGATTTCAGTTTTATCAGAATCCTTAAGGGTTCTCATACCAATCCCTTTGCATTTATTTGAGCAAAATTTATTATTTCTCGTTTCAGAGAAATTAGCACCACAAACTTTACAGCGAATGTCTTTCTTTACATTCCTTTTTCGGCTCAATTCCTTCCGTCTATTAAAGTGGATATAACAAAGCCTGACACCATATTCATAGCTAATAGATGCTATATTCTCTTTGCACCCTTTTCTGCAACATATTGCCATTACATACCGTCCATGTTCACTTCACGCGGTTTTCCAACCATTCGTGTATGTCACTTAGCCTCCAACGAGAACTTCTGCCAAGTTTTATTGGCTTCATAAATTTTCCGTCCTGAATTTGCTTATAAATCCATTTATCAGTGACTTTCAGCGTTGCTGCGATCCACTTCATATCTACAAGTTGCATGTCATTGTTTTCACTTCTTTCCACACTGTTCTCCTGATGTGCCGCCCTTTCGCAAGATACTGGCTGTATAGGGCCACAAAGTGCAGGCAAAAGATCGCTCTAGAAATTGTCTTGACAATTCACTTCAGTTGCGAACTAGAGGGGAGGAAACGATTGATGGTGTAGTCTTTGTAAGATGCTCCGATAAAACCGCCTAAGTTGATCATGCAAAATGATCAAATGAGACCTGCCATTAAAGTAAAAATGGTAAGATTCAGGTTGCTACCCACGCAGCATTTACTAGTATTTAAATCTTACAAACAGATCAAGATTGGAATATAAATTCAAACATTAATTAAAAACCCAGCCAATCAAACCAAATAAATAAAAATTAAAGATATATTTAAAGTCAGCGTAACCGATATATGGACAGCTATATCAAACAACATCTTGCTGCAGATTGCTGAACATTGATTGCATGTTGAATGGAAGGCATCAGCTATACCACCGCAGTAAGTTGCGACAGGTGTTACCTGCTGCTTGTTACAAGGCTGACTAATGTAGTGCTGGAAACATTACAGATTGAGTGCTGTGACCTAAATCGGCTATTGACTCCGGTATGGGTCTGCCTAATTAAACGCTGGTAGCTATTACCAGTGCACATCCTGACAGCCGCTCGTTACTCCAATCAGATATCTTATGAGCAATACCGGCTTACTCACGGTGATGTAGGCTGTGCCCCTTAATTGCATAACCTTTTGTAAAAAAGTCGGATGCAGCCCAGTTTCACCATCGCCAGATAATTCCTCGCCGTTTTGTCGTAGCGCGTTGCGATGCGGCGGTATTCTTTCAGCCGCCCAAAGCATCGTTCAACGACATTTCGATTGCGGTACGCATCACGATCAAGCTGAGCACGTCCATCCGATGCCATTTTCTCGTTTGATTTTCGGTGAATTACAGCTTATATTCCGCCATTTTTTAGCTCATTGCGTAATGCGCGCTCGGAGTACGCTTTGTCGGCCAGTACCGCATGACCACGGCGTTTCATGCTGCCGTTCTGGCGCTGAACGCCAATACCGTCCATAAGCCGTTGTGCAAACTGGCTTTCATGAGACTGTCCGGGGCTATTACAAGGGGCGTGTGGCCAAACCCCGCGGGCGAAAAGCTAAAACGCCAGCACTGTCCGCGCTGGTGCCGGTTCAGATAGTCCATCCTTTACCTGCTCCCGAACCGAAGCTTGGCATCAGTGCAGACTGCGTTATCCTCCTCCCGGGTGGTGAAATATCACTCCACAACCCTTCACCGGAACAGCTCAGCGCCATGCTGCAGGCTATGATGCGCGGAGGTCGTTCGTGATAAACCCGTTGCCCACTGGCACAAAAATCTGGCTGGTTGCCGGTATCACCGACATGCGCAACGGCTTCAATGGCCTGGGCGCAAAAATCCAGACTGCACTCAAAGATGACCCGATGTCCGGTCACGTCTTTATCTTCCGCGGTCGTAACGGCAGTCAGGTCAAACTGCTCTGGTCCACCGGTGACGGCCTGTGCCTGCTCACCAAAAGGCTGGAGCGCGGTCGCTTCGCCTAGCCGTCGGCCCACGACGGCAAAGTGTTCCTCACACCCGCCCGGCTCGCCATGTTGCTGGAAGGCATCGACTGGCGGCAGCCAAAGCGCCTGCTGTCGCCACTTACCCTGCTGTAATCCTGATTACCTCGCGGGCAACCTGGTAGCATACCCGCTATGAACGAATCTCTTCCCGACGACATCGCCCTGCTTAAACAGCGCCTGGCCGAACAACAAACGCAGATACTCGCTCTTGAAGCAAAGCTTGCCTTACGCGAGCGCGAAGTTGACTACCTGCAGGCGCAACTGGATAAGCTGCGGCGTATGAACTTCGGCAGCCGCTCTGAAAAGGTGGCGGCGCGCTGTCGTACCTGGGCTAAGACGCGGCAGAGCAGCTGGAGCTGATGCGCAGCGCGTTCCGGGGTATCCACACCGTTCGGGGAAAACACGCCTGTAATAAGTGCGACCGCATCGTGCAGGCACCCGCACCGTTGCGGCCCATCGAGCGCGGCATCGCCGGTCCGGGGCTGCTGGCGCGGCGCTGACGTAGAAGTACGCGGAGCACACGCCGCTGAACCGGCAGTCGGAGATATACGGACACGCTCAGCCGCTCGCTGCTGTCGGGCTGGGTTGACGCGTGCTGCCAGCTGCTGTCGCCGCTGGATGAAGCGCTCTCGCGCTACGTGCTGACAGACGGCAAGCTTCATGCCGATGATACCCCCGTACTGATTCTGCTGCCGGGCAACGGCAAAACCAAAACCGGTCGCCTGTGGATCTACGTGCGCGACGACCGCAACGCGGGCTCGGTGATGGCCCCGGCGGTGTAGTTCGCGTACTCGTCGGACCGAAAAGGCATCCATCCTCAGACGCACCTGGCCGGCTTCATCGTTGTGCTGCAGGCGGACGCTTACGCCGAGTTCAACGAGCTGTACCGCGAAGACCAGATAAAGGAATCGGCGTGCTGGGCGCACGCGCGGCGCAAAATCCACGACGTGCACGTGCGGACGCCGTCAGAGCTGACAACCGAAGCACTACGCCGCATCGGTGACGCTGTACGGAGTCGAAGCGGGCATCCGGGGTAAAAGCGCGGCGGAACGGCTCGCTGTCCGGCAGGAAAAAACGGTGCCGCTGCTGATCGCGCTGGAGGGCTGGCTGCGTTAGAAACAGAAAACCCTCTCACGGCACTCGGAGCTGGCGAAGGCCTTCGCGTATGCGCTCAATCAGTGGGGTGCGCTGAAATACTACGCGAGCGATGGCTGGGCAGAAGCTGACAACAACATCGCGGAAAACGCGCTACGGACAGTGAGTCTGGGGCGGAAGAATTACCTGTTCTTCGGCTCGGACCACGGTGGCGATCGTGGTGCGCAGCTGTACGGGTTAATCGGGAGCTGCAGGCTGAATGGCATCGATCCTGAGCGTTATCTTCGTCACGTGCTGTCGGTGATAGCCGACTGGCCGGTAAACCGCGTGGGTGAGTTACTGCCGTGGCGCATCACTCTGCCCGTGGGGTAATCTCCGGGTCATCCTGTCAATACGGTTCTCGCTGAACGCTTACGAATTATCTGGTAGGATACAACCTAATAAATTTGATTATGTTAGTGCGTAGTAAATGCGCAATCAGCACTAGGGGATGAAGATGGTCTCTTGGCTAACCCAATATGGGCATTCATTGAAACACGGATAAAGCGCGACTTAGGTATAGAAGACTCATGACTAATGATGGTCTGAAGCAAAAGATAGTGGAGAAGCCAGATAGGCTTTTTGAAGTGGTTTACTGAATTTGGCCACCTGAACAGAGGTGATATGCTCACCTCAGAACAACACAGGTGTCATAATGAAAAAAAGAAATTTCAGCGCAGAGTTTAAACGCGAATCCGCTCAACTGGTCGTTGACCAGAACTACACCGTGGCAGATGCAGCCAGCGCTATGGATGTCGGCCTTTCCACAATGACGCGATGGGTGAAACAATTACGTGATGAACGGCAGGGCAAAACACCAAAAGCCTCCCCCATTACCCCGGAACAAATTGAAATCCGTGAGCTCAGGAAAAAGCTACAACGTATTGAAATGGAAAATGAAATATTAAAAAAGGCTACTGTAGATTCAATCTGTCAACGCAACACCCCTTTCAATTATCTCTTTAGGTGTTTTGAACTTCAGTGTCTTTCTCGGTCTGTTGTTTAGCTGAGCTGCAACCTGATCCAGCTCATATTGAGTATATTGGGCAAGGCATGTCTTTTTGGGAAAGTACTGTCGGATTAGCCCATTAGTGTTTTCGTTTGTTCCCCGCTGCCAGGGGCTCTGAGGATCGCAGAAGTAAACTTTAACTCCTGTGCTGCCAGTAAATTCCAGATGTCTGGCCAGCTCCATTCCTCTGTCCCATGTCAGTGATCGCCGGAGTTCAGGTGGTAAGCTCAGGAATTTATCTGTAAGAGCCTGATTCACTGATAAAGCGTCTTTGCCCCTGAGTCTCAGGATGATCGTATAACGTGATTTTCGGTCTACAAGTGTGGCTATATGGGAGTTTTTTGTACCCGAGACTAAATCGCCTTCCCAGTGTCCCAGAGAGCGTCTGTTATCGATATGCCGGGAACGTTCGTGGATTGGCGTTCCGTTCACTATGTTGATAGTGCCTCTTTCACCTTTGCGAGTATGGCGCCTGCCATGACGGAGGCTGTGCGATCGGCGCAGGTGCTGTACGTTCAGGTGGTGTAGCGCTTCACGACTACGAAAGTAAAGCGTCTTATAAATTGTCTCAGGTGATATTCGTAGTGTTTTTTGACGCGGCTTCGTTCGCCTTAACCATCCTGATATTTGCTCTGGGGACCACTTCATCTCAAGCTTTTCCAGAACAAGCTCTCGCAACGGCATATTCTGATCCAGTAAGCACGGTTTTGGTCTTTTAGCCATCCTGTTGGCCCGGTTATTCGCATCAACGGCTTTGTAATAGCGCCTACCACGATTACGCTGAACTTCACGTGAGATTGTTGAAGGGCTACGATTCAGCATTGTAGCGATGGCTCGAATGCTCATTTTAGCTGACAGACCGGCTCGTATTTCCTCGCGCTCAGACAGCGTCAGGTGAGCAACAGCTCGCTTGCGCTCATTGGGTTTTATGCCGCCAGTATCTCTTAACATCGTGAAGATGGTCCCTGGTTTCGAACCCAGGATATTAGCTATCTCACTGAAGCCTTTTCCGTTCTTCCACAGTTCAAAAACAGATGTTTTTTCCTTTGCTGTAAATGTTCGTCTCATTCAACAATCCTCCGCAACTACATGTTTTCACATGACTGTTGCGTTGACCAATTGAATCTACAACCGCGCTCTTGATGTCAGACTCCCTGAACAGTTCTCGATAATCGGGAAACTCAGGGCGCGTTATCCTGTGGCCACTCTCTGCCATGTGTTCGGGGTTCATCGCAGCAGCTACAAATACTGGAAAAACCGTCCTGAAAAGCCAGACGGCAGACGGGCTGTATTACGCAGTCAGGTACTTGAACTGCATGGCATCAGCCACGGCTCTGCCGGAGCAAGAAGCATCGCCACAATGGCAACCCAGAGAGGCTACCAGATGGGGTGCTGGCTTGCTGGCAGACTCATGAAAGAGCTGGGGCTGGTCAGTTGCCAGCAGCCGACTCACCGGTATAAGCGTGGCGGTCATGAGCACGTTGCTATCCCGAATCATCTTGAGCGACAGTTCGCCGTAACGGAACCAAATCAGGTGTGGTGCGGTGATGTGACCTATAGTGTGCCCGGAGTTCAGGGCGGGCATGGATGCTTAAATGAACCGCGAGTCTGTCTGGAATATTGAACCGGTAACTCACGATGAGAAACCCAACAATCCCACCGGGTGTGACGGTGGAGAACCTGAGCGGCAGTGACCTGCGGCATGCCCGCAGGGTGATGTAACCCGCTGACAACGGGGATTGAGGCGAGATCACTAAGCCGAGATGATCCTCAAGGTTAAGTACTGAAAGGCTGAAGAACATGAACCCGTTAATCCGCCTCTGTGGGTTGAAAACGTCACCACGGCCTACGTGATCTGACAGGCCGTGCAGGAGGAACTGGCAGTGATACGTAAGCACTGCCGGTCGAAGGTGTTTTGACATGTATGCGAAACACCGGGGCAGCAGCGTCTATCACGCTTGCGTTGCTGACTTCTGCCAACTTGCGGCAAGCAAGGATAAAGAGTGCGACGGGCAGCCTCCTCAGTATGCCTGAGTCCAGGCAGGTAAACCGGGGAAGGTCAGCGACGGATGTTAAGGGGGCATGGCTCCGATGACGCGCTGGCTGGCGGAGCTTCCGTAGTAGTCCGCGATGGGGAAAGCCCATTACATGGCGAAGGGAAGCAGTTTGAATGTGTTTGCGACGTGAATTAACTGACCTAACGAGGTGAAGACCTTTGATAATCAGCGAAATGCAACGCAAGCTTGCCACATGGGCAGCCACCGATCCGTCCCTACGGATTCAACGGCTGCTGCGTCTGATAACACAACCAGAATGGCTGGCTGAAGCGGCGCGGATCACGCTTTCATCAAAGGGGGCGCATACCCCCGGCGTTGATGGCGTGAACAAAACAATGCTACAGGCCAGACTGGCTGTTGAGCTGCAAATCCTCAGGGATGAATTACTCTCAGGCCACTACCAGCCCTTGCCCGCCAGACGGGTTTACATCCCTAAAAGCAACGGCAAACTGCGACCACTGGGTATCCCCGCGTTGCGGGATCGTATTGTTCAGCGGGCCATGCTGATGGCGATGGAGCCGATATGGGAGAGTGATTTTCATACGCTCTCATATGGCTTCCGGCCTGAGCGCAGTGTCCACCACGCGATCCGCACGGTGAAATTACAGCTCACAGACTGCGGTGAAACCCGGGGACGCTGGGTGATTGAAGGCGACCTGTCCAGTTACTTCGACACCGTACATCATCGACTGCTGATGAAGGCTGTACGCCGCAGGATCAGTGACGCACGTTTCATGACTCTGCTGTGGAAAACCATCAAGGCGGGACATATCGATGTCGGTCTCTTTCGGGCGGCCAGTGAAGGTGTGCCACAGGGCGGTGTTATATCGCCGCTATTATCGAACATCATGCTGAATGAGTTCGATCAATACCTGCATGAGCGCTACCTGAGCGGGAAAGCCAGAAAAGATCGGTGGTACTGGAATAACAGTATCCAACGGGGCCGAAGTACGGCGGTCAGAGAAAACTGGCAGTGGAAACCCGCGGTGGCGTACTGCCGCTATGCCGATGATTTTGTCCTCATCGTCAAAGGCACCAAAGCACAGGCGGAAGCCATCAGGGAGGAGTGTCGGGGTGTGCTCGAAGGCAGTCTGAAACTCAGGCTGAACATGGATAAGACTAAAATCACCCATGTTAATGACGGCTTTATCTTTCTGGGGCACAGGATCATTCGCAAACGCAGTCGTTATGGCGAGATGCGAGTGGTCTCAACGATCCCGCAGGAGAAAGCCAGAAACTTCGCCGCATCGCTGACAGCACTGTTATCAGGCAACTACAGTGAAAGCAAAGTCGATATGGCTGAACAACTCAACCGAAAACTGAAAGGCTGGGCCATGTTCTATCAGTTCGTTGATTTTAAGGCCAAAGTCTTCAGTTATATCGACCGTGTCGTGTTCTGGAAGCTGGCTCACTGGCTGGCCCGCAAATACCGTACAGGTATCGCTTCCCTGATGAGGTGGTGGTGTAAATCACCGAAACCGGGTCAGAGCAAAACGTGGGTTTTATTTGGTAAAACCAATCACGGCAAGCTCAGCGGCGAAATACTGTACCGGTTGGTGGGGCAAGGCAAGAAGCTGTTCCGCTGGCGGCTACCCGAAGGTAATCCCTATCTGAGGACGGAGACCAGAAACACGTATACATCGCGCTTTACAGAAGTGGCAATGGCGTTCGCCAGCATTTAAATGGAGAGCCGGATGCGCTGAAAGGTGCACGTCCGGTTCGGGGAGGAGAGGCAGGGAAATAGTCCGACTACGCCCTGCCTCTTACTCTACTCTGGACGGGTAAGCGCTGGGCGTACCTCGCCGTTGTTCTCGACCTGTTCGCAAGAAAACCAGTGGGCTGGGCCATGTCGTTCTCGCCGGACAGCAGGCTCACCATGAAAGCACTGGAAATGGCATGGGAAACCCGTGGTAAGCCCGTCGGGGTGATGTTCCACAGCGATAGTAATAATGCCGATGTCAGTCTTTACCACCACTTAGTTTGCCGTTTAACCAGATTGGTGTGATTACTGATGCAGTGAAGACCTTCCCGCATCCTGACTCACACAGCGATCGACCTTTTGTGTCCTGCCCTGGACCCGTCGGTTGCCGGAAGCGCCTTCATGCGAGGCATCTCCTCACCGATGCGCGTGACTCAAGAAGGGCCTGACGGCTTGTCTCGTTACTGTCCTGTCCGGGTTATCTGTCTGGAGATTCAACTCTGTTTCCTCACAGGAGCTCTGTCATGGTTGATAAAGTTACCGAAGCTGCCGTTGTGGGTGGCGTGGATACACATAAAGATTTGCACGTTGCCGCTGTCGTAGATCAGAACAATAAAGTCCTTGGGACTCAGTATTTCTCCACAACACGACAAGGTTACCGGCAGATGCTGGCATGGATGACCTCGTTTGGGACATTAAAGCGAATTGGTGTTGAGTGCACAGGTACCTATGGTTCCGGTTTGCTTCGTTATTTTCAGAACGCCGGGTTAGAAGTTCTTGAGGTGACTGCTCCAGACCGGATGGAGCGACGCAAACGGGGTAAAAGTGACACAATTGATGCTGAATGTGCCGCTCATGCAGCATTCTCAGGCATCAGGACAGTTACTCCCAAAACGCGTGATGGCATGATTGAGTCCCTGCGGGTATTAAAAACTTGCCGAAAAACAGCAATATCAGCCCGCAGAGTCGCTCTCCAGATTATCCATTCAAATATTATCTCTGCCCCGGATGAATTACGTGAACAGCTCAGAAATATGACGCGCATGCAGCTCATCAGGACCCTGGGTTCCTGGAGACCTGATGCCAGTGAATACCGCAATGTAACCAACGTTTATCGCATTTCATTAAAGTCCCTTGCCCGACGCTATCTCGAGTTACATGACGAAATCGCTGATCTGGATGTCATGATTGCGGCAATTGTCGACGAGTTGGCACCTGAGCTGATTAAACGTAATGCTATCGGATACGAAAGCGCTTCACAGTTGCTGATCACTGCCGGAGACAATCCTCAACGGTTAAGATCAGAATCAGGATTTGCGGCACTGTGTGGTGTCAGCCCGGTCCCCGTTTCTTCTGGAAAAACGAACCGTTACCGACTTAATCGTGGTGGAGATCGTGCTGCAAATAGTGCACTTCACATCATCGCCATCGGACGCTTACGAACTGACGCAAAAACAAAGGAATATGTCGCCAGGCGTGTAGCCGAAGGACATACAAAAATGGAAGCGATACGCTGTCTAAAGCGATATATCTCCCGCGAAGTTTACACGTTACTGCGCAATCAAAACAGGCGGATCAACAGTATCCCGATAACAGCTTGACTCTTAGAAGGGCGTCCAAGGCAGCCATTATACGAGCAGGCAGTTCCGGCAGTTACTGTGGCGATACCGGATCAGGCAGAGTATGAGTCGGCGTGGAAACTGCTGGGATAACAGCCCAATGGAGCGCTTCTTCAGGAGTCTGAAGAACGAATGGGTGCCGGCGACGGGCTATGTAAGCTTCAGCGATGCAGCTCACGCAATAACGGACTATATCGTTGGATATTACAGCGCACTAAGACCGCACGAATATAATGGTGGGTTACCGCCAAACGAATCAGAAAACCGATACTGGAAAAACTCTAACGCGGTGGCCAGTTTTTGTTGACCACTTCACTTGGAAGCTCTCGCGTTAAACCATGCATCACAGGAGCTGGTGCCAGAGCATTATGGGCTTTATTGAATAAATCAGATTTCGGGTAAGTCTCCCCCGTAGCGGGTTGTGTTTTCAGGCAATACGCACGCTTTCAGGCATACCTGCTTTCGTCATTTTGTTCAGCGCTCGTACCAGGGCCATAGCCTCCGCAACCTGACCATCGTAGTCACGCAGCGTCAGTGAACCCCCGAACAGCTGTTTTACCCGGTACATCGCCGTTTCCGCTATCGAGCGACGGTTGTAATCTGTTGTCCATTTCCACCGCGCATTACTCCCGGTCATTCGCTGATTAGCCACTGCACGGTTACGGTCTGCATATTCACCGGGCCAGTAACCCGCACCTTTTCGGGGAGGGATAAGCGCGCTGATTTTCTTACGCCGCAGTTCATCGTGACATAGCCGGGTATCGTAAGCGCCATCGGCGGCGGCTGACCTGATTTTCCGGTGGGTTTGCCGGATTAACCCGGGGAAGGCCTCTGAGTCCGTAACGTTGTTCAGCGACAGGTCAGCGCAGATGATTTCATGTGTTTTACTGTCAACGGCGAGATGCAGCTTACGCCAGATACGGCGGCGTTCCTGGCCATGCTTTTTGACTTTCCACTCGCCTTCACCGAAGACCTTCAGCCCGGTGGAATCAATTACCAGGTGTGCGATTTCACCCCGGGTGGGCGTTTTGAAACTGACATTAACCGACTTTGCCCGCCTGCTGACACAGCTGTAATCCGGGCAGCGTAGCGGAACGTTCATCAGAGAAAAAATGGAATCAATAAAGCCCTGCGCAGCGCGCAGGGTCAGCCTGAATACGCGTTTAATGACCAGCACAGTCGTGATGGCAAGGTCAGAATAGCGCTGAGGTCTGCCTCGTGAAGAAGGTGTTGCTGACTCATACCAGGCCTGAATAGCTTCATCATCCAGCCAGAAAGTTATGGAGCCACGGTTGATGAGGGCTTTATTGTAGGTGGGCCAGTTGGTGATTTTGAACTTTTGCTTTGCCACGGAACGGTCTGCGTTGTCGGGAAGATGCGTGATCTGATCCTTCAACTCAGCAAAAGTTCGATTTATTCAACAAAGCCCCAGCCGATGCATAAAGACCGCTCGCGCAAGGGCATTGCGAGCCTCACCTTTATTCAGCCCCGCCTGTATTTTAACGAGGAATATACATGCGAAGTAATGCACAAAAATGGGTGATGCTGCCAACTTACTGATTTAGTGTATGATGGTGTTTTTGAGGTGCTCCAGTGGCTTCTGTTTCTATCAGCTGTCCCTCCTGTTCAGCTACTGACGGGGTGGTGCGTAACGGCAAAAGCACTGCCGGACATCAGCGCTATCTCTGCTCTCACTGCCGTAAAACATGGCAACTGCAGTTCACTTACACCGCTTCTCAACCCGGTACGCACCAGAAAATCATTGATATGGCCATGAATGGTGTTGGATGCCGGGCAACCGCCCGCATTATGGGCGTTGGCCTCAACACGATTTTACGTCACTTAAACAACTCAGGCCGCAGTCGGTAACCTCGCGCATACAGCCGGGCAGTGACGTCATCGTCTGCGCGGAAATGGACGAACAGTGGGGCTATGTCGGGGCTAAATCGCGCCAGCGCTGGCTGTTTTACGCGTATGACAGGCTCCGGAAGACGGTTTGCGCACGTATTCGGTGAACGCACTATGGCGACGCTGGGGCGTCTTATGAGCCTGCTGTCACCCTTTGACGTGGTGATATGGATGACGGATGGCTGGCCGCTGTATGAATCCCGCCTGAAGGGAAAGCTGCACGTAATCAGCAAGCGATATACGCAGCGAATTGAGCGGCATAACCTGAATCTGAGGCAGCACCTGGCACGGCTGGGACGGAAGTCGCTGTCGCTCTCAAAATCGGTGGAGCTGCATGACAAAGTCATCGGGCATTATCTGAACATAAAACACTATCAATAAGTTGGAGTCATTACCCTTTTTTCAACTTCTGATGGATGCGAGTGATTGAACTCATACATTAATGTTTTCCCACGAAGTCTTTTTTCAGGTAAGCCTTCGCACATATCGGTAAATAGATTGCCTGCTTTTATTTTTTCTGTCATCGACATGTTCATTTTTAACATTCCGTCCTGATAAGTTGGTCGGATAAGGCGCTCGCGCCGTATCCGACATTAATTTCTTAAGCGACTTCATTCACCTGGCGACGCAGCAGGGAAAGTGGGCCGGGGCCGCTAAGCGTGAACACGGAAATTAAGGTGAAGCCCAGCGCCACCAGACCCAGCACCAGGTAAGCGCCCTGGAAACCGATGCTTTCATACATATTGCCCGCCAGAATAGACATAAAAACCATCGCCAGTTGCTTAAAGAAGCAGAAACAGACCAGATAAATCGTCGCTGAAAAACGCACTTCAAACTGGCTGGTAATATATTTAAAGCAGCCCACCAGCAGGAACGGTACTTCAAACATATGCAGCGTTTTCAGAATAACCACTTCCAGTGCTGAGGTAGCGAACGATGAGCCAATAATACGTACTGACATAATAGTGCCAGCCAGCAGCAGGGCGTTTTTCCCACCGATGCGATTAATGATCAGTGGCGCAAAAAACATAATCGAGGCGTTAAGTAATTCGCCCATTGTCGTTACGTAGCCAAATACCCGCGTACCCTGTTCACCGGTAGCAAAGAACGAAGTAAAGAAATTAGCAAACTGTTGGTCAAAAACATCGTAGGTGCAGGAAACGCCAATAACATACAGTGACAAAAACCACAGTTTTGGCTGTCTGAACAGTTCCAGCGCCAGCTTAAGGCTAAATGCCGAATGGTTGGCACCTACCGCATTGGCAACCGTGGCAGAAGAGGGCGCATCCGTTTTGGCGAAAAAGAGTAAAACGGCGAGGATGAGTGCACAGCCAGAACCCAGCCAGAAAACAAACTGATTATTGATGGTGAACATGATGCCGACAATCGAGGCACACAGCGCCCAGCCAACACAGCCAAACATCCGCGCGCGACCAAATTCGAAATTACTGCGACGGCTGACTTTCTCGATAAATGCCTCTACTGCTGGCGCACCGGCGTTAAAACAAAAGCCTAGATAAATACCACCAACAATCGATCCTACTAAAATGTTGTATTGTAACAGTGGCCCGAAGATAAAAATAAAGAACGGCGCAAACATCACTAACATGCCGGTAATAATCCACAGCAGGTATTTGCGCAGCCCGAGTTTGTCAGAAAGCAGACCAAACAGCGGTTGGAATAATAGCGAGAACAGAGAAATAGCGGCAAAAATAATACCCGTATCACTTTTGCTGATATGGTTGATGTCATGTAGCCAAATCGGGAAAAACGGGAAGTAGGCTCCCATGATAAAAAAGTAAAAGAAAAAGAATAAACCGAACATCCAAAAGTTTGTGTTTTTTAAATAGTACATAATGGATTTCCTTACGCAAAATACGGGCAGACATGGCCTGCCCGGTTATTATTATTTTTGACACCAGAGCAACTGGTAATGGTAGCTACCGGCGCTAAGCTGGAATTCCGCCGACACTGACGGGCTCCAGGAGTCGTCGCCACCAATCCCCATATGGAAACCGTCGATATTCAGCCATGTGCCTTCTTCCGCGTGCAGCAGATGGCGATGGCTGGTTTCCATCAGTTGCTGTTGACTGTAGCGGCTGATGTTGAACTGGAAGTCGCCGCGCCACTGGTGTGGGCCATAATTCAATTCGCGCGTCCCGCAGCGCAGACCGTTTTCGCTCGGGAAGACGTACGGGGTATACATGTCTGACAATGGCAGATCCCAGCGGTCAAAACAGGCCGCAGTAAGGCGGTCGGGATAGTTTTCTTGCGGCCCTAATCCGAGCCAGTTTACCCGCTCTGCTACCTGCGCCAGCTGGCAGGTCAGGCCAATCCGCGCCGGATGTGGCGTATTGCTCGCCACTTCAACATCAACGGTAATCGCCATTTGACCACTTCCATCAATCCGGTAGGTTTTCCGGCTGATAAATAAGGTTTTCCCCTGATGCTGCCACGCGTGGACCGTGGTAATCAGCACCGCGTCGGCAAGCGTATCTGCCGTGCACTGCAACAACGCTGCTTCGGCCTGGTAATGGCCCGCCGCCTTCCAGCGTTCGACCCAGGCGTTAGGGTCAATGCGGGTCGCTTCACTTACGCCAATGTCGTTATCCAGCGGTGCGCGGGTGAACTGATCGCGCAGCGGCGTCAGCAGTTGTTTTTTATCGCCAATCCACATCTGTGAAAGAAAGCCTGACTGGCGGTTAAATTGCCAACGCTTATTATCCAGCTCGATGCAAAAATCCGTTTCGCTGGTGGTCAGTTGCGGGATGGCGTGGGGCGCGGAGGGGAGTGTCACGCTGAGGTTTTCCGCCAGACGCCACTGCTGCCAGGCGCTGATGTGTCCGGCTGCTGACCATGTGGTCGCGTTCGGTTGCACTACGTGAACCGTTAGCCAGAGTTGTCCGGCGCTCTTCGGCTGCGGTAGTCCAGGCAGTTCAATCAACTGTTTACCTTGTGGAGCGACATCCAGAGGCACTTCACCGCTTGCCAGCGGCTTGCCATCCAGCGCCACCATCCAGTGCAGGAGCTCGTTATCGCTATGACGGAACAGGTATTCGCTGGTCACTTCGATGGTTCGCCCGGATAAACTGAACTGGAAAAACTGCTGCTGGTGTTTTGCTTCCGTCAGCGCCGGATGCGGCGTGCGGTCGGCAAAGACCAGACCGTTCATGCAGAACTGGCGATCATTCGGCGTATCGCCAAAATCACCGCCGTAAGCCGACCACGGATTGCCATTTTCATCATATTTAATCAGCGACTGATCCACCCAGTCCCAGACGAAGCCGCCCTGTAAACGGGGGTACTGACGAAACGCCTGCCAGTATTTAGCGAAGCCGCCAAGACTGTTACCCATCGCGTGGGCGTATTCGCAAAGGATCAGCGGGCGCGTCTCTCCAGGCAACGAAAGCCATTTTTTGATGGACCATTTCGGCACAGCCGGGAAGGGCTGGTCTTCATCCACGCGCGCGTACATCGGGCAAATAATATCGGTTGCGAAGGTGTCGGCTCCGCCGCCTTCATACTGTACCGGGCGGGAAGGATCGACAGATTTGATCCAGCGATAGAGTGCGTCGTGATTAGCGCCGTGGCCTGATTCATTCCCCAGCGACCAGATGATCACACTCGGGTGATTACGATCGCGCTGCACCATTCGCGTTACGCGTTCGCTCATCGCGGGTAGCCAGCGCGGATCATCGGTCAGACGATTCATTGGCACCATGCCGTGGGTTTCAATGTTGGCTTCATCCACCACATACAGGCCGTAGTGGTCGCACAGCGTGTACCACAGCGGATGGTTCGGATAATGCGAACAGCGCACGGCGTTAAAGTTGTTCTGCTTCATCAGCAGGATATCCTGCACCATCGTCTGCTCATCCATGACCTGACCATGCAGAGGATGATGCTCGTGACGGTTAACGCCGCGAATCAGCAACGGCTTGCCGTTCAGCAGCAGCAGACCATTTTCAATCCGCACCTCGCGGAAACCGACATCGCAGGCTTCTGCTTCAATCAGCGTGCCGTCGGCGGTGTGCAGTTCAACCACCGCACGATAGAGATTCGGGATTTCGGCGCTCCACAGTTTCGGGTTTTCGACGTTCAGACGTAGGGTGACGTGATCGGCATAACCACCACGCTCATCGATAATTTCACCGCCGAAAGGCGCGGTGCCGCTGGCGACC
The DNA here is from genome assembly GCF_013747755.1 of Citrobacter sp. RHBSTW-00524. Classification (NCBI taxonomy): domain Bacteria; kingdom Pseudomonadati; phylum Pseudomonadota; class Gammaproteobacteria; order Enterobacterales; family Enterobacteriaceae; genus Citrobacter; species Citrobacter sp. RHBSTW-00524. The sequence goes on from NZ_CP056421.1 coordinate 1,588,908, forward strand.
TGCGTTTCACCCTGCCACAAAGAAACCGTCACCCGCAGCTCATCGCGCAGCTCGCCGTACATCTGAACGTCTGCCTCCAGTACAGCGCGGCTGAAATCATCATTAAAGTGAGTGGCTACATGGAAATCGCTGATTTGCGTGCTCGGTTTATGCAGCAACGAGACGTCACGGAAAATGCCGCTCATCCGCCACATATCCTGATCTTCCAGATAACTGCCGTCACTCCAGCGCAGCACCATCACCGCGAGGCGGTTTTCTCCGGCGCGTAAAAATGTGCTCAGGTCAAATTCAGACGGCAAACGGCTGTCCTGGCCGTAACCGACCCAGCGCCCGTTGCACCACAGATGAAACGCCGAGTTAACGCCATCAAAAATAATTCGCGTCTGGCCTTCCTGTAGCCAGCTTTCATCAACATTAAATGTGAGCGAGTAACAACCAGTCGGATTCTCCGTGGGAACAAATGGCGGATTGACCGTAATGGGATAGGTCACGTTGGTGTAGATGGGCGCGTCGTAACCGTGCATCTGCCAGTTTGAGGGGACGACGACAGTATCGGCGACAGGAAGATCGCACTCCAGCCAGCTTTCCGGAACCGCTTCTGGTGCCGGAAACCAGACAAATTGCCACTCACCATTCAGGCTGCGCAACTGTTGGGAAGGGAGATTGGTGCGGGCCTCTTCGCTATTACGCCAGCTGGCGAAAGGGGGATGTGCTGCAAGGCGATTAAGTTGGGTAACGCCAGGGTTTTCCCAGTCACGACGTTGTAATACGACGGCCAGTGAATCCGTAATCATAGTCATAGCTGTATCCTGTGTGAAATTGTTATCCGCTAACAATTTCACACAACATACGAGTCGGACGCATAAAGTGTAAAGCCTGGGGTGCCTAATGAGTGAGCTGACTCACATTAATTGCGTTGCGCTCACTGCTCGCTTTCCAGTCGGGAAACTTGTCGTGCCAGCTGCATTAATGAATCGGCCAACGCGCGGGGAGAGGCGGTTTGCGTCTTGGGCGCCAGGGTGGTTTTTCTTTTCACCAGAGAGACGGGCAAAAGCTGATTGCCCTTCACCGCCTGGCCCTGAGAGAGTTGCAGCAAGCGGTCCACGCTGGTTTGCCCCAGCAGGCGAAAATCCTGTTTGATGGTGGTTAACGGCGGGATATAACACGAGCTGTCTTCGGTATCGTCGTATCCCACTACCGAGATATCCGCACCAACGCGCAACCCGGACTCGGTAATGGCGCGCATTGCGCCCAGCGCCATCTGATCGTTGGAAACCAGCATCGCAGTGGGAACGATGCCCTCATTTAGCATTTGCATGGTTTGTTGAAAACCGGACATGGCACTCCAGTCGCCTTCCCGTTCCGCTATCGGCTGAATTTGATTGCGAGTGAGATATTTATGCCAGCCCGCCAGACGCAGACGCGCCGAGACAGAACTTAATGGGCCCGCTAACAGCGCGATTTGCTGGTGACCCAATGCGACCAGATGCTCCACGCCCAGTCGCGTACCGTCTTCATGGGAGAAAATAATACTGTTGATGGGAGTCTGGTCAGAGACATCAAGAAATAACGCCGGAACATTAGCGCAGGCAGCTTCCACAGCAATGGCATCCTGGTCATCCAGCGGATAGTTAATGATCAGCCCACTGACGCGTTGCGCGAGAAGATTGTGCACCGCCGCTTTACAGGCTTCGACGCCGCTTCGTTCTACCATCGACACCACCACGCTGGCACCCAGTTGATCGGCGCGAGATTTAATCGCCGCGACAATTTGCGACGGCGCGTGCAGGGCCAGACTGGAGGTGGCAACGCCAATCAGCAACGACTGTTTCCCCGCCAGTTGTTGTGCCACGCGGTTGGGAATGTAGTTCAGCTGCGCCATCGCCGCTTCCACCTTTTCCCGCGTTTTCGCAGAGACGTGGCTGGCCTGGTTCACCACGCGGGAAACGGTCTGATAAGAGACACCGGCATACTCTGCGACATCGTATAGCGTTACTGGTTTCACATTTACCACCCTGAATTGACTCTCTTCGGGTGCTATCATGCCATACCACGAAATGTTTTGCGCCATTCGGAGGGGGCACGCCGAAGTGAGATTCAAAATGCCGACGTCAGTTCACAGGTGGGTAATGATACCAACGTGTTGATTTCGTATTTTCACTGACACCAGGATCATCCTGATGTTACAAGGATTGAATGACTACAGATTAAAATAGTCATCAACAGGTTGACAGCATTACCGGTAACCCGTTTCAGCTCTTTCTGGAGACGGCGGATCTCGGCCTGAGCATCTGACTGTTCTTTATTAGTGGAAGAATCCGGACCGTACTTCTTTATCCAGGCATAAAGGCTGTGGGTGGTGATATCGAGACGTGTTGCAACGCTGGCAACAGAATAACCGCGATCAACAACCTGTTTGACTGCTTCAGTTTTAAACTCTTCGGGATAACGCTTACCGCTCATGGGCACCTCTCTTTAAGCCATCTTAAATGACTCTGAGGTGTCTGTTAAACCCGTGGCGATTCACCTGCCACTATTGGCAGGTGCTATGTATATTTTATAAATTGGGTGAAGACTGATGCTTTAAGTCAAAAAAACTGCTCAGAACTCTCACAAAACAGCATCATTAAGACTTCGTCGCAATAAACCAATTGCCTGTCGTGCTTGCAGGATATCTACCGCCAGAAGATAAGGTGATTGTTCCTGCCAGCTAAATCCTCTGCGATCGATACGAACCAGTTCGTACTTCTCCACCAGAAAGTTAACAGCATTAGCCAGACTGATACCAGCATCAATATATTCCTTAATAACAGTTTCATCACTGAACGGCGTGTCGTTCAGTGTCAGGCCATAGTGTTGTTCCAGCAGGCGTGTCAGTAACATTTGCCAGACAGCCACTGGCGACAGACAGGGCTTCGCCGCCCGCGAAATTGTAGCAGGTAGAGTTTTCATACTTGCTCTCGTGAAATTAGTTAGCGTTGAGTGGGATAAACTGCGATGTATACGTAGCCGCAACTGCCAAGGGTGTCGGCTTCGCAGGTAAAACCGTTGTGGTAAAGGGTGACGCAGTGGGCATGCCGAGGATTCATTTCACCAGTGGTCAGCATCGATTCCATCTGACTGATAAAATGCGGAAATGCCACATCCAGCTTAAGACATTCTGCTTCGCTGAACTTACCGGTGATACTGGCCCGGTCAGCCAGATAGTGCAGCCTGTTGCCCTCCTGCACCAGACGTGCTTCCAGGCGCGGCGTGATATCCCGCTGCAGGCCCCATGTGGTGTTGCTCATTTATAACCTCTTTATTGTCAGTTCAGGGTGATACTCCTCAGACAGGCATAAGGTCCGTTGCGGTCCTGGCGGCGCTCGGCATATATAGCCAGCACGCCGGGAATGTCAGGAACTACCTTACCGGTGTAATGACAGACACTGCCGTGCCACTGGTATCTGCCGGTACAGTATCGAAAAATGCGGGAGGCCGGATGCTGACGGTAAATCATCATCGCCCGGCGTTTACTGATAACTTTCATGTAATGCCTCAAAGCAGGCCGTGTTCAGCGAACGACAATATCTGCGTGCCACCGACGATAAGATGGTCAGGCACACGGATATCAACGAGCTGAAGCGCCTGCACCAGACGCTGCGTGATGATCTTATCTGCCTGGCTGGGTGTGGTGTCGCCGGAGGGATGGTTATGCGCCAGTATCACTGCTGCCGCATTGAAGTACAGGGCACGTTTAACCACCTCACGGGGATGCACCTCGGTACTGCTAATAGAACCGGCAAACAGGGTTTCGTGAGCAATCAACTGGTTCTGCTGGTTCAGGTACAGCACCATGAACTCTTCGCGTTCCAGCCCCGCCATTTTTAGCTTTAGCCAGTCACGGGCAGCTTGGGTGGAGGTGAATGCCACGCCTTTTTCTCGCAGGTGTCGGTCAAGTAGCGTTAACGCACGCTTTACCGTGCGTTGTGCGGTCAGTGGAAGTGCCGGAGCAGGTGGGATAATTGACTGTTCCATCATGAGTATCCTTAATCAATAATGCGCAAAATGGCGCTGGATTCAGGGTGCTGCAGAGCGTAATCCCGCAGGCGGTAATAGTGCTCAGTCATGGCATCGCATTCGGTGTGACAGGCATGATGGCTGTATTCAATCAGGCAGACAGCGATACCTGCGGCTTCCGCGCTCATTTCCGCACCATTGCCGTTCATGCCGTTGAACAGATGCCATTTATCGTCACTGTCAGCATCAGGGGCCATAAACGCTCCGCCATTGCTGAGCATGTAAAAGGACCAGATACCACCGCTGTACTCATCACAGAAGCGGTCCATCCAGGCGAAAATGCGGGGCTCCAGGATTATCCACTGCGGAATGGAACCAAAGTGTGTCGGCCAGAATGAGAGCCGCTGACGATCGGGCACAACAGAGGCGGTAATACCTGTCGCTGGCGATTGTTCCTGAAAGGGCGTAACGCTATTGCTATTGAATGCGTTCATGATGTTTCTCCGAAATAAAAAGCCAGCGACTGTGTGCTGGCGTGAAGTCGATTACATAACGTTAAAAACAAAAAGCCCCTGCTGCATAAGCAACAGGGGCCGGATGAGAGTGGTTATCTCTGTTTTAGTGGGGCAGAGCTATCAGAAGGCAACTTTTAGTGTGGCCTGCCCGTTGTAACCGTCAGCGCTGTTACCGCTGACACTACGGGTATAGCCGCCCTGAATACCCAGCGTTACGTTCTGGCGGATGAGCGCATCAATACCCGCCTGGAAATCAACGGATGTACCATCCTGAGACGGGGTAAAGGTAACATTGCTACCCGCCGTAGCCGTTCCCATGTCCAGATCGCCGTCTGAGCTGAAGGTACGAATAACAGACGGACGCACCCACCAGTTCACCGGCAGTTCGCTTACGCTGTGTTTCATGCTGTCGCCAAAACCTGCCCGTGTGGAAGTGCCGTTACCGAAGGCCAGCTCCGACTGGCTGCCGAAGCGAACACCGGCGCGAATATGCTGTGCGCTACCGTCACCGAAGTTCACGTAGCCTCCATTGTCATGGCCGTTATTCAGGAACAGCCCCTGCCAGATATACTGAAGCTGCGGCTCCAGTACCAGGCCACTGGTCACATTGAACGGCAGGCCCGTTTCCAGCGAGCCCAGCCAGCCCCAGCCGTGGGTAGCGAAGCTGTCTGCATCAGACGTCGCTTTCAGGTTATGACGAGAGCCCTGAGCCACCACATCCGCCCACAGGCCACTGGTGGCATGCACGGCGGTCAGATAACCGCCTAGGCTGTACGCATCATCACGGGCAGTCCCGGCGCGGGAGCGGTCATCGTCTTTTACATCAACGGAAGAATGTCCTGCTGCACCATACACACCGGCGTTCAGCGAAGAGGTGCTCAGCAAGTCGCCACCCAGTTGTACGAAGCCGTAGCTGCCGCTGCTTTCCGGTGTGGCACCCTGTGCAATTCCGCCGTTATTATCATGTCCCATGTGACCGCCCTGGATGCGTCCCCAGACTCCGCTGTCACCTTTGACCGCGCTGCGCTGGTTGTAACTGCCTGCCAGTGCGCGGTCATAGTCCATGCTCTGCGCAAACAGCGAAGCATAAAGCGCAACTTCAGCACGATAGCCAGCTTCGCTGGTCAGATACCAGTTTTCATCAGCAGCGCCGTGGTTCAGGATGTAGTTATACGCACCTGCCTGCAGCTTGCTGCCAAGCGCAAAGGCCCCGGCCTCCGTCGTGGCACCGTTAATCGCATCCACTACTTTGATACCGTCCCCCGAGGTAGCAAGGCCCAGCCCGGCATCACCGGCATTGGTGAAGTTCAGCCAGGTTTTCCCCGTTGCCTGCCCGCCGTCGATAATCAGCATATCAGCCGGGAAGTCAGGATTCGCCAGGTTGATATTCATGTTAATGGTACCGCCCTGGCCGACAAGATTTGTCGTGGTGAGCTTGCGGGGAGTAAAGGTATTATCAGAGGAAGCAGCAAACAGGCGAGTTCTGGCGGCATCGCTTTGCTCAGGCGCGAAGGTTATCGTACCGGCATTTTCAATGGTGCCGGTACTGATGACATCCCCCGTAACCGTCAGGTTTGCATGCTCAGCCAGGCTGGTGGTACCGCTCAATCCGCCACCATTTTCTACGCTTAGCTCACCACCGCTGCCCACGGTGGTATTTTCCGCTATCGCACCGGATTTAACGCTAAAGCGGCCGCCGTTTTCCAGCCAGAGTCCACGGGCTTTGCCAGATGCAGCATCAATACTGAATTCACCACGCGCGTTTGTACCGCTGACCGTTGAACCGCTGTCGGCAATCAGGGCACCGCCCTCATTTATAGTCACGTTTGTCGCCGTTCCGCCGTTGTTAACCGCCAGCACACCGCCCTTATCGACCATTGTTGTGTCTGCGGCATTGTCAGTGAGGACATCCAGTCGCCCCCCATTTTCCAGCACCACATTGCTTGCGTTACCGGAAACCGAATCAACACTGAAGCTGCCTAGCCGGTTGGTGCCGGACACATCCGCAGCCGTATTTGTCACCAGTGCGCCACCGGCATTGATAATGACATCTGAGGCTTTGCCACCCGCCACCACGCTGAGTCTGCCGCTGTTATTGACCGTGGTATCGCTGACCTGAGCGCCGTCCTTAACTACCTGCCAGCCACCGTTGTTGATGACGGTATCCGTTGCTGCCGCACCGGAATGAACGTACTGATAGCCGCCATTTAGCGTGGTATTTTCTGCACTGCCATGAACGCTCTGGTCACCGCCAGCATTCACCGTCGTAGCGACGACGGTCCCTTGCTCGAAAACGACCTGGCGGCCATTTTCATTGATGGTTGTATTTGTTGCGGTACCAGAAACAAACATCCCATCGCTGTTTTCCGAATCCGGACCACCCTGTGCGCCGGTATTCACAACGGTGCCAATTGCCTGAGCCCCCCCTTTAACTACCATGTAGCCGCCTTCATTAATGACGGTACCGCTGGCAATCCCGCCGGAATGTACCCATTGCTCGCCACCGTTCAGTACCGTACCGGAAGACTGACCGTGTACGCTCTGACCACCACCGGTATTTATCGTTGTATCGCTGGCACTGCCGCCTGCAAGCACCGCCTGAAGACCGTTACTGTTTATGGTGGTGTGGTTTGCTACGCCACCATCCTGTACGAACTGGCCGCCCTGATTGTTATCTTCATCATCGCTGCCGTACTCAAGCCCAGTGTTAATGGTGGTGTTATTCGCCTGCCCGTAAACCAGCTGTGTGTCGTTATTGCTGATAACCACCCCGTCAGTCGTCTCTCCGACAGGTACAGAGGTTTCTGCCGCCAGTACTGTCCCCGAGGTCAGTCCGGCAACGGCCAGTGTGAGTACTGTGCCAGCACGCTTTCCTTTTGCTTTTGCCAGTTCTGAAACAACCACAAATGCGCCGAGAACTTCGTTCCAGACCAGTCGATAACTGGTATTTAGATTTCGCTTCATCGTATTAACCTTGTTGTGTGTAAATAAAAAAGCCAGCATCCACTCTCCGTGGATGCTGGCTGGTGAAAAACTTCAGGGTGAGGTAAATGCATTCAGCGACTGCTGGATGCAGCGGAAATGCGGCAGAGCCCGGGCAAAACCGGTATTCTCTGCCATCCGCCAGAGCCTCTCGTTACGTCTGAATATCTCCGTTGTGGGCTGTACCACATGGATTTCATTCAGGGTGAAAACAGCCGGACGCTCCTGATATTCAGCGATCAGATACCAGTGACCTTCCTGCATCATCAGCCGATACGGTGCCAGCCGTTCGCAACGCTGTCCGTCAGCGAGCAGCGTGACGCGATAGCAGGCGGTAATGGCTTTGACCAGACGATAGAATGACAGTGACGCTGACGGGCTGGTTATACCCACAGCTTCACCCGCCAGACAGGGCGCGTCGTTGCAGTTCAGCAGCAGGCTGACCAGTCGACGGTCCAGCCCCGGAAACAGATCGGCTACACCTGTACGGTGAGCGAAGGTCAGCACATCCAGCTCGGCCTGCGCACCACTCACGCCCGTCCGCAGGCGGTAACAACCGTTGCTACATTCAAGATCCAGATACATTAGCCGTTCGCGAAAATCGCGGTACAGAGTACGTGCAGATACACCAAACTCTGCGGTCAGCCTGCGCATATCCAGCGTTTCGCCTGCGACAAGACGACTGATAATCAGCGACAGCCTGATCGCCAGCCTGTCGTGGCGGCGCTCTGTCTGTGTCATTATCATTTCTCCATACGAGTTAACTGACTGAAAGGGTTATGATTCTAAAGAAGGGGTCTGACAGGGTATGTCCGGGGCAATAACTATTTTTCGATGGACAGGAAGCCACTGCTCACTGGGTAAGCCGGTTTTTTTGTTCAATTAATCAGCAATACAAGAAGAGGTGAATTGACAGGGTATGTCATTCTTTAACGAGGCATTAACTTTTCAGATGCAGAATCTGAAGTTAAACAGACTGAAACTGTGACAACATCGTTTCCGCCATCACCCACAGCGCACGGTTGAGTTTTACGTCCCCGTCAATGCCACGCACCGCACGGGTATGCGTTCGTCCGCCTTTAGCATTGCGTCCACTAAGCCCGCCCTTAATCAGGTTTTCCTGTACACGCTGATAAGTGGTCCACAGATCATTGCTCTCATCCTGCCAGCGGCGTGGGGAGAGTATCTGCGATTCAGTAACAGGCTGGTGGTCCTCACCAAAGCGATACGTAAGCGCTGCTTTCGCAAGTGCCTGCTGCGCAGGTGGCGGTAGCATCAGAGACTGCATGGCATCGCGTTTCTCTTCCACCCGGTCAAAAATCCCAAGCACTTCATAAGCCCCTTCAATCACCTGACTCACCACATCACCTTTGTGTGGTACCCGCACCTCACCAAACGACTCACCGCAGACAAGCCCGTTCTGACACACCGCACGAAATAATCCCGGCAGCATCTGGTATGAGCTGGAGCCGTCATGACTGTTAAGCAGAATGATTTCAGGGACCTGTTTACCTGTAATTTGCCCCTCCCGACGCAGGCGAAGCATGTGCCTGGTGTGTTCCCGACGCCCCGGGTCACGCACGCGGGTCTGACAGGCAAAGAATGGCTGAAAGCCTTCGCGCTGCAGGCTGTCCAGCAGGGATATGGTTGGAATATAGGTATAACGTTCGCTGCGGGATTCGTGTTTGTCCTGACTGAAAACGCTGGGCACCACACGAAACAGCTCTTCACGGGTTAACGGACGGTCACGACGGATAAGATTTGCTGCGCCAAAGCGCGAAGCCAGACGGGTCATAAGCAGACTCCTAATAACGGAAAACAATAATAGAAAGCCCTGCCGCACAGGCGACAGGGCTCATGGAATAACAGGTTGGAATTAAACGCTCAGAAGAAGAAATCCCAGACAGCACGGGCCACTGATACCACGGTGGTGCGCATGGCCTGAATGATGGTCCGCACCGGAGTCGGTATCAGCGGGAAAGTACTCACCGTATCCAGCACCGCACCGATAGTTTCACCAAAATCAACGCGCGCTTTTTCCTGGACTACTGTTGTGCGAAAGGGAGACTGCAGTTGCGCGACCACCGGGCTGCTGGCCTCGCACGGCAGGCAGCGAATCATTCTCTCCGCCATTGTTCGTAATCCCCACTTAGCCCGGACCGATACGGCACATACAGGATGAACAGGCTGGAACAATTCATGCAGCAGGCAAATTTTACGGCCAATGTTTTGCTTCTGCTCTGTGGATAAGTAACCGCCACCGCTAGTGGGTTCGGTCTTGTCCGACTGACTAATAACAAACAGCACCTTATGCCGGTATGACTCACCAATTATCTGATGATAAAAATGCTCATCCACCGCCAGCGCCCGATCATCGGCCTTGATCAGCCACAGCACCAGGTCGAGCCGGGGAAGCTGATCACGGTACAGCCCGGCATACTCGCTATCGCGTGCACTACTTTCCCCTACGCCGGGCAGGTCCACCAACGTCATAACGCGCTCGCCAACCTGAAGGCGAAAGCGCAGAGGTTCCCGGGTACAGGCCACCACATCGCTGACAGGCGATACCTCACCAGCAAACAGGGCATTGCAAAGGCTACTTTTGCCTGCTCCCGTTTTACCCATAATACCTATAACCGGTTCGTACTCAGTTATCTGTCTTATTTGTTGCAATAAATGCTCAGTAACCCATTCAGGTAATCCAGATACCGGTTTTAGCAAAGAAGAATAACCGTATTTACTTTCCATAACACCACCCTCTTATTGATAATAAAAAGGCAGCTTACATGGCTACCTTTTTGAATCCTTCATAGGGATGATATATATCTAAAAAAACATTCAGCGTGGATTCAATTTTTGCTTCCATGCCAGATGAATGGCATATTCAATAACTCTGGCATTTGAGATCCCTTCTCTCACAGATATATCACGAAGCTTGTCATGAGTCTCCTGAGAAATGATCACGTTAAGGGCTTTATTTTTATCTGCACGCTTCTTCTCTCGACTTTTCTGTGTGCTCAATGCACTTTTAAATTTCCTTATGAATAGCTCTCTTTCTGCTTCAGTCCTAAAAAAATCCTCACGCCAGATAAAATATGACGCATAACAGTATGCGATTTTTTCTTCTGTTCCTTCAGCATGCCGATACCTTTGCAAGGTAACATTATTTTCCTGCAAATAATTCAGCAACCAGTCAATGGTTACCCCTGCTTTCCCATTAACATCAGAAAATAAATTTTTCTTTGTGATTAATTCATTCCACTCATTATGTAATTTTAGAATATATTGCCTGGCATTTCCTTCAGAGATACTTTTTACAATTTTATCTTTGATAAGCCGCACCCGAAGATTATGGACCGGTGGAATATCGAATCCTAAAGTGAATGGTTCATTTAACAGCGAATTTCCTGCCTGAACAGGGAAAGTATCTGTATAGGGTGCATAACCCGAGGTAACGTGATCTTGATCTGTTTTACAAAGTAACCAGTAACTAGCCCTGGAATCTGTGGTGAACCATTCAAGCTCATCTTCACATGGAATCTCTTTTTTAGCCTCAACCCGGGTGTTATTGATAAAAATATCTACTTCTCTTTCGGAGCCTTTTTTCCCACTCAATAATAAATTGCGCACTCTCTTTTCATAGTTTGCAAGATTTGCTTCGGACGACTCAGGAGGAATATCAACCTCGAATTTCTTTAATTTAAAGTACAAAAATAAAATGAGATTCCTTTCATCATAAAATGAAACCACCACTACCCCCTTGTCACTACGTGATTATAGGTACAAAAATGCCCATTTTTGCGCATTAACTCAATGAGTTATTGCTGATAACGTGTATACGGTCACAAAAATTTGGCTTCTTGAGGACTGGGGGGATAGCAGAGGGAAAGAAGTAAAAGAACTGTTTGGGTTCTGGATTACAAAGGGATATAAAACTCTAAGCGAAAATATAAACAGATTGAAATAGCCATAACGAATTATGAAAAACCTTACTGCTTTATATGCATGAAGAGGGACATTTCAATTTCCAGAATCACTTAAAAGGCTCATTATATTTTTTACATAACAACCGGTTGTTATGCCTGAACGCGAACTCAATTCCAAATTGAGCTCTGCCACACTAATAACAACCGGAGAATCTAATATGATAACTGAAACACTATTAACTGAAGACAAATTAGTTGACATGTTATTTATCACCACCCTAACTGGATTAACTGACAAGTGGTTCTATAAATTAATTAAAGATGGTGAATTTCCAAAACCTATTAAGCTAGGGAGAAGTTCTCGCTGGTTACAGAGTGAAGTTGAACATTGGTTAAGAGAACGAGTTAAAGCATCGCGAAGCTGAAATGAAATTACGCCCACACCCCAACAATTTAAATATCGGACTACATATTTACATCATAAACATCATTATATAACCCACATGTTAACTTCGGAGTAAAAATAAATGACCACCAGCTAATAAAACCACATCTTGCATGACACACATTAAAATTAACGCCCCGGATTGGTAATATATACAACAATATACAACGCATCCAACCATCAACACACTCATCCATTGCAAGTATATAAAAGTCAACAGTCAATACACTCTGCACATATACACAACCCCACAAATCAAACTAACAAACATTCAAATCAAAACCATAAATCACCATTTAATTACCTCGTCAACCCAAGGTAAGAAATCACCCCAGATACTTATACAGACAACAGGAATTTATGATGCTTAATGATATTTATCTTGATCAACGTCATGCCCCATTCAATACAATGTATCTGCAACGGATGCTTCGCGTGATTAATAACGCTACAGCACAATACCCACGAACAATGGTTGTCCGTGTAGACCTACGACTTCCTGATAACCACGATGAATGTAAGGCTGGTCTTATCTCTCGATTTATAGAATCGCTTAATGCAAAGATTGAAGCACGATATCGAAGCAAACTAAAGCAGGGTATTCGATGCTACCCATGTCATTTACGTTACGCCTGGGTCCGGGAGGTTGGAGAAGTAAACAAGAAGTCTCATTACCACATGGTACTCTTTGTGAATAAAGATACTTTCAACGGGTTAGGGGTGTACGGTGAAGATGGAACTGGATTAGCCAGCCTGATACAGGCAGCCTGGCTGAGTGCTTTACAGTTGAGCCCTCCTCCCGGATATCGAACGCTGGTACATATCCCGGACAACCCATTGTATTACCTGGACGTCAATAATTTAGACTACAAAACGGTTTACGATAAACTCACTTTCAGGCTGAGTTATTTTGCGAAGGAGCGCACCAAGTCATACAGCCGGAATGAACGCTCATTTGGCTGCAGCCAGTCCTGAGGCAAAACAAACTAGCTCTACAAAAATTTTTAAGCCTGGCTCTAATCGACTGAATCTCAGCATACTCCGCTTTTGAAGCCTTGACACGTCAGTTGTTCTTTCACCTCTGAGTGGCTGCTCGCGACTGTCTGCAGGAGACTGATTATGTTATTGACCGCAAAAGCCATTAACTGACTTTTCGACTTAATCTCCTTAAGTTATGTGAGAAATTTGCCGATATGAAAACATGATCCCCCAGTCGCTACTGACATGCCCTGTCAGTAGCGACTGGTAATCTCAAGGAAAAATTACAAGGAGAACGCGCATGAGCGGGCATGAGGTAATGGTACAAAGAATAACCGCTATTATTGCAGAACGTTACCAGTACGGTTTTGTATCACGTAAGAAGATGATGGACGAATTCAACATCAGTGAGCGCACTTTGTATCGTGATCTTAATCGTCTGGGCGACAGAATCGTCCCCGATGGTGATGGTATTTACAGGCTGGCTCCCGCTTACGCTAAACCTCAGGCTCTAAAAGAACAACAAAATCTCATCAATGCCCTGGGGATGGCAGAGTTATTCCCTGTAAAAAAAATCTTCTCCCAGCCTGACATGACTTCACTGATCATCAGATCGCTGCCCGGAGATCCAGAAGCGAAACGCGTACTTGAGAATAACTATAGTGTGTTCGATAAAGCGATTCGTGAAAATAGCCTTTGTGAATTTCATTATAAAGGGAAACATCGGACCGTCGCGCCTTATAAGCTTATTAACATAAAGAGCGTCTGGTATCTCGGTGCGGTAGAGAATGAAAAGGTTAAAGGATTCCAGCTCACCAAAATTCATTGGCTGAAATTTAAATCAGAGCACTTCACACCACAACCCCATATCACACAATACTTTGCTGAAGAAGATGATGTCTGGTTTTCTTTGGATAAACAGATTGTACTCCTTAAAATTTCAGCCGACGTAAGCCATTTTTTTAAACGTCGAAATGTTCTGCCTGCCCAAAAGTTAATTCGTCAGGAACCTAATGGCGACTTGATCGTGCAAACCAAAATGGCACACGAAAACCAGCTATTTCCATTATTACGTTATTGGTTACCAAATCTCACTATTATTTCCCCGGTTAGCCTACAACAACGTTTTTATCAGAAGCTCAACCAGCAGATAATAGAAATGAAAAACCCATTGCAGTGAAATTATTTTTGACAACATACAGCAGGAGTAAAAAATGTTACGTGGTTCAGAAAGAAAAGAAGCATTAGCCAGTCTCAAAAGTGCAACTAACCGTTATGAAGTACAGGCTAAAGACACCCAGGATGAGATCACTGCCCTCTTTCTGTTACGCCAGAAATGCAGTAAGGACCTGATTGCCCGTGGTGAAAATTTTGTTAATCGACTGGCGAATACACCGAAAGAGTTTGATAAATCCTGGAGCGAATTGAAAGCGGAAATCGCTGAATTTGATAACGTGGTGGAAAAACTGGAAGAAGAATACCGCGCATCACATATTGGTAAAGGAACGGCTGCTGCGGGGGTTGCCGTTGGGGCGGGGGTCGCCGCATTTGCCCCTACGGCTGCGCTGGCGGTCGCAACAACTTTTGGTACAGCATCCACGGGTACCGCTATTGCTACGTTAAGCGGAGCTGCCGCAACAAATGCAGCCCTGGCATGGCTCGGCGGCGGCGCACTGGCTGCGGGTGGCGGTGGCATGTCAGCAGGAAGCGCACTACTGGCTCTGGCGGGTCCAATAGGCTGGGGGATTGGTGCTGTAGGCATCGCTGGCGGAACCTTACTGGCACGTCGCAAAAACGGTAAAATCATTGATGAAGCACAACAGGAAGAGCGCCAGGTTCGCGCAAAAACCAGCGAACTTCGGGTGATGGAACGTGGTGCGCAAGAACTCAAGATGCTCACATCCGAGCACTATCATGGTACTGAAAGCATTATTGATGTGCTGGAAAAGGCTGCGCCTCAAGACTATTGCCAGTTTAATACCCATCAGAAAGATCAATTAGGGGCATTGATTAACCATATCAATGCATTATCAAAACTGATCAACAAGAAAATCCAGTAATGAGCATTAACCATAATACAGTTGGCGATCAGCTTATCGGCAGCGCGGTTAACGCCATTAATCAGACCCGCATTGATAATGAACTGTTAAAACTATCGCAGCAGGATCGTGCATTTGAGTTGGCTGGCGAACAAATGCAAAAGGTGCGTGATTTCATCGCGTCACCGGGTAACATCCTGGGCTCAATGAGCACCAAACACGGTGAAATTGCTGAGCAGGTAGAAGTTGGCGTGCGCAATGCTCGCCAGGCAATACAAGAAAGGGTTCAGGATGCCTCTGATCTTAGCGCCACGTTTGACGGAGTGGGTCGAACCGCTCCGGCGGATTATATGATAGATGGCGTTGACGTGCAGTCAAAGTTTATCAACGGAATTAATAATAACCTGAACCATGTCCTTCAGCACATGGAAACCTATCCCAATTTCACCCAGGGAGAATCCTTTTACCATATCCCCCAAGACTCCTGGCAAACGATTCAGGATGTTATTGATGGGAAGCCGGTGGAGGGCTTGAGCGAAAAAACAATACAGGCTATCAGGGATAAAGTTGCAGAAATTGAAAGTACAACGGGAAGATCCTTTAATGATGTCGTGCGTCCTGGCGTTTCTGATTACAAAGATGTTCAGTGGGGAAAAATTGACGAAACGCTTGATAAACATGATCAGGAATTAGCGGAACAGAACGAGGCAAAAAAAGCAGAAATTATTGACGATCACCAACCCTCCCTAAGTGAAGGCATGCGTGCAACCGCAATGGGAGCCGCTTTCGGTGGAACCTTTGCTCTTGTAACAGGTATATATAGCAAATACCGTGACGGTAAAAATATATTTCGTGGAGATTTCAACAGACAGGACTGGCAGGATGTCGGCTTAGATACATTGAAAGGTGCCGCTATTGGCGGTGTATCCGCCGGAGCAATTTATACCCTGACCAATTATGCCTCTCTGGGAGCACCGTTCGCCAGCGCGCTGGTCACTGCCGCTAAAGGTGTAAGCAATCTTGCTCTCTCCTATCAGCGCGGTGAGATTAATGCTGATGAATTTACCGATCTTGGCCTTATCATCTGCGCGGAATCGGCCATCGTTGGCGCAATGTCTGTCGCAGGTCAGGCAATCATCCCTGTGCCTGTTTTGGGGGCATTGGTTGGTTCTATCTCAGGGAAGTTTATGGTTACCGTAGCTAAAAATCTGGACAGTAAAGCACGCCAATTGCTGGCGAAAAAAATGGAGCAATTTACATGCCGCTTAAGTGAGATTGAGCAGAAAGCACTCAACCGAATTTTGAACGAGTTCGCGGCGCTGGGTGAGCTTACCGCAGCTGCATTTAGCGTGGAAAACAATCGCCGGTTGCTGGAAGTAAGCATCACGCTTGCCCAGGCCCACGGTGTTGAAGAGGCGAAGATAATCAAAAATGCGGATGATCTTGACACATTTATGATGGCGTAGCACTCGAATAAAAATTACAGCAAGGATAAAAACACAATGCTACAGATAATTGGTGCGTTAATTTTACTGGTAATCGGTTTTGTTATTATAAAAGCGTTGTTTAAGGCATCTCTCAATATTCTAGGTGTGATATTAGGATTGGGTGCATTGATTGTTGCAGGCCCACCTTTATTGGCGGGCTATATTGTAGAGCGCGTAACTTATGCGCTTCACTCACGTTGGCTGCTGGGTGTACCTCTTGCCATAGCAGGAATGGTGATTAGCTTTATGTGGGGACTTGATGGTAAACATATTGCCTACGAAGCTTATTCATTTGATTCAATGAAGTTTATTTTAACCGCTGCATTTGCCAGTGGCCTGCTTGCAGTACCTGTACAAACCAAGGCTATTCTACAAAACGGGCTTATACCAGCCGATATCAATGCCAAACTTAAAGAGTATTATTGCTGTTTTTATACGTCTTACTTTTTGATGGCCTGCTCTGCGGCTACACCGTTTATAGCCTGGCAATATAATATCTCATCTTCACTGATGTGGTGGACAGGATTGCTATACTGGATAGCAGCCTTACTGACACAGTTCTATGCGGCAAACCAAATTCAGGAACTCAAGAAGTTAACTAATGCCATCAATACAGGGTTAAATGAGCAAAAAGCGGTGATGCTGCCAACTTACTGATTTAGTGTATGATGGTGTTTTTGAGGTGCTCCAGTGGCTTCTGTTTCTATCAGCTGTCCCTCCTGTTCAGCTACTGACGGGGTGGTGCGTAACGGCAAAAGCACCGCCGGACATCAGCGCTATCTCTGCTCTCACTGCCGTAAAACATGGCAACTGCAGTTCACTTACACCGCTTCTCAACCCGGTACGCACCAGAAAATCATTGATATGGCCATGAATGGCGTTGGATGCCGGGCAACCGCCCGCATTATGGGCGTTGGCCTCAACACGATTTTCCGCCATTTAAAAAACTCAGGCCGCAGTCGGTAACCTCGCGCATACAGCCGGGCAGTGACGTCATCGTCTGCGCGGAAATGGACGAACAGTGGGGATACGTCGGGGCTAAATCGCGCCAGCGCTGGCTGTTTTACGCGTATGACAGGCTCCGGAAGACGGTTGTGGCGCACGTATTCGGTGAACGCACTCTGGCCACACTGGAGCGTCTTCTGAGCCTGCTGTCGGCCTTTGAGGTCGTGGTATGGATGACGGATGGCTGGCCGCTGTATGAATCCCGCCTGAAGGGAAAGCTGCACGTTATCAGCAAGCGTTACACTCAGCGCATTGAGCGACATAACCTGAATCTGAGACAACATCTGGCAAGGCTGGGACGGAAGTCACTGTCGTTCTCAAAATCGGTGGAGCTGCATGACAAGGTCATCGGGCATTATCTGAACATAAAACACTATCATTAAGTTGGAGTCATTACCCAAAAAGCGATCAATAACCAACTTTGGCTGACGGAACTAAAAGAAGGAAGTAACCTCTCAGCAGAATTCGTAGAGACTATCTATCTGAAGTTGGTCTCACAGCATATTTTTCAGGGCGATACTCGAGAGCAGGATCTGGCTGGTGAAAACTGGCTTTTAAATGATGCCTGGTATGAAAGAAAGATGGCTGAATTTAATGAGCAGTTAAACAGTAAAATTGTACACTCATCAGATGAGCTAAGGAGCCTTTTTGGTAATAGGCTGAATTTACCCTCTGCTGCGAATGATGATCTCCTGAACCGTTATCTTGATGGTGGGAACTATTATTCTTTTTCGGATGGTCGAAAATTTGTCTCGTTTCACTATGTCGACGAGCTTTGTACCTGCACTTCATGCGGTTTGAGCGAGATTAAAAACGCAAATCACCAGGGCGGTGGTGAGAGCCAGGAATGGTATTGCTCTGATATTTGCCGGGAAACGGAAAAACTCTGCATTGAAATTCACAAGCGACCACAGGCTGAATTTATTTCCAGTGCAGCAACAAACGGTCTGATTCTCATGACACTCCCGGAGGCCTGGAATACTAACGAAAAAATGTTTGCAGTGGGAGGACAAGGACATGGTTTTGCAGCCGAACGGGGAAATCATCTTACTGACAAAATCCAACTAAAAGATGCACATATTCTCGGTGATGATAATGCGAAAAATGGTGCAGACAGGCTGGTTAACGGTTCAGAGATTCAGACCAAATACTGTGCAACCGCTGCACGTAGCGTCGGTGCTGGTTTTGACGGACAAAACGGTAATTATCGCTATTATGACAGTAACGGAACCCCAATGCAGTTAGAGGTTCCGAAAGACCAGTATTCGAAAGCGCTTGAAACGATGGAGAACAAAATTCGCGATGGCAAAGTCCCCGGCGTTACAGATCCTGCAGAAGCCACAAAACTTGTACGTCAGGGACATCTGACTTATAGCCAGGCACAAAACATCACTAAGTTTGGCACGTTCGAATCTATCACTTACGACATTGCGGAAGGGTCTATCATCAGCCTCGCAGCTGGAGGTATCAGCTTCGGTCTGACAGCTTCTATTTTCTACCTCAATACCGGCGATCGTAAGGCTGCGTTGCAAACGGCAGCAATACAGGCAGGTAAAACATTTACCCGCACACTGACAGTTTATGTGACGGTACAGCAATTACACCGTATCAGTGCCGTTCAGGGGTTACTTAAAAATATTGATTTTGCCGCTGCCAGCCCGACAGTTCGTAATGCGCTTCAACAGGGAGTCGGAGCTAACAATCTCAACTCCCTTAACAAGATGATGCGTGGCACACTGGTTACTTCTTTCGCACTGGTCGCCGTGACCACTGGTCCGGATATGATCAAAATGGTGCGAGGTCGTATTTCTGGGGCACAATTTATAAAAAATCTGGCAGTTACTTCATCTGGTGTGGCTGGAGGTGCAATTGGTTCTATTGCTGGCGGAATGATGCTTAGTCCATTAGGTCCTTTCGGTGCTTTAGCAGGACGCGCAGCTGGTGGCTTGTTAGGCGGTATGATTGCCACAGCGATTTCCAAAAAAATAGCGGGTGCACTGGTTGAAGACGACCGAGTAAAAGTACTGGCTCTCATCCAGGAACAGGTTACATGGCTTGCAACAAGTTTCATGCTTACAGAACACGAACTTGAAAACCTGAACGCGAATCTGGCAACAGTAATTGACCAAAAAACCCTGGAGGTTATCTTCGCCGCAAAAGAGCAAGACCGAGCAACGGCCAATATGCTGATTAAACCACTTGTAGTAAGTGTGGTTAAGCAACGACCGGTCCTGAGCTATGAACAATCGCAAATCTGCGAAATGGTCGATCAGCTTGATACATCGGTTTCATTATCTGCTGTTGCATAATGAAAGGTATAAATTCATTACCATCGTGATATGGTGCTCTAGATGAAGCAAACTTAAATACCATTAACCCCATGATACCATTGTAAAATCCAGAATAAACAATGGTAATCATCATAATGAACTGATTCGAACAGACTTTCGGAAGGGTATGAAGAATTAACAAATATGGGGGCAATTGCCCCCTTAATGTTTATTTCAGCCGTTTACCTGCATCATCAATAACCTTCTCACCGTCTTCCTTGGTGAAAGCCGCTTTCTGAGCATCTGTAAGCGTGCAGTGAGAACCGTATTGACGAAGTGAAGCTGGTCAGGCAGGCAGAGTAACCCGCCACGGGAGCAGAGCACCCACCCGGTTCACAGGCCAGTCGGCGATGACATCAAGTACATAATGCAGATAGCGTTCCGGATCCACGCCGTTTAATTTGCACGTCCCGATAAGACTGTACAGTGACGCACCGCGCTCACCACCATGATCCGAGCCGAAGAACAGCCAGTTTTTTCTCCCCAGACTGACCCGTCGTAGGGCGTTTTCGGCAATGTTATTATCCACCTCCACCCAGCCATCTTCTGCATAGCGGATCAGCGCCGGCCACTGGTTCAGCGCATACCCGAACGCCTTCGCCAGTTCTGAGTGCCTTGAGAGGGTTTTCTGTTTCTCCCGCAGCCACCCCTCCAGTGACGCCAGCAGCGGCAGCACTTTTTGGTGCCGGACTGCCTGCCGTTCCTCTGCTCTTTTACCTCTGAGCTCCGACTCGATGGCATACAGCTCGCCGATCCGTTTCAGCGCCTCCTCCGTCAGGGCTGACGGGGTACGGACGTGAACATCGTGGATTTTTCGGCGGGCATGGGCCCAGCACGCGGCTTCCTTTATATGGCCGTCGCGGTAGAGCTCGTTGAACCCGGCGTAGGCATCAGCCTGCAGTACGCCACTGAAGCCTGCAAGATGGGTCTGAGGGTGGATACCTTTTCTGTCCGGGCTGTAAGCGAACCACACTGCGGGGGCCAGCGCTGATCCGGCGTTGCGGTCGTCTCGAACGTACGTCCATAAGCGCCCGGTCTTCGTCTTCTTATTGCCCGGCAACAGCACCGGGACAGGCGTATCGTCAGCATGGAGTTTGCCGTCGGTCAGGACATAGTGCTGAAGGGCTTCATCCAGCGGTGCCAGCAGACGACAACACGCATCCACCCAGCCCGACAGTACAGAACGACTCAACACTACACCCTGGCGGGCATAGATCTCCGACTGGCGATACAGCGGTGTGTGCTCTGCATACTTTGAGGTCAGCACTCGGGCCAGCAGCCCCGGTCCGGCGATCCCCCGTTCGATGGGGCGCGAAGGAGCCGGGGCCTGAACGATGCGATCGCACCGACGGCAGGCATGCTTTTCACGGACTGTCCGGATAACCCGGAAGGCGCTGCGCATCAGCTCCAGCTGTTCGGCGGCATCCTCACCCAGGTAACTCAGCGAACCACCGCACTCCGGGCAACACGGCTCAGTCGGCAGCAGCCGCTTCTCATCCCGTGGGAGTGACTCAGGGAACGGTTTGCGGGTGCGGGTCTGACGCAGCGGGCGCTGCACTGCCGGGTCATCCACCCGGCCGGTCAGCGTATCGCTTTCCTGCTGCAGCAGGTTCAGGTCAGCTTCCATTTGCGCGATACGGCGGGATACCTTTTCGGAACGACTGCCGAAGTTCATCCGGCGCAGCTTATCCAGTTGCGCCTGCAGATGGTCTATTTCGCGTTCCCGGTTGCTCAGCTTTTCCTGCAGGGCGTGGATCAACGCTTCCTGTTCGGCCAGGCGCTGTTTCAGCAGAAGGATGTCGTCAGAAGAGGTGTCGTTCATAAGCCTGTATTTTACCAGGCTTATTCTGCGACAACCAGGATAAAGAGCGCTACAACATGGTCAGGGATGTCAGTAACCGCTTTGGCTGTCGCCAGTCGATACCTTCCATCAGCATCGCCAGTTGCGCCGGCGTCAGGAACACTTTGCCATCGCGGGCTGAGGGCCAGGCGAAGCGACCACGTTCCAGTCGCTTTGTCAGCAGGCACAGACCATCGCCGGTGGACCAGAGCAGTTTTACCTGACTGCCGCTGCGTCCCCGGAAGATGAAGACGTGGCCGGACATCGGGTCATCTTTCAGCGCGGTCTGCACCTTTGCGGCGAGGCCATTGAAGCCGTTGCGCATATCGGTGATACCGGCAACCAGCCAGATTTTTGTGCCTGCGGGAAGATTTATCATACCGGCCCCCGCATCAGTTCGCGCAGGACAGTGCTCATGAGTTCAGCAGAGGGATGAGTCAGTGTTATTTCTCCTCCCCGACATTTTATGTGGCAGGTAGCGGGAGGAGAGCAGGATGGTAGTTCGAAGGTTGGGAGAGAAGAGCCCGCCTGAAGCTGCACGGGTATCAGGGCAGGAAGCGACGATGAGTTTTTTCGGGGCCGACAGACCCGCCCTTCACGCTGCCAGAGCCTTATCCATTTAAAGAGCAGGTTATCATTGACGTCATGTTTCCGGGCCAGTGCGGCAATACTGCCTTCTTCTTCAAGAGCCAGCCTGACCAGTTCCATTTTGAATTCAGGGGAATAGTGTTTCCGGGGAAGTCTTTCTTTAGCGCGCATGAGGTGTCCACCTGCAAAATAAGTGGGTGCTTAAGTTACAGGATCCTGGATTCGGGACCAGACGGTACTCAGACGACGCTTACGAGCATCTGGAAGGATATCCAGAACTACCTCGGACGGACGGCACAGTTTAGTTCCCAGTGGCGTCACCACAATCGGACGGTTAATCAGAATCGGATGTTGCAACATAAAGTCGATGAGCTGATCGTCAGTAAATTTATTTTCTGCAAGATCCAGTTCCTCATAAGGCTCGACGCTTTTACGCTGCAGTGCCCGTACCGTAATCCCCATATCCAGCGGTCTCTTCAATGCAGTCACTCCAACCATATTGACTGGTTGGAGTGATAAAGTATCTGTCGGTAGATTAGATAAACCGGCAGGAAGATTTGCCAGTTCTTCCTGCTCCCGTTGCCATATCACAGCGGTTAGGGCGTCATGTTCAGCTTCGCTCGCTGGCAGGGTACCGTTGATGACTAAATACTGATTTTTAAGGCCAATAGCTGATAGTTCGTCATGAGTGCGAGCGACTTCCTACAATGTTGATTTTTGCAATCGCGCAACCAGCACTAAGCGGGTACGTTTAGGATCGGATATCGGAAGATAGTACGCAATTTATTACGTGAAAAAACTGTAATTCCTGCCCTGACTTACGTAAAATATCACGTAACCAAATTCATTCGATTTTTATACGGATTACAGCATGGCTAGTGTTGATGCAGATTACTGCTACTCTTTTCCAGCTATACGTGGCATTCAGGCTGGTCGTCCTTTCTACATCGCCACGTGCCCGATGCGCATCATTCCCAAGATATTCAGCTTTGATGAAAATGACGTACCGCCTGAGTTACGCGCACAGCGCACGCTGAATAAATCGCGTATCCCCGAAATGGTGCGTTATCTTCTGGAAAATCCAAAAGATTATGTGTTCTCTGCGCTTACAGCATCCATTGCCGTTGACGTCCAGTTTGATGAGCACCCAGGTACAAACAATCTGGGAACGTTATGCGTACCGATGGATGCGCAAATTCTGATCAATGACGGTCAGCATCGTCGTAAAGCAATTGAAGATGCTTTAGAAGCACGCCCAGAGTTGGGGCAGGATAACATTCCGGTGCTGTTTTTTGTCGATGAAGGATTAAAACGCAGCCAACAGATGTTTGCCGATCTGAATAAATACGCTATTCGTCCTAGCCCATCATTGGCATCCTTGTATGATCATCGAGATGCAAGTTCGAATCTGGCGCGTTATCTGGCAATGTCCGTAGAGCCATT
This sequence comes from Citrobacter sp. RHBSTW-00524, assembly GCF_013747755.1. Taxonomy (NCBI): domain Bacteria; kingdom Pseudomonadati; phylum Pseudomonadota; class Gammaproteobacteria; order Enterobacterales; family Enterobacteriaceae; genus Citrobacter; species Citrobacter sp. RHBSTW-00524. The sequence continues at coordinate 1,612,485 of NZ_CP056421.1, forward strand.
TGTCGGAATGACTGAGCTGGAAAAATCCGGTATCAGTCAAAGGTCAAATAAATTATTTACGTTAAACAGCATCAAACAAGCTACCCGTGCGTTGCTGGGAAAAGATCCTAAAGAGGGCAATTTTGAAGAATGTACCCAGATAGCAACTCGCTATTGGCAGGCTATTTATCATGTAATGCCGGACTGGCAGTTAGCCGCAAAAAAAGAAGTTTCACCGGTTCAACTACGTCAGGACTATGTTCACGCTCACGGCATTGGTTTGCAGGCGCTCGGACAACTGGGATATACACTGCTGACGGAATACCCAGAGCAGTGGCCAGCTAAAATTGCTGCACTCAAAACATTTAACTGGCGCAGGAACAATCCGGATCTTATCAAGCGTGCAATGCAACATGGTAAGCTGAGTAAAACCAGCACAGCGATCCAGCTCACCTGCAATGCGCTAAAAACCGCGCTCTCAATTCCCCTCACTCCTGAAGAACAGGAGCTTGAAGCTCAAATATGGTTGTCTCATGAGTAAACTGGTTCAGGCCTTCGATCTGGCCGAGTACGAAGATTTTATTAATCAGGAACAGTTCGCTGGACGCCCTCTGGCCGAATATGTTGCTGAGGTTCAAAGAATTTATTGTGCGGATAACCGTCCGTGGGTAATTGGCTATAGCGGCGGGAAAGATTCTTCCGCCGTGATCACGCTGGTGTATTTGGCCCTGCTCGGCCTGCCCCCGGAAATGCGCAGCAAAGATGTTTTTCTGGTGTCATCAGATACACTGGTGGAAACACCAGTGGTCGTGGATCTGATTAAGAAAACAATGTTGCAGATTGAGGCAGGCGCAAAACGTAATGGCCTGCCGATCACTCAACATGCCGTGATGCCTAAAACTAATGAAACCTTCTGGGTCAATTTACTAGGGAAAGGTTATCCGGCCCCAACCCGTAGTTTTCGCTGGTGTACCGAGCGTATGAAAATCAATCCGGTGAGCGACTTTATTAAAGAAAAGGTCAGCCAATTTGATGAAGTGATTGTTGTCCTCGGCTCACGTAGTAGCGAGAGTGCCTCCCGTGCGCAGGTTATCGCAAAGCATAAAATTGATGGCTCACGCCTGGCCCGACATACCACACTGGCAAATGCGTTTATTTATACCCCTATTGATACCTGGGATGTAGAAGACGTCTGGAAGCTGTTGCGCGGCGCGTTCCGTTATGCCCCTGAAGATATCGACGAGTGGGAAAGCCCGTGGGGCGGAAACAACCGCCCACTGTGGACGCTGTATATGGACTCTTCCGCACAGGGGGAGTGTCCGCTGGTGATCGATGAAAGTACCCCTTCTTGCGGAAACTCTCGCTTCGGCTGCTGGACCTGTACCGTAGTCACCAAAGATAAAGCGATGGAAAGCCTGATTAAAAACGGCGAAGAGTGGATGTCGCCGTTGCTGAAATATCGTGATCTGCTGGCGTTTACCACCGATCCTGCGAATAAAGACACCTATCGCAACTATAAACGCCGCACCGGTAAGGTGAGCTATCAGTACGCTAAAGATGGCGAAGATCGCAGTGCAGAGCGTAAGCATGTTCCTGGCCCCTACTGGCTCAAATACCGCCAGCAGTGGTTAAAAGACTTACTGGAAATTGAGCGTGATTTAAACGCCCAAGGTCACACGATTACGTTAATTACTCAGCCGGAGCTGCACGCTATCCGCCAGGAGTGGTTGAAAGATCCTAACGAGCCAGACTGGTACGATTCATTGCCGGGGATTTACCGCGAGGTATATCAGCAGGATCTGAATTGGGTAGTTGACGATCAGTCTCGCTTTGATGCCAGCGATGCTGATTTGCTGGTACAGATAACGCAAGGGTTTGACGTAGTACCTGAAATGGTAATGAAACTGATTGAGCTGGAAACCTCAATGGAAGGGTTAAGTCGTCGTCAGGGGATTTTTGACAAGCTCGGCACAATTTTGAAGCAGGACTGGGGCAGCCTGGAAGAGATCCAGCAGCAACAGGCAATGCTGCAAAAACGCAACGATCGGGATATTCATCAGGACGAGGTGGATAAGCTAGAAGCTGAACTCCAGACTTTACAGCGCAGAATTATCGATGCGGGCGAATCGTCTGTGCTTATCGATGAGGAAAATGAACGTGCTCATTAAGCAACTAGTATTACATAATTTTCGCGTATTTTGCGGCACACACACCATCGATCTGGCTCCCAGAAAGCGTCCGCATGAAGTAAACCCTCGCCCGATTGTTCTATTTGGTGGTTTAAATGGTGCAGGGAAAACATCCATTTTGTCGGCAATTCGACTGGCACTGTATGGGCGTTTAGCGTTTGGCTCGGCAATGCAGCAGCAGGAGTATATTGAACAACTCGGAGCACTGGTGCACAACGGGACGTATACAGCAGAGCGTCCGGATGAGGCCGCAGTAGAACTGACCTTTACCTACAACCAAAACGGCCATGAGACTGAATTCACCGTCACTCGTAGCTGGAAGAAAGGAAAGAAAGATCGTCTCTCTTTGCAGCAGGATGGAAAACCGCGTAGTGAACTCAGTTATGACCAGTGCCAAGGGTTTTTAAATGAATTAATTCCTCACGGTGTTGCCGATCTTTTCTTTTTTGATGGAGAGAAGATTGCAGAGTTGGCGGAAGATGAATCCGGCAATATTCTGCGTACAGCGGTGCGTCGTTTGTTGGGACTGGATCTGATCGCCAGACTACAAAATGATCTGATGATTTTTGTCAAACGCCAGCAAACCGCCCAGTTGGGTGGCTCCCAGCAACAGCAGGTTGAAGCGCTTGAGACTAAGATTAAAATGCTTGCCGGTCAGGCGGAGAAATTGCTGGAAGAGGCCGATTTTGTCAATTCGCGGATTGAATTTTTATCCCAGGATATTATTCGCCATGAGGGATTGTTAAATGCGCAAGGCGGCGCATTTGCCCAGACCAAAGCGCAGGAAAAACTAAAAGTTGAAACGCTGTTGCAAGAGAAAGGGCGTCTGGAAAAGGCTTTACGCCATGAGTGTGATGGGTCGTTACCCTATGCACTGGCACCCAATACGTTGTCGCGGTTGCTGGAAAAAATTTCCAATGAAGCGCAGATCAAGCAGGCGAAAAATTTCGAGACGGAGTTAAATCAATTTTTAGCTCGACTCAAAAATGATATCGCGTTCCGTTCTGTGAGTACTGGGAGAATAGCGGCTGAGACGATTGCCGATAACCTAGAAGGTTATATGGCAACCAAACCCAAAGGTGATTTGCTGTTTGATATTTCTGAACGTGAAGCCGGTATGCTCCAGCAGTCCATTGAGCAGGACAGCAAAAAAGCATGGCAGCGTTTTGATATTTACCGCCATCAGTTAGCGGATATTGAACAACAACTGGAACAAGCCGCTGCTAATATCGCTCGCGCCCCGGAAGATGAGCAGCTAATGGATCTCTTTGCAGCATTACGCGAGCTCGACCATAAGCGGGAAAAACAGCGTCAAAAGTATCGCTCGCTTTTGGAAGAGGCTAAACGAGCGAAACAGCAGCAACTGGACTGCGTTCGTCAGGTACAGAAAGCACATGACATCACCCGTAGCCAACATGGTTTGAGCAGCGCATTTAAAAATGCACAGGAGACCATTAACTTGCTCGATTACTACAGCGATGTACTAACGCAGGCGCGAGTGAAAAAATTATCTGCTAACTTTGAAATTGCCTACCACAAGCTGGCTCGTAAAGAGGATTTACAGCTTAATGCGCACATAAATCCACAGACATTTGATGTTGAACTGGTGGATGAAAAGGGTTCAGTGATTAATCGTAAGCTGCTTTCTGCGGGTGAAAAGCAGATTTATGCGATTGCGATTCTTGAGGCGTTGGCAAAAACCTCTGGGCGTGATTTCCCGGTGATTATCGATACACCGTTAGGGCGTCTGGATTCTCAGCATCGGGATAAGTTGATTAATCATTATTTCCCGGAGGCCAGCCATCAGGTTGTGCTGCTATCCACCGATACTGAAGTAGACGAGCGTTATTTCGTCGATCGACTGCGTGATGATATTTCTCATGCTTATGAGATTGTGTTTAATGCACATACCAAATCATCTACCCTGAAACCCGGTTATTTCTGGGAACTAACCAAGGAGGCTGTCTGATGCTCCCGAATCGAATGGTACTTAGTCGTCAAACAGAAGACCAGCTTAAGAGATTAAAAGGATATACAGGGATTACGCCTAATATCGCTGCCCGGCTGGCTTTTTTCCGCTCGGTGGAGAATGAGTTTCGCTATTTGCCTGAGCGGGATAGTAAGAAGCTGGATGGCTCGCTAGTGCTGGATAAAATTACGTGGCTTGGGGAAACACTGCACGCTACAGAACTGGTGTTAAAGATGCTTTATCCGCAATTGGATCAGAAGGCGATGATTAAGGCGTGGGCGGCGCATGTTGAGGATGGGATTGCATCGTTAAGAAATCATCGCAGTTTAAAGGATTTCACACTAAGCATATGATAAAAAGCCCTATGATAAATAGGGCTCAATGTAGAATCAATAAATAAAACTTTTCATTATTTTATAAACATAACCTGATGATTTTGATACAGCATCAACAGTTTCAAAATAAGAATCATCCAAATCAATTTCTTTTAATTTAGAATAGAACAAGTCTTTATCTATAATATCGCCATAGTTTATGACACCTTCATCGACGTAAATATTATAAACATCTCTTAATAATCTAATCAAAGAAATAAACCCGACTGTTTTATTAAGCACGGATTTTCTATTTTTACTATCCCACGCATTAGGCCATAACTCACTAACCACAGAAAAGAAATTGTGTACAACAACAGCAATAGTTGAGTCATCTGAGTTAATGAAATTTTTACGGAAGGGCAATGCTCTAAAACTAGCATTATTATTATCAGGCAATTGCATGTTTTTTATTCCGATGAAATTTTTCTTTTTCCCTAATAAGATATCGCGATCTAAGCTTGGCCTCTTAGAAATCAATTTAACTATATTTTCAACAAAAGCAGCTTGTGTCAGAACTTCCGAATCGACGCCAGCTGTTTTAACCCCCAATCGTTTTATTCTTCTAAAAAATGGTGACCCTTCTCTTGAGTTCAAAATAACAGCTATCTGATGTGCCGTTTTTGAAGGGTTTCTAGCAAGAGCAAGAGACTCCAGATCGTAAACTAAGCTCTTATTAACTTTTGTCTGATTCTGATTGACCATTGTAAAAACTTGCGCTTGAGTATGTAAATCAGCCTCTACAAAAATAGTAACAAGAACTTCAAAATCTACTTTCTCATCATATTGAGAAATAAATGAAAAATCAGTTTCTTCAAAACCAGCCAGTCTATGCTGACCATCTAGTATTTTTGCTATTTTTCCACTCTGATAATCTTCAAACTTTATTGTAATTTCATTATCATCTATTTCTAAAAAATCCCCATTAATAGCGACAATGATAGAGTTAGGGAAAGTAGCATCAACGGATCCGATATATTCACGAATTTTTTTAACTCTGCTTTTATTCAGTTCGCGCTGAATCCCCAAATATGTATCAATATTATCTTCGGACTGTTCTTCTTCCAACCTTCTAACATCAGAGTAAGATATCGAATATAGATCACGAGCTTTCATAACACAGCAGTAAAACTCACCGATGGGCTGAGTAACTTTTAAAAATTTGGCTGTTATTTTTTTCATTTTTATTTACCACTCAATTTCGCATTTATATCATTTGCCAGTGCATTACGTTGCCTCAAATCTTCCATAGTTGGATCAATTCGCTTACTATGATCCTGCCATACACTGTAATACCAGACAAATATAGTAGAGAGTATAATTGAGACTCCAAGCCATACAAGATTTTCTGCGCTAACACTCATTTTCCTTGACAGAACATCTTCTAGACGGACAAAACTAAAAACATAAATCCCTGCAAAAATCGAATAAGCCGCCAATACAAATGAAACTATGCTTGTAATACCCTTTTTCTCTCTTAATGCTTTCTTATGTATATAAGGAACCAAAAAAGCTGAAGTATAAAGAAACACTTCACCATATCTAAAATTTGATATAAATGCTGAGCCAAAACTTGGTTCTGACCAAGAGGAAGCGATAATAGCGCCAACTATAATAGGTAACATTGAAAAAAATAAAGTTATAATAAATTCTAGGGTCACTCTCCCTAGGTGACAACTAACTCCACAGCAACCTTTCCAAGTAATCATTTATCTAACTCCCAAAACGCTCGATCCCGCATTTTCTTAACTCGCTTATCCCCATCAACATACAGGCTAAAATGCTTTTCAAGCTGCCGAATCTGCCCCATCAAAGACTCCTGCTCACCTTTATCATCAACGTTAAATACCGCCTTGATATCCGCGTTCCTAATCTCAGAAACACGATGGATTATCCAAGTTAAAATATAGGAGGCATAATTATTTTCCCCAGTCTTAAAGTGAGTAATCTCCTGCGTTGACAGGATCGCACCAACGCCATACTCACGGCCTTCTTTAAGGATCTTACGCAGACTAGAAAAATCCTGACGCATAAAGTTATCGGCTTCGTCCACCAGAATCATTTTGGTGAGCTGGCGATAATCCCCCCGCACCACCGGTTTACCGCGCTTTTGCATCTGAGCGTAAAACAGATCCAGCGTAAGTGCGACTACCAGGTTTTGCACTTCGGGCGGGTAGCCAGCCAGTTCAATCACGGTGACGCCGTCAATCAATTCGTACAAGCTGGTCATCTTCTCCGGGATGGTTTCGAATATCTTGTAACGCGCCAGTTTAGAAAGTGCTGCGTAAAGCGAATCTTCTTCGACCTTCTCCTGATCGAGGAAGCGCTGCCATACATCTTCAATCGTCGGCGCAGTCCGTGACCATGTTGCCGGATCTTCCGGCGAAATGCCTGCCGCTTCATAGCATTCTAAAATCAGATTTTCTAATTTGAGCTGCTGTTTATGGCCCAGCCCATAGGCTTTCGCCATCGTTTCCGATAGTCCACCAGCAGTGTGGATTGGTAGCATTGGCGTGTCGCCAAACAGAGATAAGGGGTTGTAAGGCAGCTTAAATAACTTGTACTTTTTCGCCCCCGTTGCATCAAGAAAAGCCTCATCCACATAGTCTGATTTGTAGTCGAAGATCAGCAAACCAATAGGTTTACCATCAACGTTACGGGACTGATTACGCATCAACTGTGTTACCAGCGATTTAGTAAACTGGGTTTTACCGGTGCCCATCGTTCCAATAATGCCGGTATTGGTATTCATGAACTTGGCGGTGTTGGTTGGCTCCCAATGTAACGGGCTCTGACGCGCAGCATCATGACCAAACAGGATCTGTAATGGAGTATCGCTAGTATCAGAAGTCGCCACCGATACAGCAGGCTGTAACGACTCCGGTTCCGAAATGGACTGTGCAGTAGTCGGCGTTGTGACTTCTACCACGACTTCGGGTTGTGACAGAATGGCATCACACCCAGACTTAAGCCGATATTTTTCCGGCACCCGGTAACGCTCGGCAAGAGGTAGTTCATCCCCCTGTGCGGCAATCAGCGAAGGTAACAGTGAATAAGGGATCTCAATCTGTAAGATATTCTCCGCCGTCTCTTTATAAGAGAGATCGAAGCAAGTTGCGCTGTCCACATGCGCCACGACGAAGCCGTCCGCATAGTCGGTCAACTCACCTAACTGATAGTCGCCCGTTAACCACCATTCACGTCTATCCAGCAAGGGAGCCAGTTTGTTGCTGTCCAGCACACCGTACAGACGCAGTTTCTCCACCTGCATCAACACCTGACGAATAAAAAGCGCCCGGTACAAGTGTGATGCCAGCGTTTGTGGTTCCAGAATGTCCTGCTGTAAGTAACGTTTCAACTCACGAGCCTGTTGGCCTGCATAGCTGTAGTCCGGTCGCGCCCCGGTTTTAACTTCCAGCGGCAACAGATAGAGGCGGCCTTCTTTAAATCCCACAAAGAGCACATCATCAGAGATCGCACCTTTACGATAACCCTGTAAATTTCTCGATAAATCACTCTCTTTCATTTTCAGCCCGACATTGCCGGACACGCGGATCATTTCGGCCACCGATAACGGAATCCAGCAAATATCGGACTGGTGCAACATTGATTGCACAAATTTGTAAGCTCCTATAATGCCGTGCTTCTCTTTACGCTCTCTTTCATTGGAACGCAGCATTTTCAGCAGCCATTCACCGTTAAAGGCATTAAATTCAGCCAGTAGATGCTGACTATCAACAGCAGGTTGCCCTGACTGGCTTCCGGTCTGGAGCAACCGCAGGAACAAATCAACCTGCTTCGTGACGGTGACGGCATCGTAGCCTGCGCAACTGGTGTACTGGTCAGAATAGTGGATAAGCACCACATCTTTCTGACTGGTGAAAAAGTCGAGGGTGACTTTAGGATCAATAATGGTGGTCCAGAGCGCGCTATTGTAAGAGTAATTGAGCAGCTGTTTAAAATTGCCACTCACTGCCAGGCCGATCCCTTGTCCATGATACTGGCTGTTGCTTTGACGTGCGGGTTGCCATAGGCAGCCGATTAGTCGGGCAAGACGCAAGGCGCAGTAGGACTCAGTATCCACATCTCGCAGTCCAAACGCGGTAAAGTAAGCATCCCCCTGCGTTTCGGCACCTTCCCCAGCTATCAATCCATGACACAATACCCCGCTGGACGCATCTTCAATGCGGATCTGGCGGCAATCCACAGGTGCTGTATTGGTGAAAAATGCCAGATGTGCATAGGCCAGCTTGTCGCTTTCTGACGGCAGGACAAACTTGCTGAACGTTAACCGGCTACGCAGCAGGTCAATCAGCATATCGGCTTCAGCCCGCCATACGCCGCTGTTCAGATCGAGATCGTTTTTAAGCTGCTCATAGCTACCACTTTCAGCAAAGTGATCGAACATATTGGGTAGCAAACGTTCATCGTAGCAGTTCACATGAACCGAAATAGCGTGCTCTTTTTCTTGCTTAAAATATTCTACTAATCCCAGAAACAGTTCTTTGGCATTCCCTTGATTATTGGCATTGATAATCAACGAACTGTTTTCAGCGCTCTGGAACAACCGGGCGTAAGCGTCTGTGAACTCATTGAGTTTGTCTTTTACCAGACGTTTAACGTAGTCATGGCTGACCTGCCGCTGAGGTACCGCATCAATCCAGAAGCGGTTTTCCTCCACCGGCTGTAGTTGCGCGTATTCATGCTCACTGTGGTAAACAAACGGCATTAACCCGGAAACCATCAAGCGATCAAGAGTGATCGGCGGTAGTGTGGCAAATGAAGCCGAATCGTGCTGTTCCAGCTCCGCAACGATAGTTTCTGCCAGTTGTAGATGGTAGGCCAGCACTAATGGGTGCAGTGGTGAGAGACGCTCATGGCTATCATTGCGGCAGATCCCCAGATGCAGAAGACGTTTCTCGTGCGCTGTCAGCGCTCTGCTCTGGCCGATTTGCTGGAGTGACTGCTCAAACGTAGTAACAATGTAGCTGACTAGTGTGCGATATTCTGCTGACCACGACACCAGGCTCGGTAGTGTGTTACGACGATGATAGTAGGCAAATAACTGCTCATAGGCGTTATGGAGATCGGGGTAGCTGGCAAGAAGTTCATCCAGCGCAAACTCACTATCGTCACTTCCCGTACCCAGCAGACGTTGCTCAATTAATGAGGCTTCCAGTATCAACAACTGCTGGCGTACACCTACGACCTTGTGTTCAGTATTATCGAGTATGATGCGCCCTTTTAGTCGGTTCCAGGTTGCATTACCCTCTTCTTTGAACAACTTATTGAAACGACTTTGGTCAAAAAGCAACGGCAACGTTAGCCCTTCTTCTGCTCCCGGCCCCTCGATGTTAAACGACAGACGGGAATCACCGGAAACGAGCGCAAACTGAACCAGGTCACTTTGATTTGCCAGCGTCTCAAAATTCACCTGAGCATAATGCAGGCAGTCGATGTCTTCGCTCTCGTCATCCAACGTACAGATCAAGTTGCCAGACTCGGCAATACGCAGCGTGTTATCTTCCAGTTGCAGGGTTATTTGATCTTTACCTGGCTCAACACGGTAGCAGTGCTGAATATCGTTTAGCCAGAATTGCCCCTGTTCGACCAATAACAGGCGAAATTTATACTCTTCGGCTGAATTATTACGGTTGGTCAGTTCGAGACTAAAGAAGCAGGGATGCCCATCAAAAGGCACCGACGCCATAATGCGGGAAGTCTTTCCGCCCGCCCGGCTGGTGCGCCAGAAAGGTGCATTCTTTAACTGACGATTATGGGCAATCCTTACCTGGTTATCCTGAAGATCATTACCCTGAAAACTGAACTCCAGCTCAGCCTTTGATTGCCCTGGCTGCACCTGCGCCAGTAGGCTGATGTCACGTTTGCCTGCCTTACTGGCGCTTTTCGCCCGTCGCCAAACCTCGCCGTTTACGACTGAGACGTTCTCCAGCACCAGTTTTTGTTCACTATTCTGTTCTTTCTCTTTCCTATAGTCGGAGAAATCGAGCTCACGCCAGTCATCTTTATCATAAAAATGCTCCTGAATGAATTTGGAACTAAACTCAGGCAGCACATTCTCCAGCTGTCCACTGTAGCGTTCAACACTATCTTCTATCTGGCGATATAATTTCCGGTTTTCATTCAGACGTGTGCGTAGTTGCTTCTGGCTATAGTTCAGTAGTTCATCATCTTTAAACAGATGAAGCTCGGAGAAATCCAGATTGCCATCATCCAGCAAGCGATACAGCGACGAGAAACCAAATACGGTCGCGCCTTCATCCAGTACCGTCGCCAGTTGATCCTCCAGCAAACAACGGGACAATTCCGAACAGTTACTATCAGTGGTAATAAGCTTTTCCAGTTGATGACTGAAAGTTTGTGGGTACCAGATAGCATCCGGTGCCGCTACGTCTTTCGTGCTGTTAATCAGGGTATCGAGCATACTGTTGTGAATAATCAACAGCGCTGTTTGGGCAAAAATGCCGCTGCGACCTGCAACTTCATCGCGCAAATGAGAAATGTAGTTTTCTGTGAATGCTGGAGCCTCGGCTCCGTGCAGTACAGGAATAAGCTGAACACCATTGCAGGGGAGGCAATCAATATATTGCCTTGGCGCAATTTCCAACTGATTGCCGTCCGCCAGAGAGACGAATGCTTCCCAGAGTTTTAGGGCATTATCGGGATCGGGAGATTTGAACTGGTAGCGCTCGCCGGGCTGAATGATGCCACCTACCCATTCAATAAAGGTTTCTGCCAGATAGGTTTCATACTGTTTTACGGACATACACGGCGTCTCCACTATCACTCATTCGCTCTACATTTCCCATGCGTTCATAAAACGCCACCAACGTTTGCGCCGACTGGTTGTCCAGATAAAAACCGCGCTGTTCAAAACCACGCAGCAGTTCATGCAGGCGGAGTTTGTCATTTTTGCCCACAGTGAGATTGGTCAGTAAGAGAAGACGATCCTGATTCAGCACCAGCACTTTCCCTGCCCGACCACGGACCTGAATGAAATCAGTGCAAATCTGGTTTTCCAGCTCGTTAATGTAGTTCTTATTTATATCCGCGCGGTTAGTTTTTTTATCCTGGAATTGCTCTATGGCAACGGATAATAGCTGTTTGAAAGCACTTTCCAGATTTGTAGCGCGTTCACGAGCTGGAAGATCTCGTTCTTCCTTACTAATAAATTTTTGTATGTAATCATTAAGCTCATCTAACACTTGATTTGGGGTGCCAGAATAACTCAAACAATCCTGATATACCTGCCAGAGAGGGCGTTTTTTCGCCCCTTTTACCTGCAACACCTCCAACGCGGAAAGTATCGGGAACAGTTTTTCTCTCTGGCTGGCGAATAACCTATAGCCATAACGTTTCACCTTTTCCCGTTCGGAGCTGGCTTTTTCGCTATCAAGAATAAAAAACAGTGATTTGCTTTGTGGTTCGCCATCCTGCCAGTTGTCCAGATTGAGCGCTAGTTGAGCGCACCAACTAAAAGCGTACAAACGTAGGGTGTTGGTCAATTCCTGTAAAAGGTACTGTGGATGTTCTGCCAAAAATGCCAGATCAGACTGAAAACACGTTACCATATACGGAAGATACGGTTGCTCTTCGGCAAACGGTCCTTTCCCCAACAGCTTTATTTTTTCATTGAGCTTATTCAGCATTTGCTGCTCGATGAAGTTCAGTCTGTCCTGTATGGGATAACTAAGGCTGAAATCTCCCATCAAATTGGCAAACAGTGTGCCAAGTCGTTTATCTGCCGTTGAACCCGCACTTATTTTTTCACCATTAAACTGGGCGTGGAACAGTAAAAAAAGTGGGGAGACACGGAAAATATCCTGACTGGAAAAATACATCCGTTCCAGCACGGACCAGAATGCAGGCTCATCAAGCAGCTCCTGCAGATGTATTTTACAATCTTCACGGAATTGTTCGGGATCGTAAGCTTCGATTTTGCGTTTCAGGGCGTAGCTAAGGACCAGACCGGTGACGAATTGCCAGCTAATATCGTTATTTTTATTGCGCACAGGCAGGTAACTATCCAGTTGATTGTTACCCACTTTTAACTCGTTTGCGATAGGGTACATTCTGCTAGCTCTCCATACCGCTAATAGTGATCATATCGTCATCCGCCTTTGCACGATAAACTCGTTGTCTGCCATCATAAAATTTGATTTCGCTGCTGGATTTAGCCTGCTCCGCGATCAACTCAACAATTTCATCCAGTAACACGATGGCATTTTTATCGTATTTATTCGGACGATAGCCATTATTCAACTTGTCCAATAATTCGAAAAAATTAAGCCCGATATGGATATGCGGCAGTGGATTTCGCCCCACCTTTAAATAGACATCGAAGCCAGTTGGATGAGCCGTATGTTTATTACGAATAGCATCCCAATCAGGCTTCACCTCTACCGGTGCGGTTATTTTTACCCCACCAAACTCCCCCAAAAAGAACTCTTCTTTTTGCATACTTAATTCAGGAGCTTTGCGGTTAGCATAGCGCTGGATACCCGCGATAAGCTCAAAAGCATAGAAGCGATTCAGTAATCTTTTTTGCTCCGGAGCTGCTGTGTAATTTCTATGCAAGTGCCAGATTTCTGAGTAACGTTCAAACAACGATTCGTTAAAGAACGCGGAAAATCTCCGATGATAATCATTACCCAACGATTCGTGCTGTAATAGCCAGAAAAGCCGGATCAAGGAGGTTGCGTCACCGGACTTAACGCTCTGGCGATCAAACTTAATGTGCAACGGCCCAAGTGCGGCTAAAAAACCATCGAGACCAGCGTCAACCAGTCCCAGTTCATAGCGCAAAACAAACTGATCAAGTTCATAGGTGTGCAATCTGGCAGGATCAAAATCGGAAACTTTTTTAATCAGATCATTTTCTGCACCGATGAAGAGGTTATCAAATAAGTAGCCAGGTCCCATCAGCAGATGATGCAAAAAATCTAGCAGCGCTCGGGTTGTAACAAACTGGTCTTTAATCAACCGCGCTTTAAAGAGCTGCGTAATTAATACATTCTGCACGCCAGGCATGCAAAGCAATTTAAAGTTTGCGACCTCTTTTAGATCTGGATTAATTGACTCATCGCGCCGAAAGATAAACTGAAATAAATTATTATCATCGTCACGAGTTAAGTTATCTAATAAGGTTTTAATAAATGATGAATAGTTTTTATTTTCGTTAAACTGAAATTTAGGATAGTGTTCAAAATCAAAAAAAGAACAATTCTCGTTACGGTAAGGACGGCTTGCAACTTGCTGCCCTGATAAAAATGAGTCAATTGCAGACCGGATCACCTTATGGCATTCAGCGCCTTCTCGGGCAAAGTTAGCAAGCATTCCGGTGTTGATGCCAATGAGCAATGGAGATGACTGCTGATGATGATTAGCAAATAACTCATTCAAAGCATCAATGGCTGATTGTCGAGGGGCAAAGCTATGAGTGGCATCCAGATGGAAAATAAATCGCCGCTGATAACGCGGATCTGACTGACAGCGAGTTAAAATTTCGGACTTTCCGTCCCCGCTACTACCGCACAAAAAAATGATTTCACCGGGTTTAGCAACATCCAGATAGCGTTGTAATTCGGTTTCAATTTCTTGTTTAACAAAGAGTTGTTCCTTTAACTGATCGAACTCATCCTTCTGACGGTGTGTCACGGTGGTGACGGAAAACGAAGATGACTTCGCAAGTACACCCAACGCTTTACGTAATGTGATTGCGCTCATAACTTCATGTTCTCTAAAGTAGGAATACACCTATTCTATAAAAGCTACCCACTGATATCTATAGGCTCTTTGACACATTCATTACGAGCAATTTCAAAATTGTATATTTTCCTGTCCGTCCACGAAACACATCCAGAGATGGCGGGTCAAGTCCATCCATCAACCAGCTTCACTTTGGAAGCTGGTTGATGGGTTGTATATTAATTAAACATATACACTACATATTACCCCGATTGACTTTTGCATAGTCAAACGGCGTAATCCCACTCTCCCGATTCCCATCCAGAAAGTCAGCCCACCATTGCAGCATCAGTTTGCGTTCATCCAGATGCTCCGCCTTATGGATGTAAGCAGCACGCACAGAGTTACGCTCCATATGGCTCATCTGACGCTCTACCGCATCCCTCGACCACAACCCTGATTCAATCAACGAGCTACAGGCCATTGTTCTGAATCCATGCCCACAAACTTCAACCTTCGTGTCATATCCCATGACGCGCAGTGCCTTGTTCACCGTGTTTTCGCTCATGGGCTTACGAGGGTTATGATCGCCAACGAAAACAAAATCACGCTCGCCACTAAGCTTGTGAACCTGTTTAAGGATTTCTAATGCCTGGCGAGACAGCGGTACTAAATGAGGCGTACGCATTTTCGAGCCACGCTGTGAATGCTTCACTCCTTCAATAGCTTCTCGTTCAGCCGGTATTGTCCACATTGCCGTTTCAAAATCGATTTCAGACCAACGCGCAAAGCGCAATTCACTGGATCGAATGAAGATTAACAAGGTGAGCTCAACAGCCAAACGGGTCAAAGAGCGTCCCGTGTAACCATCAATTCGGTGGAGCAGTTCAGGCAGGCGTTTCAGCTCAAGCGCAGGACGATGGACACGGTTACTGGAAGCAACCGCACCTGCCATTTCCTGGGCTGGATTGTAATCAATCAAGCCACTTTGAACGGCATACCTCATTATGGCTGTTGTCCGTTGCTGAAGACGAGAAGCTACTTCAAAACGGCCTGTAGCTTCTACAACTTTGATAGGGGCAAGCAGATCGCGAGTTCTCAGCTCCTCAATACTACGTTTGCCGATTGCATGGAACAGATTATCTTCCAGACTTTTTAGCACCCGTCGACTGTGTTCCTCTGACCATTTCTTGTTAGTTGCATGCCAATCTCTGGCAACAGACTCAAAGGTAATGGCCTCTTTTGCCTGCTCCTCTTTTACAGCACGCTTATGCCCGCGAGGATCAATTCCTGCAGCAACAAGCTTTCTGGCCTCTTCCCTTTTTTGACGAGCATCAGCCAGTGACGTTTCAGGGTAAACCCCAAACGCCATTAGGTGCTGCTTACCACCAAAACGAAAACGGAACCGCCAGTATTTTGAGCCGTTAGGGTGAATCAGCAAAAACATGCCATCCCCATCGACAAGGGTGTACTCCTTTTCCTGCGGTTTCGCAGAACGCACTTTGATATCTGTCAGAGCCATAAAAGTTCTCCTTCCATGTGCCGCTGTGAGTATACAACCATTATCGAACCAGCATATATACTCGGTTCTATACTCACAAGCAGCTTGATGTGGGTTGACTCAGATTGACTTCTGTTGAAAGGAAAATCGCGGAAAGCCTTGTGTGGCACGGATTTAAGGCACAAAAAAAGACGTCCGTTGACGTCTATTGATGTTCCGATGGTGCCGAAGGCCGAACTCGAATCGGCTCTTCATTAACTAACTCTGGCAACGTTTCCATCCAATCGCAATCCATCCAAATAGTCTCCATACCACTGCATCATCTCTTTCCTCCCTTCAAGATACTGCGCATGGTTATAGGTCCCGCGAATCGCGTTCTTGTCCACATGCGCGAGCTGGGTCTCAATCCAAGCAGTGTTGAATCCTTCCTCATGCAAGATTGTGCTCATGGTGTGACGAAAACCATGTCCGGTTGCTCTCTTATCGTAACCAATCCTTTTAATAACCATATTGATGCTGGCTTCGCTCATTGGTTTATTAACATCGTTTCGACCTGCAAAGATAAACTGGTAAGTACCGGTCAATTGCTTTAGTTGCCGAAGTGCTGCTAAGGATTGAGCAGAAAGGGGCACTATGTGGGGTCGCCTCATCTTCATTCTACTTTTCGGTATTTCCCAGATATGGTTTTCGAAGTCGATTTCACTCCATTCTGCCATACGTAATTCGACGGTTCGTAAGCCCGTAAGCATGAGTAGTCGGGTCGCCAGAAGCGTTACTAGACTGCCGGTGTATTGTGAAAGCTTTTGTAAAAACTCGGGTAGCTCAGCAGCAGTAAGAAAAGGATAATGTTGTTTCTCGTACCCCTGTAAAGCACTACCAAGATCAGCCGCAGGGTTGTACTCGGCTCGGCCAGTAACAATAGCGTAACGGAACACTTCGCTACAACGTTGGCGCACTTTACTGGCAAGCTCCGGCGCACCTCGCTTTTCCATACGCTGCAATACAGACAGAAGCTCCAGTGGCTTTATCTCATTAACCGGCTGCGATCCAACAAAGGGAAATACATTGTTTTTGAAGGCCCGGTTAACATAGTCAGCGTAGTTTTTTGACCAGCCAGAAACTTTTGCGTTGTACCACTCAACCGCTATCGCTTCAAAAGTATTCGTAACCGATAGTTTTTGGGCAAGTAGTTCGGCTTTTTTAACTTCACCGGGATCTTTATCATTTGCCAATGTTTTTCTCGCTTCATCGCGCTTAGTGCGGGCTTCCGCAAGTGAGATGTCAGGATAGGTTCCGAACGAGAGTTTTTTCTCTTTACCGGCAAATCGATACTTCATTCGCCAGTACTTTGAACCGTTAGTATTGACCATGAGATAGAGCCCTCCGCCATCAGCGAGTTTATAGGCTTTATCTCTGGGCTTTGCAGTCTCGACCTGACGAGCATTCAGTGGCATTTGGGGGCCTCATTTTCCGTTGAACAGGATAAGCCCCCACTTAGGCCCCCAAACGTTTATTGATTCACGTAGATATGGGTAGACTTCAGTTGACGTCGCATAGCCTGAGAAGAGGAGTTATGGCTGATTATAAAAGGTTTTTATTGAATTCGGTAGACATCAGGAGAGTTATATCTGGTGTCCCCTGCAGGAATCGAACCTGCAACTAGCCCTTAGGAGGGGCTCGTTATATCCATTTAACTAAGGGGACGAAGCGGCACGAGTATAGCGTTTTTTACTCACAACGGTAAGCCTCAGGCCGCCCGACTGCTCAAACAGTCACCATTTAGTCCTGTTTTTTCTGGTTTTTCTGTTTTTGCTCATCACGCTTTGCTTGCAACCTGGCTTCTTCCTTGCGTTTGTTGCTCATATCATTGCGGATCTGCGCATGGCTCATCAGCGCGAAGATAAACGTTCCGCCACAGATATTTCCGGCGAGCGTTGGTAGCGCAAAGGGCCAGAAAAAATCACTCCAGTGCAGCGTGCCATTAAAGACCAAGTAGAGAATTTCCACCGAACCGACGACGATGTGCGTGGTATCGCCCAGCGCAATCAGCCAGGTCATCAGAATAATAACCACAATCTTTGCCGCACCGGCGGCGGGAAACATCCATACCATTGTGGCAATTAACCAGCCAGAAATGATGGCGTTGGAAAACATCTCCGTTGGCGTGTTTTTCATCACATCCATGCCGATTTTGACAAAAGCATCGCGGGTTTCTTCATCAAAAATCGGCATATGCTCAAACGCCCATGCGGCAACTCCGGTGCCAATAATATTACCCAGCAGAACCACGCTCCACAGGCGCATCAGCAGGCCAAAATTGCCGAGCGTAGGGTTTTGCATTACCGGCAGGACGGCGGTGACGGTATTTTCGGTAAACAGTTGCTGGCGGGCCATAATGACAATTATAAAGCCGAAAGTATAACCGAGGTTCTCCAGCAAAAATCCTCCAGGCACACCTTCCAGTTGCACATGAAAAATTCCTTTAGCCAGTAGCGAGGCGCCCATCGACAGTCCCGCAGCGATGGCTGACCACAGTAGCGCCATCGCGTCGCGCTCCATTTCTTTCTCCCCATCCTGGCGGATATGTTCATGGATCGCCATGGCGCGGGAGGGGAGTCTGTCCTCATCGACCTCAATCTTTTTACCCTCTAGCTTTTCGTCACTGTCGACCTGAAGTTCATCGCTGTGCCGATCAATCTTTTCGTTCTCAATGTCATTCATAGCCGAATCCTGAATTAGCACGTATTGCTAAAGCGTAGCGGCTTTTGTCCGAAAATCAGCGGGAGAAAGTCTGAGATAGCAAAAATGGTAACGTTTGTTTTTATTGGGGTAGCTAGAATAGAGCCGCCGCGGAGTGCGCATTACCAGGCTATGATCAAATCAGTAACACAGGGTATATAGACATCATTTGACGTGCTGTTACAATCGCTCACATCTAAACAGGCGGATACGTCATCGTTCCGTCATGGATGGCAATCAGCGATAGCCATAATACACAGGGAGACACTTATGAAGCTTCGCCTGTCGGCGCTTGCGCTGGGAACCACACTTTTGGTGGGGTGTGCGAGCTCTGGTACTGAACAGCAGGGGCGTTCGGACCCATTTGAAGGGTTCAACCGCACCATGTACAACTTCAACTTTAATGTTTTAGATCCATACGTTGTTCGACCGGTGGCAGTTGCCTGGCGTGATTATGTCCCGCAGCCGGCGCGTAACGGTTTGAGCAATTTTACCGGCAACCTTGAAGAGCCGGCCGTTATGGTCAACTACTTCCTGCAAGGCGACCCCTATCAGGGGATGGTGCACTTCACCCGTTTCTTCCTGAACACCCTGTTAGGTATGGGCGGATTTATCGACGTGGCGGGTATGGCTAATCCGAAGTTACAGCGCGTTGAACCACACCGTTTTGGTAGTACGTTAGGCCACTATGACGTTGGTTATGGACCGTATATGCAGCTTCCATTCTACGGCAGCTTCACGCTGCGTGATGATGGCGGCGACATGGTGGATACGCTGTATCCGGTACTGTCCTGGCTGACCTGGCCGTTGTCGATAGGTAAATGGACGGTTGAAGGGATTGAAACCCGCGCGCAACTGCTTGATTCCGACGGTCTGCTGCGTCAGTCTTCCGACCCTTACATCATGGTGCGAGAAGCTTACTTCCAGCGTCATGACTTTATTGCGAACGGTGGGAAACTCAAACCAGAGGAAAACCCGAACGCGAAAGATATTCAGGACGATTTAAAAGAGATCGATTCTGAGTAAGGAAGGATGAAAATAAAAAGGTGAGCTAAAAAGCTCACCTTTTTTATATCTGAAGAAAATCAGAATGCGTAGTTGAAGTTGGTACCGAACAGCCAGGCTTTACCTTCAGAATCGAAAGTATACTTGTCTTCTTTGACGGTCACTTTCTGGCCGTGCATATAAGAAACGCCTACGTCAATGGACGCGTCATCATTGAAGGCGTAAGTGGTACCCGCACTCAGCCACAGACGGTCCTGGTCCGGAATGGAGATGGAACGCTTGCTCGCAGGAACCGGGCTATCGTCATAGGCGATACCGGTACGGAAGGTCCAGCTTTTATCCATGTAATAAGTCGTACCCAGCGCGATGCGGTAAGAATCTTTGAAGCCTTCTTCTTTATAGAACAGCGTCTGCCCGTTGGTGCCGGTTGCTTTCAGTTCCTGGAACTGACTCCAACTGGTGTAAGCCATGCTGTAGTGAATAGCCCACTGTGGTGCTACGCGGTTGTAACCCGACAGTTCCCACATTTCCGGTAGGTTAAGCGTCAGAGAACCTGGGACGGTGGCGTTGGTGGTTCCCCAAGGGAACGCCGTGCCTGCGCCAGGTAACGCGTTGGCCTGGGTGCGGATGCCGCTCTTGTAATCGCCATCGAAGTCGATTTTGACTTCAGACCGATACGTTAAACCGTAGCGGTTATTTTTATCCAGCTCGTACAAAATACCGGCGTTCCAGCCGTAACCCCATTCGTCACCTTTCAGGCTGGCAATTTTCTGGCTGACTTTTGGCAATGCAGCAGTTTGTTCACCGGAATAACGCTCAATTTTTGCATCGGCATAGACGGCATTAAAACCAACGCCAAAGCTCCAGCTATCATTCAGACGGTAGGCACCGCTCAGGTTCAGGTTGACCGTTTTAAGATCGGTCTTCCCGCCGTATTCGCCGACGATGTAGTTGTCGTTAAATTCGGTTGCCAGGCCATAGTTTGACGTGACAGAAGCCCCCCAACCAAACTGTTCGTTGATCGGCATTACGAAGTGAGCATTGGGAACCCACGCCGTAGGCGCGATGTTGTCCGCATCGGTGCTGCGACCGGTGTATGGCGATTTACCGGAAATATTCACGTCTGGATCGATATACACCGCACCCGCTGAAAAAGTAGGGCGGTCAAACATCATAATCAGCGCCGGGTTACGACTGGCGTTACCTGCATCATCTGCAATAGCGCCTTCACCCGAATATGCCCGGCCAAGGCCAGAGGAAGAAAATTCGTTTAACTGAAAGCCTGCAGACCAGGCCTGTGTGGAGATAATTGCCACTGCGACTGCGAGAGCAGACTTTGTAAACAGGGTTTTCTGGCTCATGACCATAACCTCATTGATTTATTTTTATACAAACAATGTTACATACCGTAACAGGAGCGCGAAGTGTAGGGTCTGAGGTACAACTTAGAAATCAGACCAGTGCCGAGAGTATAGGTCTGACCAGATGAAATGTTGCAAGTATGTTTATAAATATTTTCAATTCTGATCTCAGAAACGCGATCCAGCTGGCAAAATTGCGGGTATGCACACTCACCTGTTTGGGTGATTTTTGTTTTAGATCATTTTTAAGTGTGATTTCGGTCACTTATCCCATTTCATACAATTAACGACTGGAGAGGCGAATAATGGGAGCGTAAAATATCCCCATCGTTTATCTGGCACCACAGGTGCGAATACAGAGGAAATCTACAATGAGTAAATGCAGTGCTGATGAAACCCCGGTTTGCTGCTGTATGGATGTTGGCACCATCATGGACAACTCCGATTGCACCGCGTCATACAGCCGTGTGTTCGCGAATCGTGCAGAGGCAGAAGAAACGCTGGCCGCTCTGACTGAGAAGGCGCGTGGCGTGGAATCTGAGCCTTGCCAAATCACCTCGACCTTTACTGAAGAGTCTGAAGGTGTGCGTCTGGATATCGACTTTGTTTTTGCCTGTGAAGCTGAAACGCTGATCTTCCAACTGGGCCTGCGTTAATCCCTTCTTTAAAAGCCCTTGTTACCCGGTAGCAAGGGCTTTTTCGTCACTGTCAGTGATTATTCACTGTGTCTTAGCTCCCACTTTCTTTTCTCCCTGCTTGGCTAAATGTAAAAAATTGGTTAAGACTGTGATCAGGTCAGACCACTTATTTTTTACAGGGGAGTGTTATGAGTCAGGCTTTACCGCTGGTTACCCGCCAGGGCGATCGCATCGCCATCGTAAGCGGATTGCGTACGCCATTTGCCCGCCAGGCAACCGCGTTTCATGGCATTCCCGCCGTAGATTTGGGGAAAATGGTCGTTGGCGAGCTGCTGGCGCGCAGCGAAATTTCTGCTGATGTGATTGAGCAACTGGTCTTTGGCCAGGTGGTACAAATGCCCGAAGCCCCAAATATTGCTCGTGAAATCGTGCTGGGAACCGGGATGAATGTGCACACCGATGCCTACAGCGTAAGCCGAGCCTGCGCCACCAGTTTCCAGGCGGTGGCGAATGTCGCGGAAAGCCTGATGGCGGGGACTATTCGCGCAGGAATTGCCGGCGGTGCGGACTCCTCGTCAGTTCTGCCTATTGGCGTTAGCAAAAAGTTGGCGCGGGTGCTGGTGGATGTCAATAAGGCCCGGACTACCGGTCAGCGTCTTAAACTTTTCTCCCGACTGCGCTTACGTGACCTGATGCCCGTACCGCCAGCCGTCGCCGAGTATTCCACCGGTTTACGCATGGGGGATACGGCCGAGCAAATGGCCAAAACTTATGGGATTACGCGAGAGCAACAGGATGCCCTGGCGCACCGTTCTCATCAGCGCGCCGCTCAGGCGTGGTCTGAAGGCAAACTGGCAGATGAGGTGATGACCACCTACGCGCCACCTTTCAAAGATCCTTTTTCAGAAGATAACAATATTCGCGGCAACTCTACGCTGGCCGATTACGCCAAACTGCGTCCGGCCTTTGACCGAAAGCACGGCACCGTTACCGCGGCGAACAGTACCCCGCTAACGGACGGCGCAGCCGCCGTGATTATGATGACGGAATCGCGTGCGAAAGAGTTGGGGCTGGTGCCGCTGGGATACCTGCGTAGTTTTGCCTTTACCGCCATCGATGTCTGGCAGGACATGCTGTTGGGGCCGGCGTGGTCAACGCCGCTTGCCCTGGAGAGAGCGGGTCTGACCATGGCTGATTTAACCCTGATCGATATGCATGAAGCATTTGCCGCACAAACGCTGGCGAATCTTCAACTGCTGGGTAGCGAACGTTTTGCCCGCGAAGTGCTTGGCAGGGCGCATGCCACGGGCGAGGTTGATGACAGTAAATTTAACGTGCTGGGCGGATCGATTGCCTATGGACACCCCTTCGCCGCCACCGGTGCTCGCATGATCACCCAAACTCTCCATGAGTTACGACGTCGTGGCGGTGGTTTTGGTTTAGTGACAGCCTGTGCTGCAGGTGGTCTGGGTGCGGCAATGGTTCTGGAGGCGGAATAATGGAAATGGCATCGGCTTTTACGCTAAACGTACGTCTGGATAACGTCGCTGTTGTTACCATTGATGTGCCCGGAGAGAAAATGAATACCCTGAAGGCGGAATTTGCCTCCCAGGTTCGGGTCATTCTGAAACAAATTCGCGATAACAAAGCATTACGCGGCGTGGTGTTCATTTCGGCGAAACCCGATAATTTCATTGCCGGGGCGGATATCAACATGATTGGTCGCTGTCGCAGCGCGCAGGAAGCTGAAACGCTGGCACGCCAGGGGCAGCAGATTATGGCGGAAATTAATGCCTTGCCGATCCCCGTAATCGCCGCAATTCATGGCGCCTGTCTCGGCGGTGGCCTGGAGATGGCGCTGGCGTGCCACAATCGTATTTGTACCGATGATGCTAAAACCGTACTGGGTTTACCGGAAGTGCAGCTTGGTCTGCTGCCCGGCTCTGGCGGTACCCAGCGGTTGCCCCGTCTGATTGGCGTCAGTACCGCGCTGGATATGATCCTCACCGGAAAACAACTACGCGCAAAACAGGCGCTGAAAGTGGGTTTAGTGGATGAAGTTGTACCGCATACCATTTTGCTGGAAGCGGCCGTAGAACAGGCCAAAAAGGACAGTCCCGCACACCGAACTCTGCCGGTGCGAGAGCGTGTGCTAGCGGGGCCGCTGGGGCGGGCGCTGTTATTCCGCATGGCCAGTAAAAAGACGGCGCAAAAAACGCAGGGCAACTACCCTGCAACAGAACGTATCCTTGAGGTCATCGAAACCGGCCTGGCGCAAGGCAGCAGCAGCGGTTACGACGCCGAAGCCCGCGCGTTTGGCGAACTGGCGATGACATCTCAGTCTCAGGCGCTGCGGCACATCTTTTTTGCCAACACCGATGTGAAAAAGGATCCCGGAAGTGATGTGAAGCCCGGCCCGCTAAACAGTGTAGGCATTTTGGGCGGAGGTCTGATGGGGGGCGGTATTGCCTATGTGACGGCCTGTAAAGGCGGCTTGCCAGTGCGTATCAAAGATATAAATGCCAAGGGAATCAACCACGCGCTGAAGTACAGCTGGGATCAGCTTGAAACGAAGGTTCGCCGCCGTCATATCAAAGCCAGCGAGCGTGATAAACAGCTGGCGCTGATTTCGGGATCAACCGATTACCGTGGCTTCGCTCATCGCGACCTGGTTATTGAAGCCGTATTTGAAGATCTGGCGTTAAAACAACAGATGGTGGCAGAAGTTGAGCAAAATTGCGCATCTCATACCATTTTTGCCTCTAACACCTCATCTTTGCCGATTGGCGATATTGCGGCGAACGCTGCCAGGCCACAACAAGTAATAGGTTTGCACTTCTTTAGCCCGGTGGAAAAAATGCCGCTGGTCGAGGTTATCCCGCACGCCACGACCTCTGAGCAGACAATTGCCACAACCGTTAAACTGGCGAAAAAGCAGGGCAAAACTCCGATAGTGGTCAGAGATAAGGCCGGATTTTATGTTAACCGCATTTTAGCGCCATACATTAACGAAGCTATTCGTATGCTGACCGAAGGCGAGCGGGTTGAAGCCATTGACGCCGCGCTGGTTAAGTTTGGTTTTCCGGTCGGGCCAATCCAACTTTTGGATGAGGTCGGAATTGACACGGGCACTAAAATTATACCAGTGCTTGAGGCTGCATATGGAGAACGTTTTAGCGCGCCTGCAAATGTTGTTGCTTCAATTTTGAATGACGATCGCAAAGGTAGAAAAAATGGTCGGGGTTTCTATCTTTATGGAGCGAAAGGGCGTAAAAGCAAAAAACAGGTCGACCCTGCAATTTATACGCTTATTGGCGTCCAGGGGCAGGGCCGACTCACCGCCGCGCAGATCGCCGAGCGGTGCGTCATGTTAATGCTCAATGAAGCAGCACGCTGTTTCGATGAGAAGATTATCCGCAGCGCGCGTGATGGCGATATCGGCGCTGTATTTGGTATTGGTTTTCCGCCCTTCCTCGGCGGCCCGTTCCGGTATATGGATTCGCTAGGCGCGGGTGAAGTGGTTGCTGCTCTGCAACGACTGACCACGCAATACGGCTCGCGGTTTACGCCGTGTGAGCAGTTATTGCAGATGGCGGAACGCGGTGAAAGATTCTGGAGTAATGGGGAAACTGACCTGAATTCATGAGGTCAAAGGTAGGATGAATCCGCACTGAATGTATGGGTCGCGCTCAAAATGTAAACAGAGATTGACTATACTTACGCCGTTGAGGTAAAAAACAGCGTTTCATTCGGTGAATGGATAAGGCACAATGCCGGCCACCACATCGTTACCACGGTCAATAGGGGCTATGGATAAAGGTGTCGGTGATTCTGGTTAACAAAAGCGGTGCAATATGCAAGTTTTTATCATGCGTCACGGCGACGCAGCCCTCGATGCCGCCAGTGATTCGGTTCGTCCCTTAACCTCCTGTGGTTGTGACGAATCTCGCCTGATGGCGAACTGGCTGAAAGGTCAAAAAGTGGATATCGAACGTGTTCTGGTGAGCCCGTTCCTACGAGCCGAACAAACGCTGGATGTGGTGGGGGAGTGTATGAACCTGCCAACCGGTGTGGATGTTTTGCCGGAGCTGACTCCCTGCGGCGATGTCGGTCTGGTCAGCGCCTATTTACAGGCTCTGGCCAATGAAGGTATCGCCACGGCGCTGGTCATCTCTCACTTACCTTTAGTGGGGTATCTGGTGTCTGAACTTTGCCCAGGCGAAACACCGCCGATGTTTACCACATCAGCGATTGCCAGCGTAACGCTTGATGAGAGCGGGAAGGGTACTTTTAACTGGCAGATGAGCCCGTGTAACCTGAAAATGGCAAAAGCGATTTAAAAAGCCTGGAATCGGATAAGGCACAGCCGTCATCCGGAAAATAAATATCCTCCGGCATAGCCGGAGGTTTTTCGGATGCGCCTATAAGGCTCTGTTACCAGCCGCGCCCTAACAGGCGCATACGATCTGACATTTGCATCAGACTTCGTTACTTACGGCCCGTAAACGGGCTACCCGCATAAGGGATCGATAACTGCTCACCCATTTTATCTTCTGCAAGCTGGTGCTTTATGTATTCCTGTATCTTCACCGTGTTCTTACCCACCGTATCTACGTAGTATCCCCGGCACCAGAACTCTCTATTCCTGTACTTGAATTTCATATCCCCAAACTGTTCATACAGCATCAGACTGCTTTTCCCTTTCAGATACCCCATAAAGCCGGATACGCTCATTTTGGGTGGGATTTCCACAAGCATATGAATATGATCTGCACAGCATTCCGCTTCCAGGATCCGCACGTTTTTCCACTCACACAGCTTTCTTAAGATGCTGCCTATCGCCCTGCGTTTCTCACCGTAGAATGCTTGTCTTCGGTATTTGGGCGCAAAAACTATGTGATATTTACAGTTCCATCGGGTGTGCGCTAAGCTCTTTTCGTCCCCCATTGGGACCCCCTTTTGATTTCTTGTTAAACATTTGCAGTTGCCAGACCGCAATGTGTTTTAACAAATCAAAAGGGGTTTTAATAACTGGCCCAAAGCTGAAAGCTTTCCGGAACCCCCAGCCTAGCTGGGGGTTTTCTGTGCACAATCAAAGAGCCGCAAATGCGGCTCTTTCTGTTTTTCTGCATCAGGGAAGTTCGGGTGGTTGCCACTCTTCCACTTCAATCAGCAGCAGCAGCGCGGCGTCGCCACCGTACTCTTTTGGCGCTTGATGAAAGGCCATCACGTGCGGATGCTGCGCCAGCCAGAGCGGCGTTTGCTGCTTAAGAATATGTTTTCCGTGGCCATGCATTACGCAAGCGCAAAACACATGCTCACGACGACAGGCGGCAATCAGCGCGCCTAACTCCTGTTTGGCCTGCTGCTGGGTCAGCCCGTGCAGATCGAGAAACAGCTCCGGGGAGTAATCGCCACGGCGCATTTTCTTCAGTTCGAAATGGCTGACGTCGGCACGCAGATATCTTACCGGGCCGTCCGTATTCAGCAGCGGCTGAAACTCGTCCGAGAAATAGTGACTGGCATCAGCTTGTTCCTGCAGCAGCCTTTTAACCGGAACCTCGGTAATTTTTTTACGTAGCGGTCGGTGAACAATGGTGTCCTGTTTAATTTTACGCGTGCCGGTCATCAGCTGGCGAAACAGCGTCTGATCCTCCTCGCTGAGCGATGTTTTCTTTTTCATTCGAGAGTCTCATCTTTTATTTTTCGTTAGTTTAACCCGACTCGGCGGGCATCCGATCGCTTAAAACGCAATTTTCGCGCTCAGGCCCTGTGTGAATGCTGATTTATCGCCGTCTTCGTGGCAAACTAGCCGCCGAAATTAATACGAGCATGCCCTGGAGGAATACGTGGATAAAATTTTCGTCGATGAAGCAGTGAGTGAACTGCATACCATTCAGGACATGTTGCGTTGGGCGGTCAGCCGTTTTAGCGCGGCGAACATCTGGTATGGCCATGGCACGGATAACCCATGGGACGAGGCCGTACAACTGGTGCTGCCGTCACTTTATCTGCCGCTGGATATTCCAGAAGATATGCGTACCGCGCGTCTGACTTCCAGCGAGCGCCATCGCATTGTTGAACGCGTGATTCGCCGCGTCAACGAGCGCATTCCGGTCGCTTATTTGACCAACAAAGCCTGGTTCTGCGGGCATGAGTTTTATGTTGATGAGCGCGTGTTGGTACCACGTTCGCCGATTGGCGAGCTTATTAATAACCGCTTTGCGGGCCTTATTAATGAGCAGCCGCAGCATATCCTGGATATGTGTACCGGCAGCGGCTGTATTGCCATTGCCTGCGCCTATGCTTTCCCGGAGGCTGAAGTGGATGCGGTGGATATTTCCACCGACGCGCTGGCGGTGACCGAACACAATATTGAAGAGCACGGCCTGATCCATCATGTTACGCCGATCCGTTCCGATCTGTTCCGCGATCTGCTGAAAGTCCAGTATGACCTGATTGTGACCAATCCGCCGTATGTCGATGCGGAAGATATGTCCGATCTGCCAAACGAATATCGTCATGAACCTGAGCTGGGTCTGGCGTCCGGCAGCGATGGACTGAAACTTACCCGCCGCATTCTGGGTAACGCTCCGGACTACCTGTCAGATAACGGTATTCTGATTTGTGAAGTCGGAAACAGCATGGTACATCTGATAGAGCAATACCCGGATGTACCGTTCACCTGGCTGGAGTTCGACAACGGCGGTGAAGGTGTATTCATGCTGACCAAAGAGCAGTTAGTTGCTGCTCGCGAGCACTTCAGCATTTATAAAGACTAAATACACGCGCACATACACAACACTCATAACGGAGCCGTGATGGCAGGAAACACAATTGGGCAACTCTTTCGCGTAACCACTTTCGGTGAATCACACGGGCTGGCGCTCGGTTGTATTGTCGATGGTGTTCCGCCGGGCATTTCTCTGACAGAAGCTGACCTGCAGCACGATCTCGACAGACGCCGTCCGGGCACATCGCGCTACACTACGCAGCGTCGTGAGCCGGATCAGGTGAAAATCCTCTCCGGTGTGTTCGAGGGCGTTACCACCGGCACCAGCATTGGCCTGTTGATCGAAAATACCGATCAGCGTTCACAGGATTACGGCGCGATTAAGGACGTTTTTCGTCCAGGACACGCCGACTATACCTATGAGCAGAAGTATGGCCTGCGTGACTACCGTGGCGGCGGACGCTCATCCGCACGTGAAACGGCGATGCGCGTTGCGGCCGGAGCGATTGCCAAAAAATATCTGGCGGAAAAATTCGGCGTTGAAATTCGCGGCTGTCTGACGCAGATGGGTGATATTCCGCTGGAGATCAAAGACTGGTCCCAGGTGGAGCTTAACCCGTTCTTTTGTCCAGATCCGGATAAACTCGAGGCGCTGGACGAACTGATGCGTGGGCTGAAGAAAGAGGGCGACTCCATCGGGGCGAAGGTGACCGTGGTTGCAAGCGGCGTACCAGCGGGTCTCGGCGAACCTGTATTTGACCGCCTGGATGCTGATATCGCTCACGCGCTGATGAGCATTAACGCCGTTAAAGGCGTTGAGATTGGCGACGGTTTTGACGTTGTTGCACTGCGCGGCAGCCAGAACCGTGATGAAATCACCAAAGAAGGTTTCCAGAGTAATCATGCGGGCGGCATTCTTGGTGGGATCAGCAGTGGGCAACAAATCATTGCTCATATGGCGCTGAAACCGACCTCGAGTATTACCGTTCCAGGGCGCACTATTAATCGCTTTGGTGAAGAAGTCGAAATGATCACCAAAGGTCGTCACGATCCGTGTGTTGGGATCCGCGCCGTGCCAATCGCCGAAGCGATGCTGGCGATCGTGTTGATGGATCACCTGCTGCGTCAGCGGGCGCAAAATGCGGACGTGAAGACCGATATTCCACGCTGGTAAGAGATGAAAAAAACGGCACTTGCGGCGCTGGCTCTGTTTGCCAGCACCGCCTGTCTGGCGGCGACGCCCTGGCAGAAAATTACCCATCCGGTTGCAGGCAGCGCGCAGTCTATCGGCGCGTTCTCCAATGGCTGTATTGTTGGCGCAGATACGCTGCCTGTACAGTCAGAACACTATCAGGTGATGCGCACCGATCAGCGCCGTTACTTTGGCCATCCGGATCTGGTGATGTTTATCCAGCGTCTGAGTAATCAGGCCAACAATCTGGGGCTGGGTACGGTGTTAATCGGCGATATGGGCATGCCGGCCGGTGGGCGATTCAATGGCGGTCACGCCAGCCACCAGACGGGACTGGATGTAGATATTTTCCTGCAACTGCCGAAAACCCGCTGGACCCAGTCGCAACTGCTGCGGCCGCAGGCGTTAGATCTGGTCTCACAGGATAGCAAACGTGTCGTGCCGTCACTCTGGAAGCCGGAGATTTTCAGCCTGATCAGGCTGGCGGCAAAAGATAATGAAGTCACGCGTATTTTCGTGAATCCGGCGATTAAGCAGCAACTTTGTCTGGATGCAGGGACCGACAGGGACTGGTTGCGTAAAGTGCGGCCATGGTTCCAGCATCGTGCGCATATGCACGTACGGTTGCGTTGTCCTGCCGACAGTCTTGAGTGCGAAGATCAACCGTTACCACCACCGGGTGACGGCTGCGGTGCGGAGCTGCAAAGCTGGTTCGAACCTCCGAAACCTGGAACCACCAAGCCTGAGAAGAAGACACCGCCGCCGTTGCCGCCTTCCTGCCAGGCGCTACTGGACGAGCATGTACTCTAATGGATCATTTTGCCTCTCTGTTTATGGTGTCGCCGCTGCTGTTAGGTGTGCTTTTTTTCGTGGCGATGCTGGCAGGTTTTATTGATTCTCTGGCCGGAGGCGGTGGTTTACTCACTATCCCGGCATTGATGGCGGCCGGGATGCCACCCGCGCAAGCGCTGGCCACCAATAAGCTACAGGCCTGTGGAGGATCTATCTCTTCCTCCCTCTATTTTATTCGCCGGGGCGTGGTTAATCTGGCGGATCAAAAGCTCAATATCTTCATGACTTTTATCGGCTCAATGAGCGGCGCGCTGTTGGTTCAGCACGTGCAGTCAGATATTCTGCGCCAGATCCTGCCGGTTCTGGTTATCTGTATTGGCCTTTACTTTCTGTTGATGCCGAAAGTGGGGGAGGAGGACCGCCAGCGTCGGTTGCATGGGTTGCCTTTCGCGCTGGTGGCCGGGGGCTGCGTCGGCTTTTACGATGGCTTTTTTGGTCCGGCTGCGGGGTCGTTCTACGCGCTGGCCTTTGTCATGCTGTGCGGCTACAACCTGGCGAAATCGACGGCCCACGCCAAAGTATTAAATGCCACATCGAATATCGGCGGGCTGTTGCTGTTTGCCCTCGGCGGCAAAGTGATTTGGGCGACCGGATTTGTGA
The DNA here is from genome assembly GCF_013747755.1 of Citrobacter sp. RHBSTW-00524. Lineage (NCBI taxonomy): Bacteria > Pseudomonadati > Pseudomonadota > Gammaproteobacteria > Enterobacterales > Enterobacteriaceae > Citrobacter > Citrobacter sp. RHBSTW-00524. The sequence continues at coordinate 1,643,325 of NZ_CP056421.1, forward strand.
TGCTCATTGGCCAGTTTATTGGCGCACGGATGGGCTCACGGCTGGTGCTCAGTAAAGGACAAAAACTCATTCGGCCAATGATCGTCATTGTCTCCGCCGTGATGAGCGCCAAGCTACTTTATGATAATCATGGACAGGAGATTCTCCACTGGCTGGGGATGAACTAATGAATAATACCCATCACTACGAACAGTTAATTGAGATTTTTAACGGCTGCTTTGCCGATGAATTTAATACCCGTCTGATTAAAGGCGATGACGAACCGATCTATCTTCCTGCGGATGCGGAATTACCGTATCACCGTATTGTTTTTGCGCATGGCTATTACGCCAGCGCGTTACACGAAATTTCACACTGGTGCATCGCCGGTAAGGCGCGGCGTGAACTGGTCGACTTCGGTTACTGGTACTGTCCGGACGGACGCGACGCGAAGACGCAATGCCAGTTTGAAGATGTGGAAGTGAAGCCACAGGCGTTTGACTGGCTGTTTTGCATGGCGGCGGGCTACCCGTTTAACGTCAGTTGCGACAACCTTGAAGGGGACTTTGAACCGGATCGCGTGGTATTCCAGCGCCGTGTTCATGCTCAGGTGATGGAGTACCTGGAAAAGGGGATCCCTGAACGTCCGGCGCGCTTCATTAACGCGTTACAGAATTATTATCACACGCCTGAACTTAAGGCGGAACAATTCCCGTGGCCCGAAGCGCTCAACTGAAGTCGCTGCCACGTTTACAATGAGGAAAGAAGATGATCGCGGAGTTTGAATCACGCATTCTGGCATTAATCGACGATATGGTAGAGCACGCCAGCGATGATGAGTTGTTTGCCAGTGGCTATTTGCGTGGACACCTGACGCTGGCCGTGGCCGAACTGGACGCTGGCGAGGACCATTCCGCTGAGGCATTGTACGCCAATGTGACCAGCAGCCTGGAAAAAGCCATCAGCGCAGGCGAACTATCGCCGCGTGACCAAGCGTTAGTGAAAGAAATGTGGGACACTCTGTTCCAGAAGGCTACTGCACAATAATTGCGGTAAATTGTGCCGGATGGCGACGCTCTGGTGTCTTATCCGGCCTACCTTGTTGGGGTGGTTGTAGGCCTGGTCAGCGTGGCGTCATCAGGCCATTCTTTTATTTCACCGCTTTACCCTTCAATAACTTCCTGACCCACAGACGATTTGGATTTAGCGCCGCCAGCGTGCTGGCATCCATGGGAATCGGTTCATTGCTCATTTGCGAAGCCAGAATTTCTGCACACAGCGGGGCAGTACACAGCCCGCGCGATCCCAGCGCGCCCAGCATAAATAAATCGGAATAAACCGGCGCGCTTACGGCGTGCTCTTTGTCTGCAGCAAGTGTGGTGTACTGGCTGAGCGTGGCGTCATAGTCCGCGACGTTGCCGACCATTGGCATGTGATCGCGCGTGGCGCAGCGCACCCCACAGCGGGCGGCATTGTCACTAACGTCTACCTCTTTTGCCCACACAGCGTTCGGGAAGCAGTCGATTAAGCGTTGACGGTTTTGTTGCTGATCGTCCTCGCGATACGCTGTCTCTTCACTCCCTCGATGATAGCTGGCGCCAATGCAGTGCTGCTGATTTTGCGGGTTGTGCGGCGTGAGGTAGCCGTCATAGCACAGCACCTGACGTAGCGCTGAAAGTGCAGGTGTGGTGGGAATATGACTCACCTGACCGCCCACGGAGTACACCGGTAGCGGCTGCGTTTGCTCAAAGCGGCTAATGAGATGGCCGTTAGCCAGAACGACTGCTGCGTGAGAGGCGGTTTCTCCACTGGAAAACTGCAATTGCCAGATTGCTGTCTGGCGAGTCAGTGAGGCCAGCGTATGTTGGTAGCGGGTGCGTAATCCCAGGGTTGTTGCATAGTCCAGTACCGCGGCGGTTAACTGCGCCGGGTACAGCCATCCTCCGGCCGGATACTGAATCCCGCCGCATCCGGTTTCCACACCTGTTGTTTGTAAAACCTGCTGTGCGTCAACCCCGACGGCGAGCGCAGCGGGCAGTTCAAGGGACAGCATCTGGGTGATTTTTTGCTGGCTTTTCTCATCCCACGCGAGTTGCGTCACGCCGCACCAGTCATGCGCGAACTCAACGGGGAGGGCGTCATACAGTCGACGGGCGAAGGTAAACGCAGTGGGGAAAAAGAGATTAATGGCTGCGTCATGTTTGCTAAGTAGGGGGTAGAGCGCCCCCTGGCGATTACCGGATGCGCCCCCGGCAGGTTTATCGTCGGCGCAATACAGCGTGACCTGCCAGCCGCGGCGCAATAACGCCAGTGACAGCAATGCGCTGGCAATTCCTCCACCAATAATGGCGGCTTCGCGCTTATCTGTTCCCGTACGCGCAAACCATGGCGCCGAGGACGTGAGCGTCTGAGTCTGTTCCATCACGCCACAGAGCATTTCGCGTTTGCGCCCAAAGCCTTTGCATTTTTGCATTGTAAATCCGGCTTCCTGCAACCCCCGACGTACAAAGCCTGCCGATGTAAAGGTTGCCAGCGTCCCGCCGGGACGAGCCAGTCGGGCCATCGCGTTAAACAGCGTTGGCGTCCACATATCCGGGTTTTTTGCCGGTGCGAAACCGTCCAGGAACCAGGCGTCCACCTTTTGATTCAGAGAGTCATCCAGCGTACTGGTCAGTTCGTTAATATCGCCAAACCACAGATCCAGCGTGACGCGCCCATCATCAAGCAGCAGGCGATGACATCCCGCCAGCGGCAGCGGCCATTGTTCTTGCAGTGCCGTGGCCCACGGGGCAAGTTCTGGCCAGTGCTGGTGGGCTAAGGTGAGATCTTCACGCGTCAGCGGATATTTTTCAAAGCTGATGAAATGCAATCTTTCCAGGGTAGCTTCAGGGTGGGTATCGCGAAAATCGGCAAATGCCTGCCAGAGCGTGAGGAAGTTAAGTCCGGTGCCAAACCCGCTTTCTGCCACCACGAAGAGGGGACGTGAATGCGCAGGGAATCGTTGGGCGAGATGGTTACCGCCGAGAAAGACGTAACGTGTCTCTTCCAGCCCGTTATCATTAGAAAAATAGACATCGTCAAAATCTCGGGAAACAGGTGTACCCTCAGCGTTGAATTCAAGGTTGGCAGGTTGTATAGCGTATTGTTTCACGTAAGTTACTCGTCTGACAGGCTGTGTCCCGATCTTAGCGATGAGTGCCTGGCTGCGCAAATTTCCACATAAAATGGCTGATCGGACTTGTTCGGCGTACAAGTGTACGCTATTGTGCCTCTCGAAACTTTAAAATAGTGCGACTTACAGAGGTATTGAATGAAACGTGCAGTGATTACTGGCTTGGGCATCGTTTCCAGCATCGGTAATAACCAGCAGGAAGTCCTGGCATCTCTGCGTGAAGGACGTTCAGGGATCACTTTCTCTCAGGAGCTGAAGGACTCCGGCATGCGTAGCCACGTTTGGGGCAACGTAAAACTGGATACCACTGGCCTCATTGACCGCAAAGTAGTGCGCTTCATGAGCGACGCATCCATCTATGCATTCCTATCAATGGAGCAGGCAGTGGCTGATGCCGGCCTGGCTGCAGAAGATTACCAGAACAACCCGCGCGTTGGCCTGATTGCAGGTTCCGGCGGCGGCTCCCCACGTTTTCAGGTGTTCGGCGCTGACGCAATGCGTAGCCCACGTGGTCTGAAAGCGGTTGGCCCGTATGTGGTCACCAAAGCGATGGCGTCCGGCGTTTCTGCCTGCCTCGCAACGCCGTTCAAAATCCACGGCGTAAACTACTCCATCAGTTCTGCCTGTGCGACATCTGCGCACTGCATCGGCAATGCGGTAGAACAAATTCAGCTGGGCAAACAGGACATCGTTTTTGCTGGCGGCGGCGAAGAGCTGTGCTGGGAAATGGCGTGTGAATTCGATGCCATGGGTGCGCTGTCTACCAAATACAACGACGATCCGTCAAAAGCTTCCCGTACCTATGACGCAAACCGCGACGGTTTCGTTATTGCTGGCGGCGGCGGTATGGTCGTGGTTGAAGAACTGGAGCACGCTCTGGCACGTGGCGCGCACATCTATGCGGAAATCGTCGGTTACGGCGCAACGTCCGATGGCGCAGACATGGTTGCTCCGTCTGGCGAAGGCGCAGTACGTTGCATGCAGATGGCGATGCACGGTGTAGACACGCCGATCGACTACCTGAACTCTCACGGTACCTCGACTCCGGTAGGCGACGTGAAAGAACTGGGCGCAATCCGCGAAGTGTTTGGCAATAACAGCCCGGCAATCTCCGCAACCAAAGCGATGACCGGTCACTCACTGGGCGCGGCTGGCGTGCAGGAAGCTATCTACTCTCTGCTGATGCTGGAACATGGCTTTATCGCGCCAAGCATCAACATTGAAGAGCTGGATGAGCAGGCGGCAGGTCTGAACATCGTGACCAAACCGACCGAGCAGGCGCTGACCACCGTGATGTCCAACAGCTTCGGCTTTGGCGGCACCAACGCTACGCTGGTTATGCGTAAGCTGAAGGCGTAAGTCTCAGCTTGAATACGAAAAAAGGGAGCCAACAGGCTCCCTTTTTACTGTGTTTAATTCGGCATTTTTTCGTATTCCGGCGCGATCTCAGCGGACCATGCTCTGGCTCGCGTAATCTCTCCGGCATTGTAAATGGGCTGCTCGTAATGACGACCCGCATCCCGGACACGATAAATTTTCCACCGTCCTTCCTCCCAACGGGTATATACCTCCAGTTGAATAGGGGCTGACTCAGTGCCTAACTGCAGGTTCAGTTTTTCACCGCCGAGGAATGGCTGCGCCTGTCCAACCCGCAACAGCGGGATCCATGCTGGTGCGTAATCCTGCACATACATAAAGTAGTCCGCTTGCATGATCTCCTGCTCATAAAGCGTATCAATTAGCGCCAGACGCCCGATAACCTCTTTGGCGACATAGCGTTGCAGTAATGCTGATGTTTCGCGGGGCGCATCCGGCTCCTGAGTGTAGTTCTTCATCCACGAAAGATAGAACTGTTTCACATCCTGCGTGCTGTCACGGTGAGAAGGGGTACAGCCACAAATCAGCAGGATGAGAACAATCAGTGGAAAGGCTTTCATTACTTCTTCCTGTAAATGGTGTATGACGGCTTTGCGGGTATATTCCGCACCGCGCCCTTGTGAATATGAACTCGCGTGCGATTTGGCGTAATTGACCGCCACCTTTTTATCCCAACTCATAACTACTCCTGTTAATAACATACGTAATAGCAATTACGTGATGCTTTAACAGTATTTACGCAATTGGAAATGGCAAATAGTGCTATTAATATTCTCAATATATTAAGCTGGGATATTTATTAATTTATATGCTCGATAAATTACGAGTGATCTATTTAATATTCAGTATTACTTGTTTTATCCTCTGGCTGCTGGCGTGGATAGCATGCTGGCCAAATCACGTCTGGCGAGGTTTCGAGCGCCTGCGCAATGAACTGTTCCGCTCTGGGCCAGCTTAGGGTAAATACATTGCGCAGTGAATCGGGTGATAATCCAGCCGCACGAGAAAGATCTCTGAGCGTGATTCTTTTTTTTCAGTGCACTTTCAATATCTGCACGATGCCTGTCTTGGCTTTTGTGTTCCATTCTGTGAACCTAAGTAAATGTGTTATCGGTGCCGATATTTTTTTCAGGGTATAAACCAGAGTAACAAAATAACGTTACTTTCTTTTTTGTCACTGGAATATTGCCAGAATAAAACTAAAATTTCGCGCAAAAGGAAAACTTTTTATTCCACAGGCAGAAAGGAAAGAAATTAATGGCAAAAGGTTGGTTCATGGTAAAGACGAAAAGTCGTCTTTACCATGAACCAACCTGGTGAGATTTCAGGGTTGACAAATTTAGTGGCTCACAGGCAGACTTCGCACTCAACATTATCTATCTGATAATGCGTAAGCGTTTAACGTTATCCAACGCACCTTAATCCTGAAAGTCAGGTAGAGGGGGCGTGGACATTCCTCGCCTTACTCTGCATTTTGGAGTAACGCATGACAGCTGTAACCCAACAAGAAAAAACACCTTCGGCGAACTTTTCGCTGTTTCGTATCGCTTTTGCAGTTTTCCTGACCTATATGACGGTCGGCCTACCTTTGCCCGTTATTCCTCTGTTTGTGCATCAGGAGCTGGGCTATGGCAACACCATGGTTGGTATCGCCGTAGGCGTACAGTTTCTGGCAACGGTATTAACGCGCGGCTACGCCGGGCGCTTAGCCGATCAATATGGCGCCAAACGTTCGGCGCTACAGGGGATGTTTGCCTGTGGGTTGGCGGGCGCGGCGTGGTTGTTAGCCGCGCTATTGCCTGTCTCTGTCCCTGTAAAATTTGCATTGTTAATCGTCGGGCGTTTGATCCTCGGTTTTGGCGAAAGCCAACTGCTCACCGGAACGCTGACCTGGGGGCTTGGGCTGGTCGGTCCAACACGCTCGGGTAAGGTGATGTCGTGGAACGGGATGGCGATTTACGGTGCGCTGGCCGCCGGTGCACCGCTGGGCTTGCTGATCCATAGCCACTTTGGCTTTGCGGCGCTGGCGGGAACGACAATGGTATTACCGCTGCTAGCATGGGCATTCAACGGCACCGTTCGCAAAGTGCCTGCTCATGCAGGAGAACGCCCTTCGTTATGGAGCGTGGTAGGGCTTATCTGGAAACCGGGCCTGGGCCTGGCGCTGCAGGGCGTTGGCTTTGCGGTGATCGGTACGTTTATTTCACTCTATTTTGTCAGCAACGGCTGGACGATGGCGGGGTTCACCCTGACCGCGTTTGGCGGGGCGTTTGTGCTGATGCGCATTCTGTTTGGCTGGATGCCGGATCGGTTCGGAGGCGTGAAGGTAGCCGTTGTCTCCTTACTGGTTGAAACCGCGGGGCTGATTCTGCTGTGGCAGGCCCCATCAGCATGGATTGCGCTGCTCGGGGCGGCACTAACCGGGGCAGGGTGTTCGCTTATCTTCCCGGCATTGGGCGTAGAGGTTGTGAAGCGAGTGCCCGCGCAGGTTCGCGGTACGGCGCTGGGCGGTTACGCCGCGTTTCAGGATATCTCCTACGGCATAAGCGGCCCGGTCGCCGGGGTGCTGGCCACCGCGTACGGTTATCCCTCGGTATTCCTTGCCGGAGCGATATCCGCCGTGGTGGGGATTGTCGTGACGCTGCTTACGCTGCGCAAAGGTTAAGCGACCAGCCAGAAAATGGCTAATGCGATCATTAACGCGACAAACAGCAGTCCCGGTCGTGCCGACAGAGATTTAACCGTTTCAATCATCGGCGCGAACGGGCTGTAAATAGGCTGAAGATGGCGCGGATCGTTTAGCTCGCGTTCCCGTTCTACGCGGCGCAGGAAGATTTGATTCAGCAAGTCCTGCACTTGCACCGTGGTCAGAATCGTTTGTGGTTGGATCTGATACGTCTGCTGCGCGTACTCTTTTATTGCCGTCAGCTCATTCGGCTCTAATGGCAGCTTCAGGGCCGCCTGGAGCGTTTGTAGCGTCGGGGCGCTTTGCAGGCTGAGCGTCTGGCGCGCCTGCAGCCAGGTGACCAGATGAGTAAACTGTTTGGCGGGGATCAGCTCACCGCTTTTTACGCCAGACAGCTCTAACATTGACTGCCAGATCATCTTACCTGACTCTCCCGTGGCCGCCGCCAGTTTGGTAACCAACTGGTTCAGCGTATTGTGCTCTGCGGGTAATAACGGACGATCGGTGGCCGGGCGCTGTTGCGGTTGCGGTATAGAAAGCTGCCCTTGTTGCAGCAGCGTGAGCACGTTCTTCAACTGCTCAGGCGTGAGCTGGCTGAGCGCCGTTTGCCCATACTGCTGACGGATAAAATCACTTACCGCCTGGCGGTTATTTCCCTGACTCAGTAATTCAGTGAGCTGTGAGAGAACCTGACGATTAGCATGATTTTGCTGAGCAATACCCAGCCGCTGATTCAGGTTTTGCTCCGCGGCAGGAAAGTGACGTGATTGCAGCGGTGTATCACTTTTGACGCCCAGATCGTGCTTCATTCCGGCCCACACCTCGGCGCTTTGCTGTTGGGTGAGTGAAATCAGACGGGTAATCAGTCGTTCCAGCACGGTACGTTGTTGCGTGGATAACGGTTGTTCACCCGCAGCAGAAGGGGCATTTTGGCCTTCGCCGGGAGGGCGTGCGGGTGTACCTGAAATGGGCTGCATCATCTCTGTTCCTTAAATCTGTGCTGACCAGGTCTCGCAGTATGCCTGGCGGCGAGATTATGGCACACTTGCCCGGTTAACTCTCGTTCTCAAACAGGTGCGAAAGACGTGAAAATCCTCGTTGATGAAAATATGCCCTATGCCCGCGAACTGTTCAGTCGTTTGGGGGAGGTCAAAGCGGTTCCCGGTCGCCCGATTCCCGTTGCCGAACTGGATGATGCGGATGCCTTAATGGTGCGCTCGGTGACGAAAGTAAATGAATCACTGCTTAGCGGAAAACCGGTTCAATTTGTCGGCACGGCAACCGCAGGCACGGACCATGTGGATGAAGCCTGGCTTGCGCAGTCGAAGATCGGCTTTTCCGCAGCGCCCGGCTGTAACGCGATTGCGGTCGTAGAATATGTTTTTTCAGCGTTGCTGATGCTGGCGGAGCGCGACGGGTTTGCGTTACGCGATCGTACTGTAGGCATCGTAGGCGTGGGCAATGTGGGCGGACGTTTGCAGGCACGTCTGGAAGCACTGGGGATCCGCACGCTGCTGTGCGATCCGCCGCGAGCCGATCGCGGTGACGAGGGAGATTTTCGCTCGCTGGACGAACTGGTAGAGCAAGCCGATGTGTTGACTTTCCATACGCCGTTGTTTAAAGACGGACCGTACAAAACGCTGCACCTGGCAGATGATGCGCTGATTAGCCGGCTTAAGCCGGGCACCATTGTGATCAACGCCTGCCGCGGGCCAGTCATCGACAATACGGCATTGCTGAACCGATTGAATGCCGGGCAGTCGCTGAGCGTCGTGCTGGATGTCTGGGAAGGGGAGCCGGATCTCAATGTGGCATTGCTGGAGAAAGCCGATATCGGCACGGCGCACATTGCCGGGTATACCCTGGAAGGAAAAGCGCGCGGCACCACGCAGGTCTTTGAGGCTTTTAGCAAGTTTATTGGTCGCGAACAACACGTTGCGCTCAATACCCTGTTACCTGCGCCGGAATTTGGTCGTATCACTCTGCATGGCCCGTTAGATCAGCCAACGCTGAAAAGGCTGGTGCATTTAGTGTATGATGTGCGCCGCGATGATGCGCCGCTGCGTAAAGTCGCTGGAATTCCGGGTGAGTTTGATAAGCTGCGTAAAAATTATCTTGAGCGCCGTGAATGGTCGTCTTTATACGTGATGTGTGACGACGCAACGGCTGCTGCCTTGCTATGTAAGCTGGGTTTTAACGCTGTTTATCACCCGGCACATTAATGTCTTCTTAATGCTCCCTGTCGAATAATGCGACAGGGACGCTTACGTATTTCTGGAGTAAATCACCATGTCTGAAGGCTGGAATATTGCCATTCTGGGCGCAACGGGCGCCGTAGGCGAAGCCCTGCTCGATACGCTGGCTGAACGCCAGTTCCCGGTCGGTGAAATTTATGCGCTGGCGCGTAATGAAAGCGCAGGTGAGCATCTGCGTTTTAACGGTAAATCGGTCCTTGTTCAGGACGTTGTAGACTTTGACTGGACGCAGGCGCAACTGGCATTTTTTGTTGCGGGCGCTGAAGCCACCGCCGCATGGGTGGAAGAAGCGACCAATGCCGGTTGCCTGGTTATCGACAGCAGTGGCCTGTTCGCGCTTGAGCCGGACGTTCCGCTGGTGGTTCCGGACGTTAACCCGTTCGTACTGGCGGATTACCGCAACCGCAATGTGATTGCGGTCCCTTCCAGCCTGACCAGCCAACTGCTGTCTGCGCTGAAGCCGCTAATTGATGACGGCGGGCTGTCACGTATTACGGTGACCAATATTATTTCCGCTTCCGCTCACGGTAAAAAAGCCGTAGATGCGCTTGCCGGACAGAGCGCGAAACTACTGAACGGCATCCCGATTGACGATGACGATTTCTTTGGCCGTCAGCTGGCGTTCAACATGCTGCCGCTGCTGCCGGATCGCGAAGGTAGCGTGCGCGAAGAGCGTCGTATTGTCGATGAAGTGCGCAAAATTATGCAGGACGACGGGCTACTTATCTCCGCCAGCATCGTGCAGTCGCCGGTATTTTATGGCCACGCACAGATGGTGAATTTTGAAGCCCTGCGTCCGTTGGCGGCGGAAGAAGCACGCGATGCGTTTTCACGCGGTGAGGACGTAGTGTTGTCAGAAGAGACCTATATCCCGACGCAGGTTGGCGATGCGTCAGGTACTCCGCACCTTTCAGTTGGCTGTGTGCATAACGATTATGGGATGCCGGAACAGGTTCAGTTCTGGTCTGTGGCAGACAACGTACGCTTTGGCGGTGCGTTGATGGCGGTAAAAATTGCGGAAAAACTGGTGCAGGAGTACCTGTACTAATGTCTGACCTGCAACAGCCGTCAACCCATAAAATTGCGCTGGGCATTGAGTATGACGGCAGCAAATATTATGGCTGGCAGCGCCAGAACGAAGTGCGTAGCGTTCAGGAAAAACTGGAAAAAGCGCTCTCTCAGGTGGCGAATGAACGCATCACTGTCTTTTGTGCGGGACGCACGGATGCGGGCGTTCATGGCACAGGGCAGGTCGTGCACTTTGAAACGACTGCCCAGCGTAAAGATGCAGCCTGGACACTGGGGGTAAATGCGAATTTACCTGGTGACATTGCTGTGCGCTGGGTGAAAGCTGTACCCGATGATTTCCATGCCCGATTTAGCGCTACGGCTCGCCGTTATCGCTACATCATCTACAATCATCGGTTGCGCCCTGCGGTTTTAGGTAAAGGGGTAACCCATTACTATGAACCGCTGGACGCTGAGCGTATGCATCGTGCGGCCCAGTGTTTGATTGGCGAAAATGATTTTACTTCGTTTCGGGCGGTGCAGTGTCAGTCGCGCACACCGTGGCGTAACGTGATGCACATTAACGTTGAACGTTTTGGTGCATATGTGGTGGTGGATATTAAAGCGAATGCCTTTGTACATCATATGGTCAGGAATATTGTCGGCAGCCTGATGGAAGTAGGTGCCAACAACCAGCCGGAGAGCTGGATAGCAGAACTGCTAGCGGCGAAGGACAGAACGCTGGCAGCGGCAACGGCGAAAGCGGAAGGATTGTATCTGGTTGCAGTAGATTACCCGGAACGGTTCGACCTGCCAAAACCGCCTATGGGCCCGCTATTTCTGGCGGACTAATTTGAGTCGTATAAAGGCAAAACTATGGACCTGATTTACTTTCTTATCGATTTTATCCTGCACATTGATGTGCATCTGGCGGAGCTGGTTGCGGAATACGGTATCTGGGTATACGCGATTCTGTTTCTGATCCTGTTCTGCGAAACCGGGCTGGTGGTGACGCCGTTCCTGCCGGGAGACTCGCTGCTGTTTGTCGCTGGCGCGCTTTCTGCGCTGCCAACTAACGATCTCAATGTTCATCTGATGGTGATGTTGATGATTGTGGCGGCGATTATCGGCGATGCGGTGAACTACACGATTGGCCGTTTGTTCGGTGAAAAACTCTTCAGTAACCCGAACTCTAAAATTTTCCGTCGCAGTTACCTGGATAAAACCCATGCGTTCTACGAGCGTCATGGCGGCAAAACGATTATCCTCGCGCGTTTCGTACCTATTGTGCGTACATTTGCACCGTTTGTTGCCGGTATGGGGCACATGTCCTACCGTCACTTTGCGATCTATAACGTCGCAGGCGCGCTGCTGTGGGTATTGCTGTTCACCTATGCAGGCTATCTGTTCGGCGATCTGCCGATCGTTCAGGAAAACCTGAAATTACTGATTGTGGCGATCATCGTCCTTTCCGTATTGCCGGGCATAATTGAAGTGATTCGCCATAAACGCGCTGCGTCACGGGCTGCAAAATAGAAAGTAACTCAGCGGTTCGACCACTTTTTTATCCAAAGTTTCGGGCTGTTATGTTTTAATGTGCAACATTCATGGTCTGTTAGGGGCAAAAATGGCATTATGCGCCCCTTATAACAAAGCTGACTAGGGTTCAGGCAGAAAGGTCACCAATGAGCTGGATTGAACGAATTAAAAGCAACATTACTCCCACCCGCAAGGCAAGCATTCCTGAAGGGGTGTGGACCAAGTGTGATAGCTGCGGTCAGGTTTTATACCGTGCTGAGCTGGAACGTAATCTTGAGGTCTGTCCGAAGTGTGACCATCATATGCGCATGTCGGCGCGCAATCGCCTGCATAGCCTGTTAGATGAAGGTTCTCTTGTGGAACTGGGTAGCGAGCTTGAGCCGAAAGATGTGCTGAAGTTTCGTGACTCCAAAAAGTACAAAGACAGACTGGCTTCTGCGCAGAAAGAAACTGGCGAGAAAGATGCGCTGGTGGTAATGAAAGGCACGCTGCACGGTATGCCGGTCGTTGCTGCTGCATTCGAGTTCGCGTTTATGGGCGGCTCCATGGGCTCTGTGGTCGGCGCGCGTTTTGTCCGTGCCGTTGAGCAGGCGCTGGAAGATAACTGTCCGCTGATCTGCTTCTCCGCTTCTGGCGGGGCGCGTATGCAGGAAGCGCTGATGTCTCTGATGCAGATGGCGAAAACCTCTGCTGCGCTGGCGAAAATGCAGGAACGCGGTTTACCGTATATTTCTGTACTGACCGACCCAACAATGGGCGGTGTTTCTGCTAGCTTCGCGATGCTGGGCGATCTCAACATTGCAGAACCGAAAGCACTGATCGGCTTTGCTGGTCCGCGTGTTATCGAGCAAACCGTACGTGAGAAACTGCCGCCGGGATTCCAGCGTAGCGAGTTCCTGATTGAAAAAGGCGCTATCGATATGATCGTCCGTCGTCCGGAAATGCGCCTGAAACTGGCAAGCATTCTGGCGAAGCTGATGAATCTTCCTACGCCGAATCCGGATGAGCCGCGTGAAGGCGAAGTGGTACCTCCGGTTCCCGATCAGGAATCAGAGGCCTGATAGTTTACTCTATGGGTTTCGGGTTGCAGGCAGGCGATAAGAGAGTTGATCCCGATGAGCTTACACAGGTAAGTGATTCGGGTGAGCGAGCACAGCCAACGCATCTGCAACGTGAAAAACAACGTGTAAAAAAGGGCAGGCCGGTTGGTGCTGCCCTTTTGCTTTTCTCAACGTAAAGAATCTACAGCCATCATGGACAATAAACGTATTCCTCAAGCCGCGTCGCCCCTGGCATCGTGGCTTTCTTATCTGGAAAACCTGCACAGTAAAACCATCGATCTCGGCCTGGAACGCGTAAGTCAGGTGGCGAGCAAACTGGGTGTGTTGAAACCCGCGCCATTTGTTTTTACGGTGGCGGGAACCAACGGGAAAGGCACAACCTGCCGTACGCTGGAATCTGTGCTGACCGCAGCAGGTTATAAAGTCGGCGTTTACAGTTCGCCGCATCTGGTGCGCTACACGGAACGCGTACGCGTGCAGGGGCGTGAACTGCCGGAATCAGCGCATACCGCCTCGTTTGCTGAGATTGAAGACGCGCGTGGCGACATTTCCCTGACCTACTTTGAATACGGCACGTTATCGGCGCTCTGGCTGTTTAAACAGGCCCAACTGGATGTCGTCATTCTGGAAGTTGGGTTAGGCGGTCGCCTTGACGCGACCAATATCGTGGATGCCGATGTTGCGGTGGTCACCAGCATTGCGCTTGACCATACTGACTGGCTGGGCCCGGATCGCGAAAGCATTGGTCGTGAGAAGGCAGGAATTTTCCGTGCAGAGAAACCGGCTATCGTTGGCGAGCCGGAAATGCCTTACACCATTGCCGATGTTGCGCAAGAGAGCGGGGCGATTTTGCAACGCTGCGGCGTGGACTGGCGCTATGCGGTTACGGAGAACGACTGGTCCTTTACGGACGATCACGGTACGTTGGCGCACCTGCCGTTGCCGCAGGTCCCACAACCTAACGCCGCTACCGCACTGGCAGCACTGCGCGCAAGCGGGCTTAACGTCAGCGAGCAGGCCATTCGTGACGGTATTGAACAGGCGATTTTACCGGGGCGCTTCCAGATTGTGAGCGAGTCGCCGCGGGTGATTTTTGATGTTGCCCATAACCCGCATGCGGCGGAGTATCTGACCGGCCGTCTGAAAAAATTAGTGAAAAGCGGGCGTGTACTTGCGGTTATCGGTATGCTACATGATAAAGATATTGCCGGTACGTTAGCCTGGTTAAAAAGCGTGGTTGACGCCTGGTACTGTGCGCCCCTGGAAGGGCCGCGTGGTGCTACTGCAGAACAACTGCTGGAGCATCTGGGCAAAGGCTACGCCTATGACAGCGTGGCGCAGGCATGGTCTGCGGCGCTAGCTGAGGCGAAGCCAGAAGATACCGTGTTGGTGTGTGGATCGTTTCACACTGTCGCACATGTCATGGAAGTGATAGACGTGGGGAGAAGCGGTGGCGAGTAAGTTTCAGAATCGATTAGTCGGCACAATTGTGCTGGTCGCGCTGGGGGTGATTGTGCTCCCCGGGCTGCTTGACGGGCAGAAAAAGCATTATCAGGATGAGTTTGCGGCGATCCCGCTGGTGCCGAAACCCGGCGATCGCGATGAACCAGACATGATGCCTGCAGCCACGCAGGCGCTGCCGACGCAGCCACCGGAAGGGGCGGCTGAAGAGGTGCGCGCGGGCGATGCTGCCGCGCCATCGTTGGATCCGTCACGTTTGACGACGGCAAACAGCGCGGAGTTAGATCCTGTCCCCGCGCCTGTAGAACAGCCGAAACCCAAACCGAAGCCGCAGCCGGTTGCCGTCGCTCCGACGCCAGCACCGGCTCCAGCGCCGAAACCGGCCGCGGTGGAACCGCCAGCGCCAACCGGCAAAGCGTACGTTGTACAGCTCGGTGCGCTGAAAAATGCGGATAAGGTCAATGAGATCGTGGGTAAACTTCGTGGCGCGGGCTTCCGGGTATATACTTCCCCGTCAACGCCGGTGCAGGGTAAAATAACCCGTATTCTCGTAGGACCTGACGCCTCCAAAGATAAGCTGAAGAACTCGCTGGGCGAGCTGCAGAAGATCTCCGGTCTGAGTGGCGTAGTGATGGGGTACACCCCTAATTAAGGGATTGCGCTGTTCACGGCGCTGCTCTTAATTCAGGCCGGATAGGGCGTTTTTACCGCTATCCGGCAGTGCCCGAAGAGGCATAAAACGGTATGGCGTTGAAGATTTTTTCAGCGCCATTTTTATTTACGCGTGGAAAGGAAATCCCTACGCAAACGTTTTCTTTTTCTGTTAGAATGCGCCCCGAACAGGACGACAGGGCGTTAAATCGTGGGACACTTATGGTCTGGATTGATTACGCCATTATCGCGGTGATTGGTTTTTCCTGTCTGGTTAGCCTGATCCGTGGCTTTGTTCGTGAAGCATTATCGTTGGTGACTTGGGGTTGTGCTTTCTTTGTCGCCAGCCATTACTACACTTACCTGTCTGTCTGGTTTACGGGCTTTGAAGACGAACTCGTTCGAAATGGGATTGCTATCGCGATACTGTTTATCGCGACACTTATCGTCGGCGCTATCGTTAACTTTGTGATAGGCCAACTGGTAGAGAAAACAGGCCTGTCGGGTACCGACAGGGTGTTGGGGATCTGCTTTGGTGCTCTGCGAGGAGCGCTGATCGTCGCTGCCATACTGTTCTTTCTCGATACCTTTACCGGTCTGTCGAAAAGTGAAGACTGGAGCAAGTCGCAGCTGATCCCGCAGTTCAGTTTCATCATCAGATGGTTCTTTGACTATCTGCAAAGCTCGTCAAGTTTCTTGCCCAAAGTATAAACTTTGGGTTGTTGCTGAACGAGGAAAAGACGTATGTGCGGTATTGTCGGTATCGCCGGTGTTATGCCGGTAAACCAGTCGATTTATGACGCGTTAACGGTGCTCCAGCATCGTGGTCAGGATGCCGCAGGCATCATCACCATTGATGCCAACAACTGCTTCCGCTTGCGTAAAGCAAACGGAATGGTGAGCGATATTTTTGAAGCGCGCCATATGCAGCGTTTGCAGGGCAATATGGGCATCGGTCATGTGCGTTACCCAACGGCTGGCAGCTCCAGCGCCTCCGAAGCTCAACCTTTTTACGTCAACTCACCGTATGGCATCACGCTTGCCCATAATGGCAACCTGACCAATGCGCATGAGCTGCGTAAAAAGCTGTTTGAAGAAAAGCGCCGCCACATCAATACCACTTCAGACTCTGAAATTTTGCTGAATATTTTCGCCAGCGAGCTGGATAACTTCCGCCATTATCCGCTGGAAGCCGATAATATTTTTGCTGCTATTGCGGCAACCAACCGCCAGATCCGCGGCGCCTATGCCTGCGTGGCGATGATTATTGGCCACGGTATGGTTGCCTTCCGCGATCCTAACGGTATCCGTCCGCTGGTACTGGGTAAACGCGATATCGGGGATGGTCGTACCGAGTATATGGTAGCCTCCGAGAGCGTGGCGCTGGATACGCTGGGCTTTGAATTCCTGCGCGATGTGGCACCTGGCGAAGCGGTGTATATCACCGAAAAAGGTCAGCTGTTTACTCGCCAGTGTGCCGATAACCCGGTCAGCAATCCGTGCCTGTTTGAATACGTTTACTTCGCTCGTCCTGACTCCTTTATCGACAAGATTTCCGTCTACAGCGCCCGTGTAAATATGGGTACCAAGCTTGGCGAAAAAATTGCTCGTGAGTGGGAAGATCTGGACATTGACGTGGTGATCCCGATTCCGGAAACCTCCTGCGATATCGCGCTGGAAATTGCCCGTATTCTCGGTAAGCCGTACCGTCAGGGTTTTGTGAAAAACCGCTACGTGGGTCGTACCTTTATCATGCCCGGCCAGCAGCTGCGCCGTAAATCCGTGCGCCGTAAGCTGAACGCCAACCGTGCGGAATTCCGTGATAAAAACGTGCTGCTGGTGGATGACTCCATCGTGCGCGGTACCACCTCGGAACAGATTATCGAGATGGCGCGTGAAGCCGGAGCGAAGAAAGTGTATCTGGCCTCTGCGGCCCCGGAAATTCGCTTCCCGAACGTTTATGGTATCGATATGCCTACGGCGACGGAGCTGATTGCTCATGGTCGCGAAGTGGACGAGATTCGCCAGATAATCGGTGCAGACGGTCTTATCTTCCAGGATCTGAACGATCTGATTGAAGCGGTCCGCGCTGAGAACCCGGATATTCAGCAGTTTGAATGCTCAGTGTTTAACGGCGTGTACGTCACCAAAGACGTCGACCAGCAATATCTCGATTTCCTTGACTCCCTGCGTAATGACGATGCCAAAGCAATTTTGCGTCAGAACGAAGCGGAAAACCTCGAGATGCATAACGAAGGGTAATGTTCTGTTGCAGGTCAGGACACATAGAGTGGACTGACTTGCAACTGCGCATAAAAACCTGCAAAGTCAGCCCTGAAGCAAGTAAGGGCGAAAAAATGAAACGACTCATTGTAGGGATTAGCGGTGCCAGTGGCGCGATTTATGGCGTGCGCCTGCTGCAGGTTTTGCGTGACGTTACTGATGTGGAAACCCATCTGGTGATGAGTGCTGCTGCCCGACAGACGCTGGCGCTGGAAACTGACCTCTCTGTACGCGATGTGCAGGCACTGGCGAATGTAAATCACGATACGCGCGATATCGCCGCCAGTATCTCTTCCGGCTCTTTTCAGACCGCCGGAATGGTAATATTACCTTGTTCAATCAAAACGCTTTCAGGCATCGTCCACAGTTACACCGATGGGCTGCTTACCCGTGCGGCAGACGTGGTGTTGAAAGAACGCCGCCCGCTGGTGCTGTGCGTGCGTGAAACGCCCCTGCATCTGGGGCATCTGCGGCTGATGACGCAGGCGGCAGAAATTGGCGCGGTGATTATGCCGCCAGTTCCGGCATTCTATCATCGCCCGCAAACGCTAGATGATGTGATTAATCAAACAGTTAACCGCGTACTCGACCAGTTTGATATCTCCCTTCCACAGGATCTGTTCACCCGCTGGCAAGGGGCGTAAAACCGTTCCATCAGCGTGCAAAGAAACATCCGTTGCCCTGTTTCAGGGCAATTTTGTAACCGCGATCATATCCTCAACATTTAATTCGTTAAAACTCAACGAAACGCTGCGGTTCAACCGTCAGACCTGCTATCTTCAAAATCAGGACATTATTGCAACGTTTTATTAACATATTTAACGTCGAATATCCTCATCGACGCGAAAATGGCATAAGACCTGCATGAAAAAGTCTGCAAACACACAACACAACGTAAAACATAATAAAATTACGCCACTTGAGGGTTATGTATGAAGAAGACGGTTCTTGCTTTGTCTTTGCTGGTAGGACTCTCCGCCACCGCGGCCAGCTACGCAGCACTTCCGCAGACGGTTCGTATTGGTACAGATACAACGTACGCACCTTTTTCCTCTAAAGATGCCAAAGGCGACTTTGTCGGCTTTGATATCGATCTGGGAAATGAGATGTGTAAGCGCATGCAGATCAAATGTACCTGGGTAGCCAGCGACTTTGACGCGCTGATCCCGTCGCTGAAAGCGAAAAAAATTGATGCCATCATCTCCTCGCTTTCAATCACTGAGAAGCGTCAGCAAGAGATTGCGTTCTCAGACAAGCTTTACGCAGCAGACTCACGTCTGATCGCCGCGAAAGGTTCCCCAATTCAACCGACTCTTGATTCCCTCAAAGGTAAACATGTTGGCGTACTGCAAGGCTCGACTCAGGAAGCCTATGCTAATGACAACTGGCGCAGCAAAGGCGTAGATGTGGTGGCCTATGCGAACCAGGACCTTATCTATTCTGACCTGACAGCGGGTCGTCTGGACGCGGCGTTGCAGGATGAAGTCGCGGCCAGCGAAGGCTTCCTGAAGCAGCCTGCCGGTAAGGACTACGCTTTTGCTGGTCCGTCGGTGAAAGATAAAAAATACTTTGGTGACGGCACCGGGATTGGCTTGCGCAAAGATGATGCAGAGCTGAAAGCTGCTTTCGATAAAGCGCTGGGCGAACTGCGCAAAGACGGCACCTACGACAAAATGGCGAGCAAGTATTTTAACTTCAATGTCTACGGCGATTAATACGCCGCAGCGGGGAATGGACTGCACCATTGCGGGTAACCATTACGGTGCATAATAAATTCAGTGCACTGTTTTAGTGCTTTTGTCGCTGTCTTAATAAGCATGAGTGCATACTTAAGCGCTTTTCATGCAAATAAATACCGTCGACAGGGTAGAATGCTTTGCCTTGTCGGCCCGATTAATGGCACGATAACTGCACCTGGTCCTGTAAAGATCCCCTATAAAAGACAGTCTGTTGAGGATAGTTATGAAAAAACTGGTGTTGTCTCTTTCTCTGGTCCTGGCTTTCTCCAGTGCTACCGCAGCATTTGCAGCCATTCCGCAAAAAATTCGTATCGGTACCGATCCTACTTATGCGCCGTTCGAATCGAAAAATGCACAGGGTGAATTAGTCGGTTTTGATATCGATCTGGCTAAAGAGCTGTGCAAACGTATCAATACACAATGTACCTTCGTGGAAAACCCGCTGGACGCGCTTATCCCTTCGTTAAAAGCGAAGAAAATCGATGCGATTATGTCCTCGCTTTCCATCACTGAAAAACGTCAGCAGGAAATCGCCTTTACCGACAAGCTTTATGCAGCCGACTCGCGTCTGGTTGTCGCTAAAGATTCTGCTATTCAGCCAACCATTGAGTCGCTGAAAGGTAAACGTGTTGGCGTGCTGCAGGGCACGACTCAGGAAACCTTCGGCAACGAGCACTGGGCGCCAAAAGGCATTGAAATTGTCTCTTATCAGGGGCAAGACAATATCTATTCTGACCTGACTGCCGGGCGTATTGATGCTGCTTTCCAGGATGAAGTCGCAGCCAGCGAAGGCTTCCTGAAACAGCCGGTCGGTAAAGATTACAAATTCGGCGGCCCATCTGTAAAAGATGAGAAGTTATTCGGCGTGGGTACCGGTATGGGGCTGCGCAAAGATGATAACGAACTGCGCGAAGCACTGAACAAAGCCTTTGCCGAGATGCGAGCTGACGGTACTTACGAGAAGCTGGCGAAAAAGTACTTCGATTTTGATGTTTATGGCGGTTAATCACCGCAGGTGCTGATAAAGCCCGTAGATTTTTGACGTGTTGAATTTATGCCTGATGGCGCTGCGCGTATCCGGTCTACAGCGATTTTGTAGGCCGGATAAGGCAAAGTCGCCATCCCGCATTTAACAGTTTGTCTGAAATCAAAAGAGGCTTATTACTCCACCACACACGACAGGACAGGCAGCATGTTGTATGGCTTTTCAGGTGTTATTTTACAGGGCGCAATTGTTACGCTGGAGCTGGCACTTAGCTCGGTGGTACTGGCGGTTCTGATAGGCCTTGTCGGCGCGGCAGCAAAGCTGTCGCAAAGCCGGGCGCTGGCGCTTATTTTCGAAGGGTACACAACGCTTATCCGCGGCGTGCCCGATCTGGTCTTAATGCTGCTCATCTTTTACGGATTACAAATCGCGCTGAATACCCTTACCGATGCAATTGGTATCAGCCAGATTGATATCGATCCGATGGTCGCGGGTATTATTACGCTCGGGTTTATCTACGGAGCCTATTTTACCGAAACATTTCGTGGCGCATTTATGGCCGTGCCAAAAGGCCATATTGAAGCCGCGACGGCATTCGGTTTTACCAGTTCACAAATATTTCGCCGCATTATGTTCCCGGCGATGATGCGCTATGCCTTACCGGGAATTGGCAATAACTGGCAGGTCATTCTTAAGGCCACGGCGCTGGTATCGTTGCTCGGCCTGGAAGACGTGGTGAAAGCCACTCAGCTTGCCGGAAAAAGTACCTGGGAGCCGTTCTATTTTGCCGTAGTGTGCGGGGTCATCTATCTGGTGTTTACCACTGTTTCTAATGGTGTGCTGCTGTACCTTGAGCGCCGCTATTCCGTGGGTGTGAAGAGGGCTGACCTGTGATTGAGATTATTCAGGAATACTGGAAGTCCCTGCTGTGGACCGACGGATATCGCTACACCGGCGTGGCTATCACCCTGTGGCTTCTGATTTCATCGGTGGTGATGGGCGGGATACTGGCGCTGTTTTTGGCAATTGGTCGTGTTTCCAGTAATAAATTTATCCAGTTTCCCATCTGGCTGTTCACCTATATTTTTCGTGGGACGCCGCTGTACGTCCAGTTGCTGGTGTTTTATTCCGGGATGTATACGCTGGAGATAGTCAAAGGCACGGACTTCCTCAACGCGTTTTTCCGCAGTGGGCTAAATTGCACCGTGCTGGCGCTGACGCTGAATACCTGCGCCTATACCACGGAGATTTTCGCCGGGGCTATTCGTTCCGTACCCCATGGTGAGATTGAAGCCGCGCGCGCTTACGGTTTCTCGTCATTTAAACTGTATCGCTGCATTATTTTGCCTTCCGCGCTGCGTATTGCGCTGCCGGCTTACAGCAATGAAGTTATTTTAATGCTGCACTCCACGGCGCTGGCATTTACCGCAACGGTGCCTGATTTGT
The DNA here is from genome assembly GCF_013747755.1 of Citrobacter sp. RHBSTW-00524. Lineage (NCBI taxonomy): Bacteria > Pseudomonadati > Pseudomonadota > Gammaproteobacteria > Enterobacterales > Enterobacteriaceae > Citrobacter > Citrobacter sp. RHBSTW-00524. Next base: position 1,664,967 of record NZ_CP056421.1, read on the forward strand.
TGAAAATCGCCCGCGATATCAACTCGGCAACGTATCAGCCGTTTACCGCCTTCGGTATTGCCGCTTTTCTGTATTTGATTATTTCGTATGTCCTGATCAGTCTGTTCCGTAAAGCGGAAAAACGCTGGTTGCAGCATGTATCCTCTAAATGATTCGAGTAACACGATGTCTGAAAATAAATTAAACGTTATCGATTTACATAAGCACTACGGCGAACATGAAGTGCTGAAAGGGGTATCGCTGCAGGCCAATGCGGGTGATGTTATCAGTATTATTGGCTCGTCAGGTTCCGGTAAAAGTACCTTCCTGCGCTGCATTAACTTTCTCGAGAAACCGAGCGCCGGGTCGATTGTCGTCAGTGGTCAGAACATTGGTCTGGTACGCGACAAAGACGGCCAGCTTAAGGTTGCAGACAAAAATCAGCTGCGCTTGCTGCGCACGCGACTGACGATGGTCTTTCAGCACTTTAATCTGTGGAGCCACATGACGGTGCTGGAAAACGTGATGGAAGCGCCGATCCAGGTGTTGGGGCTGAGCAAGCAGGAAGCTCGCGAACGTGCGGTGAAGTATCTGGCGAAAGTGGGTATTGATGAGCGCGCTCAGGGCAAATATCCGGTGCATCTGTCCGGTGGTCAGCAGCAGCGTGTCTCCATTGCTCGTGCGCTGGCGATGGAACCGGAAGTGTTGCTGTTTGATGAACCCACGTCGGCACTTGACCCGGAGCTGGTGGGCGAAGTGCTGCGCATTATGCAACAACTGGCCGAAGAGGGAAAAACCATGGTGGTCGTGACCCACGAAATGGGGTTTGCCCGTCATGTCTCCACGCACGTGATTTTCCTGCATCAAGGGAAGATTGAAGAAGAGGGCGATCCGGAACAGGTATTTGGTAATCCGCAAAGTCCGCGTTTGCAGCAGTTCCTCAAAGGTTCGTTGAAGTAAGTCACCTGCCCGGAGGCGCTACGCTTTCCGGGCCTGGGATTTTAGCGCGTCGCACTCCAGACGATAAACCCAGTCGTCGTAGGCGATACCATCAATCTCATACGCCTTTTCCAGCACCTGCGTACGCACGAACCCCGTTTTTTCCAGAATCCGTATTGAGCCCTTATTATCCGCCAGTGCGTAAGCATTTATCGCCGTGACCTCCGCGTGCTCGAAGGCGTACTGGCACACCGCGCGTACGGCTTCGCTGGCAATACCTTTCCCCTGCGCCTGTGGCATGATGGCGTAGCCGAGGTCGGCTTCGTGTGGGTAGAGATGGCTGATTTGCAGACCAATATCGCCGAGCGGCGTCGGGTTGTTGTGCTCGCGGATGACAAAAGTGTGCTGAGCGGCAAGGCGTCTGGCGAATAACAGACGCGTATCTTTCGCCGGGGCGATGTTGCTCATATAGCGCATGACTTCAGGACATTCACGTAGTTTCTGGAAAAATGACCAGTCAGAAAACTGAAACAAAGAGAGGGTAAGTCGGGGAGTCGAAATTATCGCCATAACGTCGCCATTGCAGAAATCTGGCCTATAACCTTACCACCACAACGGCGACCGTGAATAGCGCTTAGGGGTTATCGGATGACATCCGCCAGCGCTTCTTCTAAATCGTACCAGCGAAACGCGAAACCGGACGCTTCCAGGCGTTTTGGCAACGCTCGCTGCCCGCCGAGAACCAGCACTGAAGATTCGCCCATCAGCAACCGCATTGCGGTGGCGGGAACGCGCAGAATGGCAGGACGGTTCAGGGCGTGGCCCAGCGCGTGGGCAAACTGCTCATTGTGCACCGGGTACGGTGAAACCATATTGAAGGGACCGCGCAGATCGTTATCCAGCAGCCAGAGAATTCCGTTGACCATATCATCAATATGGATCCAGGCCATATACTGGCGTCCGTTGCCAATTGGTCCGCCTAAGCCAAGACGAAACGGTGGAACCATTTTCGCCAGAATGCCGCCAGCAGAGGCCAGTACCACGCCGGTGCGCAGCATACACACGCGGGTTTTATCGCTTTGCGCAGTGCTGGCAATTTGCTCCCAGCGGGCGCACAGCTTATGGGTAAATTCGTTATGCGGCGGCTCTTCTTCTGTGACCACCACTTCGCCTAAATCGCCGTAGTAACCGGTAGCGGAACCGGAGATTAGCACTGCGGGCGGTGTCTCGCTGGCATTGATTAAATCGACCAGCTTCTGCGTAATGACCCAGCGGCTCTGACACAGGCGTTCCTTTTGCTGGGCACTCCAGCGCTTGTCCGCAATCGGCTCTCCGGCAAGGTTTATGACGGCATCAATGTCATTGAGATTTTGCCGCTCTTCCAACCCTTTGGACAGCGTAACCCAGGAGTCGAGAATCTGACGCGCCTTATCTGGAGAACGGGTCACTACGGTTATCTGATGCCCCAGTTCCAGCAAGCGGGGGATCAGATGACGTCCAATCAGGCCAGTACCGCCGGTAATCAGAATCTGCATGTCGCCTCCCGGGTTATGTTTTAGCGCTGCCAGCTCAGCGTCATAGAGACTGAGTCGGCGTAACGTAATGCGTGAAGTTTATCTATCTCTACTTGAGCATAAGTGACCCAGTGATGTTCGCGTGCGATATCGAGCACATCTTGAGTTAATTTTTCTAACAATGAGAAGCGGTTACCCTCCACGTGGGCAATGATGCTCTTGGTGATAGTGCGATAATTCAGCGCGTCGTTGATATCTTCGCTGGTACGGGCTTTGTCTGCCGGATAGTGAATGGCAATGTTGATGACGATATCCTGGCGGTTAAGGATCTCCTCTTCTTTGATGCCGATAAAAGTGCGCAGACGAAGGTTTTTTATACGAATAATTGCGTCAGGTTGTGACATTGCAGGTTTCCTCCATGTATGAACCTTTGCATGATACACGAGAACCGAATCGCGTCACCGCTTCTCACTTTGTGCTTGTTGCATGGCGCGTTCCGTTGCGGGACGCGTACGGATGCGTTCATGCCAGTTATTGACCGCCGGGTAGTTGTCGAGGTCGATGCGCTGACGCTGATGGGCGTGGATCCACGGCCAGCAGGCAATGTCGGCAATGCTGTAGTGATCGCCTCCCAGCCAGGGGGACGTTTCCAGACGTTTATTCATCACGTTGTACAGGCGCTGGGTTTCAACCTGGTATCTTTCAATGGCGTAGGGAATCGTTTGTGGGGCGTAGTGGCTAAAATGATGATTCTGACCGAGCATGGGTCCGAGGCCGCTGACCTGCCAGAACAACCACTGCAGTGTAGTGTGGCGTTCACGTAACTCACCGCTCAGCAGCTTACCGCTCTTTTCTGCCAGATAGAGTAAAATTTCTCCAGACTCAAACAGGCTGATGGGCTTTCCGCCGTCAACCGGGGCACTGTCGATAATGGCCGGGATTTTATTGTTTGGTGAGATTTGCAGAAAATCAGGGTGAAACTGGCTACCTTTGCTGATATCGACATGAATCAGACGGTATTGCAGCTGCGCCTCTTCAAGAAACAGCGTGATTTTGTGACCGTTTGGCGATGGAGTGTAATAGAGATCGATCATTTTCAGCGTCCGTTTTGTCATGAACCGGGTCATAACAAGTATAGAGCCTGTTGGCGTGCGTGAGTTTTCATCAAGTGACAGTGAGAGAAAGACTCTATATTTTGAAGGCAAGCCAATACATTTCAGAGGACATTATGAGCAAATCTGCAATTACGCTGTGGTCAGATGCCAATTTTTTCTCCCCTTACGTGCTGTCTGTTTATGTCGCTCTGCAAGAGAAAGGACTGCCTTTTACGCTGAAAACCGTTGATCTCAACAGCGGCGAACACTTGCAACCTTCATGGCAAGGGTATGCGTTAACGCGGCGCGTGCCGGTGCTTGAAATCGACGGTTTCGAGCTGAGCGAATCATCAGCGATTACTGAGTTCCTGGAAGAGAGTTTTGCGCCGCCGCAGTGGGAGCGTATCTACCCACACGATGTGCAAAAGCGCGCGCGGGCGCGCCAGGTTCAGGCGTGGATCCGCAGCGATCTGATGCCTATCCGTGAAGAACGCTCAACGGACGTAGTTTTTGCTGGCGTGAAGAAAGGTCCGTTAAGCGAAGCGGGAAAAGTCAGTGCGGAGAAATTGTTCGCCACTGCGAGCCATTTATTGAGCAACGGGAAGCAGAATTTATTTGGCGAATGGTGTATTGCCGACTGCGATTTAGCGCTAATGCTGAATCGTCTGGTCCTTAACGGCGATGAGGTTCCCGAAGCGCTTGCAGAATATGCCGCCTTCCAGTGGCAGCGCGCTTCAGTCCAGCGTTTTATCGCGCTTTCAGCGAAGCGTTCCTGCTGAAAAACGGGGCGTAATCCAGTATCATTACAAGGTACTTTTCAACGAGGAGTGAGTGATGAAACTGATGTTCGCATCGGACATTCATGGTTCGTTGCCAGCCACGGAACGCGTACTTGAACGGTTTGCCGCAAGCGGTGCGCAATGGCTGGTGATATTGGGTGATGTTTTAAACCACGGACCGCGTAATGCGCTCCCGGAAGGCTATGCGCCTGCGCAGGTTGCTGAGCGGTTGAATGCGCTGGCAGCGCGGATTATCGCGGTGCGTGGCAATTGTGACAGCGAAGTGGATCAGATGCTTCTGCATTTTCCGATGACCGCGCCGTGGCAGCAAATTCTGACAGAAAACCAGCGACTCTTTTTGACGCACGGGCATCTTTTTGGCCCGCAAAATATGCCGGCGCTCAACGTGGGAGATGTGCTGGTTTATGGGCATACACATCTGCCCGTTGCTGAGCGTCAAGGGGATGTTTACCACTTCAATCCCGGCTCGGTAAGCATCCCGAAAGGGGGCTTTGCGGCAAGTTACGGGATTCTGGATGATAATGTTCTCAGCGTAATGGCACTCAATGATCAAAGTGTTATTGCACAGGTCGAGATTAATCCGTAATTTACCCCACAAACATAAACGCGCCGTAAGAGCGCAAGAAAAAAGAAGGTTTCCTGATGGTGGAACAGCGTCGTTTGGCAAGTACGGAATGGGTGGATATTGTGAATGAAGACAACGAAGTCATTGCACAATCCAGCCGGGAACAAATGCGGGCGCAACGCTTACGCCATCGTGCAACGTATATCGTCGTGCATGATGGTATGGGCAAAATTCTGGTTCAGCGCCGTACTGAGACAAAAGATTTTTTGCCCGGCATGCTGGATGCCACCGCTGGCGGTGTTGTGCAGGCTGACGAGCAACTACTGGATTCAGCGCGCCGTGAAGCGGAAGAGGAACTGGGGATTGCGGGCGTGCCGTTTGCCGAGCATGGGCAGTTTTATTTTGAAGACCAGAACTGTCGCGTATGGGGCGGGCTGTTTAGCTGTGTTTCCCACGGACCGTTTGCGCTTCAGGAAGAAGAGGTTAGTGAAGTTTGCTGGCTGACGCCGGAAGAAATTACCGCGCGCTGCGACGAATTTACGCCGGACTCACTGAAAGCCCTGGCGCTGTGGATGACCCGCAACGCTAAGAATGAAGGGGCGAAAGCCGAAAAGCAGGAAGAAGCTGAGTAAAATCTGCTCATCCGGCCTACAGCGTCGAGAAGTCGTGTAGGCCGGGCAATCGTTTTTTAATGGTAACCCATTATCTGCGCGCCAATCACCACCACGCTGGACATAATAAACAGCAGTCCCAACAGCGTGGCGCCAACCTTCAGCCAGTTACGAAAATCCACCCGACACACGCCTAACGTTGCCATCAGCGATGCCGACGTAGGATAGATAATATGGCTGAATCCGTCGCCAAACTGGAAGGCCAGTACGGTGACCTGACGGTTTACGCCAACCAGATCGCCTAAGGGTGCTAATAACGGCATGGTCAATGCAGCCTGACCAGAGCCGGAAGTAACGAAGAAATTAAACACCGCCTGGAACAGCAGCATAAACCACGCCGCGATGGCGTTATCCAGCCCGCTGATGCCGTTGGCAATGCTGTGCAGCAGCGTGTTCAACACGCTGGCTTCACCCGCCTCTCCATTACCGACCAGCAGTAATATGCCCTTGGCAAAACCGACCAGCAGGGCAGGGGCAATCATCATTCGCGCGCCTTCAGTGAATGAGGAGGCCATGATGTTGACCGTCATGCCGTTGAGACGAAAGACCACGCCGATGATGCCAATTACCAGGCCCATGGTGAAGAACTGACTGGCGATCTCAGGAATAAACCACGCGTTGACGATCACGCCCCAGACAACCCAAATCATTACCGCAGTCAGCACCAGCAGCACCAGCCAGTCGCCCAGCGTGAAGCGTCGTTCCACAACGTCGTCCTGCTGTTCGCGAAAGAAACGGTCGGATTCATGTACCCGGGACAAAAGCGGATTCTTTTTGATGCGCGCCGCATAGGCCAGCGTGAAGGTCAGACCTATCAGGGTCGCAATTACCCAGACAATGATACGCAGACCGGAACCAGAGAGCACCGGCACGCCCGCAATCCCCTGCGCGACGACCACGCAGAACGGGTTCATCCATGAGCTGGCGAATCCAATTTGAGTCGCAATATAGGTGACCAGAACGGTGGTGATACTGTCGTAACCTAACCGTACCATTAACGGTGCGATAATAATGGCAAAGGCGACCGCCTCTTCCCCCATGCCAAACACCGCGCCGCCTAATGAGAAGAGAACAAACAGCACCGGGATAAACAGGACTTCGTTTCCTCGCGTATGGCGGATGAGCGCCAGGATGCCGTTATCGATGGTTCCGGTACGCATAACGATGCCGAATGCACCGCCAATCACCAGCATAAACATAATAATGCCGACGGCAGTGCCGAATTTAGAGCCGGAGGTTAACCCTTCAAACGGAAAATTCATCAGGCCAGGGCGCTCATCACCGGTGGTGAAAAACTGCACCCGGTGATACTGCTCTTCGCCCGCGTCGTTGGTCAGAATTCGAAAAGAATGGGGGTCGACCACCTTACGGGTTTTGGTTTGTCCATCAACCTGATACTGCACTTCCTGACTGTCGAACATTCCGACGGGAACAACCCATGTCGCCAGACTGGTTAAAATGGTAACGAAAAAAATAATCACCAACGTATCGGGCATCGCCCATTTTTTAGCTGGCTGTGTTTCTGTTACTGCTGACATGAAAGACTATCCCTGTTGCAATGCAAAAGAGGATAAGTATGCAAACAGGAGAATAGTTATTCATTGATGCAGCGCATCCTGGCAAAGGTTTCAGAATATGCCAACGGGAAAAACAGGTATAAAAAAACCGGAAATATAAGCTATTTCCGGTTTAATAAGCAGAAGTGTTGCCGGATAAGACATCCGGCACACTCGACAGATTACTGCTGCTGTTGGGAAGACTGGATCGCGGTCAGAGCGATGGTGTAGACGATGTCGTCAACCAGCGCGCCACGAGACAGGTCGTTCACAGGCTTGCGCATACCCTGCAGCATCGGCCCGATGGAGATCAGGTCGGCAGAACGCTGTACCGCTTTGTAGGTGGTGTTACCGGTGTTCAGATCCGGGAAGATGAACACGGTAGCACGACCTGCAACCGGAGAGTTCGGCGCTTTGGATTTTGCTACGTCAGCCATAACGGCGGCGTCATACTGCAGCGGACCGTCGATCATCAGGTCAGGACGTTTTTCCTGCGCCAGACGCGTGGCTTCACGAACTTTTTCTACGTCGCTACCTGCACCAGAAGTACCGGTGGAGTAGGAGAGCATTGCTACACGTGGTTCGATACCGAAAGCAATGGCGGATTCAGCGGACTGAATCGCGATTTCTGCCAGTTGCTCTGCAGTCGGATCCGGGTTGATCGCGCAGTCGCCGTATACGTAAACCTGATCCGGCAGCAGCATGAAGAACACGGAAGACACCAGGGAACTACCCGGTGCAGTTTTGATCAGCTGCAGCGGCGGACGGATGGTGTTCGCGGTGGTATGAACTGCACCAGAAACCAGACCGTCAACGTCGTCCTGTTCCAGCATCAGGGTACCGAGAACCACGTTGTCTTCCAGCTGTTCGCGGGCAACGGTTTCGGTCATACCTTTGTTTTTACGCAGTTCGACCAGGCGAGCAACGTAGCTTTCGCGAACCACATCTGGATCAACGATTTCTACGCCAGCGCCCAGCTCAACGCCCTGAGAGGCCGCAACGCGGGTGATCTCATCCGGGTTGCCCAGCAGTACGCAGGTTGCGATACCGCGTTCAGCACAGATAGCCGCCGCTTTAACGGTACGCGGCTCGTCACCTTCCGGCAGAACAACGCGCTTGCCGGCTTTACGTGCCAGCTCGGTCAGCTGATAACGGAACGCTGGCGGAGACAGACGACGGCTGCGCTCAGAGGTCGCGGTCAGGGATTCAATCCAGTCAGCGTTGATGTAGTTAGCAACGTATTCCTGAACTTTCTCAATACGTTCGTGATCGTCAACCGGAACTTCCAGGTTGAAGCTCTGCAGGCTCAGAGAGGTCTGCCAGGTGTTGGTGTTCACCATGAATACCGGCAGGCCGGTTTCAAATGCACGTTCGCACAGTTTAGTGATACGCGCGTCCATTTCGTAGCCGCCAGTCAGCAGCAGGGCACCGATTTCCACGCCGTTCATGGCTGCCAGGCATGCTGCAACCAGCACGTCAGGACGATCGGCGGAAGTCACCAGCAGAGAACCGGCACGGAAGTGCTCCAGCATGTGCGGAATGCTGCGTGCGCAGAAAGTCACAGACTTCACGCGACGGGTGTTGATATCACCTTCGTTAACGATAGTGGCGTTCAGATGACGCGCCATATCGATTGCACGCGTTGCGATCAGATCGAAGCTCCATGGCACCGCGCCCAGAACCGGCAGTGGGCTGGATTCTTGCAGTTTAGCCGGATCAACTTTGATCACTTTTGCTTTGGAAGAGTCGTCGAAAATCTCGGACAGATCCGGGCGAGTACGGCCCTGCTCATCAACCGGTGCGTTCAGTTTGTTAACGATTACGCCGGTGATGTTGGTGTTTTTCGCGCCGCCGAAGCTGCTGCGAGTCAGTTCAATACGCTCGTTCAGCTGTTCCGGGGTATCGGTACCCTGAGACATTACGAAGACGATTTCTGCGTTCAGCGTTTTCGCGATTTCGTAGTTCAGAGACTGCGCGAACTGATGTTTACGGGTTGGGACCAGGCCTTCAACCAGTACAACTTCAGCGTCTTTAGTGTTCGCGTGGTAGTTCGCGATGATCTCTTCCATCAGCACATCTTTCTGATTGCTGGACAACAGAGATTCAACGTGGCTCATCTTCAGCGGCTCAGCGGCTGGCAGAGAAGAGTTAGCACGGACGATGCTGGTAGTCTGGTCTGGCGCATCGCCACCGGCACGCGGTTGAGAGATCGGCTTGAAGACGCTCAGACGAACGCCTTTGCGTTCCATTGCGCGGATCACGCCAAGGCTGACGCTGGTCAGACCGACGCTGGTTCCGGTAGGGATCAGCATAATAATACGGGACACGGTTTATCCTCTTTCGTTACCGTCGATGTAGACGGGTTACAAAACAGCACCGCCAGCTAGGCTGGCGGTGTGAAATCAGGCAGTCAGACGGCTCGCGTCTTGCGCGATAACCAGTTCTTCGTTGGTTGGGATAACCACCGCAGGACGGGTACCTTCTTTGTTGATGAAACCAGATTTGCCGAAACGTGCGGCCAGGTTACGTTCGTGGTCAACTTCAAAGCCCAGAACGCCCAGTTTGCCCAGAGACAGTTCACGAACCATCGCTGCGTTTTCACCGATACCACCGGTGAAGACAACTGCATCCAGACGACCATCCATCAGCGCAGTGTAAGAACCGATGTATTTCGCCAGACGGTGACAGTAAACGTCCATTGCACGTTTAGCGTCTTCTTTAGTCGCGTAGTTATCTTCAACATAACGGCAGTCGCTGGTGACTTCGGTCAGACCCAGCAGGCCGGACTCTTTGGTCAGCATTTTGTTGATCTGGTCAACGCTCATGCCCAGGGTGTCGTGCAGGTGGAAGATGATCGCCGGGTCGATGTCACCGGAACGCGTACCCATCACCAGACCTTCCAGCGGGGTCAGACCCATGGAGGTATCAACACATTTACCGTTACGGATAGCAGAAACAGAACCGCCATTGCCCAGGTGGCAAGTGATGATGTTGAGCTCATCAACCGGTTTGTTCAGAATTTTTGCCGCTTCCTGAGTCACGAAGAAGTGGCTGGTACCGTGCGCGCCGTAACGACGAACACCGTGTTCTTTGTACAGGCTGTATGGCAGAGCATAGAGGTAAGACTCTTCCGGCATGGTCTGATGGAACGCGGTGTCGAACACAGCCACGTTTTTGTCTTTCAGATTCGGGAAGGATTTCAGCGCTTCTGCGATACCGATCAGGTGTGCAGGGTTATGCAGCGGTGCAAAAGAGGCTGCGTCTTTGATACCCTGAATAACGGAATCGTCGATAACCACAGAGCCGGTGTATTTCTCGCCGCCGTGAACAACACGGTGACCAATCGCAGTCAGCTGAGCAGACAGTTCTGGTTTTTGTGCCAGAATAGTATTAACGATAAAATTCAGCGCTTCACTGTGAGCGGCGCCTGCACCTAAAGCCGCTTCTTGTTTACCGCCGTCCATTTTCCACTTGATACGTGCTTCTGGGAGATGGAAACATTCGGCTAAACCAGAGAGGTATTCTTCACCGTTTACTGCATCGATGATGGCAAATTTCAGTGAGGAGCTACCGCAGTTCAGAACCAGTACTAACTTACTCGACATGGAAGTACCTATTTATGATACGTGGCTAAAAAAACGTCAGGAAGTCATAGAGCGTAGCGCATGATGACACCGACGTTTATGATTAACATCATGCGCCATAGTCTTTTTGGGCACGATGGAATAAATACCTTTGAGTCTATGTCATTTTGCGTATTTTTCAGCCAATGGCATACTATGTGTCAATTTGACGACTCAATGATTTTGGACTAAAGGCCTTACAGGCCGGCACAGGATACCTGAATGTGGGTATCAAAGACAAAATGTTTTGAACGATGTCCCTTGTAGTTGTTGTTTTGCACAAATTTTTTAATTTTTATATGTGAAGTTGAGGTAACCGCCATGTCGACACCGGATAATCGTTCCGTCAATTTTTTTAGCTTGTTTCGCCGGGGGCAGCACTATGCGAAGACGTGGCCAATGGAAAAGCGCCTCGCACCTGTGTTTGTAGAGAACCGCGTGATCCGCATGACGCGTTACGCGATCCGTTTTATGCCGCCTATCGCCGTCTTCACCTTATGCTGGCAAATTGCGTTAGGGGGGCAGTTGGGACCGGCCGTGGCGACTGCGCTGTTTGCGCTCAGCCTGCCGATGCAGGGCATGTGGTGGCTGGGTAAACGTTCTGTAACGCCGCTGCCGCCTTCAATACTCAACTGGTTCTACGAAGTTCGGGGTAAATTGCAAGAAGCCGGGCAGGCGCTCACTCCGGTAGAAGGAAAGCCTGATTATCAGGCGCTGGCTGACACGCTTAAGCGCGCCTTCAAACAACTGGATAAAACTTTCCTTGATGATTTGTAATTGACCCCTGATTACGCATATAAAAGAAGGCACAAGATGCCTTCTTTTTTTTCATCGCAGTAGTAGTGATACAGGAGTCCCAAATGGAAATGACCAACGCTCAACGTCTGATTTTGTCTAATCAGTACAAAATGATGACTATGCTCGATCCCACTAACGCCGAGCGTTATCGTCGTTTGCAGACGATTATTGAACGCGGTTACGGCTTGCAGATGCGCGAGCTGGATCGTGAGTTCGGTGAGCTGACGGAAGAAACCTGTCGTACGATTATCGATATTATGGAGATGTATCACGCATTACATGTGTCCTGGACTAATCTTAAGGACGCGCAGGCTATTGATGAGCGCCGCGTGACCTTCCTTGGCTTTGACGCCGCAACGGAAGCCCGTTACCTCGGGTACGTACGTTTTATGGTTAATGTCGAAGGTCGTTATACCCACTTTGATGCGGGTACGCATGGCTTCAACGCCCAGACCCCGATGTGGGAAAAATATCAGCGTATGCTAAATGTCTGGCACTCTTGCCCGCGCCAGTATCACCTGAGTGCGAATGAAATTAACCAAATCATTAATGCCTGAGGGGGCGAGCGTGCAGTGCAAAGGTTTTCTGTTTGATCTGGATGGAACGCTGGTCGATTCCTTACCCGCAGTAGAACGCGCGTGGTGCAACTGGGCCGATCGTTTTGGCCTCGATCACGCCGAGGTGCTCGGCTTTATTCATGGCAAGCAGGCCATTACCTCCCTGCGACACTTTATGGTGGGCAAATCTGAGGCTGAGATCGCCGCGGAATTCACCCGCCTGGAGCAGATCGAAGCGACGGAAACCGCGGGGATCACAGCGCTGCCGGGAGCGGTTGATTTACTCAACCACCTCAATAAAGCGGGTATTCCATGGGCGATTGTGACCTCCGGATCCATGCCGGTCGCACGAGCGCGTCATCGTGTCGCGGGTCTGCCTGCTCCTGAAGTGTTTGTCACCGCCGAGCGGGTAAAAAGAGGCAAACCCGAGCCTGACGCCTATCTGTTAGGCGCCCAGCTTCTAGGTCTTGCGCCACAGGAATGCGCGGTGGTGGAAGATGCGCCCGCTGGGGTGCTTTCAGGACTGGCGGCAGGGTGTCATGTGATAGCGGTCAACGCGCCTGTGGACACGCCGCGTCTGGATGAGGTCGATTTTTCGCTGACCAGTCTGGAACATATTTCTGTGACCAAACAGCCTAACGGAAATGTGGTCGTGGTAAGAAATACCTGAACATGATTTAGCCCCAGATTGTTGGGGCTTTTTTATGGCAGAATCGATCCATCCCTCTCATTTAACAAGGATATGTTGTGAACGGTGAATTGATATGGGTTCTCTCATTGCTGGCGATTGCCGTCGTCTTGTTTGTTACTGGCAGAGTGCGTATGGACGCGGTCGCTTTGCTGGTCATCATTGCCTTTGTTCTGAGCGGAACATTGAGCATCACAGAAGCCTTTTCCGGATTCAGCGATCCTAACGTTATTTTGATAGCGGCATTATTCATTATCGGCGACGGCCTGGTGCGTACCGGGGTGGCGACAGTAATGGGTGCCTGGCTGGTGAAGGTGGCTGGCAGCAGTGAAGTCAAAATGCTGGTGTTGCTGATGATTACCGTTGCCGGGCTCGGGGCGTTTATGAGTTCGACCGGCGTGGTCGCCATCTTTATCCCGGTGGTCTTAAGCGTTTCCATGCGCATGGAAATTTCCCCTTCACGCCTGATGATGCCGCTGAGCTTTGCCGGATTGATAAGCGGCATGATGACGCTGGTGGCGACGCCGCCTAACCTGGTCGTCAACAGTGAACTGTTACGTGAAGGACTTAACGGGTTCAGCTTTTTTAGTGTTACCCCGCTGGGGCTGGTGGTTCTGGTACTCGGCATAATTTATATGCTGCTGATGCGCTTTATGCTCAAGGGAGAAGATTCCAGGCAGCCGGGAGACGGCTGGAAACGCCGGACCTTTCGCGATCTGATTAAAGAATATCGCCTGACCGGGCGCGCGCGTCGGCTGGCGATTCGTCCCGGTTCTCCTATGATTGGCCAGCGTCTGGATGATCTGAAGCTGCGTGAGCGCTACGGGGCAAACGTGATTGGCGTGGAACGCTGGCGTCGCTTTCGTCGCGTAATAGTCGACGTTAACGGGGTTTCTGAGTTTCGCGCCCGTGATGTATTGCTGATTGATATGTCCGCGGCCGATGTCGACCTGCGTGAATTTTGCAGTGAACAGTTTCTGGAACCAATGGTACTGCGCGGCGAATACTTCTCCGAGCAGGCGCTTGATGTGGGGATGGCCGAGATCTCTCTGATCCCTGAATCGGAATTGATCGGCAAAACGGTACGGGAAATCGCTTTTCGTACCCGCTACGGGCTGAATGTCGTTGGGCTGAAGCGCGATGGCGCGGCTCTGGCTGGAGCGGTGGTGGATGAGCCATTGCTGATGGGCGATATCATATTAGTGGTGGGCAACTGGAAGCTCATCACACTGTTGGGACAAAAAGGGCGTGATTTTGTCGTGCTGAATATGCCCGAGGAAGTCAGTGAAGCTTCTCCGGCGCACAGCCAGGCACCGCATGCGATTTTCTGTCTGGTGCTGATGGTTGCTCTGATGCTCACTGATGAAATTCCCAATACGGTGGCTGCGATCATCGCTTGTCTACTGATGGGGAAATTTCGCTGTATTGATGCCGAAAGTGCCTATAAAGCGATTCACTGGCCAAGCATTATTTTGATTGTCGGGATGATGCCCTTCGCGCTGGCTTTACAAAAAACCGGCGGTGTCGACTTGGTGGTGAAAGGGCTGATGGATGTCGGTGGCGGGTATGGCCCGTATGTGATGTTGGGCTGCCTGTTCGTGCTGTGTGCGACTATCGGGTTATTTATCTCCAACACCGCGACGGCGGTGCTGATGGCGCCAATCGCGCTGGCGGCTGCAAAGTCGATGGGCGTTTCACCGTATCCTTTTGCGATGGGGATTGCGATGGCAGCATCCGCAGCCTTTATGACACCGGTCTCTTCGCCGGTAAACACTCTGGTGCTCGGACCTGGCAACTACAGCTTTAGCGATTTCGTGAAGATTGGCGTACCGTTTACCATCATTGTGATGGCGGTGTGCGTGGTGATGATCCCGATGCTGTTTCCGTTTTGATGTTGTTGGCGGATGGCGACGGGGATATCTTCGCCGCCACCGGGTCATGCGTTTATAGCGGAGAATCCTGGCTGATTTCATCTAATGAGAGGTGAAAACTCGGGACAAACACGTCCATAAAGTAGTCCATCTCTTCGCTGCGTCGCGACTCGAGCGTTTTTTCCAGACGCGTCTTGGCAAGCAGGAATTCGTTGTTACCGGCAGAGAGTTCCTCCAGACACTTCAGATACGCGCACAGGGCATCGGCCTGTTTAACAATCGATCTCTCTTCTTCACTTAAGGCATGTTCATCAATGAGCGGCGCAAAAATATCGCGCAGTTCATCAGGTACCATATCGACCAGTTTTTGCTGGGCAATTTTCTCTATCGCTTTATATTCCTGCGCAATCTGCGAGTTGAAATATTTCACCGGGGTAGGGAGATCACCGGTCAGCACTTCTGACGCATCGTGATACATCGCCAACAGAGCAATACGCTCAGCATTAACCTGACCACCAAATTTACGGTTTTTGATCGCGGCCAGCGCATGGGCAACCATGGCAACCTGCAGACTGTGTTCAGACACGTTTTCGGTGCGCACGTTGCGCATCAGCGGCCAGCGATTAATGAGCTTCAGACGGGAGAGGTGGGCAAAAAAATGGCTCTGCTTCATAACGACCCTTATATGATGGCAACCTAAGAGTCATTTTGCGCAGAGAAGGCTGTCAGATGCAAATACTCGTCATCCATCCGACAGCCTTTGTTTAATTACAGCTGGTGATACCCTGACAGGAAACGCTCAAATTTACTCAGCGACATTTCAATATCGTCAATACGCGGCAGCGTGACGATGCGGAAATGATCCGGCCACGGCCAGTTGAACGCTGTTCCCTGAACCAGCAGTACTTTTTCCTGCAGCAGGAAGTCGAGCACCATCTTCTGGTCGTCATGAATGTTGAAGCGTTTAGCATCAATTTTCGGGAACATATACAGCGCGCCGCGCGGTTTTACGCAGGAGACACCGGGAATGTCATTGAGCAGTTCCCAGGCGCGGTTGCGTTGTTCATACAGACGCCCACCAGGCATGATAAATTCGCTGATGCTCTGGTATCCGCCCAGCGCGGTCTGAATGGCATGTTGCGCCGGAACGTTGGCACACAGGCGCATAGAGGCCAGCATCTCAAGACCTTCAATATATCCTTTAGCATGTTTCTTCGGCCCGTTCAGCACCATCCAGCCCTGACGGAAACCGGCAACGCGATAGGTTTTTGACAGACCATTGAAGGTGATGGTCAGCAGATCCGGCGCCATTGCAGCAATGGAGTGGTGTTCAGCGTCGTCGTAGAGAATTTTGTCGTAAATCTCATCCGCAAAGATGATGAGGTTGTTCTGGCGAGCAATCTCAACAATCTCCATCAGCAGCTCTTTAGAGTAAACAGCGCCGGTTGGGTTGTTTGGGTTGATGATGACGATCCCACGCGTACGCGGCGTGATTTTGGCGCGGATATCATCCAGGTCCGGGAACCAGTCTGATGATTCGTCACACAGGTAGTGCACGGCATTACCGCCGGAGAGCGATACTGCCGCCGTCCACAGCGGATAATCAGGAGCAGGAACCAGCATTTCGTCCCCACTGTTCAGCAACGCCTGCATAGCCTGCACAATTAATTCAGAAACGCCGTTGCCGATATAAATATCTTCCACGGTTACGTCGCGCATACCACGGGCCTGGTAATGCTGCATAATCGCTTTCCGGGCGGAATAAAGGCCTTTGGAGTCGCAATATCCTTGCGCTGTTGGCAAATTGCGGATCACATCCACCAGTATTTCATCTGGCGCTTCAAACCCGAATGGCGCGGGGTTGCCGATGTTCAGTTTCAGAACCTTATTGCCTTCTTCTTCCAGGCGCTTTGCTTCCTTCAGAACCGGGCCGCGAATGTCATAACAGACGTTTTCTAATTTGCTGGATTTTTCAATGGGGGACATGAACGTTGACCTTTTTAGCTGTGAATGCCACTCCCTGCCATGGAAGTCAGCCCAGCACAATGTACTCCCACGGCGGTGAGTTTTGAAGGGTCTTTAGTAGAAGATTTTGAAAAGCTATGAAGTGATAATTAACTGTTAACAACTAAATAATGTAAATATTATGAGATAATAATCTATCTGGATTTGTTTTATTGGTAGTATATTTTGTTTTATTGGTTTGGTTGTGGTGAATTGTTTGGTCAAAAAAAGTTAAGCCTGTAAAGCGAAATGTCACGGGTGTCTAAGGTGGATGAGGTAATTCGAAAATACTGAGGTTTTAACTGCGGGACCTGTTATCGGCCTGATCCGTACGTGATACGGTGTGAATTCATTGTTAAGCAGAATTAATGAATTGAAGAATTCTTAATTAATTATTATTTAATATTTAAACGACATTAAATTGAATGGGCCAATAATAGCAAAACCGCTGCTCTGACATAACACCTGGTAGCCTGGAATTATTCACGATAACACTTATAAATATAGTGGTTTTAGGTTAAGATAAGTCTCATGAAATGGTAAGTAGTCTGAATTTTAAGATAATTCAAATGTTTGTTGGTTGTTCCTAACACACTGAAAAGTTAGTTTTTAATGTGTAAATTATTGTTCGTTAACTTTTTTTTAAATTTACAAAATTTACATGTTTTCCCTAAGTCAGAATCATCCAGCAGCTAAAAATTCGGCTCTTTCTCGTTGCTATATTCCGATGAATATCACGGGAATTAAAATAGCCAGGAAAGAGAATTGTTTCGTTTGTTAAACCAAATACATCCTTATTTTCACTTGGTTACACTAAGCGAAACTGCGAGGGAGGCACATTACAAATGGAGTTGTTTGATTCCAAATGCACAGCATTAACCCGGTATGACCCGCGAGTAAGTGAAAAACTATGATAAATGCAAATCGTCCGATAATTAACCTCGACCTCGATCTGCTGAGAACCTTCGTTGCTGTTGCCGACCTGAATACCTTTGCGGCTGCGGCAGCTGCGGTATGTCGAACTCAGTCTGCGGTGAGTCAGCAAATGCAGCGTCTTGAGCAACTCGTGGGGAAAGAGTTGTTCGCGCGCCATGGACGCAACAAACTACTGACCGAACATGGTATACAACTGTTGGGTTACGCCAGAAAAATACTGCGCTTTAATGATGAGGCATGCTCATCATTAATGTTTAATAATCTTCAGGGAGTGTTAACTATCGGTGCTTCTGATGAATCAGCCGATACCATACTGCCTTTCCTGCTCAACCGAATAAGTTCGGTTTATCCGAAGCTTGCGCTGGATGTGAGGGTCAAGCGTAACGCCTACATGGTGGATATGCTGAAGTCGCAAGAAGTGGACTTGGTTGTGACTACCAACCGTCCTGGCGATTTTGAATGTCTGAATCTGCGTACCTCGCCAACGCATTGGTACTGTGCTGCCGAATATATTCTGCAAAAAGGTGAGCCGGTACCGTTGGTTCTGCTGGACGATCCGAGCCCGTTTCGCGATATCGTGCTGGCGACATTAAACGCTGCTCAGATCCCGTGGCGTCTGGCTTATGTTGCTTCAACATTACCTGCGGTTCGCGCGGCGGTAAAAGCAGGGCTCGGCGTCACTGCGCGGCCTGTTGAAATGATGAGTCCGGATTTACGCGTACTGGGCGCCGCCGACGGATTACCGCCATTGCCTGATACTGAGTATCTGTTGTGCTGCGATCCGTCCACGCAAAATGAGTTGGCAGAAGTTATCTTTAAGTCGATGCAAACGTATCAAAATCCTTGGCAATACAATCAGTTTACCCCGGAAGGGGGAGATGACTCGCTGATTGTTGAAGGCGACTTTGAGTAATCCGTCACAAAAAATCGTTTTAAAATGTTAGTGTAAAAAAGAGCCTCTGGTGATGAAAAAACATCCAGCGGCTCTTTTTTTATGTAAATATTGCCGCTTTATGTCATTTGCTATACTAAAACTTAACAAAATCAGAAGGTAAAAAAACGGCCTGACACCTGGCTGAAAAATAAGCAGCAGCGTTACTAATTGTTTCCATGTTAAAAAACTAGAGAAATTGTTGCTGTTTTTTATGGTGAATTAACAAAAGCGTGTCACAGATCAAGAAAATACTCCCATTTAGGGGGAGGCATCTGGGTGAATTCCTGTCAAAATAGGTGAGTATTATCTTTTTTACTTCACTACGGACACGATTCAACAACATTAAAAATGACCGATGATGCGATCGAAATTGGTCTAAATAGCACTTTATGTTAATGAAGTTGGAGCGGTGTAAAATAATGTGAGGAAACTTTTGTTAAAGTTGACAAAAGGTTATAGAAAGGAGTAAAAAACCCCATCAATTAGCTGTATAAAATGGTTTTTCACAGTGATTGTAAGGTTTTTTTTATTCCTCCCCATGAATCGATGTGGCGTTCATCTGCCGAAAAGAGCAGAGAATTTGGCGCTACTTTTGATGAGTAAGCAATGAGTATGTCAACATCCACTGAAATCATCGCTCATCACTGGGCATTCGCTATCTTTCTTATTGTTGCCATTGGCCTGTGCTGCCTGATGCTCGTCGGCGGCTGGTTTTTAGGTGGTCGCGCGCGCGCGAGATCTAAAAACGTGCCGTTTGAATCAGGTATCGACTCGGTCGGCACCGCCCGCTTGCGCCTGTCTGCCAAGTTTTATCTGGTAGCCATGTTCTTCGTTATCTTCGACGTTGAAGCGCTGTATCTGTTCGCATGGTCAACTTCTATCCGTGAAAGCGGCTGGATTGGCTTTGTGGAAGCTGCAATTTTTATTTTTGTGTTACTGGCAGGTCTGGTTTATCTGGTGCGTATTGGCGCGCTGGACTGGACGCCCGCGCGTTCACGCCGCGAGCGTATGAACCCGGAAACGAACAGTATCGCTAATCGTCAACGCTAACCGCGAGGCATTAAGATGGATTATACGCTCACCCGCATAGATCCTAACGGTGAGAACGACCGTTACCCCCTGCAAAAACAGGAGATCGTAACCGACCCCCTGGAGCAAGAAGTTAACAAAAACGTGTTCATGGGCAAGCTGCATGACATGGTTAACTGGGGCCGTAAAAACTCAATTTGGCCATATAACTTTGGCCTTTCCTGCTGCTACGTTGAGATGGTGACCTCGTTTACCGCCGTGCACGATGTGGCCCGTTTTGGTGCAGAAGTACTGCGTGCATCGCCGCGTCAGGCTGACCTGATGGTCGTAGCCGGAACCTGCTTTACCAAAATGGCGCCGGTTATTCAGCGCCTCTACGATCAGATGCTGGAACCGAAATGGGTTATTTCCATGGGCGCATGCGCCAACTCCGGCGGTATGTACGACATCTATTCTGTGGTGCAGGGCGTTGATAAATTTATTCCGGTCGATGTGTACATCCCGGGATGCCCGCCGCGTCCGGAAGCGTATATGCAGGCTCTGATGCTGCTGCAAGATTCCATTGGCAAAGAACGCCGTCCGCTCTCCTGGGTGGTTGGCGATCAGGGCGTTTATCGCGCCAATATGCAGTCAGAACGCGAGCGTAAACGCGGCGAACGTATTGCTGTAACGAATCTTCGTACACCAGACGAGATTTAATTTGCGCCTGTCGGCAGCAGCACTTCCTTCGCTTATCACTACATAAATAGCGCGAAGCACTGCCGACCACCACGGACCATTTGCAATGGTGAACAATATGACCGACTTAACCGCGCAAGACGCTGTATGGCAAACACGGGATCACCTTGATGACCCGGTCATTGGCGAACTGCGCAACCGTTTTGGGCCGGATGCCTTTACCGTTCAGGCGACTCGCACCGGGGTACCTGTTGTTTGGGTCAAGCGTGAACAATTACTGGAAGTTGGCGATTTCTTAAAGAGACTGCCGAAACCTTACGTCATGCTGTTTGACTTACACGGCATGGACGAACGTCTGCGTACGCACCGCGAAGGGTTACCTGCCGCGGATTTTTCCGTTTTCTATCACCTGATCTCCATTGAACGCAATCGCGATATCATGCTCAAGGTGGCATTGTCTGAAAACGACCTGCGCGTACCGACGTTCACCAAACTGTTCCCGAACGCCAACTGGTATGAGCGTGAAACCTGGGAAATGTTTGGCATCGACATCGAAGGTCACCCGCACCTGACGCGTCTGCTGATGCCGCATACCTGGGAAGGTCATCCGCTGCGTAAAGACTACCCGGCGCGTGCGACCGAATTCGATCCGTTTGAGCTGACCAAAGCCAAACAGGATCTGGAAATGGAATCACTGACCTTCAAACCAGAAGAATGGGGTATGAAGCGTAGTTCCGAAAACGAGGACTTCATGTTCCTCAACCTCGGTCCTAACCACCCGTCTTCTCACGGTGCGTTCCGTATTGTGCTGCAGCTTGATGGCGAAGAAATCGTCGACTGCGTGCCTGACATCGGCTACCACCACCGTGGCGCTGAAAAGATGGGTGAACGTCAGTCCTGGCATAGCTACATTCCGTACACCGACCGTATCGAGTACCTCGGCGGCTGCGTTAACGAAATGCCTTACGTACTGGCCGTTGAGAAACTGGCTGGCATCACCACGCCGGATCGCGTCAACGTGATTCGCGTTATGTTGTCTGAACTGTTCCGTATCAACAGCCACCTGCTGTACATCTCCACGTTCATCCAGGACGTCGGCGCGATGACGCCGGTCTTCTTCGCCTTTACCGACCGTCAGAAAATCTATGACGTAGTGGAAGCGATCACCGGTTTCCGTATGCACCCGGCCTGGTTCCGTATCGGCGGTGTGGCACACGATCTGCCGCGCGGTTGGGACAAACTGCTGCGTGACTTCCTCGACTGGATGCCAAAACGTCTGGATTCCTACGAGAAAGCCGCACTGCGTAACACCATCCTGAAAGGCCGTTCGCAGGGCGTTGCCGCTTATGGTAAGAAAGAAGCGCTGGACTGGGGTTGTACCGGTGCTGCGCTGCGTGCGACCGGTATTGATTTTGACGTGCGTAAAGCGCGTCCATACTCTGGCTACGAAAACTTTGACTTTGAAGTCCCGGTTGGCGGCGGCGTGTCCGACTGCTATACCCGCGTGATGCTGAAAGTTGAAGAGCTGCGCCAGAGTCTGCGCATCCTTGAGCAGTGCCTCAACAACATGCCGGAAGGCCCGTTCAAAGCGGATCACCCGCTGACTACGCCGCCGCCGAAAGAGCGCACGTTGCAACATATCGAAACCCTGATCACCCACTTCCTGCAAGTTTCGTGGGGACCGGTTATGCCGGCAAACGAGTCCTTCCAGATGGTGGAGGCGACCAAGGGTATTAACAGTTACTACCTGACCAGCGATGGCAGCACCATGAGTTACCGTACCCGTATCCGTACCCCGAGCTATGCGCACCTGCAGCAGATCCCGGTAGCGGTACGTGGCAGCCTGGTGTCCGACCTTATCGTCCACCTGGGTAGTATCGATTTTGTTATGTCAGATGTGGACCGCTAATTATGCACGAGAATCAACAACCACAAACCGAGGCTTTTGAGCTGAGTGCGGCTGAGCGTGAAGCGATTGAGCACGAGAAGCACCACTACGAAGACCCGCGTGCGGCGTCCATTGAAGCGCTGAAAATCGTTCAGAAACAGCGTGGCTGGGTGCCGGATGGGGCGATCTATGCGATCGCTGATGTGCTGGGGATCCCGGCAAGCGACGTAGAAGGTGTTGCCACGTTCTATAGCCAGATCTTCCGCCAGCCGGTAGGTCGCCACGTGATCCGCTATTGCGACAGCGTGGTGTGCCATATCAACGGCTATCAGGGGATCCAGGCTGCGCTTGAGAAAAAACTCAACATCAAGCCGGGGCAGACGACCTTTGACGGTCGTTTTACGCTGCTCCCGACCTGTTGCCTGGGGAACTGCGATAAAGGGCCGAACATGATGATCGATGAGGATACTCATGCTCACCTGACCCCGGAAGGCATTCCCGAACTGCTGGAGCGGTATAAATGAAAGACATTATCCGTACTCCCGAAACGCATCCGCTGACCTGGCGTCTGCGTGATGACAAACAGCCGGTCTGGCTGGACGAATACCGTAGCAAGAACGGCTACGAAGGTGCACGTAAGGCCCTGACCGGGCTGTCACCGGACGAAATCGTTAATCAGGTAAAAGACGCTGGCCTGAAAGGGCGCGGCGGTGCGGGCTTTTCCACCGGTCTGAAGTGGAGCCTGATGCCGAAAGACGAATCCATGAACATCCGTTACCTGCTGTGTAACGCCGATGAAATGGAGCCGGGTACCTATAAAGACCGTCTGCTGATGGAACAACTGCCGCACCTGCTGGTGGAAGGCATGCTGATCTCCGCGTTTGCGCTGAAAGCGTACCGTGGTTACATCTTCCTGCGTGGTGAATATATCGAAGCGGCTGTGCATCTGCGTCGCGCGATTGCCGAAGCAACCGAAGCCGGCTTGCTTGGCAAAAACATCATGGGCACCGGTTTCGACTTCGAACTGTTTGTCCACACCGGGGCAGGGCGCTATATCTGCGGTGAAGAGACGGCGCTGATCAACTCCCTTGAAGGTCGTCGTGCTAACCCACGCTCTAAGCCGCCGTTCCCGGCAAGCTCTGGCGCTTGGGGTAAGCCGACCTGCGTTAACAACGTCGAAACCCTGTGTAACGTACCAGCTATCCTCGCGAACGGCGTGGAGTGGTACCAGAACATTTCGCAGAGCAAAGACGCGGGCACCAAGCTGATGGGCTTCTCAGGTCGCGTGAAGAACCCTGGCCTGTGGGAACTGCCTTTCGGTACTACCGCGCGCGAGATCCTCGAAGATTACGCGGGCGGCATGCGTGATGGCCTGAAATTCAAAGCCTGGCAGCCGGGCGGCGCGGGTACTGACTTCCTGACTGAAGCGCACCTCGATCTGCCGATGGAATTCGAAAGCATTGGTAAAGCCGGTAGCCGTTTGGGCACAGCGCTGGCAATGGCCGTCGATCACGAGATTGGCATGGTTCCTCTGGTGCGTAACCTCGAAGAGTTCTTTGCCCGCGAGTCCTGCGGCTGGTGTACGCCGTGCCGTGACGGTCTGCCGTGGAGTGTGAAAATTCTGCGCGCGCTGGAGCGTGGCGAAGGCCAGCCTGGGGATATCGAGACGCTTGAGCAACTGTGTCGTTTCCTCGGCCCGGGTAAAACCTTCTGTGCACACGCACCGGGTGCGGTGGAGCCGCTGCAGAGCGCCATTAAATATTTCCGCGAAGAATTCGAAGCTGGCATCAAGCAGTCCTTCAGCAATACCCATCAGATTGGTGGTATTCAGCCGAACCTGCTGAAAGAGCGCTGGTAATAGCAGGGTAACCCTGAATCGCGATCAGAAATTCGATTAACGCTCGGTTTTAGACCGAGCCAACTGGAAGCATGCTGACTATGGCTACGATTCATGTAGACGGCAAAGAATATGAGGTCAACGGAGCGGACAACCTGCTGGAAGCTTGTCTGTCTCTCGGCCTTGATATTCCGTACTTTTGCTGGCACCCGGCGCTGGGAAGCGTCGGTGCTTGCCGCCAGTGTGCGGTGAAGCAATATCAAAACGCGGAAGACACGCGTGGTCGCCTGGTGATGTCTTGTATGACACCGGCCACCGAAGGCACCTTTATTTCAATTGATGACGAAGAAGCGAAGCAGTTTCGCGAAAGCGTAGTGGAGTGGTTGATGACTAACCACCCGCACGACTGTCCGGTCTGTGAAGAGGGCGGTAACTGCCACCTTCAGGATATGACCGTCATGACCGGTCATAGCTTCCGTCGCTACCGCTTCACGAAGCGTACTCACCGCAACCAGGACCTGGGGCCGTTCATCTCTCACGAAATGAACCGCTGCATCGCCTGCTATCGCTGCGTACGTTACTACAAAGATTACGCCGATGGCGCGGATCTGGGCGTCTATGGCGCGCATGACAACGTCTACTTTGGTCGTCCGGAAGACGGTACGCTCGAAAGCGAATTCTCCGGTAACCTGGTGGAAATTTGCCCGACCGGCGTCTTCACCGATAAAACGCACTCCGAGCGTTATAACCGTAAATGGGACATGCAGTTTGCGCCGAGCATCTGCCAGCAGTGTTCTATCGGTTGTAACATCAGCCCGGGCGAGCGCTACGGTGAACTGCGTCGTATCGAAAACCGCTACAACGGTACCGTTAACCACTACTTCCTCTGCGACCGTGGTCGTTTTGGCTATGGTTACGTGAACCTGAAAGACCGTCCGCGTCAGCCGGTACAGCGTCGTGGCGATGACCTGATCACGCTGAACGCCGAACAGGCGATGCAGGGCGCGGCAGATATTCTGCGTCAGTCGAAGAAAGTGATTGGTATCGGCTCCCCGCGTGCCAGCGTTGAAAGTAACTTCGCGCTGCGTGAACTGGTCGGTGCGGATAACTTCTATACCGGTATTGCCCAGGGCGAGCAGGAACGTCTGCAACTGGCTCTGAGCGTGCTGCGTGACGGCGGTATTCATACCCCGGCACTGCGCGAAATCGAGTCATACGATGCGGTTCTGGTCCTGGGCGAAGATGTCACCCAAACCGGCGCGCGCGTTGCGCTGGCAGTGCGTCAGGCGGTGAAAGGTAAAGCGCGTGAAATGGCGGCGGCGCAGAAAGTGGCCGACTGGCAGATTGCGGCAATCCTCAACATCGGCCAGCGCGCCAAGCACCCGCTGTTCGTTACCAACGTCGATAACACCCGTTTGGATGATATCGCGGCATGGACCTACCGTGCGCCGGTTGAAGATCAGGCGCGTTTAGGTTTCGCTATCGCCCATGCGCTGGATAACAACGCACCGGCGGTTGACGGTATCGACCGTGACCTGCAGAACAAAATTGACGTCATCGTTCAGGCTCTGGCCGGGGCGAAGAAACCACTGATTATTTCCGGTACCAACGCCGGTAGCGCCGACGTGATTCAGGCTGCTGCCAACGTGGCGAAGGCGCTGAAAGGCCGTGGCGCAGACGTCGGGATCACCATGATTGCTCGCTCTGTCAACAGTATGGGGCTGGGTATGATTGGCGGTGGTTCCCTCGACGACGCGCTGACCGAACTGGAAACAGGTCGTGCTGACGCCGTTGTGGTGTTGGAAAATGACCTGCATCGCCATGCTTCAGCAACGCGTGTGAACGCCGCGCTGGCGAAAGCGCCGCTGGTACTGGTTGTTGACCATCAGCGCACGGCTATTATGGAAAACGCCCATCTGGTGCTTTCCGCCGCTAGCTTCGCCGAAAGCGATGGTACGGTAATTAACAACGAAGGTCGCGCCCAGCGTTTCTTCCAGGTCTATGACCCATCCTACTACGACAGCAACACCGTAATGCTGGAAAGCTGGCGCTGGCTGCACTCGCTGCACAGTACCGTGCAGAGCCGTGAAGTGGATTGGACGCAGCTCGACCATGTTATCGACGCGGTCGTTGAGAAGTTACCGCAGTTGGCGGGTATTAAAGATGCCGCGCCGGATGCAAGCTTCCGTATCCGTGGACAGAAACTGGCACGTGAACCGCACCGCTACAGTGGCCGTACCGCAATGCGCGCCAACATCAGCGTCCACGAACCGCGCCAGCCGCAGGATAAAGACACCATGTTCGCTTTCTCTATGGAAGGGAACAACCAACCGTCTGCGCCGCGTTCACAAATTCCGTTTGCCTGGGCTCCGGGCTGGAACTCCCCACAGGCGTGGAACAAGTTCCAGGATGAAGTGGGCGGTAAACTGCGTCATGGCGATCCGGGCGTGCGTCTGATCGAAGCTTCGGCGGGTGGTCTGGATTACTTCACAACCGTTCCGGCGAGCTTCCAGGCTCAGGATGGTCAGTGGCGTGTCGCGCCTTACTATCATCTGTTTGGTAGTGACGAAATGTCCCAGCGTGCGCCTGTCTTCCAGACCCGTATGCCGCAGCCGTACATCAAACTCAACCCGGCTGATGCCGCGAAGTTGGGTGTTAATGCCGGTACGCGCGTATCTTTTAGCTACGATGGCAACACGGTTACGCTGCCGGTTGAAATCGCTGAAGGATTAACGGCAGGGCAGGTTGGTTTGCCAATGGGTATGCCGGGCATCGCGCCGGTTCTGGCTGGTGCACGTCTTGAGGATCTGCAGGAGGCACAACAATGAGTTGGATTACACCCGATCTGATTGAGATCCTGCTGAGCGTTCTCAAAGCGGTCGTGATTCTGCTGGTGGTGGTCACCTGCGGGGCATTCATGAGCTTTGGCGAACGTCGTCTGCTCGGTCTGTTCCAGAACCGTTACGGACCGAACCGTGTTGGCTGGGGCGGTTCGCTCCAGCTGGTTGCGGACATGATCAAGATGTTCTTTAAAGAAGACTGGATCCCGAAATTCTCGGATCGCGTCATCTTTACCCTGGCACCGATGATCGCCTTCACCTCGCTGCTGCTGGCTTTCGCCATCGTGCCGGTGAGCCCGAACTGGGTGGTTGCTGACCTGAACATCGGGATCCTGTTCTTCCTGATGATGGCAGGCCTCGCGGTATACGCGGTGCTGTTCGCAGGGTGGTCCAGTAACAACAAATACTCGCTGCTCGGTGCGATGCGTGCGTCTGCGCAGACGCTGAGCTACGAAGTATTCCTCGGACTTTCCCTGATGGGCGTGGTGGCGCAGGCCGGTTCATTTAACATGACCGACATCGTCAACAACCAGGCTGATATCTGGAACGTTATTCCGCAGTTCTTTGGTTTTGTCACCTTTGCCATCGCGGGCGTGGCGGTGTGTCACCGTCACCCGTTTGACCAGCCAGAAGCCGAGCAGGAACTGGCCGACGGTTACCACATTGAATACTCCGGTATGAAATTCGGTCTGTTCTTCGTGGGTGAGTACATCGGCATCGTCACCATTTCTGCACTGATGGTTACCCTGTTCTTCGGTGGCTGGCATGGTCCGTTCTTACCGCCATTCGTCTGGTTCGCGCTGAAAACCGCGTTCTTCATGATGATGTTCATTTTGATTCGTGCGTCGTTACCGCGTCCTCGTTATGACCAGGTAATGTCCTTCGGCTGGAAAGTCTGTCTGCCGCTGACGCTCGTCAACTTGCTGGTAACGGCGGCTGTCATTCTCTGGCAGGCGCAATAAGGGACACAAAGACCATGACCTTAAAAGAATTGTTAGTAGGTTTCGGCACCCAGGTACGCAGTATCTGGATGATCGGCCTGCATGCGTTCGCGAAACGCGAAACGCAGATGTACCCGGAAGAGCCGGTCTATCTACCGCCCCGTTTTCGTGGTCGTATCGTTCTGACCCGTGACCCGGACGGCGAAGAGCGCTGCGTTGCCTGTAACCTGTGTGCGGTAGCGTGTCCGGTAGGCTGTATCTCTTTGCAAAAAGCAGAGACCAAAGACGGCCGCTGGTATCCGGAGTTTTTCCGCATTAACTTCTCACGCTGCATTTTCTGCGGCCTGTGCGAAGAAGCCTGTCCGACAACGGCTATTCAGCTGACTCCAGATTTCGAGCTGGGTGAGTACAAGCGCCAGGACCTGGTTTACGAGAAAGAGGATCTGCTGATCTCCGGTCCGGGTAAATACCCGGAATATAACTTCTACCGGATGGCAGGTATGGCAATCGACGGCAAAGATAAGGGCGAAGCAGAGAACGAAGCCAAGCCTATCGACGTCAAGAGCCTGTTACCGTAAGGAGAGGGGCAATGGAGTTCGCTTTTTATATCTGTGGCCTGATAGCCATTCTCGCAACCTTGCGGGTGATCACCCACACCAATCCGGTACACGCACTGCTGTACCTGATTATTTCGCTGCTGGCGATTTCCGGGGTGTTCTTCTCGTTAGGTGCTTACTTCGCGGGGGCGCTGGAAATAATCGTCTACGCGGGCGCCATCATGGTGTTGTTCGTGTTCGTGGTCATGATGCTCAACCTCGGTGGTTCTGAAATTGAACAGGAACGCCAGTGGCTGAAACCGCAGGTGTGGATTGGACCGGCGATTCTGTCGGCCATCATGCTGGCGGTTATTGTTTATGCCATTCTGGGTGTTAACGATCAGGGCATCGACGGGACGCCAATTAGCGCGAAAGCTGTCGGTATTTCCCTGTTCGGACCGTATGTACTGGCGGTCGAGCTGGCTTCGATGCTGCTGCTGGCAGGTCTGGTTGTAGCCTTCCACGTAGGGCGCGAAGAGCGTTCTGGTGAAGTGCTGAGCAATCGCACCGATGACCGCGCGAAAAGAAAAACGGAGGAGCACGCATGATCCCCTTACAACATGGACTGATCCTCGCGGCTGTCTTATTCGTACTGGGCTTAACCGGTCTGGTTATCCGCCGCAATCTGCTGTTTATGCTGATCGGGCTGGAAATCATGATTAACGCCTCCGCGCTGGCCTTCGTGGTCGCCGGAAGCTACTGGGGCCAGACCGATGGTCAGGTGATGTATATTCTCGCCATCAGCCTTGCGGCTGCGGAAGCGAGCATTGGACTTGCGCTGTTGCTGCAACTTCATCGCCGTCGCCAGAACCTGAACATCGATTCAGTAAGTGAGATGCGTGGATGAACATGCTTGCCTTAACCATTATTCTGCCATTTATTGGCTTTGTATTACTGGCGTTCTCTCGCGGTCGTTGGTCAGAAAATCTGTCCGCGACCGTGGGTGTCGGGTCGATTGGCCTGGCGGCGCTGGTGACCGCGTTTGTTGGCGTTGACTTCTTTGCTAATGGTCAACAGGCCTACAGCCAGCCGCTGTGGACGTGGATGTCTGTCGGTGACTTCAATATCGGTTTTAATCTGGTGCTGGACGGCCTGTCGCTGACCATGCTCAGTGTGGTGACCGGTGTGGGTTTCCTGATCCACATGTTCGCCTCCTGGTATATGCGCGGTGAAGAGGGATACTCCCGTTTCTTCGCCTACACCAACCTGTTTATCGCCAGCATGGTGGTTCTGGTACTGGCGGATAACCTGCTGCTGATGTACCTCGGCTGGGAAGGCGTGGGCCTGTGCTCCTATCTGCTGATCGGTTTCTATTACACCGATCCGAAGAATGGCGCTGCGGCAATGAAAGCCTTCGTGGTGACCCGTGTGGGTGACGTGTTCCTCGCCTTCGCATTGTTTATCCTCTACAACGAGCTGGGCACGCTGAACTTCCGCGAAATGGTGGAACTGGCACCTGCTCACTTTGCAGATGGTAACAACATGCTGATGTGGGCAACCCTGATGCTGCTGGGCGGTGCGGTGGGTAAATCCGCGCAGCTGCCGTTGCAGACATGGCTTGCTGACGCGATGGCAGGTCCGACGCCTGTCTCCGCGCTGATCCACGCCGCGACGATGGTTACCGCCGGTGTCTACCTGATTGCACGTACTCACGGCCTGTTCCTGATGACGCCGGAAATCCTGCATCTGGTGGGGATTATCGGGGCTATCACTCTGGTACTGGCTGGTTTTGCCGCGCTGGTACAGACCGACATTAAACGCGTTCTCGCGTACTCCACCATGAGCCAGATTGGTTATATGTTCCTGGCTCTCGGGGTTCAGGCGTGGGACGCGGCGATTTTCCACCTGATGACCCACGCCTTCTTTAAAGCGCTGCTGTTCCTGGCATCCGGCTCGGTTATCCTGGCCTGTCACCACGAACAGAACATCTTCAAGATGGGCGGCCTGCGTAAGTCTATTCCGCTGGTGTATCTCTGCTTCCTGATCGGTGGCGCGGCGCTGTCGGCTCTGCCGCTGATTACCGCAGGCTTCTTCAGTAAGGATGAGATTCTGGCCGGTGCGATGGCGAACGGTCATATTAATCTGATGGTTGCAGGTCTGGTCGGTGCGTTCATGACCTCTCTGTACACCTTCCGTATGATTTTCATCGTGTTCCACGGTAAAGAGCAAATTCACGCTCACGCAGGGAAGGGGATTACACATCATCTACCGCTGATTGTGCTGATGATCCTGTCCACCTTCGTTGGCGCACTGATTGTGCCACCGCTGCAGGGTGTACTGCCTGCGACGACCGAGCTTGAGCATGGTCGCGTGATGACCCTGGAAATTACCTCCGGTATCGTCGCGATTGCAGGCATTCTGATCGCAGCATGGCTGTGGCTGGGTAAACGTACTCTGGTGACGTCGATTGCCAACAGTGCGCCAGGCCGTCTGCTGGGTACCTGGTGGTATAACGCCTGGGGCTTCGACTGGCTGTACGACAAAGTGTTCGTCAAGCCGTTCCTGGGCGTTGCATGGCTGCTGAAACGCGATCCGCTGAACGCAATGATGAACATTCCGGCGATCCTTTCCCGCTTTGCAGGTAAAGGCCTGTTGTTAAGCGAGAACGGCTATCTGCGTTGGTATGTAGCATCAATGAGCATCGGTGCCGTCGTTGTGCTGGCTCTGTTGATGGTACTGCGTTGATCGTAAAGTGAATTTTATCCAAATTCGTTGAAAATCAGGCCTCTATTAGGGGCCTTAAAAAGGAATAAAAATCGCCATGTTACTACCCTGGCTAATATTGATTCCCTTTATCGGTGGCTTCCTGTGCTGGCAGACCGAACGCTTTGGCGTGAAGGTGCCGCGTTGGATCGCGCTGATTACCATGGGACTGACGCTGGCGCTTGGCCTGCAACTTTGGTTGCAGGGCGGCTATTCACTGACGCAATCCACTGGCATTCCGCAGTGGCAGTCTGAGTTTGTCCTGCCGTGGATCCCACGCTTTGGCATCTCGATTCATCTTGCTATCGACGGTCTGTCGCTGCTGATGGTGGTGCTGACCGGCCTGCTCGGTGTTCTGGCGGTACTTTGCTCCTGGAATGAAATCGAAAAATACCAGGGCTTTTTCCACCTGAACCTGATGTGGATCTTAGGCGGCGTAATCGGCGTGTTCCTTGCCATCGACATGTTCCTGTTCTTCTTCTTCTGGGAAATGATGCTGGTGCCGATGTACTTCCTGATCGCGCTATGGGGGCATAAAGCCTCTGACGGTAAAACGCGTATCACGGCAGCAACCAAGTTCTTCATTTATACCCAGGCGAGTGGTCTGGTGATGTTGATTGCCATCCTGGCGCTGGTGTTTGTGCACTACAAAGCGACCGGCGTGTGGACTTTCAACTATGAAGAATTGCTGAATACTCCGATGTCCCACGGCGTGGAATACCTGCTGATGTTGGGCTTCTTCATCGCTTTCGCGGTGAAAATGCCGGTGGTTCCGCTGCACGGCTGGTTGCCGGATGCTCACTCCCAGGCACCGACCGCAGGTTCCGTTGACCTGGCAGGTATCTTGCTGAAAACCGCAGCCTACGGTCTGCTGCGCTTCTCCCTGCCGCTGTTCCCGAATGCGTCAGCGGAGTTTGCACCTATCGCAATGTGGCTTGGCGTCATCGGCATCTTCTACGGCGCGTGGATGGCCTTTAATCAGTACGACATCAAACGTCTGATTGCTTACACCTCCGTATCCCACATGGGCTTCGTTCTGATTGCTATCTACACCGGCAGCCAGCTGGCATACCAGGGTGCGGTGATTCAGATGATCGCGCACGGCCTGTCCGCAGCCGGTCTGTTCATCCTGTGTGGTCAGCTGTACGAACGTCTGCACACGCGTGATATGCGTATGATGGGCGGCCTGTGGGGCAAAATGAAATGGTTGCCTGCGCTGTCAATGTTCTTTGCAGTGTGTACGCTGGGTATGCCGGGTACAGGTAACTTCGTTGGCGAATTTATGATTCTGTTCGGCAGCTACCAGGTGGTTCCGGTTATTACCGTGATCTCGACATTTGGTCTGGTGTTTGCTTCTGTTTACTCGCTGGCGATGCTGCATCGCGCTTACTTTGGTAAGGCGAAGAGCCAGATTGCCAGTGTTGAACTGCCAGGGATGTCGCTGCGTGAGCTGTTTATCATCCTGTTGCTGGTCGTGCTTCTGGTACTGCTTGGCTTCTATCCGCAGCCGATTCTGGATACCTCGCATTCTGCGATGAGCAACATCCAGCAGTGGTTTGTTAATTCCGTTACTACTACAAGGCCGTAAATCGCCATGACAATAACTCCACAACACCTGATTGCGCTGCTACCGCTGCTGATCGTCGGCTTGACGGTGGTGGTTGTGATGCTCTCCATTGCGTGGCGACGCAATCACTTCCTCAATGCCACGCTGTCGGTCATTGGGCTTAACGCCGCACTGGTTTCGCTCTGGTTTGTTGGCCAGGCGGGCGCTATGGACGTCACCCCGCTGATGCGGGTTGACGGTTTCGCCATGCTCTACACCGGGCTGGTGCTGCTGGCGAGTCTTGCCACCTGTACCTTCGCTTACCCGTGGCTGGAAGGCTACGACGACAACCGGGAAGAGTTCTATCTGCTGGTGCTGATTGCCGCGCTCGGCGGTATTCTGCTGGCTAACGCTAACCATCTGGCGGCGCTGTTCCTTGGTATTGAGCTTATCTCTCTGCCGCTGTTTGGTCTGGTTGGCTATGCGTTCCGTCAGAAGCGTTCGCTGGAAGCCAGTATCAAATACACCATTCTGTCTGCCGCAGCGTCTTCCTTCCTGCTGTTTGGTATGGCGCTGGTGTACGCGCAGTCTGGCAACCTGTCGTTTGTCGCGCTCGGTAAGAGCCTCGGCGACGGTATGCTGCAAGAACCGCTGCTGCTGGCGGGCTTCGGTCTGATGATTGTTGGCCTCGGCTTTAAACTCTCACTGGTTCCATTCCACCTGTGGACGCCAGACGTATACCAGGGCGCTCCGGCTCCGGTTTCCACCTTCCTGGCGACGGCGAGCAAAATCGCTATCTTCGGCGTGGTGATGCGTCTGTTCTTGTACGCACCGGTAGGTGATAGCGAAGCGGTACGGATCGTGCTGGGTGTGATTGCCTTTGCTTCCATTATCTTCGGTAACCTGATGGCGCTGAGCCAGACCAACATCAAACGTCTGCTTGGTTACTCTTCTATCTCTCACCTCGGTTACCTGCTGGTGGCGCTGATTGCCCTGCAGAGCGGCGAGATGTCGATGGAAGCGGTTGGCGTTTACCTGGCCGGTTATCTGTTCAGCAGCCTCGGTGCTTTCGGTGTGGTCAGCCTGATGTCCAGCCCGTACCGCGGTCCGGATGCAGACTCTCTGTTCTCCTACCGTGGTCTGTTCTGGCATCGTCCGATCCTCGCGGCTGTGATGACGGTGATGATGCTGTCTCTGGCGGGTATTCCGATGACGCTGGGCTTTATCGGTAAGTTCTACGTACTGGCGGTGGGTGTGCAGGCTAATCTGTGGTGGTTGGTTGCCGCCGTGGTGGTGGGTTCCGCGATTGGTTTGTACTACTACCTGCGCGTTGCCGTGAGCCTGTACCTGAGCGCACCGCAGCAGCTGAATCGCGATGCGCCGTCCAACTGGCAGTACAGCGCGGGCGGTATTGTGGTGCTGATTTCTGCCCTGCTGGTACTGGTGCTGGGTATCTACCCGCAACCGTTGATCAGCATCGTGCAGTTAGCGGCTCCGCTGATGTAATTCATCATGCTGTGATCGAAAAAGAGTCTGGACAATGTCCAGACTCTTTTTTTTACCTGTCTATACTCGTCATACTTCAAGTTGCTGGGGTGTCAGGCCGAAAGTTGACGGCTCACCAGCGGGCCGCTGATGCCTTTCGCTGTGCGATCCATCACTTCCTGAATTACTGAAGACAGCTCATTGACTTCGAATTTGGCCACGTAACCATCTGCTTTCACTCGGCGTACGTGATCTTCATTGGCGCTACCGGAAAGTGAGGAGTGGATAACGACCGGGATCTTCTTCAGGCGTTCGTCGGTTTTTATCTTACGGGTAAGCGTAAAACCGTCCATCTCCGGCATTTCCAGATCGGTGAGCACCAGCGCAATCTTCTCGCTGATTGGTTTACCTTCCGCTTCTGCTTCTTCAGATAGCTGTTGTATCTTTTCCCACGCATCCTGGCCCGTCACATGCATTAAGTGTGGGATCTCCATGGCGTTAAGCCCTTTTTCCAGCATCGCGCGAGCCACTTTGGAATCATCAGCCACAATCGCCACCGCACCCGGCGTAATGTTGAACTTATTGGTTTTCAGCTCTGTTGCGCGCAGGTCGTGGTTCGACGGTACAATATCGTACAGGATCTGTTCGACATCGAGCACCAGCGCCAGATTGTTAGTCTCTTTGTTGTCGTCCAGACAGGCGATACTGGTAATGTAGCGACCATTGACGGCTTTTTCGGCGGTATGCACCTGTTGCCAGTCCAGACGCATAATGTTTTCTACCGACTCCACCGCAAACGCCTGAACGCTGCGGGCATATTCCGTGATCAACAGGATGTTGAGTCCGGTCTCTGGCTTACAGCCCGCGACGGCAGGCAGATCAATCACCGGGATCACCTGATCGCGAATGTTAACCATACCCAGCAACGGGGCTTTCATACCTGCGGGACGCGTAAAGGTCGGCATCGGTACGATTTCACGCAGTTTGAATACGTTGATGCCAAACAGTTCTGATTTCTGCTCCTCGACGGATTTGCCAAGGCGAAACAGCAGCAGTTCAAAACGGTTAGACAGGGTTAGGTTTGTCCTGTCATCAATATCTTTCTGGAAATTGTTCATCCTGTCCTCAGTGTGAAAGCCAGCCTTTCCACTGTTATCGGCACTGAGGCGGAAAAATGGAGCATTAAACGGTGAAAATGGCGAAATCGTGAGCCAGTTCAGTGTCTGGAAATATCGCTTTGCACTCTTCGAGTAACCGCTGACAGCCTTTTTCATCGTAGCGTGAGCTAACGTGGGTCATGATCAGGCGTCTCACTCCGGCCTCAAGCGCCAGCTGGGCGGCTTGTCGGGTCGAGCTGTGACCGCGGCTGTTGGCTTTTTCCTCCATTGAGGAGTCCAGTGTGGTTTCATGTACCATCACATCCACACCGCGTGCCAGTTCAATGGCGGACGCGCAAGGTCCTGTGTCGCCGAAAATAGCCACAGATTTTCCTCTGGTGGCAGGGCCGAGAAAATCGGCACCGTTAATCGCTCGACCATCCTCCAGCACGATGGTTTTCCCGGCTTTCAAATCCTGGAACCACGGGCCCGCTTTAACACCAGCCGCCTTCAAGGCGCTGGCGTCAAGTGCCCCCGGTTTGTCGTGTTCTTCAACACGAAAACCGTAGCACTCCAGCGGATGCTCCAGCGGGTACGCCGTTACTTTACGCAGGCCGTCATCAACAATTTCACCCGCGGTGATTTCGACAATATCCAGCGGATAATCGGTCCAGGAGCCGCTCAAACGCAAAGCCGTTTCGGTAAACTCTCGCAATCCCTTTGGTCCGTAAAGCGTCAGTGGCTGGACGTTCCCGGCCATTGAGCGACTGCACAGCAGCCCCGGTAAACCAAACAGGTGATCGCCGTGTAGATGGCTGATAAAAATACGTTCGAGTTTTCCTGGGTTAAATGGCGTGGTCAGCATCTGATGCTGCGTTCCTTCACCACAATCGAAAAGCCACAGCCCCGCCTGAGTCGGGTGTTGCAGATTCAGTAAAATTGCCGTTACATTGCGTGAGCGCGTGGGGACTCCCGCAGACGTGCCTAAAAATAGTAATTCCATCTTCGCGTTACACTTTTCGCCATCAATAAGGCAGGGTGTTCAGGTTATCACAACAAAGGGGCAGACTATGATTCACTGGCAAGATCTCCACCATGCAAAGCTCAATACACAGCAGCTGTACGCCATTCTTGAGCTTCGCTGTGCGGTATTTGTTGTTGAGCAACGGTGTCCGTATCAGGATGTGGATGGTGATGACCTGAGTGGTGAAAATCGGCACATTCTGGGTTGGCATAACGATGAACTGGTGGCGTATGCGAGGATTCTGAAAAGCGATGATGAGCTTGAGCCGGTCGTCATTGGGCGGGTGATCGTAAGCGAAGCGCTGCGGGGTGAAAAATTGGGGCAACAGCTAATGACTCAGACGCTGGCCTCCTGTACGCAGCATTGGCCGCACAAGGCGCTGTATCTGGGGGCGCAGGCACATTTGCAGTCATTCTATGCGCGCTTTGGCTTTGTGCCGGTCACGGATATCTATGACGAAGACGGTATTCCACACGTCGGAATGGCGCGGGAAGCACATCAGGCGTAAACAGGCGCAAACACGCCTGATTGTCTATAGTTAGCGGGTACGTCAATAGAAAGGGAGAATAAAATGTCTTTTCATTCTTATGAATCACGTATCGATGACGATCTGGAATTATTGAGTGAAACGCTGGAGGAGGTGCTGCGTTCTTCCGGCGATCCAGCCGATCAAAAATACCTTGAGTTAAAAGCGCGGGCAGAGCGGGCGTTAGAGGAGGTGAGAAATCGCGTCAGCCACGCCTCTGACAGCTACTATTACCGCGCGAAGAAAGCCGTTTGCCGGGCGGATGATTATGTGCATGAAAAACCCTGGCGCGGAATCGGCGTTGGCGCCACGGTCGGTTTAGTGATGGGATTATTGTTAGCACGGCGATAAATTCCATTCCGTCAGCGCATTTGTACGTACTCCCTAACTGGGGGTACTGCTTTTTCTGCTCAGTACCCCGTATAATGTGAGGTTTTTAACAGGGAGAGGTCCGCGTGCATTCAATCACTACTGCGCTGGAAAGTCTGATGCGTCATTTGTCGCAAGAGATACCAGCAGCACCTGGAATTCGTATTTACGATATCCCTTTCCCACTGAATGATGCGTTTGACGCTTTAGGATGGCTGGCCAGTCAACCTGTCTGGCCCCAGTTTTACTGGCAACAGCGTAATGGCGATGAAGAAGCCGCCGTATTGGGCGCTGTTGCTACATTTTCCTCGCTCGAATTAGCCCAGCATTTTTTACATCAGCATAATGATAATCCTGACCTGCGTATCTGGGGCCTGAATGCCTTTGAGCCTCAGCGCGGCCATTTGTTATTGCCACGGCTGGAGTGGCGACGTTGCGCGGGGGGGGCGAGCTTACGCTTACATCTTTTTAGCGACGTGTCGCTGCGTGAAGACGCCGCGCAGGCGGTGGCGTTTATCTCATCGCTCGCCAACGTAAAGCCGCTGCCCGCATTGCGTCTGCGTTTGACGGGAGAACAGAACTGGCCGGATAAAACTGGCTGGATAGACCTGATAAAGCTCGCCACGCAAACGATCAATAGGGAACAGCTCGATAAGGTCGTGCTGGCGCGGGCGACCGATTTACAGTTTTCTCAGTCGGTTAACGCCGCGGTCGTGATGGCTTCCAGTCGTCGTCTAAACCTGAACTGCTACCATTTCTTTATGGCGTTCTCCGCAAAGTGTGCGTTTCTTGGTTCTTCCCCTGAACGTCTGTATCGGCGGCGTGACACGGCGCTGCGCACCGAGGCGCTGGCGGGAACCGTTGCCAACCACCCTGAGGATCATCGGGCCTGGCAGTTGGGGGAATGGCTAATGAAAGATGATAAAAACCAGCGCGAGAATATGCTGGTGGTCGAAGATATTTGCCAGCGTCTGCAAGGCTGTACGCAAACTCTTGATGTGCTGCCGCCACAGGTGCTTAGACTGCGCAAAGTGCAGCACCTGCGCCGCTGTATCTGGACGGAACTGAATCAGGCTGATGATACGCTTTGTCTGATGCAGCTCCAGCCCACGGCGGCAGTCGCAGGTATTCCGCGTGAGCTGGCGCGTGAATTTATCCAACAAAATGAACCGTTTGAACGCGAGTGGTATGCCGGTTCTGCGGGTTACCTTTCTCTGCGCCAAAGCGAGTTTTGCGTGTCATTACGGTCGGCGAAAATTAGTGAAAATGTGATACGCCTGTATGCCGGGGCAGGGATCGTGCGTGGTTCAGATCCTGAACAGGAATGGCAAGAAATAGACAATAAAGCGGCAGGACTGCGCACTTTATTACAGATGGAAGGGTAATGAGTTGTATATTACCGACTCATATCAAAAATCCATTTATTCGATTCTTTATACTGTGTCGCAATATTGATACCGGACAATCTCATGTCAGTAAGCGCATTTAACCGACGCTGGGCGGCGGTCATTCTGGAAGCACTCACTCGCCACGGCGTCAGGCATGTCTGCATTGCCCCTGGCTCTCGTTCTACACCGTTGACTCTGGCGGCTGCGGAAAACCCCGCTTTTATTCACCATACTCATTTTGATGAGCGTGGCCTTGGGCATCTGGCCTTAGGTCTGGCAAAAGTCAGCCGGCAGCCTGTCGCTGTGATTGTGACGTCCGGTACGGCGGTGGCAAATTTGTATCCCGCGTTGATTGAAGCGGGCCTGACCGGTGAAAAGCTGATTCTACTCACGGCTGACAGACCTCCTGAGCTTATCGACTGCGGCGCTAACCAGGCGATTCGTCAGGCCGGAATGTTTGCCTCGCATCCATCGCAAACGCTCTCTTTACCGCGCCCGACCCAGAACATTCCGGCTAGTTGGCTGGTATCCACCATTGATAACGCCTTAGCTGCGCTGCATAGCGGGGCGGTTCATATCAATTGCCCATTTGCGGAACCGCTGTATGGCGACATGGACGAAACGGGGATTGACTGGCAGCAGCGCCTTGGCGACTGGTGGCAGGATGATAAACCCTGGCTGCGTGAAGCGCGTCGACTGGAAAGCGACAAACAGCGTGACTGGTTTTTCTGGCGACAAAAACGCGGCGTTGTTGTTGCAGGCCGCATGAGCGCGGAAGAGGGCAAAAAGGTTGCGCAGTGGGCGCAGATGCTAGGCTGGCCGCTGATTGGCGATGTTCTGTCGCAAACCGGACAACCTTTGCCGTGCGCCGACCTGTGGCTGGGGAATGCGAAAGCGGTCACTGAATTACAGCAGGCGCAGATTGTGGTGCAGCTTGGCAGTAGCCTGACCGGAAAACGGCTCCTGCAATGGCAGGCCAGCTGCGATCCGCAGGAATACTGGATTGTCGATAATATCGAAGGCCGCCTCGATCCGGCTCACCATCGTGGGCGCAGACTGGTAGCGACGGTTAGCGACTGGCTGGAGTTGCATCCGGCGGAGAAACGTCAGCCCTGGTGCGTGGAGATCCCACGCCTGGCGCAACTGGCCTGGCAGGCGGTAGAAGCCCGTCGCGACGCGTTTGGTGAAGCGCAATTAGCCCACCGTATCCGCGAATACTTGCCGGAGCAGGGGCAACTGTTCGTGGGCAACAGTCTGGTGGTGCGCCTGATTGATGCGCTGTCGCAGCTTCCGGCGGGTTACCCGGTCTATAGCAACCGTGGCGCGAGCGGCATTGACGGCCTGCTGTCAACGGCAGCAGGCGTACAGCGCGCCAGCGCGAAATCGACGCTGGCTATCGTCGGCGATTTATCTGCGCTGTATGACCTCAATGCGCTGGCGTTATTGCGCCAGGTTTCCGCGCCGTTTGTCCTGATAGTGGTCAATAATAACGGCGGGCAAATTTTTTCCCTGTTGCCGACGCCAGCAAGCGAACGCGAACGGTTCTACCTGATGCCGCAGAACGTGCATTTTGAGCATGCTGCCGCCATGTTTAACCTTAAATACCAGCGCCCGGAAAACTGGGAGCAACTGGAGAGCGCGCTGACTAACGCCTGGCGTACTCCGGCGGCAACGGTGATTGAGCTGGTGGTAAACGAAACTGATGGGGCGCAAACCCTGCAGCAACTGCTGGCGCAGGTAAGCCATCTATGATCCTGCACGCGCAGGCGAAAGTGGGCCAGACGGGATTTCCCTGGCTGGTTTTCCTGCACGGTTTTTCCGGTGATTGTCGGGAATGGCAGACGGTTGGCGAAGCGTTTAAGAATTATTCGCGGCTGTATATCGACCTGCCGGGACATGGTGGCTCCGCTGACATCAGCGTGAGCGGATTCGACGACGTAAGCGCTTTGCTGCGTAACACGTTGCTTAGTTACAACATACTTAAATACTGGCTAGTAGGCTACTCTCTTGGCGGCAGAGTCGCGATGATGGCGGCTTGTCAGGAGATGCCAGGACTGTGCGGTCTGGTGGTTGAAGGTGGACATCCAGGCTTGCAAAGTGAGGAGGCGCGCGTTCAGCGTCGTCTCTCTGATGGTCGCTGGGCTGCGCGTTTTCGCGCTGAGCCGTTGTGCGAGGTGTTTATTGACTGGTATCAACAGCCGGTTTTTTCCTCGCTGAATGCGGCGCAAAGGGAAGCGCTGGTCGCACTGCGTAGCCAGAATAACGGGCATACGCTGGCAGCGATGCTGGATGCCACCTCGCTAGCCGTACAACCTGATTTACGTGCGCAACTCACTACGCGCACATTTCCGTTTTATTATTTATGTGGTGAACGTGACGATAAATTCCGCGCTCTGGCGGCGGAAATATCCGTACCAAGCCATGTGATTCGTAATGCCGGACACAACGCGCATCGGGACAATCCCGCTGGCGTAGTGGACTGTCTGGCTCAGATTCTGCATCGCTGACTATAGGACATTTTATGATCTATCCTGATGAAACAATGCTTTACGCACCGGTAGAATGGCACGATTGCTCTGAAGGCTACACCGACATTCTCTACGAGAAATCCACCGACGGTATCGCAAAAATCACCATTAATCGTCCGCAGGTACGCAATGCCTTCCGTCCGGTCACCGTGAAAGAGATGATCCAGGCGCTGGCGGATGCTCGCTACGATGACAACATTGGCGTGATTATTCTGACCGGTGCTGGCGACAAAGCGTTCTGCGCAGGTGGCGATCAGAAAGTGCGCGGTGACTACGGCGGATACCAGGATGATTCCGGTGTGCATCACCTGAACGTACTGGACTTCCAGCGCCAGATTCGTACCTGTCCGAAGCCGGTAGTGGCGATGGTTGCAGGCTTTTCCATCGGCGGCGGCCATGTGCTGCACATGATGTGTGACCTGACCATTGCGGCTGAAAACGCCATCTTCGGCCAGACCGGTCCGAAAGTTGGTTCCTTCGATGGCGGTTGGGGTGCCTCTTACATGGCGCGTATTGTCGGTCAGAAAAAAGCGCGTGAAATCTGGTTCCTGTGCCGTCAGTACGATGCG
The DNA here is from genome assembly GCF_013747755.1 of Citrobacter sp. RHBSTW-00524. Lineage (NCBI taxonomy): Bacteria > Pseudomonadati > Pseudomonadota > Gammaproteobacteria > Enterobacterales > Enterobacteriaceae > Citrobacter > Citrobacter sp. RHBSTW-00524. The sequence goes on from NZ_CP056421.1 coordinate 1,706,540, forward strand.
AAGCAAGCGCTGGATATGGGCCTGGTAAACACCGTGGTTCCGCTGGCCGATCTGGAAAAAGAGACCGTACGCTGGTGTCGTGAAATGCTGCAAAACAGCCCGATGGCGTTGCGCTGCCTGAAAGCTGCACTGAACGCCGACTGCGATGGTCAGGCTGGTCTGCAAGAACTGGCGGGTAACGCCACCATGCTGTTCTACATGACGGAAGAAGGTCAGGAAGGCCGTAACGCCTTTAACCAGAAACGTCAGCCGGATTTCAGCAAATTTAAACGGAATCCGTAATGCGTAGCGCGCAGGTATACCGCTGGCAGATCCCCATGGACGCGGGGGTGATTCTGCGCGACAGGCGGTTAAAAACGCGTGATGGGCTGTACGTTCGCCTTTGTGACGGCGAGCGCGAAGGGTGGGGAGAGATCTCCCCGCTGCCGGGCTTCAGTCAGGAGAGCTGGGAAGAGGCGCAAACCGAGCTGCTGGCCTGGGTCAACGGCTGGCTACAGGGGGATTCTTCCTTACCGCAGCTGCCTTCGGTCGCCTTTGGCGCAAGCTGTGCGCTGGCCGAACTGGCTGGCGTATTGCCAGAGGACGCAGACTACCGTGCAGCGCCGCTGTGTACGGGCGATCCTGATGATCTGGTACTGCAACTGGCGGACATGCCGGGTGAAAAAGTAGCGAAGATCAAGGTCGGACTGTATGAAGCGGTTCGCGACGGTATGGTCGCCAACCTGCTGCTTGAGGCTATCCCGGAGCTGCATTTGCGACTTGACGCCAACCGAGCCTGGACGCCGTTGAAAGCCCAGCAGTTCGCGAAGTACGTTAATCCAGAGTACCGCGGGCGCATCGCTTTTCTCGAAGAGCCATGCAAAACCCGCGATGACTCTCGTGCTTTTGCGCGTGAAACCGGCATTGCCATTGCCTGGGATGAAAGCCTGCGTGAAGCGGATTTCATCTTCGAAGCCGAAGAGGGCGTCAAGGCAGTGGTTATCAAACCTACGCTGACGGGCAGTCTCGATAAAGTGCGCGAACAGGTGGCAGCGGCGCATGCGCTTGGTCTCACCGCTGTTATTAGTTCGTCGATCGAGTCGAGCCTGGGCTTAACCCAACTGGCGCGAATTGCCGCCTGGCTGACGCCGCAGACCATTCCGGGGCTGGATACCCTGAGCCTGATGCAGTGCCAGCAGGTACGCACCTGGCCGGGTAGCGCATTGCCGTGTATCGATGTTGATGCGCTGGAACGCCTGCTATGACCCAGCGGGAAATGCCCGATAGCGTAAGCATATCGGGCCTGGTACAACCCGATGACTGGCCGTGGCGTCACTGGCGACAGGTTCGTGCAGAGGTGCCTGCTCTACGCCTCAACGATGAAGTATTAAGCTGGAGCGAGCTCTGCACGCGCGTTGACCATCTGGCCAGCGGTTTTGCCGCTCAGGGTGTGGAAGAGGGCGATGGCGTCCTGCTTCGCGCCTGGAATCATCCGCGTGCTTTGCTGGCCTGGCTGGCATTGCTGCAATGTGGGGCGCGGGTTTTACCTGTGAACCCACAGCTGCCTCAATCGCTGCTTGACGCGCTGGTCCCGGACTTAACGCTGCGTTTTGCGATGGATCTGGAGACCGCTAATGTTCTCACGGGACTCCATCCTTTGCAGATGCAGGCAGTGCCAGGCAAGCATGCCGTCGCGTGGTTACCCCAGCGTTTGAGTACGATGACGTTAACCTCAGGTTCTACCGGATTGCCAAAGGCAGCGGTGCATACCTGTCAGGCTCATCTGGCAAGCGCGCAGGGCGTGCTGTCATTAATGCCGTTTGACGCTGAAGATGACTGGCTGCTCTCGCTGCCGCTGTTTCATGTTTCCGGCCAGGGTATTTTGTGGCGTTGGTTGTTTGCCGGGGCACGAATGACCGTGCGCGACAAGCAGCCGTTGGAGCAAATGCTGGCTGGATGCACTCATGCTTCGCTGGTGCCCACGCAGCTGTGGCGCCTGCTGGTCAACAAAACGGCGGTAACGCTCAAAGCCGTGCTCCTGGGGGGCGCGGCAATTCCTGTTGAATTGACGGAACAGGCGCGCGAGCAAAGGATTCGCTGCTGGTGCGGTTACGGTTTAACGGAGTTTGCTTCTACAGTCTGTGCGAAAGAGGCGGATGGCCTGGCGGATGTAGGGTTACCCCTGGCAGGCAGAGAAGTCAGAATCGTTGATGGTGAAGTCTGGCTGCGTGCCGCCAGCATGGCGCAAGGTTACTGGCGTAACGGGCAGCTGATTCCTTTAGTAAACGCGGAAGGCTGGTTTGCCACCCGCGATCGCGGGGTGTTGAAGGACGGCAAGTTAACCATTGTCGGTCGGATGGACAATCTGTTCTTTAGCGGCGGGGAAGGCATACAGCCGGAAGAGGTGGAACGCGTGATTGCTGCACATCCGCATGTTCTGCAAGCCTTCATTGTGCCGATAGAAGACAAAGAGTTTGGTCATCGCCCGGTGGCGGTTGTTGAGTATGACACCAATGCGGGTGACACAAATCTGGCAGAGTGGGTGAAAGATAAGCTGGCCCGCTTTCAGCAACCGGTATGCTGGCTGACATTGCCACCCGAACTAAAATCCGGAGGGATTAAAATCTCTCGTCGTGCGCTGTCAGATTGGGTAAGTGCTTCATTGTTAAAATTAAGCAAACAGTAATTACATTTCTCACTTTCGCCATTGCGTCGCTATTGTCATTTTGTTTATCTGCTTAAGTGTAACCTGTTGTGAAATTTTTTAACAAAAGGTGCGCTATGGAATGGCATGTGAAGAAGTCTTGCTGTCACAAAAAAGCAGGCAGGCTCTATATCGTACTTTGTGATGGCGGCGGTTCGCTAAAGATGCTGGCTGAGGCTCAATCTTCCGAGTGGGTTAAGCCCGGAGACCTCCTTTCACCGCTGAAAGATGCACTGTATTGCATTAATCGCGATACCTCACGGTTAATCAAAATAATTGATGCCAGACAGTACATGTGCGACGAATGGGAACGCCTGTTACGACTGTCTGAAGATAAATAATCTCAGGGTTGGCGCTGGTGTGAAGGTAAAAAAATCGTCAGTAGCCCTGCCATGATGCACAGCACTCCGGCGAGCGCTTTCGCTGAAAATATTCCCTGCCAGCCGGGCAGGATCATTGATGCAACCCACACCAGTACATAGCTCAGGCTGAGCAGGGCATACGCTTTGCTCAGTGCGAGCTGGTGCAGCGCTTTATGCCAGCAAATCACCGACAGTAAATATCCTGCCAGTCCGGCATACAGAGCAAATGCGCCAACGCTAAGAGAGAATACGGCAGAAATGAATTGCTGCGGCTGCAGCATTGGCGGCAGATTATCCATCGCAAAGCCGAGACTCAACTGGGCGGCTGAAGTGATAATAACGCTGCATAATCCCCAAAAGATGCCCATTACACCGCACTCCCAAGAATAAAGATGCCGGTGATGATTAACCCCACACCCAGCCAGTGGCGCGGGGTGACGGGTTCGCGCCAGATTTTCCAGGCAGCCAGAGTCACCCATACAAAATTAAGACTCAGCATGGGGTAGGCGATGCCGACCGGAATGTTCTGCAGCACCGCCAGCCATAGCAGCATGGCCAGACCGAGACTTGCCAGAGCAAGCCCAATCCATAGCGTAATATGGCGTTTTCGCGCTCGAACGGGAACGGGTCGCGACGCCTGCTTCTGACATAACTGACCACAGACGCTGAGCAGGCTGGCGAGAACTAAGGCTATCCAGATCATTTCGGCCGATACTGAATCAGGACCAGACGCCCCTGATTATCGATATAGTCAGCGGGAGGGATAGCAAGTCGATTAATATCTTCATCCTTATCGACTGAAAGCACGAGCGTAATGTTTCCTTGCTGACGATGTTGCGCTAACCACTCGGCAAAGTTTCCCCGCCCGACAAAACGCCCCTGGGCATCCGGGTAGTTAAGGCCATATTTTAACTCGCCCGTTTGTCCGTACATTATGATGTCGTCACGCTTCAGGCTCCAGGCCAGCCCCGCGGCGACGCCAACGCTGTCGGTGAGAATATAACGGCTCGACTCCAGCGACTCTTTGGTCATCTCGACAAAAAATTGTGGCTGTTTAGATTCCATCACCCGGTCAGGAATGGAGAAGCCAAACAACAGTGCCAGGCCTAATGGACACAGCGCTGCGAACGTCCAGTTCTTCTCGCGGTTATTTAGCGTATACCAGCCAAAGAGCGTCCAGATGATAAAAATGCCCCACGCACAAAACACTTTATACGTTTCGATATGTGACCAGACCGGCGTCTTTAATGGACCCAGTGTAGAAACAATAAACGTGGCGACAATGCCGGTTACACCGAACAGAACGTTGATCCAGCCATTCACGCGCAGCGCGGTTGCACCTTTTTGCGCGGCCTGCAGGCCGAACCGCGCCGTCAATATTGCCAGCGGCGCGAAGCAGGAAAGAATATAGGTCGGCAGTTTTCCTTTCGCGATGCTGAAAAACAGGATTGGCATGATAATCCAGCTCAGCAGGTACAGTGCGCTGCGCGGAACATCCCGTTCACGCCAGCCCGTACGCAGCGCGCCGGGGAGCAGCCCGAGCCACGGTAATGCGCCAGCCACCAATACCGGAATGTAGTACCAGACGGGGGCCTTATGTTGGGCATCCTCCTGCGCGAAGCGTTGAATATGTTCGACCCAGAAGAAGTAATGCCAGAAATCCGGTTCACGCCGGGCAATCGCTATTCCCCAAGGCAGCACAGTCACGATGCAACCGACTACTGCCAGCAGACCGTAGATAATGAGATCTTTCCAGCGCTTTTGTACGAAAACCCACGGCAGTACGCTGAGCACAGGAATGGCGAGTGCCAGGAAACCCTTGGTCATCACGCCCATGCCGCAGGTTAACCCTAACAGCAGAAAGGCGGTAATTTTGCGCGTTCTGCTGGTGGCTTGCATCCCCTCCCAAAAGCAGCACATGCCCGCCATTAGCCAGAGCGCAATAATGGGATCTAGTACCGCGTAGGTGCCGATGCTGTAAACCGAAAAAAACGTTAAAAAGATAACCGAAGAGAGTACAGCGGTGCGCTTATCCCGCCACAACCGCATGGCAAGCCAGGCTACCATTAGCGCCGTCAGCAAAGTGGCAAAGATGGCTCCTGCTCTGACGCCGAAATTATTGGTGCCAAACAGCCATTGCCCGATGCTGTTTAACCAGTATCCGGCAATCGGTTTTTCAAAATATCGCAGCCCTAAAAAGTGCGGAACGATCCCGTCGCCAGAGGTCAGCATTTCCCGACTGATTTCGGCATAGCGCGTTTCATCAGGCTGCCACAGCAGGCGACTGTTGATGGGGAGAATAAAATACAGCGCAATAAAAGCGATAAATGCCAGGGTGTAGCGGACAGTATGTTTCATCTTGTCACACTCACTGGTTGTTGGCGGCCGACCCATCCCTCTCTGCCGGGTATTTTGCCACGCACGATCTGCCCTGTTGGCAGCGAACTGACATCGTCCGGTAACAGGTCGCCGAGCGGGCAAAATGTTATCCCCATGTCTGCGGCGCGAGTAAGCAGCTCGTCAAAATTCTGCTGAAAGGCGATGCCTTCAACTTCCGCATGAATGGTATACACCGGTGTTCCTCTGCTCATCTGGATGTGGGAAAGAATGTAAGCGTTGAAGTCCACCGCCTGGACTTCCTGACCAACCACTTCATCCCAGGTGGGTAGCGTGACGGGAATTTGCGGCGTACCTGTTTTCCCGGACGTCAGCACCGGACGGAATAACGACGTTCCCCGACAGTCGCTGTTATAACGCAGATGGAACGTTTCTTTGGCGTGGATGACGCGATCGTCGGCACGCCATCCGGCAACGGCAGAGCAGGTGACGGGTTGTCCGATAAGAGTTTCAAGGGCCGTGATGCCTCGTGAAATATCATCAATCAGCTGTTTATCATTCCAGTTTCCGCTTCGCGCCTGCCAGGCATGGTGATCCCAGGCATGCAAACCGGTTTCATGAATCAGGGCGGTTTGCGCAATGATCGCCGCGTTGGCCTGGCCGATCTCTTTTCCCGGCCAGGCGGTTCCCGCCAGCAATATATCCCATCCGTAAAGTGATGCGGCGTTTGAGCGCAGCATCTTCCACAGAAATTGTGGTTTCACAAGACGCCAGAGGTGGCGTCCCATGTTGTCCGGTCCAACGCTAAAGAAAAAACTTGCCCGCACATTATGTCGGTTCAATGTCTCCAGCAGGCGGGGTACGCCTTCGCGCGTCCCCCTGAAAGTATCGACATCTATGCGCAAGCCGACTTGGGTCATGATGTGTGTTCCGTGATATTCACACTGCGTAAGAAGAAGTCCAGCGTCTCTTCTACCGTTTCCTGCATCTCAATGGTGGGCTCCCAGTTCAGGCAGCGTTTCGCATTGCGGATGTTGGGCTTACGATGTTCAACGTCTTGATAACCTTTACCATAGTAGCTGCTGCTTTCGACGTCACGGAAACCGGCAAACGGCGGGAAGTGGCTACGCAATGGATGTTTTTCAAAGCAGGTAAGCAGCATTTCTGCCAGTTCCTGAATACTCGCTTCGTTCTGCGGATTACCGATGTTGATAATCTCACCGTCGCAGCGTCCGCCTTCGTTTTCAATGATGCGGTACAGGGCTTCGATACCATCCCGAATGTCGGTAAAGCAGCGTTTTTGCTTGCCGCCTTCAATCAGCTTAATCGGTGAACCCTCCACCAGATTGAGGATCAGTTGGGTAATGGCGCGTGAGCTGCCGATACGCGCGGCGTTAAGGCTGTCCAGACGCGGTCCCATCCAGTTAAATGGCCGGAACAGGGTGAAACGCAATCCCTCTTTTTCGCCGTATGCCCAGATTACGCGGTCTAACAACTGCTTGGAAACGGAGTAGATCCAGCGTGGTTTATTCACCGGACCGACGATCAGATTCGAGCTGTCCTCATCGAAAACTTTGTCGGTACACATGCCGTAGACTTCGGACGTTGACGGGAAAATGATGCGCTTACGGTATTTCACGCAGTAGCGAATGATTTTCAGGTTCTCTTCAAAATCGAGCTCAAATACGCGCAGCGGGTTGCGGGTATATTCGATTGGCGTTGCGATCGCCACCAGCGGCAGCACGACGTCGCATTTTTTAACATGGTATTCAATCCATTCGGAGTGAATGCTGATGTCGCCTTCGACGAAGTGGAATCGCGGATGCTGCAGAAAACGTCCAATGGCGTCACTGCCAATATCGAGCCCATACACTTCGTAATGATCTTCTTGCAGCAGGCGTTCGGTCAGATGGTTACCAATGAAGCCATTGACGCCGAGGATCAGTACGCGTGTACGACGTTTAGTGGTGGTAACTGATTGACTGTTCAGGCGGGAGCCTGGAACCAGGCCCAGAACCTGCGCCAGTTGCGACCCTTGCATTGCAATACCATCGCCAGCTTGTCCGGTAATAATTTCCAGGGCACCATCGCCACAGGCGATCAGCAAAGGAGAAACGGAGATGACGGTACCCGGTTGGGCCGCTGAGTTATTTACGCAAACGCGCGATGACCAGACGGTGAACTTTTGTGTGCCGACATAGCTATATGCGCCCGGCCACGGATCGCTGACGGCGCGGACCTGGTTATGCAACTCCGCGGCAGGTGTGTTCCAGTCGAGGAAGCTATCTTCCGGTGTACGGCGACCAAAACAGGTAGCATCTGCTTCCTGTTGGGGGCGTTCTGCATAATCCCCGGTTTTAATCGCGGGCAGTGCCTGTTCCAGCAGGTGACGCGCAGCCTGGCACAATTTATGGTGCAGCGTTAACGCCACGTCATCCGGCGAAATAGCGACGTGCTGCTGGGCAATAATGGCGCCAGCATCCGCGCGTTTGACCATGCGGTGAAGCGTGACGCCGGTTTCGGTTTCGCCATTGACCAATACCCAGTTCAGCGGCGCGCGACCACGGTATTTCGGCAGCAACGAACCGTGCAGATTAAAAGCCCCGGCAGGCGCAAGACTGAGGATCTCATCACTCAGTAAATGACGATAGTAGAACGAGAAGATAACATCCGGCGCCAGTTGGCTAATGCGTTCAATCCACAAGGGATGATTGACCTCGTCCGGGGCGTAAACCGGAATTCCGGCGCTGGCGGCAAGGCGGGAAACCGATCCAAAAAATGCTTTTTCGCCCGGATTATCGGTGTGCGTGAAAATGGCAGCGATTTCATAACCTGCATCCAACAAAGCCTGGACACCCTGACATCCCATATCGTGATAGGCAAATACGATGGCTTTCATGCGCGGTTTTCCTCGGTTGACTGTGTGGTTTGTGGGCGGATAACGTGTTGAACAAAATAGCGGGGGCGGGCGCGGACATCGTTATAGATGCGACCGATATATTCGCCGAGTAAACCCATGCCAATAAACTGTGCGCCGATAAAGGTAAACAGGACGGCAAACAGCATGAATACCCCTTCCGCGGCCCACTGTGGACCGAGCGTCAGACGCAGAACCACAAGCAGGATAGACAAGGTAAAGCCAGTGGCGGCGATTACGCTGCCCAACAGGCTCAACATACGAAGTGGCGTTGTGGTCAGACAGGTCACCAGGTCATACATCAGGTTGATCAGACGCATAAAGCTGTATTTGGAGTCACCAAATTCTCGCTCTGCATGGTGTACCGGGATTTCCGTAGCGCGCCGGGCAAAAATGTTGGCCAGAATCGGGATAAAGGTGCTGCGCTCCTGGCAATGCAGCATGGCATCGACGATGTGGCGGCGATAAGCGCGTAACATGCAACCGTAGTCGCCCATCGCTTTACCGGTGGTGCGCTGAATCAGATGGTTAATCATTCGCGATGCGGTCTTACGAAATACGCTGTCCTGACGGTTCTGACGTACCGTGCCGACCACATCGAAGCCTTCATCTGCGGTGGCGACCAGCCGTGGGATCTCCTCCGGCGGGTTTTGCAAATCGGCATCCAGTGTGATGATCACATCGCCGGTGACATGACTGAAACCGGCCATAATCGCCGAGTGTTGCCCGTAATTGCGATTCAATAAAATAGAAACAATATGGCTGTTCGGTGCCTGGGAAGCGTCCATCATCAGCTGTGCGGAATGGTCGCTGCTGCCGTCATCAATTAGCAGAATTTCATAGTCTTTGCCCAATTTTTCGCAGGCAGCGCTGGTACGTCTGATTAACTCTGGCAAGCTTTCCTGTTCATTAAAAACGGGAATGACCACAGAGACTTTTTTGATCGGTGCTGCTTCAAACATGGTTATTGTCCTGCAATCTCGCGAAGTGCCGTAATTACCCGCTGGGTGTCATCGGCGGTCATGTCGGGGAATAACGGCAGTGAGCAAATGCGCGCGCTATTCCATTCTGTATTGGGGAGCGAAAGGGTAGTGAAGCGTTCGCGGTAATATTTTTGCGTATGGGCCGCACGAAAATGCAGACCGGTGCCGATATTTTTGGCCTTTAACGCTTCCATTAAGGCATCTCTGCTCAGACCGCAGCGGGCTTCGTCAACGCGAATGATGAACAGGTGCCAGGCGTGAACGTGCGCCCACTGGGGCAGACTCAGTGGTTGAAATGGCGTATCGGCCAGCGCCTGTTGATACTCGCGGGCAATTTGCGCCCGGCGTGAGTTCAGGTGTTCCAGTTTATTTAGCTGTACCAACGCAATGGCGGCATTGATATCCGTGAGGTTGTACTTGTACCCTGGCGCAAGCACTTCGGCCTGCGGCGCCCGGCCATAGGTTTGTCGATCAAAGGCATCAACGCCCAGACCGTGAAACTTCAGGCTGCGAAGCCGTTGGGCAAGCTGGCTGTCGTCGGTAACGATCAACCCGCCTTCGGCGCAGGTAATATTTTTGATGGCGTGAAACGAGAATATTGCCGTGCCGCGCGCGCCGACATTACGACCTTTATACAACGTCCCTACGGCGTGGGCCGCATCTTCTATAATCGGAATGCCATAGCGTTCGCCAATGGCATAAATCGCGTCCAGGTCGGCGGGGGCGCCTGCGTAATGTACCGGAATAATGGCTTTGGTTCGCGGGGTGATGGCGGCCTCAATTTGCTCCGGTGTGACCATGAGCGTATCGCGGTCAACGTCGATCATGACTGGCGTCGCACCCAGCAGGACAATCATGTTGAGGGTAGAAACCCACGTCATTGACGGTGTAATGACCTCATCGCCTGCACCGATGTCCAGCGCCATCAGCGTGATGTGCATTCCTGCCGTAGCGGAGCAGACGGCGACGGCGTGTTGATTTCCCGTGAGCTGGCAGAAGGCTTCTTCCAGCTGTTGATTTTTCGGGCCGGTGGTTATCCATCCAGAGTCCAGAACCGTCTTCACAGCAGCAAGTTCTTCAGCCCCCATTGCCGGGCGAGAGAAAGGCAAAAAGTCAGACATCATTATTCCTTCAAGCCATTTAACGCCACCGACGTTTTATTTTTAGTGATAAACAGGGGCGTCGTTAATTATTTCATCAGGCTTCAAAGGGTAATGACGGAAGGTTAATTTATCCTTAAGAGTTTAAGGTTTGGGAAAGAGAGAGGAATAGCGTGTTTTTAATTTATCTTAATGAAAAAAAGATCATGTAGGTTTGAGTGGTTTTGGCGACATTGCTGTTATCTGCAGACTGATGAGCGCAATGTCGCTATTAAAATGATAACTTACAGTAACCCTTTCAAGGTTAACGTTTTACGCGTGGCGATATTTAAATCGTAAGAGCCGAGATCTTCCGCTTTAACCCAGGCGAATGCCTGGAATTCTTCATTAATCTTCACTTCACGATTAGCCGCCACACAATCGAAGATGAGATAAATCATATAAATCTCTTCCTGACTGCCATCGGCGTACGTTTTGGTGCGAACATCGTCACTGAAGGTCCATGGCGTAATGTCTGATAACACCAGTTGTTCGCCCAGCTCTTCTCTTACTTCACGGCGCAAAGCTTCTTCAATACGTTCACCCGGTTCAACGCCGCCGCCAGAAAGCGCCCACTGACCGGGGAACACACCGCGGTCGTCAGCCATTTTGCACAGTAAATAACAGCCATCGTTTTGAATTAATGGGCAAACAATTGTTCTTTGGCGCATAAGTCGAATCCTTGTAGGGGGAGGTATAGAAAATTCCATCGTGCACGCATCTTACCTTTTGCTGGCGGTAGAAAAAACGCTTCATCGACGAATAACGCAGCTTTGGCAGGGAAAACAGGATGTTTGTAGAAAATGGCGTTCTGCTGCCATCAGTGGCGTAATTGCTACAAGAATTTAACCTTATCTAAATCTTGTGAGTAGTATTTGCTTACAATATGTTATTGCATCGCTTTTTTAGTGCATTGATTCCTCGTGATCTAACAGTACAATTCACAGGTTTTGGGGTTATGTTTTGATTCTTGCTGGAAAGGATAGAAAATGAAAAAAAGTTTAATGTTGGGTTTTGCCGGAATGCTGTTTGTTTCCGCGTCGGCGAGCGCGATTAGCATCAGCGGCCAGGCTGGCGAAGACTACACCAACCTGGGGTTCGGTATGGGTACTGAGACCACCGGTTTGGCCGTCAGCGGTAACTGGATGCATAACGATGACGACGGCGATGCGGCCGGGCTGGGACTGGGTCTGAATATACCTCTCGGTCCGCTGCTGGCAACGGTCGGTGGGAAAGGCATTTATACTAACCCGAATGATGGTGACGAGGGTTACGCGGCGGCGGTCGGTGGCGGTTTGCAGTGGCCGATTGGCGACAGCCTCCGCCTGTTTGGCGAGTATTATTACTCTCCCGATTCTCTTTCCAGCGGTATCGACAGCTATGAAGAAGCGAATGCAGGTGCGCGTCTGACCATTATGCGTCCGCTGAGCATTGAAGCCGGTTATCGCTACCTGAACCTGGCAGGCAAAGACGGTAACCGCGATAACGCGATTGCTGACGGCCCGTACGTTGGGGTTAACGCGAGTTTCTGATTTTTCCGGCGCGGCGTTCAGTCGCGCCTTCCCCCCTCCATGCGTTATAGTGTTTTCATCATAAAAGCAGGAGAACACGATGTTAAACGTGGAGATGCTATCCACCGGGGATGAAGTGTTGCACGGACAAATCGTCGACACGAATGCCGCCTGGCTGGCCGATTTTTTCTTTAATCAGGGGTTACCGCTAACCCGTCGCAACACGGTAGGTGACAATCTTGACGATTTGGTCGCCGTTTTGCGTGAGCGTAGCGAACATGCCGATGTACTGATCGTTAACGGCGGTCTGGGACCAACCAGCGATGACTTGAGCGCGCTGGCGGCGGCCACGGCAAAAGGTGAAGGGCTGGTGCTGCATGAAGCATGGCTCGACGAGATGACGCGTTATTTCCGCGATCGTGGACGCGTGATGGCACCGAGTAACCGCAAACAGGCTGAGCTACCTGCCAGCGCGGAATTCATCAATAATCCGGTAGGAACCGCGTGTGGGTTTGCCCTGAAGCTTAACCGCTGCCTGATGTTCTTTACCCCAGGAGTGCCATCAGAATTTAAAGTTATGGTTGAGCATGAGATCCTGCCGCGTTTGCGTGAGCGTTTTTCGCTGTCTCAACCCCCGCTATGCCTGCGATTAACCACCTTTGGTCGTTCTGAAAGCGAGCTGGCGCAGAGCCTGGATCCGCTGCAATTGCCTCCGGGAGTGACAATGGGCTACCGCTCGTCAATGCCGATTATCGAACTAAAGCTGACCGGGCCGGATTCCCAACGGGAAGCGATGCTGGCGCTGTGGCCAGAAGTTAAGCGGGTTGCCGGGCAGAATATGATTTTCGAAGGTACGGAAGGTTTACCCGCGCAAATCGCCCGCACGTTGCAGGAACGGCAATACAGCCTGACGCTAAGCGAACAATTCACCGGCGGTCTGGTGGCGCTGCAGCTTTCGCGCGTGAATGCTCCGCTGTTGGCGAGCGAAGTGGTTCCGCCCCAGGAAGAAACGCTGGCGCAAACGGCACACTGGATAACCGAACGACGCGGCAACCATTATGCCGGGCTGGCGTTGGCGGTATCGGCTTTCGAAAACGAACATATTAACTTTGCGCTGGCAACGCCTGATGGAACGCATGCCTTACGCGTACGGCTGAACGCTAATCGTTATAGTTTGTCGGTGCGTCAGGAAGTGTGCGCAATGATGGCGCTCAATATGCTGCGCCGTTGGCTCAACGGGCAGGATATTGCCAGCGAACACGGTTGGATAGAAGTGGTTGAATCCCTGACGCTGCCTTCCTGACTTGCACTCTCTCACGCGCTTGTTATGGGAAGGCATTCTGGCCTTCCCGTTATCAGTCCAACCTGTTGTACTCTCTGTAAAAAAATCCGTGCGTTAGTTCACAATTATGCTCGTTTTTTCTCCAGCCAGCTGGAAGAACGAGAGGATTTGATGCGCTTCACAATTTTAACCCCCTTAACCTACCACACTGATTCCAGTATCTCAGACTGGAGTCCAGTATGTTGGAATCAAGCAAAGTTCCTGCGCTCACCAGGGCGATCGAAATACTCAATCTCATTGCGCGTATCGGCCCATGTAGCGCCGCCACCATCATAGAGACGCTGGGTATTCCAAAAAGCACCGCGTACCTGTTACTTAACGAACTGAAGCGTCAGCGCTTTATTAGCATTGATCATCAGGAAAATTACTGCCTGTGGACCAAGCTGGTTGAGTTGTCCGGGCATGCGCTGAGCAAGATGGATTTACGTGAACTGGCGCGTCCCCGGCTGACACAACTGATGGATGAGACAGGGTTACTTTGCCATCTCGGGATCATCGACCACGAAAGCGCGTATTACATTCTGAAAGTGGAATCGTCATCCACTATCAGCGTGCGCTCCCACGAAGGGAAAAGTCTTTCGCTCTATCGCTCGGGTATCGGCAAATGCCTGCTGGCCTGGCAACCGGCAGCCGCACGAAAAGCCATTATTGAACAGCTGATATGGGAACAGGCAACGCCGACCACTATCACCAGGCCACAGCAGTTGAATGACGAGCTGGAGCGTATTCGACAGCGTGGATGGAGCTTTGATAATGGCGAAGATTATCCCGATGTTCGCTGCGTCGCAGCGCCTGTTTTTAACGCTAACAATGAACTGACCGCCGCGATTTCAGTGGTCGGCACTCGTCTGCAAATTAACGAAGAGAACCGTGATTATCTGGCCGGTAAAGCGATTGCTTGCGCCAGGGATATTTCACGCCTGTTGGGATGGAAAAGTCCCTTCGACTCACTCGCTTCATAAAAAGGAGAACACCATGACCCTACCTAAAATTAAACACGTTCGTGCCTGGTTTACCGGTGGTGCTACGGCGGATAAAGGCGCTGGCGGCGGCGATTATCACGATCAGGGGGCTAACCACTGGATTGACGATCATATCGCCACGCCAATGAGCAAATATCGTGAATATGAGCAATCGCGCCAGTCCTTTGGCATCAACGTATTAGGAACACTGATTGTTGAAGTGGAAGCTGAAAACGGACAGACCGGTTTTGCTGTTTCCACAGCAGGGGAGATGGGGTGCTTTATTGTGGAAAAGCATCTCAATCGTTTTATTGAAGGGAAATGCGTCAGTGATATCAAACTCATTCACGACCAGATGCTGGGCGCAACGATGTACTACTCCGGCTCCGGCGGTCTGGTGATGAACACTATCTCGTGCGTGGATCTGGCGCTGTGGGATCTGTTTGGCAAGGTGGTGGGTTTACCGGTTTACAAGCTACTGGGCGGCGCGGTACGCGACGAAATTCAATTCTACGCGACCGGTGCGCGCCCTGATCTGGCGAAAGAAATGGGCTTTATTGGCGGCAAAATGCCGACCCACTGGGGGCCGCACGACGGGGATGCAGGGATCCGCAAAGATGCGGCAATGGTAGCCGACATGCGTGAGAAATGCGGTCCGGATTTCTGGTTGATGCTTGATTGCTGGATGAGTCAGGACGTGAACTATGCCACCAAACTGGCCCATGCCTGCGCACCGTCCAATCTGAAGTGGATCGAAGAGTGTCTGCCGCCACAGCAGTACGAAGGTTATCGCGAGCTGAAACGTAACGCTCCGGCGGGGATGATGGTTACCAGCGGTGAACACCACGGGACGCTGCAGTCCTTCCGCACACTCTCAGAAACCGGCATCGATATCATGCAGCCTGATGTGGGCTGGTGCGGTGGGTTAACCACGCTGGTGGAAATTGCCGCTATTGCTAAATCGCGCGGACAGCTGGTGGTGCCACATGGTTCCTCGGTTTACTCGCACCATGCGGTGATCACGTTCACCAATACCCCGTTCAGCGAGTTTTTGATGACCAGCCCGGATTGTTCAACGATGCGTCCACAGTTTGATCCGATCCTTCTGGACGAACCGGTACCCGTCAATGGCCGCATTCATAAGTCGGTGCTCGACAAACCAGGATTTGGCGTCGAGCTTAACCGCGACTGCAATCTGAAGCGCCCTTATAGCCACTAATGACCAGTGCGTTGCCAATGCCACGGCAACGCCCTCATTTCTTTGAGGATCTTGCTATGAGTACCACGTTACTTGATGGTGTAGTGAAGAAAAACCGCGCCCGTTTGATTCCCTTTATGCTGGCGCTGTATGTGCTGGCGTTTCTTGACCGCTCGAACATCGGTTTTGCCAAAGAGACCTATCAGATTGATACCGGTCTGAGCAACGAAGCTTATGCGTTGGGCGCGGGGATTTTCTTTGTGGTTTATGCCTTTCTGGGGGTTCCTGCCAACCTGTTGATGCGTAAATTTGGTGCCAGAACCTGGATTGGTACCACCACGTTGCTGTGGGGATTCCTCTCTGCGGCGATGGCATGGGCGGATACTGAATCGAAATTTCTGATTATCCGTACTCTGCTGGGGGCGGCAGAGGCGGGCTTCTTCCCCGGTATGATCTACCTGACGTCCCAGTGGTTCCCCCAGCGTAACCGCGCCAGCATCATGGGGCTGTTCTACATGGGGGCGCCGCTGGCGTTAACCCTGGGATCGCCGCTTTCCGGTGCGCTGTTGGAGATGCACGGCTTTATGGGGCATCCAGGGTGGTTCTGGATGTTCGTTATCGAAGGTTTACTGGCGGTAGGCGCGGGTATTTTCACCTTCTTCTGGCTGGATGATACCCCGCAGCAGGCGCGTTTCCTGAGCGCGGAGGAAAAGGCGGTGCTCATTAGCCAGTTGACAAGTGAAGAGGAGAAAAAGGTCACTTCGCGCCTGTCGGATGCGCTGCGTAATGGCCGTGTCTGGCAACTGGCGATTATCTATCTGACGATCCAGGTGGCGGTGTATGGCCTGATCTTCTTCCTGCCAACTCAGGTTGCTGCGTTGTTAGGGACAAAAGTGGGCTTTACGGCTTCGGTCGTGGCGGCAATACCGTGGGTGGCGGCGCTGTTTGGTACCTGGCTTATTCCCCGTTACTCCGATCGCACCGGCGACCGGCGTAATGTTGCCGCGCTGACGCTGCTGTCGGCAGGAATCGGCATTGGCCTTTCCGGGCTGGTTTCACCGGTACTGGCGATTGTGGCGCTCTGCGTCGCGGCGGTCGGTTTCATTGCGGTACAGCCGGTGTTCTGGACGATGCCAACGCAACTTCTTTCCGGGACAGCTCTGGCGGCGGGGATCGGCTTCGTCAACCTGTTTGGTGCCGTCGGCGGCTTTATTGCTCCCATTCTGCGCGTCAAAGCCGAAACGGTGTTTGCCAGCGATGCGGCGGGCCTGCTGGTCCTCGCGGGCGTCGCGATTATTGGCTCGCTAATCATCTTTACGCTGAGTGTGAACCGTTCAGTTTCACAAGCAGGCGCTGCGCATCATTAATCTTATCTACGTTGTAAGGATCGTTATGAACGCATTGTTATCAAATCCCTTCAAAGAAGGATTACGCAAAGGGGAAGTCCAGGTCGGCCTGTGGCTCAGTTCGACCACCTCCTACATGGCGGAGATTGCCGCGACGTCGGGCTATGACTGGCTGCTGATTGATGGAGAACACGCGCCGAACACGGTGCAGGATCTTTACCATCAGTTGCAGGCGATTGCGCCTTACGCCAGCCAGCCTGTGGTTCGCCCGGTGGAAGGCAGTAAAGCGTTGATCAAGCAGGTGCTGGATATCGGCGCGCAGACGCTGCTTGTCCCGATGGTCGACAGCGCAGAGCAGGCGCTTCAGGTGGTTTCCGCGACTCGTTATCCACCGCTCGGCGAGCGTGGTGTCGGCGCCAGCGTGGCACGGGCGGCGCGCTGGGGGCGTATCGACAATTATATGGCCCAGGCTAATGAATCACTCTGCCTGCTGGTACAGGTCGAAAGCAAAGCGGCACTGGATAATCTGGATGCCATTCTGGACGTTGACGGTATTGACGGTGTCTTTATTGGCCCGGCGGATCTTTCTGCGTCGTTGGGCTATCCGGATAATGCCGGACACCCGGAGGTGCAGCGGATCATTGAGCAAAGCATTCGCCGTATCCGCGCAGCCGGAAAAGCAGCCGGTTTCCTCGCTGTTGACCCAGCAATGGCGCAGAAATGTCTGCAATGGGGAGCAAATTTTGTCGCGGTAGGCGTGGATACCATGCTTTATACCGAAGCGCTGGATCGCAGGCTGGCAATGTTTAAATCAGGCCAGAGTACGCAAAAGTTGAAAATCAGTTATTAATATCGGGCCCGGTGGTGTAGTGCCATCGGGCCTGAAATAGCTCCTAATGGTGATGTTCTGTCACGTCGTCAGCAGAAAATCCGGTAATGGTCAGGACTGTCTCATGATCGATGCCTCGCTCCAGCATCATGCGGGCAATACGTAATGCTTCTTCTCGTGTTCCTTTTAGCCAGCCTTCCTGCAATCCATTGTGATGGCCTTCCTGGCGTAGTTTCTCTGCGATCGTCATCAATTTCTCCTTGTTATGGGGTGAGCGCCCGGCAATTTCACGGATAAATTCGCTGACATGAGAAGCCTCACCGCGCTGTAGCAGATAATTAAACAGCGTTTGCAACTGGCTGTCATTAACGGTACGAGTAACTAAAAGCGCGACCAGCCTGTCCACCAGTCCCATCAAATCGCGATCGCGGATATGTTTTTGCATCAGTTCAAGTAGAGCGATACGCCGATGCTGCATAATCTCGTCGTCAGATACCACAGTGATGTCCACTAGCGGAAATGCTTCTGAGTAAAGCTTGCGCGCCAGTTGTGGGTAATCAAATTCGTCCAGCCAGTTGAGCGACCACGGATACGGGCTCTGTTGCCCGTGATAAAAAAGCATGGGGATAACCAGAGGTAGCGTTCTGTATCCGGCATCCAGGTGATATTGCATGGCGGCAGTGGCATAACGCATCAGGCGAAATGCCATGTGTTGTACCGCTGTACTCTGATGTTCGATAACGCAGTAGATGTAGCCTTCACCTTCGCGGGTTTTTAACGACCACAATACGTCGGAATAGTAAGCACGGAGATCCTTTTCGATAAAACTGGTAGGCTCCAGCTTCAGCGTTTGCAGGTCACATATCTCGCGTAATGCGACGGGAAGGTGAATTTCAAGAAAATCGCGAGCCATCTCAGGATAAGAAATTATCTTTTTAAAAACAGCATCATGCGGTGTTGATGTTGCTGATTTAGCCATGGTAGTCCGTCACCAGAGGGAGAAGATGGTGTGACGATACCTACGAATGACGCGGGCTGCATTTGAGGAATTGATTTTTTGCGTGGAGGAGTCAGAGATAAATACGTCCGGTTGCAACGTATTCAGTTATGTGCAACGGCATTCGCAAAAATGCCCGGTAGCCAACGCCACCGGGCAACAGAATTAACCTAACGCTTTGGCAAGCAGGGTGATGGGGTGTTCGCAGCGCTTACTGGTAGACATCTCAATCTGCCATTTACAGGTTTCGCAGTCGGTGACGACGATATCAGCGCCGCTGTCTTCAATCTGGCGGAACAGCGGTGCGCCAATGGACTGCGATGTCGGGTAGTTTTCCTTTTTAAAGCCGTATGTCCCGGCAATCCCGCAGCATTGCGAGTCCAGCACCGTTAGCTCCAGCCCTGGAATTTGTCGTAGCAGTTCCAGCGTGTAGAGCGTCCAGCCCATTTTCTCCATGTGGCATGGCGTGTGGTAGACCACTTTCAGCGGCAACGTTTTCAGCGGCAGCGTTTTGCCTTCATCCAGCTTGCGCCACAGCCAGCGGGTTGCCAGTTCAATGTGTTCGCGTAGACCTGAGTTGTCGACGTCCAGCACTTCCGGATATTCATCACGCAGCGCAAAGGTGCAGGTTGATGAGGTGGCGATCACCGGAATGCCTTTACCGTCAATTGCTTCTCTGAGCGAGGCCACGTTGCTCACCGCCTGCTTACGCGCTTTATCGGTAAAGCCGTTGGCAATCAGCGGTACGCCGCAGCATTTCTCTTTGCTCAGCAGTTGCACCCCGGTTCCCATCGCATTCAACACTTTGATCAGATCTTTGCCGAGCTGCGGATGGTTGTAATTCACAAAACAGCCGTGGAAAAAGGCAACCTGATCCTGATATTGCGCTTGCTGTGCGGCAACGCTGTGATACCAGCGGCGGAAGGTGCCGAAAGAGTACTTCGGCAGCGTACGGCGATGGTCGATTTTTAGCGCGTAATCCAGCAACTGACGCACCGGTTTGAGTGAGGTGGCGGTATTCACTATCGGGGCGAATGGTGTGGACACGCTACCCATCAAATCGGTATGGCTTAAGACAAAGTTACGCAGCGACGGACGCGTAGTGTCGTATTTGGCGCGCGCGCGTTGGATGATATCGCCAATCTTCACATCTGAAGGACAGGCCACTTCGCAACGCTTACAGTTGATGCAGTATTTCAGCGCATCGTCATATAACGCGCCATCTTTCAGGCGCAGACGCTCACCGTCCGGTCCGGCCTGTTTAGGACCAGGGTAGTTCGGATTAACGCGACTTACCGGGCAGGCCGTGGTGCACACCGTGCATTTGATACAACTTTCAAAACGTGTGTCGCTCATTGCTGGCCTCCTGCACGTTTCGCAATATGATGTGCGGCGTGTAAGGCGCTAACAGCGCACACGCCGCCTCCGCAACCCTGGGCGATAGGGTCGAATCCGCCGAGAACGGAACCGATGGCATACATGTTCTCTATCGTTTGTCCCGCCAGCGACGGGCGCAGCCCGGCATCGGTCGTAACGCCAAACTGCTGCCACGGTTGTGGGTCGAAGACGTCACGCTCATACCACTCGGCGCGCGTGGCGGTTTGCTGTACATCCAGCCCCAGGATAGGTTCGTAGATGGCCTCACGCGTGGCGACCAGTCCGCTGCTGAAGAAGCTGCCGCTGGCGAGCACGGCGAAACGTGGCCGCAAAGGAATATCGGCATGATTACGGGTCCAGATTTCGCTGACTACGCCATCCTGACAGGTGATTTTCTTCACTTCATCACCCGGCATCCAGACGCCGCCCTGGCGCACAAACTGGCGCTGCATTTTGTTATGCAAACGCATACCCAGTACCGAAGGCGGTAGGGTCGGTAACAGCGTCAGCGAGCAGGGGAGACGCTCGTTAAGCCATTGCCAGAGTTGTTCATCCGCCAGACCGAAGCAGGCCGGCATAATTATCATGTCGCAGGTTTTTGCTACTGGCAATAAAGCGTCATAGAGCAGCGACCATTTATCTTCGTTATCCAGCAGGCGCGCAATATTGACGGCGCGAAACTCGGTCGGGTTATCACGCAGGACATCCAGCTCAGGCAGATCGATTTCTGCCGTCTCGACGCTGAGATTGCGTTGACGCAGCGACGCCGCGGCGAGATGTGCCTGAAAATCCAGTAAACCGCTAATACCTACAACGCAGATACGCTGCGCGGACAGCGGCCAGACCGGAACTTCCGGGGAACTTAACCAGGTTGAGCGCAGCGTTCCCAGCGGGGTGATGCGTTGATGTGACTGATGTACCTTGCCTTGCAAATGCGTTCCGCATTCTTCCAGGAGATTTTGCGCCTGCTGGGCCAGCTCCAGGACGTTGTGCGTTCCGATGGTGCTGTACGGGTGCGCGGGTGCCTGAGTGCGCAGCGCATTCAGGCCTGCTTCTATATCCGTCACCGGTTGGCCATCGGGTAAGTTGCTGAGCAAATCCAGTGAGCCGGAGGAGAAATGTAGGGCGCTTTGGCCGCGAGTGACAATCGTGCAGCGTAAACCGCTTTTTTGCAGTTGCAGGCCGCACAGTAGTCCGGCCAGACCGCCGCCGATAATGACGGTATCAAATTTCATCCTGGTGCTCCTTTTCCAGACCGCACAATCCCTGATAGACCCAGCGTGTGAATTCGCTTTCGCGCAGCGCATCTCCCCAGGCGATAGGTTGCACGCCTTTCCAGCGTTCATTGAGGAAATCGGAAAGCTGGGTGATAGATTGCGCGGCGGTGGTGACATTAAAACGTTGCAGCAAACCTGCGGCGCGGCAGGCACACAATTCGCCCTGGCAGGTCCCCATTCCAACACGGGTACGGCGACGCAAATCCAGCAGGCTGTTGACGGTCAAATTCTCGACGGCGTACTGCACTTCACCTGCAGTGACCGCTTCGCATTCACAGACCAGGCTGCGGTGCTGACGACCTTCGCTAAGCCACGCAGGGGTGCGATCGCCGTGACGGTAGACCGCTGAGCCGCGCAGTGGCGCGGGCAACGAGATCACGCGTTTGAGCGTATGCTCGGTCGATTCTTGTGAGCCAGGCAGCGCCGTGTCTGCCGTTGTGCAAGGTTGGGTATTGCCCAGCTTACGGCAAACGGCATCGGTGGCCCACTCTGCCATCAGGCGGTAGGTCATCAATTTGCCGCCAGTAATGGTGATAAACCCGTCCAGTCCGTCACGCTGGGCGTGATCGAACAGTACAATCCCACGACTGACGTTACGGCCACTTGGATCGTCGTCGCTGGCTACCAGAGGACGCACGCCGGAGTAGGCGCGTAAAATGCGCGTTTTCGCCATAATCGGCGCCAGTTTTTCGCCTTCACGCAGCAGTATATCGACCTCTTCTGCGGTGACGCGGTTGCTGTCGATATCATCGTAATCAATGTGCTGTGAGGTGGTGCCAATCAGCGAAATGGTATCACCGGGCACCAGGATATCGGCGTCAGACGGCTTACGACAGCGGTTGATGACATGCTGGTTAATGCGGTGATCCATAATCAGCAGCGAACCTTTGGCCGGGAACATACGGATGCTCAGGTCGGCATATTCCGCAATGCGCTGGCCCCAGATCCCGGCGGCGTTGACGACTACCGGTGCATGCAGAGACTGCATCTCACCCGTCAGATGATTGCGTACGTTCACGCCGCAAACCGTTGCCCCTTCACGAATCAGTCCCGTCACTTCATGCGCCGTTAAGATTACTGCGCCATGCTCACGCGCATCCAGCATGTTGGCGGCGGTTAAGCGGAAAGGATCAACCGTGCCGTCCGGCACTTTTACCGCGCCAATCAGCTGTGGGTTGACGGAAGGTTCGATAATGCGCGCCTGCTTAGGGTCAATTGCTTCTGCGCGAATACCGGCCTCTTCACAGGCGCGAATAAAGGTTGCCTGGAAGGAGAGTTCATCTTCCGGCAGGGTAATAAACAGACCGTCCGTCGGCTCAACGCAATGACGGGCGATACGTTTGAGAATTTGGTTTTCGCTGATGCACTCCCGGGCAGATTCAGCGTCGGTGACGGCGTAGCGTGCACCGCTGTGCAGCAGACCGTGGTTACGTCCGGTCGCCCCTGTGGCGATATCGTGGCGTTCCACTAAGATGACGCGCAACCCGCGCAGCGCACAATCGCGTGCGATCCCTGCACCTGTTGCTCCTCCACCAATGATAATCACGTCACTTGTTTGCGAGTCGCGAATTTTCATTGTTTTTCCTCACAGTTCGTTTTTTATCATTTAGCCACATAAAAAACATGGATTGTTTGATTTCGCGCATAATCGCTCATTATTCGAAAATGAAACGTGATTTCGTGCGCCTTTATGAACATTTGTCATAAATCTGTAACAATATGTGCAGCGTTTCACATTTTTGTTATGTATCTTTCCTTAACATCGCGGCCACACTGGGAGCGGTAGGGTAGTAATGACGAACTGCAGTGTTTACTTCGAATGAAAGACGGCCACGGAGGCTACACTATGTTGAGCATTTTTAAACCAGCGTCACACACGGCGCGTTTGCCTGCAGCGGAGATCGACCCGACATATCGTCGATTACGTTGGCAGATCTTTCTGGGGATATTCTTTGGCTATGCCGCGTACTATCTGGTACGTAAGAACTTTGCCCTTGCGATGCCGTATCTGGTTGAGCAAGGTTTCTCGCGTGGCGATCTGGGTTTTGCGTTATCCGGTATCTCCATTGCTTACGGATTTTCGAAATTCATCATGGGGTCCGTTTCGGATCGCTCGAATCCGCGCGTTTTCCTGCCAGCGGGTCTGATTCTGGCCGCCGCTGTCATGTTGTTCATGGGCTTTGTGCCGTGGGCGACTTCGAGCATTGCGGTTATGTTTGTGCTGCTGTTCCTCTGCGGATGGTTCCAGGGAATGGGTTGGCCGCCGTGTGGTCGTACCATGGTGCACTGGTGGTCGCAGAAAGAGCGTGGGGGCATTGTTTCCGTCTGGAACTGTGCGCACAACGTGGGCGGTGGTCTGCCTCCTCTGTTGTTCCTGCTGGGTATGGCCTGGTTCAATGACTGGAAAGCGGCGCTGTACATGCCTGCTTTCGGTGCGATCGTCGTCGCGCTGTTTGCTTTTGCTCTGATGCGTGATACGCCGCAGTCTTGTGGCCTGCCGCCTATCGAAGAGTACAAGAACGACTATCCGGACGATTACAACGAGAAAGCGGAAGAAGAGCTGACTGCGAAGCAGATCTTCATGCAATACGTACTGCCGAACAAACTGTTGTGGTACATCGCTATCGCCAACGTGTTTGTTTATCTGCTGCGTTACGGCATCCTGGACTGGTCCCCGACCTATCTGAAAGAAGTGAAACATTTCGCGCTGGATAAATCATCCTGGGCCTACTTCCTGTATGAATATGCGGGTATTCCGGGCACGCTGCTGTGCGGCTGGATGTCGGATAAAGTCTTCCGTGGCAACCGTGGTGCGACCGGCGTGTTCTTTATGACGCTGGTGACTATCGCGACTATCGTCTACTGGATGAACCCGGCAGGCAACCCGAACGTGGATATGGCTTGTATGATTATCATCGGCTTCCTGATCTACGGTCCGGTAATGTTGATTGGTCTGCATGCGCTGGAACTGGCACCGAAAAAAGCGGCGGGTACGGCGGCTGGCTTTACCGGTCTGTTCGGTTATCTCGGCGGTTCCGTAGCGGCGAGCGCCATTGTTGGCTATACCGTTGACTTCTTCGGTTGGGACGGCGGCTTTATGGTGATGATTGGCGGTAGCGTGCTGGCGGTTATTCTGCTGGTGGTCGTCATGATTGGCGAAAAACGCCATCACGAAGAGATCGCACTGAAGCGTAACGGGGGCTAATAGATGAAAACCACATTGAAAAGTCTCAGCGTGGCGCTAATGCTGACAGGTATTGTGGTGAGCAGCGCGGCGGTTGCCGCAGAAAAAATCGTGATTGCGCACCGTGGCGCCAGCGGTTATCTACCGGAGCATACGCTGCCAGCAAAAGCGATGGCTTATGCTCAGGGGGCTGATTACCTGGAACAGGATTTGGTGATGACCAAGGACGACCATCTGGTTGTCCTGCATGACCACTACCTTGACCGCGTCACCGATGTTGCCGAGCGTTTCCCGGATCGTGCGCGTAAAGATGGGCGCTACTACGCTATCGACTTTACGCTGGATGAGATTAAATCGCTGAAATTTACCGAAGGCTTTGATATCGAAAATGGCAAAAAGGTCCAGACCTACCCAGGGCGTTTCCCGATGGGTAAATCTGATTTCCGTGTGCACACTTTCGAAGAAGAGATTGAGTTTGTTCAGGGATTAAATCATTCAACCGGTAAAAACATTGGCATTTACCCGGAAATGAAAGCGCCGTGGTTCCATCATCAGGAAGGGAAGGACATTGCGGCTAAAACGCTGGAAGTGCTGAAAAAGTACGGGTACACCGACAAGAACGACAAGGTTTATCTACAGTGTTTTGATGTCGCAGAGTTAAAGCGCATTAAGAATGAACTGGAACCGAAGATGGGGATGGATCTCAATCTGGTACAGTTGATTGCGTACACTGACTGGAATGAAACTCAGGAGAAAAAGCCGGACGGTAGTTGGGTTAATTACAACTACGACTGGATGTTTAAACCGGGTGCCATGAAGCAGGTTGCGCAGTATGCGGACGGCATTGGGCCGGACTATCACATGCTGATTGATGAGAAGTCGAAGAAAGGCAATATCTCGTTAACGGGTATGGTACAGGACGCGCATCAGAATAAGATGGTGGTGCATCCTTATACCGTTCGTGCCGATCAGCTGCCGGATTACACCACTGACGTAAACCAGCTGTATGACATTCTGTATAACAAGGCGGGCGTTGACGGGCTGTTCACCGACTTCCCCGACAAAGCAGTGACATTCCTGAATAAAGAGTAATGGCACAAGGTCTGTGATGCGCCTCCGGTCACAGGCCTGGTTGGATCAAACGTTATTAACGGCTAGATAAGGCCGTCTGCCGTCAACGTGGCCATACCTGCCTCCAGGAGAAATAAAGAGCTGCCGTCCATCGGCGGCTCTTTTTTAGTCGTAATTTTTATCCCGCCACGCGTTACAGTTCTATTTCAATATCGCCTTTTGCCCGACAGCAGCAGGGCAAAATTTCACCTGGCTGAATGAAGGCCAGAGGTT
This sequence comes from Citrobacter sp. RHBSTW-00524, assembly GCF_013747755.1. NCBI lineage: Bacteria > Pseudomonadati > Pseudomonadota > Gammaproteobacteria > Enterobacterales > Enterobacteriaceae > Citrobacter > Citrobacter sp. RHBSTW-00524. Next base: position 1,732,328 of record NZ_CP056421.1, read on the forward strand.
CGGCAATCCAGTCGACCTGTCCCGCTACCAGACGAGTACGGCAGGAGCCGCAATAACCTGCGCGGCACTGGTATTCAACTTCAACATTGTGCGATTCGAGCGCGGCAAGCAGGGAAGGATGTTCATCCTGGCACAGCAGTTGTGTGCCAGAGATGCGCAGAGTAACGCGGCCCATCAGAGCTGGAAGTTACTCAGGTCGTCGGTATCGACTTCCGAATCGATCTGGCCGACCAGGTAAGAGCTGACTTCCACTTCCTGCGGCGCAACTTGCACGTTATCAGACACCAGCCAGGTGTTGATCCATGGGATTGGGTTAGAGCGGGTCTGGAACGGCAAGTCGAGTCCGACAGCCTGCATACGGATGTTGGTGATGTACTCAACGTACTGGCACAGAATGTCTTTATTCAGGCCAATCATTGAGCCGTCACGGAACAGATAATCCGCCCACTCTTTTTCCTGCAGCGCGGCCTGTACGAACAGGTCGTAGCATTCTTGTTTACACTCTTCGGCGATTTCCGCCATTTCCGGATCGTCCACGCCGCTGCGCAGCAGATTCAGCATATGCTGGGTCCCGGTCAAATGCAGGGCTTCATCGCGGGCGATCAGGCGAATAATTTTCGCGTTGCCTTCCATCAGTTCACGTTCGGCGAAGGCGAAGGAGCAGGCGAAGCTGACGTAGAAGCGGATCGCTTCCAGCGCGTTCACGCTCATTAGGCACAGATACAGCTTCTTCTTCAGTTCACGCAGGCTTACGACAACCGTTTTACCGTTAACGGTATGCGTGCCCTCGCCCAGCAAATGCCAGTAGCTGGTCATCTCAATCAATTCGTCGTAATAGCTGGAAATGCCTTCCGCGCGTTTCTGGATCTGCTCGTTGGTGACGATGTCATCAAACACCACCGCCGGATCGTTCACGATGTTACGAATGATGTGGGTGTAGGAACGGGAGTGGATCGTTTCTGAAAACGCCCATGTTTCCACCCAGGTTTCCAGCTCAGGGATCGAGATTAACGGCAGCAGCGCCACGTTCGGGCTACGTCCCTGAATGGAGTCCAGCAGCGTCTGATATTTCAGGTTGCTGATGAAGATATGCTTTTCATGTTCCGGCAGCGCCTGGAAGTCGATGCGATCGCGAGAAACATCAACTTCTTCCGGACGCCAGAAGAAAGAGAGCTGCTTTTCGATCAGTTTTTCGAAGATGTCATATTTTTGCTGATCGTAGCGGGCGACGTTCACCGGCTGGCCGAAGAACATCGGTTCCAGAAGTTGGTTATTTTTCGTCTGTGAAAAAGTGGTGTATGCCATTGATGTGAATCCTTTGTGGGATGAGTGCCGGATGGCGTTACAAGCACCCTTTCCGGCCTACAAACCAAGCTACTGTAGGCCGGGTGAGCCTGGTGCCACCCGGCATCGTTCATCAGATCTTACATGCGCCGCTTTCGCAGCCATCGTCCTGAATGGACGGCACCAGATCGTCCTGAGAATCTTCCGCACCGTCACGGGTGTTTTGATAATACAGCGTTTTCACACCAAATTTGTAGGCGGTGAGCAGGTCTTTCAGCAACTGCTGCATCGGTACTTTTCCGGATGGGAAGCGCGACGGATCATAGTTGGTGTTGGCGGAAATCGACTGATCGATAAATTTCTGCATGATACCTACCAGCTGCAAATAGCCATCGTTGTTCGGCATTTCCCACAGCAGTTCGTACGCGTCGTGCAGGTGTTCGTAGTCCGGCACGACCTGGCGCAGAATACCGTCTTTCGACGCTTTGATGCTCACATAGCCGCGCGGTGGTTCAATACCGTTGGTGGCGTTAGAGATCTGCGAAGAGGTCTCCGATGGCATCAGGGCTGACAGCGTGGAGTTACGCAGACCGTGCGTTTTGATGGATTCGCGCAGTTGTTCCCAGTCCAGATGCAGCGGCTCGTTGACAATAGCATCGAGATCTTTTTTATAGGTATCGATCGGCAGAATACCTTTGGAGTAGGTCGTTTCGTTAAACCACGGACATGCGCCTTGCTCTTTCGCCAGCTCGTTAGAGGCTTTCATCAGGTAATACTGAATGGCTTCAAAGGTTTTGTGAGTCAGGTTGTTCGCGCTGCCGTCAGAATAACGCTTACCGTTTTTCGCCAGCCAGTAGGCGTAGTTGATCACGCCAATACCCAGCGTACGGCGACCCATCGCGCCGCGTTTGGCGGCAGGAATCGGATAATCCTGATAATCGAGCAGCGCATCCAGCGCGCGCACCGCCAATTCGGCCAGCTCTTCCAGCTCGTCCAGGCTGTTGATAGCACCGAGGTTAAATGCGGACAGCGTACACAGCGCAATTTCGCCGTTTTCGTCGTTAACGTCGGTCAGCGGTTTGGTCGGCAGGGCGATTTCCAGGCACAGGTTAGACTGGCGCACCGGAGCGACAATTGGATCAAACGGGCTATGGGTGTTGCAGTGGTCAACGTTCTGAATATAGATACGCCCGGTAGAGGCACGTTCCTGCATCATCAGTGAGAACAGCTCAACGGCTTTCACGCGTTGCTTGCGGATACTGTCGTCGTTTTCATATTTGGTGTACAGACGTTCGAATTCGTCCTGGTCAGCGAAGAACGCATCATACAGGCCTGGGACGTCGGACGGGCTGAACAGCGTGATGTCGCCGCCCTTCAGCAGACGGGTGTACATCAGTTTGTTGATCTGTACGCCGTAGTCCATGTGACGCACGCGGTTGCCTTCGACGCCACGGTTGTTTTTCAGGACCAGCAGGCTTTCAACTTCCAGGTGCCACATTGGGTAGAACAGCGTTGCAGCACCGCCGCGTACGCCGCCCTGGGAGCAGGATTTTACCGCGGTCTGGAAGTGCTTGTAGAACGGAATACAACCGGTGTGGAACGCTTCTCCGCCGCGGATCGGGCTACCCAGCGCACGGATGCGACCGGCGTTAATACCGATGCCGGCGCGCTGGGAAACGTATTTCACAATCGCGCTGGAGGTGGCGTTGATGGAGTCCAGGCTGTCGCCGCACTCGATCAGTACGCAGGAGCTGAACTGACGGGTAGGGGTGCGCACGCCGGACATAATCGGCGTCGGCAGCGAAATTTTAAACGTAGAAACGGCGTCGTAGAAACGTTTTACGTATTGCAGACGCGTTTCACGCGGATAGTTAGAGAACAGGCAGGCCGCTACCAGAATGTAGAGGAACTGCGCGCTTTCATAAATCTCACCGGTAACACGGTTTTGTACCAGGTATTTACCTTCTAACTGCTTCACCGCAGCGTAGGAGAAGGTCATATCGCGGTCGTGTACGATGAACGAGTCCATCTGCTTGAACTCTTCTTCCGTGTAGTCTTCCAGCAGATGATTGTCGTATTTGCCCATTTCAACCATTTTCACGACATGGTCGAACAGTTTCGGCGGTTCAAACTCGCCGTAGGCTTTTTTGCGCAGATGGAAAATCGCCAGGCGAGCAGCCAGGTACTGATAATCCGGTGCCTCGCGGGAGATCAGGTCGGCGGCAGCTTTGATGATTGTTTCATGGATATCGGATGTCTTGATACCGTCATAAAACTGAATGTGGGAGCGCAACTCGACCTGAGAAATCGATACGTTATTCAGTCCTTCTGCCGCCCAATCCAGAACTCGGTGGATTTTGTCGAGATTGATGCGCTCTGTACTACCATCACGCTTTGTCACCAGCAGACTCTGATTCATGTGGTTTTTTACCTGTCCGTGAAAGAAAAAATATCCCCCATATTATCCACAAAGTCATGTTGTGACTAAGTCTGTGGATAAATACTATATGTAGGGGTTGTTTGATAAAGTAGACGCTATATGGTGAGTATTCTAGTAGGGATTCTTTTCAGTACAAGAGTTGATTTTGAGGTTAAATTGAGGTTGCAAAAGGGTAATAATCGCTAAGTGCGCGTCTTATAAGGCCTGGCGAGGATGTCAATAATTGAGAAAAAAAATAGAAAATTTGATCGAGTGCTGATTTCTTCATCTAAGGCAAGGTAAGTTCTTATGACCTGGCGCAAAAATTGCCCTGACGATCCTACTCAGGATTGGTAGGCGATGCGCAGGCCCGAAAGCTGCGCACTATCAGGTACGGCGCCGGATTGCGGCGTTGCACGCCTTATCCGGCCGGGTGGAGGAGGTTAATCTGCTTGCGCGGTAGTGTGTACCATATAGTTCACATCAACGCCGGGGCCGAGTTTAAAACTGTTGGTGATCGGGTTGTAGTGCAGGCCGGTCATATGACGCTCTTTCAGCACGGTCTGGTCAACCCACTCTAACAGTTCAGCCGGCTTAATGAATTTTTTCACATCATGCGTGCCTTTCGGCACCATACGCAAAATATATTCCGCGCCGACCACCGCCATCAGCCAGGATTTGCCGTTGCGATTAAGCGTGGAGAAAAACACTTCGCCGCCCGGTTTGACCAGTCTGGCGCAGGCCCTGACCACCGACTGCGGGTCCGGTACGTGCTCCAGCATTTCCATGCAGGTCACAACGTCATACTGATGCGCATGTTTTTCCGCATGTTCTTCAACGGTTTCTTGAACGTATTCCACCTGGATGCCACTCTCCAGCGCATGCAGTTTTGCTACCTGTAACGGTTCAAAGCCCATGTCCAGCCCGGTGACGGTTGCACCCTCGCGCGCCATGCTTTCCGCCAGAATGCCGCCGCCGCAGCCGACGTCGAGTACCTTTTTACCAAACAGGCCGCCTGAGCGCTCCGTGATATAGCCCAGGCGCAGTGGGTTAATACGGTGCAGTGGCTTAAATTCACCCTCAAGATCCCACCAGCGTGACGCGACTGCTTCAAACTTGGCAATTTCTTCCTGATCAACGTTGTGAGTTACCGGAGGTTTTTCGGCATTCATTGGGGCTTCTACTCCTAAATTTGCGATGCAAATGAGTATATCAGCCTGACGGGATGAATAAAGCCTCTGTCAGGGGGAATCCATTTACCTGAATCTGCACGGATGTGTTATAATTTGCGACCTTTGAATCCGGGATACAGTAGAGGGATAGCGGTTAGATGAGCGACCTTGCGAGAGAAATTACACCGGTCAACATTGAGGAAGAGCTGAAGAGCTCCTATCTGGATTATGCGATGTCGGTCATTGTTGGCCGTGCGCTGCCGGACGTCCGAGATGGCCTGAAGCCGGTTCACCGTCGCGTACTTTACGCCATGAACGTATTGGGCAACGACTGGAATAAAGCCTATAAAAAATCTGCCCGTGTCGTTGGTGACGTAATCGGTAAATACCACCCTCATGGTGATACCGCCGTTTACGACACCATTGTTCGTATGGCGCAGCCATTCTCCTTGCGTTACATGCTGGTAGATGGTCAGGGTAACTTTGGTTCTGTCGATGGCGACTCCGCAGCGGCGATGCGTTATACGGAAATCCGTATGTCGAAAATCGCCCATGAGCTGATGGCTGACCTGGAAAAAGAAACGGTGGATTTCGTCGATAACTACGACGGCACCGAACAAATTCCTGACGTCATGCCAACCAAAATTCCTAACCTGCTGGTGAACGGCTCGTCCGGTATCGCGGTAGGTATGGCGACCAACATTCCGCCGCACAACCTGACGGAAGTGATCAACGGCTGCCTGGCATACATTGACGATGAAGACATCAGCATTGAAGGGCTGATGGAACATATTCCGGGTCCGGACTTCCCGACCGCCGCGATCATCAACGGTCGTCGTGGTATTGAAGAAGCCTACCGTACCGGCCGTGGCAAAGTGTACATCCGCGCACGCGCGGAAGTCGAAGCGGATGCCAAAACTGGCCGTGAAACCATCATCGTCCATGAAATTCCGTATCAGGTGAACAAAGCGCGCCTGATCGAGAAAATCGCCGAGCTGGTAAAAGACAAACGCGTTGAAGGTATCAGCGCGCTGCGTGACGAGTCTGACAAAGACGGTATGCGCATCGTGATTGAAGTGAAACGCGACGCAGTCGGGGAAGTGGTTCTGAACAACCTCTACTCCCAGACCCAACTGCAGGTTTCTTTCGGTATCAACATGGTTGCGTTGCACCATGGACAGCCGAAAATCATGAACCTGAAAGATATTATTGCTGCGTTTGTACGTCACCGCCGTGAAGTCGTAACCCGCCGTACTATCTTTGAACTGCGTAAAGCCCGCGACCGTGCGCACATCCTTGAAGCACTGGCGATTGCGCTGGCGAACATCGATCCGATCATCGAACTGATCCGCCGTGCGCCGACCCCGGCAGAAGCGAAAGCAGGGCTGGTCGCGCGTTCGTGGGAGCTGGGTAACGTTTCTGCCATGTTGGAACGTGCCGGCGATGATGCCGCGCGTCCTGAATGGCTGGAACCGGAATTTGGCGTGCGTGACGGTCAGTACTACCTGACTGAACAGCAGGCCCAGGCCATTCTGGATCTGCGTTTGCAGAAACTGACCGGCCTTGAGCACGAAAAACTGCTCGACGAATACAAAGAGCTGCTGGAGCAGATCGCTGAACTGCTGCACATTCTGGGTAGCGCCGATCGTCTGATGGAAGTCATCCGTGAAGAGATGGAGCTGATTCGTGAACAGTTCGGCGACGCACGTCGGACCGAAATCACCGCGAACAGCGCTGACATCAACATCGAAGATCTGATTAGCCAGGAAGATGTTGTCGTGACCTTGTCTCATCAGGGCTACGTGAAATATCAGCCGTTAACCGATTACGAAGCGCAGCGTCGTGGCGGTAAAGGCAAATCTGCAGCACGAATTAAAGAAGAAGACTTTATCGACCGCCTGCTGGTGGCCAACACCCATGACACGATCCTCTGCTTCTCCAGCCGCGGTCGTTTGTACTGGATGAAGGTTTATCAGTTGCCGGAAGCAAGCCGTGGTGCGCGTGGACGTCCTATCGTCAACCTGCTGCCACTGGAAGCTAACGAACGTATCACCGCAATTCTGCCAGTACGTGAGTACGAAGAAGGCGTCAACGTCTTCATGGCAACCGCCAGCGGTACCGTGAAGAAAACAGCGCTGACCGAGTTCAGCCGTCCGCGTTCAGCCGGTATCATTGCGGTTAACCTGAACGAAGGCGATGAGCTGATTGGCGTTGACCTGACGTCTGGTAGTGACGAAGTTATGCTGTTCTCTGCTGCCGGTAAAGTGGTGCGCTTCAAAGAAGGGGCTGTTCGTCCGATGGGACGTACCGCGACCGGCGTACGCGGTATCAAACTGGCGGAAAGTGACAGCGTGGTATCGCTGATCGTTCCGCGCGGTGAAGGTGCTATCCTCACCGTTACCCAGAACGGCTACGGTAAGCGTACAGCGGCGGAAGAGTATCCGACCAAGTCTCGTGCGACCCAGGGCGTTATCTCCATCAAAGTCACCGAGCGCAACGGTTCCGTTGTCGGCGCAGTGCAGGTTGAAGATACCGACCAGATCATGATGATCACCGATGCAGGTACGCTGGTGCGTACTCGCGTGTCGGAAATCAGCGTGGTAGGGCGTAACACCCAGGGCGTGATCCTCATCCGTACTGCGGAAGATGAAAACGTTGTGGGTCTGCAACGCGTTGCTGAACCGGTTGATGATGAAGAGCTCGACTCCATCGACGGTAGCGCTGCTGAAGGGGACGAGGATATCGCGCCTGAAGCGGAAAGCGATGACGATGCAGCGGACGACGCTGAAGAGTAATTAAGACGTGATAAAAAGGGCCGGAAATATCCGGCCCTTTTTTTTAATTCATTCGCTCCACTATCATCGCAATGCCCTGACCGCCGCCGATGCACAGCGTGGCCAGTCCAAGCGTTTGATCCCGTGCCTGTAGCGCATGCAGCAGCGTCACCAGTATTCGCGCGCCGCTGGCGCCGATAGGGTGTCCCAGCGCAATTGCCCCACCGTTGACGTTAACCTTTTGCGGATCAAATCCCAGCGTTTTACCAACGGCAAGAAACTGAGCAGCAAATGCTTCGTTGGCTTCGATCAGATCGATATCAGAAAGCTGTAAGCCGCTCAGTTGCAGTGCCTTCAGCGTGGCGGGAACCGGCCCCATCCCCATCATAGCCGGAGCTACACCGCCACTGGCCCAGGCTTTGATTCGTGCCAATGGCTTCAGCCCAGCCTCCAGTGCTGCGGACTCTTCCATTATCACTAATGCCGCTGCACCGTCGTTGATCCCCGAGGCGTTACCTGCGGTGACGGTTCCTGCTTTATCAAAGGCTGGACGCAATGCGGCGAGGCCTTCTGCCGTCGAGTCAGCTTTGGGGAATTCGTCACGCTCAACGATGATGGTTTTCTTCCGTGATGACACGCTGACGGGCACGATTTCAGCCTCAAATGCGCCAGACTCGATTGCGGCAACGGCTTTACGCTGTGACTGCAGAGCCAGTTCATCCTGCATTTCGCGGCTGATGCCATACTCTTTGGCAACATTTTCTGCAGTGATCCCCATGTGGTAACCATGCTCGGCGCAGATCAGGCCGTCGCGCAGAATCACGTCGGACAATTGCCCGTCACCGAGGCGATAGCCCCAGCGGGCTTTTGCATCTAACAGGTAGGGGGCAAGGCTCATGTTTTCCATCCCTCCCGCGACGATCGCCTGGGCTTGTCCGGCCTTGATAGCGAGGGCGGCAAGCGCCACGCTTTTCAGGCCAGAGCCGCACACTTTGTTGACTGTAAAGCCGCAAACGGTGTCGGACAGGCCGCTTTTTAATAATGCCTGACGCGCTGGGTTTTGCCCGAGCCCTGACTGCAGCACGTTGCCCATAATCACCTCGTCCACGCGCTGTGGGTCAAGGTGCGCGCGTTCAAGAGCGGCTCTAATGACGATTGATCCAAGCTCGACGGCACCCGTAGTTGCCAGTGCGCCGTTAAAACTGCCGATTGCGGTACGTGCCGCGCTGACGATGACACAGTTTTTCATTTTTCAGTTCCTTTAATTAAGTTGTTGCCGTCAGAACAAGGTCAATCCAATAACAAAAATGACGCCGGAGAAGAGCAGGGCGGTGATGCAGTAGCCCATAATGTCGCGTACTCCGAGACCGGCGATGGCCAGCGCGGGTAGCGCCCAGAACGGTTGTGCCATGTTCATCCACTGCTCACCGTAGGCGATGGCCATGACTGATTTGCCAAGATCGGCACCCAGCGCCTGAGCGGCAGGCATGACGAACGGTCCCTGAATAACCCAATGGCCACCGCCGGATGGCACGGCAAAGTTAATCAGTGCTGAACTGAAGAAAGTCATCAGTGGGAAGGTATCTTTGTTGGCAACGTTGATGAAAAATTCAGTAATGAGCCCACCGAGGCCGGAGTGCTCCATCATCAACTGAATGCCGGCATAGAAGGGGAATTGCACCAGAATCCCGGCGGTACTCCGTGCGGCAGCACTAACGGCACGCATATAGGCCATCGGCGTTTTGTGCAGCAGCAGACCGGCAATCATAAACATCAGGTTGACGGTGTTGATGGTGATGTTGAAACCTTTCTCGGCAAAGTAGATACCCAGATAGGCAATCCCTAATGCACCGATGATCAGCGCCAGAATGCGGCTCTCTTCCAGTTTTTCAGATGGCGGCGCATCTGGCGGTAGTTTCTTCTGAAAATCAGCTTCTTCCAGTAACAGTTTCGGATCGATGCTCACCACATCTGAAGGTTTTGGCGTCATCATCCGGGTGATAAACGGCATCACCACAATCAGGCCGAGCGTGATGAAAATATTGAAGCCGGTGAACAGGGTATCCGCGACAGGAATGAGGCCCGCTACGTGCTCGACCGGGTTGCCAGGCGTTGCCGCCAGCAAAGGCATTGAGCCGGAGAAGCCGCCGCCCCAGGTCAGGAACCCGATGTAGGCGCAGGCAATCAGTAACGGATAATCGGAACCCGGTACCCGACGAGCAACTTCGCGGGCGAACATCGCCCCGACCACCAGACCAAATCCCCAGTTAATAACGCAGGCAACTGAACCAAAAAAAGTCACCAGCATGACGCCCTGAGCGGGGGTTTTGGCGGCGGATGCCGCCGTACGCAGCAGGCTTTTCACCGGCCCGGAACTGGCTAACGCATGGCCGGTTACGATGATCAGCGCCATCTGCATACCAAACGCCAGCAGGTTCCAGAAACCGTCGCCCCAGAATTTCACCATGCTGATGGGAGTCTGCGGCGTTAACCACAGCGCGATGCCAAAGGTCAGCAACGTTAATAACATGGCGAAAATCAGTGGGTCGGGCAGCCAGCGGCTGACTACCCGTGTCATAAAGCGGGCGATGCGGCCAATCATGCGTCACCTCGCAGGATGCGCAGATCGTCGGCAATTTCAAACTGTGCTTCGGTTTTTTCACATAGCGTGGCGATGTCGCATCCTTCGACGATTTCAGTCAGCCACATCTTGCCATCTATAAAGCGGAATACAGCCAGCTCGGTGACCAGCATATGCACAGCATGCTGTGCAGTGAGCGGCATGGTGCATTGACGCAGGATTTTTGCGGAGCCGTCTTTTGCGCAATGCTCCATGGCGATAATGACTTTACGCGCACCGGTCACCAGATCCATTGCGCCACCCATGCCGGGCACCATCTTGCCGGGAACCACCCAGTTGGCGAGGTTTGCCTGCTCATCGACCTGCAACCCGCCAAGCACACAGGCATCAACATGACCGCCGCGAATCAACGCGAACGACATGGCGCTATCAAACATCGCCGCGCCCGGCAAAATACCGCACGGTTGGCCGCCCGCGTTCACCAGGTCAGGATGGGCGGTGGTGACTGGGCCCAGTCCCAGAAAACCGTTCTCAGATTGCAGCGTAATGTGAATATCAGCAGGTAAGTAGTTAGCTACCATCGTTGGCAGGCCGATACCTAAGTTGACGATATCGCCATCGCGAAGTTCTTGCGCCACCCGGCGCGCAATACGTTGTTTAGCATCCATGATTAGCTCTCCTGTGGAATGACGATATGGTCGATAACGGCGCCGGGGGTCACAATCTGGTCAGGCTGCAGCTCCCCTGTTTCAACCATTTCGTCCGGTTCGACCAGCGTGATATCAGCGGCGAGGGCAATCAGAGGGTTAAAGTTACGGGCGCTGAGCTGGTAGGTGAGGTTGCCAAGCATGTCAGAGCGGTGGGCGCGAATAAGCGCTAAATCGGCGCGTAATGGGCGTTCAAGCAGCCAGGTTTTACCCTCAAGCGTCATGGTTTGCTTGCCTTCTTCCACGATGGTGCCAACGCCAGTGGGGGTCAGAAAGCCGCCAAGACCCGCGCCGCCGCAGCGAATCTGCTCGATCAGGGTACCTTGCGGAACCAGCTGTACATCCATCTCGCCGGCAATCATGCGACGACCGGTTTCCGGGTTTGTACCAATGTGCGAGGCAATCACTTTGCTCACCCGCCCATTGACGATCAGGGGGCCGATACCGGTATCGACAAAGGCGGTATCGTTAGCAATCAGTGTCAGATCTCTGACGCCGGATTCCAGCAGGGCTTCAACCAGACGAGGTGGTGTGCCAACGCCCATAAAACCACCGACCATGATGGTCATGCCGTCACGAAAGAAGCCCGCAGCGTCTTGTAAGGTAATCAGTTTTGTTTTCATTATGTTTCCCTTTTTGCATACTCCATTTTGGGTACGCTCAGGGAATTGCAAGCAAGGTGCCAGAATGACTAAAGAAACGTATTAATGTTTAGTTGATTGAATTTATTGGTTTATTTTTATGGTCTTGGTGAAAGGAGACCACGAGGGGTTATGCAGAATTTTGCGCAGTGTGCAAAATTCTGCATAGCAAATTTGCGTATCAGGAACCCGATGGGTCGATGCCGTACTCTTGTAATTTATACATTAAAGCGCGACGGCTAATTCCCAGCATCAGCGCCGTGCGGGTGCGATTGCCGTCCTGATTGTCGAGGACTTCGAGGATAATTCGTTTTTCCTCACGCTTAATCTCTTCTTTCAGATTGCGTTCCCCGGAGTAAGTCGGTTTTGTTTCTGTTGTGGCGCTAACCGGGTTGCGCAACGGGTCGGGGAGATCGTCGGCAAAGATCACCGCGCCGGTATTCATAACGACTGCACGTTCGATGACGTTTGACAGTTCGCGAATGTTACCGGGCCAGGGCCAGGCGGTGAGTATCGACATCGCCGTCGGGTCGATTTCGATAATATCCCGCTGATTTTCAGAGCTGAATTTTTGTAAAAAGTGGTTTGCTAATAAGGCAATATCTTCACGACGCTCGCGTAAGGGCGGCAAAGTCAGATGGATAACGTTGAGCCGGTAAAACAGGTCTTCGCGAAACGTTCCTTCCTTCACCATCGTTTGCAGACAGCGGTTGGTGGCGGCGACGATTCGAATGTCAACGCGAATGGTCTGGTGCCCGCCGATGCGTTCAAACTCCCTCTCCTGCAAAATGCGCAGCAGCTTGGCCTGCAGCACCAGCGGCATCTCGCCAATTTCATCAAGCAATAAAGTTCCCTGATGAGCGCGTTCGAACAATCCCTGGCGCAACGTCTGTGCCCCGGTAAACGCGCCTTTTTCGTGACCAAATAGCTCGCTTTCCAACAACGACTCCGGCAGGGCCGCGCAGTTAATTTTGATAAAGGGGCCATTGGCGCGTTTGCTGTTGTAGTGAATGGCGCGGGCGATCAGCTCCTTTCCTGTGCCGCTTTCACCGCTAATCAACACGTTTGCCTGGGAGAGAGCAATTTTCGCCGTGTCTTTACAGATATCCATCATACGCGGGCTGGTGGTCAGAATGTGTCCCCACTGCCAGCTGGTGGTCAACGCTTTATGCAGATTGCGGATTTCCTGTTTCATCTCCTGCAGTTGCAATGCGCGTTGAATCACCATGCTTAGCTCGTCGAGATCAAAGGGCTTAATCACGTAGTCGAATGCGCCGCTACGTAAAGCTTCTACTGCGGTTTCTACTTCAGCGTAAGCGGTCATCAGAATGACGGGGATCCGTGGTTGCTGCGTGCGCATAACTTTCAGCGCGTCGATACCGTCCATCTCCGGCATGCGAATGTCCATCAGCACCACGTCTGGCTGCGTTTCGCTAAACAGGCTCAGCGCGGCTTTCCCGTCGCTGGCGCAATGTGTCTCATGCCCTTGCAGGGAAAATGCGGTGGCAAGCATACGGCGAACATTTTCTTCATCATCAACGATGAGAATACGATAGGTCGTTTTCATTCTGACGGATTTCCCTGCGGGTTAAGAGGTAAAATCAGAGTGAATATCGCCCCGCAGCCAGGCTGGCTGGTTACGTGGATATCCCCCTGATGCGCGTTGATGATGCGCTGGCTCAGCGCCAGTCCAAGACCGGTGCCTGATGCTTTTGTCGTAAAAAAGGGATCGAATATTTTCTTCTGTATGGCGAGATCGATACCGTTGCCATTATCTTCAATCATCACGGCCTGTTGCGAGGCCGAGTATTGCCAGGTACGGATGCGAATTTCGCCTCGCGCAGCGATCGCCTGTACCGCATTGATTAAAATATTGAGGATCACCTGTTTGAGGAGTTCGCGATCGGCGACGATCGGCGGCAGGCTGGGATCTAATTCCGTTGTAAAGGCGATCCGTGCCTGCAGGCCAGCGGTTTGCACCAGGATTAGCGTCTCTTCAATGAGCGCATTGAGCCGAATCTGTTGCCACTGGCTTTGTCGTGGGCGAGAGAAATCTAACAGTTGCTGAATAACTTTATTGATGGAATCAATTTCATTCAGCACAACAGATAAATATTCCTGATGTTCCGGCAGCGAGGTTTGCTGGCGGATGATCTGGACGTAGCCACGAATTGCAGTCAGCGGGTTTCGCACTTCATGCGCGACGCCGGCCATCAGCTCACCCAGGGTGGCAAGCCTTTCGGTTTGCGCCAGTCGACGCTGGGTCTCTTTACGGGCGGTTAAATCGGAGAAAATAACCAGCGCGCCAATCAGCTCGCCGTGTGCGTTATGGATCCGACTGGTGGTTACACTGATCTCAATGGTGCGTTCTCGTCCTGGAAAGCTAATCTCCTGGGCCACATGTTCAGTACCGTGCTCAAGGGTGTCCAGTACCGGGCTATAAAACTGCGTATTGGCAAAGAGTGTCGCATAGGGCTGTCCGACCAGCTCATGCAGCGTGTAGCCCGTTATCTGTTCTGCCGCCGGGTTCATGGTGGTAACGTCGCCTTGCCTGTCGATGGCGATCACGCCATCTGCGGCATTTTCAATGATCAGATCGTTAAGGGTTTTGGTTTCCCGTAGCGTTTGTGCCAGCGCATTGACGCTACGGCTGATTTGTCCTAACTCGCCGGGGAGTTCAGGCAATCGGGTAGGGGTTTTTTGTGCCAGCGTGGAAAGCCCATCGGTGATGATGTCGATATTCGCACTGAGTCGACGTGAGAAGTGCACGATGAGCAGCAGGCTACAGATGAGCCCGGCAACCAGTACGGCAATAATCCTGACGTCCATTCTCCAGGCCTGCTGGCGGATATCTTCGGTGAGCTCATTGGCCCAGATATACCCAATAACCTCTCCCTGGCGCGCTATTGGGATCATCGAGTTGAGTATGTCGCCGCGAACCTGTCGCCCGGAATAGACCACAGGCGCGTTGCTACTCATCACTTCGCGTCCGGGATGATCCTCGGTGATGGTGATACCTACGTTGCCTTGGTAAAGCGCGGAGGGGGCGTAGGTGATAATGGCATCCAGCGCTTTGTGATAATACCCGGCGCCAATGCCGGGAAACGCTTGCGTAATGCGCTCGGTGATGGGGGCCAACTCTTGATTAAGCGCGCGAATGCGTGCTTCACGCGGCAAATTTGGGTAGTGACTAAAGCGGTCGCCCAGCGCATCGTTTAGCAGGGTTATCACCGATGACAGTTTTTTCTCTTTTTCAGATAAGACTGCTGAACGGCCTTCAGTTTCTACGATATAACCTATAGATATCGTCGGAATGATGACCATCAGGATGGCCATCATGATCATTTGGTTGCGTAATCGTCGTGGGTATAACCGACGAGCCAGCCATCTCAGGTCGCGCATTCTGACATCCGTGCAGTGTTTTTCAGGCAAACGACGATTATCACGGGTTAAGACAATGGTTTCAGAGCGGTGTATCATATTCCCGTAAAGAGAGGGCATTGCGACGCCGGACATTTACCGCTACCTTAACCACACTCTATTAATGCCCTGAGGCGGAGCTTCGCCCCTTTGAAATACCTTGCTTCCGTTCATTCAACGCTAAAAGTCTCACGCTATCTGTTCAGGGCGTTGGCGCTCCTGATCTGGGGGCTAATCGCATTTGCCTCCGTTTTCTACATCGTGAATGCGCTGCACCAGAGAGAGTCCGAGATTCACCAGGAGCTTAACCTCAGTTCCGATCAGGCCCAACGTTACATTCAGCGCACCTCTGATGTGATTAAGGAGCTGAAATATATCGCGGAGAATCGCTTAACGGCGGAAAACGGCGTGATGTCGTTGCGCGCGCGGGATGATAAAACCGCCGTGCCAAACTTCGAGCCGCTGTTTGCCGACTCCGACTGCTCGGTGATGGGCAACGCCTGGCGAGGTTCGCTGGAATCGCTGGCGTGGTTTATGCGCTACTGGCGGGATAACTTTTCCGCGGCCTATGATTTGAATCGTGTGTTCCTGATCGGCAGCGATAACCTTTGCATGGCCAATTTCGGTCTGCGTGATATGCCTGTCGAACGTGACGGGGCGTTGAAGGCGCTGCATGAGCGCATTATTAAGTATCGCAATGCACCGCAGGACGAAAACGGTAATAACCTGTTCTGGATTAGCCAGGGGCCGCGGCCGGGGATAGGCTATTTCTATGCGCTGACGCCGGTTTATCTCGCTAATCGCCTGCAGGCGCTGTTGGGTGTGGAACAGCCTATCCGCATGGAGAACTTTTTCACGCCGGGCAGTTTGCCGATGGGTGTGACCATCCTTGATGAAAATGGTCATGCGCTGATTTCGCTCACCGGCCCCGAGGGGAATATTAAGGCTGAACCTCGCTGGATGCAGGAGCGCTCCTGGTTTGGCTATACGTCGGGTTTTCACGAACTGGTGCTGAAGAAAAACCTGCCCCCGTCATCGCTAAGCATTGTTTATTCAGTACCGGTCGACCTGGTGCTGGAGCGGATCCGCATGATGATCCTGAACGCTATTCTGCTGAATGTGCTGGTTGGCGCGGCGTTATTTATGCTCACGCGCATGTATGAGCGGCGCATTTTTATTCCTGCGGAAAGCGATGCCCAGCGTCTGGAAGAGCACGAGCAGTTTAACCGTAAAATCGTGGCTTCTGCGCCGGTTGGGATTTGTATTCTGCGTACGATAGATGGCATTAACATCCTGAGTAATGAGCTGGCGCACACCTATCTCAACATGCTAACGCATGAAGACCGGCAACGGTTAACGCAAATTATCTGCGGCCAGCAGGTCAATTTTGTTGATGTGCTGACCAGCAACAATACCAATCTGCAAATCAGCTTTGTGCACTCGCGCTATCGTAATGAAAACGTGGCAATTTGTGTGCTGGTTGACATCAGCGCGCGCGTTAAAATGGAAGAGTCGTTGCAGGAGATGGCGCAGGCGGCGGAGCAGGCGAGCCAGTCCAAATCGATGTTCCTTGCGACGGTAAGCCACGAGCTGCGTACGCCGCTGTATGGCATTATCGGTAACCTTGATTTGTTGCAAACCAAAGAGTTACCCAACGGAGTGGATCGCCTGGTGACGGCGATGAACAACTCTTCCAGCCTGCTGTTGAAAATTATCAGCGATATTCTCGATTTCTCGAAAATTGAATCTGAACAGCTGAAGATTGAACCGCGCGAGTTTTCACCGCGTGAAGTAATGAATCATATTACGGCTAACTATCTGCCGCTGGTGGTTCGCAAACAGCTGGGGTTGTACTGCTTTATCGACCCGAATGTACCGGTGGCGCTCAATGGTGACCCGATGCGTTTACAGCAGGTGATTTCCAATCTACTGAGTAATGCTATCAAGTTTACCGATACCGGCTGCATTGTGCTGCACGTGCAGTGCAACGAAGACTATCTCAGTATTCGCGTGCGTGATACCGGGGTTGGGATCCCAGCCAAAGAGGTCGTCCGCTTGTTCGATCCTTTCTTCCAGGTGGGAACCGGCGTACAGCGTAATTTCCAGGGAACCGGGCTTGGTTTGGCTATCTGTGAAAAACTGATCAGCATGATGGATGGGGATATTTCCGTCGATTCTGAACCGGGAATGGGTAGCCAGTTTATGCTGCGTATTCCGCTTTATGGCGCGCAGTACCCGCTGAAAAAAGGTATCGAAGGGCTTGTCGGCAAACGTTGCTGGCTGGCGGTGCGTAACGCTTCGCTGTACCAGTTTATTGAATCCAGTCTGGCGCGTAACGGGATGACGGTGCAGTGCTATGAGGGACAGCAACCGGATGCGGATGACCTGCTGATTGCCGACGATGTGCTGGACCAGGCGTGGCAGGGACGTGCCGCGGTGATTTTCTGCCGTCGTCATATCGGTATTCCGCTGGAAAGGGTGCCCGGGGAGTGGGTGCACAGCGTGGCATCGCCTCACGAATTGCCCGCGCTGTTGGCGCATATCTACAGCCTTGAGCTGAGCAGTGAAGAGCTTTCAACGGCGTTGCCAGCCCCGGATAAAGTTGCTGCAACTAACGATGACATGATGATTCTGGTGGTCGACGATCATCCTATCAACAGGCGTTTACTGGCCGATCAGTTGGGATCGTTGGGGTATCAGTGTAAAACCGCGAATGACGGCGTGGACGCACTCAATGTACTGAGTAAAAACCATATCGACATCGTGCTGAGCGACGTTAACATGCCGAATATGGATGGTTATCGTCTGACCCAGCGTATTCGCCAGTTAGGATTAACCCTGCCGGTTGTCGGCGTGACGGCCAACGCGCTGGCTGAAGAGAAGCAGCGTTGTCTGGAGTCAGGTATGGATAGCTGTCTGTCTAAGCCGGTGACGTTAGATGTATTGAAGCAAACGCTGACGGTCTATGCGGAAAGAGTGAGAAAGGCGCGGGAATAAAAGAGGCCGGATGGGGCGTTTGCCTTATCCGGCCTACGTAACACGCACAACATTGTGTCATTCGTAGGCCTGATAAACGCCGTGCCATCAGGCACGTCGATGTTAAAAGAATTACTCTTTGTCTGATGGACTCAGCGTGACGGAAGAAAGGTAATTCAACAGGGCGATATCGTTTTCCACACCGAGTTTCATCATTGCCGACTTTTTCTGGCTGCTGATGGTTTTAATACTGCGGTTGAGTTTTTTCGCGATTTCAGTAACCAGGAAACCTTCGGCAAACAGGCGCAGAACTTCGCTCTCTTTCGGTGACAGACGTTTGTCGCCGTAACCGCTGGCGCTGATTTTTTCCAGCAGACGAGAAACGCTTTCCGGGGTGAATTTCTTACCCTTCTGCAGCGCGGCAAGCGCTTTCGGCAGATCTGTTGGCGCGCCTTGCTTCAGGACAATTCCTTCAATATCGAGATCCAGCACCGCGCTCAGGATTGCCGGGTTGTTGTTCATGGTGAGAACAATAATCGACAGGCTCGGGAAATGGCGCTTGATATACTTAATTAACGTGATCCCGTCACCGTATTTATCTCCCGGCATGGAGAGGTCGGTAATCAACACATGAGCATCTAACTTAGGCAAATTGTTGATCAGTGCAGTGGAGTCTTCAAATTCGCCGACAACGTTTACCCACTCGATTTGCTCAAGTGATTTACGAATACCGAACAGTACAATCGGGTGGTCATCGGCAATAATTACGTTCATAGTGTTCATGTATTGGGCTACCTTGCTACAGCAAGCTCTTGACGTAATCGTCAATGTCGCTGATGTATTTTTCTATACCTGGAGCATCTTTCTCTTGAATAAGATGTTCCAGCGCTTCACATAACTGCTTGCCGGGTACCAGATTAAGCATGGCAAACACGCCTTTCAGGCGATGGGCCGTTTGGGCTAACGCAGCGAAATCGCTGGTTGCTGCCTCAGTATACAACCTCTTAACATCATCCGGTACTGTGTCTACAAAGAGTGCATAGTAACCACTGGCATGAAGTTCGGCGTTTTCATCTCCGCCGAGGGGGAGTTCCTGGATCTCTTCTTGTGCCAGCTGCTCTTCTATCAGCTCGAGGACAGCTTCCTGCATAGCATTGCTCATATTAAAGTTGACGCGCAGCTGACCAGGGCCAATTTTCCGCACGCCAGACTCATCATCGCTTAAAAGAAGGCCTGAGGCAGTAAGATTAGACGGATTATCTGTTAAAAAGAGATCATATTCTTGACTATTCAACCGCTCATCAGGCGTGATGCAGGTTGCTCCCCAGTTCTCCAGTTGGCGTAATACGATGCTGCGTACGTCATTAGAGGTGACATCAACCATTATGCAGACGTCATCTAACAAACGCTCTTCACTTTCAGCATGTTGATCGTGCAGCGGCATTTTAACATGGACTATATAACGTGTTCCAAGTTCTTCCCGCGCTTTAATGTTCAGGTGTCCACCTAGCTTGCGGGCGAGCTGATCGCATAACCAGAACGTCAGCGGGTTGGCCTTGCTATACCGATCGCCCTGGGTGTCATTGATGAACGGGAAGTGCAGGTTATCAACTTCATTCAACGTGACACCTTGCCCGGTATCCAGAATGCGGAAGGTCAGGCGTTCAGTCTCCGATTCATCCTGGTCGACTTCCAGCGTGATTTTGCCAATTTGCGTGGTGGTTACCGCATATTGGATCAGCAACAGCAAAATACGGCGCAGGGCATCGCGGTCGCCGCGGCGTTCATCATGGGCGCTAAGGTGATTTTTAATCAGTAGCTGCAGCCCTTTACGTTTAATGGCTGGCAGAACCTCCGGAACCACGTCATCAATTAACGACTGCACGGAAAACAGCGTCGATTCACTTTTCCAGGCGTCGCTTTCCAGCAGGTTGGCCAACTGGATTTCATCTACCATACGCACCAGAACGTCTGCCTGATTGGCCAGTTTCTGGCTGTCCGGGCTATTCAGTGCGGCAGCATTAGCGGCAAGTGTTTTCGCCGGGTCTTTCAGTGCGCTGCCGATATTCTGCATAAAGGCCGCTCGGGCCTGCTGGTTTTTCTCATACAGTCGCTGCGCTTGTTTCAGCTTCTTATTAACCAGCACTTCGCGGTCCTGGTCACGAATAATAAAGATCTGCGTTCTCGATGAGATCTGGCTGCGGAACAGCCGGATCTCATACAGCTCATTATTGATGGTGGCCTGAATCACCCCCTGATGCTGCTCCGCCATACTGGTAATGTTTTGCAAATTTAAATGCGGTAACAGGTGGTCGGCAATTTTATTGCTGATAACCGTGCGGTTTGCTTCTTGATCGTGCACCAGCAAGCCCAGAGGCAGCAGAGACACAATCTCTTCATTGATGGCGCGCAGAACACGCAGTTCATTATTTGCCGCAAGGTTTGGTACCACTTCGGTGGAACGGGCAGGGAGGTGGCGAAAGGTGGTATAGCCAAACAGCGCCAGGGCCAACAAAGCAATGTTGAGTAACAGCGGCAGCAGAATGCTTTGTAAGGTGTCGAGCAGCAATGAGCCAAACGGAACCTGCCACACCAGCCGCATATCCGTTGAGTTTAGCGCCGAAGAGACCTCAATTTTACTGTTGTTGAAATTAATGCTGACGCTGTCAGGCGACTCTTTTTCATTCAGATGCTCGGTTGTTGACGTGGCATCTGGAACCAGATGGAAGCTGTCCAGCGGCATGCCGGGTGGGATCAAGTCATTAATCGGCAGGTCAAAGGCGACAACCGTTGCCAGATGTCCAGGCTGATTAAAGGTCGTGCGTAGCGTGAAGTAATGCCCGTTCTGCCATGCCAGACGGCGCAGTGAAGAGAAGCTTTCACGTTCATCCAGTGCATTGGCCTGTTGTAACATTTCCGCGCGCCGTGAATCGACAATATTACCAATCGTCGACTCTTTAAAACCGGAAGTCAGATCTTTTAGCGGCAACGTTGAGATAAGGATCAGGCTATTGTCCTGACCATTCAGGTAATACATAGACCACGGAACATTTTCCGCGCCCCACAGCGTATCAAGATAGGTTGAGATGCGTTGGGTCATCTCCAGCGTAGAACTGTCATGGGAACCGAAAATCAACGCCTCGGTCTTTCTGCGCGGTTTCTCAAGATAATAGACGTCTTGTTTCAGACGCGTTTCCTGCAGTCCTTCTGCACCAGGTGAACTGGCCGTGGCGGCAATATTGTCATAGATTTGCCAGGTCACGTATCGCCAGGTATCGACCCTTTTATGAATGGCATGGGTGATATCGACAATCTGATAGCTCTTATCCTTTAACCAGGTGTTGACGGCGCTCTGGACCATAACGCCCATCATCACCAACAGCACAACGATCAGTAATAAGAAGAAACGGGTAATACTTCCCGGTAGCAGGGAGAATCGGGTAGAAGCCGTTGTGTCAGACTGACTCATTCGTGTTTATGACCTGTTAAACGACGCGAAAGATGATGGGGCAGTATAAAGGGTAATATATGAATTGCCACACTTACACCACGCCGGATGGCCCGCATTTTTTACGCTCCATTCTGTTGCAGCTATGACAATGCAAAGGTGTACAGTGGATAAAGGCGGGTACAAATATTTGTACGGAATGTATACATTTAGCATTAAATAACAAGAAATTATTAATCAGATTTATATCTGAATACGACGCAATGAGATAGTTAATAGTTGTTATAGTTTTGCATCGGTAGCACAGAACGGTAAGTTTTGTGTAAAGAAGGGTAAAAAAAAACCGAACGCGAAGCATTCGGTTGAAATAGGGGTAAACAGACATTCATGAATGAATGACGGTAATAAATAAAGTTAATGATGATAGCGAGTCTATTTTAGTTGCGAGTGAAGATTTTGTTTTGTCAGTCAGTGCTATAACTATTTTCAAGGTAACATATTGATTTTAAATTTAATTAAAATAGTTCTTGATTATTTGTGCTTATTTTGCCTGTTTTTTGATTTTAAAAAAGTTCCCTCGTATTAATATTTTGAAACACCTATGCCGATAAATGAAACACCTTAAAAGTTTTAGTATCATATTCGTGTTGGATTATTCTGTGTTTTTGCGGAGAATGAAGTTGCCGACTGGTTAATGACCTTAATCAGTATGCAGTGGCATAAAAAAGCAATAAAGGCATATAACAGAGGGTTAATAACATGAAAGTTAAAGTACTGTCCCTCCTGGTACCAGCACTGCTGGTAGCAGGCGCAGCAAATGCGGCTGAAATTTATAACAAAGACGGCAACAAATTAGACCTGTACGGTAAAGTAGACGGTCTGCACTATTTCTCTGATGACTCCACTAAAGATGGCGATCAGACCTATATGCGTATCGGCTTCAAAGGCGAAACCCAGGTTAACGACCAACTGACCGGTTACGGCCAGTGGGAATACCAGATTCAGGGTAACTCCTCTGAAAACGAAAACAACTCCTGGACCCGTGTGGCGTTTGCTGGTCTGAAATTCGCTGACGTAGGATCTTTCGACTACGGTCGTAACTATGGCGTAGTTTACGACGTAACGTCCTGGACCGACGTTCTGCCGGAATTCGGCGGCGACACCTACGGTTCTGACAACTTCATGCAGCAGCGTGGTAACGGCTTCGCGACCTATCGTAACACCGACTTCTTCGGTCTGGTTGATGGCCTGAACTTTGCCCTGCAGTACCAGGGTAAAAACGGTAGCCCGGAAGGCGAAGGTATGACTGGTGTGACCGGCAACGGTCGTGATGCGCTGAGTCAGAACGGCGACGGCGTTGGCGGATCTATCACTTATGATATCGGTGAAGGCTTCGCGCTGGGTACTGCAGTCACCAGCTCCAAACGTACTGACGAGCAGAACCGTCTGAACTTCGGTACCGGTGACCGTGCTGAAACCTACACTGGCGGTCTGAAATACGACGCGAATAACGTTTACCTGGCAGCACAGTACACCCAGACCTACAACGCAACGCGTGCGGGCAACCTGGGCTGGGCTAACAAAGCACAGAACTTTGAAGCTGTTGCGCAGTACCAGTTCGACTTCGGTCTGCGTCCGTCCGTGGCTTACCTGCAGTCCAAAGGTAAAGACCTGAACAATGGTTACGGCGACCAGGATATCCTGAAATATGTTGATGTTGGCGCGACCTACTACTTCAACAAAAACATGTCTACCTATGTTGATTACAAAATCAACCTGCTGGATGACAACCAGTTCACCCGTGATGCTCGCATCTCTACCGATGATATCGTAGCGCTGGGTCTGGTTTACCAGTTCTAATCTGCGCTCATGTCGTTAAAAGGCCCTGCGGGGCCTTTTTTAATGCCGTTTTTTCGTCGTACAAACAACGATTTTTGGTGTACTCTTGCGCCCGTTCGCATGAGGATAATTACGTATGGAAGTGAATTTCTATCGCGCAGCACTACTGGCTGTGACGATCTTTTTTGTCGGGTGCGATGAAGCCCCGAAACCTGCCCAGACCACACAACCTGCCACCGTTCTGGAAGGTAAAACCATGGGCACTTTCTGGCGGGTCAGTGCGGTGGGCGTAGATGCCAAACGCGCCGGGGAACTGCAGGCGAAGATCCAGGCTCAGCTGGATGCCGACGATCAGCTTCTCTCTACCTATAAAAATGATTCTGCGTTAATGCGCTTTAACCTGTCGAAAAGCCTGTCGCCATGGCCGGTTAATGATGCTATGGCCGATATCGTGACTTCGGCGTTACGCATTGGCGCAAAAACCGGTGGGGCCATGGATATTACCGTGGGTCCGTTGGTCAATCTGTGGGGCTTTGGCCCGGATCAGCAACCGGTGCATATTCCTACGCAGGCGCAAATTGACGCCGCAAAAGCGCAAACCGGGCTTTCACATCTGAAGGTTGTTAATGAGGCGCATCGGAACTACCTGCAAAAAGATTTGCCCGAGCTGTACGTGGATCTCTCGACCGTTGGCGAAGGTTATGCCGCCGATCATCTGGCACGATTAATGGAGCAGGAAGGGATCGCCCGTTATCTGGTATCCGTTGGTGGAGCATTGAACAGCCGCGGTATGAATGCAGACGGGCTTTCGTGGCGAGTCGCGATTCAGAAACCGACCGATCGCGAAAACGCGGTGCAGGCGATTGTCGACATTAACGGGCATGGCATTAGCACCTCCGGCAGCTACCGTAACTATTATGAGCTGGATGGTAAGCGCCTTTCCCATGTTATTGATCCGCAAACCGGTCGTCCGATTGAACACAACCTGGTGTCTGTAACGGTAATCGCACCAACGGCGCTGGAGGCTGACGGTTGGGATACCGGTTTGATGGTTCTCGGTCCGGAAAAGGCCAAAGAGGTGGTGCGTCGTGAAGGACTCGCGGTCTATATGATTATAAAAGAGGGCGAGGGGTTTAAAACCTGGATGTCGCCGCAGTTTAAAAGCTTCCTGCTCAGCGAAAAAAATTAAAAAGCAAGATTGCGGGTTTTTGTATCCGGCTATGGGGACACACTGAGGCTAAGCGCTATGCTTAACAAAGGAGTCCATAATGAAAAATCGTATACGCATAACTGATGATGACCGCTGGCAGTCCGTTGTGGATCGTGACGCCGACGCTGACGGTCAGTTTGTTTTCGCCGTCCAGACTACCGGCATTTTCTGCCGTCCGTCCTGTCGGGCGAAACATGCGCTGCGCAAAAATGTCAGTTTCTTTGCCGATGCCCGGCAGGCGCTGGCCGCCGGTTTTCGTCCCTGTAAACGTTGTCAGCCGGATAAAGACAGCGCCCACCAGCATCGGCTGGAGAAAATAGCCCACGCCTGCCAGTTACTGGAGCAGGAATCTCCCCTCACGCTGGACGAGCTGGCGCAGCAGGTGGCGATGAGCCCGTATCACTTACATCGCCTGTTCAAAGCCACAACGGGCATGACCCCCAAAGCGTGGCAGCAGTCCTGGCGCGCCCGCCGTCTGCGCGATGCGCTGGCGAAAGGCGTTCCGGTAACGCAGGCAATTCTCAACGCCGGATTTCCCGACAGCAGCAGCTACTACCGAAAAGCGGATCAGACGTTAGGCATGACCGCAAAGCAATTTCGTAAAGGTGGTGACAACGTTTCTGTACGCTATACCCTGGCAGATTGCACTCTGGGTCGCTGTCTGGTGGCGGAAAGCGAACGTGGTATCTGCGCGATCTTACTAGGTGATGATGACGCTACGTTGGTTGCGGATCTGCATGAGCTGTTCCCCGCCGCTCAGGATGTGCCAGCAGATGCCGATTTTCAGCAGCGCGTGCGCGAAGTGATCGCCGCAATCAATGCGCGTGACGCGCCGTTATCGCTGCCGCTGGATATCCGGGGAACCGCATTTCAGCAGCAGGTGTGGCAGGCGTTGCGCGCAATTCCGTGCGGCGAAACGATGAGCTACCAGCAACTGGCCAGCGCCATCGGCAAACCGAAGGCGGTGCGTGCGGTGGCCAGTGCCTGTGGGGCGAATAAACTGGCAATCGTCATCCCGTGTCACCGGGTGATCCGCGGCGATGGCGCGCTTTCGGGCTACCGGTGGGGCATTGCGCGCAAAGCACAGTTACTGCAACGTGAAACGACTGGCGAGGAAACATAATGCTCGATCTCTTTGCGGATGCGAAACCCTGGCAGGAGCCGCTGGCGTCAGGCGCGGTTATTCTGCGACGCTTCGCTTTTGACTGCGCACCGTCTCTGCTGCAGGCGATAGCGGCTATCGCCAGACAGTCGCCGTTTCGCCAGATGGTGACGCCCGGCGGCTACACGATGTCGGTGGCAATGACCAACTGCGGTCGTCTGGGCTGGACGACCGATCAACATGGTTACCTTTATTCTCCTTTTGATCCGCTAACCGGCGCGCACTGGCCGCCGCTGCCGGATGCATTCGCTGACCTGTGCCAACAGGCAGCGACGGCGGCGGGCTATGCTGATTTTCAACCCGATGCCTGTCTGATTAACCGCTACACGCCAGGGGCAAAACTGTCCTTACATCAGGATAAAGACGAACCCGACCTGCGGGCGCCGATTGTCTCGGTGTCGCTAGGATTGCCGGCCATCTTTCAATTTGGCGGCTTGCGCCGTAATGACCCCTTAAAGCGTTTGCTGCTGGAACATGGCGATGTGGTGGTGTGGGGCGGTACTTCGCGGCTGTTTTATCATGGGATCCAGCCGCTTAAGACGGGGTATCATCCGTTGACCGGAGACTGTCGCTACAATCTGACGTTTCGTCAGGCGGGTAAAAAAGAATAAAAATAAGAATTATTTTTGCTGTCAGCGAAGAGATGTTTAAACTGCGGGCTGTTATTACTTGTCCGGGTTGTTCACATGGAACTTTTACTTCTTGTCTGGCGGCAGTATCGCTGGCCATTTATCAGCGTCATGGCGCTCAGCCTCGCCAGCGCTGCGTTGGGGATTGGGCTGATTGCGTTTATCAACCAGCGTCTGATTGAAACGGTCGACACCACGCTGATGGTGCTGCCGGAGTTTCTTGGCCTGTTGCTGCTATTGATGGTTGTCACTCTCGGCTCTCAGCTGGCGTTGACCACGCTCGGCCACCACTTTGTCTACCGCCTGCGTAGCGAATTTATCAAACGTATTCTGGATACCCACGTCGAGCGTATTGAACAGCTTGGCAGCGCCTCGTTGCTGGCCGGTTTAACCAGCGACATTCGCAACATCACCATCGCCTTTGTTCGTCTGCCTGAGCTGGTGCAGGGGATTATCCTGACCATCGGATCGGCGGCGTATCTGGCGATGCTGTCGACCAAAATGCTGCTGGTGACGGCTATCTGGATGGCAATCACCATCTGGGGGGGATTTGTGCTGGTGGCGCGGGTGTATAAGCACATGGCTACCCTGCGCGAAACAGAAGACAAGTTGTACAACGATTATCAGACGGTGCTGGAAGGGCGCAAAGAGCTGACGCTCAACCGCGAGCGCGCCGAGCATATCTTTAATCAGATGTACGTCCCGGATGCCAAAGAGTACCGTCACCATATTATTCGCGCCGATACCTTCCACCTGAGCGCGGTCAACTGGTCAAACATTATGATGCTGGGCGCCATTGGCCTGGTGTTCTGGATGGCGAATAGTCTGGGCTGGGCGGATACCGCCGTGGCGGCGACTTACTCACTGACGCTGTTATTCCTGCGTACGCCGCTGCTCTCTGCCGTTGGCGCGCTACCAACCCTGCTCACTGCGCAGGTGGCATTCAACAAGCTGAATAAATTCGCACTGGCACCTTTTAAGGCCGAATTCCCGCGCCCAACCGCTTTTCCAAACTGGCAAACGCTGGAACTGCGTAACGTGGTTTTCCACTATCAGGATAATGCCTTTTCCGTAGGGCCGGTAAATCTGACGATTCATCGCGGTGAACTGATCTTCCTGATTGGCGGCAACGGCAGCGGGAAATCTACGCTGGCGATGTTACTGACCGGGCTATACCAGCCGCAGTCAGGTGAAATTTTGCTTGATGGTAAGGCCGTGGCCGTTGAAAAGCCGGAAGATTATCGCAAGCTGTTTTCCGCCGTGTTTACCGACGTCTGGCTGTTCGACAAACTGCTGGGGCCGGAAGGTAATGAAGCCAATCCGCAGCTGGTAGCGAAGTGGCTGGAACATCTGAAGATGGGTCACAAGCTGGAGATGAACGATGGTCGCATCCTCAATCTGAAGCTGTCGAAAGGGCAGAAGAAACGCGTGGCGCTGCTGCTGGCTTTGGCGGAGGAGCGCGACATCATTCTGCTGGATGAATGGGCAGCCGATCAGGATCCCCATTTCCGTCGTGAGTTCTATCAGGTCCTGTTACCGCTGATGCAAGAAATGGGTAAAACTATCTTCGCCATTAGCCATGACGATCACTATTTTATTCACGCCGATCGTCTGCTGGAAATGCGTAACGGACAGTTGAGTGAACTGCTGGGCGATGAGCGTGATGCCGCCTCGCGTGACGCGGTGGCCCGCACTGCGTGATCCCACATGCCGCCGGTTTTTTATCCACCCGGCGGCACTGTTTATTGTTATTTACATAAATCGGCATCATGATTAATGATATTTCATATCATGGATTTATGATTAATGCCTGTAACAAACAAAAACAGCGCCAGACTGCGTGATGAAGAGCGTGCGCGTCTTATCTGGCTGCTGACCACTGATAAAGCCGTTGTTTCAACGCTATTGGGCAAGCTTACCCTGGCTGAGCAATATGACGTCGGCACGTTAGCCGACGATATTGCTGAGGTAGGGGCGCTGGTCGCCCACCTGCCGCCGCCCGATTTGGCGGATACCCTCGAAGCATTACCTTCTGAAGAGCGTCACGCCCTGTGGCGACTGGTCGAAAGTGAAAAGCGCGGTAACGTCCTGCTTGAGGCGTCTGAAAACGTCTGGGACGACCTGATCGATGAGATGAGCGATCGTGAGCTGCTGGATGCGTTGCAATACCTTGATATCGACGAACAGATTTATCTGGTTCAGCACCTCCCTCGTAACCTCACGGGTCGACTGCTGGCGACGTTACCGGCCGAGGAGCGGGCGCGCGTCCGCCAGGTGCTGCACTACGAGAAGAATCGCGTCGGTGCGATTATGGAGTTCGAAGTTATCACCGTGCGTCCGGACGTGACGCTGGAAGTGGTGCAACGCTACCTGCGGCGGCTGGGAAAAATGCCGGAGAACACCGATAAACTCTTCGTGACCGACCGCAATAAAGTGCTGGTCGGGGAACTGACGCTCACCTGTATTCTGCTCAATGATGTGCAGCGAAAAGTCAGCGAGGTGATGGAAGATGATCCGCTCACCTTTTCTCCGGAAGATATCGCCGAACACGCCGCGCGAACCTTTGAACGTGACGACCTGGTCAGTGCCGCGGTCGTTGACTCTTCAGGTAAACTGATGGGCCGTTTAACCATCGATGAGATCGTCGATGTGGTCTATGAAGAAACCGATACCGATCTGCGTCGAATGGGCGGCTTAAGCGCCGGAGAGGATGTGTTTGCCCCCGTCACGAAAGCGGTAAAAACCCGCTGGGCGTGGTTGGCCGTTAACCTTTGTACCGCCTTTATCGCTTCGCGAGTGATCGACGGCTTTGAACATACAATTTCGCAACTGGTCGCGCTGGCCTCGCTGATGCCGATTGTGGCGGGGATCGGCGGCAACACCGGGAATCAAACCATCACCATGATTGTTCGCGCGCTGGCGCTACAAAATATTCAGCCGGGAAACCTGACGTTTTTGATCCTGCGCGAAATGGGCGTGGCGTTGATTAATGGCCTCGTGTGGGGCGGAATTATGGGCGGCATTACCTGGTGGCTGTACGATGACATGGCGCTCGGCGGCGTGATGACCCTGGCGATGATGCTCAATTTGCTGATGGCGGCGTTGATGGGCGTTATTATTCCGATGACGATGGTGAAGCTCGGGCGCGACCCGGCGGTCGGCTCGAGCGTCATGATTACGGCAATCACCGATACCGGTGGTTTCTTTATTTTTCTCGGTCTGGCAACGCTGTTTCTGATGTAGCCGCACGTTTGCCTCTGACGATACGCGGCAGAATGAGCATCGTCATCACCCCGGCAACCACGCCAAGCGCCAGGTTGCCGGTTGACACCGTTGCCGCGACGGTCATCAGCATCACCAGCGTTTCAGTAACGGGGAGTTGCCGCAGCGTAGCGGGCTGGATGCTGTGCCAACTGAAGGTTTTCACCGCCACAATCACCATAATTCCCGCCAGCACCGACATGGGGATTTTCGCCATTACTTCGCTTAACGCAGTGACCAGCAACAACAGCACCAGCCCGGCGGCGACCGTCGAGACGCGGCTGCGTCCTTTGCCCATCTCGACGTTAACGATGGTTTGACCAATCATCGCACACCCGGCGATGCCGCCATAAAAACCGGCCAGAATATTGGCTATCCCCAGCCCGGCGCTCTCGCGATTCTTATTCGACGGCGTAACCGTCAGGTCATCCACCAGACGGGCGGTTAACAGCGACTCCATTAATCCGACAAAAGCGATGCTCAGCGCGCAGGGCCAGATAATCGCCAGCGTTTGCAGGTTGAGTGGTACCAATAACTGCGTGAATCCCGGCAGGCCGCCGCGCATTGAACCTTCGTCACCGACGGTCGGTAATAGTTGTCCGCTGGTGACAGTGAACACCGTCAGCAGCACGATGGCGATAAGCGGCGCGGGGATCGCTTTAATAAACCGCGGAACCCACAGCACAATCAGCAGGGTCAGGACAAACAGCCCCCAGATTAGCGGGCTTTTACCCCAGAAATGCGGGACCTGGGCAAAGAAAATCAAAATACCCAGCGCGTTCACAAAACCGGTCATGACGGCTGTAGGAATGAATCGCATCAGACGCGCCATCCCCAATACGCCAAACAGGATCTGAATAATCCCGGCCAGCACCACCGCAGGCAGGATGTACTGGACGCCGTGTTGATGCACCATCGGGCCAATCACCAGCGCGACCGATCCTGCCGCTGCGGTAACCATTGCCGGACGGCCACCTAAAAATGACATTGCCAGGCACAGTACGACTGAGGCTATCAGGCTGACTTTAGGATCGACGCCGGCGATAACGGAAAAAGAGATCACTTCCGGGATCAGCGCCAGGGCGGTTACCACACCGGCCAGCGTTTCGCGAACCAGTAAACGGGGTTGGCGCAGCACTGCGCGCGTCGCGTGCTCCGCTACTGCGACAGAGGTGGGTTGAGTTGCAGACATCGTTACTCTTAGGTCAAAAATGGCCCGATACAGCAGACCGACAGGCATCCGTGCGGTGAATAGCAAAGCGCAGCATAGTACCTGTCTGACGGATCGGTTTCCAGAAATGATTGTCAATAACCGTATAAACTATCAACGTATTAATAACATTTTTAAAAATTAAATATAATTTATAAACAATATTTAAATATTTTTACTTAAGTGTTACCGTTGATACCGCTCGATTTTCACCTGCATTAAAAGCAAAAAAGCGATACTAAAAGTAAGGCATTAACATTATGAAAAAAGTGACTGCCATGCTCTTCACCATGGCCGTTGGGCTGAATGTTGTCTCGATGGCGGCAAAAGCGAAAGCGGCGGAAGAGCAGGAAACGGATGTACTGTTGATTGGCGGCGGCATCATGAGCGCCACGCTGGGAACCTATTTACAGGAGCTGGAACCGCAATGGTCAATGACCATGGTTGAGCGACTGGATGGTGTAGCGCAGGAAAGTTCAAACGGCTGGAATAACGCCGGAACAGGCCACTCCGCACTGATGGAGCTGAACTACACGCCTAAAAAGGCCGACGGTAGCATCAGCATTGAAAAGGCAGTCGAAATCAACGAAGCCTTCCAGATCTCCCGCCAGTTTTGGGCCTATCAGGTCAATAATGGCGTAATGCATGAACCACGCTCATTTATCACCACCGTTCCGCACATGAGTTTTGTCTGGGGTGACGAGAACGTGAACTTCCTGCGTGCCCGTTACACCGCACTGCAGCAGAGCACGTTATTCCGTGGCATGCGTTATTCCGAAGATCACGCGCAGATTAAAGAGTGGGCGCCGCTGGTCATGGAAGGCCGCGATCCGAAGCAGAAAGTCGCGGCAACGCGTACCGAGATTGGTACTGACGTAAACTACGGCGAAATCACGCGCCAGCTGATTGCCTCGTTGCAGAAAAAGCCCAACTTTGCGCTGCAGCTGAGTACCGAAGTGCGTGGCTTTAAACGCAATGCCGACAATAGCTGGACCGTCACGGTCGCCGATCTGAAAAATAACGAAGCGGAACACGATATCAAGGCGAAGTTTGTCTTTATCGGTGCCGGTGGCGCTGCGCTGAAGCTGTTGCAGGAAACCGACATTCCGGAAGCGAAAGGTTATGCCGGATTCCCGGTTGGCGGGCAGTTCCTGGTTGCGGATAATCCGGACGTGGTGAATCGCCACCTGGCGAAAGTGTACGGCCAGGCCTCCGTTGGCGCGCCGCCGATGTCCGTGCCGCACATCGATACCCGTATCCTTGATGGCAAGCGCGTCGTGCTGTTTGGGCCATTCGCGACATTCTCCACCAAGTTCCTGAAAAACGGTTCATTGTGGGATCTGCTCAGCTCGACCACCACCTCGAACTTTATGCCGATGGTCAACGTGGGTCTGGATAACTTCGATCTGGTGAAATATCTGGTAAGCCAGGTGATGCTCAGCGATGACGACCGTTTTGCCGCGCTGCAAGAGTACTATCCGCAGGCGAAAAAAGAAGACTGGCGTTTATGGCAGGCGGGCCAGCGTGTGCAGATCATTAAAAGTGATGCGGAGAAGGGCGGTGTGCTGCGTCTGGGTACCGAAGTCGTCAGCGATAAAG
This sequence comes from Citrobacter sp. RHBSTW-00524, assembly GCF_013747755.1. Lineage (NCBI taxonomy): Bacteria > Pseudomonadati > Pseudomonadota > Gammaproteobacteria > Enterobacterales > Enterobacteriaceae > Citrobacter > Citrobacter sp. RHBSTW-00524. The sequence continues at coordinate 1,764,660 of NZ_CP056421.1, forward strand.
AGGGCACCATTGCCGCGCTGCTGGGCGCTTCTCCGGGGGCATCAACCGCGGCGCCGATTATGCTGCATCTGATGGAAAAAGTGTTTAAAGATAAAGTGGCCAGCCCTGAATGGCAGGCGAAACTGAAAACCATTATTCCGTCTTATGGTACCAAGCTGAACGGTAACGTTGAGGCTACGGAACAAGAGCTGCAATACACCAGTGATGTTCTGGGGCTGAAATATGACAAGCCGCAGGCTGCTGATGAAGCGCCGAAACCTCAGCTGAAACCTCAGGCGCAACCGCAGCCTGAGCAGAAAGCTGTAGCGGATATCGCACTGTAAATAAAATGCCGGATAAGGCGGTACGCCGCCCTCCGGCACATTCTTACTTATCGCGCGACTGCGTCCTGAATCTTCTCTTCCGCTTTCCAGATACGGTATTTCACTTCCACGTTCTCCGGCGTATAGACCACAATCGGTAACTTGCTGTTGTAGCGCAGCATGCCGTCATCACCCAGATACGCGGTAATAAATTTCTTCTCTTTCTTACCGTCCGGGCAGGCCATCATGGTTGAAACCGGAGACGTCACTTTGTCGAAGACATAGTAGTCATATCCCCAACCTTCCAGCGTTTTGCTGTCCAGTTCTCCGCCCAGGCGGTGTTGGTTGCAGTCAACTTCCAGCGTTTGTCCGATTAGCAGTTCTACTTTCAGAGTAGATTCATCTTTCTCAGGAGTAAGCTGGATAACCTGGCGCTTCATACCCTTTTCCGCCTTAGGATAAGGGGCGACTTTTTCCAGCGGCTGAGCGCCGGCATCGTTACTGGCAGCCCATGCAGAGGCGCTGGCAAAGGCGGCGAAAAGTACGGCAGGGACAATTGTTTTCATCTTATTGTTCACAGTGTTTCCTTTCTTCTGTCTTATGAACGAGTCTGGGGCAGGTTAACATATTTACATAATCGATTAATCTGGATTTACTTATATTTTAAGTGTATTTGGTAGAGGTCTGCTTTCAGACTAGCGATATATTCTAAGAATAATCTTAATTATAAAATCATTCTCTTTTTGAGATGTTCGTTATATACAGTGTTATATAACTCATTGAAATGTGAGCAAAAGCGCATTTTTTCCCGCCAACTCAACACTCCTTTGATCCGGCAACAGCATTTACCCCGATTGGGGTATGCACCTCTAACACATCCTGAAATATCTTACGACTAAAAATAACTACTCATAAATAGTGCAGTTTTTTATGTCGTTCAACCCCCAGGGAAGGGCGTCATTATGGAAGGACAATGTCATGGTTGATTTATCCCGTCGAGGCATGTTGACAGGCAGTTGGCGAAACGCCAACTCAGGGATCCGTCCGCCCTGGAGCAAGGAAGACTCTCACTTTCTGGCCCATTGCCTTCGTTGTGACGCCTGCATCCAGGCGTGTGAAACCGACATCCTGCAGCGAGGCCAGGGCGGTTATCCGAGCGTAAATTTCAAACACGGCGAGTGTAGCTTTTGCTATGCCTGCGCAGAGGCCTGTTCTGAATCCCTTTTTCTTCCGCGCCACACCAGGGCATGGGATCTGAATTTTACGATTGGGGAAAACTGTCTCGCACATCAGTCCGTTGAATGTCATCGCTGTCAGGATAGCTGTGAACCCATGGCTATAACCTTTCGTCCCACGCTGTCCGGCATTTATCAGCCGCAGCTCGACAATCAGGACTGTAACGGATGTGGCGCATGTGTCGCTATCTGCCCGGTATCAGCCATTAACGCGGAGTACAACCATGGACAATAACTGGCAGGTCTGCAGCCTGGTCGTTCAGGCCAAAAGTCAGCATATCAATGATATCGCCACGCAGTTGCGTTCGTTCCCAGGTTGCGAAGTTGCACTCAGCGATGTGGAAAGCGGTCAACTGATCGTGGTGGTGGAAGCTGAGCACAGCGAAACGTTAATGAAAACTATTGAGTCAGTGCGCAACGTTGCGGGCGTGCTGGCGGTGTCGCTGGTTTATCACCAGCAGGATGAGCAAGGTGAGGAAACACCATGAAACTCAGTCGTCGTAGCTTTATGAAAGCTAACGCCGTTGCGGCCGCTGCGGCGGCTGCCGGGTTAAGCGTGCCGGGCGTAGCCCGTGCGGTAGTCGGTCAGCAAGAAGCCATCAAATGGGACAAAGCCCCGTGCCGTTTTTGCGGGACGGGCTGTGGCGTATTGGTCGGGACGCAGCAAGGGCGTGTTGTGGCATGCCAGGGCGATCCGGATGCGCCGGTTAACCGTGGGCTTAACTGCATCAAAGGTTACTTCCTGCCGAAAATCATGTACGGAAAAGACCGTTTAACGCAGCCGATGCTGCGCATGAAGGACGGTAAGTATCACAAAGAAGGCGAGTTCACCCCGATTAGCTGGGACCAGGCCTTTGACGTGATGGAAGAGAAATTCAAAACGTCCCTGAAAGAGAAAGGCCCGGAGTCTATCGGTATGTTCGGCTCGGGTCAGTGGACGATTTGGGAAGGTTATGCCGCTGCCAAATTGTTTAAAGCGGGTTTCCGTTCGAATAACATCGACCCGAACGCGCGTCACTGCATGGCGTCAGCGGTAGTCGGCTTTATGCGTACCTTCGGTATGGATGAACCGATGGGCTGCTATGACGATATCGAGCATGCAGATGCTTTCGTCCTGTGGGGCGCGAATATGGCGGAGATGCACCCGATCCTGTGGTCGCGCATCACCAACCGTCGTCTGTCTGATCCCAATGTTAATGTCGCGGTGCTCTCCACCTTCCAGCACCGCAGCTTTGAGCTGGCGGATAACGGCATGGTCTTCACGCCGCAAACCGATCTGGTGATCCTCAACTACATCGCTAACTACATCATTCAAAACAATGCGATCAACCAGGATTTCTTTAGCAAGCACGTTAATCTGCGTAAAGGCGTGACGGACATCGGCTACGGTCTGCGTCCAACCCACCCGCTGGAAAAAGCGGCGAAAAACCCGGGATCCGATGCCTCTGAGCCGATGAGCTTTGAGGATTACAAAGCCTTTGTTGCCGAGTACACGCTGGATAAAACCGCCGAAATGACCGGCGTACCGAAAGATCAGCTGGAACAGCTGGCGCAGCTGTATGCCGATCCGAAGAAAAAAGTCATCTCCTACTGGACGATGGGCTTCAACCAGCATACCCGCGGCGTGTGGGCCAACAACCTGGTCTATAACCTGCACCTGTTGACCGGTAAAATCTCCCAGCCAGGCTGCGGTCCGTTCTCTTTGACCGGTCAGCCTTCCGCCTGCGGTACCGCGCGTGAAGTCGGTACGTTCTCCCACCGTCTGCCTGCGGACATGGTGGTTACGAACGAAAAACACCGCGATATCTGCGAGAAGCACTGGAATATTCCGGCGGGGACCATTCCGGCAAAAATCGGTCTGCATGCCGTGGCGCAAGACCGTGCGCTGAAAGATGGCAAGCTCAATGTCTACTGGGCGATGTGTACCAACAACATGCAGGCCGGTCCGAACATCAACGAAGAGCGTATGCCGGGCTGGCGCGATCCGCGCAACTTCATCATCGTCTCCGATCCGTACCCGACGGTCAGCGCTCTGTCGGCCGACCTGATCCTGCCGACCGCGATGTGGGTAGAGAAAGAAGGTGCTTACGGTAACGCGGAACGTCGTACACAGTTCTGGCGTCAGCAGATTAAAGCGCCGGGTGAATCGAAATCGGATCTGTGGCAACTGGTGCAGTTCTCTCGTCGCTTCAAAACAGAAGAAGTGTGGCCGGAAGCGCTGTTGGCACAGAAACCGGAACTGCGCGGAAAAACGCTGTATGACGTACTGTTTGCCACGCCTGCAGTGACGAAATTCCCGGTGGCTGAACTGGCTGAAGATCAGCTGAACGATGAATCCCGCGAGCTGGGTTTCTATCTGCAAAAAGGGCTGTTCGAAGAGTACGCCTGGTTTGGCCGCGGTCACGGGCATGACCTTGCGCCATTTGACGATTACCACAAAGCGCGCGGTTTACGCTGGCCGGTCGTTGAGGGCAAAGAGACCCAGTGGCGCTACAGCGAAGGCAACGACCCTTACGTGAAAGCGGGTGAAAGCTACAAGTTCTACGGTAAGCCGGACGGCAAAGCGGTCATCTTCGCGCTGCCATTTGAACCTGCCGCAGAAGCGCCGGATAAAGAGTACGACCTGTGGCTGTCTACCGGACGTGTGCTGGAACACTGGCATACCGGCAGTATGACGCGTCGCGTACCTGAGCTGCACCGTGCTTTCCCGGAAGCTGTGTTGTTTATCCATCCGCTGGATGCAAAAGCACGCGATCTGCGCCGTGGCGACAAAGTCAAAGTGGTTTCCCGTCGTGGTGAAGTTATCTCGATAGTTGAAACGCGCGGGCGTAACCGCCCACCGCAGGGGCTGGTCTACATGCCGTTCTTCGACGCCGCACAGCTGGTGAACAACCTGACGCTGGATGCGACGGATCCGCTCTCCAAAGAGACGGATTTCAAGAAGTGCGCTGTGAAACTGGCGAAGGTGTAACGCGTTATGTCCCGGTCAGCAAAACCCCAAAATGGCCGCCGCCGCTTTCTGCGCGATATGGTTCGCGCAGCGGGCGGATTGGCCGTCGTTGGCGTGGCGCTGGGGTTGCAACAGCAAACCGCACGTGCAACCGGCGTGCGGCTGCGCCCGCCAGGCGCACTGAGCGAGGAGGCATTCGCCAGTGCCTGCGTGCGCTGTGGTCAGTGCGTTCAGGCCTGCCCGTATGACACGCTGAAGCTGGCGACGCTTGCCTCAGGGCTGGCTGCTGGTACGCCGTATTTTGTCGCGCGTGATATTCCCTGCGAAATGTGTGAAGACATTCCGTGCGCCAAAGTTTGCCCCAGCGGTGCGTTGGACAGGGACATTGAATCTATTGACGATTCACGCATGGGGCTGGCGGTACTGCTGGATCACGAAAACTGCCTCAACTATCAGGGATTACGCTGCGACGTTTGCTATCGCGAATGCCCGAAAATCGATGAGGCTATCACCCTGGAGCTGGACCGCAACATGCGTACCGGCAAGCATGCGCGGTTTATTCCGACCGTACACAGCGACGCCTGTACCGGCTGCGGGAAATGCGAAAAAGTGTGCGTCCTGGAGCAGCCAGCAATAAAAGTGCTGCCCCTGTCGCTGGCGAAAGGGGAGTTAGGACACCATTACCGCTTCGGTTGGCTGGAGGGGAACAATGGCAAATCGTAAACGTGACGCCGGGCGTGAAGCGCAGGCAAAAAAAGGATGGTGGAAGAGTCATCGCTGGCTGGTGCTGCGTCGTCTGAGCCAGTTTCTGATACTGGCGATGTTCCTTAGCGGCCCGTGGCTTGGCGTCTGGATCCTGCATGGCAATTACAGTAGCAGCCTGTTGCTGGACTCCATCCCGTTCACCGATCCGCTGATTACCCTGCAAAGCCTGGCCAGCGGACACCTGCCGGCGACGGTTGCGTTAACGGGGGCGGTCATCATCACGGTGCTGTATGCCCTGGCGGGTAAGCGACTGTTTTGCAGTTGGGTTTGTCCCATGAACCCTGTCACCGATTTAGCCAGTTGGTTGCGCAGAAGGTTTGACCTGAATCAGTCTGCAACCCTGCCGCGCCATATACGGTACGTCCTGCTGGTGGTTATCCTGGTCGGTTCCGCGCTGACCGGTACGCTGCTGTGGGAGTGGATAAATCCAGTCTCTCTGCTCGGACGGAGCCTGGTCATGGGATTTGGCAGCGGGGCGCTGCTGATCCTCGCGCTGTTTTTATTTGATCTACTGGTCGTTGAGCATGGCTGGTGCGGGCATCTTTGCCCACTGGGTGCGCTGTATAGCGTGGTGGGGAGTAAAGGTGCATTAACCGTTTCGGCAAAAGAACGTAACAGATGTAACCGCTGTATGGATTGTTTTCATGTTTGCCCGGAACCGCATGTGCTACGTGCGCCGGTGCTGGATGAGCAAAGTCCGGTGCAGGTAACCAGCCGCGATTGCATGGCCTGCGGTCGCTGTGTGGATGTCTGTTCTGAGGATGTTTTTACAATAACAACACGATGGAGTTCGGGAGCGAAATCATGAAAAGCCATGACCTGATTAAAGCGCTGAGTCAATGGACGGCTGCGCTGGCCCTGGTAGTCAGTGGGGCCGTTTGGGCTGCAAACGGAGTGGATCTGAGTCAGTCACCAGAAGTCTCAGGGACACAAGAAGGGGCGATTCGCATGCCGAAAGAGCAAGTGCGTATGCCGCTGAACTATGTGAATCAGCCGCCGATGGTTCCGCACAGCGTTGAAGGGTATCAGGTGACGACTAATACTAACCGCTGCCTGCAATGTCACGGTGTGGAAAGCTATCGCACCACCGGTGCGCCGCGCATCAGTCCGACGCACTTTATGGACAGCGACGGTAAGGTATTGGCTGAAGTCGCGCCGCGTCGTTATTTCTGCCTGCAATGTCACGTGCCGCAGGCTGACGCCGCGCCGATTGTTGAAAATACCTTCACCCCCTCGAAAGGTTACGGGAAATAAGAGGTCATTATGGAAAATTCTAACCGTAAACCAGGCTGGATTAAGCGCGTCTGGCAATGGTGGCGTCGCCCCAGCCGTCTGGCGCTCGGCACGCTGTTGTTAATCGGCTTTGTGGGCGGCATTATTTTCTGGGGCGGCTTTAATACCGGTATGGAAAAGGCCAATACAGAAGAGTTCTGCATTAGCTGTCACGAAATGCGCAATACGGTGTACCAGGAATACATGGAAACCGTACACTACAACAACCGTAGTGGTGTGCGAGCGACTTGCCCTGATTGTCACGTCCCACATGAGTGGGGTCCGAAAATGATTCGTAAGATCAAGGCCAGTAAAGAGCTGTACGCGAAAGCACTGGGGTTGATAGATACACCGCAGAAATTTGAAGACCATCGTTTAACGATGGCGCAAAATGAGTGGCGGCGTATGAAAGATAACAATTCGCAAGAGTGTCGAAACTGTCACAACTTCGAGTTTATGGATTTAACCGCCCAGAAAGGCGTTGCGGCCAAAATGCACGACCAGGCCGTGAAAGACGGGCAAACCTGTATTGACTGTCATAAAGGGATAGCGCACAAACTGCCTGATATGCGCGAAGTCAAACCGGGATTTTAACAGGATGTAGATAACCAGGTATGCTTGAAGCCAGAGAATTACTTTGCGAGCGGGATGACAGAATACTGTTCAGCGATTTGTCATTTCGCGTCAACGCAGGGGAATGGGTACAAATTACCGGCAGCAACGGCGCAGGGAAAACCACTTTGCTGCGGTTACTTACCGGGCTGGCGCGTCCCGACGCAGGGGAGGTTTGCTGGCAAGAGCAACCGTTGCATCACGTGCGGGACAGCTACCATCAACAACTGCTGTGGATCGGACATCAGCCGGGGATAAAAACCCGGCTTTCGGCGTTGGAAAACCTGCGTTTCTTTCACCATGACGGCGACGTCGCACAGTGTCTGGCTGCGCTGGCGCAGGCGGGGCTTGCCGGATATGAAGATATCCCGGTGAATCAACTCTCCGCCGGACAACAGCGGCGCGTGGCGCTGGCCCGTTTGTGGCTGACCCGCGCCCGGCTGTGGATCCTCGACGAACCCTTTACCGCCATTGATGTGAACGGCGTTGAGCGACTGACTCAGCGTATGGCGCAGCATACGGAGCAGGGCGGTATTGTTATTCTCACCACCCACCAACCGCTCAATGTAGAGACCGATAAAGTGCGACGTATTGCGCTGACCAGCGAGAGGGCAACGCAATGATGTGGCGAATCTTCCGTTTAGAACTACGAGTTGCGTTTCGTCATAGTGCGGAAATCGCCAATCCTTTATGGTTCTTCCTGATTGTTATTACGCTGTTCCCGCTGAGCATTGGGCCGGAGCCGCAACTGCTGGCGCGTATTGCACCGGGCATCATCTGGGTTGCGGCGCTGCTGGCGTCGTTGCTGGCGCTGGAGCGCCTGTTTCGTGATGATCTGCAGGACGGCAGCCTTGAGCAACTGATGCTGCTGCCGCTGCCGCTGCCGGCAGTGGTGCTGGCGAAAGTGATGGCGCACTGGGTCGTGACCGGCCTGCCGCTGCTGATCCTCTCGCCGCTGGTGGCGTTGCTGCTGGGCATGGATATGTACGGCTGGAAAATTATGGCGCTGACCTTGTTACTCGGGACGCCGACGCTGGGCTTCCTCGGCGCGCCGGGCGTGGGGTTGACGGTGGGCTTAAAGCGCGGCGGCGTGCTGTTAAGCGTGCTGGTACTTCCGCTCACCATACCCTTACTGATTTTTGCGACCGCGGCGATGGATGCGGCTTCCATGCACTTACCGGTTGAAGGGTACATGGCGATTCTGGGCGCGTTGCTGGTCGGCAGCGCCACGCTAAGCCCGTTTGCCACAGCTGCGGCGTTACGGATCAGCGTGCAGTAGCGCAGTTGAGATATGCAGGCCGGGCAAGGTGCTCCGGCACAATGGATATTAATTTACGGAGTCTGGTGACTGAACTATGTGGAAAACACTTCATCAATTGGCGATGCCTCCTCGGCTCTATCAGATCTGCGGCTGGTTTATCCCGTGGCTGGCGATTGCCAGCGCGGTGGTACTGATAACCGGGTTGATCTGGGGCTTTGGCTTCGCGCCTGCGGATTATCAGCAGGGGCAGAGCTATCGCATTATTTATCTGCACGTTCCGGCGGCAATCTGGTCGATGGGTATTTATGCATCGATGGCCGTTGCCGCGTTTATTGGCCTGGTCTGGCAGATGAAAATGGCCAATCTGGCGCTGGCCGCGATGGCGCCCATTGGTGCCGTGTTTACCTTTATTGCGCTGGTGACGGGCTCTGCATGGGGCAAACCGATGTGGGGTACCTGGTGGGTCTGGGATGCCCGACTCACCTCTGAACTGGTGCTGCTGTTTCTCTACGTTGGCGCCATTGCGCTGTGGCATGCCTTTGACGACCGCCGTCTGGCTGGTCGCGCTGCCGGCATTCTGGTGCTGATTGGCGTGGTCAACTTACCGATTATTCACTACTCGGTCGAGTGGTGGAATACGCTGCATCAGGGGTCGACCCGTATGCAGCAGAGTATCGATCCGGCAATGCGCGCGCCGCTGCGTCTGGCGATCGTCGGCTACCTGTTACTGTTTGTCACGCTGGCGCTGATGCGCATGCGTAACCTGATTTTGATGATGGAAAAACGCCGCCCGTGGGTGAGCGAACTGATCTTAAAAAGAGGCCGCCAATGACCCCTGCATTTGCATCATGGAGTGATTTTTTCGCGATGGGCGGTTACGCCTTGTATGTCTGGCTGGCTGTGGCGATGAGCATTGTCCCGCTGGTGGCGCTGGTGCTGCATTCTGCGTTACAGCATCGTGCAATCTTACGCGGTGTCGCGCAGCAGCGGGCGAGAGAAGCGCGCATGCGTGCGGCGCAAGTGCAACGGGAGGCGGCGTGAATATTCGACGTAAAAATCGGTTATGGATAGCCTGCGCGGTCCTGGCAGGTCTGGCTTTGACCATTTCGCTGGTGCTCTACGCGCTGCGTTCCAATATCGATCTGTTCTATACGCCGGGAGAGATACTCTACGGTAAGCGCGAAACGCAGCAAATGCCTGAAGTCGGCCAGCGCCTGCGCGTGGGCGGTATGGTTATGCCTGGCAGCGTAAAGCGCGATCCGCAGTCGCTGAAGGTGAATTTCAGCATCTATGATGCCGAAGGTGTGGTGGATGTCACCTATGAAGGCATTCTGCCGGATCTGTTCCGCGAAGGGCAGGGCGTCGTCGTTCAGGGCGAACTGGACGGGGGAAATCATGTGCAGGCCAAAGAAGTGCTTGCTAAACATGATGAAAATTACACCCCGCCGGAAGTCGAAAAAGCGATGCAGGAAAACCACCGTCGCCCGGAAAGTGTTTATAAGGATAAAACGTCATGATGCCTGAAATTGGCAATGCGCTGTTGTGCCTTGCGCTTGGCGTTGCATTACTGCTGTCGGTCTATCCGCTGTGGGGCGTAGCGCGCGGCGACGTGCGGATGATGGCCTCCGCGCGTCCCTTTGCCTGGGTACTGTTTATCTGTGTGATGGGGGCGTTCCTGATTCTGGTCAACGCCTTCGTGGTTAATGACTTTACCGTGACCTACGTCGCCAGCAACTCCAATACCCAGCTTCCGGTCTGGTATCGGGTGGCGGCGACGTGGGGGGCGCATGAAGGCTCGTTGCTGCTGTGGGTGCTGCTGATGAGCGGCTGGACGTTCGCCGTTGCGGCGTTCAGCCAGCGCATGCCGCTGGATATCGTCGCCCGCGTGCTGGCGGTCATGGGAATGGTCAGCGTCGGTTTCCTGCTATTTATTCTGTTTACCTCCAACCCGTTTGCCCGCACGTTGCCGAACTTCCCGATTGAAGGACGTGACCTGAACCCGCTGTTGCAGGATCCGGGGCTGATTTTCCATCCGCCGCTGCTGTACATGGGGTATGTCGGCTTCTCGGTCGCTTTTGCGTTTGCGATTGCTGCGCTGATGAGTGGACGACTGGACAGCACATTCGCCCGTTTTTCGCGTCCGTGGACGCTGGCCGCGTGGGTGTTTCTGACGCTGGGCATTGTGCTCGGTTCGGCCTGGGCCTATTACGAGCTGGGCTGGGGCGGCTGGTGGTTCTGGGATCCGGTTGAAAACGCCTCGTTTATGCCATGGCTGGTGGGAACGGCGCTGATGCACTCGTTGTCGGTAACCGAACAGCGCGCCAGCTTTAAAGCCTGGACGCTGTTGCTGTCAATCTGCGCATTCTCACTTTGTCTGTTAGGTACTTTCCTGGTGCGCTCCGGCGTACTGGTGTCGGTGCATGCTTTCGCCTCCGATCCGTCGCGCGGGATGTTTATTCTGGCCTTTATGGTGCTGGTAATTGGCGGCTCCCTGCTGCTGTTTGCGGTGCGCGGTCACAAGGTTCGCTCACGGGTAAACAACGCGCTGTGGTCGCGTGAATCGCTGCTGCTGGGGAATAACGTCCTGCTGATTGCCGCCATGCTGGTGGTGCTACTGGGCACGCTGCTGCCGCTGGTGCACAAACAGCTGGGACTGGGCAGCATTTCGATTGGCGAGCCGTTTTTCAACACCATGTTCACCTGGCTGATGGCGCCGTTCGCACTGTTGTTGGGGATTGGGCCATTAGTGCGCTGGGGCCGTGACCGACCGCGTAAACTGAAAACGTTATTGCTTATCGCGTTTGTCACCACCCTTGTTCTGTCGCTGCTGCTGCCGTGGCTGCTTGAGGATCGCATTGCCGCCATGACAGTGGTGGGGCTGGCGATGGCGTGCTGGATATTCGTACTGGCGATGTCCGAAGCGTTCCTGCGTATTTCCCGTGGGACAAAGCTGACGCCAAGCTACTGGGGCATGGTATCGGGTCACGTTGGGCTGGCGATTACCATTGTTGGTATTGCCTTTAGCCAGAACTACAGCGTTGAACGCGATGTGCGCATGAAAGCGGGTGATAGCGTTAGTATCCATAACTATCAGTTCACTTTCCGCGAAGTGAAAGATATTACCGGGCCAAACTACCGGGGCGGCGTTGCCATTATTGGCGTTACCCGAGACGGTAAGCCGGAAGCCACGCTGCATGCGGAAAAACGCTTCTATAACAGCACCAGTTCGATGATGACCGAAGCGGCAATTGACGGTGGATTCACGCGCGATCTGTACGCTGCGCTGGGTGAAGAACTGGATAATGGCGCATGGGCTGTACGCCTGTACTACAAACCGTTTATTCGCTGGATTTGGGCCGGAGGATTGCTGATGGCGCTGGGCGGGTTGTTCTGCCTGTTTGATCCACGCTATCGCCAGCGGACGCGTCCTCGCGCCGCGGTGCAAAAAAATGCGTCGGAGGCTGTATGAAGCGCAACGCACTGTTAATTCCGTTTATTATTTTTCTCATCATTGCGGCGGCGCTGTTGTGGCAGCTCGCGCGTAACGCTCAGGGGGACGATCCCACTAATCTGGAATCGGCGCTGATCGGCAAACCTGTTCCAACATTCCGCCTGGAGTCACTGGAAAATCCGGGTCAGCACTATCAGGCCGATGTGCTGACGCAGGGCAAACCGGTATTGCTGAACGTCTGGGCGACCTGGTGCCCGACCTGTCGCGCCGAGCATCAGTATCTGAATCAGCTGTCTGCGCAAGGCGTGCGGGTAGTGGGTCTGAACTATAAAGATGATCGTCAGAAAGCCATTGTCTGGCTGAAAGAGCTGGGTAATCCTTACTCATTAAGTCTGTTTGACGGCGACGGTATGCTCGGTCTGGATCTTGGCGTGTACGGTGCTCCGGAGACGTTCCTGATCGACGGCAAAGGCATTATTCGCTATCGCCATGCCGGCGATCTGAACGCCCGGGTGTGGGAGAGCGAGATCAAACCGTTATGGGACAAGTACAGTAAGGAGGCTGCGCAATGAGATTTTTACTGGGCCTGCTAATGCTGGTTATCTCGGGATCCGCGCTTGCGACTATCGACGTGATGCAGTTTAAGGACGAAGCGCAGGAGCAGCAGTTCCGCCAGCTTACTGAACAACTGCGTTGTCCTAAATGCCAGAACAACAGCATTGCCGATTCTAACTCGATGATTGCCACCGACCTGCGTCAGAAAGTGTACGAACTGATGCAGGAAGGAAAAAGCCAGAAAGAAATTGTCGATTACATGGTGGCGCGCTACGGCAACTTCGTCACGTACGATCCGCCGTTAACGCCGCTCACCGTGCTGCTGTGGGTGATGCCGGTGGTAGCGATTGGTCTGGGGGGCTGGATTATTTTCGCCCGTACTCGCCGACGCGTTCGGGTGAAACAGGAAGAGTTTCCTGACGATGTTATTCCGAATGGCAAGCGCGGTGGATTCGGGTTGTTTGTGCCTGGTATCGTGGTGGCGCTGGTGGTTGGCGCAGTAAGCTATTACCAAACCGGCAGCTATAAGCAGGTTCAGGTCTGGCAGCAGGCCACTGCTCAGGCTCCGGCGTTGCTGGAGCGGGCGTTGGATCCGAAAGCGGAACCGCTCAATGAAGAAGATATGGCGCGTCTGGCGCTGGGGCTGCGCACACGTTTACAAGCCGAGCCCGCAAATGTTGAAGGCTGGATCATGCTTGGACGCATTGGCATGGTTCTCGGTAACGCCAGTACGGCCACTGAAGCCTATGCCAATGCCTATCGACTGGATCCTAAAAACAGCGATGCGGCGCTGGGCTATGCGGAAGCGCTGACCCGTTCTTCCGATCCTGATGATAACCGTCGGGGAGGGGAGCTGTTACGCCAACTGGTGCGTGGCGAACATGCCAACGTGCGAGTTCTCAGCATGTACGCTTTCAACGCCTTTGAACAGCAGCGCTTCGGCGAGGCGGTTGCGGCGTGGGAGATGATGCTGAAACTATTACCTGCCAACGATACCCGTCGGGCGGTAATAGAACGGAGTATTAAGCAGGCGATGGAGCAGCTAACGCCGCAGGAGAAATAAGTATCCAGAATAGCCCCGATAGCGCTTCGCATATCGGGGCTATCCGGCCTCTTCAGGGATTACTGCATTCCACGCGTTTGTAAAAACAGGATAGTGGCAGCAACGCGAGAGCGCACATTGAGTTTGCGCAGCAGGTTGCGAATATGCACTTTCACAGTCTGTTCGGAAATATTCAGCACTGACGCAATCTGTTTGTTCGACAGCCCCTGAGCCAGTTCATGCAATACATCCAGTTCACGTTCGGTGAGAATGCTGAAGGGATCTTCTTGTGCGCCGAACAGATCGCGTTCGCGCAGATATTCGCTGACGCGTGTGCTAAAAGCTTTACCGCCTTTGGCGCCGCTGCGAATGGCCTCCAGCAAGACTTCAGGATCGCTGTCTTTGAGTAAATAACCATCCGCGCCGGCATCAATTAAGGCGTACACATCGCTGGCGGCATCCGAGACGGTAAGAATAATAATTTGCGCGGTGACGCCATCCCGGCGCAGCGCATTCAGGGTGTCCAGTCCGCTCATGCCTTTCATATTGAGATCCAGCAGGATCACATCCAGGTCCAGACGGTTAGCCAGATCGATAGCGCTGGCACCGTCACCTGCTTCCGCGACTACGTTAAATGCGGGATCCAGTTGCAATAATTGACTAATTCCTCGCCGCATTAGTGGGTGGTCGTCGACAATCAGCACCCGAAAAGGCGTTGCTTCAGGCATACTATTCTCCTGAGTTTTTATTAGTATCATTATTGTTTTCAGCGCATCACTCGTCTAGTTTCATCGCGCTGATGAGAGGGTAAATTTTACCCTAATTTGTGCATGGGTAAGTAGTAAAACCTGTGCTAAAGGCCGGGGTAATAATAAGGAACGTGGAATCGCAGGTATAAAAAAACCAACCATGAAGGTTAATGCCGATCATTTAAGGATCGGTTGACCGATCCGGTGGTTGATGTAAAAAGGGTTCATGTCTCTACATGGACCTTTTTAAATGGAATTTTCACAGGCTCTCGGCATTATTCATCTCACTACAAAGTGAACGGGCCCGTTCACTTTGTAGTGGCACACTGAATTTGGCCACCTGAACAGAGGTAATATCCTCACCTCAGAACATTACAGGTGCCTCAATGAAGAAAAGAAATTTCAGCGCAGAGTTTAAACGCGAATCAGCCCAACTTGTTGTTGATCAAAACTACACTGTTGCTGATGCGGCCAGTGCTATGGATGTGGGGCTCTCCACAATGACACGATGGGTAAAACAGGTGCGTGATGAACGCCGGGGCAATATCCCAAAAGCCTCCCCAATAACCCCGGAACAAATCGAAATACGTGAACTGAAAAAAAAAGCTACAACGTATTGAAATGGAAAATGAAATATTAAAAAAGGCTATTGTAGATTCAATTGGTCAACGCAACAGTTATGTGAAAACATGGGGTTGCGGAGGTTTTTTGAATGAGACGAACATTTACAGCAGAGGAAAAAGCCTCTGTTTTTGAACTATGGAAGAACGGAACAGGCTTCAGTGAAATAGCGAATATCCTGGGTTCAAAACCCGGAACGATCTTCACTATGTTAAGGGATACTGGCGGCATAAAACCCCATGAGCGTAAGCGGGCTGTAGCTCACCTGACACTGTCTGAGCGCGAGGAGATACGAGCTGGTTTGTCAGCCAAAATGAGCATTCGTGCGATAGCTACTGCGCTGAATCGCAGTCCTTCGACGATCTCACGTGAAGTTCAGCGTAATCGGGGCAGACGCTATTACAAAGCTGTTGATGCTAATAACCGAGCCAACAGAATGGCGAAAAGGCCAAAACCGTGCTTACTGGATCAAAATTTACCATTGCGAAAGCTTGTTCTGGAAAAGCTGGAGATGAAATGGTCTCCAGAGCAAATATCAGGATGGTTAAGGCGAACAAAACCACGTCAAAAAACGCTGCGAATATCACCTGAGACAATTTATAAAACGCTGTACTTTCGTAGCCGTGAAGCGCTACACCACCTGAATATACAGCATCTGCGACGGTCGCATAGCCTTCGCCATGGCAGGCGTCATACCCGCAAAGGCGAAAGAGGTACGATTAACATAGTGAACGGAACACCAATTCACGAACGTTCCCGAAATATCGATAACAGACGCTCTCTGGGGCATTGGGAGGGCGATTTAGTCTCAGGTACAAAAAACTCTCATATAGCCACACTTGTAGACCGAAAATCACGTTATACGATCATCCTTAGACTCAGGGGCAAAGATTCTGTCTCAGTAAATCAGGCTCTTACCGACAAATTCCTGAGTTTACCGTCAGAACTCAGAAAATCACTGACATGGGACAGAGGAATGGAACTGGCCAGACATCTAGAATTTACTGTCAGCACCGGCGTTAAAGTTTACTTCTGCGATCCTCAGAGTCCTTGGCAGCGGGGAACAAATGAGAACACAAATGGGCTAATTCGGCAGTACTTTCCTAAAAAGACATGTCTTGCCCAATATACTCAACATGAACTAGATCTGGTTGCTGCTCAGCTAAACAACAGACCGAGAAAGACACTGAAGTTCAAAACACCGAAAGAGATAATTGAAAGGGGTGTTGCATTGACAGATTGAATCTACAATCGCGCTCTTGATGTCAGACTCCCTGAACAATTCTCGTTAATCGGGAAGCTCAGGGCGCGTTATCCAGTGGCCACACTCTGCCACGTGTTCGGGGTTCATCGCAGCAGCTACAAATACTGGAAAAACCGTCCTGAAAAGCCAGACGGCAGGCGGGCTGTATTACACAGCCAGGTTCTGGAGCTGCATAACATCAGCCATGGCTCTGCTGGCGCAAGAAGTATCGCGACCATGGCAACGCTGAGAGGTTTCCGGATGGGACGATGGCTTGCCGGCAGACTCATGAAAGAGCTGGGGCTGGTGAGTTGTCAGCAGCCTACTCACCGTTATAAGCGCGGCGGTCATGAACACATCGCTATCCCGAATCACCTTGAGCGGCAGTTCGCAGTGACAGAGCCTAAGCAGCTTAATTCGTGGCAATGAATCCTGACAGGGTTACTACTTTACAGTGCATGGGTTATGTATTTACGGAGCGTGATTAATTATTTTCTATTGATTCAGATCACAACTTTACAAAATGTTTCGATTTACATTAATTTACATTGTCTAGGTAATTCCTTAGGTGTTAATAAAAATGAAGATTAAGTTATTGATGATGGCGGCAGTTTCTTTAGTTGTACTCAGCGGTTGTACAAATGACCCTAATAGCATGTGGAACAGTCGTTATGCTTTTAAATCAGTTGGTCAGGTAATGGCGATGTGCGATAGCGGTGATAAGGCGGCTTGTTACGCTGCCGCTGATATGCAAGGTCTTACGAATGGATTGAATGCGGCGAACCAGCAAATGCAGCAGCAACAAGCCGTGCAACAGCAGCAGCAACCAGCAGCACCGACTATGACTACGACAACCTGCAACCCTATGGGTAATGGCGTTGTGTGCAACACCTATTGATTTGTACTCCATTCAAGAATATCAAAGCCGCCCCATAGAAATGTTCCTGTGGGGTTCTGCGGTTTTGATTCTCCTCAAATAAATTCCCTTTTACAGTGTCCTGCTCTTCACGGTGTTGAGGGCTGAAAAGCTCGATTGATTTTTTGCACCTGTCATAGTGGCGTAATATTTGTAATGAACTTCACAAAGTGCGAATTGACAATGCAAGGGATTTATGTAGAAGTGTCGGGGCAAAAGATCAAGTGTGCATACACAAAATCCTAGCCCCGATTAGATTTCCAACTACATAACTAACTTGTTGAAAATAGGGTATTAGTTGGTCGGCACGAGAGGATTTGAACCTCCGACCCCCGACACCCCATGACGGTGCGCTACCAGGCTGCGCTACGTGCCGACGCTATGGCTGCTAATACTACTGCTTTCCGCTGCGAATGCAAGGGGAAGCATCGCTAAGTGATTTATAATTAATCAGTTAGCAATAAATCGTTTCTCATCCGTCAGAACCTGTAGCAGCAGGCTTAGCTGCGGTTTCTGATCTTTTATTTTTTCGCCGCGTAAATCATAGGTCTGATAATTACCGTTGTTGTTCAGCACCAGCGTCATCTCTGGCGTGGTAACGGCCATCGTGCTGCCGTCGGCGGCGGTAACCCAGTAATGGCGGCGGTTTGCATTGAACAGATCCTGCCCCTGCGAGTATTCGTTAGCAGGCGTGCTGACGTGCAGCAGGCGCTGCATGAGCGTTGTCATCAGGTCTGTATGATCGGTCAGGCTATTGATGCGTTGGGCAGGCGTTCCCGGCCAGTGAATAACCAGCGGAACCTGCAGATGGCCACGCGACCAGGCAAAATTGTTCTCTTCCTGAGTCAGCGGCACGCCCCGACCCGCGGTAATAATCACCACTGTGTTGTTCAGTTTACCGGAGTCGCGCAGGGCACTAAGAACACGGTTAATATTGGCATCCACATCCTGAGCGGCGCTGGCATAGCGTTTGGCAAAGTTCTTCTGGTTGCTGTTATCAAGGTTCGTCCCGTTAAAGGAGACCCACGAGAACCAGCGGTTATCTTCCTGCGCGTAGCGTCCCAGCCAGTTAATCCACTGGCTTGCGGTTTGTTCGTCAGATTGCGTTTGTACGCTTGGCATGGAGAAGTCTGACAGCAGCGCCTGGCGATACAGCGGGCTGGTAAAGCCATCCGAGGAGAATAGCCCTAACTGGTAACCCTGCTGGTTCAGTGCTGTAATCAGCGCCGCAGGCGTACGGGTCGACAAAATGCCGTCCATGTAGCTTGGCGAAACACCATAGAACAGGCCAAAGATGCCGTTATCCGTGGTGTTGCCTGAGCTCATGTGACGCGTAAACGAGATATTCTGCCCGGCGAATTCAGCCAGTGCAGGCATCTGTTTTTCAAAGCGTGAGTAGTTCAGACCGTCGACGGTAATCAGCAGCACGTTCTGACCGGTGCCCATATCGCGATAGCGCAGTTCGCTGAGCGGGTACTGCACGGAAACCGCTTCCGGATTGCCCTGTTCGATCAGGCGTCGCTGATACTCTTGCGCATCCAGCAGGCCATGTTTTTCCAGGAATTTACGTGCCGTCATCGGGTAGGAGAGCGGCAGATTCGCACGCTGCATGGTAATCGGGCGATAGAAATTGGCATCCGCCCAGATATACACCACGTGCGAGGCGATAAAGGAAACGAAGAAGAATGCTGCTAACGGTTTGGCAAAATGGCGACGACGCGTCAGGCTGCGCAGCTTTTGCCAACTCCAGGTCGCAAACAGCATTTCAATTAACAGAATAACCGGTACGCTGATAAACATCAGCTGCCAGTCACGCGCCGCTTCATTCTGGTCTGGGTTGATGACCAGTTCCCAGACGATCGGATTGAGATGCAGGTGGAAGCGGGTGAAAACTTCGCTGTCGATTAGCAACAGCGTCATGCCAGCCGTCGCCAGAATAGCTGATAAGAATCGCATCAGCCTCTGGGACATGACGATAAACGTCAGGGGAAACAGGATCAGCAGATAGGTGGCGAACACCAGAAAGCTAAAATGCCCGACAACGCTCAGGTAGGAATAAACACGACCTGCAAGGGTTGTCGGCCAGTCGGCGACAAACAGGTAACGGCTACCGAGCACCATGGCCAACAGAATGTTGAACAAGGCAAACCAGTGCCCCCAGCTAACCATCTGGGAGACTTTCTCACGGTAGCGTTGACGATGAGTTACCATAAACTGTTGTTCGTTTCCCCGGAGCAGGCTCTTAATGCGCTTGGTCGTCGTTTACCGAAGACTGCAATGCGCGGGCAAAAGAGTTGGCAATCGCCTGGCGCTGGGCCGGTGCGATGCTTGTATTGATAAGGTTAGTCACCATATTTCCCAGTACCATCAGGGAAAGGTCGGTCGGCGCCTTATGTTTTTCCAGTACGTTGAGCATCTCATTCAGCAGTTGTTCAACGTGTTCGTCACTATAGCGGGAAATTTGTGGCATAAATCGAAATCAGTCTGTTCATGAAAGGGCAACATATTACCGTACAGACAGTTTTTTTTCTGCTTTTTTATCTTCTATTGCGTCACTGCCCGGCAGGTGGTTGAATACCGCCCGGTCTAAAAGGAGAGTTTATCATGAGTCTGGATATCAACCAGATTGCCCTGCACCAGCTTATCAAACGTGACGAGCAGAACCTTGAGCTGGTCTTGCGCGATTCATTACTGGAACCGACAGCGACCGTTGTCGATATGATGGCTGAGTTGCATCGGGTGTACAGCGCCAAGAATAAAGCTTATGGCCTGTTTAGCGCAGAGAGTGAACTGGCGCAAACGCTGCGTTTACAGCGTCAGGGCGAAGAGGATTTTCTGGCCTTTAGTCGTGCAGCGACTGGGCGCTTGCGAGACGAACTGGCGAAATATCCTTTTGCTGATGGCGGCATTGTCCTGTTCTGCCATTACCGCTATCTGGCGGTAGAGTATCTGCTGGTCGCCGTGCTGAACAATTTAAGCAGTATGCGCGTCAATGAAAATCTGGATATCAACCCGACGCACTATCTGGATATCAATCATGCGGATATCGTGGCGCGTATTGATTTAACCGAGTGGGAAACCAACCCGGAGTCCACGCGCTATCTGACGTTCCTGAAAGGGCGGGTAGGGCGCAAAGTCGCCGATTTCTTTATGGACTTCCTGGGTGCCAGCGAGGGGCTTAACGCCAAAGCGCAAAACCGCGGCCTGTTGCAGGCGGTCGATGACTTTACTGCAGAGGCGCAACTCGATAAAGCTGAACGCCAGAACGTGCGTCAGCAGGTGTACAGCTACTGTAACGAGCAACTGCAGGCCGGTGAAGAGATCGAGTTGGAGTCGCTGTCCAAAGAGCTTTCCGGCGTCAGTGAAGTCAGCTTCAGCGAATTTACCGCTGATAAAGGCTACGAACTGGAAGAGAGCTTCCCGGCAGATCGCAGCACGCTGCGCCAGTTAACCAAATTTGCCGGAAGCGGCGGCGGGTTAACCATCAACTTCGACGCCATGTTACTGGGTGAGCGTATTTTCTGGGATCCAGCCACAGATACTTTGACCATCAAAGGTACGCCGCCGAACCTGCGCGATCAGCTACAGCGTCGTACCTCGGGCGGGAAATAAAGCCGTTTGCCGGATGGGGGCGTTAACGCCTTATCCGGCTTGCGTGATTCATCTTTACCGCCAACAAAATCCCATAAAAAAACCCCGCCGAGGCGGGGTTTTTCTTTCAACTTGTAAGCGATTACGCGCGAACGAAGTCGATGTGTGCCAGCTTCGGCTTGAACGGGTGACGCTGTACAGCCTGAGCTTTAACTTTAACTTCTTTACCGTCAACAACGATGGTCAGAACTTCGCTGTAGAATTCAGCTTTAGCTTGCATGTTCATAACTGCATCGTGATCCAGTTCGATAGCAACCGGGGCTTCTGCGCCACCATAGATGATTGCCGGGAACTTGTTAGCGGCACGCAGGCGGCGGCTCGCACCCTTACCCTGCTCTTTACGTACTTCAGCGTTGATAGTAAACATTTAAATCTCTCTTTAATAATTCCTGCTACAGGCGACCCAGCAACAGGTAAGTGATCTGCTTTGCGTATGCAAAAGCGGGCGAGATTCTATACTTAAACGGCTGGTACATCAATCAAAAGTACGATTAACCGCGTAATTCATGTGCCCGACGATAGCGTCCTTCATAATCGAAGACCTTTTCACGGACCTGCCAGTACTGACCTTTCATGCGCGCCACCACGAAATCAGGATGACGTAACAGCGCCTGCTGGGCGAGGATATCGGCGGCGGTTATCCAGCGTAAGGGAATGCCGGGCGTTCGGGTGTGCGGGCGAATAAACAGTTGCTCGAAAGCCGTACGCTGCGCGGGAGTATGCAGGCGAAAGCGTTCGCTAACGTCGGCACCATCTTCATCGTAATAGGTGATTTTTAGCCATTCGCCTTTTTCATCCTGGCCGTTTTGTAACACCATGCCGCTACAGCGCAGGACCAGCGCATCTTTGAGCCTGAGCGCGGCTTTCAGCATGTCATCCGGGTCAACCAGCACCGTGTCGCACTCCCGACAGCGGCGGGCGGCGATATCATTTTCCGCGTTGCATTGTGGGCAGTTTTTAAAACGAAAACGAAAATCACACTGTTCGCGATGGCCGTCATCATCTTCAAACCACCCCTGACAGCGGCGGCCAAAGTGTTCAATCAGCGTGCCGTCTGCCGTTGTTTTGCCCCAGAAGGTGTTTGCAAACCCGCAGGCGGGACAGAACACCTGCACCGGAACGTTATCGCTTTTCCCTTTCGGTGCCCCCACTTCCGGCGCGTAAAGATCGTGTGGGTTACCGGCATAATCGAGGATCAGACAGTCGGTTTTACCCGGCGCCAGGCGCAAGCCGCGACCGACAATTTGTTGGTAAAGGCTAACTGACTCCGTCGGGCGCAGAATGGCGATAAGGTCGACGTGCGGGGCATCGAAGCCAGTGGTCAGGACCGACACATTCACCAGATAGCGAAAGCGCTGGGCTTTGAACTCTTCAATCAGCACATCACGCTCTGCGCCAGGCGTGTCTCCGGTGATTAGCGCGGCATCGTCAGCAGGCAGCAGGCCCAGAATTTCTTTGGCGTGCTCCACTGTGGCGGCGAAAATCATCACCCCTTTGCGCGTCTGGGCAAACTCGACAATCTGGCTGATGATATGCGGCGTTATTCGCTGCTGCTTTTTCAGTTCCTGATTGAGATCTGTTTCGCTAAACAGGCCGTTACTCTGCGCCTGCAGGCGGCTGAAGTCATACTGCACTACCGGCATGTCGAGGCGTTCTGGCGGCGTCAGGTAGCCGTGTTTAATCATGTAACGCAACGGTAATTCATAAATGCAGTCACGAAACAGCGCTTTTTCGTCGCCGCGCACCATACCGTGATAATGAAAGTGATAAATCCAGCCTTTGCCCAAACGAAAAGGAGTGGCAGTAAGCCCGAGCAGGCGTAAGTGGGGATTTACTTTGGTCAGGTGAGTGAGGATTTGCTGATATTGACTCTCGTCATCATCACCAATACGGTGACATTCATCGACGATAAGCAGCGAGAATTCTCCCTGAAAGGCGTCAAGATTACGCGCTACCGACTGTACGCTGCCAAATACCACTTTCCCGTGGCTCTCTTTACGCTTCAGACCTGCGGCAAAAATATCGGCTTCCAGCCCCAACGCGCGATATTTGGCATGGTTTTGCGCGACCAGTTCTTTAACGTGCGCCAGTATCAGCACGCGACCACGCGCCACGCGGGCCAGTTCAGCAATCACCAGGCTTTTTCCCGCACCGGTTGGCAGGACGATAACCGCTGGCGTGCGATGGTGGCGGAAATGGTTGAGCGTGGCATCCACGGCTTCTTTTTGGTACGGGCGAAGAGTAAAAATCATGGGCTCATTAAGGTAAGCAGCAACAATGTATAGTATGCCATGAATCATTTCCCTTGAGGGATGGTGTAACGCCGCTATACTGGGCGGATAATCGTCCCACTTTTCGGGCGCAATCCCGCTTCTTGTTTTTTACAGGCAAAAATCACACTCATGCGACTTGATAAATTTATCGCTCAGCAACTCGGCGTCAGCCGCGCTATTGCCGGGCGTGAGATCCGTGCTAACCGCGTTACCGTCGACGGTGAAATCGTCAAAAACAGTGCCTTTAAGCTGCTGCCAGAACACGACGTAGAATATGACGGCAATTCCCTGATTCAACAAAATGGCCCGCGCTATTTTATGCTGAATAAACCTCAGGGTTATGTTTGTTCAACGGATGACCCGGATCACCCGACAGTGCTCTATTTCCTTGATGAGCCGGTTGCCTACAAACTGCATGCGGCAGGGCGTCTGGATATCGACACCACCGGACTGGTGCTGATGACCGATGACGGACAGTGGTCGCATCGCATCACTTCGCCACGTCACCATTGTGAGAAAACCTATCTGGTGACGCTGGAGTCGCCGGTGGCAGATGATACCGCTGAACAGTTTGCCCATGGCGTACAACTGCATAATGAGAAAGACCTGACCAAACCGGCCGTGCTGGAGGTTATTACGCCAACTCAGGTGCGATTGACCATCAGCGAAGGGCGCTATCATCAGGTTAAACGTATGTTTGCCGCCGTCGGTAACCACGTTGTGGAACTGCACCGTGAACGGATTGGTGACATCAAGCTTGATGAGGATCTGGAGCCGGGTGAATACCGTCCATTGACCGAAGAAGAAATCGCCAGCGTTAACTTAACCCCGCGTTAATTTCAGGAGCTAAATGTGACCACCCGGCAGAACTCGTCAATTGCCATTGTCTTTATCCTTGGCTTGTTAGCCATGCTGATGCCGTTGTCGATTGATATGTATCTTCCGGCACTACCTGTTATCTCTGAACAGTTTGGTGTGCCTGCAGGTAGCGCGCAGATGACCCTCAGTACCTATATTCTTGGGTTCGCGGTGGGGCAGTTACTCTATGGTCCAATGGCTGACAGCATTGGGCGCAAGCCGGTGATTCTGGGCGGGACGCTGGTGTTTGCGGCGGCGGCAGTTGCCTGTGCGCTGGCACAAACTATCGATCAGCTGATCGTGATGCGTTTCTTCCATGGTCTGGCTGCGGCTGCGGCGAGCGTGGTTATCAACGCCCTGATGCGCGATATCTATCCGAAGGAAGAGTTTTCGCGCATGATGTCATTTGTCATGCTGGTCACGACAATTGCACCCTTACTGGCACCCATCGTGGGCGGCTGGGTATTGGTATGGCTGAGCTGGCACTACATCTTTTGGATCCTCGCCGTGGCGGCTATTCTGGCGTCGGTGATGATCTTTACGCTTATCAAAGAGACCTTGCCAGTTGAGCGCCGCCAGCCGTTTCGCTTGCGTACTACTCTCGGCAACTTTGCCTCGCTGTTTCGCCACAAGCGTGTACTGAGCTATATGCTGGCCAGTGGGTTTAGTTTTGCCGGGATGTTCTCGTTCCTGAGCGCCGGACCTTTTGTTTACATTGAGATTAACCACGTTTCACCGCAGCATTTCGGCTATTACTTCGCGCTGAACATTGTTTTCCTGTTCGTGATGACCATCATCAACAGCCGCTTTGTTCGTCGGGTTGGGGCGTTGAATATGTTCCGTACTGGCCTGTGGATCCAGTTCGTGATGGCGGGCTGGATGGTCTTTAGCGCGCTGTTCGGGGTTGGTTTCTGGGCGCTGGTGGTGGGCGTTGCGGCGTTTGTTGGCTGCGTGTCGATGGTGTCATCCAACGCCATGGCGGTCATTCTGGATGAATTTCCACATATGGCGGGAACGGCGTCATCGCTGGCAGGGACGTTCCGTTTTGGCATTGGCGCCATCGTTGGGGCGCTGCTATCACTGGCGACCTTTAACTCGGCCTGGCCGATGATCTGGTCGATAGCGTTTTGCGCTACCTGTTCAATTCTCTTCTATCTCTACGCCAGCCGCGCCAAAAAACGGTGATCTATTACACAACCTGGGGGCGATAGGGCCTCCAGAGTTGATGTACATCAACCGAAAATCTATCAATTTCCCCGCTTATGTTTATTTTATGTAAAATCAATTTATGTAAAAAGTCACATCATTGTAGTTAAAAAGGTTGAGTTAGATCGCAGAAACGAGTACATATAGCGCGGAAATATGCCAGAACCGTTGAATAAATTTAAATATTTGGTTCGGAAAGTGGCATAAAGTCAGGGTGTAAACGTTTACGAACTGTTTAAAGACGTATTGTCAATGATGTGTTAATATTGATGTAAAATAATTGTGAAGTGATTGTACTTCCAGGGAAAGAAAGTGATGACATTACAACTCTCAATCGTTCATCGTCTGCCACAGTGCTATCGTTGGTCGGTGGGTTTCGCAGGTTCAAAGGTTGAACCGATTCCGCAAAACGGTCAGAGCAATGAGAACAGCCTGGTGGCGCTCAAATTGCTTAGCCCTGATGGTGACAGCGCGTGGTCAGTCATGCATAAACTCAGCCAGGCCCTCAGCGACATTGAGGTACCTTGTTCCGTGTTGGAATGCGAAGGGGAGCCGTGCCTGTTTGTGAATCGTCAGGATGAATTTGCCGCGACCTGCAGACTGAAAAATTTCGGCGTGGCCATCGCAGAGCCGTTTTCAAATAACAATCCGTTTTGAGCGTCAGCTTAGCGCGAGCAGCTGACGCGTATATGCCTGCTGTGGCGCGTTAAATACGTGCTCGCATTGTCCTTGCTCCACGACCTCTCCCTGCCTTAGCACAATAACCTGATGGCATAACGCGCGTACTACGTGCAAATCATGGCTGATAAAGATATAAGCCAGGCGATGCTTTTCCTGTAAAGACTTTAACAACGTCAGGATTTGCGCCTGTACGGTTCTGTCGAGCGACGATGTTGGTTCATCCAGAATGATCAGGGAAGGCTTGAGAATCAAGGCTCTGGCAATGGCTATGCGTTGACGTTGACCGCCGGAAAACTCCGCCGGGTAACGATGCCGCGTTTCGCTATCCAGTCCCACTTCCGCCATTACCGCTTTCACCTGCGCTTCGCGCTGCTCGGCTGACAGGGTTGGCTGATGAACGCGCAGTCCCTCCTCAATAATCTGTAGCACGCTCAGGCGCGGGTTCAGCGAGGAGTTGGGATCCTGAAAAACGACCTGAATGCGGTGACGTACCGGTAACAGCTGGCGGCGATTTAAGGTATGCAGCGCCAGGCCATCGAACACAATGCTTCCCTGTGAGGTGATTAACCTCAGTAGCGCCAGCCCGGTAGTGCTTTTCCCCGATCCTGACTCCCCGACCAGCCCCAGCGTTTCACCGGGGCGGAGGGAAAAACTGACGTTGTTAACCACAACGTTATGGTCCACCACGCGCTTCAGGATACCTTTACGGATGGGGAAGGCAACGCAGAGTTTTTCCACTTCCAGCAATGGCGCTTGCCCGGCAGGTACAGGTACTGGATCGCCGGAAGGTTCGCTGTTTAACAATTTCTGCGTGTAGGGATGCGTTGGCGCAGTGAGCAGCTGTGCCGCTCGATTTTGCTCAACGCACTGGCCGTTTTGCATCACCGCAACGGTATCGGCGAGTTTTTTCACAATGCTGAGGTTGTGGGTAATAAACAGTAATCCCATGTTCAGCTCGCGCTGTAGCTCCCGCAGCAACTGCAGGATTTGCGCCTGTACGGAGACATCCAGCGCGGTGGTCGGTTCATCGGCAATAAGCAGCTCCGGTCGCGTAAGCAGCGCCATGGCGATCATCACGCGCTGGCGTTCACCGCCGGATAGCTGGTGCGGATAGTCTGCGAGACGTTTGGCCGCCTGACGGATGCCGACCCGATCCAGACAGGTCAGTATTTCTGCCCGCGCGGCCTCCCGACGCATTCCCCGATGCAGCGACAGCACTTCATACAGCTGTTTTTCCAGGTTGTGAAGCGGGTTTAGCGACACCATTGGTTCCTGGAAAATCATGGCGATTTTATTCCCGCGAACGCCGCGAAGCGTCTGCTCATCGGCATGAAGCAATGATTCACCATGAAAACGGATGTCGCCGGAAAGGTAGACTGCGGGAGGGGTCGGTAATAACCGTAGAATAGAAAGTGCGGTCACGCTTTTACCCGAACCGGACTCGCCCACCAGCGCCAGAGTTTGCCCGGCTTCAACCCTCAGTGAGAGGGTATTGACCACGGTGCGAACGGTCTCCTGTTGGCGAAAACCTACCGATAAATTTTCAATAGCTAACAGCGGTTGTGTCATCTTAAATCGCCTTGTTGGGATCGAACGCGTCGCGTACCGCTTCACCAATAAATATCAGTAGCGATAATAGCAGGGCAACGGAGATGAACGCGGTGATGCCAAGCCACGGTGCCTGCAGGTTGTTTTTACCCTGTAACAGGAGTTCTCCCAGCGATGGCGAGCCAAGCGGTAAGCCGAAGCCAAGAAAATCCAGCGAGGTCAGAGTGGTGATCGAGGCGCATAATATAAACGGTAAAAAGGTCAGGGCGGCGACCATCGCATTGGGCAGCATATGGCGCAGAATAATACTGCGATCGCTCACGCCGAGCGCCTGAGCGGCACGAATGTAATCAAAGTTTCGGGTACGTAAAAATTCCGCGCGTACCACGCCAACCAGACTCATCCAGCCAAACAGCACGGTAATGCCCAGTAGCCACCAGAAGTTTGGCTGGACCACGCTCGACAGCAGTATGATCAAAAACAGCGTTGGCATACCTGACCAAACCTCAATGAATCGTTGCCCCCACAGATCCACCTTGCCGCCATAATAGCCCTGGATTGCGCCAGCCATGATCCCCATCACGCTGGAGCACAGGGTTAGCATTAATCCAAACAGGACAGAAATACGTGTGCCATAGAGGATCCGTGCCAGCACATCACCGCCGTTGGCGTCCGTTCCCAGCCAGTTTTGTGCAGAAGGCGGGGAAGGGAAGGGCTTATCAGTGGCAAAGTTAATGCTGGTGGCTCCAAAGCGTATCGGCGCCCACAGGATCCAGCCCCGGTTTTCCAGGCGCTGCTGTAACCACGGATCCTGATAATCAGCCTGGGTCGCCAATGGTCCGCCGAAGTCGCTTTCACTGTAGTTTTTGAACAGGGGGAAATACCAGCTACTGTCGTAGCGCACCAGTAGCGGCTTATCATTGGCAATCAGTTCTGAACACAGGCTAAGGCCGAAGAGCAGTAGAAAAATCCACAGCGACCAATAGCCGCGACGGTTATGGCGAAAACGCGCCCAGCGGGCCTGATTGACGGGGCTTAATCGCGACATTAGCGTCCCTCAAAATCAATACGGGGATCGACCAGCGTGTAGCTGATGTCGCTGAGGATATTCAGCAGCAGACCGATCAGGGTGAAGATATAGAGCGTGCCAAACATTACCGGGTAGTCACGTGATACGGTGGATTCATAACCCAGTAGTCCCAGACCGTTAAGCGAAAACATCACTTCAATCAGCAGCGAACCGGTAAAAAACATGCTGATAAACGTTGCCGGGAAGCCAGCGATTACCAGCAACATGGCATTGCGAAACACATGTTTCCACAGAATGTTTTTCTCGCTGACCCCTTTGGCGCGCGCGGTGACGACATACTGTTTGCGTACCTCATCCAGAAATGAGTTTTTGGTCAGCATGGTTAGCGCGGCAAACCCCCCAACCACCGTCGCCAGCACTGGCAGGGTAATATGCCAAAGGTAGTCGGTCACTTTCTGATACCAGGGCAGGGAATCAAAATTGGCGGAAACTAGCCCGCGAAGCGGGAACAGGTCGTAATAGCTGCCCCCGGCAAAAAAGACAATCAGTAAAATCGCAAACAGAAAAGCCGGTATGGCATAGCCAATAATAATGAATGCGCTGCTCCAGACATCAAATCGGCTGCCGTTGTGAACGGCTTTGCGGATCCCAAGCGGTATCGACACCAGATAGATAATGAGCGTACTCCATAGCCCCAGCGTGACGGAAACAGGCAGGCTGTCTTTGATAAGCGTCAGCACTGAGGCGCTACGAAACAGACTGTCGCCGAAATCGAAACGAATATAGTCCCAGAGCATTTTGAAATAACGCTCATGAATGGGCTTATCGAACCCGTAACGGCGAGTGATTTCGGCGATCACTTCCGGGTCAAGACCACGGCCGCCTCGGTAATTACTGTCGCTGATATTGCCGACGCCGGTTTGCGCGTGGCTGGCGCGAATGCCTTCACTACCCGCGCCGGGTAATGCCCCGCTTTGTCCGAACTCAATAGCGGCGACGGCCTGCTCAACCGGACCACCGGGGGCAATCTGCACGATAAAAAAGTTGATGGTGATGATGGCCCAAAGCGTTGGGATCACCAGTAGCAGACGTCGAATCAGATAAGCGCCCATTTAGTCTCCCTGCCGTCTGGCTGCTGGCAGTTTCGCCGCTTTGTTAACGTCGTACCACCAGTTGTCGAGACCAATGGTATAAATGGGGCGAATAGCTGGATGCGAAAACTTATCCCACCAGGCGATGCGATCCTCTGCCATAAACCACATCGGCAACATGTAGTAGTTCCAGGTTAATACCCTGTCCAGTGCCCGACCGAGTGGGACTAGTTTGGCTTTATCACCTTGCGCCGCGATGATTTGGTTGATCAGTTTATCAATCACCGGGCTTTGCACGCCCGGGGCGTTATAGCTGGAGTCAATATATTCAGAGGCCCAGAGAATTTGCAGGTCCGAACTTGGCCACGGCATTGCGCGATACAATCTCGGCATCATGTCATAGTCACGACTGCGCAGCCGGTTTGTGATTTGTGAGTTATCAACCTGGCGGATGTTCATTGTAATGCCTAAGCGCTGCAGGTTGTGCTGGAACGGCAGCACCCACTGGCTGTTACTGCCCGCCGGGAGCAACAGTTCAAAGCTCAGAGGTTTACCGTTGGCGCTGTTTACGCGCTGTTGTCCCTTAAGTACCCATCCGGCCTGCTCCAGTAAGGCATCGGCTTTCAACAGGTTGTCACGATCGTAGCCATCGCCTTTTGATTTCGGCGGCTGATAAATTTGGCTGAAGACCTCAGGGGGGAGATCTTTTTTCAAGGGCGCAAGTATTACCAGTTCATCTGCATCGGGGTAATTTTTAGCGGCATACTCGGTATTCTGAAAATAGCTGTTGGTCCGGCTCCAGGCGTTATAGAACAGAGCTTTATTCATCCATTCAAAATCAAATGCCAGGGTGATGGCTTCTCGCACCCGTCGGTCGCTGAACACCGGGCGCTGAATATTAAACGCCAGCCAACGCGTATCCTGGGCGGATTCGTTTTTTTGCTCATCTTTGATGATGTAATGATTCGCGAAATTTTTACCGGTATAACGTGTCGCCCAGTTTTTAGCATCGTTTTCAAGACGCAGGTCAAACGCCCCGGCCTTAAACGCTTCAAAGGCGACGTTGTCATCCAGATAGTAGTCGTAGCGGATGGTATCAAAGTTCCAGCGGCCACGGTTGACGGGCAGATTAGCGGCCCAATAATCGTTGACGCGCGAATAGACAATGTACTGACCCATCTTCCATTTCGTGATGCGATAAGGACCGCTGGCGAGCGGAGGCGATGATAAGGGATCGCTGAGCTTATGATCTTTCCAGTACTTCTCTGGCATCACGGGTAATGAAAACAGGCTGAGCATGTCCTCTTTACCCGGTTTGGCTAATTCAATACGTACGGTTAATGGCGCGATCGCTTTTACCGTTGTTCCCTTGTAGACCAGGCGAAATTGCGGCACGCCTTCAGTCATAAATTTGTGGAAGGTGAATGCGACATCGCTGGCAGTAATGGGTGAGCCATCGTGAAAACGCGCTCGCGGATTGATGGCGATTTCTACCCAGGAATAGTCATCAGCATAGCGTGCGCTGTCGGCGATGAGCGGATAATAGCTGCCAGGTTCATCGTCAGAGGTAGTAAACAGCGTATCGTAAAGCGTTTCGGTACGTGCTCCGGGATTACCGCGCATCGCATAGCGGTTGAAGTTATCGAACGTGCCGATGGCGGAGAGGGTGATTTGCCCGCCTTTGGGGGCCGCAGGGTTGACGTAATCAAAGTGATTAAAGTTAAACGCGTACTTCGGTTCGCCCAGTACGGCAAAAGCATAGCTTTCTTTGATGGACTGCGCCTCGGCGCTAAACCCGATGAGGGCGATAAACAGCAGCAATACGCGAGGGATCATTAAATGCGATTTCCTTTTCCTGCCACAACCCGACGGGCATCATGCCTGAAAGATAAGGGATGTGGCGGCGAGTGAGAGTATATGATTCGCATACTGCGATCACCACGTCGGCTTATTGGGCTGCGCCATCCAACGCACGAAATCAGCAAGTTTTAATGGTCGGCTAATCCAGTATCCCTGGAAAAAATGCACTCCACGATCGCGTAGCCAACGGGCTTGCTCAGGCG
Source organism: Citrobacter sp. RHBSTW-00524 (assembly GCF_013747755.1). Lineage (NCBI taxonomy): Bacteria > Pseudomonadati > Pseudomonadota > Gammaproteobacteria > Enterobacterales > Enterobacteriaceae > Citrobacter > Citrobacter sp. RHBSTW-00524. The sequence goes on from NZ_CP056421.1 coordinate 1,796,035, forward strand.
TTTCAACCCCTTCAGCCACCGTCAGCATATTAAGACGCTTAGAGAGTGTCAACACGGCGTCCAGAACCGGAGAGGTCAGGGTCTCTGTTCCAATGGCGTTAATAAAGCCGCGATCGATTTTCAGGTAGTCAACGGTAAAGCGTTCCAGATAAATCAGCGCGCTATGACCGGTGCCAAAATCATCAATGGCAATTTCAAAACCTGCTGAATGAAGCCATTCAAAAAGCTTTGTGGCCTCGTGTTGATTAAGCATATCCCGTTCGGTGATTTCCAGCACCATCTGGAAATGGTTTGCGGGAAGCGAGGCCTGCAGGTGATGAATGTCGTCTTTAAACGTCTCGCCGTGCAGATGCGTTGGCGCGATATTGATCCCCAATTTTGCACCAGCGGGTAACACTTTTTGCAGCATCGGTGCGTCCTGGGCTATCAACTTAAAGAGATGCTGGGTCAGCGGGACAATCATTTTCTGGGATTCGGCGTAGTGAATAAAAGCATCCGGTGGGATCTCACCCGTTGTCGGATGATTCCAGCGTAATAACACCTCTACACCTTTCACCTCCAGTGTCTGCACCTCTACCACGGGCTGGTACACCACATAAAACTGGTTATGTTTGATAGCGTTGAGGATATCTTTGCCCGGACGTAAACGGATGGTGTAGATGTAGTACCAGAGAAGAAGCGCGGCAATAATCCCCGCCATGCATCCCAACATAATCGAATACCAGATGTCGGTATAGGTCCACTCATCGGCATATAAACGAATCTGTAGCGGAATACCTTCCACGGTCGCCTGCCGCCAGTGAGAGTGGGGCAGAGCGGAGGCATCAATAATCCGTGATGAAAATGTTGAAATCGCGTTATCACCGACGACTATGGCAATACCGTTAAAATCATCCTGTCGGGCGGTGTAAAGCAGATAAGGGGCCAGATTAATATTCAGTGAGGTAAACACGCCGCTATCAGTGAACGATGGATTCCGGTGCCAAATCATTATCGCCGGCTTGTTCGGCATCATGGGCGTACCGGGGAGTAATTCCACATCAATATTTCTGCTGATATCGAGGCTTGGGACCAGATCTAAAATCGGGGTGAACATTGCGCCCGTTGCGGAGGAGCAGAAAGCAATGCCGTTTTTGACCAGTAAAAATGCGCGAACGTTGAGGCTAAAGGCCGCGCTGGAGGTCAGTTGAGCAGCGACTTGTTGGCAACTGTTGGCGACCAGTGGCTGAAGGTCATCTGTGGTGGATTTGAGATCGGCGAAGTAGCTGCTGACATAATTCTGGATATCGGAAAGGAGCGTGTCGTACTTAATGTCTCGTTTATGCCAGGTCACGAAAAATTGCAGGGTACTCACCAGGAGCGCGACGATAAGCCCCGTTAACATACAGGAAAGCAGGATTTTCTGATTGGATGAAGAGGAGCGTTTAAACATAGTTCCTTATGTTTACCTGAGTTAACCGCTTATTCTGTATGAATATAACCTGAAATGACTCACCTTGTGAGATTTTTCTTAGTCACAAGACAAAGCAAAAAAAAAGCACCGCCGAAGCAGTGCTTTTCAAAATGTCTCATCAGGATAGCCAAGGGATAGCTGCCAAACGAAATTAACTGCGGCTCAGGACCCGGCGAGCTTCGTTGTAACGTTTTTTCCAGTAAGGTTCGTTCATGCTGGAAATGATAACGCCGCTGCTGGTCGAGGCGTGTACGAACTGGTTGTTGCCGATATAAATACCGACGTGACGGCCAGTGGAGCCAGCACGGAACAGAACCAGATCGCCTGTGCGCAGGTTAGTGCGCGAAACGGATTTACCCGTTTCCTGTTGTTCATAGGTTGAGCGAGGAAGCTCTAAACCAAATTGCTCGCGGAACGTACGTTGTACGAAGCTTGAACAATCAATACCTTTTTTGGTGCTGCCGCCAAGGCGGTAACGCACGCCTTTCCAGTCAGCATACTGGTCCATAATACGTGATTTAACATCGATATTACGGACCATATTTTCAAATTCATCCTGAGAGGCTTGCAGTGAAGAGTTATCTCCATTGCCCACAGCATGCGTCTCAGAATGCATATTCCTGGCGGTGTTCGTTGTGCTACATGCAGAAAGCAGAACCGCAACTGCTATCGCGGGTATGCCCCGCAAGATATATCTCAAAATCGGTTGAGATTTGACCATTTTGTTTGTTTTCCCTTGAAGTCCTTAACGATAAATATCGTTATAAAAAATGCCAAACGTGACGAGACTAATTACCATCGCACGATGAGACAATTCTTTAAGGTCAAATCTGTGGCAGAACGCACAAATTTATTCCTGAAGAGAATAATTATCCCGCGAGGCAAAACGAGTTCGAGATTACCCGATCGGTCCGGTCATTGCGAGTGAATTTACGTGATTTCTTATAAGAAAAATTGATACAGAAAGTGAATAACCGGCATTGCCTAAATTAAGAACAATCGGGATAAAAAAGACGCAACCCAATCATTTTAAAGATGAATAAGATGACGAGAGAATGACAGCCAGAATGATGAAATATCGACAAGCATCATCAGGGAATCAGAGTTTTCCCTGATGATGTTAATTACTCTGCGTTATTTGTTTAAAAAATGTTTGTTTTTACCGGGCAGATAATTCGCAAACAGAGTGACTAATCGGTCGCTTAACGGTGTCATTAGCCACCAGGGCAGACCAATCAAGACGACAGTCATGGAACCGATCACGATATCGGTGAGCCAGTGAGCGCCAATCATTATGCGTGGAAAGGCAAAAACCACAGCGATAATAAGGCCGATTATTCCGGCGACTTTTCCGAAATAACGCAGCATAAATGCGGAAAAAATAAGCAGCATCATACCGTGATCGCCGGGGAAACTGTCTCTGGACGCATCTTTAGTCGGAATATGCAGCAGTTCGCTGACGCGATAAATATTATCCAGCATCAGAGTAGGGCTGGCGCGTTTAACGGGAATAAGCGCCTGGCCTAACTGATTTAATACCACTGCGGTGAGCAGCATAACCAGGCCAATAGCGACAATGCGTCGGCGACCTTCCGACGTTTCTTTCAGCCAAAAATGCAGCATCAAGGCGCCCATTGCCAGCAATGAGCAACCATCAAATGCCCGGTTATTGGTGATAGCAACAATCCACAAGAACAGCGGGCTTTCCACCAGTTTCTGGTTAAAGAAGCGGAAAACGCCCGTATCCAATGAAGACCAGATCCCATGTCCGGCAGGAAGATACCAGGACAGAAACAACGCCAGTCCCGCAATATTGAGTAGGAGAATAAGAGGGTATCGGGTTTTCATCATCGTTTACCATTGCTATAAAAACGAAGGCAACCTTACGCGTTAGCGTCTAAACGAAGTCTCAACAATGCACTCTGTAGCGTATTCCAGTCGGTCTCGGTATCGGCGATGAGTTCAATACGGCTATCCGGTGGCGCGACGTTTTGCGTCTCAATATGCCAGTCCTCTCCCTGGCGGTTAATGCGCACTAGTCCTTCCTTTATACGCATGACACCTTTCACGCGCCCCACGGGGGCAAGACGAGACCATTCCAGCAGACCGATGGTATCGAACACCGTATCGGCGTCAAAAATCCAACCGCAGGCCTGATGGCCCTGGCCACTGTTCAGGCTGCGCCGCCAGCGCTGCTGTGACGGCAGACTCAATGCCGCCAGTCCCTTTTTGTCTGCATGGCTATGGGCGTGCTCTGCGCTTGCAGGAAGCTCTGCCAGGTTTAGTCGGGGTAAATCCAGTAACTGCCCGTCAATTTGCCCATGGTCGGCATGAACCAACTGGCGATTACCGCCGTAGTGTTGCCACCAGGTTTGCAAGGCGTTTTCGCTTTCCGCTGTGGCGCGGTCGGCTTTATTGGCAACAATGATATCTGCGGAGGCCAGCTGATCGCGGAAATTGTCATTGGCGACGCTTTTTTCATCCAGTAACAGCCGGGGGTCAAGAATACAGAGGGTCGCGCGCAGATCGATCCACGGTTCGTAAACCGGTGCGGTGAGTAAATCCAGAATTTGTTTAGGGTGTCCGAGGCCAGTGGGTTCAATCAGCAATCGATCGGGTTTTCCCTGACGCAGCAGCGTATTGAGGCCAACCTGCATCGGTAGACCGTTAACGCAGCACATACAGCCGCCGGGGATCTCTTTTAGCAATGCGCCGCTGTCGGCTAACAGGGCGCCATCAATACCTACTTCACCAAACTCATTGACCAGCACGGCCCACTTCTCTGCGGGATCCTTGTTCGCCAATAGATGAAGAATAGAGGTGGTTTTGCCACTGCCGAGAAAACCAGTGATGAGATTGGTTTTAGTCACAATTACTCCAGAATCATAAATTACCGTAATGGCATTTAACAATCCTGGCGAAAAATGGGGAAAAAGAGAAGGGGTGAGGGGACGAAGACGTGCTTCGTCCTGTTTAATGGCAGAAATCGTTAATTTTTTAACGTTTCAATGACAGCCTGATGTGCACCGTATTGGGCAATACGTTGCCAGGCCTGCTGAATGACCGCGACAAACTGCGGATTCTGTACGAGATCGGCGGAGAAAATCTCATGCAGCGAAAGCAGGGCGCTGACGCGTTCTGATTCAGTGCTCTGTGCCACCAGAGCGGCAATTTTCTCACTGAGCGGGTCACGAATATCAATCGTAGCGCCTGAATCATCCACACCGCTCACGTAGCGCATCCAGCCTGCGATGCTGAGCGCCAACAGCGGCCACTCGCTTTGACGTGCTAAATGCACGCGGATCCCTTCCAGCATTCGCTGGGGTAATTTCTGGCTACCATCCATCGCGATTTGCCAGGTTTTGTGTTTCAGCGCCGGATTGGCAAAGCGGTCCAGCAGGCTTAAGGCATACTGGTTTAAATCAACATCGGTAATTTGCAGCGTGGGGGCCTGTTCGGTGAGCATCAGCCGGTAAGCGGCTTCACGAAATGCGCTATCTTGCATACAGTCGCTGATGTGCTGGAATCCGGCCAGATAGCCGAGATAAGCGAGAAACGAATGGCTGCCGTTCAGCATCCGCAGTTTCATTTGTTCCCACGGCAAGACGTTTTCGACCATCTGGACACCCGCAGATTCCCATTGCGGACGACCACAGACAAAGTTGTCTTCAATCACCCACTGAATAAACGGCTCGCAGCTGATTGCGCAAGGATCGGCAACGCCCAGCTCATGGGCGATTTCAGCCAGCGACTCTTCGGTGGCGGCGGGAACAATCCGATCCACCATAGTACCCGGGAAACTGACGTGTTCCTGGATCCAGTGCGCCAGCTCAGGAGAGCGTTTTTCCGCCATCCCCAGTACGGCATTTTTTACCACATGACCATTGTCCGGGATGTTATCGCAGGAGAGGACGGTAAACGGCTGCAGTCCACGTTCACGTCGGCGGTGCAGCGCTTCAACGATAATACCGGGGGCGGAGTGCGGTTCAGCCGGTGTCTGCAGATCGTGAATAATACGCGCATTAGAGAGATCTAACGAACCCGTCGCCGGATCGATGCAGTAGCCTTTTTCAGTGATGGTTAACGAGACAATCGCGATCTGAGGCTCGCAGAATTTTTCAATAATGGCCGCCAGCGAATCCAGTGTGGCGTTCAGGCATTCGTTAACGGCACCGATAACAATAGGCTGGTTGCCGTTAGCCCCTTTTTCTAACACGGTAAATAAATGATCCTGTTCGCGAAGCTGACGCATCAGCCGATCGCCACTGAACAGGCTGATCTCGCAAATCCCCCAGTCTCCGCCCTGCGCATTCAGCACCCTGTCGGTTAATAACGCCTGATGGGCGCGATGAAAAGCACCGAAACCAAAATGTACAATCCGCGTTTTTAATTTTTGGCGGTCGTACTGCGGCATCATGACATTTTCCGCCAGTGGCGCTGAGGCAATAGTTTTCATTAAATACACCTGATTAACCATTAATTAACAATGGCAGTATAAAGTTATATGACAGCAAATTGAATTGGTGTGCCTCATTTATCCGGGGAATGTGAGCTGGATCAATCAATGATAGGCCATCTGTTGAACATCTCTGGGATGGCTGTATGGTAGTCGTCATTCAGGTAGTTTAATTTGGTATAACAACTTGTGGGGTGAAACAATGGAACAAACCTGGCGTTGGTACGGACCTAACGATCCGGTATCGCTTGATGATGTGCGTCAGGCTGGCGCAACGGGTGTTGTGACCGCCTTGCACCACATTCCCAACGGTGAAGTGTGGCCGGTAGAAGAGATTCAACAGCGTCAGGCTATTCTGGCTGAAAAAGGGCTGACCTGGTCGGTGGTGGAAAGTATTCCTGTCCACGAAGATATCAAAACGCGTTCAGGCCAGTACCAAACGTGGATTGCCAATTATCAGCAGAGTATCCGTAATCTGGCGACCTGCGGCATCGATACCGTGTGCTATAACTTCATGCCGATCCTCGACTGGACACGTACCGATCTCGAATATCAGCTGCCGGACGGCTCCAAAGCGCTACGTTTTGACCAGATTGCTTTTGCAGCCTTCGAACTGCATATTCTTCAGCGCCCTGGCGCCGCAGCGGATTACACCGCAGAAGAACAACGCCAGGCGCTGAATTACTTCAATGCTATGAGCGATGCCGATATCGAAAAGCTGACCCGCAATATCATTGCCGGCCTGCCCGGTGCGGAAGAGGGCTATACGCTGGATCAGTTCCGTGCGCGCCTCGCTGAATATGACGGCATCAGCAAAGACGATCTGCGCGATAATATGGCGGTATTCCTGCGGGCGATTGTGCCTGTGGCGGAAGAAGTCGGCGTGCGTCTGGCTGTCCACCCTGACGATCCGCCGCGTCCGATCCTCGGCCTGCCGCGCATTGTTTCGACTATCGAAGATATGCAGTGGCTGAAAGAAACCGTCGACAGCATCAATAACGGCTTCACCATGTGCACCGGTTCCTACGGCGTGCGCGCCGATAACGATCTGGTGAAAATGATCGAAACCTTTGGCGATCGAATCCACTTCACGCATCTGCGCTCCACCTGCCGTGAAGATAACCCGAAAACCTTCCACGAAGGTGCGCACCTGCAAGGCGATGTGGATATGGTATCGGTGGTTGCTGCCATCCTGAGCGAAGAACAGCGCCGTAAAAAGGCGGGCGATTTGCGTCCTATCCCGATGCGTCCGGATCACGGACACCAGATGCTTGACGACCTGCACAAGAAAACCAACCCAGGCTACTCCGCGATTGGTCGTCTGAAAGGGCTGGCGGAAGTTCGCGGCGTTGAGCTGGCGTTAAAACAAACGCAGTTCCGCGATCTGCTGTAAGGTTAACAACAGGGATTGTGCCGCAGGCGCGATCCCTGAAATTCATCAAGGCTGCGCTAGCGCCTGCTCCAGTACCGACAGCACCTTTTTGATCTGCTGTATCTGCAATCCGCCAAACCCGAAAAACATAACAGCATCGCTATTCTCCCTACGCCATGCGGCACCTGAGCCATTTTCTATATCTGGCAGAGTGTCAAAGCGGATCCCTGCCAGCAGGCAGCGCTGTTGCAGCCTGGCTATCATATCTGGGTGTCTGTCAACGCGTAACGAGAGGTGCAGACCCGCCGTTGCGCCAGCGATTTTCCCTGACGGAAACAGAACAGAAAGGCCATCGCGTAACAGATTGAGGCGCGCCGCATAGTTGCAGGCCAGCTTGCTGATGTGCGAGTAAAACACCTGATTTTGCATTAATTCGGCTAAAAATTGCTGCAATAACCACTGACTGCCATTGTTATTGAGTGCTTTCATATTCTTTACTGCCGGGAGCAGTTCATCAGGACAAATGAGATAGCCAAGACGCGTTCCCGGCCCCAGCGTTTTGGAAAATGTCCCCATGTAGATAACCCGGTTGTGATAATCCATAGCTTTCAGTGCAGGAAGGGGGTTCTCGCCATAGGTAAAAACAGCATCGTAGTCGTCTTCAAGGATATAAGCGCCGACGCGCTGCGCCCACGTCAATAATGACTGACGGCGCTCCAGCGAAAGGACGCTTCCCATTGGATACTGGTGAGCCGGAGTCACATAGCAAAGCTGGGTTTCATATTCGGGTAATTTATCTGTTTGCAGCCCGTGGTTATCTACAGCAATTGACGTAATGTCTGCACCGTAATAATTAAACAGATGCCATGCGCCAGAATAGCAAGGGGATTCGGCCACAACGTGGCACTTTTTTTGCTGACTGACGGCATGATGAACAATAAATATTTGACTGAGCAGCGACAATCCTTCCTGAATCCCATTGGTAATGATGATGTTCTCCGCCCGGGTATTAATGCCGCGAGATAAATTAAGGTACCTGGCTAGTTGCTCACGCAGTGAAAATAATCCATTTGATGAATGATATCGGGTAAACAATTGCTCTTTAAGTACGCTTGGCGCGTTATTCCATTTTCGCCAGCTTGCCCAGGGAAAAGCATTGGGATCGGGGACGCCCATCCGGCAGTAGCACTCCCGCCCAGGCTCTGCGTAAACATCGGTAGAGACCCCGGCCGCTTTTGGTGTTACTGGCGGAGAGCCCTGGGGTACGGACACATGCGCTGGGGTTACACGTACAGGCGTGGTGAATATCACCTCATAGCCAATGCCGTGTCGGCTCTTAATTAATCCAGCCGCCATCAGCTTATCATAGGCCATCACTACCGTTATTTTGGCAATGTTCAATGCCTGAGCCTGCTCGCGAATAGAGGGGAGTTTATCTCCACACAGCAAATCACCCCGCTGAATGGCCTGTAAATAAAATTGAAATATCTGCAACTGCAGCGGAGTCCGGCTTTCTCTATCGAGAGTCAGTTTGAGCATGATAAATTCCTTATTTATAGATGGTAATTATATTACGGACTTCTGCTCATTACTATTTGACGAACCTCATAGAGTGGATGCTGTTCCTATAATCTGCCTTCGCTGTCTCTATTTTTGATTTTTATTATCCCTTAGCGTGTCGCTATTAAAAAAATGGAGGCAAGCATGTCGTGGATAAGAAAAAACGCACTATGGTGCGCATTCGCCGGGGCGGTAGCAATGGCCCTGGCTATTTGGGGAACGTGGCAAGGCGTTCATTACACCAGTTCTACCGAGTTTTGTTTATCGTGTCACTCGATGCGCACATCTGGCGAGGAGTATAAAACCAGCGTGCATTTTCGTAATGCTTCAGGTGTGCGTGCGGAGTGTAAGGATTGTCATATTCCGCCAGGCATCGTCCCAACGCTGGTTCGTAAAACGCAAGCCTTAAACGACCTCTACCACACCTTTATCTCTCCTTCGATCGATACCCCGGAAAAATTTGCCGCAAAGCGGGCGGAGTTGGCCCAGCGAGAATGGGCGCGCATGAGCGCGAATAATTCAGCGGCGTGTAAATCCTGCCATAGCTACGAGGCGATGGATCACGGCAAGCAATCGGCAAATGCAGCGGCGCAAATGACCGCGGCGGCGGCAAAAGACAGTAACTGTATCGATTGTCACAAAGGCATTGCCCATCACAAACCCGATATGAGCAGCGGTTTTCGCGATCGTTACAAGCAGCTGCAGCGTCAGGGAGAGCAGTTACCCACGGCGACGAAGCTGTATTCGTTAGGCGAAAAATCACTGACTGCGACAGCAGAGAGTCCGGCAGGTAAAGCCATGCTGTACCCGGCAACGCAAGTGCGTGTGCTGAAAAGAGAAGGGAAAAACGTTCAGATAGAGCTGACCGGCTGGCGGGAAAGCAAAGGACGTGGACGGGTGATTACCCAGTATATGGGTAAACGCGTTTTTGCTGCCGTATTAGATGCCTCGCTGATGAGCAATGTGAAGGTTGAGCAAACACAGGTTGATCCGGAGTCACATCAGGAGTGGCAGCAGGTAAGCGTGACAGCCTGGAGTTCGGCGGAGGGGTTTACCGACAATATTGACCCCCTCTGGCAATACGCCGATCAGATGTTGCAATCCACCTGTAGCGCTTGCCACAGCACGCCGCCGCCGACCCGTTATTCCGCGAATGGCTGGATCGCCGGACTGAAATCCATGTCCACCTACTACCGGCTTAACCCGGTGGAAGACCGTACGTTGTTGAAATATCTCCAGACTCACGCCAGCGATATACCTCAACCTAACAATTCAAAAGGATAATTTATGGATATTCATGATTTTAATCCGTCACGTCGACGGTTTTTAAGTGGAATGCTGGCAGTCGGTGCCGTCAGCGCTTTAGGGTCAAATCCACTGATCTCAAAGGTCTGGGCAGCGGGTGAAAACCCGGAGCAATGGATCCAGTCTGGCTCGCACTTTGGCGCTTTTGAAGCCAAAGTCGTGAACGGTGAATGGGTCGATACCCGCCCCTTCAAACATGACAAATACCCCTGCGATATGCTCAATGCCGTTCGGGAGGTGGTCTACAACCCATCGCGCGTGCGCTACCCGATGGTGCGGCTGGACTGGCTGCGCAAGCGTGAAAAGTCAGATCGCAACCAGCGCGGCGATAATCGCTTTGTCCGTGTGAGCTGGGATCAGGCGTTGGATCTGGTTTATGAAGAGCTGGAGCGGGTACAAAAGACCTACGGATCTTCTGGTGTCTTTACCGGGCTGGCGGACTGGCAAATTGTTGGCAAATATCATAAGGCCGGTGGCGCGATGGATCGGGGACTCGGCTTGCACGGTAGCTATGTAACGACCGTCGGCGACTACTCGGCAGCCGCGGCGCAGGTCATTTTGCCGCATGTGATTGGTTCGCTGGAAGTTTATGAGCAGCAAACGTCACTCCCGCTGGTTATCGAAAATACCCAAACCATCGTGCTGTGGGGCTGCGATCCTATCAAGAATCTGCAGATCGAGTTCCTGGTTCCCGATCACGATGCGTTTGGCTATTGGCAGCAGATTAAAGAAGCGGTTGCGCAGGGTAAGATGCGCGTTATCAGCGTTGATCCGGTGCGTAGCAAGTCGCAAAACTATCTTGGCTGTGAGCAGTTGGCGCTACGACCGCAAACGGATGTCGCGTTATTGCTGGCGCTGGCGCATACCCTGTACGAAGAAAAACTGTATGACGTGGCGTTCATTAACGATTATACCGTGGGCTTTGAACAGTTCTTGCCGTATCTGCTTGGGGAAAGCGACAAGCAGCCGAAAAACGCCGAATGGGCGGCGGAAATCTGCGGCCTGACGGCGGAGCAGATCCGCTACTTCGCCCGCCTGCTGGTCAAAGGTCGGACACAGTTTATGGGCGGCTGGTGCGTGCAGCGTATGCACCATGGCGAGCAGTATCCGTGGATGCTGGTGGTGCTGGCCAGCATGGTTGGCCAAATTGGCTTGCCGGGCGGCGGAGTAGGGTTTGGCTGGCACTATAACGGCGGCGGGACGGTCACCTCTGCCGGTCCCGTCCTGTCCGGCCTCGGGAGCATCAACAATCCCCCGGCCGCGAAATACAAAGCGGATTTCCGCGGCGCTTCAGAGCATATTCCTACCTCGCGAATGATCGATTGTCTGCTGGCGCCAGGCAAAAAGATCGCTTTCAATGGTGAAACATTAACTTTCCCTGATATCAAAATGGCGATTTTCAGCGCCGCCAATCCGTTCCATGCGCAGCAGGATCGTAACCGCATGATCGAAGCGTGGAAGAAGCTGGAAACCGTGGTGGTTCTGGATCATCAGTGGACAGCATCCTGTCGTTTTGCCGATATCGTCCTGCCGGTGACCACACGCTTTGAGCGTAATGACATTGAGCAGTTCGGTACACACTCGAATAAAGGGCTGATGGCGATACATCAGGTGGTTAAACCGCAGTTTGAAGCGCGACATGACTTTGATGTCTTTGCCGGTCTGTGCAAACGCTTTGGTCAGGAAGAGACATACCGCGAAAAGCGGGATGAAATGCAGTGGATAAAAGCCATTTATGATGAGGGCGCGAAAACGGGAGCGTCCCTTGGCGTGAGTATGCCGAACTTCGAGAGCTTTTGGCAGGGCGAAGGATACATTGAATATCCTGCCGGGAAGCCGTGGGTGCGTCACGGAGAATTTCGCGAACAGCCGGATATCAATCCGTTAGGAACACCCTCTGGTCTGATTGAAATTTACAGCAAAACCATCGCGGGCTTTGCCTACGAGGACTGCCCGGGGCATCCGGTGTGGATGGAACCCTTTGAGCGTACCCATGGCAGCAAAACAGATAAATATCCGCTGCATCTGCAGTCCTGCCATCCGGATAAACGTCTGCACTCCCAGTTGTGCTCAAGCGAGGCGTTTCGTAACACCTATGCGGTGGCAGGAAGAGAGCCGCTGTACATGAGCGAGTCGGATGCCCGCGCACGTGGCCTGAAAGCCGGGGATATTGCGCGCGTGTTTAACGCCAGAGGCCAGGTGCTGGCCGGGGTGGTGATCAGTCCGGATTACGCGTCTGGCGTCGTCCGGATTCATGAAGGCGCGTGGTATTCGCCGCAGGAAGGTGGGAAAGCGGGCACACTATGCACTTATGGCGATCCGAATGTGCTGAGTGCGGATATCGGTACATCACAACTGGCGCAGGGGCCTTCGGCGCATACGGTGCTGGTCGAGGTGGAGCGGTACCAGGAGAATGCCCCGCAGGTCACGGGCTTTGGCGGGCCGGAGGTTGTGAAAGAGGAGGGGGCAAGTGCAGCATAATCATATTCATCGACAGCGGGCGGCGGTGTACCAGTGGTTTTCGCAACTGCTGTTCCGTGAGCTGGACGAGGAGCAACTCATCCGCCTTGAAAGTGGGGAAAGCCGAAAGTGGCTGGCGTCGTTGACGGCTATCCCTGGGTTATCCGTTGATGTCAAAAACCTGGAACGTAGTCTCGTTCGGGCGCTGCGCCGTGAAAGCCGACAGCTGGAGCTGGCGGCGGACTATGCCTCGTTGTTTTTGCTGGCACCTCCCGGCGGCGTTTCTCCCTATGCGGGGCATTATCCGCATACGATCGCGCCTGAAGAACGCAAGGAAATGAATGTGCTGTTAGTCGAGTATGGGCTGACCCCGCAGGACAACGAGCCTGCCGACCATATTGCTGTACAGCTGGCACTGATGGCGAGAATGGTTACCAAAAAGGAGACGTTATCGGCGCAATATTACTTTTTGCATCATCACATTATGTGCTGGGCACCCCTGCTACGGGAAAGTTGTTTACACCGGGACGAAGAGGGGGTTTATCCTCAGGCGGTTAACGTCATAACGCATTTTATGCGTGAGGATGAGCTGTATCTGGAATCTCTGTTGATGGATGATTTTTACCTCAGCAGCCAGGGCTGAAAAGAACAAAGGGACAGCAAATGCTGTCCCTTTTCACCGCTGTCGCAGCAGAAAAATTAGTCTGCGCGGCCCATGTAGCGACGTTCTTCGATATGAATACGGATTTTTTCGCCTGCACTCAGATATTCAGGAACCAGGATAACCAGACCGGTGCTCATGGTCGCTGGTTTGTTACGCGCACTTGCTGACGCGCCTTTAATGCCCGGTGCCGTTTCAACGATTTCCAGGTCTACCGTTTGCGGCAGTTCAAGCGCCAGCAGCTGGCCGTCCCAGGTCAGTACCTGCATATCCGGCATTCCGCCTTCCGGGATGAACAGCAATTCTTCTTCGATCTGGTCTTTGGTGAAGGTATACGGGGTATAGTCTTCTTTATCCATGAAGACATATTCGTTGCCATCGACATAGGAGAAATCAACGCCACGACGGCTCAGGGTGACGGTATCAACGATGTCATCACCTTTGAAGCGCTCTTCAACTTTCAGACCGGTACGAACATCAGAAAAACGCATTTTGTACAGCGTGGCGGCGCCACGTGCGGTTGGTGATTGAATATCAATATCTTTTACAATCAGCAGTTTGCCGTTGTAATTCAGTACCATACCTTTTTTAATTTCGTTCGCTCTTGGCATCGAAAAAATCCTGTAATGAGGAGTGTCTAAAATATCGCGTAAAACTACTCGCGCCGGGGCATTCAGGCAAGCGGAATTGATGCTTTTGCTGGTGCCCAAAAGGTGTTACTGTGCGCTTCCTGCACAATCCGATGGTTTACGATAAAGAGAGTACTGTATGGAATGCCGTCCGGATTGTGGTGCATGTTGCACTGCGCCTTCAATTTCCAGTGCCATCCCCGGCATGCCTGATGGCAAGCCTAATAGTCAATTGTTCACGGTATAAAAACGACTTAACTAAGACGATATGGCTTTTCTACTAAGTGTTTTAATTGCATGCGAAAAGCTTTCCCCATAGCCGGTTTTAGACAGCTGTAATAACTCATTTAGTCCAGAATGACTTTTGGACGAAAGATTTTCATATAGACATATCGGAATTTCTGTATTGTCTTTAAATCGTCTATCTGGGCCACCAGACTTGTTGACATACTTCCAGGTTCTGCCAACAACTAAGGCATCCCTGGTTACATGCTATCGCCCCGATTGTGACAGTGTGTTAATGTTTTATTCGAATACAAAGAAATTGAGAGGTCCTAATGGAATGCCGAATCGACTGTGGGGCCTGTTGCATTGCTCCTTCAATATCCAGCCCTATCCCAGGTATGCCACAAGGGAAACCAGCGAATGTAAGGTGTGTTCAGCTATCTAATGATAATTTATGTAACATTTTTGGATCCAACCTTCGTCCTAAAGTTTGCAGTAGCCTGCAACCATCTCTGGATATGTGTTCAACGAATCGAACAGATGCGATGACCTACTTAATCAGACTCGAAGATGAAACTTGCCCCACTGCTACTTCGTAGGTTTACGCTGATAAATTACTATTTGTACTTATTGTAAGATTTCGATAGTGTTTATTATAGTTTCGTAAATTTTGTTCCGGGTTTTCTCCCCCCTCAAATACATCTCCTACATCAAACATGAAGCGGCTTTGTGCTATCACAAACGCCCGCGTTTTGCCGTGGTTTTTAGGTAATAACTTAGAGCTTAGAGAAGGGTTCGGTGTATTTTTTACATTAAAGAAAGGTGTTCTATTAACAGAATTACAATAATCTCAAATCCAGCTACCACTAGTTTTACTGGAAGCTAACAGTTATCGAAATGTTTATCATGAACACGGTCGTTACAAAGCCATTGATGGCAAGTCTTTTGTTCATGATGGTTATGAATACACGATTAACACCAGAATTGGATCAGGTGTTCGCCATGATATACTTATGGTGATGTTCACCGAACTAAAAGCAATGCAAAGGCGCTACAGTCGAGTGTTCTATACCAGTTTTGATCTTCACCTCCCTGCATTCACTTCTGTTGAAGCAGGTAACGAATACATACGCAAACTGTTCAAACGATTAGGTGCCCGTCCGGAGTCTGGAAACAACGGTTTATCGGAACCTATCATCGATTTTGCTTGCGGTTGGGTTTGCCAACAGGGAAAAGCATCACAGCCTCATTACCATTGCTGGATTGCGCTCCCGCATCGACAGGTAAGATGGTTTGGAACGCCAGACAGAGGGATTGCTGGTGTTATTACGGAAATCTGGATGAAACTGACAGGTGGTAAAGCAACACTGGTAAACTTGCCTAAGTCTGCTAAAGACTATCCCGATCACTACGTCATTCATCGGGATGATCCTTCGACACTCAAAGGTCCGGTATTCCGGCTTTCTTACCTGGCAAAAGAACGCGGGAAGTCGCAAACAGGGAAGGGAACGCGCTTGTATACCACATTAAAGTTGAGTCGTAAAACACTGGATTCGTAAATATTGCACAAGAAGTCCGTAAAGCGTTTTTCTTTGCAAGTTATACGATTTACCAACGTTATAAATAACGCTAAGAATCGCGTTCAGGACGTTTTAGAACATGACCAATACATGATTAACTTTATGCTTATTTCTTTGTTCAGCCTCAAAGAGCAACGTTTGCGTAGTTATTGCTTCGATCTTGGCATTGGCAAGTTCAACCATCAGATTGGCTAATTCAAGTTTAAGTGTGGCTTTGTCCAGTTCATCGCTGTTATTCGCCAGTTTTTGAGTGATACTCACAGCTTTATCAAGAATCCCGACCGCTGCTGCCGTACTTGCTAATATACCTGCCATAACGTTCTCTGCCTGAAATTTTTCAATGAGTAATTTGTCTACATTATCCGATAATCTTCTGTCGCGAAATGCAGTTTCGCTTAAGTCTAATGTTTATTGCATGTATGGTCATTGCTTGTAAAATGAATTCTTCGATTATTTTTTGATGGCAAATGGACTTATGCAGCAATACACCAATGAGATTACGACTGAGATCTGCGAATCGCTTTCACAGCCACTGTATGACGAAAATCTCTTATCAGGCTGTGACAACAAAACCCGCGAAGAACTCGAAAAAAATAACAAGCGTAAAGCAAGCCGCCCCCTCGCTTACATATTCAGATTTGCCGTAGTTGGTAGTCTTACCCGAAAAGGTGGAATAATCCGCCATGCTTCTGGGAGTTGTACAGCTGGTGGCTATCCGATGGCACGAGTTGGAGATAAAGTTGTTTATGCTGACGGTAGTGAAACTACCATCGTTTCCGGTGCTGGTGAGGCGCGTATTATCCAGGGAGCATCTGCTGCTCTGGTTGGCAGCATGCTTGATAATGGCGATGAAATAATCTCAACGCCGCAATCAGGTGTGAAGCTGGTCTTCCGCGAAGGTGATATATTGCCACGGGGATTTTTAACCATGCCAGGGAGTAAACATTAATGGCAGCTAAAGGTTATTATTTATTCAGAGGTGATAAGACTGTTTGCGGCGGTCGGATTCTTGAAGGATGGAGTGATCATCAGCATCATGGTAGAGACATGGCTTGTGAAGGACATAAAGTGACTTGCGGCAAACATCCCGGCAGTTTCCGTATTTGCGGCGGGCTTGATGATGACGACATACATGGCAAAAGGATTGCCGGAACGTTGCACTGCTATAGCTCTTGTCCCTGCAAATCAAAATTTATTCCATCAATCCTCGATGCTGATTACGAACTTGGTGGAGAAGCGGAAGTAAACAATATTGGTTCACATGAGATCGCCAATATTCCTGAACTGCCTGAGCCCGTACAACATGCGCAATCAGCAACGAAAGAGCCTAAAAGCGATACTGGCGAGGGGGTAGATGCTGGTTTTGCTGTAATCCCCTATGGGGGTACTACAGAAGCCTGGCAACGTCTGCTATTCACTGGCACCCCGCCAGCAGGAGCCAAGGAACTGTTCGCTACGTTGAACGGCGCAGACGAGAGGTATAAAGCTGGTTCAATCATGCTTCTGGTTGATCCTGACAAGCAGGATGATGAACAGATAGCACATATGCAGGAGGCTAAAGAGCGTATTGATACTGCGCTGGAACCATTGACCCATCAAGAGGCCAATTTCCTTCATAAGCACTACGCCACGATTGCTAACTTTTCCAGTATTGCTGATAAAGGCATTGGTCTTGCTGCTGAACCTGTTGGTAAATATTTCGAGAACATCGAAAAGATTCTCAAAGAGATCCAGGATACATACAAGAATACCTATATGACTCGCGGTGCCTTGATTGGTGAACAGTTCTATGTAAAACGTGCTCAGTTATTCAAAGAGCTTGAACAGGTGCTTAAAGTGGGCTTCCTGAACAAGGGCATGAAGTTTGGTGAATATACAAAAATAAAGAATGCTCTGGGCTTGTCAACGAGTTCGATCACCCATAAATGGAATCAAACTGGTATCAGCGATATTGAAGGTTATGCAACTCATATTGAACGTGCTGCAAAATATGTTAAAGCGATGCGTTATACTGGTTATGTCGGAATTGGGTTTAGTGCTGTTCATTCAATGAATGAAATTAATGAAGCCTGTTCTGTCGGGCGAGAAGCGGAATGTACAAAAAAGAAATATACTGAAATTGGTAGTTTTTCCGGTGGACTTGCTGGTGGTTTGGTCGGAGGGGCTGTTGGTATGGGGGTCTGTTCATTAGTGTTAGGTGCAGCAACAATGGCTGCTGGTGGCTCTGGAGCTTTAGCTTGCGGTGTAATTTTAGGTGCTGGCGGCGGTTATATGGGCGGGGAATATTTATCTGATAAAGGTGAAGAGTATGGTGAACTAATTTACAATGCGGTAGGTAAGTAGTGAAAATTGCATCGGTTGTACTGTTCACATTGTTTGTTTTATCTACAATTATTGCTTATGGGTATTCAGCAATAAAGAGCAAGCAACATCTTTTGTTATGTGATGATTTTAAGGAGCGATTTGGTTATGTCCCTGTAGGAATAATCTTTGCTCAAGCAGGAGGTATATTCTTAACTTTTCAGAAGGATTTCTATTTCATATCCCCATTCGTTTTTAGAAAGGGAAGTTTTGCAGTTAGGAATATGGAACCAGAACATTATGATTTCATCAAAAGTTTACCTAAAGATAAGGTATCATGGCTACATGTAAAGTTTACATTATTCTTGATAATGATCGTTTTATTCTTTACAACTATCATAATGTCCTGCTTGTTTTGAATTGGAAGAATGAAAACGTCAAGCTAAATATGTTTTAGACTTGGCGTTTCATGAAGGTCTGTGCAGGTCAGACTTTATGGGAATTGCGCTTTGAGCGATTTACAGGGATATATCCCTGCATTTGATAGTATGAAATACTACTTCTGGCAAATTTCCCGATCATAGACTCCACCATTTACAGCCAGCATTTGCTTTTTTTCTTTGAAATCAAATTGGTCATGATTTGCGAATCATTCAGGAAAATACCTTCAAATGTACCCTGTCGTTCATCCCACAACTGCTTTACCCATCGTGTCATGGTAGAAAAACCAACATCCATAGCACTGGCCGCAGCTGCAACGGTGTAGCTCTGGTCAAGGACCAGTTGAGCTGATTCGCGTTTAAACTCTGCGCTGAAATTTCTTTTTTTTCATTGGGACACCTGTATTGTTCTGAGATGAGCATATCACCTCTATTCGGTGGCCAAATTCAGTAAACCACTACAAAATTTACCCCCAATCTGCTTGATGAACTTCCATAGCTTCCCTTCATGAGCATTTTTTCCTTTGAACGTGGACATGCCGAGATCATGGAAAGCCGTTGTATCAAGTTCGAGATTATAACGGGCCGCAATTTTTAGAGCGGTATCTTGCTGACGCTCCAGGGAGTCACCTTCCCGTTGTTTCACAGATGAAGAACGCACATACGAATACAGCTTGGGTTTCATTGAGAGTGATTACCTTCGGATGGTATTGATTGATCAGATGCTAACAGCAGGAATGTGAATTTTTAAACAGTGAATAATTATATATTAGGCAAGCCCGCTAACACACCATGCGTTCAACTGGATGAATCTCTGCGCTGTAAAATTTTTGCTTCGCCTCTGCGGCCAAAAGTGTGCGCCGGTTTACAGCCCAGTGCGGAAATGTGCGGACAGACGACGCACTAGGCCATGGTCTATCTCATCGAGCTCGAGGCGCTGACCGCACCTTAAACGTCTTTGATGCGCGTCAGGCACGCGACGGTGGCGACGATCATCACCAACGCAAACCAGAATACCGCGTGATAGTTCCAGATTTCAGCGGCAATACCCGCCAACGATCCGGCAATAATCCAGCCCACGCGAATGGTATTTGTATAGAGAGTTGTGGCTGAACCCGCTTGTCCCGGCATCAGATCCTGGAAATAAAGCATGCCAATCCCGCCGAGGATGCCGATGTAAATCGCGTTCAGCAGTTGTAAGCCAAGCAATATCGCCGGAGAGTGGGCCAACAGCATGCCGGCATAAAAGAAAAATCCGGCGACAACGGCGATTCTCATTAACAGGCGTTTGCCCAGACGCTTCGCGAAGTATCCGGCAATCAACATGGTTGGGATTTCCAGCCCCGCGGCAGTTCCCATCATGATGCCCGCCAGCTTTTCCGGCAGATGCAGTTCGTTGATAATAAACAACGGCATATTAATGATATAGAGACTGTTAGTCCCCCACATTAACGTGCAGATAACAAACAGCAGCAGCGTGTCGCGTCGATTGCGGCGCGGGGCTTCTACCGCGCCTGTCGCGAGAGGCACGTTTTTACTCATCGAGGGTAAGAACAGCCAGACCATTACGCCGCAGACAACAAACGCCACCGCCGCGCTGAGGTACATCACCGTAAAGCTAAACCCCATGGCCAGCGCGTAGGCCAGCGGCGGGCCAATCACCCAGGCCAGCGAAACCTGCGCACGTAATATCGAGCTGAACATGACGGCTTCCCGACCCGTACGGTCGGCGTGCTCGCGGGCGAGAGCAAACATTTGCGGGTTGGCGGTCGAACCAAAACTGCTGAGGAATACCCCGACAAACAGCAGAATAAAATAGTTACGGTTCCAGGCGAACAGCACGCAGGCCAGCATCCCCAGCACGCAGCAAAACACAATCAGGTTTTTGCGATCGCCTTTTTTATCTGAACGTCCGGCCAGAAACTGACTCACCAAAATGCCGATCACGGCGCTACCGGTAAAAAAGAACCCGACCATGCCGGGACGGGCATGGACTTCATCCGTCAGAAAAAGGCTGAGCGTTGGTGTCTGCAACGCACCGGCGATACCCGTCAGAAATGCGACAAGCAGGAACGCCGAAGACGTTAAATCAAACGCCTTGGGTGTGGCGGCTACGGGGGTGTTGTGCATGTTTTGATATCAATAATGTGAAGAGACGCGGAGTTTACGCTGCTTGTCAGAAAATAAACAGGGAGCCAAATCAAAATCGGCATCAAAAATCAAAATAGCATTTCAGTCAGAGAAAGCAGTTTGCTGACGCTGCTGAATCTGACAGGCTGACGCCGTTTTTGCGTCAGCAATTTTTTCTCCTCCGCGGAGAAAATGTGCGTTATCTCTAAATTCAGCAAGTAATTTGTCAACTTTACTTGTGTGCTGAAGAAAAAAGAGCAAGACTTCTTGAAACGTTTCAGCGTCATCTTGCCATAACTGATGGAGTCAGGTGACGCCTTTTTTCTCATGTTAGCTGAATCGTTTCAAATCAGCGGGAGAGGAGAACCATGTTCCAGTTATCTGTTCAGGATATTCACCCGGGCGAACAGGCCGGGAATAAAGAAGAGGCTATTCGCCTGGTTGCCGCTGCCTTAGTGCTGGCAGGTAACGTAGCGGAAGGCTACGTCGATGGCATGCTGGCGCGTGAACAACAGACGTCCACGTTCCTCGGCAACGGTATTGCTATTCCTCACGGTACGACGGACACGCGCGATCGGGTGCTGAAAACCGGCGTGCAGGTGTTTCAGTTTCCGCAGGGTGTGATCTGGGGTGAAGGGCAGGTTGCTTATGTGGCAATCGGCATCGCCGCCAGCTCTGATGAGCACCTCGGTTTACTGCGTCAGCTGACGCACGTGCTGAGCGATGACTCCGTCGCTGAACAGCTGAAATCTGCGACCACGGCGGAAGAGTTGCGCGCGTTGCTGATGGGGGAAAAGCAAAGCGAACAGCTGAAGCTTGATAACGAAACGCTGTCGCTGGACGTCGTTGCCAACTCGCTGGTCACGCTGCAGGCTCTCAACGCCGCACGGCTGAAAGAGGTCGGCGCGGTTGACGCCACCTTTGTGGCCAGAGCCATTAATGAGCAACCGATGAATCTCGGTCAGGGGATCTGGCTGAATGACTGTGCTGAAGGCAATGTGCGCAGCGCCGTTGCGGTCAGCCGCGCAGCAACAGCGTTCGATGTACAAGGTGAAGCGGCAGCCCTGCTGGTGACCGTCGCCATGAATGACGAACAACCGGTTGCGGTGCTGAAGCGCCTTGGCGATCTGCTGCTGAATAATAAAGCTGACCGTTTGTTGAAAGCCGATGCGGCAACGGTGCTGGCGCTGCTGACCAGCGATGATGCCTTAACTGATGATGTACTGAGCGCCGAATTTATTGTGCGCAATGAGCATGGTTTACACGCCCGCCCGGGCACCATGCTGGTGAATACGATTAAACAATTTAACAGTGAAATTACCGTGACAAATCTTGATGGAACCGGCAAGCCGGCGAATGGACGCAGTCTGATGAAAGTTGTGGCATTAGGCGTGAAGAAAGGACATCACCTGCGCTTTACCGCTCAGGGTGAAGATGCTGAACAGGCGCTGAAAGAGATTGGCGAAGCCATCGCGGCGGGTCTTGGGGAGGGCGCGTAATGAGCAGACGTGTTGCTACTATCACCCTTAACCCAGCCTACGATCTGGTAGGTTTCTGCCCGGAAATTGAACGCGGTGAAGTGAACCTGGTTAAAACGACCGGTCTGCACGCGGCAGGTAAAGGGATTAACGTCGCTAAGGTTTTGAAAGATTTAGGTATCGATGTAACGGTGGGCGGTTTCCTCGGTAAAGACAACCAGGATGGTTTTCAGCAGTTGTTCAGCGAGCTGGGTATCGCCAACCGTTTTCAGGTTGTACAGGGGCGTACCCGTATCAACGTCAAGCTGACCGAAAAAGACGGCGAAGTGTCCGATTTCAATTTCTCCGGCTTTGAAGTCACCCCGGCTGACTGGGAACGCTTTGTGAATGACTCGCTGAGCTGGCTGGGCCAGTTCGACATGGTGTGCGTCAGCGGCAGTTTGCCGACCGGCGTTAGCCCGGAAGCATTCACCGACTGGATGACGCGCCTGCGCAGTCAGTGTCCTTGCATTATCTTTGATAGTAGTCGTGAAGCACTGGTCGCCGGTCTGAAAGCGGCACCATGGCTGGTGAAACCAAACCGTCGTGAACTGGAAATCTGGGCAGGCCGTAAGCTGCCAGAAATGAAAGATGTGATTGAAGCTGCACATGCGTTGCGCGAGCAGGGTATTGCTCACGTGGTGATTTCACTTGGCGCGGAAGGTGCGCTGTGGGTTAACGCTTCGGGTGAGTGGATTGCTAAACCGCCGTCAGTCGAGGTGGTAAGCACCGTAGGCGCGGGTGATTCAATGGTTGGCGGCCTGATTTACGGCCTGCTGATGCGTGAATCCAGTGAACACACCCTGCGTCTGGCAACCGCTGTTGCCGCCCTGGCGGTAAGCCAAAGCAATGTGGGCATTACCGATCGTCCTCAGTTGGCCGCAATGATGGCGCGTGTCGACTTAAAACCGTTTAACTGACAGCAGGAGAGGCATAATGAAAACGCTGCTGATTATTGACGCTAATCTCGGCCAGGCTCGCGCTTATATGGCGAAAACCCTGCTTGGAGCGGCGGCGCAGAAAGCACATCTGGAAATTATTGATAATCCTAATGATGCCGAACTGGCAATTGTTCTGGGCGACACGCTTCCTGCCGACAGTTCGCTGAACGGCAAAAAAGTCTGGCTGGGCGATATTGGTCGTGCGGTTGCGCATCCTGAACTTTTCCTCAGTGAAGCGAAAGGCCACGCAAAACCTTATAGCGCTCCGGTTGCGACAGCGTCCGTGGCCAGTAGTGGTCCAAAACGCGTGGTGGCGGTGACGGCTTGTCCAACTGGCGTAGCCCATACGTTTATGGCCGCTGAAGCTATTGAAACGGAAGCGAAAAAACGTGGCTGGTGGGTGAAGGTTGAAACCCGTGGTTCTGTTGGCGCAGGCAATGCCATTACGCCGGAAGAGGTGGCTCAGGCGGATCTGGTGATTGTGGCGGCTGACATTGAAGTTGATCTGGCGAAGTTTGCCGGAAAACCAATGTACCGTACTTCTACTGGCCTTGCGCTGAAGAAAACGAAGCAGGAACTGGACAAAGCGCTGGAAGAAGCAACGCCGTACCAGCCAGCCGGCAAAGCGCAGTCTGCAACCACTGAAGGTAAGAAAGAGAGCGCTGGCGCGTATCGTCACCTGCTGACGGGCGTATCCTACATGCTGCCGATGGTGGTTGCTGGCGGTCTGTGTATTGCACTCTCATTCGCTTTTGGTATCGAAGCGTTCAAGGAGCAGGGTACGCTGGCGGCGGCGCTGATGCAGATTGGCGGTGGTTCAGCTTTCGCGCTGATGGTGCCGGTTCTGGCGGGCTACATCGCGTTTTCCATCGCTGACCGTCCGGGTCTGACGCCTGGTCTTATCGGCGGTATGCTGGCGGTGAGCACCGGTTCCGGCTTTATTGGCGGGATTATTGCCGGTTTCCTTGCCGGTTATGTGGCGAAGCTCATCAGCACGAAGCTGAAACTCCCGCAGAGTATGGAAGCGCTGAAACCGATCCTGATCATTCCGCTGCTTTCAAGCCTGGTGGTTGGTCTGGCCATGATCTACCTGATCGGTAAACCAGTGGCGGGCATTCTGGAAGGTCTGACCCACTGGCTGCAAACCATGGGAACCGCGAACGCGGTGCTGCTTGGAGCGATTCTTGGCGGCATGATGTGTACCGATATGGGCGGTCCGGTTAACAAAGCGGCGTATGCTTTCGGTGTGGGCCTGCTTAGTACGCAAACCTATGCGCCGATGGCGGCGATTATGGCGGCGGGTATGGTGCCTCCGCTGGCCCTGGGGCTGGCAACGCTGGTGGCGCGTCGTAAGTTCGACAAAGCGCAGCAGGAAGGCGGTAAAGCTGCGCTGGTATTGGGCTTGTGCTTTATTACCGAAGGGGCTATCCCATTCGCTGCCCGTGACCCGATGCGCGTTCTGCCTTGCTGTATCGTTGGCGGCGCGATTACCGGGGCTATCTCGATGGCGGTGGGGGCTAAGCTGATGGCGCCGCACGGCGGTCTGTTCGTGCTGTTAATCCCTGGCGCAATCACTCCGGTGGTTGGATACCTGCTGGCCATTATTGCCGGTACGCTGGTAGCCGGTCTCTCCTACGCGGTGCTGAAACGCCCGGAAGCAGAGGTTGTGGCAAAGGCGGCCTGATTTAACGCTGACATCCGGGGCAGAGATTTCTCTGCCCCTTTTTTTATCCATTAAATCTGCCCGGTAGTGTTAACCGGTTCAGGCAATCATTGGCGCGATGATAAAACCAAAGGCAACGCCAGCAATGATCCCGCCAAGCCCTGGCAACATAAACGGATGGTTTAAGACATACTTACCCACGCGCGTTGTCCCGGTGGTGTCGAACTCCATTGCCGCCAGCGAAGTCGGATAAGTTGGCAGAACAAACACGCCGGTCACTGCGACATAGGAAGCCAGAATGGCCCATGTGGGTACGCCGAGCGCGACGGCAAGAGGGATAATCAGCGGCGTGGTGGCTCCCTGCGAATAGAGAAGCGCGCAGGTACCAAACAGCACCAGCGCCAACAGCATCGGATAAGCCCGTAGGATATCGCCCGCGATATCCTTTATCTCCGTTAAGTGGGCATCAATGAAAGTTGTGCCCAGCGTAACAATCCCCAGAATAACTGCCAACGAACTCATACCCGCGCGAAACGTGGATGTCAGGACAATCGCGTCTGTTGATGTTTTGCATAGCACCACCATCAGACACGCGGCAGCTAGCATGCAGATAATGATAATATCCCGGGTATTCATTGGGTTGCCTTCATCGAATCCAGGGCGCAATTGAGGGCATGCGGCAAGAATAACGATGACCACCGTTGCCAGCATAAACAGGGCCACTGACAGTCTGGCACCTGGCGTTGTGCTGTTTTGCCCTGTATATTTACGCACCAGTCCTTTTTGCAGGCGTTCCAGATAGACTTCATCATCCTGTAGCTCACATCCCTGACGTGAGGCGATAAAAGCGGCGACCATCGCGGCGACAAATGAGGCAGGCAGACATACCGCCATGACCTGAATAAAGCTGATACCGTTGCCTTCCATAATAGTCAGCATAGCGGCCATTGCGGCACTGATCGGCGAACCGGATATCGCCACCTGAGAAGCGACTACGGAGCCTGCGAGCGTACGGGAAGGGCGAATACCTGACTCTTTGGCAACTTCGGCAATCACCGGCAGAGTAGAAAAGACGATGAACCCTGTTCCCGCCATAATCGTCATCGACCAGGTGATAATCGGCGCAATAATATTGATATATTTAGGGTTACGGCGCATAAAATTACCGGCAATGCGAACCAGATAATCCATGCCTCCGGCGGCCTGTAGCGCCGATGCCGCCACCACCACCGTCATAATAATAAGAATAACGTCAACGGGTGGTGAACCAATTTGCAGCCCAAATCCCAGGGTTAAAATAGCCAGCCCCAGCCCGCCACATAAACCAATACCAATTCCGCCAAGGCGGATACCGAAAAATATTGCGCCCAACACTACGATAATTTCTAGCCAAATCATAATGGCCTCCGCCAGAGAGTAATTTGTAATTAAAATGGATTTTTATTTAATGCAACAATTAAACAGGTATGGACATTCATTGTGCCAAAAGGTGATTTTTACCAACGCGTTTCTCGTACCATTTAATACCGGCACGAACCAACGAACCGGTTGAATCAATATATTTTTCAGGTGACTTTTTGACGGCTTCAGCAAGAATGACAGGAACTTCAGTACATCCGAGCACGATGACTTGTGCCCCGCGTGAGAAGAGTGCTTCAGCCTGTTCATTCATCAGCGTTTGTGCCCGCTTAGCATCACCAGCTTTTAAGCAATAGATGCTTTCCATCACTTTTTCCTGACTGGATGAGTCAGGGCTGATGCAGGTTAACCCAAGAGATTCTATGCCTTTTTGATAGAGGCCCATGTATAAAGTGGCGTTGGTGGCGAGTAATCCGATTTGCGATTTCCCGCAGTTTTTAACCTCATTGATGGTCGTTTCAACGATACTGAGCAGCTCTGTATGGCAGCACGCTTTTAATTCATTAAACCAAAAGTGGGCGGTGTTACAGGGGATCACAATACACTCGGCACCAGCATCTTCGAGTTTATGCATATAATCGCGCATTGCCGGAAGTGGGGAATGACCATGATGCATTAACGCGTCGGTTCGGTCTGGAATGTCAGGAATAGATGAAATAATTAAGGGGATATGTTCCTGGTCACGTTGCGCAGCGGTAAAAGTGACGAATTTATTAAACAGATCGACCGTTGCAGCAGGTCCCATACCACCAAGCACGCCAATTAAACCTTTCACGATATATACCTCAATTCACCGATGATTAATATTCAGAGCTGGGTTGTGTCTGCTGATAATGTTTAACAGCAGTGAGACGTGAGGAGAAATGCAATAATGTATGGTTCAATGCAAAAACCGCATGACTGTGGTTTATTGTGTAACCTCAGCAGGCCGGTATTCGGCCAGAGGCTCCGCGTTACACGGCGGACAAGCGGTCGTAACCGATAGGGAGAGAAGTATGTTAATGTTAAAAATGAAGCCTTGATGCAAAAAACGAATCACCAGGCGCTAATGATGAATGTCATCTCCGGAACTATTCAGGCATGATGCTTTAAGGCTAATAGGCATATTTAAATATCCGCGTGATAAGCATGAAAAATATTGAGACAAAATGGTTATATGACTTTCTGACGTTGGAGGCATGCCGTCATTTTTCCCAGGCGGCTGAGGAGCGCAACATATCCCAACCGGCATTTAGCCGGCGGATCAAGGCGCTCGAATCAGCCGTGGGTGTGCTGCTTTTTGATCGCACAACGAGCCCACTGCAACTCACGGAGGAGGGCAAGCTATTTCATTCGCAAACCCGTAGTTTGTTGCAACAGCTGGAATGTAATCTGGATGAGCTAAGCGGCCACAATTTACTGGGTGTACCCAATATCAAAATAGCGGCGGCACATTCTCTGTCGCTGACGATGTTGCCCAGATTGGTGCACTCAATGGCGGCCTGGGGTGAGGAGTTTGTCTATCATGTTGAAGCTATTGATGTTGTTCAGGCGGTGAATACTCTGCGCGAGGGGAAAAGCGATTTTATTATCTCCTTTCGGGATGAAGATTTAATGCAGTCACCTTTCTGCGGCTTGAAGGTTTTTGAGTCTGAACTGTACCCCGTGTGTGCAGTTGATGCGCAGGGTAAGGCGTTGTTTGATATCTACCAGTCGCAGGCGCCGATTCTGAACTATACCAGCACATCCTACATGGGAAGATTGGTAAACCGTCATCTGGCGGAAGTAGGCGGCATTTCAGCCCGAACGCTGTTTATGTCTTCGATGAGTGAGTTATTAAAAAATATGGCATTGGATGGGCATGGTATCGCCTGGCTGCCGGCGTGGACAATCGTAAACAAACTGCGCGAAAAGCGGCTGGTTTGTCTGCAGACGCCGGAACTGATGGTGCCTATTCAGGCTTATATTTACCGAATGGATACCCGGTTGAATAAAACGGCTGAGCACTTCTGGCGGATTTTGTACAACCATATGCCAGAGGACCTTGTTTCGCTCAGTTGATACGAACCGGATCGTCTGGCGCATCTGAAAAATCTCCGGTTATGCCGGAGTTAAACTCTTTAGACTGCTTGAATTGTGTACTACCTCTCATTTTCTCTTTCCTTTACAGACTGTATCTATAAAAAATTGTGATTCTGTTCATATCTATTGAGTTTAGATCTTGAATATGGATTTACTTTGTCAAAAACACGCTTACTATGAACATGTGTTTAATAGTGAACATGTGCTCTAATAACCTGATGTGTGGCGTTGGTTATTTTTAACGAACTCATTTGTGGCAAGTTAATTGCCAGGGGACGTGCTATGCGTGAAAAGGAATACATAGTAACTATTGGCTCGGCCAATATGGATGTTGCTGGGTATTCGCATGCTTCTCTAAATTATGCGGATTCGAATCCAGGAAAGATAAAATTCACCCCCGGCGGAGTTGGACGTAACATTGCACATAATCTCGCGCTGCTGGGGAAAAATTCATGGTTACTGACTGCGGTTGGTAATGATTTTTATGGACAATCGTTATTGGCGCAAACCAATCAATCCGGAGTTCATGTTGATAAGTGTCTTATCGTTCCCGGAGAGAATACGTCCAGTTATTTATCATTGCTTGATAACACCGGTGAAATGTTGGTTGCCATTAATGATATGAGCATTACCGAACATATTTCAGCAGATTTTTTATCACAGCATCATGATTTTATTCGGCAGGCGAAAGTCATCGTCGCCGATTGCAATATCAGCGAAGATGCCCTGGCATGGGTGCTGGAAAATGCCGGAGAGGTTCCGGTGTTTGTTGACCCGGTATCGGCATGGAAATGCGTCAAAATTCGCGAGCGGCTTGGACAAATTCACACTCTTAAACCCAACCGGCTTGAAGCCGAAACGCTAAGCGGTATTGCGCTTTCCGGGCGTGATGACGTGGGTAAAGTCGCCGCCTGGTTTCATGATCGCGGCTTAAATAGGCTGGTGCTCAGCATGGGCGGTGACGGTGTTTATTACAGTGATATTGCGGGGAGTAGTGGTTGGTCACTGCCGATTAAAACTCACGTCATTAATGTTACCGGGGCTGGCGATGCAATGATGGCTGGACTGGCGTCCTGCTGGGTAGACGGCATGCCCTTTATTGATTCGGTTCGATTTGCGCAGGGTTGTTCATCAATGGCGTTAGCCTGTGAATATACCAATAACCCTGATTTGTCTGTTGCGAATGTAAGCTCATTAGTGGAGAACACAGAATGTCTGAATTAACTCTTTCCTCTGAATTATTACAAATATCTCCAGAAGTACAGGAAGCATTAAACAGTAAGAAGCCGATTGTTGCACTTGAATCAACTATTATTTCTCATGGTATGCCATTTCCGCAGAATGCCCAGACAGCGATTGAAGTAGAAGAAACTATTCGTAAACACGGTGCGGTTCCTGCGACCATTGCCATTATTGGCGGAATAATGAAAGTTGGTTTAAGCAAAGATGAAATTGAGCTGCTTGGGCGAGAAGGTCATAGCGTTACGAAAGTAAGTCGTCGTGATTTGCCGTTTGTGGTCGCGGCAGGAAAAAATGGTGCAACGACTGTTGCCTCAACCATGATTATTGCCGCCCTGGCGGGAATTAAAGTATTTGCGACAGGGGGAATAGGTGGAGTTCATCGTGGTGCTGAACATACCTTTGATATTTCCGCGGATCTGCAAGAACTGGCGCATACCAATGTCACGGTAATTTGTGCCGGGGCGAAATCTATTCTTGATCTCGGCTTAACTACTGAATATTTAGAAACCTTTGGTGTGCCGTTAATTGGGTATCAAACCAACGCGTTGCCAGCATTTTTCTGCCGTACCAGTCCGTTTGAGGTCAGTATCCGTCTGGACAGTGCGAAAGAGATTGCCCGTGCCATGGCGGTGAAATGGCAAACGGGTCTCGACGGCGGTCTGGTTGTTGCGAACCCCATCCCAGAGCAGTTTGCGATGGCCGAAGAGAAAATTAATGCGGCAATCGATCGGGCGGTAAAAGAAGCGGAAGATCAGGGCGTCGTGGGCAAAGAGAGTACGCCGTTCCTGTTAGCGCGGGTTGCAGAGCTGACCGGTGGTGACAGCCTGAAATCAAATATTCAGCTGGTGTTCAACAATGCGGTACTGGCCTGTGAAATTGCGAAGGAGTATCAGCGCCTCGTCTGACAGAGTATCCCGGGCAGAATGCGGTCGCCCGCGAATATCAAACCTACCAAAACCTGGCGATAACGCCGGGTTTCCTGGCATGAAGGGAATTTCATTATGGATATAATGAGAAGTGTTGTGGGTATGGTGGTATTACTGGCCATCGCGTTTCTGCTGTCAGTAAATAAAAAACGTATAAGTCTGCGCACGGTCGGGGCTGCACTGGTACTGCAAATCGCAATCGGCGGCATTATGCTGTATTTCCCACCGGGAAAATGGCTGGTTGAACAGGCTGCGCTCGGTGTCCACAAGGTGATGTCATACAGTGACGCGGGAAGCGCATTTATCTTTGGCTCTCTGGTAGGGCCAAAAATGGATGTGCTGTTTGACGGAGCCGGGTTTATCTTCGCTTTTCGGGTGCTACCGGCCATCATTTTTGTGACCGCACTGATCAGTCTTCTCTACTACATTGGCGTGATGGGGCTGTTGATCCGCATCCTCGGCGGTATTTTCCAGAAAGCGCTGAACATCAGTAAGATCGAGTCATTTGTCGCCGTAACGACGATTTTCCTCGGTCAAAACGAGATCCCGGCGATCGTGAAGCCGTTTATTGACCGACTGAATCGCAATGAGCTGTTTACCGCTATTTGTAGTGGGATGGCCTCGATTGCTGGCTCAATGATGATTGGTTACGCCGGAATGGGCGTTCCGATTGACTATTTGCTGGCGGCATCGTTGATGGCAATTCCTGGCGGTATTTTGTTCGCGCGTATGCTGAGTCCGGCAACTGAAGAATCTCGCGTCACCTTTGAGAACCTGTCATTTACTGAAACGCCACCGAAAAGCATCATCGAAGCAGCGGCGAGCGGAGCGATGACCGGGCTGAAAATTGCTGCTGGCGTGGCGACGGTCGTAATGGCATTTGTCGCCATTATCGCGCTGATTAACGGCATTATTGGCGGAATTGGTGGGTGGTTTGGCTTTGGTCACGCCACTCTGGAAGGGATCTTTGGCTATGCGCTAGCCCCGCTGGCGTGGATTATGGGTGTGGACTGGGGCGATGCGACGCTGGCAGGCAGCCTGATCGGACAGAAGCTGGCGATTAATGAGTTTGTCGCTTATCTCAACTTCTCGCCGTATCTGCAAGCGGGTGGAACGCTGGATGTGAAGACCATTGCGATTATCTCGTTTGCGCTGTGCGGTTTCGCTAACTTTGGTTCGATTGGCGTTGTCGTCGGGGCATTTTCGGCGATAGCGCCACAGCGTGCCCCGGAAATCGCGCAGCTTGGCATGCGCGCGCTGGCAGCAGCAACGCTGTCAAACCTGATGAGCGCCACTATAGCCGGTTTCTTTATCGGGCTGGCATAGCGACAATAATGCCGGATACGCGTAGCGCCATCCGGCATTACATTTAAGCAGTTTGCAGCAAATACAAGGCGTTATCTGCTGAGAGGGTTGGGTTGTTGATGCTGACGCTGGCTCGCGATAATGCCGCGCAGGCCATGGCAAAGTGAGCGCTTTCACGAAATTCACTACCTTCCAGAAAGCTGTAAAGCAATCCCGCCATAAAAGCATCGTCGGCGCCAAAACTGTCTACAACCGTATGCTCAGGAGGCGTCAGTAAAAACTGTTCTCCGTCCTTTTCGCTGCAAAAAACGGATTCATCTTCCAGGCAAACAAAGATTCGTTTTACCCCTTGCTGATGGAGACTATTAACGGCCAGTACGCGATCGGCATCTGAATGAATAGGTTGACCCCACAAAATCGCCAGCTCTTTCTGCGTTGGTTTTAGCGTATGAATACGCGTAAACCAGGTCTTCATTTTTGCCGCTTTGAACTCTGAAACGGTGTCAATGAATACCGGAATATCATCAGCAATAGTAAAGACCCACTCAATGGCTTCGGCAGTCAGATTGCAATCTGCCAGTACGACACCGGAATGGCGGATCAAATCTCGCGAACTGTTCAGTAACTGCGGCGTCAGTTGTTGCAGGATATGGGTATCGTTAATTGCCAGTACGGTCTCTTCCTGCTGATTAGCGATCGACAGGTAAGTTGAGGTGTTATGTCCATGCAGGCGTATGCAACTGGAAACGTTAACACCGGCCTGACGCGTTTGTTCCAGCAATGTTTCGCCATAGAAATCACTGCCAACAGCGGAAATTAAGTGGACGTCACGGCCCAGCAGCGCCAGGTTGTGGGCGATGTTGCGTCCCACGCCGCCTGCCGAGCAGTGAATGTTACCAGGGTTAGAGGCAGCCTGAGGATAGTGGATGTCAGCAACACCACGAATATCCATATTGATCGCCCCGACAACCACGCAATAATCCTGTTCGGTAAGGATATAACCTTTACCTTTAATCATGCCTTTACGCATCAAATCCATAATATGCGCAGCAACGCGTGAACGGCTGATCTGCAAAATATCGGCGATTTCATTCTGCTGAATCAACGGATTGCGACGCAGGATCTTAAGGATCTGCTTTTCCCTGTCGTTCATGATTATGCCACCGCTTTTTCTGTTTGCTGGGCTTTCAGCCAGGCAATCTCTTCTGCCCAGATATCCGGATTAATCGTTTCGAGCACCAGCGGAATGCCGTCAAAACGATTGTCCTGCATGATCCAACGGAAGGCTTCGTGGCCAATATTGCCTTCACCTAAGCTGTGGTGACGGTCAACGCGACTGCCAAATGCGCTCTTGGCGTCGTTCAGGTGCATACCGCGTAGGTACCTGAAGCCGACAATACGCTCAAATTCCGCAAACGTCTTTTCGCATTCCTCGACGGAGCGCAAATCGTAACCGGCCGCGAAGGCATGGCAGGTATCAATACAGACGCCGACGCGGGACTTATCTTCGACGCCGTCGATAATTGCGGCAAGGTGCTCAAACTTAAATCCAAGGTTGCTGCCTTGTCCGGCGGTATTTTCGATAACTGCCGTAACGCCCTGGGTCTGAGCAAGGGCGATGTTGATGGATTCGGCAATGCGCGCCAGACACTCATCTTCCGGGATCTGCATCAAATGGCTGCCCGGGTGAAAGTTCAGCAAGGATAAGCCCAGCAGTTCACAGCGCTGCATTTCATCTATAAACGCATCACGTGATTTTTCCAGCGCATCGCTAACCGGATGGCCGAGGTTAATCAGGTAACTGTCGTGAGGCAGGATCTGGGCGGCAGTATAATGATACTTCTCGCAGGCAGATTTAAAATCATCAATGATTTCGGTGGTCAGCGGCGCGGCACGCCACTGGCGCTGATTTTTGGTGAACAGGGCGAATGCGGTCGCTTCGATTTCTGCGGCTCGAATAGCGGCGTTAGCCAGACCGCCAGCGGCGCTTACGTGCGCTCCGATATATTTCATAAATTTAACCCGCCATACTCAAATACAAAAAGGGAGAGTATAGCGGGTTAATAGAGGTGAGTCGTGATCGTTTATGCCATCAGCGCGTGGATAGCGACGTTAATCGCACCGCCACCCACAATCAGCCAGACAAACAGCAGCAGGGCCATCAGTAACGGTTTGGCACCAGCTTTTTTCAGCGCGCTAACGTGCGTGGTCAACCCCAGGGCCGCCATCGCCATTGCCAGCAAAATGGTGTCCAGCGTTACCAGCATGTTCACTACTGACTGTGGCAGCAGGTGGAACGAGTTAAAAATTGCGACCACAATGAACAGGATGGCAAACCATGGAATGGTTATTTTGCTCTTCTCACCGCCCGTGGCCGGAGACAGTTGTTTAACGCGTGCGGCCAGGAGGATAAGGAACGGTGCCAGCATCATGACGCGCAGCATTTTGGCAATAACCGCGGCGTTTTCCGCATCCGGGCTAATGGCGTGCCCGGCAGCCACAACCTGTGCAACTTCATGCATGGTGGAGCCAATGTAAATGCCGTAGGTTTCTGGGCTAAACCAGTGTGAAAGCAACGGATACATCGCCGGATACAGGAAGATAGCGATAGTACCGAAGATAACCACGGTGGCGACAGCGACGGTCACTTTACTGGCTTCTGCTTTCACCACTGGTTCGGTTGCCAGCACGGCGGCGGCACCACAAATGCTGCTACCCGCGCCAATCAGCCAGCTGGTGTGACGGTCCAGACCAAATACTTTCTGCCCCAGGAAACAGGCAATCATAAAGGTACTGCTTAGCGTTAACACATCAATCACGATACCGCTGACGCCGACGTCAGCAATTTGCGCGAAGGTGAGGCGGAAACCGTAGAGGATAATCCCCAGACGTAATAAATGTTGTTTCGCGAACAGCACGCCGCCGTCACAGCTTTTCCAGATGTGCGGATAGACGGTGTTGCCGAGAATCATCCCCAATAAGATGGCTAAGGTGAGGGCGCTGAACCCGGCACCTGCGACGGCGGGAATGGATCCTCCCCATAAGGCGACCCCAGTGATAACTGCACTCAGGGCAAGCCCCGGAATAAAATGCCACGCTGTACGACGATGAGTCTGTAAGGTGAGTTCTGTCATATCCTTCTCCTTTATCTGGGTAAAAGAGTAAGGCGAAGTGGTTTAAAAATAAAATTGATTATATATTTATAATTAATCTATATAAGTGGTATACCCGTCATACTTCAAGTTGCATGTGCGTTGGCTGCGCTCGTTCACCCCAGTCACGTACTTAAGTACGCTCCGGGGGATGCTCTCTCTTGCCGCCTTCCTGCAACTCGAATTATTTAGGGTATAAGTAACGGCTATCCGGTGGAAAACGACTATGCATATCACCCTGCGACAACTTGAAGTGTTTGCTGAGGTACTAAAAAGCGGCTCAACGACCCAGGCATCTGTCATGCTGGCATTGTCGCAGTCGGCGGTGAGTGCGGCACTTACCGATCTGGAAGGGCAACTTGGCGTGCAACTGTTTGACCGTGTTGGCAAACGGCTGGTGGTTAACGAACACGGACGCTTGCTTTATCCGCGCGCGCTGGCGTTACTTGAGCAAACGACCGAAATCGAACAGCTTTTTCGCAAAGATAATGGCGCCATTCGGGTCTATGCCAGTAGCACCATCGGTAATTATATTCTGCCCGCCATGATCGCCCGTTATCGCCAGGACTTCCCCGATTTGCCGCTGGAACTTAGCGTGGGCAACAGCCAGGACGTGATCAATGCGGTGCTGGATTTTCGGGTAGACATCGGGCTGATTGAAGGGCCGTGTCACAGTACGGAAATCATCTCTGAACCGTGGCTGGAGGACGAACTGGTGGTGTTTGCCGCACCGTCGTCACCGCTCACAAAGGGGCCCGTTACGCTGGAACAGCTGGCTGCTTCGCCGTGGATCCTGCGTGAGCGAGGATCGGGGACGCGTGAACTGGTGGATTACCTGCTGTTGTCTCATCTGCCAAGATTTCAGATGGCGATGGAGTTGGGGAACTCCGAGGCCATTAAGCATGCGGTGCGCCATGGTCTCGGGATCAGCTGTTTGTCGCGTCGGGTCATTGCGGAGCAGTTACAGGCAGGGACGCTGAGCGAAGTTACCGTGCCACTACCGCGTTTAGTGCGCACTCTCTGGCGCGTTCATCACCGGCAAAAACATATCTCCAATGCCATTACGCGTTTTTTATATTACAGCGACCAGGTTGAGTAGGGCGAATAGCGCGCTAACTCTCGTCAGGTCACCCTATCCATAATGGCTGTTACGTCTTAACCGCCTTGTGCTGCTCATTTTCTGCTTTACTTATAATCCGCGGCCAGTCATGAAGGTCTCTTATAACAGCGCATTTGTGCCGGAAGAATGCCATTTCGTCTGCTACAATCGCGCCTCATTTTTTGGATGGATAGCATTTTCACATGGTTTCCGAAACTAAAACCACAGAAGCGCCCACGCTACGTCGTGAACTGAAGGCGCGTCACCTGACGATGATTGCCATTGGAGGCTCCATCGGTACAGGTCTTTTCGTTGCATCTGGTGCAACTATTTCTGCGGCGGGTCCTGGCGGCGCGTTGTTCTCTTATATCCTGATCGGTCTGATGGTGTACTTCCTGATGACCAGCCTCGGTGAACTGGCTGCCTATATGCCGGTTTCCGGCTCGTTCTCCACTTACGGTCAAAACTACGTAGAAGAAGGCTTTGGTTTCGCGCTGGGCTGGAACTACTGGTACAACTGGGCGGTAACGATTGCCGTTGACCTGGTGGCCGCACAGTTGGTGATGAGCTGGTGGTTCCCGGACACGCCGGGCTGGATCTGGAGCGCACTGTTCCTCGGCGTTATCTTCCTGCTGAACTACATTTCCGTTCGCGGATTTGGTGAAGCGGAATACTGGTTCTCGCTGATCAAAGTCACCACTGTAATTATCTTCATCGTGGTTGGCGTGATGATGATTTTCGGTATCTTCAAAGGTACTCAGCCGGTGGGCTGGAGCAACTGGACGACCGGTGATGCACCGTTTGCCGGGGGTTTTGCCGCTATGATTGGCGTGGCGATGATCGTCGGCTTCTCCTTCCAGGGAACTGAGCTGATCGGTATCGCGGCAGGCGAATCTGAAGATCCTGAAAAGAACATTCCACGTGCGGTGCGTCAGGTGTTCTGGCGAATCCTGCTGTTCTATGTGTTCGCGATTTTGATTATCAGCCTGATTATCCCGTACACCGATCCGAGCCTGCTGCGCAACGATGTGAAAGACATCAGCGTTAGCCCGTTCACGTTGGTATTCCAGCATGCGGGTCTGCTGTCAGCCGCAGCAGTAATGAACGCGGTTATCCTGACGGCGGTACTGTCAGCGGGTAACTCCGGGATGTATGCCTCCACGCGTATGCTTTACACCCTGGCATGCGACGGTAAAGCGCCGCGTATTTTCGGCAAACTGTCTCGTGGCGGCGTACCGCGTAACGCGCTGTATGCGACGACCGTGGTGGCGGGGCTGTGTTTCCTGACCTCGATGTTTGGTAACCAGACCGTGTACCTCTGGCTGCTGAACACCTCCGGGATGACGGGCTTTATCGCCTGGCTGGGGATCGCTATTAGCCACTATCGTTTCCGTCGCGGTTATGTGTTGCAGGGTCACGATGTTAAGGATCTGCCGTACCGTTCTGGCTTCTTCCCGCTGGGTCCGATCTTCGCCTTTGTGCTGTGCCTGATTATCACTCTGGGCCAGAACTACGAAGCGTTCCTGAAAGATAGCATTGACTGGGGCGGCGTGATGGCAACCTATATCGGTATCCCGCTGTTCCTGATTATCTGGTTTGGCTATAAGCTGGCGAAAGGAACTCATTTTGTTCGCTACAGCGAAATGAAATTCCCGGATCGCGTGAAGAAATAACAGTATAAAAAGCATAACAAAAACCCCGGCATGATGAGTGCCGGGGTTTTTTTATTGCGCCAGACTTAGAAGCTGTAAGTCAGGCCAACCGTGTAACGACGACCATCGAGAACAGTGTCGTAGGTATCGTAATCGATTTGCTTATCCAGCACGTTATACACGCCAGCGGTCATCAGCAGATCTTTGTTAGCATAGTAGCGCAAACCAACATCGACCTGAGTATAGGATGGGGTGCCCTGCGCCATGGAGGTACGGCTCAGGTATTCAGACGTTTTCCCGCGCAGATTCAGACGGCTCCAGAAACCGAGATCCTGCGTGGCCTGCCAGTCCAGCGTGGTGTTGAACATATGCTTTGGCATTTTGTTCAATGGCTGACCGGAGAACTGACCGCTTTTCTGTTCAGATTCCGTGTAAGTGTAGTTCGCCGTCCAGTTGATGTCGGAAGTCATCTTCCAGCCGAAAGTGGATTCTACGCCGCGCATATTGGCTT
Source organism: Citrobacter sp. RHBSTW-00524 (assembly GCF_013747755.1). NCBI lineage: Bacteria > Pseudomonadati > Pseudomonadota > Gammaproteobacteria > Enterobacterales > Enterobacteriaceae > Citrobacter > Citrobacter sp. RHBSTW-00524. The sequence continues at coordinate 1,834,095 of NZ_CP056421.1, forward strand.
TATCGACGTTAACGCGATCGCTGACGAAGTCATAGTGGGTATTGCCGATGGTACAGGCCGGATCGGAGCTGCTGTTACAGCGGCGCACTTCGGTGATTTTGTCTTTGAAGTCAGTATTGAACAGCGTGACGCCCGCGTTGAGATCGTTGCCGTTATCCCACAGTAAACCGATCTCTTCGCTGAGGCTTTTCTCCGGCTTCAGGTCCGGGTTGCCGACAATGATTCCGTTCAGTCTACCGCCGCCGGTGACCTGTCCCCAACTGGCAGACGACTGGCGCAGATCCGGTGCGCGATAGCCCGCTGAAACGCCGCCTTTTAAGGTCCATTGATCGCTCAGATGCCATACGCCATAACCGCGCGGCGTCCAGTTGTCGCCGTAGTTTTCATCTTTATCCATACGCAGACCGCCAGTCAGCGTGAAGGTATCGGTAACGGCCCACTCATCTTCAGCAAACAGCGCCCAGCTCCAGCGGGTCAGTTTGTTCAGTCCATCAGCAGCTTGCAGCTGGTTGCCGTTATCACTCAGTTTTTCATAACGGTATTGCCCGCCCAACGTCAGGGTGTGCGCCCCAAGGAAGACCTGGTTCTGGTTATTGAAAATCGTGTTGTAGGACTTCATCTGGCGACCTGGGTTTTCGGTCTCTTCCTGCTGGACATAGCTGGTGGAGTTGAAGTCGTCGTAATAACCGCTGTGGGTTAGTGAATACGTTGTGTGCACATACTTGTTTTCGCTTTTACTGTTGGGCTTGCAGCTTCCGTTGCGGCAGCTTTCCTCGGCCATGGATTTGCCTGGCGTACTGTCGCGATCCTGCAGTTCACGTGCGTAATCGAAGTCGATGTCATTTTTATCATCTGGCGTAAAGTTCAGGGTTAAGCCCCCGTTACGCATACGCTGTTCATTGTAGCCATTGAGGATTTTGTCCTCTGCCCGATGAGAGAATAATCCGGTCACTTTTGCGCCGAGTAATCCGTCAATCAGTGGCCCAGACGCATAGGCGTTGGTCTGATAAATATCGCCGGAGTCTCTGTCTTCCTGGAAAGTGGCATCGCCGTGCAGAGAGCCGGTCCAGGCTTTGGTATTCGACACTTTCTTGGTGATGACGTTAATGACGCCGCCCATCGCATCGGAGCCGTACAGAGATGACATTGGGCCACGGATTACCTCGATACGCTCGATGGATTCCAGTGGCGGCAGCCAACCTTGCTCAATACCTGAGTTGTCGCTGTTAGGACGTGTGCCGCGTGTGCTGATGCGTTTACCGTTGACCAGGAAGAGCGTGTATTGCGAAGCCATACCACGAATACTGATATCGCTGCTGCTACCCCCGCCGGTGACGACGACGCCAGGGACATCTTTTAGCGCATCGGTAACATCGCGATAGGCTTTGTCCTCAATCTGCTGCTTGGTAATAACAGATATCGAAGCGGGAGCGTCCTGAATTTTCTGTTCGAAGCCGGTGGCGGTAACCACCACGGTGTCTTGTTCAGCGGCATGCCCGAGTGATGGGAGACTGGCGACGCATACTGCGGCAGCTACAGCCTTAACGTGAGGTATAGTCATTTGTATCATTCCATTTAAATGAATTTACCCGGCATACTTCAAGTTGCAGATGCGTGGCTACGCGCGTTCATACAACTCGAATTATTTAGGGTAACGATCAGCGCGTCATGTGAAAGGCCATGACAATTGTATGTATTTGTCTTTTAAGGACTCTTTTCAGTAAAGAAGCGAATGGATTGTACAAAAGTATGAATATTTGTAAACACAAATGATAATCGAAATCATTTGTGTTTGATCTCGTTTTGAGGGTAATGCTTTTTAAATCAATAGGATAGTGGAAAAAGAAAAAAGGAGAAAAAGTGAAGGAATGATGGAGAAATGAAGAGGGCTGGCGCCCTCACTCAGGCGTTACTTCAACAAATACTGGGCGTGGAAGCGCAGGTGATCCTCAATAAACGACGCAATAAAGTAATAGCTATGGTCGTAACCTGGCTGGATGCGTAGCGTCATTGGCCATGCGGTTTGACGGGCCGTTTCGGCTAGTACCGCGGGTTGCAGCTGATCGGCGAGAAACTGATCGCTGTCTCCTTGATCAATAAGCGTCGGAATCGCGTCTGCGGGCTTGCTGGCCAACATTAACTCGCAGCTGTCCCACGCGGCCCACTGTGATTTATCTTCACCCAGATACGCGCTAAAAGCCTTCTCCCCCCACGGAACGCGGCAAGGATTTACGATCGGTGCAAAGGCGGAAATGCTGGTGTATTTCCCGGGATTTTTCAGCGCCATAATCAATGCGCCGTGACCGCCCATGGAGTGTCCACTGATGGCGCAGCGATCGCTGACGTTAAACTGCGATTGAATCAGTGCCGGCAGCTCATCACGCAGATAGTCATACATGCGAAAATGCGTTGCCCACGGCTGTTGGGTGGCATTGAGGTAAAATCCCGCCCCCTGGCCTAAATCGTAGCCATCATCATTGGCAACCTGTTCGCCGCGCGGACTGGTGTCCGGCATCACCAGTACAATGCCCAGCTCAGCCGCAATGCGTTGTGCGCCGGCTTTAGTCGTGAAGTTTTCATCATTGCATGTCAGACCCGACAGCCAGTACAGCACCGGAGGCGGGGTGTTATCGCGCGGGGGAGGAAGAAAAATACTGAAGGTCATGGTGCAATTTAACGTGGCGGAGTCGTGACGCCAGCGTTGCTGCCAGCCTTCAAAACAGCGGTGCTCTTCAAGCATTTCCATGCGGGGCTCCTTGTTGTGTTGAACCTGAATATGTTTGCGAACTCACCATAATACAGATTATTCATGGCACTGTGAGCAACTTTCACTTCCGCATTGAGCAAACATACTTCATCATCTATATAACTTTACATTAACACTCGACGTCGCCGGGTAGAACGACAAGTGAAATCGCTACGCTGAAAGGCTGTGCCAATTTCAATAATTATCGCGGTGAATACTGGATTATGTGCGCCGCCTCACGCACAATGTTCTGGCTGTGACACAGCCTAAAAACTTTGCCCCATGCAGGGCAGAGGCGCCCCACCTGCAGGAGAAGAAGAAATGTCATCACTCAGTAAAGAAGCGGCCCTGGTTCATGAAGCGCTGGTCGCGCGTGGTCTTGAAACGCCACTACGCCCGCCCGTGCAAGAGATGGATAACGAAACGCGCAAACGTCTTATCTCGGGCCATATGACCGAGATAATGCAGTTGCTCAATCTCGATTTGAGCGATGACAGTTTGATGGAAACTCCGCATCGCATTGCGAAAATGTATGTCGATGAGATTTTCTCCGGCCTCGACTACGCCAACTTCCCGAAAATTACCGTCATTGAAAACAAAATGAAGGTGGACGAGATGGTCACGGTCCGCGATATCACGCTGACCAGCACCTGCGAACACCACTTTGTTACTATCGATGGCAAAGCGACGGTGGCGTATATCCCGAAAGATTCGGTTATTGGTCTGTCGAAGATTAACCGCATTGTGCAGTTTTTCGCACAGCGTCCGCAGGTACAGGAACGTCTCACCCAGCAAATTCTCACCGCGCTGCAAACGCTTCTCGGGACGAATAATGTGGCGGTGTCGATTGATGCGGTACATTACTGTGTGAAAGCGCGTGGCATTCGCGATGCGACCAGTGCGACCACGACCACTTCTCTTGGCGGATTGTTTAAGTCCAGCCAGAACACGCGTCAGGAATTCCTGCGCGCAGTACGTCATCACAACTGATTAGGGCAGGGACCATGGAGCGTAATGTCACGCTGGATTTTATTCGTGGCGTCGCCATTCTTGGTATCCTGCTTCTCAATATTAGCGCCTTTGGCCTGCCAAAGGCGGCATACCTCAATCCCGCGTGGTATGGCAACATCACCTTATCCGACGCCTGGACCTGGGCGCTGCTCGATCTCTTTGCGCAGGTAAAATTCCTCACGCTGTTTGCGCTGCTGTTCGGTGCCGGTCTGCAAATGCTGCTCCCGCGCGGCAAACGCTGGATCCAGTCGCGGCTTACGCTGCTGGTTCTATTGGGTTTTATGCACGGTTTACTCTTCTGGGATGGCGATATCCTGCTGGCATATGGCTTAATCGGCCTGATTTGTTGGCGGTTGATCCGTGATGCGCCGTCGGTAAAAAGCTTATTTAACACCGGCGTACTGCTTTATCTGGTGGGCGTTGGCGTATTGCTGCTGCTGGGGGTAATCTCCGGGAGTGAAACCAGTCGTGCCTGGACGCCGGATGCCTCAGCGTTGCTGTATGAAAAATACTGGAAAATAAACGGTGGAATGGAAGCCGTCAGCAATCGCGTGGATATGATGTCCAATAGCTTGCTGGCGCTGGGCGCACAGTACGGCTGGCAACTGGCGGGGATGATGCTGCTCGGCGCGGCATTGATGCGCAGCGGTTGGTTAAAAGGGCAGTACAGCTTACAGCATTACCGACGCACCGGTGTACTGCTGGTCATTCTCGGGATGGCGATTAACCTGCCTGCTATCGTCGCTCAGTGGCATCTGGACTGGGCATATCGCTGGTGTGCCTTCTTGCTACAAGCCCCGCGAGAGCTGGGCGCGCCGTTGCAAACCATTGGTTACGCCGCGCTGATGTTCGGCTTCTGGCCGCAGCTTAGCCGCTTAAAATGGGTCATTGCCATCGCCTGTGTGGGGCGCATGGCATTAACTAACTATCTGTTACAAACCTTAATCTGCACCACGCTGTTTTACCAGGTCGGCTTATTTATGAAATTTGACCGACTTGAGCTGCTGTATTTCGTCATTCCGGTTTGGGCCGTTAACCTACTTTTCTCCGTCATATGGCTACGTTTTTACCGCCAGGGCCCGGTGGAATGGCTGTGGCGTCAATTAACCCTGCGTGCTGCGGGGACATCATTGCCGCGTACATCCAGATAACGATCTGGATCACATTCATTAACAAAACGGATGTAAGCGCTTTCATTCCTGTGACATCTCTCACGCAGTGCGTTTCATTGTGCTGACAAAATACCCAGCCTGGGGTGTCTGCGGGCAACCGCAATCTAAAACAGGGCAGTGAATATGATCACCATACGTGATGTGGCACGACAGTCTGGCGTTTCTGTAGCGACCGTTTCCCGCGTACTGAACAACAGTGCGCTGGTGAGTCCCGATACGCGTGAAGCGGTAATGAAGGCAGTTACTCTGCTGGGCTATCGACCTAATGCCAACGCGCAAGCGCTGGCGACGCAGGTGAGCGACACGATTGGTGTTGTGGTCATGGATGTATCAGACGCCTTTTTTGGCGCGCTGGTAAAAGCCGTGGATATGGTTGCCCAGCAGCATCAGAAGTATGTCCTGATTGGCAACAGCTATCATGAGGCTGAAAAAGAACGTCATGCCATTGAGGTGTTGATTCGTCAGCGCTGTAACGCACTGATTGTACACTCGAAAGCACTGAGCGATCGGGAACTCGCCGAGTTTATGGATCAGATCCCCGGTATGGTGCTGATAAATCGTCTGGTGCCGGGTTACGCCCACCGCTGCGTCTGTCTGGATAACATCAGCGGTGCCAAAATGGCGACCCGAATGCTGCTGAATAATGGTCATCAACGCATCGGTTATCTGGCGTCAAGCCATCGCATTGAAGATGACACCATGCGCAAAGAAGGGTGGTTAACAGCCCTGAAAGAGCAGGGGATTGTTGCGGCAGAAAGTTGGGTCGGCACCGGTTCGCCCGATATGCAAGGCGGAGAGTCTGCGATGGTAGAACTGCTGGGACGTAACTTACAACTGACGGCGGTTTTCGCCTATAACGACAATATGGCTGCCGGCGCGCTGACCGCGCTAAAAGACAACGGCATCGCTATTCCATTACACCTTTCTATCATTGGCTTTGATGATATTCCTATCGCGCGTTACACCGATCCGCAACTGACCACCGTACGCTATCCCATTGCCTCAATGGCAAAAATGGCGACGGAGCTTGCGCTACAGGGGGCTGCAGGCACGTTAGACCCGGAGGCGACGCATTGCTTTATGCCGACGCTGGTGCGTCGCCATTCAGTGGCGCTACGGCAGAATGCGGCACCGATCACTAACTCATAACGTTGCGCGATGTAACCGCTTTCAATATGTGAGTAAATTCACAGTATATTAACAATGCGATAGCTATGATGACACTGTTTGTTGCGCTGTAACTACTATGTAACGGTGAATAATCACTTTCACCGAGGTAAAGGTGCCTTAAACAAAAATTAAAGCCTGTTTTTGGAGCGTTGCCAGACACGGAAGAAATATTTTTTAAAAGTGAGCTTCGGCGTTCAGTAACACTTCAGTAACGTTCTGCCTGCCGAGCATTTATCTCAAGTACTACCCTGCATAATAAAACCGGAGATACCATGAATAAGAAGGTGTTGACCCTGTCTGCTGTAATGGCAAGCATGTTATTCGGCGCGGCTGCGCACGCTGCTGATACCCGCATTGGTGTAACTATCTATAAGTATGACGATAACTTTATGTCTGTAGTACGTAAGGCTATTGAAAAAGATGCCAAAGCGGCGCCAGATGTACAACTGCTGATGAATGACTCGCAGAACGACCAGTCCAAACAAAACGACCAGATCGACGTGCTGCTGGCAAAAGGCGTTAAAGCACTGGCGATTAACCTGGTTGACCCGGCAGCGGCAGGCACGGTCATTGAAAAAGCACGAGGGCAGAACGTACCGATCGTGTTCTTTAACAAAGAACCTTCTCGTAAGGCGCTGGACAGCTATGACAAAGCGTTTTACGTCGGTACCGACTCTAAAGAGTCCGGTATTATTCAGGGTGATTTGATCGCCAAACACTGGGCAGCGAACCCGAACTGGGACCTGAACAAAGACGGCAAAATTCAGTTTGTTCTGCTGAAAGGCGAACCGGGACACCCGGACGCTGAAGCACGTACCACTTACGTGATTAAAGAGCTGAACGATAAAGGCATTAAAACTGAGCAACTGCAGTTAGATACTGCAATGTGGGATACCGCTCAGGCAAAAGATAAAATGGATGCGTGGATGTCCGGTCCGAACGCCAACAAAATCGAAGTGGTTATCGCAAACAACGATGCGATGGCAATGGGCGCAGTTGAAGCGCTGAAAGCGCACAACAAAACCAGCATACCGGTATTTGGTGTGGATGCGCTGCCTGAAGCGCTGGCTCTGGTGAAATCTGGCGCAATGGCTGGTACCGTGCTGAACGACGCCAACAACCAGGCGAAAGCCACCTTCGATCTGGCGAAAAACCTGGCTGACGGTAAAGGTGCGGCAGATGGCACTAACTGGAAAATTGAGAACAAAATTGTTCGCGTTCCGTACGTAGGTGTCGATAAAGATAATCTGGCAGAGTTTACCAATAAGTAAATACTCCGTCTTTGGGCGCAATGTCATTGCGCCCTTAATAACGCACTCTGCAAGGCCAACAAGGTATAATTATGGTCAGCACACATACTCAGTCGTCAGGCGAATACTTGTTGGAAATGACCGGCATCAACAAGTCCTTCCCCGGCGTTAAGGCTCTTGATAATGTCAATTTAAAAGTCCGCCCACATTCCATTCATGCCTTAATGGGGGAGAATGGCGCGGGGAAATCAACATTATTGAAATGTCTTTTCGGTATCTATCAAAAAGATTCCGGTAGTATTTTATTTCAGGGTAAAGAAATCGATTTTCATTCTGCTAAAGAAGCGCTTGAAAATGGTATTTCGATGGTACACCAGGAATTAAACTTGGTATTACAACGTTCTGTGATGGATAACATGTGGCTGGGACGCTATCCCACCAAAGGCATGTTTGTCGATCAGGACAAAATGTACCGCGATACCAAAGCGATATTTGATGAGCTGGATATTGATATCGATCCGCGTGCGCGTGTTGGTACATTATCCGTTTCTCAAATGCAGATGATTGAAATTGCGAAAGCGTTCTCCTATGACGCAAAAATCGTCATCATGGATGAGCCAACGTCATCGTTAACCGAGAAAGAAGTTAATCATCTGTTTACCATTATCCGTAAGCTGAAAGAGCGTGGATGCGGTATTGTTTATATTTCTCACAAGATGGAAGAAATCTTCCAGCTATGCGATGAAATTACCGTGCTGCGCGATGGTCAGTGGATTGCGACCCAGCCGCTGGAAGGGCTGGATATGGATAAGATCATCTCCATGATGGTCGGCCGTTCACTGAACCAACGTTTTCCGGATAAAGAAAACAAACCCGGTGAAGTCATTCTGCAAGTGCGTAACCTGACCTCGCTGCGTCAGCCGTCGATTCGTGATATCTCGTTTGATTTGCACAAAGGGGAAATTCTCGGGATTGCCGGGCTGGTCGGCGCAAAACGTACCGATATCGTTGAAACGCTTTTTGGTATTCGAGAGAAATCATCGGGTACGATTACGCTACACGGCAAAAAGATTAATAACCACAGCGCAAATGAGGCCATTAACCATGGTTTTGCACTGGTCACGGAAGAGCGCCGCTCAACCGGTATTTACGCGTATCTGGATATTGGTTTTAACTCGTTAATCTCCAATATCCAAAACTATAAAAATAAAGTTGGTCTGCTGGATAATTCCCGCATGAAGAGTGATACCCAGTGGGTAATTGACTCAATGAGGGTGAAAACGCCGGGCCATCGAACACAAATCGGTTCACTGTCCGGTGGTAATCAGCAAAAGGTGGTTATTGGTCGTTGGTTATTAACGCAGCCAGAAATCCTGATGTTAGATGAACCCACGCGTGGTATCGATGTTGGCGCGAAATTTGAAATTTATCAGCTGATTGCTGAACTCGCGAAAAAGGATAAGGGGATTATTATTATTTCCTCTGAAATGCCGGAGCTGCTAGGTATTACCGATCGTATTCTGGTGATGAGCAATGGTCTCGTTGCCGGAATTGTTGACACTAAAACAACAACGCAAAACGAAATCCTCCGTCTTGCGTCTTTGCACCTTTAAGATTAGGGGCTCCTCATGAGTGCGTTAAATAAGAAAAGTTTTCTTACTTATCTGAAAGAAGGCGGAATTTACGTTGTTCTTTTGGTTTTACTGGCGATTATTATTTTCCAGGATCCCACTTTCTTAAGCTTACTGAACCTGAGTAATATTCTGACGCAATCCTCGGTGCGTATTATTATCGCATTGGGTGTGGCCGGGCTGATTGTTACCCAAGGGACAGACCTGTCGGCGGGACGTCAGGTTGGCCTGGCGGCAGTCGTGGCGGCAACCTTGCTACAGTCGATGGAGAACGCCAACAAGGTGTTCCCGGAAATGGCTACAATGCCAATCATCGTAGTCGTGCTGATTGTTTGCGTGATTGGCGCCATTATCGGTCTGGTGAACGGTATTATCATTGCTTATCTGAATGTGACGCCGTTTATTACCACCCTGGGTACGATGATCATCGTTTACGGGATCAACTCCCTGTACTACGACTTTGTCGGCGCATCACCAATTTCTGGCTTTGACAGCGGATTCTCCACCTTCGCACAGGGCTTTATTGCGCTGGGTAGTTTCCGCCTCTCCTACATTACCTTCTATGCGCTGATTGCGGTGGCGTTTGTCTGGGTGCTGTGGAACAAGACCCGCTTCGGTAAAAACATTTTCGCCATCGGCGGAAACCCTGAAGCCGCGAAAGTGTCCGGGGTCAACGTTGCGCTGAACCTGCTGATCATCTATGCGTTGTCTGGCGTGTTTTATGCCTTCGGTGGTTTGCTCGAAGCCGGGCGTATCGGCTCGGCGACTAACAACCTCGGCTTTATGTATGAGCTGGATGCGATTGCGGCGTGCGTGGTTGGCGGCGTGTCGTTCAGCGGCGGGGTAGGGACCGTGTTTGGCGTGGTGACCGGTGTGATTATCTTCACCGTCATCAACTACGGTCTGACCTACATTGGCGTGAACCCTTACTGGCAGTACATTATCAAGGGCGGCATTATCATCTTCGCGGTCGCGCTGGACTCACTGAAGTACGCGCGTAAGAAGTAATCGTATACCGCAAAAAGCCCGGTGCAGCGTAATCTGTACCGGGCTTTTTTGTCAGCGTTACAACGTTAACGCATGCTCTTTCTCACCGGGTTTAAATTTCACTTCACCCAGCTCAATACAGGCTACCGGACAAACGTGACCACACAACAGGCATCCCACACATTTTTCTGTGTTGCAATGCGGTGTGCGGGTTTCCTCATTCCATTCCATCGCCTGATGTCCGCCGTCATAACAGGAGATGTAGCAGCGGCCACAGCCAACGCATTTATCAAGATGGATGTACGGGTAGACGATGTAGCTACGGTCAAGATCCTCCGCTGGGATGATATTGGCATTGGCAAGACCAACCATCTCCTCCAGTGAGTCAAACCCTTGATCGGCGAGGTAATGTGACAGCCCGCTGGCCATGTCCTCCACAATCCGGTAGCCATACTGCATGATCCCGGTGGTCACCTGCAGCGTGGCCGCGCCTAACAGTAAAAACTCGGCGGCATCTTCCCAGGTCTCAATTCCCCCGATGCCGCTGATCGGGAAATCGCGCAGTTCAGGGTGCATGCGCAGTTGTTGGATAAATCGCAAAGCAATAGGTTTAACGGCCTTGCCGGAGTAGCCGGAAATACTGGATTTACCGTTGACGACCGGCATCCCGATTTTTCGGTTCAGGTCGATATTCGTGATGGATTTAACCGTATTGATGGTCGCGATACCGTCGGCACCTCCATGTTTTGCTGCCAGAGCCACCTCACACATATCACCAATATTCGGTGTCATTTTCGCCAGCATCGGCAGGGACGAGCCGCGTTTAACGGCCCGACAATACTTTTCAACCAGCTCAGGGCTTTGCCCGACATCGCTACCCATGGCATGTGAGGTCATTTGCGGGCACGAGAAGTTACACTCGATCATGTCGGCACCCGCGTCTTCAACCAGGCGGGCCAGTTCCTGCCATTGCTGCTCATTTTCCCCCATAATCGACGCAATCAGGACTTTGTCCGGGTAGTCCTGTTTCAGTCGACGAATTGCGGCCAGATTCTCCTCCAGCGGATGCTCGGCAATTTGTTCCATGTTTTTGAAGCCAATAAAGCCGGTATCTTCTTTGGTGAGATGGTCAAAACGTGGGGAGACTTCATTAGCAATAAAGAACCCGATCGTTTTAAAAACAATGCCACCCCAGCCGCTATCATAGGCTTTGGCGCACATTTCATAACAGTTGCCCACCGGAGAGGAAGAGAGGCAGAACGGGTTGGGGAATTTGACGCCGCAAAAAGTAATAGAAAGATCTTTCGTTAACATGAGCAAGCTCCCTCTAAATAGTGATGAATGGCCTGAGCGGCTTCTTTTCCCGTTTTCACGGCGTAAACAACGGTTTTATCGCCTTTAACAATATCGCCCGCAGCAAACAGAGCCGGATCGGCGGTTTGATAATTGTGCGTATCGATAAGATTGCGCTGTGGCTTTAACGCGGCGAAATTATCAAGCTGAGCATGTTGGCCGACGGCGAGAATAATCTGTTCGGCTTCAAGCGTGAGTTCTCCTGGCAGGCGTACGTGCTTAAAGGTGACTCGATTTCCGCTAACCGCCACGGGCGTGAAGCCGTCAATTATCGACACCCCTAAAGCCTGTGTGCTGCTGAATTCTTTGTCGCTGGCCGGGAAGTCGGCGAGTTCTTCACGCGCGACACAGGTGACTGACGGGCAGCCCAGCAGCTTCAACGTACTGGCGACATCCATCGCCACGTCGCCACCGCCGATGATTAATGCACTTTGTGCGACGGTAATATCGCCGTTGGATTGCCGGGCTCGTTGCAGAAAATCGACGGCGATTTCGACGTGATTCGCCCTCTCAAACAGAGGCAACGTTGAACCGTAAGACATCCCTACGGTAACCAGTACGGCGCGGTATTCTGCTTTGAGTTGCTCAACGGAAAGGGCATTGCCGACTTCACAATTGCACTTGATGGTCACGCCCATTTCAACGATACGGGCAATTTCAAGATCCAAAACTGCCTGCGGCAGACGAAACTCTGGAATGCCATAACGCAACCAGCCACCTGGCTGGGCCTGTTTTTCGAAGATTGTCACATCATAACCAAGATTACTTAGCGTTACGCTGGCCTGTAACCCTGCCGGGCCCGCACCGATGATAGCTACTTTGCCGAGCGTTTTTGTTGCCGGCTGATAGATTTTCATTGCGGTCTGCTGTTCAAAATCGGTAATAAAGCGTTGCAGACGTGCAATATCGATAGGTTTATCAATTCCTGAGCGCGTACATCCGCGCTGGCATAATTTTTCGGTTGGGCAAACCCGGGCGCACACCGCACCGAGCGCATTATTTTCGCGGATAGTTTCGGCAGCGCCTTTAAAATTACGAAAATAAATAGAGCGAATAAATTTCCCTGGGTCTGTTTGCGCCGGGCAATCATGACTACAGGGGGCGTCGTGACATAATAAACAGCGGGAAGCCTCTTTTATTGCTAATAATGGGGTAAAAGCAGGCGTGAGCTCATCCAGATAATTTTGTTGTGGCATATTTTCTTCCTTAATGCTTGAGTAAATTAAGGCAAACCGTTAATAACAAAATATAAAAAGTGAAGGCTATTCTTAAGGCTAAGCACTGCAGGAAGAGTATTCTGTGAAAGGATTCACAAATAGAAGATAGTCTGAGGGAAATGCTGGCGGGCAGCATTAATCCCTTACATTGAAATGGTAACTATTATCAAAATATTAGCTATTCTCAAATGCTAATATAAAGGAAAATTCTTTAGCGATAAAAGACTAAGTAAATAACCATCCCGAAGGATAAACATCCGCACCCGGCATAAACCAGCACATAAGACCAAAATTGCAGGGGCTCTTGATTGCGATAAGCGTAAACCGGTTCGCGCGCATTCTTTTTAATTTTATCTACTGCCCCAGAGCGCCAGCCTTTCCATGCTTCGCGAAAACAAAATACGGGAATGAGCAGAAAGGCCAACACGACGAAAAGGGTTTGTACATCCATGCTTATTTTCCTTGTTTCTTTTGTAATTCGAGTAGTTGTTCAGGCGTGACCGCCGGATATCCCTGTGCATCGTCCGGTACCTGATGCATGGTAGGGATGGGCACCAGCGGGCCTAAAAAGCGGGGTTCACGTTTGAAAATATAGAGATCGGCCAGTGCGCCAAAGCGGGCGCCAAATTCACGTACCCGCACGGTGAGCATATCTTTTGGTGAGGGCACCGCATAGCACTGGGCCTGGATGCCCATATGCAGCGCAATAAACAAGGCGCGCTCACAGTGGAATCGCTGAGTAATAATGATGAAATCGTTGGTATCGAACACCTTGCGGGTTCGTACAATTGAATCGAGCGTCCGGAACCCGGCGTAATCAAGCACGATGTCAGCGGGATCGACGCCGGCGGCAATCAGATCTTTACGCATCGTCATGGGTTCGTTGTAGCTTTGCTGCGCGTTGTCGCCGCTCAGCAGCAGATAGTTTACCTTTCCGCTGTTATAGGCGTTCAATGCGCCCTGAATGCGGTAGCGGTAATACTGGTTGATGACGCCGGTGCGATAGTATTTCGCCGTGCCCAGGACCACACCGACCTGGCGGTAGGGTAAATCCTGCAATTCGTCGTAGATGTAGGGAGCCGTCTTCCAGCTCATCCACCTGTCGAGCCCAAGCACAGTCAAAAGCAGCAAGCCTACCAGGACTAACAGGCTGTAAAACACGCGCTTTAACATGCAGAAAACTCGTTATTTGGATGGAATTTCAATCAGGCTACTGTACCGGAAGACGTAGCGCAAGAAACAGCAATCTGATTGAGGGGATTTTCAGCAAAACGGCCCTGTTGGATGGTAGCAACAGCAAATCTGGCCGACAACCTGGAGCGATTGCAGGCCAGATAAGCGTAGCGCCAGGCAATTAACCGAGCAGCACGCGCTCAATATTATTGCAGCCCAGCGCTTTCAGGGTAGCGGAGGTCGCATCCCACTGAATCAACGGCGCATCGGCTTTTTCAGCCAGCACAGCACGCTGGATATCCGGGTAGTCATAACCGTTAAGGTTCAACAGGTTTAACGCGCCTTGCAGCGGCGGCAGGGTCGGGTTGAAGGCGGCATTTTCCGCATAGCTACCGCTAAAAATTCGACCATCTTTACATTCCAGCGCCACGCCGCTTGGGGAGTTGCTGTACGGCATATGAGATCTGTTGGCGGCGGTGATAGCCGCTTGGGTCAACGCATCGCCCTGCAGCGCGAAGCCGTGATCCTGATCGTCCATCAGCAGCGTTTTAATCTCCAGATCTTTCGGTCCGAAGGCATCTGGCAGGTAATCGCGCAGCACGTGTGGCGCACGTCCCGGCAGATGAATACGTAAATCCAGTCCGCTGTTCAGTTCGTTCATAAACTGGCGACAGTGGCCGCACGGCGTGTAGTTGACGGTGATGGCGGCGAGCCCTTTTTCACCGCGCAGCCAGGCATGGCTAATGGCGCTTTGCTCGGCATGAACGGTTTGCTGCATGGTCGCCCCCAGGAACTCCATGTTCCCACCGAAGTACCAGGTGCCGCTGATGCCGCGAGAAATTGCCCCAACGTTGAAGTTGGACAGCGGAGTACGCGCGCAGGCCGCAGCCAGCGGCAGTAGAGCGAATGCCAGCGCGTCTTCGTCCAGTCCCGATTCGCGTTTCAGCAAAGAGACCTGCTCAGCAGTCAGCATGGCGGGGAAATGCGCATCCGCCAGAACAGGCGCCAGGGCTGATTGCAAGTTATCCGCGAGTTGGGCAAAAGCAGTTTGAAAACGTGGATGCATGGCGATGCCTCATAACAATGTAATGGAATCGTAGTTTACGGGCCTGTTACGGCTTTATATGTGATCCAAATCTCATTGTGTATGCAACTTATGAAACTTAAATTAAAAATGTGCAACGCATCGCAAATAATTAGCCAAAAATTGAAGGTTAACCGACCAGGGCCAGAATAATCGGGAACAGGAATGGGGCGACCAACGAGGTGATAATGCCGCAAATAACCAGCGCCAGAGAGCTAAACGCGCCTTCCTGATAGTCCAGCTCTGCACAGCGTGCGGTACCCAAGGCGTGCGACGCGGTACCCATAGCCAGTCCACGTGCGGCTTTGGTGCGAATACGCATCGCATTGAGCAAAGTATGACCAAACACAGCCCCGAGGATACCAACAAAAATGACGCACACGGCGCTGATGGCCGGAATACCACCAATACTGCCTCCCACTGCCATAGCGATAGGCGTGGTTACCGATTTCGGCATGATTGACGCAGCAATTTGCGGCGATGCGCCCATCAACAAGGCGATTGTTGTACCTGTAACCATCGCCACAACGCTCCCCGCAAAGCAGATGGCAATAATTGATTTCCAGCGAGCGCGAATCTGGTGCAGCTGTTCGTATAACGGATAGGCCAGCGCGACCACGGCAGGTTGCAGCAAATCGTTCAGCACCTCACTGCCTTTGAAATAGTGATCGTAGGGAATTCCGGTCAGCATCAGAATGGGAATGATCACCACCATGGCGACCAGTAGCGGGTTCAATAGCGGCATTTTAAATCGTGCAGCCAGCTTACGTGCGCCAAAAAATACCGCCAGCGTAAGGGGTAACGACCACCAGATATACGACATCATTCTTTAGACCCTTTTTGCCCAACGATTTTGCGCTCACCGTGCACAATGTGAGAACTCCAGCTCACCACCAGGAAAACGACCAGCGTACTGATGGTACAGGACACCACCACCGGACCAAATTGCGCACGGAGCAGATCAAAGTACTGCATAATCCCCACGCCAATCGGGACAAACAGCAGGGCCATATAGCGAATCAGCACATAGCAGCCGGGGTTAACCCATTTTGCCGGTAACACCTGCAAAGCCAGTAAGACAAACAGAATCAGCATGCCGATAATGCTGCCCGGAATGGTGATGGGGAGTAGCGATGCAAGAAAAATACCTGCATAGAGGCAGGCATAAATCAGGACGAATGCGCGCAAATATTGCCAGATAATGTTCAGTGCTTTGCTCATAGTTGAAACCCTTGACGAGACTGATTCATCATACAATTAAACTTCAAAACGTGCTACCGATCACATCATGAATTCTAAGCATAGAAGAAATAGATATCTGGAACATCGGGCGATGGCCCTAACTGTTCACGTTAAACCTGTGCCAGGTAATACAGAAAACGATTCAGGGCGGTCGTGGGCGTTTCATTGTTGCGCCAGAACACGCCTACGCTGCCTTTTTGTTCAATCTTCGGCAGATTCAGGATAGTCAGCTGTCCCTGGGCGGCATAACGCTGCGCCAGGCGTAGAGAAAGAATAGAGATCATGTCGCTACTTTGCAGCAGGTTGGTGCTGACGTTTATCGACGCCGACTCAATGATGTTTTCCGGTAGCATGACGCCGTTATCTACCAGCGCGTTGTCAATGCTTATCCGGATGGGCGTTCCCGTCGGCCAGACAATCCAGCGCCAGTTAGCCAGATCATGCCAGGTGAGCAGGGGATATTTTGCCAGTGGATGGTCGGGGCGCGCGACGAAACAGACCGGTTCGGTATACAGCACCTGGTAATTGAGCGGCAACTGAAGCGCCCGGCCACCGACGCGTCCGACCACCACATCCACCGAACCCGCGAGCAGATCGTGCAGCAGCGGGGTCATCACCTTCTCTTCAATATTAAGATGCAAGGTCGGCAGCTCTGTGAGCAAACCCAGTATCGCCTGTGAAACGCAGTCCGTCGCCACCGGCGAGCAGCCAATCTTCAGACTCCCTACCAGGCCTCCCTGCTTAAAACGGGCGATTTCATACTGTGAACGTTCCATATCATTGATCAGGCGTTGGGCATGCTGCAGTAGCAGCTTGCCGCCTTCTGAAGGGCGTAAGCCTTTGCTATGACGTTCAAAGAGTGTGATACCCATCTCATCTTCGAGCTGTGATAACCATTTTGACAACGCTGGCTGGGTGATATTCATCATTCGGGCGACGTGAGTCAAATTCCCCTGTTCGCCCAGCGCAATAAGCGTTTGCAGGTGGTGTAACTTAAGTTTCTGCGCCCAGTTAGCCATTTGCTATAACCTCCAGGTTATGCCTCTGCATGAAAAGCCATTGTACATTTCATCTCCAAACATACAAAGTCGCAACATACCTAAAACAAAACAGACATCTACTCTACCTGCACTGAGGCATTCACTATGACTCAACAACGTGATTTACAAGCACTGATCGATTCCGCCCCCGTCGGTAAGACCCAGTGGCGCGTTATCATTTGCTGTTTTTTGGTCGTCATGCTCGACGGTTTTGATACCGCAGCTATTGGTTTTATCGCGCCTGATATTCGCACCCACTGGCAACTGACGGCCGGAGATCTGGCGCCGCTGTTTGGCGCAGGCCTGCTGGGTCTGACCGCTGGCGCACTGCTCTGCGGTCCGCTATCGGATCGTTTTGGCCGCAAACGGGTGATTGAACTCTGCGTGGCGCTGTTCGGCGCACTGAGCCTGATCTCGGCTTTTTCCCCCGATCTGCAAACGCTGGTTTTTTTGCGCTTCCTTACCGGGTTAGGCCTGGGCGGCGCGATGCCAAATACTATCACTATGACCTCAGAATACCTGCCAGCGCGTCGGCGTGGTGCACTGGTCACCATGATGTTCTGCGGTTTTACCCTGGGCTCGGCGATGGGCGGGATTGTCAGCGCACAGCTGGTGCCGGTTATTGGCTGGCACGGCATCCTGGTGCTGGGAGGCGTGCTACCGCTGATGCTGTTTGTGGCTCTGCTGTTTGCGCTGCCGGAATCCCCGCGCTGGCAGGTTCGTCGTCAGTTGCCGCAAAACGTGATTGCCAGAACCGTCAGCGCCATCACCCGGGAACGTTATGACAATACCCAATTTTATCTCAACGAGGGCGCCGCGATTGCCAAAGGCAGCATTCGCCAGCTGTTCGTCGGGCAACAGTTGCCCATTACCCTGATGTTATGGGTGGTGTTCTTTATGAGCCTGCTGATTATTTATCTGCTCTCCAGCTGGATGCCAACGCTGCTTAACCATCGTGGAATTGACCTGCAGCATGCCTCATGGGTGACCGCTGCCTTTCAGATTGGCGGTACGCTAGGTGCGCTGGTGCTGGGAGTGCTGATGGATAAATACAATCCTTTCCGCGTGCTGGCAGTGAGCTATGCGCTGGGCGCGGTATGTATTGTCATGATTGGCCTGAGCGAGAACGGCCTGTGGCTGATGGCGCTGGCCATTTTTGGCACCGGCATCGGCATCAGCGGTTCGCAGGTGGGCCTGAATGCCTTAACCGCCACGCTTTATCCGACGCAGAGCCGGGCCACGGGCGTCAGCTGGTCTAATGCGATTGGCCGCTGCGGCGCGATTGTCGGCTCGCTCTCCGGCGGCGTGATGATGGCGATGAATTTCTCATTCGATAACCTGTTTTTCATTATTGCCGTTCCGGCGGCCATCAGCGCGGTGATGCTTATGCTGCTGACGGTTGTTATCCGCCAGTCGGCCTCTGTCCCTGACGCGTTGTCACGCGTAGGCATCGTGAACAAATAAGGAGAATCTCTATGTCAGAACTTAATCAGGATGTTAAGAACAGCCGTCAGCAGTTTTACCAGCATATTTCCGGGCAGAATCTGACCCCTCTGTGGGAGTCGCTGCACCGCCTGGTACCGCCAACGCCGAACGCACATTGTGCTCCTGCGTACTGGAACTACCAGGAGGTCCGCCCGCTGCTGCTGGAAAGCGGCGATCTGATTGGCGCGAAAGAGGCGATTCGTCGCGTACTGGTGCTGGAAAACCCCATGCTGCGCGGACAGTCTTCAATCACCCCAACGCTGTACGCCGGATTGCAGTTAATCATGCCGGGCGAGGTTGCGCCGAGTCACCGGCATAATCAGTCTGCGCTGCGCTTTATTGTCGAAGGGAAAGGGGCATTTACCGCGGTGGATGGCGAGCGCACCCAAATGCATGAAGGCGATTTTATTCTGACGCCACAGTGGCGCTGGCACGACCACGGCAACCCAGGCAGTGAACCGGTGGTGTGGCTGGACGGTCTGGATCTGCCACTGGTGAATCTGCTGGGTTGCGGCTTTGCGGAAGATTACCCGGAGGATCAGCAGCCGGTCACGCGTAAGGAAGGGGATTACTTACCACGCTACGCGGCCAATATGTTGCCGCTGCGTCATCAGAAGGGTAACTCATCGCCAATTTTCAACTATCGCTACGATCGCAGCCGTGAAGCGCTGCATGACCTGACCCGCATGGGCGACGCCGATGAGTGGGACGGTTACAAGATGCGTTACGTCAACCCGGTAACCGGTGGTTATCCCATGCCTTCAATGGGGACCTTTTTACAACTGTTGCCGAAGGGCTTTTCCTCGCGGATGGCGCGTACCACCGACAGCACTATCTATCACGTGGTGGAAGGAAGCGGGCAGGTCACCATCGGCACCGAGATCTTCAATTTTTCGCCAAAAGATATCTTCGTGGTGCCAACCTGGCACGGCGTGTCATTCCAGGCCCACGAAGATGCCGTCTTATTTAGTTTTTCGGACAGACCGGTTCAGGAAGCGCTGGGGTTGTTCCGTGAAGCACGTTATTAATTTGGGAGAGAGAAAATGACGCAATACGTATTCGAACCACAAGCGCCTGTTACCGTTCCGGTCGTTGGCAGTAATGAACAGTTTCCCGTGCGTCGCGTTTACTGCGTGGGCCGCAACTATGCCGCTCATGCGCGTGAAATGGGTTTTGATCCGGATCGCGAACCGCCGTTCTTCTTCTGTAAACCTGCCGATGCGGTGGTTCCGGTGGCGGCCGGTCAAACCCTCGAGCTGCCATACCCGTCGCAGACCGATAACTATCACTATGAGATAGAGCTGGTGGTGGCGATCGGTAAAAAGGGCAGCGATATACCGCTGGAAAAAGCGCACGAATATATCTGGGGCTATGCCACTGGTCTGGATATGACCCGCCGCGACAGGCAGATGGAGATGCGCCAGATGGGGCGTCCGTGGGAAATCGGCAAAGCATTTGATCTCTCAGCCCCCATCGCGCCGCTGCATAAAGCCAGCGAAAGTGCGGATGTTAACAACGCGCCTATCTGGTTGCAGGTCAACGGCGACGATCATCAGCGTAGCGATATTCGCCACCTCATCTGGTCCGTTAATGAAACCATTAGCTATCTGTCCGGCTTTTTCGAACTACAGCCGGGTGATTTGATCTACACAGGCACGCCAGAGGGCGTGGGCGCAGTGGTGAAAGGAGATGTGATCACCGGCAATGTAGACGGTTTAACCCCCATCGCTGTGAAGATTGTCTGAGGTGGATGATGAAGCTGTACAGTTTCTTTAACAGCTCCGCGTCATATCGCGTACGCATTGCGCTGGCGCTGAAGGGGCTTGATTACCAGACGGTGGGTGTCAACATTCGCATCGGTCAGCAGAACGAGCTGGCCTACCGGCGGATGAACCCGGTAGGGCTTGTACCGACGCTGGTCACTGATGAGGGAGAATCACTCGGGCAGTCGCTGGCGATAACCGACTGGCTGGATGGTCACTTTCCTCAGTCGCCGCTGCTGCCAGCCGACTTCCCGACGCGCAGCCGGGTGCTGGAAATTGTTTATGCCATCGCTTGTGATATCCATCCTGTGAATAACATGCGGGTACTGCGCTACCTGAGCGAAGAGCTAAAGGTCAGTGAAGAGGATAAAAAACGCTGGTATGCGCACTGGATCCAGCAAGGGTTAAGCGCGGTTGAACAGATGCTGCGCCAGAGTCACTCGGGGACGTTCTGCGTGGGGGATGCGCCGACGCTGGCGGATTGCTGTCTGATCCCGCAGTGGGCGAACGCGTTACGTATGGGCTGTGATCTGAGCGGGTATCCGCGCTGTAAGGCGGTATATGATGCCTGTACCCAGCTTCCGGCGTTTATCGCCGCCGCGCCCGAGAATCAACAAGACAAAATTCCAGCCTGATAAGGAGAACGACAATGGCTAAAGTGACACGCGCAATTATCGTGGGTGGCGGGATTGGCGGCGCGGCGACCGCGCTATCGCTTGCCCGTCAAGGCATTAAAGTGATGTTGCTGGAGAAAGCGCACGAGATTGGTGAGATTGGTGCGGGCATTCAGCTCGGGCCGAACGCGTTTTCTGCTCTGGACAGCCTTGGTGTGGGTGACGTCGCCCGCAAGCGCGCCGTTTTTACCGATCACATCACCATGATGGATGCGGTAAACGCGAAAGAGGTTGTACGCATTGAAACCGGGCAGGCGTTCCGCGATCACTTTGGCGGTCCTTATGCGGTTATCCATCGGGTTGATATTCATGCTTCTGTCTGGGAAGCGGCACTGGTTCATCCCAACGTTGAGTATCGCACTTCAACTAACGTGGTTGATATTCGCCAGACAGAAGATGATGTGACGGTCTTTGATGAGCACGGTAACAGCTGGACAGCGGATATTTTGGTGGGCTGTGACGGTGTGAAGTCGGTTGTGCGTCAGTCTCTGATTGGCGATGCGCCACGCGTGACCGGGCACGTGGTCTATCGCGCGGTGATTGATTGCGATGATATGCCGGAAGATTTGCGCATTAACGCGCCGGTGCTATGGGCCGGACCGCACTGCCACCTGGTGCACTATCCACTGCGCGGCGGCAAGCAGTATAACCTGGTGGTGACCTTCCACAGTCGTCAGCAGGAGGAGTGGGGGGTGAAGGATGGCAGTAAAGAGGAAGTGCTCTCCTATTTTGCCGGTATTCATGCGCGTCCGCGTCAGATGCTGGATAAGCCGACCTCATGGCGTCGTTGGTCCACCGCTGACCGCGAACCGGTAGAGAAATGGGGGACCGACCGCATTACGCTGGTGGGTGATGCTGCGCATCCGGTGGCACAATATATGGCGCAGGGTGCCTGTATGGCGCTTGAAGATGCCGTCACTCTCGGTAAGGCGTTACAGCAGTGTGACTGCGATGCGGCTGATGCCTTTGCTTTGTATGAGTCGGTGCGTATTCCGCGTACTGCGCGCATCGTCTGGTCGACGCGCGAAATGGGACGTGTGTACCACGCCGCAGGCGTCGAGCGCCAGGTGCGTAATCTGCTGTGGAAAGGCAAATCTCAGGCGGAATTTTATCGTGGTATGGAATGGCTGTACGGCTGGAAAGAAGATAACTGCCTGTTGCCGCGCTGAGCCTCTTTAATCTCCTGAACGGAGGCGCTACCATAGCGCCTCTTTTTTTGCGGGTGACGATATGCGTGTTTTACTGGCGCCGATGGAAGGCGTGCTCGACTCACTGGTGCGCGAGCTGCTGACTGAAGTGAATGATTACGATCTGTGCATCACCGAGTTTGTGCGCGTGGTGGATCAGCTCCTGCCGGCAAAAGTCTTCCATCGGCTCTGCCCGGAACTGCATAACAATAGCCTGACGCCATCCGGCACGCGGGTGCGCATACAGTTGCTGGGGCAGTATCCGCAGTGGCTGGCGGAGAACGCGGCGCGCGCGGTAGAACTGGGCTCGTTTGGTGTCGATCTGAACTGTGGCTGCCCGTCGAAGCTGGTCAACGGCAGCGGCGGTGGCGCAACGTTATTAAAAGATCCTGAACTCATCTACCGGGGCGCAAAAGCCATGCGCGAGGCGGTTCCGGATCATCTCCCCGTGACGGTGAAAGTGCGTCTGGGCTGGGACAACAGCGACAGGCGGTTTGAAATTGCTGATGCCGTTCAGCAGGCGGGCGCCAGCGAGCTGGCGGTGCATGGCCGAACCAAGGAACAGGGCTATAAGGCCGAACATATCAACTGGCAGGCGATCGGTGAGATCCGCCAGCGGCTTACCATTCCGGTTATCGCTAATGGCGAAATCTGGGACTGGCAAAGCGCTCAAGACTGTATGGCTATCAGCGGATGCGATGCGGTGATGATTGGCCGTGGGGCATTAAATATTCCGAACCTGAGCCGTGTGGTGAAGTACAACGAGCCGCGTATGCCGTGGCCTGATGTCGTGATGCTGTTGCAAAAATATACCCGTCTTGAAAAGCAGGGTGATACCGGGCTGTATCACGTGGCGCGGATTAAACAATGGTTAGGGTATTTGCGTAAAGAATACTCAGAGGCAACCGCGCTGTTTCAGGAAATCCGCGCGTTAAACAATTCACCGGATATCGCGCGCGCGATTCAGGCCATTGATATCGCTAAATTGCATTAACACATTAATCGGCCACCGGAGTGGCCTTTTTTTCAAAAAATCATCTTAAACACGCCAGTTACCACCAATAACCCAATCAGAAAAATAACTAAAATAATCCACAGTAAGATTTTCATCAGCGTTCCTTTTTTGGTGAGTTCAGGTTAAGTATAGGAAAGCCTCTGAAAATCTTCCTGTAATGACCTTACTCCGGTTTACGTGCGCTGAGCAGAAACACCATTGGCCGCTCTTTTTCTTCATCCAGCGCCGGGTTTTCAGCAATCTGTTCAGCGGACGGTCCCCATTCATCGACACAAACGATTTCGAATCCGGCGGCTATCAGCGCATTAATCCAGGTCGCCAGCTTACGGTGCTGTTTTTTGACACCCTCCGCGAACCAGTTACTGATGCGTGTGCCTTCCTGCTGATAATGATTGACCGGCCAGGACTGTTGCCCGGTTTTATCTTTTATCCAACCCTGGTTAAGCGGTGCAGTATAAATGGGATGTTCGGCAGAGAATACCAACATGCCTCCCGGTGTTAACGACTGGTAAATCGTTACGAATAATCGTGCGATATCGCGCAAATAGTGCAGGGCAAGTGAGCTATAAACCAGGTCAAAGGAATTTGGCGACAGGCAAAGCGTCTCGAGATCTTCACGTCGATAAACGATGCCATTACCCTGCGTCATGCTGTGCGCCTGAGTTAACATCTTTTGTGAAATATCCAGTCCCACTACGCTGGCCGCCAGGTTCTCGCGCGCGTAGCGGCAAAACCAGCCATATCCGCAACCCAAATCGAGGATATTTTTTCCCTGTAGAGCGGGGAGCATCGCTTGTATTGTCGGCCATTCTGGCGCACCGTCGAGCCCTTTTACTGAACGGTCCAGTGTGGCATATCCGGCAAAGAACTCGGGATCGTCATAGATATTCTGTGACATAATGTCTCCATCCATAAATTATTAAAATTAATTAATCTAAATTATTTGTTGGGTGTATATTTTTCCGATTATATATTTTTATTGCCAAAGGTGTATTGCCACGCGTAACTAAAAAAGGAAACGCGACAAGTCGTAATCTCAGCACATCTTTTCTTACCTGTGTCTCTCCATGAATCGTAATTCTGCTTTTGTCACGACGGCATTGTTGCCGCTTTTTATTTTGATGTCAGGTTGCGCGCCGATGCATGATGACCGCCAGTCTCTGTCACAGCAGACCCCCGCTGCGAATGTCGATACCACATTGCCTGCGGCGTTAAAAAATGGCTGGCCGGACAGCCAATGGTGGAAGGCATACCATGACCCCCAGCTTAATGCGCTGATTGACAGCACGTTACGAAACTCTCCTGATATGCAGGTCGCGGAACAGCGCATTCAACTGGCGGAGGCGCAGGCTAAGGCTGTGGAGGCGCAGGATGGCCCGGAGATCGATTTCTCAGCAGATGTGGAGCGTCAGAGAATGTCAGCCGAAGGGCTGATGGGTCCGTTTGCCATTACCGATCCGGCCGCCGGGACGACCGGGCCGTGGTACACCAACGGCACCTTTGGTTTAACTGCTGGCTGGAATCTGGATCTGTGGGGTAAAAATCGGGCCGAAGTGACGGCACGTATTGGGGCCGTTAAGGCGCGTGAAGCCGAGCGCGAGCAAACGCAACAGGTGCTGGCGAGCGGTGTGGCTCGTCTATACTGGGAATGGCAAACGCAGGCCGGGCTGAAAACCGTGTTGACGCAAATCGAAACCGAGCAGCAGAACGTCATTAACGTTGATCGTCAACTGTATCAAAATGGTCTTACTTCTTCGGTGGAAGGCGTTGAAACCGATATCGATTCCAGCAAAACAGAGCAGCAGCTGAACGATGTCAGCGGTAAAATGAAGGTGATTGAAGCGCGGTTGAGCGCGCTGACCAACTCGCAGTCCACAGCCCTGAAACTCCATTCGACCCCGCTGCCCGCGGTGGAAAGCCAGCTCCCGTCCCAGCTAGGTTATTCGCTGCTGGCCCGCCGACCGGATTTGCAGGCGGCGCACTGGTACATTGAGTCATCGCTGAGCAGCATTGATGCGGCGAAAGCGGCGTTTTATCCCGATGTAAATCTGATGGCATTTTTACAACAGGATGCGTTACATCTGAGCGACTTGTTTCGCCATTCCGCGCAGCAAATGGGCGTAACGGCCGGGCTGACGCTGCCTATCTTTGATAGCGGCAGGCTGAACGCGAATCTCGACATTACTCAAGCGCAAAGCAACCTGACGGTGGCGAATTACAACAAAGCCGTGGTGGATGCGGTGAATGACGTGGCGCGTGCAGCATCGCAGGTAGAAACCCTGGCGCAGAAGAATCAGCATCAGCAGCAGATTGAGCATGATGCACTGCGCGTAGTGGGTCTGGCGCAGGCGCGCTTCAATGCCGGAATTATTGCGGGCTCCCGGGTCAGTGAGGCAAAGATCCCGGCATTACGTGAACAGTGCAACGCTCTGCTTTTACAAGGGCAATGGCTGGATGCCTCAATCCAGTTGAACCGCGCGCTGGGGGGCGGCTACCACGCTTCGTAACGCACCCGCCCGGTAGACATCGCGCTATCGGGCCGTACTTTTGCTGCTGCGTTTTTTTAACCACCACCGAACGCCTGGCACCAGCACAATCACCAGAGCCAGCCATATCCAGTGCTTAATATGCTGGTCGAGATTGTGTAGCCACGGCGCAATGACTTCTCCCCCCACGTAACCCAGAGTGGTAAATATCAGCGCCCACGCCAGCGCCCCCAGAATATTCAACGGCAGGAAAATTTTAGGCGGCAGATGGCTTGCGCCAATCAGCAATGGGCCGATCACGCGAAAACCATACATAAAACGGGTGCCAATCACGAACAGATAAGGACGGCGCTGGATCATTTTCTGCGCCCTGCGGATTTTGTCGCGATGTTTTGAGAAACGACGCAAAATTTTTCCACCGTAACGACGCCCAAGCAGATACAGCAATTGATCGCCAATCATCCCGCCCAGGGCCACAGAGATAACCACCAGAGGAAATTTAAGTAATCCCTGATGTGCCGCCACGCCGCCCAGCAGGGTAATGGTTTCACCTTCGGCCAAACTGCCAATGACCAATGCGGCGTAACCGTAATGTGCAATAAGACTGTTTATATCCATATGTCTGGATGACCTCCCGACGTTAAGCATACACCCTGTGAATCATCGTGGGGTTTAAAAGCGCTGAATTAGCGGTTCGTCATTTTTGTTGTTGTACAAAAATTAATCCAAAGCTGAATTATACTTGAACTGTTGAGGTCCGGAGCTGACAAGAAGGGGGCGGTATGAACCATGTCTGGGGGCTGTTTTCCCATCCCGATCGTGAAATGCATGTGATCAACAGCGAAAACGAAAGCGTTTCGCATCACTACACCCACCATGTACTTCTGATGGCGGCAATCCCGGTTGTTTGTGCGTTCATCGGTACCACACAAATCGGCTGGGATTTTGGCGATGGCAATATCCTGAAATTATCCCTGTTGACTGGATTTGCAATGGCGATTCTGTTTTACGGGGTGATGCTGGCGGGCGTTGCCGTCATGGGCCGGGTTATCTGGTGGATGGCGCGTAACTACCCGCAGCGTCCGTCGCTGGCGCATTGTATGGTCTTTGCCGGATATGTCGCGACGCCGCTGTTTTTAAGCGGGCTGGTCGCACTTTATCCGCTGGTCTGGCTGTGCGCATTAGTCGGGACTCTCGCGCTGTTTTACACCGGTTATTTACTTTATCTCGGTATTCCGACGTTCCTGAATATCACTCGTGAGGAAGGGTTGAGTTTTTCCAGTTCGACGCTGGCAATTGGTGTGCTGGTACTGGAGGTTCTGCTGGCTATTACGGTAATCCTGTGGGGTTACGGCTATCGGTTATTCTGACGGATAAACCTGTCTACGCTGCGTTGTTGACGTAAAAGTCAGCAACGCAGCATTTCGAGACGATTCTCCTGTGGCAGCAAACCTGCCGGATCGCTATGATGCCTGAGCTAGCTTGAGATAATACTTAATCTCTGGCGGTGTGCGTTGTGACGTGCGTGAACCATTATCAGAAATCTCATCATGCTGAAATTCCGAGTTTCATTATTAAGCCTTGCCCTGGTGCTGGCCGTTCCTTTTGCACCCCAAGCCGTGGCGAAAACGGCAACTACCGCAGCGGCTTCTCAACCTGAGATAGCGTCCGGTAGCGCGATGATCGTTGATCTGAATACCAACAAAGTTATCTATTCGAACCACCCGGACCTTGTGCGTCCGATTGCGTCGATTACCAAATTAATGACGGCGATGGTGGTGCTTGATGCACGACTGCCGCTGAATGAAAAGCTGAAAGTCGATATTAGCCAGACGCCGGAGATGAAAGGCATTTACTCTCGCGTACGACTGAACAGCGAAATCAGCCGTAAAGACATGTTACTGCTGGCGCTGATGTCATCAGAAAACCGTGCGGCGGCGAGTCTGGCGCATCATTACCCGGGCGGATACAACGCGTTTATCAAAGCCATGAATGCCAAAGCGAAAGCGCTCGGCATGACTCAGACACGCTTTGTGGAACCCACTGGCTTGTCGATTCATAACGTCTCGACCGCCCGTGACTTAACCAAGCTGCTGATCGCCAGCAAACAGTATCCGCTGATCGGCCAGTTAAGTACTACGCGTGAAGATATGGCGACGTTTGCCAACCCTGCGTATACGCTGCCGTTTCGTAACACCAACCATCTGGTATACCGCGATAACTGGAATATTCAGTTAACGAAAACCGGGTTTACCAATGCGGCAGGCCACTGTCTGGTGATGCGCACGGTGATTAACAACAAACCGGTGGCGCTGGTGGTGATGGATGCCTTTGGTAAATATACTCACTTTGCCGATGCCAGCCGTTTACGTACCTGGATTGAAACGGGCAAGGTGATGCCGGTTCCGGCGGCGGCGCTGAGCTATAAAAAGCAAAAAGCTGCGCAGATGGCGGCGGCAGGTTCGGCGAAGGGCGAGCAAACCGCACAGAACGATTAAATAAGATGTCTTATCCGGCCTACGCATAGCGAATGTAGCAGTAGGCCGGGCAAGCAAAGCGCCCCGGCAACATGCCCGGTAGCGCTTATCTTTTTCAGGTTTACGATTCTTTCCAGAACTTCTGCTTACTCGTTTTCCCAATACCCGGATTCATACTGTTGGTGGGGTCATTCTCACGGTAAAAACGGGTCAAGGTTTCCGGCGCCTGATATAGATGCCCGACGTTATGCTCTGCCGGATACTGCGCCCCACGCTCGCGCAGGAGTTCCAGCATCTGCTCTTTTAGCGCATGCGCATCCACGCCTTTTTTCACGATGTAATCCTGATGGAAGACGTAACACATAAAGTGACCGTAATAGAGTTTGTGCACCAGTTGACTGTCGATCTCTGGGGGCAGATGCTCGTACCATTCGGTGTCGTTACGACGCAGCGCGATATCCAGCGCCAGAATATCTTCCACCTCATCCGCATGTACGGCCTGATAACGAATAGCCGCGCCAGCCGCCGCAAAGCGGTGCAAGAACGCCTTGCTGCCTTCTTCCGCCGTACAGGCAAAGAAGTCGCCTTCAGCGGTTTTGAAATACTCGCTTAGCCAGTTTTGGGCTTCAGCCACGCCGCCACCGGCCATTTTTAACAGCAGGTGATGCTCGTACTTATCGCGCCAGCTTTTCATGCGCGCCGGTAAGTGACTGGGGAATAAATGACCAAATTTCTGCATTGCCCGGTCGGTGAAGTGAGGACGGAAAATTTTCACTTTTTCCAGCATCGCATCGGTGCGGCCTTTCAGGGTGAAGAAGAACGGCATTTTGTCGGTGCCGAGCTTGTCGATCATCAGAAACGTATCTTTGCCGTATTGCTCAGCGATGTCGTAAATATCGCGGTGCATATATTCACCGGCGACCGGCAGATGCTCGAATTTTGCCAGAATATGACGGCGGATCTCCGTCAGCACCTCTGGCTGGTTGGTGCCGATGTAAAAGACCTGCTGGTTTTTTTCGGCTTCGAAGGTGTCCAGACGCACGGCAAAGACCGCGAGCTTGCCTGCACAACCGGACGATTCAAACAAGCGATCCGGGTCGGCGTTATAGCGTGCGGGCGTGTCCGCGTCGATATCTCTGACGCGGGTAACGTAGTCGTGATCGTGCGCGTGACGCCCGTCGTGGCGAACATCGTCATCTCTAATACGCTCGTCATCCAGTTTGCTCAGGATCTGCTCCGGGGTCTGGCCCAGCTCAATACCCAGATGGTTAACCAGCTGTAATTTTCCCTGTTCGTCAATACGCGCAAACAGCGACATCTCCGTGTATGCCGGGCCGCGCTGTACCAGCGAGCCGCCGGAGTTGTTGCAAATGCCACCGATAACCGAAGCGCCGATACAGGAAGATCCGATTACCGAATGCGGCTCACGGCCAAACGGTTTGAGCGCTTTTTCCAGCGAATAGAGCGTGGTTCCTGGATAGGCCAGCACCTGTTCACCTTTGCCGATGACGTGCAGCTTATCAAGACGCAGGGTGCTGATAATGACAATCTCGCGGTCGTAATCATTACCGCTCGGCGTAGACCCTTCGGTCAGGCCGGTGTTAGCGGCCTGCATCAGGATAATTTTATCCGCGGCGACGCAGGCGCTCAAAACGCGCCACAGTTCTAAAAGCGACCCGGGGAACACGACGGCAAGCGCATCGCCCTGGCCGGAGCGGAATCCCTTGCGATAGCGGGCGGTTTTAGCAGGTTCTGTCAGCAGGTGTGAATGACCCACCAGACGGGTCAGTTCATTCAGGAAAGCTTTATTATCTGTTGTAATGGAAGACATTCTCCACTCCTTGTGGTGGGACTCAATATCAGGAACAAGCATAGCGCTTTGTATGACAATACGCTTTCTCATTCATATTGTCTCTGGTTCGTCTTTTACTGATTCGCGCTGGTTTCGAAAATTAGGAGAATAACCTTAGCTTTCTTTATCGCTCCCGTTTAGTCTTACGGCAAACTGCGGTTTTTGTTATATTTTCGCTGCCTCGTCGGGAAAAAATAAAGAGAGAATCAACATGAAATGGCTATGTTCTGTAGGTGTCGCGGTGAGTCTGGCATTGCAACCAGCGTTGGCGGACACTCTGTTTGGTAACCATCCACTGACGCCAGAGGCGCGGGATGCCTTCGTTACCGATTTACTCAAGCAGATGACCGTAGATGAGAAGATTGGGCAACTGCGTTTGATAAGCGTCGGGCCTGATAACCCGAAAGAAGCCATCCGCGAGATGATCAAAGACGGGCAGGTTGGGGCAATTTTTAACACCGTCACGCGTCAGGATATCCGCAAAATGCAGGATCAGGTGATGGATCTCAGCCGCCTGAAAATCCCTCTCTTTTTTGCCTACGACGTATTGCACGGTCAGCGTACCGTATTCCCGATAAGCCTCGGTCTGGCGTCCTCCTTTAATCTTGATGCGGTCAGAACCGTTGGTCGAGTGTCTGCGTATGAAGCTGCCGATGATGGTCTGAATATGACCTGGGCACCGATGGTCGATGTCTCGCGCGATCCGCGCTGGGGCCGCGCCTCGGAAGGGTTTGGCGAAGATACGTATTTGACCGCCACGATGGGCAAAACCATGGTGGAAGCGATGCAGGGTAAAAGCCCGGCCGATCGCTATTCGGTGATGACCAGCGTCAAGCACTATGCCGCCTATGGCGCGGTTGAAGGCGGCAAGGAATACAACACTGTCGATATGAGCCCGCAGCGTTTGTTCAACGACTATATGCCACCGTACAAAGCTGGACTGGACGCCGGTAGCGGTGCGGTGATGGTGGGGCTTAATTCGCTGAACGGCACGCCGGCGACTTCGGATGCATGGCTGTTAAAAGACGTGCTGCGCGATGAGTGGGGCTTTAAGGGCATTACCGTTTCCGATCATGGCGCGATTAAGGAACTGATTAAGCACGGCACTGCCGCCGATCCTGAAGATGCGGTGCGTGTGGCGATCAAGTCCGGCATCAACATGAGCATGAGCGATGAGTATTACAGCAAATACCTGCCGGGGTTGATTAAGTCAGGTAAGGTGACGATGGCGGAGCTGGACGACGCTGCGCGTCATGTGCTGAACGTGAAATATGATATGGGGCTGTTTAACGATCCGTACAGCCATCTGGGGGCCAAAGAATCTGACCCGCAGGACACCAACGCGGAAAGCCGTTTGCACCGCAAAGAGGCGCGTGAAGTGGCACGTGAAAGCCTGGTGCTGCTGAAAAACCGTCTGGAAACATTGCCGCTGAAAAAATCCGCTACCGTAGCGGTTGTCGGCCCGCTGGCCGACAGCAAGCGTGATGTGATGGGCAGTTGGTCTGCTGCCGGGGTTGCCGATCAGTCAGTAACGGTGCTGACGGGGATTAAAAATGCCATCGGCGAGCAGGGCAAAGTGGTATACGCCAAAGGGGCGAACATCACCAACGACAAAGGCATTGTCGACTTCCTCAACCAGTATGAAGAGGCGGTGAAGGTTGACCCGCGTTCGCCGCAGGCGATGATTGATGAAGCCGTTAACGCCGCGAAGCAGTCTGACGTGGTCGTCGCGGTAGTTGGTGAAGCGCAGGGAATGGCGCATGAAGCCTCCAGCCGCACCGATATCACCATTCCGCAGAGTCAGCGTGACCTGATTACCGCGCTGAAAGCCACGGGTAAACCACTGGTTCTGGTACTGATGAACGGTCGTCCGCTGGCGCTGGTTAAGGAAGATCAACAGGCCGATGCGATCCTCGAAACCTGGTTTGCCGGGACGGAAGGCGGTAACGCCATCGCCGATGTGCTATTTGGCGATTACAACCCGTCAGGCAAGTTGCCGATGTCTTTCCCGCGCTCTGTCGGACAGATCCCGGTCTATTACAGCCATCTTAATACCGGTCGCCCGTATAATGCCGATAAGCCGAATAAGTACACGTCGCGCTACTTTGACGAAGCGAACGGTCCGTTGTATCCCTTTGGCTATGGCCTGAGCTACACCACATTCACGGTTTCTGATGTGAAACTCTCTTCTCCGACGATGAAGCGTGACGGGACCGTGACGGCCAGCGTGCAGGTGACCAATACCGGCAAACGCGAAGGTGCGACGGTGATTCAGATGTATTTGCAGGATGTTACCGCTTCAATGAGTCGTCCGGTAAAGCAGCTGAAAGGTTTTGAGAAGGTGAATCTTAAGCCGGGTGAAACCCAAACCGTTAGCTTCCCAATTGATGTTGAAGCGCTGAAATTCTGGAACCAGCGTATGCAATACGATGCCGAACCGGGCAAATTCAACGTCTTTATCGGCGTGGATTCTGCCAGAGTGAAGCAGGGCGAATTTGAACTGCTGTAATTGATATCATGCCTGATAGCGTGACGCTTATCAGGCCCGCGAAATCGTACCATCCGGTAAACTCACTTTGGGTTTGCCGGATTTTTTTTATTGTATTATCGCCTTACCGCGAGTAACTCTCAGTGTTACTACCCAATTGCCAGGTTAAGGCTTGATTTTTCGACTATGCTTTTTCCTCAAGTCTCTGAAAAGGGCCGTAAAAGAATGAGGAGTGCAGCATGATAATTTCAAAAGTTTGGGTAGGTTCGCTGGCGTTGTTAGCCGCGATCAGCTTGCCCTTACAGGCCGCGTCACCCGTCACGGTCGGTTCAAAAATAGATACCGAAGGGGCGCTGCTCGGCAACATTATTTTGCAGGTGCTCGAAAGTCACGGCGTGAAAACCGTTAATAAAGTACAGCTGGGTACCACTCCGGTGGTGCGTGGGGCAATCACCTCTGGTGAACTGGATATTTATCCGGAATATACCGGCAATGGCGCATTCTTTTTTAAAGATGAGAATGATCCTGCATGGAAAAATGCGCAGGCCGGTTATGACAAAGTGAAAAAGCTGGACGCAGAGCAAAATAAGCTGATCTGGCTAACGCCTGCGCCCGCCAACAACACCTGGACCATTGCGGTTCGCCAGGATGTCGCGCAAAAGAATAAGCTTGAGTCCCTTGCCGATTTAGGCCGTTACCTGAAAGACGGGGGGACGTTCAAACTTGCCGCCTCTGCGGAATTTATCGAACGGGCTGACGCGCTGCCTGCCTTTGAAAAAGCCTATGATTTCAAACTGAATCAGAATCAGCTGTTGTCGCTGGCGGGGGGGGATACCGCGGTGACGATTAAAGCAGCGGCGCAGCAGACCTCTGGGGTCAATGCGGCGATGGCCTACGGTACCGACGGTCCGGTTGCGGCGCTCGGTCTGCAAACATTAAGCGATCCGCAAGGCGTGCAGCCCATTTATGCGCCAGCGCCCGTTGTGCGTGAATCGGTGCTGCAGGACTACCCGCAAATGGCAGAATGGCTACAACCAGTATTTGCCAGCCTGGATGAAAAAACGCTGCAACGGCTGAATGCCAGTATTGCCGTGGAGGGTCTGGATGCGAAAAAAGTCGCAGCAGACTACCTGAAGCAAAAAGGATGGGTGAAGTAACGGAGTTTGCAGCAGGTGGGTGTTTTGTCGAATATTTCAGTAAATCGGGTGCTGTTGCTGCTGGTGTTTCTTACCATCGCGGCGGCAGCGCTTCCTTTCATTAGCTATGCTCCCAATCGCCTGGTTTCCGGTGAAGGGCGTCAACTCTGGGATATCCAACCCGACATGGCATGGGGATTAGCGGCGGCCTGTGTGCTGCTGTTTCTTCTGTGCTTTGTACCGGGAAAATCCGGCAATATATTGACGCTTATCGTTAGCCAACTGTTGGTGATTGCGGCGCTGGTCATCGCCGGCACAACGGCAACGTATCTGGCTCAGACGGGTAGTCCGCTGGCCAGAACCAGCCTGGGCAGCGGGTTCTGGTTAGGGCTGGGACTGATGCTGCTGGCAGCCAGTGACGCCATTCGTCGCATCACCGAACGGGCGTCGTGGCGTTGGTTATTGCACGCACAAATATTCATTTTGCCGCTGGTGTTACTGCTCTCCGGTACGTTTAACGATCTTTCTCTGCTTAAAGAATATGCCAATCGCCAGGATGTCTTTAACGACGCGCTGACGCAGCATCTGACGATTCTGTTCGCTACCGTGGTGCCCGCGCTGCTCATTGGCGTGCCGCTGGGCGTCTGGTGTACTTTTTCTGTCTCCCATCAGGGGCCGGTATTCGCGGTACTGAACATCATCCAGACTATTCCCTCCGTCGCGCTGTTTGGCCTGTTAATTGCGCCGCTTGCCGGACTGGTGAAGCACTTTCCCTTGCTGGGTTCGCTTGGCGTAGCGGGAACCGGTCTGACGCCTGCGCTTATTGCGTTGGTGCTGTATGCGCTCTTACCGCTGGTTCGCGGCGTAGTGGCTGGGTTGAATCAGGTTCCACGCGATGTACTTGAAAGCGCCCGGGCGATGGGGATGAGCGCGCGTCAGCGGTTTATCTCGGTGCAGTTTCCACTGGCGCTGCCGGTCTTCTTGCGCAGTTTGCGAGTGGTGATGGTCCAGACGGTGGGGATGGCGGTGATAGCCGCGCTGATTGGTGCAGGGGGATTTGGCGCGCTGGTCTTTCAGGGATTGCTCAGTAGCGCCGTTGATTTAGTGCTGTTGGGCGTGATCCCGGTCGTTGTGCTGGCTGTGTTGATTGATGCACTGTTTGATTTAGGGATCGCGCTGCTAAAGGTATCGAATAATGATTGAATTTCGCCATGTCAGTAAAACCTATGGCCAGCAAAAAGCCGTCGATGACCTGAACCTGCAGTTAGGAGAGGGCAGCTTTTCGGTATTAATTGGCACGTCAGGTTCGGGCAAGTCTACCACGCTAAAGATGATCAACCGGCTGGTTGAACATGACAGCGGGCAGATCCGTTTCGCCGGGGAGGAGATCCGCAGCCTGCCGGTGCTGGAGTTACGACGGCGCATGGGGTACGCGATTCAGTCTATTGGTTTGTTTCCCCACTGGACCGTCGCGCAGAATATTGCCACCGTACCGCAGCTGCAAAAGTGGTCACGTTCACGTATTGATGACCGAACAGATGAACTAATGGCGCTGCTGGGCCTCGAGGCGAGTTTACGTCACCGTTATCCGCATCAGCTTTCCGGTGGACAACAGCAGCGGGTTGGGGTTGCGCGTGCGTTGGCGGCAGATCCGCAGGTGCTACTGATGGATGAGCCTTTTGGCGCGCTGGACCCGGTCACCCGCGGCGCGCTGCAGCAGGAGATGACGCGTATCCACCGTTTGTTGGGACGTACCATTGTGCTGGTGACGCATGATATCGACGAGGCGCTGAGACTGGCGGAGCATCTGATTTTGATGGATGCGGGAAAAGTTGTGAAGCAAGGCACGCCGCTGTCGATGCTCACTGCGCCAGCGAATGATTTCGTGCAAACTTTTTTTGGCCGCAGTGAACTGGGCGTAAGGCTGTTGTCACTGCGTACGGTAGGGGATTTTATCCGTCGCGGCGAACACTCAGACGGCGAGCCGCTGGTGGATGAGATGACGCTACGTGATGCATTGTCGGTGTTCGTGGCGCGTGGCTGCGATGTCTTGCCGGTCGTGACGCCGCAGGGGTTACCCTGCGGGACGCTTCATTTTCGCGATTTGCTTTCGGAGACGCCGACCCGTGAAACGTCTTGCTGATCCATTGCTATGGCTTGTTGTGCTGTTTCTGATCCTGTTGGTGGGATTGCCTCACAGTCAGGCCCTGTTTAGTTCGCTATTTCCGGCGCTGCCGCGTCCCGTGTATCAGCAGGAAAGTTTTACGGCGCTGGCGTTGAGTCATTTTGCGTTGGTGGGGATTTCAAGCCTTATTGCCGTCATTATTGGCTCCGGAGCGGGAATAGCGGTAACCCGGCCCTGGGGCGCGGAATTCAGGCCGATGGTGGAAACGATTGCCGCCGTGGGGCAGACATTTCCTCCGGTCGCCGTGCTGGCGATCGCCGTACCGGTGATGGGGTTTGGGCTTGAACCCGCGATTATCGCGCTGATTTTGTATGGCGTGTTACCAATCTTGCAGGCAACTCTGGCAGGACTTGGCGGAATTTCTCCCAGCGTGATGGATATTGCCAGCGGAATGGGCATGAGTCAGGGCCAGCGGCTGCGGAAAGTGGAGTTGCCGCTGGCGGCACCGGTTATTCTGGCGGGAATTCGCACGTCGGTGATTATTAATATCGGCACCGCTACGATAGCCTCAACCGTCGGGGCCAACACGTTGGGCACGCCGATTATCATCGGCCTGAGCGGGTTCAATACCGCCTATGTGATTCAGGGGGCGCTGCTGGTCGCGCTGGCTGCGGTGATAGTTGACCGCGGGTTTGAGCGATTAGCGAGCCACCTTACCCGGCACGTAAAATGAATGTGTAGCCTGCCAGCATGACGCCGCCGATACCGCCGATGGCCATCAGCAGGAAGAGGGTAATGACACCGATTTTAGCTGCGCTCATTATGCACTCCTTATGTGAATCTAAGGATTGTACACGTTTGTTAACAGAATATTAAGAGCCGATCCTGGTTGGCTTTAAATACCGAGTGGATAAATATCGTGACCTAACGCGCGCCATTCGTTCAGTTGTTGCTGCTGAGCGGGCGTTTGGCTTTCGCCGCACCAGACCAGTAAGGTTCGGCCTTCAAACAATTCCGGTCGCAATTGGTTTAGCGAGTGGGCGAGGACGTCAACGCGCCATCCCTGCTGGCTGGCAACCCAACCCTCCAGCCATAAGCGGGTGGTATCATGAATGTTCCAGCCGACAACCAGGGCATCTTTACCCTGTTTCTTGCGCGCCGAGGCCAGACAAATCGCGATGTAGTTGATGAGGACACCGTCGAGGATCCCCAGTAACGCCTGCAGGATCGGCTGCTGACATTGCAGGCGGCGGCGTAACGGAATGAACAAATGGGTGTTGAGCGTTTGTGCGGGATAATCCTGACCGCGCTCTTTGATCCACATCCTGAGGCTATGCAGATTATTACTTTGCAAATAGCTCAACAGCGTCTCTTGCTGTTCGCGCCAGCCGTTATGCACATCAATGTTCTCATTACTGAGCAACATTTTTACCTTACTGACCTGAACGCCGTTATTTATCCAGCGTTTTATCTCACGGATCCGGTCGATATCCGCGTCGTTAAACAGGCGATGCCCGCCGTCTGTTCGCTGCGGTTTCAGTAATCCGTAACGCCTCTGCCACGCGCGTAAAGTGACAGGGTTGATATCACAAAGCAAAGCCACTTCACCTATTGTGTAAAGCGCCATCGTCGTCTCACTTATGCTCGCGAGGTCCCAGTTTTACTTTAGACGCTCTTTTGCGAACCAGGTAGTTTTGTCTGTTTTTTGATCAACAAATGGGTGAATTTGTAGTCATGCTCGCGCTTTCGAGTGATCGTTCTCACAAATTCCTTTTTTTTTGCAACACTTCAAAGAAAGTTACGCGCAGCCCATGTATGTTACGCGCTTTTAAGTGATGTGTGGTTGGCAGGTATGTACGAGTTTAATCTGGTGTTGCTGCTGCTTCAGCAGATGTGTGTGTTTCTCGTTATCGCGTGGCTCATGAGCAAAACGCGTTTGTTTATCCCGCTGATGCAGGTCACGATCCGGCTCCCGCACAAGCTGCTTTGCTACGTTACCTTTTCCATTTTCTGCATTTTGGGCACCTATTTCGGGCTGCACATTGATGATTCTATTGCTAATACCCGTGCTATCGGCGCGGTGATGGGCGGGCTGCTTGGCGGCCCAGTGGTCGGCGGTTTGGTCGGCCTAACCGGTGGCTTACATCGTTATTCAATGGGCGGAATGACGGCGCTCAGTTGCATGATTTCGACCATTGTCGAAGGTTTGCTCGGCGGGCTGGTGCACAGCGTGCTCACCCGTCGTGGCCGTACCGATAAAGTCTTTAGCCCACTGACCGCGGGTGCCATTACTTTTGTCGCCGAACTGGTGCAGATGCTGATCATCTTGTTAATCGCCCGGCCGTTTGACGATGCGTTTCGGCTGGTCAGTAATATCGCCGCGCCGATGATGGTGACGAATACCGTGGGTGCAGCCTTATTTATGCGTATTTTGCTCGATAAACGGGCGATGTTTGAAAAATATACCTCTGCTTTTTCCGCCACTGCGCTCAAAGTTGCCGCCTCAACGGAGGGTATTTTGCGCCAGGGGTTTAACGAGGTTAACAGCATGAAGGT
Organism: Citrobacter sp. RHBSTW-00524; assembly: GCF_013747755.1. Lineage (NCBI taxonomy): Bacteria > Pseudomonadati > Pseudomonadota > Gammaproteobacteria > Enterobacterales > Enterobacteriaceae > Citrobacter > Citrobacter sp. RHBSTW-00524. The sequence goes on from NZ_CP056421.1 coordinate 1,872,415, forward strand.
CGCTCAGGTGCTGTATGAAGAGCTGGATATCGGTGCTGTGGCAATTACCGACCGCGAGAAGCTGCTGGCATTTACCGGCATTGGTGACGATCACCATCTACCCGGAAAACCTATTTCGTCGTCGTACACCCAACGGGCGATAGAAACCGGAGAGGTGGTGTATGCCGATGGGAATGAAGTCCCTTACCGCTGCTCTTTGCACCCGCAATGCAAATTAGGCTCGACGCTGGTGATCCCTTTGCGGGGTGAAAACCAGCGGGTGATGGGAACCATCAAACTGTATGAAGCTAAAAACCGCCTCTTTAGCTCGATCAACCGCACGCTGGGGGAAGGGATCGCCCAACTGCTTTCGGCGCAGATTCTGGCCGGGCAGTATGAGCGGCAAAAAGCGATGCTCACGCAGTCGGAAATCAAACTCCTGCATGCACAGGTGAATCCCCATTTTTTGTTTAATGCGCTCAACACCATCAAAGCCGTGATCCGACGTGATAGCGAGCAGGCCAGCCAACTGGTGCAGTATCTGTCGACGTTCTTTCGCAAAAACTTAAAACGTCCGTCGGAGATTGTGACGCTGGCTGATGAAATTGAGCACGTTAACGCCTATCTGCAAATTGAAAAGGCGCGATTTCAGTCGCGCCTGCAGGTGACTTTGACGGTGCCAGATGCGCTTTCGTATCAGCAATTACCTGCCTTTACCCTACAACCTATTGTGGAGAATGCCATTAAACACGGTACCTCTCAGCTACTGGATACCGGCGAAGTGTCGATTACCGCCCGCCGCGAAGGGCAGTATCTGATGCTGGATATTGAAGATAACGCCGGGTTGTATCAGCCAACGTCTGAGGCCAGCGGATTGGGTATGAATCTGGTTGATAAACGACTGCGCGAGCGGTTTGGCGACGATTTTGGCATCAGCGTAGCGTGTGAACCTGACCGCTTTACCCGAATCACTTTACGACTTCCTCTGGAGGAACTGGCATGATCAAAGTGCTGATTGTCGATGACGAACCGTTAGCGCGGGAGAATCTGCGGATCCTGTTGCAGGCGCAAAGCGACATCGAGATCGTCGGCGAATGTTCGAATGCGGTGGAAGCCATCGGCGCGGTACATAAACTGCGTCCGGATGTCCTGTTCCTTGATATTCAGATGCCGCGTATCAGCGGTCTGGAAATGGTTGGCATGCTTGATCCTGAGCATCGTCCGTATATTGTTTTCCTTACTGCCTTTGATGAATATGCGGTGAAAGCTTTTGAAGAACACGCGTTTGATTATCTTCTCAAACCGATTGAAGAGGCGCGACTGGAAAAAACGCTGAGCCGTTTGCGTCAGGAGCGCACGAAGCAGGATGTATCGCTACTGCCGGAGAATCAGCAGGCGCTGAAGTTTATTCCGTGCAGCGGCCACAGCCGAATCTATCTGCTGCAAATGGATGACGTGGCGTTTATCAGCAGCCGCATGAGCGGCGTGTATGTGACCAGCAGCGATGGTAAAGAAGGTTTCACCGAACTGACGCTCAGAACGCTGGAAAGCCGTACACCTTTACTGCGCTGCCATCGGCAGTATCTGGTGAATATGGCGCAATTGCGGGAGATCCGTCTGGAAGAAAACGGTCAGGCCGAACTGATTTTACGCAACGGGCTGACAGTTCCGGTAAGTCGCCGTTATCTTAAAAGTCTAAAAGAGGCGATTGGACTGTAAAACTGATACACTGCGCGCCATTGCATCACCGACAGTTGAAGGCTCTATGCTAAGTAACGATATTCTTCGTAGCCTGCGCTACACTCTGAAAGCGAACAATAACGACATGGTGCGTATTCTTGCGCTTGCTGACATGGAATCCACCTCCGCAGGTTTTGATACCTGGATGACAAAAGAAGATGAAGCCGGGTTTATTCGCTGCCCGGATATCATTCTCTCCGGATTTTTAAACGGTCTGATTTATCATCTGCGTGGTAAAGACGAGTCTGCGCCGGAACTGGCGCTTGATCGTCGTGTTAACAACAATACGCTGCTGAAAAAGCTGCGTATCGCCTTTTCGCTGAAAACCGATGATATTCTGGCCATTATGACCGAGCAGAAGTTTCGTGTGTCGATGCCGGAAATTACCGCCATGATGCGCGCGCCGGACCATAAGAACTATCGCGAATGCGGCGATCAGTTTCTGCGTTATTTCCTGCGGGGTTTGACGTCGCGAGTGCATAAAACGAAAGCGTAAAACGACGCTGGCGACCACGATGAATATCGGGTCGCCAGGATGTTATTTCACTTCTTTAAAACCCGCCGATTCCATTACCGTTTGCATTTGCTTCATGCTGATATTTTTATCGGCTTTCTCAGAAAGCTTCATCCCGGAAATTGCCTGCAACGCTTTTATATCGACTTTTTCCATATCGATAGTGACATTTTCCTGCGCGTAGGTATCTGTATAGGTGAGCTTTTCTTCTACACCTGCAATATTTTGATATTTGGCGCTTAACGCATCGAATACTTTTGCGGCTTCCTCTTTATTGCTGGCGCCGACAGATGCATAGCTGATTTTACTTTCGGAGCTTTGTTTCAGAACTTTGTCACCTTTATAGGTGTAAGAGACGGTGATATCCGAACCGTTAAGATTGGCATTGAATGTTTTCGTTTCTTCTTTATCACCACAACCCGCCAGGGAAAAAACCACAACCGATGCCACGGCGAGAGAAACTAATTTTTGTAACGCTGTCATGGAAACTCCATTTTATGAATATCGAAAGCTAAATAATAATTCTAATGAATATGATGGGGCCGGGCGGCCTTAATAGCAGAGCAGTATAGAATAAATCTAATAGCGATGGCTGAGCAGTCCGAAAATGGAGTGGGGGAGTGTGTTTAAGATTAAAGGTAAATCCCTCAGCAAAAAAAAGCGCTGCAGTTGCAGCGCTCGAGATGTCTGATTTATTTCACCTGTTGGCCAGGTTTTGCGCCTTCGTCCGGGCTTAACAGGAAGATATCTTTCCCGCCAGGACCTGCCGCCATGACCATCCCTTCAGAAATGCCGAAGCGCATCTTACGAGGTGCCAGGTTAGCAACCATAATGGTCTGACGTCCAACCAGGGTCTGCGGATCCGGATAGGCAGAACGAATACCAGAGAAGACGTTACGCTTCTCGCCACCGAGATCCAGCGTCAGACGCAGCAGTTTGTCAGAACCTTCCACAAACTCGGCGTTTTCAATCAATGCCACGCGCAGGTCAACTTTGGCGAAATCGTCAAAGGTAATGGTTTCCTGAATTGGGTCATCCGCCAGCGGGCCGGTTACCGGTGCGGCAGCGGCCTTCACTTCTTCTTTCGACGCTTCCACCAGCGCTTCAACTTGTTTCATGTCGATGCGATTGTAGAGCGCCTTAAAGGTGTTGACCTTGTGACCGAGCAGCGGTTGCTTAATGGCATCCCAGCTCAGCTCGCTGTTCAGGAAAGCTTCTACACGTTCAGCAAGCGTTGGCAGAACCGGTTTCAGGTAAGTCATCAGGACGCGGAACAGGTTGATACCCATGGAGCAGATCGCCTGCAGGTCGGCATCGCGGCCTTCCTGTTTAGCAACGACCCACGGAGCCTGTTCGTCAACGTAGCGGTTTGCCACATCGGCCAGCGCCATGATTTCACGGATAGCTTTACCAAATTCACGGCTTTCCCATGCTTCGCCAATCACCGCAGCAGCGTCAGTGAAGGTTTTATACAACGCCGGGTCGGCCAGTTCAGCAGCCAGTACGCCGTCAAAACGCTTGCTGATAAAGCCTGCGTTACGTGATGCCAGGTTGACTACTTTGTTGACGATATCGGCGTTTACACGCTGAACGAAGTCTTCCAGGTTCAGGTCGATATCATCAATGCGTGAAGAAAGCTTCGCCGTGTAGTAGTAGCGCAGGCTGTCGGCGTCAAAGTGCTTCAGCCAGGTGCTGGCCTTAATGAAGGTACCGCGAGATTTGGACATCTTCGCACCGTTTACCGTCACATAACCGTGTACGAACAGGTTGGTCGGCTTGCGGAAGTTGCTGCCTTCCAGCATTGCCGGCCAGAACAGGCTATGGAAGTAGACGATGTCTTTACCGATGAAGTGATACAGCTCTGCGTCGGAATCTTTCTTCCAATACTCATCAAAACTGGTCGTGTCGCCGCGCTTATCACACAGGTTTTTGAACGAACCCATATAGCCAATTGGTGCATCAAGCCAGACATAGAAGTACTTGCCTGGCGCATCCGGGATTTCAAAACCAAAGTATGGGGCATCGCGGGAAATATCCCACTGCTGCAGGCCGGATTCGAACCATTCCTGCATTTTGTTGGCGACCTGCTCCTGCAACGCGCCGCTGCGTGTCCAGGCCTGCAGCATCTCGCTGAATGACGGCAGGTCAAAGAAGAAGTGTTCGGAGTCGCGCATTACCGGCGTCGCGCCAGAAACGACGGATTTCGGCTCGATAAGTTCGGTCGGGCTGTAGGTTGCGCCGCAAACTTCACAGTTATCGCCGTACTGATCCGGAGATTTACATTTCGGGCAGGTGCCTTTAACGAAACGGTCCGGCAGGAACATGCCTTTTTCCGGATCGTAAAGCTGGGAGATAGTACGGTTCTTAATAAAACCGTTCTCCTTCAGGCGCGTATAAATCAGCTCAGACAGCTCACGGTTCTCTTCGCTGTGCGTAGAGTGGTAGTTGTCATAGCTGATGTCAAAACCCGCAAAATCAGTCTGATGCTCCTGACTCATTTCACCGATCATCTGCTCTGGCGTGATCCCAAGCTGCTGTGCTTTCAGCATGATTGGCGTACCGTGTGCGTCGTCCGCGCAGATGAAGTTAACCTGGTGGCCGCGCATTCGCTGGTAACGGACCCAGACATCAGCCTGGATGTGCTCCAGCATATGGCCGAGGTGGATAGAGCCGTTGGCGTACGGCAGCGCGCACGTTACCAGAATTTTCTTCGCGACTTGAGTCATAGTGGGCAATTACTTCTTTTGTAGTGAAAAGGGCTTTGATAGTACCAAAATGGTAATTACTGCGCCAAGCGATAAGGGCATTTATCCGTAAATGAATAATTGTTGCGGTTGGAGTAAACTACCTGGTGACTATTGTATTTTCAGAACAACAAAAAGGAGTCGGGATGAACGCACAATCCCAGGCCAAATCACCAGAGACCCTGCGCGCGATGGTTGCCGGGACGCTGGCGAATTTTCAGCATTCAACCCTGAAACATAATCTGACGACGCTTAAAGCGTTGCATCACGTCGCCTGGATGGATGACACGTTGCACGTTGAGCTGGTCATGCCGTTTGTCTGGCAGAGCGCGTTTGAGGACTTAAAAGAGCAATGTAGCGCCGATCTGCTGCGTATTACTGGTGCGAAAGCGATCGACTGGAAACTGTCGCATAACATTGCGACGCTGAAACGCGTGAAAAACCAGCCGGGCATTAATGGTGTAAAAAACATCATCGCCGTCAGTTCGGGTAAAGGTGGCGTGGGTAAATCCTCTACTGCCGTGAACCTGGCGCTGGCGCTGGCTGCGGAAGGGGCTAAGGTAGGGATACTGGACGCCGATATTTATGGCCCGTCAATCCCGACGATGCTCGGTGCGGAAAACCAGCGTCCAACCTCTCCAGACGGTACCCATATGGCGCCGATCATGTCTCACGGCCTGGCGACAAACTCTATTGGTTATCTGGTTACTGACGATAATGCGATGGTGTGGCGTGGCCCGATGGCCAGCAAAGCCCTGCTGCAGATGCTGCAAGAAACCTTATGGCCGGATCTTGATTACCTGGTACTGGATATGCCGCCGGGTACGGGTGATATCCAGTTGACGCTGGCGCAAAACATTCCGGTCACGGGTGCTGTTGTGGTGACCACTCCGCAGGACATCGCGCTGATCGATGCGAAAAAAGGCATCGTGATGTTCGAAAAAGTCGAAGTGCCAGTGCTGGGTATTGTTGAGAATATGAGTATGCATATTTGCAGCAACTGTGGTCATCACGAGCCAATCTTCGGCACCGGTGGCGCGCAGAAACTGGCTGAGCAGTATCACACCCAACTGCTGGGACAGATGCCGCTGCATATTTCTCTGCGTGAAGACCTGGATCGTGGTACGCCGACGGTCATCAGCCGTCCTGACAGCGAATTTACCGCCATTTACCGCGACCTGGCAGGACGTGTCGCTGCCCAGCTCTACTGGCAAGGGGAAGTGATCCCGGGTGAAATTGCTTTCCGCGCGGTGTAATTAATAGCGTTACAAATATTCACTGTATCAATAATTCATTGATGCAGTGAATATATTGGATGAAAAATCTCACTCAATTATTTATCCGGACTGTATAATTCATGTCTTTTTCTGAATAAACACCCTCAATGCATCATTTAAATTGATCAAATTGGTCGAATTAATCTACAATCTCAATTAGTCTTAGCGAGGCAGTTAATCCATAATCTATGGAAAGACGGCTTGTGTGCTGTTTCCCAACCGATACAGGAATAATGAACGTAATGAAAAAAAATTTATTCTTGGGAGTTATTACTTTGGCTTATGGAATGAGCGCTTCTGCTTTCGCCACAGATACTGCCACCCTGAATATCAATGGTCGGGTAACTGAACCCACCTGTAGCGCTGATGTTGTAAATAACGAAGTGCAGCAACGCTGTGGCAATGCCATTTCCTTTTCAAACGTCAGAGCGGGTGTTTCCAATCCAACAAAAGGTGCGGTAACTGAAATTGTTACTATCACCGGTGACGCTACACGACAAATTGTGATGACGCGTTACGATTAAACGTCTTTTATCAGCCATGCATTATTATTGTGAATAATAAGTGACTGACCATTTCTCTGAAGAATTTCATTCCGACAGTTAATCTCGTAAATTTATTAATTTAAAAGAATAAAAAAATCGACTGATTTGTTTCTATTATATTGCTCTTTGCAATTTGTTTTAAATCAACAAAACAACGCGTTTACATTGCGGTAACGTTTCTGGTGTGCGAATTTAATTTCACAGGTTAAGTCCTCTTAACCAATAGAAGTTAATTTATTAAGGAATATACGATGAAACGTTCAATTATTTCCGCTGCTGTTCTGTCCGCTGTAGTTATGAGCGCTGGGGCTTTTGCTGCTGATTCTGATCAGGGTGAACTGATTATTACTGGTAAAGTAGTAGGGACCACCTGTAAATTTACAGGGGATACCACTGCGACCATTGGTATGAACCAAATTGGTGCTGACAGATTAAATGCCTTAAGTGCTGGTGGTGTTTATGAAGGATACTCAAATAAAACCACCGTGCCATTGACGGTTGAATGTACAGGAAGTAAAGCACCAAAAATTACTTTCTCCAGTTCTCAATTTGACAGCAATAATAAATATATTACACGAAATACCGCAGCAAATAATGGTGCTGGCTTCACCGTTTACTATGGTGATGATTTTACTAAACAGGTTAACCCCGATACAGGTATTGAGTTAACTAAAACTGCGGACAATAAATATACTCTGAACTTTAGCGCACGCTACGCGAAAATTGGTTCTGCCGATGTCTCCGCTGGTGATGTGGCCTCTTCGCTGACGATGACTGTTGTTACTGATTAAGATGACTATCCTGTTTGTCGGCGGCTCCGGCCGCCGATTATTTCCGCAGTAAGGATAATTATAATGAAAAAAATACTCGTGTTTTTACTGGCCGGTACAGTAATGCCTGCGTGGGGCGGCATATACATTTACGGCACCCGTGTCATTTATCCGGCACAGAAAAAAGAAATTACCGTGCAGTTAATGAATGAAGGCAGTCGCAGCTCGCTGGTTCAATCCTGGATAGATGACGGAGATACCAGTCTGCCACCCGAAAAAATCCACGTACCATTTGTAATGAGCCCTCCGGTGGCAAAGGTCAGCGGAGGCTCTGGTCAACAACTGAAAATTAAGCAATTGGCAAATACGCTACCGGAAGATCGTGAAAGTCTTTTTTTCCTGAATGTGTTAGATATTCCTCCTAATTCTGCGGAATCAGAAGGCAAGAACATGATTAAATTTGCTATGCAGAATCGCATAAAATTTATATATCGCCCGCAGGGTATCGCCGGTGTAGATGAACAAAGCTTTTCTCGCTTAAGCGTCAGAGATATCAGCGGTGGCATTAATATCAAAAATAATTCTGCCAACTGGATTACTATTCCTGAACTAGTGGGTAATTCAAAAATAAACAGCGAGACAGTGTTACTTGCTCCGTGGTCAGATAAAAAGGTCGCCACCACTGCTGTCGTTAATCATTACAAGGTTACTCTTATTGATGATCACGGAAACTACTTAAGTGAAAAAATAAAAACGGAAAGATAGTCAAGGATTGATTATGTCAAAGATAAATTCTATTACACTGTCAATCCTGTCGGTGTTGGCCGCTTCATCCGTATGGGCTGAAGAAGACACGTTTGATACCCACTTTATGATCGGTGGTTTGAATGGTGAGAAAATCTCTCGCTATCAAATTGATGGCGATAAGCCAATGCCCGGTATATATGAAATGGATGTTTATCTTAATAATAAGTGGCGTGGTCGGTACGATATTGATATTAAAGATGATCCCGAACTGACATGTCTGCCCTGGGCACAATTGCAGCAAATTGGTATTCGCACCGGGAACATTAAAATGGATAAACAAGAAGGCTGCGTGCCGCTGCGTGCAGCAGTGCAGGGCGGCAGTGTTAGTTATGACATTGGGGAGTTTATTCTAAATTTAAGCGTGCCTCAGGCGTATGTGGTTGAATATGAACCAGGATATATGCCGCCTGAAACCTGGGATCGCGGGGTGAACGCTTTTTATACCTCTTATTACGCCAGCCAGTATTACAGTAATTATAAACACGGTGGTGATGATAAAAGCAGCTATGTGAACCTGAATAGCGGGTTGAACCTGCTGGGGTGGCAGTTGCATTCAAGTGACAACTATACGAAAGGTAATGAGGGCAACGGCAAATGGAAGAGCAACACGTTATATGTGGAACGTGGTGTTCCGTCGATTCTTGGTACATTGCGCGCCGGTGACATGTATACCGGGGCTGATATTTTTGATGCCGTACGTTTTCGTGGTGTGCGTATCTGGCGCGATATGCAAATGTTACCAAACTCAAAACAGAATTTTACCCCTGTAGTTCGTGGGATTGCCCAGAGCAACGCCCTGGTAACCATCGAACAAAATGGTTTTGTTATTTACCAGAAAGAAGTGCCACCAGGTCCATTTGCTATTGATGATTTACAACTCGCTGGTGGCGGTTCGGATTTAGATGTCAGTGTGAAAGAGGCTAACGGTTCGATATCTCATTATCTGGTGCCTTTTTCATCTGTGCCAAATATGCTGCAGTCGGGCGTATCGAAATATGATTTTGCTGCAGGGCGTAGTCATATTGAAGGGGCTGGCAATCAGTATGATTTCCTGTAAGGGAGTTATCAGTATGGTCTGAACAATCTGCTAACGGTCTATAGCGGTACAATGCTGTCGCAAAACTATTCTTCATTTGTGCTTGGGACTGGCTGGAATACCCCCATTGGCGCAGTATCGGTAGACGCCACGCGATCGCATAGCGAGCAGGATAATGGTGATGTTTTTGATGGTCAGAGCTATCAGGTTGCATGGAACAAATATGTCACGCAGACCGGTACGCAGTTTGCACTGGCAGCTTATCGTTATTCCTCGCGGGATTATCGTACCTTTAATGACTACGTGTGGGCGAATAATAAAAATAACTATAATCGCGATAAAAACGATGTTTATGACATTGCGGACTACTATCAAAACGACTTTGGCCGCAAGAACAGTTTTTCACTGAATATAAATCAAGCGTTACCCGAAAACTGGGGATCCCTGGCGGTCAGTGGCCTGTGGCGCGACTATTGGCAACGCAGTGGAAACGGCAAAGATTATCAACTTAGCTACTCTAACGCCTGGCAGCGAGTTAGCTATACCGTTGCCGTGAGTCAAACGTACGATGAGGACAACCACGAGGATAAGCGTTTTAACCTGTATATCTCCATCCCGTTCTCGTGGGGGGACGGTATTTCCACTCCTCGACGCGATCTGTTCGTCTCTAATTCCACGACGTTTGATAATGACGGCTTTCAGTCGAATAACACCAGCTTAAGCGGGGTGACGGGTCATCGCGATCAATTCAGCTATGGTGCCAACCTCAGTCAGCAACGACAGGGGAACGAGACAACGGCGGGCGTTAGCATGGTCTGGCGCGCGCCAGTGGCGACTGTAGGCAGTAGTTACAGCCAATCGAAAAAGTATCAACAGGCCAGCGGCAATATTCAGGGGGGGATCGTGGTGTGGTCTGAGGGCGTCGCTCTGACTCCCCGGCTTTCAGATACATTCGCCATTGTTAAAGCGCCTGGGTTACAGGGTGCGGCTGTGCAAGGGCATCGTTACCTAACGACCAACAGTAAAGGTTACGCGGTTTACGACAGTCTGACGCCGTACCGTGAAAATATGCTGATGCTGGATCTTTCCGACACTAATAGCGATGTGGCATTACTGGGGAATCGAAAAGGTACAGTACCCTATCGCGGTGCGGTCGTGATGACGGAGTTTGAAACCGATCGGCGCAAACCCTGGTACTTCCTGGCCGAGCGTCCGGACGGCTCTCCGTTATCATTCGGTTATGAAGTGGAAGATGATATCGGTAATAATGTTGGCCTGGTGGGGCAGGGTAGCCGGTTATTTATTCGCACCAACGATATTCCCGCGTCGGTACGTGTTGCAGTTAATAAACAGCAGGGACAGTTCTGTACAATTACCTTCGATAGGGTGATTGATGAGAATAAAGTCTATATTTGCCGATAAGGATGCAAGATATGAAAGGATACGTATTTTTGATATTTTTGCTGCTGTCATCCTTTGGTGCTGATGCCGGGTGTACATTTCAGACAAAAAATGGCGGGTTAACGACAATTAATCTGGATATGACATCTGGAACAGCAACAAATCAAATTAATCTCAGTTCCAGTGGCAACATAGTGTGTACAGCTAACAGTGATAGCTTATATTATACAACACCGCTCAAGGATTACATTGTTGCAATTCAGGGGAGCAGCGGCAAGAAGGTTTTAATTAATATCAATCTGACCAGCAATGATTTTCCAGTAAGTATTGGTAAGAAAACGGTTAGTGCCGGCGAAGTACTGGATACCAAAAGTTTCACCATCTCAGCAAGATATGTAAATTCAGGGACTATTAAGCAGACAGTATCCGGTGATGCGTTTAGTCTGAGCGACCCGGCAGTAAGTATTACCTCTGATAATTCTTGTACTTCAAACTGGCTAGCTTATCTTTATTGCTGGGTTACCGGACGTTTATCGAGTAATTCAGCTTTTACACAGAATTTAAGCTTTACAGTAACGCATCAACCCACTACGTGTCAGTTTTCATTACCCCGATATGAAATTAAAATGCCAGATACAACATTAAATGAGATGCTCACGGTTAATAATACCAAATCGGGTTCTACAAATCTGGTATTGAATTGCGAAAGTATATATAACGTTACTACCAATCCCGTCACTTTTAAAGTGGTGCGCGGTGACTGGGATGAAAGCGGGAAAATACTAAAAAACACGATAGCGAATGGCGCCAAAGGGGTGGGGTTCCAGATATATAATGGCACCGCGACTTCTCCCCTAAAACAGGGGGATAATCTGATGAACAGAATGACCAAACTGGAAGCAATCAGTAATCAGTACACTTTCCCTATCACTGCGAAATATGTTCGCGTGACAGGGGAATCATTACTGCCTGGTGAAATACAAAGTAAAGTGATATTTGCAGTATCTTATGACTAATTGATTTGCGGGTATTTCACGTACTTTCTTGCTGAAAGTACGTGTTTTTTCTATTAACGATGATAAAAAATCTCGCCGTCGTAGGCTTTAATGATCTTACCGTCAGCATTGTTGATTAGGACGTACGCACCACCCATGTAGGTCCAGTGGGTACCGGCGGTAGGGGCTGGCAGGTTGCGTTGGTTCCATTGCTTAATCGCATATTCGTCAGTACGGTACAGCGGTGGGACCGTGTCACCAGGTTTAAAATGGGTAAAGTCGGCGATGAAACCGCTCAACTCATACTTATCAATTCCGGTGGGAGCAGCTGTTGCGGCCGGCGCGGCCCAGACGACGCTGCTTGCAAGCAGGAGTGCACCCAGCAACATTTTATTCTTCATACCCATCCTCTTTACCTGTTCGGGTCATCAACATCAGTCGTGTATCATTCCTGGCTTATAGGGCATCTGACAAGAACTTTTTTGTGATCACGCCAGTCATTTCGTAAAAAGTGTAAATGAATGTACAGATTAGCTGCAACCTTACCCCGTAATTTCGTGGAGGGCCATGGTGCTGCGCTAATTTACATCATCAAGCGTTGGCAGTATTCTGTTACCGAAACTTGTGTTTCAACGACTCGGGGTGCCCCATCGCTGATGGGCTGAGAAATACCCGTACCACCTGATCTGGATAATGCCAGCGTAGGGAAGTCTGACACTGCTCGTGTCCCTTCTTCGCGCGGGCAGGAGCTGAACCATGCAGCCTGACCTGCACAGCCGCACACTCGCGGCTCACACCTTACACCAATTTAGAACGCTTTCCCCTCTCACACACTGCATGACCAACGAGGTCGTGCAAAGCTTTACGGCCAATACGCTGCTGGCGCTGGGCGCATCACCTGCAATGGTAATCGAGCCCGAGGAAGCCAGTCAGTTCGCGTCTATTGCCAGTGCATTACTGATTAACGTCGGCACCTTAACCCGGGAACGGGCTACGGCGATGCGTGCCGCAGTTGAGCGGGCACAACTTGCTAAAACCCCGTGGACGCTCGATCCCGTTGCCGTGGGGGCGCTGGAGTTTCGTCGTCGCTTCTGTCTGGATTTGTTGGCGCTACAGCCTGCAGCTATCCGCGGCAACGCTTCGGAAATACTGGCTCTGGCGGGTATGAACGGCGGGGGACGCGGCGTGGATACGACCGATACGGCAGCCGCTGTGCTTCCCGCAGCGCAGGCACTGGCTCGTCAGGTTGGGACCATTGTCGTGGTTACCGGCGAAATTGACTATGTCACCGATGGTCAGCGTACCGTCTGCGTGAACGGCGGTGATCCGTTGATGACGCGCGTGGTGGGCACCGGATGCGCACTGTCGGCGGTCGTTGCGGCCAGTTGCGCCCTGCACGGTGACCGGCTTGATAATGTTGCCTCCGCCTGTAGCTGGATGAAACAGGCTGGACAAATAGCCACTCAACAATCAACCGGACCGGGCAGTTTTGTCCCGGCATTTATCGACGCCCTCTATAACCTGAACGCGCAGGAGCAACTATGAAACGGATTAACGCATTAACGATTGCCGGAACCGATCCAAGCGGTGGTGCGGGTATTCAGGCCGATTTAAAAACGTTCTCGGCGCTTGGCGCTTACGGCTGCTCGGTTATCACGGTGTTGGTGGCGCAAAATACGCGCGGGGTGCAGTCGGTGTATCGCATTGAACCTGACTTTGTCGCCGCACAACTGGATTCGGTGTTCAGTGATGTGCGTATCGACACCACTAAAATCGGTATGCTGGCGGAAACGGATATTGTTGAAGCGGTCGCCGAACGTTTGCGTCGCCATCGGGTGCAAAATGTCGTGCTGGATACCGTGATGCTGGCGAAAAGCGGCGATCCGTTACTGTCTCCTTCGGCGGTTGAAACGCTGCGTACCCATTTGCTGCCGCAGGTTTCGATTATCACCCCAAATTTACCCGAAGCTGCGGCGCTGCTCGGGGCTCCCCATGCGCAGACTGAGCAGGAGATGTTAGAGCAGGGAAGGGCGCTGCGGGCGCTGGGTTGCGAGGCGGTGTTGATGAAAGGCGGTCATCTGGAGGATGCGCAAAGCCCCGACTGGCTCTTTACCCGTGATGGCGAGCAGCGTTTTACCGCGCCAAGGGTGATGACCAAAAATACCCACGGTACTGGCTGTACGCTATCGGCGGCACTGGCGGCGCTGCGTCCGCGCCATGACAACTGGGCACAGACAGTGCAGGAAGCTAAGTTGTGGCTTTCAGCGGCATTGGCGCAGGCCGACACCCTGGAAGTCGGTGAGGGAATTGGTCCGGTGCATCATTTCCACGCGTGGTGGTAATGAGTATACTGGCTGCAGAAACGGCTGCAGGAAAAAGATAAATGGAACAAGCGCATACCCAGCTTATCGCGCAACTGAATGAACGTATTTCCGCGGCAGATAACACGCCGCTGTATATGAAATTTGCGCAAACGGTGAAAAACGCTGTGCGCAGCGGGATTCTGGAGCATGGAAACATCCTGCCCGGCGAGCGCGATCTCAGCCAGTTGACCGGCGTTTCGCGAATTACGGTTCGTAAGGCGATGCAGGCCCTGGAAGAAGAAGGTGTCGTGACGCGCGCCCGCGGTTACGGGACGCAGATCAACAACATCTTCGAGTATTCGCTAAAAGAAGCGCGTGGTTTTTCACAGCAGGTGGTGTTGCGCGGTAAAAAACCAGATACGCTGTGGGTTAACAAGCGGATTGTGCCTTGCCCGGAAGAGGTAGCGCAGCAACTGGCTGTTGCCACGGGGAGTGACGTCTTCTTGCTCAAGCGCATTCGCTACGTAGATGAAGATGCGGTTTCTATTGAAGAGTCATGGGTTCCTGCCCATCTAATCCATGACGTGGATGCCATCGGCGTTTCACTGTATGACTATTTTCGCAGCCAGCATATTTTCCCGCAGCGCACGCGCTCACGTGTCAGTGCCCGAATGCCTGACGCAGAATTCCAGGCGCACATTCAAATGGACAGCAAAGTGCCGGTGCTGGTGATCAAGCAGGTAGCGCTTGACCAGCAGCAACGGCCTATTGAATACAGCATCAGCTATTGTCGAAGCGATCTATACGTGTTTGTGTGCGAGGAGTAACGCCTCGCGCGTAGGGGCGCAATCGCCCCCGCGATGCCCTACCACCCAGGACGCCACGGCGTTTCCAAGCAGTACCGCGTCAGCCAGCGACCAGCCAGACGCCAGTCCCGCCAGCATGCCGCCAGCGTGGCTGTCACCAGCGCCAATGGTATCAACGACCGCTGTCGCAAATGCCGGTATGCAACCGGAAGTTTGCGTGCTGAAATACCACGCACCGTCTTTATCGTGGCGTACCACCACCGGTGTGGCAAAACGTTGCACCCATTGTGCGCCAAAACCTTCTATATCCTGGCTTAATGCAAACCGCTCGGCGGCAATTTCCGCCTCCTGCCGATTGAGCGATACCAGTGGACGGCAGGCCATAATTCTTGCCAGTAAGGGCTCGGGAATGTCGCCGATGCGTGGGCCAAAATCGATAAACGGCGTCACTTCCTCCAGCTCTTCCAGCCAATGCACCAGCAACTCACCACACGGAGAGGCTAACTGATAGCCCGAGAGATAAACCAGGCTGTGACGTGGGATCTCCAGCTGTGCCAGCCAGTCAGCGTTCCACTGATTTTCGACGCCACTAAAGGACATAAAGGTACGTTCGCCATCCGGCTCGACCAGAGCCAGGCACCAGCCGTTATCGCCTGCGGCGTTATCGATCAGGCTGTGCAGTCCCTCTTTTGCCATCCGGTTGCGGATAATATCGGCCCACACCCCCTGACCCAGCGGTAAAGCATTACTGGCGTCGATACCTAACCGCTTGAGTGCTACGGCAATATTGAGCGCGCAGCCGCCAACGTTCACCCCTTGCTGTTTGAGTTCAATGTCACATCCGCGCCAGGGAAGGGCATACGCATCGGCAATGACATCAATCACCGCCGCACCCACCACCGTAACGGGTCGCTGTGTGCGTAACTGCGGGAGAAGTTGTTGCAGACGCGTGGTGCTCATAGTGCCTCCCGCTGCTCGCGCAGTCGCATCAATCCACTGGCGTAGCGGATAAAGTCCAGCTGATTTACCGCATCGAGCTCATGTTTCAATGCCGGATTAATCGCACTTACGCCGTGGAGCGCGCCACAAATGGCGGTTGCCATCGCCCCGATGGTGTCGGTATCGCCCCCGAGGTTCGCACACAGAATGGCGCAGCGGTTAGGATCGGTCTGCGCCAGCTCAACCATAGCGATGGCGCAAGGCACGGATTCAATGGTGCTGGTTCCGGCCCCTACAACCTGATACAACTGCTCGCAGGCAGACTCAATGCCGTCAGCGTTACGGACAATTTTCAGCGCCAGTTCAAGGCGTGCAGAGAGCGATGCGCTAAAGGTAGTGATCCTTTTTTGCTGCGCATGCCGGGCAATGGCTGGCAGCGCGTCGACAATCTCTGACCATTTTCCGCCGTCGATAGCGCGTGATACCGCCCATGCGACCACCACTGCGCCAGCGATAGCCAAATCCGATTTATGCGTCGGGCTGGAGGCTAATGCCACATCATCGATAAAGGCATCGAGATCGCGCGCGGGGAGCAGACATCCCAGCGGTGAAACGCGCATTGCCGCTCCGTTGGTAACGCCGTTATTTTCCAGTTCGGCGACAGGTTTGCCGTCGCGAATGGCTTTTAGCGCAATTTTTGAGGTCGGGCCGAGCACGTTTTTATTAAAAGCATCAAAACGTTCGGCCCAGGCCAGAATATTGCGGCCAATAACGTCGGGTACAATCTCTCCGTCGCACTCAAGCAGGGCATCAGCCAGACACAGCGCCATGGAGGTGTCATCAGTGAACTCCGCCTGGTTAAAATAGCAGGCGGCATTATTCTCCGCAGGGCCGGGTAAAAAACGGTCGATCCAACCGAAATGGGCTTTAACCCGGGTTCTGGGCCACAGTTCCGACGGCATACCCATCGCATCCCCTAACGCCTGCCCATAAAGAGCACCGAGAATACGTTCTGCTTTCATTTTACTTCCCCTTGTTTCAACGCTACATCGCGATCGTCCACCTTAATGGCGGTGATTTCTTTATCTGACTCGCGAAAGAAAATCATAAACATTACGGCAATGACGGCGATCATGACCGCGCCAAATCCCCACATGCCAGCCCAGTTAAAGGTAAGACCATTCACCGGTTCCTGATAAGCAAACATTTTTTCCATCATTACGCCGCCCAGACGATAACCGAGCAGGCTACCGAATCCCTGACAGCAGAGGGTGATAAGCCCTTGCGCCGCGGTGCGCATATGTACTGGCGCTTTTTTATCGACATAAATGTAGGCTGTGACGTAGTAGAAGTCGTAACTGACGCCGTGCAGCAGAATGCCGAGAAACAGCAGAGCGTAAGTGAAATATTCTTCCGCGCCGCCGTAAACGAAAAATCCGTAGCGGATAGCCGCAGTAATAAGACCAAGCAGCAATACCTTTTTAATGCCAAAGCGTTTGGTGAAAAACGGTAGCGCCAGCATAAAGAAGATTTCAGAGAACTGGCCCAGCGTCATCCAGCCGGTGGCGTTTTTCATCCCGACTTCTGTCAGATAACCGTTGGCGAAGATGTAATAGAACGCCAGCGGCATCGCGAACAGAAAGGAGCAAAAGAAAAAGACGAGGAAGTTCTTATCCCGCAGCAGGATCAGCGCATCCAGACCCAGCATGACCTTGAAATCCATTTTGCCGGTACTTTTCGGCGGCGTATCCGGTAAAAAGAACGCAAAGACGCCCAACAGAGCCGAGCTTCCGGCAGTGATTAGCAGAGGAATATTGGTAGGGGATATGTCACTGTAGCCAAGCATTTGCGGTAAGAAACCGCAGGCCAAACCAGAGGCGATCCAGCCAATGGTCCCCATCACACGGATGCGCGGGAAATCACGCTCAACGTCACTGACGTTGGCAAAAGCGATACTGTTGGTCAGCGCAATCGTCGGCATATAGGTCAACGAATAGGCCAGTAACAGCGGGAAAAATCCGCTGAAGGTGGTTTGCTGGGCGGCGAAGTACATCAAAATAGCGCCGACGAACATCAGCACCGCTAGCACTTTTTGCGCGGAGAAAAAACGGTCAGTGACAGAACCAACCAGGATGGGCGACAGGATCGCAGCAATCGCGGTACAGGCGTAGGACCAGCCGATCTCCCCGGCGCTAAAGCCACTTTTACTCAGCCACAGCCACAGCGGTACAAACCAGGCGCCCCAGATAAACCACTCTACAAACATCATGAACGACAGCTTAACTGTAGTTTTCATCTTTAAATCCTTCATGACAGGTAAGGTACGCACTGATAGTACCATTCGATAATACCTTTAAAATACCTTTGAGGTCTAAATTTGACCGCCTTAACATTATTTCTTCCTGAATCGAGCCAGCAGAAGTTGCTGAAAAGTGCGCTAAAGATGGAAAAAAAACGCAGTCGGTACCAGGCTTATTGCTGCCCGCAACAAAGCGGGTCAGGACAATCCACATTCCGGTTTCAAATCGGAACTTACGGGAGCATAGCTATGACTGATATTGCGCAGTTGCTTGGCAAAGATGCCGACAACCTTTTACAGCATCGTTGTATGACCATTCCTTCTGACCAACTTTACCTGCCTGGACATGATTACGTCGATCGCGTGATGGTGGATAACAACCGTCCGCCAGCGGTGCTGCGTAATATGCAAACGCTGTATAACACGGGCCGACTGGCCGGGACAGGTTATCTGTCGATTCTACCGGTGGATCAGGGCGTGGAACACTCCGCGGGGGCATCGTTCGCGGCTAACCCGCTGTACTTTGATCCGAAGAATATTGTGGAACTGGCTATCGAAGCAGGGTGTAACTGCGTGGCATCGACCTATGGCGTGCTGGCTTCCGTCTCCCGTCGCTACGCGCACCGCATTCCGTTTCTTGTAAAAATTAACCACAACGAAACGCTGAGCTACCCCAATACGTTTGACCAGACGCTGTATGCCAGCGTAGAACAGGCATTCAATATGGGCGCGGTTGCGGTAGGGGCAACCATCTATTTCGGTTCAGAGGAGTCCCGTCGCCAGATTGAAGAGATTTCTGCGGCGTTCGAGCGTGCTCATGAACTGGGGATGGTCACCGTGCTATGGGCGTATCTGCGTAACTCCGCGTTTAAAAAAGATGGCGTGGATTACCATGTTTCCGCCGATCTCACCGGGCAGGCTAACCATCTGGCAGCCACTATCGGGGCGGATATCGTTAAGCAGAAAATGGCGGAAAATAACGGCGGGTATAAAGCAGTCAACTTTGGCTACACCGACGATCGCGTTTACAGCAAGCTGACCAGCGACAACCCAATCGATCTGGTGCGTTATCAGCTGGCGAACTGCTATATGGGGCGCGCCGGATTAATTAACTCTGGCGGTGCGGCTGGCGGCGAAACCGATCTGAGCGATGCGGTACGTACGGCGGTGATTAACAAACGTGCTGGCGGCATGGGGCTGATTCTTGGACGAAAAGCATTCAAGAAAACCATGGCTGACGGCGTTAAGCTGATTAACGCCGTGCAGGATGTTTATCTGGACAGCAAAGTCACCATTGCCTGATCCCAGTTGGGGTGTCGTCGTGTTAACGCAGTAGTGGACAACCCGGCGGCAGTCTGCAACGTAGCGCTGCGGGCAGGATTTCAATATGAAATTCTTGTCCGCTAAGCGGTTCGCCATCGAGATTAAACGTAATTTCATGCGGGGCGCGGATATCAAACCACGATGATGCGCCTTCGATGATGTTAGGGTTGTCTTCGGATTGCGTTAACGCCGAAAGTAGCCCTGGCAGCAGCTCTTCGCCGGTAAAAATACGCAGTTGCAGCAGACCATCGTTGATCAGCGCCGTCGGGCAAAGCTGTTGCCCACCACCGGCCTGACGACCGTTACCGATACCAATGACCAGCGCCTTACCCTGCCAGTGAAAATCTTCCCCACGAATGTCGCAGATATCGGGTTTGAGCGTATCCATGCGCATTAATCCGTGAATAAAGTACGATACGCCACCTAATGCGGCCTTGAGTTTTTCTGGCGTCTCGGTGGTGATGCGTGTGCCGAAGCCGCCGGTCGCCATATTGATAAAACAGGTTTTATCATTGACCTGAACCATATCGATATCAGTCGCATTTCCGGCGATAGCCAGTTTTAACGCCTTATCAAGGGCGTCGGGTATGCCTACGCTGGTTGCAAAATCATTCGCCGTTCCCAACGGTAAAATACCTAGCGCCGGGATATTGCCGCCCTGCGACTGGATCAGCGCCGTCGAGACTTCGTTAATTGTGCCGTCGCCGCCGCCGGCAATCACCGTTGCAACACCTAACTGGCGAGCTTCATCAACGTAGCGTTGTGCGTCGCCTTTTTCCCAGGTAACGCGAACATGGATTTCCACGCCTTCATCGCGTAGCTCTGCAATGACATCACGCAGGGGGAGATTATCAGCACTTTTTCCGTTGAGGATCAGTAAACTGGCAGGGAACGCTATCATCCGTTTGCCTCACTTTTTTTCGTTTTAACAAGTGTACGCCAGGAATGGGTTTATGGCGTAAGAACTGACTGAAAGCGAAGGCGAAGAGATAAAAAAAGCCGCAGGATGCGGCTTTTCAGATTGGGCGGACGTTACTGTGGGAACCACTGATCGCTGATTTTTTGGTACGTGCCGTCAGCTTTGATTGCGGCCAGCGCGCTATTCAGTTTTTCCAGCAGGGCTTTGTTATCCGGGCGAACCGCAATGCCAAGACCAGTACCGAAGTATTGTGGGTCGGTCACTTTGTCAGTGGCTACACCTAACTGCGGGTTGGTTTTCAGCCACTCGTTAACCACGGCGGTATCGCCAAATACGCCATCAATACGACCATTTTTCAGGTCGATAATCGCATTCTGATAGCTGTCGTAGGCCACGGTCTTAACTTCAGGGTGTTTGTCCTGCAGGTATTTCTGGTGCGTGGTGCCGTTTTCCATGCCAATGCGTTTCCCTTTCAGGTCGGCAAAGGTTTTATAGGTGTCTTTTTTCGCAATCACCAGCGCGGAGTTTGCATAGTAAGGCTGAGTAAATGCCACCTGCTTGCTACGCTCAGGCGTGATGTCCATTCCGGAAATCACCGCATCATATTTTTTGAATTTCAGCGCGGGAATCAAGCTATCAAAAGCATGATTGGTGAAAGTACAGTCAGCCTGCATTTGTTTGCACAGTGCCGTTGCCAGGTCGATGTCAAAACCGACAATTTTATTGCTTGCATCCAGTGACTCAAATGGCGGATAAGTCGCTGATACACCGAAACTAATTTTATCAGCAGCTGAGGCACCTGCGGCGAAAGTAGCAAGTAATGCGGCCAGTACTAACTTTTTCATGGTGGAACTCCCGTCTGTCAATCTTATGATTATTTACCGTGTCTGCGGCGTGAATTAACAATGCCATTTAATGAATTTATATGCAATAAAAATGATTAACTATTTTTTCTGGTATAAAAAAAGACGGACAATTTAGGTTGTTGTCCGTCTTTTTTATTTTGGCTTTATGCATATTCACCGGAGAGTGTACAACGGAAGATGAATCGTAGCCTGATAAGCGTAGCGCCATCAGACATAAAAACCGATTTAATTCCGGTGTTCAAACGCCAGCGCTTTACGTTCGATCAAGCGCATCATCAGCGTCAGCAAACCGTTGACGATCAGGTAAATCACACCCGCCGCGCCGAAAACCATGACGTCATAAGTGCGACCATACAGCAGCTGACTATAGCCCATGACTTCCATCAGCGTGATGGTGTATGCCAGTGAGGTACTTTTAAACACCAGCACCACTTCGTTGGAATACGAGGAGAGGGCGCGTTTAAAGGCGTACGGCAACAGAATCGCCAGCGTATCCTTCTTACTCATCCCCAACGCTCCACAGGACTGCCACTGGCCTTCCGGGATTGCGCGGATAGCACCGTAGAACAGCTGGGTGGTATAAGCCGCACTGTTTAACGATAGCGCAATTAAGGCGCACAGCCACGGTTCAGAGAGCAGGTGCCACAGTACCGGATACTCCTGTAGCGTCGGGAACTGCCCTGGCCCGTAGTAGATCAGGAAGATTTGCACCAGCAGCGGAGTACCGGTAAACAACGTGATATAGGCGCGAACCAACCAGACCACAATCGGCGTTTTTAGCGTCAGGATGACGGTGAAAACCAGCGCCAGCACCAGAGCAACCACGATGGAGGCGACCGTCAGCGTCAGGCTGGTATGCAGCCCTTTTAACAATTCAGGTAAATACTCAAGCATCAGCCTGGTCTCCGCTCAAATCGTGTCGCGCGCAGGTCAATGCGTTTGAGAATGTACTGACTCACCAGCGTAATCACCAGGTAAATAGCCGCCGCCACAATGTACCAGGTAAACGGCTCCTGGGTACGGGTGGCAATGCTCTTGGTTTGCAGCATCAGATCGTTCACGCTGATAAGGCTGACCAGCGCGGTATCTTTCAGCAATACCAGCCACTGGTTACCCAGTCCCGGCAGAGCGTGACGCCACATCTGCGGCATCACCAGGCGAAAGAAGATCGCGGCTTTAGACAAACCCAACGCCTGACCTGATTCCCATTGTCCGAGTGGTACGGCCTTCAGCGCGCCACGCAGCGTTTGCGACGCGTAAGCCGCATACAGCAATGACAGCGCAATCACACCGCACAGGAACGGGCTGACGTCGAAGTTTTCGATCTGCATCTGAACCGGGATTTGTACAACCCCGAGATTGATCGTAAAGCCATCGGCCAGCGTCAGCAGCAGTTGTGAAGAGCCGAAATAGATGAACAGAACCACCAGAATTTCCGGCAGACCACGCAGGATGGTGACCAGAGCTGAGCCCGTCCATGCTACCGGACGCCATTTTACTGACTCCCAGACGGCAAAAAACATGGCGAGCGCGAGGCCAATAATCAGCGCACAAACGGCAAGGCCGACGGTCATCCCGGCGGCGCTTGCTAAAGGAAAAAATTCATTCATCAAGTATTACTTCTGGAACCATTTGTTGTAGATGGTCTCGTAAGTCCCATCTTTCTTCACTTTTTCCAGCGCAGCGTTAAATTTCTGCTGCAGCTCGGTATTGCCCTGGCGCACAGCGATGCCCAGACCCGTACCGAAGTAATCTTTATCCGTCACTTTGTCGCCAACAGCGGCCAGCTTTGGATTGTCTTTCAGCCATTCGGTCACCACTGCGGTATCACCAAATACGCCGTCAATACGACCATTTTGCAGATCGAGTTTGGCATTCTGGTAGCTGTCATACGGTACGGTGGTCACTTCCGGATGTTTATCCATGATGAATTTCTGGTGCGTAGTACCGTTTTGTACACCGACTTTTTTGCCTTTCAACTGGTCAATGCTGGTGTATTTACCCTGTTGACCAACAAACAGGGCAGAGTTGTCGTAATACGGGGTGGTGAACAGAACCTGTTTTTCACGCTCTGGCGTGATGTCCATACCGGCCATCACCGCGTCAAAACGACGGAATTTCAGGCTCGGGATCAGGCTGTCGAAGGCCTGATTGGTGAAGGTACAGGTCGCGTCAATCTCTTTACACAGCGCATTCGCCAGATCAACGTCAAACCCTACGATTTTGTTATTCGCATCAATAGATTCAAACGGAGGATAAGACGCTTCGGTGGCGAAACGGATGGTTTGGGCTGCGGTAGCGGAAAGGCTAAAACCTGCGATTAGCGCGGCAATCAGAACTTTTTTCATTGTATTGTCCCGAATCTTAGTGAGAGAGATAGTTTTTAAACGCTTCGGTTTGCGGGTTGGCAAAGCAGCTCGCATCCCCAAACTCGACGATATGACCGTTTTCCATATACACCACACGGCTGGCTGTTTTACGTGCAACTTCCACTTCGTGGGTGACGATCACCTGAGTAATGTTGGTTTCCGCCAGTTCACGAATGATGCTGACGATTTGGGCAGTAATTTCCGGATCAAGCGCTGCGGTAGGTTCATCAAACAGCAGCACCTGCGGCTCCATCATCAACGCACGGGCAATGGCCACACGCTGTTGCTGGCCACCGGAGAGATGCAGTGGGTAGCGATCGCTGTACGGCTTCAGGCGCAGACGTTCCAGCAATTTTTCGGCACGCGCCAGCGCTTGATCTTTTGTCAGACCCAGTACGCGGCAGGGCGCTTCAATCAGATTCTGCACAACCGTGAGATGCGGCCAAAGGTTGTATTGCTGGAAGACCATGCCCACGTTCTGACGCAGCTCCCGAATGGCTTTGTCTGACGGGGTCTTCGTGAAGTCGAAACGGTTACCCGCAATAGAGAGTGTGCCCGAGCGCGGCATCTCAAGCAGGTTGAGTACGCGCAGCAGCGAGCTTTTCCCGGCTCCACTTGGGCCAAGTAACACCAGTGTTTCACCCTGAGGGCAATCCAGCGTGATATCGAACAGCGCCTGATGTGCGCCGTAGAAGCAGTTAATGCCGTTTAATTGAATACTCATTGACACTCGATACTGGCAGTCTGATAGCTATTGAAGCCGCAGATACTACCTTTGACAGAATAGTTATGCAATATTTATGCGTTAAAAGTTAAATGCAAACCGCATTCTTATCTAAACATAGCACAAAATAGCGGGGCCACCAGTGGGCAAGAATAATTGTCGGCATTCTATGCAGAATGCCAGACAATTTATGGGGGTTATGATTCAGGCAGGTGAATGGGGCGGTTAGCGGTTTTCGACAGACTGGCGCAGCGTCCCGGCTGGCGCGTGTACGCTGCCGCCCAGATAGCGGACATCGTCAACTACCCAGCACTGGCCTTCGCGGATCATCAGCACTTCATCACGCCAGCTTTGGTCACCCTGTTTAAGCTCTACGCGCAGCGGAATGTTGCGTGCATCACTATTCGGAATGGTCGATGCGCTGGCGACGCTGGCACTGTCCGGTAACGTAGCGCGACTAGAGAACGGATCGCTGTTAAACAGATCGCGATGCGCGTTATCACGGCTGGCATCGTTCAGCAGTTTCGCCAGATTATCGCTGAGGTACGGACGAAGGGGGGTAATGTCATTGTTTCGGTGCTGAATACGGTAATCATAGAATTGTTGAGCCACGCTGTCTGGCCCGCCTTCTACGCATGAGCCGCTACGCGTGCCGTTATCTTTGTAGGCCGGCGTTACGGTAGTACAGGCGCTGAGAAGTAGTGCACATGGAACCAGCAGAGAGAGTTTCGAGTAGCGCATAATGATTTCCTTATTAGCTTTCTACTATTAGTGTTCTACGTTGATTTACATGTCATACTTCAAGTTGCTTGTGCGTTGGCTACGTGCGTTCACCCCAGTCACATAGTTATCTATGCTCCTGGGGATTCACTCTCTTGCCGCCTTCCTGCAACTCGAATTATTTTGTGTAAAGAATATATCCTTTCAATGATAGTGGATCGGTTCGATAATGCTTTTGAGATCGTGCTCTTAGCGCAAAAAGGAGATTAACCATGCAGTTTTCGACTACCCCTACGCTGGAAGGGCAGAGCATCGTGGAATACTGCGGTGTTGTGACTGGCGAAGCCATTTTAGGCGCGAATATCTTCCGCGATTTCTTCGCCGGCATTCGCGATATCGTCGGCGGTCGCTCCGGCGCGTATGAAAAAGAGCTGCGTAAAGCGCGTGAAATTGCTTTTCAGGAGCTTGGTGAACAGGCAAAAGCGCTCGGTGCTGATGCGGTAGTCGGTATCGATATCGATTACGAAACCGTAGGCAAAGACGGTAGCATGCTGATGGTGAGCGTCAGCGGCACCGCGGTGAAAACTCGCCGATGAAGCGTCTGCTGTCTCTGCTGGCATTAACGCTGCTGCTGGTAGGATGTGCTGGCGAAAAAGGGATTGTCGACAAAGACGGGTATCAGTTAGATACCCGTCGTCAGGCGCAGGCTGCTTACCCGCGCATTAAAGTGCTGGTTATCCATTACACAGCCGATGATTTCGACTCTTCTCTGGCTACGCTGACCGATAAAAACGTCAGCTCGCACTATCTGATCCCGGCAGTGCCGCCGCTCTACCACGGCAAACCGCGTATCTGGCAACTGGTAGCGGAAAAAGATCTGGCCTGGCATGCGGGGATTAGCTTCTGGCGCGGCGCTACGCGAATTAACGATACCTCGATCGGCATTGAGCTGGAAAACCGCGGCTGGCAAAAATCGGCGGGCAGCAAGTATTTTGCGCCGTTTGAACCCGCGCAAATTCAGGCGTTAATCCCCTTGGCGAAAGATATTATTGCCCGTTATGACATAAAACCACAGAACGTGGTGGCACATGCGGATGTCGCACCGCAGCGCAAGGACGATCCAGGTCCGCTGTTTCCATGGGAAGAACTGGCTGCGCAAGGAATTGGCGCGTGGCCGGATGCTCAGCGAGTGGTGTTTTATCTTGCCGGGCGAGCGCCCGATGCACCGGTAGAAACCTCATCATTGCTCGATCTGCTGTCGCGCTATGGTTATGAGGTAAAACCTGAAATGACGCCGCGTGAACAGCGGCGGGTGATTATGGCCTTCCAGATGCACTTCCGCCCGACGTTGTGGAACGGCGTGGCGGATGCAGAAACTCAGGCGATTGCCGAAGCGTTACTGGAGAAATACGGGCAGGGTTAACGCGGCAGCTTGCCGTGGTCACGCAGCCAGGCCGCGGTACGCTCAATCCCTTCATCCAGCGTCACAACGGGCTGATAACCTAATTCTTCCTGAGCGCGGGTGGTATCCAGCGTAAAGTCAAAATTCAGCTTCGAGACGCCGTAATGCGTAAGCTTTGGCTCTTTCGCGGATTTATTGCCTAACCGCTCCATGCTGCGGGCAATCATGTCCAGCATCGGGTAGGGTACGGAGCGGATACGACAATCAATATTTAGCTCGTCGATGAGTTTCTGCACAATACTGCGCAGGGTGCGATGCTCGCCGTTGGTAATGTTGTACGCACGACCCGACGGCAGATTATCGCAGGCTTGCTGACTTGCCAGCCACATCGCGTGCACCGCATTCTCGTAGTAGGTCATATCCACCAGCGCACTTCCGCCGTGCGGCAACAGAATGCTGCCGTAGTGGTACATCATATGGGCCAGGCGTGGGATAAAGACTTTATCGTGTGGTCCGAACAAGCTTTGCGGACGCAATACCGTAAAACGGGTCTGCGGGTTGGCCTGTGTCAGCAACGCAATCACATCTTCGCCAGCCGCTTTACTGCGGGCGAATTCATTGGCGAAGCGTTGGGGGCGGAAGTCCTCTTTGATATCGCGATGGTGGTGATAATCAAAATAGAGCGACGGTGATGAGATATGAATGAAGTTACGAACGCCCCAGGCCACGGCCCACTCGCCCAGACGGCGGGTTGCGCGAACGTTGGCCAGATCGAAAGCTTCCTGAGTTCCCCATGGTGAGGTAAAACTGGAGCAGTGCCACAGCGTATCGATACCGGCGAGCATCACTTTTGCCTGCGAAGAGACCAGCTCGGTCAAATCGGCATGCACAAACTCTGCGCCCATTTTCTCCAGCAGCTTGCCCATCGCTTCGTTGCGACCGGTAGCTCTGACGCTGACGCCTTTGCTGCATAAAAACTCAACCGCGTTTCGGCCTAAGCCGCTGGTGGCTCCGGTAACCAGTACCTTCATATCAATCCACTGTGTTTAAAAAACGTCGTGCGCATTCTTCCGTGAATTTCGTCTGTATGCAATGGGAAACATGAAAGAATACAGGCTCTTTTTATCATGAGTCTGTGATTTGTTCTGCAAGTTTAGCAATACGCTTCGCCATCCCTCTGAAAATGAACAGATGCGCTGGGATCATCAGCAGCCAATAGAAGAGGCCTGGCATGCCGTGCGGATGCCACCAGGCGCGGACATCAATGCGTCGGTGGTCGCCTTTATCTTCCAGCGTGAAGCTCAGACGACCCAATCCTGGCGCTTTCATCCCAAACAGCAGCGTCAGCTGTTTTTCTGGCTCAACGATGATAACTTTCCAGCTATCAACGGTATCGCCAACCTGCAACAGAGAGTGTTGCGGTCTGCCTTTCGCCAGCTTATGGCCGACCAGCAGGTCCAACGCCGCGCGCGTTTTCCATAAAATATTGCCAAAGAAATAGCCTTCTTTGCCGCCGAGGCGATTCACCACCTGCCACAGCGCCTGCCGACTGGCGGAGGTTTCAACGCTAAAGCCAGCTTGTTTAGCGAAATAGCCATATTCGGGGCGCCAGCGGGCAAATGCCTGCGCGTCGTAACCCCAGTCGCTGGAATTAACCAGCTTCTCTTCTTCTTTCAACGTGCTGCGCACCGCGTCATCAAAGGCAATCAGCTTTTGCGGGATCAGCGTGCGTAATTCGGTGTCATCGGCCAGCAGGTCGTGTTTTAACCCCTGTATCAGCGCTTTGGCCGTGGTCGGCGGCACTGACGTTATGACGTTCAAAAACCAGACCGAAATCCAGCGGGTAGGAAAGGGGACAGGGATGAGCAGGCGATGTTTACCGCTGACCGCCATAAAATGCTCGAACTGCTCCTGATAGCTCAATACCTGCGGCCCGGCGGCTTCGAGCACGCGGTGTTGGCGTGTAGGATGGTCCAACAACGCCACCAGGTAGTACATTAAATTCTCCAGCGCGATAGGCGTGGTACGCGAGCGCACCCAGCGCGGAGGGGTGAGTACCGGCAGGTTGTAGACCATGTCGCGCATCACTTCAAAGGCGGCAGAACCTGCCCCTACGATAATACCAGCGCGCAATTCGGTCATCGGCACGCCTGATTCGCGCAGGGTGTCCGCGGTTATCTGTCGCGCACGCAGATGATCGGATTGTTCATGCCGGGGAGCCTGTAATGAGCTCAGGAAAATAAGCTGTTTGACTGGCGTATCACGTAGCGCATCGCGCACGTTCATTGCTACCTGGCGCTCATGGGCGATAAAATCACCGCCTTCTCCCATGCCATGGACCAGGTAAAAGACCGTATCAACGCCGGTCAGCAGCGGCGTTAGGTTATCTGGCCAATTCAAATCGACCTTATGGCAACTGACGTTGGCCAACTGCTGCTTTTCCAGCCGCTCGATGCGGCGTGCCGCAGCCAGCACCTGATGCCCTTGCTGACTGAGCGCCTGTACCAGATGCTGACCAATGTAGCCACTGGCGCCAAGAACCAAAATCCGTTGCGGCACGCCCATCTCCTTAGCGGGTTAAAAAAGCGCGCCAGTGGGCGACGACTTCAGCAAGCTGTTCACGCGATACGTCCAGATGCATCACCAGACGCACAATCGGCGAGGCGTTAATCAGCACGCCTTGCGCTTTCATGTACTCGCCCAGTGCCGCAGCGTGTTCTTCGCCAACGCGGACAAACAGCATGTTGGTGTCGTGGCGCATGACGTCCGCTCCGGCTTCGCGCAGTTGTTCCGCCATCCAGGCGGCGTTGTCATGGTCTTCTTGTAAGCGCGACACGTTATTTTTCAGCGCATACAGTCCGGCCGCCGCCAGAATACCGGCCTGACGCATTCCGCCGCCGGTCATTTTACGCCAGCGAATGGCGCGCTTGATGTACTCGTGGCTGCCGACCAGCAGTGAGCCTACCGGCGTTCCTAAACCTTTGGAGAGACAAATGGTGAACGAATCGCAGTATTGCGTGACATCTTTTAACTCACAGCCATAGGCGACGATGGCGTTAAAAATACGCGCGCCGTCGACATGCAGCGCAAGATTGCGCTCACGGGTAAATTCCCAGGCCTCTTTCAGATACTCGCGTGGTAGCACTTTGCCGTTGTGGGTGTTTTCCAGGCTGAGCAGACGCGTGCGGGCAAAATGGATATCGTCCGCTTTGATTTTTGCCGCCACTTTGTCCAGCGGCAAAGAGCCATCCGGCATGGCGTCGATAGGTTGCGGTTGAATGCTGCCGAGCACCGCTGCGCCACCCGCTTCGTAGAGATAGTTATGCGCGCCCTGACCGGCGATATACTCTTCCCCGCGCTGACAATGGCTGAGGAGAGCCACCAGGTTCGCCTGAGTGCCTGTGGGTAAGAAAATTGCGGCTTCTTTGCCAGCAAGCTCGGCTGCGTATTGCTGGAGGGCATTAACGGTAGGGTCATCACCGTAGACGTCGTCCCCGACCGGGGCGGCCATCATCTCTTCGAGCATGGCGCGACTTGGTCGGGTGACGGTATCACTGCGTAAATCAATCACGGGCATTCCTTTTTAAGTGAGGTAATGCCCTCTGTTTTACCTGAGCCAGTTAGTTTTCGCCAGTTCGATCACTTCATCACCGCGCCCGCTGATGATTGCGCGCAGCATATACAGGCTAAAACCTTTAGCTTGTTCGAGTTTGATCTGCGGCGGGATCGCCAGTTCTTCTTTCGCGACGACCACATCGACCAGCACCGGACCGTCAATCGACATCGCCCTTTGCAGCGCTTCATCAACCTCTGAGGATTTCTCCACGCGAATGCCCGTGATGCCGCAAGCCTCGGCAATCCGAGCGAAATTTGTATCGTGCAGTTCGGTGCCGTCGGTCAGATAACCGCCAGCTTTCATCTCCATCGCCACAAACCCCAACACGCTGTTGTTGAAGACAATAATCTTCACCGGCAGCTTCATTTGCACAACCGACAGAAAGTCGCCCATCAGCATGCTAAAACCGCCGTCACCGCACATTGCGACAACCTGGCGTCCCGGTTCGGTCGCTTGCGCGCCGAGCGCCTGGGGCATGGCATTGGCCATCGACCCGTGGTTAAACGAACCGATCAGACGGCGTTTACCGTTCATTTTCAGATAACGTGCTGCCCACACCGTTGGCGTGCCAACGTCGCAGGTGAAGATGGCGTCGTCAGCGGCAAAGTGGCTGATCTGCTGCGCCAGATACTGCGGATGAATGGCTTTATCGCTGGGTTTGGCTAAATCATCCAGCCCTTTACGCGCCTCACGATAGTGTTCCAGCGCTTTATCCAGGAACTGCCGATCGGTTTTTTCTTCCACCAGCGGCAGCAGGGTGCGGAGTGTGGATTTAATATCGCCTACCAGCGCCATATCAACTTTACTGTGCGCGCCAATGCTTGCCGGATTGATATCGATCTGAATAATCTTGGCGTCGGTGGGGTAGAACGGGCGATAGGGGAACTGGGTACCGAGCAGGATCAGCGTGTCGGCATTCATCATGGTATGGAAGCCGGATGAAAAGCCGATCAGCCCGGTCATGCCCACGTCGTAAGGGTTGTCGTACTCCACATGCTCTTTACCACGCAGGGCGTGCACAATCGGCGCTTTTATTTTAGCAGCAAACTCAACCAGTTCTTTATGCGCACCGGCGCAGCCGCTGCCGCACATCAGGGCGATATTGCTGGAGTAGCGTAGCAGTTGCGCTAGTTTTCTGAGCTCTTCTTCTTCCGGAGTGACCACCGGGAGCGGCGCATGATACCAGTGAGTGCTGGCGCTTTCTGGTGCTGGCTTCAGCGCAACGTCGCCGGGTAATACCACCACGGAGACGCCGCGGTTGAGCACCGCTTTACGCATGGCAATTGCCAGCACCTGTGGGATCTGTTCAGGGCTGGAAACCAGCTCGCAATAGTGGCTACATTCGCGAAACAACTCTTGCGGGTGGGTCTCCTGAAAATAACCGCTGCCTATCTCACTGGATGGAATGTGTGCAGCAATTGCCAGCACCGGGACGTGGTTGCGGTGGCAATCAAACAGGCCGTTAATCAGGTGCAGGTTGCCTGGCCCACACGAGCCTGCGCAGACGGCCAGTTCTCCCGTCAACTGCGCTTCAGCTCCCGCGGCGAAGGCCGCAACCTCTTCATGACGTGTTGGCATCCAGTCAATCGTTCCCATACGATTCAGACTGTCACTAAGGCCATTTAGCGAGTCACCCGTCACACCCCAAATGCGTTTAACGCCAGCTTGTTCGAGTGTTTTAGCAATAAAAGCGGCAACCGTTTGTTTCATGGTTTTCCTTCTCCTTTAATGTGATACCGGTTACAAGTTTAGATGAAGATAATAGTTATGCTTATCATTACCTCTTATTTCCGGCAGGTTTCATTTAGCCTGTATTAAGCGTAGTTTGTTATTGGACATGGTGAAACAAGGAATAAATTCAAATGGTTATAAAACTATTAAATACAGTTAACCGGGTACTGACTCATGAAGATTTTGGCAAGTTTTTGTTACGTATTGCCGTGGGGGGATTAATGCTGTTTCATGGGCTGCATAAACTGTTCGCGGGTATTGATGGCATCAGTGGCATGCTGATAGCGAAAGGTTTCCCTGGCTTTATTGCGTATGGCGTTCTGCTGGGAGAGGTTGTGGCACCGTGTATGATTATTCTTGGGATCCTGACGCGTCCGGCGGCGTTGGGGCTGGCGTTTACGATGGTGGTGGCCTGGCTGATGGTCGGGATGGGTGAAACCTGGTCACTGGATAAAACCGGCGCATGGGCAATTGAAAGTCTGGTGTATTTCTTCATCGGCGCTCTGGCCGTGGCATTTTTGGGTGCGGGGCGTTTCTCCGTTGCCGGAAACTCGGCCTGGCGATAGTTTGCCATCCGAGAATCAAGACAGAGGCGGGGACGCGATAACCTATCTCCGCCTCGCCATTAAGTCTGGCCGCTAATCCATGTCGTCACTGCTCCACAGTTTGTGCCGACGTCTCAGTGCACGTTGCGTCAATGCCTTTGCCATCGCGGCACCTATTTCAGCGCTAACCACCAGCCCCTGAATAAAGGGACGGTCGTGCATCAACCACGGCAGTCCGCCAAAGGCGATGCGGTTGCGGGCGTTTTCCGGCGCTTGCAGCGTGTAATCTTCGCCGATATCCGGGATCTCATCGCCACAGGTCAGCAGTTGATCGCGTAGCGTTGGGAACGGAATATCTTTGCTCTGCAATGCCCGTTGTCCTCGGGCGTCAATAAATACATCAAATTCACTGCGCTGACCGTGGTGGTAAATGACCGTCATTTCCTGCTCATTTGTACGCTCATAATCCTTGCCGAGTGCGAGGATCTCAATCAGC
This sequence comes from Citrobacter sp. RHBSTW-00524, assembly GCF_013747755.1. Lineage (NCBI taxonomy): Bacteria > Pseudomonadati > Pseudomonadota > Gammaproteobacteria > Enterobacterales > Enterobacteriaceae > Citrobacter > Citrobacter sp. RHBSTW-00524. Next base: position 1,905,281 of record NZ_CP056421.1, read on the forward strand.
CCGGCATCGTGCAGAGCCAGCAATCGGCGGATAGATTCAGACGGGATTGCCGCATAGTTATCAATAAAGACGCGCGCCAGTCCGTGCCTGAAACGTTTTTCGTCGCGAGCATCAAGATGAGGAACGATCTCTTCAATAACCTCGTGTAGGCGCAATAAGGTATAGCGCCAGGCGACGGTATGTTGTTCCTGCTTGTTGCGTTCAACCTCCACCAGGTTACGCCTCGCCCAGTCAAAAGGGTCATGCTTGAGCCTGTCGGCAAAATAGACCTCGGGGAATGTGTCGGCGTTAAGCGTTGCAAGTGCAACCTGTTGGCACCACCCTGGGGCCGCGTCTTGCAGTTGTTGCACAATAAGCCGGAAGATGCGGTCCAGTAATCCGTTTTGGCCCTCGGCAATGGCGTCTTCAATCGCTTCTTGCGTCGCGATATTCAGCGGTTCATAGGGAAGAGGGCAGTAAAAATCCGCTTCAGGCAGCACACCGCTGCGCGACATCAGGGTCAGCTTCAGGTTTTGGCTGTCGGGGTTACGCGTGAACTGCAGTGAACGGTCGGTATTGGTGGTGAAGTTACCATGCTGACTGACCACGGCCATCGCCGCGTCGATAGCGCTTAGCGAGGTGCCCAGAATACCCACCCTGCAAGCGCTAATCTGCGCCTCCATCAGGCCGGTCCACGGACTGGGGAAAAACTTGCGTGCCTGAGCATCAGTTTCTGGCCACAGATGACCGCTGGCGATAGCGGCGAAATCCACTTCGACGGGCTGTGACGCGTGATTGATCCACAGGGAGACCCCTGTCGGGTTTGCTTGCAGGTCGGTGACTTTACTTGATTCATATACGCGAATTGTGAACCCGGATCTTTGCGCTTTATCGACGATGGCTAAAAAACGATCGCGATAATAGTCGCCGAGGATCACGCGGGGCAAAAATTGCCGCTCATGCAACGATGTACGTTCAAGCCGAAACTGCGCCAGGTATTCATCGCTTTGATTCTGTAGCCACGTCAGATAACTGATATAAATCGGCGGGATCTCAATGCTGGCTATATTGGCCAGCATGTGGTCTGCGTTGTTGTCGCTGTTATAAGGCATGCCTACGCCAGCTTCCTCAGCTTGCTCATAAAGCTGTATCTCCAGCGGTTCACCGCGCTCAACGAGGGCATGAAACGTATAAATTCCGGTGGGACCTACGCCGACGATGGCCACTTTTTTCATGGGGATCCTTTGTAGAAAGTTCGACGTGGTAGTCGGGGTTTTGCTTAACCTGTGCCAGGTAAGTGTGGTCGATAATTCGCGAGAGGAAGACGGTATTTTGCCTGGGAGGGGGAAAAAATAGGAATTTTGCAGCGTCTGACAGCATAAAAAAAGGCCACCCGATATAACCGGGTAGCCTTTTGTACATCAGATATCGGCCAATTACGCCAGCACTAAATCACCCTGCGGATGACAGGAGCAAGCCAGCACATAACCTTCAGCAATTTCTGCGTCGGTCAGCGTCATGGTGCTGCTGACCGTGTAGTTACCGTCAACCACTTTGGTTTTGCAGCAGCCGCAAACGCCCGCACGGCATGCGGCGACAACCGGCACTTTATTGCTTTCCAGCGCTTCCAGCAGCGTACTGCCTACCGGCGCATAAAACTCTTTTGCCGGCTGCAGTTTGGTGAACTTCAGACCGCTGGTGGCGGCTTCAGCTACCGGGGTGAAGAACTGCTCTTTAAAGAAGCGTGTCACGCCCAGCGCGTTGACTTCTTTCTCGACCAGATCCATATACGGCGCCGGGCCGCAGGTCATCACGGTGCGAGAAGCCAGGTCCGGTACGCTTTGCAGCAGTTCGGTGGTCAGTCGGCCGGAAACAAAACCGTCAGTGGCATTGTTTTCAGCAACTAAGGTCACCGGATACTCGCGCCATTCGTCGGCAAAAATGACATCTTGCGGTGAACGGACGTTAAAGATCACCTGCACATCTGCCTGTGGGCGGTATTTTGCCAACCAGCGACGCATTGACATGATTGGCGTGACGCCACAGCCAGCGGCTAGCATCAGGAATCTGTCTTCCGCTTTATCATCACAGGTGAATTCACCCATTGCATCGGACAGCCAGATATAGTCGCCGCGCTTCACGTCGCGGGTTAACCACTGTGAGCCTGCGCCATCGTCAATGCGGCGGATGGTCAGCGTGATATATTCGCTAACGCCCGGCGTTGAAGAAAGGGTGTAAGCACGCAGCGTGTCCGCTGAATTACGTACGCTGACCAGTGCATACTGCCCGGCGCGGTACGGATAATAGTCGTGGCACAGCAACGAAATTGTCCATACATCCGGCGTTTCCTGATGGATGTGATGAACCTGCATCCGCCATGGGCACTGATGAGTTGGCATTGTCATTCTTTACTCCTTACGCGCTCAGCAGTTGCTTCATATCTTCTTCAACGGTGGTCACGGAACGCAGACCGAACTTCTCGTTGAGAACTGCCAGCAGGTCCGGCGTGAAGAAGCCAGGCGCAGTCGGGCCAGTGACGATGTTTTTCACACCCAGAGACAGCAGGGTCAGCAGAATGACAATCGCTTTCTGTTCGAACCAGGAGAGCACCAGAGACAGCGGCAGATCGTTCACGCCACAGCCCAGTTTCTCAGCCAGGGTTACCGCCAGGATGATGGCAGAGTATGCATCGTTACACTGTCCTGCATCGACCAGACGCGGCAGACCTTCGATATCGCCGAACTCCAGTTTGTTGAAACGGTATTTACCGCACGCCAGGGTCAGGATCAGGCAGTCGTCCGGCACGCTGGTTGCGAAGTCGGTGAAGTAGTTACGTTCGCCACGCGCGCCATCACAACCGCCAACCAGGAAGATGTGACGCAGTTTTTCGCGGCTTACCAGGTCGATCAGGGTATCAGCAGCGCCCAGCAGAGTCTGACGACCGAAACCAACGGTGATCAGGTGCGGAATTTCGCTGTACGGGAAGCCCGCCATCTGCTGAGCCTGAGCGATTACCGGAGCGAAGTTGTCGCCTTCGAGGTGGCTTACACCCGGCCAACCGACGATGCTACGAGTCCAGATACGGTCATCGTAGGCGCCAACGGTTGGGTCGATGATGCAGTTAGAGGTCATTACGATTGGGCCCGGGAAGCGGGCAAATTCAACCTGCTGATTCTGCCAGCCGCTGCCGTAGTTACCGATCAGGTGTTTGAACTTACGCAGTTCCGGGTAGCCGTGCGCCGGCAGCATTTCACCGTGGGTATAGACGTTAACGCCGGTACCTTCGGTCTGCTCCAGCAGGTTGTACAGATCTTTCAGGTCGTGACCGGAGATCAGGATGCACTTACCTTCGGTTGCTTTGACGTTGACCTGAGTTGGCGTCGGGTGGCCGTATTTAGTGGTTTCGCCAGCATCCAGAATGCTCATCACTTTGAAGTTCATCTGGCCGATTTCCATTGAGCACTCCAGCAGAGCGTTCATATCGGAAGGCCAGGTTCCCAGCCATGCCATGATTTTGTGGTACTGAGCGTAGATGTCGTTGTCGTACTGACCGAGAACGTGCGCGTGCTCCATATAAGCTGCCGCACCTTTCAGGCCGTACAGGCACAGCAGACGCAGGCCGAGAATGTTCTCGCCGATGGCTGCTTTGTCTTTGTTCGGGGTAAATTCAGCGGCCTGACGTTGCAGGTCGCCCAGATCGTCGCTGACCAGTTGCAGATCGGCCATCGGGTTAGCGACCGCTGCATTCGCGTCGATGTTCAGGCATTGCGCTTTCAGGGCGTCGCGCATGGCGATAGCTTCACGGGCATAGCCAACAATACGCGGAGAATCGAAGTTAACGTTGGTCAGCGTGGAGAAGAATGCACGCGGCGCAAAGTTATCAACCTCATGGTCGATGATGCCGTATTCACGTGCCTTAACAGCCCATGCAGACAGACCTTGTAGGGAAGCAATCAGCAGATCCTGCAAATCGGAGGTTTCAGCCGTTTTACCGCACATACCCTGCGCGTAAGAGCAGCCGTTTCCTGCCGGAGTACGGATGGTTTGTTCACATTGCACACAAAACATGGTCACACCTTTTAAAGTTATATTTAATATACATGTTTAAGGTTATGCCTGTGCGCGAAGGGATAAAAGGGATTTCTGCTACAACTTGCAGGGAGATTGATTTAGCGCAATTTTAGCGGTAGATGACTACCGCCAGAGAGGTATTTGGCCTGGCGTCAGGCGGAGAAAAACGCCATCAGCAAAGGCACTAACAGACTCAGAATAAAGCCGTGGACGATGGCTGCCGGAACCATCTCCAGACCGCCGCTGCGTTGTAGCACCGGTAAGGTGAAATCCATTGATGTCGCGCCACATAGCCCCAGCGCGGTTGAGCGGCTGCGGCTCACCATTCCAGGAATCAACATAATGGCAATCAGCTCGCGGGCCAGGTCATTAAAGAAGGCGGCGCTACCAATCACTGGCCCGAAGGATTCGGTTAACAGAATACCGGACAGGGAATACCAGCCAAAACCTGATGCCATCGCCAGCGCGGTTTTCAGCGGCAGGCCGAGGATCAACGCATTGATAACCCCCGCCAGCATCGAACTGGCGACGACGACCACCGCAACAATCATCCCCCGGCGATTCAGCACAATTTGCTTTAAGGTCATACCGCTGTTGCGCAGTTGAATCCCGACCAGGAACAGTAAAAAGATTAACGTATATTCGCTGGCTTCGGTGGCGTGTTGCAGAATAGGAAGACCGGTGAGGCCGAGCAGAAAACCCACGACGACGACGCCACAAAGCTGGAGCGACTCAAGCGCCATCGCAATTCGCGAGGGTAGCTTTTCTTGCTTGTGGTTATGTCGCCAGGGAAGCGAACGCTCCAGCCAGAACAGCGCCGCGATATTACACAGCAAAATGACCGTCACGCTGACCGCAGAATAATGAAGAATGGCTAACAGGTTGCTGGCGAGATTATCCAGAAACGCCAGGCTGATACCCATAAAAAAGAGAATAAGGTAGACGATCCAGCTCAACAGGCGATTGATGAGTTTTAATGCAGCCCTGTGCCGAAGCGGAATAAGGTAGCCCACAATAAGGGGAACCAGAATGATTAACAGCCCTGAAAACATGAAAACCAGATCCTTGCTGAGAGTAAGACGAAATGCGCCAGCACACACTACTCAATGCAAAGAAGGGAGTAAAGTTGCAAATAAAAGGAAATATAGCGGGGAAAAAAAGACCTGACTTGCGCCAGGCCTTTTTTGTTATCGATTAATCGCGTTTTTCCAGCAGAGTGCGGTAAATAAGACCGCCGAGGACCCCACCGATAATCGGCATAACCCAGAAGAACCACAATTGCTGTAATGCCCAGCCGCCCTGGAAGATGGCTACGGCGGTACTACGTGCCGGGTTAACGGAGGTGTTGGTAACCGGAATACTGATCAAGTGGATCAGGGTTAACGCCAGACCAATCGCAATAGGTGCAAAACCCGCCGGAGCATGTTTATCGGTCGCACCGTGGATCACTAATAAGAAACCAGCGGTCAAAATAATTTCAATTACGACGGCAGACAGCATTGAATAGCCGCCAGGTGAATGTTCACCAAAGCCGTTCGAGGCAAAACCACTGGCAGTTGCGTCAAAACCAGCTTTACCGCTGGCAATAAGATACAGTGCCGCTGCTGCAACAATACCGCCCACAACCTGAGCGATAACATAACCAATAACGTCTTTTGCCGGGAAGCGACCGCCCGCCCATAAACCGAAGGTCACCGCCGGGTTAAAGTGTCCGCCGGAAATATGACCTACGGCGAATGCCATGGTTAATACGGTCAAACCAAACGCCAGCGCGACACCGGCAAATCCAATACCCAACTCCGGGAATGCTGCGGCCAGAACTGCGCTACCGCACCCACCAAAGACGAGCCAAAACGTACCGAAGAATTCGGCTGCTAATTTCCTGAACATAACCACCTCAATTAAAAGTTCCGGGTTCGTGTTCCTTACCCGGTAATTCATCGCTAAAAGGGACGATGATGAAAGAGCCGGTATTTTAGAAAAAAACATCATCCCTTCGCCAGTTAAATTGATGAAAAAATTTGATTTAAGGCAATATGTTGTGATTCCTTTTTGAATATTGGATGAATGAAGCATAGTTCAATTAGCAAAACGGCGATGATTGAGTTCTGAAATAATATTCCGGGGAAAACATAAGAAGAATATTCTTATATTTTTTGATTTCTGCGACTAACCTCCTGATCATATCGGGTGTCCTGAGCGCCCGCTTGCCGTTATACTCCTGATAACTTGAAGGAAAAAGTTAGCATTTCCGGAGGCTATATGATTCTCGAACGCGTTGAGATTGTTGGATTTCGTGGTATTAACCGTCTGTCGTTGATGCTGGAGCAAAGCAACGTGCTGATTGGGGAGAACGCGTGGGGTAAGTCCAGTCTGCTGGATGCTTTAACCCTGTTGCTGTCGCCGGAAACTGATTTGTACCACTTTGACCGCGAAGATTTCTGGTTCCCGCCGGGTGATATACAAGGCCGGGAACATCATCTGCATATCATCCTGACGTTTCGTGAGTCTCAACCAGGTCGCCACCGCGTGCGCAGGTATCGTCCTCTGGAAGCCAGCTGGACGCTGTGTCAGGATGGCTATCACCGCATTTTCTATCGGCTGGAAGGTGAATGTGCGGACGACGGTAGCGTTCTGACGTTACGCAGTTTTCTGGATGGCGAGGGCCATCAGCTTCCCCTCGACGACATTAACGATCAGGCGCGGCACCTCGTGCGTTTGATGCCAGTACTGCGCCTGCGCGACGCGCGTTTTATGCGACGGATCCGTAACGGTACGGTGCCGGATTCGGCGGATGTCGAAGTGACCGCGCGGCAACTGGATTTTCTGGCACGTGAACTGGCTACCCGACCGCAAAACCTGACAGATGGGCAGATACGTCAGGGGTTATCGGCCATGGTACAGCTATTGGAACACTATTTTTCTGAGCAGGGTTCCAGTCAGTCCCGCTATCGTCTGATGCGTCGACGTTCCAATAACGAACAACGTAGCTGGCGCTATCTGGATATTATCAACCGTATGATTGATAGACCGGGCGGACGCACGCACCGCGTGATCTTGTTGGGATTGTTTTCGACGCTGTTACAGGCCAAAGGTACGCTGAGGCTGGATAAAGACGCCCGGCCGTTACTGTTGGTAGAAGATCCTGAAACGCGTTTACATCCGATTATGCTGTCGGTTGCCTGGCACCTGCTGAATTTGCTTCCACTGCAACGGGTGGCGACCACCAACTCAGGTGAGTTACTGTCCCTCACCCCCGTGGAACACGTTGTCCGCCTGGTGCGTGAGTCTTCCCGCGTCGCCGCCTGGCGGCTTGGGCCAGGTGGGATCAGCGCAGAAGATGGTCGGCGTATTGCCTTTCATATTCGTTTTAACCGTGCATCGTCGTTGTTTGCCCGCTGTTGGCTGCTGGTGGAAGGCGAAACGGAAACCTGGGTCATTAACGAACTGGCCCGCCAGTGTGGGCACCACTTTGATGCGGAAGGTATCAAAGTCATTGAATTTGCCCAGTCCGGCCTTAAGCCGCTGGTTAAGTTCGCCCGCCGGATGGGTATCGAGTGGCATGTGCTGGTTGATGGTGATGAAGCCGGGAAAAAGTATGCCGCTACGGTGCGGAGTTTGTTGAATAACGACAGAGAAGAAGAGCGCGATCATTTAACCATGCTTCCCGCGCTGGACATGGAACACTTTATGTATCGCCAGGGGTTCGCTGACGTTTTTCACAGGGTGGCGCAAATCCCCGAAAACGTGCCCATGAATATGCGCAAAATTATCTCGAAGGCGATTCACCGGTCGTCAAAACCAGATTTAGCCATTGAGGTGGCGATGGAGGCCGGGCGGCGCGGCGTTGACGCGGTGCCAACGCTGCTGCGAAAAATGTTTTCCCGCGTGCTGTGGTTGGCACGCGGCAGAGCGGATTAGTTGCGAAACATCGACGACAGCTGCGAGTGGATGCTGTCCAGTAACTGGTAGCGACGGCGGTATTCCGCGCGTTTTTTGCTGGCAATGTCCGCTTCGCTTTTTCGCGCCATTGTGCGTGGGATATGGTAATAGCCGTGACTGTCGCACTCACCGCCAACCGACTCCCAAAATGCGTTGTAGTCGGAAAGTATCACCTTATTTTTATCGTGGTAACGCGGGCTGCGAAAGATATGCTGTTCATTGCTGACCGCCATGACCTTTTCGATATTCAACTGTTCTGCTAAACGGCAAATGGCTTCCATAATTATACGTTTTGGGAAAATACCGTGGCAGGACTTCGTCGCTTTTTGTATTGCTTCATGTGGAAGTTGCGAATTGCCCTGTACGCCGCCAATGAATAATGTACTTTTCCCATTATATTCGCAGAACGTAAACGTCATTTTGGTCAGCACGTCCCCGTCGCCATTTTGCACCTGAATGGTACTTTCTCCCTCTTTATCCAGTACCGGGAACATCATCATGGTTACGGTAAATATATCGCCATCTTTGCCTTCAATTTGCGCCAGCTGTAAACCGTCATTGGTTAATAAGGCGTTAAACTCTGCGGGTAAGAATGCGTGGCGGATAACATGGTAATGAAAACGCACCGAGTCTAAACGCATTTTACGAGTGAAATTTGCCGCGAGGTAAGGACGGTGCATACGCACCGGCAGCCGGGGTTGGCGGGAGAGCAGGCTTTCAAGGTCCGGCCATTGGGCGAGTTCACTCATCCATTCCTGAGTCAGACGGGGTATCAACAGTGAGCGCCAGATAAACTTACGACGAAAGCTCCGTTTATCCCAGCAATGTGCGGGTCGTATATGACCGCTGCTCAGGCCGTAAAAAAGGCCAAAGCTGGTAATGGGTTTAGTGGAAAGAAAAGTGCTTTCAGTTAGTTGACTCATAATTTAAATCCGATTGATACTCTGGTACTAATTTCAACACAGCGGATCTTAACCATTCATCAATAACTCTGTTATTCTTGCGTTTTTCAACGGCTATTTATTTAACGTTGATGTTTACCACTCCACTCTGGTGGACGTATTGGGGGAAATTGGGACATTTATGAAGCTCAAGGGAAAAATCAAAAAGCGCTATTTTCTCTTCGCCATCATCATTATTGTGGCGATAATTGCACTTTGGCGAACGCTTAATGCGCCTTTACCTCAGTATCAAACGTTAATTGTTCGTCCGGGCGATCTGCAGCAAAGCGTACTGGCAACCGGCAAACTGGATGCGTTGCGTAAAGTTGACGTCGGGGCGCAGGTAAGCGGGCAATTAAAAACGCTGTCGGTCGCGATTGGCGACAAAGTAAAAAAAGATCAACTGCTTGGCGTTATCGATCCTGAACAAGCGCAAAACCAGATTAAAGAGGTTGAAGCGACGCTGATGGAATTACGCGCTCAGCGTTTACAGGCTGAAGCAGAGTGGAAGCTGGCGCGGGTAACGCTTTCCCGTCAGCAACAGCTGGCGAAAACCCAGGCTGTCTCGCAGCAGGATCTCGACACGGCGGCTACTCAGATGGCAGTCAAACAGGCGCAAATCGGCACAATTGATGCGCAAATTAAGCGTAATCAGGCCTCTCTCGATACGGCAAAAACCAACCTTGATTACACCCGCATCGTTGCGCCAATGGCAGGCGAAGTCACGCAAATTACTACCCTTCAGGGGCAAACCGTTATTGCTGCCCAGCAGGCGCCTAACATTCTGACATTGGCAGATATGAGCACCATGCTGGTGAAAGCGCAGGTTTCCGAGGCGGATGTGATTCACCTGCATCCCGGGCAAAAGGCCTGGTTTACCGTACTGGGCGATCCTCAGACGCGCTACGAAGGTAAGCTCAAAGATGTTCTTCCGACGCCAGAGAAAGTGAATGATGCAATTTTCTACTATGCTCGCTTCGAAGTTCCCAACCCGAAAGGGATCCTGCGTCTGGATATGACCGCGCAGGTCCATATCCAGCTCACGGATGTGAAAAATGTCCTGACGATCCCGCTGTCGGCGCTGGGCGATCCTATTGGCAACAATCGTTATAACGTCAGGCTGCTGCGTAACGGCGAAACCCGTGAACGCGAAGTGGTTATCGGCGCGCGTAATGACACCGATGTGGAGATCGTTAAAGGGCTGGAAGAGGGGGATGAAGTCATCACCGGTGAGGGCAACGCTGGAGCGCCAAAATGACGGCATTGCTTGAACTGAGCAATATCCGCCGCAGCTATCCGTCAGGCGAAGGTCAGGTCGAGGTATTGAAGGACGTATCCTTGAGCATTCAGGCCGGGGAAATGGTAGCGATTGTCGGGGCGTCTGGCTCGGGTAAATCGACGCTGATGAATATTCTCGGCTGTCTGGACAAACCCACCAGCGGTACGTATCGGGTTGCCGGGCGCGATGTCTCCACGCTGGATAGCGATGCGTTAGCCCAGCTGCGTCGCGAACATTTCGGTTTTATCTTCCAGCGTTATCATTTGTTGTCGCATTTAACCGCCGCGCAAAACGTTGAGGTGCCTGCAGTCTACGCTGGCACCGAACGTAAGCAGCGCCTGGCCCGTGCGCAAGAACTCCTGCAGCGACTGGGTCTGGGCGACAGAGTTGACTATCAGCCTTCCCAGCTTTCCGGTGGTCAGCAGCAGCGGGTCAGTATTGCGCGTGCGCTGATGAACGGGGGACAGGTTATCCTCGCCGACGAACCCACCGGCGCGCTGGACAGCCATTCAGGCGAAGAGGTGATGGCGATTTTGCATCAGTTGCGCGATCGCGGGCATACGGTGATTATCGTCACTCACGACAGCCAGGTCGCCGCACAGGCCGAACGCGTCATTGAAATTCGTGACGGCGAGATTGTGCGCAATCCGCCGTCGCACAAACCCTCTACCGGGCGCGATATCGCGGAGCCGACGGTGAAAACGGCGTCCGGCTGGGGGCAGTTTGTCAGCGGTTTTCGCGAAGCGCTCACTATGGCCTGGCTGGCAATGGCTGCGAATAAAATGCGAACGCTACTGACCATGCTTGGGATCATCATCGGTATTGCTTCGGTGGTGTCGATTGTGGTGGTAGGCGATGCGGCTAAACAGCTGGTACTGGCAGATATTCGCGCTATTGGCACCAATACCATCGATATCTATCCTGGCAAAGATTTCGGCGACGACGACCCACAATATCAACAGGCGCTGAAGTATGACGATTTAACGGCGTTACAGAAGCAGCCCTGGGTCAGTTCGGTGACGCCTGCGGTGTCGAAAAACCTGCGGCTACGCTATGGCAATATCGACGTGGCAGCCAGTGCTAATGGCGTTAGCGGCGACTATTTCAACGTCTATGGCATGACGTTTAGCGAAGGGAGCACTTTTAACGCTGAACAACTGGCGGGTCGCGCTCAGGTGGTGGTGCTCGACAGCAATACCCGTCGTCAATTGTTCCCCAACAAAGCGAAAGTTGTCGGCGAAGTCGTGCTGGTGGGGAATATGCCTGCCACGGTAATTGGTGTTGCAGAAGAGAAACAGTCGATGTTTGGCAGTAGCAAGATCCTACGGGTCTGGCTGCCTTACAGCACCATGTCCGGGCGAATTATGGGGCAGTCGTGGCTGAACTCGATCACCGTGCGGGTGAAAGACGGTTTTGATAGTGCCCAGGCCGAGCAGCAGCTCACCCGACTACTGACGTTACGCCACGGTAAGAAGGATTTCTTTACCTGGAATATGGACGGTGTCTTGAAAACCGCCGAAAAGACCACACGTACATTACAACTCTTCCTGACGCTGGTGGCCGTGATTTCGCTGGTGGTCGGTGGAATTGGTGTGATGAATATTATGCTGGTTTCGGTAACCGAACGAACGCGCGAGATTGGCATTCGTATGGCGGTTGGCGCCCGCGCCAGTGACGTACTGCAGCAGTTCTTAATTGAAGCGGTGCTGGTGTGTCTGGTTGGCGGCGCGTTGGGCATTAGCTTGTCGATGCTGATCGCCTTTACGCTTCAGCTATTCCTGCCTGGCTGGGAAATAGGTTTCTCACCCGTAGCCTTATTGACGGCGTTTCTGTGTTCGACTGCGACCGGGATTTTGTTTGGCTGGCTACCGGCGCGAAATGCGGCGCGGCTGGATCCGGTAGATGCTCTGGCGCGGGAATAATACTATCGAGATAAAAATGCCAGCCGCAAAGGCTGGCATTTTGACTGCGGGATGTACACAATGAAACAGAAGAGCTATGCGACAGCTTCTGCTTCAATGACAGGCACGATGACACTGGCATGATTGCCTTTTGGCCCCTGGTGGACATCAAACTGGACAGACTGTCCGGCTTTTAGCGTTCTGTAACCATCCATCTGAATGGTGGAGTAATGGGCGAAAATATCTTCGCCGCCGCCTTCGGGGCAGATGAAACCAAACCCTTTGGCGTTGTTGAACCACTTAACAGTACCCGTTTCCATGCTTCGACATCCTTCGTAAATCTTATATAAGTAAGATGGAATGAACCGGTGGCGGAGTGGGGGCTGTTCAAAACCTCGCCAACTCTCGAAACTACAATTTAGAGAAATCAGGCGAGGCGTCAAGCGCCAGGCTGACGGAATAGGGTAAAAATGCATCAAAATTTGAAGCAGTTAACGCTATTGTCGGTTATGTGACAGATGTCGCGGATGGCACTAATAGATGATAGTTATCTAATACTTGAGGTAGATTGATTGTGCGCATAGGCTGCTTGTCAGCGGCAAGATTTTCTGCCGGAAACCGTAACTGAAGATGACGACTGACAATGGGTAAGACTAACGACTGGCTGGATTTCGATCTGCTGGCGGAAGATAAATTGCGCGACGCGCTAAAACCGCCATCTATGTATAAAGTGATATTAGTCAATGATGATTACACTCCGATGGAGTTTGTTATTGACGTGTTACAAAAATTCTTTTCTTATGATGTAGAACGTGCAACGCAACTGATGCTTGCCGTTCACTATCAAGGTAAAGCGATTTGCGGCGTATTCACTGCCGAAGTGGCTGAAACCAAAGTTGCGATGGTGAACAAGTATGCGAGGGAGAACGAGCATCCGTTGCTGTGTACGCTAGAAAAAGCCTAAATGCAGGCATAAATATTGGGGGAGGTGCCTATGCTCAATCAAGAACTGGAGCTCAGTTTAAACATGGCTTTCGCCAGAGCGCGCGAGCACCGACATGAGTTTATGACCGTCGAGCACTTGCTACTGGCATTGCTCAGTAACCCATCGGCCCGCGAAGCGCTGGAAGCGTGTTCTGTGGATCTGGTGGCGCTGCGTCAGGAACTCGAAGCCTTCATTGAACAAACCACACCCGTATTGCCTGCCAGTGAAGAAGAGCGCGACACGCAGCCCACGTTGAGTTTTCAGCGTGTGTTGCAACGCGCGGTCTTTCATGTTCAGTCCTCCGGGCGCAATGAAGTTACCGGTGCTAATGTGCTGGTCGCCATCTTCAGCGAGCAGGAATCTCAGGCGGCTTATCTGCTGCGTAAGCATGAAGTGAGCCGCCTTGATGTGGTGAATTTTATTTCTCATGGCACGCGCAAAGACGAACCAAGTCAGTCCTCTGACTCTGGTAATCAGCCGAATAACGAAGAGCAAGCTGGCGGGGAGGACCGTATGGAGAACTTCACGACTAACCTTAACCAGCTTGCCCGTGTGGGCGGAATTGATCCGCTCATTGGCCGGGACAAAGAGCTGGAACGCGCCATTCAGGTACTGTGCCGTCGTCGAAAAAACAACCCGCTGCTGGTGGGTGAGTCTGGCGTCGGTAAAACCGCTATTGCGGAAGGCCTCGCGTGGCGTATTGTCCAGGGCGACGTGCCGGAAGTGATGGCTGATTGTACCCTTTACTCTCTGGATATCGGCTCGCTGCTGGCGGGTACCAAATACCGTGGCGATTTTGAAAAACGCTTTAAGGCGCTGCTGAAACAACTGGAACAGGATACTAACAGCATTCTGTTTATCGATGAGATCCACACCATTATCGGCGCGGGTGCGGCATCGGGCGGCCAGGTGGATGCGGCTAACCTGATCAAACCGTTGCTCTCCAGCGGTAAAATCCGTGTAATAGGCTCCACAACCTATCAGGAATTCAGCAATATCTTTGAAAAGGACCGCGCGCTAGCACGCCGTTTCCAGAAAATCGATATCACTGAGCCGTCGGTAGAAGAGACCGTGCAGATCATCAACGGTCTGAAGCCGAAATACGAAGCGCACCATGATGTTCGCTACACCGCCAAAGCGGTGCGTGCAGCGGTCGAACTGGCGGTGAAATACATTAACGATCGTCATCTGCCGGACAAAGCGATTGACGTGATCGATGAGGCGGGCGCGCGGGCGCGTCTGATGCCGGTCAGCAAGCGCAAGAAAACCGTCAACGTGGCGGATATCGAGTCCGTCGTAGCCCGCATTGCGCGGATCCCGGAGAAGAGCGTTTCGCAGAGCGATCGCGATACGCTGAAAAACCTGGGCAACCGTCTGAAAATGCTGGTATTCGGACAGGATAAAGCCATTGAGGCGCTGACTGAAGCGATCAAAATGAGCCGTGCTGGTCTGGGACACGAGCATAAACCTGTCGGTTCGTTCCTGTTTGCCGGACCGACTGGTGTAGGTAAGACCGAAGTCACGGTGCAGTTGTCCAAAGCGCTGGGTATTGAGCTGCTGCGGTTTGATATGTCCGAGTATATGGAACGTCACACCGTCAGCCGCCTGATTGGTGCGCCTCCGGGATATGTCGGTTTCGACCAGGGCGGTTTGCTGACGGATGCTGTCATTAAGCATCCGCATGCGGTACTGCTGCTGGATGAAATCGAAAAAGCGCATCCGGACGTCTTTAACCTGCTGCTGCAGGTGATGGATAACGGTACGCTGACCGACAATAACGGGCGTAAAGCGGATTTCCGCAACGTGGTGCTGGTCATGACCACCAACGCCGGCGTGCGTGAAACCGAGCGTAAATCGATTGGGCTGATTCATCAGGACAACAGTACTGATGCGATGGGCGAAATCAAAAAAGTGTTTACGCCGGAATTCCGTAACCGTCTCGACAACATTATCTGGTTCGATCATCTCTCTACTGAGGTGATTCATCAGGTTGTTGATAAGTTTATCGTCGAACTTCAGGTTCAGTTGGATCAAAAAGGTGTCTCTCTGGAAGTGAGTCAGGAAGCCCGCGACTGGCTGGCTGAGAAGGGCTATGACCGCGCAATGGGCGCACGCCCGATGACGCGCGTTGTCCAGGATAACCTGAAAAAACCATTGGCTAACGAACTGCTGTTCGGCTCGCTTGTGGATGGCGGTCAGGTGACCGTTGCGCTGGATAAAGAGAAAAATGAGCTGACTTATGGTTTCCAGAGTGCGCAAAAGCACAAGCCAGAAGCAGCACATTAATATCTAATCACCTAATGAACCGGGCGTAATGCCCGGTTTTTTTTCGCCTGAAAGTCGTGATTTGAATAGGGGGGTAAACGGCAGGCAAAAAATAAGCCTGCGTAAGGGCGTTTTTCAGGGTAGGTAACATGGGCTTTCAGCGGTGCAATGCGGGTTCGCGCGGCACGCAAGACCACTGAAAGCCATAATAAACTACCCTACTGTGGACACAGTGTGGACACTCTGGGAGTCAACACCACCACGTAGCGGATTGAGTGAAACAGCATCCTGAAGATACTCCGGGGCAAAGTGCGCATAGACCATTGTCTGCTCTATCCGTGAATGTCCCAGTATTCTCTGCAAGGTGATGATACTCCCGCCGTTAATCATAAAGTGGGTAGCAAAACTGTGACGCAATGCGTGAGTTGCTTGCCCGTCCGGTAGATCTGGTTTTACATCTTTCATTGTTCGCCTGAACTTCGGGTATGAGGCATCAGGGAACAGATAACCCTTACCCGCAATCATTACAGCTACTTCCTCAGAGATAGGGACAGTACGCGGTTTGTTCGTCTTTGTTTTAACGAACGTAACCCGATTCTGTATTACGTTCTCAGCTTTCAGTTTCGCAGCTTCACCCCATCGAGCGCCGGTACTTAAACAGAGAATCGCGATTTTCTTGTTGTCCCCGTCAAGATTGGCAAGCAACAATGTTATTTCTTCCTGCGTCAGATAGCCGGTTTCTGGTTTCTGCTCCTTGAGCTTTTTCATCCCTCTGAAAGGATGTTCACCAAAGAACAACTCCGCATCAATTAGCGCAGTAAACATACCACTCATGCAGGTAAGGTCGCGGTTAATACTGGCCGGTTTTATGCCTTGCCCTCTGCGAGTCATGCTGTACTGGCTAATAAGCGCTTTGGTTATCTGGAACGCGCAAGGGTCATCAGTGAGCCGGGTAAAGATTTTAATCTTACCCAAATTGGATTTTCCGTGTTCTTCATGCTTGCCTTTTAGATCCCACCAGACTTTTGTTAATTCAGACAGATGCCGCTTATCTGTCGGTTTAGCCAGCCATTCTTTATCGTGATGGTTGTATTGAGTGTGTTTCTCAAAAGCTACAGCCTCACTTTTCTTGTCAAATTTCCTGCGGATGCGCTTTCCGTTGCGCCCTGCAGGTCTGATGTCCACTTCGTATCGACCATCATCGAGCTTTTTAATAGACATAAAGCCTCCCGATGATGTTACTGCTTACTTCAATTTCCTGATTTAAATAACAAATACTCTTCGTGCATTTACTACACAAATAAGCGCCGTAAATGGTTAGCCAGTTTTCTGGTCGGAGTGGGGAGATGTTGTTGTCTGCTGCCCAAAGTGCGCGAGAGCCGGTGCAATCTGCCCAGCTTCTGGTGATATTTGTTCAGTCATAAACCAAAGGGTGTATTTGCTGAAACGAGGATGTTGAAGAATTTTCATGGCGACGTCCGTCGGGGGGATCGTTCTACCGCTTTCATAATAGGTTAATGAGCTATAAGGAACTCCAGTAATTTCAGAGAATTGCTTTCTGTTTAGCCTCTCTGACTCACGTATGAGAGCCAGCTTTACACTGATTGCTGTTGACATGTTATCGAGATCCTCTAATAATCACGACATCTTCTACTATGTTTCAAGTTTTTCTAAGTTTCATTAAGGCACATTAGAGAACATTGAAACCCATTGGTTAGATCTAGATGAAAGGTTAACAGATGAGTAAACAAATTGTCAGTAGTAGTGATGCCGTCCCCTATCAAGAGTTTGCCAAGCTTATTGGTAAGACCCCTGCAGCAGTAAGAGGAATGATTGAAAAAGGGAAATTACCGGTAGTTGAAATGACAGATCCGCAATCGACATCAGGTCGGGCAGGAGAATACTGGGTTTACCTACCAGCTTGGAATAATGGGATGAGACTTGCCTATGAAAGTCGCCCGAAAGAAATTCGTGAAGGTTGGCTGATGTGGCTTGGTTTGGGTGGACGGGCATAAGGAGGGAGGTTTAATGAAAGAGCCTCGCTGTATCGCTCAATTACTGCGTAATGAAAGCCCGCGCCCTATGACGTTCAAGATTACTCATGGTAAGGGACGTAAAGGCATCATCATCCGCACTCGTAAGCCTGGCATTATTGAGACGCTTTTCCGTTTGGTCAGAAAAAGAGGGATATGGTTATGACCGTTATGACTCTTGATGTGATCCAGAAACAGCCAGCGGCACTTCGAGGGCTGGTTGGTAAGTACCTGGCTCAGCCACGTTGGCAAGACACCTGTGATTTTTACAATCAAATGATGGAGCGCGAACGACTGACAGTTTGTTTTCATGCTCAATTAAAACAGCGTCACTCTGTCATGCGCTTAGAAGAAATGGACGAAGCAGATCGCGAGCGCCTTGTCTGTGCGCTGGATGAACTGAGATTCGCATTTTGTCGGTTTCGTCAGCATGGCTCTGCTAGGGCGACTTTCATTAGCCGTCTTACTGTTAGCCAAAGGCGTTCTCTTTTTCGTCATGCGGGGCTCACAGATCAAGAATTCAGTATGCCGCACTGGCGATTGAACGAGGACGACTGCTATTGGCGGGACAAACTTTTCCGTGCCTTGCGAGAGCTGTTTAGCCTTTTTGAGTACGCACCGACCATTTTAACCTCGGTAAAACCTGAGCAGTATTTACATTAATTAATCTGGATTCGATTTATTACACGCCTTACCGCGTGGGGACTCCTTTTGTCTGGAGATAGGCAAATGCAAAAACAAAAAACAGCGCAGCGGGGCGCGTTTTCGGCACTTCTGGAGCAGGCAGTAAGTGAAGCACAGCGCGACACAGCGACCAGTTTCTCTTCTCAATTTGACGGGCTTATCGCGCACATCAGTAAGTCAGAACTTAACCGCACCGAGATTATCGAGTTGTTAGGTCAAGAATCAGAAAAATTGCACAACTCAATTTTCGGTTGAGAGGGTTATTCACTTTAGAAGGAAGTAATAATGAGTATCCGTATCGATATAAATAACCAGTACGTTATTACCAGCGACCGCTATCAATTTATTTTGCAGGAAAAGAAAATCGCTACCTCCGGGAAAAACGAAGGTAAGGAATGGCTGGATGTTGTGGGTTACTACCCAACTATCCCTAAGCTCGTTTCAGGCCTTGCTTTGCATGACCTTTTAACGGGAGATGCTATCTCTTTCTCGGCGCTTGAAACTCAGATTGAGCGCGTAGCGAAGCAATGTCTTGACGCCTTCAATTCGAATGGCCGCTGAACCTCGGGGGCGTACTGCCCCTTCGCCACCACCTCCTTTCTCGAAGCACACCGATGATACATTCGTCGGTGCTTATCCCTGGAATGCTCCACGTTCTGCAATTGGCCGTGACAGACCCCTTACACGTGGCGAATTCCGTCAGGTGCAAGGTGTTTTAGGTAAAGTTAATCGTCTGCCTTATGTCTTAAAAACGCTGTTTAACTCGCGTTATGATTTCATTCGTCGTAATAAAAGCCCCCTTCATGGTTTCTATTTCCTCAAGAACACTGTCGAGAAAAGGGTGGGGCCGCGTCTTGAGCGGGTCAATCAGCTAAACGGAATGAACGAGACGGCATCGCTACTTTTCCTGAGTGAGCGCGAAAGCTATTCGCGTTTAGCAGGTATGAGTGACAAGGCTCTCAAAAAATTTGCAGCCCGTATCGCTTCGCAGCTCTATGTTGCTTATGAGGAACTTAGCGACGCTTGGGCTGACACTCACGGCGGTAAAGAGACTCTATTTACTGATGAGGCTCAGGCGCATTTGTACGGCCACGTTGCTGGTGCAGCTCGCGCATTCAACATTACCCCGATGTTCTGGAAAAAATACTGCAAAGGGCAAATCACGATCCGCCAGGCATTTTCCGCTATATCTCGTTTGATTAATGATGAGTGGTGGATTAACCAGTTTAAGGCTCAGCGTATGCGCTGGCATGAAGCATTGCTGATTGCTGCCGGTGAGGTGAATAAAGACCGCTCCCCATACGCCAGCAGAACGGCGATCCGCGACGTGCATTCTCGCCGCTTGGCTAATCTCGAATACCTCAAATCGTGCGAGCTGGAAAACAAAGTTACCGGTGAGCGTATCGATCTCATCAGCAAAGTCATGGGAAGTATTTCAAACCCTGAAATCCGTCGTATGGAACTGATGAACACAATCGCAGGTATTGAACGCTATGCGGCTGGGCAGGGTGACGTCGGTATGTTTATCACTATCACCACGCCATCGAAGTATCACCCTACACGTCAGGTCGGAAAGGGCGATAAAAAGACGGTGCAACTTAATCACGGATGGAATGACACCGCTTTTACGCCGAAGGATGGTCAGCGGTATTTATGCCGTATCTGGAGCCTAATGCGTACAGCCTTTAAAGATAATGATTTGCAGGTCTATGGTATGCGCGTTGTAGAGCCGCATCATGACGGAACACCGCACTGGCACATGATGCTTTTTTGCAAACCAGAGCAACGTAAGCATATTACTGAAATCATGCGACGCTATGCCTTAAGGGAAGATGGCGACGAAAAGGGTGCAGCAGCACAGCGTTTTGAAGCTAAGCACCTCAATCAAGGTGGTGCAGCCGGTTACATCGCAAAATACATTGCGAAGAATATCGACGGGTATGCACTTGATGGGCAAGTCGATCACGATACCGGTAAACCTCTCACTGATACTGCAGCAGCAGTAACCGCATGGGCGTCAACGTGGCGTATCCCGCAATTTAAATCTATTGGATTGCCAACGATGGGTGCATATCGTGAGCTGCGCAAATTACCTCATGGCGTAAGCATTGCTGATGAATTTGATGAGCGTGTCGAGGCTACAAGAGCCGCAGCTGACGAGGGTGAGTTTGACCTTTATATCGCTGCGCAGGGTGGGGCGAACGTACCACGTGATAGTCAGACCGTCCGTGTGGCTCGTAACGTGACTGACGAGGTTAACGCCTACGAAGAGGATATAGAGAGAGTCGTGGGCATCTACGCTCCGCACTTGGGCTCTGAGCTGGTACATGTTACCCGTACAGCCGAATGGCGCATCGTTCCAAAGCTGTTGGCCGTTGAGCCTTTGACTTTAAAAAGCGGCATTGCCGCGCCTCGGAGTCCTGTCAATAACTGTGGGAGGGAAAGGGGAAAACATAAAGCACCAGTTCATATGTTTAAACAGAAAACTACTTCTGAGGGTTTTGTGGACAATGAGGTGCGGTATGAATCCAAGATTGTGATTTAGCCTTTAAATATGTGGAAATTTAAATTTAGAATTGTTTGGGATATATTCAGAGAAGTGTTTTAACAAAAATGGATATTGAAAATATAGAGATGAAAAAAATATAGATGGTTGTAATTTTTTTGTCGCTGATATCATTTTAAATGAGGGAGCCACTTTATATATTGGCTCCCATGCAAATGTTAACGTATTTAGTAGGTATAGTTTAACCAGTGCTCAAAATCATTGCTTTTGAGTACTGGTGCTGAAGAACGCTCACGCCAACGTAGATATATATTTTGGATCATAAGTCTTTCCTCTATATCATCTTTAATGAGTAAAGAAAGTCGGCCAATAAACTCCATGAGTTTTATATCATAACTGGTTACACTTAAGAGTAGTTGATAAGCAGCCGAACTTAACATTTTCTTACTATCTTCGTTAAAAATCTCGAAGAAAATGATGTCTAAACCTTCATCAAAGAAGGCTTGTGTAATACTCACGCCATAGATGTTTTTTTGGGATATTATAAGGGATAGACATGCTGATCTAAAAATATCATCCTCAAGGGTGCTCTTAGCAAAAGATATTAAAGAGTCATTATCAAGGCCGTATTTATTGATGAATTCTTCATTGAAGTCATCTCTTATTACTCTGGAGCGTGAAACTCTGGAGTACATATTATAAATATTGGATTGCAACAATGTGTGTGCTAAAACTATAACAAATTTCTTTTCCGTAACAATATCTATATTGAAGAAGATATTTTTCCCTGAAACTCGAAAGTGATCATCGCCATATTTTATGTCGCAAGAAAGCAATTTTTGTCGAATGATTTTTTCATGCTCTGGGAATGTTCTAAATACGGCGGCCCATCCCGAAAAATATTTACTGAAAAGATCTGTGTTTGAGATGGCAATATTTAATATTGGTTTGTAAAATTCAATATCATAGGATGATTGCAATTTTAACAATTCTTGATTTTCCCAATAACTCTCCGTTAGTACTCGAAGTGCTAAGTCAGGGAAATCGTTGCAAAGTTCTATCCATGATTCATTACTGTATGGAATCATGTTTACAGTGGTCATTTCAATTTCGGGATTTATTATTTTTACTCCGGAGGTAATATTGGCAAGATATGATTCCATCTCTTCATCATTTAAGTTTTGTAAGTCTCTCATATGATCATCGAAAGTTGAACTATCGAACTGTATGGGGATTAAGGCTCTTAAATAGGACGGAATTGCATCTGTGAAATATTTATTCTCCACAATTGAATTAATTAAGTTTCTGAAGTTAATTGCATTGCTGAAGCGACAGAATTTAACTGCAAAAATGAAAAGATTTATAGGTGATGAGTACGGTGTGTCGCTTATTTCAAAATTTGGTATTAATTCATTATCCTTTGTATTCCAGTTATGAGTATATGGTACTACAGATAAAAAAGAATATTCCTTAGCCGCTTTTTTATCATGGGATGTAGATTCTTTATTGGCAAAGAAAATTGCGTTCATGATGTTGCGTTGCTCGTCTGTTATATCTAAGTCCTCTAAAGGGACCATAGTTGAAGTGTCGATATTTATGAAGTAAAAATATATCTCCAGTAATAGAGGGAAGCTTTTAGTGTTTTCAGAAAACAAGGTTTTTATTAAAAAATTTATAAACCATGGTTGACATTTTTTTTGTGGTCTTCTGTAGCTTCCAGTTTGTAATATTAACGTTGCTTTTAGATAAAATTCTGGGGCTTGTTGAAATCTAATTTTAACTTCATTAATTCGGGGGTGTGTGCTATCGAGCATTATTGAAAGTAAATATCCTGTGGATATATGTTCGCTAAAATCTAATTCGATGAAGGCATCCACCATGTTATTTATTAACCAATTTAATGATTGTGCTTTATTTAATGCAGTTAACTGTCGTAATGTGCTGTGTTCAATACTATTCCATAATGGTGTTAAAGTCTTATTGAAATGTTGTCTAATGCCTTTGTCTTGTTCAAAAATACCTTCTTCAAGTAGGCGTAAGGTAAGTAACGATCCTATTCCCATTCTTTTGTTAAATGCCCTGATGTAATGATTTTCACTATCATCATCAAGCTGTAGTATCAAACTGACTGCTATGGCAAGAACGCTAAGCCTCTTATGGTGAACTAATGCGCTTAACAAGAAATGTACAACTTCACGCCAGTGAGAATCACCACAAATAATGTTAAATCTTCTTCTGAATTCAATGTCATCGACAGCAGAATAAATAAATTCTGCGGCAAAGAATTCCTGCAGTTGCCGTATGTCAAATCTTACAGAATTACTACTTTCTGGAGTATTAACAAAGACTAGTCGCTCGATTGTGGCTTCCATAAGAGTTTGCACAACATCTTCAATATTTCCATCAAGAAGAAGAGATGAAGTTTGTTCGGCTAATATCTGAAATTCTGATTTGTCAAGTGCTGCAACTGCTCCATCACTATTTTCCGCTCTGACATGAAGGCTAATTCCAAGGCGGTCATGTATTGCTTTTAAAAGTTGATCTTTTTCTCTTAACAACTCAGATATTTTAGTATCAGGTGAGTTTTTTAAACTTTCCCTTTTTTTCATCACGGAATAAAAGTTGTTAAATAACTCCCAGCGTTTCTCAGGTGGGCGACCACCTTCACGAACAACAACAGCCATTATATGAGATTGTAAGGGGGTAATCATTAGTTCCCTCACTTGTTCTGTATTCATGGCAGAATTTAAAATCTCGATAAGTGGTTCAGCATCTTCGTCGCTTCTATTATACTTCACGACAGCAGAGGCACAATTTAATGCAATGTCTCTTGGGAGTGGGAGCAAAGTTTCAACGGATGAGTCGAGATCTTCAAATTGTCCAGAATATCCTTGTGGTCTAGTCGTACATAGTACTAATACATCAGCATTTAATTTAGGTATTAATTCATTGGTAAATTCTATTACTTCATTGGCAATATTATCTTTTAAATCGTTAGGAACTTCATCTAAACCATCAAAGTTAACAAACCACATTGATTCCTTAAGAGCTTCGCAAAAAACATTAGCAGTTATATCATGTGATGTTTTAATTTTTGTTTTAATTTTCTCACATATATATGCAACAACTCCTCTCGGTTCATGCTCCGATTTTTTAATATACCACGCAGCAAAATCTTTTAGCTCAACAAGTAATGGGATGCGCGGAACGGTGGGCCAGTAACCTTGATTTATTGCTGCATTTTTTAATTCAATAGCTATTTCTTTATTCAGTGGGGTAACTACAGGGCCATTTGTCGATAAAATAAAGAAAGCTTTTTGTATCTGTGCGAAATATTGACCAGCTGTAGATTTGCCTTGGCCCGGGCCTCCTTTTAGTAGATGCACTCTTGCTCTCAAAGGGTTATTTGACCAAATACGCCAACCCTCTCCAAAATGATGCCAAGTGGATAATTTTTGTACATTGCTGGCAGAGGATACTAAACAGTTCATTATAAAATGAGGTTCGCTTTCGTCTGAAGTTATCATCGGAAGATCTTTGAATAACTCATAGATTTTGGGTCGCTGATCGCTTCCAGAGCCTGCCTGTTCCAGCTTTGTGTAACTAAGTTCTTTAAATTGATTGATTATAAGGTGTTCTATCAAATCTTTGATTTGATTGTTAGGTGATTGTAGTTTTTTGTATAACTCACTAATAATATGGCCTGGAGTTAAAAAATGGCCATATTCAATTGCGACCGATGGATTCTCAGTCAAGTAATCTAATATTTTTCTACCACCCCAAATATCAACTTTCATATCAGGGAAATGCTTATGAGCTATTTCAATAATTTGATCATAACACCCAGTTCTAGGTGCTCCTGAAGGTTCTATATTCGTCGCTATTATCCAGTTGTCTGGGATGGACCGCTTTGAACTCAATTTAAACTGCTCAATTTCTTTTTTTACTTGCCCAATTAACCATTTTTGGCTATCAGCGGTTAAATGTGGCTTGTGAAATTTTGATTGTATGTACCAAATACCTTCCCAATTATCCACTGATGTTGGATATGGGGCTCTGCCACAAAGAAAGCCATCTTTACCACCATCGGCGCCGGATGCGAAACCCGTTACCCCATTCCCTAAAACCTTCAAAGCTAAAAAATTGACTAGATGTTCAAAAGAGTTTGAGTCAAGCTGTGTTAAATCATACGGTTGCGACATTTTGTCCTTCTCTCCCGAGTATCATTTAATGACTTTATTCACCTCGCATGAGGTGTGGTTGTCCCGTTATATTAATAAGTCTTTAAATGCATTAATAGGCGTTAATATGCATTAGCAATCTTAAAACTTTGATTGTCATGGGCTTGCCCACTCTGGCTGGTGCCATGCAGGGTTGGCGGTTAATGCAACTGCATTAAAACCGACCTATTAAGCGGGCAGGCGAGGCGGGGATAGCACTGCGCGCCAGAGGCGGTGACAGCATTTAATTTAATGCATCTGTGAGCGTCGTGACGGCCCTGATGCTTTGCAGGTCTGCGATGATGTGTCGGTGGGATTGTGTGGAGTGTGGTGTGTTTGAGGTTGTCAGGGATGAGCCGCCCGGAGGCGGCATTTTTTGCGGGGTTATTCTGATTCGAGGCTGTAATCTTTAAAGCGGATCACCTCCATCCCGAGCCAGTCGTTAATCTCTTTAAAGCGTTCCTGCAGCGGGGTTAGTTCGTTACGCACAAACACCCGCGCCACCTTCTCAACATCCCCCATTGAGCCAATATTTTCCGGCTTGCCGCCCATGAGCTGGAACGGTACGCGGTGTGCATCGAGCAGGTCAGCGGCGCTCACCTTTTTGATATTGAAAAAGTCATCTTTCGTAGCGACTTCACTCAGCGGCACAATCTTGATGCCATCCGGTTTCCCGTTGGGTGCGTAGAAAAATAGATTTTTAAAATTCCCGAGTCCCTTTGAATCACGCATTGCAGAACGCAGTGACTCGACATCTGTGCTGCTTTGTGCTGCGTCGGTGACGTACATGATGTAACCCGCATGCGCGCCATTCTGGTAATACTTGCGACGAAACAGGGTGGCGGATTCATTCAGCCAGGCCGAATTGAGTGCGCTCAGGTATTCCGGCATGCCGTAAAGCTCCTGATTGATATCAGGCTCCAGCAGGTGAAACACCGAGCCGGGTGCGAACTGGTGCGGGTTG
This sequence comes from Citrobacter sp. RHBSTW-00524, assembly GCF_013747755.1. Lineage (NCBI taxonomy): Bacteria > Pseudomonadati > Pseudomonadota > Gammaproteobacteria > Enterobacterales > Enterobacteriaceae > Citrobacter > Citrobacter sp. RHBSTW-00524. Next base: position 1,931,051 of record NZ_CP056421.1, read on the forward strand.
TTAAAGCTTGATATGTACCAGTAAACGCCATCCTCGACACCCCGACGGGTATATTTTGCCGGTGATGTTTCCAGTTTTAAAAGCTGGCCGGTAACGCTCATGCGCTTCTCAAGATAGCCGTTGGCAAAGACCAGATAATCCAGCACGAGGCGGCTGAAATCCTGACGCGACAGCAGCAGGTGCGGGATGTAGGTGCTCGTCAGAATATTTCGTTTCACGTAAATCGGCGAGCTGTGATGCACGGCGGCGCGCAGGCTTTTTGCCAGCCCCGAGAAGTTGACCGGCGGCTCGTACCATTTCCCGTTATTGATGCACTCGACATAATCGAGGATATCGCGGCGATCCAGAACGGCGGAGGGCTCGCCAAAGGTGAACGCCTCCATTTTTTGCGGTGTGCTGGCGGTTGTTGTGGTGGGTTTCTTCTGATGTTTTTTCATGTCAGTTAATATCCAGAATTGACGTTGAATGCATGCCGCTACCAGCGGAAAGTGGCTCGTTTAACAGGGCGTGCATGGTGGCCCATGCGATATCCGCGTGGCTGGCCTCTTCGCTGCGGCTGGCCTCATAGGTGGAGCTGCGCCCGCTGCTGGTCATGGTTTTACGGATAGCCATAAATGACTGTGTGATGTCAGTTGCCCCGGCGTCGTATTCCAGACACCCGCGTCTGATGGTGTCTTTCGCTTTCAGCACCATCGCGGTTTTCATTTCCGGCGTGTAACGAATGGCGCGCGCTGCAGGGAAGAACGAGCGCACGAGCTGGTAAACACCCTGGCCGATGCCGGTCGCATCGATGCCGATATACTCGACGCAGTATTTATCGGTCAGCTCGCGGATGGCCTCGGCCTGTGTCGCAAAATCCATCCCTTTCCACTGGTGACGCTCAAGGATGCGGAACTTGCCACCGGCAACCAGTGGCGGAGCCAGTACCGCACAGCCTGCGCTGTCGCCGGTGTGTGATGGGTCATAGCCAATCCACACCGGACGCCAGTTAAACGGACGGTCGGAAAACGGCTCGAAGTCCTCCCACTCTTCCATCGCATCGACCATGCAGCGCTGCAGCTCCTCGAACGGGAATACCGATGCCTTGTCGTCGACAAACTCACACATGAAGAGGTTGCGGAAATCGTCGGCGCTGTTTTCCTGTTTCAGCTGATCCAGATTAAACAGCGTGCATCCCCCGGCGAGCGCGTCCTCGATGGTGACAATCTGTCGCCACTGGCCGTCCGGGCACAGCACGCCCCCGGCCAGCGCCTTAGGACTAATATCGATGTCGACACGCTCGGCGGCGCTGCTGCGTCCCCGGTTGAACAGCTCACCTGACCAGAACGGATACGCGCCATGTGCCAGCGTCGAGGGCGTTGAAAAGTAGGTGGTGCGCAGGTGTGACTGTGACGCCATCCCCGAGGCGACTTTGCGCAGTTTCTGAAAGTTGGGGATCCAGAAGATTTCATCGACATACAGGTCGCCGTTATGACTCTGCGCCGTGTTGGAATTGGTCCCGAGAAAAATCAGCTCTGCGCCGTTGTTGCCGATGACAATCGGGTCGCCTGACAGGTCGACGTCGACCATGCGGGCAAAGGCGATGATGTACTTTCGGAACACGTAAGCCTGCGTCTTACTGGCTGACAAAAATATCTGGTTTTGCCCGGTTTTCAGGGCGCGCAGCAATGACTCGCGGGCAAAGTAAAATGTGGCACCAATCTGGCGCGATTTGAGGATGTGGCGAATACGGTGCGCGATACCGGCCTTGTGCCAGTTGAGCTGATACTCAAAGGACTGATCGAAGAAAATCTCTTCGAGCTTTTCGATGGCCTCCTCGCTGAAAAAGTTACGTTTTGGCTTGCGGCGATCGCCCTTGTTGCGGCTGGAAATGTTGGGATTTAAATCCGCCTCGTTTCCCGTCTGGCCGTAGCGGCTGACACGCGCGAGCCGTTCCATCTGGCGTGACAGAAAGTCAGCGACTTTGAAGTCGTGCGGCGTGAGGTCAGGCTTTGCATAAAGCTGAATCAGGCGCGCCTCGAGTGTGGATTCCACGCGGTTAAGCGGGGCGGTTTCTTCCCAGCCGTCACGCTGTTTCCAGCTCTGCACGGTCGGGCGTTTGACCTGCAGCGTGTCGGCGATTTGTGGCACGGAAAACCCCTGCCAGAACAACAGGCGCGCCTGTCGTCGCGGGTCGTGCAAAAGAGAGAGGTCAGTAGAAATGGTCATGGTTGCCTCGTGTCAGTGATTACGGGGCAAGGCTAAGGAAATAGCGGGGCATTATCGCTAACCCCCTGTTGTGTCAGGGGGGACACGTCCGCAAGCGGTGGCTGATGCGTGGCGGAGTCGGGAAACTAAACCCGAACCGAAAAAACCAACATCAGGACACCTGAACAATGGCAAAGAAAGTTTCTAAATGGTTTCGCATCGGCGTCGAGGGTGACACCTGCGATGGCCGCGTGATTAACGGCGAAGATATTCAGGACATGGCGGACACCTTCGACCCGCGCGTCTATGGCTGTCGCATCAACCTCGAACACCTGCGTGGCATTCTGCCTGACAGCGTGCTCAAACGTTATGGTGACGTGACCGAAGTCAAAGCGGAAGTCATCAGCGATGACTCGGCACTGAACGGCAAAAAAGCGCTGTTTGGCAAAATCGCGCCGCTCGACGAGCTGGTCAGCATGGTGAAAGCCGGGCAGAAGGTTTACACCTCGATGGAGATTCGCCCGAACTTCGCCAACAGCGGCAAGTGCTATCTCGTCGGTCTGGCCGTCACCGACGACCCGGCAAGCCTTGGCACCGAATACCTCGAATTCTGCAGCCGCGCCACGCAAAACCCGCTCGCCGGTAAAAAAGCCCATCCTGACGATCTGTTTTCCGTTGCCACGCTTGCAGAGCTGGAATTTGAAGACGTCCCCGACACTGTGCTCAACAGCCTGACCGACAAGGTCAAATCGATTTTCAGCCGCAAACAGGTCAGTGATGACGCCCGTCTGGCTGATGTTCATGAAGCGGTAACCGCCGTCTCTGAGCAGGTACAGACCAACCTGACCGCCACCGAAACGCGCGTCACTGAGCTGGAAACCGCCTTTGCACAGCTAAAGCAGGACGTGACCAGCCAGACCACGCAGAGCGCGCAGGCGCTTAACGCCCTGAAAAGCTCCCTCGATAACACCGAAAGCTATCGCCAGCCACGCCGCGAGAAATCGAAAGGCGGGACGGGTGACGAGCTGCTGACCAACTGCTGACAGACCTGCCGGGTGTGTGTCGCCCGGCCTGATGCCCCTTTTTAGAAAAACAGGAATAACAATGCGTAAAGATACCCGCTTTAAATTTAATGCTTACCTGTCCCGCGTGGCGGAGCTGAACGGCGTCGATACCGACGATGTGGCGAAAAAATTCACCGTTGAGCCGTCCGTGACGCAGACCCTGATGACCACCCTGCAGGCGTCATCCGCGTTTCTGACCAAAATCAATATCGTGCCGGTCGACGAGCTGAAAGGCGAAAAGGTCGGGGTTGGCGTCAACGGCACTATTGCGAGCACCACGGACACCGCCGCCGATGACGAGCGTAAGACCGCTGATTTCACTGCGCTCGAATCCAACAAATACGAATGCGCACAAATCAACTTTGACTTCCATATTCGTTACAAACAGCTCGACCTGTGGGCGCGTTTCCAGGACTTTCAGACTCGTATCCGTGACGCGATTATCAAGCGTCAGTCGCTCGATTTCATCATGGCAGGTTTCAACGGTATCACCCGTGCGGAGACCTCCAACCGCAAAACGAACCCGATGCTGCAGGATGTCGCGGTGGGCTGGCTGCAGAAATACCGCAATGAAGCTGCCGCGCGCGTGATGTCCAACGTCACCGATGATGACGGCAAGGTCATTTCTGATGTGATCCGCGTGGGTAAAGACGGTGACTATGAAAACCTTGATGCGCTGGTGATGGATTCGACCACCAACCTGATTGATGAGATTTATCAGGATGACCCGGAACTTGTCGTTATCACTGGCCGTAAGCTGATGGCAGATAAATATTTCCCGCTGGTTAACAAGGCGCAGGAAAACAGCGAAACGCTGGCCGCTGACATCATCATCAGCCAGAAGCGTATCGGCAACCTGCCTGCTGTGCGCGTGCCGTACTTCCCGGCGAATGCCCTGATGGTGACACGTCTCGATAACCTGTCGATTTACTTCATGGATGATGCGCACCGCCGCGCCATCATCGAGGAGCCGAAAAAGGACCGTGTCGAAAACTACGAGTCAATGAATATTGACTATGTGGTCGAGGCTTATGCCGCTGGTTGCCTGATTGAAAACATCAACCTCGGTGACTTCACTGCACCTGCCGCACCGGAAAGCGGGGAATAAGCCATGACGAGTCCCGCAGCGCGTCACATGATGCGGGTCTCGGCCTCTGAGACTGCGCGGCGGGCTGCTGCTCCGCTGCGCAATGCAACTGCCTATGAGCAGATGCTCGTCAAGCTGGCCGCAGACTGTCGCACGTTAAAACAAATCCGCTCCAATGAACGCAAGGCAGACAAAAAGCGTGAGCTGCTGCCGTTCTATCTGCCGTGGGTGTCGGGTGTCCTCAGCGCCGGAAAAGGGGCGCAGGATGACATTGTCATGACCGTCATGCTGTGGCGCCTCGATGCGGATGACATCGCCGGTGCGCTGGAGATTGCCCGCTATGCAATGACCTATGGTCTGACCATGCCGACCGGCGGCCACCGCCGCACCACGCCGTATTTACTGGCCGAAGAAGTCGCTCTGTCAGCGCAGCGCCTGCTCGATGCGAAACAGCCTGTCGGGCTGCAACTCCTGTTCGACACTATCGCACTGACCGAACGGGCAGACATGCCGGATGTCGTGCGCGCGAAGCTGCACAAAATTACCGGCTACGTGCTGCGTGAGGCTGGCCGTCTGACCGACGCGCTGGCGCACCTGCAGCGTGCGATCCAGCTGGAGCGGGCTATCGGTGTGAAAAAAGATATTGAACAGCTCGAGCGCGCGCTGAAACCCAAAGCAGAACCCGCACCAAAACAGAATAAACCGCGCACGCGCAAACCTGCCGCCAAACCGGCGGCACGGCGCGGGCGTCCCCCGAAAGCGGCAAAAGCCGCAGGTTAACAGAGCGCTCCCCGAGCCGGGCGGCACGCCGGTCAATGCGGGTATTGATTGCCCTGACTGCGACCGGCGTCCACCGCCCACCCATTACCCGAGGTTGTCATGACGACAGTGATTATTGAGCCAAAAAAGAGCCGCAGGATGTGCCGGGCGTGGTGATACCACCACCGGGCGTGAGCGAGCCGGTAATAAAAAACACCTTCTTTTTCCCTGATGTGGATCCGAAGCGTGTGCGCGAGCTGATGCGTCTGGAGCAGACCGTTTCCGCGCTGCGCCTGAATGATGCGATTAAAGCCGGTATGGCTGAAACCAATGCGGAGCTTGCTCTGTGGCGGGTTGAGCAGATGGCCGCAGGGCATGACACGCTGGCTGATGTGCCTGCCGATGATATCGATGGCGAAAGCGTGCGCTGTTTCCACTATTTCCGCGCCGTCTGCGCCATGACCAGCGCCACACTGTTTGAGCGTTATCGCGGCATCGATGCGACGGCAAAAGGCGACCGCAAAGCGGAAAGCACTGAGGCGGTTATCGATGAACTGTGGCGGGATATGCGCTGGTCTGTGGCGCGTATTCAGGACAAGCCGCGCTGTATTGTCGGCCAAATCTGATGAAGGTCAGGGCGATGCAGGGTGACACCCTCGATGCGATTTGCGCCCGCTATTACGGGCGCACTGAGGGCGTCGTTGAAACGGTGCTGCAGGCGAATCCGGGGCTGTCAGAACTGGGCGTTATTCTGGCGCACGGCACGGCAATCGAACTGCCCGAAACCGACAGCGCCCCGAAAACCGAAACGGTGAATTTATGGGACTGAGTGTGGAAAAAATCACGACGTTTATCGCTTACTGGCTGGCTGTGGGGCTGGCGTATTTCGGGGCGATGTCCCCCGAAAAGCTGGCGCTCTATGTGGGGAGTGCCTGCGCCATTTTTACCGCGCTGACGAATTACTGGTTTAAGCGCAAAACGTATCGCTACCTGACCTCACTCGGACCCGATAAGGGGGCTGCCCGTGAGCTCAATCATTAAACGCTGCAGTGTGGCCGCCGTGCTGGCGCTGGCCGCGCTGATGCCTGACTTTCGTCTGCTTAACACCTCGCCCGAAGGGCTGGCACTGATTGCCGACCTCGAAGGATGTCGCCTGACACCTTACCAGTGCAGCGCGGGAGTGTGGACGTCAGGCATCGGCCACACTGCCGGGGTGGTCCCGAAAGGGGATATTACCGAACAGCGCGCGGCGGAGAATCTCGTTGCCGATGTGCTTAACGTCGAGCAACGGCTCGCGGTCTGTGTGCCGGTGGATATGCCACCGCGCGTCTATGACTCGCTGGTCAGTTTTGCGTTTAACGTCGGAACCGGTGCGGCCTGTCGGTCGACGCTGGTCTCGTTTATCAAGCGTCACCAGTGGTGGCAGGCGTGCGACCAGCTCACCCGCTGGGTGTATGTCAACGGCACAAAAAATAAAGGGCTGGAGAACCGCCGCGCGCGGGAGCTGGCGTATTGCATGAAAGGAGTGACTCAATGAAACAACACATTACCTCACTGATTTTTGATTTCCTGCTGACACTGATGCTGTTTATGGGACTGACGAACCCGCAGGGCGTGGCGGTCAATTTCGTTGCCGTATGGGCGCTGTTTGGCTGTCTGGTCTGCATTGCTGCCAGCCTCGCCGGTGTGGCTGCCTATGAACACTGGCAGGGAAACCGGCAAAAGGGTATCCCGTTGAATGATGCGGTGATGAAGATTTTCCGTTTTGTGTTTTATCGTAAACCTTCCCCGCTGCGCCGCTTCTGGTCGCTGCTTATTTTTGCTGGCGTTTTTTCCTGTCTGGTCGGCGCGGGATGGGTGTTTACAGCGCTGCTGTATCTGATTTGTGTTCTGGTGCTTAACGTTGTGCGCACTGCTTACCGTCAGCGCATCGAGGGGGAGGGGATGTGTCCAGATTCATTGTGATCCTTCTGGTTGCTGCGCTGGCCGGGTTGCTGTGGCTGCGACATGAAAATGAGAACTTATCACGGTCATTTGAGGAGGCGAATCGCGTCGCCAGTGCGCAAAAGACGACGATTGGCATGCTGAAAAATCAGCTTGCCGTATCGCAGCGAATCGCAAGGGCGAATGAGGATGCGCAGGTCAGGCTCGGTGATGAGCTGGCCGTTGCCGGTGAGCAGGCGGCAAGGCGGGAAGAAACCATAACGAGGCTGATGAATGAAAACGAGACGTTACGCCGCTGGTACAGCGATAAGTTGCCTGATGCTGTGCGCCGGTTGCACATCCGAACAGGCTGCGCCTCCGCCGCCCATTGTTTACAACGCCTGTCCGAAGGTGAGCCTCTGCCCGATGCCGGGAAGCGACCCCGTCAATAACGGTGATCTGAGTGCCGATATTCGCAGGCTGGAGCACGCGCTCACCGCCTGTGCGATTAAGGTCGAAACCATCAAAGACTGTCAGGATAAAATCGATGCAGAAAATGAAAAGCCTGCGCAAAGCGCTGAATGACGCCGTCCCACAGCTCATGAATAACCCCGAGATGATGCGTATCTTTGCCGATGAGGGGAATATCGATGCGCGTCTCGCGGCTTCGCTGTCCCATGAAAAGAAATACACGCTGAATGTGATCGTGTGTGACTTTGTCGGCGACCCCGACCTGATTTTTGTGCCGGTGGCGGCGTGGCTGCGAGATAACCAGCCGGATATCTGCACGCTCGATGAGGGGCGCAAGAAGGGCTATCGATTCCAGATGGATTTAAATGACGGGGATAATGTTGATATCAGTATCAGCCTGCAACTGACGGAGCGCACTCTTGTCCGGGAGGAAAACGGCGCATTACACGTCAGCTATGCCCCGGAGCCACCCCTGCCGGAACCTGTCACCCGTCCGACCGAGCTCTATATCAATGGTGAGCTGGTGAGTAAATGGGATGAGTGAATTAACGCCTTTTGACGATAAACTAGCGGGGCTGATTTCGGCAATATCACCGGCTGGTCGGCGTAAGCTGGCCGCTGAAATAGCAAAGCAACTGCGCAGATCCCAACAGCAACGTATCAAACAGCAAAAAGCACCTGATGGCTCGCCCTATCAGGCTCGAAAACGACAGCCGCTCAGGGCTAAAAAAGGGCGAATAAAACGGGCGATGTTTCAGAAGTTACGCACCAATCGCTACATGAAAGCCAGTGACCGCAATGATTCTGCTGTGGTGGAGTTTACCGACAGAGTGCAACGTATTGCGCAGATTCATCAGCTCGGACTCAAAGACCGGCCTAACTCTCATGCTCAGGACGTGCAGTATCCAGAACGTCAATTACTCGGTTTAAGTTTTGAAGATAAAGAAATGGTTAAGGAATTGATAATTGAGCTTCTCAGAAGTAATGCTCTAGTCGGACGTGTCCAATAACTGATAGAACGGTGTTAATTTTTGCATAAAGACGAGGATGCTCGGTATGTTCGGTTTTAGAAGTGGTAACTGCCTAGTATTAATATCCACGATGAGCCAGTTTCATTAGCTTGAAATGGTTGAGAGTTACGTGTAATGTTTATTCTGTTTTTTTTTAATGATTTAGAGTTGGGGGTGTTCTGATGAGCTAAGAATGAATTTATATAATATGGATGTTTTAAATGTCGTTCGTTGCTAAAGATGAGTGTTGAGTGTTGAGTGTTGATCTTTAAAATGCATTCAATGTTCAAATAATGCGGGTGTTTTATGTCTGAAGAACAAAAATTTTTTGAAGGTGTTTTGGCGAGAGTCCCAAATGCTAAGCCTGCTAGTCATGGTGTGTTAATAGAAACTGATGCTGGCTTGTTTCATTTGACAGGAATTGTTAATAAATCTGATTATGAAGGGTTGAGTAATGATGCTTCATTCTATGCTCCTTTTTGTAATAGAGATGATATAGTAAAAATAAAAAAACCTAAGGTTCTGAGTGATTATCTTCTTCAGATTAGAGCAGAGGCAATAGTCGATAATCCAAGGTTGGTTAGAGTATTTAGAAAACGAAGAGGGAATAAAAAGGATTGGTCTTTAGATGGATATTATAAAAACAAAGCTAGAGAGAATACTTACCTCAGGGCCTTATCTAAAGGTAATCAAAGAAAATTGGCTGGCATTCCTGCTGGAAGTGCATATTTAGATAATGTAAATGCAATATGCATGAAAACCAACCTTGGAAATGTAATAGCGATATCAGAACCTCTTGAGAACTTTTTATATTTTATGAATTTGTTTTTTTATGGTGAAGATTTCGGTGTAAAACCAAAGGATGTATTTAGTGCGTTTCTAATTGCTCAAAGGATTATGGCGGGGTATGAGTCGTATGATTTTGATTTGGACCCACGAGGTGATCTGCCTGAGCATATTGAGACTTTTTTGCAGTCATTAACTGATTTGCAGTATCAATTCATTCTTGGACATGAATATGCTCATCATCTTCTTGGACATTTAAATGAGTCTCGGTTGTTTAGTGAGAACCTTTCAAATGTATTAAATGCCTATGAAGGGACGCAGGTAATTCAGCATTATAAGTACTCCCATAAACTTGAGTATGATGCAGATTGGCATTCCATTAAACATATTAAGGGGGATTCTAAGTATAAGGAAGATATATCTAATGCTGCTTTTTTAGCGTTGATGTATTTTGAAGTGAGTGGTTTGATTTTGGATTATACAAATCCTAGAAGAAGTGGTGCTCATTCTTCACATCCAAATCCTGTTGATAGGATATTTAAACTTAGATCAAAGTTGAATAATAGGTTGGGGTTTTCGAAGGAGCAACTTGAGAATAACATTGAGTTTTTGCGAGGCTTTACTAAGAATTTTATAGATAAATATCTTGTTTTTAATTTTGATGACTTCGAAAGATATGGGTCGGTATATCTTCCCAGTTATAAGGAGAAATTATTAGTGGATAGAGTTGATTTTTAATATTGCTAGGCTTTCTCTTTTATCAAAAGCAGAGGGCCTTAAAATATCTTCATTTGTGTTCAATGAGATAATAACCGTTAGCTTGTACTTTTAACGATTTTACTATGACGACAGTGAATTTAGGCGCCTCAGCCATAGTTTGTTGTTTCATAGTCTACAAAACTCAGCTCAATTGTCGCTGACCTCATCAGGCGGCATCCTTTCCCCATGAATACGTTAAATTCCATTCAGGATATCGCCCGCGCGATCCGAAACCTTATCCGCACCGGCATTGTGACTGCAGTCAATCCCGATGAGGGGCTCTGCCGTGTCCAGACCGGTGGCATGCAAACCACCTGGCTAAACTGGCTGACCTGCCGCGCCGGTCGCTCGCGTGTCTGGTGGGCTCCCTCGGTTGGCGAGCAGGTGCTTATTCTTGCCATTGGCGGCGAGCTTGATACCGCCTTTGTGCTGCCCGGTATTTTTTCTGATGACCATCCTGCGCCGTCGGCCTCGCCTGATGCCTTTCACGTTTCCTTTCCTGACGGAGCGGTTATTGAGTACGAGCCCGAAAGCGGGTCACTCACGGTGAGTGGTATCAAAACCGCTGACGTCACCGCGTCGGACGCCATTACCGCAACTGTGCCGCTGGTACTGGTCAAAGCGTCCACCCGTATCACGCTCGATACCCCCGAGGTGGTCTGCACCAACAAGCTGACCACGGCCACGCTTGAGGTGCAAAAGGGCGGGAAGATGAGCGGCAACATCGAGCACGGCGGCGGCACGTTTAAATCAAACGGTGTGCAGGTGGATGACCATGACCACGGCGGCGTGAAACGGGGCGATGACAGAACGGTGGGGACAAAATGACAACGAGCTATCTGGGCATGAACCGTCATACCGGGCTCAGTATTTCTGAGGTTGAGCATATCAGGCAGAGCGTGCGCGACATTCTGGTCACGCCGGTGGGCTCGCGTGTGATGCGTCGTGAATACGGTTCGCTGCTGTCGGCGCTTGTTGACCAGCCGCAGACCCCGGCACTGCGCCTGCAGATTATGGCCGCGTGCTATTCCGCGATCCAGAAGTGGGAGCCGCGCGTCAGCCTGACGACCATCACCTTTGAACACGGGGAGAATGGCGGCGCGATGTATGTCGATATCACCGGCACGCGGTCAGCATCAGGCCAGCCTTTTTCTATCACCATTCCACTGAGTTAAACACTATGGCTATTGTTGACCTGAGCCTGCTCGCTGCGCCTGATGTGGTGGATGAGCTGGACTATGAAACCATTCTGGCAGAACGAAAAGCGACGCTTGTCTCACTGTATCCCGAGGAACAACAGGAGGCGGTTGCGCGCGCGCTGACGCTTGAATCGGAGCCGATTGTTAAGTTACTGCAGGAGAACGCTTACCGGGAGGTTATCTGGCGTCAGCGCGTGAATGAATCGGCGCGCGCGGTCATGCTGGCGTATGCCGCCGGTAATGACCTCGATAATATCGGCGCAAATTTCAGCGTCGGGCGTCTTGTTATCACGCCTGCAGTTGAGACCACGCTGCCGCCCACACCTGCCGTTATGGAGTCGGATACCGATTACCGTCTGCGCGTTCAGCAGGCATTTGAAGGAATGAGCGTGGCCGGGTCTGTTGGCGCTTATCAGTTCCATGGCCGCAGCGCTGACGGGCGGGTCGCAGATATCTCAGTAACAAGCCCGTCACCCGCCTGTGTGACGATTTCTGTGCTGTCGCGTGAAAACAACGGCGTCGCCTCTGATGAGCTGCTCGCCGTGGTACGTAACGCGCTTAATGCCGAAGATGTCAGGCCGGTCGCAGACCGTGTGATGGTGCAGTCAGCCGACATTGTTGACTATCAGATAACCGCCTCGCTTTATCTCTATCCCGGTCCGGAAAGCGAACCCATTCGCGCCGCTGCCGTGAAAAAGCTGGAGGGCTATATCAACGCGCAGCACCGCCTCGGGCGTGACATTCGCCTGTCTGCCATTTATGCCGCGCTGCATGTCGAGGGTGTCCAGCGTGTGGAGCTGGCCGCGCCGGTGGATGACCTCGTGCTCAGTAGTGCGCAGGCGTCATTTTGCACTGATTACAGCATTGTGATCGGGGGCTCGGATGAGTGATACCCGTCTGCTGCCGGTGGGCTCGTCACCGCTTGAGGTGGCGGCGGCGCGTGCCTGCGCGGATATCGAAAACACCCCCGTCCCGCTGCGTCGTCTGTGGAGCCCTGACACCTGCCCGGCAAATTTGCTGCCGTGGCTGGCGTGGGCGTTTTCTGTCGACCGCTGGGATGAGAACTGGCCGGAGGAAACGAAGCGCGCGGTCATCCGTGATGCGTACTTTATTCACTGTCACAAAGGCACTATCGGTGCTGTTCGTCGGGTGGTGGAGCCACTCGGTTATGTCATCAACGTTACGGAATGGTGGGAGACCAGTGACCCGCCCGGCACATTCCGGCTTGATATCGGTGTGCTGGAAAGCGGTATTTCTGAGGAAATGTATTTTGAAATGGAGCGCCTGATTGCGGATGCGAAACCTGCCAGCCGTCACCTGATTGGTCTGAATATTATTCAGGACATTCCCGGTCATATGTATGTCGGTGGTGTGGTGTATGACGGCGACATTATTACGGTTTACCCCGGATGAGTGAGGAATAATGAGCACGAAATTTAAAACAATTATCACCACTGCCGGTGCTGCAAAACTGGCGGCGGCCACGATGCCGGGTGGTAAAAAAGTGAACCTTACCGCGATGGCCGTCGGTGATGGCGGCGGTGTGCTGTCGGAGCCGAACGCCGGTCAGGTAAAACTCATTAATGAAGTCTGGCGTCATGCGCTGAATAAAATCGGCCAGGACAACAAAAATAAAAACTATATCGTGGCTGAGCTGGTCATTCCTCCCGAGGTGGGCGGCTTCTGGATGCGTGAGCTGGGTCTGTATGATGACGCAGGCACGCTGATTGCCGTTGCCAATATGGCGGAGAGCTACAAGCCCGAGCTGGCTGAGGGTTCCGGGCGTGCGCAGACCTGTCGCATGGTGATTATTGTCAGCAGTATCGCCTCGGTGGCGCTGTCCATTGATGCGACAACGGTGATGGCCACGCAGGATTATGTCGACGACAAACTGACAGAGCATGAGCGGTCCCGCAATCATCCTGACGGCACGCTGAAAGAAAAAGGCTTTGTGCAACTCAGTAGCGCAACCGACAGCACGTCTGAGAGCCTCGCAGCGACGCCGAAAGCGGTTAAGGCGGCGTATGACCTTGCCAGTGGTAAATATACGGCTCAGGACGCGACCACGGCGCAGAAAGGTATCGTTAAACTCAGCAGCGCGACCGACAGCACGTCTGAGGTGCTCGCAGCAACGCCGAAAGCGGTCAAGGCGGCTCATGACCTTGCTAATGGTAAATATACGGCTCAGGATGCGACCACGGCGCAGAAAGGTATTGTTAAACTCAGCAGCGCCACCGACAGTGAGTCTGACTTGCTTGCCGCCACCCCAAAGGCAGTAAAAGCCGCGAATGATAATGCGAATGGCCGCGTGCCGTCCGGGCGAAAAGTAAACGGAAAGGCGCTTACTGGTGATATCAGCATCACCTCGCAGGATATTTTTGACGGTCAGGTCGTGAGGATTGGTGCAAACCAGAATCTGGACAATTACCAGACGCCGGGGCTGTATGCCCAGGATATGAACGCCAATACCAGTGCAGCGCTGAATTACCCGGAGAATAATGCGGGGTCCCTGATGGTACTGAGAAGCGCCGGAGTGACTCAGATTTATCGTACTTACAACAGCTCGCGAATCTGGTCCCGAAGTAAGTACAGCACAGGGGGATGGACGGCCTGGGCGCGTGAATATAATACGCAAAATAAGCCAGGTGCAGGTGATGTTGGTGCGCTCCCGATCACCGGCGGCACGATTAATGGTGCGCTGGGAATTGGAACGGCGAACGGCCTCGGCGGCCACTCCATTGTTTTAGGCGACAGCGATACCGGCTTCAAGCAGGAAGGCGATGGGATCCTGAATGTTTATGCGAACTCCGCACATGTATTCCGGTTTATCAGCAGCCTCATTGAAAGCATGAAGCCGTTAAAAGTTAACGGTAATTGTATTGCCACGGGTGAAATGCAGGCGGGTAACGGCTCAGCACGCATGTCATCAGACGGGAACATTTACGGCTCCATATGGGGCAACCGTTGGTTGCGGGATTATCTTGTCGCCACCTTTCAACCCAAAGGGAATTTCACGCCTGCAGGTCAGGCTTACACAAAAGCAGAGTCTGACGCGCGCTACGTGCGGAATATTCGAGTCAGCGCCCCGCAGGAGCGTAAGTTTTGGGACGGGGCCGGATGGTCCGGCAATGACAGCGCATTTGCGACAGCAATATGGATGGTCGGCGGTAGCTCGAACGTTGGTGGACTGTATGTCCGGTATGTTCAAAAAGATATCAACGGCACCTGGATTAATGTGACCGCTTAAAATTGTGGAGGATGGAATGCAGCATCTTAAAAACCTGAAAATGTACACGCCGGATGATGAATACCGCCTGTTTCTGATGAAAGAGCATAGCGCCGAATTTTTTATTTCTGAGGATGGTCGTGACTGGTATGAATCTCAGGCCAGTTTCTCACCCGATACGCTGAAAGTGGCCTATGACGAGGCCGGTATTATTCGCAGTATCAGCAAGGACGTTTCAAGTATTTACCCGCGAGATTTTAGTGTCGTTGAAGTTGATATTACTGTGAAAAATCAGAACGTAGAGATTTCGGGTGGGTGGGTATTCAGCGAGGGGGAAATTAAACCTCGCCAGTATTCACCGGTTGAATTGTGTAAACAGGCGGAAGCACAAAAAGCGGAATTACTGGCTGCCGCTGCAACTGAAATCGCCCCGTTGCAGGATGCCGCTGATTTAGGCGAAGCAACGGAAGATGAAAACGCACTTTTACTCGCATGGAAAAAGTATCGCGTAATGCTCAACAGGGTAAAACCCGAAGACGCACCCGATATCACATGGCCGGAACAGCCAGCATAACCAGTGTAATTCAGGCGGGCGGTTGCCCGCGTTTTCCAGCCTCCGGTTGTGCCAGACCTTATCCAACCCTGACAAATAGCCCGCCATCACCACACAACAGAAAATACATTCACCCTTAACCACGGAGTTAAACGGATGAGTGATTTTCATCATGGCGTAGAGGTCATCGAGATTAACGATGGCGTGCGCACCATTTCCACCGTCTCAACGGCCATCATCGGCATGGTCTGCACGGCCAGCGATGCTGACGAAAAGACATTTCCCCTCAATGAGCCGGTGCTCATTACTAACGTGCAAAGCGCTATCGGTAAGGCGGGCAAAAAGGGGACGCTGTCGACATCCCTGCAGGCCATCGCTGACCAGTGCAAACCGGTCATTGTGGCCGTGCGCGTGGCCGAAGGTGCAGAAGACCCGGATGACCCGGAGGCCGGGAAGAAACAAACTATTTCCAACATCATCGGCACGACTGACGAAAACGGTAAATACACCGGCCTGAAAGCGCTGCTTGCGGCGCAGACTGTCACTGGCGTGAAGCCACGCATTCTCGGCGTGCCGGGTCTGGACTCACAGGAAGTGGCGACGGCGCTCGCGTCCACCTGCCAGAGCCTGCGCGCCTTTGGCTATGTCAGTGCGTGGGGCTGTAAAACCATTTCTGATGCCATCAACTACCGCGAGAATTTCAGCCAGCGTGAGCTGATGGTTATCTTCCCTGATTTTCTGGCATGGGACACCACGGCGAATGAGACTGCGACAGCCTGGGCAACGGCGCGCGCGCTCGGCCTGCGTGCCAAAATTGACCAGACCGTCGGCTGGCATAAAACCCTGTCAAACGTCGGCGTGAATGGCGTCACCGGCGTCAGCGCCTCGGTGTCGTGGGATTTGCAGGAGCCCGCGACCGACGCCAATCTGCTTAACAAAGCCGGTGTTACGACGCTTATCCGCAATGACGGTTTCAAGTTTTGGGGAAACCGCACCTGCTCAGATGACCCGCTTTTCCTGTATGAGAACTACACCCGCACCGCGCAGGTACTGGCCGACACGATGGCGGAGGCGCACGCGTGGGCGATGGATAAGCCCATCACCCCGACCCTCATTCGTGACATCGTTTCGGGCATCAATGCCAAATTCCGCGAGCTGAAAAACAACGGGTATATCGTTGACGGCTCCTGCTGGTATGACCCGGAGTCAAACGAGACTGCGACCCTCAAAGTCGGGAAGCTGTATATCGATTATGACTACACCCCCGTCCCGCCGCTGGAGAACCTGACCCTGCGCCAGCGCATCACCGACACCTATCTGGCGAACCTGTCGGACTCGGTCAACAGCTAAGGAGCTCAGAGCATGGCGTTACCCCGCAAACTTAAATATCTGAATATGTTCAACGATGGCCTCAGCTACATGGGCGTTGTTGAGTCTGTCACCCTGCCAAAGCTGACCCGTAAGCTGGAGAAATATCGCGGCGGCGGGATGCCGGGCGCGGTGTCGATTGACCTCGGCCTCGATGACGATGCGCTGTCGCTGGAGTGGACACTCGGCGGTCTGCCTGACGTTGAGCTGTGGGCGCAGTATGCCTCGCCGGGGGCTGACAGCGTGCCGCTGCGTTTTACCGGCTCTTTCCAGCGTGATGACACCGGCGCGATTTCTGCCGTCGAGGTGGTGATGCGTGGCCGTCACAAAGAGTATGACGGCGGTGAGAACAAGCAGGGCGAAAGCGGCACGACCAAAATGTCGACCGAGTGCGCCTATTACCAGCTCACGATTGATGGCCGCGAAGTCATCGAGATTGACGTCGTTAACATGGTGCTGAAAGTCGACGGCGTCGACCGTCTGGCGGAGCACCGCAGGGCGATTGGCCTGTAATCCCTTATCCGGTCAGTGAGGCTGGCCGGTCACTTTTCCTGATGAGAATACCCATGAAAAATATCAATGAAACTGCCGTTACTGACACTGAAACCGTCAATCCGAATGTGGTGATTTTTGACACCCCGCTGATGCGAGGTGAGCAGAAAATTGAACAGGTCACGCTGACCAAACCGAATGCCGGAACCCTGCGCGGGGTGTCGCTGGCCTCGCTGGCGAATTCCGACGTTGATGCGCTGATTAAAGTGCTGCCGCGCATGACGTATCCCGCCCTGACCGAGCACGAAGTCACGCGTCTCGATGCGTCTGATCTGATTTCGCTGGCCGGGAAGGTGGTCGGTTTTTTGTCGCCTGCTTCGGGTCGCTGACCTTTCCGAAAAACCTGTCGGTCGATGACCTGATGGCGGATATCGCGGTGATTTTCCACTGGCCGCCATCAGAGTTACATTCCCTGAGCGTGACCGAGCTCCTGACATGGCGCGACAAGGCGCTGCAACGAAGCGGAAACCATCATGAGCAATAACGTCAGAATCGAGGTGCTGCTGAATGCCGTCGACCGGGCAAGCCGACCGCTCAAAGCCATTCAGAACGCCAGCAAATCCCTGTCCGGTGATATCCGCACCTCACAGAAAAGCCTGCGCGAGCTGAATGCGCAGGCATCCCGTATCGACGGATTCCGAAAAGCCAGCGCACAGCTTGCCGTGACCGGTCACGCGCTTGATAAAGCGAAACAGGAAGCCGAAGCACTCGCCACGCAGTTTAAAAATACGGAGCGCCCGACGCGTGCACAGACGCAGGTGCTTGAATCCGCGAAGCGTGCCGCCGAAGGGCTGCAGACGAAATACAACAGCCTCACGGAGTCCATAAAGCGCCAGCAGCGCGAGCTCGGTGCGGTGGGGATTAATACCCGTAATCTGGCAAATGATGAGCGGGGGCTTAAATCCCGCATCGCTGAAACCACCGCGCAGCTTAACCGTCAGCGCGAGGCACTGGCGAAAGTCAGCGCACAGCAGGCGAAGTTAAGCCGGGTGAAAGAACGGTATCAGGCCGGTAAATCACTGGCCGGTAACGCGGCGGCGGCGGGCGCTGCCGGTGTCGGTATTGCGACGGCGGGAACGATGGCCGGGGTTAAACTGCTGACGCCGGGCTATGAGTTTGCGCAGAAGAACTCAGAGCTGCAGGCGGTGCTCGGTGTCGACAAACAGTCACCCGAAATGCAGGCGCTGCGCAAACAGGCGCGCCAGCTCGGGGACAATACGGCGGCCTCTGCCGATGATGCGGCGGGGGCGCAGATTATTATCGCCAAAAGCGGCGGGGATGCGGCGGCGATTCAGGCGGCGACGCCGGTCACGCTGAATATGGCGCTGTCCAACAGGCGCACGATGGAAGAGAACGCCGCGCTGCTGACCGGGATGAAATCAGCGTTTCAGCTTTCAAACGACAAGGTCGCGCATATTGGTGATGTTCTCTCGATGACGATGAACAAAACCGCCGCCGACTTTGACGGGATGAGCGATGCGCTGACCTATGCCGCGCCGGTGGCGAAAAATGCCGGGGTAAGTATCGAGGAAACCGCCGCGATGGTGGGGGCGTTGCACGACTCCAGAATCACCGGCTCGATGGCGGGAACGGGAAGCCGTGCCGTCATGAGTCGCCTGCAGGCACCGACCGGCAAAGCCTACGATGCTATCAAAGAGCTCGGGGTGAAAACCTCCGACAGCAAGGGCAACACCCGCCCGATATTTTCCATCCTGAAAGAAATGCAGCGCAGTTTTGAGAAAAATAATCTCGGGACGGGTCAGCGCGCGGAATACATGAAAACCATTTTCGGGGAGGAAGCCAGCTCGGCGGCCGCCGTGCTGATGACGGCGGCCTCAACCGGCAAGCTCGATAAGCTCACCGCCGCGTTTAAAGCCTCGGACGGCAAGACTGAGGAGCTGGTTAAGGTTATGCAGGATAACCTCGGCGGCGACTTCAAAGAATTTCAGTCAGCCTATGAGGCGGTCGGGACCGACCTGTTTGACCAGCAGGAGGGCTCACTGCGTAAGCTGACGCAGACGGCCACGCAGTATGTGCTCAGACTCGACGGCTGGATCCAGAAAAATAAGGGGCTGGCGACCACCCTCGGCGTGGTGGTCGGGGGTGCGCTGGCGCTGACTGGTGTGATGGGCGGGATTGGCCTTATCGCATGGCCGGTGGTGATGGGGATTAATGCCATCATTGCGTCGGCTGGCGTGCTCGGGGTGGTTTTCAGTACGGTCGGCGGCGCGATTGTCACGGCTATTGGCGCAATCAGTCTGCCGGTGCTGGCGGTTGCCGGGGCGGTGGTGGCCGGGGCGCTGCTTATTCGTAAATACTGGGAGCCGATTGGCGCATTTTTCTCGGGGGTGGTGGCGGGGCTGAAAGCCGCCTTTGCCCCGGTGGGGGCGATGTTTTCCCCGCTTGCACCGGTATTTGATGCCATTGCGGAAAAGCTGGGCGTTGTCTGCCAGTGGTTTAAAGACCTGCTTGCACCGGTGAAAGCCACGCAGGACACGCTCGACAGTTGCAAAAATGTCGGCGTGGCGTTTGGTCAGGCGCTGGCTGATGCGCTGATGACGCCGCTCAACCTGTTTAATAGCCTGAGCGGCAAGGTTGACTGGCTGCTGGAGAAACTCGGCGTTATCAAAAAAGAATCGACCGACCTCGACCAGACTGCAGCCAAAGCGGATAAGGCTTCACCGGCGGGCTCGTATATTCCTGCGACAGCGAGTTATGGCGGGTACCAGCCGGTTTCTGCGCCTGCAGGTCGCTCCTATATCGACCAGAGCAAAAGCGAATACAACATCACACTGCAGGGCGGGGGTGCGCCGGGTGGCGACCTTGACCGCCAGCTCCGCGACGCCGTCGACAAACTAGACCGTGAAAAGCGTGCGCGTCAGCGATCCAATATGAGACTCGACTGAGAGAGGGGGCAAAATGTTAATGGTGCTGGGCTTTTTTGTGTTTGAACGGCGCACCCTGCCGCATCAGTCTATGCAGTATTCGAAGGACTACCGGTGGGTATCCAATGACCGTATCGGCAAGCGACCGGCTTATCAGTTTCTGGGGGAGGGTGAGACCTCACGCACCCTGTCGGGGACGCTTTACCCTGAAATCACCGGCGGGCGTCTGTCGCTGCTGGCGATTGAGCTGATGGCCGATGAGGGGCGTGCGTGGCCGCTGATTGACGGAACCGGCATGATCCACGGGATGTACGTTATCGATAAAGTGACCCATAACCACACCGAGCTTTTCAGCGACGGCGCAGCGAGAAAAATCGAGTTCACTCTGTCCATGAAACGTGTCGACGAGTCGCTCGCGGCCATGTATGGCGACCTGAAAATGCAGGCGGATAATCTGGTCACGTCTGCCAGTGAATGGGCGGGAGGGCTGGCAGGATGATAACAGGGATGAATATTCAGGCCGGGGCGCGAGTCGCGCCCGCGTATATGCTCACGCTGGACGGGGAGGATATCACGCAGAATTTCAGCGACCGGCTTATCGGCCTGACCATGACCGACAACCGCGGATTTGAGGCTGACCAGCTCGATATTGCGCTCGATGATACCGACGGGCTGGTCGAGCTGCCACCGCGCGGGGCATCGCTGACGCTGTGGCTGGGCTGGCAGGGATCCGCACTGGTCAACAAGGGGAGTTTCACGGTTGATGAAATCGAGCACCGGGGCGCGCCTGATACGCTGACCATCCGGGGACGTAGTGCAGATTTTCGCGGCTCGCTGAACTCGCGGCGCGAGCAGTCATGGCACGACACCACGCTTGGGGTGATTGTGGAGGCCATCGCGCAGCGTAATAAGCTGACGGCCAGTGTTGCTGACGCCCTGAAAGCTATCGCCATTCCCCATATCGACCAGACACAGGAATCCGACGCAGCGTTTTTGTCCCGCCTTGCTGAGCGTAACGGTGCATCCGTGTCGGTGAAAGCCGGGAAGTTATTATTCCTGAAAGCCGGTAGTGCGATGACGGCCAGTGGTAAGCCGATCCCCCAAATGACTGTCGAACGTGGCGACGGCGACCGCCATCAGTTCGCCATTGCAGACCGGGAGGCTTACACCGGCGTGACGGCGAAATGGTTGCATACCAGAGACCCGAAACCACAAAAGCAAAAGGTGAAGCTCAAACGTAAACCCAAAGAGCAGCACCTGCGCGCGCTGCAGCACCCGAAAGCCACCAAAACATCAGCAAAGGCTAAGAAGAAAAAAGAGCAGGAAGCGCGGGAAGGTGAGTATATGACCGGAGAGTCGGACAACGTTCTTGAGCTCACGACCATCTATGCCACAAAGGCGCAGGCCATGCGCGCGGCTCAGGCAAAGTGGGACAAGATACAGCGAGGCGTGGCGGAGTTTTCCATTACGCTTGCCACTGGCCGGGCTGATTTATTTCCCGAAACGCCGGTGGCCGTGAAAGGCTTTAAGCGCGTGATAGACGAACAGGCGTGGATAATCAGCCGTGTGGTGCACAGCCTTAACGGGAGCGGCTTCACGACGGGCTTAGAGCTTGAGGTTAAGGTTTCTGATGTGGAGTATGAGAGCGAGGAAATAACGCGGTAATTTAATATATGTGTTTGTTTTATAAGGTTAAAATGAGTAAAATCACTGTATTGAAAACGCTCAGAGGTGCTCATCATGTTTCATTGCCCGAAATGCCATTACGCCGCCCATGCCCGCACGAGTCGCTATTTTTCTGATACCACAAAAGAGCGGTATCATCAGTGCACAAACATCAACTGCAGTTGTACTTTTGTCACGACAGAAACCGTTGAGCGTTTCATCGTTTCGCCGGGGGAAGTCGTACCGGCTCCACCGCACCCGACAGTGTCCGGTCAGCATCAAATGCCCTGGCTGTGAGTCAAAAGAAAATCCCGCAAATGCGGGGTTTTCTGTATTTTCGCGATTAGACATCGTCCGGTAGTTCGCGTATCGCTTTGCGTATGTTTGATTCAGCGTCGTCAAGCTCACTTATAGCCCTGTTGATATCTGAACGGCCATTCTCTACCTTGGAGCGAGTACGCTTCAAAACGGTCATGGCGTCATCAATTGCACTTAGAGCCCGCTTTAATCTTCTCTTGGTATCCATCTTTGCCAATTCCTTGTTTTCATAGATATTTCACAATATTTAATGAGAATACATTGGTATTAATCGAAAATAAGTGTCTGGTATCTCATTTATACAACCCGAAAACATGATTTATGAGGGATTCTTCTTGTCTGGTGTGGCATTACTTTTTAGTTCAGGTGACGAAGGGGTGAGCCTCGCATAAGCGAGGCTTTTAGTATCGATGTGGTCAATGTGTGGACATTGGAAGAAATAAATCCATTTATTTCAGTAGATTATGGGTAAAAAATAAGCCTGCGTAAGGGAGATTACGCAGGCTAAGGAGGTGGTTCCTGGTACAGCTAGCATTTATGGGTTATGTTTTTCAGCGGATGAGATAATACCCTTAATGAACGAAGCGGTATGTGATCGATTTCTAAGAATCTTCCGAACGCTGAAAAATAACCGTAATTAACTACTTAGCATGTGGGTTGCGCGTGGACTCACCGGTAAAATTACGCATCAACAATGCATAATTCAGATCGATATCCTCCGGTACAGGCATCCACACGGTGTAACCATCGCCCGGCGCAACCGGCATCGCTTCGCCTTTCGCGTTTTCCATCTGTTCGAGGGTAAAGTTGATGTTGCCCTGTGGGGTCATCAGCTCCAGGCTGTCGCCGACGGTGAATTTATTTTTCACCAGCACAGCCGCCAGTTCACCTTTACGTTCGCCAGTGAATTCGCCGACAAACTGCTGACGCTCGGAAACAGAGAAGCCGTATTCGTAGTTCTGATAGTCGTCATGCGTATGGCGGCGCAGGAACCCCTCGGTGTAACCGCGATGCGCCAGACCTTCCAGCGTTTCCAGCAGTTGCGGGTCGAACGGTTTCCCGGCAGCGGCATCATCAATGGCCTTGCGATAAACCTGCGCGGTACGTGCACAGTAATAGTATGATTTAGTACGGCCTTCAATTTTCAGCGAATGCACGCCCATCTGAGTCAGGCGCTCAACGTGGGCAATGGCACGCAAATCCTTCGAGTTCATGATGTAAGTGCCGTGTTCGTCTTCAAACGCGGTCATGTACTCACCCGGACGCTGGGCTTCTTCGATCATAAAGACTTTGTCAGTCGGCGCGCCAATACCCAGCGTCGGCTCAACATTTTGTACCGGGATAGGCTCGTACTTATGCACGATATTGCCCACCACGTCTTCTTTGCCTTCCTGCACGTTGTATTCCCAGCGGCAGGCATTGGTACAGGTACCCTGATTTGGGTCACGCTTGTTGATGTAGCCAGAGAGCAGGCAGCGGCCGGAGTAAGCCATGCACAGCGCGCCGTGAACAAAGATCTCAATTTCCATATCCGGCACCTGGGTGCGGATCTCTTCAATTTCTTCCAACGACAGTTCGCGGGACAGGATCACACGGGTCAATCCCATCTGCTTCCAGAATTTCACCGTCGCCCAGTTTACGGCGTTAGCCTGTACTGAAAGGTGAATGTCCATGTCAGGGAAGTTTTCGCGCACCAACATAATCAGACCAGGGTCGGACATGATCAGTGCATCCGGTCCCATTTCCACCACAGGTTTCAGGTCACGAATGAAGGTCTTCAGCTTGGCGTTATGCGGGGCAATATTAACCACCACATAGAATTTTTTACCCAGTTCATGGGCTTCATTAATGCCTAGCTGCAGGTTTTCGTGATTGAATTCGTTGTTGCGTACGCGCAGTGAGTAACGCGGCTGGCCCGCATATACAGCGTCTGCGCCATAGGCGAAAGCGTAACGCATGTTTTTCAGCGTTCCCGCCGGGGAAAGGAGTTCCGGTTTAAACATAATTTTCTCGTTCTGATGACAGGTCAGACTCGCCTCACTCAATGAGGCGGTTAGGGGAGTGCCCCCATATTAAGGGCGGGCATTGTAGCGCTGCGGGGAAGACAGGTAAAGAAAAACGCCGGGCGACAGCGTGGCGTTACCCGGCTGAGCGAGTCATTATCAGGTTTTATCTTTTATCGTCTGAGTGACACCATTGGTCTTAACTGAAGCAATACCGGTCTCGCGCGACTGTTCATTCGCATACAGTTGACTGCTACCAATAATCTGGTGGTTTGCTGCTTTCAGATTGAAATGCAATTTGCCATTAGCTGCCGTTTTTTTCTCGTAACGCTCGGCCAGGGGGCTGTTAGCCTGGACAGATGCGATCCCTTTTTCTGCCGCGCCTTTTGTCGTGTAAAGCTCACTGGTAAGGATAGTTTCCCCGTTTCCAGCCTTAAGAACAAAGCGGTACTGATCATCGCTACTCTTGCTTAATTCAAACCAACCAGCCATATGAACTCCTTGATTAAAGTTTTATATCAAACAGTTATTGACGACAGTGTTGCCACAAAGAGTATGAGCGATATTTGGAGAGTTGCTAGTCAACAGGACTCCACGAAGCCGCGGAGTCCTGACGGGAGTGTTTACGCAATCCGACAGGCGTCGGCTTCCCAGCGATACCCTACGCCATAGACCGCGCGGATAAACGACTGCTCCGCATCCAGCGATTCCAGCTTGCGTCGCAGGTTCTTAATATGGCTGTCGATGGTTCGGTCGGTAACGACACGGTAATCGTCATAGAGATGATTGAGCAACTGTTCACGGGAGAACACTTTTCCCGGTTCATGCGACAGCGTTTTGAGTAAGCGAAATTCAGCAGGCGTTAAGTCGAGCATTTTCCCACGCCAGGACGCCTGAAAACGACCTTCATCGACGATCAACGGGCTGTCAGCATCCATCTGTTGCAGTTCGCGCTGCGGCTTGCAACGGCGCAGAATCGTCTTCACGCGAGCAACAACTTCACGCGGGCTGTAGGGTTTGCAAATATAATCATCCGCACCGATCTCCAGCCCCAGCAGGCGATCAATTTCTTCTATCTTGGCGGTTACCATCATGATGGGGACTTCAGAGAATCGGCGGATTTCCCGGCACAGAGTCAGTCCGTCAGTTCCAGGCAGCATCAGATCCAACAAGATCAGATCGGGCGGCGTCTGACGCACGTAAGGAAGAACCAGATCGCCGTGGCTGATGAGCGTAGGAGCGTAGCTTGCCGCGCGCAGGTAGTCGATAAGCAGTTGCCCCAGCTTGGGCTCGTCTTCCACGATCAGAATACGCGGCGTGTTTTCATCAATGGGTAGCTCAGTCATACATCTCTCTGTAAATCGCGTTCCAGCGGTAATGTTACTGTAATGCTAACCCCGCCAAAAGGCGAATGGGCAGCGCGAATCAGACCATTATGCGCCTGTACGATATTGACGCAAATTGCCAGCCCCAGCCCGGAACCACCGCTGGCACGGTTACGCGAGCCTTCGGTGCGATAAAAGCGTTCAAACAGCTTCTGTAACTGGTCGTCACTTACGCCGGGAGCGGAATCAGCGAAGGTTAATAAAACCATACGCTCGCGTTGTTCGGCGCTGATGTGCAGCCCACCGCCGCTGTCGGTGTAGCGCAGACTGTTTTCCAGCAGATTGTTGAACAACTGCATCAGACGATCCCTGTCGCCAAATACCGTCATGCTGTCCGGGAGTGAAAGTTGTATCGTCAGTCCACGGCTGGCAAAGCGTTCACGAAATGCGCCACTTGCCACTTCCAACAGCGGGATGAGATCCAGCGATGTTTTCTGGTAGGCCAGCGCGCCTTCATCGGACATGGAGAGCTGATGCAGATCGTCCACCAGCTTGGTGAGCGTACCGACTTCAGCTTGCAAAGAGGCAACGGAGTCAGGGGTGAACTGGCGTACGCCATCCTGAATGGCCTCCAGTTCACCGCGCAACACCGCTAACGGCGTACGCAGTTCGTGAGAAATATCGGCCATAAAGTCACGACGCATCTGCTGGTTTTTTTCCAGCGTACTGGCAAGCTGGTTGAAGTCCTGCGCCAGCTTGCCCAGCTCATCCGTACTGGTCGGCGCAACGCGAGTGGTGAAATCACCAGCCGCCAGTTTGTGCGTGCCTTCTACCAACCGCTTGACCGGGGCCAGCAGGCTGCGCGCCAGCGTAAACGTTGCCAGCGCAGCCAGGATCGTGGAGAGCGCGACGATGAGCCAACTTGAACGTCTTTGCTGCATGTCGAAATTGATATCCGTATTGCGCGTTAAGCGTTCCACGGGAGAGGCAATCACGGCACCGACTTCGCTACCGTTGACGCGGATCGGATGGCGCATACCGTCACGGGGGACCGGAGCACGCGGACCGACCAGCACACGGGCATTTTGGTCGACAACCCAAAACTGCGTACGCCAGCCGTGCGGCGGCATGCCGGGGCCGGGTTTATCATCGTCGTTGTCGTGTTCAAAAGAGCGCAGGATCTGAAAAACAAACCGATCGTTATTGCGTAAGAATCGCCAGTTGCCGTGCTGTTCATACTGCTCGCTTAATGCGTCGCTGAGCATTTGCAGCCGCTGTTCGTTACCGTGCTTGATATAGTCAATAAAACCGCGTTCGAAGCTTATGCGTACGGCCCAGTGCATGCTGATCAGCAACACGATGCAGGTGGCGAAAATCGCCAGAAACAGTTTGCCGGTGATACCGGGCCGCCAGAACTTCATCAGGTGCTCCTTTTGCGCCGTGAAATCACCGCGTTGGTTTGCGTGTCGTTCGGCACGCGGGCAAAAATAATGGCAGGCAGCGCG
Organism: Citrobacter sp. RHBSTW-00524; assembly: GCF_013747755.1. NCBI lineage: Bacteria > Pseudomonadati > Pseudomonadota > Gammaproteobacteria > Enterobacterales > Enterobacteriaceae > Citrobacter > Citrobacter sp. RHBSTW-00524. Next base: position 1,957,696 of record NZ_CP056421.1, read on the forward strand.
ATAATGAATGCGATGCACAGCCAGGTATACATAAAGACGGTATGCGTACTTCCGCTGTCGATAACGCTATGCTGCTGACCGAACATACCTAGCAGCAGTCCCGCGATGGTCACCCCGATACTCATCGACAGCTGCATGATCATTGACAGCAGGCTGTTACCACTGCTGGCGAGATCGTCAGGCAGGTCTTTTAACGTCAGGGTGTTCATGGATGAAAAGCGCGTTGAGTTGACCATTCCCTGTAAGAACAGTACGAAGGGCAGGGCGTAATACCAGCCGAGCAGCGCGGTGGTCATCAGCAGCAGACTGACCAGCGACAGGCCAAGCGTTGTAGCGACCAGTACGCGACGGTAGCCAAAGCGGTTAACGACCTGCACCACAATGCGCTTCATGCCCATACTGCCGAGCACCATCGGGATCATCATCAGCCCGGCATGAAAGGGGGAAAAACCGAGGCCTATTTGTAAAAATACCGGCGTCATAAACGGCAGCATACCGCTACCGATGCGTCCGGCAAAACTGCCGAAAAGACCCAGCGAGAAGGTCGGTGTGCGAAACAGATTCAGGCTGAACAGCGCGCGTGGATTACGATGGGCGTGTTTCAGATACAGCGCAATAGCCAGCACTCCGCAGATAACCAACGCTGCCAGCGAGATACTGGAGATGCCGGTTCCTTTACTGCCATCAAGTGCCAGCGTCAGTACCGCCATGCCGACTGCCAGCATCGCAAATCCGGAGAGATCGAAGCGTCGGGTTTGCATGGTGTAGTTGGGCATCAGCATTAACGTCGCTATCGCGCCGACAATGCCAACCGGAATGTTAATCAAAAATATCCAGTGCCAGGAGGCGTACTCAACCAGAATACCGCCTAATGCCGGTCCCAGTAGCGGGCCAATCTGACCGGGCAATGTGACAAACGTCATCGCCGCCATATATTGCTCACGTGGGACGATTTTCATCACCGTTAGCCTGCCGACCGGCACCATCATCGCACCGCCAACGCCTTGTAAGACGCGCGCCATCACCAGCTCGTTGAGTGTGCTGGACCCGGCGCAAAACAGCGAGCCAAGCGTAAACAGGATGATGGCGGTGAAGAAGATATTACGCACGCCAACTTTGTCCGCCAGCCATCCGCTGGCGGGCAGCATCACGGCAACGGTTAAAACATATGACACAATGACCATATGCATGTGTAACGGGCTTTCCCCGAGGCTTGCCGCCATCGAGGGAAGCGCAGTATTCACGATGGTGGTATCCAGCGACTGCATAAAAAAGCCGAATGCCACAATCCAAAGTTGCCAGCGGGTGCTGTCGGGAAGTTCTGTCATAACTCTGCTACCGGTTTGCTATTTTTACGCGAAAAACGCAGACGCAGGCGGTCGAAAAAGAGATAGACCACGGGCGTGGTGTACAGCGTCAGGAGTTGACTCACGACCAGCCCGCCGACAATGGTTATCCCCAACGGTTGACGTAGTTCGGAGCCATCCCCGGCGGATAACACCAGCGGCAGCGCGCCAAACAACGCCGCCAGCGTGGTCATCATGATTGGGCGAAAGCGCAGCAGGCAGGCCTGGAAAATGGCTTCTTCTGGCTGCAGCTTGCCGTTTCTCTGCGCTTCCAGCGCAAAATCGACCATCATGATGGCATTTTTCTTCACAATGCCAATTAATAGCATTATCCCTATCAGGGCGATTAGGCTGAACGGGGCATTGAACAGCTCCAGCGCCAGCAAAGCCCCGACGCCAGCTGAAGGTAGCGTGGAGAGAATGGTCAGGGGATGAACATAGCTTTCATACAGCATCCCCAGAACGATGTAGACCGTGGCAATGGCGGCGATAATCAGGATCACCTGTGAGTTCATGGTGTCCTGAAATACCTGTGCCGTGCCGGCAAAGCTACCGCGAACCGTGGAGGGGACGCCGAGCTGGGTCATGGTTCTGTTGATAGCCTCTGTCGCCTCAGACAGTGAAGAACCTGTTGGCAGGTTAAACGACACGGTTGAGGCAGCGGACAAGCCCTGATGGTTTACCGACAGCGGGGCATTCGCCGGTTGCCATTTGGCAAAGTACGATAGCGGGATTGCCTTACCGTCATTGTTGATGACGAACATTTTATCCAGCGCGCTGATGTCCTGGGTGTAACGTCGATCGACCTCCATCACCACTTTGTACTGATTCATCGGTTGATAAATAGTTGAAATTTGCCGTTGTCCAAAAGCGTTGTTCAACAGGCTGTTAGCGGCTGCAACGTCGATCCCCAGACGAGACATGGTGTCGCGATCGTAGACCAGGTTCATTTCCGCGCCATTGTCCTGCTGATCGGAGTTGACATCCGCCAGTTGGGGCAGGGCGGCAAGCGCCTTACGGATCTTCGGTTCCCACTCGCGCAGTGCCGCCAGATCGTCGGAAAGCAATGTGTATTGATAGCTGGCATTGGCCTGGCGTCCGCCGACGCTAATATCCTGCACCGCCATCAGAAACAGATTCGCGCCAGGCTCTTTTGCAAGCGCGACGCGCAGGCGGTCGATCACCTGCTGAGCGGTTTCACCGCGCTCATCGCGTGGCTTGAGGGTGATAAACATCATCCCGCTGTTAACCCGGGAACCGCCGGTAAAACCGGTGACGTTATTCACCGCCGGGTCGTCGCGGATGATCTTCATAAAGTCCTGCAGTTTGCCGCGCATCGCCTGGAAAGAGATGCTCTGGTCGGCCTGAATCCCCCCCATCAACACGCCCGTATCCTGCTCCGGGAAGAAGGTTTTGGGGATGGAAATATAAAGCCAGATATTCAGCGCAATGGTGCCAAGTAACACCACGCCTACCAGTCGCGTATGGCGCAGCACCCATTTAAGCGAAGTGCCGTAACTCTGTTGCAGTGCCACCAGCACACGACCAAAACCCCGTTTACGAGACTGTTCACGCGGGGCGCTGGATTTGAGCATCCAGCCACACATCATTGGCGTTAATGTCAGCGACACCAGCAGCGAGATACCGATAGCAACTGACAGCGTGACGGCAAATTCGCGCAGCAAGCGCCCAGGCAATCCGCCCATTAACAGCAGCGGGAGGAACACCGCTACCAGCGACAGGCTCATTGAGAGCACCGTGAATCCCACTTCGCGCGTACCTTGTAGCGCCGCCTGCAGTGGCTTCATTCCCGCTTCCAGGTGGCGGGCAATATTTTCCAGCACCACGATTGCGTCATCAACGACAAATCCCGTGGCAATGGTCAACGCCATTAATGACAGGTTGTTCAGGCTGAACCCGCACAGATACATGGCGGCAAAGGTACCGATCAGCGAGACCGGAACCGCTACCGCAGGGATCAGGGTCGCGCGCCCGGAGCGCAGGAAAACAAAGACCACCAGAATAACCAGCGCAACGGAGATAATCAGCGTCTGTTCGACTTCCTCCAGCGAGGCGCGAATGGTCGGTGAACGATCCTGGGCAATTTGCAGATCGATGGCGGCCGGGACCAGCGTTTGTAACTCCGGTAATTTGGCCCGAATGCTGTCTACCGTTTGAATAATATTGGCTTCTGGCAGCTTGCGGATCATCAGCAGGATAGCCGGTTTTGCGTTGGTCATCCCCGCGTTACGTACGTCCTGCACCGAGTCGCTCACAGACGCAACATCGCCCAGCCGCACCGCAGCGCCGTTATTGTAGTGGATGATAATCGGCTGGTACTCGGCGGCGGTTTTCAGCTCATCGTTGGTTTGTACCTGCCAGCGGTGGGTATCATTCTCGATAGCTCCCTGCGGCTTACGCACATTGGCGTTAGCAATCGCGCTACGCACGTCGTCCAGCGACACGCCCTGATTAAACAGCGCTTGCGGATTAAGCCCTACGCGCACGGCAGGCAGAGAGCTGCCCCCAACGTCGACGTCACCCACGCCGTCGATTTGCGCGATGGTCTGTGCTAATTGGGTTGATGCGAAATCGTACAGCTCACCCTGCGAGTAAGTGTCCGACGTGAGCGTCAGGATCATGATTGGCGCATCGGAAGGGTTGGCTTTGCGGTACGTGGGGCGGCTTGGCATGCCGCTGGGTAGCAGGCTTTGCGCTGCGTTAATCGCGGCCTGAACATCCCGCGCCGCGCCATTGATGTCACGGTCGAATTTGAATTCTAGAATAATGCGCGTACTGCCAAGGGAACTGCTCGAGGTCATTTCGTTCACGCCCGCGATGCGCCCCAGTGAGCGCTCCAGCGGGGTGGCTACCGAAGACGCCATCGTTTCAGGGGAAGCGCCGGGTAATGATGCGCTGACCATGATCACCGGGAAATCCACCTGCGGCAGCGGAGCTACCGGCAGCAGACGAAAGCCCAGTATCCCGCACAGGGTGATGGCCACCGAAATGAGAATGGTCGCCACCGGACGATGAATGAAAAGCGCGAAAAATTTCATTTACGCTTCCTCTTCCTGACGCGGGAAGCGGCTTTTCACGTACAGCGACAGACGGTCAAACAGCAGATAAATCACCGGGGTGGTAAACAGGGTTAATACCTGGCTTACCAGCAGACCGCCGACCATACCAATTCCTAATGGACGACGTAATTCGGCCCCCACGCCGGTACTTAACATCAGCGGCAACGCGCCGAGCAGTGCCGCCAGCGTAGTCATCAGAATCGGGCGAAAACGCAGCAGACAGGCCTGGAAAATAGCGTCGCGTGGGGTCATGCCCTGTTCGCGCTCCGCGGCAAGGGCGAAGTCGATCATCATGATGGCGTTTTTCTTGACGATACCGATGAGCAAAATAATGCCGATAATCGCGATGACGTCCAGTTCACTGCCGGCAATCATTAACGCCAGGAGGGCGCCAACGCCCGCCGTGGGTAGCGTGGAGAGAATGGTAATCGGGTGAATAAAGCTCTCATACAGCACGCCGAGGACGATATACATCGCGACAACCGCAGCCACAATCAACCAGATGGTATTACCCAGCGCGGCCTGGAAAGCGAGCGTACTGCCCTGGAACTGGGTGGTAATATTTGCTGGCAGATTGAGCGTTTTTTCGGCTTCCAGAATTGCCTGCACCGCATCGCCCAGCGAATGATCGTCCGGTACGTTGAACGAGATGGTGGTGACCGGGAACTGATCGAGGTGGTTAATCGACAGCGGGGCGAAACGCTGTTCAATGCTGGCGATTGCGCTGAGCGGAACCACGCCGCCGTCGCTGCTGGTCAGACGGATAGTGTCCAGTGCAGCAAGTCCTGGCGTACTATTGGTGTCATGCTCCAACACGACGCGATACTGGTTGGCCTGGGTGTAGATGGTTGAAATCAGTCGCTGGCCGAAGGCGTTGTACAGGGCGTTATCGACATCCGCCATGCTGATGCCTAAACGGCTGGCGCTATCGCGATTGACGTTCACATACGCCACCAGCCCTTGGTCCTGCCAGTCGCTACTGACATCGGACAGTTGCGGTAGCTGGTGTAGTTTTTCTAACAGCTGTGGAACCCAGGTGCTGAGGGCGTCAAGGGACGTTGCTTGCAGCGTAAACTGATATTGCGTCCGGCTGACCTGGGTATCAATCGTCAGGTCCTGGGTGGGCTGAAGATAGAGATCAACGCCGGGTACTCTGTCAACTGCGTCCTGTAGGCGTGCGATCACTTTCTGCACGCGATCGTCGCGATCGTCCAGCGGCTTAAGGTTGATTTGCAGACGCGCGCTGTTCAATGCCGGATTAGTACCATCCACGCCGACAAAAGCGGTCAGGCTCTCGACCGCCGGATCTTGAAGGATGACATCGGAAACCTGGCGCTGGCGCTGGGCCATGCTGGCAAATGAACTGGACTGCGGCGCCTGCAGCGTACCCTGGATGATGCCGTTGTCCTGGATTGGGAAGAACCCTTTGGGGATAAAGACCCATAACATAACGCTCAGTGCCAGCGTGCCGAGCGCCACGCCCAGCGTGAGCCACGGATGGTTCAGCACTTTTGCCAGCCAGTGACCGTACCCGGCAATGACGCGATCGAACATACGCTCCGAGGCGCGGGAGAAGCGGTTTTGCTTACGCAACGAGGCCTGATTAAGCATGCGCGCGCACATCATCGGCGTGAGGGTGAGCGAGACGACGGCGGAAATCAGAATTGCCACGGCCAGCGTAACGGCAAACTCGCGGAATAATCGGCCAACGATATCACCCATAAACAACAGCGGGATCAGCACGGCGATTAGCGAAAATGTCAGAGAGATGATGGTAAAACCAATCTCACCAGCCCCCTTCAGGGCGGCAGTCAGCGGTTTTTCGCCTTTTTCGATATAGCGAGAAATATTCTCGATAACCACGATAGCATCATCCACTACGAATCCTGTCGCGATGGTTAGCGCCATTAGGGTCAGGTTATTGATGGAGAAATCAAGAAATACCATCACCGCGAAAGTACCGATGAGCGACAATGGAACGGCGACCGCAGGAATAATCGTCGCCGGAATATTGCGCAGGAACAGGTAGATGATCATCACCACGAGCGCAATCGCCAGCATTAGCTCAAACTGGGTGTCTGCAACGGACGCACGAATATTGGTCGTACGATCCGAAAGCACGCTGACCTTAACTGATTTGGGCAGGCTTTCGGTGAGCTGCGGCAGCATTTGACGGATACTGTCTGCCGTGGAGATGATGTTCGCCCCAGGCTGGCGCTGAACATTCATCACAATGGCTTGTTGCTTATTGGCCCATGCGCCCAGCCAGCTATTTTCTGCCCCTTGTTCGACGGTGGCGACATCGCCCAGACGAACCGGCGCACCGTTTTTATAGGCCACGATGAGCTGGCGATATTCGTCTGCGGACTGCATCTGGTCGTTGGCGGAAAGGGTGACAGCACGCGTTGGGCCATCAAGACTCCCTTTTGCCGAATTGACGTTAGCCCCGGTAATGGCTGTACGGATGGTTTCGCTGGTCAGACCGAGTGCGGCAATAGCCTGTGCGTTAAGCTTCACGCGGACCGCCGGTCGTTGCCCGCCGGAAAGTGTTACCAGACCGACACCGGAAACCTGAGAGATTTTCTGCGCGACGCGGGTTTCGACCATATCTTCCACCTGCGTCATCGGCATGGCGCTGGACGTGACCGCCAGCGTCATGATCGGTGGATCTGCCGGGTTTACCTTGCTGTAGACCGGCGGATTGGGCAGATCGCCCGGTAATAAATTGGTGGCGGCGTTAATCGCAGCCTGAACTTCCTGCTCGGCAACATCCAGCGGGAGTGTTAGTTGAAACTGCAACGTGACGACCGATGCGCCGCCGGAACTTTGCGAGGACATCTGTTTTAAGCCGGACATCTGTCCGAACTGACGCTCAAGCGGCGCGGTTACCGCCGAGGTCATGACGTCCGGGCTGGCGCCCGGGTACAGCGTAACGACCTGAATCGTGGGGTAATCGACTTCCGGTAAGGCAGCGATCGGCAGGAAACGATAACCGATAATACCGGCAAGCAAAATCGCGACCATCAGCAGCGTGGTGGCGACAGGTCGCAGAATAAACAGGCGTGATGGCCCGCCTGTGTTGTGCGGAGGTAACACCTGCATCAGGAGTTAGCTCCTTTTTTGCCGTATCCGCGGGGCGCAGTTTTCTCGTCCTGAGCTGAGGCGTCATGCGCCTCTACAACTTCTACTTTTGCGCCTTCCGTCAGGCGGTCAATACCGTCGGTTACGACCCGATCGCCTGCGGACAACCCGGCGGCGATCACTACTTTTTGGCTATCCTGAATACCTGGTTTAACCAGATGTTTGCTCACTTTATTCTCGCTGTTCAGCACCCAGACAAAATGGCCCTCATTGCCCATTTGCAGGGCGGCCGTTGGGATCACCACGGCGTTTTGTTCCGTGTCGACCAGCATGCGGGCGTTAACGAACTGGTTAGGGAATAAAGCATCATCCTGATTGTTAAAACGGGCTTTAACTTTGATGGTTCCGGTCGTGGCATCAATCTGATTGTCGAGACTGAGCAGGACGCCTTCGCTCAGTTTTTGCGAATTGGTTCGGTCCCAGGCTTCGACCTTTAACGGAGACCCCGATTTTTGCGCCCGCAACACGGTGGCAATGTCGTTTTCAGGCAAGGTGAATATCAGGTCGATAGGATGGGTTTGCGTAATGACGACGATTCCGGTGGTATCGCCGCTGGAAATTTGGTTACCGACGTCGACCTGCTTCAGACCGACACGCCCCTCTACAGGCGCGGTTATCCGGCTCCAGTCAAGCTGCAATTGGGCGCTGGCGACGCTGGCTTCATCGGCTTTGATTGTCCCTAACGTTTCATTTACCAGCGCCTGCTGGGCATCCAGCTCCTGGCGGGAGACCAGATTAGTTTTCACCAACTGTTGATAGCGGGCAAGGTCGCGACGGGCATTTGCCAGCGTGGCTTTATCTTTTGCCAGTTGGCCCTGCGCCTGAGCCAGAGCAACTTTGAACTGGCTGGGATCTATCTCTGCCAGCAGGTCGCCGGCTTTTACCTGCTGTCCTTCCTCGAAGTGTAAGGCAATGAGCTGACCATCCACCCGGCTACGTACCGTGGCGGTATTTGCGGCAGTAATGGTACCCAGTCCTGTCAGGTAACGCGGAACGGCTTCCATGGCGGCGGTGGCAGCCTGAACGGGAGCCAACGGCCCGGAGCGCATTCCACGCCGTCCCGAACCTGGCGTGTGCTGCGCTGGTTTGGTAGCGCCCGGTGCGTTTTCCTGGGCGTCGTTACGGCTTTGCCAGAACCAGATGGCGGCGACGGTGGCCACAACGATCGCGATTGCTATCACCCAGCGGGATTTTTTACTGCCTTTCATTGTTATAAGTTTCTCATCCTGAAACGATTCGCGGAATGATACTAGTTTAGCCAGCGAACAAGGGAGAAAAATGGAGGAATTATGAAACACTGTCGGGATTCGTCTGAATGCTAATGCGGCTTTGCGAAGCGTTACGCAACAATCGGTGGTGAAGATAGCGAATACGTGATTGTGCGTTAGAGTGCTGATAAGGCAAAAAGGAGGAGAGCCAGAGATTTCAGCGGGACGCTGGAACGGGAAAGCCCCTCCCGAGGAAGGGGCCAAAATAAGGAAAGGGTTATGATGAAGCAGGTCATCATACTGGTGATACTCTTAGTGATTAGCTTACCGGCTTACTAAGACACCAGGGGGAGGGGAAGCCCTCCCTAACCCTCACTCCTGAAAATAAGCCACAGCAATGGTGATGTCAATACGCGTACTTTTCAGCATGCGAGCCGCTTAGCGGAAAACAACGTCAGCCCAGCGGGCCAGTCCGGCAGTAACGGAACCGAAATCATCGCCCCCCGCGATCGGAATCCCGGGAAGTTGCTGGGCGAGGGCTTTTTTAATCAGCGGCGAACGCGCGCTACCGCCGGTCAGGTAAATCACGTCCGGTTTTTCCTGCGCGTTTTCAAGCGCCAGTTGAACCTGCTCCAGAATGCGCGCCAGGGGCTGATTGAGCGCAGCTTCCAGCCCGTGTTGACTGATATCGGTTGCCAGCGTGTTGCTGATAAACGGTATCGCCGCCGTCACAATGGTCTGATCGGAAAGCGCGATTTTGCTCTCTTCTGCGCTGCGCACCAGGCGATAGCTCAGACGCTCGCGCCAGACTTTAAGCAGTAGGGCGACTTTATCGGCTTCTTTCGCGTCACGGACAAGATCGTTGAGCAAGCGACCGTTGGCGCTACTGTAGAAGTCACTTTGCGCGGGAACATCGTTGATCGCGACCGCGTTCCACCAGGGCAGAATAGGTAAGGCGATCCCTTTTTCCGTTTCTCCCCCCATACCGAGCAGCGGCATCAGATGTTTAAACGCCAGCGCAATATCCAGATCGTTCCCGCCAACGCGGCAGCCGCTATGCCCCAGCAGGCTGTTTTCGCGATCGGCGCGCTGATGCCATTGCGGCCCCATCAGCAGCAGTGAACAGTCGGTTGTACCCCCGCCAATATCCACTACCAGCACGCGTTTTTCTTCCTGCAGCGTGGCTTCGTAATCCAGACCAGCCGCTACCGGCTCGTACTGGAAGACGACATCCTGAAAACCGGCGCGTTTGGCCGCACGTTCAAGAATACCCTGCGCCTGGGCGTTGGCGTCATCGCCCCCTAACCCCTGGAAGTTGATGGGACGACCAATAACGGCCTGGGTGATGGCTTCCGGCAACTGATTTTGTGCCTGATTGCGGATGTGCAGCATCATCGCGCAGACCAGATCTTCAAACAGCGCAACCTGCTGCGGCTTCAGACCGCTGGCACCCAAAAATGATTTTGGCGATTTAACGAAGTACACCTCTTCCGGGTCTTCAATATATTGACCCAGCGATGCCAGACCGAACTGCACGCTGTTGGCGTTAACGTCGATGTCTTCTTCGCGGTTATAGCGCATCGCGCGGCGAAGCAGCGCCTGCGTCTCGTCGTCAGTGGTTGGGATGTCGTGATGGCGATACAGCCACTCGCTGACCGCTTCGCGCGTTGGCGCGCACAGCATTGAAGGCAGAAGCGTGCTGTTATTTTCCATTTTGAGCAGGTGAGGCTGCCCGTCACGCATAACGGCCACTGAACAGTTTGCCGTACCGTAGTCAAAACCAATAAACACCGTAAAAATCCCCATGCCAGTGAAGAAGGGGCGTGACTTTAACGAAATGTTGACGCTCCGACAACTGGAATATGAAAGCAAGGCGCATCGATTGAATACCGTTTATGCTGTAGGTTTGCATAAAAAGGAAAACGGAATGTTCACGCTGAGCTGGCAACCGCCTTATGACTGGCCCTGGATGCTGGGATTTCTTGCCGCCCGTGCGGTTGACGGTGTCGAAACGGTGGAGGAACTGAGTTATGCCAGAAGCCTGTCCGTAGGGGAGCATCGGGGTCTGGTGCGCGTCGTACCGGATTTGCACGCCAATGTGCTACACGTGACGTTAAGTTCGGGATTACAACCCGCCGCCCCCGAGTGCCTGGCGAAAATAACCCGCTTGTTTGATCTTACCTGTTGCCCGCAGCAAATAGTCAGCGCGCTGGGAAGCCTTGGTGCGGCGCGTCCGGGACTGCGCCTGCCGGGATGTGTCGATGCTTTTGAGCAAGGGGTACGGGCGATTTTAGGGCAGTTAGTCAGCGTGGCTATGGCGGCAAAACTGACAGCGAAAGTCGCGCATGCTTATGGCGACACGCTGGAGGATGCGCCAGGGTATGTTTCTTTTCCCACGCCTGAAGCGCTTGCTGACGCCGAACCGCTGCACCTGAAAGCGTTAGGGATGCCGCTCAAACGCGCTGAAGCGTTGATTCACCTGGCGCGTGCAACGCTTGAAGGAACGCTTGCGACAGTAGCGCCTGACGATATTGAGCAAGGTGTTAAGCAACTACAAACGTTTCCCGGAATAGGGCGCTGGACCGCCAACTATTTTGCGCTGCGTGGTTGGCAGGCGAAGGATGTTTTTTTGCCGGATGATTATCTGATTAAACAGCGTTTTCCCGGCATGACGCCAGCCCAGATCCGGCGGTATGCAGAGCGTTGGAAACCCTGGCGCTCCTATGCACTCTTGCATATCTGGTACACGGATGGCTGGCAACCGTCAGTTGATGGCGAAATTACTGGTATTCAGTAGCAGATCCAGCGGTTGGGCGTTGGCGATAATGTCGCCATAAATCATGTCAATACCGATGCCAGAAAGCGCATCCATGATAAGCGGTAACTGCACCGGACCGGCGATGCTTTTAATGTCCAGGCGCTGGGCATGGCCCTGGATAATGGACACCCACATCTCGTCAATCAGGTCTCCGTGAGCGCTGGCGCTTAGCTCGCTGTCAAGCAACAGGTAATCGACAATGTGGTATTTCAGATTGTCAAAAAGCTCTAAATCACGACCGACCTGACTTAACACAATTCGACAACCGAACTGACGTAGCCGATGCAGGGCGGATATCGCCTGCGTTGGATTCGTTTTGATGACGCTGGCCGGAACGGTCAGGTGCAGCAGCCGTGGCGGTAACGGGCTATGTTGCAATTGTTCCAGCAGCTCATCAACAAGTTCTGAATTGAGCAGCCCGGCGGCGGAAAGGGGGAGCGCAACACTAAGGCCCTTGCTGGCGACTGCCGGGGCCGCATTCTGGAAGAATTCGCTGAATACCCGACGGTCGAGCGCTTGATTCAATGTGGGATCGACCAGCCCGGTACGGAATGTTTGCTCTTCAATCACTTCACCTTCAGCGGTCCCTAAGCGTAGCGATATAAGCCAGAAGCTAAACGTCTCAGGTATACGAGGAGAAGCCACGCCTCTGGCGATCATCAGCATCGGGCTGTGCATAATGGTATGCTTTTGTTCGTCCAATGACAGTTGGCTACGCGCGGCATGCGCCTGGCTTTGCTGGGGTTCATAGACGCAGACACGCCCACGTCCGCTGTTTTTCGCCGCGTAGCAGGCGATATCCGCCTGAGACATGACGTCAGTCGCAACATGGTTTTTGTCATCAATCAGCGTAATTCCCGCACTGGCGCCAATGCGGTGCAAGCGGCCATCCCACATGAAGTGGTAATCGTTAATAGCACTGATGATGCGACCTGAGATGAAGCGGGCGCTTTCGATATTACAATCCGGCAGCAACAGACCAAACTCGTCGCCGCCAAGGCGCGCCAGCATATCGCTGGACCGCAGCATGCTTAGCATCAGTGAAGAGAGTTCGCGCAGCAGGGCATCGCCTGCAGCATGACCTGCGCTATCGTTCACCGCTTTAAAACGATCAAGATCGATAAAAACCAGCACATGACTCTGGTGTGCGTCGTGCACCGTATGCAGCAACTGTTTGAGATGGTTTTCAAAGCTGACCCGATTGGCCAACTGCGTCAGGTCGTCATGCGAAGCGCTGTAGCTAAGCTGGCGCAGCATCTTACGTGACTCGGTGACATCCTGAATGACCAGCACCGAGCCAATGCTGCCGCCATCAAGGGTGCTGAGGGGCGTGATGCTGTACTGAATGTCATAACTGTTGCCGTTGCGACAATGCAGGACGACTTCCTGCTCCATTGCCTTACGTGACATGTCGGCACTGTAGATATTTTCCATCAGCGGACCGTTATCGCCGAAAGTAATACGCAGTACTGTCAGGAGCGGAATGCCAATTGCGTTTTCCTGCTGCCAGCCGCTCATTTTCTCAGCGACCGGATTCATAAAGGTCACATTCATGTCGACATCAATACAAATCACCGCCTCGCCGATGGAGTCCAGCGTAATATGCAAACGCTCTTTTTCTTGAAACAGCGCTTCGTTGAGCTGTTTCACCTCGGTCATATCCATATTGATGCCAAGTAAGCGTTCAACTTCACCGTCTTTATTCAGTACCCGGTTGGCCAACGAGCGGATATGCCGTATGCCACCTTTTACTGCGATACGAAACTCAAGCTTAAACGGGGCTCGTGCGGCCAGCGAATCGCGAATCACATTTTCGGCGTGTTCGCGATCTTCAGGCACAACGCATTCATACCAGACTTGCCAGCTGGGCTTGATATGTGCCGGGACTTCGTAGAGATCGAACATACGCTTATCCCAACTGATTACATCTGGCTGCAGTTCCCATTCCCAAATGCCGATCCCCCCGGCTTCATTCGCGAGCGTAATGCGCTCCATCAGCCGTTTGTTCATCCACTCGGTGTGTTTCAGATCGTTAATATCCTCAATCTGCGCAATAAAGTAGAGTGGGGTGGTGTCGCTATGGCGCACCAGCGAAACGGCCAGCAAGGCCCATACCACCTCGCCTGCGCGCGTGTAATAGCGTTTCTCCATGGAATAGCTGTTAATTTCCCCGCGCGCCAGCATGTTTAACTGTTCGAGGTCATTGTTCAAATCTTCCGGCCAGGTTAATTGCTGGAAGGTGAGCGAACGTAGCTCCTCCTGGCTATAGCCCAGAAACTGGCACAAGGCTTTATTGGCCTGTAGCCATTGCCCCTCAGTCCCGACCAGCGCCATGCCAATTGCGGAATATTCCATAGCATTGCGAAAGCGCGCTTCGCTTTCTGAGATGTGCTTGCGTTCTGCCCGAAACGCGTACATCACCATGGTCATCATATTGGCTGGCAACAGGATCATCAAAAACGGCAGCCACGGTATGCTGGTCATCATGTTCTGTTTGGGGGTGTAGAGCAGCGAAGGGTCAGCGGCCAACATCAGCGAAACCATCATCACGGTGCTGAGGAAAATTAAAAACGCCTCCATACGCGGCAGACGGACAGCGCTCCACATCAACAGGACAATAACGCAGGTAAACGGCCATGGAATGAACATCATCGACAGCCAACTGAACGTTAACGTCACCAGAAGCGTAATCAGAGTTTCAAGCAGTAATCGCGGATTGCGGTGGCGCAGCAGATAATGTGGCTTAAACAGTAAACCTAATGGTACCAGCGCCAGCGCGCCGATGGATTCTGAAAGCACCCAAATGAGGAAGGTATTTAACGACGTTTCTTGCGGTAATAATAACCAGAGTAATACGCCGCCCAGCAGCGGAGGGACCACTGCGCTGCCGAATGCCAGGCGCGCCCAGTCGTTGAGATTTTGTAAAGGATTGTACCAGGGCAGCAGTTTGCGCAATAACATTGCCCCCACGACAGCCTCAATAATGTTGATGGCCGTGTAGGTAAAGCTAAGCGACTCTCCGGGGAAGAAGAGCAAAGAACCCGCGATGTTACCCAATGAGCACGCCAGCGCGATCCCCGGCCACATTTTTCCCGCATGACGGTAAAAAGCCACCATCATGATTGAGGTCGGAAACCACAGCGGCGCCAGCTGCGCCCCGAAACGAGACAGTTCCAGCGAGAACAGCGTAAAGATGAAAGCCACCAGACCTAAACTGGCCAGGCGCAGTAGAGGATGAGGTAAGGTAACTAAAACATGTTGGGATTGTTTACTCATTACCACTCTACCCAAATAGCCGTTGTCGCCCAGTAGAGATGCCGGACGCATCACATTTAATCTGGGTTTATGCTAGTACAAATAATTTACAATTTATACGCCAGCTGCTCATAAATTAACACTCTCAAGCTATTAATTACTAAGGCTGGCGAATAAATGTAGCGCATGCTTTAAATATGACCGTTTTAATTTGCGACAGGGAAGGCATTGGTGCAGCCTGGGCTGGCGTCGCGCCGCTGAAATCCCTATAATTGCCGCGTTTGGCGTTTCGGCGCCGCCCTTCCTAACATCCAGGTTAATCAGGTCGCTAAATTTATGACTGATCAGTCCCATCAGTGCGTCATTATCGGCATTGCCGGCGCATCGGCTTCCGGCAAGAGTCTTATTGCCAGTACTCTTTATCGCGAATTGCGTGAACAAGTCGGTGACGAACATATTGGCGTTATTCCCGAAGACAGCTATTACAAAGATCAAAGCCATCTATCGATGGAAGAGCGTGTAAAAACCAACTACGACCATCCGAACGCGATGGATCACAGCCTGCTGTTCCAACATCTGCAAACGCTGAAACGCGGTAGTGCCATTGAGCTGCCGGTGTACAGCTACGTTGAGCACACGCGCACGCAAGACACTATTCATATCGAACCCAAGAAAGTCATCATCCTGGAAGGCATTTTGCTGCTGACGGATGCGCGTTTGCGTGATGAGATGAACTTCTCTATTTTTGTTGATACCCCGCTGGATATTTGCCTGATGCGCCGTATCAAGCGCGATGTGAACGAACGTGGTCGTTCAATGGATTCAGTGATGGCGCAATATCAGAAAACCGTCCGTCCAATGTTCCTGCAATTTATTGAGCCTTCAAAGCAATACGCCGACATCATTGTGCCGCGCGGGGGTAAAAACCGCATCGCTATCGATATTCTGAAGGCTAAAATCAGTCAGTTCTTTGAATAAGTTCAGCGAATTGTGTACCGTTCAGTGATAACCTGGTTCACCCTTAACGCACCTGGCATTAAGGGTTTGAAGCACGAAAGGAGAAAGTGCCATGCGTTTATGTGACCGAGATATTGAAGCCTGGTTGGATGAAGGTCGCCTGTCGATCACTCCACGCCCTCCTGTCGAGCGAATCAATGGCGCCACGGTAGATGTGCGTCTTGGCAACAAATTCCGTACGTTCCGCGGTCATACGGCGGCGTATATCGATTTGAGCGGACCGAAAGATGAAGTCAGCGCCGCGCTGGATCGCGTGATGAGTGATGAAATCGTCCTCAAGGACGGCGAGGCATTCTTCTTGCATCCGGGTGAGCTTGCGCTGGCAGTAACGTTCGAATCCGTGACGCTGCCTTCCGATCTTGTGGGTTGGTTAGATGGCCGCTCTTCGCTGGCGCGTCTGGGACTGATGGTACACGTCACCGCACACCGTATCGATCCGGGCTGGTCTGGCTGCATCGTACTGGAGTTTTACAACTCCGGAAAACTACCGCTGGCCCTGCGTCCTGGCATGCCGATTGGCGCATTAAGCTTCGAACCGCTTTCCGGTCCGGCGGCGCGACCTTACAACCGTCGTCAGGATGCAAAGTATCGCGATCAGCAGGGCGCCGTTGCCAGCCGGATCGATAAAGACTGAGTATTTTCAGTCCATTGGGGATAGCATGAGACGATTTCTGACGACGCTGATGATCCTACTGGTCGTGCTGGTGGCCGGTTTTTCTGCGTTAGTACTGTTGGTGAATCCGAATGATTTCCGCGCATATATGGTCAAGCAGGTTGCTGCGCGTAGCGGATATCAGCTGCAGTTGGATGGCCCTCTGCGTTGGCACGTATGGCCACAGCTGAGTATCCTCTCGGGGCGCATGGTGTTAACGGCTGAAGGCGCCAGCGAACCCCTGATTCGTGCCGACAATATGCGTCTTGACGTCGCGTTGTGGCCGCTGTTGAGTCACCAGCTCAGCGTGAAGCAGGTGATGCTCAAAGGCGCGGTGATTCAACTGACCCCGCAAACTGAAGCGGTGCGCGGCGAAGATGCGCCCGTTGCCCCAAAAGACAATACGTTGCCCGACCTGGCTGAAGACAGAGGATGGTCGTTTGATATTGCCCGCCTGCGTGTTGCCGACAGTGTTCTGGTATTCCAGCATGAAGACGATGAACAGATCACGGTTCGCGATATTCGTCTGGACATGGAACAGGATAATCAGCACCGCGGCACGTTTGATTTCTCCGGGCGCGTTAACCGCGATCAGCGTGACCTCGCATTATCCTTCAACGGCAGCGTTGATGCCTCCGACTATCCGCATAACTTATCCGCGAATATTGAGCAGCTAAGCTGGCAACTGCAGGGGGCCGATCTACCGACGCAGGGGATCAAAGGTCAGGGACAGTTTCAGGCGCAGTGGCTGGAAGAGAAAAAACAGCTCGCGTTTAGCCAGATTCATTTGACCGCTAACGACAGCTCTCTCGCCGGGCAAGCTCATGTGACATTGTTGGATAAACCAGAATGGGCCGTCGACCTGAAGTTTGGTCAGCTCAATCTGGACAATCTGCTCGTACAGCGTGAGGCTGTGACGACGAACGGTGAGGTTCAGCAAGGTCAGAGTCAGTCAACGCTGGCGCGCCCCGTTATTGCTTCTCAAGTTGATGCCGTTTCGTATCAGGGACTGAAGGGATTTTCGGCAGACATCGCGTTGCAAGCTGACAAAGTGCTGTGGCGGAAAATGGTGTTTGACAATGTCTCGGCAAAAATTGACAACCAGTTCGGCTTATTGAACGTTACGCAGTTGCAGGGGAAAAGTGACGGTGGGCTGGTGTCGCTTCCTGGTATGCTGGATGCCAGAAAAGGACAACCGCGAGCTGTCTTCCATCCGCGCCTGGAAGGCGTAGAAATTGGTACTATTCTGAAAGCCTTCAACTACCCCATCGCCCTCACCGGTAAGCTATCACTGGCAGGGGATTTCTCTGGCTCAGATATTGATGCCCAGGCGTTTCGTCATAGCTGGCAAGGGCAGGCCCATGTCGAAATGAGCGATACGCGAATGGAAGGAATGAACTTCCAGCAGATGATACAACAGGCCGTCGAGCGTAACGGTGGGGATGTTAAAGCTCAGCAAAACCTGGATAACGTGACCCGGTTGGATCATTTTGTAACCGATATGACGCTGGATAACGGCGAGGTTACGCTGGATAACATGGCGGGTGAGTCGGCGATGCTGGCGCTGACCGGCAAGGGAACGCTGGATCTGGTGAAGCTGAATTGCGACACGCTGTTTAACATTCGCGTGCTGGGCGGCTGGGATGGCGAAAGTAAGCTGATTAACTTCCTGAAGGCTACCCCAGTTCCTCTCAGAGTCTACGGTCAGTGGCAGGCGCTAAACTACAGTCTGCAGGTCGACCAGATTTTGCGTAAGCATTTGCAGGATGAAGCGAAACGTCGCCTTAACGACTGGGCCGATCGCAATAAAGACTCCCGCAACGGTAAAGATGTTAAAAAGTTGCTGGATAAACTCTGATTCATATTGCCGGATGGCGGTCGATGCCGCCTCCGGCTCGTGATTTACACCTCGTAATCCATCTCTTCTTCACTGTGCAGCGGTATCAGTTGTACTTTTTGCACGCGATGATTTTCCACCTGCAGGGTTTTTAGTCGATAGTCGCCAACCTGAACTTCCTCCCCGGTTTTCGGGATGCGCTGCAAATACTCCATTAACAGTCCGGCAATGGTGTGATATTCACGCTTATCATCTAACGGGATAGGCACGTACTGCACCAGATCTTCCAGCGGCATGTGTCCGTTAGCGGTCCATGAACCATCCGCGTTTTTCTGAATGTCATGGCGGGCGTCAATCTCCTCTACCTCATTTGGCAGGTTACCGGCGATGGTTTCCATCACATCACTCAGCGTCACAATCCCTTCGACGGAACCAAATTCATCGGCTACAAACGCGAAATGCGTCCGGGCATTACGGAACTGCTCAAGCGCCGGAAGCAGCGGCAAGGTCTCCGGGAACACCAGCGGCTGGCGAATCAATACACGCAGGTCGAGCGGTTCGCCGCGCAGAGACTGTTGCAGCAAATCGATGACATGCACCACGCCCAGCAGTTCCTCCTGCTCGTCTTCGCCAGTGACCACCAGACGCGTATGCTGGTTTTTTTCCAGTAAGGCGCGGATTTCTGCTTCGGGCGCATTGAGGTCGATATGTTCAATATCGTGGCGCGAGGTCATGATACTGCTGACGGTACGCTGATTGAAGTTCAGCACACGTTCAATCATCCGCCGCTCCTGAGGCGCAAAAATCTGACCTTCATGATGATCCGCCAACATCGCCGCGGTTTCGGCATCCAGTTCAGCATCTTCTTTTTGCCCGCTCAGCAGCCGCATTACCGCCTCGGCGGTGCGCTGGCGCAGAGTATGGTTGGCTGAGAGGAAGCGACGACGGTTAAAGATAGCCAACTGGTTCAATGCTTCGATCATGACCGAGAAGCCGATGGCCGCGTACAGGTAACCTTTCGGGATATGGAAACCAAACCCTTCGGCCACCAGACTGAAACCAATCATCAGCAGGAAGCTCAGACACAGAATAACAATAGTTGGATGGCTGTTAACAAAGCGCGTCAGCGACTTGCTGGCCAGCAACATCAGGCTGATGGCAATAATGACTGCCGCCATCATCACCGCCAGGTGATCGACCATGCCAACAGCGGTAATGACGGAATCCAGAGAGAAGATGGCGTCCAGCACCACGATCTGCGCGACCACACCCCAGAACTTAGCGCCTTTACGCTGGGTGGGGTTATCGCTGTCTTTCCCTTCCAGCCGTTCGTTGAGCTCCATAGTGGCTTTAAACAGCAGGAAGAAACCACCGAACAGCATGATCAGATCGCGGGCGCTGAAGCTGAGATCGCGAATGCTGAACAGCGGCGTGGTCAGCGTTACCAGCCAGGATATTGATGCCAGCAGCAGCAGGCGCATAACCATCGCCAGCAGTAGCCCGGTAATACGCGCCTTATCCCGCTGGGCAGGAGGTAGTTTCTCCGCGAGGATGGCAATAAAAACAAGATTATCAATGCCAAGAACAAGTTCGATCACGATTAACGTGACCAGTCCGGCCCAGATTGACGGATCGGCAATCCATTCCATAGTAAATGCTATACCCATAGTTGTATGACAATTGTCACAATTCGATCATGGGTAAAACTGGCGAAAAATGCAATGGCGAGAAGGGATTTCTCTGTCGGTTATATCAGAACTGATGCAGGATAATAGCCTTAATGTAACTACAGGAAATGATTTTATTAATCTAAATATATTTAGGAAATATCGCAGGTGGAATATTTCTATATCAACATTGTCAATATCAATAAAATCCTAAAAATATATAAATCCTACGCTTAATATTAATCTTAAAAGCCAGGTATCGGCGGTTTGTTATCTTGCCTGATATTCGCATAGCTGCAACAATTCTTGCGGTAATAATCAAAAGATAAATATTTCCTCATCAATCAGTGGCGCCATTCCCGATGCGTTAACGCTGTAAATGTGATGAAAATAAAGGAGAAGATAAAAATTTAAATTAATCAGTGCATTGGTAGCTAGTGAAGCCAGGGGCGGTAGCGTGTCTGGTCGCCTGAAACAAGCCTAAATTATTCTGTCAAGAGACCGCAGATGAATTCATTTTTTTTAGGACAGATGCCAGTTAAATTCCTTTTCAATTAACGGCAAGGTAAATACGTACAGGCGAAGTCGCTATTTAGATTGCATGTGATAAATACTCTGCCAAAGTGATAAATAATCAATGATGAAATCCAAACTTAAATTGATGCCAGTATTGGTATCGGTAATCTTGATAAACGGTTGTACCGTGCTTCCGGGCAGCAATATGTCTACGATGGGCAAAGATGTGATTAAACAGCAGGACGCTGATTTTGATATCGATCGCATGGTGAATGTTTATCCACTCACGCCACGGCTGGTCGAACAATTACGTCCTCGACCAAATGTTGCACAGCCTAATATGTCGCTGGACCAGGAGATTTCCGGATATCAGTACCGGGTAGGCCCGGGGGATGTCCTGAATGTGACCGTCTGGGACCATCCTGAACTCACCACGCCAGCCGGGCAGTACCGTAGCTCAAGCGATACCGGCAACTGGGTGCAGCCTGATGGCACCATGTTTTACCCCTACATCGGCAAAGTCAGCGTGGTGGGAAAAACGTTGGCAGAGATTCGTAGTGATATTACCGGGCGCTTAGCGAAGTACATTGCTGACCCGCAGGTGGACGTTAATATCGCCGCTTTCCGCTCGCAGAAGGCCTATGTCTCCGGGCAGGTGAACAAATCCGGCCAGCAGGCCATCACCAACGTGCCGCTTACCGTTCTCGATGCCATTAACGCCGCTGGCGGTCTCACCGAGGCAGCAGACTGGCGCAACGTTGTGCTGACTCATAAAGGGCAGGAGCAACGCATTTCACTGCAAGCGCTGATGCAAAATGGCGACCTGAGCCAGAACCGTCTGCTCTATCCTGGCGACATTCTGTTTGTTCCGCGTAATGACGATCTGAAAGTCTTCGTAATGGGGGAAGTGAAAAAACAGAGCACCCTCAAAATGGACTTCAGCGGCATGACGCTTACCGAAGCGCTGGGCAATGCCGAAGGTATTGACCTGACCACCTCCAATGCCAGCGGCATTTTCGTTATTCGACCATTGAAAGGTGAGGGCGGGAACAACGGCAAGATCGCCAATATCTATCAGCTTGATATGTCCGATGCGACGTCGCTGGTGATGGCAACATCATTCCGACTCCAGCCATACGATGTGGTGTACGTCACTACCGCACCGGTTGCTCGCTGGAACCGTTTGATCAATCAGTTGCTGCCGACTATTAGCGGTGTTCGCTATATGACGGACACGGCCAGCGACCTTCACAACTGGTAATCATCATGTTTAACAAAATCTTAGTTGTCTGTGTGGGGAACATTTGTCGTTCCCCGACGGCAGAGCGTTTATTAAGGCAATTTCATCCGGCGTTAACGGTCTCTTCAGCCGGTCTTGGGGCGCTGGTGGGGAAAGGCGCGGATCCGTGTGCTATTAGCGTGGCGCAGGCGCACAACCTGTCACTGGATAATCATTGTGCCCGGCAGATCTCGGGACGCATGTGCCGGGAGTATGACCTGATCCTGACCATGGAGAAGCGCCATATCTCTGCCCTGTGTGAAATGGTACCGGAGATGCGTGGCAAAGTGATGCTTTTTGGGCACTGGGACAGCGAGCGCGAAATTCCCGATCCGTATCGTAAAAGCCGTGATGCGTTTGACGCGGTGTACGCATTACTTGAACGGTCTGCCCGCCAATGGGCTCAGGCACTGAACGCAGAGCAGGGAAAACAATGACAGAAAAAGTTAAACAGTCTGCTGCGCCGGTAACGGGCAATGATGAAATCGATATTGGTCGTCTGGTCGCAACGGTAGTGGAAGCCCGCTGGTGGGTTCTTGGCATTACCGCGGGCTTTGCATTGTGTGCCGCGGTCTACACGCTGTTCGCCACACCTATCTACAGTGCGGACGCGCTGGTGCAAATTGAGCAAAATACCGGAAATTCACTGGTGCAGGATATTGGCTCGGCGTTGTCGAACAAACCGCCGGCCTCGGAAGCGGAAATTCAGCTCATTCAGTCGCGACTGGTATTAGGGAAAACGGTAGACGATCTTAACCTCGATATCGCCGTTACCAAAGATACATTCCCTATTTTTGGCGCGGGCTGGGACCGGCTGATGGGCCGCCAGAACGAAACGGTTAATGTGACCACCTTCACGTTGCCAAAGGCAATGAATGAACAGACCTTCACGCTCAATGTGCTGAATGACAAAAGCTATCAACTGGTGAGTGACGGGGGTTTTAGCGCCCGGGGGCAAGTCGGCAAGGTGTTGGAACATGATGGCGTGACGATGCTGGTTGAGGCGATTCATGCCAGCCCGGAGAGCCAATTTACCGTCAGCAAATTCTCCACGCTGGGCATGATAAACACCCTGCAAAATAACCTGATGGTGACGGAAACGGGCAAAGACACCGGCGTATTGAGCCTGACGTTTACCGGCGAAGACCGCGAGCAAATCCGCCAGATCCTCGACAGTATTACCCGCAACTATCTGCAACAAAACGTGGAACGTAAATCCGAAGAGGCCGCCAAAAGTCTGGCGTTTCTGGCAAAGCAACTGCCTGAGGTACGTAACCGGCTTGACGTTGCTGAAAACAAGCTGAACGCCTTTCGTCAGGATAAAGACTCCGTGGATTTGCCGCTGGAAGCCAAAGCGGTGCTGGATTCGATGGTGAATATCGATGCGCAACTGAATGAACTGACCTTTAAAGAAGCGGAGATTTCCAAGCTGTTCACCAAAGCGCATCCGGCGTACCGCACGCTGCTGGAAAAACGCCAGGCGCTGGAAGATGAGAAAAGTAAGCTGAACGGGCGCGTAACGGCGATGCCGAAAACGCAGCAGGAAATTGTTCGTCTGACGCGTGATGTGGAGTCCGGTCAGCAGGTCTATATGCAGTTGCTGAACAAGCAACAGGAACTGAAGATTACCGAGGCCAGTACGGTCGGAGATGTGCGCATCGTCGATCCCGCGATTGCCCAGCCAGGCGTACTGAAGCCGAAAACGACGCTGATTATTCTCGGCAGCATCATTCTTGGTTTGATGCTTTCAGTGGTGGGCGTATTGCTGCGTTCCCTGTTTAATCGCGGCATTGAAAGCCCACAGGCGCTGGAAGAGCATGGCATCAGCGTGTATGCCAGCATTCCACTATCAGAATGGCAAAAAGCTCGCGATAACGTGCAAACCATTAAAGGCGTGAAACGCTACAAGCAAAGCCAGTTGCTGGCGGTGGGGAATCCGACGGATCTTGCGATAGAAGCGGTCCGCAGCCTGCGTACCAGCCTGCACTTTGCCATGATGCAGGCGCGCAACAACGTCTTGATGCTGACCGGCGTCAGCCCGTCAATTGGTAAAACGTTTGTCTGCGCCAACCTGGCGGCGGTCGTTAGTCAGACCAACAAACGCGTGCTGTTGATCGACTGCGACATGCGCAAAGGCTATACCCACGAGCTGCTGGGGACCAATAACGTTAACGGTCTGTCTGAGATCCTCATCGGCAAGGGGGATATCTCATCCAGCGCGAAACCGACATCGATTCCACATTTTGATCTGATCCCTCGCGGACAAATTCCCCCCAACCCCTCCGAACTGCTGATGAGTGAACGCTTTGGCGAACTGATTGCATGGGCCAGCTCGCACTATGACCTGGTGCTGATCGATACCCCGCCAATACTGGCGGTGACCGACGCGGCTATCGTGGGGCATCACGTTGGAACCACGCTGATGGTGGCGCGTTACGCGGTCAACACGCTGAAAGAAGTGGAAACCAGCCTGAGTCGCTTTGAGCAAAACGGCATTCAGGTGAAAGGGGTGATCCTGAACTCGATCTTCCGCCGTGCCAGCGGGTATCAGGATTACGGTTACTACGAATACGAGTACACCTCGGATTCGAAATAGATTACGAACATTGCCGGATAGCGGCCCACAAAAACATATTTATACCCTAAATAATTCGGGTTGCAGGAAAGCCAACGCAGATGCAACTTGAAGTATGACGGGGATATCTGGGAAACGAAAATGACGACAGACAACCCGCTAATTTCAATTTATATGCCCACCTGGAACCGTCAGCAACTGGCCATCCGGGCGATTAAATCGGTACTGCGCCAGGACTATCCTCACTGGGAGATGATCATTGTGGATGATTGCTCTTCCTCGTATGAGCAACTGCAGCAATTTGTTGAAGAGCTCAACGATCCGCGTGTGTCGTATACGCGTAATCCCACTAACTCCGGAGCCTGTGCGGTGCGTAATCAGGCCATCATGCAGGCCAGTGGGCAATATATTACGGGTATTGATGATGATGATGAATGGACGCCGAACCGCCTGAGCGTATTTCTCAATTATCGCCATCATCTGGTCACGCGGGCGTTTCTGTATGCCAATGACTATGTCTGTGAGGGCGAAGTATATTCGCAGCCGACCAGTTTGCCGCTCTATCCGAAGGCCGTTTATTCACGCCGTAAATTTTATAAGCGCAATATTATTGGTAATCAGGTGTTTACCTGGGCCTGGCGGTTTAAAGCATGCCTGTTCGATACCACGCTGAAAGCGGCGCAGGATTATGACATTTTCCTGCGTATGGTGGTGGCGTATGGCAAACCGTGGAAGGTAAAAGAGGCAACGCAGATCCTGCATGTGAATCACGGTGAAATGCGTATTACCTCATCCCCGCATAA
Source organism: Citrobacter sp. RHBSTW-00524 (assembly GCF_013747755.1). NCBI lineage: Bacteria > Pseudomonadati > Pseudomonadota > Gammaproteobacteria > Enterobacterales > Enterobacteriaceae > Citrobacter > Citrobacter sp. RHBSTW-00524. Next base: position 1,982,890 of record NZ_CP056421.1, read on the forward strand.
ATTCTCCGGCTACTTTCAGTTCTACCGTAAGCACAAAGGCAAATTTGACCGGGCCAGCAAGAAATATCAGCTGTTTACCCTCTACCAAATCCGCAATAAACGGATGAACTGGCGCACGTTGCTGACGCTGCTTTCTGTTCGCAATAGTAAGCGCCTGGCCGACGGACTGCGAGGACGCTAAGTATGCTGGAAGATTTACGCGCGAACGGCTGGAGTCTGCGACCCTGCTGCATGGTGGTGGCCTATCGGATTGCCCATTTTTGCTCCGTCTGGCGTAAAAAAAATGTCTTGAACAACCTGTGGGCGGCGCCGGTGCTGGTGATGTATCGCCTTATCACTGAATGCGTGTTTGGCTATGAAATCCAGGCCGCTGCATCTATTGGTCGTCGTTTCACCATCCATCATGGCTATGGGGTGGTGATCAATAAACACGTGGTGGCGGGGGATGATTTCACCCTGCGCCACGGCGTCACCATCGGCAATCTTGGCGGCAACGATCTGTCCTGTCCGGTCATCGGTAACGGCGTTGAGCTGGGGGCCAATGTCACTCTGCTTGGCGGCGTTGCCATTGGCGATAACGTGACGATTGGCGCCGGGAGCGTCGTCGTGGATAGCATCCCGGACAATACGTTGGTCGTGGGCGAGAAGGCACGGGTGAAGGTAATAAAATGAAGATATTACAGTTTAATGTGCGACTCGCAGAAGGCGGGGCGGCAGGCGTGGCGTTAGATTTGCATCTGAGGGCGCTGGAGAAAGGGCTGTCATCGCGTTTTGTCTACGGCTATGGCAAAGGCGGTAAGAAAAGCGTCAGCCATGCGAATTACCCGCAGGTTATCAAACATACGCCGCGTCTGACGTCGGCGGCGAACATTGCGCTGTTTCGTTTCGCGAACCGCGACATGTTTGGCAATCTCGACAAGTTGTACCGTACGGTAACCCGCACTTCCGGCCCGCTGGTACTGCATTTTCATGTGTTGCACAGCTACTGGTTGAATCTGGAAGAGGTGGTCACCTTTTGCCAAAAAGTGAAGGCGCATAAACCGGATATCACCTTCGTCTGGACGCTGCACGATCACTGGAGCGTGACCGGGCGCTGTGCCTTTACCGATGGCTGCGAAAGCTGGAAAACGGGCTGTCAGAAATGTCCAACGCTTAGTAACTATCCGCCGGTAAAAATCGATAAAGCCCATCAACAGTTGCCTGGTAAACGGCAGATGTTTCGCGCCATGCTGGCACTGGGCTGCCAGTTCATCTCGCCCAGTCAGCATGTGGCCGATGCATTCAACAGTCTGTATGGCGCCGGTCGTTGCCGCATTATTAACAACGGCATCGATGTGGCAACGGAAGCCATTCTTGCCGAACTTCCCGCTAAGCATGAGGAAAGCGGCAGACCGAAAATCGCCGTAGTGGCCCATGACCTGCGCTATGACGGAAAAACCAGTCAGCAACTGGTGCGAGCGATGATTGCGCTCGGAGACAAAATTGAGCTGCATACCTTCGGCAAATTTTCTCCGTTTGTCGGGGATAACGTCATCAATCACGGGTTTGAGAGCGATAAGCGCACGTTGATGAGCGCGCTTAACGAGATGGATGGGCTGGTGTTCAGCTCGCGCGTTGATAACTACCCGCTGATTCTGTGCGAAGCGCTTTCCATCGGCGTACCGGTTATTGCTACGCATAGCGATGCCGCGCAGGAAGTACTGGCGAAATCGGGCGGCAAAACGTTCAGCGAAGCGGATGTTTTGCACCTGGTGCAACTGAAAAGATCAGACATTGCGCAGGCGGTATTTGACACGTCGCTTGCCGCGTTCAGCCAGCGCAGCCGGGTGGCATACAGTGGGCAACAGATGCTGGAGGAGTATGTCTCGTTCTATCAGAATCTGTAGCTATCTGGTGCTACCGCTGCTTTATCTGCTGGTTAACGTCAAACTCGCCCAGCTTGGCGAGAGCTTCCCGATAACTATCGTCACGTTTTTGCCCGTTCTGCTGTTGCTGTTTGTCGAGCGCATCAATATTAAAAAATTAATGATTGCGCTGGGCGTGGGGGGCGGACTGACGGCGTTTAACTATCTGTTCGGACAATCACTGGATGCCAGCAAGTACGTGACGTCCGCAATGCTGTTTGTCTATACCGTGGTAATTATCGGTATGGTGTGGAGTATTCGCTTCAAAACCATTTCGCCGCATAACTACATTAAGATCTTGCGTTTTTTCTGGCTGGTTGTGGGCCTGGTGGTGGGGTTAGCTGCGGTGGAAATGGCGCAGATAATTCTTAGTGGTGGCAGCAGTTTAATGGAAGTTATTTCGAAATATCTTATTTACAGTAATAGCTATGTTCTGAACTTTATTAAGTTTGGCGGGAAGCGTACCACTGCACTCTATTTCGAACCGGCATTCTTCGCTCTGGCGTTAATCTCAATTTGGCTCAGTATCAAACAGTTTGGTATCAAAACGCCTAAGTCCGATGCTATGATTCTGGCAGGGATAATATTATCAGGATCGTTTTCAGGGGTAATGACATTTATTTTGTTTTACCTCCTGGAGTGGGCGTTCCAGTATCTGAATAAAGATGCGATAAAAAAGAAGTTGCCGCTGGCGATAATCTCATTAAGCGTGTTTGTCGTTGGTGTGATATTTGCGTTTCCGTACATCGCGACACGGCTTGGAGATTTAGGAACTGAAGGCTCATCATCGTATTATCGTATCGTGGGACCATTAGTAATGGTCGGTTATTCGTTACTTAACGTTGATGGGGTAGTGAGATTCGGCTCACTTTATGAATATGTTGCGTCATTCGGAATTTTTAACGGTGCAGATGTTGGTAAAACGATAGACAATGGCTTGTATCTGCTGATTATTTATTTCTCATGGTTCGCGGTGATATTAGCCCTGTGGTACATGGGGAAAGTCATGAAGATGATGATCAATGCGTTTGGTGATAATCAGAATTATCGGGTGCAGCTTTATCTTTTTACGCCGCTGTCGCTGTTTTTTACAGGTTCAGTATTTAGTCCGGAATACGCATTTTTAATTGTATGTCCGTTTATTTTGCGCAAGGCGCTGAATATAGCGAGGTAGAACGCATGCTGCTCAGTATTATTACCGTCGCCTTTCGTAATCTGGAAGGGATCGTCAAAACTCACGCGTCGTTAGCTCATCTGGCGCAGGCGGGTGATATCAGTTTTGAGTGGATTGTTGTTGATGGCGGCTCCTCTGACGGTACCTCGGCCTTTCTTGAAGGGCTCAGTGGAGAGCACCGGTTACGGTTTGTCAGCGAGCCGGATAAGGGCATCTATGATGCAATGAACAAAGGTATCGCTATGGCGCGAGGGCGGTTTGCGCTGTTCCTCAACTCCGGGGATATTTTGCATGCAGATGCTGCTCATTTTATCCGCCAGCTAAAAACGCAGAGCGATAAAGCGATGGTCATTGGCGATGCGTTGCTGGATTTCGGTAATGGTAACAAAATTAAGCGGCGGGCCAAGCCGGGTTGGTATATTTATCACAGCCTTCCCGCCAGCCATCAGGCCATCTTCTTTCCTCTCTCTGGACTGAATGTCTGGCGCTATGATTTGCAATATAAGATATCGTCTGATTACGCACTGGCAGCCAAATTATACAAGTCAGGTTACGCGTTTAAAAAGCTGAGCGGGCTGGTGTCAGAGTTTTCCATGGGTGGGGTGTCAACGACGAATAATCTGGAATTGTGCCGGGATGCAAAAAAGGTACAGCGCCAGATATTACACATGCCAGGTTTTTGGACCGGGCTGTCAGAATATTTACGTCTGCGCACAACTGGTAAAACAAAAACCTTATATGGAAAAGCGTAAGGGTACATTATGCAGGATTTAAGCGGCTTCAACGTGCCGGGAGGTTTTCGCGGCGGCGGTGCCATTAAAGTGCAATTATGGTGGGCAGTGCAAGCCACATTATTTCGCTGGTCCCCGCAGGTAATGTATCGCTGGCGTGCGTTTTTATTGCGAATGTTTGGCGCAAAAATAGGAAAAAACGTAGTTATTCGACCTTCAGTAAAAATTACTTATCCGTGGAAATTAACCCTGGGAGATTATTCCTGGGTGGGTGATGACGCGGTTTTATATACGCTGGGTGATATTACGATTGGTGCGCACGCGGTTATTTCGCAAAAAAGTTATTTATGCACCGGGAGTCATGATTATGCCAGTCAACATTTTGATATTAACGCCACACCAATTGTAGTTGGTGATAAATGCTGGCTGGCGACAGATGTCTTTGTCGCGCCTGGCGTGACGATTGGCGATGGCACCGTCGTCGGAGCACGCAGCAGTGTATTTAAATCGCTGCCAGCCAATGTCGTTTGTCGGGGAAATCCCGCAATAGTCACACGCGAACGCGTCGAGAAAGTTACTCCCTGAGGGGATCATTTAAGAGGTAATAACATGTCAAAAGTCGCTCTCATCACTGGCGTAACCGGGCAGGATGGTTCTTACCTGGCAGAGTTCCTGCTGGAAAAAGGGTATGAAGTACACGGTATTAAGCGCCGCGCTTCATCATTCAACACCGAACGAGTGGACCACATCTATCAGGATCCGCATTCGGGCAATCCCAAATTCCATCTGCACTATGGCGATTTGACGGACTCCTCCAACCTGACCCGTATTTTACAGGAAGTGCAACCGGATGAGGTCTATAACCTCGGCGCCATGAGTCATGTCGCGGTGTCGTTTGATTCACCGGAATACACCGCGGATGTCGATGCTATCGGCACCTTGCGTTTGCTGGAAGCTATCCGCTTCCTCGGGCTGGAAAAGAAGACCCGTTTTTATCAGGCTTCCACCTCTGAACTTTACGGCCTGGTACAGGAAATCCCGCAGAAAGAGAGCACGCCGTTCTACCCGCGCTCGCCGTATGCCGTTGCCAAACTGTACGCCTACTGGATAACCGTCAACTACCGCGAATCTTACGGTATGTATGCCTGTAACGGCATTCTGTTTAACCACGAATCTCCGCGCCGCGGCGAAACCTTTGTCACGCGCAAAATTACGCGTGCGATCGCCAACATCGCGCAGGGGCTGGAGTCTTGCCTGTACCTGGGCAATATGGATTCGCTGCGTGACTGGGGGCATGCCAAAGATTACGTCAGGATGCAGTGGATGATGCTGCAGCAGGACAAGCCGGAAGATTTCGTGATTGCCACCGGCGTGCAGTATTCCGTGCGCCAGTTTGTGGAAATGGCCGCCTCTCAGTTGGGGATTAAATTGCGCTTTGAAGGCGAGGGCGTGAATGAGAAAGGCATTGTGGTTTCCGTAACCGGACACGACGCGCCGGGTGTGAAACCTGGGGATGTCATGATTGCCGTCGATCCGCGCTATTTCCGTCCGGCAGAGGTGGAAACGCTGCTGGGCGATCCGGCCAAAGCACATGAAAAACTGGGCTGGAAGCCGGAAATCACGTTGCGCCAGATGATCTCGGAAATGGTTGCCAACGATCTTGAAGCAGCGAAGAAGCATTCCCTGCTGAAGTCGCACGGTTACGAGGTCGCCATCGCGCTGGAGTACTGAGGATGAAGACACAACGTATTTTTGTGGCGGGCCATCGCGGGATGGTGGGGTCCGCCATCGTCAGACAATTGTCGCAGCGAGATAATGTCGAGCTGGTGCTGCGTACCCGCGACCAACTTAACCTGCTGGACGCAAGTGCGGTGCAGGCGTTCTTTGCCACTGAACGTATTGACCAGGTTTATCTGGCGGCGGCTAAAGTCGGCGGGATCATAGCGAATAATACTTATCCTGCTGATTTTATTTATGAAAACATGATGATTGAGAGCAACATTATTCATGCTGCGCATTTGCATAACGTGAATAAACTGCTGTTCCTCGGATCATCCTGTATTTATCCAAAACAAGCCACCCAGCCAATAGCCGAAAGCGAGCTGTTGCAGGGGCAGCTGGAACCGACCAATGAGCCGTATGCGATTGCCAAAATTGCCGGGATCAAGCTGTGCGAATCGTATAACCGCCAGTATGGCCGCGATTATCGCTCGGTGATGCCGACCAATCTGTATGGGCCGCATGACAACTTCCACCCGAGTAATTCGCATGTGATCCCGGCGCTGCTGCGCCGCTTTCATGACGCTCGCGAGCACAATACGCCGGATGTGGTGGTGTGGGGAAGCGGGACGCCAATGCGTGAATTTCTGCATGTTGACGATATGGCAGCGGCCAGTATCCACGTGATGGAGCTGGCTCAGGAAGTCTTGCAGGAATATACCCAGCCGATGCTGTCGCATATCAACGTGGGGACCGGCGTGGACTGCACCATCCGCGAACTGGCGCAAACCATCGCGCAGGTCGTGGGTTACAAGGGGCGCGTGGTGTTCGACGCCAGCAAACCGGATGGAACGCCGCGCAAATTGCTCGACGTTACGCGTCTGCATCAGTTGGGCTGGTATCACGAGATATCACTGGAAGCGGGGCTTGCCAGTACCTGGCAGTGGTTCCTTGAAAACCAGCAGCGCTACCGGGGGTAAACATGTTTTTACGTCATGAGGATTTTGCCACCGTAGTACGTTCAACTCCGCTGATTTCCATCGATTTGATCGTGGAAAACACCCACGGTGAATTTCTGCTCGGTAAGCGTCTCAATCGTCCGGCGCAGGGTTACTGGTTCGTGCCCGGCGGTCGGGTGCAAAAAGATGAAGCGCTGCACGTGGCCTTTGAGCGGCTTACTGAAGCGGAGCTGGGGTTACGTTTACCGCTGTCCGCTGCAGAGTTTTACGGGGTCTGGCAGCACTTCTATGACGACAACTTTTCCGGGGAAGATTTCTCAACGCATTACATCGTGCTGGGATTTCGTCTGCGGGTGTCGGAAAACGACCTGCAACTGCCTGACGTTCAACATGACGCGTACCGCTGGCTGACAATTGAAGAGATCCTGGCCAGTGACCACGTGCACGACAACAGCCGGGCTTACTTCTGTGAGAAGAGTCAGGCCGGAGTACCCGGGCTATGAAGATCCTTGTGTATGGCATCAACTATTCGCCGGAGTTGACCGGTATCGGTAAATACACCGGTGAAATGGTGGAGTGGATGGCGCAACAGGGGCATGACGTACGGGTGATCACTGCGCCGCCTTATTATCCGCAGTGGAAGGTCAACGGTCGCTATTCATCCTGGCGCTATCGTCGTGAAGAGGGCGATGCCATCGTCTGGCGTTGTCCGCTGTATGTGCCTGAGCAGCCTTCTACGCTCAAGCGCTTGCTGCATCTAGCCAGTTTCGCCCTGAGCAGTTTCTTCCCGCTGCTGGCGCAGCGCCGCTGGAAGCCGGATCGCATCATTGGGGTAGTGCCAACGCTGTTTTGTACGCCGGGCATGCGCCTGCTGGCGAAGCTGTCCGGGGCGCGCACGCTGCTGCATATTCAGGATTACGAAGTCGATGCCATGCTGGGGCTTGGCATGGCAGGCAAAGGCAAGCGTGGCGCGGTGGCAAAACTGGCCAGCGCCTTTGAGCGCAGTGGGCTGTTGAATATGGATCATATTTCGACCATTTCTCGCTCAATGATGAATAAAGCGCAGGAGAAGGGCGTTGATGCACAGAAGGTCATTTTCTTTCCGAACTGGTCAGAAGTAGCGCGCTTTCGTGACGTGAGCGACGCCGATGCTCTGGCGGTGCGCCAGCAACTGGGCTTGCCTGATGATAAAAAAATCATTCTCTACTCAGGCAATATCGGTGAAAAGCAAGGGCTGGAAAGTGTGATTGACGCAGCGGCCCTGTTGAGCGAACAGCCCTGGATGTTTGTGATTGTCGGGCAGGGCGGAGGTAAAGCACGGCTGGAGAGTATGTCTAGCGAACGCGGCCTGAACAATGTGAAGTTCTTTCCGCTGCAATCTTATGACGCGCTGCCTGCGCTGCTCAAGATGGCGGACTGTCATCTGGTGGTACAAAAGCGCGGTGCGGCGGATGCCGTATTGCCCTCCAAACTGACCAATATCCTCGCCGTTGGTGGTAACGCGGTGATTACCGCCGAACCTGAGACCGAGTTGGGTCAGCTGTGTGACGCTCACCCAGGCATCGCGGTGTGTGTCGAGCCTGAATCAGTGAGTGCGCTGGTTGTCGGGATTCAACAGGCGTTAATCATGCCAAAGATTAACACGGTGGCACGTGAGTATGCCGAACGCACGTTGGATAAAGAAAACGTGCTGAGCCAATTTATTGCAGATATTCGGGGTACATGATGAGTCAAAACAAACTCTTTCCGGTGGTGATGGCCGGTGGCTCGGGTAGCCGTTTATGGCCTCTGTCCCGCGTACTATATCCAAAGCAGTTTCTGTGCCTGAAAGGCGATCTCACCATGCTGCAGACAACGATTTGTCGTCTGAACGGTGTGGAGTGCGAAAGCCCGGTGGTTATCTGTAATGAACAACACCGTTTCATCGTGGCGGAACAGCTACGACAACTGCACAAGCTGACTGAGAATATTATTCTCGAACCCGCCGGGCGCAATACTGCACCGGCGATAGCGCTGGCCGCGCTGGCGGCAAAACGTCAAAGTCCGGGGGAAGATCCGCTGCTGTTGGTATTGGCGGCCGATCACATGATTGCCGATGAAGAGGCATTTCGAGAGGCGGTTCGCAATGCAATGCCGTATGCCAGCGCGGGTAAGCTGGTGACGTTTGGTATCGTGCCGGACCAGCCGGAGACCGGCTACGGCTATATACGTCGCGGCGAGGTTTCGCCGACCAATACCGACGCCGTGGCTTTTGAGGTGGCGCAGTTTGTTGAAAAGCCCAATCTGGAAACCGCGCAGGCTTACGTGGCGAGCGGCGACTACTACTGGAACAGCGGCATGTTTCTGTTCCGGGCCGGGCGCTATCTGGAAGAACTGAAAAAATATCGCTCCGACATTCTTGAGGCCTGCGAAAACGCCATGAGTACGGTTGATCCCGATCTCGATTTTATCCGCGTTGATGAACAGGCGTTTCTCGCCTGCCCGGAAGAGTCTGTGGACTATGCGGTAATGGAACGTACGGCCGATGCGGTGGTGATGCCCATGAACGCAGGCTGGAGCGATGTAGGCTCCTGGTCATCGCTGTGGGAAATCAGCGCCCATACCGCTGAAGGTAATGTGCATCATGGTGACGTCATTAGCCATAAAACGGAAAATAGCTACGTGTATGCCGAGTCTGGCCTGGTGACGACCGTCGGGGTGAAGGATCTGGTGGTGGTGCAGACCAAAGATGCGGTGCTGATCGCCGATCGCAACGCGGTGCAGGACGTCAAAAAAGTGGTGGAGCAAATTAAAGCTGACGGACGTCATGAGCACCATATTCACCGTGAAGTTTACCGTCCATGGGGCAAGTACGACTCTATTGATGCCGGAGACCGTTACCAGGTGAAGCGGATTACCGTTAAACCCGGTGAGGGATTGTCCGTGCAGATGCATCATCACCGGGCTGAACACTGGGTTGTGGTGGCTGGTACCGCGAAGGTGACAATCAATGATGACATCAAACTGCTCGCTGAAAACGAGTCTGTCTATATTCCGCTGGGGGCGACCCATTGTCTGGAGAACCCGGGGAAAATTCCGCTCGATCTGATTGAAGTGCGTTCCGGATCTTATCTCGATGAGGATGATGTGGTGCGGTTTGCGGACAGATACGGGCGTACCTGATGCCGGATGCGCTGCGCTTATCTAGCCTACAACACCGTAGGCCCGATAAGCGAAGCGCGCCGGGAAATGCATTTAACACTCATTAAAAGGCTCATTAAGAGTCAGGGCCTCCTGTTGCCTGAAGAAGGGTAAATCATGACGAAATTAACCTGTTTCAAAGCCTACGATATTCGCGGCAGGCTGGGCGAAGAGCTGAATGAAGATATCGCTTGGCGGATTGGTCGCGCTTATGGCGAGTTCCTGAAGCCTAAAACGATTGTCCTCGGCGGTGACGTGCGCCTGACCAGCGAGACGCTAAAGCTGGCGCTGGCGAAAGGACTGCAGGATGCAGGGGTGGATGTGCTGGATATTGGCATGTCGGGCACCGAAGAGATTTATTTTGCCACTTTCCACCTGGGCATTGACGGCGGTATTGAAGTGACCGCCAGCCATAATCCGATGGATTACAACGGCATGAAGCTGGTGCGGGAAGGGGCACGGCCCATCAGCGGAGATACCGGTCTGCGCGACGTGCAGCGCCTGGCGGAAGCCAATGACTTCCCGATGGTTGATGAGACAAAACGTGGCCGCTACCAGCGCATTACTACCCGCGATGCCTACATTGATCACCTGCTGGGTTACATCAATCCCGCCAACCTGAAACCGATGAAGCTGGTGCTCAATTCCGGTAACGGCGCGGCAGGTCCGGTGGTTGACGCTATTGAAGCCCGTTTTAAGGCGCTGGGCGTGCCGGTCGAGTTCATCAAAATTCACAACACGCCGGATGGCAACTTCCCCAACGGTATTCCCAACCCTCTGCTGCCGGAGTGTCGGGCAGACACGCGTAACGCGGTGATTGAACACGGCGCGGATATGGGGATTGCCTTCGACGGTGATTTTGACCGCTGCTTCCTGTTCGATGAAAAAGGTCAGTTCATTGAGGGCTACTACATTGTCGGCCTGCTGGCGGAAGCGTTTCTGGAGAAGAATCCGGGGGCGAAAATTATCCACGACCCACGCCTGTCCTGGAACACCGTGGATGTGGTGACGGCGGCAGGCGGTAAACCGGTGATGTCTAAAACCGGGCACGCGTTTATCAAAGAGCGGATGCGCCATGAAGATGCCATTTATGGTGGCGAAATGAGCGCGCACCACTATTTCCGCGATTTTGCTTATTGCGACAGCGGAATGATCCCGTGGCTGCTGGTGGCGGAACTGCTGTGTCTGAAAGGGCAGTCGCTGGGCGAACTGGTCCGCGACCGGATGGTGGCCTACCCGGCTAGTGGAGAAATAAACAGTACGCTGGCAGAGCCGACGGCGGCGATTGCGCGCGTGGAGCAGCATTTTTCACGTGAGGCGTTGTCGGTGGACAGAACGGACGGTATCAGCATGTCGTTTGTCGACTGGCGCTTCAATTTACGCTCTTCCAATACCGAACCGGTGGTGCGCCTGAACGTGGAATCGCGCGGAGATATTCCGTTGATGGAAGCGCGAACGCGCACTCTTCTGGCGTTACTGAATCAGTAATGCTGGTGCTTCCTTTGCCCGATTCTGGGCAAAGGGTGACTAACAGGAACCACGATGACACATCTAAAAAAGCGCGAACGCGCCAAAACCAATGCGTCGTTAATTTCGATGGTGCAACGCTTTTCAGATATCACCATCATGTTTGGCGGGTTGTGGGTAATCTGCGAATTAAGCGGTTTGCCTTTCCTGTACATGCACCTGCTGGTGGCGCTGATCACGCTGGTCGTTTTTCAGATGCTCGGTGGCATAACGGATTTTTATCGCTCCTGGCGCGGTGTCAAAATTTCCACTGAGCTGGTGCTGTTGCTGCAAAACTGGACGCTGAGTCTGATTTTTTGCGCAGGTCTGATCGCCTTTAATAACGATTTTGATAACCGTCTCGCCGTCTGGCTGGCGTGGTATCTGCTATCCAGTGTTGGCCTGGTGTTGAGCCGTTCGTTTATTCGCTACGGTGCGGGATGGTTGCGTAATCGCGGGTATAACACGCGCCGGGTGGCGGTGGCAGGGGACCTGCCCGCCGGACAAATGCTATTGGACAGCTTTCGCCATGAACCGTGGCTGGGATTTGAAGTGGCGGGTGTCTATCACGATCCTATCCCTGGAAAAAACTCCCGCGACTGGGCCGGTAATCTGCAACAACTGGTGGACGACGCCAAAGCCTCACGTATTCATAACGTTTATATCGCCATGTCGATGAGCGATGGCGCCAGCGTCAAAAAACTGGTGCGCGAGCTGGCCGATACCACCTGTTCTGTGATCCTTATTCCTGATGTCTTTACCTTCAACATTCTGCATTCACGGATTGAAGAGATGAATGGCGTTCCGGTGGTGCCGTTGTATGACACGCCGCTCTCGGGGATTAATCGCCTGTTGAAACGCGCGGAAGATATCGTGCTGGCTTCACTGATCCTGCTGCTTATTTCCCCGGTGCTGTGTGGTATTGCGCTGCTGGTAAAACTGACCTCCAAAGGTCCGGTGATTTTCCGCCAGACCCGCTATGGCATGGACGGGAAGCCGATCAAAGTCTGGAAGTTTCGCTCGATGAAAGTGATGGAGAACGACGCGGTGGTAACGCAGGCGACGCAAAACGATCCGCGCGTTACCCCTGTGGGAAATTTCCTGCGCCGGACGTCGCTCGATGAACTGCCGCAGTTTATTAACGTCCTGACCGGGGGGATGTCTATCGTCGGGCCACGTCCGCATGCGGTGGCGCATAACGAACAGTACCGTCAACTGATCGAGGGCTACATGTTACGTCATAAGGTAAAACCGGGCATTACCGGCTGGGCGCAAATCAACGGCTGGCGCGGTGAAACCGATACGCTGGAAAAAATGGAAAAACGTGTGGAGTTTGACCTCGAATACATTCGCGAGTGGAGCGTGTGGTTCGATATCAAAATTGTTTTTCTGACGGTATTCAAAGGCTTTGTGAACAAAGCGGCGTATTAACATGAGCTTACGAGAAAAAACGCTTAATGGCGCAAAGTGGTCGGCGATTGCTACGGTGATCATTATTGGTCTGGGGCTTATCCAGATGACTGTCCTGGCACGGATTATTGATAACCACCAGTTTGGGTTGTTAACCGTGTCGCTGGTGATCATTGCGCTGGCCGATACGCTGTCGGATTTCGGTATCGCCAATTCAATTATTCAGCGCAAAGACATCGGTTATCTTGAGCTGACGACGCTGTACTGGCTCAACGTTGGGCTGGGTATGGTGGTATGTGTGGTGATGTTTCTGCTTAGCGGGACGATTGCCAGCGTGCTCAATAATCCCGAACTGGCGCCACTCATCAAAACCTTATCGCTGGCGTTTGTGGTGATACCGCACGGGCAGCAGTTTCGCGCGCTGATGCAAAAAGAGCTGGCCTTCAACAAAATTGGCATGATTGAAACCAGTTCGGTGTTGGCCGGTTTTACCTTTACCGTGGTCAGCGCCCATTTCTGGCCGCTCGCGCTGACGGCCATTCTCGGGTATCTGGTGAACAGTACGCTACGAACGCTGCTGTTCGGCTATTTTGGTCGCCGGATTTACCGTCCGGGGCTGCATTTTTCGCTGGCATCCGTTTCGTCGAATCTGCGTTTTGGCGCGTGGCTGACGGCAGACAGCATTATCAATTACCTCAATACCAACCTTTCCACGCTGGTTTTAGCCAGAACGTTGGGCGCTGGCGTGGCGGGCGGATTCAATCTCGCCTGGAACGTGGCGGTTGTTCCCCCGATCAAACTGAACCCGATTATTACCCGTGTCCTGTTTCCGGCGTTTGCCAAAATTCAGGACGATAGTGAAAAGCTACGGGTGAATTTTTACAAGCTGCTGTCGGTGGTCGGGATCATCAACTTCCCGGTACTACTGGGATTGATGGTGGTGTCGAACAATGTGGTGCCACTGGTATTTGGCGAGAAGTGGAACGGCATTATCCCCATCCTGCAACTGCTGTGTATTGTTGGGCTGCTGCGCTCGGTGGGGAACCCGATCGGTTCACTGCTGATGGCGAAGGCGCGGGTCGATATCAGCTTTAAATTCAATGTGTTCAAAACCTTTCTGTTTATTCCCGCCATTTTCATCGGTGGACATCTGGCCGGAGCGATTGGCGTGACGCTGGGCTTTTTGCTGGTCCAGGTGATTAACACCGTCCTCAGCTATTTCGTGATGATTAAACCTGTTCTTGGCTCCAGCTACCGCCAGTACATGCTCAGTCTTTGGCTGCCGTTGTATCTCTCCTTGCCAACCCTTGTAGTGAGCTATGCGCTGGGCGTAATGCTGCATGACCAGCTGTCGTTGGGCGTGTTGTTGGGGAGCCAGATAGCGGCAGGGGCGCTGGCGTTTGCGCTAATGATGGTGCTGTCGCGTCATCCGCTGGTGGTGGAAATAAAACGCCAGCTCTGTCGCAGTGAAAAAATGAAAACCTTGCTCCGTGCAGGATAAGAACAACGCTTTAAGAGGTCAAAATGAAACTATTAATTTTGGGCAACCATACCTGCGGGAACCGAGGGGATAGCGCGATCCTGCGCGGTTTGCTGGATGCCATTAACGCGTTGCGTCCCGAGACTGAAGTGGATGTTATGAGCCGTTACCCAGTGAGCTCCTCATGGTTACTGAACCGCCCGGTGATGGGCGATCCGCTGTATTCGCAGATGAAGCAACACAACAATGCAGTGGGTGTTATGGGGCGCGTGAAGAAAGTGCTGCGTCGTCGCTATCAGCACCAGGTACTGCTCTCGCGTGTTACCGACTCCGGTAATCTGCGCAATATCGCTATCGCCCAGGGCTTTACCGATTTTGTTCGTTTGTTGTCGCGCTATGACGCCATCATCCAGGTCGGCGGATCGTTCTTTGTCGATCTGTATGGTGTGCCGCAGTTTGAACATGCGTTGTGTTCGTTTATGGCAAAAAAACCGCTGTACATGATTGGTCATAGCGTGGGGCCATTCCAGGATGAGCAGTTTAATCAACTGGCGAACTACGTGTTTGGCCACTGTAATGCATTGATTTTACGTGAATCCGTCAGTCTGGATCTGATGAAGCGCAGCGCAATTACCACGGATAAAGTCGAAACAGGCGTAGATACGGCCTGGCTGGTCGACAATCATCATGAGGATTTTGAGCCGGGTTATGCGGTACAGCACTGGTTAGACATGGCGGCTAAACAGAAGACCGTTGCCATTACATTGCGCGAGCTGGCGCCTTTTGATAAGCGTCTGGGGACAACGCAGCAGGCCTATGAGCAAGCCTTTGCCGGGGTAGTGAACCGCATACTCGATGAAGGTTATCAGGTGATTGCACTGTCAACCTGCACCGGTATTGATAGTTACAACAAAGATGATCGCATGGTGGCGTTAAATCTTCGCCAGTATGTTAACGACCCGGCCCGATATCACGTGGTGATGGATGAACTTAACGATCTGGAGATGGGGAAGATTCTGGGGGCATGCGATCTGACGGTGGGTACTCGGTTGCACTCGGCCATTATCTCGATGAATTTTATGACGCCAGCCATCGCCATTAACTACGAGCATAAATCGGCAGGGATCATGCAACAGTTGGGGTTGCCGGAGATGGCTGTCGATATTCGCCATCTGCTCGATGGCAGTCTGGAAGGAAAGGTCGCCGATACCCTCGGACAGCTACCTGAACTGAACATACGGCTTGGGGATGCTGTGACACGCGAACGCGAACGCGGGGTGCACATGGTGCAGTCGGTTTTAACGCGTATTGAGGGGGAAAAATGAAGATTGGCTTTTTCCTGCTTAAATTTCCGCTCTCTTCTGAGACCTTTGTACTCAATCAGATAACCGCATTTATTGATATGGGCTACGACGTGGAGATTGTCGCTTTGCAGAAGGGCGATCTTGAAAATACGCATGCCTCATTTAATACCTACCGGCTGGGTGAAAAAACGCGCTGGTTGCTGAATGAACCGGAAAGCAAACTGGCGAAGCTGAAATATAGGGCGGCGGCAGTTCTGAACGGTATTACCCGCGCAGCGACCTGGAAAGCGTTGAATGTTGCACACTATGGCGACGAGGCACGCAATCTGATTTTGGCGGCCATTTGCGGTGGGAATCCGCGGGCGTTTGAAGCGGATGTCTTTATTGCTCATTTTGGGCCAGCAGGCGTAACGGCCGCTAAGCTGCGTGAGCTTGGGATGATCCGCGGAAAAATCGCCACGGTATTTCACGGTGTCGATGTTTCGCATCGGGATGTGCTTACCCGCTATACCCCTGAGTATCAGCAGCTGTTTCAACGTGGAGATTTGATGTTACCCATCAGCAATCTCTGGGCCGGACGTTTAAAAAACATGGGATGCCCGCCGCAAAAAATCGCGGTTTCGCGTATGGGTATCGACATGACGCGTTTTACCCCTCGCCAACTGAAAGCACCAGCTGCACCGCTGGAAATTATCTCTGTCGCCCGGTTAACCGAGAAAAAAGGACTGCACGTCGCCATCGAAGCCTGTCGTCAGTTAAAAGAGCAGGGCGTTTCATTTCGTTATCGCATTCTGGGTATCGGCCCTTGGGAGCGACGTTTACGCACACTGATCGAGCAATATCAACTCGATGACGTGATTGAGATGCCCGGCTTTAAGCCCAGCCATCAGGTAAAGGAGATGCTTGAGCAGGCGGATGTATTTTTGCTGCCGTCGATTACCGGAAGAGACGGCGATATGGAGGGGATCCCGGTGGCGCTGATGGAGGCGATGGCGGTAGGTATTCCGGTGATTTCAACTGTTCACAGTGGGATCCCTGAGCTGGTCGAGTCGGGTAAATCTGGCTGGCTGGCACCGGAAAACGATGCGCAGGCCCTGGCTGAGAGATTAGCGGCATTTAGCCTGCTCGACAGTAAGCAGGTACAGCCGATTGTGCAGTGTGCGCGCGAAAAAATTGAAACTGAATTTAATCAGTTAGCGATCAATAAACAGTTAGCCAGTCTGCTGCAAACGATGTAAATCGAGGTTGTATGTCAGAGAACAAACTCTCACGCCGTACTTTTCTGACGGCAGGCTCTGCGCTTGTCGTATTGCATACTCCCGTTGTCCGGGCGCTTGAATCATCGGGCAGTGTTAACATTCAGGATTACAACCCAAAGGATTGGGTCGCTTCTTTCAGGCAGGCGTTCAAAGAAGGACAAACGGTAGTCGTACCCAAAGAACTGGAATGTAAGGATCTCAATACCGCTATCGTTATTCCTCCTGGCAAAACGCTACACCTGCAAGGCAGAATCAGCGGCAATGGCCGTGGTCGCTTTGTTCTGCAGGATGGATGTAAGGTAGTGGGTGAGCAGGGGGGGAGCCTGAGGAATGTTACCCTCGATGTGCGCGGTTCGGATTGCGTGATAAAAGGGATTGCCATGAGTGGTTTTGGGCCAGTGACGCAAATCTATATCGGCGGCAAAACACCGAGGCTGATGCGCAATCTGACTATTCAGGATATTATCGTCACGCGCGCTAACTATGGGATCCTGCGTCAGGGCTTTCATAACCGGATGGATGGCGTAAAGATTACAAACTGCCGTTTTAGCGATCTACAGGGAGATGCCATTGAGTGGAATGTGGCGATCAACGACAGCAATATCCTCATTTCTGACCATGTCATTGAACGTATTAACTGTACCAACGGCAACGTGAACTGGGGCATCGGCATTGGGCTGGCGGGCAGTACCTATGACAATACCTATCCCGATGAGCTGGCGGTAAAAAACTTTGTGGTGGCGAATATCACCGGCACCGACTGTCGACAGTTAGTCCATGTAGAGAACGGCAAACATTTTATCATTCGTAATATCACCGCACGAAATATTACCCCAGATTTTAGCAAGAAAGCAGGCATTGATAATGCAACGGTCGCTATTTATGGCTGTGATAATTTCGTGATTGATAATATCAATATGGAAAATAGCGCAGGCATGCTCATTGGCTACGGTGTTATTAAAGGACGATATTTATCCATCCCGCAGAACTTTAAGTTAAATAATATCCATCTGGATAACACGAAACTTGAATATAAATTACGCGGCATTCAGATCTCATCAGGTAATGCAACGTCGTTCGTGGCCATTACCAACGTTGAGATGAAGCGAGCCACGCTTGAGTTGCACAACCAACCGCAGCATCTTTTTTTACGTAACATCAGAGTGATGCAGCAATCCGCAACAGGACCCGCGCTTAAGATGCACTTCGATCTGCGCAAGGACGTACGCGGCAAGTTTATGGCTAAGCAGGACACACTACTCTCACTGGCCAACGTACATGCAGTAAACGAAACTGGGCAAAGTTCAGTTGACATTGACCGGGTAAACCATCAGGTGGTGAATGTCGAAGCGGTGAATTTTCGACTGCCGGGGCAGGGGAGGTAACCCCACTATATTCTTACTGGATATCATTGGCTAAAAGATTATAATCACCCAATTACTGTTAAAGCTGGGGCTGGGCAGCATTGACTACTCAGGGAAGACGCTCATCTTTATCATACGTTTCTTGTGTTACGAACAGACAAAGTGATTTATGAACGATAAAGTTTTGCTCATCGGTGCCTCCGGATTCGTGGGGACCAGACTCCTGGAGACGGCTGTTGCGGATTTTGATATCAAGAATCTGGATAAACAGCAGAGTCATTTCTATCCGCAAATCACGCAAATCGGTGATGTTCGCGACCAACAAGTTCTGGATCAGGCGCTGTCAGGCTATGACACAGTCGTGTTGCTAGCGGCTGAACACCGTGATGATGTCAGTCCTACTTCACTCTACTATGATGTGAATGTTCAGGGGACGCGCAATGTATTGGCCGCTATGGAGAAAAATGATGTTAAGAACATCATTTTCACCAGTTCTGTTGCGGTCTATGGCCTGAACAAAACCAACCCTGATGAAAATCATCCTCACGATCCCTTCAACCACTACGGTAAAAGCAAGTGGCAAGCGGAAGAGGTTCTTCGTGAATGGCATGCTAAAGCGCCTGATGATCGTTCGCTGACTATCATTCGTCCAACTGTTATCTTTGGCGAACGCAACCGCGGCAACGTTTATAATCTGCTGAAGCAGATCGCTGGCGGTAAGTTTATGATGGTTGGGGCGGGTACGAATTATAAATCAATGGCTTATGTGGGTAATATTGTTGAGTTTATCAAGTATAAACTGAAGAATGTGACTGCTGGTTATGAGGTTTATAATTACGTTGATAAACCTGATCTGAATATGAATCAACTGGTTACCGAAGTTGAACAGAGCTTAAGTAAAAAAATCCCCTCAGCACACTTACCTTACGCTTTAGGCATGTTAGGTGGCTATTGCTTTGATATTTTGGGTAAAGTGACCGGCAAAAAATATGCTGTTAGCTCTGTGCGCGTGAAGAAGTTCTGTGCCACCACACAGTTTGATGCAACGAAAGTCCACTCATCCGGTTTTGTCGCACCTTATACATTGTCTCAGGGGCTGGATCGCACTTTGAAATACGAATTTTTGCACGATAAGAAAGATGACATTACGTTTGTCTCTGAGTGATTGTTGTTTGTAGAGTGCCTGGGGCTTAGTTAACTTCGATTTTTCGGAAATGCTATAAAACTGAAGAGATGAGTTCGTTTCCGAGGAATCCGAGTTCACCTTGGCGCTGGTGAAGTGTAGAGTTTGCATTCGGTTTACCTTAACCTGGCTATTTCGTGTTGAGGATGGAGCCAGCAATACTGGCTAACGTACGGCTAAAGTCTATACTTTATCAGCCGTTTGGAGGTAGGAGAGAGAATGACTAATTTGAAAGCAGTTATCCCGGTAGCGGGCCTGGGGATGCACATGTTGCCTGCTACGAAGGCAATCCCTAAAGAGATGCTGCCGATCGTAGACAAACCGATGATTCAATACATTGTCGACGAAATTGTAGCTGCAGGTATCAAAGAAATCGTTCTGGTGACTCATGCGTCTAAGAACGCGGTTGAGAACCACTTCGACACCTCTTATGAACTCGAATCACTCCTTGAGCAGCGAGTAAAGCGCCAGTTATTAGCCGAAGTGCAGTCTATCTGTCCGCCTGGCGTGACTATCATGAACGTTCGTCAGGCTCAACTGCTGGGGCTGGGTCATTCAATTCTTTGTGCTCGCCCTATCATTGGTGATAACCCGTTTGTCGTGGTATTACCTGACGTCGTTTTGGATACTGCAAGTGCAGATCCGCTGCGTTACAACCTCGCTGCCATGGTGGCTCGTTTCAATGAAACCGGGCGCAGTCAGGTGCTGGCTAAGCGTATGGAGGGCGATCTGTCTGAATACTCTGTTATTCAAACCAAAGAGGCTTTGGACAACGAAGGCAAAGTCAGCCGTATCGTTGAGTTCATTGAAAAACCCGATCAGCCACAAACGCTTGATTCCGATCTGATGGCCGTAGGGCGCTACGTGCTTTCTGCTGATATCTGGGCAGAATTAGAGCATACCCAACCAGGTGCCTGGGGACGTATTCAGCTGACTGATGCCATTGCAGAGTTGGCTAAAAAACAGTCTGTTGATGCCATGCTGATGACGGGGGACAGCTACGACTGCGGTAAAAAAATGGGCTACATGCAGGCGTTTGTTAAGTATGGGTTGCGGAACTTGAAAGAAGGGGCGAAGTTCCGGAAGGGGATTGAGAAATTACTGGGTTATAATTTTTAGATATGAGTTGCGATTAATAGATGAGAAATAAAATACGGTGACTGATGCTTTATATCTAATTTTTTATCGCCGTATTTTCCAACTGTTAATTATATTGTATGAATGATAATAATATTATGTTTGGCTTTAATTGAAAATATAGAATTTTTCTGTTTTTGGATATAATAACGTCTTGCTTTATACAAATTGAACATTGGTTAGTGCACTGGTAGCTTAGAGCCAGGGGCGGTAGCATTCATCATTTTAACTTCCATTGAGTCTACAACTACCAATAGCAGTTCTATTTATTTATCCTAAATAGGGCTGCTTATATTTTAGATATATTACTTTAAAAGGTGTAACCGGGGGCGATATGAGGGTGTTGTATGTCATTACCAAGGCTGATGAAATCGGAGGTGCACAAATACATGTGCGCGATCTTGCTGAAAGGCTGAAAATAGATGATCATGAGGTTATGGTTGTTGCTGGAGAGTACGGCGCATTTATTAATCAACTTGAAGATAGAGGGATTGCTTATGCAATTTTACCCGAACTTGTTAGAGAAATAAAACCATACAAAGATTTAAAAGCATGCGTACTGTTACGCGGTATTATAAAAAAGTTTAATCCTGATCTTGTTGGGTTACATTCGTCAAAAGCAGGCATTGTTGGGCGCATAGCTGCATTAGGTTTAGGAATTCCAGTAATATTTACTGCACATGGATGGTCTTTTACAGATGGAGTGGGGAATCGGAAACGAAAGCTCTACATTTTTATTGAAAAAATAATGAGCCATTTTACAGATGAAATAATAACTGTTTCTGAGAAAGATAAAGAATTAGCATTAAATTATGATGTAACTACAGCTGAAAAACAAATAGTGATCCACAATGGTATAATTGATAAATTTAAAGAAAAGGTACCGAATAAGAAAGTAAACTCGGATAGTAAGAAAATAATCATCACAAGCGTGGCACGTTTTTCTGAACAAAAAGATCATGAAACATTAATATGTGCAATGTCAGGAATATCCAATTTAAATTGGGAATTAGGTAATGACTCCAACTTATTGATAGTGTTTTATGTTCAGATAATGCCCGATGACTTTGTCATGCAGCTCCACCGATTTTGAGAACGACAGTGACTTCCTGCCCAGCCTTGCCAGATGCTGCCTCAGATTCAGGTTATGCCGCTCAATGCGCTGCGTATATCGCTTGCTGATAACGTGCAGTTCTCCCTTCAGGCGTGATTCATAAAGCGGCCAGCCATCCGTCATCCATACCACGACCTCAAAGGCCGACAGCAGGCCAAGAAGACGCTCCAGCGTGGCCAACGTGCGTTCACCGAATACGTGCGCCACAACCGTCCTCCGTATCCTGTCATACGCGTAAAACAACCAGCGCTGGCGGGATTTAGCGCCGACGTAACCCCACTGTTCGTCCATTTCCGCGCAAACAATGACGTCACTGCCCGGTTGTATACGTGAGTTTACCGACTGCGGCCTGAGTTTTTTAAGTGTCGTAAAATCGTGTTGAGGCCAATGCCCATAATTCGTGCACTGGCGCGGCATCCGACGCCATTCATGGCCATATCAATGATTTTCTGGTGTGTACCGGGCTGAGAGGCGGTGTAAGTGAACTGTAGCTGCCATGTTTTACGGCAGTGAGAGCAGAGATAGCGCTGATGTCCGGCAGTACTTTTACCGTTACGCACTACGCCTTCAGTAGCTGAGCAGGAGGGACAACTGATAGAAACAGAAGCCACTGGAGCACCTCAAAAACACCATCATACACTAAATCAGTAAGTTGGCAGCATCACCGGGAATTACATCTTATAGGGAAAGGAAGTAGAATAAATAATGTAGAATTAATGGTTAAAGAACATAAATTGGAGGATAAAGTATTTTTTCATGGTGAAATACATAATGTTCATGATTTTCTAGACAAGTCAGACATCTTTGTGTTAAGTACAAATTGGGAAGGCTTACCCCTTAGTATAATAGAAGCTATGTGTTCTTCATTACCAATCGTCGCAACAAATGTTGGCGGTGTTTCTGAACTGGTGACAGAAAATGTAGGGTTTCTTGTACCAAGGAAAGATATTCAGGCATTAAGGAGAGCCTTAAGTAATCTCATAGAAAACCAAGAAATGCGTGTGAAAATGGGAGAGGACGCTAGAAAACGGTATTTGGATTATTTTTGTTTCGAGGCTATGTATAGCAAGACAATTTTTGAGTATAATAATCTTATACGAAAGTAAAAATTAAGTTGTTAGGGGCGATATAAGACTTATATATATCACTATAAGTCATAATTATAATTGCTAATTAAAATTCCTTCCACTATACATATTGGGTTTGGTATTTAAATATCAATATCTTGTCAATATATATAGTAATTTTATATAGGGTTATAGATAGTTGGAGCCTTCAAATAAAAAACTAGTATCAGGGTTTAAATGGAGTGCCATTGAAAGAATTATAACTCAAGTATCGCAGTTATTTATTTTGTTAATTTTATCTCGAATCTTAGGTCCTAAGATATATGGTTTGATGGGGATGTTAACATTATTTATTGCGATAGCTCAAACATTAGTTGACAGTGGATTTACATCATCACTTGTTAGAAAAAGGAAAGTATCTCAAGAACAGTATTCAACAATATTTTGGTTTAATTTATCGACATCGTGTTTATTATATATTATTATATATATCTTCTCAGAATATATTGCTGTTTTTTATAACTCTTCTATATTGTGTAATGTGCTGAGAATTCTTGCGCTCATTATTATAATAAATGCTTTATGTATTATTCATAAAGCGAAATTAATAATAGCTATGGATTTTAGAACGCAGGCGGTTGTGTCATTTATTTCAGTAATAATCAGTGGCGCAACCAGTATTTTATTCGCAGTAAATGGAGGAGGAATATGGGCACTAGTATTAAATAGTGTCGTTTTTTCTAGTGTTTCAACTATTTTATTTTTTATAAAAGTTAAATGGCTCCCATCATTGAAGTTTAATTACCGTTTTTTTAAAGTTAGCTTCTCATTTAGCTACAAACTGACCTTGGCATCACTCTTAAATACATTTTTTGATAATCTTTATCAGCTTATAATAGGTCGATTTTACAGTGCTATGCAGGTTGGTTATTTTGTACAAGCAAGGAATTTAACAGCTCTTCCTACAAATACATATTCTGCAATAATTCAGCGTGTTACATATAGATATTTTGGTGAAATAAAAAATGATAGGAAATTACTAAGGGATAAATATTTAGATACTGTGAAATATGTTTCATTTATATTCTTTCCTTTAATGATGACATTCTCATTTTATAGTGCCGATATTATTCTTCTATTAATAGGAAATCAATGGGTTCCTGCTGCAAAATATATATCAATAATGTGTTTGTGTTTTAGCTTATACCCCATACATGCAATTAGTCTTAATATACTTAATGTTTATGGGCGCTCTGATCTGTTCCTTAAACTTGAAGTGGTTAAAAAAATAATAATACTGGCACTCTTAGCTATAACTTTGAATAAAGGCATAGCTGCTATATGTTGGGGGATGGTGATATATTCTGTGATTGCTACATATATTAATTGCATATACACAAATAGAATTTTAACTACCTCTTTTATAAATATGCTCTCAGTAATATTACCGCCAATTATAATTGCATCTATCGCTGCTTTTTTTAGTTTAACAATTGTAAATATTATAAATTTTGAGGAAATAAGACTTATTGGCATTGTTATTTCATTAGTATTCTATCTTTTCATGTATTATTTATATGAAAGAAAAACCATTATGTTTTTAGCCAACTCATGGAGAAAATAATGATTGATGTTAATCCGGATGTAACAGTATTAATTCCGGTATATAACTGTGCATCAACGATATTGGATGCAATAAATTCTGTTCTATCTCAAGAGGGAATAGTATTCGAGATCATTATTGTTGATGACGGCTCAACTGATGAAACATCAAAATTAATAAATTCGATAACAGATTCGAGAGTATATTATTATTACCAAGAGAACAGAGGCATTAGTGCTGCTCTAAATTATGGTATAAGTTTAGCAAAAAGTGAGTATATAGCTAGATTAGATGGTGATGATAAAATGTTGCCATTTAGATTAAAAACACAGTATGATTGTTTTTTAAAAGATAAAAATATTATCATGATATCTAGTGCGGTAGAGTATATTGATACTAATGGAAATGTAATAGGCCGTTCATTTCCATATATATTCTCTTTTTTATCAAAAGAAATTTTAAAAAAAATGAATATATACTCTCATCCAGCAACAATGTTCAAGAAGTCTATAGTGAAAAATGCTGGTGGCTATGATATATCTCTATCTGGAATATGTGAAGATTACCACCTTTGGCATAAAATATCACCTGCGGGTAAGATAATTAATCTGCCCGAACCTTATACACAATATAGGATATCAGAAGGTCAGATCACAGATTGGTTTCCAAGTAAAGAATATTGCTCTCTAATCGCCAATGTTATACAAGAAGATATACCAACACAGGAGTCTGTGAATTTAATAAAAGATGTCAAAAATAGAGATAAAAATCTGAGAACATCTAAAAAAAACAATAATCATGTTAAAGATACACGTATTCAACTTATTAAAAACAATAAGTTCAAACGTGTATATATTATACTTCAAAACTTAAAGATTAATAAGAAAGTTGCATCATATATTGTATGTTCAATGAAAAGTATTACAATAGTTTTAAAGTTGTTGCTTAGTGCAAAGAGGTGCTAATAATGATGAACACATCATTAATATTTAGCCTAATACTTTTTATTATTAATCCATTGGTTGGTACAATTCTTAGTTGTTTATATTTGGCCAAAAATGAAAAGGTGGTTATATTTGTAGTAGCGTTGATGGCTGCTATATGTGCCTATAATATTGTTCCATATGATACAATGGATCTTGCTACTCACTACAGGAAATTTGAAGATCTAGCAAGTCAGAGTTATAGTGAGATTTTTGATGTGGGTGAAAATATTTTACTATATTTTTACATGAAAACACTAAATGTTATCGGAATAAATAAAGAATGGATGCCATTCACGTCAACATTTATTGGATATTACTTGCTTTTATCAGCACTAAAATATGTATTAGATGCTAAAATTAGCAGCTCGCAAAAATATTCATGCTATATGTTATGGTTCATTTCAATTTCATTTTTATCATTAAGCAATGGTATACGAAGTGGTTTATCTGTTGCATTTTTTATATATTCGTTAGTATCCTTATATCACTTTAGAACAAAAACATTTATTTTGTTTTCTATCTTATCTATATTAATGCATAGTTTTATAGCTCCAGTGATAATTTTATTGATAATATGCAACTGGTTTCATAAACTAGTTTCAATGAGAATTTTGAAAGTAATCATTGTAATTTCCATATTAGTATCATTAATTATAGATGTAACATCAGTGATTGAATTTTTTGTACAAAAATTATCCTTCATACCTAAACTCGAAAATATATACAGAATATATGTTACTGGAGATCGTTGGGGAGGAGATGCAGAATTTAACTTAAATGCAAAAATAGCAATGTTTTTAACTCAGTTACCATATTATCTTTCTGTTTTTGTCATTCTTTTCTCCAGAACAAAAGACACATTCTACATTTGCGCAGTACTTTCAGCCTCTATTTCATTAGGGAAGGTGCGAATAAGCAGGTCATTTCTTCCCAAGCTGACTCGCTGATTAAAATTTCGCGGATCTGGGCCGATTTTTTTCCCGCAAACACATCGAATCAGCCTATTTAGGCTATTTTTTCCACCATTTCTGGCGTTATTTCCGGTTTTTACTGAGATCTCTCCCACTGACGTATCATTTGGTCCACCCGAAACAGGTTGGCCAGGGTGAATAACATCGCCAGTTGGTTATCGTTTTTCAGCAGCCCCTTGTATCTGGCTTTCACGAAGCCGAACTGCCGCTTGATGATGCGAAACGGGTGCTCCACCCTGGCACGGATGCTGGCTTTCATGTATTCGATGTTGATGGCCGTTTTGTTCTTGCGCGGATGCTGCTTCAAGGTTTTTACCTTGCCGGGACGCTCGGCGATCAGCCAGTCCACATCCACCTCGGCCAGCTCCTCGCGCTGTGGCGCTCCTTGGTAGCCGGCATCGGCTGAGACAAATTGCTCCTCTCCATGAAGCAGATTACCCAGCTGATTGAGGTCATGCTCGTTGGCCGCGGTGGTGACCAGGCTGTGGGTCAGGCCACTCTTGGCATCGACACCAATGTGGGCCTTCATGCCAAAGTGCCACTGATTGCCTTTCTTGGTCTGATGCATCTCCGGATCGCGTTGCTGCTCTTTGTTCTTGGTCGAGCTGGGTGCCTCAATGATGGTGGCATCCACCAAAGTGCCTTGGGTCATCATGACGCCTGCTTCGGCCAGCCAGCGATTGATGGTCTTGAACAATTGACGGGCCAGTTGATGCTGCTCGAGCAGGTGGCGGAAATTCATGATGGTGGTGCGATCCGGCAGGGCGCTATCCAGGGATAATCGGGCAAACAGGCGCATGGAGGCGATTTCGTACAGGGCATCTTCCATGGCACCGTCGCTCAGGTTGTACCAATGCTGCATGCAGTGAATACGCAGCATGGTCTCCAGCGGATAGGGCCGTCGGCCATTGCCCGCCTTGGGATAAAACGGCTCGATGACAGCGGTCATATTCTGCCATGGCAGAATCTGCTCCATGCGGGAGAGGAAAATCTCTTTTCGGGTCTGACGGCGCTTAGTGCTGAATTCACTATCGGCGAAGGTGAGTTGATGGCTCATGATGTCCCTCTGGGATGCGCTCCGGATGAATATGATGATCTCATATCAGGAACTTGTTCGCACCTTCCTTAGTCTTTTCAGAATTTTGGGTTATAAGTGAAAGATATCAATATGTTTCTGTTCTTTGTACAGTAATATATCTATTAAGTTCCAAAAGTGAGTTCTATGTAAGTAAGAAATTGATTATTTTGATGTTTTATTTCATGCAATTGATTGCTATAACATGGCTGTTTTATAGGTTTAGATATGTTTTTATACCTACAATCTCATTTGTAATATATCCATTTCTGATTTGTTTTATCAAAACGGTCGATCTGTCAAAGCTAATTAAGGTGTGACTATAATGGTTAGTAGAGTGCTTCATGTTGTTGGAACCTTAGATGTTGGTGGTATAGAGAAATGGGTTTGCAATATGATAAATTATGAAAAAAGTCAGGCAAATGAAGTGGATTTTTATATTTTTTCATCCGATCCGATAAAGAAAAAAATATTGTCTGAATTTGAAATTGATACCGATAAAGTTTTTTTTAGTAAAGGTAATGGACTTATCTATCGAATGATAAGTTTTATATCAATCTTATTTAAGATAAAACCAAAAGCTATACATTTTCATCCTGGATATTCTTCCGGTATTTATTTGTTACTCACAAAAATTTTGACTAAAAGTATAACAATTGTTCATTCTCATTCTGATAGGCGTAATATTGATAACTCTGTTAATATATTGAGGCGAGTTTATATAAAGCTTATGAAGTTAATTATTAACAATCTAAGTGACCATCGTATAGCTGTATCAAATAATGCAGGGCTTTCGTTGTTTGGGACAGGGTTTGAAATACATTATTGTGGTGTTCCTTTGCCTTCAATGTCTTCTAACAATAATTCATTTATTGTGCCTGGAGAACCGAGTTATAATATTTTTCATGTTGGTCGCTTTTCGAAGGCAAAAAATTATGAATTTATTCTTTCTATTGCTGAAAAGTTAATCGAAGATAAAAACATAAGAATTTATTGTCTTGGTGAGGGTTTGGAATACTATGCTTCTGAAGCAAAAAATAGAGGTCTTACAAATATATTTTTTCCAGGCTTTGTAAGTGATCCATGTTCTGTAATTATAAGACATGCTAATTTATTTATTATGCCTTCTTTATGGGAAGGTTTACCATTAAGTGTAGTTGAAGCACAAAAATGTCATATTCCCTGCATTGTCTCAACGAATATTACAAATGAATGCGATATTGGGTTGGTTAAGTTTTTACCGTTAGAACTTTCAAACTGGATTGAGGAAATAAAAATCGAATTATATTCAGATGATAAGTGTAATATTATATTAAATGATAAGTTTACTCTTGAAAATAATTTGCGTTTCTTTAAGAAAATTTATCGGGGGCAAAAATGTTATTAACTTTAATCAGAGCATTTAGTAGGCTTCAACAAATTATTACAATCTATGTTTATAGATTATGCTATAAAGAATTAAATATTGATCCTTTGAAGTCCTATTTTTCAGGCGAAGTAATTATAAAAAATAAAGGCTGTATATATATCGGTGACGGTTTTAAAGGCCGTGAAGGAAGTTTTTTTAATGCAAATGGGGGTGTTATTAAAATTGGAACAAATGTTTTCTTTAATAGAAATGTTTCAATCAACGCAAGAGAAAATGTTATTATAGGAAATAGTGTTTTAATTGGTGAGAATGTGAAATTATATGATCATGATCATGATTTTAGATTTAATACTGAAAATATAGCAAATAATTTTATTAGTGAACCCATTCATATCGGTAATAATGTTTGGATTGGCTGCAGTGTTATAATATTACGTGGCGTTCGGATTGGGAATAATTGTATTATTGGTGCTGGTTGTGTCGTGACAAAAGATGTTCCATCTGACACCGTACTTATACAAAAGCGTGAATCCACAGTTACTGACATAAACATGTGAAATAACACTAATGAAAATTACATTTATTGATAGCTATTTTAATTCATTATATGGCGCTCAAAAGAGCATGATTAATCTTTGTAGCTTAATGCGTGATAGAGGGCATCATGTTACAATTTCTAGTATGAGGGATGGGGACTTATTAAATGAAGCGCGGCGTTTGAAATTTGACTTTATATCTTTTGAAGCATATAAAACTATTTTAAGATCTGTAACTGAGTTAAATTCTATTTTGGATAAGATTGTTTATATAGCTTTACTGATTTTTTTTTGGTGTAAAGTGATTTTTAAATTACCTTTGCTCATAAAAAATGATGCTATATGTATTAATGATACTCGAACCTTTGTGTTTTTATTGCCTATACTTATTTTTACGAGGCACAAAAACATATGGTATATTAGAATTCGTGAAAATAATGCACTTCTAATATGGTTTTTGTCTTTCTTTTGTAAATCCGTTATTTTTATCTCCAGTGATGTGAAAAAAAATTTGAGGATTTCGAGTAAAACAAAAAAATATACTTTGATGACGGGTTTTCAAAAGTACCAATTAAGTTTGGAGGCAAATTTTGAAAGTGTAAAAACAATAAACTTTGTCACGGTTGGTTCCATCAACGAACGGAAAAATCAAATAGAGGTAATAGAACTCTTCAAATATATAAGCTCTAGTATTAATGCGAAATGTAATCTTCATATATATGGTGGCTATGAACCTGCAGATTATTCATATTATGAATCTTTAAAACTAAAAATAAAAAGTGATAATGAAATAAATGAGAGTGTTCATTTTTACGGCTATGTTTCAGAAGTTATTCCAATGATTGAGCATTATGACGTTTTTCTTTTTGCATCACGTCGGGAAGGACTGCCTCGTTCAATTATAGAAGCACTTCAAGCAGGGCTTTATGTCATTTGTAGACCTGTTGATGGTGTTTCAGATATAATAAAAGACCCTTCTTTTGGACTTGTGCTTAATATGAGTGATGATTTAAATAAAATAAATTTTAATGAGTTGTTTTCTTTTGGCTTATCTCAGGATGAGAGGAAAAAAAGAAATTCTTTTATTAACGATTTTTTCAGTAATGAAGTTTATGGTGATAAATTCGAAGACATTCTTAAAAGGTAAGTAGCGGTAGTAAATATCAAAAAGTGCTAGATTAAAAATATATTTTGTTGATTTAAAAACCACAAAAATAAAATAGTGATTTGTGATGAAATATGTTGTATAACTTTAAGAATTACGTAGATAGATATTAGAGTGTATACGAATGGTGTTTTATTATCATTCAGTGGTAATCACTGACAGGAGTATGTAATGTCCAAGCAACAGATCGGCGTCGTCGGTATGGCAGTGATGGGGCGCAACCTGGCGCTCAACATCGAAAGCCGTGGTTATACCGTCTCCATCTTCAACCGCTCCCGCGAGAAAACTGAAGAAGTTGTTGCCGAGAACCCGGATAAGAAACTGGTTCCTTATTACACGGTGAAAGAGTTCGTCGAGTCTCTTGAAACCCCACGTCGTATCCTGTTAATGGTGAAAGCAGGGGCGGGAACTGATGCTGCTATCGATTCCCTGAAGCCGTACCTTGATAAAGGCGACATCATTATTGATGGTGGTAACACCTTCTTCCAGGACACTATCCGTCGTAACCGTGAGCTGTCCGCGGAAGGTTTTAACTTCATCGGCACCGGCGTGTCCGGCGGTGAAGAGGGCGCCCTGAAAGGCCCATCTATCATGCCTGGTGGCCAGAAAGAAGCGTATGAGCTGGTTGCGCCTATCCTGACCAAGATTGCCGCTGTTGCCGAAGATGGTGAACCATGCGTAACCTACATCGGCGCTGATGGTGCAGGTCACTATGTGAAGATGGTGCATAACGGTATTGAATACGGCGACATGCAGCTGATTGCTGAAGCCTATTCCCTGTTGAAAGGCGGCCTGAATCTGTCTAACGAAGAGCTGGCTACCACCTTCACCGAGTGGAATGAAGGCGAGCTGAGCAGTTACCTGATCGACATCACTAAAGACATCTTCACTAAAAAAGATGAAGACGGTAAATACCTTGTTGATGTGATCCTGGACGAAGCGGCGAACAAAGGTACAGGTAAATGGACCAGCCAGAGTTCTCTGGATCTGGGCGAACCGCTGTCGCTGATCACCGAGTCTGTATTCGCGCGCTATATCTCTTCTCTGAAAGACCAGCGCGTAGCTGCATCTAAAGTACTGTCCGGCCCGCAGGCTCAACTGGCTGGCGATAAAGCCGAGTTCGTTGAGAAAGTACGCCGCGCGCTGTACCTGGGCAAGATCGTCTCCTACGCACAGGGCTTCTCTCAGCTGCGTGCCGCGTCTGACGAGTACAACTGGGATCTGAACTACGGTGAAATCGCGAAGATCTTCCGCGCGGGCTGCATCATTCGTGCGCAGTTCCTGCAGAAAATTACTGACGCGTATGCTGAAAACAAAGGCATCGCGAACCTGCTGCTGGCCCCGTACTTCAAAAATATCGCTGACGAATATCAGCAAGCGCTGCGTGATGTAGTGGCTTACGCTGTGCATAACGGTATTCCTGTACCGACATTCTCTGCCGCTGTGGCGTACTACGATAGCTATCGTGCTGAAGTGTTGCCGGCTAACTTAATCCAGGCCCAGCGTGACTACTTCGGTGCACATACGTATAAGCGCACAGATAAAGAAGGCGTGTTCCATACGGAATGGCTGGATTAATCTGATTTAATCCAAGCGAAAGTGCAAGCCCGGAGCGTTCCTCCGGGCTTTTTTATGGGCAAAAAAATGCATTCGGTCAAGTCTGGTAGGCATAGCTGCACTAAATCGCGATATAATGTGTTCACACTGATCCAATACGGTAACGTTGGGTCTAACGATGGTGATTTTTTCACTCTTTAATGCTTAACCAAAAGAAGTCAGAGCTAATGAAAATAACTATTTCAGGAACAGGTTATGTGGGACTCTCAAATGGCATTTTGATTGCCCAAAATCACGAAGTGGTCGCGCTGGACATTGTGCAGTCTAAAGTGGATATGCTTAACAGGAAGCAATCACCCATTGCTGACAAAGAAATAGAAGAGTATCTGTCAACGAAAGATCTTAATTTTCGGGCAACAACCGACAAGCAAGCTGCTTACAAACATGCCGATTATGTCATTATCGCTACTCCGACTGATTACGATCCTAAAACCAACTATTTTAATACCTCCAGCGTGGAATCAGTCATCCGTGATGTGTTGGAAGTGAATCCACAGGCAGTAATGATTATTAAATCAACCATCCCGGTTGGTTTTACCCAGTCAATTAAAGAACGTTTGGGCACAGATAATATCATTTTCTCGCCGGAGTTCTTGCGAGAAGGAAAAGCGCTTTATGACAACCTTCATCCATCACGTATTGTGATTGGTGAGTGTTCTGAACGAGCCAAACGATTTGCAGCGTTATTGCAGGAAGGTGCAATAAAACAAAATATTCCAATATTATTTACAGACTCTACTGAAGCCGAAGCGATAAAACTTTTTGCTAATACTTATCTAGCTATGCGTGTAGCATATTTTAACGAGTTGGACAGCTACGCTGAAAGCTTAGGTCTAAATGCTCGACAAATTATTGAGGGTGTTTGCTTGGATCCACGTATTGGCAACCATTATAATAATCCTTCATTCGGCTACGGCGGATATTGTTTGCCAAAAGATACCAAGCAGTTGCTGGCGAACTATCAGTCAGTGCCTAATAATCTCATCTCCGCAATTGTAGATGCTAACCGTACGCGTAAAGATTTTATTGCAGATTCAATCTTGGCACGAAAGCCTAAAGTAGTTGGCGTGTACCGTTTAATCATGAAAAGTGGTTCTGATAATTTCCGGGCATCATCGATTCAGGGCATCATGAAGCGTATTAAAGCCAAGGGTGTGCCCGTTATTATTTATGAACCCGTCATGGAGGAAGATGAGTTTTTCCACTCTCGAGTAGTGCGTGATCTTAATGCGTTCAAAAATGAAGCAGATATTATTATTTCTAACCGCATGACGTCAGAATTAGCTGATGTTGCCGATAAAGTGTATACCCGCGATTTGTTTGGTAGTGATTAATCTCGTCTCCATAAAAAAGGCCTCATATAAGGCCTTTTTTATTTTAATCAGGTCAGTAATTAAACTTTGTAGAAATCACGGTACCAGTCAACAAAGTTCTTCACCCCATCTTTAACCGTGGTTTCAGGTTTAAAACCAATAACATCATACAGTGCTTTAGTGTCTGCGCTGGTTTCCAGAACATCACCAGGCTGTAGTGGTAGCATATTTTTCTTCGCTTCAATAGCCAGAGTATCTTCCAGAGCCTGGATATAGTCCATCAGCTCAACCGGTGAACTATTGCCGATATTATAGACGCGATAGGGCGCAATGCTGGCTGCTGGCGTACCTGTTTCAACGGTCCATTGCGTGTCTGCGTGTGGAATGACATCCTGCAGGCGAATGATTGCTTCTGCGATATCATCTATATAGGTAAAGTCGCGCTTCATTTTGCCGTAGTTATAGACGTCAATACTCTTCCCTTCCAGCATCGCTTTGGTGAACTTGAACAGCGCCATATCCGGGCGACCCCATGGACCATACACGGTGAAGAAACGCAGGCCAGTTGTGGGTAATCCGTACAAATGGGAATACGTATGGGCCATCAGTTCATTGGCTTTTTTGGTTGCTGCATACAGCGACACGGGGTGATCAACGGAATCATCCGTTGAGAAAGGCATTTTGCGATTCAGGCCGTAAACTGAACTGGAGGATGCGTAGAGTAAATGCTGGATTTTATTATGGCGACACCCTTCCAGTATGTTCAGAAAGCCTGTGAGATTTGAGTCTGCATAGGCATGCGGGTTTTCGAGTGAATAACGTACGCCAGCCTGTGCGGCGAGATGAATCACACGTTCAAAATGCCCGGATGCGAAGAGTTCACTCATACCCTCGCGGTCGGCTAAATCAATTTTATGAAACTGGAAACCAGGCTGTGCCAGTAATTCCAGACGAGCTTGTTTAAGGCTGACGTCGTAGTAATCGTTCAGATTATCAATACCGACAACTTGATGGCCAGCCTCAAGGAGGCGTTTGCTAACGTGGAAGCCGATGAAGCCAGCGGCACCAGTAACTAAATAGTTCATTCTAATTCCTCTGTTCGGCTAAAGGATAGCCAAGCACCATCAGATGCTACTGAAAGCGAAATGATACCGCCAGATGGCGAAAAAGCTAATCGTTATCTTTTTTACGCTTACCAATTTTACTGGTCAAACTGAAAATAATCACGATATGAATTCAATAAAATGAGTTGTAAAGTATAACGATTAGCGGGCATGAAACCTGTTTGTTGATGGTTTATTGCGCATGAAGATGCTCTTTGAGTATTGACACTTTTGTTTAATCGTATCGCTATTCAGTAGTGTTTGAAATACCAATCAAAATCCCAGAAACAATTTGATTTTTTTATCATTAATCCTATGGCATTGCCTCAATTTATAGCTAAACTAATCCCAGTTTAAGTCTTTCCTTATCCAGGGTTTCTATGTCTGTAAGTGATAACAACATGTCCGGGCGCAGTCACGATCCGGAACAGATTGATCTGATTGATTTACTGGTACAGTTGTGGCGTGGGAAAGTAACAATCGTTATCGCGATTGTTATTGCCATAGTGCTTGCTGTGGGCTATTTGGCAGTTGCCAAGGAGAAATGGACCTCAACAGCCATCATCACCCAACCGGATGTTGGTCAGATAGCCACATATAACAACGCCCTCAATGTGTTGTATGGTGCCAGTGCGCCTAAGGCCACTGAACTTCAGGCAAATGTGATCGGGCGATTCAGCACCTCTTTTTCCGCATTGGCTGAAATGCTAGATAATCAGGAAAAACCAGAAAAACTGACGATTGAGCAGTCTGTTAAAGGTCAACCGCTGCCGTTGGCGGTTTCTTATGTGGGTGGCTCACCAGAAGACGCTCAGCGTCAGCTGGCTGAATACATTCAACAAACAGATGAAAAGGTCGCTAAAGAGCTGGAGCTTGACCTGGTTGATAATATCAAGTTGCAAACCACCACGTTGAAAGACTCTCTGAAAACACAGGAAGTGGTCGCGCAGGAGCAAAAAGATCTGCGAATTAAGCAAATTCAGGAAGCGCTGCGTTATGCAGAGCAGGCCGGGGTGACTAAGCCGCAAATTCAGCAGACGCAGGATGTGACGCAGGACAGTATGTTCCTGTTGGGTAGTGATGCCCTGAAGTCCATGATTGAGCACGAATCTACACGTCCTTTGATATTGTCTGATAACTACTTCCAGACCAAGCAAAAGCTTTTGGATATTGAAAATCTTAAGCTTGAAGGTGCTGAGTTACACGCCTACCGCTATGTGATGAAACCAACGTTACCGATTCGTCGTGACAGCCCGAAAAAAGCGATTACCCTCGTGCTGGCGGTTCTGCTCGGTGGGATGATTGGTGCCGGTGTGGTGCTGGGGCGAAATGCTCTGCGTGGTTACAAAGCCAAAGCTGAGTAAGTCTAAAGCTGATAACAAAAAACCGGGCTCTGCCCGGTTTTTTTACGTCTGCAACTTACTGATGACGCTTACGTAAATTCTCAATCACCGTTGTCAGGTCGAGGTCCTGGTCCTGCAGCAGAACCAGAAGGTGATACATGAGATCAGAGGCTTCATTTGTCAGCTCAAAACGGTCGTTCACCGTCGCGGCCAGCGCGGTTTCTACGCCTTCTTCCCCCACTTTCTGTGCGATGCGTTTGGTGCCGCTGGCATACAGTTTCGCGGTGTAGGAACTGGCTGGATCAGCGGTTTTACGTTCGGCCAGCAGTTGCTCAAGCTGATACAGGAACAGCCACTGGTGGCTGGCGTCACCAAAGCAGCTTGAGGTGCCTTTATGGCAGGTCGGGCCAATCGGGTTAACCAGCACCAGCAGAGTGTCGTTGTCGCAGTCAGGCGCAATGCTCACCACATTCAGGAAGTGACCGGAGGTTTCTCCTTTGGTCCACAGGCGCTGTTTGGTCCGCGAGAAAAAGGTCACTTTGCCGCTTTCGAGCGTTTTATCCAACGCCTCCGGGTTCATATAACCCAGCATCAATACTTCACCGGAAACCGCATGCTGCACGATGACTGGCATCAGTCCGTCGGTTTTTTCCCAGTCCAGCTCGCGGCATTGTTGCTTCGTTAACATATCCTGATCTCCACGCCCTGTGTTGCCAGGTACGCTTTTAATTCGCCAATATTGATAATTTGCTTGTGGAAGACGGAGGCGGCAAGCGCGCCGTCAACGTCGGCATCCCGGAAAGCTTCCAGGAAGTGTTCCATGGTGCCCGCACCGCCGGAGGCAATCAGCGGTACGTGGCAAACGTCACGCACTTTTTTCAGTTGCTCCAGGTCATAACCGTTACGTACGCCGTCCTGATTCATCATGTTCAGGACGATTTCACCCGCGCCGCGTTTTTGGACTTCCTGCACCCAGTCCAGTGTTTCCCATTGCGTGACGCGGGTACGGCTTTCATCCCCGGTATACTGATTAACGTGATATTTGCCGGTGTCCGCGTCATACCAGGTATCAATGCCCACCACGATGCACTGCACGCCAAAGCGATCCGCCAGACGGGTGATAAGTTCCGGTTCGGCCAGCGCCGGGGAGTTGATGGAGATTTTATCCGCACCGAAGGAGAGAATGCGCGCCGCATCGTCGATGGATTTAATGCCGCCGGCTACGCAGAACGGAATATCGATCACTTCCGCCACGCGCGATACCCAGCTTTTATCCACTACGCGTCCATCGCTGGAAGCAGTGATATCGTAGAATACCAGTTCATCTGCGCCTTCATCGGCATAGCGTTTTGCCAGCGGGACGATGTCACCAATAATCTCGTGATTACGGAACTGGACGCCTTTTACCACCTGCCCGTCACGGACGTCCAGACAAGGAATTATGCGTTTTGCCAGCATTGGATGGCCTCCTCAACGGTGAACTTTCCTTCCAGCAGGGCGCGTCCGACGATCACACCACGAACACCGGTCCCGCGCAGGGCCGCTACGTCCTCGATTCCGCCAATGCCGCCAGATGACTGAAATGCCACCTGCGGATATTTGGCGCACACTTCTTCATACAGCGCGACGTTTGAGCCTGCCAGCGTACCGTCGCGGGAGATATCGGTGCACAGCACGTGCTTCAGGCCGACGGGTAAATAGGTCTCAACCAGTTCTTCCAGTGAAACCCCTGAATCTTCCTGCCAGCCACTGACCGCAACTTGTTTATTACCGTGCTCGTCAATACGAACGTCCAGCGCCAGCACCAGTGCGTCGGCACCAAAACGGGCAAACCAGCTTTTGACTATCTCGGGGGATTTTACCGCCGTCGAACCCACCACCACGCGCGCCACACCTGCGTCAAGAAGCGCCGCCACGTCTGCTTCCGTACGCACGCCGCCGCCAACTTGTACCGGAACATTGACGCCAGCGACCAGCGTTTTGAGCAGCGGGATCTGGCGCTGTGCCGGGTCTTTCGCGCCGGTTAAATCAACCAGGTGCAGCACTTCAGCACCCTGGGCTGCATAATCCTGCAAACGGGGGAGAGGATCGTTGCCGTAATCACGTTGCTTAGCGTAATCGCCCTGATGAAGACGCACCACCGTGCCGTCGATTAAATCTAATGCCGGAATAATCATTACATCTCCAGAAAGTTTTTCAGCAACTGTGCCCCAGCCGCGCCCGAACGTTCCGGGTGAAACTGTACGCCAAAGAAATTGTCTTTTTGTACCGCCGCGGTAAACGGTTCGCCGTAATTGCACTGGGCGATGGTCCACGGGTTTACCGGCATAGCGTAGCTGTGTACAAAGTAGAAATAGGCGCCATCTTCAATGCCCTGGAACAGACGATTTCCCGCCTGCGGATACACGCGATTCCAGCCCATATGCGGCAGCGGCAGACCGAAATCGGTCATCTTCGGGACGTCCTGCTCAATAATGCCCAGCAGGGAGACACCGTTACTCTCTTCGCTGCGACGGCCCAGTAGTTGCATACCTAAACAGATCCCCAGTACCGGTTGCGTACAGGCTTTAATCAATTCGATCAGTTCGCGCTCGCGCAACTGGTCCATAGCCGCCTGCGCGGTGCCGACGCCCGGCAGAAACAGTTTATCGGCGCGCAGCACTACGTCCGGGTCACGGCTGACAACAGGATCGTATCCGTGGCGTGCGACGGCGGATTTTACCGAGTGCAGGTTGGCGCAGCCGGTGTCCAGAATCACCACGTCCATTACAGCACCCCTTTTGAGGAGGGGAGCGTGTCGCCTTCTACGCGGATCGCCTGACGCAGCGTACGGCCAAAGGCTTTAAACAGGCTCTCCACACGGTGGTGGTCATTTTTGCCTTTGGTTTTCAGGTGTAGGGTGACGCCCATAGTGTAAGAGAGTGAACGGAAGAAGTGTTCGATCATCTCCGTGCTCAAATCGCCAACGCGCTGGTAGGTAAACTCCGCGCGGTATTCCAGGTGCGGACGCCCGGAGATATCCAGCGCGCAACGTGCCAGACACTCATCCATCGGCAGCACAAAACCAAAACGGTTGATGCCGCGTTTATCGCCTAACGCCAGCTTTAAGGCTTCGCCCAGCGCCAGACCGGTATCTTCAACGGTGTGGTGATCGTCTATATACAGATCGCCCTTGACGGCAATCTCCATGCGAAAACCGCCGTGGGTGGCGATTTGATCCAGCATGTGGTCAAAGAAGCCAACGCCAGTATTGATTTTGCTGCGGCCTTCGCGGTCCAGCCAGACTTTGACGTCAATCTGCGTTTCTTTAGTATTACGCTCAACGTGTGCGTAGCGGTCACGTTTGGTCAACTGCTCGCCGATCATCGCCCAGTTCAGGGTATCGCGATGGTAACGCAATCCGCTAATGCCCATGTTTTCAGCGAGCTGAATATCGGTCGCCCGATCACCAATGACGTAGCTGTTCGCCATATCCATGGCCTGTTCAACCAGATACTGTTCAACCAGCTTCACTTTTGGCTTACGGCAATCACACTCGTCCGCTGGCAAGTGCGGGCAGATCAATACCTCATCAAACGTTACGCCCTGAGAGGTGAAAATTTGCATCATCAGGTTATGCGGACCGTCAAAATCAGCCTGCGGGAAACTCTGGGTTCCGAGTCCATCCTGGTTAGTGATCATAACCAGCTTAAAACCTGCTTTTTGCAGTTTCAGCAAAACGGGAACAACTTCCGGCTCGAAGGCGAGTTTGTCAAAGCGATCGACCTGAAAGTCACTTGGCGGTTCGGAAATCAGGGTTCCATCACGGTCAATAAAAAGATACTTCTGGCTCATACTTGCTCCGCACGTAAGGCGTCAATGACGCGCTGGCTCTCTTCACGGGTTCCGACAGTAATTCGCAGGCAGCCGCTTAACGAAGGTTGTTTATTCTGATCTCGTAAGATAATGCCCTGATCCCACAAAGATTTAAATACGCTACTTGATGCGGTGAAGCGCGCCAGAACATAGTTGGTTTCAGAATCGAATACCTGCTCTACACAGCGAATTGTTTTCAGGTTATCTACCAGATACTGACGCTCTTCCAGGATCTGCTCTACGCGTTTACGCATGGCGGAAATCCCTTGCGGCGTCAGCGCCTGGGCGGCGATATCTGCCACCGGCGTAGAGAGTGGGTAAGGGGCAATCACTTTTAACAGCAGATTGATAACCTCTTCATTCGCCAGCGTAAACCCGCAGCGTAAACCGGCGAGCGCAAACGCTTTGGATAGCGTGCGTAATATCACCAGATGCGGATACTCAGACAGCCAGCCTGCCAGCGTGGCCTGCGGGCAAAACTCAATATAGGCCTCATCAGCGACCACAATAGCTTTACCCTGCGTCATGTCGAGCAGTGAACGCAGATCCTGCGGGTTAATCAGCTGGCCGGTTGGGTTATTAGGGCTGCATACGTAGACTACCTTCACGCCATCAAGCTTGTCCGCGATGCCTTGCAAATCCAGTTGCCAGTCGTCGAGTGTTGGAACGGTGCGGCACTCAACGCCAATCGTTTCGGCGCTGACGCTGTACATGCCATAAGTCGGCGGGCAGTACAGAATCACATCTTTACCGGGTTCGCAAAACGCGCGCACCAGCAGTTCGATCCCTTCATCTGCGCCGCGGCTGACCAGCACCTGCTCCGGCTTGACGCCAGCATACTGCGCGTAATTTTCAATCACCGCTTTCGGCTGACATTCCGGGTAGCGGTTCAGCGTTTGCTGAGTGAGCTGGAACTCAACGGCGGTGGGGTATTCATTCGCGTTGAGCCAGACATCGCCGTTACCGCCGAGACGACGGGCAGACTGATAGGGAGTTAATTCGCGAACATTCTTACGGGCTAAATCAGTGACGCTGAGAAAGTTGTCAGTGCTCATGCTTGCTCCTTCAGGGCGTTAACGCGCAGGGTGACGGCATTTTTGTGGGCAGTCAGTCGTTCAGCAGCGGCCAGTGTTTCAATGGTTGAGGCCAGGGCAGAGAAACCTTGTGGGGTTAATTCCTGTACGGTCATCCGTTTCTGGAAATCAGCCAGCCCAAGGCTTGAGCAGGTCGCGGTATAGCCGTAGGTCGGAAGAACGTGGTTGGTGCCAGAAGCATAGTCGCCTGCGGATTCCGGCGACCAGTCGCCGAGGAACACCGAACCGGCGCTGGTGATCTCATCAACCAGTTCACGCGCGTTGCGAGTCTGAATAATCAGGTGTTCCGGACCGTAGGCGTTAGATATTTCAACGCACTGCGCCAGATCTTTCGCCACGATTAAGCGGCTGGCGGAGAGAGCCTGACGTGCGGTCTCAGCGCGGGAAAGCTCAGCGAGCTGGCGTTCAACGGCTTTGGCAACGCCTTCGGCAAGCGTAGCGTCTGGCGTCAGGAGAATAACCTGCGAGTCGGGGCCGTGTTCTGCCTGAGAAAGCAGGTCAGAGGCAACAAAGTCCGGCGTCGCGCCGCTGTCGGCGATAACCAGCACTTCTGACGGGCCTGCAGGCATGTCGATGGCCGCGCCGTCAAGACGCTGGCTGACCTGGCGTTTGGCTTCG
The DNA here is from genome assembly GCF_013747755.1 of Citrobacter sp. RHBSTW-00524. Lineage (NCBI taxonomy): Bacteria > Pseudomonadati > Pseudomonadota > Gammaproteobacteria > Enterobacterales > Enterobacteriaceae > Citrobacter > Citrobacter sp. RHBSTW-00524. The sequence goes on from NZ_CP056421.1 coordinate 2,024,029, forward strand.
GTCACATACGCATTGCCCGGCCCGAAGATTTTATCGACCTTAGGAATAGATTCGGTGCCCAGCGCCAGCGCGGCAATAGCCTGCGCGCCACCCACATTAAACACCTCTTTTACGCCGCACAGCTGCGCGGCGTAGAGGATTTCATCGGCAATCGGCGGCGGTGAGCACAGCACCACTTTTTTGCAGCCGGCGATGCGCGCCGGGGTCGCCAGCATTAATACGGTAGAAAACAGCGGCGCCGAACCTCCAGGAATATACAGGCCCACGGAAGCGATAGGGCGGGTAACCTGCTGGCAACGCACACCCGGCTGGGTTTCGATATCCACCGGCGGCAGGATCTGCGCGGTGTGGAAAGTATCGATATTACGCACCGCCGCCTGCATGGCTTGTTTCAGTTCGTCGCTCAGGCGACTGCTGGCTTGCTGGATTTCTTCCTTGGTCACGCGCAGCGCGCCAACCTCGGTTTTATCGAACTTTGCGCTGTATTCACGCAGCGCCCGGTCGCCGTTATTTTTGACGTTCTCAAGGATCTCAGCCACTGTGCGGCTAATGCTTTCAGAGGCGGAAATGGCCGGGCGCATCAGCAGTTCGCGCTGCTGCTCGGGGCTACAGCTATTCCAGTCAATCAGGGTATTGAAGCTCATGGTCGTTACTCCATTATCGGGTGTTGCCGGATGGCGGCGCTGCCTTATCCGGCCTACAAGACCCGTAATATCAATGATTGTGACAATTCTTGTAGGCCTGATAAGCGAAGCGCCATCAGGCATCAGATCACTCCATCATCTTCTCAATCGGCAACACCAGAATTGAGCTGGCACCGAGCGCTTTCAGTTTTTCCATTGTTTCCCAGAACAGGGTTTCGCTGCTGACCATGTGCATGGCAACACGCTGCTGGTCGCCCGCCAGAGGCAGAATGGTAGGGCGCTCAGCGCCGGGCAGCAGGGCGATGACCTCGTCCAGACGCTCGCTCGGCGCGTGCATCATGATGTATTTGGATTCACGGGCCTGAATAACCCCCTGGATACGGGTTAGCAGTTTGTCGATCAGTTGTTGCTTGGCTTCGGCCATTTCGCCGTCGCGCTGAATCAGACAGGCTTTAGAGCGATAGATCACTTCTACTTCGCGCAGACCGTTGGCTTCAAGCGTTGCGCCGGTGGACACCAGATCGCAAATCGCATCAGCCAGACCCGCACGGGGAGCAACTTCTACTGAGCCGTTTAACAGACAAGATTTAAACGAAACTCCTTTCTGATCGAGATAACGTTTGAGCAGGTGTGGGTAAGAGGTCGCGATACGTTTACCGTTCAGCGCTGCCGGGCCATCCCAGGCTTCATCAACCGGGGTAGCCAGCGAGAGACGGCAGCCGCCGAAGTCCAGACGGCGCAGGGTAAAATAGCGAGGGTCTTCACCCTGTGCCCGGCGGTTGAGCAGTTCCTCTTCCAGAACGTTTTCCCCGATGATGCCGAGGTCAACGACACCGTCCATCACCAGACCCGGGATATCGTCATCACGCACACGCAGAATATCGATCGGCATGTTCTCCGCCATCGCAATCAGGCGTTGGGTGTGAAGATTAATTTTAATGCCGCAACGGGCCAGTAATTCGCGTGAATCATCGCTTAAGCGGCCTGATTTCTGCATAGCTATGCGTAAACGGGTGTTGTCTAACATTCTTTATTCCTCGTTATCCTGTCTGAATCAGTTTGGGTCACGCACAAAAAAAAGCCCCCGGAAGAAATCTTCCGGGGGCTTTCTCATACGCTCATGCACCGCTGGAAGATTTAAACGTCTCCCAGCACACATCGCCTGAAAGACTAGTCAGGATGATGGTGATGATGGTGTTTGAATTGAGCGCGTGTCATAAATTTTCTCGATGAATGTTTATTCATTTGATGTCTTTTAACCTAAACCACTTTAGCTACGGAAAGCAAGGGCTTTTTTTGATCATTAATTCATTTCATATTGATACTATGAATTGTCAGCCACCGTGGGCTGGCGTAGCCTTGCGTTATAGGCCAAAAGTCAGGAGAGAAGGCATGAAAAAGGTCGCAATTGTCGGGTTAGGTTGGTTAGGCATGCCGTTAGCCATGTCGCTGGCGGCGAGAGGCTGGCAGGTTACCGGCAGCAAAACCACATTGGATGGGGTGGAAGCGGCCCGCATGAGCGGTATCGAGAGTTATTCGCTGCGCCTGGAACCTGAACTGGTCTGTGAGGCTGACGATCTCGATGCACTGATGGACGCCGATGCGCTGGTTATTACGCTGCCTGCGCGTCGTAGCGGTCCTGGGGAAGCATTTTACTTGCAGGCAATGCAGGAGCTGGTCGACAGCGCGCTGGCGTATCGGATCCCACGAATTATTTTTACCAGTTCGACGTCAGTCTATGGTGACGTGCAAGGCACAGTGAAAGAGGGGACGCCGCGTAATCCGGTCACGGCGAGCGGTCGTGTCCTGAAAGAACTTGAAGACTGGTTGCACAATTTGCCAGGCACGTCGGTGGATATTTTGCGTCTGGCCGGGTTGGTCGGTCCGGGAAGACATCCTGGTCGCTTCTTTGCCGGCAAGACGGCACCAGACGGACATCATGGCGTCAATCTGGTGCATCTGGACGATGTGGTTTCTGCCATCACGTTACTGCTGCAAGCGCCTAAAGGGGGACACATCTATAATATATGTGCGCCTATGCATCCAGCGCGTAACGTGTTCTATCCGCAGATGGCCCGCCAGTTGGGGATGGAGCCGCCGGAATTTTGCGGCGGTACGGATAACGGTAAAGGTAAAGTCATTGATGGCAACCGTATTTGTAATGAGCTTGGGTTTGAGTACCAGTATCCTGACCCGCTGGTGATGCCGATGGAGTGACAATCCAGCAGAGTGCCGCTGTATACCGCCAGGGGGCGAGTATGAAACCACTGCTGGACGTTCTTATCATCCTCGATGCATTAGAAAAAGAGGGCAGTTTCGCGGCGGCGTCGGCAAAATTGTTTAAGACGCCGTCTGCGCTCAGCTACACCGTCCATAAGCTGGAAAGTGATCTTAATATTCAGCTACTCGATCGCAGCGGACACCGGGCTAAGTTCACCCGCACCGGGCAGATGCTGCTGGAAAAGGGGCGGGAGGTGCTGCACACCGTCCGCGAACTTGAAAAGCAGGCGATTAAACTTCACGAAGGCTGGGAGAATGAACTGGTTATTGGCGTAGATGATACGTTTCCCTTTTCACTGCTGGCCCCACTCATCGAATCTTTCTATCAACACCACAGCGTGACGCGCCTGAAATTTATCAATGGCGTGCTGGGCGGCTCCTGGGATGCCCTCACTCAGGGCCGGGCGGATATTATCGTTGGCGCCATGCATGAACCCCCTGCAGCGAGCGAATTTGGCTTTGCACGGCTCGGGGTTTTGGAACAGGTGTTTGTGGTTGCGCCGCATCACCCGCTGGCGCAGGAACAGGAACCGTTAAATCGTCGTACCATTCGCCGTTTTCGCGCCATTGTAGTGGGCGACAATGCGCAGCATGCCAACGTCTCAGGTTCCCAGGTGCTTGACGATCAGGAAGCCATTACCGTTTTTGACTTCAAAACCAAGCTGGAGCTGCAAATTAGTGGTCTGGGATGCGGATATATTCCACGTTATCTGGCGCAGCGATTTTTGGAGAGCGGCGCACTGATCGAGAAGAAAGTGGTCGGACAAATTCTGTTTGAACCCGTGTGGATAGGGTGGAATGAACAGACCGCCGGGCTTGCCAGCGCCTGGTGGCGGGATGAGATTTTAGCAAATAGTGCTATTGCCGGGGTGTATGTTAAAACGGATGCTGATAAATCAATCAGTTGAGAAAAAATATTTTTTTACAGTTGCTTCAATCTCTTGTTATTTCTCCCCAAATTAGTGCAAAATACGCCGCTTGCAAAAAATGACATTAACCGACGTTTTAATACGCGTCGGTTATTTTTTTGCATCAAACCAATCATTCATAAAAGAGGCCGGGCTTCGTACCGGATAGATACTTACTTAAAAATCGACAGTTGTTGTCGCTGAGGATTAACAAAAAATGGGGCAATTTTTTGCTTACGCGACGGTTTTCGCCGTAATGGGGGATAACCATGTCGCATAACGCTACTCCAAACACCTCTCGCGTGGAATTACGTAAAACGCTTACGCTGGTTCCGGTTGTCATGATGGGCCTTGCCTATATGCAGCCGATGACGCTGTTCGATACATTCGGTATCGTATCAGGAATGACCGATGGTCACGTCCCGACAGCTTACGCCTTTGCACTGATAGCCATCCTCTTTACCGCACTGAGCTACGGTAAACTGGTGCGTCGCTATCCGTCTGCAGGCTCTGCCTACACTTACGCCCAGAAATCCATTAGCCCGACCGTTGGCTTTATGGTGGGGTGGTCATCACTGCTGGACTACCTGTTCGCTCCGATGATCAACATTCTGTTGGCAAAAATTTATTTTGAAGCCCTGGTGCCGTCGATACCGTCATGGATATTCGTGGTGGCGCTGGTGGCCTTTATGACAGCCTTTAACCTGCGCAGCCTTAAATCCGTTGCGAATTTCAACACCGTAATCGTGTTGTTGCAGGTGGTGCTGATTGCAGTGATCCTCGGCATGGTCGTTTATGGCGTGTTCGAAGGGGAAGGTGCTGGTACATTGGCGAGCAGCCGTCCGTTCTGGTCAGGTGATGCACACGTGATCCCGATGATCACGGGCGCTACCATCCTGTGCTTCTCGTTCACCGGTTTTGACGGTATCAGCAACCTGTCAGAAGAAACCAAAGACGCTGAGCGCGTGATCCCGCGTGCGATTTTCCTGACTGCGCTGATTGGTGGCCTGATCTTTATCGTCTCCACCTATCTGTTGCAGCTGTACTTCCCGGATATCTCGCGCTTCAAAGATCCAGACGCTTCACAGCCGGAAATCATGCTGTACGTCGCCGGTAAGTTCTTCCAGGTTGGCGCGCTGATTTTCTCTACCATTACCGTACTGGCGTCCGGTATGGCGGCGCATGCTGGCGTAGCGCGTCTGATGTACGTGATGGGGCGTGACGGCGTGTTCCCGAAAAGTTTCTTCGGTTATGTACACCCGAAATGGCGTACTCCGTCCATGAACATCATTCTGGTTGGTGCGATTGCTTTGCTGGCAATCAACTTCGACCTGGTAATGGCGACGGCGCTGATTAACTTTGGTGCGCTGGTGGCGTTTACCTTCGTTAACCTGTCGGTGATCTCCCAGTTCTGGATCCGTGAGAAGCGTAACAAGACGCTGAAAGACCACTTCCAGTATCTGTTCCTGCCGATGTGCGGCGCGCTGACCGTTGGTGCGTTGTGGGTGAATTTGGAAGAGAGCTCAATGGTTCTGGGGCTGATCTGGGCCGGTATCGGTCTGATTTACCTGGCTTGTGTGACCAAAAGCTTCCGCAACCCGGTACCGCAGTACGACGAAGATGTCGCGTAATAACAGCATTTAACTAAAAAAAACGGAGACATGTTCTCCGTTTTTTTATACGTGGGATTTATACAATCTCTTCGGCATACTGCCAGAGTGATTTCAGCAGCATCAACTTTTCTTTGTTATCCGCATATTGCTGGCTCAATAACTGCAATTCATTGGCGTAATTTTGCAAAAACTCCGGTGTGAATACCTGGCGGCGATGGTCCAGCCAGCGCTGCTGTTCAGCTTCGTCCAGCGTTCCGGGGAAGTTACGTGCACGGTAATTAAACAGCAGTTTTTCAATGCGCTTATCGACAAAGGAGATATCCAGCGCCGGTAAATTGCGTGGTTCGGTTTCCAGAACGATTTTCATCGCCACACGGTCAGCATCGCTGAAAAAGCCGTTATAAAGTTGGGCATCTACGTTATCTGATGGTGTAAAGGGTTCCGCATCTGCGAAGATCGCGACCACTTTGTCGCGTATCTGCGGATTTTCGCGCAGGACTTTGAGATTATCCAGACAGTGCTGGCGGTTAATGCCAAGACGGTTGGCATCTTCCGGACGCAGGGTATTCGCCTGTGCCAGTACCGGGCATTTGTTGATGTGCACAAGTTTAACCGGTACGGCCGGGTTATCACCCAGATCCGCTTTAGACGTGTAGAGCCGCTCGCGCAGGGCGTCACTGTCGAGTTCGAGCAGCGGCGAAATATCACCGGCTAAGTCGACCATAATAACCGCGTTACGATTCTCCGGATGCCACGCCAATGGCGCTACCCAACTGGTGTTGCCGCGCCATGCGCCGAACATACCAGAGACATGGACCAGCGGCTTCATTTGCGGGACATCAATCAGCGCCGCCAGCTTGTGCTTATTACGATGGCTGTAGAGATAATCAAACAGACGCGGCTGGCGCGACTTCACTAATTGCGCCATTGCGATTGTGGCGTATACGTCCGCCATCGCATCGTGAGCATTGGTATGCTCAATACCGTTGGCTTTGGTCAAATGCTCCAGTCGGAAGCTAGGTAAGCCGTCGTCGTTTTCCGGCCAGTTAATGCCTTCAGGGCGCAGGGCATAGCAGGCGCGCATCACATCCAGCAGATCCCAGCGCGAATTATCGTTCTGCCAGCTCCAGGCATAGGGATCGTAGAAATTGCGATACAGGATGTTGCGCGTCACCTCATCATCGAAGCGAACGTTGTTATAACCCAGGATACAGGTTTTCGGCACGGTGAACAGGGCGTGGATGCGTGCAGCAAAAGCGGCTTCATTTTCTCCCTTTTCACGTGCTTCCTGCGGTGTGATACCCGTAATCAACACCGCCTCAGGCTGCGGCAGATAATCGTCCGCGGGTTTGCAATAAAAGACTTCTGGTTCACCGATGATGTTGAAATCATTATCTGTGCGGATAGCCGCAAATTGCGCGGGTCTGTCCAGCGCCGGATGGGTACCAAAGGTCTCGTAATCGTGGAAGAGAAAACCAGGTTGCTGCTTGCCGTCATTCATTGTTCAGTTATGTCCGGGATCAATTTAGCGCTGGTTCAAGAATACCAAAAAATAGCGAGATAATCAGCTATGGCATTATAGAAGCTGGATTGTGTACGCAATAAAATTGAGATAAACAGGACATTAATGGAATTAACTAATAAATTTCGCGCGGTTAAAAATAAATTACGGAAATAAAATATCTTGAGGTTGCGGGTTTGTAAATAATCTAACTGATAACCATTATTGTTATTTTCCTCTTCTTTGTTGTGTTCTGGAAACTTTAAAAATCTTTTATAAACAATGGGTTTTTATTTATGTCAATTCGCTGTCATGCATTGTAATGAAATGTGATTGATGTAAAAAATAAATAATCCAAACGCCATATAATTATTGGATATATCTAATAACAGGAGGTTATATGAGCATTAGTCGGCGTAATTTTTTGCGAGGAGTGGGTATAGGCTGTTCAGCCTGTGCGATAGGCAGTTTCCCGCCTGGGGCACTGGCGCGAAATTCTCCGGAGAGCATCAAAGGGAAAACATCCCTGACGCCAAGTTTGTGCGAGATGTGTTCTTTTCGCTGTCCAATTCAGGCTCAGGTGATTAATAATAAAACGGTTTTTATTCAGGGAAACCCTAATGCGCCACAACAGGGGACACGTGTCTGCGCTCGCGGCGGCAGCGGCGTTAACCTGGTCAACGACCCGCACCGTATTGTCAAACCCATGAAACGCACAGGGCCTCGCGGCAGCGGAGAATGGCAGGTTATTAGTTGGGAACAGGCTTACAAAGAAATTGCCGAAAAAATGATGGCAATAAAAGCGCAGCATGGTCCTCAGGGGGTCGTATTCTCTTCCAAATCCGGTTCGCTTTCGGGTCATTTATTTCAGCTGGCAACGGCGTTTGGATCGCCAAACACCTTTACGCATGCCTCGACATGCCCTGCCGGAAAATCGATTGCCGCCAAAGTGATGATGGGCGGCGATTTGGCTATGGATATCGCCAATACCCGTTATATGGTCTCTTTTGGCCACAATCTCTATGAAGGTATTGAGGTTGCCGAAACGCATGAACTGATGACCGCGCAGGAAAAGGGCGCAAAAATGGTCAGCTTCGATCCCCGTTTGTCAGTCTTCTCCAGCAAGGCGGATGAATGGCATGCGCTCAAGCCGGGCGGCGACTTGCCGGTGTTAATGGCCATGTGTCACGTCATGATTAATGAACATCTGTATGACGCGGACTTCGTTGCGCGCTACACCACAGGGTTTGACCAACTGGCAGAAGCGGTACAAGAGACCACGCCGGAATGGGCGCAAAAGCAGGCTGATGTGCCTGCTGATGTCATTGTTCGGGTCACCCGCGAAATGGCCGCCTGTGCGCCTCATGCTATCGTCAGCCCAGGCCATCGCGCGACGTTTTCGCAAGAAGAAATTGATATGCGGCGTATGATTTTCACCCTCAATGCGCTGCTGGGAAATATTGAGCGTGAAGGGGGCTTGTACCAGAAAAAAGCCGCGGCGACCTACAATAAGCTGGCCGGAGAGAAGGTCGCTCCGGTGCTGGCAAAACCTGATGCCAAATTGCCCAAGCCAACGGCGCAGCGCATCGATTTGGTTGCCCCACAATTCAAGTACATCGCGGCGGGCGGCGGCGTGGTGCAAAGCATCATCGATGCCGTGTTAAACCAGACGCCGTATCCGGTGAAGGGATGGATCATGTCCCGCCACAATCCTTTCCAAACCGTGACCTGTCGGCCTGATCTGGTCAAAACCGTCGAACAACTCGATCTGGTGGTCAGTTGCGATGTCTATTTAAGCGAAAGCGCGGCATATGCCGATTATCTGTTACCCGAATGCACCTACCTTGAACGTGATGAAGAAGTCTCTGACATGTCGGGCCTGAATCCGGCCTATGCCCTGCGCCAGCAGGTTGTAGAGCCGATTGGGGATGCGCGTCCGAGCTGGCAAATCTGGAAAGAGCTGGCCGTGCAGTTAGGCCTTGGGCAGTTCTACCCCCTGGCAGGATATGCAGACACGGCAGCTGTACCAGCTTAATGGCGATCATGCGCTTTCCGCTGAACTGCGTCAGAAAGGATATCGGGAGTGGGGGATTCCGCTGCTGCTGCGGGAACCTGAAGCAGTGCGTCAGTTTGTGGCGCGTTATCCGGGCGCGGTGGCGGTTGACGGCGACGGTACCTATGGCGAGCAACTGCGCTTTAAATCCCCGTCTGGAAAAATTGAACTCTACTCTGAAGAGCTGGAAGCACTTTTGCCTGGCTACGGTATTCCGCGCGCCCGCAATTTTGCCCTCAAAGGCGACAATGAACTCTATTTTATTCAGGGAAAAGTTGCGGTGCATACCAACGGCGCGACGCAATATGTACCACTGCTGAGTGAGCTGATGTGGGATAACGCGGTGTGGATCCACCCGCAAACGGCCCGTGAAAAAGGCATCAAAAACGGCGATGAGATTTGGCTGGAAAATGCGACCGGTAAGGAAAAAGGCAAAGCGCTGGTTACTGCCGGAATACGACCCGATACGCTGTTCGTTTATATGGGATTTGGCGCCAAGGCGGGAGCTAAAACCGCGGCGACGACGCACGGTATTCACTGCGGTAATTTGCTTCCGCATGTTACCAGTCCGGTTTCCGGTACGGTGGTGCACACCGCTGGCGTCACGCTTCGTCGGGCATGAGAAAGGAGAACATCATGAATCAATCAACAAACCCTTATGTCATGCTGCATGACGAGAAACGCTGTATTGGCTGTCAGGCGTGTACGGTTGCCTGCAAGGTACTGAATGACGTGCCGGAGGGATTTAGTCGCCTACAAGTGCAGATCCGTTCACCCGAACATGAACCTGAGGTGCTGTCCCACTTCCAGTTTGTTCGCGTTTCCTGTCAGCATTGTGAAGATGCGCCGTGCGTCAGCGTCTGTCCTACCGGCGCTTCATTTCGTGACGAAAATGGCATTGTGCAAGTGGATAAGTCTCGCTGTATTGGTTGTGACTACTGCGTTGCCGCTTGCCCGTTCCATGTCCGCTACCTCAACCCACAAACGGGGATTGCCGACAAATGTAACTTCTGCGCCGATACTCGCCTGGAGGTCGGACAATCGCCAGCCTGCGTTTCCGTTTGTCCGACGGATGCGCTGAAGTTTGGACGTCGCGATGACCCGGAAATTCAGCACTGGATTAATCAAAAAGAGGTTTATCGCCAGCAAGATACGCGTAGCGGCCCGGTAAGTGTCTATCGGCGTAAAGAGATCCATCAGGAGGGTAATGTATGAATTCTATCTGGGGAGCAGAGCTTCACTATGCGCCGGACTACTGGCCGCTGTGGCTCATTTATGCAGGCGTTATTATTGTGCTGATGATTGCGGGCCTGGTAACGCACGCGCTGTTACGTCGGATGCTGGCGCCCAAAACGGCAACCGGGGAAGAGCATCGGGACTACCTCTATTCGCTGGCGGTCCGCCGCTGGCACTGGGGTAATGCGCTGCTCTTTATCCTGCTTCTGCTGAGCGGCCTGTTTGGCCACTTTTCTGTCGGACCGGTGGCCTTAATGGTGCAGGTACATACCTGGTGTGGCTTCGCATTGCTGGCCTTCTGGATTGGCTTTGTGTTAATAAACGCAACCAGCGGCAACGGCTGCCATTATCGCGTGAAATTTAGCGGGTTGATATCACGCTGCCTGCTGCAAACACGCTTTTATCTGTATGGCATTATGAAAGGTGAGCCGCACCCGTTTGCCGCAACGGCAGAGGACAAATTTAACCCGCTGCAACAGCTGGCCTACCTGGCCATCATGTACGCACTGGTTCCACTACTGATCATCACCGGGTTGCTATGTCTCTACCCGCAGGTGGTAGGGGCGGGGCCGGTGATGCTGGTGCTGCATATGGCGTTAGCGATTGTGGGCTTACTGTTCATCTGCGCGCATATTTACCTGTGCACGCTGGGTGACACGCCAGGACAAATTTTTCGCAGTATGATCGATGGTTATCACCGCCATCGCAGTCATCACGCAGAGACCGCGCCGCGTAAAGGGTAGTTCCGGCGAGATTTGTCTCTGAAACCCTTTCCTGATAGCAAGAAAATGTGCTTTATGTCACATTTTCTTGCAATTTATCCATGTTTGTTCGACAGAACTTCCGTAAAAAGAACGGCTATTTCTCCCTTTCCTGAGGACATGCTGTTGAAACGCCGTTTGTTTATTGCCGCTTCACTATTAACGATGAGTTTTTCGCCCGCCTGGGCGAGCGATGCCGTGAGCTTCGCCCCACAACCTCCTGCGATTACTGCCGGGGCATGGGTGTTAATGGATTACACCACGGGCCAAATCCTGACAGCCGGTAATGAACACCAGCAGCGCAATCCTGCCAGCCTGACGAAACTGATGACTGGCTATGTTGTCGATCGCGCAATTGACAGCAAGCGTATTAGTCCGACAGATATTGTGACCGTCGGGCGCGATGCATGGGCAAAAGATAATCCGGTATTTGTCGGTTCATCCTTGATGTTCCTGAAAGAAGGGGATCGCGTTTCGGTACGTGACCTCAGCCGTGGGTTAATTGTTGATTCCGGTAATGATGCCTGCGTGGCACTGGCGGATTACATCGCCGGAGGGCAGCCGCAGTTTGTCGCGATGATGAACAACTATGCGCAAAAACTGAACCTGCAGGACACCCATTTTGAAACGGTACATGGTCTGGATGCGCCGGGTCAGCATAGCTCGGCGTACGACCTGGCCGTGTTGTCTCGCGCTATCATCCACGGGGAACCGGATTTCTACCATATGTACAGTGAGAAAAGCCTTACCTGGAACGGCATCACACAGCAAAACCGTAACGGCTTGTTGTGGGATAAAACCATGAACGTTGATGGCCTGAAGACAGGGCATACGTCCGGTGCCGGGTTTAACCTGATTGCTTCCGCCGTCGATGGTCAGCGCCGTCTGATTGCAGTGGTGATGGGTGCGGAGAGTGCGAAAGGGCGCGAAGATCAGGCGCGTAAACTGCTGCAATGGGGGCAACACAACTTCGATACAGTGCAGGTTTTGCGTAGCGGTAAGCAGGTTGGCACTGAACGGATCTGGTATGGCGATAAAGAAAAAATCAGCCTCGGAACCGAGCAGGATTTCTGGATGGCCCTGCCTAAAGCAGAAGTCCCTAACATCAAAGCAAAATATGTCCTTGATAAGAAAGAGCTGGTTGCTCCCATCGCTGCACATCAACGTGTGGGGGAAATTGAACTCTACGATCGGGATAAGCTGGTGGCGCATTGGCCTCTGGTTACGCTGGAATCCGTCGGCGAAGGCGGCGTTTTCTCGCGCCTGAGCGACTATTTCCACCACAAGGCGTAGTTTTTCCTGATGCGTCTGACTGGCAAGAGTGCGAATCTGCTCACATAATAATCACTATTTCCTTGTGGCCGACATAGCCAGAAATTACACTGTATATAAATACAGTGTAACAGTGGAGGTTGTATGGAGTACGAGATAAAGCAGGTCGAAAAACGCATGATTGCCGGTTTCCATATGGTTGGACCGTGGGAACAAACGGTGAAGCAGGGGTTTGAGCAATTAATGAAGTGGGTCGACGGTAAACAGATTGTGCCGTTGGAATGGATTGCTGTTTATTACGACAACCCTGATGTTGTTCCTGCGGAAAAATTGCGCTGTGATACCGTGGTTTCTGTGCCTGAAGGTTTTGAAATCCCGGAAAACAGCGAAGGGGTGATCCTCACCGAACTGGCGGGTGGCGACTATGCTGTCGCCGTTGCGCGCGTTGAGAATCACGATTTTGCGACGCCTTGGTATCAGTTCTTCGAGCGCCTGTTGCAGGATACAACTTATACGATAGCCGCTAAACCCTGCTTTGAAGTTTATATGAACAATGGCATGGAGGACGGTTACTGGGACATTGAAATGTACGTGCCAGTGCAGACGAAGTAACTGTTTGGGGTGTAAATCAGGATGATCTTTTCACGCTAAAAACAGGTACAATTCGCTTCTTTGCTATTCCCTGACGGAGTGCATGAGTGCGTGCAGACAAATCGCTGAGTCCTTTTGAAATTCGTTTGTATCGTCATTATCGTGTGGTGCATGGTATTCGCATTGCGCTGGCGTTTCTCCTTACTTTTCTGTTGGTACGCCTGTTAAACATTCCCGAAGGTACATGGCCTCTGATCACGCTGGTGGTGATCATGGGGCCAATATCTTTTTGGGGTAACGTTGTTCCCAGGGCCTTTGAACGTATAGGCGGCACGATCCTGGGCTCGGTCCTGGGACTGGTTGCCCTGCGTCTGGAACTCTTCTCGCTGCCGTTAATGCTGATATGGTGCGCGGTAGCGATGTTTCTCTGCGGCTGGCTGGCGCTGGGGAAAAGGCCGTATCAGGCGCTACTGATTGGCATAACGCTTGCCGTGGTCGTGGGTGCGCCTGCCGGAGATATGAATACCGCGTTATGGCGCGGTGGTGATGTTATTCTGGGGTCGTTACTGGCGATGCTGTTTACCGGCATCTGGCCGCAGCGAGCATTTATACACTGGCGTATCCAACTGGCGCATTGCGTCACGGGGTACAATCGGGTGTATCAGGCCGCGCTATCCCCCAATCTGCTCGAGCAACCGCGGCTGGAGAAGCATTTACAACAACTGTTGAGCGACGTTGTCAAAATGCGTGGGCTCATCGCTCCTGCCAGCAAGGAAACCCGCATTCAAAAGTCGATCTTTGAGGCTATTCAGACGGTGAATCGCAATCTGGTCTGCATGCTCGAGCTGCAAATTAATGCGCTGTGGGCCAGCCGTACCAGCCACTTTGTCATGTTGAATGCGCATACGCTGCGTGAAACTCAGCTCAGGACCCAGCAGGCACTACTGACAATAACCCACGCCTTGTATGAAGGTAATCCGCAGCCGGTGCTTGCCAATACGGAAAAGCTCAATGACACCGTGGCAGAGCTGCGTCAGCTTATTGCTGAGCATAAAGGCGATAATGTCGCAGAAACGCCCATTCACGGCTACGTTTGGTTGAACATGGAGATGGCTCGACAACTCGAGTTACTTTCACATTTAATCTGTCGCGCACTGCGCAAATAAAGAGCAGATGAGGGGATTGGTTCTACTGCTGCTTCGATTCAGCAAAGATTAGAGGTATGATACTGAAAAAGGCTAAAACCATTGGTAACTGCAATGGCTTTACCCTCGATAACTCAGGTTTCAACCATGCATTGTCGATGCAGATGCAACTTGAAGTATGGCGGGCATGAAAGTAATGTTGACCCACTTTAGCCGTTGTTTTAACGAATCCGAATCTCACATTATCAGGGGTGTAAAAATGGAAACTACCAAGCCTTCTTTCCAGGACGTGCTGGAATTTGTTCGTCTGTTCCGTCGTAAAAACAAACTGCAACGTGAAATCCAGGACGTTGAGAAAAAGATCCGTGACAACCAGAAACGCGTTCTGCTGTTGGACAACCTGAGCGACTACATCAAGCCAGGTATGAGCGTGGAAGCGATTCAGGGCATCATTGCCAGCATGAAAAGCGATTATGAAGATCGTGTTGATGACTACATCATCAAAAACGCCGAGATCTCTAAAGAACGCCGCGATATCTCTAAAAAGCTGAAAGCCATGGGCGAAGTGAAAAACGGCGAAGCGAAAGCCGAGTAACGATTTTATGCTTGTCCGGGTCGCTGCCGTGCGGCGACCCTTATTGCAGTTCGACCCCGCCCGTTACCATGCGTAACAAATGCTGTTCTGGCCAGTGAATCGTAAGTTTTTTCTGCGTCAGCATCCATTTAATGTAATCCACATCATGACGATTTCTGTCCAGCATCAGTCCGACTACGCTGCCGCTGTGCGCGACGTTGACGCCGTATAAATCACATTCTTCCACCAGTGCTAATAGTGAATCAAAATCCGGTTTTGGTAACAGCAATTGGCTGGCGATTGCGCTAAGCGTAGCCGCTTCTCCCAACCGGTAAGGATTTTGGCTAATACAGGCTTCCTGTACTTTTTCCCATGCCCGTTGGAGGGCCGCAGCTCCCGCCTGCAAGCCGGAATGACGTGGAATACGGTGATAATCCGCGGTACGCAATGTTTCAGGGCTTTCGAGAACCAGCAGATCGAGTTGAGGCTGAGCTTCACAACCAATTTGCGTGGAAGCGTTGTTATGATCGAAAAGGGTTAGCTTACGAAAAACGGTGCTGTCGGTTGGCTCCAGAGAAACGCAAAGCTGTGCCAGTGTTGGCTCGTCCAGTTGATGACCCAGATAATGCGCTGCGGCGATGGCCGTGGCGGCAATATCCGCAGTGCTGCTGGCCATTCCTTTCGCGATGGGAATGGTTGACTGAACATCTATCCGGATATCCTGACTGAGATGCGCCGGGTACTGCCAGTGCTGTAATAACCTGTCAACCATTGCCCGAGAAAGTGGACGTTCATCTGTCAGCGGTGAGCCTGAAGTGACCTCAACGGTGCTATACCATTCGACCGGGCAGGAGACCAGTTTCTCACTGCCCAGAATCCAGCCCTGGATAAGTTCTCCGCACGATGCGGGACATTGCGCAACAGCCACGTCTTCACCTTTGTGTTCAGCAATCCTCGGCGCATAGTGTCATGGCGATCGCGCTATTACCATGATTTGCCGCAATTTGCGGTGCGGCAATATCAGGCGGGAATGCCCAATGTCACAGTTTCTGATATCGCTAAACGCATAACGTCCTGGGCTATCATCAGCTCTTCATTGGTATTAATCACCGCCACTTTAACCACCGCATTTTCCGTTTGAATAAAGGTGGCGTTACGCTGATTTTTTTCTTCATCAACGGCCAGACCTAAGAAATTCAGGTTGTGGCAAATCGCGGCGCGAGCACGCGCTGAATTTTCACCAATTCCCCCGGTAAACACCAGCGCATCCAGACCGCCCATCTGCATAATATAGCTGCCAATAGTGGCGCGAATCCGCTCGGCAAAAAGCGTCAATGCCAGTGCTGCCTGGTGATTGCCCGTATCTGCGGCATGTTCAACATCCCGGTAGTCGGGTGAAACACCAGAAACTCCGAGTAATCCGGACTCATTGTTGAGCAATTGGTTGAGCTGCTGCGGGGTTTTGCCTTCACGCAGGGCAATCCACGGCAGAATGGATGGATCAATATCGCCACTTCGCGTGCCCATCATTACGCCAGACTGCGGCGTAAAACCCATGGAGGTATTCACCGAGTGTCCGCCTTTGATAGCGCAGATGCTGCTGCCGTTGCCCAGATGACAACAAACAACCCGCAGGGCGCTGAGCGGCACGCCCAGCTTTTCAGCAAGCTGAGCGCTGACATACTTGTGGCTGGTACCATGAAAACCATAACGACGAATACCCAGCTCTGAATAGTAGCGCCAGGGCAGGGGATAGATGAAAGAAGGCTCATCAAGGGTCTGATGAAAAGCCGTGTCAAAAACCGCAACGGCCGGCGTTTTCGGCAGTAGCTGGCGAAATACCGCAATCCCCAACGCATTAACCGGGTTATGAAGCGGTGCCAGTTCCGCAAGGCGTTCGATTTCCGCCAGTGTTTCATCAGTTACCCGCGCGGAATCTTTGAAGGATTCTCCACCGTGTGCGACGCGATGGCCAACGCCGTCGATCTCTTCCAGACTGCTGATAATATTGTGGCTGAGCAGTTTTTCCAGTAGCAGCGTTACTGCTTCACGGTGATCGGCTACGGGCAAAGTCTCCTGCCATTTTTGCGCTGGTGCTTTTAGGGTGACCTGCGCATCAGACATACCGATACGCTCGATCAGTCCCTGGCAAATCATTTCACCCTGCGGCATCGCCAGAAGCTGAAACTTAAGCGAGGAACTACCTGCATTAATGGCCATTATTTTGTGAGACATGAAGGTTCCTTTGCATTCAGAAAAATGAACATCTCATCGACCCCGGTATTCTCCAGCGCGCTGGTGACAAATACTTTTTGCGCGCCAGCCTGAGCTAACCAACTCTCCACGAGAGAAATACGCTGCGGGCTGGCTAAATCGGCTTTGGTGACGAGGCCGATAACGGGTCGGTTCATCGGGCCAGTAAAACCTGGAGAAAAAGGTGACCACGGCGCGTCAGCATTGAGAACCAGCGCGATGATGTCTGCTTCACAGGCGCTGGCCAGCAGCGCGCTGTACAGGCAGCGGTTTTCGAGATATTCACCCGGTGTGTCTATCGTTGTGGGAGACCAGACAATGGCCTGGGTCTTCTGATAGTGAAGCGCCTCTCCCCGCATGCACTGCGTGAGTGACGTTTTACCGCACTGGCTGGGGCCAATTAGCATTATGCGTTTCATGAGATTATGTCCGGGTGATGGGACAGGCGGTAAAACGCATCATTTCGCCCAACGTCCGGGTTACCTGTTTCAGCGCGTACTCAACGGCGGAAACATCGCCCGTCAGTACCACAGCGCCGGTAAAACGGTCGAGAAAACCAATCTCTACCGCCCCGGATTTCGTGGCGATATCACAGGCGATGATTGAGGCTTCGCTGGGGGTAATCGTCAGAATACCGATTGCGGAAACCGATTCTGGTAATCCCAGTTTCTTGAACAAATCTTTACCCGGATTAGCGATAAGATGCGCCAGCGTAACCTGCTTGCCAGGAACATATTCCTGAATCATGCGATCCGTGGTGGGTTGTCTTTCCATTATCCCTCCACCATCTGTCGCCACATGCTTTCATGCGGACGAGGGATGACCGAACGGTAAACCAACAGGCCTTTTTCACCCGCACTTTCACTGGCAACTGTGACTGCGTTATTCACATCAGACACATCGCCAGCGACAACCATGTAGCACTTGCCACCGATACCAAATGCCATATGGACGCGTACCAGCGTGACATTGGAGGCTTTAACCGCACGGTCGGCGGCGCAGATGCAGGCCGCAACGCTCCATGTTTCAACAATGCCCACGGCCTGACGCTTATCCACGCTGTTAAGTCCACTGATCGCAGGAAGTACGCTGGCGTGAATGTTGGGTAGTACCAGACTATCAACGAGCATATCGCCAGCAAGAGAAGTTCCGGTGGCGATCGCCTGTTGTACTGCGCCTACGTCACCACCGAGCATGAGCAGAAATTTACCCGGGCAGATGGTCTTGCTGACAAGTAAATTCACATTCGCGCTTTTTAACATGGCATCGCCCGCTTCCATTCCTTTGGCAATGCTGGTGAGTTCTAAAATCCCTATAGCCTGAGACATGATTAACCTCTTATTACCGTGATGGATTGCTCAGTAATTTCGCTGACAATACCGTCAATACTGGCGTGGACAGGTGCGCCTAATGCACCGGACGGCACATCGGCAACGCATTGACCGCGAACAACGTGTTCGCCCTGCAGTACACATGGGATGGCGCTGGCACCAATATGCTGGCGTAGCAACAGCGTCGTTTTATCCGTGGGATAATCAGTCTCAGTCAGTGGCGCATCGTGATACCAGTCGCTAAGGCCCAGTTTGGTAATAAGGCGCTTCACCGGAATAAGCCGATACTTCGCCATTTCATCCTCAGGATTTAACGGCCCTTCATAACGATGGTTGAGCGCCCGTAGCTCGCGTTTAAGCATGCGGTTAATTCGCATCGGTGA
Organism: Citrobacter sp. RHBSTW-00524; assembly: GCF_013747755.1. Lineage (NCBI taxonomy): Bacteria > Pseudomonadati > Pseudomonadota > Gammaproteobacteria > Enterobacterales > Enterobacteriaceae > Citrobacter > Citrobacter sp. RHBSTW-00524. Next base: position 2,042,574 of record NZ_CP056421.1, read on the forward strand.
AATCCCAACCGGACAGGCTACGCTTTCACATACATTGCATTCTGAACAGGTCAGGGCCGTGAGCAGTAACTGCGGTGTGGCCGCCTGCTGATAATTAACCGCGCGAACCAGCAGGTGCGGCGATAATTCATGGCCGATCAAATGCCTTGGGCACAAATCCGTACACAAACGACACTGCTCGCAAACGGTTTTTGCGACGGAAAGCACGGTGCGTTCATCCTGCATCCGCCGCTGAATCAACGCATGAGACTTTGGTAAAACCAACAGTCCCCCGGTGGTCTTGCTGACTGGGGTATCCAGTGAGGTAATCAGGCCGCCCATCATCGGACCACCGTTAATAAAACCGGGATCGTCAACGGTAGCACCACCGGCCAGTGCCAGAACCTCACGTAAAGACATTCCGATAGGGACGGTAAGAGTGATTGGTCTGGCGACCGCGCCGTTAACGGTCAGGGTACGGCGCGTAACCGGATATTGCTGCTCAACGGCTCTGGCGATGTTGAGTACAGTCTGGACGTTATTGACCACCACGCCGACGCTGACCGGCAGCGCGGCAGGCGGAACTCTCCGGCCCGTTGCCATCCAGATGGTCAAAACCTCGTCACCAGCCGGGTAGACATCAGGCAAAATATGTAAGCGGATCCCGGCAGGCAGAAGGGGCGTTAACGCATTGATAGCCTTTTGATATTTCTCTTTGAGCGCAATAATACCGGCCCTGGCCCGGGTAGCCGTCATGGCATATTGAACGCCACGGATAAGTCGCTCAGCCTGAACGGCCATCAATTGCTGGTCAACTTTCAGCATCGGTTCACATTCTGCCGCATTGACCAGAAACGTATCGACCTGCGCCTGTAATTTTACGTGAGCAGGAAAGCCTGCGCCTCCGGCCCCGACAACACCCGCTGCGCGAACGCGTTCGCGAATTGTCTGCGCATCATAAAGCGTGGACTCTGCCGTCATGGCTGTCTTCATAATAATTCCTCAAGCAGTTCCTGCATGGCGCTGGCGTCGGCAACACGAGGATTGGTTTGCAGCGTGACATCAGCCAGCGCGGCCTGAACCATCGACGGTATACGTTGTGACCAGGCTTGCTTTCCGTCTTTAAGCGCGTCAGCAAAAGAAGGTAACGCACACTGTTTTTTGAGTAGCTCTATATGACGAATTAGCGCATTCAGTGCCGCCGTATCGTTCGCGTTATCCGGGCATAGGTGGCAGGCTTTAGCGAAACGGGCATAGCGCTTCGCAGCCCGCGGATCGCGGGCATTAAAATGAATGACATGGGTCAGCAGCAGCGCATTGGCAAGTCCGTGGGGCAGATGAAACTGGCCGCCCAACTGATGGGCAATCGCATGATTGATACCCAGACCAGCCTGACTGAATGCCATTCCCGCGAGCGTTGACGCGTTGTGCATTTTTCCTCTGGTTGCCAGGCAGTCGCCTTTGCTGACGGCGACAGGCAGGTACTGGAAGACAATTTGTGCCGCTTTTTCAGCCAGCGCATCGGTGAAGTCGCTGGCTTTCGTGGACACGTAAGCCTCCAGCGCATGCGTTAATACGTCCATGCCGGTATTCGCTGTTATGGCTGGTGGAACGCTGACGACCAGCGTCGGATCAAGGATGGCCATGTCCGGATAAAGCGCCTTATTAAATAATGGATACTTAATGCCTTTATCCGGATCGCTAATCACGCAGGCGCTGGTCACCTCCGATCCCGTGCCGCTGGTGGTGGGAATTGCAACGCAGGTTTCAATCTCAATACCGAACTGTCGGCTGAACCAGACGATGGCTTTTGCGGCGTCCAGTGCAGAGCCACCGCCAAAACCAATTACGACGTCCGGTCGTAGGGACTGCATTTGCGCAATCCCTTGTACTACCGTGTTAATGGTGGGATCGGGGGTGATATCGCTGAAAATGCTGATGCGGTTATCCGCTGGCAGCGCGTCGCGCAGCTTTTCAATCAGGGGAGAACGCGCGAGAAAACCATCGCAGATAATCCAGATATGCTTATTCGTGAAGCGCTTAAGCACATCCAGGCTTCCCTGGCCGCTGTACAATCGAGTTTGCAGTGAAAAGCTTTTCATAACGGCCCCATTAGCGAATAGAAAAACCGTTTGTCAGCACGCAACGACGAGAGCGTGCGAAAGTGCGCGCAGATGTCGTTCCTTCGCCGGTCGGCGTTGCGATGGTGAAGGTGGTAAAGCCTTCACCACCAACGCCAATCCCAGCATAAGAGGGGCCATTTTTCACAAAAATGGAGGTCTGAAGCGTGCGCGCGGCAAGGTTCAGACGTGACACATTTTGCGAATGCATAATGGCGGTGTGATGCAATCCCTCTTCAACCTTCAGGGCCAACGTTAACGCGCTGTCAAAATCGCTCACCGTTACGATGGGGAGCATTGGCATCAGTTGCTCGCTGGTAACCCATGGGTCGTCAGCCTTGACGATACCTATCAGTAATCGAGGTGCTTTTGCCGGAACCGGTATTCCCGCGGCTTCCAGTAAGGTTGCCGGGCTTTTCCCTACCAGTTGTTTATTGGCTATTCCTTCTGGCAGACAAACTGCGCGCAGTTTGTCTATCTCTTCGCTATTGAGTCGCATCGCGCCAAAAGACTGCATTTGTTGAACCAGTCGTTCGGCAACGGCATCAACAACAATCAGGCTCTTCTCAGCAATGCAGGGGAGGTTGTAATCAAAGGATGCGCCATTGATGATATCTTCCGCCGCCTTAACCAGGTCGGCTGTTTCATCAACAATGCAGGGAGGATTGCCTGCGCCTGCGCCAATGACTTTTTTCCCGCTTTTCATGCCCATAGCAACAATGCCTGGACCACCGGTAATCGCCAGAACTGCGATTTTAGGGTGCGCCATCATCTGCTGGGTAGCCTCAAAAGTGGGTTCTGTGACCGTGACGACAAGATTCCGAATCCCGCAGCAGCGAAAAGCAATATCTTCAATCATGGTAATCAGCTTCAGTGAGACCGCTTTTGCACCTGGATGTGGGCTAAAATAAACGCTATTTCCCGCAGCCAGCATACTGATGCTGTTGTTAATAATGGTTTCCGTCGGGTTGGTGCTGGGGGCGACGGAACCAATCACGCCAAAGGGTGAATACTCGAATAACACCATGCCACCGTCGCCGGTAAGCGCCGTGGTGGTGAGATCTTCGATACCCGGGGTATTGTCCAACGCAGCTTTATTTTTAAGGAACTTATCCTCTTTGTTGCCCATTCCCGTTTCGGCAGCGCTTTCAGCAGCCAATGAAGCAAGGTGAGGCGTCAGCTCTTCTCGCAGGGCGTTAATGATGGCGCTGCGGGTTTTCAATGGACATTGCTGATAACGCAGAAAAGCCTGATGAGCGGCATCGATCGCTTCGCTAACGGACGGAAAAATTCCATTACCCTTAACTTCTGCTTTTGCCGGGGCAAGTTGCTCACTCAAAATGTTACGAATAAGGGTTTCAAGTTCTGAAGTGTTCATTGATGTGTTCTCACGTTAATTGCCGCAATGGCCGTTTCTGCAATGTCCATATCCTGCTCAACGCTTCCCCCGCTGATGCCAAGACCCCCAAGGAGTAACCCCTCACGCCATAATGCGTACCCGCCACCGAAGGTGACGACTTTTCCCTGCATATGGCTTTCCAGACCGTAAAGCGCGGCGCCTGGCTGCACTGCCGATGTCAGCTCATGCGTGGCGGTTTTCATTGCCACGGCGGTCCAGGCTTTTTTCGGTGCCAGTTCGCTACTGACGAGTAATGCGTCAGGCATGCGCCAGGTCACCGTTTGGGTCCCATTCGCATCAACAATGCTGATGACGACCGGAACCTGAAGTTCTTCTGCTCTCGTTACCGCAGCGCGAGTGAGTTGGTGGAGTTCCTGAAAAGACAGAGACATAGCCGGCTCCCTGGTGGCTGATGTACGGATGGCTGCGAGATAACGCTCCGCCACTTTCTGAATAATGTTGTTTTGATGGGCGTCATGATCTTCTGCTCGTGCAAGCGCATATAAGCAGTCGGAGAGGCGATTGATATAACGCATCAGCACGTGTCTGACGGAAATCTCGGTGGAGAGTTCGACCAGTCGCCTCTCTGCGCGGCGGGCCAGCGTGCGGGCAAAGTGCAGACGGCTGGCGGCTTCGCTGCGGCCAGGTAAAATAAAGCTGCGTAGGGGGGGCACTCTCCGCATCGCGGTATCGATGGCGGCTTCCAGCGCGGCAATTTCTTCTGAGCTGATGTAGCGCTGCTCTGGCGCTGGCTGTTCGCTTTCGCTTGCCAGCTCGGCGCTGAACCAAAAAAGCTGCAGTTGAATGTTTTCGAGTAACTGGCGGTGCTGCGGGTTTTTCGCTGCGCAAACACACAGGCTAAGCGCCGCATTAAGTTCGTCCAGCGTACCGTAAGCCTCAACGCGCGGGTGCGTTTTGCTCACGCGTTGCCCGGTAAAGAGGGCCGTTGTGCCGGCATCGCCAGTGCGGGTATAAATCGCCATAGTTCCTCCTAACGAGAAAGCGTGTCGACAATGCCGACGATAGCCAGATCGATGGCCTCATTAGGGCCGGAAAAAACGTGTCTGGCGCTGGAGCCACTGCTGAGTAATACCAGTTCTCCAGTTCCAGCGCCGACAGAATCAACCGCGACTTCATCTCCACTCACAGGGGACGCGGGAAGCTCTCCGTCCGCACTCACCCGACGTACCAGCAACAGTTTCTTCCCCACCAGTGATGGGGATTTTTGCGTGGAAACCACAACGCCTGTAACCCGTGCCAGATGCATAGCTCACTCCTGCTTAATTAATTGGACATTTCGCGTACCGACGGCGTCCTGAGCCAGAGCCGTCACGACACATCGACGACGTAGCACCAGAACGCCCCCCTTCAGTTGGGCGACGTCGGCATAGCTGAGAAGTTTGTCAGGATGCAAAACGATGATTCGCCCCAGCTCGTCGCTGAACTCCAGAGGCAGACGCGCAAGTTTTCTAACGGGGATTGCGGGTAACAATCGGTGTTGTAGTGAAATTTTCACGCGGACTCCGCATGCCAGCGCTTCGTGGATCGTTACCACCGACATGTTGTCCGCGCAGCCCTCGGCAATTTGCTCCAGCAATGGCAGGTCCGCCTGCAGGAGGTGGAGCGACGAGTACTGGCAGCACAATGTCCGTGGTTCGATTTCCCGTAACTGCGCGACGCTAAGCGAGAGCGTGCTTTCCGCGCGTTTTTTTAATCGGGAAACAACCTCCTCGATAATGCGTTGCAGCAGTTCGTTGTTCATCGTGGGCTCACCAGTGTGGCAAATGCCTGCGGATTATCTGCGCCCGCAGCATTGGCTTCGTCGGTATCGATATGCATCTCAAGGCGCATATCCGGCGAAACGCGTACGGCGACGTTATCGAAAATCAGTCGACGTTCATCGCCATTAATGGCAACAGAGACTTTATCGCCATGGGAAACGCGCAGGATTAGGGCATCGAGCGGCGACATATGGATATGGCGTTGGGCGACGATTACCCCGGATGCTAAGTCCAGTTCAGCAAATGGACTGATAAGGCGAACGCCTGGCGTGCCCTCGATACTGCCTGACATCCGTAGTGGAGCAGCAATTCCCAACGTACGAGCGTCGGTACGAGAAATTTCGACCTGACTGGTGCTACGCAGTGGGCCGAGTAAGCGCACATTTTTTAACTGACCTTTTGGTCCCACCAGCGTGACGGTCTGGTCTGCTGCATATTGTCCGGGCTGCAGCAGCTCTTTTTTCTCACTAATAGGGTGATTGGGAAACAAGCGGTCGTAATCTTCAGCGCATAGATGAATATGACGATTAGAGATCCCTAGCGGAATAGGGCGCTCACGCATTTCATCCAGAACTTTGGTGACCGTTGTCTCCAGTTGCTGTTTATCCATCACGCTTCACCTCGTTTGCCTGAGTGCAGACAAAGAGAGCGCGGCTCGCCCTTTTGACGGGGGCAGGCAGGGTCAAGACACAGATTGCAGCTAATCAACTCTGCATCTTGTGGCGCTTCGGGCGCTGCATGGTCCTCAGGAATCTCTTCATGTGGTACGACCGGTGTCGGGGCGGGCGCTGGCTCAGACTCAGACTCAGACTCCGGGGTGATGCTATGTGACAGAATGCCATCCCCTGGTCTGGATATGACTTTGTGAGCCACCAGTCCATCTCGCTGGTCAGCGAAACTGACACCGGTGGAAATGGCCGCCTGGACGGAGGCCACATCCCCGATTATCTTGATCACCATCCAGCCTGAACCGTTGGTTTTTTCGAGGCCCACCAGCGTGATGGAGGCGGCTTTCGCCATGACGTCCGCGCAACTGATGGCTAATGCCAGACCACTAACTTCAAGTAATCCCAGTGATTGCTTCACGCTGTGCTCCTTGGTTGCAACGACTTATGCGGATTTAGGTAAAATGGCTTCAACGTCGCTGTGCGGACGCGGGATAACGTGGCAGGATTTCACCTCGCCAACGGCGCTTGCTGCAGCGCTTCCTGCATCTACGGCAGCTTTCACTGCGCCGACATCGCCGCGAACCATAACGGTGATAAGGCCTGAGCCGATTTTTTCGTAACCAACCAACTGCACGTTTGCGGATTTCACCATGGCATCAGCGGCTTCAATAGCGCCGACAAGCCCTTTTGTTTCAACCAGTCCCAGTGCGTTATTCATACTGCTTTTCTCCTGTGGGTTATGAGTGGCATTCCCGAAACGGAATGCCTTTAACCAGCCGCGCAGCGTTATTACCAATGCTGCGTCGGGCATGGTTATCTTGTTGATACGTCAGCGTAAATAGTGGCGCTGATGTGGGTAAGTTTTTATAGTGCACGACCAGTTTTTCGCGACTGCAGCCAATGCCAACCAGCAGTGGCGATTGGCAAGCCGCCAGCCATGCGTTGTGGATAACGTCAGTTGACGGGCTCTCCTGAATCACAAAGGGGATCCCTTCTTCTTCAATACCCAGCAGCACATCACTCCAGACGTCAGTGCATCCAGCAGTGGCGAAGATAACGATGGCTGGCGTGGTGAGATTACTTTCCATGAGCGAATGCCTTGTACCAGGAGAGAATCAGCCCTGTCGCGACCGCGTTGCGCGGACCTTCGGTGCCTCGAATGTTGCCGCGCCCGGCAACCAGGCGATAGTGTGCCAGCGCATCGGTGACCAGTTGCGGAACTTCAAAGTCCAGGGATGAGCCGCCAACCAGCACCACAAAGGGAATATCCCGAATGTTCCCGGTCGGACTCACCTGACGTAGCGCTCTGAGTGCGTTGGTGACGAAAACGCGTTCCTTAGCGCTGCGGCGAATGGCCCGGACTTTCTCCAGCGCCAGTTCGCCTGGCAGTGGCACCAGTTCATCGGGTTTTACTACGCATACGCGGGCAAAAACCGTTGGCGGGAGAGGTGTAGGGAAGAACTGGACGCTGCCATCTTCGTGGCGAAGATGGAATAAGCTCTCGACTTTAGCCAGCGGGTACTTTTTGATCTCTTCAGCGAGATAACGGTCTTCCAGCCCCAGTTCACGGGCAATAATCATCGTGACCATATCGCCCGCACCCGCCAGGTGTGTGGCAATAATTTCGCCTTTCGGGTTGATGATGGAGGCATCGGTCGATCCTGCACCGAGATCCAGAATAGCCAGTGGACGCGTCGTGCCGGGGGTGGTTAAGGCCCCCAGAATGGCAGCTTCGGCTTCGGCGCCGCCAACCTGGACGTCAATGTTGAGCTTTTGCGTGATTTCCTGAGCAATCATCGCCATTTGCAGGCGGTCTGATTTCACCATGGAAGCAATGCCGACAGCCTGTTCCAGCGAGAACTCACCGGCTAGTCCGCCGGTCACGCTGACGGGAACCGAGGTATCGACTGCCAGCAGGTCCTGAATAAAAATTTCGTGGCTGGGTTTGTTGGTTAATTCAGCCATTGTCTGGCGCACATGCTCCAGCATGCCGCCAATATTGGTGCCAGCCTCTCCGGTGACGTTATCCAGTTTCGGGCATTCACCAACCGCTTTCATAATCGCTTCAGCGCCAGCTGCAACGTCGACCCGTACGGTACGACCCTGTGACTGTAGCTCCAGATTTCCGGCAGGAATGGCTCGTGCTTTCACATCACCTGACGGTGTTTTCACAACCACGGCAGAACGGTTGCCAATCAGCGCCCGCGCCATCGGGACAATGTTTTTAGTCTCGTCGGCGTTGAGGCCAAAAACGGTCGCAATCCCGTAAGGGTTAGAAAGCGTTTCAATGACTTTTCCTGGAATTGCGACCTCAATGGCAGCCAGCATACCTAACGGGATGCGGTCGATATGAAGGACTTCATCGACGATAGGCAGGGGGTGGGTCAGACGATTACTGACCAACACGCCATCGTCCTGCTGCAAAATAACGCCAGTTAACTGGTATCCGGCGCGGACGGAGGCATTAATCATCGTGGCGACATCGGCGAAATCAAATGCCGATGACACCACCAGAATATAGGGCGTATCCGCCGGACGGCTGAGCAGGTCTTCCGGCGTAATAGTGACGCCAACGCCTAATCCGACGCCGCCCGGCGTTTTAGGGTTATGGCCGATCATGGTGGATTCAGTGATGATGGTTTCGGTTATCGTTTCCATCGCGACGTCACCAATGACCGGGGTGGCTTCGTTAATGCGGATGAGCGAAATATCGCTGACATTGATACCGGCATTTTTTGCTGCCAGCGAAAGTGCCTCCTGAATACCAAACACATTACGTAATGTGCCTTTAATTCCGGTGGTTTCTGCCAGCGCACTGCCGGTGATGCTCAGTGCGCCAGACTCATCGAGGGTAGCCAGAGCGACTTCCGTTGATGAGTTGCCTATGTCAATGCCAGCTATATATCGCATGATCCTGTCCCTGAGTTAGTCGTCGCCTTTGAGTTTTTTACGCTCAACGTACAGCGCTGCCGCTTCACGAACGAAAGCTGCACAGATCTTTGCCTGATAACGATTTTCGAGATCGTCAGCGATAGCCATCAGCTCGTCTTTCGTTGAGCGGTATGGGCGCAGCGCGTTGTAGATCTCAAGAATGCGATCGTCAGGTACAGCGGTTAGCTCAGCGGCGCGCTCGAAGTTCATCGCCAGCCTGTCACGTCCGGCATCTTTGGCGATTTCCGCCTGAAGGCGCAGCGTTTCAGGGGTGATGCGCATGTCCTGCGCCGTCACTTTGTTGCTCAGAACATTTTCGAGCGTGAAGTCATCCAGAGTTTTGTTGGTTGCGGTTTTTACCCACTCAGGATGTTTATTCGCGAGAGGGTAATCCGTGACTTTCGCGGTATGTGCTGGTGAACTCGCCGCGGCCGGCGTCGCGGGCTCGCCTTGCAGGCTGTTCATCCGGCTCAGCACATCCCGAACCATCGATTCAATTGCGTCGGTATTCATGGAGTTATCCTTTATCAAAGCGCCACGCGCAGTTCCTGCGGGTTTTTGCCCGTCACGACGTATTTGGTCTCTTTAATGTGCAGAATGGCCGATTTCGCCTGGTACTTAGGACGAGCCATCTGGTCATTCAGAGTAGGGACCGGTTGCGGAGATTCACGCTTGGCATAACGCGCGGCGTTTTTACCGATCTGACGATAGGTTTCCAGCGTCAGAAGCGGTGCCTGAGGGAACAGCTCCAGGTTAGAAAGCGGCGGTAACCCCTGCTGGTGGATAACCGTGGTGCCTTTTGACTGGATGCCGATAGAGATCCCGGAACCGCTCAGACGGTTACCTTCCACGGCGACAAATGCCACATCGGAAGATTTAAAGCAGCGGATAACGCGCGCTTTAATGCCTTCTTCTTCAATACCCGCAATCACTTCGCGCAAGATGTTCTTATGCGGGATCCCTACGATATTGACGGTTTGCGACAGTCCAAACGCGGGACCTACGGCAATAATCACTTCGTCCTGCTGCTGGCCTTGTTTGGCTTCGCCAATCTCGGTCAGAAAGCTGTCGCCCTGCGCCGCTGCAGCCTGTGGCGCGCTAGCCGCTGTCGATGCGCGGAATGAGACGGGTTTGTCGCTGGTTTGCATTTCAGACAGTACGTCTTCAATTATCTGGCGCAGCAGCTTTTCATTGATTTCCATTTTTCACCCCTTAGCCAAGTTCGTTGGGATCAAGTGCGCCAGGGATGTTTTTGATCTCTTCCCAGCGTTCGCCTTGTAGGCGATAACCTGTTGCCGGACCGGCATAGTCATTGACGTCATTTACTGCGGATAGCACCTGTCCGTCGCCAACGATAATGGCGGAGGTATGCAGATAATCCCCGGTTAACTTGGCTTTCTGGATGTTGAGCATGTCCTGAGCAACATCGGTAAACCCGCCCTGAGCAAGGGCTTTCACCACTTCCAGACCGTTACGGTTTTTATTGATGATCTCTTGCGCAAACTTGATATCTTCAACGATGTTTCGCTCCGGCATATCTTTCGAACCGTGGGCGTAAGTCGCCGCTTCCACTTCTTCATCAGTGATTGGCGGTAATCCCATCCCGGCAAAGACGGCCTGCAGTGCACGTGCCGCTTTATTACGAATGGCGATAACGTCTTCTTCACGAACCGGACGCAGACCCCCATCTACCTTGAGGTCTCGCTGGAGAACGTTGTAGTCGTCAAAATCTTCGGCATCCTCGTTCGAACCCGCAAACATGTTGTCGTAGTTCGGTACAGCGGAATAACCGGAAGAGATGAAGTCAGTACCCGGCAGGAATTGCATCAGCAGGCGGGCAGTACGACGCATATCCGAGTGGGTAAAGGTTTGGTCGTTGCTGGAGGCACACTCCAGATCCAGGGAAGAACAGATCAGGTTTTCAGCTAACACCGCACGAATGCCTGACGGCACAGCGGAAGGCACGCCGATGCAGCTTACTGAGCCATTTTGTAAACCCTGTACGCCAGCGGCTTTGGTGATGTAAATACAGCGGGCTTCGAGGTAAAGCATCGATTTACCTTCGGCGTAGCCCATCTGAACTTCTGAGCCAGAACCGGAGGTAAAGCGCATTTTCAGACCGCGTGAGGCGTAGGAAGAGGCGAGGAAACCTTTCGACCATGGCGTGTCATCGCCGTCGGTAAAGACGGGTTCAGTACCATAAACAGAAATGGTTTCCGCGTAACAGGTGTGGCCTAACATACCGAGTTTAAGTTCGGTCGCTTCTTCCAGCGAGCACTGGGTTAATACGCCAGGGCGCCCAACCTGTGAGCCGACTAACAGCGCAATGGCGTTAAAGGGTGCATAACGCGCAACGGCAACCGTCGTTTCCTGTTCGTCAAATCCGCGCCAGGCGCCTTCAGCCGCATCAGCGGCAATCTGCACTGGATTATCTTTAACGTTAGTGACGTGCGCCTGCTGAGACGGTGTACGACGAGCACGCATTTTCTGCATGGCCATCATCATCTCAACGACGTTCATATGGGACACCACTTCGACAATTTTTGCCGGGGTCATTGCGGTGGTCAGCGGCACAATGTCTTTGCGCTTCACGTTAGGGTCGCAAAGCATATTGGCAAGTTTTACTGAGTCCATCGCCATGACTTCTTCAGCGCGCGCCAGGTTAATGCCATAGCGGGCAATGAAATGGTCAATTAAGTCAAATTCACTGGCGGATTTGCCGTCCAGTTCTGTGACTGTACCATTGACGATTTTAATCGACGGTTTAGGGTCGTTCGGGCTTTCCATCGCAATGAAGCCTTCTTCGATCCACTCCTTAACGAAGCCATCCTGATTCACAGGGCGCTTCGCCAGTGCTTCAAATCTTTTCGATCTCATGAATCAGCCTCACTGATATCAGATGTAGGACGGACGATCGTTTTTCGGTTCTGAGCCGAGGGTCCCGAGTACGGTTTTACCGATTTCGCGGGCGGAGATAACGGCCTGACGCACAGCGCCGGAATCGCCTGAAATGACCAGAATGGCTTCGTTACTGAAGCTGGTGCCATGGGCAGGGGAGCTGTAGGCCACAACTTCCACGTTGGCGGATTTCAGCGCAGTATCAGCCATCAGGACACCAACGGATGCCGGGGCGCCGACGATCACGCCACAGGCACGGCCAATCGGTGCACCAAAGGCTTTTTCCAGCGCGTAGCTGGCGCGTGCGGTGTATTGCATCTCGATGTGACCGGCTTCGTTGGCATAAACATCGCCAAAGGTGCGATCCAGTTCTTTCAGCGCAACCTCAATTCCGCGTTTCACGTCGGAAACATCGTTGCCGCCGAGAATAATCAGCGAACCGTGACCCGCGCCGCCTTTGGTATCACGTGGCAACTCAATACTGACGACTTCAGTATTGGTGGCTTTTACCGCTTCATCTGCGGCCATGATGTGCGGGCCTGCACCAGTACGCGCGCCAAGGATGCCAATGGAGCGATACCGTTTTTCAAGTTTCATTGCGTCCAGTAGGGCGCTGTCCACGTTGGCGATTACCAGACCGACGGTGTCGCCAATCGCAGTACCGACAAACTCCGTTAAACTGCAGCTTTTCTCTGCCATAGCCGTTTCTCGTGTTGGAGGATTATTTTCAGGGATAGCCTGCTGTTCCGGCGTTGCCACGCGAGCAATCACCTGCGCCATGATCTGATCAACCAGCTCATTGCTGCTCATTAGCTAATTCCCTTCGGTAAGATTTTTTCTACATCGGTGTGAGGGCGTGGGATGACGTGTACGGCTTTCACTTCTCCCACATTACGTGCTGCGGCGGCACCTGCATCTGTTGCTGCTTTGACTGCGCCAACATCGCCGCGGACAATGACTGTTACCAGCCCCGAACCAATTTTTTCGTAGCCGACCAGCATTACATTGGCTGACTTCACCATTGCATCTGCGGCCTCTATGGCTGCAGTCAAGCCTTTGGTTTCTACCATTCCTAACGCTTCTTGTTGCATAAAGACCTCGCCTGGGTTGTCCCGATGTTCATGACTATAAAAAGAAGCGAGGAAAAAGAATGGCTGACTTGAAATTGAGAGTGAAAAAATAATAGAGGTAAGGTGATATAAAATTGCTATTAATTATTTTAACTTGTTGTTTTTAATGGATATATTAAATCTTATTGATATGATTATTTAGTTATGTCAGTTCCACATTTACACTTTTTCTGGTGACATTATAAATATCATTTGCTATGCGAAAAAAATGAAATTGTGATGGTGGTTTGAAAACGGATTTCTGCTAATAGCAATATTTTATTGTTTTGAAAATGTCCGTGTAATACGCGAAATCCCGATTGTCTCTAATGTTTTAATAAAGTGCGTAGCAAGAATTTGCTATTGCGCCACGATTTTAAAGGGCAAGCTATCCGCAGAATGCCAACAATTTGCTGATACGGCCTTTTATAGTAAGCCTCGAAGTATTCTACTTGCCAGTAAGGAGTCCGCTGGTAAAGACACGAACTCTGCTTAGAAGGTGTCACAATGAACGATTCACTAAAAGCGCAATGCATTGCTGAGTTTTTGGGTACCGGGCTATTTTTGTTTTTTGGTATTGGCTGCCTGAGCGCTCTGAAAGTCGCAGGTGCCAGCCTGGGATTGTGGGAAATCTGCATCATTTGGGGTCTGGGGATCTCGCTTGCAGTCTACCTGACAGCCGGGATCTCTGGCGCGCATCTCAACCCTGCTATCACCATCGCACTGTGGCTGTTTGCCTGTTTTCCGGGGCGCAAAGTTTTACCTTACACTGTGGCGCAGGTCGCGGGGGCCTTTGGTGGCGCTTTGCTGGCTTATTTGCTCTACGGCAGTCTGTTTACCGAGTATGAGTCGGCCCACCAGATGGTGCGCGGCAGTCTGGAAAGCCTGCACCTTGCCAGTATTTTTAGTACTTATCCTGCGGCGGCGCTCAGCGTCTGGCAGGCAGCGTTGGTTGAAGTGGTGATTACCTCCATTCTTATGGGGATGATCATGGCGCTGACTGACGACGGTAACGGCGTTCCTAAAGGTCCGTTGGCACCATTGCTGATTGGTATTCTGGTTGCTGTTATCGGCGCATCCACCGGTCCGCTCACCGGATTTGCGATGAATCCGGCGCGTGATTTTGGTCCTAAATTGTTTGCCTGGATGGCCGGATGGGGAGATGTTGCGATGACCGGCGGGCGTGATATCCCTTATTTCATTGTACCGATTGTGGCCCCTATCATCGGCGCGTGCGCGGGTGCAGCAATTTATCGTTATTTGATTGGCAAAAATTTACCGTGTAATACGTGTAAGCTGGACGAAAATGAGAGCTAGCTTCACAGAAGAAGTTTATTTTTGAAAAGTAAAAACTGTTTTCGTGATCCGGTATCCTGAACTGCCCAAAAAGTCTCCCAAGAATGGGAGACTTTTGTTATGTTCAATTACGACTTTCATCAATGCTCAGGATGGCAGGGTGAAAATGAATGTGAATAATATGTTTTATTTATAACAATAAATTAACTGAGAGGTTTTATCATGATTTCTGCGAGTGCCCTGAACTCAGAACTCATTAATAAAATCGCACAGGATTTTGCGCAGGCCACCAGTCTGGCCGTTGTGGTTGTCAATATTCACGGTGATGAAATTTCTGAGCTTTTTAATTTCACCCCTTTTTGCCAGTTGATGCGCCAGCATCCTCAGCACAGTACCCGTTGTCGTATGAGCGATCGCTGTGGAGGGCTGGAAGCCTCTAAATCCGATCAACCCTGCATCTATCGCTGTCACGCCGGACTTACCGATTTCTCAATTCCGCTGGTCATTGCGGGGCACCTGGTAGGGTTTGTGCTTTGTGGCCAGGTACGCTTAAGTAACGATGTTGGTTTGGTTGATATTCTGAATGTAGATGACCGCTGGCAAGCCGATCCCGAACTGGTCAACGAGTTTCGTAATGTACCGGAAATGGATTATTCGCGAGTCATCGCCTCAGCGGATCTGCTGAAGCTCATCGTAGAAAATTGCCTTAAGAAACAACTTAATTTTGTGGTTATCAAAGATAACCCGCAGCAGTCAGAGCCGGTACGCGCTAACCGCAGCACCAATCCTCATGACAGCAAAATGAAAAAAGCACTGCGTTATATTGATGCGCATTTATCAGACGAATTGCGTCTGGAGGATGTCGCCTCTCATGTTTACCTTAGCCCTTACTATTTCAGCAAATTGTTCAAAAAATATCATGGTATCGGTTTTAACGCATGGGTAAACCAGCAGCGAATGGCCAGTGCAAAAGAGCTGCTTTGCCACAGCGACTGGAGCATAGCCAGCATTGCGCGTAATTTAGGATTTTCGCAAACCAGTTATTTTTGCAAAGTTTTTCGTCAAACGTATCAGGTCACGCCGCAGGCATTTCGCCAACAAATAAATGTCATTTCACGTGGCGAATCCGCTTAAATGGCAATATTTTGCTATTGCCGATTTTTGATATAGGGCGCTATGCCAGTCATTATAAAATGAAAAGTAGCGACAGCAGTCAATAAATTGTCATAGCGCAACAAAATATTAGTATTAGAGGGATAAACTGCACCAGTTTTTATTTTTGTGATGAGATACAGTGTCTCTGTGAATGACTTTCTTTATTCTTTGTTGGCACTTTCATTCAGAATGCGAGCATATGAATAAGTGGGTTTATGCCAGGTAATTGGTTGAATGAACCCGGCAAGATATTAAATTGAATTATTGTCATGAGGTCGTGAATTTACCTCATAACAGAGAGCTTAATTAATCAGGCTCTTGAACTGACAGGTTTGCCACATTTGTGGTAGGGAAGGGGGTGAGAATCCCCCGCAGCCCCCGCTGCTGTGATGCTGACGACCCCGTATTGACCACTGATCGCAAGATTGGGAAGGACGGGTGAGGATGACGCTAAGCCAGAAGACCTGCCTGTCAGTGACTACCAACAACTTCGGTGGGAAGTGGGTGGTTCAGATGCATACAGTCGAGAGACTGGGTATCTTTACACCCCTACCACCCTGAACAGGATCAGGGTATGGCGGCCAATTTTCACGCTTTTGTTCTTGCAGGTACCGGAAGCGGCTGTGGTAAAACCACGGTGACGCTGGGCTTGTTGAGCTTGTTGAAAAAACGCGGTTTACGCGTCCAGCCTTGCAAAGTAGGCCCCGATTACCTTGATACCGGCTGGCATACCGCGGTATGCGGCACTGCTTCCCGCAATCTTGATAGCTTCATGCTTCCCGTCCCCACCCTGAATGCTTTATTTCGCGAGCACATGCAACATGCGGATATCGCCGTTATTGAAGGCGTTATGGGGTTGTATGACGGATACGGCACCGACCCAAACTACTGCAGCACCGCCGCGATGGCCAAACAGTTAGGCTGTCCGGTTATCCTACTGGTTGATGGCAAAGCCGTTTCCACCTCGATCGCCGCGACGGTAATGGGGTTTCAGCATTTTGATCCAACCCTGAATATTGCCGGCGTTATTGTTAACCGGGTTAACAGCGAAACGCATTACCAGCTCCTGAAAGTGGCGATTGAGCGTTACTGCGCTGTACCCGTCTTAGGCTACGTTCCCCGTATGGAAGGCGTTGCGCTTCCCGAGCGTCATCTGGGTTTGGTTACCGCGCGTGAGTCGGTTATCAACCAGCAGCCGTGGCAGGCGTTTGCCGCGACGCTGGAGCAAACCCTTGATATCGACGCGCTGTTGAGATTAAGCCAGTTAGACACGCTTCCTGCTGGTGAATGGCCAGCGCTGCCCGCCGCAGACGCCGGGGCAGGGCTAACGCTTGCTATCGCCGATGACGAAGCGTTCAACTTCTACTACCCGGACAACATTACGCTACTGGAGCGCACGGGGCTTAAAATTGTCCGTTTTAGTCCGTTGCACGACACCTGTTTACCCGACTGTCAGATGATCTGGCTGGGGGGTGGCTATCCTGAGTTACATGCTGCGGCGTTGGCCCGTAATATTGCAATGCTTAACCAACTGCGGGCGGCGCACCAGCAGGGTGTCGCGATTTATGCCGAGTGCGGGGGGCTGATGTATCTCGGCAGTTCGCTGGAAGACAGCCAGGGTGATACCTGGCTGATGGCGGATATCATTCCCGGTCACAGCAAAATGGGAAAACGTCTGACCCGATTTGGCTACTGCGAAGCGCAGGCCGCGCAGCAAACGTTGTTGGCTGCAGAAGGCGAAGTGCTGCGCGGACATGAATTCCACTACTCCGATTTTACCCCTGAAACTCCCGCGGTGATGAACTGTCGCAAAGTGCGCGATGGCAAAACGCTGCAAGCCTGGTCCGGCGGCTGGCAGGTGGGAAATACCTTTGCCAGCTATCTACACGTTCATTTTGCTCAACGTCCGCAGATGCTTAACCACTGGCTGGCAGCCGCGAGGAGCGCACTATGACCATCCTCGCGTGGTGTGTTGCCTGGCTGCTTGATTTTATCATCGGCGATCCGCAGAACTGGCCGCATCCGGTGCGCTGGATTGGCAATCTGATTTCTGCAGTGCAGCGAGTTGTTCGGCGTTACTGCCATAGCGACCGTGCGCTACGCATCGGTGGCGCGGTGATGTGGATTGTGGTGGTTGGGCTGACCTGGGTTGTGTCCTGGGGAGTACTGGCGCTGGCGCACTCTATTCATCCCTGGCTTGGTTGGGTGGTTGAGGTCTGGATGATCTTTACCGTGCTGGCCGGGCGCTGCCTGGCAAACGCCGCGCAGGATGTCGAGCGTCCGCTACGTGCCGGTAACCTTGCTGCAAGTCGGGAAAAGCTGTCATGGATTGTAGGACGCGATACCTCGCAATTACAGCCACAACAGATCAACCGCGGTGTAGTGGAAACCGTGGCTGAGAACACCGTTGATGGCATCATCGCGCCGCTGTTCTTCTTGCTCCTCGGCGGTGCGCCTCTGGCGATGGCCTACAAAGCGGTAAACACCCTTGACTCCATGGTGGGCTACAAACATGAAAAATACCGTGCTATCGGTATGGTCAGCGCTCGTCTGGACGATGTCGCAAATTATATTCCCGCGAGACTAAGTTGGCTGCTGTTGGGCGCAGCGGCATTTTTATGTCGCCAGGACGGCACGCGTGCTTTGCAGATTGGCTGGCGCGATCGCTACAACCACAGCAGCCCAAACTGCGCGTGGTCAGAAGCGTCCGTTGCCGGGGCATTAGGAATTCGTCTGGGTGGTCCTAATGACTACTTTGGCGAGCGCGTTGAGAAACCGTGGATCGGTGATGCACAACGCGACATTTCGGTAGACGACATTTCCCATACGATTCGATTGATGTGGGTGGCATCGATGCTGGCACTGGCGCTGTTTATTGCGCTGCGGTGGCTGCTGGTCGGTGTAGCCTGAGGACAACACAATGCAATATATCCAGCAACCCCAGGCGATTGAGGCCAAAAGTTTCGACATTATTGGCGAGATCATCCGTGAAACCCGCCCGGACTATCAGTTTGCCAGCCCGTTACATGAAGCCATTATCAAGCGGGTTATTCACACGACAGCGGATTTCGACTGGCTGGACATTCTGTGGTTTTCCAGTGATGTGCTGGAGCAGTTCTGTGCGGCGCTTAGCCGTTCGAGCGTGATTTATACCGATACCACTATGGCCCTTTCCGGGATTAATAAAACGCTGCTGGCAAAATTCGGTGGCGAATGCCGCTGCTACATCAGCGACCCGCGGGTCGTGCGGACGGCAAAAGAGCAGGGCATTACCCGGTCAATGGCGGCCGTTGACATTGCGGTGAAGGAAGAGGGTGAAAAGCTGTTTGTGTTTGGCAACGCGCCGACAGCGCTGTTCCGCCTGCTTGAGCATGATGTGGCCGTCAGTGGCGTAGTTGGTGTACCGGTTGGGTTCGTCGGTGCAGAAGAGTCGAAAGATGCACTGACCCAAAGCAATCTGCCCGCCATTGCTGCGTTAGGTCGTAAAGGAGGAAGTAACGTCGCCGCCGCGATCGTCAACGCCATGCTTTATCACATGCAGGGGGCGCGATGAGCGAGTCCTTCGATACGCCTGTGTGGCACAACGGTAAAGCGCTGCGTAAAGGATATACCACGGGATCGTGCGCGACGGCGGCGGCAAAAGTGGCGGCGCTGATGGTATTGCGCCAACACCTGATCCATCAGGTTTCTATCGTGACGCCATCAGGTGTGACGCTGTGTCTGAACGTAGAGTCACCGCATATCGAAGGACAGCAGGCGATAGCCGCCATCCGCAAAGACGGTGGCGATGATGTGGATGCCACTCACGGCATGCTGATTTTTGCCCGCGTGACGTTAAACGATAGCAAAGAGATAACCCTTCAGGGCGGGGAAGGCGTTGGCACGGTAACCCGCAAAGGGATCGGCCTGCCAGTGGGCAGTTCGGCGATTAATCGCACACCTCGCCAGACCATTGAGTCTGCGGTTCGTGAGGCGATTGGTCCGAATCGTGGGGCGCAAATTGAAATTTTCGCGCCGGAAGGCGAAGAGCGGGCGCAAAAAACCTACAACTCCCGCCTTGGCATTCTGGGCGGCATTTCGATCATTGGTACGACTGGGATCGTCACGCCGATGTCTGAAGAAAGCTGGAAACGTTCACTGTCGCTGGAGCTGGAAATTAAGCGAGCGGCGGGGCTGGAGCGTGTCGTACTGGTGCCAGGAAACCACGGCGAACGTTTTGTGCGTGAGCAGATGGGGATCGACACCCAGGTTGTGGTCACTATGAGCAATTTTGTCGGCTACATGATTGAAGAAGCCGTACGTCTGGGGTTCCGACAAATTGTGCTGGTGGGACACCCTGGTAAGCTCGTCAAAATTGCGGCGGGGATCTTTCATACCCACAGCCATATTGCCGATGCTCGCATGGAAACGCTGGTGGCCCACCTCGCGTTACTGGGGGCGCCGCTGGAACTGCTCACGCTGGTCAGCGACTGCGATACCACCGAGGCGGCGATGGAACACATAGAAGCATACGGTTTTCAGCACATTTACAACCATCTGGCTAAGCGCATCTGTATGCGCGTCCTGCAAACGTTGCGCTTTACCAAAAATCCCCCGACCTGTGACGCCATCATGTTCTCTTTTGATAATCAGGTGCTTGGAAGTAATCGCCCGGTCGCAGAGATTGCTGAGGAGATGCAATGTTAACCGTTGTAGGGATGGGGCCAGCCGGTTTGCATTTGATGACGCCTGCGGCGCGTGAAGCGGTCGCAACGGCTGATGTTCTGGTCGGTGGAAAGCGACATTTGCAGCAATTCCCGGATTTTACCGGTGAACAGTTTGTTCTCGGCGCCAATATTCTCGAACTTTTGAACTGGATTTGCGCGCACCAGGAGCAACGCGTTGTGGTGCTGGCATCTGGCGATCCGCTGTTTTACGGCATCGGGACGCGCATGGTGGCGCATTTTGGTATTGAAAATGTGCGCATTATTCCCGGTATTAGCGCGGTGCAGTACCTGTGTGCGCAGTCCGGTATTGATATGAACGATATGTGGCTGACCAGTAGCCATGGTCGCAGCGTCTGTTTCGATGAACTGGCGCGACATAACAAGGTGGCGATGGTGACAGATGCGCAGTGCGGCCCGCGTGAAATTGCGCAGCAGCTCATTGCACGAGGCAAGGGACATCGCTGTATGGTGATTGGCGAAAACCTGGCAATGGAAAACGAACGGATCCATTTCCTGCCTGTGAGCGAAGTTAACGCCGACTATGACATGAATGCAGTGGTGATCCTTGATGAAAGATGAGCTGTTTTTACGTGGAGAGAAAGTGCCGATGACCAAAGAAGCGGTACGTGCACTTGCCCTCTCAAAACTTGAATTACACCGCGCCAGTCACCTGATTGATATTGGCGCGGGAACTGGCAGCGTGTCGATAGAAGCCGCGCTGCAATACCCTGGATTGCGCGTGACGGCAATCGAGCGTAATCCGGCGGCGCTCAGGTTGCTGGATGAAAACCGCCAGCATTTTGCCTGTGCAAACATCGACATTTTTCCCGGTGTTGCGCCGATGACCATCGCTGAAAAAGCCGATGCCATTTTCATGGGCGGCAGCGGCGGCCATTTGACTGAACTGATTGACTGGTCAATGCGTCAATTGCATCCCGCAGGGCGGCTGGTGATGACATTCATCCTCCAGGAAAACCTCAACACCGCGCTGGCACATCTGGACCATCTTGGCGTACCGGGAGTGGATTGCCTGCAGCTACAGGTTTCCTCGCTTACCACGCTTGGCAGTGGTCACTATTTCAAACCGAATAACCCTGTATTTGTTATCGCCTGTCAGAAGGAAGGAAACCATGTCTGAGATTTTTGATCCCCGTAGCGTGTGGTTTGTTGGCGCAGGTCCTGGCGATCGCGAGCTGATTACCCTCAAAGGTTACCGGTTGCTACAGCAGGCGCAGGTTGTTATCTACGCCGGCTCGCTGATTAACACGGAATTGCTGGAATATTGCCCTGCTGGTGCTGAATGCCACGACAGCGCTGAGCTGCATCTGGAGCAGATCCTTGATCTGATGGAAGCCGGAGTGAAAGCGGGTAAGACCGTGGTGCGTCTGCAAACCGGCGATGTTTCGCTGTACGGTTCCGTGCGCGAGCAGGGCGAGGAACTGACCAAACGCGGGATTGACTGGCAGGTGGTGCCCGGCGTCAGCGCATTCCTTGGCGCGGCGGCGGAGTTGGGCGTTGAATATACCGTGCCTGAGGTCTCACAGAGCCTGATTATTACCCGCCTGGAAGGACGCACGCCGGTGCCGGAGCGCGAACAGCTGGAGTCATTTGCCAGTCACCAGACATCTATGGCGATTTATCTGTCCGTTCAGCGTATTCATCGTGTGGCCGAGCGTTTGATTGAAGGCGGTTATCCGGCGACCACGCCCGTGGCGGTGATCTACAAGGCAACCTGGCCGGAAAGCCAGACCGTGCGCGGTACCCTGGCGGATATTGGCGACAAGGTTCGTGATGCGGGCATCCGTAAAACGGCCCTTATTCTGGTCGGTAATTTCCTGGGCTCGGAGTATCACTACTCCAAACTCTATGCGGCGGACTTTAGCCATGAATACCGTAAAGCCTGAGTCAATTGCGCTTTTTTGCCTGACCCCGGGAGGCGTTACGCTGGCAAAACGTCTGGCGGCCATGCTGCCGGTCACCTGTTTTACCAGTGAAAAGCTGCTGGAGGAGGGATTCATTCCTTTCGAAAACGGCTTTGCGAATACCGCCCGCGAAGCGTTTGCGAATTACTCGGCGCTGATTTTTATCGGTGCGACCGGCATTGCGGTGCGCGTGCTGGCCCCGCTGGTCAACGACAAATTTTGCGATCCGGCGGTGGTGGTCATTGATGAACGCGCCCAGCATGTCATTAGCCTGCTCTCCGGTCACGCGGGCGGTGCCAATGCGCTGGCGCGGTATCTGGCGGGCATGTTGGGCGCCGATCCGGTGATCACCACGGCGACGGATGTCAACGATATGGCGGCACTGGATACGCTGGCATTTCAACTGAATGCCCGGATGAGTGATTTCCGTTCGGCGGTGAAGATCGTTAATCAGATGCTGGTCAGTAATAAGCGGGTTGGGCTGTGGTGGGATGATGAACTGACGCAGGATGTCAGTCATTGCGACCGGCGCGGTTTTATCACGGTAACCGATCTCAATCAGCTTCCTGAACTGGATGCGCTGGTGTGTATCACCTTACGCACCAACTTACCCGATCTGCCTGTTCCGCACTGGAAGCTGGTGCCACAACGTGTTGTGGCCGGAATTGGTTGTCGTCGTGACACGCCGTTCCCGTTGCTGGCCGCGCTGCTTGCCAGGCAACTCGAAGCCCAGCAGCTCGATCCGCTGGCGCTTAAAGCGATTGGCAGTATCACGCTGAAAAAAGATGAACAGGGACTTATCCAACTGGCTTCGTGCTGTCGCGTTCCTTTCGAAACCTTTACTGCTGACGCGCTGCGTGAGCATGAACACCGTTTTCCGGCCTCATCGTTTGTTCGCAAAACGGTGGGTACAGGAAGCGTTTCCGGTCCTGCAGCCTGGCTGCTGAGCCACGGAAAACTGTTAGGCGAGACCCTGCGAGAACAGGGCGTCACTATCACTTTGGGAGTTTCACACTGATGTTAAGCGTAATTGGAATTGGCCCTGGCTCGCAGGCAATGATGACCATGGAAGCCGTTGAAGCATTGCAGGCAGCGGAAATCATCGTTGGCTATAAAACCTACACCCACCTGGTAAAAGCGTTCACTGGCGACAAGCAGGTGATCAAAACCGGGATGTGCAAAGAGATTGAACGCTGCCAGGCGGCGATCGAACTGGCGCAGGCAGGTCACAATGTGGCGCTGATCAGCAGCGGTGATGCAGGGATTTACGGTATGGCCGGGCTGGTGCTTGAGCTTGTCAGCAAGCAAAAGCTGGACGTTGAGGTCAGGCTGATCCCAGGAATGACGGCAAGCATTGCCGCCGCCTCTTTGCTGGGCGCGCCGTTGATGCACGACTTCTGCCACATCAGCTTAAGCGATCTGTTAACACCGTGGCCAGTTATCGAAAAACGCATAGTGGCTGCCGGCGAAGCAGACTTTGTAATCTGTTTCTACAACCCGCGCAGTCGGGGTCGCGAAGGTCATCTGGCGCGCGCATTTGAGCTGCTTTCTGCCAGCAAGAGCGCGCAAACGCCGGTGGGTATTGTGAAGTCAGCCGGACGTAAAAAACAGGAAAAATGGTTGACCACCCTGGGTGAAATGGACTTTGAACCGGTTGATATGACCAGCCTTGTGATCGTTGGCAACAAAACAACCTATGTTCAGGACGGCCTGATGATCACGCCACGAGGTTATGTGCTGTGAATTACGGTGATGTGTTGGTCATGGGCGGTACCAGCGATGCGCGCATGCTGTGCCAGCAACTGGACGCAGCCAATGTGGCCTACACCCTGTCAGTTGCGACTCCAACGGGGAAGCAGCTGGCGGGAGATATCAAAGGTCAGGTGCGCTGCGGGCGTCTGGAGCGCGAACAAATGATTGCCTGGCTACAGGAAAATCAGACGCGCTGGGTGATAGACGCCTCGCATCCGTATGCCGAGGTGGTGAGCCGCAACATCATGAACGCCTGCGAAGCGGCGGGGGTACTGCTGAGCCGCTATCAACGTCCTGAGCAGTTGAGCGGTTTAACCCACCCGCAACTTTATACCGTACAGAGTATTCAGCAAGCCTGCGAGGTTGCGCGCCGTTTCGGTGACCGCGTGCTGCTGACGACCGGCAGTAAAGATCTGGCTATCTGGCGCGAAGGGTTGCCTGAAAAAACGCTACTGGCGCGCGTCCTGCCTGTACCCGAGGTTATTCAGCAATGCGCGGACCTGGGATTTGGCGTCGGTGAGATTTTTGCATTGTGCGGGCCGTTTAGCGCCGAGTTCAACGCTGCGTTTTATCGCCAGTGTCAGGCTGATGTGGTGATCACTAAGGCATCCGGTGCGGAAGGTGGTTATCAGGAAAAAGTTCAACCCTGTCTGGATGCTGGTATCCCCTGCATCGTGATTACACGTCCGGCACCGTTGGTGACGGGAGAAGAGTTACTGGAAAGTCAGGCCGCCTTTGGGGCGCGTTTAACGCGCTGGCTGGCCGCTGCTTAAGGAGTTAGAGATGAAAAAGGCGCTTCTGGTGGTCAGCTTTGGCACCAGCTATCACGACACCTGTGAGAAAAATATTGTGGCTTGCGAGAGCGATCTCGCAGCCAGTTGCCCTGACCGCGACCTGTTTCGGGCGTTTACCTCCGGGATGATTATCCGCAAGCTCAAGCAGCGCGACGGCATTGAGATCGACACGCCGCTGCAGGCACTGCAAAAGCTGGCGGATCAGGGGTATCAGGACGTGGCTATTCAGTCGTTGCACATTATCAACGGTGATGAATACGAAAAAATTGTCCGCGAAGTGCAAAGCATGCGCCCGCTTTTTTCTCGCCTGACGCTGGGTGTTCCGCTGCTGAGCAGCCATGACGATTACGCCCAACTGATGCTGGCGCTGCAACAGCAAATGCCGGTGCTTGGCGAAAATGAAAAAGTGGTGTTTATGGGACACGGTGCCAGCCATCATGCCTTTGCCGCCTATGCCTGCCTCGACCATATGATGACGGCACAGCGCTACCCGGCGCGGGTTGGGGCGGTGGAAAGCTACCCGGAAGTCGATGTGCTAATTGAAAGTTTGTCTCAGGAAGGGGTGACGGCGGTGCATCTGATGCCGCTGATGTTAGTTGCTGGCGATCATGCCATCAATGATATGGCCTCTGACGAAGAGGATTCGTGGAAAACATTGTTCAATGCGGCCGGGATACCGGCTACGCCGTGGCTCAGTGGTCTGGGTGAGAATCCGGCGGTTCGCGCTATGTTCGTGGCGCATTTACAACAGGCGCTTAATGTGGCGCTGGAGGAAGCAGCATGAGCGGAAAACTGTACGCATTAAGCACCGGGCCAGGCGCTTCCGATCTTATCACCGTGCGGGCCGCACGCACGCTGGGTACGCTGGATATTCTCTATGCGCCCGCTGGGCGTAAAGGTGGCGACAGTCTGGCGCTGTCGATCATACGTGAATATATCGGCGAGCAGACCGAAGTTCGCTGCTGCCATTTTCCTATGAGTGCTGACAGCGCCGAAAAAGAGGCGGTATGGGATGACGTTGCGGCCGCGCTGGTTCAGGAAGTCGAAGCGGGTAAGCAGGTGGGCTTTATTACACTCGGCGACGCCATGCTGTTCAGCACCTGGGTTTTTTTACTCCAGCGTATTGGCTGTCCTGACTGGTTAGAAATCGTCCCGGGCGTGACCTCTTTCGCTGCGATTGCCGCGCGGTCAAAAACGCCGCTCGCCATGGAGCAACAGTCACTGGCCGTGGTCTCCTGTACCGCGCCGGAAGCAGAAATCCAGCAGGCGTTAAAGCAGCATGACAGTCTGGTGCTGATGAAGGTATACGGTCGTTTTGCGCGCATCAAAGCGCTGCTGCAACAAGAGGGTTTGTTGGGCTGTGCATTGATGATGTCTGAAGCCACGCTGCCGGGTGAACAGTGCTGGCGTCATCTCGATGAGGTGAGCGACGATCAGCCGCTGCCTTATTTCTCGACCATTCTGGTCAATAAACAGTGGGAGTATGCACAATGAAGCTTGAACAACAGCTAAAACAGCTGTCTTTCAGCGGGTTGGCTGCGGCGCTATTACTGATGGTTGTTCCTGAACAAGCGTTCGCCATGCACATAATGGAAGGTTTCTTGCCGCCAATGTGGGCGCTGGCCTGGTGGCTGCTGTTTTTACCGTGCCTGTGGTACGGGCTGGTGCGGCTGCGCCAAATCGTGCAGGAAGATAGTCACCAAAAAGTGTTACTGGCTCTGTGCGGCGCGTTTATTTTTGTGCTGTCGGCGCTGAAAATTCCTTCTGTTACCGGAAGTTGCTCGCACCCTACCGGGGTAGGCCTGGCGGTTATCCTGTTTGGACCGGGCGTGGTGGCAATCCTTGGGGCAATCGTCCTGCTGTTCCAGGCGCTGTTGCTGGCGCACGGTGGTTTGACAACGCTTGGCGCTAACGGCATGTCGATGGCGGTGATTGGCCCGGTAGTGGGTTACATGGTATGGAAAATGGCCTGCCGTGCGGGGTTGCGTCGTGATGTTTGCGTCTTCCTGTGCGCGATGCTGGCGGATCTCGTCACCTATTTCGTGACCTCGGTGCAACTGGGCGTGGCGTTCCCGGACCCATCCGCCGGTGCTACGGGGTCAATCATCAAGTTCATGGGGATTTTCTGCCTGACGCAGATCCCAATTGCGATAGCGGAAGGTCTGCTCACCGTAATGATTTATGACCAGTTAACCAAACGGCAGTTGATTACCGCTCAAGGACATTAACGATGAAAAAGACGCTGATTTTGTTAGGGATGGTAGTGGCGCTGGTGATCCTGCCGTTCTTTATCAACCATGGTGGAGAGTACGGTGGCTCAGACGGTGAGGCGGAGAGTCAGATTCAGGCAATTGCCCCACATTATGAGCCGTGGTTCCAGCCCTTGTATGAACCGGCAAGCGGTGAGATTGAAAGCCTGCTGTTTACGCTCCAGGGATCGCTGGGCGCAGCCGTGATTTTCTACATTCTGGGTTACACCAAGGGCAGGCAACGCCGTGATGACCGGGCTTGACAGGCTTAGCTATCAAAGCCGCTGGTTTCATGTCTCACCCGTGCGGAAATTTCTGCTCTGGCTGATGATGATGATTCTGGCGTTTACTCTGCCCCCGTTGGGGCAGAGTATTGAGCTGTTACTGATTGCCGCGCTGAGCTGCTGGCTGCTGCGCATTTCCTTCTGGCGCTGGTGTCGCTGGATGGCATTACCGTTTGGTTTTCTGACGGTCGGCGTCGTGACCATTCTGTTTAGTTTTAGCCGCGATCCGCAGACGCTGCTGGCCAGCATCCCCGTTGGAAGCTATTGGTTAGGCGTTAGCGCGCCAGGGCTTGTCACCGCCAATGAAACCTTCTGGCGCAGCCTGGCTGCGCTGGCGGCGACGTTCTGGCTGGTACTGAATCTGCCGTTTCCGCAATTGATTATCTTACTCAAACGCGCGCACGTTCCTCGCCTGCTCACTGAGCAGATCCTGCTAACCTGGCGCTTTATTTTTATCCTGTTAGACGAGGCGCTGGCTATTCATCGCGCACAAACGCTACGTTTTGGTTATCGTAGCTTGCCGTTGGGCTATCGCTCGCTGGCGATGCTGGTGGGATTGCTGTTTACCCGCGTGTTGATCCGCTACCAGCAAATGACCACCACACTGGATATCAAACTGTATCAGGGTGATTTTCACCTGTAAGGAAAAGTATGCTTGCCACTTCAGCGCTTTGGTTTCGCTATCAGGATGACCCGATCCTCAAAGGGCTAACGCTGGACTTTTCAACGCATGCCGTCACCGGGCTGGTAGGTGCTAATGGCTGCGGGAAATCCACGCTGTTTATGAACCTGAGTGGTTTACTGCGCCCGCAGGAAGGCGCGGTGATGTGGCAAGGCAAACCGCTGGATTACAGCAAGCGCGGCCTGCTGGCGCTGCGTCAGCAGGTGGCAACCGTATTTCAGGATCCCGACCAGCAAATTTTTTATACTGATATCGACAGCGATATTGCCTTCAGCCTGCGCAACCTTGGGGTGGATGAAGCTGAAATCTCCCGCCGGGTGGATGATGCGCTCACGCTGGTTGATGCACAGCATTTTCGCCATCAGCCTATTCAGTGTTTAAGTCACGGGCAGAAAAAACGTGTGGCAATTGCCGGGGCGTTGGTGTTGCAGGCGCAGTATTTGCTACTGGATGAACCTACTGCGGGCCTTGACCCATCAGGTCGCACGCAGATGATTGAGATAATCAAACGCATCGTAGCGCAAGGAAACCACGTGGTTATCTCCAGCCATGATATCGATCTTATCTATGAAGTCAGCGATGCAGTGTACGTTTTACGCCGGGGGGAAGTGCTAACACACGGCTCGCCGGGTGATGTGTTTGCCCGAACGGATCTTATTGAACAAGCGGGATTAACTCAGCCCTGGCTGGTGAAGCTGCATACCGAGCTGGGTTTCCCGCTGTGTAAAACAGAGGCTGAATTTTTTAGCTGTATGCGAGAGAACGCACTGAAGGAGGCGTCATGACGCAGGCAATAATGTTGCAGGGAACGGCATCTGATGTAGGTAAAAGCGTGTTGGTCGCCGGTCTGTGTCGAATTTTTTATCAGGATGGACTGCGTACCGCACCGTTCAAATCGCAGAACATGGCGCTGAACTCTGGCATTACGCCAGAGGGCAAAGAGATGGGCCGCGCGCAAATTTTTCAGGCTGAGGCCGCCGGTATTACGCCAGATGTGCGTATGAATCCGGTGCTGCTTAAGCCGACCAGCGATCGTAAAGCGCAGGTTGTGCTGATGGGCAAAGTGGCAACCGATATGGATGCGGTGAGCTACCACGAGTACAAACCGAAACTACGGGATCAAATCCTGTCTGTTTATAACAGTCTGGCGCAGGAGTTCGATGTGCTGGTACTGGAAGGGGCGGGAAGCCCGGCTGAGATTAACCTGCGCGATCGCGATATCGTCAATATGGGTATGGCTGAAATGGCGCAGTGCCCTGTCGTTCTGGTGGCGGATATCGACCGCGGCGGGGTGTTTGCCTCCATTTACGGCACGCTGGCGCTACTGCACGACCATGAACGCGCCAGGGTAAAAGGGGTGATCATCAATAAGTTTCGCGGTGATGTGGCGTTGCTGTATTCCGGGATTGAGCAAATTGAAGCGCTGACCGGCGTTCCGGTCCTGGGCGTCATGCCATGGCTGGACGTTGATCTGGAAGATGAAGATGGCGTTGCGCTGCAAAAGGGCAAATATTTGCGCACAGACAAACGCGACATCGATATCGCCGTTGTTCAGATACCACACATTTCTAACTTTACTGATTTCAATGCGCTTGCCGCACAGCCGGATGTGCGCGTGCGCTATGTTCGCCAGCCTGAAGAGTTGGCGGGGGCCGATCTGGTGATTCTGCCCGGCAGCAAAAACACCCTGGGCGATCTGGTGTGGCTGCGTGAAAGCGGGATGGCGCATGGCGTGGTGCAATTACATCGTAATAACGTACCCGTAGTGGGGATTTGCGGTGGCTATCAAATGCTCGGCGAAACCATCATTGATGAAGTTGAGTCAGGACTCGGTACGTTGCCGGGTCTGGGCTTGCTCAATACCGTAACGCATTTTGCCCAGCATAAAACCACGACCCTGGTTGAGGGACAAATGTCCTCCTCGCTGCCGGACTGGCTGGCGGGTACCGCGGGATTATCCGTTCGCGGTTATGAAATCCATATGGGCGAAACGGCATTAACCGAGGAATGCCGGTCGGTGATGACGCTGCGTAAAGACGGTGGCAACGTGGCTGATGGCGCGGTCACTGCCGATGGCCTGGCGTTTGGCACCTATCTTCACGGTCTGTTCGACAGCGATGAATTTACCCGTGCGCTGGTTAATGGCCTGCGAGAACGTAAAGGGTTAGCGCCGCTGGATTCCACCTTCCATTACGCGCAATATAAATCGCAGCAGTTTGATCTGCTGGCGGATGCGATGCGGCAACACATCGATATTGAGAGAATTTATACCATCATGCAGCAACACCGGGAGCCAGTATGATGATTCTGGTGACTGGCGGCGCGCGAAGCGGCAAGAGTCGGCATGCGGAAGCGCTGATCGCAGATTCTCCAAACGTTTTGTATATCGCGACTTCGCAGATTTTTGATGAGGAGATGGCTGCGCGAATTCAGCATCATCGTGACGGACGTCCTGCACACTGGCGTACAGCCGAACGCTGGCAACATCTCGATGAACTGATTACGGCAGCAAACGATCCACAAGAAGCCATTCTGCTGGAGTGCATCACCACGATGGTGACTAACCTGCTGTTTGCGCTGGGCGGTGACAGCGACCCGGATAGCTGGGATTACGCGGCGATGGAGCAATCTATTGAGGATGAAATTCGTTCGCTGATTGCGGCCTGTCAGCGCTGTCCGGCGAAGGTTGTGCTGGTCACTAACGAAGTCGGAATGGGGATTGTACCGGAGAACCGTCTGGCACGGCATTTTCGCGATATTGCAGGACGTGTGAACCAGCGACTGGCGGCGGCGGCTGATGAGGTCTGGCTGGTGGTATCAGGAATTGGAGTCAAAATTAAATGAGTAAGTTGTTCTGGGCAATGCTCTCTTTTATTAGTCGCTTGCCCGTTCCTGCTCGCTGGTCGCAAGGACTGGATTTCGAGCACTATTCACGTGGCATTGTGATGTTCCCGCTAATTGGCGTGGTGCTGGGAGGGCTGACGGGGCTGGTCTTTATGGCGCTGCAGCCCTGGTGTGGGGTGCCGTTGGCGGCCCTGTTTGCAGTTCTCACGCTGGCGTTATTGACCGGGGGATTTCATCTCGACGGTCTGGCGGATACCTGTGACGGTATTTTTTCGGCGCGTCGACGCGAGCGGATGCTGGAAATCATGCGTGACAGCCGCCTGGGGACTCACGGTGGACTGGCGTTAATTTTCGTGTTGCTGGCAAAAGTGCTGGTGGTGAGCGAACTGGCTTTGCGGGGCACGCCGATGCTGGCGGCGCTTGCAGCCGCTTGTGTCGCCGGGCGGGGTACCGCTGTTTTGCTGATGTATCGACATCGCTACGCCCGCGAAGAAGGGCTGGGCAACGTCTTTATCGGTAAAGTCACCGGGCGTCAAACCTGCGTCACGTTGGGATTTGCGGCGATCCTGGCTGCCGTGCTTCTTCCTGGCATGCGCGGCGTGGCGGCGCTGGTTGTTACGATAGTGGCGATTTTTATTCTTGGGCAGTTATTAAAACGCACGTTGGGTGGGCAGACCGGCGATACGCTGGGCGCAGCCATTGAACTTGGCGAGTTGATTTTCCTGCTGGCTCTGCTCTGAGTCAGCCAACATACTGGAACCCTTATGCAGACTTTAACCTCTTTACTCCACGCAATCCCTTCACCTGATAGTGCTGCGATGCTGCGTGCACAGCAGCATGTCGATGGCTTGCTTAAACCGCCAGGAAGTCTTGGTCGACTCGAGTCGCTCGCCGTGCAACTGGCCGGAATGCCGGGTCTGAAGGGCGTACCGCATGTGAATGGCAAAGCGATGCTGGTGATGTGCGCCGATCACGGTGTATGGGATGAAGGGGTTGCCGTTTCGCCTAAAATCGTCACGGCTATTCAGGCTGCTAATATGACGCGTGGGACGACAGGCGTTTGTGTGCTGGCCGCTCAGGCGGGGGCAAAGGTACATGTGATTGATGTCGGCATCGATGCTGAGCTTATCCCTGGCGTGGTGAATATGCGCGTGGCGCGCGGCTGCGGCAATATTGCACAAGGCCCGGCAATGAGTCGTTCGCAGGCCGAGGAGCTGCTGCTGGAGGTTATCCGCTATACCCATGAGCTGGCCAAAGACGGCGTAACGCTGTTTGGCGTCGGTGAACTTGGTATGGCAAATACGACGCCAGCGGCGGCAATCGTCAGCGTACTGACCGGCAGCGATGCCGAGGACGTGGTGGGTATCGGCGCTAACCTGCCGCTTTCAAGAGTCGGCAATAAAGTCGATGTTGTGCGGCGAGCAATTGCCGTCAATCAACCGGATCGTAATGACGGTATCGATGTGCTGGCTAAGGTAGGCGGGTTTGATCTGGTCGGCATGGCGGGGGTGATGTTGGGGGCGGCCTCCTGCGGCCTGCCGGTTGTGCTGGACGGTTTTCTCTCTTATTCCGCCGCGCTGGCGGCCTGCCAGATTGCGCCGCAGATTAAACCTTACCTGATCCCGTCACATTTCTCCGCCGAGAAGGGGGCTCGCACCGCGCTGGCGCATCTTGAACTGGAGCCGTATCTCAATATGGGGATGCGTTTGGGCGAAGGCAGCGGGGCCGCGCTGGCGATGCCGATTGTTGAAGCCGCCTGTGCAATGTACAACAACATGGGGCAGCTCGCCGCCAGCAATATTGTGCTTCCGGATGGTAAGGAAGCATAGTTTTTGGCCACGCTGAACCTCGCCCCATGGTGCAATACCGTTCAGTTAAGCATTATGGGGAACATGTGATTCTTGCTAAGGGTTCCGTTCACCTCGGCGGTAGCAATTCTCTGAAGCGCAGATACCCGTGAACGTGCAAGGGAGGCTCACCGCCGCCTCCCTTGCAACCCAGGCTTCCGGCGGGAAAATCGTCGCTGCGCGATTCATTCGTCTTATGCCGTCTGCCTGTCGGGTCGGGGCCGGGCCTGCGTCCCTGCAGGCCGTCCCCTCTGCCCGCATCCCTGCGGGCAGACCCGGTCAGCCGTCAACGCCTCATCGATTTTCAGCCGGACCGGGGTCATCGCTGCAACGCACTGACTTCCAGTTAACTCTGTTTTGCTGTTCAGATAAAAAACGCAGGTGGTCAGGTGTGGGCTGGTCCGGCTGAAAATTGCCGACGTGTTTCCGTAAGGCCGGGAGAACCCGCAGGGATGCGGGTTCAGGGCGCGTTTTGCAGGGATGCTACCTCGCGCCCGGCCCGGTAGCCTGGAGGAATAAACGGAGGGGACCGCGGAGCGGCAATTTTCCCGCCGGGAGCCGGGATTGTAAAGGGCGTGGCGGAGAACGCCCTTTACATGTTCACAGGAATCGGTGTTTCAGATAAACGATGCACATGAGGTGAACGGAACCCTTACCGTGAGATAGCATATTCATAACTTCTGCCAACACAGGTGATGCTTTCTGATACATAGGCGTTAACTGAATTGCATTAGCCTCAGGCGGCTTTTTTATGCGGATTTTAGTCGTAACCCACTAAAACAGATAATAAAAGCTATAATTAACGGATATCTGCTGCGGCGAAGGAAAGGAAAAAGATGCGTCGTGTAAAACTGCTTTGTTCACTCATTATGCTGCTCGTGAGTCAGAGCGCGCAGGCGGTGAGTTATCCGCTCCCGCCTGAAGGCAGTCGCCTGGTGGGGAGCCCTTTGACCATTACGGTACCTTCAGGAAACACTCAGCCGTTGGAAGCTTTTGCCGCGCAGTACGGACAGGGGTTGAGCAATATGCTGGAGGCCAATCCCGGCGTGGATGTTTTTCTGCCTAAGTCTGGCTCGACGCTGGTTGTGCCACAGCAACTGATATTACCGGATACTGTACGCGAGGGGATCGTAATCAACGTCGCAGAAATGCGCCTTTACTATTATCCCGCTGGCAGCAATACGGTTGAGGTTTTACCCATTGGCATTGGCCAGGCGGGTAGAGAAACGCCGCGTAACTGGGTGACGGCGGTAGAACGTAAGCAGGAAGCACCAAGCTGGACGCCTACGCCGAATACCCGGCGCGAATACGCAGCACGTGGGGAAAGCCTGCCTGCGTTTGTTCCTGCCGGGCCAGATAACCCGATGGGACTGTATGCGATTTATATCGGCAGGCTTTATGCCATTCATGGCACAAATGCGAATTTCGGTATTGGTCTGCGGGTAAGTCAGGGGTGTATCCGTTTGCGTAATGACGACATTAAATATCTGTTTGATACCGTACCGGTAGGGACGCGTGTGCAACTGATAGACCGACCGGTGAAATACAGCGTAGAGCCGGACGGTAGTCGCTGGGTGGAAGTGCATGAACCACTGTCACGAAACCGGTCGGAATACGAGTCTGACAGAAAAGTTCCCTTGCCAGTCACCCCCGCGCTGCGCACCTTCATCAGCGGGAATGACGTGGATGTGAGTCGCGGAAATCAGGCACTGGAAAGACGCTCCGGCATGCCGGTGAATATCAGTCTGATTCAGACCCATTACTAATTTTCAAGGCGCCCCTGTGACCTTTAGTCTGGGTGGGTCGCTTTTTTAATTTGATACTGCCCCATTTTTACCACGCCAATATGGTCTGCCATTAGCTGCGCCTCGTGTTCGCTGTGTGTAACCAGCAGTGCCGTTTGCCCGGCGGCACGCAAAATATCCCGCACCTCGTTGCCAAGACGCTCACGCGTGCGCTTATCAAGGCTGGAGAAAGGCTCATCGAGCAGCAGGATTTCCGGATGCGGCGCCAGCGCGCGCGCAAGAGCGATACGCTGCTGTTGACCGCCGGACAGTTCATGCGGATAACGGCTGGCATGACTGTGCAACTCCACCATTTTTAACAGCTCCGCCACCCGGACCTGCTGCTGCTCACGCGGCATACGTCGTAACCCAAAGGCCACGTTTTGTTGCGCGGTCAGGTGAGGGAATAACGCATATTCCTGAAAGACCATGCCGACATGCCGTTTTTCCGGCGGCAGATGAACACCGGAACCGGCAACGCGGCGCTGCGACACATAGATCTCTCCGCTTCGCAGCCGTTCAAATCCGGCAACTGCGCGTAACACGGTGGTTTTTCCGCAACCTGAAGCGCCCAGTAGACAGGCGATCTCTCCTTTACGTACCGACATTGAAAACCCGCTCAGCACCGATTGCTGGCTGTTGCCGTAGGCAACGTGCACATCCTGGAGTCGTAATGCAATTTCTGACATTGTTACTCTCTTAACCACGGCGAGTCATCTGGTGACGCACCAACAAAATAACCGGTAGCGTGCCAGCTAAAACAATCATTAGCGCGGCGATAGCACCTTCTTCATAGGTTCCACGGGCGGCTTCTGCATACAGCAACGTTGCCAGCGTTTCGAAGTTTACCGGGCGCAACAGCAACGTTGTTGGCAGTTCTTTCATGGCATCGGCAAAAACCAGCAGGGCGCTACTCACTAACGCCGGGCGCAGCAATGGGAAATGAACCCGTGCAAATGTGCCCGCACCATTCTCACCCAACAGACGAGAAGCCTGCTCCAGCGAAGGCGGAATGCGGCCCAGGCCGGAATCCAGTGCGCCGATAGCAATCGCCTGGAAACGCATGGCACAACAAATTACCAGCAGGATCCCCGCAGACATCAGCGGCAGGCCGCGAACATCCAGTAAATCTGCCAGCAAGCGGTCGACTGCCATGGCGGGGGTTAAAAAACCAATCGCCAGAATTGTACCAGGAACCGCGTAGCCTAAAGAAGCCAGACGCATTACACCACGGCGAAATCCTGGCATCGCGTTGTCTGCGGCGCTATGCCGCGCGCTCCAGGCCACCAACATACTGACGCAAACCACCACCAACGTGGTTCCCGCGGCCAGTGATAACGTATTTTGTAATGCAGACAGTAACGAGGAGGATATAGGGCTCTCGTCACCTATACGTTTGGCGCTTTCCCAGATTAAAAACAGCACCGGGGCCAGAAAGCCCAGCACAACTGGCAGCGAAATAACGACACCGAGTAGCCAGCCACGCCAGCCTTGCACGCGGGTGGGTTGAATTTCCCGCAGGCTACGGCTGCTGAATCCCTGTTTTCTGCGGCCATAAAATTCCAGCGT
Source organism: Citrobacter sp. RHBSTW-00524 (assembly GCF_013747755.1). Lineage (NCBI taxonomy): Bacteria > Pseudomonadati > Pseudomonadota > Gammaproteobacteria > Enterobacterales > Enterobacteriaceae > Citrobacter > Citrobacter sp. RHBSTW-00524. The sequence continues at coordinate 2,078,343 of NZ_CP056421.1, forward strand.
CAGAATAAAGAATATAAACATCAGCATCATGCAGGCGATTTGCGCTGCGGCAGATAAATCAGAGCGAGAGATCCATGTGGTGTATACGGTAACGGTTAACGTTTGTACCCCGAGAAATTCCGACGCGCCAATATCGTTAAGCGTCTCCAGCAGCGCCAGACTGATCCCGACGGCCAGTGCCGGGCGTGCCATGGGGAGTGCAACACGAAAAAAGGTCCCGGTTGCGCTGCAACCCAGCGTACGTGCAGCTTCCAACAGATGGGCCGGCTGGCTGATAAACATGGCGCGGGTTGTCAGGTACACGTAAGGATAAAGTACTAATCCGAGCAAGATTATTGCGCCGGAAAGGGAACGTAAATCGGGCAGGCGGAACTGTCGCGGGCTGTCAAAGCCCAGTAAGAAACGGATAAAGGTTTGCAGGGGGCCAATCGGATGCAGCAGATCGAGCCATGCAAAGGCAACGATGTAGGTCGGCATTGCCAGCGGCAACAGCAGCGCCCAACTGAGAATTTTTCGCCCAGGGAAATCCCATGCCGTTACCGCCCATGCGCTGCCTACGCCAATGACGCCAACCATTATCGCGACACCCGCTAGCAACAGCACGGTGTTTTTTAGCGCTGAAGGCAGTACATATGTCATAAGATTATCCCAGTGGGATAAATCAGCCTGGATAGCCTGCCAGATCAGCGCAACGATGGGGGTCAGGACGCCAAGCGCGACGCACAACGCGCCAAGATGCAACGGCGTTAATAATGACTGCGGCCCGGAAACCAGGCCGCGTAACGTCGGAAACTGCAGCGGTTTATTGATCGAATCCAACTTTATCTACCAGCAAACTAGCTTGTTTACGATACTTCACGATCTCGGTGAGCAGCGTTTTATCGACGTCGATTTCACCGATTGTGGCGCTAATGACCGGGTCAAGCGTTACGCCTTTCAGTACCGGATATTCGAAGTTCGCTTTCGCATACTGCTGCTGGGCAGGCGCGGAAACCAGATATTCCATCAGCTTAACGGCATCGGCTTTATTTGGCGCATAGCGGGCAACGGCAGCACCGCTGATGTTGACGTGCGTACCGCCATTTTCAAAGGTTGGTTTAACGACTTTAATGGCATCGCCCCACTGACGAGCATCGCTGCCTTCTTTGGCGTTTTTCATATGGCCGACATAATAGGAGTTGGCCAGACCAATATCACAAATTCCACCGAGGATATCGCGGGCAACATCGCGATCGCCGCCGGTGGCTTTACGCGCCAGGTTAGCCTTCACGCCGCGTAGCCATTCTTCAGTTTTAGCTTCACCATGATGGGCAATCATCGCGGCGATCAGCGCCGTGTTGTAGGGGTGCTGACCGGAACGAATACAAACTTTACCTTTGTATTCAGGGCTGGCGAGCTGTTCGTAATGCCAGTTATCGATTGGCAGCGACTTCTCGGCATACAGTACGCGGGCGCGCATAGAAAGCGCAAACCACTGATTATCCGCGCCGCGCAGATTCGCCGGAATGGCGGCTTTCAGCGCTTCTGACTCTACCGGCTGGGTGACGCCAGCTTCAACCAAATCGATGAGATTTCCGGCATCGACGGTCATCAGCAGGTCGGCAGGGGAGTTTTTGCCTTCAGCCTTAACACGCTCAAGCATACCGTCTTTGATATAGACCGTACTTACTTTGATACCGCTGGTTTTAGTCCAGCTATCAAGTAAAGGCTGGATCAGGCCCGGTTCACGGGTGGTGTAAAGCGTTAACGTTTCCTGAGCGAAAGCCGGCAGGCTGACAGAGAAGAGGAGGGCAGAGGCAAGCGTGATACGGCGCAATCCGGTGCGAGTCAGAGCATTCATCGTTTTTATCCCAGAGTAATTGGAACATACAGTGAACCGAGTCAGGGCTCGTTTTTTTGGTTCGCGTACAATAAATGATAATCACTAGCACTTACAATAATTGCAAAGTTTAAACGATTTACATTTACACAACTTTAATCAACGATGTGATGCGGCATGGAATGGGGAGTTATGGCAGACTGAGCGCTTATAGAGGCAGCTTTTACACAGACGTGAAAAGCAAAAAGCCCGCTTAAGTTTCCTTAAGCGAGCTTCTTAAATTTGGCTCCTCTGACTGGACTCGAACCAGTGACATACGGATTAACAGTCCGCCGTTCTACCGACTGAACTACAGAGGAATCGTGTGAACGAGGCGCATATTACTGACCTCATCATGAGGTGTCAACAGTAAAATTAGCGCGTCATTTCAATTGGTTAATTAATCTTCAAATTCAGTGTTAATGCGTGTTTGGTGAGCGATAATCGTCGTCTCCCCGGGTATCGCGTAACCTCTCCATGGGGTTCTGGCGATAAAACTGGATGAAACGTTGCCATAAGGCAGGAAAACGCGGAGCAAATAATTCAGGAGCACTGAAAAAATACTCGGATAGCACGGCAAAGCATTCAGCCGGATCGGTCGCTGCGTAGGCATCTATACTGCACGCAGTTTCACCAACCAGATCGATCTCATCCTGAATATTGTTCATTGCAGCATGCAGGTCGTGTTCCCAACCGGCTATATCGCGCAGGGGAATCGCCGGAATACCGCTGGCACGATCGCCATTACGCATATCAAGCTTGTGCGCCACTTCATGGATGATCAGATTAAAGCCGGAGGCATCAAAGGAATCCTGAATATCAAGCCAGTTGAGGATTATCGGGCCTTGTTGCCAACTCTGCCCGGACTGTACCACGCGTTGATTATGCACCAGCCCAATATCGTCTTCCCATTCATCGTCTACGACAAATGGGGCAGGGTAGATGAGAACTTCATGAAACCCGTCGAGCCACTCAATCCCCATTTCCAGAACAGGTAAACAGAATAGCAGAGCAATGCGCGCACTTTTTAGCGGGTCCAGCTCAAACCCCTGAAGAGCGACTACTCTTTTTTGTTGCAAAAAGCGCTCGGCCAGGGCAATAAGTCTGGCTTGTTCTTGCTCGGTGAGATTCACCAAAAGGGGAATAGCCAGGGCGTCGTCCCACGGCCAATCGTCACTCCGGGTTGCTTCTTGTTCTTTCCAGGGCCACTTAATCATCGTTTTGCTCGCAAACTCGTCACTTGAACGAAATTGACGGAACTGGGTCTGTTAAAATGCCAAATTACCTGGCATCATGGCAACCGCCAAAACGGAGAGATGCCAGAGCGGCTGAATGGACCGGTCTCGAAAACCGGAGTAGGGGTAACTCTACCGGGGGTTCAAATCCCCCTCTCTCCGCCACTATTCAAGCACTTGCACGCCTTGCTTTCAACGACAGTTCTCGTGGATGTCTTTTTCTTTGAGTATCCTCACAAGTTTATCGTTGTAATGCCCGTGTGGTAAAAAATACGCTTCGTTGAACAAAAAAAAGCCCGCAGCGCGGGCTTTTGAGTTTGTGGAGATTAGAACTGGTACACAATGCCCATGGCAAACTGATCGTCAACTGCGTTGCCCGTAATTGCGCCGTCTTCTTTATCCAGTAGGTTAAATTTATACGCTGTGTAGACGTTCATATTTTTATTGAAGTAGTACCAGGTGCCGAGCTCGACGTAATTCACGCGGTCAGCGTTAACACCGCCGGCCAGGTCTTTACCCTGCGAGTAAACGTAACCCAGGGATGGACGCAGACCAAAGTCGAACTGATATTGAACGACTGCTTCAACGTTTTGCGTTTTGTTTGCAAAAACCTGAGCGGTTCCGGTTCTGGTCATATTACGCGTTTCGCCATACATTGCTGCCGCATAAACGCTGTTGGCGTCATATTTTGCTGCCAGAGACCAGACTTCAGCGTTGCTGCCATAGCCATCGATGGATTGTTTATCAGTACGGTCGGATTTACCATACACCGCGACGAAACCAAAGCCATCTACGTTGTAGTCCACCGACATGCTGTAGCCGTCGCCATTTGCTTCAGTGACAGCGTCATCGTGATTCTTACCCTGGTACTGTAGCGCGAAATCAAGACCCTCAACCATGCCGAAGAAATCTGTGTTGCGGTAGGTCGCCACGCCGTTGGTACGACCGGTCATGAAATTATCCGTCGCAGCCCATGAATCGCCACCCCATTCAACCAGCATATCGGTGTAGGCTGCCGCATCGTAGGCTACGCCATAGTTACGACCATAATCAAATGAGCCGTAATCCGCATATTTCAGGCCCGCGAAGGCCAGACGGGTTTTTTGCCTCTGAGATCCTTCCGCATTGCTGGCGTCGAGGTTGTGTTCAAACTGACCAAAACCTGTCAACTCGTTGCTGATCTGGGTTTCACCTTTCACCCCAAAACGGGCGTAAGAGGTGTCAGCATTTTCACTGTTACTGCTATCCGTATTCGACCAGATGCGTTCGCCTACCATCTTGCCGTAAAAATCAATTTTATTGCCATTCTTATTATAAATTTCAGCCGCATTTGCTGCGCTTGCAGCGAATAAGGCAGGGAGAAGCAGTGCCAGTACTTTTCTTTTCATTATGTATTCCCTTTATATAATAATTAAAATGAATATGTAACACTATCTGAAAGACTACATTTAAATACTATCTATGAAGTTCATTTAATTTTAAATATAATATGTAACAAATGTATTTAAGATATTTCAAGATGTTTCATCGTTGCTTTTATATAATTAAAATTGCATGACATTTTAATTAATATTGTCCATATAAATGTATTTTTTATCATATGGTTATGATTTCTTTTATTCTACCTTGTTGAATGTATATTATTGATATTTGTTATTTATTTTGCATGCGGAATTATAATTGAACTGCTTGTTTTGAATAATGGGCTTATATATCCGTGAGGGTGATAATTATTAAGTGAATAATATGTATTGATGATAAAAAGCGTCGACGGTAGTCTGACATAAGAATTGTTGCTAAGGTGGTTTTCTTTCTGCGAAGAGCGAGAGTATGGAACTACAGTACTGGCAGTCGAAATTTGAAGCCTGGTTACGTGACAATCATTCCGGGCACGACGCTGCCCATGACATCTTTCATTTTCGTCGCGTCTGGATGACATCACAAAAGTTGAGCATGGATGTGACCGTAGACTGGCTGGTGGTGCTGGCGGCGTGCTACTTCCACGATCTCGTCAGTTTGCCGAAGAATCATCCCGATCGTCATCGTTCGTCGGTACTGGCAGCCCAGGAAACGCGTCGCGTTTTGAAGCGTGATTTCCCTGATTTCCCACAACAACGATTACCTGCCGTGTGCCATGCTATTGAGGCGCACAGTTTCAGCGCCAAAATCGTACCAGAAACCCTTGAAGCCAAAATCGTGCAGGATGCTGACCGGCTTGAGGCGTTGGGCGCAATTGGTTTAGCACGCGTATTTGCCGTGTCCGGCACGTTAGGTGTGGCGCTGTTTGATGCGGAAGATCCGTTTGCCCGACAGCGTAGCCTTGATGATAAACAGTACGCACTCGATCACTTCCAGACTAAATTGTTGACGCTGCCGCTGACGATGCAAACTGAACACGGTCGGCATTTGGCGCAACATAATGCTGACTTCTTACTGACGTACATGGCGAAGCTGAGTGCGGAGTTAAAAGGAGAATATGAAATGCTGGATCTTGACGCGATTCAACCCTTTAAGTTGCGTTAGTCGCCAGTACAGCCGCAACGTCAACCGCGCTAAATTATGTTAACCTGTCAGCTATCCATTTCGGCCGGTTAAATGTATGCAGGATAATTTTTCAGTAGCAGGTTCCATGAACCCGATGACAGATGATAACGAGGCCGCCGCACAGGTGATTTTGGCTAAGTTGCTTGAAATATATGACGTGAAAACGCTGGTTGCTCATCTGAATGGTGTTGGCGAGAACCGCTGGAGTCCGGCCATCTTCAAGCGAGTGGTTGCCAATGAAACGTGGCATCGCCTCAGCGACGGTGAGTTGGCTCATCTGAACGACTTGCTGCCGAGGCCGCCTGCGCATCATCCACATTATGCTTTTCGCTTTATCGATCTTTTTGCCGGTATTGGCGGCATTCGTCGCGGCTTTGAGGCGATTGGCGGGCAGTGCGTGTTTACCAGTGAGTGGAACAAGCATGCGGTGCGCACCTACAAAGCGAATCACTACTGTGATCCTCACCAGCACCATTTTAATGAAGATATTCGCGATATCACCCTCAGTCATCATGATGGGGTGAGCGACCTGCAGGCGGCGGAACATATCCGCCAGCATGTTCCGCAGCATGACGTGCTGCTGGCGGGATTTCCTTGTCAGCCATTCTCTCTGGCCGGTGTATCAAAGAAAAACGCGTTAGGGCGGGCTCATGGCTTCGCCTGCGATACGCAAGGCACACTTTTTTTTGACGTGGTGCGCATCATCGATGCGCGTCGGCCGGCAATATTTGTGCTCGAAAACGTCAAAAACCTGAAGAGTCACGATCAGGGGAAAACGTTCCGCATCATTATGCAAACGCTGGATGAGCTGGGTTATGACGTGGCTGATGCACACGATAACGGGCCGGACGATCCGAAAATTATCGATGGGCAACATTTTTTGCCCCAGCATCGCGAACGTATTGTGCTCGTCGGCTTTCGCCGCGATCTGAATCTGAAATCAGACTTCACGCTGCGCGATATTGTCTCCCGCTATCCTCAGCGGCGTACGACGCTGGCGGAGCTACTTGAGCCGACCGTCGATGCAAAATATGTGCTCACGCCGGTGCTGTGGAAATATCTGTATCGTTATGCGAAAAAGCATCAGGCACGGGGCAATGGATTTGGCTATGGCATGGTGTATCCCGGCAATCCCGATTGCGTAACGCGCACATTATCGGCGCGTTACTATAAAGATGGGGCGGAGATCTTGATCGACCGCGGTTGGGATATGGCGCTGGGTGAAAAGGATTTTGATGATCCGCACAATCAACGATACCGTCCGCGCAGGCTGACGCCCAGAGAGTGCGCGCGCCTGATGGGATTTGAATCACCTCAGGGCTATCAGTTCAGGATCCCGGTGTCGGACACACAGGCTTATCGCCAGTTTGGTAATTCGGTGGTCGTCCCGGCATTTGCGGCGGTAGCCAGACTGCTGGAGCCAAAAATCAAACAGGCGGTTGCTATTCGCGAGAAAGAGAAACTGCATGGCAGACGTTCACGATAAAGCGACGCGCAGTAAAAATATGCGGGCGATAGCAACCCGCGATACCGCAATTGAAAAACGCCTTGCCAGCGTACTGACAGAGCAGGGGGTAACGTTTCGTGTGCAGGATGCGACGTTACCTGGTCGTCCCGATTTCGTGGTGGATGATTATCGTTGTGTGATTTTTACCCACGGCTGTTTCTGGCATCATCACAACTGCTATCTATTCAAAGTCCCCGCCACACGAACAGCGTTCTGGCTGGAAAAAATAGGCAAAAATGTTCAGCGTGACGCGCGGGATTGTGAAAAATTGCAGGCTCTGGGCTGGCGCGTACTGATTGTCTGGGAGTGCGCCCTGCGTGGGCGCGAAAAGCTGGGGGATGACGCGTTGTCCGAACGCGTCATCGAGTGGATCTGCGGCGGTGGCGCAAGTGCGCAGATCGACACCCTCGGTATCCATTTACTGTAACGTCTTTTCCGACGGGGTCGCAACGGCGTCCGCTTTAATGGGAAATAAGTATTTACCGAGTGTGACCAGTACCACCGCAAATACAATCACGCCAAGCGCCAGCCATTCGATGGGCGCCAGACTTTCTCCTCCCAGGCCGGTACCTAACAGTACGGCGACAACCGGATTAACGTAGGCATAGCTAGTGGCTAATGCCGGGCTGACGTTGCGGATCAAGTACATATACGCGTTGATGGCAATAATAGAACCAAACACGGCCAGATAGGCGACCGCCATAAAGCCTGAAAACGTCGGCATAGTGGTCAACTTTTCCCCGGAAATCAGCGAGGCGCACATCAGCACAATACCGGCGGCTAACATTTCAATGGCTCCGGCCATCATGCCAACGGGTAACGTTATGCGCGAGCCGTACACTGAGCCAAACGCCCAGCTTATCGAACCTATCAGGATTAAAATTGCTCCCCATGGATTACCGCTCAAATTACCACCGCTGTTCAGCATGATGATCCCCGCGAGTCCAATTGCGATCCCCATCCATTCAAGTTTGCGCGTTTTGATGCCAAAAAAGTGGCTAAAACACAGCGTAAACAGCGGAACGGTGGCGACCACTACGGCGGCAATACCGGAAGGCACGTTTTGATGTTCTGCGACGGTGACCAGTCCGTTACCGACAGCCAGCAGCAGGATACCAATTAACGCGGCGTTCAGGAGCACGCGCAGAGGCGGCAGCTTATGTCCGCGGATAAGTAAGAATGCTGTTAATAAAATCCCCGCAGAGAGAAAACGAACGCCAGCCATCATCAACGGCGGCCAGCTTTCAACGCCAATGCGAATAACGAAGTACGTGGAACCCCAAATGATGTACAGCGCGAAAAGCGCACTGAAAAGCGGTAGCAATTGCCTGAAACGCATAATCCCTCACGGTGGAAATAAAAAGGTGCAACATAGTAAACGTCAAAACTATCTTGCTGGCGAGATTTATAATTACGTGCCGATGTTAAAAATTTGTTGACCAGAAAGGTCAGTTTCAGCATTGCGTGTTTTACTTCATACTTATGACTGCAAAAAAATAATATTGAGGGTAAAAATTTTGGCAGGAAGTAGCTTATTGACCTTACTCGATGATATCGCCACTTTGCTGGATGATATCTCTGTCATGGGAAAACTGGCCGCGAAAAAAACCGCGGGTGTGCTGGGCGATGATCTGTCGCTTAACGCGCAGCAGGTGTCGGGTGTGCGGGCGAACCGCGAACTCCCGGTGGTCTGGAGCGTAGCGAAAGGATCGTTTGTTAACAAAGTTATCCTTGTGCCGTTGGCGCTATTGATAAGCGCCTTCATTCCCTGGGCGATCACCCCCTTATTAATGGTAGGCGGGGCGTTCCTCTGTTTTGAAGGTGTAGAAAAAGTTCTCCATACCCTGGAAGCGCGTAAGCACAAAGAAACCCCGGAAGAGCGTCAGCAGCGTCTGACATCTTTGGCAGCGCAAGATCCACTCACCTTTGAGAAAGACAAAATTAAAGGGGCGATACGTACCGACTTTATTTTATCTGCTGAGATTGTCGCGATTACGCTGGGGATCGTAGCGGATGCGCCATTGTTGAATCAGGTGTTGGTGTTATCTGGCATCGCGTTAGTGGTGACCGTGGGGGTCTACGGCCTGGTCGGGATTATCGTTAAGCTCGATGATATCGGATACTGGTTGGCAGAAAAGCGCAGTACGCTGGCCCAGTCGCTGGGTAAAGGGTTGCTGGTTGTTGCCCCCTGGCTTATGAAAACACTTTCCGTGGTCGGCACGCTGGCGATGTTTTTGGTTGGCGGCGGAATTGTGGTGCACGGAATAACACCGCTGCATCATGCGATTGAACATTTTGCCCAACAGCAAAGTGCATTGATTGCGCTGATGCTTCCGACCCTGCTGAATCTGGTGCTCGGTTTTATCATCGGCGCAATAGTGGTGCTGCTGGTGAAAGCCGTCGCCAGAGTGCGCGGACTTTCGCACTAATTGTCGCAGGGTTGATTACGCAAAACCCTTCTTTGTCGTCTAAGGTGTAAAGGTTTCTCTTGATACAGGAGGCAGGTATGGTCTTTTCTGTCAGTGAGGAAGTCACCTCCAAAGAGGGTGGCCCACGCATGATCGTTACCGGGTATGCCAGCGGAATGGTGGAGTGTCGCTGGTACGACGGCTTTGGCGTCAAACGGGAAGCATTCCGTGAAGATGAACTGGTGCCGGGCGAGCGAAGAAAGCTCTGCCAGGATGCCTGAACACCTGGGGTGCGCGTAACCGGGTGATCTTTCAATCATTAGTTATATTTATCATTTTAGTGAGAATTATTTACTTGTCAGGCAAAAAAATTGCAGATAAGGTTTGTTTCACATCAGATTTCCTGGTGTAACGAATTTTCAAGTGCTTCTTGCATAAGCAAGCTTGATCCCGACCCGATAAGGGCCGGGATTTTTTTCGCCCTCAGTCAGCGATTGATCTCCGACACGCTAAAATCATGGATATCAAGCTCGAACGCGTCGGCCAGTTCATGCCACGTGTGGTAATCACGTCCGTCGACGCTGACGCGTTCAGGGTCATCCTGACTGCGATGAATTTCACTCTCGCAGATTTCGTTGATTGCCTTCAGTAGCGCGTCCACATCGACGCTGACTTCACGTTTGGCCGTATCGCTGTACTCTTTCGCGGTTTTCATCCTCATACCTCTCAACCGTTAAGGATACCGGGGGAGCGCATCCAAACATCAGATACGCACAACTTAAGTATAGACCGTCGATAAAACCCGCAATCGCGCGAGGCGGGCGCTGCCAGAAAAAGGAAATTGTTCTACACTGGCACAAAGCCACAGGAGGAAAACTATGAAGGTGAATGATCGGGTCACAGTCAAAACGGACGGCGGTCCTCGTCGACCGGGCGTGGTACTGGCTATCGAAGAGTTTAGTGAAGGCACCATGTACCTGGTTTCGCTGGAAGACTACCCGCTCGGTATCTGGTTCTTTAATGAGTCAGGTCATCAGGATGGTATCTTCGTGGAAAAAGTAGAATAAGGTGAGTTTTGCTGCATGATCCTGACTGGTGGATTCGCCACCAGTCAGAACGTGTTAGCGCGTATTCACAAAGATACCATTGGTAACGTTATCGGTGAGTCTCACAACGTGATAGATAACTTGCTTATTATGCGTCTTTATCTTTCGTTTTATATTCCCCTTATGGGATGACACGGTCTTGGCCTTGATATTCATTTGGTCGGATATCTGTATTGTGCCCTGACCCTCCATCCACATGCGTAGCATGCTGGACTCGGTACGGCTCAATGATAATGTCGGTAGATTCACATCAATGACAAAATCTACTTCTTTTTTCAGAATATCGCCAAGGAGTTCATCCAGTGAATCTGGTTTAATCGACTTAGAACTAATCAATAAATTTTTTCTGACTAATAGATACTCATCAAAATGCACGTTGGCAATTGCCATAAACACAATAAATAATGTGCCGGGATGCTGATTAATGATTTGCTTTATTTGCTGGCTATTAGCAGGATCGTGGATAAAGCAGTCCTCATTAATAAACACCACAGCGGGCTGTTGAGAGACACAGGCGAGACTGAGCTCCTCAACGTTGGAAATGTTGTTGATTTCCCTTTTCTTCACCCCCCGACTTACCAGATATCCGGTCAACCCTAGCCGGGTGTAACTGCACAAATCCATAATAATCGTTGACATGGCATACCCTCACTCAATGCGTAACGATAATTCCCCTTACCTGATTATTTTCATCACAACTAAACGGAATAATAACGACCCAAGATGACGCTTTCGCTGTTTTTCAGGCGAAATTACTATCCCGTAAAGTTGCGTATAATTTGCCAGGAAACATCTTAAAGTAAAGTAAATGTTGCGTTATGTGAGTGAGTCAATAATAAATAAACCGCGACAGAGATATCCTGGTGGATGTTGTCGCTTTTTAAATTTAGGACAATCCTTAGTAAAACAGGATAAAAATTAAGGGTTATTATTTTCCGGGCATTTCGCTGACAATATCAGCCAATAAATTAAAAATTTCGCTGAATAATCGCTCGCAGAATGGCGCAATTAATGGCATCAGGGCCGCCATTAATGAAATACCCACGGCGAGGGTGAGTGGAAAACCGATGACGAAAATCGACAGCTGAGGAGCCATGCGATTCAACAGACCGAGTGCGAGGTTTAGGGTGAGTAGCAGCGTCATTATCGGCAGGGCCAACATTAGTCCGTTGAGGAAAATCAGGCTACCCGCCCGCGCCAGCGCGAGAAACGCATTGCTGTTCACCGGATTGCCGCCGATTGGCAAGGTATGAAATGTATCCACCAACAGCGAAATAAGCCACAAATGGCCGTTAAAAGTCAGGAATAACAGCATGGCGAGCATGTCGATCAGTCTCGCCAGTACCGGCATATTCAGACGGCTGCCGGGATCAAAGAAGGTTGCGAAGGAGAGACCCATTTGCAGACCAATTAATTCCCCGGCGGTACGTACTGCCGCGAAGGCAAACTGCATAGTGAAGCCCAGAGCGATGCCGATCAGGATTTGTTGCATTGCCTGCCATAGCGCGCCGATAGAAAAGATAGGGACGTCTACCGGGGGAATCGACGGAGCGATAACGACGGTTATCATTAACCCCAGCCCCAGTTTTACTCGTTTGGGGATCGCGCGCTCGCTGAGAATCGGAGCCGTTGAGATGAGCGCCAGGATGCGCAGCAAAGGCCAGAAGTAAAGATTCAGCCAGTGGAGCCACTCAACGCTGGTCACCTGCAGCATAATGTCATCTACCCGATGATGTAGGGGATATTGCTGAACAGCGTACGCACGTAGTCGAGCAGCAGGTTAAGCATCCACGGGCCGGCAACAATGATGGCAATAAAAACCGCGACAATTTTGGGAATGAAGGACAGCGTCATTTCGTTTATCTGGGTCGCCGCCTGCAAAATACTGATGATAAGACCTGTGACGAGGGCGACCAACAGCAAAGGCGCGGCAAGGGCCAGGGCGACTTTCATCGCCTCTGTGCCCATCATCATGACCGATTCAGGTGTCATTTCGCGCCTCTAACTGTAAAAGCTTTGAGCTAGCGAGCCGACAAGCAATTGCCAACCGTCTACCAACACAAACAGCATCAGCTTGAACGGTAGCGCGATCGTGGCCGGGGGGACCATCATCATCCCGAGCGCCATCAGCACGCTGGCGATGACCAGGTCGATAATCAGAAACGGAATAAAAATGGTAAAGCCTATCTGGAATGCCGTTTTCAGCTCGCTGGTGACATAGGCTGGAAGCAAAATCCGCATCGGTACGGCTTCTGGTCCCTGTAGGGGACCGCTGTTTGCTAAGCGCGCGAAGAGTGCCAGATCGGCTTCACGGGTCTGGCGCAACATAAACTCGCGCAGCGGCTGTGCGCCTTTCTCCATGGCTTCCTGCATAGAGATTTTCTCTTCGCTGAACGGCTGATATGCGTCGACGTAGATTTTGTCGATTACCGGCGACATGATGAAAAAGGTCAAAAATAGCGCCAGGCCCAGTAGCACCTGGTTCGGGGGGGCCGAAGGGGTTCCCAGCGCATTTCGTAACAGACCGAAAACGATGATGATGCGGGTGAAGCTGGTCATCATCAATAAAATGGCGGGCAGGAACGTCAGCGAGGTGATAAACACCAGCGTTTGCACGGGCAAAGACCAGCTTTGTCCGCCGCCAGGCAGCGGCTGGCTAACCAGACCCGGGAGCTGGGCGAGGGCTACTGGGCTGAAAAGCCATAAGCCTGCCAGCGTGATGGATAACAAACGGCGCATCAGGATCTCCCGGGACGCTTAAGCAAACTCTTCATCATGGCCTGGAAATCCGCGGGGGAGGCCGGTTTTTCTTCTGCATCAGCAGGCGCCGGGGGCAGGGTGTGCAACACGTTAATTTGCGAGGCCGTGACGCCCAGTACCAGGCGCGCATCTTCAACCTCAACAATCACCACGCGCTCACGTGGACCCAGTGAGGTACTTGCCGCAACTTTCAGTCCGCGCGTACCGGCGCTTTTGGGGGCAAACCCCATACGCTTAATCACCCAGGCTGCAGCCAGGATCAATACGATGATCCCAAGCAGCGCGCCGCTTACCTGAACCAGCGGTGAGCCGGGTACGGCGGCTGGCTGAGAAACTGTAGCCTGGGTATTCATGATTAACGGCTCAGACGGCGCATGCGTTCAGATGGGGTAATAATGTCGGTGATACGTACGCCGTATTTGTCTGCGACAACCACCACTTCACCCTGGGCAATCAGGTAACCGTTGATCAGGATATCCAGCGGCTCTCCCGCCAGCCCATCCAACGCGACGACCGAACCCTGCGTCAGACGCAGCAGCTCTTTGATGGTCATGCGGGTTCGGCCCAATTCGACGGTCAGTTTGACCGGAATGTCCATGATCAGGTCGATGTCCTGCAAGGCACCGCTGACGTCGCCGCCACCTAACTGCTGGAATACCGCATCGGCCGCACTTTTGGTGGGCGTGGTTTTTTGCTCGTTTAACGCGTCAGCCCACAGATCGTCCAATGCACCAGTGTTCTCATCGGACGGATTATTCATATCACTCATTTGGGCTGTTCCTCATTCAGCGAATTCAAAATCGGGTTTATCAGATGTTCTACGCGTAACGCATACTGACCGTTCACCGTGCCATACTGGCTGGTCAGTACAGGCACGCCGTCCACATGAGCAATAATGCGGTCGGGTTTTTCAATCGGCAGTACATCGCCGGGTTTCAGTTTTAAAATCTGGGATAGCCGCAGCGGAATGTCGGCAAAGTTTGCCACCAGCTCCAGCTCAGAATGCTGAACCTGACGCACCAGATTATTGCGCCAGTTCTGATCTTCATTACGCGAGTTTTCCAGCGGCGGGTTCACCAGCAGCTCACGCAACGGTTCAATCATGCTGAATGGCAGACAGATGTTAAATTCACCGGTCAGGTTGCCAATTTCAACGTGGAATGGGGTATTGACCACGATGTCGTTAGGAGACGTGGTGATATTGGTAAATTTCACCTGCATCTCGGAACGAACGTATTCCACTTCCAGCGGATTGATGGCCTTCCACGCGTCGCTGTAGCTTTCCAGCGCCAGCTTCAGCATGCGGTTGATAACGCGCTGTTCGGTATGGGTAAATTCGCGGCCTTCCACTTTCGTCGGGAAGCGGCCATCACCGCCGAACAGGTTATCGACGGCGATAAATACCAGACTCGGTGAGAACACCACCAGACCCGTACCGCGCAGCGGCTTCAGGTGGATTAAGTTCAGGTTGGTCGGAACCGGTAAGTTGCGCGCAAACTCGTGGTATGGCTGGATACGGATCGCACCCACGGTAATATCCGGGCTACGGCGCAACAGGTTAAATAACCCCATACGGAACTGGCGCGCGAAGCGTTCGTTAATGATCTCCAGCGCCTGTAAACGCTCACGTACCACGCGGCGCTGGGTGTTGGGATCGTAAGGACGAATATCGCTTTCTTTTGCGATACCGGAAATGGGTTCGTCTTTAGTTTCGCTATCGCCATTAAGCAATGCGTCGATTTCAGCCTGAGAAAGAATACTGTCGCCCATGTCTTTACCGCAGAATAAAAGCTGTATAAAGAACGTCGGTGACAACCTGTTTGGGTTGTCCAACAACGAGCGGAGTCGCGAGCGTCTCTTTGATGGCGGCAATGAGCTGTTGCTTACCTTCTTCGGTGGCGAGCGTAGCCGCGTTCTGACGAGAGAACAGCAGCAGCAAGCGGCTGCGCACTTCCGGCAGATATTCGTTAAGACGTGAACGCGTTGCCTCGTCTTTCATGCGCAGCGTGATACCGATATACAGTACACGGTCCGCATCACCCAGATTGACGGTAAAGGTATCCAGCGCAAAGAATACCGGGGCTGGCGGTGGAGCCGGTTCCGCTTTGACGCTGGCGGACGGCTGCTGCTGCATGCGCCAGTAGCTATAACCCGCAGTTGCGCAGGCGGCGAGGGTAATCAATACCAGCAGAGGGATCCAAATAGCGCGTTTACTTTTTTTGTTAATCGCGGAGTCAGTCATCAGATACGGGCTTCCTGTTTCGGTACAGCTTATGGGCTGATTATCCCGTGTCCTGTCCACGACAAAGCGTGGAAAAGACGCGGATAATCATGCTACCTCTGGCGTTAGGCGAAGATGTCTACTGCTCCATCACCGCGTGCTGCGGCTTGCAGTGAGGCTGGCGCTGCCAGTACGGCGTCATCTTCAGCGGCAAAAATGTCTTGTCCCTGAGCGCGACCCGCCTGCTGTTGCTGCCCGGAAGACTGCTGATTACCGGCAAAGCTTTCACTACTGATACTGCTTTGTCCAAGCTGGATACCGCTTTCAGCCAACTGCGTACGCAGCATCGGTAATGCAGCTTCCAGCGCAGCGCGCACGTGACTGTGTGGCGATACCATTTGCAACTGCGCGAGATTGTCATCCAGCTTGAGGGAAATGTGCACCTGGCCCAGATCCTGTGGATGCAGACGCAGTTCTGCGCTTTGCTGGCCCTGGCGAGTAAACAGAGTGACGTGCTGGCTCAGTGATTGCTGCCATTCCTGGCTACCCAATGGCGCGCTTAGCACAGGTGCGGCGGTCGGTAACGGCTGAGCGTGGGACTGCGGGCCACTTAACGGCGCCGTCGTCATGCCAATGCTGGTCGGCGAAGGGGCGCTTTCAATTTCCGCTCTGGTCGTCGCCGCTGCCGTCAACGGGGTTAATGTCGGATTGTTTGTCTGATCTACGCTGCTGGCAGGCGTTGCAATATCCGCTTTGCCTTTTTTGGCATCACCTGGCAGCAATTCGCCAGCATTATCGGCGATAGCGCTGTGTACCGAACCTCGTGACAACGCCGAAAGCGTCGCATCAACGGGGGCTGGCGCGCTGTCGACGGCAGGCGTGGTCTGCGGTTGTCCTGGCAGCATGGCGAACAACGCGCTCAGGTTGGCGAGATCCTCATCGCTCAGTGCGGTGTTTTTTTCATCCTGCTGAGCGACTTTGCCCAGAGTCGTCAGGGCATTAACTTTCAGTGAGGGCGTGAGGGCAGACAACAGTTGCTGAGCGTCTGTCATGTCGACAAGAGAAGCATCAGTGTGCATCTCTTTTTGCGCCAGTAGTTCGGTCAACTTGAGCGACGGTGCTGAATCGCCATTTTTTTGCAGTAACCCTTTTTGCAGTTTGCTACCGGCCGCCTGTAAGTCGGCAAACGACAGCGGGGCGTCTTTACCCTGCGCGTTGTCCGCACCTAATGCACCCGCCAGCAGCGCTAAAAAATCCTCGGGTGAATCAACCGCTTTGCCTGACTGAAGACCTGCGGCTACGTCGGTGTCGGTGGTAATCAGTTGGGGTAAAGTAATCATTCGGGTTTCCTCATAGCTGCACGCTGAGCAAATTCATCCATTTTTTTCTGATCCAGGCGGTTTTCGGCCAGTAACGCCGCCGAGGTTTGTCTGTCCTGCAGAGTCTGCCACGCCTGTAAACGTTGTTTTTTGTCGCGCCAACTGTTCAATGCCTGGTCTACTTTCTGCGTCCACTGATTGAGCTGTTGGCGGTGTTGCTCAATCGCTTTTTCCAGCGTCTGAATAAATTGTTGGTAATTGATCCAGCGATTACTGGTAATACCCTGACCCATGTCACTGTTCAGATTGTTGCGATACTCATGCTGATAATCGATCAGCATTTTCAACTGCTCTTCCGCCTGCTGACAGCCACGACGCATCTCTCCCAATAAGACAGCGGCGTCATCTACCTCTTTTTCAGCCAGGTCTTTAAGTGTGGCTAATGCACCATGTTGTGCCATGACCTATGCTCTCCTGCTTACTCACACACCAGGGAAAATCAGTTCTAACGCGTGCAGAGAATCTTCCCAGTCCGCCCGTTCAAAAATGCCTTGCTGTAAGAATGCTTCCAGTTGTGGCCATAGGGCGATGGCTTTATCCAGCATGGGATCGCTGCCTTTGGCATACGCCCCCACGCTGACCAGATCGCGGTTGCGCTGGAAGCTGGATAGCAGCTGTTTAAAGTTTCGTACCCGCGCATAGTGTTGTTCACTAATAAGCGCGGTCATGGCGCGGCTGATCGAAGCTTCAATATCGATGGCCGGATAGTGACCCGCCTCGGCCAGATGACGGGACAGCACAATGTGGCCGTCCAGAATCGCGCGCGCGGAATCCGCAATGGGGTCCTGCTGGTCGTCACCTTCGGTCAGTACCGTGTAAAACGCGGTAACGGAACCACCGCCGTGAATACCGTTCCCGGCACGTTCGACCAGCGCCGGTAATTTGGCGAATACTGAGGGGGGATAACCTTTCGTTGCTGGCGGCTCTCCGATCGCCAGGGCGATCTCACGTTGCGCCATCGCATAGCGGGTGAGGGAATCCATAATTAGCAATACGTGCTGTCCACGATCGCGAAAATCTTCGGCGATACGCGTGGCATAGGCCGCGCCTTGCATACGTAACAGCGGCGAGACATCTGCGGGAGCAGCAATCACCACCGAGCGTGCACGACCGTCGGTACCGAGAATATTTTCAATAAAATCTTTAACTTCGCGACCACGTTCGCCAATCAGACCCACGACGATAACATCGGCCTGGGTATAGCGCGCCATCATGCCGAGCAGAACGCTTTTACCGACACCGGAGCCCGCGAAAAGTCCCATACGCTGACCGCGACCGACGGTTAACAACGCGTTGATGGGACGTACGCCGGTATCCAGGACGTGTTCAATCGCGGTGCGTTGTAGCGGGTTAAACGGCGGCGTAATCAGCGCCCCGGTTTCGGTGGTATCCGGGGCGGGCAGACCGTCGAGCGGTTTGCCGCTACCGTCCAGCACCCGACCCAGCAATGCAGGGCCAAGCGGTAATTGCTTCCCGCTTTGCAGACCTTCTCCGGCAATGTTTTTTGCGTACACGCGTGCGCCGGGCAGAACGCCTTCAACCTCTTCGAGGGGCATCAGAAACAGACGCTGACCGTTAAAGCCCACAACTTCACTTTCGACCTCCTGGGTTTCGTTGCCGTCCTGGCGTTCAATAACGCAGGTGGCGCCCAGCGGCAACTGTAATCCCGTGGCCTCCAGCACCAGCCCAGTGGCGCGGGTCAGGCGACCGTAACGGCGCACCGCAGGCAGCAGCGACATTTTCTCTTCGAAGCTGTCCAGCGTATTGAGCCAGCGAGTCAGGCGAGTGGTCATTACACGACTCCCGGTGCTGCCAGACGGCAGAGTTCTTGCCAGCGCGTGGCGACGCTGGCATCCAGATCGCCTTCATCGGCTGAGACTTTACAGCCGCCGTGATGCAGCGTCGGATCACCGCGCAGCCGCCAGCCGTGCAGGCTGAGGGTCGCACCGAGCATTTCTTCTACACGCTGGAGATCGTCCGGATGTACGCGTAGCTGCGGTTTACCGCTAAACAGCGGTTCTTGCTGTAACAGCTGTTGGATTTGTTTAATCAGCGCAGCGTTATCCACAATAGGCGTCTGACCTATAACCTGACGCGCAGCTTCCAGAGCCATTTGCATCAGACGCGAGGCAATGACGCTGTCCAGTGCGTCCAGCGTATTCTGAAACTCGCTCACCAGTTGCTGCATGCGGGCATGGATCGGCGCATGCTGAGCGCGCGCCTGGTTCTGGCCTTGCTCCAGCCCCTGACTCAGACCTTCCTGATAACCTTGTTCGTGGCCTTTTTGTCGACCTTCCGCCAGACCCGCGTTATAGCCTTGCTCATGGGCCTGCAGTTGCAGCTGTGCAAGCTGCTGTTCAAGCTGTTGCTCTGCGGAAAGCTCTGGTTCTTCTGTTTCTTCTGACAGCGGGTTTTCGCTGTGGTCAGCCAGTACGAACTCCGCCATCGGTGGGGCGAGGTCGTCCGGGGTCCAGACTTTCCACGGCAGTTCGTTAGACATAGGTATCCTCGCCGCTGCCTATCACCATCTCGCCGGTTTCCGCCAGACGACGCACAATAAGCAGAATGGCTTTCTGTTCGTTTTCCACCTGCGACAAACGCACCGGACCGCGGTTGGCGAGGTCGTCGCGCAGAATATCGGCAGCACGTTGCGACATGTTGCGCAGGAACTTCTCGCGCAGCGGCTGTTCGGCACCTTTCAGGGCAATCAGCAACGATTCGGAATCCACTTCCTGCAGCAGGCGCTGGATACTGCGATCGTCGACATCCACCAGGTTCTCGAACAGGAACATCTCGTCGATAATTTTCTGCGCCAGCTCGCCGTCGAATTCGCGTACGGCGGTAATAACCGCTTCTTCCTGCTGGGTTTTCATCAGGTTGATAATTTCTGCCGCCGTTCTCACGCCGCCCATTTTGCTGCGCTTGAGGTTCTGGCCATCGAGCAGGCCGTTGAGTACCTCGGTCAGTTCTGCCAGCGCGGCAGGCTGTACGCCGCCAAAAGTGGCGATACGCAGCATCACGTCGTGACGTAAACGCTCGTCGAACAGCGCCAGTATATCGGCAGCCTGGCCCCGCTTGAGGTGCACCAGAATGGTGGCGATAATCTGCGGATGCTCGTCGCGGATAAGGTCGGCGGCGCTTTGCGGCTCCATAAAGTTAAGCGTTTCAATGCCGCTGGTGGTATCGCGGGTTTCCAGAATATCTTCCAGCAGACTGGAGGCACGTTCCTCGCCCAGCGCTTTCACCAGCACGGAGCGCAGATATTCGTTGGCGTTGATATTCAGCGCGGCAAACTGTTCGGCTTCTTGTTCAAATTCGGCCAGCACTTCCGTCAACTGCTTGTTGGAAATCTGGCGAACGTTGGCCATCGCCGTACTGAGCGCCTGAACTTCGCGCGTGGAAAGGTGCTTAAACACCTCCGCCGCGCGATCTTCGCCAATGGTCATCAGCAGGATGACGCTTTTATCGGTACCGGTAAGATTACTCATGATCGTTACTCATCCACTGGCGAATGACCAGCGCCACGACGCGCGGATCGTTATCTGACATTTCACGAATACGCTGACTCATGACTTCTGCTCCCAGACGCTGATTAGTACGACGCTGCTGGGTTTGTTCGTCTTTGCTGAGGCGAACTTCTACCGCTTCTTCGGTTTCCTGACGGACACGCGTTTGTTCTTGTACGGCTTTCGCTTCTTCGCTGCGACGGACCAACTGCGGACGAACGGCTTTCCGCCACAGGATCCACGCCACCAGCAGAACCAGCAACCAACGACCTGCGGACATTAACTGATCAATAAAGAACGGCTGTTTCCAGAACGGTAGCTCGCCAATGGAATCGTCGGTCGCCGTGAAGGGAGAGTTCACCACGTTCAGGGTATCGCCACGTTTGTCGGAGAATCCCATCGCTTCGCGGGTTAGATCCTCAATCTGTTTCATCTGCTCGGCTGTTAACGGCAACGGTTTGCCGTCTGGTAACGTTTTGTAGTTGACCACAACAGCCACCGAAAGACGCTGCACATCGCCAACGTTCATTTTGGTATGGCGAATGGTGCGGTCAACTTCATAGTTGCTGGTTTCATTGCGCTGAGTATTGCGCGGGCCGGCATTATTACTGTTATTCGCCGTCTGTGCGTTTTGCGTATTTTGCGCGTTTTGCTGATTAGCGGGTGGGTTGGCGATTGGCGCAGTATTTGCCGGAGCGGGCTGATTTGACAACGCGCCCGGTACGCCGCCTGGTGCTCCGCTACCGACCTGCTCACTGACGTTCAACTGACGAGAACGCAGCACGGCCTGGGACTCATCACCGTTTGGACGGTACTGTTCTTCGGTTTGCTCTTTGTTGGCAAAATCCAGCTGCGCGGTAACCTGCGCATGTACGTTACCGTTGCCGACAATCGGCGACAGAATTGATTCGATACGACGCTGAACGCGGCCTTCGACGTCGCTGGCGTATTTCAGCTGCGCATCGTTAAGATCGCGGCTACTGGTATTTGACTGGGTTAACAGATGCCCCGCCTGGTCGACCAGCGTAACGTTGCCCGGCGGCAAGCCTGCAACAGCGCTGGAAACCAGATGCGTGACCGCACTGATCTGACCTTCATCCAGCGCGCGACCCGGTTCCAGATTGACGGTGACGGAGGCTGAAGGCGCTTTTTGCTCACGCACAAACAGCGACGGTTTCGGCATAGCCAGATGCACGCGGGCGCGTTTTACCGGTCCCAACGTTTCAATCGTACGGGCTAATTCACCTTCCAGCGCGCGCTGGTAGTTGACCTGCTCGCTAAACTGGCTGATACCAAACTTTTCCTGATCCAGCAGTTCAAAACCCACCGCGCCGCCTTTGGGCAGACCTTGCTGCGCCAGACGTAAACGCAGTTCGTGGACTTTATCGGCAGGAACTTCAATGGCGCCGCTTCCCTCAGTAAAACGGTAGGGAACGTTCATCTGCGTCAGTTGGGTGACGATCGCGCCACCATCCTGATCGGAAAGATTGCTGAACAGCGTGCGGTAGTCAGGTGCTTTGGCCCACAGGACCATCGCCACGATGATCGCGACGGCAGCGGCTCCCGCCACAATCAGAGGAATTCTGGGATTCGCGCGCAGGCGGTTTAACCACTCGAGAGGTTTAAGCTGGGTTGCAGTCGATGCTGTCGCACTCATCTCGCACCTCGTGGCTTATCGTGGACGGCGTTTTTTGCAAAGTGGAACAAGACTCACTCCCGGGTCAGCAAACTCGAAAAATTGACGGTCTCATTATTTGCGGTTTCGAATTTTTCTATGCGTTAAAAACCGTGGTTTTTTATCGTTATTTAACGCCTTTATCTTATTGACTAACTGGTAATCTCAACTACGTAAAAAATTATCCAGGGGATCAGAATGTCGGCAATACAGGGGATTGAAGGGGTCATCAGCCAGCTACAGACCACGGCGATGTCAGCAAAAATGCAGGATATGCAGCCACAACCGACCGTGAGCTTTGCCGGTCAACTGCATGCGGCGTTAGACAGGATCAGCGATGTACAAACCGCGTCCCGTGTGCAGGCTGAGAAATTTACCCTCGGTGAACCGGGTATTGCGCTGAACGATGTGATGACCGATATGCAAAAAGCGTCGGTATCGATGCAGATGGGGATCCAGGTGCGCAACAAACTGGTGTCGGCGTATCAGGAAGTAATGTCGATGCAGGTGTAGCAAGCCGAACATTCTCCCGCTGCGTCGGGCAACGGGAGAATCGCATTACTTCTGAATTAAATAACGAATCGTTGGACCATCCTGCTGAATATCCAGCACCGTATAGCCGTGATTACGCGCATCCAGTGGAATATTGTTGATTGACTGCGGGCAATCGCTCACCACTTCCAGAATCTCACCTTTCTTCAATTGCGGCATCGCTTCCAGTGTGGCGACAGCCGGATACGGACACGGCTCGCCGACCATATCGAGGCGATAATCAGGCACGATATTTTTCATACAGACTCCTTGGCAGGCGTCAGCCCAGCGCGACGGAAGAAGCGTTTTTCCCAGCCGATGATGAGCATCAGCGCGGTAAATAACAGCAGATAGGTTACCAGCAGGCCACCGAGCGGGCCGAAGGTGTTGAGCAGATTCACTTTGTCCCAATTGGTGGCAAGTGCAGGAGCAAAATCATCCCAGTAGTAGGCCAGAATGGTCGAGCCAATAACGTTGCCCAGACCCACCCACCAGTAATGCACCTGGCCTTCAACGGCGCGGTACATCCAGCCCGTTTCACACCCGCCCGCCAGAACAATGCCGAAGCCGAACAGCAAGCCGCCGATCACCGCATTCGGACCTGCCCACATGATTTTAGGCTCGACGCCCAGTTGCACGTAGCTAAAGATACCAATGGCGCTGACCGCCATCCCGAAGATGATCGCTTTCGCCATATGGGTGCGACCGGAAATCCACAGGTCGCGGAAGGCGGAGGTGAAGCAGATTTGCGCCCGTTCAATCAGCAGCCCGAACCCGACGCCGAACAGCATGGCCAAACCAAGTTTGGGCTTATCCATCGCAGTGAGGAGCGCCCAGCCGATCATGGCGATAAACACCAGCATGCCGAGGCGGAAACGGCGACGGGCCTGATCCGGCTTTTGCGTTAACGGAGAAGCGGCGGAGACTTTCTGCATTTTAACCGGAATACGAAACATCGGCAGCAGGGTAAAGCGTGCGCCAAACCATGAGCCAATAGCCGTTGCCAGGGCGAAAAACCAGGCGTGTAGCGAGAACTGTGGAATACCGGTGAAGAATGCGGCCAGGTTACAGCCCATTGCCAGCCGGGCGCCGAATCCGGCAATCATTCCGCCGACTATCGCCTGCATAATGCGCACCCGACTGCGCGGCATGCGTAATTTGACGTTGTTTGCCCACAATGCGGCAGCAAAACAGCCCCCGAACATACCGAGGATCATCATGCCGTCAATGCGGGTCAGGGGTGAGCCTTCGAGATGGATCAGCTTGTAGTATCCCCATTCTTCGGCGTGAACGCCGAACAGTTGCAGGATTTGACCACCCCAGCGAGTGAATTCGCCGGTAACGGCCCAGAAGGTTCCCGTAATGCCGAAATAGTAGGTAGAGAGAATACCCGCTGCGATGACCGCAGGGGCGGGGGCCCAAAATTTAATTAACCAGGCCTGTTTGAAGTGTTGCCATGACATGCGTTGTGCCTCTGAACTCAGAAGGTATGTAACAAGAAGTGTGGATACTACACCGATCAGAATTTTTGACTATGAGTAATAAGAGGTAACACCGTCTGGATCAATCTTTCTCGACACTGCCGAAAGGCTGGCGACATCAGGCCTTTAATGCCACAATCCCATTTTCTTCGCATGCAGGATGAATGATGAAAAAATTAGCAATCGTTGCTGTATTTCTGGCGCTTACCGGATGCGCCGAAGTAGAAAATTATAACGACGTGGTGAAAACGCCAGCGCCAGCCGGTCTGGAAGGATACTGGCAGTCAAAAGGTCCGCAACGCAGTCTGGTGAGCCCGGAAGCGATTGCCAGCCTGGTGGTAACAAAAGAGGGCGACACGCTGGATTGTCGCCAGTGGCAGCGAGTGATCGCGCTGCCGGGGAAACTGACGATGATCTCTGGCGATCTCACCAACGTGACGGTGAAACGCGAGCTGTATGAGATTGAGCGGGAAGGCAATACGCTGGAATATGACGGTATGACGCTGCAGCGGGTCGACCGCCCGACGCAGGAATGTGCTGACGCGTTAAAGAAAACGCCGCTGGCCACGCCACTGCCATAAGCTATACGCCCCGGTAGCCAACGGCCACCGGGGTTGAGCTTTATAACACGTCTTCAATCACCCACACGCTGACGCTACCGCCGTTGCAATAAAACGTCGCTTCACCGTTTTCATCGGTGACCACGCTTTCTTCGCGATTTCCCAGATAGTCGCGCCAGGTTTTATTCCCGTAATTCGCACCGAGATTGATGGTCTTTTCCCCGTCATCGCCGTTAGACAGAACAACCACACAGCCGGGATCGTCGTCCGTTCCGCTGCGGCTAAAAGCGATACAGTTAGGGTGATCGAAAAAGAGCGTCTGTACCCCGTGTGCGAAGCGCTGGCGCGCGAGGATCAGTTCATCAAGCTGTTCAATGATCGGCATGTCGATAGGATAGGTTTCGCCATCGCCGCCGGTGTCTTCGTAATGCGCTCCGTAGAGGTCAGGATAAAACACTGACGGCACGCCGTTTTCGCGCAACAGGATCAGCGCATAGGCCAGCGGCTTAAACCACGCTTCGACAGGGGCTTCCAGCGCCTGCAAGGGCTGAGTGTCGTGATTGGCCACCAGCGTGACGGCATGAAACGGATCGGCTTCCACCAGGGTGTCGGTGAAAATCTGACTCATGTCGTAATCGCGTCCCTGACGGGAGGCTTCGTGGAATTTCATCTGTAAAGGGGCGTCGAATAGCATAGTTTTCCCCTCCACCTGATTAATGTAGGTTTGCAGCTTGTCGACTTCATGCGACCAGTATTCCGCGACGATAAACAGCGGCTTGGGGGCGACTTCCTGCACATGCTCAATCCACTCTTTATAAAACCATGCCGGAATATGTTTCACGGCATCTAAACGAAAGCCGTCACACTGGGTTTGCTCCATCACCCAACGCGCCCAGTATTTGATCTCCTCAGTTACGGCGTGATTGCGAAAATCGATGTTTTCGCCCATCAGATAATCAAAATTACCCAACTCATCATCAACCTGATCGTTCCAGCCTTCGCCGGTGTAGTCGTTCACGATTTTAAAAATGCCGTCTTCGGTTGGGTTTTCGATATGGTCAATACCGCTGAAGCATTTAAAATCCCAAATGAATTGCGAGTACTGGCCCGCGCGGGCAGGGAAGGTGTAGCGCGTCCAGCCTTCGCATTCGACGATCTCATCGTCTATTTGCGTGCGGTCCTCGGCGTTAACCCGCTGGACACGAATATTCTCTTTCTCATCTGCACCCATTTTGTGGTTAACCACCACGTCAAGCAGTACGGCAATATCATTGTGTTTTAGCGCGTCTATCGCCGCCAGCAGCTGGTTTTTATCGCCATATTTAGTGGCGACGGTTCCCTTTTGGTCGAATTCGCCCAGATCAAACAGATCGTAGGAGTCGTAGCCAACGGAATAGCCGCCGGATGCGCCTTTATAAGCGGGAGGTAACCACACCATATTGATGCCGATGTCATTGAGTCCACCTGCGCGTTCGGCAAGTTCGGGCCAGAGTTGACCGCCCTCGGGGTAATACCAGTGAAAATACTGCAATAACGTGGGATTTTTCATCTTCCGTGCTCCAGAAGTCGTTTGGCCGACCTCTGGAGTATGGAAGATTATTCAGACGAGACGGGAAATTATTGTGGGGCAGTGGGGGCGTCGGGAACTAACAGCATGCCGGAAAGACGGCCATAAGCGTTATTTAGCGTCTTTTGGCGCGTCGACTGACCGATGAGATTGCTGAGTTCATCCAGACGCTGCTGCAACAATGTTTTGAGCAGTTGTTCGTTATCCAGCGTCTGTTTAATGTACCCGGCCACTAAATCCTGAATACTTCGCGTAATGCCTGGTGGAGTTTGCTCTTCCATGACCACTTCAATACTTTGCAGATAGGTAACTTCCTGTTCCAGTAAAAGGTCCCATTCACCGCGCTGCGCCAGTTCCAGCAGTGAGTGACTGAGCAGCGCGATGCGCTGCCAACGGTTGATAAACTCCACGGCTGAGGTCATTAACGAGACTCCTGGGAAGATGCTTTCGGTGAGATCTGTTTCCAGGCATCTGCAATGTTGCCGAGTAACCCTTCGACTTCTTCAATGGCCTGACAATCATTACGCAAGTTAGCTTGCAGTAAACGGCGAATCATATAGTCATACAGAGAAGACAGATTGGTGGCGATTTCGCCGCCATTCTCTTGATCAAGTCCTGCCTTCAGGCCATTGTCGATAATATTAATGGCTTTACTTAACGCCTCACCTTTGGCGACGATATCACCCTGTTGCATAAACAGGCGAGCGCGCACCAGGGCGCTGTTCGCGCCATCAAACAACATTTCAATCAGCTGATGCGGGCTGGCGCTCATTACGCCACTCTCTATGCTGACCTGTGCATAGGCTTTGGTACCGCTCGCGGTATACATACTTACCTCGTGTTATCAGGAATTACTCATCGCCGTAAATTGCTGGCCCAGATAGTTACTGGTGCTGTTCAGCTTGCTCATCATGGTGTCCAGCTGCGTAAACTGCGCTTTATAGCGCGCGACGGTATCGTCGATGCTGTTGCTGACGGCCAGATACTGTTTGGTCAGTTTTTTCAGCGTGGCGTTAATATTGTCCTGGGCAACGTCAATAATGCCGTCATCAGCCAGGTAACCTTTTACTTCGGTGGCGATTTTGGTGGTAATACCGGTTTCTTTACCATCACCAACCAGTAATTGACGAGTCGCTGCGGTGTTATCTTTCAGCGCTTTTTCCAACTTGGTGTCGTCAATTTTCAGCTTGCCTGAGGTACCGTCGGTGGTAATACCGATTTCACCCAACGTTTTGAATGCACCATCGCTGGCACCATTGGAAAACTGGGCGCGAATGCCTATCTGGATAGTGCGTACCGCGCTGTCGCCGATCAGCGCACCGTTATTTTTATCTTGTGCTTCGGCTCCCGGATCAACTTCAGTGTATTTGGTCAGCGTTGAAAACGTATCCAGCAACGAGTTATAGGCATCCACCCAACCTTTGATTGCTTCGGTTGCTTTATCATTGCTCTTGGTGACGGTGATTCGCGCGTCGGTGACTTCTTTAGTCAGATTCAGCGTTACGCCCTGCGGGGCATCGGTAATGGTGTTGCTTGGGCGTTCAATATCAATACCATTAACTTTCAATAACGCATTTTTTGCTTCCACCAGCTGTTTCATATTTCCGCTGCCGGCGGTGCTGTCGTAGGCCAGTAAATCATTGAGCTTACTGTCGCCGCTGACGGAAATGGTCATCTTATTATCGACACCGCTATCGGCCGTTAATACCAGTTGGTAATCATTTTCTTTAACTTTAACGATGCTGGCGGAAATACCGCTGTCGGCGTCGTTAATAGCATCTCGAATTCCTTCCAGCGACGTTTGGTCTTTGCTGAGTTTAATTTCCAGCGGTTCTTTACGGCCTTTTTGCTCAATTTTAATGGTACGGCTGTCTGAGGAAGTGTCACCTAACGCCTCTTTCATCGAACTGATACCGCTTTTGGTACTTAATGATTGCGCCTGCGCAAGTTGCGTTACGCTGATCATATAGGTCCCCGGTGCTGCACCGGCGGAGGTCGTGGCCGTCAGATCTTCTGTGCTGCTGGTTACGGTAGTACTTTTAAATAGATCGGCACTGTTCAGTGTTGTATTTGCTGTCTGGAATTTTTCCAGCGCGCTTTTCAGCGTGCCGTAGGCTGTTAGCCGTGCAGTATTGGAACTCTGCTGTTGGGTAATTGGAGTTAAACGTTTTTTTTCAGCAGTAGTCAGGTTTGTCAGCAATGTATCCAGTGGTAAGTTTGAGCCGACGCCCAATGATGTAAATGAAGGCATGCCTAATTCCTTGTGATTGCAAACAGTAGTTAAGCGGGTTATCGGCAATCTGCGCGCAAAGTTTAATAATAGTTTTGCAAAAATAATGCGCAGAATAGTGGGGCATAATGCGGGTATTTCGGAGGCTAAGAAAAAAGAGGGCGGAAAGTAAAAATTTTCTAAAGTTCGAAATTAAGGTGCCGATACATGGGTTACGGTGAGAAACCGTGGGCAACAGCCCAATAACATCAAGTTGTAATTGATAAGGAAAAGATCATGGCACAAGTCATCAATACAAACAGCCTGTCGCTGTTGACCCAAAACAACCTGAACAAATCTCAGTCTACTCTGAGCTCCGCTATCGAACGTCTGTCCTCTGGTCTGCGTATCAACAGCGCGAAAGATGATGCAGCTGGTCAGGCGATTGCTAACCGCTTCACCGCAAACATCAAAGGTCTGACTCAGGCTTCTCGTAACGCCAACGACGGTATCTCCATCGCGCAGACCACTGAAGGCGCGCTGAATGAAATCAATAATAACCTGCAGCGTGTTCGTGAACTCTCTGTTCAGGCAACGAATGGTTCAAACTCTGATAGCGACCTGACCTCTATCCAGAACGAAATCACTCAACGTTTAAGTGAGATTGACCGCGTATCCGGCCAGACTCAGTTTAACGGCGTGAAAGTACTGGCTCAGGATAACACTCTGAAAATCCAGGTCGGTGCAAATGATGGTGAAACCATCTCTATTGACCTAAAAAAGATTGACTCCAAAACTCTGGGAATGGACGGTTTTAACGTCAATGGCTCAAAAGCAGCGACAGGTAGCGATTTAGTGTCTAAGTTTGACGCTACTGGTTATGATGCTTATACCGTGGGTGGAAAAGAATTTCGTGTTGATCTGAAAACAGGTGCAGTAACTGGCGATGATGGAGTTGGTGGTTTTGAAGCTAAGTTTGTAGATGCAAAAACAGGCGCATTGGTTAAAGATGCGACTAAAACGAACGGAGCAGCTAAATATTCCACAACAGCAACCGCTGCTGCTGATGCTGACGCTGTGGCTATTGCAACCGCTGCTAAAGATTTAAAAGTTGGTCAGACATTCAACGCTGCAGGTATTGACTTTACTGTAAGTGGTTCCGATGCAAGTGCTGACGGTCATGGTACCTTCACTGCAAACATTGGCGGCAGTGTTGTTACATTTACTACAGCAGGCGCTGACTTAGCCAACTCAACATTAAAATCTAGCGAGAGTGTCTATACCTCATCTGTATCTGGTAAGTTAACAACTAAAAGTGCTGAAACTAACTTAGCTGCTACAGTTGCTGACCTCAAATCTGCAGGTACTAAAACTGGTAGCGCTCTGACTATTGATGGCAAAGTTTATGATGTTTCAGCTGATGGTAGCAAAGTTACCAACGGTGGTGTTGCGATGTTCCTGAGCCAGAATCAGGCTGGTAAAGCGACTCTAGTTACTGAAAGTGTTGCCAAGAAAGCGACAGCTAATCCTTTGGAGACAATTGATAAGGCGCTGGCTCAGGTTGATGCACTGCGTTCTGACCTCGGTGCGGTGCAGAACCGTTTTGATTCCACTATCACCAACTTGGGTAACACTGTAAACAACCTGTCTTCAGCTCGTAGCCGTATCGAAGATGCTGACTACGCGACCGAAGTGTCTAACATGTCCAAAGCACAGATCCTGCAACAAGCAGGTACTTCTGTACTGGCACAGGCCAACCAGGTTCCGCAGAACGTACTGTCTCTGCTGCGTTAATTTACGCTTATCGCGCAAACCCCGCTCCGGCGGGGTTTTTTACATTCAGCTTTACCCGTAACCCCCAAATAACCCCCCATTTCACCCACTATTCACCCGATTAAAACCCCTGCAGAAACGGATAATCATGCCGATAACTCATTTAACGCAGGGCTGTTTATCGTGAATTCACTGTATACCGCTGAAGGTGTAATGGATAAACACTCGCTGTGGCAGCGTTATGTACCGTTGGTGCGTCACGAAGCATTGCGCCTTCAGGTGCGTTTGCCGGCGAGCGTAGAACTGGATGACCTGCTACAAGCGGGCGGCATCGGGTTATTGAATGCAGTCGACCGATATGACGCTTTGCAAGGAACGGCATTTACCACTTACGCAGTGCAGCGTATTCGTGGAGCGATGCTGGACGAACTACGTAGCCGGGATTGGGTGCCGCGTAGCGTTCGGCGCAATGCTCGCGAAGTGGCACAGGCGATGGGGCAACTGGAGCAGGAATTAGGGCGTAACGCGACGGAAACCGAAGTGGCGGAGCGTCTGGCTATTCCTGTGCAAGAGTATCGTCAGATGTTGCTTGATACCAATAATAGCCAACTCTTCTCCTACGACGAGTGGCGGGAAGAGCATGGCGATAGTATTGAGCTGGTGACGGAAGAACATCAGCAGGAAAACCCGTTACAGCAGCTACTTGAGGGGAACCTCCGCCAGCGCGTGATGGACGCCATCGAAGCGTTGCCGGAACGCGAAAAGCTGGTGTTAACGCTGTACTACCAGGAAGAGCTGAATCTGAAAGAGATTGGCGCGGTACTGGAAGTGGGGGAGTCACGGGTTAGCCAGTTGCACAGTCAGGCCATCAAACGTCTACGCACCAAGCTGGGTAAGCTATAGGGGTACATCATTACCCCTGAACAATGCCGCATTACGAATTGACTACCAGGAGTTCTCATGACGGTGCAGCAATCAAAAAGACGGCCTCTAAGCCGCTACCTCAAAGATTTCAAACACAGCCAGACGCATTGCGCCCATTGCTTTAAGTTGCTCGACAGGATCACGCTGGTTCGCCGCGGGCAAATTGTGAATAAAATCGCCATCGCCCGACTGGACACGTTGCTGAATGAAGCAGAGTGGGAACAGGAGAAAAAAGAGTGGGTGGCACTGTGTCGCTTTTGTGGTGATTTGCACTGCAAAGAGCAGAGCGACTTTTTTGACATTATAGGCTTCAAGCAATTTTTATTCGAGCAGACCGAAATGAGTCACGGCACGGTACGCGAATACGTTGTGCGCCTGCGTCGCCTCGGGAATCATCTGACCGAACAAAATATCTCTCACGATCTGCTGCAGGAAGGTTTTCTCGACGAAAACCTTGCCCCGTGGCTGCCGGAAACCAGCACCAACAATTACCGCATCGCCTTGCGTAAGTATGAGCAGTTTAAAGCCCATACGCATATGGGACATATGCAGAAATCCTCCTGGACAGCCAGTTCTGATATATATTAAAAACGAATAAGGTGTAACAGAGTCGTGTTTGTGGATCACGGCAAACGCTTTACACTGTAGTCATAAATGATAGTCAATAATGACAATATTCGGGGTAACTATGAAATTAGCACTTCTGGGACGTCAGGCTCTGATGGGTGTAATGGCTGTTGCACTTGTCGCCGGAATGAGCGTGAAGACTTATGCAGATGAAGGTCTGTTAAATAAAGTTAAAGAGCGCGGCACGCTGCTGGTGGGCCTGGAAGGGACCTATCCCCCGTTTAGTTTTCAGGGCGATGACGGCAAACTGACCGGTTTCGAAGTGGAGTTTGCCGAGGAACTGGCCAAGCATCTCGGAGTGAAAGCCACGCTGAAGCCGACCAAATGGGACGGTATGCTGGCATCTCTTGATTCCAAACGCATTGACGTGGTCATCAACCAGGTAACTATCTCTGATGATCGTAAGAAAAAATACGATTTCTCTACCCCGTATACGGTCTCTGGTATCCAGGCGCTGGTGAAGAAAGGCAATGAAGGCGTTATTAAGACTGCTGCCGATCTGAAAGGTAAAAAAGTCGGCGTGGGTCTGGGAACCAACTATGAAGAGTGGTTGCGCCAGAACGTGCAGGGCGTGGATATTCGTACCTATGATGATGACCCGACCAAATATCAGGATCTGCGCGTAGGTCGTATCGACGCCATCCTGGTTGACCGTCTGGCCGCGCTGGATCTGGTGAAAAAAACCAAGGATACGCTGGCCGTTACCGGTGAAGCATTCTCCCGCCAGGAGTCCGGCGTGGCGCTGCGTAAAGGCAATGAAGATCTGCTGAAAGCGGTGGATGCAGCCATTGCTGAAATGCAGAAAGACGGTTCGCTGAAAGCCCTGTCTGAAAAATGGTTTGGAGCAGATGTGACGAAATAATCGTCATCTGATGAAAAAAGGCGCCTTTAACAGCGCCTTTTTTTATTTCATTGCGCCTGAACGTGCATAATAAAAGAACATCACAACAACGAATACCGGAGGCTGTATGCCGCTGCATAATTTAACGCGCTTTCCACGTCTGGAATTTATTGGCGCGCCAACGCCACTCGAATATCTTCCGCGCCTCTCAGATTACCTCGGGCGCGATATTTTCATTAAACGCGATGACGTCACGCCGATGGCTATGGGCGGCAATAAGCTGCGTAAGCTGGAGTTTCTGGCCGCAGACGCGCTGCGTGAAGGCGCGGATACGCTGATAACCGCGGGTGCTATTCAGTCTAACCATGTTCGCCAGACGGCGGCGGTCGCCGCTAAGCTAGGCCTGCACTGCGTGGCGCTGTTGGAAAATCCGATAGGCACCACTGCCGAAAACTATCTCACCAATGGCAACCGTCTGCTGTTGGACCTGTTTAATACGCAAATTGAAATGTGCGATGCGCTGACCGACCCGAATGCACAGCTGCAGGATCTGGCGACGCGGATTGAAGCGCAAGGGTTCCGCCCGTATGTGATCCCGGTTGGGGGTTCCAATGCACTGGGTGCGCTGGGCTATGTGGAAAGCGCGCTGGAAATTGCCCAACAGTGTGAAGGGGCCGTTTCGCTCTCTTCCGTAGTGGTGGCCTCGGGCAGTGCGGGAACGCATGCCGGACTGGCCGTGGGCCTGGAGCAATTGATGCCAGACGTCGAACTCATCGGCGTGACCGTCTCACGCAGCGTGGCGGATCAAAAGCCCAAAGTTGTTGTACTGCAGCAGGATATTGCCCGGGAGCTGGAACTGACGGCCTCAGCGGAAATCCAGTTATGGGACGATTATTATGCGCCGGGCTACGGTACGCCAAACGAAGAGGGCATGGAGGCGGTAAAACTGCTGGCGCGCCTGGAAGGTATTTTGTTGGATCCGGTGTATACCGGCAAGGCGATGGCGGGTCTGATTGATGGCATTAGCCAGAAGCGCTTCAAGGATGAAGGGCCAATTCTCTTTATTCATACTGGTGGGGCACCTGCGCTGTTTGCCTACCATCCTCACGTGTAACGACCAGGTAGAAAAACGCTAATGCATGAAAGTATCCAACTGGTGATTGATTCTCTGCCGTATCTGCTCAAGGGCGCAGTGTTTACGCTGCAACTGAGTATCGGTGGGATGTTCTTTGGTCTCGTGCTGGGGTTTATCCTGGCGCTGATGCGTCTGTCGCCGCTGCTGCCTGTGCGCTGGCTGGCGCGCTTTTATATCTCTATCTTTCGCGGAACGCCGTTGATTGCCCAGCTGTTCATGATCTATTACGGTCTGCCGCAGTTTGGTATTGAGCTTGATCCTATTCCGGCGGCGATGATTGGCTTATCGCTTAATACGGCGGCCTACGCTGCGGAAACGCTGCGTGCGGCAATCTCCTCCATCGACAAAGGGCAGTGGGAAGCGGGTGCCAGTATTGGTATGACGCGGTGGCAAACCATGCGCCGGGCAATCCTGCCGCAGGCTGCGCGGGTTGCGCTCCCGCCGCTGAGTAACAGCTTTATCAGCCTGGTGAAGGACACCTCTCTGGCCGCGACTATTCAGGTACCGGAACTGTTCCGTCAGGCGCAGTTGATTACCTCGCGTACGCTGGAGGTATTCACGATGTATCTGGCAGCCTCGTTGATTTATTGGGTGATGGCGACGGTGCTTTCTGCACTGCAAAACTATTTTGAAGAGCAACTGAATCGCCAGGAGAGAGAGCCGAAATGAGTGCTATCGAAGTCAGAAACCTGGTCAAAAAATTCCATGGGCAAACGGTGCTGCATGGGATCGATCTTGACGTCAAACCCGGTGAAGTTGTGGCGATTATCGGGCCGAGCGGCTCGGGCAAAACTACGCTGCTGCGCAGCATTAATTTGCTGGAGCAACCCGAGGCGGGCACCATTAAGGTGGGTGAGATTACCATTGATACCGCGCGTTCGTTAACTCAGCAG
This sequence comes from Citrobacter sp. RHBSTW-00524, assembly GCF_013747755.1. Taxonomy (NCBI): domain Bacteria; kingdom Pseudomonadati; phylum Pseudomonadota; class Gammaproteobacteria; order Enterobacterales; family Enterobacteriaceae; genus Citrobacter; species Citrobacter sp. RHBSTW-00524. The sequence goes on from NZ_CP056421.1 coordinate 2,113,083, forward strand.
AAAGGTCTGATTCGTCAGTTGCGCCAGCACGTGGGCTTTGTGTTCCAGAACTTTAATTTGTTCCCGCATCGCACGGTGCTGGAAAACATTATTGAAGGTCCGGTGATTGTTAAAGGCGAACCGAAAGCCGAAGCGACAGCCCGAGCGCGCGAACTGCTGGCGAAAGTCGGGTTAGCTGGTAAAGAAACCAGCTATCCGCGGCGTTTGTCCGGCGGGCAGCAGCAGCGCGTGGCTATTGCCCGGGCGTTGGCGATGCGACCTGAGGTTATTCTTTTTGATGAACCGACCTCCGCGCTTGATCCTGAACTGGTTGGTGAGGTACTTAATACCATCCGCCAACTGGCGCAGGAAAAACGCACCATGGTGATTGTGACGCATGAAATGAGCTTTGCACGCGACGTTGCCGATCGGGCGATATTTATGGATCAAGGACGGATAGTGGAGCAAGGGCCCGCTAAATCCTTATTCACGCATCCGCAGCAACCGCGAACCCGTCAGTTTCTTGAAAAGTTTCTGATGCAATAAATAGTGCATGCAGCACTCGTCGAAATTGTTTTTTGACGAGTGCTGTTCGCATAACTATTTATAATTATTGCTTTATTATTAACTCCCAATACTGTTACTTCCTGCCGTCGTTGAGTAATGCTCAAGTAATTGACCATTTGTCCGATAATTTGCATATATAAAATACATTTATGTGTTAGCTTGTTTCATATGTTTGGATGATTATCAATCTCAGGGGTATTACCACTTAGTATGCAGGGTCATGATTTCTTCACCTGGCGACGGAGCATGCTGTTACGCTTTCAGGAAATGGCGACGGCAGAGGATGTCTATAATGAATTACAACAACAGACGCAGCATTTAGAGTTCGATTTTTACGCGCTCTGTGTTCGTCATCCCGTACCTTTTACCCGACCTAAAACGTCGCTTCACACGACCTATCCCAAAGCATGGGTGGCGCATTATCAGTCCGAGAATTATTTCACTATTGATCCGGTGCTGAAGCCTGAAAACTTCAGTCAGGGGCATTTACCCTGGAACGATACCTTATTTCGCGATGCACAGCCCCTGTGGGATGCCGCGCGCAATCACGGTTTACGTAAAGGGATGACGCAATGCTTAATGTTGCCTAATCGGGCGTTGGGTTTTTTATCGGTATCGCGTGCGAGTGTCCGTAATAGTCGCTTTGCAAACGATGAGGTAGAGCTCAGGATGCAACTGCTGGTGCGGGAAAGCTTGTCGGTACTGACGCGACTGCAAGATGACATGGTCATGGCGCCAGAGATGCGCTTTAGCAAGCGGGAAAAAGAGATATTGAAATGGACGGCAGAGGGGAAAACCTCTTCAGAGATAGCGATAATTCTGTCGATTTCTGAAAATACCGTTAACTTTCACCAGAAAAATATGCAAAAGAAATTTAATGCACCCAACAAAACGCAGATCGCCTGTTATGCTGCGGCAACCGGGCTGATCTGAGTAAATTATCGTTCTGAGTGTCAGACGCAAACCCGGCTGAGAGCATCGCTGTCAGCCGGGTTCTTATTACTGGCGGTAGGCCTGTTTAATTTGCTTAACAGTGCTGGAAAATACCGCAGCCTGTGATTGATCTTCAATCAGCGCGATCTGTTTTTCCATTTTAAGAATCACGCGCCCTGCATCGGCTTGGCCCATTGCCTGCAGCATCAGCGTTAACATGGCTTTCAGGCAGGTGACTTCGTTGGCCAGTTCCTGGTTATTCTCAGCAGTGGAAAAGTCAGGCGTACTCATTTATTTTCCTCGTTATGTTTCAATGAAAAAGTGCGATGTCAAATCTTAAGGCGCCGGAGTATACCATAAGCGAGGCTAAAAATATCAGCGGTTGTTTTCTGCGCAAACATAAGTCGCGGACATTAAAATAAACAACATGTTGCGCTGCATATATTTTCTCCACCTGTTGTTTATTTCGAGTATTTTACTCGTTAATTATTGTTACAACTTTAGCTGCCTATTTTGCATTCAACGGACGAATATGAATTTTTTGTCACTATTCTGAAACAGCTATGCAGATATAACCGTGGCAAAAGGTTGCCATAACAGAAAGTTTCCACTCGTCGTACCTTCTAATTTCCAAAAACGAGAGCAAAATCGAAAGACGGCGATTTTTACATTTCAAAGTTGAGATAAAACCCGTTAACATAGGACCGATTAACTATCGGTAGCGTTATCCCTATTCTGGAGATATTCCTTTGATCAACGTTTTTCTTGTTGATGACCACGAACTGGTGCGCGCAGGGATACGACGCATTCTTGAAGATATAAAAGGCATTAAAGTTGTCGGTGAGGCGTGCTGCGGTGAAGATGCGGTAAAATGGTGCCGCTCAAATTCCGTTGACGTTGTGCTGATGGACATGAATATGCCCGGTATTGGTGGCCTTGAGGCAACGCGTAAAATTGCGCGTTCAACGGCTGACATTAAAGTGATCATGCTGACTGTCCATACCGAAAACCCGTTACCTGCAAAAGTCATGCAGGCGGGAGCCGCGGGCTATCTCAGTAAGGGGGCTGCGCCCCAGGAGGTCGTGAGTGCGATTCGTTCGGTTTATTCTGGCCAACGTTATATTGCCTCCGATATCGCTCAGCAGATGGCGCTTAGCCAGATTGAGCCTGAGAAAACGGAAACCCCGTTTGCCAGTTTGTCTGAACGTGAGTTGCAGATTATGCTGATGATCACCAAAGGTCAGAAGGTCAATGAGATCTCAGAGCAACTGAATCTTAGTCCTAAAACGGTGAACAGCTATCGCTATCGAATGTTCAGTAAATTAAACATTCACGGCGATGTTGAGCTGACTCACCTGGCAATTCGCCATGGCCTGTGTAATGCGGAGACATTAACAAGCCAGTGACCGATCAGTTTGATGCCAAAGCGTTCCTGAAAACCGTGACCAGTCAGCCCGGCGTTTATCGTATGTATGATGACGCCGGGACGGTCATCTACGTCGGGAAAGCGAAAGACCTGAAAAAAAGGCTTTCCAGCTACTTCCGTAGCAACCTCGCATCGCGTAAGACCGAAGCACTGGTCGCGCAAATCCAGCAGATTGATGTCACGGTTACGCACACCGAAACCGAGGCGTTATTGCTTGAGCACAACTACATCAAGCTGTATCAGCCGCGTTATAACGTTTTGCTGCGCGACGATAAATCCTATCCTTTTATTTTCCTCAGCGGCGATACCCATCCTCGCCTGGCAATGCATCGCGGGGCCAAGCATGCCAAAGGCGAGTACTTTGGACCGTTCCCTAACGGCTACGCCGTACGCGAAACGCTGGCGTTGCTGCAGAAAATCTTCCCTATTCGTCAGTGCGAAAATAGTGTTTATCGCAATCGCTCGCGGCCCTGTCTGCAATATCAGATTGGCCGCTGCCTCGGTCCGTGTGTGGCGGGCCTGGTGAGTGAGGAAGAGTATGCGCAGCAGGTTGATTACGTTCGTCTGTTCCTGTCCGGAAAAGACGATCAGGTATTAACGCAGCTGATCGCCCGGATGGAAAAAGCCAGCCAGAATCTCGAGTTTGAAGAGGCTGCCCGCATTCGTGACCAAATTCAGGCCGTACGCCGCGTGACCGAAAAACAGTTTGTCTCTAATACCGGAGATGATCTGGACGTCATCGGCGTGGCGTTTGACGCTGGCATGGCCTGTGTGCACGTGCTGTTTATTCGCCAGGGTAAAGTGTTAGGCAGTCGTAGCTATTTCCCGAAAGTACCAGGTGGAACAGAACTCGGCGAGGTCGTTGAAACCTTTGTCGGACAGTTTTATCTGCAGGGAAGTCAGATGCGCACCTTACCCGGTGAGATCCTGCTCGATTTTAATCTTAGCGATAAAACCCTGCTGGCAGACTCTCTGTCTGAGCTGGCCGGGCGGAAGATCAACGTTCAGACGAAACCGCGAGGCGATCGCGCGCGGTATCTGAAGCTGGCGCGTACCAACGCGGCGGTGGCGTTAACCACAAAACTTTCCCAGCAGTCGACCATTACTCAACGCCTGACGGCGCTGGCATCAGTACTCAAGTTACCCGCAGTGAAACGCATGGAGTGCTTTGATATCAGCCACACGATGGGCGAGCAGACGGTAGCCTCCTGCGTGGTATTCGATGCCAATGGACCACTGCGCGCCGAGTATCGCCGCTATAACATCACGGGTATTACGCCTGGTGATGATTATGCGGCAATGAATCAGGTTCTCCGTCGGCGCTACGGTAAGGCGATTGAAGAAAGTAAGATTCCGGACGTCATATTGATCGACGGCGGGAAAGGTCAACTGGGGCAGGCGAAAGCCGTTTTTGCTGAGCTGGACGTTCCCTGGGACAAACAGCACCCGCTTTTGTTGGGCGTGGCAAAAGGGGCCGATCGTAAAGCTGGTCTGGAAACGTTGTTCTTTGAGCCGGAAGGTGAGGGCTTTAGCCTTCCGCCGGATTCGCCTGCATTGCACGTTATCCAGCATATCCGCGATGAATCTCACGATCATGCAATTAGCGGGCACCGTAAAAAACGGGCGAAGGTGAAAAGTACCAGCATGCTGGAGACTATTGAAGGTGTCGGGCCGAAGCGTCGGCAGATGTTGTTGAAATATATGGGCGGTTTGCAAGGTCTTCGTAACGCGAGTATTGAAGAAATTGCAAAAGTGCCGGGTATTTCGCAAGCTCTGGCAGAAAAGATCTTCTACTCGTTGAAACATTAGGCCCTCTGTAGCAACATAGGGGTAATTTTACTGACAACAGATAGTTATCCGTCATATGCAATTTAATATCCCTACGTTGCTCACGCTGTTTCGCGTCATCCTGATCCCATTCTTTGTATTGGCTTTTTATCTGCCATTCACCTGGGCTCCCTTCGTTTGTGCGCTGATCTTCTGTATTGCGGCGGTCACCGACTGGTTTGACGGCTATCTGGCGCGTCGCTGGAACCAAAGCACGCGTTTTGGCGCCTTCCTCGATCCGGTCGCTGATAAGGTACTGGTGGCTATCGCGATGGTGCTGGTGACCGAGCACTATCACAGCTGGTGGGTAACGCTTCCTGCCGCCACGATGATCGCGCGTGAAATTATTATCTCTGCGCTGCGTGAATGGATGGCTGAACTGGGTAAACGTAGCAGTGTGGCGGTGTCCTGGATCGGTAAAGTGAAAACCACTTCGCAAATGGCCGCGCTCGCATGGCTGCTGTGGCGTCCAAATATTTGGGTAGAGTACGCCGGGATCGCACTTTTCTTCGTCGCCGCGATACTGACGTTGTGGTCAATGTTCCAGTATTTGAGCGCTGCGTGGGGAGATTTGCTTGAACAGTGATCGTTTCGGCGCAAATTTCAGCAAACGATCGTCAGTGGTGAAAAATATCGTTGACTCATTGCGTCAGGTAAGTAGAATGCAACGCATCGAACGGCAGCACTGATTGCCAGACGATAACAAAATCAAGTGATTAACAAAGTTACTTGGTGATGCGGGAATAGCTCAGTTGGTAGAGCACGACCTTGCCAAGGTCGGGGTCGCGAGTTCGAGTCTCGTTTCCCGCTCCAAATTAAAGACATCGGCAATAGCGGATGTCGGCTGAAAAGCCAGAAGATTTCGGCGCGTTAGCAAAGCGGTTATGTAGCGGATTGCAAATCCGTCTAGTCCGGTTCGACTCCGGAACGCGCCTCCAATTTCTTCCCGAGCCCGGATGGTGGAATCGGTAGACACAAGGGATTTAAAATCCCTCGGCGTTCGCGCTGTGTGGGTTCAAGTCCCACTCCGGGTACCATGGGAAAGAAAAGAATAATCAAAGCAATAAGCAGTGTCGTGAAACCACCTACGGGTGGTTTTTTTGTTTTTGTTTATTGCGTTCATCATCCTGCTTCATTTCTCTTTTTCCTCTTACTTCATTTTGATTTCTGTCAGAGTATGACATGCCCCAAAATATGTTTTCCGGTATTATTAGCCCATTAATTGCCAATGCTGAATGCTGGTGCAATCACTCTCGTAATTGGATGATTCATGAATAATAAAATCAGTCAGGATACCATCAACAAAGCCCTGTGGTCCGCGTGCGACACCTTCCGTGGCACCATCAGTGCTGATACTTACAAAGACTTTATCCTTACCATGCTGTTCCTCAAGTACATTTCGGATGTCTGGCAAGATCACTACGACGAATATAAAGAACAATATGGTGATACGCCGGAGCTGATTGAAGCGATGATGGCGAATGAACGCTTCGTGTTGCCAAAAATCGCCAGTTTCTATGCTCTGTATGAGCGCCGTCATGAACCGGGCAACGGCGAGCGTATCGATCAGGCATTGCATGCGATTGAAGAAGCCAATGGCACCAAACTGAAAGACGCCGGGAAAAGTGTCTTCCAGGATATTTCGTTTAACACTGACCGCTTGGGTGAAGAAAAACAGAAGAACACAATTCTGCGCCAGTTGCTGGAAGACTTCGCCGGTGAAGATCTCAACCTGAAGCCGAGCCGTGTAGGTACGCTGGACGTTATCGGTAATGCTTACGAATATCTGATCAAAAACTTTGCCGCCAGCGGTGGGCAGAAAGCAGGTGAGTTCTATACTCCGCCGGAAGTCTCGGATCTGATTGCTGAACTGCTCGATCCGCAACCGGGTGATACCATCTGCGACCCGGCCTGTGGTTCCGGTTCTTTGCTAATGAAGTGCGGGCGTAAAATTGTCTCAGGACATGATAGCCGCAATTATGCGTTGTTCGGTCAGGAGGCCATTGGCTCTACATGGTCGCTGGCGAAAATGAACATGTTCTTGCACGGCGAAGACAACCACAAAATCGAGTGGGGCGATACCATTCGTAACCCGAAGCTGCTCGATAAAAATGGCGACCTGATGCTGTTTGATATCGTGACCGCTAACCCGCCGTTCAGCCTGGATAAGTGGGGCCACGATGAGGCCGAGAACGATAAGTTTGGCCGCTTCCGTCGTGGTGTACCGCCGAAGACTAAGGGGGATTACGCCTTTATCTCGCACATGATAGAAACCCTGAAACCGGGGACAGGTCGTATGGGCGTGGTAGTGCCACACGGTGTGCTGTTCCGTGGTTCCAGCGAAGGTAAGATTCGCCAAAAACTGATTGATGAAAATCTGCTGGATGCGGTAATTGGTCTGCCGGAAAAATTGTTTTACGGTACGGGGATACCGGCTGCGATTCTGATTTTCAAAAAACAGAAAGTGGATGACAAGGTGCTGTTTATCGATGCCAGCCGCGAATTCAAGGCAGGTAAAAACCAGAACCAGCTCAGTGAAGAAAACATCGAAAAAATCGTTAAGACCTACCGCAATGGCGATAACGTCGAGAAATACGCTTATCTTGCCAGCCTGAAGGAAATTCAGGACAACGATTACAACCTCAATATCCCTCGTTATGTGGATACCTTTGAGGAAGAGGACGAGATTGATTTACTAGCCGTGCGTGCTGAGCGTGAGCAATTGAAAGTGGAACTAGCGAAATTGGAAATGCAGATGGCGGGTTATCTGGAGGAGTTGGGTTATGGTGCCTAAGGGGTGGACGCTTCTCCAAGTGTCAGATATTTGTAAGTTACAAAATGGTAATAGTTTTAAGCCACATGAGTGGGATACACAAGGTATCCCTATCATTCGAATTCAAAATTTGAATGGAAGCGATAATTATAACTATTTTTCAGGTGTTCCTCAGGATAAATGGTTGGTTGAACCAGGGCAGTTACTATTTTCCTGGGCAGGTACAAAAGGTGTATCCTTCGGTCCTTTCATTTGGAATGGGCCAAAAGGTGTTTTGAATCAGCATATCTACAAGGTATTTGCAAATGAAAATGTTCATGGACACTGGCTGTATTTAGCTTTATTGCATATAACTCAAAAAATTGAAGCGCAGGCTCATGGTTTCAAATCAACATTATTACATGTTCAAAAAAAAGACATTGATAATCAATTTGTGCTTACCCCTCCTGTTGCTGAACAAAAGAAAATAGCCCAAATCCTGTCAACCTGGGATAAGGCCATTTCGGTGACGGAAAAGCTGCTCGCCAATAGTCAGCAGCAGAAAAAAGCCCTGATGCAGCAATTGCTCACGGGAAAAAAACGGTTGCTGGATGAGAATGGGGGGAGATTTAGTGGGGAGTGGTATACGTGCTCATTGTCTGAAGTAGCGCATATTATTATGGGGTCATCGCCTAAATCCGAAGCCTACAATGATAATGGCTTAGGTTTACCATTAATACAGGGTAATACCGATATAAAGTGCCGAGTTTCATGTCCCAGAGTTTATACGTCTGACATTACGAAAGAATGTTCTCCCGGAGATATTCTTCTAAGTGTCAGGGCACCTGTAGGTACTGTTGCACTTTCTCAACATAAAGCATGTATAGGGCGTGGTATATCGGCTATAAAATCCAAGAGAAAAATGAGCCAATCATTTCTTTATCAATGGTTTCTTTGGTTTGAACCAAAATGGTGTTCCCTATCACAAGGTAGCACATTTGAATCAATCAATAGTGATGACATAAAGACATTAAAATTAGCAATACCTAATTATGAAGAACAACAAAAAATCGCCATCGTCCTGTCCGCAGCTGACGTCGAAATCTCCACGCTGGAGAAAAAACTCGCCTGCCTGAAAGACGAGAAAAAAGCCCTGATGCAGCAATTACTGACCGGGAAACGTCGGGTGAAAATCGATGAGGCTGTTGCTGCATGAAACTGACGAAAAGAGGGCCACTGACTGACCGGGAAATCGACTGGCTGGAAGAGGTGTTGCTGAAATATGGTAATGATGACTCTGTGCTCTGTTTCTCTGAGCTGGATGGCTTCCTGACGGCGATTGTCTCTGGCCCTAATATGATTCCCCCTAATACCTGGCTCAGTGCTATCTGGGGACGTGGTGACTACCACCCTCACTGGGCCACCGAAATCGAGATGACGCGTTTTGTGGGGCTGTGTTTTCAGCATATTAACGATATTGCAGGCTGCTTGTATGAGGTCCCTGAACAGTTTGAACCGATATTCAATGGACGTAAGGTTAAAGGTAAAACATATACCATCGTCGAAGAGTGTGGTGTTTCGGGTATATGAAAGGCCGGTCTCTGGATGACTGGTCAGCCTTGCCGGAGGCCTTACGCCCCTCGCTGGAGGCAATAGCCCTTCATGGTATCGAAAAAAACTTCCCTGTGGTTGAGAAAATGTCACCCGCTCAATTTGACAGAGTATTACTCTCATTCAGCCTGCGGCACTGGCGCTTTATCAGCACTGGTTGTCGGTGAGAATGTCAGAGGTATCATCCCGGCCTGTTCCCGTGAAGAGGGCAGAAAAACTGCCCGGTCGTAATGCCCCGTGTCCGTGTGGCAGCGGTAAAAAATTTAAAAAGTGCTGCCTGCACTGACAAAGCGGAAGGAGGCTTACTTATGGCAGTGAACAGTCTAGATAGTTCCCGGTGGTACCTGGGACATGTTCTCTGGTTCGGAGGCTATAACAGCAAAACGGATCGAGAAAATAACTTTGGGTTTATCTCGTCTGAGAACGGTAATGAGCTGTTTTTTCATAAGAATGAGATAAACCGGAACTATACGCCTGCTGACAATACACCGGTACTGTTCAGGCAAGGTACAGGTAAAAATGGTAAGCCTACAGCTTTTAACGTTCACTTACTTGATAAAACAGATGAGGAGACGGGTGAGCTCCTCATTGAGTATCTCCGGGCTATTATTGAGGAGGGTGTTGATTTCGTTCGTTGGCCTTATCGTGACAGCATTGTTAATTGCCTTACTCAGTCCTTTGGCGAAGGTGCTATAACTCGGTTAGTTATGAGTGATATTGCTGCCACAAAAATATTACCGCTATTTTTAAAATCACGTAACTACGATGACCAATTTACATCTTTCGCCTCTGATAAAAATTTTGATGATTTAATCGCACAACAAATATCTCCTGCGGTCATGCCTTCGTCATTTATCGATGATAATATTGGTCAGTTCGCTGTTTGGGTGAAAAGCTGTTCTGCGGCTACGAGTTGCCAGGGGGGGGCACCATCGGACATCATCAATGTATTACTCAGTCACGTATCTATAAGTGCTATTCTCTACTTGGCATTTTACGATTATATAAGCAGTAAGCTGATTCTTGAACATCGGCATGATGATATAGGAAACTTTGTTCGACGTAGTTTCACGAAAAATAAAATGAATATACAACCATTTGTCCGTGATGCCTATCAGCAGAAATTCTCATCGAGAGAGAAATTTTACAAACATTCCGTGATTAGTCCTTTTATCAATGCGTATTTGATTAAACAGAAAGTGTTCAGAAAAGATTTCAGTTTCGTTAATGATATTGAATCAAATCCTGAGATTTCTTCTGATCCTGAATACTTTATTCTGAGTAAATTGTTGCCGTTGATTGGGCGCAACGATGAACAGTCGGTTCTGAGTATTATTCTGCATGAGATATGGCAGGGAGTGTTATCGGGTAAAATCCCTGTAAGTCATCCTTCTGTTTTCAAATTATTCCCGCAGTGTAGCTCATTGAAAATTCGTTCCCGGAATTTAAAATTATCCTGTGAGGCATTTCACTGGAATGCAAAACAGTCTGATGGAACGATAGAGAAAAAATACCTTTGTCGTTCGAAAGTCTGCCATGATCCGCAGGTACTACCCGACCTCAGTCGGGATTATATTGATTTCACTATTTATGATTGGCTTGCCCATTATGGCATGACCTATCTGTTTGCTGGCGAACCTTCTAAGCGAGATTTCCCAATTAAACTGGCCGGGTATTTCAACCGTATCAGAGAATTACATTCCCGCTTGAATTGCCGTAGTTGTGGGGTGTTGATGGTTCCAGATATGAAATATGCTCGTGTTGAGGTCAGCGTCTGGGATACGAAGTCGAAAGGATTTGTGAAAAAACCTTTCCAGGCCGCGTATCGTCTAACCGTCTTTAAATGCGCCAGTCATTCCTGCGAACAGTTTGGTATTGGGCATTACATTAATCACTGTATTGGTTACAAATGTAGCGAAATAATTGACGCCAGAGATTTGCATGAAAAATGTTCAGAAGGACGATTTATTTGTGCATCCTGTGGTTCCTGCTGTACGACGCATCAGGAGAAATTTGGTAATGTAAACAAGGGAGAGACAGAACAGGTCAAGTACGATCGCCTTTATCGGGACTCGCCGTTCTTTTCATCATAAGTCTTCGTCCATTTTGAGTATGTCCATCCAGGCATACAGTTTCACCTCTTTGCCAAGAAGGATTACCGGGTGGATAAGCACTACCAACCTAAATTCCAGGAAGAATACAGCGCCAAAATTCCGGCACTGACATTACTAACCAGCCTCGGCTGGACGTTTTTATCCCCGAAACAGATTATGGGTTATCGGGGCTATAAACAGGATGAGGTAGTGCTGCGTCCGGTTCTGCGTGAGGTGTTGTCGAAGCGCTCGTTTATGGCAGGTGGCAAAACCTGTCAGTTATCGGAAAAGGCACTGGATAACCTGATATCACAGGTCTGTTCTCCGGCACTGAATGAAGGGCTGCTGAAAGCTAACGAGCGGATGTACAACCATCTGCTCTACGGTATTGCTGTCACCGAGTTTGTCGATGGCAAGAAGGTGAACCCCACGATTGCGCTGATTGACTGGGAACATCCGGAAAATAACCAGTTCCATTTTACTGAAGAGTTTACGGTATTGCGGTCAGGCGGTGTTGAAACCCGCAGGCCGGATATTGTCTGTTTTGTTAATGGTATCCCGCTGGCTGTCATTGAAGCGAAAAGCCCGGCAGGTCACGGTAAGAAAGGGCCAACCATTGACGAGGGGATATCCCAGAGTATCCGCAACCAGCTCAACGATGAAATCCCGCAGCTGTTTGCTTACAGCCAGATATTACTATCGATTAACGGGCATGACGGGCGCTACGGTACCTGTCATACACCAATGAAATTCTGGGCGGCATGGCGCGAAGAAGATATTACTGACGCGCAGATGTATGCGCTGCGCAACCATAAGTTATCGTCTGAACAAATTCATGCGTTGTTTGATCATCGTCCTTCAGCCGATCTCGACTGGTACCAACAGTTAATAGCCGCAGGTGAACTGGCTGTCAGTGGACAGGATAAGCTGCTTATCAGCCTGCTTTCGCCGGAACGTCTGCTGGAGATGACCCGCTTCTTCACGCTGCTTGATAAAAAGACCGGGAAGATAGTCGCTCGCTATCAGCAGGTGTTCGGGATTAAAAGACTGCTGGAACGCATCAGTACTCGCAGACCGGATGGGGGCAGGGAAGGTGGGGTGATCTGGCATACCACGGGGTCAGGTAAATCGTACACCATGGTTTTCCTCAGCAAGGCGCTGATTCTTCATGACAGCCTGAAGCAGTGTCGCATTGTGGTGGTGACGGACCGTGTCGATCTTGAAGGGCAGCTCAGCGGTACTTTCGCTTCTGGTGGAGAACTGGCCGGGAAGGATGATAAAGCCAAAGCGATGGCGACCTCTGGTCAGAAGCTGGCACAGCAGATTGGCTCTGGTAAAGAACGTATAATCTTTACCCTTATCCAGAAATTTAACTCAGCGACAAAATTGCCTGAATGCGTCAATACCAGCCCCAACATCATCGTTCTGATTGATGAAGGACACCGCAGCCAGGGTGGTGAGAACCATGTGCGAATGAAACTGGCCCTGCCGAATGCCGCCTTTGTGGCATTTACCGGTACGCCTCTGCTGAAAGAAGATAAGACCACCAATAAATTCGGGCCGATTGTCCACGCTTATACCATGCAGCGGGCGGTAGAAGATCAGGCGGTGACGCCTCTGCTCTACGAGGAGCGTATTCCTGATCTTGAGGTAAACGACCGGGCAATAGATGCCTGGTTTGACCGTATTACCGATGGGTTAAGCGAAGCGCAAAAAGCCGACCTTAAACGTAAATATGCCCGTAAAGGTGAGGTCTACAGTGCAGATGACCGCATCCGGCTGATCGCACTCGATATCGCCACACACTTCTCGAAGAATATCGATGAGGGGCTGAAAGGGCAACTTGCCTGCGACAGCAAGATTTCCGCCATCAAATATAAAAAGTATCTTGATGAAGCCGGGTTGTTTGAGTCAGCTGTAGTTATCAGCCCGCCGGATTCCCGGGAAGGGAATACCGAGGTGGATGAAAGCAAACTGCCGGAAGTGACGAAATGGTGGAAGGATAATGTCGGCACGCAGGAGGAGTCTGTGTATACCCGCAATATCATCAGTCGTTTCGATACCGATGATAAGCTTAAATTGCTGATCGTCGTTGATAAACTGCTCACCGGGTTTGATGAACCGAAGAATACCGTGCTGTATATCGACAAGCCGCTCAAGTCCCACAACCTTATCCAGGCGATTGCCCGGGTGAACCGACTGCATCCACTGAAAAAGTTCGGTCTGCTGATTGATTATCGCGGCATTCTGGCTGAGCTGGACACGACTATCGGTAAATATCAGGATCTCGCCTCCCGAACTCAAGGAGGATACGACATCAAGGATATTGATGGGTTGTACAGCGCCATGAGTTCTGAATACAAGCGGCTGCCACATCTCTATAACCAACTGTGGGCCATATTTGCCGGTGTCATAAACAAGAATGATACTGAGCAGTTGCGTGCAGTTCTGGTGCCTAAAATGGAAGAACGTGACGGAGATATGGTCGATATCCATCAGAAAACCCGTGATGATTTCTTCGAGGCATTAACGGCCTTTGCCGGATGCCTGAAAGTGGCACTGCAGTCCGCTACCTTCTTCACCGACAAGAGCTTTACGGAACAAGACCGAAATCTCTATAAAGAAACCGTAAAACAGATGTCCAGTCTGCGCCAGTGGGCAATGCAGGTCAGCGGCGAGCAGGTCAATTATGACGACTACGCTGAGCAAGTGAAAAAATTGCTGGATAAGCATGTCACCGGCGTTGAGGTTCGCGAACCGAATGGCGTATATGAAGTAGGTAAAATGGGCAAGAGCGAAAAGCCCGAAGAGTGGGACAACAATAAAACCCGCAATGAAACCGACATCATTAAAACCCGTGTGACGAAGATGATTGAGCAGGAACTGCGTGATGACCCGTACGCTCAGGAGGCTTTTTCAAAACTCCTGCGTATGGCTATCGAAGAAGCAGAAAAACTGTTCGACCATCCACTAAAACAGTATCTCCTATTCCGTGAGTTTGAAGAAAAAGTTGAAGCCCGTAAGCTCAGTGATATCCCGGATGCACTGGCGGTAAACAAACATGCTCAGGCGTATTACGGTGTATTTAAAAAAGAGCTACCTGAGGTTTTTGCGGTAAACGACGATCAGGTGCAGGATAAGTGGACAAAACTTGCTTTTGAAGTGGACAGCATTATCGTCAAAGCGGTGGCAGAAAACTCCCTGAACCCTCAGGATATCGAGAAAGCAGTCAAGACAAATCTCTTACCGCTGCTGTTTACGGCCTGCCGGGAAATAGGTGCCGGAATGAACCAGGTAAACCGTATTGTGGAAACTATCATCCAGATACTGCGCGTTGGTTTAATGAAATCATGAGTGAAAAAGAGTCGCCAGCAATGAAAGCAATACGCATTGTCTATGGTGATGAGGTCATCGTCGTACAGTGTGTTTCGCGTCAGGTCGTTAAGGGCAGGGTGCTCATCAAGGTGCATCCGGACTGCCGGGTTATTGTCTCTGTACCTCCAGAAACACCGGAGCACGAGGTGTTGTCTGCGCTGAAAAAAAGAAGTCGCTGGATATACCAGCAACTGCGTGATTTCAGGGAGCAACAGACACACATTGTTTCGCGTCAGTATGTCAGCGGAGAAAGCCATTATTATCTCGGTAAGCAATATCAGTTGAAAGTGACAGAAGACGCTACTGTACCGCAACGAGTGAAAATGTTGCGTGGGCGGCTGGAAGTGACTGTCAGACACAAATCGGCAGAAAAGATTAAAGCGTTGCTGGCCGAATGGTATCGGGAACGTGCCAGAGATGTTTTTCAGCGCAGGCTTGATTTACTGATTCCGCAGACCCTTTGGGTCAGTGAGCGTCCTCCGATACGTCTGCGGGCGATGCAAACGCAATGGGGCAACTGTTCAGCAAAAGGCTGTCTGACCCTGAATCCATGGCTGGTTAAGGCATCCTCAGAATGTATCGATTATGTTTTGCTACATGAGTTATGCCATGTTGCTGAGCACAACCACAGTGAAGAGTTTTACCGCCTGATGGGGCAGGTTATGCCTGGGTGGGAAAAGGTCAAGAAACGGCTGGATGGCATGGCTGGGATGTTGTTGGCTGATATGTAGTAAGAGCCCAGCTAAATTAAAATATTACAGAACTATATAAGAAGGGGTTTTATGTTTTTCAAAATTGTTAGAAACTTTAAAGCCAAGATTGGACCGTTCTTATTAACCCTGTTTTTGGCTCCAGGTTATGTTCATGCCAATACGTGGGAAATAAATGTCACAAGAAAAGATAGTAATTTATATCAAATTACTGGGAAGGATTCTTTTGTTAATACTAAATATTGTTATGTTTATGCTTATTCTGAAGACGCATATCTCAGGGTTGATGGCTATGATAAAAAAATAATTTTTACAGATAGCAAGGATTCATGTGATGTAGATAATGTATTTAGCATGGTTAATATTGACTCAGGAAAGTATGAGGTAGAGGTTTCTAAAAAAGAAGATAACTGGTATGAGGTTTATGGTACAGATAATATGATAAAAACATCAATGTGCCTTAGTCTGGCTCTCAATGAAAAGGCTATTTTATCCATGGATGGTTATAGTGCAGGAGAGTTGATTTTTGATGACGGAGATAGCTGTAATGTAGAAGGGGTCTACTCTCCTGTTCGTTTGTGAATTGGATCTGGGATCAGTATGATCTGTGGTGTTCATCCAGCTATGTAAGGATATAAAATGAAAATAGAAGCCGATGTAAAAAATATATCAAAATTAAGCGATTATTATTTTTTAGTTCCCGATTATCAACGTGAGTATGTATGGAAGGTTGATGATCAGGTTGAACAGTTTATCATGGATTTAGACAATGAATACCAACCAGAGCAGAAAGATCAAAATGGTTATTTTCTCGGTTCTGTTATTATCGTAAAGAATGGGGAAAAGCATGATGTTATTGACGGACAGCAGCGGTTGACCACTATTGTCATCACTATGTGTGCCTTACGGGATCTATTAAAAGATAGATTGGATACACTTGACAAAAAAGGGCTGGAATATCTGAAAACTATTGAGGAATGGCTCTCTAGTTATGATATTAATAGTGAGGAAAATCTAATTAGACTAGATCTTCAATATGAAGAAAGTCGAGGATTTATTTCGCGGTTAATTGAAGGGCAAACCAATACCTTTGCGGAAACAGCTTCAGTAAAAAAAAATGGCTGACGCGTATGATCACATTCGTGATTATCTTAAATACCAATTGCAAGATAGCTTGAATGGATTAATCTCCTTCGCTCGCTTTTTTTTAACAAAAGTTGAGCTGGTTGTCATTGAATCAGAGAACTTAAGTAGCGCATTAAAGATCTTCGAAACGATCAATCAGCGTGGTGCCAGCCTTAATGCTATGGATCTTGTTAAAAATTTGATTTTCAGTCAGATAAAAGAAGAACAGTTTTCGGCAATAAAGACAACATGGAAATCCATCACTAATAACCTTGAGTCTTGCGGCGAAAGTGATAACCCGCTTCGTTTTTTACGTTACTTTCTGATGGCACGATATCATCACGGGATTTTGCGTGAAGATGATATATATAAATGGATCATTTCAGCTGAGGGGGAACTGTCGTTGCAGTATAAGACACGCCCTATGGTCCTCGTCAAAGAATTGGAAAAATTATCAGAACGATACGCTAACCTGGTCAATGCAACAAATGAAGCAGCCTACTGGCGTGAAAATATCCGTTTTCCAAACGTAAGTAACATTGGATATATTAATAAATATCGCTCACGTCAGCATTTGGTTTTACTAATGGCATTGGACATTAGTTGTTCTGATGATGTAATGGATTTCTTAGGTGCTCAACTTGAGAGCTTTTTATTCTTTACAAATACAATGGCTATTCAATCGAAGACATATGAGCAACGCTTTACTCAATGGGCTGTAAAGCTTCGGGATGTGAAAACGAAAGCAGAGGTTGCAAATGTTGTTTCAGCAACACTTATACCTTTTGTTGTGGAGCGTTTAGATGAATTTAAAGAACGATTCTCAATTATTAATGACTATAATTTTACGCCTCAGTATCGCCAACGTTATGTATTGGGTAGATTAGAGAATCATATCCGCCATCTTTGCGGTTTTCCGGAAAAGAGCCAGCAGGCTATTCAGCAGATGCAAATTGAGCATATTCTTCCTCAGACGGTACGAAACGCCCCTGAAAACGGGGAGTTCTCTGATGCAAATCGAACAAGTTATCTCTACAAGATTGGTAATGTAACATTATTAGAGGGTACAATTAACCAGTCCGTCAATAACTGCAATGATTTGAGTGAAGACTGGTTTTTGAAAAAACAAACAGAATATTTAAACTCTGAAATCATCATGACTCGATTACTCCACTCCCAGTACTCAATTGGTGATAACACTGCATTAAATCGCTTTAAGCTGAAATATGGATATGAATATCAAGACTGGTCCGCGGAAAACATCACATCAAGGCAACGCCTGCTGATGGATCTTGCCATTGACTGCTGGCGATTTAATGATCAGAGAATAGATGCTTATATAGTAAATAACCTGGGCACTGGACCCGGAAACGAATTTACGCTGTAAAAATATCCTTCATCGCAAAGTACCCCCTGGAACGTTATGTTTACCAGGGGCTGGGTATTCAACCTCTAAAGGTAGCGCTGATTATGAATGGATCACATTCAGAGAGCGGTTCACAGAACAGATATTACTAACTGACAGTTGTACCGAATACTGGGGGCAGGTCAAGCGCTTTAGCTTGTGTGGCAACAACCTCCTTTACAGGACCAGGTAGACGATTACCCTGTGCTGTTTCTGTGCTCAACGCAATCTACGGCTATCCATTTTCTGCCAGTGGTTGCAAAGACGACCATTCAACGTCAGCAAAGTTTCGCAATGCACTGCTATGTAACTCATTGATCCTACGTAGAATTTAAAATCCCTCGGCGTTCGCGCTGTGTGGGTTCAAGTCCCACTCCGGGTACCATGGGAAAGAACAGAATAATCAAAGCAATAAGCAGTGTCGTGAAACCACCTACGGGTGGTTTTTTTGTGCCTGAAATTTCTCGCTTCTCGCTCAGCGAACCTTCAAGATCAGAAATCCCCTGGCTTTCATCCTTTGTGCATCACAGGCATTTGGGGTGTAACGCAAGCATATCACCCTGACGGGCGTAACATAGATACGCCAACGCTATTGCAACTCTTACCGGTCTATTTGCACCATCAGTATGCGGTGAACTAACAGGTTAGATGAAAACAAGCAGAGTTACTATCAGCGTGCAGCATGAGCTCTTAAGGCCCGTCAGCCAGTCGTTGAGATAGATTTTCTGATACATATGAAACTCTCCCTGTTTTGAAATTCTCTTTTATGATTCCAGAAGTCAGGAGGGGCGGCTACAGGTCATGAGAGATAAACGTTCGCAGCCGAGGGGCCTCGAAGACCATTTATTCGACAAAACTCAACGCGTAATCCGGGGATGAGTACTTCTGAGTCACGGAGACTTAAGGCTGAAATGTGAAGCTGTACATCTTTGCGACCATCGGAGGGGGAGATAAGGCCTTTACCGCTCTTGCAGTCAAAGGCTTTGACAATTCCTGTCATTTTACGAGACAAAAAAATTCCTTAAAGCTAATAACGTGTTGCACTATACACATACCCCTGGATAATGCCAGAAATATTTTTCAGCTATCGTGAGATCTGGATAGCTAAAATAAACATTGATTATTATATACGCCCGTGCGTTAATGGTCGCGTCGGTTTGAAGAACAGACAAAATACAAAGTAGTTTACTAAAGCAGTTCTCATTTCAGGTGTTTTATATTTATCCCTTCTTTGAGTCTCCCCACTAAGCACTAAGTAGTTTCTGTAATAAAACCATGTTCGCCGGAAGGCCAAATTAAGGAATACAAAATGTCAAAAAAGATGAATGGTTTAGTAAAATGGTTTAATGCCGATAAGGGATTCGGTTTTATTTCTCCTGTTGACGGTAGTAAAGATTTATTTGTACATTTTTCTGCTATCCAGAGCGATAATTTCCGCACCTTGTTTGAAGGGCAAAAAGTCTCATACTCCATTGAGAATGGTACTAAAGGTCCGGTTGCTGGCAATGTAGTTATTACAGAGTAAATCCTTTATTGTCTGTATGCGATAACGAAGAAGGCTAAAGCCTGAGTAGACATACTGACAGAAGCAATGGATGTATTGTTGGGTCAGTAGAGATGAAATGTTACTGATCCGGCATTCAGGGCAACGGTCAGCATATTTCATCTCTCTTTTGCATGAGAAAGTATGCTGACCATTGTGAGTACGTGTAGGTTCGCTGCACGAAAAGTCTAACCACTTGCTTTGCACGACAACATACGCAAGAAGATAGCTTTTCCCAGATATCACCATATTTTTTATTTTTAAATATGAAAATACTAAACCCGCAGCCAGCGGGTTTTCTATTATCTGTAGCTTGATAAATCTTAAAATACAGATGTGGTGATTCTGTTCCAGAAATAGGGTCTAAAACGGATTCAGGCTGCTTCTTTTTGGTTTGTCTGGAATACTTTATTGCAATGAGGACAGATTAAAAGAGAACCTTTTTGAACTCTTGAAAAACTGTGTTCAGATTGTTGGGTACAGTTTGGACAGGTGCATTTGACAAGATAGTTGCGGCGTGATTTAGAGTCTTTACGTTCTGACATAGGCTTTTCCTTGAGTGGATGAACTTCAACCATACCCTAATTTGTCCAAAAAATCTTAACTTTATGATGTTTTGGATATGTAAATATAAAGAAAAGGTATCGCAAAGAGCCTGATGATAAGGGCGGCTTCCCAAATTTATTTCTGTAATCCTCAATCTCCCTGGCTGCGTGGTTCTAATGAAAATACGAAAAGATTGCTCAGACAGTATTTTCCAAAAGGAGCTGGCTTATCGGTTCACAGCCAGCAAAGAATTAACATTGTTGCATCCAGCATTGAACGCACAGCAAAAAGCGGACGTTTTTGAGTTTGAGCTCAGAAAGAAAGGACGTTATATTTTCGCCTGATTGACGCGGGATGAAAGCTCCTGATGACTCTCTTTTCGTTCACTGTAGCGATCGGCAAGGTAATCGGTTTGCCCCTTGAGCAGCAGCGTGATTTTAAACAACTCCTCGGCGACATCGACGATACGATCATACCAGGACGAAGGTTTCATTCGCCCGCTCTCATCGAATTCTTGCCAGGCTTTGGCTACTGAGGACTGGTTAGGGATCGTGAACATCCTCATCCAGCGCCCAAGGATACGCATCTGGTTCACGGCGTTAAAAGACTGCGACCCGCCGCAGACCTGCATCACCGCCAGTGTTTTTCCCTGTGAAGGGCGAACGGCCCCTTCGCTTAAGGGGATCCAGTCGATCTGTGCCTTCATCACCGCACTCATTGCCCCATGCCGCTCTGGGGAACTCCACACCATCCCATCACACCATCTGACCAGCTCGCGCAGCTCGGTGACTTTTGGGTGCGTATCTGGGGCATCATCCGGCAGGGGTAAACCTGAGGGATTAAACAGTCTTACTTCCGCCCCCATTGCCGTCAGCAGGCGTCCCGCTTCTTCTGCGGCAAAGCGACTGTAAGAACGCTCTCTTACCGAGCCATACAGGATCAGTATGCGTGGCGGCTCCTGGAGCTGCAGGCGTTCAGCAATCTGCTGATCGAAGCAATCAGCATTCAGTGCAGGAAAGTGTTCCATTTTTTACTCCTTCGGGAAGTTCTGTGATTTCAAAATAAACACATATGATTTATCATATATGTATTCTAAAGGGAACGGAGTAAAAAATGCTACAGCCAGTTCAGCTTTTTAAAATCCTGTCGGATGAAACCCGTCTCGCCATTGTTATGCTTCTCCGGGAATCCGGCGAACTGTGCGTGTGCGATATATGCGCGGCGACCTCTGAATCACAGCCTAAAATTTCTCGCCACATGGCTATTCTGCGTGAAGCAGAGCTGGTGCTTGACCGCCGGGAAGGCAAATGGATTCACTACCGTCTGTCTCCCCACATGCCAGCGTGGGCCGCTGAGACGATCACGACGTCCTGGCAGTGTCTGAGGAAAGATGTGGGTGAATGGCTGAAAAAATCAGCCTGCACATCCTGTTGAGAGAATTTTTCATATTCACATATTCACATATTCATATATAAAGGAATCTAAAATGCTTTTGGCAGGGAGTATTTTTATACTGACGCTGGTCCTGGTCATCTGGCAGCCCAGAGGTCTCAGCATTGGCTGGAGCGCAAGTATCGGAGCCTTACTGGCACTGGGGACGGGGGTCATCCACATTGATGATATTCCCGTAGTCTGGAATATCGTCTGGAACGCAACAGCGGCATTCATCGCGGTGATTATCATCAGCCTGCTGCTCGATGAGTCCGGTTTCTTTGAATGGGCCGCGCTGCATGTCTCCCGCTGGGGTAACGGGCGTGGTCGCCTGCTGTTTACCTGGATAATACTGCTTGGCGCTGCTGTTGCTGCGCTGTTTGCTAACGACGGTGCTGCACTGATACTGACGCCGATTGTGATTGCGATGCTGCTCGCCCTGGGGTTCAGCCAGGCGACGACGCTGGCCTTTGTCATGGCTGCAGGATTTATCGCAGATACTGCCAGCCTGCCGCTGATTGTCTCTAACCTGGTCAATATTGTCTCGGCGGATTTCTTCGGCCTGGGCTTTACACAGTATGCCTCCGTGATGGTCCCTGTGAACCTGGCGGCCATTGCTGCCACGCTGGTCATGCTCCATCTCTTCTTCCGCCGTGACATCCCAGCCAGTTATGATGTTTCACTGCTCAAGATGCCTGCCAGTGCGATTAAAGATCCGGCGACGTTCAGGGCGGGCTGGATTGTTCTGCTGTTCCTGCTGGTCGGTTTCTTTGTTCTGGAGCCGCTGGGGATCCCTGTAAGCGCGATAGCAGCAGTTGGGGCTGCGGTGCTGTTCGTAGTAGCCAAGCGTGGCCACGCCATTAATACCGGGAAAGTGCTGCGCGGGGCGCCCTGGCAGATCGTGATTTTCTCGCTGGGTATGTATATGGTCGTCTACGGCCTGCGTAATGCAGGACTCACCGAGTATCTTTCTGCTGTACTCAATATGCTGGCAGACAAAGGTTTATGGGCTGCCACGTTCGGTACCGGCTTCCTGACTGCCTTCCTGTCGTCTGTGATGAACAATATGCCGACGGTGCTGATTGGCGCATTGTCCATTGACGGGAGTGCTGCGACCGGCGTCGTCAAAGAGGCGATGATTTATGCCAATGTGATTGGCTGCGATTTAGGTCCTAAAATCACCCCGATAGGCAGTCTGGCAACTCTGCTGTGGCTTCATGTGTTGGCACAGAAAAATATGACCATCACCTGGGGATATTACTTCCGCACTGGCATTATCATGACTCTGCCCGTGCTGTTCGTCACTCTGGCCGCGCTGGCGTGGCGGCTCTCTGTCACTTTGTAATGAGATACTGATATGAGCAACATTACCATCTATCACAACCCGGCCTGTGGCACCTCACGTAACACGTTGGAAATGATCCGTAACAGCGGTAACGAACCAACTATTATTTATTATCTCGATACGCCCCCGACTCGTGATGAACTGACCAAACTGATTTCAGATATGGGCATTTCAGTACGCGCATTGCTGCGTAAGAACGTTGAACCTTATGAGCAGCTGGGTCTTGATGAAGATAAGTTTTCTGATGAGCAGTTGATCGATTTTATGATTCAGCATCCGATCCTGATTAATCGGCCGATTGTAGTGACGCCGCTTGGCACGCGTCTTTGTCGTCCCTCAGAAATTGTGCTGGATATTTTACCTGAAGGTCAGAAAGGCTCTTTTACCAAAGAGGATGGCGAAAAGGTCATTGACGAAACAGGGAAGCGGGTTAAGTAATCTTTCCGCTTAATATTATCGGGAGCCTGTTTAACTTCATACCGGGGTCTGCTCTTGGCTGATAACCCTCATAGAACAATCAAAGCAATAAGCAGTGTCGCGAAACCACCTACGGGTGGTTTTTTTGTGCCGGCTTTTGACGAACCATAGATATTTTGCGTCAAGTAAGCCAGCCAGATACGTTAAGCCGCCCGCTACACACTCCCCATTGCCAATCAATCTATCGACGAATCGGTGCATTAAACATAAACCTTCCCCGGGCTGGGTTGTTGATAAAGCCATCCCGGGCGGGATTATAGTTGTGGTCCTGAAAACCATTCATCATGATGGGATCGCCTATGCCATCCTGAATCGCCAAATGTCTGTGGATTCGGTTACGTGCCCTGAATGTGAAAGCGAAATCATCCGTCCCGCCAATGATGATGACGCCATTTCCTGCAAGAAGTGCCGCGCTTAACTCTTGCTCTCTTGCGGCCTGGTTTTGTAACGCGCTGGCTGCGGCGGACGATGACGCCAGCAGCAATACGAGGACGGCGCATGACAATACCGATGGCAGTTTCATGATTAATACCCATTAAAAGTATGGCTATTAAAGTATAGTCTTATACCTTCATCTCATCTGAATAGAAAATGAACAATTTAAGCCTGTTGTCTGTACGGAGTCTGAGGGGCCGGGAGAGGAGTGCCGCGCAATTAAGAACTATAATAAAAACAGTCGACAGCTGATGACTCCAGTTTGCAGATAGTACCGATACAGGGGGCGGTTATGCGCGTCTCATTTTCTCCGCGAGTTGCGTTCACCGCTACGACATCTGGCTGGATAACTATCATGGACTCCCTGCCAAAGTGATCAGCTATGCGCCAGATGGGCAGCGATTAGAAACTGTTCTTCTGGATGCTATGGTTATTAACACCCGTTTCCCCGTCAATTTTTTCACGCCTTGAGGGAGCCTGCACTATGGCTGACTATCAGTTTTCCACAGTCTGGCGGGTTGAGGCTTCAATTCAGGAGGTATGGGATGTTTTTTCCCATCCGGACAGGTGGCCTGAATGGTGGGGAAGTCTGGAACGCATCGTTGAGATAAGGAAAGGGGATTTACGGGGTATTGGGGCGTTGCATCGTTATACCTGGAAAGGGGCGCTTCCTTATCGCTTAACCTTTGATATCAATGTGTTGAAAATACGGCCTTGCACATTGCTCGAAGGACAAGCCAGCGGCGCGGTGGAAGGGCGAGGGGTATGGTCTTTTACTGCCAATGGTACAGCGACTATTGTCAGATATGACTGGAATGTGCGTACCACGATCCGCTGGATGAATTATCTCGCCCCGCTTGCAGCACCTGTATTTCGCTGGAATCACAATACGGTCATGCGCGAGGGGGCAAGAGGGTTAGCCCGCAAACTGGCAACGACTGTGTATATAGTCTGAACGTATCTCCGCTGCTGTACTTTTTTGGCTGTAAATGGCTTAATAGCGACCTTGCAGTTTCTCACTTCATTCACAGTTAACAGGTCTGTTATTGATGAATAATCTCCATCGACTCGCCTTTTTATGCCAGCCTCTGTCTGCTGTGATGATCGCGTACGGTTTCCCCTTTAGCCGTAGCTCAACTCTTACAATCTGGACAGACAGCAATGCAACGTCGTCAGTTTCTCAAAAATAGCGTTCTCCTTTCCGCCGCCGGATTAGTCGGCCCTGCAGTCATTAGCCAGACGGTACGTGCCGCTGAGCCATCCGTTGCGCCAATAGCTCGTCGACGCTTTGTCTTATCTCAAACGTATAAACTTAATCCTCCTAAGGGATCGAGCGGCGTGGTGAAACTGTGGATCCCGCTACCGGTGGATACCGCGTTTCAACAAATGACAGCGCTTGCCTTTAGCGGAAACTATAAGCAGGCGTACGTCACCACCAATAATACCTACGGCGCGAAAACACTGTTTGCCACCTGGGCTGACTCGCAGGGTGAATTGTTGGTTAACGTTGATATCGACATTGAAACCGCCGACTGGGAACCGCTGAAGCAGGACGCGCTGAAAAACTGGCAGGCACCTGAGCAGATTATTTATCCGCTGGATGTAAAACCGTATCTGTTGCCGACGGCACATACCCCAGTTGATGGATTGGTCCTGGAAACCGCGCGTAAAATCACCGGTAATGAGCAGGATCCGCTGAAAAAAGCGCGCCTGATTTACGAATGGGTCAGCAGCCATATGGAGCGTGACAACGACGTTATTGGCTGCGGCACGGGGGATGTGGCGGAGATATTAAAAAGCGGTAAGCTCAAAGGAAAATGCACCGACATGAGCTCCGTTTTTGTTGCTCTGGCGCGGGCCAGCGGTATTCCGGCGCGCGAACTGTTTGGCATCCGTCTGGGCAAGGCCAATAAGCTCGAACGTTACTCGAAAAGTGCTTTTGGCACAGCCGACAGTGCAGGCGTTGCCAATGTGAGCGGCGGTCAACACTGCCGTGCTGAGTTCTATCTGGCAGGTTACGGTTGGTTACCGTGCGATCCTGCTGACGTGACCAAAATGCGTCTGGCAGAGAAAAAAACGCATCAGGATGCCGATGTCCAGGCGGTTAACGCTTACCTGTTTGGTAACTGGGAAATGAACTGGGTTGGATTCAACTACGGGCGTGATTTCGAGTTGTATCCGGCAACGGAGCAGGGGGCCATGAATAACTTTGGTTATCCTTACGCTGAAGTCGATGGCGACCCGATCAATTTTTATGATCCTAAAGCGTTCTCCTACAGCTATGTCGCCACAGAACAACGCTAAAGGTGCGGGGATTACCCTGTTGACGGCTGCTGCGGCCGCCGTCACCGCTGGCTTATGCTGTGTTGGACCGCTACTTTACCTGCTGTTTGGTATTTCGGCGGCGAGCTTCGCCGTTTTCACCCGGTTTGAGTTTTTGCGAACTCCTCTGGTACTGCTGTCCCTGGGATTATTACTGCGTGTCTTCTGGCGGCTCTATTTTTCCAAACGATTGTGGTGCTCCGGGTGGTTAACTCTGAAGCAAGCGCGCGTTTTCTACTGGTGCGCGCTGGCATTGATTTTGCCGGTGCTATTTTACCCAACGCTTGTTGCCTGGTTTTATGAGGTATTTGAATGAAGATCTTCGCGTTAGTTGCATGCTTGCTGTTGCCGCTGTGGGCTCAGGCGGCCAATCAAAAAGTGGTGCTGGATATACAAAATATGACCTGCTCGTTATGCGTTATTTCGGTCAATCAGGCGCTACGTGAAACTGACGGCGTGATTAAAGCAAAATCCTCTCTCAAAACCCGGCAGGCAGAAGCCATCGTGCCAGAAGGTTTCCCAACCGATACTCTACTTAACGCAGTAGCGAAAACGGGCTATACCGCAACGCTCAACCGTATTGAACAACAGTAAACCACCTGCGGGTGGTTTTATTGTGTTTTCCCGGTATGATGCCCGGCGGCTTAGTGTTCTCTTTTGTGCGTTAACTACCGGAATTCCCCTCTTTTCCTGTTAACCTGAACAGGCGGCTGCTGTAAGCCGCAAATGCCCATTTATATCTGTTATCCCTCCAGCCATGTAGGATGATCACAGGCAAGATTTTTTGACTAAGGAAAAGCGTTATGAAAACGGGACCATTAAACGAGAGCGAACTGGAATGGCTGGATGATGTACTGACTAAGTACAATACAGATAAGGCTATTCTGGATGTGTCAGAACTGGATGGTTTACTGACGGCGGTACTGAGTTCACCGTATGAAATTGAACCGGAGCAGTGGCTGGTCGCTATTTGGGGCGGCGCGCAGTATGTTCCTCGCTGGTCCTCCGAAAAAGAAATGACGCGTTTCATGAACCTGGCGTTTCAACATATGGCGGATACGGCCGATCGCCTGGATGAATATCCTGAGCAGTTTGAGCCGCTGTTTGGTTTGCGTGAAATTGACGAGCATGAACTGACCATCGTTGAAGAGTGGTGTTTTGGTTATATGCGCGGCGTCGCGCTGTCGGACTGGTCCGCGTTACCAGACTCGTTAAAACCAGCGCTCGAGGCTATTGCGCTGCACGGTACGGAAGAAAACTTTGCGGTCGTTGAGAAAATGACGCCAGAAGCGTTCGAAGAGAGCGTGGATGCCATCCGCCTGGCGGCGCTGGATCTGCATGCTTACTGGATGGCGCATCCTCAGGAAACGCCGATTAAAGTACCGGTCAAAGTGGATGCCAAGGTAGGGCGCAATGACCCTTGTCCGTGCGGTAGCGGCAAAAAATATAAGCAGTGCTGTTTGCATTAAGAAAAAGGGGCGTTAAGCCCCTTTTGTTTTAACCCACTTCCGGTAGTAATCCTGCTGCAATAGAAAACTGTACGGCTATCACCACAATGCCGCACAAAAATACCAGCGCCAGCGCCGGAGCACCCCCTGCCACGCGATATTTAGCCTGTGGATTCTGTTTTCTGCTCTGCCATGCCAGCATCGAGGGAATGAGCAGCGCCAGCACCGCCAGGGCAACGCCCGCATACCCCAGGGCCATGACGAAACCACGCGGATAGAACAGCGCGAATGCCAGCGGCGGCAGGAAGGTCACCACGCCGGTTTGCATTCTTCCTGCTACGGTATTGCGGCGCTGGAAGAGGTCGGCCAGGTAGTCAAATAATCCCAATGCGACGCCGAGGAAAGAGGTTGCCAGCGCAAGGTCGGCAAACAGATGCACCGCCAGTTCGACGTGCGGCGAAGCCACGACTTCACGTAATGCTTGTAATAAACCGTTTAAACCAGCGTGGTTGGCTAACAGCCCCATGAACGTTGAGGAGTTAATACTGCCAAGCGTGGCCAGTTGCCAGAAGATATAGGCGACTAGCGGAATGGCGCTACCGGTGATAAACACCCAACGCAGTTTACGGATGTTACCGTTCATATAGCTGACGATACTGGGGACGCTGCCGTGAAAACCGAACGAAGTGAAGATAACCGGGATTGCAGACAGTGCCAGCCCCTGCTGAAGCGGTAACGTAAGCAGGTTTACTTTATGGATATGCGGCATTAACAGGGCCAGCATCACCACCAGGAAGATTATCTTGGCACTGAACAACAGACGGTTGAACAGATCGACCAAAGATGTGCCAACGCAAACCACGCCACCGGCAACAAAGGTGAACAGCAGTACGCCTGTTGTCAGGGAGAGCGTTGTCCCGGTCCAGTCGCTGATGCTGGAAGCCAGCAACTCACCAGCGCCACTGATATACGCCGCCGTCAGCGCGTACATTAAAAACATCATGCTAAAGCCCGTTACCCATTGTCCGTAACGACCAAGATAACGTTTTGCCAGCGTACCCAACCCGGTGTCTGCCGGTACGTGTTGATACACTTCAAGCAGCAACAGCGCGGTGTAGCACATTAGCGCCCAAAGACTCACTAACAATACCAGCGTGACGCTAAACCCCACGCCTGCCGCGGCCAGCGGCATTGCCAACATACCGGCACCAATCGTGGTTCCCGCCACGATAAAAATACTACCCAGGGTTCTGTTTTTCACGCTTTCCTCTGTCCCAGAGATAATCAACGGTTATATCTGCGGCGCAGGTTAAGGCAAAACGCTATTTTCGTCAAATCACCGTTACAATGAATGTACATTAATCTTTACGATGTTTGGCGTATTAAGATGTATCACAAATGATATTTATCTGCGGGTAAACCTGCGTTAGCGCAAAGCAAGGCCGTGCCGTTCACATTAGGCTACGGACTTTATTGAGGAGGTAGTATGGAATCTATTCACGGTCACGAAGTGCTCAACATGATGATTGAATCTGGCGAGCAGTATTCACATGCCAGCCTTGAAGCGGCGATTACGGCACGGTTTGGCGAGCAGGCTCGTTTTCACACCTGTTCTGCGGCGGATATGTCGGCAGCTGAGCTGGTGGCGTTTTTAGCGGCGAAGGGAAAGTTTATTGCAAAAGAAGACGGCTTCTCTACGCACGAAAGCAAGATCTGCCGTCACTGATTTTAGCGGGTAATGATGGCGGGTTGCCTTCATTACCCCACAACATTAATTCTGTGTATCAAGCGTAGCCAGTTCTTTATCGATGAAATAAAGACCTTCGCCACTTTTCCCTGCCAGCGATAACTTATCAATGACAGATTTAAATAATTTTTCTTCTTCATGCTGCTCGGCAACATACCATTGCAGGAAATTAAACGTCGGATAATCCTGGTGGGTCATTGCCGCGTGTGCCAGCTCATTAATTTTCTGGGTGATCAACTGCTCGTGTTCGTAAGTAACACGGAACAGTTCGTCCAGAGACGCATATTCAGCAAAGGGGGAAGGAACGGTGTTAATACACGGCAAGCTGCCGGTATCGGTCAGGTAGTCAAACAGACGCTGCATATGCGTCATCTCTTCCTGGGCGTGACGGCGCAGGAACGCGGCGGCACCTTCAAAGCTGTGATAGCTGCACCACGCGCTCATCTGTTGGTAGAGCAGAGATGAATATAATTCAAGGTTCATTTGCTCATTCAGTTGGTCGATCATTTCTGTTTTCAGCATGGTTGTGCTCCACAAACGTTATTATATATTAGCGTGGCGTCACTATAATTTGTTATTTAATTATTTGCAAAAGGTAAAATAATAAATTTATTTATTAAAAATGCGAATGGGAATAAAACGCATTAACGCTATTAAGCGGAGAATATAAATAATGAAAAGGCAGAAGACCAGCAATAATGTGCTGGTCGAAAATATTAATAATTGAAGGCAGGCGATTGGGATACCGCAACGCCGTGACACTGCCAGGCGAGCGTGATTTTGGTATTTAAACACAGAGAACCGGCATATACGCTACAGGTTGATACCGGCTGACCAAACGCCATTGCGTTGGCATAACCCAGGCGCTGACACTCTTTGGTGGCTGTGCCTTGGGTCACGTAATCATCGGTACGCGCCGTTTGTAGCATGGCCTGGTTGTAGGTCAGGCGAACGACGCCGGTGATGGCACTGGCTTCGCTGACCTGCGCCTGTTTAGTAATAGTGCATCCTGTCAGCACGAGCGGCAAAAGGGCAAGGATAAAGGTCTTCATGTGATCGCTCTGAAAGTTCGGAGATAGGCTATCATGGCATATGTGGTGGCGCATCAATGGCTTGAATAGCCTGAAGATCACCTGCGATTAATCGCAACGACGTCATTTTATTGAGGCTATTCTGAGCTGTCTCAGAAAAAATGTGAGCACCTCATTATTTTATAAAACAAAATTTCATTAAATTTGAAAGTGAGTTTGCAAAATAGTAATGTGGCCTGAATGTTATGACTTTCAGCGGGCCTCCGCAGCGCATTCAGGAGATTACAGAATGAAAATTGCATTGATGATGGAAAACAGCCAGGCAAGCAAAAATGCCATCATTCATAACGAGCTTAAAGCCGTTGCGGATGAGAAAGGTTTTCCAGTGTATAACGTCGGGATGAGCGACGAAAATGACCATCATCTGACCTACATCCATTTAGGGATTATGGCCAGCATCCTGCTCAATTCCAAAGCCGTGGATTTTGTGGTTACGGGTTGCGGTACGGGTCAGGGGGCAATGATGTCACTGAATATTCATCCGGGCGTGGTGTGCGGTTACTGTCTCGATCCGGCAGACGCATTCTTGTTCTCTCAGATCAACAACGGGAATGCGCTTTCTCTGGCATTCGCCAAAAGTTTTGGCTGGGGTGCTGAGCTGAATGTGCGCTATATGTTTGAAAAAGCATTCACTGGTCGTAACGGCGAAGGGTATCCACCAGAGCGTAAAGAGCCGCAGGTGCGTAACGCGGGTATTCTGAACCAGGTGAAAGCGGCGGTGGTAAAAGAAAACTATCTGGACACTCTGCGCGCTATCGATCCTGAACTGGTAAAAACCGCCGTATCTGGTCCGCGCTTCCAGCAGTGCTTCTTTGAAAACTGCCAGGACAAAGCGATCGAAGCGTTTGTACGCGAGATAGTTGGTTAAAACCTGTTGGCCCGGCGGTGTTCGCCTGCCGGGCTATTTGTTCTTGCTAGATACCGCGCTTCCAGCATCATGGGCAAGCCGCAGCGTATCAACCATACCTACCAGACAAATAATCGCAATAGCGACAAAGGCCAGCCGGAAACTGATCCCCGGAATATTGCCTAACGCCAGCCATTCACTCACCTCATCGCCGATACGGATCCCGATAGCGGCCAATGAAATGCCCAAGCCTACCGCTAATTGTGTTGCCGTACTGAACAGCGTATTGGCGTAGCTCATTTGTGGCCCGGGGACGTCCGCAAAGGCAAGCGTGCTGATGCCGGTAAACTGAATTGAGCGGAACACGCCGCCCAGATACAACGCCAACAAAATAACCCACACCGGGGTCTGCGGCGTAATTAATGCACAGGCCAACAGCGCCAGGACGTTTAACGCACCGTTGATTAACAGCAGTTTCTTAAAGCCCAGCCAGCGTATCAACGGCGTGGTGGCAGGTTTTATCGTCAGATTGCCCACAAACACCGCCAGAACCAGCGAACCCGCGTGAAAAGCGTTCATGCCAAAACCGACCTGGAACATTAACGGCAGCAGAAATGGTACAGCGCTAATAGAGGCACGAAATAGTGACCCGCCGTACAGGGTGACGCGAAAAGTAGGGACGCTCATGGCATCAAGACGAATCATCGGCCAGGTAGTGTGACGAAAATGATGCAGGGCAAACAGAAAGGTCACGGTTCCTAGCGCCAGCAGCCCGGCGGTTAGCCAGCCCTGCGGCTGCTGGGTTCCCAGTAACTCCATGGCATACACCAGGCTAACCATCGCAACTGAGGTCGCGATAAAACCCGCTATATCAAATGGACGGCGCTCGTCGTCATGAATATCCGGGATAAAACGTAGCGCCAGCGCGATCGCCAAAATTCCTAGCGGTACGTTAATAAAGAAGATCCAACGCCAGTTAGCATAGCTGGTAATGAATCCTCCAAGCGGTGGCCCGATGATAGGCGCGACTAACGCGGGCCAGGTCAGGGTCGCTATGGCGGTGATCAACTGATGTTTAGGCGTGGTGCGCAGTACCGCGAGACGGCCAACAGGAACCATTAGCGCGCCACCCACACCCTGTAAAATTCGCATTGCTACAAAGCTCTCAAGGCTTTCGGACAAACCGCATAAAACCGAAGCGAGAGTAAAAATCGCCAGCGCCAGGGTAAACACTTTTCGGGCGCCGAAGCGATCCGCAATCCAGCCGCTGGCGGGGATAAGCACCGCGAGGGTAATCAAGTAGGCGCTGATACCAATGTTCAGGTCTACCGCCTGTACGCCAAAGCTTTTGGCCATGTCGGGTAGGGCTGTGGCAATCACCGTGCCGTCAATAAATTCCATAAAGAAAGCCCCGGCAACAAGTAATGCTGCCGGGGAAAGACCGCGTTGGTTCTCAACCGCTAACTGTTCACTCATGTTGTGCTTGCCATCTCAAAAGAAACTGACTGGATCTTTTTTATTTTCAGCGCATTTGTAATGTGTGCGCGGCTATCGTTTCGATCGCTGAATAGGTACTATGACGACCTTTCTATAAGGAGCTCACTATGTCCCAAACATTGAATGCCGATCAGGAACTGCTCTCGGACGTTGTTGCCTGTCAGCTGGTTATCAAGCAAATTCTGGATGTTCTTGATGTTATTGCCCCGGTAGAAGTTCGGGAAAAAATGTCCAGCCAACTGAAAAACATCGATTTTTCCAGCCATCCTGCAGGGGCCGATCCGGTCACTATGCGCGCAATACAAAAAGCGGTTGCCTTGATCGAGTTGAAATTCACGCCGCAGAACGAATCCCACTAAAATAAACCGTTGTTTCAGGTTTTAGAAAGGTTTTTTTGCGCCTCGCAGAATGGGAGGCGCGTGCCAGGGAAAATCAGAGGTTGACCGGATAAGGTGCGCAGCATCGCTATCCGGCATTAACGCGATGAAAACTGAAGATTAGTGATGCTGGTAGTTAACGACGTTGAGCAAGTGCTTATCGGTTTGCGCCATGCACAACCCCGCGCGTTTGGCGCTGCGGACTTCATCAAGAATCGTCTGTAACAGCACGCCATCCTGCTGCTGCTCTTTTTCCAGATCGTGAAGAAAATCAATGGTTGACGCATCGTTTAATGCTTCAGCTTCATTGGTTAAACGCGAGAGCTTACTCGAACGCTGCTGATATTCATCCAACGTTTTCTGAAACAATTCTTCAAGGGAACTCAGTTCATCACCCGGCACATCCATGGCCTTGACGATGGGATTAGCCCCGGCACTTTTCATAAAATTGAACATACGCATCATTTGAGTCACGTTACCTTGCGCCTGCGTGCGTAGAAACGTGGCTGTACCTGTCAGGCTATGCTCGTAGCACCATTCGCTGAGATGCAGGTAAAGATTCGAGGCGTAGAACTCGAGATTCATTTGTGTATTGAGTTTATGAACAATTCCAACTGCAGCCATATCAATATCCTTATTTCCAGAAAGGGGGATGTACGTTACTCACGCCAGTACAGCGGGCTGCCGCTGCACTTCACCTCTACGTACAATTAAAACTGTTAGCAGAATAAATCCGTTCCGCCGGTCCTTTAGTGATCACGAATTATATTCGCTCCGATCGAGATTCAGCATAACGCTTGCCCTGGTATAAGAAAATCCTTAAATCTGCGTATTTATGTTTTTTTACATATTGTCATAACAGTATTCATGCTTCTGCTGTTTTGGCATATAGATGACATGAATGTAAGAGGTTGAAATTTATGTTATTAAATGATTTTTATGATAATGAAATGGTGTTTCATATCAAAAAATTAAATTCCACAATAAGGTATTGTCTGGCATCTGATGATTATCTGCCCAAGTTGAAAGGCAATTTCACGATCGGGATGGATTAGTACAAATTATCTGATGGCTAATTTTTTGCGCCAGATCAGTTTTAATCAAATTGAGAAATTTAACAGTCTGCACTGGTCGTCATTAATTGTTTCGTTTATGTGGATTAAGCAAGGAGTTACATATGAAGAAGGTTGCGGTGCTGCTGGCACCCGGTTTTGAAGAGGCGGAGGCGATTGTTACCCTGGATATTCTGCGTCGCCTGAATATCGAAGTCGAAACCCTGGCCTGCGCAGAGTCACGTGCGGTGGTGAGTTATCATGACGTACCGATGGTGATGGATAGCACGCTGGCCGCGCGCCAGACATATCTCTACGATGCCGTCGTATTGCCAGGCGGGCCGCAGGGCAGCGTTAATCTTGCCGCCAGTGAGGCGGTCATCCAGTTTGTATCTCGTCATGATCAGGCAGGAAAGCTCATTTGCCCGGTATGTTCTGCGGCCGCGCGCGTGTTGGGCGGCAATGGTCTGCTGAAGGGACGTCGCTATGTTTGCTCAGGAGATCTGTGGCAAAACGTCACGGAAGGGGAATATATCGATGCGCCGGTTGTTGAAGATGGCAATCTGATTAGCGGCAAAGGATTAGGGCATATTTTCGATTTTGCGTTGACGCTTGCGGCGCGCCTGCTGGGAGATGACATTCCGGTTCGCGATCACGCTGACCACATTTATTACCGATGGTAATCATGTTCCCGAATGCTTCGGTATTCGGGAACAAGGATTCGTTGGCTGATGTTATGGATTAATCTGCTATCCCTCTTTTTTCCCGTCGACAAAACCGCGTTTTTTTATGTCATTTCCCGCTGAATTTATGTACGCAATTACTGTAATTCTGTGGTGTGATGCCGCTCTCTTATGGAGAATCAATTTCCCGCTAAAACTACTCTCAGCACTGGCATTGATCTTATCACTAAAAGGTAATGCCTTGTTTTACGTCCGAATTACAAAAAATCGTCTGATTTTACCCTACATAAAAGAACGTTAAAGCTGGAGTTAACCATGCACAAATTCACTAAAGCGCTGGCTGCCATCGGTCTGGCTGCCATTATGTCACAATCCGCTATCGCTGAATCCATGAAGCTCGGTTTCCTGGTCAAACAACCGGAAGAACCGTGGTTCCAGACTGAATGGAAATTTGCCGATAAAGCCGGTAAAGACCTTGGCTTTGAGGTGATTAAAATTGCCGTCCCGGATGGTGAGAAGACCCTTAACGCCATCGACAGCCTGGCTGCAAGTGGCGCAAAAGGGTTTGTGATTTGTACGCCGGACCCCAAACTCGGGCCTGCCATTATGGCCAAGGCGCGTGGCTACGATATGAAAGTCATTGCCGTCGACGACCAGTTTGCTAACGCCAAAGGTAAGCCGATGGATACCGTGCCGCTGGTGATGATGGCTGCAACCAAAATTGGTGAGCGCCAGGGCCAGGAGCTGTATAAGGAGATGCAAAAGCGCGGTTGGGATGTGAAATCCACAGCCGTAATGGCCATTACCGCGAATGAACTCGATACCGCGCGTCGCCGTACATCGGGTTCAATGGAAGCGCTTAAAGCCGCAGGCTTCCCGGAAAAACAGATCTACCAGGTCCCCACAAAATCGAATGATATCCCCGGGGCATTCGATGCCGCTAACTCCATGCTGGTTCAGCACCCTGAAGTCAAACACTGGCTGATTGTTGGCATGAACGACAACACCGTGCTGGGCGGCGTACGTGCGACCGAAGGGCAGGGCTTCAAAGCGCCGAATGTGATTGGTATCGGCATCAACGGCGTTGATGCCGTGAGCGAACTTTCCAAAGGCGAAGCGACCGGGTTCTACGGTTCACTCCTGCCAAGCCCGGACGTTCACGGCTACAAATCAAGTGAGATGCTCTACAACTGGGTAACGAAAGGTGCAGAGCCACCGGCGTTTACTGAAGTGACGGATGTGGTGCTGATTACCCGCGATAACTTTAAAGAAGAACTGGCGAAGAAAGGCTTAGGCGGTAAGTAACACAAATGCCGGATGCGACGCCACGCGTCTTATCCGGCCTACGAATTGCGTACTCAGTAGGCCGGATAAGGCAAAGCCGCATCCGGCATAAAGATCTGACTCACGGAGACGTTATGCAACAGTCTACCCCGTATCTCTCATTTCGCGGCATTGGCAAAACGTTCCCCGGCGTTAAAGCGCTCACGGATATCAGTTTCGACTGCTATGCCGGTCAGGTGCATGCGCTGATGGGCGAAAATGGTGCCGGGAAATCAACACTATTAAAAATTCTCAGCGGCAACTATGCGCCAACGACGGGATCTTTGGCGATCCGTGGACAAGAGGCTTCGTTTGCGGACACCAATGCCGCGCTGAACGCCGGTGTTGCCATTATTTACCAGGAGCTGCATCTCGTCCCGGAAATGACCGTTGCCGAGAATATTTATTTAGGACAGATGCCGCACAAAGGCGGGATTGTGAACCGCTCGCTGCTGAACTATGAAGCGGGGCTTCAGCTCAAGCATCTGGGCATGGATATCGATCCCGATACGCCGTTGAAATACCTCTCCATTGGGCAATGGCAGATGGTGGAGATTGCGAAAGCGCTGGCGCGCAACGCCAAAATTATCGCGTTTGATGAACCGACCAGCTCCCTTTCAGCGCGCGAGATTGAGAATCTGTTTCGCGTCATCCGTGAGCTACGCAACGAAGGGCGCATCATCCTGTACGTTTCGCACCGTATGGAGGAGATCTTTGCCCTTAGCGATGCTATCACCGTGTTTAAAGATGGTCATTACGTCAAAACGTTCACGGATATGCAGCAGGTCGATCACGACGCGCTGGTGCAGGCGATGGTCGGGCGCGACCTCGGTGATATTTATGGCTGGAAATCCAGACCTTATGGTGCAGAGCGCCTGCGTTTGCATGACGTCAAAGCCCCTGGCGTGCGTACCCCGATCAGTTTATCGGTGCGCAGTGGTGAAATTGTCGGATTGTTTGGACTGGTGGGCGCCGGACGTAGCGAATTAATGAAAGGTCTGTTTGGCGGCACGCGTATCACGGCAGGCCAGGTGTTTATCGATGAACAGCCTATTGATATCCGTAAACCGAGCCACGCCATTGAAGCGGGGATGATGCTGTGCCCGGAGGATCGCAAGGCTGAAGGGATCATTCCGGTCCATTCGGTACGTAACAACATCAACATCAGTGCCCGTCGTAAACATGTTCTGGGCGGATGCGTGATCAACAACGGCTGGGAAGAGACCAATGCCGATCACCATATTCGCTCACTCAATATTAAAACGCCGGGCGCGGAGCAACTGATTATGAACCTCTCCGGCGGTAATCAACAGAAGGCTATTCTCGGCCGTTGGTTATCGGAAGAGATGAAAGTGATTTTGCTGGACGAACCTACACGCGGTATTGATGTGGGCGCCAAGCATGAAATTTATAACGTGATTTATGCCCTCGCGGCGCGCGGCGTGGCCGTGCTGTTTGCTTCCAGCGATCTGCCAGAAGTGCTCGGTGTCGCCGACCGTATTGTGGTGATGAGAGAAGGCGAAATTGCCGGTGAGTTACTTCATGAACAGGCGGATGAGCGCCAGGCGTTAAGCCTTGCTATGCCAAAAGTTAGCCAGGCTGTAGCCTGAATAAGGAGAGAATGATGTCTTCCGTTTCAACATCGGGTTCAGGTGCTGCAAAGTCGGCGCTAAATCTTGGTCGCATTTGGGATCAATACGGGATGCTGGTCGTGTTCGCCGCGCTGTTCCTGGTTTGTTCCCTCTTTGTGCCTAACTTTGCCACTTTCATCAACATGAAGGGGCTGGGGCTGGCGGTATCGATGTCGGGTATGGTCGCGTGTGGGATGCTGTTTTGCCTGGCATCCGGTGACTTCGACCTGTCCGTTGCCTCCGTGATTGCCTGCGCCGGGGTCACTACAGCCGTGGTCATTAATATGACCGAAAGCCTGTGGATTGGCGTGGCTGCCGGGCTACTGCTCGGTATTCTATGTGGTCTGGTGAATGGGTTCGTGATTGCGCGGCTGAAAATTAACGCCCTAATCACGACCCTTGCGACGATGCAGATTGTGCGTGGTCTGGCCTACATTATTTCCGACGGTAAGGCGGTAGGGATTGAAGACGAGCGCTTCTTCACTCTCGGCTACGCCAACTGGTTTGGTCTGCCGGCACCTATCTGGATCACGGTCGTCTGTTTCATCGTTTTTGGCTTACTGCTCAATAAAACCACGTTTGGTCGTAACACGCTGGCCATTGGGGGGAATGAAGAGGCGGCACGTTTGGCTGGGGTTCCGGTCGTTCGTACCAAAATTATTATCTTTATTCTGTCCGGGCTGGTATCCGCCATCGCCGGGATTATCCTCGCATCACGTATGACCAGCGGCCAGCCAATGACCTCAATCGGCTATGAGCTGATCGTGATTTCCGCGTGCGTGTTAGGGGGCGTTTCGCTTAAAGGCGGCATCGGAAAAATCTCATATGTGGTAG
This sequence comes from Citrobacter sp. RHBSTW-00524, assembly GCF_013747755.1. Taxonomy (NCBI): domain Bacteria; kingdom Pseudomonadati; phylum Pseudomonadota; class Gammaproteobacteria; order Enterobacterales; family Enterobacteriaceae; genus Citrobacter; species Citrobacter sp. RHBSTW-00524. Next base: position 2,151,515 of record NZ_CP056421.1, read on the forward strand.
CCGGGGTGTTGATTCTGGGAACGGTTGAGAATGCAATGAACCTGCTGAACATCTCTCCGTTCGCACAGTATGTCGTACGTGGTCTGATCCTGCTGGCGGCGGTGATCTTCGACCGTTACAAGCAAAAAGCGAAGCGTACTGTTTGATGATTTTAACCCCAACTTTTTAGTCTAGCTTTAGCTCATCGCCAGCCGCTACCCGGCTGGCGATTGTTTTTCCAAATGGCGAGCATGGTCACACTGTCTATACTTATATCCGTCATACATCATATATACGGCGCGATCCGCGCGGCGTACAGACCATGATGAGGAGGATAACCGGGTGACAGCATCACTGATCTTACCCCCTGAACAATCTGCAAGCTGTGCTTATTTTTTTGATCTCGATGGGACGCTGGCTGAGATCAAACCCTATCCAGACCAGGTCGTTGTCCCTCAGACAATCCTGCAGTTATTACATCAGTTGGCGACGCATAATGCGGGTGCGCTGGCATTGATTTCAGGGCGCTCGATGGTTGAGCTTGACGCGCTTACCACTCCCTTTCGTTTTCCGCTCGCCGGAGTGCATGGGGCAGAGCGCCGTGACATCAATGGTCAAACTCATATAGTGCGCCTGGCTGCGGCAATAGAACGCGAAGCAGAAGAGCTATTAAGTACCGCCTTGGCGACGATGCCGGGTACAACGCTTGAAGCAAAAGGGATGGCGTTCGCACTGCACTATCGCCAGGCCCCGGAACATGAAGCGGCGCTAATTAATCTGGCTGAGCGCATCACGCACAGATGGCCGCAGTTGGCTTTACAGCACGGAAAATGCGTTGTGGAGATAAAACCAAAGGGGACGAACAAAGGCGACGCAATTGCCGCATTTATGCAGGAAGCACCTTTTGCCGGACGGATCCCCGTTTTTTTTGGTGACGATCTGACGGACGAAACAGGATTTGGCGTGGTTAATCGCGCAGGGGGCATTTCCGTGAAGGTGGGGAATGGAGCGACGCAGGCGACATGGCGTCTGGATGGCGTGAGTGATGTCTGGCACTGGCTGGAACAAATTAACTCTTCGCAGCAAGAATCGAAAGCAACGAATAACAGAAGAGGTGGCTATGAGTCGTTTAGTCGTAGTATCTAATCGTATCGCCTCACCCGATGACAAAGGGAGCGCAGGTGGGCTTGCCGTCGGCGTGCTGGGCGCGTTGAAGGCTGCTGGTGGCCTGTGGTTTGGCTGGAGTGGCGACACGGGTAATGAGGACAAACCATTAAAAAAAGTCACGCGTGGCAATATTACCTGGGCTTCGTTTAATTTGAGTGAACAGGATTACGAAGAGTATTACTGCCAGTTTTCTAATGCGGTTTTATGGCCTGCATTTCACTATCGCCTCGATTTGGTGCAGTTTCAGCGTCCTGCATGGGAGGGCTATCAGCGGGTGAATGCCTTGCTGGTAGATAAACTGCTGCCGCTGCTCAGCGATGACGACATAATCTGGGTTCATGATTACCATCTGTTGCCGTTTGCCAGCGAGCTGCGTAAACGCGGCGTGAATAACCGTATCGGTTTTTTCCTGCATATCCCTTTTCCGACGCCGGAAATCTTTAATGCCTTACCCCCACATCAGATGCTACTTGAGCAGATGTGTGATTTTGATTTACTCGGTTTCCAGACTGAAAACGATCGTCAGGCTTTTCTGGATTGTCTGGCAGCCCAGACTCAGGTAACCACTCAGAGCGAGCAGCACCACCGCGCATGGGGAAAAGCGTTTCGTACCCAGGTCTATCCCATCGGTATTGAGCCGGATGAGATCGCCCGTCAGGCTTCCGGCCCTTTGCCGCCGAAGCTGGCGCAACTGAAAGCAGAACTTAAAAATGTGCAGAATATCTTCTCCGTTGAGCGTCTGGATTATTCTAAAGGTTTGCCGGAGCGCTTTCAGGCCTATGAGGCTCTGCTGGAACACTATCCGCAGCACCATGGTAAAATTCGCTACACCCAGATAGCGCCAACTTCGCGTGAAGAGGTGCAGGCCTACCAGGATATTCGGCACCAACTGGAGACTGAAGCGGGGAGGATTAACGGTAAATATGGGCAGTTGGGCTGGACGCCGCTCTATTATCTGAATCAGTACTTTGATCGTAAATTGCTGATGAAAATCTTCCGCTACTCTGATGTAGGGCTGGTGACGCCGCTGCGAGATGGTATGAACCTGGTTGCGAAAGAATTCGTGGCCGCGCAGGATCCCGCCAACCCCGGCGTGCTGGTGTTATCGCAATTTGCCGGGGCCGCGAATGAGCTAACTGCCGCGCTTATTGTTAATCCTTATGACCGCGACGAAGTGGCTGGCGCATTAAACCAGGCTCTGACGATGCCGCTTGCTGAGCGTATCTCCCGCCACGCTGAGATGCTCGAAACTATCATTAAAAACGATATCGACAACTGGCAGGCGAGGTTCATTTGCGATCTGGAAAAAGTCATCCCACGTCAGAGTAAACAGCCATTGCCAGACAACGTTTCTCCCTGCACTAAACTGGCGTAACGCTCAGAAAACGCAGGTCAATCTCCAGCCAGTGGAACCAGCAGAACATCCACGTGGCTGGCACCGATCACGCTTTTTGCTGAGCAGGACGCGCGCGAAAAGAAGCTGTGGTTATGGTTGCCATAAATGACCAGATCGACCGCGTGTTTACGGCATACATCCAGAATATGTTCATTCAGTGCCCCATAGGTAATAAAGGTATGCTCAATGGGGTACTGTGCCTCTTTGCTGAGCTTGTCGATAAAATCCTGAGTCTCCTCTTGCATCACTTCACGCAGGTCCTCCAACATAGGTGCTGCAAACTGATTATACAGTTCAGGGTCTGAGACCAGGGTTATCAGGCTAATACGAGCGTTGACAGGGCGAGCGATTGAAACCGCCTTGGCTAACAACTGCTGGCTTTCAGGGGTGGCGGCAACGGCCACAAGAATGTGTGTATAGCTCATAACTCGCTCCTTTTTTCAAGAATTATGAGAGGGTTTCTCAGCATTGCTCGGCTTACTCCATACTGCAACGTTTCCTTCCTGGATAGTGTGAATGTCATCATGGTTATTCATTAATTATTCTTATAAATAGAATAATTGCGTCATATAACTTGTAAATACGTTCAGCTTACTTAAGTAAAACTCACCGCTAATGAAAACAATGTGTTAATTAAAAATTAACATAAGTTAACATTTAACGGGTTATCACTACCCGGTATTAATTAATCACCCTTAATGTTTAAGTCATTGTTTATAAAGGATTTAATTAAAATAGTGTTTTACATTAAATATGTGATCAAGCTCGCTATTTCACAAGGTGATATTAACGTTTATGAACAAAATACTATTCGCTTTTATTGCAAGAATATTCGTATGTCAGGAATTGAAATGGCGAACTTGAGATTAAAAAATAAGCAAAGTAAAAGCTGTGCTGATGGATTTATGTTAAGTGTTTAGCTGGTTTATGTGATCTATGTCACATATTCTTCAAATTCGCAGCATAGCTACGTTGTATGTGTAACGGGCGGCGGGTAGAGTTGCGTCGAATTAGGAAAAATCTTAGACATTTGTAAGAATTGATGTGAGCTTGTAAGGGGCGCGGCTTTCTGAAAAGGGAATGTTTAGACAACGCGTAAGTGCCGTCACGCTGCTATGTATTTGACCTTTTGCTTTTTTTTACCGGGCCTTCCCGGCGACATCACGGGGTGCGGTTTCACCGCATGAAAACAATGTTGGTTATTATGGATGCAAATAATGCATACATCCGAGTTGCTGAAACACATCTATGACATCAATTTGTCATATTTATTGCTTGCACAGCGTTTGATCGTTCAGGACAAAGCATCTGCGATGTTTCGCCTTGGTATCAGCGAAGAAATGGCGGACACGTTGGCAACATTAACACTTCCACAAATGGTCAAACTGGCTGAAACAAACCAACTGGTCTGTCATTTCCGTTTCGACGATCACCAGACCGTTACTCGCCTGACGCAAGACTCCCGCGTTGACGATCTTCAGCAAATTCATACCGGTATCATGCTTTCAACGCGACTGTTAAGTGACATCGATGAAGCAGCGCGCAAGAAAAGGGCTTGATGATGAGCGAAAAAAGCATTGTTCAGGAAGCGCGTGATATCCAGCTAGCGATGGAATTAATCACATTGGGCGCCCGTTTGCAAATGCTGGAAAGCGAAACGCAATTAAGCCGTGGCCGACTTATCAAGCTGTATAAAGAATTACGCGGCAGCCCTCCGCCAAAAGGGATGCTGCCTTTCTCCACCGACTGGTTTATGACGTGGGAACAAAACATTCATGCTTCGATGTTTTGCAACGCATGGCAATTCCTGCTCAAAACTGGTTTGTGCAGCGGCGTGGATGCCGTGATCAAAGCGTATCGTTTATATCTTGAGCAGTGCCCGCAGCCAGAAGAAGGGCCACTGCTGGCGTTAACTCGCGCATAGACGTTGGTGCGTTTTGTCGACAGCGGATTGCTGGAGTTGTCCCGATGCAATTGCTGCGGTGGGAATTTTATTACCCACGCTCACCAACCCGCAGGCAGCTTTGCCTGCAGTTTATGCCAACCGCCATCACGCGCCGTAAAAAGACGTAAACTTTCCCAGAATGCTGCCGATATTATTCCACAACTGCTGGATGAACAGATCGAACAGGCTGTTTAACTGATACGGTGTGGACAAACACTCCAGCAGCGGTAAGCGATTACCGCTGCTTTTTTTTGTCCTGACCTCGAGTTAACTGCCCGACTGCGCATCCTGTCATAGTCAATTGCGAAAGGATGATGTCGTGCTTATCTTATTAGGTTACCTGGTTGTTATTGGTACAGTTTTCGGCGGTTACATGATGACCGGCGGACACCTTGGGGCACTCTATCAACCGGCTGAGCTGGTGATTATCGGTGGCGCGGGTATTGGGGCATTCATCGTCGGCAATAACGGGAAAGCCATTAAGGGGACGATGAAAGCCATCCCGATGCTTTTTCGTCGTTCAAAATACACCAAAGCGATGTATATGGATCTGCTGGCGCTGTTGTATCGCCTGATGGCCAAGTCACGTCAGCAGGGCATGTTCTCGCTTGAACGCGATATCGAAAACCCCAAAGAGAGTGAAATTTTCGCCAGCTATCCGCGCATTCTTGCTGATGCCGTGATGCTTGATTTCATTGTCGATTATCTGCGTCTGATCATCAGCGGCAACATGAACACGTTTGAAATTGAAGCGCTGATGGATGAAGAGATTGAGACTCACGAAAGTGAGGCCGAAGTCCCGGCCAACAGTCTGGCGATGGTGGGGGATTCATTACCGGCGTTCGGGATCGTGGCGGCGGTCATGGGGGTTGTCCATGCGCTGGCTTCTGCCGATCGTCCGGCGGCTGAACTGGGTTCGCTGATTGCACATGCCATGGTAGGGACATTCCTCGGTATTTTACTGGCCTATGGATTTATTTCTCCGCTTGCCAGCGTTCTGCGCCAGAAAAGCGCTGAAACCACCAAAATGATGCAGTGTGTGAAGATAACTCTGCTCTCCAATCTGAATGGTTACGCGCCGCCAATTGCCGTCGAATTTGGTCGTAAGACTCTGTATTCCAGCGAACGTCCATCGTTTATCGAACTGGAAGAGCATGTTCGTGCGGTGAGAAATCCAACTGCGCAGCAGACGACCGAGGACGCATGAAAAATCAGGCCCATCCCATTATCGTTGTAAAGCGACGCAAGCATAAAGGTCACGGTGGTGGGGCGCATGGTTCGTGGAAAATCGCCTACGCCGATTTTATGACCGCGATGATGGCCTTCTTTCTGGTGATGTGGCTCATTTCCATCTCTAGCCCTAAAGAATTGATCCAGATTGCCGAATATTTCCGTACGCCGCTGGCTACTGCGGTAACCGGGGGAAATCGTATTTCGAATAGCCAAAGTCCCATTCCAGGCGGCGGGGATGATTACACCCAGCAGCAGGGAGAGGTGAACAAGCAGCCGAATATCGATGATCTGAGAAAACGCATGGAACAAAGCCGCTTGAGCAAACTTCGCGGCGATCTCGATCAGTTGATTGAATCTGACCCCAAACTGCGTGCGCTGCGCCCGCATTTGAAAATTGATTTAGTTCAGGAAGGGCTGCGGATACAGATTATCGACAGTCAGAATCGCCCGATGTTTAAAACCGGTAGCGCTGAGGTGGAACCGTATATGCGCGATATCCTGCGAGCCATAGCGCCAGTGCTTAACGGCATTCCTAATCGAATCAGCCTTTCCGGCCATACGGATGATTACCCTTACGCCAATGGTGAAAAAGGGTATAGCAACTGGGAGTTGTCCGCCGATCGCGCTAACGCGTCGCGTCGCGAACTGGTTAGCGGCGGTCTGGATGATGGAAAAGTATTACGTGTGGTAGGTATGGCCGCCACGATGCGTCTGAGCGATCGCGGTCCTGAAGACGCTATCAACCGCCGTATTAGCCTGCTGGTTCTCAATAAGCAGGCGGAAGAGGCCATTTTGCATGAAAACGCTGAAAGCCAGAATGAGCCGGTAAGTGTCTTACAACAGCCAGCGGAACTCCCGCCGGCAAGCGTTCCCACATCGCCACCAGCCAATCCGAGGTGATAGCGTGAGCATGGATATAAGCGATTTTTATCAAACATTTTTTGATGAAGCTGACGAACTGTTGGCTGACATGGAGCAACACCTGCTTGATTTGGTTCCTGAAGCCCCGGATTCCGAACAGCTGAATGCAATTTTTCGTGCTGCGCACTCGATAAAAGGCGGGGCGGGCACCTTCGGCTTTACCATTTTGCAGGAAACGACCCATCTGATGGAAAACCTGCTGGATGAAGCGCGGCGTGGCGAGATGCAGCTCAATGCCGACATTATCAACCTGTTTTTGGAAACGAAAGATATTATGCAGGAACAGCTCGACGCCTATAAAAACTCAGAGGAGCCGGATGCCGCCAGCTTTGAGTACATTTGTAATGCGTTACGACAGTTAGCGCTCGAAGCGAAAGGTGAAACCGCACCGGCAGTCGTCAACACCGCAAAACTGAGCGTTGTTGACAGCGCTGCAATGCAGGAAGAGGCGGTTGCACAGCCTGAGTCCGCAAGCGAAGAGAGCAAGAAACGCATTATTCTCACGCGCCTGAAAGCCAATGAAGTGGATTTACTGGAAGAGGAGCTGGGGAACCTGGCGACCTTAACCGATGTGGTGAAAGGGAGCGACACGTTGTCAGCAACGCTTGATGGCAACCTCGCGGAAGATGACATCATCGCGGTGCTGTGCTTTGTGATTGAAGCTGATCAGATTGAATTCGAAACCGTCAGCGCAGCGCCCGCAGCCGTTGAAACTGAAGCTGAAGCTGAAGCTGAAGCTGAAGCAGAAACGGTAGCCGTTGTCGCGAAGCCGCAGCCGGTTGCGGTTGCGCCAGCGGCGAAAGCCGCCGCCAGCGAAGCGCCAAACGGACGCGCGGAACGCGACAAACCCGCCCGTGCCAGCGAGTCGACCAGCATCCGCGTAGCGGTTGAGAAGGTCGATCAGCTCATTAACCTGGTCGGTGAGTTGGTCATCACCCAGTCTATGCTGGCACAACGTTCTAACGAACTGGATCCCGTCAATCATGGCGATCTCATCACCAGTATGGGTCAGTTACAACGTAACGCCCGCGACTTGCAAGAGTCGGTGATGTCGATTCGTATGATGCCCATGGAGTACGTGTTCAGCCGTTTTCCGCGTCTGGTGCGCGACCTGGCCGGTAAGCTGGGTAAACAGGTCGAACTGACACAGGTGGGAAGCTCAACCGAACTCGACAAGAGCCTGATTGAACGCATCATCGATCCGTTGACGCACCTGGTGCGTAACAGCCTCGATCACGGTATTGAACTGCCGGAAAAACGCCTTGAAGCCGGGAAAAGCCCAATCGGTAATCTGACGCTTTCCGCGGAGCACCAGGGCGGGAATATCTGTATTGAAGTCACCGATGATGGCGCCGGTCTGAACCGTGAACGAATCCTCGCCAAAGCTATCTCCCAGGGGATGCCGATCCACGAAAACATGAGCGATGACGAAGTCGGTATGCTGATCTTCGCCCCGGGCTTCTCGACCGCTGAACAGGTGACGGATGTCTCTGGCCGCGGCGTGGGTATGGATGTGGTGAAGCGAAATATCCAGGAGATGGGGGGCCATGTTGAGATCCAGTCCAAACAGGGACAGGGGACGACTATCCGAATTCTGCTGCCGCTGACGCTGGCGATCCTCGACGGCATGTCCGTGCGCGTGGCCGACGAAGTCTTTATTCTGCCGCTGAATGCCGTTATGGAATCACTGCAACCGCGCGAAGAAGATCTCCATCCGCTGGCCGGAGGAGAGCGCGTGCTGGAAGTGCGTGGCGAATATTTACCGCTGGTTGAGCTGTGGAAAGTCTTTGAGGTTGAAGGCGCAAAAACCGAAGCGACTCAAGGTATTGTGGTGATTTTGCAAAGTGCAGGGCGTCGCTACGCGCTGCTGGTCGATCAGTTAATTGGTCAACACCAGGTGGTCGTCAAAAACCTGGAAAGCAACTACCGCAAAGTGCCAGGTATTTCTGCAGCAACGATCCTCGGCGACGGCAGCGTCGCGCTGATTGTCGATGTCTCTGCATTGCAGGGATTAAACCGCGAACAACGTGTGGCGATCACAGCCGCCTGATTGAGTGAGAAGGGAATAATATGACCGGTATGAGTAATGTAACTAAACTGGCCGGCGAACCGTCAGGTCAGGAATTCCTCGTGTTCACACTGGGGGATGAAGAGTACGGTATCGATATCCTGAAAGTGCAGGAAATCCGTGGGTACGATCAGGTGACGCGTATTGCTAACACGCCTGCGTTTATCAAAGGTGTCACCAATCTGCGCGGTGTGATTGTGCCGATTGTTGACCTGCGCGTGAAGTTTAGCCAGAGCGATGTGGATTACAACGAAAACACCGTGGTGATTGTGCTGAATCTGGGCCAGCGGGTGGTCGGGATTGTGGTCGATGGCGTCTCGGATGTGCTGTCGCTGACAACGGATCAAATCCGTCCGGCACCGGAATTTGCCGTAACGCTGTCGACGGAATACCTGACGGGACTGGGGGCTCTGGGTGACCGGATGCTGATCCTGGTTAACATTGAGAAGCTGCTCAATAGCGAAGAAATGGCGCTGCTGGATATTGCCGCCAGTCACGTCGCGTAACCGCCATATCGTATCCGGCCTACAATGATTGCTGTTGTAGGCCGGATACGCGTAGCACATCCGGCAGATTTCCCCTTACGCTTCCCGCTCAACCAGCTCCGGTTCTTCTTCCAGTAAACCCTCATCTTGTGCCAGCATCGCCGTTGCAATCCCGTTACCTAATACGTTGATTGCTGAACGTCCCATATCCAGGAAGTGGTCAATACCCATCAGTAGCAGAATCCCGGCAACCGGAATATTAAAGCTCGGAATGGTTGCTGCCAGCACCACCAGCGCAGAACGCGGCACGCCGGCAATCCCTTTTGACGCCAGCATCAGCGTCAGCATCAGGACGGTGATTTCTGCAAAGGAGAGGTGAATGTTATAGGACTGCGCGATAAACATCGAGGCAAATGAACAGTAAACCATCGAGCCGACCAGGTTAAATGAATAACCGATAGGCAATACAAATGACACGATGTTGGGCGAGCAACCAAATTTGGTTAATTGCTCCAGCGTTTTCGGATAGGCGGCTTCCGAGCTGCTGGTAGTAAATGCGACCAGAACCGGATCTTTCAGCATGCTTACCAGACGAAAAACCTCTTTTTTCAGCATGACATAACCGACCGCCAGCAGAACCAGGCAGGTCAGCAAAATAGCCACATAGTAGCCGCCGATGAACGACGCATAGTTAAGCAGGATCCCCAAACCCTGGGTGGAGATAATGGAGGAAATGGCGGCGAAAATGGCCAGCGGCGCAACGTACATCACGTAGCCAGTCACCTTAAGCATAATGTGGGAGACCACATCCAGCGCGGCAACCAGCGGGGCATTGAACTTCTCACCAAGGGATGCGCCACCAATACCGAAGAACATCGAGAACACCACAATTTGCAGGATCTCATTGTTGGCCATCGCCTCGGCTATGCTGGTTGGGATGGTGTGAGTCAGGAAACCTTTCAGGCTCATGCCGCTCACGGCCAGGCCGGTATCAGTGGCTTCCAGCGGGATCGCCAGGTTCAGCCCGCTGCCGGGTTGCTCAAGAGAAACCACAAACAGACCGACCAGAATAGACAGTATGGAAGAGCTGATAAACCAGATCATCGCTTTGCCGCCTACGCGCCCGATGGTGGACGTTTCCCCCAAGCGCATAATACCGACGGTCAGGGTGCTGAATACTAAAGGTGCGATCACCATTTTAATCAGGCGCAAAAAGATGTCGGTGAGAAGCGTAATATTATCGGCCCAGGCGGACACTACGCCGGGGGCGGCATAAGAGTGGATCACCGCCCCTGACAGGATCCCCGCCAACATGAAGATCACGATAAACAACGTGAGTTTGTTTGCATTTGCCACTAAAAAGCCCTCAGTAAGGATTTAACATTTATTGTTCGGTTACTCATTTTTTATATTTATTAATTGGTAACTAAGTATTCATCATATAAATTGAATTAAAGCGCCAGCTGATACAACTTTTTTTAATTTTTTATCCATTTTGTTGTGGTGCAGAGGATATGTATTTGTGATCCTGGTCACGAAATAATGACTATTTCATCCAATATGACCGCGCCCACAGATAAATTTGAATGTTATTCACATGATAATTGTGACGTTTTTATGTGAATGATTTGTGGTTGCCGTACACCCGTCTTCCCCTCCTTCCGCGAGGCTTCACGTCCCTTCAGGATTTCCTTTTCGCAAACGTAAAGTTATCTCAGCGACTGCCGATAACGTTGATAACTCGTTTTCAGGAAGGTGCCTTATGTTTAACCGTATCCGCGTTGTCACAATGCTGATGATGGTGCTGGGGGTTTTCGCACTGCTACAGCTTGTTTCCGGTGGTCTGTTGTTTTCTTCATTGCAGCAGAATCAGCAAAGTTTTGTTATTTCTAACGATCTTCGACAGCAGCAAAGTGAACTCACCTCAACATGGGATCTGATGCTGCAAACACGTATCAATTTAAGCCGTTCTTCTGCACGCATGATGATGGACGCGTCCAACCAGCAAAGCAGCGCGAAAAACGATCTGCTGAAGAATGCGAAAGCATCGTTGGCGCAGGCCGAAACACATTACGCAAAATTTAAAAACATCACACCGTTACCCGAGATGGCAGAAGCCAGCGGCAACGTTGAGGAGAAATATCAGCAGTACCATGCGGCCTTAACAGAACTGGTTCAGTTTCTGGAGAACGGCAATATGGATGCCTATTTCGCGCAACCGACTCAGGGAATGCAAAACGCGCTCGGTGAGGCGCTGGGCAAGTACGCCAGCGTTAGCGAAAAGCTTTACGCTCAGGCATTCGATAAAAGTGCGCGGGATTACCATTTCGCCCAATGGCAGCTTGGCGTGCTGGCCGTAGTGCTGGTGCTGATTCTGGTGGTGGTGTGGTACGGCATCCGCCATACCCTGCTTAATCCTCTGTCTCGCGTCATTGCCCATATTCGGGAAATCGCCAGCGGTAACCTGACCGCGACCCTGGCCGTCAGCGGTCGTAATGAAATCGGCGAGCTGGCCAGTACGGTTGATCATATGCAGCGCTCGCTGACGGAAACCGTCACCCTGGTGCGTGAAGGTTCTGATGCGATTTATTCCGGGACCAGCGAAATTGCCAGCGGGAACACCGACCTTTCATCTCGTACTGAACAGCAGGCCTCTGCGCTGGAAGAGACCGCAGCCAGCATGGAACAGTTGACCGCAACCGTGAAGCAAAATGCGGACAACGCGCGTCAGGCCTCGCAACTGGCGAAAAGCGCCTCCGATACCGCACAGCATGGCGGCAAAGTGGTTGATAGCGTGGTGAACACCATGCACGAAATCGCCGATAGCTCGAAGAAAATCGCCGACATCATCAGCGTTATTGATGGTATTGCTTTCCAGACCAACATTCTCGCACTGAACGCGGCGGTTGAAGCGGCGCGTGCCGGTGAACAAGGCCGTGGCTTTGCCGTGGTGGCGGGCGAAGTGCGTAATCTGGCAAGTCGCAGTGCGCAGGCAGCGAAAGAGATCAAAGCGTTGATTGAGGATTCGGTTTCCCGAGTGGATACCGGGTCCGTATTGGTAGAAAGCGCAGGCGAAACGATGAACGACATCGTAAATGCCGTAACGCGGGTGACCGACATTATGGGCGAGATTGCCTCGGCCTCCGACGAGCAAAGCCGGGGGATTGATCAGGTGGCGCTCGCGGTATCCGAGATGGATCGCGTTACGCAGCAGAACGCCTCGTTGGTACAGGAATCGGCTGCCGCTGCCGCTGCTCTTGAAGAACAGGCCAGCCGCCTGACGCAGTCGGTGTCGACTTTCCGCCTTGCGTCACGTCCGGCGTCGGCTAAGCCGCGCGATACACGATTACCTGCAACGGCGGCCGCATCCTATCCGCGCCAGAACAATGAACAAGATACGAATTGGGAAACATTTTGACTGATAGTTAAACCGCGGCCAGTGCCGCCCAATGGGAGCGTTGATGTTTAATCGTATTCGAATTTCGACCACGCTGTTTTTGATTTTAATCCTCTGCGGTGTTTTGCAGATTGGCAGTAATGGCTTGTCCTTCTGGGCATTTCGGGACGGTTTTCAGAACCTGAATCAGGTCGAACGAAGTAATCAGCAACGCGCTGCGCTGGCCCAAACCCGCGCTGTGTTATTACAGGCCAGTACGGCCCTTAATAAGGCAGGGACGCTGACCGCCCTGAGCTATCCGCCAGAGGATATCAACACGCTGATGACCCTCGCACGTGATAGCCTGGCGCAGTCTGAATTGATGTTTAAACGCTTTATGGCGTCATCGGATACGACGGCACAAGGGAAGGCGCTGTTTGGCGCAACGGAGAAAAGCTTCAGCCAATGGCACAGCGCTCTTGCGCATCAGGCCACCTGGCTTGAAAACAATCAGTTGTCAGATTTTCTGACCGCGCCGGTGCAGGCTGCTCAGGATGCTTTTGATGCAAATGTGAATGCGTGGCAGAGCAACATCGATCGCGTGTTGCAAACGGCAGGAGAGCAGAGCCAGCGAAATTACCATATGTCGGGGGTGATTTTCGCCACCATGGTGGTACTGGCGGCACTGCTCACCAGCGGTGCGCTGTACTGGTCGCGCAAGATGATTGTCCAGCCGCTGGCTATCGTGGGCAGTCATTTCGACAGCATTGCCGCGGGTAATCTGGCCCGGCCGGTAGCGGTTTATGGGCGCAATGAGATCTCAGCCATTTTTGCCAGTCTGAAGAAGATGCAGCAGGCACTGCGTGAAACGGTAAGCGAAGTACGCCAGGGCAGCTCAGCCATGCATAGCGGTATTTCAGAAATCGCGATGGGCAATAACGATTTGTCTTCGCGCACTGAACAGCAGGCGGCCGCGCTGGCGCAAACGGCAGCCAGCATGGAACAACTGACCGCAACCGTAGGACAGAATGCGGATAACGCGCGCCAGGCGTCAGGAATTGCCAAAAGTGCGGCAGATACAGCGCATAAAGGCGGCGAACAGACCTCCCGGGTCGCCAGCACAATGCATGAGATTTCCGCGAGCTCGCAGAAAATTGGCGACATCATCGGCGTGATTGACAGCATTGCCTTTCAGACCAATATCCTCGCGCTGAATGCTGCGGTTGAGGCCGCTCGCGCGGGTGAGCAGGGGCGTGGTTTTGCCGTGGTTGCGGGCGAAGTGCGCAATCTGGCAAGCCGTAGCGCACAGGCGGCGAAAGAAATTAAGGGGCTCATTGAGGAATCTGTCACCCGAGTGCATCAGGGCTCGCAGTTGGTTGATATGGCAGCGCGCACCATGACGGAAATTGTCAGCTCGGTTACCCGGGTTAACGACATCATGGGCGAAATTGCTTCTGCTTCTGATGAACAGCGCAGAGGCATCGAGCAGGTGGCGCAGGCCGTCAGCCAGATGGACTCCGTGACGCAGCAAAACGCCGGGCTGGTGGAAGAAGCCGCATCCGCCACCGGACAACTTGCCATGCAGGCCGATAATCTTTCTGCCTGTGTCGCATTTTTTAAGCTTGAAGAGCAAACCGTAGCAAAACAAGAATTGGCGCAGCCACAGGTTGTGCCCGTTGTATCCTGAATGTGATTGAGAAGGCGCTATGACATCATCTCTGCCCCCTGGGCAAACGTCATTATTGTTACAGATGACACAGCGCCTCGCGCTGTCTGACGCGCATTTTCGTCGGATATGTCAATTAATCTACCAGCGTGCGGGGATCGTGCTGGCCGACCATAAGCGGGACATGGTTTATAACCGCCTGGTCCGCCGTCTGCGAACCCTGGGACTGGATGACTTTGGTCGCTATCTCAGCATGCTGGAAGCTAACCAGAACAGTGCTGAGTGGCAGGCTTTTATTAACTCCCTGACTACCAATCTGACCGCGTTTTTTCGCGAAGGGCATCATTTTCCAGTGCTGTCAGATCATGCTCGTCGGCGCAGCGGTGAATACCGTGTCTGGAGCGCGGCGGCGTCAACCGGAGAAGAGCCGTACAGCATTGCGATTACGCTCGCCGATACCTTAGGTATGGCTCCGGGCCGCTGGCGTGTTTTTGCCAGCGACATTGATACCGAAGTGCTGGAAAAAGCCAGAAGCGGCATCTACCGCCTTGATGAGCTAAAGACGCTGTCACCGCAGCAGCTACAGCGTTATTTCATGCGTGGCACCGGACCGCATGAAGGACTGGTACGCGTTCGGCAGGAACTGGCGGGGCATGTTGAATTTTCCAGCGTGAATTTACTGGATAAGCAGTACAACGTGCCAGGCCCCTTCGATGCCATATTTTGCCGTAACGTGATGATCTATTTTGATAAAACGACGCAGCAGGACATTTTGCACCGTTTTGTTCCACTTCTTAAACCAGATGGGCTGCTGTTTGCAGGTCATTCAGAAAACTTTAGCAACCTCGTGCGCGAGTTTAGCTTGCGTGGACAGACGGTGTATGCGCATGCGCCAGGTAAGGATAAAGCATGAGTAAAATCAGGGTTTTATCGGTTGATGATTCTGCACTGATGCGTCAAATCATGACCGAAATTATTAACAGCCACAGTGATATGGAAATGGTGGCGACGGCGCCGGATCCGTTGGTTGCCCGGGATTTAATCAAAAAATTCAATCCCGACGTCCTGACGCTGGATGTGGAAATGCCGCGCATGGACGGCCTCGACTTTCTTGAGAAACTGATGCGTCTGCGTCCGATGCCAGTGGTTATGGTCTCTTCGCTGACCGGTAAAGGTTCTGAGGTCACGCTGCGGGCGCTGGAGTTGGGGGCGATTGATTTTGTCACCAAACCACAGTTGGGGATCCGTGAAGGGATGTTGGCCTACAGCGAAATGATCGCTGAGAAGATCCGCACCGCGTCGCGGGCAAAACTGGCGGCCCACAAACCCATGACGGCACAGGTGACCTTGAAAGCGGGGCCGTTACTCAGTTCTGAAAAACTGCTGGCGATTGGCGCCTCAACCGGAGGAACAGAGGCAATTCGCCATGTACTCCAGCCATTGCCGCTTTCAAGTCCCGGTATTCTTATTACCCAGCATATGCCGCCAGGATTTACCCGCTCATTCGCCGAGCGTCTGAACAAACTGTGTCAGATCACCGTGAAAGAGGCTGAGGACGGGGAGCGCGTGCTTCCAGGGCATGCGTATATCGCCCCTGGTGACAAGCATATGGAACTGGCGCGCAGCGGGGCGAACTACCAGATCAAAATTCATGATGGTCCACCGGTTAACCGGCATCGACCTTCAGTGGATGTGCTGTTCCATTCGGTGGCAAAACATGCGGGGCGTAATGCTGTGGGAGTGATCCTGACGGGTATGGGCAACGATGGCGCCGCCGGAATGTTAGCGATGAACCAGGCGGGTGCCTGGACCATTGCGCAAAACGAAGCAAGTTGTGTGGTGTTCGGCATGCCGCGCGAGGCCATCAATATGGGTGGCGTAAGCGAAGTGGTCGATCTTAGCCAGGTAAGCCAGCAAATGCTGGCGAAAATCAGTGCCGGACAGGCAATACGTATTTGAATCAGGAGTTTATTTTTTATGGCGGATAAAGAGCTTAAGTTTTTGGTTGTGGATGACTTTTCCACCATGCGTCGCATCGTGCGTAACCTTCTCAAAGAACTGGGTTTCAACAATGTTGAAGAGGCCGAAGACGGCGTGGACGCGCTGAATAAGCTGCAGGCTGGGGGATTTGGTTTTGTCATTTCCGACTGGAATATGCCGAACATGGATGGCCTGGAACTGCTGAAAACCATTCGTGCTGATGGCGGAATGTCCGCCCTGCCGGTGCTGATGGTTACGGCGGAAGCGAAGAAAGAGAATATCATTGCGGCGGCACAGGCTGGCGCCAGTGGTTATGTCGTGAAACCGTTCACGGCGGCGACGCTAGAAGAGAAACTCAATAAAATCTTTGAGAAACTGGGCATGTGAGGGTGTGATAATGATGATGCAACCACAAATTAAACCTGCTGACGAACATTCAGCCGGGGACATCATCGCGCGCATCGGCAGTTTGACCCGAATGCTGCGCGACAGCCTGCGTGAACTGGGGCTGGATCAGGCCATTGCCGAAGCGGCAGAAGCGATTCCCGATGCCCGCGATCGTCTCGATTACGTTGTGCAGATGACCGCACAGGCGGCAGAGCGCGCGTTGAACAGTGTGGAAGCTTCGCAGCCGCACCAGGACGCGATGGAAAAAGGGGCCAAAGACCTGACCAAACGCTGGGATGAATGGTTCGAAAATCCGATCGAGCTGTCTGACGCCCGTGAACTGGTCACCGATACCCGCCAGTTCCTGGGTGATGTGCCAGGGCATACCAGCTTTACTAACGCTCAACTGCTGGACATCATGATGGCGCAGGATTTCCAGGACCTCACCGGTCAGGTCATCAAGCGCATGATGGATGTTATCCAGGAGATAGAACGTCAGCTGCTGATGGTTCTGCTGGAAAACATTCCAGAGCAGGGCGCTCGTCCGAAACGTGAAAACGAAAGCTTGCTTAACGGCCCGCAGGTTGACACCTCAAAAGCTGGCGTGGTGGCAAGTCAGGATCAGGTTGACGACCTGCTGGATAGCCTCGGGTTCTGATCCGTAGCGTTTTTATTTGCTGGCCCGGCAGGCGCTCGCCGCCGGGCATTCTAACCGATAACGGTTTGCGCGTTATCCGGCCTACAGATACCTATCGTTCTCTTTATTTACTATCCATTTTTACGGTGACGTTGCCAGAACGGGTTCGAACGCTGCATCCCGAGCGCTGCACTTTTGTGGATCCCGCAGGGTTATTGGGCCGCCAGTCGGCACAATGTGCCCTGCACTATGATTCGTACCCGGTTGAATGCCAGGATGACGTGGGTTCATCTGCACGGCGTATATCCTCTTTTTTATGCCATAACTTGGCGGTTATTTGCCGAAATGATGCTGAGGTCACAGCAGGTTACGCCTGAGTGACAGTGCGATATATAGACTTGTCATAATAATTGCAGTTAAATGGTTATCAGTGCAAGGCAATATATTATGTCAGTAGGTTATTTATCGATATCCCGAGTGTTTTTACTCGAATAGCGGCGGGGGAGATATGCGAATTTTACGTGAGAATGATTTTTTTCATTCAGAGCAACATGCGTTTTGTCTTTTTTCGATGAATAACCAATTAATGGAAGGTGTGCACGGGCATGATTTTGATGAACTGGTGATTGTCCGTAGCGGTAGCGGGTTTCATATTATTAATGACCTGGTTCGTTTTATCTGCCAGGGTGACTTTTTTTTAGTGACCGCTAACGATACCCATAGTTATGTTTCAACTAATAATCTGTCGGTTATTAATATATTGATTCGTCGCCCGCGCAGTTTTCATTTTTTACAGCACATTGATAATTTGCTCGATTGTATAAAAGAAAAACTTCTACAGCCTACCGCGCTGGCGCTAACTCAGGGAGCGCTGGCGCGTATTGAGGTATTGAGCCAGGAGATAATCTCACGTAACGAGAGTAACTATGACGTGCTCTATTTTTCATTGTGTGAAGTCGCTTTGCTGAACATCATCAACACGCTTTGCCAGTGCGACCGCCAAACTGAGGCGCTTAGCCCTGATGAGCGAGGGCGAGCCAACCTGATCCGTATGCTCAAGACCAGTAGCTTGCGTCATTTGGACTGGAATGTGTTGAGTGATGATAACGGTGTCGCCAGGCGCACGATGTATCGCTTAATTAAGCGAGTGACCGGTTATACTCCGGTTAAATTCCAGATGTTGTATCGTGTATTAAAAGCTCAAGAATTACTGCGCACTACGGATAAAACCATCAGTGAAATTGCGGCACGTTGTGGTTTTATGAATGCGATCAGGTTGACTGAATCGTATCGACGGTATTTTCATTATCCTCCAAGCCATGAACGTGAACTTCATTCACGAGTTTTAATAGCGATTTAATTGTTAGGTTAATAACAATAAAAAATTATTACTACTATCCATCATGACGGGGGTAGGCCATACGCTTATTTCTCGCCTTACTGTCTGTAAATTTAAGGGAATCGTTATGTCAAAAAATAAAACACCTAACCCCTGGTATATTGGGGTGGTGTCTGGAATGGCATCATATATTGATTCGGCGGCTATTGTTTCCAGTGGTACAGCCTTAGTCATTTATCAAAAAACAATGGGTATTACTGCACTACAAATTGGCATTTTATCTGGATTATTAACGCTGAGTATTGCCGCTGGGGCTTTTGGTGGCGGTCGTCTTGGAGACCGTATTGGTCGTCGTAATGTTTTTATTATTACGATGGCGATGATTTTTATCGGCACGCTGGCGCTGGCCTTTGGTTTGAACTTCCCGTTCCTGGTGCTGGGCACACTCTTGGTGGGGCTGGCGACAGGGGCTGATTTACCTGTCTCACTGGCGACTATCTCCGAAGCGGCGAACGATGAAAACCGCGGCAAGATTATCGGCTTGTCCAATTTACTCTGGCTGGTGGGAATTGGCGCCACGATGGGGATCTCCGCTATCGTCGGCGACTGGGGGCTGATTGGCGCGCAAATCATGTATATGCACGTTGGGCTGGTGGCGGTTGTGCTGATGATCCTGCGTTGGTCTATCCCTGAGTCGCCGCTGTGGTTGGCGGCAAAGGATGAACTGCGTCGTGGCATCGCCACCGTGCGGGCGCAGAAAACCGGCTGGCGCGATCTGCTCGAAGGCAAATACCTGTGGCCGTTTATCTCGCTGTGTATCTTTTATACCTTCACCAATCTGGCGGCCAATACCGGCGGGCAGTTTGGGGCTTATGTAGCGGTAAATGTGGTGGGCATTTCGGTCAGCACGCACTCGCTGTGGGGGCTGTTGATTCTGCCAGTGAGCGTGGCGTCTGGGTTGATGTTTATGCGCGTCGTTGATACCTCAAAACGGGTTCCATTCTTTATTTTTGGCGCGGTGATGATGTCCGGTGGTTATTTCGTGCCGGTACTGTTTAATTTCTCGCCACTCTCCTGGTTCTGCTGCCTGCTGTTTACCAATATCGGCACAGGATTTGCCTTCGAAGGCATCATGAAAGTGTGGGCGCAAGAGTCATTCCCCACCATGCTACGCGCCACCGCGCAAGGAGTGATTGTCGGTGTCGCCCGTCTGACCTGCGGCTTGTTGGCGTTCGTCACTCCTGTGCTGTTGAGCGCGGGGCCGGTGGTTCTTTATTGCCTGCTGACGGCGATTGTGGCGATAGGCATGGTTATCGGCTGGCTGTGCTTCCACGGCAAGCAACGTAATGAATTTAATGCAGAAACAGAAATGGTGGCGACGCCTGATAACGGACAGGCATCGCACGATACTTTGCGGGCCAAAGCCTGAATATGAGCCACTGAGGGAAAAATTATGTTGGCAGTAGAAAAGATTACGCTCAACTATGAAACCACGCTGACGGGCTGCGAAACGCTGCCGGTTTTCGGCTGGATAATCACCAGTTCCTTGCGCGATGTACAGCAGCGTAGCTGGCGTTTGCAGCTGTCGGCGCAAGAAGATTTTGCCCAATGCCTGTTTGACAGCGGCGAAATGCACGATGACCGCTCCAGTAATATCGAATTGCCCGACGTCGCCTGCCAGCACTCGACGCGCTATTTTGTGCGGGTGCATATTACCGACAACCACGGTGAAGAGAGCGGCTGGAGCCCGGCGGCAACGTTTATTACCGGCCTGCCAGCGCGAGCGTGGCAAGGGGTGTTTATCTCGGCTGAAACGCCGCAGGATAAAGACAACTCAAAAGGCACGTTGTTGCGCCATGCGTTCAGTTTGCCCGACGGTGATGACATTGTTTCGGCGGTGGTACATGCCAGCGCGCTGGGGTTGTATCAACTGTGGATCAACGGCGAAAAAGTCGGGCGTGATGAGTTATCGCCCGGCTGGACGAGCTACCACCACCATCTGTTGTATCAAACCTGGGATGTGACCGAGCACCTGCGAGAAGGCGAAAACGTGATTGGCGCGATGGTGGGAGCGGGTTGGTATAAAGGGGATATGAGCTTCAACCGCTATCGCAACTATTACGGCCAGCAGACGGGGTTTATTTGCCATATGGTGGTGACGCTCCGCGATGGTAGCCAGCGGATAATCGCCACGGATGCACACTGGCAGGGCTGCGATGACGCGATTTTGTTTGCTGAAATTTATGATGGTGAAGTGTATGACGCACGTCGGGAGCAGCGCGGCTGGAGCGAGCCTGCGTTTAGCGCCGGGCATTGGCGCGCGGTGACGACGCTTGCGGCAGAGACTTCGGTGCTGCAACCGCAAACGGCCTGCCCGGTACAAGAAATAGAACGGCTTGCGCCGTGCTCAATCATCACGACGCCAAAAGGCGAGACGGTGCTTGATTTTGGCCAGAACCTCAGCGGCTGGGTGGAGTTTCGGGTGCGCGGTGCGGCAGGTGAGCGCGTGGTGCTGCGCCATTTTGAAGTGCTGGATGCCGAAGGCAATGTTTATCTGGCGAACCTGCGCACCGCCAAACAGTGCATTGATTACACCTTACGCGGCGAGGGTGAAGAATGTTTTCACCCGCATTTTACCTTTCAGGGTTTCCGTTATGTGCTGATTGAACGTTGGCCTGGCACGCCGACGCGGGATGACTTTGTCGCGGTCGTGCTGCATTCCGCGATGACGCCGACGGGTCACATTGAAACCTCAAACGCGGATCTCAACCAACTGCATCACAACATCATGTGGGGGCTTAAGGGCAATTTCGTCGATATCCCAACCGACTGCCCGCAGCGCGATGAACGTCTGGGATGGACGGGCGATGCGCAAATTTTCTGCCGCACCGCCAGTTATCTGATGCAGACGCGCACTTTTTTTGCCAAATGGCTGACCGATCTTCAGCATGACCAAACGCCGGAGGGCGGTGTGCCGCACGTCATCCCCGATATCCTCACCGGCAAATGCGACAACGACCGCTTTTTATCCCACGGGCGCACCCATTCCGCCGCCGCCTGGGCCGATGCGGCGGTGATTAACCCGTGGACGCTGTACCTGATGTATGGCGATAAACAGACGCTGGCCCGCCAGTACGGCAGTATGAAAGCCTGGGTGGAGTTTATGCATGACAACGCTGTTGAGAACCAGTGGTCGTGGAAACTGCAGTTTGGCGATTGGGTTGCGCTGGATGCCAAAGAGGGTAGCTATTTTGGCGCAACGCCGAATGAACTGACCTGCATGGCCTACTATGCGTTGTCCACGCTGTTGCTGGCGAAATCAGCCAAAGCACTGGGAAATGACGTTGACCACACTCATTATCAGGCGCTGCATACCGCGATTGTCGAAAGCTTCCGCAATGAGTTTTTTACCGCCACCGGGCGGCTGGCGGCGCGCACGCAAACGGCGCATATTCTGGCGCTTTACTTCCAGTTAGTGCCGGACGCGCACCGCGAGCGCACCGTGCAAACGCTGCTGGAACTGCTGGCGGAAAATGACGGTCATCTGGTGACGGGGTTTGTCGGCACCCCCTATTTCTGTCACGCATTGAGCGAAAACGGGCAGGCCGACGCGGCGTGGCAATTACTGATGAAAGAGGACTTCCCAAGCTGGTTGTATCAGGTAAAAGCTGGGGCGACGACGATTTGGGAACACTGGGATGGCGTGAAACCGGATGGCACAATGTGGAGCCCGGACATGAACTCTTTCAACCATTATGCCTACGGGGCGATCGGTGAATGGCTGTATCGCGTGGCGGCGGGAATAAATACCGAAGAACACGCGCCGGGATTTAAATCTTCGGTACTGCGGCCTATTCCGGGCGGTGGCCTGACATGGCTGAAAGCGCGATACGGCTCGGTATATGGTGATATTGCCGTCCACTGGATGCAGGAACCGGCGCGCGATGGCTTACAGTCCATCACCCTTGAGGTAGATATTCCGCCGAATACTCACTCAATGGTGATCCTTGATGGCGCACAAACGCTGCTCGATACCGATGGCCTCGACTTCGCGCCAGTAGACGGCGGTTATAGCGCGCAGGTGGGATCGGGCCATTATCGCGTTATCTGGCAGCGCTAACCGCGTGGTTGTCACGGCAGCGTTCGCGCTGTCGTGACAAACGAACGCTCGAATTCCTCTGTTTTCGTTTCGCTATTCGACGCATTGGCAATGGTTGCGGTCGCGATAATACTCGTGACCGTGACGACGAGAGTAATGCCGTGGCAGAAGAAAGCGACGACGACAAAACAGAAGCCCCCACACCCCACCGACTTGAAAAAGCACGGGAAGAAGGGCAAGTCCCCCGATCCAAAGAGCTGACCTCACTGCTTATTTTGCTGGTGGGCGTGTGCATTATCTGGATTGGCGGGGAGTCGCTTGCCCGCAGACTGGCCGGTATGCTGTCGGCCGGATTACGTTTTGACCACAGTATGGTCAATGACCCTAACCTGATCCTCAGCCAAATCATCCTGCTGATTAAAGACGCGATGATTGCGCTGTTACCGTTGATTACCGGCGTCGTTCTGGTGGCATTAATCTCCCCGGTGATGCTTGGCGGCTTGATTTTCAGCGGTAAATCTCTGCAGCCCAAGTTTTCTAAGCTGAATCCGTTGCCGGGCATTAAACGCATGTTTTCAGCGCAAACCGGAGCGGAACTGCTCAAAGCGATACTGAAATCCACGCTGGTGGGGAGCGTGGCCGGATTTTATCTCTGGCATAACTGGCCGGCGATGATGCGTTTGATGGCGGAGTCGCCGATTACGGCGATGGGCAACGCTCTGGATTTAGTTGGCATGTGCGCGCTGTTGGTGGTGCTTGGCGTTATTCCGATGGTGGGGTTCGACGTTTTTTTCCAGATTTACAGCCATCTGAAAAAGCTGCGCATGTCGCGTCAGGATATTCGTGACGAATTTAAGCAAAGCGAAGGCGACCCGCACGTTAAGGGCAAAATACGCCAAATGCAGCGCGCGGCCGCGCAGCGTCGCATGATGGCGGATGTGCCGAAAGCGGACGTGATTGTTACCAACCCCACGCACTATTCGGTGGCGTTGAAGTATGACGAGAACAAAATGAGCGCGCCGAAAGTTGTTGCCAAAGGCGCGGGGCTGGTGGCGCTGCGCATTCGTGAGATTGGCGCTGAACATCGAGTCCCTACGTTAGAAGCGCCGCCGCTGGCGCGTGCGCTATACCGTCATGCTGAGATTGGTCAACAAATACCGGGTCAATTATATGCCGCCGTTGCCGAAGTGCTGGCATGGGTATGGCAGCTAAAACGCTGGCGTCTCGCCGGCGGCAAGCGTCCACCACAACCTGAAAACCTTCCGGTGCCTGAAGCACTGGATTTCATGAACGAGAAGAATACTGATGGCTAATCTGGTCGCGATGTTGCGTTTGCCCAGCAACCTGAAATCCACGCAACTGCAAATCCTTGCCGGACCGATCCTTATCCTGCTGATCCTGTCGATGATGGTGTTGCCGTTGCCGGCTTTCGTCCTCGATTTGCTGTTCACGTTTAACATTGCGCTGTCGATCATGGTGCTGCTGGTGGCGATGTTCACCCAGCGTACGCTGGAGTTTGCCGCATTCCCGACGATTTTGCTGTTTACCACATTATTACGCCTCGCCCTGAACGTTGCGTCGACGCGTATCATTTTAATGGAAGGACATACCGGCGCGGCGGCGGCGGGAAAGGTGGTTGAAGCTTTTGGTCACTTCCTGGTGGGCGGTAACTTTGCGATCGGTATCGTGGTCTTCGTTATTCTCGTCATTATCAACTTTATGGTTATCACCAAAGGTGCCGGACGTATCGCCGAGGTTGGCGCGCGCTTCGTGCTGGATGGTATGCCCGGCAAGCAAATGGCGATTGATGCGGATTTGAATGCGGGTCTGATTGGCGAAGATGAAGCCAAAAAACGGCGCTCGGAGGTGACGCAGGAAGCGGATTTCTACGGCTCTATGGACGGTGCGAGTAAATTCGTACGTGGAGATGCCATCGCCGGTATTTTGATCATGGTGATCAACGTGGTCGGCGGTCTGTTAGTCGGGGTGTTGCAGCATGGTATGAGCATGGGTAGCGCAGCGGAAAGTTATACCCTGCTGACCATCGGTGACGGGCTGGTGGCGCAAATTCCTGCGCTGGTAATCTCCACCGCGGCGGGGGTTATCGTGACCCGCGTGAGTACCGACCAGGATGTAGGCGAACAGATGGTGACCCAACTGTTCAGTAATCCTAGTGTCATGCTGCTTAGTGCGGCGGTGCTTGGTCTTTTGGGTCTGGTTCCGGGGATGCCGAACCTGGTGTTTTTGATGTTTACCGCCGCGTTACTGGGTCTGGCCTGGTGGATGCGTGGTCGTGAGCAAAAAGCTCCCGATGAGCCGCAGCCGGTGAAAATGCCGGAAAACAACTCCGTGGTGGAAGCAACATGGAATGACGTACAGCTGGAGGATTCCCTGGGGATGGAGGTAGGCTACCGCCTGATCCCAATGGTGGACTTTCAGCAAGATGGCGAGTTGCTGGGGCGAATTCGCAGTATTCGTAAGAAATTTGCCCAGGATATGGGTTTTCTGCCGCCGGTGGTACATATCCGCGACAATATGGATCTGCAGCCGGCCCGCTATCGTATTTTGATGAAAGGGGTGGAAATTGGCAGCGGTGACGCCTATCCGGGACGCTGGCTGGCCATTAACCCTGGTACTGCCGCCGGGTCACTGCCGGGCGAGAAAACGGTCGATCCGGCTTTCGGTCTGGACGCTATCTGGATTGAAAGCGCATTGAAGGAACAGGCGCAGATTCAGGGCTTTACGGTTGTTGAAGCCAGTACCGTTGTCGCCACGCACCTTAATCACCTGATTGGGCAGTTCGCTGCTGAGCTGTTTGGCCGTCAGGAGGCGCAACAGCTACTGGACCGCGTCTCGCAGGAGATGCCAAAACTGACAGAAGACTTGGTCCCGGGCGTCGTGACGCTCACTACGCTGCATAAAGTACTGCAGAACTTACTGGATGAGAAAGTACCGATTCGCGATATGCGCACCATTCTCGAAACGCTGGCTGAACATGCACCGCTGCAAAACGATCCGCATGAGCTTACCGCGGTGGTACGTGTTGCGTTGGGACGCGCCATCACTCAGCAGTGGTTCCCGGGTAATGAAGAGGTTCAGGTTATCGGCCTTGATACCCCGCTCGAACGTTTGCTTCTGCAGGCGCTGCAGGGCGGCGGCGGTCTGGAGCCAGGTCTTGCAGACCGATTGCTGGCCCAGACTCAGGAAGCGCTTTCCCGTCAGGAAATGTTGGGTGCGCCGCCGGTCTTGCTGGTTAACCACGCGTTGCGTCCGTTACTGGCACGCTTTTTACGTCGCAGCATTCCGCAACTGGTGGTGTTATCGAACATGGAGCTGTCTGACAACCGCCATATCCGTATGACGGCGACTATTGGAGGTAAGTAATGCGTAAATTACTGTGGTTGTTGTTTTTTCCTCTGGTAGCGCAGGCTGCCGGAGAAGGCGCCTGGCAGGCCAGCGGCATGGGGATTACTTTAAATCACCGCGGCCAGTCAGCCTCGTCTTCACCTCTGACGCCCAGCCAGCCGGTCTCGGGGTTGATGACGCTGGTGGCCTGGCGCTATGAGCTCAATGGCCCAACGCCCGCGGGTTTACGGGTACGTTTATGTTCCCAGTCCCGCTGTGTTGAGCTGGACGGGCAAAGCGGGACCACCAACGGATTCAATAATGTTCCCGCCATCGAACCGATGCATTTTGTCTGGGAAGTACCCGGTGGCGGTCGCCTGATCCCCGCCTTGCAAGTTCAGAGCAATCAGGTGATTGTGAACTATCGTTAACGCCTCCCTTCATTCCGGCCAGCAGCAGAAACTGCTGGCTGCTTCGCAATTCTAGTCCGCCTCTTTGATTAAATAGAAACGCTGTTTTATAAAATAGGTGACATACGTTGCCGGACTCTTTGTGCTGTTGCCATTTCACGAATATCCCTGGCAAAAATAGAAAGGTTTCACTTGCTGTTAGCTTTTACTGTGGCCCTGTAAGGAGGCCCAATGTCAAAGCGAGGATTGCGGGGCCTCCCAATAATGTGCAGGGGTAACGGCAATGAATACACGTAAAATTGGGTTGGTTAACTATTTTGCCTACGGTTCGGGGGATTTTTTAGGCGCAGGCACCACGGCGTTAACCGCGGCCTGGCTACTCTATTTTTACACGACGTTCTGTGGCCTGACGCCAATCGAAGCAACCTTTATCTTCGCTACCGCCAGGGTGTTGGATGCCGTTGTTAGCCCATTAATGGGTTTTTTAACCGATAACTTTGGCTCCACCTGGCTCGGCAAACGCTTTGGGCGACGCAAGTTTTTTATTCTGTTGGGGATACCCTGTGTCTTTAGCTACTCACTAATGTGGGTGGGTGATATGGGGTTCTGGTACTACCTGCTCACCTATCTGATTTTTGACGTGGTCTACACCATGATTCTGGTGCCATACGAAACGCTGGTACCCGAAATGACCGATGACTTTAAACAGAAAACCAAATTCTCCGGCGCGCGCATTTCGATGGCGCAAATGTCTGCCATTCTGGCCTCATTCTTACCCGGCGTTCTGCTGACGCTGTTTGGCAAGGACAACCCCGTCTCTTTTTTCTACGCCAGCCTGGTGTTTTCTGTGCTGTGCGCAATGATGCTGACCTTCGTCTGGTTCTTTACCTGGGAACGCCCACGGGAAGAGTGGACTGAGGCGGCGCTGCGAGCCGAAGAAGAGAAGAAAAGCCTGACCTTGAGTCAGAGTATGAACCGTTTATTTGTGGAACTGAGTTCAACACTGCGCATCCGTATCTTTCGCCAGCATTTAGGAATGTATCTTGGCGGCTATATTGCCCAGGACGTCTTTAACGCCGTCTTTACTTACTATGTGGTGTTTGTGCTGATGCAGGAAGCATCGATGGCGTCAAACCTGCTGGGTACGATGGCTATCTTCCAGTTTATTGCCGTTATCGCCATGATCCCATTGTGCATCCGTTTCGGACCTGCGCCGTCTTATCTCATGGTGGTCGTCCTGTTTGGCCTCAGTTCACTCTCCTATGCGGGGCTGTATTACGCCGGATTAAGCGATGTTTATTCTCTGTTGCTATTGGTTTCCGCCGTTGCGGGTTTGGGACGCGGTGGTATCAACTACGTTCCCTGGAATATCTACACCTATATTGCCGACGTTGACGAAGTGATCACCGGTCAGCGTCGGGAAGGGATCTTCGCCGGCATTATGACTTTAACGCGTAAAGCGTCGCAGGCGGGAGCGGTGATGCTGGTGGGGATTGTGATGCAGTTGTCTGGTTTTGTCTCCGGTCAGAGCGCACAACCCGCGGCGGTCAGTCATACCATCCTGTTAATTCTGAGCTGCGGAACGCTGATTGTTCTGGCGCTGGGTTTCCTGGTTTCCTTGCGCTTCAAACTGAACCTGCAAACGCACAGCACCCTGCGTGAAGAGACAGCAAAAATGCGTGAGTCCGGGCAACCCGTGTTGGAAGGACTATCCGCTAAAGGACGCGCGACCGTAGAGATGCTATCGGGCATGCCTTATGAATCACTTTGGGGTAACAACAATATTGGTTACCTGAATCGTAATAAACCAGCGGCACCGAAACTGGAAAAGGGTGCTGTATTGAATTCGACATTGACAGAGGTTAAGTAAATGATTGTTTATCCGGTTAAACACAGCCCATTGTTGCGCCAGCCAGAACATTTTATTGCCAGGGATGAATTAAAAGCGTTGATCAAAAAGGTGACGCATAACCTGGTCAATATTCATGATGAGACCGGCGAGTTCTTGCTACGTCTGGATGACGGACGCGTTATTGATACCAAAGGCTGGGCGGGATGGGAGTGGACGCACGGCATCGGCTTGTACGGGATGTATCAGTATTATCAGCAAACCGGCGATGCCACGATGCGCGATATTATCGACAGCTGGTTTGCCGATCGCTTTGCGGAAGGTGCAACGACCAAAAACGTTAACACCATGGCACCGTTTTTAACGCTTGCATATCGCTATGAAGAGACGCGTAATCCCGCGTATCTGCCGTGGCTCGACAGCTGGGCTGAGTGGGCAATGCATGATATGCCGCGTACCCAATTCGGCGGTATGCAGCACATTACGCTGGCGGAAGAAAATCACCAGCAGATGTGGGATGACACGTTGATGATGACGGTCTTACCGCTGGCGAAGATTGGCAAGTTGCTCAACCGCCCCGAGTATATTGAAGAGGCAACCTATCAGTTCCTGCTGCACGTGCAAAACCTGATGGATAAAGAAACGGGGCTGTGGTTCCACGGCTGGAGCTATGAAGGACAGCATAACTTCGCCAACGCTCGCTGGGCGCGTGGCAACAGCTGGTTAACTATAGTTATCCCGGATTTCCTCGAATTACTTGATTTGCCGGAAAACAATGCAGTGCACCGCTATCTGGTGCAGGTTTTGAACGCGCAAATCGCGGCGCTGGCGAAGTGCCAGGATGAAAGCGGACTGTGGCACACCTTGCTGGACGACCCGCAGTCGTATCTTGAAGCCTCGGCAACCGCCGGATTTGCCTATGGGATCCTCAAAGCGGTACGTAAACGCTATGTCGGACAAGACTATGCGGCTGTAGCCGAAAAAGCCATCAGAGGCATTGTGCAACATATTTCGCCGGAAGGTGAATTGCTGCATACCTCGTTTGGTACCGGGATGGGCCACAATCTCGATTTCTACCGCAACATCCCCCGGACCTCCATGCCTTACGGTCAGGCGATGGCGATGCTGTGCCTTACCGAATACTTGCGTAAGTATTTTTGATATCGGTGTCCGATGGCGTTGCGGCTATCGGACCCGCTTGAGCATCGTCGCCCTGCGCAGCAAACAGATGATCCATGATTTGACGCATGACTGGTGCGGCGGTGACGCCATCGCTGCCGCCGTTTTCCAGAATTAACGCTATGGCGACTTTCGGGTTCTTATATGGCGCAAATGCGGTATAGAACACGTGGTCGCGCAGACGCACGGGGATCATTTTCGCATCGTAGGTCTGATTTTCTTTCAGGCTAAAGACCTGTGATGTGCCACTTTTCGCTGCAATGCCGTAAGGCGCGGTGTGAAAGAACTTATAACCGGTACCGTTTGGCTCATTCGCCATGCCGAACATCGCTTGACGCACCAGCCCCCAGTAGGGGGACGAAGCAGAGGCAATTTGTGACGGTGCTTCGGGAGCCTGGTACGGCGTGATGACTTTTCCGCTCTCTTCATCACGTAGCAGGTGAGGGGCGATAACCTTGCCGTTGTTAATCAGCGCGACCATGGCTTTAACCATCTGGATCGGCGTGGCAATCCAGTATCCCTGACCGATGCCAACCGAAATGGTATCTCCCTGATACCAGGCTTTTTTATGCACTTTCTGCTTCCATTCGCGGCTCGGGAGCAGGCCGTTATACTCCTCACCAAGATCGATGCCGGTCGGCTTGCCATAGCCAAACTGGCTGAGCATGCTGTTAATACGGTCAATCCCCATCATATATGCCACCTGATAAAAGAATGTGTCGGCAGATTCTTCAATTGCTTTGGTGACATCCAGCATACCGTGGCCCGTTTTTTTCCAGTCACGGTAATGTCGCTCCGTGCCGGGGAGCGTCCAGGTGGGGGCGCCGAAGAAACGGGTCTGCGGCGTGATCACGCCGTCCAGTAACGCTGACATCGCCATATACGGTTTGACCGTGGAGGCGGGAGGATATAACCCCTGCGTGACGCGGTTGATTAACGGCAGGTCCTTATCCTGAAGCAGCTTGTTATAGTCCTGATAGCTGATACCTTTAACAAATGGATTGGGGTCATAGCTGGGGTTCGAAACCATTGCCAGCACGGAACCGTCATGCGGATCCTCAACCAAAACGGCGGCCCGCTGGCCCACCAACAGACTCTCAATATATTGCTGTAAATGGAGGTCCAGCGTCAGGTGGATATCTTTTCCGGCAACGGGCGGCACATCTTTGATCAGGCGTACGATGCGTCCGTGGTTATCAACTTCGACCTCCTGATAACCGGTTTTCCCATGCAGTTCATTTTCATAGTAGTGCTCAATACCCTGCTTACCGATGTTGTGATCGGCGGCGTAGTTCTCTGTCAGGCCTTTTTGATCCAGCGCTTTCAGGTCGTTGTCATTGATTTTTGACACATAGCCAAGGACATGCGCCAGCGCTGCGCCATAAGGGTACTGGCGGTCTTCATAGCTATTGATATTGACGCCGCTGAAATGAAACTGGTTAACCGAGAAGCGGGCGATTTCCACATCGGTCAGCGCATTTTTTAGCACGACCGGGCGATAGCGGCTGCTGGCTTTCAGCGCATGGCGAAACTGGTCAATGTCATCAGGAGTGAGGTCAATGATAGGCGTGAGCTGCCTGATCAGGGCATTCATATCACTGATTTTATAAGGCGTAACGGAAATGTCGTACCAGGTTACGTTGCGCACCAGCGGGATGCCGTTGCGATCGTAAATCATGCCACGCGTCGGGGCCACGGGCAGCATTTTGATGTCGTTTGCATTCGAGCGGGTGGTGTAATACTGGTGCTGACAGATTTGTAAGTTGTAGAGATTGTAAATCAGGATGCCAAAGCAGATGACCACCAGGCCAAAGGCCACCAATACACGCCGCTGGAAGAGTTTTTCCTCCGCCTCAAAATCTCTGAATGTCATTGACCCGTACCCGATTAATTCGCCGCCTCATGATACGGAGGCTTAAACGGGATGACAGGCAAAAAATGTTCCATATCTCTACGGAAATGTGTCATTCCTTGTGAGTTGTTACAGATGGCCTGTTACAGAAATAAAAAAGGCCTGAGTCCGAATTTCGGAGTCAGGCCTGATAGGTGAGCTGATTTACATACGTTCTACGGTTTCGATACCCAGAGTATCCAGACCCAGCTTCAGGGTTTTCGCCGTCAACTGTGCCAGTTTCAGGCGGCTGTTACGAATCTCTTCGTTTTCAGCGCTGAGGATTGGGCAGTGCTCGTAGAAGCCGGAGAACAGACCGGCAACGTCGTACAGGTAAGCACACATCACGTGCGGCGTACCTTCACGTGCAACAACAGTCAGCGTTTCTTCAAACTGCAGCAGACGCGCAGCCAGCTGAGCCTCGCGATCTTCACTGATAATCACCTGCGCATTTGCCAGCGCGCTTTCGTCGATATCGGCTTTACGGAACACGGACAGTACACGGGTGTAGGCGTACTGCATATACGGCGCAGTGTTCCCTTCGAACGCCAGCATATTGTCCCAGTCGAAGATGTAGTCGGTGGTACGGTTTTTGGACAGATCGGCATATTTCACCGCGCCGATACCGACCGCATTAGCCAGTTTTTCCAGCTCGTCGGCAGGCATGTCCGGGTTCTTTTCCGCTACCAGACGGCGTGCGCGTTCCAGCGCTTCATCCAGCAGATCGGCCAGTTTAACCGTGCCACCCGCACGGGTTTTGAACGGCTTGCCGTCTTTACCCAGCATCATACCGAACATGTGGTGTTCCAGCGGCACAGAGTCCGGCACATAACCGGCTTTACGCACGATGGTCCAGGCCTGCATTAAGTGCTGATGCTGCCGGGAGTCGATGTAATAAAGTACGCGGTCGGCATGCAGCGTTTCATAACGGTACTTGGCGCAGGCGATGTCGGTCGTGGTGTAGAGATAGCCGCCATCTTTCTTCTGAATGATTACGCCCATCGGTTCACCTTCCTTGTTCTTATACTCATCAAGGAATACGACGGTAGCGCCTTCGCTTTCAACAGCCAGGCCTTTAGCTTTGAGATCGGCCACGATGCCAGGCAGCATCGGGTTGTACAGGCTTTCACCCATGACGTCGTCACGGGTCAGGGTGACGTTCAGGCGATCGTAGGTTAACTGGTTTTGCGACATGGTGATGTCGACCAGTTTGCGCCACATCTCACGGAAGTACTCGTCGCCACCTTGCAGCTTCACGACATAACTCCGGGCACGTTCCGCGAAGGCTTCATCTTCGTCGTAATGTTTTTTCGCATCACGGTAGAAACCTTCAAGGTCAGCCAGCGCCATCTCGCCA
Organism: Citrobacter sp. RHBSTW-00524; assembly: GCF_013747755.1. Classification (NCBI taxonomy): domain Bacteria; kingdom Pseudomonadati; phylum Pseudomonadota; class Gammaproteobacteria; order Enterobacterales; family Enterobacteriaceae; genus Citrobacter; species Citrobacter sp. RHBSTW-00524. The sequence continues at coordinate 2,184,224 of NZ_CP056421.1, forward strand.
GCATTTTCCTGCTGCTGTTTTTCCAGCCATGCGATGAGCATACCGAACTGAGTACCCCAGTCGCCGACGTGGTTGGCGCGGATAACATTGTGACCGAGGAACTCCAGCGTACGCACCGCAGCATCACCGATGATGGTGGAACGCAGGTGACCAACGTGCATCTCTTTCGCTACGTTAGGTGCGGAGTAATCAACCACAACGGTTTGTTTAGCAGGTTGGGTGACGCCCAGACGATCGGAAGCCAGCGCCTGCTGAACGTGCTGCGCCAGAAATGCCGGATCGAGAAAAATATTGATAAAGCCCGGGCCTGCAATTTCAACTTTGCTGGCGATCCCGTTGAGATCCAAATGAGTCAGCACCTGCTCAGCCAGTTGTCGCGGCGCCATACCCAGTTTTTTAGCGACAGCCATCATGCCGTTAGCCTGATAGTCGCCGAACTGTACTTTTGCTGACTGACGAACCTGCGGTTCGCAATCTGCAGGCGCGCCTGCAGCAATCATGGCCTGACTGACTTTTTCTGAGAGAAGAGCCTGAATATTCACCGGAATACCTTACATTTATGAAGCGGCTTAAAATGCACCGCACCAGTTTAAGAATTAAGGGCGGGAGTATACTGCAAATGCCCGTTGCCGTCAGCATTGCGAGTATCGCCAGCAGCCTGAAATATAAACATTGTCATTATGTATAATTATTCATATTGCGCTTAAGAAAATCAGCAGTTGGTTGGGGCTGCGCAACAGGGTAAATTAGCGGCTTTGAATATGGATATGAGCTTTCATTATGGCGAACTGGCAAACAGTTGCAGAACTGCATGATATTTCCGCAGATTTACCGCATTTCATTCAGGCGTTAACGGATCTTTCCACTCGCCTTGGGCTGGATGTCTCATCGCTTGAAGCCGATCACATTTCTCTGCGTTGTCATCAAAATACCACCGCAGAGCGCTGGCGTCGTGGGTTTGAACAGTGCGGCGAATTGCTGTCAGAAAATATCATCAATGGCCGACCGATTTGCTTGTTCAAGCTCGATGAGCCAGTTTGTGTGCAACACTGGCAATTTACTATCGTAGAACTGCCGTGGCCGGGCGAAAAGCGTTATCCGCATGAAGGCTGGGAGCATGTTGAAATTGTTCTGCCGGGTGAGGTGGAGACGCTGAATGCACGAGCGCTGGCGCTGCTTTCAGATCACGGGCTGAGCCAGCCGGGTATATTTGTAAAAACCAGTTCGCCAAAAGGCGAGCGCGAGCGTTTACCGAATCCAACGCTGGCGGTCAGCGATGGCAGCGTGACGATAAAATTCCATCCATGGTCGATTGAAGCCATTGTGGCAAGCGAACGTCAGGAGTGAGTATGGCATTACTGGAAATCTGCTGTTACAGCATGGAGTGCGCGCGCATGGCGCAGCAAAACGGCGCGGATCGCATTGAGCTTTGCTCGGCGCCCAAAGAGGGGGGCTTAACGCCGTCCCTGGGGGTCTTGCGTTTGGTTCGCCAGCATATCTCGATTCCGGTCAATCCCATTATTCGCCCGCGCGGGGGCGACTTTTGTTACACCGACGGTGAATTCGCTGCAATGCTGGATGATATTGCGATGGTAAGAGATCTGGGGTTCTCAGGGTTGGTAACCGGCATTTTAGATGCAGAGGGTGATGTCGATATGCCGCGCATGGAGAAAATAATGATCGCGGCGGGACCGCTGCACGTCACTTTTCATCGGGCCTTTGACATGTGCGCTAACCCACTCAATGCGCTAAAAAAATTAGCTGATTTGGGCATCGCCAGAGTGCTGACTTCCGGGCAAAAATCAGATGCGGCGCAAGGTTTAACAAAAATTATGGAACTTATTGCGCAGGGGGATGCTCCAATCATTATGGCCGGAGCGGGGGTTCGCGCCTCGAATTTGTCCCTGTTCCTTGATGCTGGAGTGCAGGAAGTCCACAGTTCTGCCGGAGTATGGTTGGCTTCCCCCATGCGTTATCGCAATTCGGGGTTGTCGATGTCTTCGGATCCACAGGCGGATGAGTATTCACGCTATGCGGTAGACGGGGCGGCGGTTGCGGAAATGAAAGCAATCATTGCACACCACCAGGCCAGCTGATTTTTACCGTTGCATCATGTCGCCCAATATGATGCTTGCTCGTACCAGGCCCCTGCAATTTCAACAGGGGCCTTTTTTTATCCTGCATATTTCAAGCCGCAACGGAGCTGTCTGCCTTGCTGCAAGTTGAACTATTTTGCAGAAAGAGTGCTATCAGGCAAAAATGATTACGGCTTACGTGCAATCAATACCGCGCGTAATGGGGCCGGGTAGCCTTCCACCGTTTTGCTGTGATCGTTCGGGTCGAGGAAGTCGGCCAGTGATTCGGTTATCATCCACTCGGTGCGGCGCTGCTCTTCGGTGGTGGTGACGCAGACATCAGCGATGCGCACATCAACAAACCCACATTTTTCCAGCCAGTTTTTTAACGCCAGCGCAGAAGGAATAAAGTAAACGTTACGCATCTGCGCGTAGCGATCGCCCGGTACCAGTACGGTATTTTCATCACCTTCGACGACCAGCGTTTCCAGTACCAGTTCGCCATCTTTCACCAACTGATCCTTCAACTGCCACAGGTGTTCCAGCGGTGAACGGCGGTGATAAAGCACTCCCATGGAGAATACGGTATCAAAGGCGTTGAGCGCCGGAAGCTGCTCAATACCCAGCGGCAGCAGGTGAGCGCGCTGGTCATTGCCCAGCAGTTTACGTACTGCCTCAAACTGGCACAGAAACAGTTGGGTAGGATCGATACCAACTGCCAGATGCGCCCCCGCGCCAATCATGCGCCACATGTGATATCCACTCCCGCAGCCGACATCAAGAATGGTGCGCCCGGTGAGGTCAGACAAGTGCGGCAGAACGCGATCCCATTTCCAGTCCGAGCGCCACTCGGTATCTATATTTACGCCGTACAACGAGTACGGCCCTTTACGCCATGGCATCAGGTTACGCATCAGGGTGTCGATACGTTTGAGCTGACCGTCGCTGAGCGGCTCATCGCTTTCGGCGGTAACGCTATGCAGTAAGTCCAGGCGATGCGGCGTCAGCTCGGGCAGAAACTCGACGGCATTTGACCACTGCTTAAACAAGCCGTGCTGATCGCGCTGCCAGGTCGCGATTTGCGCCGGGAGCGTTTCCAGCCAATGGGAAAGGTGATTTTTGGCAATCAGTTGATAAAAGTTACCAAAGTCGATCATGCGCTAACCTCAGCTTTCAGTGCCACCAGAGAACCAAAGTTAAAGCACTGGAACCACAATTCGCTGTGTTCAAAGCCCGCCTGATGCAGTCTCGCTTTGTGCGTTTCGACCGAGTCGGTCAGCATCACGTTCTCCAGCATGCTGCGCTTTTGGCTGATTTCCAGCTCGCTATAGCCATTTGCCCGTTTGAAATCGTGGTGCATGTTGAACAGCAGCTCGCCAACGTTAGCGTCTTCGAAACTGAATTTTTCAGACAGTACCAGCGCGCCGCCGGGGTTCAGCCCCTGATAAATCTTATCCAACAATGCCTGGCGCTCAGGTGGCTCAAGGAATTGCAGGGTAAAATTCAGCACCACCATCGAGGCGTTTTCGATAGTAATGTTGCGAATATCGCCTTCGACAACGTCAACCGGTGTCGGCGCTTTATAGGCGTCAATATGACGGCGGCAGCGCTCAACCATAGCCGGGGAATTATCAACGGCAATAATTTTGCAATTCTCGTGATGAATATTGCGACGCACCGAGAGCGTCGCAGCGCCCAGAGAACAGCCCAGATCGTAGACCTGTGTGTTGGGTTGTACGAAACGTTCGGCCAACATCCCAATCATAGAAATGATATTGGAATAGCCAGGAACGGATCGCTGGATCATATCCGGGAAGACTTCAGCTACCCGTTCATCAAAGGTCCAGTCACCCAGACTGGCGATAGGCGCAGAAAAAAGCGTGTCGCGGTGAGACATAACGTAAAAATCCGGGAAAAATAAAGTGGCGTATTGTGCGCTAATGCAGGGAGAAAACCAACTCCCAGGGCATATACCAAAAATTCGCCAGCACCATTAGCAACAGCGAACACCAGGTCGCGCTCATGCCTGAACGTCGCCAGCGGAAAAGCCGGTGATGGAATCCGTAATAATGCATCAGTCGTCCGGCAATCAAAATCAGCCCGCAAATATGCACCATCCACGTTTCTGCGCCGTTCATCTCCATAAATAACAGCAGCACCAATGCGACGGGAATATATTCCACCGCATTACCGTGAATGCGGATAGCGCTTTGTAGTTCACTAAAACCTCCGTCACCATATGCAACGCGGTATTGCATGCGCAGGCGAACGACGTCAAAGGAGAACTTAATTAACAATAACGCACCCAATACGGCATAAAGCGCGCTTACCATACAAACTCCCTTTTAAAATGGCTGATGGCATTGACTATGATAGGTGGCATTTTCAGAAAAGAGAAGATTGCTGTGGAATAGACGGCGCTGATCCGATCTCTGGCAGGGCGCTGCGTAAATTTGCCCATAGCGTATCGACAAGCTCCGGGGCCTGCGCGATATCCGGGGTATGTAAAAACAGATACGGCGTTGTGGTTTGTTGCCATTGCGACAGCTTGGTCAGCCAGACGGCAAAAAGCGCGCTGTTTTGTGCCATATTATCGCTGCCGATAAAGCGTACCATCGGATGGTTTGCCGTCACCACCGCATGCACCGGAACCTTTGGCTTCTTGCGCTGGGCGTCGCGTATCGCTTCAGTATGTGGTATGGCGGCATGTACCGGTCGACTGTCCAGCATTAGCAAGGTCTAAATACACTATATGGATGACTAAGCATATACATGTAATGTTGAGGTGTTAGAATGGGGCTGTTAGCCCCAAATATTGTTAGTAATTATCCCTGACAACTTCATCATATCTTTCAATGAAGGTGAGTTGCTTATTACTACCATTATAACTATCAACCCATTTGTCAACAGCTTCATCGAATAGAAATAAAAAATCCGTATAATTAATATATACTATATTATCATGATATTGAGTTGGGTGACCTCTTTTACATACAGCAATGCTAAGACGTCTTTCTTTCCCTTGAGTGACTTTGTGTGAGTTTAGGTTGGTCATATGAAGCAATGAATTTCTTAATTCATATAATTCATCAGAAGTTACTCCAAGGCTTTGTATATTTGAGTATGTATCTAACCAATCTTGAAAAACTCTTTTTTTGTTGCCGAACTCAATGTAAGCGATGGTATCAATAAATGACATTAAAAGTTTGAAGCTTGATAAGTAATGTTTTTTGTTAAACAGGAGTCTTATTGGTTCCATGTGGTCATCATTGAGGAGTTTTTTAATATGAAAGCCATCATCTTTCATGTAGTTGTCAAGGTAGTCAGGTAAGTCCTTTACGCCTTCAATGTGATAATTAGGGGTGTGTCTGTTCCTTAATCGTTCTGAAGTTGATAACTGAACCTCATATTGTATTTTACCTTTTACAACTTGGGTAACAATAACTAAAGGGTTTTCTGGTGCATTTAGAGCTTGTAATGCTAACTCAAATGGAATGACAGAATTCCCAAATCGCAAGTTTGCATTATATCTTGCAAGTGTCAATTTATTATTGTCGTCTAAAACTGAAGGGTGTATGTCATAGAATAAACGACAAGATGCCAAGTCAACATCTAAATTACGTTGTAAAAATTCCAATTTTTGTGCATCACTACCATCATACTCATGAGGTACAATTCCTGCATGAGTAATATGAATCCCATCAGGACAAAAACAAAATATGTTGTAGATAATCTCTTTCATATATATTGAACCTCCTGTTGAAACGAAGTGCACATTATCTTAGTAAAATACATTTGTCATACCCAGAAGATAATTGTGATTAATCATTAGGTTATACATAAATAAAGCCAGCCTGTAAATAACAGGGCTTTATCAGGTGGCTACCTATGTGATTTAACGGTGTTTATCCAAGCATCTATGCAGTAATACACAGATTCTATGCAGTATCAGGTATAGTCTCTTTTGGGTGTAACTTATTGATATATATAAATAATCTATACATTCTCAGTTCGGGGTAAGCTGTGTCGTATCAGTCATCCATCTCTCGACCCCTAGAAAAGTGCTATATACAGGGCTATATAACGATGTGTAGATAGTTGGTCACCATATGTTACAGTTGCAAGAGATAACAATCAGCTACGTGATGATTAGAATGTAATGGTTGTAAATCTTCGTAGTTCCTCCTTAAAAAATCGTGAAAGGTAATCTTGTTAGCTATACAGAATTTACTTAGATGCTTCTTAGTGCGTGAAAGAGTCATTATGTTAAAAACATACTGTGTTTATATCAGTACTGATTTATAAGGAGTTATCTTATTATAGGGAAAAGGTCTGGATAGATATGTAAGAGGCGTTCTTCTAAGTTATTGATGTAAAAGGTCACAGAAGTTTGTGTCTGTTACAGGGAAATCTGGAGAAGTTTTCACAGAGCTATAAAATGTTACAGTCATTGATAGGTTTAAACTTCTTTAAAATTATCATTAGATGTGAATGGGTTTTTGTTGGGCCTCATGCAGTAATCCATGAAGAAAGTCAATGATATTTTAAAATTCTGCAAAGGGGGTGCTATATCGTGAATGTACCGTACCAAGCAGACATAGACCTGTGACAGATATTTTTGAAGATTTTCAGAAGGGGGGGGTTGAAGAAAGGGCTAGTCATTTTTTATAAAAAAATTTTGAGGCTGGATATTGTCTGTACAGATTTTATACAAACAAAAAAGGACTCCCGAAAGAGTCCCTGTAAGTCGATTTTTAACGTGGCTACGACAATCCACCCACACCGTACCTGACACTACCATACAGCACCCTACCCGACCTTACCTCGCCGGACACTGCCATAAAGAGGTACATGGTTACTTTGGAAGAAAACCTAGTACAGTGAGCCATTATACATATCGAGATAATAACGTCAAGAAACTTTTAACAGGAGGGGTTCCTATGGTCACTATATCCCTCTCTTCCCAATAAGAGAGTCTATATAGCACCCAAGCAACTATTGACTAATAGATTTGATAGAGTCTATCTCATAGGTCAACTTCATAAACTCAGAGCTAAGTTACCTTGAAAGATTCTACCAAGAAACTACACAGGTGTTACCAAGTTGCTAGGAAGGGATGTTTAACGGGAGGAAGAGAACCATGAAACCGGAGGTAGGCTCTATCTTAACAGTGACTGTAAGAGATATTCTTGAGAGTTTCTAAACAAACCTTCTTAAATGAAGGGCAGATATCCGAGAAGATATCTCGTTTAGAAGACTTCTCAAAAGCTCTTAAGAAGTCCGTTAAGTAAGGGCATGTCAAAAATATTAGCATTTGTCAAGGGGTCTGTCTTTAGCAAAAAGTGCTAAACTCAATAAATAGCACTAAATGCTAAACAAGTGTTTAATAATTATACTAAGGACGCTTCGCTTGTGTCACATCCAATAATCAATGTCGGTCGTTATCATGGTGGTTCTGATGACTGGCGTACACCGTATCGTTTATTTCATAACCTGCATCGTGAGTTTAACTTCAGTCTGGATGGTGCTGCATCTGAGCATGACACGTTACTACCACGGTTCACCAATGATATAGCCAATCAATCGTGGATTGGTGAAAAGGTCTTCTGTAACCCGCCGTTTAGCATGGCTGAAAAGTTCCTCTTAAAAGCCCCTGAAGCTGATGTGTGTGTATGTCTGGTTCCGCACAGGTCAAAGACAACTTACTGGCTTCGATGTGTATATACAAACCCCTTCCTGCATGAGATTCGAACGTTACACCGAGCAGTCAAATACCTTCCACCAGCAGGGAAGAGAGGTGTTGTAGTGCGTTCACCGTTTCCAAGTTGCGTCTTAATATACAGGAACACACCCCGCAAACCGAAGGCTGAAGTTACACAGACAATCTATTGTGGTGACACAATGCTTTTACTTGCCGTGGTTAATAGGGGTGGTTTACGTGGAAGACCTCATATGCACGATGCACAGACGCTCGACAGGCTGATTAAAATGTATGACCAAGGGCAACCCATTAAGAGTATAGCCGAAGCGCTAAGAATGCCTCTAAGCACCACTTACAAGATTGTTCAAAGGTTGAGCTAAGATTCTCATATAGAGTGCTGATTACGAGAATGTTAAAGAGGCGATTCCCCTTTCTGGGGTTATTCGCTTTTTACTGGAAGGGGTATTTTACAGAGGTTTTTCAAACCCCCTCAATAATAGAAACGAGCAACAAACGAAGAGCGAGAAATAAAATATTGAGATTGGTGAACGGGGTCTGTAAATATTGTTTAAGGGGGCGGTTAAGAAGGGAGCTTCCCTTTCTGGGGTGTCGCTCTATGGGTGAAGTTAACCTTTGAAGTTCCCTGTGAAGAGTCTTGTCAGTTCTATATATTGGCTAATTACAACTCATTGATGAATAAGGATTTTTTCTACAAACTGTCAACTAGATAGCTGAAAGTGACCAACTGAAATATACAGCTTCCCGGCTTTGTCAAGAGATTTCACTACCCACCAGCTAAAATACTTCAGAGGTGGGAGTGATAGGGGTTAGGATGGGTCTTGGTGGTTGTCTTCACGGCCTCTGTCTTTCAGGTCAAACGACCATTCACGACCAAACAACCTAAAGACGATAAGCACTCTTAGGATGAAGTAACGGAGCAGGACGCCAATAACAAGCCCGACACCGCCACCAGCAAGGTTATCCGCTAGGGTCTGAGGGATGGTAAACATTCATATTCTCTTCCTGTGTGCAATGCAAAACATGTGACCGAACGATACAGCCACGCCTTCTAATAATCCCTCTCTCATAAAACCATTATACCACAAATGTTACGAAGTTGTTAAAAAACACTTGACATTAGCCCTTGAAACTGCTAATATTGTATATATAGTTAACAGAAACATAACATCTTATGAGAGTCAGAATATGAATGATAGACGCAGAATTTAGAGCGATGCTTCAGGCATCAAAAGAACGCAACAAGCACAACTCCTACGCTTACACAAACAACCCAACCCGCCACGAAGTACCCAAGTTCACCAGAGCAGAGCGCAAAGGCATTGACGAAGTAATTCGGGCAATTACACCGAGGAACCGTTATATGCCAACACGAAAAACAACAAAGAACACTATCAAGAATTATCTGGCTAACTTTGATTCTTACGAACAACTACCAAGCAAGCTTGATGATATTTTTATTGGATTCTGTAGAAGCGAGGGTCACCCGAAATACAACAAGAAATTGTTTTATCTTCTGAAGAATCTTGATGAAATTAACTCAGGGGTAGTGACAAATTATCTTCAGCGACAAGCAACCCGACTAAGCTACGAATTACCAACTGATGCCTATTGTGCATTGCTTGCTGTGATGTGCGCAAAGTTAATTGGTGTTGTTGAACATCATATTGCCGTTGGAAACATCGAACCAATCGAAAACGAACAAGCAGACTTTGAGTTTGACCCATATTTATTGGCAGAAGGATTTTAAATAATGACCAAACACACATTAACCAGAGTTACAAAGACAGCCTTTGACGAACTTAACCGAATCAAAAACATTACAGGGTTATCACATGCAGCAGTAATGAAACTTGCAATTAACCGTGACATTAACGAACAAGATTTGCTTAATAGTCGCTTAGAGTCTGCAAGGCATCATATCAGGATTACACAAGATGACCTTGATAGTCTGAAGTCTTCAAATGCTTTTAAACTGGACTTGGCAAGACTTTTAAGCATCAAGATTCAAAAGTTAGCGATGGAGGTTTAATGTATGACTTTTATAAACATCGTGACCATTTGGTAAGATTTGACGGCAAGGTCTGGAAAGACGTAACGCAAACTAATAAACCTAAGTTTACCCACCAGCAATTAGCCTCAAGATTCGATATCTGGACTGAAGCACAAAAAGATAATGGTGATTTCGAGTTTATCAGAGGTTTTGATTATGCTTACGAAGACGACCTTAAAGACGCCATTAAATTAATTGAGAATTTCAACTCTATTAAAAATGGTGACAAACACAAAGCCAATGGTAACAGATACGATAAAGATTTAATCATTGATGCAATCACCAAAGGACAATCACAAAGTTATATTTCTGAGAAATACGGTTTATCACGTAGTCAATACTACAAGATTAAAGCATCCGTGTAAGTATGTGAGAATGAGTGAGACTCAGAGATGAGTTACCCTATTACTAAGGTGTCTCACTCCCTCTGTAACCCGCATGGTTACTGACCTCAGAATGGCTATTTTGACAGGTTTAAGATGTGTTTTAATTGATTCGATAGAAACTATCTCATAGAGGATTTAAAAAATGAACGAATACCCATTACAGATTTTTGTTGATACTGACACAGTAAATATGGTTCAGGCTTTCACTGATGCAGGTATTAGCATTGACTTTGACAAGTTGTTAGCTTTGACGGCTGAGAACTCAGAAGAAATTGAAGATTATATTCAGTCGGTGAAGTTTAACGAGCCTCGAATGATGCTACCGATTACAGACAGCAACATGAAGCGCTTAATTATCGAACAGACAAACAAATACAGCATTTCCCCAGAGCAATTTCTGAAAGGTGCTGTGACAATTATCTACAGTGACAATATTTTTCAACTACAAACAAACGAGGTTTTACACTAATGAAAGTACAAATTGACATGAGTATCAAAAAGTTCGACTTTGAAAAAGTCTTTGAGCGGGTTAAAGGTGATATCGGGGTGTATAATAATATCACTATTGGTGAGCCTGTAGGAGTTATTGAAGTTCCTGATTCTCTGATTGAGACAAATGGCGCTTACTTTGCCTCTCCTGTGCATGCTGTTAAGCGAGTTATCATTGCCGCAAGAGCAAAAGGGATTCTGTAATGGATTTAGTAATTGCTTGGACGATATTGGGTTTATTATGTGGCTGCTGGATAGGTAACACAGTAAATAAGAATTGATGTTACCAGATTGTTAAAAATGTGTTTGACAAATAGCGTTAAACATGCGAATATAGTTATATAGGGAGAGCAATTCTCTCTATTTATATTTCAACAAAAAACATCTAGTGGATAGATATTCTGGTAAGTGCAATGCTTGCTTAATCATAGCTTTTCGAGTCCCACACTTGAGAGGCTATTCTAAGAAGCTTTAACCAATCCTGATATATCCTACAGACGTTAGCCCTAATGAGGATGCTTAGGGCATTTCTTCAAGTGCTTTTGTTAGAGAGTCTTTGAAGAAAGTCTTCACCTGTCTTTCATTTTAATAAATCATCCAGCCCTTCACAGTTTTCTGTTTAGGGCTTTTTCGTCAAGTACACTTGGTAGTCTTGGATAATTCATAGTTACCTCTTCTAAGTGTGGCTATTGAGTGTACTTCACGAAAACTTAAACACACACTTAGAAGGAAATTTAAAATGACTATTCGCAATGAGTTTGAAAAAGAAATCGATAGCAGACCACTAGCTATTAACTCAATTGGTAATGGTGCTCATCCGGTACATAAACAGCAAGAAGCAATTGCTGATAAAGTTGCTAGGGATGAATGGGAACGTAAGACAGCAATCCCAAGTGAAATTATCAATGTTTATCCTGAACCAACTGAGTTACCTGATGTATGCAAGACTGAGGCATTACTTGAGCTTGAGCGGGAATATTACCCATTGCTGAAAGCACAGCGTATTAAGCTTGATATTGCTTACGACAATGTGAAGAACTTTGAAGAAACTGAGAAGCCAACTGATTTTGATATTGAAGTGGAAATTAGACAAAATCCATTCGCGTATTACTCAGTTGAAGATAATGATGGTTTTGGTACAGCAAGAGAGAATGTTTCAAAGGTTCTTCAGAGCATCCCTGAAGGATTCCGTTTAATTGATGTTAGACCAGCTTCACGCGGTACAGGCTCATATGTTTTATTGTCTGATAAAACAGATGAAGAGATTTGTCTGTTAGCTGAAAAGAATCTGCTTGAGTGTCATAGCAAACAATTAAACAGATTTAAGCAAGAACTTGCTAACCAGCTTAAAGCTATGAAGCAACTAATCAGCGACTATGAAGCACAGAAGAAACAAGCATTGCAAGCTGATATTGAGCAGCTAACTAAGATTTCTAGCAAATATGCAAAGGCTATTTGATATGGTGTGAGGTGATGAATGATTGATTTACAGCAGCGTTACGAGGTTATTAAATCTGTTTGTGAAAGTTTGAAGCTGCAACCAAACAAGCCAAAGCTACGAATTAAGAGTAAGCGCCAAATTATCACCTCGCATAAAGCAAAGGTACGTAAGATTCCTTCGTGGTGCTTGGATAAGTTACCATGTGATGCACAGATTTTAGGTGAAGATGGGATTCATACTTACGTTTACCATTAATAAGAATTGGTTGGGTCAAACTAATACGGGAGAGATTATCGAATAAAATCGGTAACTCTCCTTTTTTGTATGAGGTGAAATATGAATGAGCAAGTTTACAGTTGATTCGTTTATCGTTGAATTAGGCTTCAATGAAAACGTTATTAAGGGATTGCAACGAGTTGAAAAACTCGCTATGCAGTCAGCTACAAAGATTGAACGTAATTTAAATAAAGCATTTAAAGTTAACCCAAAGAGCATGGATAAGGATTTAACAGCCTCTTTAGGGAATATGGAAAAGAAGATTAACCAGACTTTTAATAGATTGGAAGAAAGAGCTAAGGAAGGTGCGAACAAGTTCCTGATATGAGATCATCATATTCATCCGGAGCGCATCCCAGAGGGACATCATGAGCCATCAACTCACCTTCGCCGATAGTGAATTCAGCACTAAGCGCCGTCAGACCCGAAAAGAGATTTTCCTCTCCCGCATGGAGCAGATTCTGCCATGGCAGAATATGACCGCTGTCATCGAGCCGTTTTATCCCAAGGCGGGCAATGGCCGACGGCCCTATCCGCTGGAGACCATGCTGCGTATTCACTGCATGCAGCATTGGTACAACCTGAGCGACGGTGCCATGGAAGATGCCCTGTACGAAATCGCCTCCATGCGCCTGTTTGCCCGATTATCCCTGGATAGCGCCCTGCCGGATCGCACCACCATCATGAATTTCCGCCACCTGCTCGAGCAGCATCAACTGGCCCGTCAATTGTTCAAGACCATCAATCGCTGGCTGGCCGAAGCAGGCGTCATGATGACCCAAGGCACTTTGGTGGATGCCACCATCATTGAGGCACCCAGCTCGACCAAGAACAAAGAGCAGCAACGCGATCCGGAGATGCATCAGACCAAGAAAGGCAATCAGTGGCACTTTGGCATGAAGGCCCACATTGGTGTCGATGCCAAGAGTGGCCTGACCCACAGCCTGGTCACCACCGCGGCCAACGAGCATGACCTCAATCAGCTGGGTAATCTGCTTCATGGAGAGGAGCAATTTGTCTCAGCCGATGCCGGCTACCAAGGAGCGCCACAGCGCGAGGAGCTGGCCGAGGTGGATGTGGACTGGCTGATCGCCGAGCGTCCCGGCAAGGTAAAAACCTTGAAGCAGCATCCGCGCAAGAACAAAACGGCCATCAACATCGAATACATGAAAGCCAGCATCCGTGCCAGGGTGGAGCACCCGTTTCGCATCATCAAGCGGCAGTTCGGCTTCGTGAAAGCCAGATACAAGGGGCTGCTGAAAAACGATAACCAACTGGCGATGTTATTCACCCTGGCCAACCTGTTTCGGGTGGACCAAATGATACGTCAGTGGGAGAGATCTCAGTAAAAACCGGAAATAACGCCAGAAATGGTGGAAAAAATAGCCTAAATAGGCTGATTCGATGTGTTTGCGGGAAAAAAATCGGCCCAGATCCGCGAAATTTTAATCAGCGAGTCAGCTTGGGAAGAAATGACCTGCTTATTCGCACCTTCCCTAAGTCTACGAAGGTCTTTAAGTTCAAAACTCAGGTTGAAGAAGCTGTTAAAGCAGCAAGGCAACCACGAATTAGTGGTAGCCGAGCAATCACAGCAGCGCATAGTGTGAATATGTCTAAGCTTGGTGATGTTAATCCGCTAATGGCGAAAATGTTTAAAGCACAGTATTACAGCTTAAGCGGTAAGGCTGGTAATATTGGAAATGAAAAGTTTAATGTTGAGCTTGCAAAGATAAATCAGTCTCTTCGTGAAGCGCTGGGTAAATATAGGTCACAGACAAAGACCACCAACATCAATAAAGTAAATGATTCCTTTGGTAACTTAGCAAGTAATGCAATTAAGTTATCAGGTGCATTCTATTCTGTAATGGGTGCTCTTAACGCTTACAAGAGCATTATGAATGCTGGTTTGAAAAGAGATTCAGCACAGCGAGCATCTAAATTTGTTCTTGGAGATAAAGCGCCTGAAGCTGAAACATTTATCAGGGGGTTGGCAGACAAGACAGGTTTAAATATCAGTGAAGGTCTATCAAGCTACGCTAAGTTTGCCGCTGGTGCTCAGGGTTCTATGTCACAGGATGAGACACAACAACTATTTGGTAATGCAACTGCTATGAGCCGGTTAATGGGGCTTAGTAACGATGAGCTAAACGGCATTTTGAAAGCTTTTGAGCAAATGGCGAGCAAGGGCAAGATTCAGGCTGAAGAACTTCGTGGTCAGTTAGGTGACCGTATGGCAGGTGCATTTAAACTATTCGCTGAAGCATTGGGTATGACTGCTACAGAGCTTGATGCAGCCATGAAAAACGGGAAGGTACTTTCCGCTGATACTCTTCCTAAAGTCGCTAAACAGATGGGCTTGATGATTGATAAAGCGGGTGGTTGGGCTGAAGTCGCCAAGAGCACTCAAACCGCTTTAGGGAAGCTGGCTAACAATTGGGATGATACGCTTGTTAAAGTCTTCTCAGGTTCACAGGATGAGTTAAACGGCTTCTTAACCAGCCTAAGCAGCTTGCTTAGTGAAATGGGTATGGTTAGCGGTTCTGCTGGTGATGCTATCGGTGGGCTTATCAACATGCTTAAAAATGGTGTTGATGATATTCGTGTGTTCAATAACAAACTTGAAGGGTGGATGCTTCAGGTTAAAAAGTTCTATTTCAGTCTTGATGATGCACAGCAAAAGTTAATTGACGGTGCTGGTGAGAAACTACTTAATTTCGTCAAAGGACTTACTATGGCGTTATCAGTGAAAGCAGTAGCAAGTTCTACGGCAGGGGTTTTAAATCTTGTCAGGGCAATTACAACGCTTGGAGCAAGAGCTAATCAGGTTGCTGGACAGGTAACTTCACAGGCTGGCGGTAAAGGTGGGAGATTTAATGGTGTAGTTGGTGGTGTTGGTACTGCTGCTGCATTTGGTTTCGCTAATGATGGAACTGAATTAGCTTTAGCGTTTGCCTCAATGATTCCACAAATTAGAGGTGTCACTCTTGCATTGTATGCGCTGAAGAAAGCCGCTAATTATGTTAATTCAGAGTCAGCTAAAAACGCTAATCTACATCCTTCTGGTGTCGGTGTTGGAACTGATTTTAACCCTGCTTATTCAGGTGACCCTGATAAACCGAATGAAATTAATGAAGGGTGGAATCGAATTTTTAGTTCAGTGGGTGATTTTTTGGATAATGCAGCTTTGAATATTGCAAGATTCCAGCATCCAGAACTAAATAATATCACTCAGAACAGTTTAACAAGTTCAGATATTCAGTCGTTACGGAATGAAATTAATGCTTTGAGTAAGCGTATTAAGGAACCTGTTAAAGTCTCTCTTGGTGGTGAAGTTGCTATTAAACCAGACCAAGATAGTTTTATTAATTTCAGCAACAATATCTATGATAACTATGCAGAGGCTACTTTAATTAGCTCAAGCTATCCAGAAGACTAGTAATTTAACCGTGTGTTACGTGAAAAATGAAAACTGATGCCTATAACTACTCAGGTGCATTCACGTAGCACACCACTAATAGATGAGTAGGAATACAACAATGTTTGATACAAAGCAAATCAGATACTCAGGTAAGGATGGGGTTTATTTCCATCTACATGGTAACCCAGATAACTTTCTGTCACTGTCAGCAACAGAGAATATGGAATATGACTCCCCTATGATGGTGACAACTCAGGCTATGCAGTCTGGGCAGACCCTTACGGATAACGTTCAAAGAGCACCTAAAACAATCACTATCTCTGGTGCTGTAGTAGTAGGTTCCAGCGGTTCTATTATAAGAACCCGACAAGGGCAACTTGTAGAAAACTTTATTTCAACTGTAGAGACTTGGAGAGACCAGAAGCAAATTATTTCAATCATCTGTAAAGATGGTATTAAGATTGATGATGCAGTAATTACACAGTTTAAAGCTTCCAAGGAGCATACTATCTCGAACGGTTTAAGAATCCAGATGGTATTCCAAGGAGTAGACTTTAAAGCAGTGGTAGGAACAACTGATGTTTCTGCTGCAACTGGTAAAACGGCAACTACTAAAGATGATGGTGTAACTTCTAAGAAGAATACAGGGAATACCACAACGTCTTACGGTTCACCAATGTTATCTTGCAAAGAATTAATGCAGGTAACAGATTTATCGGGCTATTCACCAGAAGGAAGAAGCAAGATTCTTGATGCTCAAATTAGCTGTAATAAGTCTTGGAAGATTGACTATTCAAGTCTGTCTAAGGAAGGTGCGAATAAGCAGGTCATTTCTTCCCAAGCTGACTCGCTGATTAAAATTTCGCGGATCTGGGCCGATTTTTTTCCCGCAAACACATCGAATCAGCCTATTTAGGCTATTTTTTCCACCATTTCTGGCGTTATTTCCGGTTTTTACTGAGATCTCTCCCACTGACGTATCATTTGGTCCACCCGAAACAGGTTGGCCAGGGTGAATAACATCGCCAGTTGGTTATCGTTTTTCAGCAGCCCCTTGTATCTGGCTTTCACGAAGCCGAACTGCCGCTTGATGATGCGAAACGGGTGCTCCACCCTGGCACGGATGCTGGCTTTCATGTATTCGATGTTGATGGCCGTTTTGTTCTTGCGCGGATGCTGCTTCAAGGTTTTTACCTTGCCGGGACGCTCGGCGATCAGCCAGTCCACATCCACCTCGGCCAGCTCCTCGCGCTGTGGCGCTCCTTGGTAGCCGGCATCGGCTGAGACAAATTGCTCCTCTCCATGAAGCAGATTACCCAGCTGATTGAGGTCATGCTCGTTGGCCGCGGTGGTGACCAGGCTGTGGGTCAGGCCACTCTTGGCATCGACACCAATGTGGGCCTTCATGCCAAAGTGCCACTGATTGCCTTTCTTGGTCTGATGCATCTCCGGATCGCGTTGCTGCTCTTTGTTCTTGGTCGAGCTGGGTGCCTCAATGATGGTGGCATCCACCAAAGTGCCTTGGGTCATCATGACGCCTGCTTCGGCCAGCCAGCGATTGATGGTCTTGAACAATTGACGGGCCAGTTGATGCTGCTCGAGCAGGTGGCGGAAATTCATGATGGTGGTGCGATCCGGCAGGGCGCTATCCAGGGATAATCGGGCAAACAGGCGCATGGAGGCGATTTCGTACAGGGCATCTTCCATGGCACCGTCGCTCAGGTTGTACCAATGCTGCATGCAGTGAATACGCAGCATGGTCTCCAGCGGATAGGGCCGTCGGCCATTGCCCGCCTTGGGATAAAACGGCTCGATGACAGCGGTCATATTCTGCCATGGCAGAATCTGCTCCATGCGGGAGAGGAAAATCTCTTTTCGGGTCTGACGGCGCTTAGTGCTGAATTCACTATCGGCGAAGGTGAGTTGATGGCTCATGATGTCCCTCTGGGATGCGCTCCGGATGAATATGATGATCTCATATCAGGAACTTGTTCGCACCTTCCCTAAAGAAGAAACAACCAGCATTCAAAAGGCTAATAATGAAGCTGGTCGAGTCCTCAAAAAGTATTCTATAAATCCTAACAAGACTTACCGTTAAAGTGAAAACTCATCGATATCTAATAACCCCTTAGAAGCAATCTCAGTAAGCGACTGTATAGCCTCTGTAACAGCTTCTGAGGGGTTTTCTGTTATGGGTAGGTCAATTACCTTACCGTTGTGAAAGACAACCTTGCAACGCTTATTAGTAGTGTCTAAGACAGCTTCTTTAACAACACCACGAATAATCAATTGCGCTTCAATCCTTCCTGCCTTTGTACTCAAATCACAATCAGACAAAGAACCAGTATCAATAGATTTGATTCGCTGATTCTCTTTTTCAATGTCAGATTCAATTAGTGACAGGTCGCTTTTAAGCTGTTTAAGCTTGGAAGTGATAGCCGTCATATCATCAATTATAAGCGACAACTCCACCAGCTTTTCGATATTCTTAAGAATCCCTTCGCGCTGTAATTTTAAGGTGTCAATAACATTTATTTGTTCTGGTTCAAAACGGTCTATACGAGAGAGTAGAGTAAGTAATGTTCCGTCTGTCTGTTTTCTTGATAATCCCTTGGCATTACAACGGTTTTCTTGCTTACAGGGACAACGGTAAATACCATGACGTTTTTCGTAAGCGTGCAGTGAGAACCGTATTGACGAAGTGAAGCTGGTCAGGCAGGCAGAGTAACCCGCCACGGGAGCAGAGCACCCACCCGGTTCACAGGCCAGTCGGCGATGACATCAAGTACATAATGCAGATAGCGTTCCGGATCCACGCCGTTTAATTTGCACGTCCCGATAAGACTGTACAGTGACGCACCGCGCTCACCACCATGATCCGAGCCGAAGAACAGCCAGTTTTTTCTCCCCAGACTGACCCGTCGTAGGGCGTTTTCGGCAATGTTATTATCCACCTCCACCCAGCCATCTTCTGCATAGCGGATCAGCGCCGGCCACTGGTTCAGCGCATACCCGAACGCCTTCGCCAGTTCTGAGTGCCTTGAGAGGGTTTTCTGTTTCTCCCGCAGCCACCCCTCCAGTGACGCCAGCAGCGGCAGCACTTTTTGGTGCCGGACTGCCTGCCGTTCCTCTGCTCTTTTACCTCTGAGCTCCGACTCGATGGCATACAGCTCGCCGATCCGTTTCAGCGCCTCCTCCGTCAGGGCTGACGGGGTACGGACGTGAACATCGTGGATTTTTCGGCGGGCATGGGCCCAGCACGCGGCTTCCTTTATATGGCCGTCGCGGTAGAGCTCGTTGAACCCGGCGTAGGCATCAGCCTGCAGTACGCCACTGAAGCCTGCAAGATGGGTCTGAGGGTGGATACCTTTTCTGTCCGGGCTGTAAGCGAACCACACTGCGGGGGCCAGCGCTGATCCGGCGTTGCGGTCGTCTCGAACGTACGTCCATAAGCGCCCGGTCTTCGTCTTCTTATTGCCCGGCAACAGCACCGGGACAGGCGTATCGTCAGCATGGAGTTTGCCGTCGGTCAGGACATAGTGCTGAAGGGCTTCATCCAGCGGTGCCAGCAGACGACAACACGCATCCACCCAGCCCGACAGTACAGAACGACTCAACACTACACCCTGGCGGGCATAGATCTCCGACTGGCGATACAGCGGTGTGTGCTCTGCATACTTTGAGGTCAGCACTCGGGCCAGCAGCCCCGGTCCGGCGATCCCCCGTTCGATGGGGCGCGAAGGAGCCGGGGCCTGAACGATGCGATCGCACCGACGGCAGGCATGCTTTTCACGGACTGTCCGGATAACCCGGAAGGCGCTGCGCATCAGCTCCAGCTGTTCGGCGGCATCCTCACCCAGGTAACTCAGCGAACCACCGCACTCCGGGCAACACGGCTCAGTCGGCAGCAGCCGCTTCTCATCCCGTGGGAGTGACTCAGGGAACGGTTTGCGGGTGCGGGTCTGACGCAGCGGGCGCTGCACTGCCGGGTCATCCACCCGGCCGGTCAGCGTATCGCTTTCCTGCTGCAGCAGGTTCAGGTCAGCTTCCATTTGCGCGATACGGCGGGATACCTTTTCGGAACGACTGCCGAAGTTCATCCGGCGCAGCTTATCCAGTTGCGCCTGCAGATGGTCTATTTCGCGTTCCCGGTTGCTCAGCTTTTCCTGCAGGGCGTGGATCAACGCTTCCTGTTCGGCCAGGCGCTGTTTCAGCAGAAGGATGTCGTCAGAAGAGGTGTCGTTCATAAGCCTGTATTTTACCAGGCTTATTCTGCGACAACCAGGATAAAGAGCGCTACAACATGGTCAGGGATGTCAGTAACCGCTTTGGCTGTCGCCAGTCGATACCTTCCATCAGCATCGCCAGTTGCGCCGGCGTCAGGAACACTTTGCCATCGCGGGCTGAGGGCCAGGCGAAGCGACCACGTTCCAGTCGCTTTGTCAGCAGGCACAGACCATCGCCGGTGGACCAGAGCAGTTTTACCTGACTGCCGCTGCGTCCCCGGAAGATGAAGACGTGGCCGGACATCGGGTCATCTTTCAGCGCGGTCTGCACCTTTGCGGCGAGGCCATTGAAGCCGTTGCGCATATCGGTGATACCGGCAACCAGCCAGATTTTTGTGCCTGCGGGAAGATTTATCATACCGGCCCCCGCATCAGTTCGCGCAGGACAGTGCTCATGAGTTCAGCAGAGGGATGAGTCAGTGTTATTTCTCCTCCCCGACATTTTATGTGGCAGGTAGCGGGAGGAGAGCAGGATGGTAGTTCGAAGGTTGGGAGAGAAGAGCCCGCCTGAAGCTGCACGGGTATCAGGGCAGGAAGCGACGATGAGTTTTTTCGGGGCCGACAGACCCGCCCTTCACGCTGCCAGAGCCTTATCCATTTAAAGAGCAGGTTATCATTGACGTCATGTTTCCGGGCCAGTGCGGCAATACTGCCTTCTTCTTCAAGAGCCAGCCTGACCAGTTCCATTTTGAATTCAGGGGAATAGTGTTTCCGGGGAAGTCTTTCTTTAGCGCGCATGAGGTGTCCACCTGCAAAATAAGTGGGTGCTTAAGTTACAGGATCCTGGATTCGGGACCAGACGGTACTCAGACGACGCTTACCGTTTTTCAGTAAATCCATTAATAATCAAAGTATGACCACATTCAGAACAACGGATAACACCTTTGAAGAGGTTCACAGCCATAGGGTTTTCAGAGACAGGCTTCCTTCCATATCGACTATAAGATAATTGCTGAACCCTATAGAAATCAGTCTCAGGAATAATAGAAGGGTAATAACCTGCAATCTCTTCACAGCCTTTAGGGGTGAAGTAACCAATTACAGAACGATTCTTCAAAAGGTCTTGTACAGAAGTTTGACCAAATGAACCCGCTTTATATTGGTTTAGTGTTTGGTGACCTTCAGCATTAAGAGTCCTGACAATATCCCAGATAGACTTACCCTCTAGCCGTAGCTGAAAGCATCTCTTTACTGTCTCTACCTTCTCAGGGATTACAGAGAAGCTTTTACGGTCATCATTAAGCTTGAGCCATGCAGGACAACGCTTAGAAATCTTGATACCAGCTTTAGCCTCTTCCTTCTTTGCATCCCATGCAGCTTGGATACGTTCAGATTTACGTAATGATTCCTCATGTGCTCTTTGCATTATCAGAATGCTTTTAATCAAGGCTAACGGGTCTTTAAGAGATTCCTTTGTGTAATGTTCGCCATCGGACAAGGTGACTACATCTACACCAGAGCGGAGAATGTTTCGTAATAGCTCACTTGCTTGGTCTACATCTTGACGTGACAGACGGTCAAGGGATTCTATCAAGAGCGTATCACCAGCTTTAACAAGCCCTTTCTCGATAGCGGTTAAGAAGTCACCTAAGCCACCTTGTAAGTGTTTGCCAGTGAACCCGCTAACGCCTAAATCACGAAAAGTAAGGGATTCATCTAGATAGTACTCAGGGTGAGCCTTAAGCCAATCCGTGACCATCTTAGACTGTCTGCGGAGTGAGTCGCCTTTAGCTTGCTTCTCTGATGAGAAACGAATGTATGAAATGACACGTTTCATTGTTTACCACCTCAAAACTGATACTTAGATTGTATCGCTTTAGGTGGTGTATTTAAACGTGTCTATCTAGAATCACCCGATTTACCCCGCGCTCATGTAGGCCACGATTGAATAGCTGCTCTGTTTCGCCTTTGGCAAAAAAGTCCGGATGGCGAACTTCCACACCGTAGGTAAAGGATTTGGGGAGCGCATCAAGAAACTGCCACAAGGCAGGCAGGTCGTGCGGGCCAAAAGTCGCGGGTAATTGCAGCCAGTATTGCCCAATGCGTGATTCAAGTGGCGACATGCGCGTGAAAAACTCTTGTACCTGGTCATCGCAATTACGCAGCGCGGCCTGATGCGAAATAGTGGCCGGAAACTTAAAACAAAATCGAAACGCATCGGTAGTCTGCGCATGCCAGCGGGCCACAATGTCGGCTTTTGGCAGCGCGTACAGCGTGGTATTGCCCTCCACACAGTTAAAGTGGCGGGCATACTCTTCAAGGCTGGTGATCCCCAGACGCACCCATTTGGGATGCGCCCACTGGGGTAAACCGATATAAATCATAGCGCTTGCAGGATCTCATCCACGCTGCGTACGCGTGCGATACGCGGGAAAATATGCGTCATGCTGCCCTGATGTTGCTCAGCGCTGGCGGCACTACAGGCGTTTTCTGCAACGATCAGATTAAAACCCAGCTCCCACGCATTTCGCGCCGTTGACTCCACGCCAATATTTGTGGAGATGCCGCACAGGACGATGGTCTCGATGCCCCGACGACGCAGTTGTAATTCCAGATCGGTGCCGTAGAAAGCTCCCCACTGGCGTTTGGTCACTTCGAGGTCGCTGGCGCATTTACCCAGAGCGCTCGGGTAATTCCACCAGTTTTCGGGTAACGCTTTGGCCGGAGCGTGAGCATCAACTGGCTGTTTCAGCGCTTCGGCATAATCGTCAGACCAGCCGACGCGCACCATTACCACCGGGGAACCGTGGGCACGGAATTTTTCCGCCAACTGCGCGGCGCGGGCAACCACGTCGTTTGCCGAGTATGGGCCGCCAGCGAAAGGCAGGATACCTTCCTGTAGATCAATAACAACAAGAGCGGTTGTTTTTGCGTTCAGTTCCAGCATGATCACTCCAGTAAAAAAAGAATTCCGTTACACCTTAATCGCGAATCAGTGTGAAAGGGACGACAATTTTTGTTATTTTTTGTGAGATTACGCAATGCCCGTCCAGGAAACAGGCGTACAGTCAGTACCGGACTTATCGTGCGGCAGAATTTCCAGTATAATAGCCGCCTTTTTTCATTCAGTTGTGACATTCAGCTAAAGCTGCGACTTCGTCACCTGCGAGACAGGTGACAATCCGCCTGCGGCAAAGTTAAGGGATATCTCATGCGTACAGAATATTGCGGACAGCTACGTCTGTCCCACGAGGGGCAGCAGGTGACTCTGTGTGGTTGGGTCAACCGTCGTCGTGATCTTGGTAGCCTGATCTTTATCGATATGCGCGACCGCGAAGGTATCGTGCAGGTATTTTTCGATCCGGACCGTGCGGATGCGTTAAAGCTGGCCTCCGAACTGCGTAATGAGTTCTGTATCCAGGTTACGGGCACCGTGCGTGCGCGTGACGCGAAAAACGTCAACGCCGATATGGCGACTGGCGAAATTGAAGTACTGGCCTCCGATCTGACCATCATCAACCGTTCAGACTCGCTGCCGCTGGACTCTAACCACGTAAACACCGAAGAAGCGCGACTGAAGTATCGCTACCTGGATCTGCGTCGCCCTGAAATGGCGCAGCGCCTGAAAACGCGTGCCAAAATTACCAGCCTGGTGCGTCGTTTTATGGAC
Source organism: Citrobacter sp. RHBSTW-00524 (assembly GCF_013747755.1). Classification (NCBI taxonomy): domain Bacteria; kingdom Pseudomonadati; phylum Pseudomonadota; class Gammaproteobacteria; order Enterobacterales; family Enterobacteriaceae; genus Citrobacter; species Citrobacter sp. RHBSTW-00524. The sequence goes on from NZ_CP056421.1 coordinate 2,207,977, forward strand.
GATCACGGCTTCCTCGACATCGAAACTCCGATGCTGACCAAAGCTACGCCGGAAGGCGCGCGCGATTACCTGGTTCCTTCTCGTGTTCATAAAGGTAAGTTCTACGCGCTGCCGCAGTCTCCTCAGCTGTTTAAACAGCTGCTGATGATGTCCGGTTTTGACCGCTACTATCAGATCGTAAAATGCTTCCGTGATGAAGACTTACGTGCTGACCGTCAGCCTGAATTTACTCAGATCGACGTTGAGACTTCCTTCATGACCGCGCCGCAGGTGCGTGAAGTGATGGAAGCGCTGGTGCGTAACCTGTGGCTGGAAGTCAAAGGTGTGGATCTGGGTGACTTCCCGATCATGACCTTTGCCGAAGCCGAGCGTCGTTACGGTTCTGATAAACCAGACCTGCGTAACCCGATGGAACTGGTTGACGTTGCCGATCTGGTGAAAGGCGTTGAGTTCGCCGTGTTCTCTGGTCCGGCGAACGATGCGAAAGGCCGCGTAGCTGCCCTGCGTGTACCGGGCGGTGCGAGCTTAAGCCGTAAGCAGATCGACGATTACGGTAACTTTATTAAGATTTACGGCGCGAAAGGTCTGGCTTACATCAAAGTCACCGAGCGTGCGAAAGGCCTGGAAGGCATCACCAGCCCGGTTGCTAAGTTCCTGAACGCAGAAATCGTAGACGCGATTCTGGAGCGTACTGGTGCGCAAGACGGCGACATGATTTTCTTCGGTGCCGACAACAAGAAAGTGGTGGCCGACGCGATGGGCGCGCTGCGTCTGAAACTGGGCAAAGACCTGAACATTACCGACGAAGCCAAATGGGCGCCGCTGTGGGTTATCGACTTCCCGATGTTTGAAGACGATGGTGAAGGCGGGCTGACCGCGATGCACCACCCGTTCACCGCGCCAAAAGACATGACTGCCGCTGAGCTGAAAGCTGCGCCGGAAGACGCGGTTGCCAACGCGTACGATATGGTCATCAACGGCTATGAAGTGGGCGGTGGTTCCGTGCGTATTCACAACGGTGATATGCAGCAGACCGTATTCGGTATTCTGGGCATTAACGAGCAAGAACAGCGCGAGAAGTTCGGCTTCCTGCTGGATGCGCTAAAATACGGTACACCGCCGCATGCGGGCCTGGCGTTTGGTCTGGATCGTCTGACTATGCTGCTGACCGGTACTGACAACATTCGTGACGTTATTGCCTTCCCGAAAACTACGGCTGCAGCGTGTCTGATGACTGAAGCGCCAAGCTTTGCCAACGAAGCCGCGCTGGCGGAACTGAGCATTCAGGTTGTTAAGAAGGCTGAGAATAACTGATATGAGATACAAACAGCCTGTCTCGGTGTTAGTCGTGATTTATGCAAAGGACACCGGGAGAGTGCTGATGTTACAGCGACGCGACGATCCTGATTTCTGGCAGTCGGTCACCGGCAGCCTTGAAGAGGGTGAAACCGCGTCGCAAGCCGCGATGCGCGAAGTAAAGGAAGAGGTCTCCATTGATGTTGCGACTGAGCAACTGACCTTAATTGACTGTCAGCGCACGGTGGAATTTGAGATTTTTAGCCATTTACGTCATCGCTATGCGCCGGGAATTGAGCGTAATACTGAATCCTGGTTTTGCCTGGCACTTCCCTCTGAACGAGAGATCGTGTTCACCGAACATCTGACCTACCGTTGGGTTAATGCGCACGAAGCCGCGCAGTTAACCAAGTCGTGGAGTAACCGGCAGGCGATTGAAGAGTTTGTAATTAACGTCGCCTGAAAAGGCGCGCTTTTTGGAGAGATTATTTATGGCAGGTCATAGTAAATGGGCCAACACCAGACATCGTAAAGCAGCGCAGGATGCTAAACGCGGTAAAATTTTCACCAAAATCATTCGTGAGCTGGTGACGGCAGCCAAACTGGGCGGCGGCGATCCGGATGCTAACCCACGTCTGCGCGCCGCGGTTGATAAAGCGCTGGCAAATAACATGACCCGTGACACCCTGAACCGTGCAATCGCGCGTGGTGTTGGTGGCGACGATGATGCGAACATGGAAACCATCATCTATGAAGGTTACGGTCCTGGCGGAACAGCCGTTATGATTGAGTGTCTGTCTGACAACCGTAACCGTACCGTTGCGGAAGTGCGTCACGCATTCACTAAAACGGGCGGCAACCTCGGTACCGACGGTTCCGTAGCTTACCTGTTCAGCAAAAAAGGCGTGATCTCTTTTGAACAAGGCGACGAAGACGCCATTATGGAAGCGGCACTGGAAGCGGGCGCTGAAGACGTTGTGACCTTCGACGACGGCGCGATTGACGTTTACACCGCGTGGGAAGAGATGGGCAAAGTGCGTGATGCGCTGGAAGCGGCTGGTCTGAAAGCGGACGCGGCTGAAGTGTCTATGATCCCCTCCACCAAAGCGGATATGGATGCAGAAACGGCACCGAAGCTGATGCGTCTGATCGATATGCTGGAAGACTGCGACGACGTGCAGGAAGTTTACCACAACGGCGAAATCTCCGATGAGGTTGCTGCAACGCTCGAATGATGTGGTTAAGCCATAAACTAACAGGAGATGCGTGATGTCTATCATTCTCGGCATTGACCCGGGGTCGCGCATCACCGGTTATGGCGTAATCCGTCAGGTCGGCAGACAGCTGACCTACCTCGGTAGCGGCTGCATTCGCACCAAAGTCGACGATCTTCCATCACGTCTGAAGTTGATTTATGCAGGCGTGACGGAAATCATCACCCAGTTCCAGCCCGACTATTTTGCCATTGAGCAGGTCTTTATGGCGAAGAATGCCGACTCGGCGCTAAAGCTGGGGCAGGCGCGCGGCGTGGCGATCGTTGCGGCTACCAATCAGGATCTTCCGGTCTTTGAATACGCGGCCCGCCAGGTAAAACAGACCGTGGTGGGTATCGGCAGCGCGGAAAAAAGCCAGGTTCAGCATATGGTGCGCACGCTGCTAAAACTCCCGGCAAATCCGCAGGCGGATGCCGCGGATGCGCTGGCGATTGCTATTACCCATTGCCACGTCAGCCAGAACGCCATGCAAATGAGCGAGTCGCGACTGAATCTGGCGCGAGGTCGGTTACGTTAGTGACAAATGAGGCTGGATATCTATCCAGCCTTTTTTTATGATAGCGCATTACCTTTTAGCCCTTAACGCAGGAGCGTCACGTGATAGGCAGACTCAGAGGCATCATTCTTGAAAAACAACCCCCGCTGGTCCTTCTGGAAACCGGCGGAGTAGGCTATGAAGTCCATATGCCGATGACCTGTTTCTACGAGTTGCCGGAAGCCGGGCAGGAAGCGATTATCTTCACCCATTTTGTGGTGCGTGAAGACGCTCAACTGCTATATGGTTTTAACAACAAACAAGAACGCACGCTGTTTAAAGAGTTAATCAAAACCAATGGCGTCGGGCCGAAGCTGGCGCTGGCGATCCTCTCCGGTATGTCTGCACAGCAGTTCGTTAATGCCGTTGAGCGCGAAGAGCTTGGCGCGCTGGTGAAATTACCGGGCATAGGTAAGAAAACCGCAGAGCGTTTGATTGTGGAAATGAAAGACCGCTTTAAAGGCCTGCATGGCGATCTCTTCACGCCGGCGGCGGATCTGGTCCTGACCTCTCCGGCCAGTCCTGCAACGGATGACGCCGAGCAGGAAGCGGTTGCTGCGCTGGTGGCGTTAGGCTATAAACCACAGGAAGCCAGCCGCATGGTGAGCAAAATTGCTCGCCCTGATGCCAGCAGTGAAACCCTGATTCGTGAAGCGCTTCGCGCGGCATTGTGAGGTAAAGGATGATTGAAGCAGATCGCCTGATTTCGGCTGTCAGCACGACCCCTGAAGATTTGGTGGATCGCGCGATCCGCCCCAAATTGCTGGAAGAGTATATTGGCCAGCCTCAGGTGCGTTCGCAAATGGAGATTTTTATCCAGGCGGCGAAGCTGCGCGGTGAAGCCCTCGATCACCTGCTGATTTTCGGTCCTCCAGGTCTCGGTAAAACCACGCTTGCCAATATTGTTGCCAATGAAATGGGCGTTAATTTGCGCACCACTTCCGGTCCGGTACTGGAAAAAGCGGGCGATCTGGCGGCAATGCTCACCAACCTTGAACCGCACGATGTGCTGTTTATCGATGAAATCCATCGCCTGTCACCGGTGGTGGAAGAGGTGCTGTATCCGGCGATGGAAGATTATCAGCTGGATATCATGATTGGCGAAGGACCAGCCGCACGTTCGATTAAGATCGATCTGCCGCCGTTTACCCTGATCGGGGCGACGACGCGCGCCGGTTCGTTAACGTCTCCGCTGCGTGACCGCTTCGGTATTGTACAGCGCCTGGAATTCTATCAGGTGGCAGACCTGCAGCACATTGTTGGACGCAGCGCCCGCTTTATGGGACTGGAAATGAGCGATGAAGGCGCATTGGAAGTGGCACGCCGCGCCCGTGGTACGCCGCGTATCGCCAACCGTTTATTACGCCGGGTACGTGACTTCTCCGAAGTGAAGCATGACGGCACAATTTCAGCAGATATTGCCGCTCAGGCACTGGATATGCTCAATGTGGATGCGGAAGGATTCGATTATATGGACCGTAAGCTGCTGCTGGCGGTTATCGATAAATTCTTCGGCGGACCGGTAGGACTGGATAACCTGGCGGCGGCGATTGGGGAAGAGCGTGAAACCATTGAGGACGTGCTGGAGCCGTATCTGATTCAGCAAGGTTTTCTGCAGCGAACTCCGCGCGGACGTATGGCAACGGTGCGGGCGTGGAACCACTTTGGCATTACACCGCCGGAAATGCCATAAGACTCAATAATCCCTAATGGCGCTACGCCTGGCAGGCCTACGATATGATGCAGGCCTGACAGGCGTAAAACAGATTACTTCAGTTCATCAACCATGGTGACGGCGCGACCAATGTAATTGGCCGGCGTCATTGCTTTCAGGCGCGTTTTCTCGTCTTCAGGCAGCGCCAGACCGTCGATAAACTGCTTCATACCTTCGGCGTCAACGCGTTTGCCGCGGGTCAGTTCCTTCAGCTTCTCGTATGGTTTTTCAATGCCATAGCGACGCATCACGGTCTGGATCGGCTCTGCCAGCACTTCCCAGTTATGATCCAGTTCATCCAGCAGATGATCGCGGTTCACTTCCAGTTTGCTCACACCTTTCAGCGTGGACTGATAAGCGATCAGTGCATAGCCAATCCCCACGCCCAGGTTACGCAGAACGGTAGAGTCCGTCAGATCGCGCTGCCAGCGGGAGACCGGCAGTTTGCTCGCCAGATGCTGCAGAACCGCGTTAGACAGGCCCAGGTTACCCTCGGAGTTTTCGAAATCGATTGGGTTCACCTTGTGCGGCATGGTGGAGGAGCCAATTTCACCCGCGATAGTTTTCTGTTTGAAATGGTTCAGCGCCACGTAACCCCAGACATCGCGGTCGAAGTCGATCAGGATAGTGTTGAAACGGGCGATGCAATCAAACAGCTCGGCAATGTAGTCGTGCGGCTCAATCTGCGTGGTGTACGGGTTCCACTGGATGCCCAGCGAGGTGACAAATTCTTCGCTGAACTGATGCCAGTCCACTTCCGGATAAGCGGCGATGTGGGCGTTATAGTTACCGACTGCACCGTTGATTTTGCCGAGAATTTCGACCTGATTGAGCTGGCGGTACTGACGCTCCATACGGTAAGCCACGTTTGCCATTTCTTTGCCCAGCGTAGACGGGGTGGCTGGCTGACCGTGGGTACGGGAGAGCAGAGGAATATCGCGATACTGTACGGAAAGATCTTTCACCGCGTCGATAAGCTTGCGCCAGTACGGCAGAACCACTTCGTCACGGGCGGTTTTCAGCATCAGCGCGTGAGACAGGTTGTTGATGTCTTCTGAGGTACACGCGAAGTGGATGAACTCGGAAACAGCGTGCAGTTCCGGGATATCCGCCACTTTCTCTTTCAGGAAATACTCAACTGCCTTCACGTCATGGTTGGTCGTACGCTCAATGGTTTTGATACGCGCAGCATCTTCTTCATTGAAGTTAGCGACAATCGCATCAAGGAAACCGATTGCGTCGGCAGCAAAAGCAGGAACTTCCTTGATCGCTGCGTGCGCGGCCAGTTTTTGCAGCCAGCGTACTTCAACTTGTACACGGAATTTCAGCAAACCGTATTCGCTGAAAATCCCGCGCAGCGCGCTGACTTTATCGCCGTAGCGTCCATCGACAGGGGAAACGGCGGTCAGTGAGGATAATTCCATAGATCACAACTCCGGGGTTAAATGAGCAAGAATTTGTTTAGCCTGAGTCGTCAGGCGATTACGAGAAAACATGAGTTGCAGACGGCCTCCACCAACCTGATGCCAGAGCACGGCAGCGCGAATGCCAGCCAGCAGGGAAGCGCGTACTTTAGCCTGAACCTGTGGGCTCTGAAGGATGGCCGGGGAGCCCGTAACCTGAATACGTGGGCCGAGTGGGCTGATGACGTCAACATAAATGCCTGCCATCGCACTCATCAACGTTTCTGACTGCAAATCAAAATGGTCCAGTTGGCGCTGCAAGCCGTTGATACGGTCTCCCAGCGTGTCCATAGCGCCTTTAGCTGCTGACAGCTTACGCTCCAGCACCATCAGGCTTAACGTGTAGCGGGTGAGTTCCGCGTTCAGCCCCTGACGACTGCTGGCGTTGAGCACGCCGAGCATCGTTTCCAGACCTAAACGCAGGTTGGCCTCGCTACCGCCAAACACGCCCAGCGTAGAGCTGGGATTCATGTCGATGACACTGTTCAGTGAAACGTGCAATGCATCGGCATCACAATGCCCCTGGTGCGCCAGTTCCTGCACCAGGCGTGCCGACTGACAAATGCCTGCCAGAGCGAGGGTGATGTCATAATAATTCTTTGCCACGTTCACTGCTTCCTTGTATTAGATGTGTAAGTAATTATACCGGCAGAGGCAATCGTTGTTCGATAATGCCGCCGCCGAGGCACACTTCGCCATTGTAAAAGACAGCCGACTGACCCGGCGTTACCGCCGCGACTGGCTCGTCGAAAATGACTTCAATACGTTCAGCATCCAGCGCCTTAACGGTGCACGGAATGTCGGTCTGACGATAGCGGGTTTTCACCGTGCAACGCATTGTGCCGGTGAACGGTTCGCGATCGACCCAGTGCAGCTGTTGCGCCACCAGGCCAACGGACATCAGACGCGGGTGTTCATGACCCTGAGCAACAACCAGAATGTTGTTCTCGACGTCTTTATCCACCACGTACCACGGATCTTCCGTGCCTTCTTTCGTCCCGCCAATGCCCAGACCTTTACGCTGACCCAGCGTGTGGTACATCAGCCCCTGATGCTGGCCAATCTCTTCGCCATCAACGGTGATGATTTTGCCAGGCTGAGCCGGCAGGTAACGACCGAGAAACTCGCGGAACTTACGTTCGCCGATGAAGCAGATACCGGTTGAGTCTTTTTTCTTGGCCGTAATCAGACCGAGATCTTCGGCAATTTTACGCACCTGCGGTTTTTCCAGTTCGCCGACCGGGAACAGGCTCTGCGCGATTTGTTCGTGACCGAGCGTGTAGAGGAAATAGCTCTGGTCTTTATTGCCATCAAGTCCACGCAGCAGGCGGCTTTTGCCGTCGACGTCGGCGCGGCGCACGTAGTGACCGGTGGCGATATAATCGGCACCTAAATCTTCGGCGGCAAACTCGAGGAAGGCTTTAAACTTGATTTCTTTATTGCACAGAATATCGGGGTTTGGCGTACGGCCCGCTTTGTACTCTTCAAGGAACAGTTCAAAGACGTTGTCCCAGTATTCTGCAGCAAAGTTGACGGTATGCAGTTCAATGCCGAGTTTGTCACAGACAGCCTGCGCATCTGCAAGATCTGCGGCCGCTGTGCAATATTCCTCGCCATCGTCCTCTTCCCAGTTCTTCATGAACAGGCCTTCTACCTGATAACCCTGTTGTTGCAACAGCCAGGCAGAAACGGAGGAATCGACACCGCCGGACATGCCGACGATCACTTTTTTTGGGCTTTCAGACATAGGAATACTCACGACATTGAACTTCAAGGCGGCATATTCTAGCACGCAGCCCCTTACTTGACACCCTCTGTAAACGGCCAGTTAAATTCGCCGATCATCGCCAGCGGGTAGCGCTGTCCGCTCTGATAGCAACGAATACTCTCCGCAACCAACGGCGAACGCAGATTTGGCGCTGAGAGAACCTCTTCTGCGCTGACCCAGCGACAGCAATCTATATCGCTGTCATGAGGTTCAGTAGCGCACATATTGGCAAGCTCGATAGAAAACAGAAAACGTAAAAAGGGCGTTTTGTCCGGCGCAATCCATTGATGCATCCGGATGAAGTGTTGCGGCTGCGCTTTGATGCCCGTCTCTTCCCACAGTTCGCGAGCGGCGGCTTGCACCAGGGTTTCATCCGCTTCCAGATGTCCTGCAGGTTGATTCCACAGGGCTTTGCCATTGATTGTTTCCTCAACGACTAAGAACTTATCTTCTGCATGCACAATGCAGGCGACCGTGACGTGCGGTTTGAACATACCTGTTCCTTATTCAGTTAGTTGCATCCCGCCATTGACCGTTGGCGAGATTTTCCAGCGTGTAATCTCCCATGGCATAGCGGATGAGGCGCAGCGTCGGGAATCCAACATGCGCTGTCATACGACGAACCTGGCGGTTACGGCCTTCATATAAAGTAACTTTCAGCCAACTGGTGGGGATATTTTTCCGTTCCCGAATTGGCGGGTTTCTCGGCCACAGCCAGGCGGGCTCCTCTACTATTTCAATACCTGCGGGCAGCGTGGGACCATCATTGAGCGTCACCCCGGTACGCAGCGCATCCAGCGCTTCTGCTGTCGGCTCGCCTTCGACCTGGACGTAATAGATTTTCCCCGTGCGCTTGCCGGGTTGGGTTAACCGCGCCTGCAGCGCGCCATCATTGGTCAGCACCAAAAGTCCTTCGCTGTCCCGGTCGAGTCGGCCCGCAGCATAGATTCCCGGCACGGGAATAAAATCTTTTAACGTGCTTCTGCCCGCTTCGTCAGTAAATTGTGGCAAAACATCGTAGGGTTTATTGAACAAAACCACGCGTTTTGGCTGGTTTTCTTTACGCTGTTTGGTGACTTGTCGTGAGCTGAATCGCTCAACCCGGTGATTTCTAAAAGAAGTTTTAGAATCACTGGAGTATTTGCGGGCATTGCTCATAAAATGCCCTCCATAAGGCGATTCAAAAGATTCAAAGCTATGTGTGTTGCTATCGGGTACATGCGTTACTCGTCAAAACTTCAAGGTGCAGGTTCGACCATTCATCGTCAGAAAAGCCTAATTAATAAATGGGTAGAAGACCAGAAAACTCATAACGGCAAAGAGTATGAGGTCAAATTTTACACGGATAAGGGGGGCTGGGTGGACAGGTGAGAACTTACTGGCAGGTGCGTTTGTAAATAGACCCGTTTTAGTTCTATGCATTTTTTGAGATCCCGGCCAAATAATGGTGCTGTTGGTATTCCTCCGGCGTCATATTGTCCAGTGATTCATGCGGGAGTTCACAGTTATATTCTGACAACCATTTTTCCGTGCTTTCCCGCACTTCATTCAGCGTTCTGAACAGATAAAAATCGAGTATTTCTGTACGGTATGTCCGGTTAAAGCGCTCAATGAAAGCGTTCTGTGGCGGCTTACCCGGCTGGATAAACTCCAGTTTTACTGCTTGTTTCTCTGCCCATTCAGCCAGTGCCAGTGAGATAAATTCCGGACCATGATACCTATTGAATGCATCCAGTTCGCGTTTTACCCAGCCATTTTCTACAACTTGTAATGCCTGTCGCAAGTGGAGAAAATCAATGAATACTCTTGTCAGTAACACCAGCCTGTCGGGGACACTGATTGCCCTGGATATCGCTAAAAAACATCATGATGCAAAAATTAGACACCCGGATGGACGAACATCTTACCTGCGTATTGAAAATACACTGGAAGGGTTCAACCGATTGCTTGCGCTCACCGCTTCCCCCCATGATGATATTATCGCGGCCTTTGAACCTACAGCTGATTATCACCGCAACATTGCATGGTGGTTACATAAGCAGGGAGTAAAATGCCATCTTGTTTCATCTGTCAGATGTGCGCGAGCTCGTGAGATGCTGTTTAAGACATGGGATAAAAATGATCGCAAAGATGCCAGTGTCATTATGTATTTGCTCGAACAGGGATTATCTTCACCATTTTATGATCCTCTGGCGAATGGCATTATCGATATACAGGAGATATCAAACACATACCATCAGGTTACTCTGGCTCGAACCCGATGCCTGAACAGCCTGGTTAACCACTATCTGACCCTTTATTTCCCTGAGGCTGAGCAATTTCTGCATATGTCCCGGGCAGAGTGGTTCTGTCAGTTTTTACTTCAATTCCCTACACCGTCTTGTATTACATCATTGAACCGGGATTTGTTTGTAAAACAGTCATGGGATGTTGTTGGCAGGAAACAGTATAAAAAGCAGTTTCTTGAACATCTCTATGATGTTGCTGCGGATTCCATTGCATTACCGTTGTCAGAAGATTCTCTGGCAGTGACCACGTTCAGATTACAACTTCATCGTTATGTCGGGCTTTCGGCACAGCGATTGCAGCTTGAAAAGCAGGCAGAAAATTATTTACAGGAACGGAGTGACTACAGACACTTACGTACGATCCCCGGTATTGGCGCTATCATTGCCCTTATGATAATTGCTGAAAGCGGTGATCTAACACGTTTCGCTCATTACCGGCAGTACCTCAACTTTTGCGGTTTTAATCTTTCCGCCAGCCAGAGCGGGCAAAAGCACAGTGGTTACAGATTGTCGAAACGTGGAAATGCGCGATTAAGATATGCCTTCTGGCTTGCCGCCACCGTAGCCGTAAGAACGAGAGAAAACAGCTTCCGCTACAAATATGAACGTTATATTCGGGAAAATGGAGATAAGCCAGATCAGAAAAGAAAAGCCATGACGGCTGTAGCAACAAAAGTCGCCAGAGTGGCGCATGCAATAGTAAAGCAGGATATTGATTACAAAGGGTATTATGAAATAAGCCATGGGACGTGATTCAACGGGCCGTAAGGCGCATCGCGACCATTAGATAATGCTCAACGCCCATGGTTTCCCAAAATGCTGTGTTAAGTCCTGTCGGGCCATTCGGACCCTTGTATGTCATGGTAAGCATATTTATAAGCCGAAAGGAGATGAGCGATATCGGATACAAAAATGAACCATCGCCTTTGTATTAGATGGCAGGATCCTTGTGCGCAAAAACTGTTGATTCAAACGGTAGTCCGTTATCCATGCGCGGCATGACAGGATAGCCGCGATTTGCGGCTATCCTGTCGAGCACGCGGACCACTCGCAGAGCTGGCAGATTCAGATCGATTTCAATCGACAATGCCTCACGGTTAAAGTCATCAACGACATTGAACGTGCGAAAACGACGGCCACAGATCAGGGCATCATGCATAAAGTCGACAGACCCGATCTGGTTCAGCGCTTCCGGTGTGGCCAGTGGCGAGGGATTACGCACCGGCAACCGCTGTTTGCCCTTACGGCGAAACATAATAAACAAAACCCTGTGCTGGTAGAGATACTGGTGACAGGTTTTTTTCATTTAATCTCTACTGCACCGAATACCTGTGCATTTGAAGATGAATGAAATCAACTCGTCTGCACATTGTTCCGGTCTATCGTACAACTCTGAGTGATATACACCATCCTTACGTGCGGTGAAGTAGTGCATGTGTTCTGGCTTGACAGTCACTGAAACGAGGTTCTTGATTGAATCTTCGCTACAGCGAAATTTGAACTTGTTCCCGCTTCTCTGAACCATATGCAAACCAGTTGAGGTGTTGCCAGTAGTCCTGATAATGCTTACCATTTAGTGTCACTCCACTTCAATACAGGTGCTGATTTTCGTGTTGCCTTGATACGTATCCAGTACACCATCAGTTCTGACGCGTATATCTTCTGCATCTTGACCAGGCGTAGGGTTAATCTCTTCCCAAATATCATCAGTGATTTTCTTTGCGTAGTAAACCTGCGCCCCTGGTCGCTGTAGTGACATTGCACCAGAGTTAGGGTTAACCGCTGTGTAAAGGTCGGGCGCTTGCTGTGGTGTACCAGTGAAAATCCATGTACAGGCATAGTGCTTCCGATATGGGAAAGATATTCCCTGTGCAGCCTGAGCAGTACCAGCAGCAGACAGAAGAACCAGAGATATAAGGGGAAAGCGTTTCATATTACTTGACCTTTTCACATTGATTTACCTTCATCAGTTCGATAGCACCCTTCCTAAGCATTTCATCTACCGTTCCCTGCTGACGGTTTGCGAACATGTTCACTTGACTGTATGCACCTGTAGCTGCAAGGGCGAAATCTTCTGCAAACTTAATCGTAAAGGCATCATCAGAAAGTTCTCTGTACGCTTCTTTTGCAATCCTCAGAGCTACTTTCTCATATGGGGAGGTAGATAGTTCTGCTTTGTCAGCAAAGTATGCACAACGTAGCGCTTCATCTAAACCGTGGGGGAATTGTGATTCAAGTTGATGAGCTGATGCAGAGGTTGCCATCAGAATCAGGGCTATCAGGGGGAAGCGTTTCATGTGAACCTCAGAAAAAACGAAGGCATAAGTTACTCGTTACTCTAAGGCGTATCCATGACTTCTGATAACTTTCCCAATTGCGCAAATAAATGGATAGTTGCTGAATCGAGGAATGTCAAAATTTGACCAAAACATACCCTGTTAGTTAACACTGGCAGGGTTTTTTGTTAAGTAGAATCTGGTATAACTACTTGATGTGAGGTTAGTTTCTTGAAAAGAAAGAAAATACTATGATTCTTCTAAAAGAAGTTTTTTGCATGGTATTTTCAGATTATATCAATTGCCGCATTATAGCCTAAGAACGAGTGTCTTTCATGGCGACGAACATTAGGGTAGTATTGACATGCTCATTACAAAACATTAACAAAAAATTGCTCTAACGCATTCGTGCAGCAGGACGCAAACGCACATGCAGCGCGATGACAGACGAGCAGAACCAGAAGCGCTCGAAGGAGAGGTGAATGGAAAGCAAAGTAGTTGTTCCGGCGGAAGGTAAGAAGATCACCCTGCAAAACGGCAAACTCAACGTTCCTGAAAATCCGATTATCCCGTTCATTGAAGGCGACGGTATCGGCGTTGATGTAACCCCACCGATGATCAAAGTTGTCGATGCTGCTGTCGAGAAAGCCTATAAAGGCGAGCGTAAAATCTCCTGGATGGAAATCTACACCGGCGAGAAATCCACTCAGGTTTATGGCCAGGACGTCTGGCTGCCTGCTGAAACCCTTGATCTGATTCGTGAATATCGTGTTGCCATCAAAGGCCCACTGACCACCCCAGTTGGCGGCGGTATTCGCTCTCTGAACGTTGCCCTGCGTCAGGAACTTGACCTGTATGTCTGCCTGCGCCCGGTGCGTTATTACCAGGGCACGCCTAGCCCGGTTAAGCACCCTGAACTGACCGACATGGTCATCTTCCGTGAAAACTCCGAAGATATCTACGCTGGTATCGAATGGAAAGCGGACTCTGCAGATGCCGAGAAAGTGATTAAATTCCTGCGCGAAGAGATGGGCGTGAAGAAAATCCGCTTCCCGGAGCATTGCGGTATTGGTATCAAACCGTGTTCTGAAGAAGGGACTAAACGTCTGGTTCGTGCGGCGATCGAATACGCCATCGCTAACGATCGTGATTCTGTTACCCTGGTACACAAAGGTAACATCATGAAATTCACCGAAGGCGCGTTCAAAGACTGGGGTTACCAGTTAGCGCGTGAAGAATTCGGTGGTGAACTGATCGACGGCGGTCCGTGGGTGAAAATCAAGAACCCGAAAACCGGCAAAGAGATCGTGGTTAAGGATGTTATCGCCGATGCGTTCCTGCAACAGATCCTGCTGCGTCCGGCTGAATATGATGTGATTGCCTGTATGAACCTGAACGGCGACTACATCTCCGATGCGCTGGCCGCACAGGTTGGTGGTATTGGTATCGCGCCGGGCGCGAACATCGGTGACGAATGTGCGCTGTTCGAAGCAACCCACGGTACTGCACCGAAGTATGCAGGTCAGGATAAAGTGAACCCAGGTTCCATTATTCTGTCCGCTGAAATGATGCTGCGCCACATGGGTTGGGTAGAAGCGGCTGACCTGATTGTTAAAGGTATGGAAGGCGCGATTAACGCGAAAACCGTAACTTACGATTTCGAACGCCTGATGGATGGCGCTAAACTGCTGAAATGTTCAGAGTTTGGCGACGCAATCATCGAAAACATGTAATCCAGATTCTGGGTTGTGTGAGAACGGGAGCCGAGAGGTTCCCGTTTTTTTATGCCTGAACTCGCGGTTGCGTAATACGTAAACCACTCACAATTGCTGCCAGCGAGGCCAGAATGCCTGCGGCTATCAGCGAGACGTGCGTTCCACTGTCGCCAAACTGGTTTAGCATCAGCGCGACCAGCGCGGCCCCGGTACTCTGACCCAGCAAGCGCGCCGTCCCCAGCATACCGCTCGCCCCACCGCTGCGTTCACGCGGCGCGGAGGTGATGATGGTGTGATTATTTGGGGACTGGAACAAGCCAAAGCCCGCGCCGCACAGAATCATCGGCCAGATGATATTAAAATCGGAGGGGGAAACGGGCAGCAGCACCAGCGAAAACAACCCGCTGGCCATCAACGCCATGCCCAGTACGCCCAACAGCCCGGCGTGAACGCGTTCAATCAGATATCCCGCCAGCGGCGCCATCACCATGGTTGCCAGCGGCCATGGCGTCAACAGCAGGCCTGTTTCGACCTCGCTGCGTCCGAGCACCGTTTGCATAAAGAAGGGCAGGGAAACCAATGCCAGCATTTGTGCGCAGAATGAACATATCGAGGTACAAATCGAGAGTGAAAACAGTGGAATGCGTAACAGGTCAACCGGCAGTAACGGCACCTCCAGCGCGAGCTGGCGTCGGATAAAGAAAAAACCTACCACCATAAGCGCCACAAGCTCGGCACCAATCAGTTTTAGCGACTGTCCTTGTGCAAAGCCGCTGAGCGCCGTAATTAACAAGCCAAACGTTAAGGCATTCATTACCGCACTGGGCAGGTCAAAGCGTGGTTTAGTGCCGCGGGACGCATTGGCTGGCAAAAAACGCATCGCCAGCAACAGGGCGACTATTCCCAGCGGGACGTTAATCAGAAACAGCCATTTCCAGGAGGCAATAGAAAGAATTGCTGCGGCAATGGTCGGACCCGCGGCCGAGGAGACCGCGACGATAAAAGAGTTAATCCCCATCCCTCGCCCGAGTTGACGCTGGGGATAAATAAGTCGGATCAATGCCGTATTCACGCTCATTAGCGCCGCACCGCCAAAACCCTGGGCGACGCGAGCCAGCGTCAGCATGTGCAACGAATCTGACAAGGCACAAAATAGCGATGCAAGCAGGAACACGACCAGGCCACACTTATAAATGCGCCGGTAACCGAACATATCGCCTAAAAAAGAGAGGGACAGGAGCGAAACGACGATCGCGATTTGATAGGCGTTTACAATCCAGATTGAGCTGGCAGGTGAGGCCTGAAGATCGGCGGCGATAGTTGGCAGGGCCACGTTCGCTATTGCACCGTCGAGTACTGCCATAGAAATGCCAATAACAATGGTTAAAATTGCGCCATATCGCTGGGGCAATGGCAGACCATCGGCCTGAATTTTTTCCATAGAAAGTCGATATTTGTGGAATTTATGATGAGAGTATTAATTTTAGCATTGATATTCAGGTGTTAGGTCGCAGATTTGTAACTAAGTGAGCAAAGAGCGATTGCGAGGGTTGGTACGTGAAATTATAATAAAAACCGGTTCTGATTTTTATAAAACACTCGAAAGGGGTGATAAATGGCAATCGCAGATCTGGATAAGCAACCCGATTCTGTATCTTCCGTGCTGAAAGTTTTTGGCATTCTGCAGGCGCTGGGTGAAGAGCGCGAAATTGGTATTACCGAGTTGTCGCAACGCGTCATGATGTCGAAAAGCACCGTTTATCGCTTTTTGCAGACCATGAAAACGCTGGGTTATGTGGCACAGGAAGGGGAGTCTGAGAAATACTCACTGACCCTGAAATTATTCGAGCTGGGCGCGCGCGCGTTGCAAAACGTCGATCTTATCCGTAGCGCTGACATTCAGATGCGCGAACTTTCGCGCCTGACCAAAGAGACAGTACACCTCGGTGCGCTGGATGAAGACAGCATCGTCTACATTCACAAAATCGACTCTATGTACAATCTGCGCATGTATTCCCGCGTTGGTCGTCGTAATCCGCTGTACAGTACGGCTATCGGTAAAGTTCTGCTGGCATGGCGTGACCGCGATGAAGTGAAGCAGATTCTGGATGGCATTGAGTACAAACGCAGCACCGATCGTACCATTACGAATACTGATGAATTACTGGTACTGCTGGATAAAGTACGTGAGCAGGGTTACGGCGAAGATAACGAAGAACAGGAAGAAGGCCTGCGCTGCATCGGCGTACCGGTGTTTGACCGTTTCGGCGTGGTTATTGCGGGGTTGAGTATTTCATTCCCAACGCTGCGTTTCTCAGAAGAGCGTTTACACGAGTATGTGGCAATGCTGCATACGGCAGCGCGCAAGATTTCAGAACAAATGGGCTATAACGACTATCCGTTCTAATCTGACGTAATCGCGAATGTTAAAAACCCCAGGTATTTTGTACCTGGGGTTTTTTATGAACAGTCATAACGTTACCTGGCGTATATAACGTATCGAATGTAATGTTGCATTATTAGCCGTTATCGATAATGACCGTGCTTTTCCTTAACAAGGGACAATCCGACAGGCCAATGATACCGCTACTGGTGTGGACGTACTGTGCAGTGCTGGTTCCACGGGCAGTCAGATATTGGCATTGCAGACCCAGACCGGCAGCATTCTCCTTACTTCCAATCAAAATCCCATAGCCGCTCAATAATAAACCGATCCAAACCAGAGCTAACAACACAATAGCGCGGATAATCAGACGCATTACAACCTCTTAACTTTTCTCATTGTTATTAGATTAGCCTGTACACGGTATGAAACAAGTCAATCATTCCTAAAAAGATTGAATGCCTATACAGTTAACGCTGGGTTTAGGTAACGCATGATAATTTATAGACATAAGATGTGGAGTTGAAGAGTGGAGCTGGAGTGAAAAAAATTCGCTGGGTAGTGCTGATTGTTGTTGTACTGGTATGCATACTGATGTGGGCGCAGGTGTTCAACATCATGTGCGATCAGGACGTACAATTTTTCAGCGGTATTTGTGCCTTCAATAAATTTATTCCCTGGTAAGCGCATTTTCGCAACAGTTGATTACCTTCTTGTGCGGCAGTGGTAAACTACACTGTCTACATTGAGGTGGTAAAATGAACGAAGTTTTGAATTCTGGCGCGTTGAGTTTTGCGCCTTTAGCGGTATCGGTGGTGGTTCTGATTGTTGGGCTTGTTCTTTGGTTTTTTATCAATCGGGCAAGTTCGCGTACTAACGAGCAGATTGAGCTGCTTGAGGCATTGTTAGATCAGCAAAAAAGACAGAATGCTTTGTTACGTCGCCTTTGTGAAGCTAACGAACCCGAGAAAGCAGCAGAGCCTACTGCACTGCCCATTAAGGATGAAGACGATGACATCATCCGCCTGGTAGCTGAGCGGTAAAAAAGGTATGGCAGGATGAGGAAAGGCTGTTGTTGTTCTCAGTTGCTTCATCCTGTCGTCAGCGCGTCAGATTATTTTCTTCTGTCCCCGTCGTGTAATTGGCGGCCGGGCAGTCATCTATTCTCAGTATTTTCAGATGCTCCGCCTAATTAATATCTTATCCCCAGTCTGATATAAATATAATCTTCCATACGTAAAAAATATGATTATGTCATTTTTGTGATAACGATCGTTTTATTAACAGCGAAACGTTTCTCTTACTTTTTTTGTGCCTTGTCATCATTCTTTCATTATTTTGGTGCAAAACCAGAAGGCGGATCTCATTTTTACGCTTGTGACATTTTATGCATTACTAAGCATAAAAAATGATATCTGGCAGAACTCGTAACAGATAACCTGGAACAACTGAACCTATTGAGCTATGGTAGAAATATCCCAGCTATGGCGCAAGTCAGGCGGGGATAGGGGAGAGAGGCGAGAATATAATTCTACTCGATCTGGCGCATAACTGTGCAGTTGCTGTTTGATGGACGACGGGATTTGTGCGACCGATCGAGACACGTTTAAAAATGGCTTGCCATTATTAACGTTGTATGTGATAACACGTTTTGGGTTAAACGAGGTACAGTTCTGTTTATGTGTGGCATTTTCAGTAAAGAAGTCCTGAGTAAACACGTTGACGTTGAATACCGCTTCTCTGCCGAACCTTATATTAGTGCCTCAAGCAGTAATGTCTCAGTTTTATCTATGTTATGCCCGCGGGCGAAGAAAATACTCTAAGGAATTTTGCAAATGGCAAAGATTAAAGGTCAAGTTAAGTGGTTCAACGAGTCTAAAGGTTTTGGTTTCATTACTCCGGCTGATGGCAGCAAAGACGTGTTCGTACACTTCTCCGCTATCCAGGGTAACGGCTTCAAAACTCTGGCTGAAGGCCAGAACGTTGAGTTCGAAATTCAGGACGGCCAGAAAGGTCCGGCTGCTGTTAACGTAACAGCTATCTGATCGACACCACTGATTTGAAGCGCTTTTGCGCATCCATCTCAGATATAAAGCCTCGCTTATGCGGGGCTTTTTAATTCAAATTACGTCAAAATATTACTGAATGCCCATCCATTAGCGCTTTGTTGCAAAGGCGTGATGTTCGTAGCATAGTTTTCCCCGCTTTCTTGCGGCATTTCCCGTTAAATCAGACACCTGAAAAACTATCTTGTTGGAGATCGGGTGAAAAAGAAAAACGACGGCGATGCGCGCAATTTTACTCCCGTACGTTTTGCCCTGCTTTGCGTGGCAATATTATTGAGCCTTGGATTGCTGCTGGGGCGGGTTGCGTGGTTGCAAATTGTCACGCCGACGAATCTGGTGAAACAGGAAGACATGCGTTCCTTACGCGAGGTGTCCATCGCTTCGCCACGCGGAATGATAACCGACAGAGAAGGGCGACCGCTGGCGGTAAGCGTTCCGGTTAACGCCGTCTGGGCCGATCCGAAGACGATTATCAGCAAGGGTGGCGTTGGCTATAACGAACGTTGGCAGGCGTTAGCGAAGACGCTGCATATTTCTCTCAGCACGCTGGCTGAACGCGTTAACAGCAATCCAGCCGGGCGGTTTATCTATCTGGCGCGCCAGATCTCTCCTCAGCAGGCAGAATGGGTCGACAAACTGGATCTGCCGGGAATCAACCTGCGTGAAGAGTCCCGCCGCTTTTATCCCGCCGGACATGTTGCGGCCAATCTGATTGGTTTCACCAACATTGACGGTCAGGGGATTGAAGGGCTGGAGAAAAGCTTCAATAGCCAGTTGATGGGCAAACCTGGCTCCCGCCTGGTACGGAAAGACAAATTTGGCCATGTCATCGAAAATATCACGGAAGTGATGCCGGTGCCGGCGCATGAATTACAGCTCAGCATTGATGAGCGTTTGCAGACGGTTACTGAAGACGCGCTGGACAATGCCGTGACATGGAATAAAGCGGAATCAGGGGCCGCAGTGCTGGTCAACATTGCCACCGGCGAAATACTCTCCATGGCAAGCTTTCCCGATTTCAATCCCAATAACCGTGATGGCGCGGTACTGGATGATTTTCGTAATCGTGCAATTAGCGATACCTTTGAACCCGGTTCAACCGTAAAACCACTGGTGATTATGACCGCTCTGCAGCAGGGGATAGTACAGCCTGACAGCGTGATTGATACTCATCCTTTTATTGTTGATGGGCATCGCATCCGCGACGTCGGATTTTACCCGGAGCTATCGCTGACCGGGATTTTGCAGAAATCGAGCGATACCGGCGTGTCACACCTTTCGCTGGCGATGCCGGTACAGAAATTACTGAATACCTATAAAAGCTTTGGCTTTGGCGATCCAACCGGACTGGGTTTAACCGGGGAAAGTCGCGGATTAATGCCTCAACGCCGCTACTGGAGCGATCTGGACCGGGCAACCTTCGCATTTGGTTATGGATTAATGGTGACGCCGCTCCAGCTGGCGCATGTATATGCCACCATCGGCAGTTTTGGTATCTATCGACCCCTTTCTATTACGCGTATCGATCCGCCGGTAATAGGTACGCGAGTGATGCCGGAGGCGTTGGTTCACCAGGTTGAACATATGATGGAAAGCGTCGCGCTACCCGGCGGCGGGGGAACCAAGGCCGCGGTCAGAGATTATCGCGTCGCGGTTAAGACCGGAACGGCAAAGAAAATTGGCGATGACGGCAAATATGTCGATAAATATGTGGCCTATACGGCGGGCGTTGCGCCAGCAAGCGACCCAAAGTTCGCGCTGGTTGTGGTTATAAATAACCCGCAAAACGGTGCTTATTATGGCGGGGCAGTCTCCGCGCCTGTATTCAGCCAGATAATGGGCGATGTCCTGCGTCTGGAAAACGTAAAGCCGGACGGTATGCCTCCCGACTCCGAGCATCTGCTGGTAATGCACGGCAGCAACGTATCCTCGCCGTCGCTGTAAGTTATTTTCCCAGGGCGCAATTCGCGTTACACTTGCGCCCTTAAGTCACCTGCCGGAGTTGTCATGTCGTTTTCCTGTCCTCTTTGCCACCAGCCTCTTACTCAAGCGAATAACAGTTTTGTCTGCCCTGGGCGGCACCAGTTTGACGTGGCGAAAGAAGGGTATGTCAACTTACTGCCGGTTCAGCACAAACGGTCGCGCGATCCGGGTGATAGCGCGGAGATGATGCAGGCGCGCCGGGCATTTCTCGATGCCGGACACTATCAGCCGCTGCGCGAAGCAATTGTGGATGTGCTCACCCAGAGGTTGAGTTCAGAAGATGCGGCGATCCTGGATATTGGCTGTGGGGAAGGGTATTACACCCATGCGTTTGCCGATGCGCTGACGGGCTGTACAACCTTTGGTCTTGACGTTTCTAAAGTGGCGATTAAGGCCGCAGCCCGTCGTTATTCGCAGGTGACCTTTTGCGTTGCCTCCAGCCATCGCCTGCCGTTTGCCGACGAGTCAATGGATGTCATCATCCGGATCTACGCGCCCTGTAAAGCGCCGGAGCTGGCTCGCGTGGTCAAACCGGGTGGCTGGGTTATTACCGCCACGCCGGGTCCGCGTCATTTAATGGAGCTGAAAGGGCTGATTTATGATGAGGTGCGTTTGCATGCGCCACACACTGAGCAACTGGACGGTTTTGTTCTGCAAGAGAGTCTTGCGCTGGGGTATCAGATGCAGCTCAAAGGTAGCGAGGCCGTTGCGTTACTGCAAATGACACCGTTCGCCTGGCGGGCAAAGCCGGAAGTGTGGGAAACGTTAGCCGGAAAAACGACGTTTGACTGCCAGACAGACTTTAGTATTCATATCTGGCAGCGCCTGAATTAACCGTGGAAGTGTGCCCAGAGGATCTGGGCGCCAATACCTATCAGTACCACCCCGCCCAAAATTTCAGCTCGCTTGCCCAGCATCGGGCCAATGAAACGACCGATCATCATGCCGAGCGTAGACATAATCAACGTGGCGCAGCCGATGGCCAGCGCAGTGGCAATAATGTTGACCTGCAGGAAAGCCAGACCCACCCCGACGGCCATTGCGTCGAGACTGGTTGCAATGGCGGTGGTGACCAGCAGCCAGAAGCCATGGCGGCGCTGTGGCTCTTCATCTTCATCCCCGTCGTCGCGAAAGCCTTCTATTATCATTCGTCCGCCTAAAAAGATCAGCAGAATGAAGGCGATCCAATGGTTCCACTCCAGTACAAATTTGCTGGCGAGCATACCCATGCCCCAGCCAATGAGCGGCGTAAGCGTTTCAACGGCGCCGAAAATAAGGCCGGTGCGCAGTGCTTCAGAAAATTTGGGTTTATGCAGGGTGGCGCCTTTGCCAATTGATGCAGCGAAAGCATCCATCGACATGCCGAAAGCAAGAAGAACAGTTGCGGTGAGATTCATAACAGCGTCCTGACCGGGGTATCCATAAAACACATCACTGCCCCCAGTAACCATGCATACAGGCTGGAATCACTGTAAATACAGCGCCATTCAGGTATGCATTGCAGTTGATGTGCCTATGGTCTCGCCTGACTGAACCTGTAAGATCAGTCCGTACGCGCCACGTTTTTCAACGAGTATGTTGACACGTACATTTCCGGAGTCTGGAAATCGGCTACTCCCCAACGACGGGCGCAACCTTAACATATTTTGAGAATATAAAACAAGAAACGTAGAAATAATATTTGGCCTCTAATTGAAAACGATTTTCATTTAGATTTATTTATAAATAAAACGTTAAAATAAATAACATTATGAGCAGTGGGATATAGCCTTAGCTATGTTTATTTTGGAATGGATATATATAAAACATAGTTCAGGCTATATTTTTAACTCATTGATTTGAAATTAAAAGTTTATATATGTTTTCGAGATCGTCTATATTCCGTACGCGAACCAGTAATCTTCGATGTTCTAATTGCATCACCAGGACACCGTCTTCAGATAAATTCATCTCTTTAATCCGGTTATATTCAATCCAAACATTGGCGAAAAAAAAGCCTTTCTGTTTGAAGATGATTTTTGGCGTACGGATCCAAAACAGATACAGTCCCATCAATACCAGTGCACATAATAACCATGTGGTAAATTGCGCGCCGTGGCTGGTGATGTTGTTGTAGATAAGAATAGCAATCAAGCCAAGGAAGATAACGCTGTCGACTCTGCTACGAGGAAGCAGGGCGACAGACAGCAGAGTAGGGCCATTACGGCGGGGCATGATGAACTGATCGTAAATGGCATACGCCAGCAGCGAAAAGATAAAAAGAACCAGCACCAGGTCCGTGATAGTCATGAATCCTCAACCCTCTAAATAGAAAAACCGGGGGCAAGCCCCCGGTGATGTACAACAGTCTTACAGGCCGAGCAGTCCGACAGCGTAGCCCGCGATACCGATGACGAAGAAGCCAACGATGATCCACAGCGGGTTCACTTTTTTACGCAGCAGCCACATACAGGCGAAAGTCAACAGCAGAGGAACCAGACCCGGCATCAGCTGGTCAAGGATAGTCTGCACAGTGGTGACACGAGTCTGACCATCCTGACCGGTGATGGTGGAAACCACCAGCGGGATGTTTACGTGCGTCCACTTGTTAACCAATGCCCCCATGACAAACAGGCCGAGGATTGACGCCCCCTCAGTCAGTTTCTGCAGGAAGCCACCGCCCATATCTTTAACGATATCGATACCTTTACGGTAGCCGTATGCCACACCGTAGTAACGAGTTGCCAGACGAACCAGGTTAAACAGGATGAAGAACAGCAGTGGTCCAAGCAGACTGCCGCTCATCGCGATACCTGCGCCAAGTGCGGCGAATACCGGACGTACGGTACCCCAGAAGATCGGGTCGCCCACGCCTGCAAGCGGTCCCATCAGACCAACTTTGATACCGTTGATGGCACCATCGTCAATCTCTGCGCCGTTTGCACGCTGCTCTTCCATCGCCAGCGTAACGCCCAATACGGGGGCCGCTACGTACGGATGGGTATTAAAGAATTCCAGGTGACGCTTAATAGCCTGCTTACGTGCGTCGTTGTTTTCCGGGTACAAGCGGCGGATAGCCGGCACCATGGAGAAACAGAAACCCAGCGCCTGCATACGTTCGAAGTTCCAGGAACCCTGAAACAGGTTAGAACGAAGGAACACGCCACGAATGTCACTCGGAGTGAGTTTTTTCTCGGTGGTAGTTTTAGTCATATCAACCATTTCGCTCACCTGCTAGTCCAGTTCGTTATCGAGATCGTTATTGCCAGCAGCAGCAGCAGGTGCGCCGGCTACGCGGTTATATTTCGGGCTCAGCTGAATGTAGAGGATAGCCATTACTGCGCCAATCACACCCAGAGCAACCAGGTTGAAGTTAGTAAATGCCGCGGTGACGAAGCCGAGGTAGAAGAATGGCATCAGGTAGCCTGCGCGCATCATGTTGATGACCATCGCATAACCAACCACTACGATCATACCCCCTGCGATGTTCAGACCGCCGGTCACAACTTCCGGAATGGCATTAAGCATGCTCTGAACTTCACTGGTACCAACAGAAATCGCCACGATTACCGCCGGGATAGCGATACGCATAGCCTGCAGGAACAGGGAGGATACGTGCAGCCAGGAGATCGCCGTTAGGTTACCGTTTTCTGCCGCCTTATCCGCTGCGTGCTGGAATGCTACGGTGATAGTACGAACGATGATGGTCAGTACCTGGCCTGCTGCTGCCAGTGGGATAGCCAGCGCGATACCTGCACCAATGCTTTGGTGACCCGCGATAACCAGAACGGTAGAGATAATTGAGGCCAATGCGGCATCAGGTGCAACCGCAGCACCGATGTTCATCCAGCCCAGGGCGATCATTTCCAGGGTACCACCGATGATGATACCGGTTTTCATATCACCGAGAACGGCACCAATCAGCGTACAGGCCACCAACGGACGGTGGAACTGAAATTCATCGAGTACCGACTCCATACCCGCGATACATGCGACGATGAACACCAGCACAATCTGAAGAGTGGTAATCTCCATTGTACTTCTCCTATTGCTATACAGACTTAAGTGTGAAAACTAAGTAAATGCCAGGGCGTTATTTCACCTTGGCAATCAAATCCATCATTTTCAGTTTCTGATCGGTAGAAACCTTACGAGCCTCGAGCTCAATACCGCGTTCGTTGAGTTTCTTGAAGGCTTCGATGTCTTTTTCATCGACAGAAATTGCGTTGTTTACCTGCGTTTTACCCTGACGGAAAGCCATACCGCCAATGTTTACAGAGGTAATTTTCACACCACCTTCAACGATACGTTCTACGTCGGTCGGGTTGGTAAACAACAGCATCACACGCTCACCTGCATATTTCGGGTTGTTGTAGACGCGGATCATTTTCGCGACATCAACCACATGCGCCGTCACACCCGGAGGTGCAACCTGGGTCAGCAGCGTTTTACGCACGGTATCGGCGGCAACTTCATCACTGACGACGATAATGCGTGTTACGTTGGTTTCTTTGGTCCAGCGAGTTGCTACCTGACCATGGATTAAGCGGTCATCAATACGCGCCAGGCCGATCTGCATATAATCGTTCGGCCCCATCGGTTTGGCGGGAGCTGCTGCTTTTGGCGCCGCGACTGGGGCTGGAGCGGCTTTCTCCACCGGTTTTGCTTTCAGCGCTTTCACGCCTTCGCTACCGGTTTCAACGGCCAGTGCTACTAATTCATCGAAGCTGGGGTTGTCATCACGCGCCATGAAGGTTTCAACCAGCATGGGAATGTTCACACCGGCGATGACTTCGTAATGCTCTTTATCGACGACAATGCGGCTCGCAGCGTTAAACGGGCTGCCTCCCCATGTGTCAACGAGAAACAGCACGCCTTTACTGGTATCGAGTTTTGCCAACTGAGCGTTGTACTTTTCAATCAGCGTTTCGGCATTTTCGCCTGGAACGAAATCGATCCAGCCGACGTTTTCCTGCTCGCCTAACAGCATTTCTGCTGTCTTAAGTAACTGCTCTGCAGCCCAACCATGTGTGCCTATTACAATAGCAATGGTCACTTGCTACCTCCTTTATTATCGTTAACACATCAACGTGAAGATGTATTTGAATCGTCGTCCGCAATCGAATCGATTCAGATAAGGGTTACAAAGAAAAACCTATGATTTTCGTGAATTATTTTAGATATCGAAAAAAATATTTTATGTGATGAAGATCCGTAATTTAACTTCCGATAAAAAGAAATTTCGAAGGGTAAAATATCTCCGAAACAACTTATTGCAAAGGAAGGTAAATCTTTGCTAAAAAACGATTGTCTCTGTTATGTTTAGCATCGGTTTAATTACTCAGGAGTATAGGGCAGTAGCTCACCATATGGATCGTCACCGACGTCATTTCACTATCAGGCCGTATCAAGCCTGTCAGATTGGCACTTTTTGCCACAAATTGTCTCTGCATATCGCTTCAACGCCTGAGATCCTCAGCGCGCAGTTTGGTCATTCCTTAAGCAGGAGCTTGTCATGGAATTATTAATGGACCCGCAGATTTGGGTGGGTTTGCTCACGCTTGTCGTTCTCGAAATTGTTCTGGGTATCGATAACCTGGTCTTCATTGCGATCCTGGCTGATAAGCTGCCGCCAAAACAGCGAGATAAAGCGCGTTTAATCGGTTTGTCACTGGCACTGGTTATGCGCCTGGGCTTGTTGTCCGTGATTTCGTGGATGGTGACGCTAACTAAGCCGCTATTTACGGTAATGGACTACTCGTTCTCGGGGCGCGATCTGATCATGCTGCTGGGGGGGATTTTCCTCTTGTTCAAGGCCACGACAGAGCTGCATGAGCGGCTGGAAAACCGTGAACATGATACCGGCCAGGCAAAAGGGTATGCGAGTTTTTGGGTTGTTGTGACGCAGATTGTCATACTCGACGCGGTATTCTCGCTGGATGCCGTTATTACGGCGGTCGGTATGGTCAACCATCTGCCGGTGATGATGGCGGCGGTCGTGATTGCTATGGCCGTGATGCTGCTGGCTTCTAAGCCGCTGACACGATTTGTGAACCAACATCCGACGGTGGTAGTGCTGTGTCTGAGCTTCCTGTTAATGATCGGTCTGAGCCTGGTTGCCGAAGGGTTTGGCTTCCATATTCCGAAAGGCTATCTGTATGCGGCGATTGGCTTCTCAATCATCATTGAGTTGTTTAACCAGATTGCCCGTCGGAACTTTATTCGCCACCAGTCGACGCTGCCGCTGCGTGCGCGCACTGCCGATGCAATCCTGCGTCTGATGGGGGGTAAAAGTCAGGCCAGCGCGCAGATGGAATCCGACAACCCAGTGCCGGTTCCCGTCCCGGAAGGCGCATTTGTGGAAGAAGAACGCTATATGATCAACGGCGTCCTTTCTCTGGCGTCGCGTTCATTACGCGGCATTATGACGCCTCGTGGCGAAATTAGCTGGGTTGATGCAGACCTGAGCGTGGAGGAAATTCGCGAGCAATTGCTCTCGTCACCACACAGCCTGTTCCCGGTGTGTCGTGGCGAACTGGATGAAATCATCGGTATTGTGCGTGCTAAAGAGCTGCTGGTCGCGCTGGAAGACGGTGTGGATGTGGCGGCCATTGCCTCTGCGTCTCCGGCTATTATTGTCCCGGAAACGCTGGATCCTATCAATCTGTTAGGTGTTCTGCGACGCGCTCGCGGCAGCTTTGTTATCGTCACTAACGAGTTTGGTGTAGTCCAGGGTCTGGTCACGCCGTTGGACGTATTAGAAGCTATTGCCGGTGAATTCCCGGATGCTGATGAAACGCCTGAAATTATTGCTGATGCAGGCGGTTGGTTGGTGAAAGGTGGTACCGATCTGCATGCGTTGCAACAGGCGCTGGACGTGGATACGTTAGTGAATGAAGATGAAGACATCGCCACGGTGGCAGGTTTAGTCATTGCCGCTAACGGCCATATTCCACGCGTAGGTGATGTTATCGATGTTGCACCGTTGAGCATTACGATTGTCGAAGCCAATGACTATCGTGTGGATTTAGTTCGCATTGTTAAAGAACAACCCGCTCACGACGAAGACGAGTAAGCGGGGTTAGCGAAACGGCATAACGTGCATACTGTGTCGCCCGTTATGCCGGGCGGGCGGCGGCGTGCTGCCCGCCAGCCATTTGGGAAAATCGCGCAGCGGCATCGGCTTTGCATACAAAAAGCCTTGCAATAAATGTACGCCGTGTCGGCGCAAATGCTGTGCCTGCGCCTGTGTTTCAACGCCTTCCGCCACCAGTTCTATATTCAGTTTTTTCCCCAAAGCGATAATGATGTCTGTGACGGTTGAGTTCACGGCGTCTGTCCCGATTGCTGAGGTAAATGATTTATCTATCTTCAGCACATCCGGGCGAAGCTTTTCCAGCCAGGAGAGCGAGCTGTTGCCGGTGCCGAAATCGTCAATTGCCAGCTTTACGCCAAGCCGATTTAACTCGCGCACGACCCGATAATCCACATCCAGCAACGCATCGCGCTCGGTAAGTTCGATAACCAACTGCTGAATAGGGTGCTGGCTGAACCAGTACTGGTTGAGATCTTTTAGCAGCGTACCGTTACGAAAATGGCTGGCGGCAACATTAATCCCAATATGAAACTGGCTGCTCATCGGGAATAAGTGTCGTTGCTGAATGGTTTCTGCGATGACATGACGGGTAAGCGGCACAATCAGGTTGTGCTCCTCTGCGATGGGAATAAACACTTCGGGAGAGATCCAACCCTGGCGCGGGTTATTCCAGCGTAAAAGGATTTCCACTCCCATACATTGTTGGGTTTGCGCATTAAGTAGCGGCTGGCAAAACAGCTCGAATTCCCGTGCAGCAAGGGCCAGATTTATCTCCCAGGAGAAGCTCATTCTGCTGGCGGTCGCCAGCCATGCCAGGTAGCCCACTAAAAAACTTAGGATCACCGCCAGCGGCAGTTGTGTTGGCAAATGTTTTATAGCCAGTTCGCTGGCACCCGGACCGGTGACGCTGATAGTAAAGGGGAAATGTTGCGATGAGAGCTGGTAGCGTTTTTCATTATTCAGTTCAGGTAGCGTATCGACAACACCCTGTCCATATAGCAAATGGCGATTACCGACGGTTAAGCTGGCATGGGTAATTTGCGGTGGCTGGGGTTCAAGCAACATGGACGATAATAAATCAATATTCACGATTTCCAGCACGCCATCTGAGCCATCGGCAGATGCTGGATACCATTGCGTCAGAATCGGACTGCCCTTAATCAACGAATGGTCGGTAGACAGCAGCAATTGCGGCTCCCGACTGGGTAATTCAGGCTCCAGTTGGCGAATAGGCACATTGCGATAGCCAAAAATGCTGGAACAATAAAGGATCCCGCTCTGAATCAGGCTGATAGAACGTACCGTTTGCAGTCTGGCTGCATGCTTACTCAGAGGTAAACGCGCGACTGAGCAGGGAAGCCCAATCAGCGGTAGCAGTACATCGCGTCCGGTCTGTAGGGGCAAAAGCACGTCATCCAACTCTTCAACGGCGTGGTTGGCAAAGGTAACGGTATTGCGATGATTTAAATTACGCTCCGAAATAAATCGGACAGTTAATGTGAGAATGAGCGTCAGTAGTGCACATAATGTGCAGACGATTAAGCGATTCCGGCGATAGTTCTTGATGATCCTTTGCGCTGTTTGCATGCGGGCCGCCCGATAAGCCGTTGGTCACAGTAGCCAACAGCAACAGAGCAAGTGTAGTGGGGAAAATTACGCCAGACGAGGGAGAGGGGGCAAATTCGCCCATCCGTCGCAGATGGGCGAAAAATAAGTATTAGTCACATTGAACTTTGATTGCCAGACCACCGCGTGACGTTTCACGGTATTTGGCGTTCATGTCTTTACCTGTTTCGTACATGGTCTCAATGACTTTATCCAGCGAGACGCGCGGAGCGCTGGTACGGCGCATTGCCATACGCGCAGCGTTGATCGCCTTCACTGACGCAATGGCATTACGTTCGATGCACGGAACCTGTACCTGTCCCGCCACCGGATCGCAGGTTAAGCCGAGGTTATGTTCCATGCCGATTTCAGCAGCAACACACACCTGCTCAGGGCTTGCGCCTAACAGTTCAGCCAGACCCGCGGCAGCCATGGAACAGGCTACGCCCACTTCACCCTGACAACCCACTTCTGCACCAGAGATAGACGCGTTCATTTTATACAACGCGCCAATCGCGCCGGCCGCCAGGAAATAACGAGTATAGATATCCGGGCTGACGGACTCGATGAAATGATCGTAATAGGCCAGTACCGCAGGCACGATACCGCAGGCACCGTTGGTTGGCGCAGTGACTACGCGACCACCCGCGGCATTTTCTTCGTTAACGGCCAGCGCGAACATGTTCACCCAGTCGATCACGTTCATCGGATCGTTGGACAGTTTATCGCTGGAAACCAGCATACGACGCAGGGCTGAAGCACGACGAGGAACGCGCAGCGGACCCGGCAGCACGCCTTCGGTGTTCATACCACGATCGATACAAGCCTGCATGGTTTGCCAGACGTTACCAAAGTACTCTTCAATCTCTTTTTTACTGTGCAGAGCAAGTTCGTTCTGCATCGCCATGCCAGAGAGAGACAGGCCGGTGCTGTTGCAGTATTCCAGCATTTCGGTGGCGGATTTGAACGGATAAGGCACACTGACCTCGCCCGCGGCATCCTGACCAAAATGTTCTTCATCAACGATGAATCCACCGCCGATGGAGTAGTAGGTTTTGCTGTAAATGACGGTTTCGCCACTGTACGCGTGGATCTGCATTCCGTTTTCATGCAGCGGCAGGTTGCCGTTGTGAAAACGCATTCCGTCATTCTGCGGGAAATCCACTTCGTGCTGGCCCTGCGCAAGCAGCAGGCGTCCACGCGTTTCTACGTCGCGGATAAATCCGGGGATGCTGTCAATATCCACGGTAGCAGGCTCATTGCCCGCCAGACCCATAATAATGGCGATATCGGTATGGTGACCTTTACCCGTGAGCGACAGTGAACCATACACGTCGACGGCGACACGAGTAACGCTGTCCAGTAATCCTTTTTCGACCAGGTCATCGACGAACTGTTTACCCGCCTTCATAGGCCCTACGGTATGGGAAGATGAGGGACCAATCCCCACCTTAAACATGTCGAATAGACTAATCACGATAATACTCCTACAGGGCGACTGGGGTTTCCAGTAACGATGTTATAACTGCGCATAGTGTAAGAGGGAACGCGGCGATCGGCTTAACTATTCACATGAATTAAACTAATAGATAACCGCGGTTTTACTAATGTTGTGACCTGAGTTTCAAGTTGTCTATGGTGTGCGTAAAGATAAGTATAGTCAGGGCTTGACGCCAATTTGCAGCGCCAGCTCACGAATTATTCCGGCGGTCATTCCCCAGACGAAATATTGCTCATACCAGGAAAGCCATACACGATGTGAATCGCCGCGACGGTAGATATCCAGCGGATGATAACGACCTAAATGCAGGGCTTGTGCCAGCGGCATTTCGAACACGGCGGAAACTTCATCAACACTTGCGCGATACGGCAAATTTGGCGGGATAATGCCTACCACCGGCGTGACCTGGAAACCGGTCACACTGTCGACCGGCGGCAGAACGCCAATCACCTCCACGCAGGATGGTGGGATCGCCACTTCTTCCTGCGCTTCGCGAAGGGCGGCGGCAATTAACGAGGCATCGCTGCTATCCACCGCGCCGCCGGGAAAGGCGACTTGTCCGGCGTGCTTGCGCAGATGAACGGATCGCTGAGTTAACAGTAACCCCGGCTGTGCACGACGCACGACGGGGATCAGTACGGCGGCCTGACGCTGGTTTAACGCAGTATGATTAACCTGCGGGCGCAGGAGTTGAAAGCGCGATAAAAAATCATCAAGCGTCAGGCTGCTGTATTCCACGTGTCAGTTCTCCAGTTGGTGCAAAATACGATTCACTTTATCAAACGTTTCCTGATACTCCGCATCTTCCTGGCTGTCCGCCACAATGCCACCGCCAGCGGAACAATAAATGCGTCCGTTGGTGGCTGTCAGCGTGCGAATGGTGATGCTGGTATCCATATTGCCGCAAAAGCTCAGATAGCCAATGCTACCGCACCAGGCGTTGCGTCTTTGCGGTTCCAGTTCGTCAATAATTTCCATTGCCCGCACTTTTGGCGCACCGGTAATAGAGCCGCCGGGGAAGGCGGCGCGCAGCAGGTCAGTGGCGTGCAATGACTCTGGCAGACGCGCGGTAATGGTGCTGACCAAATGATGAACGGCAGGGAACGGTTCGACAACGAACAGTTCCGGAACCTGTACCGAACCGGGTTCGGCAACGCGGCCGATATCATTACGCATTAAATCGACGATCATCAGGTTTTCCGCCTGATCCTTTGGGGAGTTCGCCAGTGATTGAGCCTGCAGACGATCGGCATCGGCATCTTCAAGTCTGGGCAGCGTGCCTTTAATCGGACGCGTCTGGATGTGCTGGTTTTCCAGCAGAATAAAACGCTCAGGTGAAAGGCTGAGAATCGCCCCCTCCTCAAGACGTATAAACGCACTGAACGGGGCGCGGTTCGCATGGTTGAGACGTACAAACGCCAACCACTCATCTCCTTGATAATGCGCCTGAAAACGCTGGGCAAGATTGACCTGATAGCAATCGCCGCTGTGCAGATAACGCTGCACCTGACGGAACTTTTCACCATACTGCGCGCGGGTCATGTTGGACTGCCACGAGGATGTTAACGAAAACGGTTCGCGCACGGGAATCTGTTGACTTTCCAGCCAACGGCGTCGTGCCTGTACATCGGAGTGGCTAAGTAGCGACACCCTTTGCAACTGATGATCGACAATCAGCGCCCAATCGTAAATGCCAACCGCCATGTCCGGTAGCGTGATATCCTGTTCGGCTTCCGTTGGCAGAGATTCAAAACGACGGCCTAAGTCATAACCGAACAGACCCAATGCGCCTCCCTGGAAGGGAAAATCGGGATTATAATCGGGCTGAATAGTCAGCGATGTCAGCGCCGAACGTAAAACTGTCATCGGATCATCAACCGTTTGCATAGTGCCGTGATGGTCATGCACAACGGTCTCTTCTGCATGTGTGACCAGCGTGGTAATGGGGTCGGCGACCAGAATATCAAAGCGATTATGCGGATGGTCGGCATGGCCTGAATGCAAAAGCATTGCCCAGGGCTGGTGGCTTAATGTGGCAAAATAGTGCTCAGCGGCGTCCAGACGCCAGGGGAGTGTGATTACAGCGGGAGATAACGTCTTCATCAGTCCTGACTCGTTGCTACTTCACTGGCTATGTGCCGGGTAGCATGAAATAATTAGCGCTAATAATTTAGCAGGAGTTCACCATGATTGCAGGTTTACCTTCACTCACGCACGATCAGCAGCAACAGGCGGTTGAACGCATTCATGAACTGATATCCCAGGGGATGAGCAGTGGCGAGGCGATTACGAAAGTGGCTGCTGAATTACGCGCCAGCCATACCGGCGAGCGGATCGTGGCGCGTTTTGAAGATGAAGACGAATAACGCCGCTTATACCGCAGCGATAATCTTAATTTCAACTTTGTATTTCGGGTTCATTAACCCGGCCTGAACGGTACAACGTACCGGCGCGTGACCAGCAACAACCCATGCGTCCCAGGCTTTGTTCATGGCGGCAAAATCATTTTTGTCCGCCAGGAACAGGGTGGCATCAAGAATACGTGACTTGCTGCTGCCCTGTTTTTCCAGCACCGCATCAATTTGCGCCAGCGTATTTGCCGTTTGCTCAAAGGCGTCGGCATCCAGATTTTCCGGTACGCCGGTGTAATACAACGTGTTGTTGTGGATAACCACGTCGGACCAACGCGCTTCGGCATCAATGCGCACAATCGTCATAAATCATTCCTCATTTACGTTTTTTCATAATGGCTTCGGGTTGCGCCAAGACTGCCATAATGTTGTGTCCACGTCACCTCTTCAACTGGCGAAAGAGCCGCTGGCCTGACATAATCCCTGTTCAAATTAACAGGGGGCAGTGTGACGGACGATTTTGCAGCAGACGGTCAGTTGGCTAAAGCGATACCCGGTTTTAAACCGCGTGAACCACAGCGGCAGATGGCCTTCGCCGTCAGTCATGCTATCGAAAAATCACAGCCGCTTGTTGTCGAAGCCGGAACAGGAACGGGTAAAACCTACGCTTATCTTGCCCCCGCGCTGCGTGCCGGAAAGAAAGTAATTGTCTCCACGGGCTCGAAGGCGTTGCAGGATCAGCTATACAGCCGCGATTTACCCACAGTAGCGAAGGCTCTGGAATTCACGGGTAAACTGGCGCTGCTGAAAGGGCGTTCAAACTATCTGTGTCTTGAGCGTCTCGAACAACAGGCGCTGGCGGGCGGTGACCTGCCGGTACAGACTTTAAGTGACGTCATTCTGCTACGCTCCTGGTCAAATCAAACCCTTGATGGTGACATCAGCACCTGCGTCAGCGTGGCGGAAGACTCTCAGGCCTGGCCGCTGGTGACGAGCACAAACGATAATTGCCTTGGGAGCGACTGCCCGCTGTACAAAGAGTGCTTTGTCGTTAAAGCGCGCAAGAAGGCGATGGATGCAGATGTCGTCGTGGTAAACCACCATCTGTTTCTCGCTGATATGGTGGTAAAAGAGAGTGGGTTTGGCGAGCTGATCCCGGAAGCTGAAGTGATGATCTTCGATGAAGCGCATCAGTTACCGGATATCGCCAGCCAGTATTTTGGTCAATCGCTCTCCAGTCGCCAACTGCTGGATCTGGCGAAAGACATCACCATTGCCTATCGTACCGAGCTGAAAGACACTCAGCAGCTTCAAAAATGCGCCGACCGGCTGGCGCAAAGCGCGCAGGACTTCCGCCTGCAACTGGGCGAGCCGAGCTATCGAGGAAACTTGCGGGAACTGCTGGCCGACCCGCGCGTGCAGCGCGCGTTTTTGTTGCTCGATGACACGCTGGAGCTGTGTTACGACGTGGCGAAACTGTCTCTCGGACGTTCCGCTTTGCTGGATGCCGCGTTTGAACGTGCCACGCTTTACCGTACTCGTCTGAAGCGCCTGAAAGAGATCAACCAGCCAGGTTTCAGCTACTGGTATGAATGCACCTCGCGCCATTTCACCCTTGCGCTGACGCCGCTCACGGTGGCGGATAAATTCAAAGAAGTGATGGAACAGAAGCCGGGCTGCTGGATTTTTACCT
The DNA here is from genome assembly GCF_013747755.1 of Citrobacter sp. RHBSTW-00524. Classification (NCBI taxonomy): domain Bacteria; kingdom Pseudomonadati; phylum Pseudomonadota; class Gammaproteobacteria; order Enterobacterales; family Enterobacteriaceae; genus Citrobacter; species Citrobacter sp. RHBSTW-00524. Next base: position 2,242,963 of record NZ_CP056421.1, read on the forward strand.
CCGCGACGCTGTCGGTAAACGATGATCTTCATCATTTCACCGCGCGGCTGGGTATTGAAGATGCCGAGTCGATGCTGCTGCCAAGTCCATTTGATTACACGCGCCAGGCGCTGCTGTGCGTGCCGCGTAATCTCCCGCAAACCAACCAACCGGGAGCGGCGCGTCAGTTGGCATCCATGCTGCGTCCTATTATCGAAGCGAACAACGGACGCTGTTTTATGCTGTGTACCTCGCACGCGATGATGCGCGATCTGGCGGAACAATTCCGCGCCACCATGACCCTTCCCGTGCTGCTGCAGGGCGAAACCAGTAAAGGACAACTGTTACAGCAGTTTGTCAGCGCAGGTAATGCGTTACTGGTTGCCACCAGCAGCTTCTGGGAAGGGGTGGACGTGCGTGGCGATACGTTGTCGCTGGTGATTATTGATAAACTGCCGTTCACCTCGCCCGACGATCCGCTGTTAAAAGCGAGGATGGAGGACTGCCGTTTGCGCGGCGGCGATCCGTTTGAAGACGTTCAGTTGCCGGATGCGGTAATCACCCTGAAACAGGGCGTGGGGCGTCTGATTCGTGACGCCGACGACCGCGGGGTGCTGGTGATTTGCGACAACCGTCTGGTGATGCGACCTTACGGTGCCACTTTCCTGGCAAGTCTTCCGCCTGCGCCGCGGACGCGTGATATTGCTCGCGCTGTTCGTTTTCTTGCCATACCAACGACTGAGTAATTTGTTACGGAGTGTGGTAAGATGCGCGCCAAATTTATTGACCTGATCACAAACACCCATGCGAATTCTGGCTATCGATACCGCCACAGAGGCGTGCTCTGTTGCCCTGTGGAATGACGGTACTACCAAGGCTCATTTCGAGCTTTGCCCACGAGAACACACCCAACGAATTTTACCAATGGTTGAGGAAATCCTGGCCGCTGGCGATCTCACGTTAACCGATATCGACGCTCTGGCGTTTGGTCGCGGTCCTGGCAGTTTCACCGGTGTACGTATTGGGATTGGCATTGCTCAGGGGCTGGCGTTAGGCGCGAATTTACCGATGATCGGCGTCTCCACCCTGGCAACAATGGCGCAGGGAGCCTGGCGTAAGTCGGGCGCGACCCGCGTACTGGCCGCGATCGACGCGCGAATGGGCGAAGTCTATTGGGCCGAATACCTGCGTGATGAGCACGGCAACTGGCACGGTGAAGAAACCGAAGCGGTGCTAACCCCCGAGCAGGTGCATGCGCGTTTACTGCAACTGTCTGGCGAGTGGGTAACGGTCGGAACGGGCTGGCCTGCCTGGCCTGAGCTCGGTAAAGACAGCGGTCTGACGCTGAGCGATGGCGACGTTTTGCTTCCGGCGGCTGAAGATATGCTGCCTGTTGCCACGCAAATGCTGGCTGCCGGTAAGACCGTGGCGGTTGAACATGCGGAACCGGTTTATTTACGTAACACCGTGGCATGGAAGAAACTTCCCGGTAAAGAATGAATCTTAGTAGTACATCCCCGGTTAATTCGCACAGCCGTCAGTGCGCAGCATGGTGAATTGGTCGGGGCAGAAGCTAAGAAAAGGGAGTCGCAATATGGCGGTGCAAAAGCAGTTTTTGAAAGGTCTGTTGGCGGGCGCATTCGCGTTAATGCTTAGCGGTTGTGTCACCATCCCGGACGCGATTAAAGGTTCGAGCCCTACGCCGCAGCAGGATCTGGTGCGGGTTATGAATGCCCCGCAGCTGTATGTCGGACAGGAAGCGCGTTTCGGCGGTAAAGTTGTGGATATTCAGAACCAGCAGGGGAAATCCCGTCTGGAAATTGCCACTGTTCCTCTTGATAGTGGGGCGCGACCGGTGCTGGGCGAAGCCTCCCGCGGGCGAATTTATGCTGATGTAAATGGCTTCCTCGACCCGGTGGACTTCCGCGGTCAACTGGTTACCGTCGTCGGTCCGATTAGCGGTACTGTGGATGGAAAAATCGGTAATACGCCGTATAAATTCATGCTGATGCAGGTAACTGGCTATAAACGCTGGCATATTACTCAGCAAATTGTTATGCCGCCGCAGCCGATCGACCCCTGGTTCTACGGTGCGCGTGGCTGGCCTTACGGTGGCTACGGCGGATGGGGATGGTACAATCCCGGCCCGGCACAGGTTCAGACCATAGTAACTGAGTAACTCTTTGTTTTATGAGTAAAAGAAACAGCGGCTCGTCCGCTGTTTCTGCATTAACGTGGATATAAGAAAAATAAATAGTGACGTGCTTCGCAACCTTGTCGTTGTGTAATAAACAAACTGGTACGCTGAGTTAATATTATGTTAACAGTTTGTTTATTGCCTGGGGTTGTGATGACGACGAATACGCATTTTAGAGGTGATGTATTGAAAAAGGTTTGGCTTAACCGTTATCCCGCTGGTGTTCCTGCGGAGATCAATCCTGACCGTTATCAATCCCTGGTGGAACTCTTTGAACACTCAGTAAGACGGTATGCCGATCAGCCCGCGTTTGTAAACATGGGGGAGGTGATGACCTTCCGCAAGCTTGAAGAGCGTAGCCGGGCATTTGCGGCCTATTTGCAACAGGGACTCGGGCTGAAGAAGGGCGATCGCGTCGCGCTGATGATGCCTAACCTGCTGCAATATCCGGTCGCACTGTTTGGGATTTTACGTGCCGGCATGATCGTCGTGAACGTGAACCCGCTGTACACGCCTCGCGAGCTGGAACATCAGCTCAACGACAGCGGCGCGTCGGCGATTGTCATCGTGTCTAACTTTGCCCACACGCTGGAAAAAGTCGTCGACAAAACGTCGGTGCAACACGTGATCCTGACGCGTATGGGCGATCAGCTGTCGACCGCCAAAGGGACGTTGGTTAACTTTGTCGTCAAGTATATCAAGCGTCTGGTGCCGAAATATCACCTGCCGGATGCCATCTCATTTCGTAGTGCGCTGCAAAACGGTTATCGCATGCAGTATGTGAAACCCGAAGTGGTGTCGGAAGATCTGGCGTTCCTGCAATATACCGGGGGGACTACCGGTGTGGCGAAGGGCGCGATGCTTACGCACCGTAACATGCTGGCTAACCTTGAGCAGGTTAACGCCACTTATGGCCCGTTGCTGCATCCGGGTAAAGAACTGGTGGTGACGGCCCTACCACTGTATCACATTTTTGCGCTGACGATGAACTGTCTGCTGTTTATTGAGCTGGGCGGTCAAAACCTGCTGATTACCAACCCGCGTGATATTCCGGGACTGGTAAAAGAGCTGGCGAAGTATCCGTTCACCGCCATGACCGGCGTCAACACGCTGTTTAACGCGCTGCTGAATAACAAAGAGTTCCAACAACTGGACTTCTCGTCACTGCACCTTTCGGCAGGCGGCGGGATGCCGGTTCAACAGGCGGTAGCTGAACGTTGGGTGAAGCTGACGGGTCAGTATCTGCTGGAAGGCTATGGCCTGACGGAGTGTGCCCCTCTGGTGAGCGTCAACCCTCACGATATCGACTACCACAGCGGCAGTATCGGGTTACCGGTTCCTTCCACCGAGGTCAAACTGGTGGATGACGACGATAACGAAGTGCCGCCGGGAGAACCGGGCGAACTGTGCGTGAAAGGTCCGCAAGTGATGCTGGGCTACTGGCAGCGACCAGACGCCACCGACGAAATCGTCAAAGACGGCTGGCTGCACACCGGCGATATTGCGGTGATGGATGAAGAAGGCTTCCTGCGTATTGTCGATCGTAAGAAAGATATGATCCTGGTGTCCGGCTTTAACGTCTATCCAAATGAAATTGAAGACGTGGTTATGCAACATCCTGGCGTACAGGAAGTGGCTGCGGTTGGTGTTCCGTCGGGCAGCAGCGGTGAAGCGGTGAAAATTTTCGTGGTGAAGAAAGATGCCTCGTTAACTGATGAGGCGCTTATCACTTTCTGCCGTCGTCACCTGACGGGCTATAAAGTACCGAAGCTGGTGGAGTTTCGCGACGAGTTGCCGAAATCTAACGTCGGTAAAATTTTGCGACGAGAATTACGTGACGAAGCGCGCGCCAAAGTGGACAATAAAGGCTGAGCGTTAAGTCAGCCAGCAGAAAACGCCGGGTAATCCGGCGTTTTTTTTGGCGCAAACCTAAGAGAGCACGATTTGAATTATCAAATGATCACCACGGACGACGCGTTAGCCACGCTGTGCGAAGCCGTCCGTGAATTTCCGGCGATAGCCCTGGATACCGAATTTGTTCGCACACGTACCTATTATCCGCAGTTGGGGCTGATCCAGCTGTTTGATGGCAAACACGTTGCTCTGATTGATCCGCTAGGGATCACCGACTGGTCGCCCCTGCGCGATATTCTGCGTGATACCGCCATCACCAAATTCCTGCATGCGGGAAGTGAAGACCTGGAAGTGTTTCTCAACGCTTTTGGCGAACTTCCGCAGCCGTTAATTGACACACAAATCCTGGCTGCGTTTTGCGGTCGTCCGCTGTCGTGGGGCTTCGCCTCGATGGTGGAAGAGTTTACGGGGGTGGCGCTCGACAAAAGTGAATCGCGTACCGACTGGCTGGCCAGACCGCTGACCGAGCGTCAGTGCGAATACGCGGCGGCTGACGTCTGGTATCTGTTACCGATCACCACAAAACTGATGGCTGAAACCGAAGCCAGCGGCTGGCTGCCAGCCGCGCTGGACGAATGCCGCTTAATGCAGCAGCGTCGCCAGGAGATTCTGGCGCCGGAAGACGCCTGGCGTGACATCACCAACGCATGGCAACTGCGCACCCGTCAGCTAGCCTGCCTGCAACTGCTTGCCGACTGGCGACTGCGTAAAGCACGCGAGCGCGATCTGGCGGTAAACTTCGTGGTGCGTGAAGAGCACCTGTGGGCGGTGGCGCGTTATATGCCGGGCAGCCTGGGTGAACTGGATAGCCTGGGTCTTTCCGGGAGCGAAATTCGTTTCCACGGTAAAACGCTGATCGCCCTGGTGGAAAAGGCCCAGGCTTTACCGGAAGAGTCGCTACCGCAGCCGCTGCTGAATTTGATGGATATGCCAGGGTATCGCAAGGCGTTCAAAGCCATCAAAGCGCTGGTTGCCGAGGTGAGTGCGGAACATAATCTCAGCGTCGAACTTCTTGCTTCGCGTCGCCAGATCAACCAGTTGCTCAACTGGCACTGGAAATTAAAGCCGCAGCAATCCCTGCCAGAGCTGGTTTCCGGCTGGCGTGGCGAATTGATGTCCGATCGCCTCAACGCGCTGCTGCAGGAATACCCGCAGTAAGTCACCAGGCTCGCCGGGTCGCGCGTTTGCTGACCCGGCCTGCGCAACGCTACAGATCGAGCACCAGGCGCTTACCTTTGGCGCGCGAGCAGCAGATGAGCATGCTTTGCTGGCTGGCTTTTTCGTCGTCGCTGAAATACTGATCGCGGTGATCCGCTTCCCCTTCGAGAATCGTCGTTTCGCAGGTGCCGCAAACACCTTCCCGGCACAGGCACTCAACCCGGGCGGCTTTGTTATTTTCGATAACCTGCAAAATGGTCATCTCTTCCGGGACCACAAACTCGCGCCCGGAACGCGCCAGCACCAGGGTGAAGGCGTCGCCGCCTTTCTCTTCCACGGCAAATTGTTCGAAATGTAGCGTATTGCTGTCCAACCCAAGGCGGGAAGCCGCTTCTCTGACAGCATCGTTGAGCACCGCAGGGCCACAGGTGTAGATATGCGTGCCGGGTTCAACATCTGCCAGCAGACGGGCTAAATCGAGGCGGGTGCCTGCGTTCGACAGGTGCAGATGAATGCGATTGGCGCTGGGGTGTTGCATCAGTTCGTCATGAAACGCGCAGGTCTCCTGGCTGGGAGAGCAATAGTGCAGTTGCCATTGCGTCTGAGATTGTTCCAGCTCCGGGAGTTGCGATAAAAACGGTGTGATGCCGATACCTCCGGCAATCAACAGATGTTTTTGTGCCTGAGGGGCGAGGGCGAAGAGATTGTTTGGTGTGGAGATCGTGAGCGTGTCGCCGGGCTTCACGTTTTGATGCAGGTATCGTGAGCCGCCTTTGGACGCTTCCTCCAGGCGTACGGCGATTTTATAGGCGCGCGTATCGCGTGGTGAACTCATCAGCGAGTACGCATTGCTGTACAGGTTCTCGCCATCGCGCATCTGTACGATAATATGACTGCCACCCTGAAACGCAGGTAACGGCTGGCCTGTGGTCGCCGTTAAGGTGAAGCATTTTACCTGCGCGGTAATCGTCTCAATCCGGCTGACCCGGACTTCTTGCATTTGATAATCAGACATTGCGGCCTCCCTAAAAAATCTGTCCGACGCGCCTCAGCGACGCGCCGGAACCTGTCGTAACAGCCCCGGGTTATTCCTGAAAAACCTGGGCGACCAGATTATGGAAATGGGCAATGCCATGCTCGGAGATGCCGCTGCCGCTGGTGTCCGCCATAATGCGTCCCTGGCCGCGATACCCGCGCGATTTCAGCCCTTTTTGTACGCTTTCAACCAGACGTAAATCTTCAGGACGAAAGACGTTGCGATACCATTCGATCAGTTGTTTCTGCTCTTCGGTCAGCTCTTCGTTGGTGAAGTAGATGTCATAGTTTTGCAGCGTGGTTTCCGCATCTACCGGGAATTCGTAGATAACGGTCATCATGCCTTTGATTGGCGTCACGTTGAGCATGGTGCACGGCCACAGCCAGAAACCGTGGAAGGCGGCATCAACCCCTTCTTCGAACTTAAATGACTGCTCTGAAGGTTTGGCGAAACCGTATTGCAGCGTCCAGTTGCCGTGCATGGTATGCCAGTAACGGTCAACCTGGACCGAGTCGGAAAAACCTGGATGGGCCGGACCGCAGTGGTAACACTCCAGATAGTTATCGACAATATTCTTCCAGTTGGCTGGGGTACGAGTCGTAAAGCGCGCAGCAAGTTTCAGGTCATGCACGTCTGGGCAGGCTTCGATAACTTTGTCTGCAAGACCAGGGAGTTGTTCTTCCACGCTGCCCGCGTTCGGATCCATGTTAATAAACACGAATCCGGCATATTCTTCCAGGCGTACTGGTGTAAGGTGCGCTTTTTCGCTGTCGAAGTTGGCGACGTTTTCGCAGTTACGCGCATGCGCCAGATTGCCGTCAAGTTTGAATGCCCATGCGTGGTAAGGGCAGGTAATCACATTTTTCGCTTTCCCCTCGCCGCTCAACAGCTGATGGCCGCGATGCGGGCAGACGTTGTAGAATGCCCGCAGCACGTTATCGCGACCACGTACCAGCACGATATTCTCGCCAATCACTTCTCGGGTAACATAATCATTGGGTTTCGCCAGTTCGCTACTGTGGGCGACGCAAATCCAGCTTTTAGCGAACACCTTTTCTTGTTCGTGTTCGAAAGCCTGATGGTCGGTATAAAACCGGGCCGGGATAGTCCAGGCATCCTGCGGGTTGGCACAGAAATTTTGCGGCAGAATAAACTCAGGGCTCAGATTGCTCATTGGAATACCTTTAATTTGTGAGTAAGAGGATTTTTGTACTGGCGCTTAATTGTCGCCTTTGAGTAGTGTCCCGGCCGGTGGCGCGACCGGGACGTCAACTGGCGCTTCGGGAAGATGGCTTTCAATTTGATGCGCAGGAACGTGGGCATAGTCCTGCCGTACCCAGCGCAGAAAACCGCCAACCTTCACCAACAGGATGGCGAGGAATGGAAGAGCGGTCAGAACCACCGTGGTCTTCATGGTTTCCAGGGACGCGCCGGTGAACAAAATTGATAATGGGATCAGGGTGATGACCACGCACCAGAACAGACGAAGACTGCGCTGCGGATCTTCCCCTTCCTGCAGGTTGCGTGTGCTGGTGGCCGCCATGGTGTAGGCCACAGCATCCATGTGTGAGGCGAGGAATATAATCATGATCGCCAGATACGCCACCAGAAACAGTTTCCCGGCAGGCAACGACATCAACACTTGCTGTACGGCCGTCTCACCGCCCAGCGTCGCCATAACCTGCGGTACGTCGATCACGCCGTTCACAAACTGGTGAATGGAGTAGCTTTCCATCACGCCAAAGAAGAACCAGCAGCCAACAGTGCTACCGAGGATTAATGCCCAGATAACCTCTTTGATTTTGCGACCACGAGATACGCGAGTGACAAACATTGCCACGCCCGGCGTGTAGGAGATCCACCACAGCCAGTAGAACACCGTCCAGTTACGGGTGAACTCACCGTTGCCAAGCGGGTCGGTGAAGAGGCTCATTTGCAAAAAGTTTTGTGTCGTCAGGCCGATGGCGTTGATGATGTTGTTGGTGATGAACTCGGTCGGGCCGACGATCAGCACCAGCAGCGGCAGTAAAAATGCCCCCCAGCCGACCATTTTGCTCAGACGTTGCAAACCGTTATTGATGCCAATCCAGGAGCTCAGGCAGAAAATGCCGCCAGAGAACAGGATCACAAACGCCTGCACCGTGAAGTTATCCGGTAACCCCGTCAGGGCAGACAAACCGCGGGTAAAGGTGGCGGCGGTGACGACCAGAGAGATGGTTAACGCGCCAACTGTCGCGATCAGGAACATCAGGTCAACCAGGCGACCCCAGACGCCCTGCGGATGCACGCCGGTAATAGCGGCGATAATCCCGGACAGGCTCAGTCCTTTGTTTTTACGCACATGGAAGTGGTAGGCCATGGTTAATGAGGCCAACGTGTAGGTCGCCCATGCGCTGATCCCCCAATGGAAAAAGGAATAGGGCAGGCTGTATTCCAGCGCTTTTTGCGAGTGCGGCGCGATATTCAGACCCGGGGTCTGGTAATAATAGGCCCACTCAGCAACGCCCCAGTAGAGCGTGGAGGAGCCTAATCCGGCGCATATAAACATAAACAGCCAGGAGAGCGTGCTGTATTCCGCTTTACCTTCTCCCAGACGGATGTTGCCGTATTTGCTGGTAGCCAGCCAGACGACCAGACCCATAGCCATCAGAACGAGGATCTGCACGGCGGAACCCAGCATCCGGGTAACGCCGTTAAAAAGGGTATTTGCGACTTGTGCAGACTGCTGAGGGAAGAGACTAAGTGTGGCGGCGATGAAAAGAATAGCCACCAGGCTGATGGCTATCAGCGGCATGTCTTTTTTCTTGACGTTGCTCAACATGGGATCTCCTGGGCACAGTTGCCCGCGTATGGCATTAGCCTGTCGTTGTTATCATGCTGTAGGGGTAGAATGAGTTACTTTGTATTTAACAATTTTATTATTTGTTCTTTACATGAATTAAACAATTGCCCGATGCGTGAAGCAATAAAACACGGAACGGAAATAATAAAAGGTGAATTAGCGCAGGTTATTGGCTCCACAAAACGCATAAAAAAGCCGCGTCAGTGACGCGGCTCATATTTCGTGGTTTGACCTCTAACGTAGTGCCTGACAGATGGCTTCTCCCACCTGTTGCGTGGTGGCGCAGCCTTTCATATCCGGCGTTTTCGGGCCACTGGCAATAACGTGCTCAATTGCCGCCAGAATACCGTCGTGGGCAGCCTTATAGTTGGCATCACCCTTGCCAAGGAAGTCCAGCATCATGGCGCCAGCCCAGATAGTGGCAATCGGGTTGGCGATGTTTTTTCCGTAAATATCGGGAGCCGAACCATGTACTGGCTCGAACAGGGACGGGAAGGTGCGTTCCGGGTTTAAGTTGGCAGAAGGCGCGATGCCAATCGTCCCGGTACAGGCCGGACCCAGATCGGAGAGGATGTCGCCGAACAGGTTGGAGGCAACCACAACGTCAAAGCGCTCCGGCTGCATCACAAAGCGGGCGCACAGTATATCGATATGCTGTTTATCCCAACGGATCTCAGGATAGTTAGCCGCCATTGCTTCAACACGCTCGTCCCAGTAAGGCATGCTGATGGCCAGACCATTGGATTTGGTCGCCGAGGTCAGGGTTTTGCGCGGGCGGTTTTGCGCCAGCTCGAAAGCGTAACGTAATATACGATCCACGCCGCGACGGGTGAAGACCGACTCCTGGATAACCACCTCGTGTTCCGTCCCTTCACTCACGCGTCCGCCGAGAGAAGAGTATTCTCCCTCGGTGTTCTCGCGTACGACGTAGAAATCAATGTCGCCTGGCTGCTTGCCCGCCAGTGGGCAAGGGACTCCCGGGAACAGGCGTACCGGACGCAGGTTGACGTACTGGTCGAATTCGCGGCGAAACTTAAGCAGCGAGCCCCATAAAGAGATGTGGTCCGGTACGGTGTCCGGCCAGCCAACGGCGCCAAAATAGATAGCATCAAAGGATTGCAACTGCTCATGCCAGTCATCCGGCATCATTTTACCGTGATGGGTGTAGTACTCGCAGCTCGCCCATTCCATTTGCTCAAAGCTGAGCGACAACCCCCAACGCTCGGCGGCTGCCTGTAACACATGAATGCCTTCAGGCAGCACTTCTTTACCAATGCCATCTCCGGGGATAGCGGCAATACGACAGGTTTTCTTCATAGCAGCTCTCACTTGTACGCCATCAAAATTGACTTTCCCCTTATCCTATAATTGACTGATTAATAGTTAATCCCCCTAACTGGTGAAACATAAAACACAGATCATGAATAATCTGCCGCTGCTAAATGATTTACGCGTCTTTATGCTGGTTGCCCGTCGGGCAGGATTTGCCGCCGTTGCCGAGGAACTGGGTGTATCACCGGCTTTTATCAGTAAGCGAGTAGCCCTGCTGGAGCAGACGCTGAACGTGGTGCTGCTGCACCGGACAACGCGGCGTGTAACCATCACGGAAGAGGGGGAGCGGATCTACGAATGGGCGCAGCGGATCCTGCAGGATGTCGATCAGATGATGGACGAGTTGTCGGATGCCAGGCAGATCCCGCAGGGGATGCTACGTATTATTAGTAGCTTTGGTTTTGGCCGTCGGGTGGTGGCTCCGGCGCTGTCTGCGCTGGCAAAAGCGTACCCGCAGTTAGAACTGAGGTTCGATGTTGAAGACCGCCTGGTGGATATGGTGAATGAGGGCGTCGATCTTGATATTCGTATCGGGGATGATATCGCGCCAAACCTGATTGCCCGCAAGCTGGCGACTAACTACCGTATTCTGTGCGCCTCGCCGGAATTTGTGGCGCAGCATGGGACGCCAAAGCAACTGAACGATCTCTCCACTTTTCCTTGTCTGGTTATCAAAGAGCGCGACCATCCGTTTGGCATCTGGCAAATGCGTAATAAAGAGGGCGCTCACTCAATTAAAGTTACGGGGCCTCTGTCGTCTAATCATGGCGAAGTGGTACATCAGTGGTGTCTTGATGGGCAGGGAATTGCCCTGCGTTCGTGGTGGGACGTTTGCGACAACATTGTTGGTGGACATCTGGTACACGTATTACCCGAGTATTATCAACCAGCAAATATATGGGCGGTTTATGTTTCTCGGCTGGCGACGTCGGCAAAAATCCGTATTACGGTTGAGTATTTGCGCCGCTATTTTGCCGAAAACTATCCAAAGTTTACTTTGGAATAAATCCGCAACAGCCTGGCAAGAAACTGAAAATAAAAAAGGCAGAATAATCTGCCTTTTTTGCAACTATAACTCACTGAGCAAAGCCGTTATTTAGACTCTTCAGCTTCAGGTAATGTCACGTTAAGTTCGAGGATAGATATATCGCCGTCTTTTTGTTCAAGCTGTACGGTGACCATTTCGGGATCAATTTGTACATACTTGCAGATAACCTCGAGAATATCTTTCCTCAGTTGCGGTAAATAATGTGGCTCGGCGTCACTACGACGACGTTCCGCAACAATAATCTGCAGTCGCTCTTTAGCGATGTTCGCTGTGCTCTTTTTCCGCGAGAGAAAAAAATCCAGTAATGCCATAACTTATCCTCCGAACAGGCGTTTGAGGAAACCTTTCTTCTCTTCTTCAATGAAGCGGAAAGGACGTTCTTCTCCCAACAGACGGTCTACGGTATCAGCATAGGCTTTACCGGCATCAGCATTGATGTCGAGAATAACCGGCTCACCCTGGTTAGACGCGCGCAGGACTGACTGATCTTCAGGAATCACGCCAACCAGCTTGATTCGCAGAATTTCCAGTACGTCTTCCATGCTCAGCATGTCACCTTTATTTACGCGGCCAGGGTTGTAGCGCGTCAGCAACAAATGCTCTTTAATCGGATCTTCACCGTTTTCCGCACGACGAGATTTCGACGCCAGAATACCCAGAATACGGTCAGAGTCACGTACAGAGGAGACTTCCGGGTTAGTGGTGATAATCGCTTCATCGGCAAAATACAGGGCCATCAGCGCGCCGGTTTCAATACCCGCCGGGGAGTCGCAGACGATGAAATCGAATTCCATCGTTTTCAGGTCGTCCAGAACTTTCGCGACGCCTTCACGCGTCAGCGCGTCTTTATCGCGAGTCTGTGAGGCCGGAAGAATAAAGAGATTTTCGGTACGCTTATCTTTGATTAACGCCTGATTTAACGACGCATCGCCCTGAATAACGTTGACGAAGTCGTAAACGACGCGGCGTTCACAACCCATAATCAGATCGAGGTTACGCAGGCCGATATCAAAATCAATAACGACAGTTTTCTTTCCCTTCTGGGCCAAACCTGTAGCGATGGCCGCGCTGGAGGTGGTTTTGCCAACGCCCCCTTTACCCGAAGTAACAACAATAATGCGTGCCATAGAAATTCCTTGTTAAAAAGGGATCAATTCAACGGTTGAACTGTCAAAGCGTTCTCTGCTAATTGCAGACGGGCCGCTTTGCCATAAAATTCTGCTGGGATTTTATCACTCAGCCAATAAACACCTGCGATAGACACCAGTTCTGCCGTCAGATGGGTACAAAAAATTTGCGCTTCACGATCGCCGCTTGCACCTGCCAGCGCACGGCCTCTCATCATTCCATAAACATGAATATTGCCATCAGCGATAAGCTCTGCGCCCGCACTGACGTGGCTTGTAACAATCAGATCACATTGTGGAGCATAAATGCGCTGACCGGAACGAACCGGCACATTTATTAATCGTGTTTTTGTGATGGGAGTAACGTTTTGCGGCGGAGCGACGGGAGCCGGGACCTCAACAGGCGCAGGACGAATAGCTTTTTCTTTACCTTCAGTCAGTAAAGGAAGACCCATATCGTCGATTTCTGCCTTTAGTCTGGCGTCTTTGCATCCGCTAACGCCAATAATGCGCAATCCGGTAGACGCGACAACTTTCTGCAGCGCTGACCAGTTTACCGGGCTTTCAAGACCACTCACGTTAACCACCACGGGAGCATGTTTTAAAAAAGCCGGTGCCTGCGCGATTTTGTCTTCCAACGCCTGACGAATAACCTCGGGTTCTGCTTCATGTAAATGAACCACTGATAAGGTGAAGCTACTGCCTTTAAGCTCGATTGGCGTGTTTGACATCCTGGCCTTACTCAATTTGCTATTTATCATCCCCAGCGCGGGGTGATATTCCGAAGACTATAAGGCATGTTATAGTCAGTATTATATTGAGGCAAGCCACCATTCCGTGAATTCAGAGTAAAAGATATGTTTTGTGTGATCTACCGAAGCAGCAAACGTGACCAGACCTATTTATATGTCGAAAAAAAAGACGATTTCTCGCGCGTTCCTGAAGAACTGATGAGAGGATTTGGTCAGCCGACGCTGGCAATGATGTTACCGCTTGATGGGCGTAAAAAATTAGTTAATGCCGATCTTGAAAAAGTAAAACAGGCCCTGACTGAGCAGGGCTATTATTTACAAATACCCCCGCCGCCAGAAGATTTACTTAAACAGCATCTGGCAGCGGCAAAACAAAATACACCAGACGCTAAACGTTAAACTGCATCGGGCAGCAGCACGTTCCATCGATGCAGTACCTGAAATCTATGACTACGTTAGGGGAAAGTAATGTATCAACATCACAACTGGCATGGTGCTCTGCTGGATTATCCGGTGAGTAAGGTGGTTTGCGTAGGGAGTAACTATGCCAACCATATTAAAGAGATGGGCGGAACCACCCCGGAAGAACCGGTTCTGTTTATTAAACCGGAAACCGCGCTGTGCGATTTGCGCCAGCCGCTGGTGATCCCATCTGATATGGGGTCTGTCCACCATGAAGTTGAGCTGGCTGTGCTGATCGGCGCGACCCTGCGGCAAGCGACAGAAGATCATGTGCGCAAAGCCATTGCCGGTTATGGTGTCGCGCTGGATCTGACTCTGCGCGATATTCAGGGCAAAATGAAGAAGGTGGGGCAGCCATGGGAAAAAGCGAAGGGTTTTGATAACTCTTGCCCGCTGTCTGGATTTATTCCGGTGGCGGAATTTAATGGCGATCCGCAGGATACGATGCTTGGATTAACGGTCAACGGTGAAACACGCCAGCACGGCTCCACGGCGGACATGATCCATCACATCGTTCCCTTGATTGCTTATATGAGCCGTTTCTTTACCCTCAAAGCGGGCGATGTGGTGTTAACGGGAACGCCAGCAGGCGTGGGACCTTTAAGCAGCGGCGACGAACTGGCCATCAGTTTTCACGGTCAAACGCTAACAACCCGCGTGCTGTAATCTCTGCTTGCCGCCTTTTCGGGCGGCAAAACTTGCATCAGCGTGCCAGACTGGTTATAAGGTGCAGCTTTATTGCAATAGCGGAAACCCTGATGAGCGACATACCTTTCTGGCAAAGTAAAACCCTTGATGAAATGACCGATGCCGAGTGGGAGTCATTATGTGACGGGTGCGGTCAATGCTGCCTGCATAAGCTGATGGATGAAGACACAGACGAAATCTACTTTACCAACGTCGCCTGTCGTCAGCTCAACATTAAAACCTGCCAGTGTCGTAATTACGAACGTCGATTCGAGTACGAGCCTGACTGCATCAAACTGACGCGTGATAATCTGCCGACTTTTGAATGGTTGCCGATGACCTGCGCCTATCGTCTGCTCGCAGAAGGAAAAGGGCTGCCGGAGTGGCACCCGTTGCTGACAGGATCAAAAGCGGCGATGCACGGTGAACGTATCTCAGTTCGTCATATTGCGGTGAAAGAGTCGGAAGTGCGTGACTGGCAGGATCATATCCTGAACAAACCTTCATGGGCGGACTGAGCCGCCCATCGATTAGCAGGCGTTAAGGGTTAAGACTTTTTCGCCTGATACATCTCATCGGAGTGGTTGTCATCTTCCACCCAGAAGTTAATGTTGAATTGCGCATCGTCGCTTAATTCAACGCGATGCCAGTACTGCGGTGGGCTGGTCGCGAACTGACCGGCATTAATCACCACTTTCACTTCAGGTTCTTTTGCGTCTTCATTGGCAAAGCCATAATACGTTACCGTACCTTCCATTACGCAGAGCTGTCCAAACACGCCTGCTGCGGTGTTATGGTGAGAAAGAAGTGCTGCCGGGACGTTGTCTTTGGTAAAGAAGGGAGTAGAGCGTTTTACTTTCCAGTTTGCCGGGATGCGTAAATGGGACATCAGACATCTCCTTGGTGTGGTATCTATAAGATGTATTTAATATACATCTTATAGATACCAGCAGGCAATGAATTTAAGGCAAAAAAAACGCTCCCGAAGGAGCGTCTCTGTTAGCGACCGAAGAGGTCACGTTTTTTTGGTTTAAACGGCTGTGCTATGACTACCAGCACGGCGACCACCAGGTAAGCGGCGAAGATCCCCAACAGCCACTGTGGCATTTCCAGGGTTAAAAAAGACCACTGGCGTTCAGCACAGTCACCGGATGCTAAAAACACCTGCGGCAGCCATTTGTCCAGCGGCAGCCAGCTCGGGAAGCGTGCGGCAAAATCACAGGTCATAAACGGTGATGGGTGCAACTGAATCATGGTGTGCTCATACGCTAACTGAAGTCCGCGCCAGGCACTGTAAATCCAGATAATCATCGCCACATAGCGCAGCGGCGTTTTTGGTGCGATAGCCCCCACCAGCCCCGCGCCCATCACGCCAAATAATGCGCTACGTTCGTAAATACACAACACGCAAGGTTTTAGCAGCATGACGTGCTGGAACCACAGCGCGACAAGCTCCAGCGCAAAGGCGGTTAACGCCAACAATAACCATGCACCACGACCTCGGGAGCACTGGTTTAAAAATCGCAACATAATAATTTCCCTGCAACATGCGTAGAGAGCGCAGTTTAAACCAATTCAATTTATGCGCCACTAGCAGGAATTGAAAATTTGAGTAATCGGATAATTATCATGCAAAAAGTCAAACCGGGCAGTGATTTGCCCGGTAAATTGTTATGAAAGTGTAGCTAACCAGCCCGCCTGGGTCATCCACTCAGTCACCGGAACAAGCGTGAACTCGACGCAAAGCAGACCAACCAGCGTCAGGACGAGAGTATAAGGCAGAGCCATCCACACCATGCGGCCATAAGAGAGTCGAATCAATGGTGCCAGCGCAGAGGTCAGCAGGAACAGGAATGCCGCCTGGCCGTTTGGTGTAGCAACGGAAGGCAGGTTAGTCCCGGTATTGATCGCCACCGCTAACAGCTCAAATTGGTTAAGGCTGATGGTCCCATGTTCCAACGCGGCTTTGGCTTCGTTAATGTAAATGGTGCCGACAAACACGTTATCAGAGATAGAAGACAGCAGGCCGTTAAAGAGATAGAACAGCGTCAGTTGAGCATGTTCAGAGGACTGCAAAACAAACTGAATAATCGGTGAAAAGAGCTGTTGATCGATAATCACCGCAACGATAGAGAAGAACACGGTCAGCAGGGCGGTGAAAGGCAGCGACTCGGTAAACGCTTTACCAATCGCGTGTTCGTCAGTAACGCCGGTCAACGACGTGGCCAGGATAATGACGGACAGACCAATTAATCCGACTTCCGCCAGATGCAGGGCCAGGGCAACCACCAGCCAGATACCGATAATCGCCTGAACAATCAGTTTGATTTTTTCCTGACGAGTACGCTGCTGACGGCTTTGATCGTCAAACTGTTGCAGGACATCGCGGACGGTCTCCGGCAGCGTTTCGCCATAGCCAAACCAGCGCAATTTCTCAACCAGCATGCAGGTTAACAGGCCGCAAATCAGCACCGGGACGGTGACCGGCGACATGCGCAGGAAAAAGTCACCAAAATGCCAGCCAGCCGCTTTGGCGATAATCAGGTTTTGCGGTTCGCCGACCATAGTCATTACGCCGCCTAACGCCGTACCGACACCCGCATGCATCATCAGGCTGCGTAGAAAACCACGGAACTGCTCCAGTACGACCTTATTGTGCTGATCGATATGGCTGTCATCGAGCATATTGTTGTCTTCCGTGCGGGAAGAGGCGAAACGATGGTAGATACCATAAAAACCAACCGCTACGCTGATTACCACGGCAACGACGGTCAGCGCATCCAGGAATGCAGAAAGGAAGGCGGCGGCAACGCAAAATGCCAGCGACAGCAGCATCTTGGAGCGAATCGTAAGCAGTAGGCGGGTGAAAATAAACAGCAGCAACTGCTTCATAAAGTAGATGCCAGCCACCATAAACATCAGCAGCAACAGCACCTCAAGGTTAGCGGCAACCTCTTCACGCACATGTGTGGCGCTGGTCATGCCGATGATGACCGCCTCGATGGCTAGCAGCCCGCCTGGTAGCAGCGGGTAACATTTTAACGCCATCGCCAGCGTAAAAATGAACTCGGCCACCAACAGCCAGCCCGCAATAAAGGGATTGATGAAAAATATAACCGGGTTAACGACTAAGAATACGAGTAGTGCAAGTTTGTACCAGTCAGGTGATTGACCTAAAAAATTGCGCCACATAGCGCGGCCCCATGATAGCTCCATGGTGATTTCCCTACCTTTAAAAATGAAATCATGTTTTTATGTTTGACCGCAAAGCTTAGCGGGAGGAGGGAGTACAGGCAAGCTATTCACGCGACGGACAAGGCTGGCTGTGCTTCAGCGTAATCTGGAAAATGAAGCCTTGATCCACTTTTTCTTCATTGCGTCAGCTATCAGCCATGTAGCCCGTCTGGTATGATAACTGTAACTATGTTTTGCTGTGTAATGGAATTATCACTATGGTCATTAAGGCGCAAAGCCCGGCTGGGTTCGCGGAAGAGTACATCATTGAAAGTATCTGGAATAACCGCTTCCCACCTGGCACTATTTTGCCTGCTGAACGTGAACTCTCTGAACTGATTGGAGTGACACGTACCACGTTACGCGAGGTATTACAGCGTCTGGCGCGGGACGGCTGGTTGACCATTCAACACGGCAAGCCGACGAAGGTGAATAACTTCTGGGAAACCTCCGGGCTAAATATCCTTGAAACGCTGGCGCGTCTCGATCACGAGAGCGTGCCGCAGCTTATTGATAATCTGCTGTCCGTGCGTACCAACATCTCGACGATCTTTGTTCGTACCGCGTTTCGCCAGCATCCTGATAAAGCGCAGGAGGTTCTGGCAACGGCAAATCAGGTGGCCGACCATGCTGATGCGTTCGCCGATCTGGACTATAACATTTTCCGCGGTCTGGCATTTGCCTCTGGCAATCCGATTTACGGTTTGATCCTCAATGGAATGAAGGGATTATATACCCGCATTGGCCGCCATTATTTCGCCAATCCGGAAGCCCGCGCGCTGGCGCTGAGCTTTTACCGTAAGCTGTCAGAACTTTGTGATCAGGGTGCTCATGAGCAGGTATATGAAACGGTGCGTCGCTATGGTCACGACAGCGGCGAGATTTGGCATCGTATGCAGAAAAACCTGCCGGGCGATTTAGCTATTCAGGGGCGCTAATCGCACCTTATCCGGCCTACGAAATGCGTTGTAGGCCGGATAAGACGTTTTCGCGTCGCCATCCGGCAATAAGATTTACAGACCGTTCATCCTCGGCGGGCAACGCTCCAGCAGTTCCACACTGCCGTCTTCATTCTGCTGCTCCAGCATTACGTCAAAACCCCAGAGCCGGTGCACATGCTTGAGCACCTCTTTGCGTCCTTTATCCAGCGGAGCGCGATTATGCGGAATATAGCGCAAGGTGAGCGAGCGGTCGCCGCGCAGATCGACATTCCAGATTTGAATATTCGGCTCAAGGTTGCTCAGGTTATATTGCGACGACAGCCTGTTGCGGATCTCACGATATCCTTCCTCGTTGTGAATCGCGGAAATCTCCAGATAATTATGACGATCGTCATCCAGCACGGTGAACAGGCGGAAATCACGCATAACCTTCGGTGACAGAAACTGGCTGATAAAGCTCTCATCTTTGAAATCGCGCATCGCGAAATGCAGGGTTTCCAGCCAGTCAGAACCCGCTATATCCGGGAACCAGTATTTGTCCTCTTCGGTAGGCGACTGACAAATTCGTTTAATATCCTGGAACATGGCAAAACCCAGAGCATAGGGATTTATCCCGCTATACCACGGGCTGTTGTACGGCGGCTGGAATACCACGTTGGTATGGCTATGTAAAAACTCCAGCATAAACCGTTCGGTGACTTTACCTTCGTCATAAAGGTGATTAAGGATGGTGTAATGCCAGAAAGTGGCCCACCCTTCGTTCATCACCTGGGTCTGTTTCTGCGGATAAAAATACTGGCTGACCTTGCGCACAATGCGCAGCACTTCGCGTTGCCAGGATTCCAGCAGCGGGGCGTTCTTCTCCATGAAGTACAGAAGGTTCTCCTGCGGTTCAGAAGGATAACGTCGGGCTTCCGCAACGGTTTTCTCTTCCTCTTTCTTCGGCAGCGTACGCCACAACATATTGACCTGGCTTTGCAGATACTCTTCACGGCTTTTCTGTCGGGCTTTCTCTTCCTGTAGGGAGATTTTTTGCGGGCGTTTGTAACGATCCACGCCGTAGTTCATCAGCGCGTGACAGGAGTCGAGGAGCTTTTCGACTTCATCCACGCCGTAACGCTCTTCACACTGGGTAATATAGTTTCGCGCGAAGATCAGGTAATCAACGATGGAGCTGGCATCCGTCCAGCTACGGAACAAATAGTTGTTTTTAAAGAAGGAGTTATGTCCGTAGCAGGCATGCGCCATCACCAACGCCTGCATGGTGATGGTGTTCTCCTCCATCAGATACGCGATACACGGATTGGAGTTGATAACAATCTCATAGGCCAGCCCCTGCTGACCATGTTTATACAAACGCTCGGTTTCAATAAATTTTTTACCAAACGACCAGTGAGGATAGTTGATTGGCATCCCGACGCTGGAGTAAGCGTCCATCATTTGTTCGGAGGTGATCACCTCGATTTGGTGCGGGTAGGTATCCAGTCTGTAGAGTTTCGCCACGCGGTCTATTTCCGCCAGATAGACATCCAGCAGATCAAACGTCCAGTCGGGTCCATCGCTTAACCGTGTGCTGTCCTTGTTCATGGAATCAATCGTAGCCATTCGCGCACCCTCATTGTTGGCGGCACTCTCTGTCTGGAGTACCTCATTTCAAGCATAGATCATGGTGTTAAAAAACGTGCTGCGGCTGAATTTTTTTCTTTGCGATTTCTTGTTAGCGAGGCGTCGAAAAACGGTATGGCCGCAAAATTTTATGCTGGATAAAAATAACGCACAGCAGGAGATACCAAAGCAGGGAGTTCCCCGCCATCACCGCCATATGTGAGATAAGTCACCATAAAAAAGCCATATGTTGAATAATATTTTCAACTGAGTTATCAAGATGTAATTAGATGATTGTTCTTTTACTGTTAACGGAGTGGCTATGCGAGTTGTCATACTGGGAAGTGGTGTCGTTGGCGTGACCAGCGCCTGGTACTTAAGTCAGGCTGGACACGAAGTCACCGTCATTGATCGTGAGCCCGGTCCGGCACTGGAAACCAGTGCGGCGAACGCGGGGCAAATCTCTCCAGGTTATGCAGCACCCTGGGCGGCGCCAGGCGTACCGCTTAAAGCAATTAAATGGATGTTTCAGCGCCATGCGCCGCTGGCCGTTCGCCTCGACGGAACGCAGTTCCAGTTGAAATGGATGTGGCAGATGCTACGCAACTGCGACACCAGCCATTACATGGAAAACAAGGGCCGGATGGTGCGACTGGCGGAATACAGCCGTGATTGCCTGAAAGCGCTACGCGCCTCTACCGGTATCGAGTACGAAGGACGCCAGGGCGGAACGTTGCAACTGTTCCGTACCGCTCAACAGTATGAGAACGCGACCCGCGACATCGCCGTCCTCGAAGACGCCGGCGTGCCGTATCAGCTCCTGGAAGCAAGCCGTCTGGCGGAAGTTGAACCGGCGCTGGCGGAAGTGGCACACAAGCTGACCGGCGGTCTGCGTTTACCGAATGACGAAACCGGTGACTGCCAGCTGTTTACCCAGCGTCTGGCGCTGATGGCGGAGCAGGCGGGTGTGAAATTTCGCTTTAATACTCCGGTCGATAAGCTGTTGAACGATGGTGAGCAGATTTATGGCGTTCAGTGTGGCGAGGAGATAATCAAAGCCGATGCCTATGTGATGGCATTCGGCTCGTACTCTACGGCGATGCTGAAGGGGATCGTTGATATTCCGGTCTATCCGCTCAAAGGCTATTCATTGACCATTCCGGTGGCGCAAGATGACGGCGCGCCGGTTTCAACGATCCTTGATGAAACCTACAAAATCGCCATTACCCGCTTTGATAACCGTATTCGCGTTGGCGGCATGGCGGAGATTGTCGGCTTCAATACGGAATTGCTGCAACCCCGTCGTGAGACGCTGGAGATGGTCGTTCGCGATCTCTTCCCACGCGGTGGGCATGTGGAGCAGGCAACCTTCTGGACCGGGCTGCGTCCGATGACGCCGGACGGTACGCCAGTGATCGGGCGAACGCGCTTTAAGAATCTACTGCTTAATACCGGCCACGGCACGCTGGGCTGGACCATGGCCTGCGGTTCGGGTCAGTTGCTGAGCGACATTCTGTCTGGCCGCACACCAGCCATTCCTTACGACGATCTGAGCGTGGCGCGTTACAGCCCGGGGTTTACCCCATCTCGTCCACGGCATTTACATGGCGCACATAACTGATAAGGACGTGAGATGACTCGCCCGATACTGGCCAGCATTGACCTGCAGGCGTTGAAACAAAACCTGACCATTACCCGCCAGGCTGCGCCGGACGCCCGCGTCTGGTCGGTGGTGAAAGCCAATGCCTACGGACACGGCATTGAACGTGTCTGGAATGCGCTGGGCACAACCGACGGTTTTGCCATGCTCAATCTTGAAGAAGCGATAACCCTGCGTGAGCGCGGGTGGAAAGGCCCGATACTCATGCTGGAGGGATTTTTCCACGCCGAAGACCTGGTGGTGTATGACAAATATCGTCTGACCACCTGTGTACACAGTAACTGGCAATTAAAAGCGCTGCAGAATGCTCGCCTCAACGCGCCGCTGGATGTTTACCTGAAGGTGAACAGCGGCATGAACCGACTGGGTTTTTTACCGGA
Source organism: Citrobacter sp. RHBSTW-00524 (assembly GCF_013747755.1). Lineage (NCBI taxonomy): Bacteria > Pseudomonadati > Pseudomonadota > Gammaproteobacteria > Enterobacterales > Enterobacteriaceae > Citrobacter > Citrobacter sp. RHBSTW-00524. Next base: position 2,265,317 of record NZ_CP056421.1, read on the forward strand.
AAGAGTATCAACGGTCTGGCAACAGCTGCGGGCAATGCCCAACGTCGGTGAAATGACGCTGATGTCCCACTTTGCAGATGCGGAGCACCCGGAAGGTATTCAGGAAGCTATGGCGCGGATTGCACAGGCGACAGAAGGGCTGGAGTGCAGACGGTCGCTGTCCAATTCGGCCGCCACACTGTGGCACCCTGAAGCACATTATGACTGGGTGCGCCCGGGCATTATTTTGTATGGCGCGTCACCTTCGGGACAGTGGCGGGACATCGCCAATACCGGCCTGAAACCGGTCATGACCCTGAGCAGCGAGATAATCGGCATACAGACGCTGAAAGCAGGAGACCGGGTGGGCTACGGGGGACGCTATACCGCTAGCGGCGAGCAGCGCATTGGCATTGTGGCAACCGGGTATGCAGACGGTTACCCGCGCCATGCGCCAAGCGGAACGCCGGTGCTGGTGGACGGCGTACGCACGACAACGGTGGGGACGGTCTCAATGGATATGCTGGCGGTAGATCTGACACCGTGTCCGCAGGCGGGGATCGGGACGCCGGTAGAGCTGTGGGGCAAAGAGATTAAAATTGACGATGTGGCCAGCGCCGCGGGTACGGTGGGCTACGAGTTGATGTGTTCTCTGGCGCTGCGCGTGCCGGTTGTGACGGTGTAAAGTATCTGAAGCCGGATGTCGACGCTGATGCGTTTCATCCGGCTACACCGTTTATGCGACGCAGAGCGCAAACCGGGCAAAGCGCTGCCGCCGCCCGGCAAAAAGCATCAACGCGCCTCATCCTCATCTTCAGCAACGCGAACACCGACCTTCAGCACCGCATTATCTTCTTTCTCAGCAACCGTCCAGATCATGCCAGCAAATTCGACCTGGTCACCGACGACCGGCGCGGCGCCAAGCAGATGCTGGACAATTTCACCCAGCGTTTGCTGTTTATCACGATACTCTGTGCCATCTTCCAGGCCATAAATCAGTGCCACATCGGCATATTTCGCGCTGGCCTCGAGAATAAAATCACCGAAGAAGCGCTGGTCTAACGACACCGGCGGCGACTGGCTGAACAGCTTGCCGAGAGCCGGGAGATCGCGCTCGCGGCCAATGACGCACAGAACATCGCCTTCACGCAGCCGCGTACTGCCGGATGGGTGAAACAGCACGTTGTCACGAAACAGGGCGGCAATTCGCGTCTCTTCCGGCATATGCAGGTCGCGCAGTGCGGCTCCTACACACCACTTATCCGCGCTGAGCTGATAAACAAACTGCTCCCAGGGGTTTTCCGGATGAATATCCAGACCAATGCGCGAAACGGGCCAGCCGACGGGAGGAACCACCACTTTGGCTTTTTTGGCGGCCCAGGAAAGCGACGTTCCCTGAAACAGTAGCGAGATCAGAACCACGAAGAACGCGACGTTAAAGAACAGGCGCGCATTCTCCAGACCCGCCATCATTGGGAACACGGCGAGGATGATGGGGACTGCACCGCGCAGGCCCACCCAACTGATGAAAATGCGCTCGCGCAGATTGAAGCCACGAAACGGCAGCAGTCCGGCGAAGACCGACAGCGGACGGGCAATGAATATCATCCATGCAGACAAAATCAGCGCAGGTATCGCGATAGGCAGCAGGTCGGACGGCGTAACCAGCAGTCCCAGCACCAGGAACATGGCGATTTGCGCCAGCCATGCCAGACCGTCGAAGTTTTGCAGAATGCCAAATCGGTTGCGGATGGGGCGATTACCCAGCAGGAAACCACACAGATAGACCGCCAGAATACCGCTGCCTTCCAGTGCAGTGGTCAGGGCAAAAATCAGGATCCCACCGCTTAAGGCCAGTAGCGGATAAAGCCCGGCAGGCAGTGAAATGCGGTTAATCATTTGCTGAAGCAGGTAGCCCCCACCGAGACCCAGTATGATCCCTAAGCCGAACTGCTGGATAATATGCACTGCAAACATCCAGCTTAAACCGGTCTCGTGATTTTGAATCATGGCGATAAGCGTGATGGTTAAAAACACCGCCATCGGGTCATTACTCCCGGATTCAATTTCCAGCGTAGAGCCAACACGCTCGTTAAGCCCCTTGCCGCCGAGCAGGGAAAAAACCGCCGCGGCATCTGTTGAACCGACAATCGCGCCAATCAGGAGTCCTTCGATAAGATCCAGATGAAACAGCCACGCGGCCATCATGCCGGTGAGTCCGGAGGTAATCAGCACCCCGACGGTCGCCAGCGACAGCGCCGGGCCTAACGCGACACGAAATGAGCTGGCCTGGGTGCGCATCCCGCCGTCGAGCAGGATAACCGCCAGCGCCAGGTTACTCACCATATAGGCGAAAGGGTAGTTATCGAAAGGAATACCGCCCACGCCGTCGACTCCCGCTAACATACCGATAGCGAGAAATATCACCAGAATAGGGATACCAAGACGTGATGAGAATGAACTGAGTAAGATACTGCAGGTGACGAGTACGGAACCCAAAATAAAAAGGCTAATTATTGCTGCGGCATCCAACGTTCGGTTACTCCTGAATTACGCTGTTTCGTATTTATAAACCCTAACATAATAACGACAGAAACAGCGTTTTACTTAGCCCTGTTAACCGCTTTTTTTACGATTTAAGTACCGGATGCCCACTTAAGGTGAGCTGAGCGCCGTTTTTATCATTTTTCAGTACCGCTTTGGCCCCCAACGGCAAGGTGACGGTGCGTTGTTCATGACCAAAATCGAGGCCGTCGATCACCGGAACCGATAACCTGGCGCGTAGAAAATCACAAACTGAGTCAAGACTGTAACCCGCGTCGTAATCATTAGGTGCGCTGCCGCTAAAACTGCCGAGGATAATGGCGTTTTGTCGGGCCAGTATTCCTGCGTGATACAGTTGCAGCAGCATGCGTTCAATGCGAAAAGGATGCTCGTTAATGTCTTCCAGCACCAAAATGCCGTTTTCGATAGCGGGCATCCACGGCGTGCCCATCAGAGAAATGAGCATCGCCAGATTTCCGCCCCATAGCGTACCTTCGGTCGCACATGCCGGACCGTTACCTTGCCACTCGAGGGTAAATTGGGCATTGCGAACAGCCTGCCAGAAATGGTGCTCGGTAAATGCGTTCATCTCCTCGGCGCCAAAGTTAGCCGCCAGCATCGGGCCGCTGAAGCTAATCACATTCCCCTGCGCCAGCAGACCACACTGGATCGCGGTAAAATCGCTGTGTCCGCACAGCAGCAGTGGGTTGTGTTGCTGACGGTTCGCCAGCGCCTGCCAGTCAATATCTGCCAGTAAACGGCTCGCGCCATAGCCGCCGCGTACTGCCATCACAATGGTATCGGGCGTGTTCAGATTTACGAGCGCGTTCACATCAGCAAGCCGTTCTGCTTCTGTACCCGCAAAACGCTGGCAGCGGCGCGCAATGACCGCTGAATTGTCGACCTGATGACCGGCCTCAGTAAGACGCGCCAGCCCGCGTAAGGCAGCCTGCTGGTTGATACAGTAGCCCGACGGGGCAATTAAGTGAAACCGGGACATGGCATTTCCTTGCTACAACTAAAACCAAATGTATATCATGCCGCGTAGGTATGTCGTTGTCACCTCAGCGACAGGTTCCGGCTATAAGGATAGATGACGTGAAATTGAGATGGTTTGCTTTTTTGGTTGTATTACTTGCGGGCTGTAGTTCAAAACAGGATTACAAAAATCCGCCGTGGAATGCTGAAGTTCCGGTTAAACGCGCAATGCAATGGATGCCGATCAGCGAAAAAGCCGGTGCGGCCTGGGGTGTCAGTCCACAATTGATTACCGCTATCATCGCCATTGAATCAGGTGGAAACCCGAATGCGGTCAGTAAGTCTAATGCGATTGGCCTGATGCAGTTAAAAGCCTCTACGTCAGGGCGTGATGTTTATCGTCGCATGGGGTGGAGTGGCGAGCCGTCAACCAGCGAGCTGAAAAATCCTGAGCGCAATATCTCGATGGGGGCCGCATACCTGAGCATTCTTGAGACCGGGCCGCTGGCCGGGATCGAAGATCCGCAGGTGATGCAATATGCGCTGGTGGTATCGTACGCCAACGGTGCGGGCGCGCTGCTGCGAACGTTCTCCTCCGACAGGAAAAAAGCCATTAATAAGATAAACGATCTCAGCCCGGATGAATTTATTGAACATGTTGCTGATAATCATCCGGCGCCGCAGGCTCCGCGCTATATCTGGAAGCTTCAACAAGCGCTGGATGTGATGTAATTCAGGTGATGCTAATCGCGCACCTTATTCGACTTTTCCCGGGCCTCGCGCTCGAGGGAAAAAATAATTCGCTGTAGGTTACGCTCCACCGCCGGGCCGACGTTGAGAAAACGAAAGCTCAGGCGGGGAGTGGTAATTGTTTCGTTTTTCCCGTCGATAACTTTGCGTTCGCTAATGGAAATTAGCTGGGCGTCAACCTGATACACTCCCCATTGCTCCATGTTCAGTTCAACCTGTGAAAAGCGCATGCCTTCTACCAGTCCCTCTGGTTTAGCCGTTTCTAACAGCCCGCCCATGCCGCCAAGAGACAAATCGAATAAGCGAAAACACAGCATGCTGTTATCCGGCATCTTTACCGTGCAGCGATAGGGGGGATGCAGCGGAGCACCGATACGAAAATATTCCCGACGCTGGACGAACCACAGAGATGGCGGCAATGATGAGATAAATGCGGGTAGCCGCTGGTATTCGCCTTTTTTCAGCTGTGGCAGGGTGAACTCCACTTTGGCTCCCTGCGTTTCGGCGATAATCGTAATTTGATTGGCCCGCTGCACGGCCTGGTTTTCATATTCCTGACTACCAAAATCCATGATCAGTTCGTCCGGGCTGACCGCCAGTATTTTGCTGATGAACTGGCCACCTGACCAGGAGATACGCAGCGGAACCTGCTGCGAATTTAAGTCCCGGAGTACGCCTAACACCGCTAACGGATTTTGCTTCAGGAACTGCTCATTGTAGTTACTCACACCTAATGACTCCTGGATGCCTGGTTTATCGTTGGATTATCGGCATCAATCAACGGAACTTAATACAAATGGATGAAATTTTTTACCAAACCCAATGAATTAAGTCTGAGGGAAAAAGCACGTAGCGATGGCTTGCCTATACTTAACGTGCTGGCGCAAGAATGTCTTGCGCGTGCGTTCACTGGAAAGAGGGCCTGGAAATGGGAATTATTACCTGGATTATTTTTGGTCTGATTGCGGGGGTTATCGCCAAACTGATTATGCCGGGGCGCGATGGCGGTGGATTTATCCTGACCTGCATTCTCGGTATTATCGGTGCTGTGGTCGGTGGATGGCTGGCTACGATGTTCGGTATCGGCGGCGATATCAGCGGGTTTAATCTCCACAGCTTCCTGGTGGCCGTGGTCGGCGCGATTGTTGTGCTGGGTGTCTTTCGGCTTGTACGACGAGATTAATAGAACGGCCCCTGACGGGGTAATGCTAGTCAGGTAACGATGAGTGGCCGTAGCGACAATGGAGAGTGGCACATTCGGAGGTAACGAATCTGTTGCCTCCGGTGTATTGCTACGTTCACCTCAGTGGCATCACTTCTCTGAGGCAATACGATCTGTGAACGTGTTAAGGGTACTATCGCCGTACCCTTAACAATCCCGGCTCCCGGCGGGAAAATTGCCGCTCCGCGGTCCCCTCCGTTTATTCCTCCAGGCTACCGGGCCGGGCGCGAGGTAGCCTCCCTGCAAAACGCGCCCTGAACCCGCATCCCTGCGGGTTCTCCCGGCCTTACGGAAACACGTCGGCAATTTTCAGCCGGACCAGCCCACACCTGACCCCCTGCGTTTTTTATCTGAACAGCAAAACAGAGTTCACTGGAAGTCAGTGCACCGTGCACGTTCACGGGTATCAGCGCTTCAGAAAAGTGATACTACTGAGGTGAACGGAACCCTGAGCCGAAATCACATGTTCTCCATAATGCTTAACTGACTTGTATATTCGAATTGGGGCCGTTTTTCTGCATTGTTAAGTCAGAACTGATACTCAATGCCCGCCCAGTAATTACGCCCCTCTTCAATAAATCCTTCACTGTAAACGTACTGCGTATCGAACAGGTTATTGACCGAAGCGTTAACGCTAAACCCGTGGCCAATGGCGTAATCAGCGCGCAAATGGGTAATGGCGAAACCAGCGGCTTTCTGCGAGCCGTCGGTATTGCTATAGCTCGACGAACGGGCCTCTTCGGACAGCGTAATGCTGAGTGGCTCCCACGGTTTCAGCGTCATCCAGGCGGTCAGGGTTTGCGTCGGCAGATCGGTAATCTTACCGATATCGCTGCGTTTGGCGTCCGCATGAATAAGGCCGTAGCTCAGCCCGACGTCCAGCATATCAAAAACTTTACCTTTAACGCCTGCATCCAGGCCGGTGTAATCCACCCGACCACTGTTCTGATTCTGGATGGTATCGGCATCAATATTGTGCGAAAGAATCGCGTCGCTGATGCGGTTGTAATACACGCTGGCTTCGAATCCCCAGTTCTGGCTAAGTGAACCATTCCATGTCAGGTCCACGCTGCGGGCGCGCTCCGGTTTAAGCTGTGGATTGACCAGCGCCACCTGGTTATAGGCCGGTTTCGAGGTCGTGTAGCGTTCTTTTAACGTTGGGAAACGCGTTCTGTCAGAGTAAGACAGCGCTAATGTGTCTGAATTTTCAAAGTGGTATTTGGTCATCACCTGCCAGTTAAAGGCCGACTGATTGTTGTCATCGTAGTGCGTGACGCTGCCGTTTTTCTCGTGCTTCATACCTTCCAGACTGTCTCGCCAGTCATAGCTTATTCCCGCCACCACATCGACATTATCCGCCGCAGCCCACTGGAATTCACTGGCTACGGACCAGGTGCGGTCTTCGTAGCGGTCGTAAGCAGCATTCGGTGCGCCTTTCTCGCGGTGAACATCGTCCTTCCAGTTCACGGCGAAAGAGAGCAGATCGTTTTCTCGCATATCCGCAGCGAGCTGCAGGCCAGCCCCATCGCTATAGTCCGAATAATGGCTGTAGCTGCCTTTCTTATTTTTCAGATCGGCCAGCGAGTTGTACATCATCAACGTATTTTCAAAGGTGTCGCGATACAGACGGCTTTTCAGGGTAAAACGGTCGCCCAGATGCGTGGTTCCCTGATAGTAATAGCTCTCTTTATCGTATTGTGGCCATTGCCAATAGCGTGATTTCTGGCTGCTGGTTCCGGCGTACGGTGGATTATCTTTTTCACCGTCCTGATTTATATAAGTCAGCACATATTCATCATCTCCACGAGGGGTAAAGCCCAGCTTCACGATGCCACGCTTGTCATCAGCGGAAGAGTTGATCATCTTGCCGTGACTGCCTGCAACCGGGTTGTCCACGCCATGCGGTAACCCAAGAAAATCCTGCTTCAGCTGACTGCCGCTGAGCTGGATATAGCCGAGATCGTTACTGGCGCCAAATGAAGCGTGCATATCGTGGGCGTTGTCTTTGCTGCGACTCCAGCCCTGGCGATAGCCAATGCTGCCTTCAAGCGGTTTGGTCGGTTTTTTTGTAGTGATATTGATGGCACCGCCCATCTGGTTTGGCCCCTGCAACAGAGACGAGTAGCCTTTGGAGACTTCAACCGAAGCGATATCGGATGTCAGAAAACGGCCTAAATCGAGGTTGCCGTCATAGGGGATGTACACCGGCACGCCGTCAAAAAAGACGGGAACCTGACGGCTGTCAAACCCGCGCACTTTTACCTGTTGCTCGTTGCGGTTGCCTGACTTTTGCAGCACGACGCCAGGGACGACGCTCAGCGCCTGCGCCACGTTCTGTTTATCCAGCTGTTGTATCGTTTCCTGGCCGAGAACCGTGGTGGTGGCCGCGGAGACTGGACTAGACCAGACGGTCATGGTTTCGCTTTCCTGCCCAGCAAAAGCACTGTGCGCGAAAGCAAACGACAGGGCTGTGTAAAGACAACTTTTGTTGAAATTCATTATTTTTAGTCCATTTTTTGATGTTATAGGCCACGTGCGTCCGGGCTCAGGCTCACTTTGATATCCGCAGGTGGAGCGTAGTAAGGCGCGGAAGTGATAAAAAGTCTGATACCGCAGTCGAGATAACCCGCCAGCGAGGCGAGGGTAATGCCGCCGGTCAGCGCCAGCGTGCAATGGGGGGCCAGAGCAGGGGCCTGACGGGCAATTTCTGCCGCTTGCTCGGGGGTAAATTTGTCGAGTTGTAGGACATCAGGGGCGGCGCGTAGGGCGGCCAATGCCTCATCTGGCGTATCCGCTTCGACCACGATCTTTTTTTCTGGCGCATGGCTGCGTAAGCGAGCAATCGCGCCTGTCCAGTCGTTTGGGTTGGTAAGAAAACGGCGGTGATTAGCAAACAGCAGTACCGTTTCGGCGCATCCTCCCCGATGGATAATGCCCCCGGCGGCAAGTATTGCCTGAGTCGCCAGTAAACGCGTACCGGGAATGGCTTTGCGGGTGCAGGCAATCTGCCCATCGGGATAGCGTTGATGCAGCATGCTCAGCATCTCGACGAGATAACCCGATACGCCGCAGCTCCACTCCAGAACATTTTGTACCGCTTTCCAGCCCTGGTGCAGCGCCGCCGCTGGTCCGTGTGCGCGAATTAGTCGCTGTCCGGCGTTCGCCCGTTCGCCATCAGACAAAATATCGGTGACGGTTAATCCCAATGACGTCAGCATTTGTCTGGCAACAGCGGTACCGCTAACGCATCCGCCCTGGCGATGGCTAAACTCGATGACGCCTGGCTGGGCGCCGATACCCAGCGCGCGGGTGGTCAGATCGCCGCCCTGAATATCTTCCAGCAGCAGCGCGTCAGTTTGCGCCTGCGAAAAGTAGATCATCGCAGCGCCTCCCGCGGGATGCTGTCCCACCAGATAAGCGCCCAGTCACGGCTGGCGGGGGCAATAGCGTGTGGATCCTGCTGTTGATACCAGTTTTCCAGACGTTCGACCTCGTCGGTGCTCAGTTCACCCATACTCCAGCGCACGTTTTCCAGAAAACGCGTCCAGGTGCTGTTGTCCTGCTGACAGTTGGGACCGCGGATAAAATCAACGTGTGCGTGGATCCCCATCTGATACAGAACATTAAGCGCATAGATATAGTTGGGCAGTTCAATCACTTCGCGGCCCAGTGCGCGCTGAATGGTGGGAGAAACGAAAGATGAACTGACGAGGTGGGTGGTATAAACCCGCAGTCGGGCCTGATTATTCAGCTTGCTCATTGCCTGGCGCATATCGGCAACCAGCGTGGAGCGCGAGGCGACGGCGATATCGCACTGGGGTAAATCATCCCAGTGCTCTTCCCAGGCTCGTTGCACCCATTGTACGTGACGGGCGTTCATTTGTGCGGCGCGGCGGGCAGCTACGCTCAGCATTCCCTGGCTGTAATCTACGCCGTAAATTATTGGCATTTTTTTAGCCAGCGCCAGCGAGACTGTACCGGGGCCGCAACCCATATCAAACAGCGACTCTGCACCTTGCAGGTCGATTTTACCCAGCAGTTGCAGCAGATAGCTGTCGGTTAATGAAGCGCAACTCTCCGCCATTTTTTCCGCACGTTTGTCCCAGTGCTCCGGCTTTTTCTCGGTTCTGTTCGCCAGCTGTAATTGCTTACGGTAAAGATCGGCAAAATCAATGTCGTCAATGAGCATGAATATTCCTTAATTGAGTGAACCATAAAGATGGTGGGTAATTTGTGACGGTGTAACGCGATATAGCGCGGCCAGGCGGTCGGCGGCGAGCTGATGTTCAGGCAGCCCCTGCGACACCTCGCCGTTTGGTTCAACCCGTACCACGCTGTCGGCGATTGCCCGGGCGTGCAACGGATGATGGGTCGACATCAGCAGGGCCATACCGGAATTTTTCAGCGTCACCAGCGTGTCGAGCAGACGGATTTGATGCCCAAAATCAAGGCTGGATGCGGGTTCATCCAGCAATAAAAGACGCGGGCGTTGCGCCAGCGCGCGAGCGATCAACACCAGTTGCCGTTCGCCGCCGCTCAGGGTGTTCCAGCGTCGAAGTGCCAGGTGAGAAATCTCCAGCATTGCCAGTTGCTGATGCGCAATTTCACGCTCTTTAGCGCCGGGAACCGCAAATGCCGCCAGTTGCGGGGCCAGTCCCATCATCACCATGTCCAGCGCAGTGAAGGCAAACGCGCCGTCGTGCGCCTGAGGAACCCAGGCGATGGCTGCGGCGCGTTCCCGATCGCTGAGATGATTCACCGCGACGCCATCAAGCAGAATGTCACCGTGAAGCGGCGGAAGAACGCCGAGAATGGTGCGCATCAGGGTGGTTTTACCGCTGCCGTTAGCACCAATCAGACAACAGACAGAACCGGGCGAAACCTGAAAGGAGATATCGCGTAACACGGGTTGTTTACTGTGGTATCCCAGCGACGCGTGGCGCACGAGTAATAGCGTCATGGGCGGTTTCCCCGCAGCAAAAGCAGCAAAAAGAACGGTGCGCCAATAAATGCAGTCAGGATCCCCAGCGGGATTTCCGTGCGGCTCAGCGTGCGGGCGAGGGTGTCGGTGAGCAGGAGTAAAATGGCACCGATCCCCATGGACACCGGCAGTAACTGCTGGTGGTTATTCCCGCTGAGGAGTCTGCCGATGTGCGGCACCACCAGTCCAATCCAGCCGATAATGCCGGCAATGGCGACGGTACAGGCGGTGACTAACGTTGCGCAGACGATCAGTCCCAGCCGCAGTCGGGAGACGTTGATCCCAAGCGATCGGGCTTCATCATCCGACAGGGTGAGCAGGTTCATGCGCCAGCGCAGCAGCAATAACGGGACCAGTCCAGCAAGGATCAGCGGTGCTGAGAACCACAGATCGTGCAGAGTAATTGTCGATAAACCGCCGAGCAGCCAGAAGGTGATCGACGGGAGTTGGGTATACGGGTCGGCCAGCGTTTTGATGAGCGAAATTCCCGCGCCGCAGACCGTACCCAGCGCAATCCCGACCAGCACCAGCGTTAACACTGGATCGTGACGCTTGACTCGCCGGGTGATCAGCCAGACACCGGCGACTACTAACAAACCGCCAGTGAACGCATACAGCTGAATAAACAGGATTGGTAGCCCCAGCAGGATTGCCGTACAGGCGCCCAAACCGGCACCGGCCGCCACGCCGAGGATATCCGGCGAAACCAGTGGGTTACGGAACATTCCCTGATAAGTGGTTCCTGCGCCAGCCAGCGCTGCGCCGAGTAACAATGCAGCCAGAATGCGTGGCAGTCGGATTTGCCAGAAGACGATTTTGTCCTGCATCGGGACGCTATCCCTGCCTGCAATAAGATCCACGACCTGTTGTGCATCGAGGCGATAAGCACCCGACACCGCGGCGATGCTCGCGCAAAGCACCACCGTCGTAATCATCAGAAAACCGAGGGTAGATGTTTTCATCAGACGCTCACCAGTTGTTGATACTGTGCGTCGCTTAACGTGGTGTGCCAGAACAGTTCACTGTAGCGCTGCATATCGGTTTTAAAGCCCGCTTCAACCTGTGGATCAAGCCAGGCATGCAGACGGCGTAACCCCAGCAAGCGATTGATGCCGGGAGGCGCGTCCAGCCAGCCAAACGGCAGGCCGCTGAGAAACAGAATGCGCCGATCGGCAACCGCTTTGACTCCTTGCCAGACGGGATCTTCTCGCAGGTACTGTGCCGTAATGGCATCCTGTACCAGAATAATATCGGGCTGCCAGCTCAACAGGTTTTCCATTGAAACCTGCGCCAGCCCGTGCCGCCCAGGAATTTGCGCCACATTGTGTAATCCCAGTAGTTCTGCCGCTTCGGTATGCAATGAACCTTGTAATCCAGTTTCAAGTCCGCGGGCGCCGCGCGCGGCATAAAAACACAGCTTTGCTGCGGGAGAGTGTGAAAACGCGAGGGCTTCATCAATAAAACGCTGGGCCAGTTTGGCCTCAGTCCTGGCCCGTGTTGCGACTCCCAGCGCTTCACCTGCCGCGAGTAGCTGTTGCGGGCTGAGCCGGAGTTCGCCATTAATCAGCAGCCAGGGAATTTGCGTTTGCGCATTCACTTGTCTGGCCTGAGAAAGCCAGGTTTCATCGGCATTGCCGCAGTCAATCACCAGGTCGGGTTTAAGCGCCAGTAGCGCTTCAAGCGAGAGTGTGCTGGCGCGCCCCGCCAGCTTGCCCAGTTTCGGTAAAGCCCGAATGTCTTCGTGAAACGGGATGGCGGTCTGATGAGAAAAATCAAAGGATGAAAAACCAACCAGTTTTTCCGGCGCGACGGCCAGCAGCAGCATGTCGGCGGGTGCGCCTGCGCTGACCACGCGTTGGGTCGCCTCTGGCGCTGGGTGGCCTCCAACGGCAACGGTTAGCGGCGTTTGAGCCAAGGCGGGAAGATGGCGTAGCAGCAGTGCAGATGCCACAAGCTGGGCAAACATCCGTCTTGTCAGTGGCATAATTGTTATCCTGAAGGTGATAAAATCGCTATATATTTACATATACAGCGAATAAAAACATGTTCAGAATCAATTTCTCACGGATGAAAACCCGGAATACCCCATAAGGGCTAGATGGCGTAGAGACAACAGGAATGGCGGAATAGAAGCCAGAAAAAATCCGCGACGCAGCGCGGATTCGGGGAGTAAAACGCTTCAGGTAACGGCGTTAAGACGTCGGCTGAGCCTGTTTTTTAGGCTCGACTGGCGTGGTACTTGCCGGGGCCGGGCGCGATGCGGGCACGCTGTCACAGGGCTTTTCTTTGGCACAGATCAGGTCGAGCATTTTAAGCGTTACGCCGTTGGTCCAGCCAAAACCATCCTGCAACGGATATTCGCCGCCGCCTCCGCCAGTGCCTGTGCTGCTCACGTCATACTTTTCAACCAGCTTTTTCTCACGATCGTAGGTGTGCTGCACGTTGGTGAGGAATCGCCAGGTCACGTCCATGGCGACGTTATCCTGACCGTAATTCTGTAATCCCGATGCGGCGACCCACTGGAGCGGTGCCCAGCCGTTGGGAGCATCCCACTGCTGGCCGCTTTTCACCGACGTGGTGGCCAGGCCGCCGGGTTGCAGCAAATGCGCCTGGGTTGCCGCGGCCACTTTACTGGCGCGATCTTTTGCTGCTGCATTGACATACAACGGGAACAAGGCGGCGGCCGTGAGTTGGTTACGTACTTTGTGGCTCTTCAGATCGTAATCGGCATACCAGCCTTCTTTGTCGTTCCACAGGTGCTTTTCGATCCCTTTTTGTCGGGCATTTGCGAAGCCTTCATATTGTGCAGCTTTGGCATTATCCCCGGCGGCCTTGCTGGCGAGGGCGATCATCTTTTCCATTTTGTACATCAACGCATTGAGATCGACCGGAACGATGCTGGTGGTGCGCAGGGTGCCTAGTTGATTGGGGTTATCCATCCAGCGGGAACTAAAGTCCCAACCCGACGCGGCGGCAGAACGCAGGTCGCGGTAGATTTCTGTGGCCGGTCGGTTCGGATTGCTTTTCGCTGTGGCGATATCCTCCACCCAGGACTCTGGCCGCGGCGTATCGCGGTCATCCCAGTAGCGATTCAAAATGGTGCCGTCATCCAGTTTAACCACGCGCTTATTCTGCTGACCGGGCTGGAGCGTTTCGACGCCTTCCATCCAGTAGGTGTATTCTTTGAGCATCTGCGGGAGATATTTTTTCAGCGCGTCATCCCCGTCATGCTGCGCCAGCAGTTCCACCATAAAGGCAAAGAATGGCGGTTGAGAACGGCTCAGATAGTAGGTGCGGTTGCCGTTAGGAATGTGTCCCCAGGAATCAATCTCGTAAGCGAAGTTTGCCACCATGTCGGAGACCTTATCCCAGTGATTGCTCTCGGCAAGCCCCAGCATGGTGAAATAGCTGTCCCAATAATATATTTCGCGAAAACGCCCGCCAGGCACGACATACGGCTCCGGGAGCGGCAGCAGAGAGTCCCATTTTTCAGCGTCGGTTGTCGAACGGGTGAGTACCGGCCACAGTCCGTCAATATGCTCGCGCAGCGATTGCCCGGCAGGGGGGACGTATTTCTCGCCGGCTTTCGGCAAGGTGAAATTCACTTTCACAAAATGACGTAGGTCGAATCCGGACTGATTTTTCTGCATCCGGTAATCGGCAAGGATCATTAATGGATCGCTGTTAGGAACGGCGTCAGCAAAGGTTTTCTGGTCAGGAAACAGTTTGGCCGTTTGTACATCGTTAAACAGTGGGCCAAGCAAAATATCAGGCGGCTGAGGCGTTGCGGTTGGCGCGTCCTCGGCGTTGACGGCAAAAGAGGAAAGGGCAAAAAAGGTGCTTGCGAGCGTCAGTTTTATTGCAACAGAGAGCAGGCCTGGATGGCGAGTTGCAGGCGTTATCATCGGTTAATCTCCTTAGGGTGTGCCGAAGCAGCGGCATTTACCATGAGAAAACCTTAGTTCAGGATCGACCGTTGCGCGTGATCGACGCCCCATTTTGCGAATAAACAGACATTTCCCGACGCGAATCGAAAAGATGCACACCCTTTGTCGGGAAAGGGCGTGCAACCGACATCAGCCCGCGCGGGTTATCCGCTGGGCCACGCTGTCAAGGGTCAGGGTATCACCCATCGTGATACTCTCGATGGCCTCGCCTTGCTGACACAACCAACATAACCCCATTGCACGGGCGATAATCGCCGGGTGAGACGCTTCGCTCCCGTCTCGCAGGCAGATGCCTTTGATGGTCTTCGGATCGAGTTGCAGCACCGTAGAAGGATAGATGACCTCCGCGACCAAAATAGTGGGGCGGATGAATGCGGGAATTTGTGCAGTCTCTCCCGTCAAATACTGCAGTGAACGAGACAACAAATCTTCAATATCGATGTATCGCGCCTGCAGGTAAGGATCGTCGAGCTGTAAATACTGCTGGCTGAGATCGCTCAGCACCTGATGCCAGACCCAGGCCGCGCTGCACTGCGTTTCACGCATTAGATCGCAGGCCATATCGAACAGATCCGGATCGTCCAACAGCGTGTGGTGACCGGAGAAAATAGCGGCGATATCTGCGGAATATCTCTCTTCTGCAAGCGCGGTTAGCTCGCTTAAGTCGTTCAGCGTGCTTTGGATAGCGACCCGTAACCGTTGCTGCTCAATCTGGAGTGAGGCTACAGGCTGCTGGCTTACCTGTGGTGAGAACGGTGTGTAACAGAATGCTGTCCCCGTGACCTGTGAGGGAACCTTCGTCACCACGGTATCAGCATGCGCGGGCTCGAGTGATTCACCAAAATTCTCAGCCGCCAGCTGTTTGAATGCGGCCAGCGCATCCTCTGCCTGTTCGCCCTTGGCAATCAGGCGCAGCGTGTCGTTACAGCGTACCTGCAGCAGGGCAATCTGATTCAGGCTATCAGGGACGACGCACTTGCCATTTTTCTCCAGCCACATATCGGCGTTAAAGCCAGACAGCGCGGAAACCAGCCGTGAAGCCGGACGCACATGAATGCCGTTTGGGTTTTTCACCACAATGGCCACTGAATGAGCATCTGCATCGGGCGCGAATTCGGCGGATGTCGGCTTTGCTGCAGATGGCGAAGGTAAACCCAGTTGCTCACATTTGGCGTCGAGGGCGTTCATGGCATCACAGATGACCCGCTCGATGTCAGCACCTGCGGCAGCGCTAACCGTTGCGGCGAGCGTGCCTTCGACTAGCGGCGCGGCGCACAAACGTACTTTGGCGGCAATGGCCGGATCGAGCAGTTCCAGCGCGGTTTCCGCACTCAGTAGCGCACTACCGATATCCATCATCACCAGCACGTGATCCGTATCGGCCACGGACTCAATGGCTTCCATCACCTTGATAGGATCGGTGCCAATCGGATTCTCAGGATCGTCAATGCCTGCGGCAATAGCGATTTTGCAACCATCACCCATTAACATCTGCCGGGCTAGCGCGCCGACGCCTTCGCCCAACTGGGCGCTGTGAGAAACAATAACCAGGTTTACCATCGCTTTATCCTTACTCTCTGGACGCCTGAGCCAGCATTTGCATCATAAACATTACGGACGTTGCGCCGGGATCCTGATGCCCAATGCTGCGCTCACCGAGATAGCTGGCGCGGCCTTTGCGGGCCTGCATGGTGATGGTGCTTTGCGCTGCTGCTTCCGCTTGTTGGCTTGCCGCTTCCAGCGCCGCCTGCACGCTCAGCTTTTGCTCGCAGGATTGGCGTAAAGATTCCACTACCGGCAGCCAGACATCGCACATGGTTTTGTCGCCAGGTTCAGCTTTACCGCGGCTAATCACACCTTCTGCGCCATCACGAATCATTTGATACAACTCTTCAAGCGTCAGGCTTTGATGAGCCTGGGTCACCTGGGCGGCGCGGATAAAAAAGGTACCAAACAGTGGACCGCTGGCCCCCCCGACGCTTGAGAGCAGCACCATGCCGGTGTTTTTCAAAATAAAACCAATGTCTTTATCGGCGATGGACGGCAGCTTTTCGACGACTTTGCTAAAGCCGCGGTGCATGTTCAGACCGTGGTCGGCATCACCAATTTCCCGATCAAGACCGGTGAGAAAATCACTTTCGGTGGTGAAGATCTCACCGCAGCGATAGAGCCAGTTAACAATTTGTGTTCTGTTGAGGGACATCATGTATCTCCTTATTTACCCCAGTTGAGAGCAGGGGTGTGAACCGGTGCATCCCATAAGCTCAGCGTGTCGTCATCCACCTGTAACAGGGTGATTGAGAAGCCGGTCATATCCAGAGAGGTACAGTAAGAACCGATCAGATTGCGCTCAATGACGATGCCGGCGTCCTGGCAACGGCTTTCGAGGCGGTTATACACGCCGAAGAGTTCTGACAGCGGCGTCGCACCGAGATTATTGACCAGCGCAATGACGCGATCGCCGCTTTGCAACGCGCGTTTGCTTTCTTTGCCTTCCTGCCACGCGCCCTGAACGTTGTCCCAGTGGCGGAGCGTACGGCTGTAGTTGCCGTTTTCCAGCAGGGTATCGAACATTTCATCAACGGTCTGATCGAGGGAAGTGAAGGTGCGGCGGTCAATGCCCGGTTCCCCGTGGATACCCACGCCAAACTCCATTTCGTTATCCTGCAACGTGAACGACGGTTGTCCGGCGGCCGGAACGGTACAGGCGCCAATGGCTATCCCAATGGAGTGGCCCTGGTTATTCAGTTTACGACCCAGCGCCGCACAGACTTCCAGTGAGTCACCGCGTTCGGCGGCAGCGCCGACCAGTTTTTCGATCAATACGGTATTCGCCACACCACGACGACCGGCGGTATACAGACTGTCTTTCACCGCCACGTCGTCATCCACTACCATGGTGGTGACTTTGACGCCGCTTTCATGCAACAGCTCGGTGGCGGTTTCGAAATTAAGAATATCGCCGGTGTAATTTTTGATGATCAGCAGTACGCCTTCGCCGCCATCAATTTGCATGGCGCATTCGAACATTTTATCCGGCGTGGGTGAGGTAAAAATTTCACCCGGGCAGGCACCAGAGAGCATGCCCTGACCAATATAGCCGCAGTGCATAGGCTCGTGTCCGCTGCCGCCGCCGGAAAGCAGCGCCACTTTGCCCATTACCGGCGCATCTGCGCGGGTGACATATACCGGATCCTGATGCAGTGCCAGGGAAGGATACGCTTTCGCCAGCCCGGCGAGTTGTTCAGTCAGTACGTCTTCAACACGGTTAATCAATTTTTTCATTATTTATGCTCCGCAGACAGTCCTGGATGGCTGCCAGATTCGGGCAGGCATCTGATGTAGGGTATCGGGTTATACAACGCCACGGCGACTGCTCGCTGCCGATAAGGTAATTTTGCACACGGGTTGGCAAAAGAAAATTGCTGTAATGGGCGTTTCAATACGAAACGTAGCAACATAATAATGTTCCGTATTGGAACGTCATGGTGCATAAAACAGCGAAAATGAGAGGTTGGGCCGTATTTAGCCGGGAAGCTGATTCACGGGTGTTTATGGAAAACAAACCACCTGCAGAGCAGGTGGTTTGTAGACATGGTCGATTTCGGCGTTAGCCCGGATAAATTCCGCGATCTTTACGTGCCAGCAGAATGCGTTCGCAGGCAACAATGTAGGCTGCCGTACGCAGTGAGCAGGATTTCTCTGCCGCTTTTTCCCACACGTGTACCATCGCATCGGTCATGATTTTGTCCATGCGATTGTTAATCTCTTCTTCGCTCCAGAAGAAGCTAGCCATGTCCTGAACCCATTCGAAGTAGCTGACGGTTACGCCGCCGGCGTTACAAACAACATCTGGGACAACCACGATACCGCGGCTTGCCAGAACGTCGTCGGCGTCCGGATAGGTTGGGCCGTTAGCGCCTTCGAGTACCAGTTTACAGGTCAGCGTTTCCGCGCGGTGACGGGTGATCTGGCCTTCGAGCGCGGCCGGGATCAGAATATCCATCTCCAGGCTCCAGAAGGCTTCGCTGGCAATGGTTTCAGCACCCGGGAAACCGGCAATCTGTTTGTGCTCCAGTTGCCAAGCAGACAACGCGGCCATGTCGATACCCGTTGAGTTAAACAGCGTTGCGGTGTGATCCTGAATCGCGACCACGCGTGCTCCTGCTGCCGCGAACAGGCGGGCGGCTTCGCTGCCGACGTTACCAAAACCTTGCACCGCTACGCGAGCGCCTTCAACGTCGATGTTGGCACGACGCGCCACTTCCAGACCGCTGACGAAAACACCACGACCGGTGGCTTTATCACGGCCTAACGAGCCGCCGAGGTGAATAGGTTTACCGGTGACCACGCTGGTCACGGTGGTGCCGTGGTTCATGGAGTAGGTATCCATCATCCAGGCCATTACCTTTCCGTTAGTCCCCACATCCGGCGCAGGAATGTCTTTCTGCGGCCCGATGATAATGCCGATTTCGCTGGTATAACGGCGGGTTAAACGCTCCAGTTCACCTTCGGAAAGCGAGAACGGATCGACGCGCACGCCACCTTTCGCACCGCCGTACGGCAGGTTCAACGCTGCGCATTTGATGGTCATCCATGCGGACAGGGCCATCACTTCATTAAGATCAACATCAGGATGATAACGCACACCGCCTTTGCCCGGCCCGCGGGAGAGGTTATGTTGCACGCGATACCCTTCAAAATGACGGATAGTACCGTCATCCATCTGCACCGGGATATCGACAATCAGCGCGCGTTTTGGGTGGCGCAGGGTATCCACCCAATGGGAAAGTTCGCCCAGGTAAGGGGCCACACGCTCGATTTGTTGCAGGTAGGTATTCCAGGCAGATGTGCTGCTATCTGAAGCGTAAGATAACTTATCCATGATAAACCTTAGTTATAAAAGTAATATGTTCTTAATTTGGCCGTGGTATACAGTGAATCACACCATATGAACCTAAATTTAACATTTATTTCATAGAATGGCCTGTCCGGCTAACACGATTTATCGGCATGAAGCGTGTGGGCTTTAGCTGAGAAGTGAATAGTTATTCTCTTATCGTGCTGATATTTCGGTTATTTTGCTGGCTGGGTAATTTAATATGCATGATTTATAAAAATCGCAATTTGTCAGATTTATGACGCACCTCTAAAAGTAAATAATATGATAATAAAATGTATTTGCTTTATTGCGATTAAGCTGGGGTCAGTAGGTCACGGCGATGGTAACGGTATCAGCATAGTTGTCAGGCGTGTAGTTCGCGCTGGGAACGGTGGCGTAAACCGGGTAGGTGGTGGTGGTTCCCGTACCGTTGCCCGCGACAGTATTGAGCGATGAATTGCCCCAAACCGTTCCGGACGGCCCCGGCGTCGAGCTAAGCTGGTAGGGGACCTTGTCCGTATTTGACCCCGTGCCGGCCATCACGCCGCTGCCTGCCGTATTGCCGTTAGAGGGCTGAAGTCCGATGGTGTAAGGCGTGTTATTGGAACATGCTACGCCCACGGTATTTGAAGCCGTTAGGTTACGCCCGGTCGCGCCGGCGGGCGCAAAGCTAATATTGGTTGCAGAGGTGATATTGCACTGTTTGCTGACCGTCGCCGATACGGTGAAGGGAAGCCTGGCGGCAACGGTATCGCCACAGGTGGTCGGCGGGAAAAGCAATCCAGGATTGAGGGTGACAAGGGCTGTCGCCGCCGTATAGCTATCCTGATAGCTTCCGGGGACCGCTGAGGTTTGTGGCGTGACAATCTGTGCTGATACCGTGAGTGAGCCCGTCACTGGCGTCAGATTCAGCAGATTAAGCTGTACCATTGGAAAAGTCGTTCCCGACTGATACTGACTCCCCCAGACTTTGGTGTGCCCGGCATCCTGGTAAAGCTGGTATGCCAGCGTTCTGGCAGGTGTTCCGTTTAATGACATATTTCGAGGTGTCACCTGGCCACTGACGGCTGAGGCGCCAATATTAAAACAGAGGTTGATCCCTGCCAGCGCGTCGCCAAGCTCTTTGGTGCAGGTGTAGTTGAACGTCATTGATGACGTTGCGCCTGTCGCAGACAGCGGATTGACTGAGCCCAAATTTATGGGTTGTACATTGCTCACCGAACAGGTTACGGCATGGCTAATCGCCGGACAAAAGAGTACGGTTGCGATGAGTAACAGATGCCTTAACCTCATGAGCGCACTCCTGTTAGTGTGGCCGGCAAACCAGTGGACCTATTTGCACAATCCCCTTTGCGGAAGCGGGATAGTCAAATTGCACGCGACAACTGCCGGTGTCTGTCTCAACGCGTAGCGCGTTGTGCTGTTCCAGCGTGTCGAACCAGGTCATCCCATCAAAACCAACGACAGACGATTGTCCTGCTCCGCTGATGGCGTATGCCATGCTGCCTTCGGGAATGGGTTTACCCTGATTGTCGACGAGGATGACCTGCGCAGCGCGTACCGGGGTAATGCCAAAGCTAACCAATGTACCGGAACGATCGGCAGGCGTTGCATTCGTCTCAACGCGCGCGATCCGCATATTGGCGGGGAGATCCATTGGGTCAATACTGATCAGGTTTTTTTGATAACTGTTCAGCGGCGTGACCAGCAATAGCCCCTGGTCGTCGCTGCGACCAATCAGGTTATTTTGTAATTTAATCGGGACGTCAGGAATGCCGTCAGTTGATACGACGGCAAAGCCATTGTTGATTTCACGTGCAGCAAACAGGCCGCCTCCCATGGTAACAAGCGATCCGGTGGCGCCTGCGTAGCCGTAGTGGTTATCCGGTAAACGGCTGAATCCCGCGTACGCTTTACCATAACGCCCCAGATATCCCACTTCTCCCTGACCGCTTTGCCGGGAAGCCTGCTGACTGGCGGCCAGATTCCAGCCCCAACCGCCGTCGGCAGGAGGCGTCAGGCTGGCGTTGAGCTGGTAGCCGGTCTCATCATTGGTACGTTGTAGGGTGCTGCTGGCACTGAGATTGTTATCAGTGGTCATTGTCACCATCAGATAGAGACTGCGATCGCGGTTATCGTCGATGTTTTGGTTGAATCCGGCATTCAGTGAAATGTTGTCGGTAATCGATTTGAACCAGCTGGCGTTGGCGTAGCGCACCGCATTTTCGTGCGGATAACGAAACTGCAGGTAACTCAGGCTGACATTACCGGCAGCTTCCAGCGAATAGCCAATGACCGTATTGCTGTTAAGCGTCGGTGGCGGCTCGCCATAATGGGTGGCGACATCATGATAATCACCGGAAGTGGCCGTCGTACTGGTACTGAAATTAAACCGTTCGCCGGACCAACGGTAACCAAAACTGTACAGAAAACCGTTCTTTCCTGCGTCGGTACTTGCGGCAACTGAGGTCGAAAACGTGCCGCTGCGGGTGCCTGGGATCCAGTCGTTACTGAAGCCCGCGTTAATCAGTCCATCGCTGGTTTCAGCGTGAGTCCCGGCGGTGAACGTATTGCTAAACCCACGACGCCATGTACCGCTCAGTACCGGTGCGCTGGCATAATCAAAAGAGGAGTAACCATAGTTTTCGCGTACCGTACCCAGTTCTGCAGACCAGGCAGTTAATCCTTCCCGCAGGAGTTGCTGATCGTTGTAGAACGAAAAATTTTGTACGCTCGTTCTGCCCAGCGCATCCGTCATCATCACCTGACCCGTTCCCGCGCCGCTGATGTTCGGCATTGTGTTGATCTGAAAGCTACCCGCGGGGACTTCTCCGTTGTAGTACCTGACGCCGTCGACGTACAGCTCAACGTTTGACGGCAACGTCGCGGAGCCAAGATATGCAGGGAGCGGGGTGGTTGGCATATAGGGCCGCAAACCAAAATCGGTTCCTATCTGAATGCCGCCGATACGCGTCGGCCGGGACCAGATAAGTGAACTGGTCAGGGTATCGCCAACGGTTACCGCCAGCATCGTTTCGGGAAATGACGTACGCCAGCTGGTATCGAGTCGCTCAACGCTGTTATCCGCATTTTCCTCGGTGGAATACTGCGTCAACTGGGTGGTGCTGAGCACGCCTGCAGCATTGAAAGCGCGGAATTCGCTGAAGGTATTTATTGCGCTTTCATCCCCCTGTTGGGTATAGATATCGTAATTGAGCAGCGCTCCGCGTGATGTTGTCGCCGTCGGCGCGGTCTCTACGGGGGAGTTAAGCTGCGTGGTCGCAAGATCGAGTGAACTGAGTGGCGCAGTAAGCGAAAGCGTTTGCAACTGAACGTTATAGTCAATGGTTAGCTCGGGGATATCGTTCAGGCAGACGGCGTGAGTGGCGTCAGGCGCAAAGCGAAAGCCCATTTTTCGCAGGGTATCTGCCCCTGCATAGAGCTTTCCATTATCGTAACCCAAATGCACCAGCCCAACGGGATTCCCATTTAAGGTGACGTCGAGATACAAATTGACCCCCACGAGCTGCGCTGCGCCATTAATAACACCATCGTCGTTCAGGTTATTATTCAGCGTTTGTGCGCAAACCATTCCCGATATTAATACTCCATTGAGAAAGCAATATTTCACCAGAAGCCAGGATCTGTTACAGATCTTGTACTGTTTTTTGGCCATTGATTGTGACTTCAACTTTCCCGCCATCATGAGTATTACTGGCCGACGGAGAGACTATCCAGCGCATCGTTGAGCCGGGTAAAACGTAGCCTAACAGTCCGGGCGTAATAACCTTTTTAGCACCGTCAGGGCTTATAAATGTTGCAGCAGATAATTGTGCATGCCCATTTCCCTGGTTACTCACTTCAATAAATTTTTTGCCATCAAGCTGTTGTAATTTCCATTGCAATTTTGCCTGCGTTTGCGCCGCTGATGTTGGTTGAATGAAAACGGGGACGGAATAATGCAGCACAAACTGAAGCTTATTTTTTTCTACTTTTGCAGGCGGTAACTCATCTATCGATAACCGATAAGCGTCTTCAGCATTTGCCGAAGGTGGGCCGGTCCGAATAACGCGAATCAACTGACGTTCTCCAGGGGCTAATGCCAGCATCGGCGGGCTAATGACCAGCCCCTGAGAGGGGGAAAGTTTGTCGCCGTAAGCGCTCTGGCTCCAGCGAAAAACCCGAACCTGGGCATTGAGCACATTTTCACCCGCATTACTAAGCCAGATACCATCGGCATTTTGCGTCGCGAGCAAAGTTAATGTGACCGGGGCGATTTGCAGCCCGCTGGCGGCAGCAAGGTTGAGGCTCGCAACCATCCCTAACAGGCATGCGCAGGCACACTGCTGAACAGGCAGTTTTACTCTCATGTGGCTTCCTGAAGTTAGTAGTTAACGTTAACCGTTACCGTGTCGGCATAGTCGTCAGGAGTGAAGTTGGCGCTCGGTGCGGTGGCATAAACCGTAAACGTTTGCACCAGCCCGGTCCCCGTCGCCGCTACGCCGTTTCCAGGCGCGGTGTCGGTGGCGGTGTTCCCCCACACCGGACCTGTTGCTGATGTTCGATTTAGCTGGTAGGGCACTTTATCGGTATTGGTGGCAGCGTTAGCCACGGAGGACATGGCGCCTGAGCCCGTCGTCGTCCCCCCATTGGCGGCCGACGGCGCCAGGCCGATAAAATAGGGCGTGGTTTTAGAACAATTAATCGAAATCGTGTTGCTTGCATTGGTATTTGTTGCCGTGGTATTCACCGGCCCAAGCGTGATATTTGAAGCCGAACCGGCAGTCACGGTACAGGCCTTTTGAATCGTCATCAGTACCTGAAATGTTCCGTTAACGGTTGCTGCATTTGCCACGGGAATAATGGAAAAGGCGCAGCAACAAAGAATTAAGCGTTTGTCTAAGACTAGAGCCATATCCTTTACCTTTTTCAAATAACCACATTTATTACTTTAGAAAAACAATAATGTGGTACAAGAAGACATGGTTTAACCCTAGAATAAGTATTAGGCGTGCGCCAGTTGATCTAATAAATTTTACTTAGGAAAAAGGTGATGTCGTTTGCAAAAAAATAATACCCACGGGTGAGTATATTGTTTTGTTTTTATGCTACTGCGGGTATTAAGTCAGGCGGGTAGGGAACACAGATTCATTGGATGGTATTCAAAATAACCACCCAAAAAATAAGAATTAGTAAGATTTATCTTACTCAGCTCATTACTGCGATACATGTTGGTTACGGGCTGTGAAAAATGACTTTATAACCTTGTTCGTTCCAGTGTTGTAGAAGTTCATTTTGTCTGCGGGTTGGCGTAATACCAGTCCAGAC
The DNA here is from genome assembly GCF_013747755.1 of Citrobacter sp. RHBSTW-00524. Lineage (NCBI taxonomy): Bacteria > Pseudomonadati > Pseudomonadota > Gammaproteobacteria > Enterobacterales > Enterobacteriaceae > Citrobacter > Citrobacter sp. RHBSTW-00524. The sequence goes on from NZ_CP056421.1 coordinate 2,289,928, forward strand.
AAAAAGCGTTTGCCCGGGGAAGAGTTCAGGTCTTGGCGATTCAATGGGTTCAGCAAGCACGGCAATATGCCAGCCCGATTGCGATAAACGCCAGGCTTCGAGCCATAAACGGGTTCGGTCTTCAACATCCCAGGCCATCAGGATGGCATCTTTCCCTGATTTGCGCCGCGTTTCAGACAGCAGGGTTGCTACATATTCAATCAATGCGCCATCAAGCATACTGTTCATGATGCGGGATGTATTATGGTCAAGTATCAACCGCTGACGCACGGGAAGATAAACGCGATCAATCAACGCATCTACGGGGTAGGCGCGACCGAGTGCGATAATTTTGGCTCGCAGCTTCGGGGGATACGCCATACGAAGAATGCCCATCATCTCTTCTTGCAATTGATTCCAGTCGTAGTCAGTTTCACGGGTACTGGTTTCCAGCAATGCTTTAACTTTGCCAACGGGTGTGCCACTGCTAATCCAACGTTTTATTTCTTCAATACGTTGAATATCCTCTTCATCAAAGAGTCGGTGGCCACCTTCGCTGCGTTGAGGTTTGAGTAAACCGTAACGTCGTTGCCATGCCCGAAGGGTGACAGGATTTATCCCGCAACGTTCTGCGACATCCCCAATGCTGTAATAAGCCATAATTCCCCCAGACACTCATGATTCTCCGTCACCGATATGCGGTTCCTGCTACTTTGTACAACATGCATCAAATTGTACAAAACATACATAGGATTCTAGCAAAATTAAGATTTACTTTACTATCACGTAGGGAGTAAATGCTGAATTTTTATGTTCAGCATAAAAGAGGTGGCGGGATTATTGTGTAATAACAATACGTTAATTATTATAACGCTGAGAAATCATTTTTTCTCTGGCCACGCGACAGACGGAGTACCATTCAGGCAGGCTCTTGCAAACAGGTTACCCTGGAAGATCTCAATACCCGCGGATTCAAGCCACATCCACTCTTCAGGTTTTTCGACGCCGACCGCAGAAATCATAATCTCCAGTGAAGCGCAGCATTTGATTATGGCCTGAATGATGGCCTGCCGTGGTCCACTTTTATGCACATCAGTGATGAGTTCGCGGCTTATCTTAATTCGGTCCGGTTGAAAGCGAGACAAAAGCTGAAGCCCGGCAAAACCTGCCCCGAAATGATCTATCGCCACACATATACCCGCTGCCTTGAGTGACTTCACGGCCTGCGCGAACGTATCAAAACGCGAAATAACTTCACTTTCGGTAAACTCTACAATGATTTGTTCAGGCACCAGTCCATGCGCCGCGATTTCGTTTATAAGAAAGCTGACTGCATCGGGTCTGTTTACCAGGGTCATGGGTAACAGATTAACCGACAGCATTTTGTGATTAAGTCCCAGTGCGCTTGCCATTGCAAATGCAGTCTTTTTGCTCTGCAGATCAGCGGTATACACATCTTCAGGTGTGAATTTGTCAAAATACGTAGCGGGCGTTTCACCGTCTTTACCGCGAATAAGGGCTTCCAGCGCAATGACGCGCTGTGACATAGGATCGATAATTGGTTGAAAAGCAAAGCTGAAATCTGTATCTGACGGGAGTGTGCTTTCATCCAGGATGGTACAGGTATTGTCGGTTATAAAACTCCAGTAATCAGGCGCAGGTATTTCAAAATAGCTCGATTTTTCCGTGGCGAGGACAAATGTGCGGAAAAACTGTAATGCTCTGTCATCATACGTGAGCTGAAATTTGGACGTACCCTTATTGAGTACAGCTTGCAGGACGTCATTCCGTTCATGTTTTTGTAAATCAAATAACTCCATCCCTACATTTCCGAATCTTCTCGCAGGCGCGTAATCACACATCAGTTCAACGATATTGTGGTGCCGGGGGTCGTTACAAATACAACGATAGATCTCTTTTACCTGCTCCTCTGGGCCTTCAAGCAGTTGGAAAAAGTGATGGCCGTTAAAGAGTAAGATCCCCGTAACATCTGATCGCCTGTTTTTGATATTTGCGGCTGTCACCATATCCTCAAGCGCTTTGAGAGGGGTGTCTTCACGTAGATGGCTACGGTAAATAATGGTCGTGAGCATGGACAGTCCGGGATCAAGGAAGGAGAAGAGGTCTGGTCAGTATCAGACAAACCAAGTTACGCCCTGATTTTAATACATAATTCTAACTTTGTCTTTACAAGCAAGCGGGCTAATACAGATCAATTTCATTGATAACACAAAGTGATTTGTACAAAGAAATTGGATTTCATATAGATATAAACTATCGTAACTACATGATTTAATTAATTTAGCATTTTTTGCTAAAAATTAGCGTGCTATGTTGTACACATTTTCGGTACAGCTTTGCTACTGTTATAAAACTTAATATTCACCAGCATTTTGTTACAGGAGCACTCCATGCAGCAGCATACCGTTCGCACTGATTCTGCAAGCGCGATTTCTCGTTACTTTGCTAAAGCGCATCTGCCAACCCAACAGGAAACGTTGGGCGAAATCGTGACTGAGATACTAAAAGATGGGCGCAATCTCAGTCGCAAATCACTGTGTACCAAACTTCTGCACCGTCTTGAAAATGCATCAGGTGAGAATGAACAGAAACATTACAATGCGTTAATCGGCCTGCTTTTCGAATAAAATAAAGCCCTACTATGATAATGGGTAAGTAGTGAAGGAGTTATGAAGAAACCTGACAGTGAACGCTTGAAACATGAAATTACAGGTTTGGCTGTGCTAGAAATTTTGCGAATGCATAAAGACGTTTCGTTAGCTGCACTGATTAAGCAATTGCGGCTTATGCATGCCAGTGAAATGGATGGTACACGTAAACAATTAATTGACAGCGTTATCAATGATTTTACAAATGTTAATCCGGGGAAGATAAACAGAAAACCGGAAAAAACGAGAGATGAGAGTGCTTTCAGTGCCAGCAAAAACCCTAAATTACATTAAAGATAATTCTCCAGACTATACAAGCGAGGTTACCATGCTTCATGAAATTAATGTCCACAGTGTAATGACGGATAAAGCTTTATCAAGTTACTTCCATAATGCAGGTGAACTATTAGCAGATGAGTCAGTGGTATTGGGGCAGGCGGTGACAAATGTAATTCTGGCAGGTGATAATGTTAATAATAAAAACATCATTTTAAGCCTGATTAGTTCTCTGGAGTCAACAACTGACGTTGTCAAGGCAGACATTATCAGAAAAACCCTGGAAATAGTGTTACGTTATACGGCTGATGACGTCTAATGAGATAGCACATTAATATAAATACACAGCACAATTATTGTATGATGTAAGTTCTGTCGCTTCGCTGTTTGGATTAAGACTATACATAGCATCCTATTATTTTTATGACTGCATATTATGGAGTTGATATGGCTAATTCAATTCCGGAAGATTTTATTTTCCGCTGCGCTTTGTATAAGGATATAGAGCGTAATGTCATGTTAAAACAGGGTTGTATCAGTAATGATGTTCTTATTCAGGCATTCAGCACGCAGTTGAAGAATGAGAAGAATGTGATACTGACCGATCTCTATTCACAGATTCTGGCACATCTTCAACTCGATAAAACTTCGCAGCCCGGTGAGGTCAATGGTGATTTTTCGTTGAGGTCATAATGATGAACATCATGCAGGAACATGCTGGAAACGCAGTTTTATGGATTGATGATATCTATATCAGGCAAGGGTTAAAGAATATCCTTGCAGATATCGTTTTTGAAGATGACAAGGCGCGACTTGTTTTCTTCACCGCTAATCACTTTGACGCGGTAAAAAAGCAAAATTACGATCTGAATACATATCGCCTGGTGCTGCTGATTGATGGCCATCTGTATCAGTATCTCAATGACATCTCACTTTACAGACTGCCAGTAGATAGCGATGTTGCCTCAATCAAGCAATTTATTATTGATATTACTCGTGCTGGTGGAAAGCACGAGCATCAATCGGAACTCAATATCTCCTTGACTGCGCGAGATAAATATATTTTAACGCAGCTAGGGGAGGGGCGAACTGTTTTTGAGATATCTGCCATGTTAAATCTACACTTAAAAACCATTTACCAGGCCAGGCAGAATCTGATCAAGAAACTTGGTTGCTCAGGGCTGATTGATTTTCAGGGAATACTGCAAGCGCAAATATTCCGGAACTGGCTGAAGCATGCCTGATCATCGATACGCTAAACTTACCTTCAGCGATTTGTGTAAGTTTAAATCAATCGCTCGGGTTATCTCATCGATGATGTCTTCTGTTGTGAACATAAATTAACGCGCATTATAAGAGGGCGATGATACAGCCTTGTCGAGATGCTTATGATTTATTTATAGATTTCAGCAACCCCGTGCGGTTCAGCTCGTTAATAATGCACTCAGGTTCTTCACACAGAGGCATATTGTCTATATCTAAAACGCCATCATTTTTTTGTGGATCATCAGCCTGCAGGTCTGCAAACAGTGGAGTAAGATCCTGCGGTGCTTCGCCTCGTTCGGCCACCAGCTCAAACGTTTTATTTTTTGCCGCCTCGTTGGTCAGGGCACTGACCAGAACCTGGGCGATTTGCTGCCTTGATATCACACCATCTTCTGGTGTTCCTGCATGGCGACGATCCCCCTGGAGCAAAACGATTCTGTGTTCATCATCATTGTTGTAATCAAACCAGCCGGGTCTGACGATGGTATACGGGTGACCACTCGCTCTGACCAGACGTTCGGCACGTCTTTTCCAGTCATGAACCTCAGTGCGTTGATTCCAGGTGCTGAGTCGTTCAGTCACGCCAATCGTGGTCATTAAACCGATGCGTACAGGTGTATCCCTGAAGAGTCGTAAAATGTTACGCACACCGCCGTAATCTATCGCTCTGGCGCCAATACGCCCCTGGCCATCGGAACCGAGAGTGAAGATGATGGCATCAATATCTTTCGGCAAATCGGTAAGTGTTTCAGGCATTGAAACATCGCCGTAAAAAACATCCGTTCCACGCGGAAGTAATTTTACTTTCCGTTTATTTCTGACCAGCGCCACGGGCTGATGACCCATTTCGATAGCGGTACTCACGACATGAAGACCAATACTTCCGGTCGCGCCTGCAATGAGTATTTTCATGATAAACCTTCTGATAATTCAGACATATTTTCTCTACAGCCAGAATATCAATTATCATTATTGTCAGTAATAGGGCTAAAATGATTGTGTCTATGAACACCCTTCATAAGTGCGCGATGAAGGGAATGCCACCATAAGGAAATCGCCGATGCTTAAAGAAAACTTCAACGAACTGCAAATCTTTCTGGTGGTGGCAAGGGAGCGAAGTTTTACCAAAGCAGCGGGCAAACTGGGTGTTTCTCAGTCTGCACTCAGCCATGCGATGAAGGCGCTGGAGGAAAGGCTCAATATCCGCCTTCTGACCCGTACGACCCGAAGCGTTGCCCCTACGGAAGCCGGTGAGCGAATTATTGCCTGCCTTGAACCGCGTATTGCCGATCTTGAACAGGAGCTGGAATCGCTGGTTCAACTGAACGGCACTGCCTCCGGCAATATCCGCTTATCTGCTGGGGAGCATGCCGCGCGAAGTTTGGTATGGCCAAAGTTAAAACCTTTCCTCAGGGAATATCCGGAAATTAATCTCGAACTGGTGGTTGATAACGGCTTTGTCGATATTGTTGAGGGCCGTTTTGATGCCGGGATCCGCCTGGGCGAAAGCGTGGATAAGGATATGGTTGCTGTAAGAATTGGCCCGGACATGCGCATGGCCGTGGTGGGAGCACCGTCTTACTTCGCGGCAAACCCTGCACCTGAAACGCCGCACGAGCTACAAAATCATCGGTGCATCAATATGCGCCTGCCGACTGCCGGTGGGCTTTATCACTGGGAGTTTGAGAAGGAAGGGAAACCGTTACGGGTCAGAGTGGAAGGGCAGGTAACGTTTAACCAGCAGGCAGAAAGGATTGATGCTGCTTTATCCGGTTTTGGCATTGCCTGTATGCCTGAAGACAGAGTGCAGGATTATATCAAGTCAGGGGAGCTTATTCAGGTTCTGCAGGACTGGTGTCCATCTTTTCCCGGCTATTATCTCTACTACCCGAGCCGTAAGCAGCACCCGCCCGCATTTGCGCTGATGATCGATGCACTTCGCTACGCCTAATAACGGGTCCGTAGACCCGTTCGGGTATTAACGGCCTACGCGGGCCAGGTGCTCAGGAGAGTAACGTTCACCGACGATGTTAATCGTTTCCAGCGCCTGGGTTATCTGCTGCGTATCCTTCTGCGAAAGAATGATGTCGGCAGCCCCCAGGTTTTCCTCCAGCCGGTGCAGTTTGGTGGTACCAGGGATAGGAACAATCCACGGCTTTTGTGCCAACAGCCATGCCAGCGCGATTTGCGCAGACGTCACACCTTTCTCTGCCGCCAGTTCACCCAGCAAGGTGACCAGCTTTTCATTGGCTTCAATCGCCTGCTCGGCGAAACGCGGCACGGTGCTGCGATAATCGTCCTTGCCAAAAGTGATTCCTGGCTTAATTGATCCCGTCAGGAAGCCTTTGCCTAATGGGCTGAAGGGAACGAAACCAATACCCAGTTCCTCCAGTAACGGCAGGATCTCCTGCTCAGGCTCGCGCCACCACAGAGAGTATTCGCTTTGCAGCGCAGTGACCGGTTGCACGGCATGTGCACGACGAATGGTTTGTGCGCCCGCTTCGGACAGACCGAAATGTTTGACTTTGCCTTCCGCTATCAGGTCTTTCACCGTTCCCGCAACATCTTCAATGGGGACATCCGGGTCGACACGGTGTTGGTACAGCAGATCAATGACATCAGTCTTAAGGCGGCGTAATGATCCTTCCACAGCTTCACGGATATGCTCCGGACGGCTGTTTAAAATCTGCTGCTTGTTGTCCGTGCCGAAGGTAAAACCAAACTTGGTGGCAATAACCACACGGTCACGAAACGGTTTTAAGGCTTCGCCTACAACCTCTTCATTGAGGAAGGGGCCATATACTTCAGCGGTATCGAAGAAGGTGACGCCACGTTCAACCGCTGCGCGAATGAGCTCGATAGCCTGACGGGTATCGGTCGCCGGACCGTAGCCATGGCTTAAGCCCATGCAGCCGAGCCCAAGCGCGGATACTTCGAGTCGGGATTTACCCAGATAACGTTTTTGCATTGAATGAATACCTCTTTTATCGCGACTTAAACATCAAGTTTGCGGCCGGTCAGCCATTCCACCATCGCCGGATCGCGGTGAGAGAAGAAGGCGCTGGTTGCAGTGTCGAGGGCAGCAATCTGCAGCATATCTTCAGAACTGAGTTCAAAATCGAGAATGTTAATGTTCTCTGCCATGCGTTCTTTGCGCACCGATTTCGCCAGTGAAATGATGCCTCGCTGGAAGATCCAACGCAGAACAACCTGGCCCACGCTTTTGCCGTACTTCTGACCAATTGCCGTTAATACGGGATGCTGGAACAGACCATTTTTCCCCTCAGCAAACGGAGCCCAAGCTTCCGGCTGAATGCCACGGCTTTGATTCCAGGGAACGGCATGCAGCTGCTGGTTGAAGGGGTTAACTTCAATCTGGTTTACCGCAGGGGCAACGTTGTTGAAGGCGATAAGGTCGGCCAGTCTGTCAGGATGGAAGTTGCTGACGCCAATGGCGCGAATTTTTCCTTCCTGTTGTAATTCTTCCATGGCACGCCATGCCCCATGAACATCACCGTAAGGCTGGTGAATCAGATACAGGTCAACATAATCAAGTTGCAGACGATTCAGGGAGCGTTCGAACTGGGCTTTAGCGCCTTCGTAATTCGTATCCTGTAGCCAAAGTTTGGTCGTTACAAAGAGCTCGTTACGGGCGATACCGCTTTGTTTCAGAGCGTTCCCGACCTGGGTTTCATTCTGGTAAGACGCGGCGGTATCGATCAGGCGGTATCCCGTATCGATCGCATCAATCACGGCTCTTTCGCATTCAGCGGCATCAGACATTTGAAACACACCAAAGCCCAGCAGGGGCATTTCAATACCGTTGTTCAGTTTTACAGTTTGCATGACGTTATCCTTTGGCTGTTGTCGAGGAAAAGCATAACGCAAAGTTATTTATTCGATTAGATGGGGTAATTAGCTAGGGTTTATTAGATGTGTTCATTAATTTTGAGGAGGGCTGATGGGCGGCTTTGTGTAAGAAATGAACGTTTTAAACACTAAGGAAAGGCATTTATCCGTCGGGAGACAGTCCATGCAGCTGCCCGTCGCACCTCAGACCCTATAATACCTCGTAAATCAGCAAACTCGCGGGGATTGAATTTTTTGCGGCGCTAACGCCAATGGAAGTGAGAGCGCGAACTGGGTTTCATGTAACGCAACAACATGTGAACTGGCTTACATCTTTGACCTCTATCACACTTTATAGTGACATTACTTTTTAGAGGACACATTTCATCATCATGGCTTCCATTAAAGATGTTGCAAAAAAAGCAGGAGTATCAACGGCTACTGTATCGCGGGTGCTTAACAATCATCCCAGCGTAGTGCCTGAAACGCGTCAGGCGGTACGTGATGCAATGGATTTCCTGTGTTATGTGCCCAGTAAAAGCGCGATTCAACTGAGCGGCAAATGTTCAGGCCTCATCGCCGTCGTGTTGCCGAACCTGGTCAATCTGTAGTGGCACAGTTCATTTGGCCACTTGAACAGCCGATTATCGTTGATTCCATGCTCACGAGCGAGTTTCGCCACGGAGATCTCTGGTCGATCTGAGCGTTCAACCATTTTGATTTTGAACTCAACGAGATAATTAGGGCTTTTTTACGCACTGTAGTTAACAATTTCATGGATAGCGCCCATCATATTTGGTGTCCGCTATGCTGTCAGAAAATTGAGAGTCTGCCAGACGGTGCTGAAATGACGCCTACAATAGGTGAGCTGGGTGTGGATGACAAGCCTGAAAAAGACGAAGGCATCACCACAGTGATGGCTATTCTCGTCAAAGGAAAAAGGGAATATCTGTACCGTTCACAGGGAACAGTGGGCGGCACAGTATATTCTGCGGGTACTGGTTTTTTACTTAATACTGGTCAGATCCTTCGCAATATCACGACGGCGTCCATTATCAGCAATCTCTCGTCCTGGGCGCGCCGGAGCTTTCAGTGCTTTATCCAGATAGCGCTTCGCGTCCTGGTTTTTTTTCTCCTGCAATAGAAAGTCACCATAAAAATAGTTAGGGTCAATACCGTCAGGATTGATCGCCAGCGCTTTCTTTAACATTTCTTCGGCTTTTTCTTTATCACCAAAACCAATCGGCCAGCCTGGTACCTGATAATACAGCGCACCGAGGCTAGTCCAGGCTGACCCCTGCAATGCGCCTGGATCAATCTCAATGGCTTTTTCCAGATTACTGCGCGCCTGTTTAACAAGGCTCAGCGCGCCAAGACCGCCTTTGGCGCCAGCCCAACTGCTGTCAATGATACCTGACCAGATTAACAACGGTGCATCGGTATTGTGAGCTTGAATAGCATTGTGGGTCTTTTGGCTGAGCGCACTGAAACAACTCTCTTTTTTCGCGGCTAACGTCTGATATTGGCAAATGGACCACTCATGCTGTAAATCTTCCAGCGTCGTATTCGCCATTGCAGAGAAAGGTATCACTGTCGCAATAATGAGTACATGTAGAATTCTCATTTATGTTCTCCCTTGAGCGGTTTTCTGGCAAATAACTGAATCACAGGTAATTTTTTTCCTAATGCCCCATCGATGACGGTGGGAAACCAGGCATTGATTTTGACAAACAGGCGTTCCATCACGCCAAAGCGGTAGCGTTTCTGTTCAGTTTCAAGGAGACGGGTGAGTCGCGCGGCAACAAAGTCGGGGGAATCGCTACTGTTGCCGAGTTTCTGATTCAGGGCATACACATGTTCGTTGTTCAGCAAGGTTTCTGTTGAACGCGGAGCGGCATACAGTACCGTGATGCCGCTACCCTGTAATTCACGCCCTAATGCTTCAGAAAAACGGTGTGTCGCTGCTTTGGTCGCACTGTAAACGCTCCAGGCTGGATGACCAATTTCCCCAAAGATAGACCCTATATTGAGCACGATCCCTGGTGTATTCATCTTTTGCATTAAAGCACGGGTGAGTAAGGCCGGGATCTCAATGTTGGCGCGGATCTGCTCACGAATATCGTCAAAAGATTGCTGTTCAAACAACGCAAAGCGACTACTTCCCGCATTGTTTATCAGGATATCCAGCCCACCATCCTGGCTAAATCGTGCGGCCAGGGCGTTGATTTCATCATCAGAATAATTACGCATTAGCGCAATGCTGTGCCGCTCCGCATAGGGAAGTGTCTGTTGCAGAAGCTTCATTGCCTGTTCGTTGCGCCCGACAAGGCAAAGCCGTGCCCCTTTTTTCGCCAGCGACAGTGCCAGCGATTGACCGATACCCCCGCTTGCGCCGGTGAGTAAAACCGTCTTGTCATGCAGGTTCATTTGCGTCATTTCCCAGTTGCTCAAGCATCTGCCCATACAAGTTATAAACACGACGGGCGGTGTGGATAATGGCAGTCTGATCGTCCTTATCGGTGATGGTATCCATCAGAGATGCAAAAAATCGCAAATGTCCCTGATCAAGCTCGCCATGTGAACGCAGATAAGTGGTAGCCTGCTCAGGTAGCGCCAGCGTATGCTCAACTTGTGCGGCAACGGCTGATGCTATCGACACGCTGGTACCTTCCAGTACCTGGACCATGCCAAAGAGGCTCATTGGATTGATTCGTTCAATACGATAGTAGAGGTAAGCGATCATCATTTCGATTGGTAGCCCAGGCGTTCCATTTCTGACTTTTTCCGCGTCGCCACCACAGGTGCGAATATCATTGAGGATCCATTCCTGATGTCCGTACTCTTCATCAATATATTCGGCAATGGCTCCTCGCACTGCTTCACGTGAAGCAGCAAGACGACTGCCGGCGCACATCAGCAGCGGCACGGTATGGCTGACGTGGTAATATGCCTGTGTCAGAAAGTGGATATACATTGCGCGGGAAATATCGCCTTGCTGGCAGCGGGCGATGATTGGCGATGCCAGTAACCGCTGACGGTCCTCAGCGGTTTGTTTTTGCAGTTCCTGATAAAAACTCATGATTATTCCTCCTCACTGCAGGTGAGAATATCTTGTTTCAGGGAGTGCCAGATGGCGCTCCGCCGGGGACGCCCATTGGCGGTAAACATATCGGGAGATGACAGGACTGAAGTAAAAAGCAGTCGATGGAACCGGGCATAGTCAGGCAAGCGAGCGGAGAGGGCCTGAAGTTGCTCACGGGCCAGTTCCTGTTGACCGTCAAAGACATCAACCAGGGCAACATTGTGTCGCAATCCCTCGCCGAAGATCACAATACGTCGGACCGCCGAACATGCCATTGCTTCAGCTTCCGGCCATTCTGGCGAGAAATTGCGACCAAAAGCATTTATCTGAATATTTTTTAGACGCCCATGAAGATATATAAATCCTTCTTCATCCACTTTGCCGAGATCGCCAGTCGCAACATTCTGCGAGGCTGGTTCAGTCCCCAGATAGCCCAGCGCATTGGCCGGGCTGTTTACATACAGTTGCTGACTGGCATCAACCGATACCTTGATACCCGGTAACGGTTTGCCGACGCTGCCCGCTTTTGCCGCATCAGGCAGATTCAGTGCCACAACGGAACCACATTCCGAAAGGCCGTACCCTTCAAATACCGGTAGACCGCTTTGTCCCGCCAATGCCAACAACTGGGTTGAAATTTTTCCACCGCCGACGGCGATAAAGCGCAAGGATTGCGTGCTTTCCGGGATCTGCTGGTGCAGGTGGAGCAGCGCCCGTAACAGTTCTGGCACCAACACCAGACTTTGTGGATGCCATTTCATCAACACGTGGAAAAACTGAGAGGGATTAAACTGGCTGGAACCTGCGAATCCAATCTGTGCAGAGGGCAGTACCACTGTCTGTACGCCCAGCAACATAGGGATATAGATTCCGCACAAATTCTCCAGCAGAATGCTGAGCGGTAGTGTGACCAGATGCTTTTGCGAATTGATATTCTGCAGGGCCCTGGCCAGCGGTAAGCGTGCAGTGAGAACCGTATTGACGAAGTGAAGCTGGTCAGGCAGGCAGAGTAACCCGCCACGGGAGCAGAGCACCCACCCGGTTCACAGGCCAGTCGGCGATGACATCAAGTACATAATGCAGATAGCGTTCCGGATCCACGCCGTTTAATTTGCACGTCCCGATAAGACTGTACAGTGACGCACCGCGCTCACCACCATGATCCGAGCCGAAGAACAGCCAGTTTTTTCTCCCCAGACTGACCCGTCGTAGGGCGTTTTCGGCAATGTTATTATCCACCTCCACCCAGCCATCTTCTGCATAGCGGATCAGCGCCGGCCACTGGTTCAGCGCATACCCGAACGCCTTCGCCAGTTCTGAGTGCCTTGAGAGGGTTTTCTGTTTCTCCCGCAGCCACCCCTCCAGTGACGCCAGCAGCGGCAGCACTTTTTGGTGCCGGACTGCCTGCCGTTCCTCTGCTCTTTTACCTCTGAGCTCCGACTCGATGGCATACAGCTCGCCGATCCGTTTCAGCGCCTCCTCCGTCAGGGCTGACGGGGTACGGACGTGAACATCGTGGATTTTTCGGCGGGCATGGGCCCAGCACGCGGCTTCCTTTATATGGCCGTCGCGGTAGAGCTCGTTGAACCCGGCGTAGGCATCAGCCTGCAGTACGCCACTGAAGCCTGCAAGATGGGTCTGAGGGTGGATACCTTTTCTGTCCGGGCTGTAAGCGAACCACACTGCGGGGGCCAGCGCTGATCCGGCGTTGCGGTCGTCTCGAACGTACGTCCATAAGCGCCCGGTCTTCGTCTTCTTATTGCCCGGCAACAGCACCGGGACAGGCGTATCGTCAGCATGGAGTTTGCCGTCGGTCAGGACATAGTGCTGAAGGGCTTCATCCAGCGGTGCCAGCAGACGACAACACGCATCCACCCAGCCCGACAGTACAGAACGACTCAACACTACACCCTGGCGGGCATAGATCTCCGACTGGCGATACAGCGGTGTGTGCTCTGCATACTTTGAGGTCAGCACTCGGGCCAGCAGCCCCGGTCCGGCGATCCCCCGTTCGATGGGGCGCGAAGGAGCCGGGGCCTGAACGATGCGATCGCACCGACGGCAGGCATGCTTTTCACGGACTGTCCGGATAACCCGGAAGGCGCTGCGCATCAGCTCCAGCTGTTCGGCGGCATCCTCACCCAGGTAACTCAGCGAACCACCGCACTCCGGGCAACACGGCTCAGTCGGCAGCAGCCGCTTCTCATCCCGTGGGAGTGACTCAGGGAACGGTTTGCGGGTGCGGGTCTGACGCAGCGGGCGCTGCACTGCCGGGTCATCCACCCGGCCGGTCAGCGTATCGCTTTCCTGCTGCAGCAGGTTCAGGTCAGCTTCCATTTGCGCGATACGGCGGGATACCTTTTCGGAACGACTGCCGAAGTTCATCCGGCGCAGCTTATCCAGTTGCGCCTGCAGATGGTCTATTTCGCGTTCCCGGTTGCTCAGCTTTTCCTGCAGGGCGTGGATCAACGCTTCCTGTTCGGCCAGGCGCTGTTTCAGCAGAAGGATGTCGTCAGAAGAGGTGTCGTTCATAAGCCTGTATTTTACCAGGCTTATTCTGCGACAACCAGGATAAAGAGCGCTACAACATGGTCAGGGATGTCAGTAACCGCTTTGGCTGTCGCCAGTCGATACCTTCCATCAGCATCGCCAGTTGCGCCGGCGTCAGGAACACTTTGCCATCGCGGGCTGAGGGCCAGGCGAAGCGACCACGTTCCAGTCGCTTTGTCAGCAGGCACAGACCATCGCCGGTGGACCAGAGCAGTTTTACCTGACTGCCGCTGCGTCCCCGGAAGATGAAGACGTGGCCGGACATCGGGTCATCTTTCAGCGCGGTCTGCACCTTTGCGGCGAGGCCATTGAAGCCGTTGCGCATATCGGTGATACCGGCAACCAGCCAGATTTTTGTGCCTGCGGGAAGATTTATCATACCGGCCCCCGCATCAGTTCGCGCAGGACAGTGCTCATGAGTTCAGCAGAGGGATGAGTCAGTGTTATTTCTCCTCCCCGACATTTTATGTGGCAGGTAGCGGGAGGAGAGCAGGATGGTAGTTCGAAGGTTGGGAGAGAAGAGCCCGCCTGAAGCTGCACGGGTATCAGGGCAGGAAGCGACGATGAGTTTTTTCGGGGCCGACAGACCCGCCCTTCACGCTGCCAGAGCCTTATCCATTTAAAGAGCAGGTTATCATTGACGTCATGTTTCCGGGCCAGTGCGGCAATACTGCCTTCTTCTTCAAGAGCCAGCCTGACCAGTTCCATTTTGAATTCAGGGGAATAGTGTTTCCGGGGAAGTCTTTCTTTAGCGCGCATGAGGTGTCCACCTGCAAAATAAGTGGGTGCTTAAGTTACAGGATCCTGGATTCGGGACCAGACGGTACTCAGACGACGCTTACCGACAAGCAGCCTGTTAGATTTGATGAGTTTTGACGTTACGGACCATATCAATCTCATCAATAAACCGCTGCTGATGATTGCTGGCACAAAAGCGGATACGCTCTATATGACGGAAGATGCGTTTGCGAAAGCCACCGGTACAAAAGACAAAGAACTCTTCCTGATCGATGGCGCTACCCATATCGAGACGTATTGGGTTCCTGAGTACGTCGACAAGGCTTTGCAAAAGCTGGACGTCTTCTTCGATAAGAGTATTTAACCCCTATCAGACGATACCTTTGGCCAGCCACTCAGGCTGGTCATATCAGGACATAATGAGTGTGTCCGCATGTGACCAAGACTAACGAAGTCGGGAGGAAAGATAATTACGCACATTAAATAGCCGCTATGAATGAAATTCATAAAACGGCAGCGACATCTGAGGATTATTTTTTGCCTGTAAGGTTTTACTTCGTGGTACAGGTCAACTTTAGGTTTAGCATTACGGCATTGAGTGCCGGTGAGCATAACGAGTCCTTGTTTGTACTGTCTCGTTACGAGATGGATTTACACTCTATGAAATGAAAAATCCACGCAATTGCGTGGATTTTATAGACTTTTTCAATATTCATGAGATTTGATGAAACCTCATGAGACGAGAAGTTTTGTTTAGACGTTGAACGATGATTAGTTTGATATATGACTGATTTTATGGTGTTTATATTATTTGATTTTAATTATGTACTCACTTCTATACTCATCTTTCTTGTTGCTGTCGCTGCTTTCGTATATCTTCACAATAATATTCGATATCATCTTTTAGCCAAAGTACTTTTGCTAATACATGACTCTGAGTTTTCAGTTTTTTCTTTGCTCATTTTTTCATCTAACTCGAGGTCATGGTGGGAAAAACCACCAAAGAAACTCTTTTCGTTGGTACAATAGCTCAACATTCGCTGGCCATGTCCAGCCCCCTATTTGCTATCCCTGATATGACAGTCAGGGAAGTCAAAGTAACAGGGAATCATATGTTAACAGGTAAGCTACGTGATCAGATCGATGAGATCTGGGCCAACTTTTGGACCGGCGGAATCGCTAATCCCGTTTCGGTAATTGAACAGTTCACCTGTCTGTTGTTCATCAGACGTCTCGACAAACTTGAAACTAAGGGCGAGAGACAAGCAATACTACGTAGCGTTGGTGTGCAAGAGTCCATTTTTGGGTCTGATTATCTTGATGAAACCCGCTTTGACAGTCAGCAGATCCAATTTGTGAACACGATTATCGGGTAATGACTCCAACTTATTGATAGTGTTTTATGTTCAGATAATGCCCGATGACTTTGTCATGCAGCTCCACCGATTTTGAGAACGACAGTGACTTCCTGCCCAGCCTTGCCAGATGCTGCCTCAGATTCAGGTTATGCCGCTCAATGCGCTGCGTATATCGCTTGCTGATAACGTGCAGTTCTCCCTTCAGGCGTGATTCATAAAGCGGCCAGCCATCCGTCATCCATACCACGACCTCAAAGGCCGACAGCAGGCCAAGAAGACGCTCCAGCGTGGCCAACGTGCGTTCACCGAATACGTGCGCCACAACCGTCCTCCGTATCCTGTCATACGCGTAAAACAACCAGCGCTGGCGGGATTTAGCGCCGACGTAACCCCACTGTTCGTCCATTTCCGCGCAAACAATGACGTCACTGCCCGGTTGTATACGTGAGTTTACCGACTGCGGCCTGAGTTTTTTAAGTGTCGTAAAATCGTGTTGAGGCCAATGCCCATAATTCGTGCACTGGCGCGGCATCCGACGCCATTCATGGCCATATCAATGATTTTCTGGTGTGTACCGGGCTGAGAGGCGGTGTAAGTGAACTGTAGCTGCCATGTTTTACGGCAGTGAGAGCAGAGATAGCGCTGATGTCCGGCAGTACTTTTACCGTTACGCACTACGCCTTCAGTAGCTGAGCAGGAGGGACAACTGATAGAAACAGAAGCCACTGGAGCACCTCAAAAACACCATCATACACTAAATCAGTAAGTTGGCAGCATCACCCAATTCGAGCTTACATTTCCATTTCTTATAAGATGCTGTAGTTCCGCCGTCGAAAAGTAGTACAGTTTCTCCACTTTCAAGCAGAATTGCATCCCCATTACCAGCGTCGAATAATTTTATTTTCATTTTATGCTGACCAGCAGTGAATTATGCAAATGGAAAGCTACCGCACTTTCCTTAAAAGAACATGATAACTATGAGGAATATTAACTATTAATAATACATTTTTCCTGCTGATATTCAAGGCTTTCTTGGCCTATGCTTACTCTCCTGACCCTGACCCTGAATATGCTCCAGTCATAATCAGGAATAACCGGCTTCATGTTGGTTGCATGTTCTGGCAACCGGCAGACGTTTCAGCAAATTCGGACGGGGTCATCCAGCCCAGCGAAGAATGATGGTGTCTCTGGTTATAGTGTATGCGCCAGGCTTCGATTTTGCACTGTGCATCCTCCAGCGACATGAACCAGTTTTCGTTCAGGCGACTCCTGTCGCAACCTGCCATTGAATGACTCCACTGTAGCATTATCCGTTGGTGTTCCCGGTCGTGAGAAGTCTATTCGGATCCCTCTTGCGTACACCCATTTGTCTAGCATTTTCCCTGCAAATTCAGAACCGTGATACCTATTGAATGCATCCAGTTCGCGTTTTACCCAGCCATTTTCTACAACTTGTAATGCCTGTCGCAAGTGGAGAAAATCAATGAATACTCTTGTCAGTAACACCAGCCTGTCGGGGACACTGATTGCCCTGGATATCGCTAAAAAACATCATGATGCAAAAATTAGACACCCGGATGGACGAACATCTTACCTGCGTATTGAAAATACACTGGAAGGGTTCAACCGATTGCTTGCGCTCACCGCTTCCCCCCATGATGATATTATCGCGGCCTTTGAACCTACAGCTGATTATCACCGCAACATTGCATGGTGGTTACATAAGCAGGGAGTAAAATGCCATCTTGTTTCATCTGTCAGATGTGCGCGAGCTCGTGAGATGCTGTTTAAGACATGGGATAAAAATGATCGCAAAGATGCCAGTGTCATTATGTATTTGCTCGAACAGGGATTATCTTCACCATTTTATGATCCTCTGGCGAATGGCATTATCGATATACAGGAGATATCAAACACATACCATCAGGTTACTCTGGCTCGAACCCGATGCCTGAACAGCCTGGTTAACCACTATCTGACCCTTTATTTCCCTGAGGCTGAGCAATTTCTGCATATGTCCCGGGCAGAGTGGTTCTGTCAGTTTTTACTTCAATTCCCTACACCGTCTTGTATTACATCATTGAACCGGGATTTGTTTGTAAAACAGTCATGGGATGTTGTTGGCAGGAAACAGTATAAAAAGCAGTTTCTTGAACATCTCTATGATGTTGCTGCGGATTCCATTGCATTACCGTTGTCAGAAGATTCTCTGGCAGTGACCACGTTCAGATTACAACTTCATCGTTATGTCGGGCTTTCGGCACAGCGATTGCAGCTTGAAAAGCAGGCAGAAAATTATTTACAGGAACGGAGTGACTACAGACACTTACGTACGATCCCCGGTATTGGCGCTATCATTGCCCTTATGATAATTGCTGAAAGCGGTGATCTAACACGTTTCGCTCATTACCGGCAGTACCTCAACTTTTGCGGTTTTAATCTTTCCGCCAGCCAGAGCGGGCAAAAGCACAGTGGTTACAGATTGTCGAAACGTGGAAATGCGCGATTAAGATATGCCTTCTGGCTTGCCGCCACCGTAGCCGTAAGAACGAGAGAAAACAGCTTCCGCTACAAATATGAACGTTATATTCGGGAAAATGGAGATAAGCCAGATCAGAAAAGAAAAGCCATGACGGCTGTAGCAACAAAAGTCGCCAGAGTGGCGCATGCAATAGTAAAGCAGGATATTGATTACAAAGGGTATTATGAAATAAGCCATGGGACGTGATTCAACGGGCCGTAAGGCGCATCGCGACCATTAGATAATGCTCAACGCCCATGGTTTCCCAAAATGCTGTGTTAAGTCCTGTCGGGCCATTCGGACCCTTGTATGTCATGGTAAGCATATTTATAAGCCGAAAGGAGATGAGCGATATCGGATACAAAAATGAACCATCGCCTTTGTATTAGATGGCAGGATCCTTGTGCGCAAAAACTGTTGATTCAAACGGTAGTCCGTTATCAGTTTTCAGCAATTGTGGTAAGGGACGTCTGAGCGCAATGGCGTTCAGCATCTCTGCAACCTCCGTTGAGCACTGATTCTGACCCACGCAAATCCCCGGACATTCACGCGTGTAGAGACCAATGACTGTCAGCAGACGTAACCGACACACGTAAAATAAGGCGTCAGAGACAAAACCCATGCCCAGACATGATTCGAATACAGCCCCTGAGGCTGCGGTTGTCGCCGCTGCGCCGATTTGTTCCGCCGTGGGCGTTTCAGACGCAGAGACAGAGCCTGTTCGCGATAGAGCTGGTAAATGCGTTTGTGATTATCCCGCCAGTCTCCCGCCTGAGCATGGCGTGAACTCTGCGGTAGCCATAATGGATCCGGATTTCGGTTATACCCCTGATTCGTAAGCGGAGTGCACTGTCGTCTACCGCAACAGAGCGGTAGCGGAAAGAGCTGCGGCTGACCTGTAGTGCAAACAGACCTGCCTCTTGCTGGCCCCGTAATGTGTCTGCAGGTCACGGATCCATTCGCGCAGGCGCGCCAGCGCCAGTTCTTTTTTGCCAGTACTTTCTGCAGCATGGCTTTGTCGAGGCGGAGGTCGGCAACCAGCTTCTTCAGCCTGAGATTCTCTTCCTCAAGCTGCCGTATGTGCTTCAGCTCAGAAGGGGAAATCCCGCCGTATTTTTTGCGCCAAGTGTAAAATGTGGCATCAGAGATATCCAGCTTACAGCAGACTTCGGGCACGCTCGTACCCAGTTCGGCCTGTTTCAGGGCAAAGGCAATCTGCTCTTCGGTAAATCGTGACTTTTTCATCGGCACGACCTCCGCTCATGGGAGTAGTCATCATGCCGGAACTCTGTTTCTGAATGGAATAGGATCTTGGGTCAGGGTCAACCAAGTCAGTCAGGTGATTCTGTCTAAAAGAAGGGGCATTAAAGCCCCTCCGAAACAAAATTATGCAGGTTCTGGTTCACCTGCGCCGCCTGGGTTAGTTCCAGGGTTAGTAAGTCTGTCCATAGCATTAGCCAGAGGAGTTTCACCTTGTTTAACCCCTTTCATATAGCGGATCACCGTTGCTGCTTGAATCAGTGTTTCCGCTGAGTCTGGGTTAGCCATATCCTTGGTCATTTCGTTTGCAAGTTCTTTCTCGGTAATACCTTTTTTCTCCGCTTTGTTTAAAGCACGCATCTCTTTCCTGAAGCGAGAACCCTGTGTTTCGGGTAAAATACGAACACCCTTTGCCATTTTTATCTACCTCTTGTTGTGTTGGCCGCTAGCGTTTGCATACGGCTTTCTGTTATAGATGAACGTAGCAAAGTAGATAGTGGATAACAATGATCTGTGTTGGAAGTTCAGGTGATTCTGTCCATCAGTGATGACGCTGTCACTCATACGCTGAATGAAAGATATGTGACTGGCAGCGATGGCTTACACGAATGTCGAAAAATTTGAACTACTTTCCGATCTCTACGTTTTCCAGCATTTTATGGAGAATGTTGCGCCGCTTTAGCTCCGTTTACGGGGCAAGTAGTCGGATACCTGAACTCTTTAAAATCCATACTCACTCAACAACAAGGTCCGCTCCGGGCACAAAGTGGACCCTGAGGAATGAGTTCTATCCTCGTGGTTCACTAAGTACAGCAAGCTCTACTCGAATCCTGCTACCCATTTGTCCAACATATCAGCCCATTCCTGCATCATCACTTTACGCTCATCAAGATAAGTTGCATGGTTGTATGTGCGACGAACATTGTTGATGTCAGCATGAGCAAGTTGAGCTTCAATAGCATCAGGTCGATAGCCCATTTCGTTTAAACGCGTACTTCCTGTAGTTCTGGTAGCATGGGGGCTATAAATGCCACTCCAGCCTAGGCTTTTAAGTAGCTGGCGAAGGGAGTGTGATGTCATTGGACCTTTCGGATTATCCCTGCCCAGAAAAAGGTGCTGTCGATGCCCGGTTAATCCCTGTAGCGTTCTGAGCATGTTGACAGCCTGGGAGGGAAGGGGAATAACGTGTTCTCTGCGGGCTTTCATTCGCGTTGACGGAATAGTCCACAGTGCGTTATCGAGATCGAATTCTGTCCATTCTGCCTCAGTTACTTCGGCTGGTCGCGCCAGCGTCCACCACATAAGCCACATGCAATAGTTAACCTGATATGAGCCACGACTGTTGTCAAAACAGCTTAATAGCTTCCCGATTTGCTGCGGATTCAGTGCCTGTTTGTGCTGTGTCTTATTGGCGGGGAGGGCCTTGCGCACAGGCCAGACAGGATCACTATCAGCTCTAAGTGTCGCGACTGCTAACTCGAAAACTGATGAAATGGTTCGACGAGCTTCAGCGGCAACGGTCGGAGCGCCGCGCTTAGCCGTTTCCTGAAGAATTTTAAGGATGTGGTGTGGAGTGATCTCTCTGACTGGGAGCTTACCGGTTGCGGGAAAAACTACTCGTTTAAGCATATCAAGTCGGCGCGTTTTGGTGATTTCGGCCCAGTCTTTCATCTGCAACCACTCTTTTGCGATTAGCTCAAAGGTGTTGGATGCGTCGTTGACCTTGCGAATCTTATCTAACTGACGAGCCTGTGTTGGGCTAACTCCATCCGCGACCTGCTTTCGCGCTTGCTCGCATTTCTCGTGGGCTTCGGCAAGTTTGACTGTCGGGTTCTCACCCAGCGCAAACATGCTGGATTTACCGTTGAGTCTAAACCGATAGCACCATGCCTTTTTGCCATTGGGTTTCACTTCGAGGTAGAGACCGTTGAAGTCATTGAGACGATAGAGTTTTTCTTTCGGCTTGGCAGTGCGTATCAGTGAACCTAACGAGCCTTGTTTATTAATTATACCGTTATCGTACCCACTAAAAATGAAGATGGCAGAATGTTGTGCTCATCCACGTACTCATTTTTGACTGTGTCGTTACGAGATGGATTTACACTCTATGAAATGAGAAAATCCACGCAATTGCGTGGATTTTATAGACTTTTTCGATATTCATGAGATTTGATGAAACCTCATGAGACGAGAAGTTTTATTTAGACGTTGAACAGGAAGTTCATCACATCACCATCTTTAACGATGTAATCTTTACCTTCTGCACGCATCTTACCGGCTTCTTTCGCGCCTTGTTCACCTTTATAGGTGATGAAATCTTCAAACGCGATGGTTTGTGCGCGGATAAAGCCTTTCTCGAAGTCAGTATGAATTTTACCCGCCGCCTGCGGAGCCGTTGCGCCAACAGGAATGGTCCATGCACGAACTTCTTTCACGCCAGCGGTGAAGTAGGTCTGCAGGTTCAGCAGTTCGTAACCAGCGCGGATAACGCGGTTCAGACCAGGTTCTTCCAGACCCATTTCAGCCATGAATTCTTCACGGTCAGCATCATCGAGTTCTGCGATGTCAGCTTCAACGGCAGCGCAAACTGCAACAACCACGGAGCCTTCAGCTGCGGCGATTTCACGCACTTTATCGAGGTATGGGTTGTTTTCAAAACCGTCTTCGTTGACGTTGGCGATATACATCGTTGGCTTCAACGTCAGGAAGCTCAGGTATTTGATAGCCGCTTTGTCTTCATCGGTCAGCGTTTTCAACGCACGCAGCATGCCAGCGTTTTCCAGCTGTGGCAGGCATTTTTCCAGTGCAGCCAGTTCCGCTTTAGCGTCTTTATCGCCGCCTTTAGCCTTCTTCTGTACGCGATGGATAGCGCGCTCACAGGTATCCAGGTCAGACAGCGCCAGTTCGGTATTGATAACCTCAATGTCGTCAGCCGGATCCACTTTGTTATTAACGTGGATGATGTTGTCGTTTTCAAAGCAGCGAACCACGTGGCCGATAGCTTCGGTTTCACGGATGTTAGTCAGGAACTGGTTACCCAGACCTTCGCCTTTGGACGCGCCTTTTACCAGACCGGCAATGTCGACGAATTCCATCGTTGTTGGCAGGATACGCTGCGGTTTGACGATTTCGGCCAACTGATCCAGACGCGGATCGGGCATCGGGACAACACCTGTGTTCGGCTCGATAGTACAGAACGGGAAGTTTGCCGCTTCAATACCCGCTTTTGTGAGCGCGTTGAACAGGGTGGATTTGCCTACGTTTGGCAAACCGACGATACCGCATTTGAATCCCATGTTTAAATCACCTTAATCTTTTGATATTCAACCTGTTATGGAAAACAGATTGTAGAAAAGTAAATAACTCTGCCTATTATACACAGCACGCGAGAAAAATGCCGCACATCGCTGCTTATTGCGCTTTAAAGGTGTGTAACCGGCTCGTTGCCTTGGTCAGGCCATCTTTGAATAAAATCTCGGTACAACGTGCCGCTTCGTCAATTGCTTCATCAATTAACTTCTGTTCTGAAACAGGCGGTTTGCCTAAAACAAATCCGACAACTTTGTTTTTATCACCCGGATGACCAATTCCCACGCGTAAACGATGAAAGTTGGGGTTATTGCCCAACTTGCTGATGATGTCTTTCAGGCCATTATGTCCGCCATGACCGCCACCGAGCTTAAATTTTGCCACGCCAGGCGGCAGGTCTAATTCGTCGTGCGCGACCAAAATTTCATCGGGGTTGATACGATAAAAACTGGCCATCGCACTCACTGCCTTGCCGCTGAGATTCATAAATGTGGTCGGTACCAGCAAACGGACATCTTCCCCTTCGAGCGTTACTCTGGAGGTGTAGCCGAAGAATTTCGGCTCATCACGCAGGGGCGCGCGTAATCTCTCTGCCAGTAAATCGACATACCATGCGCCTGCGTTATGTCGCGTTGCCGCATACTCTGCGCCGGGGTTCGCCAGGCCGACAATCAATTTAATCGTCACGTGTTTTGTCCTGAGTGTTTCCATAAACGACGTGTAGTTTACTGTCTGACGCTGCTCTTGACAAAAAACTGCGTTCTAATCGCCAAAAACTGAATAATTGCACAAATGGACTATTAGAAATTGAGTATGTTCAGTAGCTTATTTGTAAAGTTTTGTTGCGCGAGTGTTTGTAATTGTGATCGCTCCCGCACTTGCGAACGGCAGTGTTGTCTATACTTTACACATAAGGATTAGGGGTATTCCCTGTAGCAACCCAAAGTTCCGGAGGTGACACATGAAACGCAAAAACGCTTCGTTACTCGGTAACGTGCTCATGGCTTTAGGGTTGGTGGTGATGGTGGGGGGGGTTGGTTACTCTATTTTAAACCAATTGCCGCAATTTAATCTGCCACAGTTTTTCGCACATGGTGCCGTGCTCAGTATTTTTGTAGGTGGTGTTCTGTGGTTGGCGGGAGCCAGAGTGGGCGGGCACGAGCAAATCAGTGACCGTTACTGGTGGGTACGCCATTATGACAAACGCTGTCGTCGCGGTGATACCACTCATCGTCATAACTAAATCGTTTCCCGGTAGAGAGGGCTGCGGTTTGAATACAAAGTCCTGGTTGAAAAACCAGGACTCTGCTTGTTCATTATCCTTGCATAGAACGCACTTTTATATTCGCTACGGAATATAAGAAACGTTATTCGAATAACCGATAATGTAACGTTTTAACCGCGCTATCCGCGTCTTCAGCGGGCAACAGGAAACACAGGTTGTCATTTGACGCGCCGTGGCAAATCATTCGCACCGTATGCTCTTCAAGCCAGGCAAAAACGTCTTTGCAAACACCCGCCGCCTGAGTCAGTCGATTCCCCACCAAAGTCACCAATGCCAGTCCGGTTTCCACTTCCACACTACAGTGGGAGGATAATGCGGTAAACAATGCGCTGGTCAGTATATGATTTTCACCTGAGGTTGCGTGAGTCGCGTCCAGCGCCAGCGCAATACTGTTTTCTGAGGTTGTAACCAAATCCACCGTGACCGCGTGGCGAGCTAAAATGGCGAAGGACTGCGCCAGGAAAGAACCGGACGGTTGTGTCTCCAGACTATGTAATCGCAACAGCGTCTGTTTACGGCGCACGGCAAGCGCACGATAGCGAGGTGGGTTGTCGGTGGTGTTATGCACCAGCGTACCACCGGCAGCCGTATCCTTACTTGAGCCAACAAAGACCGGAATGCTTTTACGCATTGCCGGAAGCAGCGTAGCCGGGTGGAGGACCTTCGCACCAAAGGCGGCCATATCGCTGGCCTCGGAAAATGAGATGTGGTCAATCCGTTTGGCCCGCGGCGCAATACGCGGATCGGTGGTGTAGATCCCTGCGACATCGGTCCAGATGTCCACGCGTGCGGCGTGAAGCGCCTCACCGAGAAGCGTCGCCGTGTAATCACTACCACCGCGTCCCAGCGTAGTGGTATGCCCTGCGGCATCCCGGCCGATAAACCCCTGGGTCACCATAATCGCTTGCTCAAGACGAGGGCGCAGGTGAGTCTCCACCAGGTGGTGCAAGGTACCGAGTTCGGGTTCGGCGCAGCCGAAACTGGAGTTGGTACGCATCACGCTGCGGGCGTCAAACCACCCGGCCTCGGCATGCCGTTCACGTAAGACTTCAGTAAACAGTAAAGAGGACATCAGCTCGCCGTGACTGACCAATTCATCGCTTAGCGCATCAGACGGTGAAACGGTCGCCGTTTGTGCAAGATGGCGGATGTTGTTGAGAAGATTATCGATTTCCGTGCTGATAACGGACGGCTGCTTCAGGCGGGAAATAATGTTGTATTGGATGGCGCGTAAGGTCTCAAGCTTATCTAATTGTTGATGCGTTTCCAGACCTTCAGAAAGCTCGACCAGTAAGTTTGTAACGCCTGCTGAAGCAGACAGTACGACTAAACGGACATCTTGATCAGCAAGGACAATGCTGGCGCTTCGGTTCATCGCATCAAAATCAGCGACGCTGGTGCCGCCAAATTTGGCAACGACGGATGGTGGATAAATGCGAGTCATAACAATC
Source organism: Citrobacter sp. RHBSTW-00524 (assembly GCF_013747755.1). Taxonomy (NCBI): domain Bacteria; kingdom Pseudomonadati; phylum Pseudomonadota; class Gammaproteobacteria; order Enterobacterales; family Enterobacteriaceae; genus Citrobacter; species Citrobacter sp. RHBSTW-00524. The sequence goes on from NZ_CP056421.1 coordinate 2,315,521, forward strand.
TCATATCAGGGCGCCATAAAAGTATGGCTAGAAAATTTTCATTCTCGGCATAAGGGGAAACGGTGTTCGCCTTACGAAATGTCCGCCCGCGAACATTTCTGCTGACAACCCAGGGAATTCCTGTTGTCGAAAACGCGTGTCGCCTGTACGCGTTACCGGGTGCTGCGCATTAATTTTATTTACATAGCCTGCAAATAAGCGCGCCATACTAAGTGATTTATATTTAGGGATCGACTTTTTTATTCGATTTATCGACAAATAAGTGAAAAATCATGTCGTAACAAGAAAACGCGTACATTATTAATGGTAAAAACGTGTAAAAAAATAATAAAAACATGAAAATTACATGGTTTTTATAACATCGTATGCGTTGCAATTGGCTACGGTAATTGTTAATTAAATAGATATATTTCTTTAGGATTTCGTAATGAAGGGTGGCTGTTACACTTTGAATTATAAAGAAAAAACACCCGCTAAATGTGTTGAAAAATAAATGATTGAGTCCAGGGCTAAAACAACATATATTAGCCGCGCTTTTTTACAGGTAACCCTTATAACCATTTATTCAATCAGGCGTTAATCTACACCTGGTTGTAGGAGTGATATGATGACGGATAAAGTCCGTATTGATACTTTAAGTGCTAATTCATTACCACAGAGCAATGATACCTTTTTAGCAAGACAGGCTGAGTTTGAATCTAATGTCCGCAGCTATCCACGTAAACTGCCATTAGCGATTGCTAAAGCGCAGGGCGTCTGGATTACTGACGTAGAAAATAATCAATATCTTGATTGCCTGGCAGGTGCCGGAACCCTGGCGCTTGGTCATAATCATCCTGAAGTGCTGCAGAGCATTCAAAGTGTCATCACAAGCGGCTTACCGTTACATACGCTTGACCTTACCACACCGTTAAAAGATGAATTCTCATCGTATTTACTTTCTTTATTACCGGGCCAGGGCAAAGAGTATTGCCTGCAGTTCACCGGGCCGTCCGGTGCCGATGCCGTTGAAGCGGCGCTGAAGCTGGCGAAGAAAGTTACCGGCCGTTCCAGCATCATCAGCTTCTCCGGTGGCTACCACGGGATGACCCACGGCGCGCTGTCCGTGACCGGCAACCTGTCGCCGAAAGAAGCCGTCAGCAACATGATGGCGGAAGTGCAGTTTATGCCGTATCCGCATCAGTACCGTTGCCCGCTGGGTATCGGCGGCGACGCTGGCGTCAAAGCATTGACCTACTACTTCGAAAACCTGATCAACGACGTTGAGAGCGGCGTGCGTAAACCGGCTGCCGTGATCCTCGAAGCGGTGCAGGGCGAAGGCGGGGTAAACCCGGCTCCGATCGAGTGGCTGCAGCGTATTCGTAAAGTGACCCAGGAACACGGCATTCTGCTGATTATCGATGAAGTTCAGGCTGGCTTCGCGCGCACGGGTAAACTGTTCGCCTTCGAACACGCCGGTATTGAGCCGGATATCATCGTGATGTCCAAAGCGGTTGGCGGCGGTCTGCCACTGGCGGTACTGGGCATTAAAAAGCAGTTCGATGCGTGGGCTCCGGGCCATCACACTGGCACCTTCCGCGGCAACCAACTGGCGATGGCGACCGGTCTGACAACGCTGAAAATCCTCAAAGACGACAAGATTGCCGATAAAGTTGCTGCGCAGGGCGAGTGGCTGAAAGGCAAACTGACTGACCTGCAGAAACGTTACCCGGTTATCGGCCAGGTACGTGGTCTGGGCCTGATGATTGGTCTGGAAATCGTTAAGCCGAACGAAGCGCAGGATCACATGGGCTGCTACCCGGCCGATGGCGAGCTTTCCGCGCTGCTGCAGAAAAAATGTTTCGAAAACGGCCTGATTCTTGAGCGTGGCGGCCGTAACGGTTGCGTACTGCGTCTGCTGCCGTCTCTGTTGATCACCAACGCAGAGCTGGAGATTTTCCTCGATAAATTCGAAAATGCCCTACTGGGCGCTGGCGTGAAGCCGGTTTAAACGGAGTTGGATCGAATGTCAGACGTAAATCCGATTCTGTCCGGCTCGGCACAAAGCATTGCTGCCTACCAGGACGCTATCGAGCAGAGTACGCAAGCGGTCGTTGAATGGTTGAAGCAACCTGAGATGTATCAGGGCAAAACCGTTGAGCAACTGCGCGAACGTATCAACCTGAATTTTACGTCTCAGGGCCTGGGCAACCAGGCCGCTATTGAGCGTGCGGTTGAATACTTTCTGAAAGACAGCTTGTTGGTTCACCATGCGCAGTGCGTGGCGCACCTGCACTGCCCGAGCCTGGTGATTAGCCAGGCGGCAGAAGTGTTGATCAACGCCACCAACCAGAGTATGGACTCCTGGGATCAGAGCCCGTCGGCGACCATCATTGAGATCAAACTGATCGAATGGTTGCGTGAGCAGGTGGGCTATGCGGCAGGCGACGCGGGCGTGTTCACTAGCGGCGGCACCCAAAGCAACCTGATGGGCCTGATGCTGGCGCGCGACGCCTTCTTTGCCCGCCAGGGGCATTCCATTCAGCAGAATGGTCTGACCGGCGACCTGAGCAAAATCAAAGTATTTTGCTCTGAAAGCGCGCACTTCTCTGTGCAGAAGAACATGGCGCTGATGGGGCTGGGTTACCGTTCCGTCACCCAGGTGAAGACTGATGCGTTCTCACGCATGGATCTGGCTGACCTGAAAGACAAGCTGGCCCAGGCGAAAGCCAACGGCGAACAGGTGATGGCGATTGTCGCCACTGCGGGTACTACCGATGCGGGTGCGATCGACCCGTTAGCGGACATTGCGGCGCTGGCGGCAGAACACCAGATCTGGATGCATGTGGATGCAGCATGGGGCGGGGCGTTACTGCTTTCTGAGCAGTATCGTCACTTCCTGAACGGCCTTGAACTGGCGGATTCTGTGACGCTGGACTTCCACAAACAGTTCTTCCAGACCATCAGCTGCGGCGCGTTCCTGCTGAAAGACGCGCGTCATTACGAGCTGATGCGTTACCAGGCGGCGTACCTGAACTCTGATTTTGATGAAGAGGCGGGCGTACCGAATCTGGTGTCGAAATCGCTGCAGACCACGCGCCGTTTTGACGCGCTGAAGCTGTGGATGGGTCTCGAAGCGCTGGGCAAAAAGCAGTATGCCGAAATCATTGATAACGGCGTAACGCTGGCGCGTGATGTGGCTGCGTTTGTGAAAACTCAGCCACACCTGGAACTGGTGATGGAGCCGCAGCTGGCAAGCGTGCTGTTCCGTTTCCGTCCGCACAGTGACGACATGGCGTTCGTTGCGCTGTTGAACCAGCGTATTGGCGACGTTCTGCTGGCTTCTGGTAGCGCCAACGTTGGCGTGACCGAAGCAGATGGCGTAACCTGCCTGAAGCTGACGCTGCTGAACCCCACGGTGTGTCTGGAGGATGTCAAAGTCCTGCTGGCAAGCGTGAAAGCGACAGCTGAGCAACTGCTGAACGCGTAAGCAATAAGCTGATTATAAAAATGGCTCCCACACACGGGAGCCATTTTTTTGCCTGTCATTTGTAGTCCGGCGGCGCTTCGCCTGGCTGGGCTACACGTCAGCTGATATCTGCCAGCGCGGCGTCTTTATTCGGGAAGAACGTCAGGCGTCCGGCAATCGGCTGAATGCCCGCGCGCGCCATGGTTCGTAACGGCTGGAATTCCAGATTACTGATCCGCAGTTCACACCCTTCCGGGAGGCGTTTTACAAAACGCTGGAAAGCGTCCAGACCACCGGCATCCAGTACCGGGACCGCGTCCCACTTTAAGACCACAATACGTTTACCTGCAATACGCGATTCGAGATCGGTAAATAATCCCTCCGCAGCGGCAAAGAAAAGTGGGCCAATAACGCGCAGCACCAGCACATCGTCAGGTACATCTACGTTGACCGGCGCCAGACGCGTCATGCGCGCGATACGACGCATAAACAGCAGGGAGGCGAGAACGATACCGACACTGATGGCGATCACCATGTCGAATAGCACCGTCAGCGACATACACATAAGCATGACGATGATGTCGTCTTTTGGCGCATGACGCAGCAGATCCACCACTTTATGCGCTTCACTCATGTTCCATGCCACCATCAGCAGCAGGGCGGCCATGGCGGAAAGCGGTAACCAGGAAAGCAGCGGCGCAAGCACCAGCAGGGCAAGGATCACCAGAATCGCGTGGATGACCGCTGAAATTGGTGAGGTCGCCCCGGCGCGGACGTTTGCCGCAGAACGGGCAATTGCCGCCGTGGCGGTGATACCACCGAAGAACGGTGCCACGATGTTACCCAGGCCCTGGCCAATCAGCTCACTGTTGGCTTTATGCTTGGTGCCGGTCATCCCATCGAGCACGACGGCGCACAGTAGAGATTCAATCGCCCCGAGCATCGCCATGGAGAAGGCGGCCGGTAACAGCGCCTGTAACGAACTCCAGCTCAGGGTAAAGTTTGACTCCGGCATGTCCCACGGTAATACCAGTTGCGGCAGCAACTGCGGGATACCGTTACCCTGCGAGCCATCAGCCAGAATGTAGTGGAACTGAGAACCGATGGTGGCGACATGGCCGCCGGTCAGGTTCACAATCCCCATTACCGCACAGCCTGCCAGCAGCGCAGGAAGGTGGCCCGGCAGTCGGATCCCCAGACGCGGCCAGAAAATCAGGATCCCCAGCGTCACCACGCCAATTGCGGCATCGCCAACGTTGAGGGTTGGCAGGGCCATAAACAGCGCGCCGACCTTTTGCAGGTAGTGCTCCGGGACATGGGCCATTTGCAGACCGAGAAAATCTTTAATCTGCATGGTACCGATGGTGATACCAATACCCGATGTAAAACCTAACGTAACGGATACCGGGATATATTCGATCAGGCGACCAAAACGGGCGAGGCCGAAAAGGATCAGGAATATCCCGGACATTAGCGTTGCGACCAGCAGGCCTGCCAGCCCAAACTGTTGCGACACCGGATACAGAATCACCACGAAGGCGGCGGTTGGGCCAGATACGCTAAAACGTGACCCCCCGGTAAGGGCGATAACAATCCCAGCCACGGCTGAGGTATACAAGCCGTACTGCGGTGCCACGCCACTGCCTATTGCCAGGGCCATCGCCAGCGGAATGGCAATGATCCCAACGGTTATCCCGGCGATCAGGTCGCGGGTAAAGCGAGAAGCGGTATATTTTTCTTTCCAACAAGCGTCGATGAGGGCGCGGAAAGGCATCACATGTGAGGAAAATAATCTGTTCACAATAATGTTTCATCCATGAGCGCATCATCTGTCAACTAAATGGCAGGTGAAGGAGGCATAAGTCATACAAATAGATGTCGCAGATAAAAAAACCCGCCGCAGCGGGTTTTTGAGCCGGGCTCGATTAATGCTCGAACATAGCAGAGATGGATTCTTCGTTGCTGATACGACGAATCGCTTCGGCCAGCATACCCGACAGGGTCAATGTACGCACGTTTGGCAGTGCTTTGATTTCGTCAGTCAGTGGAATAGTGTCACAGACAACGACTTCATCAATCACTGAATTGCGCAGGTTGTTTGCCGCATTACCTGAGAAGATCGGGTGGGTAGCGTAAGCAAATACGCGTTTTGCACCACGTTCTTTCAGTGCTTCTGCTGCTTTACACAGCGTACCGCCGGTATCGATCATATCATCAACCAGCACGCAGTCACGACCTGCAACGTCACCAATAATGTGCATCACCTGAGAAACGTTCGCGCGCGGGCGTCGTTTGTCGATGATAGCCATGTCGGTATCGTTCAGCAGTTTAGCGATAGCGCGGGCACGCACGACGCCACCGATGTCCGGAGAAACCACAATCGGATTGTCCAGATTCAGCTGCAGCATGTCTTCTAACAGGATCGGGCTACCGAATACGTTATCAACCGGTACGTCAAAGAAGCCCTGGATCTGTTCAGCATGCAGGTCAACGGTGAGGACGCGGTCAACGCCAACGCTGGACAGGAAATCAGCGACGACTTTAGCAGTAATCGGTACACGAGCGGAACGTACGCGACGATCCTGACGTGCATAGCCGAAGTAAGGAATAACGGCGGTGATACGGCCTGCGGAAGCACGGCGCAGCGCATCAACCATAACGACCAATTCCATCAGGTTGTCGTTAGTAGGGGCACAAGTGGACTGGATGATGAAAATATCACCACCGCGTACATTTTCATTAATTTGTACGCTGACTTCGCCGTCGCTAAAGCGACCTACAGCGGCGTCGCCGAGTGAAGTGTACAGGCGGTTGGCAATACGTTGTGCTAGTTCCGGGGTGGCGTTACCAGCAAAAAGCTTCATATCAGGCACGAGAAGAACCTCAGGCATGCGTCCATTGGTGGAAAGAATCTGCCGAAAACTGTGCGGGCCAGGCAGTATCCTCTCCATGCGGTGTATTAAAGAGCGCGATGCAACGTCTGGAACAGGGTGACGTTGTCACCGCAACTCAGCTTGCCCGGCTTACTCGTCATCTTTCACGTTTCATGTGTGCTGGCATATTTCGCCATCTTCCTGAAACCCGAACGATTTAGAGTAACGCTCTGTGCAATGGGGAGAGGTTGACACCTTTCGCCACAAAGCCTTTGAGCCATTCCGGGGCTTGCTCAAGCACCTGGCGAGCACGAGACTCAGTGTCAAATTCAGCAAAGACACAAGCCCCTGTACCAGTCAGGCGCGACGGCGCGTATTCTAACAGCCAGGAAAGCGCCGCATCAACCTCGCGAAAACGTTTTCTTGCGATAACCTCGCAATCATTGCTGAATTCACATTTTAGTAACGTTTTTATTGACCTTTTTGGCGTGTTGCGCGGGAGGTCGGGATCTTTAAAAATCACTGGCGTCGGAATACTGACTCCCGGGTGGGCGACCAGATACCATTTTTCCTCTGGCTCGACCGGGGTCAGAATTTCACCTACGCCTTCAGCAAAGGCCGCATGGCCGCGCACGAATACGGGAACGTCCGCCCCCAGCGTTAAGCCGAGTCCTGCCAGTTCATCAACCGAAAGTCCGCACTGCCAAAGGTGATTCAGCGCCACCAGGACGGTAGCTGCATTAGACGAACCTCCGCCAAGACCGCCGCCCATCGGCAGGCGTTTTTCGATACTGATGTCGGCGCCGCTCCCTTTGGGAAGGCGATCGCTTTCAGACGCCGCCTTTATCAGCAAGCGCGCCGCACGGACAATGAGATTGTCTTCATGTGCAACGCCTTCCACCGGCGTTAACAGGCGGATTTCGCCGTCGCCACGCAGCGCAATACCTAACGTGTCGCCATAATCAAGAAACTGGAATAGCGTTTGCAAAGTGTGATAACCGTCCGCACGCTGCCCGGTGATGTATAAAAACAGATTCAGTTTTGCCGGAGAGGGCCAGTGGGTCATCATTTCACAATCCAGTTATCCATTTTCAGCTTAATACGCTGATCGCCGTCGGACAGTTCCATGTTTGCCGGCATCGCAGGCTTAATTTTGCTGTCGTAGGCGCTATAGACCACTTTCCAGTTTTTACCGTCTTTGCTGTAGTTCACTTCACTCAGACGATACTGGTCGTCGAGTTTGTAATCGCTGGCGTCTCCCGGCAGGCCAAGGATCCACTGGCGCAGGCTGTTCAATGGAATAGGCATGCCGGTCAACTTACCAATCATCTCTTCGGCGTCGTCAGCGGTGTAGTGCTTGCCTTTGTTATCGACAAGTTCGACGTTGCCCGGCTGGGCATTGAGTTCCAGTTCAGTGCTGCCCAGGGGATTGGTCAGCAGGAGACGGTAGCGATCCTGTCCGGTTTGTTGCCAGAAAAAGCGGGCATAGACTTTCTGTTGATCGGAAATATACGCAAACGCACCGCGCGTCTGATATTGGTTCAGGGCGCGTACTTCCTGCTGGTGCTGGCGCCACTGTGGAGAGTCAGGGCTTTTGCCGGGACCTTTCGGCGCGTTGAGCGTACAGGCGGTAAGAGCCAGGGCCGCCAACGGCAGCAGGCGAATCAGGCGAAAATCAGGCAGGGTCATAATGATGACAAATCCTTGAGATACGTTGCAGTTATAACTCTTAATGCTAGCGCCGCCATCATACATCGTCTACGTTCAAGTTATCTTAAATCGCTCAAATTTGTGCACTAAGCTATTACTCCAAAAGGGGGCTGTCTCTTTTATTGACCGCACGCATCCTGTATGATGCACCCAGTCTAACCTTATCAACGCTGGTACTATTCCCGCACACATGACCCTTTTAGCGCTTGGTATTAACCATAAAACGGCACCTGTATCGCTGCGAGAACGCGTAACGTTTTCGCCGGATACGCTCGATCAGGCGCTGGACAGCCTGCTTGCGCAGCCAATGGTGCAGGGCGGGGTGGTGCTGTCGACGTGTAACCGTACGGAACTGTATCTCAGCGTTGAAGAGCAGGATAACCTGCAAGAAGCGCTGGTTCGCTGGCTGTGCGATTACCATAATCTTAATGAAGAAGACTTGCGCAATAGCCTGTACTGGCACCAGGACAACGACGCCGTCAGTCATTTGATGCGTGTTGCCAGCGGTCTGGATTCGCTGGTGCTTGGTGAACCGCAGATTCTGGGGCAGGTGAAAAAAGCTTTTGCGGATTCGCAAAAAGGTCACCTGAACGCCAGTGCGCTGGAGCGCATGTTCCAGAAATCATTCTCTGTCGCTAAACGTGTACGTACAGAAACAGACATCGGTGCCAGCGCCGTGTCCGTGGCTTTTGCCGCCTGTACGCTGGCGCGGCAAATATTTGAATCGCTCTCCACGGTGACCGTGCTGTTAGTGGGCGCAGGCGAAACCATTGAGCTGGTGGCGCGACACCTGCGTGAGCATCAAGTGAAGAAGATGATCATCGCCAACCGTACCCGCGAGCGGGCGCAAGTGCTGGCGGATGAAGTCGGCGCCGAAGTGATTTCGCTGAGTGATATCGACGCGCGTTTACAGGATGCCGATATTATTATCAGTTCTACCGCCAGCCCGCTGCCAATTATCGGCAAAGGAATGGTGGAGCGCGCGCTTAAAAATCGCCGTAATCAACCTATGCTGCTGGTGGATATCGCCGTACCGCGCGATGTCGAGCCGGAAGTGGGTAAGTTGTCCAACGCCTATCTGTACAGCGTTGACGACCTGCAAAGCATCATTTCGCATAACCTGGCCCAGCGCAAAGCGGCGGCCGTGGAAGCCGAAACCATTGTGGCGCAGGAAACCAGCGAATTTATGGCCTGGCTACGCGCTCAGGGCGCAAGTGAAACTATCCGCGAGTATCGCAGTCAGTCAGAACAGATTCGTGATGAACTGACTGCCAAAGCGTTGGCCGCTCTTCAACAGGGTGGTGATGCGCAAGCCATTATGCAGGATCTGGCCTGGAAACTGACCAACCGCTTGATCCATGCACCAACCAAATCACTTCAACAGGCCGCCCGTGACGGGGATAGTGAACGCCTGAATATTCTGCGCGACAGCCTCGGGCTGGAGTAGCAGCACACCAATCTTATTTTTTACAGGGTGCATTTACGCCTATGAAGCCTTCTATCGTTGCCAAACTGGAAGCCCTGCATGAACGCCATGAAGAAGTTCAGGCGCTGCTCGGGGATGCGGGGACTATCGCAGACCAGGAACGCTTTCGTGCACTGTCGCGCGAATATTCGCAATTAAGCGATGTATCTCGCTGTTTTACGGACTGGCAACAGGTTCAGGAAGATATCGAGACGGCTCAGATGATGCTCGACGATCCTGAAATGCGTGAAATGGCGCAGGATGAACTGCGTGAAGCAAAAGATAAATGCGAGCAGCTGGAGCAACATCTGCAGGTTCTGCTGTTGCCTAAAGATCCTGATGACGAACGTAACGCCTTCCTCGAAGTGCGTGCGGGAACCGGTGGTGATGAGGCCGCGCTGTTTGCCGGCGATCTGTTCCGCATGTACAGCCGTTACGCTGAATCGCGTCGCTGGCGGGTAGAGATCATGAGCGCCAGCGAAGGCGAACATGGCGGGTTTAAAGAAGTCATTGCCAAAATTAGCGGCGAAGGCGTGTACGGTCGACTGAAATTTGAGTCCGGTGGGCATCGTGTGCAGCGCGTACCTGCGACGGAGTCACAGGGCCGTATTCACACTTCTGCCTGTACGGTCGCGGTCATGCCGGAACTGCCGGATGCCGAACTGCCGGACATCAACCCGGCCGATCTGCGTATTGATACCTTCCGCTCATCAGGCGCAGGGGGGCAGCACGTTAACACCACCGACTCCGCAATCCGTATTACCCACTTGCCGACCGGTATCGTAGTGGAATGCCAGGACGAACGTTCGCAGCATAAAAACAAAGCGAAAGCGATGTCGGTGCTGGGGGCGCGAATTCGTGCCGCCGAAGTGGCAAGACGTCAACAGGCAGAAGCCTCTGAGCGTCGCAATCTGTTGGGCAGTGGCGATCGCAGCGATCGCAACCGTACCTATAACTTCCCGCAGGGTCGCGTGACCGATCACCGCATTAACCTGACGCTCTACCGTCTGGATGAAGCGATGGAAGGCAAACTGGATATGCTCATTGAGCCAATTGTCCAGGAATACCAGGCCGACCAACTGGCGGCGTTGTCCGAGCAGGATTAATGGATTATCAGCACTGGCTGCGTGAAGCGATAAGCCAATTACAGGCAAGTGAAAGCCCGCGCCGTGACGCCGAGATTTTGCTCGAGTTTGTTACCGGTAAGGGACGCACCTTTATTTTGGCTTTCGGTGAAACGGTATTAACCGAGGCGCAGCGTCAACAGCTCGACACATTACTGGAGCGCCGTCAGCGGGGTGAGCCGGTGGCGCATTTAACCGGCGTGCGGGAGTTCTGGTCGCTGCCGCTGTTTGTGTCTCCGGCTACGCTTATCCCTCGTCCGGATACTGAGTGTCTGGTGGAACAGGCGCTGGCTCGCCTGCCGGCGTCAGCGTGCCGCATTCTCGATTTGGGAACTGGCACGGGCGCCATTGCGCTGGCGCTGGCAACCGAGCGTCCGGATTGCGCAGTAACGGCGGTTGACCGCATGCCGGATGCTGTTGCGCTGGCCACTCGCAACAAACAGCATCTGGGCATCGACAATGTTTGCGTGCTGCAAAGCAACTGGTTCAGCGCTTTGCAGGGACAGCAGTTTGACATGATTGTCAGCAATCCGCCGTATATCGACGAACAGGATCCGCACCTGGCGCAAGGCGATGTACGCTTTGAACCTCTGTCGGCACTGGTGGCGGGCGATCGAGGACTGGCGGATATCGTGCATATCATTGACCAGTCTCAGCGCGTGTTAACGCCCGGCGGCTATCTGTTGCTGGAACATGGCTGGCAGCAGGGGCAGGCCGTCCGGGACGTCTTTACTCGTGCGGGTTACCAGACGGTTGAAACCTGCCGTGATTATGGCGGCAACGAACGAATTACGCTTGGACGCATCCCATCATGAGTACCTTCAGTGTGTTACTCAACATTCATCTCATCAGTATTGCGCTTTCCGTTGGCTTGCTGACGCTGCGTTTTTGGTGGCGTTACACCGACTCGCGTCTTGCCTGCGCACGCTGGACGCGCATTGTGCCACCGGTCGTGGATACCGTTTTATTACTCAGCGGCGTGGCGCTAATGGTTAAAGCGCACATCCTGCCATTCACTGAGCACGGGACATGGCTGACTGAAAAGCTGTTTGGGGTTATCATTTACATCGTTTTGGGTTTTATTGCGCTCGATTATCGTCGGGCGCGCAGTCAGCAGGCGCGATTAGTCGCATTTCCGCTGGCGCTGGTGGTGCTGTACATCATCATTAAACTCGCCACCACAAAAATACCGTTACTGGGGTAAGCATGAGGTCGTTAGCTGATTTCGAATTTAATAAAGCGCCATTGTGTGATGGGATGATCCTGGCGTCGGAGTCTATCCGTCTGGATTTTCCAACACAAACTGTCTACGACGAACTGGAACGTCTGGTCAGTCTGGCGCAAGAAGAAATTAGCCAGCTCCTGTCTCAGGATGAGCAACTGGAAAAACTGCTGGCACTTTTTTACGGCGAATGGGGATTTACGGATACCCACGGCGTCTATCGTCTTTCTGATGCACTCTGGCTTGACCAGGTACTGAAAAATCGGCAGGGCAGCGCCGTGTCTCTGGGGGCGATCTTATTGTGGATTGCCAACAGACTGGAGCTGCCGCTGGTACCGGTGATTTTCCCGACGCAACTGATCCTTCGTATTGAGTCGCTCGATGGTGAAATGTGGCTAATCAATCCATTCAATGGCGAAACGTTAAATGAGCACACGCTGGAAGTGTGGTTGAAGGGGAACATCAGCCCGGTCGCGGAGCTGTTTAACGAAGACCTGGATGAGGCGGATAACGCGGAAGTGATCCGCAAACTGCTCGACACGCTGAAATCATCACTGATGGAAGAGCGGCAAATGGAGCTGGCGCTGCGTGCCAGTGAAGCACTATTGCAGTTTAATCCTGAAGATCCGTATGAAATTCGCGATCGTGGTTTAATATACGCGCAACTCGAGTGCGAACATGTTGCGCTGACAGATTTAAGTTATTTCGTTGAACAGTGTCCGGAAGACCCGATCAGCGAAATGATTCGTGCGCAAATTAATACTATTTCGCACAAACAAATTGTATTGCATTGATTAATCACACTTTACCTACCGTTTAAGGCGATCCTATGAAACAAAAAGTGGTTAGCATTGGCGACATCAACGTGGCAAATGACCTGCCGTTCGTGCTGTTTGGCGGAATGAACGTGCTGGAATCCCGCGATCTGGCGATGCGCATTTGTGAGCACTACGTAACCGTTACTCAAAAGCTGGGTATCCCTTACGTGTTTAAAGCCTCCTTTGATAAAGCCAACCGTTCTTCCATCCACTCTTACCGTGGACCGGGCCTTGAAGAAGGGATGAAAATCTTCCAGGAACTGAAACAGACTTTTGGCGTAAAAGTGATCACCGACGTTCACGAAGCCAGCCAGGCACAGCCTGTTGCTGATGTGGTGGATGTGATTCAGCTTCCGGCATTCCTTGCTCGTCAGACCGATCTGGTGGAAGCAATGGCGAAAACCGGTGCCGTTATCAACGTGAAGAAACCGCAGTTCATCAGCCCGGCTCAGATGGGCAACATCGTGGATAAATTCCATGAAGGCGGCAACGATAAGGTTATTCTGTGCGACCGTGGTGCGAACTTTGGTTATGACAACCTGGTTGTGGACATGCTGGGCTTCAGCGTGATGAAGAAAGTCTCCGGCAACTCACCGGTGATTTTTGACGTTACCCATGCGCTGCAGTGCCGCGATCCGTTTGGCGCAGCAAGCGGCGGTCGTCGTGCGCAGGTTACCGAACTGGCGCGTGCCGGTATGGCGGTTGGTCTGGCAGGTCTGTTTATTGAAGCGCATCCGGATCCAGCCAATGCGAAATGCGATGGTCCATCCGCGCTGCCACTGGCGAAGCTGGAACAGTTCCTGACGCAGATTAAAGCGATTGATGACCTGGTGAAAAGCTTCGACGAGCTGGATACCGAGAACTAAGAGATTGTGACAGGCCGGAATTTCCCTCCGGCCTGCTATTTGAAAAGGGTATAAAGGTCGCCGTCAGGCACCAGACGCGCCATCGATTGTGTTATATCGGCAGAAAAGAAAACGGCCCTGAAGAGGACCGTGGGGTACGTCTAAAATAATACTCAGGCAAATATTGTCATCAGATAAGCGATAAACAGTGCCAGATGCGCTGCACCGTTAAGCACATTGGTGCGTCCGGTGGAGAAAGAGATCTGACACAGAACCAGTGATGAAACCATCACAATCATCTCTGGCGCACCCAGCGCAAACATCAAATCATTCCCGGTTGCCCATGCAATCAGCGTCACCACCGGTACGGTCAGCGAAATTGTGGCTAACACCGAACCGAAGAATAAATTCATTGCCCGCTGTACCTGATTGCTCAGAACCGCTTTCAGTGCGCCCAGTCCTTCAGGCGAGAGGATCAGTAACGCGACCAGGAAACCCGTAAATGCGACTGGCGCATTCAGTTCAGTCAGCAAGGTCTCAAGCGGGCTGGCGTTCATCTTGGTCACGGCGATAACAGCGATCAGATGAATGATAAGCCAGGCGGCGTGCCACAGATTGCTGTGCGCTGACGGCTTACCGTGATGCGGGTCATCGTCGTCACCCTCGTCTTCATGCTCGTAAATGAACAGACTTTGGTGCGTTTTAGTTTGAATCAGCAAAAATACGCCGTACATCGCCGCAGAAATTAACGCCACCAACAGCGCCTGCGCGGTAGTGAAATTTGCCCCCGGCAACGCCATCGGGAATACCAGTACAATAATGGCCAGTGGGAACAGGGCGATTAAATACTGCTTAATACCAAATAGGTTCATATACTGAGTGGCAAATTTACGGCCACCTAATAGTAATGAAAAACCGACCAGACCCCCGGTTACGATCATAATGATTGAATACAGCGTATCGCGCATGAGCGTAGGTGCGGCATCGCCGGTTGCCATTAATGCGGAGATTAAGCTGACTTCAAGAATAACAACGGACAAACTGAGGATCAGCGACCCGTAGGGTTCGCCAAGTCGATGGGCTAATACGTCCGCATGACGGACAACGCTGAATGCGCTGCTTAATATACCAATAAGGGCCAGCGCATTAATACCGATGACCACTGGTAGTGACTGACTGCTCCCCCAGAAGAACAGTACTACCAGCGCCAAAATCGGGAAGACGAGAGAGGTCTCCTTGTGGCGGGTTTTTACCGCCTCATGTGCTTGTGTCATTGCATTAATTCTCCATCTCTGCAGGTATTTATAATTATAAAAAGTATTAAAGAATGTAAAAAATAACAGAAAACGTGGTTTTGTAGGTGACATTTTACGAAATTTTACTACATCACCTGTTTTCCCTCTCAAAGCGGCCAAAAACCAATTTCTTGTTTATAGACTGTTTAATTAACAGAGGGTTAGGTAAAGAAAATTTCTAAAAATGTCCATTATTGGCGTCTCGCCGCATTGTTAACCACACTTAAGGTTTAGCCTAAAAAGAGGAGTTCACAATGCCCTATAAATCTAAAAGCGATCTGCCTGACAGCGTGCAGCACGTTCTGCCAGCCCATGCTCAGGACATTTATAAAGAAGCTTTCAACAGCGCCTGGGAACAGTATAAAGACAAATCTGACCGACGTGACGATGCCACCCGAGAAGAGACTGCACATAAGGTGGCGTGGGCCGCGGTTAAAAATGATTACCAAAAAGGTGATGATGGTAAATGGCATAAAAAGACGTAACAGTATCAATTATAATGCCTTTATAAACTCGCTTGCATCAGGCGTTAGCGAATCGTGCTACGCCGCGCGGTTACTGGCTTGCAAGCGAGCGGTGAATTGCCTATTGTCCAGCTATTGGTTTCAAAATGAGCAGTAAAAAAGCCCGGAAGGCGTCAAAAAAGTTGTCGCAGGGAAGCAGCAGTGGCGGAGGTGTAAGGTGTTAACGCGTGATTTTTTATTGAATGCCGACTGTAAGACGGCATTTGGTGCTATTGAAGAATCACTACTCTGGTCAGCGGAACAACGTGCAGCCTCACTGGCCGCCACGCTCGCTTGTCGACCAGATGATGGACCTGTGTGGATCTTCGGTTATGGATCGTTGATGTGGAACCCGGCCTTAGAGTTTGAAGAGTCCTGTACCGGCACATTAGTCGGCTGGCACCGTGCATTTTGTCTGCGCCTGACGGCGGGGCGAGGAACGGCGTGTCAGCCAGGCCGCATGCTGGCCCTGAAAGAGGGCGGACGTACCACCGGTGTGGCCTACCGCTTGCCGGACGCGTCGCTGGAACAAGAGCTTTCTCTGTTGTGGAAGCGAGAAATGATCACCGGATGCTATCTGCCGACCTGGTGCCAGCTGGCGCTTGATGACGGCCGTACGGTGAACGCGCTGGTGTTTATTATGGATCCGCGCCATCCGTTGTTTGAGTCAGACACGCGCGCGCAGGTGATCGCGCCGCTTATTGCCGCGGCCAGAGGACCTTTAGGCACTAATGCCCAGTATCTGTTCTCGCTGGAACAAGAGCTGGTCAAGCTGGGGATGCAGGATGATTGTCTTAATGATCTGGTGATCACGGTCAAACGATTGTTGGGAGAGAACCTGCCGGAAGGCGTTATGCGGCCAGGGTTTGCCTGAACCCGGCGTGGAATTGTATGCCCGAAAGCCAGGTGCTTTTCGGGCATGTCACGCTTAGGCTGCAATATAACTTATCGAATGCTCAAGCGACTGACTGTGGCTGTCGATCAGCACGTTCCAGACGCCGGTATAGGGCACGGTCAACCATGCGTTATCACGATCCTGCACGCTTAAGATGTCGGACTGCGTGTCTTTGACGTGATTTTTTTCGCTCATCAGATGGATGTGACAGCGCTCGGAACAGCGCACAACCACCGTATCGCCACCAAATAACTTTAAACTTGCCTTCACTAATGCCATTTTTCACCCCGTTCTTGAAAACAACGTACTTTCTGTCGAAAGTGCTGCGTGATGTTGTTCACATTTCACTCATTGCATAACACCAAAGGGGGAGCAACAGGATGCTGATTTTGATCAAAAAATGGCATAACGATTAAACAAAAGTGACAAAACACCTCAAAAGGGTTGAACGGGCGTGCTAACGTTCAACGAAACCGCGCCCATCAAATATTAAATCCGGAAATTATCGACACTTTCAGTGCGCTTGCCTGAAAACGGTATATCAGAAGGTCAACACTTTATCTGCAGCCAGCGTCCATTGAGCCAGTTCTACCAGCGTGCCGACGGCCACTCCGTCAATTAACGGCAGCGCCGTGATCCCACGACCATCGGTGCAGGTTTTGCACAGTTTTACCGGAACATTTTGCGCAGTCAGGATCTCCAGCATTTGCTGAATATTGTAGCCCTCCGCGGGTTTCTGACCACGTAATCCTGCGGTTACGGCATCAGACATTAAAAACAGACGCAGGTCGAGACCGGCTTCCTGTTCGCGTAGGGCGATAGCCAGACGCAGGCTGTTAAATAACGATTCGCTTCCATAAGCCGCTCCGTTCGCGACGATCACTATCTTTTGCATTTTTACTCCTGTTACTGCATGTGAGCGTTAATAACCGACACGTATGTTACACCTATTTCTCAATGCCAGGATAATGCCGAAAAAAGGGGGAGGGGCTGAAAATCAACGCTGAAAACGTTATGGTTTAAGATAAGTATGCCACTGTGGCTAATTGATGTAAGAAACCACTAACGATTTGAGCCGTATTATCTGTTCTTCTCTTGCTGTATTCGCACTCTTGCCGCTGGCAGGCGGTACTGCTAACGCGCAGTCGTCCTTTGTGCACCAGGCTGAAAACCCTTTCGATAACAATAGTGATGGCTTGCCCGATCTTGGTATGGCCCCGGAGTCGCGGGCAGGCGAAAAGCATTTTGCCGAAATGGTCAAAGCGTTTGGTGAAGCCAGCATGACTGATAACGGGCTTGATACCGGTGAACAGGCGAAGCAGTTCGCGTTTGGCCAGGTGCGAGATACGGTCAGCGAACAGGTGAATCAGCAACTGGAATCCTGGCTCTCTCCCTGGGGAAACGCCAGCATCGGGTTGCAAGTTGATAACGAAGGCAGTTTTACCGGGAGTCGGGGAAGCTGGTTTGTGCCGTGGCAGGACAATCAACGTTATCTTACCTGGAGCCAGCTAGGAGTGACGCAACAGGAAGACGGCTTAGTCAGTAATGCGGGGATTGGGCAACGTTGGGTACGCGACGGTTGGTTACTGGGTTACAACACCTTTTATGACAACTTACTGGATGAAAATCTGCCCCGCGGAGGCCTCGGCGCGGAGGCGTGGGGCGAATATTTGCGCTTATCCGCTAACTATTATCAACCGTTGTCTTCCTGGCAGGAGCGTTTTGCAACCCAGCAACAACGGATGGCCCGCGGCTACGATCTGACCGCGCAAATGCGGATGCCGTTCTATCAACACCTCAATACCAGCGTCAGCGTGGAACAGTATTTTGGCGACCGGGTGGATCTATTTAATTCGGGAACCGGGTATCACAATCCGGTGGCGGTGAACCTCGGGCTGAGCTATACACCGGTGCCGCTGATCACGGTGACAGCGCAGCATAAGCAGGGGGAAAGCGGCATCAGCCAGAATAACCTCGGCTTAACCCTTAGTTACCGTTTTGGCGTGCCGTTAAAAAAACAGTTGATGGTCAGTGAGGTGGCGAACAGCCGTTCACTGCGCGGCAGTCGTTATGACGATCCGCAGCGTAACAATTTGCCGACGCTGGAGTATCGCCAGCGTAAAACGCTGTCGGTATTTTTGGCCACGCCGCCCTGGGATCTCAAACCGGGAGAGACGGTGGCGTTGAAGCTGCAGGTGCGTAGTTTGCATGGGATCCGCCACCTGACGTGGCAGGGCGATACTCAGGCGTTGAGCTTAACGGCTGGCAGCAATAACCGAAGCGCGCAGGGCTGGACGATTATTATGCCGAAGTGGGACAGCAGAGAAGGTGCGACGAACCGCTGGCGGTTGTCTGTGGTGGTAGAAGATGAGCAGGGCCAGCGTGTCTCTTCCAATGAGATCACGCTATCACTGACCGAACCGTTTACTACCGTTTCGGAAAATGATCCTCGTTAACAATGACGCATGCGCGCGTTATCAGAAAATACGTTCCTGGTGCACCCATACCGCGGCTTCAACACGTGATTTGAGCTTCATTTTCTTCAGCATATGCTTCACGTGAACTTTTACCGTGCTTTCGGTGATGTCCAGGCGGCGGGCGATCATCTTGTTAGGCAGGCCCTGGGCGATGAGCTTAAGAATATCGCGTTCGCGCGGCGTCAGTTGGGTAACATCACGGTCGGACGTTGCGCGATTGGCGCGTAGGCTGGCGGCCAGAACCGGCGTTAAGGCTTCGCTCAGCACCATTTCACCGGCAGCCGCTTGCTGCAATGCTTTCAGCAAATCTTCCGGCTCCATATCTTTCAGCAGATAACCGTCGGCACCGCGCTTCAGTGCAGTAACCACGTCTTCTTCATGATTGGATACGCTAAACACGACGATACGGCCTGACAGTGATTTCTCACGCAGCTTGTCGAGTGTTTCCAGACCGTTCATGCCGGGCATGTTGAGATCAAGAAGGATCAGATCGGGATCAAGGGATTCTGCCAGCTCGATACCCTGCTCACCATTGCTGGCTTCGCCGACAACGGTGATATCGGGCGCCATGCTGACAAGCTGTTTTACACCGGTTCGCAGCATCGGATGATCGTCGATCAACAGGATGGTTGCCGGTTCCAGATTACTCATGGGTATCTCCTTGGACTTCTGTGAAGTTTGTTTCGGGAATAAAAGTGACAGCAACTTCAGTACCGCCTGTCTCGCGACGGCGTACACGGCAATCGCCGCGCAAGCTTTGCGCACGGTCGCGCATGATTATCATGCCGTAGTGGTTACTGCGTTCGGCGTTTTCCGGTACGCCGCAGCCGTTATCTTGCACTGTAAGTTTGACCTGCTTACCATTTTGCACCACCGTCACGACTACTTCATCGGCCTGAGAGTGTTTGAGGGCGTTGCTCAGGGCTTCGCGCGCAATTTGTAGCAGGTGAATCGCCTGATGCGAAGGGACCAGACGCGGTGGCAGCTGATAATCCAGCTTAACCGTAAAACCAAAACGCGCGCTGTATTCCTGACAGCTGGCTTCCAGCGCCGGTCTTAATCCAGGTTCCGTCAGCTGTAAACGGAATGTCGTTAACAGCTCGCGCAGTTGCGCCCAGGAGGCGTTCAACTCGTTACGAATCTGACTGAGCAGCTCGCGGCAGTTATCTGAAAGCGCATCGCCCTGCATCTGCAAACAGCTCACCTGCATCTTCATACAGGAGAGCGATTGTGCAATAGAATCATGAAGTTCGCGCGCAATGGTGGCACGCTCTTCCATCACGATCAACTGCTGCTGACGCTCCTGATGCCTGTCGAGTGCAAGCGTTGCGGTCAGTTGCTCAACCAGGGTATCAACCAGTTGCTGCTGATCGTGGCTGAGATGGCGTCCGTACGGCAAAGTCGCGAGCAGGATACCATACTGGGTATGGGCGTCGGTTAGCCGCCATTTCAGTGTGATACCGCCGTCAATGGCGGGTAGCGTACCGCGCGGACACAAATGGCAGCCTTTCTCATCACAGCTAACATTGGACTGGCAGGTAAATTCCTGATGATTATCTTCATCTTCCAGATCATAGACCCGCAGTTCAATATCATGCAGCAGGGTCAAATTTTGCAGGCCGTTCAGTACCGGAGAGAGGCGTTCGCACAACGGCACCTGAGAGTGCAGGCGGCGGTTGGCTTGCCACAGGAAAGAGAGGATCTGATTTTTGTGCTCCAGACCCGCCGTTTTCTCCTGTACCCGCTGTTCCAGCACCGCGTAACTTTCGGCCAGTTCTTCCGACATATTATTCAGCGCCGAGCCCAGCGCTGCCATCTCATTACGCCCACTGATATGTGCGCGTTGGGTAAAATCACGTTGACTGACGGCTCGCGCCATCGCCAGCAGTTGTTTCCACGGCTGTAACAGGCGCACGCGTAGCCAGATAATGGTGAAGACCAGCAGCAACGCCATAAATACGGCCATCAGGCGATGCAGCAAGACGACGCGTTCAATGCGTAATTCGGTTGTATGGTCAAAGGCGGTGACCAGCTTATCCAGTCCGCCCACAAAGCGCCTGACATCCTGCGCTACCGTATCAGGCGTTTGCGCATGCGCAAGCCCCGGTGCCAGTTTGGTGTGCCAGTAATCCTGTAAGGCTTTTAACTGCGCCTGTTGTCCGTCACGCTGCGCGGCACGCGTCAATTCCGGGCTAAACGCCGTTTGCTCCATTTCATCCAGTAGTGGTTGATCGTTGGCGTCCAGCGGTATGGCCGCCAGCAGGCGATAGCTTTGCATGCGCAGCGATCCCGCTTTGTTGATTGCATGCGCGCTACCCTGAACGCCCTGAACCAGCCAGCCAGAGACTGCCATACCCGCCACGCCGATGGCAGTAGACAATAAAACAATCAGCGCCACCTGGTTGACCAGCGTAAGCGGGGAAAGACAACGTTTAAACATGGTGACTTGTTCCTTCGGGTTTTCGTAAAACCGAAAACCTTATTGAATGACGATTCTGCTGCAGGCAGTGGCGTTATTCTCGGCGATACACTGGAGTATACCCATACCTCAAACGGGCTACCCCTTAATTGCCGCCAGAGGGAGAGATCCTAAACGAGGGGGAGTAGGGGACGACAGAAGCGTGAAAAACCACATCTTTTTTACCGAAGTTATGTACTCATTTAGGATGATGATAAATTTCAGTCATCAATAATGACACCTTTTCCTTTGATTTATATCAACTTACCTCCAGCTGTAAACCCTAATGTGGCAGGCATCGAAACAAGTATCAGAGGTGTCTATGAGTCACTCATCTGCCCCGGAAAGGGCATCTGGAGCTGTAATTACCGAATGGCGGCCGGAAGATCCCGCCTTCTGGCAGCAGCGTGGTCATCGAATCGCCAGCCGTAACCTGTGGATTTCCGTCCCTTGCTTGCTGCTGGCGTTTTGCGTGTGGATGTTATTTAGCGCCGTGGCGGTGAACTTACCGAAAGTCGGATTTGATTTCACCACTGAACAACTGTTCATGCTGACGGCATTACCTTCGGTGTCCGGCGCGCTGCTGCGTGTACCGTACTCCTTTATGGTCCCCCTGTTTGGTGGACGTCGCTGGACGGCGTTCAGCACCGGTATCCTGATCATTCCTTGCGTATGGTTAGGTTTTGCGGTGCAGGATACCTCCACGCCATTTAGTACCTTTATCATTATCTCCCTGTTGTGCGGTTTTGCCGGTGCGAACTTTGCCTCCAGCATGGCAAACATCAGCTTCTTCTTTCCAAAACAGAAGCAGGGCGGCGCGCTGGGTCTGAACGGTGGTCTGGGTAACATGGGCGTCAGCGTGATGCAGTTGGTCGCTCCGCTGGTGGTTTCACTGTCAATCTTTGCCGCATTTGGCAGCCAGGGTGTTGAACAACCGGATGGTACGCAGCTGTATCTGGCAAACGCTGCATGGATTTGGGTCCCGTTCCTGGCTGTTTTAACGCTGGCCGCATGGTTTGGTATGAATGAACTGGCAACCTCAAAAGCTTCGCTGAAAGAGCAATTGCCGGTGCTGAAACGCGGGCACCTGTGGATTATGAGCCTGCTGTATCTGGCAACCTTCGGTTCATTTATCGGTTTCTCTGCCGGTTTCGCGATGCTGTCAAAAACGCAGTTTCCTGAGGTACAGATCCTGCATTACGCCTTCTTTGGACCGTTGATTGGCGCTTTGGCTCGTTCAGCAGGCGGCGCAATCTCTGACCGACTGGGGGGGACCCGTGTAACGCTGGTGAACTTCGTGCTGATGGCTATTTTCAGTGCCTTACTGTTCCTGACGCTGCCATCAAACGGTGTCGGTGGCAACTTCATCGCCTTCTTTGCGGTGTTCCTGGCGCTGTTCCTGACGGCTGGTCTGGGGAGTGGTTCAACCTTCCAGATGATTTCCGTTATCTTTCGCAAGCTGACGATGGACAGAGTGAAAGCTGAAGGCGGTTCAGAAGAGAAAGCGATGCGCGAGGCGGCGACCGACACCGCGGCAGCGCTGGGCTTTATCTCAGCTATTGGTGCGATCGGCGGCTTCTTTATCCCGAAAGCATTCGGTACGTCCCTGGCATTAACTGGCTCTCCGGTCGATGCGATGAAAGTATTTCTGATCTTCTATGTCGCCTGTGTGGTTATCACCTGGGCGGTGTACGGACGTCATTCTAAAAAGTAAAAAAGTAGTAACTGTTGATTATCCATTGCGCGGTGTTAGACCGCGCTTTTTTTTGCTCACAATTAGTTACAACATACTTTTATATTATGACGCGACAACAGCCTGTTAGAACGGCGCTCGTAATATGCTAAACAGGGGGGATACCCCTTAATACCCACTTATAAAGAATTTAACATTTGTATGATAAGTGAGTTTAAAAAAAATCAATAAAATTCAATATGTTGATTGATTTATCGATATCCCACTAAGGGGGTATGTCAAAATCGGCCCTCAATTTTCATCCCTGCCTGCCTTGATCGTTATCAATTCTCACGCCCTTTCAGAGCGTTACCTTCGCTCTCAATCAAGCAATGTCGATTTATCAGAGAGCCGTCAGGCTCCTACAGGAGAAAACCGATGAGTAAATTCCTGGACCGGTTTCGCTACTTCAAGCAGAAGGGCGAAACCTTTGCCGATGGGCATGGCCAGCTTCTCAATACCAACAGGGACTGGGAGGATGGATACCGCCAGCGTTGGCAGCATGACAAAATCGTGCGTTCAACCCACGGTGTAAACTGCACCGGCTCATGCAGCTGGAAAATCTATGTGAAAAATGGTCTGGTGACCTGGGAAACCCAGCAAACTGACTACCCACGCACTCGTCCAGATATGCCCAACCACGAGCCTCGCGGCTGCCCGCGTGGTGCAAGCTATTCATGGTATCTCTACAGTGCTAACCGTCTGAAATACCCGCTGATGCGCAAACGTCTGATGAAGATGTGGCGTGAAGCAAAAAGACTGCACAGCGATCCGGTAGATGCATGGGCATCCATTATCGAAGACGCCGATAAAGCAAAAAGCTTCAAACAAGCGCGTGGTCGTGGTGGATTCGTTCGTTCTTCCTGGCAGGAAGTGAATGAGCTGATTGCCGCATCTAACGTTTACACCATCAAAACCTATGGTCCTGACCGCGTCGCAGGCTTCTCGCCGATCCCGGCGATGTCGATGGTTTCTTATGCGTCCGGCGCACGTTATATGTCGCTGATTGGCGGGACCTGCCTGAGCTTCTATGACTGGTACTGTGACCTGCCGCCAGCTTCCCCGCAAACCTGGGGCGAGCAGACCGACGTACCGGAATCTGCCGACTGGTATAACTCCAGCTACATTCTGGCATGGGGCTCTAACGTACCGCAGACCCGTACTCCGGATGCGCACTTCTTTACTGAAGTTCGTTACAAAGGCACCAAAACAGTAGCAATTACCCCGGACTACGCAGAAATCGCCAAACTGTGCGACCTGTGGCTGGCTCCGAAGCAGGGAACCGATGCGGCGATGGCAATGGCGATGGGTCATGTCATGCTGCGCGAGTTCCACCTCGATAACCCGAGCCAATATTTCACCGACTACGTTCGTCGTTATACCGACATGCCAATGCTGGTGATGCTCGAAGAGCGCGACGGCTACTATGCTGCTGGTCGTATGCTGCGTGCTGCGGATCTGGTTGACTCTCTGGGCCAGGAAAATAACCCGGAATGGAAAACTGTCGCTATCAACAGCAACGGCGAAATGGTTGCGCCAAACGGTTCAATTGGTTTCCGTTGGGGCGAAAAAGGCAAATGGAATCTTGAGCAGCGCGATGGCACGTCCGGTGATGAAACCGAACTGCAGCTCAGCCTGCTGGGTAGCCAGGATGATATCGCTGAAGTGGGCTTCCCATACTTTGGTGGCGAAGGCACCGAGCACTTCAGTAAAGTCGAACTGG
Source organism: Citrobacter sp. RHBSTW-00524 (assembly GCF_013747755.1). Taxonomy (NCBI): domain Bacteria; kingdom Pseudomonadati; phylum Pseudomonadota; class Gammaproteobacteria; order Enterobacterales; family Enterobacteriaceae; genus Citrobacter; species Citrobacter sp. RHBSTW-00524. The sequence continues at coordinate 2,340,109 of NZ_CP056421.1, forward strand.
AAAACATTCTGCTGCATAAATTGCCCGTTAAACGCCTGCAACTGGCCGATGGCTCTACGGCGCTGGTGACCACCGTTTACGATCTGACTATGGCCAACTACGGCCTGGAACGTGGTCTGAACGATGAAAACTGCGCGACCAGTTACGATGACGTGAAAGCGTACACGCCAGCGTGGGCAGAAAAAATTACAGGCGTATCACGTTCTCAGATTGTACGCATCGCCCGTGAATTTGCGGATAACGCAGATAAAACGCACGGTCGTTCGATGATTATCGTCGGCGCCGGTTTGAACCACTGGTACCACCTCGATATGAACTATCGTGGCCTGATCAATATGCTGGTGTTCTGTGGCTGTATCGGCCAGAGCGGCGGCGGCTGGGCCCACTACGTAGGGCAGGAAAAACTGCGTCCGCAAACCGGCTGGCAGCCGCTGGCGTTTGCTCTTGACTGGCAGCGTCCGCCTCGTCATATGAACAGTACCTCCTACTTCTATAACCACTCCAGCCAATGGCGCTATGAGACGGTGACTGCGCAGGAACTGCTGTCCCCAATGGCAGACAAATCCCGCTATAGCGGTCATTTGATTGACTTTAACGTTCGCGCTGAACGTATGGGCTGGTTACCGTCGGCGCCGCAGTTAGGGACTAACCCGCTGTATATCGCGAAAGAAGCGCAGAAAGCAGGTATGACGCCGGTGGACTACACCGTTAAATCCCTGAAAGAAGGCTCTATTCGTTTTGCAGCAGAGCAGCCGGAAAACGGTAGAAACCATCCGCGTAACCTGTTTATCTGGCGTTCAAACCTGCTCGGTTCTTCCGGTAAAGGCCACGAGTACATGCTCAAGTATCTGCTGGGTACTGAACATGGTATTCAGGGCAAAGATCTCGGCCAGCAGAGCGGCGTGAAGCCAGAAGAAGTGGAATGGCAGGATAACGGACTGGACGGCAAACTGGATCTGGTCGTTACGCTGGACTTCCGCCTGTCGAGTACCTGTCTGTATTCCGATATCGTGCTGCCGACCGCTACCTGGTATGAAAAAGACGACATGAATACCTCGGATATGCATCCGTTTATTCATCCTCTGTCTGCGGCCGTTGACCCGGCCTGGGAATCGAAGAGCGACTGGGAAATCTATAAAGCCATCGCCAAGAAATTCTCTGAAGTTTGTGTGGGCCACCTCGGTAAAGAAACCGACGTCGTTACGCTGCCGATTCAGCACGACTCCGCCGCTGAACTGGCGCAGCCGCTGGACGTGAAGGACTGGAAAAAAGGGGAATGCGACCTGATTCCAGGTGTTACGGCACCGCACATCATGACCGTTGAGCGTGATTATCCGGCAACGTACGAGCGTTTCACCTCCATCGGTCCGCTGATGGAAAAAATCGGTAACGGCGGTAAAGGGATTGCCTGGAACACCCAGAGCGAAATGGATCTGCTGCGTAAGCTCAACTACACCAAGGCTGACGGTCCGGCGAAAGGCCAACCGATGCTGGATACCGCAATTGATGCTGCTGAGATGATTCTGACGCTGGCTCCGGAAACTAACGGTCAGGTTGCCGTTAAAGCCTGGGCGGCGCTGAGTGAATTTACCGGTCGTGACCATACGCATCTGGCGCTGAATAAAGAAGACGAAAAAATTCGTTTCCGCGACATCCAGGCGCAGCCGCGCAAAATTATCTCCAGTCCGACCTGGTCAGGTCTGGAAGATGAACATGTGTCTTATAACGCCGGTTATACCAACGTTCATGAGCTGATCCCATGGCGTACGCTGTCTGGTCGCCAGCAGTTGTATCAGGATCACCAGTGGATGCGTGACTTCGGTGAGAGCCTGCTGGTGTATCGTCCGCCAATCGACACCCGTTCGGTGAAAGCGGTGATCGGCGAGAAGTCTAACGGTAACCCGGAAAAAGCGCTCAACTTCCTGACGCCGCACCAGAAATGGGGTATCCACTCCACCTACAGCGACAACCTGCTGATGCTGACGCTGTCTCGCGGTGGTCCGATTGTGTGGATGAGTGAAGTTGATGCGAAGGATCTTGGTATCGAAGATAACGACTGGATCGAAGTCTTCAACAGCAACGGGGCGCTGACGGCGCGTGCAGTTGTCAGCCAGCGTGTGCCGGCCGGGATGACCATGATGTACCACGCGCAGGAACGTATTGTTAACCTGCCGGGTTCTGAAATCACCCAGCAGCGCGGCGGGATCCACAACTCGGTAACCCGTATTACGCCGAAACCAACTCACATGATCGGTGGTTATGCGCAACTGGCATACGGCTTTAACTACTACGGTACCGTCGGTTCAAACCGCGATGAGTTCGTAGTTGTACGTAAGATGAAGAACATTAACTGGTTGGATGGCGAAGGCAATGACCAGGTACAGGAGAGCGTAAAATGAAAATTCGTTCACAAGTCGGCATGGTGCTGAATCTCGATAAGTGCATCGGCTGCCACACCTGTTCAGTGACCTGCAAAAACGTCTGGACCAGCCGTGAAGGTATGGAGTACGCCTGGTTCAATAACGTCGAAAGTAAGCCTGGCGTTGGCTTCCCGAACGACTGGGAAAACCAGGAAAAATGGAAGGGCGGTTGGATCCGTAAAATCAATGGCAAGCTGCAGCCGCGCATGGGTAACAAAGCACTGCTGCTGGGTAAAATCTTTGCTAACCCGCATCTGCCGGGCATGGATGATTACTATGAGCCGTTTGATTTTGACTACCAAACGTTGCACAACGCCCCAGCAGACAGTAAGGCGCAGCCGATTGCCCGTCCGCGTTCGCTGATCACCGGTCAGCGGATGGATAAAATCACCAGCGGTCCGAACTGGGAAGAAATTCTGGGGGGCGAGTTCGAAAAACGCGCCAAAGACCAGAACTTCGAAAACATGCAGAAGGCGATGTACGGTCAGTTCGAAAATACCTTCATGATGTATCTGCCGCGTTTGTGTGAGCATTGCCTTAACCCGGCGTGCGTGGCGACCTGCCCAAGTGGCGCTATCTACAAGCGTGAAGAAGATGGCATCGTGCTGATCGACCAGGACAAATGCCGCGGCTGGCGTATGTGTATCACTGGCTGCCCGTATAAGAAGATCTACTTCAACTGGAAGAGCGGGAAATCTGAGAAGTGCATTTTCTGCTACCCGCGTATCGAAGCCGGTCAGCCGACCGTTTGTTCCGAAACCTGCGTAGGCCGTATTCGTTACCTCGGCGTACTGCTGTATGACGCAGATGCGATTGAAAGTGCGGCAAGCACGGAGCACGAGAAAGATCTGTATCAGCGTCAACTGGACGTGTTCCTCGATCCAAACGATCCGGCTGTTATTGAACAAGCGCTGAAAGATGGTATTCCGTTGAGCGTCATTGATGCTGCACAGCAGTCGCCGGTTTACAAAATGGCGATGGACTGGAAGCTGGCGCTGCCGCTGCATCCGGAATACCGCACGCTACCGATGGTCTGGTACGTGCCGCCTTTGTCACCGATCCAGTCTGCCGCCGATGCGGGCGAGCTGGGCAGCAACGGTATTCTGCCGGACGTTGACAGTCTGCGTATCCCGGTTCAGTACCTGGCGAACCTGCTGACCGCAGGCGACACTCAGCCGGTACTGTTGGCGCTGAAACGTATGCTGGCGATGCGTCACTACAAACGTGCGGAAACCGTTGACGGTAAAGTTGATACCCGTGCGCTGGAAGAGGTGGGCTTAAGCGAAGCGCAGGCACAGGAAATGTATCGTTATCTGGCGATTGCTAACTACGAAGATCGTTTCGTGGTACCGAGCAGCCATCGTGAACTGGCGCGTGACGCGTTCCCGGAGAAAAGCGGTTGTGGCTTTACCTTCGGTGACGGTTGCCACGGTTCTGATACTAAATTCAATCTGTTCAACAGCCGCCGCATCGACGCTGTCGATGTGACCAGCAAAACGGAGCCGCACCAATGATTGAACTTGTCATTGTTTCGCGTCTGCTCGAGTACCCGGATGCTGCCTTGTGGCAGCATCAGCAGGAACTTTTCGATGCACTCGCGTCATCTGAGAACCTGGATAAAGAGGATGCCCAGACTCTGGGCATTTTCCTGCGCGATCTCACCGCGCAGGACATGCTGGATGTGCAGGCAAGCTATAGTGAACTGTTTGACCGTGGCCGCGCCACCTCGTTGTTGCTGTTTGAACATGTACACGGCGAGTCCCGCGATCGTGGTCAGGCTATGGTTGACCTGATGGCGCAGTATGAACAGCACGGTCTGCAGCTCGACAGCCGCGAACTTCCCGATCATCTGCCGCTGTATCTGGAATACCTTGCGCAGTTGCCGAAAAGCGAAGCATTAGGGGGGTTACAGGATATCGCGCCGATTCTGGCGCTGCTCAGCGCTCGCTTGCAACAGCGTGAAAGCCGTTATGCGGTGCTGTTCGATCTGCTGTTAAAACTGGCGAATACCGTTATCGACAGCGATAAAGTGGCTGAAAAAATTGCAGATGAAGCGCGTGACGATACCCCACAAGCGCTGGATGCGGTCTGGGAAGAAGAGCAGGTGAAATTCTTCGCCGATCAGGGGTGCGGTGAGTCGGAAATTTCCGCTCACCAGCGTCGTTTTGCCGGGGCCGTTGCGCCGCAGTATCTGAATATCACCACCGGAGGACAGCAATAATGCACTTCCTGAATACGTTCTTCTTTGACATCTATCCGTACATCGCGGGTTCTGTCTTTCTGATTGGCAGTTGGCTGCGTTATGACTATGGGCAGTATACCTGGCGCGCGGCTTCCAGTCAGATGCTGGATCGCAAAGGGATGAACCTGGCGTCAAACCTGTTCCACATCGGGATCCTGGGGATTTTTGCCGGGCACTTCCTTGGCATGCTGACACCACACTGGATGTATGAAGCGTGGCTGCCGCTTGAAGTGAAACAAAAGATGGCGATGTTCGCGGGTGGTGCCAGTGGTGTGATGTGTTTGATTGGCGGCGTCCTGCTGCTGAAACGCCGCCTGTTCAGCCCACGTGTGCGGGCGACCACTACCGGAGCGGACATTCTGATCCTCTCCCTGCTGGTGATCCAGTGCGCGCTGGGCCTGCTGACCATTCCGTTCTCCGCCCAGCATATGGACGGCAGCGAGATGATGAAGCTGGTGAACTGGGCGCAGACAGTGGTGACCTTCCAGGGGGGGGCGTCTCAATATCTGGATGGTGTCGCGTTCATTTTCCGTATGCACCTGGTGCTGGGTATGACGCTGTTCCTGTTGTTCCCGTTCTCGCGTCTGGTGCACATCTGGAGCGTTCCGGTCGAATATCTGACGCGCAAATACCAGATTGTTCGTGCGCGTCATTAATCGGTTATCTGTGTAAGACAAAACCCCGCTCCGGCGGGGTTTTTTTACGACTAATTGCCGGATAAGCATAGCGCATCAGGCAAATTGCCGACCCGAATTGAGGCTTGATCGAGGGCAAGGTATGGGGCATTACAGAGGGATTGGATGCTGGTGCGTTATGAGGTGATGGTGGTGGGGGAAGGATTACTCAGCGCGGTGCGCTTCGCCCTTCGGGTCGTTGCCTGCGGCAACGCTTTCTCGCTAACGCTCGTATCGAACCTTAGTCGAAGCTTCTCATCCTTCCCGTCTGGGCAGAATATGAGACATAACAGATGGATTGGATGCTGGTGCGTTATGAAGTGATGGTGGTGGGGGAAGGATTACTCAGCGCGGTGCGCTTCGCCCTTCGGGTCGTTGCCTGCGGCAACGCTTTCTCGCTAACGCTCGAATCGAACCTTAGTCGAAGCTTCTCATCCTTCCCGTCTGGGCAGAATATGAGGCATAACAGATGGATTTGATACAGGTGCTTTATGAAGTGATGGTGGTGGGGGAAGGATTCGAACCTTCGAAGTCGATGACGGCAGATTTACAGTCTGCTCCCTTTGGCCGCTCGGGAACCCCACCAGGGGTATACTAATTTTATGAATCAATCGGAATGAATGGTGGTGGGGGAAGGATTCGAACCTTCGAAGTCGATGACGGCAGATTTACAGTCTGCTCCCTTTGGCCGCTCGGGAACCCCACCACGGGGTAATGCTAGTTACTGGCCTGCTTCCGTTGGAAGCGGGGCGCATCATATCAAATGATGCGCCCCTGTAAAGTATTCCGTTGATAAAAAAGAACTGGTTGCCTGATTTTTACGCGTAAAGATGTAAAGGTAACCAATTCAATTATCAATCGATTACAGAATAATCGTTCGGTTACCGTAAACAAAGACGCGTTGAGCCAGAACCTGATACAGCGCGCGGCTTAATACATTTTTCTCAACGTCGCGACCCGCACGCATCATGTCTTCCGCGGTGTAGGTGTGATCCACATGAATTACGTCCTGCATAATGATTGGGCCTTCATCGAGGTTATCATTCACGTAGTGGGCTGTCGCACCGATGATCTTCACGCCGCGCTCATAAGCCTGATGGTAAGGGCGAGCGCCAATAAACGCTGGCAGGAATGAATGGTGAATATTGATAATCTTATTCGGGAAGCGTGAAACAAATGTTGGTGTCAGAACGCGCATGTATTTTGCCAGCACGACATAGTCAGGTTGGTGCGCGTCGATAGCGTCGGCCATTTTCAGGTCATGTTCGTCACGCGTTAAACCTTCGTGGCTGACCAGCTCAAACGGGATATCAAACCGTTCAACCAAAGGTCGCAGCGTCTCGTGGTTGCCGATCACAGCGGCGATTTCAACATCCAGCCCGCCATAATTGGCCTTCATTAACAGATCACCCAGACAATGTGCTTCTTTGGTGACCAAAATGACGATACGGCGGCGTCCTGCTGGCGTTAATTCTCGAATGGAGCCATCTGGAAGGGCACTATCCAGATCGGCAAGCAGCGTGACGTCGTTAAAAATACCCTCCAGTTCGGTACGCATAAAAAAGCGCCCGGTACGGTGGTCCACGAACTCATTGTTCTGCACGATGTTCAGTTCATGCTTGTAACAGATATTCGTAATGCGCGCGATCAGACCTTTTTGGTCCGGGCAAATAGTACGCAGCACTTTTCGTTGTAATGAATGCATTTGCAGCGGTGATCCTGTTGAGAATGTTTGCAAAATTGATACTGTCGGGCGTTGATTAGCCGCAGCACTTTTTAAATTTTTTACCGGAGCCACAAGGGCAGGTATCGTTTCGTCCAATTTGAGGGCGTGTACCGTCTATATAGTACCACTGACCGTTTTCTTTTAAAAAACGAGAGCGCTCGATAATTGCACCTGTTTTACCTTGTTCAGAAAATCGCGCAACAAAGCTGACATAGCCGATATTTTCTGTGTCTGCCGTTTGTTGTTCAAAAACGGTCAGCCCGAGCCATTCGGTGTGGCTAAATCCTGCGATAATGTCGTCGCGAAACTCGGCTGCATGACAGTCCGGATGCCAGGTCTTGATAAGGTAATCTGCGTCTTTCATCACAAAAGCACAGTAACGAGAACGCATGAGATGTGACGGCGTAGGTGCTACTTGCGCGCCGGACACATAACGGTAGCAACATAGGCTATACTCGACAGCGCTACCACAGGGACAAAGCTGAGACACAAAGTACTCCCTGGAATAAAAAAACGGCGTAAAAACGCCAAGGTAGCACTATGTTAACTGAGCGGTAGCGATGTTGCTACGTCTGCAAGCCAGGGGAAGTTTGTACGTACAATGAGAAAAATAAAAATTGGGCTGGCGCTAGGTTCCGGCGCGGCGCGAGGTTGGTCGCATATTGGCGTTATTAAGGCCCTAAAGCATATGGGCATTGATGTTGATATTGTGGCAGGGTGTTCCATTGGTTCGCTGGTTGGTGCAGCCTACGCATGCAATAAGTTACCTGCTCTCGAACAATGGGTTTGTTCTTTCAGCTATTGGGATGTCTTACGTCTGATGGATCTCTCGTGGCGCAGGGGCGGATTACTGCGTGGTGAACGGGTATTCAATCAGTACCGTAATGTCATGCCGGTAGAAGCAATTGAGCAATGCACTCGCCGTTTCGCAACTGTGGCTACTAATCTGAGTACGGGTCGGGAGCTCTGGTTCACGGAAGGTGATTTGCACCTGGCTGTTCGGGCCTCCTGCAGTATTCCTGGTCTGATGTCCCCTGTAGCGCATAATGGTTACTGGCTGGTCGATGGCGCGGTGGTGAATCCCGTTCCTGTATCCTTAACTCGCGCGCTGGGCGCTGACATCGTTATTGCCGTCGATCTGCAACACGATGCGCATCTTATGCAGCAAGATTTACTCTCCTTTAACGTCAGCAGTGATGCCGAAACGGGTGATGATGTCGACGCGCTTTCATGGCGTGCCCGACTGAAAGAGCGCTTGAGCAACATAACGGCCAGGCGTGCGGTAACCGCGCCGACGGCGATGGAGATCATGACGACTTCTATTCAGGTTCTGGAAAACCGTCTGAAACGTAACCGCATGGCCGGTGACCCGCCAGACATCCTGATTCAGCCGTTTTGTCCGCAAATATCCACGCTGGATTTTCACCGCGCCAGCGCAGCAATTGCTGCTGGACAACTGGCGGTCGAGAAGAAAATGGATGAACTTCTACCCCTGGTGAAAACCAACATCTAACGCATTTTTTATCAACACTTAAGCAAATTCTGACAGGCGTGAGTAGCAATAGCATGCCACTATTTACTAAAGCCAGTCAGGGGGGAGAATATGACGCAGCCATTGGTCGGAAAACAGATTCTTATCGTTGAGGATGAGCCGGTATTTCGCTCACTCATGGACTCATGGTTTTCCTCTTTGGGAGCGACAACGGCGGTAGCTGGCGATGGACTTGAAGCACTTGAATTACTCGGGCACTTTAACCCCGACCTGATTATCTGCGACCTGGCTATGCCACGAATGAACGGCCTTAAGCTAGTAGAGTATCTGCGTAATCGTGGCGATCAGACCCCAATCCTGGTGATATCAGCGACGGAAAACATGTCTGATATAGCCAAAGCACTGCGATTGGGTGTGGATGATGTGCTGCTAAAGCCGGTAAAGGACCTGAACCGCCTGCGCGAAACCGTCTTTGCGTGTCTGTATCCGAATATGTTTAATTCACGCGTGGAAGAAGAAGAGCGGCTGTTTCGCGACTGGGATGCGATGGTTGGTGATCCCGCCGCTGCAGCGAAGCTGTTGCAAGAATTACAGCCTCCTGTGTCGCAAGTTATTTCACGATGTCGGATCAACTATCGTCAATTGGTGGCTGCCGATCAGCCGGGGCTGGTACTGGATATTGCACCGCTATCGGACCATGACCTTGCGTTTTATTGTCTGGATGTGACGCGGGCAGGGGATAATGGCGTTCTGGCAGCATTGTTACTGCGGGCGCTATTTAACGGTTTGCTGCAGGAACAGCTCGCGCATCAAAATCAACGATTGCCGGAGCTCGGTGCGTTATTGAAACAGGTTAACCATTTATTGCGCCAGGCTAATTTGCCCGGACAATTCCCTTTGCTGGTGGGTTATTACCACAGCGGATTAAAAAACCTGATTCTGGTATCAGCAGGGCTGAATGCGACATTAAATACAGGTTCCCACAATGTACAAATCAGCAATGGCGTTCCGTTGGGAACCTTAGGGAATGCGTATCTTAATCAACTGAGCCAACGTTGCGAATCCTGGCAATGCCAAATTTGGGGGGCCGGTGGTCGGCTGCGCCTGATGTTGTCTGCAGAATGAACAACCGAGTGGAGTGAGAATGAAATTGACTCACTCCACTCATGCTGTGAGTGCTACTATCAGCGCCAGATTTATTCGTATTTATCTTAATTATACCGACGCGCGTCCTTTTCAGACCAGAAGCTTGTCGCGGTACTGATATACTTGGATGCGATACAGATTGATGAACACGTTCAATACATGAACAGTCCAGGAGAGTTTTAAATGGCTGCCCTTAATTCAAAAGTCAAAAAGGCCGTTATCCCGGTTGCGGGATTAGGAACCAGGATGTTACCGGCTACGAAAGCAATCCCGAAAGAGATGCTACCGTTGGTTGATAAGCCATTAATTCAGTACGTCGTAAACGAATGTATTGCTGCGGGCATCACTGAAATTGTACTTGTAACTCACTCGTCTAAAAATTCGATTGAAAACCACTTCGATACCAGCTTTGAACTTGAAGCTATGCTGGAAAAACGTGTAAAACGCCAGCTTCTGGAAGAAGTGCAATCTATTTGTCCGCCACATGTCACTATTATGCAGGTGCGTCAGGGACTGGCCAAAGGTCTGGGCCACGCGGTATTGTGCGCGCACCCGGTGGTTGGCGATGAGCCCGTTGCGGTTATCTTGCCGGACGTCATTCTTGACGAATACGAATCTGATTTATCACGCGACAACCTTGCCGAAATGATTCATCGTTTCGATGAAACAGGCAGCAGCCAGATTATGGTTGAGCCGGTAGAAGATGTTACCGCTTATGGTGTTGTTGATTGTAAAGGTGTTGAATTAGCGCCGGGCGAAAGCGTACCGATGGTTGGCGTTGTTGAAAAGCCGAAAGCGAATGTGGCGCCATCTAATCTGGCCGTCGTGGGGCGTTACGTCCTTAGCGCGGATATCTGGCCTCTGCTGGCAAAAACGCCTCCGGGAGCCGGTGACGAAATTCAGCTGACTGATGCTATCGATATGCTGATTGAAAAAGAAACGGTTGAAGCTTATCACATGAAGGGCAAAAGCCATGACTGTGGTAATAAGCTTGGCTATATGCAGGCGTTCGTTGAATATGGTATTCGCCATAATACTCTCGGCGCTGAATTTAAAGCCTGGCTGGAAGATGAGATGGGTATTAAGAAGTAACCAGCTGGTATTCTCAGGTCTGAACGGTGCTGTTAATCCAGCACCGTTTTTTTATACCTGAACTGGGTAGGGACTGTGCGAAGTACAGGTAAAAAAAAATCCCGCCACTGGCGGGATTTTAAGCAAACTATTTCTGAATTATTCTTTGATTAAGAAATCGTCCAGTTGTTTACCTTGTTCTTCCATCGCTTTTTTGATCACTGCCGGTGTACGACCCTGACCAGTCCAGGTTTTAGTTTCACCGTTTTCGTCAACATAGCTATATTTAGCCGGACGTGCAGCGCGTTTAGCTTTGGTGCCAGATTTAACAGCAGCCATGCTATTCAGCAGTTCGTTCGGGTCAATGCCGTCAGCGATCAGCATTTCACGATATTGTTGCAGTTTACGAGTACGTTCTTCAACTTCAGCAGCTGCAGCGCTTTCTTCTTCACGGCGCTCGCTAACAACAACTTCTAATTTTTCCAGCATTTCTTCAAGCGTTTCCAGAGTACATTCTCTTGCCTGCGCACGAAGAGTACGGATGTTGTTCAGAATTTTAAGTGCTTCGCTCATTGTAGTAATCTCAAACTTATATTGGGGGTGGTTTGTTGAGCTAATAATAGAGCGATAAATTCAGTTGTGCAATAGCCAGGAATGTAAGGAATTCAAAATTGCGCTTTATTTAGTATCAGAATTAATTCATCTGTCTTAAATTCTCCGCGACGTTGGGCATAAAAAAGGCTTATTGGTGAGGGGGCTTCTCAGCGGCTGAGAGTAAAAATTCAAGATTCAGGTCACATTTTATGGTGTGCAAATAGTATCTCTTTGCAGTGATTTCAACCTTTTGTATTAGTTTTGCTTACATGAATTCGCTAATACATGACGACAGTGGGTAGATTCAATAACAATAAGGGAAGGGGTTCTTTATTGCCGTAAGAAGATAAGAGGTATGGATAAATTTCATGAGCACTATTTGTGAAAGAGTGTGTATATATCCGTCCAGTTTCAGGCTGCCTGGGCCATGGCTGGAGTGTACTCACGCTCCCATGTCACTTAGAGGATCGGTTATTTAGGCGACACTGAGCGAGTCTGTACGCCTATTTATACGCCTATGCCGGCAACGCTACACCGACACGTTCGTGAAATATGGTACAATCCTGCCCATATTTATTTCCCCGGGTGAGGGCCTACGGTCAATGGCACAGCTATATTTTTACTATTCTGCAATGAATGCCGGTAAGTCGACTGCATTGCTGCAATCTTCGTACAATTATCAGGAACGTGGGATGCGTGCCGTGGTATATACAGCGGAAATTGATGACCGCTTTGGTGCTGGAAAAGTAAGTTCACGTATAGGTCTGTCGTCACCTGCAAAATTGTTTAACCAAAATTCATCATTGTTCGAAGAGATTCGGGCTGAGAATGAGCAGCAAAGAATTCACTGTGTACTGGTTGATGAGTCGCAGTTTCTGACTCGACAGCAGGTTTATGAATTATCTGAAGTTGTCGATCAGCTGGACATTCCCGTGTTGTGCTACGGCTTGCGTACCGATTTTCGTGGTGAGTTATTTGGCGGCAGCGAATACCTGTTGGCATGGTCAGATAAACTGGTTGAATTAAAAACCATTTGTTTCTGTGGGCGTAAGGCCAGCATGGTGTTGCGTCTTGATCAGGCAGGACGACCTTATAACGAGGGCGAACAGGTGGTGATTGGCGGGAACGAACGCTATGTATCGGTATGCCGTAAGCATTATAAGCAAGCACAGTCTGAGGGCTCTTTGACGGCGATACAAGAACGACACAACCACGATTAACTCTACGCGCTTCTGGGCGCTTATTAGCACAGGGTAGGCTGCGACATTCGCTAATGTTCGCTACCCTGTCAGACACTCGCCTGACGCTATTCTCGCATCCTCCTAAGCATCCTTTTACAGGTCCATCCTTTACACGTCGCTGAATTGGTCATGTATCGATTCTGATAACGTAAGAAGTAAAAAAAACGGCCCCAAATTGGGACCGTTTATGGTGAGACTAAAACTTATCTGGTTGAATTAAGCGGATTTCTTCGCTTTTTTCTCAGCTTTCGGGGCTGCTACTGCTTCAGTCTTAACGGCGGTTTGATCTTCGCTGTATTCACGACCGTAGTAGGTATCCATCAGGATCTGTTTCAGTTCAGAAATCAGCGGGTAACGCGGGTTAGCACCAGTACACTGGTCATCAAACGCATCTTCAGACAGTTTGTCCACGTGTGCCAGGAAGTCAGCTTCCTGAACGCCAGCTTCACGGATAGACTTAGGAATACCCAGTTCAGCTTTGATTTCTTCCAGCCAGCCCAGCAGTTTCTGGATTTTTGCAGCAGTACGGTCGCCCGGTGCGCTCAGACCCAGATGGTCTGCGATTTCAGCGTAGCGACGACGAGCCTGTGGACGGTCGTACTGGCTGAATGCAGTCTGTTTAGTCGGGTTGTCGTTCGCGTTATAACGAATAACGTTGCTGATCAGCAGGGCGTTCGCCAGACCGTGAGGAATGTGGAACTGAGAACCCAGCTTGTGCGCCATTGAGTGACATACACCCAGGAAGGCGTTAGCAAACGCAATACCGGCGATGGTTGCTGCACTGTGTACACGCTCACGCGCTACCGGGTTCTTAGAACCTTCGTGGTAGGACGCTGGCAGGTTTTCTTTCAGCAGTTTCAGCGCTTGCAGAGCCTGACCGTCGGAGAACTCAGAAGCCAGCACGGATACGTAAGCTTCCAGGGCGTGAGTGACGGCATCCAGACCACCGAACGCACACAGGGACTTAGGCATATCCATCACCAAGTTGGCGTCAACAATCGCCATATCCGGAGTCAGCGCATAGTCTGCCAGCGGGTATTTCTGACCAGTTGCATCGTCAGTAACAACCGCAAACGGAGTAACTTCAGAACCAGTACCGGAAGTGGTAGTGACGGCAACCATCTTCGCTTTTACGCCCATTTTCGGGAACTTGTAGATACGTTTACGGATGTCCATAAAGCGCAGTGCCAGTTCTTCGAAGTGGGTTTCTGGGTGTTCGTACATAACCCACATGATTTTCGCGGCATCCATCGGGGAACCGCCACCCAGCGCGATGATCACGTCTGGTTTAAAGGAGTTAGCCAGCTCAGCACCTTTGCGTACAACGGTCAGAGTTGGGTCAGCTTCCACTTCAAAGAACACTTCGGTTTCAACGCCAGCAGCTTTCAGCACGGAGGTGATCTGGTCAGCATAGCCATTGTTAAACAGGAAGCGGTCGGTCACGATCAGCGCACGTTTGTGACCATCGGTAATCACTTCATCCAGTGCGATTGGCAGAGAGCCACGACGGAAGTAGATAGATTTCGGAAGTTTGTGCCACAACATGTTTTCAGCTCGCTTAGCAACGGTTTTCTTGTTGATCAGGTGCTTAGGACCAACGTTTTCAGAGATGGAGTTACCACCCCAGGAACCACAACCCAGAGTCAGGGAAGGCGCGAGTTTGAAGTTGTACAGGTCACCGATACCACCCTGAGAAGCTGGGGTGTTAATCAGGATACGTGCGGTTTTCATCATCTGACCGAAGTAAGCAACACGTTCTGGCTGGTTGTCCTGGTCGGTGTACAGGCAAGAGGTATGACCGATACCGCCCATCGCAACCAGTTTTTCAGCTTTAATAACGGCGTCTTCGAAGTCTTTCGCACGGTACATTGCCAGCGTTGGAGACAATTTTTCGTGAGCGAACGGTTCGCTTTCGTCAACAACTGTCACTTCACCGATCAGAATCTTAGTGGTTTCTGGTACGGAGAAGCCTGCCAGTTCAGCAATTTTGTATGCCGGCTGACCAACGATAGCCGCGTTCAGTGCGCCATTTTTCAGGATAACGTCCTGAACGGCTTTCAGCTCTTTGCCTTGCAGCATGTAGCCGCCGTGAGTCGCGAAACGCTCACGTACTGCGTCGTATACAGAGTCAACAACGACAACGGACTGTTCAGAAGCACAAATCACGCCGTTATCGAAAGTTTTAGACATCAGAACAGATGCAACAGCACGCTTGATATCAGCGGTTTCATCGATAACCACAGGGGTGTTACCTGCGCCTACACCGATTGCCGGTTTACCGGAGCTGTATGCTGCTTTAACCATGCCTGGACCACCGGTCGCAAGGATCAGGTTGATGTCCGGGTGGTGCATCAGCGCGTTTGACAGTTCTACGGAAGGTTGATCGATCCAGCCGATCAGATCTTTCGGTGCGCCAGCAGCAATTGCTGCCTGCAGAACGATATCAGCCGCTTTGTTAGTGGCATCTTTAGCACGCGGATGCGGAGAGAAGATGATGGCGTTACGCGTCTTCAGGCTGATCAGTGATTTGAAGATTGCAGTAGAAGTCGGGTTAGTGGTTGGAACGATACCGCAGATGATACCAATCGGTTCAGCGATGGTAATGGTACCGAAAGTGTGGTCTTCAGCCAGCACACCACAGGTTTTTTCGTCTTTATATGCGTTATAAATGTATTCGGAAGCAAAGTGGTTTTTAATCACTTTATCTTCGACGATGCCCATGCCAGATTCGGCAACGGCCATTTTCGCGAGAGGGATTCGAGCGTCTGCGGCAGCCAGAGCGGCGGCACGGAAGATTTTGTCAACCTGTTCTTGAGTGAAACTGGCATATTCACGCTGGGCTTTTTTTACGCGCTCTACAAGTGCGTTAAGTTCAGCGACATTAGTAACAGCCATAATGCTCTCCTGATAATGTTAAACTTTTTTAGTAAATCATCTGCTCGATACGAGAGTATAGACAGATCGACGAAAATTTGTGTAACGTTTTGAAAATCAAACGGTTAATTAACGTCCACTTTACCTTGATTTACTAAAAGAGCTTATACGCTAGCGCCACTTAATTCTAACGCGCTACCTCAAGGTGGCGTAAGCAAGATTACTCACTTCTGAGTAGTAATTGCGTGATCTGGATCAAAATTTCGCAAAGCTGACACCTTTCAGCAGGCCCTTTTAGCGTTTATCGGTAAGTGTTAATAAATTGATGGGGTGAATGTCATTAACATTAGCATATTTAATACATATTAATAACACTAAGTATTGGAAGTGTATTTACGTAGATATACACAGATAGAAGGTGAAGTATGCTGACAAAAGGCGTATCTTCAGCGCGGATTTTATCAATTTTAATGACTCATTTTATCCGGCTAACGCTTCGGAGCTAACCGTGATCCAAACGCTATTTGATTTTCCTGTCTATTTTAAGTTTTTCATTGGGTTATTCGCATTGGTTAACCCGGTCGGGATCATCCCTGTCTTTATCAGTATGACCAGCTATCAAACGGCTGCTGCGCGAAATAAAACCAACCTTACGGCAAACCTGTCGGTTGCCATCATCCTGTGGACTTCGCTGTTCCTTGGTGACGGTATTCTGCAGCTCTTCGGTATCTCGATAGATTCGTTCAGGATTGCCGGCGGCATTCTGGTGGTGACTATCGCGATGTCGATGATTAGCGGAAAACTGGGCGAAGATAAGCAAAACAAACAGGAAAAATCAGAAACAGCAATCCGCGAAAGTATCGGCGTAGTGCCGCTGGCATTGCCGCTTATGGCGGGGCCGGGGGCGATAAGCTCAACTATCGTTTGGGGTACGCGCTATCACAGTGCGATTAACCTGTTTGGTTTTTTTGTGGCGATTGCGTTGTTTGCCCTGTGCTGTTGGGGACTGTTCCGCATGGCACCGTGGCTGGTACGGCTGCTGGGCCAAACCGGTATCAACGTCATTACGCGTATTATGGGGTTGTTGTTAATGGCCTTAGGGATCGAATTCATTGTGACTGGAATCAAGTCCATTTTCCCCGGTTTACTTGCCTGATATTCCTCTTCGGCATCAACGGAGCCTCTTTCGGCTCCGTTTCCTTTCGTTATTAGTAAAACTTCTCACTAAAGTTGAAAATCAGCATAGAAATATAAAAATATCTGATGGTTATTCATTAATTTATTCATTGATTTTATGGATATAACACTCAATGGTCCACCAGAGGGATCCCGATGTCACTGTTATTTTATTAACATCATACTCTGGGGCTTGCTGAAGGATTATCGAAATGTTATTAGTTATTTCAGCGTTTTTTTTAGATGAATGTGCTAATTAATAACCAATTGTTAAATTTATGTGCATTTTGGCGTGGTGTTGACACAGGACTGGGGGTTAACACTGCGTGTGATGCAATATATTGATTTTTATCGTTTTATTGTCACAACCTTTCATTCGTAAGACTTTTTTAGTGAGATTTATTTCCAATAAAAGAGAATTGGTTAACAAATTTGTAAAATGTATTGGCGGTTAAGAAACGCATTTGATACTTTCCGGCCAGGTATTATGCAGAAGAATTCACGTTGATGAGAATCATTTTCAATTAGTTTCTCTCAACAGGGTAATAGCGTGTTTCCGGCAGGGGAGGCACGTAGATAATCGACGCAAGGCGGTCATACGAATCGCCAGAAATAAATAAAGTCGGTGATAGCAAGCAGTAAAACAAGAAACTACCTGACGGCAGAAAATCTCCGGTGCCGTACAGGGATCCTGACAGGATTAACAGTCTGGTTAAAAAACCAGCCATAATAATGAGGGAGTACAAACACAATGACTAACATCACTAAAAAAAGTTTAGTAGCTGCGGGGATCCTAACTGCGCTAATCGCTGGGAATGTTGCTACGGCGGCAGTTGTGCCAGCAGGTGTGCAGCTTGCTGAAAAGCAGACTCTGGTGCGTAATAACGGTTCGGAAGTTCAGTCACTCGATCCACATAAAATCGAAGGTGTACCTGAATCCAATATCAACCGTGACCTGTTTGAAGGTTTATTAATCAGCGATGTCGATGGCAAACCATCGCCTGGCGTGGCTGAAAAGTGGGAAAATAAAGACTTTAAGGTGTGGACATTCCATCTGCGTAAAGACGCTAAATGGTCTGACGGCACGCCTGTTACCGCGCAAGATTTCGTGTATAGCTGGCAACGCCTGGCTAATCCAAATACCGCGTCACCGTACGCCAGTTATTTACAGTACGGTCACATTGTCAATATTGACGATATTATCGCCGGCAAAAAGCCGATCACCGATCTCGGTGTCAAAGCTCTCGACGATCATACATTTGAAGTCACCCTGAGCGAGCCGGTTCCTTATTTCTACAAATTGCTTGTGCACTCATCCGTTTCTCCGGTTCCTAAAGCAGCGGTTGAAAAATACGGTGAGAAATGGACCCAGCCCGCTAACATCGTCACCAACGGCGCCTATAAGCTGAAAGACTGGGTGGTCAACGAGCGCATTGTACTTGAGCGTAACACCAACTACTGGGACAACGCCAAAACGGTTATTAACCAGGTTACCTACCTGCCAATTTCTTCTGAAGTGACTGACGTTAACCGCTATCGTAGCGGCGAAATCGACATGACCTATAACAACATGCCGATCGAGTTATTCCAGAAACTGAAAAAAGAGATCCCGAACGAAGTTCACGTTGACCCGTATCTGTGCACCTATTATTACGAAATCAACAACCAGAAAGCACCGTTCAACGATGTTCGTGTTCGTACCGCCCTGAAACTGGCGTTGGATCGTGACATTATCGTCAACAAAGTTAAAAACCAGGGGGACCTGCCGGCGTATAGCTTTACCCCTCCTTACACCGATGGCGCGAAACTGGTTGAACCAGAGTGGTTCAAATGGTCTCAGGAAAAACGCAATGAAGAAGCGAAAAAACTGCTGGCTGAAGCCGGGTATACCGCTGAAAAACCGTTGACCTTTGACCTGCTGTATAACACCTCAGATCTGCATAAAAAGCTGGCCATCGCTGCGGCATCTATCTGGAAGAAAAATCTGGGCGCCAACGTGAAGCTGGAAAACCAGGAATGGAAAACATTCCTCGATACGCGCCATCAGGGTAACTATGATGTTTCGCGTGCAGGCTGGTGTGCGGATTACAACGAACCAACATCCTTCCTGAATATGGTGCTGTCTGACAGCTCCAACAACACCGTCCACTATAAGAGCCCGGCGTTTGATAAGCTGATTGCGGATACGCTGAAAGTGACTGATGAAGCGCAGCGCAGCGAACTGTATTCGAAAGCGGAACAGCAGTTGGATAAAGATTCTGCGATTGTACCGGTTTATTACTATGTTAACGCCCGCCTGGTGAAACCATGGGTTGGCGGATACTCCGGTAAAGACCCGATGGATAATATCCACGTTAAAGACTTGTATATTATCAAGCATTAATGGCAAGACGTGGGGCAATCATTTTGCCCCACAGTGTCTTTTTTCTTCGAACTATTAACACCGCTTTACCTGAACGTCGGGGTAGAAGAGGTGTAAAGGCACACGCCAGAAGGTACGGGCAATGTTAAAATTTATATTACGTCGCTGTCTGGAAGCGATTCCGACGCTGTTTATACTTATTACGATTTCATTCTTTATGATGCGCCTTGCGCCGGGAAGCCCATTCACCGGGGAACGCGCGTTACCGCCAGAGGTACTGGCTAATATCGAAGCGAAATATCATCTTAACGATCCTATCTCGACGCAGTACTTCAGCTACCTCAAGCAGCTGGCGCATGGCGATTTTGGGCCATCTTTTAAATATAAAGACTATACGGTAAACGACCTTGTGGCCTCGAGCTTTCCGGTTTCTGCGAAGCTGGGAGCTGCGGCCTTTATTCTGGCGGTCCTCGTTGGCGTTAGCGCAGGGGTGATAGCCGCGCTGAAACAAAATACGCGTTGGGACTACACGGTGATGGGGGTGGCAATGACCGGGGTGGTTATCCCCAGTTTCGTGGTCGCTCCCTTATTGGTCATGATATTTGCCATAACCTTGAAATGGCTGCCCGGAGGCGGCTGGAACGGCGGGGCGTTGAAATTTATGATCCTGCCGATGGTGGCCTTGTCACTGGCTTATATCGCCAGTATCGCCCGTATTACCCGCGGTTCAATGATTGAAGTGCTGCACTCTAACTTTATTCGTACCGCGCGCGCTAAAGGGTTGCCGATGCGGCGGATCATTTTCCGCCATGCGTTAAAACCTGCGCTGTTGCCTGTGCTGTCCTATATGGGACCAGCATTTGTCGGCATTATTACCGGTTCGATGGTTATTGAAACCATCTATGGTTTGCCGGGCATTGGCCAGCTGTTCGTCAATGGCGCGTTAAACCGCGACTATTCGCTGGTCCTGAGCCTCACCATACTGGTAGGGACGCTGACCATCGTGTTTAACGCGATTGTTGACGTGCTGTATGCCGTTATCGACCCGAAAATTCGTTACTGATACTGGAGCTCGCTATGATGTTAAGTAAGAAAAACAGCGAAGCGCTGGAGAATTTCAGTGAAAAGCTGGAGGTCGAGGGCCGCAGTCTGTGGCAGGACGCGCGTCGACGCTTTATGCATAACCGCGCGGCGGTAGCAAGCCTGGTAGTGCTGGTGATTATTGCGCTGTTTGTGACGCTGGCGCCGATGCTGTCGCAGTTTACCTACTTCGATACCGACTGGGGCATGATGTCCAGCGCGCCGGATACGGAATCCGGACACTATTTCGGCACCGACTCGTCAGGTCGAGACCTGCTGGTTCGTGTGGCGATTGGCGGTCGCATCTCGTTGATGGTCGGCATTGCCGCGGCGTTGGTCGCGGTAGTTGTCGGCACGCTATACGGTTCTCTGTCGGGCTACCTCGGCGGTAAAATCGACTCCGTGATGATGCGTCTGCTGGAAATCCTCAACTCCTTCCCGTTCATGTTCTTCGTGATTCTGCTGGTCACTTTCTTTGGGCAAAATATCCTGCTGATTTTTGTCGCTATTGGGATGGTATCCTGGCTGGATATGGCGCGTATCGTGCGTGGACAAACGCTGAGTCTCAAGCGCAAAGAGTTTATTGAAGCAGCGCAAGTGGGTGGGGTATCTACCGTGCGCATCGTTATCCGTCATATTGTGCCGAACGTGCTGGGTGTGGTGGTGGTGTACGCTTCGTTGCTGGTGCCCAGCATGATCCTGTTTGAATCCTTCCTGAGCTTTTTGGGATTAGGGACGCAGGAGCCGTTAAGTAGCTGGGGGGCGTTGCTGAGTGATGGTGCCAACTCGATGGAAGTCTCACCATGGCTGCTGCTCTTCCCGGCAGGATTCCTGGTGGTCACTTTGTTCTGTTTTAACTTTATTGGCGATGGCCTGCGTGATGCCCTCGACCCGAAAGACCGTTAAGGAGTGCAGCCATGAGCGTAATTGAAACCTCAACCGCGCCGCTCGCGCAACAACAGGCTAACGCACTGCTGAACGTTAAAGATCTGCGCGTGACGTTTGCCACCCCCGACGGCGATGTAACTGCGGTAAACGATTTAAACTTTTCTCTGCGAGCTGGAGAAACGCTGGGTATTGTTGGGGAATCCGGTTCAGGGAAATCGCAAACGGCCTTTGCCCTGATGGGCCTTCTGGCAGCAAATGGCCGTATCGGAGGTTCCGCAACCTTCAACGGACGTGAAATTCTGAATTTACCGGAACGTGAGTTGAACAAACTGCGCGCCGAGCAAATCTCGATGATTTTCCAGGACCCGATGACCTCTCTCAATCCGTACATGCGAGTCGGCGAGCAGTTGATGGAAGTTCTCATGCTGCATAAAGGCATGAGCAAAGCGGAAGCCTTTGAAGAATCGGTCAGAATGCTGGATGCGGTGAAAATGCCGGAAGCGCGTAAGCGTATGAAAATGTATCCGCATGAATTCTCCGGCGGGATGCGTCAGCGCGTGATGATCGCCATGGCGCTGTTGTGCAGGCCTAAATTACTGATAGCCGATGAGCCGACTACTGCGCTTGATGTTACGGTACAGGCACAAATCATGACCCTGCTGAATGAACTGAAAAGCGAATTCAACACTGCGATTATCATGATCACCCACGATCTGGGAGTAGTTGCCGGTATTTGCGATAAAGTTTTGGTGATGTACGCCGGACGTACCATGGAATATGGCAGTGCGCGGGATGTCTTTTATAAGCCCGTTCATCCGTATTCGATTGGTTTGCTGAATGCCGTACCTCGTCTGGATGCCGAAGGGGAAGAGATGCTGACTATCCCGGGCAACCCGCCGAACCTGTTGCGTCTACCAAAAGGCTGTCCATTCCAGCCGCGTTGCCCGCATGCGATGGAAATCTGTAGCAGTGCTCCGCCACTGGAAGAGTTTAGTCCGGGCCGCCTGCGCGCCTGCTTTAAACCGGTGGAGGAACTGGTATGAATGCGGTCACCGAACAACGAAAAGTGCTCCTTGAAATTGCCGATCTTAAAGTCCATTTCGACATTAAAGACGGCAAGCAGTGGTTCTGGCAGCCGTCTAAAACCCTGAAAGCGGTTGATGGCGTGACTCTGCGACTGTATGAAGGTGAAACCCTGGGCGTGGTCGGCGAATCAGGCTGTGGAAAATCGACTTTTGCCCGTGCGATTATTGGCCTGGTGAAAGCCACCGATGGAAAAGTCGCCTGGCTGGGTAAAGATTTGCTGGGCATGAAACCCGATGAGTGGCGGGAAGTGCGTAGCGATATTCAGATGATTTTCCAGGATCCGCTGGCATCATTGAATCCGCGCATGACCATCGGTGAAATCATTGCCGAACCGCTGCGGACTTATCATCCGAACCTGTCTGGTCAGGAAGTCCGCGACCGTGTGAAGGCGATGATGATGAAGGTGGGGTTGCTGCCAAATCTGATTAACCGCTACCCGCATGAGTTTTCCGGCGGTCAGTGTCAGCGTATTGGTATTGCCCGGGCGCTGATCCTCGAGCCGAAGCTGATTATTTGCGATGAACCGGTTTCGGCGCTGGACGTATCCATTCAGGCCCAGGTGGTGAACCTGTTACAACAGCTCCAGCGTGAAATGGGATTATCGTTAATCTTCATTGCTCACGACCTGGCGGTGGTGAAACATATCTCCGATCGCGTGCTGGTCATGTATCTCGGACACGCGGTGGAATTAGGGACTTATGATGAGGTGTACCATAATCCGCTGCACCCTTATACCAAGGCGTTGATGTCTGCAGTGCCGATTCCCGACCCGGATCAGGAAAGGAACAAGGTTATCCAGTTGCTGGAAGGCGAATTGCCGTCGCCGATTAATCCTCCTTCCGGCTGCGTGTTCCGTACGCGCTGCCCGATTGCCGGACCGGAATGCGCAAAAACCCGCCCGGTTCTCGAAGGAAGTTTCCGTCACGCAGTTTCCTGCCTGAAAGTAGACCCGCTATAATCCAGAGGGCTGACAAAGGTCAGCCCTTCTTTTTGGTGAGGTATATGTGTCAGGTTTAGTCTCTTCTGTCCGCCGCGCGCTCTATCGCAAATTATTCGATTTAAACACCCGTTCAGGGCGTCGCTTTGAAGGTATGTGCGCGCTGTTCGCCTTGCTCAGCGTTATTGTTATCTTCATTGAGTCCGGCGTCGGGACGCAATACCATTTAACCTTTGAGGAATGGCGCATTTTTGTCTGGCTGGAGATCTT
Organism: Citrobacter sp. RHBSTW-00524; assembly: GCF_013747755.1. Lineage (NCBI taxonomy): Bacteria > Pseudomonadati > Pseudomonadota > Gammaproteobacteria > Enterobacterales > Enterobacteriaceae > Citrobacter > Citrobacter sp. RHBSTW-00524. The sequence continues at coordinate 2,363,388 of NZ_CP056421.1, forward strand.
TATTACTCTGGTCTTTACCCTTGAATATTTTCTTCGCTTATGCAGCTGGGCCAATCCCGCAAAATATGTGTTTAGCTTCTGGGGGATTATCGATCTGGCCACCATTTTACCGCTGTACGTGATGTGGCTATGGCCTGAAATCAGTCTGAGCTATGTCTTCGCCTGGCGAGCGATGCGTGTCCTGCGCGTCTTGCGTATTCTCAAGCTGCTGCGTTTTATGCCTTCTCTGCGAGTGTTCTGGAATGCGTTAAAAAGCGCCCGTCATCAACTGATGTTGTTCTATTCCTTTATTGCCATTCTGATGGTTGTTTTCGGCGCGATGATGTATCTGATAGAAGGGCCCAAATATGGCTTTACTACGCTGAATGCGTCTGTGTATTGGGCAATTGTTACGGTCACCACCGTCGGCTACGGTGACATTACACCGCACACGCCGTTGGGACGCATGGTGGCGTCAGTGCTTATCCTGATTGGATACTCTGTGATTGCGATACCGACCGGATTGATAACCACACACATGAGCAGTGCGTTCCAACAGCGAGGATATCAGCGTAGATGCCCGCAGTGTCAGCAGGCGCAGCATGAACATAGTGCGCAGTTTTGTAACCGCTGCGGAAGTAAACTGCCGGGATAAAAATGAAAAAAGCTGCGAGAGCAGCTTTTTTGTTTGTTACTCGCGCCAGAGAATATGGCAGAGTTTGTGATCTTTTTCGCGACATAATAAAACGCGCGCAAAAATATCGTTAATCTCGCCGTCTTCTGTATCTGCCAGACCAATCACCACTTCGGCAAAGAAGTCAGGGTTCAGGTCAAAATCAACATGCTCCTGCCAGTCTTCTGCCGGGTCGAATAACTCGGCACCACCGCGCTCTTCAAACTGTAAATTGAACAGAATGATGTCGGCTGGATCCAGGTTGTCCGCAGCCAGTTCAAGAAAAATATCGTAAGCCTGCTCAAGCGTTTCGTCTTCAGTCAGGCGATTGTTCAAATCCATATCCATAATGACTACCTGTTTACTGTCTGATGGGCACGTTTTACAGCAACGGACTAAAGAAGTAAAACAGTCGCTCAGCGATCCGCTGCCAGAGTGGTCGTTTTACCCACAAACGGGCATCAAGCAGACGAGAACGCGAAATATAATCATCCTGTACTGCCGCGAGATCACCACCGAATCCGGCATCATCAATGACCAGCGTGATTTCAAAATTGAGCCACAGACTTCGCATATCCAGGTTAACGGTACCGACCAGACTCAGCTCGCCATCGACCAGTACGCTCTTGGTGTGCAGTAAGCCACCTTCGAACTGATAGATTTTAACGCCAGCCGCCAGCAGCTCAGTGAAAAAGGCCCGGCTTGCCCAGCCAACCAGCAGGGAATCATTCTTGCGTGGAAGAATAATACTGACGTCGACTCCGCGCTGCGCCGCTGTACAGATCGCGTGCAGCAGATCGTCGCTGGGAACGAAGTAGGGCGTGGTCATAATTAAATATTCACGCGCCGAATAAGCCGCGGTTAACAGCGCCTGATGAATCAAATCTTCAGGGAAACCAGGTCCCGAAGCGATTGTGTGAATAGTGTGGCCGCTGGCCTGCTCAAACGGCATGATATTGACGTCTGGCGGCGGGGGCAGAATGCGCTTGCCGGTCTCAATTTCCCAGTCGCAGGAATAGACGATGCCCATAGCGGTGGCTACCGGGCCTTCCATTCTCGCCATCAAATCCACCCATTGCCCGACGCCTGCATCTTGTTTGAAGAAACGCGGATCGACCATGTTCATGCTGCCGGTATAAGCAATATAGTTATCGATCATGATCATTTTGCGGTGCTGACGCAGGTCCATACGGCGTAAAAATACACGCATCAGGTTTACTTTCAGCGCTTCAACAACCTCGATACCCGCGTTACGCATCATCGCGGCCCATGGGCTGCGAAAGAACGCCACGCTACCCGCGGAGTCCAGCATCAGGCGGCAGTGAATTCCACGCCTTGCGGCAGCCATTAATGACTCGGCGACCTGATCGGCCATACCGCCTGGTTGCCAGATGTAGAACACCATCTCGATGTTGTGACGCGCCAGTTGAATATCACGGATCAATGCCTGCATCACGTCCTCTGAACTGGTGAGCAACTGCAATTGATTCCCTTTAACGCCAGCGATTCCCTGACGACGCTCGCACAGCTTAAATAAGGATGACGCGACGCTGCTGTTTTCCTGCGCAAAAATATGCTTACAGGCTTTAAGATCGTTCAGCCACTTGGCCGTTGACGGCCACATTGCCCGGGCGCGTTCGGCGCGACGTTTACCCAGGTGGAGCTCACCGAAGGACAGATAAGCAATGATCCCTACCAATGGCAGAATATAGATGATCAAAAGCCAGGCCATTGCGGAGGGCACTGCGCGTCGTTTCATTAGAATGCGTAATGTTACGCCAGCAATGAGTACCCAGTAACCCAGAATGACCAGCCAACTCACCACGGTGTAGAAGGTTGTCATAAATTTAAAAATCCTTTTGAAAGCGTATTGTTAAGAGTTTACGCATCAGGATTAATCTGGCAAATAAAAACACGGGAAAACCACTGGTCTGCATTCGGTGTGGCGTTATAATGGCCGCTCAGTGACTGAAAGAGTAGTAAACATGAAGCGTAGTAGAACGGAAGTGGGACGCTGGCGGATGCTGCGTCAGGCTAGCCGCCGTAAAGCACGTTGGCTTGAAGGACAATCGCGCCGTAATATGCGTATCCATACCATCAGAAAGTGTATTCTTAACCATCAACGTAACTCGTTGCTGTTTGCGATCCACAACATCTGATCTCAAAAGGGCACCGCTGGCGGTGCCCAATGTCTGCTTTTCGTTTTGTTTTTAAAATACTTTTTTGTACGGTTTTACTGAAACCTGCGCGTAAACACCTGCCGCCACGTAGGGATCGGCTTCCGCCCACGCCTGCGCGGCTTCTAAAGATTCAAATTCTGCAATCACCGTTGAGCCGGTAAAGCCTGCGGCGCCCGGATCGTTACTGTCAACCGCTGGCATAGGACCCGCCGTGAGCAAACGGCCTTCGTCATGAAGGAGTTGCAGACGAGCCAGATGAGCAGGGCGTACGGAAAGACGTTTTTCGAGAGAGTCTGCGATATCTTGAGCGTAAATAACGTACAGCACGGGTAGAGCTCCTTGAACGGTAAAAGGTCATATTTACGTTATTGGAAAGGCCTGGTAACTGCAACGGAAAGATAACTAATATGTTAAGGCCATACTTTGAAAATGGTTTTTTATCATAAAATCGCGTTTTAAATGCCAGTTAGCTTCACGGTCTTATTGAATATGATTGCTATTTGCATTTAAAATCAGGGCCTGGTTTTTTTACTGAAACGATTATGACTTCAATGACCCTTGATTTACCTCGTCGCTTTCCCTGGCCTACGTTACTTTCTGTCGGCATTCATGGTGCTGTAGTGGCAGGTTTGCTGTATACCTCGGTACATCAGGTTATTGAACTGCCTGCGCCAGCGCAGCCGATCTCCGTTACGATGGTTGCGCCTGCCGATCTTGAACCGCCTCAGGCCGTTCAGCCGCCGCCGGAACCTGTCGTCGAGCCTGAACCGGAGCCAGAACCGATCCCCGAACCGCCAAAAGAAGCGCCGGTAGTGATTGAGAAACCGAAGCCCAAGCCTAAACCGAAGCCAAAACCGGTGAAAAAGGTGGAAGAGCAGCCGAAGCGTGATGTTAAACCAGCAGAGCCTCGTCCGGCATCCCCGTTTGAAAATACGGCGCCTGCGCGTCCAACAACCAGTACCGCTCCGGCAACCACTAAACCGGCGGTGAGCGTACCATCGGGTCCGCGAGCCTTAAGTCGTAATCAGCCTCAATATCCGGCACGTGCACAGGCGCTGCGCATTGAAGGCCGTGTGAAGGTCAAATTTGACGTGACCTCGGATGGCCGGGTTGAAAATGTGGAAGTTCTGTCCGCACAGCCTGCGAATATGTTTGAGCGTGAAGTGAAAAATGCGATGCGCAGATGGCGTTATGAAGCCGGTAAGCCTGGTTCCGGGCTGGTGGTGAATATTGTTTTCCGCCTGAACGGCACAACACAGATCGAGTAAGCATCAGGCCGGATTTGGCGTTACGCCGCCAAATCCGGCAGAATGATTGCCGGATGGCGATGCTTGCGCGTGCTATCAGGCCAGGGAGGGAATCGGCCGCGGTTTACCGTCTTTATCAACGGCAACGTAGATAAACAGGGCTTCGGTAGCTTTATAGCGCTGGCCGATAGGTTCTGAAGCGACTTTCTTCACCCAGACTTCAATATTAATGCTGATCGAGGTCGTCCCGCGTTTCACGCAGCGTGCATAGCAACAAACCACATCGCCCACGGCAACCGGGCGCAAAAAGCTCATTCCTTCAACCCGCACCGTTACCACGCGACCATGTGCGATCTCTTTGGCCTGAATAGCGCCACCTATATCCATTTGTGACATCAGCCAGCCGCCAAAAATATCACCGTTTGCGTTGGTATCGGCAGGCATAGCCAGAGTGCGTAAAACCAGTTCGCCCTGGGGAGTGTTATTCGTTGTTGTCATTGTAGAACCGACTATAGAGAAAGATTACAGGCGCGATGCTACTAGAATTTACGCGCTGAGAACAGAGGGGATGCGGCCTGCGGGGCGGAAGTACGCCAGGTTGATGGCAACAAGGAACGCGAAGGGATAAAAATTCGCCAGATCCGGAGATCTGGCGAGCATTTATTACGATTTATCTTCCTGCGGAAGGTGGCGGTAAATATAGACTCCGCTCAGTAACGTAAATAGTAAAGTCAGGGCGGTCAGGCCGAATACTTTAAAGTTGACCCAAATATTCTGCGGTAGCCAAAACGCGATATAGATATTCGCCAGACCGCACAGGATAAAGAAGACGGCCCAGGCGAAGTTAAGTTTTGTCCAAACCGGCTGTGGCAAGCTCAGCTCTTTACCTAACATGCGCTGAATCAGCGGCTTTTTCATTACCCATTGGCTAACCAGCAGCGCACCGGCAAACAGCCCGTAAATCACCGTTACTTTCCACTTAATGAATTCATCATTGTGGAAGAAGATGGTCAGGCCACCGAACACGGCTACCAGAACAAAAGTGATCAATGCCATCTTCTCGACCTTGCGATAGCGGACCCAGCTGTAAATCAAAACCACAGCCGTCGCAACAATCAGCGCCGAGGTCGCCGCGTAGATGTCATAGAGCTTATAAAAAGCAAAAAAGACAACCAGCGGTAAAAAATCAAGAAACTGCTTCATTCTTCGATTCCGTCATCAAAAGCACCGGGTACAAGCCCGGAATGCGTTCAGGGTTTATTGGCGAATTAGCATGTACAGGCGGAACAAATAGATCAGCAACACGGCGGAGATCATATTGCTCAGCGTATTCGCCAATACCGCGCCTACATTTGGCGTAAGTACCGCAAAACTTGGCGCAAAAAGCAACAACAACGTTTTTGCCAGCAGCCAACCGATCACTGCTGGTGCAACCAGGCGCATATTCGACCACGCCAGACGCATACTGTTGCGCATCGCGGCAAAGACACCCATTTTGTCCTGTACTAACATCACCGGTGCAAGTGCCAGCAGGATAGCCAGCAGAATACCGGGTACCACCACCAGCATAATACCGATTTGCACCAGCAGAGTAGTCAGAAAAATCAGAATAAACAGCTTCGGCAAAACCGGCGCGCTGGCACCGATGGCGCGTAATGCGCTGACCCGATGACCGGCTGAAATCAGCTGAATCATCAGGATAATGCCTCCGGCGAGGATGGCATTACCAATCAGACCGGAAAACGTCGACGCCGCGGAAGCGCGTAGCAAAATTTGCTGTTGCTCCGGGGTCATGTTTTGCACCAGATCGAACAATCCCACGCTGCTGGTTAACTGATCGCCTTCACTAAGTTGTGCAATTTGTGCGTCGGTGGGAGAAAAGGCATGCCCTAACACCACTGTGATAAACGCGCACAACAACGATACCAGCAAGATGGTAATGAATTGATTACGGAAAAAGTTTCCCGTGTCACGGTAAACGGATTTCGCCGTGATAGACATGCACTCTCCTTGAGTTTTGCAGGTGTTCATTTGTGGGCAATTGTACCCTGGATAACTCTACAGTGGCAGCATCGCGCGGTGTATGGAAAAGCATATCTTTGTAAAGCCCCGGTAATTTTTGACTATGACTTCAGCGTCATGCAAGAACGTTGGTTGTTCTCTGCGCATCACGAACAAATAACCATCGCTATTCTGCAACGGAGGTCAGGTACTTGCGTGGCGAAAATATATCAAAATTGATCTGAATTAGGTTAACCAGGATTTTGAATGCAAGTTCTAACTTAATCTGGATCAATAAATGTTAAATTATCAAAGTCAATGTGATCCAGGTTAGATCACTTATTACTCCAATGTGGGTATATTCGTTCCGCTTTTATAACCATAACGATGGAGCGGACATGAAAAAATTAACAGTTGCAGCAGTGGCTTTAACAACTCTTCTCTCTGGTAACGTATTTGCGCATGAAGCCGGAGAATTCTTTATTCGTGCAGGTTCTGCCACCGTCAGACCGACGGAAGGCGCGGGTGGTACGCTGGGGAGCCTGGGTGGCTTTGATGTCAGCAATAACACGCAGTTGGGTCTGACATTTACCTACATGGCAACCGACAATATCGGTGTTGAATTACTGGCAGCCACGCCGTTCCGCCATAAAATTGGCACTGCCACAACAGGTGATATTGCGACCGTTCACCATTTACCACCAACCTTAATGGCACAGTGGTATTTCGGCGATTCCAGCAGCAAACTGCGTCCGTACGTTGGTGTCGGTGTGAACTACACCACCTTCTTTGACGAAGGCTTTAACAATAACGGCAAAGAAACCGGTTTATCTGACCTGAGCCTGAAAGACTCCTGGGGCGCAGCAGGGCAAGTGGGTATGGACTATCTGATTAACCGCGACTGGCTGATTAACATGTCGGTCTGGTACATGGATATCGACACCACCGCGAGCTACAAACTGGCTGGCGCGCAGCAGCATGACAGCGTACGCCTCGATCCGTGGGTGTTTATGTTCTCCGCGGGTTATCGCTTCTAAGTCCGTGATTAAAATACGGAAAAGCTGATCGTTCCACGGTCAGCTTTTTTATTACCAGTTTATTTCTTCCTGCCTTTCTCCCCGTCGATGTAATGCTACTCTTTAAGCAAACTGGCTTTGAGGGCATTGACGATGATGTTGACTCGCCACCTGCTACAACAAAAAATCACACTTTTGGAACCATTCACCGGAGATGAAACGGCAGAGTTCGCCGTGAGTGCCGCGCGTGACTTATTGAATTTTATGGATAAAATTGAAGTGCTGGAGAAACGCATTGCGACTCCGGTTAAACTACCTTATTGCAGCGCCAGTCCTGTTTGTGAGATTGAAGCGGGCTATGCCGCAGGCGTGAGCGATTGTCGTGAGGCCATTCGTCGGGCGGGGTATCCGATTGAGGGTGATGATTAGTTTGCATTCATGTTAACAAAAATGTGCTTTTATTGTATAAATCTGTAACTTTAGCGCACACAACGGCGGGCTTCTAAGGCATCAGCTTAGGGACGGTTAACATTCTCAATCAACATACAGCGCAGTTATGCAACGACAGAAACGGGTAACCGGTTTGGCAATATGTTAACTATCAGGGTGAACTCGTGAAGATTGTGCAGGACAAGCTCAGAAACAGGCAGGCACTGCTGGTATCAGGGCTCATTACGTTGATATTTACGTCGTTGTTTCTGTTTATAATTTATGAGCAGCGGATGGCTGCAGTCAGTGACGGTGTTAACCGCATGCAAGCGCGCATGATGGACATTTTTAACGATAATGAGTTGATCGCCGATGCGATTGGTGAGCGCTATCACCATATTAAATCGGGTGAGCAATGTGGCGATATTTCACAATTTGTTCCCCGCAATGAGATTGAATGGGGAATTAACGCCGACCCAAAGCGTCTGCATTCGGTAACGGGGACAATTATTGCCCAGCAAGCCAGCCACAACGCGCTGTGTATGTATACGGCGGCGGAGTTTATTCGCGGTATGGTTAATGAGCTAAATCCGGGCAGCTTCGATGCACATCGTTATATTATCGCCAAAAATTCAGATTATTTTTACTGGTTTATGGCTTCCGATTCGCGCAACTTCAGTTTCTCAAATTCTGAAATGGCGCGGGATCTCACCAACTTTTTCTATCCGCCGGTCGATTTCTATACCCGACTGTTGCAAAAAAACGTCAAAAACAAAGCCCTTAGTTCAACGAACTTCTATACCGATAAAATTACCGGTGAAAAAGCTTACAGCGTGGTGAGCTATATCTACGATCTGTCTGGCAAAGAGATATCAGACCAAATCGTGGCCTATCTGGTTTATGACCATTCAAAGCCCGAATTGCAGGAAGCGTTGGCTCAAGCATTTGACTACCAGCTCCCACCAGAGCTGAATGTGGAATTGGTAAATTTGACCAACAATGAAAGTCTCTGTTTATCCGGTAAATGTACAGGTCAATCCCGTTTTTTAGTGCGCAATTTTTCGGAGAAATATGCGCTGCACTATTCGCTTTCATTAGGCCGTTTTATGACGCGCGATACCCATGCCGGGATCGTGATCCTGCTGGCGCCGTTCTTTTTCATCATGATTAGTTTCTCGCTAAAATCATGGCTAAACGAAAGCGACCTGAAGGTTTATATAGACACCCTGACCGGTTGCTTTAATCGCCGAATACTCGACATCATCAAGCGCCGTGATTTATCCCACTGTTCGGTGGTGCTACTGGACTGCAATAAGTTCAAGGCCGTCAATGATACCTGGGGTCACGCGGCAGGCGATCGTGCGCTGCAAATTATCGCCAACAGGATGTTATCAAACACCCGCACCAGCCACGATATTGTGATTCGTACCGGCGGGGATGAATTTATGATCCTGCTGTTTCGCTCGCAGGCAACTGATGCCATCGCAATTGCTCAACGTATCAGCGGGCAGGTGACCAGCCATGTGTTTGTAGTGGACGGTCATACCGTGCCATTGTCAGTATCGTGGGGGATTGCAGAGGTGAACGGTGAACTGGATGTGGCTATTCAGAATGCAGATAGCGCCATGTATAAAATGAAGCACACGAAAGAAGCGTAAAACCGCCAGAAGTCTCTGGCGGTTGGTTTAGCTTACTGCCGGGTGGCGGCTTTCATCGCGCTGACAAAAGCTTTCAGCTCAGCCAGCATCTGTTCCGGTGCCGCAACATTTTTCTCAATGATTTTCACTATTGCCGAGCCGGAAATAGCGCCAGCAGCGCCAGCGTCAATCGCGCCGGTTACCTGTTCAGGTGCAGAGATACCAAACCCCTGTAAAGAAGGCGGAGCATCATATGCTTTCAACTTTTCGACCAGGTGATGCAGCGGTAATGCCGCTCGATTTTCTGCACCGGTCACGCCCGCACGCGAAAGCAAATAGGTATAGCCGCGGCCATGAGAGGCTATCTGGCGCAGCAGTTCTTCATCAGCGTTCGGTGGGCAGATAAAAATTGGCGCAATGTTGTGGCGGAGCGCCGCAGCTCTGAATGGCGCGGACTCTTCAACGGGAACATCGGCTACTAACACGGAATCCACGCCAACTTTTTCACACTGGGCGTAAAACTCGTCAATGCCCTTGCTAAACACCAGGTTGGCATACATCAGCAAGCCAATGGGAATCGTAGGGTGCTTCTGGCGAATCAGCGCCAGCATTTCAAAGCATTGCGACGGCGTGACGCCGGCGGCAAACGCACGCAAGGTGGCTTCCTGAATGGTTGGACCGTCAGCCAGCGGATCGGAGAACGGAATACCGAGCTCAAGGGCATCGGCACCGGCTTCAATCAGCGTATCAATGATTTTCAGTGACTGCTCAACAGACGGATCGCCCAGGGTTACGAAGGGGACAAAAGCACCTTCTTTGCGGTCCTTCAGCTGTGCAAACAGGTTTTCGTAACGTTCCATCAGATTTCCCCTCGCGCTTTCAGAATATCGTGTACGGTGAAAATGTCTTTGTCGCCGCGACCGGAGAGATTAACCACCAGTAACTGCTCTTTTTCCGGGTTTTCACGCATCATTTTCAATGCGTGTGCCAGGGCATGGGAGGACTCCAGCGCCGGAATAATCCCCTCGTGCAGACACAGCGTTTTGAAGGCCTCAAGCGCTTCGTCGTCGGTGATCGAAACATAATCGGCGCGACCAATGCTGTTCAGATACGCATGCTGCGGCCCGACAGACGGGAAATCCAGCCCCGCGGAAATAGAGTAAGACTCTTCAATCTGTCCTTCTTCGGTCTGCATCATCGGGGACTTCATGCCGAAGTAAATCCCGACACGACCATGCTTCAACGGTGCGCCATGTTCCCCTGATTCAATCCCATGGCCGCCAGGCTCGACGCCAATCAGACCGACGCTGGTTTCATTAATAAAGTCCGCGAACATACCGATGGCGTTAGAACCGCCGCCCACGCAGGCGATAACCGCGTCCGGCAGGCGACCTTCTTTTTCAAGGATCTGCGCTTTAGTTTCCTCGCCGATCATGCGCTGAAATTCACGAACAATGGTCGGGAAGGGATGTGGACCTGCCGCCGTACCGAGCATATAGTGCGCGGTATCGTAGCTGCCAGACCAGTCGCGCAGCGCTTCGTTACAGGCATCTTTCAGCGTTGCAGAACCGCTGTGAACCGGGATAACTTCAGCCCCCATCAGACGCATACGGAAAACGTTTGGCGACTGGCGTTCAACGTCTTTTGCACCCATATAAATACGGCATTTCAGCCCCAGCAGTGCGCTGGCGAGAGCTGATGCAACACCGTGCTGGCCCGCGCCGGTTTCGGCGATGATCTCCGTTTTCCCCATACGCTTCGCCAACAAAGCCTGGCCCAATACCTGGTTGGTTTTGTGCGCGCCGCCGTGCAGCAAATCTTCACGTTTGAGATACAGCGTAGTGTTGGTGCCTTGAGTAATGTTCTGGCATTTGGTCAGGGCAGTTGGACGACCAGCATAGTTTTTCAGCAGGTCTGTAAACTGCGCCTGAAATTCAGGATCCTTTTGCGCGCTGACAAAAGCTTCTTCCAGCTGGCGCAGGGCAGGCATCAGAATCTGTGGCACATACATACCGCCAAATTCACCAAAATACGGATTGAGTAATGTTGTCATGTCCTTTTCCTTAATATGCGCGCAGCGTCTGAAAGACCGAAGCCAAAAGACGTGCATCCTTGATGCCCGGCTGTGACTCTACGCCAGAATTGAAATCGAGACCGGCACAGCCGGTTTTTGCCGCGTCAACGCAGTTATCAGCGCCGAGTCCGCCAGCCAGTAAAACGTTATCCAGCGATTGTCCGCCTAAAAGTGACCAGTCGAAGCGTTGACCGCTGCCTCCCTGGCCATTGTCGAATATGTATTTATCGACGTGCTGATAATCACGGGCTGGCAACGTTTCACTGACGCTTAACGCCTTCCAGATTTGCACCTGTTCGGGGAGCGCGTCGCGCAGGGCGTCAACATAGGCCTGGTCTTCGCTACCATGCAATTGCACGGCTGTTAGCCCCAGAGCCGCCGCTGTTTCGCGCACGTCGGTGATCTCTGCGTTGCGAAACACCCCGACATATTGCAGCGGTGCGCCGGTCATGACCTCGCGCGCGTGTTCAACGCTGACCGCGCGTGGCGATGTGGACACAAAAATCAACCCGCCGTATATGGCACCCGCTTCGTATGCCGCGTTTGCATCCTGAGGCCGGGTTAAACCGCAGACTTTATTTTCGCCGAGCAGAACGCGACGCACGGCAGCATGCAGATCATCATGCGACATCAACGCAGAGCCAATCAGAAAACCGTTGGCGAAGTGGCTGAGTTCTCGCACTTGACCATAGGTATTGATACCGGACTCGCTGATGACGGTTACGCCATGACCCAGTCGCGGCGCAAGTTGGCGGGTGCGATTCAGATCAATCGACAGGTCGCGTAAATCACGGTTGTTGATACCGACGACTTTGGCGCCCAGTGCGATAGCTCGCTCCAGCTCTTCATCGTTACTGACTTCGGTCAGTACGCCCATTTTCAAACTGTGGGCGACGGCGGCGAGTTGACGATATTGCTCATCATCAAGCACCGACAGCATCAGCAGACAGGCGTCCGCCTGATAGAAGCGCGCCAGGTAAATCTGGTAAGGATCGATAATAAAGTCCTTACACAGAATCGGCTGCGGTGCGATGCGGCTGACGATGGGCAGGAAATCAAAGCTCCCCTGAAAATATTTCTCATCGGTCAGTACGGAAATCGCAGAAGCATATTGTTTATATACGCCCGCAATCTGTGCCGGGTCGAAGTCATCACGGATCACGCCTTTTGACGGAGACGCTTTTTTGCACTCCAGAATAAAGGCGGTGCGTGCACCTTGCAGCGCATCGTAGAAATCACGAGAGCTGGGTTGAACATCATTCTGAAAGCTGGCCAGCGGTTGTTGCTGTTTGCGGGCTTCTACCCAAATCGCCTTGTCTGCGACAATTTTCGCTAAAACGGTTTGCATCATTTACCCTCTTGCTGCCAGTGCAGTGACACGGTCATAGGCCGCGCCGCTGCGCAGTACATTAATCACGGTTTGCGCATTGGCTTTTAAATCTTCTTCACCGTGCAGGCGCATTAACATGGCGACATTCGCGGCAACAGCAGCTTCATGAGCGGCTTCACCTTTACCTTGTAACAAGCGACTAAGAATGTCACGGTTTTCTTCCGGCGTGCCGCCAGCCAGCTGTTCCTGGTGGTAAGGCGTCAGGCCAAAGTCTTCTGCCGTCAGTTGATAGCTCTTGATTTCGCCATCATGCAGCTCCGCCACAATGGTCGGTGCATGCAGCGAAACTTCATCCATGCCGCCGCTGTGCACCACGGCTGCCCGCTGATACCCCAACACGCGCAGCGTTTCGGCAATTGGCAGCACCAGTTCCGGACTGTAAACGCCGATCAGCGCCAGCGGCGGATGTGCCGGGTTAATCAACGGGCCGAGGACGTTAAACAGCGTACGGGTTTTCAACTGTTGGCGTACTGGCATAGCATGGCGAAAACCGGTGTGGTATTTCGGCGCAAACAAGAAACACACACCGAGGTCGTCAAGTGCCTGACGGGATTTATCGGCGTTCATATCCAGATTGATGCCAAAAGCCGCTAACAGATCCGAAGAGCCCGACTTGCTGGAGACGCTGCGGTTGCCGTGTTTGGCGACTTTCAGTCCGCAAGCGGCCGCCACAAAGGCGCTGGCGGTGGAAATATTGATACTGTTGCTGCCATCACCGCCGGTACCGACAATATCGGCAAACAGATAATCAGGCCGCGGGAACGGGGCGGCGTTTTCCAGCAGCGCGGTTGCCGCACCGGCAATTTCATTCGGGTGCTCGCCACGAATTTTCATGCTCACCAGCGCCGCAGCCAGTTGTTCCGGCTTCAGTTCACCGCGTACCACGGCGGAGAAAAGCTGGTGGCTTTCCTGCTGAGACAGCGTCTGGGCCTGATACAGTTTCTCCAGAATAGGTTGCAGCGTATTAGTCTGTTCGAGTTTCTGTTGCGCCCAGGCCAGCGTTTGCTCCAGCAGACGTGCGCCCTGGGTGGTCAGAATGGATTCTGGATGGAACTGGAAGCCACATACGCGATCGGTATCGTGACGTACCGCCATCACCATGCCGTTAAAGTGGGCGTTGATGGTCAATCCGGCCGGAACGTTGCTGCCAACCAGCGAGTGATAACGCGCCACCGGCAGCGGATTTGCCAGACCGGCGAACATTGCCTGACCGTCGTGTTCAATGCTGGACGCTTTGCCGTGCAGGATTTCCCCCGCCTGTCCCACGTATCCACCATAGGCCTCGACAATGGCCTGATGCCCCAGACAAATACCGATGATCGGCAGCTTGCCGCGCAGGCGGGTTAACAGCTCCGGCATGCAGCCCGCTTCGCTTGGCGCACCTGGACCTGGAGAGAGCATCAGCACCGGATTTTTCATGGTCGCTAAGCGGTCTATTAATGTCTGGGCCGGAATATGGTTGCGGTAAATCACCACGTTATGACCGTTAGTACGCAGCTGATCTGCCAGGTTATAGGTAAAAGAGTCGATATTATCGAGCAGCAGAATGTCAGCCATTAGAAGGTCTCCTGTGCGTGGTGTGCGGTGGCGATAGCACGCAGAACCGCACGCGCTTTATTACGGGTTTCATCGGCTTCTGACTGCCCAACGGAATCCAGAACAATTCCGGCGCCAGCCTGTACGGTGGCAATACCGTCTTCCACGAGGGCGGAACGAATCACAATACAGGTATCCAGATCGCCATGGGCCGTGAAGTAACCTACTGCGCCGCCATAGCTGCCGCGACGACGGCCCTCGGCCTCGGCGATAAGCTGCATGGCGCGAACTTTCGGCGCTCCGCTTAGCGTACCCATGTTCATACAGGCTCGGTAAGCATGCAGCACATCCAGATCGCTACGCAGCTCGCCGACTACGCGGGAAACCAGGTGCATAACGAAGGAATAACGATCCACTTTGGTGAGGTCAGCAACGTAGCGGCTGCCGGGCGTACAGATGCGCGCCAGGTCGTTACGCGCAAGGTCTACCAGCATCAGGTGCTCGGAAAGCTCTTTATGATCGGTACGCATCTCCAGCTCAATACGGCTGTCGAGATCGCGGTCCAGTGACCCGTCCACACGACGACCGCGTGGGCGGGTCCCGGCAATCGGATAGATTTCAATCTGCCGGCTGGTGGCATCGTATTTCAGCGAGCTTTCCGGAGAGGCGCCGAACAGTGTGAAATCGTTGTCCTGCATAAAAAACATGTACGGGCTGGGGTTACTTTTCTTCAGCACATAGTAGGCCGCCAGCGGTGACGGGCAGGGCAGCGAGAAACGACGGGATGGAACCACCTGGAAAATTTCGCCAGCGCGAATGGCCTTTTGCATACCACGAACTACGGCGGCAAACTCTTCATCGCTCTGATTGCATTCGCAGCGCATGTGCGGAACTTCAGTAACGGGCAGCGGCGGCGCAGGTTCGGTAAGCTGCTGGCTCAGTTGCGCCAGACGGGCATTAAGACGCTGTTTTTCTGCATCGCTGGGGGTAAATATGCTGGCCTGAATGCGGGTGCTTTTCTTCTGATGGTCGATGACCATGAGCGTTTCTGCCAGATAGAAGCAGTAGTCAGGGCAACGGTTGCCCGCTTCAAGCTGAGGTAAATCTTCAAAACCGGCAACCAGGTCGTAGGAAAACAGACCGCCGAAGAACATCGCTTCACGTTCTTGCGCAGGAACATTAACCAGCTCCTGCAATAAACGGAAGGCATCAAATACGGAAAGGGAACATAAGCGGGCGTCTTCATCCAGCAGCGGGCTAACGGCAGGGAATCGCAGATGGCGACCATTCGGCTGTTGTTTGTTCTCAACACCCGCTGGCAGGGCAGCATCCAGCAGCGGCAGCAGCGATGCGCCGTTAGCGGATAATGCCTGAATGGTGACAGTGTCACCGATGGCGGTAATGCGTAATGCACTGTCGACCAGCAGCAAGCTCTTCAGATCGTCTTTGCTGTCGATATCGGCAGATTCCAGCAGCAGCGTTGCCGGACGTGCGCCACACACCTGATGAAACAGCGCCGTCGGATTTTCACGGTAGGCGGCATCGCAGGCAAGCAGTTCGAGTGTCGGTTTTTGTGTTTGCATCGTTATTCTCATTAATTTTGTTCAAAAAAAAGCCCGCTCATTTGGCGGGCCGGGTATCTGGTTGCATATTGCAGACGTAAGACACTGCCCGAAATCAGGAAGTGCGCCACCAACCGTGCAGAACCAATGTTGCTTTCATCTCAGATACCTTCTTCATGTGAACTTGCGTACTAGTTAACTAGTTCAATGGAATAAAGTCAACAGCTGATTTCAGTATATTTGTCTAAACCGCTATGATGGGCGGGTTAAGACATTTAGTGAAACGGGAGCCGCATTGAGCGACACGAATTACGCAGTGATTTATGACCTGCACAGTCATACTACAGCCTCCGATGGGCGATTAACGCCAGAAGCCTTAGTACACCGTGCGGTAGAGATGCGAGTCGGTACACTGGCGATCACCGATCATGACACCACGGCGGGTATTGCGGCGGCAAGAGAAGAAATTTCACGTGCGGGTTTAGCGTTAAATTTGATCCCTGGCGTCGAGATATCAACAGTCTGGGAAAACCATGAGATCCATATCGTGGGTCTGAACATTGATATCGCCCATCCAATGATGTGCGAATTTCTGGCGCAGCAAACGGAACGTCGTCAGCAGCGCGCGCGCCTGATTGCTGAACGACTCGACAAAGCGCATATTCCCGGCGCGTGGGAAGGGGCATTACGCCTGGCTGATGGCGGGGCGATCACTCGGGGGCATTTCGCGCGTTTCCTGGTGGAGTGCGGAAAAGCCACAACCATGGCGGATGTCTTTAAAAAATATCTTGCTCGTGGGAAAACCGGTTACGTTCCGCCACAGTGGTGTACAATAGAACAAGCTATTGATGTCATTCATCATTCTGGCGGTAAGGCAGTTCTGGCTCATCCTGGGCGGTACGATCTTAGCGCTAAGTGGCTGAAAAGACTGGTTGCGCATTTTGCTGAACATCACGGCGACGCGATGGAAGTGGCACAGTGCCAGCAGTCTCCCAATGAACGCACCCATCTGGCGACGCTTGCGCGTCAGCATCAACTGTGGGCATCGCAAGGGTCTGATTTTCATCTACCCTGCCCATGGATTGAGCTGGGTCGTAAACTCTGGTTGCCCGCAGGCGTAGAAGGCGTCTGGCAACTTTGGGAACAGCCCGAGACCACAGAGAGGAAAGTATGAGCCAGTTTTTTTATATTCATCCCGAAAACCCACAGCAGCGACTGATCAATCAGGCCGTTGAAATCGTGCGTAAAGGAGGGGTGATCGTCTATCCAACTGATTCCGGCTATGCGTTGGGTTGCAAAATTGAAGATAAAGGCGCAATGGAGCGCATTTGTCGCATCCGTCACCTGCCGGACGGGCACAACTTTACGCTGATGTGTCGTGACCTGTCCGAACTGTCGACCTATTCGTTTGTCGACAACGTGGCCTTCCGTTTAATTAAAAACAACACGCCGGGCAACTACACGTTCATCCTGAAGGGGACGAAAGAAGTACCACGTCGACTGTTGCAGGAAAAACGTAAGACCATTGGTTTGCGTGTACCCTCGAATCCGATTGCGCTGGCGCTGCTGGAAGCGCTGGGCGAGCCTATGCTCTCTACATCACTGATGCTGCCGGGCAGCGAATTTACCGAGTCAGATCCGGAAGAAATCAAAGATCGTCTGGAGAAAGTGGTGGATTTGATTATCCACGGTGGATATCTCGGTCAGCAGCCAACCACGGTCATTGATTTAACCGATGATTCCCCGGTGGTATTGCGCGAAGGCGTCGGCGACGTTAAACCTTTCTTATAAGGGCGCGAACCGCTATACTACGCGGCCTTAAAATGGCGCTGACTGGCGCCGTTGATTCTCCTGTTCGACGCCTGTGAAGGCGACATCTAAAGGAAGCTCTATGAGCGAAAAGTTACAAAAAGTGCTGGCGCGCGCTGGCCACGGTTCTCGCCGTGAAATTGAATCCATAATTGCCGCGGGTCGCGTGAGCGTTGATGGCAAAATTGCCACGCTCGGCGATCGCGTTGAAGTTACGCCGGGTCTGAAAATCCGTATCGACGGTCATCTGATTTCGGTGAAAGAATCTGCGGAGCAAATCTGCCGTGTTCTGGCTTATTACAAGCCAGAAGGTGAACTGTGTACCCGTAACGACCCGGAAGGTCGTCCGACCGTGTTTGATCGTCTGCCAAAACTGCGCGATGCGCGCTGGATTGCCGTGGGACGTCTGGACGTGAATACCTGTGGTTTACTGCTGTTTACCACCGATGGCGAACTGGCGAACCGTCTGATGCACCCAAGCCGCGAAGTTGAACGTGAATATGCGGTGCGTGTGTTTGGTCAGGTTGATGACGCAAAACTGCGCGATCTGAGTCGTGGCGTGCAGCTGGAAGATGGTCCGGCCGCATTTAAAACGATCAAGTTCAGCGGCGGTGAAGGGATCAACCAGTGGTATAACGTCACGTTGACCGAAGGGCGTAACCGTGAAGTCCGTCGCCTGTGGGAAGCCGTGGGCGTGCAGGTAAGTCGTCTTATCCGTGTACGTTACGGTGATATCCCACTGCCGAAGGGCCTGCCGCGTGGCGGCTGGACGGAACTTGACCTCGCGCAGACCAACTATTTGCGTGAACTGGTGGAACTGAAGCCGGAAACCACCTCTAAAGTTGCCGTCGAGAAAGATCGTCGCCGTATGAAGGCAAACCAGATCCGCCGTGCGGTGAAGCGCCACTCTCAGGTTGGCGGCAGCCGTCGTCCGGGCGGTCGCAGCAACAACGGTTAATCATGAGTAGGCCTGATAAGCAACGCGCCATCAGGCGTTAGCGTGGAGCCGGATGCGGCGTAAGCGCCTTATCCGGCCTACTGTCAGTAATCGATCCCCATCTGGGCTTTCACACCCGCTTCAAAGGCGTGCTTAACCGGTCGCAGCTCGCTGACCGTATCCGCTAACTCCAGAATATCGCGATGACATCCACGACCGGTGATAATGACCGTTTGATGGGCAGGGCGCGCGTTTAGGGCATTGATGACCTCGTCGAGCGGCAGATAGTCGTATGCAACCATGTAGGTCAGCTCGTCCAGTATCACCATATCCAGCTCTGCGTCGGCCAGCATCCGCTTGCCGTGTTCCCATACGGCCATGCAGGCTGCGGTGTCGGACTCGCGGTTCTGCGTTTCCCAGGTAAATCCTGTCGCCATGACCTGAAACTCAACGCCGTGGGGTTCGAGTAAGTTACGTTCACCGTTTGGCCACGTCCCCTTAATAAATTGCACTACGCCGACTTTTTTACCGTGGCCTACTGCGCGCGTGGCGGTACCGAACGCGGCGGTGGTTTTACCCTTACCATTTCCGGTGAACACAATAATAATCCCTCGCTCGTCTATGGCGGCGGCAACACGGGCGTCAACCCGGTCTTTTACGCGCTGCTGGCGCTGCTGATAGCGTTCTTCACTCATTGGGCGATTCCTGGTTTACGGCCCGGCTGGGCATCGAAAGTCATACCGGTTTTACGGCGGCTGTCATCGCCCATCAGCCACAGGTAGAGCGGCATAATATCGGCGGGGGTTTTCAATTTTTGCGGATCTTCCGTCGGGAACGCGCTGGCTCGCATGCCGGTACGCGTTCCACCAGGATTGATACAGTTTACGCGCAGGTGGCGGTTCTGATATTCATCAGCCAGAACCTGCATCATTCCTTCGGTAGCAAATTTGGAGGTGGCGTATGCCCCCCAGTTGGCGCGCCCCTGGCGACCGACGCTGGAGGAGGTAAAGACCAGCGATCCGGCATCTGATTTGAGCAACAACGGCAGCAATGCCTGAGTCAGCATAAAGGTGGCGTTCACGTTTACCTGCATCACGTCCTGCCATACCTGCGGGTTTTGCTCGCTCATCGGGCAAATGTCACCGAGCAATCCGGCATTATGCAGTACGCCATCCAGACGCGGGAAATGCGCGGCAATGCGCTGTGCGAGCTGGTGGCATTCGTCAGACGTACAGGTGAGCAGATCCAGCGTGAACCAGTGTGGTTGCGTACCTTTTTCTTCGGCGATGGAGCGGGCAACCTGACGCAGTTTTTCTTCGTTACGCCCTAACAGAATAACGGTCGCGCCGTAACGCGCGTAGGTCTGTGCGGCTTCACGCCCGATACCATCGCTGGCACCGGTGACCAGAATAATGCGGTCCTGTAGAAGATCTTGTTTCGGTTGATAATGCACGGCTACTCCTCGGCGACGTCCTGGCCATCTCGTTCGCGATAACTTTTGGGCTTTATGCCTTAAACCCTGTTCTTTTTCAATCAGCCAAAGGCAATAACACCGCAAAATGAACGCGTTGTCATGCTTTTTACTGAATGGATGAAGCAAGACGGGTTAACAAGGCTGTTGTACACTGAGCGAAAGTAGCGTTGTTTAACCAAGGTGGGTCACGTGGAATTGTTGTCTGAATATGGGTTGTTTTTGGCAAAAATTGTCACTGTCGTGGTGGCTATTGCGGTGGTAGTTATGCTGATCGTAAACGCGACACAACGCAAACGTCAGCGTGGGGAATTGCGGGTTATTAATCTCAGCGATCAATATAAAGAGATGAAAGAAGACCTGTCGCTGGCCTTATTGGATGGACATCAGCAAAAATTCTGGCATAAGGCGCAGAAAAAGAAACACAAGCTTGAGGCGAAGGCCGCTAAGGCAAAAGCGAAACTGGGAGACAGTACGTCATCTGATAAACCACGGGTATGGGTACTTGATTTTAAAGGCAGTATGGATGCCCATGAGGTCAGCGCATTACGCGAAGAGGTGACGGCAGTGCTGGCGGTCGTTAAACCCCAGGATCAGGTTGTAGTTCGTCTGGAAAGTCCGGGCGGCGTAGTACACGGCTATGGCCTGGCCGCGTCCCAGTTACAACGTCTGCGCGATAAGCAGATCCCGCTGACCGTTACGGTAGATAAAGTCGCTGCGAGCGGCGGATATATGATGGCTTGCGTGGCGGATAAAATTGTCTCGGCGCCGTTTGCTATTGTCGGCTCTATTGGCGTTGTGGCACAGATCCCGAACTTTCACCGCTTCCTGAAAGGGAAAGATATTGATATCGAACTGCACACCGCCGGACAGTACAAGCGTACGCTGACCTTACTTGGTGAAAACACGGAAGAAGGGCGGCAGAAATTCCGCGAAGACCTGAACGAAACCCATCATCTGTTTAAAGATTTTGTACAGCGCATGCGTCCGGCTCTGGACATTGAGCAGGTTGCCACGGGTGAACACTGGTTTGGTCAACAGGCGCTGGCCAACGGGCTGGTGGATGAGATCAATACCAGTGATGAGGTGATCCTCGGACTGATGGACGGTCGTGACGTATTGAACGTACGTTATCTGCAGCGTAAAAAACTGATGGACCGTTTTACCGGCAGTGCCGCCGAGAGCGCCGATCGTTTACTGATGCGCTGGTGGCAGCGGGGGCAAAAACCGTTGATGTAAAATTGTAATTGCCGGATGAGGCGCAGCCGTCATCCGGCAAATCATTTCTCGTGTTAATCGATCAAGTGATACTTTTCAGAAAGTACGTGCGCCAGATGTTTAAACATATTAAACACCGCCGTACTTTTGGGCGTCGGTAGCCCTTGTTCGTCTAAAAAGTAATCTCCGCTGAAAACCAGCACGCCATTTCGCTGCGTTACGCCGGTGGCGACAATCCCCGCCAGCGTGTCCTCATGCTCACGAATGATTTTGTTGGCTTCAATCAGCAGTGTTTCGCGATCGATGGGTTGAGTGTCTTTATGCATTATTTACTCCTTAAACAAGGACATTAGTCTACGCCGAGCCCGGCTTATGGGCAAATATTCCCTGACTTAAATGAAGGTCTTACGACAGTGTTGCAAGTGGCGAGATTTGTTTTTGCATGCTAATAAAGTTGCGTAACGCATTTTATCAGGTACAGTGTGACGCTTTCGTCAATCTGGCAACAGATTTGCTTGACATTCGACCAATACTCCGTCGTGCTATAGCGTTTGTGAGCGAAAAAGCCTGTTAACTCAGTTACATGAGAGTTACATTACAAGCGCGAATCAGTTTAAGGGTTGATATCCGCCGACGCAGAGACCATATCGATGTCTCGTCGCCAGTGGAAGGTGAATCAACGTGCGACGCATTCTGGAAGAATCAAATTAGGTAAAGGTGAATATGGGTAAAGCTCTTGTCATCGTTGAGTCCCCGGCAAAAGCCAAAACGATCAACAAGTATCTGGGTAATGACTACGTGGTGAAATCCAGCGTCGGTCATATCCGTGATTTGCCGACCAGTGGCTCAGCAACTAAAAAGAGCGCCGACTCAACCTCCACCAAAACGGCTAAAAAGCCCAAAAAGGATGAACGTGGCGCTCTCGTCAATCGTATGGGTGTTGACCCGTGGCACAACTGGGATGCGCGCTATGAAGTGCTGCCCGGTAAAGAAAAAGTTGTTTCTGAACTGAAGCAACTGGCTGAAAAAGCCGACCACATCTATCTCGCAACCGACCTTGACCGCGAAGGGGAAGCCATTGCGTGGCACCTGCGGGAAGTGATCGGCGGCGACGACACCCGCTACAGTCGCGTGGTGTTTAACGAAATTACCAAAAACGCTATTCGTCAGGCGTTTGAAAAACCGGGCGAACTGAACATCGACCGCGTCAATGCGCAACAGGCGCGCCGCTTTATGGACCGTGTTGTGGGCTATATGGTGTCGCCGCTGCTGTGGAAAAAAATTGCGCGAGGCCTGTCAGCAGGCCGCGTACAGTCGGTTGCCGTGCGTCTGGTGGTTGAGCGTGAACGCGAAATCAAAGCATTCGTTCCAGAAGAGTTCTGGGAAATTGATGCTAACACGACCACGCCAGGCGGCGACGCGTTACCGCTTGAGGTGACGCATCAGAATGATAAACCGTTCCGTCCGGTCAACCGGGAACAAACGCTTGCCGCCGTTAGCCTGTTGGAAAAAGCGCGCTACAGCGTTCTGGAACGTGAAGATAAGCCGACCAGCAGCAAGCCGGGTGCGCCGTTCATCACCTCCACGCTACAGCAGGCCGCCAGCACGCGTCTGGGCTTCGGCGTGAAGAAAACCATGATGATGGCGCAGCGCTTGTATGAAGCGGGCTACATCACTTATATGCGTACTGACTCAACCAACCTGAGCCAGGATGCGGTGAACATGGTTCGCGATTACATCAGCGATAATTTCGGCAAAAAGTATCTGCCGGAGAGCGCGAACCAGTACGCCAGCAAAGAGAACTCGCAGGAAGCGCACGAAGCTATCCGTCCTTCCGATGTCGCCGTTCAGGCGGAATCGCTGAAAGATATGGAAGCCGATGCGCAAAAACTGTATCAGCTGATCTGGCGCCAGTTTGTTGCCTGTCAGATGACGCCTGCTAAATATGATTCCACCACGCTGACGGTGGGCGCGGGTGATTTCCGTCTGAAGGCGCGTGGTCGTATTCTGCGCTTCGATGGCTGGACGAAAGTGATGCCTGCGCTGCGTAAGGGCGATGAAGACCGCATTTTACCTGCGGTGGATAAAGGCGATACGTTGACGCTCATCGAACTAACACCTGCGCAGCACTTTACCAAACCGCCTGCGCGCTTCAGTGAAGCTTCGCTGGTTAAAGAGCTTGAAAAACGTGGTATTGGTCGTCCATCCACGTATGCGTCGATCATTTCTACCATTCAGGATCGCGGTTATGTTCGCGTTGAGAACCGTCGCTTCTACGCTGAAAAAATGGGTGAAATCGTCACCGATCGTCTGGAAGAAAACTTCCGCGAACTGATGAACTACGACTTTACCGCGCAGATGGAAGACAGTCTCGACCAGGTGGCAAATCACGAAGCCGAATGGAAGGGCGTACTCGACAACTTCTTCACTGATTTTACTCAGCAACTGGATAAAGCCGAGAAAGATCCTGAAGAGGGCGGTATGCGTCCGAACCAGATGGTGCTGACCAGCATTGATTGCCCAACCTGCGGACGCAAGATGGGTATTCGTACCGCCAGCACCGGTGTTTTCCTGGGGTGTTCTGGCTATGCGCTTTCCCCGAAAGAGCGTTGCAAAACCACCATTAACCTGGTGCCGGAAAACGAAGTGCTGAACGTGCTGGAAGGCGACGATGCGGAAACCAACGCTCTGCGCGCCAAACGTCGCTGCCAGAAGTGCGGCACGGCGATGGACAGCTACCTTATCGATCCTAAGCGCAAACTGCACGTATGTGGTAATAACCCTACCTGCGACGGCTATGAGATCGAAGAAGGCGAATTCCGCATCAAGGGTTATGACGGTCCTATCGTTGAGTGCGAGAAATGTGGCTCTGAAATGCACCTGAAAATGGGACGTTTCGGCAAGTACATGGCGTGTACCAACGACGAGTGCAAAAATACCCGTAAGATCCTGCGTAACGGTGAAGTTGCTCCACCGAAAGAGGATCCGGTTCCGTTGCCAGAACTGCCGTGTGAAAAATCTGATGCGTATTTCGTGTTACGTGATGGTGCTGCAGGTATCTTCCTGGCGGCAAATACGTTCCCGAAATCACGTGAGACACGTGCGCCGCTGGTTGAAGAGTTGTACCGCTTCCGCGATCGTCTGCCGGAAAAACTGCGCTATCTGGCAGATGCGCCGCAGACTGACCCGGACGGCAACAAGTCGATGGTTCGTTTCAGCCGTAAAACCAAGCAGCAATACGTTGCTGCGGAGAAAGACGGTAAGGCGACCGGCTGGTCCGCGTTCTTCGTTGACGGTAAATGGGTAGAAGGGAAGAAATAACAGCATTCCGGCTGAATTTCTCCTCAAAGGGTCGCGTAAGCGGCCCTTTTTGTTTCTGGCGTATTATTTTTTGTCATCCCTATACAGCTCACATAGAAATGATATAGTGGTTATAGTTAACACACTTTTTATTATTAAATCGTATTAGCAGCGCCAACAAGCCTGCTCTGAAACGATGATTTGATGGCGCAAATCGGGATGGCTTAACATGAAATTACAGCAGCTTCGCTACATTGTTGAGGTGGTGAACCACAACCTTAATGTCTCCTCAACGGCGGAAGGGCTTTATACCTCGCAGCCAGGTATCAGTAAGCAAGTTCGTATGCTGGAAGATGAACTTGGCATCCAGATTTTTGCCCGTAGCGGTAAGCACCTGACCCAGGTTACGCCAGCGGGGCAGGAAGTCATTCGAATCGCGCGAGAAGTTTTGTCGAAGGTGGACGCCATTAAGTCCGTTGCTGGCGAACATACCTGGCCGGACAAAGGCTCACTGTATATCGCCACCACGCACACTCAGGCGCGTTACGCTTTGCCGAACGTCATTAAAGGCTTTATTGAGCGTTATCCTCGCGTCTCATTGCATATGCACCAGGGGTCGCCGACGCAAATCGCCGAAGCCGTCTCGAAAGGGAATGCAGATTTTGCTATCGCGACGGAAGCCCTGCACCTGTATGACGATCTGGTGATGCTGCCTTGCTACCACTGGAACCGTTCGATTGTCGTTACGCCGGACCATCCGTTGGCGGGCAAATCCGCCGTATCCATTGAAGAACTGGCGCAGTATCCACTGGTGACCTACACGTTCGGATTTACCGGACGTTCGGAACTGGACACCGCGTTCAATCGTGCGGGTCTGGAGCCGCGTATAGTTTTTACCGCGACCGATGCCGATGTCATTAAGACCTATGTACGCCTGGGCCTCGGCGTGGGGGTAATTGCCAGTATGGCGGTTGATCCTGTCTCCGACCCTGACCTGGTGCGCGTTGATGCCCATGATATCTTCAGCCATAGCACCACCAAGATTGGTTTTCGTCGCAGCACTTTTTTACGCAGTTACATGTATGATTTTATTCAACGTTTCGCGCCGCATCTGACGCGTGATGTGGTGGATACAGCGGTGGCGCTACGTTCCAACGACGATATTGAAGCCATGTTTAAAGATATTAAATTGCCTGAGAAATAATAACGGCTGTTACCTCGTCGGTATCCTCAAACATAAAGCGATACCGACGGCAGAGTCTGAATCTATTCAATATTTTTCCTCTATATATTAACCATATATTGTTTATGGTAAACACTTGCTAAAGTAGTTTCAAATTAGTAAGGTCGCCAAAAATCCCTCTCAAATATTTATAACCGATCAAATAATTAATTTATTTATCAGGTCGAGTATGAAAATTATCTGGCTTTTTTTGACCTTTTTTATTAGGATTCCTCCTATCTGATGATTAATTGTACCGATTGTTTGGTGCTTAAATGATAAGTGATTTCGATAGTATGAGGTTAGCGATGCCTTCAGGAAACCAGCCAGCACGCCGGGATCCCGTGATGAAACGTAAAGCCTGGTTCGCTGTGTTTCTTGGCTCTGCCGTGTTCTGGGTTATTGTCGCGCTCGTGGCCTGGAATGTGTGGGGGTAGGTCATGTCCACACTGGAACAACGCTCCACCGTGATGCCATATCCGGATGACCCTGAACAAGAGAGTCAACGCAGCGCAGAGAATAAGCCGAATATTCCAGCGACCTGGAAACTCTCTCCTGAACAACGGGCGTTTATCGATCTGTTTGCGGATGATGATGAACAGAAACAATAATTGATACGAATTTTATAATTATTATTAGTTCGTTGTCTTGTACTGCAAATATTTTATTCCGGGCAATCGTGATGAGCCATGCTTATCACCGTATTAACCTTGACCGCTTAAACCTTTCTCCTCGCCAGATACTTCAGTTGCCCCTTTTGTAGCCCTCCACTTTTATCAATTTGAGTTGTTATCAAAGCGTTACATTTTGTTTGTGTTATCTTTAATACTAACCCTGAGGAAAATCAGGGGATCCAACCCTGTCATTAAGGAGGAGCTATGTCGTCGACCCTACGAGAAGCCAGTAAGGACACATTGCAGGTTAAAGATAAAACCTACCGTTACTACAGTCTGCCGCTGGCCGCTAAATCACTGGGTGATATCACCCGTTTACCGAAATCGCTAAAAGTTTTGCTGGAAAATCTGCTTCGCTGGCAGGACGGTAATTCCGTTACCGAAGATGATATTCATGCGCTTGCGCATTGGCTGAAGACCGCCCATGCCGATCGAGAAATTGCCTATCGACCTGCTCGTGTTCTGATGCAGGATTTTACCGGCGTGCCGGCGGTGGTCGATCTCGCCGCCATGCGCGAAGCGGTAAAACGTCTGGGTGGGGATACGGCAAAAGTGAATCCGCTTTCGCCAGTGGATCTTGTCATTGACCACTCGGTAACGGTGGATCGTTTCGGTGATGATGATGCTTTCGAAGAAAACGTGCGCCTGGAAATGGAACGTAACCATGAACGTTATGTGTTCCTGAAATGGGGACAGCAGGCATTTAGTCGCTTCAGCGTTGTACCGCCGGGTACGGGGATTTGCCACCAGGTTAACCTTGAATATCTGGGCAAAGCTGTCTGGAGCGAGTTACAGGACGGTGAGTGGGTGGCTTATCCCGATACACTGGTCGGTACCGATTCCCATACCACGATGATTAATGGTCTCGGTGTGCTGGGCTGGGGCGTTGGAGGCATTGAAGCTGAAGCGGCAATGCTGGGTCAACCGGTCTCAATGCTGATCCCAGATGTTGTGGGCTTTAAACTGGTGGGTAAACTGCGGGAAGGTATCACTGCCACCGACCTGGTTCTGACCGTCACCCAGATGCTGCGTAAGCACGGTGTAGTCGGTAAATTCGTTGAATTCTACGGTGATGGGCTGGACACCTTACCTCTGGCCGATCGAGCAACCATTGCGAACATGGCACCGGAATACGGCGCAACCTGCGGTTTCTTCCCGATCGATGACATTACCCTTGAGTATATGCGTCTGAGCGGGCGTAGTGAGGAACAGGTTGAGTTGGTCAATGCCTATGCTAAAGCGCAGGGAATGTGGCGTAACCCAGGGGATGAACCTGTGTTTACCAGTTCGTTGGAGCTGGATATGGGCAGCGTAGAGGCAAGCCTTGCTGGACCGAAGCGTCCGCAGGATCGGGTGGCGCTGGTTGATGTGCCGAAAGCCTTTTCGGCGAGTAATGAACTCGAGGTGAATAGCTCGCTGAAAGACCGTCAGCCAGTGGACTATACCATGAGCGGTCAGCAGTATAAGCTGCCGGACGGCGCGGTGGTGATAGCCGCTATCACCTCTTGTACCAACACCTCAAACCCAAGCGTACTGATGGCGGCGGGGCTGCTGGCGAAAAAAGCCGTAACGCTTGGTTTGAAACGTCAGCCATGGGTGAAAGCCTCGTTGGCGCCAGGATCGAAGGTGGTTTCCGATTATCTGGCAAAGGCTGGGTTCACTCCGTACCTTGATGAGCTGGGATTTAATCTTGTGGGTTATGGCTGTACCACCTGTATTGGCAACTCTGGACCCTTACCCGATCCTATCGAAACAGCCATCAAAAAAGGCGATCTTACGGTTGGGGCAGTGCTTTCTGGAAACCGTAACTTTGAAGGTCGTATCCATCCGCTCGTGAAGACCAACTGGCTGGCGTCTCCGCCGCTGGTGGTGGCCTATGCGCTGGCGGGGAATATGAATATCAACCTCACGAAAGATCCGTTAGGCCATGACAGAAAAGGCGATCCTGTTTATCTGAAAGATATTTGGCCGACAGCCAAGGAAATTGCCCGCGCCGTTGAGCAGGTCTCTACCTCCATGTTCCATAAAGAGTATGCTGAAGTCTTTGAAGGCACGCCAGAATGGAAAGCAATCCAGGTTGATCGCGCTGATACCTATGGCTGGCAGTCTGACTCGACCTATATCCGTTTGTCACCGTTCTTCGATGGTATGCAGGCTACGCCGGATCCGGTTCAGGACATTCACGGTGCGCGTATTCTGGCGATGCTCGGAGATTCTGTTACCACCGACCATATTTCTCCTGCCGGCAGTATTAAACCAGACAGTCCGGCGGGGCGTTATCTGCAAAGCCATGGCGTTGAGCGTAAAGATTTTAACTCCTACGGTTCGCGACGCGGGAATCATGAAGTGATGATGCGTGGTACCTTTGCCAATATTCGTATTCGCAATGAGATGGTACCTGGCGTGGAAGGTGGCATGACGCGTCATTTGCCGGGAACCGAAGTGGTGGCTATTTATGATGCGGCCATGCAATACCAGCAGGAGAACGTGCCTCTGGCGGTGATTGCTGGGAAAGAGTATGGATCCGGCTCCAGCCGTGACTGGGCGGCGAAAGGCCCACGTTTGCTGGGCGTTCGCGTGGTTATCGCAGAGTCTTTTGAGCGAATTCACCGTTCTAACCTGATTGGCATGGGCATTTTACCGCTGGAATTCCCGCAGGGCGTCACGCGTAAAACGCTGGGATTAACCGGTGAGGAGGCGATCGATATTACGGACCTACAAAACATTAAACCGGGGGCGACAGTTCCGGTGAGTATGGTATGCGCAGATGGGCGTAAAGAGGTGATTCTATGCCGCTGTCGCATTGATACCGCGACGGAGCTAACGTATTACCAAAACGACGGCATTCTGCACTACGTGATTCGTAATATGTTGAATTAAAATGCAAAAAAGCCTGCGAGAGCAGGCTTTTTGATAGGCGGTGACAACGATTATTTGCCCAGCAAATGTCCCATCTTGGCGGCTTTGGTGTCCAGATAATGTTCATTTTTTGGATTACGGCCCACGATCAGCGGCACGCGTTCAACAATATTGATTCCCGCTTCGGTCAGGATTTCTACTTTCTTCGGGTTATTGGTCAGCAAACGTACCGCATCCACGCCCAGCAGCTTGAACATATCGGCACACAGCGTGAAATCGCGCTCGTCTGCCGCAAATCCCAACTGATGATTCGCTTCAACGGTATCATAACCCTGGTCCTGCAACGCGTAAGCGCGGATTTTGTTGAGCAGGCCAATGTTGCGTCCTTCCTGACGGTGATAAAGCAGAATACCACGCCCTTCTTCAGCAATGTGGGTGAGGGCCGCTTCAAGCTGGAAACCGCAATCGCAACGCAGGCTAAACAGCGCATCACCAGTCAAACATTCGGAGTGGACGCGCGCCAGGACAGGTGTTTGGCCTGTTATATCACCAAAAACCAGTGCGACATGATCGTGTCCGGTTGCCAGTTCTTCAAATCCCACCATCAGGAAATCACCCCAGGGGGTTGGCAGTTTGGCTTCTGCCACACGTTTAAGCTGCATGTAATTCTCCAGATTATGCTGGCACTCGTCGTGCCTTCGCCTGTCGGCTTCTGTTCTGTATTACACTATTTTGCCATAAGGCAACGACGTTCACCTAATCGCGACCACGGATTCGCTTTTGGAATGGCACAAAATTGTCAATTTTCCCGACGTGTGAATTTTTCAGTTATGATTGTGATACTTATCGACGAAAGGAGAGGCAATGCTGTCTATTGCAAAGCGCACCGCAGTGGGGACCGGACTGCTACTTATCATGCCGGTTGCCGTATGGGTATCAGGCTGGAGCTGGCAGCCGGGGCACAATGTCTGGTGGTTAAAGTCCTTGTACTGGGTAACGGAAACAGTGACGCAGCCGTGGGGAATTATCACTCACGTTGCGCTTTGTGCATGGTTTCTGTGGTGCCTGCGTTTTCGTCTTAAAGCCGCGATAATGTTGTTTGCTATTCTGGCAGCGGCGATTTTAGTGGGACAGGGCGTGAAGTCCTGGGTAAAAGACAGGGTGCAAGAACCGCGACCTTTTGTCGTGTGGCTGGAAAAAACGCACCATATTCCGGTTGATGAGTTCTACACTTTAAAACGTAAAGATCGTGGGCATTTAGTCAAAGAACAATTGGCTGAACAGCAGGATATTCCAACGTTTTTACGCAAGCACTGGCAAAAAGAAACGGGGTTTGCCTTTCCGTCCGGACATACGATGTTTGCCGCCAGTTGGGCTTTACTGGGCGTAGGGCTGTTATGGCCGCGCAGACGTACGCTGACGATTGTGTTTTTGCTGACCTGGGCGACCGGCGTGATGGGCAGCCGCTTGCTGTTAGGCATGCACTGGCCCCGTGATTTGGTGGTGGCAACGCTGATTTCGTGGCTGCTGGTGACGCTGGCAACCTGGCTTGCACAGCGGGTATGCGGACCATTAACCCCACCAGTGCAGGAGAAAAAAGAAATCGCGCAGCGAGAACAAGAAAGCTAGCGATGATTGATTTTTCAAATTTTGCCCTTAAATCATAAAGTGGAAAGCGCTTTTCCGTTTCGCACTCGTTGTGAAAATGGTAATTTAAAGGGCTCAACGCGGTAAGTTGGACACGATTTATTCGCTCAAACCACATAACGGGAAGTAATGTGAAATATTTACTCATTTTCTTACTGGTGTTGGCGATTTTTGTTATTTCGGTGACATTGGGTGCGCAAAACGATCAACAGGTTACGTTTAATTACCTGCTGGCTCAGGGTGAGTATCGTATCTCTACGCTGCTTGCTGTATTGTTTGCTGCAGGGTTTGCGATTGGTTGGCTAATTTGCGGCCTTTTCTGGCTGAAGGTTCGTGTGTCTCTTGCGCGCGCCGAACGTAAAATCAAACGACTGGAAAACCAGCTTGCGCCTGCGACCGACGTTGCGGTATCTGCCGATTCGTCGGTTGTGAAGGAATAATTATTTATGTTGGAGTTGTTGTTTCTGCTTTTACCTGTAGCCGCTGCCTATGGGTGGTATATGGGTCGCAGAAGTGCGCAACAAACCAAGCAGGATGAAGCTAACCGTCTTTCTCGTGACTATGTCGCCGGGGTTAACTTCCTCCTGAGCAACCAACAAGATAAAGCGGTGGATCTGTTCCTTGATATGCTAAAAGAGGACACAGGCACCGTTGAGGCTCATCTCACCCTCGGAAACCTGTTCCGCTCTCGCGGTGAAGTCGATCGCGCAATCCGCATCCATCAAACGTTAATGGAAAGTGCCTCGCTGACCTACGAGCAGCGTTTGCTGGCCGTGCAACAGCTGGGGCGCGACTACATGGCCGCGGGACTGTACGACCGCGCGGAAGACATGTTCAATCAGCTTACCGATGAAACTGATTTTCGGGTTGGCGCATTACAGCAACTGTTGCAAATTTATCAGGCCACCAGCGAATGGCAAAAAGCCATTGATGTAGCAGAGCGTCTGGTAAAACTCGGCAAAGACAAACAGCGTAATGAGATAGCCCACTTCTACTGCGAACTGGCCTTACAGCAAATGGGCAGCGACGATATGGATCGCGCCATGACGCTGTTGAAAAAAGGCGCGGCGGCAGACAAAAACAGTGCACGGGTATCCATCATGATGGGTCGCGTGTACATGGAAAAAGGTGATTACGCGAAGGCGGTTGAAAGCCTGCAACGGGTCATTTCCCAGGATAAAGAGCTGGTCAGCGAAACGCTGGAAATGCTGCAAAGCTGCTACCAGCATCTGGGGAAAAACGATGAGTGGGCGGAGTTTTTACGTCGGGCCGTTGAGGAAAATACTGGTGCCGCCGCCGAACTGATGCTGGCTGATATTCTTGAGGCGCGTGAGGGGGCTGATACCGCTCAGGTCTATATCACTCGTCAGTTGCAACGTCATCCTACGATGCGCGTGTTCCACAAGCTGATGGATTATCATCTCCACGAAGCAGAAGAAGGGCGTGCCAAAGAGAGCCTGATGGTTCTGCGCGATATGGTCGGAGAGCAGGTACGTAGTAAACCACGTTACCGCTGCCAGAAGTGCGGTTTTACGGCGTATACGCTGTACTGGCACTGTCCATCCTGCCGTTCATGGTCAACCATTAAGCCCATTCGCGGACTTGATGGGCTGTAATTTTTAAAAAAAACCTCATTTTAGTTACAACATACTATTGGTGTGTAATCGATCCATCCTCAACCTCCGCTGCCGGTTCGCCTTGCAGAAATGTAATCGCGCCTGTTAATTTTCTATTACCGCAGGTAGAATGCACGCCGTTTACCCATTTCGCGCCGCCGTGGGCGCCCATCCTCAAGAAGGTCTGGTCATGACGTTTACTGCTTCATCTTCTTCTCGTGCTGTTACCGATTCTCCTGTCGTTGTCGCTCTCGATTATTCTAATCGTGATAAAGCATTAGCTTTTGTTGACAGAATTGATCCTCGTGATTGCCGTTTGAAAGTGGGCAAAGAGATGTTCACGCTTTTTGGGCCTCAGTTGGTTCGCGATCTACAACAGCGTGGTTTTGACATCTTTCTTGATTTGAAATTTCATGATATTCCCAATACCACCGCGCATGCAGTTGCCGCTGCTGCCGAACTTGGCGTCTGGATGGTTAACGTTCACGCTTCTGGCGGGGCGCGTATGATGACTGCAGCCCGTGAAGCCTTAGTGCCTTTTGGCCAGGATGCGCCGCTACTGATTGCCGTGACGGTTCTGACCAGTATGGAAGCCAGCGACCTCGCCGATCTAGGCGTGACGTTGTCACCTGCGGATTATGCTGAAAGACTGGCGCGCTTAACCCAGAATTGTGGTCTGGATGGTGTCGTATGCTCAGCTCAGGAAGCGGTGCGATTCAAGCAGGCGTTGGGCCAGTCATTTAAGCTGGTGACGCCGGGGATTCGTCCAGAAGGCAGCGAGGCGGGCGATCAGCGTCGTATTATGACACCGGAACAGGCGCAGTCAGCAGGTGTGGATTACATGGTGATTGGTCGTCCGGTCACCCAGTCGGCCGATCCCGCGCAGACGCTGAAGATGATCAATGCTTCCCTGAAACGAGGTGCGTAAATGAACGACTCAAACTCTCGTCTGGTCTACTCTACCGACTCCGGGCGTATTGATGAACCGAAAACAGCGCCTGAGCGTCCAAAAGGCGATGGCATTGTTCGTATCCAGCGCCAGACCAGTGGTCGCAAAGGGAAGGGCGTGTGCCTGATTACCGGTATTGATCAAGACGATGCCGAACTGACCAAATTAGCCGCAGAACTGAAGAAAAAGTGTGGTTGCGGTGGAGCAGTGAAAGATGGCGTGATTGAAATTCAGGGGGATAAACGCGACCTGATTAAATCGCTGCTGGAAGCTAAAGGAATGAAAGTTAAACTAGCTGGCGGTTAATAAAAAAGCCACGGAAAATTTCCGTGGCTTTTTAATAATACAGACCTGAAAAAGTAAACGTATTATTATATCGAGCCGTTTAACCGTAGATTATTTACCCACCTGGTGGCCAATAATACCACCTACTGCAGCACCACCCAGCGTACCCAGCGTGCTACCGTCAGTCAGGACTGCACCACCTATTGCACCTGCACCAGCACCGATTGCGGTGTTACGATCTCGTTTGGACCAGTTAGAGCAGGCACTCAGCGACATTGCCAGAGTAATCGCCAGAATGGCAGCGGTCATTTTTTTGCTCGTTACTAACATAATACTTTCTCCTGAATTATTGATTCACGGAATCCAGTGTTCTTTAAGGATAGCGTCAAATTAAGACTATCGAAGATATTTCCGTGAAACCGTTTAGCGAAGTCATTACAAACACTATCCTGAAGTTGGAGGTTCGTTCCTGTTATATCGCTAACATTAATTTTACGACTTTATCCTGTTAACGACAGGTAAAAAGTCTTAATTGGATTGTCAGATAACTCTCAGAGAGCAGATGATTTGTCTGCTGACAAACCATCTACTGAAGATTTTATGCGTGGGCATCAATGATATTGACGATTAATCCTGAATGTTCGAGCTGCATTTGTACGCTGGCGCTGAGTCTGGAGTCCGTTACTACGCGGCTGAATCGCTCTAATGGACCCAGCGTGTAAGGGTGAATGGCGTCGAATTTTGAGCTGTCGGTCAACACAATAACTTCTGCGCCTTTTTCCAGCACCGCGTTAACCACGTCAGAACGCATCATATCGCGTCCGGTAAAACCGGTATCAGCCTGCCAGCCGTCAATGCCGATAAAGGCCTTACTGAAGTGTACCTGCTGGATAAACTGGCGAGTTAAAGGGCCGACCATGCTCTCACTTTTTTTCTGGTAAATTCCACCGAGAAGTATCACTTCACAGGGCGTTTCTTTGAGCAGATGAGCAATGTAGCTGCTCACGGTGATGATGGTGACATCTTTTTGCTCTGCCAGCGTTCTGGCCAGAAGTGCATTGCTGCTGCCATTCTCAATGAATACGGATTCGCCTGGACTGACCAGAGATGCAGCGAATTCAGCCAGTTCACGTTTCAGAGTGAAATTGGTCATCATGCGCGTTTCAACATCATCGCTGTTCAATGAAACAGCAAAACCGTGGGCTCGGCGTAAGTAACTCTGTTTTTCCAGCGTGTTCAGATCCTGTCGAATCGTCACTTCGGAGACACCGGTGACTTTTGCCAGATCGGCGACGCTCATCTGACCTTTATCGGTCACCATCTGCAAAATAGATTGTTGTCGGGAATTCATAGTATTAATTTTATTGCGATATCGTATCGGAAATTAAACGGAAACTGCATTATCTGCAGTTTGCTGATAGCAGCGACATCAAAAGATCACTGTCATCAGATCTCCCATGGCGCCTTCTGCTTTTTCGCCAAAGATTCGGCATCTTCTTTGACCGTGTTTAACAGTTCAGCTTTCAAAATTTCAAGATTGTGGATGGCTGAGTGGTAATCACCTGCAACGAGGATATCCAGCACGGTATCAATACGTTCGGCCAGACGCTGAGCGTCGATATCAGACATGGTCGTCATCCTAATGGCAATAGAGTGTGAATTTCATGATGCAGAATTTCATGGCAAAAGAGAAGGGAAAAATAGTATTAACCTGAACGATTGAAGAATATTATATATTCTGTGATTACATGCGGATAGCGTCGTCATGTAATGTCCATTTATGGCTATTTATCACCTTCATTCTCTCTGCATTAGCGCATTTTTTTACTCAGATGGCGGCGATACCAACGTTCAAATGCGGCGGCTGGCATTGGTTTGGCGAATAAAAACCCCTGACGTTCATTGACGCCATTTTTGGTCAGAAACGCATCCTCTTTCGCGCTTTCCACGCCTTCGGCGATGACCTGCAGGTTGAGCGCCTGTGCTACCGCAACTATGGCCCGTACCAGCGATTGTGAAATGGATTGTTTGTGGATCTCTCTGACAAAGGTCTGATCCAGTTTAATGGCATCTAGCGGGAAGCGGGCCAGTTGAGACAGCGACGAATAACCGGTACCAAAATCATCCAAATGGATTTGCGCTCCTAACTGGCTAAACTGCTGAATGACTGACAACGCCAGTTGCTCATTTTCTATCAAACTGCTTTCCGTTAATTCAACATCGATGGGGCAATACTCAAAGTTGAGCTCGTGAAGTACCTGCTTAAGTGCGGTAAACAGCGTCTGGTCGGCGAGCTGGCGGGCAGAAACGTTTACCGCCACGCGCAGGTTTATTCCCTTGTCGCGCCATTTCGCGACCTGGCGCACAACGTCGAGAATAACCCAACGCCCCAGCGGGACGATGAGCCCCGATTCTTCGGCGTAGGAGATAAACTCCAGCGGTGGAATGAGGCCGCGTTCCGGAGATTGCCAGCGAACCAGCGCCTCCAGGCTGCGCACTTCACCGCGCCAGGTTATCTTTGGCTGATAATGGATAACCAGTTGATCGTTATCCAGCGCCTTACGCAGATTAGTATCCAGCCACAGATATTCAAATACTCGCTGATTCATTTCCGGAGAAAAAACACAAAACTGCCCACGGCCACCTTCTTTCGCGGTGTACATGGCTGTATCCGCGTTACGAATGACGCTCTCGCAGTCCTGACCATGCTGAGGTGCGAGGGATATACCAATAGAGCATCCGGTATAGACTTCAATCAGACCGATGCGGAAGGGCTGGCGCAGGCGCGTCAGAATGCGTGATGCGGTGGCTTCCAGTGTGCCCTGGGATGTTTCGGTGGCAAGAACAATGAATTCATCGCCGCCAAACCGCGCCAGGATCTGGTTGTCTTCGAGGCAACTGAGGATTGCCAGCGACACGCTTTGTAGTAGCTGATCGCCAAACATATGCCCGTAGGCATCGTTTACCTTTTTGAAGTTATCCAGATCGAGGTACGCAATACCGACCTGCGTATCGCCCGCGTTCTCAATCGCATTGCTGATCAGTTCATGAATTGCGTTGCGGTTTGGTAATCCAGTGATGGAGTCGGTATTCGCCAACACCCGCAGTCGTTCCTGCGCGCGGCGTTCTTCAGTGATATCGGTCCCGGAACAGATCAGAAAAATTTCGTTCTTGCCGCTACCGTTATGCACAAATTTATTGCGAAACAGAAACAGACGCTGGCCTTTGCAGGTCTTGACCCAGCGTTCAACCTCATACGAGTTACCTTCGCGAAAAAAGACCTCAATATTGCGCCGTGAAGCCGCCGCTTCACGACGGCTCATAAATAATGTGAATACACTTTGACCAATGACTTCACGTTCTTTGAGGCCGGTGTACTCTTCGCACAGGCGATTAAACCGCTGAATGTTGCCCATGCGGTCAAGAATGACAATAACGGAATTGGCTTCGGAAACGACTTGTTCGGCAAAAGAGAGGCCGTGGGCCAGATCGCGGGCGACGGAAGGGGTGTCATCCCAGGCGGATGCGCTACCGGCCCATTCGCGCTTATTGATTTTTCGACCGACCAGATGCACGGGAATGTCGTCATCTTCAATGGGCAACGTCATTAACAGACTTGACGTGATCACCGTCATTTCGCGAATGCGATCGGCTTGTTCAGGTAATAATTCGATGGTCTGATCAGCTTCTGACGCTTCGTCGATAGAGAAATGCAGGATGTTGCAATCCTCTGACAAACGCCAGTAGGGGTTATGAGTGCCCACATAGCTATACAACGTAACCAGCTCCCGGACGTCTTTCATCATGTGTACTATCCCGTTTAAAGCGCATAGAGCCTCAAAAGTATGGGTAGCCATGATTCATTCGGGGTGATTATGGCTGAACGTATTGTTTTTTTTATATATTTATGTTTAATCCAGAATCCGTAAAAAGCAAAGCCAGCGGAACTGAAAAAAGTAAAAAAATAAAATTGACCGAATGAAAGAAGTGTAGTGCGGTGGTGGGAATTTGGGCGGGAAAAAGAAACGACCTTTCACAAAATGAGAAAGGTCGCTGGATTGATACGTGTTACGCGGCTGGACGCGCGATAACGCTGCGGGTTTCCATGCGAACTTCGGCGATGGTTACGTCAATCACATCCGTGACTTTGTAAACCACTTCACCTTTAATTTGCACCGTGCCGCTTTCCTGGCTGCATACCAGCTCGTCCCGAACGGCGTGCAGGAATGGGGCAGGAATAAATGCGACTGCGCCATTATTAACTAAACGTACGCGCATACCGCCACGGCTGACGTCAATTATCTCGGCCGCAAAGCGGGTATCGGTCCCGGCTTTGTCACTCAGGAAACGGGCGTATAACCAGTCGCCCACATCACGCTCAGCCATCCGGTTCAGGCGACGACGTTCCGCCATTTGCACCGTGGTATCATCCCCAGGGCGGGCGATGGTTTCACCTTTGATGACGGCCTTAAGCAGGCGGTGGTTAATCATATCGCCATATTTACGAATAGGAGAGGTCCAGGTGGCATAAGCCTCCAGACCCAGCCCAAAGTGCGGCCCTGGCTCGATACTGATTTCAGCGTAAGACTGGAAGCGGCGAATTCGGCTGTCGAGGAAACCAGAAGGCTGCGCATCCAGCTCGCGGCGCAGTTTGCAGAAACCTTCCAGCGTCAGGACTTCCTCGGCATCAACGTGCATACCATGGGTTTTTAGCAGCGCGGCCAGAGCGTCGGCGTTGGCCGGGTCGAATCCCATATGGACGTTATAAATACCGAAGCCGAGCTTGTCGCGAAGCACGCGGGCGGCGCAAATGTTTGCCGCAATCATGGATTCTTCCACGATACGGTTTGCGATGCGGCGTGGCTCAGCGACGATGTCCAGGACTTCACCTTTTTCACCAAGAACAAAACGGTAATCCGGGCGATCTTTAAATACCAGAGCATGATTATGACGCCATTCACCGCGGCTCAGGCAAATACGGTGTAGCAGACGGATTTGTTCAGCAATCGCGTCGTTTGCAGGCTGCCAGTCACCGGCATCTTCCAGCCAGTCGGAGACGTTGTCGTAGACCAGCTTCGCTTTCGACTCAATCGTCGCTGCGAAGAAGGTGATGTTGTCTTCAATCGCGCCATCCGCGGTGATGGTCATACGACAAGCCAGAACCGGACGCACTTCGTTCGCGCGTAAAGAGCACAGATCGTCAGACAACTCGCGTGGTAGCATCGGGATATTGAACCCCGGCAGATAGTTAGTAAACGCGCGAATTTTTGCCGTTTTATCCAGCTTGCTGCCTTCTGCAATCCAGGCCGTAGGGTCAGCAATGGCGACAGTTAATTGCAGTTTGCCGTCGGCCAGCTCTTCAGCATACAGCGCATCGTCCATATCTTCGGTGCTGGCGCTGTCGATGGTGACAAAGTTGAGGGCGGTTAAGTCCTGACGAACCAGACCTTCATCCAGCATCTCAGTTGCCACACCGTCCGGCGCTTCTTTTTCGAGATTATGACGTGCCAGCGTGACCCACCACGGGACAAAGTGGTCATCAGCAAAAGTGATAAATTGGGTTAATTCGGCATAGAAGGTGCGATCGCCTTTCAGCGGGTGGCGGCGCATTTCAGCGACGGCCCAGTCACCTTCTTTAAAATCGTGCTCAACGCCGCGGGCGGCACGACAAGGGATCGCTTCTTTCAGTAACGGATGATCCGGCACAATGGACAGACGATCATTTTTGCCCTGAACTTTACCCACGAAGCGCGTCAGGAAGGGTTCGATCAGTTCTTCCGGCTCGGCAGATTCACGATCTTTTTCTGTATGGATAACCGCAACAATGCGGTCGCCATGCATCACT
The DNA here is from genome assembly GCF_013747755.1 of Citrobacter sp. RHBSTW-00524. Lineage (NCBI taxonomy): Bacteria > Pseudomonadati > Pseudomonadota > Gammaproteobacteria > Enterobacterales > Enterobacteriaceae > Citrobacter > Citrobacter sp. RHBSTW-00524. The sequence goes on from NZ_CP056421.1 coordinate 2,402,944, forward strand.
TTTTTCATCTGCGGCGGTGGAATGAAATAGCTTTTTTGTGCATCGACTTCCAGGAAGCCAAAGCCTTTTTCCGTGGCTTTTACCACCCCTTCAGCACGTGGCGTCTGGGAATGCAGTTGCTGTTTAAGCTGCGCTAGCAGCGGGTTGTCCTGAAGCATAATTGTCTATTTTCGTGGCTAAAAGAGCGGCTGACAGTTTTACGCGATTCTCTCAGTTGCGGCAAGCGCTCTTTCAGTAAGTGGATCGGTTAATAAGTCTCGCCCAGCGCGATTTTCAAGCGATTCAACCATCCGCACAATCCGCTCCAGGCCAGCAGGTTAATCGCTTGTTCAGAAGAGATGCCCTGATCGAACAAAGGGGTTAACAGCGCGGCGCTAAAACGGTCGGGCGCTCGGGTTAGCCATTGTACCGCCTGCAGGGTGATGCGCTCAACCGGATGTCGCTGTTCCCAACGCTGTAATTCACGTTCCTCCTGGCGAAGCAGGGCGATAACGTTGGCTAATTCATTGGCTGTATGTGCCTGTTCATTAAAGCAGGCCACGCTGCCGTTAATCCGTGACGTCATTAGCGCCGCCAGTGAAAATGCCCGCACCGGTACAGCGCTGCGCCGGGTACTGGAAATCAGTGTCGTGAATAAATCTAAAATGACCGGTGAATGAATCAGTAATGGCACCAACGCTTGCAGCTCATCGGGAAAATGTCTGGCCGTCGTCTCGTCCTGAGCAGGATATTTTTCGATTGGGAATGGCGCAGCGTGCCAGGTAGCGTTTGTTGCACTAAATGGCGAAGCGTGAGCGAATTGCTGTATATCCAGCCCCGGTATTCGGCGTACCGGATGTCCAAACCAGGCCTGAAACAGGGCCACGGTCCGGGCCTGAAAACCGACGAAGCCGATGATTTGATTCATCAAAATACTATCGCTGGTGGTCAGCCCGACCGCATCCAGATGCTGGCGATCGCGTGCGCCTATCACGTCAGGAGAGCTGGCAAGTTGGCGAGCATATTGGGTGATTTGCGCCAGCCGATGGTTACTTTCCCGTGACGAGTCAGGACCAGGAAGCGGTGTTAACCGCGCGGCATAGTGATTGCACAATCGCTGGACGCCATACACCTGAGCGACGGTAAGCGCCGTACTCATCCGTTCATAGGCGCTGAATGTGTGCATCTGATTCAGGTTTACGTGAACCGGGAAGAGAACCTGGGCAAGGTTACGGGCAGGGGTTAACCAGGATTGAAAAGGCAAAAGGGCGTCATCAGGTATCGCCAGATCCAGTAAAAAGCTGTCGTCGACATGAGCGGCTTCCGGCACCAGCGGCAGAATATCTTGCGGATGCTTGCTGGATTGCGTCTCATGATACCAGTGGCTTTTGCCTTCAATTCGGCGTTGTTCCATGGGCGGTCCTTGGTCTAAAAAGTGGCGACCCGGACACGTCGTCTACTACTACGCCGGATCGTTTGCGCTGCAATATCCTGACGTAAGCAGAAGAGGGGATGAAAGATTGTTCCGTGATAATAAATATCAGAAAAGCATATATGGCGGCAGGCAGAGGAGAGTCATGGGCGGGGCAAGACCGCCCATAGAAGACTTACGATTATTTCAGTTCCAGTTCGTTCATTGCCGCGATACTGAAGCCACCATCGACGTGAACGACTTCACCAGAGATGCCGGCAGCGAGATCGGAGCACAAAAATGCTGCCGAGTTGCCCACATCTTCAATGGTTACAGTGCGGCGAATCGGCGTAACCGCTTCACAATGCGCCAGCATTTTACGGAAATCTTTAATGCCGGAAGCGGCGAGTGTACGGATTGGACCGGCGGAAATAGCGTTCACACGCACGCCTTCAGGACCCATCGCATTAGCCATATAGCGGACGTTCGCTTCCAGTGAGGCTTTTGCCAGGCCCATCACGTTGTAGTTAGGGATGGCGCGCTCTGCGCCCAGATAGGATAGCGTCAGCAGCGCCGAGCCTGGGTTCAGCATGGAACGGCAGGCTTTTGCCATCGCCACAAAGCTGTAAGCACTGATGTCATGAGCAATTTTGAAGCCTTCGCGGGTGACTGCATTCACATAGTCGCCATCCAGTTGGTCTGCGGGCGCGAAACCAATGGAGTGCACGAAACCGTCGAATTTCGGCCAGGCTTTGCCCAGTTCGGTAAACAGTGCATCAATGCTGGCGTCTTCCGCCACATCACACTGCAGTACGATGCTGGAACCCAGTTGAGCTGCAAATTCTTCGACGCGGCCTTTTAGTTTGTCATTCTGGTAGGTGAACGCCAGTTCAGCCCCTTCGCGATGCATGGCCTGAGCGATACCCCAGGCGATGGACAGTTTGCTGGCAAGACCCGTTACCAGAATGCGCTTACCGGAAAGAAAACCCATAGCTTTAATCCTTATGGTCATTGCTTATTTTTTTTGCAATCAATGAGTTATGATCACAATTTGAAGGTGTTTCGAAATGGGGCAGCAATTATATCCCACTCTTTGTGCCTTGTAGAATAGTTATCATCCCTTACTGATAATCACTTTTCATTACACATGAGGGTTATAACACTTTCCCTGGTTAAGTCTCATTCATTCTGCGAAGCGCGGGGGGATGGAGAAAATACAAGGCTTTAAAGGCATCTCAATGGTATTATTAACTGCTAGCTTATGTTTTAAAACATAGCAATGTAGGAACTTTCTTAAAACAAAAAATATGACCGTATTCAGTTTGTTATGATATATTGTTTTTATCGATCGATATTGATTCATTGATCGATATTATTGATTGATTGTGATTAAAAGTGCATTATCAGGAAGTTATGATCAATTGGAGTGGTCTTATGCACTATCATTTCATCGCGGAACCGATGAGAGACACAACTGATACGTTACTGGGTGTTGAGATGAGCGTCCGGTTTGTTTCAGATACGGTTTCGCCGATACATCCAGAGTTCATCATTTCAGCGTGGAATAGCGAACAAAAACGTAATTTCATGCTCGAGCAAATTCGATTAATTGCCGAAAAGCGTAATTGGTTTGAGAGCCACAACCTTTTCTGTACTCTGAACCTCATTGATGAAATGGCGCTGCTGGCAATTGGCGACCCGAGCGTCAAATCGGCGCTACATGCCATGCCTTTTGTCGCACTAGAACTTTCAGAGCGTTTTCTGACGAATACCGTATGTCTGAATAATCTGCTGATTAATTCACTTTGCGACGGTCCAAACGCATTATGGCTGGGCGATCTGGGCTCCGGCAGCATTGGGGCCAGTCCGCTGGTTTGCGGTCGTTTTGATGTTGTGAAGTTGGATCGTGGTTTTTTCCTGGATCAGGCTGAAAAACCGATGTTCCCGGTGCTAATTAAAAACATCCGCGAATATTGCGACCGCATTGCGGTGGAGGGTGTGGAAACCAAACAGCTTATCGACGAAGTAGGCGCGGCTGGTGTTTGGGTGATGCAGGGATCCCTTTTCCCTTCGGTCGCGTTTAGCGAGGTTGATACACTGCTCTTACCAAATGTTTGTCACTGATTGCAAAATTGCCCTCCGGTTGAGGAGGGCTGCATCTGCTAGCGATCTTTACGCCACGCGTCAGCGGTAAGCGCTTCGCCGAAATGACCGGCGATCAGGCGACGGGTCAGCTCATGCAACGGAGAGGCCAGAACATCTGCTGTACTGCCGCGTTCAACCACTTCACCCTGGTGCATGACTAATACCTGATCGCTGATGTGCTTCATCATGCCGATGTGCTGAGTCACATAGATATATGAAATCCCCTGTTTTTCCTGTAATTCCAGCATCAGATTGATGAGCTGCGAACGCATCGACATGTCCAGAGAGGCCAGGGCTTCGTCGGCGATAATGACTTTGGGTCGCAAAATGAGCGCTCGGGCAAGGCCCAGACGCTGTTTTTGTCCCGGAGCCAGCATATGCGGGTAATAACTCACATGGTCAGGCAACAGACCGACCATGCGCATGGTCTCGATGATCTGTTTGCGGCGCTGTTCAGGCTCGAGGTCGGTGTTCAGACGTAGCGGGAAATCGAGGATCTGCGAAATACGTTGCCGTGGGTTAAGCGACGTTGACGGATCCTGGAAAATCATACGGATACGCTGACTACGGAATGAATAATCACCATATTTTAACGGGTGATCGTCAATCAGCAGCTCACCGCTGGTGGGCTCAATCATACCGGCCAGCATCTTCGCCAGCGTAGATTTACCGGAACCATTTTCACCTATGACGGCGAGCGTCTGACGCTCGCGCAGGGTAAAGCTCAGCGGCTTAACGGCCTCAACTGTCTGACGGCGGAATAAGCCCGTCCGGTAGCGAAAGGTTTTGCTCAGATTACGAACTTCGAGCAGGGTTTCTACCATCTCACTCTCTCTCCATGTTCAACGGGAAATGACAGGCGTAGAGATGATTCTTTGCTCCGGTCAGTCTTGGGGTTTCGATACATTCGCGCTGAGCATAAGGGCAGCGCGGCCCCAGACGACAGCCGATAGGTAATTGTTCCAGCAATGGAATGGCTCCTGGCATGGTATTCAGGCGGCTTTTGTGCGGCATTGCGCTACCAAAATCAGGAATGGCGCGAATCAACGCTTGGGTATAAGGATGATGCGGAATAGTCACCAACTCTTTACTGGGCGCAGTTTCCACCGTTTGCCCACAGTACATCACGTTAATTTTGTCAGCCCACTGGCTGAGCATTTGCAGGTCATGGCTGATCAACAAAATGGTGGTATTGCTGTTTTGGTTCAGCCGGGTCAGCAGGCGGAAAATTTGCGCCTGAGTGGTTGGCTCCATCGCGTTCGTTGGTTCGTCGGCAATCAGTAAACGCGGCTGATTAGCCAGGGCGATTGCGATCATCACCTTCTGGCATTCGCCGTCGGTCAGTTCATACGGGAAGCTGCGCATCGCATCTTTATGATCTTTTATCCCGACGCGGTGCAGGAGTTCAATCGCGCGGCGTTTACGCCAGCCGATGCGCTGCCACCAGCGGCCTTTATAAGTCCATGCCGGAATATTTTGCATCAGTTGTCGTCCAATGCGCTCAGACGGATCGAGACACGATTGCGGTTCCTGAAAGATCATGGAAACGTTATGGCCGACCAGCTTGCGTCGTTCACGCGCGGAAAGGCGCAACAGATCGATATCATCAAAGCGCATGCGGTCTGCGGTTACGCGCCAGTTATCTTTAGCGACGCCGCAAATGGCCTTGGCGATCAGGCTCTTGCCCGATCCAGACTCGCCAACCAGTCCGCGGATTTCACCTTCATTGAGGGTCATACTGACGCGGTCAACCGCCTTCACCCAGTCGTCGCCGGTTCTGAATTCAATGGTCAGGTTGCGGATATCCAGTAATGGCATTATTCCACCCCCGCAATAATTGCCCGGCGCACGCCATCACCCAGCAGGTTAACCAGCAGCACGCTTATCATAATCGCCGCACCTGGCAGCATAACCGTCCACGGTGCGACATAAATCAGCTCCAGCGCGTCGCCAAGCATGGCTCCCCATTCTGGTGACGGCAACTGTGCGCCAAGGTCGAGAAAACCCAGCGCGGCGATGTCCAGAATCGCCATCGACAGCGCACGGGTGATTTCAGTGATAAGTCCGGCGGTAATATTGGGCAGAACGGCAAACCACAGGATATTGAGCGTGGTTGCGCCGTCCAGGCGAGCGGCGATAACGTACTCTTTTTCCAGCTCGTCATGCACCATGCTGTAGACGGAGCGTACCATGCGCGGCAGCAGCGCCAGCCAGACGGCAAACATCGCGTGTGTCAGATGCGGTCCGGCAAAGGCCACCACAATAATCGCCAACAGCAGCGAAGGGATCGAGAGCAGGGTGTCCAGAATGTGGTTCAGCACCGCGGAGCGCAAACCGTGCGTTGCGCCGGCAACCACGCCCAGTAACAGGCCACATAGTGTGGCGGCGAGGGTGACGACAAACGCGCCGCCAACGGTCGGGGCCGCGCCGCTGAGCAGGCGACTTAGCACGTCACGCCCGAGATCGTCAGTTCCGAGGAAAAATGAGACTTCGCCATAGCGCGACCATGACGGCGGTAAAAGCTGATAGCCGAGAAATTGCTGGTCGATGCCATAAGGGGCAAACCAACCGCCAAAAATACACAGAATCGCCAATCCTGCGCAGCCATACAGGCCGATCATTGCAGTCGCATCGCCGTAAAAATTGTGCCATGCGGTGCGCAGCGTACCCGGCGGGCGCTTTTCGCTGTAGACGCTATCGTAAGGCATACCATTCCTTATGTTTCAGAGGGTTAGCCATAGCACCCAAAATATCAGAGATGACGTTAACGATGATAACCAGTGAGCCAATCACCATGACGCCCGCCGAAATTGCCGCGTAATCCTGCTGGCGAATTGCGTTAATCAGCCAACGGCCAAGACCTGGCCAGCTAAAGACCATCTCGGTGATCATCGCCAGCGTCAGCATGGTGGAAAACTGTAAGCCCAGACGCGGGATCACCGGCGGAAGGGCGTTGTGCAGAACGTGACGGCGCAGGATGGTTAAGCGTGACAGACCGCGCGTGGCGGCCGCTTTAACATAGTTTTGATCAAAGACCTCAATGGTGCTGATTCGCATCAGGCGAATAACTTCCGTGGTAGGGGCGACGGAAAGCGTCAACACCGGAAGCACCATGTGACGGATTGCGCTGACCAGCATTTCATCGCGCCAGGGCGAGTCGGAGATCCACGCATCAATAATGGCAAATCCAGTAACGGGCTTCACTTCATAGAGAAGATCAAAGCGTCCCGAAACGGGAAGCCAGCCGAGAGTCAGTGAGAAGAGCAACGTCAGCAACAGCGCCAGCCAAAAAACCGGAATGGAAAAGCCCATCAACGCTAAGGCGCTGATGCAGCGGTCCTGCCATTTGTTCCGCGTGATCCCTGCCAGCATACCAACGGGGATCCCAACCATCAGCGCAAAACCAAAGGCCAGAATGCACAGTTCCATCGTCGCCGGGAACACCTCCTTCAACTGTTCTGAAATCAACTGACCGTTAATACTGGATACACCAAAATCCCAGTGAATGAGGCCATTGAACCAGAATACCCAGGCGTTCCACAGCGATGCACCCTGTAACGGCGCATGAGGCGTGAAGTAGCTCAGGCTGAATCCAATAAAGGTCAGGAAGAAGAGGGTGACCAGCAGCAATAAAAAACGACGCAGGGTGAAGATAATCATGGCTTTTTCACCTCATCTTTCTTTTCCCTGGAAACCCCGGCAAAAGATGCATTGCCGAACGGACTCAGCACCAGTCCTTTGATATCGTAACGATAAGCCTGTAGACGCAGTGAAGAGGCCAGCGGCAGGATCGGTAACTCTTTCGCGAGAATATTTTGCGCTTCGTCATAGGCATCAATTCGCGATGAGAGTTGCTGCGAAGAGAGGGCTTTGCGCAGAACGCTGTCAAATTCCGGATTACACCAGTGGGCGAAGTTAGTCTGCGAGTTGATGGCGGCGCAGCTTAGCAACGGTCGGAAAAAACTGTCAGGATCGTTACTGTCCGTCGCCCAACCGGATAACGTTAGATCATGGTTCATATCCATTAATCGCGCCTCCTGAAAACGACCTTCTACCGGAATGATTTTAACTTTCACACCCACCTGAGCCATGTCAGCCTGAATCAGCTCGGCGGTTTTCAGTGGACTGGGGTTCCAGGCCTGAGAACTGGTGGGTACCCAAAGCTGTAATGTCAGGTTCTCCAGCCCCAGTGCTTTTAACTGCTCGCGCGATTTTGCCGGATTGTACTCTGTAATTTTAGCTTCGTTGTCATAAGCCCACGAGGCGCGAGGCAAAATAGATGCTGCGGTTTCCGCCGTCCCGTAGTAGATGGACTGCATCAGCCGTTGGTTATTAATGGCCAGCGCCAGCGCATGCCGCACGGCGGGATTATCCATCGGTGGTTTATTGGTATTGAATGCCAGATAGGCGATGTTCATCCCCGGGCGCAGGGTCAGACGCAGGCGCGGGTCATCACGCAAAATGCTGAGCTGACTGGCGGCAGGCCAGGCCAGAACATCACACTCACCGGTCAGGAGTTTCGATAGACGTCCGGTGCCACCAGAGCCGAGGTCCACAACCACCTGCGGCATCAGAGGAGTACCACGCCAGAATTTTTCATGGCGCTGCAGTCGAACATATTGCCCTGCGCGATTCTCCGAAAGCTGGTACGGTCCGGTGCCGACGGGTTGTCTGTCGAGCAGTTCCTGGCGATCCTGTTTTGCCAATTTAGCCGCATATTCTGCTGACATCACGGAGGCATAATGCGTGGCGAGGTGCCACATGAAGGAGGCGTCGGGCTGAGTTAAGCGGAACTCAACGGTGTTGTTGTCCAGCTTGCGTACGCTTTGGACGTTATCGGCGAACTGTAGGCTGTCGAAGTAGGGGAAACTGCTACCGTTTACATTGTGCCACGGATGCTGGCGATCAAAGATGCGCTCGAAGGTAAACACCACGTCGTCTGCATTCAGTTTGCGGGTGGGGGTGAACCAGGCCGTCTTCTGAAACTGGACGTCACGACGCAGATGGAAGCGGTAGGTTGCGCCGTTATCCAGCACCTCCCAGCTTTCAGCCAGCTCAGGCACCAGTCGATAGGTGTACGGATCGACATCGAGTAGTCGGTCATACAGCTGGGCTGCCAGGGTGTCGACGATAAGACCGCTGCTCGCTTTTTGCGGGTTGAACGTATTGACCTGCCCGCTAACGCAATAGACAAAGCCGCTGTCACGAATATCAGCATGCGAAGCCTGTTCAGGCGCGGCAGCAGCCTGACCACTCAGAAATCCAGCCATCACGATCAGAGATGATAAAACCAGGCGCATAATTTTAAAGGATTATAAATAAAGAGGCTATCTTACTAATATTTAATGACATTTGCCATTACCGTTTGTGTTTGGGAGTAACAGGCTCGATAAGCGCGAGTTCAACACCGCGACATGGTCAAAATTCATACCTGCTATCCACTTTGAATCTACTCTGTTAACTATCTTAGCATTTTCATGGCCCATCTGACTTGCTATAAACGCGGTGCAGGATGTGGACAGTTGGCGTAATTTGTTACGGTTTCCTCGCTGTGACAAAATGCATAAGCGATTACAATGCGTTAGTGTACGAATCAAAGGGAATATTTAATAAATGAGCAACTTAGCGGATTACGTCAATGCTATAAAAATAGGCAAAAATGTTATTTGTATTGAGGATGTCAGTAAACGGGATGACATGGCTGAAGTTGAGATTATAAATAAGACATGGCTTCATGATTCGGGAGTGGTTATTCGTTGTTCTCGCGAAAATGAATTGGTTATAAATTCATCAAGTTCCTGTCCAGAATGCAGCGTTAGATGGCATGTCGTTGATGCGGCAGGTCAGGATATTCGTCCACTGGAGAAAACATTTCACAATGCTTGCCAGGAGTCGTACTGGTTAAAAGTAAATCGTCAAACGCATCTCCCGGTGTAAACGCTGAGCTAACCAATCACAGCGATGCCAAGCCGCTCCATGAGCAACGATGCCTGGTAGTTGTCTAACTTAACGCCTTGTAAATCAACACCCCGAATATCTAAGTCACCTAACTCCGAATTGGTCAGATCGCAATGTGTGAAGTTTGCTGCTCGCCAGTCGAAAGTCGAAAACTCGCCGCCGGAGAGATCTGAACCACTGAACGTCGCACCCAGTACCTGAGTCCCCATCCAGCGGTTTTCCCATAGCTCACACTTTTCCAACACGACTTTCGAAAAATTGGCGTAGCTTAGATTGGTATTAGTGATATATGCGCTGCAAAACCAGGTGCGCGTGGTGATCATATTCATAAAGCTTGCACCGCGGAAATCTGCGCCTTGTGCGCGGCAGTGGCGAATTTCAATGCCCAATGCGCTGACGTTGCGGAAATCTGCCATTGATAAATCACAGCTTTTGAAAATGGCTTCTTTCAGCATTGCGCGACTAAAATTGCATCCTTTCTGACTTTCGCGATCATAGAACTGGCAGCCGATAAATTCAGTGCCGCTCAGGTCGGCACCTGAAAAATCGCAGTTAAAAAATGTACTATTTTCAACTTTCTCACCGGTGAAGCGATTTCTGTCAATTTTTTCGCCAACTAATGCCAGAGTCATATCTATACCTGTGTTTTTATACAGTAGTGACGCCATGGTAAACCTTATGACGTTATGCGTCAAACCCGCCAGTATGACACTTGCAAATGCGTATTAGATCTGGTGTTTCTTAAGCAACGCGCGTAGCTGATGGTAAGTCAGACCCAGTAATTCAGCGGCTTTTTTCTGATTAAATTTTGCCTGCTGCAAACTGGTTTGTAGAAAGTCTTTCTCTTGTTGCTGCTGGAATTCACGCAGATCCAGCGGTAATGCTACAGATGTCTGCTTTGGTGGTGCTGCCTGTGGCTGCGCAACGTGGCGGCGGAAGGGGTCAATGATGATCTCATCCAGCGGGTAATCGCTGGTACCGTGCCGGTAAACGGAGCGCTCCACGACGTTTTTCAGTTCACGAATATTACCCGGCCAACGGTAATGGAGGAGGGTTTCTCTGGCCTCGGCGCTAAATCCCGGAAAAAGCGGTAACCCGATCTCGCGGCACATCTGAATGGCAAAGTGTTCGGCCATTAACATGATGTCGCTTTGACGCTCGCGTAGTGGGGGAAGTTGCACCACGTCAAAGGCCAGACGATCCAGCAGGTCTGCGCGGAAAGTGCCTTCGCTGACCATACGTGGCAGGTCGGCATTGGTCGCGCAGACCAGTCGCACGTTAACCTGCAATGGCTGGCTGCCGCCGACGCGTTCCAGCTCGCCATACTCAATTACGCGCAGCAGTTTTTCCTGTACCAACATTGGCGCGGTCGCCAGTTCATCAAGAAACAGCGTGCCGCCGTCGGCGCGTTCGAAACGTCCTGGATGGCGTTTTTGTGCACCGGTAAACGCACCGGCTTCGTGACCAAACAGTTCGGAATCAAGTAAGTTCTCGTTGAGGGCCGCGCAGTTAAGCGAAATAAATGGGCCCTGCCAACGGCTGGAGAGGTAGTGCAGGCGGTTGGCAATAAGCTCTTTCCCCGTACCTCGCTCACCGATAACCAGTACAGGTTTATCCAGCGGCGCCAGATGAGAAACCTGTTCCAGCACTTCAATAAAGCTGTTCGCTTCGCCCAGAATATTGTCTTTGTATCCTGCCATGATGAAATTCACCACTTGTTAGTGTTATTCACCAATTTACCCTAATTCTCCCGTCAGGTAAAATTGGATATTTACATTAAAATCAATTAGTTAAAAAGTTGGCACGCCAAGTGCATTACGAAAACAGCAGGGCATAGCCCGATATCAGAACAGTAAGTGAGGATTACATTATGGGTATTTTTTCTCGTTTTGCCGACATCGTGAACGCCAACATTAATGCGTTGCTGGAAAAGGCTGAAGATCCGCAGAAGCTGGTGCGGTTAATGATCCAGGAAATGGAAGATACGCTGGTTGAGGTGCGCTCAAACTCCGCACGCGCTCTGGCAGAAAAGAAACAATTATCTCGCCGTATCGAACTGGCCAGCGCACAACAGGCAGAGTGGCAAGAAAAAGCCGAGCTGGCGCTGCGTAAAGAGAAAGAAGATTTGGCGCGTTCTGCTTTAATCGAAAAACAGAAACTGACTGATCTGATTGCTTCTCTGGAGCATGAGGTGACGCTGGTTGACGATACGCTGGCGCGAATGAAAAAAGAGATCGGTGAGCTGGAAAATAAACTCAGTGAAACCCGTGCTCGTCAGCAGGCATTGATGCTGCGCCATCAGGCTGCGAGCTCTTCGCGTGATGTTCGTCGTCAACTGGACAGCGGTAAGCTGGATGAAGCGATGGCACGCTTTGAATCTTTCGAGCGTCGTATCGATCAGATGGAAGCTGAGGCCGAAAGCCATAACTTCGGTAAACAGCAGTCTCTGGATCAGCAATTTGCTGACCTGAAAGCAGATGATGAAATCAGCGAGCAGCTGGCGCAACTTAAAGCCAAAATGCAGCAAGATAAGCAATAATAACATCTGGCGGCGCCCGAACGCGCCGCCGCTCATCACCTGTAAGGAGTACTCATGAGCGCGCTATTTCTGGCTATCCCATTAACCATCTTTGTGCTGTTCGTTTTACCGATTTGGCTCTGGCTGCATTACAGCAACCGTTCCAGTCGTGGCGAACTGGCGCAAAGTGAACAGCAACGTCTGGTAGAACTCAACGATGACGCACAGCGGATGCGCGAGCGCATTCAGGCGCTGGAAGACATCCTTGATGCTGAACATCCAAACTGGAGGGACCGCTAATGGGAGGCGTTAATCTGAACAAAAAACTGTGGCGTATTCCGCAACAGGGCATGGTGAAGGGGGTTTGCGCAGGTATTGCGCATTACCTCGATGTGCCTGTGAAGCTGGTGCGGATCCTGGTGGTGTTGTCCGTCTTTTTTGGTCTGGCCTTTTTCACCTTCGTCGCTTACATCGTGCTGACGTTTGTGTTGGACCCGATGCCGGACAATGTGGTTTCCGGTGAGCAGCAGCCATCAAGCGGCGAGCTGTTGGATGCCGTCGATCGCGAGCTGGCGGCAAGTGAAAAGCGTTTGCGTGAAATGGAGCGTTATGTCACCTCTGATACCTTTTCATTGCGCAGCCGTTTCCGCCAATTGTGAGGATAGAAATGAACAATCGCTGGCAACGTGCCGGGCAAAGGGCTAAGCCGGGCTTTAAAATAGCAGGTAAGCTGGTGCTTTTAACTGCGCTTCGTTACGGCCCGGCGGGGGTAGCAGGGTGGGCGGTGAAGTCCGTCGCTCGACGCCCGCTTAAAATGCTGCTGGCGTTGGTCCTGGAGCCGGTTTTGAGTCGGGCAGCGGCAAAATTATCGAAACGCTATTCAGGTAATCAACCCTGATATCCGAATCAGCAAAAGCAAGCAACAATTAATCAACATTCCCTCTGTTAATTTGCGGCAGCTCACAAATACGATTTTTTGGCTGCCAAAATTCTTTTATTATCCCCCTCCTGGCCACCTCAGCCGATTGACAGCTTATTTCCCGCAGAGTAGTCTCTTGATTCATGGGACCGCTACCACGAGAATTGAAGGTGAACCAAAAAATCCAAAAATGCCTGGCAGAAGTTTATGGTGATACGTTTACTTCATGCCACTATGAAGCGCTGATTGCACGTTTAGAGAAATCACAGGGATTAATTAAAAAAATCCGTAAAGCGCATTGGGACGAGGGCGATGTGGTTCTTATTACCTACGCCGATCAATTCCACGGGGCAGGCAAAAAACCACTGCCGATGTTTAATCAGTTTTATAATGAATGGCTTAAGTCGACATTTTCTCATGTGCATCTGTTGCCGTTTTATCCGTGGTCATCGGATGATGGTTTTTCCGTAATTAATTACCATCAGGTTGCTGAAGAAACCGGTGACTGGAATGATATTAAGCAATTGGGTAAATCCAGTCGACTGATGTTTGATTTTGTTTGTAACCATATGTCAGCGAAAAGCGAATGGTTTAATAACTATTTGCAACAGCTTGACGGTTATGAAGATTTCTTTATTGCGATGGATCCTGATACGGACCTGAGCAACGTAACGCGTCCACGCGCATTACCGTTACTGACGCCTTTTACGCTGAAAGATAACACCGTACGCTATTTATGGACGACGTTCAGCGACGACCAGATTGATCTCAACTATGCCAACCCGATAGTGTTACTGGCGATGGTCGATGTGCTATTGAGTTATCTTGAGCAGGGCGCCGATTATGTCCGCCTGGATGCGGTTGGCTTTATGTGGAAAGAGCCTGGAACGACCTGTATTCACCTGGAAAAAACGCATCAGCTTATCAAACTATTTCGCGCTATTGCTGACTGCGCGGCGCCTGGTACGGCGATTATTACCGAAACAAACGTTCCGCATAAGGATAATGTGTCCTACTACGGAAATGGCCGTGATGAAGCGCATATGGTGTACCAGTTCTCGTTACCGCCGCTGGTGCTGCATGCGGTACAACGCCAGGATACCTCAACCTTGTGCCAGTGGGCGCAATCACTGGAACTGCCGTCCAGTGAGACCACCTGGTTTAATTTCCTCGCATCGCATGACGGCATTGGTCTCAACCCATTACGTGGTTTGTTACCTGAAGACGAGATCGTGCGCCTGGTGACGGAATTACAACAGGAAGGCGCGCTGGTTAACTGGAAAAATAACCCTGATGGTAGTCGCAGTCCGTATGAAATTAACGTGACATATATGGACGCACTGACGCCAGGCAATTGTAGTGATGCCGAGCGTTTTTCCCGCTTTATTCTCGCACATGCCATTTTGCTGAGTTTTCCGGGTGTACCTGCGGTTTACATTCAAAGCATTCTTGGGTCACGCAATGATTATAAAGGTGTCGAGGCGCTAGGTTATAACCGCGCGATCAACCGCAAAAAATATCAAATAAGCCAAATCGAAACGGAGCTGGCAGATGAAACCAGTTTGCGCCACGCTATTTATCATGAATTATCCCGATTAATTGTAATACGTCGTAGTAATAAAGCATTTCACCCTGATAGTGATTTTCAGATTAGCAGTGTTACACCGGCTGTAATGCAAATTAAACGTACGGCGGAAACAGGCGAAAAAATTACCGGATTATTTAATGTCAGCGGTCATACGCAAACCATTAGTATTGATGTTGAAAATGGATTTGATTTGATTAGCGGTAAAACTATTTCAGGTAAAGAATTAACGTTGAACGCCTGGCAGGTCATGTGGGTTAAGTAATAAAAAGGAACATTTCATGCTTAAAACTAAAATTGTGCTGATTTCAGCACTGGTTTCCTGCGCCCTGGTTTCCGGGTGTAAGGATGATAAAACGTCCTCTGTTGCGATTGAATTTATGCACTCTTCTGTTGAACAGGAGCGGCAGGCGGTTATTGCAAAACTGATTGAGCGTTTTGAAAAAGAGAACCCGGGGATCAGTGTCAAACAGGTTCCTGTAGAAGAAGATGCGTACAACACCAAGGTCATTACCCTGGCGCGGAGCGGTTCACTGCCTGAAGTCATTGAAACCAGCCATGACTACGCGAAAGTTATGGATAAAGAATCACTTATCGATCGTAAAGCCGTTGCGCAGGTCATCAACGCTGTAGGTGAAGGTACTTTTTATGATGGCGTGCTGCGTATTGTGCGCACTGAAGACGGTACCGCCTGGACCGGGGTTCCGGTTAGCGCCTGGATTGGCGGGATCTGGTATCGCAAAGATGTGCTGGCAAAAGCTGGGCTGGAAGAGCCAAAAGACTGGCAACAACTGCTGAGCGTGGCGCAGAAGCTAAACAATCCTGGTAGTAAGAAATATGGTATTGCGCTGCCCACGGCGGAAAGCGTTTTGACCGAACAGTCATTTTCCCAGTTCGCGCTCTCAAACCAGGCCAACGTTTTTGATGCGCAAGGAAAGATAACGCTCAACACACCTGAAATGGCGCAGGCGCTGCAGTATTACCGCCAATTGGCAATGAACACCATGCCGGGCTCAAACGACATCATGGAAGTCAAAGACGCGTTCATGAACGGCACGGCGCCGATGGCGATTTATTCCACCTATATCCTCCCGGCGGTGATTAAAGAGGGTGACCCTAAAAATGTGGGCTTTATGGTGCCGACGGAAAAAAACTCCGCTGTTTACGGCATGCTGACGTCGTTAACCATTACCGCGGGTCAAAAGTCTGAAGAGACAGAAGCGGCAGAGAAATTTGTCACCTTTATGGAGCAGGCCGACAACATCGCGGACTGGGTCATGATGTCGCCAGGGGCGGCGCTGCCGGTCAACAAAGCAGTGGTGAATACCCCGACGTGGAAAGATAACACTGTCATCAAAGCGCTGGGTGAATTACCCGATCAGCTGATTGCCGAACTGCCGAATATCCAGGTGTTTGGTGCCGTCGGCGATAAGAACTTCACCCGCATGGGCGACGTCACAGGCTCCGGTGTTGTGAGCTCAATGGTGCACAACGTGACGGTAGGCAAAGCCGACCTCGTCACCACGATTGAAGCGAGCCAGAAAAAACTGGATGACCTCGTTGAACAGCGCTAATGGGGAAATGGAAAGCCGTGATGAATAAGTTCTTTTCAGGTCGATCTGATATGCCATTCGCCATGCTGCTGCTGGCGCCCAGCTTGCTGTTGCTGGGCGGTTTAGTGGCGTGGCCGATGATATCTAACATCGAAATCAGCTTTATGCGACTGCCGCTGAATCCGCAAATTGAGTCTACGTTTGTCGGGTTGAGCAACTATATCCGTATCTTATCCGATCCCGGATTCTGGCATTCGCTGTGGATGACGGTCTGGTATACCGCGCTGGTTGTGGCAGGAAGCACGGTACTGGGGCTGGGCGTGGCGATGTTTTTTAACCGTGAGTTTCGTCTGCGGAAAACGGCGCGCTCACTGGTCATCCTCTCTTACGTGACGCCATCAATTTCGCTGGTGTTTGCCTGGAAATACATGTTCAACAACGGCTACGGCATTGTGAACTACCTCGGCGTGGATCTGTTGCATCTCTACGATCAGGCGCCGCTGTGGTTCGACAATCCCGGCAGCAGCTTCGCGCTGGTCGTGCTGTTCGCCATCTGGCGCTACTTTCCGTATGCCTTTATCTCGTTTCTGGCGATTTTACAGACGATTGATAAATCGTTGTATGAGGCGGCAGAAATGGACGGCGCGAATGCCTGGCAACGGTTTCGTATCGTCACGCTGCCAGCGATTATGCCGGTGCTGGCAACCGTGGTCACACTGCGCACGATCTGGATGTTTTACATGTTCGCCGATGTTTATCTGCTGACCACTAAAGTCGATATTCTCGGGGTCTATCTCTATAAAACAGCGTTTGCATTTAACGACTTAGGCAAAGCGGCCGCTATTTCTGTCGTCCTCTTCGTCATTATTTTCGCTGTTATCCTGCTGACCAGAAAACGGGTGAATCTCAATGGCAACAAATAAGCGCACACTTGGCCGCATCGGCTTTTACTGTGGATTAATTGTCTTCCTGGGCATCACGCTATTTCCATTTTTTGTGATGCTGATGACCTCATTTAAAAGCGCCAAAGAGGCGATCTCGCTGCATCCGACGTTGTTACCGCAGCAATGGACGCTGGAACATTACATCGACATCTTCAACCCGATGATTTTCCCGTTTGTTGACTACTTCCGTAATAGCCTGGTGGTATCGGTCACTTCTTCGGTGGTGGCGGTATTTCTCGGCGTACTCGGAGCGTATGCGCTTTCCCGCCTGCGTTTTAAGGGGCGAATGACCATCAATGCCAGCTTTTACACGGTGTACATGTTTTCGGGGATCCTGCTGGTGGTGCCGCTATTCAAAATCATTACGGCACTTGGCATCTATGACACCGAAATGGCGTTGATTATCACCATGGTCACCCAGACGCTGCCGACCGCGGTGTTCATGCTGAAAAGCTACTTCGACACCATTCCGGATGAAATAGAAGAAGCCGCGATGATGGATGGATTGAACCGTCTGCAGATCATCTTTCGCATTACCGTGCCGTTGGCGATGTCCGGTCTGGTTTCAGTCTTTGTGTACTGCTTTATGGTGGCGTGGAATGACTATTTGTTTGCCTCGATTTTCCTCTCCAGCGCCAGCAATTTTACCTTACCGGTAGGTCTGAACGCGCTGTTCAGTACGCCTGACTATATCTGGGGACGCATGATGGCGGCATCGTTAGTTACCGCATTGCCGGTCGTCATTATGTATGCGCTTTCCGAACGTTTTATTAAAAGTGGTTTGACCGCAGGCGGCGTGAAAGGCTAAGCGGCCAGTTTAATTAAGGAGTTGTAAATGAAGAAGTTAGTTGCCACAGAACCGCGTGTTGCGGCGTTGGTGGAATATGAAGACAGAGCGGTATCCGCCAATGAAGTGAAAGTTCGCGTTCGCTTTGGTGCGCCAAAACATGGCACGGAAGTGGTCGATTTTCGCGCTGCCAGTCCGTTTATTGACGAAGATTTCAACGGCGAATGGCAAATGTTCATGCCGCGTCCGGAAGGGGCGCCGCGCGGGATTGAATTCGGCAAGTTCCAGCTTGGCAACATGGTGGTGGGCGATGTTATTGAGTGTGGCAGCGATGTGACCGAATACGCCGTTGGCGATTCAGTTTGCGGCTACGGCCCACTGGCAGAAACGGTTTTCTTTAATGCGGTAAACAACTACAAACTGCGCAAAATGCCGGAAGGTAGTTCGTGGAAAAATGCCGTGTGCTATGACCCGGCACAGTTCGCCATGAGTGGCGTGCGCGACGCCAATGTGCGTGTCGGCGACTTTGTTGTCATCGTCGGCTTAGGGGCGATTGGCCAGATTGCCGTCCAACTGGCTAAGAAAGCGGGAGCCTCGGTGGTCATTGGCGTGGATCCGATTGCCCATCGTTGCGATATCGCGCGTCGTCATGGCGCGGATTTCTGTCTGAATCCTATTGGCACCGATGTCGGCATGGAAATTAAGAAGCTGACCGGCAAGCAGGGCGCGGATGTGATTATCGAAACCAGCGGCTATGCGGATGCGTTGCAATCGGCGTTACGCGGTCTGGCCTATGGTGGAACCATCTCCTATGTCGCTTTCGCGAAACCTTTTGCTGAAGGCTTCAACCTGGGGCGTGAAGCGCACTTCAACAACGCCAAAATTGTCTTCTCCCGTGCCTGCAGTGAGCCAAATCCGGATTATCCGCGCTGGAGCCGCAAGCGTATTGAGGAGACCTGTTGGGAACTGTTGATGAACGGTTACCTGAACTGTGAAGAACTTATTGACCCGGTAGTGACATTTGCCAGCAGCCCGGAAAGCTATATGCAGTATGTCGATCGCCATCCGGAAAAGAGCATCAAAATGGGCGTGACGTTTTAATTAAGGAATGCAGAAGATGAAAATTGGAACACAGAACCAGGCTTTTTTTCCGGAAAATATTCTCGAGAAATTCCGTTACATCAAAGAGATGGGGTTTGACGGTTTTGAAATTGACGGCAAGCTGCTGGTTAACAACCTGGCAGAAGTGAAAGCAGCAATCAAAGAAACAGGCCTGCCCGTCACCACCGCCTGTGGAGGATATGACGGTTGGATCGGTGATTTTATCGAAGAGCGTCGTTTGAATGGCTTACAGCAGATTACCCGCATTCTCGAAGCGCTGGCCGAAGTCGGTGGGCAGGGCATTATTGTACCCGCTGCATGGGGCATGTTTACCTTCCGCTTACCGCCGATGACCTCTCCGCGCAGCCTGGCGGGTGATCGTAAAGCAGTAAGTGATTCATTGATTTATCTCGATAAAGTTGCCGAGCGTACGGGGACGGTGGTGTATCTGGAGCCGCTTAATCGCTATCAGGATCATATGATCAACACCCTGGCGGATGCCCGTCGCTATATCGTGGAAAACAACCTGAAGCATGTGCAAATCATTGGTGATTTTTACCATATGAATATCGAAGAAGACGATATGGCTCAGGCGCTGCATGGCAATCGCGATCTGCTGGGACACGTCCATATTGCGGATAACCATCGTTATCAGCCGGGGAGCGGTACGCTGGATTTCACTGCGCTGTTTGATCAGTTGCGTGAAGATAATTATCAGGGTTACGTCGTGTACGAAGGGCGTGTACGGGCAGAGAACCTGCCGGAAGCGTACCGTCAGTCACTGGCCTGGCTGCGTACCTGCTAAGAGGATTTCTGTGAAAAGTGCACTGACAAGCTCTCCGCTACGCATCGCCATTATCGGCGCCGGGCAGGTGGCGGATAAAGTTCATGCTTCGTACTACTGCACCCGCAACGATCTGGAACTGGTGGCTGTCTGTGACAGCCGCCTGTCACAGGCGCAGGCGTTGGCAGAGAAATACGGCAATCCGCAGGTTTGGGACGATCCTCAGACGATGCTACGCGAGGCTAAGCCAGATATCGTCAGCATCTGTTCACCCAATCGTTTTCATTATGAACACACCATGTTGGCGCTGAACGCCGGATGCCATGTGATGTGTGAGAAACCTCCGGCGATGACGCCAGCCGAGGCGCTGGAAATGTGTAACACGGCGCGTCGAATGGGGAAAGTTCTGGCTTATGATTTTCATCATCGTTTCGCACTGGATACGCAGCTGCTTCGTGAGCAGGTGATGGCCGGCGTGCTGGGTGAAATCTATGTCACCAATGTCCGCGCTTTGCGCCGCTGCGGCGTGCCCGGCTGGGGGGTATTTACCAACAAAGAATTGCAGGGCGGCGGGCCGCTGATTGATCTCGGCATCCATATGCTTGATGCCGCCATGTATGTGCTGGGGTTTCCGGCAGTAAAGCGCGTTAACGCACACAGCTATCAACGCATTGGCACGCGTAAAAACAGCGGCCAGTTTGGGAAATGGGATCCCGAGACGTATACCGTGGAGGATTCTCTGTTCGGGACGATTGAATTTCATAACGGCGGTATCCTGCGACTGGAAACCTCTTTCGCGCTGAATATCCCGGAACAATCGATTATGAACGTTAATTTCTGCGGCGATCTGGCAGGGGCGACGTTATTCCCGGCCCAGGTTTATACCGATCGTGAGGGGACGCTTGACGTACTGCTTCAGCGCGAAATGGCCGATGACAATCGTCATTATCGCAGCATGGAAGCTTTTGTGAATCATGTCCAGGGCGAGCCTGTCACTATTGCCGACGCAGAGCAAGGCGTCGTTATTCAACAACTGGTTGCCGCACTGTATCAATCGGCTGAAACAGGGACCTACGTAGACTTATGACGAGGCCAGTAATGCTAACTGAACCGGCTTTTTGCCCACACAACCTGAATAAATATGCGTCACTCATGACGACCGGTAACGGTTATATGGGGATTCGCGCCAGCCACGAGGAAGCCTACACCTTACAAACTCGCGGCATGTACCTTGCTGGACTGTATCACCGGGCAGGGAAAGGCGAGATTAATGAACTGGTTAATCTGCCTGATGTGGTGGGGGTGGAGATTTCACTCAATGGTGAGATTTTCTCGCTCACCAGCGGCGTTATCGAAAGCTGGCAACGTGAACTGGATTTTGCCAGTGGGGAATTACGCCGTGCGCTTACCTGGCGTGCGTCTGGCGGGGCGCGTTTTGCCATTGAGAGCCGGCGATTTGTCTCGGCACAAAAACTGCCGCTGTTTGCTATGGAAGTTGTCGTCACGCCACTGGATGGCGATGCCAGCATTGGTATCTCGACCGGAATTGACGCCACGATGACCAATCATGGTCGTCAGCATTTGGATGAAACGCAGGTCCGGGTCTTTGGCCAGCATCTTATGCAAGGGATTTACACCACCCAGGACAACCGCAATGATATCGCTATCACCACGTATTGCGATGTAGACGGTGCAGCGCAGCGCTGCTTCACGGCGAAAGAACGTCGGCTGTTACAACACAACAGCGTGCAGGCGAAAGCCGGACAGCGCGTCACACTGACAAAAATTAGCTGGGTAGACTGGGCGAGCGAACGCAGCCTGTCGCTTGAGACCTGGGGACGCCAGTCGCTGCGCAACCTGGAAGTATGCGCGCAGCAAGGCTATGACGTTCTGCTTGCTGAGTCGGCTGCTAACTGGCATGCCTGGTGGCAAAATCGTCGCGTTCAGGTCACCAGCACTGATGCCAGCGATCAGCGAGCGCTGGACTATGCGCTCTATCATCTGCGTGTGATGACTCCTGACCACGATGAGCGCAGCAGTATTGCGGCCAAAGGTCTGACGGGGGAAGGGTATAAAGGCCACATATTCTGGGATACCGAGGTCTTTCTGTTACCGTTTCATCTCTTTACCGAGCCGAAAACCGCGAGAAGTTTGTTGCGTTACCGCTGGCATAATCTGTCGGGGGCGCGTGAGAAAGCCCGCCGTAACGGTTGGCAGGGAGCGCTTTTCCCTTGGGAAAGCGCTCGCAGCGGTGATGAGGAAACGCCTGAATTTGCGGCGATCAACATCCGTACCGGACTGCGTCAGAAAGTGGCCTCCGCGCAGGCTGAACATCACCTCGTGGCGGACATTGCCTGGGCGGTAATCAATTACTGGCATGCCTCAGGGGATCTAAACTTCATGTCCCGTGAGGGAATGACGTTGCTGCTGGAAACGGCGAAGTTCTGGATCAGCAGGGCGGTCATGGTTAATGATCGTTTAGAGATCCACGATGTGATTGGCCCGGATGAATACACTGAGCATGTGAACAACAACGCGTTCACCAACTACATGGCCTGGTACAACGTGGAACAGGCGCTGGGTTTTGCCCGTCGGTTGGGCTGCGGTGATGAGACGTTTATTCACCGCGCAGAGTATTTTTTACAGCATCTCTGGCGACCAGAAGTTCAGCCCGATGGCGTGCTACCTCAGGACGATACCTTCCTGAGCAAACCGGCTATCGATCTGTCACAGTACAAAGCCAAAGCGGGCAAGCAGACGATTTTGCTCGATTACTCCCGTGCAGAAGTCAATGAGATGCAAATTCTCAAACAGGCCGATGTGGTGATGCTGACCTACATGTTACCGGAGCAATTTTGCCCGCAAACCTGTCTGGCAAACCTGCGCTTTTACGAGCCGCGCACAATTCATGACTCCTCGTTGAGTAAAGCGATCCACGGGATTGTGGCAGCGCGTTGCGGTGATCCGGCACAGGGCTATCGGTTCTGGCGTGAAGGATCGCTTATCGATCTCGGGGAGGACCCACATAGCTGCGATGACGGCATTCATGCTGCGGCAACGGGCGCCATCTGGCTGGGCGCAATCCAGGGATTTGCTGGCGTGAATATTCGCCACGGGGAGTTACACCTTGCTCCTGCCTTACCGACTCATTGGCAAACGCTGTGTTTCCCGCTGCGCTGGCAGGGCATCGATATGCAGGTAATCATTAATGCGGCTGAAATCCGTATTAACAGCACTGAGCAGATTGTCCTTTGGGTCAATGGTGAAAAGGTCTCCGTGCAGGGGGAAACCGTAATCCGCAATGACGCCATTATTTCGCTCATTTATGGGACCGCTACCACAGAAAGGGGCGATGAATGACACTCAAACCACAGGCCATCATTTTTGATTTGGATGGCGTGATTACCGATACCGCGCATCTGCATTTTCTGGCCTGGCGGCAGGTAGCCGATGAAATAGGGATTGTGATCGACGAAGTATTTAATGACAGCCTGAAAGGGATTAGTCGCGGCGAATCACTACAGCGTATTTTGCACCATGGTGGGAAGGCGGGGGTGTTTTCTCCCGAGGCCTGCGCACAATTGGCAGAGAGAAAAAACAGACTGTATGTCCATTCTTTGCGCCAGCTGACGGTTAACTCGGTATTACCGGGAATACGTGAGCTGTTGATGACGTTGCGGGAAGAACGGATTCCGGTGGGGTTGGCCTCTGTGTCGCGCAATGCCCCGGCTATTTTACAGGCGCTTAATCTTAGCTCTTGCTTTGATTTTTGTGCGGATGCGGCATTGCTCACCCGCTCGAAACCGGATCCGGAAATTTTCCTGGCAGCCTGCGCGGGTCTTGGCGTTGACCCGCAACAATGTATTGGCATAGAAGATGCACAAGCGGGAATTGATGCAATCAACGCCTGCGGCATGCTTTCTGTCGGCATCGGTAAAGGGCTGAATGGGGCAGACTTGCTGCTTCCGGCAACCGAATTTCTGACGTGGCCGTGCTTATCGGCTTTCTGGCAACACGACAAGTAAAGGATTCAACATGGCACAGCTTTCGTTGCAACACATTCAAAAAATTTACGACAACCAGGTACACGTCGTTAAAGACTTCAATCTGGAAATTGAAGATAAAGAGTTTATTGTTTTTGTTGGACCTTCCGGCTGCGGGAAGTCAACTACGTTACGCATGATCGCCGGTCTGGAGGAGATCAGCGGCGGCGATTTGCTGATTGACGGTAAACGGATGAACGATGTGCCGGCGAAATCACGCAACATTGCGATGGTTTTTCAGAACTACGCGTTGTACCCACACATGACCGTCTATGACAACATGGCGTTTGGCCTGAAAATGCAGAAAATTGCGCCTGCTGTGATTGAGGAGCGCGTCAACTGGGCGGCGCAGATCCTTGGTCTGCGCGATTATCTGCAGCGTAAACCCGGCGCGTTATCCGGTGGTCAGCGTCAGCGTGTGGCGCTGGGGCGTGCGATTGTACGTGAAGCGGGGGTCTTCCTGATGGATGAACCCTTATCGAATCTCGATGCCAAACTTCGCGTTCAGATGCGGGCTGAAATTAGCAAACTGCATCAGAAACTCAATACCACCATGATCTATGTTACCCACGATCAAACCGAAGCCATGACTATGGCGACGCGTATTGTGATTATGAAGGATGGCATTGTTCAGCAGGTTGGTGCGCCGAAAACGGTTTATAACCACCCGGCTAATATGTTTGTCGCCGGATTTATTGGCTCACCGGCCATGAACTTTATTCGTGGCGCGATTGATGGTGATAAGTTTGTTACTGAAACACTGAAATTAACGATTCCACAAAATAAATTAGCACAATTAAAAGCGCAGGGTTATGAACATCAGGCGGTCACTCTGGGAATTCGTCCTGAAGATATACACCCGCAGCTTAATAATGAAAATAGTATATCGGCAAAAATTAGCGTTGCAGAATTAACCGGCGCTGAATTTATGCTTTATACCATTGTTGGGGGGCATGAGTTGGTGGTCCGTGCTGGGGCAGTGAATGATTATCATGCAGGAGAAAATATCACTATTCATTTTGATATGGCGAAATGCCATTTCTTTGATGCTGAAACTGAAGTGGCTATTCAATAAAATTCCGGGGGGATAAATCCCCCCAAGCCTTGGGGCATTTTTGCGAGTATTTTAACAAGGAATAATAATGAAAACCCTACTGTCCGCTACTGCGCTGATTATGAGCGCAGGAATGGCCTGCGCGCAGGCTGCTGAAAATAATGACTGGCACTTTAATATTGGTGCTATGTACGAAATAGAAAACGTTGAAGGTCAGGGCGAAGATATGGATGGACTGGCTGAGCCGTCCGTCTATTTCAATGCCTCTAATGGGCCGTGGAAAATATCGCTGGCCTATTATCAGGAAGGACCGGTTGATTACAGCGAAGGTAAGCGTGGTACCTGGTTTGATCGTCCGGAACTGGAAATCCACTATCAATTTCTGGAAAGTGAGGATGTTAATTTCGGTTTGACCGGTGGCTTCCGTAATTACGGTTATCACTATGTCAATGAACCAGGGAACGACACCGCTAATATGCAGCGCTGGAAAGTTCAGCCGGACTGGGATGTTAAACTGACCGACGACCTGCGCTTTAGCGGTTGGCTGTCGATGTATCAATTCGTTAATGATTTGAATACTACTGGCTACTCCGATAGTCGTGTCGAAAGCGAGACCGGTCTGAATTACAGGTTTAACGAAACGGTGGGCTTAACGGTCAACTATTACCTTGAGCGCGGCTTTAATCTGGCTGATTCGCGCAATAATGGTCAGTTCTCAACCCAGGAAATTCGTGCATATTTACCGTTGTCTTTAGGCAATACCACCCTGACGCCGTATACCCGTCTGGGGCTTGATCGCTGGTCAAACTGGGACTGGCGAGATGATCCGGAACGTGAAGGCCATAATTTCAATCGTCTCGGTTTACTGTATGCATATGATTTCCAGAATGGTTTATCAATGTCACTGGAGTATGCCTATGAGTGGGAAGATCACGACGAAGGCGAAAGCGACAGATTCCATTATGCTGGTATAGGCGTGAACTACGCATTCTAAAATATACTGGGGCATTTATGCCCCAGTTTTTACACCAGTGAGTCGACCAGCGATATTTGCGTGCTCACCGTGATATTTTGTAATCCTTTCTCGCCCGCAATCAGGTTAAATAATAAATTACAGCTTTGTTCACCCAACTGCTGGGTAGGAACATCAATTCCCCCAGGAACGGGCGTGAGCATAAAAGACAACAGCTCATTACTGTAGCCCACAACGGCAAGTTGTTGTGGGATGGTTATATTTTTCTCAGCCGCCACGCGATATAAGCTCATTAATTTCAAGCTGTCGGTGGCAAATACGGCGTCGGGTAACGGCTGCTGACTCAGTAATTTTCGTGAAGCGAGCAGGGCTGTTTCATGGGTATAGCCCCCGTCAACAATCCATTCATCGCGCATTTTAATATTATGCGCCTGAAGGCTGGCTTTATATCCGTTAACGCGATCGATAGAAACATGAACATCAAGCGGCGCGTGCAAACAGGCTATATTACGGTGTCCACTCTCAATCAGCGCATCAGTTAGTGTAATGCTGTCGCGATAATTATCTGTGTCTACAGAATAGACATTGGCGTAATCGCCTTCAACCTTTCCAATAACCACGACCGGTACGTTGTATTTATCCAGCCTTGCAAAAAAAGATTCATCGGCGGGAGAGCTCAGCATAATGATACCTTTGATCAATTTCTGCTTAATTTTGCTCTCACATTTTTGTAAATCATCTTCAGTGCTTCGCGACGTCTGTAATATGACATCAAAACCGACCTCTTCAGCCTTGGCAGTAATAGCATGCAGCACTTCAGAGAAAAACGGATTACCGGCAGTTGTTTTTGCTGAACGGGTAGATATCACCATTATTGCATCAAACCCGGAAGAGGTGAGTGCGCGAGCAAGTTTATTGGGCTGGTACTGTAACTCATCAATAGCACGCAGCACTTTTTCAAGCGCTTCCGGCGAGATATTGGTTTGCTTATTAAGCACGCGCGATACCGTGGATTTTGATACGCCAGCGGCTCGTGCAATATCATAAATGGTAGGAGACATAGATCCCAAGCTCCGTCCGAGAGTCAATGGCGAACATATTATGGAGTTAATTGGCGAATGACAACAATATCGGAATGCGGGCAGAAAAATCCAAAAACTAACCGCAGTATGCGCAACCAGAGGAAGTCTCGTCCACGGGTGCAGAGGGTGATAATGCGGTCGCAATATTTTCTTAAGAACTGGCGTATAGTGTGTTGGTTAAATCCAACTATCAGTCAGGAAGATATTATGTTGAAAAAAGGCGTATTAGCGTTGGCACTGGTCATCGGCATGCCGGTTTTTGCAGCCGAGCACTGGATTGATGTTCGCGTTCCTGAACAGTATCAACAGCAGCATATTCAGGGAGCGGTCAACATTCCATTAAAAGAGATGAAGGCGCGTATTGCTGCTGAAGTTCCTGATAAGACCGACACTGTGAAGCTGTACTGCAACTCCGGGCGTCAATCGGGGCAGGCGAAGGATATGTTGACGGAAATGGGCTACACGCAGGTGACTAACGAAGGTGGCATCAATCAGATAGCGCTTCCTAAAGTAGAGAATCAATAAACCGCCCGCATTCCTTCTGCTCCAGGCGGTAAGAATAATGCCGCCTGTTACAGCTCAGGTAGTTGATAAGTAAGAATTGACCCCTATCTTTACTTCCTGTTTGTTATAATTTATTCGGTTCCTTCAGCAAAACGGGATGGCGATGAAGCGACTTAAAAATGAACTCAATTCGCTGGTTAATCGCGGCGTAGACCGGCATTTGCGCCTGGCTGTCACCGGACTTAGCCGTAGCGGTAAGACGGCGTTTATCACCGCGATGGTAAACCAGTTACTCAATATTCATGCCGGTGCGCGTCTGCCGTTGCTCAGTTGCGTGCGCGAAGAGCGTCTGCTCGGCGTTAAACGGGTTCCACAACGCGATTTTGGTATTCCGCGCTTTACCTATGATGAGGGACTGGCGCAGCTGTATGGCTCTCCGCCGACCTGGCCGACACCTACGCGCGGTGTGAGTGAAATACGCCTCGCGCTGCGCTACAAATCCAATGATTCTTTACTGCGCCACTTTAAAGACACCTCCACGCTGTACCTGGAAATCGTCGATTATCCGGGGGAGTGGCTGCTCGATTTACCGATGCTGGCCCAGGATTATCTCAGCTGGTCGCGGCAAATGACCGGATTATTACAGGGACAGCGGGGCGAATGGTCGGCAAGATGGCGGCAGTTATGCCATGGGTTGGATCCGCTGGCGCCTGCTGATGAAAACCGTCTGGCGGAAATCGCTGCCGCCTGGACGGAGTATCTGCACCAGTGCAAGCAGCAGGGACTGCATTTTATTCAGCCGGGCCGTTTTGTTCTGCCCGGAGATATGGCGGGCGCGCCTGCGCTGCAGTTCTTCCCGTGGCCGGACGTTGATGCCTGGGGGGAATCGAAGCTGACGCAGGCAGACAAACACACCAATGCGGGCATGCTACGCGACAGGTTTAATTATTACTGTGAAAAAGTCGTGAAGGGATTTTATAAGAATCACTTCCTGCGCTTTGACCGTCAGATTGTGCTGGTCGATTGTCTGCAACCGCTCAACAGCGGGCCACAGGCGTTTAACGACATGCGTCTGGCGCTCACCCAACTGATGCAAAGCTTCCATTACGGACAGCGTACGCTGTTTCGTCGGCTGTTTTCTCCGGTTATCGACAAACTGCTGTTTGCCGCCACCAAAGCCGACCACGTCACGGTCGATCAGCACGCCAATATGGTGTCGTTATTGCAGCAGTTGATCCAGGACGCCTGGCAAAACGCTGCGTTCGAAGGTATCAGCATGGATTGTCTGGGACTGGCATCAGTACAGGCAACCACCAGCGGCCTGATCGATGTGAAAGGCGAAAAGATCCCGGCGCTGCGTGGTCATCGTCTGAGCGATGGTGAACCGCTAACCGTTTATCCGGGGGAAGTGCCCGCGCGTTTACCTGGACAAGCATTCTGGGACAGCCAGGGCTTTCAGTTTGAGGCGTTTCGCCCGCAGGTTATGGATGTTGATAAACCCTTACCGCATATTCGTCTTGATGCCGCGATGGAGTTTTTAATAGGAGATAAATTGCGATGAGCGAGCCGTTAAAACCGCGTATCGATTTCTCAGGTCCGCTGGACGTGGAACAAAACGCGGCGTTTAAAGCGCAGCAGATGTTCAATGAAACAGAGGCGCAGACTTTTTCTCCGGCGACAGTGGATGAACCTCTGCAAGACGAAGGTCAGGCTGAGGCCGTCATTGATGCGGCCCTACGCCCCAAACGCAGTTTGTGGCGCAAAATGGTAATGGGCGGGTTGGCGCTGTTTGGCGCGAGCGTTGTCGCTCAGGGCATACAATGGACTATGAACGCCTGGCAGACTCAGGACTGGGTCGCGCTGGGAGGATGTGCCGCTGGCGCATTGATTATCGGCGCAGGTATCGGATCGGTTGCGACCGAGTGGCGTCGGCTATGGCGTTTGCGCCAGCGTGCGCACGAGCGCGATGAAGCGCGAGATCTGCTCCACAGCCATGGAACCGGAAAAGGTCGTGCATTTTGTGAAAAGCTGGCGCAGCAGGCGGGTATCGATCAGTCCCATCCGGCGCTACAACGCTGGTATGCCTCAATTCATGAAACGCAGAACGATCGCGAAGTCGTCAGCCTGTATGCCCATCTTGTGCAGCCGGTGCTGGACGCGCAGGCCCGACGTGAGATTAGCCGTTCAGCGGCGGAGTCCACGTTGATGATTGCCGTCAGTCCGCTGGCATTGGTGGATATGGCGTTTATTGCCTGGCGAAACCTGCGGCTGATTAATCGCATCGCATCGCTGTATGGCATTGAACTCGGTTATTACAGCCGCCTGCGTTTGTTCCGCCTGGTGCTGCTAAATATCGCTTTTGCCGGGGCCAGTGAGCTGGTGCGGGAAGTGGGAATGGACTGGATGTCGCAGGATTTAGCCGCTCGCTTATCGACGCGTGCCGCGCAGGGTATTGGCGCGGGATTATTAACGGCGCGTCTGGGTATTAAAGCCATGGAACTTTGCCGACCACTGCCGTGGATCGATGACGATAAGCCACGACTGGGCGATTTTCGCCGTCAACTGATTGGTCAGGTGAAAGAAACCTTACAAAAGAACAAATCTCCGCGCGAAAGTTAGCTAAAAATTGGGCGCCAGTCGTTTAACTTTACGTCCCGGCGCCTGATTTTCCAGCGAGCTGTCAATATTTGTTGACAGAGTTCTTCCTGCAAACCCAATACTGTCTTATCATTTAATACATAATCCCTTGTCCAGGTGAAGGTTCCTATGCGTTTGGAAGTCTTTTGTGAAGACCGACTTGGTCTGACCCGCGAATTGCTCGATTTACTGGTGCTGAGAAGCATTGATTTACGCGGTATCGAGATTGACCCCATCGGGCGGATTTACCTCAATTTTGCGGAACTGGAGTTCACCAACTTCAGTAGTCTGATGGCTGAAATCCGCCGTATTTCAGGGGTTACGGATGTGCGTACCGTGCCCTGGATGCCTTCCGAACGAGAACATCTTGCGCTGAGTGCGCTGCTTGAGGCGTTACCAGAACCGGTCCTTTCTCTGGATATGAAAAGCAAAATCGAGATGGCGAACCCTGCGAGCTGTCAGCTTTTCGCGCACACTCAGGATCGGATGCGCAATCATACCGCCGCCCAGTTAATCAATGGGTTTAACTTCCAGCGCTGGCTCGAAAGCAATCCGCAGGATTCTCATAGCGAGCATGTCGTAATTAACGGACAGAACTTCCTGATGGAGATTACGCCTGTCCATTTGCAGGGTGAAAATCAGGAGCAGATGCTGACCGGTGCTGTTGTCATGCTGCGCTCCACCATCCGGATGGGGCGTCAGCTGCAAAATATGACTACGCAGGATCTGAGCGCGTTTAGCCAGATTATTGCCGTCAGCGCCAAAATGAAACACGTAGTGGAACAGGCGCGTAAGCTGGCGACACTGAGTGCGCCGCTGCTGATTACCGGTAATACCGGCACCGGCAAAGATCTCTTTGCCCATGCCTGCCACCTGGCAAGCCCGCGTGCGTCGAAGCCGTATCTGGCGCTGAACTGCGCGTCAATTCCTGAAGATGCGGTCGAAAGTGAGCTGTTTGGCCATGCCCCGGAAGGCAAAAAAGGCTTCTTTGAGCAGGCGAATGGCGGCTCGGTTCTGTTAGATGAAATTGGTGAAATGTCGCCGCGTATGCAGACCAAATTGCTGCGTTTTCTCAATGACGGCACGTTCCGCCGCGTGGGAGAAGATCACGAAGTTCATGTTGATGTCCGCGTGATTTGCGCGACGCAAAAGAACCTTGTGGAAATGGTGCAGAAAGGGCTTTTCCGTGAAGATCTCTATTATCGACTGAATGTACTGACGCTAAATCTGCCGCCGCTACGCGATTGCCCGCAGGATATTATGCCGCTTACCGAACTGTTTGTGGCGCGCTTCGCCGACGAGCAGGGCGTGCCGCGTCCGAAGTTGTCTGCCGATCTCAGCACGGTGTTAACCCGCTACGGTTGGCCAGGCAACGTGCGTCAGCTTAAAAATGCCATCTACCGGGCGCTGACCCAGCTTGAAGGCTATGAGCTGCGGCCGCAGGATATTTTACTGCCGGATTACGATGCGGCAACGGTTGCGGTCGGAGAAGAGGTGATGGAAGGATCGCTGGATGAAATTACCAGCCGCTTTGAACGCTCTGTGCTGACGCAGCTTTATATGAATTATCCCAGCACACGCAAACTGGCCAAGCGCCTCGGCGTTTCGCACACCGCGATTGCCAACAAATTGCGTGAATACGGCCTGAGCCAGCAGAAAAAAAGCGAAGAGTAACGCGGTAAATGAAAATGCCTCCCTGCGGAGGCATTTTTGTATGCAGACGTGGCTTAAGCTTTCAGTACGTCCAGCGCAGCAGTGTAGTCTGGCTCGTTGGTGATTTCATTGACCAGTTGGCTGAAAACGACGTTGTCATTTTCATCAATAACGACCACGGCACGTGCGGCCAGACCTTTCAGTGGGCCTTCAGCGATTTCTACGCCGTAGTTTTTCAGAAATTCTGCGTTGCGCAGGGTGGACAGCGTGATAACGTTGCTCAGACCTTCCGCGCCGCAAAAACGTGAATGGGCGAATGGCAGGTCGGCCGAAATGCACAGTACGACGGTATTGTCGATTTCTGTCGCCAGTTGGTTAAACTTACGTACCGATGCCGCACAAACGCCGGTATCGATGCTTGGGAAAATATTCAGCACTTTGCGCTTGCCTGCGAACTGGCCCAGCGTAACGTCAGACAGGTCTTTAGCCACAAGGGTAAAAGCCTGAGCTTTGCTTCCAGCCTGAGGAATTGAGCCGGCAACTGTAACCGGGTTGCCCTGGAAATGAACGGTTTGTGACATGGTTATCTTCCTGTTTACATATAGTTAACGTCGAGGCTAGTTTATGCCATCAGCAGTTAACACGGCAAACGCTATTTGCGGATATCCGCTTCAGGGACTGCATTAAGGAAAGCAAATGAGAACAGTTAAGGTGTATGAGGAAGCCTGGCCGCTGCACACTCCCTTTGTTATTGCCCGTGGGAGCAGAACCGAAGCGCATGTGGTGGTGGTTGAAGTGGCAGAAAACGGCGTCACGGGTATCGGCGAGTGCACACCGTACCCGCGCTATGGTGAAAGCGATGCCTCAGTGCTGGCGCAAATTATGAGCATTGCCCCACAACTGGAAAATGGACTGACGCGTGAAGAGCTGCAAAAGCTGCTGCCAGCGGGAGCCGCGCGTAATGCTGTGGACTGCGCGTTATGGGATCTGAGTGCGCGTCAACAGCAACTGTCACTGGCAGAGTTGGTGGGAAGTGAACTGGCGGAAGTGGTGACGACGGCGCAAACCGTGGTAATTGGCACGCCTGAACAAATGGCGGTGAGTGCGGCTGCACTGTGGGAAAATGGCGCGAAACTGCTAAAAGTTAAGCTGGATGCGCGCTTGATTAGCGAGCGGATGGTTGCTATTCGTGCAGCAGTCCCTGATGCCACGATTATTGTCGACGCCAATGAATCCTGGCGGGCAGAAGGTCTGGCGGCGCGCTGCCAGCTTCTGGCTGATTTAGGGGTGGCGATGCTGGAGCAGCCGCTGCCAGCGCAAGACGATGCCGCATTGGAAAATTTTGTGCATCCGCTGCCGATCTGCGCAGATGAAAGCTGCCACACCCGCAGCAGCCTGAAAGCGCTGCACGGGCGCTATGAAATGGTCAATATCAAACTGGATAAAACAGGCGGCCTGACGGAGGCGCTGGCGCTGGCAACCGAAGCCCGCGAGCAGGGATTTGCGCTAATGCTGGGCTGCATGTTATGTACTTCCCGGGCGATTGGGGCGGCGTTACCGCTTACGCCGCAGGTTAACTTTGCCGATCTTGATGGCCCGACCTGGCTTGCCAGCGACGCGGAGCCGGCCCTGCATTTTACGACCGGACAACTTCATCTCTAGGGTGCCAGCGCAGGAGATTGGACATGGCCAGCAGGTATTTCTCGCTCGCTTCATCTGAAGAGATGGGCGGAAATTCGGCGGTTATACAGTGTAAGTTCAGGTCTGCGCACCAGCTTCCAAATGAGCCGGGCGTTTCATAACCTACGCTGGTGACGAGGGGTAATTCAAACGACTGCGCCAGCCACGCGCCTAATTCGCTGCGTCTGGGATCTTCAATACAGGCCAGCGGATCGTGAAAAGAGACCACCCACGCAGGATGAATTCGGTGAATAAGCTGGCACAGCGCCTGGGTTTCTGGTT
Source organism: Citrobacter sp. RHBSTW-00524 (assembly GCF_013747755.1). Classification (NCBI taxonomy): domain Bacteria; kingdom Pseudomonadati; phylum Pseudomonadota; class Gammaproteobacteria; order Enterobacterales; family Enterobacteriaceae; genus Citrobacter; species Citrobacter sp. RHBSTW-00524. Next base: position 2,436,536 of record NZ_CP056421.1, read on the forward strand.
CTGAGCCCGGATTTTCGCCGGTCAACAACACCACATCGCGTTCTTCTGCGCTGCTGTTCCAGCGATACACCGTTTCACCCGCTTTCCAGTTGGCAGCGGGAAAGTTACGGTTTAGATCCACTCCGTTCGCATTTGCGCGCAGCCCGAGCTGGCAACCGTCAGGGTTAACCGCCAGCACCACATGGTGACGACGTAAGGAAGGATTAAGCGTACGCAATGCGCAGGAAAGGGTGACAACCGATGCGTTTTCGTCGCCGTGCGTTCCTGCCAGTATCAGACCGCTTTCACGATCGGCCGCCATTGCGGGAAACCAGATTAGCGGCGCGCCTAATAATGAACGTCCGTAATGTTCGGTTCCAGGTGGGAATGCGCCGCGCTCGGCACGGGGTCGGGTAACGGTCATAGTCATCTCTGAATGCGTGGATTGTTACTCGCAGTGTTGTGCAAAATGTATGGATAATCAAATCGTTTTCACACACTTATCTTTTCAGATGTAATATCATTTCCTTGTCGAAAGTTAATTGCATTTCCTGCTGGCGATACAAATAATTACACATTCACTTAGTAGCCGGAATTGAGGGTATTTTATGCAGCATTCTGTTTCAGTAACCTGTTGTGCGCTATTGGTAAGCAGCATTTCATTATCCTGGGCTGCTGATGTTCCCAGCGGAACGGTACTGGCAGAAAAACAAGAACTGGTGCGTCATATCAAAGACGAACCGGCGTCATTGGATCCGGCAAAGGCCGTCGGGCTTCCTGAAATTCAGGTTATTCGTGATTTATTTGAAGGGCTGGTCAACCAGAATGAGAAGGGCGAGATTGTGCCCGGTGTTGCCACTCAGTGGAAAAGCAACGATAACCGTATCTGGACGTTTACGCTGCGCGACAATGCGCAATGGGCAGATGGTACGCCGGTAACGGCGCAGGATTTTGTCTATAGCTGGCAGCGTCTGGTTGACCCGAAAACGCTGTCGCCGTTTGCCTGGTTTGCTGCGCTGGCGGGTATTAACAACGCACAGGCGATAATCGATGGAAAAGCCTCGCCAGATAAGCTCGGCGTTAGCGCGATCGATGCGCGTACATTGAAGGTCCAACTGGATAAACCGCTGCCCTGGTTTGCCAATCTGACGGCGAGTTTTGCTTTCTATCCGGTACAAAAAGCTAATGTTGAGAGCGGTAAAGATTGGACCAAACCGGGTAATCTAATTGGTAACGGCGCCTATGTGCTCAAAGATCGTGTGGTGAACGAAAAACTGGATGTTGTGCCGAACACACATTATTGGGACAACGCCAAAACGGTGCTGCAAAAAGTCACCTTCCTGCCTATTAACCAGGAATCGGCAGCGACCAAGCGCTATCTTGCTGGTGATATCGATATTACCGAGTCGTTCCCGAAAAACATGTATCAGAAACTGTTGAAGGACATCCCGGGCCAGGTTTACACCCCGCCGCAGCTTGGCACTTACTACTATGCCTTTAATACCCAGAAGGGACCGACTGCCGACTCACGCGTGCGCCTGGCGCTCAGCATGACTATCGATCGCCGCCTGATGGCGGAGAAGGTTCTGGGAACCGGCGAAAAGCCCGCATGGCATTTTACGCCGGATGTAACGGCAGGGTTTGTGCCGGAACCTTCACCGTTTGAGCAAATGAGTCAGGAAGAGCTGAACGCGCAGGCGAAAACGCTGCTGCGTGCGGCGGGCTATGGTCCACAGAAACCACTTAAACTGACGTTGCTGTATAACACCTCTGAAAATCATCAGAAGATCGCTATTGCTGTTGCGTCTATGTGGAAGAAAAATCTCGGCGTTGACGTGAAACTGCAAAACCAGGAGTGGAAAACCTATATCGATAGCCGCAATACCGGTAATTTTGATGTGATCCGCGCCTCGTGGGTGGGCGATTACAATGAGCCATCTACGTTCCTGTCGCTATTAACATCAACCCATACGGGCAATATCTCCCGCTTTAATAATCCGGCGTACGATAAAGTGTTGACCCAGGCAACTCTGGAGAATACGCAGAAAGCGCGCAATGCTGATTATAACGCCGCGGAGAACATTCTGATGGAACAGGCTCCCATTGCGCCGATTTATCAGTACACCAACGGGCGTTTAATTAAACCGTGGCTGAAAGGGTATCCGATTACTAACCCTGAAGATGTGGCTTATAGCCGCACAATGTATATTGTGAAGCACTGATATCGCTGGCATGTTCGGGACGTTGCATTGGCGATTTCCCGAACAGACAAGGCTGTGGAGAAGGTGGCTCATAAAAGCAATGGAAAAGTATCACCCAATAGAATGGGTTACACTGTATAAATACGAATGTCGTGCGCCTGAAACGCCGTGGCATACTCTTTGCTGATATTTTCCTCGACGACAATTACATCGATATTGCTGCTTTCGGTAACAACATAACGGGCGACGGCCGGGATCTTTTCAGCCGTCAGCGCGACAATAGTTTCATTACACTGTTTGATCACCGCTTTTTTGAACTCACAATCCGCGTAATCAAATCCGGTTAAGCCGGATTCTGGCGACATTGCGCAGCCGCCAATAAATCCCTGATCGAATAAAATGCCCTGCACCTGCGAGATAGCGGTGGCACCCACGCACCCTCCAGAAGATCGTTGCACCGCGCCGCCCAGCATAATGACGTCAAACAGTGGTTTTTTTAGTAAAACGGCGGCAATCTCCGGGGAATTTGTTACCACGGTTAACGCCAGCTCGGCGGGTAGGGCTTCAGCCATCGCCAGATTAGTACTGCCTGTGTCGATAAAAATGCAGCTTCCGGATTTGACCATCCGGGCGCATCTCTGCGCGATATTGCTCTTTTTCGCCACATTAATACTCTTGCGCACGGTGATGTCTTCGGATTCAGGGAGTGCAATGACCGCGCCGCCATAGACTTTTTTACACACGCCATCTTTACTCAGTTCATGCAGGTCGCGGCGGATTGTATGTTCCGAAACGCCTAACCTGCTGGCGAGTTCGGAACAGATGACTCTGCCGTTTTCCTGCAGGATCTGATAGATAAGCGCCTGGCGCTGTTCAGGGAATGCTGCGTAATCGAGCATCAATACTCCAGTGAAATAAACATCGAGCAATAACAAGCATAATTGTGCATTATGGTTCACGATGTCAACATCCCTTTAGGGAACCTATTGTTTGGATACAACAAGAAGAGGTTAGCTATGAAGGTTGCGCATGTGGCGTTATGGACACGGGATCTTGAGCAACAAGCTCAATTCTGGGTCACGTTTTTTGACGCAAAGATCAACGAAAAATACTGCAGTAAAACCAATCCTGGATTTGAATCCTATTTTGTCAAAATTGGTGAGGATATCGCGATTGAGTTAATGACTAAGCCTGGACTGACAAAACATGCTCCCGACAATAACACCTCAGGCTGGGTGCATCTCGCCATTTCAGTTGGCGGCAGTGAAAACGTTGATGCCATGGCGATGCGTGCAAAAGAACAGGGGATATTAGTTTCTGGCCCGCGCACCACCGGTGATGGCTATTACGAAGCGGTGATACGCGATCCTGACGGCAACTTGATTGAAATTGTGGCCTAAGGCTTCACGCCATCTCCAGTAGAAATGTTGTACCTGTTACCGACTATTGATGAGCATGATTCATAAGGTTGTCCTTCTTTTCACCTCTAATCACCCGCCTGTCGAGTCTCTATAATTTTTATAGTTTTCAGCATCCGGTGGCGCGTGCTGCCACCGTTTTGGAGAGTCGAAATGCAAAATCAACGGAATACCGTCTCCAGCGCCGGCGCGGAGATTATGAATCAACAATTTGATGGTAACAGCGTCTTTCCTCGCGGAGAGAAAAATGAAGCGTATGCGAAATATTTCACTGGCGACAGCTATCTGACCATGCTCTCCATGGAAGGCGTGGTCATTGGTAACGTAGCATTTGAGCCGGGCTGTCGTAACTTCTGGCATATCCATCATCAAGGGGGACAAATCTTGCTGGTGACCGGCGGCAGAGGCTGGTATCAGGCGTGGAATCAACCGGCGCGCGAACTGAAAACTGGTGATGTCGTACACATCCCGGCGGGAATGAAACACTGGCACGGTGCTGCGCGTGATAGCTGGTTTGCCCATATCGCTGTGGAAATCCCGGCAGCTGGCGCATCGAACGAGTGGCTTGAACCGGTAAGCGACACTGAGTACAACCTGCTCCCCTGAGCTGTGCGGGGCACGCGTTCTGCAGGTAAAGAATCCGATGCCCGAAGTGAATCAGTTTGAGCTGATTATTGATACAGTCCTGTATCTACATGACCTGAATCCGTATATTCCAACGCTGGCGCTGGTACTGCTTTGTCATTGATATTGCCTCATTGAAATTAGTGCAGAAAAAAGACGCGGATTTCCGCGCCTTTTCTTTTGTTAGTGTGTCGATGGCGATACTTCAGGATTATCCATATACAGCGTCTGGCTGGGGAACGCAAAGTCGGCGTCGTGTGCCTTGACTATCGAAATAATCTTTAAATAAACGTCCTGCTGTACCGCAAGCCATTCCTGCCACACGGTGGTTTTCGTGAAGCAATACACCATGATATTCAGCGATGAATCGGCGAATTCATTAAAATAAACCAGCAGGGTTTGTTTCTGGTCTATTCCCGGATGGTTTTGCAGCATTTCTCTGACCGACTCGACAACGGCACTGACTTTATCAGCATCTTCATATCGTAACCCGATCACCGTTTTGATGCGGCGATTCGTCATCCTTCCTGGGTTTTCTACGCTGATAGAGGAGAAAATCGAGTTCGGGACATATAACGGACGATGATCGAAGGTGTTTATTTTGGTCATTCGCCAGCCGATTTCCGTAACTGTACCTTCAATATTGCGGTCCGGGGAGCGGATCCAGTCGCCGATGCTAAAGGGTCTGTCGAAGTAGAGCATAATCCCTGAGAAAAAGTTGCTCAGAATGTCTTTGCCTGCCATACCTACAGCGATACCGCCGATGCCGCCGAAGGTTAACAGGCCGGATAAGCTCATACCGAAATGTTCGCCATACAGCAAAATGATGGCAACCACGATGGTAATCTTGATGATTCGCGACAGGATCCTCGCGCTGGTGATATCTCTGCCTTTATTAATCTGCGTCTTTTCAAACTGATTAATTACCAGAAAAAGTTTGATAGTAAGGATCAGCGCAATCAACGAGGTGCAGATAAAGTCGACCACGCTGGAGGAGATAAATTTCAGGCTGTAATTTTCGATAACGTTATTAGCAATACTGCCTAACGTCCCGATGATAATGGCATAGACAAGAAATTGCGCGGCATGAAATATGAATCCTTTGCAGCGACGCTCTCCACGATGATACCAGACGCTCATCAGAACCAGCGCGGCACAGCAGCTGAGAATTACCGTCAAATTAAACGCATTATTTATAAACAGTTCAGCGATCATGATTCTTCCAACAGCTCCGTGGTAGTGAAATATCTTCTGATATCCTAATCCTCGAATATTTTACTCAGTTCTGGCGGTCAGATCATTAATCCATAGGGGAGATATATAATGCAATTAGCGCTATTTTCGGCGAAATAGCGCTGGTATCCACCCTGAAAGCGGTTTATGTAGCAGACAGTCAGTTGATGTCATGGTATTGTTAGCGCAAAGTAACAAGGTTTTCATCTGCAAAAGGACAGTACTATGATCATGGCTAAGCTGAAGACAGCGAAGGGACGGAAGTTTCTGTTGTGCCTGCTTGGGGTGTTTATTATCGCAGCGTCGGTCGTGACGCGAGCGACGATCGGTGGTGTGATTGAACAGTATGACATTCCGCTATCCGACTGGACCGCTTCAATGTACGCCATTCAATCGGCAATGATTTGTGTCTACAGCATGGTGTTTACGATTCTGTTGGCTATCCCGCTGGGAATCTATTTCCTCGGCGGCGAAGAGCAACACTAAGCGTTTGTTATGCCGGATGAGATCGCCATCCGGCATTGAGTTGTGTGGTTAATCGTCTTCTTCATCATCCAGTTCAACTGGCGTCTGATATTCATCCGGCTTGATGACCAGCAGGTCGCAGCGTAGGTGATCGATAACCTGTTCAGCGGTGTTACCAAGGAACGCGGCAGAAATACCGGTACGACCGACGGTACCCAGTACTACAATACCCGCCTGCAAGTGCTCGGCTAAATCAGGAATGACCTCTTCAGGCAATCCTTTTTCAACGTGCGTCACTTTCTCATCGATACTGAATTTCTGGCGCAACGCCTTCATGGCCAGCAGATGCTGTCCACGGATCGCGTCGTTATAAACGCTGGGGTCAAACTCAGGTAGTTCAATTGCGATATTGATTGGCGTAACAGGGTAGGCGCCAACCAGATGCACTTCAGTATGGTTAACCTGTTCTGCTAGTTGCAGCGTCTCTTTGACCAGTTTTTCATTGAGCGCGTTGTGATAAGGCTCTTCACTGGCGAGGTTCACCGCAACCAGCGCTTTACCCTCTTCAGGCCATGGCTGGTCTTTAACCATCCATACCGGGCTTGGACATTTGCGCAATAAATGCCAGTCGGTAGGCGTAAAAATTACGGCTTCGAGGCGGTCGTGTTGGTGTGCCATTTTGAGGACCAGGTCATGCTGAGCGCTAATGACTTCCTGGATGATGGCTTCAAAGGGACGGTTGTGCCATACCACTTTTATTTCAAGAGGGATCCCTGCTTCGATGTAGTATTTTGCTTGTTCACGGATCCATGCTGTTCGCTGGCTGATGACCCCCTGACGCATTGCCGTACGCTCATCGGGCGACAGCAGGGTAGTCATTTCGTAGGAAAAGTCATAGATTGGCAAAAAGGCTTTAATTTTGCCACCAATCCGTTGATGCAAATGGTGATGCTGCCAACTTACTGATTTAGTGTATGATGGTGTTTTTGAGGTGCTCCAGTGGCTTCTGTTTCTATCAGCTGTCCCTCCTGTTCAGCTACTGACGGGGTGGTGCGTAACGGCAAAAGCACCGCCGGACATCAGCGCTATCTCTGCTCTCACTGCCGTAAAACATGGCAACTGCAGTTCACTTACACCGCTTCTCAACCCGGTACGCACCAGAAAATCATTGATATGGCCATGAATGGCGTTGGATGCCGGGCAACCGCCCGCATTATGGGCGTTGGCCTCAACACGATTTTCCGCCATTTAAAAAACTCAGGCCGCAGTCGGTAACCTCGCGCATACAGCCGGGCAGTGACGTCATCGTCTGCGCGGAAATGGACGAACAGTGGGGATACGTCGGGGCTAAATCGCGCCAGCGCTGGCTGTTTTACGCGTATGACAGGCTCCGGAAGACGGTTGTGGCGCACGTATTCGGTGAACGCACTCTGGCCACACTGGAGCGTCTTCTGAGCCTGCTGTCGGCCTTTGAGGTCGTGGTATGGATGACGGATGGCTGGCCGCTGTATGAATCCCGCCTGAAGGGAAAGCTGCACGTTATCAGCAAGCGTTACACTCAGCGCATTGAGCGACATAACCTGAATCTGAGACAACATCTGGCAAGGCTGGGACGGAAGTCACTGTCGTTCTCAAAATCGGTGGAGCTGCATGACAAGGTCATCGGGCATTATCTGAACATAAAACACTATCATTAAGTTGGAGTCATTACCCTTTCCTGCTTCTACTAGTAGCAGTTGTCAGTATTAGTCATATTGCTTATATTGTGTTGATTTTGTGGTTTTTTATTCAGACAGTATGCTGGAGATATCATGGGGTATTTTGGTCGGTATTCAACGGTTCAGAATGCTTACCTGAATCGCATTCATTTTACTAGAAAGCCTGACCTGCGTCGGATTAATGGTAGTACGATGGCTAGAAATGAGCTGCAGGGATATGTACATGGGATAGGCTGATTGAACTGCGCGATTATGTCGCAGTTTTAGCGCACTTTAGGGCGTGATTATGGGGACATTTGGGACGTAGGGGCAGATTTATAGGTAACTCATTGAAACAGGGGAGAACCTCCTGCCAGATCAATAAATCGGGAAATTTAGCGATTTGACAGAAGGATAACAGAAATGCTTGCGGAAAGATTACGCAACGTTACGCGTGTGGCCAGCAAGAACTGCCAGCGCGTCGCTATTCTCAATAGTTATGTATTTTCCTTTCACTGCCAGCATACCGCTTTTCTGGAAACGACCCAACAGGCGGCTGATGGTTTCAACCGTCAGACCCAGGTAGTTACCGATGTCGCCGCGGGTCATGGTCAGGCGGAACTCACGAGGCGAGAATCCGCGCTGGGCAAAGCGGCGAGACAAGTTGTAGATAAAGGCCGCCAGACGCTCTTCTGCATTTTTCTTCGACAACAGCAGGATCATATCCTGGTCGCCTTTGATTTCGCCACTCATCAGACGCATCATCTGCTGACGCAGATTCGGCATTTTTCCGGACAGGTCATCAAGGGTTTCGAAAGGAATTTCGCAAACCATTGAGGTTTCCAGCGCCTGGGCAAAGCTCGGGTGATGTCCGCTGCCAATCGCGTCAAAACCGACCAGATCACCCGCCAGATGGAAGCCGGTAATTTGCTCATCGCCTTGTTCGGTAATGGTATAGCTTTTAATCGTTCCGGAGCGGATAGCGTAGAGTGATTTAAGTTCATCACCTGCTTTAAAGAGCGTTTGCCCCTTTTGGATAGGCTTTTTGCGCTCGATGATGTTATCGAGCTGGTCAAGCTCATGCTCGTTAAGTGTGAACGGGATGCAAAGCTGGCTGATGCTGCAATCCTGGCAATGGATAGCACAACCGCCAGACTGAATGCGCCGTATAATTCGCTTTTCCGGGATCATAGGTCTGCTCAAGCCGTAATTGATATTTGTCAATTTTAACATCTTTTTGGTGAGCACGTAAGTCTGAGCTACTCCCAATAGAGAATAATTCAGGTATAACCGGAATGAATGTTTGTATCTCCTTGATTAACCGCATTTAATTTGTGGTCACATTATGCGAAAGTGTGACGAATAAGGCATTAATTGCCTGGAATCTAGAGTAGCAAATAGCCTTCGTGACGCAATAACCACTCTTTTCGCTGCACGCCGCCAGCATATCCAGTCATGGTGCCGTTACGCCCAATGACGCGATGGCAGGGGACCACAATGCTTACCGGGTTGGCGCCATTGGCCGCACCGACGGCTCTTGCAGCACCGGGGCGCCCTAACTGTTCGGCCAGTTGACCATAGTGCATGACCTGCCCACACGGGATAGTGCGTAATGCTTGCCAGACTTCACGTTGGAAAGGCGTGCCAGCCGTTGCCGTTTCCAGCGTGTCAATAATGCTGAGATTCCCGGCAAAATACTCCGACAGTTTATCGCTTAATCCGCCAGGGTTTTTGGCTGTAATGCGCTGATAACCTTCTGTGCGGTAATGAATATCCAGCAATTGTTCCATGCGATCTCGGTGCTGATCCCATTCCACCGCGCGCAGGCGAAATTGCTCATCACAAATAACCCACAGTGGGCCCAGCGGCGTGTCGATGGTGTCTTCCAGTAAGTTCAGCATCCGTTTCTCTCATTACAGCGTTCAGGCGAGGTTACACATTATCACGCCAGCAACAGTTGCAGCTATACCCCTAAAAACGGATATCTGTATGTCGTGAGTAGATCTTTTCAGCGGAGCGAGCCGGGTGAATTATTGGAAATTATCGTAAACCGTTGTCGGTATAATAGTGCGCGGTTATGATAATGCTCGTCGTAATTCGCTGGAGGAAGAAACATGAACCTTGATGATGCTTCGCTGTTTCTGGATGCTATGGGGGATGTCCAACCGCTGAAGGGCTGCGCCGATGTACACTGGCAGCCAACGCGTAATATCCGCACTCCAGCGCGTATCGATACGCTTCAACTGGATAACTTTCTCACGACGGGGTTTCTCGATATTATCCCGTTGAACGAGCCGCTGGAGTTTCGTCGCGAAGGTTTGCAGCACGGCGTGACTGACAAACTGCGAACCGGAAAATATCCGCAGCAGGCGAGCCTTAATCTCATCCGCCAGCCCGTAGAAACATGCCGCCAGATGCTATTCAGTTTTATTCTGCAGGCACAGCAAGATGGATTACGTAACGTGCTGGTGATACACGGTAAGGGGCGTGACGATAATGCTCATGCCAATATTGTTCGCAGCTATGTGGCGCGCTGGCTGACAGAATTTGATGACGTCCAGGCCTACTGCGCCGCTTTGCCGCATCACGGCGGCAGCGGGGCATGCTATGTGGCATTACGTAAAACCGCGCAGGCAAAACAGGAAAACTGGGAGCGTCACGCTAAGCGCAGCCGCTGATCAACGTATTCATCAGGCGGCCAATACTCTGTTCCTGCCTTCGTGCTTGGCTTTGTACAACGCGTCGTCCACGCGTTTGAATAATTCATCAATACTTTCGTTCGTTTCGTGCCGCGCAACGCCAATGCTAACGGTAAAGCGGGGAAGACCAGGAAGAGTAACCTTGGCTACCGTCGCGCGGATCACTTCTGCAAGATTGAGGGCGACATCCAGCGAGGTTCGCGGCAGCAGCAGCACAAATTCTTCACCACCCCAGCGAAAAATAAGATCGTCTTTTCGTGCACAGGATTCCAGTGTGCGGGCCAGAGCACAAAGCACTTCATCGCCTTTTAAATGACCGAAGAGATCGTTAATGCTTTTAAAACGATCGATGTCGATCAACAACAGACTGTAGTCCTGCGTCAATGATACCGCATGCGTCTGCTCCGGCTCGGTTACCTGATAAAAATGTCGGCGATTAAGTAATCCCGTTAAAGGGTCACGCAGAGCGGCATGCTCAAGCTCCTGTTCCAGCCGTTTTTGTTCGGTGATGTCATGAATAATGCACAACATGAGTTTATTACCGTAAATTTCAATCGGTCCGGCGTAGGTTTGCACATGACGTGAGGTGCCGTCTGCCAGTTTATGGACAAAGTGCAAAGGCTTATGGCCGCCGGGCAGATGGGCGATTTCATGCATCACCGGCAATATATGGCGGCCCAGCATGTTGATCTCCCAGGTATGTTTCTGGCACATCACATCAAGGTTGTAACCATAAAAATTCAGGGCACTGAGGTTTGCATCAACGATCAGGCCATCGCGGGACGGATCAATCAGTAACATTGGCGCGGAGTTTGTCTGGAAAAAACGCGCATAAAAGCCCTGTTTTTTTCGTTGATAAGTTGCTGAACGGCTGGCTTTCAGACCTTGCGCAGTAGGCGTTTCAATGCCTTCGAAAAGGATAACATCCCCCACGCCTGGCAGAGATTTAATGGACAGGCGGCTGGCCAACGCGATTTCCTCACCATCGCGGTAAACCGTGAGGATCTCAACAACGTGATGATGATTGCTCAAGTCACTGAGATACATGGTTAAATCATTTTGAGAATGCGTTGAGAATATGCCCTTGCGCAGTGGGGAAAAACAGAGATCCCGCATTAACTCACGTGCAACGATATTAGCGAACACCAGTTCTTCGGTTTGTGGCGAAACAATCCACACCGGAAAGGTTAACAAATCCAGTGAATGCAGCTCGGTTGTGCTCATCGATAATCCCGTTATCTTTATCTGCTGTGTTGCCCGTTTAATGGCGAATATTTTAGATATTACAGTCTCACAAAGTTATTGATTGTCGGTGAGACAAGGGTTGTACGACTGGCTTTTGTTTGATGCTGTTTTCTGATTGGATCAGTTCATGAATCTTATGCGCTGGCAGCGGTTTTGCAAACAGGAAACCTTGCAGCATGCTACATCCCATCTGGGTAAGAAGTAATTCCTGCTCCTGGGTTTCTATTCCTTCAGCCACCACGCGCATATTCATGGAGTGAGCTATGTCAATAATGGTAGACACAATTTTTGTATTTTTACTGTTCTCGCTAATATCTTTGACAAATATCCTGTCGATTTTTAATTCCCGTGCCGGAAGTGACTTCAACATCAATATATTTGAATAACCAGTACCGAAATCATCAATAGAAATGGTGATCCCCAAAGCAGAGAAAGCATTCAGGATTTCAATACTGCGTTTTAAATTTTTAAGTGCAGTGCTCTCCGTGAGCTCCAGCGTGAGATAGGCAGGTGAAAGTTGGTATTGCGCCAGGGCGTTGCAAACAACATCAATAATATCATGCTGTTCAAACTGGGCGGGGGAGAGGTTAACGGCGAGCGTCCATTCTGTATTCCCTTGTAATGTCCACTGATGCAACTGCAAACATGCCTGTTGGATAACCCATTTGCCGACGGGAATAATCAGGCCCGTTTCTTCCAGCGCAGGCAGAAATTCAGCCGGTAGCAGCATGCCGCGCTCCGGATGATGCCAGCGTAATAACGCTTCAAAACCAGTCAGGGAATGATCTCCGGCGGTATATTTAGGCTGATACCATAGCTCAAACTGGTTGCGTTCAAGCGCTTGTGAAAGTTCCTGTAGAAATGTCGGCGGCGTATCAGCGATAGCTTCCATCTGGGGACTATAAATAGCCCAGCCGTTTCTGCCCGCCTGTTTGACATGATACATCGCCATATCGGCCTTCACTTTTAGCTCATGCAGTGTCGAGCCATGTTCGGGATAAATACTGCTCCCCGCACTTAACGAAACCCGAATGGTATGACCGAATAAGGTAAAGGGGTCACCGATCGCATCTGAAATTCGCGCAAGTAAGGCGGAGATAGCCTGCTGGTTGCAGTCTGGAACCAGCAAGATAAATTCATCTCCCCCCAGTCTTGCCAGCGTCATTGAATCATCAAGGCAACTGTAGATACGCTGTGTACTGGCAATCAGCAGTTGATCGCCGATGTGATGCCCCCAGGTATCGTTAACGACTTTAAAACGATCGAGGTCGATAAATACCAACGCGAAATGCTGTTGATGCAATTTGGAATGCCGCAGGCAGGCCTGTAAGCGGGTATCTATTTGCGTTCGATTAGCAAGTCCGGTCAGTGCGTCGAAGTGGACCTGATGTTCAAGCTGGCAGTTCAACTGATGCAGGTTGTCAGCCAGTCGGGAAGTGCGCAGTTGTGAATCCACCATCGAGACGACCAGCATGATACCCAAAATAATTAGCGTGACGGCACAGACCCAGACAGAGAGTTCCAGCGTACTGAGCCCATCGTGCGCAGTGTGTCCAAAATGGGTGAACGTTGCCGCTCCCATACCGGTGTAATGCATAGAAGCAATTGCCAGCGCCATAATAAGGGCAGCAATAAGTCGGTTAATCAGTACGCGACGAGTGTTTTGGCGTAAATGGAAGGCGAGCCATAAACCTACGCCAGACGCAACGACGGCAATAATCACAGAGAGCAAAATCAGCGAGCGATCCCATGAGATGGCCACATGTTCGATAATGGCATACATGCCAACGTAGTGCATCGTGACAACGCCGGCACTCAATATGCTGGTGGCAATGACCAGTCGTTTTGTTGATAACGTATTACCGGAAATAGCGATATTGATGGCGAGGGTTGCAGAAATGAGCGCAATAAAGAACGAAAACGCGGTGAGTGATAGGTGATAATTGATCGGCATAGTCATTTTCATGGCCAGCATACCGATAAAATGCATCGACCAGATCCCCATACCCAGCGTAGCGCCGCCAGATAGCCGCCAGAAGGTAGATTCACGTTTGCTGGAGATTGCTACCTTACCCGCACTGTCGAGGGCAATAAAGGAGGCAATAAACGCGACAACAAAGGAAATCCCAATCAATACAGGGTCCCACGACACGTGCAACATCTTGCTACCTATCGAAAAAAAGCCGTGATGATAAATCTAGCAGGTTTTGTCCAGTTAACCTGATAAAACCAGGAATGTTCTTGTGTTTTTACAATGAGTATTAGAGCGAAGAGCAAGATATTGAAAATGACAAGCCATTACTTATATAAACATTCATAAAAATTATGTTTCTGTGTGTTTTATGCTCGCCACGTGCTCGCCATCACAATAATCTGATGGTGGGGAACATTACCGCCATTGGCGGGATAAAGTGCTGAACTATTATGAATGGCTAGTGTAATTTATTGACTTAAGTAAAAGGTCTGCTGGCTCTCATTGAAAGTTCAGCTTTCGTCACAGAGCAATGGAAATCTGTATTGCAGATGCTATAAAAATAACATCCACGTTATTTCTTGGTGCACAGGGTTAAAATGTTAAATGATATTAGCGTCAGAACCTTTATTGTTTTATTTCTGCTCATTACAGCGGTTGCGCTCAATGTTGTTGAAATGATTTTTTCGGCTACCCCAGAAGTTATTATTGGCACTAATGCGGTAAGCATTATTTCTATATTATGTTTGTGGTGGTACATGACGAAATATCTGGTCATGCCGATTAATACGGTTAAAAGAAGCATTGAAGAAGTAACATCTGGGAATCTGGCAATCAGTATTCCCGAATTTGGTAATAACTGTGCGGGTAGACTAATTCCTGGCATCAATAGCTTATCAAGTAATATTTCAGCACTCGTTAATGAGATCAGAACATCCTCGCAAACGGCGATGACGCTTTCTGAACAGCTGGCGGAACGCAGCGCCGAGCTTTCAGTGAAAACAGAACAGCAATCCGGAGCATTAATGCAGACGGCTGCCAATATGGATGAAATAGCGGTTAATACGCGAAATAATGCTGATAACACGCAAATAGCCAGCGCCCAGGCAACAATTGCCACGCAATGCGCCCGTCAGGGTGGCGAATTAATGGTGCAGGTTGCGACAAATATGCGTTCAATCACCGAATGCGCACAGCAAATGACAGAAATTATTACGCTGATAGATGGTATTGCATTCCAGACCAATATTCTGGCATTGAATGCTGCTGTGGAAGCTGCAAGGGCCGGTGAACATGGCAAAGGTTTTTCTGTGGTGGCCGGTGAGGTAAGAATGCTTGCACACCGCAGTGCAGATGCAGCTAAGAATATTAAGCAACTGATTGCCCAAACCCATCAAAATGTTCAGCAAGGCGCTGCTATTGTGCGTGAAGCTGAAAAAAACATGCATGATATTGTCGGGGGGGCCGGGCAATTAAACCAACTGATGGGCGAGATATTAACCACTACGCAGGAGCAGGAGAAAGGAATTATCAGAATTACCCATGCTCTGGCCGAACTGGAGAACGTCACCCAAAGTAATGCCATTATGGTTGATGAGCTTTCTGACTCCTCAGGTATCCTGAAAAATCAGGTGATTGACCTTCAATCGCGAACGCATAAATTTCGCTTAAGTCATACGCTTGAATCAGAGAAACGCCAGCGGGCCTGAGAGGGGCATCTCTTAACCAGCGCCGCATTCGTCGGCGCTTTTCTTATTATCAGATACTTTTTATGAATCATTTCAGCACAATGGGACAATGAGATATTGCTTAACATATTCTGACAGCTAGACTAACGAAAAAAGCTGAATGTTTGTGGAGGCGCTGTGGAAGCCATTAAGGGAACGGATGTTAATGTGCCGGATGCCGTGTTTGCCTGGCTGTTGGATGGCCGTGGTGGGGTGAAGCCACTGGAAGATAA
The DNA here is from genome assembly GCF_013747755.1 of Citrobacter sp. RHBSTW-00524. Taxonomy (NCBI): domain Bacteria; kingdom Pseudomonadati; phylum Pseudomonadota; class Gammaproteobacteria; order Enterobacterales; family Enterobacteriaceae; genus Citrobacter; species Citrobacter sp. RHBSTW-00524. The sequence goes on from NZ_CP056421.1 coordinate 2,452,029, forward strand.
TGATGTTATCGACAGTCAACATCCCTGCTGGCTGCATCTTAATTATACCCATCCTGAAAGCGCGCAATGGCTGGCGACAACGCCTTTACTTCCCAATAACGTGCGTGATGCGCTGGCGGGTGAAAGCACGCGCCCACGCGTAAGCCGGGTAGGGGAAGGTACGTTGATTACGCTGCGCTGTATTAACGGCAGCACCGACGAGCGACCTGACCAACTGGTTGCGATGCGCTTATATATGGATGAACGTCTGATTGTCTCAACGCGTCAGCGTAAAGTCTTGGCGCTGGATGATGTGGTCAGCGATCTCCAGGAAGGCACGGGAGCGGCTGATTGTGGTAGTTGGCTGGTGGATGTTTGCGATGCACTAACCGATCATGCCAGTGAGTTTATCGAACAACTGCACGATAAGATTATCGATCTGGAAGATAACCTGCTCGATCAGCAAATTCCGCCGCGTGGTTTCCTGGCATTGCTGCGTAAGCAGTTAATTGTGATGCGCCGCTATATGGCGCCTCAACGCGATGTCTATTCCCGGCTGGCGAGCGAACGTTTCTCCTGGATGACCGACGACCATCGGCGGCGGATGCAGGATATCGCTGACAGGCTAGGGAGAGGGCTGGATGAAATAGATGCCTGTATTGCCAGGACCGGTATTATGGCGGATGAAATTGCGCAGGTTATGCAGGAGTCTCTGGCTCGCCGAACGTATACAATGTCATTGATGGCAATGGTTTTTCTTCCCAGCACATTTTTAACCGGGCTGTTTGGCGTTAACCTCGGCGGTATCCCTGGCGGTGGCTGGCAGTTTGGCTTCTCACTTTTTTGTATTCTGTTAGTGGTCCTGATTGGTGGTGTTACTTTATGGTTGCATCGTAGTAAATGGTTGTAACAACAACATTTTTTAGTGACTTTTGCGCATGAAAACGTCCTGGTTTTTGAGCGAAGTCAATAAACCATCTACCTATTCGGGGCAATATCTCTCTCGCAGGTGAATGCAACGTCAAGCGATGGGCGTTGCGCTCCATATTGTCTTACTTCCTTTTTTGAATTACTGCATAGCACAATTGATTCGTACGACGCCGACTTAGATTAGTCGGCTTTTTTTTGCCTGCAAGAAATCAGCGTCTACCCTAAAAGAGCCAACCTGAATAACTGGAGGGGTATATGAACTGTCTGATTGCAACGCCGCACACTGATTCGCTACCGACCGACCCGGTTCCCATTCCCGATCCCATACCTCGTCCGCAGCCAATGCCGGATCCGCCACCGGATGAAGAGCCGATTAAATTGTCGCATCGTGGGCGCAGATCTGCGAGGATACGCGCCTGCTGATTGTGAGTTTTTACCGCGAGATTAAATTGTGACCGCTTTTTCAACCCTGAATGTTTTACCTGCTGCCCAACTCGAGAATCTTAACGAGCTGGGTTATCTTGAAATGACGCCTGTTCAGGCTGCTGCGTTACCGGCAATTCTGGCGGGGAAAGATGTTCGCGTGCAGGCTAAAACCGGCAGTGGCAAAACGGCGGCTTTTGGTCTTGGATTATTACAGCATGTTGATGTCGCGCTGTTTCAGACGCAGTCCCTGGTGCTGTGCCCAACGCGCGAGCTTGCTGACCAGGTGGCGGGTGAGCTGCGTCGCTTAGCGCGCTTTCTGCCTAACACCAAGATCTTAACGTTGTGCGGTGGGCAGCCCTTTGGCGCACAACGTGACTCCCTGCAGCATGCGCCACATATTATTGTCGCCACGCCGGGTCGTTTACTCGACCATCTGCAAAAAGGCACCGTTTCTCTGGATGCTCTGAATACGCTGGTGATGGATGAAGCCGATCGCATGCTGGATATGGGCTTTAGCGATGCGATTGATGATGTCATTCGCTTTGCGCCAGCTTCGCGTCAAACCTTACTGTTTTCTGCGACCTGGCCGGAAGCCATTGCCGCGATTAGTGGCCGGGTGCAACAAAATCCATTAACGATCGAAATTGATACCGTTGACGCGCTGCCGGCGATTGAGCAGCAGTTTTTCGAAACTTCCAGCCACGGCAAAATTCCGCTGCTGCAAAAATTGCTCAGTCAGCATCAACCTGCATCATGCGTAGTTTTTTGTAATACCAAAAAAGATTGTCAGGCCGTGTGTGACGCACTGAATGCGGCGGGGCAAAGCGCTCTCTCACTGCATGGCGATCTTGAGCAGCGCGATCGCGATCAAACGCTGGTCCGTTTTGCCAACGGCAGCGCGCGCGTTCTGGTTGCTACCGATGTGGCCGCGCGTGGTCTGGATATTAAATCACTTGAGCTGGTGGTTAACTTCGAACTGGCGTGGGATCCGGAAGTCCACGTCCATCGTATCGGACGTACCGCGCGTGCCGGCAACAGTGGTCTGGCGATTAGCTTCTGTGCACCGGAAGAAGCGCAGCGGGCCAATATTCTTTCTGAAATGCTGCAACTGAAGCTGAACTGGCTGCCAGCCCCAGCTAACGGCCCAATCCTGCCGCTGGAAGCTGAGATGGCGACGTTATGCATTGATGGCGGTAAAAAGGCTAAAATGCGTCCCGGCGATGTTCTCGGCGCGCTGACCGGGGATATGGGTCTGGAAGGCGCCGATATCGGCAAAATTGCCGTTCATCCGGCGCATGTCTATGTCGCTGTTCGCCAGACTGTAGCGCATAAGGCATGGAAGCAATTGCAAAACGGTAAGATAAAAGGCAAGACTTGCCGGGTTCGGTTATTGAAATAACCACTCGTCGGAGCGCCTGATGGCGCTCCGCTTATCCGGAACTATCGACTTACTTCACTTCCACGACGTTCAGGCGCAGCTCATCCAGTTGAGCATCATCTTCTTCTGGCTGCCAGCCCGCAGGCTGCAACGGGATCTCTTCACGATCGAACGCTAAATCACCGCCGTCCACAACCTCTGAACCGTGCCTGATACCTTTGAAATCGAACAGATTGATATCGCTAAGATGTGAAGGTACAACGTTCTGCATTGCGCTGAACATGGTTTCAATACGCCCTGGATAGCGTTTGTCCCAGTCGCGCAGCATATCGGCAATGACCTGGCGCTGTAGGTTAGGCTGTGAGCCGCACAGATTACATGGAATAATCGGGAAACCTTTCGCTTCGGAGAAACGCTCGATATCTTTCTCACGGCAGTAAGCCAGCGGACGGATAACGATATGTTTACCGTCATCGCTCATCAGCTTCGGCGGCATACCTTTCATCTTCCCGCCGTAGAACATGTTTAAAAACAGCGTTTGCAGGATGTCGTCGCGATGGTGACCGAGCGCAATCTTGGTGGCGCCTAACTCAGTTGCCGTGCGGTACAGAATGCCGCGACGCAGGCGAGAGCAGAGCGAGCAGGTCGTTTTGCCTTCAGGAATTTTATCTTTGACGATCCCGTAGGTGTTTTCTTCGACAATCTTATACTCCACGCCCAGTTGCTCCAGATACTCCGGCAGAATGTGCTCCGGGAAGCCAGGTTGTTTCTGATCGAGGTTAACCGCAACTAAGGAAAAACTGATCGGGGCGCTTTGCTGCAAATTACGCAGGATCTCCAGCATGGTATAGCTGTCTTTCCCCCCGGAAAGGCACACCATAATGCGATCGCCGTCTTCGATCATATTGAAGTCGGCAATCGCTTCGCCCACGTTACGGCGCAGACGTTTTTGCAATTTGTTCAGGTTGTATTGTTCTTTCTTTGTAACTTGTTGATTTTCTTGCATTATTTACTGTCTCTGACTCCAAAAGGGGCATATAAGGGGCAAAATTTTTTTACAGGGCAAGTTTGGCGTTGAGCATTTTCACCTGTTCGCCGTTCAGTTCTTCAATCCATGCACTGTAAATTTCGTATACCATCTGCGCGTTTTCATGCCCCATCTGATTAGCTATAAATGATGGGTTCGCTCCAGCCGATAACAGCCAGCAAGCAAAAGTATGCCGCGTATGGTACGGATTACGGCGACGAATACCAGCACGTTTTACAGCAGCGTTCCATCTGGCACCTATGTTACTCATAGAGTAGTAAGTTTTTTGCTCTCCTTTTCGCATCCAGTGCAGACTCCAGTAGTTTTATCGTTCTAATCCCGGCATCTGTCTTTGGTGATCCGAAATTTCCGATGATCAGGATGCGCACTCAAAACTAGCGACTGTATACGCTTATAGTATTGGTGCATATATCATAATATTCCGAACGAGGAATATAGACCCAAACTTATGGGAAGTATAATCCCTATGACGTGGTATTTCATGACGGAAAGAATCTGAACAGATAAACGGATTCTTGTCGGAAGTATCCTTCAATGGATAACTATGGTTGAAACTCAGCGCGCAGGCAATATTTACGCCCCAAACGAACCTACAATACCTAAAAACGGGGGGCAGCCTACAATCAAGAGAATTGTGTATTATTGCTTAGTAAGTGATCAGGCTACAATTTTTTAGAATTTTGAAATAAGTGTTGAATGAGCTTAATGTTGATAAGTTAACTTTTATTGTGGCCTCCAAAAAACGTAGTGCTGGGTGTGCTGATAAATCTATGTACAGGGTGAAAATAAAAACTATTCTTTCTTCGCTATTATCTTTATGATATCGAAGGATGAAAATGGTCGTATCTCACGTATGGAGATTATATGAAATATATTGCTGTAGTCATCTCGACGTTACTTTTTAGTTTTAACAGTTCTGCTGCTAATGAACTCATTATCGATAATTCACCATTAACAGTTTTTTTGAGTGATGGAAACCAGGCGAAATTATCATCCTGTTCAGATTTTGTCGCTTTGCATAATTCTGGTGAGAGTGTCAAGGAGTTACCCGACCTATCTGACCCAGATTATAGATATGCTAAAGATGCATTGTTCGGTTGTTGGCTTTCTGCAACAGTGATAAAAAATGGACTATTGAAGAGTGATAGCAAAAAACCTGATTTGGTTTCCGTATTGAAACATTTCCCAGCAAAAGCCGCCTATACGATTAGTGACGAACTCGCGCAGAAGGTACAAACAGAATATGCGGACAAAAGCATTCAGGATTACACTCCTGATTTAAAAGTTACTGGAGGTAGGGCGTTGTCAACCACGCAGTCTACCGGCTACTTTATCGATAACTATTATTCTTTTGTTGCTAAGGACAACAAGAAGTTGAACATCCTTGTGTTAGTTGAATATGCCTTGGGGGGGACTGCCGGTAACAAATCTTTCTGGCGTATAGATGATACGAGTGGCGACATCTGGAAGATTACGAAGCTGGATGAAAACAGCCCACTATAATGAATGAAGTCGCTCAATGAACACCTTTTTCTTAGTGACCGCTTGCAGATTGTTGAAACTCCAGCCCAAGAGGCAGGGCTTCCCGGAGTGGTACATCACCGACAAGGACTATCGGGGTAAGAAGTACGCGGAGGACAAGCAGGTTGCGCTATGTGGTAACGTTGTTCCCCCGCCGTTTGCGGAAGCGCTGGTGAGAGTAAATTTTCCGGAATTGTGTCAGACTCGCGTTGCAGCCTGAGCTTTATTATTTAGCTAAGGTAGCCGAGAAGATTCATGGTGTATTTTACGAGGTAATTTAATGCTGCTCTTTAAGAGACTACTCCTCTTAACATTTTTTATATCATTTACTTCTTACGCAGAGGGAGGCTACCTACCCGGCATGTCCCCACTGCCAACCAGGCAACAGGCTATAGACTTGGCAGTATTGATGATAGCGTCATCCAGCCCAAAAGTAAGCGAGGAAACGGATTTGGAATTTATGTCCAACATCGAGAAAACTGCTGGTGATGTTTGGGACGCATGTACTGTTGCAGCGAAGAATGACTCATTCTCCTATGAACATTCGAGGGTAACTATGGCCGCTAAAAAAACAGGTAACCTATTTGTGGTAGAGCAGCTAGGGAATGTTTGTTCAACCGCATTCATGAAGGCAATTGCTGATAAACATACTTCAGAATAATATTAAATTTTAAACGATGCCGAGTCGGATGTCGATCATCTAAAGGGAGGGTTGCTGACAGTTGATTCGATGTCTGGCACTGCCAAAAGCATCCGATCCGCGTTATCAGGATATGGTCACGCGGAACGACAAAAAATAGCGGCGTTGCTCAATAGTGTGTAGTCAAAAAACAGATATTAATAGTAGGCGCTGTGAATTTTGCTTAGGTGGTAGTAGTAATAATCGCTTCAATACCTACTGCTTTTAGTTGTGGATGTGCCTTATCTATTTGAATTTAATGGCTATAGTGGGTGTGGGGAATTTTAATATCAACAATCACAAATCAGATTTGATTCGTTCTACAACGAGATAACATGATGGCATTCGACAAAATTAAAGCCGATACTCACCGCGAATTTGGTTATTTTTCATGGAGAAAACTCTTTGTTGGCACATTAACCCGCAGAACCTTCCGCATCATCGTATTCATGCGGTTATGCCAATTTTGCGCCGTTTCTAGAACACCATTCCGCCTAATGTTATACCCATTTAAAGTATTACACCGATGGTCTGCTCATATGGGGTCAATGGACTTTCCATCAAGAACACGGGTTGGTGCAGGGCTGGCGATTACTCATGGGTGGGGGATAGTAATATCACCGGAAGCCAAAATTGGAGAGAACGTTACTTTGTTTCACGGTGTAACTATCGGCCAACGCGATAAAGTTTTAGAAAATGGAAGCCGCGTAACAGGCTACCCAGTTATTGAGGATGATGTCTGGATTGGTCCAAATGCTGTCATTGTAGGTGGGGTTATTATAGGTCGCGGGAGTAAAATTGCTGCGGGATCATTTGTGACAGGCAATATCCCTCCCTATTCAGTTGTCGTTGGTAACCCAGGAATTATTGTTAAAACAGGGTGTGTTCCTGATGTTATGAATAAAGCTCCTCTGTTGCATAAAAGAGATAGCGAGAGTTAACTCGGCACTAGCGCCGTTCGTTGAGGCATTAGTGAGTGCCAATCAACCCGGATTATGCCGTCGAAACCAGTCGTGCCCTGAACAGTTAAACATGCCGCTTAATGCGGCATGTTTAACTTAGTTTTAATCTGGATTTACTTCATGGCATGTAGCATCTGATATGGAATCAGTCACTCTCTTCACCCAGGCCCAACCACTCATTTTATTACCCTCGTAATCCAGCTCAAGCTCAGTAGCGCTACCATCCGTGAAATGGCGAGCACTTGATTTCGTGGATGAAAAGTAGCATTCAGCATCTACTTTAACTTCTTTTTTTTCATCACACCCAGCTATGAGAATTAGTGATGATAACATCGTAACGAGGATGATTTTCATAATAACAACGGGTGAGTATTCTATTTTTCTGAAGGAAGGCAATAGTACATATTTTATCCCCCTTAGTCTATACGCAGGGCCACCGCAACCAATCCTCACTACGGGGCATAAGAGTGAGAGAACAACACAATGTCCAAAAGTGATTAATTCCTATGTTTGAAGTGGTTATTCATATATGCAATAGTTAACTTGTAGTTATAATTACCATAATAAATTAGTTTATTTACCGCTGTGTACCGTGATAGCAGCGGTTTTTTTTTGTTTAATCGCACTGTAGTTTTGCTTAAGCATCACACTTCCAGGCAATCATCTGATGTGATTTTTGTCTGATAGTTGAAAATAGATAAATAATGGCTGCCACATGGCGGCCTTTTTCATTGTGCACAGAAAACCTCCAGCTAGGCTGGAGGTTCCGTAAAGCGATTGGCAGCATCTTAAGAAAGCTGTGCGAATAGAGAAGTGTGAATGTTCTAGAAGCAGAATGTGTGCGGATCACATCCATATACTTCTGGAAATCCTACCGAAGATGAGCGTATCCGGCTTTATGGGAGATCTGAAAGGGGAAAGCAGTCTGATGTTGTATGAGCAGTTATAATTCTCGTATCCGGATAGCCCGTTTACGGGCCGTAATTAACTAAGTTTGATGCAAATGTCAGATCGTATGCGCCTGTTAGGACGCGGCTGGTAAGAGAGCCTGATAGGCGTATCAGAAAAACCTCCGGCTATGCCGGAGGATATTCTGCTCATTCGAAAACCGGATCGCCGTCGCCGGGGAAAAAATCATCCGCAGGCTTTACCGTGAGATCAATCACAGACGGATCGTATTTCATCGCCAGGAAGCGCTCACGATATAGATGGTAGGACGCTTCGCAGACGTTACTGGTGAAATGGGCGTTATAACCTCCACCAACGGCCGCGCCTGCGACGGGAATCGTTTGAGCTAGTTTTGCTTTGGTGAGTCGAATCCCAAGACTGTTGGCAATCTGCTTAATAATCTTCACAAACACTTGTTTTTCCAACTCTTCCCAGACCACTTTCTTGGCGACCTGTTGCGATATTTTTACCAGTTGTGCCATGGCGACATTTTTCGCCATAGTCGATGAAGCAGAAGATAGCCCCAAAATATTAAAGGCAAAAAGTCGTTCTTCTTGACGGGTGATATCAAAACCGTAATACGTCGCATATTCGCCAATGGCTCGTAGATTCAATGTAATGAGAGTAGGTATATCGATAGCCATCCCTGCAATCCCCATCATGCCCGTGCCTGCACCTTCCGCCAGTGCGATGCCCTTATACTTAGCTGCCAGCCAGCCAACGGTTTTATCGATGTCCTCAAGACGCAACGTTTCAATATCTTCATGTCGATTGATGTGGACATGCCCGTCATTACGGAACTCTTCGAAAATCGCCTCTGGTCGCACTGACCACAGTGCGGCATCGTTACAGACTCCCACCAGACCCTGCACAGAAGATTGAATGGCTTCGCCGACGACGGGTGTAGAAAGCATCAACTCTCCGGCGCTGTTAAGAGGTTTACTGATTAAATCAAATGATTTAGCCAGAAAACCGCGTTGTGGGTTTTTCCAGTCGTGGATTTGCTGAAGTGCATTTTTATCGTAATTGATCAGTTTCATGTTATTCCTTGCCTGCCGGCCATCAGTATTTTATGACGTGAGTTTGATACTAAAGTTATCGGCAATAAAAATGTGTAGATGAGTATTTTTAAGTCCTTTTGAAAACAGACGGCAAAAGCAAAGGAGGGGGCTAAGAATCATACAGAATGGTGAGGTTAGTTGATGGAAAAGAATACTTAAGATTAGGCATGTAATGCTGCGTCATATTGGCTGGACTAGCTGGGTGAGTGGTTTAAACATTTTGCTGGTGGCTGCAGTCTAAACGAGAGTATTAATGAGTGGCGGTTTATCCCAACTAATATCTTGATTTTGCGACATTTAATAGAGGCTCAATTCATAGTGTGGCATCAGAAGAGTATGCATCACGCCGGATAGTCCGGCAAAAGAAGTCTGATATAAAAACTGTGGCGTGTATGGTACGGATAAGCGGGAAAAATGTCAGCACATTTAGGACAGGAATCGTGGGGTATAAGAGGTAGAAACAAAAAGCCCGCAGCGATGTGCGGGCCAGACAGCTTAGCGGACGACCAGTACCGAACACTCCGCATGACGCACCACGGCTGCGGCGTTAGACCCCAGCAGGTAGGTGGTGATGTCAGGTCGATGTGAGGCAATAATGACCATATCAGCCGGTAATTTTTTGGCCATCTCCAGAATCTTATCTTTTGGCGCACCTTCTGTGACATGAACGTGCACTCTGTCCGTTGGGATATTGAACTTCTTGATAATCTCTTCCAGTTGAGATTTTGCTTCGGCTTTCAGATCTTCCATGGCCGGTAACTCTGCCGAGTAGGCCAATCCCAGGGAAGCATAATAGGGCAGTGACGGAATTACGGTCAAAAAATGAACCTGTGCATCGTCAATTTTTGCCTCTGCTTCAACATGGGCTATAACACGTTGAGTTAATTCTGAGTCTGAAATATCGATGGGTACAAGAATCGTTCTGTTCATAAAACCTCCTGTTTAAGTATCCACCCAAAGCTTACCGCGTAATGGCACTTTATGTACAATGACAAAGATCACATTTTGGCATCACTTTATTTTTATTTCAGGAAACTTCCCTTTTATTACTCCATCGTAAAATCGACCTTTAGAAACGACGCTCAGGAAATCACGAAAAATACGAGCAGGGACATGCTGATATTGCAGAGTAGCCAACTGGTGAAAGCGAATTTCTAGCGTGCGGGAGGATTCGTCATAGCCGACGGATGCAATACGGGATGATTTTACAGGATGATGATTCATTGCAGGTATCCTCTACTACAGGTCTTAATGCAAGATATCATCTATCAGAGATGTGTTTTAGCGCAACAGATATAATGTTTTGATCTGGATAAAACAGAATTGTTAGAACATAAAGAGAGCCCGCTGTTGCCAGCGGGCTGACGGATTAGAACTGGTAAACCATACCCAGTGCTACTACGTCATCGGTAGAGATGTCGTTTTGGCTGTAGAAGTTTTTATCTTCATCCAGCAGGTTGATTTTGTAATCAACGTAGGTGGAGAAGTTTTTGTTGAAGTAGTAAGTAGCGCCAACGGATGCGTATTTCACCAGATCCTGGTCGCCATCAGATCCGTTTACACCCAGATCCTTGCCTTTAGACATCAGGAAAGAAACTTCCGGACGCAGACCGAAGTCGAACTGGTATTGTGCAGTCACTTCAAAGTTCTGAGTTTTGTTGGCAATCGTATTATCACTACCGTTTGAGCCACCATAAGGGGTCATGTTGCGGGTTTCGGAGTACATGGTTGCCAGGTAGATGTTGTTCGCGTCGTATTTCAGACCGACTGTCCACGCGTCAGCTTTATCACCGCCCGCGGTAGAATCGTTAACCTGCTCGTTAGTACGGTCAGAAGAGGTATATGCTGCACCGAAGCTTACACCCATACCCAAATCGTAGGTCGAGGAGATACCGAAGCCGTCACCGTTGGAGTTCTTCATGTTACGATCGTCGCCACCGTTATTGGTGCCTTCCTGCTCTGGTGACTGATTTTCGTTCGCGCCCTGATACTGCAACGCCACGTTCAGACCGTCAACCAGACCAAAGAAGTCGGTATTACGGTAGGTCGCCACGCCGTTCGCACGACCGGTCATGAAGTTGTCTGCTTTGGTGTAAGAGTCGCCACCGAATTCCGGCAGCATATCGGTCCAGCCTTCAACGTCGTACATTACGCCGTAGTTACGGCCGTAGTCGAATGAGCCGTAGTCGCCGACTTTAATACCTGCGAATGCCAGACGAGTCCAGGAGTCGCCTTTATCACCTTCGGTGCCGTTAGCCTGAACCTGATATTCCCACTGGCCATAACCGGTGATCATATCGTTAACCTGAGTTTCGCCTTTGAAGCCCATACGCATATAAGTCTGATCGCCATCACTGTTAGCGTCATCAGAGAAATAATGCAGGCCGTCTACTTTGCCATAGAGATCTAATTTGTTGCCGTCTTTATTATAAACTTCAGCCGCGTGAGCAGCGCCTGCAGCCAGCAGGGCAGGAATTACGAGAGCCAGTACTTTTCTTTTCATTGAAATAATCCTTTAGTTTTTTTATTAACCTGTGACTACCCATGTAGGGAGTAAAAGCATGCTAAAGGAGAAGTTCCGTAAAGGGATAAATATGAATTGTTACGCCTTAAGTAAAACCTTAAAGAAATAATTCTACGGAAATGATGATAATTATGGTGAATGTATTGGTGGTAAATATATAAAATAAAAATTATACAAGTGAATTGTGTTGGGCTATTCTGCGCGTGTTATATGCCTTTATTGTCACGTTTTATTTTTTCGTTGACACATTGATAGCTATTATTAATTAGCCAGCGAATAAATTGACAAGCCCGAACAACTGTTCGGGCTTTTTTTTGGGTTCCAGGTTAATACTGAGATAAACGCATTACTCGGTACCGCTCTTTTCCGCTTTTCCAGCTAACTGCGCAAGGAAGTCGTAGCGTTTTTGCAGATCGGCTGCGGCGTCTTTCCAGAGCTGTTCTGCGACTTCCGGCTGTTGGGCGTTCAGGCGACGGAAGCGCTGCTCGTTAAGCAATGTTTCGGCCAGGGCGTCAGACGGTGGGCGAGAGTCCAGCGCCAGCGGCAGCTTACCTTCATCTGCTCGACGTGGATCAAAGCGGTACAGCGGCCAGAACCCGGTTGCCGTGAGCTGACGCATCTGATCATGGCTTAGTGCGAGATCGTAACCATGCTCTTCACATGGGCTATACGCGATAATCAGCGACGGACCTGGATAGGCCTCCGCTTCCTGGATAGCTTTCACCGTCTGGTTCAACTGCGCGCCCAGAGAGATTTGTGCAACATATACGTGCCCGTACATCATCATACTGACGCCAAGATCTTTGCGAGCTTTGCGTTTGCCATGCTCACCAAATTTAGTGACGGCCCCGAGCGGCGTAGCTTTCGACGCTTGTCCGCCTGTATTGGAGTAACACTGGGTATCCAGTACCAGAATATTGACGTTCTCGGTCAGGCTCAGGACGTGATCCAGTCCCCCAAAACCAATATCGTAAGCCCAGCCATCACCGCCAATCAGCCAGATAGATTTCTCGACCAGCGCATCGGCATCGGTTAACAACTGCTGTGCGCCGTCGACATCTTTCAGGTGCTGGCGCAGTGCTGCAACTTGCTCACGGCGCACCTCTGGCGTAGCTTCAGCGTGCAGGGCGTCATTCAGTTCAGCCGGAATGTTATCAGCAAACTGTTCCACTAAACGCATGACGCGTACACGGTGCTGATCCACCGTCAGGCGGAAGCCCAGCCCAAACTCGGCGTTATCCTCAAACAGGGAGTTTGCCCACGCAGGCCCGCGACCATTGGCGTCGGTGGTATAAGGCGTTGAGGGCAGGTTACCGCCATAAATTGATGAACAGCCGGTCGCATTGGCGATCAGCATGCGGTCGCCGTACAACTGCGTAAGCAATTTGATATACGGCGTTTCACCACAGCCAGAGCAGGCCCCAGAGTACTCAAACAGCGGTGTTATCAACTGCGAGGTACGAATATCAATGCGTTCCAGTTTAGTGCGATCGATTTCCGGCAGATTGAGGAAGTAGTCATAGTTAACTTTTTCTTCTTCCACGTGCTCAAGGCGCGACATCATATTGATGGCCTTGATCTCCGGGTTCTGGCGATCTTTCGCCGGGCATACTTCGACGCACAGATTACACCCGGTGCAATCCTCTGGCGCAACCTGCAGGACATATTTCTGACCGCGCATATCGCGTGATTTCACATCCAGAGAATGCAGACTGGCAGGGGCATTTTCCATCGCTTCTGGTGAAACCACTTTGGCGCGGATAGCCGAGTGCGGGCAGGCAGCTACGCAGTGGTTACACTGGGTACACAGCTCTTCTTTCCAGATGGGGATCTCTTCAGCGATATTGCGTTTTTCCCAACGCGTGGTGCCCATCGGCCAGGTGCCGTCTGGCGGCAGCGCTGAAACGGGGAGAGCATCGCCCAGACCGGCGAGCATTGCCGCGGTGACGGTTTTCACGAAATCAGGTGCGGCATCAGAAACCACCGGTGGGCGATTAGCGCTATGTGAGTCAACCGGCTGAAGCGCCACTTCGGCGACGGATTCACGCGCCAGGGCCAGCGCCTGCCAGTTACGTTCAACCAGATCCTGTCCTTTACTGCTATAGCTTTTCGCAATCGCACCCTGCAATTCAGCCAGAGCGCTGTCGCCTGGTAAGATTTGCGTCAGATGGAAGAACGCCATCTGCATAACGGTGTTAATACGTGCAGCCAGACCGCACTCGCGGGCGATTTTGGCCGCATTAATCACGTAGAAACGCGCTTTCTTCTGATTCAGAACAGCCTGAACTTCCTGCGGCAGACGTGTCCAGACTTCATCCACACTGTACGGGGTATTAAGCAGGAATATACCGCCAGGTTTCAGGCGCTCAGCCATCTGATACTTATCGATAAATTGCAACTGGTGACAACCAACAAAATCGGCTTGCGACACCAGATACGCTGAGCGAATAGGTTGTTCACTAACGCGCAGGTGAGAAACCGTCAGACCGCCTGCTTTTTTCGAGTCATAGACGAAATAACCCTGCGCATACCACGGCGTAGAGTTACCGATAATCTTGATGTTGTTTTTGGTGGCCGACACGCTACCGTCACTGCCCAGCCCGTAAAACAGTGCCTCGAGCTTCGCGGTACCGGGCAGGGTGTTTTCCGGTAACGGTAGCGACAGGTTGGTGACATCATCATAGATACCGACCGTAAAGCGAGATTTCGGCTTCGCGCTACTCAGCTCATTAAAGACCGCCATGACGCAGTCCGGGCCAAACTCTTTAGAACAAAGTCCATAACGCCCGCCAATCACGCGCGGCAGCGTTTCTCGTTCGCCGCAGTTAAAGGCTTCCGCCAGCGCGGTCATTACATCCAGATACAACGGTTCAGCTTGCGCGCCGGGCTCTTTGGTGCGATCCAGGACGGCGATGCTCCGTACCGTTTCCGGCAGGGCGCGCAGTAAATGTTTGGCAGAGAATGGGCGGAACAGGCGCACTTTCAGAACGCCAACTTTCTCGCCGCGTGCCAGCAGCTCTTCGACGACTTCTTCACTGGTTCCAATCGCCGAGCCCATCAAAATAATGACGCGTTCTGCCTGCGGATGACCGTAGTATTCAAATGGCTGGTACTGACGGCCCGTCGCAGCAGCGAAATCGTTCATCGCCTGTTCTACGTGATCGTAAACCGCGTTGTACCACGGGTTTGTTGCTTCGCGTGACTGGAAGTAGGTGTCCGGGTTCGCAGACGTACCGCGAATAACCGGATGCTCCGGGTTGAGCGCGCGCGCGCGATGAGCATCGATTTCCGCCTGCGGCATCAGCCCGAGGATTGTGTCATCGGCCAGCGGCACTATTTTATTAATTTCATGCGATGTGCGAAAACCATCAAAGAAATGAATAAACGGGACCCGGCTTTTCAGGGTGGCCATTTGCGAAATTAGCGCAAAGTCTTGTGCTTCCTGAACGCTGCTGGCGCATAGCAGTGCGCATCCCGTCTGGCGCACCGCCATCACGTCGGAATGATCGCCAAAGATGGATAATGCGTGAGTGGCAATCGTACGCGCCGCAACGTGCAGCACAAACGGAGTCAACTGACCGGCCAGTTTGTACAGCGTCGGGATCATCAGCAACAGGCCCTGCGATGAAGTAAACGACGTAGAGAGCGCACCGGTCTGCAACGCGCCGTGAACGGTCGCTATCGCACCGCCTTCCGACTGCATTTCTACGACACGAGGGGTATCCCCCCACACGTTTTTAAGCCCGTTCCCGGCCCAGGCATCCGCCTGTTCAGCCATCGTCGAACTGGGCGTAATCGGGTAGATGGCGATAACCTCGCTGGTACGAAATGCGACCGAAGCAACCGCACCATTACCGTCAATTGTGATCATACTGACACCCTTACATTGCGCAAAAAAAGGGACACGCGTAACAGCGGCGAATCCTGTAGTTATCCTTTTAGTTTAGCAAAAGCGCTAAAGACAGATTTTCGCTTTTGTGTCCCTCGAATAAACAGAATGAATGGTTTGATCAAAGGAGCAGCCAAAAAATTGCCAGAAAATGTAAACAGTGCGCATAAATGCGCATATTGCCTCTCGACGGCGGTGTTTCCGCTGCCTATTATTTATGGCTGTGTCGTTTGGTTAATATTCAGAGGGGAGTAAGATGCGCGCAGCGTTTTGGGTAGGGTGTGCCGCGTTATTATTATCGGCTTGTAGTAGTGAACCTGTTCAGCAGGCAACCGCCGCGCATGTCGCACCGGGGATGAAGGCCGCAATGTCCAGTTCTGGAGAAGCTAATTGCGCCATGATTGGTGGTTCGCTCTCCGTTGCCCGTCAGCTTGATGGTTCAGCTATCGGAATGTGTGCGTTACCCAACGGCAAACGCTGTAGTGAGCAGTCGCTTGCCGCCGGAAGCTGTGGCAACTATTAAGCCACCGCGTTTCCTACATTAAATCCGCGAGTTTATACGTCAGCGTTTGTTCTGCTGTCGCCAGTGTTAACTGGTTAGCAGTCAGATCGACCTGTGCGCCTTGCTTAAACATGTCGCTGACGATCCCGTCGAGCGCGTTAAGCTGTGGATCGGCGCACATCATGCGGGTCATCGCCATATCTTTAACCTTCAACTCGCCGTCGGACAGTTTGCCCTGACCGTGGAATTGATTACACATCTTTCCCGATACCGTCATGTTTTCGCCAAAACTCAATTCGGGTGGGTTATTAGCGACGGTGACGGCTTTACCATTCACGCTCTGCAAAACGAAGCGGTGATGCTGCAACTGTTCGCGATTGACGGAAACTTTTCCATTGCTCACACAGCCAGCCATCAGCATGCTGAGCGCAACCAACGTGACAACTTTTTTCATTCAATTTCTCTACGTTTGTGACGGGAATACATTCAATATAATAATGATACTGAAGATTTTAGCATCGGTGATTATCTGAAAATGCCCCCCTGAATCCAGGGGAGCACAGGGATTAGAAGAGGGCGTTTGGACAGGTTTCGCCTTGAGAGATCTGTGCCAGATTTTGCAGCGTGGTCTCAGAAATGCTGGTCAATGCTTCGGCAGTCAGGAACGCCTGGTGACCGGTGAACAGCACGTTATGACAGGCCGACAGGCGGCGGAACACATCATCCTGAATCACGTCATTGGATTTATCTTCAAAGAATAGGTCGCGTTCGTTTTCATACACGTCCATACCCAGAGAACCAATTTTCTGGTTTTTCAGCGCATCGATAGCGGCTTGTGAATCGATCAATGCCCCGCGGCTGGTGTTAATAACCATCACGCCATTTTTCATTTGCTCAAAGGCTTCGTGATTGAGCAGGTGATAATTCTCCGGCGTTAACGGACAGTGCAGGGAGATGACATCGGACTCCGCGAACAGCGTTTTAAGATCGACATATTCAACGCCTAACTCCAGTGCGGCAGCGCTTGGGTAAGGATCAAACGCCAGCAGGCGCATCCCAAAACCTTTCAGGATCCGCAGTGCCGCAATCCCAATCTTACCGGTACCGATCACCCCAGCTGTTTTGCCATACATGGTAAAGCCGGTCAGCCCCTCAAGAGAGAAGTTGGCATCACGAGTACGCTGATAGGCGCGGTGAATACGGCGATTCAACGTCATCATCATGCCAATCGCATGTTCAGCGACGGCTTCCGGTGAATAGGCTGGCACACGGACGACCTGCAGGCCGAGCTCTTTTGCCGCGTCGAGATCGACGTTATTGAAGCCGGCGCAACGCAGCGCAATATATTTCACGCCATGTTTTTTCAGCTCTTCCAGAACCGGGCGGCTGCCATCGTCGTTGACGAAGATACAGACGGCTTCACAGCCATGGGCTGTTTTGGCTGTTTTCTCCGTCAGCAGAAAGTCAAAGAATTCAAGTTCAAAACCAAAAGCCTCGTTAACCTGCTGCAGATACTTCTTGTCGTACTGTTTTGTACTATAGATGGCGAGTTTCATAAGACTTTCTCCAGTGATTTTGACGTCACATTAATCCAATTCAAATTATTTTACAAAATCTAAAAAGTTATTGATAGTCATAGGCGTAATGAATAATTTCAGCGCATCTGTTGTTAGTGTGGGCAGGTTACTCAATTTCAACAACTGGATATTTTTCCGTCCAACTCAATACCCGTAATCGATGCAGGTAAAAAGCCAGCCGAATCACATCCAGACAGCTACGCTTATACAGGTAGCAAATATCGGGAGGGGTCATGTTAACTCACTCTGAAGCAAAGCGATGGGCCACCTTAATGCTTAAGGCGGCATTATGTGATGGTATGAAACCTGAGGAGATTTCCCGGCAGGTACATCTGGTCTGCGATCATCATGGTAGGGAGTGCCTCGAAGAGCTCATTGAGGAAATTCTGATAGAAGCTGGTCGTTTAGGACCTAAACATAGCGATGGAGAACTGAGGCCTCATTGAGTCTGAGTTCTTTATATTCCCGACGGCACGTGTAACAGCGTGCCATATAAAATTATGCATTATCTTATTGAAATAATTATTATTTTATTGATTCCCGTTGATTAATAAATAGTGCATATACTTCATGGGAATTTATTCTTAATGTGGGCATATCCTGTTAAACATGCCACAATACTGGCCTAAACCGGCTTAAATTTTCGCTAAATCAGGATATTAACTACCCATGAAGGGTAAATATAAAGCCGCTCTGGCACTTCTCTTATTATTGATTCTCGTGCCGCTGACGTTGGTCATGACGCTTGGCCTGTGGGTTCCTACGCTGGTGGGCGTTTGGTTACCTGTTGGCACGCGCATCGCGCTGGATGAGAGCCCACGGCTGACACGGCATGGGCTGCATATTCCGGAACTCCGTTATCTGGTCGATGATTGCCCGCTAGCGCGCATTACTCAGGCCGATCTTTCCCATCCCAGCCGCTGGTTGCTCAATGTCGGGACTATTGAGCTGGATTCCGCTTGCCTGGCTAAATTACCGCAGACAGAAGCGTCTCCGGCAGCGCCCAAAACGCTGGCTGAATGGCAATCGATGCTGCCCAATACTTGGATTAACATCGACAAAGTTATTCTCTCCCCCTGGCAGGAGTGGCAGGGAAAACTGTCTCTTTCGCTAACGCCATCGACCCAGCAACTGCGCTACCAGGGTGAAAAAGTGAAATTCCAGGGGCGTCTGCACGGGCAAAATCTCACGGTAAATGAGCTGGATATAGCCGCGTTTGAAGGGCAACCGCCGGTAAAACTGGTTGGTGAATTTACTATGCCGCTGGTTCCTGATGGACTACCGGTGAGCGGTCATGCGGTTGCTACTCTGAGCTTGCCGCAGGAGCCCTCACTGGTGGACGCCGAACTGGAGTGGCAAGAAAACAGCGGACAACTGATCGTCATGGCGCGGGATAATGCCGATCCGTTGCTCGATCTTCCGTGGGAAATAACCCGTCAGCAATTAACCATCAGCGACGGTCGCTGGAACTGGCCTTATCAGGGATTCCCGCTCAGCGGGCGGTTGGGCATGAAAGTTGAAAACTGGCAGGCTGGGCTGGAAAATGCGGTGGTGAGCGGGCGTCTGAACATACTGACCCAAGGCGATGCAGGTAAAGGAAACGCCGTATTAACGCTGGGGCCGGGTAAGCTGGGTGTGGATAGTAGCGACATGCCGTTACAGTTGATAGGCGAGGCGAAACAGGGTGACCTGATCTTTTACGCCAAATTACCCGCCAGACTCACCGGAAGCCTGAACGACCCGCAGCTGGCTTTCGAGCCAGGAGCGCTGCTGCGTTCGCGTGGACGGGTGATTGACTCGCTGGATATTGACGAAATTCGCTGGCCGCTGGCGGGCGTAAAAGTAACGCAGCGCGGCGTAGATGGCCGTCTGCAGGCTATATTGCGCGCGCATGAAAACCAGATGGGCGGTTTTGAATTGCATCTGGATGGTCTGGCAAATGATTTTCTCCCTGACGCGGGTCGCTGGCAGTGGCGGTACTGGGGCAAAGGCAGCTTTACGCCAATGCATGCGCGTTGGGACGTGGCGGGTAAGGGCGAATGGCATGACAACACCCTGAAGCTTTTTGATCTCTCCACCGGATTTGACCACCTGCAATACGGCACCATGAAGGTAGAAACCCCACGCCTGGTGATGGACGAGCCGATCATCTGGGTACGGGATGCCAACAAACCGACTTTTAGCGGCGCGCTGTCGCTGGACGCAGGGAACACCACTTTTACCGGGGGGAGCGTGTTACCGCCGTCAACCCTGAAGTTCAGCGTGGAAGGCACCGACCCGACGATTTTCCAGTTTAAAGGCCAGCTTCACGCGGGCGCGATAGGTCCAGTACAGGTAAATGGCCGTTGGGACGGGATCCGCCTGCGCGGACAGGCCTGGTGGCCAAAACAATCGCTCACCGTATTCCAACCGCTCATCCCACCAGACTGGAAAATGAAGCTACGTGAAGGTGAACTGTATGCGCAGGTTGCGTTTTCGGCTGCCCCGGAACAGGGCTTTGAAGCGGGCGGCCATGGGGTATTAAAAGGCGGTAGCGCCTGGATGCCCGATAACCAAATTAATGGCGTCGATTTTGTGTTGCCTTTCCGGTTTAGTGAAGGCGCATGGCAACTGGGTACGCGTGGACCTATTTCACTGCGTATTGCGGAAGTGGTGAATCAGGTGACGGTGAAAAATATCGCCGCCGATCTACAGGGGGCGTATCCCTGGAGTGAAGACAATCCGTTACTGTTAAGCGATGTCAGCGCCGAACTGCTGGGGGGCAAAGTCATCATGCAACAACTGCGGATGCCGCAGCACGATCCGGCATTATTACGGGTGCAAAATATCTCTTCCAGCGAGCTTATCAGCGCGGTTAATCCCAAGCAATTCGCCATGTCTGGCCCGGTCAGCGGTGCGTTGCCGTTATGGCTGGATAACGAAAAGTGGATCATTAAAGACGGTTGGCTGACCAACCCGGGGCCTATGACGCTGCGTATTGATAAAGACACGGCGGATGCCGTCGTCAAAGATAATATGGCAGCTGGTGCGGCCATTAACTGGCTGCGTTATATGGAAATAAGCCATTCCTGGACGAAAATAAATTTGGATAATCTCGGTGTCTTAACCATGCAGGCAACCGTAACTGGCAATAGCCGGGTGGATGGCAAAGTGGGGACGGTTAATTTGAATTACACCCATGAGGAAAACGTCTTTACGCTATGGCGTAGTTTGCGTTTTGGCGACAATTTACAGGCATGGCTTGAACAAAATGCAGCGCTGCCGGAATCCCATTGCCTGGAAGGCAAGGAATGTGAGGAACAACAATGAAAACGATAGCTGCCATGCTGGGTCTGCTGGCTTCATCTCTGCTGATCGGCTGCACACCCAGAATCGAAGTGGCTGCGCCTAAAGAGCCGATCACTATTAATATGAACGTCAAAATCGAGCATGAGATCCATATCAAAGTCGATAAAGACGTTGAGAGCTTATTAAAATCGCGCAGCGATTTGTTCTGAGGTCACGATGAAAAAACAGCTTGCAGTGATCCTGGTGGCATTGAGTTTATTCAGTGGCAATGGGTGGGCATTGACCTTGAATGAAGCCAGAACCCAGGGGCGGGTGGGCGAAACGCTTAATGGTTATCTGGTGGCATTGCAAACCGACGCCGAAACGCAGGCGCTAGTGAGTGAGATTAATAAAGCACGCAGCGCCAGCTATCAACAACTGGCTGAGAGCAATAACATTCCTCCAGATGAAGTGGCGAAAATGGCCGGACAAAAGCTGGTCGCTCGGGCTAAACCAGGGGAGTACGTCCAGGGCATCAATGGTAAGTGGTTGAGAAAATAATAAATTTTCTCTGCACACAACCAGAGAGGCACGACGCTGACTTATTCATCGACATCGCAATAGTTGCCACACGGCATCAAACTGAGGCTGATATAGTTCAACACCGGTCGCGTTGCGGAGTGAAATCATGTGGCTTTTCAAGTGGTATGTCTGGAATCGTTGGATATTCAAGCTGTTAAGCCGGGATGTTGCCGA
The DNA here is from genome assembly GCF_013747755.1 of Citrobacter sp. RHBSTW-00524. Lineage (NCBI taxonomy): Bacteria > Pseudomonadati > Pseudomonadota > Gammaproteobacteria > Enterobacterales > Enterobacteriaceae > Citrobacter > Citrobacter sp. RHBSTW-00524. The sequence goes on from NZ_CP056421.1 coordinate 2,473,476, forward strand.
GCCAGAACAATTTTTGCTGCATTGCTGGGAAGAGAATCTGGCGAAGTGCAGAGATTATGCAACCATCTGGCGTGATATTAACCGCATTCACGGCAAACAGGTGCAGGTAAAGAAGTAAATGCTGGAGAAACCCTCCCACCGGATGGTGAGAGGGTGAATTATCAGGCAGCGACGACGCTGTCGATAGCGGCTTTCGCATCGGACTGCGCTTTGGACGCCACTTCCGGGCCGTACGCAATGCCTTCAGCAAAGACGACGTTCACGTCGGTGATGCCGATAAAGCCCAGGAATACGTTCAGATACGGCGTGATCAGGTCGGTCGGCGTATCTTTATGGATACCACCACGGCTGGTCAACACGACTGCGCGTTTACCCGTCACCAGACCTTCCGGACCTTTCTCGGTATAACGGAAAGTCACACCTGCACGGGCAATCAGATCGAAATAGTTTTTCAGCTGGGTTGGGATGTTGAAGTTATACATCGGCGCGGCGATAACAATCACATCATGCGCTTTCAGCTCAGCAATCAGCTCATCGGACAACGCCAGCGCTTCCTGCTGACGCGGTGTCAGCGGTGCATCGCTCGGGCGCAGCGCACCCACCAGTTCGCCATCCAGTACCGGAACAGGATTTGCAGCCAGGTCACGGACGGTGATTTCATCAGCGGAGTGCTTTTCACGCCACTGTTCAACAAAATAATCAGACAACTGACCAGACTGAGAGTACCCTGCCAGAATACTGGATTTAAGAACTAATACCTTGCTCATGGGTGTTTCCTTTTATGTGTTTGAAGGGGGTGTGCCCCGTTGCTTGTTGACACTTTATTCACAATCCTGTCGCAGTGATAGCGCAATATATCGAATCCTATGTTCGAAATTATTGAACAACACATGAAAAGCGCTGATGTGGTACTCTATACCTATCATCTAAAAGAGATTTAACCCGGCAGAGCACTGCCTTTTAACGCTATGACAGAACAACATAAATTAACCTTCAACATGTTGCAGCAACAGCTGGATTCACTGATGCTGCGTGACAGACAGCGTTTTGCCCGCCGCCTGCAGGGCGTGAAGAAGGTTAAAAATCCTGATGCACAACAGACCATTTACCAGGAGATGGCAAAAGAGATTGATCAGGCTGCAGGTAAAGTTGTGCTGCGTGAAGCCGCGCGTCCGGTCATCAGCTACCCGGAAAACCTGCCCGTCAGTCAGAAAAAACAGGATATTCTGGAAGCGATCCGCGATAACCAGGTGGTTATTGTCGCCGGGGAAACGGGGTCAGGGAAAACCACTCAGTTACCCAAAATCTGTATGGAGCTCGGGCGCGGGGTAAAAGGGCTGATCGGCCATACCCAGCCGCGTCGTCTGGCGGCGCGTACCGTGGCGAACCGTATTGCAGAAGAGCTGCAAACCGAGCCGGGCGGTTGTATCGGTTATAAAGTCCGTTTTAGCGATCATGTCAGCGACAACACCATGGTTAAGCTGATGACGGACGGTATCCTGCTGGCGGAAATCCAGCAGGATCGGCTACTGATGCAGTACGACACCATCATCATCGATGAAGCGCATGAGCGCAGCCTGAATATCGATTTTCTGCTCGGCTATCTGAAAGAGCTTCTGCCGCGCCGTCCGGATCTAAAAATTATCATCACTTCGGCAACCATCGATCCGGAGCGTTTTTCAAAGCATTTCAATAATGCACCGATTATCGAAGTCTCTGGTCGAACCTATCCGGTGGAAGTTCGCTATCGTCCAATTGTTGAAGACGCAGATGACACCGAGCGTGACCAATTGCAGGCAATTTTTGATGCCGTAGATGAGTTAGGCCGTGAAAGTCAGGGCGACATTTTGATCTTCATGAGCGGCGAGCGCGAAATCCGCGATACCGCCGATGCGCTGAATAAGCTGGATTTGCGCCATACCGAAGTGCTACCGCTTTATGCGCGTCTTTCCAACAGCGAGCAGAACCGTGTGTTCCAGTCGCACAGCGGTCGCCGTATCGTGCTGGCGACCAACGTGGCGGAAACCTCGCTGACCGTTCCGGGGATCAAGTATGTGATTGATCCGGGTACTGCGCGTATCAGCCGTTACAGTTACCGCACCAAAGTTCAGCGCTTGCCGATTGAACCGGTGTCGCAGGCCTCTGCCAACCAGCGTAAAGGCCGTTGCGGTCGTGTTTCGGAGGGGATCTGTATTCGTCTGTATTCCGAAGACGATTTCCTGTCGCGCCCGGAGTTTACCGACCCGGAGATCCTGCGTACCAACCTGGCGTCCGTTATTTTGCAGATGACCGCCTTGGGGCTGGGCGATATCGCGGCGTTTCCGTTTGTTGAAGCGCCGGATAAACGTAACATTCAGGACGGTGTACGCCTGCTCGAAGAACTGGGGGCGATAACCACCGACGAACAGACAACCGCTTACAAACTGACGCCATTGGGCCGTCAGCTCTCGCAACTGCCGGTGGATCCACGCCTGGCTCGCATGGTGCTGGAAGCGCAAAAACATGGCTGCGTACGTGAGGCGATGATTATCACCTCGGCGCTGTCTATTCAGGATCCGCGCGAGCGCCCGACGGACAAGCAGCAGGCCTCCGACGAGAAGCATCGCCGTTTCCACGACAAAGAGTCTGATTTCCTCGCATTTGTGAATCTGTGGAACTATCTCGGCGAGCAGCAGAAAGCGCTGTCGTCAAACCAGTTCCGTCGTCAGTGCAAACTTGATTTTCTGAACTACCTGCGCGTGCGTGAATGGCAGGATATCTACACGCAACTGCGTCAGGTGGTGAAAGAGTTAGGGATTCCTGTTAACAGCGAACCCGCTGAATACAGAGAGATCCACGTCGCGTTGCTGACCGGTTTACTGTCACATATCGGGATGAAAGATGCCGATAAACAGGAATTTACCGGGGCGCGTAACGCTCGCTTCTCGATCTTCCCAGGCTCTGGTCTATTTAAAAAACCGCCGAAGTGGACGATGGTAGCGGAGCTGGTGGAAACCAGCCGCCTGTGGGGACGTATTGCTGCACGCATCGATCCTGAGTGGGTCGAACCGGTTGCCCAGCATCTGATCAAACGTTCATACAGTGAACCGCACTGGGAACGTGCGCAGGGCGCGGTGATGGCAACAGAAAAGGTTACCGTCTACGGTTTACCGATTGTTGCAGCCCGTAAGGTGAACTACAGCCAGATCGATCCCGCGTTGTCGCGTGAACTGTTCATCCGCCATGCTCTGGTGGAAGGCGACTGGCAAACGCGCCATGCGTTTTTCCGTGACAATTTGAAGTTACGCGCAGAGGTGGAAGAGTTAGAGCACAAATCGCGCCGTCGCGACATTCTGGTTGATGATGAGACGCTATTTGAGTTTTACGACCAACGCATCAGCCATGATGTGGTCTCCGCGCGTCACTTTGACAGCTGGTGGAAAAAGATCAGCCGTGAAACGCCGGATCTGCTCAACTTTGAAAAGAGCATGCTCATCAAAGAGGGCGCGGAAAAAATCAGTAAGCTGGATTACCCGAACTTCTGGCATCAGGGCAATCTCAAACTACGGTTAAGTTACCAGTTCGAACCCGGAGCCGATGCGGACGGTGTGACCGTACATATTCCGCTCCCGCTGCTCAATCAGATCGAAGAGAGCGGTTTTGAATGGCAAATTCCGGGGCTGCGCCGTGAACTGGTTATCGCCCTGATTAAGTCTCTGCCGAAACCGGTACGACGCAACTTTGTGCCCGCGCCGAACTATGCGGAAGCGTTTTTAGGCCGCGTCACGCCGCTGGAACTGCCGCTGCTCGACTCGCTGGAGCGTGAACTGCGCCGCATGACCGGCGTGACCGTTGACCGTGAAGACTGGCATTGGGATCAGGTGCCCGATCACCTAAAAATCACCTTCCGGGTAGTGGATGATAAGAACAAAAAGCTGCAGGAAGGACGTTCGCTGCAGGATCTGAAAGACGCATTGAAGGGTAAAGTTCAGGAAACATTGTCTGCGGTGGCGGATGACGGTATCGAACAGAGCGGGTTGCACATCTGGAGCTTCGGTCAGCTTCCGGAGAGTTACGAGCAAAAACGCGGCAACTATAAGGTAAAAGCCTGGCCAGCGCTGGTGGATGAGCGTGACAGCGTTGCCATCAAACTGTTTGATAACCCGCTGGAGCAACAGCAGGCGATGTGGTGCGGTTTACGCCGCCTGTTGTTGCTGAATATTCCTTCACCAATCAAATATTTGCATGAAAAACTGCCCAACAAAGCCAAGCTGGGGCTGTATTTTAACCCGTACGGTAAAGTGCTGGATTTGATTGACGACTGTATATCCTGTGGTGTGGATCAACTGATCGACGCCAACGGTGGTCCGGTGTGGACCGAAGAAGGCTTTGCGGCGCTGCATGAAAAAGTGCGGGCTGAACTGAACGATACGGTGGTGGATATTGCTAAGCAGGTCGAACAAATTCTGACCGCGGTGTTTAATATCAACAAACGTCTGAAAGGGCGCGTGGATATGACCATGGCGCTGGGGCTTGCGGATATCAAATCGCAGATGGGCGGGCTGGTGTACCGTGGATTTGTTACCGGCAATGGTTTCAAGCGTCTGGGCGATACGCTGCGTTATTTGCAGGCTATCGAAAAGCGTCTGGAAAAACTGGCTATCGACCCGCATCGTGACCGTGCGCAGATGCTGAAAGTGGATAGCGTGCAGCAGGCCTGGCAGCAGTGGTTCAATAAACTGCCTCCCGCTCGCCGTGAAGATGACGATGTCAAAGAGATCCGCTGGATGATAGAAGAGCTGCGCGTCAGCTATTTTGCCCAGCAGCTTGGTACGCCGTATCCGATTTCCGATAAACGTATTTTGCAGGCGATGGAGCAGATTTCGGGATAAATCGGTACCAGACAGCATACCGGGTAAGGTGACGTCACCGCCCGGTATGCAACCCGATAAAGTATTAAGATCAGGAGTCATGAGTATGAGCCAGTTTCCGACACTTTCCGCAACCACGCTTGCGGCGATCAATACCGTAGGGCGATGGTTGGCGCAGAATGATTTTACGGGGAATATCACCGTTCAGTCAGATTGCGTGATTCTGGCAGGGAACGCGGTTATTCCGACCATCGACGCCGCTTGCCGGATCGCGAAAGAGCAACAGGTTCCCTTGTTGATTAGCGGTGGCATCGGTCACTCCACACGATTTCTGTATGACGCGATTGCAGAGCATCCTCGTTACAACATCATTCGTACCACCGGGCGCGCGGAAGCGGCGATCCTTGCCGATATCGCACATCAGTTCTGGCAAATCCCAGGTGAGAAGATTTGGGTGGAAGACCAGTCAACAAACTGCGGTGAGAATGCCCGTTTTAGCTGTGCATTATTGAATCAGGCGACGGAAAGTATTCATACCGTCATTGTGGTACAGGATCCCACTATGCAACGTCGCACGATGGCAACCTTTCAGCGCGTAACCCGCGATGAGCCGCATGCGCCGCGCTGGTTGAGTTTCCCTGGATTCATCCCTGAGCTGGCCCAACAGCAAGACGGCGTGGATTTTGTGCCAGCAGCAGAAGGTTTGTGGTCAGTGGATCGCTATCTGTCTCTCATAACCGGTGAACTTCCTCGCCTGCGTGATGATGCCACCGGTTATGGGCCTTGTGGCCGTGATTTCATCGCCCATGTTGATATTCCTCAGAACGTTGAGCAAGCCTGGCAGCAGTTGCAAAATGACATCGTGCTGACTGACTTACTGGAGAGCCGCTCTCTGTAATTCCTGTTGCCCGTTTGTCGGCGTTTTGCGGCAAACGGGCAAAAATCACACCTGTTTTTTCCCTTCATCATCACTTTGCCAGACGCTTTTATGAAGCCGCTCACAGAACAGCCACTCCAGCCATAATACGACCTGCATGATTGATATTAATTAACAATAGTTTTACTTGTTAAAAACAAATCAATCACAGGAGAGCCGCATGTCAGTACCCGTACAACATCCTATGTATATCGATGGGCAGTTTGTGACCTGGCACGATGATGCCTGGATTGATGTCGTCAATCCTGCCACGGAAGAGGTGATCTCGCGTATTCCCGATGGACGTGCCGAGGATGCGTGTAAAGCGATCGATGCTGCACAGCGCGCTCAGCCGCAATGGGAAGCGCTGCCCGCCATTGAACGGGCGAACTGGTTACGCAAAATTTCTGCGGGTATCCGTCAGCGAGCCAGTGAAATCAGCGCGCTGATTGTGGCGGAGGGTGGAAAAATACAGCAACTGGCTGAGGTCGAAGTCTCGTTTACCGCCGACTATATCGATTATATGGCGGAGTGGGCGCGTCGCTATGAAGGCGAGATCCTGCAAAGCGATCGTCCGGGCGAGAATATTCTGCTGTTTAAGCGCGCTTTGGGCGTGACTACGGGCATTCTGCCGTGGAACTTTCCATTTTTCCTGATTGCCCGCAAACTGGCTCCCGCACTGTTGACGGGTAATACCATTGTCATTAAGCCGAGTGAATTTACACCGAATAACGCCATCGCCTTTGCCAAAATTGTTGATGATATTGGCTTGCCGCGCGGCGTATTTAATCTGGTGCTGGGACGTGGTGAAACGGTCGGTCAGGCGCTGGCCGCAAACCCGAAGGTGGCCATGGTGAGCATGACCGGTAGCGTCGGGGCGGGTGAGAAAATTATGGCTGCGGCGGCTAAAAATATCACCAAAGTTTGTCTGGAGTTGGGCGGCAAGGCCCCGGCTATCGTGATGGATGATGCCGATCTTGAACTGGCCGTAAAGGCAATTGTTGACTCGCGGGTGATCAACACCGGACAGGTATGCAACTGTGCCGAGCGCGTGTACGTTCAGAAAGGTATTTATGACCAATTCGTCAATCGTCTGGGCGAGGCGATGAAAGCCGTGCAGTTTGGCAATCCGGCTGAGCGCAATGATATTGCGATGGGGCCGCTGATTAACGCCGCTGCGCTGGAGCGTGTAGAGCAGAAAGTTGCACGAGCGGTGCAGGAAGGCGCCAGAGTGGTGCTGGGCGGTAAGGCCGTTTCCGGCAAAGGGTATTACTATCCTCCGACGTTACTGTTAGACGTGCGCCAGGAGATGGCGATTATGCACGAGGAGACGTTTGGTCCGGTGCTACCGGTGGTAGCGTTTGATACGCTGGAACAGGCGCTGACGATGGCCAATGACAGCGATTACGGTCTGACCTCATCGATCTATACGCAGAATCTGAATACGGCGATGAAAGCGATTAAAGGGCTGAAGTTTGGCGAAACCTATATTAATCGTGAAAACTTCGAGGCGATGCAGGGCTTTCATGCTGGCTGGCGCAAGTCCGGGATTGGCGGGGCTGACGGTAAACACGGTCTGAACGAATATCTGCAAACGCAGGTGGTGTATCTGCAGTCCTAAGTTTTCGCCGGGTGAGCCTGTACGCCACCCGGCGCAATTCTCACACTTTGCTGGCGATCCATAAGAATAAGCCGGGTGAGCAAAAGTTAATGAATTTTTAACAAAAGCCCGTTATGGTGACGCATTATTGTTTTTATTCAGGAAGTGTTATGGGGAATAAGTATTCTGGCCTGCAAATTGGCATTCACTGGCTGGTCTTTTTGTTGGTCATTGTGGCCTACAGCGCTATGGAGTTTCGCGGATTTTTCCCGCGCAGCTATCGTCCCTTATTTAACATGGTGCACGTATCCTGTGGCATCACTATTTTAACGCTGATGGTGGCGCGTCTGCTGGTCAGGCTAAAATATCCGGCACCGCCGATTATGCCAAAACCGAAGCCGATGATGACCGGAATGGCGCATCTGGGGCATCTGGTTATTTATCTGCTGTTTATTGTTCTGCCGATTATTGGACTGGTGATGATGTACAACCGGGGTAACCCGTGGATTGCATTCGGCATTGTTATGCCGCATGCGGCAGAGGCCAATTTTGATGTAGTGGATATGCTGAAGTCCTGGCACGTGACGCTGGCAAATCTGGGCTATTTTGTTATTGCTCTGCATGCCGCTGCGGCCCTGATGCACCACTATTTCTGGAAGGACAATACGCTGCTGCGCATGATGCCGCGAAAACGCTCCTGATGTAATGCCCCGCAAATGCGGGGTATTTTTTTAGCCGATTATTTTTCCAGACATCATAAAAACTTACCGACAAGATGGTTAAACAACGTCCAGTTCATCACACTCGCTACTTGATTGCTGCTCTTATTAAAACTACTGTATATAAATACAGTAAATGAGAGGCAGATTATTATGTTGTTTTTCCAGCCTGCGGAACGCCGCGAAATTAAACACTTTCCGTTATTTAGCGATCTTGTGCCCTGCGGTTTTCCATCTCCTGCACAGGACTACGTTGAGAAACGTATCGACCTCAATGACCTGCTGGTACGGCATCCCAGCGCAACCTATTTTGTTAAATCATCTGGCGACTCTATGAGGGGAGCAGGGATCGGCGAGGGTGATTTACTGATTGTCGACAGCGCCAGAAAACCTGCCCATGGAGACATCGTTATTGCCGCCGTTGAGGGCGAATTCACCGTTAAACGCCTGCAATTACATCCGGTTGTGATGCTGAAGCCAGAGAACAGCGCCTACGCGCCGATCATGATTAGCAGCGAGGACACGTTGGATATATTTGGCGTGGTGACATTTATCATTAAAGCTGCGGGCTGATGATGTTTGCACTGGTGGATGTTAACGCGTTTTATGCCAGTTGTGAGTCGGCATTCCGGCCTGATCTGAAAGGGAAGCCCGTTGTCGTTCTTTCAAATAACGATGGTTGCGTTATTGCCAGCAGCGTAGAGGCAAAGGCGCTTGGCGTTAATATGGGCGCTCCGTACTTCAAACAGAAAGATTTGTTCAGGCGCTATGGCGTGTTCTGTTTTAGTTCGAACTACGAACTGTATGCGGATATGAGCAGCAGGGTGATGTCGATTCTGGAGGAGTTATCGCCACGCGTGGAGATATACAGTATTGATGAAGCCTTTTGTGATTTAACGGGCGTGCGAAACTGCAGGGATCTTACGGATTTTGGTCAGGAAATCAGAGCAACCATTTTGCAGAAAACACGTCTCACGGTTGGGGTCGGCATCGCTCAGACCAAAACCCTGGCCAAACTGGCGAACCATGCGGCCAAAAAGTGGCAGGAACAGACGGGCGGAGTCGTGGATCTCTCAAATATTGAACGCCAGCGTAAGCTGATGGCAGCACTCCCGGTTGATGAAGTCTGGGGCATCGGACGCCGTATCGGCAAAAAACTGGACGTCATGGGCATTAAAACGGTTCTCGACCTGGCGGATACCGATATTCGCTTCATTCGTAAACATTTCAGCGTCGTGCTTGAGCGAACCGTCCGGGAATTGCGCGGTGAGCCTTGTCTGGCGCTGGAAGAGTTTGCGCCGGATAAGCAGGAAATTATCTGCTCAAGATCGTTTGGTGAAAAACTCACGGATTACAACGCCATGAGAGAGGCCATTTGCACCTATGCTTCACGTGCTGCGGAAAAGCTGCGCAGAGAACACCAGTACTGCCGGTTTATCTCTACGTTTATCAAAACCAGTCCGTTTGTCCTGAATGAACCTTATTACGGTAACAGCGCATCGATAAAACTGCTGACGCCAACTCAGGATAGCCGGGACATTATTACAGCAGCCACGCGCAGCCTGGACGCCGTTTGGCGAGAGGGGCTACGTTATCAAAAAGCGGGCGTTATGCTGGGGGATTTTTTTAGCTCTGGCGTTGCACAGCTGAATCTTTTTGATAATAACGCCCCGCGGCGTAACAGCGATAAATTGATGGACCTACTGGATACTCTTAATGCTGAAAAGGGGAAAGGAACGCTCTACTTTGCTGGGCAAGGGATACAGCAGCCGTGGGCGATGAAGCGAGACATGCTTTCACCACGTTATACAACGAGATACAGTGATTTGCTGCGGGTAAATTGATAGTCAAACAAGGCTTCCGCCCACCTTATTTATACCGGATCAATTATCCTTTCAATGACAGGACGTTGTAAATTGCCAACGATTCCATAACCTTGGATACCTTTCCAGCGCGGCTAAATTAGCGCTCCTTTAATACTTCGATAAGAGACAAAGTTGATATGCAAAAAGTTGGATTGTTGTGAACTCAGGAGTAGGATTATTTCTATCTGATAGAACCAGTTATCGAACTGGCTTATACGAGTTGTTTGTTTTTCACTTACGAAAAGGTGGTGCTGGTAATGAGTACATTCATCATTCGTTTATTATTTTTTTCTCTCTTATGCGGTTCTTTCTCAATACATGCTGAAGAGCAGAACGGTATGAAACTTGAGCGGGTTGTGATAGTGAGTCGTCATGGAGTAAGAGCACCTACGAAGTTCACTCCAATAATGAAAGATGTCACACCCGATCAATGGCCACAATGGGATGTGCCGTTAGGATGGCTAACGCCTCGTGGGGGAGAACTTGTTTCTGAATTAGGTCAGTATCAACGTTTATGGTTCACGAGCAAAGGTCTGTTGAATAATCAAACGTGCCCATCTCCAGGGCAGGTTGCTGTTATTGCAGACACGGATCAACGCACCCGTAAAACGGGTGAGGCGTTTCTGGCTGGGTTAGCACCAAAATGTCAAATTCAAGTGCATTATCAGAAGGATGAAGAAAAAACTGATCCTCTTTTTAATCCGGTAAAAATGGGGACATGTTCGTTTAACACATTGAAGGTTAAAAACGCTATTCTGGAACGGGCCGGAGGAAATATTGAACTGTATACCCAACGCTATCAATCTTCATTTCGGACCCTGGAAAATGTTTTAAATTTCTCACAATCGGAGACATGTAAGACTACAGAGAAGTCTACGAAATGCACATTACCAGAGGCTTTACCGTCTGAACTTAAGGTAACGCCTGACAATGTATCATTACCTGGTGCCTGGAGTCTTTCTTCCACGCTGACTGAGATATTTCTGTTGCAAGAGGCCCAGGGAATGCCACAGGTAGCCTGGGGGCGTATTACGGGAGAAAAAGAATGGAGAGATTTGTTAAGTCTGCATAACGCTCAGTTTGATCTTTTGCAAAGAACTCCAGAAGTTGCCCGTAGTAGAGCCACACCATTACTCGATATGATAGACACTGCATTATTGACAAATGGTACAACAGAAAACAGGTATGGCATAAAATTACCCGTATCTCTGTTGTTTATTGCTGGTCATGATACCAATCTTGCAAATTTAAGCGGGGCTTTAGATCTTAACTGGTCGCTACCCGGTCAACCCGATAATACCCCTCCTGGTGGGGAGCTTGTATTCGAAAAGTGGAAAAGAACCAGTGATAATACGGATTGGGTTCAGGTTTCATTTGTTTATCAGACGCTGAGAGATATGAGGGATATACAACCGTTGTCGTTAGAAAAACCTGCCGGCAAAGTTGATTTAAAATTAATTGCATGTGAAGAGAAAAATATTCAGGGAATGTGTTCGTTAAAAAGTTTTTCCAGGCTCATTAAAGAAATTCGCGTGCCAGAGTGTGCAGTTACGGAATAAGTAACTAATTATTATATATATAGCGTATTAAAAAATAGAACCCCCCGGTTTGTAGTCGGGGGTATTCGTATTGTTCATAATTACATGAGTCTTCAACTGACTGCTCTTTGCGAGTGACAATCCAGTTACGCTGCTCCAGAAAAAATCCGGACTGTTCAGCGATGCAGAATACATCGAAAAGCGCTCGGTGTTGCGGCTCTAAAACCGCTTAAAACGGTGATATGTCTAAATGTGCTGTTTGTGCAACGTATTAAATAATAACAAGTTATTTATTTTACAATTAGTTAAAAAGACTGATAGTATACCCCCCTATAGTATTTGGAGGGCGTATGCCGCATTCACCCGAAGATAAAAAACGCATTCTCACCCGTGTACGCCGTATTCGCGGTCAGGTTGATGCGCTTGAGCGCGCGCTGGAGTCCGGCGAGCCGTGTTTGGCTATCCTGCAACAAATTGCCGCCGTGCGCGGCGCATCCAATGGCCTGATGGGCGAAATGGTTGAGATCCACCTGAAAGACGAACTGGTCAGCGGGGAAACAACCCCAGACCAGCGTGCCGTGCGCATGGCTGAAATCGGCCATCTTCTGCGTGCTTATCTAAAATAACACCATCACCTCGCAATAATGGGAAGAGACAAATGAAATCACGTGCAGCAGTTGCATTCGGCCCCGGCCAACCGTTAAAAATTGTCGAAATCGATGTCGCACCGCCAAAGAAAGGTGAAGTGCTGGTTAAAATTACCCACACCGGCGTGTGCCATACTGATGCTTTTACGCTCTCAGGCGACGATCCGGAAGGGGTTTTCCCGGCGGTGCTCGGCCATGAAGGTGGCGGCATTGTGGTTGAAGTGGGTGAAGGCGTTACCAGCCTGAAACCGGGCGATCATGTGATCCCGCTATACACCGCAGAATGTGGCGAGTGTAAGTTCTGTAAATCGGGTAAAACTAACCTGTGTCAGGCCGTACGTGCGACCCAGGGCAAAGGTCTGATGCCGGATGGCACAACCCGTTTCTCGTATAACGGCGAGCCGATTTATCACTATATGGGCACCAGTACCTTCAGCGAATACACAGTATGTGCGGAGATCTCTCTGGCGAAGGTTAACCCGCAGGCTCCGCTGGACAAAGTGTGTCTGCTGGGGTGTGGCGTGACCACCGGTATCGGAGCGGTCCATAACACCGCAAAAGTGAAAGAAGGCGATACCGTCGCCGTATTTGGTCTGGGCGGTATTGGCCTGGCGGTGATTCAGGGTGCGGTGCAGGCGAAAGCCGGGCGTATTCTGGCCGTTGATACCAATCCGGAAAAATTTACGCTGGCAGGTGAAATGGGCGCGACCGATTTCATCAATCCGAAGGATTACGACAAACCGATTCAGGATGTGATTGTCGAGCTTACCGATGGCGGCGTGGACTTTAGTTTCGAATGTATCGGTAACGTTAACGTGATGCGCGCGGCGCTGGAATGCTGCCATAAAGGATGGGGCGAAAGCATCATTATTGGCGTGGCAGGAGCCGGACAAGAGATCAAAACGCGTCCGTTCCAGTTAGTTACCGGGCGTGTCTGGCGCGGTTCCGCGTTTGGCGGCGTGAAGGGGCGTACTCAGCTTCCTGGTATGGTTGAAGATGCGATGAGCGGGAAAATTCAGTTGGATCCGTTTATTACCCACCGTTTACCGCTGGAGCAGATTAACGACGCGTTCGATTTAATGCATCAGGGTAAATCCATCCGTACCGTTATCCACTTTGGCGATAACTGATTCATTGGCCAGCGGATTTCACCGCTGGCACTTTCCTGAATTTTTTAGAATTATGTTGTGAAAGTGTGACGAATCTGGCGCTTTTCACGGTAAGTAAACTTCCCGGATTGCCGATGACTATCTAACGGGCGTGTTTTCACGCATAAACCCTACAAGAGAGTCGACGGTCATGGACAACACTACATCGATGCAAGCCCAGCATAAACTGGGCTTTCTGCATCAAATCCGGCTGGTTCCGCTGTTTTCCTCCATTCTCGGTGGCATCCTTCTGCTGTTCGCCTTAAGTTCCGGGCTGGCAAGCTATTTTCTTATGCAGGCCGATCGCGATCAGCGCGACGTGACCGATGAGATTCAGGTCAGGATGGGGTTATCTAACAGCTCTAACCACTTGCGTACCGCGCGTATCAACATGATCCACGCCGGCGCGGCGAGCCGTATTGCCGAAATGGATGACATGAAGGCCAATATCGCCGAGGCAGAAAAACGGATTAAGCAATCGCAGGACGGTTTCAATGCTTATATGTCACGCGCGGTAAAAACGTCTGCCGATGAAGCGTTAGACGCTGAACTGAGCGCCAGCTTCAAAGCCTATACCGACGGCTTACAGCCGATGCTGAAGTACGCTAAAAACGGCATGTTTGAGGCGATCATCAACCATGAAAATGAACAGGCCAGACCGCTGGACTCTGCGTACAACAAGGTGCTGTTAAAGGCGATCGACATTCGTACCACCAGGGCGAATCAGTTAAGCGAACAGGCGCATCAGCGTACACAGCTTGGTATGGCTTTTATGCTGGGCGCATTCGTTCTTGCGCTGGCGCTGACCGTGATGACGTTCATTGTTCTGCGCCGTACCGTCATTCATCCTCTGTTGCGTGCCGCCCAGCGCATTGAGCAAATTTCAGCGGGGGATCTGACCATGCCGGAGGAACCGACCGGGCGCAGCGAAATTGGTCGCCTGAGCCGCCATTTGCAAACAATGCAACGTTCGCTGGGGAAAACGGTAGGCACGGTGCGTCAGGGCGCGGAAGAGATTTATCGCGGTACCAGTGAGATTTCGGCGGGGAACACCGATCTGTCTTCACGTACCGAACAACAGGCTGCGGCGATTGAACAAACGGCGGCCAGCATGGAAGAGTTGACGGCGACGGTGAAGCAAAACGCCGACAACGCGCATCATGCGAGCAAGCTGGCAGAAGATGCCTCCGGTAAGGCCAGTCGGGGCGGTCAGATGGTTTCTGGCGTGGTCAAAACCATGGGCAATATCTCAACGAGTTCGAAGAAAATCTCCGAAATCACAGCCGTTATTAACAGCATTGCTTTCCAGACCAATATTCTGGCGCTGAACGCAGCGGTTGAAGCGGCGCGAGCAGGAGAGCAGGGCCGTGGGTTTGCCGTGGTTGCCAGTGAGGTGCGCACGCTGGCAAGCCGCAGCGCTCAGGCGGCAAAAGAGATTGAAGGATTGATCAGCGAATCAGTTCGACTGATTGACCAGGGCTCCGGAGAAGTGGTCGCTGCGGGCAATACGATGACGGATATTGTCGATGCGGTAAAACGCGTCACCGACATTATGCTGGAAATTGCGGCGGCCTCTGATGAGCAGAGCCGGGGTATCGTCCAGGTGAGCCAGGCAATTTCAGAAATGGATAAGGTAACGCAGCAAAATGCCTCGCTGGTTGAAGAAGCCTCTGCCGCAGCGGCATCGCTGGAAGAGCAGGCGGCGCGCTTAACGGAAGCTGTTGGCACATTCCGTTTAACAGGGACAAGTGCTATTAAACGCGCGCCTGTGACGACAAAGCCTGACCATTCACGCCCGCAGGCGGCAACTGCCAGTGGCGATAACTGGGAAACATTTTAACAATAAAATCAATTAAGGGACCTGATGGTCCCTTAATTTTTGGCATCAAAACGGCACGGTTTTGCGTATTGCGGCGATCAGGATCTGCGCGGCCTGAGAGAGCTGCACATCGACACGGGTAAGAATGCCGATGGGTTCACCCGCACCGTGGGTGGGTATCGGCAACGACACCAGCGTCGCCTGGCGTAAATCTTCTCTAACCGCGCCTGAAGGGACAAACCACACATAGTCGTAATCGACCGTCAGTTGGCGGGAGAGCGATGCTGACAGCGTTTCAATACAGCCCGGCGGCATTTTGCAGCCCTGACTTTGCAACAACGCCTCTGCGTGCTGGCGAGGGGCGGTTCCTTTTGGTGAAACCACCACCGGCCACTCCATCACCCGACTCAGCGTGATGGTTTCCTGCAACAACGGGTGGTTAGGGCGCACGACCAGTTTGAGCGATTCCAGAAATAACAGCTCGTAGTTCAGACCAACCATCAATTCCGGATCGGCCATACGGCCAATGCCGAGATCAATTTCCCCTGACTTTAAACCCGCCAGGATCATGGGATTACTCATGGTGGCAACCTGCAGCGTGGTCTCCATTTGCTGCTTATGGAACGGGCCAATGACCGCCGGCAGAATGCCCAGGGCCGCGGTGGGTAAGGCGCCAATCCGTACGACATCCGTCTGTGACTCTTCGCGCTGGTTTAAGGCTTGTCCGGCGGTGTTGAGCGCATCCAGCACTCTGACTGCGTGGGTAAGAAACTGTTCTCCGGGCAGCGTTAATTGTGCACCAAGGCGACCACGCTCAAAGAGCCGGGTACCGGTCAGTTGCTCCAGTTCATTCAGCGTTTTGGAGAGGGCTGGTTGGCTCAGGTTAAGGGTCTCAGCCGCGCGGCCCAACGTTCCCTGCTGTGCAACGGCGACAAAAGTATGAAGGTGGCGCAAGCGAATGCGCTGATTGAACAGAACATTTTTTTCCATAAGCGATGTTAAAAACAGAGTCGTATCGGTGACAAGTGAAGTTGTTCGATTTTGATAACTTGATAGCAAAATATTATTAACATTTGTCCTATTTTACTTACAAATGATTTATTTTGCTTATGTTTTGTACAGCGCTGCCGGGTGGTGGGATCATGGAAGAGAATGCGTCCAGTCGATATACTTTCGTTATTGTTTGCTTTTGAACCATTCTCTTCACAAGGCACTGATTAATGATAGATGTAATAGGGCACCTTAACCCCGATAGCGATGCCATTTGTACCGCCGCCATGACGGCACGTTGGCTTACTTTACGTGGCCAACAGGCGACGGCATGGCGTTTGGGCGAACCTAACCGCGAAACGCAATTTATCTTTGAGCATGCGGGACTGACGATGCCCGAACGGCTGACGTTTGAACTGACCGATCGTGATGTGTGGCTGGTCGATTTCACCGAGCCTGCCCAGGGGCCGGCATCGCTGGCAGAAAGTAACGTCGTGGGAATTATCGATCATCACCGACTCGGTGGATTAGTCACTCGTCTGCCACCAGAAGTGTGGGTGAAGCCAGTTGGCAGCAGCGCGACGCTGTTATGGCAACTGATGACGGAAGAGGAGCGCAGCCAGTTGTCTGCCGCTGAGGCCGTTTTATTGCTGGGTGCTGCATTGAGTGACACTGTCACGCTTCGCTCACCAACGACCACCTCTGACGATCGCCTGGCGGTGGAGGCCCTGGCCCAAAAAACCGGTGTGGATCTCGAGGCGTTTAGTCGCGACCTGCTGTCTGCTAAAACAAGCGTGGAAGGCATGAGCGCTCGCGAGCTTCTGCAGAAAGACATTAAAACCTTCACCATTCATGGACATTCTGTTTGTGTGGCGCAGCTTGAACTGTATGCGCTGCAACAGGTGGCTGCGGTGCTGGACGATCTCCGTCTGGAAATGGCGCGCTATGCAGAGGAAAAGAATGCCGCGCTGGTTGTACTGATGCTCACCGATATCAATCTGGGCGACACCAGCCTGTGGTTTGCCGGTCCAGCGCTGTCAGACATCCCGCAGCCCTGTAAGGTGGAGGGGATGCTCAGCCGTAAAAAACAGATGTTGCCCTGGCTGGAAAGTCATTTAAAACCACGCCAGTAGGTTCTGTTCACCGTCTGTAGGGGTGGGAAATTTACGCGGGGTCACACTTTGTAAATTCTTCCCACCGGAGTCAGCGGCGTTTTCTACACTCCAGGTAATATTCACTGGAGGCATGACATTATGGCGAACACCATCACGGCAGATGAGATTCGGGAACAATTTTCGCAGGCAATGTCAGCAATGTACCAGCAGGAAGTCCCGCAATATGGCACGTTGCTGGAACTTGTCGCTGATGTGAATCTGGCGGTACTGGAAAATAATCCTACGCTGCATGAAAAACTGGCGAATGCAGATGAGCTGGCCCGGCTAAACGTTGAGCGCCACGGCGCCATTCGGGTGGGCACTGCGCAGGAGCTTTCTACGCTACGCCGGATGTTTGCCATTATGGGCATGTATCCGGTGAGTTATTACGATCTCTCCCAGGCCGGTGTTCCCGTGCATTCCACCGCGTTTCGTCCCATTGACGATGCGTCGCTTTCGCGCAACCCGTTTCGGGTATTCACCTCGTTATTGCGGCTCGAATTAATCGAAAACGCCGCGCTACGGCAAAAAGCCGCGGAGATCCTCGCGAAACGCGATATTTTCACCCGTCGTTGTCACGAACTATTGGATGAGTTTGATGTGCAGGGCAGTTTTACGTCTGAGCAGGCGCAGGAGTTTGTGCAAGAAGCGCTGGAAACTTTCCGCTGGCATCAGCATGCCACGGTCGATGAGGCGACCTATCACGCATTGCACAATGAGCACCGGCTGATTGCTGATGTGGTGTGTTTCCCTGGGTGTCATATCAACCATCTGACGCCGCGTACGCTGGATATCGACCGGGTTCAGTCGATGATGCCGGAGTGCGGCATTGAACCCAAAATACTGATTGAAGGGCCGCCGCGCCGCGAGGTGCCCATTTTATTGCGCCAGACCAGTTTTAAAGCGCTGGAAGAGCCGGTGTTATTTGCCGGTGAAATGCGTGGCACTCACACGGCGCGTTTTGGTGAAATCGAACAGCGCGGCGTGGCCCTGACGCCGAAAGGCAGAGCGTTGTACGACGAATTGCTGAATAAAGCGGGAACGGGAAAAGACAACCTGACGCATCAGCTGCATTTGCAGGAGGTGTTCAAAGCATTCCCGGACAGCGAATTTCTGCTGCGCCAGCAGGGGCTTGCCTGGTTCCGCTACCGGCTGACGCCGTCGGGCGAGGCGCATCGACAGGCGATTCGCCCGGATGACGACCCGCAGCCGCTCATTGAGCGGGGCTGGCTGGTTGCTCAGCCCATTACCTACGAAGATTTTTTACCGGTGAGCGCCGCGGGGATTTTCCAGTCTAATCTGGGGAATGAAACTCAGGCCCGTAGCCACGGTAATTCCAGCCGCGACGCGTTTGAACAGGCGCTGGGTTGTGCGGTTTATGATGAGTTTGCGTTGTATCAGGAGGCGCAAGATCGCAGTAAACGGCGGTGTGGTTTACTTTAATTGAATTTACATGGGATTCGGTCTGTTCCCATCGACATAAAATATTTTCGATTTTGTACAGATAATCGGCGACCAACAATTGGATTATTAATGAATTTTGTCTAGAGTGAGCGGTCAGAAATGTGCACTCTCTTGCCGCTGATTATGGCCGGCGCGGGACCATTTACACGACCAGAAGGACTCACTTTCAGGCATGAATCGCAGACGATTTATTAAAGGTTCAATGGCAATGGCCGCCGTGTGCGGAACCAGTGGTATTGCATCACTCTTTTCCAGCGCCGCCTTTGCGGCAGAGTCTGACATTGCAGACGGAAAAACCGTACGTTTTGATTTTTCCGTTCTGCAATCGATGGCCCATGACTTAGCACAGAAGCCCTGGGGCGGCGCACCGCGCGCGTTACCTGACACGCTGGCCAAACTGACGCCTCAGGCCTACAACAGCATTCAATATGACGCAGAGCAGTCTCTGTGGAACAATGTTGAAAATCGTCAGCTTGATGCGCAGTTCTTCCACGTGGGAATGGGCTTCCGTCGCCGCGTACGCATGTTCTCGGTTGATGGCAGCACGCATATGGCGCGCGAAATCCACTTCCGTCCGGAACTGTTTAAATACAATGATGCGGGTGTGGATACCAAACAGTTGGAAGGGCAGACTGACCTCGGGTTCGCCGGGTTCCGCGTGTTTAAAGCGCCAGAATTAGCCCGTCGCGATATCGTTTCTTTCCTGGGCGCCAGCTATTTCCGCGCCGTGGATGACACCTATCAGTATGGTTTATCGGCCCGCGGTCTGGCGGTAGATACCTACACCGACAGCAAAGAAGAGTTTCCTGATTTCACCTCTTTCTGGTTTGAAACGGTCAAACCGGGCGCAACCTCCTTTACCGTGTATGCGCTTCTCGACAGCCCCAGCGTAACCGGCGCATTTAAGTTCGTGATCCACTGCGAGAAAACGCAGGTGATCATGGATGTACAAAACCACATCTATGCGCGCAAAGACATCAAGCAGCTCGGTATTGCACCGATGACCAGCATGTTTAGCTGCGGCAACAACGAACGTCGGATGTGTGACACCATTCACCCGCAAATTCATGATTCCGACCGTCTGGCGATGTGGCGGGGCAATGGCGAGTGGATCTGCCGCCCGCTGAATAACCCGCAAAAACTGCAGTTCAACGCCTATACCGATAACAACCCGAAAGGGTTTGGCTTGCTGCAGCTCGATCGCGACTTCTCCCATTACCAGGATATCATGGGCTGGTACAACAAGCGTCCGAGCCTGTGGGTCGAACCGCGTAACCAGTGGGGCAAGGGGACTATCGGCCTGATGGAGATCCCGACGACCGGCGAAACGCTGGATAACGTCGTCTGCTTCTGGCAGCCTGAAAGGTCGATCAAAGCGGGCGATGATCTGGAATTCAAATATCGCCTGTACTGGAGTGCTCAGCCGCCGGTGCGTTCACCGCTGGCTCGCGTGATGGCGACCCGAACAGGCATGGGCGGCTTCCCGGAAGGATGGGCGCCGGGCGAGCACTACCCGGAAAAATGGGCGCGACGTTTTGCTGTTGATTTCGTCGGTGGCGATCTAAAAGCCGCCGCGCCGAAGGGTATTGAACCGGTGATTACGCTCTCCAGCGGTGAAGCGAAACAGATTGAGATCCTTTACGTGGAACCTATCGACGGTTATCGCATTCAGTTTGACTGGTATCCGACCTCTGACTCAACCGATCCGGTAGATATGCGTATGTTCCTGCGTTGTCAGGGCGACGCCATCAGTGAAACCTGGCTGTATCAGTACTTCCCGCCAGCGCCGGATAAACGTCAGTACGTTGACGACCGCGAGATGCGTTAATCACTCCCTTTACGGCTCTCCGAATGGGGGGCCGAATCTGTAATCCTCTTCACAACCATTCTGTACACTATTTACTCGATCCCGTTCGCATTTTTCTGTAAGTCAAGTGGGTACTCTGGAGGTGTGTATTTCTTATACACGTCCTTTTCCACTAACAGGGAGAAAGTATGTTTCCAGAATACAGAGACCTTATTTCCCGACTGAAATCCGAGAACCCTCGCTTTCTGTCCTTATTCGAAAAACACAACAGCCTTGATCATGAGATCTCCAGACTGGAAGGTTCGGATGGTCGGGGGTATAGTTTGGACATTGTTCGCCTTAAGAAACAGAAACTCCACCTGAAGGAAGATCTGCTCAAAATATTGCAAAAAGAGAGTGTCAGTGAGAGCTAAGTAAAACGGCGCTCGCTGTGTAAAAGGGCTTCCAAAAGGGAGCCCTTCCTGTTTTTATTTGATTGAGCAGGGTGGCCTGCTTAACCATCATAACGGAATGAAAATGTCAGAAGTGATTACCATCAATGACACGCTGGAACTGCGTGCCGTAGAAGAGCAACACGTCACGCCTCTGCATCAGTTGGTGCTTAAAAATAAAAGCTGGCTCCAGCAGTCGCTGAACTGGCCGCAGTTTGTTGCCTCTGAGGAGGACACCCGCAAGAATGTGCAGGGCAATATGATGTTGCACCAGCGCGGTTACGCCAAAATGTTCCTGATTTTTGCGCAAGAAAATGTGGTCGGGGTTATCTCGTTTAACCAGATAGAACCGCTGAACAAAGCGGCTTATATCGGCTACTGGCTAGATGAGGAGCATCAGGGTAAAGGCATCATGTCCCAGGCGCTACAGGCCTTAATTCATCATTATGCGCAGCGTCAGGAGATTCGCCGCTTCGTGATTAAATGTCGCGTAGAAAACGTTGAGAGTAACCAGGTGGCGCTACGTAATGGCTTCCAACTGGAAGGATGTATGCAACAGGCGGAATTCCTTAATGGTGATTACTATGATGTGAATCTCTACGCCCGCATCATTGATGGCTCTTCAGAATAAACCTGCGATAGGCGTGCGCGTAATGCGCTGTTCACCGTTAATCACTTTCGGTCCGCGTAGGTGAATGGTATCGCCATCAAACGCCTGGATATGCGCCTGACCGGTTATCTCAATGTGATGCTCGATCAGCACTTCGCCCAGCACGCAGACGTGGCCTTCAATCAGGATGTGGTCGTCTAACTGGAGCGGTCCACCGCGTAATTGCGCATGACCGCCGACCAGCACGTGGTGTTTCAGCACGCAGTTACCTTCAACTACCGCGTGCTCCGCCACCTGCGAGCTGTAGCGTAGGGTAGGTATGGCATCTTCTTCGCTCCCGGCGATGACGCGCGCATATCCATAGACTTTGGCGCAATCGCAAATCCAGACATTGTTCTCTTCATTACCTTCCACCTGTGCGAAATCAAAAACTTCCGCCCGATGTTCAATAAAGGCATAGTTGATTTTCGCATCGCCATAGATCTGCGCCTGATGCACCACTCGTGAGTGGCTGACAAAAGCCCGATCATAAATTTGCAGGAGCTGGTCGTTTTCACGGGTTAGCCCCCTGGCGGCGATGATTTCAGAGTCACACATCACGCGCGCATCACCAAAGAGAAGGCACTCGCCGCGAACCACAGAATCCTGAATGGTGACGTTGTCACGTATTTGCGCGTTATGACTGATTTCAGCCCGGTCAATCCACACGTCATCGCTAATTTGCGCGCCATCTCTGACCACGCTTGCCTGAGTAATGCGGGCGTTTCCTGTAATCGTCGCGCCGGAAAATGCGAGCGCGTTTTCATCGTAAATCCAGCAATCACCGCTTTGTGACAGCACGCTTTCATTGTCGATCCAGCCACCGGGCGTGCCGGCCTGGACATCATTAAAATCAGTGAGCGCAATGATTTGGCGTAGTAATACGCCTTTTTTATTGCCATTATCCTGGTAACTAAAGGATCGAGACTCATCGCTGAGACGATATTTGGTCATAGCTCATTTCCATGTTGCGCACCTTAGTTAAACGTAGCAAAGTTTTCCGCACTGGCTAAATCAGCGGAAATTCCATAAAATGCATTTCAAATATACTTTAAAAAATAAACAAAATGAGTAAGAACAAGCAGAGTGAGCGGGTCCTCAATCTTCCGGCCGGTTATTTTGGCATGGTACTGGGCATCATTGGGATGGGGTTTGCGTGGCGTTATGCCAGTCAGGTGTGGCCAGTGAGTCACTTGATTGGCGACGGTTTAGTGATCCTCGCAATGGTCATTTGGGGGCTGCTGACGCTGGCTTTTCTGAGCCGTTTACTGCGTTTTCCGCATAGCGTATTGGCGGAAATTCGTCACCCGGTGATGAGCAGCTTTGTCAGTCTGTTTCCGGCCACAACGATGCTGGTCGCGATTGGTTTTGTCCCGTGGTATCGACCGCTGGCGATTGGGTTGTTCAGCATTGGCGTGGTGATACAGCTGGCCTACGCCGCCTGGCAAACGGCAGGGTTGTGGCGTGGATCGCATCCAGAGGAAGCCACCACGCCGGGTCTGTATCTGCCGACCGTCGCCAATAACTTTATCAGTGCAATGGCCTGTGGCGCTCTGGGTTTCAACGACGCAGGATTGGTGTTTTTAGGCGCAGGGGTTTTTTCCTGGCTCAGCCTGGAGCCGGTGATTCTGCAACGTTTACGTAGCTGCGGCGAGTTGCCTGCGGTGTTACGTACTTCACTTGGCATTCAACTGGCGCCTGCGCTGGTCGCCTGCAGCGCCTGGCTTAGCGTCAACGGCGGCGAGGGCGATACGTTAGCCAAAATGTTGTTCGGCTATGGTCTGCTGCAACTTTTGTTCATGCTACGGCTCATGCCGTGGTATTTGTCACAGCCATTTAATGCGTCTTTCTGGAGCTTCTCGTTTGGCGTGTCGGCGCTGGCAACAACAGGGCTGCATCTGGGCCACGGTAGCGAGTCAGGATTTTTTCATACGCTGGCGATCCCACTGTTTATTTTTACCAATTTTATCATTGCATTATTACTGGTACGTACGTTTGCATTGCTGATGCAGGGGAAACTGCTCATCCGCACGGAGCGTGCTGCATTACTGAAATCTGAGGATAAATAATGACCCTTTGCGACGAAAACTACTTTACTGAGAAATACGATTTAACTCGTACGCATTCCGATGTTGTTGAAGCGGCAAAAATTGTTAAGCCAGGTAAAACGTTAGACCTGGGCTGCGGTAACGGTCGTAACAGCCTGTACCTTGCGGCAAACGGTTATGACGTGACAGCATGGGATAAAAATCCCATGAGCATCGCTAACCTTGAGAGTATCAAAGCGGCGGAAGGGCTGACCAATCTGCACGCTAACGTCGCGGATCTCAACGCATTACGCTTTGATGGCGAATATGATTTTATTCTTTCTACCGTTGTGCTGATGTTCCTTGAAGCCAAAACTATCCCTGGCCTTATTGAAAATATGCAGCGGTGCACTAAACCGGGCGGATATAACTTAATCGTCGCGGCGATGGATACCGATGATTTTCCGTGTACCGTGGGTTTCCCGTTCGCGTTTAAAACCGGAGAATTGCGCAACTATTACAGCGGATGGGATCTGCTGAAATATAACGAAGACGTGGGTGAACTTCATCGTACGGATGAAAACGGTAATCGAATTAAACTGCGCTTTGCCACAATGCTGGCACGCAAAACTGCCTGAACCTCCCGCTTGGGTTAACTCTTTCTGCGCTCAGTATTTTTGTGCCGGGCGCAGAGAGAAAATTGTGCGGTGTTTACCATTTTTAGTACATCCAAAATGAAACGGTTTTGCTATCCTTTTTAAGCATCATTGCGAAAACTAAAGGGATCGTTTCATGCGTACTCAAACTTTATTTAAAGTTGCAGTGCTTACTGGCTTGTTGGCATTATCCGGCTGTGCGTCAAAAGTGACTGCGCCGGATAAATATTCTGGGTTTTTAAAAAATTACTCTGATTTGAAGGAAACACAATCAGCATCGGGACAAACCGTACTCCGTTGGGTTGATCCGAGCTACAACGAATCCAAATATGACAACATTGTATATAACCCGGTAACGTATTATCCGGTTCCTAAACCTACCACGCAGGTAGGGCAGCAGGTTCTTGATCAACTGCTGACCTACACTAATACCCAGTTGAAATCCGCCATCAGCAAGCGTAAGCCCCTGGTTACTACCCCTGGGCCACGTAGCCTGATTTTCCGCGGAGCGATTACCGGTGTTGCAACGAGCAAAGAAGGACTGCAGTTCTATGAAGTGATCCCGGTTGCGCTACTCGTTGCGGGAACACAAATGGCAACGGGTCACCGTACCATGGATACCAACCTCTATTTCGAGGGTGAGTTGATTGATGCGGCGACCAATAAACCGGTAGTTAAAGTTGTACGTAAGGGTGAAGGTAAAGATCTGAGCAACGAAAATACGCCGATGACATTCGAAACGTTGAAGAAAGTTGTTGATGACATGGCGACGGATGCCTCCATGTTTGACGTGAACAAAAAACCACAATAATAATCAACGCACCATCTCAGGATGGTGCGTTTTTTTTATGCCACCCGGCGTCGATAGAATAGTTTACCCATCAGCACTTCTGGTCGGGCAAACATCACCATATTCCCCAGTAAAATCAATACCAATCCGGCAATAGCGTTAACTTGCCAGACGTATCCTTCATACAATGTTGACAGCGTTAGCGCAACCAGCGGGAAAAGCAGGGTGCTGTATGCCGCCCTACTGGGACCAATGCGACCTACCAGTGTGAAATAAGCGCCGAAAGCAATCACTGAGCCAAAAATAGCCAGATATAACAGTGCGCTGAGATAGCTGAATGTCCACTGTGGCGTAAAATTGTCCCCGCGCATCAGCGCAATGGCAGCGATCAACAGCGTGCCGTACAGCATGGCCCAACTGTTGGTCGTTAACACTTCCAGCCCTTTTTTCTGGTGACGCATGCTGATCATATTACCCAATGAGAAACCGAAGGTTCCAAGGGCGCTTAAGCCGATACCCAGCAGCAAGGAATGATTGAATCCGCTGTTGAGCAAATCCTGCCAGAACAGAGTCACAATGCCCGTCAGTCCAAGACCGGCTGCTATATAGAAACGCAGCGGTGGTTTTTGCCCAAAAAAGATGAAGCTATTGACCGCATTGAACAGGACGGCCATTGAGAAAATCACCGACTCCAGGCCGGTATTAATCCAGGCCGCAGCCGTATAAAAACACCAGAAGTTGAAGCAAAAAACGCATCCACCCTGTAACAGACAAAACAGATGATCGCGACCAGACAGTTTGCGTAATTTACCGCTAACCAGCAGGATCACTATCATCAGCGAACTGGCAACGGCGAAGCGCCAAAAGATAGAAACCGGCGCAGAAACCGGGCCCTGCTGCAAATAAATCGCAATCCATGTCGTTCCCCAAATTACCACCACCAGGCAGTACAACAGTGCGTTCATACAACTCTCTCTTTTTTGGATTCAGGTTCACACTGTGTCATGTCTGGCGGCAGGAGGCTTTCATCGGTTTGCGGCGGACTTGCAAAATCTTGCGCTTTTTTAGCGTAAAAGCGAAAAGGAAGCTGTTAACAATATGTGGCTGTTATAGACTGAAAGCCTGCTAACTTATTTTGAATGTGATGGTATGCCTCAGCCCTACGATGCCTTTGAAAACTTACGCAAACATAATGCCGTGCTGCATGAATCGGTTGCGTTACATTCAGGGATCCAACTGGCGGCCTGGTCAAACAAGCGCGATACCATCACCCAGTATTGCGATCACCATACGCTCAGTTTATATATCGCGGATGGCTACGAGAGTTACCACAAAACGGCGGGGGGCTGGAAGAATGGCGGCGGACCGGACCGTTTTTGCCTGATGCCGAAAGAGAGCGAGTCAAGTTGGGATATCCGCGACGCTCTCTCCTTTGTTCATCTCTATTGTACCGACGAACATCTGCGCGAAGTGGGTGAAAAAGTCTGGGATAGAAGTCCCTATAGCTTCACGCTGGACGAGCACACGTTTGGCAGTGACCCGGGGATCACGGCGGTTTACCGTCAGTTTCTGCTTGATAACGACTGGCAGCAACCGGCCAATCACCTCACGCTCAGCGCGGCATCTTCGCTACTGTTAACGCATCTGATCCAGCATTACAGCAACGTTCAATGGCGACTGCCCACCGTCACCGGAGGACTCGCGCCTGTCACCTTGCGTAACGTGCTGGCCTATATTGACGCGCATCTGGCGTACCCGATCACCCTGAACGATCTGGCTAGCGAGGCGGCGCTCAGCGAATTCCATTTTGCCAGAATGTTTCGCCAGTCGATGAATATGGCACCGCATCAGTACGTGATGCAACGTCGTATGGCGCTGGCACAGCATCTGGTTTGTTACACTTCACGCAGTTTGTCAGATATTGCGATGACCTGCGGATTCAGTTCGGCAAGCCATTTTAGTAACCGGTTTAAACAGGTAACCGGTAAAACGCCAACGCAGCTACGTGCGGCGAAATAACGTCAACACGGCGTAGCAGATACCGCCTACGACCAGCCCCCAGAATGCAGATCCAACCCCCAATAACGTCAGGCCGCTGGCCGTGACCAAAAACGTAACGATGGCTGCGTCGCGTTCCGCTTCATTATGCAACGCCTGATACAAACTACCGCTAATTGTCCCGAGCAAGGCCAGACCGGCCAGCATCTGGATCCAGCTTACGGGCAGTGCCGCCATTAGTCCTGTGACTGAACCGCCAAACACCCCTGCCAGAAGATAGAAGACGCCAGCCGCGGCGGCGGCGAGCCAGCGTCGTTTGTCATCAGGATGCGCTTCGGGACTTTGGCAAATTGCGGCGGTTATGGCGGCAATGCAGATGGAGTAGACGCCAAACGGCGAAAACATCAGCGCCAGCAGGCCGGTAAAGATAATGAGCGGTGAAACGGGTAATGAATAGCCCGAGGCATTCATAGTGGCAATACCTGGGGCATTTTGCGAAGCCATGGTAACCAGAAACAGCGGTAGCGCAATGCTGATACTGTGGGCAAATGAAAAGTGTGGGGCAATAAACGCAGGCATGACCGGCGATAAATTTACTCCGCTTGTGACAATGTCACCTTTTATTAGCGCGATAGCGATACCCGCCAGCATCGCGGCGATCGTCGCGTACCGTGGGGCTGTGACTTTAAATACCAGCCATGCCACCAGCATACTACCGCACAAAATAAGCTCACTGTTGAGGCTATTAAAGGCCTGCAGACCAAAGCGCAGCAGGATCCCGGCCAGCATGGCTGATGCCAGTGAGTGGGGGATTATTTTCATCAGACGGGCAAACAATCCGGTTATGCCGCACAGCACAATCAACGCGTTAGCTACGATAAAAACGCCGATAGCATCCTGAATCGATACCCCGTGCAGACCCGTAACCAGCAGCGCGGCGCCAGGTGTTGACCAGGCCGTGAGCACAGGAGCGCGATACCATAACGTCAGCGCCAGCGTACTGACGCCCATTGCAATCCCCAGCGCGGTCATCCAGCCCGCGATTTGATCGGTGGTCGCACCTGCGGCCAGGGCCGCTTGCCAGATAATGGCAGCCGAGCTGGCGTAACCGACCAGGACAGCCACAAAACCCGATAATACGGTGGGCAGTGGGATGGAAAATGCGCGCATAGTCACTCCGTGTGCGTTATAACGGTCAATCAATGTAGCACTGTGCGTTATAGCGTACAAGTGCTAAGCTGTAGCCTTGAGAAAGGAGAGTCAGGAAGGCGAAAAATGGAAAACTTAACCCACTATCTGGCCACAACGCTCCGCACGCTACGTCACCAGCGGGAATGGAGCCTGTCACGTTTGGCGGAGGAAACCGGCGTGTCAAAAGCCATGTTGGGGCAGATTGAGCGCAACGAATCCAGCCCAACGGTGGCTACATTGTGGAAAATTGCCACCGGACTGAACGTGCCATTCTCGACGTTTATTTCACCGCCAGAGTCAGACGGCGCGCCAACATTCGATCCCCAGCAGCAGGCGATGGTCGTCACGCCATTGTTTCCGTGGGACCCACAACTGTGCTTCGATCATTTTTCGATACAGCTGGCACCTGGCGCACTCAGTGAATCGACTCCGCATGAAACCGGCGTTATAGAGCACGTGGTGGTGATAAATGGGCTGCTGGATATGTGTATTGAGGGGCAGTGGCGCACCATGGAATCCGGCGAGGGGGTGCGTTTTGCGGGAGACAGGGCGCATAGCTACCGTAACAGTAGCGAACAAACGGTTCACTTTCATTCCCTGATCCATTACCCGCGCGGTTAGTCGGGAAAACTATTCCGAAAATCCGCGCTTGTGACTACAATAGCCGCCATTTTTACCACTTGTGGATGGTAACAACTGTATGCGCCAGCAGCCTCATCACCTTGAATTGTTAAGCCCGGCCCGGGATACCGCCATTGCACGTGAAGCCATTTTGCACGGCGCTGACGCCGTTTACATTGGCGGACCGGGTTTTGGTGCGCGTCATAACGCCAGTAACAGCCTGAAAGATATCGCCGAACTGGTGCCGTTTGCGCATCGTTACGGGGCGAAAATCTTTGTGACGCTGAATACAATCTTGCATGATGATGAGCTGGAGCCCGCACAGCGATTAATTACCGATCTGTATCAGACCGGCGTTGACGCCCTGATTGTGCAGGATATGGGGATTCTGGAGCTGGATATCCCTCCCATTGAGCTGCACGCCAGCACCCAATGTGATATTCGCAGCGTCGAGAAGGCGAAGTTTCTTTCTGACGTCGGATTCACCCAAATTGTCCTCGCGCGTGAACTGAGCCTTGAGCAGATACACGCCATTCATCAGGCTACGGATGCAACTATTGAATTTTTCATTCACGGTGCGCTGTGCGTCGCCTATTCAGGCCAGTGTTATATTTCACATGCGCAAACCGGACGTAGCGCTAACCGCGGTGACTGTTCTCAGGCTTGTCGCCTGCCGTATACCCTGAAAGACGATCAGGGGCGCGTGGTGTCCTATGAAAAACATCTGCTGTCGATGAAAGATAACGATCAGACCGCCAACCTCGGTGCGTTGATTGACGCAGGCGTGCGCTCCTTCAAAATTGAAGGGCGCTATAAAGACATGAGCTATGTGAAGAA
This sequence comes from Citrobacter sp. RHBSTW-00524, assembly GCF_013747755.1. NCBI lineage: Bacteria > Pseudomonadati > Pseudomonadota > Gammaproteobacteria > Enterobacterales > Enterobacteriaceae > Citrobacter > Citrobacter sp. RHBSTW-00524. Next base: position 2,503,193 of record NZ_CP056421.1, read on the forward strand.
TATTACCGCGCATTATCGTCAGATGCTGGACGCCATTATTGAAGAGCGCGGCGATCTTGCCCGTTCTTCAGCCGGGCGTACCGAACATTTCTTTACTCCATCCACGGAAAAGACCTTCCATCGCGGCAGCACCGATTATTTTGTGAATGCCCGTAAAGGGGATATCGGCGCATTCGACTCACCAAAGTTCATCGGTCTGCCGGTTGGCGAAGTCCTGAAGGTGGCAAAAGATCATCTCGATGTTGAGGTAACAGAACCGCTGGCCAACGGGGATGGTCTGAACGTGTTAATCAAGCGTGAGGTCGTCGGATTTCGCGCCAACACCGTTGAAAAAACGGGGCACAATCGTTATCGGGTGTGGCCGAATGAAATGCCCGCCGACCTGCACAAAGTGCGCGCCAACCATCCGCTGAACCGCAATCTCGATCATAACTGGCAGCAAGCGTTGACCAAAACCTCCAGCGAACGCCGCGTCGCGGTCGATATTGAGCTGGGCGGCTGGCAGGAACAGTTGATCCTGACGCTCACCAGTGAGGAGGGGGTGAGTATCACCCATACGCTGGACGGCCAGTTTGAGGAAGCGAACAATGCAGAAAAAGCGTTGAGCAACCTGCAGGATGGCCTGGCAAAACTGGGACAAACGCTGTATTACGCCCGTAATATTCAGGTGAATCTGCCGGGAGCATTGTTCGTGCCGAACGGTCAACTGAATCAGCTGCGACGTGAAGCGGTCGACATGCTGGATGCAGCTCGTTTGCAAAACTATCAGCGCGGTCGCCGTAAACCGGTTGCCCAGCCGGCGCCGGTTTACCCGCAAACGCATCTGAGCTTTCTGGCTAACGTCTACAACCATAAAGCGCGAGAGTTTTATCACCGTTATGGCGTGCAGTTGATTGATGCCGCCTATGAGGCGCATGAAGAGAAGGGCGATGTGCCGGTGATGATCACCAAACATTGCCTGCGTTTTGCGTTTAACCTGTGTCCGAAACAGGCGAAAGGAAATATCAAAAGCTGGAAAGCCACGCCGATGCAGCTGGTTAACGGCGATGAGGTCCTGACGCTGAAATTTGATTGCCGACCGTGCGAAATGCACGTGATCGGCAAGATGAAACATCACATTCTGAAGATGCCGTTGCCGGGCAGCGTGGTGGCTTCTGTCAGCCCTGAAGAACTGCTGAAAACGTTGCCAAAGCGTAAAAGCTAACGGTTAGCTCTGATGTGTATCGGGTTTGCGTGATTTTTGCCAGTAATGGTGTTCGCGAAGATCGGCGGCGGATTCTTCCGCCGTCATTCGTAGTTCATCGCTGTCTGCCGTGTGTCGTAATAAGTGATCGGCATCCTGCACCTGAATATATTCATGTCCCTGATTGGTAGCGAGAAGCTGACCGGAAAAAAGCGCGCTGGCCAGCAATAACACCGTTAACCCTTTCTTAAACATCATGCACCCTCTGGTACGTTAGCTGCGGAATTGACGATAATTTCGCCAGGTGACTATTCAATATTTTAATCGGGTTAATGACAATCTCTGTTTTGTCATTTCGATGTTTTTTACATTTTTGTTTAGATAACGTTGGGATTTGTCACAACCGGGCAGTGCAGCGCTGCCCGGTTGTTATCAGGGAGAGAATCAGGATTTAAATCCGGCGGCCGTCATCAGGAGACGAAAGAACATACCAACGGCGGCCAGGGCCAGCACGCTGCCGCCCCAGAGGATCACCAGCCACATCAGGCGTTTCCAGATTGTTTGTTGCATCAATGATACCCCTCACCATGTTGAACTTTGCCGCGGAAAACGTAGTAGCTCCAGAAGGTGTACACCAGGATTATCGGGATAATCAGCAGCGCGCCAACCAACATAAAGCCCTGACTCTGCGCCGGAGCTGCCGCCTGCCACAGCGTAATGGACGGTGGAATGATGTGGGGCCAGATACTGATCCCCAGCCCGCTGAACCCGAGAAAAATCAGCCCCAGCGTCAATACAAAAGGCAGTGTATGGCTGTTTTGCTGACCCAGCGAGCGCCACAGCCAGAGGCTAATCAGCGCAACCAGGAGCGGAACCGGCATCAGGAACCACAGATTGGGCAGGCTAAACCAACGTTCGGCAATGGCGCTGTGCGCCAGCGGCGTCCACAGGCTGATAATGGCAATGACAACCAGCATCGCCAGCAGCAGTTTTCTTGCCACGCAGCGCATTTTATCCTGCAACGGATTTTCGCTTTTCATCACCAGCCATGTTGCCCCCAACAGGGCGTAGGCTACAACCAAGCCCACGCCGCAGAACAGGGTAAAGGGGGTCAGCCAGTCGAAAGGACCGCCGCTGTAGCTGCGTCCGGTGACGGAAAATCCATTGAGTACGGCACCGACCACAATACCCTGAGTGAATGTCGCGAGGATTGAACCGCCGAGAAAAGCTTTGTCCCAGAATGGTCGATGCGCCGGCGTGGCTTTGAAGCGAAACTCAAACGCGACGCCGCGAAATATCAGGCCGATGAGCATCAGGGTCAATGGGATCGTCAGCGCATCGACAATCACCGCATAGGCCAGGGGAAAAGCGCCGAATAATCCGGCGCCACCCAACACCAGCCAGGTTTCATTACCGTCCCATACCGGGGCGACGCTGTTGACCATCACATCGCGGTCATCCGCATCCGAAATCGCAGGGAATAAAATACCGATCCCGAGATCAAAACCGTCCATCACGATATACATCAGCGTGGCGAACACGATAATTACAAACCAGATAACTGATAAATCGATACCCATTAGCGGTGTGCCTCCGGTTGAGAATCGAGAACGGCAGCAGAAAGCGGCCGTGCCGGCGTGCCTGTTGGTGGAATGGTCGGCTCATCTTCCTGTGGTCCTTTACGGATCAGGCGGATCATGTAGCTGTAACCCACGCCAAACACCGAGCTATAAACCACAAAGAAAGACAGCAGGCTGATGCTCATATGTAAATCACCATGTGCGGAAACCGCATCCGCCGTACGTTGCAAACCGTAAACCACCCACGGCTGACGGCCAACTTCGGTGGTCACCCAGCCAGCAAGGATGGCAATCAGACCGGAGGGCCCCATCCACAATGCAAAGCGCAGGAAAGGACGTGAGGTGTATAGCCGCTCCTTATAACGCAGCCACAGGGCAAACGCGCCCAGCAGGATCATCAGCATGCCTAACCCTGCCATAATGCGAAACGACCAGAACACGATGGTGGAATTGGGCCTGTCCTCCTTCGGAAATTCTTTTAACGCCGGGACCTGTTTATCCAGACTATGAGTCAGGATCAGGCTGCCCAGCGCCGGGATTTCCAGCCCATAGCGGGTGCGCTCCTGCTCCATATCCGGCCAGCCGAACAACAGCAGCGGGGTCGGTTCACCGGGCGGATTTTCCCAGTGTCCTTCAATCGCCGCAATTTTTGCAGGCTGGTGCTTCAGCGTATTCAACCCGTGCATATCGCCAATTAAGGCCTGCAGCGGGGCGACGATTAACGTCATCCACAGCGCCATTGAAAACATCGCGCGAATTGCTGGCGTGCTATTACCGCGCAATAAATGCCATGCGGCTGATGCCGCGACAAACAGCGCGCTGCTCAGGAAGGCGGCAACGGACATATGCAGCAAACGATAAGGGAAGGAAGGATTGAAAATCACGGCGAACCAGTCGACGGGAACGACTTGCCCGTTAACAATTTCATAGCCCTGTGGCGTTTGCATCCAGCTGTTGGAGGCGAGGATCCAGAAGGTAGAAATAATAGTACCCAGCGCAACCATACAGGTCGCGAAGAAGTGAAGCCCTGGGCCAACCCGATTCCAGCCAAACAGCATTACCCCGAGGAAGCCTGCTTCGAGGAAGAAGGCGGTTAATACTTCATAGGTCAGCAGCGGCCCGGTGATGCTACCGGCGAACTCAGAAAAACCACTCCAGTTCGTGCCGAACTGATAAGCCATCACCAGCCCGGAAACCACGCCCATACCAAAGTTTACGGCGAATATTTTCGACCAGAAATGGTATAGCGAGCGCCAGGTTGGATTTTTCGTTTTTAACCATAACCCTTCGAGCACCGCCAGATAACTGGCGAGGCCAATGGTAATCGCCGGAAAGATGATGTGAAAGGATACCGTAAACGCGAACTGGATCCTCGCCAGGTGAAACGCGTCAAGACCGAACATGCTTAGCTCCGCAGGCAAAATTGATTTAGCGCAATTCTAAGGCTGCGAAGCAATGGAGGGCAGAAACAGAACAGTTCTTTTTAACCATAACAGTTGTCGTGCTGTTATAGGTTGGCCTGGCTGATATGAAATCTGGAACCTGGATTCCTGTTATCAAATAGCGTCCTCCCCACGCGAGTGATTTTACGCTATCACTAGCGAGGTAATGAAAAGGTAATCATAAATGTTTACTTTGTGCGTATAATAGACGACAGGGAGGCGCAGTGAAGCAAAGTGAGTTCAGACGCTGGCTTGAATCTCAGGGAGTGGCTGTTACAAACGGCTCAAATCATCTGAAGTTGAGGTATCAGGGAAGGCGTAGCGTTATGCCCAGGCATCCTGGTGATGAAATAAAAGAAGCCTTGCGAAAATCGATCCTGAAGCAGCTTGGTTTACAGTCATCATCAATATGAGGTTAATTATATGAGAGATTTTGAAAAAATCATGCGTTATCCCGTTAATCTAATCCCCGCCGTGGAAGGTGGATTCGTGGTTTCCTTCCCGGATATTCCTGAAGCATTAACCCAGGGCGAAACCCGTCATGGGGCTTTGCAGGCTGCGCAGTCTGCATTGGTGACCGCTTTTGAATTCTATTTCGACGATAACGAACCGATTCCTTTACCTTCGGCGGTTGGCGCTGAAGGTGACTATGTGGAAATCCCCCTGAGCATTGCGTCGAAGGTTCTTTTGTTAAATGCCTTTCTTGAATCAAAAATCACCCAGCAGGAGCTGGCAAACAGGATCGGCAGGCCTAAGCAGGAAATTACCCGTTTGTTCGATTTAAAGCACGCGACAAAAATTGATGCTGTGCAAATAGCTGCACGCGCCTTAGGCAAGGAGCTGTCAGTAACAATGTTGTAAAACTGTTAACTATAACAGTTATAAAAAATGCCCTGATTATGTAAACTGATATATACAGTGCGTGTCACCGACACCGATTATCAGGACGAAAAATGAAAAAATACCAGCGACTGGCTGAGCAAATTCGCGATCAAATCGCGTCTGGCGTATGGCAGCCCGGCGATCGCTTGCCATCCTTGCGCGAGCAGGTGGTCAGCAGCGGCATGAGTTTTATGACCGTCGGACATGCATATCAGTTGCTGGAAAGTCAGGGCCGGATTATTGCCCGGCCGCAGTCGGGTTACTATGTTGCCGCGCGCCCTGAACGTGAGCTGGCAGCGCCGCAGGCGCAGGTGATGCGCGATGAAGCGGTGGATATCAACACCTATATTTTTGATATGTTGCAGGCCAGCCGGGATGCGTCAGTGATGCCATTTGCCTCTGCATTCCCCGATCCGCGTCTGTTTCCCCTCCAGCAGTTGAACCGCTCGCTGGCGCAGGTCAGTAAAACCGCGACCGCCATGAGCGTGATAGAAAACCTGCCGCCGGGAAATGATGAGCTGCGCCATGCCATTGCCCGCCGCTATGCTCAACAGGGGATGACCATTTCACCTGATGAAATTGTCATCACTACCGGTGCGCTGGATGCCCTCAACCTGAGCCTGCAGGCGGTTACCGAACCGGGAGACTGGGTGATTGTCGAAAATCCCTGTTTCTATGGGGCGTTGCAGGCCCTGGAGCGATTACGGCTGAAGGCGCTTTCGATTGCCACCGACGTGAAAGAGGGGATCGATCTTACCGCGCTGGAGCAAGCGTTGCAGGAGTATCCGGTAAAAGCCTGCTGGCTGATGACCAACAGCCAAAATCCGCTGGGTTTTACGCTCAGCCCAGAGAAAAAGGCGCACCTGGTCGCATTGCTGGAAAAATATCATGTAATGCTGATAGAAGATGATGTCTACAGCGAGCTGTACTTTGGTCGCGAAAAACCACTGCCTGCCAAAGCCTGGGATCGCGCCGACAGCGTTTTGCATTGTTCATCCTTCTCGAAGTGCCTGGTGCCCGGATTTCGCGTGGGCTGGGTGGCGGCCGGGAAGCATGCTCGACGTATTCAGCGACTCCAGCTCATGAGCACGTTATCCACCAGTTCCCCCATGCAGCTTGCGCTCGTGGATTATCTGTCAACCCGGCGCTATGACGCGCATCTGCGCCGCTTACGCCGTCAACTGGCGGAACGCAAACAGCAGGCCTGGCAAACGTTGCTGCGTCATCTTCCGGCGGAAGTCAAAATTCACCATAACGACAGCGGCTATTTTCTGTGGCTGGAACTGCCTGAACCGCTTGATGCAGGCGTGCTCAGCACCCAGGCACTGGCGCACCATATCAGCATTGCACCGGGAAAAATGTTTTCGACCTCGGGGAGCTGGACTCGTTTCTTTCGCTTTAATACCGCATGGCACTGGGGAGAGCGTGAGGAACAGGCAGTGAAACAGCTGGGAAAATTAATTCGCGAGATGATGAAATAAAACGTAACGCGCTATTCAATATAAAAGAATAGCGCGTTCTTATTTTCGAAATAGAGAATACCTAACCCCGATGTTATTTATATCGGGTGCTACCATACAAAAAATCAATAGTTCTTACTATTGCCACCGTTGCACCTAACTCCTTGTCTATACTCCAGAAGATTAAAGCTCCCGTTCAGCATCAGTAGCGTAATGAGCGTTAGCTCACAACCTGATTAAATTTCCTTGCGCCAGCAGGAACGCTTACAACACCCCGACTATTTTTAGGAAAGGACATATATTTACGGCAAGGCTGCCGCTCAATATTTTTTAGACAGGAGTAAGACGTTATGAGCAAGCAGTTTGCCCTCAGTAGCCTGTGCGCACTCAGTATGACGCTGATGACTGCACAGGCAGCCGAACCCCCGACATCCTTAGATAAACCGGAAGGCCGTCTGGATATTATTGCCTGGCCGGGCTACATCGAACGTGGACAGACCGATAAACAATATGATTGGGTCTCGCAGTTTGAGAAAGAGACCGGCTGCGCGGTCAATGTTAAAACAGCGGCCACTTCTGATGAAATGGTCAGCCTGATGGCAAAAGGCGGCTACGACCTGGTTACCGCTTCCGGTGATGCCTCATTGCGTCTGATTATGGGAAAACGCGTTCAGCCGATTAATACCGCGCTGATCCCTAACTGGAAAAGCATCGATCCGCGCGTGGTAAAAGGCGAGTGGTTTAACGTTGGCGGAAAAGTTTACGGCACACCGTACCAGTGGGGGCCAAACCTGCTGATGTACAACACCAAAATTTTCCCAACGCCGCCGGATAGCTGGAACGTGGTATTTGTTGAGCAAAAACTTGGGGACGGAAAAAGCAATAAAGGGCGCGTTCAAGCCTACGATGGCCCGATCTATATTGCCGATGCTGCATTATTCGTTAAGGCGACTCAGCCGCAACTGGGCATTACCGATCCCTATCAGCTCACCGAACAACAGTATCAGGCGGTGATCAAAGTCCTGAGCGATCAACACGCGCTGATCCATCGCTATTGGCACGATACCACCGTACAAATGAGCGACTTCAAAAACGAAGGTGTGGTGGCGTCCAGCGCCTGGCCTTATCAGGCGAACGCCCTGAAAGGAGAAGGCCAGCCTATTGCCACGGTCTTCCCAAAAGAAGGGGTTACCGGATGGGCTGATACCACCATGCTACACAGCGAAGCCAAACACCCGGTGTGCGCTTACAAATGGATGAACTGGTCATTAACCCCGAAAGTTCAGGGCGACGTCGCAGCCTGGTTTGGTTCTCTGCCAGTCGTGCCTGAAGGTTGTAAAGCCAGCCCGCTGCTGGGTGAAAAGGGCTGTGAAACCAACGGCTATAGCTACTTTGACAAAATTGCCTTCTGGAAAACGCCGATCGCAGAAGGTGGCAAATTCGTTCCTTACAGTCGCTGGACGCAGGATTACATCGCCATTATGGGCGGTCGTTAATTCCGCTGGGGGTTTTATGACGTACGCAGTGGAGTTTCATAACGTCTCGCGTCTGTACGGGGATGTTCGTGCAGTTGATGGGGTGAGTATTGCGATTAACGACGGTGAGTTTTTCTCTATGCTGGGGCCATCTGGCTCCGGCAAGACCACCTGTCTGCGCCTTATTGCAGGGTTTGAGCAACTGTCAGGCGGCGCAATCACCATTTTTGGTAAGCAGGCCAGCGAATTGCCGCCCTGGGAACGGGACGTCAATACGGTATTTCAGGATTATGCGCTATTCCCGCATATGTCGATTCTCGACAATGTCGCCTACGGGCTGATGGTCAAAGGTATTGATAAAAAACAGCGTCACGCTAAAGCACGTGAAGCGCTGGATAAGGTTGCGCTCGGTTTTGTTTATGAACGCAAACCATCGCAACTCTCCGGTGGTCAGCGGCAACGCGTGGCGATTGCCCGCGCGCTGGTCAATGAACCGCGCGTCCTGCTGTTGGATGAACCGCTCGGGGCATTGGATCTTAAGCTGCGTGAGCAGATGCAGCTGGAACTGAAAAAGCTACAGCAATCCCTGGGTATCACCTTCATTTTTGTCACCCACGATCAGGGTGAAGCCCTGTCGATGTCCGATCGTGTGGCGGTGTTTAATAATGGTCGCATCGAACAGGTGGATTCTCCGCGTGAACTGTACATGCGTCCGCGCACACCGTTTGTGGCAAGTTTCGTCGGGACGTCAAATGTTTTTGATGAAACGATGTCAGCGAACGTTTGCGGGCTACAGGGTATGTTTTCCCTGCGTCCGGAACACATTCGCTTGAATGATAGCAGTGGCGAAGTCCAGGCCCGGGGGGTTATCCAGGCTGTGCAGTACCAGGGTGCCGCGACACGTTTTGAGCTGAAACTTGTCGGCGGTGAAAAATTGCTGGTTAGCCAGGCGAACCTGACGGGAGAAATGCTGCCGACAACGCTGTCGCCGGGTCAACAGGTGATGGCATCGTGGTCACGCGACGTGATGGTACCGCTGGTTGAGGAGAGGTGAATGGCTATGAATGTCTTACATTCGCCTCCACAGTCGACAAGTCTGAACCGGATCTCAGGGTTCTTCTGGCGTAATCCATGTCTGGGGCTGTTTTTGCTGCTCCTCGGACCGCTGATGTGGTTTGGGATCGTCTACTTCGGCTCATTACTGACGCTGTTGTGGCAAGGTTTTTATACCTTCGATGATTTCACCATGTCGGTCACCCCCGACCTGACGCTGGCGAATTTGCAGGCGCTGTTTAATCCCGCCAACTACGACATCATTTTGCGTACCCTGACGATGGCGGTGGCGGTCACCATTGCCAGCGCGATTCTGGCGTTTCCGATGGCGTGGTATATGGCGCGATATACCAGTGGCAAAATGAAAGCCTTTTTTTACATTGCTGTGATGTTGCCGATGTGGGCCAGCTACATTGTTAAAGCCTACGCATGGACGTTACTGTTGGCTAAAGACGGGGTGGCGCAGTGGTTTTTAACCCATCTGGGGCTGGAGCCGCTGCTGCTTTCGTTCCTGACGCTGCCTGCGGTAGGCGGCAATACGTTGTCGACTTCAGGGTTAGGGCGTTTTCTGGTGTTCGTCTACATCTGGCTGCCGTTTATGATCCTGCCGGTACAGGCCGCGCTGGAGAGACTTCCGCCTTCGCTCTTACAGGCCTCCGCTGATTTGGGCGCTCGTCCGCATCAGACTTTCCGCTATGTGGTCCTGCCACTGGCGATACCCGGTATCGCGGCAGGGTCGATCTTTACCTTCTCTCTGACGTTGGGCGATTTTATCGTGCCGCAACTGGTGGGGCCGCCAGGCTATTTCATCGGCAATATGGTGTATTCGCAACAAGGGGCGATCGGCAATATGCCGATGGCGGCGGCATTTACTCTGGTGCCGATTGTGTTAATCGCACTGTATCTGGCGTTCGTGAAGCGTCTGGGAGCTTTCGATGCACTCTGAACGCGCGCCCTGGTTACTCAAACTGGCGGCATGGGGCGGGGTTATTTTCCTGCACTTTCCCATCCTCATCATCGCCACCTATGCTTTTAATACTGAGGAGGCTGCTTTTAGTTTTCCACCGCAGGGGTTAACGCTGAAGTGGTTTAGCGTTGCGGCGCAACGTAGCGATATTTTGGAATCGGTGACGTTGTCACTTAAAATCGCTGCGTTGTCAACGGCCATTGCCCTCGTTCTGGGGACGCTGGCCGCTGCCGCACTGTGGCGCAGGGACTTTTTTGGTAAAAGCGCAATATCGCTGTTGCTGCTGTTGCCGATCGCGCTGCCGGGGATTATTACCGGTCTGGCGCTACTGACGGCGTTTAAAACTATCAACCTGGAACCCGGTTTTCTCACCATCGTGGTCGGCCATGCGACGTTTTGCGTGGTGGTGGTATTTAACAACGTCGTGGCGCGTTTTCGCCGTACCTCATGGAGTCTGGTTGAAGCGTCTATGGATCTTGGCGCCAACGGCTGGCAAACCTTTCGTTATGTCGTGCTGCCAAACCTGGCATCGGCACTGCTGGCGGGAGGGATGCTGGCGTTTGCTTTGTCGTTTGATGAAATCATCGTGACAACGTTCACCGCCGGACATGAAAGAACACTTCCTTTGTGGCTGCTCAATCAACTGGGTCGACCACGAGATGTGCCTGTCACCAACGTTGTGGCATTGCTGGTAATGCTGGTGACAACACTGCCAATTTTAGGGGCCTGGTGGCTAACGCGTGAAGGCGACACTCTCGCCGGAAACGGTAAATAAACGACGATATGGGAAATTGCTATGCAACATCAATTACTGATTAATGGCGAGCTGGTCAACGGTGAAGGTGAAAAGCAGCCAGTCTATAACCCTGCCACTGGAGAACGCATTCTGGAGATTGCCGAGGCGTCAGCCGGGCAGGTTGATGCGGCGGTACGTGCAGCAGACTGCGCATTTGCCTCCTGGGGACAAACCACACCGAAAGTCCGTTCCGAACTGCTGCTGAAACTGGCGGATGCTATCGCCGATAACGCGCAAACCTTCGCTGAGCTGGAATCGCTTAACTGTGGTAAGCCGCTGCACTGTGTCCTTAACGATGAAATTCCGGCAATCGTCGACGTTTTCCGCTTCTTCGCTGGGGCAGCTCGTACCCTGCAAGGACAGGCGGCCGGAGAGTATCTGGAAGGGCATACGTCGATGATTCGTCGGGATCCGCTGGGCGTGGTGGCCTCTATCGCGCCGTGGAACTACCCGCTGATGATGGCGGCGTGGAAGCTGGCACCGGCGCTGGCGGCGGGTAACTGTGTGGTGATTAAACCGTCAGAAATTACCCCGCTAACGGCACTTAAACTGGCTGAATTTGCCAAAGATATTTATCCGCCTGGCGTTATCAACGTGCTTTTTGGCCGTGGCAAAACGGTGGGTGACCCGCTGACCGGTCATGAAAAAGTCCGGATGGTTTCCCTGACCGGCTCCATTGCGACCGGTGAACACATTATCCAGCACACCGCGCCTTCGATTAAGCGCACACATATGGAGCTGGGCGGCAAAGCCCCGGTCATCATTTTTGATGATGCCGATCTGGATGCAGTGGTGAGCGGCGTGCGAACCTTTGGCTATTACAACGCCGGGCAAGACTGTACCGCCGCTTGTCGAATCTATGCCCAGAAAGGCATTTATGACGCGTTGGTTGAGAAACTTGGTGCCGCGGTTGCCAGCCTGAAAATCGGCGCACCGAATGATGAATCGACGGAGCTGGGGCCGGTAAGCTCGCAGGCGCACCTCGATCGCGTGACTAAAGCGGTCGATGAAGCCAAAGCACTGGGGCATATCAAAGTCATCACCGGTGGTAAAAAAGTGGACGGCGCAGGCTACTATTTTGCTCCGACGCTGCTGGCCGGGGCGAAGCAGGAAGATGCTATCGTGCAGCGGGAAGTTTTCGGTCCGGTGGTCAGCGTCACCGTATTTGAGGATGAAGATCAGGTGCTGGCGTGGGCTAACGATTCGAAATACGGCCTGGCATCCTCCGTCTGGACTCGGGATGTGGGGCGCGCGCATCGATTTAGCGCTCGCCTGCAGTATGGTTGCACCTGGGTCAATACCCACTTCACGCTGGTCAGCGAGATGCCGCACGGCGGACAAAAACAGTCTGGTTATGGCAAGGATATGTCGGTTTACGGGCTGGAAGACTACACGATTGTTCGCCATGTCATGATCAAGCATGAGTAATATCTGAAGCGCGAGCAATAAATGCGGCACGGATAGCTAAATACTGGCAAACGTGTGTCTATATTATTCGCGCCACTGGCCTCGTCGCCATCGGACGGCGGTAAGTTGGAAATATCCGCGAGGTCAGGCTAATTGATACAACAAAGCCCCGGCTTATTAATGTCAGGGCTTTGTGCTTTCACGATCGTCATCCGGTTATCCGCGGCGCAAGCTGCAAATCCAGGCAAGTAGCGCACAGATGCTCAGAACCAGCCCCAGTTGTTGCACCATGCCTGCCACCCCCAGCATCATTCCTAGCAACAGGTAATAGCTTAATCCGAATAATGCACCGGCGGCCCCGGCCTGTTCACGATAGTGGCGTAGGGCCTGACTCAGCACATTAGGGATCGCGATGCCATAGGCAATCACCGCGCCGAAAACCGGTATCAGAATCCACGCGGAGTGCTGTAACCACCACGCGGCGAGGCCTGACAATGCTGCCAGCGCACAGGCATAACGTACCCTCTGTTCCGATGTCTGGTCTGTCGTCAATAATCTCCGGTTCAGCAGGCTGCCCGACAGCGAAGCAAACGCAAGTAATCCCCCCGTCCAGCCAAAGGCTCTGGAACTCCATCCCAATTGCCCGAAAAGAAACGGAGCCAGGCTGTAATAGCTAAACAGCATGGTGTTCAGCAGCGCAACCAGCATGGTATTTTTCCACAGCTCGCGGTCACGCATCATGCGGGAGAGCAGTGCAGCAAGGCTGGGGCTGAGCGTATTTTCGGGCCGGGTTTCTGGCAGCATGGTCGCAGTCAGTAGTAGCAGTAGCAGCGCCAGCAGCACAAGGGCAATAAATACACCGGTATGACCATACAGGCTAACCAACCAACCTCCGCTTAGCAGGCCGAAAACGGGACTCAATGCCAGCGCAGCGCCCATCACGGAAAAGACGCGGGATAGCGCAGTTGATTCATAAGTGTCCCGTAACATGGTCTGTACCACCACTGACCCGGCAGCCGCGCCGATGGCTGAGATCATCCGCGCCAGCAGCAAAACGCTGAAGTCAGTGGCAACCACGGCCAGGGCACAACCTGACCCATAGCAGATAAGTCCTGCCAGCATCGCCCAACGTCGACCGATGCAGTCGCTTAGCCAACCCCACATCGCCACGCCGATGGCAAAGGCAATAAAATAAACGGAGAGTGTTTGCGCCGCGCGCTCACTGCTTACGTGATAAGACGTGGCGATTCCTGGCAATGCCGGGCTATAAATGGTTTCCACCAGTTGCGGAAACATAATCAGCAAAGTAAGAAGCCACAGCGGCGGGCGGCGAAGAGTGTTCATAGCAATATCCAGAGAGACAGAAAACTGGCGGGCATTATTGCTGAAAGGGAGGTGTCGCATTACCATTATCAAGACTTTAAATATCAACTATCGGACAGATAATGGAAATTGCCCCGGATGATGATTTCGATGCGGATAGCTTTGATAAACCGGTAATCGGGATTGCCTCCGAGATGGGCGTACACGATTCCGGCCGGCATCGCCATCTTCGTCATCAGCTACTTTTTTCGGCAGCGGGAAGCATTACGATTGAGCTGGAGCATGCCCTGTGTCTGCTACCGCCACGGCGCGCGGTCTGGATCCCGGCTGGTACGGTACATCGCGCCATAATGCGTGGCGTGATGGCTTATCGTTCGTTGTATTTTTCAACTACATTGCCGTTATCTAAATTTCCGCTGCAGATAGTCGACGTTAATCCTCTCTTTTTTGAAGTAATAGAACGTATGGCTTTCTGGCCGTGGGAAATGCCTGCCGCGCAGCAGGCCAGTCTTATCACCGTTTTCTGTGAGGAAATGCGGGCCGCCCGCAGTGAAAACTGGACGTTGCAGTTTCCCTCAGATCCACGGCTGAACGTGTGGCTTGAAGGAGTACGTATGGGCGAATTGCCACCACGACTAAATCAATTATCCCAACGGGTTGGGGCATGCGAGAGGACGATCAGTCGAATATTTACCAGGGATACCGGGATGAATTATCAGAGCTGGCGGCAGCAATTTAGACTATTAAAAGCCATGGAGATGCTGGCTGACGGGGGGCAGATCAGCCAGGTGGCGCAATATCTGGAATTTGTCAGTGACAGTGCTTTTATCGCTTTTTTCCATCAGCATACCGGCACAACACCGAGCCGTTATGCGGGCAATATAATGCCGCAGAAGGATTAGGGGGATTACATACTAAGGATAATTTACCGGGTGGCAGGAGAGTGGGAAAATCGTGTACTAATGGCAGAGAGAAGAGCCTCTCTGCCAGCGGACGCTGCAATTAATCAAGAAGAACGACATCAAGCAAACCAGCCAAACCTTGCGGAAATCAGACTGAAAAGTCCTACAGCAGCAAATATATTTATCAGCACCACAGTTTTACTGGAAACATTCATTTGTGCCACCTTTCGTTTTAACCCTTATGGGTATAGTACGGGTTATAACTATCCGCAATAGTACGGATTCTGAACATAATGAAAACGGCTTGTTTTACCGGCGTTTCTCTTAAAATAATTAATAAAACTTGATGTAGGTCATGAAAAAGAGCATATTGCGCGCGATTTTACCTTTCGGCCCGGATGCCTGACATGTCTCTGTACCAAAAAATGCTGGTTTTTTATGCGGTGATGGCCGCTATCACGGCAATCATCACCTGGTTTCTTTCCCGCGATAAAAAGCGGATTCGTTTTCTCAGCGCGGTATTAGTCGGGGCGACCTGGCCGATGAGTTTTCCCGTCGCGTTAATGTTTTCTCTCTTCTGATGACGGCGTAAACGCCGTTTCAGGTGGAAAGCAGGGCATCTAATCGTTTTTTGTCGGCTGCGCAAACATCCATTGGATGCTGATATCCCACGTTTTCATTGGCGCGGGTATACAAAGCGACCAGCCAGTCGTAAACGTAACGGCTTGCGCCATGCGAAGGTTGTTCATCCAGTTTCGTCAACCGTAACATCGGCTGTTGCGCCGGGGCACTAAAAATAGCCGACCCTTTTTGGATCCTGCTGGCCGGACGCTGTTCCTCTGCCACGCTGGCAAATCCAAGCCAGGTAATAAAATCCCCAATATCGGCGTGAAGCTGCGCGGCGCAGACGTTTTCTCGCTGCATAATGCGCTGTAAGCGTTGCGGCATCTCCAGCCGATAGCTGGTGGTGACGAGGATATCGGCAACCTGCCTTAGCGTACGCGGCTCAAGGCGTAAACGGCGCGCATTATTTTCATCGCGACACCACTGGCGCACGTGGTTAACCCACATTTTGTGCGCCTGATACCCGGTCTCTTTGCTTTCCGGCGAGTGCGGTGTGTCACGCACCTCGGCAAACAGGTCAATCTCTTCATTAAATAATCCGCTCACCTGTTCCTCGCGCGGCTGCTGAACACGCAGCAGCGACTCAAAGAGGCGCATCGGCGGGAGCAAACCGTCCAGGAGTTCGCCATGCTTTGCCGCCTGGGCCTGGAGCTGGCGGATCACCGACTCATTGCTACCCGATTCGGTTTCAACGGGGTTAATCCAGCCGATCAGGGTTTCGCGTACACGCTGCTGGTGCTGCTCACGCAGGGAGGTCAATCTCGCCTGGCGTTGCTGGGGCGAGGTTGCCTGAGTCAGCCATTCGACGAGGCGTTGTAAGCTGTGTTTATCCAGCGCCTGCAGCGTGCCCCAGTGCAGTCCGGGCTTGCCCATTAATTGCTGCACAGATTCATCAAGATTTTGCTGAGTGCTAAACCGCGCATCCTGCGGAGTAATGGCCCAGACCACTCCCGGCAATGCGGCGTCATGTACGGGCTGAGTGTCGTTAACCCAGCCCAGTAGTTTGCGGGTGATGGCGGGCGTCTGGGAGCGGGTAGATACAGCATTACAGATTAAAAGTACATCCGGTTGCAGATGCTGGCGATAATGTTCCAGCATCCAGCCTAATTTGGCCTGCCACAATGGATGGGGATGAACATCCGGGGCGAGGGGAATATCCAGCAGATCGACATTTTCCAGTACCGCGTCTTCAACCGTCAGGACCAGCTCGCGCGTGAGCAGCGCCAGCGAAGCCTGAGAAAGGCTGACCGCATTGAGCAACTGATCATTTTCTATTGGATGAACCACCACATCGCTTTGCGCCTCATTCCCGTTCAATGCTACCTGAGTCAGGAAACTCTCGGCAGGTAAACCAAAATGGTCAACCAGCAGGCTCAGCGGAGCCGCGAGTTCTTGCGCGCTCCCGGTTTGTTGCAGCGTATGCGCCAGCGCCAACCACTGTTGCGTCAACTCTGGTTGTTCTCCCCACAGTAACGCCCAGGCGTTTGCCCGGGTAGTCAGATCCAGAGCGGGTAGCAGCGTGGCAAACTGATGCCATAGCGCGTCGTCAAATTGCTGTTGTCTGGCCGGTACGCAGGCGCGCCAGAAACGACCAATTGCCGCGACATCATGCGCGGTAATGCCCGGCACCGGATGACGCTGGCGCAACGTTTGCCATTTTTCCAGGCGCGCCTCAATAATCGATTTCTCGACCTGGCGGTTGTCCGCAAGCGCACAGAACTGGGTAATAAATAGCTGTACCAGTTCGGCTTCACTGAGTAGCCGCAGGCGCAACGGCCATTCACCATCGAGCGGATTTTCATCACGCGTAAAGCGGATCGCCATATTGGTTGGCGCATGACCAGGATTAATATGTGAAAAGTAATCAAAGCTGCGATCCGGGGTAACGATATTCACTTTGCCATTGGCGTTGCTGCACAATGCTGTGAGCAGGTGCGCTTTTGCCGATTGCGAATGTCCGTAAAGCCCAACGCATCCTCGCGATGAAAAGGTCGTCTTCAACGCAGATTCATTAACGGCGGCCAGGGTGAGCTGCGCCAACAGGGCATCCGCTTCATCATCAAGACGCGCCGCACGCTGACGGGTATCAGTTACCCACTCGATGGCGGCCTGCGCGGTGTTTAACATCTTACTCATTTCAGGTACACGCTCCCGCTATCAATCCAGTAATGGCTCCCGCTATGGCGACGGTCTGCCAGCGTATTCAGTTTTAACGTTAAGGCATTGGCGGCAACGGGAGTGCCATCCTGTAACCACGCATCGCTCAGTACGAAGAACTCCGGGCCGCTTTCTTTGCTACCACCGCGTAGCTGCAGCCGTACATTCAACACGCCATCTCCGGCGATGGTTTTTGCCAGTTCGGCAGAATTTATGCTGAGCGTATACAGCGGTGTGGCAGGCCAACGGCTGTTGGCCAGTTGACGGAAACCTAACGTAACGTTGCCGCGCAATGGGAAGTGCAGGCGGGCATCCAGCTTCGCGCCGGGCTTATCCAGATCGATATCGTGATACCAGATGTTCTCATCGCGCAGCGTATTGACCGTATTATCCAACACGCCGAGATAACGTACGGTCGAGTAAGCGCCGATATCGGCAGCTTTAAAGTTGAAACGCGGCAAGCGTAGATCCAGCGCCAGGCTACACAACATCGCACCAACTGCTGCGGTGGATTTGGGGTTACCAATCCGCCCTTGTTGGCTGAACGGATACCACTCATGTACGCGGTAGTTATCCATCCAGATCATACGATTAACCGGAACGGGCTGCAGATGGCGGATCAACGCTTGTACGCCCGGTAAACAGGCGGGTCTGCCGGTCACTAATAAAATATCGCAGCGATAGTGTGAAATGGCCTCACAGACCGCGTGCAGTGGGGAGGTCAGGGTAAACTGGCCCGCCAGTAACGCTTCTTGTAACTGCCTGAACTGCACCTGTAACGGCACGCTCAGCACATCAAACGCTGGCGATCCCGCAGGCAACGCATGATCGATAGCCTGCTGGATGTAATTCAGCACGTTGCGCGTTGGTTGCTGGCTCAGGAGTTCGCCAAAGGTGGCATGCAGACCCGCTACCGGATCGTTAATATCACTTTGTTCCCAGGCAGAAAGTACCGCATGACCGAGCGGCATAAAGAGTTGTAACGCCGTTTGTTGACGCAAAATCGCCTGGGTGTCGATGCGCCCGGAATCTCCAAATAGCGTAGCCAGCAATGCGGCGGCGTCGGTCACGCCAGCCTGTTGCAGACGGGTTTGCAGCGCAGGCAACACGCAGCGCTGAATCACGTCCAGCAGCATGTCATCGCCCGCAACCTTAAAGCCTTCACGGAACAGCAGGTGCGGGGTAATTTTGACGTTTGTACCCACGCCGTCATCAAGCTGGTAATGGACGACGGCCATATCCGTTGTCCCGCCGCCAATGTCGATCGATGCCACGCGCAGCGCACGACCTTTAGTCTCACCAGGCTCCGGCAAACGGTCCGGACGGGCAAGGGCGTTAAAGAACGATTCGGTGTGGCCATCGTAGTGAGAGATAGCTTCGTTATACAGCCACACCAGTTGCCCGCAGCTGGCCTCATCCCATTCCATCTGGATCTCAGGTACGGGAACCACGCTCTTTTCCTGCTGTTTACGGGTGGTGAAGTCTTCATCCTGCGGGTGCCAGCCCATTGCTTTCCAGACCAACGCAATAGCTTCAAACATGCGCAGGCGGAAAATCTCACGCTCCTGTTTGGGCATCGCCGACGGCAGGGTCAGGATCAGCGTACGCAACTGACGAGGAGATGCCGGGAATCCGAGGCGCAAACGCGTCGCCACGCTGTTAATTTGCCCCAGCGCCTGGGCCAGTATTTCGCACAACATATGCGTCATCAGCGTACTGCGGCTGTATTGCGGTGAGAATACCGGCAGACGATCATCCTGCGGCAGGCTGAACAGCGGTTGCCCGTCATCGTTCATCAGGTTCATCAGCGGGAAGGCGGTAGCCAGTGGTTCGCGCTGGGTTTTGCCATTCATCTGGCTAAAGCGCCAGTCATGCAACACCGGCGTTTCGTCCCACAGATAACGGCGCGGGCTGGAGATCCCACTGCTGCCTTCAGTGCCCATGCGCTGCATCGCCAGCTTTCGGGCTTCATCGCCAACGCGGACAATCGACGGCCAGATAAAGGCATCATCACGACCGCTCTCCACGGAAAAGTGCTGCTTACCAAAACGTGCTTCGGAAAACTCCAGTCGGCTGGTGAACAACGGATCGTTGAGAAACTGTGGCTCGCTTAACGAACGCACCTGCAATTCGGCTGTCTGGCGCAGTCCGTCATTGGCATCCCCGTGATCTTCAATCAGGACGCCACAGGTATGGGTGTTACCGATATCCAGGATAAGATCAACGGGAATGGCGGGCGTGCTGAGGGTATGCGTGACCAGTTTCACTTCCGGGACGGAAAGCTGCTCGCCTAACAGGGTCAGCACATTCAGCCAGTGCGCCTGATATTCAAAGTTACGCAGTGCCTGCTGGATCTCTTGTTCTGAGCGGTTCTCATGCTGTGTGACATGATGCATAAAGGATTCGCGCAACCAGCCGTCAATCCAGGTCTGGTCGAGGAAATCGGCAATTTCGTTGTCATGCCAGGCCAGCGCAAATCGCGTACCGTTCAGCAGGTCATTTTCGTTGGGGGTTAACGCCGCAGGGGCATTTTCAGTGAGCTGGCTGTCCAGCGCCACGGTGACGCGGTGGGTGTTGCCCGCGCTGTCAGGTTGCGCCAGCTTTCGCACCTGTACGCGCGCCCAGTTATCCGGGCCTTCAACGAACGTACGCGGCGGATTAAAGCGCAGGAACGGCAGCGGCAGCCAGACACCGTCGAGCACGTCCAGCGAATAATGCAGCTTCTGGGTGCTTTCCGGCTTCACCACTTCGGGCTGACCGCCGGTGCTGCCTGGTAAGGTATAACGCCCGGTTGTCAGATCGAAATCCAGCCGCAGCAGGGGACCATTTGCCGTTTTGCGCACAAAGCGGCCATGATGCGCAGATTCCTGCGGCGTCAGGCCAAAATCCAGAAATTGCACACCGCTATTGGCGATGAGCGTCACGCTCTGTTTGTAGTCACACAGATTCACCAACATAAAATCAGGCACCTATCTTTTTGATCGTCAGAGGGATTTCCGCGTGATCGTCATAACGTGCGGTACAGGCGGCGACGTCATTGGTTCCCGCTTTGCAGGTAATTTCCGGCATCGGATAACGTGACCCGTCCGTACAACGGGCATTCCCGCGACTCTTAATCATTAATTCACCTGACTGATGCAAACCTGAGAAAATCTCGGCACGACAAACAATATTGTCGCCATGAACCACGCGCGCCGTGCCTTTATTGGCCTGGATCTGATAGCGCAGCGACGGCGCTTTACCGCTAACCGGATCTTTAACATCAACCATTACGCGCCAGTTACCGTTGAGAAAACGCGTCGTTCCTGCCTTCATCTGGTTGGCATCCATCACCAGCGCATCTTTCGGAATCGCGGCGATCACGACCGGTCCCTCGACAGGTTTTTCTTTTTTGGCAGCCGGAGCCACTTCAGCCCGATGCAGCGGCAGTGCAGATGTCAGTTCTGGCAGCGGTGCCATATCTGCCTTAGCGACGTCTCCAGGGGGAACAGCGGGTACGGGCTGGGTGGTCTGTTGCTTCCACAGCAGCGGCCCAACCATGGCTGCAATGATCACCGCGGCAACGGGCAGGCTCCACAGCGGCAGGCGGCGTGCGGGTTTCTTCTGTGCGAGCGGCGGCGAGACTTCCGGTTCGTTAACAACGACCGGGGGTTGTAGTTCATGTTCAGGTTCAGCCGGTTTAGGTAGCTCAACCACTGGAGTCAGCAAAGGTGCGTCGGCCTCGACAAAGGTGATTTGGGCAGTGATTTCTTCTTCCGGCTCAGGCTCTGCTACGGTGACGACCGGAGGAATATCGGCAAGGCGCAGGCAATCGAGCACATCGTCGCGAGGATTTTCATTCAGATTGACGAAACCCCAGAACGTAATAACGGGTTTACCTTCAACCAGAAACACGTGATTCTCACCAGGAAACTGGATGGCTTTTTCCAGCAGTGAGCCAAACAGTTGCAGGGAGGTTTTACCCGATTGCAGACTTTTACGACTCAGCGCCGCCGCATTTTCCAGCGTGCTTCCCAGATAGCGCAGCGCACGAAAACGGGCCTCTTCATCAGCGGCTTTCCATGCAACGGCTTTCCCTTCAATCGGCGAATACCAGTCAACGCGATCGCCGTTGTCGTTAATTTGTGGGATCGCCAGACAATCCACCATCGCCTGCTGTTTACGCAGGCGAAGCGTTTCACGAATTTGCAATGCTGAATCAAACACGGCCTGACCACCGCCGCCCACGGCCTGATAGTCATCCAAATTGCCGCTGCGCAAGAGAGTTTTTGCCACGTTGTTACCCCTTAGACTTCTTCACGTATCTACTTTACGTTTTATAAAAACGAGCAAACGGTGGAAGAGAGGCAAAAAGGGGCGAATTTTCATGGCATAGAGTGCCGGGAAAAATCTTGACGTTTTGAAAAAGACTTAAGGGAAATTAATTCGCTTAGGGTGATGAATTATTCAGCGAAATACACCGGATTAGAATAACCTGATAGTGATTTGTTATTGGTCAGTTTTTGTCAGCTATGCTCTGATATCCCGGTTAATAATAAAATAAGAAGGCTTATAACCATGATTGCAAGGAAAACGTTACTCGCGCTGGCGCTCAGCGCCGTCTTACCATCAGGCGCGGCGTTCGCGGCCAATACTGACACTCTCATTTACTGCTCAGAAGCGTCGCCAGAGTCATTTAACCCGCAAATCGCCAGTTCCGGTCCATCGTTTGTAGCCAGCTCACAGGTGCTCTACAACCGACTCATCAACTTTGATCCGGTAAAAAATACGCCAGTTCCGTCTCTGGCAACGGACTGGACGATTTCGCCGGACGGTAAGACCTACACTTTTACCCTGCGTCAGGGCGTGAAATTCAACAGTAATAAATTCTTCAAACCAACCCGTGACTTCAACGCTGATGACGTGGTTTTCTCGGTATTACGACAGAAAGATGCCGATCATCCATACCACAAAATTTCTCAGGGAAGCTACGAATACTTCAACGATGTCGGTCTGGATAAACTGATTAAAGAAGTGAAGAAGGTCGATGATTATCATGTTCAGTTTATCCTTAATGAACCTAACGCCGCGTTTCTTGCCGACTGGGGAATGGATTTTGCCTCCATCCTCTCTGCGGAATATGCCGACGTGATGCTGAAAAAAGGCACCCCGGAAAACGTCGATAACTGGCCAATTGGCACCGGGCCATACGTGTTGCAGCAGTACAAGCAGGATTCGCAAATCCGCTATCTCGCCAACCCGAACTACTGGGACGGTGCCGTCCCCACGAAGCACCTGATCTTCTCAATCACGCCAAACGTTCAGACCCGATTGGCGAAACTGCAAACCAATGAATGCCAGATAATTCCGGCACCTGCGCCCGTACAGTTTGATGAGATTAAGAAGAATAAAGATTTGACGCTGCATTCGGTTGAAGCGCTGAACGTCGGGTATCTGGCGTTTAATACCGAGAAAAAACCGTTTGATAACGTGCTGGTGCGTCAGGCGCTTAACTACGCGACAGACAAAAAGGCCATTATTAACGCCGTCTTTTTAGGTTCCGGTACGGTGGCAAAATCGCCAATTCCGCCGAATATGCTGGGTTTCAATAAAGATTTGCAGGATTACGCTTACGACCCGCAAAAAGCGAAAGATCTGCTGAAACAGGCGGGACTTGAAAACGGCTTTGAAGCGACGCTGTGGTCAATGCCGGTTCAGCGCCCATACAACCCGAACTCCCGACGGATTGCCGAGATGATCCAAAGCGACTGGTCGAAGGTTGGCGTGAAGGCGAAAATTGTGTCGTACGAGTGGGGCGAATATCTCTCCGGAATGCGTAAAGGTGAGCATGACACCGCGTTGTTCGGTTGGATGTCAGACAACGGCGATCCGGATAACTTCGCCGATGTACTGCTGGGTTGTGACAGCATTAAAACCGGATCTAACGCCGCGCGCTGGTGCGATAAAGAGTATAATTCGCTGGTTCAAAAGGCGAAACTGGTGAGTAAACCGGAAGAACGCGCCGCGCTTTACCAGCAATCGCAAGAGATTTTCTACCAGCAGGCTCCGTGGATTGCGTTGGCAAACGGGAAAACGTTTTACGCGACGCGCAGCAACGTCAGCGGATACAGCGTTAGCCTGATGGGCAGCGATTTTTCAAAAGCAAAATTAAATTAATGAGTTAAGGAGAGGTTATGTCGCATCTGGATGAGGTCAGCGCACGTGTTGATGCCGCCATTGAAGAGAGCGTCATTACGCATATGAATGAATTGCTGATTGAACTCAGCGATGATGTCGTGCTGAGCCGGGAAGAACGTTACACCCAGCAACAGCGTTTGCGTACGGCTATCGCACATCATGGTCGTCAGCATAAAGAGGATATGGAAACCCGTCGCGAACAGTTGACCAAAGGCGGCACAATCCTTTAATTCGTTGTTGCCAGATGGCGAAGTAACACCTTATCCGGCCTGCATGTTCAGGCCGGATAAGCGCAATTAAAACGAACGTCTCGCCACCAGCCAGGCCCCAACGACCAGCAGCACCGCGCCGCAGACCGGCCCCACCAACGCCCGCAGCGGTACGCCATGACTGCGCAGAATATCCAGCACCAGTCCGCCGATTAACTGGCTGGCCACCAGCACCGCGATAGTGGTTGCTGCACCCACATTTTGGTATCCACTGATGCTGGCAAAAACAAAGAACGATCCCAGCAAGCCAGGGATTAGCGTCCACCAGCGCACGCTGGAAACCAGTTCCCCAAACCCCGCCATACCTTGCTTAAACCACAGTATGCTGACAAACAGCACGATCCCGACCAGCGAGTTAAGTAACATGGCGATGAGGATCGTCGAGGACGTCTGCGTGATGCGTACCATCAAGGTATTTTGCACCACCAGACCAATACCTGCGGCAATCAGAAAGGAGAGGGTTAGCGTCTGGTTCATCTGCTGGCATCCGGTTCGCGGCGATCGTCTAACTGCAACTGCATAAAAGTCAGATCCAGCCAGCGCCCAAATTTCGTGCCAACCTGTGGCATTTGCGCGGTGGTTTTAAAACCCAGCGTACTGTGCAGATGCAGCGACGCCTGATTCTGAGACTCAATGCCCGCAACCATCACATGCTTGCCGCACGCGCGGGCTTCTTCTATTAACCTGCTGAGCAGCGATCGTCCCAGGCCTTTACCCTGATGAGCAGGATGGACATATACCGAATGTTCAACGGTATGACGGAAACCATCAAAGTTACGCCAGTCGCCAAAGGAGGCGTACCCTGTAATCACGCCATTCTCTTCACTCACCAGCACCGGATAGCCCATCAACTGGCGGGCTTGATACCATGAGATACGGTTTTCGGCATCGACCGTTTGATCGTTCCAGATAGCCGCCGTATGCAGTACCGCGTGGTTGTAGATTTCTGCAATGGCGGCACAATCTTCTTTGCTGGCAAATCGAATGGACATGTTGAACCTCAGGGGTTGTTCACTATAGTATTACAATATGAATACTATTGAAGACAGCATAAATCAACGGATCGGTGCAAGAATTCGCATTGAGCGGGAGTCTCGCGGCTGGTCTCTGACGGAACTCGCTGAACGCGCAGGCGTGTCGCGGGCGATGATCCATAAAATAGAGCGCGGTGAGAGCAGCCCAACGGCCACGCTGCTGGGCAGGCTCTCCGGTGCCTTTGGTATCAGCATGTCTATGCTGATGGCGCGGGCCGAAATGCAGGAGGGCAAGCTGCTGCGCTTCGCTGATCAGCCTGTCTGGCACGACCCGCAAAGCCACTATCTGCGCCGCCACGTTTCACCGCGCAGCGATCTACCTATTGATCTGGTGCAGATAGAATTGCCCGCCGGAAGCGATATCCCGATGCCAGCCTCTTCCTATGTGCAGGCAAGACAACTTATCTGGCTACAGCAGGGGGAATTGGTCTTTGTGGAAGGGGACGTGCGTCATGAAATGCGGGCTGGCGATTGCCTGGAGCTTGGCCCGCCGAATGATTGTCGGTTTATCAATGAAACCGCACAACCCTGCGTTTACCTGGTTGTGCGGTTAAATCATGTCGTCAGCTAACTGGCGGACACAGGCTGCTACTATTGATGGAATCATGCCAAAAGCAGAGGAGCACATCATGGGTCAACAGACTAATCGCAATCGCCGCTGGGTACTGGCTTCCCGCCCGCATGGCGCGCCGGTCCCGGAAAACTTCCGTCTTGAAGACGATGAGGTGGCAACGCCGGGTGAAGGCCAGGTTTTGCTGCGCACCATTTTTCTTTCCCTCGATCCCTACATGCGTGGACGCATGAGCGATGAGCCGTCTTACTCTCCGCCGGTAGAGATTGGCGGCGTGATGGTTGGCGGGACCGTGAGTCGCGTGGTGTCCTCCAACCATCCTGATTACCAGCCAGGCGAGTGGGTGCTGAGCTACAGCGGCTGGCAGGACTATGACATCTCCGACGGTAACGGGCTGGTGAAGCTTGGCGATAATCCTGAACATCCCTCCTGGGCGCTGGGAGTGATGGGGATGCCAGGATTTACTGCTTATATGGGGCTGCTGGATATCGGTCAGCCAAAAGCGGGGGAAACGCTGGTTGTGGCCGCCGCCACCGGCCCGGTTGGCGCAACGGTAGGGCAGATTGGTAAGCTCAAAGGCTGCCGGGTGATCGGGGTTGCAGGCGGGGCAGAGAAATGCCGACATGCCACCGAGGTCTTGGGCTTTGATGTCTGCCTCGATCACCACGCACAAGATTTTGCGCAACAGCTGGCAAAAGCCTGTCCGCAGGGGGTCGATATTTACTACGAAAACGTCGGCGGCAAGGTATTTGACGCCGTTCTGCCATTACTCAATACCTCTGCGCGCATTCCGCTGTGCGGACTGGTCAGCGGTTACAACGCCACATCGCTTCCAGGCGGACCCGATAGATTACCTTTGCTGATGGCAACGCTGCTGAAAAAGCGAATTCGGATGCAGGGCTTTATCATTGGTCAGGATTATGGTCACCGCATTCAGGAGTTTCAGCGGGAAATGGGGCGCTGGGTTAAAGAGGGCAAAATCCATTACCGCGAGCAAATCACCGACGGTCTGGAAAATGCGCCGCAGACCTTTATCGGCCTGCTGACCGGCAAAAACTTCGGTAAAGTGGTGATTCGTCTTGCAGACGATGCGTAAAACGGATGGCGGGAGTCATTCCCGCCAGTGTTACTCAAAACGCCAGGCCAGATTAATCCCTACGCCATAGTTTCGTCCTGGCGCCGGTTCGTAATATCGACCATTTGCCTCATTCACTATCACCGAACCGACGTAGGACTTATCAAACAGATTATCCACCCGACCGAACAAGTCGATCATCAGACTGCGGTAATAAAATTTATAGCCGGTATTTAAACCCACTACGGTATAGGACGGGGCTTGCGCCGTATTTTCATCATTGGCCATAATATTGCTCATATAACGAACATCAGTTCCCGCATACCAACCTTCATCAGGCACGTAGCCCAGAGAAGCAAATCCCATGTTTTGCGCAATGCCAGGCAGGCGGTTGCCGTTGCAGTTTTGATCGCCACAGACGTTGCTGCGGTAGGTCGCATCCAGCCTGGTCCATGCAGCTTTTACGCGCCAGCTTGCGGCAAAGCGTTGGTCCCAGGATAACTCACCTCCCTGACGGCGAGTTTTTCCAGCGTTTTTGTAGGTTGTCCGCCCGCCGCTACTGCTGTCAACCACGATCTCGTCATCGGTATCGGTCTGGAATAGCGCTGCGGTAAACAGCCCATCGCCGATACGCGTTTTACTGCCGATTTCCACGGTATCGTTTGTGGAAGGCTGTAGGTCAAAATTCATCCCACTTTGGCCGTCGGAGCGGTAAGACAACTCGTTGATGGTGGGCGTTTCGAACCCACGTCCCGCGGCCAGGTAGACGTTCCAGGCATCGGTGATGGCGTATTTTAACGATCCGGCAGGTAACCACTGGTGATAGCTGGCGTCACCGCTGTCATCTCCGTTACCAGGCGTAATATAGCGATCGTTAGAATCAAACCACACCGAACTGTAGCGAACCCCGGCATCCAGCGAGAGTTTCTGCGTTAATTGCCACTGGGTTTGCAGATAGGGATCGACATTCCACATCAGGTTACGTTCGTTACGTCGTAAGTCGCCTTTCTGACCATATTCTGGCACGCCATCATCAAGGCGAAAGTTGTTGTAGCCTTTACGGCTTTCGCTCATATTTTCGTAATTCAGACCGGTGGTGAAGGTCACGGGTATGCCCAGCTCGCCACGGTGAGTCCAGCGGTTGTCTATCCCCTGATAATGACGTTGCAGGGTAATAACGCCTCCGGCATGAGAGGGTTTTAACTGCGGGGCCATCGGGATCGACTGATACTGAGTGGTTTCACGCTCGCCTGCATAAGTCATGATGCTGATATCATCCTTCGCGCTAAGCTGGCGTTCATAGCGCAACCCCGCCTGGGTCTGCTTGATGGTTTTTCGCGTGTTGTATTGCTCAGCGCGGGGAGATTGCTGCGGATTGGCCTGCCACTCTGACTCGGTAAGACCACCAGGATCGTCAGCTTTACTCTCTACGCTATTGAAAATCAGGGTTAGTTTGCTCGTATCGTCCATGCGCACGCCCAGTTTGGCATTGGCCAGATTTTTTTGGGCGCTGCTGCGATCGCGATAACCATGGGTAGTAAACCGGGTTGTTGAAACGGTGTAATCCACATCCCCTTGCTGTGTGCCATCGCCCAATGCGCCCGTTGCTTTTAACCCGTAGCGCCAACTGCCAAAACTGCCGTAATAACTGCTGGCTTCAATGGTTGGCGGCTCATGTCCCGTTTCAGTGCTGACATTTATCACTCCACCAGACGCATTGCCATACAGAGCAGAGAAGGGGCCGCGTAAAACCTCAATATTTTGTACGCTGCTGATATCAATATTGGATGTTTGACCCTGCCCATCCGGCATGGCTGCCGGGATCCCGTCGACATACAAACGAATGCCGCGGATGCCATAAGTGGTTC
This sequence comes from Citrobacter sp. RHBSTW-00524, assembly GCF_013747755.1. NCBI lineage: Bacteria > Pseudomonadati > Pseudomonadota > Gammaproteobacteria > Enterobacterales > Enterobacteriaceae > Citrobacter > Citrobacter sp. RHBSTW-00524. The sequence goes on from NZ_CP056421.1 coordinate 2,531,438, forward strand.
GCGAACCAAATCCGCGAATCGACAACTGGAGATCCTGGGCGTAGTTCTGCCGATTTTGCACCTGTAGCCCAGGGACGCTGGTCAGGGATTCAGACAGGTTAATTCGCGGCGTTGCCAGACGCATATCTTCTCCGTCAACGACGCTGACGGCGGCAGGGGTGTCCAGTTCAGAAACGGACTGTGGTGTCGCGCTAACGATCAGCGTTTGATCGTTTATCTCACTTTCTGCCACGGCATAAGGCGAGAGGAAGACAGGCAGTAAAGAAACAGGAAGTGCAGTGTAGCGGGCTGAAAAAATCGTCATGAACAAGGCCAGTTAATGATGCTTACGCCGAAACACCAGCGATAAGCGCGTGAATTTTTTTATAAAAGATGAATTTTAGCGCTGCTGAATTGCGCTAATTTTTCGGGCAATGACAACGAGTGTAGTCAATATGTGAAGAAGTGCTCCACTTTGAGATGAATAATGATTACTATTCTCATTCTTAAAAAAGGCAAAACCATGATTTTGCTCATTGAAGCTATGTGAAGCAGTAACAAACGAATTTATCAAAGGGAGTCGTCATGTCTTTACGTCATCTGTTTTCGCCGCGTCTGCGTGGTTCTTTACTGTTAGGTTCACTGCTCGTTGCATCATCTTTTACTACGCAGGCTGCAGAAGAACTGCTGCGCAAAGCCGTGGGCAAAGGCGCCTATGAAATGGCGTACAGCCAGCAAGAGAACGCGCTGTGGCTGGCGACTTCGCAGAGCCGCAAACTGGATACCGGCGGGGTGGTTTACCGTCTTGACCCGGTCACCCTCGAAGTGACTCAGGTTATTCATAACGATCTCAAACCGTTTGGCGCCACCATCAACAACGCCACGCAAACGCTGTGGTTCGGCAACACGGTAAACAGCGCGGTGACGGCAATGGATGCCAAAACGGGCGCGGTGAAAGGACGTCTGGTGCTGGATGTGCGTAAGCGTTCTGAAGACGTTCGCCCACTGCAGCCGCGTGAGCTGGTCGCCGATGACGCCACCAACACGGTATACATTAGCGGTATTGGTAAAGAGAGCGTGATTTGGGTGGTGGACGGTGATGCCATTAAATTGAAGGACACCATTCAAAATACCGGCAAAATGAGCACCGCTCTGGCTGTCGACAGCAAGGCTAAACGCCTGTACACCGCCAATGCGGACGGTGAATTCATCACCATCGATACCACCACCAACAAAATTCTCAGCCGTAAAAAGCTGCTGGATGATGGAAAAGAGCATTTCTTCATCAACCTGAGCCTGGACACGGCGGGCAACCGCGCCTTTGTTACCGACTCTAAAGCGGCGGAAGTGCTGGTAATCGACACCCGTAATGGCAACGTCCTGGCAAAAGTCGCCGCGCCGGAATCCCTGGCCGTGCTGTTTAACCCGGCGCGTAACGAGGCCTACGTGACCCATCGTCAGGCCGGCAAAGTGAGCGTGATCGACGCGAAAAGCTATAAAGTCGTTAAAACGTTCGAGACCCCAACATTCCCGAATAGCCTGGCGCTCTCCGCCGACGGTAAAACCCTGTACGTGAGCGTGAAACAGAAGTCCACCCGCGAGCAGGAAGCCACCCAGCCGGACGATGTTATTCGTATTGCGCTGTAATTAACCGGAGGGGGAAACCCCTCCTGTCACTTCTCTAAATCCCCCGATACGCCTCGTTACACCCCGCCAGTAGCCTGACCCACTTCAGGGACTTACACTACGCCCTCAACGGCTAACTGAATAACACGGGAATACCATGAAAAAGCCATTTATCTGTCTTTGTGCAGGCGTAATGCTGTTTACATTGGCAGGATGCACCACCGATTACGTCATGACGACCAAAAGCGGACAAACCATCACCACCCAGGGTAAGCCAAAACTGGATAAAGACACGGGAATGACCAGCTATACCGATCAGGATGGGAATGCGCGGGAAATTAACAGCAACGACGTAGCGCAGTTGATTGAAGCGAACTAAAAAAGAAGGCCTGAAGGATTAACCTGTCAGGCCTTCTGCCGTTATGGCGCGGTGCGGTGGATCTCTGCAACACGTTTACGCACGCCGAACCAGCCCGCGACCAGCAGGATGGCAATCAGCGGTAATGACGCGATGGTATAGGTGCCGTTTGGATAGTCAAACGCCATCAATACCAGTACGCTCAGCAGGAACAGCAGCGTTAACCACGAGGTAAACGGTGCGCCCGGCAGTTTAAAGCTGACGTCTGCCGTTTTACCTTCTTTTATGGCCCGGCGCAGACGCATCTGACAGACCATGATAAATCCCCACGACGCAATAATGCCCAGTGACGCGAAGTTCAACACGATCTCAAACACCTGTGACGGCACCAGATAGTTCAGGAATACCCCGACGACATACACGACCAGCGTGGCGAGGATCCCGGCCCATGGCACCTGTTGACGGCTCATTTTAGCCATGAATTTCGGTGCCGAACCGCCCATCGACATGGAGCGTAAAATACGCCCGGTGCAGTACAACCCTGAGTTAAGGCTGGAAAGCGCCGCGGTGAGCACCACAATATTCATGATACTGCCAATGTACGGCACGCCCAGTTTGGAAAAGAAGGTAACAAACGGGCTTTGCCCCGCCTGATAGGCGTTCCAGGGCAGTAGCAGAACCAGCAGCACGACAGAACCCACATAGAACAGACCAATACGCCAGATAACGCTATTGATTGCTTTCGGCACCATCGTTTGCGGATCTTTGCACTCACCGGCGGCGGTACCCACCAGTTCAATAGAGGCAAAGGCGAAAACCACACCCTGTACCAGTACCAGCGCAGGCAACAGGCCATGCGGGAAGAAGCCGCCGTTGTCGGTAATCAGGTGAAAACCCGTGGCGTTACCATCCAGCGGCTTTCCGGTACCTAAAAAAACGGTACCCACCACCAGGAAGATCACAATTGCCAGTACCTTAACCAGCGCAAACCAAAACTCCATCTCCGCGAACCACTTCACGCCGATCATGTTCATGGTACCGACAATAGCCAGCGCGCCGAGGGCGAATACCCACTGCGGCACGTCGCCAAACGCGCCCCAGTAGTGCATATACAACGCCACCGCGGTGATATCGACAATGCCGGTCATCGCCCAGTTGATGAAGTACATCCAGCCAGCCACATAGGCGGCTTTCTCACCTAAAAATTCACGGGCGTAGGAAACGAAGCTACCGCTGGAAGGGCGATGTAAAACCAGTTCGCCGAGCGCGCGCAGTATAAAAAACGAAAAAATACCGCATACCAGATAGACCAGCGCCAAAGCCGGGCCGGCCATCTGCAGGCGTGCGCCTGCCCCTAAAAACAACCCGGTACCAATTGCGCCGCCAATGGCGATCATTTGTACCTGTCGATTGCCCATCGCTTTGTGATACCCCTCTTCGTGAGCATTCAACCAGCGTCGTTTCGCCGCATGTTGTTCCGCGGCTTGCGTGTTGTTTGTGTTCATTACGATTCCTGTTGACCTGACAAAAATACAACATCCTTTTTGCCGCACCTGCTGCGGCGAAAACAGCCTTACCCTTCATTGTGTTACGGGGGAAAACTGCCGGCCGAGCATCCTACATTCAATTGATTGGTTCCGCAAAGCCCCGGTAACAAGAATTCAGCATTTTTATGCAGCCGGTACTGGCGCGGTGTGGCCTCGATTCAGCCAATAAAGGAGAAGGGCATTTATACCTGTAGAGGAGTGCGCTTATCGAGACATTCACCCAATAAGCGCCGTAACGTTATGCCGATACGCCAAAGACCTGAACGGCCTGCTGTAAGCGTGATGAACGCTGGGTCAGATCGGCGGTGGCGTCGGTGACGCGCTCCACCATCTCGGCATTATTGTGTGTCATGGTACCAACGCGTGAAATTGAATCGTTAATCAGATCCAAAGCCTGGGTTTGCTCACGCGTGGCCAGACTAATGTCTTTGATCATCATCGACATCTGCAGTACATCCCCAATCATCCCGGTGAGATGCGTTTCTGTTTGCTCCACCATTTTGACGCCGCTATTAACATTGGCGACGTTCTTCTCAATAAGCTGTTTGATCTCTTTTGCCGCAGACGCCGAGTGTTGGGCCAGATTGCGGACTTCTGCCGCGACAACGGCGAAGCCACGCCCGGATTCCCCGGCTCGCGCGGCTTCAACCGCGGCATTGAGCGCCAGAATATTGGTCTGAAAGGCGATGCTGTCGATCACGCCAATGATGTCAACGATCTGCCCGTTGTCACGCGATATCGCCTGCATCATGGCGATAGTTTGTTTCATGATATCGCCGCCTTCTGCAGCGTTGGCGCTGGTTTTATCGGCCATGGTCATGGTATGTGCTGCCGTCTCAGCGGTTTGTTGTACCGCGCTACCAATTTCTTCAATGGCCGCAGCGGTTTGTTGCAGGTCGGCAGAGGTTTCTTCTGAACGCTGATGCAGCGCCGTACCTTCTTTTGACACCCGCTGACTGATAGCGCGAATACCGGAAATTTGCGTACTGACGTCATCGACCAGAGAATTCAGATTAAGCCCGGACTGATTAACCAGTCGCATTAGCATTCCGATCTCATCCACCCGATTTAAATGACAGTTATCAGGTTTACGTCCGGACACCACTTTCTTCATTTGCGTCAGAAGCGTATTAACTGGCTGACAAATTTGATACTTAAGGTAAATAGCTAACGCCAGAATTAACACCAGCAAGCAACCCGACTGAATAAATGGATTAAACGGGGCGAAGATAAATAGCAAAGCGAGCAGGGCCGTCACCCCTAAAGAATAATTGACGCGCTGGCTGATATTCAGCCATTTAAACATGGAAGTCCATGCCAATAAGCCGCGACGAATGATAATCCCTTTAAAAAGTCGAAAGCCTTTAAACTGCTGACTATTCATTTTTTGGTATAAACTTTCGCTGTGAGTTATTTCATCACGCGAAGGAACGGTACGCACCGAGATGTAACCGGTGAGTTTTTCATTGTGCCAGACCGGCGTAACGTTGGCGCGAACCCAGTAATGGTCACCATTTTGGCGGCGGTTTTTCACCATACCCGTCCAACTGTCTCCCTGCTGTAGCGTGTACCACATATCAGCGAATGCAGCGGGAGGCATATCAGGATGGCGAATAATATTATGCGCTTCGCCCATTAATTGATCTTCGTTAAATCCGCTGGCATCGATAAAAGCAGAGTTAGCGTAGGTAATATGACTTTCTTTATCCGTCGTTGAAAGCAGCGTCGCTTTGTCGTTAAGTGCGTGCTCAATTTGTGTAACGGGCATGTTACTTTTCATAGAGGCCCCATAATGATATGTATAATCCATACAAAAATTCCCGCAATAAAATCGGGAGGAATATTAAAAAGCCGTTTTAAACCGTTTTAATAAGAAACGCTGCATTCTCTACTAATCATCATTTCTGTGGAAGTATTTAAATTAAAAAATCTCTGTGGAATATTCATTCAGAGTCATAAAACTGAAACATTTTATACAACCGCATAACGTTTTAAGTCATTTAACCTGACTTAAAGTAAATCGCGTTAAAAAACGTTTTCGCAAAAAGAAAACTGGCATGAAATGATTTGGATGTTATTCCCGTGAGACCAACGACCCTATTATATTTTGTAGGCCATACATTCCGCGTGTTTTCAGTTTCGTGTTCCGACCAGTACAAGGCGATCCGAATTTTATCCCTGACAGCGTCAGGGCTGGTTATCTACTTTTTAGCTGAGCAAATGTGAATTAAATGTTTCTGCATGGTTATCTGATAATTTAATAATAATGACATGTTAACAAGCATAGGCCCGTAACATGTCATATCGCCTGAGTATTCTGGATAAAAGCCCCCTCGGGGAAGGTGAAACCGCCGCGATGGCGCTTGCCCGGACGTTGCATCTGGCGCAGCGGGCAGAAGAGTGGGGATACCATCGTTTCTGGATCGCGGAACACCATAATACGCCACAGCTGGCCAGCCCATCACCGGAGCTGGTGATTGCCTGGATCCTCGGGCAAACCCAGCGTATTCGCGTAGGCTCCGGTGGCGTGATGCTGCAACATTACAGCCCGTACAAAGTGGCGGAAAACTTCAATCTTCTGGCCTCGCTGGCACCCGGGCGTGTCGATCTCGGCGTAGGGAAAGCCCCTGGCGGCTTACCACTGTCGACTCAGGCACTACAGCAAGGAGTGCATCAGGATGAAAAAGGCAGTTTTGCCGACCAACTTTCCCAGCTTAACGACTGGCTGACGCTGAGCGGCACGGAAAGCGGGGAAACGGTATTTCCGACGCCAATCCCACCGTTACCGCCGGAAGGATTTGTCCTGGGAGCCAGTGTGCAAAGCGCACAGTTAGCAGCGCAATTTAATTGGCATTTTATCTTCGCGGCACACCTCAACGGTGACCGCGCGTTATTGCGTGACGTTTTGTCCTTCTGGCAGACCCACAGCGCACGTCCGACGATAGTTGCCGTCCAGGTGATTGTGGCTGACAGTAGCGATACCGCCGCGCAGCTTGCGGAAAACGTGCAAATCTGGGGCGTGGAGTTGGAGAATGGTCAACGTGTCACGGTAGCCAGCGAAGAGCAGGCGCTGGCATTCGCCGCGCAGGCCGGCAGTCCGCCACGCAAAATCGCGCGTCGTGAGCAGGCGTTGTTACACGGCACGGCTCAGGAGGTGATGGCGAAGCTGAATGCCCTGCATACGCAATTTGGCATTGAGGAGTTCATTATCGACACGCCAGTGGCGGAAGGTCACGCGCGTCTGACATCGCTGCGGTTGTTGGCGCAAGCCCATAACGCCGTGGAGGTGCTCTGATGACTCTGGCCTCAACGCTTATCAACTGGCGTCGTGAATTACACCAGCACCCGGAACTTTCCCTGCAAGAGGTGGCAACGACGGCGCGCATTCACGCCTGGCTGCACGCAGCGGACGTCGAGATTTTACCGTTCGACCTGAAAACCGGTCTGGTCGCGGAAATCGGGCAGGGAGAAGATGTCATCGCGCTGCGAGCGGATATCGATGCGCTACCGATAGAAGAAAGCGCCGATGTGCCGTTTCGCTCCCTCACACCGGGAGTGATGCATGCCTGCGGACATGACGTTCACACCAGCGTCATGCTGGGCGCCGCGCTGCTGCTTAAACAACAGGAAACACACTTATCGGGTCGCGTACGTATTTTGTTTCAGCCCGCTGAAGAGAGTTTCGGTGGCGCAAAAACGCTGATCCGCGCCGGTGCGCTGCACAACGTTGCGGCTATTTTTGGCATGCACAATGAGCCAGGTTTACCAGTGGGGGAATTTGCCACACGCGGCGGCGCGTTCTATGCCAACGTCGATCGCTTCGTGCTGCGTATTAATGGCAAGGGCGCACATGCGGCGCGTCCGCATGAAGGCAGAGATGCCATCCTGCTCGCCAGCCAACTGGTCACGGTGTTGCAAAGCGTTGCCAGTCGCGACGTTAACACACTGGATTCAGTGGTGCTTAGCGTGACCCGTATTCAGGGAGGAAATACATGGAACGTGTTGCCAGAATCCGTTGAGCTGGAAGGGACGCTCAGAACGCACCGGACTTCGGTGCAACAGCAGGTTAAAGCACGGGTTAATGACATCGCCGCCGGTTTTGCCCACGCCTTTGGCGCACAAATCGACGTTATCTGGCATGCGGGGCCGACCGCGTTGGTAAACGATGCACGTTGGGCCGATATCGCCACCGCCGTGGCGAAACAATCAGGCTACACCACCCATCATGCCGACCTGCATATGGGCGGCGAGGATTTTGCCGTCTATCTGCAAAATACGCCTGGCGCATTTGTCAGTATTGGCAGCGCCAGTGAATACGGATTACATCACCCGGGCTTTAATCCGGACGAACGTTTAATTGAACCTGCCGCGCATTACTTTGCACAGCTAGCAAAAACGGCATTCGCACATCTTTAAGTTTACCTGTTGGGTAGGGGTTATTATGGCTGAAAATCGGCAACTACGGCTCGGCACTATTCTGCATGGCGCAGCGGGAAATATGTCCGCATGGCGTCATCCGGCGGCGCAGGCCGATGCCAGTATTAATTTTGATTTTGTCAAAGAGACGGCGCTTATTGCGGAAAAAGGGAAGCTGGATTTTATTTTTGTCGCCGATGGTCTGTATATTAATGAAAAATCAATCCCACACTTTTTAAATCGCTTTGAGCCGCTGACGGTATTATCTGCTTTGGCCAGCATTACCCAAAATCTGGGATTGGTTGGCACGGTATCCACGTCATACAGCGAGCCGTTTACTACCGCACGGCAGTTCGCCAGCCTTGATCATCTCAGCCAGGGGCGAGCCGGATGGAACGTGGTCACGTCACCTCTGGAGGGTTCGGCAAAGAACTATTCACGTGCCCAGCATCCAGAACATGCCCTGCGTTATCGTATCGCCGATGAATATTTACAGGTGGTGAAAGGACTGTGGGATTCCTGGGAAGATGATGCTTTTACCCGTAATAAGGCAAGCGGAGAATTTTTTAATCCGCAAAAACTGCATACGCTTAACCATCATGGAGATTATTTTCAGGTCGCAGGGCCGTTAAATATTGGGCGCACGCCACAAGGCCGTCCGATTATATTCCAGGCGGGTGCTTCACAGGATGGTAAGAAATTAGCGGCGCAGCATGCCGATGCTATTTTTACCCATCAGGAGTCGCTGGCGGAGGCCAAAGAGTTCTATCAGGATGTAAAAAGCCAGTTGGCCTACGCCGGGCGACATCCCGAACAACTGCATATATTCCAGGGCGTCAGCGTGATTGTTGGCGACAGCGCAGAGGATGTTGAGCAGCAGTATCAGACTACCGCTGCGCTGGTCTCTATTACCGACGCGCTGAACTACCTGGGCCGCTATTTTGAACATCATGATTTCGCCCAATATCCACTGGACGCACCGTTCCCGGATTTGGGTTCCCTTGGACAAAACAGCTTTCGCAGTACGACTGATGAGATCAAACGCAACGCGCGTGAGCGTGGCTTAACGCTACGCCAGGTTGCTCTGGAAGCGGCCAGTCCACGCCCACGTTTCAGCGGTACGCCGCAACAGGTTGCCGATGGTCTTCAGCAGTGGTTCGACGAAAAAGCCGCAGACGGTTTTATCATCCAGGGGGGAACGCCAGATACCTTCCCGCGTTTTGTCGAACAGGTTGTCCCCGTGCTTCAGGCGCGTGGCCTGTTCCGCCATGAATATCCCGGTACGACCCTGCGCGCAAGCCTGGGACTCGCGACACCTGCAAACCAATTCACACAATAAGAGAAAAACGCTATGCAGAAAAAATCAGTCTTCCTCGCGCTGTCACTGGCTTTCAGCGCTAACGTCTGGGCAAATGATGTGACTATTAACGGTACGGGCGTAAGCCTGGAAGCCAATAAAACGCCAATCAATACGGCAAAAAATCCGCAGGCGATTGCGCAGTTGCCTGCGAACCTGCACCTGGCCGTACCGGGTAAATTCACCGTGGCGATTGCCGGGTTAAGCCAGCCGCCGCTGACCGTCTTTGCCGATGACAATAAGACACTGATCGGCAGCGAGGCGGACATCGCTCGTCTGGTGGCTGACAGTCTGGGGCTGGAACTCAACGTCGTACCCACGTCATGGGAAGACTGGCCGCTGGGCGTCACGTCCGGCAAATATGATGCCGCGATCAGCAATATTACCGTCACCAAAGCCCGCAAAGAGAAATTCGATTTCGCGACGTATCGTAGGGACTCCCTTGGCTTCTATGTCAAAACCGGCAGTAAGCTGAAGAAAATCGAGCAGGCAGAAGATATCGCCGGTCTGCGCATCATCGTCGGTTCGGGGACAAATCAGGAAGCCATCCTGCTCGCCTGGAACGATGAGAACGTGAAGAAAGGGTTGCAGCCGTTTACGCCGGTGTATACCAAAGATGATGCCGCGCAAACCCTGGCTCTGCAGTCAGGCCGCGCCGATGCTTACTTCGGTCCTAACGTTATCGGCGCGTGGAAAGCTGCACTCAACGGTAAAACGCAACGGGTGGGCAGCGTTGATGGCGGTTGGCCAAAAGCGGCACACATCGCTGTGACGCTGAAAAAGGACAGCGGTCTGGTTCTGCCGGTACAAACCGCCCTCAACGGCGTAATTGGCAACGGCGACTATGACAAGGTGCTGAACCGCTGGGGAGAAGGGGTGGAACGTATTCCGCAATCTGAAATCAACCCGGCCGGTTTAGGCGACTAAGGAGGTCATCGTGAGCGATCAATTTCGCGTGGTCTCACCTGAAGCCAGCGAGCTGCAGCCAATTTTGAACGGTCTGTTCGGTGAATATGCCGCCCGCTATGGCGATTATTTTTCTCGCGACGCTGAAGTGGAGCTGACCGAATGGTATCTGGCACCGCAGGGACTTTTCGTGGTACTGGAGCGCAGCGGCGAGATTATCGCCACCGGGGCCTACAAACCTTACGACAAAGACACCGCCGAGATTAAGCGCATCTGGACGAAAAGCAGCCTGCGTCAGCAGGGGCTGGCGGCGCGCGTGGTGCAGGAGCTGGAACGCAGGGCGCTGCTGGCGGGCTACAGCCGGATTTATCTGACCACGGGATTTCGCCAGCCGGAGGCCGTGCGACTTTATTTAAGCCAGGGCTACGATCCGCAATTTGATACAGCGCGCGATCCCGAAGAGTACAGCCTGCCACCGTTTGATGGCCGGCTGCGCTTTACCAAACTGTTGACCATCGCCGGTCAGGCCAGAATAGCCTGAGGAGAGAAGATGAAAACGACGGAGAGTATTAAAGTCGTACCGGCGCGCTATCCGATGCGCACCGCAGGAGCAGTCATTGCCTTGTTTGTCCTGGCGGTGATTATCCAGTCCGTGGCGTTTAATCCGCGCTGGGAATGGGGCGTGTTTGCCCGTTGGTTCTTTGATCCGGTTATCTTGTCCGGCCTTGGGCAAACTCTGCTACTGACGCTTATCGGTACGCTGTTGAGTATTATCATCGGTGGTCTGCTGGCGCTGGCACGACTTTCATCTTCCTGGTTGCTGAACGGTCTGGCATGGGGATACATCTGGCTGTTTCGTTCGTTACCGCTGATTGTGGTGCTCATCGTTTTGTACAACTTCTCCTATTTGTACGACACGCTGGCGATTGGTATTCCGTTTACTCCCATTCAATGGGGCAGTTTTGAGACCATCAATGTGCTCGGCCAGTTTTCCACCGCGGTGGTTGGCCTGACGCTGGTGCAAAGCGCCTATACCGCTGAAATTATTCGTGGTGGATTTTTAGGGGTTGACCACGGCCAGTACGAGGCAGCGGCAGCGCTGGGCTTACCCGCATGGCGACGTACGCTGCGGATTATTCTGCCGCAGGCGCTGCGCACCATTTTGCCTGCTGGCTTCAATGAAATCATCAGTCTGGCGAAAGGGACGGCGATGGTATACGTGCTGGCAATGCCTGAGCTGTTCTACACCATCCAGATGATCTACAACCGCACGCAGGAAGTGATCCCGCTGCTGATAGTGGGTGCGGTGTGGTATCTGGTGATCACCAGCGTCCTGTCGTTAATTCAGCACCTGGTCGAACGCGCGCTGGCCCGCAGCGAGCGACGTTCAGCAATCAATACCGCCCGGGTGAGCCGTGCAGAAAAACGCAACCGTCAACGTCCACAGCAGGAGGCCGTCCATGTCCCACTCGCCTGAAGGCCATATTTCCATTACCGGCGTCAGCAAATACTTCGGTCGCCACAAAGCGCTGGATAATGTGTCGCTGGAGATCCCTCCCGGAACGGTAACGGTTATTCTTGGCCCGTCCGGTTCAGGGAAATCCACACTCTTGCGGACGATCAACCATCTGGAGCGCGTCGATGAAGGGTTTATTCAAATCGATGGCGATTACATTGGTTATCGTCGGCAGGGAGACAGGCTGTATGAGCTGAAAGAGGCGGAAATTTTGCGCCAGCGCGTTAACGTCGGCTATGTGTTCCAGAATTTTAATCTGTTTCCGCACTTAACGGTGCTGGAGAACTTGATTGAAGCGCCCATTGCGCACGGTCTGGCATCGCGTAAAGCCGCCACCGAGCGGGCATTAACTCTGCTTGATGCCGTTGGCTTGCGTAATAAAGCCGATGCCTGGTCGCGTCATCTCTCCGGCGGTCAGCAGCAGCGTATCGCTATTGCCCGTGCGCTGGCGCTAAATCCACTCGTTATGCTGTTTGATGAACCCACTTCAGCGCTGGATCCTGAACTGGTAGGCGAAGTTCTGGATGTCATCAAAGCACTGGCGCAGTCGGGAACCACGCTGGTTGTGGTGACGCACGAGATTGGGTTCGCCCGGGAAGTGGCGGATCAGGTGGTGTTTATGGTCGATGGCAAAATTGTCGAACAGGGCAGCAGCGAGCAGGTGCTGAATCATCCACGCCACACGCGCACCCAGCAGTTCTTGTCGAAAGTGCTGTGAACTTGCAGGGAAAGATAGGTAGGTCTGCATAGACTGACGAATGCTGCTCTACACTTAGGGTTTTAACTTTGGGGGGGTGCAGCATGATTAAGGTCTATGGGGTGCCGGGCTGGGGATCGGCCATCAGTGAAGTGATGCTCACACTGGCGGAGATCCCTTACAGCTTTATTGATGTGGATGGTTTTGACCGCGACGGGCCTTCGCGGGAGTTGCTTAAAAAAATGAATCCGTTGTGCCAGGTGCCCACACTGATACTGGAAAATGGTAACGTGATGACGGAAACGGCGGCGATCGCCCTGATGATCCTCGATCGTTGTCCTGAACTTGCGCCACCCGTTGGGCACGCTGAGCGCCAGCAGTTTCAGCGTCTGTTGATATGGCTGGTGGCAAATGTCTATCCAACGTTTACCTATGCCGATTATCCACAACGCTGGGTACCAGACGCCGCGGCGCAGTTGAAAAAGAACTGTATTGAGTACCGCAAATCGCTTTATATGTGGCTGAACGACCAGCTAAGCGCTGAGCCGTACGCGTTTGGCGATCAGCTAACACTGCTGGACGTTTATATTGCCGTTATGCGCACCTGGGGGCCGGGGCATGACTGGTTTCAGGACAACACGCCCAATATCAGCGCCATCGCTGACGCGGTTTGCCAGCACCCGCGACTGCGTACTGTACTGAAAAATAATAAGATTATTTGAAAAAAAACGCTGTTCCGCAGGAGTGCAAATCCCGGAACAGCGGGCGAACTATCGCCATAAGCTTACATTACGCGACGGACGGGCTCAGCGTAATACGATCCAGTGGCCCCACGATAAACAGATAAGAAATCAGGCCAATCAGCCCCATCGAACCGACGTACAGAATGGCGTAATCGAAGGACTGGGTATTCGCCAGAATGACGCCGATCACCAACGGCGTGATAATACTCGCCATATTGCCGCACATATTGAATACGCCGCCAGCAATGCCGAGCACTTCTTTTGGTGAAGTATCGCTAAGTACGCACCATCCCAGATTGCCAAAGCCTTTGGCGAAAAATGCCAGACTCATCGCCGCGATAACCACAAATTCTGACGAGGTGTAGTTAGCGATAACGATGACACAGGAAAGTAACATTCCGCAGATAACGGGTAGCTTACGAGCAACCGTCAGGCTGTAGCCGCGCTTTAATAGCCAGTCTGAAAAAACGCCCCCTAACAATCCACCGATAAAACCGGCAATAGCAGGAATACTGGCGACAAACCCCACTTTAAGGATCGACATTCCTTTAGCCTGATACAGATAGGTAGGAAACCAGGTCAGGAAGAACCAGGTGATTGACGTCACGCAGAACTGCCCGATATAAACGCCAATCATCATGCGGTTGACGCAGACGCTTTTTATTTGCGCAAAGGTAATCTTCTGTGGCTCTTTTTTATTTCCCAGCGACGGTTCGCCACCGCCTTCCCGGATATAGTCAATTTCCTGCTGGTTTACCTTCGGATGATGCATAGGATCTCTGACTTTTACCAGCCAGAAGATGCCAAGAATAACGCCAATCGCCCCGATGTAATAAAAAACAAAGTGCCAGCTGAGATTATGCAAAATAATCGTCATTAACGGTGTAATTACCCCTAACGAGATATATTGCGCGGCCTGGTAAACTGAGGTGACAAAGCCTCGTTCATTATTAGGAAACCACTGTACGCTTAATCGGCTGTTGGCAGGAAAGGCCGGAGCCTCAATGGCACCCATCAGTAAACGTAAGATTATCAATACCACAAGTGGACTGGCATACAGATAAATGGTGCCCTGAAACATGGTCACCAGCGACCAGCCAATCAGGGCGCAGCCGTATACCAGACGAGAACCGTAGCGATCAAGTAGCCAGCCGCCAGGCAATTGCATAATGACATAAGAAATACCGAAGGCAGAAAAGGCCAGCCCCATTGCTTCGGGATCAAAACCTAATTCTTTGCTCATAATCGGAGCCACGACGGATAACGTCGCGCGATCGGCGTAATTAAATACGGTGGCAAGAAACAGAAATATCAAAATACCGTAACGCACTTTTGTGCGCTTTATTATTGTGTTCATCACCCACTCCTTTCATAAGGTTGAGAGCGTTTCTGTAGGGAAGAGGGCGGGTATTACTTACCCGCCAAATAAATTAAGGACGTTTACCAAACTCGCAGGTTAATTGCGTCCAGCGGCGCGTCTGCTCGCTGATGCTGAACCCCAGGCCGTGACGGTCGGAAACCCACATCCGCCCATCGCGCAGCTCAAGCTGTTCATTAAATAACGGGTTCAGCCATTCGAAATGTTCCAACCATGGCTCAAGCGGGTAAGCGGCGGACAGATGCAGGTGAACTTCCATGGCAAAGTGCGGAGCCAGTTTGCGACCGTGTTTCGCCGCCAGGTCCATAATTTTCAGAAACGGTGAAATTCCCCCCACACGCGGTGCATCGGGCTGCACAAAATCACTGGCATTACCGAGGATCAGCTGTTCATGTTCGCGGAAACTGGTCAGCATTTCACCGGTAGCAATCGGGGTATCAAGCGCGGCGGCCAGTTGGGCGTGACCTTCCACATCGTAGGCATCCAGCGGCTCTTCAATCCAGATCAGATTGAACTGCTCCATTTTTCGTCCCATACGAATGGCGGTTTCTCGATCCCACTGCTGATTGGCATCGACCATCAGCGGGAAGTTATCGCCCAGCGCTTCACGCACCGCGGTTAAGCGGCGAATATCCTCGGCGCAGTTTGGCTGACCAACCTTGAGTTTGATGCCGCCAATGCCGTTTTCACGGGAAATAACGACGTTTTTGAGCACCTGATCCAGCGGCGTATGCAGGAATCCGCCGGAGGTGTTGTAACACTGCACGGAGTCCCGGTGTGCACCCAATAGTTTTGCCAGCGGCAACCCTGCACGCTTGGCCTTCATATCCCACAAGGCGATATCGATAGGGGAGATAGCCTGAACCGCCATGCCGCTGCGCCCTACGGAAGCTCCAGCCCACAGTAGCTTGGTGTAGATCTTGTCGATATCGTTTGGATCTTCGCCTAACAGGTTATCGGCAATTTCTTTGGCATGAGCATAGATTCCCTGGCCGCCAGCCCGTTTGGAGTAACTAAATCCAACGCCTTCAAACCCGTCGCGACTGCGGATCTCCGCGATAATAATGGCGACTTCGGTTAGGGGTTTCTGGCGACCGGTCAGCACTTTGGCATCGCTCACGGGTGTTGCCAGAGGAAGGAAAGCCAGGGACAGCTTAACCCACTCGATACGGTCGCCGGTTTCAGCCGCGGTTTTTGCATTGGCTGATTTGGCATACGTTACGGCATCGGAATTCGCACTTAATGACATTTTAATCTCTCCTGGTGATAACAAATGATTGCGCTAACATTTTTAGTGTTAGCGCAATCATTGCGCCAGCGAATTGAATGCGTTTTGAACAATCGCTCACAAATACTGAGACAAAAGGGCAGTAACTTGTAAACAGCATCACATTCCAATACTTTATGGGTAAATGCACAAGTCATTATGATGGCGCTATCATTTCAGATGGCGCTAATTAACTAAGCTGCTGTTTTCTCAGCGTTATCGTAGAGGGGCGCTGGCAATAGCCGAAATCATGATGAATAATGCCAGGATAAATCAGCGATTTTTGACAAGGGCATCGACAGTGAAAAATCCCAGACCTCCGCGCGCACCCACGCTGGAAGATGTTGCCCGTACCGCGGGATTGTCGCCCATGACGGTGAGCAGGGCGTTGAATACCCCGCAACTGGTGCGCCCGAGAACAGTAGAAAAAGTGATGCAGGCGGTACGCGCCACCGGATATATTCCCAACGCGCTGGCCGGGGGGCTGGCGTCGCGTCGCAGTAAGCTTATCGCTGTGGTTGTCCCACAAATTAACAACAATATGTTTGTCGATACCATCCAGTCATTAAGCGATGAACTGGCTGAACGCGGATACCACATCTTGCTCTGCGTGTCGGGTTATACGCCGCAAACAGAGGCTGAGCTGGTGGCGACGCTGCTTTCTCGTCGCCCGGATGGTGTAGTGCTCACCGGTATCCATCATACCGCCGAGCTGAAAAAGGTGATTCTTAATGCGGCCATCCCGGTCGTGGAAATATGGGATTTAACGCCAACGCCCATCGATATGCTGGTGGGGTTTTCGCATGAAAAAGTCGGGCAGGCGGTAGCAGACTATTTGCTGGACAAAGGGTATCGCCGTCCTGGTTTACTATGGACCGCCGATCGCCGGGCAGGCCAGCGTAAACAAGGACTGTGCGATGCGCTGAGCCGTCATGGTATTGCGGCTGGTGTACAGGTGGATGTCCCGCTTCCTGCCTCTCTGGCATTGGGGCGTAGCGGGTTGGCACAGCTATTGGCTGAACGCGCGTTTGATGTCATCGTCTGTAGCTCAGATACGTTAGCCCAGGGGGCGATCATGGAAGCTGAAAGCCGTGGTCTACGCGTGCCGCAGGAATTAGCGGTAATCGGTTTTGGCGATCTCGACTTTGCCGCCAGTAACCGACCTGCCATCACCACCGTCAGCGTCGACAGACGGGCTATTGGACAACGCGCCGCCTCTCTGCTTGCCGATCGTATCGAACAAATTCCGCGTGAAGACGATATTATTGATGTTGGATTTCACCTGGTGGAACGAGAATCCGCATAAGTTAACTGCATCCCAAAACAATAAGGAATCTGCTATGCCGCACGTCGATATCAAATGTTTTCCTCGCGACCTGAACGACGAACAAAAATCCGCGCTGGCGGCGGATATTACCGACGTCATTATTCGTCATTTGCAAAGCAAAGACAGTTCAGTGAGCGTGGCGCTTAATGAAATTGAGCCCGCGGCGTGGCAGGGCGTGTGGGATGCGGAGATTGCGCCGCAGATGGCAAGGTTGATTAAAAAACCCGGCTACAGCATGTAAGAAAAAACGGGCGGAAAATCCGCCCGTTTTGTCGTGCCATTATTCAGCTGCTGTTATGAGTTTTCCACTGGTGACAAACGTTCCGGCCCCAAGGTGATGCAGGGTATTGAGCTTGCCATCATCAAACTGCCAGCGTCCTTCCACGAAGGCTCGCTCATCAGCGGCAGCCGAGACCACTTCACCAAACAGCGTGTCATATTTTTCCTGTGCCGCAGTGGCAGGCAACAGGCGGCACTCCATCCAGGCCAGACATTTTGCTTCAATCAGCGGTAAACCCAGTACCGGTCCCTGCACCACGGGAATGCCGTAGCAGTTGAATTTATCTTCCACACGACCGGAAACGCTGCCTACGGCCCAGGTCCAGTTGGCGGCGGCAACGCCCGGAATAACGATGCCGAATTTGCCGCTACGTTCAATGAGCTCACGTGACCAGGCGGTCTTGTCGACAACAATCGCGATCCGCGGTGGTTCAAACTCCACGGGCATTGACCACGCGGCAGCCATCACATTTCGCCGCTCGGTATGCTCATCCCGGCTGGTGATTAATATCGTTGGGCCGTGATTTAGCAACCGACTGGCATGTTTTAATTCGATCGGACGAAAATGGCTCATGGATGCTCCTTGGCTGAGAGATAACACACCACAATAAACATAGATATTAACGGTATTAGCGATTTTGTCGCCTCGTCTGGAGGAACAACGCACAAAATCGACGGCGCAAAATTAAAAATGCGTTATAAGTACTGCATTAATTGAACAGGAACTCCGTATGACGCCTTTTTTAACCGCTTATTTTGCCCGTATTGGCTGGTCAGATTTGGCCAGGGTCAACATTGAAACCTTACGGGCGCTGCATTTACTGCACAACGCCGCCATACCTTTTGAAAACCTGGATGTATTGCTTCCAAGAGAGATGCAGCTTGACGATTTGTCTTTGGAGGAGAAGCTGGTGACGGCGCGTCGCGGCGGCTATTGTTTTGAACAGAACGGAGTATTTGAGCGGGCGCTACGCGAAATCGGTTTTACCGTACGCAGTCTGCTCGGACGTGTGGTACTGGCGAACCCGTCAAGCCTGCCACCACGCACGCATCGTCTGTTGCTGGTTGAGTTGCAGGGAGAGCAGTGGATCGCCGACGTTGGTTTCGGCGGGCAGACGCTGACGGCGCCGATTCGTCTGCAGGCGAACATTGAGCAGAAGACACCACACGGCGAGTATCGGCTGATTCAGGAAGGTGAAGACTGGATCCTACAGTTCTGTCATCACGAACACTGGCAATCAATGTACCGTTTCGACCTGGTCGTACAGCATCAGAGCGATTATCTGATAGGCAACTTCTGGTCCGCTCACTGGCCGCAATCACATTTTCGCCATCATTTGCTGATGTGTCGTCATCTGCCCGACGGCGGGAAATTAACGTTAACCAATTTTCATTTCACCCATTATCAGGATGGACACGCGGTAGAACAGATTAATCTGCCTGACGTTCCCAGTCTGTATGCCTTGTTGCAGGAGCGGTTTGGCCTGGGCGTGGATGACGTGAAGCATGGGTTTACCCAGGATGAGCTGGCGACGGTAATGGCGGCGTTTGATACGCATCCGGACGCGGGGAAATAGGGGCATCGGGATTAGTGCCGGATTGGCGTAATCGCCTTATCCGGCCTACGGGAACAATTAAAAATCTATCGCCCATTCTGCGTGAAACAGGATCACCGCCGAACCGGTAATGGTGACTTTTTCTGGCTGGTTATCACGGATAGTCACCGTCACATCAACAATACCGTCGCGCCCGAGCGCACGGCCCTGATGTCCCTGAACACGTAACGTTTTCCCATCATGCGCCATCAGCCCATGGTGAACCAACCACGCGCCCATTGGACCGTTGGCATTGCCGGTAACCGGGTCTTCCACAATCCCAATTGCAGGCGAAAACATGCGGCCATCGGTGGCGTTTTCGCCCGGGCGGATTTGAAAAGGAAAGAAGCCGTTACAGCCAATTTGTTGGCTGATGGCTGTCAGAGCCTGCAAATCAGGGGAAAGGGCGTCGAGGTCCACCTCGGGCTTAAGCGGAATCATCACTTTCGAATGCCCGGTGGTAGCAACCTGAATCGGCAAGCCTGCCAGCATATCGTCTTCGCTCAGGTGTAGGGCATCGATAATCGCACCACGAATAGCCCCTTCCAGTGGAGGTTCAAATCTGGGTACGCCTTGTTCAAGGCTAATACGATAGTCATTCCCGGTAGCTTCGATATCCACCCGATGACGACCAGCCAGCGAGGTTTGCCAGACTGTACTGTTGCCCAAGCCAAGCACGTTTGCCCGCACATAATGTGCAGCGACGGTAGCATGCCCACAGATAGGAACTTCGACCGTCGGCGTGAAATAGCGGATGCGAACATCGCTGTCGTCACTGGTCAGCAGGAAAGCGGTTTCCGAATGACGCAGCTCGCGAGCAATGAGTTGCATCTGCGCTTCGCTCAGTCCGTCAGCATGCAAAACTACGCCTGCTGAATTGCCGCGAAAGGGTACCGAGGTAAAGGCATCGACGTGGTAAACCTGTGGTTTCATTAACGTTCTCCCTGGAATGGAGAAGCATCATAACGTGCAAAATGCCGGATGGCGATGATCGCTATCTTATCCGGCCTACGGTGCCTGGTTGTAGGCCGGATAAGGCGTGTCGTCACCCGACATTTCAATGCGGATTTATCGGCGTGAACGCACTATTTGATAGCGGCGGGTAAAGTACTCAAACGGCGCACTCCACACGTGAACCAGGCGTGTGAACGGGAACAGCAGGAAGATAGTCATCCCCAGAACCAGATGCACACGGAAAATCAACGCCACGCCATCCAGATGCGCAGACGCGCCGCCCTGGAAGGTCACCACCGACTGCGCCCAACCTACCAGTTTCAGCATTTCACTGCCGTCGGGATGCTGCGCAGAGAATGGGATGGTGGTTAAGCCGAGGATACACTGAATCAGCAGAACGCAGAGGATCAGGATATCGGCAGTGGAGGAGGTTGCACGAATGCGCGGATTGGTCAAACGACGTACCAGCAAGCCAGCGCCACCGACCAGCGTCAGCACGCCACAGAGCCCACCGGCGATCATCGCCATCTGCTGCTTCACCGCAATCGGCAGGAACCAGGCATACATCCAGTGCGGGGTTAACATGCCAAACAGGTGCCCGAAAAAGATCCCCAGAATGCCGATGTGGAACAGGTTTGACCATAACACCATGCCGCGTTTGTCCAGCATCTGGCTGGAAGAGGCTCGCCAGGTGTATTGCCCGTAGTCATAGCGTAGCCAACTGCCGAGGATAAACACCGTGCCACAGAGGTACGGGTAGATATCGTAAAAAAAGACGTTCAGGTACTGTATCATTTCGGGCCTCCCGCGCTGACGTCGACATACTGAGGTGCCACGTCCTGGCTAAAGCGTCGTTGATAGTTTTGTAACGGTGAACTGTCACAAGCGGTGGCGTTATCCTCGATAAACTTCACCTGTTCCTCTTCCCAGACGGCATCCAGCGCCTGTCGGGTATCGTCGCGGGTTTCCGTGCCAACCTGTTTAGTGACACTGTCACTTGAAAGAGGGCTTCCGGCAAGCAATAGCAGGGCGTCAAACAGTTGATACCACGGCGTATCACGCTGTTTCAAACGCCCCCCCAGCAGCGCCAGAATCGGTGCGACGTTCTGCAATCCTTCTTTGGCCTCCGCTTCCGGCAACACGCTTAAGTACTCCAGATACAGTGGCAGATGATCCGGCAGTTCGCGGCAGTCGAGCTGCAGTCCGACCTTTTCGTACTGCGCCAACAGATCAACCATCGCCTGGCCCCGATCGCGAGACTCGGCGTGCACGTGCTCAAACAGCAGCAGAGAGGTGGCCCGGCCCCGGTCAAATATCTCACACCATTCGGCTTGTTTATCCAGTAATGGCGCATTGAGCAGCCCCTGGCTAAATTCGGTAAGCATTGGGGCATCGCTGGCCACAAGCGCCAGTGCCTCGTCTTTACACTCCCACAGCAACTCGTCGGGATATTCCATCAGCAGGCCGATAACCTTCAGGATTTGCATTATTCACCCTCCGCTTTATCGCGCACTTCGGTGATGTCGATGGCGTCAATACGACTGCTGTTAAACAGGTTGAATTTGGTATCTGAACCATGGCAGCCGTCGCCAAAGGTAAATCCGCAACCGTTTTTCTCCGGGAACGCATCACGCGCCATTTCACGGTGGCTGGTCGGGATCACGAAGCGGTCTTCATAGTTGGCGATGGCCAGATAGCGATACATCTCTTCAACCTGCTCAACGGTCAGACCCACTTCTTCAATCGCGCGGGTGTCCGTAACGCCTTCTACGGTTTGCGAACGCATATAATGGCGCATGGCCATCATTCGTTTTAGCGCGCGCAGCACCGGACCGGTATCGCCCGCGCTAAGCATGTTGGCAAGGTACTGAACCGGAATTCGCAGTGATTCAACCGCTGGCAGAATGTTGCCATTGTGCGGCAGTCCCCCCGCGTCAGCGACCGACTGAATCGGCGACAACGGCGGTACATACCAGACCATCGGCAGAGTGCGGTATTCCGGGTGCAGCGGCAGCGCCAGCTTCCAGTCCATCGCCATCTTGTAAACGGGCGAACGTTGGGCCGCTTCGATGACGTTGTGTGGAATACCTTGTTTTAACGCCTCTTCAATGACCGCCGGGTCGTGTGGATTGAGGAACACATCGCACTGACGCTCGTAGAGATCGGTCTCATGCTCGGTGCTGGCTGCTTCTTCGATGCGGTCGGCGTCATACAGCAATACGCCAAGATAGCGGATGCGTCCCACGCAGGTTTCCGAACATACCGTCGGCTGGCCGGATTCAATACGCGGGTAGCAGAAAATGCACTTCTCTGATTTACCGCTCTTCCAGTTAAAGTAGATTTTTTTGTACGGACAACCGCTGATGCACAAGCGCCAGCCGCGACATTTATCCTGGTCGATCAACACGATACCGTCTTCTTCACGCTTATAGATGGCACCGCTCGGGCAGGTGGCGACACAGCTTGGGTTCAGGCAGTGTTCGCACAAGCGCGGTAAATACATCATGAAGGTGTTTTCGAATTGCCCGTACATCTCCTTTTGCATTTTCTCAAAGTTACGGTCGCGGGCACGTTTTGAGAACTCACCGCCGAGCAACTCTTCCCAGTTAGGACCCCAGATAATCTTGTCCATCCGTTTGCCATCTATCAGCGAGCGCGGACGTGCGGTGGGCTGATTCTTGCTTTCCGGCGCGCTATGCAGATGCTGATAATCGTAGGTAAAAGGTTCGTAATAATCATCGATTTGCGGGATCACCGGGTTAGCAAAAATTTTGGTGATAACGCCCATCTTGCCGCCCAGGCGCGGCCTTATCTTCCCGTTAACATCGCGAATCCAGCCGCCTTGCCACTCTTCCTGATCTTCCCAGTTTTTCGGATAGCCAATGCCTGGCTTGGTCTCAACGTTGTTAAACCACGCATATTCCATCCCTTCACGTCCGGTCCAGACGTTTTTACAGGTGACGGAGCAGGTGTGGCAGCCGATGCACTTATCCAGATTAAGAACCATGCCTACCTGTGAGCGTATTTTCATTTTTTCGCCTCCTGTACCTGATCGCAACCTTCATCATCCAGCCAGTTAATATTTTTCATTTTTCTAATCATGATGAACTCATCGCGGTTAGAGCCGACCGTGCCGTAATAGTTGAAGCTGTATGCCAGTTGCGCATAGCCGCCGATCATGTGCGTGGGTTTCGGGCAGACGCGGGTGACTGAGTTATGGATCCCGCCGCGCATACCGGTGACTTCCGAGCCAGGGATATTCATGATTCGCTCCTGAGCGTGATACATCATGGTCATTCCCGGCGGCACGCGCTGACTCACCACAGCCCGCGCGGTGAGCGCGCCGTTGGCGTTAAAGGCTTCAATCCAGTCGTTATCCTCAATGCCCAGCTCTTTAGCATCGGTCTCACTGATCCAGACAATGGGGCCGCCGCGCGACAGCGTCAGCATCAGCAGGTTTTCGCTGTAGGTAGAATGGATCCCCCATTTCTGATGCGGAGTCAGGAAGTTGAGCGCTTTTTCCGGGAAGCCGTTAGGCGGAACTTCGCGCATATTGCTGACGCTTCGGGTATCGATAGGCGGACGATATGCCACCAGACTTTCACCAAAGGCTCGCATCCACGCGTGATCCTGGTACAACTGTTGGCGACCGGACAGGGTGCGCCACGGGATCAGCTCGTGGACGTTGGTATAGCCTGCGTTATAGGAGACATGTTCACTTTCCAGCCCGGACCAGGTGGGGCTGGAGATGATTTTGCGCGGCTGCGCCTGAATATCGCGAAAACGGATTTTCTCGTCTTCTTTGTTCAACGCCAGATGCGTATGGTCGCGTCCGGTCATCGCTCCCAGCGCTTCCCAGGCTTTCACCGCCACCTGACCGTTCGTTTCCGGTGCCAGGGCGAGGATCACCTCAGACGCATCCAGCGCGGTGTCTATCAGTGGTCGGCCTTTCGCCGGACCTTCGCGTTTGGTGTAGTTCAGCTTGCCGAGGAAATCGACCTCCGCTTGGGTATTCCACGTAATACCTTTCCCGCCGTTACCGAGCTTGTCCATTAGCGGACCGAGCGAAGTGAAGCGTTCGTAGGTGGCGGGATAGTCACGTTCCACGACGGCAATATTGGGCGCCGTTTTCCCCGGGAGCAGATCGCATTCGCCTTTACGCCAGTCCTGAATGTCAAACGGCTGCGCCAGCTCTGCCGGGGAGTCGTGTTGCAGTGGTTGTAATACCACATCCGTTTCTTGCCCAAGGTGCCCGACGCAAACCTCAGAGAAGACTTTGGCGATGCCTTTATAAATTTCCCAGTCGCTCTTCGATTCCCACGCAGGATCGACCGCCGCCGACAGCGGGTGAATAAACGGATGCATATCCGAGGTGTTCATATCGTCTTTTTCATACCAGGTGGCGGTCGGCAAAACGACATCGGAGAACAGGCAGGTACTCGACATACGGAAATCGAGCGTTACCAGCAGATCAAGCTTGCCCTCTATCGCCGCGGACTGCCATTCCACCTCTTCAGGTTTAATACCTTCGCTTGAACCGAGCGCTTCCCCCTGGATCCCGCTTTCGGTACCCAGCAGATACTTGAGCATGTATTCATGCCCTTTACCGGAGGAGCCGAGCAGGTTAGAGCGCCAGACGAAGAGATTACGCGGATGGTTGTTACCACTATCCGGCTGCTCGCAGGCAAAACGAATTTCACCCGATTTCAGCGCCTGTGCAGTGTATTGCGCAGGCGACACTCCCGCTTGTTCTGCCTTTGCTTTGACGGTCAGAGGGTTGAGGTTGAGCTGCGGCGCGGACGGCAGCCAGCCCATTCTTTCTGCACGCACGTTAAAGTCGATCAAATGTCCGCTAAACTTCGACGCGTCGGCTAGCGGAGAGAGGAGTTCCTGAGCGGTGAGTTTTTCATAACGCCACTGGCTGGAGTGATTGTAGAAAAACGAGGTGCTGTTCATCTGACGCGGTGGGCGGTTCCAGTCCAGCGCAAAGGCCAGCGGCAACCAACCAGTTTGCGGACGCAGTTTCTCCTGACCCACATAGTGCGCCCAGCCGCCGCCGCTTTGTCCCACACAACCGCAGAACACGAGGATGTTAATCATTCCACGGTAGTTCATATCCATGTGATACCAGTGGTTGACGCCAGCCCCGAGGATAATCATCGAACGGCCATGCGTTTTGTGTGCCGTATCGGCAAACTCACGGGCGATTTGTTCGATATGACGACGAGGTACACCGGTAATTTGCTCTCCCCAGGCCGGGGTGTAGGCTTTTACTTCGCCGTAATCTTGCGCGCTATGAGCGTCATCCAGACCACGGTCGAGGCCGTAATTCGCCAGCACCAGATCATAGACGCTTACCACCGGGCAACGGCTGCCATCGGCGAGGGTAAGATGTTTTACCGGCAGTTGACGAATCAGCACGGGTTCCTGTTTCACGCTGCGAAAATGCGGGTTTTCGTTGCCGCCGAAGTAGGGGAATGCCACGCCGGTCACTTCATCATGCTGACCGAGCAGCGAGAGGGAAAGTTCTGTTTCAGCGCCAGCCGCCAGTGGCTCCAGGTTCCATTTACCTTTCTCGCCCCAGCGAAAACCGATAGACCCGTTCGGGACCACCAGTTCGCCAGCAGTGTTAAAGGCCACGGTTTTCCACTCCGGATTGTTACTTTCGCCCAGACCATCGACAAGGTCTGAGGCGCGCATCATGCGCCCTGGCACGTAGCTGCCATCTTCCCGGGCATCCAGCAAAACCAGCATCGGCATATCGGTATAGCGACGACAGTAATTGATGAAGTAATCGCTTGGATTGTCGAGGTGGAATTCTTTCAGAATCACGTGGCCCATCGCCATCGCCAACGCGCTGTCTGTCCCTTGCTTGGGGGCCAGCCACTGGTCGCACAGTTTGGCGACTTCCGAGTAATCCGGCGTAATGGCAATCGTCTTGGTGCCTTTGTAGCGTACTTCAGTAAAAAAGTGCGCATCCGGGGTACGGGTCTGCGGCACGTTTGACCCCCAGGCGATGATGTAGCTGGAGTTATACCAGTCGGCGGATTCTGGAACATCGGTCTGTTCGCCCCAGGTCATCGGTGATGCAGGCGGTAAATCGCAGTACCAGTCATAGAAGCTCAGGCAGGTTCCGCCCAGTAGCGAAAGATAACGTGTGCCTGCGGCATAGGAGACCATCGACATAGCAGGGATCGGGGAGAACCCGGCCACGCGATCCGGGCCATAGGTATTCACCGTCCAGACGTTGGCGGCAGCAATGAGCTGATTAAGCTCTTTCCAGTTGGAACGGATAAAACCACCGCGCCCGCGTACCTGTTTGTAGCTCTGGCATTTTTGCGGGTCGTTCATAATGGATTCCCAGGCCAGCACCGGATCGGGCTGGCGGGACAGGGCGTCGCGCCACAGTTCGATCAGACGTTTACGCACCAGGGGATATTTCAGACGGTTGGCGCTGTAAAGATACCAGGAGTAGCTGGCACCGCGCGGG
The DNA here is from genome assembly GCF_013747755.1 of Citrobacter sp. RHBSTW-00524. Taxonomy (NCBI): domain Bacteria; kingdom Pseudomonadati; phylum Pseudomonadota; class Gammaproteobacteria; order Enterobacterales; family Enterobacteriaceae; genus Citrobacter; species Citrobacter sp. RHBSTW-00524. The sequence goes on from NZ_CP056421.1 coordinate 2,557,873, forward strand.
CAGCCACGGGGTTCATGATTTGGCAGGTCAGGGCGGGTACGCGGGTAGTCGGTTTGCTGCGTTTCCCAGGTCACCAGTCCGTTTTTGACGTAGATTTTCCAACTGCATGAGCCGGTACAGTTAACGCCGTGGGTAGAACGCACAATTTTGTCGAACTGCCAGCGCTGACGATAGCTGTCTTCCCAGTCCCGGTTGGTGTGCATCACTTGCCCGTGCCCATCGGCAAACGTATCGCCCTTTTGTTTAAAGTAGCGAAAGCGATCGAACAGTTTACTCATGACATAACTCCTGCTTTGAGAATATTGCCGACGGTGAATCGAACGGTAGGCCGGATGGCGGTTAACGCCTTATCCGGCCTATCGAACTGTCCGATCCTGCGGTATCCATTTTGTTATTTTTTTTGTGATTTACGGCCATAGACCAGCCAGGTCACCAGCACGCAGACGATGTAAAACACGAGGAATATTTTCATTGCGCCCACCGGAGAGCCGGTCAGCGCCAGCGATGAACCAAACGCTTTGGGGATGAAAAAGCCCCCCACAGCGCCAATAGCAGAGATGAATCCCAGGGCGGCAGCGGTATCGGTTACCGCCTCACGTTGGGCCTGTTCTTCAGTACCACCGTGCAGCTTGACCCGGTATATGGTGATTTTGCGAAAGATCACCGCGATCATCTGGAAGGTTGAGCCGCTTCCCAGACCCGCAGTCAGGAACAAGCCCATAAACACCAGGTAGAAGGCGACAAAGTTTCCTTCGCCTGACCCTGGCAGGGTGAGGAACAGCAGGGCGCTAAACAGCGCCATAAAGATGAAGTTAATTAACGTGACGCGCACACCGCCGAATTTGTCAGAGATCACGCCGCCTGCCGATCGCGCAAGAGCGCCGATGAAGGGGCCGAAGAACGCCAGTTGCAGGATATTCACGTCCGGGAACTGAGTTTTCGCCAGCATGGCAAAGCCTGCCGAAAAGCCGATAAATGAACCGAAGGTGGCGAGATACAGCAGGCTTAATAACCACAGATGAAAACGTTTGAGGACCGGCAACTGGGAAGCAATTGAGGCCTTCGAACTGGCAATATCGTTCATTCCCATGCCTGCTGCTAAGGTGGCTATCAGCAGTAACGGAACCCAAATCCATGCGGCATTGGCCAGCGACAATAACGAGCCGTCGGCTTGCGGTACGCCCTGTACGCCCAAAAAGGTAAAGATAGGCAGAAAGATCACCAGCGGCGCGATCAACTGCATCACGCTGACGCCAAGGTTGCCGAGACCACCGTTAACGCCTAATGCGCTGCCTTGTTTCGCTTTGGGGAAGAAAAAGCTGATATTACCCATGCTGGAGGCAAAGTTTGCGCCAGCAAAACCACACATCAGCGCAATGATAATAAATACGCCAAACGGAGTAGCGTTATTTTGCACGGCAAAACCGAGCCAGACGCAGGGAATAACCAGAATAATCGTGCTAAAAATGGTCCACCGGCGCCCACCAAATATAGGTACCATAAAGGAGTAGGGAACGCGTAATATTGCGCCAGAAAGAGAAGGCAATGCCGTTAATAAAAACAGTTGGTCAGTGGTGAAATTAAACCCAATTTTATTCAGATTGACTGCCACGGCGCTGAACAACATCCAGACGCAGAACGCCAGCAACAGACAACTTACTGATATCCAGAGGTTTCTGCGTGCAATATGCTTACCTTTGTTTTCCCAAAAGGCGGGGTTCTCCGGTTTCCAGTCAGTTAAAAGATAACGATTATTTTTCTCATTTGATGCTGACATATTATTCTCCATGCCCATGCCGTTCATGAAAAAGAAATAAACGCACACAGCGCCGCGCGAGTTCTTTTTAGAAACTATTGAAAAGTTTTGGGAATATTGACTGAAAGAATAGATAAAAAAGCGCAATAACGCGGCGTGATGAGGGAATTACATGTTGCTTAAGTGTTACCAATTGTAAAATTAAAAGATGTATTATTAATTCATCTATAACATCAATTAACTAACTCTAACGTAATCATACGATCCAAATGGCGTTCGAATGCAGGGTCGGCCATTTCCTCAATGCCTAAGACATAGATGCCATCCAGGCCGCAAACCAATGCGATTAAGCGCCAGGCCACCTCGGCCGCATCCGGTATTGCTGAGAATTCACCTGCACTCTGTCCTTGAGTGATGATAGCGGCGGTTTCTTCATGCCACATCCGCATGGTTAGCAGGTAGGCGCTTTTGATTTCCGGATCTTTATCCGCTAGGACCTGCGCTTCGCGCCACAGTTTAATGTAGGGTTCGAACCCGCCATCTTCGCTGCCCAACATAGCATGCAGTCGTTCGCGGAAGCTGGCGTTATCACTGACCTGTTCGGCATCCAGAAGGGTCCGTATCAGTTGCACAAACGCGAGGGATTTTAACTCACCCGCAGAGGTAAAGTGATGGTGTACCTGCCCGGTGGACACCTGAGCTTCCGTGGCAATACGCCGCACCGTCATAGCAGTAAATCCTTCCTCAAGCGCGACACGCATGGCCGCTTGCAGAATAACTTCCCGACGTTCGTCCCGATTCAGATAGCTCATCTTTCCTCCTGTACCCGTATAGCACGCAGTCTAACAAAAAGTTGGACATGCGTTCAAATTTCCGTAGGATCGCTAAAGCTGGACACGTGTCCAGTTTCAGTTTCGTTAGGGAGTTTTATGTTTCGTCAGTGGTTAACGTTAGTCATTATTGTACTGGTCTACATCCCTGTTGCGATTGATGCAACGGTGCTGCACGTTGCCGCGCCCACGCTGAGTATGACGCTGGGTGCCAGTGGTAACGAGCTGCTGTGGATCATTGATATTTATTCTCTGGTAATGGCCGGAATGGTATTGCCAATGGGCGCGCTGGGCGATCGTATTGGCTTTAAACGTCTGCTGCTGTTAGGGGGCGGATTATTTGGTCTCGCATCGCTGGCCGCTGCCTTTGCCCACAGCGCGGGTTGGCTAATTGCCACCCGGGCCGTATTGGCGATTGGGGCGGCGATGATTGTTCCGGCAACGCTTGCGGGCATTCGCGCCACATTCGCTGAGCAACGGCATCGCAATATGGCGCTCGGTGTCTGGGCTGCCGTGGGTTCCGGCGGTGCGGCATTTGGCCCACTGGTTGGTGGAATGCTGCTGGAGCACTTCTACTGGGGATCCGTATTCTTAATTAATGTACCGATTGTCCTGGTGGTGATGGCCTTAACCGCACGTTTAGTGCCGCGCCAGGCCGGACGTCGCGATCAGTCGTTAAATTTCGGTCATGCGATAATGCTGATTGTCGCCATTCTGCTGCTGGTTTACAGCGCTAAAACCGCGCTGAAAGGGCATACGGCGACCGCTGCCATTGCGTTGACGCTGTTAACCGGCGCGTTACTGTTGTGGCAGTTTGTCCGCATCCAGCTTGCCGCTTCCCGCCCGATGATAGATATGCGGCTGTTCACGCATCGCGTCATCTTAAGCGGCGTTGTGATGGCGATGACCGCCATGATAACTCTGGTGGGTTTCGAGTTACTGATGGCTCAGGAGCTACAGTTTGTTCATGGTTTAACACCGTATCAGGCGGGACTGTTTATGCTGCCGGTGATGCTGGCAAGCGGCTTCAGCGGCCCCATTGCCGGTATACTGGTGTCACGCCTGGGATTACGTTGTGTGGCAACGGCGGGTATGGCGCTTAGCGCCGTCAGTTTTTACGGCCTGGCGATGACAGATTTCAGTACTCAGCAGATTCAAGCCTGGATATTAATGGCTTTGCTCGGTTTCAGCGCCGCCAGTGCGCTGCTGGCCTCAACGGCGGCTATCATGGCGGCAGCCCCGGCAGAAAAAGCCGCAGCCGCGGGCGCCATTGAGACAATGGCTTATGAACTGGGGGCCGGGCTTGGGATCGCTATCTTTGGTTTGTTGTTGAGCCGCAGCTTTTCAGCCTCGATTCTGCCGCCTGTCGGACTTAATCCACAGGAGATAGAACGAGCCTCATCGTCAATGGGTGAGGCGGTGCAACTGGCGCACTCGCTCCCGTCGTCGCTGAGTGAGGCGTTGCTGTCGGCTGCTAAAGAAGCCTTTACCTGGTCGCACAGCGTGGCCTTAAGCAGCGCCGGCAGCATGCTTATCGTATTAGCGGTAGGAATGTGGTTCAGTCTGGCAAAGGTACAGCGTCAATAACTAATGGGCTAAATGACAGGGGTAATCCATCTCTTCGACTTCTTTCCCACTCAGTCGAGCGTATTGCCCCGTCAGCCTCCAGAACGCAGGCTGTGTTTCCGTATAGATCTCTGCCGCTAAAACCAGGCGGCGGCGATCCACCTCATTCAGCTCCAGCAGCGTCCACGGCACAAAATAACGATCGCTACCCGTTAGGGTAAACCACAGCGGGCACCCGCAACCGGAACAGAAGAAACGTTCACCACGATTTGAAGAAGGGAAGTGCGAAGGTTCTGCTGAATCTGGCGACATCAGCGGCTGAGCGCTGGCTTCCAGATACATAGCGATGCCACCTGACCACTTCTGGCACAGCGTACAATGACAGGCATAGACATCCAGCATTTCGACGTCGACGGTAAAATGACTCTGCCCGCAAAGACAACGACCAGTGAATGTCTGCACGGCATACTCCTTATGACCGAGTCTACATTAAGAGAAAAAGCCAGCCCTGGAAGGACTGGCTTTGTATTCAGACTACAACAAAATTAGAACTGGTAGTTCAGACCAACAGCAACGATGTTGTCAGTGCTTACACCGGCAGCTCTTGTGAAGTTGTTGGCATCCAGCAGGTTGATTTTGTAATCAACGAAGGTGGACATGTTTTTGTTGAAGTAGTAGGTCGCGCCCAGGTCTACGTATTCAACCAGATCCTGGTCGCCGAAGACTGCAATGTCTTTACCTTTGGATTTCAGGTAAGCAACGGACGGACGCAGACCGAAGTCGAACTGGTACTGAGCAACAGCTTCAAAGTTCTGTGCTTTCTCAGCGATACCAGCAACTTTAGAGCCATAGGTGGTCATGTTGCGAGTTTCGGAGTAGGTGGTTGCCAGGTAGATGTTGTTCGCATCGTATTTCAGGCCAGCAGCCCATACTTCAGCGTTTGCGCCGTTAGCTTTGAAGATGCTGTTATGGTTGTTCTGCTCGTCGGTACGGTCAGATTTCGCATAGGTTGCACCTACGCCGAAGCCTTCGTACTCATAGGTAGTAGACAGACCAAAGCCGTCGCCGTTAGCTTCCTGAACGTCGTTACGGTCGTTTTTGCCCTGGTACTGAGCAGCAAAGTTCAGACCTTCAACCAGACCGAAGAAGTCGGTGTTACGGTAGGTTGCAACGCCAGTAGTACGGCCAGTCATGAAGACGTCAGTCTGGGTCCAGGTATCGCCACCGAACTCTGGCAGAACGTCGGTCCATGCGCCGATGTCGTAAGCTACGCCGTAGTTACGACCGTAGTCAAAAGAACCGTATTCAGCGAATTTCAGACCAGCGAATGCCAGACGGGTTTTATCTTTGTCGGAACCCTGATTTTCAGAACGGTTGCCTTTAAATTCATATTCCCACTGACCAAAACCAACCAGTTGGTCGTTGATCTGAGTTTCGCCTTTGAAGCCCAGACGCGCGTAAGTTTTGTCGCCATCGCTGCTGGTATCGTTAGAGAAGTAGTGCTGAGCGTGAACTTTACCGTACAGGTCCAGTTTGTTACCGTCTTTGTTATATACCTCAGCTGCGTTTACCGCACCTGCCGCCAACAGGCTAGTCACTGCCACTGCAACTAATTTAAGTTTCATTCTAAATAATCCTTATAATTATTTCTTGGTGTGTTTCCTAAACCATTGCTAAACGAAGGGGTTCGTCAATGGCAAACCATTTTTAAATGACGCAGTGGTATAAGTTCAATAATAAGTTTCATAATATTGCGAAATATTTGAAGTTGTGTGATCTAGATCTACATAATATAGCTGATTGTATTAATCTTAATATGTGACAGATCGGAATGGGTATATTTACATGGGGAACTATTGTGCAGGCTATGATTTAAATGGCGTTAGTTTCGCAGGTGTAATATATACATGTGAAGAGATATAGATGACCGAGTAATACTTTCGGGCGTTAATTAATTTCCATGTATTTAACATTTAATTAAAAAAATATAAACATAAACCGCAGTGGAATGAACAATTATTATTCATTAAATTGTCTAAAGTATAGCCGGATTTTATTTGTTTGTGATAAAACCCGACTTTTTTTCAGGCACGCCGCGTTGCCAGCCAGCAAAGCAGAGACCCCGCGCAGACCATCAGCGCTCCTTGCCAGAAGGATAGTGACAGCGGGGCGCTGAGCAACACCGCCGCCAGCGCAGAGGAGAGCACTGGAGTAAAATAAGACCCGACGGCCATAACGGTCACGTTGCCATGCAAAATGCCAATATTCCACGCGGCATAGGCAAATCCTAACGTTAATGCTGCAGTGAACATTTTAATCGTCACCGAAGTGCTGAAAACCATTTCCGGTTGAGGCGTAATAAAATAGTAAACCCACAAACTTGCCGCCGTTAGTAAAACGAACACGGTGATGCCGTTAAAACCTTTTGCATATTTATTGGTCACCGTGCAATACGTTGCCCAGATAAAAGCGCCGAGAAAGGCGAGGAAATAGCTAAGCGGGCTGCTGGCAACATTACTGATAATTTCTCCAGGATTGAGGCCGTTTTCGCCCCCCAACACCCAACAAACCCCGGTCAATGCGATGATTAATCCGGGAATCACCAACCAGGTTGTTTTTTGGCCATTAAATAAGATGGCGAATAATATTGTCAGACTTGGCCAGAGATAATTGACCATACCCACTTCAATAGCCTGGTGACGAGTAGCGGCATAGCCGAGGGCCAGCGCTAAGCATATTTCATAGCTAACAAAAAGCACGCTACCGGCGATTAAATATCGCACAGGAATTTTTCTGATATTTGGGAATCCGACGGTAAATATCAGCAACAGGCCGCTTAATGTAAAAATCATCGCCGCGCCGCCTGCCGGCCCCAGTCCTTCGCTTACCCCACGAATAAGCCCGACCATCGTGCTCCAGAGCACGATGGCAATAAGCCCAATTAACGTTGCTTTTTGTTTTGTCATGCTGGTTGTCTGTCCATGGTACTGGCAAAAATTAAGCTGAAATGTATAGCACCTTTACACCGTAGCGCGCTAATTAATTCCCTTTTGTCTACTCCCTTATGGGTACAAAGGTTAAGCGAAGTGCACTATTTAGTAGCGGAACCGTTTCGTTATTGATTTGACGCAAAAAAAATATGGATATAGCTGATAGTTTCGTCGCGAAGTTGTACATGTCATCTTTCAATCATGCCGTGCTGGCGCAATTTGAGAGATTTCCTGTACGAATCCCTGCAAAAAAGAGGAAAGCAATGGACGTCAGCCGCAGACAATTTTTTAAAATCTGCGCGGGCGGTATGGCGGGAACAACAGTAGCCGCTCTGGGTTTTGCACCCAAAATGGCACTGGCTCAGGCGCGAAACTATAAGCTGTTGCGCGCCAAAGAGATCCGAAACACCTGCACATACTGTTCCGTAGGTTGCGGGCTATTAATGTATAGCCTGGGAGATGGAGCAAAAAACGCCAAAGAGTCGATTTACCATATTGAAGGGGATCCGGATCATCCGGTGAGCCGTGGGGCATTATGCCCTAAGGGCGCAGGATTACTGGATTACGTGCACAGTGAAAACCGTCTGCGTTACCCGGAATATCGCGCTCCAGGCTCCGACAAATGGCAGCGTATCAGCTGGGATGAGGCTTTCACCCGTATCGCGAAGCTGATGAAAACTGACCGCGACGCCAACTTTATTGAGAAGAATGAGCAGGGCGTAACGGTAAACCGCTGGCTTTCTACCGGGATGCTGTGCGCATCTGCGGCAAGTAATGAAACCGGCATGCTGACGCAAAAATTTGTGCGCTCACTCGGCATGCTGGCAGTAGACAACCAGGCGCGCGTCTGACATGGACCAACGGTAGCAAGTCTTGCTCCAACATTTGGTCGCGGTGCGATGACCAACCACTGGGTTGATATTAAAAACGCCAACGTCGTGATGGTGATGGGCGGTAACGCCGCTGAAGCACATCCGGTGGGATTCCGCTGGGCGATGGAAGCTAAAAACAACAATGATGCCACGCTAATTGTTGTTGACCCCCGTTTTACACGTACAGCCTCGGTAGCGGATATTTACGCGCCAATTCGTTCCGGCACGGACATTACGTTCCTGTCCGGCGTCTTGCTGTATCTGATTGAAAACAACAAAATCAACGCTGAATACGTTAAGCATTACACCAACGCCAGCCTGCTGGTGCGGGACGATTTTGCTTTTGAAGACGGTCTGTTCAGCGGTTACGACGCGAAAAAACGCCAATACGATAAATCGTCCTGGAACTACCAGTTCGATGAAAACGGCTACGCGAAACGCGATGAAACGTTAAGCCATCCCCGCTGTGTCTGGAATCTGCTAAAACAGCACGTTTCCCGCTACACGCCGGATGTGGTGGAAAACATCTGCGGTACGCCAAAAGAAGACTTCCTGAAAGTCTGCGAAGTGCTGGCTTCCACCAGCGCAGCGGATCGCACCACCACATTCCTGTATGCGCTGGGCTGGACACAGCATACCGTCGGGGCGCAGAACATCCGTACCATGGCGATGATCCAGTTGCTGCTCGGCAACATGGGGATGGCAGGTGGCGGGGTCAACGCTTTACGCGGTCACTCCAACATTCAGGGTTTAACCGACTTAGGGCTGCTCTCTACCAGTCTGCCAGGCTACCTGACGCTGCCGTCAGAGAAACAGGCCGATCTGCAAACCTATCTGGCCGCTAACACGCCAAAAGCGACGTTGGCCGATCAGGTGAACTACTGGGGCAACTACCCGAAATTCTTCGTCAGCCTGATGAAATCTTTCTACGGCAATGCGGCGCAGAAAGAAAACGACTGGGGCTTTGAGTGGCTGCCGAAGTGGGATCAGTCCTACGACGTCATCAAATACTTCAACATGATGGATAGCGGGAAAGTGACCGGCTACATCTGTCAGGGCTTTAACCCGGTCGCGTCCTTCCCGGACAAAAACAAAGTGGTGCAGTGCCTGAGCAAACTGAAGTATCTGGTGATTATCGATCCGCTGGTGACTGAAACCTCTACGTTCTGGCAGAACCACGGTGAATCAAACGACGTTGATCCGGCTTCTATTCAGACCGAAGTCTTCCGTTTGCCATCCACCTGCTTTGCGGAAGAGGACGGCTCCATCGCCAACTCCGGTCGCTGGCTGCAGTGGCACTGGAAAGGTCAGGATGCCCCGGGTGAAGCCCGCAACGACGGCGAAATTCTGGCCGGTATTTATCACCGTCTGCGCGACATGTATCGCACTGAAGGCGGTAAAGCCGTAGAACCCGTGCTGAAAATGAGCTGGAACTATAAGCAGCCGGACGAACCGCACTCCGAGGAAGTGGCAAAAGAGAACAACGGCTATGCGCTGGAAGACCTCTATGATGCCAACGGTGTGCTGGTTGCGAAGAAAGGCCAGTTACTCAGCAGCTTTGCGCTTCTGCGCGATGATGGATCTACGTCATCGTCCTGCTGGATTTATACCGGTAGCTGGACCGAGCAGGGCAACCAGATGGCCAATCGCGATAACGCCGACCCGTCAGGTCTTGGTAATACGCTGGGCTGGGCCTGGGCATGGCCGTTAAACCGTCGCGTGTTGTATAACCGCGCTTCGGCGGACCCGCAAGGTAAGCCATGGGATCCAAAACGCATGCTGATCCAGTGGAACGGCACGAAGTGGACGGGGAACGATATCCCGGACTTCAACACCGCAGCACCGGGCAGTGGCACCAATCCGTTTATTATGCAGCCGGAAGGGCTGGGTCGTCTGTTCGCTATCGATAAGATGGCGGAAGGTCCGTTCCCGGAACACTACGAGCCGATGGAAACGCCGCTGGGTACGAACCCGCTGCATCCGAACGTGATCTCCAACCCGGCAGCGCGTCTGTACGAAGCGGATAAGTTACGCATGGGCACGAAACAGGACTTCCCGTACGTCGGGACGACCTATCGTCTGACCGAACATTTCCATACCTGGACCAAGCACGCATTGCTGAATGCGATTGCCCAGCCAGAGCAGTTTGTGGAAATCAGCGAAACGCTGGCGGCAGCGAAGGGGATCTCCAACGGCGATCACGTCAAAGTCAGCAGCAAGCGTGGATTTATTCGCGCAGTTGCCGTGGTTACCCGTCGTCTGCGCACTCTGCACGTCAACGGTCAGCAGGTTGAAACGGTTGGGATCCCGATCCACTGGGGCTTTGAAGGAGTCGCGCGTAAAGGCTATATCGCCAACACCCTGACGCCGAATGTCGGTGATGCAAACTCGCAAACGCCGGAATACAAAGCGTTTTTAGTTAACATCGAGAAGGCGTAAGGGAGGCGAACATATGTCTATGGAAACGCAGGACATCATCAAACGGTCCGCAACAAACGCCATCACGCCGCCGCCTCAGGCCCGTGATTACAAAGCTGAGGTCGCAAAGCTGATCGATGTTTCCACCTGTATAGGCTGTAAGGCCTGTCAGGTGGCATGTTCAGAGTGGAATGATATCCGCGATGAAGTCGGCCACTGCGTCGGGGTGTATGACAACCCTGCCGATCTTAGCGCCAAGTCCTGGACGGTGATGCGGTTTACCGAAACCCAACAGAACGGCAAGCTCGAGTGGTTGATTCGTAAAGACGGCTGTATGCACTGTGAAGATCCGGGCTGCCTGAAGGCATGCCCGTCTGCCGGGGCTATCATCCAGTATGCCAACGGGATTGTTGATTTTCAGTCAGAGCACTGCATTGGCTGCGGCTATTGTATTGCCGGGTGTCCATTTAATATTCCGCGCCTCAATAAAGAGGATAACCGCGTGTATAAATGTACGCTGTGTGTGGACCGCGTCAGCGTCGGGCAGGAACCTGCCTGCGTGAAGACCTGTCCGACCGGGGCAATCCATTTCGGTACCAAGCAGGAAATGCTGGAAATGGGCGAACAACGTGTGGCAAAACTGAAAGCACGCGGTTATGAACATGCCGGTGTCTACAACCCGGAAGGTGTGGGTGGTACGCACGTGATGTACGTTCTGCATCATGCCAACCAGCCGGAGCTGTATCACGGCCTGCCGAAAGAACCGCAGATCGATACCTCTATCAATCTGTGGAAAGGGGCGCTAAAACCGCTGGCCGCTGCCGGATTTATCGCCACCTTCGCCGGACTGATTTACCACTACATTGGTATCGGTCCGAATAAGGAAGTGGACGACGACGAGGAGGATCATCATGAGTAAGTCGAAAATGATTGTGCGCACGAAGTTTATCGACCGCGCCTGTCACTGGACGGTGGTGATCTGCTTCTTCCTGGTGGCGTTGTCGGGGATTTCGTTTTTCTTCCCGACTCTGCAATGGCTGACGCAGACCTTCGGTACGCCGCAGATGGGGCGCATTTTGCACCCGTTCTTCGGACTGCTGATCTTCGTGGCGCTGATGTTCATGTTTGTACGCTTTGTTCACCACAACATCCCGGATAAAAAAGATATCCCGTGGCTGAAAAACATTGTGGAAGTGCTGAAAGGCAATGAACACAAAGTGGCGGACGTGGGTAAGTACAATGCCGGGCAGAAAATGATGTTCTGGTCGATCATGAGCATGATTTTCGTGCTGCTGATCACCGGCATCATTATCTGGCGTCCGTACTTTGCGCAGTTCTTCCCGATGCAGGTCGTGCGCTATAGCCTGCTTATCCATGCGGCTGCGGGGATTATCCTGATGCACGCCATCCTCATCCACATGTATATGGCATTCTGGGTGAAAGGATCGATTAAAGGCATGGTCGAAGGGAAAGTGAGCCGCCGCTGGGCGAAGAAACATCACCCACGCTGGTATCGCGAAGTTGAACGACAAGAAGCGAAAAAAGAGAGCGAGGAAGGGGTTAACTAACTCCTGACGTGCCCTGATCGTAATGGCGCTACACCAGTAGCGCCATTTTTTTGCCAAAAAAATGTCATGTTTTTGTCATCTGCTGAACGTAAGGTATTGTCTTTCCAATAATAGAAGAGTTAAAAGACAATGCATCTGGTGAAAAAATTACTCGCAGTCAGCGTGTTTCTTTGTGCGTCCGCTCAGGCGCAGAACATCCTCGAATTTCCTCAGCCGGAAAATAACCCGGAAGAGTTTTATGCCGTAACCGAAATCCCGGCAGGTGGAATGATTAAATATGAAACCGACGCCAAAACCGGTTTTATCGTGGCCGATCGCTTCCAGTCAATGCCGGTTGCCTATCCCGCCAACTACGGTTCACTAACCCAGTCTTTAGCCGGTGACGGCGATCCGCTGGATGTTATCTTTTATACCCGTGCGCCGCTGGCCCCGGGAACGTTGATTAAGCTGCGGGCTATAGGCGTACTGAAGATGATCGACGGCGGTGAAAAGGACGATAAAATTGTCGCCGTTCCGGCCAGCAAAATTGACCCCACTTATGACAACATCAAAGAGTTAAGCGACCTGCCCAAGATTGAAGTTCAACGTCTGGAATCTTTCTTCCGCGTATACAAAGATCTGCCGGAAGGGCGCAAGAAGGTCGAATTAAACGGTTTCAATGACGCCGCTACGGCAAAGCAAGAGATCAAGCAGGCCTGGGATGCCTGGAAAGAGAAAAAACCGCAATAACAAAAGATAAGCCGGATGACGGGCCTACACGCGCATTTTGCTGATGTAGGCCTGCCATCCGGCAATACGGTTTACTCCAGTTGTGAGTTCAGGCGCTCAATCTCCTCACGCCATTGCGCCTGTAACAACGGCTTTTGATGTTTCGGCTTGCGGGCAAGATCGTCAGCCAGACGCTGCTCCAGCTCAAGAAGTTGTTCCAGCAATCCATCGCTGTCACCGCTTATTTCGGCTCTTGCATCGACCACCGTTTTTGGAACGGTTATCTCCGAGGATGTTTCCCGAATACGCGCATTGACCGCGTCCAGATCGTGCCATTCACTGAGTTCGCCCTTGTCGATCAACCAAAACCGGTTACAGCTTTGGCTAATAAGCTGACGGTCGTGACTGACCAACAACACGCCGCCGTTATAGCTTTGCAGCGTTTCTGCTAACGCCTCTTTACCTTCCAGATCCAGATGGTTGGTCGGTTCATCGAGCATCAGCAGGCTGTAGCGCGCAAGCGTTAGCCCAACAAACAGCAGCCGGGAGCGCTCACCGCCGCTTAGGGAACTGATCCGCTGCGCGTGACGAACCCACGGAAAACCCGCGCTAATCAGCGCCATTTTGCGGATATCAGGCTGCGGAGCAAACGGCTCCAGCGCGTCAAATAACGAATCGTTATCTGCGAGTTGGTGCAGCGTCTGGTCGTAATACCCCAACGTAACGCGCGGGTGCAACACCAGTGAAGGTGATGCCAGTTGTGAGTGAAACTGTTGCCAGATAAGCCTTAACAACGATGATTTCCCGCAACCGTTGCGCCCGACAATCGCCACGCGATCGCCGCTTTTTAACCGGAGACCGGCAATGGAAAACAGCGTATCGGCGTCGGGAGCAGGGGCTACGGACAGATTAGTCATCTCCAGCAAACGATCCGCACGCAGGGCATCTCCCTGCAATGTTAGTGTCCACTGACTTCCTGACGTCACTTCAGTCTGTACCTCTTTCAGGCGCTGTACCTGCTTTTCCATCTGCTTGGCCTTGCGGGAAAGATCTTCGTTGTCGTAGACCCGCCCCCAGGTAGCCAGCCGTTTGGCGCTGGCGGTCACCCGGTCTATCTCTTTTTGCTCAGCCTTATGGCGCAGAGCATCGCTGATGTCTCTTTCTGCCAGAGCCTGACGCGCTGCGCTACAGGGCAGATCGAAGGCATGGAGTGTTCGATCGCGCAGGATCCAGGTTCCGTGAGTCACCGCGTCTAACAGCTGCGGGTCGTGGGATACCACCACAAAACTGCCAGACCAGTTTTGTAAGAACTGTTCCAGCCACAGTAAGGTTGGCAGATCCAGGTGGTTACCCGGCTCATCCAGCAGCAGCAGGTCAGGGTTTCGCATCAGCGCCCGCGCCAATAACAGACGCGTGTGTTGGCCGCCGCTCAGCGTGTGTGCTGTCAGAGATAAATTCTCCGGCGTGAACCCCATTTCGGCGAGCAGTGCTTCAACTCGCCACTGCTGACCTGCGCGTTCATGCTCGGGCAGTTGAGCCAGAACGGCTTCCTGCAGCGTGAGCGGCAGTATTTCGTCAGGCAGATGTTGTTCTACACGGGCGAGATGGCAGTGATTTGCCTGCGCGATAACCCCACTGGTCGGCGAAATTGTGCCGTCGAGCAGTTTTAACAGCGTGCTTTTGCCGCAGCCGTTGTAGCCGATAAGCCCGATGCGGTCGCCTTTTTTCAGGGTAAAGGAAAGATCGTCGAATAGCGTGCCGAATGCCGTATCAACGTGTAAGGATTGTGCGGTTAGTAATGTGCTCATTGTTGCTTACTCAAGAGTTACAGGCGTAAAAATGCCTCGTCAAACATCGCTGACGATAACCCGGTAAGCCCGAGAGAAGGGGATTTAGAAGTTAGCTTCGCTCAAGCCGAAGTTATCGCAGCACGATACCGATAACGCTTGAGCACTGGCGATCGCCAAAAGCATGTGAAACGATAAAACGTTCACAGTACAGCATAAGTATCCTCCTTTTGTTTTTCAGAATGTTAATCGGTAGCGAAAGTGTAATCGTAAGTCACGCAGTCGCGCAAGTTCTGAGCGCCCGGCAGCAGAGTGCCGCCGGGCAAACCGTCAGATAGAGGTACGACGGTAGTCGCGGTATTCTGCCTGCCAGAAGTTATCGTCAATCGCCTGTTGCAGCGCTTCGGCGGAGGTTTTCACCGCCACGCCTTGCTGCTGGGCCATTTTACCGACGGCAAACGCGATGGCGCGGGAAACGGTCTGAATATCTTTCAGCTCAGGTAACACCAGTCCTTCGCCGTTGAGCACCAGCGGTGAATACTGCGCCAGCGTTTCACTGGCTGACATCAGCATTTCATCGGTGATACGGGATGCGCCAGAAGCAATTACCCCCAGACCAATACCCGGGAAGATATAGGCGTTGTTACATTGGGCAATGGGATAGATTTTCTCTTTCCACAGTACCGGTGCGAACGGGCTACCGGTCGCAACCAGCGCGTTACCCTCGGTCCAGGCGATAATATCCTGTGGCGTGGCTTCTACGCGGGAAGTCGGGTTAGACAGCGGCATGACGATCGGACGCGGGCAATGCTTATGCATTTCGCGAATGATCTCTTCGGTAAACAGGCCGGTCTGTCCGGAAACACCAATCAGGATGTCCGGCTTAACGTTGCGTACCACATCGAGTAACGACAGCACATCTTCTTGCGTATCCCAGTGCTGCAGATTTTCGCGTTTTTGCACCAGTTTGGTCTGGAAAGAGAGCAGGTTCGGCATCTTATCGGTTAACAGGCCGAAGCGATCGACCATAAACACGCGTTGACGCGCCGCTTCTTCGCTTAAACCTTCACGCTGGATTTGCGCGATGATCTGCTCGGCAATTCCGCAACCGGCGGAACCTGCCCCGAGGAAGACAATGTTCTGTTCGCTTAACTGGCTACCGGCCGCACGGCTGGCCGCAATCAGCGTGCCAACGGTTACCGCAGCGGTACCCTGAATATCGTCGTTAAACGAGCAAATTTCATCGCGATAGCGGGTCAACAGCGGCATGGCGTTTTTCTGTGCGAAATCTTCAAACTGCAACAGCACGTCCGGCCAGCGATGCTTCACAGCCTGGATGAATTCATCGACAAATTCGTAGTATTCATCATCGGTGATACGCGGATTACGCCAGCCCATATACAGCGGATCGTTGAGCAGTTGCTGGTTGTTGGTTCCGACGTCCAGTACCACCGGCAGGGTGTAGGCCGGGCTGATCCCACCACACGCGGTATACAGCGACAGTTTACCGATTGGAATACCCATCCCGCCGATCCCCTGATCGCCAAGCCCCAAAATACGTTCCCCATCGGTGACAACGATGACCTTGATATTGTGGTTAGGAACGTTTTGCAGGATATCGTCCATATTGTGGCGGTTCTGATAAGAGATAAACACGCCGCGCGCGCGACGATAAATCTCGGAGAAACGCTCACAGGCCGCGCCGACCGTTGGGGTATAGATAACTGGCATCATCTCATCAAGGTGATTATGCACTAGCCGGTAAAACAGGGTTTCGTTGGTGTCCTGGATGTTGCGCAGGTAAATATGTTTATCGATTTCGGTTTTGAATCCCTGATATTGGATCCAGGCGCGTTCAGCCTGTTCTTCAATCGTCTCGACCACTTCCGGCAGTAACCCCAGCAGGTTGAAGTTACGGCGTTCTTCCGCACTGAAAGCACTCCCTTTATTCAGTAAAGGGAATTCCAGCAGAACCGGGCCAGCGTAGGGGATGTAAAGGGAACGCAGTTTTTTAGTTTCGTTTTCCATGTCACTCACTCTTTTTTGAATAACCGTCCCTGGCACTCTTTATGATCGTATGTGGCCTGTCAGCCAGGGAAACGGCCGAAGTATAAAGCATTGTGAATGGGTTAAGGGGTTTTATAAGCAAAAACACCACTGCGGTTGCAATGGTGTTTATCTCGTTATTCAGTCAGACGTGCGAAAGGCTATTTGCCGTCAGCGCGGCGCTTTCTTCCGGTAGGATTATTGACCACGTTGGTTTTGTCACCTTCGGTCACGACTTTGCGTTGATTTGAGATTTTGTGGTCCAGTCCGAGAATATGACGGGCCTGACGGTTCGATTTCATTCTAACTCCTTAATCCTGTTACTGGTTTCAAGGGCGAGTCCGTATGAGAACGGACGAAATACAACCTGATAGAAAGCCGATGTTGAAAATAGCGGCTTTCTGGATGGTCGGTCATTTCAGCTGAAAGGTCAATGCTTAAGCGGCAAATGAGAACTATCCAGTATGTGCCATGCTTTTTCTCAGCCGTCCTATACTTGTAACTCCAACGACAACACAGGAGAGCGGTAATGACTATCCATAAGAAAGGTCAGGCACACTGGGAAGGCGACATTAAGCGCGGTAAAGGTACCGTGTCGACCGAAAGTGGGGTGTTGAATCAGCAACCGTATGGGTTTAATACCCGATTTGAAGGGGCGAAAGGCACCAATCCTGAAGAGTTGATTGGCGCGGCGCATGCAGCCTGCTTCTCAATGGCGCTTTCGCTCATGCTGGGCGAAGCGGGTTTTACCCCAGATGCCATTGATACCACTGCCGATGTTTCTCTGGATAAAGTGGATGCCGGATTTGCCATCACCAAAGTCGCGCTACACAGTCAGGTGAGCGTCCCGGGGATAGATGCCGCCACGTTTGACGGCATCATCCAGAAAGCAAAAGCCGGCTGCCCGGTATCACAGGTACTGAACGCGGAAATTACGCTGGATTATCAGTTAAAATCGTAAAGAAGGTGTGCCGGATGCGACGGGGTCTTATCCGGCACCAGATATCTTTATTGTGCCACCCAGCCGCCATCCATATTCCACGCCACACCACGCACCTGCGACGCCCCGTCTGAGCACAAAAATAGCGCAAGCTCACCCAACTGTTGCGGCGTGACGAATTCGCGCGACGGCTGTTTTTCCGCCAGCAGGGCGTCACGCGCGGCGTCAGGCTCAGCGCCTTCGGCAATACGTTTATCGATTTGCTGCTGGACCAACGGCGTAAGCACCCAACCGGGGCACAGCGCATTGCAGGTGATACCCGTCTGCGCGGTCTCCAGCGCAATGGTTTTGGTTAATCCCACCACGCCGTGCTTCGCCGCCACATAGGCGGATTTCTCTTTTGAAGCCACCAGGCCATGAACAGAAGCGATATTGATGATGCGTCCCCAGTTACGCGCACGCATGCCGGGAAGCGCCAGGCGCGTGGTATGAAAGACAGAAGAGAGGTTAATGGCGATAATCGCGTTCCATTTATCAACCGGGAAGGTCTCCACCGGTGAAACATGCTGGATCCCGGCATTGTTGACCAGAATATCCACCCCGCCAAATTCGCTATCGGCATAGCGCATCATGTCGGCAATTTGCGCTTCATCGCTCAGGTCCGCGCCATGATAGCCTGGCGTTTTGCCATACTGCGCAATGGCATCTTTGGCGGCTTCCACATCACCAAATCCGTTAAGGATCAGGGTAGCGCCCGCTTGCGCCAGCACCTGTGCGATGCCTAATCCAATGCCGCTGGTAGAGCCGGTAACCAGAGCGGTTTTTCCCGTTAAGTTCATGATGATTCTCCTTAAACAATTCCGGTGGTGTAGAAGACGCCGATAACAAACAGCACGGCCAGACTTTTAATTACGGTAATGGCGAATATCCCGCCGTACGCCTGACGATGGCTAAGACCGGTTATGGCCAGCAGGGTAATGACCGCACCGTTATGTGGCAGGGTATCCATACCACCACTGGCCATTGACGCCACGCGGTGGAAGACCTCGAGGGGAATATTGGCGGCATGGGCGGCGGCAATAAAAGTGTCAGACATGGCGGCGAGGGCAATACTCATCCCGCCAGACGCTGAACCGGTGATCCCGGCAAGCGTAGTGATACTGATAGCCTCATTGAGCAGCGGGTCGGGAATGGCCGCCAGCGCTTTTGACAGCACGAGGAAACCTGGCAGGGCGGCGATCACTGCGCCAAAACCGTATTCTGATGCGGTGTTCATGGCCGCGAGGATCGCACCGCCAACCGCCGTTCGGCTTCCTTCCGCCAGGCGACCTTTAATGTTGCGATAGCCGAAGAGCACCACCAGCAGGATCCCAGAAATCAGCGCCGCTTCTACCGCCCAGATAGCGGTGATTTTACCGACTTCGGTGGTAATCGGTTTGGCAAGGCCCGGAAGTTCCAGTTGATGCGTAGCGCCATACCATTGCGGGATCCAGTGGGTAAATAGTAGGTTAAAAACGCCAACCAGGATCAGCGGAGAGATAGCAATTATCGGGTTCGGCAGGTTAATGTTATCCGGCGTTTCCGGCTCGTTTAACAGTTCAGTGCCGTACCCTTCATTCTTTGCCTGCGCTTTACGACGCTGGCGCTCGAGATAAACCAGACCGACAACGATGATAAACAGAGAGCCGATCAAACCCAGCCAGGGCGCGGCCCAGGCATTAGTTCCAAAGAAGCTGGTCGGAATAATGTTCTGGATCTGCGGCGTGCCTGGCAGAGCGTCCATGGTGAAGGAAAACGCGCCCAGCGCAACGGTGGCTGGGATCAGGCGCTTCGGAATATTACTCTGACGGAACAGCTCCGCCGCAAACGGATACACCGCAAATGCCACCACGAACAACGATACGCCGCCGTAGGTCAACAGTGCACACACCAGCACAATCACAGGGATGGCGTGACGACGCCCGAGAATGTTGATGGCGGCGGCAACGATGGAGCGAGAAAAACCCGATAACTCGATTAACTTGCCAAACACAGCGCCCAGTAAGAACACCGGGAAGTAAAGCTTCACAAAACCGACCATTTTTTCCATAAACAGGCCGGTGAAGGCAGGGCCGACGGCGCTGGGTTCGGTGAGCAATACAGCACCTAATGCCGCGATGGGGGCAAACAGGATGACGCTATATCCGCGATAGGCTGCCAGCATCAGCAGGCCCAACGCTGCCAGGGCGATTAATACACTCATCATGACTCCTCAATATCATTGTTATAGTGGGGGTACAGAAAGAGAAGTTACGGTTTCAGGGCAAAGCGCAGTTGATGCTCTCTGCGTTGCTGGATATATTCCTTGCGCGAATCATCCCAGCGATAAAATCCCTGGCCGCTGCGCAAACCGGTATCACCGTTAGCCACCTTGTCAGCGACCAGAGACATCATGTCGCTCCCGGTTGCCAGCTCCGGTAGCAGATGCCGACAAATGTCCTGTACCGTAGAAAGTCCGGTCATATCCGCCGCCTCCAGCGGACCGACCATCGCATAGCGACGACCGAGCGAGGCGCGCATTACCTGATCCACCACCTCTGCGCTGGCGATCCCGCTTTTTACGATATGCAACGCTTCACGCAGCAGAGCAAACTGCAGGCGATTACCGACAAACCCCGGCGCGGCGCGGTCGAGCACAACGGCTTCCAGCTGCATCGAAAGCAGCAGTTGTTGCAGCTCCTGCAGATATTCCGGCTTCGTGGCCGTGCCGGGTACAATCTCAACCAGTGGAATAAAATGCGGCGGGTGCCAGAAATGGGCGATTAACAACCGCTCAGGATGGGCGAGCTTTTCTGCCAGCGCATCCGGCGGCAGGCCGCTGGTGTTACTGGCAATGACGGCCTCAGGCGCGATCAGTGCTTCCAGTTGTGCATACAACGCGTGCTTGAGTTCGAGTCGCTCTGGGATGGCTTCGATCAGTAACCCGCACGCGGCAATATCGTGCAGCGAGGTAGTGCCATGCAGACGACTCACAGCCTGTTCTTTGTCGTTTTTAGGAAACTGTTCGGTGGCAATCAGTTCATCCAGAATACCGCTGGCAACTGCGCCAATGTCTGCAATACGGTTGCTATCGGTGTCGTACAGCCAGACATCGTGACCATAACGGACGAAGTGGGTGGCAATACCGACACCCATTAACCCCGCGCCCAGTACGCAGATATGCTTACTTTTCATGAGATACCTCCTGCGGGCGCTCAACCGCCAGCGCCACCCCCTGACCGCCGCCTACGCACAGCGTAGCCAGCCCTTTGGCGGCGTTACGGCGGGCCATTTCGTGCAGCAAAGTCACCAGAATTCGGCAACCTGACGCCCCAATGGGATGGCCCAGCGCAATCGCGCCGCCGTTTACGTTCACCCGATTGCTGTCCCAGTTCAGGGATTCGCCAACCGCCAGCGCTTGCGCGGCAAAGGCTTCGTTGGCTTCAATGAGATCGACATCATTCAACGTCCAGCCAGCTCGCTTCAGGCACTGAAGTGATGCCTCTACCGGCCCAATGCCCATAATCGCAGGGTCGACGCCGGAGACGGCGTAACCTGCCACTCTGGCAAGAACCGGCAGATTGAGTTCTGCTGCTTTGGCGGCGCTCATCAACATCACCGCGGCGGCGCCATCGTTGATTGAAGAGGCATTCCCGGCGGTCACCGTGCCGTTACCTGGGCGAAATGCTGGTTTGAGCTGCGCCAGCTTTTCGGCCTGCGTATCCGGACGAGGCTGTTCGTCACGATCCACGACACGCGGCGGTTTTTTGCCCTGCGGGACGCTGACTGGCGTGATTTCCGCGCTAAAACGACCGGCTTCAATGGCGGCGGCCGCTTTTTGCTGTGAGCGCAGGGCAAAGGCGTCCTGCTGCTCGCGACCGATCACGAACTTATCCGCCAGATTTTCCGCGGTAATCCCCATGTGATAGTCGTTAAACGCATCCCACAGACCGTCATGCACCACGCTGTCTTTCATGCTGGCATGACCGAGCCGCAGTCCCGCCCGGGCGCCGTCGAGGAAATAGGGCGCATTGCTCATGCTCTCCTGCCCACCGGCAATCACAATTTGCGCATCGCCGCAGCGAATCGCCTGGACCGCCTGATGCACCGCCTTCATGCCCGAGCCGCACACCAGATTGAGGGTTAACGCGGGCGTGGTGACCGGCAGTCCTGCGCGTAACGCCGTTTGCCTGGCAGGGTTCTGGCCGCAGCCTGCCGTCAGAACCTGGCCGAAGATCACTTCATCAATTTGCTCAGGTGCCACGGCGGTTTTTTCCAGCAGCGAACGGATCACCACTGAACCTAGTTCAACCGCGGAAAGCGGCGCCAGCGCGCCATGAAAACTGCCAATTGGGGTGCGCGTTGCCGCGACAATAACAACATCCTGCATGGTCAGCTCCTCAGCTAAAGTGCATTTCGGGGACATTTTCGGGAACGATCAGCTTGCCGGCGGTTCTGGCGACTATCTCATCCACGCTGATGCCCGGCGCTCGCTCGCGCAGAATGAACGCCCCGTCGGAAATCTCCAGCAGCGCCAGATCGGTAAGCACACGTTTAATACAGGCCACGCCGGTCAGCGGCAGGGTGCAGGCGGGAAGCAGTTTCGACTCGCCGCTTTTAGAGGCATGCGTCATCACCACGATGATGTTGTCGGCTCCGGCAACCAAATCCATCGCGCCGCCCATGCCTTTCACCATTTTTCCGGGGATCATCCATGAGGCGATATTGCCGTTAACATCCACTTCAAACGCGCCGAGCACCGTCAGGTCGACGTGACCGCCGCGGATCATGGCGAAGGATTGCGCCGAGTCGAAGATTGCCGCGCCTTTGCGCGCCGTCACGGTCTGTTTCCCGGCGTTGATCATGTCAGCATCAATTTCATCTTCAGTGGGAAACGGGCCCATACCCAGCAAGCCGTTTTCCGATTGCAGCATTACGTCCATGCCTTCAGGAATGTAGTTCGCCACCAGAGTAGGAATACCAATCCCGAGGTTGACGTAATAACCGTCTCGCAGTTCGCGGGCGACACGCATCGCCATTTGTTCACGCGTTAACATGGTCAGGCTCCTTTCTGGCGCAGGGTGCGTTGTTCAATACGTTTTTCAAACTGCCCCTGGATAATGCGGTTAACGTAAATTCCGGGGGTGTGAATTGCGGCGGGGTCCAGCTCTCCGGGAGGGACAATTTCTTCAACTTCCACGACGGTAATACGCCCAGCGGCAGCCATCAGCGGATTAAAATTCTGTGCGGTGTGGCGATAAATAACGTTGCCGTACCAGTCGGCTTTCCAGCCTTTAACCAACGCAAAATCACCGGTTATCGCCTGCTCTAAGATGTAAGGGCGTCCGGCAAACTCGCGAACCTCTTTCCCTTGCGCGACCGGGGTTCCGTATCCGGTCGCGGTAAAGAATGCCGGGATCCCAGCGCCGCCCGCGCGCAGTTGCTCAGCCAGCGTGCCTTGCGGCGTCAGGATAGCTTCCAGTTCACCGCTGAGAACCTGCTGCTCAAACAGGGCGTTTTCACCTACATAAGATGCGACCACTTTGCGTACCTGGCGCGTTTCCAGCAGAACGCCAAGGCCAAAACCATCCACGCCGCAGTTGTTTGACACAACCGTAAGCCCCTGAACCTCCCGACGGCGTACTTCGGCAATCAGGTTCTCAGGGATCCCGCATAAGCCAAAACCGCCCGCCAGCAGCGTCATGTTATCGGTCAGTCCTTCCAGCGCCTCTTGATAGGTGGCAACCCGTTTATCCAGTCCAGCCATACACTTGCCCCTCCTGTTGTCCTTGCCGACATCATTGGGGGTGAAAAATGATTTGTTAATTTTAAATTTGTGACTCACTAATTGGGTTTTTTTATCAATTTAATGTTAATTAAAGGTATTCAACAAGTTAAAGGAATGCGAAATGGGAATGAGCATCAAACAGTTACGCGCGTTTTTAGCGGTAGCTCACACTCTGAATTTTGCTCATGCCAGTGAAAGACTGAATATGTCGCAACCCGCTTTAAGCCTGGCGATTAAAGGACTGGAGGATTCACTGGGCGGGGCGTTACTGTTGAGAACCACCCGCAAAGTGACCCTGACGCAGGAGGGAGAAACGCTGCTCAACATGGGGCGACAGCTGCTGGCGGACTGGGAGAATACGGAAGAGGCAATGCGTCAGCGCTTTACGCTGCAGCGCGGGAAAATTTCTATTGCCGCCATGCCCTCATTCGCCGCTAACGTCCTTCCATCGGTACTGAAAACGTTTCGTGATTCCTACTCCGGGATCAACGTAACGGTACATGACGTGATTAACGAACAAGTGATTGAGATGGTCAGTGAAGGGCGGGTGGAGATGGGCATTGCCTTTGAGCCGGACTCTTCAGGGCATCTGCATTTCACCCCGCTCGGCGTGGATCGTTTTATCGCGATTGTTCCGCCGACATGCAAACTGGCGGGCCGGGATCGTATTGCGTGGCGCGAATTACTGACGCTGGATTTTATCACTCTGCAACGTCCTTCCGCCGTGCGCCTGATGCTGGAAGAACAGCTGGTGCAAAGTGGGCATACGCTGGAAGTGGCGCTGGAGAGCCATCAACTGGTGACGGTTGGTCGCCTGGTGGCGAGCGGACTGGGCGGCAGCGCCGTGCCCGCATTGTGCCGTACGCAAATGACAGAGCTGGGCGCAACCTGTATCGATCTGGATACGCCGGTGATCCAGCGTCGGATCGGCGTTTTGCGTTCGGCGCATCATAAGTTATCTACCGCTTCTGAAGTGCTGGTGGATTCACTGAAAAAGGCGTATTGCACCTGACTCTCACGCAATACGCCAACCGCTCAGCTCATGCAACCGCCCGCCAGCAGCGAACTTCACCACCGCTATCACTTTTCAGCAATGCCTGTTTCTTCTCACAGCCGCTGGTCGCCAGTGGGCATCTGTCACGGAAAAAACAACCCTGGGGCAGCGTTCGGTTCCCCGGTAGTTCGGTTTTCCGTAACACCAAATCCTCCGCCAGCGGTGCTCCCGTTTTAGGGACCGAATCCAGCAATAACCGCGTGTAGGGATGGGCGGGCTGCGTGAGTACCTGCTGCGCATCGCCCAGCTCAACAATTTGCCCGAGGTACATCACCGCCACGCGGTCGCTCATATGGCGGACCACCGACACGTTGTGCGAGATCAGCACGTAGGTCAGGTTTCTGCGCGCCTGCAATGACACCAGCAGATTGAGAATTTGTGCTTGCACGGAGATATCCAGCGCCGAAGTAGGTTCATCAAGCACAATCACGTCCGGCTCTGATGACAACGCCCGGGCGATGGCAATACGCTGGCGCTGTCCACCGGAAAACGCATGCGGCAGGCGGTCGAGATATTCAGGACGAATTCCCACTTGTCGCGCCAAATCTTCAGCAAGCATACGGCGCTCACGTTCTGCAGGACGTTTTTGGATCCACACCGGTTCGGTGATAATCCGCCATACCGGTAAGCGCGGATCCAGCGATGAAAGGGGATCCTGAAAGACCATTTGCATACCGGTATGCTGCTTGTCACCACGGCGTGCATAGTTGCCCTGACTGGGTTTCAGCATCCCCATCAGCAGTTGCGCCAGCGTACTTTTTCCACAGCCGGACTCGCCAACAATCCCCAGCGTTTCCCCCTGACGGATCTCTAAATCCAGACCATTGAGCGCATGCACCCGTTCCGTTACCTTGCCGAGCCAGTTTTTACGCGCAGGGAAGTTGACATGAACATTCTGCAGCGCCAGTAAAAAATCAGACATGTGTTGTCTCCAGTTGCGGATACCAGCAGGCAGATTGTTGATCCCCGCCTCCCTGACTGCGTAACGCAGGTGTTTCTTCACAACGGGGGCCAGCGGCAAAGCAGCGCTCGCGAAACGCGCATCCCGTCGGTAAGCAGGTTAAGTTCGGCACGGTGCCGGGAATGGCGGGCAGCAATGCGCGCGGCTCGCCGTGTTCCGGCGCGCATTTCAGCAGACCAATGGAATAGGGATGCATCGGGCGTTGAATAACGGTTTGCGTTGGGCCACTCTCAATCACGCTTCCGGCATACATGACGTACAACCGGTCGCATAACTGTGAAACCACCGCCATATCATGGCTGATAAATAACACGGCTGTCCCGCTGGCTCGCGCTTTTAACTTCAGCAAACGCAGCACCTGCAGTTGCACCGTGACGTCCAGAGCGGTGGTCGGTTCATCGGCAATAATAAGCTCCGGTTCACATGAAAAGGCCAGCGCTATCATTACGCGCTGGCGCATCCCGCCGGAAAGCTCAAACGGGAAACGCTTCATGACTTCCGCCGCATCCGGGATTTGCATCTCCTGGAGTAAAGCGATGGCTTTCTGACGGGCATCCGTGCGGCTTAACGCCTGATGATGGCGGATAACCTCCACCATTTGCTGACCGATGCGTCGGGTCGGATTCAGCGCCGTCATGGGTTCCTGAAAGATCATCGCTACGCGTGCGCCGCGCCATTGGCGCATTTGCTTCTCGCTGGCATTGAGCACATCTTCCCCCAGCAGCGAAACGCGTCCCTGGTGGATATGATAACTGCCTTCCGGCAGCAGACGCATGGTGAGCATGGCCGTCACGGACTTACCGGAACCGGACTCACCAACCACCCCAACGATTTCTCCGCGGTTAATATGCAGCGATACATGGTTAAGCGCATGCACGTCAGCTTTATAGCCGGGAAAACTCAAATGCAAATCTTCGATTTCCAGCACGGGTTGTGTCATGACTGTTTTCCTCCGGCTTTCGGGTCAAGCAGATCGCGAATACCATCGCCAAAGAGATTAAAGCCCACGGCGGTAATCAGAATGGCGGCGCCGGGGAAAGCGCAATACCACCACTGATCAAGCACATAGTTACGGCCTATTGCGACCATCGCTCCCCATTCAGCGCTGGGCTGCTGTGCGCCCAGACCGATAAATCCGAGCGTGGCGGCCATCAGGATCGCACTGCCGATATCCAGCGACGCTTGCACAATTAGCGGGGGCAGAGAGTTACGTAAAATGTGCCAGCTAATCAGATGCCAGCGTGATGCGCCGTAGGTCCGCGCCGCCTGCACATAGGTAAACTGGCGCACTACTAACGTTTGACCGCGTGCGAGGCGCACATAAAACGGAATACGTACGATAGCAATCGCCAGCATGGCGTTAAACAGGCTTGGACCCAACGCGGCGGCCAGCGCCATCGTCAGCACCAGCGAGGGAATGGACAGCATAATGTCCATTATTCGCATAATAATTGCATCGGCGCGTCCGCCCATGACGCCAGACAAACAGCCCAGCAGCGAACCCAATCCCCCGGCGATACCCACCACGACCAGCCCCGCAACGACCGATTGTTGGCTACCCACCAGAACGCGGCTGAACAGATCGCGGCCGACTTCATCGGTACCAAACCAGTGAGCGGCTGACGGGGGCAGCAGGCGCGCACTCAAATTGATGGCATTAGGGTCGTGAGGGGTTATCCACGGCGACAGCACCATCAGCAGCAGTATCAACACAATGATGACCCCGCCAACCAGCGTCAGCGGGCTGCTTTTCATCATCCAGAACAGTTTAGCCCAGTCCGTGCGACGGCGTGTTGTCTGAGGCGCGGCTGGCGTTTCTTGTGTGAGCATCATTGTGCGTCTCCGCGTCCAATTCGTGGATCGATCCACAAGTAGAGTAAATCCACCACCAGGTTAACCAGCACATAGGCGAAAGAGACCACCACGGCAAATCCCATTACCGCCGGGAAGTCGAGCGCCTGAATCGACGTCACCACCCAGGCACCCATTCCCGGCCAGGCGAAGACCGTTTCAGTCAGCACCGCACCGTAGAGCAGATCGCCCAATGCCAGGCCGAGAACGGTTATCGAGGGGATAAGCGCATTTGGCAACGCGTAACACAACACGATGTACCAGCCCGGCAACCCGCTGGCACGAGCGGTGCGAATGTAATCTTCACTCAGTTGCTCCAGCATGGCGGAGCGAATCTGGCGGGCAACGATCCCCAGGTGCACAAAGGCCAGCGTCAGTGATGGCAGGATCAGGTGCTGAAGCGCATTGAAAAAGACTTCGCCATTGCCTTCCAGCAGTGCATCAATCAGATAGAACCCGGTGACGTGAGTTGGCGGATCCAGCCAGTCATCTAAACGTCCACCGCCGGGTAAAATTTGCAGATGACCATAAAACAGCACAATCACCCCCAGCCCCAGCCAGAATGCTGGCGTGGAGATACCGGTGATCGCCATCAGGCGAACGAGGTGATCAAGCCAGCGGTTGCGCCAGACCGCAGATAAAATGCCCAAAGGAATACCGATAACCAGCGCCAGCAACAAGGAGCAGAAAGCCAGCTCAAGGGTGGCGGGGAAGAAGATGCGCAGCTCATCCAGCACCGGACGTCCGGTGCGAATAGAGGTGCCTAAATCGCCGTGAAAAATGTCGCTGACATAGCGAAAAAACTGGACATACAGCGGCTGGTTCAGCCCCAACTGTTGGCGAATATTTTCGACAATTTCATCACTGGCGCGATCGCCCGCCAATAGCCGCGCGGGGTCGCCAGGTATCAGGTGCGAAATAATAAAAGTGATTACGCAAACACCGATAACCACCAGAATAAGTCCCCAGCATCGCTGGCGTAAAATGCTCCAGAACGTCATTAGCTTCCCCTTGCGGAGCCAGAGCGGCTCCGCATTAACGTGGCTTATTTACTCATGGTGGAGATATTGAAGACCTGTTCCAGCATGGGGTTGAATACAAATCCTTTGACGTCTTTGTTCATCGCCAACTGATAGTTTTTCTGGAATAAATAGACGTAGGCGGCTTCATCAATCACGATAGTTTGCGCCTGCTGGTAGTCATTGGTTCTGGCAACCTGATCGGTCGTGGCCAGCGCGCTACGCAGCAGCTTATCGACCTCACCGTTTTCATAGAACGAACGGTTACCCGGCAAGCCTTTCTTATCTGACTCAAACCAGTAGTTCATAAACATGTACGGATCGGCGAAATCTGGGCTCCAGTTGCCAATGGCAATGTCGTAATCTCCTTTGCCCACGCGGTCACGCATGGTGGCGTTCGCCAGTTTTTCCAGCTTGACCTTAATGCCCAGTTTGCCAAGGCTTGCCTGGGTCGCGAGCGCGATAGGTTCCCAGTTAGGGTCATTATCCGAGTACAGGAAGCTCAGGCTGTCAGGTTTGGTGGCAACGTTGTCCCACGCCGCTTTCGCTTTGGCTTCATCGAAACTGTACTGCATGGCCTTGTCGTCAAAACCCCACATGCCTTCAGGGATCGGACCCCGCATTTGCTTACCGTTGCCGCTCAGGATCCCGTTTACCATGCCTTTATAATCGGTGGCCCACGAGATGGCGCGGCGTAAATCCACCTGATTGAGCGGCGCTTTACTGTTATTCAGATACAGATAGGTCACGCGCAACGAGGGATAATCCGCCACGTTAACTTTGCCTTCCTGTTTTAAGGCGGCAAGCTGGTCAACCGGAAGCGCATCGGCAATGTCGATATCACCCCGCGACAATTGCAGACGGCGAGAGGCGCTTTCACCGATGATTTTTACCGAAACCCGCTTAAACGCCGGTTTTGCACCGGCATAATATGGGTTAGGAACCAGCACCAACTGCTGTCCCTTTTGCCAGCTTTTGAGCATGAAGGGACCGGAGCCTGCCGTGTTCTGCGCTAGGAATCCGCGGGCATCGTCTGCGGCATGATCTTTTAAGACGGCCGGGTTAATAATTGAAGCCCCGTCATTGGCCAGCGTATACAGGAACGGCGCAAATGGCTGGCTGAGGGTAAACTTCACCGTATTGCTATCGATAGCCTCGACCTTCAGATCTTTTGGGAACGCTTCTGCAGGCCCCTGGCCGATTTTGAGCAGGCGTTCAAAAGATTGCTTTACCGCATCAGCCGTCACCGGCGTTCCGTCGGCGAATTTGGCATCGTTTTTCAGGATAAACGTCCACTCTTTCTGGTCGTCAGAGGCCTTCCAGCCGCTGGCCAAATCGCCTTCAACTTCCGTGGAGCCTTTACCGCCATCCGTTTTGTACTGAACCAGCCGCTGATAAGAGGGATAGGTGACCGTCCAGTCGTTGTTATCGATGGTCACGGCGGGATCGAGCGTCTGCGGATCGGCAGCTTTGCCGATCACCAGCATATCTTTGGGAACGGCGGCCTGCGCAGCGGGCAGGGCAAACGCCAGCGCAACGGCTATCAGAGCGGGGCGAAAAAACGCGTTTAACGCAAGTGTAGTCTTCATAACCAGGCTCCAGAATTAAAGGGAATGTTGTGTTGTTATGGGTGTGACAGTGTAACAATCTATCTGATCGTCAAGCAGCGGATAGCGGGCGGCATCAGGTAATTCAAAATGCCACCACTCGCTGGTGATACCGACAAAACCGCCGCCGAACATAATGGCATTGAGCAGCAGGCGGTTGCGCTGCGCGGCCGGAGGAACAGAAGGGTGCCAGGCATGGGAACGGTCGTGCATCTCATCAAAGCCGGCGCCCATATCGAGAAGATTGCCACGATCGTCCATTAGCGTAACGTCAATGGCCGTCCCGCGGCTGTGATTGGATCCTATCGCCACATCGACAACATACTGAGGATCCGGACACGCATTCCACAGCACCGCCTGCGCCTGCTGCGGGCGATACGCGTCGTATACCACAAGTTTCAGGCCCGCCAGTTGCGCAATACTGATGCTTTTCGCCAGCGCAGTGACCGCCTCGGTGTGCAACAGGCAACGAGCTTCCCGGTAGATAGGGGCACCGGTAATGTTGTCTGCCGTAGCGTATTTAAGATCGATATGTAGCGACGGGAATATCACCGACAGATCGACCAGTTCTGGGGTTTCTGACATAGCACGTTTCCTGTTTATTGTTCGAATTGACCAAATTGTTGTTGTAACTGGCGATTGGTTTGCAGGCGTTCTGCGAGGGAGTCACCCAGTTGTGCCACCACCGCAGAGAGTAATAAGTTGAACAGACAGCTCACCGGAGCCAGTGAGTCCCAGAAATGTCCGGTGTCAGTTTTCACCTGAAGTAAGTCAATGGAATAGTCTCTGGCCCACGGGCACCACACATCGGTGATTAACGCCAGCGGAATGCAGCGTTCTGTGGCAACGCGGCAATATTGTCGCGAGATAGCGGAATAGGCGCGCATATCGGTGATCACCACGTAAGGCTGGGTGAATCCTGAATTCAGCGACTCGACCCAACTGCCGGAAAGACCTTCGGAGTAGCTGACTTTAGGCCGCAGGTATTCCAGGTGACTGAAAAAGGCGTTAGCGATCCCGCGGGTGGACTGGATCCCAAGGATATACACGGCTTCCGCATGCGCCAGCCGCTGCGCTATGCGTAAAAACGTTTCGCCTTGCGCGAGTTGATAGACATAGGTAATGGCGTCGATTTCCAGCAACAGCGACTGCTGCACGCGATCTGGCAGGCTTTGTTGTTGGTGCCAGGAGTCCAGCCGCTCGTTCATCCCCCAGGGTTGATAGGTGACGACGGGTAGCTCCCGCAGGCTGGCTTTTGCATCTTCCAGATTGCGAAAGCCCAGTTTACGCAGATAGCGTCCAACGGTAATGCCGCTGGTACCAGTCGCTTTAGCAATACCATCCGCGGTTTCAAAAGGGATCTGCACAGCATGGGCTAACAGCCACCCGGCCACGCGCTTTTCGCTGGGCGTCAGTTGGCTAAAGGTCTGCTCTATGCGGGTAAATAACTCCGGTTTCGCTGTCATTACCTTCTCGCTGTTAATTGTTTGTCAGAGTACGGTTCACTGTTAGCAAATTAACAATGCAGGACGCGTGCCATGTTGGTAACAGCGGCACGCTGACCATTTTTGTTAAAAATCAGCCCATATCCGTTAACCAATGATCAACATTTGTGCAGCGTAGTTCAGTTTTGGTGCAGCGACAGGGGAAGAGGGGTATGAATCTGCTGATTTCGTCGGAACGATCACATTGTGGCCACGTTTTACGCCCAGACATCAGAATCAGTAATGTGAAATATAAATTTCAGCCATATCAATGGTGGCAATCTTTATTCTTATGACGTTAGGGGTATTATTTTTTGCGAACTACATTAACGGTTTGAAGCGCAAGTGTAGATATTATTTATATTATAAATGGAGTACTACAATGAATAAATTCTCCCTTTCTACAGCAGGTATTCTGGTCGCAGCGCTGTTAACCAGTGTCAGCGTCAATGCAGCAACTGATAACGCTAAAACTGAAGTGACTCCAAAAGGCATGAATTGCCAGGAGTTTATTGATTTGAACCCGCAAACTATGGCCCCGGTGGCTTTCTGGGTGCTCAATGAAGACGAAGATTTCAAGGGTGGCGATTACGTAGACTATAACGAAACCGTGACGACTGCGGTTCCTCTGACCGTTGAACTTTGTAAAAAACATCCGCAGAGCGAATTAAGCAAAATAAAAGACGAAATCAAAAAAGAATTATCCAAATAAGATTAAGTCATTATTAAAACCCAGCCAAAGTGCTGGGTTTTGCTATTTGTGACAATGTCACCTATTTATTTTGTGATACTTAAGAAAACTTTATAAAGATATAAACGCCTGTGCCGATACTGGATAAAAGTTAGCCTTTTGCAGAAGGAGTTTGTATGGCCTGGTATCCTACTCGTATTTCAACGCGTTTAACCATCGGCGGCATTCTGCTGCTTGCAGTCACGACCCTTGTTATTGTGGTGATTATGCTCTGGCGTGGCCAACCGCGCGTCGTTGAAATCAACACCGCCCTGATCGAAGAAACAGGGCAAGGTTTAACCCGCCAGTTGAGTACCGTATTGTCCCGAATTGAAGGTGAGACCGTTAGCTTGTCACGACTGGCTGAGGTGCTGCCAAATGATGAATCTCTTTATCAAAGTGTTGTTCCGCATCTGATTGGTGAAGATAAAGATTCGATTATTACCGGCGGCGGCATCTGGCCAGAACCAGACGCTTTCACCGCAGGTGTGGAGAAAAGAAGCTTTTTCTGGGCGCGTAATGCTGAAGGTAAACTGGTGTATTCCAACGACTATAACGTCGAAGGGTCAAGCGGATACCACAATGAAAACTGGTATCAGCATGCTAAAGGACATTCACAAAACAGTTGCTTATGGTCTGATGTCTACCAGGACGCCAGTTCAGGCGTCAACATGGTGACGTGCAGCGTACCTTATCAACTGGCGGGCAAGTTTGCCGGTGTCGCCACCACCGATATTCGCCTGGATAACGTCGCCACTTTCATGCAGCAGCAGGGAAACAGCACCGGTGGTTACGCGTTTGTGGTGGACAAGCAGGGACAAATCCTCTATTTCCCGCAGGCCGATCTGGCGAAATATAAAACCATTAACGATCTGGCGCAAAGCGCGCAATGGCTTATCCCGGTGGAAAATGGTCTGAAATCTCTGCGCCCAGCGGACGGGGTGAAAACGATTACGCTTGCAAATGATAACGTCCTGAATTCGGCTTCACGAGTGATGCTGTTCCCGATGGCGGATACCGGTTGGGTTGTTGGTCTTGCGACGCCTGAATCGCGTATCGTCGGCCTTGCCAAAGTGATGATGCAGGACGTGCTGGAAGTGTTGATCCCGATCATGACCCTGTTGCTGGTGGGATCCTGGCTGGTGGTTCGCCGACTGATTTCACGTCTCGATGATACCCGTCAGGCTCTCGATGACATTGCGCAGGGAGAAGGCGATCTTACCCGTCGCCTGGATGTGCGTGGCAAAGATGAGATTTCCGCTATCGCCGAAGCGTTTAACCTGTTCGTCGATAAAATCTCAGCCATCCTGATCACCGTCAGAAGCAGTAGCGTAGTGGTGGCGAATAACGCTGTCAGCCTGGCAGACAGTAATATGGAACTTTCATCTCGCGTGACGCAACAGGCCGCTGCGCTGGAAGAGAGTTCGGCGGCGATGGAACAGTTAAATGCGACCGTTCATCAAAATGCCAGTAATACACAACTGGCGGATGAGCTCTCTGATAGCACCGCGCAAACGGCCAACCGCTGCGGCGATGTTATGCAGGGTGTTATCTCTACAATGGATAACGTCAGTGCCTCATCCGGCAGAATGGTGGAAATTGTCGCGGTTATCGACAGCATCGCGTTCCAGACCAATATTCTCGCCCTGAATGCCGCGGTTGAAGCCGCCAGAGCAGGTGATGCCGGGAGAGGGTTTGCCGTTGTGGCCTCCGAAGTGCGTACGCTGGCCCAGCGCAGCGCCACCGCCGCGCAGGAAATAAAAGCATTGATCGATGAATCCGTTTCTCATGTAGGTAGCGGAAGCCAGCAAATTCACAATGCGGGCGAACGTCTGGGAGAACTGGTCAGTAATGTACGTCAGGTACGTCAGTTAATGGGGGAAATACGCGTTGCGGGTGAAGAACAACGCAAGGGCGTTTCCGAAGTTACGCTGGCTGTTACCGAAATGGACAGCACCGTTCAGCAAAACGCCTCGTTAATAGATGATGCCGCCGCGCGAACGCAGGCGCTGAAAGAGGAGGCGGAACAGCTGGCGATGCTGGTCTCATCATTCAGATTGCCTGAGCCTTCAGTTGCCTGATGAATCGGTTAAGAGCGTCCGTATAACCGGACGCTCTTGCGTTATAAATCCAATACGGACGACCATTAACGCCCCCAACGACTGCGAATATAGGTCACGGCTTCCTGCGTTTGCGGCTGATTAAGGTAATCTTCGCGAAACAAAATTGTGCCGTTAATGTGCGGTTCAGACTCGTTCAGATCGAGCTGTTTTTTCAGCTCCGGCACACCGCCTTTGACCGTCCAGTCAGGTTCTTTTCGCGACGGCTCACCGACTTTGTACAACGCCACCCCAATATACAGGCGGGTGTTGGTTGATTTGACGACATCTGCCCACCATTTTGCCAACACATCGTAACGCGCCGCGTCGCGGGCAAAAGGCCAATACAACTGCGGGGCGATGTAGTCCAGCAAGCCTTGTTGCACCCAGCGGCGGGTGTCCGCATACGATTCATCATAGGCTGCCGCGCCGCGCGTGTCGGAGCCCGCCGGATCGTGCGAACGGTTGCGCCACACGCCCGCAGGGCTGACGCCAAATTCAACTTCAGGTTTGAGTTTCTTAATGGTTCGTGAAACCTGAGCGATCAGGCGTTGCGTGTTATCGCGCCGCCAGTCAGCTTTGGAGACGAATCCCTGGCCGTATCTTCTGAAGGTCTGGCTGTCGTTGAGCGCAGAGCCGGGAGACTCGGTATAGAAGTAATCATCGAATTGCACGCCGTCAACCGGGTAATTCTCAACGACTTCAGCCACGATACTGGTTATCCAGTCACGCACTTCGGGAATACCGGGATCTAACACAAAACGCTCGCCCGAGGTACGGATCCAGTCCCGATGCAGGACATAAACGCTGGAAGGCGTCTGTGACAGCGTGTTGTTTAATTCGGTAACCGTTGCCGGTTTAGTGTTCACGGACACGCGGTAGGGGTTAAACCAGGCATGGACTTTCATTCCGCGTTTATGCGCTTCATCGAGCATAAACCGTAACGGATCGTAACCCGGATCCTGACCAATCTTACCGGTCAGGGTATCTGACCACGGCAAGATTGTAGAATGCCACAACGCAGTGGCATCGGGCTTCACCTGGAAAAAAACGGTGTTAATACCAAGACGTTTCAGGTTATCCAGCTTGTCAGTCAGCGCCTTTTGCTGCTGGCTGATACGAACAGCAGGCGAGCTGATGTTGACGGATGAAATCGGCGGCCAGTCAAGACGCGAAACCGTTGCCAGCCAGATACCGCGCACCGGCTCCTTAGTCTGCTGTGGTTTGCCCACCGGGGGCAGTGGGGTGATTTTTGAACCGGGCGGCTGTGAAGAACAACTGCCAAGTAGCAACATACTGCCTACGAGCAGCGCGAACCATTTCATGTTGGTTCGCGGCAGCCTGGCTCGGGAACGGACGAGAATATTCGCCAGTTTTTTCTGATAATTTGCTGAAATAAAACCGGATGCTGACATCAGATTTTGCTCTTAATTCTTCTTGTTGCGGCTGTTAGCCCAGGGATCGAACGCCGGTTCGGTGGTGTTATTTGAGGCAAGGTCATGCAGTGAATCCAGGTACAGCGCTTCAACTTCTGCCCGCGCCCACGGCGTGCGGCGCAGAAACTTCAAACTGGATTTAACGCTCGGCTCATTTTTAAAGCAGTTGATATTAATGCGTTGCGCCAGCTCAGCCCAACCATAACGATCAACCAGTGCATTGACCTGCATTTCAAGCGTTACGCCATGTAAAGGGTCTTTAGAAATATGAGCATTCATATGAAGTCCAGTTCAGTGGTTCCAGATTGTGTCAGTAGTGCAACGGGAAGAAGGTTACAAGAAAGCGGGGCGACCAGCAATGGCATCTGTTCCTCAGGCTTTCATGATTAAGAAGTAAACATCAGCCAGACATTGCTGAAGAAAAGATCTGGATTAGATGCGTTCATTAATCTTAAGTGGGTATTTATACCTGGATTGTTACTCCAGCTTCTCTTTATTTATGTATTATCGCTGTCATTCGACTATTAAAATAAAAAAAACAAAAGATCTAAAAAAAACGAAAATAACATATCCATAATGTTAACTATTGATAAAATTAAAGTAACATTTAGTAAAACATGGATATTTTGTTTTTCATGGACGAGAGTTTACATATCATGATATAATATTGCGGAAAAATTTGCAGGTTATTAATCTGCGTGTAATGTAAATGAATTTCTGAGGAGACTATTCCAGTGGGACGTAAATGGGCAAATATTGTTGCTAAAAAAACTGCTAAAGACGGTGCAACGTCTAATATATATGCAAAATTCGGTGTAGAAATCTATGCTGCTGCCAAACAAGGTGAACCAGACCCAGAATCAAACTCAGCTTTAAAATTCGTTATTGAACGTGCGAAACAAGCACAGGTTCCTAAACACGTTATTGATAAAGCAATTGATAAAGCCAAAGGCGGCAGCGATGAAACGTTCGTGCAAGGGCGTTATGAAGGCTTTGGTCCAAGTGGTTCACTGATTATCGCTGAAACATTGACGTCAAATGTTAACCGTACGATTGCTAATGTCCGCTCAATTTTCAATAAAAAAGGCGGGAATATCGGAGCGGCAGGTGCTGTCAGCTATATGTTTGACAATACCGGGGTGATTGTATTTGCAGGAACAGATCCTGACCATATTTTTGAAATTTTGCTTAATGCTGATGTAGATGTTCGCGATGTAACCGAAGAAGAGGGAAACATCGTTATTTATACTGAATCTACAGACCTTCATAAAGGAATTGCAGCCCTGAAAGCCGCAGGGATTAATGAATTCTCAACAACAGAATTAGAAATGATTGCTCAATCAGAAGTTGAACTTTCACCAGAAGATTTAGAAATCTTTGCAGGACTCGTTGATGCCCTTGAAGATGACGATGATGTTCAAAAAGTCTATCACAACGTTGCAAACCTCTAATTATAAATAAAGGAATCTGTTATTGCGGCAGATCTTTAACTTATAAAGTTGTTACAAAAATATCTAGCCCGATACATTGATTATAAAAAAAGAAAAAATTTACGGTAGAAAATCAAAGTGACTGTCTGCTTTTGCTCAAGGCAGACAGTCATGTCCAGCAGTTTTCAGTCAGGATTGGCAGGGGGAGCTTTTCCATGAATGAAAAAAAACGCTTCCTGGCTTCCTGACTCGAAGGCGACAACAGCTCTGACCTTATCGTTTTTCATCACTGTGTACCAACCGGAACCGCTAAACTGAGAATGGCTAAAGAGGAATCTGCATTCGGGGTCATCTGACGAAAACTTTTTACCGTAGCAGATAAGGGAAGGGTAAGGATTTGATGGAACGGCGTCAGCTAAGGGGTATGAACTAAGCATTCATCAAATACCAAATTGCATTTAACTTATGTTAAGCACAAACCTGGTTCACGGATGATAGTGCTGGTAATTATTGTTCTTTCACCGTTTTTATCATTAAAAACCGTTTTACTAGAAATATACTTCATGAACTAGCACCAAATAGCCGCTTTTAGGGCTATTTTGATTTTTGTACCTGTTGCATCCTCTTTAGCAGGAGGTGAGGGTGTTTGTCACAGTCAGCAGAGGCATATCTGACAAACATTATTCAAACCCTGTCTTTAACTGCTGGCAAACAGTAGTATTTCTTGCTAGGGTTTTTACAGGAGATGGCATTCTCCTCTAACCGCCTTCCGGCTGATGATGCCTACACATTCTGACTGTTCACCCCGTTGCGGGTGAGAAGTTGCATTGTGTAGGAGCCAATATGTCGCTTACCTTTTCTGGCCCCTTTCATTGCCTGTCAGTTCTGCAAACCACCGGTTACCATCGGGAGTTTATATGACTGAAATCTGGTTCCAGGCTGCACTGTGGCTGGGTCTTGCATTAATCGCTACTATCCTGTCCATATACCTACGTATCGCGACAGCGCTCTCCGAAATTGTGGTGGGCACCATTGCGCAGCTCATTATTGGTGCCCTGTTAGGTGCCAGCATACTCGCTGGAGATGCCAGTTGGGTGCAGTTTTTATCCGGTGCAGGCGCAATACTGCTGACTTTTCTTGCCGGAGCGGAGCTCGACCCGGGCGTCTTCAGAAAACAATGGAAACAGGCGCTGATTATCGGTCTGATCAGCTTTTTCCTGCCGTTTTTCCTCTGTGCGGCGCTGGCCAGATGGTGTCTGGGCTGGATGCCCGAAGCCAGCTGGCTTGCCGGGATCGCCATGTCTACGACATCAGTCGCAGTTGTTTATGCCGTGATGCTGGAGCTTGGTATCAATACCTCCGGATACGGGAAAACGGTTCTTGCCGCGTGCTTTGTCACCGATCTGGCGACCGTTATTGCTCTGGGGCTAATTTTCGCCCCCTTTACTCTCAGAACCGTCGCATTTACCGGCGCCATGGTGGTGGCGGCTTTTCTCCTTCCCTGGCTTACCCCCCGTTTCTTCAAACGATTTGGCGATAGGCCTTCCGAACTGGAAGCCAAGTTTTTAATGTTATGTCTGTTTGCCCTCGGTGGCTTGGCCACCTGGGCAGACAGTGAGGCGGTACTGCCGGCGTATCTTATCGGGATGGTGCTGGCGGGAACTGTCGGTAAGGACCATTTGCTGATACGTCGCCTCAGGACGATGACGTTCGGCCTGCTGACTCCGTTCTATTTTATCCGGGCGGGCTCGCTGGTTTCTCTTCCGGCACTGGCCGGCGCACCTGGCGCTTTTTTGATCCTGCTGCTGGTAAAAATGCTCACCAAACTTGCCGGGGTTTATCCGGTGTGCCGCTGGTATGGTTCTCCCCATCAGGAAAGTATGTACACCACATTGTTGATGTCCACCGGGCTGACCTTCGGCACGATTTCGGCACTGTTTGGCCTGTCGCATCACCTGATAAATGAGGCGCAGTACTCATCGCTGGTCGCTGCGGTGATCGGCAGTGCCGTGCTTCCGACGCTGATCGCGAATGCATTTTTCTTACCACGCCACTTACTTCCGGAAAACGACAATACCCGGCGAGTGACGAATGAAGGGGTGAATAAAGGGGAATAATGTTCGCGACTGTCGATGTTCAGTGTCCGTTACGTTGAAGAGGAAATAATCATGATGAACCGAATACTGGTTGCCTATGATGGCTCTGATCCCG
The DNA here is from genome assembly GCF_013747755.1 of Citrobacter sp. RHBSTW-00524. NCBI lineage: Bacteria > Pseudomonadati > Pseudomonadota > Gammaproteobacteria > Enterobacterales > Enterobacteriaceae > Citrobacter > Citrobacter sp. RHBSTW-00524. The sequence continues at coordinate 2,597,042 of NZ_CP056421.1, forward strand.
CAAAAGAGGCGATGAGTTTTGCGTCAGAACTTGCCCGTCATTATAACAGTGAATTGTACGTTATTGCCGTATGCCAGCTGCCGGAGTTTGGTGGCGAGGTGGAGATGCAGGATTTTGTCAGCCGGACACAATCCTACTTTAACCAGATGATGCGGAATCTGAAAAAACAGTATCCTGAGCTGAAAAAAGACACCAAATTCCATGTGGCAATGGGCCATCCTGCAGAACAAATACTTCGTTATGCTGATACACACAGTATCGATCATATCGTGGTCGGCCACCGTGGCAAAACGTTGTTTTCTCGCTGGCTGCTGGGATCCGTTGCCCGCCAGGTCGTTGACCACGCCCTGTGTCCGGTCACTGTGGTCAGAAAATAATGTTCTGACGAAATTAATTACTTTTTATGTTTTTTTCGCGCCACACGCTGTTGTGACCATAATGCGAAAGCGAATACACATATAAGGGCCAGAATCATGATAACGAATACGATTAAGACATAATCCATGATGACCTCCATTCATTGCATGAAATGAGTATAGCAGGACGCCCCGGGGTATATACGCGAGGCTCTGTTTTTAAACTGAATTCTCAGGAAAGTCATTCCGGAGGGATTATGAAATTTATCAGCATATTGTTCGCGACGCTTGATGAAAACCGAAAACATAAAATAAACACCCGGCAGCCTGAGCACTTTGTTGATTTGAATCTTGATAAGGTTGTGACGGCGGTTGTCAAAGGACGGGAAGAGTATGATATTTCTCATTTTTTTTATACTCCTCTGGAATATCCTGAGGATATCTACTACCGACAGGGGGTTATTCAGGATATGGCTAAGGACAATATCTACAATGCCCTGGTAGAATTTTCAGCTGCAATGCAGAAAATAAGGGAAATTGGTGTGCGGAAGGAAAATCGCTACTACCACTACCAGCAACGGCGATGGGATCTGGAGTGTATTTTGCTGTACTGTCGCGCCGTGACCGCGTTACATGAACAGATGGAAAACCTGCCATTTACGTCCTGCGGGATGACGAATTTCAGAAATTATCTGTCTGAATATATGAACAGTGACGGTTTTACTGATTTATCTACCGTTGCTCAGACCATCAGAAGGCAACTCGACGATATCCGCTACAGTCTGAGGATCAAAGGCGACACCATCAGCGTGGAACATTATGCGGATGAGATAAATTACAGTCATGAAGTCCTGCGCGTTTTCTCCAGATTTAAACAGCATGATGTCCAGGTTGATGTCGATTTCAGGAGCCATGATGGCATCATGAATAATCTTGAAGCCAGAATTCTGGACTGTGTGGCGAAACTTTTTCCCGCTTTTTTCGCAGAGCTTGATGCCTTCATTGTGGCTCACTCTGATTATCAGGAACATACGTTGAAGGTCTTTGAAAGAGAGGTTCAGTTTTATCTTGCCAGTATCCATTATATCCGCCAGTTTCAGGCTGCAGGATTAACATTTTGTATTCCAGAGATTAATAGTGAAAGAAAAGATATTACGGTCACGTCAGCTTTTGATCTGGCGCTTGCTGACAGTCTGCTTAATAAACAGGTACCGGTTGTCTGTAATGATTTTTATCTCCACGGGAGAGAACGTATTTTAGTGATTTCCGGTCCTAACCAGGGCGGGAAAACCACGTTTGCCAGAATGATCGGACAGTTACACTATTTTGCCTTGCTGGGGTTATACGTTCCCGCGCAACAGGCAACGCTGTATCTGGTTGATAATATTTTTACCCACTTTGAAAAAAGTGAAAATATTCATAATTTACGTGGAAAACTGTATGACGATCTGGTGAGGATTAAAGCCATACTGGATAAAGCTACTACCCGCAGTCTCATCATTATGAATGAGATATTCACCTCCACAACCTCACACGATGCGATTTTTCTGGGTACCCGGGTCATTGAAAAGGTGATTGAACTGGATGCCCTTTGTGTCTGTGTAACATTTATCGATGAACTGACGGCACTGGATACGTCAGTCGTCAGCATGATGAGTACGGTGGAAGAGGATAATGAGGCCTCCCGGACCTATATAATTATCAGGAAACCTGCTGATGGCGTGGCATGGTCGGTCACCCTGGTACAGAAATATGGGCTGACCTACGAAAAAATAAAAGCGGGGTTAAACGGATGAAAGCATACCTGATGTATAAACGTGATGATTTTATCGTGGATGAATCATTTCCTGCCCACTTTACCCTTCTGGCTAAAGACCTTGAGCTGGATGTCCTCTTTCAGGCGCTTTCCGGTGGGGATGATTTTCTGTATTCGGTGGTAAGAAAAGCATGTTCACAGCCATTGACAGAGGTTCAGGATATTGAATACCGGCAGGCTATACTGCGCGATTGTCTCTACAATCCTGAAATTTTCAGGGAGTTTTATAAAATTGTGGTGGATTGCCTGTTAATGGAAAAGGAAAAACTCCATTACGGTATTTTCGGGCGATACCCTTCCGCCATTCTTCATCAGTCCATTTCGTTCACCCGTTTTCTGCTGGACAATTTACGTAAGGTCAGGGGGATAGCGGAGAAAAACCTACTTCATGTCGCCTCATCCGGTATGGAACGCCTGTTTGTCATGATTATGCAGGAGCTGAATGATGAATACCTTGAGGTGATCGAGGAACACCTCAGGCAGATGACATTTAAAAAAGGGGTATTGCTGAGTGCCAGACTGGGGGCGGGAAACCGGGGGGAGGGTTACGTGCTTCGCCAGCCTGCCGCGGAGAGCAGAAACTGGTTCCGGCGTCTGTTTTCCCCCAAACCGGAACATTATACCGTACAGATTGCTCCACGGGATGAAAATGGGTTCCGGGCACTCAGTAACCTGCAGGATGAGGGACTGGTGCTGGTTGCCAGCGCAATGGCCCAGTCTACAGCACATCTGCTCAATTTCTTTCGTGCGTTGCGTGCTGAGCTGGGGTTCTATATCGCCTGCCTGAATCTTGCTGAGATGCTGAATCACCGGAATGTGCCACAGTGTTTTCCGGTTCCGATCTACAAAAGGGAACGTTATCTGGTCTTTGATTCATTATTTGATACCTGTCTGGTGCTGACTTCTCCGGATACCATCATCAGCAATAGCCTGAAAACGGATAATAAAAACACCTTTATTATTACCGGGGCTAACCAGGGAGGAAAATCGACATTCTTGCGTAGCATCGGTCTGGCCCAGCTCATGATGCAGACGGGAATGTTTGTGTCAGCAGAATGTTTCAGTACCGATATCTGCCCGCAGATTTTCACCCATTATAAATGTGAAGAAGACAGCCATATGGTCAGCGGAAAGCTGGATGAAGAGCTCAGACGCATGCGGGATATCGTCAGCGATCTGAAGCCGGATGATCTGGTGCTGTTTAATGAATCGTTTTCCGCCACCAACAGCCGGGAAGGGGCAGGCATTATCAGGGGGATAGTGACCGCGCTGGCAGAACGTCATGTGAAGCTGTTTTTCGTTACACACACGTCGGAATTTGCCTGTGCATTTTATCAGGAGTATCACCAGGATACGGTTTATCTGTGCGCGGAGAGGCGTGCAGATGGCGAAAGAACGTTCCGCATGACGGAAGGGGCGCCACTGGATACCAGTTATGGTGAAGACCTCTACCGGGAGGTCTTCACGCCTCCGGCACAACCCGCTGAACGTTGCTGAATGCCCCCTCATAGCCCGACAGACAATAACCGCTCGGGCTATGGCAAACGGTTATAATCTGTGTTCAGCTTTTCGGTGAGCCCTCAACAGGTCTTCTGGCGAAGAGCCATATTTTGATCTGATCGAGCAGAAGGGTGGCCAGTAAAACCAGAGCAAACATGATGACCAGCAGTGTCAGTGACACCGGCGTCATAAGAAAACCACCGGCAGCCAGTACGGTGGCAATGATGATATTGCCCACCGTGGCCAACACAACAAACCGGCCTGGCCGGAGTGACCAGCAGCGGCCTGGCGTTCGTGAAAGATAAATCGTCATCTGGGCCGTATACATCAGATAGGCGAACATCAGGGCCTGGATTTGCGGGACGGGAAGCTGCAATCGGGTAAGAACGAACCACAGGATCATGAATGCCAGAATCAGCCAGCCTGCGGCCAGGACACCTCCCAGCCAGGCAATTTCACCAACGTTCCATCTTTCCGGTGATGAAGAAATCCATGACCGGTCTGTCGCCAGCGTGATGGTCACCACATCATTGAGAACCACAATCACGGCAATCAGAACCAGCGGTGTGACGAAGAATCCTGTCGCGATATAGCCGATGGTCAGCAGGGCCGCCAGCTCAACGGTACGGGCTATTTTCGTTATTGTCCAGGTCAGCATACGGCGAAACACACGGCGGCCCCCTGATACAACAGCGGCAACACCGTCTAACCCGGGGTGGGTCAACACCACCTGAGCAGCTGCTTTTGCCACGTCAGACGCTGTCTGTACAGCAATGCCCACTCCGGCTTGTTTCAGTGCCGGCGCATCATTCACACCATCACCCGTCATGCCGACTATACAGCCCATCTGTTGCAAGGACTGCACCAGACGGAATTTTTCTTCCGGATAGAAGTTAGCAAAACCATCAAAGTGGAGAGGTGTCTGCAGATCCCTGACTGCATCGCCGAAGCGGTCACCGAGCCCTGCCTGGCGGCTGATAACTCTGGCGGTATCAACTGTATCGCCGGTGACCATGATTATCCTGATACCCAGTGCCCGGATATCCCTGACGAGGGTTGCGGCGTCATCGCGTAGTACATCGGCTAGTGCCAGCAACCCGCGGATACGGAGATGGCCGTCGGTGCCGGTTGCGACTGCCAGGATCCTGGCGCCAGACGCCGCCATGGCCTGCTGGATCGTGGTGAACTCAGGAGGAGATTCGGCGAGTGATGCAACGACCATCGGTGAACCCAAAATGACGTGAACGGACGATCCGTCATTATCTGAACACACACGGGCTTCGGAACATTTCGTAGCAGGATCGAACGGGATGAACTGCTCACGGATGGGCGACATTCCCCCCCGGCGTCGTAACGCACCCAGAATCGCCATCTCAAGTTGCCCCTGCATCGTTTCGTCGCAGGCCGCGGCAGCCCAGGCCAGTATCTCGTCCTCATTCTCTCCCGGAAGCGCCGTTATGCCGGCAACTGACTGCTGGTTTCTGGTCAATGTACCGGTTTTGTCGATACAGAGCACATCCATGGTTGCCGCTTCCTGTACCGCCGACAGGCCGGTGACAAGTACCCCCTGATTCGCCAGCCGCCGGGCTTCCACGGCATTGGCGACCGTAAAGGCTGCTGGCATTGTCACCGGGACGGTCGCAATAATGAGAACAAGGAAGAAGGGGACAAGGGGCAACAAATCTTCACCGCGCCAGAGTGCAACAATGGCCAGAATGACCGCAAGCATGGCATCAATGGTCACAAGATAGCGCACAACAGCGAACAGAAGCTGTTCAAGATGGCTGGCAGAGCTGGCCGTTCGTACCAGCTCTGCCGTACGTCCAAAGTAGCTTCGGGTACCTGTGGCGGTGACGGTTCCTGTCACCTTTCCGCGCGCAATCGTCGATCCTGAATAGAGAGTATCCCCCTCGTTGCGTGACTCCGGGGTTGACTCCCCGGTCAGGGCCGCCTGGTCAACATCCACAGTTCCCTCATCAATCATACAATCGGCAGGGACCAGGTCCCCCGCTGTTAAGGCGATACTATCACCGGGGACAAGCTCCCGTGCCGGTATCAGTCGCCAGGTGCCATCACGACATACACTGGCATTGACTTTCAGCCGGGTACGCAGCAGGTCAAGTGCTGACTGTGCCCGCCGTTCCTGAATGCCGCCAAGGATCGCACTGAAAGCGAGCCACCCTGCAATGATGGCGGGTTCGATCGTCTTCCCCAGAGCCACTTCGAGTACCAGCGCAATTTCGAGCATCCAGGGTATGGGGCCCCACAGACGTTTGAGGATCGCACGCAACTGGCCCGGAGGCTGTTCACGCACTTCGTTGTAGCCATATTGCGCCAGCCTGGCCCGCACCTCGGCTTCGGAAAGTCCCTTCACGTTATTCTCAGGGGGCATCTCCATACATCCTTCTCCGGAAAAACCTGACCCGACGGGTCAGGCGTGTTGCTATGCCGATAAAATGAAAGTCTGACGGAGACATAGCGCCGGTTAAGCGTATGGCGCATATGCATTTACAACAGTGTCATCACAAAAAAACCGGCGGCAGTCATCAGAAGCGAGCCAGTTACGTGCGTTAGTACGGAAATGACAGCCCATGCATAATTGCCATTCTGCAGTAACACCACTACCTCAGCAGAAAAGGTGGAAAAGGTGGTCATACCGCCACATAAGCCGGTGGTAATAAAAAACTTCCAGGCGGGATCGAGGTGAGGCTGCCGGACAAAGAAGGCCAGTGCCATACCGATGATAAATCCGCCAACCAGATTAACCACCAGGGTGCCAGGTGGAAGATTGGGGAAAAGTGCATTGAGACGCATGGACAGTATCCAGCGGATCACACAGCCGATCGAGCCGCCTGTCACTACCGCGAATAATGATTTGTACATATCACCTCGCAGAAATCAGGGCACAATCAGACCGTCATTCAAGGGAATAACGTGCGGTGATGGCCCGATTTTCATTCATTTCATATAGTACGGGGACACCCGTCAGGACATGCAGATCGGGAATTTTGTTTTCGTCAATCTGCTCAATAAACATGGTCAGCGCACGCAATGCATTAGCATGACTGACCAGCAGCATGGTTTCACCACTGACAACTCGCGGGACAATGACGTGGTGCCAGTAAGGCAGCAGCCTTCGCTGCGTCATTTCCAGACTTTCACCCGCCGGTAGATCCGTCAGGGACACATGGCGATAACGTGCCTCACGATGAAGTAAAGCAGGCGCATCCAGTAACGGAGGCGGGATACCACGATAGCTCCTCCGCCAGTGATAAACGATTTTCTGGCCAATCTGTTGAGCGGCTTTATCCTTATCCATTCCCTGAAGCACACCATAATGGCGTTCATTTAACCGCCATGATTTGGCCACCGGTAACCACAATTGATTCAACGTTTCCATTATCAGCCAGAGTGAATGAATTGCCCGATTAAGAACGGATGTGCAGGCACTATCAATGATGATCCCGGAGCGTTTTATCAGGTTTGCTGCGTGCCGGGCTTCTTCCACTCCTTTCTGCGTCAGCGGAACATCTTCCCATCCGGTAAAACGATTTTGCTGATTCCACTCACTTTCTCCATGACGGAGTAAAATAATTTTTCCCATAAGCAACCACCTGTCTGTCACCCACAGAGACTGATTACCTGAATTTACCTGGTCTCCGGTCAAGGAGGTGACGCATCAGAAGATGGGCGCAGCTACCGATGAACAGCGCGATTACAACAGCGCTGGTATCATCTGGCAGTACGTTAAAAAAGACATCAGCAATCAGGAATACCAGACAGGTTGCCAGGATCCCTGTTGCTGTTGACAGTATGAGTATTTTTCCGTTCACAGGACCACCTTACCCCTTCCCGTAGCTAAGCATACGGGAAGGGTGAAGGAATCAGCGTTTTTTGAAGGCGGTTTTGCCGGCAAAGATGGCGGCATCACCTAATTCATCTTCAATACGCATCAGTTGATTATATTTCTCAATGCGCTCCCCGCGGCTGGGGGCGCCGGTTTTCAGATGACCGGCTCGTAGGCCTACGGTCATATCCGCAATGAAGCTGTCCACGGTTTCCCCGCTCCGGTGTGAAATAAAGGTTCCCCAGTTGTTATCCTGACACAACTGGATGGCTTCAATCGTTTCACTCAGGGTGCCTATCTGGTTCAGTTTAATCAATGCGGCATTGGCCAGGTTTTCATCGATGCCTCGCTGGATATATTTCACGTTGGTCACAAAAATATCATCACCGACCAGTTCGACTTTACCGCCCAGGGCAGCATGCAGAATTTGCCAACCGGCCCAGTCGTCCTCCGCCAGGCCATCTTCAATCAGCACAATCGGGAAGTCATTCACCAGCTGTTCATAATAACGCGTCATTTCTTCAGCACTGAGCTGAGCATTTTCAGTACGCAGGGTATATTTGCCATCTGCATAAAACTCACTGGATGCCGGATCCATACAAATAACAATATCCTCACCCGGGCGGTATCCCGCCTTATTGATGGCCTCCACGATCAGTTCCAGCGGCTGGCGGTTTGAGGAAACGGCCGGCGCAAAACCACCTTCATCACCCACGCCGGTGGATAAACCTTTTTCCAGCAGGACCTGACGCAGGGCCTGGTAGACTTCGCTACCCCAGCGAATAGCTTCACGTACGGAAGAAGCTCCCCATGGTGCAATCATAAACTCCTGAAAATCAGCGCCCTGCCAGCGGGCATGAACCCCGCCGTTAATGATATTCATACAGGGAACCGGCAGCAGATTCGCGCCGACGCCCCCCAGATAGCGGTAGAGCGGGGTAGAGGAGAGTTGTGCTGCCAGGCGGGATACTGCCAGGGACACGCCAAGGATCGCATTGGCGCCCAGGCGACCTTTGTTTTCTGTGCCATCAAGGGTAATCAGGCAGTTGTCGATTTCCTTCTGACTGCGTACATCGTAGCCCTGCAGGGCATCGTTAATTTCGGTATTGATGCTGCGGACCGCATCCTGTACGCCTTTACCGCCAAAACGGGTTTTGTCGCCATCGCGATGTTCAATGGCTTCGCGGGAGCCGGTGCTGGCGCCGGAAGGAACGGAGGCACGAGCCATACTGCCATCCTTAGAAGTCACTTCAACCTCTACGGTCGGGTTACCACGGGAATCCAGAATTTCTCTTGCAATAATACTTTCAATTTCAAAGCTCATAAGTTTGACCTTCTTTTATGGGGTTGGAATGTGTTTAATCAAAACATCAACAGAAAGGTGATTGATGAATTCGAAAGAAAAGGAAGAATAAACCCCGAACAGGCGGTTTTTATGCCCCAGCATGACCAGATCGATATCTTCGTGTTGAACAACGGCTTCGACGTCCCGGAAACGATGAATGCTGACAATGGACCGGACTTTAATATCAATACTGCTGGACTCCACCAGACGGCTCAGCATTGCCTTTGCATCAATAACTTCGCGGGACTGACGATCTTTGGTTAATGAATCACTGGTATAGTCCAGTTCCCGGTAGTCAGCGCTGAGATGGCCGACAGTAATACGGGTGCCCATCTCTTTTGCCAGACGTTCTGCCTGCTCAAGCAACAGCAGACCATCGGTTTCATTTTGTACAAGTAACAAGGCATGCCGGTAAATTTGCATAAATCACCTCTTATAAGAAGCGAAGCGGTCGGTCAGCCAGGGCAGGATTTCTTTCTTCCGGCTTGTCATACCGGGCAGCGACACCTGGAGAGAGCCTGTCAGGCTGCTATCTGAAAAAAGTAAAACGGAGTTCCGGTTGGTGATGTCTGTCACCATCAAAATAACCATGTCCAGCGAACTGTCTTTACAGGTTTTATCCATTTCCTGCAGCAGAGCGGGCAACAGGGGAGTAATATCAGCCATGTCGCGTACCTCAATTTGTGACAACAACAGGGGCACATCATGGATCCGGTAATTTTTGGCGTCACGATTGAGTAATACCGATGTGGATTGCCCGGTTATATCTGTTTTGGCACGCAGTAGCCCTGTCACAAACTGGTCATAATCGATACCGGCGATTTCACGCAAAACTGCCATGGCTTCCTGATCATGAGTGGTGGTGGTGGGGCCGGTCAGCGCAACGGTATCACTGAGGATCGCCCCCATCAGCAACACTGCCTGAGATGCCGTAATCGGCATCGGAATGTCATGCATCAGAATTGAGAGAATTACAGTTCCGCAGCATCCTACCGCCCGCACCCAGACATCCGGTGGATTGCGGGTAATGAGGGTGCCAATACGATGATGGTCAATGATGCCGATGACGTTGCTGTCCATCAACGAGGATGGTCCCTGCTCCGCATCCGTAAAATCAACCAGCCATACGGTTTTATCAGTCAGGTCGGCGGTGAGTAAATCAGGTTGTGAAACACCCGCGACATTGAGGATGTAACGGGTTTCCGGGGTGATATCCCCCAGGCGCCAGGGCGTTGCGGGACGACCAGTATAATTAAGCCAGTCAGCCACAACCAGCGCGCTGCAGATAGCATCGCTGTCAGGATTTCGATGACCGAAGACATAAATTGGATTATCTCTTTGAAAAGAGATAGATTCTGAGGTAAGCGGTAATGTGGTTTGATTTTTCATAGCGATACCTGACATACATGCCTATAAAAGGACTAATTCAACTGTATATCAGGCGTCATCATCCGGTTTTTAAAGAAACCGGCGGTTGGGAAAGGTGGAGCACCATCACCTTGTAGATCAATCTTATATGGGCCGTTGCAATAAATCAATATCAATTATTGTTCTCTGTTGTGTAGGTTATTCCTTACGCGCGGTGTCATCCTATCCCTCCAGGGCTTCTGCGAGAATGAACGGTGAGAATCTGGGGGGATCTGCCAGCCATCATGGATTTTTCTTAAGTTAACATTAAGGATCAGGCAGTATTATGTTTCTTTTTTCTGGGTAATTAACATTTATGCTGAATGAAATTGAAACTCTTAACAGAAAAATTTTCCTTGCTATGAACGCTAAGCCTGGAACGCCTGATTCAGCTCTGGTTATTGCGAATTTTTTTGCGAATACCCTTATTTATGCCATACCATTTATTATTATTTTTTTATGGTTTGCCGGTAAAGAAAAAGGAAAGATACTGGCGCTTCGCTCAACGTTAACAATGGTCATTGGTGTCGTGTTGAGCCTGATTATTGGAACCCTCTGGCCGCATCCAAGACCATTTATGGTTCCGCTGGGCTATGTCTGGTTTTCGCATACTGCAGATTACTCATTCCCGAGTGATCATATGACCATTTTTGTGTGTTTTGCGCTTGCGCTGATCAGCGCAAAGGCAGTACGTACCGGCCTGGTGGTGTTGGGCATTAGTATTCTGGTCGCCTGGTCACGTATTTATCTTGGCGTACATTTTCCTCTCGATATGATAGGAGGTGTCATCACGGGGATGGTGTCTAATGCTCTTTTCTGCCGGTTATGGAAATATAAAGGTGAATATGTATTCTCTTTTTTTAAAACAATCAGCTTAAAGTTATTCAAAATTTAATGATGGGTGGGAGATGGCAGTGGCAATATTTAAAAACTGTCATCTTCATTTCCTGTATCCTGATCTGTCTATCCTGAATAATATTTCACTGGCAGACAATCTGCGGAACACTCCATTATCCGGTGATCTGTTATGGTTTTGAGGATGATAGGAGGCCGATTCCGCAGGCGAAGCTGGAAAAATCATGGTCAAAGTTGGGCAGAACAGGTATAGTGCCCGGCGGAGATGGCGTTCCTCCTTATAACCACTGTTTTACTGACAGTTAATGACGCCTACAGAACACTGACCTTTGTCGGTACTGTAGGCTATTTTCTGCACGCCCCCATTGGTCAGCCCTGAAACTCACGAGCCAGGACCAATGAAACGACTAAAACACCACGATCAAATTGAATTATTTTCCTATATAGGGACATGGCTAGTTACTGCGAGTCTTATCGCATTACTGGCAGGTACTGCATCCGCGTTATTTCTTCTCTCACTCGATAATGCCACGGCATGGCGGGAATCCCATTCCTGGATGATATGGTTGCTCCCACTGGCAGGTCTCCTGGTCGGACTGGTTTACAACTGGTATGGCGAGCCCGTCAACGCTGGCAATAACCTGATTATCGATGAGATACACGATCCGAGAAAGGTGGTTCCGATAAGGATGGTGCCACTGGTTCTGGGCGGTACTCTCATATCGCATCTGTTTGGCGCTTCGGTCGGGCGCGAAGGAACGGCGGTTCAGATGGGGGGAGCCCTGGCCGATCAGCTGACGCATATATTTAAAGTGAAGAAAGACACTCGTCGGATCCTGCTGATGGCTGGGATGAGCGCGGGGTTTTCGTCAGTATTCGGCACCCCGATGGCCGGTGCTATCTTTGGGATGGAAGTACTGGCAATAGGGCGAATTCGTTATGATGCGCTGTTCCCCTGTCTGGTTGCCGCAGTGCTTGCCGATCAGGTCTGTCTGGCATGGGGGGTACATCACACACATTACCGCATCGATTTCATCCCGGCATTTACAATATGGAGTTTCCTGTCCGTTGTGATAGCGGGTGCCGTATTCGGGCTGGCAGGAATGGTATTCTCTGTCGCGACCGGAAAGGTCAGTGGGATCGTTAAACGTTATATTAAGTATGCTCCTTTGCGTCCTTTTTTCGGAGGGATACTGATTGCTGCTGCCGTCTGGTTTGTCGGTACTGATCGTTATATTGGTCTCGGTATTCCGGAAATTGTCCGAGCCTTTAAAGAACCGCTATATCCGATGGATTTTATGGGAAAAATGAGCTTTACCATCGTTTCCCTGGCGACAGGATTTAAAGGTGGTGAGGTCACACCTCTGTTTTACATAGGTGCCACTCTGGGGAATGCTCTCGCTCCTCTTCTGCACATGCCATTTGCTTTTATGGCCGGGATCGGTTTTGTAGCTGTGTTTGCCGGTGCGGCAAATACCCCGCTTGCGACAACCTTTATGGCGATGGAACTGTTCGGTACCGAAATGGCGGTATTTTCTGCCGTCGGCTGCTTTACGGCATATCTTTTTTCAGGACATACCGGGATTTATCATGCCCAGCGAGTCGGTCATGCCAAAAGCCGCCGATACCGTACACTTGTTCCGTCTGAGCTACGCATTTCTGAAATTTCTGCTGTTCGCAGGAAGAAACCTTTCGCGTTATCACGTGAAGAAAATGAAATAAAAATCCAACCGAAAAAAGACAAAGAAGTCACAATGGAGAGTTCTAAATGAGTGCAGATGCAGTCCAGACTTTAGCCGCTTTAAGATTATATTTTCCAGTCGCATCTAAAGCCAGTGCCAGACGTTTCTGGCACAAATTACTTGCTCCCCAACTGGCGCAGCATCTTCTTTCCGTGGCGAAGAAATCAGACATTAAAGCAGCGACATTACATCATGTCACCTCCGGTTATCTTCCCGGAAAACGATTATCTCACCATCATCCTGAGTTAACCAATATGACACATCCCCAGTGTCTCGAGCTACTGGACTCGGAAGAAAATCTGAGAGCTTTTCTTCATGAAAATATGGAAGAGTTAAAAAAGGTCTATGCCGTACTATTAAAATGTGAAGAGCCTCATGCTCACCATATTTCCCTTCATGCACCTGAGTTTGCCTGAATACAGGAAAGTATTCTGATAAAATATCCGGGGAGAGAACCCCGGATATCATGTTGTAATAAAATAACAGTTTAATTTTTCGACTAGTCATCGCAAGATTTCTCCGATTTCATTCAGAACGCCATGACCCGACGATAGCCGTTGGGAGATGTTAAGTTGTGTGGGTATGAACATGCTGCATCTGAACCGAACCCAGCACACCTTCACCGCCCAAACGCGACTCTGAGGTGTAAATAACGCAATAAAAATTATAACTTAGTACGATTTTGACTTTAATAATTCCATAAGTCGTTTAATTATAAACCATTATTATCTCTACAAGTCTTCGAGCGTGCTTATGAAAGAGATCTGTTCCGCAGATTCGTCAACATTTAAACATGTGCGTTTTGTTCTCACAGACATGGATGAAACGCTCACTTACAAGGGGCGTCTTGCGGCTGAAACCTATATGGCGTTGGAACGGTTGCAGAACGCGGGAGTCAAAGTGATACCGGTCACAGCCGCGCCAGCCGGCTGGTGCGACCAGATGGCAAGGATGTGGCCAGTTGATGGTGTCATTGGTGAAAATGGGGGGGTGTTTTTCAGAAGGCGTAATGACGGCCATGGTATTGAACGTTTCTTCTGGCACGGCACAGAAAAATATCCTGACGTCGCTGAGCGCCTGATGCAAATTGGAGAGCAGATAAAAAGGGAAATTCCTGCCGCTCATTTTGCCGACGATCAACCTTTCAGGATGACGTCCATTGCCTTTGCTAAACCGCCAGAAGCCTATCAGTGTTCATTAATACTTAACGCATTGACGCAAGCAGGTGCGACAACCACCGTAAACAATCTCTGGATTCTTGGTTGGTCTGGAGAGTATGACAAGTTATCTATGGCCCGACGAGTGCTCAGGGATTATTACGATCTCGACATTGATGCCGAGCGTTCTGCCGTATTGTATAGCGGCGACTCGACGAATGATGCGCCGATGTTTTCATTCTTTGAACATACGGTGGGAGTAAGCACGGTATCAGATTTCCTTGATCAAATCCCGAAACCTCCACAGTGGATCACCCGTGGCCCGGGAGGTGCTAGTTTTGTGGAAATTGCAGATGCGGTAATTGCCGCCAGATAATGAGAAACGCAGGTCCCGTCGGCTTATCCAGTCACAGTGACAGTGGCCGGGTTTTTTAATGCGTGTGCTTCTCTGCTATAAAAGATTTTTTTAACAGAAAGTTGAAATCACTTTAAGAGAACTTCATGAACTAACAGGAAATGCGCCTCTTTTAAATATATTCTGACAGCTTACTCTGCTTCAGTTCATGGACCTTTTCCAAACTAATAAAAGGTTGTAAAAAGCGTTATTGCGTCATTGGGGTAAGGTGTATTGACATCACAGGGCAAGCGCGATGCGGTAAAAGGGTTAGGCTACTACCCAACCTCAAGGGGGTCAGACGACTCCGGGTCCAATACATGGCACTTTTTATGTGTCAGGACTTTGTCTACTTGAGGAAAAACCATGAACTCACCATCGTCATTCGCGTCGCAGAAATTCGACCGTTAACTTGCTCGCACGGCCATCGGCCGCATTAAATCAAGTCTCAAAAAATTTGACTCTGTAGCCGATATCAACACATTTCGGCAAGGTTACCATGATGCGTACCATGTCCAAGGGCAACAGTCGGGTGAAACGGATTTGTTGACTGCCATGCTGGGCGTCGAAAAGCTCAATGATATACCGGCACTTGCCCTTGTCGTCGATGAAGGTTTGTCCTGGAACCAGGTTATTGATCGCCGTAAGGCTATGGCTGACCGCCTGTCTGCATTTATCAATCACCATGCAGCGAAAGCACATTTCCGGGTGCCGGATAATCTTTATGTTCAGTGTGTGAACCTAATCGAGTTAGTGCAGCCCCTGGCGATTGTAGAAGACAAGTATGAATCAAATTATCAGGAGATGGTTCAGGCCAAAGATGAAGGCCGCCTGATTGAGGAATTCCACCATGTGTTTGATCATTTAGTTGGGTCTGAGAATCCTGAGCAAAAACATGTGTACCGAGCTATCGCTTTACACTTCCTGGCCCAGGAAGACAGCCTTATGAATCGCCACGGATAATTTAGACACTTCCGAGCCGTTGATAATACTGGTTTTCATATTCTGCCGGTGACATCTGATCACTCGAGCCATGCCGACGCTTACTGTTATAAAACATTTCGATGTAATCAAAAATATCGCTGCGGGATTCTTCCCGCGTTCCGTAGATCTTTTTCTTGCTAGGCGATTTGTAGAGATTCATGCGTAAAACGCTGATTGGTGGACTATCAGGGTGTGAATTCATCACGGACTGAGAAGACCGTAACAGATTTAGCCCCCCTGGAGAGTGCAACATACAAATCACTTGCTCCCATATTTCCTGCATCCAGTATTAATGCGTGATCGCATTCCAGTCCTTTCAGAAGAAGTGTTGAGCCTATTGAGCGATGCGATACACGTCCTTCTCCCTGGTATCTGCGTTGTTCACGAATGACAGATGCTGATTCATGAATGCTTTTTTCGGGTGAACTGATGGACAGATTTATTGCATCTTTTAGCACTTGCAGCGCTCCGGCCCTGAATACGCGAGTTTCATACTTCTCTTCAAGCAAGAGAAGCGTTGTTCGCATGTTTTGTCGGGTGGGTGCCAGTGCAAGCTCTACTAATGCAATTTCAAGTGAAGAAGGGGGCGTTATGTTTCGACCGGCTTGAATAGAACCAATTCTGCGTAGGGTTGCGCTAACGCCCACATTTGTCATCAGCTCAGCTGCTGCCTGTAATATATTTGGCATCACGTTAGCGGTATTAGCCTCGTCAAGGGAAGTGGCCATTCTCATCACATCAGTCAGATCAACGGGTTCAACAACATCAATACCATTAATACGTTGTGCAAATTGATGCCGGGATGAAGCTCTTCGTGAATCACCCATAACCAAAATCGAGTCGTTGGGGAAATGTCGCAGCAGCGAGTAATATTCGCGCTGCTGGCGCTGGATATTGTCATTGTGATTTCGTGAAAGAGGATGAAAACGGACATATTCAGGACAAGACTTTAAGTCAATGCGCTCCCGGCGAAGTAAACGATGTCTTTGCTCAAGGATCCATTGGCCCAAATCTGGGGTTTGGGCATTGTTCCAGCGCCAGGGCGTCTGCAAGGTTGCCAGAGTAGGGAAAAAAGTCTCAACGGTTCGGGTCCAGTCAGGCATAGGGCCGCTGAAGCTGAAGATACATTGCATCGGGTCACCAAAGACGACCGTTGGTAGCAAACGTGAAAGCGCACAAGTCAGTTCATGCTGTTCACTATTGCAGTCCTGGTATTCATCGACCAGCAAACGCGAGTAAGTAGCTGTGATGATTTCGCTAATATTACCGTTAACAATCAGGTTCAGTACGGCACGGCGAAGAGAAGGGTAGAAAAGGGTTGGATTTTCAGGACCAACGTCAAGCGGGCACAATCCCGGGAAACAGCCTGCTATCTTCAGCGCCCATCCATCGATTGTTGTCACAATATAGTTTCGCGGAGGAATTGCAAAACGACTCAATCGCTTTTTGAGTGCCGTTACACCTGCAGTTGTATGCGTCAGCACGAGATACGGCTTACTTTGTGCAACACTCAGAGCGTCAGTAATCAGGTGGGTTTTGCCGCATCCGGCAGGCGCTACAATCAGGCCTTTAGTGGCATTTAAAACGGCATCCACACTCATTGTTGATCACCGTCATCTGCAGCCCACCCCAGCAAATCTCTGATTATCGCCTTGAACGGCCGTGAAAAATCATTGATAGCCGGGCCCACAATATTTTCCGCCAGGTCTTCAGCCTTGCCTATCGTTTTAAACCAACCATATTCACCTGCCGCACGCGCCACGGGCTCTCTCATTTCTATCGTTGGTTCCTCAGTGCATGCTTCAAAGTTATAAGCTCCCTGGGAGCAGTTCTGAATATGCTGATCCACCTGTTGTTGGCTGTTCAGAGCCGCAGCGAGGAGAACAATGTCACGGATAGTCTCAACAGGGCACCAGGCTAGCAGGGCTCCCTCTGTTGAAAAACCATTACCCCATTCAAAAATGGTCACGCCACTGGCCCGGCAATGTTCTGTCTTTAGTCTGTGTGCTTGCGAGATAATATCTGAGTCTTTTAGTAATGCAGTACGATACCCCAGTCGTGCAAAAACCTCGGCGCGTTTGAAATATTTTTCCCCACCGGCGCCATCGGTAGCAAAGGCACCTTGATCCTGAAAACCCGTTCTTCCTCTGCTTTGCCTGTATAAATCCAGTCCTCTGATAAAACCAACCTCAGTCCCACCTTCACCCACAATCACGGCTTTGCTAAAGAAGGCTTCAGCGCAGGCCCGTAAGGTTGCCTGTTCCTGATCTTCTCCGCTAAGTGTCAGGAAAAGGTGTGAAGGCTCTGGGGCCGGTTGATTTACTTTTCGCAGCACACATAGTTTGGTTGCTTGGAGTTCCCGGAGAACATATGGGGAATGAGTGGTGATGAATACCTGCGAAGTGGGCTCAGGATCGCGGGAGCCCAGTTGATGCAACAGCTGGCTTATTCTGTAGGGCTCCAGCCCATATTCCGCTTCATCAATAAGTATGGTCCCTGGACGCCCGACAGCTTTCTGTAACCCGCTTACCAGTAAACGGGTCGATCCCGTGCCAAGCATCCTCAGCGGCGTATTATCATTGTTATGCAGACTGATTGCGCTGTTAGAGAGTGAAACGCCATTAACATCCAGAAGCGCTTTCAGTTCACCGACCGGTACCCCAAGTGAATTCGCGATAGTTCTGACTTCGGTCAGAATGGCATCAAGCTGCGGAAGTTCCCGGGCAGCAAAGCTTTGCCGGGTTTGACGGGAAAGCTCGGCCAGCGTTGCGCTGACATTGAAATCCTCATCTGAAAGTTTGTTTAATACTGAGCGATTTCCCCATGCCAGGTGGTGGTGGGATGCAGCCCCAAGGCGCGTCGGGCTTAATTGCTCACGGTGCTTCCATTGCAGTCTTTTCTCCAGGCCTTCCGCAGTTGTTCGTTCAGAAAATAAGAGCCAGTCTGGTTCAAGATCATCTTCGACGACCATTCTCAGCGTGAGTACAGTCTCATCACCCGCCTGCGGTTCATCATGGATTTCTTTTGTTTCAATGTTGAACCCACGAAAATAGCGTCCGTAAGCTTCGAGATTCAGCAATCCGTCATCGAGCTGCCCAAGCGTTATGCTGATGCAGATTGGCGTGGCTGTGTTCATCAAATGAAAATCTGCATCACTGAACGTAAACGATCTTCTTGCGCCAAGCACCAGGTCAATCGCGTCAATGATGGTCGATTTTCCTGAATCCCCTGGGCCTATCAGACAATTGAGGCTTGGGCCAGGGCACCATTCTGCTTGTCGCACTGCCCGAAAGTTTTGGATGCTGATGTGGCGGATAACAGCCATTTATCGTTCCCTCATAAACCAAAAATGTTGTATCTGCATTGAATTGGAAGGAATTATTACACACATTTTCTGATTTAGCTGTGATGCAAAGCTGCTCCTGATTTGGCTGAAGAAAGATCATGAAAGATCGGGGGAGTCGAGGGTTAGTGCCCACTATAATTCTCGGCTTCATGTTTTCGTATACGAAAATTTTTAAGCAATAAGACACACCATAGCCATACGTGGCACTGACCACGTGAAATCAATTTTTTTTTATCAACTCCCTAAGAACGTGAGGCGCCAGCAGACTTTCGACTGGTATCACAGTATTGATTTTTACTGCTTTGACAATTTCAATCAATGACAGGGTGTTTTGTGCAAGTTGTTCACGTAGCTCTTTATTTTCCTCCTGCAACTGCTGATTACGACCAAGTAAAGCCTGGCGCGTCTTACGATTCACATACTGCTGCTTTTCTTTGGGACGAAGATTTAGAGGGGATAATTGTTGATCGACATAGGCTGCAATAAGACGTTTTCGTTCAATGTTACTTAATGTACTTAAGCCGCCATTGATGATGCCTTTTGATTTAAGTCTGGCATGCAAGCTTTTAGCCGAAATAGGCGATTTATCAAACCCTTCAATCAGCATCAGTTGGAGTTCATGCTCGATCTGAGTATCCAGTTCTTTACCACGCATCAGTCTTCTCCTTGTTTGATTTTTTGGTACTCGATAGCAAATAATTGAGCCAGAGTACGAATTTCACCTTCCACCTTTATTTCTCCTGACAGAAGTGCCTGAGAGGTAATTGCTTCCAACGAGTTTGAGCGTCTGCGTAATTGCTCACTTAGTGCATCTAGCTGTGCAAGACTATCGTCAATATTGCCTTGCACTAGCTGGTTGTCAGAAAGGGTTGCGGTATACTGTTCAAAAGCAAGTTTGGCCTCGTTTAATGCCCTACCTTTGACTACAACAGCGGAGTATTCATCAACACGCCCGGTCAACGTGAAATGCTCACAGGGCTTCAATGCCTGACACTTCATTCGATAAGGGCATCCCCACAAGTTAACGTCTCTCATGCAAGAACCCAATTTCAATGGATGCAGTACAGCGTGCCTTTGCACCATTTCAGATGCTTGCGATGGCCCTTCGTTTTTACTGATTTCTTCAAACGCAGCGGCAATGTCTTCGAATAGTCCATCGCCTAACGACGCTTCAATGAAGCCTGCAACATCGTTACGGTCATCGAAGGTATGTAGGTTTGCCTTTATATTTGTTTCCAGGCTCTGGACGCGATTAAACGTCATTAAACCACTTTGCTTTACCGCATCGAGAGGTGAATCAACGTCAACAGCACTAGATGCTGACTGCTCCGGTACGGTTGGAACTAAAGGGGTTAGAGAAGCTGCTTTTCGCCGTTCCTTGAGAGCCAGGTGCTGATAATGCTGATTTTGAGTGATATCAACACGCCCCATCAGCATCGCTTGTAAGTGGTCTGAAATCTCAGCAATAGCGAGAAAAGTATTAATGTTGTGTCGAGGGATATGTGTGCGTAGCTGAGTAGGGCGGCCGTCATCTTCAAGCAGCCTGTATTTGCTGAAAACGGACGTGTAACCCTCATAATTACCAAGGAACTTGTTTAGTCCATTATTATTCAGGGGTAATGGCGTGGCTTTTAGTTCCAACGTTCTCTTTAAAGTCAGTGATCCCTTGGGAAAAAGAAACAATAGATCTTCATACTTAATCTCGTATCTCCTGCCATTTTCTACCCATGCATGAGTACAGGGGGTGTTTGCACTGTTATCACCGAATTCATTTCTAAGATAATTACTAAGGTCCGACTTTGAATAATATTTTTCTTTTCCATTACCTGATCTAAGAATGACTTTTACCGGTATACAGCCACGTTTTTCTAACGCTTTCGATGCTTTATCTCGTAATCCTGCACGCCCCCGAAGCTCTGATGAGGACTGGGCTATGTGTTCTACAATAGAATCAAGTTCAACGTGTTCGCCGGCAATATCACTGATTGCCTTTGGTAAATAATCAGAAAATTCTTTAGACCGTAAAAATGCGAGATGTTTGCGAAAGTCAGTTGTTAGCAACTTAACCGACTTGAATATATTTTCAACCAGAGGTACGGCTAAAGGCTCGACCCAATGAGTTCGTTCGCCAGCTCCCTTTACACCAACATAGCGTATGCCAAGAAAATAATCCGGCAATCCATTATCTCGCAGACGTTTGCTGATGCCAGAATTATCTATTCGCCGTTTGACCAACGAATCCTGCCTGAGATTGAACGCTTCAACAGAACGAAATCCAGTGACGATCAGTAACAGAAGGCAATTTAGAGCAATTTTTTCAGTACTGCTTTCGACTCGCTGGATTAATGACACGATATTGAGGAATCCTCTAATTGTAATCAGAGCATCCTCACCATCAGTGGCCGTATCATCCAGCTTATCTTTTTGTTTTAGAGTGATTGTTTCCCGGGCTTTCCGGGTCAAATTAGTCTGATTGGTATAACGATCATCGGATACATATTGCAGTGTCACTAATGTGAAGGCGTGATGGTTTACTAATTTTTGAATCTTAACGCAACGCCCCTTGTAGTTGGCAACGTTGGGATCACCTGGCCGGGATGCAGCACTCAGAGTATCCATTGCGCTACGTACGACATCTGTAGTCAGATAGATGGGATGCGTTTGCCCGGTTAACTTGAAGAGGGCGCAGTACCAGCGTTTCAAAATAACCAGCGTTGCAACAGCAACCGCAGGGGAAATGCTACGATTTCGGCCTTGATAGATGAGTATCAGCATGGCTTTCATGAACAGCTGATAAGGCTCGGATAAAGTATGGTGCTCGTCGATCCCTTTGAGGCGATTAATTTCATCAAAACGCAATACACTAGCACCATTGCCACGTAACCAGCCGGAACCTTTTCTCCCGCATACCCAGACACGACTATCCCATGACTCAGCAAAATCTGCTGCGAGATTATCTTCAAACCAGGCTTTTTGTTCCGTAATAAAAGTGTCAAAGTTCTCGATATTTTTTATCATTGCTCGCAACCTCTGACGTGATGCAAATGACAACGGGCTATAACTGACTTGACTTCGATCTGCGTTGTTTCGTGGATAGAAATCAGTGGATTGTGAGCATTACCGATGCTATCAGAAACAGCTATCAGCTCATCGACTTCTTTAGAGATGCTATCTAATACGTCCTGGTGGTGGCCATCGAGGAAAGGGCGGTAATATAAACAACCATAACAGCAACGGACTTCACAGAAAGGGCATTCTTCATCGGCTCTTGCACAACCACCAATCTCGTAGTGAAGTCGATCACCAACCATGCCAACCACGCGTCGACCTTGCCATTCTTTTGAAGGTACCAGCTCTCCAGTCAACATCATAGCGACCATGTTTTGCCATACCGGATTGGTACCCAATGCTTTGGCTCGAATCAATGCCAGCGCAGGCGTCGCAAGAATGTAATGCTTGGCAACAGTAAGTGAAGTATGCCCCAGAATATGCGCAATTTCCTCGGCGCTGCACCCTTGCATAGCCAATGAATGGCCCACGTTGTGGCGCAAGTCGGTTGGCGTAATGGTTGGAAGAGCCGCTTCGCCACGCGCTACGGCAGCCTGATAATCTGGCGGACTGAAACTGAGAATGGCCTTGTTAATCGCCCTGGATACATAAAACGGTGCAGAGTGACTAAATTCAAATAGCTTACCATCAGGTTTTAGTTGCGCTTGCTCGATATAGTGCCTAATTAACGCACCAATTTCCGCTGGAATCGCCAAAAAAAGACGTTCAGTCGTTACGCGCCGCTGTTTGGCGTAGGGTAGAAGTAAGCTATAGCGTATTAACCCGGTTTCGGAGTTTCGGGTATCAATGCGCAAATCTTTTGCCGCCAGCTTGGCCAGTTGTGCCGGGCGGGCCCCGGTGACATAAGTCAGTCCCAGAATTGCTGCATCTCTCATGGTGTCCAGACTGTAGTTTTTGCCATGCCGAATCGACGTAGCCATTTCAAACAAGCCTTTACTGATCATGTTTTTTTCGAGCGGATCCAGAACCTGGTCGATTTCCTGATAGATGTCCCAGTCGTGGGAATGCGGGCGAGGGATAAATTCGAGGTCTTCGTAATCGTCTAGGGTGAAACCGGGGAATGCTTCGGCACAGAGGATTTTTAGGCCGAAAATGATGTAGTAGAAATATCGAGGTTCAATTTCCTGAGTTTCAAGGTAATCTTTCAACACCGTAAACGAGAAAGCAGATTGGGTTATGCAATGATCAGTTGCCAAAGACCAGGCATGGAGTACACCAGGAACCTGGGCTGGACACTTGGCAGATGCATAACGGAAGCAAATATATTTGATTAATTGGTTGCTGATTTTATCCTGACGAAAGTGGGCATAGCATCGACTGCCTGAATAATCGAATACCCAACTGTCATTTGTTGAATTAATATACTTATCATCGAAATAATCTGCTGACTTGAGATAAATACCAGCTGGTATATTAACTTTTGAAATACTTTCAACAAATACAGATGTGTAAATGGTACTGTTCGACTCATTTAACTGTTTATTGATTCGACTCATATGCACTCCATTCGTCGCATACATGAGAAAAGGT
The DNA here is from genome assembly GCF_013747755.1 of Citrobacter sp. RHBSTW-00524. Taxonomy (NCBI): domain Bacteria; kingdom Pseudomonadati; phylum Pseudomonadota; class Gammaproteobacteria; order Enterobacterales; family Enterobacteriaceae; genus Citrobacter; species Citrobacter sp. RHBSTW-00524. The sequence goes on from NZ_CP056421.1 coordinate 2,620,390, forward strand.
TGCTCTCAGAGCCTCGTTATCCATCGCGATTCGGTGAAGATTGGCCGTATTAGCCTGCTGTGATAGAAATCTTTTGGCATAAACATCAGGCATATGGCTATTGTGACTCCAGCCGCCAAGCAGTCGTAATTCATCCTTGGCTTCATCCATCAATCCAACGATAGAAAAATCCATGGCCGTAAGGTGTGAGTCGGCCTTAATTTTTTTAAGTTTTTCACGATAAATGCGTTGAAGTGTCAAATAAGCCCAGGTATGCCGCGTTATATGAGGCGAAATGCTTTCAATGGCATCAAAATATCCATCTGATTTATATTCAGGGTACTGCACACTCATAATGCCATCAATCCGGGTAAAGATGTCATAAACTGCATGGTATGACAGTGGAGGATGTTGTTTCTGGGTGGAAGTGAACAGAAAACTATGTGAGGCGCGATGGCGGATTTTATGGATATATAGATTCAGAAAATGATAGTCCAGTTTATCTAATGCCAGCACCCGGTTTGCATAGACATTCTTTAATGAAGGCAATCTTTTTCGCTGATCTGGTACGTCGTCATCTACTGTGGTCACAATCAGGCTGAACCGATCCCCTCGGAGATTGGGTTTAATCGAATGACACTCCAAAAGCAGTAATTCACTGACACGCAATCCATAATTTAAAAGCAATCGACAAATCAGAAAATTACGTAGCTGGATTTCACCAGCGGGGAAGGGATTAAATGGGTTTTTCTTTGAAATTGAACCGGGTGTAATGATTTGGTAAAAAGCCATGATCATCTCGGCAGTCAGACTTCGAAAGCGTTTATGGGTCATGCCATTGTTCATCTGACGAGAATGGGTAAGAGTGCGGAATTCTGCTTTATGTATCGATAACCGTCCTGTTAACTGCGTGGCAAGTCGTGTGAGCTCTTTAGGAGAGCCATCTATATATCTCGGCGAGATATACGTGTTAATCAAATATCTGATAAATCGAATAACCGCATGTACATGCCTGATGTTTGTACGACGTTGGGGCGTGGCCTGCGTAGTAGACCTGATGGTTAACACTGTTACAACTGAATGTCCATTTTCCAGAAAATGAAAAAAGGCTGTCAGTTCATCAATGGCGATCATTGGATTGTGGTTCGAGGAGTAGAAACTGAAGCAAAACGTCACGCCATGTTTCTGGTGCCAGAAATCATAGAAAAACTTGAGCGCTTGAAGTGAAGCGGATTGCGTGGCTGATGAACGAAAAGCAAGATGGTCTATAAGATACACTAATGGATATAACAGCGGCTGGCGCGTGTGAGTATCCATCAGTGCCCACAAACGCTGCCGTTGGTTGAGATTGAGTTGTGTGAGTGTGAACACGCGGCACTTATCCTCATAAACAGTATGTGTATGAACAAAGTAACCAACACACATAACGTCCTGCAAGAAGAAGATGGAGGGACAGGTAAGTGTATGATTGATCGTGGTCTGCGGGTGGTTATGAACTAAATGAACGACGGACTAAATTTAACATAATATACATTATGCGCACTGATGTTGAGTAAGGTAGAATCTGAAGCTTTATGGTCATCCTTGGTCTGCTGTGTTGTATGTGCTCTCTGCTGCGCATAACGATTGAAATGTCTTGCGGCCTTCACTGAGATTACCGGGCGTCCTGATAATTTTCTTAGGACCTGATTCGAATGAAACGATTGATACCAATCCTTACCTTTGCCGCCAGTATGACCATTCCGGTTACTGCAATGGCAGACAATATTGTTTGTCATGATGGCTGGAGCATTGAGCGACACGTTACCGGTAGTGCCAGTAGTGGATTCATGAGCTACATGAAAGACGCTGGCGTCATAAAGTTACTGCATCACGGCAAGCTCATCTCACAAAAACGTATTCAGGATATTCAGCAATCGGTGTATCAGACCAGTGGCGCTCCACTTGTTAACTACGAGTTTGATGTTGATGAAAACAGTTTCTATATCCTTGCTCTGGATATGAGCACTCAGGGTGCATCAGGTGGTGAACCGGATATCAAGCTTTGGGGTACTGATGCAATGGGAATTGATTGTATTTTACAGGGAGGTGCTGAATGAAAAATTCAACCACCCTTCCCTTATTGATATCAATCGCCGGTTTGTTATTTGCAAATCAGTCACTGGCGATTACGCAATCACAGATGCAGATGAGAGTGACTGCTACATGTGATTCTTACGCAAATTTTTCCAGAATTGCCAACCCGGATGTTATTTATGGCGCATGTATAACCGGAGCCAGGGACGCAATACAGCATCGCAATTCCGCCTGTGAGAAGAAAATAAAGAAATTTAATAAACAGACGGAAAACTTACGAGGAATGGAACGAGCCGAGCATATTGAAGTTACTCAGGCATATCGCGCCGGATGCAACACTGGAAAACAAAACTAAAAAGGAATACAAAAAAATGAACAGTTCATTTTTGACAAAACATCTTTCAAAATTAACGCTCGCTATCAATCTTACAATAACCATACTGATTTGGCTCTATTTTATTGGAACTGACAACCCGTCATGGTATTCGATACTTCAGGGGTATGCTTTCATCAGCTTTGATACGGCAAAAATCATTATCACCGTTGTCTGTGCTGCATGGATAATCAAAAGCATTACATCCTATGAGCTAAAAACAGTTCTGTTTACTCAGGCGGACATTCAGAAGGAAATACTCAAAGAGCTTCAGTTATTAAGAAATGGAAAGCAAATGAATAATGCCGATGCCATGAAAGATGATTTCAGGATAGACTTTGATAAAGTAGATTGCTGATATTTCTCTGATGCTGACATGTAAGGGTCTTCATTTTGGTGGAGATTCTTATTTTTTTATTCTGATTCTTTGTTAACTCAAGCCGTATGGCTCTCCTGCGGAGGGCTTAATATTGGGATAATATTGAGAGGTTCAGAGTAAGTACAGAAAACCGATTAAGAATAAATATATCATAATAAGGGTTTAACCCCGGTTGGCGATTTGGCGATGGTAGCATGGATATTTGAATCTGTAAATTGATTATATTTATTTTTATTTTACCACCCTATCGGGTGATTCCGGCACAGCACATCAGCATAACCAGAAGCATATAACGCGCTACAGGCCATCAGGGGAATGCAGTCGGTGCAAAGCCATACTTCAGCCCTGAAACAGCCCACAATCACGCCAGTGCAACCTCCGGTCACAATCTGCACTAATTTCATTTAACTGTATAAATGAACAGTGGTGCATATGCCGGAATCCTGCCATCAGACAGACTCTGCACACCCTGCCCTGACCCGTATTTACAGTGCCTGTAGCGCATTCTGAGCGCACCAGTGCATGATAAGGCAGGGTGCTGAGCCTGCTTTGTGACAACCTCAGATTACTGCTGACAGAACGACACGATACCTGTCACATTGCATTGTCTGTATTATTTTAAATTTTATTTTTTTGAATGGATTCTTAAATTTAATTCCTGACCTCCACCCGGAGTGCTGGCCTGACAGAAGTTAAAGGGGAAAAACAGGACCCGACCCGATTCTTTTTCTCCCTCCAATTCTTTACTCAGGAAATATTAAATGACGCTTTTTCGAAACAAGAGATACCACCAGAACTACAACCATAACACGTTATTTCCCGGTGCTGTATTTACCACGAAGCATAATGGTGAATGCTCTGTTCTTGGTCGCTCCGAAGATAAATCAAGACGCGGATATTATGTTGTGCAATTTAAAGACAGCGGCATAATCAAAGAGGCCTACGGTACGCATATTAAATCAGGTGCAGTCTCAGATGACGCGTTCCCGTCCTCAGAAGATGAACGAATAACACTGTTGATGAAGCCCCGTTATTATGATGTGGGATATATTGGAAATGGAAAGCATTCCACAATTGAAAACACCCGAAGCCATCAGAGAACAAGAGCGTTCATTCTCTGGCATAATATGTTGGCAAGGTGCTACATGACAGTTAAAGGGAAACAATATTTTAAAGGATATAAGGGAGTGACGGTTTGCGAAAGATGGCATAACTTCCAGCATTTCTGCGATGACCTTCCAAAACTTAATGGCTATGCCCGCTGGAAAAATAACCCCGGAGAATATGAGTTGGATAAAGATTTTTCACATCGTCGTTTCTATTCCCCGGACACAGTTTCTTTCATCAGTACAATGGAGAATGCAAAGGAAGCAGCATTACGACGCTCAGCAATGAAGATACTGAGCCAGCATTATCACGAAGTGAATAAAATACGAAATGAAATAGTTATGGATACGGAGGATGAACTTAAGAAAAACAATATTGTTTATGAAATTGCATATAACGGGAATACTAAAATCATTATCTCAGAAACACCCTATGGTACGGTGGCATTCTATCCCCTGACCAGAAAGATTCAGCGAAACAGTTACATGACGGAGGGTGATACACAGATTTATGTATCCTACCTGAACTGGCTCAGGCTTCAGTGGGAAATCAGGAATCCCTTCATTAACTGCATTGCTGTAAAATGATGATAATGCTATAAATAGCTGCACTATATACTTAACAAATAAACATCAGGGCAATCTGTAAAATCTGAGTTTCAGTGATGTTGCTGCATCAGAGACGATATTAACTGTCTGAAAGTTCATCGCTGAAGGCTAAATGTCTGCACTTCATGCAGCCATTTAACATGTTCAATACATTATGCGCACTGATGTTGAGTAAGGTAGAATCTGAAGCTTTATGGTCATCCTTGGTCTGCTGTGTTGTATGTGCTCTCTGCTGCGCATAACGATTGAAATGTCTTGCGGCCTTCACTGAGATTACCGGGCGTCCTGATAATTTTCTTAGGACCTGATTCGAATGAAACGATTGATACCAATCCTTACCTTTGCCGCCAGTATGACCATTCCGGTTACTGCAATGGCAGACAATATTGTTTGTCATGATGGCTGGAGCATTGAGCGACACGTTACCGGTAGTGCCAGTAGTGGATTCATGAGCTACATGAAAGACGCTGGCGTCATAAAGTTACTGCATCACGGCAAGCTCATCTCACAAAAACGTATTCAGGATATTCAGCAATCGGTGTATCAGACCAGTGGCGCTCCACTTGTTAACTACGAGTTTGATGTTGATGAAAACAGTTTCTATATCCTTGCTCTGGATATGAGCACTCAGGGTGCATCAGGTGGTGAACCGGATATCAAGCTTTGGGGTACTGATGCAATGGGAATTGATTGTATTTTACAGGGAGGTGCTGAATGAAAAATTCAACCACCCTTCCCTTATTGATATCAATCGCCGGTTTGTTATTTGCAAATCAGTCACTGGCGATTACGCAATCACAGATGCAGATGAGAGTGACTGCTACATGTGATTCTTACGCAAATTTTTCCAGAATTGCCAACCCGGATGTTATTTATGGCGCATGTATAACCGGAGCCAGGGACGCAATACAGCATCGCAATTCCGCCTGTGAGAAGAAAATAAAGAAATTTAATAAACAGACGGAAAACTTACGAGGAATGGAACGAGCCGAGCATATTGAAGTTACTCAGGCATATCGCGCCGGATGCAACACTGGAAAACAAAACTAAAAAGGAATACAAAAAAATGAACAGTTCATTTTTGACAAAACATCTTTCAAAATTAACGCTCGCTATCAATCTTACAATAACCATACTGATTTGGCTCTATTTTATTGGAACTGACAACCCGTCATGGTATTCGATACTTCAGGGGTATGCTTTCATCAGCTTTGATACGGCAAAAATCATTATCACCGTTGTCTGTGCTGCATGGATAATCAAAAGCATTACATCCTATGAGCTAAAAACAGTTCTGTTTACTCAGGCGGACATTCAGAAGGAAATACTCAAAGAGCTTCAGTTATTAAGAAATGGAAAGCAAATGAATAATGCCGATGCCATGAAAGATGATTTCAGGATAGACTTTGATAAAGTAGATTGCTGATATTTCTCTGATGCTGACATGTAAGGGTCTTCATTTTGGTGGAGATTCTTATTTTTTTATTCTGATTCTTTGTTAACTCAAGCCGTATGGCTCTCCTGCGGAGGGCTTAATATTGGGATAATATTGAGAGGTTCAGAGTAAGTACAGAAAACCGATTAAGAATAAATATATCATAATAAGGGTTTAACCCCGGTTGGCGATTTGGCGATGGTAGCATGGATATTTGAATCTGTAAATTGATTATATTTATTTTTATTTTACCACCCTATCGGGTGATTCCGGCACAGCACATCAGCATAACCAGAAGCATATAACGCGCTACAGGCCATCAGGGGAATGCAGTCGGTGCAAAGCCATACTTCAGCCCTGAAACAGCCCACAATCACGCCAGTGCAACCTCCGGTCACAATCTGCACTAATTTCATTTAACTGTATAAATGAACAGTGGTGCATATGCCGGAATCCTGCCATCAGACAGACTCTGCACACCCTGCCCTGACCCGTATTTACAGTGCCTGTAGCGCATTCTGAGCGCACCAGTGCATGATAAGGCAGGGTGCTGAGCCTGCTTTGTGACAACCTCAGATTACTGCTGACAGAACGACACGATACCTGTCACATTGCATTGTCTGTATTATTTTAAATTTTATTTTTTTGAATGGATTCTTAAATTTAATTCCTGACCTCCACCCGGAGTGCTGGCCTGACAGAAGTTAAAGGGGAAAAACAGGACCCGACCCGATTCTTTTTCTCCCTCCAATTCTTTACTCAGGAAATATTAAATGACGCTTTTTCGAAACAAGAGATACCACCAGAACTACAACCATAACACGTTATTTCCCGGTGCTGTATTTACCACGAAGCATAATGGTGAATGCTCTGTTCTTGGTCGCTCCGAAGATAAATCAAGACGCGGATATTATGTTGTGCAATTTAAAGACAGCGGCATAATCAAAGAGGCCTACGGTACGCATATTAAATCAGGTGCAGTCTCAGATGACGCGTTCCCGTCCTCAGAAGATGAACGAATAACACTGTTGATGAAGCCCCGTTATTATGATGTGGGATATATTGGAAATGGAAAGCATTCCACAATTGAAAACACCCGAAGCCATCAGAGAACAAGAGCGTTCATTCTCTGGCATAATATGTTGGCAAGGTGCTACATGACAGTTAAAGGGAAACAATATTTTAAAGGATATAAGGGAGTGACGGTTTGCGAAAGATGGCATAACTTCCAGCATTTCTGCGATGACCTTCCAAAACTTAATGGCTATGCCCGCTGGAAAAATAACCCCGGAGAATATGAGTTGGATAAAGATTTTTCACATCGTCGTTTCTATTCCCCGGACACAGTTTCTTTCATCAGTACAATGGAGAATGCAAAGGAAGCAGCATTACGACGCTCAGCAATGAAGATACTGAGCCAGCATTATCACGAAGTGAATAAAATACGAAATGAAATAGTTATGGATACGGAGGATGAACTTAAGAAAAACAATATTGTTTATGAAATTGCATATAACGGGAATACTAAAATCATTATCTCAGAAACACCCTATGGTACGGTGGCATTCTATCCCCTGACCAGAAAGATTCAGCGAAACAGTTACATGACGGAGGGTGATACACAGATTTATGTATCCTACCTGAACTGGCTCAGGCTTCAGTGGGAAATCAGGAATCCCTTCATTAACTGCATTGCTGTAAAATGATGATAATGCTATAAATAGCTGCACTATATACTTAACAAATAAACATCAGGGCAATCTGTAAAATCTGAGTTTCAGTGATGTTGCTGCATCAGAGACGATATTAACTGTCTGAAAGTTCATCGCTGAAGGCTAAATGTCTGCACTTCATGCAGCCATTTAACATGTTCAATACATTATGCGCACTGATGTTGAGTAAGGTAGAATCTGAAGCTTTATGGTAATCCTTGTTCTGCTCAATAATGATGGCCAAACATCTTTTCAAATGCCGTTACCAGCGCTAACCATTTTCGACCTGTGCCGCATCACTCACTGAACATCAAAATCGATAACTGTATTTCACGCAGGCAAACCACAGACATGCCAATCTGTCTTCCTGGCATATTTCTGCCCTTATCCTTCATTATCATATAATCTTCTAAATGAAATGGCTCACCGGCAAGGACTTATGCGGCCCTTTCTGCCTTTTTCTCTCATACTGGAGATTCATTCATGGCTGACTGGAACCCTTCGCTTTATCTGCAATATGAAACTGAACGTTCAAGACCCGCAGCGGAATTACTCAACAGAGTGGCGTTAGAGAGTGTTCGTTCAGTTGTTGATCTTGGCTGTGGTCCGGGAAACAGCACGGCATTACTGCATCAGCGCTGGCCTTCGGCTGTAATAACCGGGGTTGATTCCTCACCCGCCATGCTGAATGAAGCGCGCAACGCATTACCGCAATGCCATTTTATTGAAGCGGATATCAGTCAGTTCCAGCCCGAGCATCCTGTGGATCTGCTTTACGCAAATGCGTCTTTACAATGGGTACCCGATCACTATGAACTATTGCCGAACCTGGTATCGCTGCTGGGTCGCAACGGCGTTCTGGCCGTACAAATGCCGGATAACTGGCTGGAACCCACGCATGTTCTGATGCGCGAAGTGGCTTATGAACAGGGTTTCCCGGACCGGGGCCGTGCGCCACTGCCTGGCGTACATGCCTACTATGATATTTTGACCGAAACTGGCTGTGAGGTGGATATCTGGCGCACCACGTATTATCACATTATGGATTCTCATCAAGCAATTATCGACTGGGTAAGTTCTACAGGCCTGCGCCCCTGGTTACAGGATTTGAGAGAAAGCGAGCAACGTCAGTATCTGGCGCGCTACCACGAACTACTTCAGGAGCAATATCCACTGCAGGAAAATGGCAAAATTTTACTGGCATTTCCCCGATTGTTTATTGTTGCGCGCCGCAATAATTAAGCATTTATCATCAGATAGATCACAGGAATAGAGGATCGCCTATGAGCGCCCTCGCCTTTTTAACATAAGGATCTAGTGACAATGCGAGGCATCTGCTAGTGTCTTGCCACGTGTTTCTGACGGGAGTTGTTATGTCTAAAGTCTATATTGGTGGGTGTCTTTGTGGTTCGATCCGCTTCACGGCCAGCAGTCCTAATAATTCCCATACCTGCTCCTGCGATATATGCCGGAAACATACGGGCGCACCGACCGTCGTCTGGATTGAGTTTGATGCAGAAAATGTAGAATGGACGGGAAAAGCCGGAAAACCGACAACCTGGCGCTCGTCAGAAACGAGTTGTCGAGCCTTTTGCCCTCAATGCGGCAGTTCCGTGGGCGCTATTGATGACGCCCCGGTAATTGCACTTTTAGCCGGGGCTTTTGATGATCCTAACGATGAAGACCTGGCGCCAGAGTTTCATTCGTTTTCCGATATGCAGCCAGACTGGTGGCAAAACGAACGTAACTAAGTTAGTTGGTAATGCTTATCAGGCATGTGTTTTGCTGGCACATTTGTTTCATCGTTCATCTGCAGCAAATCGATTTCGATCGCATTGCAAATCGCATCCAGCGGCAGGTCATTGTTCTCTGTGCCAAACGGATCTTCAAGCTCTTCTGCAAGCGTGTCGAGCGAGATAAAAGTATAGGAAATAAGCACCGAGATAAACGGTGTCATGTAGTGCAGATCCACCACTAACGCGAATGGCAGCATGATACAAAACAGGTATACCGTGCGATGAAGGATCAAAGTATAAGCAAACGGGACCGGGGTATTCGCAATCCGCTCACAACCAGCCAGTACCGCAGACATATCGTTTAACCTATTGTTTAAACTATGAAATAATATGTCTGACAGTTGACCATTACGCCTGCGCACGGCCAACCACTCTCCCATCAACAACAAAATGCGGTTTGCTGGAGATTGTGAGGCAAATACCGTCTGCAGATCTTTCTCGCTGAGGTACTTCGCCAACGGCTCTGCCTGCGGCTTTCGACGTAAAGTCATGCGTAAACAGTGGGCAAACGCGATTTGCAGACGAACAAACTCCCCTAATTCGGCGTCGTCCGGTAAGGTGGTTTTTACCTCACGCAGTAGCGATCGGGAAGCAATCATCAACTGCCCCCACAGGTGTCGGGCCTCAACGTAACGGGAATAACAGGCGTTATTGCGAAAACCTAAAAAGATTGCAATCGCCACGCCGAGAATGCTGAATGGCGCCAGGGTGAATTTGATTCCCAGCATCGTATACCACGGAAGCATGATAATAACGGCGATGGAGAGCAGGAAGTTCAGCAGCAGTCGTGAAAAGATTTTGGATAATACTGACCCATGCCAGACGAATATCAGGCGTAGCCAGTGTTGTTGGGGGCGAACGATCATGGTTTTCTTCGGGAAAATGTGAAATCCATCACATTAGACGCGATCATGATCAATGTTGCAAGTTAATCGCAACATTAACTAAACAACTTTTGCTCTGCCAGAACCACCGCGCACCGGAGTTACAGAACGGTGTAGTTATTAATAAACAATTGTATGTTGTAACTAAAGAATGTTCTATAAAAAACCCGGCCTGAGCCGGGTTGTATTCTTAGCACAATGGCTTAACGGCTTCACGCATGCCTTTGGCCAGAATGGTATCCAGATCGGCAGAAACCTGCTCCACGAGTCCGGAAACCTGAGTCAGATCCTGTTCCCAGTGTTCTTTAACGCCCAGTACCGATTTGACTAACTCTTCGGTGCTTATCTGGCGGTCATGATACTGGGACCACAGCTGTTGAAAACGTGCCACCCAGTGCGCATCATCCTGGACCGGATAAGCCTCACCGTTACGCTCTCCACGATAGAAAGCAATCAGCGCGGCAAGCGCAAACGTCAGGCGCGCCGGCAGTTTACCGCTGGCCTGTTGCCCTGCCAGCAGCTGCGGCAAAATACGGGTACGGAATTTAGTCATGCCGTTCAGGGCAATCGACAGCAACTGATGCTTGATGTACGGATTGCAGAATCGACCGGTCACCGCGCTGGCGAAAGACGCCAGCTCATCGCGGGGTAAATCCAGTACCGGAATGATCTCTTCATAAATCGCTTTTTCAACGAAGGCGCAAATCTCTGCGTCATTCATCGCCTCACCCACGGTGTCCAGCCCTGCCTGCCAGGCAACGGGAACCAGTGCGGTGTGTGCGCCGTTGAGAATCGCCACTTTCCGTTCTTTGTACGGTTTGATGTCATCAACAATCAGGACATTGAGCGGATATTTATCCAGACGCAGTTCTGCAGCTAATGACTTCGGTCCCTGAATAACGAACAGATAGAAGTGTTCTGCAGTGTCGAGGAAGGCATCGTGATAGCCCAACTCAGCTTCCAGTTTCTCCACTTCGTCACGCGGATAACCGGTAACAATGCGGTCCACCAGTGTGGAGCAAAATGCGTTGGCCTGATCCAGCCACTGAATAAATGCCTCCGGCAGCGCCCACTCCTGAGCATAGCGCAGGACCAGTTCACGCAGCGCATCACCATTGTAATCAATCAGTTCGCAAGGAATGATAATCCAGCCTTTATCCGACGCGCCGTTAAAATGGCTGAAGCGTTCGAACAACAGTCGGGTCAGTTTAGCCGGATAACTCACCGCCGGTGCATCCTCAAACTTATCGCCCGCGTGGTAGCTGATGCCCGCTTCAGTCGTGTTGGAGAACACAAAACGCATATCTGGATTATGCGCTAACCTCAGGAACTCATCGTATTCGCTATAGACGCTGATTTCGCGGTTAACCGAACGGATCAAACGGGCATCGCTTACGGCCTCGCCCTTCTCATTCAAACCACGAATGATGGTGGTATAGAGACCATCCTGCGTACTCAGCGATGGCGGGAAGGTACTTTCGATAGGACGAACAATGACTACACCCGCGTTCAGATCGGTATGTTCGTTCAGCAAATCGACCTGCCAGTCAACAAAGGCGCGCAGGAAGTTTCCTTCACCAAACTGAATAATGCGTTCAGGATACTGAGCACCGGGGAAATCGCGACGATTTAGTGTTTGCACAATGGGTTCCCTTTTTAATTAGTCATACAACCTGATTGAATTGGTCCAATAGGTTAGCAAACTTTAATACATTGAAACCCTGTTTTGATCAATCCCCGGCGACAAATTAGAGAGTTTTGTAGAAAAGTGTGGTCGCGGTCAGCTTCCCGTCAGGCATTTTTGCATAGTCCGGTATCACCCCTACTTGTTGCCATCCACAATTGTGGTAGAACAACTCAGCGTTACTGCCCGTCGCTGTATCAAGCACCAGTAGCGTTTTCCCTTCCTGACGCGCGCAGTTTTCGAGTTCGTTCATCAACGTCCGGGCAACACCACCGCGCCGCGCTGAGGGGTGAACCAGCAGCTTGGCGACATCAGCACGATGAGGTTGGTTTTCGGGTTGAGCGATAATGAGCTGGACGGTACCGACCAGCACCCCCTGTGCGTTCTGCGTACCCAGAACAATCCTTTCTCCACGGTCAACGCTTTGCGCGACACTTATCCAGAAAGGCCGTGATTTATCACCACTAAAAGGGAGCATAAAGCTGACAGAGGCGCCATCATTGACGCATGTTTCAAGGATGTCGCTGAAATCATCGATTCTCGACAGAATCTGGGCCGCGCTCAGCACAAAGCAGGGTTTACAGGAAGCCATTTTTTTCTCCTTAGAATGACCCCTTCATACTGCTTTTAACAATTGCACAACACAAGGAGTCATATCATAGGATTATGTTATCTATGGCTTGTTCATCTGGATCACTAGCCAGTGATAGATAACCGTGACAACGTAACGCTGCTGTTCATCGTTTAACGCCACACCCTGAGGGATATCATGCCATTTCGCCAGACATCCCCGACAACAGGTCGCCGTGGAATGTTGAGCGATAAATACCGGATGCCCGCGCATGGGCGTCTGCTTACCGTCATTGGCAGGAAACGCGGGCGCCAGCCGTTTGGCAATAAAATCCGTGGCGTGTTGTTCGATAACCGGCGCGCCTTTATCCAGACAATACTGCCTTTCTTTCTGACCAAGGCGAAACCGCGAGCGAAACGTTGATTTCGCCAGCCGGGCAAAAAGAGGATCGAGCGTGTTCATCAGTAAACCGAGCGCCCCAGTTGTTGCGTTAATTGCTCCAGCACGGCGATACCCGCCAGCGAATTTCCCGCCGCATCCAGTTCCGGGCTCCAGACGGCAATCGCCATCTCGTGAGGCACGATAGCCACGATACCGCCCCCCACACCAGATTTCGCCGGTAAGCCCACTCGCCAGGCAAATTCCCCTGCGTTCTGATACATGCCACTGGTCGCCATCAGCGCGTTGATCTGCCGGGCCTGCATGGGCGTAACCACGGGCTCAGCAAGATGAAAAGCATGTCCCTGATTTGCCAGAAAGACGAACGTGCGCGCCAGCTCCACACAGCTCATTTTCAGTGCGCAGTAGTGAAAGTAATTTTGCAAAACGGTGGTCACGTCATGGTGAAAATTGCCAAAGGACTTCATTAGCCAGGCAATAGCCGCGTTACGCGCCGAGTGCTCAAACTCAGAACGCGCCACCGTCGCATCATAGGCGATATCCGAAACGCCGCTTAGCGCCCGTACCACTTCCAGCATCCGTTGACGCGGTGCGCTCAGACGTCCTTGCAGCATATCGCAAACCACCAGCGCCCCGGCGTTGATAAAGGGATTGCGTGGGATCCCTTGCTCCATTTCCAGCTGCACCAGGGAGTTAAAAGGATGACCGGAAGGATCCTTGCCGACGCGTTGCCAGATCTCATCTTCCTGATAGTGACGCATCGCCACGACCAGACTGAGCACCTTTGAAATTGACTGAATTGAAAAGCGCTCTTGCGCATCCCCCGCCTGATAGTGCTGTCCATCGACGGTGCAAATAGCAATACCCAGTTTTGAACCGTCGACAGAAGCTAAGGCAGGAATGTAATCAGCGACTTTACCCTGACCAATCAGCGGACGAACCTGCTGCACAATGGTCTCTAAAATTGAATTGTCCATGGCCCTGGCCACAACATGCTCCTTGCTCGCAGGTATGAAAGGCCTGCGAGTATAACAGAGCTGAATACGCAGCGTCAGGCCGGAAGGCGGAATCTGGCCACGGTCTGCATGAGCGGGTGAGATTCATGCCGTAGACAGAAACATTGCAGAATTAAGGCCGGTGCCCCCGTCGGAGGCACCCACACCATCAGAGGCGGTTTTTCCAGACGGTCTGTACATTACAAAACTCATGCAGACCAAAGTGTGAAAGCTCGCGGCCAAAACCACTTTTCTTCACGCCGCCAAAAGCAACGCGGGCATCGCTGGCGCTGTAACCATTGATAAATACGCCCCCACACTCCAGGCGTGACGCCATCTTCTGCGCCAGAGCTTCATCCGCGGTGAACACCGTGGCTGATAAGCCGAAATCACTGTCATTAGCCAGCGCTAAGGCATGTTCCGCATTCTTTGCAACGGTAATCGCTGCAACCGGGCCAAACAGCTCCTGACGAAAAGCCGTCATCTCCGGGGTGACATCACCCAGAACCGTCACGGCATAGTAATTGCCCTGACCCGCGATTTTTTCCCCGCCGAGAAGTAACCGCGCGCCTTCGGCAAGGGAGGCTTCGACCTGCTGATGCAGCTCATCGCGCAGATCAAATCTTGCCATCGGACCCAGATCGTTTTCTTCGTTCAGCGGGTCGCCCATTTTGAGCGCGCTCGCGGCCGTCACAAAACGAGCCGTAAATTCTGCCGCAATTCCTTCTTCGATAATAAAGCGCTTTGCTGCCGCACAAACCTGCCCGGTATTCTGATAACGACCGGCGACCGCCGCTTTAACGGCCAGATCGAGGTCAGCATCATTAAGGACAATAAACGGATCGGAACCCCCCAGTTCAAGCACGCATTTTTTCAGCGCCGCACCCGCCTGAGCACCAATCGCCGCACCGGCTCGAACGCTGCCCGTCACCGTTACCGCCGCGATACGCGGGTCATTGATCATCTGACTTACCCCGGCGTTATCGGCATTCACCCAACCATAAACACCCGCGGGAACGCCCGCATCAGCAAAAACC
The DNA here is from genome assembly GCF_013747755.1 of Citrobacter sp. RHBSTW-00524. Classification (NCBI taxonomy): domain Bacteria; kingdom Pseudomonadati; phylum Pseudomonadota; class Gammaproteobacteria; order Enterobacterales; family Enterobacteriaceae; genus Citrobacter; species Citrobacter sp. RHBSTW-00524. The sequence continues at coordinate 2,635,425 of NZ_CP056421.1, forward strand.
TGCGCGATAATCGCAGCACAGCCGGTTACGTTTGGCGCATGCTTTAACAGATAGCCATTTCCGGCCAGCAGAATTGGAATGGCGCCGCGAAGTACCTGCCAGAGCGGGAAGTTCCACGGCATGATCGCCAGAATAGTTCCAACGGGGCGATACTCAATCACCGCCTGGTTGTTCTCCACCAGCGTAGGTTCCGGGTTGAGCATCGCCGGTCCATGTTCGGCGTACCAGTCACACAATGCGGCTGATTTGGCAACTTCACCACGCGCCTGCTTGATGGGTTTCCCCATTTCACGTGAGATACACTGCGCCATCTCTTCGGCGCGATGACGCAGAGCCTGCCCGATATGACGCAGCGTTTGCGCACGGTGCTCAACGGCAGTGTGTTTCCATTCACTGTAGCCATTTGCGGCAAGGCTCAGCGCATGTGCAATCTCTTCAGTACTGGCCCACGGCATTGCCGCCAACCTTTCACCGTTGGTAGGGTTAACGGAAATCGCATGTGTTGCTGCTGTGATAGTCATAAGTGCCTCTCTTTATCGCAGGGTATGGTCATATCATGCGCATATTTACTCTTTCTGAAAAATGAATAATATTAACCACACCATTCACGAACAGAGAATATTATGGATCTGACGCAACTGGAAATGTTCAACGCCGTCGCGGAGACAGGCAGTATTACGCAGGCCGCCGCGAAGGTGCATCGCGTGCCATCCAATCTCACCACTCGTATTCGCCAGCTTGAAGCCGACCTTGGCGTCGATCTGTTTATTCGTGAAAATCAGCGTTTGCGGCTTTCCCCGTCCGGGCACAATTTTTTACGCTACAGCCAGCGGATCCTCGCCCTGGTTGACGAGGCGAGAATGGTCGTCGCCGGCGATGAACCGCAGGGGTTGTTCTCTCTTGGCTCGCTCGAAAGTACTGCCGCTGTGCGGATCCCCGCCACGCTGGCTGAATATAATCAGCGTTACCCCAAAATTCAGTTTGCGCTGGCGACAGGTCCTTCAGGCACGATGCTGGACGGCGTGCTCGACGGGACGCTGAACGCCGCCTTTGTCGACGGCCCAATTACTCATCCAGGTCTTGAAGGAATGCCGGTCTACCGTGAAGAGATGATGATAGTCACTCCGCACGGTCATCCCCCTATCCAGCGGGCCAGCGACGTTAACGGTTGCAGCATTTACGCCTTTCGCGCCAACTGTTCCTATCGTCGCCATTTTGAAAGCTGGTTTCATGCCGATCGCGCAATGCCCGGCACCATTCATGAAATGGAGTCGTATCACGGCATGCTGGCTTGCGTCATTGCCGGTGCGGGTATCGCGCTGATCCCGCGTTCGATGCTGGAGAGCATGCCAGGACACCATCAGGTCCACGCCTGGCCGCTAAGCGAAAACTGGCGTTGGCTGAATACGTGGCTGGTCTGGCGCAGAGGGGCAATGACGAGGCAACTGGAAGCGTTTATTGAGGTATTGAACCCTCAGTTGTCGAAAAGCACGGAATAATTCGCGATTCTCAAACAACGCCATAAATAGCGTTCCGGGTGAATTCTCACGCCCGGAATTTCATTAATAATGAAACAGTTAAAATTACGCGAAATGTTCAGCAGTCAATTTTGCCACCCAGTCAATGAAATGGGATCTGCATCACGAAATGATTGTATTTTAGCCAGCAAAAGTTTTAAGATCGTGGCCTTACCTTTTCGCAGCTAATCCACCTAATTGATATGACAACAGACACTGTTTCCCGCAAGGTCGCGTGGCTTCGGGTAGTTACGCTTGCCATTGCCGGTTTTATTTTCAATACCACCGAGTTTGTCCCTGTCGGTTTGTTGTCCGACATCGCACAAAGTTTTAATATGCAGACCGCTCAGGTCGGGATCATGCTGACGATCTACGCCTGGGTTGTCGCCCTGATGTCGCTGCCTTTCATGCTGCTTACCAGCCAGGTAGAACGCCGCAAACTTCTGATCTGCCTGTTTGTCGTTTTTATCGCCAGCCACGTTCTCTCTTTCCTGGCATGGAATTTTACCGTGCTGGTGATCAGTCGTATCGGTATTGCTTTTGCCCACGCTATTTTCTGGTCGATCACCGCATCGCTGGCGATTCGCCTGGCTCCAGCCGGGAAACGCGCGCAGGCTCTCAGCCTGATTGCGACCGGCACCGCGCTGGCGATGGTGCTGGGCCTGCCTATCGGGCGCATCGTTGGCCAGTATTTTGGCTGGCGTACTACCTTCTTCGCCATCGGTATGGGGGCGTTAGTCACCCTACTTTGCTTGATTAAGCTCCTGCCAAAATTACCCAGTGAGCATTCCGGTTCATTAAAAAGCCTGCCGGTTTTATTCCGCCGTCCGGCATTGATGAGCCTGTATCTGCTGACGGTGATTGTGGTCACCGCGCATTACACGGCCTACAGCTATATCGAACCGTTTGTACAGACCGTCGCCGGGCTGAGCGCAAACTTTGCCACCGTGCTGCTGCTGGTTCTGGGTGGCGCGGGGATTGTCGGTAGCGTCATTTTTGGCAAGCTGGGTAACCAACATGCTTCCGTATTGATTAGTAGCGCCATTGCCCTGTTGACGGTGTGTCTGGTGCTGTTACTGCCCGCAGCGGACAGCGAAATGCATCTGGCCGTCCTGAGTATATTCTGGGGCATCGCCATTATGTTGATAGGCCTGGGTATGCAGGTGAAAGTGCTGGCGCTGGCCCCGGATGCCACCGACGTCGCAATGGCCCTTTTCTCAGGTATCTTTAATATTGGGATAGGCGCTGGCGCGCTGGTGGGAAATCAGGTGAGTCTGCACTGGTCAATGTCTACGATTGGTTACGTAGGTGCAGTACCTGCGGTTGTGGCGTTCATATGGTCGGTGATTATCTTCCGTAAATGGCCAGTATCACTGGAAGAGCAGCCTCAGCATTCATAAAAGCGTGCCCGGTATTGTCTACCGGGCACGTTGTTTTAAGCGTAAGTTTTAATGATTTCCAGCACGCCGTTAATAATAAACTGCACGCCCATACATACCAGCAGGAAGCCCATCAGACGGGAGATCGCCTCAATACCGCCTTTGCCGACCAGGCGCATAATTCCGCCTGAACTGCGCAAACAGCCCCACAGGATAACCCCGACCACGGCAAAAATAATCGGCGGTGCGACCATTATCACCCAGTCCGGAAACTCAGCCCCATGACGCACGGTGGACGCCGAGCTGATGATCATTGCAATCGTACCCGGACCCGCGGTGCTTGGCATGGCCAGCGGAACAAATGCAATATTCGCAGTCGGTTCATCTTCCAGTTCTTCTGATTTGCTTCTCGCTTCCGGAGAGTCATGTGCCTTCTGCTGTGGAAACAACATTCGAAAGCCGATAAACGCAACGATTAACCCACCCGCGATACGTAACCCGGGAATCGAAATCCCGAAGGTATTCATCACCAGTTGTCCGGCATAATACGCCACCATCATGATGGCAAACACGTAAACGGACGCCATGAGTGACTGACGGTTACGCTCTGCGCTGTTCATGTTGCCGGCAAGGCCGAGGAACAACGCCACGGTGGTTAACGGGTTTGCCAACGGTAACAGGACTACCAGCCCCAGTCCTATTGCTTTAAACAAGTCCATCATAATGTCATCTTTCCTGTGCGTTAATCGTCAACGGCAAGTATACGGTGAAATCCGGGAGATAAGCCATTTTCGCGGTGTAAGGATTCATTTTTCATCCGCACGTATAAACCATAATTTTCAAACCGTTAAAATTCCACTCGCCAGAAATTGAGTCTGATGATTTAGCAAAACGTGGCATTTGCTGACCCATTCATTTGACTTATATTTGCCTAAGCAATAATATCAGCCGTGACTAACTACTTGCCAGGGCAACCATTGTGAAAAGCACCAGTGATCTGTTCAACGAAATCATCCCACTGGGTCGTTTGATCTACATGGTTAATCAGAAAAAAGATCGTTTGCTAAACGACTATCTGTCACCGCTGGATATCACGGCATCTCAGTTCAAGGTGCTCTGCTCCATCCGTTGCGCGGTGTGTATTACCCCTGTCGAATTGAAAAAAGTGCTGTCTGTCGATCTCGGCGCCCTGACGCGGATGCTGGACAGGCTGGCCTGTAAAGGCTGGATAGAAAGGCTTCCGAATCCACATGACAAGCGAGGCGTGCTGGTGAAACTCACCGAGCATGGCGCGGCAATTTGCGAGCAGTGTCATCAATTAGTAGGGCAAGACCTGCACCAGGAACTAACAAAAAACTTAACGGCGGATGAAGTGACCACGCTTGAGCATTTGCTTAAGAAAATCCTGCCGTAAACAGAAAGAGGTATGACGATGTCCAGACGCAATACTGACACAATCACTATTCATAGCATTTTGGACTGGATCGAAAATAACCTTGAATCGCCGCTCTCGCTGGAAAAGGTGTCAGAGCGTTCAGGTTACTCAAAATGGCACCTGCAACGGATGTTTAAAAAAGAAACCGGTCATTCATTGGGTCAATACATCCGTAGCCGTAAAATGACTGAAATAGCGCAAAAATTAAAAGAGAGTAACGAGCCGATCCTTTATCTGGCGGAGCGTTACGGTTTTGAGTCCCAGCAAACGCTGACCCGGACATTCAAAAACTATTTTGATGTTCCGCCGCATAAATACCGTATGACGAATATGCACGGCGAATCACGCTATTTGCTGCCACTCAATCAATGTAATTGCTAATCGCCAGTTAACGACGTAACCGAGGAAATCATGAAACTTCTGTCTTATGCGATGCTGGCCCTGCTGTATGTTGTTTCGGGCCAGAGCATGGCGGAACAGACCGCGCAGCCTGCCACACAAAACAGTCGTGACGCGATGATTATGCCGCCTGCGCACGATCGGTCCCCGTTCGATTTTAATCATATGGGTGCAGGCAGCGACAAATCCGACGAATTAGGTGTGCCTTATTACAATATGCGCAACCTGTAATTTTTTTGCCCCGTCACTGCGGGGCTTTTTTTTACCCTCTCGCCTGTGCAGTCTTACGCAACCGAAAGCCAAACACATTGATGTACAATCCAGCCATGATCAGCAGCGCACCGAGCAGTTGTAATCCGGTAAGCGTTTCATCCAGCAGCACGGCCGCGCTCGCCAGCCCAACAACCGGCACCAACAGCGACAACGGCGCGACACGCCAGGTTTCATAACGGCCGAGTAAAGATCCCCAGATGCCATAACCCACAATGGTCGCCACAAACGCCAGATAAACCAGTGACAGAATGGTGGTCATATCTATCGTCACCAGACTTTGGATAATTTGCGTTGGGCCATAGAGAAGTATTGAGGCGAGGAAGAATGGGACAACAGGAATCAACGCACTCCATACCACCAACGACATCACCGCCGGGCGTGACGTATGCTGCATGATTTTTTTATTAAAGATATTACCGCTGGCCCAGCTTAGCGCCGCCGCCAGCGTCAGCATAAAACCGAGCATGCCAACATGCTGTCCGTTCAGACTGGCCTCAATCAGCACCAGCACGCCAAATATGGCCAGCGCAATCCCTACCCGTTGTTTACCTTGCAGACGTTCACCAAAGGCGAATGCCCCCAGAATGATGGTGAAAAACGCCTGAGCCTGTAATACCAGAGAAGCTAACCCGGCAGGCATACCGAATTTGATGGCGCTAAAGAGAAACGCGAACTGCCCAAAACTGATGGTCAGCCCATAGCCGAGCAGCAGTGAAAGCGGAATTTTCGGCCGGGCAACGAAGAAAATCGCCGGAAATGCCACCAGTAAAAAACGCAACCCAGCCAGCATTAAGGGTGGCATATTGTGTAGCCCCACTTTGATGACGACAAAGTTCAGCCCCCAAACCACAACGACCAGTAACGCTAATAACCCGTCTTTACGCGACATACCACCGCCCCTGCGAATATTAAATTTTTGTAAACAAATTAAAGTAACGGAAATCGTTGTGCCGTAACAGATCATTAATTCAGGTAGGCCACACAGGGCATTTTCGGACAACTTATTGAGTGTACATCACACTTTTAGCATGCTATTTGTTTCTAATATCTAAAAAAAACATAACAACATGCATTGTCGGGCAGGAAAATGAATATCTCTCTGAGAAGGTCCACTCTCGCGTTACTCGCGTCATCATTGTTATTAACGATTGGGCGTGGCGCCACGCTGCCCTTTATGACGATCTACCTCAGCCGACAGTACAATCTGAGCGTCGACCTGATCGGTTATGCGATGACGGTCGCACTGACCATTGGCGTCGTGTTCAGCCTTGGCTTTGGTATTCTGGCCGACAAGTTTGATAAAAAACGCTATATGCTGCTGGCTATCTGCGGCTTTGCCTCTGGCTTTATTGCTATTCCACTGGTGCATAACGTAGTGGTAGTGGTTTTGCTCTTTGCCCTGATCAACTGCGCCTACTCCGTCTTCGCCACGGTGCTGAAAGCCTGGTTTGCCGATAATCTCTCGGCGACCAACAAGACTAAAATTTTCTCGCTTAACTATACCGTGCTGAACATCGGCTGGACCGTAGGCCCACCGCTGGGCACGCTACTGGTGATGCAAAGCATTAACCTGCCGTTCTGGCTCGCTGCTGCATGTTCAGCACTCCCTCTGGTGTTTATCCAGACCTGGGTAAAACGTTCACCAGCAGCATCAGAAGGTTTGAACGCCGCAGTTTGGTCCCCCTCGGTACTGCTGCGCGACAGAGCATTATTCTGGTTTACGCTGTCAGCATTTTTGGCGTCATTCGTTGGTGGTGCCTTTGCGTCCTGTATTTCGCAATACGTTATGGTGGTTGCAGACGGCGATTTTGCCGAGAAAGTGGTAGCAGTCGTCCTGCCTGTTAACGCCGCCATTGTGGTATCACTGCAATATGCCCTCGGGCGCAGGCTCACCGCCACGAATATCCGCCCGCTAATGACTGTGGGCACGCTGTTCTTTGTGGTCGGTCTGGTTGGCTTTACCTTCTCCGGCAACAACCTGGTGTTATGGGGCATTTCTGCAGCCTTTTTCACTATCGGCGAAGTCATTTACGCACCGGGTGAATACATGCTCATCGACAACATCGCGCCTGCAGGAATGAAAGCCAGCTATTTTTCCGCCCAGTCGTTAGGCTGGTTGGGCGCAGCGGTAAACCCATTAGTCAGCGGCGTCATTTTAACCACATTGCCGCCGTGGTCGCTGTTTGTGGCGCTGATGGTGGCGATCGTTCTTGCCTGGGCGCTAATGATAAAAGGTATGCGCGCCAAACCCTGGGGCCAGACGGCGGTCTGCTAATGATGATCGCGACAGAGCCAAAGCCGCTCTGTCGCGAATCTCAAATGGCGACCAGCCCTCGAACGCCTTCGGATTCCATATTTTTACCGTCACCGCTTTGAATAATGCTGCCTCGCGACATGAGTAAGTATTTGTCGGCCAGTTGCTGCGCAAAATCATAGAACTGCTCCACCAGCAAAATGGCCATGTCACCCCGGTGCGCCAGTTGAGAAATCACCTGCCCAATTTCTTTAATCACTGACGGCTGGATCCCCTCCGTGGGCTCATCGAGGATCAACAACTGCGGGCGACTGGCCAGCGCTCGTCCAATCGCCAGTTGCTGCTGTTGCCCGCCGGACAAATCTCCGCCCCGCCGATGTTTCATCTCCTGTAGAACCGGAAAGAGCGCATAGATATCATCCGGCACACGTCTGGCCTCCTGTGCTGAAAAACGGGAAAGGCCGAGCAGCAGGTTCTCTTCTACCGTCAGACGCGGGAAAATATCGCGACCCTGTGGTACATACGACACACCGGCCCTGACCCGCTGATGCGGCTTCCAGTGAGTGACATTTTTCTCCTGCCAGAACACACTCCCACTGCGGGCAGGAATAAGCCCCATCAGGCACTTCAGAAGCGTCGTTTTACCCACGCCATTACGCCCCAGCAGACATGTCACCTCGCCGATACGCGCCTCAACGTTCACACTTCGCAGAATATGGCTGCCACCATAATATTGATTCAGTTCTTTCACCTGCAACATCTGTGCTCCTTAACGCCCGAGATAAACTTCAATAACCTGCTCGTTGGCCTGCACTTCGCGCAGACTTCCCTGAGCCAGAACGCGTCCCTGGTGTAAGACCGTGACGCGATCGGCAATGGTTTCGACAAATCCCATATCGTGCTCAACAACCATCAGCGAGTGCTTCCCGGCAAGCTTACGAAACAGTTCCGCAGTGTATTCCGTCTCCGCATCCGTCATGCCCGCCGCGGGTTCATCCAGCAGCAGTAAATGCGGCTCCTGTACTAACAGCATGCCAATTTCGAGAAACTGTTTTTGCCCGTGAGAAAGCAGCCCGGCGCGGCGGGCCCGCTCGTTGCCCAGCCGCAACAGCGCCAGTATTTCATCTATACGATCCCGTTGTTCGCCGGTGAGGCGCGCCCGTAAAGAGCCCCAGACAGATTTATCGCTTTTCAGCGCCAGCTCCAGATTCTCCTCCACCGTTAACGCTTCAAATACCGTGGGTTTCTGAAACTTCCGCCCAATACCCTGACGTGCAATGGCGATGGGGTCCAGCGTTGTTAAATCGGTCGACTGATCGTATATCGCCCGACCACTTTGCGGCCTGGTTTTGCCGGTAATAACATCCATTAGCGTCGTTTTTCCGGCACCGTTGGGACCAATGATGCAACGCAGCTCCCCAACGCCAATATTGAGCGTGAGATCCGTTAACGCCTGGAAACCATCGAAGTTAACGTTAATTTTTTCCAACTGGAGCACCGGGTCCGTTTGGTTGCGAAACCGATCGCCTGGCATCTGGCGAGTAAAAAGCCCTTCATCTGGCTGCATTATTTGTCTCCCTTGCGAAACAGACCCATCACGCCACGAGGTAAAAACAGCGTAACGCCAATAAAGATCAGGCCAAGAAACAGCTGCCAGTATTCCGGCATAATGACGGTAAACAGGCTTTTAGTGCCGTTCACCAGTACGGCGCCAAATACCGGGCCAATCAGGGTTCCACGCCCGCCGAGGGCAACCCAAATCGCCGCTTCTATCGAGTTGGTCGGCGACATTTCGCTGGGGTTAATGATTCCCACCTGCGGAACATACAACGCCCCCGCCAGGCCGCACAGCACGGCGGAAAGCGTCCACACCAGCAGCTTGAAACCTTTCGGATCGTAACCACAGAACATCAGTCGGTTCTCGGCGTCGCGCACGGCAGTGAGAATTCGACCAAACTTACTGCGGGCCAGCGCCAGTCCCAGCCATATTGCCAGCACCAGCAGCATGACCGTCGCCAGAAACAGTGCGATACGGGTTGAGGTCGCGGTCACCGGAAATCCCAGAATGGTGGTAAAACCGGTAAAACCGTTATTTCCCCCAAAACCGGTTTCGTTGCGGAAAAACAGTAACATTCCGGCGAAAGTCAGGGCCTGAGTCATGATGGAGAAATAGACCCCTTTGATTTTTGAACGGAAGGCAAACCAGCCAAATACCAGCGCCAGCAGGCCCGGCACCAGCACAACCAGCAACATCGCCCAGATAAAATGTTGCGTTCCCCACCAAAACCAGGGCAGCTCGGTCCACGACAGAAACGACATAAAGGCCGGTAATCCTTCGCCGGAAGCCTGGCGCATCAGGTACATTCCCATCGCATATCCCCCCAGCGCAAAGAAAATACCGTGGCCCAGCGAGAGCATTCCCGCATAGCCCCACACCAGATCCAGCGCCACAGCCACAATGGCATAGCAGAGAATTTTCCCGGCCAGAGTCAATGTCCACACCGATATGGCCAGCGGATGATCCGCAGGTAACAGCGCCAGAAACGGCAAAATAATCAGCGTCAGCAGTAAACCCAGCCCCAGGATGCGTGTCGCGCGCGGCGCTTTACGCGCCAGCGTTAATGTCATTGGCATCGTCATCAGTCAATAACCCTCCCTTTCAACGCGAACAGCCCCTGAGGACGTTTCTGAATAAACAAAATAATCAGCACCAGAATCATAATCTTACCGAGAACCGCTCCCACCTGAGGCTCAAGAATTTTGTTGAAGATCCCAAGCCCAAACGCAGCGGCTACACTCCCCGCGAGTTGTCCCACGCCGCCCAGCACCACCACCAGAAACGAATCGATAATGTAGCTTTGCCCCAGCTCCGGTCCAACGTTGCCTAACTGCGAGAGCGCGACGCCCCCCAGTCCGGCAATCCCTGAACCAAGACCAAAGGCCAGCATATCCACACGTCCGGTAGGTACGCCGCAGCAGGCCGCCATATTGCGATTTTGCGTCACCGCACGTACGCGCAGTCCGAGACGGGTTTTATTCAACAACAGCCAGGTGAAGAACAGCACCAGAATGGCAAAGCCAAACACCACAATTCGGTTCCACGGCAAAATCAGATTGGCATAAACCTGAATGCCCCCGGAAAGCCATTCCGGATTAGCGACTTCAAGGTTTTGCGCGCCGAAGGACATACGCACTAACTGGATAAGCATCAGACTGATCCCCCACGTTGCCAGCAGGGTTTCGAGCGGACGCCCGTATAAATGGCGGATCACTCCGCGCTCGAGTAGCATTCCAACCCCAGCGGTAAGCAAAAAGGCGACCGGAAGTGCAATAACCGGATACCAGGCCAACCATTGCGGGAAAAACTGGCCCATCAGCTGTTGCACCATCCAGGTACCGTAAGCGCCGAGCATTAACATCTCACCATGCGCCATATTAATCACGCCAAGTAAGCCGTAGGTTATCGCCAGACCCAATGCCGCCAGCAGCAAAATGGAGCCCAGCGACAATCCCATAAATGCCTGTCCAAGAAGATCGCCAACCTTCATGCGATGCGCGATGGCATTCAGGCTTTCGTCAGCGGCAGCACGAACGCGGGCATCAGGTTCATGTTCAGCATGGGTGAATGGCTGCAGGCGCGCCTGGGTTTCAGGATCGTTCGACGCCCCTAGCAGTTCGATTGCCTGACGTCTGATCTCAGACGAGGTGCTGGTCAGTTGCAGGTTTGCCAGTGCAATAGCCAGTAAGGATTTCACGTCAGCATCGGGCTCCTGGGCCAGTCGTTGCTGCAAAAACGGCAGCATCCCCGGCTGGGCCTCACGCTGTAATGTACGCGCTGCCCCGCCCCTTTGCGTGACACTGTCACTTAAGAGCTGGTGGACGGCCAAGGTTCCGGCAACCAGATTACGCAGGCGGTTAGTCAGGCGGATTTTTTTTAGCTCCCCGTTAGGGCCTGCCGCCGTTCCTAGCGGTTGTACGTGCGAGCCGTTCATGATGAACGCGTTTTTCGCGTTATCTGTCAGCAGGTTCTCATCACCCAGCGCTTTGAGCACCGGCAAGCGTTGAACATCGGGTTTTACCGACCATTGTTCTAGCAAGGCGGCCTGCTGAGTCCGGTTGGCGGCGGTGAAGGTATCGGCATCTGCGGCCTGCGCTATCCACGGCAAAAGCCACGTCAGCAACAACACACCACGAATAAAGCGCATGGCTTTCATGAGCATTCTCCAAAGCGTTGCCCTCCCGCAGGAGGGCGTAAGATCAGTTGCTGGCGGTTTTAACGGGCTGTTCAGATTTTTTATCATTACCGGCGATATACGGACTCCACGGCTGGGCGCGAACCGGCGCTTCGGTTTGCCACACCACGTTAAACTGGCCGTTGCCTTCAATCTCGCCAATCATGACGGGTTTATGCAGGTGATGGTTGGTCGCATCCATGGTCAGGGTAAATCCTGATGGTGCTGCGAATGATTGTCCTGCCATAGCCGCCCGGACTTTATCCACATCGGTAGTTCCGGCTTTTTCTACTGCCTGCGCCCACATATGCAGGCCAACATAAGTGGCTTCCATAGGGTCGTTGGTCACCACCGAATCAGCATTCGGTAACTTATGCGCTTTGGCATACGCCCGGTAATCCGCGACGAACTTCTTGTTGGCCGCATTATCTACGGACTCAAAGTAGTTCCACGCAGCCAGGTTGCCCACCAGCGGTTTAGTATCGATACCGCGCAACTCCTCCTCACCCACAGAGAATGCCACCACCGGTACATCCGTGGCTTTCAGGCCCTGGTTCGCTAACTCTTTATAGAATGGAACGTTAGAATCCCCGTTGATGGTCGATACCACCGCCGTTTTTCCCCCTGCGGCGAATTTTTTAATACTGGCAACAATGGTCTGGTAATCGCTGTGTCCGAATGGGGTATACACCTCTTCGATGTCTTTATCGGCCACGCCTTTCGAATGCAAAAAGGCGCGTAAAATTTTGTTAGTCGTACGCGGATAGACATAGTCCGTACCCAGCAGGTAGAAGCGCTTAGCGCTGCCGCCGTCCTCACTCATCAGATACTCAACCGCCGGGATCGCCTGCTGATTAGGCGCAGCGCCGGTATAGAAGACGTTAGGCGACATCTCCTCACCTTCATATTGCACCGGGTAAAACAGCAGACCGTTCAATTCTTCAAATACCGGTAAAACCGATTTACGCGAAACCGATGTCCAGCAGCCGAAAACCGCCGCTACCTTGTCCTGGCTCAGTAACTGACGTGCTTTTTCAGCAAATAACGGCCAGTTCGAGGCTGGGTCAACCACCACCGGTTCCAGCTTTTTGCCCAATACACCGCCCTGCGCATTGATTTCATTAATAGTCATCAACGCCACATCTTTCAGCGGCGTTTCGGAAATAGCCATGGTGCCGGATAACGAATGCATGATGCCAACCTTAATAGTGTCGGCCGCCTGAACGCTAAAACTCATTCCCATTGCGACAACAGAGGCGGAAAGCGCAAAAGCTTTTAAAAATGTACGACGCTGCATAGTTTCACTCCTGAAATTAGTCTTGTTGAAAGCTCCGGTGCAGCCGGGCAGACAAAACGGTGCAAATTAAGGGTATTCAGAAGTGATAAGGCAAAAACGATGCCAGATATTTAAACATCATATAAAATCAATGAGTTAGAATTTTAGGCACAAAAAGCAGTATTAAATTTTGCCGCCAGAAGGATTAATCGCGTGAAAGATTGAACCACAATGAGACAACTCTGCATTATAAACGTGCAACAATCTGTGTCTGTCACACACGGTCATAACGGCGTGCCCCGGTATAAAAACATGGTTATTTGTTCGCAGATAACCGTCCCTTGTCACTATTATTTATTTTTCCCGACGTAATCACGTAAAAATTTTACTTTTCCGCCGAAATAATCACACAGTTCAGCCTTTGTTTAAGATTGAATTGCTACTATAGTCATAAGCGAGGTGAACTTAAGGTAAGAGAGGAAACTCACAAATAAAGGAGCATTTACTATGCTGGGTAATATGAATATTTTTATGGCTGTTCTGGGAATTATTTTATTTTCCGGTTTCCTGGCCGCGTATTTTAGCCACAGATGGGATGATTGATGAACGGAGATAGTCCTGAACCGACCCGGCCCCTTGCTGCGTAGCTGCACAAGGGGCCATTTTTTTACCTGAATACCCCCTTCCGGCACCTTTTCCCTGATGTACAGATAAAAAAAACCGCCGGATAAACCAGCGGTAAATGCTTGCATGGATAGATTTGTGTTTTGCTTTTATACGCTACCTGGCAATTCCCTGCGAAGATAACGGATAGTTGGCTAATCTATCATCGACAACCCCAATGAACGTTAAACGAAACGTAACTACCTTCTATAAGACATGTTGGCCGCTAATGAGATTCTTGCAAACCGTACAGTAATCCATGTCATCGCAATGGTTATAAAATGAGCTATTTATTGCTTCATAGTGTATGGTAAGCACCCCATCACAAGGACAATCAATATGTCGATACTCAAAGATATTAAGATGCGTACTTTACGACCAGTGAAAAGTACCTGTCCTCACTGCTGCCGCCAGTCAATGCACAGCCTGTCGAGAATAAAAAACAACATAACGTTAGTCTGCCCCAACTGCGGCAATACCTACCTTCCTTCCCAAAGCAAACCAGTCAAGTAACGTAAGAACAGGAAAACAATGCCGACCTTTCACCAGCAGCACTCCCTACCCGAGCGTCTCTATGAGATGCAAGGCATCAATACCCAACAACGATTCATTTTGCTGAAGAAAAAATCCAGCTAACAACCGGGCACCACGCCCGGTTCAATTTTCTGGCTGACCTGTCTTAAGCGCTCAAGCCACGATGTTCCAGCATGGGTTCCATGCGCGGTTCACGCCCGCTCCACTGGCGATAAAGTTCAGTTAAATCAGTGCTGTTTCCGCGGGACAAAATTGCTTCGCGGAATTTCTGTCCGTTTTCACGGGTTAATCCGCCCTGCTCTACGAACCACTGGTAGCCGTCATCGGCCAGCATTTGCGTCCACAGATAGGCATAATAACCTGCGGCATAACCGCCACCGAAGATATGGGCAAAATAACTGCTGCGATAACGCGGCGGCACGGCCTTGAGATCCAAACCTTCCGCCGCCAGCGCCTGCAGTTCAAATTGATCGACCGGATGAGATGACTCGCTCAACTCCAGAGAGTGCCAGCGCATATCCAGCAATGCCGCGCTGAGCAGTTCGGTCATGTCGTAACCTTTGTTAAACAGACTGGCCCGCTGCATTTTATCCCGCAATGCCTGCGGCATTTGCTCCCTGGTATCAACATGTCGGGCAAAACGGGCAAAGACCTGAGGATGGCTCGCCCAGTGTTCGTTGATCTGTGAAGGAAACTCAACAAAATCACGCGGAGTGTTGGTCCCAGAAAGCGTGGCATAACGCTGAGTGGCGAACAGACCGTGCAATGTATGTCCAAATTCATGAAATAGCGTAATAACATCATCCCACAGCAGCAATGCAGGCTGATCCTGCGCAGGTTTTTGATAATTACAGACGTTGTAAATAACCGGTCTGGTTTCGTTAAGCAGCGATTGCTCAACAAAATTGCCCATCCAGGCTCCGCCGCTTTTTGATTCCCGGGCAAAGAAATCACCGTAAAATAGCGCCAACCCTACGCCATCATGATCGAATATTTCCCATACCCGAACATCCGTGTGATAAACCGGAATGTCGAATCGCTCAACGAATTTGATGCCAAAGAGTTGATTGGCCGTCCAGAAAACGCCCTCGTTCAGCACCGAATCAAGGGCAAAGTAAGGTTTGAGCTGTGCCTCATCAAGGTCATATTTCTCACGACGGACCTGCTCGGCATAAAACGACCAGTCCCAGGCCTCGGCGCTAAACGACTCGTGTTCTTGAAAGATAACGTTCTGGATTTCAGCCTGCTCATCCAACGCCCGCGCCCGCGCGGCTGGAACAATAGATCGCATAAATGTCAGTGCCGCTTCCGGCGTTTTTGCCATCTGGTCGGCAATTTTCCAGGCTGCGTAATTGGCAAAACCAAGCAGTTGCGCCTGCTGCATCCGGATTGCTACCAGTCGCTGAATAATAGCTCGCGTGTCGTTGCCATCATCATTTTCAGCCCGCGTCCATGCGCGGGTGAACAGTTTTTCGCGGGTCTGACGATCGCGTAAAACCGCAAGCGCCGGTTGCTGTGTTGTGTTTAATAGCGGGATAACCCAACGCGCTTCAAGCCCTTTCGCCCTTGCAGCTTCGGCGGCAACGGCAATTTCTTCTGTGCTCAGCCCCTCCAGATGCCGGATATCATCCACCACCATAGCACCTGACGTGTTTGCTGCCAGCAACCGTTGATTAAACTGGCTGGTCAGCGTGGCTGACTCCGTATTGAGCGCTTTAAGTTTGGCTTTATCGGTCTCATTCAGACGGGCGCCGGCCAGTACAAAACGCTGATACACGACCTCCAGCAGACGTATTGATTCGCTATCCAGACTTAACGTACCACGCCTCTGCCAGACGGCTTCGACACGGGCGAAAAGCGCGCCATTGAGATAAATATCATTGGCAAGGTTCGCCAGCTCTGCGGAAAACTCTTCGTCAAGGCGCTGTAGTTCATCGTTGGTGTGCGCCGCCGTCATCGCGAAGAAAACGCTGGTCACGCGCGTGAGCAGCACCCCGCTTTGTTCAAGCGCCAGCAACGTATTAGCAAAATCAGGAACCTGTGAGTTTTGCACAATAGCGTCGATCTCGGCGCGTTTTTGCCGCACGCCTTCATCAAACGCTGGACGATAATGCTGCACGTCGATCTGATCAAACTGCGGCGCCTGATACGGCAATGTGCTGTGGTGTAAAAATGGATTCGTTAACGACATCTTTCACTCCTGAAAACGATTTGTTTACCAGAGTAGACTTCCCGGGAATCGACCGCAATCGCGTTAAGCAGGAATAGCTCTGAACGGAAATGACGTGCTATGGTAGTACTACATAAAAAGCGTTGAGGAACAGTGAGATGATCGTTTTAGTAACCGGAGCAACCGCAGGTTTTGGTGAGTGCATTACGCGTCGTTTTATTGAGAATGGGCATAAAGTTATTGCCACCGGACGCCGCCAGGAGCGCCTGCAGGAACTCAAAGATGAGCTGGGTGACCGCCTCTATACCGCGCAACTGGACGTACGTAATCGTGCATCAATTGAAGAGATGCTGAACGCCTTACCCGCTGAATGGCGCGATATTGATGTTCTGGTCAACAACGCGGGTCTGGCGCTGGGCCTTGAGCCAGCCCACAAGGCCAGCGTTGAAGACTGGGAAAATATGATCGACACCAACAACAAAGGCCTGGTTTATATGACCCGTGCCGTTCTGCCAGGCATGGTTGAGCGCAACCGCGGTCATATTATCAATATCGGTTCTACCGCGGGTAGTTGGCCATACGCTGGCGGGAACGTCTACGGTGCGACCAAAGCGTTTGTTCGCCAGTTTAGCCTGAATTTACGTACTGACTTACACGGCACTGCGATTCGCGTTACCGACATTGAACCGGGTCTGGTTGGCGGTACGGAATTCTCTAACGTACGTTTCAAAGGCGATGACGCTAAAGCTGAAAAAGCCTACGAAAATACCACTGCGCTGACCCCGCAAGATGTTACAGAAGCGGTATGGTGGGTGGCGTCCTTACCCGCTCATGTCAACATTAACACCCTTGAAATGATGCCTGTCACACAGTCTTTTGCCGGACTGAGTATTCATCGGAGCTAATTTCTCTGCCCGGCCTTGCGCCGGGTATAGATAGCCTGAAATAAGTGATAAGATCTCCGGGTTAACTCTCTAAAAAGTAAGAATGAATGACCGTAGAAACGCAGCTCAACCCTACACAACCGGTAAATCAACAGATTTACCGTATTCTTCGTCGTGATATCGTGCACTGTCTGATTGCACCCGGTACGCCGCTGTCGGAGAAAGAGGTTTCCGTACGCTTTAATGTGTCACGCCAGCCGGTACGAGAAGCATTCATCAAACTGGCAGAGAACGGTCTGATTCAGATCCGCCCGCAGCGTGGCAGCTACGTAAACAAAATTTCGCTGTCGCAGGTGCAAAACGGCTGTTTTGTTCGCCAGGCAATTGAATGTGCCGTGGTCCGCCGCGCCGCATCACTGATCACCGACAAACAGTGCTATCAGCTCGAACAAAATCTGCATCAGCAGCGCATTGCGATTGATCGAAAACAAATCAATGATTTCTTCCAGCTAGATGACGAATTTCATCAGAAACTGGCTTTAATCGCCGAGTGCCAGCTCGCCTGGGACACCGTTGAGAATATTAAGGCCACGATTGACCGCGTTCGCTATATGAGCCTGGATCATATCTCTCCGCCTGAAATGCTGCTGCGTCAGCATCACGATATTTTTACCGCACTTGAGAAACATGATGGCGATGCCGTTGAGCGAGCAATGATGCTGCATCTCCAGGAAATTGGTGAGTCCGTTCAGCTAATCCGTCAGGAAAATAGCGACTGGTTCAGCGAAGATTAATATTACGCTCACCTCACACCGAGGTGAGTTTCTCCTGCCTTCCCCTCTCCCGCACATCTGCACAAAAAAAGCTGTGATTTTGATCGAAAACAAAAAAAATCATTAACGAGAAGCGTATTTATATTGCGCCCGTTACGTGGGACTAGAGCCCACGGGCTTTGACGGTAAGTTGGAAAGGAGAAAACACCATGAAAACATACGATCGTAACCGTAACGCAATCACCACTGGCAGCCGCGTCATGATTAGCGACACCGGACTTACAGGCCGCATTACAGCGATAGATACCGATGGCCTGACCGCTGAGCAAATTCGCCGCGGGAAAACAGTGGAAATCGAAGGGTGTGAAGGTAAATATGCTCCCCTCGAACTGATTCGTTTGGGCATGAACTAATTGGTGTGAATGCCAAAAAACAATGCGCCATCTGGCCTGTTTATAGCCAGATGGCGACTTAAATGATGTTCTCGTTACTTCAGTTTTGCTGCATACTTCGCAACGGTTGCTTTCGCCCCTTCAGCCAGTAAAGCAAGATAGGCTTGTGTGACCTGATTCTTGAACAATTCTACCTGCGGCAGTTCACGACCAAAAATAGCATCGATCGCCAGCAGCGCCTGGACACGATCTTCGCCCTCGTTACTGCTATGCACCGCTTTCTGGATCACCGGTAACAGCGGATCGCTGATTTCAATCGCCTGGCCCTGATCATCCACACCGCCGACGTAACGCATCCAGCCAGCCACGCCCAGCGCCAGCAGTTCAAAGTGGCTACCGTGCACAATGTGCCAGCGAACGGAGTCCAGCATACGCTGCGGCAGTTTTTGACTGCCGTCCATCGCGATCTGCCAGGTGCGATGACGCAGTGCCGGGTTGCTGTAGCGCTCAATTAACAGATCGGCATAGTGCGGAAGATCCACACCTTTCACTTTTAACGTGGGCGCTTGTTCCTGCAACATCAGCGCGCGCGCGGCGAGGCGATAATTTTCATCGCCCATGCAATCGTTAATGTGCTGATATCCCGCCAGATACCCCAGATAAGCAAGGAAAGAGTGGCTGCCGTTGAGCATACGCAGTTTCATCTCTTCAAACGGAATGACATCAGCAACCAGCTCCGCTCCCGCCTTCTCCCATTCAGGGCGGCCAGCGACAAAGTTATCTTCTATAACCCACTGACGGAACGGTTCACATGCCACGCCTGCCGGGTCGCGTACGCCGGTGATGTGTTCAATTTTGTCCAGCGTATCCTGGGTAACTGCAGGGACAATACGGTCAACCATAGTCGACGGGAATGTGACATGTTGTTCGATCCACGCAGCCAGTTCCGCATCCACCGCCCGGGCATACGCGGTGACAACATTGCGCATCACATGACCGTTTTCCGGCATGTTGTCGCAGGACATCACGGTAAAAGCGGGTAACCCCGCAGCTTTGCGGCGTGCAAGCGCCTCAACCACAACGCCTGGCGCAGTTTTTGGCTGTTTTGGGTTTTGTAGATCGGCGGCAATCATTGGGTTGTCTAACATCAATTGACCGGTCGCCGGAGAATGGCAATACCCTTTCTCGGTAATGGTCAGGGAAACAATCGCAACCTGCGGTTCACTCATCGCAGCCAGTACGCTTTCCAGACCATCAACCTGCGCATGCAGCGCATTTTTCACCACGCCCACGACTCTTGCAGTCCAAGCATCCGCAGACATTTCTGCAACGGTATACAGGTTATCTTGCTGTTTCAGATCGGCAATCTGCTGCTCGCCGCCAATCAGGTTCACTTCGCAATAGCCCCAGTCACTGCCGTGATCTGCAGCGAGAATGTCAGCGTAAACCCCCTGATGTGCGCGGTGAAATGCGCCAAACCCCAGATGAACAATACGCGGAACCAGTTTTGTACGATCGTAGTCGGGAACTGCAGCCTTTGCCGTTAAGAGCTTGTTTTGCATGGTATGACCTACTTATCAATGAAATCAGGATTGATTCAGAGTAACGCCTGTATGGTTGTATGTTTTGATTTGCATTAAGCTTTTAATGATTGGTATGACATCACTTAAAGCTGTGTACCAGCATAAACGGAGAACGAGCGCCTCCGTTCATGCTGCGGCTGTGGATTAGCTTGTCTGGGTCGCTGAACAACGCATCTTATCGGCTTTACTCACCTCAGCAGCATCCTCAAGCGCACTCAGATCGCGGTCTTTCACTTCTGGCATCAGCAGCGCGGAAACCAAACCGATCAGTGAGTAGGCAATGACCATCACCAGAATTGGCCACCAGGAGTTAGTCATGTTGCAGAAGATACCAGCCAGAACCGGACCAAAACCAACGGCAACCAGCCCACCCGCCTCTTTTGAAATCGCCATGCGTGTGAATCGGTTACGGGCACCGAACATTTCAGCCATGGTAATATTTTCGAGAGCAAATAATCCCAATACGGCAAAGTTATGAATAACAATCAGTGCCGTCATAATAACGCCCGGACTATACGTTTTATCCACGACGATTGAGAGCATTGGGTAAGCCAGAATAATTGCCGAAATATTCAGAATAATATAAGGCAACCGGCGACCAAATTTATCAGACAACCAGCCGAGAAGCGGTATCGTAATAAATCCTAGTACCGAACTAATCATTAAAGCATCGGTGGGTATTGATTTATCAAATAACAACGTCTGCACTAAATACCCAGCAAGGAAGGTTTGGATTAACCCAGAGTTACCCGCCTGTCCAAACCGTAAACCGGTTGCCAGCCAGAAGGATTTACTGGTAAACATCGCCCCTAGTGTATTTTCCGACGAATTATTTAATGCTGGAGAATTTTCCTCATCATTAACTTTCTCAAATACCGGACTTTCTTTGAGGTTCATACGTAACCAGATGGCAAAAATCATTACCACGACACTTGCCAGGAACGGAATTCGCCAGCCCCAGGCTAACAGTTCTTCCCGGTCAAGAGCAAAGAACATCACCGCCCAGATAGCAGTTGCACTAAGGGTTCCACAGTTTGTCCCCATGGCGACAAGCGAGGAAATGATGCCGCGTTTGCCTTTTGGCGCATACTCAGCAAGCATAGTCCCTGCGCCCGAGATTTCAGCCCCCGCGCCAAGCCCTTGTACGATACGCAGCGTCACCAGCAATACGGGAGCAAAGATACCGATTTGCGCATACGTTGGCAGTACGCCGATTAATGTTGTGCAGATCCCCATCATGGTGATGGTAATAAACAGCACCTTTTTACGCCCAATGCTGTCTCCCATTTTGCCAAATATAAATGCTCCGACGATACGAGCAATATATCCTGCACCATAGGTACCCATTGCTAAAATGAGCGCCATCGCTGCAGACTGTTCCGGGAAAAATATCTCATGGAATACCAGCGCGGCACCCAGAGAATATAATTGGAAATCCATAAATTCGAGCGCAGTACCTAACCATCCGGATACGGCGGCTCTGACCAGATCCTTCGTTGATCTTTCGTGTTTTTCTTGATTCATATTGGCTATCTCTAAGAGGTAAGATGCGTACCACTTACTCGCAGTTATTTATATTATTCAGTGAATGTGAGTAAAACTTTGCAGCAGTGCTGCTGATCTTTCTCAAACAATTCAATTGCGTCGGTAACGTGGTGATAGTCAAAAGTATGGGTAATAAGTTGGTTAGGATCGATAAGTCCGTTGACTAACCAATCAAAAACAACCGGGAATTTGTTCGCATTTAATCTTGAGGAATAAATTGAAAGTTCTTTCCCGGTAATGCCTTGTTGAACAATCTGACAAGGATCGCTGGAGAAGCCCATCAGAACAATCCGCGCGGCTGGCGATGCCAGCGTGATAGCCTCCTGTAAAATAGATGGATGGCAAGCTGCATCCACGATGATGGTCGGTTTTAGCCCTTTTTCCGTCAGGAAATCTTGCAACGATTGCTGACTATTATTGACTGCCCAGTCTGCACCGCACTGCTTCGCCATGCTAAGGCGTTCATCGATTCTGTCAGCAATCACCACGGTTTTTACTTTATAGACACGTTTAAGCGCCTGTACGGTGGTCAGTCCCATAGGACCCGCGCCATAAATCAGCGCAATATCGTTTTCTGTTGGATTTATTTGCCCGGTTACGTTTGCGGCGATGGTAAAAGGCTCAACCATAACGGCATGCTCATCAGGCACGGCATCGGGGATCGTCCAGGCATTTTTTTCTGGCACGACAGCGTACTCGCTAAAACCGCCATCGCGATGCACGCCCAGCACCACCAGCGATGTGCAAACGTTAGGTTTACCAATTGAACAGGGATAACAATGTCCGCAACTGATAACCGGATCAACGGATACTCGCTCGCCCATTCGCGAACGGTCAACACCTTCACCTACCGCATCAATCACGCCAAAAAACTCGTGGCCAATCACACGTGGGTATTTTGCAAATGGATTGTGTCCGCGATAAATATGGCTGTCAGAACCACAAATTCCCGCCAGTTTCACCCTAACCCTGACTTCGCCTGCAGAGGGTTCTGGTACCGGTAGCTCGGCAATATTCAGCGTATTTGGTTTTTCAATCACAATACTTTTCATAGCAAATCACTCCTTACCAGTTCCACAACGTGCCATCTTCCAGACGAGCAACAGGCAGATATGCAGGGTCATACGGATATTTCGCCGCCAGCTTTTCGTCAAACTCGATCCCAAGACCTGGTTTGTCTCCAGGATGCATATAGCCGTTATCAAAGGTCCAGTTATGCGGGAACACTTCCAACATTTGCTCGGAATACCCCATATATTCCTGTACGCCGAAGTTCGGCACCCACAGATCAAAGTGCAACGCGGCGGCCATGCATACTGGAGACAGATCGGAAGGTCCATGCGAACCGGTACGTACCTGATACAGCGACGCGAAATCGGCAATTCGACGCATGCCAGTGATACCGCCCGCATGGGTGATGGTGGTGCGGATATAGTCGATCAATTGCTCTTCGATAAGCTGTTTGCAGTCCCAGATGCTGTTGAAAACTTCCCCTACCGCAATCGGCGTGACCGTATGCTGGCGGATCAGGCGGAAGCATTCCTGGTTTTCAGCCGGGGTTGGGTCTTCCATCCAGAACAGACGGTATTGCTCAATGCTTTTGCCGAAACGGGCCGCTTCAATTGGCGTCAGACGGTGGTGCATATCGTGCAGAAGATGTTCGTTGAAACCAAACTTGTCGCGCACGGCTTCAAACAGTGTTGGTGTGAAATCGAGGTACTTCTCCGTTGACCATAACTGCTCTTCTGGCCACTGCCCTTTGGTGGCGGGTTCGTAGGCCAGTCCTTTGCCTTTAGACATACCGTAAGTGGTTTTCATACCCGGCACGCCGCACTGCACGCGAATTGCTTTAAAGCCCATCTCTTTATGGCGCGCATAATCTTCGAGTACGTCATCTACGGTATGGCCTGTGGTGTGACAGTAAACCATAACGCCTTCACGAGATGCACCGCCGAGCAGCTGGTACAACGGCATATTCGCCGCTTTCGCTTTGATGTCCCACAATGCCATATCCACCGCGGAAATCGCCGACATGGTGACTGGACCACGACGCCAGTACGCGCCTTTGTAGAAAAACTGCCAGATGTCCTCAATTCGGTGCGCATCGCGACCAATCAGTTGCGGACAAACATGATCTTTCAGATAGGACGCTACGGATAACTCGCGTCCGTTTAACGTGGCATCTCCCAGCCCAGTGATCCCATCGTCTGTGGTAATTTTCAACGTGACAAAATTACGCCCCGGACAGGTGACAAACACTTCAGCCCCAACAATCTTCATCTCTTATTCCTTGCATTTGTTCTTGTGATGCAGGAAATTTACCCAACTGAGC
Source organism: Citrobacter sp. RHBSTW-00524 (assembly GCF_013747755.1). Taxonomy (NCBI): domain Bacteria; kingdom Pseudomonadati; phylum Pseudomonadota; class Gammaproteobacteria; order Enterobacterales; family Enterobacteriaceae; genus Citrobacter; species Citrobacter sp. RHBSTW-00524. Next base: position 2,659,066 of record NZ_CP056421.1, read on the forward strand.
TACTACCATACAAGTATGAAGATCAAAAAAACGCTGATTGATCACAAAAAAGGCGCTATGCGCGCCCCCACCCAGCCACAATAATCAGCATGCCGCACAATGCCACCAGCGCGCCTGACCAGTCGTACAGGCTAAGTTTTACACCGTCAACAATGCGTAGCCATAGCAGCGCAGTCACCACGTAAACTCCACCATAGGCCGCGTACACACGCCCGCTTGCTGCCGGATGCAGCGTCAGTAACCAGACGAATAAGGCCAGTGACATCCCGGCGGGTATCAGCAGCCAGGCCGTAGCCCCTCGCTTAAGCCAGAGCCAGGGTAAAAAGCAGCCAATGATTTCGCATAACGCGGTGATGAAAAAAAGGAATGTGGTCTTAAGCATTGATGTTATTCAGTTACCTTCGGTTTAACCATGATACGACAGAATGTCGTTAGCGTATCCATCTCCGCTGAGTGGGTATGCCCGCAAGCCAGAATAGTGTAGAATTTAGCCCTGTTTTATTGTTTTTTCCCTTTCCCATAAAAGGAACTCGCCATGAATATTACACTGACCAAACGCCTGTGCCTGACGGCTATGCTGACGCTGGCTGCGGCTGTGTACACCTCTTCCGCATTTGCTGAAACCAGTAAACTGATCATTGAATCCGGGGACAGTGCGCAAAGTCGTCAACAGGCAGCAATGGAAAAGGAACAATGGAACGATACGCGTCAGCTACGCCAGAAGGTCAACAAGCGTGCAGAGAAAGAGTGGGACAAAACCGACGCTGCTTTCGATAGCCGTGATAAATGCGAACAGAGCGCTAATATTAATGCGTACTGGGAGCCCAACACCCTGCGCTGCCTCGACCGCCGCACTGGCCGCACCGTTGCCCCATAATGATTGCACTTTGAAAGATATTGAAAGGATACGATATGACTAGCGCCCTCAGTGTTAAGCTGCGCCCGCTGGAGCGTGAAGATTTACGATTTGTCCATCAGCTTGATAACAACGCCAGCGTAATGCGTTACTGGTTTGAAGAACCTTACGAAGCATTTGTTGAGCTGTCAGATCTGTATGACAAGCATATCCACGACCAAAGTGAACGTCGCTTTGTTGTGGAATGCGACGGTGAAAAAGCCGGACTGGTGGAGCTGGTTGAAATTAACCATGTGCACCGCCGGGCAGAATTCCAGATCATTATTTCGCCGGAATATCAGGGCAAAGGTTTGGCTTCCCGGGCTGCTAAGCTGGCGATGGATTACGGCTTTACCGTACTTAACTTATATAAGCTGTATCTGATCGTTGATAAAGAGAACGAAAAAGCCATCCACATCTACCGTAAACTCGGGTTTATGGTCGAAGGCGAACTGATTCATGAATTCTTTATCAACGGTCAATACCGCAACACTATCCGCATGTGTATCTTCCAGCAGCAGTATCTGGCAGAACATAAAACGTCAGGTCCTAACCTGCTGCAACCTACCGCTCAGTAAAGACTAACTAATAGTAATCGATGGTGTTTTCAATCGAGTAATGGTGTTCAACTGCCGGCTTCACGCTCTCGTCAACGATAACAAGCTGGCAGTTGACCGGATTAGCATAGTCATCATACTTGCACGTTTGTTTTACATTACCTAACGGATGGTTATTAAGCAGGCTTACCGCGGTGTAATCCAGCTTCTTCAACGGGTCAACCGACGGTTTGGCATCAACCTGCAAGGTATTGTCCTTATTGACGGTGGTTTTACCCAGCGGGTAGCCTTCCGCATCATAGCGATATTGCACCTTCATCTCTTTTCCCGTGGCGGAAACGACAAAACCGTTATCGTCGGTATCCCATACCACGCCCGCCGCAGGCAGTTCTGCTAACTGACATTTACCCTGTAAGCGGATCCGTTTTTCCAGCGTTTTGGCGTCCCGGTAATAGTTAGCATCCAGGACCAGCGCCATGCCGGTATTGCTTTCGATATCATGCAATTCAAGCGTATCGAAGCACCCTTCCAGTGAGAGCGTACCGACAACGCGCTTGGTGACTTCACCTTTGTCATTAAGCAGCGTCTGGCTGAAATCTTTTACCGGCCCGCGCAGCGGATCGAAATCAAATTCATTGGAAAAACTGGCCATTTCCGGCGTAAAGGAATCCAGGCCTTTGGCGTTATCACACCCGGCCAACACGACGCACAGGAAACCTAATAAGATCTTTTTCTTCACATTTTTCACCGGGATAAGAAGATAATTCTCAATCATATTAGCAAATACAGTTATTTACACCAGAAATGCTAATCTTAGTCCAGGTCGATCATAAAGGAGCTGATGATGAAATACATAACAGGAATTGCCGCGCTCTTACTGGCCGTCGCGTCCCCGCAGGTTTTGGCGGCACCGGCGTCATGTGAACGCGTGAAAAGCGATATCGAACAGCGCATCATTAATAATGGCGTTGCTGAATCCAGCTTTACGCTGAACATTGTTCCCAACGATCAGGCCGATCAGCCTGATTCACTGGTCGTGGGACATTGTGCAAACGATACGCACAAAATTCTCTATACCCGAACCAACAGTGGCAACGCCCCTGCCAATAGCACCCCTGCCCAGGACGGGCACGTCGCCGAACCGCAATAAATCACGCCCTCCGTGCGCGGAGGGTCACTCCAGTTTGATATGCATTAAGATGACATACCCATAAGTGGGTAAACTCAAACCATTATTAGCATGCTATTAATTTCGTTATAGGAATTAATATATAGCGATAACTATAATGGGGTGAGTAATGTCAAAAACTGAGCAATATGGAGGCATTAGCCGCAGGACGTTAGTGAAATCCTCGGCAATCGGTTCGCTGGCGCTTGCCGCGGGTGGGCTGTCGTTACCTTTCGGAATGCGCACTGCCGCCGCAGCGGTACAGCAGGCGATACAACCCGTTGAAGAGAAGGTTGTCTGGAGTTCTTGTACCGTTAACTGTGGTAGTCGTTGTCTTTTACGTCTGCACGTTAAGGATGACTCCGTCTATTGGGTAGAGTCGGACACAACGGGCGATGATACCTACGGTAATCATCAGGTACGTGCCTGCTTGCGTGGCCGATCGATCCGTCGCCGTATGAATCACCCTGACCGCCTAAAATATCCAATGAAACGTGTAGGCAAGCGTGGAGAAGGAAAATTTGAAAGGATCACCTGGGATGAAGCACTGGACACCATTAGTGGTAATTTGAAGCGGATCCTGCAGGATTACGGTAACGAAGCGGTTCACGTGCTGTACGGTACAGGTGTAGATGGTGGGAATATTACTAACTCCAACGTCCCCTACCGCCTGATGAACTCTTGCGGCGGCTATTTGAGCCGCTACGGTAGTTATAGTACCGCGCAAATCAGCGCCGCAATGGGTTATATGTTTGGTGCTAACGACGGCAACAGTCCTGACGACATCGCCAATACAAAACTGCTCGTCATGTTTGGCAATAACCCTGCCGAAACCCGTATGAGCGGCGGCGGTGTAACCTGGTATGTTGAGCAAGCCCGCGAACGTTCTAACGCACGAATGATCGTTATCGATCCTCGATATAACGATACTGCCGCTGGTCGTGAGGATGAATGGCTGCCTATCCGACCAGGAACTGACGCTGCATTGGCTGCGGCGATCGCCTGGGTACTGATCACCGAAGATCTGATTGATAAACCTTTTCTTGATAAATACTGTGTCGGCTTCGATGAAACCACTCTTCCCGCCAGTGCACCGCGGAATGCACACTATAAAGCCTATATTTTAGGCGATGGACCAGACGGGATAGCCAAAACACCGGACTGGGCTTCCCACATTACCAGCATTCCGGCTGAGAAAATTATCCAGTTAGCGCGTGAAATCGGCGCAGCGAAACCCGCTTATATCTGCCAGGGTTGGGGACCGCAGCGTCACTCCAACGGTGAACAAACCGCTCGCGCGATTGCGATGCTCTCCGTTTTAACCGGCAATGTGGGGATAAACGGTGGTAACTCAGGGATGCGCGAAGGGACCTGGGATCTGGGCGTGGAATGGTTCTCCATGCTAGAAAACCCGGTTAAAACGCAGATATCAGTCTTTACCTGGACGGATGCTATTGATCATGGTGCAGAGATGACCGCGACCAAGGACGGTGTTCGCGGTAAAGATAAGCTGGACGTGCCTATCAAGTTTATCTGGTGTTATGCCAGCAATACGCTCATCAACCAGCATGGCAATATCGCGCATACCCATGATGTCTTACAGGATGACAGCAAGTGCGAAATGATCGTCGGTATTGAGCATTTTATGACTGCCTCCGCAAAATACTGCGACATTCTGCTACCTGACCTGATGCCAACTGAACAAGAAGATCTCATCTCACACGAGTCTGCCGGGAACATGGGCTATGTCATCCTTGGTCAACCTGCGACATCGCCAAAATTTGAACGTAAACCCATTTACTGGATGTTAAGTGAAGTCGCCAAACGTCTAGGTCCGGATGTATATCAAAAATTCACCGAGGGTCGTACGCAGCATGAATGGGTGAAATACCTGCATGCCAAGACCAAAGAGCGTAACCCGGAAATGCCGGATTACGACGAAATGAAAACGACAGGTATTTTCAAGAAAAAATGCCCCGAAGAACACTATGTTGCTTTCCGTTCTTTCAGAGAAGATCCTGGGGCTAACCCATTGAAAACGCCATCAGGGAAAATTGAGATTTACTCTGAACGGCTAGCAACCATTGCAGAAACATGGGAACTCAAAGACGATGAGATTGTTCATCCTCTTCCAGCTTATGCACCAGGCTTTGACGGTTGGGACGATCCTAAGCGCAAAACGTATCCATTGCAGCTCACGGGTTTCCACTATAAGGCGAGAACCCACTCCAGCTACGGCAATATCGATGTTTTACAGCAGGCTTGCCCGCAGGAGATCTGGATAAACCCCGTCGATGCCAGGACGCGCGGCATCCGTAATGGCGACACAGTTAGGGTGTTTAATAATATCGGCCAGATGCTGATCAGCGCGAAAGTCACACCGCGTATTTTGCCCGGCGTCACTGCCATCGGACAAGGAGCCTGGCTCAATGCCGATATGTTCGGCGACCAGATCGATCATGGTGGTTCCATAAATATTCTCACGTCGCATCGACCTTCTCCATTAGCGAAGGGGAATCCATCCCACAGTAATCTCGTTCAGGTTGAAAAGGCATAAGGACTAACCCATGACAACTCAGTATGGATTTTTTATTGATTCCAGCCGTTGCACGGGGTGTAAAACCTGCGAGCTGGCCTGCAAAGATTACAAGGATCTCACTCCCGACGTCAGTTTCCGGCGTATTTACGAATACGCCGGAGGCGACTGGCTGGAAGATAACGGCGTCTGGCAACAGAATGTCTTCGCCTATTACCTCTCCATTGCCTGTAACCACTGCGAAGATCCGGCCTGCACCAAGGTTTGCCCCAGCGGCGCTATGCATAAGCGTGAAGATGGTTTTGTGGTGGTGGATGAAGACGTATGCATAGGCTGTCGCTACTGCCACATGGCCTGCCCGTACGGCGCACCGCAGTACAATGCCGCCAAAGGTCATATGACCAAGTGCGATGGCTGTCATGACCGCGTGGCCGACGGCAAAAAGCCCATCTGCGTCGAGTCCTGTCCGCTGCGCGCGCTGGACTTTGGTCCAATTGATGAGCTGCGCAAAAAGCACGGTGAACTGGCGGCGGTCGCTCCGCTGCCAGGTGCGCACTTCACCAAACCGAACATTGTGATCAAACCCAACGCCAATAGCCGCCCGACCGGGGATACCACGGGTTATCTGGCGAATCCGCAGGAGGTGTAACATGGGCAATGGATGGCATGAATGGCCGCTGGTCCTGTTTACGGTGCTGGGCCAGTGCGTGGCCGGGGCGCTGATAGTGAGTGGTTATGGCTGGCTGACCGCTAAAGACGAGGTGGCAAAACAACGTATCGTGCGCAGCATGTTTTTTCTGTGGCTGGTGATGGGCATCGCCTTTCTCGCCTCGGTAATGCACCTGGGTTCGCCACTGCGCGCCTTTAACTCGCTGAACAGAGTTGGCGCATCTGCGCTGAGTAACGAAATCGCCAGTGGTTCACTGTTTTTCGCCGTCGGTGGCCTGTGGTGGCTGGTGGCGTTTCTCGGTAAAATGCCCGCAGTGTTAGGTAAAATCTGGCTGCTGGTGGGCATGCTGCTGGGTCTGGTATTTATGCTGGCGATGACCAGCGTCTACCAGATAGACACTGTCCCGACCTGGTATAACGGCTACACTACGGTGGCATTTTTTATGACGATGTTGCTGAGCGGACCGCTGTTTGCCGCCCTGCTGCTGCGTGCTGCGGGTGTTTCCTTTGGCACCGCCAGATTCGCCTACGTAAGCGTTTTGGCCCTACTGGTGATCGTGGTGGTTATTGTTCTGCAGGGGCTGTCTCTCGGCGGGATCCACAGTTCGGTGCAATCCGCCAGCGCGCTGGTTCCCGACTACGGAAGCTTGCAGGTCTGGCGCATCATTCTGCTGGCCGCCGGTCTGTGCTGCTGGATATGCCCGCTGATCCGTCGTAAAGCACCATCTGTCGGCGGCCTGGCGCTGGGCTTAGTGTTAGTCCTCGCCGGTGAAATCATTGGCCGCGGATTGTTTTACGGTTTACATATGACAGTCGGAATGGCTGTTGCAGGTTAACTTTCGGGTGCGGGGCAACCCGCACTGTTCAGGATTGTTTGCATGACCCATTTTTCGCAAGTTGACAACTTTTCTACCGCGGCGCGCGTACTCGGCGCACTGTTTTACTATGCGCCAGATAGCGCGGAAGCCTCTGCATTAGTCAGCGCGTTAAGAGCCGATGGCTGGCAGGCGCAGTGGCCGCTCGATCAGGCAATGCTTTTCCCGCTGGCTGCACGGCTACAAGCCGAGGTCGATGAGCCTCTCCCGCAGGCCTGGCAACGCCTGTTTGTCGGTCCATATGCGCTACCCTCTCCGCCCTGGGGATCTGTCTGGCTGGATCGCGAAAACGTGTTGTTTGGCGACTCTACGCTGGCACTTCGTCAGTGGATGCGGGACAACGGCATCCAGTTTGCCATGCAGCAAAATGAGCCAGAAGATCACTTTGGTTCACTGCTGTTGCTGACGGCCTGGCTTGCTGAAAATGAACGCCACACCGAGTGCGAACAACTGCTGGCCTGGCATCTGTTCCCGTGGTCATCCCGCTTCCTTGATGTGTTTATCGAAAAAGCTGATCACCCGTTTTACCAGGCGCTGGGGGAGCTGGCCCGTATGACGCTGGCGCAATGGCAGTCGCAGTTACTGATCCCGATAGCCGATAAGCCACTTTTTCGTTAGTTTCACCACAGGCAGGATGTGTCCTGCCTGTGTAGCATTCCGTTGCGCACGCTGAGCTTTTGCTTCTGTTGCCAAATAGCCGCAAAATAAAGCGTCTGAAATTTCCTGTCTGGCCACTCATGCATCATTTACATGCTTATCCTGACCTGCGCGCCATGTTCCGCCGCCTGCTGATTGCTGCGCTGATTGGTATCCTTGCTGCGTTGGCTGTCGCAGGATTTCGCCACGCCATGCTCCTTCTTGAATGGTTGTTCCTGAGCAATGACACAGGGAGTCTGGTCAACGCGGCAACAAACCTTTCCCCTGTAAGACGCATGCTGACACCTGCGTTAGGAGGGCTGGCGGCGGGTTTGCTGCTTTGGGGATGGCAAACGTTCAACCGGTTACGCCCGCAGGCTCCCACTGATTACATGGAAGCCTTGCAAACTAACGGACAATTTGACGTCAGTGCAAGCCTGGTGAAATCGCTGGCCTCGTTACTGGTCGTCTCCAGCGGGAGTGCCATCGGGCGCGAAGGTGCCATGATTTTACTGGCAGCGCTGGCGGCCTCCTGCTTTGCTCAACGCTTCACCCCGCGCACGGAATGGAAGTTATGGATTGCCTGCGGAGCCGCTGCGGGTATGGCCGGAGCGTATCATGCCCCACTGGCGGGCAGTCTATTTATTGCTGAAGTGTTGTTTGGCACGCTGATCCTCGCGTCACTGGGACCGGTGGTGGTATCCGCCGTCGTCGCCTTGCTCACCACCAATATGCTGAGCGCCAGCAATGCGCTGTTGTATGCCGTGCACTTCACACGGGAACTGCATGCGCTGGAATACGTCATGATCATCAGCACCGGTCTGGCTGCCGGCGTTTGCGGACCGCTATTCATGTGGTTGATGACCGCCAGCCATAATGGTTTTTTGCGCTTAAAACTCTCGCCCCCGTGGCAACTGGCGCTTGGCGGGCTGATCGTTGGCCTGCTGTCATTGCTCACGCCTGCGGTCTGGGGTAACGGCTACAGCGTGGTGCAGTCATATTTGCTCTCCCCACCGCTACTGGCCGTGGTGAGCGGGATCTTCATCTGCAAATTACTGGCGGTGCTTGCCAGCAGTGGTTCCGGTGCGCCTGGCGGTGTGTTTACGCCAACGCTGTTTGTCGGTCTTTCGGTGGGTATGCTGCTGGGACGAGTGTGGGGATTATGGCTTCCGGGTCCGGATGAGATTGCCATTCTGCTGGGATTAACAGGGATGGCCACGCTGTTGGCAGCGACCACGCATGCGCCAATAATGTCGACACTGATGGTTTGTGAAATGACCGGGGAGTATCGTCTGCTCCCCGGATTGCTGATTGCCTGTGTGGTGGCGTCTGTGCTGTCGCGAACGTTACGCCAGGACTCTATCTACCGACAACACGCTGCCGAGCATTGACAGACGGATGTACTGAGACAGCTCGCGTTGCTCTGCGCGAGGCAGATAAGGCAGTTCACCGATCAGCGGTGCGGGTAATTTTTTGCCCAGCACATCAATGATTTCCGCATAATGCGCTAGCCCCGGGTTGATTCGGTTCGCGACCCAGCCAATCAAAGGCAGTCCGTCGCTGGCAATCGCCTGCGCGGTGAGAATGGCATGATTAATACAGCCTTCCTGGATACCCACCACCATCAGCACCGGCAGTTGTTCCTGCACCACCCATTCAGATAACGGACGCAGATCGTTCATCAGGCTCCGCCAGCCTCCGGTGCCTTCCACAACTACGTGATCCACTTTTTCGCTGAGGCTTGCGAGGCCGTTGGATAACAGGGTGTAATTGACCGGACCACTATGCGCTACGCTGCTTTCATCCTCACTCAACGCTATCGGGTTGACCGCCTCGTAGGGCAATTCGATAGTGGACACGCTTTGCAGCACCAGCGCATCTTTGTTGCGCAGACCTTCAGGTGTCTCTTTGCTTCCTTTGGCCACGGGTTTGTAGCCCGCAACGCTTTTACCCCCTGACGCTAACGCTTGTAGTAATGCGCGGGAAACCACGGTCTTCCCAACAGAAGTGTCTGTACCTGTAATAAAGAAACGCTTCAGCATCACTAACTCCACCGTTATGCTTTGAAAATATAAGTCAGGAAAATAATACAGTGGAGAAAGTCTAAGGTATGACGACGAGAATCGGCTTGAGATAGCGCAATTTTTCGTACAACAGTTAAAAAATGTTAACCCTGTAATAGACGAATCAACAAAGAACCGTTATACATCGCGTCCTTCACGAGCGCCGCCCCTGCCATCGTCCCTTGATTGGTGAACTGCGTACTTTCGACGACAATATGCTGACTGTAGGCCGGGAGCGCTTGCTGACGAATGCTGTCAGCAATAGTGGGAAACAAAATATCCGCCGCTTTACTGAGCGGAGAACCAATCAATATCTTTTGCGGGTTGAACAAATTCACCATGATGGCCAGAATCCGTCCGACATGGGTCCCGACGCCGCTAATGATATCTTTCGCCAATAAATCCCCCTGCATCGCCGCCAGACACAGCGCGTCTACCGTTAACGGTTGCCCGTGTAGAGAAGAACTCATTGATTGCTTCAAACGTACCTGTGCCAGTTCGAGCACGCTGTCGACGCTGGCGATCGTTTCCAGGCAACCATGGTTGCCGCAATAGCAGCGTTTGCCGTAGGGGTCCACCTGGGTATGACCAATTTCCACCAGGCTACTGCTGCCGGCATGCAGTAGATGACCGTCGGTGATTACTCCGGCCCCCACGTTATGATCGATCACCACCTGAATGACGTCGCGCGCGCCGCGCGATGCGCCAAAAAGCGCCTCGGCCATAGTCCAGGCGCTGATATCGTGCTGAATATAGACCGGCACGCCGGTATGATTTTCAAGCGCTTCACCCAGCGGCATCTCTTTGACATCGTCGTAGAATGGCATGCGATGAACGATACCGTTTTCAGTATCAATAATGCCGGGTAAGGTAATGGCGATGGAGGTTAAGCGCTCCAGCTTTTGCTGGTGGCGGATGAAAAACTGATCGACCTGGGTAATAACGCGTTCCAGCAATGGTGTTTCACTGACCAGCGCCATTTCAAGACAATCTTCAACCACCAGTTTGCTGCTCAGATCGCGCAGCGCCAGAAAGATCTCGCCGCGACTGATACGAATGGATAAATAGTGCCAGGCTTCCGTTTCCACAACCAGCCCAACGGCCGGACGTCCACGGCTGCCCGCTTCCTTGATTTCCAACTCTTGCACCAGGTGCGCTTCGAGCATTTCGCGGACAATTTTAGTAATACTGGCAGGCGCCAATTGTGCCAGGCGAGAGAGATCAATACGCGATACCGGACCCAGCTGATCAATCAGGCGATAAACCGCGCCCGCATTGGTCTGCTTAATTTGATCGATATGCCCAGGCTGACTATCAGCAACCACCACTTACTCCCTTTATTTTCGCGCTCCGAAATAATCTGCGGGCTATGGTGAAGCACTTCAATGGCTTCCGTCAACTTTTTACTTAGCCTTGTGATTTACTGCACATTTTCGCCCATTTTTAAACTAAATTAATCGCCTGAACGGCCGCCAGCAGTTGCTCGCGAAAGCGTTGCGCGGCGTGACTTTGCTCATGATGTTTTGACCACACTAGCCACATTTCCGAAACGGCATCTTCTTCCGCTATCGGGATCCAACACATTTCATACAATTGCACCCGTTTAAAGGAAGCGGGAAGAATGGAAACGCCTAATCCTGCGGCCACCAGCCCGATGATAGTCATCGCCTCGCCAACCTCCTGAGTGATAGTCGGCTTCAGTCCATAGCGACGCATGAGGCCAAGAATATCGTCATACAACCCCGTCCCCACATGCGGATCAAAAAAAACAAATGGCTCATTGGCCAACTCCGCCAATGTGACCACCGGCTTTTGCGCCAGCGGATGCGCGCGCGGGATCATTGCCATCAGCGGCTCATGCAGAATGATTTCACGCTCCAGCGTTTCCGGAAGCTGCGTGTTGCGCAGAAGTCCCAAATCCAGCGTTCCTTCATTGAGCGGAGCAATTTGCTCGCGCGTGTTCATTTCACGGGTTTGCATATGTACAGCGGGGTAGCTCTGGCGAAAGAGGGATAACGTATCTGAAACCGCTTTGATAAACGGTGCCGATGACGTAAAGCCGATACGCAATTCCCCCGCTTCTCCCAGATGCAGACGCTCAGCCCTGGCAGCGGCCTCATTAACCAGCCCCAGGATCTGACGACTGTCTGCCAGAAACTGCTTTCCGGCAGAGGTCAGCGCCACGCTGCGGTTAGTGCGCGCCAGAAGTCGGGCGCCGACCTGCTGCTCGAGGATCTGGATTTGCTGGCTCAGCGGCGGTTGCGAAATATTCAGCCGTGCCGCCGCCCGGCCAAAATGCAATTCTTCGGCAACCGCTACAAAGTAACGTAAATGACGCAGCTCGATATTCATATTTTTAAGATATCATTTGAGATTATTAATATATTAGACAGAATAATGCGATTTTCATACTCTTAAAGCTAGTCATGTAGAGGTAATTGATTGAGCAAGGATTTCAAGTGAGCCGTACAACCACTGTCGATACCGCGCCGACAAGCGATGTTGATGAACAGAGAGTTACCCCGCCGGATAGTTTTATCAAACGCGGAACATCCCCATTTATGCGCGTCACGCTGGCGCTGTTTTCTGCCGGACTGGCGACATTTGCTCTCCTCTATTGCGTGCAACCCATACTGCCAGTGCTCTCTCACGAGTTTGGGGTCTCTCCCGCCAGCAGCAGTATTTCGCTTTCCATCTCAACGGCGATGCTCGCGATCGGTTTACTGTTTACCGGTCCACTTTCCGATGCGATAGGCCGTAAGCCGGTGATGGTTACCGCCCTGCTGCTCGCGTCCTGCTGTACGTTGCTTTCGACGATGATGACCAGCTGGCACGGTATTTTAATCATGCGTGCGCTGATAGGTCTTTCGCTCAGCGGCGTGGCGGCAGTGGGAATGACCTATCTGAGCGAGGAAATACATCCCAGCTTCGTCGCCTTCTCAATGGGCTTATATATCAGCGGTAACTCGATTGGTGGTATGAGTGGCCGTTTGATAAGCGGCGTGTTTACCGACTTTTTTAACTGGCGTATCGCGCTGGCGGCGATCGGTTGTTTTGCCCTCGCCTCCGCGCTGATGTTCTGGAAAATCTTGCCGGAATCTCGTCATTTCAGACCAACGTCGCTGCGACCGAAAACGCTGTTTATCAACTTTCGTTTGCACTGGCGCGACAGAGGGTTGCCGCTGCTGTTTGCGGAAGGTTTTTTACTGATGGGGTCGTTTGTCACGCTGTTTAATTACATCGGCTACCGTCTGATGCTCTCGCCGTGGGAACTCAGCCAGGCGGTTGTCGGTCTGTTGTCCGTAGCCTATCTGACCGGGACCTGGAGCTCACCGAAAGCGGGGTCGATGACCACCCGCTATGGACGTGGTCCGGTAATGCTCTTTTCAACCGGCGTGATGCTGATTGGACTGTTGATGACCCTGTTCACGTCGCTGTGGCTGATCTTCGCCGGGATGCTGCTCTTTTCAGCCGGGTTCTTTGCCGCGCACTCTGTGGCAAGCAGTTGGATTGGACCACGGGCAAAACGCGCTAAAGGCCAGGCATCTTCCCTGTATCTGTTCAGCTATTATCTGGGTTCCAGTATTGCCGGTACGCTGGGTGGCGTATTCTGGCACAGCTACGGCTGGAACGGCGTGGGCGGATTTATCGCCCTGATGCTGGTGCTGGCGTTGCTGGTCGGTGCACGTCTGCACCATCGTCTGCACGTATAATCCACGATGCCCGGGTTCCGGGCATCGCCTTCATCAACCAGGCTGTAACGTCTGAGCACCCATTTGCAGGGCAATAACCGTCCCGTTCATCGCTATATGCAGCATAACCGGCATCAGCAGGCCATTGCTTTTCAGTCTGGCGATGATCAAAACCTGCGACACAAGAAACAGCATCAGCAACGTGCGCAGATCCACATACTGGGTATGCATGATGGCAAAAATGACCGATACCACCACCGACGACAGCCAGGTTTTATTATTGAACCAATACTGGAATGCGTTGAATAAACAGCCCCTGAAAACAATTTCTTCATACACTGGCGCAATAAATATCAGGGTCAGAGTGGATAACCACAGCGCGTAGCTGTTTAGGGATATCTGGCTGGTCACCCACGCTTCGGTTTGTCTGAGGCCCAGAAACCATGGCAGGATAAGCTGAATAAACAGCAGCGCCACGAACAAAATGGCAAACCACCTGGCGTTGAAAATTCCCTTTCCCAGCCCCTCTCTTTTTCTGAAGAAGAAGTAATACAGCGGGACCAGCACAACAAATTCCAGCGTAAACAGCAGCGGAAAAAGTAGCCCTTTGGCAAGCAGAACCTGGCTGGCGGGGAAAAACAACGGAAGAAACGTGAGGCCAAACATCAGCAAAAACATGGTAAAACAGCCAGCAACCGCTTTGGTCCTGACGATATACAGGTTGTCGGCATCCTGTGACATACGATCTCCTTGCGCTTATCAAAGATAACTTGATGAATTATCAATATATGATAAAAATTCTCATTATCACTGACAACCTACCAACTTTTACGCAATGCCCACGGTTTACAACGCGTATAGTGTTACAGACTCTTTTCAGCGGAACATTCTCATCAGCTACTCAGTGGGGATTCCGCCAGCGGCAACGAAAAACGGAAACAGGCCCCTGCCGTTGAATTAATCAGGCGGATATCTCCCCCATGCAGTTCGAGCATTCTGCGCACGATCAGTAAGCCCAGACCACCACGCTCAGCCCGCTGTTCACGGGGTAGTAACGCCGTCGGGCGCTGAAATAATACTTCGCGAACAGCCTCTTCGACGCCAGGCCCGCTGTCCTGCACTTCTGCTAACAAGCGGTCTTCCTCACGCCAGACTTTTAACCACACTTCGCCCCCGTCAGGCGTATGACGGATAGCGTTATCCAGCAAATTCGTGACGATTCTTTCCATCATCGATAAATCGGCATTCACCAGCGGTAATGGACCAATTACGTCAAGGTGCAACTGCAAATGACGCGTGGCAACGGGTAGATCAAATTTCTGCGCCACATCCTGGATCAGCTCGCCAATAACAAAACGTTCACGCTGTGGTTTTATGCCGCCATGCTCAAGTCTCGCCAGCTCAAAAAGCTGTTGTGACAGATGGCGAACCTTATGCACCTGGCGCAGTGCAATGCTAAGATAATGCCGGTTTTCCTCCGGCGTCATCGTATCGGCTTTCAGCGACAGCATTTCCAGATACCCCAGCAGTGAAGTGAGCGGCGTACGTAAATCGTGCGAAATATTGGCGATAAACTCTCTGCGCTGACGATCGCTGTCAGCTAATAAATCCCATTGGTGGGCAATTTTCTGTGCTAACTCAATAAATGCATTGTTCAGCAACGCAATTTCATTCGCCGGAGCTAAATCGGGCTTTTTCTGCGCCAACTGTTTGATGACGCTAATGCTGTCCTGCTCCAGATTAACCACCTGACCGGTCAGCCTTTTCACCGGATTCGTCACCCATCTCCACACCAGGTACCCCGCGATTGCACCGGCTAATAAAACCAGTATTAACGTCCCGGTCACGGTGTTCCAAAGCGTTTTTTGCCAGGCGGTATTCGCCAGCATATTGAGATCTTCGCCCTGGAGAATAATGTACAAATAGCCATGCAGCTTGCCATTAAATAAAACTGGCGCGGCGCTGAATACCTTTTGCTGGCTGCTGCGCGGATCATTGCCATAAACGGGCAGCTCGTCCGAATTAAGGAAAACCTGGATCGGCTGTACGCTAATGTTCTGGCGCTGAATATGCCCAGGCGGAGCGGCATCAGCAAGTATCTCGCCTGACGGTGAAACCAGATACAGCTCCACGCTAGGGTTGAGCGTCATCAGGTGATTAAACAGTCCTTTTAAGGTCTGCCGATCAACCTGCCCGCTGGCATCAATAAGCGACTCACTTTTGACAATCTTGCTCGCCAATTCCAGCGAGAGCCTTTGCACCATGGCGTCGCCATACTGTTTACTGCTGCGGATCTGGACAACGCTGACCGCAACCGCGCAAATCAACATAATAGCGGTAAAGACCAGGGTCAGACGCTGGCTCAGCGACAATCGATAAATCATGGTTGATGCTCCGCGTTAACCGCAGCAAGCTTATAGCCCCGTCCCCAAACGGTAAGAATAATTTCCGGCTCCGCAGCATCTTTTTCAATTTTGGTCCGCAGGCGATTGATATGACTGTTCACCGTATGCTCATATCCTTCGTGCTGGTAGCCCCACACCTGGTCTAACAACGCCTGACGCGAAAAGACCTCCCCGGGATGGCGGGCGAAAAAATAGAGCAGATCGAATTCCCGCGGCGTTAAATCGAGGGATTTACCCTGCAGGCGGACTTCCCGGGCTAATGGATCAATCTCCACACCATGGACGGTGATAATCCCCGCCTCCATACGCAGGTTCTGACTCATCGCCTCCTGACGGCGAAACAACGCCTTCACCCGGGCCATCAATTCCAGCACCGAGAAAGGTTTGGCTAAATAATCATCGGCGCCCATTTCCAGCCCCAGTACGCGGTGAGTTTCACTGGTGCGAGCGCTGATAATAATGACAGGTAGATAGAAACTCATTTGTCGAATGCGACGACATATCTCCAGACCGTCCACGCCCGGCAGCATTAAATCGAGGATAACGGCATCCCAGACGTGCTTCTCCAGTAGCTCGACCGCTCGTGCCCCATCAGCCTCATGAATAATTTCGTACCCCTCATCCTTCAGGCTAAGTTGCAAAAGTGAGGCAATATCGCTGTCATCTTCCACCAAAAATATCTTTTTTGCGCCTGCCATGAGTGTCATCCCCCTCTCGTCATGCTGAAAGCTTACCTCAGGCAAGGGGCGGAAGTTATCACAAAATTTTTAACTTTTCGTGAGGAATCAGGGATACGCATGCGTCCAGTATGTCGTTATAGATAGGTCAGGCATCAACAGGGAAACGTCGATTTGTTTTCCTTAACATGAAAATAAAAAGGAAAAGTTATGCAGAAAAAACATCCACTTCGGGAAGCTGATGTTACCGCCGAGTCCGTTTTTTTTATGCAACGACGACAGATCCTCAAAGCTCTTGGGATAGGTGCGGCGGCGGCTTCGTTCTCTTCCCCGACACAGGCCGGTCTGCTGAATTGGTTTAAAGGCAACGATCGCCCGTCTGCACCAGCGGGCAAACCGCTCGAGTTCACAAAACCCGAGATCTGGCAAAACAATCTGCCCTTGACGCCGGAAGACAAGGTAATGGGCTACAACAATTTCTACGAATTTGGTCTGGATAAAGCCGATCCTGCCGCGAATGCCGGTAGCCTGAAAACCGATCCCTGGACTTTAACCATCAGCGGTGAAGTGAACAAACCTTTAACGTTGGATCATGATGCGCTGACGACTCGTTTTCCATTAGAAGAGCGTATTTACCGGATGCGCTGCGTTGAGGCGTGGTCGATGGTTGTACCGTGGGTCGGCTTTCCTTTGCATAAATTATTGGCGCTGGTTGAACCCACCAGCCATGCCAAATACGTCGCCTTTGAAACACGCTACGCGCCTGATGAAATGCCCGGCCAGAAAGATCGCTTCATTGGTGGCGGGTTGAAGTATCCCTATGTTGAAGGTTTACGTCTGGACGAGGCCATGCACCCGCTTACCCTTCTGACCGTGGGCGTGTATGGCAAAGCGTTGCCGCCGCAAAACGGAGCGCCAATACGCCTGACCGTACCCTGGAAGTACGGCTTCAAGGGCATTAAATCGATAGTCAGTATTAAGCTGACGCGTGAACAGCCGCCGACGACCTGGAATATGTCGGCACCTAACGAATACGGTTTTTACGCCAACGTCAATCCGCAAGTCGATCACCCCCGCTGGTCTCAGGCCACAGAGCGTTTTATCGGTTCGGGTGGCATTCTCGATGTGCAGCGACAGCCCACGTTGCCTTTTAATGGTTATGCCGATGAGGTGGCTTCTTTATATCAGGGCATGGATCTACGGGAGTATTTTTAAGTGAGGTTAACCGCAAAACAGATAACCGGCCTGAAAGTACTGCTGCATCTCGCCGGTTTATTACCCCTGCTATGGCTCTTCTGGGCCGCGCAGCGTGGTGAGTTGGGGGCCGACCCGGGTAAAGATATCCAGCACTTTACGGGCATCACCGCGCTGAAGTTTCTGCTTGCTACCCTGCTGGTGTCACCGCTTGCCCGCTACGCAAAGCAGCCGTTGTTGTATCGCACCCGTCGATTATTAGGGTTATGGTGTTTTGCATGGGCCACGCTGCATATGACCAGCTATGCGCTGCTGGAGTTGGGTATACAAAATCTGGGATTATTGGGACGTGAACTGGTTTCACGCCCATGGTTAACGTTGGGCATGACTGGTTGGATAATCTTATTCCTGCTGACGCTGACCTCCACGCAAGCCGCGCAACGTAAAATGGGCAAACGCTGGCAAACGTTGCACAACTACGTCTACCTGGCGGCCGTTTTGCTTCCGCTGCATTATCTGTGGTCGGTAAAAGTGTTATCACCGCTCCCCATTATTTATGCCCTCTGTTTTATCGTGCTACTGGCTTTTCGCTATAAAAAGCTGTTACGCAAAGTCGCGTACAAAGGTGTGTTTATGAAAAGTGAATGAATCACGGTAAACTTCTCATCACACCTAAACAGAACGAGAACAAAAAATGAGTAACAATGATAATTACCATCAGCTCACCCGCACGTTCCAGCGGCTCTCTCGCTTCTCCCACCTCTCGGCAATCGCCAGTTGGGACATGTTTACCATGATGCCATCTGGCGGCAGCAAAGCTCGCGGCGAAGCACTGGCCGAGCTGAGCGTGCTTGAGCACCAACTGTTAACCGACCCGAAGGTGGCAACGTGGATCGCCGCAGCCCAACAGGAGGACCTTAACGATGTTGAGCAGGCCAACCTGCGCGAAATGTCGCGACTGCATCATCAGGCATCCTTACTACCTGAATCGTTGGTAGAAGCGAAATCACTCGCGGGTAGCCGCTGCGAGCATGCCTGGCGCAGCCAGCGACCAGCCAATGACTGGGAGGGATTTTCCGAAAACCTGAAAGAGGTCGTGAAGCACAGTCGTGAAGAAGCCCGGCTGCGTGCGGAAGCCACAGGCTGTTCGCCTTATGACGCGCTACTGGACATATTCGAACCAGGGATGACCAGTGCCCAATTGGATGTCCTGTTTGCAGACGTTAAAAGCTGGTTACCGGATCTGCTCAACAAGGTGGTGGTAAAGCAGTCTCAGCAGTCGCTCATCGCCCCGGTTGGTCCTTTCCCAACCGCAATCCAGCGAGAGTTGGGTCTTGAAACGATGGCGCAGTTGGGATTCGATTTTACGGCTGGTCGACTGGATATCAGTGCGCACCCCTTCTGTGGTGGCGTACCTGAAGATGTGCGTATCACCACCCGCTATGATGAAAACGAATTACTTAGCGCGCTGTTTGGCGTGATCCATGAAACCGGTCACGCCCGCTATGAGCAAAATCTGCCGCACAGTTGGTCAGGGCAACCTATCGCACTGGCACGCTCAACCGCTATTCATGAGTCCCAGAGTCTGTTCTTTGAGATGCAACTGGGGCGCAGTAAAGCATTTCTGACGCGGTTAATTCCTGCTGTGACGCGCCACTTTGGCGATCAGGCTGCGTTTGAAGAAAGCAATTTCATCGCCTGGAACCAGCAGGTTAAACCCGGTTTTATCCGTGTTGATGCCGACGAGGTGAGCTATCCTGCTCACGTTATCCTGCGTTATGAAATCGAACGCGCGCTCATTAATGGCGATATTGAAGTGGATGATATCCCGGCATTGTGGAATGAGAAAATGCAGTCCTGGCTGGGGCTGTCAACCATCGGCAACTATCGTAATGGTTGTATGCAGGATATTCACTGGACCGATGGCGGCTTTGGCTACTTCCCTTCCTATACTTTAGGCGCCATGTATGCGGCGCAGTTATTCAGTGCCGCTAAGCGCGCATTGCCTGATTTAGAGCAGTCTATTGCGCAAGGTGAGTTTGGTGCCCTGTTTGACTGGTTACGTCAGAATATTTGGCAGCATGGCAGCCGTTTCACCACTGAACAACTTATTACCCAGGCCACCGGAGAGCCGCTCAGCAGTCGTTATTTCCGCGCTCATCTGGAAGCCCGCTATTTGTAATCTCATACCGTGAGTCATTGTACATATCGTTACAAGCCGAAACCAATGACTCACGGAAGCCCTGTGATTACAGCGATATAGTTATTTCAACGGCCCCGCAGTGGGGTTGAATGAAAAACCAAATCGAGGGTATGAGAATGAAAAAAGTATTAGCTCTGGTTGTTGCCGCTGCTATGGGTCTGTCTTCTGCTGCATTTGCTGCTGAAACAACTGCTACCACCGCTCCGGCTGCTGCTGCAACCACCAAAGCAGCTCCGGCAAAAACCACTCATCATAAAAAACAGCACAAAGCAGCGCCGCAGAAAGCGCAGGCTGCCAAGAAACACGCTAAAAAATCCACCACAAAACCGGCTGTAGAACAGAAAGCGCCAGAGCAGAAAGCGCAAGCAGCTAAGAAACACACCAAAAAAGCAGCGACCAAACCCGCTGCAGAACAAAAAGCACCAGAGCAGAAAGCTCAGGCAGCAAAAAAACACACCAAAAAAGCCGTAAAACACGACACCGCTAAACCCGCTGCTCAACCAGCTGCATAACACATTTGTAGTTACTATGGCGTCCCCCACGCCATAGCATACGGCGCTAAATCAGGTTGATTTAGCGCCGCCTTTTGGAGGGTAAAATGGTGTCACATTACCGCTTTGAGTTCATTCTTATTACCCTGATAATTTGCGCCCTCATTGCCATGCATTTTTATCTTTCCTGAGTGTAGTTATCTGATTTTACTCCCACTTTCCCGCCGTCCCGTCTATAGTATTAACTGAGGGTTTGCTGTTAAAAATCATAATTCCCCACCAGAGTGTGATATGCATAAAACCATTGCTGTGTTACTGGGTTCAATTTGTTTACTTCCTGTCGTTGCGCATGCGGACCAGCCTGCAACGGCCAGCGCTGAAGCAGAAAACGTAAAAACGCTGTTTTTTGGTCATGACGATCGCATAAAAGTGACTGACCCAACGCAATCTCCTTGGGACGCTATCGGGCAACTGGAAACCGCCAGCGGTAACCTGTGTACTGCCACGCTCATTTCACCACGACTGGCACTGACTGCCGGACACTGCTTACTCACCCCCCCGAAAGGCAAGCCGGATAAAGCCGTGGCATTACGCTTCGTGTCGAAAAAGGGTGTCTGGCGCTACGAGATCCACGGCATTGAAGGACGGGTTGATCCCTCACTCGGAAAACGTTTAAAAGCCGATGGCGATGGCTGGATTGTGCCGCCTTCCGCGGCCCCGTGGGATTTTGGTCTGGTGGTGCTGCGTTACCCACCTTCTGGCATCACACCGCTGCCATTATTTGAAGGTGATAAAGCGGCATTAACCGCGGCGCTGAAAACCGCAGATCGTAAAGTTACGCAGTCGGGTTACCCGGAAGATCATCTCGATGACTTGTACACGCATCAGGATTGCGTGGTGACCGGTTGGGCACAGAATACCGTTTTGTCGCACCAGTGCGACACACTCCCGGGCGACAGCGGTTCGCCATTGATGTTGAAGACAGATACTGGCTGGCAGTTGATTGGCGTACAAAGCTCCGCTCCGGCGGCGAAAGATCGCTGGCGGGCCGATAATCGCGCCATATCCGTGACCGGTTTTCGCGATAAGCTGGATGAGTTGGCGAACGAATAACCTATGCTGCCCGTAGTAACGGGCAGCACTGAGATCAGGCAAGTTTAATCATCACCATTCCGGCAAGCAGCAGCGCCAAACCGATCCAGCCTTTATGATTCAGGCGCTGACCAAACAATACCCAACCTGCCGCTAACGTCGCAGCAATCCCAAAGCCGCCCCACAAGGCGTAGGCAACAGAAAGGTCGATACCTTTTACCGCCTGGGACAGCGCGCTAAAGGCCGCTAACACCGCTGCCAGCGACAGCACGCCATAAGTCTTGCGGCGAAACCCATCTGAAAATTTCAAAAAGACGTTAGCGACGATTTCGAGCACAATGGCTATGCCAAGCCATGCGCCATGAACCCACTCAAACTGCTGCATGGCTCACCTCTCTGCCCGCCTTTGTCGGTTTTCGTGTACCGGATTTAATCAGCACAATACCTAACACCAGCGAGACCAGTCCAGCCACCTTCATCGTGGACAAGGTTTCGTCAAATAACAGCACGCTGAACAGCGTAATAAATAAAATACCGATACCTTCCCATAAGGCATAGGCCACACCAAGGGCAATTTTTTTAACGGCAAAACTGAGAAAAATATACGATAAGGCAATCATTACCAGCATTAAAATAAAGCCCGAATTACCATGGCCGACGCTTGCCCATTTCATTGACAGCGTACCAGTAATTTCAGCCGCGATGGCCAGACCTAATAATATCCAGTAAAACATAATGCTTCTCCTGCTTGAGAATATAGTCCTTTGGGCCTACTGCATGCAGTAAACCAAAAAATAAAATTAGTTAGCTCAGCGCACAGCGCCAGCTCAGGCAGAAGAAGGGACTAAAGCGCGTTGCGCCAGTGTTGCTCACCCGCAAGCAAGAAAGTGGAGGAGGTACGAAGAAGTGAAGGTAAACGCAAAAACATCCTGAACATATTGTCCATAATATTACAATTATCCGCAGTGTTGCTTCTCATCATCGCGGATGATAATTGTCCTCGGTAGTTAAACACAGATGATTTGTACCATAGCTTCAATGCGAACTCAAAGTCTTTTCACTTCTTTACCTGCCCCATTTGATTTTTGTTATAACGGCTCGACGCAAATCACATTATTATTCAGATTCAAAAATGAAAAATGCAGGAATACACATGGCGAAACCGATCATCACGCTTAACGGCCTAAAAATAGTCATTATGCTGGGCATGCTGGTTATCATCCTGAGCGGCATCCGCGTTGCCGCAGATATCATCGTCCCATTTATTCTGGCGTTATTTATTGCCGTCGTGCTTAACCCCGTGGTGCAGCGGATGGTCAAACTTCGTATACCGCGCGTAATAGCGGTATCATTGCTCATTGTTATTATTGTGATGCTAATGGTGTTGCTATTAGCGTATTTAGGTACATCCTTAAACGAGCTTGCGCGAACGCTGCCGCAGTATCGCTCTTCACTGGTTATCCCACTCAAAAACCTTGAGCCGTGGTTACAGCGCGCAGGGATCGGCGTTTCCGTGGATGAACTCGTCAAATATATCGACCCGAACGCAGCAATGACGCTGGTGACCAATTTACTGGCGCAGTTGTCTAATGCCATGTCATCGATATTTTTACTGCTGTTGACGGTGGTTTTTATGCTGCTGGAAGTACCGCAGTTACCCAACAAACTCAAACAAATGATGAGTCGTCCCATTGAGGGAATGGCGGCGATTCAACGCGCCATAGACAGCGTTTCCCACTATCTGGTGCTCAAAACGGCGATCAGCATTGTGACCGGGTTGGTGGCCTGGGGCATGCTCGCCGCACTCGACGTGCGTTTCGCTTTTGTCTGGGGACTGCTGGCCTTTGCGCTCAACTATATTCCTAATATCGGTTCGGTGCTGGCCGCCATTCCCCCTATTGCTCAGGTGCTGGTATTTAGCGGCCTTTATGACGCCCTGGTGGTTTTCGCAGGTTATCTGGTCATTAACCTGGTGTTCGGGAATATCCTCGAACCGCGGATTATGGGACGTGGACTTGGGTTGTCTACGCTGGTGGTGTTTCTGTCGTTAATCTTCTGGGGCTGGTTACTGGGGCCTGTCGGGATGCTGCTTTCTGTACCGCTGACCATCATCGTGAAAATCGCGCTTGAGCAAACCAACGGCGGTCAAAGCATTGCCGTGTTGCTGAGCGATCTCAATAAAGAGTGAATTCGCCCCGCCATTGCGGGCATTTTTATCGTTTAGCCCGTAGCGCCAGAACGGCGCTACACAACGTAAATAACGCAATTATCCAGGCCATAGTCCATGGCGTTCCGTCGCTGAAGGCGGCCAGCAGCAATGACGAGATAATGCCGCTACCGTATTGTAACGCGCCAATCAGCGCGGAGGCTGAACCGGCGATGCTCGGTACTGCGTCCAGCGCAGCAGCGGTTGAAGTAGCAGCAATAATGCCATTCATTGAGAAAAACAGAAAAACGGTGATGATAATGGCTTCAACGCCACCTGACTCCAGCTTAACCAGCACCGCAAGCGCCACTGCAGCCAGCGCCGCCAGCATCGTCGCATACTTTAGCAGTTGCTCCAGAGAATGCCGTTGCACCAGACGACGGTTTACTACGCTCATGACCATGACTCCGACAATATTGAGCGCAAACAGCCAGCCGTATTGCTGTGGTTCAACATGGTAATAGCTAATATAAACAAACGGCGAACCGGTAATAAACGCATACGCGGCAACGTAATAACACGTCAGGCTCAGGGTGTAGCGCATAAAACGTCCATTGGCGAATAACGAACGATAATTACGAAATGCGCCAGCTAAAGAAGCTTTCACCCGTTTCTCTTCCGGCAATGTTTCCGGCAGCCAGTTTAAGGAGATAAACATCAGCGCCCCTATCACCGCCAGCAGCCAAAAAACAGAGTGCCAGGTGCTCAGGCGAATAATTTGTCCGCCAATCAACGGTCCTGCTATTGGCGCAATCGCCATGACCAGCACCAGAGTTGAAAGCATGTGCGCCGCGCGAGTACGTGCAAAGAGATCGCGGATCATCGCCCGCGCCAGCATAGGTCCGGTACAGGCTCCAAGCGCCTGAAAAACTCGCCAGAAAACAATTTGCGTAATACTCGTGGACATCGCACATCCTGCGGAGCCGATGATAAAAAGCACCATGCCAATAAACAGCGGTTTACGCCGTCCCAGATGATCGCTTATCGGCCCCCAAATCAATTGCGCAATGGCGAAACCTACCAAAAAACCGGTGATCGTCAGTTCTACATTGCCATGCAAATCCTCTGCCATTGTCGGCATTGCCGGAAGATAAATGTCGGTGGAAAGCGAGGCAAAGGCCATCAGGCCACTGAGGATCAGAATAAAAGTAAGACCAGTCTGGCTTGCTATAGCCGCCGACGAGGCATGTTTACGTGTACTCATAGCGCCCTGTTATGTTCTAAAAAGTCAGGAAGCAGTATATACACGGCGTTTTACGGTGATTAGACGGTTAAAACCGTATGGGTTTATGAGCGGTAATCATGAATAGCGGAGTATTAAAAAGACGGCCTCCGCAGAGGCCGTCTTGGTTTGCGCTGACGATTACAGCGCTTTCAGGATCGCATCCACGCTGGCTTTGGCATCGCCAAACAGCATATGGGTGTTTTCTTTAAAGAACAGCGGGTTCTGCACGCCAGCATAGCCGGTGTTCATAGAGCGTTTGAACACGATAACGTTCTGCGCTTTCCATACTTCCAGCACCGGCATACCGGCGATTGGGCTACGCGGATCGTCCTGCGCCGCCGGGTTTACCGTATCGTTGGCGCCAATCACCAGCACGGTATCGGTATCGGCGAAATCATCATTGATTTCATCCATTTCCAGCACGATGTCATAGGGTACTTTGGCTTCCGCCAGCAGTACGTTCATATGACCTGGTAAGCGCCCTGCTACCGGGTGAATACCGAAACGTACCTTGATGCCGCGCGCGCGCAGTTTCTCGGTGATTTCAGCAACCGGATATTGCGCCTGTGCCACGGCCATGCCATAGCCCGGGGTGATTATCACGGAGTGCGAATTCTTCAGCATTTCTGCCGTGTCTTCCGCATTAATCTCACGATGCTCACCGACTTCTTCATCAGACCCCGTAGAAGAACCGTCAGAACCAAAGCCACCGGCAATCACGCTGATAAACGAACGGTTCATCGCCTTACACATGATGTAAGACAGGATCGCACCGGAAGAACCGACCAGCGCACCGGTGACGATCAGCAGATCGTTGCTGAGCATAAAGCCCGCCGCCGCCGCCGCCCATCCTGAATAGGAGTTAAGCATTGAAACGACGACCGGCATATCCGCACCGCCGATGGACGCCACCAGATGCCAGCCAAAGGCTAACGCAATAATGGTCATCACCAGCAGCGCCAGAACCTGCAGACCCACGCTTTCGGTACGAACAAACACCACCAGCAGCAGGAAAGAAACAACCAGCGCCGCCAGGTTCATTTTGTGACGATTCGGCAGCATCAGCGGTTTAGAGGAGATCTTACCGCGCAGTTTGCCAAACGCCACCACGGAACCGGTAAAGGTCACCGCACCGATGAAGATACCAAGGAACACTTCCGTCAGGTGAATGTTCACCAGAATCGGTTCCAGGCCCGTGTCGTGATACAGGTAGCTGTTGAAACCCACCAGTACCGCCGCCAGACCGACGAAGCTGTGCAGAATCGCCACCAGCTCCGGCATCTCGGTCATCTCGACTTTCTTCGCCAGACGAATACCAATCGCGCCGCCGATGATCATCGCCACCAGGATCCACGCAACGTTGCCGGTCTCAGGGCCAAAAATCGTGGCAATCAGCGCAATCGCCATCCCGGCGATACCGTAGTTGTTACCCTGTTGAGAGGTTTCGTGTTTCGAAAGCCCCGCCAGGCTGAAAATAAACAGGATCGCGGCAACAATGTATGCAGCTGTAACTAATCCTCCAGACATATGTTACCCCTTAGTTTTTCCGGAACATTTTCAGCATGCGCTGAGTCACGGTGAAGCCACCGAAAATATTAATGCTGGCAATAAGCACCGCGATAAAGCTCAGGAAACTCACCCAGCCACCCTGGCCAATTTGCAATAACGCCCCGACAACGATGATCCCGGAGATAGCGTTCGTCACGGACATCAGTGGAGTGTGTAGCGCGTGCGACACATTCCAGACCACGTAGTAACCCACTACACAGGAAAGCGCGAACACCGTAAAGTGACCCAGGAACTCTTTCGGCGCGACATCAGCAAGCCAGCCAAACAGTATGACGACCAGTGCCATCAACGCATATTTGCGCCACGGTGAGGCCGGTTTTTTCTCTTCTTTCGGCGCGGGCGCGGCTTTTGGCGCAGCCTGCGGCTGAGCAGAAACCTGGATAGGCGGCGCAGGCCAGGTGATTTCACCCTCGCGAACTACCGTAACGCCACGTACGACTACGTCGTCAAAATCGACGGTGATATTGCCGTCTTTCTCTTTGCACAACAGCTTGAGCAGGTTAACGAGGTTCGTGCCATAAAGCTGGGAAGACTGCGTCGGCAGTCGACCTGGCAGATCGGTATAACCGATAACCTTCACCCCGTTCTCGGTGGTGGTCACCTGGTTGGGCACGGTATATTCGCAGTTACCGCCGTTTTGCGCGGCGAGATCGACAATCACGCTGCCCGCCTTCATCGAATCGACCATTTCGCGGGTGATCAGTTTCGGTGCCGGTTTGCCCGGAATCAACGCGGTGGTAACGATAATATCAACGTCTTTCGCCTGTGCGGCGAAGAGCGCCATTTCGGCTTTGATGAACGCTTCGGACATCACCTTGGCGTAACCGTCGCCGCTGCCGGCCTCTTCTTTAAAGTCCAGTTCGAGGAACTCAGCGCCCATACTCTGAACTTGCTCTTTCACTTCCGGACGGGTGTCAAAAGCACGAACGATAGCGCCCAGGCTGTTTGCCGCACCGATAGCAGCCAGACCTGCCACACCCGCACCAATCACCATGACCTTGGCAGGTGGAACCTTGCCCGCGGCGGTGATCTGGCCGGTGAAGAAGCGGCCAAATTCATGAGCGGCTTCAACAATGGCCCGATACCCGGCGATATTCGCCATCGAGCTTAAGGCATCAAGCGACTGCGCGCGCGAAATACGCGGCACGGAGTCCATCGCCATAACCGTCACGTTGCGCTCTGCCAGCTTTTGCAATAACTCAGGGTTTTGCGCGGGCCAAAGAAAACTCACCAGCGTCGTGCCCGGGTTGAGCAACGGGATTTCCGCCTCTTCCGGCGCGTTGACCTTCAGGATGATCTCTGACTGCCAGACGGCATTTCCGTCAACAATTTCTGCGCCTGCTTGTACAAACGCCTTATCGTCAAAACTTGCCAGTTGACCTGCACCGCTTTCAACCGCGACGCTGAAACCCAACTTAAGCAGCTGCTCAACCGTCTTCGGCGTAGCTGCGACGCGGGTTTCATTGGTTAACCGTTCTCTTGGTATGCCAATTCGCATAATGTTCCCTTCCATCTGTATTTGTGATGATGGTTTATCAATGTTCGCACGAGGCATGCGCGCACTCTCGAAAGAGGTCAGTGTTACCCCAATAAAATAAAACAGTAACAAACTCTGTATAACCTACTGAAAATGACGCCTGTGATCTAGCGCCAAAAAACAGTATTTATTATGAAATTCGCGAAATAGAGATGAATCGAATCGCTGGCAGATAAAATACCCTAAAAATAGCCCACAAAGGCCGATAATTCGCTCAAGCGAAGCGGCAAAACATGATTACGTGCCTGCAAAAAACAATTGATTAACATTAAATTAACTTATGAAATTCAACTGCTTTATCAGTTTTGGTCGCCAAACGCCGAAATTTTCGACATATCACAAAATGTTATCTGTGTTGTTACGTCACATGGCACGATGAGTGAAAATTGACGCAGACACTGACACAATTTAAATGCAATAATCAGCGACGTTTCTAGTCAATAACAATACCAGTACCTGGTTTGCGCAAGGCGAAGGATTATTTTTATGAAGCTTAAGAACACTCTCCTGGCGTCCGCACTTATTTCTGCGACTGCTTTTTCTGTAAATGCAGCGACAGAATTGACGCCGGAGCAAGCGGCTGCCCTGAAACCCTATGACCGCATTGTGGTTACCGGTCGTTTTAATGCTATCGGTGACGCGGTGACCGCCGTATCACGCCGTGCAGATAAAGACGGTGCAGCCTCCTTTTATGTTGTTGATACCTCAGATTTTGGCAGCGGCGGTAACTGGCGCGTTGTAGCCGACATCTATAAAGCCGATGCTGAAAAAGCGGAAGCGTCCAAAAACCGTGTCATTAACGGCGTGATGGAATTACCGAAAGATCAGGCCGTTCTGATAGAACCATTCGATACCGTTACGGTGCAGGGCTTCTACCGCAGCCAGCCTGAAGTGAACGATGCCATCACCAAAGCAGCGAAAGAGAAAGGCGCTTACTCCTTCTACATCGTGCGCCAGGTCGATGCCAACCAGGGCGGCAACCAGCGTATTACCGCATTCATCTATAAAGCTGATGCGAAAAAACGCGTAGTACAAAGCCCTGATGCGATCCCAGCAGATTCAGATGCCGGACGTGCCGCATTAGCCGCCGGTGGCGAAGCCGCGAAGAAAGTTGAGATCCCAGGCGTTGCGACTACCGCGTCTCCGAGCGCTGAAGTCGGTCGTTTCTTCGAAACGCAATCCACCAAAGGTGGGCGTTACACTGTCACGCTACCGGATGGAACCAAAGTTGAAGAACTGAACAAAGCAACCGCCGCTATGATGGTGCCGTTCGACAGCATCAAGTTCACCGGTAACTATGGCAACATGACTGAAATCTCTTACCAGGTTGCCAAACGCGCAGCGAAGAAAGGCGCTAAGTATTATCACATCACCCGCCAGTGGTCTGAACGTGGTAATAACATGACCATCAGCGCTGACCTGTATAAGTAATACTCAGTACCTTATCAGGTCTACAGCCTTGTAGACCTGATAATTTCCCGCCATCCTCCCCTCGGGCGAAACAAAAACAGCAGTATTAAGACTACTTTTCACACTATTAGTCACAAATCTCTCTATCCCCATTGCATGCGTTCTCTTCTCTCCGTAAAATCCCGCGCCTTAGTGGCTTTCACCATTTTTATGCGGTTTGCCAAAATAATTATTCTCTCACTCTCGTTTTTGTCACTGGATACAAATGGAAAAGAAATTGGGTCTGAGCGCACTCACCGCGCTGGTTTTAAGCTCAATGCTCGGCGCTGGTGTTTTCAGCCTGCCACAAAATATGGCGGCGGTAGCAAGCCCGGCTGCATTACTGATTGGTTGGGCGATTACCGGTGCGGGTATCCTTTTGCTCGCCTTTGCCATGCTGATTCTGACGCGTATCCGTCCTGAACTGGATGGCGGCATATTTACCTATGCACGTGAAGGTTTTGGTGAGCTGATTGGCTTTTGCTCCGCGTGGGGATATTGGCTGTGTGCTGTTATCGCTAACGTTTCGTATCTGGTGATTGTTTTCTCTGCGCTCAGCTTCTTTACCGACACGCCGGAGTTACGTCTGTTTGGCGATGGTAATACCTGGCAGTCGATTGTTGGCGCATCGGTGCTGTTGTGGGTGGTCCATTTTCTGGTGCTGCGTGGTGTGCAAACGGCAGCCAGTATTAACCTGGTGGCGACGCTGGCGAAATTACTGCCGCTTGGTCTGTTTATCGTGCTGGCGTTTATGCTGTTTAAGCTCGACACCTTTACCCTCGATTTTACCGGCGTAGCGTTGGGCGTTCCCGTCTGGGAGCAGGTAAAAAACACCATGCTCATCACCCTGTGGGTTTTCATCGGTGTGGAAGGCGCGGTGGTGGTTTCAGCTCGTGCCAGAAACAAACGCGATGTCGGACGCGCTACGCTGCTGGCGGTACTCGCCGCGCTGGGCGTTTATCTGCTTGTCACCCTGCTGTCTCTGGGCGTTGTCGCGCGTCCCGAACTGGCGGAGATCCGCAACCCGTCAATGGCCGGTCTGATGGTGAAAATGATGGGGCCATGGGGTGAAATTATTATTGCCGCAGGCCTGATTGTCTCCGTGTGCGGTGCTTATTTAAGCTGGACGATTATGGCGGCGGAAGTGCCGTTCCTCGCCTCCACGCACAAAGCGTTTCCACGCATTTTTGCGCGGCAGAACGCACAAGGCGCGCCATCGGCGTCGCTGTGGCTGACCAATATCTGCGTACAGATTTGCCTGGTGCTGATCTGGCTCACAGGTTCCGACTACAATACGTTATTAACCATCGCCTCAGAAATGATTCTGGTGCCCTATTTACTGGTCGGCGCATTTCTGCTGAAAATTGCCACTCGTCCAATTCATAAGGCTGTCGGTATCGGAGCGAGTATTTATGGCATATGGTTATTGTATGCGTCAGGTCCGATGCACCTGCTGCTGTCTGTGGTGCTGTATGCGCCAGGGCTGCTGGTCTTCCTTTATGCCCGTAAAACACACGCGCATGAAAACGTATTAAAACGCCAGGAAATGGCGCTGATCGGCCTGCTGCTAGTTGCTGCTGTTCCGGCGACCTGGATGTTGATGGGGTAACATTGTCCCCATCGTTCGCGACACATGGAGATTACGATGGGTAAAAAACCCCCTTTGCCAATTCTTATCACCGGAGGAGGTCGACGTATCGGCCTCGCCGTCGCATGGCACTTTATTAATCAAAAACAGCCAGTTATTGTCAGCTACCGCACGCATTATCCGGCTATTGATGGCCTGCGAGATGCGGGCGCGCTGTGTATCCAGGCTGATTTTTCCACCGATGAGGGCGTACTGGCCTTTGCGGATGAGGTCAAAGCACAGACGGATGGCCTGCGCGGTATTGTGCATAATGCCAGTGCCTGGCTTGCAGAAAAGCCCGGTGCGCCGTTAACCGAAGTGCTGTCGGCCATGATGCAGATTCACGTCAATACCCCCTACCTGCTCAACCACGCGCTGGAAGGATTGCTGCGCGGGCATGGACACGCGGCCAGCGATATTATCCATTTTACGGATTATGTTGTAGAGCGTGGCAGCGATAAGCACATTGCTTATGCTGCCAGCAAAGCGGCGCTGGACAACATGACCCGCTCGTTCGCGCGCAAACTGGCACCGGAAGTGAAAGTGAACGCGATTGCCCCCTCGCTAATCCTGTTTAACGAGGGTGACGATGCAGAGTATCGTCAGCAGGCATTGAACAAATCACTGATGAAAACAGCGCCGGGTGAAAAAGAGGTCATTGATTTAATTGACTATCTGTTGACCAGCTGTTTTGTCACCGGGCGTAGTTTTGCCCTTGATGGCGGACGTCATCTGCGTTAGTGCAGTTTAATCCAACAAAAAATAAGCAACCATGCGCTCAGGCCCCAGCACACCACTGAACCGCCGAGCGCAACGGGTAAGCGCATAAATCCGATGAAATACCACAGCGAAACGAGGTAGACAAAATAGGGAATAATCGACCACATGCTGAAGACAATGGTTGTACGCAACGCTTCGATCCCACGTTCACTGGCCACGATATAGTGGGCAATCAACGCAAAGGTCGGGAACAACGGAATTAATCCGGCAATATAGTAGTTCTTTGTTTTCGCCAGCACACCAATTAACACCACCACCAGCGCACCGAGCGCCGCTTTTATAACGAGTCCCATCACCCTGCCTTAACACATCAATAACATCAGCCTCTAGCATAACGGAAGCGTTCTTGTTTAGAAAAGATTAATGGAAGGAAAAACCGGGGCGGTGTATGTTGGCGTTTTATATTCAAAATGAATGATATGAACACCATCGTATTTGTTGAAGATGATCCCGAAGTTGGCTCGCTGATTGCAGCCTATCTGGCCCGGCATGATATTGAGGTTATCGTTGAGCCTCGAGGTGATTTGGCCGAGGAGAAAATCCTGCAAGTTCAACCCGATTTGGTGTTATTAGATATCATGCTGCCGGGCAAAGATGGGATGACTATCTGCCGCGATTTGCGCGGACGCTGGCAGGGTCCAATTGTCCTGCTCACCTCGCTGGACAGCGATATGAACCATATCCTGGCGCTGGAAATGGGTGCCTGTGACTATATTCTGAAGACAACGCCGCCAGCAGTGCTGCTTGCTCGCCTGCGTCTGCATCTGCGCCAGAATGAACATTCAGTCCAGTCTAAAGGCATTCAGGCGGCAACCATCACGCCGCACACGACGCTGCGCTTTGGCACACTCACTATCGACCCAACAAATCGTTCCGTGCTGCTCGGCGGCGAGCAAGTCTCTCTTTCCACCGCAGATTTTGAATTACTGTGGGAGCTGGCAACCCATGCCGGGCAAATTATGGACCGCGATGCGCTGCTGAAGAACCTGCGCGGCGTAAGTTATGACGGCATGGATCGCAGCGTTGATGTCGCGATTTCCCGGTTACGCAAAAAACTGCTCGATAACGCGACTGAACCCTATCGAATCAAAACGGTGCGCAACAAAGGTTATCTGTTCGCACCGCACGCCTGGGACGATGAACCTCAAATGTAATCCCATCGGGCCGACCATTATACGTTACACCGTCACTTATAATATCACCCAGATTTGGGTGATGAAGATGGTGTGTATCATCACCGCGAATTAGTCAGCCCTCAAGTAAGATCCGAGCCTTCCCTTTCACGGAAGGCTTTCTTTTGTGTTAACTAAACGTCAGCCCGTCGTATTTTTTCCAACGGTAATTTACTGCAGAAATAATCCAGCAGCCGATAAAGACGCCAATAATCGCAAACCCGACATTCCCCATATGGTCACTCAACTCGCTGACGGTATCCCACAAACCTCCCTGGAGCGAAAATGCGTCAGAGAGAAGCCCCAGCGCCTCCAGCCCGCCAATAAATAGCGCAACAATTACCGAGGTCCCGGTGATGGTCATATTGTAATAGAGCTTACGCTGCGGCTTATTGAATGCCCATCCGTAGGCCTCAACCATCAGGATACTGTCGAGGCAGTCAATCAGCGCCATGCCGCAGGTAAACAGCGCCGGGAACACGAGAATTGACCACACCGACATGCCACTGGACGCGCTTGAAGCTGAAATTCCGAGCAGAGAAATTTCAGTAGCGGTATCAAAACCCAGGCCAAACAAAAAGCCGACAAAATACATATGCCAGTCTTTGCCTACCAGCCGAAACGCCGAGCGGAAAAGCCAGTTCAGCGGGCCTGAAACTGTCATTTCCTCTGTGGTGCCATCGTAAGTACCGGTGCGTTTTAGATGACGAAAAGCCTTCCAGACATGACAGAATATAACGAGATTAATGGTAGCCAGAATCAGCAGAAATACGGCAGAGACCGTGGTACCTATCAGACCGCCGACATTCTGAAACCATGCCATGTGTTGCTTAAACACGCTGGTGGTCAACGCAATGCCAATGCTTGCCAGTACCACAATGGTGGAATGCCCCAGGGAAAACCAGGCTCCCGTCGTCAGGGCGCGTTTTTGCTGCTGCATAAGTTTGCGCGTAGCGCTATCTATCGCGGCGATATGATCGGCATCAACAGCATGGCGCAAACCATAGCACCATGCGATCAGACTAAGCGCCAGTAACGACGTGTTGTTGCTAAACGCGCTGTAAGCCCACAGCCACGCCACGATGTTTGCCCCGATGAGTAAGACCATCAACAAAATAATGTTCGGGCGCTTTTTTAATAATAAAAACAATGCGTTCATTGCTCACAGCCTGTCAAATTTGCGCTAAAAAACACACTACACCGCCGTTCACTGATTGATTAATAAAACATTTACCAGGCTAATGATAACTCTAAAGAATTACCAGCCCAGTGTCGTAGATCAAAATTGATTACCCCCAAAAGCGAGTTCCGCGCTCGCTAACTCTGCGATGCGCAGGGGTATCGTGGCGCAGTCTCCTTCTTGCAGAAA
Organism: Citrobacter sp. RHBSTW-00524; assembly: GCF_013747755.1. NCBI lineage: Bacteria > Pseudomonadati > Pseudomonadota > Gammaproteobacteria > Enterobacterales > Enterobacteriaceae > Citrobacter > Citrobacter sp. RHBSTW-00524. The sequence goes on from NZ_CP056421.1 coordinate 2,693,153, forward strand.
CCAGGCAGACGACAACCCACCCCAGGCAATAATCCACATCAGCAAACGTTGCCGTTCAATCCTCGCGATTTCAGACACAATATTTACCCGTTGTGTGAATCTTTCTGGCTCAATGGCGACAGGTTTGGTGGGGTCGGCAAGATCGGGATTAGTAAAAATATTGGCGTAATCAAAGCCACGCTCGCCCACCAGCCCTTTAGGATCGATAGCCAGCCATCCTTTCGTTCCGAAATCGAGAATATTGCCGTGGTGTAAGTCACCGTGCAATACGACTTCATTCTGGGGAGAGGAGAGCAATACGTTTGCCACCTCTGCACAATGCGTCAGGATACCGCCATGCTTTTTCGCGGCAGGAGCCAGACAGCGAAACCAATAAAGTAGCGGTGTTAACGCAGGCGTTGACGCATTCCGGGGGAGATGGAGTCGACTGGCTGCATGGCAAATAATGCGACAGGCCTGCGCATCATTGCCAGACCAGGACATGTCCGCTAAAGACCCCGCCCCTGTTGCACGTTCTAACAGAATCGCCCCTGCTGCATGAGCAAGCACTTTCGCAGCACCATTCCCGTTCCACCAGACCATTAGTTCGCAGCCGTTTCGTTCACTGTCATCGTCGGTGAGTTTGAGTATGGCTTTCTGACCATCTTTGGTCACCACGGGCAAAAGCTGTGATGTGTGCGTCTCAAACGGTTGGCCATCAGGAGTAAGTCCCCAACGGCTGAGCCAGGTGTTGAACAGACTATTTTCCAAACATTATCCTCATTTTTCGCTGGAAATGACTCTCGACAGGGACGGTGTAGACATTATTCCTGCTTTCTGCTGGTTGGGCCACAACGACCCACGCCCACCATTCCTGGCTTATCGTGTAGAGCACGAAAGACCACACCCTTGCGTATCGGTGTGCCATGCTGACTGTGTTTTTTCAATAGAGGAAGACACGATGATCACGTTATGCAAAGCCTGTGGAACATCCTATGAGGTGGCAGACGCCCTTCCTGAACATTGCGATATCTGCCAGGACGAACGTCAGTATGTTCCCGCGACCGGGCAGGAATGGGTCGATTTTGCCGCACTTTGTGCTTCGCACACAAATAAGTGGCGGCAGCATGATAGCGACCTCCTCAGCATCCGCACCGTTCCTGGTTTTGCAATTGATCAACGGGCGTTTATTCTGCGTACTCCGGAAGGCAATATTTTATGGGACTGCATTGCCACGCTCGACGACGCCACAAAAATGCTAATAACGTCCCTGGGCGGGCTTAAGGCCATCGCGATTTCGCATCCTCATTACTACACCACCATGCAAGACTGGGCTGACGAATTTAACGCTCCCATTTATCTCCATGCCAACGACCGCAAGTGGGTAATGCGCGACAGCCCGTGGATTAAATTTTGGGATGGCAACACCCTGGAACTGACACGCGACGTCAGTGTGATACGCCTCGGCGGACACTTTGCTGGCGGCTGCGTTCTGCACTGGGCGCGAGATGAAGGCGTGGTGCTTTCCGGCGATATCGTTCAGGTCACCCCTGGGGCGCATGCCGTCTCCTTTATGTGGAGCTACCCCAATATGTTGCCATTGCCAGCCGCAACGGTCAGCGACATTACCCACCGCCTGAGTACGGTGAAATTTAAGCAACTCTATGGCGCGTTTGAAGGGAAAGACATAACGAAAAATGCCGATGACATCGTGCAGCTCTCAGGTGAAAAGTACGTTTCCTGTCTCAAGTAAGCAGGCTGCCTGTCACTGACGTTCACCAGGATGAAATGGGATAGAAATGATAGGCCGCTCCGATGACAGACACATTCACTATCACACTGATAATGAAGTAGGTTTTGAATGGCTGTTTTTGTGTTTTATGGCGAAAGAGTTGTTGAGCGGCTATCGCGCCACCCCACCCGCCAACAACGCCAAACAGCAGCAAAGTGGACTCCGGCACTCGGCGCCAGGCCCTGCGCGCTGCCATTTTATCCGCACCGTACATTGCCAACGTCAGTATGTTGGCGAGCAAAAACCATATAACAAAGGGATGCGAGGTGAAAATGCAGCCTAACGCCGTGAAAATGAGTAGTAAATAACAACAGCGATTGAAATTCATATTTTTAGTCGCGAAATATCTCAGAGTGTATCGAAGTCGCATTATCGTCATAAGCACCAGAGCGCCGAGTGTACCATGAGAACGCAGAAATAATTGATACAGTGTAATCTACTGCACTTATGTTCTTGACGGCGTTCAATGGTTATCCCACACCTGCAAATTCTCGATTAGATTTGCTAAGCTTTTGAGCGTCTGATGATTTAGATGAAGAAAGTGTTTTACATTTTTAGATAGCGAAGTAAAGAGAAATTATTTAACTATCAAAAATATGCCTACTAAATAATGAAATACTTCAAGTTCATTAACTGACAAACTCAAACAAAAACTGACAGGTTAATTCCCCTTTTTATGTCCTAATGACCACAAATTTGCTCCAGAATCTCGCCCTAAAGTATTGCAAAAACGCCCAATAACCGAACGGGGTGAACAGTACCGCTCTCGTAAGCATCCCATTAGCTGATTCCAGTCATCATACTTTTGTCTTCGAGTTATTGCATGCCTTTCACTAACACATTACAACATCATTACTAATGTGAAAAATGAAATTAATATAATCGTATTATTTCTTTCATTTACCTTTAAACCATAATAGTAATATACTAGATAATCTTTATGTAGAGCATGTATTTTACATCCTTGGATGACAGTTCGTTTTACCAGATCTAGTTAATGCCCAATGTTCATAGCTATGTTTTATGATCATTTTATATCTCATGATAATTTGCTTTCCAAAAGTGTGCGCTAAATAACCATATCGCGCAGAGTCACTTGAAAAAGCCAAAAACTAATGGGGGTTTATATGAAGGTAAGTAATAACACAAAACCAGCGAAAACCATAACCCACACTTTGCAGTTTCTTACAGGAAAAGATCTCCAGAAGGCCACAGTGAGTCATGTCCATACCTTTGGTAAAGGTTTTAAGTGTCAAACAGAGACTCGCGGATACATAACGCCGGACAACAAGAGTCCGTTGGAACTTGTCATTAACAAACCGGATGGCTTCATAGCTCTCTGGGAAAAAGGAACCACTCTTCATTGGAGATTTCAGGAGTCATCACTTGCGGCATTAGTAGACCCTGGAGGAATAAAAGATAAAGTCAGAACGCTCATTGGAAAAGCACTTTTGGCATGGGGTGATGCGGTTCCGGTTATGTTCTCTGAGCATATAGATAACTGGGATTTTGAAATCGCAGTTCGTAATGCAGATGATTGCGACATCAACGGTTGTACATTAGCAAGTGCCTTCTTCCCAGATGCTGGCCAGCATGAGTTGGTTATCTATCCAAAAATATTCGAACAGTCTGAAAAAGAGCAAACAGATACACTCACCCATGAATTTGGCCATGTATTCGGGCTTCGTCATTTCTTCGCACTACTCCAAGAACAAGCTTGGCCAGCAGAAGTATTTGGTACACATACCGCGTTTTCTATTATGAACTATGGTGCACTTAGTGAACTAACAGACACAGACAAGAAAGATTTAAAAAACTTATATCAACTTGCCTGGAGTGGTCAACTCACTAATATTAATAAGACACCAATTCGCTTTGTTAGGCCACATCACCTAAGTGGATCTTCATCCTAAACCCGAGGATGTAGCCGAGCCATTAATAAACAACCTGACATAAAAACGATTTATTTAACTAATTAAATTTTAACACTAAAAAACAAGACATTACCATAAATAAAAACATGGGTATTTTTGAAAAACTTAGACTCGCCAACTTAACTATATGGGATAAACCTAACAACCATACTTTAATACCAACATCTGAGAGTTAACTATCATGTTAGTGATAAGAAAGCATTCCGCTGGATATTCAAATATATAGCCGAGGTATCTATGTCTGACAATAAAAGCCAAGATATTGTAATCAATCTCCTTGATGATATAAAAAAACTAAGTGACTCAGTTAACAATGTAGCTCCGAAAGATTTTGAAGATGTATGTATATACTACAACAAAAATGTTAAAAAACCACTTGATGAAATTCTAGCAACCCTGAATTCTCCTGCGGCTGACATATTACTAAGATGGATTCCGTGGATTAAGGATTTTGTAAATATTCTAATGCTGCTCCAGAAGTTGCTTGAAAATCAGTGCGAATTGAAATAGAGACAATGCACATTCCTACTGTAAGTAGATAAGTTATAATATAAACAGTCAGGAAGCCTAATTCGCACCTCGCTCATAACAGCCATTCAGTTGAACGTAACGAGCGAGGTGTGAAACCATCATACACTAACCGCTGATAAACCTGTTTGTTGCAGTAGCATGATGCTCGCGTCGCCAACAGGTGAGGCCATGAGGGCCCAACATATATTAACGAGTAACTTCCCCAAAGTTCCTGTAGAAATCCAGATACGTGAATTCGGAAAAACTTAGATCCACCAGCTTCACTTCGTATTTATGCCACGGCAGGAGAAAGGCGAACAGGCCTGTTAATTCGATAAGCTCACTCTGGGAGACAACCATCAGGCGTTCTGGCGTGCGTCATCGTCGTCCATATCAAACCCGGCATATTTATGCATGCTGGATGCTCTCCGCTGGAGCCAACCCTGCGTTTATTGCAAATCAGATGGGGCACGAGAATGCAGAAATGGTTTATACAGTGTACTCTGCCTGGATAAACGCGCTTGATGGTGATCAGATAGCATTCCTGAACCAGCGAATCGGTGGATACAGCAGTGTCCCCCAGCCGCCCCCAGAGGAAGATGCGCACTAGTTAACGTATTGAAGTTCCGGTGGTATTTCATGAAGAAGCTGTTTGTACAGTTTTATCTCCTGCTGTTTGTCTGCTTTCTGGTGATGACCCTGCTGGTCGGCCTGGTCTATAAATTCACCGCAGAGCGCGCAGGCAGACAATCGCTTGACGATTTAATGAAAAGCTCGTTATACCTGATGCGCAGCGAGCTTCGCGAGATCCCGCCACGTGACTGGGGTAAAACGCTGAAGGAGATGGATTTGAACCTCTCCTTTGACCTGCGCGTTGAACCGCTAAATAAGTACACGCTGGACGTTCAAACAATGCAACGTTTGCGCGAAGGCGATATCGTGGCGCTTGACGATCAATACACATTTATTCAACGGATCCCACGCAGCCATTACGTGCTGGCCGTCGGCCCACTTCCCTATCTCTATTTTCTTCATCAAATGCGCTTGCTGGACATCGCGTTGATGGCATTTATTGCCATCTCGCTGGCCTTTCCGGTACTTATCTGGATGCGTCCGCACTGGCAGGAAATGCTGCGACTGGAAGCTGCTGCACAGCGTTTTGGGGAAGGACATCTGGGCGAACGCCTCCATTTTGACAGCGGTTCCAGCTTTGAGCGATTGGGTATCGCGTTTAACCAGATGGCAGACAATATCAATGCGCTAATCGCCAGTAAGAAACAACTTATCGATGGCATTGCCCATGAGCTTCGTACCCCACTGGTACGCTTACGTTACCGGCTGGAAATGAGTGATAACCTCACCGCGCAGGAATCCCAGGCGCTAAATCGCGATATTGGCCAACTGGAAGGGTTAATCGAAGAATTACTGACCTATGCCCGGCTGGACCGCCCGCAAAATGAACTGAAGCTCAGCGTACCAGACCTGGCCGTTTGGCTGACAACCCATCTGGAGGATGTGCAAAGCGTAAACCCTGAGCGTGCGGTGCGCTTACGCCATCTTAATATTGGCGACTACGGCGCGCTGGATATGCGCCTGATGGAGCGCGTACTGGATAATCTACTGAATAACGCCCTGCGCTATTGCCAGTCTACGGTGCAAGCGAGCCTGTTATTGAATGGCAATCAGGCGACGCTGGTTGTGGAAGATGACGGTCCCGGAATTGCTCCAGACGCGCGCGAACAGGTTTTTGAACCGTTTGTACGCCTTGACCCCAGCCGTGACCGGGCGACCGGTGGTTGCGGGCTTGGGCTAGCCATTGTTCACTCGATCGCATTGGCTATGGGCGGTACGGTCGTCTGTGATGAAAGTGAACTCGGCGGCGCCCGCTTTTGTTTCAGTTGGCCCGTCTGGCATAACATTCCTGAAATTTCAGCTGCATGACCCATTCGGCTCGGTGGTCAAATGGTAGAGGTTGTGCTATAAAAAAGTATGTTGTAACTAAAATGGTAAATCTATGGCCCGTTACGATATCGTCGACCGCCTGAACGGCACCTTCCGCCAGATGGAGCAAGAGCTGGCGCTTCTGAACGACAATCTTTTGCAGCAGACGCTGCTGATTGCGCGCGTCTTCTCGTTACCGGAAGTGGCCAAAGAGGCAGAGCATGCCCCACTGCAGAACATTGATGTTAAGCAGCATTTAGGTAAAGAGGCTGAAACGCTGGCGCTACGCCACTATCGTCATCTGTTTATCCAGCAACAGTCCGAGAATCGTAGCAGCAAAGCGGCCGTCCGCCTGCCAGGCGTACTGTGTTATCAGGTAGATAACGCAGCTCAGCGCGCTCTGGAAGAGCATATACAGCGTATTAACCAGCTAAAAACCACCTTCGAGCGCATTGTCACGGTGGAATCAGGGCTGGCACCGGCAGCGCGTTTTGAATGGGTGCATCGTCACCTGCCGGGACTGATTACACTGAATGCCTATCGTACGCTCACCCTTGTCAGAGAGCCTGCCACCCTGCGATTTGGCTGGGCCAACAAACACATTATTAAAAATCTGAAACGCGATGAAGTACTGCAACAACTGGAAAAAAGCCTGACGTCGCCGCGCAGCGTACATCCCTGGACGCGGGAAGAGTGGCAGGCGAAACTTGAACGGGAATATCAGGATGTCGCCGCCCTGGGCCAGCAGGCGCGCCTGAAGATTAAACGGCCTGTAAAAGTGCAGCCCATCGCCCGCGTCTGGTACAAAGGAGAACAAAAGCAGGTGCAATATGCCTGCCCGACGCCCTTGATCGCGTTGCTCAACAATGAAAACGGTATGACCGTACCAGATATCGGCGAGTTACTGAATTATGATGCCGACAATGTTCAGCATCGTTTTAAACCTCAGGCGCAGCCGTTGAGATTGATTATTCCCCGGCTGCACCTGTACGTTGCGGATTAACTGCCTGGCCGCATACTGCCAACCATCAGTTCCGGGCGTACCCAGCTGTCAAACTCCGCTTCGGTTAGATACCCCAGCGCCAGGGCGGAAGCTTTTAACGTCAGCCCCTCTTTGTGCGCCTTTTTGGCAATTTCAGCGGCTTTATCATAACCGATATGGGTATTGAGCGCGGTCACCAGCATTAGCGACTCGTTGAGCAGTTGATCGATTCGTTCACGATTAGGCTCGATTCCTGTCGCGCAGTGCTCGTTAAAGCTTTCCATACCGTCAGCCAGCAGACGCACCGACTGCAGGAAATTGTGGATGACCATTGGTCGGTAAACGTTGAGCTCAAAATTACCTGACGCTCCGCCCATGTTGATGGCGACATCGTTGCCCATTACCTGACAGCAAAGCATGGTGAGCGCTTCACACTGGGTAGGATTGACCTTACCCGGCATAATGGAGCTGCCCGGTTCATTTTCTGGAATCGAAATTTCGCCAATCCCGCAACGCGGACCGGATGCCAGCCAGCGCACATCGTTGGCGATTTTCATCAGCGATGCCGCCAACCCTTTTAGCGCGCCGTGGGCATGAACCAGTGCATCGCAGGTAGCTAGCGCTTCAAATTTATTCGGTGCGGTAACGAACGGCGCACAGGTAATGTCCCGCAATTCATCCGCGACCCGACGGGCATATTCCGGATGCGTGTTCAGTCCGGTCCCTACCGCGGTTCCTCCCAGCGCCAGTTCCGCCACGTGGGGTAAGCTGTTTTCAATGTGTCTGAGGTTATGTTCAAGCATTGCCACCCAGCCGGAAATCTCCTGGCCGAGCGTAAGCGGGGTTGCATCTTGCAGATGTGTACGACCAATTTTGACGATATCCGCGAAAGCGTGTGATTTATCACTGAGCGTTTTAGTTAACACATTTAACTGCGGGATCAGTGAGTTACGCAGCACCAGCAGAGCGGCAACGTGCATTGCGGTCGGGAACACATCATTCGAGCTTTGGCTTTTATTTACATCATCGTTGGGGTGAACTTTCCGTTCCATCCCCCGCACGCCGCCCAGCAACTCGCTGGCCCGGTTTGCCAGCACCTCGTTCATGTTCATATTGCTTTGTGTACCTGACCCGGTTTGCCAGATGGCCAGCGGAAACTCATCGCGGTGTTTATCCGCCAACACCTCATCTGCGGCCTGCATAATAGCCCTGGCTTTATCCTCCGCCAGCAGCCCGAGATCCTGGTTAACCTTTGCTGCGGCGCGTTTCGTCAGCGCCAGCGCATGGATCAGCGAGACCGGCATTTTCTCCGTAGAGATACGAAAATGCTCCAGTGAACGTTGGGTTTGCGCGCCCCAAAGCTTATCGGCTGGAACATCAATCGCCCCCATTGAATCATTCTCGCGGCGTACCGTTACCATTACCTGCTCCTTACATTAACAATTGATTAGGTTATGTTTCGACATTGCCCATTTGCATTGGTCTTATGAGTATTAACGAGGATTAATCTGTCGTTTGGTGGTTCGTGCGGTAAAAAAAAACCGCCCCGAAGGGCGGCTGACGTTACTTAACGCAGCGTGCGCACTGCGACGTCTGAATCTGCTTGAAGAAATCGTTGCCTTTGTCATCCACCAGGATAAACGCCGGGAAATCTTCCACTTCAATTTTCCAGATGGCTTCCATCCCCAGTTCAGGGTATTCCACACACTCCAGACTCTTGATACTGCCCTGGGCCAGCACCGCTGCCGGGCCGCCGATACTGCCTAAGTAGAAGCCGCCATGCTTATGACAGGCATCGGTCACCTGCTGGCTGCGGTTGCCTTTCGCCAGCATGATCATGCTGCCACCTGCGGACTGAAGCTGGTCAACATACGAATCCATACGCCCTGCCGTGGTTGGTCCAAGCGAACCAGAGGCATAGCCTTCCGGCGTTTTTGCCGGGCCAGCGTAATAGATCGGATGATCTTTAACATACTGCGGCAAACTTTCGCCGTTATCCAGCCGTTCTTTCAGTTTCGCATGCGCAATATCACGGCCAACAATGATGGTACCGTTAAGCGACAGACGTGTAGAAACCGGGTACTGCGACAGCTGAGCCAGGATCTCTTTCATCGGACGATTGAGGTCAACGCGTACCGCTTCGCCTTCTCCCGCCTGGCGCAACTCTTCTGGTATATATTTGCCTGGATTATGCTCCAGTTTTTCGATCCAGATACCTTCACGGTTGATCTTAGCTTTGATATTTCGATCGGCTGAGCAAGAAACGCCCATACCAACCGGACACGACGCACCGTGACGCGGCAGGCGGATCACGCGGATATCATGAGCGAAATACTTCCCGCCGAACTGCGCGCCCAGCCCCAAATTCTGTGCCTCAATCAGCAGCTCTTTTTCCAGCGCCACATCGCGGAATGCCTGACCATGTTCGTTACCTTCGGTCGGCAGCTCATCGTAATATTTAGCCGACGCCAGTTTCACCGTTTTCAGCGTGGCTTCCGCTGACGTTCCACCGATCACAAACGCAATGTGATACGGCGGACAGGCCGCTGTTCCCAGCGTTCGCATTTTCTCAACCAGGTAATTTTTTAATTTGCCCGGCGTGAGCAGCGCTTTAGTCTCCTGGTACAGATAGGTTTTGTTCGCCGAACCACCGCCTTTGGCAATACACAGGAATTTGTATTCATCGCCATCGACGGTATACAAATCTATCTGTGCCGGCAGGTTGGTACCGGTGTTCACCTCTTTATACATATCCAGCGCGGCGTTTTGTGAATAGCGCAGGTTATCTTCGATGTAGGTGTTATACACACCGCGCGCCAGCGCAGCTTCATCACCGCCGCCGGTCCAGACGCGCTGACCTTTTTTACCCACGATAATCGCGGTGCCGGTGTCCTGACAGGTCGGCAAAATACCTTTTGCCGCAATATCAGAGTTACGCAGGAATTGCAGGGCCACATATTTGTCGTTTTCGCTGGCCTCCGGGTCACGCAGAATGTCGGCCACCTGCTGCTGATGCGCAGGACGCAGCATAAACGATGCATCATGGAAGGCCTGACGAGCCAGCAGCGTTAAGGCTTGCGGCGCGACTTTAACGATCTCCTGCCCTTCAAATTCGGCAACGGAGACATGGTCGCTGGTCAGCAGATAGTATTCGGTATCATCCTTTTTGAGGGGGAAAGGATGCTGATAATGAAAGGGTTTGTTTGACATTGTGCTCTCACTTACTGCTCGGTCTGGTTATTCTCTGGGCAGATGTTCCATTGCCCTGCTTCCCTGCCGCAGGTCGGGTTGTAGAAGGAAAGGCTTTCTGCAACCGGAATTACTCAGGGTATTAAAAGCGAGTCACCATATCCTACACAATTTTTTAACAAAAACTGAGACAAGTACGACTTTTTACATGTGCAGGTTACTTCGCTCAGGGTTTCTTGGTTTAATAGCCGTAGAAAATTCCACATTGAAACAGGGCTTGAGAATGCAAAAACTCATCAACTCAGTGCAGAACTACGCCTGGGGAAGTAAAACTGCGTTAACGGAACTTTATGGGATTGCCAACCCCAGTCAGCAACCGATGGCTGAGCTGTGGATGGGCGCGCATCCGAAAAGCAGTTCGCAGGTTCTGAACGCTGACGGCCAGACGGTCGCTCTGCGTGATGTCATCGAACACGATAAATCCGCACTGTTAGGCGATGCCGTTGCGAAACGCTTTGGTGAACTGCCTTTCCTGTTTAAAGTGCTGTGCGCCGCGCAACCTCTTTCGATCCAGGTTCATCCTAACAAGCACAACTCTGAAATCGGATTTGCCAAAGAAAACGCGGCGGGGATCCCGATGGATGCCGCCGAGCGCAATTACAAAGATCCTAACCACAAACCGGAACTGGTTTTTGCTTTGACACCGTTCCTGGCGATGAACGCATTCCGCGAGTTCTCAGACATTGTCGCATTGTTACAACCGGTGTCCGCCGCGCATCCGGCTATAGCGCATTTCCTGCAGGAACCGAGCGCGGAACGTCTGAGCTATCTTTTCGCCAGCTTGCTGAATATGCAGGATGAGGAGAAATCCCATGCGCTGGCGATCCTGAAATCGGCGCTGAACAGCCAGCAGGGTGAACCGTGGCAAACCATTCGCCTGATCGCCGATTTCTATCCGAATGACAGCGGGCTCTTCTCACCGCTGCTGCTCAATGTGGTGAAACTCAATCCTGGCGAAGCGATGTTCTTATTTGCCGAAACCCCACACGCCTACCTGCAAGGTGTGGCGCTGGAGGTAATGGCTAACTCGGACAACGTGCTGCGCGCCGGACTGACGCCAAAATACATTGATATCCCGGAGCTGGTCGCCAACGTTAAGTTTGTCGCCAAGCCAGCCAATCAACTGCTGACCACGCCAGTTAAGACTGACAGCGAACTGGACTTCCCCATTCCGGTCGACGATTTCGCGTTCTCCTTACATGAACTGACCGCCAATGGCGCAGATATCAGCCAGCAAAGTGCGGCCATTTTGTTCTGCATCGAAGGTGAAGCCGTGCTGAGCAAGGGCGAGCAGCGTCTGGTGCTGCAGCCGGGTGAGTCGGCCTTTATTAGCGCGAATGAATCGCCGGTAAACATCAGCGGCACGGGCCGTTTAGCTCGGGTTTATAACAAGCTGTAGCAAGATACTGATATTTTTAACAACTCTTGCTAAGCTGTAGTGAGTTAAAGACATGTCACTCCTCCAGGCGTCTTCAAACGCCTGGTTTTATTTTATGGATATCAAAATGAAAAAATCGCTGGTAGCTGCGGGTGTGGTGGTTGCACTGGGTATCGTCTGGACGGGCGGCGCCTGGTACACAGGAAAGAAACTCGAAACGCATCTCGCCGAGATGGTGACGCAGGCAAACGATCAGTTAAAACGCTACTCCCCAGAGGCGGGCATTGAACTGAGTTATCAAAACTACCAGCGCGGCGTGTTCAATAGCCAACTGCAGTTGGTGGTGAAACCTGTTGCCGGGCAGGCAGATTCCTGGCTGAAACCGGGACAAAGCATCGTCCTGAATGAAACCGTTGATCACGGTCCTTTCCCGCTGGCTCAGCTGAAATCACTGAATCTTGTTCCGGCAATGGCCTCCGTGAAAACGACGCTGGTCAATAACGACGTGACGAAACCGCTGTTTGATATTGCCAAAGGTGAGACGCCATTCATCATTAATTCCCGTATTGGCTACAGTGGGGATACCCGTTCCGATCTCTCCCTCAAACCGCTGAACTACGAGAAAGGCGACGAAAATGTGGCCTTTAGTGGCGGGGAGTTCCAGTTTACGGCAGATAAGGATGGTAATGCGGTGTCGCTGACTGGCGAGGCGCAAAGTGGCCTGGTCAATGCCGTCAATGAGTATGATCAGAAAGTACAAGTTACTTTCAATAACCTGAAAACTGAAGGTTCCAGCAGTATCGCAAGCTTTGGTGAGCGCATCGGCGATCAGAAATTGTCCCTCGAAAAACTGTCGATTTCAGTCGAGGGCAAAGAGCTGGCGGTGCTGGAAGGCATGGGTATCGATGGCAAATCCGATCTGATTAACGATGGCAAAACCGTCAACAGCCAGTTGGATTACACCCTGAACAGCCTTAAATTGCAGGGCCAGGATATGGGGAGCGGTAAGCTGACGTTAAAAGTTGGCCAGATTGACGGTGAAGCACTGCACCAGTTCAGCCAGCAGTACAGCGCCCAAACCAAAGCGCTGATGGCGCAGATTGATGTGGTCCAAAATCCTGAGCTTTATCAGCAGAAAGTCACCGAAGCCTTCTTTAATGCGCTACCGATTTTGATGAAAGGCGAACCGGTTGTCACCATTGCTCCACTGAGCTGGAAGAATGCAAAAGGTGAAACCACATTTAATCTGTCACTGCTGCTAAAAGATCCGACCGCAAACACGGTGGAGCCGCAAACGCTGGCCCAGGAAGTGGATCGTTCCGTCAAATCGCTGGATGCGAAACTGACCATCCCTGTCGATATGGCGACTGAGTTCATGACGCAAATTGCCAAACTGGAAGGATATCAGCAGGAAGAAGCGGCTGGTCTGGCGAAGCAACAGGTTAATGGCCTGGCGGCGATGGGGCAGATGTTCCGCATTACGACTTTGCAGGACAACGTTATCGGTACCAGCCTGCAATACGCAAACGGCCAGGTGACGCTGAACGGACAAAAAATGCCGCTGGATGAGTTTGTTGGTATGTTCGGTATGCCTTCTCTTACACAGCCGGATACCCCTGCCATCCCGCAACAATAATCACTCGTCAGTGACATGCCCGATAACAGTGTTTATCGGGCTTTTTTATTTCGCCGCCACCAGACGAGCGGAAAGCGTCAGATTGCGTGAATGACCTTCATCGTGGGCAATGCGTTGTAGCATACGTTCAGCAAGGGTGTATCCCATTTCACGCGCGGGCGAACAGGCCCAGGTAATCGGGATATCGTCCAACGCGTTTTCCGCCACATCAGCGAATCCGGCCAACGATATTTGCTGTTCGAAATAGCGATCGACACCAATTTCACCACTCTGACGTCCTGCTCTCATCAGGCCAAACCAGGCGCCTATGGCGATTATTTCGTTGTAGCACACCACCGCGCTGATCGTGGGATTGCGGCGTAACAGCGCCGTTACCTCTTCTGCGGCCTGCTTCTGGCTGGATGAACACTCCAGCACCCAGTCGCTATGAAACGGTAAACCATATTTTAATAAGGTTGCACAATAACCGCCGACGCGCTCTGCGCGAGTCAATGAAGAACTCTGCCCGCCCAGCCAGGCAATACGCTGGTGTCCGTGGCGGATAAGATGTTCAACCAGTAACTGTGCAGCCTGCATGTTATCGGGCCTGACGGTGTCTGCGTCATCCATGTAGCTGGCGCGTGATGCAAATACCACCGGGATCCCTTTATCAGCGGCCAACTGTTGCAGCGCATCACTGCTGCCAGCGGCCCCGGCAATGACCACGCCATCCACCCCTTGGTTGAGTAGCATCGCGAAACGCTGCGCCAGCTGCTCCCCATCTTTACCGCCGTGCAGTAAGAAGACCATGCGCCCCTGCGCTTCCAACGCTTCCGTCAGACCCGCCGTCAGCTCGGCGTAAAACGGCGTTGAAAGATCACGTACAATCAAACCAACTACTCCGCTCTGCCCGCCGCGCAGCGCTGATGCCTGGCGGTTACGCACAAACCCCAGTTGCTCAATAGCAGCATTCACCCGCTCCCCGGTCGCTGATGAAATTCGCCCTTTTCCACTGAGCACCAATGAGACGGTGCTGACCGAAACCCCCGCAGCCAGCGCAACATCATGGATGGTTATTTTTTTGGCTATAGCCATAAAAACAGAAAACTCCCTGATAACGTGACGGATAAAACGTTTTATCAATCACTTATATTTATACCCCCTATTATCGTTCGATAATGTGATTTATACCGCACTAAAATTAGGTAAAACGTTTTATCTTCTCGCCATCATTAGTCAGCTAGCCTTTACAAGGAGTCGTTTGATGACGGCGAGAACCACACCAAAAATAACGTTATGGGAATTTTTCCAGCAGTTGGGCAAAACCTTTATGCTGCCTGTAGCGCTGCTTTCATTTTGCGGGATCATGTTGGGGATCGGCAGCTCGTTGAGCAGCCATGATGTCTTAACGCTGATCCCGGCGTTGGGGAATCCGGTGCTTCAGGCCATCTTTACCTGGATGAGTAAAGTTGGCTCATTTGCGTTTAGCTTCCTGCCAGTCATGTTCTGTATTGCCATTCCTCTGGGCCTGGCGCGCGAGAACAAAGGCGTTGCGGCGTTTGCCGGTTTTGTCGGTTATGCGGTCATGAACCTCGCCGTCAATTTCTGGTTAACCGCCAAAGGTATCTTACCCACCACAGATGCGGCGATCCTGAAAGCCAACAACGTGCAAAACATTCTGGGGATCCAGTCGATCGACACCGGGATCCTCGGTGCCGTTATTGCCGGGATCATTGTCTGGATGCTGCATGAACGCTTCCACAACATTCGTCTGCCGGATGCGCTGGCGTTTTTCGGTGGTACGCGCTTTGTGCCTATCATCTCCTCGGTGGTGATGGGATTGGTCGGGCTGGTCATTCCCCTGATTTGGCCGGTTTTCGCCATGGGCATTACCGGACTCGGTCACATCATCAATAGCGCGGGGGAATTTGGTCCTATGCTGTTTGGTACCGGTGAACGTCTGTTGCTGCCTTTTGGCCTGCACCATATTCTGGTGGCACTCATTCGCTTCACCGAAGCTGGCGGCACACAGGAAGTCTGCGGCCATAGCGTGAGCGGCGCACTGACTATTTTCCAGGCTCAACTGAGCTGCCCGACAACGCAAGGTTTCTCTGAAAGCGCAACACGCTTCCTGTCCCAGGGTAAAATGCCGGCGTTCCTCGGCGGTTTACCGGGTGCAGCATTAGCCATGTACCACTGCGCACGTCCTGAAAATCGTCATAAAATTAAAGGGTTATTAATTTCTGGTCTGATTGCCTGTGTCATCGGCGGTACAACTGAACCACTCGAGTTCTTATTCCTGTTCGTCGCTCCGGTTCTGTATGTAATCCACGCCCTGCTAACCGGTCTTGGCTTCACCGTGATGGCAGTGCTTGGCGTCACTATCGGTAACACTGACGGTAACCTGATTGACTTCGTGGTGTTCGGCATCCTGCACGGATTGTCCACCAAGTGGTACCTGGTCCCTGTTGTCGCGGCTATCTGGTTTGCGGTGTACTACGTGATCTTCCGCTTCGCCATCACGCGTTTCAATTTGAAGACGCCGGGCCGTGAAGTCGAAATTGCCAGCAATATCGAAAAAGTAATGGCCGGAGCGCCTGGTAAATCAGGTTACAACGTCCCTGCTATTCTGGCGGCGCTGGGCGGCGCGGAAAACATTGTCAGCCTGGATAATTGCATCACCCGTCTGCGCTTGTCAGTGAAAGATATGTCGCTTGTTAACGTACAGGCTCTGAAGGACAATCGTGCCATTGGCGTAGTACAACTCAATCAGCATAACCTTCAGGTCGTTATCGGTCCGCAGGTCCAGTCAGTGAAAGACGAGATCGCGGTTCTGATGAACACCGTACAGGCTTAAGGACAACAATATGTTTGATTTTTCAAAGGTTGTGGACAGGCACGGTACCTGGTGTACTCAGTGGGATTACGTTGCCGACCGTTTTGGTTCAGCCGACCTGCTGCCATTCACCATCTCCGATATGGATTTTGCCACCGCACCTTGCATTCTGGAGGCGCTGACTCAGCGCCTGTCACATGGCGTGTTGGGTTACAGCCGCTGGAAAAACGATGAGTTTCTGGCGGCGATAAGCCATTGGTTTCTTTCGCGACATAACACTCAAATAGATCCTCAGTCGCTGGTATATGGCCCCTCGGTCATCTATATGGTGTCGGAGTTGATCCGCCAATGGTCATCCGTGGGCGATGCGGTGGTTATCCATACTCCGGCTTACGATGCGTTTTACAAAGCGATTGAAGGTAATCAGCGCCAGGTACACGCAGTCGGACTGGAAAAACGCGCCGACGGCTGGTTTTGCGACATGGTTGCGCTGGAGAAAGCCCTGTCTCGACCTGAAAGCAAAATTCTTCTGCTTTGCAGCCCACAAAACCCAACGGGCAAAGTGTGGACGCGCGACGAGCTGGAAACCATGGCAGAACTGTGTCAGCGCCATGGTGTAAAAGTTATCTCCGATGAGATTCATATGGATATGGTATGGTCAGACCGGCCGCACATCCCGTGGAGTAACGTCGCGCGCGGCAGTTGGGCACTGCTCACTTCCGGCTCAAAGAGTTTTAATATTCCGGCATTAACCGGGGCTTACGGACTCATTGAAGATGCTCAAAGCCGCAACGATTACCTCAGCGCGTTAAAAGGCCGCGATGGTCTTTCCTCGCCTGCGGTGCTGGCGCTTAGCGCACATATTGCCGCTTATCAACAGGGTGCAAGCTGGCTTGATGCGCTGCGCGATTATCTTGCCAGCAATCTGCATTACGTTGCGCGTGAGCTTAATGCCGCATTCCCCGAACTCAACTGGCAGATTCCTCAATCCACCTATCTGGCATGGATTGACCTGCGTCCGCTCAATATTGATGACCATGCCTTGCAGGATGTTCTCATCCACCAGCAGAAAGTGGCTATCATGCCGGGATACACCTACGGAGAAGAAGGTCGCGGTTTTGTACGTCTCAATGCCGGATGCCCAAGATCCAAGCTTGAAAAAGGCGTTCAGGGGCTGATTAACGCCATCCGTTCTGTACGCTAATTAAGTTTGCGCAATGAAATTATTCATTGCGCAACATAGCTTTTTATCCCGATTTTTTCATATAATACGACGCACTTTACCTAAATACACGAGTGCGACCATGATTGATACTTCCCTCCCCCTGACCGACGTCCATCGCCACCTTGATGGTAACATCCGTGCCCAAACGATCTTGGATCTGGGTCGTCAGTTCAATTTAACGCTTCCGGCACAAACGCTGGAAACGCTGATCCCTCATGTGCAAGTCACATCAACTGAGCCGGATTTAGTGAGCTTTTTATCCAAGCTCGACTGGGGCGTGAAGGTACTGGCCTCGCTGGATGCGTGTCGCCGCGTGGCATTTGAGAATATTGAGGATGCAGCACGTAACGGCCTGCACTATGTAGAATTACGTTTTTCACCCGGCTATATGGCGATGGCACATCAACTCCCCGTTGCGGGCGTGGTTGAAGCCGTCATTGCCGGCGTTCGCGAGGGCTGCAAGACCTTTGGCGTCGAAGCTCGCTTAATTGGCATTATGAGCCGTACCTTTGGCGAAGCCGCCTGCCTGCAGGAACTGGATGCGCTGTTAGCCCACCGTGACCATATTACGGCACTGGATCTGGCGGGTGACGAACTCGGTTTCCCGGGCAGTCTGTTCCTGTCGCATTTCAATCAGGCGCGCGACGCCGGCTGGCGTATTACCGTGCATGCGGGCGAAGCCGCGGGACCAGAAAGTATCTGGCAGGCTATTAAAGAGCTGGGCGCAGAACGTATTGGTCACGGCGTAAAAGCCGTTGAAGATCGTGCATTGATGGATTACCTCGCCGAACACCGTATCGGCATCGAATCCTGCCTGACATCGAACATTCAGACCAGCACCGTCGCCTCTCTGGCAACCCACCCGCTGAAAACATTCCTTGAGCATGGCGTTTTAACCAGCTTGAATACGGACGATCCGGCGGTACAGGGTGTGGATATTATTCACGAGTACACCATTGCCGCGCCAGCGGCAGGACTCACGCGCGAACAGATCCGTCAGGCGCAAATCAACGGCCTGGAAATGGCATTTCTGAGTAACGAAGAAAAACGTGCCCTGCGCGAGAAAGTCGCCGCAGCGTGACGGTTAAAGTGCCGGATGAGATGCTGAGCATCACCATCCGGCATTTGCCTAATCAGGCAAGGCACAGCGTCGAGCGATGTTTCGCAGATTCAAGACCCAGCTCAATCAGCTCCATGATTTGAATAGCTTGTCTCGCCGGTACCGGGTTTTCACCATGACCATTTAGCGCATCACGAATGCCAGCATAGTACGCCGGGTAATTACCCGGTACAGTCAGCCAGGTCTCTTCAACCTGCTCTTCACCTTCTATTCGCGTCAACACGCCATCGCGCATGTCGTAACCCCAGTCTTCCTGAGGCAGTCGCTCGCCATTTTTCAGGCGCTCTTCCTGCGGGTCAAGACCATACTTCACATAGCTGCCACGCGATCCGTGCACGATATAACGGGCCGACTCAGCGGCAGCGAGCATGGTGCCGTGCAGAATCACACGACGCTGCGGGTAAGTCAGGATGGCATGGAAGTAATCCGTCGCTTGCGCACCTGGGCGGAGCTGAGCCAGGTCTACCGTCATGCTGACGGGCAAACCAAACAGGTTAATCGCCTGATCCAGAAGATGCGGTGCTAAATCATACCAGATGCCGCTTCCCGGCCCCCCCTGTTCACGCCAGCGGTCACGAACCTGCGGGCGGAATCGATCGAAATGGGATTCGAAATACGCCACCTCCCCCAAAACGCCATCCGCCAGCAGGGCTTTCAACGTCAGAAAATCACTGTCCCAGCGGCGGTTATGGAAAACGGACAGCACGCGGCCAAGGCTACGCGCCAACGCATCCAGTTCGCGTGCTTGTGACAGTGTCACGGTGAAAGGCTTATCAACAACCACATGTTTGCCCGCTTCCAGCGCAGCCTTCGCTAACGGGAAGTGAGTGTCATTAGGCGTGGGGATCACAATCAGGTCGATATTCGGATCGTTAAAAAGGTGTTTAGGCTCAGCAACAACCGCCACCGTTGGCCAGTCTGCCTTCACTTTTGCTTCATCACTACTGGAAACCGCAGCCAGTTCGAGGCCCGGTGTGCCCACAATCAGGGGGGCATGGAAGGTTTTACTGGCGTAACCATAGCCAATTAGCCCAACGCGGATGTTGTCACTCATGTTATAGCCTCTCAATTCAGGACTGACCTATTTCACACCATACCCTGCAACGTCTCAATAGTTTAATAACCATTGCGCTACAAAGGTTGTTTATTAACTTAAGTCAAACATATGCCACTTATGCTTAACTTGCAGCGAAAAAGAGGGAGAAATCGTTCCCAATTATCTTGCTGTATTATTGAGAGATTAGTAACATTTGCAGCCTGTGTTTATGGATAAATCAAAGCAAATGTCATCAGTAATGAATCGTCTTATTGAATTAGCAGGTTGGATTGTTCTCACCGTCTCTGTGATCCTGCTGGGTGTTGCCAATCATATTGACAATTACCAGCCACCGGAGCCCGTTGCTGCTGTGCAGAAGAAATAAGCATCTGCAGTCCCTTATAACCCGGCAATTAACATCGAGTAACGGCAGGGTTTGGCTGCAAAAGATCGAATTTTGTCAAAAAAAGAGAATAATGCCGCATCCCACTCCGGTGCATATTGCCTGCTGTAGCGAAGCGCGTTACCCTTACCGCAGGTGCGCATAGCGCCTGCTTTTCCACAGGTATGAACACTCTTCTCACATTTGCGCGTCAATCCGCTTTTACCTGTGCATGTTGTTTATTATTTATATTTACTACTCCGTTGGTATTATTTTATTAATATGGATTTCCATTTATGACTGTTCAGGATTACTTATTAAAATTCCGCAAAATCAGTTCACTCGAAAGTCTGGAAAAACTGTTCGACCATCTTAACTACACGCTCACCGACGATAGCGACATTATCAATATGTATCGCGCTGCAGACCATCGCCGTGCGGAGCTTATCTCAGGAGGTCGTCTGTTTGATGTTGGTCAGGTACCCAAATCAGTCTGGCATTACGTGCAATAAAGAAGAAAGTAGCGCTCAACGTTAAAAGCTTTATAATAATTGCCCCAAAATGAATGGCATGTTTGATTGCGCGCGTAAACCTGGAGAAGAGATGACTACCACACCGGCACAACGTATCGGGGGCTGGCTACTTGGGCCACTGGCCTGGCTGTTAGTCGCATTGTTGAGCGCTTCGCTGGCGTTATTACTTTATGTCACTGCGCTGGCTACACCGCAAACCTTCCAAACGCTGGGTGCGCAAAGTACGGCAAATTTGCTGTTATGGGGCGTCTCTTTTATTACCGCGATTGCCATGTGGTATTACACGCTGTGGCTGACGATTGCGTTTTTCAAACGCAGAGCCTGTGTGCCTAAGCATTATATTCTATGGCTGCTGATCTCCGTGTTACTGGCGGTTAAAGCGTTTGCGTTTTCACCGGTTCCGGACGCCTTTGCCGTGCGCCAACTGCTGTTCCCATTGCTGGCTGCAGCACTGCTGGTGCCCTATTTCAAACGCTCGCAACGCGTTAAATCGACGTTTGTGAATCCGTAATAACCCTACAGTTAACCTGTTGTCGCCTGTTGTAGATTGTCAGATAATAGGCGGCTTTTTTATTTCAGGCCGAAAAATGACTGATTACCTGCTGCTGTTTGTCGGAACTGTTCTGGTCAATAACTTTGTACTGGTCAAGTTTCTGGGGCTCTGCCCGTTTATGGGCGTTTCCAAAAAACTGGAAACCGCAATGGGTATGGGCCTTGCCACGACGTTTGTCATGACACTGGCATCCATCTGCGCATGGCTGATTGACACCTGGATCCTCATTCCACTCAATCTCATCTATCTGCGCACGTTGGCTTTTATTCTGGTCATCGCCGTCGTCGTGCAATTTACCGAGATGGTTGTACGCAAAACCAGCCCTGCACTTTACCGCCTGCTGGGGATCTTCCTACCGTTGATCACCACTAACTGCGCGGTATTAGGCGTGGCGTTACTGAACATCAACCTCGGCCATAACTTTTTACAGTCGGCGCTATACGGTTTTTCCGCCGCCGTCGGCTTCTCACTGGTAATGGTACTGTTCGCCGCGATCCGCGAACGCCTCGCCGTGGCGGACGTGCCTGCTCCGTTTCGCGGTAATGCGATTGCGCTGATTACCGCTGGTTTAATGTCATTGGCCTTTATGGGCTTTAGTGGTTTGGTGAAGTTGTAATGAATGCTATCTGGATTGCCGTTGCCGCAGTGAGTCTACTGGGTCTGGCGTTCGGCGCTATTTTGGGTTACGCCTCACGACGTTTTGCCGTCGAAGATGATCCTGTCGTGGAGAAAATTGATGAAATTCTCCCGCAAAGCCAGTGTGGACAATGCGGCTATCCGGGCTGTCATCCTTACGCTGAAGCGATCGGCTCCCAGGGCGAAAAAATCAACCGTTGCGCACCCGGAGGCGAAGCGGTGATGTTAAAAATTGCCGCCCTGCTGAACGTCGACCCGCAGCCGATTGATGGTGATGAACACGATGTTACCCCCGTGCGTATGCTGGCGGTCATTGATGAAAATAACTGTATCGGTTGTACAAAGTGCATTCAGGCCTGCCCGGTTGATGCGATCGTGGGCGCGACCCGCGCCATGCACACGGTGATGAGCGATCTCTGCACCGGGTGCAACCTGTGCGTTGATCCGTGCCCGACGCAATGTATCGAATTACGCCCGGTGGCCGAGACACCTGATACCTGGAAGTGGGATTTAAACACCATCCCTGTGCGCATCATTCCCGTGGAACAACATGTTTAAGTTATTCTCTGCATTCAGAAAAAACAAAATCTGGGACTTTGATGGCGGCATTCATCCACCAGAAATGAAGACCCAGTCGAACGGTACGCCGCTGCGACAGGTTCCGCTGGCGCCACGCTTTGTTATTCCGCTGAAACAACATATTGGCGCGGAGGGTGAGCTGTGCGTAAACGTAGGCGACACCGTGCTGCGTGGTCAGGCGTTAACCCTTGGGCGTGGTAAAATGCTTCCGGTACATGCGCCAACTTCAGGCACCGTTGTTGCTATTGCGCCGCATTCTACTGCACATCCATCGGCATTAGCTGAGCTGAGCGTTATTATTGATGCCGATGGCGAAGATCGCTGGATTGAGCGAGACGGCTGGGCCGATTACCGTTCCCGCAGCCGGGAAGAGCTGATCGCACGTATTCACCAGTTCGGCGTCGCCGGACTGGGTGGCGCGGGTTTTCCCACCGGCGTTAAGCTGCAGGGCGGCGGAGATAAAATTGAAACGCTGATCATTAACGCTGCTGAATGCGAGCCGTACATTACGGCTGATGACCGCCTGATGCAGGACTGCGCGGCGCAGGTCGTCGAAGGTATCCGCATCCTGGCGCATATTCTTCAGCCACGCGAAATTCTACTGGGCATTGAAGATAACAAGCCACAGGCAATTTCCATGCTGCGCGCGGTGCTGGCTGATTCACACGATATCAGCTTACGCGTGATCCCCACCAAGTACCCGTCAGGCGGGGCCAAGCAGTTAACGCAAATCCTGACCGGCAAGCAGGTTCCCCACGGGGGACGCTCTTCAGATATCGGCGTGCTGATGCAAAACGTTGGAACCGCCTACGCGATTAAACGTGCGGTGATTGACGGAGAACCGATTACCGAGCGTGTCGTGACGCTGACCGGCGAAGCCGTCAGCCGTCCGGGCAACGTCTGGGCGCGTTTAGGCACGCCGGTTCGTCATCTGCTCAACGACGCGGGCTTCTGCCCTTCCGCCGACCAGATGGTGATTATGGGCGGGCCGCTGATGGGCTTTACGCTGCCGTGGCTGGATGTACCGGTGGTGAAGATAACCAACTGTCTTCTGGCGCCCTCTGCCAGTGAAATGGGAGAAACGCCGGAAGAGAAAGGCTGCATTCGCTGTAGCGCATGCGCCGATGCCTGTCCGGCCGATCTCCTGCCGCAACAGCTTTATTGGTTCAGTAAAGGGCAGCAGCACGACAAAGCAACGGCACACAATATCGCGGACTGCATTGAATGCGGTGCCTGCGCCTGGGTATGCCCAAGCAATATTCCACTGGTGCAGTATTTCCGTCAGGAAAAAGCCGAGATTTATGCCATTAGTCAGGAAGAAAAACGTGCCGCTGAAGCGAAAGCGCGATTTGAAGCCCGACAGGCGCGACTCGAACGTGAAAAAGCAGCACGTCTTGAACGTCACAAAAGCGCTGCCGTTCAGCCTGCGGCTAAAGATCATGATGCCATTGCCGCCGCACTGGCTCGCGTAAAAGAAAAGCAGGCTCAGGCAATGCAGCCGGTAGTCATTCAGGCTGGCGAAAAGCCTGACAATAGTGCCGTGATTGCCGCACGCGAGGCGCGTAAGGCGCAAGCTCGCGCAACCCGGATGGAAAACCCTCCCCAAACAGGAGGCAACAGCACAGAGGTCGATCCGCGTAAAGCTGCAGTGGAAGCGGCAATCGCTCGCGCCAAAGCCCGCAAACTCGAGCAGGAAACCGTAACGGAAACAGCCGAACCGGTGGATCCGCGTAAAGCCGCCGTGGAAGCGGCTATCGCCCGCGCCAAAGCCCGCAAGCTCGAACAGGAAACCGTAACGGAAACAGCCGAACCGGTGGATCCGCGTAAAGCCGCCGTGGAAGCGGCTATCGCCCGCGCCAAAGCTCGCAAGCTCGAGCAGCAGACGGTTACGGAAACAGTCGAACCGGTGGATCCGCGTAAAGCCGCCGTCGCGGCCGCTATTGCACGCGCTCAGGCAAAGAAAGCCGCCCAGCAGCAGGTTGTAAACGAGGAATAAATGGTATTCAGAATAGCAAGCTCCCC
The DNA here is from genome assembly GCF_013747755.1 of Citrobacter sp. RHBSTW-00524. Taxonomy (NCBI): domain Bacteria; kingdom Pseudomonadati; phylum Pseudomonadota; class Gammaproteobacteria; order Enterobacterales; family Enterobacteriaceae; genus Citrobacter; species Citrobacter sp. RHBSTW-00524. Next base: position 2,717,455 of record NZ_CP056421.1, read on the forward strand.
TTATACCCATAACCAGCGCCAGACATCGCGTATCATGATGCTGGTGTTACTGGCTGCATTGCCGGGGATCGCCGCTCAGCTGTGGTTCTTTGGCTGGGGTACGTTGTTCCAGATAGTTCTGGCCGCCATCAGCGCTATCGCCGCCGAAGCGGGCGTGCTTAAACTGCGCAAACAACCCATTGTCGCGATTCTAAAAGACAACTCCGCGTTGCTCACCGGGTTACTGCTGGCCGTGAGTATTCCCCCGCTCGCCCCCTGGTGGATGGTAGTTTTAGGCACGGTATTCGCCGTTATCATTGCTAAACAGCTGTATGGCGGCCTCGGTCAGAACCCGTTTAACCCCGCCATGATTGGTTACGTGGTGCTGCTGATTTCATTCCCGGTACAGATGACAAGCTGGCTGCCGCCGCATGAAATTGCGGCGACTGTGCCTGGTTTTTTTGACGCCCTGAACGTTATCTTTAGCGGACATACCGCCAGTGGCGGGGATATGAACACGCTGCGTATGGGTATTGATGGTATCAGTCAGGCAACGCCTCTCGATACCTTTAAGACTTCGCTGCATGCGGGACGTACTGCTGAGCAGGTGATGCAATACCCAATCTACAGCGGCATGCTTGCAGGCGCTGGCTGGCAGTGGGTTAACCTTGCCTGGCTGGTGGGTGGCGTCGTGTTGCTATGGCAGAAAGCAATTCGCTGGCATATCCCGGTTAGCTTCCTGCTGTCGCTCGCCGTTTGTGCCACTTTAGGCTGGATTTTCTCGCCAGATTCGCTGGCCTCGCCTCAGTTGCACCTACTTTCCGGCGCGACCATGCTGGGTGCATTCTTTATTCTTACCGATCCCGTTACAGCATCAACAACCAACCGTGGCCGCCTGATTTTTGGCGCACTTGCGGGCCTGTTAGTGTGGTTGATTCGCAGTTTTGGCGGTTATCCTGATGGCGTGGCTTTTGCCGTATTGCTGGCAAATATCACGGTTCCCCTGATTGATTATTACACCCGCCCTCGCGTGTACGGACATCGCTAAGGACTCCCTATGCTGAAAACGATTCGTAAACACGGTATTACTCTGGCGCTGTTTGCAGCGGGCTCGACGGGGTTAACCGCGGCAATCAATCAATTAACCAAGTCCACCATTGATGAACAGGCCGCGCTGCAGCAAAAAACGCTGTTCGATCAGGTTCTGCCAGGCGATCGCTACAATAATAACTTGTCCGAAAGTTGTTATCTGGTCGATGCGCAGGCGTTGGGTAAAGGCACTCACCGAGTGTATATTGCCCGCCAGGACGATCGTCCTGTTGCAGCAATTCTTGAAGCTACGGCGCCAGATGGTTATTCCGGGGCTATTCAACTGCTGGTTGGTGTCGATTTTTCGGGTACCGTGTTGGGTACGCGGGTGACCGAACATCATGAAACGCCAGGGCTGGGTGATAAAATCGAACTGCGACTGTCCGACTGGATCACCCACTTTAGCGGCAAAACGATCGCTGCGGGTAACGACGCTCACTGGGCGGTGAAAAAAGACGGCGGCGACTTTGACCAGTTTACTGGCGCAACCATTACGCCACGTGCGGTAGTTAATGCAGTAAAACGCGCCGGTTTGTATGCGCAGACGCTGCCCGCGCAACTTCCTCAACTTAGCGCCTGTGGAGAATAAACCATGAGCGAAATTAAAGACGTTATTGTCCAAGGGTTATGGAAAAATAACTCCGCGCTTGTGCAGTTACTCGGGATGTGTCCGCTGTTGGCCGTCACCTCGACCGCCACTAACGCGCTGGGCCTGGGACTCGCGACTACGCTCGTCCTGACGCTGACGAACCTGACGATTTCTGCCCTTCGTCGCTGGACACCGCCTGAAATACGTATTCCGATTTATGTCATGATCATCGCCTCCGTGGTGAGCGCGGTGCAAATGTTGATCAATGCCTACGCTTTTGGCCTGTATCAGTCTCTGGGCATTTTTATCCCGCTGATTGTGACCAACTGTATTGTTGTTGGCCGCGCTGAAGCCTTCGCAGCCAAAAAGGGCCCTGCGCTATCCGCACTCGATGGTTTTTCCATCGGCATGGGCGCAACTGGCGCCATGTTTGTTCTGGGCTCGCTACGTGAAATAATTGGTAACGGTACACTCTTTGATGGCGCAGACGGTTTGTTGGGTAGCTGGGCCAAAGTATTGCGCGTTGAGATCTTCCATACCGATACGCCGTTTCTGCTGGCCATGCTGCCACCAGGCGCGTTTATTGGCCTGGGTCTGATGCTGGCTGTTAAGTATCTGATTGATGAGAAAATGAAGAAACGTCGTGCCGAGGCGGCTGTCACGGACAGTCCGGCCGGTGAAACAGGGAATGTGTAATGAACAAAGCAAAACGGCTGGAAATACTGACGCGCCTGCGTGAGAACAATCCGCATCCGACAACCGAGCTAAATTTTACATCGCCGTTCGAACTGCTGATTTCAGTCTTGCTCTCCGCGCAGGCCACCGATGTCAGCGTCAATAAAGCGACGGCCAAGCTCTACCCCATCGCCAATACGCCAGCCGCGATGCTGGAGCTTGGCGTTGAAGGGGTTAAGTCCTACATCAAGACAATCGGTTTGTTTAACAGCAAAGCGGAGAACGTGATTAAAACCTGCCGCATTCTGCTGGAGCAACATAATGGTGAAGTGCCTGAAGACCGCGCCGCATTAGAAGCCCTGCCCGGGGTTGGGCGAAAGACGGCTAATGTGGTGTTAAATACCGCCTTTGGCTGGCCCACTATTGCCGTAGATACCCATATTTTTCGCGTTTGTAATCGTACCCAGTTCGCCCCGGGTAAAAACGTCGAGCAGGTTGAAGAGAAGCTGCTGAAAGTCGTACCCAGTGAATTTAAAGTCGATTGCCATCACTGGTTAATTCTTCATGGCCGCTACACCTGTATAGCCAGAAAGCCACGCTGCGGTTCCTGCATTATCGAAGATCTTTGCGAATTCAAAGAGAAAGTCGATATCTGATGCTGCCGGGGCATACTGCTTGCCCCTCGCTAACATAACGATTAGTTATGCACTCCCTTGAGTTTATTTTCCCGACAATGATGCCGTTCAACCGCGCATAGCTAATGCAATATTCTTGTTAATTAACACCTGAGCAGGTTAATCGTTTTTTTAGTAAAAGAAATTTCTATCTATACGTGATCCAGATCATCCAGATAACATAATGTTAAAAAATATTTATTTTTTAGTTAAAGTGACAATCAGATGACCTAACTGAACAGTTTCTAAACAAAACATTACACTGGCTATTTTTCAGATAATGGCCTATATCACTGGATTCAAGCGCAAATAGCAGAACATATCGCCACATTGCGATTTTTACCCTGATTAAACAGTGTAAAAATCTGCCATTTTTCAAATGAAGAAATTTAACGCTAGATAACATTTCACAGTCCCGACGATTTCACCAGCCATGATATATGTAACAGATTATTACAAACCACTTGTCTGAATGGTCAAGATAGTGAACATTACTTGCCGTTTCCCCTCCCACTATAACAATCGGACGGATGAACTTGACTCATCACGTGCCTGAACACCCCCGTTGATATGGGATGTAAAAAAAGAGGTAAAAGTGTCTACTGCAAACAATAAACCAACAGAAAGCGTGAGTTTAAACGCCTTCAAACAACCAAAAGCGTTCTATCTCATTTTCTCTATTGAGCTGTGGGAGCGTTTTGGTTATTACGGCCTGCAAGGAATTATGGCCGTCTACCTGGTTAAACAACTGGGTATGTCAGAAGCGGATTCCATCACCCTTTTCTCGTCCTTTAGCGCCCTGGTGTACGGTCTGGTTGCCATTGGCGGCTGGTTAGGTGATAAAGTTCTGGGTACAAAACGTGTCATTATGCTGGGTGCCGTTGTCCTGGCCATCGGTTATGCGTTGGTAGCATGGTCTGGTCACGATGCGGGTATCGTTTATATGGGCATGGCGGCCATCGCGGTCGGTAACGGCCTGTTTAAAGCAAACCCATCATCCCTGCTCTCTACCTGCTATGCCAAAGATGACCCGCGTCTTGATGGTGCATTTACCATGTACTACATGTCCGTCAACATCGGTTCATTCTTCTCTATGCTGGCAACACCGTGGTTGGCTGCGCATTACGGCTGGAGCACCGCGTTCGCTCTGAGCGTCGTGGGTATGCTGATTACCGTTGTTAACTTCGCATTCTGTCAGCGCTGGGTTAAACAGTACGGTTCTAAACCTGACTTTGAGCCGATCAACTTCCGTAACCTGTTGCTGACTATTGTTGGCGTCGTGGTACTGGTCGCGATTGCAACCTGGTTGCTGCACAACCAGCAGATCGCACGTATGGTTCTGGGCGTCATTGCTCTGGGTATCGTGTTTATCTTCGGTAAAGAAGCATTCACCATGCACGGTGCTGCGCGTCGTAAAATGATCGTCGCCTTCATTCTGATGCTGGAAGCGATTATCTTCTTCGTGCTGTACAGCCAGATGCCGACCTCACTGAACTTCTTCGCGATTCGTAACGTTGAGCACTCTATTCTTGGCATTGCTTTCGAACCTGAGCAGTACCAGGCACTGAACCCGTTCTGGATCATCATTGGTAGCCCAATCCTCGCCGCTATCTATAACAAGATGGGCGATACCCTGCCGATGCCAACCAAGTTTGCGATTGGTATGGTGCTGTGTTCCGGTGCGTTCCTGATCCTGCCGCTGGGTGCTAAATTCGCTACCGATGCGGGCATCGTTTCCGTTAACTGGCTGATCATCTGCTACGGTCTGCAAAGTATCGGTGAACTGATGATCTCCGGTCTGGGTCTGGCAATGGTGGCTCAGTTGGTTCCGCAACGCCTGATGGGCTTCATCATGGGTAGCTGGTTCCTGACCACTGCCGGTGCAAACATCATCGGTGGTTACGTAGCCAACATGATGGCTGTACCAGAGAACGTCACTGACCCGCTGATGTCCCTTGAAGTCTACGGTCGTGTGTTCCTGCAGATTGGTGTTGCTACGGCTGTTATCGCTGTTCTGATGCTGCTGACGGCACCGAAACTGAATCGTATGACTCAGGACGATGACGTCAATGAGAAAGCCTCTAAGGCCGCGACTGCGTAATTCTCAGGGAAACTCTTTTTCAGGCCGCTAACTGGTGTTAGCGGCTTTTTTTTTGCCTGAGCTAGCACTACCATACGATATACCTCAGCCAAAAGGAGTTACCGATGAAACTGTTCTACAAACCGGGCGCTTGTTCTCTTGCTTCCCACATCACACTTCGTGAGAGCGGTAAAGATTTCACGCTGGATGGTGTTGACCTGATGAAGAAGCGTCTGGAAAACGGCGATGATTTTTTCGCGGTAAACCCAAAAGGGCAAGTTCCCGCGCTGCTGCTGGATGACGGTACGCTACTGACCGAAGGCGTCGCCATCATGCAATACCTGGCGGACACCGTTCCAGACCGTCAACTCCTTGCCCCGACCAGCAGCCTCTCCCGTTACAAAACCATTGAATGGCTTAACTACATTGCGACAGAACTGCATAAAGGCTTTACCCCACTGTTCCGTCCCGATACGCCGGAAGACTTCAAGCCAACCGTTCGCGCGCTGCTGGAGAAAAAAATGCAGTATGTGAACGACGCGCTGCAAGATAACCAATGGATCTGCGGTTCGCGCTTCAGCATTGCGGACGCCTATCTGTTCACCGTGCTGCGTTGGGCGTATGCGGTTAAGCTGAATATGGCAGGGTTAAGTAATATCGATGCGTATATGGCGCGTATGGCTGAACGTCCGGCGGTTGCCGCGGCGTTGAAAGCAGAAGGGTTAAATTAATTGTTGTTGCCGGGAAGCGCTTGCGCTTACCCGGCTTTCAGCCTAACAAACGCAGGCCCGATAAGCGTGAGCGCCATCGGGCATTGCTTACAGCTGCGTCGCGCTGAAGTAGTGTTCAGGCTTCGCGATACAATCCTGCGCAGCCACAACCTGCAGCTCATACTCGTGCATTTTTTTGGTAGCAATCATCACTTCGTACACCGCCGCCGTCACGTGCTCCAGCGCCTGCTGTAAAGACGCGCCCTGCAGCAGTTTAACCAACAATAAGCCGCTGGTGACATCACCTACGCCAACCGGTTGACGTGCGCCAAAATCGACTAACGGTCGGCTGATATGCCATGCCTGTTCAGCAGTAACTAACAGCATCTCGAAACGATCTGCGCTAATACCCGCGCGAGCCAGGTGCTTCACCAGCACAATCTCTGGTCCCTGAGCGATGAGTTCACGCGCTGCCGCCACGGCCTCATTAACATTGTTCACCGCATGCTCGCACAGAATTTCGAGCTCAACTAAATTCGGGGCGATAATATCGCTGGCCGGAAGCGCATGGCGTACATGAAACTCCGCTACGCCCGGCGCGACGATACACCCTTTTTCTGGATGGCCCATCACCGGGTCACAAAAATATTTCGCCTGCGGATTGGCCGCTTTTACTTTGCGTACAATACCCAGAATATGCTCGCCCTGTTCAGCCGAGCCAAGATAGCCGCTCAGTACTGCGTCACAAGTCTGGAGTTTATCGATATCGGCAATGCCCTGGACAACGTCAGTCAGATGACTCGGCGGCATAACGCAACCGGTCCATTTGCCGTACTGTGTGTGGTTAGAAAACTGAACGGTATTCAGCGGCCAGACATTTGCGCCAAGACGACGCATTGGAAATTCTGCTGCACTGTTGCCCGCATGACCAAAAACAACGTGGGACTGGATGGCGAGGATATTCTTCATTTTACTTACCACAACCCTGAAAAAATAAAGGGGCGTAGTTTCCCACGCCCCTGCTAACTAAATCTTACTTCCAGCAAATCAGACAATAGTTCTTCTTGCCACGGCGCAGTAAGGTGTAGCGCCCGAACAGGATATCACTCTCCTGGAAGAAATATTCCGGATCGGATTGCTTCTCACCGTTGATGGTCACCGCATTAGACGCGATAGTCTTACGTGCCTGGCCGCGAGAAGGTTGCAGCTCGGAGTCCACCAGCGCCTGCATCAGATCGGCACCTTTGTCCATCTCGATCATCGGCACGCCATCTTGCGCGAGCTGTTCGAAATCCGCTTCGCTCAAATCGCTCAGATTACCGTTGAACAAGCTTTCGGTAATACGTTTTGCCGCTACCAGCCCTTCTTCGCCGTGAACCAGACGCGTTACTTGCTCAGCCAGAACATACTGGGCGCGCGGCGCTTTACCGCTATTTTTATCTTCTTCTTCCAGCGCATTGATCTCTTCAATGTCCATGAAGGTGAAGAATTTCAGGAAGCGATAAACATCCGCATCGGCGGTATTGATCCAGAACTGGTAGAATTTGTACGGACTGGTTTTCTTCGGATCCAGCCACACAGCGCCGCCTTCCGTCTTACCGAATTTCGTGCCGTCAGCTTTAGTGATCAACGGAACGGTCAGACCAAACACCTGGTTCTGGTGCAGGCGACGGGTCAAATCGATACCCGAAGTAATATTGCCCCACTGGTCAGAACCGCCAATCTGCAGCGCAACACCGTGCAGTTTGTTCAGGCAGGCAAAGTCATAACCCTGCAGCAGGTTGTAAGAAAACTCGGTAAACGAGATCCCCTGATCGTCACGGTTCAGACGCTGCTTCACCGCTTCTTTGTTGATCATCTGGTTAACGGAGAAGTGTTTGCCGATATCACGCAGGAAAGTCAGTACATTCATACTGCCAAACCAGTCATAGTTGTTCGCAGCAATCGCCGAGTTGTCGCCACAGTCGAAATCGAGGAACGGCGCAACCTGTTTGCGGATTTTATCCACCCACTGCTGCACGGTGTCTTCGGTATTCAGTTTACGCTCGGCGGCTTTAAAGCTCGGGTCACCAATCAGACCGGTTGCGCCACCCACCAGTGCGACAGGCTTATGGCCTGCCTGCTGGAAGCGTTTCAGGCATAACAATGGAACCAGATGCCCCAAATGCAAGCTGTCAGCGGTAGGATCGAAGCCGCAATAGAGCGCGATCGGGCCTTGCGCCAGTCGCTCTGCTAACGCTTCCTCGTCCGTCACCTGGGCCACCAGCCCCCGCTCTTGCAATTGTTTAATCAAGTTACTGCTTGCCATCAAAATCTCCATGTATAAAACGACTGCACCTTAGCCGGTACACGACTTTTCGCCTGATGCGAAAGAAACATAGAATAAAGCGCCGGATTGTTCAGCACCAGCGCTTAAAACAAGAATTTTGCATCTTTAGGGGGCCAGGCGATCAATTTTCCACGCGTTATCTTCGCGTTGGTATAAAAAACGATCGTGCAGACGGTTTTCGCCACCCTGCCAGAACTCCATCTGCTCAATACTTACGCGAAAGCCTCCCCAGAAACTGGGCAGTGGAACTTCTCCTTGCTGAAACTTCTGCTTCAGTTCGAGGAATTTGCTTTCCAGAATACCGCGCGCGGAGATCCGACTGGATTGCTTAGAGACCCAGGCGCCAATCTGACTATCACGTGGGCGACTGTGGAAGTATTTCACCACTTCCAGCGTGGAAAGGCGCTCAGCCTTGCCGATCACCATCACCTGCCGTTCCAGCGTATGCCAGGGAAACAGGAGGCTGATGCGTGGGTTTTTCTCAATCTGATGTGCCTTACGGCTACCGAGGTTGGTATAGAACACCAGCCCTTTGTCATCATAATGTTTGAGCAACACGATACGCTGATAAGGCTGACCGTTTTCATCGACGGTAGCAACGACCATCGCAGTGGGATCGGCCAGTTTGGCGTCACAGGCTTGCCCCAGCCAGCGCTCGAACAGCGCAAGGGGTTCGGCGGGAAGATCGCGGCGGCGGAGACCGCCTTTCGTGTATTCACGGCGCAAATGCGCGATTTGCTGCAATTCGTCGTTATCAGACATGATGTTGGCTACGGATTGTCAGTGGGTGACGCTATTGTGCGCCGCCCAGGTGAAAATCTCAACGCTTCGGGTTCTGTAACTGACAGTTATTTAGCACAATTCTGTCTCGTTTATAGACCGTTGCCTCGTCGCCTTTAGACCAGAAGACGTAAATACCATCGGTATAGCGAGCACCTGATGCCGACACGCCCTGTTTGAGGTTCAATAGCTGATTATCATAAACAAAACTCGCCATCTGACGGGTATTGTTCAGCTTCACGGTAAGCGGTTTTTCGTCACAGCGGTATTCAAGCGTATCCGTTTGCATACGCTCGACAAATTGGTTGTACACGCTGCACCCGCTAAGTAGTACCGGCAGACACACTAACAACAGTTTTTTCATAGCCATATCCTGAAGACTTTCCTGGTCCTGGAGGGTAATGGCACCCTCCCTAATATCCCTAGTTTATCGACATATGGCGCTGAATAATTTCAGTTAACTCTGAGTTCGTGGGTTAGCGGGATAAATCGCCCCTAAAACGCTCGGTTCTGATGCGCCGGTCACGGAAGGCAGATTTCCCGGTAATCCCGCCAGCGTTCGCCACGCCAGCCAGGCAAAAGCCAGGGCCTCCATATCATCGCCGCTGATCCCAGCCTCATCGGTTGAGGTGACCTCTGTCCCTGGCAATAACGCCGCCAGACGCATCATCAGCAGCGGATTACGGCTGCCGCCGCCGCATACCATTAGCCGTTCACAGCCTCCGCTTAGCAAGACCTGCTCGGAAATGGTCACGGCCGTCAGTTCGGCAAGCGTCGCCTGCACATCCCGCGGGCTTATTCCCGGGAACTGCGCCATATGACGTTCTATCCAGCCATAATTGAAATACTCGCGGCCAGTGCTTTTCGGCGCAGGCGCAGAAAAATAAGGATCGTTAAGCATATTTTGCAGTAAAGGCAGGATCACCGTTCCCGATGTGGCCCACTGCGCATCTTTGTCGTAGGGTTGGCCGCATTGCCGCCAGATCCAGGCATCCATCAGCATATTGCCCGGCCCGGTGTCGTAACCGCGAACGGGTTGCTGTGGGATAAGCAGAGACAGATTGGCAATTCCGCCGATGTTTAGCACCATCCGCCGCTCCGTTGGATGAGCCAACAGCGCCTGATGAAAAGCGGGAACCAACGGCGCGCCCTGCCCGCCGAGAGCGATATCGCGGCGACGAAAATCGCCGATCACCGTTATCCCGGTACGCGCAACGATTTGATTGTTGTCGCCAATTTGCAGCGTGTGCGGCGCGATTCCCGTCGGTTCATGCCACACGGTTTGCCCATGACAGCCAATCGCAACGATCTCCTGCGGTTTCAATTTTTCCTGTGCCAACAGTGCATTCACCGCCTCGGCAAACAGATAACCGAGCTGTGCGTCGAGTTGGCCAAACTGCGATAGCGTAAGCTGCTGCCCCTGGCAGATATCCAGGATCGCCTGCTTTATATGGAGAGGGATAGGCCAGGTCAGACTCGCCTGTTGCGCAACCATCGTTTCATCTATTGTCGCCAGCACAACATCGACGCCATCAAGGCTGGTTCCAGACATTACACCGATAAAACGGCCCGATTTCATATGTCATCCTTTTAAGCAAATTAGCCTTGACACTCAACCATAAAGTGCCGACTAATGCCATGCTTCCTTAATGATTTTTGAGGGCTAATCATTACAATGGACGCTTTATTACATCAATTATATGAATGATTCGTTTATACTCGGTATATCCGATTTCGGTTAAGATTTTCATATTGTTCCAGTAGAACATGTGACCTTAGGCTCACAAGTGCCATATAATTTAGCCATGAAGGGTGCTTTATTAGCGTTTCGTGGTGTTAAAGGAGATTTGTAAATGATTAAACGTGTGCTGATTGTTGCATTAATGGGTGTGTCTTTGGCGGGCTGCGTTAACAATGATAGCCTTTCAGGCGACGTATACACCGCATCCGAAGCGAAACAAGTTCAGAACGTTACCTACGGTACAATTGTTCATGTTCGTCCGGTGCAAATCCAGGGTGGCGATGACGCAAACGTGATTGGCGCCATTGGTGGTGCGGTACTCGGCGGGTTCCTGGGTAACACCGTCGGCGGCGGTACGGGTCGTTCATTAGCCACGGCGGCTGGCGCAGTTGCCGGTGGCGTAGCGGGTCAAGGCGTACAAGGTGCGATGAATAAAACCCAGGGTGTAGAACTGGAAATCCGTAAGGACGACGGTAATACCATCATGGTGGTTCAGAAACAGGGTGCAACCAAGTTCTCAGCTGGCCAGCGCGTTGTTATGGCTAACAACGGCAGCCAGGTTACCGTGTCTCCACGCTAATCGAATACACGTGTGGTCAGGCTCTGGCCACACGTCATCTTATCGTTTCAGCCCTGTGACTGCAGTTCAATAATATTGTGTTCCAGTCTGGCGACCAGTTTAATCAGCAGATCAATTTCCTCAGCTGAAATCCCTTCCAAAATTTCTCCACGCGTCTTATTGATAACCGCTTCCATATCTGCAATCAGCGGCTCTGCTTTTTCTGTCAGTTTAATTCTCTTTGCCCGACGATCGCTGGCGCAAGTCTGTCGTGAAATGAGTCCCTTTTCTTCCAGCTGGTCAAGCGTGCGTACCAACGAAGGCTGCTCGATGCCAATCGCTTTAGCCAACTGAATCTGCGATTGATCAGGCGGCAATTGATGAATGTTGTGCAGCGTAACCCAATGCGTCTGCGTCAACTCCAGAGGTTTCAGGCGATGGTCAATCAGAGCACGCCAAATGCGCACCAACCGTGCCAGATCAGAACCTAATGGCGATTCCAATTTCATCTCCTTATAATTAGCTTGCTAAGTTATTATGCTGATTTTAGAATAGTGTGCAGCATTTGTATTCCCAAAACAAATGTATTGCCAAATTTGCTTACCGGCTGACATTTTTTCAGACATTATGCGTTACAGAGACTCATTGTCTCTTTTTTGCTAAACCTATAGCAATGCTCTCTTCCGCCAAGGATTTTGCCCGTGAAGTTTATGTTTAATGCAACAGGATTGCCCCTACAAGATTTAATGATCGGAGCATCTGTCTACTTCCCTCCTGTTTTCAAGGCGTTTGTAGCAGGATTTATTCTCTGGCTGATTTTTCATCGCCTGCTACGCGACTGGATTTACTCCGGCGAAATCTGGCATCCCCTGTTAATGGATCTGTCACTCTTTACGCTTTGCGTATGTCTGGCCTTTGTAATGCTGATTGTGTGGTGATTATGTCGCTTAAAACCATTAAATACTTCTCCACCATTATAGTCGCTGCAATCGCAGTTTTCGCCGGATGGTGGATGTGGAATTACTATATGCAATCGCCCTGGACACGTGATGGCAAAGTGCGTGCTGAGCAGGTCAGCATCACGCCGCAGGTCTCAGGCAGCATTAGCGAACTCAATATAAAAGATAACCAGTTTGTGAACAAAGGCGATGTCCTTTTTATCATCGACAAGACGCCGTTTCACATTGCTGAACTGAATGCGCAAGCGCAGCTGGCGAAGGCACAGTCCGATCTGGCGAAAGCCAATAACGAAGCCAACCGCCGCCGTCATTTATCGCAAAATTATATCTCAGCCGAAGATCTGGATACTGCTAACCTCAACGTGAAAGCCATGCAGGCCAGCGTTGAAGCAGCCGAGGCCAGTATGCGCCAGGCACAGTGGCAACTGACGCAGACGGTGGTCAAAGCGCCCGTAGCGGGCTGGGTCACCAACCTTTCAACTCGTACTGGAGACTACGCCTCAACCGGTAAGCCCCTGTTTGCCCTTGTCGACAGCCACTCTTTCTATGTGATGGGGTATTTTGAAGAAACCAAGTTGCGCCACATTCGTGAAGGTGCTCCTGCGGTTATCACGCTCTACAGCGACAACATAAAGTTACAGGGTCACGTATCCAGTATTGGTCGCGCCATCTACGACCAAAGTGTGGAAAGCGATTCCGGCCTGATTCCCGACATCAAACCCAATGTGCCGTGGGTGCGTCTGGCCCAACGCGTTCCGGTCCGCATCGAATTCGACGCTCTGCCGCAGGATGTCACTCTGGTTTCTGGTACGACCTGCAGCGTGTCTATCGGCCAGCGTAAATGAAACTGTCCCACCTGATGCCAGGCCATTGGCCGTGGTTTAAAGCCACGGTAGCGCAGTGGCGTTATGCGTTGCGAAATACCATTGCGATGTGTCTGGCGTTAACGTTCGCCTATTACCTGAATCTGGATGAGCCCTACTGGGCGATGACCTCGGCGGCAGTGGTCAGCTTTCCCACCGTCGGCGGGGTTATCAGCAAAAGTCTGGGTCGTGTTGCGGGTAGCTTACTGGGCGCCACCGCCGCGTTGATTATTGCCGGTCATACCCTCAATGAGCCGTGGTTGTTTTTGCTGAGCATGTCAGTGTGGATCGGTTTTTGTACCTGGGCCTGCGCGCACTTCACCAATAACGTCGCCTACGCCTTTCAACTGGCCGGTTATACGGCGGCGATCATTGCTTTTCCCATGGTCAATACCATAGAGATTACGCAGTTGTGGGATATCGCTCAGGCCCGCGTATGCGAGGTCATCGTCGGTATCCTGTGCGGCGGCATGATGATGATGATCCTCCCCAGCACCTCCGATGGCACCACATTGCTTACCGCGCTGAAAAACATGCATTCGCGTTTACTGGAGCATGCCAGCTTACTCTGGCAACCGGAGACAACGGATGCAATTCGCACAGCCCATGAAGGTGTTATCGGTCAGATTCTGACCATGAACCTGCTGCGTATTCAGGCGTTCTGGAGTCACTACCGTTTTCGCCGTCAAAATGCGTTGCTCAATTCGCTGTTGCATCAGCAGTTACGTATGACCAGCGTGATATCCAGTCTGCGCAGGATGCTCCTGAACTGGCCCAATCCCCCGGCTAATACCCGGCAAATCATCGAACAACTGCTCAGCGAGCTGGTCAAATCCAATACCGACACCTACACCGTGGCGCGTATTATCGCCCCCCTGCGTCCCCTCGATGCGCGCGACTATCGGCACGTCGCCTTCTGGCAACGACTGCGTTATTTTTGTCGGCTATACTTACGCAGCAGTCATTATCTGCATTTACTGGAAAATGGCGTTACCGCCGAGCGTATTACTATCGCCCGCACGCCAGGACTTGCCCGTCATACCGATAATGCGGAAGCCCTCTGGAGCGGATTGCGTACGTTCTGTACCCTGATGCTTATCGGCGCATGGAGCATTGGCGCGCAATGGGAATCAGGCTCTGGCGCACTAACGCTCGCGGCCATCAGCAGCGTGCTCTATTCCGCCGTAGCCACGCCGTTCAAGTCACTTTCTTTGCTGATGCGCACGTTGGTTCTGCTGTCGCTGTTTAGCTTTGTGGTTAAGTTTGGCCTGATGGTGCAAATCTCTGACCTCTGGCAATTCATTCTGTTTCTCTTCCCGCTACTCGCTACCATGCAACTCCTGAAGCTGCAAATGCCTGCGCTGGCGGGTCTTTGGGGACAGCTAATCGTGTTTATGGGATCGTTTATCGCGGTGACTAATCCGCCGGTTTATGATTTTGCTGATTTCCTGAATGACAATATGGCGAAAATCACCGGCGTGGCGCTATCGTGGCTGGCATTCGCCATTCTGCGGCCTGGATCGGATGCGCGGAAAGGTCGCCGCCATATTCGCGCCCTGCGCCGGGATTTTGTCGATCAGCTCAGCCGACATCCCTCGCTCAGTGAAAACGAATTTGAGTCGCTGACCTATCACCACGTCAGCCAGCTCAGCAACAGTCAGGATGCCCTGGCGCGACGCTGGCTATTGCGTTGGGGGGTTGTCTTGCTGAACTGCTCGCACGTGGTGTGGCAACTGCGCACCTGGGAGGTGCGTTCAGATCCTCTGGCTCGCGTCAGAGACGTGTGTATATCGCTGCTTCGCGACGTAATGAGTGAGCGCGGCGTTCAGCAACGGCCGCTGAATGCCACGCTGAGTGAGCTACAGCGTATTTGCGACACGCTCGCCCACCATCATCAACCTGCGGCGCAGGAACTGTCGGCGCTTATCTGGCGACTACACTGCTCGCTTTCTCAGCTCGAACAGGCGCCTCCGCCGGGTACGCTAGGCAATTGATTATTTGATAACGCCACAAGCGTAGCGCGCTCCGCCACCGCCAAGCGGTTTTGGTTGATCGGACATATTATCGCCACCGACATGGATCATCAGCGCTTTGCCTTTAACCTCATCGAGCGTTTTCAGCCGCGGCGCAATGACCGGTGTTGTGGCGTTACCGTCGTTATTCACCACCAGCAGCGGCAGGTCGCCCATGTGGCCTGCGCCTTCCGGACCTTCGTGCTTGCCGGTTTGGTGCGGATCATAATGGCCTCCAGCCGATTCCGCGGCTGAGGCTTTTCCTTCTTTAATCGCCGGTTGGCAACTGCCATTCGCATGCACATGGAAGCCATGTTCACCCGGCGGTAGCGCTTTCAGATCGGGCGTAAACTCCAGCCCTTTCCCGGTTTCAACAATAGTGACCGTACCAATCGCCTGGCCGACGCCTTGCGACGTTACCAGATTCATCGTCACTTTTTCTTCACTGGCAGCCTGCGCACCTGCACAGGCGAGTAGAGTAATAATGGCCAAACTCAAACGCTTCATAAGACCTCCGTCCAAAAGGTGTCTGATTGATAAGTGTAAACCAGTGACACAAATTTGAACGGAGAAGCGTCAAAAACGCGATTACGGTACGTCGTAACCCAGCGCGGCTTTGCGAATACGGAACCACTGCTGGCGAGACATGTTCAATGACTCAGACTCAACGGCAGCACGTACACGCTCTATCTTCCCTGAGCCAATAATCGGCAGCGGCTGAGACGGCAGACGTAAAATCCAGGCGTACACCACCTGCTCAATGAACTGCGCGTTTAACTCTTCTGCGATTGTGGCAAGTTCATTACGTAATGGCTGGAACGCATCGTCATTAAACAGACGACCACCGCCGAGGCAGGACCAGGCCATCGGACGAATGCGTAGTTGTTGCAGTTGATCTAAAGTACCATCCAGCAGGAGCGGCTGATGTACCGGTGAGATCTCAACCTGGTTAGTCGCCAGCGTGAACGGCAGACGCGATTGCAGCAGTGAGAACTGTGCCGGGGTGAAGTTAGATACGCCAAAGTGACGCACTTTTCCGCTATGGTGCAATTTTTTGAACGCGTCGGCGACGTCGTCCGCATCCATGAGCGGATCGGGACGGTGGATGAGCAGCAAATCAATATGATCGGTCGCCAGTAACTTCAACGATGCTTCCGCACTGGCAATAATATGCGCGCTGTCGGTGATGTAATGACCCAGCGCATTTTCCGTGCGCGCCGTCGTGGCGATCCCGCACTTGGTAACAATCTGCATTTTTTCACGCAGATGCGGGGCCAGCTTCAGTGCCTCACCAAACGCCGCTTCACACTGGTATCCGCCGTAAATATCGGCGTGATCGACGGTGGTAACACCCAGATCCAGATGTTCTTCAATAAAGCTGACTAGCTGGCGCGCGGACATATTCCAGTCCATCAGGCGCCAATACCCCATTACAAAGCGAGAAAATTCCGGACCTTGCGGCGCAATAGTAATACGCTGAACCATAGCAGCTTCCTTATAAGTGAATGTGCATCGAGTATACGCAATTACGCTTTTAAAAGAGTGAAGGTTGTTGCGGTTCTTCCGAAGGGTTGGCTTTGTTTGCTCGTAATTTACGCATCAGGCGCTGACGACAAAGCCGTAGCACTTCCTGCTTTTCGGCATCGCTCATCTTTTGCCAGTTAAAACGCTCATCCCGACTGCGAAAACAGCCACGGCAAAAACCGCGCTCGTCAGACTGACATATTCCACGGCATGGGCTCTGGACGGGGAAAAACTCCAGCTGTTCGGCCACATCCCCTCCTTTCGTAAGATTGATATACCTATTGAAGACGTTAACTGAATTTCTCGCAAGCGCTATTGCATTAGACCGACTGGTCTATTACACTCCTTTCCATGAACAAAATCACTGAACACGATACACGCGAACATCTGCTGGCGACTGGCGAACTGCTGTGTATGCAGCGCGGTTTCACCGGTATGGGCTTAAGCGAACTACTGAAAACCGCTGAAGTCCCCAAAGGTTCGTTTTATCACTATTTTCGCTCTAAAGAAGCGTTCGGTGTCGCGATGCTGGAACGCCACTATGCGGCCTATCATCAGCGACTGGCTACGCACTTTGATACGGGGGCAGGAAACTATCGCGACCGCATTCTGGCCTACTATCAGGAAACCCTGAACCAGTTTAGCCAGCACGGCATTATCAGCGGTTGTTTAACCGTAAAACTGTCTGCCGAAGTGTGCGATCTGTCAGAAGATATGCGCACGGCGATGGATAAAGGCGCGCGGCACATTATTGCGCTGTTAGCGCAGGCGCTGGAGAAAGGTCAGGCAAATCATTGTCTGTCCTTTGTTGGCGAGCCGTTACAACAGGCGCAGGTATTGTATGCTCTGTGGCTGGGCGCCAACCTGCAGGCCAAGATTTCTCGTAGCGCCACCCCGCTGGAAAATGCGCTGGCGCACGTTAAAACCATCATTACTACGCCTGCCGTTTAACAGGCGTTTTTATTTCTTTTATTACTAGACGACCGGTCTATTCAGGAGTGCCATATGTCATCTGAAAAACTTTTTTCCCCACTGAAAGTGGGTGCTATTACGGCAGCAAACCGCGTATTCATGGCGCCACTGACGCGTCTGCGCAGCATTGAGCCTGGCGACATCCCTACTCCGCTGATGGCCGAGTATTACCGTCAACGCGCCAGCGCGGGTCTTATCATCAGTGAAGCTACACAGATTTCCGCACAGGCGAAAGGCTATGCGGGGGCACCCGGCTTACACAGCGAAGCGCAAATTGCCGCATGGAAAAAAATCACCGCTGCCGTACATGCGGAGCAAGGTCATATTGCGGTCCAGTTGTGGCATACCGGGCGCATCTCTCACGCCAGTCTGCAGCCCAACGGTCAGGCACCGGTCGCACCTTCCGCGATTAGCGCCGGTACCCGGACCTCGCTTCGTGATGAAAATGGTCTGGCAACACGTGCGGATACCTCAATGCCGCGTGCGCTGGAAACTGAAGAAATTCCCGGCATCGTTAATGACTTCCGTCAGGCGATTGCCAACGCGCGCGAAGCGGGTTTCGACATGGTTGAACTGCACTCCGCTCACGGCTATCTGCTGCACCAGTTCCTGTCGCCAACGTCTAACCAGCGTACCGATCAATACGGCGGCAGCGTCGAAAATCGTGCACGTCTGGTGCTGGAAGTTGTCGATGCCGGTATTAAAGAATGGGGTGCCGATCGCATTGGTATTCGCGTCTCTCCGATTGGTTCATTCCAGAACGTTGACAACGGCCCGAACGAAGAAGCCGATGCGCTGTATCTGATTGAACAACTGGGCAAGCGCGGAATCGCTTACCTGCATATGTCTGAGCCGGACTGGGCTGGCGGCGAGCCGTATTCCGATGCGTTTCGCGAAAAAGTTCGTGCACGTTTCCACGGTCCGATCATTGGTGCGGGTGCCTACACACCTGAAAAAGCAGAAGCACTGATCGAGAAAGGCCTGATCGACGCCGTTGCTTTTGGTCGCGCCTATATCGCTAACCCGGATCTGGTTGCGCGCCTGCAGCGTAAAGCGGAGCTGAATCCGCAACGTGCCGAAAGCTTCTACGGCGGCGGCGCGGAAGGTTACACCGATTATCCTACCCTCTAACGTCACAAACTCCGTTCTGCCATTGATAGCGGCGTAACAACGCCGCTATACTAAAACAACATTTTGAATGTATTAGCCATTTTCGAAGGGGAAAAAGATGCGTTTACTTCATACCATGCTGCGCGTGGGTGACCTGCAGCGTTCCATCGAGTTTTATACCAACGTGCTGGGCATGAAGCTGCTGCGTACCAGCGAAAACCCTGAATACAAATACTCCCTGGCCTTTGTCGGCTACGGCCCTGAAACCAGCGAAGCCGTGATCGAACTGACCTATAACTGGGGTGTCGACAAGTATGAGCTGGGCACTGCCTACGGCCATATCGCCCTGAGCGTAGATAACGCAGCCGAAGCCTGTGAACGTATTCGTCAGAATGGCGGTAACGTCACGCGTGAAGCCGGTCCGGTAAAAGGCGGCACCACCGTAATCGCGTTCGTTGAAGATCCAGACGGTTACAAAATTGAACTGATCGAAGAGAAAGACGCCGGGCGCGGCCTGGGCGACTAACCTCCCCACGGGCGCAGATCGTCTGTGCCCGTAGTTTTATACTCATCATTTTGCCATAATACGCGCTGCAATTTTCCCGTATTAAGAGACCCAGATGTCCGATAACGCTCAACTTTCCGGTCTGTGTGACCGTTTTCGTGGTTTTTATCCTGTCGTCATTGATGTCGAAACCGCAGGGTTCAATGCCAAAACCGATGCGCTGCTTGAGATCGCAGCCATCACACTGAAAATGGATGAACAAGGCTGGCTGATGCCGGACACGACGTTACATTTCCACGTAGAGCCATTTGAAGGCGCGAATTTGCAGCCGGAAGCCCTCGCCTTTAACGGAATTGACCCTAACAATCCGCTACGCGGAGCGGTCAGCGAATATGACGCTCTGCATGCCATCTTTAAACTGGTGCGTAAAGGCATTAAAGACAGCGGCTGCAATCGGGCGATCATGGTGGCGCATAACGCTACGTTCGACCACAGTTTTATGATGGCCGCTGCAGAACGCGCCTCGCTCAAACGTAATCCATTTCATCCGTTCGTTACCTTTGATACTGCGGCCTTAAGCGGCCTGTCTCTGGGGCAAACTGTGTTATCGAAAGCGTGCCTGGCGGCGGGAATGGAATTTGACGGGACTCAAGCGCACTCGGCGCTGTATGACACCGAACGGACGGCCGTGCTGTTTTGCGAAATTGTTAACCGCTGGAAACGTCTCGGCGGCTGGCCTCTTCCCGTACCTGAAGAGGCATAACGGACCGATAAAAAAAGCGACCATCACGAGGTCGCTTTTTTATTTACGCTGATATTATTCAGCGTCCGGCTCTTCGGTTTTGTATTTCGCCGCTGTTTCTTTAATCAGCTGCTGCAACTCACCGCGCTGGTACATTTCGATCAAAATGTCACAGCCGCCAACCAGCTCGCCATCAACCCACAGCTGCGGGAAGGTTGGCCAATTTGCGTATTTCGGCAGCTCGGCGCGAATATCCGGGTTCTGCAGAATATCAACATAAGCAAAGCGTTCACCACAGGCGGACAGCGCCTGCACAGCCTGAGCGGAGAAACCGCAGCTTGGCAGTTTAGGGGAACCTTTCATGTACAGGAGAATCGGGTTTTCAGCGATCTGGCGCTGGATTTTTTCGATAGTGGTGCTCATTATCTTGCTTCCTTAAACTTCTTTTACGGCAGTAGTCTGACATTGTAGCGGGTCAGACAGGCAACGGAAAATAACATTTTCATTACGCGTTATTATTTTATCCCCTGACGCCAAAAGTTGCATTCACAATCTCATTTATCCCCTTAAAGCCTGTGGATTTGATTATTCGTTCACCAACGCCAACTTTAATTGCTGATTTTTTTTGCGGTCGGTTACGAAACGTAGTTTTAAACAAAAAAGCTATTAACTTTCCCTCTTTCTATAGATTAGAATCATCAAGTTTTGAAAATCACACGCAGGCATGATAGACCTGCCTTACCAGAGGATTGCTCAGTGGCGCGGATAAACCGAATCTCGATCACGCTCTGTGCTTTACTTTTTACTACACTGCCCTTTACGCCCATGGCTCATGCTTCCAAGCAGGCCAGGACGACACCTACCCATTCCCACACCATCAAAACGGTAGATAAAAAGAAAAGCGCAACAACCAGCCAAAAAACAACAAAGACCAGCAAGAAAACGTCGACAAAGACCACCAGCAAAACCAGCACCAAAACCGCTTCCTCTTCTAAACATCGTACTGCCGCTCCGGCAAAGTCGACTAAAACAGCAAACCGTCGTGGTAAAAACACCGCAGCACAAACCGCTGCCGTTACCTGGACTGAAAAATGCACGCCGCGCAAAGGCCATAAGCCGCGCTGTGTAAAAGTGAAAACCACCGCACCAACGACGCTGGCTGACGCGCATAAAGTGAAAGTGCAGAAAGCCACTAAAACCGCCATGTCCACGCTGATGAATCAAATCGGCAAGCCTTATCGCTGGGGCGGCACCTCACCAAGAACCGGGTTTGACTGCAGCGGTCTGGTCTATTACGCCTATAAAGATCTGGTGAAATTCCGCATTCCACGTACAGCGAACGAAATGTATCATCTGCGCGATGCTGCGCCGATTGAACGTGGCGAACTGAAAAATGGCGATCTGGTATTTTTCCGTACCCAGGGGCGTGGAACTGCCGATCACGTTGGCGTTTATGTTGGCAACGGTAAGTTTATTCAGTCACCGCGCAGCGGCCAGGAAATTCAAATCACCTCTCTGAGTGAAGATTACTGGCAGCGCCACTATGTGGGCGCTCGTCGGGTAATGACGCCAAAAACAATTCGTTAAAAACTTACCCTACAGTACCTGCTGTAGGGTAAGTTCTTCTTTTGCATAACCTTTCAATTTGCTACCCTATCCTTACTCACAATGAGGCTATTGTGTGTACTCAATACAAATAATAAGGAGAGAAGCAATGTCGTTTGAATTACCTGCATTACCGTATGCCAAAGATGCTCTGGCACCGCACATTTCTGCCGAAACGCTGGAATATCACTATGGCAAACACCATCAAACTTACGTGACTAATCTGAACAACCTGATTAAAGGCACGGCGTTTGAAGGCAAATCACTGGAAGAGATCGTACGTAGCTCTGAAGGCGGTGTATTCAATAACGCAGCACAGGTATGGAACCACACGTTCTACTGGAACTGCCTGGCACCGAACGCAGGTGGCGAACCTACCGGTAAACTGGCCGAAGCAATTGCCGCCTCCTTTGGCAGCTTTGCGGATTTCAAAGCGCAGTTCACCGATGCCGCTATTAAAAACTTCGGTTCTGGCTGGACCTGGCTGGTAAAAGGAACAGATGGCAAACTGGCTATCGTTTCCACCTCCAATGCAGGTACACCGCTGACCACCGACGCGACGCCGCTGATGACCGTTGACGTATGGGAACACGCCTACTACATCGATTATCGCAATGCCCGTCCTGGCTACCTGGAAAACTTCTGGGCGCTGGTGAACTGGGAATTTGTTGCGAAGAACTTCGCAGCATAAAAAAGATGACGCAGAAGGAGAACCCTTCTGCGTTTTAGCATTAATTCGCGGTAGTGAAAGCCTCTTCAGGCTGTTTGCGCGCCGAGATAAAGACCAGCAGCAGCGCAAGCCCCGCCACAATTGCCCCCATCACCGGAACAAAGCTATAGCCCAACCCACCGGAAATCACCGCCCCACCGGCTGCGGCACCCAGAGCATTCCCCAGATTAAACGCGCCAATGTTGACTGACGATGATAATCCAGGCGCTTCGCTGGCAACGCGCATCACGCGCATCTGCAACGGCGGAACGACCGCAAACGTCGCTGCCCCCCAGACCACCATACTAACTGCCGCACCCAGCTCATTACGCGCCAGGAAAGGAATGGCCAGCATAATAATCATCAGCAGCAGTAAAAAGCCTTTCAGCGTACCGTTAACGGAACGGTCAGCCAGTTTGCCACCAAGATAGTTACCGATTGAGAAGCCAACGCCAATCAGCACCAGCATACCGGTCACAAACGCCGGTGTGGCATGGGTAATCGTATGTAACACTGGCGAGATATAGGTATAAAGCGTGAACATCGCCCCGGCTCCCAGAACGGTCGTCAGCAGCGCCGACAGCACCTGCGGACGCATAAGTACCGCCAGTTCGCTACGGACATCCGGGCGCTCTCCCGCCCCACCTTTGGGTAATGAGAAGAACAGGCTGACCATGGCAATGACGCCCAGACCCGCCGTTGCCATAAACGACATACGCCAACCGATGGTTTCACCAAGCCAGGTCGCCGCAGGAACACCGCCGATATTGGCAATGGTCAACCCCATAAACATGGTTGCCACGGCGCTGGCCTGCTTATGTTTGGGTACTACGCTTGCAGCGACAACGGAGCCAAGACCAAAAAATGCCCCATGGTTCAGACTGGTCAAAATACGCGATAACATCAGGGTGGTGTAATCCGGCGAAATAGCCGAAAGCACGTTGCCCAGCGTGAAAATCGCCATCAGGAATATCAACGCATTACGTCGCGCACGATGGGACAGCAGTAATGTCATCAGCGGAGCACCCACCATCACCCCAACCGCATACGCGCTGATTAACATTCCGGCCGCGGGAATCGAGACATCCACACCTTTGGCAATGACGGGCAATAATCCCATTGGCGAAAATTCAGTGGTGCCAATACCAAACGCGCCGATCGCCAGCGCCAGTAAAGGATAATTGAGTTTCATATTTCGACTCCGTAACGTCGAGCCGGGGCGCGACATAAAATAAGAGTCAAAAGCATGACATTGATCGCAAAATTAATAAAGTTAACAAAATTGCAAAAGACTTTTGCTTATTCGCAAACAATCGACGGGAAAGGCAAGCGGAAAGGATGAGGGAGAGCGAACTCCCTCGGGGGAAATCAATGCAGCGCTGCGGTCAGGCCACCCGCGACGATCAAACCCAGAACAATAATGGTAGTCACTAACGAAAATTTCAGATCGGTGCTCATCAAGTTTTCTCCTTTTTATTCCCACACAAAAAGTGATATTGCGCATTTTTACACACTTGAAAGCAAAAATCTCTCACGATTTATATTGATAACTGCTTTTAACTCTTCCCCTTTTCGTTAAGATCAGACAAAATTCCACGCTTACTTGATTAGCGTACCGGCCATTGACCCCTTCCTGACGTTCCGTGTCGTTTTCCCGGCGTGCCGCAACCCTTACGTTGCGCTAAGGGTGTGTTAAGGCAAACGTTTACCTGGAGTATTCTCAGGAGCTTAGGATATGGTCTGGAGTGAGATGTAATGGCAACAATTAAAGATGTAGCGAAGCGAGCAAACGTTTCCACTACAACCGTATCACACGTAATTAACAAGACGCGCTTTGTCGCGGAAGAAACGCGTAATGCTGTCTGGGCGGCGATCAAAGAGCTGCACTATTCTCCGAGCGCCGTGGCGCGCAGCCTGAAGGTGAATCACACCAAGTCTATTGGCTTGCTGGCCACCAGCAGCGAAGCGGCCTATTTCGCTGAAATTATCGAAGCCGTTGAGAAAAACTGTTTCCAGAAAGGCTATACCCTGATTCTGGGTAACGCATGGAACAGTCTCGAAAAACAGCAGGCTTATCTGTCAATGATGGCGCAAAAGCGCGTTGATGGTCTGCTGGTGATGTGTTCAGAGTATCCGGAGTCGCTGCTTTCGATGCTCGAAGAGTACCGCCATATTCCGATGGTCGTCATGGACTGGGGCGAAGCTAAAGCCGACTTTACCGATACGGTCATTGATAACGCCTTCGAAGGCGGTTACATGGCGGGTCGGTATCTGGTAGAACGCGGTCATCGTGAGATTGGCGTGATCCCAGGCCCAATGGAGCGTAATACCGGAGCCGGGCGTCTGGCAGGCTTTATGAAAGCGATGGAAGAAGCGCTGATTAAAGTTCCTGAAAACTGGATTGTGCAGGGCGATTTTGAGCCTGAATCGGGCTATCGCGCCATGCAGCAAATTCTGTCACAGTCGCATCGTCCGACCGCCGTCTTTTGCGGTGGCGATATTATGGCGATGGGTGCGCTGTGCGCCGCTGACGAGATGGGACTGCGCGTACCGCAGGATGTTTCGCTCATCGGTTACGACAACGTGCGCAATGCCCGCTTCTTCACGCCGGCTCTGACGACCATTCACCAGCCTAAAGATTCACTGGGGGAAACGGCCTTCAACATGCTGTTAGACCGTATTGTGAATAAACGTGAAGAGTCGCAGTCTATCGAGGTTCATCCGCGCCTGGTAGAACGCCGCTCCGTTGCCGACGGCCCGTTCCGCGATTACCGTCGTTAAGACTGTTGTGCGGGAGCCTCATCGGGCTCCCGCAGCCATTCCTTATTCAGCGTTTCACTATCCCCTAAATAGTCCAGCAGCCAGCTCAATGCCGGCGACGTATCGTTCTGTTGCCATGTCAGGCAGCATGCGGCATCAGGAAATGGATTCTCCAGCTGTAGCGCGACCCATTTGCCGCTATCAATCCACGGTTTGGCAAAATGCGTCGGTACCATGCCCACGCACAGACCTGCAGATAAACAGGTAGCAGAAGATTCCCAGTCAGGCACCACAACGCGCTTTTGGTTATCCAGCAGCCAGGTAATACGCTTGGGAAGCGTACGCGACGTGTCTTCACGCACCAGCGACGGCCAGTTGCGCAACGTGTCGTCGCTTAGCGGTCCGGGCATTGACGCCAATGGATGATGGCTTGCCACCACGCAGCTCCAGCTCAGCATTCCCATGTCGCGGAAGGTATAGCGCCCCCCCACCGGAATCGCCTGCGTGGCGCCGATTGCCAGCTCAACGCGCCCATCGGACAGCGCATCCCAGACACCGTTAAACACCTCCTGGAAAACCAGCAGTTCCACATCATCAAAATGACGATAGAAATCCACGATCATCTGTCGGGTACGATCCGGGCGGACAATGTTATCTACCGCGATCGCCAACTGCCCGCGCCAGCCGTTGGCAATTTGCTGACATTGCTGGCGGGTGATCTGCATTTTTTTGATAACAGAGCGGCCTTCCTTGAGAAACCATGCACCGGCAGGCGTCAATTCCACGTCCCGATGGCGTCGCTCAAAAAGCGGTACCGCCAGCCACTCTTCCAGTTGACGCACGGTGTAGCTTACCGCCGAGGGTACGCGGTGCAACTCCTGCGCGGCCGAACTAAAGCTACCGTTACGCGCAACCGCATCCACAACTTCAAGTGAATATTCCGACCACATATTCTGCCTACAAAAAATTTAAAATCAGTAAGCAAATATTAGCGTTTCACAGCAAGAATTACACTCACTACACTCAGCGGCATTGTTCTACTGCTAAAAAAAGAGAAATGATGATGCAACCTGGGAAAGGATTTTTAGTCTGGCTGGCGGGTCTTAGCGTACTCGGCTTTCTGGCAACGGATATGTATCTGCCCGCCTTTGCAGCAATTCAGTCCGATCTGCAGACGCCTGCATCTGCCGTCAGCGCCAGCCTTAGCTTATTCTTAGCGGGTTTTGCCGTCGCGCAACTTCTGTGGGGGCCGCTCTCTGACCATTATGGTCGCAAGCCTGTTTTGCTGCTGGGTTTATCCATCTTCGCGCTGGGCAGTCTGGGCATGCTGTGGGTTGAAAATGCCACCGGTCTGCTGGTACTGCGCTTTGTTCAGGCCGTTGGCGTTTGTGCGGCATCGGTTATCTGGCAGGCGCTGGTCACCGATTATTATCCTTCACAAAAAGTAAACCGCATCTTTGCCACCATTATGCCATTGGTCGGGTTATCCCCGGCATTAGCGCCGTTATTAGGCAGTTGGATCCTGGTACATTTTTCCTGGCAGGCCATTTTCGCCACCCTGTTTGCCATTACTCTAATCCTGATGCTTCCGGCTCTGCGCTTAAAACCAACAGCTAAAGCACGCGACGACAGCCAGGATAAACTGACTTTCGCTACCCTGTTGCGCTCAAAAGTTTACCGCGGAAACGTGCTGATTTATGCCGCCTGCTCCGCGAGCTTCTTCGCTTGGCTGACGGGTTCCCCGTTCATCCTCAGCGAAATGGGCTACAGTCCAGCGGTGATTGGCCTGAGTTATGTTCCGCAAACCATCGCTTTCTTAATTGGTGGTTACGGCTGCCGCGCTGCGCTGCAAAAATGGCAGGGCCGTCAGTTGCTGCCCTGGTTACTCATTCTGTATGCCTTTAGCGTAGTGGCCACCTGGGCAACCGGCTTTATTCACCATGTTGCGCTGGCTGAAATCCTCATCCCATTCTGCGTTATGGCGATTGCCAATGGAGCAATCTACCCAATTGTTGTGGCTCAGGCGTTACGTCCTTTCCCACAAGCTACGGGACGCGCAGCGGCATTGCAGAACACACTGCAACTGGGTTTATGCTTCCTGGCAAGTCTTGTGGTTTCCTGGTTGATCGCCACCCCGCTGCTCACCACCACCAGCGTGATGCTGACAACGGTGCTGCTGGCGGCCGCGGGTTACAAAATGCAGTCGCAGAAGGCTAATGCCCCGCACACAGATGATCGGGCGCAAATTGCCCACGGTGAGTCTCACTAGTAATCACCTTTGATAATTGATTAGCCTGCTAATATTTATTGGTTGAATCGTCAAAAATTCAGGCCTATACTGATTTCCGGTTGTTAAAAAAACGATAATTGTTATGTGTTAACGGGGACAAGAACGTTCCCGTTTTCCCATGGATGGTCTTTTCGGCAAGGGTTCCTCCCTTCCTCTGTTCTACGTCGGATTATAGATTCGCGGATTAATTCCGTGAGAGTTCTCACAAAGCCCAAAAAAGCGTCTACGCTATTTTAAGGTTCTGATCACCGACCAGTGATGGAGAAGCTATGAGTTCATCGTGTATAGAAGACGTCAGCGTACCGGATGATGACTGGTACCGCATCACCAATGAATTATTGAGCCGTGCAGGTATTACCATTAATGGTCCGGCACCGGCAGATATTCGCGTAACGAACCCCGATTTTTTCAAACGCGTATTGCAGGAAGGATCGTTAGGGTTGGGCGAAAGTTATATGGATGGCTGGTGGGAATGCGACCGGCTGGACATGTTTTTTTGTAAAGTCCTGCGCGCCGGTCTTGAAAACCAACTCCCCCGCCACTTTAAAGATACGCTCCGTATCGCCACGGCTCGCCTGTTCAATTTACAGACCAAAAAACGTGCGTGGGTCGTCGGCAAAGAACACTACGATTTGGGCAACGATCTCTTTACCCGCATGCTGGACCCTTATATGCAGTATTCCTGCGCCTACTGGAAAGATGCCGATACCCTGGAATCTGCCCAACAGGCGAAGCTAAAAATGATTGCCGAAAAACTGCAGTTGAAGCCAGGCATGCGGGTGCTCGATATTGGCTGCGGCTGGGGCGGCTTATCCCAGTTTATGGCGTCACAATATGGCGTTAGCGTGGTGGGCGTGACCGTTTCGGCAGAACAGCAGAAAATGGCGCAGGCGCGTTGTGCGGGGCTGGATGTCACAATTTTGCTGCAGGATTATCGCGACCTTAACGACAAATTTGATCGCATTGTCTCCGTCGGCATGTTTGAGCATGTGGGGCCGAAGAACTACGCGACTTATTTTGAAGTGGTTGATCGTAATTTAAAACCCGACGGTCTCTTTTTGCTGCATAGCATCGGTTCCAAAAAGACCGACAATAACGTTGATCCGTGGATCAATAAATATATCTTCCCGAACGGCTGTTTACCGTCAGTTCGCCAGATTGCCAACGCCAGCGAGCCGCATTTTGTGATGGAAGACTGGCATAATTTTGGCGCGGATTACGATACAACGTTGATGGCCTGGCACGAGCGTTTCATGAGATCCTGGCCTGAAATCGCCGATAACTATACCGAACGCTTTAAACGGATGTTCAGCTATTACCTGAACGCCTGCGCCGGTGCGTTTCGTGCTCGCGACATTCAGCTGTGGCAGGTGGTTTTTTCCCGCGGCGTTGAACACGGCCTGCGCGTTCCCCGCTAATCGTTATCACCCCCGTGCCAACGGGGGTTTTACACTCTGGCTTAGGCTCCCGCCTCACCCGTTACGTTACTGATGGCGTTTTCACGCGCCGCCAGTACGCGCTCAACGGTATCAACCACCGCCTGGGTTTGAGGATCGATTTCGATATTGACCCGCGCGCCTAACTTTTTCTTACCCAGCGTCGTACGTTCCAGCGTTTCCGGGATCAAATGCACACAGAAACGCGTCGGTGTCACCTCGCCGACCGTCAGACTGATGCCATCAATTCCGATAAATCCTTTGTACAAGATGTATTTCATCAGCGACGGATCCTGAACTTTAAACCACACCTGGCGGTTGTTCTCCGAGGTCAGAATTTTCGACACTTCGGCGGTCGTCATAATATGGCCCGACATTAAATGTCCGCCAATTTCATCACTGAATTTTGCCGCACGCTCAACGTTGACCAAATCCCCAACCTTCAGGTCACCCAGATTGGTGATACGCAGCGTTTCTTTCATCAGATCAAAGCTTATCTGGTTACCGTTGATTTCGGTTACCGTCAGGCAGCACCCATTGTGGGCAACCGATGCGCCGGTCTCCAGCGCATCCAACATATATTCAGGTAACTCCACAACATGCGTACGAAAATTTGGTTTTTCATCAATGGACACCAATTTCGCGGTGCCCTGCACAATACCCGTAAACATACTTCTAACTCCTGAACTGAATTAAGACATCTCTGCACAGCACAATAGCAGGTGGAAATTCAGGTTGCCAGCAATGCGCCGCTACTGCCTGTTTTTTCACTGGAGAATTACGTATTCCTCGCTACAATAGACTGAAATTTCCCCTGCTTTTTCTCCTTGCTGCCATATAAGGCGGCTTTTTTAGTCTCTCAAATAACAACAATATAGTGGTGTACACGTGCAAAAGTATGTAAGTGAAGCGCGTCAGTTATTAGCTCTGGCAATTCCGGTGATTCTTGCGCAAATCGCTCAAACCGCAATGGGATTCGTTGATACCGTCATGGCGGGCGGATACAGCGCCACGGACATGGCGGCCGTCGCCATTGGCACATCTATCTGGCTGCCGGCCATTCTGTTTGGTCACGGACTGCTGCTGGCCTTGACGCCGGTGATTGCGCAACTCAATGGTTCCGGGCGCCGCGATCGTATTGCCCATCAAATACGCCAGGGTTTCTGGCTGGCGGGCAGCGTCTCCATTCTGATTATGATCGTGCTCTGGAACGCGGGATACATTATTCGCTCCATGCATAACATCGACCCGGCACTGGCGGATAAAGCCGTCGGCTACCTCCGTGCGTTGCTGTGGGGCGCGCCGGGGTATTTGTTCTTCCAGGTAGCCCGTAACCAGTGTGAAGGTCTGGCCAAAACCAAACCGGCGATGGTGATGGGATTTCTTGGCCTGCTGGTGAACATTCCTGTTAACTATGTTTTCATTTATGGGCATTTTGGCATGCCGGAACTTGGCGGCGTGGGCTGCGGCGTGGCAACAGCGGCGGTTTACTGGGTGATGTTTATCGCCATGCTGTCATACGTTAAACGCGCACGCTCGATGCGTGATATCCGTAATGAGCGTGGTTTCCAGAAACCGGACACCGCCGTAATGAAGCGCCTGGTACAGCTGGGTTTACCTATCGCGCTGGCGTTATTTTTCGAAGTGACGCTGTTTGCTGTGGTGGCGCTGCTGGTTTCCCCGCTGGGGATTGTCGACGTGGCCGGACACCAGATCGCGCTCAACTTCAGCTCGTTAATGTTCGTCCTGCCGATGTCTCTGGCTGCGGCCGTCACCATTCGAGTCGGTTATCGTCTGGGCCAGGGTTCCACGCTGGATGCGCAAACCGCAGCCAGAACAGGTCTGGGCGTCGGCGTCTGCATGGCGGTTGTGACGGCGATTTTCACCGTGACATTCCGTGAGCACATTGCCCTGCTCTACAACAATAACCCGGAAGTTGTCGCTCTGGCAGCGCAGCTCATGTTACTGGCCGCGGTGTATCAAATATCGGACTCTATCCAGGTTATTGGCAGCGGTATCCTACGTGGTTATAAAGATACGCGTTCCATTTTCTTTATTACCTTTACGGCATACTGGGTACTGGGTCTGCCGAGCGGCTATATTCTGGCGCTGACCGATCTGGTGGTTGACCGGATGGGACCGGCAGGATTCTGGATGGGCTTTATTATCGGCCTGACCTCTGCGGCAGTGTTGATGATGTTGCGGATGCGTTTTCTGCAGCGCCAGCCGTCAGCGGTTATTTTACAACGCGCTGCACGATAATCCCCAAATAGCCGCCATCTGGCGGCTTTTTTATATCCTCAAAACGGGCTGGCGTTTTGGGCCGTCATCCATTCCTGACTGACCGGATGCCTGAAATGCAGTTCACTGGCATGCAGCATCAGTCTCGACGTCCGTTCGGTGCCTGGCAGCAGACGCCCACCATATAAATCGCACCCCAAAATGGGATGCCCCAACTGCTGACAGTGGATCCGCAACTGGTGGGTACGCCCGGTTTCAGGCGTCAGCCGTACCCGCGTCAAAGCGAGTAACATCCCATCTTGCTGGCGATGATGAAAACGCTCAATAACCTGATAGCGCGAGCGCGCGGGTTTACCGTTAATGGCGCAAATCGACATCCGTGGAAACAGCGCCGGGTCCTTGGCAATCGCTGCGTCTATAACGCCTTCATCGTTTTTCAGATGCCCGCACAACAACGCACTATACACCTTGCTTACCGCGCGCTGACTGAACTGCTGGCAAAGCGCGGCGTTGATAGCCTTGTTACGGGCAATCACCATCAGCCCTGACGTCCCAAAATCAAGCCGATGTACCAGCGTACAGCCGGGATAAATTTGTACCAGCCGGTGATGTACCGAATCGAAATTCTGCGGGTTTTTCCCCGACAAGCTAAGCAGTCCGGTGGGTTTATTGATAAGCACCAGATGCTCGTCCTGATAGAGGATCGCTATCTCCTCATGACAAGGCGGGGCAATAAAGGTATCGAGGATCGTAGACATGAGCGGCCAGGATGAAGTGTGGAAACGGATGATAGCGAATTTTTACCACACTAGCGAATCAGGGCGCTTAACCAATGACAATCATTGCATGATAGAGTGTGGGATATCCTGAGTGCGATGTGAGGGTTACACCGTGCAACAAATCGATTTCTACATGGTAGATGCCTTTACCACTACGACGTTTGGCGGTAATGCCGCAGCAGTATGCCCGCTCGATGACTGGTTGCCCGATGAAATATTATTAAAAATGTCGCAGCAGCATAACCAGTCGGAAACCGCTTTTTTTGTCGTTAGTGAGAATGGCTTCGAGCTGCGTTGGTTTACCACGCAAGGCGAAATTAATCTGTGTGGGCATGCCACGCTTGCCGCCGCACATGTCATCTTTGAACATCTGGATTACCCGGAAGCGACCATTCATTTTGCCACCCGTTTTGTGGGGCCACTGACGGTCACGCGCAGCGGTGATTGGCTGACGCTTGATTTTCCTGCCTGGCAAAGCGAACCTGCCGAACCGCCCGCCTTATTGCTGGAAACATTGGGCATCACCGAATATAAAGAAGTGCGCGTCGCGCGCGATTACATGGTCGTGATGGAGAATCAACAGCAGGTTGAGGCTGTGCGCCCGAATATCCACGCCATGATTCCCCTCGGGAAAATGGTATGTATCACCGCGCCGGGTGACGGGGAATACGATTTCGTCAGCCGTTTCTTCTGCCCGGGTGAAGCAGTCGCAGAAGACCCGGTTACAGGTTCGACGCATAGCATGCTGATTCCTTACTGGGCTGCAAAAATGAATAAAACGAAGATGCTGGCGCGCCAGGTCTCTGAACGCGGCGGCGATTTACGCTGCCAGCTGACAGGAACGCGTGTTTATATCGGTGGACAAGCAGTAACTTATCTGACGGGTAAAGTGCTGTTACGCTAGCAGCCTTACCCGAATTAACCAATCCATGGAGGATTTATGGCGAACAAACTCGTGCAGATACACTTTGATTTTCCTGGTCCGTTTGGCGCTGAGATGTCACATCAGCTTGTTGAACTGGCAGAATCCATCAACCAGGAGCCGGGTTTCATCTGGAAAATCTGGACCGAGAACGCAGCAAAACACGAAGCGGGTGGCATCTACCTGTTTCAGGATGAAGACAGCGCTCTGGCCTATATCAAAAAACACACGGCCCGCCTGAAGCACCTGGGTGTGGAAGACGTGACGTGCAAAATCTTCGATATCAATGAACCGTTAAGTAAGATTAACCACGGCCATATCGGCTAATTTTTGGCTTTAACGCCCCGCCCCGGGGCGCTTCTTCACTCCCTTGCTTTACCCTCATCAAAAGCGTTCCCCCTCTTTCACCGCGCCAGGATAGCTATATAACGTGGGTCACGTTTGCCATAGTTCACAAAATCATCATCTGTGAAAACTATCACTAGCCGAACGCGGTTTGAAAGCGTATAAAATAATACAAACAGTATTATTTTATACAAAATGAATTACCACTAACTACAGGAGATTCTCTTATGTCCGTGGACATTACATTGAACTCATCTGCAGGAGGTTTTCCGCCTGCAGGTCATTACTCACACAGTACAACGGCTGGCGGATTCGTCTTCATTTCTGGTCAGTTGCCGGTCACAAGTGATGGCGAAAAAAAAACCGAGGCCTCTTTTGAAGAGCAGACGCGGCTGGTACTGCAGAATATTGATGCCTGCCTGGCTGGCGCTGGGGTTTCTCGACAGCACCTGGTGTCAGTACGCGTCTATGTAACAGATATCAACCAATGGCCAACGTTTAACAAAATCTATGGGGAGTGGATCGGTGATTTCCGGCCCTCCCGCGCGGTAGCGGGCGTTGCAGAACTTCATTATGGTTTCGCGCTGGAAGTTGAAGCTATAGCCCTGGCCCCACAAGCATGACGTTTAACGACATACAGGTGAACAACAATGACTGAGATGACACTGCCTGATTATAACGATGTTGCCGCCGCGGCAGAGCGCATCGCCGACTATGCCAACAAAACGCCGGTGATGACCTCCCGAACGGTTAATGACGAATTTGGTGCTGAAGTTTTCTTCAAGTGCGAAAACTTCCAGAGAATGGGCGCGTTTAAATTTCGCGGAGCCATGAATGCGTTACGCCAGTTCACGCCAGAACAACGCGCTGCGGGCGTCGTCACCTTTTCGTCCGGCAACCATGCGCAGGCCATTGCCCTGTCGGCAAAATTGTTGGGGATCCCGGCGACGATTATCATGCCGCATGATGCCCCGGCGGCTAAAGTTGCAGCCACAAAAGGCTATGGTGGAAATGTGGTGATTTACGATCGCTATACCGAAGATCGTGAAAAAATCGGACGGGAGCTGGCAGAGAAACAAGGATTGACGCTGATCCCGCCATACGACCATCCGCACGTGATTGCGGGCCAGGGTACCGCCACAAAAGAGCTGATTGAAGAAGTGGGTCAGCTAGACGTTCTTTTCGTGTGTCTGGGCGGCGGCGGCCTGCTTTCGGGCTCCGCACTGGCAGCCAGACATCTGTCACCTGACTGCATCATCTATGGTGTCGAGCCGGAGGCAGGAAACGATGGTCAACAATCGTTTCGCAGCGGAAAGATTGTTCATATCGATACGCCGAAAACCATTGCTGACGGTGCTCAGACCCAACATCTCGGGAATATTACGTTTCCGATTATCCAGCGAAATGTGCACGATATTCTGACTGTCTCAGACGATGAATTAGTCGCCTCGATGAAATTTATCGCTGAGCGAATGAAAATTGTCGTGGAGCCGACTGGCTGTCTGGGTTTTGCCGCCGCCAGAGCGCGCAAAGCTGAACTTCGCGGCAAAAAAATCGGCATTATCATCAGCGGTGGGAACGTGGATATCAGCCGCTACAGTGAATTCCTTGCCGGGTAATCAAGAAGGTATCTGCCATGCGGATACCTTATTACCGTCTGAACACTCGCGTCTGGAAAAGCGAACCCTGCTCACTGTAAACTGCCCGCAATCATGGCAACAGGCATCACCGCAGGAGACTGGCATGCCAAAAACCGATAACAACTCACTTCTCAGCCAAATTGACACTATCGCCAGGGGCTTGAGCGAGACCTTCTCTCCGTTTTGCGAAGTGGTGGTTCATGATCTCAAAAATCCTGAACATGCCATTTTATCCATCCATAATAACCTGTCCGGGCGAGAACCCGGTCAACCGGCAACAGAACTGGGTCTGGCGCGAATCGCATCGCCTGAATTTCCCAGCATTATTGCCAACTACAGCAACCAGTTTGCCGATGGCCGCCCGGTGAAAAGTACCTCCATCGGCATCAAGGATGACGAAGGCAAATACGTAGCAGCACTCTGTCTGAACGTGGATATGACGCTGTTTCGTGGCATGCAGAGTGCTCTTGCGCGTTTTACTGAAACCGCGGACTCTCCCATTAAGGAACATATCGATCCCGGCAGTAACGAAGTCATCCGCCAGCGTATCGATGACTTTGCCGCTAAATGCGCAACGACGGCCCGCGCCCTGAAACCTGAAGACCGTAAACGACTGATTCAACAATTACGCAAAGACGGTTTGCTGAACGTACGAAAATCTATGGACACAGTGGCGCAGCATCTGGGCGTCTCCAGAGCAACCGCGTATCTGTATGCCCGCCAGTCGGCTCAGGCTGGCGAATAAACCCGGTTATGCGGCGCTCAGCAAGGTATATCCGCCTGGCTCAGGCAGCAAGCCAGCGCGGCATATTCCCCCAATCGCGGTGCATCCAGCCATTGATAAGTTCATTAAGTTGCTGACGATCCCGTAGGTGATTTTGCATATTTTGAATTCCTGATAATTGACTATTTTTGAACGTCTGCTACGCCTGTGTAATCTAATCCCGGGAATAGGCAAAAGTTTGATTTATTCAACAAGGTTACCCGCCGATAAAACAACGATTCCCTGTCGCTGCACAAAAAAATAAACCTTTATGATCGTGTGATTTTTTAACAACCACAGAGTGAGTGTTTTTTGTACAGACACAACAAAAATCACCGTCCGTTAATAACAGACTTCGCCTGATTTAATAAATATTCATAACCATTAAACATGGTAACCCATTGATTTAAATGAATTAAAATACAAATAACTTCACATCATCAATAATAGACAGGCGGAATATATAAATAGCGTGATATCTAAATTATAATTCTTTTACATCCGGCTGATTGGTGAGGTTAGAATGCGGTTAATAGTCATGTTGGTAAGCGTTGTGCTCTCCACCCAGCTTTGGGCGGGTGAACTTTCCAGGCCCACCGGTAAAGTTCTTTTAACGTTATCCGGTAATATTGAAAATACAAATGAAGACGGGAAAGCGGTTTTTGATACCGCCAGCCTTGAGAAGCTGGGCATGGTAAGTTTTCAGACTACCTCCCCCTGGTATAATGGACGTACGACCTTTACGGGTATTCCACTACAAAAACTCATGGATTATGTTGGGGCGAGCGGCTCCGTTGTAAAGGTTACTGCGCTTAATGACTACACCACCGTTATCCCTCTCAGTGATTTCAAAAAATACAATGCCATCCTTGCTTTAAAAATCAACGGAAAATATATGCGCATCCGTGATAAAGGCCCATTATTCATTGTGTACCCCTATGACAGCATGCCGGAACTAAATAATCAGATTTATTATTCAAGGTCTGCATGGCAGGTCAGCAGTATGGATATTGAGTAAGCGTTCAGAGGAACATCATGAACAGAATACTGGCTGGCATCATCTTTTTTCTTTTTATATCGACCGGATATATCTCTTTCCTCGTGCATGAAAGGCAACAAGAGCTACAGAAACTGACTCACTACACCGATTCCTGGTCTGCCGCTCAGTTGGTATCACAATATTACCGATTTGAATCGTTGCTTGGTCTTTACACTATCGATGATACGATGAATCTTGATGATGTACGCATGCGTCTCGACATTATGCTCAGCCAGAGTGATTTGATAAAAGAAGGTGATTTGGGGCGCTACATAGAAAGCAATATAGCCCACCGTGAGCTAGCGGTAACACTTGAAAATATCCTTAGTTATCTGGATGATAATCTCGAGAAAATGAACCGTCCAGCACTCCAGGCGTATCTGAAAAAAATGCATACCCTGGATGCACAACTTGGGCGTCTTTCATCCGGCGCATTAAACAAAGATGTTAACTCGATTAATAACGCCAACCAAAAAATTCAAACGCTCTACTATATTTACTCAACGACATCTGTACTGCTAATAATACTGAGTGCGATTCTGGGTGTACTCATTTTTTATCAAAACAGAAATATTCTGCGGGCGCACCTTCAGGTCAAGAGTCTTGCCGAAGAACTGCAGAAATCGAAGGAAAAGCTACAAATTCAGAATGCCAAACTGGAATATGACGTCTACCATGACTCGCTCACCGAGATGAATAACCGTCAGCTATTCTGGAGCGATTTAAATAAAACAATCGAAATGGCAGAGAAAAATAACGATGCTGTGACGGTGATGTTGTTTGATTTAGATCGATTCAAAGAGGTCAATGATACATATGGTCATGATGCCGGTGATATGTTACTGCGCCAGATATCCGATCGTCTGATTTCGACAAGCCTTACGTCGGATACGTTGTATCGCTTAGGCGGGGATGAGTTTGCGTTTCTCTCAAGTGGTCTGACAGAAAGTCGGGCCGTTTCGCGAGCCCAGAAAATATGTGAGTTTATCAGCCAGCCCTACACCATTTACAACACAATTATCAACATAACCACCTGTGTTGGCATTGTTATCTCAGAAAATGAGCGTCGCTCTGACTATCTTTATAAATTTGCCGATCTGGCCCTTTATGAAGCCAAAAATGAAGGCTCTGGCAAAATAAAAGTCTTCCGGCAACGAATGTTAGAAAAACTGCAGGAAAGCAGAACGCTTGAGCATGATATGGCATTAGCAATAGTGAACAAAGAGTTCGTGGTGTATTACCAGCCTATTGTCGATTCTTTCAGTCAGAAAATATACAGCTATGAGGCGCTTATTCGTTGGGTCCATCCTCTCAAGGGCCTCTTGTCGCCGGATAGCTTTATTCCTGTTGCTGAAAAAACAGGGATGATTAATGAGATGGGGAAAGCGGTGCTGGAAATTGCCTGCAGGGAAGCCGCGGGTTGGGCGGTTCCGGCTAAAATTTCAGTCAATGTCTCCCCTGTCCAGCTAAGCAGCAAGGCCTTTGCAGGAATCGTGTTAACCATTCTGAAAGAAACTGGACTTCCACCTGACCGCCTCGAACTGGAAGTGACTGAATCCTCTCTCTTTACCGAGAGTGCTACGCCGATAAATACGCTTAATAAGCTCCGGGCCCTGGGGGTAAAAATCTCCATCGATGATTTTGGTACCGGATACTCTTCTCTTTCGCGCCTCAGCAGACTTGCCTTCGATAAAATCAAAATAGACAAGTCCTTTGTGCATTCGATATCTACGCAGGAAGACGCCCTGACTATCATCAAACTGATCACGGGCATGGCGAAATCTCTCAATATGAAGGCTGTTGCAGAAGGTGTTGAAACGCAGGAGCAACTGACAAGACTTCAGGCTCTGGGCTGCGATTTCGCGCAAGGATATCTGTTT
The DNA here is from genome assembly GCF_013747755.1 of Citrobacter sp. RHBSTW-00524. NCBI lineage: Bacteria > Pseudomonadati > Pseudomonadota > Gammaproteobacteria > Enterobacterales > Enterobacteriaceae > Citrobacter > Citrobacter sp. RHBSTW-00524. The sequence goes on from NZ_CP056421.1 coordinate 2,755,756, forward strand.
GGCAAACCTCAGCCTTGTATCGATGAAGAAATCAGAAACGGTTAAATCGCGGCCGGCACATTTGCCCGTGGGTGCAGGGCCGCATTTTTATCATAGATTACACACCGTGAAAGTTATCCCTGCTTAAACGCATCAGAAAACAGCAGGGATAACCTTCGCGAACAACGGATATTTTTGCCCCAGATTTACTCGCTATCAGGCTAATTAATCATTAACCGTAGGGCTAAATCCTTCGGATAAGGATCAAAATAGTTCTGGGTAAGTAAATAGCTGTCTGGGTATTCAGCAAGGTAGTGCTTGAGCAGAGTCAGTGGCGCCAATATTGGCAGCAGTCCGCCGCTATAGTTGAGGATAACGTCACGCAACTCTCCGCGCTGGCGGGTGTTCAACCGATCGCGGAAGTAGCCCTGAATATGCATCAGTACGTTGGTGTGATTTTTCCGTGAGGCGGGCTTTTTGAGGATCGCCATTAGCTTTTCGCGATATACCACGAAAAAAGCATCCAAATCATCCCACTGATGGAGCGAGGCCACGAAAGGGCCAATATCCCGGTAACCCGCCTGGTGATGAGCCAAAAGCTGGAGCTTATAGCGGCTGTGGAAGTTGAGTAAACCGTGGCGAGTAAGACCAGAGGCTCGCAGCATATTAAGCTCATGTAACGCGAACACTCGCTCGACAAAGTTCTCCCTCAGCACCGGATCGTGCAAGCGGCCATCTTCTTCGACCGGCAACCACGGGTAGGTTTCCATTAATGTGCCAGTAAACAGACCGGTTCCCTCTTTTCGCCCGCGATTTCCCTTATCGTCATACAGCCTCACTCTCTCCATTCCGCAGCTCGGTGATTTAGCACAGACGATAAAACCCGACAGACCGCCAAGCCCATTGATATATGAAGCGGTGAAATCGGACATTTTATCGGTTACATCCTCACCAGGTGCATGGCTAAAACACATGCGGATATTCCCTTGGGTGGTTTGAACCAAACGCAACGCGGGGCGTGGTACAGGCAAACCGATGGACATCTCCGGGCAGACAGGTTTAAAAGTCACCCACTGAGCCAGCTCGTCCATCACAAACCCCATCCGTTTATGCCCGCCGTCAAATCGCACGGCTGAGCCGGTTAAACATCCACTAATCCCGATGACAGGTTGAGTGTTCATAACGCCCCCTCTTTTTTTGACGCCCTTTTTCGGGAAGAAAAGTATGACTGTTTCACTAATAAATCATAGCGTACGTTATTTATCTGTCGCAGGCTCCCTACGAAAAACAGGTTAACCAATTTAAGTAAATATGCGCAGCGAAAGTTGGTAATTCCCCTGAACGGTTCTATAGTCGGGACTGCTTCTCATTACAGGGTTCACTAATGCGATTTAACGGACTGACTAAAGGTTTCTTCATTTTCATACTTGCCCTTGTGACCTGGGCGTTCTTCGATGTGTTGTCTCCCTATTTCTCTGCCATTTTGTGGGCCGCAATCTTAACCACCATCTTTAACCCGGTGAAAAACAGACTGCGCAGCGCGCTTGGCGAACGTAACGGGCTGGCGTCACTGCTCACCATCGGCATCATCTGTCTGATTGTTTTTATCCCACTGATGGTGATCTTCTCCTCGTTGGCTATTGAGCTGAACGTGGTGTATGCCAAATTACAACAAAACGACACTCAGTTCCCGGAAGTGGTCACCGCCATTATTTCGTATCTTCCTGACTGGGCCAGAGGATTCCTCGCAGAACATAATCTGGATAACGTCGCGCAGATCCAGAAAAAACTGTCCGACGTTGTACTGCAGGGTGGACAGTACCTCGCCGGCAGCGCGTTCCTGATTGGTAAAGGGACATTCGGCTTTGCTATTAGCTTTGGGATCATGTTGTATCTGCTGTTTTTCTTACTGAAGGACGGGCCGTACCTGGTGCGCCAGATTCTGGACTCATTACCGCTTTCTGATTTTGCCAAACAGCACCTGTTTGCCAAATTCGTCGGCGTGACGCGGGCAACGGTCAAGGGCACAGCGGTCGTGGCGTTGGTTCAGGGTATTCTTGGCGGCATCGCGTTTGCAATTGTCGACATCGACGGCAGCGTCCTGTGGGGCGCGCTGATGGCGTTTCTCTCCCTCGTGCCCGCGGTCGGCTCAGCGATCGTCTGGGTACCTGCGGCAATCTTCCTCTTCGCCACGCACCAGCTGTGGCAAGGGCTGTTTATCGTTGGCTTCTTCGTGATTATCGTCGGGCTGGTGGACAATATCCTGCGCCCGCTACTGGTGGGTAAAGACACCAAAATGCCGGATTATCTGATTCTGATTTCCACTCTCGGCGGAATGGAGATCTACGGCATTAACGGCTTTGTGATTGGCCCCCTGATTGCCGCACTGTTCATTACCTGCTGGAACCTGTTTTCCGGGCGCGATCATGAAGGTAACGTGGAAGGAATTGACGAAACCTTTATGGAAGAAGGAAAAAATCCTCCAGATTTATGATGGCAGGACGATAACAGAAGGCGGTCCTGAGACCGCCTTTTTTATTTTCACGCAAAATCATACGTTTCCTATAATTTCAATCATGCTTATTCATTAATCGTCGCAGAAGGAACTAATCAGTGCGAATTGCCACAATCACCAACTGGGCCTACAGCGCGACGGTATGTCTGACCATTGCCTCCGGCGTTGTCATGTTGATGGCCTCCAGCGCCGATAACACCGAACGCCAGGTGGTGGAGCAGCGTTATCAATTCGATCAACTGACCGAAGAAGTCGAGCTCGATGCCTGGTCGCTGTCCAGTCTGGCACGCGAATATGTTATTGCAAAAGACCCGGAAGCGCTTAACGCCTACCGCCAGAAAGAAGCGTCGCTGAAAGCCGTTGAACAGCGACTGTCGAAACTAAAAGACATTGGGGCGACGGATGAAGAGCTGGCGCTATTGCATGAAGGGCTACAGATTGTTGATGCCCTGCAGGATGAGCAAGCTGCGGCGCTTGCCAGCGTCGCGCGCGGAGAAGAGTCGCAGGCCATCGCCCTGCTGTATGGCAAATCCTATGAACAGGAACTGGAGCGAGCCCAGGACCGGATAGATCATTTCCGTCAGTTACTCGACAGCCGCGTACGCAACACCATTGAAGATGCCACTCAGACTTCGCGCACGCTACGTACGGCTTCGGAAGTGATGGTCGGGCTGACGGCTCTGCTATTTTTGTTCGTTCTCGGCTTTATTTTAAAACGCCGCGTACTGCGTCCCGTGGTGCGTTTGAGCGATGTGGTTAACCGTCTGGCGTCGCAGGATTACGCCGTTGAGACACCCAGCTTTAATCAGATCGACGAAATCGGCGATATGGCGCAGGCGATCCGCATTTTTCGCGAGAACGGCCTGGCACGTCAGCGACTGGAGAAAGAACGAGACGCCGACTGGGCAATCCGCGAGCTGCTCGCACGTATGACTCAACGTTTGCAAGGCTGCGAGAATTTTGCCGATGTCATTAATGTGGCAGAGCTGTTTGCGCCGAATGTTGCTCCCGGTATTGCCGGGCGACTTTACATACTGGATCGAGAGCCCTGGCAGATGCGCTGCGTTGCGCAATGGCTTTCACCGCAGGGCAAAGCGGATGCTTTCCACCCGGACGAATGCTGGGCAGTGCGCCGCGGTCAGAGCCATCCACCGGTGCAAGGCGAACCCGATATCGCCTGCTACCATCTACCGGAATCATGCCAGCAGCATACCCTGTGCGTGCCACTGATTGCCCAGGGTGAAGCCATCGGCCTGCTCTCATTCCAGAACCTCAGCAATGATTCCGCTCCCTCTCGCGCGTATCTGGAACTGATGGCGGAAGCACTAGGGCTGGCGTTAGCCAACCAGCGCCTGCGTGATGCGCTGCTGGAGAAAGCGCTCTACGACCCGCTAACCGGCCTGCGCAACCGTCACCATCTGGAAGATACGCTGCGCACCCAGATGAGCCAGGCAGTGCGTAACAAAGAGCCAATCAGTTGTCTGATGATCGATATCGATCATTTCAAAAATATTAACGACCGCTTTGGCCATGAGGCGGGCGATAGCGTGATAAAAAGTATCGCCACCACTATTCAGCGCGTTGTCCATGACAGTGGCATGGCCTTCCGCTACGGCGGTGAAGAGTTTCTGGTGTTGCTGGCCAATACGGATGAGCAGGCCGCCAACCGCTTTGCGACAGATATTTATAATGGTGTACGCGAACTGTCGCTGCGCTTTGGACTCTCAGAGATTGGTCACGTTGATGTCTCTATCGGCGTTGCCAGCTATCCGCAGCACGCCCAGAGCGACAATCTTCTGCGCGCCGCAGACGTGGCGCTGTATCGCGCGAAAGAGTTAGGCCGTTCGCGCATCGTGAGCTTTGGCATGCTGGAAGCGAGCTAAGATACGTCAGTACGCCGCGCATTGCTTTACCTCTGCGCCAGGCGGTGATATGTTGACTGGATGAACACAAAACACGATATCACCGCGTTTAATCACAACCTGTGGTGGCTGCCTTCTTAAAGGCGGTCAGAATGTGTTTTCCCCATTTTAAATAACCGCCGAAAGGCGGTTATTTGCATTTAAAGACCCCTTTCGGTTTTTTGATTAAGGAGTCTTACATGAACAACAAAACTATCATCCTCACTGGCGATCGTCCCACTGGCCCGCTGCATCTCGGCCACTATGTTGGCTCTCTGCGCCAGCGCGCCACGCTGCAACATGATTATCAGCAGTTTATATTGGTTGCTGACCTGCAAGGGCTAACCGATAACGGCAGCACACCACAAAAGATCCGCAACAATATTCCCGAAGTGCTGGCTGATTACCTCGCCGCAGGAATCGACCCGTCACTCACCACCATTTGTCTGCAGTCGGCCCTGCCCGCCCTCGCTGAGCTGACCGCGCTTTATATGAACATTGTTACCGTGGCTCGCGTGGAGCGAAATCCTACGGTCAAAAACGAAATTGCGCAGAAAGGATTTGCCCGCTCGTTACCGGTTGGCTTTCTGGTTTATCCCATCAGCCAGGCAGCAGATATTACCGCTTTCAAAGCCGAGGTGGTTCCCGTCGGCGACGATCAGTTGCCCATGATCGAACAGACCAATGAGATCGTGCATAAGATGAATAGTCTGTTACCGACCTCTGTCTTGTCGCATTGTAAAGCGCTACTGAGTGAGACCAGCCGTCTTCCAGGGATCGACGGTAATGCCAAAATGTCAAAATCGCTCGGCAACACTCTACTCCTGTCCACCAGCGAAGAGGCCATTCATCATGCGGTCAGCGCAATGTACACCGATCCCAATCATCTAAAAGTGTCCGATCCGGGGCAGATTGACGGCAATATGGTATTTACTTACCTCGATGCTTTTCATCCGGATAAAGCGAAAGTGGCGGAGATGAAAGCACATTATCAGCGCGGCGGGCTGGGTGACCGGACATGCAAAAACGAGCTGGAGATGTGCTTGCAGGAGCTTATCGCCCCGATGCGCGAGCGGCGGGCAACCTACATCCAGGATAAAGGTATGCTGATGGCGATGCTCAAAAAAGGAAGCGAAGAGGCGCACGAGGTCACGCAGCAGACATTAAAAGAAGTAAAGCAAGGGCTGGGTTTGCCGGTGTTCTGAACTCAAAGTACTACTGGTTCGATAAATAAAGATAGCTCCCGACGAATGACAATCGCCGGGAGTGGCGCAGCTCTGCGTTGACGCGTAAAGATAACCTCTGTCACAGAGGCTAATTAATTCGCTGTTTAATAATCCACTCAAGACGATATGTCGTTTTTTATGCAGTGCTATTTCTACCCGGCCCTTCAATTATTTCAGCTAATCATTATGAATTACCCATTACATGTACGGGTTCGAAATCCTCACCTTGCCTGAGATATGATTATTTGTTAAATTAACCGCATTAGCGTTAAATACATTGAGCATTACACAGACGCTATTTATACAATAATGAATGATGGAGTTAAAATGAAGTATGCGTTTGCATTAATGTTGAGTATGGTATTATCAGGTTGTACCGCAAATGATTGGGTGGATGCTGCAAGTGGGATAATGCAGGCAAAAGACCAACATGATAAAGACGCAAGAAACAATCGCATCAAAGAAGCCAACAGGGCTGCAGGCTACTGATATCTAAATGATTAATACATCCCTCTTCTTGTCTTTATAAACAGAAGAGGAATGGTATTCTAAACAAATTTACTGACTAAATAGCACAATTAAAATTGGTGTATAGCGCATACATATCCTTGCAGAGAATATAATAATCTAACGCTCAGTCCGCTCCGCGCCAGATGCTGGCTTTGCAAGTCCCCTATCCCTATTCCTCATGTGAAAATGGCACTAATTGAAAGATGCCAATCCACTTCCTCATGTATATCTATATCCACACATAGTCATAAAGAAAGGATGGATGAAGATGCTAAGAGGTAAAAGAGCTGTAATTACGGGTGGAGGTGGAGGATTTGGTCAGGCGCTGTGCGTGTGGCTGGCGCGAGAAGGCGTCGAGGTGAATTTTTGCGCGCGGCGTGCTGATGATATTCAAAAAACTTGCAGTATCATCGCGGCTGAAGGATGGATTGCAAAAGGATATATCTGTGATTTAACCCAGCCTGAATCCCTTTCGCAGTTTTCTTCACAGTTGTTAACTTCAGACAAGCCCATCGACATTTTAATCCTCAATGCCGCCCAGTGGCTGTCAGGAACGTTAGACGATCAACCAGACGCAGAAATTATCAATACCATCAGTTCAGGCCTGACAGGTGCGATTATATTGACTCATGCATTGTTGCCTGGGTTAAGACGTTCAGAAAGCGCGGATGTCGTCTCAATAATATCTTCATGTGGGATTCCGAATTTTACGGATTCAATTGCGCATCCCGCTTTTTTTGCCAGCAAACACGGGCTTAGCGGATTCACATCTAAACTGTCACACCAGTTGTCCGAAGAAAATATACGTGTGACCGGATTGTATCCACCGGATTTCGAACTTACAGGGTTAGATACGTTTGTCGATAGTCAATCCAGAATGGGGGAACGTTTATTAAATGGACGCTCAGTCTGGGAAACAATTCGTTTTGTGCTCGCTCAACCGCGTAGTTGCCATATAGGTAGTATCTACTTTCAAGGTCCAACTCGCGAGAAACTGAGTTCCAGAGGCTGGCGTTGCTAACTCCCCCAAGATAATAATCATTGGAGCTCTTCTCAAGTACAGAGCGTTTAACTGTTTTGTTAAAGCCTGAACAATAGTACTTTTCCCGCTTTCTGGCAGGAAGCTGAAAATGATTAGAATAGTTTGGCTATGAAATGATGAAATCCAAAAGTAATAAAACACATTAGCCCCTGACTTGAGGGATTTTGCGCCTCTATTACCACAAGCGATATGACAAGCGTCGAAAAGTATTACTGCCAGTCTTACTCGTGGCAGTCCTTGGGTCTGTCAGCGTAGCCGTTCCATGCCAAAATCGGTCATAGCTGACCTGGTGGGAGCGAACTTGCAAAATGAAACATTTAAAAAAATATAGAAGTCTAACCCGTCAAACAATCAGATTGATGCTCAAAAGGATCTCAAGCAGATCCTTATGATTTTTCTGATCGTTATGTCCTACCACTCACCATACGGATAGGTTTTACCTTTGATGAAATCACGCATAAAGGGATCGTAGCCGTTAGCCTCGATGTAACTGAAATCAATTTTGTTAGGAACATTTTTGCATATCAACATGTTATTCCCCGTCAGGGTAAATTGCCGTGCAGGATGCTGGAGCACAACAGGATCGCCGTTATCTGGGCATTGAAGTCGATGATGCGTTAGAGATCTCTGAATCGATTGAAGTCTAAGGTTGTCAGGGCTGCAACAGCAGCCCTGTGCCAATGGCAGACTGGCAACGAACGAATCAAAGAGCAGATGCCGTTCTTACTACAAAACAGTGGTCAAATTTCTTGACCAATCCCAGGAAAGAAATCTTCAGCAACTCTATTAAATTGCATTAGTCAATCCTGAAACTGAAAGCCTGCATCGATAATAGATCCATATAGAGTATTTACCAGCCCAAAAGCCCTAACGGCACAATATGGTTGTGGAATACCTCAGTGGGATGAAACAAAGGAAACAAAGCAATTCAATACCCGGCTAACCTCACGATTTTTAAGCCATATCATCATAGTATTGACATTACCAATGTGAGGAGTAATAGAGTGGCACCGTATGGGGAAGCTCGTTTCATACTGTTTGACGACGCTCTCAGGCAATAATGCAATGCCCATTCCGGCACTTACGCAACCAAGTATTGCCTGAAAAGAACCAAACTCCAGCGGGTCGTCATAATCGACATTTTGTAGCCGTAACCATTGCCCAAGCCGGGAACGATAATTACATCCTTTCACAAAGACGAGCGGCCTTGTCACCTCCAGATCGGCTCCCGTCACGACATCACCATGCTCTGCGGCCGTAACCAGAACCAGGGTTTCCTGACACAGCACCTGCGTTTGTAGCCTTGAATTGTCTACGTGCAACGCCTTGTGGTCAGCGACGAAGGCAATTTCAAGTTCACTATTCTGGATCTGACGAACTAACACATCTGTCGGTGACGTTTTTAAGTTTAATTCTACGGAGGGCATTTCACGGTGGAAGTTTGCCAGCAAAGCAGGAAGTCGGACGGCGGCAGTGGTTTCCATTGCGCCAATGCGCAGAGGGCCAGCCGCTTTCGTTCCCTGCATAGACAACTCGGCTTCGTCTAAAAGCGCGAGGATTTTGTTAGCGTAACGCAGAAGCAGTTCACCTTCAGGGGTGATGTGAAGACGATTCTTCTCGCGAACAAACAACGAAACATCCAGGCTGGACTCCAGTTGCTTGAGCCGCGTCGTGACGTTTGAAGAAACGCAGTGCAGATTACGGGCTGCTGCGGTGATAGAGCCGGTTTCCGCGACGGTTTTAAACAAATTTAATGAGGTACTGTTCATCGTGTCTGTCACTCAAAGTGAAGGTTTTCGTCATTTTTATTAACTTTTTATTAGCATTTCTTTATGTAACATAACAATCAAATCTGATTGACATATTGAGCCTGAAAAATGGATCTTGATCACAATGTTATTGGCCATCGCCAGTTGAGCACGGCTGTCTTCGGTATGATTGTTTTAACGCTGGGGATGGGAATTGGTCGGTTTTTATATACTCCGATGCTGCCGGTCATGTTGCATGAAGGCATTTTTAATTTTTCGCAATTATCGTTAATCGCAAGCGCGAATTACGCCGGATACCTGGTTGGCAGCCTCCTGTTCTCGTTTGGTATTTTTGGTGGCCTGAAGAATATCAAAACGATGTTAATTTGTGCTGCATTAGTCACCGGCCTGCTTATTTTTGCGATGGCAGTAGTCACGCACCCTGATATAGTAATTGTTATTCGATTTTTCGCCGGTGTTGCCAGCGCAGGCATGATGATATTCGGGTCGATGCTTATGCTACAGCATACCCATAATCCGTTTGTCATTGCTTCTTTGTTTGCCGGCGTCGGGGTGGGTATTTTTATAGGCAATGAATATGTTATAGCCGGTATCGCATATGCATTAAATTCAAAGCTACTATGGATCGGCGCGTCAATCATTTCAGCTGTACTCTTCATCGCGCTGATTATCTTGCTGCCTGCAAATAAACACGTTCTACCTCCTCAGAAAAAAGCTTCGTCATCCGAGCCGAACATCCAGTGGTGGAATTTAGCATTGTTATATGGACTGGCAGGCTTCGGTTATATCATTGTAGCTACTTATCTCCCTTTAATGGCCCGGGGAGTGGGTAATGAATTTCTGGCCAACCATATCTGGTCTATTGTTGGCCTTGCCGTTATCCCAGGATGCTATGGTTGGTTATGGGCTGCACGCAAGTGGAGCATATTGTCCTGCCTGAGTGTTAACTTAATTGTGCAGGCGAGCTGCGTTGTGATGGCCTCGTTTATCCATTCCCCGCTTTTATTGACCTTGAGTTGTATTGGCTTTGGTGCAACTTTCATGGGAACCAGTTCTCTCGTTATGCCACTCGCGAAAAAGATTTCTGCACCACAGAAAATTAATCTTCTGGGTCTGGTGACGTTAACATATGGCATTGGGCAAATTGCCGGGCCATTAATCGTGAGTGCGTTTCAGAACAATAAAAACGGGATGACTATTTCAATATTATCTGGCGCTTGTGCGTTATTTATCGCAGCAGGGATTAGCTATGTTCAACACAGCAAAGTTAAATACTCTCAAAGTTGGAGTAAAGAATGAAAAAGACAACCGTTGCTATTATAGGAATGGGGCCTCGGGGGCTTAGTATTCTGGAAAGGATTTGTGCTCAGCATGCACAACGTAAACAGAATGAACATATTAATATTGTTATCGTTGATAAAAATGCGATGGGTGTAGGTGCGCACAGTTTATCGCAGCCCGACCATTTATTGGTTAACACCGTTGCTTGCCAGATAACATTATTTGGTGATGCGACGGTAAAAAATGCCGGATCTTTCCGTTCAGGGCCATGTTTTCATCAGTGGGCTAATGAGCAGGGCTATAAAAATGTTGATGGCCGTTATTTAAAAGACGTGGCTGGCAAACCAATTGACGCCAACGATTATTTACCTCGTCGATTATTAGGTGAATACTTAAATTGGTTTTATCACGAAATTATCAAAAGTTTGCCTGACAATATCTCGGTTACACAGATAAATCAGCAGGCCAACAACATTCTGATTCAGGACGATGCGAAGTCTATTATTGTCTTGGAAGACAGTCAGCGTGTGGTGGCCGATTACGTCTATTTAACCACTGGTCACAGCGACAACGCCAAAACGTTTGACGATCATCTTGTTGAACGATTTATTGCCAATAATTATAAGAAAAATGAACGCCTGGACTACTATTCGACTCCTTATCCAATAAATAATTTGAATAAAATAACAGCGGAATCAAATGTGATTGTTCAGGGTATTGGTCTGACTGCCTATGATGTCATTTCGCAACTCACTATCGGCAGGGGTGGAAAATTTAGCCGGGAAGATGGTGAGCTTCGCTATCATCCTTCCGGAAAAGAACCGGGTATTTTTATCTATTCACGTAAGGCTCTACCTTTTAGCAGTCGCGGCGCGAATCAAAAAGGCGTTTCTGGGCAGTACTCCCCACGCTTCTTAACGGCAATGGCTATCAGAGAATTGCGGTTGAAAAATGTGTTTGAGAAAGGATCTTCAAAAATCGATTTTCTTGAACAAGTTTTCCCCTTACTGCATAAAGAAATGTGTTATGCCTATCGTTCAACCCTAAATGGGCAGTGGTTAGATGCTGGCTCTTATGAACCGAGCGCTGAAGACATCGCGGTAATTGACAGTGTGCTTTATCCACATCAATCGCAGGAACATCTGAGTTTAAAGGATTATACTCAATGGTTTATGTATTTCCTGCGTAAAGATCTCCAGGAGTCTGAGGAGGGCAATGTCCATGGCCCGATCAAAGCGGCGACAGACATTATTCGTGATGTCAGGGATATTTTACGAGAAGCGATTGATAATTCAGGGCTTGAATCGCGGTCACATCAGTATTTCCTTGAGCATTTTAATCCCATTTTTAACCGCATTGCCGTTGGCCCGCCGAAGTTAAGAAATGAACAACTATTAGCATTAATGGAAGCGAATGTGGTGAGTCTGGCCGGTGGTAAAGATTCAAGGTTAGTATTGAACGACTGCGAAGGAAAATTCGAAGTTCACTCACCTTTTAAAGAAGAGAGTACTGAGATTCAGGCTGATGTTTTAATCAAGGCGAAAATTGCCAGTTTTTCGCCACTACATGACGCTTCACCGTTAATCAGAAATATGACAGCCAATGGTATTGTTCGTCCATTTATGAATGAGGGGTATCACCCGGGTGGGCTGGATATCGATCAATGCCAGCATCCTATTAATCGCATGGGGGAAGCGCAGACGACTTTTTGGGTGCTGGGCAATCCTGCGGAAGGCGCGAATTTTTACACCTACGTCCTGCCACGTCCGCTGGTTAATTCAAGATTCCTGGTTGATGCAGGCCGTTGTGTCGCAGATATGTATCATCAAATGATGGTGCGGCAGGCTCAGCCAGAGGTAGCGATAAATGCAGACTGAGCAAATCCAGGCCCGTGGCAAGGCGTGGCAATCATTGCAACCTGCGTTAGCGATAACATCATTGCTGGTATTTCTGTTCGCTTGTGCGTTGACGGATAAACATGCGGCGATGTCGGCTATTGCGGGAGTTACCGCCGTGCTCTACTTCGCATCGACATTTGCTTTCTGGTCAAAAAAATCATCCGCCAGAAGTGGTGTGATTATTTTTCTCTGCTCGATGATGTTTCTTCTTGCTACAAACAACCTGAAAGGCATTGTGCTCCCTGCAATTTTTTCGCGATATTTTGATGTGATTTTACTGCTTGTTGGTATTGCCTTATTACGACAAGTCATGGCCTCTCTTAATTTTACAGCTGTTCTGGGAGGATATTTTTCGCGTAGAAAAACATCGAACATGACTTTTGGGGTTACGTTATTGACGGCGTTCTTAACATGGCCAATGAGTCTGGGGGCAATATCATTGCTGCTCGATGGCCTCAAGTCAGTTATTGGGCCAAGATTCAACCTGGCAAAGATTATTACGCGCACCGTATGCATTACGATGGTACTGATGCCAACCACCATCGGCGCTGCTGCCGTTTGGGCGGCAATGCCTGACGTACCGCATCTTAAGGCGATGCTGGTGGGTATCCCTCTCTTTTTATTCAGTATCTTGTTCAACCAAAGCGCAAAAGTGACGGTAATCGCTGAAAACGAGACGGTGACACCCAGCTGTGATGGGATGCGGTATATCCTGCTATGTGTAGGTCTGTTCTGGGGAGTATTCATTTTTTCATTAACGGTACTGAATCTTAATTCACTGCAAAGTATTGCCTTTACAGCAGTCGTGCTCTTTGTTGTCGATCATCTGGTTAAAAAGGATAAACCCTGGGCTGAGCAATTAACTGAATCAGCACAGAATATATCCGGTGAGGTATTGTTGCTTTTAAGCTGTAGTGTGTTGACCTCAGTTTGTTGGCTGCTTTTTTCCCATGTACCTGAGGGTATCACTGCTTATGTTGGCGGGCTGACAACGTTTCAGATCTACGCGATTATTTTGTTCATCGTACCGCTTTTTGGTTTATTAGGTATCCATCCACTGATTATCTTTAGTATCGCATGGTCGATATTTTCTGATTATCTTACGGGGGGGATGGTTGATTATCAGATATGGATTTGCTTATTTATTGCAACTCAGCTTATTTCTCCCGTATCGATCAATGCTATTTTCGCCGCAAACAGTCTGAATGTATCACCCAGTAACACCAGTTTTAAAATGCACTACGGTTATGTTCTATCGTTTAATCTCTTTGCACTTGTTTATCTTGGTGCAATGTCAAAAATTATCTAATAAAAGGAGTTCATATGCCCTACGTAAATATTAAAATTACTAATGAAGGTGCTACCGATCAGCAAAAGAAAAAATTAATGGAGGGAGTGACACAACTATTGGTTGATGTCCTGAATAAAAACCCCAGCACAACCATCGTGGTCATTGATGAAGTGGAGACTGATAACTGGGGAATTGGTGGCGTGCCAGTGACGGAGTTACGTAAAAAAAGCAAGTAGAGTTATTTAAAAAGTAAGGAGCCTGCCTCCTTACTTTTGCCCATAGATTATCAGTATAAAAGAGTCTGCAATATTATTTATTGTTGGATATGCATTTCATATCTTATAAGTAGACTGCTCAAACTACCGTATTAAGGACGTTATCTATGCACGCCTATCATCATATTCGACTGGGGAAGACTTCAGCGAAAGTCAAAAATAGTTTTGATGAATTACTACCCGATCCATGGCTTAAGGCTGAAGATGGTATTTTTCGGTTCAGAAGTTACATGCAGGCCAGGGCCGGATGTGAAAAGTATTTTGATCTGTGCGCAGTGGGTGAGTTTTTTCAAGCGGAAAAACTGAACAATTACGCTGGCGGTATTGCAAGAAAATACCCAGAAATAAAACAAGACGTTGCTGAAGAAGTGATGAATCTGGTGTTTCGTAAGCTTTTGCCATTGCTTCCAGACACGACTTACAATATTGGCATTCATCAAATAAGAATAACGACAGATGACCGAAGGCCTGGATATCCCGCTCCAGAGGGTATTCATAAAGATGGTTTTAAGTACATTGCAATCTATTGCAGCGAAATTGAGAATGTGACTGGTGGAGAAACCACGCTTATTCCTAATCATGATGGGGGCAATGATGCCTCTACGTTCAAACTGCATGCGGGCGATGCAGTAATATTCAATGATGTGAATTATCAGCATTATACCGCGGCAGTGGTTCCTTTGTTGCCAGGAAAAGGTTATCGGGATGTATTTGTCATTACATTTGATATTGAATGAGAAAAACAATGAATATCTTGCTGTGTCCACCAAAAATTATTTTTCAGCACTCACGTGAAGAGTGGCAGTCATTGCAATCAGTGGCCCCGGTTCTGATTGTAACGTGCGCAAGCCAGATCGATAATATTCTTGATCATATGGGGGCAGGTTTTTCTTTCCTTTTTTATGAAAACTTTAATGATAATCCCTTCGTGGAAATGGATATTTACCACTACGCCCAGGACAATAAAGCAACGGGTATCTTTTACCTCGCCGAAATCGATGTTCTGAGGGCCGCGCGAATCAGCGATCGTCTGGGTTTGACACACGACCGTGAAAAAAAGGCCATGTTCTTCCGTGATAAATTTATGATGAAATCGCTTGTTCAGTCTCATCAGTTAGCGGTTCCTGCTATGGCACGCGTCGACAGTGCGACTGCGATGGCGCGATTCATTGCCGAACAGGGATATCCCTGCGTCATCAAACCTAATGATGGGCGTGGATCACAGGGCGTGGTGGTTCTTAAAAATGAAGGCCAGCTTTATAAATATCTGGCGCAGGTTAAGCCGCCAGAGTATCACAATCTGCTCATTGAAAAATTTATCGAAGGCGAAGCTTATCAAATTAATGCGTTGTATTTAAAAGGAAAGGCAATATTTGTTTCTGCATCTCGTGCAACCGTCTCCTGCCTGGATTTTCTATCCGGGAAAACATTAGGTCTGGTTATGGAAGATGACACGCCGCTGCATCGTAAACTGATTGCCTACACCAAATATCTTGCTGAAGAGGTTTTTCCAACGGAAGAAAACGCATTGCTTCACCTTGAAGTTTTTGTTGATAAAGATAACAACATTATTTTTGGCGAGCTTGCTTGCCGATTAGGTGGCTGCTTTGTCAATGAAGAATTAGGGGCCGCTTTTGGTCTTGATCCTCGAATGACCTGGCTTAAAGCCAGTTTATGCGAAATCTATCCGCAGGATTTATCGCAAAGACAACCCGTTTTACGGGTTGGCCAATTAAATGTGCCGCCTGCACAGGGCACGCTCCTCTCTATTGCGGAAAAATGTCCATTGCCTTTTGTGGTTAAATATCGGGCAACAGGTGTCGTCGGCCGCCAATATGACGCGATGAAATTAACAAATGGCGAGATCGTGAGTGCTATTGTTCAAGCGGAGTCCAGCCGGGAAATACACGAACGTCTTGATGCATTGACCCAATGGGTTGCTGAAAATACCCTTTGGGTTAACGAAACCGTTCACTGAGTATTTAACACTCCCGGTAGCCAGGAGAAAGGTGTATGAAATTATTGTTAGGTTTTGCTCTTTGTATCCTGGCTGGGTTGGGTTTTACCTATTGCAACGTTCCGTTAGGTATGATGTTTGGCCCACTTATTACCGTGCTGGTGTTAAAACGTACCGGTCTTTCTGTGCCAGTACTGCCGGGCAGCCTGACGGTGATTCAACTCTCTCTTGGTACGTCAATTGGTCTTTTATTTCGCGATTTTTCTTTTGGGGCGCAAGGAAATATCGCATTTTTACTGGTGTTGTTATTAGTATGCTTATCCCTGCAATTCACCGCATGCTACTTGTGGTGTATTCACCGATTACGTTGGAGTAAGGAAGAGGCGTTATTGGGCGCCGTTCCGGGGGCAATGGCAGCGGTATTAGCGCTAGCGTCCCATGTTAAAACGCCGCCGCAAAAAATTATCATTTCGCACTCGCTACGGCTCATCACATTGACCTTATTTGCCGGATATATTACCGGCGGTGCGCAAACCCATATGGCCATGCCGCCTGTATTGTTTGCAACGACTAATGTGCTCTGGCTATTGGGTATTGTCTTTGCGGGCTATGTGTTGGGCAAATGCCTTGAACGCTTCCACTTTCCTGCGCCCTTTATGATCACGTCGTTGCTTTGTGCAGCACTCCTGCACCCTTTGTCATCTCAGACTGTGTTTTTTCCCGATATTTTCAATCAGTTCAGTATGATCCTGATGGGCATATTACTGGGGCATCATTTTATTGCGTTTACGTTGACTGCATTTTTGCGTCATCTTTGGTCTTCAATACAGCTCATTGCTATTGGACTGGGTGTGACGGTCATGATGGCATTTACAGCGGCGCATCTTCTGGATTATCCATTTTATTTATTGATGCTCTCCTGGGTTCCCGGGAGCGTGGAATCAATGTCCTTTGCGGCACTGGCGCTTAACGCGAATGCGAGTTTTGTGATGGCAAGCCATATTATACGCATGTTGCTCATCCAAACGATCCCTGCAATAGTTATCTACCGCAAAAGAGAGGTTATAGAAGGTAATAGCGCTAAAACCAGTAAGCCGACGAGGCCGCTGTAGGGGGTTATGACCTCCGTTATGAGCATAACGTTCGTTGCGAATTTTATACAGCTCATCATGAACAGCCCGTAGGTGGACAGGGAGATCATTCCGCTGGAGAACGCAAGTGCCATTGCTTTTGGCGAACAAACGTGCGTAGCTGACCACAAAAGCGGTTGTTAACATCTCCTGTTCCATCATCGATTCAGTAGTGATTTCAAACTTGGTCGTACGAAGCCGACGATAAATGTAACTAAGGCTTGTTGTAGTAGGTATTACCTTTATAAGTCTAATCAGACTTTCAATCTCTTTATCGCAACCGCTAATAATCTCCGCCCCTTTCTTCATTATTTGTTCAAAAGGCGCTCTTAGATCAGCTGGTAATTTGCTAAAAAATTCTTCAGAGACGCTGTAATAGTCGTTGCCTTCAAAAATAGGAGGTGGTGACATAGCTATCTGGGTAAACCCTGTGTTGAGAAATTGCACCATTTTCAAACTAACTGGCGGTGTAAGTATCCCTGCAAAACGAATCATTCACTTTTATAGAGCTTCCGACTGACTGCTTTTGTGCTTACGAGACTAACTTCCGCTCCTCGCCCACAACGGACATTCGCTCAGTTAGCTTATCCGTTCAGTACCAGAAACAGACGAGCTTGTCCTTACAGAACTTAAACGCGGGTCAGAACATGTCCCCTCCCGTCAACAAAGCATCTGTCGATGCTCAGCTAGTGGCGATGCATGAAAACCACAAAATCAACAAATGTTTAAAATAATAATTTTGTTTAATTAAAAATAAAGTCATGCTACTGTGCTACTACACTTTCTTTAGGGCAAATCTGACACATGTCTATCGTACGCTACCCCACGACCAAGCCTTTTCCCTTTTCAGACGCCGTGCAGGTGAACGGGTTTGTTTTTCTTTCAGGCCATGTCGCCATGAGCCCCGAAGGTGAACCGTTGTATGGATCTGTCACCCAGCAGACCCGGCATATCATGCACGCCATCCGGGAAACTCTGGCGCGGGCGCATACGACGCTGAACCACATTGTGAAAGTCCAGGTTTGGTTAAGCAGCATGGAGCACTTTAGCGAATTCAATGTTGCTTACAGCGCGTTCTTCCCGGAAGGTTTCCCCGCAAGGAGCGTCGTCACCAGCCACCTTGCATTTGATTTAGACGTCGAAATAGAAGTCCAGGCCGTTGTCTGATGGAGAGAGCAAAATGAAAGACGAACGTGAACGTTTAATCACTATTTTGACGGCTTCGCTTGAGGCATTGAGAACCACGCTTCCCTTAAACACAGAAGCGGTTCTGCATGACCTTACCCGCCCCGAATCGTCCGTGATAAACATCATTAATGGACACGTCAGCGGCAGGAAACCCGGTGATGCGCTGTTGTCCGGCCCGGAAAATGACACGGGATTTTTAGGTTTACTGGATGCTTCGCAGCGTGTTCCCAGTCAGGTATTCAGTGGATATACCACCACCACTCTCTCTGGCACCACGTTGAATAGCGCATCGACGATTTATTACAGCAAGGACGGCGTGCCGTTAGTGGCTTTTTGCATTAACGTCGATATGGATGTGGTATCAAAACTCAAACGCGACCTGGACTATTTACTCCATCCGGCCGCCGCGGCTGAAACGCCGGAAAATCCGCTAGGTGATATTCAGGATAAATCTCTGGATGACGTTATTTCGAAATTCAGACCCACGGGTTCAGAAAATAAAATTGATTTCAGAAAACGGGTTATTTCTGAAATACATGCTCAGGGCTTTTTCAAGATTAAAGGCAGCGTTAATCATGTCGCTAAAGCGCTGGGCGTCACCCGATACACCGTTTACAACTATCTGGATAAATTAAATGACAAAGTCTGACACCACAGTAATTCCTTTTTATCAGGTTGATGCTTTCACCTCTCAACCTTTTGGCGGCAACCCGGCGGGCGTTTGTCCGTTAACTGCGTGGCTGCCTGACGCTGTTCTGCAAGCCATCGCCACGGAGAATAATCTTTCTGAAACCGCGTTTTTTGTGCCGTTCGAGGAGGGTTATCAACTGCGCTGGTGTACGCCTGCGGTTGAAGTGGATTTGTGCGGTCATGCCACTCTCGCTGCATCCTGGGTGCTGTTCAACAAGCTTGGCTACCAACAAGAAACTATCAGCTTCCACACCCGCAGCGGCCTGTTGACGGTGAGTAAGAACGGGGACGAACTCTGCATGGACTTCCCGGCTAAATCGGCCATAAAGATTGATACTCCTGATGGGCTGCTGGCAGCCCTCGGCATTACCGACGGTGTTATCGGGGTGTGGAAATCGGACGATCTGATTGTACTGGTCGATGACAAAACCATCATCGACGGGCTTAATCCTGACTTCAACAAGCTGGCGGTATTCGACACCCGCGGCGTGATCGTGACCGCCGCTGATAACCAGTTTGATTTTGTGTCCCGTTGGTTCGGCCCGCAGGTCGGCGTGAACGAAGATCCCGTCACCGGGTCGGCACACACTTTCCTCGCCCCGTTCTGGGCGGCGCGTACGGGTAAAAATGTCCTGACCGCTCAACAAGGCGGGAAGCGTAAAGGGGCGTTGCGCTGCGTGGTTCGGGATGACGGGCGCGTGGAATTGCATGGCTTCGCTCGTATGACCATCGAAGGAATATTCCAGTTGTAATGACGATGTATGACCGGAACGGTAACCAGGCATATAATGACCACGCCTTCCAAAGCATGATGTTTATATAAAATAAGAGTTAATAATGACAGCAAACACCAGACTTTCATTGCCAGAGACAATGGCTCTTGGCGGGATGACCCTTGCGCTTTTTTTGGGTGCAGGCAATATTATATTCCCGCCGCTGGTCGGCATGCAGGCTGGCGCAAACGCCTTTAATGCAGGCTTTGGCTTTATCATCACAGCGGTTCTGTTCCCGGCGCTGGCGATTATTTCCCTTGCCATTAATGGCGGTGATATCGCGGAATTAACGAAACCCTTAGGCAAATGGCCGAGCCTGATTTTTATTGGCATTTGCTTTTTAACGCTGGGGGTTTTATTTGGTACGCCACGCACCGCGACGATTAGCTACGAGGTCATCACCGATGGCGCAGCTAGTTCCCTGATGCAGAAGATTATATTTTCCGCCGCGTTCTTTGGCCTTGCTGGCGCGACGCTGGCTAAACCCGGAAAACTGCTGGAAATCGTCGGTTTCTTCCTTTCGCCCATTAAAATTAGTGCCCTGATTTTTATCGGCATATGTGCCTGGTTACATCCGATTGGTGACCTCACGACCGCCACAACCGCGTATCAAACTCACGCATTCGATACAGGGTTTGTCAACGGTTATCAGACCCTGGATGTGATCAGTGCGCTGTGCTTTGGCGCCATTATCACCCACACGCTTAAGCAGCGCGGGATCCACCATCCGCGGGGCATCTTCACCCATTCCACCGCCGCAGCCTTTATTGCCGCTGCAGGTCTGGCCGTGATTTATATCTGCTATCTGTCGATGGGGTCCCACAGCCCGGTGCGGGGCGCAACGAACGGTATGCAGGTGATGAGCGCCTATGTCGAGACTGTTTTTGGCGTTTATGGCCGGGTGTTGTTGGCGGCGATCATTACCCTCGCCTGTCTGGTCACGGCCATTGGTCTGACGACCGGAACGGCGCGCTATTTCAACCAGACGACCGGTGCGTCTTATGGGCTGCTGGTGACGCTCTCCCTGATGGTGTCAGCAGCACTTGCCGTGCTGGGACTGAATTCCCTCACCGCAATGGCGGTTCCCGTGCTGTGCGCCATTTACCCGGCTGCGCTGGTCGTGGTCGCGCTGGGCATCGTTAGAAAATGGACAGAAGTGCCGACGAATCTGTATCAGTTGCTTTTCTATAGCGCCCTGGCAGTGGGAATAATGAGCTTGTTTGTAAAATCCTGAATGAACAGCCGCAAGTTCGAAGATGTCTTTTCATTTTCGCTCAAAGCAGACCAGGCAATCAGTTGGCCTGTCTGCTTCGAGCCAGAAGCTAACATCGATAAAAAATAACTTAATGGTCGAGCTCCACCAACTTCAGACCTTAGATTGCGTATTCAAAGTTTGAGGGTAAGACAGTCACAACGGACATATAGACTTAACAGGCCGTATATATTACAAATTTAAGATCATTTTTCTCTCATAAAGTAAGGGCCTATCCCATGTCTTTAATCATACGACAAGCAACATTAGCCGATTCGGGATTACTAAATGAGCTTGGCTACCGCTTCTATACTGCGCACTTTAAGCATATGTGGAAGTCAGAATCAGAATTTGATAATTATTTGGAGGGTGAATATTCACTTCCTGTTATTGAGCAGAGTATTAATGATAAAAACATTAGCTGGTATATAGTTGAAATCGAGCAGCCGATTGGTTTTGTGAAGCTGACATGGCAAGCAACTATCCCGAATACAGACATCAGCGGTGTTTTACTTAATAAACTCTACCTTGCCCCAACCAAAACGAATCAGCATTACGGTCAACTAATGTTTAATAAAGTCATAGATCTTGCCCGAAGTCAGGGGAAAAAATATTTATGGCTGGAGGTTCTTGAACAAAATGAACGTGCTCAAAAATTCTATAAAAAGCAGGGAATGAAGCACATCAGCGACATCATTTTCGAAACAAATTCACAGAGGAGCATACTCAAGTTAATGGGGATGTGTATATAAGGCCCGCTCCTCGCTCAGATCAGTTACCCTGACACGTGTGCAGCCTGGCCTTCATTCATAAATTCTCAGTGTATCGATAACTGCTCGCAGAGCGGGAGACACATTGCGGTGCGGATAATAGAGAAATGAACCTTCCAGGCGTTGACTGTAGCGTTGTAAAACTCTGATGAGCGAACCCTCTTCTAAATCATCGGACACCAGTTCTTCCGGAACATAAGCCAGCCCCAGCCCCAGTCTTGCGGCTTTGGCTTCCATATAACTGTCAGCAAAAGCCCATTGTCCCTGCGGCTGATGAGTTATTTTTTTACCATCCTGTTGAAGCTCCCATGTATAGAGGCTTCCATCGCCAAATTGATAAGCGATGCAGGGATGAACCGCCAAATCTGCCGGGACTTGTGGAAAGCCATAGCGGCGAAAGTGTTCTGGCGTACCAACAATGGCCATCTCCATGTCGGGGGAAATACGGACCGCTATCATGCCACCGCCAACTTCCGGTCCGAGACGTACACCGGCATCGAATCTTTCCGCAATAATATCGACAAACCGACTTTCGCTGATGAGTTCCAGCCGGATGTCAGGATAGCGTTGCTTAAACACCGCAAGCTTTGGCAGGAGCAGTTTATCAATAGCGTGCTGACTGGCATTAATCCG
The DNA here is from genome assembly GCF_013747755.1 of Citrobacter sp. RHBSTW-00524. Taxonomy (NCBI): domain Bacteria; kingdom Pseudomonadati; phylum Pseudomonadota; class Gammaproteobacteria; order Enterobacterales; family Enterobacteriaceae; genus Citrobacter; species Citrobacter sp. RHBSTW-00524. The sequence goes on from NZ_CP056421.1 coordinate 2,777,836, forward strand.
TACCGTACCTGACGGGGACTGGCGATAATGGGCCAGCGTGGCAAGCCCCATATCTAAAGCGTCGAATCCTGACTCAATAGTCCGGTAGAGTTGTTCGCCGGCATGGGTGAGCGATAGCCTACGCGTAGTGCGAGCCAGAAGCTGAACGCCCAGTCTTTCTTCAAGTTCGCGTACGGAACGGCTTATACCTGATTGTGCCAGGCCGAGTCGTTGCGCCGCAGCGGTAAAACTCCCTTCCCGCACCACCTGCATGAACAGGTATAAATCATTATAGTTTTCCCGTTTCGCCATCACGTTTCCCTCGCTATCGCATCACTATTTAGAACAATATGGTATTAATTCTAGCAATTTTACCCCTCTAATAAGCACTATTACTGCTCACTATAATGCTCGCATTGCAACAAAGCACAGCAGTGTTGTCCGTATGAAACCTGTATCTATCACGTTTTATGAGGGGATTTTGATGACTGCCTTCACCAAAAAACTGACAGCCGCGATACCAGCCATGCTGCTCTGCGCATCATTAAGTGGAGTTACAACGATGAGTTATGCCAATACAACCAATCCGAACGCGCCAGTTTCACTGGTCGAGACATGGGATAAAACCTTCGCTAAAAGTACGAAAGTTAATCACCGTAAAGTGACCTTTCAGAACCGCTTCGGGATCACCCTGGTCGGTGATCTCTACATTCCAAAGGATCGCGGCGAGCGCAAACTGGCGGCCATTGCCATCAGCGGGCCTTTCGGCGCGGTGAAAGAGCAGTCCAGCGGTCTGTATGCGCAGACGTTGGCTGAGCAGGGATTTGTTACCCTGGCTTTTGACCCTTCATATACGGGGGAAAGCGGTGGCTATCCGCGTAACGTTGCCTCTCCGGATATCAACACCGAGGATTTCAGCGCGGCTGTTGATTTCCTTGGCCTGCAAAATGAGGTTGATCGAAATCGTATCGGATTACTGGGTATCTGCGGATGGGGCGGGATGGCCTTAAACGACGCCGCGATGGATACCCGCGTGAAAGCGGTGGCGGCCAGCGTGATGTATGACATGAGCCGTGCGATGGGGCATGGCGTAGGTGATGGTAAAGACCGTTATACCACTGCGGATCGTCGCGCCGTATTACAGTATCTGAACGCACAGCGCTGGGAAGATGCGAAGAACGGAGCTTTCGCGCCCGGCGGGCATGACATTTATGTTGATGAAAAGGGGAACGTCAGTACGTCGAAACGTATTCTGCAAGAAACGTTACCCGCAAATCCTAATCCGGTTCTGAAAGAATTCTTTGATTATTATCGCATGCCGCGTGGTTTCCATGCGCGTTCGGTCAACTCAACTGGGGCCTGGAATGCGACGATGCCGCTGTCATTTATGAATATGCCGCTGCTGAGCTACGCCAATGAAGTCACTATCCCCACGCTTATCGTGACCGGCGAAAAAGCCCATTCACGCTATTTTGCTGAAGATGCCTTTAGGACGATCGGCAGCAATGAGAAAGAGCTGGTGATTGTGCCGGGGGCAAATCATGTTGATCTGTACGACAACGTTGCGGGTAAGATTCCGTTTGCTAAATTTGAGCAGTTTTTCAATACCAACCTAAGATAACCGCCCCAAGCCGCCTGATATTTGCAGGCGGCTGTAAATCGCCTGCAGATCATTTTCATCCATGTTTTGACGTGATTTCCTGAATGACGTCTGTCCGGACTGCGCCTGAACCTGGCCGATTCGATATTAAGAGATCTGATAATGTCCACAGTAAGACTAAAACCGCATTACGAAAAAAAGCATGCGCATTGGGGGGGCGTGTTTGCCATGACGCTGTGCGTGTTTGTGGTGATCGCTTCCGAGTTTATGCCGGTCAGCCTGCTTACGCTTATTGCCAGTGATTTACACATTACCGAAGGCCTGGCTGGCCAGGGAATTGCAATCTCTGGCGCGCTGGCGGTCATTACCAGCCTGACTATCTCCCATATTGCCGGAGATCTGAACCGAAAACATCTCCTGCAGGGGCTGACGGTTTTAATGGCCATATCGGGGATAGTCGTCGCCCTGGCACCCAGCTATCCGGTTTATATGCTGGGGAGGGCCCTGCTTGGGGTGGTCATTGGTGGATTCTGGTCCATGTCTGCTGCAACCGCCATTCGGCTCGTTCCGCAGCATCAGGTTCCCCGCGCGCTGGCGATTTTTAACGGTGGGAACGCGCTGGCTACCGTTGTAGCGGCACCGCTTGGCAGCTATCTGGGGACGACCGTGGGCTGGCGAGGGGCATTTTTATGCCTCGTTCCCCTGGCTATAGCCGCGTTCATCTGGCAGTGGGTCAGCCTGCCATCGATGGAAAGCGATAAAAAACAAAAATCCCAGAGATCTATGCATCGTCTGTTCCGCATCACCATTGTCCCTGCGGGACTTCTGGCCTGCGGGCTCTTCTTCATGGGGCAGTTTGCCTTATTTACCTACGTGCGCCCCTTTCTTGAAACCGTAACCCGCGTAGGCCCTTCTGGTCTCTCTCTGATTTTGCTCGCAATAGGCGTGGCGGGTTTTGTCGGCACACTGGCCGTATCAATATTCCTGAACACATGTTTTTATAAAACTTTAATCATGATCCCCCTGCTTATGGCAGCGACTGCCGGGGCGTTACTGCTGGTTGGACACAGCATCTGGGCTGTTGCCGTATTGCTCAGCCTGTGGGGACTACTAGCAACGGCTGCGCCAACGGGATGGTGGACATGGATAGCGCGGGCACTACCCGAAGATGCAGAGGCGGGTGGTGGCTTAATGGTTGCGGTGATCCAGCTATCAATTGCACTGGGTTCAACGGCAGGTGGGTTGGTATTCGACACTCTGGGATGGCGCAGTACTTTTGGCTTGAGTGGTTTCTTACTTCTGACGGCGGCAGCAATGACGACTGTCACATCCCGTCAAAACAGCAAAGCAAACTAGAACTATCCATTCATTTCTGGCGTGCTCTCTGTCATGGCATAGGGCAGAGAGCCGAGTGTCCGCCCTCGCTGATCGCGGACCTTTAGCCCAGTTATCTTCTATTTTTTCACCAAATATTTTCGCATCAGTGCATTTTGTAATGTCACTCCGCGACAGGCAGGAAACCCACGTTCCACAACATGAAAACCGTGTCGTTGAAAGAACGCCTCCGCAGCCTTACTGACATTTGAAGTCAGTTCGCCAATTCCACGTTGTCTGGCTTCTTCATGAATGCGATTCATCAGTAGTGTCCCTACTCCCTGTCTCGGGTAGGTTCCCGAGACAAAGAAATGGTCAATGTACCCATTTGGCTGAACATCTGCATATCCAGCTATTTCACCATCCACTTCAACAACAAAGGGGCGTAATTCCTTCATATGATTGGCCCATTGTTCCGGGTCGATATCCGTTGGGGCCCACGCATCTATTTGTTCCTGTGTGTAGTAATGTGATGCGAGGGTATGTACAGAAGATAAAAAGACGCTGAACAACGAAATTTCATCTCCATTACTAAACCTTCTGATTTTCATAAGACCTCGTCAGGAGAGTGACTTGTAGAACAAGTCCATTTTTGGTGCAGCGGAGCGTCAGCTCCTCGCGGTGAGTTTAATGGGTCAATGCAACGCTATTCTTAATCAAGGGAGATGCTCAGGCAACGCCGTTGAGTCAACATCAAACCATCGACCAGTGGCGGTAATGTCGCTGCGCCACGGGTAAGGCTTTTTCCAGTTGAGTATGTAATATTGACTTATTGTGTAAAAAGATTACTTTTCAGGACATGAAGAAGATACTCATTATTGTTCCCGATGGCGGTATGCTGTTTGAGTCCGCCGGTATTGCCGACATTCTGATGCAGGCCAACCGCCTGCATCCCAAAGGCGCTACGGAGACGTGTTACCAGGTTCAGTTAGCGACAACGCAACCGCATCAGGTGATCCATGGTCAGTCCGGCCTAAATCTACTGGCAGATCACCGCCTGCATGAGATAGATCCTCGCGAACCTCTCGATACCATCATCATCACTGGCAGAGGTCAAAACCCGCAGGAAGGGATTGCGGTGGTTGACTGGCTACGCCTTGCCGCTCCCCACGCCCGCCGCATTGCATCCATTTGCGGCGGCGCGATGCTGCTGGCAGAAACCGGGCTGCTGGACGGCAGACGAGCCACCACCCACTGGAAGCTACTGGAAACCATGCAGGCAGAATTCCCTAAGGTGCGCGTCGAAAGCGGTCCGCTCTATATTCAGGACGAACACATCTGGACATCAGGTGGCGTCAGTTCCGGCTTTGACCTGACGTTAGCGTTAGTTGAAGAGGATTACGGCTTCAGTCTGGCGCGCGACGTCGCTCAGGATTTCGTCATGTACCTGCGCCGTCCCGGGGGACAACTCCAGTTTAGCCGCTACAACCTTCAGCAGACCAGCACCCTGGGCCCGATTAACGATCTGCTCGCCTGGCTGCTTGAGAACCTCACCGCCGATCTCAGTGTGGATAAACTGGCGGAAAAAGTCGCCATGAGTCCGCGTAATTTCACCCGCGTGTTTACCCGAGAAACGGGCGTATCACCGGCACGCTACGTGGCCGAAGCCCGTCTGGCCGCTGCCCGACAGCGTCTGGAGCAGACCAACGAGACACTGGAGCGTATCGCCGAACAAACAGGATTTGGCAGCAGCATTAACCTGCGACGGCTGTTTGAAAAACAGCTTCACCTGACGCCTGGTGAATATCGCCAACGCTTTCATTGTCGTAAAATGGCGTAAAGTGATCCTTTTTTGTCATTTACGCCAACTCGTGACCGGCCTAAATTGACTCCAGAGACAACAGATAAGGAGTTCATCATGGTAAAGGTCGGTATTAACGGTTTTGGCCGTATCGGACGTAACGTATTGCGTGCTGCACTGGGTAACCCGGAGATTCAGATCGTGGCAATCAACGATCTGACAGACAGTAAAACGCTGGCGCATCTGCTGAAATACGACTCGCTGCTCGGTAAACTCGACGCCGACGTCACCGCCGGTGAGGGGCTGTTGGTGGTTAACGGTAAATCCATCACCGTGTTCAGCGAACGCGACCCAGCCAACATCCCATGGCGTCAGCGTGAAGTCGATATTGTCATTGAAGCAACCGGCTTCTTCACTGAACGTGACAAGGCGGCGGTGCATATCCACAGCGGTGGCGCAAAACGAGTGATTATCTCCGCCCCTGGTAAGAACGATGATTTAACCATCGTGATGGGCGTTAACGATCACCTCTACTCTGCGGATAAACACTTTGTCGTCAGCAACGGTAGCTGCACCACTAACGGTCTGGCACCTGCCGCACAGGTTTTGCACCAACATTTCGGCATTAAGCATGGTTTGATGAATACCACCCACGCCTATACCAACAGCCAGGCGCTGCACGACCAGCCGGAAAAAGATCTTCGTGGTGCCCGCGCCGCTGCATTGTCGATTGTGCCCTACTCCAGCGGTGCCGCGAAGGCGCTTGGCAAAGTCATCCCGGAGCTGGATGGTCGCTTAACCGGTTACTCGCTGCGCGTACCGGTTCCGGTGGTCTCCATTGTCGACCTGACCGTAACGCTTGAGCGGGATGTTACAGCAGAGGAGGTCAATAATGCGTTTCGTGACGCCGCCGCGACAGGGCCACTGAAAGGGATCCTCGGCTACAGCGATGAACCGCTTGTCTCAAGCGATTACCAGGGTGACCCGCGCTCATCCATCATCGACGGCCTGTCAACGCTGGTGATTGGCGGCAATATGGTCAAAATTCTGGCGTGGTACGACAACGAATGGGGATTCTCTAATCGCCTCGTCGACCTGGCACTGCTAATGGCAAGGCACGAACGTTAATCCCCTGCTCTCACACTCTCTCTAAATCCACGCCAGGCGTGGATTTTTTTATATCTGTTACGTGTTTGTCCCAGTGACAATCGCCCACAACGTCACGTCCCCCATTTTTAGTCGTCACCTAACGATGCTGCTGGGGTGACGCGTTTAAAAAAATTAGCGATAACCCGACAAAATAATAAATCGGCATCACTTTAACGGTCAGTTTATTAATCAGACAGTTGCGACCATAATAAAATGAGTAATGCGATCTTATTTGAGGATTCCGGCATGATCACCTTTTATCAACTTACAGCCACCCGTCTGCATGGTGAGCCCGTCTCTATGGCCGACTATGCTGGCAAACTGGTTCTGGTGGTCAATACTGCCAGCCATTGTGGCTTCACGCCGCAATATGCAGGCCTCGAAGCGCTTTACAAGAAGTACGCCGCGCAGGGTCTGGTGGTGCTTGGTTTCCCCTGCAACCAGTTCGGTAATCAGGAGCCCGGCGGGGCCGACGACATCTCGCAAACCTGTCACATCAACTACGGTGTGAGCTTCCCGATATTTGAGAAAGTGGAAGTCAACGGTGCGGCTACGCATCCGGTGTTTCGTTACCTGAAAAACGAATTACCCGGCGTGCTGGGTGGGCGTATCAAGTGGAATTTCACTAAGTTCCTCATCGGGCGTGACGGCAAACCGCTCAAGCGTTTTGCGCCGTTCACTACCCCTGAGAAAATAGAAACCGCGATCCTTGCTGCGCTTAAAGTCTGAGCGCACCTGTCATTCAAACCGTCCCCATTATGCCCCAGCGCACTGTCTGAATAAAAAACACGCTGCAAAATCAACAAAATATAATCAACTTGCTTAATTACTCTGCAATCGCGTGAGTTCAGGAAGAAAAATGCTATTTCCCTCTTGCCTCATTCGGTCTGTGCCGCTAATATTCGTCCCCGTTGTCACCTACAACGTTGCGTTCATAGCTCAGTTGGTTAGAGCACCACCTTGACATGGTGGGGGTCGTTGGTTCGAGTCCAATTGAACGCACCATCTTGCGTCCGTAGCTCAGTTGGTTAGAGCACCACCTTGACATGGTGGGGGTCGGTGGTTCGAGTCCACTCGGACGCACCAAATTATTTCTATGATTTGGTGCTATTTCCCTTCGTTACACCTCATAATTTCTTTTTATTGTCTCCTGTTCGTAACCTTAAGCTTAATCATTACTCCGTATGATGCTGGCACAAAGCGATAGGCCAAAACCTTCTAAACGCTATGCTCAGCGCGTATCATTTATCCTCTTCGCAAACCCTTTTTCGTCAGAGATCGGATACCATGCCCTCTTCCATTATTCTGTTTGCCGCGGGCAGTTTACGCCTGGCATTTGCCCCTTTGATAAGCCAGTTCTCGCGCCATAGCGGAATAGACGTGAAGGTGGAATATGGTCCGGCCGGTTTATTACGCGAGCGTATTGAAGCCGGTGAACCGTGTGCGCTCTTTGCCTCAGCCAATCGGGAGCACCCGCAACGCCTGCTGGCTTTGCAAAAAGCTGTCCTCACGCAAACCTTTAGCTGGAATCAACTGAGTCTGGTCAGCAACCGAAACGGCGCCTGGCTGGATTTGCTCCGCGACCCAACGCTACGAATAGGTACATCCACGCCCGGCTGCGACCCTTCCGGAGACTATACCTGGGCATTTTTCGACAATATGGATGTACTGGAGCCAGGACTCGGACAACAGCTTCGGGCGCGCGCCATCCCGCTGGTTGGTGGGCGTGATACGGTGAAAATCCCGTCTGGTGAACTAGCGAGCGCCTGGATCCTTCGCCAGGGACTGGCCGATCTGTTTATCGGCTACGCGCATTACGCGAAAACGCTGCACGCCCAACCCGACGTGCATTATGTAGCTATCCCTGATGAGCACAATATTCGCTGCGAATACCAACTGGCGGTGCTCGACGCATCCAACGAGGTGATGGCGCTGGTTAAATTCATGCTCTCCAACGGCGGTCAGGCGTTTCTTACCGCCGCCGGGTTCTTACCTCTTAACGACGAATAGTAAACAGCGGTGCGATAAACGGCGTCGGGTGGTTCTCTACACTGAGTTTTCGCAGCGGTAAGCCATAGGCCTGGAACAGATTCTCTTCCGTCACAATGCTGTCCGTTGGCCCTGCCCGCCATTTTCCTTCGGGGAGCAGCAGCAAAGTATGGGTGGCTATTTGTAACGCATGCAGCGGATCGTGGCTCGAAAAAAGAATGCTGCATCCCTGTAGATGGGCCAGATCGCTGATGAGCTGAAGCACCACCTGCTGATTGGCGAGATCCAGCGCGGAGCACGGTTCATCAAGCAGCAGCGTTTGACACTCCGTCACCAGCGCCCGGGCTATCATCACCAGTTGCTGTTGCCCCCCGGAAAGTGAGCTAAACGAGTGGGAAGCAAGCTGGGCAATATTTAACTGCTCCAGCGCCTGGGTCGCTCTTAGTTGATCCTGCTGGCTGGGTTGCGCAAAAAGCTTCACGTGCTGTGCCCGCCCCATCAGCACCACGTCGCTCACCGTATAAGGAAATGGCAGGTGGCAATGCTGCGCCACAATCCCTATCCCGCCGTCAATTTCAATGCTGCCGTCCAAAGCTGGTAGCGTGCCGGTTAGCGTATCGAGCAGCGTACTTTTACCCAGACCGTTACGTCCCAGCACAGCCCAGATCTCACCTTTCTGGCAACTGAATGTAAGCGGCTCAAATAGCGGCGCGCGATACCCATAGGTAAGCGTATTTACACGCAATGCGGCAGGTTTCATGATGTCTCCCGGCGGCTGGAGCGGATGAGTAAAAAAGCAAACAGCGGCGCGCCGAATAATGCGGTGATGATCCCAAGCGGTATCTCCGCGTGCATCAGGGTACGGGCAATATCATCCACCACAATCATAAAACCGCCTCCCATCCAGAAGGCGCACGGCAGTAGACGCCGATGATCAACCCCCACCAGCAAACGCGCCAGATGCGGAATAACCAACCCAACCCAGGCGATACTGCCGCTGACCGCTACCTGAGCGGCGACTAAAAAAGCGCAGCACAGCAAAACGCTGCGTCGCAGAGGAACCACCGCGACGCCTAGCGAACGGGCATCTTTATCTTTGAGTGATAACAGGTTTATCCGCCAGCGTAGCTGATACAAAACTGTCGCAGCGATACCGACTGGAATCGCCAACAGCAGAACTTTATGCCAGTTAGCCGTCGCAAAGCTGCCGAGCAGCCAGAACACGATATTGGGTAACGTTTCTTCGGTATCAGCCTGATACTGAATCAGGCTCACCAGCGCGGCAAAAAAACCACTCAAAATGATACCCGACAGGATCAGCACCAGCGTATTCTCCAGCCCCTGCAGCGCAGCAATGGCATACACCAGGACCAGCGCCGTCAGACCGAAGAAAAACGTTGAACCCATCATCAACCACGGCGACAGGCCGAGCAGAATAGCCAGCGTTCCGCCAAAAGCGGCCCCGGACGTCACGCCAATAATATGCGGGTCGACCAGCGGATTATGAAATACCCCTTGCAGCGTCGCGCCACATAACCCCAACGCACCACCCGCCAGCAGCGCCATCAGAATTCGCGGTAGCCTGACAGTCCAGATAACCTGACCGGCAATCCCTTCAGCGTCGCTATAGTGCATCAGGTGATAAAAGACTTCGCTTAACGACAGCGGATATTGTCCGAGGCACAACGAACCAAGGCCCAGCAACAGGACCGTTGCGATTAAGAGTGGTTGCTGGAGTAAAATGCGCTTACTTAACTGCATCAGGCTGCCAGTTCACACGATAAAAACGCTGATAGTAGTCTTGCGCCTGCGCATCAACATCCACGTCTTTATAGGCGTCCGGGTACAGTTTTTTGGCCATCCACAGCTCACCAATCGCCAACGCTTCTGGCATCGGATAGCCCCAGGCTTTGGCGTACTCAGGCATCAACCAGACGCGATGATTTTTTACCGCATCAATCCCCTGCCAGTTAGGATCGTTTTGGATCTCCGTTACCACCTGCGGGTAGCGATCCTGAACAAAAATTACCTGCGGGTTCCACGCCAATACCTGTTCCAGCGCAACCTGACGGGCGCCTTTCACACTGGCAGCCGCCACGTTTAGACCACCCGCGTGCTGCATCATGAGTCCCGTGTACTTCCCGGAGCCGTAAGTCATCAGGTCGGGGTTAGCCATATAAATACGGACTTTTTGCGCATCCGGGATTTTTGCGACCGGCGCATTGAATTTTGCCCGCGCCGCAAAAACGTAGTCGATTAACGTCTCAGCTTGCGGTTTGCGCCCCACGACGTCCGCAATCAGGCGAATCCCCTGCTTTAACCCTTCGTTGTAGACCTGCTCTTCATCGGCCATGGTCGGGTTCATTTTATTCTGTTGCCCGGCTGCATCCTTGCGCAATGAGATTGCCACGACCGGAATACCGGCGTTCTGAATCTGCTGGATCATCTCCGCTGGCGCATAGTTGGCGACAAAAACCACCTGCGGATGAATCGCCAGTAGGCTTTCAATATTCACGCTGGTGAGATCGCCCGGCGTCGGCAATGTGGCAATTGTCGGCATAAAGCGCGCAAACTCAGGCCCGAGCTGTTTTTTCCAGCTCGACATCACGCCAATAATGTCCTGCTGAGCATTAAGCTGGACCAGAATATTCAGCGTCTGGTGTTGCAGCACGACCACTTTGTCGACGTGGTCCGGAATCGTGACCTGACGACCAAGCTGGTCGGTGATCGTACGGTCGGCCTGGGCAGAAAACGTAAACAACATGCTGGCGCATACCAGCACAAAAGAGCGGAAAGTTAACATGGGATACCATCTGGATAGCGGAGTAAAAACGATGTGTATTAAATTATATAACGATATAACAGGCAACCCATTCGCGATAAACACCGCACGACACACGAGGAAGATCAATTTATGCCGACAAAAAAGCCGACGGTGATGACCACCGTCGGCTGTGGGTAACACTAGGACTAACGGATTATTTGGTTGCCGCTTTAATGATATCGAGCGCTTTGACGAACTGATCCTGCGGGATCGTCAGCGGATAAAGGAAACGAATAACGTTGCCATACTGACCACAGGTCAGCAGCAGTAATCCTTGCTCAAGGGCTTTCTTCTGCACGCGTTGTGCGGCGGCTGCGTTGGGTTCTCCCGTCGCTGCATCACAGAATTCAGCGGCGATCATAGAGCCTAAGCCGCGCACTTCGGCCAGTTCAGGACACCCGGTTTGCGCGTCAGTCAGAGTGGCGCGCAGTTGTTCGCCAAGAGCTGCCGCACGCTGGCACAGCTGTTCATCACGAATAATATCCAGCACCGCATGAGCTGCCGCAATTGACAGCGGGTTTCCGGCGTAGGTTCCGCCCAGACCACCCGGCGCAGGCGCATCCATAATTTCAGCTTTGCCCACGACGCCAGACAGCGGCATGCCGCCTGCAAGGCTTTTTGCCATAGTCATCAGGTCAGCTTTGTCAGCGTAGTGGTCCATCGCAAACAACTGGCCTGTACGGGCAAACCCGCTTTGCACCTCATCGGCAATCATCACGATGCCATGCTCGTCGCAAATACGGCGGATGGCAGCCACAAACTCCGGCGGCGCCACCACGAAGCCCCCTTCGCCCTGGACGGGTTCGAAAATAATCGCCGCGACCTGGGTGGGATCGATATCGGCTTTAAACAGGCGCTCAATCGCTTTGATGGAGTCCGCCGTAGAAATCCCCTGCAACTCGCAAGGATACGGTGCGTGGTAAACGGAGCCAGGGAACGGGCCGAACCCTTTTTTATACGGCGCCACCTTGCCGGTTAACGCCATCGTCATGTAGGTACGCCCATGAAAACCGCCGCCAAAAGCAATAACGCCAGGACGGCCGGTATGTGCGCGCGCAATTTTCACCGCATTTTCGACCGCTTCAGCCCCGGTGGTGAAGAATGTGGTTTTGCGCTTGCCGTCGATTGGCGCAACGGCGTTGATTTTCTCCGCCAAAGACACATAGCTTTCGTACGGGACAATCTGATAAGCCGTATGGGTAAAAGCCTGCAGTTGCGCTTCGACTGCCTGCACCAGGCGAGGATGACGGTGTCCGGTGTTCAGCACGGCAATCCCGGCGGCAAAATCGATGTACTGATTGCCTTCGATATCGGTAATTGTGCTGTTTTCTGCTGACTGGGCATAAAAATCACACATTACACCCACGCCACGCGGGGTGGCATCCAGACGACGTTGTTGCAGGTTTTTATTGTTCATTCTCTACACCTTGTCCATTAATACATTTAGGTTGAATTACCCTTTAAATTTAGACGCCATCTGGTACTTTAATCGAGAGCCAAATCGTTTTATTTTAAGGATCCAAATGCGTTCACTTGCCGGAGATGTGATCAAGCAGGCATTTAGCCAGCAGACCGATGAAAAGCTGCATCGTCGCCTGTATGCCGCCATCTGCAGTTGCATCCTCGAAGGTAGCCTGAAACCGGCTACCCGAATGCCTCCGTCGCGTGACCTGGCAGGCGAACTGACGCTATCGCGCAATACCGTCCTGCGGGTTTACGAGCAATTGCAGGCCGAAGGTTATATTTCCGCGCGCACCAGCAGCGGCACATTTGTCACCGACAGCGTGCTGGACAATCTCGACCTGCGTCCCCACAAAGAGCCCGTTGCCGCCACACTGGAGGATCACACCCGCTTATCTGCCCGCTGCCTTGAGCTGCTGGGTCATGCCAGCGCCAGCCCCCGTCAATGGGGCGCATTTATTCCAGGCGTGCCTGATGTGGAGCATTTCCCTCACCGGGTGCTCAAAAAAATTCAGGATCGGCTGGCGAGGCGCTTGCGCCCGGAGTTTCTCACTTACGATGCCGCAGGCGGCGTGACTGAGCTGAAAGAAGCGCTGGCAGACTATCTGCGCACCGCACGCGGGGTACGGTGTTCACCGGCGCAAATTCTGATTACTGAAGGTATTCACCAGGCGCTGGATCTGGTGACCCGGACGCTATGCAACCCGGGGGATAACGCCTGGATTGAGGAGCCGGGCTACTGGGGAATCAAAAATATTCTGCGCATCAATGCGGTTAACTTTTCGGCGATCCCGGTTGATGAACAAGGTATGGTGCCGCCGGAGGCTGGCGAATCTGCGCCAAAGCTGATTTTTGTGACACCGTCACATCAATATCCGCTCGGTTCGGTAATGAGCCTCAACCGCCGTCGGGCACTTCTCTTTCGCGCACGTGAAACGCGAAGCTGGATAGTGGAAGATGACTACGACAGCGAGTTTCGCTTTTCCGGCCAGCCAATTCCATCATTGCAGGGTCTGGAAGAAGAGACGCCGGTCATCTATATCGGGACATTCAGTAAAACACTCTACCCCGCACTGCGGCTCGGTTATGTGGTACTGCCCAAACCGCTCGCCGCGCCGCTGAAGAAGGTTCATAACGACCTCTATCGTGGTGGACATTTGCTGATTCAGGCAGCGCTGGCGGAGTTTATCCGCGAGGGTTACTACGCGGCGCACATTCGTAAAATGCGCCAGTTGTACAGTCGTCGCCGCCAGACGTTGGTAGAGCTTATCAGTCGCCAGTTGGGCGAGCAGTATCTTGGCTCCTTCAGCAGCAACGCCGGGTTACATATGATTCTACAGTTGCCCGTCGGGAGCGATGACGTTGTCATTGCCCAACAGGCAAATGCGCAAGGGTTGCTGGTGCGCCCGCTGTCTCGCTATTACGTGAATGAAGAGAAACGCAGCGGCCTGCTGCTGGGATTTGCCAGTATTGCAGAGCATGAAATGGCGTCGGCGTTTACCCGACTGGTGGGTATTATCAGAGTAAACACCGTTTAAACACTGCCGGATGGCGCTGCAAGCACCTTGTCCGGCCGACATGCTGTTTAATGTGACGCTTTTTTAATTCCTGCCAGGTCCTCCTGGCTTACTTCGCCATTCCCTTCTCCCCAACTTTTACGCACGTAATTAATCACGTCGCGCATTTCGTTGTCGCTTAACATGCCACCGTAAGCCGGCATCTTAAAGGAGACGCTGCCACGCGTTGTCGGTGTTTCTGCGCCGTGGGCAATCACTCTGAACAGCGGCGTCGGGTCATCAACTATCACCAACGGATTGTTGATCAAAGAAGGGACGTTATCATCCGTACCTTTCCCCTCCAGACCGTGACAGGTGGAGCAGTAGCGGTTATAGGTCACTTTGCCCGCCTCGGGTGAATTCGACCAGGACACCGTAGTTGCCGCTGCGCGCACCGTTTCAGGCTTCTCGCTTTTCAGGCTCAGCAGATATTGCACGATCGCCGTGGCATCGTCATCGGTCAGGTACTGTGTACTCTGCGTAACGACTTCAGCCATCGAACCTGAAACCGCGGCATGCTTGCTTTTACCGGTCAGCAACAGCGATTTTAATTCCTGCTCAGACATTCCCGTGCCGCGCAGCGAGGGCGCATACCAGCCGTCGATCATCGCGCCGCTCAGGTACTCGGCATCAGCATTGGTATACGCTTTTTCGTTCATCGCCATGCCTCTCGGGGTATGGCAAGAACCGCAGTGTCCGGGACCTTCCACCAGATAAGCGCCCCGTTTTACTAACGCAGCGTTGTCATCCGTTTTTGCACGCTCTACAGTCGTCGCTGGCGCGTCGGTAAACAGCCAGTTCCAGATATGCAGCGGCCAGCGGGCGGAGAGTAGCCACGGAATGGCATTCTCTTTATTGGGCTGCGCAGAGGGGGTGACATCATGCATAAAATAGCGATACAACGCCTGTACATCGTCATCAGAAAGTTTCGCGTAAGAGGGATAAGGCATGGCCGGATAGAGCGGATGACCATCTTTGGCAATTCCCTGACGTACGGCCTTGTCAAAATCCTCGTATGAGTAATTACCAATACCCTGGGCTTTGTCTGGGGTAATGTTGGTCGAATAAATATCCCCTACCGGAGTAGGAAACTTTTTGCCACCCGCCATCGCCGCCCCCCCTTCGGTGGTATGACAGGCCACACAGTCAGAGATACGGGCGATATATTCGCCATTAGATTCCGCTGCACTCACAGAGGCGGTAAACAAACAGGCGGCAAGAACGGTTACATTACGCATAGATCACCCCATATCCTTGAGTTCATTAACCGCACGCCATGCCTGGTCGATGGCCGTATGGGCATAAGCGCCCCAGTCAGAATCAGAATTAGCGATGGCAATGCGACCAACTGGCTGACGCGCCCGCTCGATAATTTCTGGCATTTTATCCATATCATCGAACAACGCGTTGGCGTAATACGCATAGCCATGCGCCCAGCGGTTAACCGTAATGGCGGAGATATCGCGTTGATTATCAAAGCCCGTTGAGCCAAACATTTCCTGTAACTGGGAGCGAATCATCTCCTCATGCGTCGCAAATGTGGTCCCCAGTAAATACGCTCGCCCCAGACGAAATTGCTCTCTGGCCGACAGATTACTGCCCGGATAAGTAGGCACATAGACCATGTGAATGACCATCGGATCGTCCGGTGAGGCCGGGTGTTGATACCCGCCGATGCTGACCGGATAGTCGAGCTTAATCCGGCTGTAAGGTGCGGCCGGAGAGTAAAATTCATGCACGCCAAGCTGTTTGAACGCCTGCCAGTTTTTGACCACCACGTTGGTGTACACCAGCGGTGCCTTCACGTTCAGTTTGAGATCCGCCTGCTGCTGTTCCGGCATCTCAGGCACCAGATACGGGATCATCATGTTATAGCCCGCCATGATGGTGTTTTTACCGCGCACGCGATGCATTTTGCCGTCACGCAGATAGGTCACCACCACGCCATCCTTTGTGTTGGCCGCATTAATCACCGTGCTGTTCAGACGCAGGCGCGTGGTGTTTTCCGGCAGATCCAGCTTTTCGTAATGCAGTCTGGCAAGGACAGAGTCTTCCATCGTGTTACCCGGTAGCGCATTCGGCAGCATATACCTGACTAACAGTCGGGCCAGCCCGGCGTTACCGTCAGGGAAATGGTAAACATACGGCTCTTCGAGGTCGGCCAGCGACTCGCCGTCCAACGGCGGTATTCCCAGCGCCTCCATGCCGGGTAATGCGCACGCCCTGGCATCGCTACAGGAAATGCCTTCAATGCCGATGGCGAAGAAGTCATTAGAACGCTGCTGAAAATAGAGCAGCGCCATTTTGCTCAAACCAACTTTTGTGGCCAAAAATTCACTGTAGCTGTGGGTATCCAGCCATTCCATTTTCTCATCGACCGTCATGCCCGGAAGATAGTCGCCAGGATGGACGTGCAGGTCGATCAACGCCTTTCGGTCGTGCTCACTTAGCGGAAAATCATTGATAAAGTCTTCAATTTTACGGCCATTGAGCCTGTTCGGCGGGATATCATCAGATACCGCGCGCCCCGGATCGCCGCTGACGATTTTTGTTTCGCCAAAATTCTTTTTGTCGAAGAAAACACCGCGACTGAGCTGCCAGTCGGGGTAGAAGTTTACGTCAAAACTCTCTTTTAACCGCGTGACGCTGACGCCCACGGTTTCCATCAGTTTTTGCACCTCAGGGCTGAAATTGTGCGCGGGCGACTGGAATGCTTCGCTACCGCCATAGCCGAGTAATTTCTTACCTGAGCTCGTAAATTCGTTACGTTTGGCGTGCCCGCCAAAATCGTCATGGTTATCGAGGATCAGGATCCGGCTATTTTGCCCGGCAAGCTGGCGCCAGAAACAACCGGCAGCCAGCCCGCTAATACCGCCGCCCACAATCACCAGATCGTACTCTTCCTCAACGGGCAGAGCGTTTAAATCAAAATGTTTATGCTCGCGGCCTACTGCATGCGCCATTTCAAACGATCCAGGATGATTACCCCGCAGCCCCGTCAGCCCTGGCGGATAATAATTTCCATCTATAAATGCGTTTCCCTTTCCTGCCGCCCTGACCCATTCCAGCGGGGTAAGCCCCGCCGCAATAGTCACCGCGACGCCGTTGAGAAAATCACGTCTGGTAATTGCCATTAACTTTTTTCCTTATTGCTACACACTGCCCTAAATACGACACAAATAAGAGATGTCCCCCTTCATAGTAATAAAGGGGTACAGCCGACTATTTCCCTGGCTTTAACTCTTCATCCAGTTTTTTAGAATCATAATAATCACCCTGCCAGGTGATTTTACCTGCTTTAACATGAATATAGCTGACACCTTCAAATTTTATCGGATTATTTGTCGGCGGACTCCCTGCCCATTCACCACTATTTTTGCCAGAAAATTCCCAACGAAACGCCACGGTATCTTCGTCGTAAACGGGTTTGCCGACCATTTTCCAGCTCAGGTCTGGCACCGCCTTAATAAAGGCACCGATAACGTCTTTTTCAGCTTTTTCTCTGCCATTTATCGGTTCGCCAGCGGCGGCATCATAATAGACTGCGTCATCAGCAAGATATTGCGCGGCTCGCGAAGCATCGTGTGCATTCCAGGCCGCCATGTACTCTTTAACGGTATTCAGCGATGTGCTTTCTGCCAGGCTATAGCCCGAGAACATCACGAATGAAAGCACCGCTATGTTTAATGTTTTCATCGACATCCTCTCTATTCAGAAATGTCACACATGATATGTTTCACCCGAGTATATTCTTCGAGCGAATAGGATGAGAGATCTTTGCCATAACCCGATTTTTTGAACCCGCCGTGCGGCATTTCGGCGCACAGAGGAATGTGATTGTTAATCCACACGGTGCCAAAATCGAGGTCAATGCTGAAGCGCTGTGCGCGACCATGGTTACTGGTCCAGACGCTGGCGGCCAGACCATATTCCACATCATTCGCTTTGTGTAGACCCTCTTCATCAGTCGAAAACGGCTGAATAGTCATTACCGGTCCAAATACTTCATGCTGAATAGCTTCGTCATGTTGATGCAATCCGGAGACGATCGTCGGCTCAAAATAGAATCCCGGACCCGGCCCGGCACGCCCACCAGTTTCAATTTTTGCATGTGCCGGTAAACGCGCAATAAAGCCTTTCACCTGCTCCAGTTGGTTTTTACTGTTCAATGCGCCATATAGCGCAGCCTGATCCGCTGGCGGTCCAAATTTAATACTCTTCGTTTTCTGAACCAGCTTTTCCAGGAATTCAGCGTAGATGGATTGTTCGACCAGAATACGCGTAGCCGCCGTGCAATCCTGGCCGGCATTGAAGAAGCCTGCCGTGGTGATCGTCGCGATCGCCTTGTCCATATCTGCATCAGCAAACACCACCGCAGGCGCTTTCCCGCCCAATTCCAGATGCGCCTTGGTCAGGTTCGCCGCTGCCGAAGCCGCAACCTGTAGGCCCGCTCGGACCGAACCGGTAATCGAAACCAGTGAGGCCTTCGGGTTTGAAACCACCAGCGAACCGGTGCTGGCTTTACCTAATACGACGTTAAACGCCCCTCTTGGGAACAACGGCGCGGCCAGTTCAGCCAACAGTAGCGTGCTGACCGGCGTGGTGTCGCTGGGTTTTAATACGACCGTATTGCCTGCCGCCAGCGCTGGCGCAATCTTCCATACCGCCATCATGAACGGGTAGTTCCATGGCGTGACTTGTCCAACGATACCCAGCGGTTCACGGCGGATAGTCGAGGTAAACCCGGCGGAATATTCTCCTGCCGCTTTCCCTTCAAGACAGCGCGCCGCACCGGCAAAAAAGCGGATGGCATCGCAGGATGCCGCGATCTCTTCCTTCTCAATAAAATGGCGAAGCTGACCGGTCTCCTGACTCTGCGCGTTCACCAGCCGCTCAACGTTTCGTTCAATCTCATCTGCCAGCTGCAATAACGCCTTTTGCCGCTGTGCCGGCGTCGATTTTCGCCAGATGCTAAACGCCGCCTCCGCCGCCGAGTAGGCCTGCTCCACCTCTTCCGCATTGGCGTTGGGTGATAATGCGTACGTTTCGCCGTCGACCGGACTCACCAGTTCGAAGGTATCTTCGCTACGACCTGCTACATATTGCCCATTAATAAAATGCTTCAGGGTTTTCATGTCTGTCTCCTGCCCGTTAATACATAAATAATCTTATGTAATATATATATTGTAAAAGATTTTCAAATGCGCAACATTGACACTATGATAAGCCTCGCATTTTTAACTTAATTTTTACATTTTCGAGATAAGGCTTTTCATCGTGAGTCAACGCGTTTGCTCAGCTCATCATGAGGTTATCGGGACACACATCCGCTTGTGCAGTGACGTTGCGCATAGGCATGTAAAATAACTCGGCCATTCTTACCTTCCTTGCCTGACGGGCATGTGTTAAAAATGGTCGTTGTTTCAGGGAATTGAGTGCAGAAAAGATTATGATTACTCACGCGGTCATATTTGCGCCTATCGGGCAGGTCAGTCGTTCAGACCAGATAGTGCAGCGCCTGTCAAACGCCATTATCACGGGGTTGCTGGAGCCAAAAGAACAGCTCCCCAACGAAACTGATTTGGCAAAGATGATGGGTGTCTCACATATCACTATCAGAGAAGCGCTAAACACGCTTCGGGCTAATAATCTTATCCATACGGTTCGTGGTCGTAATGGCGGGAGCTTCGTTTGCGAAAATATTGATGGCAAAAACAGCGCCCTGCATCCGTTCAAAGCGATCAGTACGGATTATCTTTCTGACCTGGGCGAAATGCATTGCGCCATTATCAGCCATAGCGCAAGGCTGGCTTCCAGACGGATGACCGGCGCGGATATCGCCAAATTTCGCGAGTTTGTTGAGGTGCTCAGCAAGGCAAACTCACCAGAGCTTATGACCCAGGCCGATATGCGCTGTCTACTGGCGATAGCTGCCAGTTCACATTCGGCGCGACTGGCCAATCAGGAGCTGCAGGTCCAGGCTGAATGGGCATCGCTGGTGGCGATACTTTATCGCGCAGACAACATTCATGCCGAAATTATTGCGCTTTACTCGGCACTGGCCGATGCGCTGGCTGCTCACAACGAGGCAGAATCCGTGCAGCTTGCCACACGGATCATCGACACGTTTACCTATTACCTTATTGAAAAAAAGCTGAAATATAACTCGAACTGACAATCAGTGAAGGCAGGACAGACAATGAGCTCTTCGACATCCTTAAGCGCATTAATTCGTAAGATTGATGATATTACCGCCTCTACCGTAGATTCTACCGTTGCGCTGGCGAGGAGCATCCATGAGGCGATTTCCGGGGTGCAAAAGGCCTCAGCAGAAGTTGTCCTCGATCCATCGGTGAGATCTACCGTTCAGCAACACATCAAGCGCACCCTCAGTAACAATCATTACTGTTCAGGGGCCGGGTTCGCCAGCCATATTGAGAGCACTGCCACCACAAAAGAGTATTGGCTGCAGGAATGGTGGTATAAGAAAGATAATGGTTTGAGTCAGGCGCACCTCGATTTAGATCAGGCCACCCAGCAACGCCTGGATTTCAGAACCTTCGAGTGGTTTAAGCACTCACCTCCGGCAGGAAAGGCCTATATCCACGGCCCCTACGTCGACTATATCTGCAATATTTCCTACACCCTGACCTCGGCAGTGCCGATCTACTACAACGATCAGTTTCTTGGCGTTGCCGCCGTCGATCTGCTGGTCAGTCAGATAGAGGCCGAACTGCTCTCCTGCGCTCATCCTGACTATGTCATTCTGACCAATCTGGAAAACAGAATTATCTTTTCCAGTTGGCCACGTTTTCGCGTGGGTGAATTACTCTCTCCCGCAAACAGTACCGTTGTTTATCAGAGCGACTACTTTATCCTTTATCACTATCAAAACTAAGGGCCCGAAGGCCCTTAGTTTTTAGTTATCCTGCCCCATATTCAGCTTGTTAGCGTAGGCAATGGCGTCGTTTTCCGGCGCCGCAGAGCGACCAAACGGTCGGGTCAGGAACATATAGATAAGCCCGGAGCCAACGACAATCGCCAGGCCGAACAGTACCGTCCAACGGTCGATGAAATCGCTGCTGTCTGCCGGTTGCGCCAACAACCAGATCCCACACAATCCATAGGCTAGCGCCAGCACGTTCACAATCACGCCCCAACCGCCAATGGTCCACTCCCCTGCCGGTTTCCAGCCTTTCAGGCGCTGGCGCAGTGCGGCAAGCACAACCATCTGGAACGAGATATAAATACCGATGACGGCAAACGCGGTAATACGCGACAGGTTGTCTGGCTGGAAATAGACCCAAACGCAGATGATGACTGGCAGCAGACAGCTAACAACCATCGCATTATCCGGAACACCATTTTTAGAGATCTTTGACATCCACTCACTTCCCGGCAGCATTCTGTCGCGGGAGAAAGAAAAGATAAGGCGGCTTAACGCAGCCTGCAGAGACAAAATGCACGACAGCATCGCCACAATCGCGACGATGATAAAGATAGTTGCGCCTGTTTCACCAAGAGCTTCATTAAGGATGGCCGGAATCGGGTCAGATGTTTTGCCATTCACGATACTGACCAGATTTGGTGAAGCCAGGAGGTATCCCATGACGGAAATAATCGCCGAAATCGCACCAAATACGATGCTCAAAATCATCGCAACCGGGATCTTTTTACTTGGATTCTGTACCTCTTCCGCAACGTTACCGCAGGCCTCAAAGCCAAAGAACATAAACAGCCCCATCAGCGCGGCAGACATAAATGCGGTGGAATAGCTGCCGTCATGCGCCAGCACGCCCATCGAATCAAAAATTACGGAGAATGGCTGCGAACGGTGGAATATCAGCAGATAAATTCCCAGCGCAATCACGCTAACGATTTCACACCAGAAGCCAATTTTTGCAACCCGGGCCAGATTTTTAGTCCCGGACATATTAACAGCCATCATCAAAAGCAGCAGCAGGACGGAAGTC
The DNA here is from genome assembly GCF_013747755.1 of Citrobacter sp. RHBSTW-00524. NCBI lineage: Bacteria > Pseudomonadati > Pseudomonadota > Gammaproteobacteria > Enterobacterales > Enterobacteriaceae > Citrobacter > Citrobacter sp. RHBSTW-00524. Next base: position 2,799,482 of record NZ_CP056421.1, read on the forward strand.
GCCAACATAGTGGCTGGCGTCTGACCATAGTGGAAGAGCGACTCAACAAATGTTGAAGTATATTCCGCGATTGACGTAATGGTGACCACCAGTGCCCACAGGTAAATCCAGGCAGCGATCCACGCATATTTCTTGCCCCATAACCTTCTGGCCCACGGATAAAGCCCGCCGGTTATCGGATACTGGGAAGCCACCTCACCAAACACCAACGCCACCAAAAGTTGTCCACATGCGACGATTAAAATCCACCAGACTGCGGGCGGCCCCGCCAGCGTTACGGCCAGTGCAAACAGCGAATAGACGGCGGTAAGCGGCGAAAGGTAGGTAAAACCCAACGCAAAGTTTGAAATAAGACCGATCGAGCGATTGAACTGTTCTTTGCCATCTTTTTGAAAATTATCGTTTTTCTTATCAGGTGTCTGTTCCATATAGCTTTCTCTTTTGTGGAATAGTCGCAGGGTTGAACAATTAATGTATAAAAGATATTAAGTTATATGTATAGTGATTTTGTCGCTAATTTGTTAAAAATGATCGCGCATCACGTTAATGAAAAGGTGGGAGTAGAACAGTCGAGGGCACAAGCATTTTTCGGTATTTACGCTTCACGGTTCTTTAGCAATTGCGAACGGTTAGCCAATTGGCTGATAAACAGGCACCCCGAATTGAGTTCGACGCTAAGTAGCAAGAATCGCTGCTGTTAAGCAACATTTTTGCAATATAATAATGTGATGTTAAACGCTGAACCTGAGCAGGTGAATGATGGAAATTGATCTCGATAATCTGGTCTTTGATGGACTGGAAGAAGCGCAAGAGCGTAATGCTGAACGTCTGGAAGATGCTGACAAGAAAGCGCAGGACATTATTGCTGATAATGACTGCGGCGACGCCTGTAAAATCTGATTTCCAAACCGGCGCAATGCCGGTTTTTTTACCGCCAGACTATGCCCCTCCTCTTATCTACATATCCCATCGCGTTTACCCATTGTTAACACCGCTTTCACTAATAACATTTTGTAAATAGATAAGAATTTTTTCTTATTTTGTCCTGAACGTAAGTTATGGGAGCGTAAAAAGCACAAACCAAAAACGACAGGGATTTACATCATGATGGCAACGAAAACTTACCGCGCTAAAAAAACACTGCTTGCACTCGGCGTGCTGCTGGCCACCGGCATTGCCGCCTCGCAGGCTCAGGCTGACCAATTGGCCGATATCAAAGCCGCAGGCGTAGTAAAAGTTGCGACATTCGACGCGAATCCGCCGTTTGGCTCCGTCGATGCCAAAACGCATAAGATTGTCGGCTATGACGTTGATTTTGCTGAAGCGCTGGCGAAATCCCTCGGCGTAAAACTGGAACTGGTAGCGACTAATCCGGCCAACCGCATTCCGTTATTACAATCCGGTAAAGCCGATTTAATCGTGGCGGATATCACGATTACGCCTGAGCGGGCGCAGGTCATTGACTTCTCCGTCCCCTATTTTGTTACCGGGCAGCAGTTCCTGGTACCGGCCAAATCCCCGGACCAGCTCGATGCATACAGCAAAGCGCGAATCGGCGCGGTAAAAGGTACTACCGGTGAGCAGGCGCTACATCAGCGCTTCCCGCAGTCGCGTGTGCTGGCCTACGACGATATTCCACTGGCGTTAACCGCGCTACGCAATGGCAATGTTCAGGCCATCACCCAGGACAGTACGATTCTGGCCGGTCTATTAAGCGGTGCGCCGGATAAAGCAGATTTCAAAATTCTGCCAGACCTGCTGAGCAAAGAAGAGATTGGCGTGGGAGTGAAAAAAGGTGAGCCAGCGCTGTTAAAAGCCGTCAATGATGAACTTTTGAGGCTGGAATCTACCGGGCAGGCGGCAAAAATTTATGATGTCTGGTTTGGCCCTGAAACCAAAAATCCGCAACCCCGCGCCTTTAAAATAGAAGCGAAGTAATATGCTCTCAGCCCTGTTTCATCGTTGTGCAGTTTCCGCGGCGGATTTTACCCATTTGCGCCAGGCAAGCGTCGAACTGCGCAATGTCATCAAACAGTTTGACACTCACACCGTACTTAACGGCGTCAGCCTGTCAGTTGAACCCGGTGAAGTGGTGACTATTCTGGGCCCTTCTGGCTCGGGAAAATCCACGCTTATACGCCTTATCAACCAGCTTGAGTCGCTCAGCGGTGGCGAGATTTTCATTGATGACAAACCAATTAGTCAGTTGCGCGGGGCAGCATTACGCCAGTTACGCAGCCGTATCGGTTTCGTTTTTCAGCAATTCAATCTCTATTCGCATCTGACAGCGCATCAGAACATCTCGCTGGCGCTGGAATATGTTCACGGCTGGAACAAGGCGGCAGCCGAGCGTCGGGCACTCGAATTGCTGGATCAGGTGGGACTGGCAGAAAAAGCGAGCGCTTATGCCGCACAGTTGTCCGGTGGGCAGCAACAGCGCGTGGCCATCGCCCGCGCGCTGGCCTCATCGCCACAAATCCTTCTGTTTGATGAGCCCACCTCCGCGCTGGATCCGGAAATGATCGGCGAAGTATTACAGGTGATGAAAAACCTGGCCCACAGCGGTATCACCATGATCGTCGTGACCCATGAAATGCATTTTGCCCGTGAGATTGCCGATCGCGTGGTATTCATCGATGGCGGAGAAATTCTTGAAGTGGCCGCACCGGAGGATTTTTTCACCCGGCCACAGCACCCGAGAACCCAGCGTTTCCTGAAAAAAGTGCTCGACCCGTTACACCAGGAGTCATCGCTATAATGCTTGCAATGGACTGGGAGGGAGTGCTGAGCGGGCAACCTCTGCAATGGATTATTTCCGGTTTTCTCACCACGCTCTGGGTGACACTGGCAGGTGTCGTACTCGCCACGCTCATTGCCATCTTCCTACTCGGCCTGCGTCTGACGGGCCATCGCTTCAACAAAGCGGTGGTCAGTGTATGGGTTTCGGTGTTTCGCAACACGCCTTTACTGGTGCAACTGATGTTCTGGTATTTTGCCGCATGGAACTGGCTGCCCCGCAACGTCATTACCTTCATCAATGCAGAGCATCCCTGGTCTATTCTGCCAGGCGATGTCTGGTGGTTAACACCAGAGTTTATCTGTTCAGCATGGGGGCTGGGCGTATTTACCTCGGCATTTTTGGTCGAGGAGATCGCCTCTGGTTTACAGGCGGTTTCTGCCGGACAACGTGAGGCTGCCGTGGCGCAGGGTTTTTCATCCTGGGCGACGTTTCGTCACATTCTGCTTCCTCAGGGACTGGCGAACGCCTGGCAACCCATTGTTGGGCAATACCTTAACCTGATGAAACTTTCCTCGCTTGCCAGCGGTATTGGATTTGCTGAGCTCACCTACCAGGTGCGGCAAATTGAGAGCTACAACGCGCACGCGCTGGAAGCCTTTGCTGTTGGCACTGCGCTCTATCTGTTCACCGGCATCGTTCTGGGTATGCTGCTTACGCGTCTTGGCCCACGACCTGCATCGGGTAAATCGTCCAAGGTTAAAACGCGTATCTTCAGCGTCAGGAGCATACTGCATGATCGCTAATATTTCGGTCATTACCGACAATCTTGATTATCTCCTGTGGGGACGCGTGGCCCAGGGACAACCCGGCGGCGTTCTGCTCACTTTGTTGATGGCTCTCGGCGCGGCGCTGCTGGCCTTGCCTGGTGGGATAGTTCTTGCCTGCTGCGCCTGGCGTTTTCCGGGCACGGTTCGCAACGGGTTGTTTATCTGGGCGGAGTTTATTCGCGGCATTCCGCTAATCTTTGTGATTTTCTGGATGTGGTATTTGCTACCCATGCTGACCGGAAGCGATCTCCCCGGAGCCGTTACCGTGACGCTGGCGCTGGCATGGTTCACCGCTGCCTCGGTCATGCACTCAGTGTATGCAGGAATTAGCGCGCTGCCTGGCGGGCAATATGATGCTGCCGTGGTTCAGGGTTTTCGCCCGTATCAGGCCCTGTGGCTTATCTTATTGCCGCAGGTGCTGCGTAACGTACTGCCATCGCTGACGGGGATTTTTATTGGATTACTGAAGGACACGTCGCTGGCGTTTATAGTTAACGTGCCGGAACTCACAACGGTTGCGGGTCAGGTTAACAGCCGGGTACAAATCTATCCGGCAGCCATTTTTATTTTTACGGGACTGGTCTATTACCTGCTGTGCCTGAGTCTGGAGAAAATCACCCAACGCCACTTCGCGTTAAAATGAGATCACGGCTCAACATTCCACAAACTGGTGGTCTTCGTTGAGCCGATATTTCACGCCCGCCCGGATGTTATTTTCCCCCTCAACGGCAAGCGCAAAACGCATTCTCTCGCCATCGTGATAGGCCAGCGCCGCGCAGCCGCCGGGACCGAGTATTATCGAATCGACAACACCGGTACTGGCAACAACGGCGTTCTCTCCGCTGGCAATAATGTGGATGTTGTCGGCGCAGTTGGCGATTTTAGACTCTGCGCCAAAACAGGCCAACTGAGTTAAATCACCACCGCAGGCAATCCGGTTTCTGTCGCCGAGCGAACTGATGCGTACGCGCATGCCGGTACTGGCGATACGCGTCCCGTCACCCACGCTACTGATACGTGCCGAATTTCCCGCAACCGCAATTCGCCCGCGATCGCCTGAACTGCCGATATGCGCGTTATAGCCTACGCTACCAATACGTGCGCTGTAACCTGCGCTGGCGATCTGTGCGGCATACCCGGCGCTGGTGATTTTAACGTTATCGCCTGCACAACTGAATCGGGCATTATCTTCTGCACTCGCCAGCGGACGGCTGATTTCCCCCGCCGTTTGCACACGGGAAATATTCCCCATCGCGCGAATATCCTGCTGGGCAAAACTCGCCTCTTCCCGCCATTTTGACCAGCCGTATTCCACCAGGCTATTTGCCCAGTCTGTATACCCTTCCCGCTGGAGCGCACGATGGACATCAGCATAGCTTCCGCCAGTTGGAAACGCGCGTAGAAACCAGCGATACATTACGGGCCCAACGCGCCAGGCCCGTAAGTCACTTCGCGTAATCATCATCGCTTAATGCCGGTGATAGCCATCCACCATACACTTGAAAGTTTCGCCCGGCGTACGACCTGTCGTGCAGAGATAAAGATGCCCAAAAATGAAAAACAGACTGATTATTGCCAGCGCGAAGTGCGCCTGGAGCAACCAGTAACGCACGCCGGGGAACAGGTCACCGACAACCGTCGGATAGAGCGATAACAACCCCGAGATCAGCAGCAGTGGCAGTAAGCCATACATCACGCCAACATAGGCCGCCTGCTGTAGCGGGTTGAATTTAGAACGCTTTGATGCCGGGAATGGGTGTGACTCGCCCTGCATAATGCCAAACAGGTAAAAACGCGTTTGTCTTTGCGCTCGTCCGATCCAGCCCTGACGTTGAATAATATAGTGATGCCCGTTGCCGCCAATCAGATTGATCAGGACAAATCCAATCCAGCAGGCGAGCAGCAAAAAGCCGCAGATCTCATGCACGGTAAGCAGGCTTTTCATCACCGACGCACTGACGACGGAGAAGTGATTGACCAGGCCACTGACCAGAAGTAGCAGAAATAGCAGCGCATTCGACCAGTGCCACAAACGAACGGCCTTCGAGTATAAATAGACTTTCTCACCGTGCCCTGCCGACGCTTTATGTGCGGCCCGAAAGCGCAGCATGGCGTGTAGCGCCAGCACCAGCCACATCCCCACCAGCATTAACCCGGCGATGACCAACCACACAGGCCAGTAGTTCGGTGAAAACAGGGGAACAAACTGCGCAAGCTGGGCGTGAAACTGTTCGGCATTCTGCGACGCGTTCATACATTTTCCTTTTTAATCAAATGTTGACCGAACCGACGATACAGATGGGGTTTCCCGGCGCCTGCAAGTTGATGCTCGTAATACTTATTTTCTCTCAACCAGGTCTGAATTTCCGGGCTATCTTCGCGACCAAAAATCAGCGCATGTTCCGGGCAGGCGTTAACACAGATCGGCGGGAAACCTTTCGCCAGACGAGATTCAGCGCAGAAGTCGCATTTATCCGCCACTTTGGTCTGCGGGTTGAGATAACGCACCTGATAAGGACACGCGCCAATACAGTAACTGCAGCCGATACAGGAAGACGTGTCTACCCGCACAATGCCGTTGTCATCTCGCCATGAGGCGCCAGTCGGACACACCTCAATACAGGGGGCATCATCACAGTGCTGGCAGGACTGACGGAAGTAGTGATACAGCGTTTCGTTGTCGTTGTCCGAAACCGGAATATGAGCTATCGACAAACGGCTACCCTGCGCAGGAACATGGTTGGTTTTCCTGCATGCGCGGGCGCAGATATTACATCCGTTACACAGTGATTCATCGTGAATCATGACGTAATGTACGTCTTTAGAACTCCTGGTACTCGCTAACAGATTTTGACCTGGGCCAGTGAAAAAAATCACCGTCCCCATGCCAATGACAAATTTTCGTCGGGTGAAGGACATCGGGTTATCCTCTAATACTGTGACAGTGGTCGTCCACACGTTCCATGACATCAACCTGAATAATTCAGGGGTTCTGATACTGCTCAACCTCAAGCCATTCGCACAGGCCGTACGCTTTGCCATAACTCATAAAACGTTCGCTGAACAAATAAGGCTCCGCATTTGACGATTCCACAGTCCGTATATCTGCATAATCAGGATGCGTTTCCATGGCCGTGAGCGCAGCGGCAATCTGTTGAGACTCAAAGCGATACGGCGGTTGCGTCAACATGGCGACCTTATAAGGGCGAGGATACGTTCGACAGTCGAAGCGTACCGCCTCGGCAATCGCACGGCAGATGTCGTTTTCCACCACCTGCACACACATGTCGGCGTAATTTGCCGTCATGGTTTGCGTCGAATAGAAATATGCTTCTTCCGCACCCTGCACACAGGTGATATCCGCACCATTCGCGTCCTGGCCCAGCACATCCAGCAGCGCGGAAAGATCGGTTTCAGGAACCGAATAAGGCGGCAGCAAAAAGACACTGCGCGCCACCAGTTGCCCCGATGCTGAATGCTGGCGGATAAAATCTGCCACAATCGACTCCGGGCTGGCAGGTTCCTGAACCTGGGGCGCATTCATCTGTTCTACAGGCGGGTGAAACGCCTGCAGCCACTGTCTCTTTCGGCTATCCACTTCGTCAGGAAACGCCTCAACGGGGGTCAGCACGTCGCTCACGTTAGTCATCTCGCATTCCTTACGCCGGCAACAGATCTTGTGCAGCCAAATCAGCGGCTACATCTTCAAGTCCGAGTCGGTTCAGGGTTTCACGCGTTGGGCAACCCAGCTCTGGATCCCAGCCCATTTCCTGATAGAACATCGTCAGCGACTGACGCATATCTTCCCGGTCCATCTTGTCGGTCCCTTCAGTGAAGACCGGGATCTTCGGATCTTTATCAAACACCCAGGAGCAGATGAGATCGTGCTCATTGCGCATATCTTTGGTTTGCATCAATTTGACCGTATAGGCTCGGTGCAGGGTAAAGATGCGTTCAGCGGCCAGGTCCAGACTCTCCTGCGTGGTTTCATCGCCGGTGACCGCCTGGAAGAATTTTGCTTCCAGATCCAAATCGCCGCGATAGTTACGGCTCTTGAGTGGTGAAACCGTCATCGGCCACACCCAGTTGCACAGCGTAACCGCGTTATGCAGGCAGACTTTCAGCAGCGTCCATTTGGCATATTTGATCTTGGCGGCATTGATCGGGGTGTAGTTTTTGGTTTCGTCGTATGCATCCTGCGAACCAAATAGCTCGCCCGCCACTTCGCGCTGTAATTTCAGCGGTAAACCGGAACCGATGAAGTTGATATGGGTGTGCGCCATACAGTCACGGTTAAACATACAGTTGGTGATCGCCCCCACCTGTGCAGAGGCCTCGTTTGCATGGTGGACAGGAAAACCAAACGGCGACCACAGTTTATTTTTGGCATAACCCCAGTACTCTTCGCCCAAATTCCAGCGTTCAGCAATGGCATACGATCCGTCCGCAAGATGGCTGAGTTCCCCCACGCGATGCGCCAACCGGTAGTAAAAATCCTTAATAAAATGAGGATCGCCCGCTTCCAGCTGATCCCAGCGGATCTCCGCATACTCTTCAGCTGGCAGTACGCGCTTAAAGACGCCTTTCGAATAGCAGTAAGTAAAATCACGGTGCAACTGCCCGTAGTTACACCAGATGCCATAATCGTCAAACAGGTTCAGGCCAATCAGATTTCCCACCACGCGCCCATCGTCTTTATCGTCGAAATCTTTCGGGCCATTGGGGAAAATGGTGGTGTGGACAAAGTTCGCCACGCAGGTGTTACCGCCGGTACTTGGCACGCCAAAATCTTTCACCCGCGGGACATTGAGCTGCGACATACAGCGAATGGGGCATGAATGGCAGCCGCTCATTTTGACCGTGTATTTCTCAGCGGCTGGCCCCAGATCGAACACGGATTTATAGGTACGGAAACCCACGGTATTCTGGTTACCCGGCGGGATTTCCCCGGTTTCGATTGGTCCCCCTTCTGCCGCGCCCCAGAACAGTCCCTTACGGGCCGTCCAGCGCGAGTTTGGCGAAGAGTATTCTGCCCAGGCCTGCGGGGTGCTTGGCACAACGTGGTTGTTGTTGGCACCGATGAGCTCGGTCATCATGTAATCATTGAGCCGCTTCATCTCTTTGCGATCGGCAATATTGACCCCTTTGGTCCCTTCTACCGCAATAGCCTTCAGGTTTTTCGACCCCATTACCGCGCCAGTACCGGCGCCTCCGCTGTGGTTGCGACTGTTGATCATGCAGGAGAGCGGCACCAGATTTTCACCCGCCTGACCAATAGCGGCGACGCAGGTTTCCGGGCTGGTAATACGGCAAATCTCTTCGGTTGTGGCGCGCGTTCCCTTACCCCACAGGAAATCGGCTTTTTCGATGCTGACCTTTTCGTCTTTAATGTTGATCCAGACAGGCGTCGCGGACTTGCCTTCGATAATAATGGCGTCGTAACCGGCGAATTTCATTTGCGCAGCAAAGAAACCGCCCATATGAGCATCCACCACTAAATTGCCTTTGGTAAAAGTCGATAAGGAGGTGATATTGACGCGGGAGCTACAAGGGGCACCAGAGCCCGTTAATGGCCCGGTGGCGAAAACCAGTTTATTCCCTTCATCGAAAGGCATGGTGCCTGGCGGGACTTCATCGTACATAATTTTATAACCAAAGCCCATCCCGCCGACAAATTTTTTAAATTTACTGGAATCTTCAAGGGTGATATTCCCCGTGGTGAGATTGACCCGTAAAATATTACCTGTCCAACCATTAGCCATCATGTTTTCCTTTGCAAGAAGGTTTAATAGATATACCCGCCATCCTTCAGGCAGTTTTTTTGCAAAACTGCGATATTTTTGGCAATTAATGACGCGTATCAGGCATACCTGCTATCTATCAAACAGTAATATCTTTCCACTCGATAATTTTTAATGCCCCAGTCGGACAAGCATTGGCGCACTCCCCACATAACACACATTTTGAGGATTTTTTTGTTTCGGTATTCACGGTCGCCATCATCCACGGGCAGGCGGTGGTACAAGCGCTGCAGCCAATACAACGTTTATGATCCACCGCAATACAGCCGTCTTCCTGTTTCCAGGTAATAGCGCCAATGGGGCAGACCTTCATGCATTGCGGATCTTTGCACTGACGGCAGGTATCAGCGGTATAGTTTAAATCGCCATAAAGTCCGCCACCGGACCCGACGCCATCATCGCCAAAGAAGAAGTTGCGATGGATTTTTATACGGGAAAAGAAAGTCCCCACGGCACCATCGTTATAATTGGTACAGGAAATTTCACAGCGGTGGCAGCCAGTACAGCGCGCTCGCTGGGTCACCAGCACCCCTTTCGGCGTATTGATAAGCCCCACGGTACCGCTGTCGATATCTTCCTGCTTACAGCCAAAAAGTGATAACAGTGCAGGGGCGATGGTTAATCCCGCCAAACCTTTTCCTGATATCCGCAGAAATTCAAGCCGCGTTAAACCACAATCTAAAAATGGACGATCAACCTGATTCATTTATTTCGCATCCTCTTCGCAAACGCTGTGTTAGCAACACCTCCAGGCTAAATTAAACCCGTGCAACTCAAGCCATTTCGGGCGGTTAATGTTGCCAACAACACGTAAATTTTTGCCCTAACCTGATCGCGTAAAATGACGGTGGTTAAACTGAATGAATCTAATCCTTTAGGGTTAGGCGTAAAGATAATGTGGTTATTCAGCGCTCATAGTTTTGATCGTCATCAATTAAAAAACGGAAGGGAAATAATAAATGCGGAGTGAGATTTATTATCATTAAGATAAGTTGAAATAATATTTCACATGCTTTGCAAATATTTGTGACTCTACTCGCATATATATTTTAATATATCATTCGGAATATAACTCAATATACAGCGAAGGTTACTCCTCTAATTGCAGCACTAAATTATATATATTGATAAATTAACGTGACGAGAATAAAAGGACGGCGAACGAGACCACCATCCTCTTTTTGTGGATTAACCGGCTAATGCTTTAATGACGGTCTCAATAGCCTGTTTTTCTAACTCGCTGCGCTTCACACGCTGGTTGGCGAGGGTGGTTCTCAGTACTCCCGCAATGACGATATGCTTAGGCTCTTGTCCCAGATCGCGCATTTCCAGCACTACTTTACCGACTACTCTGCACATTTCACGGTACAACTCATCGTCTTTGGTCTGATTTCCCATTTTTTCCCGCTCGTCATTAACTCAAACCAACAGCATATATCAGTCTGACGGATTAGACAAAATTCAATGAAAATCAAATAAATGTCATAAATTTACTGAATCCTCTGCAGTCGATTAACCAGTTCAGCAAGACTCCCCGCCTGCATTTTTTCCATCACCCGCGCCCGATGAACCTCAACCGTGCGCACGGCAATATTCATGGCATCAGCAATTTCCCGATTCATTAACCCTTTTGCTACCAGTTGCGCCAGCTCTCGCTCCTTTGGCGTAAGCTGCTGATAGCAAACCACGATCTCTTGTCGCGAAAAGGCGGCGTGAGAAATCTGCACTGCATGCTCTAACGCCGCTTGCAGAGGCGCGGCGGAAACCGGCTTTTGCAAAAAATCGACCGCACCGCGTTTCATTTGCTCAACCGCCATCGGCACATCGCCATGCCCGGTGAGAAATACCACCGCCAGCGTACTCTCACGCTGGCGCATGGCTTCATGCACAGCATGCCCATCCATTACAGGCATACGCATATCCAGCAAAAGTACGCCCACCTGGTGCAGATTTGCCTCGGTGAGGAATGTTTCGCCTTGCTCCCAGCAACACACCTCATATCCCAGACTTTCCAGTAAAAACGCGCAAGCCTGGGTGACGGCAATATCGTCATCCAGCAGATGAATGATTGCCACGACGACCTCCCTCCGGGTTTTGCTTAAAATGTAATGTCACCACCACGCCCGCTTTTTCATCTGGAGCCTGATGATTTTTGATCTCAATGTCTCCGTTTGCGTAGCGCACCAGCCGCTGGCAAATGGCTAGCCCCAGCCCCATTCCCTCTTTACGGGTGGTCATAAACGGTTGAAAAGCCTGGTACAGCTGCACCTCATCAATACCTCCGGCGTTATCCTGCACCTGAATACTCACATCACCATCCTCACGCTGAGCGCTAAACCACACGGTGGTTGCCCCCGCCTGGGCGGCGTTGAGAACCACATTGGCCAGTACCTGTTCGAGGAGAACACTTGGCAACGTTAATGTTAACGCCTTACCGATCTGCGTTTGCAGCGCTACCGCCGGGAATTGCTGTGGCATGCGTAATAATTGCCAGACGTGATGGATAGCATCGTGAACGTTGACGACCTGCCAGTCATCGGTCATCACCGGATTGCCCTGTGCCTGGCTGACCCACTGGCGAAGATTGTGCAGCGTATCAGCCCCCCGCTGCGCCTGGGTATCAATGTGCTCCAGCGCGGGCAGCAGCGGATGCTGTTGATCCTGACTACGCAGGCGGATCAGACAGCCCTGCGCATAATGACGGATAGCCGATAGCGGCTGATTGAGCTCGTGGGCAAAACCCGACGTCATCTCGCCAAGCACGCTCATTTGGCGAGCGGTTTCCAGCTCCTGTTCCTGTTTGCGCAACAATACGTTGTTTCGCTCCAATTGCCTGCCGCGTCGGCGGACCAGCAGCATCACCCAGATGTAATTGAGCGTCAGCAACAACAGTACGAGAGCCGCGGCCCCCATCACCAGCCGATGTTGAATAAACCAGCTTTTGACATCCAGCCACAACTGGCGCTGCTGCGGATGCTGGCGGACATCGCGCAGCAACGCTTCCACCTCGCGGGTCGAGGCGGGCGCCCCCCAGCGAAACGTCGCGTTTTGCGGCGCATTGAACAGGGCCCGCGTGACGCGATCGGCCAGCTCGTCGCTTACCGCAGGCAGTGCCGCAAATGACCAGTCAGGATAGAGCGGCGTACTGGTTAAACAGGGAATCGACGTTGGATGGTTAAGTACGGCCGTAAATCTGTTTTACGAATAAGCCCTTCTTCGTCCATTTTTTCCAACAGGCACACCGGCACAATCACCGCCTGTACGGCTTTTTCACGTAATAAATAGAGTAAGGCATCGGCGGGAAATCCGGTAAACGTCAGGCGCAAATCGCGCTCCGGGCGCAGGCCGGCATCGCTGAGCGCTTTATATCCCAGCAAATAGCCGCCAAATGCCTGAGCATCAATGGCACCCACCGTTTTGCCGATCAGATCGTGTGCGGAGGTTATCCCGCTATCGCGCCTGACGAGGATCGCGCTGCCAATCACATTACTGGTGGCTTTCCCCCCGCGAGTAGAACGGAGTGACGCCAGCCAGCGTAGCGCAGCGCGGCTGTTTAGTTGAACAAATTGCGCCGGATTCGTGACCACAAATTGTACCGTTCCACGATTCACCGCCTCCTGCATTTGCCGCAGGTCCAGCGGTTGAATATGAAACTGTTCGCCGGGAATTTGCTGATTCAACAGGGTTTCCAGCGGCTGCCAGTGATTACGCGTGGAGACCTCCCCACGCATCGCCAAAACGCCAATGTTCCATGTCTGAGCCCTGACCACACCGCTTAGCATCCATAGCGACACCAGCACCGTCAGACATTTTGCTACGTTGCGTCCCACTCAATTATCCCTGTCAATTATGTTGTTTTAGATCAACAACAAGCCGGGTATGTGGTTAACCACAATAGAGTACCCCCCGTCACGATTTTTACACTGTAAATCATCAAGATTCTTTATTCATCACACGCAAACCAACGGCGTGACCAATGTTTCGTTGTTGCATCGTGACGGGAGAAAATATGGACAGCAGTAAACGGCAGTTTCTCCAGCAACTGGGCGTCCTGACCGCTGGCGCATCACTGGTACCCTTGGCTCAGGCGCAATTTCCCTTCTCGCCTGAACGCCATGAAGGCTCACTTCAGCATCGCTACGCCATGCTGGTTGACCTGCGACGCTGTATCGGCTGCCAGGCCTGTACTGTCAGTTGCGCCATTGAAAACCAGACGCCGCAGGGTGAATTTCGCACCCTCGTTAACCAGTACCAGGTGCAGATTGAAGGTCAGCAGAGCGTCACCAACGTCCTGCTGCCGCGGCTGTGCAACCATTGTGATAATCCTCCCTGCGTGCCCGTTTGCCCGGTACAGGCTACCTTCCAACGCGAAGACGGCATTGTGGTGGTCGACAACACGCGCTGCGTGGGCTGCGCCTACTGCGTGCAGGCCTGCCCTTATGATGCGCGGTTCATCAACCATGAAACACAAACCGCCGATAAATGTACCTTTTGCGTTCATCGCCTCGAAGCTGGCCTGCTCCCGGCCTGCGTGGAATCCTGCGTCGGCGGCGCGCGCATCATAGGCGATATCAAAGATCCGCACAGCCGGATTTCTCAAATGCTGCGTGAACACCATGACGCCATCAAAGTCCTGAAACCGGAAAACGGGACATCACCGCACGTGTTCTATCTGGGTCTGGACGAAGCGTTTGTAACCCCGTTGATGGGACGTGCTCAACCCGCTCTCTGGCAGGAGGTTTAAATGAACCATTCACTGGTTATTGAAGAGGTTCTGGCCCATCCCCAGGACGTAAGCTGGTTACCCTGGGCCGTACAATATTTCTTTTTCATCGGCATTGCCGCCTGCGCCGCGCTGTTCGCCTGCGTGCTTCACTGGCGTAAACAAGAGATGCCGGAACTGGAAAACCTGACGCTGTTAATCGCCCTGACCTGCGCGATTACCGCGCCGCTGGCGCTGACCGCTGACTTACACCAAACCGCCCGCGTCTGGCATTTCTACGCCTGGCCGACGCCGTGGTCCTGGATGCCCTGGGGCGCGCTGTTTTTACCGCTCTTTACCGGCTTCTTAGGTCTGTGGTTTCTGGCGCAGCATGTTAAACGGTTAACGCTTAAAAGTTACAGCGTCACTAAGTGGCTGGCGATAGGTAGCGCCTTGTCAGCCATCGGGTTGCTGGTATACACCGGCCGCGAAGTGTCGGTAGTGCAGGCGCGTCCCGTCTGGTTCAGCTACGCCTTTCCGGTTGCGATGTTCCTCAGCGCGCTGCAAACGTTTCTCGCCCTGCTCATCGCCGCGACAAAACGCGAGGGAACATTGACTCGCAAACTGGCGTGGGGGCAGACAGTCACCCTGATAGTACTGGCTTTGGTCGTGGTGATATGGATGAGCGGCAACACGCTTTCCGGTTCGGCTATTCGCCAATGGCTGAACGTTGCCCCATTAGCACGACACTACGCTATCGGTTGGGTTACGCTATGGCTTGTTTCGCTTGTCCTGTGCGGGCTGGTGCTCCGTAACCCCTTATCGCTGCCGCTGCGCATATTACTTGCATTTAGCGCGATGGCGCTGTGCTGGCTGATGCGCTGGACGTTACTTATCCAGGTGCAGACCGTACCGAAATTTAACGCGCTGTTTAATCCTTACACCCTGCCCGGTGGTACCGATGGCTGGCTGGCCATTGTGGGCACCTTCGGCCTGTGGATAGCACTGATCATTATTGTTCGTGAAGCCCTGAACGCGATCGCAAGGAGAATGCAACATGGCTAATTTAACCCGTCGTCAGTGGCTTAAAGTAGGCCTTGCCGTAGGTGGCATGGTGACTTTTGGCCTGAGTTATCGGGATGTGGCAAAGCGCGCGATAGACGGTTTGCTGGACGGCTCCTCGGGCAAAATTACCCGAGACCGCATCTTTGGTAACGCCCTCATCCCCGAAGCCAATGCCCAGCCGCGCTGGCAGCAGAACCCGCAGCAGGTTATCTCCATGACACAGTGCTTCGGCTGCTGGACGCAGTGTGGCGTGCGGGTGCGCGTTGACAGCGAACAAGGCAAGGTGTTGCGCATTGCGGGCAACCCCTATCACCCATTGTCTCACGAGCACCATATTGACGCCTCCGTCCCCTTTGCCACCGCAATGGAACAACTGGCGGGCGAAACGGGTCTTGACGCTCGTTCCACGGCCTGCGCCCGTGGCGCAACCTTACTTGAAGGTTTATACAGCCCGTTACGCATTCTCCAGCCCATGAAACGTGTCGGCAAACGCGGTGAGGGAAAATGGCAGAGCATCAGCTTTGAACAGCTGATCAAAGAGGTGGTGGAAGGCGGCGACTTGTTTGGTGAAGGCCACGTTGACGGCTTGCGGGCAATCCATGACACCAACACACCGCTTGATGCCAGGCATCCCGGCTTTGGCCCTAAATCCAATCAACTGCTGGTCACCAATACCAGCGATGAAGGACGTGATACATTTTTGCGCCGCTTTGCATTAAATAGTTTTGGCAGTAAAAACTTCGGCGCTCATGGCGCTTACTGTGGTCTGGCATACCGGGCCGGTTCCGGTGCGTTAATGGGCGATCTGGATAAAAATACCCATGTGAAGCCCGACTGGGACAATGTCAAATTCGCGCTATTTATGGGAACGTCTCCGGCGCAATCCGGTAACCCGTTTAAGCGCCAGGCTCGCCAACTGGCCAGCGCCCGTTTACGCGACGACTTCCGTTACGTGGTGGTGGCACCGGCCCTGCCATTGACCACGGTGCAGGCTGACAATCGCGGCCACTGGCAGCCTGTACGTCCGGGAAGTGACTCCGCGCTGGCGATGGGGATGATCCGTTGGATTATCGAAAAACAGCGTTATAACGCCGATTATCTCACCATTCCCGGCGTACAGGCCATGCAGCAGGCCGGAGAAAAAAGTTGGACTAACGCCACGCATCTGGTGATTACCGATGAGCTTCCAACCCTTGCCGGACAGCATTTAACCCTCGCGCACCTGAGTGCAAACGCCGCCCAGGAGCCGGTGGTCATTAACGAGGCCGGCGAAATTGTCGCCGCCAGCAGTTGCCCACGCGCGCAGCTGTTCGTCACCCGCCAGGTCACGCTGGCAGACGGTCAGACGGTGACGGTAAAAAGCAGCTTCCAGTGTCTGAAAGAGTCCGCCGGGAAACTAACGCTGACGCAGTACAGCCAGCAATGCGGCGTGTCTGAAGCTGACATTGGCGCCCTGGCCGACGCGTTTACCCGCCATGGCCGCCAGGCAGCGGTGATTACGCACGGTGGAATGATGGCAGGCAATGGATTTTATAACGCCTGGGCGGTGATGATGCTCAATGCGCTGATTGGCAATCTCAGTCTTGAAGGCGGCGTATTTGTCGGCGGCGGCAAGTTCAATGGCGCCACCGACGGTCCGCGCTATAACATGGACAGCTTCGCCGGGAAGGTAAAACCAAAAGGATTAAGCATCGCGCGCAGTAAAACTGCTTATGAGTCTTCCGAAGAGTATCGCAATAAGGTGGCCGCCGGACAATCGCCCTTCCCGGCCAAAGCCCCGTGGTATCCGTTTGTCGCAGGCCAGCTTACCGAACTCCTCGTCTCGGCGCTGGAAGGCTACCCTTATCCACTGAAAGCCTGGATCTCCAACATGACTAACCCGTTCTACGGCATCGCAGGGTTGCGCGGCGTGGCGGAAGAAAAGCTCAAGGATCCTGCGCGTCTGCCGCTGTTTATCGCTATTGACGCCTTTATGAACGAAACCACGGCGCTGGCTGATTACATCGTGCCGGATACCCACAACTTCGAAAGTTGGGGATTCAGCGCCCCGTGGGCCGGCGTTGCCAGTAAAGCCACCACCGCGCGTTGGCCGGTAGTGACAGCGGCAACCAGCAGTACCGCTGATGGTCAACCCGCCTCGATGGAATCTTTCTGTATCGCAGTGGCAAAACGTATCGGGCTCCCCGGATTTGGTGACAATGCGATTACCGATCCGCAGGGCAATCACTATCCGTTGAATCGTGCGGAAGATTACTACCTGCGACTCGCCGCCAATATTGCGTTTATGGGCAAAGCGCCGGTCGCTGAAGCGCAACCGGAAGACCTGGCGCTGACTGGGGTACAGCGGATCGTGCCAGTGATGACCCAAACGCTGAAAGCCGATGAAATCAGCCGGGTGGCGTTTATCTACTCCCGCGGTGGGCGTTTTGCGCCAGACAACAGCGGGCGGGTTGAGAATCGGATAGGCAATGCGTGGGAAAAACCGCTACAAATCTGGAATGCGGACGTCGCCGCGCACCGCCATGCAATTACCGGCGAGCGCTACAGCGGCTGCCCGGCCTGGTATCCTTCACGCCTGTCAGATGGGCGTGCGGTCGAGGAGTTGTTCCCGGAACAAGAGTGGCCGCTGAAACTGATTTCTTTTAAATCCAATACCATGTCCAGCGCCACGGCGGTGATCCCACGTTTGCATCATCTGAAGCCGGTTAATCTGGTGGCGCTTAATCCGCAGGATGGTCAACGATATGGTTTAGCGCACGGCGATATGGTGCGTATCACCACGCCTGGCGGTCAGGCGCAGGCGCAGATAAGCCTGCTTAATGGCGTGATGCCGGGCGTGATCGCCATTGAACACGGTTATGGGCATAAAGAAATGGGCGCGGCGCAGCATACGCTCGACGGCAAGCCGATGGCGTTTGACGCACAAATAAGGTCGGGGATTAATCTCAACGATTTGGGCTTTGCGGATCCTACCCGGCAGGTAGCCAATACCTGGCTTGACTGGGTGTCAGGTGCAGCGGTGCGCCAGGGTTTACCAGCGAGGATTGAGCGAGTGAAACTCTAGCGCCGGATGGCCACGCCAACGCGTTTTATCCGGCCTACAGAACGTCGTAGGCCGGATAAGGCAACGCCCGCGGATCAGTTATTTACCGGGATCACCGCACCTTTATATTTGGTGCGTATCCAGTCCTGGATCTCTTTTGAGTGCAGGACATCAACCAGCGCCACGATATCTTTTTTCTTCTCGTCGCCACGATGCACGGTAATGATGTTGGCATACGGGTTGTTTTCACCACTTTCGACGGCGATAGGATCTTTTACCGGATCCAGCCCGGCGTCGATGGCGTAGTTGGCGTTAATCACCACCGCATCGCCTTCGTCGTTGTTATACATCTGCGGTAACAGCGCGGCTTCCACGTTAGGCAGAAACTTCAGTTTTTTCGGGTTCTCGACGATATCGCTAATGCGCGCGGTGACTTTATCCACGCCCGGCTTCAGCTTGATTACGCCCTCTTTTTCGAAAATCGACAGAATACGGCCTTCCTCAGATACCGCATCGCGCATGATGACCTTGCCGCCTTCCGGCAGATCTTTAAGCGATTTCACTTTTTTCGAATAGATCCCAATTGGCTCGATGTGAATCGCTCCGGCACTGACGAAATCATAGGTTTTATCGCCCGCATGATCTTTAATCACGCTGTTCAGGTACGGAATATGCTGGAAGTAGTTAGCGTCAATCTCACGGCCAGCCAGCGCGGTGTTGGGCAGAATGTAATCCTGGAACGGTTTAATCTCTAAATCGATCCCTTGCTTCGCCAGAATAGGCTTAGCCTGCTCAAGGATCTCCGCGTGCGGCACGTTTGAGGCGCCAACGGTCAGAGTATCTGCCCAGGAGGCAAAGCTCAGGGCGCTTAAGGTTGCTGCGGCGAGTAACGTCAGTGATTTTTTCATGATAATGGTTTCCGTATTTTATTAGCGTTTATCTAACAGAGAGGTGATCACATCGCCGCAAAGCTGGATGATGAAGACAATGAGCAAAATCGTCACCGTCGCCACCAGCGTGACGTCGCTGTGGTTGCGCTGGAATCCTTCCAGATAGGCCAAATTCCCTAAACCACCGGCACCAATCACCCCTGCCATCGCGCTGTAGCTGACCAGCGCAATCAGCGTCACGGTGATCCCGGACACCAGAGCAGGAGAGGATTCCGGCAGTAAAACCCGAAAAATAAGCGTGCTTAGCCGTGCGCCCATCGAACGCGTCGCTTCAATAACGCCTTTGTCGACTTCACGCAGGGCAATTTCGACCAGACGCGCATAAAACGGTGCGGCCCCTACGATCAGCGCAGGCAACGCGGCATTAGCGCCGAGAATGGTGCCAACCATCGCTTTGGTAAACGGGATCAGCAGCACGATCAGAATGATGAACGGGATGGAACGAAAGATATTCACCACCAGCGAAATAACGCTATACACCGCGCGATTGTGAAACAGTCCGCCGCGTGCGGTCAGGAACAGCGCCAGACCAAGTGCAACGCCCAGGACAAAGGTCGCCGCGCCAGAAAGGACCGTCATGTAGAGCGTTTCCTGGGTTGCTGCCAGCAGTTGCTCCCACTTCAGATGAGGAAACAGTTCTTCAGCCATGGTTGATCACCTCGCCTTCAATGTCGCTCTGGCGCAGATCGGCCAAAATATTGTTCAATTGTTCCTCAGAGGCCACAACGTGCACCCAAAGCTGACCAAACACACCGTGCGCGGTTTGCGTCATCTTGCCGTGTAAAATGTTAAACGGCAGGCCATAGCGCAGGGTCAATTCGCCAACCACAGGCCTATGAGTACGTTGCCCGGTAAACGTTAGCTTGATCACCACACCGCCCAGCTCGCGGGCCAACTGTGGGTTAAACTCATCTTCCTCGGTGTACTGACTCACCTGACGAACGAACTGTCGGGTGATCGGCTGTTGGGGATGGGTAAAGACGTTGAGCAC
The DNA here is from genome assembly GCF_013747755.1 of Citrobacter sp. RHBSTW-00524. NCBI lineage: Bacteria > Pseudomonadati > Pseudomonadota > Gammaproteobacteria > Enterobacterales > Enterobacteriaceae > Citrobacter > Citrobacter sp. RHBSTW-00524. Next base: position 2,819,601 of record NZ_CP056421.1, read on the forward strand.
GTCGCCTTCCTCAACGACCCTGCCGTTTTCCATTACCGCGACGCGATCGCAGATTTTGCGTACCACGTGCATTTCATGCGTGATCAGCACAATGGTTAATTTGAAGCGGCGATTAATATCGAGCAGCAAATCGAGGATCTGATCGGTAGTTTGCGGATCCAGCGCCGAGGTGGCTTCGTCACACAGCAGAACGTCAGGATTGTTCGCCAACGCACGGGCAATTCCTACCCGCTGTTTTTGCCCACCGCTCAGCTGAGACGGATACGCATTTTCACGACCGCTCAGCCCCACCAGCGAAATCAGTTCAGCAACTCGCGCTTTAATTGATGCTTTTGGCGCTCCAGCAATTTGCATAGAGAACGCAATATTTTCACTAACCGTTCGTGACCACAGCAAATTGAAGTGTTGAAACACCATGCTGATTTTCAGTCGCGCCTGACGTAACGCTTCCCCACGGGCGGCAGAGATATCGTGGCCGTTAATCGTTACGCTGCCTGAAGTCGGTTTTTCCAGACCATTAAGTAAGCGTATTAAGGTGCTTTTCCCCGCCCCGCTGTAACCAATAATTCCGTAAATCTGTCCCTGTTCAACCGTCAGGTTGACGTTATCGACAGCGGTAATGGCAAACCTGCCTGGCGTAAACACTTTCGAAATATTTTTCAGGACAATCATGTCGTTTAGGTATCCGCTGCTGCTTATTGTTCTGCTGCTAGCGCTTTTGGCTGTTTAGCAGTATGGATGTCCAAACGAGTGTAATCAGTGAGATTGGCTTTTAAAATGAATTAAAACGCATTTGATATAACTTTTAGAAATATGTTGGTTTGGTCGGCGTTATACACAAAAAGTCAGGGATTGGGATGTAATGCTTGTCAGTTAAGCATTATTGAGAACATATGATTTCGGCTCAGGGTTCCGTTCACCTCAGTGGTATCAATTCTCTGAAGCGCAGATACCCGTGAACGTGCAAGGGAGGCTCATCGATTTTCAACCTGACCGGGGTCATCGCTGCAACGCACTGACTTCCAGTTAACTCTGTTTTGCTGTTCAGATATATTCCAATAAAAACGCAGGTGGTCAGGTGTGGGCTGGTCCGGCTGAAAATTGCCGACGTGTTTCCGTAAGGCCGGGAGAACCCGCAGGGATGCGGGTTCAGGGCGCGTTTTGCAGGGACGCTTCCTCGCGCCCGGCCCGGTAGCCTGGAGGAATAAACGGAGGGGACCGCGGAGCGGCAATTTTCCCGCCGGGAGCCGGGATTGTTAAGGGTACGGCGATAGTACCCTTAACACGTTCACAGGAATCAGTGTTTCAGAGAAACGATGCACATGAGGTGAACGGAACCCTTACCGTGAGATAGCATATTCATAACTTCTACCAACACAGGTGATGCTTTCTGAAACTAAGGTGTTAGCTGAACGGCATTGGGATGACAATTACACCTTGTTGCGCAACAAATGCTGCTGCGAATAACCTCTTTATCCATACCTGGAAACAAATTAATGAATATTTTCTGTAAAACTGCACAGAAGTGTTTTGAAACGCTGTTTCCATTTTCCTTTTTGATAATTTTCAGCGTATAATGCGCGCCAATTGTCTCTTGAATGGTTTCAGCACATTGACCTGTAAAACTCAACGACTACAAAACTCACCATCCCGTTGGGCTGAAACACAAGCACACATTCCTCTGCACGCTCTTTCGATGTCACCTATCCTTAGAGCGAGGCATCACAACTTTCGTAACTCAGGTTTAGCTTCCCGTCCGTGCGCGGCGGGAGCCAGATTTCCATATCCTTCTCAACTTAAAGACTAAGACTGTCATGAAAAAGACGAAAATTGTTTGCACCATCGGTCCGAAAACCGAATCCGAAGAGATGTTAACCAAAATGCTGGACGCGGGCATGAACGTCATGCGTCTGAACTTCTCCCACGGGGACTATGAAGAACACGGTCAGCGCATCAAGAATTTGCGCAACGTCATGAGCAAAACCGGCAAGAAAGCCGCAATCCTGCTCGACACCAAAGGTCCGGAAATCCGTACCATCAAACTGGAAGGCGGTAACGACGTTTCCCTGAAAGCGGGCCAAACCTTCACCTTCACCACCGACAAATCTGTCGTCGGCAACAACGAAATCGTTGCTGTTACTTATGAAGGCTTCACTAAAGATCTGTCCGTCGGCAATACCGTTCTGGTTGACGATGGTCTGATCGGCATGGAAGTTACCGCTATCGAAGGTAACAAAGTTATCTGTAAAGTGCTGAACAACGGCGACCTGGGCGAAAACAAAGGCGTTAACCTGCCGGGCGTTTCCATCGCGCTGCCAGCACTGGCTGAAAAAGACAAACAGGACCTGATCTTCGGTTGCGAGCAAGGCGTTGACTTCGTTGCAGCATCCTTTATCCGTAAACGTTCTGACGTCGTTGAAATCCGTGAGCACCTGAAAGCGCACGGCGGCGAAAACATCCAGATCATTTCCAAAATCGAAAACCAGGAAGGCCTGAACAACTTCGACGAAATCCTCGAAGCATCTGACGGCATCATGGTTGCTCGTGGCGACATGGGCGTTGAGATCCCGGTTGAAGAAGTTATCTTCGCGCAGAAGATGATCATCGAAAAATGTATCCGTGCACGTAAAGTCGTTATCACTGCGACCCAGATGCTGGACTCCATGATCAAAAACCCGCGTCCGACCCGCGCTGAAGCCGGTGACGTAGCGAACGCCATCCTCGACGGTACCGATGCAGTAATGCTGTCTGGCGAGTCTGCAAAAGGTAAATACCCGCTGGAAGCCGTCACCATCATGGCAACCATTTGTGAGCGTACCGACCGCGTGATGACCAGCCGTCTGGACTTCAACAACGACAGCCGCAAACTGCGCATCACCGAAGCCGTTTGCCGTGGCGCAGTTGAAACTGCAGAAAAACTGGATGCTCCGCTGATCGTTGTAGCAACCCAGGGCGGTAAATCTGCTCGCGCAGTACGTAAATATTTCCCGGATGCCACTATCCTGGCGCTGACCACCAACGAAACTACCGCGCGTCAGCTGGTGCTGAGCAAAGGCGTTGTTGCACAGGTGGTTAAAGAAATCAGCTCTACCGATGATTTCTATCGTCTGGGTAAAGAAGTCGCTCTGGAAAGCGGTCTGGCTCAGAAAGGTGACGTTGTGGTGATGGTTTCCGGTGCACTGGTTCCGAGCGGCACGACCAACACGGCATCCGTTCACGTGCTGTAATAATTCCAACGCGAATTAATTTGCTTAAAAAAGCGCCCTGGTGGCGCTTTTTTTATTTTATCGATAGCTACAATTAATAAAAAATCAAATCGGATTTCACTATCTAATCCGTGATTATCTAAGATGAATCCGATGGAAGCTTTCTGTTTTCACTCGGGTTTTTAGCCGTTTTTGCACAATTCGATGCTTCTTTGAGCGAACGATCAAAAATAAGTGCATTCCCATCAAAAAAATATTCTCAACATAAGAAACTTTGTGTAATACTTGTAACGCTACATGGAGATTAACTCAATCTAGAGGGTATTAATAATGAATCGTACTAAACTGGTACTGGGCGCGGTAATCCTGGGTTCTACTCTGCTGGCAGGTTGCTCCAGCAACGCTAAAATCGATCAGCTGTCTTCTGACGTTCAGACTCTGAACGCTAAAGTTGACCAGCTGAGCAACGACGTGAACGCAATGCGTTCCGACGTTCAGGCTGCTAAAGATGACGCAGCTCGCGCTAACCAGCGTCTGGACAACGCAGCTACTAAATACCGCAAGTAATAGTATCTGTGTAATAAAAATGGCGCACATTGTGCGCCATTTTTTTTGCTCTGAATTTCCCTTCCCTGTTATTGCGTAGCGCGCACCTCTGCATCCTCTCCCGGCACGCCATTCTGTGCAGACTTCACTTCCGCGCCATTGCTTACGACCGACGCTTGCCCGGCCGTTACGGTGACCGGATAGCCCGCACGACGATACAAGGCTCTTTCCACCAAACTGTTATCGACGGCTTTATTGTCTTTAAACTGGGTAAAACCGGCTGGCAGCACATACGGCATGGTCTGGACGTTTTGCTCCTCTTCCGGCGACAGCGGTCGATGCACCTCGACATAGCGCATTCCGTTCGGCTCTATCGAATATTTTATCGGCTCATTAATCACCCGAACCGGCGTTCCTGTCCGGACCTGAGCAAACAGTGCTTTGATGTCCGGCGCGTTCATGCGAATACACCCAGAACTTACGCGCAGTCCCACGCTGTCAGGCGCACTGGTGCCATGGATCAGATATTCACCGTTTCCATGCGCCAGACGCAGTGCAAAGCGTCCTAACGGGTTATTTGGCCCGGCAGGTACTACCGGCGGTAATGTTATGCCGCGCTCCAAAGAGCGTTTACGGATGCCTGCTGTAGGGGTCCAGGTCGGATTCGGGATTTTCTGCCCAACCCGGGTTTCCATTACCGGCGTTTCCAGCCCCTGTAAACCGATACCAATTGGGAAAACCTGAACAATATTCTCTCCCGGCGGGAAGTAATACAGACGCAGTTCCGCCAGATTCACAATAATGCCTTCTCGGGGTGCATCCGGTAGCAGTAATTGCGAGGGAATAGTAATCAGCGTTCCGGGTTTAGGTACGGGGGCAATAGTATTATTGGCTTCAAGGATCAGCATTGCGGCGGTATCAAACTTACGGGCAATCGCCTGTAGGTTTTTATCGCCTTCCTGCACGGTGTAAGTTTGATTTTGCCCAACAAGACGGCTGTTCGCCTGAGGCAAAGGATAATCGACCGCCCATGCGGCCTGAATAGCGCTGTAAGCGCCGATTAGCATTAACGTAATAACAGACGCGCGTTTCATACTCACCCCCCTGGCGTTCCTGCCGGACGGCGTCGAGCGCCCGATCCGGCCTACGAGTCACTGCGTTGCACTACCTCACTCTTTCACGTCGAGCTGAAAATTGACGTGTTTTATCAGTTTAGCTAAGAGTTGCGGCTTTGGTGCGAATAGCCCGAATCATCGCCTCCAGCCCTTGTGAACGAGACGGTGTGAGATGCTGTGCGAGCGCCATTTTTTCAAACCACGGACGCACATCAAAATTCACAATATCCTGGGCCGTCATGCGGTCATATAAAATGAATACGACAGCGATAAGCCCTTTCACAATTGCCGCATCGCTGTCGCCCTGTAATTCAATAATTCCTTCAGCATTCTGACGCATGACAATCCATACCTGACTTTGACAGCCCTGGATGCTATTTTCCGTATTACGATCGTCGTCGTTTAATTCCGGCAAACGCTGACCCAGTTCAATAATGTACAGGTATTTCTCTTCCCAATTAGCGCAACGCAGAAAATTACGCAACAACTTTTCTTTATCCGGCAGCGCAGCCATAACGCCTCCCTGTTATCCCAGTAAGTGATGAATACGCTTGAGGCCCGTTACCAGGCGATCCACTTCTTCGTGGGTGTTGTACATGGCAATCGACGCCCGGCACATCGCAGGAACGTTATAGTAGGCCATCAGCGGCATGGCGCAGTGATGCCCTGTCCGCACGGCGATGCCATAGTTATCAAGAAAACTCCCGACGTCATAGGCATGATGTTTGCCGAGGTTAAACGCAATCACCCCCAGACGATTATCCGGCCCGTAGAGCGTTAAATCCGGCACATCCGCCAGCTGTTCCAGCGCATAGCGCATCAGGAATTGTTCATATTCGCTGATTTCAGTAAGCCCCAGCGCGGAAACATATTCAATAGCCGCGCCGAGTCCAATAATCCCCCCGGTGTTTGGCGTTCCGGCTTCAAACCGCCAGGGGGCTTTGGCCCACGTCGTCCCCTGGCTCAGGCTCACCGTCGCAATCATCGATCCACCGCCTTCCCACGGCGGCATCTCCTGCAGCAACGACTCTCTGGCATACAGAACGCCAATACCGGTTGGCCCGTAGAGCTTGTGCCCAGAGAAAACATAGAAGTCGCAATCCAGCGCCTGCACATCCACCTGATGATGCATAACTGCCTGTGCGCCATCCACCAGCACTTTCGCGCCGTATTGATGCGCCAGCTCAATCATCTCAACCAATGGGTTTTCCGTGCCCAGCACGTTAGACACATGGGTAATCGCCAGCAGTTTCGTGCGATCGTCAAACAGCGTCGGCAGCGTTTCCAGTTGCAACGTACCCTCTGTATTGAGCGGAATAACGCGCAGTTCTGCACCTACGCGGGCGCACAACATCTGCCAGGGCACAATATTGGCGTGGTGCTCCATTTCGCTGATGATAATGTTATCGCCCGCCCGCACATTGCTGCCGCCCCAGCTGTTAGCCACCAGGTTGATACCTTCCGTTGTGCCGCGAACAAACACCAGTTCTTCAGCTGAACGGGCGTTGATAAACAGCGAGGCGAGCTTGCGCACATTCTCCATTTTTTCCGTGGCCTGCGCGCTCAGCGTATGGATCCCGCGGTGGACCGCGGCATAGCCATGACGGTAAAACTCGGCTTCGGCATCAATCACCTGGTTGGGCTTTTGCGCGCTGGCGGCGCTATCCAGATACGCCAACGGTAAACCGTTCACTTCACGCGTCAGGACCGGAAAATCAGCCCGCACTTTTTCAATGGGAAATGTCATGCTACGCCTCCCGGCAAGCGTTGGGCGATCCGTGCCAGGACCTGTTGTTTCAGCGTTTCCTCGCCCAGGGCTTCCGTCAGCTCAGCGGCAAACGCATAGAGAATCATTTGTTGGGCATCCTGCTGGCCGATCCCGCGCGAACGCAGATAGAACATCTGCTCGTCGTCGATCCGCCCTACCGTCGCCCCGTGGCTGCATTTCACGTCGTCGGCGTAAATTTCAAGCTGCGGCTTGGTATCCACTTCCGACAGTTTTCCGAGCAGCAAATTATTGTTGGTCATCTGACCGTCGGTTTTAATGGCGTGCTGAGCGACGTTGATCAGGCCATTGAATACCGCGCGCCCCTTATCGCTGACAATCGTTTTATGCAGTTGTCGACTGTTGCAATATCCCTTGTTGTGCGCAAGCCAGGTGCGGGTATCGCAGACTTCATTTTTCACCGGCATCGCCAGGCTGTTAAGCCGAAGCGTGGTGTTTTCGCCGTTAAGCTGGGTGCTGGTGTTATGGCGCAACACCGCATCACCGAGTAAAAAGCTGTGGCTGGCGGCCGTGGCATCAGCGCCCAACTGAATATCATTATGCGCGAAGTGGTGGCTGAGCGGATTCTCAAACGCCAGTTTGATGTGGCGCAAGTGTGCGTTTGCCGCGACGTTCATCGTTAATCGTGCACCGGTAAAATGGCGATATTCGCTGAGGCTGACATAGTGTTCAATGACGGTGGCTTCTGCGCCTTCTGCCAGGTCCAGATGGTGGCGATAGTGCGCCGTGTTCACCTCTTCGCCCGCCAGCCCCTGGGTAATGTGCAGCAGCAGCAACGGTTTTGCCGGTCGCTGGTTACGCTTCACCTGAATGTGCGTTACGCTGCGGGAGAGGCTTTCGGTCAGGTGCAGAAAGACTTCCGGTTGGATAGCCGCCGGTAGCGACTGGCGCACATCATCAACGGTAATGTTAAAACCGCTACCTTCCACGCTGTCGCTGAGCGTTGGACAGAATTGCCCGTCAACAAACACCAGGCGGACAGCATCAATAGCCGGCGCTAACGCTTCACACTGGGCGGACGTTATCTCAGTGACATGACTGACAAACTGGCTGTTGGTTAATCCTTCCAGCGGCGTGTATTTCCAGTCCTCATGCTTACGCGTTGGCAGTCCCAGACGCAGCATCTGCTGCAGGTGCTGCTGGGCATGGTGCGAGCGCGTCTTCCCTTGCGTTTCAAACAGATGATGCCACTGTTGCAGCACGTTACTGCTGTTCGCTAAGCCAGCCATAACCTTGCTCCTCCAGTTGTTTGACCAGCGTGAAATCGCCGGATTTCACAATTCGCCCCTGGTAGAGAACGTGCACATAATCGGGTTTGATGTAATCCAGGATGCGCTGATAGTGGGTGACGATAATGAATGAACGTTGCCCGTCGCGCAGCGAGTTCACGCCATCCGCAACGACTTTCAGCGCGTCGATATCCAGCCCGGAGTCCGACTCATCAAGAATGCACAGCTGAGGTTCCAGCACCGCCATTTGCAAAATGTCATTACGCTTTTTCTCGCCACCGGAGAAACCAACGTTGACCGAACGCGTTAACAAATCTTCCGGCATCTTCAATAACGCGATTTTCTCCTCCATCAGATCCTGGAAGTCAAACCTGTCCAGCGACTCTTCACCACGGTAGCTGCGCACCGCATTCAGTGCCGTTTGCAGGAAAAACTGATTACTGACGCCGGGGATTTCTACCGGATACTGAAATGCCATAAAGATCCCTTCACCGGCCCGGTCTTCGGGTGACAGTTCCAGTAAATCCTTACCGTTGAATTCTACCGTCCCGCCGGTGACTTCGTAGTCATCGCGCCCGGCGAGCGTTGCGGAAAGCGTACTTTTCCCGGAACCGTTCGGCCCCATAATGGCGTGTACCTCTCCGGGGCCAATATCCAGGCTCAGCCCACGCAGGATCGCCTTATCTTCCACACTGACCTGTAAATTTTTAATGCTTAACATGTGCTTTCCTTAAATTTTAACCGACGCTGTGTTCAAGACTTATGGCGAGAAGTTTTTGCGCTTCAACGGCAAATTCCAGCGGCAGTTCAGAGAACACGTCTTTACAGAAACCATTAACGATCATCGAAATGGCATCTTCTTCGCTGATGCCGCGCTGCAAACAGTAAAACAGTTGGTCTTCACCAATGCGCGAGGTCGTGGCTTCATGCTCAAGCTGGGCGCTGTTGTTACGACACTCCACATACGGGAAGGTGTGCGCTCCACAATCCGCGCCAATCAGCATCGAGTCGCATTGGGTATAGTTGCGGGCGTTGGTTGCGGTCGGCATGATCTTCACTAAGCCGCGATAGCTGTTTTGACTGTGTCCCGCGGAGATCCCTTTCGAGATAATGGTCGATTTGGTGTTCTTGCCGATGTGGATCATCTTGGTGCCGGTATCGGCCTGCTGATAACCACTGGTCAGCGCGACGGAGTAGAATTCGCCGATAGAGTTGTCGCCGCGCAGAATACAGCTTGGGTATTTCCAGGTAATGGCCGAGCCGGTTTCCGACTGCGTCCACGACATTTTGCTGTTTTCGCCTTCGCACAGAGCGCGCTTGGTGACGAAGTTCAAAATGCCGCCGGTGTTACCATCACCAGGGAACCAGTTTTGTACCGTCGAGTATTTCACTTCGGCATCTTTGTGGATGATGACTTCCACCACCGCGGCATGCAGTTGGTAGCTATCGCGTACCGGGGCTGAACAGCCTTCGATATAGCTGACGTAACTGCCCTCATCCGCAACCAGAATGGTGCGTTCAAACTGACCGGTTTTTTCCGCATTTATACGGAAATAGGTCGACAGTTCCATTGGGCAACGTACACCTTTCGGGACATAAATAAACGTGCCGTCGGAGGCCACCGCCGCATTCAGCGCCGCAAAAAAATTGTCATTACCCGGGACAACCGTACCCAGATATTGTTTTACCAGCTCAGGGTGATCGTGAATCGCCTCACCAAACGAACAGAAAATAATGCCCTGTTCCGCCAGTTTATCGCGATAAGTTGTCGCCACCGACACCGAGTCAAAAATGGCATCAACCGCCACCTCTTTGCCTTCGCGGACCGGCACGCCAAGCTGCTCGAATGCGTCCTCAACTTCTTTACTTAAAAACGCATTCGCCCCCGTTTGCTGCACCGCGCCCGGCTCAGACGCGCAGGTTTCATCGCAATTACCGCAGGACGGCGCGGAGTAATAACTGTACTCCTGGTAGTTCAGCTTATCGTAATGCGCTTTTAGCCAGTGCGGCTCTTCCATGGTCAGCCACGCTTTAAAGGCATTCAGGCGAAATTCCAGCATCCAGTCGGGTTCATTACGTTTTGCCGAAATCGCGCGCACGACATCTTCGTTAATCCCTTTCGCCAGCTCATCGGTTTGTAGATGGGTGAAGAAGCCCTCTTTGTAATTAAGGTGCCCGCCAGCCCAGGTGTTGACATCGTCAGTTGCTTCAGTATTACGAGACATAGTACCGCCTATACCCCAAAACTTTCGCCACAGCCGCATTCGTTCTGGGCTTTCGGGTTATGAAATTTAAATAGCTGATTTAATCCTTCGCGCACGAAATCGACTTCTGTGCCGTCGATGAACGGCATCGCCTGTAACGGTACATAAAGTCTGGCCCCCTCCGTTTCAAACAGCAGATCGTCTTTTTCCGCCTGGCGAACGGTGTCCAGCACGTAGCCAAATCCCGCGCATCCCGTTTGCTTCACGCCTAAACGCACGCCTAACATGTCGGGTTGCTTTGCCACCAGCTCGCGGATGTGCGCCGCAGCCGCTGGCGTTAACGTCAGACCACGCCAGGCAAAATCGTCCGGGTTAAATGTTCCTGAATGCAATTCCATAGGGTTACCTCGAGTCACTAGCTTTCAAGCTATAACAACATGTTAGTGATAATGATTATCACTTCAACCCCTCAACAGCAGGGGCATTCGGGTTAATCGCCCTTTTTGACCCCTTTTACTAAGCATAGACCCTGCTGCGTGGGTTAACAGGGATGGATTTTTTTGTTCAATGCATTGATTAATAATGGATTAAGTAATTTCAATCGGCGAGACAGGTCGATAATCAAAAGATGTATAGAAAATGACTATTTCTGTGATAGAAGGGGTAACTTCCTCTGTCAGGCTATACCTAACCAGGGAGTTATCAGAGATGAGATTCGCAGAGCGGTGAACGGACAAAAGTTAACGGCTGGCTAACCACCCATTGCCATTTTTCACTCGCCCGTAGGCAGGGGTTATATTATTTTCAAGCTGATACGGTGACCAGAACAGCACACACAGTAATGATTTACCAAAGCGTCTGTTCTGCATTCTCTGTGCGATATAAAGCGGTTATGATTCTTTAAACTTAAATGTCACCACGGGTATTTTTTGACAACACCGGTCTGCAGACTCACGGCAAGTAGGTACAATCCCGTTCGGGCACTACGTGAAGACAACAAAAAACCCTTAAGGCTGCTTGCTGGCAGGCTTAAGGGTTCCGGCCCCATCCGGCGCTTATCTCCGGCACTCACGATGGCTTAGCTCTTGAAGGGGCGATAAGAATAATCTCACTTCCGGATATGTTTTGTTTAACACAAATTGCGATTTGACTATTTTATAAGCGTATTCAATCAATTATTAGGCGCTGTTTTTCACTGAGCGCGTCCAGCAACAGGCGCAGTCCTGCAGGCTGATGCTCCCGCGAAAGATATAAACCATAAATTGGCAGGCTTTTTGGTTGAAGCTCGGGCAAGAGTCTAACCAGCTTTCCCTGTGCCAGCCCTTCCCGCGCCTCCAGTTCCGGCACCAGCGCAATGCCCGTTCCCGCCAACGCCGACTCACAAAGCAACGAAGAGATCCCGGCGCTCAAATTGCCTTTAATCGCAACAGCGGCAGCCCGCCCCTGGGCATCCAGAAAGTGCCAGGATTTTCCGGCAAACCCGCTGTAGTACAGACAATTATGCCACGTAAGGTCGTCGATAGTCTCAGGAGTGCCATGTTGATGCAGGTACTCTACAGACGCGCACAGTACCGATTTACAGTCGCCAAGGCGACGGGCGATAGTTCCAGATTCAGGGTTTTCCGTTATACGGATCGCCACATCAATGCGTTCTCCCACGAGGCTTACCGGTTGATTATTGATCTCCACCTCGATACGCAGTTGCGGATACTTCGTCAGAAACGCGGGCAGGACCGGCGCTAAAATATGCATAGCTGTAAAATGCGCACAGGCCACACGTAGCGTGCCAGAGGGAGTTTGCGCGGCGCTGGCGGCACCAATATCCAGCGAAAGCTGCGCCAGAGAACGCGTTTTCACTAATGCCTCTTCACCCGCTGGCGTGATTGTCAGACGGCGCGACGAGCGATGGATAAGCCTTGCACCCGCCCATTTCTCCATCTCGTCGAGGTAACGACTGACCATCGGACGGGAAAGCCCCAGCGCACGCGCGGCGGCGCTCAGACTGCCCAAATCACAGATATGGTTGAATACCGTTGCCGCCATCACTCTGTCCATTGCATCCCATCCGATCGTTTTATGAAACTCAGCATGTCCTAATAAGGGAATTCTAACAGATCCGAATTTCCTTAAAATACAGGAACTATCAAAAGACAATTTCCTGCACAAGGATACCTGACATGAAAGTTAAAACGCTGGCCCTGCTGTTACCTCTGTTCGCCTCTTCAGCCTTTGCCGCGACGCTACAGCTGGACGTCTACAATCCACAGGACAAGGCTATTTTCCCGGTCTCTTCAACGCTGGTTTCAGGACCGAAAGAAGCAATATTGTTTGACGCACAGTTCAGTACTAAAGATGGTGAACAACTGGTGCAGATGATTCGCGCCAGCGGTAAAACGCTGAAGGCCATCGTGATCACCTCCGGCGATCCGGATTTCTATTTCGGACTGCAGCCTATCGTCAAAGCCTTCCCACAGGTAAAAGTCCTGGCAACACCGCACGTAGTAGACCATATCCGTGCCACCAAAGAGGCCAAACTGCAATTCTGGGGTCCGCAAATGAAGGATGGTGCGCCAACATCGCTCACCGTTCCGCAGGCGACAACGCAAACGCATTTCACGGTTGATGGTGAAACGCTGGAACTGCGCCACCCTAATGATTATGCAGCCTACGTCTGGATCCCGGCGAACCGTGCCATTATTGGCGGTACCGGCGTGGCGTCTGGTATACACGTCTGGACGGCGGATACGCAATCTGCAGAACAGCGTAGCGCGTGGCGTAGCGTACTGGGCGAAATGCAGAAGTTACAACCCACCCAGGTGGTCCCGGGGCATTACATCGGCGAACGCCCTGCGGGCGATAAAGCGATCCGCTTCACACAGGACTATCTGCAATCGTTTGAGCAGGCGTTAGGGGCGAAGAAAGGTTCGGATTATGTGATTAAAACCATCACCGCGGCATGGCCAGGTCTTGCAGACGCAAGTTCTCTGGAGCTAAGTGCGAAGGTTAATACTGGTGAGATGAAGTGGTGATTGAGATTTAACGCAAAAAATAACCCCGAACGCGTGTCGGGGTTTCATTACGATAAGCATACCGGAATCAATGAACGCCCATGCGCCAGGCAAAATAGATCTCTTCTTTAAGTTCAGTCGAAGAAAGCGTCAATAAATCCGCGAACTCCAGCTCTAACTGTTTCAGTCTTTTCAGGTACTGAGCTGGTGAAAGATCGGTTTTATCACGACGTAAAAACTCTATTGCCAGTTGGGCCGGGTCTAATTGGGTAGACATATCATCCTCGCTTGTGTTCAAAACCTGCACAGTATAACACCATTCCCTGTGCAGATAATGACCAAAAGCAATATGCATCACAAAATTGCTGTCGTCAGACGCGACGTGCAGCACAATCGTCCCTGCTCATCGAAGATTTCGATTTGCCATACCTGATGACGAGAGCCAGTATGCACCGCGCGACATACCCCTCTGACGCGCCCTTCCCGCGCCGAGCGAATATGGTTGGCGTTGACCTCCAGGCCCACCACTTTCTGCTCACCCTGAGTACACAGGTAGCCAGCCACCGAACCAATGCTCTCAGCCAGCACTACGGACGCGCCGCCGTGCAGCAAACCAAATGGTTGTTTAGTACGGTGGTCTACCGGCATTGTGGCTTCCAGCGTGTCATCGCCAATGTGCACAAAACGAATATCAAGCAGCCCAACCATATTTCCTTCACCCATGGCGTTGAGCGCTTCGAGTGTGACTTCACGTTTCCAGATCATCCTATAATCTCCAGCAGTGCCTGTAATGGATGGCGAACGCCCGTACCTTCAACGCGTTTAACCTGACTGCGACAGGAGTATCCGGTAGCCAGACAACGGTTACGCGGCAATCGTTGCATTGCCTGGTGCCATGATAGCTCATAGATCCCCAGTGAGTTCTGATGATTCTTCACTTCGTGGCCATAGGTGCCCGCCATGCCACAGCACCCTACGCTGATGTTCTCCAGCTTTGCGCCAAAGCGGGCAAAAATAGCCGCCCACTGAGCAGGCGCGCCCGGCAGGGCCGTCACTTCGGTACAGTGTCCAAAGAAGTACCACGGTTCACCGCCCACAGCCACTGGCTGCTGTGACTCCACAACCGTCGATAACCATTCGTTGGCGAGTAACACATGGAAATCACCCCGCTGTTCCCCGAGCGCCAGTTTGTATTCATCGCGATAGCAAAGCACCAGCGCCGGATCGACACCCACCATCGGAATATTCAGCTTCGCCACCCGATTGAGAAACTCAGATGTTTTCTTTGCGGTTTTAGCAAAACGGTTTAAAAAGCCCTTAATATGCTGGGCCTTGCCGTTTGGCGAGAACGGCAGCAGTACCGGCTGCAAACCCAGCTTTTCAACCAGACGTATAAAATCAGCCACCACCTGTGCATCGTAATAGCTGGTGAACGGATCCTGCACCACCAGCACCGTACGGTTTTTTTGCTCAAGGCTGAGTAATTCGAGCTGTTCCAGCGTCATATTGGCGGAACGATGACCAACCAGCTGACGTTGAAGCGACGGCGCAGACAGCAGCGGTAAGTCGACCATGCCGATGTGCTTTTTAGCCAGATTACGCACCAGCGGCTGGTTGATGAAGAAGTTAAACGTGTTGGGCGCCCGCGCCATTAAAGGCGCATAGCTCTCAACGGTCGCCACCATGTGATCGCGCAACGGCCGCAGATAACGCGTGTGATACAACTGCAGGAAGCGTGAGCGGAACTCCGGCACATCGATTTTAATCGGACACTGTGTGGAACAGGCTTTACACGCCAGACAACCCGACATTGCCTCTTTCACTTCGTGCGAGAAATCGTATTCGCCTTTGCGCGCATGCCAGCTATTGCGGGTACGGGCAATCAGCGTACGTAAACTGGCACGTTTTTCCGGTAGCTCTTTTTCCAGCTGTAGCGGGTCAATCCCGCGATCTGCCAACAGACGCAGCCATTCACGCACCAGCGTAGCTCGCCCTTTCGGTGAATGGATACGGTTGAGGCTGATTTTCATCGACGGACACATCGGGCTTTTCGCATCAAAGTTAAAGCATAACCCGTTGCCGTTACACTCCATCGCCCCACGCCACTCCTGGCGTACGGCCAGCGGGATCTGACGGTCATACGTTCCACGCTTCACCGCGTCCACTTTCATCATCGGCGCATCAACATCCTCCGGTGGACAGATTTTGCCCGGATTGAGCCGGTTTTGCGGATCAAACACCGATTTCACTTTACGCAGTTCGCGATACAATTCCTCACCGAAGAACGCCGGGCTATATTCTGCACGAAAACCTTTCCCGTGCTCGCCCCACAGCAGACCGCCATATTTTGCCGTCAGCGCGACAACATCGTCAGAAATGCGTTTCATCAGCACTTCCTGCTGCGGGTCGCACATATCCAGCGCCGGTCTGACGTGCAGCACGCCTGCATCTACGTGACCAAACATGCCGTAACTCAGGCCGTGGCTATCGAGCAGCGCGCGGAACTCGGCAATATAGTCAGCCAGATGTTCCGGCGGAACGCAGGTATCTTCAGCAAACGGAATCGGCTTCGCGGCCCCTTTCGCATTCCCCAGCAGACCGACGGCTTTTTTACGCATCGCGTAAATGCGTTCGACGCCTGCCAGCTCGGTACATAGCTGCCAGCCTATAACGCCCGCTTCCTGACGCGCGATTAAGCCATCCAGCCGTTCGCACAGTGCGCTGACTTGCGAATCAATCAATGCTTCATCGTCACCGGCAAACTCCACAATATTCAGACCCAGCATCTCTTTATCCGCCACATCGGTAATCAATTCACTTACCGAGTGCCAGACAATATCTTCCCGTGCCAGGTTAAGCACTTTGGAGTCGACGGTTTCTACCGACAGCGCGCGCGCTTCCACCATCACCGGGGCATTACGCAATGCCGAGTCGAAAGAGTCGTACTTAACGTTAACCAGTTGTCTGACTTTGGGTAGCGGCGTGATATCGAGACGGGCTTCGGTGATAAACGCCAGCGTACCTTCAGAGCCGGTAAGAATGCGGGTTAAATCAAATTCGGTCATCTCATCGTTAAAGACGTGCCGCAGATCGTAACCGGTCAGGAAGCGATTAAGTTTCGGGAATTTATCAATGATCAGCTGTCGGTTGTCGCGGCAACGCTCATAAACCGTCTTGTAAATGCGGCCAATAGTGGTGTTGCTATTACCCAGCGTTTGGGCAAGTTCGACCGGCATTGGCTGGGTATCAAGAATATCGCCGCCCATTAGCACCGCGCGGATACCCAGCACGTGATCGGAGGTTTTACCGTAAACCAACGAGCCTTGTCCGGATGCGTCGGTATTGATCATCCCACCCAGCGTTGCCCGGTTACTGGTGGATAACTCGGGGGCAAAGAAATAGCCGTAAGGCTTCAGAAACTGGTTGAGCTGGTCTTTTATCACCCCGGCTTCGACCCGCACCCAACCTTCCTGCGCATTGATTTCAATGATGCGGCTCATATAGCGGGACATATCAACAATAATGCCCTGATTCAGCGCCTGACCGTTGGTCCCGGTGCCGCCGCCGCGTGGGGTAAAAATCAACGAAGAGAAAAGAGGTTCCGCCGCCAGACGAGCGATGAGCGCCACATCTGCGGTTGAACGAGGGAATACGACAGCATCAGGAAGCAGCTGATAAATACTGTTATCCGTCGACATTGTCAGACGATCGGCATAGCTCGTTGCCGTATCGCCCGTAAATCCTTGCTGCTCCAGTGCCTGCAAAAAATTGAGCACCAGTTGAACGACACCTGGCGCCTGAGAAATTTGTGGAATCATTATAGTGACCCTTTCCTGCGGTCTGTGTTGTGAATTTAATCGTTTGCGTGTTGCTTTGTTTGTTGTATCACATTTTTTTCTAATACGCTCAGCAGATTTACAGGCAGAATCCGCCTGTTAAAAACCGCTGAAATTGCTCATCATTACAGGGTGTCATTTAAGTGTTCACGTCGCGTCAACGTTCTGGCGCAAAGACAAAGGTGAAAAGTATTTATGGTAAATTTCCGCCAGCCCAAGGATATTGCACAAGTGCTGCTATCGGCGCTGTTTTTAGCCGTCATGATTGTGGCCTGTCTTTGGATTGTTCAGCCCTTTATCCTCGGTTTTGCATGGGCGGGGACGGTGGTCATTGCGACCTGGCCGATCCTGCTACGCTTACAAAAATTGCTCTGGGGCCGTCGCTCGCTGGCCGTGCTGGTGATGACCCTGCTGCTGGTGCTGTTGTTCATCATTCCTATCGCGCTACTGGTCAATAGCATTGTTGATGGCAGCGGGCCATTGATCCATGCCGTAACCGCAGGCGATATGACCCTGCCGGATCTGGCGTGGCTGAACAGTATTCCGTTGGTCGGCGCAAAATTGTATGCCGCGTGGCACAGTCTGCTGGATATGGGCGGCGCGGCCATCATGGCCAAGGTTCGTCCTTATATCGGCACAACGACGACCTGGTTTGTTGGCCAGGCTGCACATCTTGGCCGCTTTATGATGCACTGTGGTCTGATGCTGCTGTTCAGCGCCCTGCTGTACTGGCGCGGTGAACAGGTGGCGTTAGGTATTCGCCACTTCGCTTGTCGCCTGGCATCCAAACGTGGCGATGCCGCCATTCTGCTGGCAGCACAAGCCATTCGCGCCGTCGCATTAGGCGTTGTGGTCACCGCGCTGGTGCAGGCAGTGCTCGGTGGCATTGGTCTGGCGGTAACCGGCGTGCCGTACGCCACGCTGCTGGCGGTATTGATGATCCTGTCTTGTCTGGTGCAACTGGGACCATTGCCGGTGCTGGTCCCGGCCATTATCTGGCTGTACTGGACGGGCGATTCAACCTGGGGCACGGTGCTGCTGGTGTGGAGCGGCGTGGTCGGAACGCTGGATAACGTTATTCGCCCGATGCTGATTCGCATGGGGGCCGATTTGCCACTGATCCTGATTCTCTCAGGGGTCATCGGCGGACTGATTGCCTTCGGCATGATTGGTCTGTTTATCGGCCCGGTGGTACTGGCCGTGTCCTGGCGTCTGTTCTCCGCCTGGGTAAACGAAGCCCCTGCGCCAGGTAGCGATCCCGACGAAATCCTCGAAGAAATTGCTGAAATCGAACGCAATAAGTAATCCCACGTCAGGCGGCACCGCCGCCTGATTGTTTAACAATACTAATCAATTCCGCCCGCTTACTGAATAAGACCCAACGTTATCCTTCTTTAAATACTCATTTGCTTCGCAAATTATTTACAGTTTTTAAACTATTGAGATGAATCTGATCGACGTAAAAAATCAGTATGCCTACTATTAGCCCATGGCTTTAGATCAACACATTGATTTATAAGCATGGAAATCCCCTGAGTGAAACAACGAATTGCTGTGTGTAGTCTTTGCCCATCTCCCACGATGGGCTTTTTTTTGTCCTTCGCGCGCCTCGCCACCAACCTTACCGCACCACAGCTCCGCTCTTCCCCGTTGATAAACAAATAATATTGCACAAGATACTGTGACTCTCTTCAAGCCGAAATATCCACAGCAATGTTATTACTATTCCACCGTCTTTTATGAGGTGATCAAATAATGAACGCATTAGAACTCCAGGCTATCCGCCATATTTTTGCTATGACGGTAGAAGAAAGCGCTATGTATATCTCGCGGGATCACAATGTTGCCGCCTGGCAACAATGGGAGAATGGCGAAAGGGAAATCCCGGAAGACATCACGCGCATTTGTGCAGAAATGAAAGCCAGACGAAAGTTAAGAATTAACGCCATTATCGAAAAAATAAATAACCGTATCGGTAATAACACCATGCGTTTCTTTCCCGATCTGAACTCTTTTCAGGCGGTTTATCAGCACGATGATTTTCTCGACTGGAAAATCTATCAATCGGCCGCTGTTGAACTGTATGCCCACGACCTTGAGCGTTTGTGTTAAGAGACCGCAGCGCCACACTCATTTAGCCTCTTCGCTGAGTAACATATTATGAAAAACACCTATTTCTCCACTGCGATAGGGCTGTACTTTAATTACCTGGTACACGGCATGGGGGTCATTCTGATGAGCCTCAATATGTCTTCACTGGAACAACAGTGGCACACCGATGCCGCAGGCGTCTCAATTGTTATTTCCTCACTCGGCATTGGCCGTTTAAGCGTGTTATTGGTGGCGGGCATGCTTTCCGATCGCTATGGCCGCAGACCGTTTATTATTTTCGGCATGGCCTGCTACCTGCTGTTCTTTGTAGGCATCATCAATACTCACAGCATTTATATTGCCTATGCTTTTGGATTTTTAGCCGGAATGGCAAACAGTTTTCTTGACGCCGGAACTTACCCCAGCCTGATGGAGGCGTTTCCCCGCTCTCCCGGCACGGCTAATATCTTAATTAAAGCGTTTGTTTCCATCGGTCAGTTTCTGCTGCCGATGATTATCAGTCTGCTGGTGTGGGCAGAACTTTGGTTTGGCTGGTCCTTCCTTGTGGCGGCCGCGGTGATGCTAATCAATGGCGTATTTTTGTTTCGCTGTCGATTCCCGGCCCATCCTGGGCATCAAGCCCCCCTCAAGGCATTACCCGTTGAACAGAAAAGCATACAATCTGAACATCGTTGTTCTCTTCTTGATCTCACCAGTTACACTCTGTACGGCTACATCGCCATGGCGACATTTTATCTGATAAGCCAGTGGTTGGCACAGTACGGACAGTTTGTCGCTGGGATGTCCTACACCTTATCGATCAAGCTGTTAAGCATTTACACCTGCGGTTCTCTACTGTGTGTGTTGATCACCGCGCCACTGGCACGAAAGACGGGGCGCGCAACCTCTCTGTTAATGCTGTACACCTTTATCTCATTTATCGCATTGCTGATGGTCTGCCTGCATCCGTCGATCTACATGGTGATCGTCTTCGCGTTTGTCATCGGTTTCTCTTCAGCCGGAGGCGTTGTACAAATCGGTTTAACGCTGATGGCCGCACGCTTTCCCGATGCGAAGGGCAAAGCCACCGGGATTTACTACAGTGCGGGCAGCATTGCGACCTTCACCATCCCACTGATAACGGCAAGACTCTCGCAGACCAGCATTGCTCACATCATGTGGTTTGATACCGGCATAGCCGCGGTAGGCTTCCTGTTAGCATTGTTTATTGGCTATCGCAGCCGTATCACGACAAAGCAGCAACTAAACATGGCGACGGTCGTAAAATAACGCGGATGCAATATTGTTCTCCCCCGTTGCAAAATAATTGGTCGCGGTTTTAAAACTTCAGCAAAATGTTGGTTGAAAGAATTAAGTTTCACAGTTGAGCATGCAACATACCTGGTAACTTAAACGCCATGCTATGTAGGCACAATATCAGCACCCCGGTATATTAATCACAAGGTCGCCGCAATTTAAACAATATCGACGAGCACAGAACAATTTTAAAATCCGCAAGGAGTTGTGAACATGTCTCAAAATAAGACCTTTAATACGCCATTTCTTTTGGCGATAATCTGTATTTATTTAAGTTATTTTTTACATGGCATTAGCGTCATTACACTGGCGCAAAATATGAGCTCTCTCGCAGAAAAATTTTCCACCGACAATGCTGGGATAGCCTATTTAATTTCCGGCATTGGTCTTGGTCGCCTGGTGAGTATTTTATTCTTTGGCGTGCTCTCAGATAAATTTGGTAGACGGGCTATCATTCTGTTAGGGGCAATTCTGTACATGCTGTTTTTCTTCGGCATTCCCGCCAGCCCGAATCTGATGATTGCCTTTATTCTCGCTGTTTGTGTCGGCGTCGCTAACTCGGCCCTGGATACAGGGGGCTATCCGGCATTGATGGAATGCTTCCCTAAGGCATCTGGATCAGCTGTTATCCTGGTTAAAGCGATGGTCTCATTCGGGCAGATGATCTACCCCATCGTCGTCAGCACCATGCTGCTCAACCATATCTGGTACGGCTATGCGGTCATTATCCCGGGGGTACTGTTCGTCGTCATAACGTTGATGCTGCTCAAAAGCCGTTTCCCCAGCCAGATGGTGGATGCGGGCATTGCAAAAGAGCTACCGCAGATGAACAGTAAACCGCTGGTCTGGCTGGAAGGCGTAGCCTCCGTTATGTTTGGGGTGGCCGCATTTTCGACCTTTTACGTCATCGTAGTCTGGATGCCGAAATACGCGATGGCATTTGCCGGCATGGCAGAAGCCGACGCGCTGAAAACCATCTCTTACTACAGTATGGGATCGCTGGTCTGCGTGTTTATTTTTGCTGCACTGCTCAAGAAAATGGTTCGACCCATTTGGGCGAATGTATTTAACGCCGGGCTGGCAACCCTCACCGCAGCGGTTATCTATTTATATCCATCCCCATTGGTGTGTAACGCCGGTTCATTTCTTATCGGGTTTTCTGCCGCAGGCGGTATTTTACAGCTCGGCGTTTCGGTGATGTCAGAGTTTTTCCCCAGGAGCAAAGCCAAGGTCACCAGTATTTATATGATGATGGGGGGCGTAGCCAACTTTATTATCCCATTAATCACCGGATACCTTTCTAACATAGGCCTGCAGTACATCATTTTGCTGGACCTCGCATTTGCTTTGCTGGCCTTCATCACCGCCATTATCGTCTTTATTCGTTACTACCGCGTATTTGATATTCCCAAAAATGATGTGCGGTTGGGCGAACGTTATTTTCAATAAATTGCTTAGAAGGAGTATCAAATGGACGTAACTGCAAAATATGAACTGATTGGTCTGATGGCCTACCCTATCAGACACAGCCTGTCGCCTGAAATGCAAAATAAGGCATTAGAAAAAGCGGGATTACCTTTTACCTACATGGCATTTGAAGTCGATAACTCCACGTTTGCTAATGCGATTGCCGGGCTGAAGGCCTTAAAAATGCGCGGTACCGGAGTCTCAATGCCCAACAAGCAACTGGCATGTGAATATGTTGATGAATTAACGCCTGCAGCCAAACTGGTCGGCGCGATTAATACTATCGTCAATGATGATGGTTACCTGCGCGGCTACAATACTGATGGCACGGGGCATATTCGCGCCATCAAGGAAAGCGGTTTCGATATCAGGGGTAAAACCATGGTACTGTTGGGCGCAGGCGGCGCGTCAACGGCCATTGGCGCCCAGGCGGCGATTGAAGGCATCAAAGAAATCAAACTCTTTAACCGTCAAGATGAGTTCTTTGCCAAAGCGCAGGAATTCGCCAAACGTGTTAATGAAAATACCGACTGCGTGGTCACCGTTATCGATCTCGACGATCGACAGGCTTTTGCGGACGCACTGGCCAGCGCGGATATTCTGACTAACGGTACGAAAGTGGGAATGAAGCCGCTGGAGAACGAATCTCTGGTAACCGACGTTTCCCTGCTACGCCCGGATCTGCTGGTGACTGAATGCGTCTACAACCCGCATATGACCAAATTATTGCAACAGGCACAACTTGCCGGTTGCAAAACGATTGATGGTTACGGCATGTTGTTATGGCAAGGGGCTGAACAGTTTAAACTCTGGACCGGGAAAGATTTCCCTCTTGAGTATGTGAAACAGGTTATGGGTTTTGCAGCCTGATGGGCAAGCATTTGTAAAATATTTAAAGGGTAATCGATGAAAACCGTAACCGTAAAAAACCTCGTCATTGGCGAGGGTGCGCCGAAGATCATTGTCTCACTGATGGGTAAAGACATCGCAACGGTAAAAAGCGAAGCGCTGGCCTATCGCGAGGCGGATTTCGACATTCTGGAATGGCGCGTTGACCATTTCACCGAGGTGTCCTCCGTTGATTCCGTACTGGAAGCTGCACGCGCCATCCGCGAGGTGATGGCTGACAAACCGCTGCTGTTCACCTTCCGTAGTGCCAAAGAAGGTGGTGAACAGGCGCTGGCTGTCGAAAACTATATTGCGCTAAACCGTGCGGCGGTAGATAGCGGTCTGGTCGATATGATTGACCTGGAGCTTTTCACCGGTGACGAACTGATTAAAGCCACCGTCGAATATGCACATGCAAAAAATGTCGCCGTCATTATGTCGAATCATGATTTCCATAAGACGCCAGCGGCACAAGAGATTGTCCTGCGCCTGCGTAAAATGCAGGAGCTTGGCGCTGATATCCCGAAAATCGCCCTGATGCCGCAAAACAAAACGGATGTATTGACCCTGCTTGGCGCAACTCTGGAAATGCAGGAACGCTATGCCGATCGCCCGATCATTACTATGTCGATGGCTAAAACAGGGGTGATTTCACGTCTGTCCGGTGAGGTTTTCGGTTCAGCTGCAACCTTTGGCGCGGTGAAAAAAGCCTCTGCCCCTGGGCAAATTTCGGTCACCGACCTACGTACTGTTTTGACCATATTGCATCAGGCGTAATAGTACCGTTTATCCATATTAATATCAGTAATGCCCTGCCCCAGATATTCGCTTAATCACGAATATCGGGCAGATGGCCGGACATTATTAAATAACTCACATTATTATTGTCGAATATAGCGACAGGTAGTCGCACGCATATAATCTGGAGTTCATATGAAATTATCAAGACCAAAACGCATTGATGGTCGGGTCCCCGCATTATCCGCAGCGGATGCCATTAATTATATTCCTGATGAGGCAACGCTCTGTGTATTAGGCGCAGGTGGCGGTATTCTCGAAGCAACAACATTAATTAATGCGCTGGCTGAAAAATATAAAAACGCACACTCACCCCGAAACTTATCATTGATTAGCCCAACGGGATTAGGTGACCGTGCTGACCGTGGAATTAGCCCGTTAGCACAGGAAGGTTTAGTCAAATGGGCATTATGCGGCCACTGGGGACAATCACCACGAATTTCTGACCTCGCTGAGCAGAATAAAATTGCCGCCTATAACTATCCTCAGGGCGTATTAACCCAGACCCTGCGTGCCTCGGCAGCCCACCAGCCGGGTATTCTGAGTGAGATCGGTATCGGAACATTTGTCGATCCCCGCCAACAGGGCGGAAAGCTGAATGAAGTGACCACCGAAGATCTGATCAAGCTGGTGGAAATTGATAACAAAGAGTACCTCTACTACAAAGCCATTGCGCCAAACATCGCCTTTATTCGCGCCACCACCTGCGACAGCGAAGGTTACGCCACGTTTGAAGATGAAGTTATGTATCTCGACGCGCTGGTGATTGCTCAGGCCGTTCACAACAACGGCGGCATCGTCATGATGCAGGTGCAAAAAATGGTGAAGAAAGCCACACTGCACCCAAAAGCCGTGCGTATTCCGGGCTATCTGGTCGATATTGTGGTCATCGATCCCGATCAAACTCAATTGTACGGCGGTGCGCCGGTTAACCGCTTTATCTCGGGCGATTTTGTCCTTGATGACAGCCAGCAGACTGCCCTGCCGCTCAATCAGCGTAAACTGGTGGCCCGACGCGCCCTGTTCGAAATGCGTAAAGGCGCGGTCGGCAACGTTGGCGTGGGTATCGCCGATGGTATTGGTCTCGTTGCACGCGAAGAAGGCTGCGCTGACGACTTTATTCTGACGGTCGAGACCGGTCCGATTGGCGGAATTACCTCCCAGGGCATCGCTTTTGGCGCCAACGTCAACACCCGCGCGATTCTGGATATGACCTCCCAGTTTGACTTCTACCACGGCGGTGGGCTGGATGTATGCTATTTAAGCTTCGCCGAAGTGGATCGCCACGGCAATGTCGGCGTACATAAATTCAATGGCAAAATTATGGGAACTGGCGGTTTTATCGATATTAGCGCCACCTCGAAGAAAATAATATTTTGCGGCACCTTAACTGCCGGAAGCCTGAAAACGGAAGTTGCCAATGGCAAATTAAATATCGTGCAGGAAGGCCGGGTGAAAAAATTCGTCAACGAATTACCAGAAGTCACTTTCAGCGGAAAAATTGCACTCGAGCGCGGACTGGATGTCCGTTACATCACCGAGCGCGCTGTATTTACGTTAAAAGAAGATGGCCTTCATTTAGTCGAAATTGCGCCAGGTGTCTCTTTACAGGAAGACATTCTGGACAAAATGGATTTCCCTCCTGTTATTTCTCCGGAACTGAAACTGATGGACGAAAGATTATTTATCGATGCTTCGATGGGTTTTATATTGCCCGATGCCGCCAATTAAAAGGAGTACCCTGATGGATTTTTCATTAACTGAAGAACAAGAACTGCTGCTTGCCAGCATTCGCGAACTGATTACCAGCAATTTCCCGGAGGAATATTTCCGTACCTGCGATCAGACGGCTACCTATCCGAAAGAGTTTATGCGCGCCCTTGCGGACAACGGAATTTCAATGCTGGGCGTTCCGGAAGAATTCGGCGGTATCCCGGCAGATTACGTCACGCAGATGCTGGCACTGATGGAAGTTTCCAAATGCGGCGCACCCGCTTTTTTAATCACGAACGGTCAGTGCATTCACAGTATGCGTCGTTTTGGCTCCGCCGAACAGTTACGTAAAACGGCAGAAAGCACCATGGAAACGGGCGATCCGGCTTATGCGCTGGCATTAACCGAACCGGGAGCAGGTTCAGACAATAACAGCGCCACCACCAGTTACACCCGCAAAAACGGCAAGGTATATCTCAACGGACAAAAAACCTTTATCACCGGCGCTAAAGAGTATCCTTATATGCTGGTACTGGCTCGCGATCCGGAGCCGAAAGATCCGAAGAAAGCCTTTACGCTGTGGTGGGTGGATTCGAAGAAACCCGGCATTAAGGTTAATCCGCTGCATAAAATCGGCTGGCACATGCTCAGCACCTGCGAAGTTTATCTTGATGATGTTGAAGTAGACGAAAGCGATATGGTCGGCGAAGAAGGCATGGGCTTCCTCAACGTCATGTACAACTTTGAGATGGAACGGTTGATCAACGCCGCGCGTAGTACCGGTTTCGCCGAGTGCGCCTTCGAAGATGCCGCCCGCTATGCTAACCAGCGCATCGCATTTGGTAAACCGATTGGCCATAACCAGATGATCCAGGAAAAACTGGCGCTGATGGCGATTAAAATTGAAAACATGCGCAATATGGTGTTGAAAGTCGCCTGGCAGGCCGATCAGGAACAGTCGCTGCGGACCAGCGCGGCGTTGGCAAAACTGTATTGCGCCCGCACGGCAATGGAAGTGATTGATGACGCCATTCAGATCATGGGCGGGCTGGGTTACACCGATGAAGCGCGCGTTTCCCGATTCTGGCGCGATGTTCGCTGCGAGCGCATTGGCGGCGGCACCGACGAAATTATGATTTACGTCGCCGGACGCCAAATCCTGAAAGATTACCAGAATAAGTAAGCGGTAATTCGTGCCGGATAGCGCACAAGCGTTTTCCGGCACGAGCAAGGGTTAATCAGACCTCTGGCATCAAACATTCCTGCTCAACCAGATTATTTTTAAACTGCTTGCGATAATCACTGGGGGTACAACCCACATGCCGCTGAAAGAGTTTGGCAAAGTGATCGACATTTTCATACCCTACCCGCCAGGAGATTTCCGCTAACGAAGCTTCCGTATTCGTCAGGGCAAATTTCGCCTCGGTCATTCGTCGCTGAATCACATAATTGATCGGCGAAATTCGATACTCCTTAGTAAATTCATGGCAGATATAACTCACGCTGGCCCGGAATTTTTTGGATAACTGATCGAGAGTAATTTTTTCTCGGAAGTTATTATTTAAATAAACCAGCACATCTTTAATTAAGACATCTTTTTTAATATAACCTTGCTCAGAACGATAGGCATTTTTAAAGTTTTCGTAAAATAAAACGGTTAGAGCATAAGCAAAAGCGTCGTAGGCTGAAGATGTCAGGTTATTTTTGCTCTGGGGGAGCATAACTCCCAACTCATTAAAGATACTCTTAATAACCTCCTTCCCCTGAGTAACGCTAATCACCGGACACGAGTGCATCTGCAATAGCTGATTATCCTGCCAGCCGTTGAAACGAAAACCGTAGAGCGCGCAGGTGTAAGTCGTTGCAGGTGCGCTACTATCCGAAGCAACCGCATGAAGTCGCCCTTGCTCTATCACCACGATATCCCCGGCATGCGCGACATACAGCGACGAATCGATAATTAATCTTGCGACCCCTTTTTTGACATAAATAAGCTCTGTTTCATTATCGTGAACGTGATGACCCGACTCCCAGTTAGGGTCATCACTGATGACGAATCGCGAGAATCTCGGGGTTTTCCCCTGTTCAAAAAGGGTCTCCACGGCATTATCAAAACAGCGTTGATACATGACAACCTCCACCTAAAGGCAGCAATTTTGGGATTATTAATATCAGAAAATAAAAATGATAATGACGTTATACAACGTTATTCCTTCCCGGCGAAACAAAATTATTTGCGCCGTCTGCAAGATGACACCTTTTGCTTTGGTACATTGCTGCCATTGATTATTTGCGTTTTATAATAATCAAAAAGAATAAATGTTATTAAGTCTGCATTAATAATTTACATATAAGAAACAAATTCAGCGCAGAGGCGATTAAAAACATGATGCATTTCGCAATTATTTTCACTGTCTTTGTGTTCCCGTTTTTTCCTCTGGGACGCACCGTCTGATTATTGCTGATAAACCAGGCATTCCCGGGACGTTTTTTTTGCAAGATTGTTGGCAATGAAAACAGATTTCCCCGTCGAAAACAGCCCTCCCTCTGTCGCACACTATTTTCAGTCAATTTTCCCTACTGTCGATAATGACGCACCACGTCATCATCCACACGAGAATCACTGGAGATGCCATGAAAATAATAACCTGCTTTAAGTTGGTGCCTGAAGAACAGGACATTGTTGTTACCCCACAGCGCTCGCTTAACTTTGACCGGGCCGATGCCAAAATCAGCCAGTTTGACTTAAATGCGATAGAGGCCGCAGCGCAACTTAGCGCGGAGGGTGATGAAATCGTCGCCTTAACGGTGGGCGGGTCGCTACTACAAAACTCCAAAGTGCGTAAAGACGTGCTGTCCCGCGGGCCGGACAGTTTGTATATGGTGCAGGATCCACAACTGGAGCATTCATTACCCCGGGATACCGCTCAGGCGCTGGCCTGTGCGGCCAACAATATGGATTTCGACCTGATGCTGTTCGGTGAAGGATCGGGGGATATCTACGCGCAGCAGGTCGGCTTACTGGTTGGCGAACTATTACAGCTCCCGGTGATTAATGCCGTCAGCAGCATCCAACGTAACGGCGATCGCCTTGTGGTTGAGCGCACGCTTGAAGATGAAGTCGAAGTAATTGATCTGCCGCTCCCCGCCGTACTGTGCGTGACGTCGGATATCAACACACCGCGTATTCCCTCGATGAAGGCGATTCTGGGCGCGGGTAAAAAACCGGTCACCCCGTGGCAAGCCAGCGATATTGGTTGGATACCTGCATCACCGTTAGCGGAACTGGTGAGCCTTACCGTGCCGCCGCAAACCGAACGTCAGCACATCATTCTGGAAAATGACTCAGCAGAAGCCATTGCCGAACTGGCTGAACACCTGAAAAAAGCCCTGAACTAAGCCCAACGGAGAGAAATCATCATGAGTAAATTAGCCAACGTCTGGGTGTTCAGCGATAACGTAGAACGCTATGCAGAATTAATGGCCGGCGCTCGCCTGTGGGGTGAGCAGGTTCACCTTATCGTACAAGGCAGCGACCAGGCCAATCAGTTGCAAGCCCTGGGCGCCGATAAGATAGTCGTGCTCGACGCAACCTCCGGTTTACAGCGTGTTGAAAATTACGCTGAGACCATCGCCGCCCTGATGCAGGAACACGCCGGGCTGCTGCTGATGTCCGCGACTAAACGAGCCAAATCCCTTGGCGCACGCTTAAGCATTCAGCTCAACGCAGCGATGGTGAACGACGCCACATCGGTAACGCTGGATGCAGGCATTTTGTTCGCCGAACACCGGATGTATGGTGGTCTGGCATTTGGCAAAG
Source organism: Citrobacter sp. RHBSTW-00524 (assembly GCF_013747755.1). Classification (NCBI taxonomy): domain Bacteria; kingdom Pseudomonadati; phylum Pseudomonadota; class Gammaproteobacteria; order Enterobacterales; family Enterobacteriaceae; genus Citrobacter; species Citrobacter sp. RHBSTW-00524. Next base: position 2,848,625 of record NZ_CP056421.1, read on the forward strand.
AAAAAATCAAAAGTACGCTGGCGATTATCACGCTTGCCCCAGGCCAGCTTGAACCGGTCGCGGAAAACGCCTCGCACAACTGCCCGGTTGTCTCAGCAACGTACATCGCGCCGCACCATGAAGTGATGTGCCTGGAGCGTCGCGCCAAATCCGTGAGCAGCGTGGATCTCAGCAAAGCTAAGCGCGTGGTGGGTGTGGGTCGCGGTCTGGTGGCGCAAAACGATCTGGAAATGGTGCGCCAACTGGCATCGGTGCTGGGTGCTGAAGTGGGTTGTTCACGACCGATTGCCGAAGGCGAAAACTGGATGGAACGCGAACGCTACATTGGCGTTTCTGGCGTGTTATTGAAATCAGACCTGTATCTCACACTGGGCATCTCAGGACAAATTCAGCATATGGTCGGCGGTAACGGCGCGAAAGTCATTGTCGCCATCAACAAAGATAAAAAAGCCCCTATTTTCAATTACGCCGATTACGGTCTGGTGGGCGACATCTACAAAGTGGTTCCGGCCCTTATCGACCATCTCAGCCGCTAATCCCCTTAACGCACATCTCCCGCTGCCCTTGCGGCGGGAAAGGAGCATAAAGCATGTCAGATGAAAAATTTGATGCCATTGTGGTCGGTGCTGGTGTAGCGGGTACAATGGCAGGCTACGTTATGGCCCGGGCCGGACTGGACGTACTGGTCATTGAGCGCGGCAACAGTGCGGGCAGTAAAAATATGACCGGCGGGAGACTCTACGCGCACAGCCTTGAGCGCATCATGCCCGGATTCGCGCAGGAAGCGCCTCTCGAACGTAAAGTCACCCGCGAAAAAATCTCCTTCCTGACCGAAGAGAGCGCCGTTACCCTCGACTTCCATCGTGAAAAAGACAACGCGCCAGCGCAGGACTCTTACACCGTTTTGCGCAACCGGCTTGACCCATGGCTAATGGAAAAAGCGGAACAGGCTGGCGTGCAGTTCATCCCCGGCGTGCGCGTCGACGCGCTAATTCGCGAAGGCAATAAGGTCACCGGTGTGCAAGCCGGGGACGATATCCTTGAAGCCAATATTGTCATCCTTGCCGATGGCGTTAATTCTATGCTGGGACGGTCGCTGGGGATGGTTCCCCCCTCTTCTGCACAGCACTATGCCGTTGGCGTAAAAGAGCTGATCGGCTTACCGTCGGCGGTGATTGCGGATCGGTTCAATCTGTCAGGCAACGAAGGTGCAGCCTGGCTGTTCGCAGGCTCACCGTCTAATGGACTGATGGGAGGCGGATTTCTGTATACCAACCAGGATTCCATCTCTCTGGGCCTGGTGTGTGGTCTGGGGGATATTGCCCATGCCACGAAAAGCATTCCGCAAATGCTGGAAGACTTTAAGCGACACCCGACTATTCGTCCGCTGATTGCCGGCGGTGAACTGCTGGAATATTCCGCACATATGGTACCGGAAGGCGGTCTGGCAATGGTTCCGAAACTGGTTGATGACGGGGTAATGATCGTCGGCGATGCCGCTGGTTTCTGTCTGAATCTGGGTTATACCGTGCGCGGCATGGATTTGGCGATAGCTTCCGCAGAAGCCGCCGCCCAAACAGCCATTGCAGCAAAAGAGCGCCAGGATTACTCGGCCAGTAGCCTGATGGATTACAAACGTGCCCTCGAACAGGGCTGTGTGATGCGTGATTTGCAGCATTTTCGCAAGATCCCAGCGCTGATGGAAAACCCGCGCCTGTTTACCCAATATCCCCGCATGGTGGCCGATATCATGAACGATATGTTTACCGTCGACGGAAGCCCAAATCAGCCCGTTCGCAAGATGATCATGTCCCATGCCAGGCAGATTGGGCTGATGAACTTACTGAAAGACGGCATCAAGGGGGCCACCGCACTATGAATCAGGACACTAACGTTAACGTCGACGTCAAACTGGGCGTCAATAAATTTAATGTTGATGAAGGCCACCCACACATCATTCTGGCTGAACATCCCGACCTTAATGAATTTCGCAAGTTGCTGAAAGCCTGCCCCGCCGGACTGTATAAACAGGATGAGAGTGGAAATATTCATTTTGATTCCGCAGGCTGCCTGGAGTGCGGCACCTGCCGGGTGCTGTGCGGTGACACGATCCTCACACAATGGGAATACCCGCTCGGAACATTTGGCGTTGATTTCCGCTACGGCTAATGGATTTTGCATGTTGTACGCCGGATTGGCCCCGCCTGGCCATCCGGTCAGATGTATGCCGAAATAATCCTGGGAATAACTTCATGAGTATCACACTTACGTTTAACGCCGAACGTCGCCAGGCCTGGCGACAACTGGGTTTATGGGGAGATGCTTCGCTTGGCGATTACTGGCACCAAACCGCCAGAGCCATGCCGGATAAAATCGCCGTGGTTGATAATCATGGCGCTTCATATACCTACTCTGCACTCGACGATGCTGCCAGCAGTCTGGCAACCTGGTTTGTAGCCTGCGGGATCCAACCCGGCGATCGCATTGCCTTTCAGTTGCCTGGCTGGTGCGAGTTCACCATTATCTATCTGGCCTGCCTGAAAACCGGAGCCGTTTCCGTACCACTGCTGCCTGCCTGGCGCGAAGCGGAACTGGTGTGGGTACTGAACAAATGCAAAGCGAAGATTTTTTTCGCACCGACGTTGTTTAAACAGACCCGACCGGTTGATCTGATCCTCCCCTTGCAAAACCAGTTGCCGCATCTGCAACAGATTGTCGCCGTAGATAAACTGGCACCGGCCACCGCTTCGCTGGCGTTCAGCCAACTGCTTCAGGCTCCGCCATTAACCCAGGTTATTAACGTTCACGCCGATGAACTGGCTGCCGTGCTGTTTACCTCCGGGACCGAGGGAATGCCGAAAGGCGTAATGTTAACCCACAACAATATCCTTGCCAGCGAACGCGCCTACTGTGCCCGACTCAATCTCACCTGGCAGGATGTGTTTTTGATGCCCGCCCCACTGGGACACGCTACCGGTTTTTTGCATGGCGTTACCGCGCCGTTTTTAATCGGCGCACGCAGCGTATTGTTGGATATATTCACCCCAACCGCCTGTCTTGAACTGCTCGAGCAACAACGCTGTACCTGCGTGCTCGGTGCAACCCCCTTCGTCTACGACATGTTGTGTAGTCTGGAAAAACGGCCCTGTGATCTCACATCACTACGTTTTTTCTTATGCGGTGGCACCACTATTCCGCAAAAGATTGCCCGTGACTGCCAACAGCGCGGCATTAAATTGTTAAGCATCTATGGTTCGACGGAGAGCTCGCCGCATGCGCTGGTCAATCTCGACGATTCACTTTCACGCATGATGAACACCGATGGATATGCCGCCGCAGGCGTTGAAATTAAAGTCGTCGATGAAGAGCGCAATACGTTGCCTGCAGGGATCGAAGGTGAAGAGGCCTCGCGTGGTCCCAATGTTTTTATGGGCTACCTCGATGAGCCTGAACTAACCGCCCGCGCGCTGGATAAAGATGGCTGGTATTACAGTGGCGACTTATGCCGCATGGACGAAGCGGGATACATCAAAATTACCGGGCGTAAAAAAGATATTATTGTGCGCGGTGGGGAAAACATCAGCAGCCGCGAAGTGGAGGATATTTTATTGCAGCATCCGCGCATTCATGATGCCTGCGTTGTCGCGATGCCAGACGATCGGTTAGGTGAACGGTCGTGCGCTTATGTGGTACTGAAACCGCCGCATCATTCGCTGTCGCTGGAATCAGTGGTGGCCTTTTTTAGCCGCAAACGGGTGGCAAAGTATAAATATCCGGAACACATCGTCATTGTCGAAACGTTACCGCGCACGGCGTCAGGCAAGGTACAAAAATACCAGCTGCGTCAGGATATCATTCAGCGTTTAAGCGTGGAGAGTGTGGAAAGCGTTGAAGGGTAAAGTACCGGATGGCGATGCTAACACCTCTAATCCGGCCTACGTTGCATACTAACCGTAGGCCGGATAAGGCATTTACACCACCATCCGGCATGATGTTACTTCTTCAGTTCAGCCAGGCTCAGCCAGGTCTGCACGACGGTGTCCGGGTTCAGCGACAGACTGTCGATCCCCTCTTCCATCAGCCAGGCAGCGAAGTCTTCGTGATCGGATGGACCCTGACCGCAAATACCCACGTATTTGCCCTGTTTCTTGGCTGCACGAATCGCCATCGACAGCAACGCTTTCACCGCGTCGTTACGCTCGTCAAACAGTTCAGAAACCACACCAGAGTCACGGTCCAGTCCCAGCGCCAGCTGCGTCATGTCGTTTGAACCGATGGAGAAACCGTCAAAGTACTCAAGGAACTGTTCGGCCAGCAAGGCGTTGGACGGGATCTCGCACATCATGATGATCTTCAGTCCGTTCTCACCGCGTTTCAGCCCCTGACGCGCCAGCTCTTCCACTACCGCTTTCGCCTGGGCAACGGTACGTACAAACGGTACCATCACTTCTACGTTAGTCAGGCCCATATCGTTACGGACACGTTTCACTGCGTCACATTCCAGCGCGAAACAGTCGCGGAAGCTATCAGCAATGTAACGGCCCGCCCCGCGGAAGCCCAGCATCGGGTTCTCTTCATGCGGCTCATAACGCTCACCGCCGACGAGGTTGGCATATTCGTTGGACTTAAAGTCTGACATACGCACGATAACGCGTTTTGGATAGAACGCTGCACCCAGCGTAGCGATCCCTTCCGTCAGACGACCAACGTAGAATTCACGCGGGGAATCAAAACCTTTCATCATGCCGCGGATTTCGTTTTGCAGCTCAGGCGTCTGGTCATCGAACTCCAGCAACGCACGCGGGTGTACACCAATCATGCGGTTGATGATAAATTCCAGACGCGCCAGGCCGACACCTTCGTTTGGCAGACAGGCGAAGTCGAAAGCCCGGTCCGGGTTACCCACGTTCATCATCACCTTCAACGGCAGATCCGGCATGGTCTCCACGCTGGAACTCTTCACGCTGAAGTCGAGCATCTCAGCGTAAACATAACCGGTATCACCCTCGGCACAGGAGACAGTGACTTTCTCACCGTCCTTCATACGCTCGGTGGCATCACCACAGCCAACCACGGCCGGGATCCCCAGTTCACGGGCAATGATCGCCGCGTGACAGGTACGACCGCCACGGTTGGTGACAATCGCCGCCGCTTTCTTCATGATCGGTTCCCAGTCCGGGTCGGTCATGTCGGTAACCAGGACGTCGCCAGGTTCGATACGGTTCATTTCGCTGATGTCCTGAATGACTTTGACCGGACCCGCGCCAATGCGGTGACCGATAGCACGACCTTCAGCAATAATTTTACCCTGAGCATGCAGCGTATAACGCTCCATCACCTGGCCGCGCGAGCGCACGGTTTCCGGACGCGCCTGCACAATGAACAGCTTGCCGGTATGACCGTCTTTCGCCCATTCGATGTCCATCGGACGACCGTAGTGCTTCTCGATCTGTACCGCCTGCTTCGCCAGCTCCTGCACTTCTTCGTTGGTCAGGGAGAAAATGTCGCGCTGCTCCTGCGGTACATCTTCAATCGTCACCTGCTTGCCGTGTTCCTGGGTTGGCGCGTAGACCATACGGATTTTTTTCGAACCCATTGTGCGACGGACGATCGCCGGACGGTTTGCCGCCAGAGTCGGTTTGTGCACGTAGAATTCATCCGGGTTAACGGCACCCTGCACGACCATCTCGCCCAGGCCCCATGCGGAAGTGATGAACACCACCTGATCGAAACCGGATTCGGTATCGATGGAGAACATTACGCCGGAAGACGCGAGGTCTGAGCGCACCATCCGCTGAACGCCAGCAGAGAGCGCTACGCCACGATGGTCATAACCCTGGTGAACGCGATAAGAGATTGCTCGGTCGTTAAACAGCGAGGCGAAGACGTGTTTGATAGCAACCAGTACGGCATCAAATCCCTGGACGTTGAGGAAGGTTTCCTGCTGACCGGCAAATGACGCATCTGGCATATCTTCTGCGGTGGCGGAAGAGCGCACGGCAAAAGAGGCATGGGCATCGTCTGCTGACAGCTGCGCGTAGGCATCGCGGACGGCATTTTCCAGCTCCGGCTGGAAAGGAGTGTCGATAATCCACTGGCGGATCTGTGCGCCGGCTTTCGCAAGCTCGGTGACATCGTCAATATCCGTTTTATCCAGCAGCTCATAAATGCGCTGGTTTACACCGCTCTGGTCCAGAAACTGGTTAAACGCATCGGCGGTCGTTGCAAAACCATTCGGTACGGAAACACCCATACCGGAAAGGTTAGTAATCATTTCACCCAGGGAGGCATTTTTGCCCCCAACTCTGTCTACATCATTCATGCCGAGTTGGTTATACCAAAGCACCAGCGGTGACGAGCCATTGTTGGACATCGAACAATCCTTATATATGAACGAGGTTAGGAAACTCAATTTTGCGTAATTATCTTTGCATATTTACTTCAGCGAAAAAAACGGTGAATCGTTCAAGCAACTTTATTTTTTATTTTTTCAGATTGTTTCCGCATTTGCGCAAACCCGCGAGCCACAGGGGATCACCACAAAAACTACCGGTATAAACATTTGTTCCGAAAAATGAAATGTACTTTTCAGTAAATATAAAAATACCGTTTCATTTTACAAAATAGATGCAGCAATATTCGCTTCTGGCGAATTTTAATTTATGCTTTCAGAGAATTATGTCAGCCCCAGGATGAGCAAAATGGATAATGCTGTTGATCGTCACGTATTTTATATTTCTGATGGTACGGCCATCACCGCCGAGGTATTGGGCCACGCGGTAATGTCGCAATTTCCGGTTACGATCAGCAGCATTACGCTGCCGTTTGTAGAAAATGAGAGTCGTGCGCGAGCGGTTAAAGACCAGATTGACGCGATCTATCAACAAACTGGCGTGCGCCCTCTGGTGTTTTACTCTATCGTTTTGCCGGAAATTCGCTCGATCATTTTGCAAAGCGAAGGATTTTGTCAGGATATCGTGCAGGCGTTGGTTGCCCCACTGCAACAAGAGATGAAGCTCGACCCTACGCCGATCGCCCATCGTACCCACGGCCTGAACCCCGGCAACCTTAACAAGTACGACGCGCGCATTGCCGCCATTGATTATACCCTCGCTCATGACGACGGTATTTCGTTGCGCAACCTCGATCAGGCGCAGGTGATCCTGCTTGGCGTTTCCCGTTGCGGTAAAACCCCGACCAGTTTGTATCTGGCCATGCAGTTTGGCATTCGCGCGGCCAACTACCCCTTTATTGCCGATGATATGGATAATCTGGTGCTGCCAGCATCCCTGAAGCCGTTACAGCATAAATTGTTCGGCCTAACCATTGACCCTGAGCGCCTGGCGGCCATCCGCGAAGAGCGCCGGGAAAACAGCCGTTACGCCTCGATGCGCCAGTGCCGGATGGAGGTTGCTGAGGTGGAAGCGCTATACCGGAAAAACCAGATCCCATGGCTGAACAGTACCAATTATTCGGTAGAAGAGATTGCTACCAAGATCCTCGACATCATGGGGCTGAATCGCCGCATGTACTAGAATGCTAGTGCATTGGTTCGATTTTTTGTTATTATGCTCGCCACCAGGCAGGATGAGTATGATATTGTGATATACATCACTTCCCGGTAGTCCTGCCGTTGAAGCAACAAATTTCTGAGACAAGTAATGAACAGAACCGATGAACTCCGTACTGCGCGTATTGACAACCTGGTCACTCCAGCAGAGCTTGCGCAACGGCATCCTGTTTCGTCCTCCGTCGCCCGTCATGTTACGGACTCCCGACGCCGGATAGAAAAAATATTAAATGGTGAAGACGCTCGTTTACTGGTGATCGTAGGTCCCTGCTCGATTCACGATCTTGATGCCGCCATGGAATACGCGACGCGTTTACAGGCGCTGCGCGAAAAACATCAGGCGCGTCTGGAAATCGTGATGCGCACTTATTTTGAAAAACCGCGCACCGTAGTGGGCTGGAAAGGCTTAATTTCCGACCCAGATTTAAACGGCAGCTACCGCGTGAACCACGGCATTGAGCTGGCGCGTAAACTGCTGTTGCAGGTCAATGAACTGGGCGTACCCACGGCAACAGAATTCCTCGACATGGTGACCGGTCAGTTTATTGCCGATTTAATCAGTTGGGGAGCCATTGGCGCACGCACCACTGAAAGCCAGATCCACCGTGAAATGGCCTCTGCGCTTTCCTGCCCGGTCGGCTTTAAAAACGGTACGGATGGCAATACGCGTATTGCCGTCGATGCGATTCGCGCCTCCCGTGCCAGCCATATGTTCCTCTCTCCGGATAAAACCGGCCAGATGACCATTTATCAGACCAGCGGTAATCCTTACGGGCATATCATCATGCGCGGCGGTAAAAAGCCGAATTATTATGCTGAAGATATTGCCGCCGCCTGCGATACCCTGCACGAATTTTCCCTGCCTGAACATCTGGTGGTCGATTTTAGCCATGGCAATTGCCAGAAGCAGCATCGTCGTCAGTTGGACGTTTGTGATGATGTGTGCCAGCAAATTCGCAATGGTTCGACGGCGATTGCCGGGATTATGGCGGAGAGTTTCCTGCGTGAAGGTACGCAAAAAATCGTTAGCGGCCAGCCGCTGGTTTACGGCCAGTCCATTACCGACCCGTGCCTGAACTGGGAAGATACTGAACTGCTGGTTGAAAAACTCGCCTCTGCGGTTGATAGCCGTTTTTAATGCTGTTCGCCGGGTAACATCACGTTGCCCGGTGCTAATCCTTTGTTCCCCCCCCTTATTGTACAAAATCTATTCTCGTCACAATTATTTCACAAAAAGGCTTGCCGCAATTTTGCAGTTTGATGATAATGATTATCATTGTTAAATTGATTGTTATTTTTAAACACTATTCACGTATGGATAACACAACAACGCCCGCAAAAGAAAAAACACCGCCTGCCGTCGCGCCAAACGAGCGCCGAATTGACAGTAAAAGTCTGCTGGGCAAAGAGGGGCGCGTGATCATAGAACACGATGGTCAGCTCTATCTGCTGCGCCAGACACAAGCCGGAAAACTCATTCTGACCAAATAAACACCACTTTTCGCCAGCCACCCAGGTAGTACCCAGGCAGCCAGCGCTTTTCGATTTCCTAATGGAGAGTTGCTATGCCACACCTGCACACTGCATCCCTGCGCCCTTCGCTCTTGGCGCTGGCGATTATCAGTAACCTGCCCGCCGTCGCGTATGCGGCGGTAGAAGATATGACCGTCACCGCTACCGGCAATGCCCGTAGTGCTTTTGAAGCACCGATGATGGTCAGCGTGATTGATGCCACCGCGCCGGAAAACCAGACCGCCAGCTCAGCAGCCGACCTGTTGCGTACGGTTCCGGGCCTGACCCTTGACGGCACCGGTCGCACTAACGGCCAGGACGTGAATCTGCGCGGCTACGATCGACGTGGCGTTCTGGTGCTGGTTGATGGCGTTCGTCAGGGAACCGACACCGGACACCTGAACAGTACCTTCCTCGATCCGGCGCTGATCAAACGCATCGAGGTCGTCCGTGGCCCTTCTGCACTGCTGTACGGTAGCGGCGCGTTAGGTGGAGTGATCGCCTATGACACTGCGAATGCCAAAGATCTGCTGGAGGCCGGACAAAACAGCGGTTATCGCGTGTTCGGCACCGCGGCAACCGGCGATCACAGCCTCGGTATGGGCGCCAGCGCGTTTGGTCGCACCGATACGCTGGACGGACTGCTTGCCTGGTCCAGTCGCGATCGCGGTGATTTGCGCCAGAGCAACGGTACTACGGCACCAAACGACGAAGCGATTAACAATATGCTGGCGAAAGGCAGCTGGAAAATTGACAGCGCCCAGACGCTGGCCGGCTCGCTGCGTTACTACAACAATGACGCCCGTGAACCTAAAAACCCGCAAACCAGCGCGGCGGATGCCACCAGCAACCCGATGACCGATCGCTCAACCATCCAGCGCGACGCACAACTGACCTACTCGATTGCTCCAGCCGACAATGACTGGTTGAACGCGGATGCCCGCGTCTACTGGTCCGAAGCACGCATTAATGCGCAAAACACGGATAACACCGGCGAGTTTCGCAAACAAACCACCAAAGGCGGCAAAATCGACAACCGCAGCCGTCTGTTTACCGACTCTTTTGCATCTCATTTGCTGACCTACGGCGGGGAATACTATCGTCAGGAACAACAGCCAGGCGGCGCAACCACCGGTTTCCCGGAGGCAAAAATAGATTTCAGCTCCGGTTGGCTACAAGATGAAATCACCCTGCGCGACCTGCCAGTTACGCTGCTGGGCGGTACCCGTTATGACTCTTATCGCGGCAGCAGCGACGGCTATGAAGATGTCGATGCCGATAAATGGTCGTCCCGCGCAGGGCTCACCGTTGCGCCAACCGACTGGCTGATGCTGTTCAGTTCATACGCTCAGGCCTTCCGTGCGCCGACCATGGGCGAGATGTATAACGATGCCAAACACTTCTCGATTGGCCGTTTTTACACCAACTACTGGGTGCCGAACCCTAACCTACGCCCGGAAACCAACGAAACCCAGGAATACGGATTTGGCCTGCGCTTTGACGATCTGTTGATGGCGAGCGATGCGCTCGAATTTAAAGCCAGCTATTTCGACACCAAAGCGAAAGATTACATCTCCACCAGCGTCGACTTTGCCGCCGCGACAACCATGTCCTATAACGTACCCAACGCCAAAATCTGGGGCTGGGACGTGATGGCGAAATATTCCGCCGATCTGTTCAGCCTCGACATGGCCTATAACCGTACGCGCGGCAAAGATACAGACACCGGCGAATACATTTCCAGCATTAACCCGGATACCGTCACCAGCAAACTGAACGTGCCGGTTGCGCACAGCGGTTTTTCCGTTGGCTGGATAGGTACATTTGCTGACCGTTCAACGCATATCAGCAGCAGCTACACGAAACAGCCCGGTTATGCGGTAAACGATTTCTACGTGAGCTATCAGGGCCAACAAGCGCTGAAAGGCATGACCACCACGCTGGTACTGGGCAACGCCTTCGACAAAGAGTACTGGTCGCCGCAGGGCATTCCGCAGGATGGTCGTAATGGCAAAATTTTCGTGAGTTATCAGTGGTAATCACTTTTCCCCGGTTCGCCGGGGCAGCAATCTGGAAGGAAGAGACAATGAATCATTACACACGCTGGCTGGAACTGAAGAAAGAAAATCCTGGCAAATACGCACGTGATATTGCGGGATTGATGAATATTAGCGAAGCCGAACTGACCTTCGCGCGCGTCGGTCATGACGCCTGGCGCTTACGTGGCGAAGTGCGTGAAATCCTCGGCGCACTGGAAGCCGTCGGCGAAACCAAATGTATATGCCGCAACGAATATGCGGTGCATGAGCAGGTTGGTGCGTTTACCAATCAGCACCTGAACGGTCATGCCGGACTGGTACTCAATCCGCGCGCCCTCGACCTGCGCCTGTTCCTCAATCAGTGGGCAAGCGTGTTCCATATCAGCGAAACAACCGCCCACGGTGAGCGTCAGAGCATTCAGTTCTTTGACCATCAGGGGGATGCGCTACTGAAGGTCTATGCCACACAGAATACCCTCATTGAGGAATGGGCTGCGTTGCTGACCCGTTTCATCTTCGCTGAAAACCCGCCTCTGGCGCTGCAACCCGCCCCCCCTTCTGCTCCAGCCACCGTCACGGTCGATGCGCAGACCGTTGATCAAGAGTGGCGAGCCATGACCGATGTACACCAGTTCTTCGGTCTGCTGAAACGCCACGATCTCACCCGCCAACAGGCGTTTAACCTGGTGGGCGACGATCTGGCCTGTAAAGTCGCAAATAGCGCTCTGGCGCAGTTACTCGACACCGCGCGCCAGGATGGCAATGAAATTATGGTCTTTGTAGGTAATCGTGGCTGCGTACAGATTTTTACCGGTGTGATAGAAAAACTGGTGCCGATGAAAGGCTGGCTGAACATATTCAACCCGACATTTACCTTACACCTGCTGGAAGAGAGCGTGGCAGAAACATGGGTAACGCGCAAACCGACCGCCGATGGCCACGTCACCAGCCTGGAACTGTTTGCTGCCGACGGCACGCAAATCGCCCAGTTGTATGGTCAACGAACGGAAGGCGAACCGGAGCAGACGCAATGGCGCGCGCAAATTGACGCACTGACGCCGAAAGGGCTGGCCGCATGAAAAAACTGCTGGTCCTGATTGCGCTACTGCCCATCGTCGCGATGGCTGCGTCCAGGGAACGGGTTGTTGCTCTCGGTGGCGATGTCACCGAGATTGTATACGCACTGGGAGCACAGTCTTCCCTTGTGGCGCGAGACAGCACCAGCCAGTGGCCTGAAGCAGCAAACGCCCTACCTGATGTCGGTTATTTGCGCCAGCTCAACGCCGAAGGGATCCTTGCCACCCGCCCTACGCTGGTCCTTGCCAGCGCGCAGGCGCAGCCCTCTCTGGCGCTAAAACAGCTCGAACAGAGCAACGTCAGGGTTGTGACGATCCCGGCAAGCAACGCGCTTAATGTTATTGATGAAAAAATTCGCGTCATCGCCGAAGCCACCCATAGGGAGGCCGATGGCGAAACGCTGCGCACCCGCTTCCGTCAGGAACTGGCGGCGCTGCCGTCATCTGAACTCAACAAACGCGTGCTGTTTATTCTCAATCATGGCGGGATGACCGCGATGGCGGCGGGCCAGCAAACCGCAGCCGATGCGGCTATTCGTGCCGCCGGTTTGCGCAACGCAATGCAGGGTGTTAACCGCTATCAGCCGCTGTCGCAGGAAGGTGTCATTGCCAGCCAGCCCGATCTGGTGGTGATTTCACAGGACGGCGTTAAGGCGATGGGTGGCGAAGATAACCTGTGGGCGCTGCCGGGCCTGGCGCAGACGCCTGCCGGACGAAATAAACAGGTATTGCAGGTTGACGATATGGCGCTGCTCGGCTTTAGCGTACGCACCCCGCAGGCCATTTTGCAGCTTCGCGCTAAAGCTGAGCAATTGCCCTGATGTCGCGACGTATCCGTTGTTCTTTATGGACACTCGCACTCATGTTGGTCGTGATGACAATTATGGCTACCGGTTTTGGCGCGTTGCGCCTGCCGGTAAGTCTGCTGTGGCGTGATGGCGATGAGGCACTGCGTCAAATCTGGCTCACCATTCGCCTGCCCCGCGTCCTGCTAGCGCTGGTGATTGGCGGTTCTCTGGCGCTCGCGGGCTGCGTGATGCAGGGCCTGTTTCGCAACCCGCTTGCCGATCCGGGATTACTGGGGATAAGCAGCGGTGCCGCCTGCGCCGTCGCCCTGTGGGTAGTGCTGCCGGTCTCTTTGCCCGCGCTGTTGATGCTGTACGCCCCCATGCTGGCCGCTTTTCTCGGTGCGCTGGCAGCTACGGTGGTTATTTTTATCCTTAGCCAACAGCGCGACGCTTCACTCTCACGTCTGCTGTTGGTCGGTATTGCCATCAACGCGCTGTGCGGGGCGGCGGTTGGCGTTTTGTCGTGGGTCAGTAATGACGCGCAACTGCGCCAGCTGTCGCTATGGGGGATGGGCAGTCTGGGGGCCGCGCAATGGTCCACGCTGCTGGCTGTCACTTCATTGACTGTCCCGACGGTGCTGATCATCTGGCGTCTGGCACCGGCGCTGAACCTGCTGCAGTTAGGAGAGGAAGAGGCGCATTACCTCGGCGTAGATGTGCGTAACGTTCAGCGTGTTTTGCTACTTTGTAGCGCACTGCTGGTTGCCGCAGCCGTGGCGGTAAGCGGCGTAATTGGCTTTATCGGGCTGGTTATCCCGCATCTGATACGCATGTGGCTCGGCTCAGACCATCGGGCCGTTATCCCAGGTTCCGTGCTGACGGGCGCATTTTTATTGCTGATAGCCGACACGCTGGCCCGTACGGCGGTTGCGCCTGCGGAAATGCCGGTCGGTTTGCTAACCAGTCTTCTGGGCGCACCGTGGTTTTTATGGCTTATTTTTCGTCAGCGAGGACCGCATGGCTGAACATTTCATCGCTGAAGGGCTTCACTATCGCGTCGCGGGCAGAGCGGTGATTGACGACGTCTCTCTTGCTCTCGAAAAAGGTGAACTGGTGGCGCTCATCGGCCCAAACGGTGCGGGGAAATCCACCCTGCTGCGCCTGCTGACCGGTTTTCTGAAACCGGCTACAGGGCGCTGCGTGCTGGCGGGTAAACCGCTGGATGAATGGCATACCCAGACACTGTCGCGGCATCGGGCGGTGATGCGCCAGCAAACGCAGTTGGGATTTGACTGGCCGGTAGAGGCCGTCATCGCGATGGGGCGTGCGCCCTGGACCCAGCGGTCGGAACCTCGACTTATCGCTCAGGTGATGGAAATGACCGGATGTACACCGCTGGCGGGCCGGCAATACGCCGCGCTTTCCGGCGGCGAGCAACAGCGAGTACAGTTAGCCCGTGCACTGGCGCAACTTTGGTGCGACGGCGCGCCTCGCGGCTGGTTATTCCTTGATGAACCGACCTCTGCGCTGGATCTTTACCACCAGCAGCATCTGTTGCGCTTGCTGAAGACGCTTACCGCTTCACAAGAGCTGCATGTGTGCATTGTGCTTCACGATCTGAATCTCGCCGCACTGTGGGCAGACAGAATAGTGTTGCTGCACAACGGCAGGCTGGTGTCGCAGGGAACGCCTGAGGCCGTGTTACAGGCCGATGACCTGAAACGCTGGTATGGCGCGCAGGTACACGTTGGCCAGCATCCGGCCAACGGATCCCCGCAGGTGTTTCTGGCCCCTTAGCTTGAACAGCTCACTTCCAGCCGTTTGCCCCAGTCAGGTGGACGGCTGACATAGTCATCATCACGATCGACAAATGGGGTACGCAACGCCTCGTGTAACCGATGCAGCTCGGCGTAATCCCCCTGCTCTGCCTGATTAATCGCCCGTTGCGCCAACCAGTTACGCAATACCATCGCCGGATTAGCCGCCTTCATCTGCGTTTGTCTGACTGCGTCGGCAATGTTGTCTTGCTGCAGGCGTGAGCGATACCGCGTGAACCAGTCATCAAACGCTGCGCGGTCGATAAACTCATCGCGCAGCGGGGATTGCGCGCTGTGTTGTTCCGTCTGACTGAGCATGCGAAACGTTCGCGTATAGTCGCTTCTTTCCCGCGCCATCAGGTTAAACAGTTCACTAAGCAGTTCGTTATCGTTTTTTTGCTCGCTAAAGAAGCCAAGCTTTTGTCGCATCCGCTGACCGTAGCGAGTTAACAGCGCCAGTTGATAACTGTCCAGCGCATCATTAAGCGCCTCGACCGGGATAAATGGCGACAGAGTTTGCGCCAGACGTTGCAGGTTCCAAAGCGCCGCGGCCGGTTGATTATCGAAACTGTATCGACCCTGGTTGTCTGAGTGGTTGCAGATAAAATCGGGCACGTAGTCATCAAGGAAACCGAATGGACCGTAATCCATCGTCAGTCCCAGAATCGACATGTTGTCGGTGTTCATGACACCATGCGCAAATCCCACCGCCTGCCAGTCCGCGATTAACGTCGCAGTACGCGTGACAACATCGTTAAACCACAGCTGATACTTATCGGCTTCTTCCTGCCATTGCGGCCAATAATAGCGAATCGCAAAGTCAGCCAACTGGCGCACTTTTTCCGGCTCACGGCGATAGTAAAAATGCTCAAAATGGCCAAAGCGCAGATGGCTTTGCGCCACGCGAATGAGCATCGCCCCTGATTCTACCGTTTCGCGATACACCGGCGTGTCGCTGGTAACAATCGACAATGCCCGCGTGGTCGGTATTCCCAGGTAATGCATCGCTTCGCTGGCCAGGCTTTCGCGAATTGTCGAGCGCAGTACGGCGCGACCATCCCCCATACGGGAATAAGGCGTAAGTCCGGCGCCTTTCAGGTGCCAGTCACACGTTGAGCCGTCAGCGAGCTGTTGTTCGCCCAACAGGATCCCGCGTCCATCGCCAAGCTGGCCCGCCCAGACGCCAAATTGATGTCCGCTATAAACTTGCGCTAAAGGCGACATCCCGGGAAGCAACGATTCACCGCCCCAAACACCGGCTCCGGTCGGAATATCAAATAGTGTCTCTGGAATAGCTAATTGCTCCGCCAGCGCATCGTTATGCCAGATCAGGCGCGCGTTTTTCAGGGGAGTGGGTGAAAGTGCTGTATAGGTTGCTGGTAATTCATCACGCCAGCGGGTGGTAAAAGACAGGGTCATAGGGCCTCCTGTCTCTAGTGTAGACTGTTAAAAGCCTGTTAAACACCAGCAAATATGAGGGTTATATCTTCGCGAGCGAAATTATCTGCGCGGGGGGTACAGCAGGCCACAGCGCGCCCTGCATGGCGCTGAATCCCAGAGGCAGTACGCGCGCTAACATCTCGGGTGTATCAATACCGCTAATGATAATTGACTCACTGCTGGGAAATAGCTGTGCCAGGATAGCCCGCATAAACGGCTCAAACGAAATATGTGTAATCCTTTGTTGAACAAAGTTTTTATCGAGCACGACGCGTTTGAACAGCCCATCAAAAATTGCCCGGTTTGATATGCCGCCAGCACCATAGTTTGTCAGTACTAATGGAAATCGCGCCGCCAGTGCTGCCAACGTTGGATTCGCTTTTCCATTATTTAACTCTGGATAGTTTTCATTAATAGCCAGTTCCAGAAATGACAATCGTTCAACTTGTGAAGCAAATTTAGTATCTGATAATAAAGTATTAGCAATTGCCGGCGTTAAATTAATCCAGGCAGAAACCTTTCGTTGAATAAAAAAATGTTGGCACGTTTCGATTAATTCAAGCTTTTCGGTAAATAACCGACATTGCTCTTCGTCCGACATCCGAGGTAGGACCAGCTCGGTGGGTATACGCACATCCCCCTGCGCACTGGCAAAACTGGTAATGATATCTACGTATTCAAGATCGCCTTTTTCGTTTCTCGCAGGGAGAAAAGAGAACTCTGAATGGTAAAGAGTATCCATTGAAACAATCATCGTGCCAGCCCCTCTGCATAGGTGTTATCCGGCATCCTGTAGCAAAGGATGGAGAAATACGTTATTGCTGATGCAAGTAGAGGCCCTTTCATTTTTCCCTTTATAGCCAGTAAATCGAATCCCTTTTTTTTAGCTTATCCTGATTATAAGCGAATATCCAGCTTTGCACTTTTTAATATCTCGGAATAAATCATATTTTTAGCAAGATACGCTCTTAATGTTCAGGGGTATTGTCCGGCTGGCGGCAGAAATAAGAAGTTACTATCAAATGGAAATGTCGAGGCTGCTCAGCCGTAGGCAGCCTCGTGACTGATGAGGATTAAATACGTCGCGCCTGCCAAAAGTTTTTGCGCCAGTAAACGTTGTCCAGTGACGAGCGCATCACACCACGGCTGGTTGAGGCATGAATAAATTGATTATTGGTATCGTAAATTCCGACATGCAGACCGCTTTCCCCAGACCCGGTTTTAAAGAACACCAGATCGCCGGGCAGCAAATCATCTTTATCAATTTCGGTACCAATCTTTGATTGCGTGCGCGTATCACGCGGGAGTTGCAGATCGAATTTATCGCGCATTGTCATCAATACAAATCCAGAACAATCCACTCCGCTACGGCTCATGCCGCCATAACGATAGGGTGTGCCATGCCAGGTTTGTAGCTGGTCATTAAGCCCGGCGATAACGGCGATAGAATCCGACAAGCGGGCATTTGGCGCAGGAGCACGATGGCTGCTGCAGCCCGCCAAAAACAATGCTGTGATGAAAAGAAGCCAAAAGCGCATTCAGGACGAATCCTCTGAATTATATTTTTATGCCAATTTAGCGTGGAAATTATATGATTTTCAAGAACCCATTTAACTTAAGTGGTTGATATGAGCATTCTGTGGCCTTCAATATCCAAACGACGGAAGTTCACGCCATAAGCCGCAGACAGATTGGCCGGCGTTAGTACCGTATCACGAGCACCACTGGCAAGCAGCTTCCCGCGTTTGAGGAGCCAGGCCTTGTGCGCATGACGTAAGGTGTGATTAAGGTCATGACTGCTCATTACAATCGCGATGCCCTGTAAACACAGCTGACCCAGCATCCGGTCCAGCGCATTTTGTTGCGCCACGTCCAGGCTGTTCATCGGCTCATCCAGCAGTAAAAGCTGGCCGAATGGATTCGCTTGTGGGCAAATCTGCAGGATAACCGCAGCCAGGCGCACGCGCTGCCACTCACCGCCGGAGAGCTGATTCACGCTGCGTCCCAGCTTATCTCCAAGCCCAAGCGCATCGGCGATTTCCTGTAACAGATCGGTGCGTGCTTTATCGGGTTGATGCAGCGTCAGAAAATGCCAGACCGGCATCGCAAACGGCGGGTTTTGCTGTTGCGCAAGATAAGCACGATATTGCGCCAGCTTTGCTGCCGGCCATTCATCCAATGACACATCACCAAAGGTGATGCTGCCCTTGCCGGTCGTCAGCCCCGCCATTCGCGCCAACAGCGTGCTCTTTCCTGCGCCGTTAGGTCCCACTAAATGCAGGATCTCCCCTGCTTTTATCTCACCAGAAAGCGGGCCGAGTCGGGTCGATTCTGCTACGTCCTGTAGCTGCATCAATCGAGACATTAGTTTGCCAGCGCCGTCTTGATGGATTGCACCAGAACAGGATCCTCAGGCGTCATATCGGGTGAAAATCGTTGCAGTACCTGACCATCCCGACCCACTAAAAACTTCTCGAAATTCCACAGAATATCGTCCGGGTAGAGCGGCGCCCGACCTTTACTCGCCATACGCTCATAGAATCCACTATCCGCAGGCGCAACGGCGGTTGGCGCGGCATCAATCAGTTTCTGATACAGCGGATGGCGTCCCTCGCCGTTGACCTCAATTTTGCTGAACATCGGGAAGGTAACGCCCCAGGTGGTACTGCAGTACGTTTTTATTTCCTCTTCACTGCCCGGCTCCTGGCCCAGAAACTGGTTGCAGGGGAACCCAAGAACGGTAAAGCCCTGCTGATGCCAGGCTTTCTGCAGATTCTCCAGTTGCTCATATTGCGGCGTTAGCCCACATTTTGAAGCAACGTTGACGATTAACAGCACATTTCCGGCATACGGCTGCAGTGAGGTCACCTCGCCGTCGATGGTCGTCACGTCTGTATCGAGGATAGTGTTTTGCATAGCATCTCCAGAACAACATGTGGATTTTCAGTTTTTAATCATAGACCGAATCAACGCGTTCTAGCGCGCGGCTTTTAACAATAGCCAGATAAATACCGGTGCGCCCATGGTGGCCGTCACCACGCCAATTGGCAGCTCAGCCGAGGCCAGCACCAGACGCGCGACAACATCAGCCAACAGTAACACGATAGCGCCAGCCAACGCGCAGCCCGGCAGTAACACGCGATGATCGGTTAAGCCGCACAGCCGCAGAATATGTGGGATCACAAGCCCAATAAAGCCAATCGCTCCCGCCAGAGCCACGCTTACGCCAACCATCCAGCCCGTGGCGACCACCAGCAGGTTGCGCCAGAACCATAACGGCAATCCCAACTGACGTGCAGAAGTCTCCCCCAGCGCCAGCATATTCATCGGCTGCGACTGACAGCAGATCCACACCAGCACCGGAATCAACGCCACCATGAGCCAGGCCTGATGCCAGTCAACGCCGCCAAAGCCCCCCATCATCCAGTACATTAGCTGTCGCAAATCAAAAGAAGTGGAGAAGTAGATGGCCCATGTCATCAGCGCGCTACAGATAATGCCCAGCGCCACCCCCGCCAACAGCAGACGGCTGGTAGACAAATGACGGCGGGCAAAACGGAGCAGAATAAGCGTGATAATCAGCGCCCCAGCGATGGCGCATAAGCCCAACGCCCAGCCGGGGAGCTGCCCCTGCCCCAGCAGCACCGCCGCGATGAGCCCGACGCCCGCGCCATTAGACACGCCCAGTAATCCAGGCTCTGCGAGCGGGTTTTCAAAGAGAGCTTGCATCACTGCGCCAGATAAGGCCAACGCAGCGCCTACCAGCAAAACGGCGAGGGTACGGGGAAATCGGATTTGCCAGACGAACAGATCGCCGCGGGCGCTGAACCAGTCGCCGGGGGCGATCCACTGTTCTCCTGCGCATAAGCTAATCACGAGCATGACCAATAGCAACAGCGATAAAGTGCCTAACCAGTATCGGTCTCGCCGACGTTGTAATTGTGCAAAAGGTTGCATGTTTATACTTTTTTTATGGGTTATCTCATTAATTTTACGATGAAAGCAAAAAACATGGAAGGAAGCTCTACCGCAAATGAGGCAATGGCCCAAAACAGCATGAACCTTAGTCTTTTGCATAATGCAATGCTGGCAGCAATACCAGGTAGTAGCTGTCATTATTAATATCGTTCCTGAGATTAAATAAATAACCACAACCGGACAAGATGTCCGGTTGCAGAAGTTTTGTGTGATTGTCTTCTCATCAACACGTAAATATATTGTGTAGTCTTCATATCATCATAACACCCTCAGGAATTATCTTATGGATATAATTCTTTCGCTTATTTCCGGTGCAATTATTGGTTTCATATTTACATTAATAAAACTCCCCATTCCAGCCCCTGCTGCCTGGCCTGGTGTATTTGGTATCATCGGTGTACTTAGTGGTAATCAGATCTTTAATTATTTATTCAACAAATAAATTCATTCACCAAAGAAATTAACGTATAGACAAAATAAACTTATTACATGGACCTCTCATCACATTCATGAAAAGTGAGGATTAGATGCCCTGTCGTTACAAAAAACAGCGTCTTCGCTATATTTTAACACTACTCAAAAAACAAGGAAGTGTAAAAATATCATCTCTTGTTAAGGTACTTGATGTTACGGAAAGAACACTCCGCCGCGACATCAATGACCTCGTAAAAACAGGACATGTCCGCTCATGCTATGGAGGTGCTGTATATAATCACGACAATGCATTCCCATTATATGAGAACAACTCTCTTTATTTGCACCAAAACATCATCATTAACCAATCAAAGATCGAACGAGAAATATCAATGAACGAAAACAGTGGGAAAGTTTACATTCTGGGTTCATTTAATACCGACTTAGTATATCGGCTTCACCGTTTTCCTATTTCAGGGGAAACTACGCGCGCGCTTTTTTCCTGTTGTTTACCCGGCGGGAAAGGCAGCAACCAGGCGATAGCATCCGCACAAGCCAATGCTCGCACTTATTTTACGGTCAAATTAGGTGAAGATGAGTTTTCAACCAAAGCCCAGCATTTTTTAAATGGCGTAGGATTAGAAAAACTAACAATCTTTACCAAAAATGATGCACCAACCGGCAGTGCCGTAGTGATGATATCCGAAGAGGCTGGCGATAATGTAATCGTTATTAATCCAGGGGCTAATCAGGAAATAACGAGTGAAGAAATTATATCCTGTTATGACGAGATAGGCACCGCCAATGTTTTTTTGACGCAGATGGAAAACAATCCTGATGCTACAGCTCAAGCTATTAAGTTCGCACATGCCGCCGGGGTGATGACAATCCTGAATCCAGCACCATGGCGCAAGGAAGTGACAGATCTTCTCCGCTGGACACACATCCTGACCCCAAACCTCACAGAAGCAGAGGCGATAATTGGCAAGGCTATTCGTACGCCAGACGATATTCGTCAGGCCGCCGAAACCATGCACCAAATGGGACCACAATATATTCTAATTACGTTAGGCAAAGATGGGTGCTGGTTATTTGATGGATCTACACACCAACAGTTCCCGGCATATCCCGCCGTTAATATTGATACATCCGGCGCCGGTGATGCATTTAATGGTGCACTCGCTGCACGACTTGCCTGTGGAGAAAATATTGCCAACGCAATTCATTACGCCTGTGTATTTGCAGCACTGGCCGTAGAGCGTGAAGGCGCAGCCAATATGCCATCCCATGAACTCGTATTAAAACGATTAGCTTGTAATAAATACTGATATTAACCCACCACCAAAATAGGGATATAAAATGAAAAAAATCGCCTTCGGGGCTTTATTATCGTGCGTAGCTTTTTCCTCATTAGCTGAACAACAATACGGTTGGGGAAATATACATTTTGACTATCAATCCTGGGATGCCGGTGTTAAAGACCTCGAATATGAACAAGCCTTAATTGGTATTGAGGGAGGTATTGGTTTTGATTGGGGTGAGATGTACGGTTTTTATGATTTTGAAAATATTCTAGACGACGAGGGAAATCAGGGGCAGACTGCGAATGGTGAAATCCATACCTACCTCTGGAAAACGGGTGCCAGCCTATTTACAAAAGTCTATAATTCGCAAAGCCCTAATTTTAAAGAGACGAATCAATTTATTGGGCTTGGCTATACCGACCTGAAAGGCGATGGATGGTGGTTTAAACCCTGGATTGCTCGTCAGTATATTACCGCGCACAGTAATTTTGGCCCAGCTTATGATATTAATGGACTCAATGGTTTCTCAATTGGATGGAACGCTGGTTATGCTTTCAATCTTCTCAACCAGGACTTCTTACTGTCCAATTGGAATGAAATAGAACTTGACCGTAATGATGACTATACCGCTAACAATCATGGTAGCAATGGTTTAAACGGCGGCCTGAATATTACCTGGAAAATCATGCCTCATATATCCACCACATTAATGTATCGATACTTTTATAACAAACTTGGTGCGGATGGATATGGCGATATTCTCATTTATCGACTGGCCTACGACTTCTAACTTAAGGAACATTAACGATGTTAAGTATCCACTGGCCTGAATTAACTTCAGCGCAGCGTATTGCCTTAATTACGCCACCTAAGTATGGCAAAGTACCTATCGTTATTGACAGCGATACCTACAATGAAATTGACGATCAGATGGCCATTGCCTGGGCATTCTTACACCCGGAGCGCCTCGATCTGCAAGCTGTTTACGCCGCTCCGTTTACCAACCACTATTTTGGTAAAGAGGGCTCGCACACATATGTTGACGATCCCGCAGTAGGCATGCAACTGAGCGTCGATGAGATCTATCGCGTATTTAACAAACTCCCCCGCCGCGAAAACATACCGCAAATATTTCAGGGTTCAACACGCTATCTGAAAGATAGCAACCAGCCGGAGATGTCAGCAGCAGTACAGGATTTGATTAACCGGGCAAGAACGGCTGAGCAAACATTACATGTACTCGCAATCGCCGCGCCGACCAATATCGCTAACGCACTGCTCCTCGCGCCGGACATCGTCACAAAGATTCATGTCATCTGGCTTGGGGGTAACAGTTATGCCTGGAAAGATAATCATGAATTCAACCTGATGCAGGACATTGCGGCGAGTCGGGTACTTTTTGATAGCGGCGTAGCGCTCACCCAAATTCCCTGCTTTGGCGTGGCTAACACTATGGCCTCATCGGTCCCAGAGATGCAGCACTATTTTGCAGAGACCAGCCGCATTGGTAGCTACTTTGCTGAAATTGCCCCGCGATGCCCCTGGATTGGTTTTGCATCCCGCAAAGTCATTTGGGATATCACTACGGTTGGCTATGTCCTGAATCCTGACTGGTTCACCTGTGAATACCGTACATCCCCTTTGATCAATGACAATCTGAGCTGGAGTTTTGATAACCGCCGTCACGTCATTCAGGTCGCAAAATTTATTGAGCGGGACGCTCTCTTTAAAGATCTTTTCCGTAGCATCATTGATGCCGATGAGGGATAAACCATGCAGATACTCATCGTCATACTTGGCATTGTTGTCCTGTTACTCGTTGCCTGGCTATGTTCAGAAAATCGCAAAGCTATCCGGTTTCGCACTGTTAGCGGCGCCTTTGCAATCCAGGCTCTTTTTGCTGCATTTATCCTGTATGTCCCCTTAGGGGAAAAAATCTTACTCGCCATATCAAACAGTCTGTCAGGCATGCTGAACTATTCGTCGGAAGGGATTAACTTTCTCTTCGGTAATCTCGGACAGTTCAAAATGGGGTTTGTATTTGCCGTGCATGTTCTGCCGATTATCATTTTTATGTCAGCATTGTTCTCCGTGCTGTACTACCTGGGCATCATGCAGTGGATTATCCGCCTCATCGGTACGGGTATCCATAAACTGCTACGCACCAGCCCGGCAGAATCCATGGCTGCAACGGCCAATATTTTTGCGGGCAATACTGACGTCTTCGTCCTGATGAAGCCTTATGCGCCACGCATGACGCGCTCAGAACTGTTTGCCCTCATGACAGGTGGTGTGGCCTCTATCGCAGGCTCAGTGTTGGTTGGCTATGCCAGTATGGGGATCGAAATTCGCTATCTGGTAGCCGCCTCTTTTATGTCAGCACCAGGCGGTCTGTTAATGGCGAAAATGCTGTTTCCAGAAACGGAACCCGAAAACACTGCCGACGTGTCAGGCAATATGCTTGGTCAAGATGAAAAGCCTATCAACATCGTTGAAGCGGCGACAAATGGCGCGACTATCGGGCTGAAGCTCGCCGCTAACGTGGGGGCAATGCTTCTGGCACTGATTGCATTAATTGCTATGGTGAACGGCTTGTTGGGCTGGTTTTGTGGCTTTTTCGGCTATGGTAACGTCACGCTACAATTTATCTTCAGTTACCTCTTTGCTCCGGTTGCCTGGCTGTTGGGCATTCCCGCTAACGAAGTCTTGCAAATTGGCAGCCTGTTAGGTCAAAAATTGGTGTTGAATGAGTTCGTCGCGTATACCAGCTTTATTCCAATGAAAGACCAACTGTCGGAATATTCGCAGATAATAACGATCATGGCGCTGGCTGGGTTTGCCAATTTGTCCTCTCCTGCCGCATTGATTGGCGTACTGGGGGGGATTGTGCCGGGGAAAAAAAGTTTCATTGCTAAAATGGGGCTTAAAGTGATCCTGGCGGGCACGTTGTCTAACCTGCTGAGTGCAGCACTGACCGGGCTGTTTTTCCTTCTGGCCCACTAAGAAAAAAGGCCGCATTCGCGGCCTTTTTAGTTAGTTCAGATTACTCTTCTTTCGGCGTTGCGTTTTCAACCCGGCTTTTTAACTTCTGTCCGGGTCTGAAGGTCACCACGCGCCGTGCTGTAATGGGAATATCTTCGCCCGTTTTCGGATTACGGCCCGGACGTTGATTCTTATCACGCAGATCGAAGTTACCAAAACCAGAGAGTTTTACCTGCTCACCATTTTCCAGAGCACGACGGATCTCTTCGAAAAACAGCTCGACCAGTTCTTTGGCATCCCGCTTGCTAAGCCCAAGCTTATCAAACAGATATTCTGACATTTCAGCTTTTGTAAGCGCCATAGGTTCAATCCCTCAATGATGCCTGGAATCGCTCTTTTAATGCCTCTACACATTTGGCGACGGTAGCGGCAATCTCCTCTTCTTCAAGTGTACGGCTGGTATCCTGAAGGATCAGGCTGATAGCGAGGCTCTTATAACCCTCCGCAACACCCTTACCGCGGTACACGTCAAACAAGTTTACGCCAACTACCTGATTTACGCCAACTTTCTTACATTCGGATAAAATATCCGCAGCGGGAACGTTTTCTGCCACAACGACCGCGATGTCGCGGCGGTTCGCCGGGAAGCGAGAAACTTCACGCGCCTGAGGCACCACGCGGTCTGCGAGCTTGTTCCACTCCAGTTCAAACACCAGAGTGCGACCGTTCAGATCCAGTTTACGTTCCAGTTCAGGATGAACAACCCCAATGAAACCAATGCGTTCACCTTTCAGATAAATCGCCGCAGACTGCCCCGGATGCAGTGCTGGATTCGCTTCAGCTTTGAATTGAATATCCGCCAGCTTGCCGGTCAGGTCGAGAACCGCTTCCAGATCGCCTTTCAGATCATAGAAATCAACGGTCTCTTTTGCCAGATTCCAGTGTTCATCATGACGGTTACCGCAGATCGCGCCCGCCAGCATCAGATCCTGACGGATCCCGAGGTTGGCCTGCGTGTCCGGTACGAAACGTAAACCCGTTTCGAAAATACGCACGCGGTTTTGCTGACGATTCTGGTTGTACACTACCGTAGACAGCAAGCCGGTCCACAGGGATAAACGCATTGCCGACATATCAATCGAGATTGGGCTTGGCAGCAACAGCGCTTCTTCACCCGGGTGTAGCAGCGCCTGGACTTTCGGGTCGACAAAGCTGTAGGTAATAACTTCCTGGTAGCCTTTGTCATTCAGCATGGTTTTTACGCGTTTCAGCGACAAATCCGCTTCACGATGAGTACCCATGATAAGACCCGCCTGAATTGGCGTATTCGGGATATTGTCATAACCGTATACACGGGCGACTTCTTCGACCAGGTCTTCTTCGATCTCCATATCGAAACGCCAGCTCGGTGCTACCGCTTTCCACTCATCTTGCCCTTCCGTGACATCACAACCCAGACGGCGCAGAATATCGCTCACCTGCTCATCTGCAATATGGTGTCCGATCAGACGATCCAGTTTGCTACGGCGAAGCGTAATGGTTGCGCGTTTTGGCAGCGAGGCTTCGTTCGTCACGTCAATGATTGGACCCGCTTCGCCGCCGCAGATATCAATCAGCAGGCGCGTAGCACGCTCCATGGCTTTATGTTGCAGCGCCGGATCGACACCACGCTCATAGCGGTGAGAGGCATCGGTGTGCAGACCGTGACGACGTGCGCGACCGGTAATAGACAGCGGGCTGAAGAACGCGCATTCCAGCAGGACGTTTTGCGTTTCATCATTCACACCGGAGTGTTCGCCACCAAAGATGCCGCCCATTGCCAGCGCTTTGTTATGGTCCGCAATCACCAGCGTATCCGCATTCAGCTTCGCTTCACTGCCGTCCAGCAATACCAGGGTTTCACCTTCTTTTGCCATGCGGACAACAATCCCGCCTTCAATGCGGTCTTTGTCGAATGCGTGCATCGGCTGGCCCAATTCGAGCAGCACATAGTTAGTCACGTCAACCACGGCATCGATCGAGCGGATGCCGCAACGACGCAGTTTTTCTTTCATCCACAGCGGGGTTGGCGCTTTAACGTTAATGCCTTTCACCACGCGGCCCAGATAGCGTGGGCAGGCTTCCACCGCGTCGACCTGAATCGGCAGGACGTCGCTAATGGTTGCGGCTACTGGCGCTATTTCCGGCTCAACCAGAGGGGCTTTGTTCAGTACAGCAACGTCACGTGCCACACCGATAATGCCTAAGCAGTCGGCGCGGTTCGGAGTGACGCTGATTTCGATAGTATTATCGTCAAGCTTCAGGTATTCACGGATATCGGTACCAATTGGTGCATCGACAGGCAGTTCGATAATACCGTTGTGATCGTCGGAAATGCCCAGCTCGGAGAACGAGCACAGCATGCCTTCAGACGGCTCACCGCGCAGTTTTGCGGCTTTGATTTTGAAATCGCCCGGCAGAACGGCACCAACGGTTGCTACAGCCACTTTCAGCCCTTGACGGCAGTTTGGCGCACCGCAGACGATATCCAGCAGGCGGTCGCCGCCGACATTCACCTTGGTGACGCGCAGTTTGTCAGCGTTAGGATGCTGAGCGCACTCAACCACTTCACCCACTACAACGCCGTTGAACGCGCCAGAAACAGGATCCACACCGTCAACTTCCAGACCCGCCATCGTGATTTGGTTTGACAACGCATCGCTATCAATCGCCGGGTTTACCCATTCGCGTAACCACAGTTCACTGAATTTCATTGTTTTATCCTGCCTTTATTTAAACTGTTTGAGGAAACGCAGATCGTTTTCGAAGAAAGAACGCAGATCGGTTACGCCGTAACGCAGCATGGTCAGACGCTCCATACCCATACCGAATGCAAAGCCAGAGTAGATTTCCGGATCGATACCGACGTTACGCAGCACGTTCGGGTGAACCATTCCGCAACCCAATACTTCCAGCCATTTGCCATTTTTACCCATCACATCGACTTCCGCAGAAGGTTCGGTGAACGGGAAGTAGGAAGGACGGAAACGAACCTGCAGGTCTTCTTCAAAGAAGTTGCGCAGGAAATCATGCAGAGTGCCTTTCAGGTTGGTGAAGTTGATGTTGGTATCAACAATCAGCCCTTCCATCTGATGGAACATTGGGGTGTGCGTCTGATCGTAGTCGTTACGATATACGCGGCCCGGAGCGATAATACGGATCGGCGGCTGTTTTTCTTTCATGGTGCGGATCTGCACGCCGGAAGTCTGCGTGCGCAGCAGACGAGTCGCATCAAACCAGAAAGTGTCGTGGTCAGCGCGCGCCGGGTGATGGCCAGGAATGTTCAGCGCATCGAAGTTATGATAGTCATCTTCGATTTCCGGACCGGTCGCCACGGTAAAGCCCAGCTCACCAAAGAAACTTTCAATGCGATCGATAGTCCGCGTTACCGGATGCAAACCGCCGTTTTCGATACGACGCCCAGGCAAGGAGATATCGATCGTTTCTTCAGCCAGACGAGCATTCAGCGCGGCATTTTCTAATTCGGCTTTACGCGCGTTCAGCGCTTGCTGAACCTGCTCTTTGGCTTCGTTTATCACCGCACCTGCTGCCGGGCGCTCTTCTGCCGGCAGTTCACGCAGGGTAGTCATCTGAAGGGTCAGGTGCCCTTTCTTGCCCAAATATTCGACGCGGACATTGTCTAACGCGGCAACATCTGAAGCCTGGTTAATGGCGGCCGTTGCACTGGCAACCAGCTCTGCGAGATGTGACATGGTTTTCCTCGTTATGTTGCGATATTCACTAGTCGCTCGTATATACACAAAATCATTCTGGCTGAGTCAAGGCAGCAGTAGAGCGCTAATCCCCAGACAAATATGTGACTGGGGGAAGCGACTGCAGCCAACGCAGAGGCAGCCTGAAGGATAACGTGTATAAAAAAAGCCTCCACCAGGGAGGCTTTTAGGCGCTGTTTTCCGTTTCTTCTTTCACGCGCAAGCCTCCTGAGTTCAGGTGCTAAAGTAAAAGAAGAAGCGGAAAATAGCAGCATTCATGCTTGCGTTACCTTGTGTGGTAAAAACCGGACAACCTTTATTGAAAAGGCTTACGGATAAATTGTCAACCAATTGATTGCACTACAAATAAAAGAGAGGGAGCCAGGCTCCCTCTTTTCACCGGCTTATGCCAGAGCTGCTTTCGCTTTTTCGACCAGAGCGGTGAACGCTACTTTGTCGAATACTGCGATGTCAGCCAAGATCTTACGGTCGATTTCAACAGAGGCTTTTTTCAGGCCGTTGATGAATTTGCTGTAAGAAATACCGTTCTGACGTGCTGCTGCGTTGATACGCGCAATCCACAGTTGACGGAACTGACGCTTTTTCTGACGACGGTCACGATAAGCGTACTGACCAGCTTTGATAACAGCCTGGAAGGCAACGCGGTATACGCGAGAACGCGCACCGTAGTAGCCTTTAGCTTGTTTCAAAATTTTCTTGTGACGTGCACGGGCAACTACACCACGTTTTACGCGAGCCATATGTGCTCTCCTGTATCTATATTCTTAGTAAAAAAATTAATTAAACGTTAACGGCTTATGCGTACGGCAGGCACGCGATAACCAGACCCAGATCGCCTTTAGAAACGAGGCCTTTTGGACGCAGGTGACGTTTACGCTTAGTAGATTTTTTGGTCAGAATATGACGCAGGTTTGCGTGCTTACGCTTAAATCCACCACCACCGGTTTTTTTGAAGCGCTTAGCAGCACCGCGTACGGTCTTAATTTTTGGCATTTTAATAACTTCCACTTCGCATTGTTAATAAACGAAACGTAGGCGAACAACGGCTGTGGAACCCGCAGGCTCCACAGACATTGCTACTTGAAGGCCTTACTGTTTCTTCTTAGGAGCGAGCACCATGATCATCTGGCGGCCTTCGATCTTCGTAGGGAAGGATTCGACTACTGCCAGTTCACTCAGATCGTCACGGACGCGGTTGAGCACTTCCATACCGATCTGTTGGTGGGCCATCTCACGACCGCGAAAACGCAGCGTGATCTTAGCCTTATCGCCATCTTCCAGAAAGCGTACCAGGCTGCGGAGTTTTACCTGGTAATCGCCATCGTCGGTGCCAGGACGGAATTTAATTTCCTTAACCTGGATAACTTTTTGCTTTTTCTTCTGTTCCTTAGAAGACTTACTCTTTTCATAAAGGAACTTGCCGTAGTCCATAATACGACAAACTGGCGGTTCGGCGTTAGGGCTGATTTCAACTAAATCTACTCCAGCTTCTTCAGCTTTTTCGATCGCTTCTCTCAGACTCACAATACCCAAAGCTTCGCCTTCCAGACCTGTTAAGCGAACTTCCAGGGCGCGAATCTCGCCATTGATACGATTCGGACGTGCCGTTTGAACTCGTTTTCCGCCTTTAATACCTTATTCCTCCAGTTGTTGAAGACTGCGGCTGCGAATCTCTTGTTGCAGCTTCTCAATCACTTCATTTACGTCCAGGCTGCCCAAGTCTTTGCCACGACGGGTGCGCACGGCAACTTTGCCTGCTTCTACCTCTTTGTCGCCACAGACCAACATATAAGGGACACGACGTAAAGTGTGCTCGCGGATTTTAAAGCCAATCTTCTCATTTCTCAAGTCTGCTTTTACACGAATACCCGCATTTTGTAGTTTCTGCGTTAATTCGTTGACGTATTCAGACTGTGAATCGGTGATGTTCATGACGACAACCTGAACTGGCGCAAGCCAGGTCGGGAAGAAGCCAGCGAACTCTTCGGTCAGGATACCGATGAAACGTTCCATCGACCCAAGAATTGCGCGGTGAATCATAACCGGCACCTGACGCTCGTTGTTTTCGCCAACATAAGAGGCGCTTAAACGGGACGGCAGAGAGAAGTCCAGCTGTACAGTACCGCACTGCCATGCACGATCGAGGCAGTCATACAGGGTAAATTCAATTTTCGGACCGTAGAATGCGCCCTCACCCAGTTGGTACTCAAACGGGATGTTGTTTTCTTCCAGCGCAACGGCCAGGTCAGCTTCAGCACGGTCCCACATTTCATCGCTACCGATACGTTTTTCGGGGCGAGTGGACAGTTTGACGACGATTTTCTCGAAGCCAAAGGTGCTATACATATCGTAGACCATACGAATGCAAGCGTTAACTTCATCACGGATCTGCTCTTCTGTACAGAAGATATGTGCATCATCCTGAGTGAAGCCACGAACACGCATCAGGCCATGCAGCGCGCCTGACGGCTCATTACGGTGGCAGCTACCAAACTCGGCCATACGCAACGGCAGATCACGATAGGATTTCAGACCCTGATTGAAGATCTGCACGTGGCCCGGGCAGTTCATGGGCTTAATGCAGTATTCACGGTTCTCAGAGGAGGTCGTGAACATCGCATCTTTGTAGTTATCCCAGTGACCTGTTTTTTCCCACAGCACGCGGTCCATCATGAACGGACCTTTAACTTCCTGATACTGGTATTCTTTCAGTTTTGAGCGAACAAAGACTTCCAGTTCACGGAAGATTGTCCAGCCATCATTGTGCCAGAACACCATACCCGGCGCTTCTTCCTGCATATGATACAGGTCAAGCTGCTTACCGATTTTACGGTGGTCGCGTTTGGCCGCTTCTTCCAGACGTTGCAGGTAGGCATTCAGGGCTTTTTTATCGGCCCATGCAGTACCATAAATACGCTGCAGCATCTTGTTATTGCTGTCGCCACGCCAGTATGCCCCAGCGGTCTTCATCAGTTTGAAGTGATGACAGAAACGCATGTTCGGCACGTGCGGGCCACGGCACATATCGACATATTCTTCATGATGGTACAAGCCAGGCTTGTCATCATGGGCAATGTTTTCATCAAGAATGGAGACTTTATAGGTCTCGCCACGCTTCACGAAGGTTTCACGCGCTTCGTACCAGCTGACTTTCTTCTTAATGACATCGTAGTTTTTCTCAGCGAGCTCGTGCATCCGCTTCTCGAGCGCGTCGACATCTTCCTGGGTTAGCGTACGGTCAAGATCGATATCGTAGTAAAAACCGTTATCAACAACCGGTCCGATCGCCATTTTGGTGTGCGGCCAGAGTTGTTTGATCGCGTGCCCTAACAGGTGCGCACAGGAGTGACGAATGATCTCCAGACCTTCTTCATCCTTCGCGGTGATGATGGAGAGCTTCGCATCATGCTCAATCAGATCGGAAGCATCTACCAGCTCACCGTCAACACGGCCAGCAATAGTGGCTTTCGCCAGACCTGGACCGATGTCCAGCGCAACATCCATGGGGCTTACAGCGTGGTCGTAATGGCGTTGGCTGCCATCAGGAAGAGTAATAACAGGCATGTTATATCCTTATTTGCAGTGGTGACCCACACGTAAGATCACATACAAAGATTCAATATTTAAAATCATCAAAAAGGTGTGGGCTGATTCCCGCTTCACTCTGCGAAATATGTCACTGGTCGCCTTAATGGCTACACTGGACCTA
The DNA here is from genome assembly GCF_013747755.1 of Citrobacter sp. RHBSTW-00524. Taxonomy (NCBI): domain Bacteria; kingdom Pseudomonadati; phylum Pseudomonadota; class Gammaproteobacteria; order Enterobacterales; family Enterobacteriaceae; genus Citrobacter; species Citrobacter sp. RHBSTW-00524. Next base: position 2,881,027 of record NZ_CP056421.1, read on the forward strand.
CACCCGCTTTTTGATAACACCGTTTGACAGTGTACACGGCATTACGAGCCGATCAAAGCAACAATCAACGCGCACTCTATGATGTAAATCAATTCACTGACACCCTGACGTTTTTGTTACACTTGTATAAAGTTATCTAACCTGAGCAGGAAAAGGACAATGCCAACAAATCGCTTTGCGAAGAAACACTGGAAGATGGTTGTGATACTGCTCGTTATTTGTGCGGCAATGCTGATGCTACGTTGGGCTGCGATGATCTGGGGTTAAAATACTGGCACACGCTGTTCCGGTTCCGTTGTATTTATCAATTAAATCGAATTCGTCTGAAAATAGCGCGTTATTGATAAGTATTAAAAATAAAACACAGATTTAATATTAAATAAATTTAACGTTAATTGAGAAAAGCCGGGCCAATTATTTGACCCGGCTTGTCATTACATACGATAGCCGAGTGACACAGTAGTACGACGATCGGTATGCTCCGGCGCTGTTGCCGGTGGTTCAGAGTTCCAGGTAACGTTGTAAGCCACCTTTAACCCAAAGTGTTCGTTGATGGCAACGTTCAAGGCTGTTTCAGAATTGAGCGTTGTATCGTCAGCACCAAATACCGACACACCTTGCGTAAACTTAGTATTGTCCGTCATCTGCCACGCATAGGCCCCGGACGCATAGCCCAGCGGCTGTGTTTCGGTGATGCCATCCGTGTGCTCGTCATAGCGCACACCAGGACCGAATTCAAAACGGAAGCTGTGCACCGGTCCGTTGAGGAACTGACGACCATAACCTGCGGTCAGCACGTCACGCTCGCGATAGCCGTTGTAACGGTCGGTCAGCCAGCTTGCCTGACCAAAGAGATAATCATAGTCGGTCATGTTGTAACGACTACGGCCACCTACGGCATATTTCTCTGATGAACGCTCATCATTTGAGGAGGTATTGCTGGCATTTCCCCACAAAGACCACGCCGTAGTTTGACCGTACCAGGTCATGGTGGTGTCTGCAGTTAAAGAAGAACTTTTTGTGTTGCCTGACTGGGCGAGATATCCCGCGTTCAGGTTACCTTCAAAGGTTTTTTTCGCGCTGGAAGGGTCATCCATGACAGTAAAAACGGAATCATCGGCGGCAGCCTGCATTGACGCAAGCAGGCCACCCGTCAGCAGTAACGCTGCGGGCACTGTCTTCAAAAGCTTCATTTATTAAGAGTCCGTACAACAAAAAAAGAGACCATAACGGTCTCGGAAACTTTCATATGGATCAATGACAAAAGACCCTTGAAAGGTAACAAATTATAAAAAGACTCGAATAACATAGCAATAAATTCTTATTTCATTTTTTGAATAAGAGCGTTCCTAAACCGTTTTTTTATTTATATATCTTTAACGCGAATATTTTAAATAAAGATATGAAAAATCATGTTGTTAATTACTTCACTTTCGGGGGGTTAAGTGCCAGACTGAGGACAGCCTAACAGGAGGTAAAGATGGTACGTATCTATACGTTAACACTTGCGCCCTCTCTCGATAGCGCAACAATCACGCCGCAAATCTACCCGGAAGGTAAGCTTCGCTGTACCTCGCCGGTTTTTGAACCCGGCGGCGGCGGTATCAACGTCGCTCGCGCAATTGCCCATCTTGGCGGCACCGCTACGGCCATCTTCCCTGCGGGTGGCGCCACCGGAGAGCATCTTGTTGCTTTGCTCGCCGACGAAAATGTTCCCGTATCCACCGTCGAAGCTAAAGACTGGACCCGACAAAATCTCCATGTCCACGTTGAGTCCAGCGGCGAACAGTATCGCTTCGTCATGCCAGGCGCTGCGCTCACCGATGATGAGTTCTACCAACTTCAGGATCAGGTGCTGGAAATTGAGTCTGGCGCACTGCTGGTTATCAGCGGCAGTTTGCCGCCTGGCGAACAGCTTGAGAAGTTGACCCGGCTCATTACCACAGCACAAAAACAAGGGATTCGCTGTATCGTCGATAGTTCTGGCGAAGCGCTGGCAGCAGCATTAACCATCGGCAATATTGAACTGGTCAAACCCAACCTCAAAGAACTGAGCGCGCTGGTGAATCGCGAACTCACGCAGCCCGATGATGTGCGCAACGCCGCACAAGAAATCGTGCAAAGCGGAAAAGCGCATCGCGTAGTGGTCTCGCTTGGACCACAAGGAGCGCTGGGCGTTGATCGTGAAACCTGTGTCCAGGTGGTTCCGCCACCAGTGAAGAGTCAAAGTACCGTAGGCGCGGGCGACAGTATGGTCGGGGCCATGACGCTTAAACTGGCGGAGAGCGCACCTTTTGCAGATATTGTTCGTTACGGTGTCGCCGCAGGTAGCGCCGCCACCCTGAATCAAGGTACGCGCCTGTGCGCTTTAGACGATACGCAAAAAATATACGCGTATCTGGCTCAGTAATAACGGCTTCCCCTTGTTTAGATACAAGGGGATTTCCCCGTAAAACTGTCGGCATGGGTGTTATACGTCTATGATAAAAAATCACGTGATTACAAAGAAGTGAATCATGTGCGACCGGGCGTCTTCACAACGATGCGAGGTGAAGAAGAACGACACACATTAAGTGCCTTTCCAGCGATGACGCGTCCGTGGTGTGCGTCAGTTCGTGTTTTTTAACCGCATTCTTGCGCTAACCTTATGATCTGGCAGACAACATGGGGAGAGACATCATGTGGCAGGCTATCAGTCGTCTTTTAAGCGAGCAATTAGGTGAAGGCGAAATCGAACTGCGTAACGAACTGCCCGGCGGAGAGATCCACGCCGCATGGCATTTACGCTATGCGGGGCGCGATTTTTTCGTCAAATGCGATGAAAGAGAGCTGTTAACCGGCTTTACGGCGGAAGCCGATCAGCTGGAGCTACTTTCTCGCAGTCAAACCGTATCTGTACCGAAAGTCTGGGCGGTAGGCGCAGACAGAGATTACAGCTTTCTGGTGATGGATTTCCTCCCTCCCCGTCCGCTTGATGCGCACAACGCGTTTATCCTCGGCCAGCAGTTGGCACATTTGCACGAATGGAGCGATCAGCCGCAGTTTGGGCTCGACTTCGATAATGCGCTCTCTACCACGCCGCAGCCCAACACCTGGCAACGTCGCTGGTCAACCTTTTTTGCCGAGCAGCGTATTGGCTGGCAGCTGGAACTCGCCGCTGAAAAAGGCATTGCGTTTGGCAATATCGACGCCATTGTCGAGCATGTTCAGCAGCGTCTCTCTTCCCATCAGCCGCAGCCATCTCTTCTGCATGGTGATTTGTGGTCCGGGAACTGCGCCCTCGGCCCGAACGGCCCGTACATCTTTGACCCTGCCTGCTACTGGGGGGACAGAGAGTGTGACCTGGCAATGCTGCCGTTACATACCGATCAGCCGCCGCAACTCTATGACGGTTATCAGTCTGTTTCTCCGCTACCATTGGATTTTCTCGACAGACAGCCTGTCTACCAGCTCTATACGCTGCTGAACAGGGCTATTCTGTTTGGGGGACAGCATCTGGTCGTGGCGCAGAAAGCGCTGGACAGGTTACTGGCGGCTTAGCAAAGTCGCACGTTGCTTATCTGGCCTGGCGTTTCACAACGCGTCAGGCCTGATAGTGCAGCAGTTACAAAAAACCCAGTAATGAAAAGAAGAAGTAGCCAATCACGATAACGATCACCGGCAAAATATAGAGCGGGAAAATTTGTAAAAAGATCGTATGGTGCGGTACCACAATACGCGACTCAAGTTGCTCGCGTGATAACCCTTCACTGCCCTTTGCCTGTTCCAGAATCAACTGGTCCTCAACGCCCTCGCGTAAATAACGCGCCTGACGGCTCATTCTGGCGCCTGAATCCTGCAACGCCAGACCGATAAAAATCAGAATGAAAATCAGCCAAAAAACGAGATTCAGTCCACTTTGAAAATCGGGCGTCGGCGAGTTATACCAAAACACGTTAAGAAAAGGTGTGTTCACGCGCATCATGTCGATCATCACGTGAGCAAAATCGAGCATGACCGCGTTAATCCCTTCCTGCTTTTCGCTGTGCGCATACATAAACTTCAGTACTGAAACCAGGGTTGAAATCAGCGCGGGAATGAAAATCACCCATCCCACCAGCCTTTTCAAGATGGCAATGCGTCCAGCTTGTTGATACGTCATGAGTTCCCCTTGATTAAGACGTGTCATTTTGGCCTAAGTTTACCCGTTGATTATCGTTTTCGCCTGATCTTTAAAGGCGGTATACTGCTGAATTAGCCATAATGAACGCTCAGAGCCCGTCCTGGCTGGCTCTTAATCCCTTTTATCACCCGTAAAGGAGAGGTTGTGATGTCAACCCCGCGTCAAATTCTTGCTGCAATTTTCGATATGGATGGATTACTGGTCGATTCTGAACCGCTTTGGGATCAGGCCGAACTGGATGTGATAGCAAGTTTAGGCGTTGATATCTCCCGCCGCCATGAACTTCCCGATACACTTGGCTTACGCATCGACATGGTGGTTGATTTGTGGTTTGCACAGCAACCGTGGAACGGTCCCTCACGTCAGGAAGTTACCGAGCGCATCATTACCCGCGCAATTGCGTTAGTTGAAGAAACAAAACCACTGCTGCCGGGCGTGCGTGAGGCCGTGGAATTGTGTAAATCTCAGGGGTTGAAAGTAGGACTGGCATCCGCCTCGCCGCTGCATATGCTGGAAAAAGTGCTAACCATGTTTGATCTGCGCAGCAGCTTCGATGCACTGGCTTCTGCGGAAAAACTGCCCTACAGCAAACCGCACCCGCAAGTTTATCTCGATTGCGCGGCGAAACTGGGCATTGACCCTTTAAACTGCGTAGCACTGGAAGACTCGGTGAACGGCATGATTGCTTCGAAAGCCGCCCGTATGCGTTCCATCGTGGTACCTGCGCATGAAAATCAGGACGATCCTCGCTTCGTTCTGGCCGACGTCAAACTGGCCTCGCTCACCGAACTCACTGCCGCTCACCTGCGCGGCTAATCCTGCGACGGGCAATGATCGCATTGCCCGCCTGCCGGACGCTGGGGCACGCCTGATGACCTGAAAGGCCCGGTCGTGTTCCTCGCAAGTGCTGCCTCGGACTATATACATGGCTATACGCAGGCCGTGGATGGCGGTTGGCTGGCGCGGTAAAGGCGCACTTGTGACAAAGAGTTACAACGTCACCTCTTCCGCCTACTGTATAAAACCCCTATACTGTATGAATCGACAGTTTATTGGGTTTTATCATGACGGCGGAAGGTCACCTTCTTTTTTCTATTGCCTGTGCGGTATTTGCCAAGAATGCCGAGCTAACGCCCGTTCTTGCGCAGGGTGACTGGTGGCATATTGTTCCTTCAGCCATTTTAACGTGCCTGCTGCCGGATATCGATCATCCCAAATCCCTGCTGGGACAGCGTCTGAAGTGGATATCAAAGCCCATTGCCCGGGCATTTGGTCATCGCGGATTTACGCATAGCCTGCTGGCGGTTTTTGCCCTGCTGGCCACGTTTTACCTGAAAGTCCCTGATACCTGGATAATTCCAGCGGATGCCTTACAAGGTATGGTTCTCGGTTATCTCAGCCACATTCTGGCCGACATGTTGACCCCGGCGGGCGTCCCCCTGCTTTGGCCCTGCCGCTGGCGTTTTCGTCTGCCTATCCTCGTGCCGCAAAAAGGCAACCAACTGGAGCGATTTCTGTGCATGGCGCTGTTCGCGTGGGCAATCTGGATGCCGCAGACCGTACAAGAGAACAGTGCGGTGCGCTGGTCATCACAAATGATAAATACGCTGCAAATGCAGTTTAATCGTTTTATAACGCACCAGGTTGACTAATAAATCAGCCAAAAAGTTATTTTTGGCATAAACAATTCCATTTGAATATAAGAGGCAAGTCACAGTTCTGCTAATCTTGCGCCAACAGAATCACCGTCACACGGTGATACGCATAATAAGATCAGGAGAACGGGGATGAACTATCCATTAATCGCGAACATTATCGTGTTCGTAGTGCTGCTGTTCGTGCTGGCGCAAGCCCGTCACAAGCAGTGGAGTCTGGCAAAAAAAGTACTGGTCGGTCTGGTCATGGGTGTGGTGTTTGGCCTCGCCCTGCACACCATTTATGGTTCCGACAGCCAGGTTCTTAAAGATTCCGTACAGTGGTTCAACATTGTCGGCAACGGTTACGTCCAACTGCTGCAGATGATTGTCATGCCGCTGGTGTTTGCGTCTATTCTCAGCGCCGTTGCGCGTCTGCACAACGCCTCTCAGTTAGGTAAAATCAGCTTCCTGACCATCGGTACGCTGCTGTTTACTACGCTGATTGCCGCGCTGGTAGGGGTTCTGGTGACCAACCTGTTCGGCCTGACCGCGGAAGGTCTGGTGCAAGGTGGGGCCGAAACCGCTCGTCTGAACGCGATTGAAACCAACTATGTTGGCAAAGTAGCTGACCTCAGCGTTCCACAGCTGGTGTTGTCGTTTATCCCGAAAAACCCGTTTGCCGATCTGACCGGAGCTAACCCGACGTCGATTATCAGCGTGGTTATCTTCGCGGCATTCCTCGGTGTTGCCGCACTGAAGCTGCTGAAAGATGATGCGCCGAAAGGCGAGCGCGTGCTGGTCGCTATCGATACCCTGCAAAGCTGGGTGATGAAGCTGGTTCGTTTGGTGATGCAGTTGACACCGTACGGTGTTCTGGCGCTGATGACCAAAGTAGTTGCAGGCTCCAACCTGCAGGACATAATTAAGCTGGGTAGCTTCGTCGTAGCCTCTTATCTCGGTCTGGGCATTATGTTCGTGGTACACGGGATCCTGTTGGGTGTTAACGGCGTTAGCCCGCTGAAATACTTCCGCAAGGTGTGGCCGGTGCTGACTTTCGCCTTCACCAGCCGTTCCAGCGCAGCCTCAATTCCGCTGAACGTTGAAGCGCAAACCCGTCGTCTGGGCGTGCCTGAATCCATCGCCTCTTTTGCCGCCTCCTTTGGCGCCACCATTGGCCAGAACGGTTGTGCAGGGCTGTACCCGGCAATGCTGGCAGTAATGGTCGCCCCGACCGTCGGGATCAACCCGCTGGACCCGATGTGGATTGCGACGCTGGTCGGTATCGTCACCGTCAGTTCCGCAGGGGTTGCGGGTGTGGGTGGCGGTGCAACGTTTGCCGCGCTGATCGTCCTGCCAGCTATGGGTCTGCCGGTCACGCTGGTTGCGCTGCTGATTTCCGTTGAGCCGCTGATCGATATGGGTCGTACCGCGCTGAACGTGAGCGGTTCTATGACAGCCGGTACGCTGACCAGCCAATGGCTGAAACAGACCGATAAAACAATTCTGGACAGCGACGATAACGCCGAACTGGCGCATCGCTAAGTCTGTTAGATCTGAAAAACAAAAAAAACCGCCGGAGTGTCATGCTCCGGCGGTTTTTTATATCCGTTAATCGCTCAGTTCATTTTCCTGGCGAACCTGATTAGCCCAGCGTTGCGCTGATTCCGGGACCGTAAATGCAGGCGAACGCTGAAACGCCTCCCCTATTAAGACAAAAGCGACATATTTTCCGCGCAGTATCCATACGTCACGAAACGCATCCATTTTAACTGCATGCTCTGGTGGGGCTGGCTCCACGCGAGGAACATAGCTAATTACCGGACGATTTTGTTGGCGAAGAGGTTTCATAATCAGTTGCTTCACTAAAGACTAATTCTAAAAATCAGAAAACGGCTATCTTAGCCGATTTTGTCTCCTGACGTCCTGCCTTGCGTGCGCTGTTTGCCTGGTTCATCGCGCTTTACGCCCTCGGTCAGTTCCTGCACCACTGAGCAAGTGGTCTATAGTTAAAGCTTTTGACGGCAACAACGACCTTTAAGCGATGAAAACAGGAGACGAGTTTAATGTCACAGAATGATAAGCACCCACTCCATCACTCAGCGCCGGTTCATGATGCCAGCGAATCCCAGCCAGGACTTGACTCACTGGCACCAGCAGACGGTTCACATCGGCCAACACCTGAACCCACGCCACCAGGCATGCAGCCCACTACGTCCGGCAGCTTAAAAGCGCCTGACACCAAAAGTGACAAACTCAACGCGCTGGATAGTTTTCGTAAAGGCAGCGAAGATTTTGCTCTGACAACCAATCAGGGAGTGCGCATCGCAGACGATCAGAACTCTCTGCGCGCAGGAAACCGTGGGCCAACTCTGCTGGAAGACTTTATCCTGCGGGAAAAAATCACCCATTTTGATCACGAACGCATCCCGGAGCGGATCGTACATGCCCGAGGTTCGGCCGCTCATGGTTACTTTCAGCCCTATGCCAGTCTCAGCGCGACAACGAAAGCGGACTTTCTGAGTGATGAAAATAAAATCACCCCGGTTTTTGTCCGTTTCTCTACGGTTCAGGGCGGCGCAGGCTCAGCGGATACGGTCAGAGATATTCGAGGATTTGCGACCAAATTTTATACTGAAGAGGGCATTTTCGATCTGGTGGGAAACAACACGCCAGTCTTCTTCATTCAGGATGCCCATAAATTCCCGGATTTCGTTCATGCGGTAAAACCGGAGCCGCATTGGGCTATCCCACAGGGTCAAAGCGCCCACGATACCTTTTGGGATTATGTTTCATTACAGCCAGAAACGTTGCACAACGTTATATGGGCAATGTCCGACCGGGGTATTCCACGCAGCTATCGCACGATGGAAGGCTTTGGCATCCACACATTCCGGTTGATAAATGCGCAAGGGAAAGCCACCTTTGTCCGTTTTCACTGGAAACCGCTGGCGGGCAAAGCTTCGCTGGTATGGGATGAAGCGCAAAAACTTACCGGTCGTGATCCCGACTTTCATCGCCGCGATCTGTGGGAAGCTATTGAAGCAGGCGATTATCCAGAATACGAACTGGGGCTGCAGCTCATTCCTGAAGAAGACGAATTCAAGTTCGATTTTGACCTGCTCGACCCGACCAAGCTGATCCCGGAAGAGCTGGTTCCGGTGCAACGCGTTGGTAAAATGGTGCTGAACCGTAATCCGGATAATTTCTTCGCCGAAAATGAACAAGTCGCTTTTCATCCCGGACACATCGTCCCTGGTATTGATTTTACCAACGATCCCTTGCTGCAAGGCCGCTTGTTTTCTTATACCGATACCCAGATCAGTCGCCTGGGCGGGCCCAACTTCCATGAAATCCCGATTAATCGCCCGACCTGCCCGTACCATAACTTCCAGCGTGACGGTATGCATCGTATGGACATCGATACCAACCCGGCCAACTATGAACCTAATTCCATCAATGATAACTGGCCGCGTGAAACGCCGCCGGGGCCAAAACGCGGTGGATTTGAATCGTATCAGGAACGGATTGAAGGAAACAAAATCCGCGAACGTAGCCCCTCTTTTGGCGAATACTATGCGCACCCTCGCCTGTTCTGGCTAAGTCAGACGCCAATTGAACAGCAGCATATTATCGGCGGATTCAGCTTCGAACTCAGCAAAGTTACGCGCCCCTATATTCGGGAAAGAGTGGTCGAACAGTTAGCCCATATTGATACAGCCCTCGCCGAGGCGGTTGCCGATAATCTCGGTTTTGAGCTAACCGAGGAACAGACCAAAATCGCCCCACCGGCCAACGTGAATGGTTTGAAAAGTGCGCCGTCACTCAGTTTATATGCGGGTGCGCAAGGTGAGATTAAGGGCCGCGTGGTCGCCATTCTACTTAATGACCAGGTGAAATCGGGCGACCTGCTTGCCATCATGCAAGCCTTACAGGCCAAAGGCGTTCACGCCAAACTGCTCTATTCCCGAATGGGTAATGTGGTTGCCGATGATGGTTCCGTCCTGACAATCGCCGGTACCTTTGCGGGTTCACCATCGCTGACCGTCGATGCGGTTATCGTTCCGTGTGGCAATATCGCAGATATCGCTATGAACGGTGATGCCCGATATTACTTACTCGAAGCGTATAAGCACTTAAAACCTATCGCACTGGCTGGCGATGCGCGTCAGTTTAAAGCAACGTTGGATATCAAAACTGAAGGAGAAGAAGGCGTGGTGGAGGCAGACAGTGCAGACGCACAGTTTATGGATACCCTGCTGACGCTAATGACTGCGCACCGCGTCTGGTCACGCGCCGGAAAAATCGACACGATCCCTGCCTAAAAAAATGCGGCGCATTATGCGCCGCAAACTCAGGAGTTAGATGTTCAGAAAACTGCCAAGACGATAACCGCGTTCCGCAATAGCATATTTCAGTGACGGAGACGTCAGCACGTCGAGCTCAGTTAAGCGGGGGTAACAGTAGGCACTTTGACGAATAATGTCATCGATAAAGGCCGGATGACACATCACTTCCAGCGAGGACTCTCCCCGGTCTGCTGACGCGTCAAGCGTTTGCAAAAACAGGGCTTCAGAAATCGCTTCGCCATAAAACTCGCTGCTGAATCCCTGGGAAGTCCGTAACGTCTGCGGAAAGTCAGACGCCTGGAATACCGCCTGACGATCGATCCGTAACGCAATCCCCCGTTGGGCAGCAAACCCGGCCACGATAGGGAAAATCTGCGGGAACATATGCACATGGTGATGGCTATCCAGATGCGTTGGCTCCCGCCCGAACAGGTCAATAAAACGCTGATACTGCGCGGCCAGTTCCTGAGAAATTTCATCCAACGGCAAGGTGTCTTCTTCAGCCATCTGCCAGATCCATTTTCCCAGTAACCCGTCACGAGTAAGGCCTGGCATTGCCGTCAACGGCCTGCCCAGCGTCAGAACAAAATGCATCCCAACGGCAAGTTCAGGAATGTCGCGACTCAGCTGTACCGCATGGTCAATGGCTGCGCCATTAACCAGTGCGGTTGTCGAGGTGACCACGCCATTGCGACAGGCTTCAACAATGCCGTAGTTTTGTCCTTTACTCAGGCCAAAATCATCCGCATTTACAATCAGTACGCGTTCCATAGCCGACCTCAGTTAGTGTTGTTCGCTTTTGAGTTTCTCGATACACCCGGCGAAGTTTGGCAGCCATTTTTCATGCGCCAGAATCAGCTCACGCGCCAGAATCTCGGCATCGCTGTCAGAATGCACCAGCGGGCTCAGGTTCAACGCCAGCAGCACATCATTCAGCTCGCCGCTCAGTGCCGCATTGCTCGCCGCGACTTCAAAGCCTTTAATGGTATAGATAAGGCCGAGCACTTTCTCATCAAAATGGGTAATACGTGGGTGCGGCGTGGCGCCGTTGCGTCCCAGTGTACAGGTCATCTCAACCGCCCAGTCCGCCGGGATATTGTCAACATGCCCATGATGTGGAACGTTGACATAGTGCTCGGTCTGTTTGTCGTTGTAGATGGCGTTGATCACTTCACAGGCCGCATCGGAGTAATAGGCTCCACCACGCTGTTCCAGCTCTTTCGGTTTCACGTTCAAATCCGGGTTTTTGTAGAGATCAAACAGTTGTTTCTCCACTTTCTGTACCACCTGAGCGCGAGCGCCGCCCTTATAGTATTCACCCATTTCAATCGCCAGCATCTCTTTTGGCTTGAAGTAATAGAGCAAATATGAGCACGGCAGCAGCTTCAGCGAGCGAATCAACCCTTCACTGAACGGCAGATCGAAGATGTTCTTCACGGTGGAGGCTTTCAGTTGACCTGAAGCCACGCCATCCAACAGTTCATCAAAGCGTGATTTACCATTCACCAGTACGTCTTTAATAAAGACCATATGGTTCAGACCGAACAGATCGATGGATAAGTCATCGCTCTCTTTCAGCGCCAGCACATCGCTAATGAACATTTTCATGCCGACAGGAATATTACATACACCGATGAATTTCTTAAAATTCGTATGGCGATAGACCGCTTCCGTCACCATCCCTGCCGGGTTAGTAAAGTTAATCACCCACGCATTCGGGCACAGTTCTTCCACATCTTTGACAATATCAAAGATAACCGGAATAGTACGCAGACCTTTGAACAGCCCACCAGCGCCGTTGGTTTCCTGCCCCAAATACCCGTGGCTCAGCGGAATGCGTTCATCCTTTTCGCGGGCTTTCAGTTGCCCTACGCGCAGCTGGGTAGTAACGAAATCAGCATCTTTCAGCGCTTCACGACGGTCCAGCGTTTTAAACAACTTCATCGGCACGCCAGCTTTATCGATCATGCGCTGGCAAAGGTCAAAAATAATGTCCAGCTTCTCTTTTCCATCGTCGACATCAACCAGCCACAATTCAGAAACCGGTAATTCATGATAGCGCTTAATAAAGCCTTCAAGTAACTCAGGGGTGTAGCTGCTCCCGCCACCGATAGTGACGACTTTTAATTTCTGGCTCATACTTTCTCCCTTCAGTGTCAAAACACTGACGTGTATTATGCTCAACCCGTTTGTCAGGTATAGCGTGGCTGTCCCGACGCTATTTTGGGCAAGCTATAAAAAATGGGTTATTGGCTAATAATATCTACTGATTAAATTCAGTTAATTTCTTACGATAGCTATTAGGTGTAAATGACGTCAGCTTTTTAAACGTTTTAATAAACAGACTTGGACTACTGTAGCCAGATTCGTAAGCAATATCCGTTACAGAATAGTTAGTCATTTCCAGCTGTTTTTTGGCAAAGTTAATGCGGATTTCATTAATGATCTGCATCGGCGTTTTGCTGTAATAACGCTGGGTTGCGCGGGTCAGATACTCCTGAGATTTCGCGGACAGGTGTACCATGTTTTCCAGCGCATTCTCGCTAAACTGCCGTTTGTCATGCATGGTCTCCACGGTGGTTTTAAGCCACTGCGGAATATCATCCAGCACCTGCTCCTCGCGATGATGGCGCAACCGGTTAATAATATAGAAGGTGACCACTTCTACAAATTCATCCAGCCCACTCTCGCGAAAGTTCAGTGATGCAATAACCGTTTCAATGTAAGTGAGAAACGAATTATTCGCCCGATAGACCTGCGATGCAACGAAACAAAATGGCAGCAGCGGGTGGTAGTGCTGTTCAAAAAAGCGTTTACTGATACCGACGTTCAGGATCCTTGTCGCCCCAAAATCATAAAAACTCTGGTGGTGCGATCCCAATGGAATAAAAACAAAGTCCCCGCGTTCGAGCAATACGCGTTTACCGTTGATTTCCTGATAATAGCGCCCGGTTAAAACCAGGGTAAATTCGTAGTAGTCATGCTGATGCAGCCCGCTGATGCTCTCAGTTTTGTTATAGATGAACACATGGAAATTTTTGCCATTAAACAGCTGCTGCTCATAGACGGTTTTAATTTCCGGTGCGTTAATCTGTAGCTGCATTATGCACTCCTCGCTATTTCAGCTTTTCGTGAAGCTCAATCAGTTCAGTCACCAGCTCACGCGCCAGCATTGATGTCATCAGGTGGTCCTGAGCATGAACCAGCACCAGGCTAACTTTCATTTTACCTTCGCCCTGATCGCCTTCAATCAGTTTCGTTTGCACGAGGTGCGCTTCATTCAGCGCCAGGCGAGACTGGTCCATCATAGCCTTAGCTGACTCGAAATCGCCTTGCTTGGCCATTTTGAGCGCGCCGTACGCCAGGCTACGCGCCTGACCGGAGTTGATGATGAGACCCATCACCACTTCTTCGAGTTCTTCTGCTTCTGACTGCGTGTCGACGATGTTTTCGATATCCAACATACTTTTTTCCTCTGGTTCAGTCCGGCATGACCGTGAAGCCATGCCGGATTAAATTTAGAATTTCAATGCGTTAGCGATATCTTCTTCGCTTTCTTCTTGATCAATAACGTTCTGCGCTTTGTTGGCTACCACCACGAACGGCAGGTAAACCAGCGTGGCGATACCGAGGTTGAACAGCGCGACCAGCAGAGCAGCGACGCTACCGTTGGTATTAAAGAACGCGCCCAAACCGGTTGGCATGGTCCACGGTGCGATGTTGGTAATCGGTGGAATAATGCCGGAGTAATAAGCCGCCAGCGTAATCGCCGCCAGAATCGGCTGCACCAGAATGAACGGGATAAACATCACCGGGTTCATGATGATCGGCAGACCGAACAGGATAGGTTCGTTAATCTGGAACAGGCCTGACGGCAGTGCCAGTTTAGCAACCTGACGATAATCCGGACGACGCGATGCCAGGAAGATAGCGATAATCAGACCCAGCGTAGCCCCGCTACCCCCGAGGAAAATATAGGAGTCGAGCATCGGTTTCGCCCAGACGTGGAAGGTCTTTCCGGCTTCCAGCGCGGCGTCTACGGAACCAAACTGTTGGTAAATGGAGATGTTTTCCAGCGCCCATGGCGTCATGATACCGCTGTCCAGCGCGGTCAGCGCCAGTGAACCGTGAATACCGAAGAACCACAGCAGCGGAACAAAAATCACGTAGGCCCAGCCCACCACGCTGCCCAGCGATGCCAGCGGCGTTGAAATGGAATCCATGATAATCTGGTGGAAGTTCGTACCCCAGGTGTTCAATGCCCAGGCGATGATCCCCATAATGGAGAGGATAAGGAAGCCAGGAATCAGCGCAGAGAAAGAGCGCGACACGGATGTCGGTACGCTATCAGGTAATTTAATTACCCAATTGCGACGGACCACAAAGGTGAACATTTCCGCGACCGCGAGGCCGATAATAATACCGGAAATAATATTGGCACCGCCGAGCCAGTTCGCGCCAACGGCATAGGCTTCACCCACGCTATATGGCGTTACGGTCATAAACGCGGCGACGGATAACAGCCCGGCAGCCAGAGAGTCGACTTTGCGTTCTTCTGCCAGCGCCATACCGATAAAGAACGGCGCCATCAATGACATGATACCCAGCGTACCGTTATAGACGTTTCCACCAATGCCTTTCAAACTATTCAGCGTTTCAATAGTTGAAGCATCAAGTCGAATGCCCATTGAATAAAAAAACGACCCCTCCCCAAAGCTCAGGAAAACGTTATTGATTAATACAAACATGGCCCCTGCGAGGGTTAACGGCATTAAACGAATAAAACCGTTTTTGATTGCATTAACGTGTGGCTGCTTTCCAATTTTTACAGCAAAAGGAAGGAGTACCTTTTCAAGTGAAGCAATAGCGTTACTCATAGAAAAATACCCTTAAATACCGCAATTAATAATTGCGGTGAATGTTAATGAAATAACTCTTTGACGGGAAAAATTAAAATAAAATAATTAATTTGCTGCGGCTTTTTTAATTGCTGCAACCGCAGCCTTAAGCACGCCTAAACCATCGACTTTGCCATACAGCAGCGAGTCAATCACTTCCACAGGCTTGTTGGGTAACAAACGCTGAATTTCGGGCAACATATAAGCAATTTGTGGACCTAATAATACAACATCGGCCACTGGACCTTTTTCTCCGGCCAGCGTTTCAGGAAACGCTTCAATAATAACCGGTACTTCGTATTTTTCGGCCTGAGCACGCATCTTCGAAACCAACAATGAAGTCGACATGCCCGCAGAACAAAACAGATAAATGTGTTTCTTTTCCATTAAAACGATCCTCATGTGCGATTATCTGTCACCAGACACTCCGCAAGCCCTAACCTGCATCCATGCTCTGGGTAACTTGCGTCAGCTAAATTACTTTTTTAGGTGGCTGAAATGAGTATACGGGATTGCACCGGCGGATGGTATTTCCTTGACCAACTAAATTGTCTCTCCTTGACCTGGCGTTATGACCACCCTCACACTTCAGGCAAATAATTCGCGTCAATAATTAAGATCGTGTGACATAAAAAAACCGGCGCAGTGGCCGGTTTTCCCGAGTGCTCAGGCAATAAACAGTTGTTACTTCTTCGCTGCCTGCGGGTCGGTGTCGTACTCTGCGCAGGTCTGGTAGCCAGAGTTAATCACGTGTCCGGTGTCATCTAAAGCAACAAAATAGGTCTCAGCTTTACCATCTCGTTGACCCAGGATGTAGGTCTGACACGTCCCACGCGCATGGATCATACTGACTTCGGAAGACGGTTTACCGGCAATCTGCGCTACCTGCGCCCGGCTCATCCCTTTCTTCACATCTTTCACCACGGGCTGAACAAATTGGTCTTTCGTACGATCGTAGGCCGTACACCCTGCCAGCATAGTCAAAACAGCCGCTGCGCTCAGAATTCCTGTTAGATTCTTGTTCATATTCCGTCCTCTTGTATTTCAGCGTGTTATATAAGCCTGGAGCACAACAACGCATTTTTCAAGCAATCAGAGGATACTTAGGTGGTTTCGGAAAATTCTATTAAAACAAAATGATGCTATATCAGGCTCGCATCCCTTGTCGTTTGGGCCTCAACGCGTTAGCTTTAACACATCATTTTTTTGATCATTTTATTTTTCGGAGGGGGTTAAATGACTCTGCAGCAAGAGATAATCCAGGCGCTTGGCGCAAAACCGCACATCGATGCAGAAGAAGAAATTCGCCGCAGCGTGGATTTCCTGAAATCGTATCTGCAGACCTACCCCTTTCTGAAATCGCTGGTGTTGGGAATTAGCGGCGGACAGGACTCAACGCTCGCGGGAAAACTGTGCCAGATGGCGATCACCGAGCTGCGAAAAGAAACGGGTAATGACGCACTGCAGTTTATTGCCGTACGCCTACCGTATGGCGTTCAGGCCGATGAGCAGGACTGCCAGGATGCCATCGCCTTTATTCAACCGGACCGCGTACTGACCGTCAATATTAAGGGCGCGGTGCTGGCCAGCGAGCAGGCCCTGCGTGAAGCGGGTATTGAACTGAGCGATTTTGTGCGTGGCAATGAAAAAGCCCGTGAACGTATGAAGGCACAATACAGTATCGCCGGCATGACCAGCGGGGTTGTCGTGGGTACCGATCATGCTGCAGAAGCCATCACCGGATTTTTCACTAAGTACGGCGATGGCGGTACCGACATTAACCCACTATTTCGTCTGAACAAGCGCCAGGGCAAACAACTGCTCGCCGCGCTGGGGTGCCCGGAGCACTTATATAAGAAAGCACCAACTGCTGACCTCGAGGACGATCGCCCTTCTCTGCCGGATGAAGCCGCACTGGGCGTCACTTACGACAACATCGACGACTATCTGGAAGGAAAAACGCTGGATGCCGACGTCGCAAAAAAAATTGAAGGCTGGTACGTGAAAACTGAGCATAAACGTCGCACACCGATCACCGTGTTTGATGATTTCTGGAAAAAAGCGTAATCCTTTTCCCTTCAAAATGCCGGGTAGCGCCAGGATTGGCCCTATCTGGCATTAGCCTGCTGAATCTCATGCCGCTTTTTTAATCGCCCTCAAACTGCTACACTGGATGAATAACCAGCATCTGGAGTCAACAGTGGTACAGCGTCAATCAGCCCCTCGTATGACATTTGAGGCAGCGGCAATCTATGAATATCCCGAGCACCTGCGCCCGTTTTTGAGTGCGCTTCCCACCGCGCCAGGCGTCTATCTGTTTCACAGTGATAGCGACACCATGCCGCTTTATATTGGTAAAAGTGTCAATATTCGCAGCCGTGTGCTGGCGCATCTGCGTACCGCAGACGAAGCGAGTATGCTGCGTCAGGCCAGGCGCATTAGCTGGATTTGTACGGCCGGAGAAATTGGCGCCCTGCTGCTGGAAGCGCGGCTTATCAAAGAACAGCAGCCCCTGTTTAACAAACGGCTGCGACGCAATCGCCAGCTGTGTGCCTTGCAGCTTACCGACCGAACGGTTCAGGTGGTTTACGCACGAGATATTGATTTCTCCCACGCCCCCAATCTGTTTGGCCTGTTTGCCAACCGCCGCGCAGCGCTACAGACGCTGCAAAGCCTCGCCGATGAACAACAGCTGTGCTACGGCCTGTTGGGGCTGGAACCCCTCAGCCACGGGCGCGCCTGTTTTCGCTCCGCGCTTAAACGCTGCGCCGGAGCCTGCTGTGGGAAAGAAAGCCCTGAAGCGCATCATGTGCGTCTGGTAGAAGCCCTGGAAAGAGTGCGCGTAATCTGCTGGCCGTGGAGCAATGCCATTGCGCTGCAGGAAACCCGCGCTGAAATGACGCAGTACCATATCATCAATAACTGGCTGTGGCTGGGAGCCGTTTCAACGCTGGATGAGGCAGCTACACTGGCGCGAATGCCGGCCGGCTTTGATCAAGATGGCTACAAAATTCTCTGCCGGCCTATTCTGTCTGGTCAATATGACATTATTGAACTGAGTCCGGAGAATGCCCCGGCATCCAGTTGATCTCGCTGAACAGCAGTTTCCCCTCGCGCTCCAGCAGTCGTAACGTGTGTTTACCGTCGTGCCAGCTTGCACCCTGATCGACGGTCAACAACTTATCACCCAGTTGCCAGGCTCCGCTGATAACAAACACTACGCCGCCGCGCGAACCAAAGGTCGTAAAGGTGCGATCGGCAACTCTGACTTTTGCCTGGCAGACATCACGTCGGGTCATGATATTAAAATCCATCGACATCTGCCCTTCCGTCAGCTTCGCTTTTACCACCTTGTCACCGGCAAAGGTAAAAGGCTGATGCTGTTTCAGGGTATGCGTGAAGGTGTTCGGCTCTTCCAGCGTCACTTCTCCACCTTCCAGCAGGGTAATCACGCGTTCTACGCCGGGAAAAAGAGAAAACTCTCCATTCGCTGCGATGGAGGCGATACTCGCCCGCCAGTGAAAATCTCGTGTTGCTGGCGGAAAACAGCAAATCTCACGCGTTTCTCCCGCACCATTTCGCCACAGATTGACCGGCATTTTGCGGATATCAAAGTATTCCATCATCCCTCCAGAAAGGCGCAGCACGGCAGCCCACCGTAAACAGGCAGCCATAAATCATCATTGTTATGTTCACCCTGCAGATTATTGTTATCGGCAGCAGAGTTGATTTGCCTTAGCGATGAACCCGGTGTTTTGCAAAAAAGAACAACGCGCCCTCCAGGTGGAATTTTCGCGGGCTTCAGGAGAATAACGTGTCACAAGCGCGGTGCAAGAGGCAGCAAAGAAAAAACCGCCGATCCTGCCCACCTCGTTAAACGTGTTGTGGACAAGAGCGGCGGTCTTGAGTTTGGTTTCACACTGTGCGGCAATCAGCACACACAGCGTGAATGATATAGTGTAGACGCTGAACGATTACTCAGCAGCTTGCGGCATTTTACCCTTCTGCGCGGCACGTTCTGTCAGACGCTTCTCAAAATTGGCATTAAACTGCTTTTTCTGTTCCGGGGTCAGAATGTTGTAAATCTTGTTCTGGGTTTCCATATGCGCCAGCATGTTGGCTTTGCGCTGTTCTTCCATCTTCGCAATCTGCGCTTCCGCTTTCGCTTTATCGAAGCTATCGCTGGCGATGATGTCGTGCATTGCGCGGCGCTCTTCCAGCGGCGGACGTTTCATCTGATCACGCTGACCTTTCATGATCTCGCGAATCTGCTGTTTCTGCGCATCGGTCAGGTTCAGGTCTTTAAACATCATGTCGTGATGCGGGGCAAACTTACCGTTGTGGTGCATCATTGGTTTGGCATCAGCTGGCGCAGCTGTTGTCGTGTCAGCGGCGTGGGCCAGGTTAGCAGCGCCCAGCGCCAGGGTAGAGGCAACAAACAGAGCAGTCAGTTTACGCATAATTTCTATCCTTTCTTTCAGTTATTTTTACGACACTCATGCGACTCTTATGCAATGTGATGTCGTGTTGACGAGATTAACTTTACCGGCTTAAGCGTCAATTAATCAGAGCAACGGTAAAACAATGAAAGTGTAAAAAACAAACTTTCATCAATTATGGAGAAAAAAAGAATAAATTGCGCAGAGTTGCAATAAAAAATTACAACGGGATGATTTTGAAGGGATTATGAAGAACTATACCTCATCCCTGATTATTAAGAAAGCAATTCACCAGGAATAATCCGTAATAAATAAAAACAGCACGTAAAAATAAGCCCTTAGGGATAAACCAAAAGGGCATATATATTTGTCACAATTTTTCGAGCATCAATCCGGCACGTAAACCACAGGCCACGTTTGGATTTGGAAAGAGAACGTATTCAACATCATGGGTGACGGTAAAACGTTCATCACCGTCCTGCGCCAGCAAGGTGCCCTCTGTAAAAGGGGTAAAGTTGAGCGTCTGGTTATCCATGTGAAGAATGAAATCGTCGCTACGCCGCGTGATTTGCGACACCACGCGGTAACGCAGCGGAGATGTTTCTCCCAGTGACATTCGCTCGCCCTTTAGCAGCTTCGCCAGCGCATCTGCCGTCTGCGCAAACTGAGTCAGATCGTTTTGTCCAAACGGCAGCGCTTTACCCAGTTCCAGCGTGCAGGCCAGCGCGCCAAAATGTTCAGCGCTAAAATGGGTGAACGTGCCGCCAGGTGTCTGATGGAAAACCAGCGCCTCCAGCCCTGCCTCTCCCAGCCATCCCAAAAAATCTTCGTCCCAGGCAACGTTGCGTTGTGGCAACACGCCAAAGCGCAGATGCTGCGAGCCGCGAATCGCGGTGTGCAGATCCAGATGCCAGCGGACTGGCTCTTTCGCCCGCGAATAAAAATCCTCCAGACACAGCTCAAGCTGATGGGCTCGGTGCGTTTCTTCACTCGCGGCAAAAATCTGCCAACGGCCGCCAAACATACGGTTCAGGTCGCTATGACAATAACGTTGTCCCGCCGCCAGCGCCTGCGGGTTCCCCAGAATCACCAGCAGCCGCCATGTGAGCGTTAGTTCACCGCTAAACAGCCTGGAAAGAATTGAATCAAGTATCTCTACCGGGGCCGTTTCATTGCCGTGGATCCCCGCAGACAGCACCAGCGAATATTCCGCCGGAGTGTCCGGCGTCAGCTCCAGAATTCCGTGACCAATCCACTGCCAGGAAAAGCCGCGAGCTGTGCCCTCGGTTGTCTCGGGGGTTATCCCTGCCAGCGTCTGGGCCAGAAAATTATCCATGGCGGGTCCTCTCCTGCTGGAAGGGATACACAGAGCCGAGGTTGAGCAATTGCGTCAACGTATCCAGCGCTTCACGCCCCTCACGCAACAGCTGCGGGTCGGCAAGGTCGGCGGCGGTAAGACGATCGCGATAGTAACGGTCGACCCAATTATTCAGCGTGTTAAACAGCGTATCGTTCATGATAACCGCCGGATTTACGGCCTGCAGCTCCTGTGGCGTAAGCACCACTCTCAGGCGCAGACATGCCGGCCCGCCGCCGTTGGACATACTTTCACGCAGATCGAATACCTGCAGGTCACCGATCGGATTGTCTTCCTCGAGCAGACGGTTCAAATACCGCCACACGCCCGCATGCTCCCGACACTCCTGCGGCAGGACCAGCATCATCGAACCGTCATCACGGCTCAGTAACTGGCTGTTAAACAGATAGGTGGTCACCGCATCCTGCACCGACACTTCCGCAGCAGGGACTTCCAGCGGGGTAAAACCTGCCACCTGACTGCGTAACTGCTCGAACAACGCCTGCTGTCTGGCAAACGCCAGTTGATGACAAAACAGTACCTGGCGATTCGACACCGCAATCACATCGTTATGAAACACGCCAAGATCGATAACGTCCGGGTTTTGCTGGGCAAAAATGCGCTGATGCGGGTTAACCTGATTCAGTCGGGCGACCGCCTCGCTGGCCTCACGGGATTGCCTCGCCGGATAGCGCTTCGGATGGGACGCATTCCCTTCTTCACGACCGTAAACAAACAGCTGTACGCCAGGGTCGCCGTAATCCCCGCCGAGGCGGTTATGGTTTGCCGCACCTTCATCACCGAATAGTGCAACCTGGGGTAACGCACCGTGGACCGTAAAACTATTCTCATCACGGAAAATCGCCCGTAACAACGCTTCGGTGGTCGGCGGTTCCAGCGAACGGTGAAACTTATTATTCAGATTCGCCACCGTCAGATGCACTTTCCCGTCCAACGCATCGGCTGAAGGGCAGACCGTTGCCGCATTCGCCACCCACATAGACGATGCGGAGCTGGCGCTGGAGAGCCAGTGAGGCGCCTGACGCGCCACGTTCTCCAGTATCTGTTCGTCGCGGCCGGTAAAGCCCAACTGACGCAGCACCGGAATATACGGCCGCTCATGAGGCGGGATCACCGCCTGGGGAAATCCCGCATCCGCCAGCGCTTTCATCTTTAGCAGACCCTGCTTCGCCGCCAGACGCGGGTTCGATAGCTGAAAACGATGTTTGGTTGAGGCCTCATTACCAAATGACAGCCCCGCATAGTGGTGGGTCAGCCCCACCAGACCATCAAAATTTACCTCACGGGCTTTCATAGCTTATCCTCGCGAGAAAAATCCAGGCCGGGGCTAAGCGTCGTTGGCAGCGCTAAGGCCGGTGATTCCAGACTTGCCATCGGCCAGGCGCAATAATCTGCGGCATACCACGCGCTGGCACGATGGTTCCCGGAAGCGCCAACGCCGCCAAACGGCGCTGTACTCGCCGCGCCGGTTAACGGCTTATTCCAGTTGACGATCCCGGCCCGCGCCTCAAGCAGCAGTTGATCAAACTGGCTGCGATCGGGGGAAACCAACCCACACGACAATCCAAAGCGGGTGTTGTTCGCCATACGAATTGCGTCATCAAAGCTGTCATAACGCCAGACGCCAAGCAGCGGTCCAAAGACCTCTTCATCGGGTACGTTAGCCGCCCCGGTCAGTTCGATGATCCCTGGGGTGAGCAGTGACGTTCCGGCTTGCACCAGACGTGGCGCTAACAGCGTCCGGCCCCCTAACGACTCCAGACGCTGCCAGGCATCATAGACATGCCGCGCGGCCTGTTCGGAAATCAGCCCGCCAATAAATGGCTGCGGTTCTGCATCCCAGTTGCCGGGCATTAAACGCTGGCTGACGTCCACCAGACGCGTCAGGAACGCATCCCCCTGCGCGCCTTTTTTAACTAACAGGCGACGGGCGCAGGTACAACGCTGTCCGGCGGTGACAAACGCGGACTGAATAGTCAGATGCACTGCGGCATCAATATCTTCCGGGTTCTCAATAATCAGCGGGTTGTTGCCCCCCATCTCCAGAGCAAGGATTTTTTCCGGCTGGCCGGATAGCTGTCGATGCAGTTGATAACCCGTATTGGCACTGCCGGTAAACAGCAGGCCATCGAGATCGTCCTGCCCGCTCAGCGCCTGTCCCGTATCGCGACCGCCCTGCACCAGGTTCAGCACACCCGGCGGCAATCCCGCCTGCTCCCAGAGCTTTGTCACGGCTTCACCGGTCCACGGCGTCAGCTCGCTGGGTTTGAAAATCAATGTGTTGCCTGCCAGCAGTGCCGGAACAATATGACCATTGGGTAAATGGCCAGGGAAGTTATACGGGCCAAAAACCGCCAGCACGCCGTGCGGGCGATGGCGCAACGTCGCTGCGCCATCCGGTAATTCGCTGTGCTGCTCTCCGGTACGCGCATGCCAGGCTTTCACGGAGATGGCAATTTTATTGATCATCGCCGTCAGTTCCGTAGCGGCTTCCCAACGGGGTTTGCCGGTTTCCCGGGCGATAATCTGTGTGAGTTCGGCTTTATTGCTTTCCAGTAATGAAGCAAATTTTTCAACAATGGCCTGGCGTGCACCAAAGGGCTGTTTAGCCCAACCGGCAAAGGCTGCGCGCGCGGCCCGGCACGCCTGCGCTACCTGGGCTGCATCGGCATCATTCCCCTGCCACAGCACATCACCGCTTACGGGATTGGTTTTCACCCGACGCTCGCCCAGCCCCGTCACCCAGTCGCCGTTTATCCATAATGTCATGCTGTTTTCTCCTCTGCACAAAGACGCACAAAACGTACATGGTCGCCCGCGTGACATTTCAGGGCGTCCAGTTGCGCCGCCGTCAGTACCAGACGCTGAGTATCCGGGTCGGCACGAACCAACATGACGCGGAAATTTTGATAATTTTCATTGGCAACCAGACAAGCAGGATAGTCGCCCGGCGCAGGCTGCCCTTCAGCCACCTCCACCAGCCTGCTTTTACGGATAGCCCGTACCCGGTCAATATCGCATTCCAGGGTCGGTCCGCCGTCGAAAATATCGACGTAGTTGCGGTAGCGAAATCCTTCTTTCTCCAGCACCGCCCGCGCAGGAGCCGTTTGCGGATGCACCTGACCAATCACGCTCTGCGCTTCGTCAGACAGGAAATGGGTATAAATCGGATGCTTAGGCATCAGTTCAGCAATAAAGGCTTTTTGCCCGGTTCCGCAGAGAAAATCCGCCCGGCTGAACTCCATTGAGAAAAAACGTTTGCCGAGGCTTTGCCAAAACGGAGAGTAGCCGTGTTCATCGATCACGCCGCGCATCTCGGCCACGACCTTCTCATTGAATCGATCACGAAAGGCCGCCATAAACATAAAGCGCGACTTCGACAACAAATAGCCGTTGCCTTCTTTACGCCAGTCCGGATCGAGAAACAGAGAACAAAGTTCGCTACTGCCTGTGTGATCGTTACTCAGAAACAGCGTCGGCAGCGCGTTATACACGTTTAGCTCTTTCGAGGCGTGCACCAGAGTACCGACCCGGTAGTTGTACCAGGGATCGTTAAGCCCTACCGCCACCTCAATGGCGCAAATCCCTGCCACGGTTCCGCTGGCGCTGTCTTCAAGCACAAACACATATCCCTGCTCACTTTTGGGCAACTCACCGCGCCAGGTTTGTAGCGAACGTTCGATACGCGCCATCAGCGTAGCTTCATTCGCCGGTAGCGAGGTCAACCCGCCGCCGGTCTTACTGGCAAGCTGCATCAGCGCGGTGATATCAGCGCGTTCAATGGGACGAATCACCATCATGATGAACCTCCTGCTTTAATGCGTTCGCAGGCCAGCGCAAAGCGATCCAGTCCGGTGGCGATTTCTTCTTCGCTGACGTTTAACGCTGGCGCAAACCGCACCACATTAGCGCCAGCAATCAGCACCATCACTCCGGCAACGGCCGCTTCTTGCGAGATGAGTTTTGCTTTCCCGGCAAATTCCGCGTTCAGCACACAGCCAATCAGCAGTCCGAGTCCACGAATTTCACTAAACAGTCCAAAACGTTCGTTAATGGCGTTAATACGCTCCACAAACCAGTCGTGGCGCTGTTTCACTCCGTTAAGCACTTCCGACGTGTTAACAATTTCCAGCAGTTTTCCCGCCACCGCAGTGGCCAGCGGGTTTCCGCCGTAGGTTGTACCGTGCGTACCGACCGTCATCACACTGGCGCAACGCTCTGTCGCCAGCAGTGCGCCGATGGGGAAACCACCGCCTAGCGCTTTTGCTGTCGTCAGCAGGTCCGGCGTAACGCCGTAGTGCATGTAGGCATACAGTTCGCCGGTACGGCCAACCCCGGTCTGAACTTCATCAAAAATCAACAGCGCATTATGGCGATCGCATAATTCACGCAGCCCCTGCAAAAAGGCGTTTGTTGCCGGCACTACGCCGCCTTCCCCCTGCACCGGCTCCACAATAACCGCACAGGTGTTGTCATCAATCAGTTGGCTGGCAGAGTCGAGATCGTTATACACGGCATGGCGGATATCCGGCGGAAGCGGCGCGAAGTCCTGTGAATAGGCGGGCTGTCCTCCGGCGCTGACGGTAAACAGCGTGCGACCATGGAAAGCATTTTTAAACGCCACAATGCCGCTCTTCTGGCTACCAAAACGATCGTGGGCATATTTACGTGCCAGTTTTAATGCCGCTTCGTTAGCTTCTGCGCCAGAGTTACAGAAGAAAATGCGCTCGGCAAAAGTGGCATCAATCAGCTTTTTCGCCAGGCGCAGCACCGGCTCGTTGGTGTAGCCATTTCCCGTATGCCAGAATTTGCTCGCCTGGTCGTTTAATGCCTCGCGCAATGCCGGATGTGCATGACCCAGCGCGTTAACCGCAATGCCTCCCGCGAAATCGATATACTCTTTACCCTGCTGATCCCACAGACGTGAACCTTCGCCACGCACCGGAATAAAAGGGGCCGGAGCGTATACGGGCATCATCCATTCATCAAAATTTTCACGCGTAATTGACAGAGACATAGCGACCTCAACGGTAAATAAAAGGTTATTTATATGTTAATAAATATAGTGTTTGCGGTGTAAATGTAGATTGCAGGCTTCGTGCCAGCCAGCAAAAAAAGTGCATAAACGGAGGGCGGTGACGGAATATCAACGAGTTACAACCTGACGATATTCACTGTATGTGCATATAAAGTGAATATGTTTGCGTACCAGATGACTAAACAGAGGAAAAAACGCAATTTTATTCAGTCGCCAAATATAATTCTGGAATTGTGATCGTATACGAAATTTATCGGAAATTATTGCTCTATTCCGACGCGCTACGCGCCAAAACGGTGCAGTTTTTGCTCCATCGTTAACACCATTAGCAATCATTGTTGGAATCAGGTGACAAGAAGGAGTCAGCCTGCAGAAATTCTGCTACCATCCTTGCACTATTCATCTTGCAAAGTGGCAGCGACTATGAAATTTGTCTCTTTTAATATCAACGGCCTGCGTGCCCGTCCCCATCAACTGGCAGCCATTGTCGAAAAACACCAACCGGATGTTATTGGCTTACAGGAGACAAAAGTCCACGACGATATGTTCCCTCTCGAAGAGGTAGCAAAGCTGGGTTATAACGTCTTTTATCACGGTCAGAAAGGCCATTACGGCGTAGCACTATTAACGAAAGAAACGCCGATTGCGGTGCGTCGTGGCTTCCCGGGTGATGGCGAAGAAGCGCAGCGTCGTATCATCATGGCGGAAATTCCGTCGCCTCTGGGCAGCATCACGGTGATTAACGGCTATTTCCCGCAGGGCGAAAGCCGTGACCATGAAACCAAGTTCCCGGCCAAAGCCGCGTTTTATCAGAACCTACAAAACTACCTGGAGACTGAACTGAAGCGCGACAATCCGGTATTGATCATGGGCGATATGAATATCAGCCCAACCGACCTCGATATCGGTATTGGCGAAGAGAACCGTAAACGCTGGCTGCGTACCGGCAAATGTTCCTTCCTGCCAGAAGAGCGCGAGTGGATGGAACGTCTGCTGGGCTGGGGTCTGGTAGATACCTACCGTCACGCCTGGCCTGAAAAGAACGACCAGTTCTCGTGGTTTGATTACCGCTCAAAAGGCTTTGATGATAACCGTGGCCTGCGTATCGATCTGCTGCTGGCGAGCAAACCGCTGGCGGAGCGCTGCGAAGAAACCGGCATCGACTATGAAATCCGCAGCATGGAAAAGCCGTCCGACCATGCGCCTGTATGGGCTAAATTCCGCGTCTGATCGTCTGCGTATTTTCACTCTCCGGGCCTGGCCTGGAGAGTCTGTTTATTCTGTGCAAAATCAATAAAGCCACGGTAATACATTGTTGCGGCCGGAAATTTATTATATCTTCGCGCGCACTTTTCGCTGACGAAAACGCTACATTGCACTCGGTTTTACAGGAGAACCCCCATGAAAAAGAAGTTCGCATAACGCAGAATACCGGCTGCTAATTGTTGCGGTATTGTTCTGCGTTCTGGCGGGAGTTTTCCATCATTACGGTCTGACCGATCTGATCACCAATTTCCATCATTTACAAGATGTCATCCGCCAAAGCGGCCTGTTCGGCTATACCCTTTATATCCTGTTGTTTATAGTTTCCGCGCTGTGTCTGATCCCAGGCAGCATTCTGGTGATCGTCGGCGGTGTGCTGTTTGGCCCGGTGACAGGGACGCTTATCTCTTTAGTGGCGGCAACCATGGCTTCGGCGCTGTCATTTATGCTGGCTCGCTGGCTTGGCCGGGAATTACTGCTGAAATACGTTGGCCATACGGCAACGTTTCAGGCTATCGAAAAAGGCATTGCCCATAGTGGAGTAGACTTTCTGATCCTGACCCGGCTCGTGCCACTGTTCCCCTATAACATTCAAAACTATGCCTATGGGCTGACGGCCATTCCGTTCTGGTCATTTACCGTGATATCTGCGCTAACCACCTTACCCGGCATCTTTATCTATACGCTGATGTCGCACGAACTGGCCAGCGAAGGGATTAGCTGGGCATTTATCGGTAAGCTCAGCGTTGCGGGGCTGGCGCTATTCGTCCTCGTTCAGGCAGCCAAAGCCTGGGCGCGACATAAACATGTCGATCCGGCGCCCGGTCACGAGTACGCGGGTAAATGATCAAGATGAATAAAGCGCGGCGGACACGCTATTACCGTTTAAGCTTGCTTGCCCTGCTGCTGCTCGCCCTGATGGCGTGGGCGTGGATACCTGGCGTGAGTGATTTTCTTCACGCCAGCCTTGCGGCATTTACCACGCTCGATCAGCATGCTATTGAGAACTTCATTCGTTCTTACGGAACCCAGGCGGCGGTCGTGTCGTTCTTCCTGATGATCTTACAGGCCATCGTCGCACCGCTTCCCGCCTTTGTGATCACCTTTGCCAACGCCTCGCTGTTTGGCGCATTTTGGGGCAGCGTTCTGTCCTGGAGCAGCGCGATGGCAGGCGCGGCGCTGTGCTTTTTTATTGCCCGCGTTTTAGGTCGCAGCGCGGTGGAAAAACTGACCGGAAAAACGGTGCTGAACAACATGGACACTTTTTTCGAGCGCTATGGCAAGCACACAATTCTTGTCTGTCGCCTGTTACCTTTTGTGCCGTTCGACCCGGTAAGTTACGCAGCAGGCCTGACCTCGATTCGTTTTCGCCATTTCTTCATCGCCACCGGCATCGGTCAGTTACCGGCCACTATCGTCTATTCATGGGCTGGTAGCCTGTTAACCGGCGGCACATTTTGGTTTGTTACCGGCCTGTTCATCCTGTTCGCTCTGAGCGTGGTGATTGCCGTGGCCAGAAGCCTTTATCTTGAGCATCAACGGAAAAAGACCTGAGTCTTTCCCCCATTTTTAGCAATGGAGATATTATGCGTTACTGCTTATTGTGCCTGAGTTTGCTGCTCTCTCCGCTGGCGGCTTTCGCCGAGGACGCCAGTTGGCAGCAAATCAAAAATGACGCCCGCGGTCAGACGGTGTGGTTCAACGCCTGGGGTGGCGACAACGCAGTTAACCAGTATCTCGACTGGGTTAGCGGCGAGATGAAAACGCACTATGCCATTAACCTGAAAATCGTACGCCTGGCGGATGCCGCCGACGCCGTAAAACGTATCCAGACGGAAGCGGCATCCGGGCGAAAAGCCGGTGGCTCGGTCGATTTACTGTGGGTGAACGGCGAAAATTTCCGCACGCTGAAAGAAGCCGGGCTGCTACAGACCCAGTGGGCACAAACGCTGCCTAACTGGCGCTATGTTGATACCCAGAAACCGGTGAACGAAGACTTTTCCATTCCAACGGAGGGGGCTGAATCACCGTGGGGCGGCGCACAGCTCACATTTATTGCCAGGCAGGATCTCACCGCGCAGCCGCCGCAATCCCCGCAGGCACTGCTTGAGTTTGCCCAGGCGCACCCTGGCACGGTGACCTATCCGCGTCCGCCAGACTTTACCGGAACGGCTTTTCTTGAGCAGTTGTTAATTTCGCTCACCAACAAGCCGCAGGCGCTGAAAATAGCGCCCAATGCGTCCACATTCGCCGACGTTACCGCTCCATTGTGGCATTACCTTGATGCTTTGCATCCTGCCCTGTGGCGCGAAGGTAAAGATTTTCCGCCCACGCCCGCGCGAATGGATGCGCTGCTCAACGGTGGCACCCTGCGCTTATCAATGACCTTTAATCCTGCCCACGCGCAGCAAAAAGTGGCCAGCGGTGAATTACCCAAAAGCAGCTATAGTTTTGGTTTCTCACAGGGCATGCTCGGCAACGTGCATTTTGTCACCATTCCAGCGAATGCGCGTGCCAGCGCCGGAGCGAAAGTCGTGGCAAATTTCCTGCTTTCACCCGAAGCGCAGCTGCGTAAAGCCGACCCGTCTGTCTGGGGAGATCCTTCGGTGCTTGATCCACAAAAATTGCCTGTCGACCAGCGTAATGCGCTGCTGGCGCGGATCCCACAAGGGCTCCCTGCCATGCTGCCAGAACCGCATGCTGCATGGGTAAACGCTCTGGAACAAGAATGGCTACGCCGCTACGGTACACATTAATTCTGCTACTCTGGGCCATCATGGCGGGCGTTTATCTGCCGCTGGCGCCAGCGGCTTTTTCTCTGATAACGCCGGCGCTGAGCACCAGACACTGGCTGGCGCTATTTAGCGATCCTCAACTCCCGCAGGCGTTACTGGCAACGCTGGTTTCCGTAAGCCTCGCGGCTGGCGGCGCGCTGATCATCGCCCTGCTGGCGATCCTCGCCTTATGGCCCGGCGCAGGCTGGGCGCGTCTGTGCACGCGTCTTCCGTGGCTGCTGGCGATTCCACATGTTGCCTTCGCCACCAGCGTACTGTTGGTTTTTGCCGAAGGCGGCATGCTCTGGCAATGGCTCCCGTTCCTCAGCCCCCAGCCTGACCGCTACGGCATTGGGCTTGGCGTGACGCTGGCGGTAAAAGAGAGTGCCTTTTTGTTATGGATCCTCTCAGCTCTGCTGAGTGAAAAACAGCTTTCGCAGCAGGTTATCGTCCTGGATTCGCTGGGTTACAGCCGACTGCAATGCCTGAACTGGCTGGTTCTGCCCTCTCTCGCCCCCGCGTTAGGCAAAGCCATGCTGGCGATTGTCGCCTGGTCGCTCTCGGTAGTGGATGTAGCAATCGTCCTTGGTCCCGGAAACCCACCAACGCTTGCCGTGTTGAGCTGGCAATGGCTCAGTCAGGGCGATGCCGAGCAACAGGCTAAAGGAGCACTCGCCAGCCTGCTGCTGGTACTGCTGCTACTTATCATCGCGCTGGCGGGGTATCTGCTCTGGCGCGCCTGGCAACGCACTATTCCCGCAGTAAACGGGGAACGCCTGCGTTTTTCATCCTGTACAATCGGCCGTTCGCTGGTACAACTTTTGCCCTTTGGCGGTGTGGTGTGCGCGCTGGTTCTGGCGCTGATCGCCAGCTATTCGTCGCTAAATAGCGAGGCGCTCAGCACTAGCCTGCAACTGGGGCTTTTCTCCAGCGTGCTGGCGCTGCTGATACTTTTTGCCTGGCTGGAATGGGGTCCGCAAACCGGACACCGTTGGGTCTGGCTACCGCTCATTTTGCCTGCGCTGCCGCTGGTGACTGGACAGTATCTGTTGGCGTTATATGCCGGACAGGATGGGCTGATGATAACCATTGTCTGGGGACACCTGCTGTGGGTGATGCCATGGATGCTGTTTGTGCTCAAACCGGCGTGGCAACGCATTGACCCACGGTTGATTTTGATTGCGCAAACGCTGGGTTGGACCCGGGGGCGCATATTCTGGCAAGTAAAATGTCCGCAGCTGGCGCGCCCGGCGCTGGTTGCCTTCGCGGTAGGGTTCTCAGTCAGTATCGCCCAGTATATGCCGACGCTGTGGTTAGGCGCCGGGCGCTATCCCACGCTGACCACCGAAGCGGTGGCATTAAGCAGCGGCGGTAGCACCGCCATTCTGGCAACCCAGGCGCTATGGCAGCTTCTGTTACCGCTTATAATTTTCGCACTGGCGGCGTTTCTCGCTGCGTGGATTGGCCGCTTTCGACAAGGACTCCGCTAATGCTCATTGTACAAAGCGTTTCGTTGTACCAGGGTACGACAGCACTACTGAAGGACGTTAATTTCCAGGTTAATAAAAGTGACATTGTCACCATTATGGGACCTTCCGGCAGCGGTAAGTCTTCGCTATTTTCATGGATGATCGGGGCGTTGTCTCCTCAATTTCAGGCGTCAGGCGAACTGTGGCTCAACGAACAGCGCGTAGACACACTGCCTACCGCGCAGCGCCAGATTGGCATTCTGTTTCAGGATGCGCTGCTGTTTGACCATTTCAGCGTTGGGCAGAATTTACTGCTGGCCTTACCCGCCAGCGTGCAAGGTCCCGCCAGACGCCATGAGGTGGAAAGCGCCCTCGCACGCGCGGGCCTGGCAGGATTTTATTCACGCGATCCGGCTTCGCTCTCCGGCGGGCAACGCTCGCGTGTCGCCCTGCTTCGCGCGCTGCTGGCGCAACCCCAGGCGCTGTTACTCGATGAACCCTTTAGCAGGCTGGATGCGTCGCTGCGCGATACCTTTCGCCAGTGGGTCTTCACCGAAGTACGTAAACTGGGTATTCCGGTGGTCCAGGTTACCCACGATGCGCAGGACGTTCCGCCAGCAGGTCGCGTATTACAGATGGAAAACTGGGCGTGAATGTGGCGATATGCTGCGTTAACGCAAGGTTTTTACTTAACTGGCGGCACAGAATGTCGTCCTCTTTTTCAACGTCGGGCTATTCGATGAAACGTGTTTCTCAAATGACCGCGCTGGCACTGGCTTTAGGGCTCGCTTGCGCTTCTTCCTGGGCTGCTGAAACAGCACAGACGCTCACCCTCAACCAGTTACAGCAAAAGCAAGGCGCGGCGATCGATACCCGTCAGAGCGCTTTTTACAACGGCTGGCCGCAATCGCTTAATGGTCCTTCAGGACACGAGCCTTCCGCACTGAACCTGTCTGCCGCCTGGCTCGACAAGATGAATGATGAACAACTCAGCGCCTGGGTTAAGGCACATCAACTGAAAACCGACGCGCCGGTGGCATTGTATGGCAGCGATACTGACATGCAGGCCGTCAAATCCCGCCTGCAGAAAGTCGGCTTTAACGCTATCTCAACCCTCAGCGATGCGCTTACGGACCCTGCCCGCCTGCAACGTCTGCCGCACTTCGAACAGTTGGTTTACCCGCAGTGGCTGCACGACCTTCAGCAGGGTAAAGAGGTGACCGCCAAACCGGCCGGTGACTGGAAAGTGATTGAAGCCGCCTGGGGCGCGCCGAAGTTGTATCTGCTTAGCCATATCCCTGGCGCGGGCTACATTGATACCAACGAAGTCGAAAGCGAACCGCTGTGGAATAAAGTGTCCGACGCGCAGCTCAAAGCGATGCTGGCGAAACACGGCATCCGCCACGACACCACGGTGATTTTATACGGCCGCGATGTCTACGCCGCCGCGCGCGTGGCACAAATTATGCTGTATGCAGGTGTGAAAGATGTTCGTCTGCTCGACGGCGGCTGGCAGACCTGGTCTGACTCAGGTTTACCGGTCGAACGTGGTACTGCACCAACGGTGAAGCCTGAACCTGATTTCGGCGTGACGATCCCTGCCCAACCGCAACTGATGCTGGATATGGAACAGGCTCGCGGTCTGCTGCATCGCCAGGATGCGTCTTTGGTGAGCATTCGTTCATGGCCGGAATTTATCGGTACGACCAGCGGCTATAGCTACATTAAGCCAAAAGGTGAGATCGCAGGGGCGCGTTGGGGCCATGCAGGCAGCGACTCCACCCACATGGAAGATTTCCATAACCCGGATGGCACCATGCGCAGCGCCGATGACATCGCCGCCATGTGGAAGCAATGGAATATCCTGCCAGAGCAACAGGTCTCATTCTATTGTGGTACCGGCTGGCGTGCTTCGGAAACGTTTATGTATGCCCGCGCAATGGGCTGGAAAAACGTCTCCGTCTACGACGGCGGCTGGTATGAGTGGAGCAGCTCTCCGAAAAACCCGATCGCCAGCGGTGAACGGGGTCCGGACGCCAGCAAGTAAGATTGTCATTGTTGCCGGATGCAGCGAGAACGCTTTACCCAGCCTACATAAACCATCGTTGTAGGCCGAATAAGCGAAGCGCATCCGGCAACGCACTACGTCACTCCGGACGCTGGACCGCTTTCAGCGTCAGATATCCGCTCCAGATCCGGGTGAACGTCGTCATCCAGCACAGCGCGCCAAAGACCCACGCCATTACGGCAAAATATTCCGGGAACAGACATCCCAACACAAACAGCAAAATCGTCTCGGTTCCTTCGGTCAGTCCGCCCAGATAATAAAACGATTTATGCGCATAACCGGGGTTATCAATCTGATGCTTTGCCGCCAGCGCGGCGAAGGCCAGAAAGCTGCTGCCGGTGCCAATAAACGCGAACAACAGCCAACCGCCTGCCAGCGCATTTTGCGCCGGCGCAGCAAGAATAAAACCAAACGGCACTAAGGCGTAAAACAGAAAATCGAGCGAGATATCGAGAAATCCTCCCGCGTCCGTTAGCCCTCTGCGCCGTGCCAGCGCCCCATCCAGCCCGTCAAACAGCCGATTGAGTACAATGGCCACCAGCGCCGCCATATACCAGCCTAACGCCAGAAATGGCAACGCCAGCACGCCAATAGCAAAACCGACCAGCGTAAGTCCGTCCGGGGTAATCGCCGGTTGATCAATGATGCCCACGCAGCGATGCAAAAGCGGTTTTAATCGCGGATGAAGATGGCGGTCAAGCATGCGGGCGTCCTTTAAAACTGTCGCACAGTCCCTGGGAGGGAATATCGAGAGCGGCATTAAAACGCGCCGAGAGATTTTGAAACGCAATCAGCGCGGTCATTTCAGTAATGGCATCATCGGTAAAATACTGCTTCATCTGCGCTTTCAGCGCATCGTCAACCTGTGGTGGCGTTGCGGTGACCGCATCAGCATAGGCCAGTCCTACACGTTCTTCTGCGCTAAATAGCGTTGATTCTTGCCAGTTGGCAACCTGTAAGACTTTATCCAGCGCGCCGCAGCGTTCAGCCAGCCGTAAACTGTTGGCGTCAACGCAGAAAGCGCAGTGGCACACCTGAGAAACGCGGGTCATCAACAGCGCGCGCATCACCGGCGACAGGCGCGCCTTTTTACGCTCCAGATACCCGACAAACAGCGCCACCAGCCAGAACAGGAACGGCATCCGCCCCCACCAGCGTGTGGGATGCAGCACATCACCATAATGTTTTTTCTGCGTAGCAACGAGCGGTTGCAAACTGGAAGGGATACGCGTTAACGGTTTTACCCACGACTGAGGATCGTTCAACGGTGGCTCCTGAATACTTTAGATAAAACAAAGATAACGATAGTATGTCATTTTCTGCCGTTAGATATTGATGAATATAATGAAAATCCTCGACGTGGTCGCCGCTATCATTGAACGTGATGGCAAAATTTTACTGGCTCAACGCCCGCAGCATGCGGATCAGTCAGGTATGTGGGAGTTTGCTGGCGGTAAGGTTGAGCCGGGGGAAAGTCAGCCAGAGGCGCTGGTCCGTGAACTGCGTGAAGAGTTGGGCATCGAGGCGGTCGTTGGGCGCTACATTGCCAGCCATCAACGCGAGGTTTCAGGCCGACTCATTCACTTACATGCCTGGCATGTACCGTCATATCAGGGGGAGCTGAAAGTGTATGAACATCAGGATATCGTCTGGTGTTCACCCGAAGAGGCGCTGCGTTATCCGCTGGCGCCTGCCGATATCCCGCTATTAGAAGCGTTTATCCTTTTACGCGACGCCAGACCAGCGGATTCGTGCTGATCGTTTTATCATCGCGCTGGCACTGAAGCAAAACGCCATCCGCTTTAATCACCGCCCCTTCTGAGTAGTTTTGATCCTGATAAATACAGCACTGACTACAGGGTTGCGCCCGCTGACCGCTGGAACTGAACACCTCCGGTGGGACATTCACCTGCACGTCCGGGCGATAGAGCTGATTTGCCAGCGTCGCGCTGGACACCAGTGCCAACGCTCCTGCCATGATTATACGGCGCATATTCTTTCCTTTTTGACTGACAGTTATGCTCAGTATAACGGTATAAACCGGCAGAAACTTTAGCCCTTGCCATCATCGCTTTTGGTTATGACCCACGCCGCAATATTAATTTACTTAGCGCGGTTAATTTTTTCTTGCGTCCCGTCACACTGCTGATGTTATAGTCAAAAACTGCAAAACACTTAACACAAAAATCAAAAATATAACCATATCAATACATAAGAGGTACTTATATCTATGGATCAGACACGTTCTCTGGAGTCATTCCTTAACCATGTGCAAAAGCGCGACCCGAATCAGACCGAGTTCGCGCAAGCCGTTCGTGAGGTAATGACGACACTGTGGCCCTTCCTCGAGCAAAACCCGCGTTATCGTCAGATGTCGTTGCTGGAACGTCTGGTTGAACCGGAGCGCGTGATCCAGTTCCGCGTCGTCTGGCTGGACGATCGCAATCAGGTGCAGGTCAACCGCGCGTGGCGCGTGCAGTTTAGCTCCGCCATTGGCCCATACAAAGGCGGGATGCGTTTCCACCCTTCCGTGAACCTGTCGATCCTGAAATTCCTTGGCTTCGAGCAAACATTTAAAAACGCCCTCACCACGCTGCCAATGGGCGGGGGTAAAGGCGGGAGCGATTTCGATCCTAAAGGTAAAAGCGAAGGCGAAATCATGCGTTTTTGTCAGGCGCTGATGACCGAACTGTTCCGCCATTTAGGACCCGATACCGATGTTCCGGCGGGCGATATCGGCGTAGGCGGTCGTGAAGTCGGCTTTATGGCCGGGATGATGAAAAAACTGTCCAACAACAGCGCCTGTGTCTTTACCGGTAAAGGTCTCTCTTTCGGCGGCAGCCTGATTCGCCCAGAAGCTACCGGCTACGGTCTGGTGTACTTCACCGAAGCGATGCTCAAACGCCATGGCCTGGGCTTTGAAGGCATGCGCGTGGCCGTCTCTGGTTCCGGTAACGTGGCGCAATTCGCCATTGAGAAAGCCATGGAGTTTGGCGCGCGAGTAGTCACCGCCTCCGACTCCAGCGGAACTGTGGTCGACGAAAGCGGATTTACCAAAGAAAAACTGGCGCGTCTGTGCGCGATCAAAGACAGCCGCGACGGCCGCGTGGCGGATTACGCCCGCGAATTTGGCCTGACCTATCTGGAAGGCCAACAGCCGTGGTCGGTTCCGGTTGATATCGCCCTGCCGTGCGCCACCCAGAACGAACTTGATGTCGATGCGGCACGCGTGCTGATCGCCAACGGCGTGAAGGCTGTCGCTGAAGGGGCAAACATGCCTACCACCATCGAGGCCACCGATCTGTTCCTGGAAGCGGGTGTATTGTTCGCGCCGGGTAAAGCGGCCAACGCGGGAGGCGTAGCGACATCCGGTCTGGAAATGGCGCAGAACGCCGCACGTCTGGGCTGGAAAGCGGAGAAAGTGGATGCGCGCCTGCACCACATCATGCTGGATATTCACCATGCCTGCGTCGAGTACGGCGGCGAAAGCAAGCAAACCAACTACGTACGTGGCGCCAACATCGCGGGATTCGTGAAAGTTGCCGACGCGATGTTGGGCCAGGGTGTGATTTAATTCAGATCTGTTGTTCCCGTAGGCTTGATGCGGCACACATGCCTTATCAAGCCTAAGAGCGCATTACAGGCCCGCCTCTTCAGATGGCGGGCTTTTTTTCGCCGTGCGTTTCCGCGGCGCGCTCTTTTTCTTGTCACCGCCACTACTACCCGGTGCGGCAATACCACGGAAGCGTCGTACCGGCGTGCTGCGCGCCTGATCGATTAGCTGATACAGCGTCCCCACCAGCGGCTGCATGAAATCCTGATATCGACACTGTTTTTCGCTGATTTGGGTCAGGATAGACTCCCAGTGCGCAGTCATATCCGGACGCGTCGCCATTTCAGGCAGCGAATGAAACAGCGCTTTTCCGGCATCGGTAGAATGAATATAGCGCCCCTTCTTCACCAGGAAACCACGCTTAAACAGCAGCTCGATAATCCCGGCGCGCGTCGCTTCCGTTCCCAGTCCGTCCGTTGCGCGCAGGATCTTTTTCAGATCTTTATCCTGCACAAAGCGCGCGATTCCGGTCATCGCTGACAGCAGCGTGGCATCGGTAAAGTGCCGCGGAGGCTGGGTCTGTCGTTCAACCACTTCGCCTTTTTCGCACAGCAGTTCGTCGTCTTTTGCCACCACCGGCAGCGGCGTCCCGTCGTTATCTTCGTCGCGCTCTTTGTTGCCAAGCAGCGTACGCCATCCGGCCTCCGCCAGAAAACGGGCTTTGGCGACAAACTTACCTTTCGCGATGTCCAGCTCAATAACGCACTTCCTGAATACCGCATCCGCGCAAAACTGCATCAGATATTGACGGGCAATCAGGTTGTATATTTTCGCTTCATTATCGTTCAGGTTGATAGACGAACTGCGCGCGGTTGGAATGATGGCGTGGTGGGCATCCACTTTTTTATCATCCCAACAGCGGTTTCGCGTATCGGGATTGACCGCCGGTTGCGGAAGCAGATCCGGCGCATGGACGCTAATCGCGTTCAGCACCGCGTGACGTCCGGCAAAGTGTTCTTCCGGCAGATAACGGCTATCCGAACGCGGATAGGTGATCAGTTTATGGGTTTCATACAGCTTCTGGCAGATATCCAGAACGTTTTGCGCACTTAAGCCAAAGCGTTTCGCCGCTTCAATCTGCAACGCCGACAGCGAAAACGGCAGCGGCGCGGATTCTGATTCCCGTTTATCGTTATAGCTGGTGACGATCGCTGGCTGACCGTTAATGCGGTTTACCACGTGTTCAGCCAGCGTGCGGTTTAGCAAGCGCCCTTCTTCATCCTGATACGGCTCACACGCTTCGCTCGGCTGCCAGATAGCGGTAAACCGCTCATCGGCGGGCGTCACGATATGCGCTTTCACCTCGAAGAAGTCTTTGGCAACGAAGTTTTCAATCTCTTCATCGCGGCGCACAACCAGTCCGAGCACCGGCGTTTGCACGCGCCCGACCGAAAGTACGCCCTGATAGCCCGCGTTACGCCCCAGAATGGTATAAGCGCGCGTCATGTTGATACCGTACAGCCAGTCCGCCCGCGCTCGCGCCAGTGCCGACACGCAAAGGGGGATGAACTCACTGTTGGCGCGCAGACGCTCAATCGCCCGCTCGACGGCCTGCGGGTTGAGGTCGTTAATCAGGCAGCGTTGCACCTGCTGGCGCTTTTCAGGGGCCAGTTGCAGGTAATCCAGCACTTCATCCACCAGCAGCTGTCCTTCACGATCGGGGTCACCTGCGTGAATGACTTCACTGGCCTCATGCAAAAATCGCTTAATAACGTTGAGCTGTTTGGTCACCGAGGGACGCGGCTGCAGTTGCCACTTTTCCGGGACAATCGGCAGATCAACCAGACTCCAGCGAGCATAACGACTGTCGTAGGCATCTGGCTGCGCCTGCTCAAGCAGGTGACCAATACACCAGGTCACCACTTGCCCGTTTCCGCACTCGATAAAACCGTCACCTTTGCGATGCGGCTTCGGCAGTACATCGGCGATAGCGCGCGCCAGACTCGGTTTTTCGGCAATAAACAACCGCATCGAGTTAACGGATCTCAACCATGGCGCGACCGCCACGAGCTTCCACTAACTCACCAATCGCAGTGAGGTCGATGCCAAACTGCGCCGCTGCCGCTTTAACTTCGGCTTCAGCTTCCGGCGTTACCGCTAACAGCAGACCACCGGAAGTTTGCGGATCGCAGAGCAAATCGCGAACCGACTGCGGCATTTCACCCATCAGGTGTCCGTAACTGGCAAAGTTACGCTGGGTACCGCCCGGCACCGCGCCCTGCGCGATGTATTCTTCAACACCTGGCAGCTTAGGAATAGCCTGGTAGACGATCTGCGCCTGAACGCCGGCCCCCTGACACATCTCGCTCAGATGCCCCAGCAGCCCAAAACCGGTAACGTCGGTCATGGCTTTCACGCCGTCGATATCGGCAAATGCCGCCCCGGCAATGTTCATCCGGCACATCACTTCCGTCGCCAGCCCTTTGTGCTCGTCCTTCAGCAGCGATTTTTTTTCTGCGGTGGTCAGGACACCAATACCCAGAGGCTTGGTCAAAAACAGCTTGCATCCCGCCTCGGCGGTGCTGTTTTTCTTCACGCGTTCAGTTGGAACAACGCCGGTTACCGCAAGACCAAAGATAGGCTCAGGGGCATCAATAGAGTGCCCCCCCGCCAGCGCGATACCCGCCTGACGGCAGGCAAAGCGTCCGCCTTCGGTTACTTCGCGGGCGATTTCCGGCGCCAGCTTATCAAGCGGCCAGCCCAGGATAGCAATTGCCATAATCGGTTTGCCGCCCATGGCGAAAATATCGCTGATGGCGTTGGTGGCGGCGATGCGGCCAAAATCAAACGGATTATCGACAATCGGCATAAAGAAATCGGTGGTGCTGATTACGCTGGTGCCGTTCCCCAGATCGTATACAGCCGCGTCGTCGCGGGTTTCATTACCCACCAGTAAGTTTGGATCAACAAACTTCGCCTGCTCGCTGTGCAGGATGGTTTCCAGCACTTTTGGGGAAATTTTACAACCGCAACCGGCTCCGTGGCTGTATTGCGTTAAACGAATAGCTTGCTCGCTCATGGACATCTCCTGTCATTGCAATCCGGATATGGTAGCGCTCATTCCATGATGTGGTAAGAGTGACTGTCTGAATTCGGGTGCCTTTGCTCATAATCCAGACAGTTTTGCCGTTGATATCAGAAATAACGGACGAATGCGCTCGGATCGGCAAGGGTAATCGTCGTGGAAGCTTTCAACTGTGGTGTGCCCAGATAGAGAAAACCGACGATTTTATCCTGTGGGCGACAGTCAAACGCTTCGCGGACGACCTCACTTTCGGTTAATGCGCCACTGCGCCAGATACCGCCAAAGCCCTGGGCAATGGCAGCCATCTGCATGGCCATCACCGCACAACCGGCAGACATTTCCTGTTCCCATAGCGGAACCTTGTCGTTTGCTTCACATTTCGCTACCACGGTAATAATCAGCGGTGCGCGAAACGGCGCGCTGCGCGCTTTTTCCTGGGCCTTCTCATCGCTGCCAGATGCAATAGCGCCTTTTTCAAGCACGGCGGCAAAGCGTTCACGCCCTTCGCCCTCAATGACAAAGAATTGCCACGGTTGCAGCGTTTTGTGGTCCGGCGCGCGCATTCCCGCGCGCAGAATATTTTGCAGTTGCTCTCCTGCCGGGGCCGGTTCGACGAGACGTGAGGCGCTACGACGGGTCATAAGTAATTCGAGTGCATCCATTTGCTTAACTCCAACAATGAAATTTGTTCACAAAATTAACACGTGAGCGGATTTTGTTACAGCACAGGCGGTGATTCCTGCTGACAAGTGCCTGTCGGGTCATTACGATAGCCTCATCTTATCGCCTTTCTCCGGGATTTCGGGGTGGCGTGTTGTTAATTGGTAGGGAGAATACATGCGAACCCTGTGGCGATTTATTGCCGGATTTTTTAAATGGACATGGCGATTACTCAATTTCGTCCGTGAATTTGTGCTTAACCTGTTCTTCATCTTTTTGGTGCTGGTTGGCGTGGGCATCTGGATGCAGGTCAGCAGCAGCAACACCAGCGAACACGCTGAGCGAGGCGCGCTGCTGCTGGATATCTCCGGGGTGATTGTCGATAAGCCTTCGAGCACCAGTCGTTTAAGCGTTATTGGCCGTCAGCTGTTTGGCGCCAGTTCCGATCGTCTGCAGGAAAACTCCCTGTTCGATATCGTGAATACGATTCGCCAGGCAAAAGATGATCGCAACATCACCGGCATCGTGATGGGTCTGAAAAATTTTGCCGGGGCAGACCAGCCTTCCATGCAGTATATCGGCAAAGCACTGCGGGAATTCCGCGACAGCGGTAAACCGGTCTTTGCCGTGGGCGATAACTTCAGCCAGGGGCAGTATTACCTCGCCAGTTTTGCTAACAAAATTTACCTCTCTCCGCAGGGTTCCGTTGATCTGCACGGCTTTGCCACCAACGGTCTGTACTACAAGTCCCTG
The DNA here is from genome assembly GCF_013747755.1 of Citrobacter sp. RHBSTW-00524. Taxonomy (NCBI): domain Bacteria; kingdom Pseudomonadati; phylum Pseudomonadota; class Gammaproteobacteria; order Enterobacterales; family Enterobacteriaceae; genus Citrobacter; species Citrobacter sp. RHBSTW-00524. The sequence goes on from NZ_CP056421.1 coordinate 2,922,550, forward strand.
CTCGATAAGCTGAAAGTTTCCACGCACGTATTCCGCGTCGGGACCTATAAGTCTGCCGTAGAACCGTTTATCCGCGATGATATGTCTCCTGCCGCGCGTGAAGCCGACAGTCGCTGGATCGGCGAGCTGTGGCAGAACTATCTCGACACGGTCGCCGCCAACCGCCAGATCCCAGCTCAGCAGGTGTTCCCTGGCGCACAGGCGATGCTGGACGGTTTGACGAAGGTCGATGGAGATACGGCGAAATATGCGCTCGACAACAAACTGGTGGATGCACTCGCCTCCAGCGCCGAAGTCGAAAAAATGCTGACCAAACAGTTTGGCTGGAGCAAAGCGGATAAAAACTATCGCGCCGTCAGCTATTACGATTATTCGCTGAAAACACCGGCGGATACCGGAGACAGCATTGGCGTTATCTTTGCGAACGGCGCGATTATGGACGGTGAAGAAACCCCAGGAAATGTGGGGGGCGACACCACTGCCGCACAAATCCGCGAAGCGCGTCTCGATCCGAAAGTGAAAGCTATTGTTCTGCGCGTGAACAGTCCTGGTGGCAGCGTCAGCGCTTCGGAAGTCATTCGTGCTGAGCTGGCTGCGGCAAAAGCGGCGGGTAAACCGGTTGTCGTGTCTATGGGTGGCATGGCGGCCTCCGGTGGCTACTGGATCTCCACCCCAGCCAGTTACATTGTGGCAAACCCCAGCACGTTGACCGGTTCAATCGGGATCTTTGGTGTGATCAACACCGTAGAAAACAGCCTGGATTCCATTGGTGTACATACCGATGGCGTGGCCACTTCCCCGCTAGCGGATATCTCCATCACCAAAGCGTTACCGCCTGAAGTGCAGCAAATGATGCAATTGAGCATTGAAAATGGCTATAAGCGCTTTATCACGCTGGTCGCGGATGCACGTAAGACAACCCCTGAGCAGATTGACAAAATCGCGCAGGGTCACGTCTGGACCGGTCAGGATGCGAAAGCCAACGGACTGGTAGACAGCCTCGGTGATTTTGACGACGCCATCGCGAAAGCGGCTGAGCTTGCCAAGCTGAAACAGTGGCACATTGCGTATTATCAGGATGAACCGACATTCGTCGATATGGTAATGGACAGCATGTCAGGCTCCGTTCGCGCCATGCTGCCCGAAGCTATTCAGGCCATGCTCCCGGCACCGCTTGCTTCTGCGGCCAGTGCAGTTAAAGCGGAAAGCGATAAGCTGGCCGCGTTTAACGATCCGCAAAACCGATATGCGTTTTGCCTGACCTGCGCCAACGTTCGCTAACAATTGCCCCCTCTTCGGGATGAAGAGGGGTTTTCATTGAGACAGAAGAAAAGTCATGCAAAAGAAATCGATTTACGTTGCCTATACCGGCGGTACCATTGGTATGCAGCGCTCAGAACAGGGTTATATTCCTGTTTCTGGTCATCTCCAGCGTCAACTGGCATTGATGCCTGAATTCCACCGCCCGGAGATGCCAGACTTCACCATCCACGAATACGTCCCGTTGATGGATTCCTCCGACATGACGCCGGAAGACTGGCAGCATATTGCGGAAGACATTAAAGCGCACTACGACGATTACGATGGTTTTGTCATTCTGCACGGCACCGACACCATGGCGTTTACGGCTTCAGCGCTCTCTTTTATGTTGGAGAACCTGGGTAAACCGGTAATCGTGACAGGGTCACAAATTCCGCTGGCAGAGCTACGTTCAGACGGGCAAATCAACCTGCTCAATGCGCTGTACGTTGCGGCAAATTACCCGATCAATGAAGTTACCTTGTTTTTCAACAATCGACTGTTTCGCGGCAACCGTACCACTAAAGCGCACGCCGATGGCTTTGACGCCTTTGCCTCACCCAACCTTGCGCCGCTACTGGAAGCCGGGATCCACATCCGTCGACTGGGAACACCGCCAGCACCGCACGGCGCAGGTGAACTGATTGTTCATCCTATTACTCCACAACCGATTGGCGTGGTCACCATTTATCCAGGTATCTCCGCTGATGTGGTGCGTAACTTCCTGCGCCAGCCGGTGAAAGCGTTAATTTTGCGCTCCTACGGCGTGGGCAATGCACCGCAAAATAAAGAGTTTCTGCAAGAACTTGAAGATGCGAGCTCGCGGGGCATTGTGGTGGTGAACCTGACCCAGTGTATGTCCGGCAAGGTAAACATGGGTGGCTACGCGACGGGTAATGCCCTCGCCCACGCTGGCGTGATTGGCGGCGCGGATATGACCGTCGAAGCCACGCTCACCAAATTGCACTATTTACTCAGTCAGGGACTGGATGTGCAGAGCATTCGTGAAGCTATGACGCAAAATCTGCGCGGCGAGCTCACCCCGGACGAATAAAGGAGTCTATGCCCATGGCCCGAGCCTTACTGTTGGTCGATTTACAAAATGACTTTTGTGCCGGCGGCGCTCTCGCTGTTCCGCAAGGCGACAGCACAATCGAGATTGCCAACCGTCTGATTGACTGGTGCGCCCTACGCGGCGACACGGTTGTTGCCAGTCTGGACTGGCATCCAGCTAATCACGGTAGTTTTGCCAGCCAGCATCAGGTCGCCCCCTACAGTCAGGGACAACTGGATGGTCTGGCGCAAACGTTCTGGCCCGATCATTGCGTGCAAAACAGCGAAGGGGCGGCCCTGCATCCACTGCTGAACCAGCGTGCAATAGCGAAAACCTTCACCAAGGGCGAGAACCCGCTGGTCGACAGTTACAGTGCGTTTTTTGATAACGGTCGTCGTCAGGCAACCGCGCTGAACGCCTGGCTGCTCGAACACCGTATTGCTGAGCTTATTATCATGGGTCTGGCTAGCGACTATTGCGTTAAATTCACCGTTCTGGATGCGCTCGATCTTGGTTATACCGTCAGCGTTATTACCGACGGCTGCCGTGGCGTCAATATTCAACCCCAGGACAGTGCAGAGGCGTTTATGGAAATGGCGGCGGGGGGCGCAACGCTGTATACGCTTGATGACTGGCTGGAAACCCATCGCTAATTGATGTCGACAGGATCCCCCCCTGTCGGCACGTTATCTCAAGCCAGTGTCGAAATCTCTTCCAGCGAAACTTTGCGTGTTTCGATGCCAAAGCAAAAAAGAATCAGCGCGCACAGCACCAGCATTATGCCTAGCACGATAAAGACCGTAATCGAGCCGTAGCGGGTCAACAAGATAGCGACGCCATAGGGCGTAAATACTGCGACAATTCTTCCCACGGCATTCACAAAGCCCGATCCCCGCAATCTAAGGTGTGTGGGCCACAGTTCGGGGACATATACCGCAGAGGCAAAGCACACGTACATATACAAAAAAAAGATCATCACCAGCCCATAGCTCAAAATAGCCCACTCTTCGGTTTGAATCGAATAGAAATATCCGAGCAGCGCGATAATAATCAACAAGAATGAACCAAACAATCGACGTGGAAAACGATCAATAATCAGTGTGGCAATAAATATCCCAACGGGTGCGCCAATCATAATTATCGCGGTCATAAAAATAGATTTCGTCACATCGATTCCCGAATTAACAAAAATCGTCGGGATCCATACCGTAATGGTATAGAGCGAAATATTCATCGCGATAAGCACGGTGATTGCCACCAGCGTACAACGCAACATCGGCCCTTTGAACAAGAGCCAAAATGAATCACTTTCCGTGCTTATATCCGCCGTCAGGCAATCGCTATGGCAGGGAGGTAAAGTGATGTTTTTTTCTTTCTGAATTTGCAGTTCCACCTGTAGAAGATGTTTTTCAGCTTCGTTTCTCTTTCCTTTGCCAGCCAGCCAACGAGGAGATTCAATATAATACTTTCCCGACAGATACCATGCTAAGAGCATCGCCATGCCACCGAGTAAAAACATCATCCGCCAGCTTAGAAAGGCGATAATCACAACGCCAATCGCCGCTGAAAGCATCGGCGACCAGTTGCCGACAAACGACAGGCGAGCAGACCACTTCCCACGCACCCCGGGCGGAATAAATTCAGTAAATGAGGCATAGCCCACCATAATCAGCGCTCCCATTCCGCTCCCCATTAGGAAGCGGAAAAAGATAAGCCAATACATGTTAGGCACAAACGTTGCCGCACAGGCAGAGACCCCGACGATCAGCAAATTGAAGCGGAACGCTTTGCGTCGACCAAGATAATCACCAATAAAGCCACCGGTTAGTGAGCCAATAAAATAGCCAAACATCAGAGCAGAGGTAAACGCGGCGTTGAGGTAATTATTTGACCAACCGGTACTGACTAATTTTGCCAACACCACATTCCCGGAATAGCTGAGAAAACCGGTGACTAATAAACTAAAACTGATAATGCCGAAAATACGAAAATGAAATCGAGATAAAGGCAAGCGATCTAATCTTGCACCGATAGGGTCACATTGTTCCATCTGGATGCCTCAAATTAAGCTAAATAGAAAGTATGGCGATCGCGGCAGAAAAAATCTCACCGCGCCATCCATCATCATTAGATTCTTATGGCATTTTCCAGGTGCAAACTAAAATAATATCGACACGACCCACGTTAAAATTAATATACGAGTTGAATATTATTTTCTTTGCAAAATGCAATCCACTCTGCACCCGGTGCCTTATTGGTTATTAGGTAATTAATATGGCTAAAGTCCACGAGCTGGACGAACGCTTTACGATCGAACTTAGAATGATCAACCAACAGAGCCACCTCGGTCGCCTGGCGGATCATCGTCTTTTTGATTTCCGCTTCCGCTTCGTTAGAATCAAGCGCTCCGCTCTGCATATCCAGACCTTTGCAGCTCATCACCAGGATATCAACATGATAGCGGCTGATAATCTCCTTGGTGATCCTTCCCTGAAGCGACAGCGTATTCTTATTTAATTCACCGCCAGTAGAAACAACGTTAATTTCTGACTGTGCAAGTTCATGAAAAGCTTCAGCCGAGTTGGTCAGTAGCGTCAGATCGTTTCTTTCCTTCAACAGTTTCAATAATTCCATCGCGGTACTGCTGGCGTCGGCAGCCATGGTGGTCTTATTTTTAATGAACGGTAATGCATTACGGGCAATGATCTGCTTTTCTTCAAAAAAAGATTTTGCACGCTTATAAAAATGGATATTGTCGGACAACGCGGTTGTATTGAGTACAGCACCGCCATATGTTCGGGTCAAAAAACCTTCATCTTCCAGTTTTTCCAGATCACGGCGAATCGTTTCTTCAGTCACCTGAAAGATCGAACTTAAATTAGATACCGCTACTTTCTTATCATTCACCACCATTTGCTTAATGGCCTGAATCCTGTCTTTTGCCGCCACGATGACACCTCTGTTTGCTGCAAAGTAATAATAAGACCCAAGTATCTCACAGGCCATGTTTATTTTCAAAATAACATGTCTGAATCACAGATTTTAGTGCTATTTTACACAGAAACAGAGGTGAACCCCATTTGGCTTATTTTGTATCCAACGCCTCAGCCATTCGCCTCATCAATAAAGAATCATCATCGGTCAGGGGAATCGTTAACGCCTGAACATTATCACGGACCTGTTCAGGTGCGGTTGCGCCGCTCAGCAAGGTGATTAAATCGCTTTGCTTTAAAATCCACGCCAGTGCCAGCGCGGGGATTGTGCAGCGGTATTTTTCGCACAACGGCCGCCATTGCTCAAGCATGTCAATCACCCGTAGCATATTGTCTCGTTGGAACCAGACTTTGTTGGCCCGCGCCCCGCCAGGGACATAATCGCGATCAATAGTTCCGGTCAGTAGACCCTGCTCAAGCGGTGAATATACCTGCACCACGATGCCATGCTGCTGACATAACGGCAGCAGTTCAGCTTCCAGTGCCCGGTCAAGGATGCTGTACTTGGCCTGGATGATATCCAGCTCACCGTGTTTGAGATACTCCCTGATATGTTCCGCATCGACGTTAGCCGCACCGATAGAACGAATTCTCCCCTCTTTCTTGAGTGCGTTTAGTGTATCGACGGTTTCCGCAATCGGCGTAAAACAGGGTTCGACCGACTGCCAGTGGGTCATGTAGATATCAATGCTCTCAATACCCAGTCTTTGCAGACTGGCATCCACCTCTTCGCGAATCGACTCGGGTGTGAGATTTTTATACAACTGCCGGTCGCCCACTTTGTTAAACAAACTTCCTGTTCGCTCCCAGACGATGCCGCATTTGGTTTCAACAACGATATCGTTACGCGGCAGTTTTTTCAGCGCCTGCCCGACAATCACTTCACTATTGCCGAAGTTGTAACCTGGCGCGGTATCAATCAAATTAATACCGCAGCGATGCGCCTCAACAATGGTATCAATACAGACCTGCAGATCGAGATCGCCGTTCCACGCCGGACCGCCGCCAATCGCCCATGTGCCTAATCCCATGCGGGAAAGCGTAATATCCGTACTGCCTAAAGGAATCATTTTCATCTGCCGCTATTATCCTTCATATTCATCGAGAAGTTGTTCAACCAGCTTTCTGTTCTTCACACCCGTCGTGGCCCCTACGCTCAAAACCGATATGGCCGCCGTTGCATTAGCAAACAGCGCGCACTCACGCAGTGTTTTGCCTTCAAGCAGCGCGGAAATAAATCCCGAGGCGAAATTGTCTCCCGCGCCGATAGTGTCGATGGCGGTAATTCCCGAAACGGCTGGAACCTCGATTTTCATATCGACACGTTTGATAAAGCAACCTCTCTTGCCGGTCTTAATCACGACTGTTTTCACGCCGCAGTTCAGGAAACTGTCGGCAATGTCTTCCAGCGTCTCTTTCCCGGTGAGCAGTTTGGCCTCCTCAAAATTAGGAAACAGATAATCCACGTAGCTCAATGCCTGTCGAATATCTTTCAGTGTTTCATTAAGCCGCGGTTTTATCATATCCGCACAGATAATTAACCGATGCGCTTTCGCCTGAGCGAAAATTGCCGTCAGTGCATCGCTATCCAGTAACGGGCTATTAAAAATACTCGCCAGCGACAGCAGCTTTGCTTGAGAGAAGCGGTCAAAATCAACATCGCTGATATTCAGCTTCCACAGGCTGCCGTTACGGTTAGTCACGAAAGTACGCTCGCCATCGGCGGTGACTAATCCCACGTTAATAGATGTATCAATTGCGGCATCCTGCTTCAGGCTCTGAATATCTATATTCTCCCGACGACAGTGGTCGAGAATAAAATGACCTGCTGCATCAGCACCTACCCGGCTCATTAACGCTGTACGATGACCGAGACGAGAAATAATAGTCGCTTCATTAATTGCGTCGCCGCCGGTTGTCATCGCTATTCTTTCTAACGGATAAGAATCAACATCAAAAATATTTTTACTCACCGGCTGTAAGGGAATATCAACAATAGCTGCCCCTATACAAATAACCTCGATATTATCCATGTTGTCATTCCGCTTTACCGTCAGAACCAAACAATTTAATTTTCTCCAGCGCGCGCTCTTTTACCGCTTTGCGAACTTCACGTTCAACGTGCAGGAAGGGCTGATTCTGGTTCTCCTGCACTGCCACCATGGCAGCCTGGCACAGTTCGGTATGAATGTTGATTTTAGAGATACCTAATGAAATGGCTTTTTTGATATCCGCATCGCTGATACCCGACGCACCATGCAACACCAGTGGCACGGATACGGCTTCCCGCACGCGTTTAACCACGTCGAAATTCAGTTTCGGCTCTGAGGTATAGACGCCGTGCTGGTTACCAATCGCCACCGCCAGAGAATCGCAGCCGGTACGCTCGACAAATTCCGCCGCCTGGTTCGGATCGGTATAGTGATAACCCGCCAGCGCTTCTTCGTACACCGTTTCATTGCCCACATGGCCCAGCTCAGCTTCGACCGGCACACCCAGCGGATGGAAAAAATCCACGGCCTCTTTTGTCAGACGAATATTCTCTTCGAAATCAAAGGCAGAGGCATCACGCATCAGCGAATTCATACCATGAGTCCAGGCGTTATGGATAATCTCCATGCTACGTCCGTGATCCCAGTGGGTAATAACTGGAACCGAGGCCTTTTTAGCCATTGAAACCATCATGTGCGAAAAATCTTCGAACGAGGTATTACCCACAAAACCAGTACCGAAAGAGATAATCACCGGCGATTTCGATTCTTCCGCCGCATCAATCACCCCCATTAGCATTTCCGCATTCCACACGTTAAAGTGAGCAATCGCATAATGTTTATTTTGGGCATCATTTTCCCAATATTTAATATCTGCCAGCATAGTTATTTCTCCCTTTCCGATAAATTAATGATTTACTTTAATTACGCCTTTAATAATTTCGCTTTTGTTATTCACGGATTCATCAAACGCGCGCTGAACATCTGCATAATCGTAAATATGCGTCACCATCGATTTCACATCGAACCGACCGGAGGATATGGCTTCAATAGTAACCGGATAGCGGTTGGCGTAACGGAAAACGGTCTGAATAGACACTTCACGGTTAATTTTGAGGAAATTAATTGCGGAATCACCAGGTACTGTACCAACGATCATGATTTTCCCGCCGCGCATCACCAGATACGGCGCCTGCTTAACGGTTATGGCTGAACCGGCAGTTTCGAAAACAATGTCCGCGCCCATATCGCCAGAAAACTGCTGGCAGCGGACAATGGTGTCCTCTTTTGCACCGTTTATAACGGTTGTCGCCCCGAGTTGTTCAGCCATCGCCAGACGTTTTTCCAGCACATCAACCACCGCGATCTCGGTTGCGCCCAAACATTTACACGCCTGCAAAGTCATTAAACCAATACACCCCGCCCCAAGAATGACGATTTTCTTACCCGGTTTAACGTCTGCCAGCATTGCAGCATGCATACCCACCGCCGCTGGTTCCACCAGCGCACCTTCCAGGGTGTCCATGTTATCGGGCAATTTGTAAGTGAAACTCTCCGGATGACACAGATAGTGGGTTAGCGCGCCGCGGTAGTTGGGCTGCGTAGCCATAAAATCGACGTCCGGGCAGATATTGTATTTCCCTTCCAGGCAGTAGCGGCAGTGACCGCACGGTACACCGGGTTCAATATTCACCCGATCACCCGGTTTAAATTTGGTGACACGGTTCCCTACCGCCACCACCGTACCGGCGCATTCATGCCCCAAACCAATTTCCTGATTAGGATCTTTCGGCGGAATAAAAGGACCTGATTCAAAACCGTGAACATCTGAACCGCAAATCCCAACGTATTCAACTTTGATCAGCACTTCATGCTCATTGGGCACCGGAATATCGGCGGCGATGATTTTCATCGTGCCCGGCGTTTTTAATATCGCTTTCGAGTTTTTCATTTTATTTCCCGTCAATATTATTTGCTGGTAACTGCATCAATCCCGAGACTTTCGACAGAGACGCCTTTGGTTTCAATTCCTATGGTAGCAATGGCAATGGCGACAATAATGGAGACCGCACCTAGCAGTACAAACACCCCTGTCACGCCGTAACCATTAAGTAATACTGCGACTGCATAAGGTGCGGCGATACCACTGACACGCCCGACAGCGTTGGCCAGTCCCGAACCGCGAAGTTTCGCTTCGGTCGGCCATATTTCCGGAACGTATACAGCGGAGGCATAACAAACATACATATAAACAAAAGTAATCAGGAAAAAGCCGATTAATGTAATTAGCAGCATACTGGTTTGCAGCGAATAGATATAACCCAGAACAGCAATTAACACTAATAACCCCACCCCCATTGTTTTTCTCGGAATTTTATCCATTACCAGCATGGCGATAAAAATCCCAAATGGCGCACCGAACATGCTCATGGTATTTAAGACAATGGAGTCTTTCAGATTAATACCCTGGGTCATAAATATTGTCGGTAGCCAGTTAATTAAGGTGTACTGAACGACGTTCATGGCAATCAGAACAAAAGAACCCAAAATAACCCGCTTCAGCAATACCCCTGTTAATAAGGCGGAGTACGGTACAGAACGAGGTTGTTTGCCATCATCCTTTATCACGACTGGCGGAAGAGGCTTACCGGTCTGTCGAATAACACCTTCTTCAATTGCCCGCATCACCTTTTCGGCTTCCTGGTAGCGCCCACGAGACTCCAGCCAGCGAGGCGACTCAGGGAAACTGCGCCAGGCAATAACAGTTGCTATGAGCGACAGCACCGCAGGAATCAACAGCTGTACGCGCCAGTTCCATTCCGCGCTGATAAGTGGCGTCAGCCCCATCGCGATCAGTGAACAGAGCGGATAAGACCAGTTGCCGATAAACGAGACCCGACTCGACCAGGTACCACGATTTCTGCCAGGCATATATTCGGTAAACCCGGCAAATAAGGTGACCAGCAGCGCGCCTAATCCAACTCCCATCACAAAACGACAAGCGATCAGGAAGGTCATATTGGGTGAAAACGCACCAACGATCATAGAAAAAATATGAATCGCTTCATACAGAATAAATGCATTTTTACGCCCGATCTTATCGCCAATAATTCCCCCACCGAGCGCACCGAGAAACATTCCAGCCGTCGTAATGGCAGAGAATGTGGCGGTGGTGGAATTATCAGTCCAGCCAAGTTCTTTTAATTGCGCGAGAATTAATCCGCCGACGGCATTACTCCAGCAAACCAGTAATCCGAAGGCAACCATGGCAAACATAGACGTATGCCAGCGACAGTCAGGCAGCCTGTCCAACCTCGCGCCGCAGTGTGGTTTTGCTATCTGTTCCATCCGGGAACCTTCCTTTAATAAATGGGGTTATTCATCAAAGTCGTAGGTCATGATGACCTTAATCGCGGTCTTATCGACCATCGCGTCAAAACCTTCTCGCCATTGCGATAAGCCGATACGGTGAGTGATCATCGGTTTGACTTTTATCGCACCGCTAGCGAGCAGGCGAATAGCATTGCGCCAGGAAGTGGAATCGTAGGCCATATGACCAATGATGCTTTTATTCCACGCAGTGATGTCGTTAATAGAAAAATCGAGAGGTTTGAAGCCCATCCCCACGCGGACGACTTCACCGTTAGGACGCAGCATTTCGATAGATTGTTTCAGGGCTATATTGGCACCGGAACATTCGATGACCAGTCCCAGATTGTCTTTCCCGCAGATCTCCTGACAACGTGCGACCACATCTTCGGTTGAACCGTTGACGACAGCCGTGGCCCCCATTTCTTTGGCTATCGGGAAACGTACCGCGACATCGTCTTCCAGCCCAACCATCACGATATTAACGGCCCCCATAATGCGCGCCATTTGTACCGAAAAAAGCCCCAGCGGGCCGGTACCAAAAACCACCACATCCTGACCCGGAAGAAATTTGGATTGCTGGGCGATAGATTTGTAGGCATTGCAGATGGGATCGAGTACAGCCGCCTCTTCATAATCAACGCCTGTTGGGATTTCCCACAGCGCATGACGGTGAATTTTGAGGATCTCCCCAGGGACCAGACAGTATTTCGAAAACCCACCTCCCCAGGTATTGTTATCCAGACCTAAATTCACCTTTTCTGTACAACAAAGAAAATCACCTTGTTCGCAAGACGGACAAACGCCGCAGACGTGCCCGCTGTTGTCAGAAACCACTCGCTGACCGACTTTCCAGTCCTTAACCTTATCGCCAACCTGCACAATTTGGCCGGCAAATTCGTGACCACGAATCGAATTGAACTGGTCGGACCCACTTTCGACATTGTAGTGTTTCATGTCCGCGCCGCAGATAGCTGCCGCCTTGATTTCAATCACTACGTCTTCCGGGCCGCATATCGGTTCCGGGACATCAATCATCTTGTAGCCGCCAAAGCTCTTGCCAAATCTTGCCAGTGCTTTCATTGAATTTTCCTTTGTGTTTAGTTTTGCATCACCTGGCATCATACTTATCCATATAATTTTTGAGGTCAACACAAAATCTTTAAAACACAGATTATGATCTGCATTTCACAACTTAGATCACAAATAAGTGCCATAATGAATTGAAAGCCAAAGACACAGCAGCCGCTTGGTTAAAATGACGTGAACACCTTCGCATTTTTCCTGTTATGAAACTGTTAACCTGCAGGTGCTGTTTTTTTCGCCACGCCATTTCCGTGGCGTGTTTGCTTGTTTAAATGTCAAAGAGGAACACCGATGAAACTATTGCCTTTGTTGGCAGCATTACCCCTGCTTTGCGCCAGCGTTGTTTCCGCCAGTTCACTGATGTCAGTTGGCTACTTCAATGGTGGCGGCGACGTCACTGCCGGTCCTGGTGGTGACATCAATAAACTGGATGTTCGTCAGATAACCCATCTCAACTATTCGTTTGGCCTTGTCTACAACAACGAAAAAGACGAGACCAATGACGCCTTAAAAGACGCCGGCAAGCTGCATCAGATTTGGCTTTCACCGAAAGTGCAGGATGATTTACTGAAAATTCCACAGCTGCGTAAACAGAATCCGAACCTGAAAGTATTGCTTTCCGTCGGTGGTTGGGGGGCTCGTGGATTCTCCGGCGCGGCAGCAACGAAAGAATCGCGCGCGGTGTTTATTCAGTCTGCTCAGGAGATAATTGCGAAATATGGACTGGATGGCATCGACCTCGACTGGGAATACCCGGTCAACGGCGCCTGGGGACTGGTCGAAAGTCAACCGGCCGACCGAGCTAACTTTACCGCACTGTTAAAAGAGCTCCGCGCCGCATTGGGGCATAAAAAACTACTGACTATCGCCGTGGGCGCAAATGCGGAAAGCCCGAAAAGCTGGGTGGATGTGAAAGCCATTGCGCCATCGCTCGACTACATAAACCTGATGACCTATGACATGGCTTACGGTACGCAGTATTTCAACTCGAACCTGTACGATTCGACACAATGGCCGACAGTCGCCGCGGCGGATAAGTACAGCGCTGATTTTGTGGTCAACAACTATCTTGCTGCCGGTCTAAAAGCGAGTCAGATGAACCTGGGCATTGGTTTTTATGGTCGCGTACCGAAACGCGCTGTTGAGCCAGGCATTGACTGGAGCAAACCTGACGCACAGAAAAATCCTGTTACCCAGCCCTATTTCGAGCCCGCGCAAATTGAATTGTTCAAATCACTGGGCATCGATCTGAGCAAAGATACCTATGTGAAGTACAACGATATCGTGGCGAAATTGATCAACGATCCGCAGAAGCGCTTTAGCCAGCATTGGGATGATGAAGCAAAAGTACCGTGGCTGTCAGTGCAGTCTGTGGATGGAAAAGCGCTCTTTGCCCTCTCTTATGAAAACCCGCGCTCGGTAGCGATCAAGGCTGACTACATCAAGAGCAAGGGGCTGGGAGGCGCCATGTTCTGGGAATACGGTGCGGATGACCAAAACCAGTTGGCTAAGCAGTTAGCCGATTCGTTAGGCATCAAACACTGATCCCAACGCCTGACACAATAGGTTATGATTATCGCATTCTGCTGCGCCAGCTTTTGGCGCAGCTTTTCATTTTCTACTGGAGGCATGAGCTTTATGGCTTTTATCCCTAAAAATTACGCCCGTCTGGAAGTCGGTTACCGGGAAAAGGCGCTTAAACTCTTCCCCTGGGTCTGCGGACGTTGTTCCCGTGAGTTCGTGTATTCAAATTTGCGCGAATTGACGGTACACCATATCGATCACGATCACTCCAATAACCCGGAAGATGGTAGCAACTGGGAAATGTTGTGCCTGTACTGCCACGATCACGAACATTCCAAATACACGGAAGCGGACCAGTATGGTTCAACGGTGGTTGCAGGCGAAGATGCGCAGAAAGCGGTGGGCGAAGCGAAATATAATCCGTTCGCCGATCTGAAGGCGATGATGAACAAGAAATAACTTCAACTGCGGGCCCGACATAGATGTTTGCCGGGCCTGAGTAATCAGGATTTAAACGTCGCAATGGGTTCGGGCGTAATACCAAACTCCACTTTCAACTGCTGCTTACTCTTCATCACCATCTCACCGTTGGTATCAATCGTCATATGCTGCGCGTCAATATTGTTTCGCGCCTGCCATAACATCACCAGCTGTAAGCAGTTCTCTTTTTGTTCTGCCGTTAGCGCCACGCCATCCGGCCATTTTCCGAGTTCAACGGCAGTTGATAAGCGCTGATAAACTTCCGGCGTCATGCTGTTGATCATCTCATCAAGATTCATGTTAAATCCACTCTCCGTAGAATAATTTGCTGAATCGTTTCTTCAGCCTTTGGTCTGCTCACCGTTTTCACCATCGGTGAAGTTCAAAGAGGCTGAGTTAACGCAGTAACGTTCACCGGTAGGTTGCGGACCATCCGGGAAGACATGCCCCAGGTGCGCATCACAGTTACCACAGCGGATTTCAATGCGCTGCATACCGTGTGAAGTATCTTTAATGTAACGGATAGCCTCTGCGCTGACAGGCTCGTAAAAGCTGGGCCAGCCGCAGCCAGATTCATATTTTGTCTCGGAACGAAATAGCGGTTTGTCACAGACCAAACAGTGGTAGATTCCGTCACGCTTGTTGTGCAGCAAACGCCCGGTAAATGGCGGTTCTGTCCCGTGATTCTGCGTCACGTAGAACTGCATTTCGGTTAAATTTTTTTTTAGTTCTTCTGGAGAAGGTTGATTAGCCATTTGCTCACATCTCGCTTTATCTAAACTCACATCGCGAGACAGATTCTAACAAAACATTAACACCAGAGTGCGAACTTTTGTTCTAAACTTGATCCGTGCGAAATGGCAGCCTGCAATTCGTGATCACAATCACGTTTTTATCTTGATTGCCCTTTAAAATTCGGGCCGCCGACCCCATGTGGTTTCAAGCCCAAAGGAAGAGTGAGGCGAGTCAGTTGCGCAAAGCTTAAGCAGCAGATTGATTTGTCGCAATGATTGACACGATTCCGCTTGACGCTGCGTAAGGTTTTTGTAATTTTACAGGCAACCTTTTATTCACTAACAAATAGCTGGTGGAATATATGACTATCAAAGTAGGTATCAACGGTTTTGGCCGTATCGGTCGCATTGTTTTCCGTGCTGCTCAAGAACGCTCTGACATCGAGATCGTTGCAATCAACGACCTGTTAGACGCTGACTACATGGCTTACATGCTGAAATATGACTCCACTCACGGCCGTTTCAACGGTACCGTTGAAGTGAAAGACGGTCATCTGATCGTAAACGGTAAAAAAATCCGTGTTACCGCTGAACGTGATCCGGCTAACCTGAAATGGGACGAAGTTGGTGTTGACGTAGTAGCTGAAGCTACTGGCCTGTTCCTGACAGATGAAACCGCTCGTAAGCACATCACTGCTGGCGCGAAAAAAGTGGTTCTGACTGGTCCGTCCAAAGATAACACTCCGATGTTTGTTAAAGGCGCTAACTTTGACAAATACGAAGGTCAGGACATCGTTTCTAACGCTTCCTGCACCACTAACTGCCTGGCTCCGCTGGCTAAAGTTATCAACGACAACTTCGGCATCATCGAAGGTCTGATGACTACTGTTCACGCGACCACCGCTACTCAGAAAACCGTTGATGGCCCGTCTCACAAAGACTGGCGCGGCGGCCGCGGCGCATCCCAGAACATCATCCCGTCCTCTACCGGTGCTGCTAAAGCTGTAGGTAAAGTACTGCCAGAACTGAATGGCAAACTGACTGGTATGGCGTTCCGCGTTCCTACCCCGAACGTATCTGTTGTTGACCTGACCGTTCGTCTGGAAAAAGCTGCTTCTTACGAAGAAATTAAGAAAGCAATCAAAGCTGCTTCCGAAGGCCCGATGAAAGGCGTTCTGGGTTACACCGAAGACGACGTAGTATCTACCGATTTCAACGGTGAAGTTTGCACTTCCGTGTTCGATGCTAAAGCTGGTATCGCACTGAACGACAACTTCGTGAAACTGGTATCCTGGTACGACAACGAAACCGGCTACTCCAACAAAGTTCTGGACCTGATTGCTCACATCTCCAAATAAGTTGAGATGAAACAGTAATCTGTAAGAGCGACTCAGGTCGCTCTTTTTTTTGCCTGAAGATACCCGTCATACTTCAAGTTACCGGTGTGTTGGCAATGCTCTCTCACCCGAATCACTTACTTCTGTAAGCTCATCGGGATCGTTCACTTGCCGCCGTCCTGCAACTCGAATTATTTAGGGTAAAAAAAAGGATTGCATAATGATTAATAAAATTTTTGCACTTCCGGTAATCGAACAAATTACCCCGGTCCTCTCCCGCCGCCAGCTTGATGAACTTGAGATTCTTGTGGTCGATCATCCACAGGTTAAAGCATCTTTCGCACTGCAGGGCGCACATCTTCTTTCCTGGAAACCCAACGGCGAAGAGGAAGTCCTGTGGCTAAGTAACAATACCCCGTTTAAAACCGGCGTAGCGCTGCGTGGCGGCGTACCAATTTGCTGGCCGTGGTTTGGTCCGGCTGCTCAGCAGGGCCTGCCTTCTCATGGTTTTGCCCGCAACCTGCCATGGACGCTGAAAGCGCACAATGAAGACGACAATGGCGTGGTGCTGACGTTTGAATTGCAAAGCAACGCTGAAACGCGTCAGCTATGGCCGCACGAGTTCTGCCTGCTGGCCCGTTTCAAAGTAGGTGCCACCTGTGAAATGGAACTGGAAGCCCACGGTGAATTTGAAACCACCTCTGCGCTGCATACCTATTTCAACGTCGGTGACATTGCGGCAGTAAAAGTCAGTGGACTTGGCGATCGCCTGATCGACAAAGTGAATGATGCTAAAGAAGATGTGCTGGCTGATGGTATCCAGACCTTCCCGGACCGCACCGATCGTGTCTATCTGAATCCGCAAGCGTGCAGCGTTATCCATGATGATGCGCTCAACCGCAATATTGACGTTGTCCATCATCACCATCTGAATGTCGTGGGCTGGAACCCGGGTCCGGCGCTGTCCGTTAGCATGGGCGACATGCCGGATGACGGCTATAAAACGTTTGTTTGCGTAGAGACGGCTTACGCAACCGCGCCGCAGAAAACCCGCGAAGAAAAACCATCACGCCTGGCACAAACTATCCGCGTTGCTAAACGCTAAAATTGTGTCTGTAGCCTGACGGAACTTGCGCCTTATCCGGCCTACCAAACATTGCGTTGGCCGGATAAGAAGCGTGAGCATCGCCATTCGGCAAATCAGGCCATATCCAGCGCCGTTTTACCCTTTGGCGCTGGATATGCCTTATCTAACTGCTTCAGCTCATCAACTGAGAGCGTTATCTCCAGCGCGGCGGCATTTTGTTCGACATGCGCTATGCTTGCCGCTTTTGGAATCGCCATCACGCCCGGCAGACGGATCACCCATGCCAGCAAAATCTGCGCAGCACTAACATTGTGCGCGTGCGCGATGTCGTTCACCACAGAGTGAGAAAGCAAGTCACCGCGCAATCGCCCCGCCTGAGCCAGCGGACTGTAAGCCATGACCGGCATCTGCTGCTGCTGGCACCACGGCAGTAAATCATATTCAATACCGCGCGATGCTAAATGATAAAGCACCTGGTTAGTGGCACATTCCCGCCCACCTGTGACTTGCCATAACGCCTGCATGTCATCGTAATCGAGATTAGAGACGCCCCAGCGGCGGATTTTCCCCTGCGCAATGAGTGCTTCCATGGCATCCACGGTCTCAGCAAATGAAAAACTGCCCGTCCAGTGGAGCAAATAGAGATCCAGATAATCGGTTTTTAGTCGACGCAGGCTCGCCTCACAGGCGGCAATGGCTTTCTGACCACCGGCATTCCAAGGGTATACTTTCGAGACTAAAAAAGCGCTATCACGACACCCGATTAATGCTTCACCCACTACCTCTTCCGCTGCACCATCTGCATACATTTCGGCGGTATCGATCAACCGCAGACCGAGATCCAGACCAGCCCGCAGCGCTGAAACCTCTTCCCGGCGTCGGCCAGGATCCTCGCCCATGTACCATGTTCCCTGCCCAATAGCAGGCAGCGATACCTGCTTTGTAAACATCACCTGTTTCGCTGTCATCGCGCCCTCCTGTGTTAATGCACCACAGTAAAGCAAAACAACTGGCATGTGTCCTGTTAGGGTGCACAAATTGCACCTTCTAAGATTGGAAGTTGACCGCTATGGCAACGGCAATAAAAAACCCGGGAACAAACAATGCTCCCGGGCCGAATGACAGAAAATCTTAACTGCACTGCGGTTATTTTAAGCGACCTAAATATTTCCCCTCTTTCATCGCGTTAATTTTCCCGTTTTTATAGACAATGACGGAAATCAAGCCCGCGCTATAAGACTGAGCGTCTGCATTGTTCTCATCATTTGCCGCAGCTTTGCCATTAATATAAGCAATACCATCAGCGCCACGTTTAAAGTCTACGCCCAGTTTATTCACATTCACGGGTGTGATTTTACTGGCTTGCAGCGGAGCATTAGCATCGCTGACCATCGTTTTATGTTCATGCTGTAACTGCTGACGGTAAGCCTCGCTGATGGCATAGGCTGGTGCAGCAGCAGATGTTGCGACCAGTACAGCGATAATTATTAATTTCTTCATAAGTTACACCTTAATAATTATTGTGTTTGTGGTGATGACTGGAATTAGTATCATTTGAGTTATATAAGTTTTGCGCGTTCTCCATAGCTTGTTTTTCAGCTACGGCATTGATTGTCGCCTGACGGTTTTGCTCAGCGATATAGCAGGCATCGCGGCTCACGCCCTTGCTTTCGCAAGCACTCATGCGTGAAGCCTCGGTGGAACATCCCGTCAGAATCCCACCCATCACTGCTATCATGATTAACTTTTTCATTATCTCTACCAGGTTTATTCGCAAGAAAACCACATGACATTTAATATCTGAGCCATGCAGCGTTACTGTCTTTACTTATTAAGTTGGAGTAATATCTGCAATCGCTTATTTAATGTCAATTTTAATTTTTTCAGATAAATACCTAAAAGATGTAAAATAAAAATTAACTTAATGATTTTATTTTTTTCAAATGAAAGTTAACTTTCATCGTTACACAACAATAATAAAATAGTTACCTTGCTATTTTTAGTGGCGAGAGTTTCACGATAAAATTATACCGTGATTATAAAATAGAATATTATCAATATATTGCGCAACCAGAAATCACTCTCCCAGAACAATGATTCGTGAAACTGTACAGATACTCTTCCATTCACAAACGAATAGATTTCAGTCTCATCAAACAACAGGTTTAATTTTGGTAATTGCGGCAGGAAAAATACGTTAACTATTTGTTGCGGCCGATGTAATGCCAAAACAGCACAAAAAATCAAATCACATGTTTTGGATCAATATTCATCTCTGATATGCACAAAAAAGCCCGCATCTCTGCGGGCTAGTGTTTGACACGCAGTGGCATCAGAACTTGTAGGTAACACCCGTTGAAATCAGACCCGTCCAGGATTTGTCCACCATCGGGCTGTCTGTCACTTCATCAGACAGGCGGGTATAACGCGCAGTACCGTATACGCTCCAGTTGCCCAGGAAGTTATAGTTTGCGCTGAGCTCCAGATACGGGTTCCAGGAGCTTTCAGGATCGTAGCTACGCAAGCCGCTACGGGCAGATTCATGGCGTGAAACACCATAATAGTATTCATTCTGGTTTTCACTGTTCCACTCGACACCAATCCCCGGAGTCAACGTCAAACCGCCATTGGTATAGCGGTATAACCACGCCAGATCCCATACAATACCATTGCTGTTATCCAGCGTATCGCCTGCAAGGCTGGTACGCAGGAAACCGTATTGCGTGTTGTGAATGTAAGAAAGGCCAGCCATCATGGTGCTCTTACGTTTATCCAGACTACGCAGACGGTTGTCGTCGCTGTCACCCGGTTTGAAGTACATTGGCGACCAATAGGCCATCACCGACAGCTTATCGGTATCGTCATTCCACAGGTAGTAACCACCGCCCAGACCACGGAACCAGAAGTTATCGCTTTCATAAGTCACAACCGGGACCGGGTAAACGTCACTATCGTAATCTTTGTAAGGGTGCTCAACCACACCAACGCCTGCGCCCAGCGTCAGGTTGCTCTCTGCCTGTGCGACGTTAGCGGAAGTGGCGATAAGCACGCTAAGTGCCAGAAGTTTGAGTTTGGTCACAGTCAATAATTCCTTATTTAAATGTGTAGCGGTCAAAGTTTAACCGTCAATACGCTTCAGCCCAACTATTTTACGGATTCGCCCCAGAATGTAACCCCCTAATTTCTCAGCGAGTGATGACATTTTGCTTGCAGGACAGTGAACACCGCATGAATCCTGCTCCATAGATTTACAAAAGATATGCTTTTTTTGCTGATGAGTTATTGATATGCCATTGAAATTCATTTGCGCACACAGGCAAGTTTTGCAAATGCCATCTACGCTTAATTTTAGAAGGTGTATCACCGAATACGTTGATCTCCTGACCACCACAATGGCATGAGAGTTGCTTATTTCTTCAGCAGCGACGTCGTTCAGTTTACCTCTTCAGGGGCCTCTACTATTCATATGAACGGCTCTTAACATGTGCTAAAAAAACGAAAGGACGGCATACCATGAATATATTCGATCACTATCGCCAGCGTTATGAAGCTGCCAAGGACGAAGAGTTCACGCTGCAGGAGTTTCTTACCACTTGTCGGCAAGATCGCAGCGCTTATGCCAATGCGGCAGAGCGGCTATTAATGGCTATTGGTGAGCCTGTCATGGTCGACACTGCCCACGAACCTCGTCTTTCTCGACTCTTTTCGAATCGGGTGATTGCACGATACCCCGCTTTTGAAGAGTTTTATGGCATGGAAGAGGCCATTGAGCAGATTGTTTCTTATTTGAAGCATGCGGCTCAGGGTCTGGAAGAGAAGAAGCAGATTCTGTATCTGCTGGGGCCTGTGGGAGGGGGGAAATCATCTCTTGCTGAGCGGCTGAAGTCGCTGATGCAGCGAGTACCGATTTATGTCCTGAGCGCCAACGGCGAGCGTAGCCCGGTAAACGATCATCCGTTATGCCTGTTTAACCCACAGGAAGACGCGCAGATCCTGGAAAAAGAGTATGGGATCCCACGTCGTTATCTCGGTACGATCATGTCGCCCTGGGCTGCAAAACGTCTGCATGATTTTGGCGGGGACATTACAAAATTCCGCGTTGTCAAAGTCTGGCCGTCTATTCTGGAGCAGATCGCTATCGCCAAAACGGAGCCTGGTGATGAAAACAACCAGGATATCTCTGCGCTGGTCGGGAAAGTGGATATTCGTAAACTCGAACACCACGCCCAGAACGATCCTGATGCCTACGGTTATTCGGGCGCACTGTGCCGCTCAAACCAGGGGATTATGGAGTTCGTTGAGATGTTTAAAGCACCAATTAAAGTGCTGCATCCTCTGCTGACCGCAACCCAGGAAGGAAACTACAACGGGACAGAAGGTATCTCTGCCCTGCCGTTTAACGGAATTATTCTTGCCCACTCGAACGAGTCCGAATGGGTGACGTTCCGTAATAATAAAAACAATGAGGCGTTCCTTGACCGTGTTTACATCGTCAAAGTGCCTTATTGCCTGCGGATCTCCGAAGAGATCAAAATTTACGAAAAACTGCTTAACCACAGTGAGCTGACCCATGCGCCTTGCGCACCGGGCACGCTGGAAACGCTCTCTCGCTTTACCATTCTTTCTCGCCTGAAAGAGCCTGAGAACTCGAGCATTTACTCGAAGATGCGCGTTTACGATGGGGAAAGCCTGAAAGATACCGATCCAAAAGCGAAGTCCTATCAGGAATATCGGGATTACGCCGGGGTCGATGAGGGAATGAACGGTCTTTCCACGCGCTTCGCGTTTAAGATCCTCTCACGCGTCTTTAACTTTGACCACGCCGAAGTGGCAGCTAACCCGGTGCATCTGTTCTACGTACTGGAGCAGCAAATCGAGCGCGAACAGTTCCCGCAGGAGCTGGCAGAACGTTACCTTGAGTTCCTGAAAGGCTATCTGATCCCGAAATATGCTGAGTTCATCGGCAAAGAGATCCAGACGGCTTATCTCGAATCCTATTCCGAATATGGACAAAACATTTTCGACCGTTATGTCACTTATGCGGATTTCTGGATTCAGGATCAGGAGTATCGCGACCCGGATACCGGTCAGCTGTTTGACCGCGAGTCGTTGAACTCAGAACTGGAGAAAATTGAGAAACCGGCGGGTATCAGTAACCCCAAAGATTTCCGTAACGAGATCGTCAACTTTGTTCTGCGTGCCAGAGCGAATAACAGCGGTCGCAATCCAAACTGGACCAGTTACGAAAAACTGCGCACGGTCATTGAGAAGAAAATGTTCTCCAATACCGAGGAGCTGCTGCCGGTCATTTCGTTCAACGCCAAAACCTCAACTGACGAGCAGAAAAAACACGACGATTTTGTCGACCGGATGATGGAAAAAGGCTACACGCGTAAGCAGGTACGTTTACTGTGCGAATGGTATTTGCGCGTACGTAAATCGTCTTAAAATAAGTGCCCGGAGGCGCGTACGCTTGCCGGGCCTACAATACACATCCGTAGGCCGGATATGCTCAGCGCATCCGGCGTTACTGATGTAGCATAAAGTTGGCAAATGCAGTACGGGGGGCTTATGACCTGGTTTATTGACCGGCGTCTTAACGGCAAAAACAAGAGCACGGTAAACCGCCAGCGCTTCTTACGCCGTTATAAATCGCAAATTAAACAGTCGATCTCCGAGGCCATTAACAAGCGTTCGGTGACTGATGTGGATAGCGGCGAATCTGTCTCTATTCCGACTGATGATATTAGCGAACCGATGTTCCATCAGGGGCGTGGCGGCTTGCGCCATCGCGTGCATCCGGGTAACGACCATTTTGTGCAGAACGACCGCATTGAACGCCCGCAGGGCGGCGGCGGTGGTTCAGGAAGCGGACAAGGCCAGGCCAGCCAGGATGGCGAGGGTCAGGATGAGTTCGTCTTCCAGATCTCTAAAGATGAATATCTCGATCTGTTGTTCGAAGATTTAGCACTTCCTAACCTGAAGCAGAATCAGCAGCGTCAGTTAACGGAGTACAAAACGCACCGGGCAGGTTTCACCTCTAACGGCGTGCCTGCCAACATCAGCGTGGTGCGCTCCCTGCAAAACTCACTGGCGCGCCGCACAGCGATGACGGCAGGTAAGCGTCGCGAATTGCATGCGCTCGAAGCGGATCTGGAAACCATCGCGAAAAGTGAACCAGCGCAGTTGCTGGAAGAGGAACGGTTACGCAAAGAGATTGCCGAACTACGGGCAAAAATCGAACGCGTGCCGTTTATCGACACCTTTGATTTACGCTACAAGAATTATGAAAAACGGCCCGATCCTTCCAGCCAGGCAGTGATGTTCTGTCTGATGGACGTCTCCGGTTCAATGGATCAGTCGACCAAAGATATGGCCAAGCGTTTTTATATCTTGCTGTATCTGTTCTTGAGTCGGACCTACAAAAACGTGGAAGTGGTTTATATTCGCCACCATACCCAGGCGAAAGAGGTGGATGAGCACGAGTTCTTCTACTCTCAGGAAACCGGGGGAACCATTGTCTCCAGCGCGCTGAAGTTAATGGATGAAGTGGTAAAAGACCGTTACGACCCGGCCCAGTGGAACATCTATGCCGCACAGGCCTCGGACGGTGATAACTGGGCGGATGATTCCCCGTTGTGTCATGAGATTCTGGCGAAAAAACTGCTGCCGATGGTACGATATTATAGCTATATCGAAATCACCCGCCGCGCGCACCAGACCTTGTGGCGTGAATACGAACATCTGCAATCAACGTTTGAAAACTTTGCGATGCAGCATATCCGCGACCAGGATGATATTTATCCGGTCTTTCGCGAACTGTTTCATAAGCAAAGTACAACCAGCAATAGCTAACCACATACATAAATCAGCCAGAGGTTATCTCCTCTGGTTGATTTTTATGACCTCGCGTTTCGACCACATGTTATGTCATTTAGCATTTTGTCTCAGGCTAGCCACTTCCACTTCGAGCGCGGAAATATCGCCAGAAGACAACAGCGGTTGCATTTTCACGAGCGACTCTTCCGGAAGTTGATACAAATTAAGGGCCAGTATTCGTTCAATATCCCCCACCGGCAGGCGATATTTTATTATTTTTGCCGGATTGCCGCCGACTACCGCATACGGTGGCACATCTTTAGTCACCACAGCACCTGCTGCGACAACAGCGCCTTCCCCGAGCGTAACGCCTGGCATGATCATGGCGCGCATGCCTAACCAGCAACCATCATGCAACACCGTGTCACCCCGAAACTCGTAGGCATCTTTGATCGACGCCATAAAGGGATAAAGACTGATCCAGTCAAGCCGATGCGTACTATTTCCCCCCATCAGAATAACGCTCTCAGCGCCAATGCAGACGAAATTCCCAATAATCAACTTATCCAAATGCCCAAGCGGTTCCCAGTCCCGGCTGATCTCATCACCGAGTAAATACCGCACCACCGAACGTTCGAATCCTTGATCCCAGCAGTCACTGTAATAGCTATGCGTACCCTTAATAACTATATTAGGGTTGGTCACTGTCTGATGAAGGTACTCCATTCTCGACCAGTGTTTTTCTGACACTTCGCCATCCTTTTATCATTGTGTTTTAAAACACCCTACATCCTTTCCACCAGCGGATAGAAGTCTTTATTTTCTTTTTGCATACGCTCATACACTTTGCGTAGAACATTGTTGGCATCACGTCTGAATGCCTCATCATTACCTTTTAATTTACTGGCAATATTCCAGCGCCGGGAAAAAACTTCATATTCGCTGACGATATCCGTCATTTCACGTTGAAATTTTGAGCTAACCTGTCTGAGCGTACTATTTCCATCCTGCTCAATATGTGGATAAAGGAACTGATCTTCAGCAGACAAATGTGTTTTTATAATGGCACTCATGCTAACGATCGCAGTTGCAATTTCCTGGGCATTGGATGATACGCCTGCATGGCTCAACGTACGTAGAAATGATATTTTTTCCAAAATTTCAACATGCTGATCTTTCATTTTATCAATATTCATCCGTTTATCCTTTTTTATTTTCCCTTTACGGAGCAGCAGGCAATGTAGTTTAGCTGGTGACGTTGCGAACGGAAGAAGCGAAACATTTTCAGGAACCGGCGACGATTTTCGCGTGTGCGTAAGCCGTTAAACACAATTTTAACCGCCCCAGTCAGCCCTTCATCACGAATTAATCCTCGCGGCGACATCAGCGACATATCACCATTCTGCTGCAAGACCTGTGCAAACCCACCGTTCAGAAATAAATCGCGCCAGCCTTGTCTGGTCATCGGGCTAACGTTTGATTTCACTACCTCTACAAGCTGGCCCTGCTCGCCCGCGACCAGTTTTTGTGCGGTGAACATAATGTCGTGAGTTAACAGACGCCCGCCGGGCTTCAATACGCGATAATACTCGGCAATTAACTTCGCCTTCGCTTTATCGGCATACATTGTCAGCATGGCTTCGTTGATCACAACGTCGAAACTGTTATCCGCAAATGGAAGGGTGTTAGCGTTAGCTGCCATAACGTGAATGTGATTTTCCAGACCATTTGCCGCCACGTTATTTCTGGCGTTTGCCAGTGCGGTTTTATCCATATCAATGGCGTATACCGTACAACCAAAACGTTGAACTAACTCTATCGCCGTCGTGGCCATGTTACACGCCACTTCCAGCACCTGGCTGTCGGGCGTCAGCTGTGACTGGCTGAACAACCACTCTGTTGCTTCAACGCCCCCCGGACGCAGACGGGTTTTGCCCAGGCTGGCTAAGAACGTATGGCCCGCTTTATCAGTCGCGCTCATCTGCTTGTCTCCTTTCTTATAAGTTGCATTATAAATACAACAATAAGAGTTAAAGGTGAAGCACGCGAATGATTTTTATTACAAAATGCCCTTCCCAGTAGCGTTAGAGCGGATGAATGCCGTGTGATAGACTGAAGTATCAGACTTACAGGGCTGTACATCATTATGCAATTGCATCATAAAGCGCTCAGGCTCTTTATCTCCGTCAGCGTAGTTGTTTTGACATTTTCTTTTTTGGTTTATGAGCTCATTGCCAGCGATAAAGCAATGAATGCGTACATGCGCTATATCAATGAGAAAGCCGACTCGTCGTTTCTCTATGATAAGTATACTAATCAAAGTATTGCAGCCCATCTGATGCGCACATTTTCATCCCCCCAGGAACCCGCTTCTATCGAGCAACAAAAAGCACTTTGCAACGCTTTCGACAGCGTTAACGGCACTCATGGGCTCAACCTCACCCAGCATAACTACCTACCATTACACGGTACGTTGCAAACCCCCACCACAAAATGTAGCGAGAAACTTGAAGACATATTTCTACTGCCCTCTTTTGACCGGGCGGTAAACGTTAATCGTGAGCAGAAAGATTACGGTCATGGTTTAGGTATGCAGGAGTATAAATTTCGATATTACGTCGATCTCAAAAATAATTACGTCTATTTCTTTGATCTGGTCGATTCGCGGAAATTTGCGATACACAACTGGTCGTTTTTGCAAAAAGGAAACCTGGGTATCAACCAGAATGATATTGACGGTATTTTCACTGGCCGCACGGTAATCTCCCGTATTTATGAAGATAACCTGACCGAGAAAAAAGTGATGAGCTTTTTAACACCGGTCTACTATGCCGGTAAGTTAAAAGGCGTGGTGATGGTGGATATTAACAAAGAGAATTTAAAGAATATTTTCTATACCAGCGACCGCCCTCTCGTCTGGCGCTATCTTAACGTGACGCTTTCGGACATCAACTCAGGTAAAGAGATACTCGTTCACCAAAGTGAGAACAACCTGTTTAGCTATGTTCACTACCAGGAGGACATGCCCGGCGGTATACGCATCACCTTATCGCTTGATTTTATGTACTTTATTGTCTCCTCCTGGAAAGTATTCGCCTTCTATCTGCTGGCGACAATACTGTTGCTGAATATGGTCAGAACGCATTTTCGGCTGTATCACAACGTCACGCGTGAAAATATCAGTGACGCGATGACCGGGCTCTACAACCGCAAAATTTTAACGCCGACGCTCGAACAGCGTTTACAGCAGTTGGTAAACGCGGGCACCCTCGTGACCTTTATCGCCATTGATTGCGATAAACTAAAAGTCATTAATGATACGCAGGGGCATAAGGAAGGCGATCGAATTATCACCATTCTGGCTAGAGCCATTCAAACCTCGATTCGCAAAAACGACTATGCCATACGCCTCGGTGGGGATGAGTTTTGCATTATCCTCATCGATTACCCCGCTGAATTAACGCCTCGTCTGCTGGAGAGGATTCGCTATAACTTACAAATTATTGCGCAAGATAGAGCAATCAGCTTCTCCGCAGGGATTTATAATATGCAGCCAAACGACACCATTGATGATGCCTACAAAGCATCCGATGCACAGCTCTACCTGAACAAACAGAAAAAACGCGCGGATGCGTAATCATTTTTCTGACAGGATTTTCATTGTTGTACCAGGAGTAAGTCATGACGGAAGTGAACAAAGGTAACGCAACGCATCAGCGTTTAATTTCGCTGTTGTCAGAACAAGGCGCAACGTATCGCGTGGTAAGCCATGAAGCGGTCGGCAAATGTGAAGCGGTTTCTGAAATTCGCGGTACCGCACTGGGCCAGGGAGCAAAAGCGCTGGTTTGTAAGGTCAAAGGCAACGGCGTTAATCAGCATGTCCTGGCGATTCTTTCTGCCGACCAGCAGGCCGACCTGAGTCTGTTAGCCAGTCATATCGGCGGGTTAAGAGCATCACTTGCCAGCCCGGCGGAAGTCGATGCACTGACAGGTTGCGTATTTGGCGCTATCCCACCGTTTAGCTTCCATCCAAAACTTAAGCTGGTCGCCGATCCGCTATTGTTTGAGCGTTTTAATGAAATTGCGTTCAATGCCGGAGTGCTGGAAAAATCCGTGATCATGGATACCGCAGATTACCTGCGTATCGCGCAACCGGAATTACTCCCGTTCCGCCGCGTACAATAGCCGTCCGAGTCAGGAGTAAAAAACGTAGCATCGTGCATTAGCCCAAAAAAAATCATAATCATTAAAAAAAGCCTGTTCCGTCACGCGTTTACGCGTACAGTAAGCAGGCTTATTTTTTCTTTTGGCAAGGAAACTACGATGTTTGATGTCACTCTGCTGATCCTGCTCGGACTGGCAGCTCTGGGCTTTGTCAGCCACAACACCACTGTCGCTGTTTCAATTCTGGTGCTGATCATTGTTCGTGTTACCCCTCTGAATACGTTCTTTCCATGGATAGAAAAACAGGGCCTGACCGTCGGGATTATAATTCTAACCATTGGCGTCATGGCGCCGATCGCCAGCGGAACGCTCCCCCCCTCCACGCTCATCCACTCCTTTGTGAACTGGAAATCACTGGTCGCTATTGCCATCGGGGTATTCGTCTCCTGGCTTGGCGGGCGCGGTGTCACGCTCATGGGTAGCCAGCCTCAGCTTGTGGCCGGTTTACTGGTGGGTACAGTACTGGGCGTGGCGCTATTTCGCGGTGTGCCGGTGGGACCGCTCATTGCGGCAGGTCTGGTGTCATTGATTGTTGGGAAGCAGTAGCCAGTCCAGCCAGATAACGGCCTGGCGTCTGTCCCAGGCCTTTTTTGAACATGGTGATAAATGCCGTGGTCGAATCGTAACCGAGCATTTGCGCAACCTGTTGCACGTTATGACCATCTATCAGCGCCTGCAGCGCCAGAATC
The DNA here is from genome assembly GCF_013747755.1 of Citrobacter sp. RHBSTW-00524. NCBI lineage: Bacteria > Pseudomonadati > Pseudomonadota > Gammaproteobacteria > Enterobacterales > Enterobacteriaceae > Citrobacter > Citrobacter sp. RHBSTW-00524. The sequence goes on from NZ_CP056421.1 coordinate 2,951,236, forward strand.
AATTGAAGCTGGTGACGCCAGCGGCGAAAACTCAACCCCGTTTCTTTAACGACCAGACGGGCGAGGTTCCGCTCACTCATCGCAAATACGCTGGCCCACTGTCCCAGCGTCTGCCACTGCGCGGGCTCCCGCGCCATCGTCGCGACCATTCTGCGGATTTTCGGGTGATCGGAAACCGGCAACTGCATTTGCTCCTGCGGCTGCTGCGGGAGTTCATCAAATAACACTTGCGTCAGCCGCTGGGTAGACGGCTCCAGCCGTTGATCATCCGTTTTGGACGCCAGCGCCAGAATGAGTTCCCGACATAATGGGGCGATTTTCAGGGTGCAGCAGCGTTCAGGCATCACTACTGCCTGCGGCTCAATAAACAAAAAGCACAGTTGCGCCCCAACGGTAACGTGATTGCTGTGTGGAATTTCACCGGGGATCCATACCGCATATTGTGGAGGCACCATCCACATGGCATTTTCAACCTCACAGGTGATCGCGCCATGCAAGGCCAGAATCAACTGCCCCTTACGGTGCTGATGCAGCGGACTGAAGAGTTCATCTTCCCGGGCCTGTATACAAAACGCCACCGCCGCATCGTGGTAAAGGTCGGGCTCATACCCATCCAGCCTCAGTCCTAACATAAAAATGTCCGTTTTTAGCGATAAACTGTCATTTTAGCTTGATTCATCCATTGAGTAAAAACGCTAAAGTATCGCCTCGCCTGACGATATGAGAAAAAAATGACAAATATGCCTTCCTCCCGCGGCAAAAACGCAGCCTGGCTGATCGCGGGGATCCTGATGATTGCCACCACGCTGCGCGTCACCTTTACCGGAGCCGCCCCGCTGCTGGATGCAATTCGCACCGACTACGGCCTGAGTACCGCCCAGACGGGACTTCTGACCACCCTGCCGCTGCTGGCCTTCGCACTGGTATCGCCTCTGGCCGCCGCCGTTGCACGCCGTTGGGGTATCGAACGCAGCCTGTTTGCCGCAATGCTACTGATTTGCGCTGGTATTGCGATACGTTCTCTGCCCACACCAGGTTTCCTGTTTAGCGGCACCGCTATCATTGGTTGCGGAATCGCGCTGGGAAATGTGCTGTTACCTGGGCTGATTAAGCGTGATTTTGCTCAGCATGTGGCAAAACTCACTGGCGCATACTCGCTGACTATGGGCGCAGCGGCGGCACTGGGTTCAGCTATTGTGGTTCCGCTGGCGCTGAACGGGTTTGGCTGGCGCGGTGCGCTGATGGTACTGATGGTCTTTCCGCTGCTGGCGCTGATTATCTGGTTACCCCAATGTCGCCAGACGGCCAATGCCAGTTTGAGCAACTCGCGCGCGTTGCATTCCCGCGCGATCTGGCGCTCGAGCCTCGCCTGGCAGGTGACGCTGTTTCTCGGGATCAATTCACTTATCTACTACGTGATCATTGGCTGGCTACCCGCCATTTTAATCAGCCACGGCTACAGCGAAGCGCAGGCCGGTTCGTTGCATGGTTTACTGCAACTGGCAACCGCCGCGCCGGGGTTATTGATCCCTCTCGTCCTGAACAGATTTAAGGATCAGCGCGCCATCGCCGCACTGGTTTCGTTAATGTGCGCCGTCGGCGCAGCCGGATTCGCGGTAATGCCCGGGCAGGCTTTGCTGTGGACCATACTGTTTGGCTTTGGCTCAGGCGCCACGATGATCCTTGGTTTGACCTTTATTGGCCTGCGTGCAAGCTCAGCGCATCAGGCCGCGGCCCTGTCCGGCATGGCACAATCCGTCGGGTATTTACTGGCTGCCTGTGGGCCACCGCTGATGGGTAAGATTCACGACCTCAATGGTAGCTGGCTGATTCCATTAGCTGGGGTCGCCGTGTTAGCGATACTGATGGCAGTGTTTGGTCTGTGCGCAGGGCGTAATCGGGAGATCGCAAGCGCATAATGCAGCGGGCAGGTTTGGGTACAACCTGCCCGTTTTTTTATCCTCGCGCAGCGCGCAGCATTGCCTGAACTAACGGCACGGGTTTTCCCGCCAGCGCTCCACGTTCATGCTGAAAGAGTGTGCCGACAAAAAAAGGATGCGTCACCAGCTCAATGGCACGGATATCACCCGCCTCATCCCAGCCAGTCACACGAAGATCACCGCTCTCAAGCTCGGCGGCAAAATCTTCTGATACGCCATAGTTGCAGTGATACCCCTCGGAGATAACACCCCGTCCGTAGGCTTTGGCAATCAGCGTATTGGCCCTCAGTTCAATATCATCCGTTTTTTCTACCAGCGAGCAGGTCAACGGTGCGATGACCATCCGCCCCGTGGTATCCGTTTCCGCATGGGCAGCATCACTCCAGCCCAGCACGTTGCGGGCATACTCCAGAATCGCATGTTGAAAACCGCCACAGGTCCCGAGGAATGGGATGCTGTTTTCACGCGCGTAGCGGATCGCGATCAGTGCGCCTTCCAGGTGCCGATATGGACTGCCAGGAACGACCCAAATAGCATCATAGCCAATCAGATCTTCACTGCTGCTAATATCAGAGGTGGTTAGCCAGTCATAATCAGCCACTAATTCCAGGACGGCAGCGGCATCATCGATAGCAAGAGGAATGGCCTGATGCGCCACAATATCAGGGCTGTAATCACCCACCAGCGCAATGCGAAGCGTATCTTTAAACGGGGAAATTTCCATTAAGCTTTCCTTATGTCCAGACAATGAGGGACAATATAAGGAGCCTCAGCCTACCGATTTTTTGTTGGTATCACAATCCCTTAAATTGGGAGTCAGGACGGGCAGAATGTTACAATTGTCACGTTTTACGATCTTATTTAACCGTAATAAAGGTGTCGAAATATATCAAAGCAGTGGATTAATGGAGCAGATGAAAAGATGAAAATTCAATGTAAACGCGTGTATGACCCCGCAGAAAAAAATGATGGTTATCGCGTACTGGTCGACAGGCTGTGGCCTCGCGGGGTAAAAAAGACCGACCTTATTTTCAACGAGTGGAATAAAGCGCTTACGCCCTCATCTGATTTACGCAAGGCGTTCCACGCAGAATTGATTGATTTCACACACTTTTCCGAGCAATATCGCGCTGAACTCGCCCTACAGCAGCAGGAAGGAAAGCGTCTCGCAGAGATTGCCCGACAGCAAACCTTAACGCTACTGTATGCGGCGAAAAACACCCAGCAAAACCACGCGCTGGTGCTGGCTGAATGGATACGTCAATGCTAACCGGATTTCATTTGCCCGTTGTCGGATGATCTCTGCGCCAGAGCGCCCATTCATCAATCACTTCCCCGCCCGGTAATTTGCAGTCCGACCTTACGCCTTGCGGGGTCTGCACCGCAATCAGCGAGCCGCCCTTTTGTTCGCAATATACCGATGCCGGATTCGCCAGACCAATCTTCGGCGGTTTGGGGGCTTCGGGCTGAGTGGTACATCCCGCTAACACCAACAAGCCGGGCAAAATAATAGACGCCAGTTTCATATCGACTCCTGTTAAAAACCTTATCCCGGCAGGTTACCCCGACTTTCCATCTATCTCCATGTTTTACTGTCAGCTTTCAATTTAATGTTTAAGTTTTGAGCGGGATGGCGTGTTTCATCTTTCATCTTGATGTTCTATCATGCGGGCCACGTCAGCCCAGTCATTACTCAGGAGCATTTACACCTCATGTCGGACATGATCCTTGCCAGAGTCTCACAATCCTTAGCCACGGAGCAGTCAGTTGAGAGCCTGGTTCGGCAACTTCTGGAGATGCTGGAAGTGGTGACTGAGATGGAATCCACCTATTTAACTAAGGTCGATTTAGATGCCCGCCTGCAGCATATTTTGTATGCGCGCAATAGCAAGCAGATGCAGATCCCTGAAGGGCTGTCCGTACCCTGGGATGAGACGCTATGCAAACGCGCCATAGACGAAAACTGTCTGTACAGCGACAACGTTCCCGCTCGCTGGCCGGAGTGTACCGCCGCCCGCGCGCTGGAGATAACCACTTTCCTGAGCACGCCGGTTCATCTTCCCGACGGAACGTTTTACGGTACGCTCTGCGCCACCAGTCGCCACCAGCACGCATTAAGCCAACGTGGCGAACAGGTGTTACATCTGTTTGCAGGCCTGATCGCCCAGTCAATTCAAAAAGAGTCGCTGGTTGCTCAGTTACGCGAAGCGAATGCCGCGCTGATTGCGCACTCTTACACCGATGCTCTGACCGGATTACCGAATCGGCGCGCCATTTTTGAAAATGTTGAGACTCTTTTTTCCCTTGCCCGACATCTCAGGCAGAAGATTATTTTTGCCTATATTGATTTGGATGATTTCAAATTGATCAATGACCGCTTTGGCCACGAGGTTGGCGACCAGTTTCTGATCCAGATTGGTCAGCGTCTGCTTCGCGAATGCGGTGACAATGATATCCTTGGCCGACTGGGTGGTGACGAATTTTTAGTCGTGAGCCTGTCACCGGAAGATGACAGGGATCCGCGGGACCGCCTGCAGCAGGTGAAAAATCAGCTACAACAGCAAATTTGTGGTGACTACCACCTGGGCGACATTCATCTATTTTATCCTGGCGCCAGTCTGGGCGTGGTGGAAATTAATCCGTTGGAGACTGATGTAAACTGCGCGCTTCACCTCGCAGACAGCGCAATGTACAAGGATAAAAAGCGTCAGGATAAAACCACTTTTGTCGTACATTAAGCCCTGCTATGCTAACCCGTCTTTAAATAACTCTGGCAGATAATCGTATGCGACTCGGTATTATTTTCCCCGTCATCATTTTCATTTCCGCTGTCGTTTTCTTATCCTGGTTTTTTATTGGCGGCTACGCTGCGCCGGGAGCATAACGATGAAAAAAACAACGCTTATTATGATTGGCGTGGCTATCATCGTCGTTCTGGGAACAGAATTCGGCTGGTGGTGACCTAAGAAAAAGGCCACATATTAGTGGCCTCTATTGTCTGTATGTTTACTTAGCTTTTGATTTTTCTGTAGATAAACAACACCACAATCGCACCGATCACCGCCACGGCGAAACTACCGAAGTTGAAACCATCGACTTTACCAAAACCAAAGAAGGTGCTGATCCAGCCACCCACTACCGCACCGACAACCCCTAAGATAATGGTCATAAAGAATCCGCCGCCATCTTTACCCGGCATAATCCATTTTGCCAAAATCCCAGCAATAAGACCGAAAACCACCCATGAAATAATGCCCATAATTTCCCTCGCTTATGTTTTTAAATTAACGATTCACTCGTCGTATAAAAGCATAGCATAGCGCTGAAAAATTAAAATTTGTGATCGCTATCACTTCTGTTTTTCATCTTTTTCTGATGTTTCATAAGGTTACACCGCTGACCGGCAGACTAATTTTGTCGCGCCTCGTCATTAATGTCGAATCGTCAGTCATTCTGCTTAACGCTTTGGCCGTCAGCCCCTGCTATTGCTGGGTTTTCACTTCTGGCACACTTTATGCTTAAACAGCCCGTCACTACGACACATCGTAGTCCGCGATGCGTATCGCGTGACTGCGTCTACAATTCGCGCTATTTCAGCATTTAACAGGTCTGTTATTGATGAAAAAAATCACCAGTGTATGCCCATACTGTGGGGCCGGGTGCAAGCTCAAGCTTGTTGTTGAGAATAACAAAATCATCCGCGCTGAGGCCGCAGAGGGTGTAACGAACCAAAATCAGTTATGCCTGAAAGGCTATTATGGTTGGGACTTTCTTAACGACACTCGCCTTCTGACTCCCCGTCTGACCCGCCCGATGATCCGTTATGAAAAAGGTGGAAAATTCACTCCCGTTAGCTGGGATGAAGCCATTCGCTACACCGCAAAACGCTTAACTGAAATCAAAAATACCTATGGCCCTCGTGCCATCATGACCACCGGATCTTCCCGTGGAACTGGGAATGAGACCAACTACGTGATGCAAAAATTCGCACGTGGCGTGCTCCATACCAACAATGTCGATTGCTGTGCCCGCGTCTGTCACGGCCCTTCCGTGGCCGGGTTACAGGAAACGTTAGGCAATGGCGCCATGAGCAATTCCATCAGCGACATTGAAAACTCAAAATGCCTGCTGATCTTTGGTTATAACTGTGCCGATTCACACCCAATTGTGGCCCGCCGGGTAATTAAAGCTCGCCAGAACGGCGCAAAAATCATTGTCTGCGACCCACGCCGGATTGAAACTGCCCGTATCGCTGACCAACATTTGCAGTTGAAAAACGGTTGCAATATGGCGCTGGTCAACGCGTTTGGCCATGTTCTCATCGAGGAGCAACTCTACGATCGCGAGTATGTACAAAAGCATGCGGAAGGACTGGAAACATACTGGGAAACCGTTAAGGAGTATGCGCCTGAAGACGTTGAACATTTAACCGGTGTTCCCGCACAGCAGGTTCGTCAGGCGATGCGTACATTTGCTGCGGCGCCATCGGCCACCGTGATGTGGGGGATGGGCGTCACCCAGTTTGGTCAGGCCGTTGACGTGGTTCGTGGTTTGTCGAGCCTGGCCTTGCTGACCGGAAATCTGGGACGCCCTAACGTCGGTGTTGGCCCGGTGCGCGGGCAAAATAACGTGCAGGGCGCGTGCGATATGGGGGTGCTGCCTAACCAGTTTCCAGGGTATCAGGACGTAACCGATTTCGCCGTCAGGGACAAATTTGCCACCGCATGGGGAATTGACGTTAATCAGATGGATGACAAGGTTGGAACCCGCATCACCGAAATTCCGCATCTGGCTATCGAAGGCAAAATCAAAGCCTACTACATCATGGGAGAAGATCCGCTGCAAACCGAGGCCGATTTGGGTCTGGTCCGCGAAGGATTTAACGCGCTCGATTTTATCGTCGTGCAGGATATCTTCATGACCAAGACGGCGGAAATGGCCGATGTCCTCTTGCCAGCCACCTCATGGGGCGAACACGGTGGCGTCTTTACCTGCGCCGATCGCGGTTTCCAGCGTTTTGAGAAAGCGATTGAACCCACTGGTGATGTAAAGCGTGACTGGGAGATTATCAGCCTGCTGGCCAGCGAAATGGGCTATCCAATGCAGTATCAAAATAACCAGCAAATCTGGGATGAGATGCGCGAGCTGTGTCCACTGTTCTACGGCGTGACCTATGAGAAAATGGGTGAGATGGGTCATGTTCAGTGGCCATGTCCGGATCTCGATAGTCCTGGTACACCCTACCTTTACGCGCACAGCCAGTTTGATACCGCCAATGGCAAAGGCAAACTGTTTGCCGCACCGTGGCGAGCGCCAGCAGAAGTTCCTGATGAACAATATCCGCTGGTTCTGTGTACCGTGCGTGAAGTTGGGCACTACTCCTGCCGTTCGATGACCGGCAACTGCGCAGCGTTGCAAGCACTGGCAGACGAGCCTGGGTATGTGCAAATCAATACCCATGATGCTGAAAAAATGGGTATTCGTCATCGCGATCTGGTATGGGTCAGCTCGCGCCGCGGTAAGGTTATCAGCCGCGCGGATGTCTCCGAGCGCATCAATGTCGGAACGGTCTATATGACCTATCAATGGTGGATTGGCGCGTGTAACGAGTTAACCCAGGACAATCTCGATCCTATTTCGAAAACGCCGGAAACCAAATATTGCGCCGTAAATATTGAGCACATTACCGATCAGGGGTGGGCAGAAAAATATGCCGCACAAACGTATAGCGATATGAAGTCACGTCTATGTGAGGCTATTGCGTAAGTCACCGCCATCATCGCCTGAGTCTGGCTTTCCAGACTCAGGCCTTATCTCATGACTTCGCCAGCTGTGGTTCACTGAAGCGGATGGATGCAGCTTCCTCCTGCTTATCCCGCCGCATAAAGCCGAGGTTCATCAGAAACAATCCCGCCATAAACGGTAGTTCGTACAGTTCTTCAATCAGATCGCCATACTGAGCATTGTGCAGAAAGATGGGAGCCAGCAGACGATGATGCTCTACCGTATCGGAGATCAAAAATGCACAGGTGGTGATCGCTAACAGCCACAGAGGTAGCGGTTCATTGCGAAAGCGACGGGCAATATCCTGGCGTAAGCGCTTCGAAATCAGCACTGGCAGAATAATCATGGCAATCAATACCACTGAGATAGCCCGGAACAGGAGTTTAGGATGCTCAGGAAAATAATCGCGGCCCCAACTTGTGCTTCGGCCCAGTAATACCAGCCACCACGCTGCCGCCCAAAGCCAAAATTGCTTCTCGCCTTCGGGACGTGATAAGGGCCTGATGTAGCTGAGTGTAAATATGGCACCAAACAGCAGCCATAGCGCCTGGCCATTTTCAATCCAGCTGACGACAGTACCGTTGAGTAGCGGGAGATGCCAGTTCGCGGCGAACGGGATCGCCACGATGGCTAATCCGAGAATGATTGTGGGTAATGTAAGTCGGGTATTGAGTTTCATAAGCGCGATGTTCTGTTTTATATCTGGTTCGCGATCATAACCCCTGTGAATGATCAACTATTAGCAATCAATGCGAATCTCTTAAGGTATTCTTAAGGAATCCTTTCTGGATATTTCCCTGTTTCGCCCACAAAAAAAACGCACTGCGCCGTCAAAGCGCAGTGCGTTTTTTAGATTAAAAACTAATATATTCAATCAGTAGCAGTGACTAATGCCTACCACCCGCAGACTTCGTGCTCATTTTCGGTATCGTACGAACGCACGGTATTGACCAGATCTTTGACCACTTCAGCTGCCACATCCGGCACCAGTAATGTCATTGGCGCCTCTGTTTCATAATCAACAGAAACACCGTTGCTGTTATTGGTCACTGTTACGGTATAGGTTGCTTTACCCATGATTTACTCCTTGCCGGTGCGCACGACTTTTCGTTGATTTGCACTCTCCATCAGAACTTCCGGGGCAACGAAAAAATCGATATTAAAGTAAGTGTCGTCGGTCATCACTTCGATGTTATGCCATTTTTCCGGTGGAAAAACGCCAAACTGACCGGCTTCAATAATCATCACCTCTACTGGCTCCGGGCTGTGTTCGTCTGCGTATCCGAGATATTTGACCGCCCCCTGCATAACCGAAAGTCGAGGATAAACCCCGGCTCGGGTCCCTTTATCAAGGTGGCGTTCGAAAATTCCGGCAGGCGCCGTTTCTTTGTTCCAGAATGGCGTAGAGCGTGTATGGATATGATTCTGTGGAATTTGAAGCATTTTTCTTCCCTTTTCCAGTCGACAACCAGCGAGTCATATTGAACCGCTGCTGTATACAGGGTACGCCTCAAAATATACATTTAAAATACCATTTATTGGTTACAACCCTACGATTATAAATGAAAAGCAGAGCGCAATATTAAAGGCCCGCCGCAATCAGCGGGCCGATGGCATCACGATTGAAGCGTGGCCAGACGGGCGGCAAAACCAACGAAAATCAGGCCGATAAGGGAATTCCCCACTTTGGCCAGTTTCTTCTTCGTACGGATATATTGCGTCACAAACGCGCCGGAGAAAATAAGGAAGCTCAAATAGAAAAAGCTCACTATCTCAAGCGTAATAGCCAGAATAAAGAATGACAGCCCTGAATGCGGCGCATTGACATCAATAAACTGCACGAAGAATGACACATAAAACAGAATAGCTTTGGGATTGGTCAGGCTCAGGATTAATGCGCGCTTAAAAATAGCGCCAAACGGGACTTCCTCAGGCGCGGCGTCGCTTGCTTTCGATTTCAGTGTTGCATACAGGATCTTCGCGCCAAGATACAGTAAATAGAAAGCGCCAAGATAACGAACGATATTGAACAAAACGGGCGTTGTTTTAATCAATGCAGCAACACCGGCATAGGCCAAAAACATCAACACGGCATCACCAATAAACACACCGCTGGCGGCGAGATAACCCCCCTTTACTCCCCTACCGACGCTGTTTTTCAGCACAAATATCGTATTTGGCCCCGGTACCAGCACGATAAAAATAGCCCCCACCAGATACGTCCAGTAATTCAGAACTCCATACTCTGCGAACACGTTAACCTCTTCCTGAAAAAACACATGCACTTGCTGCGATACAATATGCTAACGAATGCGACAGGTGATGGAAAGAGCAGGTTATTAATTAAAAAACCCGCCACTGGTGGCGGGTGTGTACAGATAAGGTTAGCCCAGATTAATGGTGCAGCATCTCATCCACTACTTCTTCGCCCTTCAGTTGATAAGGGTAGTAGGTAGGCCAGTTTTCCATCTCCTCAAGCAAGGCAGCCTGCGAGGTATTTCCCATAAAGATATGGAAGTGGCTCGATTTACGCGGCGCGATAATATGATCGCTGAATTGCACGTATTTAGGCGCTTTGCTGTCAGCGGCTTTACACTCAAACAGATACCGTACACCTTTCTTGCCTGATTTATAGTGCAAGATTTTATACCCGGCATAATCGTATTTGCACGATGCGACCTGATTACCGGTGTGAAATTCCATCACGCCATCTTCGATGCCGATAGTGTCTACATTGGTTGCATAGCCTGTACGGTAATAAGCTTTAATTTGTTCTGCCGTTTTGCTTTTATCTTTCTCCGCTTTCTTTTTGAAAACCGGATCAAGTTCGCCACTGACCAGATACGGATAGACAGATTGCCACATGCCATCCCAGTCGGACAGCGCCCGGTTCTGCACCTGGTTATCATCAAATACCCCTTCCGACGCCTTTTGTTCTACTTCACTCATCGGCGCACCATGGGAATGATGACCATGCGCCAAAACCTGCCCACTGACTAAAAGCATCCCCAGAGCGATTGTCAGTTTGTTAAAACGAATAGCCAAAATTTCACCCTCAAATCGTTTGCGAGTGAATTGTTATAATATAACGTAACAATTTAATCAATAGACATTACTGCACGTTATTGCCTCACGCTTCAATGAGTTTTCTGGAGCAGATCTGATCAAGCAGAGCCTGCTGATGGCTGATAATGAGCATACCTAATGGCCGACGCTGGCACTCTTCAAGCAGCAATACCCAGATATCTTTTTGAATGGAAGGATCGAGCTGGGCGGTAATTTCATCGGCAATAAGAAAACGTGTCCGCGGATCCAGCGCGCGAAGTAAAGCAATTCGCGCCAGTTCACCGCCAGAAAGCTGTCCGGGACGGCGGGTTAACCACTCAGGGTTGATGTGAAGACGGGTAAGCAGTTCAGCATCAGGTCGCCAGGCATCATAAACCGCATCGCCGGTGCTGCGCCGGGGGTTAAAGGTTAATTCCGGATGCTGTGGCACCAGTTGCACCGGGCAATACTGGTGCATTGGCAGCGGTTGGCCATCAACCAGAATGTCACCCGAGGTCGGTTTTTGCCAGCCCGCCAGTACGCGCCCCAACGTTGTTTTGCCGGTTCCGCTGGGTGCGCAAACCCCAATGCGTTCTCCGGGGCGCAGAGAGAAGGTCAGATTTTGCCATAGCACCTTTCCTCCCTGACAAATCGTCACTTCACGACAGCACAGCATCGCGCTCTCCAAAAAGTTGATTTCTTTCAGGCAGGGCCCGCCATTGGCGTTGCAGATGCTCGCTGATCTCTCCGCGTAACAGCTGTTCCCGGCTGACGTTATCCGACACCCTTCCCTGATGCAGCGCGACAATGCGGTCCGCGTGGCGAGCGGCCAGCGTAAGGTCGTGCGTTACCCATACAACGCCAGCCCCTTGCTCACATTGCTCACGTAGCTGTTCAAGCAGTTGATTAGCCAGCGGTGCATCAAGCCAGGCGGTAATTTCATCCGCCAGAATATAGCGAGCCTGACTCAGCGACGCGTGACAGGCCAGAACACGTTTCGCCATCCCCCCCGAAAGCTGGCGTGGGAAGGCATCTAATACGCGACTTTCCAGTTGGCTACGCTGGAGCAATCGTTCAATTTTTCCGGCATTCCAGGCCTGGCCGGAGAGCTGACTTGCCCTGCGCAGATGTTTTTCAATCGAGAGCAGCGGGTTAAGCGCCTGAACACCTTGCGGGACATAGCTGAAAGTATTGCCACGACATTTGCGAATATCATCACTGTCCAGCGTTTTCCCCTCCAGGGTGATGGAGCCGTTGAAGCGCAAATTGTCCGGTAAGAGATCAAGCAGACATTGCAGCAACAGGCTTTTACCTTCCCCACTTCCCCCAACTAACGCCACCATCTGACCTGGCGCTACATCGAAAGAGATATCCTGCAACAGCGAAGACCAGTTTCTCGCGCCGTACCAGCGATAACGCGCCACGTCCAGCGAGACCTGTCTTAAACTCAACATCCGTCACCTCGTAACCATAAACGATGCACTGCCCTTGCGAACTGATCGAATAACATAACCAGACTGAATAGCATCAGCCCGGGAAACAGCACTAACCACCAGTCGCCATGACTGATAAACCTCAGCGCATCAGCCAGCAGCAGGCCCAGCGATGGTTCATGTGGCGCCAGCCCAAAACCGAGGAAGCTCAACGCCGCGCTGTGCAACACCGCGTGGGGAAACATCAGCAAGGTTCCCGTTAACCACTGGGGTAACAATGCCGGGAGATAGTGATGCCGCCAGCAGTAAAAATGTCCGTGTCCCAGACGCCAGGTTAACGTCAGATAGTCACTGTGGGCCACGCGCTGCGCTTCGGCACGCAGGATTAGCGCCAGACGCGGCCAGTGGGTCAACGCAACCGCCATAATCACCCCATTTTTTCCGCCGCCCAGCGTGAAACAGATCAATATGAGCAACAGCAGATGCGGCATTGACAGCATGGCATCGGTAATCAGACGCATTAGTACATCCAGACGCGGATGTATACGTGAAACCGCCGCCATCATTAATGCGATGAAGCCGCTGCACAACGCCGCGCCAATACCAATTTGCAGACTGGTTAACGCGCCCTGAAAGCAACGAATCCACAGATCGCGACCGAGGTTATCGGTGCCAAACCAATACAGCGCATCAGGCGGTAAATGACGGGCAAGCAGATTAACGCTCAATGGGTTATCCAGCGTCGCTGCGCCATACACCGCAATGCATAGCAGGCAGCTAAAAGAGAGCAGAAGACGAATCAGCGTCGGCGTCGGATTATAGAGCATCAGGTCGCTCCAGAGCACGGTTCAACACATGGACAAGCCAGGTAGACAGCGAGTTGCCAATGAACACTAACACGGTACTGAACAACACAATCCCCATCAGTAACGGCAGATCGCCGCGTAATCCGGCATCAATAGTGGCCTGTCCCAGTCCCGGATAAGCAAAAACTTTTTCCGCCAGCAATGCGCCGCCCAGCAGTTCTCCCAGCGAGGCGAACTGCAGGCACAGCGCGGGCGTGATAGCGTGGCGCAGAACCTGATGACGCAACAGCGACCAGCCTTTATCTCCCTGAGAACGCGCAAAACGGACAAAATCGCTTTTCATCACGCTGGCGATACTTTCCCGCGTATGAAGTGTAATTTGGCCAAGTCCCAATAAACTTAGCGCGCAAACGGGCAGCACTAAATGGCGCAGACGCTCAGCCAGCGTGGCCATATCACCACTGTTGCCCGGCTCCCACGCGCAGCAGACCGGAAATACCGGCCAGCGCACGGCAAATAACGCCAGCAACAGCATGCCAATCCAGAAGGTCGGCAACGACGAAAGCAGATAGCTGAGTCGACAGATTGCTTTATCCGGCCAGCGATTCAGATAACGACCCGCGACAAACCCCATTGCCGTTCCCAGTATGCCGGAGAGCAGCCACGCGCCGCCAAGCAAGGCAAACGAAGTCGCAAAGCGCTCCTTGATTACGCTGGCAACCGGTGCATTAAACAACATTGAGTAGCCGAGATCGCCCTGCAATACACGTATAAACCAGTGACCAAAACGCTCCCATAACGGCTGGTCTAATCCCCAGCGGGCAGCGATACGCGCATATTGTTCCGGCGGCACGTGCAGGAGATCGTTGCCGATATAGGCGCGAATCGGATCGACAGGAGAAAAGCTGAGCAGCATAAAAGTGCCAGCCGCAACCAGCACTAATAACACAATCAGCCGTAGAAAATGGCCTACAACAGACTTCATCAACGGCAGGTCCAGGTCCATTCATCCAGATTATTGAGCAGGGACCAGCTACCGTGGATCTCCGGCGCGCCTTTGCCTAAGTCAATACACGGATTTGCCAGATAAGTGTGCTGAATGTTCAGCAGCCATGCCCAGGCGGCATCGCCCTGCACCCCAGCCCCTTGCTTGCCATCCCACTCCACCTGTTGCCAGAAAGGCAACGCTTTTTGCCAGTCCGGAGCATCAATGGCCTGTTTAAGATGTTGTTCAACGACGGGATTGCTGTAATAGCCTGGATTGTAGTATTCCACGCCCGCGGCCTGATTGCTGTAGTGATGGAAAAGCTCCATCGGATCCAGGCTTCCCCAGCCAAACAGCGTCGGATTCGCATGCATATGCCGCTCAACGGTTTCCCAGCTTCCGGATTGCAGCGAGACCTGAATACCCACGGGCTCCAGCATCGCACGTACGGCCTCGGCTAAATCCCGGCGCGTACTGTCACCGCTGGCGTACCACAGAGTCAGGCGAGCCTCTTTACCGTCTTTCACACGTACGCCGTCTTTCCCCACCTTCCAGCCGGCTTCTTCCAGAATCGTCCGTGCTTTTTCGCTGTCGCCATCTTTGAACGCAACTGACTGTCCCTGCCATGGCAGGCCCTGAACCGCGCTATACGCCGGAATCGCATGACCTTCCATGACCTGATCGGCAAGTTGTTTACGATCGATGGCGTAGTTGATGGCGCGTCTGATGGCGATATCAGCCGTGATATCGTTGCCGACCGGATAACCATTGGCGTCTTTTTTACCCGCAGGGACCATTGGGAACACAATGCCACGGTTTTCCACGCTGTCGCGTACCCAAAGCTTCAAATTCTGCTGTTGAGGGGCGACCGCCATCGAAGGCGCAATACGCACGAGTCCCAGTTGACCACTGCGCGCTGCGGCATAAGCGTTATCTTCATCAAGGAAGACAAACACCAGCTTACTAAAATCATTTTTCTTACCGGCATACCAGGGGTTCGCCTCCACGATCAACTGCTGCCCCGGCTGAAAACTCACCAACCGATAGGGGCCCGCGCCAATCGGATTTTTGGCGAATGTTTTTTCGTCATACCGTTTTTCGGGAACAATACCCAAAGAGCCCAGCACGTTCACAAAGGTGCTCTGCGGGCTGCGCAGCGTGATTTCTACCGTGCGGTTATCTTTCAGGCTGGCATGAGTAAAGTTTCCCATGTCGATTTTGCCGCCGCTCTTTGCGGCTTTATTATAGGTGAACACCACATCTTCAGCGGTTAGCGGGGAACCATCGGAGAATTTAAGGTCGGGTTTTAACTTCAACGTCCAGGTTTTGCCGTCAGCACTGGTTTCAACTTTTTCCGTCAGCAGGTTACCCCAGCTCATATCTGCGTTTTGTTTTAATAATGGTGCATGCAAAAGCAAATAGCTGCCATGACTCCAGCCCAGCATCGGGTCAAACCCTTCCGTTGGCTCAGGTCCAATTGCCAGCTTCAACGTCTGCCCCTCGCTCACATTTTGCGCGGCGAGAAGTGGTGAGGTTAATGCGAGAGTCAATGCGCACGTAAGCAGTGCCAGCTTGCCTTTAATCATTATGTTATCCAGATTTGCGTTATTTTTATGCCGCTCAACGATTCAATGCCGTTAAACGGTCTCCTGGGGAAGGGATTATGGCGGACTGAAATGACGAAAAAAATGATGCGGCGCAGAAAAGTATGACGATTTCCTAAAATTATCATACTTTTTTCTGATACTCCTGATTGAGTACCCTCTGAATCACCGAAAATAGATTAAATGTTAGCCATTCAATTAATGGCAAATTAATTACAACCTAATGATTACAAATACTAATTATTGGTCATTTCCGCTATTTACTTAGCTATAATTAATGACAATTTATGTATATTTATTCAAGAAAAACACCAGAAGTGATAAGTTATGTAAACATATAATGATAATTATTTTTATTATCATTCCCATCAATTATCTTACTTCCTTTGAATTTTTAACAAAGGAAGTTTGACTATGCGCTTAAAACCTGTTGCTTCTGTTGTTCTGTCCTGTTTAGGATTTTCCAGTCCCCTGGCCTTCGCTGAAGATGTTATGGTGGTAACCGCTTCCGGTTACGAAAAGAAAATCACCAACGCTGCCGCCAGCGTCTCCGTTATTTCACAGCAAGAGTTACAAACCAATAAATATAATGATTTAGGCGAAGCCCTGCGTTCTGTTGAAGGGGTGGATGTTGAAAGCAGCACCGGTAAAACCGGTGGCCTGGAGATCAGCATTCGTGGCATGCCCGCCAGTTATACCTTGATCCTGATTGACGGTATTCGTCAAAACGGCAGCAGCGATGTGACGCCAAACGGCTTCTCAGCTATGAATACCAGCTTTATGCCTCCACTGGCGGCAATCGATCATATTGAGGTGATCCGCGGCCCGATGTCGACGCTTTACGGCTCCGACGCAATCGGTGGCGTGGTGAATATCATTACCAAAAAAAGCACCGATAAATGGAGCACCTCCATCAATACCGGCGTTAACCTGCAAGAGAGTAATAAATGGGGTAACAGCACGGTCGCCAACTTCTGGTCAAGCGGCCCGTTAATCGCTGGCGTACTGGATATGCAGGTTCGGGGTAGCACCACCCAACGTCAGGGTTCCAGCGTTACCTCCCTGAGCGATACCTCCTCCACTCGCGTACCTTATCCTACCGAGTCAGAAAACTATAACATCGGCACGCGACTCGACTGGAAGACGAATGAAAGCAATACGCTATGGTTAGATCTCGACTCCGCCAGACAGCGCTATGATAACGATGACGGTCAGTTGGGTAACCTGACGGGGGGTTACGATAAAACGCTGCGCTATGAGCGTAACAAAGTCACCCTCGGCCACGATACCGCCTTAACGTTCGGCACATGGAAATCCTCCCTCGGCTGGAATGAAACTGAGAACAAAGGACGACAACTGGTCTCCTCCGCACTCACGCCAGAGAACGCAGGCCGGGCCGGTGACGCACGTGAACTGAAGAACACTAACGTCATTCTGGACTCAGTACTGCTGACGCCATTAGGTGATTCGCACCTCTTAACCCTCGGCGGGGAATATTGGGATGCGCGGATGAAAGACGGTGTGGTGCTGGCCAATACCGGCGAAACGTTCCATCAAAAAACGTGGGCAGCCTATGTAGAAGATGAATGGCATATTCTCGACTCGTTGGCCTTAACCGCAGGGACACGCTACGAGCATAACGATGTCTTTGGCGGTCATTTCAGCCCACGAGCGTATATGGTTTGGGACGTATCCGACGAATGGACGCTCAAAGGCGGCGTGACGACAGGTTATAAAGCGCCATCACTGAGCCAGTTACATAACGGGATCAGCGGCGTAACCGCGCAAGGAACCGTGAATACGGTCGGTAATCCGGACCTAAAACCAGAGGAAAGTATCAGCTACGAAACCGGGCTGTATTACGAGAACGACACCGGGCTGAACGCCAACATTACCGGCTTCTATACCGAATACAAAAATAAAATTGTCTCGTATTCTATCGATGATAATACCAACAGCTATACCAACAGCGGCAAGGCAAGGACCGATGGCGTTGAATTTGCCAGCACCTTCCCTCTGTGGTCGGATGTGCTGACTTTATCCCTCAACTACACCTACACCCAGAGCAAGCAAAAAGATGGTGACAATAAAGGCGCGCCGTTAAGCTACACGCCAAAACATATGGCTAACGCTCGCCTGAACTGGCAGGCAACGGAAGATATGAATGCCTGGCTGAGCGCACGTTATCGCGGTAAAGCCCCACGCTTTACCGAAAATTACAACAACCTCAGCGCAGTACAAAAGGCCGTCTATGACGATAAAGGCGCTGATTTAAAAGCCTGGACCGTTCTCGACATGGGGATGTCTTATAAGCTGACCAAAGATCTGACGCTGAATACGGCGGTCAATAACGTGCTGGATAAAGACTTTAGCGAGGTTAAACTTTATCAGGTGGGGCGTAATAGCACCTACGCAGGAGATTACTATCAGACTGCACAATCCACTACCGGATACGTAAACCCGGGCCGTAACTATTGGGTATCATTAAACTACCAGTTCTGATTTAGTTTTTTCCTACCAGACGGGCTGTCAATGATAGCCCGTCTACCACTGGGTTTCATCAAATGCCCGGCACTGTTCTTTTTGCCAGCCAGCGGGGCTCCAATGTTTTTACCAGAGATAAAGCTGCAAGGAATATTTTCG
This sequence comes from Citrobacter sp. RHBSTW-00524, assembly GCF_013747755.1. NCBI lineage: Bacteria > Pseudomonadati > Pseudomonadota > Gammaproteobacteria > Enterobacterales > Enterobacteriaceae > Citrobacter > Citrobacter sp. RHBSTW-00524. The sequence goes on from NZ_CP056421.1 coordinate 2,969,476, forward strand.
TCCTCGGCAGAGAAAAATGACAGAACGAGAGATAAAGCTGAACTGGGACAGAATAGTCTGGGCGAGGCTTTAATCGATAGCTTTAAATAGCCATTATGTTTTATGAGTCACGGAGCAACGAGTGCCCCGTGACAGTCATTAACTTACTTCAAATACTCTCCGCTGCGCAGCGCTTCAATACGTTTATCCAACGGCGGGTGAGTCATAAACAGCTCACTCAACGACTTGGATTTACCGTTGATGCAGAACGCCATCATGCTGGTCGCTTCCTGCGGCTCATAGCTGGTTTTCAGACGCTGCAGCGCGGCGATCATTTTCTCACGCCCCACCAGTTTTGCTGAACCGGCATCCGCATGGAATTCACGATGACGTGAGAACCACATGGTAATAATGCTCGCCAGAATACCAAACACCAGTTCCAGCACCGTCGCCACTGCGAAGTAGATCAATGGGTTGCCGTTACTGCCCTCACCCTCATCGCGGTTTCCGCCCATAAAGCCAGCGGCAATTTGCGCCAGAATACGTGAGATAAAGATAACGAAGGTGTTCACCACACCCTGAATGAGCGTCATGGTAACCATATCGCCATTAGCAATGTGGCTGATTTCATGCGCGATAACGGCTTCGGCTTCGTCCGGGCTCATGTTTTGCAACAGGCCTGTACTCACAGCCACCAGCGAAGCATCCCGGCGCGCACCGGTAGCAAACGCGTTAATATCTGGCGCATGGTAGATTGCAACCTGCGGCATAGCGATCCCAGCCTGGCGAGCCTGATTCGCTACCGTATTCATCAGCCAGCGTTCTCTTTCATTGCGAGGCTGTTCGATCACTTCCCCACCAACGGATTTTAACGCCATCCATTTGGACATCAGCAGCGAAATGAAGGAACCACCAAAACCAAACAGCAGTGCCATGATCAACAAGCCTTGAACGCTGCTTGACTGAATCCCTGTCAGGCTCAATACCAGCCCGAAAACGACCATCACAGCCAGGTTCGTCAGCAGGAAGAGCGCGATTCGCATCATAATTTTCTTTTAACCTCAATTTAACAAAACGCACTATGCGATTACCCATATCGTATGGGTCTTATGGCTATTTTCAAGCATCCATAGGTGCTAAGTCACCAGAAAGACACAACTTTACATTTTATCGTATCACACTGACGTCTTCATGCGTTTGTTAAAAAAACAGGCACAATTCCTTGTGCCTGTTGGAGGTTATTTACTGGTTGCGGGCTGTTCCGCTGGCTTTTCTTTTTCAAGATGCGCCAGGTCAAGCGCAATTTTTACCGTTTCATCCAGGTAGGGATCTGGTTCCTGGTAATCCTTCGGTAAATCGTCCAGTTTTTTCAGCGGCGGCTTACCTTCTCGCTTAAACCGATCGTTGATACGCGCCAGACGCATTGCGTCATCTTCGTTATTCTCTTTCTCACGCTGAGCATAATTGAGAGAAGCGATGTTGCGTTTATCCTTCATCGCATTGAAACGCGCAATATCCTTCATGATGTACTGGAACTCAGGATCGTTGGCAATACGTGCATTGTGCTCTTTTAACAATTCAGGTCCGAACGGCGTCAGATTCTCTGATTTGGTGTAGGTCGCAGCATCAATGCTATCCCACGGCAGCGCGTTATCTTCAAACTTCTCACCGGTTTCCGTTTCTTCATTACCTGTCGGCATGATGATGTCCGGCGTAACGCCCTTACGCTGTGTACTGCCACCGTTTACACGGTAGAATTTCTGGATCGTATACTGAACAGAACCCAGCGCCGGCCATTCCGGACGCAGCATCTGATCATAAATACGGTTCAGAGAGCGATACTGCTGTACAGTGCCTTTCCCGAAAGTCGGTTCACCAACGATCAGCGCACGACCATAATCCTGCATTGCCGCAGCAAAAATCTCTGATGCCGAAGCACTGAAGCGATCGACTAACACTACCAGCGGGCCTTTGTAGTACACAACGCCGTCGGTATCGCTGTCTTCACGCACTTTACCGTTATTGTCACGAACCTGAACCACCGGGCCGGAAGGAATGAACAGACCGGAGAGCGAAACGGCTTCGGTCAGCGCGCCGCCACCGTTAGTGCGCAGATCGATAATGATGCTGCTGACGTTCTGTTTTTCCAGCTTCTGCAACTGAACTTTGACATCATCCGTCAGGCCAACATAGAAGCCAGGGATATCCAGTACGCCGACTTTTTCTTTGCCAACGGTTTTCACGGACATTTTCACGGCGCGGTCTTCGAGACGAATACGTTCACGCGTTAACGTGACGGTGCGCGTCTTGGTTCCTTTACCGGCAGGCAGGATTTCAAGGCGAACTTTGCTGCCTTTGGGTCCTTTGATCAGCGCAACAACGTCATCCAGACGCCAGCCAATCACGTCGACCATTCCCTTACCGGTCTGACCCACGCCGACAATACGGTCGCCAACGCTTATTGCTTTGCTCTTGGCTGCCGGGCCGCCCGCCACCATGGAGTTAATGACGGTGTAGTCATCATCCATTTGCAAAACCGCGCCAATACCTTCCAGAGACAGGCTCATTTCAGTATTGAACTGTTCGGTATTGCGTGGAGAGAGATAGTTAGTATGCGGGTCGATCTCACGGGCGAAAGCCGTCATCGCCAGAGAGAACACATCTTCGCTGTTGGTCTGCGCCAGACGGCGAATCGCAAACTTGTAGCGACGCGTCAGCGTTTCACGAATTTCCGCATCGGTTTTGCCGGTCAGCTTCAGGCTGAGTTCGTCAAATTTAACCTTGCCGTCCCACAGCGCGTTAAGCTCTGCTTCGCTCTTCGGCCATGGCGCTTTGCTCCGGTCGAGGTTAAAGGTGTCGGTACCGGTGAAATCCATTGGACGTGCCAGTACGCTTAAAGCGTACTGATAACGTTCAAATCGGCGTTTTTGCGCCAGATTATAGAGATCGTAAAAGACATCCAGCTTGCCGGTACGCAGTTCATCGCCAAGGACCGTTTTCTTTTTTGCATACTGTTCGATATCGCTCGCCAACAGCACGTTGTGGCTGTAGTCGAGCAGATTCAAATAGCGGTCAAAAATTTTTGCCGAAAACGCCTGATCCAGATCGAACTGGCGATAGTGCGAACGCGTAAAACGCGATGTCACACGTTCACTTACCGTCGCATGCTGGGTTTCTTCCTTTAAAACGGGGATTTGATCGGCACGCGTGATATCTTCCACAGCAAGTGCCTGGCCTGCTAATGCAAGCAGACCAGCTAACGCAGTAAGCCTAAAAAAAGTGTTCATGCCAGGCCTGGCCTCCGTTTCAGAACACCAGGTGTTCTGCGCGTACAATCAAAGACATACCCGAATTCAGCTGTACACGGACGCCATCTTTGGTGATTTCTAATACGGTGGCATCCATCGCATTATTACCTGCTTTCACCTTCAGAGACTGCCCTACCGTCAGTACTGAAATATCAGATACCGGGGTATGCTGTTCTTCACGAGGAGCACGCGGTGCTTTTGCTGCTGGTTTCTCAGCGCGAGGTTTACGCTCAGCGCCTTCTTTACGACGCGGTGCAGGACGCGGCTTACGCTCGCGACGCGGTGCGTCTTCTTTTTCACCGGCAGCAGCGGCTGCTTCGCGTTTTTTCGCCTGTTGCTCTGCACGTTGCGCCTGAACGCGGGCTTTAGCTTCTTCCAGCTGTTTGCGAGCATGTTCAACGTGCTGCTCATCCAGCTCACCACAAGGGTTACCGTCGAGATCAACACGCGTTGCGCCCAATTTAACGCCATACAGATAGCGCCAGCTTGAAGTATAGAGACGTAAGGCAGAGCGGAGCTGCGTCTTGCTGAGGTTCATTTCGCCCTCAACACGCTCTACCAGATCCTGAAAAATGCCAATTTTCAGTGGGCGCGCTTCGCCTTCCGCACTAAAACACTGCGGGAAGCGTTCGGCCAGAAACGCGATGACTTCTTTACTGCTATTCAACTTAGGTTGATTTTCCATGAAATTTCCTGATTACAACGGACGTAGCCAACAAGCGCAGGCATGAACAGGCGACATTATAATGACGTCATCAGTAATTGCTACGTTATCCGTTGATTATCCTGCGACGCGCGCAAAGAATTTTTTGTAATCCGTCGTTGCAAGCACGGTTTCAAGCTGTGCCACCAGCGTTCGCAGCCCCTGTTCATCCTCGTCAGTAAAGCGGCCAAACGCCGTGCTATCGATATCCAGCACGCCGATTATCTGATTTTCGACGGTGATTGGCAGGACGATTTCAGCGTTGCTGGCGGCATCACATGCGATGTGTCCGTCAAAAGCATGAACGTCCTCAATGCGCTGAACCTGGTTCTGCGCTACTGCGGTCCCACACACCCCGCGTCCTACCGGGATCCGCACGCAGGCGATTTTTCCCTGGAAAGGTCCCAGCACCAGCGTATCGTTTTCGAGCAGATAAAAACCGGCCCAGTTTACTTCTGCAAGACGTTCGTACAACAACGCGCTGGTATTTGCCAGCGTTGCCAGAAAACTGGTTTCACCTGCCATTAATGCCTGAAAGTCACGGTTCAGATCCGTGTATAGCTCTGTTTTGTTCATTATGTAATCACTTAGTTGTCTTACTTAAAGCTGCAGCCTACTAAAATAAACATTAAATGCGTTAATGCTCAAGATCATTCCCGTCATGAGTTAAGATAACATTACTTCAACAATTTGATTCGCGATACATGGCCTTAACGACACCACGCATCACGCCGACTAAAAAAATAGCCATCAGGTCCATTGGTGATGCACTCCCTCGTGCGCATTACCATCGTTGCCCTGAATGTGACCTGATCTTTAGCTTGCCTAAAATGCGTTCGCATCAAAGTGCATTTTGCCCACGCTGTCAGGCAAAAATTCGTGACGGACGCGACTGGTCATTAACACGACTGGCGGCTATGGCTTTCACCATGCTGCTGCTGATGCCCTTTGCCTGGGGAGAACCGCTCCTGCACATCTATTTATTAGGTGTGCGCATTGACGCCAATGTGCTGCAAGGCATCTGGCAAATGACCCGACAAGGCGACCCACTCACCGCATCCTTCGTACTCTTTTGCGTTGCCGGTGCGCCCATCATTCTCGTGACCTCAATCGCTTATCTGTGGTTTGGCAATATTCTTGGGATGAACCTGCGCCCAGTGCTGCTGATGCTGGAAAGGCTCAAAGAATGGGTGATGCTTGATATCTATCTGGTAGGCATTGGCGTCGCATCAATCAAAGTTCAGGACTATGCTTTTTTGCAACCCGGTGTAGGTCTGTTTGCTTTTATTGCGCTGGTGATCCTCAGTGTTTTGACGCTGTCGCACCTTAACGTTGAGCAGCTTTGGGACCGTTTCTACCCGCAAAGACCAGCCCGTCGGCCCGATGAAAAACTCCGCGTCTGCCTCGGCTGCCACTTTACAGGTTATCCGGACGCCCGAGGTCGCTGCCCTCGCTGTCATATCCCGTTGCGCTGGCGCAGGAATCAAAGTATCCAAAAGTGTTGGGCTGCTCTGCTGGCCTCGATCGTCCTGCTTTTGCCTGCTAATCTGCTGCCCATCTCGGTAATTTATGTCAATGGCGGCCGCCAGGAAGACACGATCCTGTCAGGCATAATGTCCCTGGCGAACAGCAACGTTGGCGTAGCGGCGATTGTTTTTATCGCCAGTATTCTGGTGCCATTCACCAAAGTGATTGTGATGTTTACGTTGCTCATCAGCATCCATTTTAGATGTGAGCAAGGATTGCGTACCCGCATCAAACTGCTGCGTATGGTGACCTGGATTGGTCGCTGGTCGATGCTGGATCTCTTTGTTATCGCTTTAACCATGTCGCTGATTAATCGCGATCAGATACTTGCTTTTACTATGGGGCCAGCTGCGTTTTATTTCGGCGCAGCGGTAATATTGACTATTCTTGCTGTGGAATGGCTGGACAGCCGCTTACTTTGGGATGCACATGAGTCAGGAAACGCCCGCTTCGCAGACTGAAGCGCAGATTAAAACTAAACGCCGTATCTCTCCATTCTGGCTGCTGCCTTTCATCGCGCTGATGATTGCAGGATGGCTTATCTGGGGAAGCTATGAAGATCGCGGCAATACCGTAACCATTGACTTTATGTCTGCTGACGGCATTGTACCGGGCCGTACTCCCGTTCGTTATCAGGGCGTTGAAGTGGGCACCGTGCAAGATATCAACCTCAGCGAAGATCTACGCAAAATTGAAGTGCGCGTCAGCATCAAATCGACCATGAAAGATGCTCTGCGCAAAGATACCCAGTTCTGGTTGGTCACGCCGAAAGCGTCGCTGGCGGGGGTTTCTGGCCTGGATGCGTTGGTTGGCGGCAACTATATCGGCATGATGCCCGGAACCGGCGAGCCGGAAGATCATTTCGTCGCCCTCGATACGCAGCCCAAATATCGTCTGGATAATGGCGATTTGATGCTGCACCTGCGCGCCCCTGACCTCGGGTCGCTCAATAGCGGTTCGCTGGTTTATTTCCGCAAGATTCCGGTGGGCCGGGTGTATGACTACACCATCAACCCAAATCATCAGGGCGTAACCATCGACGTGCTGATCGAACGTCGCTTTACCAACCTGGTGAAAAAAGGCAGCCGTTTCTGGAACGTGTCCGGTGTGAATGCGGATGTCAGCCTCAGCGGAGCGAAGATCAAGCTGGAGAGTCTGGCGGCGCTGGTCAATGGCGCCATTGCTTTTGATTCGCCCGAAGACTCTAAACCCGCGGTGGCCGATGACACGTTTGGTTTGTATCAGGATCTCGCGCACAGCCAGCGGGGAGTGATCGTCAAGCTTGATTTACCCAGCGGCGATGGACTCAAGGCCGGCTCAACGTCGCTGATGTATCAAGGATTAGAAGTCGGGCAACTGACCAAACTGGATTTAAATCCAGGCGGTAAAGTGACCGGCGAAATGACGGTCGATCCCAGCGTAGTAACGCTGCTGCGCGACAATACGCGGATTGAATTACACAGCCCTAAATTATCGTTAAACGATGCAAATATCAGTTCGCTACTAACGGGCAAAACTTTCGAGCTGGTACCTGGCGAGGGCGAGCCGCGTAACCAGTTTGCGGTTATTCCTGCTGAGAAGTCGTTGTTACACGATCCGGGCGTCATGACGCTTACGCTGATCGCGCCGGAGAGTTACGGTATTGATGCCGGTCAGCCACTGATTCTTCACGGCGTACAGGTCGGTCAGGTGATTGATCGCACGCTCTCTGGCAAAGGTGTTTCATTTACCGTTGCCATCGAACCACAGCATCGCGCCCTGGTGCAAGGTGACAGTAAGTTTGTGGTCAACAGCCGGGTTGACGTCAAGGTCGGGCTTGATGGCGTGGAATTCCTTGGCGCCAGCGCCAGCGAATGGCTCAGCGGCGGCATTCGTATTTTGCCCGGTACCAAGGGTGAAATGAAAAAAAGCTACCCGCTGTATGCCAACCTGGAAAAAGCGATTGAAAACAGCCTGAGCGATCTGCCAACTACCACGCTCAGCCTGAGCGCCGAAACGCTGCCTGATGTGCAGGCCGGTTCGGTGGTCTTATACCGCAAATTCGAGGTCGGTGAAGTGATTAGCGTTCGCCCACGCGCCGATGCGTTTGATATCGATCTGCATATCAAACCGGAATATCGCAACCTGCTGACCAGCAACAGCGTATTCTGGGCCGAAGGCGGGGCAAAGGTTCAGCTTAACGGTAGCGGATTGACCGTACAGGCATCTCCCCTGTCGCGAGCGCTCAAAGGGGCGATTAGCTTCGATAACCTAAGCGGTGCCAGCGCCAGCCAACGCAAAGGCGACAAGCGTATTCTGTATGCTTCCGAAACCGCTGCACGTGCAGTGGGCGGGCAGATAACCCTACACGCGTTCGATGCCGGTAAACTCGCGGCCGGCATGCCAATTCGCTACCTGGGGATCGATATCGGCCAGATCCAGACGCTTGAGCTCATCACCGCCCGTAACGAAGTTCAGGCAAAAGCGGTTTTGTATCCGGAATACGTGCAGACTTTTGCCCGTAGCGGTACCCGCTTCTCCGTGATCACACCGCAAATCTCAGCGGCAGGCGTCGAGCATCTGGATACGATCTTACAGCCGTATATTAACGTTGAACCAGGACGCGGTAACCCGCGCCGTGATTTTGAACTGCAGGAAGCCACCATTACCGACTCTCGTTACCTCGATGGTCTGAGTATTGTGGTAGAAGCGCCGGAAGCAGGTTCGCTGAATATCGGTACGCCTGTCCTGTTCAGAGGCATTGAAGTGGGGACCGTCACCGGGCTGACGCTGGGCTCGCTTTCTGACCGCGTGATGGTGGCGATGCGCATTAGCCAGCGCTATCAGCATCTGGTGCGGAACAATTCAGTGTTCTGGCTGGCATCCGGATACAATCTCGACTTTGGTTTGACCGGCGGCGTCGTGAAGACCGGTACCTTCAATCAGTTCATTCGCGGCGGAATCGCCTTCGCTACGCCACCGGGTACGCCGCTGGCCCCGAAAGCGCAGGCAGGTAAACACTTCCTGCTGCTCGAAAGCGAACCAAAAGAGTGGCGTGAATGGGGAACCGCCCTGCCACGTTAATCTCTCCCCTTGCTCCGGCGTACATACTCGCGCCGGAGCACTTATGCTACACTGCGCACCTGTTTTTTTGCCGGTGGTACCAAGTGGCTTATTTTCCCGACGCCTTTCTAAACCAAATGCGTGAAGCAATGCCTTCCACGCTCTCATTTGATGATTTTCTCGCTGCCTGCCAGCGTCCGCTTCGTCGCAGCATCCGCGTCAATACGCTGAAAATCTCCGTTGCCGACTTCCTCACTCTGACTGCACCTTACAACTGGTCGCTCACTCCGATACCCTGGTGCGCTGAAGGTTTCTGGATCGAACGCGATGATGAAAAGTCAGTACCGCTCGGCAGTACCGCGGAACATTTAAGCGGCCTGTTTTATATTCAGGAAGCCAGCTCAATGCTGCCGGTCGCCGCGCTGTTTGCCGATGGCAATACCCCGGATCGCGTGATGGATGTCGCGGCAGCCCCCGGCTCCAAAACCACGCAAATTGCCGCAAAAATGAAAAATCAGGGTGCGATTCTGGCGAATGAGTTTTCCGCCAGTCGCGTCAAAGTCCTGCATGCCAATATCAGCCGATGCGGGATAGCCAATGTCGCGCTAACCCATTTTGACGGGCGGGTATTTGGCGCAGCGTTGCCAGAAGCCTTCGATGCCATTTTGCTGGACGCGCCGTGTTCCGGTGAAGGCGTGGTGCGTAAAGATCCCGATGCGCTAAAAAACTGGTCGCCAGAAAGTAATCTGGAAATTGCCGCAACCCAGCGCGAACTTCTCGACAGCGCCTTTCATGCCTTGCGTCCCGGCGGCACGTTGGTTTACTCGACCTGCACGCTGAACCGTGACGAAAATGAAGACATTATGCAGTGGTTGATTGAGACCTACCCGGACGCCGTCGAGTTTTTACCACTGGGCGATTTATTCCCGCAGGCTGAACGCGCCCTGACCCCGGAAGGATTCCTGCATGTGTTCCCGCAGATCTACGATTGTGAAGGTTTTTTCGTCGCGCGTCTGCGCAAAACTGCCGCGATCCCTGCACTACCGACGCCAAAATACAAAGTCGGTAACTTCCCGTTCAGCCCGCTTAAAGGACGTGAATCCGCGCTTGTCACTCAGGCCGCTAACGCCTGTGGATTGCAGTGGGAAGACACTCTGCGCCTGTGGCAGCGTGATAAAGAGATTTGGCTGTTCCCAACCGAGATTGAACCCCTGATCGGCAAAGTCCGCTTTTCCCGACTTGGCATCAAACTCGCTGAAACGCACAATAAAGGGTACCGCTGGCAGCATGAAGCCGTCATTGCTCTCGCCAGCACAAATCACAGCCATGCGTTCGAACTGACCCTTGCCGAAGCCGAAGAGTGGTACCGCGGACGGGATGTCTACCCGCAGACCGCACCGACCACCGACGATGTGCTGGTTACGTTCCAGCATCAGCCGATTGGCCTGGCGAAACGTATTGGATCGCGATTAAAGAATAGCTACCCGCGCGATCTTGTCCGGGATGGCAAACTCTTTACAGGATAACGCACGTTTTTACTGGCGCTTTTGCTAACGTTGACTACGCTGAAAAATGGACGGCCTAACTGGTCGTACCACAACCAGCAAATAAACGGAGAGCACGATGATGAAAACCAGTGTGCGCATTGGCGCTTTTGAAATCGACGACGCCGAGTTACATGGCGAATCGCCAGGGGACCGAACGTTAACCATTCCGTGTAAATCCGATCCGGATTTATGCATGCAACTTGATGCCTGGGATGCCGACACCAGCGTCCCGGCTCTTCTTAACGGAGAACATTCAGTTCTATTTCGCGAGCACTACGATCGTAAGTCAGATGCCTGGATCATGCGCCTTGCCTGATTCAAAAAGAACCCGTCGCCAGACGGGTTATTTCTTGGTTAATTTCCCTCATCTATCAACATCTTCTACACTACAGCTATAGCTTTACCATTTGAGGATGGAATGTTCACGCTGGTTCTTTTTGTGTGCTACCTGGGTGGCGGTTGTGAAGATATCGTTGTTGATGTCTACAAAACTGAGCAGCAGTGCCTGATATCGATGGACGATCAGCGTATTCGTAACGGCGGATGTTTACCCGCGGATGACTACATCGACAGCTTCTGGCGTCCGGCCCAGGAATACAGCGATTTTTGATTATTGCAGTTGCACCAGCGTCAACTCGCCGCCAAACACCGCACCAGTATCAATATAGTGCAGATTCTCGTGATCCACCCGCTGACGCAGAGGCGTATGGCCAAACCAAAAGTGATCCGCGCCGCGAATGCCATTACCTTTATTCATCAGCCTTGTGCGATCCCATAGTACCCGCTGTAAATCGACCTCTTTTTGCCACTGATAATTATCATCAGGGTAATCTGCGTGAGCAATAACGTGTATGCCGTTCTGGCAACGCAGCTCCAGAATCCAGGGTAATTGCCGACACGTTTCAAGAGCGGCTGTCGCCGCTGGCTGCTCCGCCTGCGCAAACCACGAACCGCCATTCATAAACCACAGGAATTGCTCCCCGGTTGCCAGCGCGTCCAGCCCCATCTGTTCATGATTCCCTCTGACCGCGATAATCCAGCGTTTACGCAGTAGCTTCAGGCAACGCAGACTGTCTGGTCCGCGGTCGATAACATCCCCCACTGAAACCAGCAGGTCCTGCCACGGATCAAAACGACACTGGCGCAATTTCGCCATCAATAATGAGAAGCAACCGTGGATATCCCCGACCACCCAAACATGTCGCCAGCGCGTCGCTTCCACTCTTTGATAAGCATTGTCAGGCAGTCCCATTTGACCTCCTGTACACAGTTCTCATGCAACTTTAATTTTAGCAAATACATCAGAAAGGCGGGGACGTTTCTATTTATATCCGAGACATAATTATTTATGGATATGTAATCGGGCATCCATTTTAATCCCATTCGCTGTAAGAACGACAAGTGGTGTTGGCTTTAAATCGTAACAGTCAAGTATTCGTGAAAGTAAGTCATGAGGAACCTCCGATGAAGCCATAGCTTTCATGACAAACGATTTATCATTAATGGTCCGTAGAAGCAGGCTATTAAAAACTTCTTGTTTATATGCATTGAATTCATAATAACGCTTGGCTTTACAAAAAGCCTTAACTAACGATTCCCAAATTTGTATTTCTTTTTCCGGATCATGGTCTTTCATAAATCCATCATACCAACCCACAAGATCGTTAGGGAACACCTCAGCTAATACAAGCATCAATATTTCGATTCTATCTTTTTGCTCGCTATTTAATTTAGAATTATATTTTTCTTGCATAAGTATATCTTTCATAGATATCAAAAAGTTAGACTCATGATACTTTTCAATTTCAATAGCGATCTCTTTCTTTTCCACCAATATTATAGGATTAATACAATTGAAATTAAGTCGTTCATTTATCTTATTACATTCATCTAGAACTACCTTACTGCAAATTTCTATTGGTAGTTCAAAAAACTCTCTTCTATGGTTTACTCTATAAGGTTTTAAGCGAAGATGAATATTCTTTTCTGCTTCCCGATAATTTCCTACTTTACATGCCATAACCACATCGAATGGTAGTGGAACACCGGTCACCCCATTAAACAATTGCTTAGCCCGATGCTCAGGCATGTTCTTTGTAAACCCTATCTTAAAAAGATTATCCTGATAGGCATCATTCTTTAAAATATAAACATAACCATCTGAGTCATTCATATATCCATTCCATCTTTAATAATTTTATCGCTATAACCCATTCATAATAAATCATAATCCTTAGATTATTACCAATTAACTTTATCCGATATCCCCATGGCTATGAAAAAATTAATATACTGTCATTTTCAATAGTACAACATTTAAATAATATCCATCTGCCACGTTACGAGAACATTTGCATAAAGGGATGCAGATAGCACCGAGTCCAAGACCAAAGTGAAAAATGACAGAAAAGTACTTGGATATGGGGGCAAAAATGTTTAGATTGTTGTAGCAGGCATAAAATGCCGCACAAAGAATTTCGTGTGTTTTGGCACCGTGCATTCTAACCTTTTGGTTTATAAAGTACACAAAAAGAGACCGAATACGATTCCTGTTTACAACTCAAAGCGCAATAACCTTTAAACTTCAATAAGTTAATACCAAAAACCCACTAAAAAACACCTCCTAATACTTACTATTGCAATCATTCAAGATCAATCAGTTGCCATTGGTTTCGTGGCGCCGTCGGGAAATCTTCGGGATCAAAACTCCAGGACAGAAATTTCTACGGCACGCCGTGACGCGTGCCGTCGGGAATGTGAAAAATCAGGGATCCGAACTAATACAGCCAATGTGATTACATCACCGGGCAATCATCGAACTCCGCGTTCCTGGCATCATTAATGATGTACGTGATAACTCCAAATATTGCGTGTGAGGATCTGTAGCCATCACCATCATCCGGCAACGCTTCCCTTCTCCCGTTCTCCAGATTTATCAGATGGGGTTGGGGATGAGTCCGATATCGCTTTATCCTGAATTCCCCGTCTATTGCACATATCAGCAGCGAGCCATCACAGGCTGAAAGCGACCCATCCACAACCAGAAGAGCTCCCTGGATTATCCCTTCCCTGAAATGTGAACGCGATGCTCGCATGAAATAAGTCGCTGCGGGCTGGCTGATTAGTTGCTGATCGAGGGAAATCCTTGTTTCAACGTAATCACTGGCAGGTGAAGGGAAGCCCATGGCTAAAGCCCTCCGTTTGGATTGAACAGCTGAAAAGTACGGTTCTCGCCTTCCTGCGTTGATACATCGCGGAACGTTGTCACATACCACTCGATCCATTCGTTGGCCTGCTTCATCGTCCAGTTCCAGTTAACCTTACTCAGTTCCTGGACAAACCGCTGCGTGGTGACGGTCTTCCGGCCATTCGGTTCCTGCTGTATCGAAGCATACCAGGCCATTTCAATATCGCTGCGTCGTGGCATCTTTACGCCCTCTCTTGAATACCGGATAAAAACACAGTATAAATACTGTATATACATCCAGTAAAGGAGCAATAAGCAATGTTCGTGGAACTCGTTTATGACAAAAGGAATTTTGATGGTCTGCCCGGTTCAAAAGATATCATTCAGGGCGAATTGAGTAAGAGGCTTCACCGGATTTTTCCGGATGCTAACGTCCGGGTAAAACCAATGATGACACTGCCGGCGATCAACACTGACGCCAGCAAGCATGAGAAGGAACAGATAAGCCGTACTGTTCAGGAAATGTTTGAAGAGGCTGATATGTGGTTGGTTTCAGATTGAACGCCTTGAACCGTCATATTGCTTAAGTACAATCCGCCGTGACTGGCAATCATTCAATACTCGCACTATCGAATGCTCGCCAGTCGCGCCGCAATCATGCTCTTGCATACGGTGTGGTTGCGGCAACTATTATTTTTACGACTGAGCATCCTGCTGATTTTCCTGGCGCTCGCGTTCAGCTTTTTCCATCGACTCCCGTTCCTCCCTCTGTTTCTGGTGCCAGATACTGTTTTCCGGCATTTCCACGCGTACGGAAACGAACTGGTCAGATGGAATATCTATCGGGTCACCACTGGCGTATCCATCCCGTTCGTTACGTGCAAAAATGGGAGCGTCAGGATGGGTACGCTGATAGGTTTTCACCAGGACTGAACCATCTGCATTTACCTCATAATCCAGCCAGATAAGCGGTTGCCCATTGCGATCCTTAGGTATTTCAAATCCGCCATCAACCCCTCCCCAGGATGCATCCGAGTTCATTCCCATACATCCTTCGATCAGATATTCCCCTACGCTAAGTCGGCTGACAATTACCCCTTCTGATTCATCATTGGCTTTATACGTACCATCATTGAAAATCTTTACAACTGGAGAGGCACGCTTAATAAATCCATTTGAATCAATTGTCGTATTTGCTGTGCACCAGTGAGGTATCCATGGCGTTACAGAGTTTGGAGTTTGGGGTCCACCGTTTCCTGTAATATATCTCGCCTGGAGAACCTGGTTCGATGAAACATAGATTTGCATAAATCTGTTGTTTCCATACCCCACCTGTATGCCACCACCATTCCCGGGTACAAAATTCCCTGACCCTGAGTTAGCATAAAAACCATTACCCACCTCAGGGCCTGTTGATGCATGAATCCCCAGGCCAAATGCGCCGACCTGCATCACATCATCAACAGACGTGCCAGTATTTTTTTTTGCAGCACTTCCTAAATCTGATGAGTTTGCCTTTTTACCCAACTCAGTCGTAATCGCACTCCATGCAGGCCCGGTGTATGACGTTCCATCTGGCAGTTTGACTGTGACATTACCTGTACCACTGAAAATGCTTTGCCAGTTTTGCTTGTCATAGTTCAGCCCGCGCAGTGCTTCAGCGCTCTGAGCCACCAGTGCGGCAGTAACCATATTAAGCGCCAAACGTGGAACAGCAGACCAGGCCAAACCTGATTGAGTTGGTCCGGTGAAATTACTCACCAGTATCAGTGATGTGTTGCTGTTAACGGTTTTAACCGGGAGGGTGTAAGGAATACCACCGACCGTAACGACAATAAAGTCACCGGCCGCCAGTTCTGTAGTGAATGCGGTTCCGCTGCCGGCTACAGCAGCAGAGTTATTCGTCAGGGTTAAGGTTCCTGCTGACATGGATATCTCCTGAATTCAGATAATAAAAAACCCACCGGAGCGGGTTATTTTTTAGTAACTCATTAATGGCAATTCGAACTGGTGAAGTTATTTTTATTCACCCATCGCCAGTTAAACGGATAACCGGCCTGATATTGTGTCTGGTTTACAACTTTACGGATCCCGTAAATGAGCACATCTGTTTCCTGATTGCCGATCATCGCCGTTGCTGTACATAAGGGTAATTTCTTTTCGGGAGTGCCGGAACATGCAGTTAATGATAAAAATGCAAGAACGATTAATATAATTTTCATATTGTTACTCGCTGTAGTTATTCATATTCAAAATATCAATAGCGGGCAACAATAGATAATAGATTTAACAGATCATTTTAAATACATTGATCGTTTAAAGCGATCGTACAGGCATTCAATATTTTGACACTTCAACGGCAATAACTGTGTTACCTGCATTTACAGGGGCCATTGGCTGTGCGCTACCAGATGGAATTGCCTGAATGGCAGCGGTATAAATTCGGGTGCTGGCCCCGTTATATACAGCTGTAAAAGTAACCGGCACAGGCCAGAGCTGACCGCCCGGTCCACCGCCAGATATTCGCCATACCTGCTGACCTGCAACATTCGGGATAATTGCCCATTTACCCGCTCTGGTCTCGTCAATATAAATGCCTCCATTTGCCCCGACTGTTCCGACAGTTACCACGTCCGTGAGGATTTTCGATTCATGAGTAATAATCAGATTACCCGTCTGGTCATCCCAGACAGCCAGCCCATACGGAGGATTAGGCATGGGCTGAGGGAATATAGTGAATAAATAGACTGTCATGGTAAATGCGGTATTCAGTATCTCATAGGCTCGTACAGCCAGTTGTCCGTTTGATTCATTCCAGACAGCACATGCAGCCTGACGGGATGTCAGAACAAACGGGATAACAGGTTGTGATGCATCAGGTATATTAACCAGTTTCTCAATATAATGTAGAGCACCATTCGATACTGACGAAAACGTCTGCTTTGAATACAGACAAACAGGTACTGACTGGGGGGTGATAAATGTTTCGCCGCTTTTCAACGATAATAACGCACCATATCTGTTAGCCATTATGCATTTTCCAGAAAAACAAAAACATAGCTCTCATTTGCCTGAGGCTGGTTCAGAGAGTTATCAGTGCCTGCGCCAATTACAATACTATTGCCTGAAACGGTTATTGTTCGGCGCCCCTCTACATACGCTATAGTTTTTGCCAGACCCAGCATATATCCGAGCCTCTTCCCTGCCGGCACGTTGAACGAATATGCACCTGACGTCTGGCCGGCACTCAGCTTTATCGTTCCAATGATTGATATTGGTTTAATACCAAAGTTTGCTGATGATCCGTCCTCATGCCAGCAATCAAAACCAAAATCAGACATTAGGCGCTACTCCGGTAATATGCCCCAGCTGTACCAGCAGTCGCCCGCTGGGCCCAGTAAATGACAGGTTGTTATCAGCCTTAGACAGACACCAACCGCCCTGATTTGCAATTTTATAGCCCGTAGACCAGAATGCGCCTGAGATTTTGCCGTTAGTAATCGCAGCATCCGCAATTTTCGCACTGGTAATACTCCCGTTCTGAATAAAGGCATCACTGATAAATACCTGACCATTGATAGCGGCAAACGGTGAATACTGCGTATCACCGCTGCCACTCATCAGGACGAACTGGTTGGCGTTAAACCCGACACGAGTGACCACCGGCTTACCCGCTTCGGCCAGTACCGCAATCGACATCCCGGCATTGTAAAAAATACCGTTGATGCGCACTCCGGCTTTCAGGGTATGAATGGCTGTCGCCCCCGAAGCATCGACAGTAGCGGTCAGTTTGTCCTCGAGAGAGGCTGTCACATCTTCAATCTGTGCCTGTACCTGCGTAGACAGCTCAGCCATCGCCTTATCCACACTGGCGACCGTCGTTTTAATTACCAGAATATCCGCGCGCACCTCGCCGTACTGCGCCCACTGGTGTTCCACTGTTCCATGATTGGCCAGCGCATTCTGCAATGCAGCTTCCAGGTTTGTATCAATGTCGCTTGTCAGGCGGTCACCATCGGCAGACGTAAGGAAGTCATCAGCAATATCGCCCAGGTAATCGTCTGCATTTGCATTAGATTGACCACGAACCCAGTCGGTCCAGTCACTCTGATTACCAATACGGTCGACCAGACGAGCCCGGTACCAAAATTCAACACCAGCCTTTAAGCCCAGTTGTGTGTAGGTGTGTTGCGGATAAGGA
Source organism: Citrobacter sp. RHBSTW-00524 (assembly GCF_013747755.1). Classification (NCBI taxonomy): domain Bacteria; kingdom Pseudomonadati; phylum Pseudomonadota; class Gammaproteobacteria; order Enterobacterales; family Enterobacteriaceae; genus Citrobacter; species Citrobacter sp. RHBSTW-00524. Next base: position 2,986,970 of record NZ_CP056421.1, read on the forward strand.
ATTCCGGCAAGCAGCAGAGGGTTATCCCCATTGCCGTTTACTGAATACTGCAACTCAGTCTGGAGGGTGTCACCTGTATCAACCGGGAAGGACCAGTCAACCTGAATACCCCAGTTGATTGCTGTGGTGCGCAGACCAACCGGTTTGGGAACTTCCCCTGTACGCCCAGTGAGATGAGTCAGAACAGAAGATGCCCACAAACTGGAAGCGCCACCAGAATTAATAGCGCGGACTCGCACAAGGTAATCACCGGAAAAAATTCCGGAGACCTCTATATTGCGTAGGCCTGTTTCGGGAATATTGATCCACTCATTATCACCACGTTTCCACTGTGCCTGATACGCGACGATATCAGCCTGAGGTTTCCCGTTTTTATCTACTGGCGCATCCCAACTCGCAACCATAGTGGCGATACGTTGCCCCTGGCGGACCGAATCGTAGCTGCTAATTGCGATGTTCGACGGTTGCCCTACCAGGCCTGTCGGTATCAGACTGATCGGTGGCGTATCCAGTCGGGCATTGTTATCAACGGCATCATATTTCGCCCCGTTGTACTCTGCAGCGGTGATACTGTAGGTATTCTCCTCATCGTTAAATGTCAGATTGGTTACACGGAAATACTGGAGGCGCAACTGACCTGCATCGATAACAAAAATGGCATTAGGTAGTGGCTCAGCGATAAAGGCAGTTGCCAGTATCAGTTGCTGGCCGTTAACCGCCTGAATGGTTCTGCTCTCAACGGTACCGCCCTGGGTACGAATCATCAGCGTATCGCCGGCCAATGCGCTTGTTCCCCGATCGGTAGTTACAGATTTCAGCCCGGCATCGTAGTCAGTAATTCGCCCACCATAGACACGGCCAGACAGCCGCTCATCGGCAAAGGCGAACACTGTCCCAGGTACATAGGCGAAGCCATCGAGTCCAGTCTGAACAGTGATAATGCGATCCAGCGAGTTGGAGTAGACGGCCCACCCTCCGCGGCGCTGCGCCTCGCTTTCACGTGTACAGCCAATAGCCGTCAATTGCGTCTGCTTAAACTTGAACTGCTTAACCAGCTCGGGAAACATCACTGCCGTTGTGCGATCCTGATAGTGGTTATCTGGGTCACTAAAGTTAATCAGCGCAGAGCTATAGCGGTTCTTTTCACTGCCGCTGGAGTACGTTGGCTTACCGACAACAGAGGCTCGAGTGAGTATCTGAAGTTTTGACGTATCCGCTGGCATATCAGAGACAACATTGAACATGTTGTTGCCCCAGAACGTCATGCCGTTAAAACCTGCCGCAATATCCTTGATCACCTGCCAGGCATCAGCCTGAGCCTGGATATAAACGTCAAACATAAAGCGAGGCTCGGTACCGCTGCCACCCTTACCATCCGGCACCTTCTGATCGCAGCGCTGCGCAATACGGTACAACTCCCATTTATCGAGCATCGCTGGCGTAACCCTGCGACCCAGTCCGAAGCGCGGCTCAGTAAGAATATCGAACCAAATCCATGCAGGATTATTCGTCCATCCCCATTTGAATGTACCATCCCATGTACCGCCATAAGTGCGTGTAATCGGATCGTAGTTCTGAGGGATGCGGATTACCCGACCTTTAGGTTTACAAGAAATCTTCGGAATATTGCTGAATGACTTAGCATTGAATGACACATACAGTAGTGCGGTATGTGGATAACGGAGACGCGCATCAATCACCTCGGTGATCGCCTGTACCTGCGTTTTGTTCTGGAGCATTTGGCTGGTACTGTCGTCGGTATCGCGTACGACCCGAATCTGCCAGCCTGTGTTCGCTTTCGGGAGGTTAATACGGTGCGTCAACTCATAGAGAGAGCTGAGTTTCTCCGTAACCGTTTTGGTCATTACTGTAGAGTAAGCTCCACCATCAACGGCGAGATCAATATGGTACGTTACAGTAGTGCCGACAATATCCCCATCGTTTTCCTGCTGCTGAAGGCCAGGAATGCCAACTCGTACTAATACGGCGTCGATCTGGGTATTGCTGATAGCTCTAGTCCATGGGGTGACTTTCGTCAGCGATACGCCAACCGTAGTTTCGTTCTCGACTGCGGGAAAACCCGGAATCGGTGTCTGGGTCTGTGTGCCCGGTCGAAATTCCCAGGAAACGTTCTCAAAATTCATCGTTCCATCGGCGTTACCGAGCGGTGTACCGTCCAGGAAAATCCGGGTCGCATCCAGACCACCAGCAAACTCACCTTCCCCTAGCGCCAGCAGCATGCGACAGCGCGCCATTGATTGCGCCGAATCAGGCTGTTCTACAGGTGTGTGCTGCTTCTGGCTGCCGCCCTTTGCACCAGTAATCGTTGCCATATTGCATCCATAAAAAAAGCACCCTACTGGGTGCTAATTGAAAAGTGAGAAGCCGTCAGATGTCCTCAGCGACGATCCCCGCGCTGATAATTGCGCCGCCGATTTCACGCTCGCCATACAGCAGAGCCACTGGGTTACCCATTGCCAGGGTGTTTACTGAGCCACCAAAGGCATAGCTAGGTTTGTTATCTGGATCGTCGCGTCCCTGCAGGCCTTTTGGCTGAGGAGAGAGCATCTGGTAGATGCCTCCGGCCATCATTGATGCACCGGACATTACAAGCCCGGCACCGAATGTCAGGCCAACACCTGTCCAACTGGTCATTGCGCCAATAACAACCCCAGCAACAACCATCACAGCCCCAAGAATCGTCTGGAACATGCCCGCCTTCTTCGCTCCTTCCATCACTGGCGCAATGCGAATATCGCTTTCACCAGACAACTCCTTAAAATCCTCCACCCCGATATTGCGCTTACCGCGAAACACCGCGAACGTCATGCCATTCTTTTTGGCGTTCAGGAGATAACTTTCCAGTCCGTCCAGGTTGATGCAGAGCGCCTTTACCGCTTCCGCTGACGTCTGCACCGCCAGCCGATGAACGCGGCCAAATCGGGCACCCAGCGCGCCGTACAATCGAATCGTGGTTAAGCGCGCCATGGCTTAATCTCCTGCTGTAGCTCTTTGTGACGGACGCAGATCATCGTCCTGTCTTTGAAATAGCCTCTGGCATACGGAGTAATGCAGGATGGCTGCCCGTACAGATGGTGAAGCAGTTCGCCTTCCTCGGTAATGATCCCCGCATGGTTCCACTTACTGGATTCAACCTGCATGATGACCATACAGCCTGGCGATGGGTCGCATTCGACAAACCCCTCCCGCTCCCAGTTATCGAAATACAGGTTGTCTGGGTAGTGGCTTTCCCACCACGGGTAATCGACCCGGAAATCATTCAGCGTTACACCCTGGGTGGTATGCCAGTCCATGATCAACCCCCAGCAGTCGTGAGAGCCAAGGATGAACGGGCGGCCGATTAGCGGAATAGCATCCGGGGTTATCTCGGCGTATTCATCGCAATCAGGCGCATATATTCCCCATACCACACCTGACTGGTTGCATTGCTGGCGATCGAGGTCTGAGGGGATAGCCCTGGCTCCATCGCCAGGATGCGAGTGAATGACTCGAATAATGGTCCCTGCATCCTCGGCATTTGCCCAGTACTCACCATCAATACGGAAATGCTCAGATGGGTTTTCATGACTGTTCGGTACCGGAATGTATCGCTGACGCCGTCCTGTCTGGATGACGAAGCCGCAGCACTCGCGCGGAGACTCCTCCAGTGCATGCGCCCGGATTGCCGCCATTATCGTTTTATTCATTTGGATGTCCGGTTATCGGGTAAAAAGCACGGTTGCAGGGAATCCGCCAAAATCGAGGGTGGCAGTATTAGGTTCTGACAAGCCAGCACCGAATCGCTTTCGACAGTCACTAAGGCAGCCGCCGCACACATCAAGCGCTGGGTCGGAGACAGCATTACCTTTGGTGTCGAAGTACGCCGTGCCGTTGTAGGTGCAGCCATCTCCGCTACGGTATTGGCCGCGCAACGCCCACTCACAGAGTGATGTAATTTGCCGGGTTGGGATAACCAAACCCTGCAGGTCAGCGGGGCTACTGAGTGCCCACGTAACCACCTCATCATCCTCTGATGTTTTTGTGTCCAGCCAAAAAGTCTGAAGAGTGAACATCGTCGGATCAGCTGTTACATTCACGCCTCCTGGGAAGTTTGCCGCATCAAGATATACCGCATAGGTATCGATGATGCTCACCTTCGCATTGACCATATCTTTGAACTGTAGGCACAGCGCGGTGATGTGTCCGTCGAGGTTAGACACGCTCAGCTTCGGTTCTGCGGCCTGGTCGGTTGACAGTGCAAGGTCGGATATTTGGAACGGCCAGAAGTCGAAGGTTTTACCATCCCAGATGATGGGTTTTGGTCCTAGCTTTGCCTCATCGCCGTTCGCAGCATCAATCTCGGCGGGAGAATGAGGAAATGGTGAATAATGGAAGCGGTGAATACCGCCACTGAACTCTGAAGCATCTACTTCGACCAGGCGGACCCTGCCGCCCGGTGCCAGCATTGCCGCCTGATCGACAAATGCCATTATGCATACACCCCGTAAGCCCGTTTAATGGTAAAAGTCAGCTCAGCGAACTTACTACTGATCTGGTTTTTTCGCACCGAATCGGCCACTACGCGATAAAGCCCTACCTCCTCGCCAGGCGGCGTGATAATGAAAGCCTTCACGGTATGAGCCAGAAGGAAGTCGCGAACAGTATTCACTTCAGAGTCGGCACCCACATGCTTCATCGGTACCTGAATAGCAGTCGAGTTAATGCCGTTCTCGGCCACCTGCTCATAACCATCGCCAAACTGAGCAGACCGCACCGTCTGGCTGTATTCCACGGCACCAGCACCGAGCTGTGAGTGCCAGATATAGGTTTCAACTGCCATATTTACTCCATAAAAAAACCACCCGGAGGTGGCTACTGTTTGAATATCAGGATGTTGTTAACTGATAACCCTGGTTAATGTGTAGACTCAGCCCGTCAGCGGTGGGACGCTGACGCACTCTGGGAAGGAGGGATGGCTGATTACCTCTGGTTAAGGGAATTTAAAATGGGAAAGTTTTCCATCACATCAATTCGGGATATTGACTGGCAGTCAGACCCATCAAGAACAGGAAACTGCAATGTAACTATTGGCCTCAATACGCCCGCGGGATTCACACAAGTCACATTCGATCCAGGCGATATGGACATCAGAAAATCAACTATCGAAGAGCTTGAAAAGGTGGCTATTGAGAAATTCCACGAGCGGCTAAAGTAGCCGTATCGATATAAGCACTAAATTCGTTAATTCGATTTCTGATAACACTCTCAAAGCAGGAAAGCGCCTCGTTCGTGTCACTGACCTGCTTTTTAAGAGCTGAGACATCTTTCTCCAGCGCTTCAATGCGTTCTTCTAAAGTCATAACGTTCTCCTGCCTCTCGGCTATAGATGTAAAAAAGCCCCGCGTTAGCGAGGCTTGGTGTTGTTTAATCAATTAAAGCGAGAGAAGGTATTTAACCTGACTATCCCCCATTACCCTGATTTTTTGCTTACCTTTGCCGAGCATAGATCGCATCGCCTCCACTTCAATGCGAGGCCCAACCATATCGAAACCCATCTGCTCCAGAATACGAATCAAGTATAGCGACGGTGATGGCGAATTATCACCGCTTATCATCAGAGGCGTTAGTGTTACGTCATTCCATGGCTGATTATTCCGACGCTCAGGATTATCATGCTGCATCTGCATGTTGTTGCGATACCACCACTCCATTGTGATATCAGGTAGCTCTAGCTTTGGATCTGGCAGCTCCTCCTGCTTGCCAAGAAACTCACCTTCGAGAGCCAGGCGATGAACATACTCAATGACTACCGGCAACTGTTCTGCTGGTAACTCATCAATATGAGCGACATTAAAGCGCTGATGAACGTAGCTATACGCTTCCGGGTACATAATGCCGAGCTTTCCCACCAGCATATTGATTGCATCTCGCAACGGTGTGCGCTCGTCGGTGCTGGTTTTGCGCGGATTCGTCACCTGCCCCTTTGTCCAGTATTCATACAGAACATCGTCGCACTCTTCCTGGTAACGAATAACGCGCTCGCGAATCTCCCGGCGAACTTTGTTAGGGCTGATGGTGTTTAGCCAAGCGGCGAGTTTGCGGAGCGCGAGGCAAATCATCTTTTGCATGCCGCCAGCGGTGGGTATGGTGATTTCCACCATACCTTTTGCAAACCGCTGAGTCAGCTTGACGTGCTGACTTTTCCAATCCATCCCCATGCCCTCAACAATCGGCTTCATCGGCGTGTACGGCTCGCCATTATGGTTCACGACATACAAATCATTGCCGTGGAATGGTACGTTAATGGTGCAAGCTGACTGTTTTATTGCTAAATTACTCATGTTCGATTCCTTCTGCGGACGGACAAATTAGAAGCCCTAGCTATCGCAAGTAGTTGGGGCTTCGTCGTTTCTGGCTAAAAGCTCTTTAATCGCCTTCAACACCAAGTAGTTTATCGACCGATCTTCTTTTTCTGCCAATGCGTACATCCTTTCTCTGAACTCCTCAGGAATGCGCGCGACAAACTTCCATTCACCTTTATTCATATCACCCCTCATGGTGGCACCGTGGAATCATTGATAATTTAGTACCACGGTGCCATCATGTCAATACTAAATTAAAAGTGGAGATGAACATGGCACGTGACGAACCCAAGGTGAATATTCGTTTGCCGCAGGAACTGAAAGATAAACTTCACGCCCTTGCATTGAAAAACAAACGTTCAGTAAATGCAGAAGTAGTGTCAGCAATTGAAAAAGCCGTTGAATTACTGACCGATGATGAGGAGTTCGAGATCCTTAAGCAGGAGCGGGACTCAGTGAATAATGACTTTTGGAAAAACGCGAAAATCACTGACGGCGTTCATCTGGATGAGCGCCTAAAAAGGCTGGATGAAATCGCTGAGCGCCTTGAAAAATTAACCCAAAAGCCCACCTGAGTGGGCTGTGATTAAAGATCCGAGTGGGGCTGGGATGGAAGCATAACTAGGGTTAGCTGCCGCTTATCTCTTCAAGCCGATAGTCGGTTTTACCGCCTTTATCCTCGACGCACACAGCCCTGAATTTTTGCTCAAGACCGAATTTGTTTTTGGCGCTAAATTCCTGCGTGGCATAAAACTTACCATCGTCACCTTGCCATCTTTTTGCGTCAAAGGCAGACATATCCAAGGTGCTTTTGTTAATTACTGACATCTTGACGTAGATTTCACATGCGCTCCGGAGTTCATCCAGTTTCTTGTCAGATAATTCTTTGGCCTCCTTTTGTTTCTTTTCCGCCTCGGTCGGCTTATTTACTACAGCAGCAATGCCGACAACAACAATAAGTAGAATAAACATCCCAATAGTTTTGAGAATCTTCTTCAGTATCCTTCTAAGCACTATCATCCCCTTGATTATCGCGGTTTTGAACATGATAACCAGGGGGGGGTAGAGATGTAACCAAAATTGTAAGGCGCTACTTCTTAGCAAACCGTTGCCCAATAGCTCCATCATCTTTGATAGCCATTCTGATTCCATCGGAAACATAAAACTTAATGCGATCGGCCAGCGCCCTAGCAGCCGTGTCACCATCTCCGCTTGTATTTGTGGTGGCATTGCCTTTGTTATCGACATAAATATCAACGTTAATTTGATGCCCTGAACCACCACCGCCCTGAGCCCTTACGCCAAGTCGTCCAGCAGAGTCTCGAGTTAGCGGCATAATTGCTTCAGCGCCGGCCTCGGCAAACACACCGCCCTTGGCAAACTTCGACGCGCCCTGGAAAGCGAAATACTGAGGAGAGTCGTAGACACCATTCACATATTTACTGAGTCCGGGCGACTCATAGACGCCGCCTTTGGCGTTAAGATGTGGTGAAGGAACAGCAAATGACTGGCCTCCCCCAGTTGATGGCGCTGAGCTACTACCAATCCATCCCATAGCCGCCTGCACCGCATAGGCGACCATTAGCTGGTTTACGACCTGCGCGATCATCTTCAGCATCGACATCCCGAACGACTTAATCGACGCATTGCCGGTCATTACGAGGTCGGTCAGCATATCGGATATGCCGGTGAGCGCAGAACCTGCCACGTTCTTAACCGCTCCATATGTGTCGGTAGCAGCGTCCAGATATTCGTTCCACCCACTAACCGCCCCTGCTTTCCAGTCACCACGCAGCTTATCCTCTTCGGCGTAGTATTTATGAAGGGCTGCCAGCTCTTTCTCATAGCCTGTATCTTCGATCTTACCGCCGCCGTTTAGCCACCCCTGGCGGAGTTGGGCTTCTTCCATCATGCGCTGCGTTTGGCGACCACTGAGACCTGCACTGTCACGCAAAGCATCGGTCTTTTCCGACATCTGCGTTACATACTTATTTGCCTGCTGCGTCAGGCCGTTAATCTTCTGCTGGGCCTCAACTTCCTTGTTCTTTTGATCTACCACCCTGGCAACATTCAGAATGGCCTCGCGGCTCGACAGGAGTGACTTCTCCTGCGCAGTCAGCGCGCGGGTTTTAGCGGCATCATCCAGTTCAGCAAAGCGGGATTGCTGTTTACTGTACTCAGTGTTTTTGGCGTGAGTTTCACCAGTCAGCCGTAGGGTTTCGAGGGTTTCCGTTAATGTTCTGGCCTGTGCACGGTAGTTCTCAAGTGTGCGGTCGCCGGCCTCAAGAGTGGCTTTAGCCTCCTTTGTCTTTTTGGCAGAATCTTCAGCTAACTTGGATACCGCGTTCTTCGACTCACGACTGGTGCTGCCGTCGCCAGATACTCCAGCCCCTCTTGCCTCAGCCTCGTAGTTGGCCTGAGCATTCGGTGCAGTGACCCGCTTCCAAAGCTCATCGTAGCGTTTTTTGTTCGCGGCGATCTCTTTGTCAGCCTCTACACCAGCTTTTTTCATTGCCTCGACATCCATACCGAGGAAATTAGCTAATGCCCCGCCGCCGGGTATCTTTTCTGCCCATCCAGCAACAGTTCCTGTGAACTTGGCATCAAGAGATGTGATGTTGAGAAACAGGTCTTTTATCGATGCTTCTACCAGGTTGAAGATATCGATAACCTGGTTTCCCCAGGCCCTTACAGTAATACCAATATCCCGGAAGTTATCAGAGGCACTTTTCTTCAGCGTATCCCAGACCCGTCCAATATTATCAGTTGCCTTGTTCGTTTCTTCGGCGCGCTTGGTCATGACGTCAGCGTAAAGTTGAATTGCCTCCGCAACAGCAGCCTCTTCCCCCTTCTGCTTACGCAACTGAATGATGTGTTTCATCATGGCCTCATCAACGAAACCATAGTGCTCATTCAGGCTCGCCAAGCCTTTTACCGGGTCGCTGACAATCTTGCCGAAGTCGGACATTGCAGCTTTGGTGTCGCTACCCGCCTTGCCCATCAGCGTGATGGAGGTGGCGATCTGCTTCATCTGGCTGGCGGTATATTTGCCAGTATCATTCAGCGTAACCAACGTATCGACGGTAGAGCTGATAGATGTGTTCGTCTTACCGGCCACCTCTTCGGCAGCCTGATTGAGCTGCTGCATTGAGGAGAAACCAGCGCCACCCATCATGATGACGGAACGGGCAATCTGGTCGAACTGCTTTGATGAACTGTACGCAGCGGCAGCCAGCAGGCCGACTGTGCCAACCAGCGCCCCAAGCGCGATGGTGGTCGGGCTGATCAGACCAACCATGCTGCTGATGTAATCGCCGACGCCCGTCAGCGCCCCCTGGACACCGCCGAACTGGTCTTTAATCTGCCCGCCCTGCTGGAGCAGGATCAGGAAAGGAGACTGACCACCAGCCAGCTGCGTAGCAATGTCGGTGAACTGCGCTGGCAGCGTGCGCATTGCCGCGCTGTATTGGCCGACAGAAATACCGGCGCGGCGTGCGGCCAACTCCTGCCGCGATAATGCCTCGGGCAGCACGTCAGCGACACCAGAAAGGCGCTCACGCGTCTGGTTGAGAATGCCGTTGAAGTGCTCGAATTGCGCGCTGTTGATGCGCCCGGCTTCGAAGTGAGCGGACAATTGCGCGTATTGTTCATCAAGCGCACTGAACGCACGGATCGTCGGGTCGATTGAGCCCAGCAAGCCTTTTAGCGCAGCTGATTGCCTCTCAGCTGCCTGCGTGGCCGCCAGTTCGGCCTGCGCCTTCGCCGCCGCTTCGCCAGTGTCGGTCAGCCGCTGCTCAGTCTGCAGGAGAATGCCACTCAGGTGAGCAAACTGCTCTCCCGATAGCCGCCCGGCAGAGAAATGCTCCTCCAGCTCAACAAACTGGCTATCGAGCGACTTAAGCCTGCCAAGAACAGGATCGATACTGGCAACCAGCTTATCCAGCGAGGCAGCCTGCCTCTCGATTTCGCGCGCAGCATCAAGCTCCTGTTTTGCTTTGGCCGCCGCCTCCCCCGTATCCGTCAACTTAAGGCGGGTATCGTCCAGGATTTTGTTGTAATGCTGAAAATCATCAGTATCCAGGAAACCTTTGGTCTGGAAGTTACGCAGCGCTGCCTGTTGTTCATCCAGCCGGTTCAGCGCCTTGTTAACTGGATCGATATTCTCCAGCAGCCCCTTCAGCGCGGTCTGCTGTTCCTTAATACCTTCAGTGCCCTGTTTCGCAGACTCAGCACCAGCACGGAATACACTATTAAGGTCATCAGCTTTGTCGACAGCACCAGCTGCCGCCTGGCCGAGTTTATCCAGTTCGTTGCTGGCTGTTTTCAGGTCAGAAACATCGGCCCGCAAAGTAATCGAGGCGATCTGGTCAGTCATTACTTCGTCTCCTTATGCATTACTTTGAGAGCCTCGCTTTCCATAATTTGAAGGTCAGCCATGCAGGCCGCCGCATCCTCAACCCCATGTAACTCGAACATCCAGGGGAGAACGTTGTAATCAAGGCCGGTCGCCCCGCTCGCGCCGACTCGCCACTGGGTCGCCAGGGAAGAGAAGATGGTGAAGGACCTCCACACCGAGGGCAGGATCCCCACCTCTTCCTCCACGTCCTCAGGCGTCAAACCAAAAGCGGCTAACTCCTCGCGAGTCGGGCCCGGTGTATACATCGCTGCGGCGACCTGCCTCAGTTTTTTTCGCGGATACCCATCAGCTCTTTGGTGTAGGCCAAGCCGATGCTGTCAAATGCGCGCGGGTAGTTCTTCAGGAGAACAACCACGTTATCGCGGGTGAATTCATCCGGCAGCGCCCAACCTTCGACGATATCCATCAGGTAATCCGCCTGCGGCTCGATAGGGGCTTTTTTACCATCGGCCTTTTTGTGCAACTGCTCGTCCATGGCGCGCAGCTCTTCCAGCGTCTTATGGCGGAAGGTGAAAGTCAGTTTGCCGTCTTCTTTACCGGCTTGCGGAATGCTGGCAGTAGCTGAAAACGTTGGATTCGGGATCAGAGAAAATTGAGTCATTGGTTTATCTCAGAATTGCCCGGCTAACCGGGCCTGAATGGTTAGCTGACAGTGACAGTGCACGCAGCTGAGGTGAGTGTCTTGCCTGCAGCATCGGTAACTTCGCAGGTGTACGAACCGGCATCACCGGAAGCAACCGACGGAATATTGAATGTTGATGCAGTTTTCCCTGGAATAGCCGTGCCGCCTTTCTTCCACACGTAGGTGTACGGTGCAGAACCGCCCTGCATGACCACAGCCAGATCCAGTGCTGAGCCAACGGTCGCAGGCTTCGTGCCCGGCAGATCAGTCAGGAACGCCAGCGGCACAGCAGAAGAGTCAGCGATTGGGTAAATCTGCATATCCGATTCGAAGTTCATGCGCGCTTCGTTGCTTTCTACGGCGTTGATTTCAGTCTTTGGAACCTTCTGGAATGAGACCTTCGCAGAATAGTAACGGTCAGCCTTGCCGCGCTGGTTGTGGAACCAGATTGCCGTCGTATCGCTTGACTCATCCAGTTCAATGAGTCGTTTGTAGATGGCGAGCAACGGATCGTGAGCGAAGGTATAGACCTGAACGACCGCGTTTTTAAACGTCGGGATGGTTCGGGCTTTATCATCTTCCAGGAACTGCACGCTGATGGTCTGCTGGTCACCGCCTTCGGTAGAGAGTGTCATAACCTGCGGCATGGTGATCCACGAGTCAATTTTACGCAGCGTGCCAGCGCCGGTTCCTGCCGGGAATTTCTTGGTATCAGTGGTATCGAACGCTTCCAGCACGATTTTAGTGCCGGTGACTGACTTAACGCGCACCACCATGTTGTCGAGTTTCAGCCAGCCAGAGTTAACCTGGACAACGTCTCCCGCGAGGATGCCAGCAGCCGAGGCAACGGTCAGTTCGCATTCCGTCGCATTGGATGCAGCAGTGAAGATAATCGGCGCAAGATAGGCCTTAGCCACGTTTACACGCGACCCGTTAGGGATTGCGAATGCCATTGCATTCTCCTGAATTTAGGTAATAAAAAACCCGCCGGGTGGCGGGTCAGTAATCAGCGCGGTATTGCATGCTGACGGGGATGGTATAGGTGATCGAGCCGCTACTATCGTTTGGTGCTGACGTTGGGCGGTCCTGAATCGGTTGGCGAACCTGAGGTGGTCCGTTGATGTAGACGGTCAGCTCACCATCAACCAGCGCTAATCCCTCAGGAAATCCACCCGCAATCGCGTTGGTAAATGAGCGAGCTTTACTGACGCCGATCCCTGCAGGGGTGACTATATTCACCTGAAAAATGCCCTGATATGTGCGAAGCTGCCCAGCAAAGTCTTGCCCGATAGTTTGTGCTGGAAGTATATAAACTCTTCCGTACGGGACATCATCCGGCGGCTCAAATATGATGTTTGGCCACGCAACAGGCATGCCAATCGCAAAAGAGATCTCAGCAAGACGTGACTCAAGTAACGCTGCAATCCGCATTGATTGGTCACCGGCCATTGCGCACCTCGCTCATTGCCTCGCGGAACAGCTGCGCGGCATCGAGAGCTGTTATGCCCACCATGCCGCCGGGTGCCTGATTAGAATGCCCGTTCTCCAGCGCCTGGGCATAAGGCAGGTTATTGGTGAAGTAAATCGAGCTGACCTGCCCCACCCGGAACACCTCCAGCACAGCCATACCTCGAGAATTGGATCCCTGTCCGGAAGCGTCCGGCGTGTCGTTGGATTGGGTAGGTTGGCTGTCGAACCCGACATACCAGTTGTTTTTGAACCGCCCGCCGACGTAGCCATCTGGCTTTTTGATATCCATCGAATCGGTTACGGCTCGCCCACGTTTCAGGCGTCCAGCTTTTGTGAGATTGCTCGGGTCGCTTCTCAGCGAATCGTTGTGATCTCTTACTGCAGTGTTATACGCAGAAGCAGTCTGGTTTATTTCCCATATATCCGGATTACCAACCGGGGACATATCAACCAGCCGACCGAGTATTTTGATACCCGTCCGTCGCACTACCTGGTCTATCTCCTCCTTTGAGCCATCAACGAACAGCTGAATGGCAGCCAGAAACGGCTGATTTGCAGTGCTGGTCATAATCAGGTCCTCAACTGGATGTTGTACGAGATCAGCACATCCGCAGGTTTAACAGGGTTCGGTTGAACTACGCGCCATTTCTTACCGTCGATATCGATGTGATCGCCGATACGCACCTCTGTCTCGAACGTCGCTGCAAGCTTCTTATCGCCGGTAGCAATCAGGGAACCATCGATTTCGCGAGCGGAGTATTCGGTGATAACACCGGTGACTGTCCCGTTAACCGCCGGAGTGGATACTTCTTTCCCGAACTGATCACGGACGGTGGTGCCGCCCCGGGTCAACGGGTAAGTCCTCCCGTTCTCGGTCAGTAGCCTGGTTGCGGTCGCGCGCATGCGAAGATAGTTAATTGCCATCTCAGCCCCTTTCAATACGGATCTGATTGCCACCCACCACCAGCCCGCGCAGCGAGGAATAGAACCAGGGGAACGACGGCGCAGCCTTGTTGGTACCCGCCTCGTACTGAACAGTTACCGCACCCTCGACGCGCTCCATGGTCACCGCTCCGCCACCAGCTACCGACGGCGTAAGGTCAATCTCCTGCGATTCGATAGCCAGGCGGCACTGTGCATCAACCAGGCGCTGTGGAATAGCATCATCCGGCAGGTCAACACCATCGAAACGAACGCCGGAACGCGGCCAGGATAGAGGCTGTGATGCGCTGTAACGCTGACCGCGCCAGGCCTTCCCTTCCAGAAAGTCCATTGCCTGCATCAGCATCTGGCCGCACTCATCATCATCTGCAGGAATGCTATATCCGCGCCCGGCGGCAAATGCCCGCAGGTCTGACACGCTGGCGTAGCTGTTGAAGTCTGGAGAGTGGGGATCGGCAACCAGCATGGTTACTCCTCCAGACGCCAGTCCAGCGCCAGCCAGTTGTCTACTTCGTCAGGATGAACATCAGCATTCAGCGGGCCGCCTGGGAACTCTGGGGTATCACGCACCATGACCACCAGCTCAATACCAGGCTGCTCCTGCTGCTCCTGCTGCTCCTGCTGCTCCTGCTGCTCCTGCTGGGCAGGAGCATGTTCAGCGCCGTTCTGCACCGCAAGCTTTTCAGCCTCACGCTGCGCGCGCTGCTCTTTGGTCAATCCGGCCATTGGGCCTCCTTAAAAACAAAGGGGCCGGAGCCCCCTTGGTTAACCCATGATGATGGCGGAATGACGTGGCGCCACAGCAGCCACACCCCATGCCAGACCCACTTCATAACGCACCTGGCGGTACTGGCGGTACAACGCCACCTGGAAGGTGATGCCAGATACCGGGTCGGTCACATTCATGACGTCATCAGCAGTATCGCCACCTTCAGGCATCGCCGGAGTACGGCTGGCCAGCAGGAATGCCCCGCGGTCAAACGCCATGTTCGGTACGAATTCGCTCAACACGGTGACATCAGCCTGGTCTGCCAGATCCTGACGGAGACCCGGCGCGCTAATGGTGATAGTGGAAGAAGTAGCCGCAACGACCAGATACTGGTTGTCATCACCGGCGAACTTCACCGCAGTACCTGCAGCAATACCGCCAGTGCCGGCAGAGATAGCGATGATGATATCGCCCTCTTTCTTCGCGCCATTGACCTTATAGCCAGCAGCAGCGCTTTTCGCGGTACGCTTGATGCTGAAAGATTCGTGGAGGTTGAAGCCCATGATGCGACCGATAACACCTTCACGCAGCAGCTGGTCGGTTCCCGCTTCGTTCGCTTTGAAGAGGACAGCCTGTTTACCACGGATAGATGCCATCGCTTCGCCACCCAGCACCATACGCAAATCGGTAGTCGGCGCACCGTTATCGGTCAGGATTTGACGCGCCAACGCAGCATCTGTCAGATCGTCTTTGATGCTGAACGGGGTATTCTTCGGCGCGCCAACAGCGCGGGAGGAGTTGAGGTACAGCGCGGCGAGGTCTGCATCCACTTCGTTCGCCAGCGCGCGGAAAGCCTGTTTGAACTGGTCAGCCAGGATGGTGTTGTAGGTACCAGCCGGGCCCAGCGCCAATTGCTCTTCACCATTCCATTTGACCGGGGCCATCTTGGATTTGGTGATTTTGACATCCACACCACCGATGGTCTGGTCGCCAGAATTAGGTGCTGACGGACCAGGGACAATATCTTCAGTGGTGGCTGCAGGTGCGACTGGCGCACGTACGGTCTGGTCTTTTGCAGCAGCATCCGCTTTCGCGTCACGCGCCACCGCAGGAATAAAACCAGTTTGCTCGCGGGACACTACGTCCAGCGCGGTATAGATGGTCGGGATCAGACCAGTAAGGGTATTGCCTGCCATTTATGGCTCCTTTCGATTTAATCGACGATGCTGACGCCGTCTTTCAGCGCTGCTTGCTTGCCAGCGTTATCCAGGGAATCAAACGCACCGCGTTTCATGGTTTTTTGCCCGGCCTGGTGCTGCGACTGGTGAGAGCCGCCGCCGCTGTTACCGGACGCTTTGAGGATGTAATCTTTCTGCGGATGCGACTCGACCAGAGACTCCAGGGCCTCATCAAAGCTGGCTAACTCGCCGGGCTTGGTGCGAGAGAACACCTTATTGCCCTGGCCGTCGTAGGCGACAACCTTCCCTTCTTCGATTTTGAAGTTCTGACCGAAGTAGGAACGCACGAACTCCGTCGGGATCGCCATCTTCTCGGAGATGAACTTAGAGCCACCGAAACGGCCGCCGATCATCTCGTCGTAGAGTTGAGTTTCCAGCTGTTTGGTCTTACCGTTCGCCTCGTCCAGCTGCTGCTGGAAAACTTTGGTGATCTCCGCCTTTACCTGGTCAACGGCACCAGCATCAATCAGTTTTTTCTGGTCGATTTTGGTCATCATTTCCAGGGCCTCGAGCGCCTTGGCCGGGTCGGTGATGCCAGAGAATTTCGCGAGATTGGCTTCCGCCACTTCCTTCGCTTCACGGTGAGTTTTCGCCTCGCCATTCAGAGAGGTGATTTTGGTCATCGCTGCGACCGCATCGAACGGGATTTCTTTGCCGTCATCATGGATGTACACAGGCATACCGTTTTCAACGACCACATTTCCGTTAGCATCAAGTTTCAGTTTCATTGTTTTTGCTCCAGCCTTCCGGCCATACGTAATGGGTCATCCGACCCGGGCACCGCGTCGCATCCGCTCAGCGGCAGGCATAAAAAAAGCTGCCCGGAGGCAGCCTGTTAGATAAATTCGATTGTAATTTCGCCGCGTAGCTTGCGGGAGTAAACCTCACTCCGCTTTCGTTTATTGATCCGCAGCGGGTGTGGATGAATGCAAGCGACACCTCGCTTAACGTCCGCCCAAACGCAGCTCTTTACCTCATTACCATTTACAAACACCCTTCGTCTGCCACGGCCATCGCCCACGCAGTGAAAATCATCATTACGCATACCCTATCCCTCAAATGCCGACGCATCCACGCGGCGCAGTTCGTCCAGGGTCAGGTACTCCCCGGCATCGTTGAACATCTCCGGTACGGTGATTTTGCCGTCACGCAGCATCTGCGCGCGAGTAACGCCCAGCACCTGCTCCTGCCGCGCGTAAGGCTGCCTCGCAAGCCACTCGGCATAGCTGGTATGAGCTGGCACCTGTCCGTCCATTGAGGCTCGCGTGACGCTGCTCAGCTCGCCTGATGCTATTTGCATTTCCTCCCACGATTTAGTGATCAGGATTTCACAGGAGCGACAGCAAAAGTGGATTTTGCCGGGTCCGCGCAGATACGGAATTGCATGGCCCAGCGGCTTGCCATCGAGTGTGTAGAGTTTACGGTCGCGGATGATGCACCACTGGCTGGTGTGGGTGTCCAGAGTCGAAGACCACTGTTTGGCCTTCACGATATCGCTGTTGGCCTGGGCGAACTCCTGACGCGCTGAAGCAGCCATATGGTTCACCGCCGTGCGCGTGACTACGGCCAGGTCGCGCCGGGATGTGTTGATCACCCCGTCCTCGCGATTACGCTGTGGCGTACCAGCAATGCGTCTGACAATCTGCTCTACCGTTTCACCCTGGAGGAAACCGGAGCGCACAGCGTTAGTGATTTTGTCCAGTCGATCCGATTCGAGTTTCTGCCCCCACTCCTTGAGCAATCGTCCCTGGAATGGCTGCGCCACGGCAGCAGCGTAAACCTGCTCTGGTGCGATACTCTGGAGCGGAACGTGCTGGAGAATCTGCTTCGGAATAATGCTGCTGAAGAGGTCCAGTTGATACCCCGC
This sequence comes from Citrobacter sp. RHBSTW-00524, assembly GCF_013747755.1. NCBI lineage: Bacteria > Pseudomonadati > Pseudomonadota > Gammaproteobacteria > Enterobacterales > Enterobacteriaceae > Citrobacter > Citrobacter sp. RHBSTW-00524. The sequence continues at coordinate 3,004,597 of NZ_CP056421.1, forward strand.
CTCATACTCAACGTAACGCGTCAGTTCGCGCGCCAGCGCGGAATTAACCGGTTCATATGCCTGTTGGTTGAGGTCACGCGCACCAGCCAGCAGCGATGCCAGGCGACGGGCGCTGTAGGTATCAGCACGCTTGCCATCCAGCAGCACCAGCAGTCTGGCGGCCAGGTCAGCATCCAGCTTGTTGAGTAGAGCCACCATCCGCCGGGCGACGCCGGTACCGTAGCGATTCACATATAGGCCGTGCGCTATCGTCTCGTCCTGCAGACGGTCATTGACAGAGCGGACCATGCTATACCTCGTCTAACGTTCTGGTATCCAGAGACGATGATTCAGCCAGCAATTCGTCCAGGACCTTCTCCGGGTCTGCATCGGCATCAATCAGGTTGAGTTTTTGCAGGGATTTAATCGCATCGATGCGGCGAAGGTCACCGCCCTGACGTAGCGACTGAATGGCCAGTGCAGCAGGAGGATTGAACTCTTTCGACTCGACATCCAGCTCGGTGCGGACATCGACGTTACCACCCTCAGATTCCCCGATGTACTCGGCCATAATTTGCAGGATGTTGTCGATCGCATCTTCCAGGCTGGTTGCCATAGTGTAGAGCGGCGACTGTTCCTGCATTTTCTCTTCAGAGGTCTGGTCTACGGACTTGGTTGAGGTATTATCAGTGCGCAGCAGCTTCGCGCCTGCCTGACGCATCTGTTCCACCAGGTCAGTCAGCGAATCTTTGCCAGCACCAATGGATGAGCCAGTATGCTCGACGTATTCGAGCCCTTGTTTCTGCCTGTCGGAGAACTGAGTTGCAGAGGAAGAGCCGATAACCAACTCCTCACCATCCCCAAGGCCAAATACCGTCAGCAGAGGCACCCGTGCGACATGCAGAATGTTGTCCTGCTCGCTCTGGCTCTGCCAGTGCTTAACGTTCAGCAGCGCCATGTTGAGCAGCGGCGGTGAACCACACATAAACCCGGTACGTTTGGTGTAGAGCGTGACCAGGGTGATATCTCGGCGGGAGGTCTGCCACTCTTCATGCAGCGCCCAGTTCACCTGACCATCGGCACCAGTGGCCTTGCGGTAAATCTGCACCTTCCCGGGCGTCAGCAGTCGAATCTGCTCAACCTTGGTCTGCCCAAAGTCGTCACCATCTTCGACCACCACCTCTTTGATGCGCAACGCAGTGAGCTGCACCTTGCCGCCGGTCATCGTCGACTTCCAGCCGATCACCTGGCGGGGATTCAGCATCGTCACATAGGGACGCGCTCCGGTGGCCTTTTCATCAGCCTTGGTCTTTACCTGCTCGGCATCGACCCGGGGGTAGTCCACCAGCGCGTGGGACAGACCGTACTGCATCGCCAGGCTGAAGAACGCCTGTGCCCATACATCGAGGCGACTGCCTTCAAGATCCACGTTCCTCGCAAATTCGCGCAGCGCATCCGGGACGTTCTCGCCCAGTTGGATCGGCTCAGCGAATACGCGGCCAACGTTCTGGTTGATGGTCTCTTCGTAGGCAGGAAGAAGCGTGGCCACAGCCAGGCGCTTTTTGTAATCCTCTTTGTCCTCTTTTGGCCAGCGCGGCAGATAAGCCTCACCAAGCTGGCGCATGTACAGCGTGCCGCCCATCAGGGCGTCGTTGATGTCCCACGCCTGCACCATGTTCCCATAGTCCAGATTGGGGGTTGAAATATCAGGCATGGGTTTAGAGCCTCAGGCTGGTGACTTTGCCGACTTTCTTCGGCGGTGAATGTAGGACGGCATAGCGCGTGCCATCCCAATCGTGATCTTCCTGCTGTGTGTCTACATCGTCAGGGTTCTTACTGTCGCGAACGAGAACCGGAACACGGCTAATCCAGCCCCGGCAGTAGTCAAACACGTAGAATGCTGGTTTCTCTGGCATACCTGATTCCAGCTTCTTGCCCTCAATGACGGCCTCCAGCATGTCAGCAAACAGTGCCGCGCCGTTCACGCGTGAACCTGGCTTCTTGTTGGATGGCACCCATTTAACGCCCTGGGATTCCATTTTCTGGGCAATAGATAATTCGTCATCACCGGTGTTGTAGATAGCCCCGTCAGCAGGTCCGGGAACAACCTTCTTGCAGATACCGGGCATGATGTTCAGCTGCCCCTGCGTCACCCCGTTGAGTTTTATCTCCTCAGGCTCAGCAAGCTCCTCTCCCACCAGACGCTTATCAATCCACGCCACGCCCTTAGCAACGTTGGTGGATGACATATTCAGCCCTTTGTTCAGCTCATCAGGCGGGCAGCCGTACCACTCGCCAATGAGGATCAGCGACCCGGCAGGCGGGCAGAACTGGCGACCATCAGGCAGCTCAGCGGTGGTGCCGTCAGCCCGCGCCCACCAGAGGTTGGAGAACGGCTTCGATTCTCCCCAGTCATGAGAGCGGTCAACCGTCCAGCTATCGGGAATGCGGAACGGCTTAATCACGTGATGCGAGGCATTCCACAGATGGTCAAAGCGACCACCGCTGGTGACATCCCATGAACCCTCTACCCAGGCTTTGCGCCGGTTAGGGTCTTTGATTGCCATCAGCGTCGCGATGTACTGCGGATCCAGATACGGGTTCTCTTTGAACGAACCGTGGATAGCGACACGCGTCAGCGTCACGTCCTCTTCTCGCTCGGTCTGAGGGTTAAACACCTTCTGCGTTTCGCGAATGATGGTGCCGCGCGGCGCAGGCTCAATGAAGCGCTTCTTAACCCATGTGTGGCCGATGCCAAACGGGTTTGTGGTGCTGAATGTCTCCAGTGGAATCGGCTTCAGCAGTGAGCCATCATCCCTCGGGTAGTTCTCGGGCCGAAAAGATGATCGCCGGCAGGAGAACATCATCTCGTAGAACTCACCCGACTGCTGCTTGGTCAGCTCGTTAAACCCGATAAACGGGAACTCCTGGCCGTGGTAATCCCAGTAGTCGCCCTCTTCTTTCCCGAAGCGGAACAGCAGCTCCTCACCAGTCGGCCACACCCAGCGCAGCTCAGATGCTGAGGCCAGATATCGGGCACCGTCGTTGAACAGGCGATACATACGCTTTGACTGGGTAATGATATCGGTGAGGTTCTTATACTCGGTATCGAAAATGACACCGCGCCAGAACGAACCATAGCCCAGACCAACCAGACGACGAAAGCGCGCCAGCTGCGCGGCAGTTTTACCCGGCCCGCGCGTGCCCTCGTAGAGAATTTCGTTACATGGACAGCTCAGGGAGAGCGATTGCGATCCCGGCAAGGGTTTCCAGACGGCTTTGTAATTCATCCACCAAGAACCTCGCTCTGCTGCTTCTGCGCTGCTGCTTCCCACTCATTCACGTTATCGCAGGATGGGACCGGCATAACGTTATGAGTGGCAACCACTATTTGCTCTACTTTTTGTTTGTTCGTGTAAGCATCGCCAACTTCCTTGGCCGCCTGCTCCATCAGGGCGGCAGTAAGGGCCATGTTTTTCATTCCCTCTGCTTTCGTAGCCATCCTGTCGAGTACACGCAGCCGATATGCCTTATTGGCGATCGGGATATCGGAAATTTCATTCTGGAAGCGTTCGCGAGTTGCGTTGAAAAGTTCGACCCACTTTTTTGCGAGCGTCTTACCGCTGGCCTTCGTAGGGTCGTGAGATTCGGCCTGTTGTCGGGTTATATTGATCCCGAATTCTTTTTGGACAGCCTCGACCACCTGCGATGGCGTGTCATAACACGCAAGCGACTGAATGATGAAGGCTTTCACATCAGGTTTTAATGCAGCCATAAATCACCATTCGTCTTATACAGTCCAGTATTTAAGCCAGTTTCAGCATGCACGTCCCGCATGCTCTGGCGATGTTAAGTTTTGCCACCTCTGCAGGTTGATTGGCTGCGTCCACCAGCTCTTGCACGTCAGTGCTCGCCCCGTATCGACGTACTACACCGACAAACTCTTCGACATCGTGGCCGCGCAATGTGAGAACTGGCTGCCCGGTCTCTTTGTTGAACTTAGGTGCGCCGAAATCATCGGTGGCCTGGGCAATGTGGTAAAGCTCATGCTCTACCAGGGCGCAGAATTCAAGGTCGCTGCATTGTGAGCAGTAGTCGGCTGCCAGCGTGATGATGAACTTCGGGATGCGCCCGAACCATTCATACATCTGCTGTTCCATTCTGGCTTTCTGCCAACCACCTGCGCGGAGCATTACCTGTTCGGCCTGTCCGAGAACGTAGCGCCCTTTCTTCGCGAATGAGTCAGAAGCCCACATAAAACACAAATCAGCTTCCATTAAATGGGCGTGGTCTGGGTTATGGATGCTTCCGCTATCGCTGAGGATTTGATGGCTTATCCAGTCATGCACTTCATTGGCGGGAATCAATCTGGTGTAGGGCTGCCAGTTATCAGGGCCAATGAAATTAACTGGTGGAAGTGGCCTGCGCTCGTCTTCGTTCACCATGAGTTAATCCTGTTTGAAATGCGGAAGGAATGCCGTGAACAGTACGGCGAGCAGACAGCAGTAGATTTCGTTTGCCGGGATCGTCATCTACTACAGTGAGACGCATATGACCTCCACAGGCTATCGACGGCACTGCTGCCAGATAACGCCACCGGGGAAACATTCCATCATAATGGCCTTGCGGACATGGGAAGTTAATTCATCCATTGCTTTCTTGTCTGCTGCCATTTGCTTTGCGACATCCAGCGCCGCACATTCAGCAGCATTTTTCAGCGAGTTACCAAGCACCGCTTCGAGATTGGTATCGACGCCAGAGTTAACTTCGAATTTGTCGGCGCTGATGGTTACCTGGTTCTGTGCCGGTTCATCACTGCGAGCACCAAAATTGATGTTGTAGATATTGGTCACCGGCTGAGGCTTTTCTAATTCGGCAGCGCGGATAGAACCACCAGCGATATTGGCTTCCTTGATGAATACCTCACCGTTCTTCACAACAAATGGTGAGGTATCAATCTCAACGCCAAGCGTCATCGAAGTGCAATATTGCTGCTTACCAAAACGCGTATTGACCAGATGTTCAACGGCAAATTTCTGACCTTCTGACGTCAGAAAGGTAAAGTGATTTTCTTTCTGGTATTCGGTTGCTGTGTGTCTGGTTTCAGCAAAACCAAGCTCGCGCAATTCGGCTGTGCCAGATTTAGAAGGCAGATCACCAGACAGCAACGCGCCACGGAAAAACAGCGCATAAAGCACTTCATTAGCAGCGCCAGATAGCGTAATGATTTTGTTACTCATGGTATTTTTCCTTTTACATGTGGATGTGTGATACGCATAAAAAAGCCCCGCTATTGCGAGGCCTGGGGTTATTTGTATCGCGACCCACTACCTGTGAATGACAAACAGCGATTTACATTTAGGGCAAAGTAACGCCTGTTGCTGGCGTACTTTCGTGGTCGAGTGTGTGGATTTATGTCAACATATCGGACACGTGACAGTCATATTGGCTACAAGCCCAACACGCTGCATTGCGTAATCGAAGAATGACATGATGGCTGACCTTTTAATGAATGTGGTTTATCATACCGCATTCCGTTCAATTATTAACCAATTACTGTCGTCCAACTAGCAAATGTGGATGCATAATGTACTCATGCTCAATAGCCAGTACATGCTTATTTTCTTTCATCTGGCGACTGCTGATTGCGAAGCTCATTGTTGGTTATTTGACTCTCTCACCGAGTCATGAATCCGCTCACACGTCATTCCAGCGCGGTAGCTTTCGTCAGCTCGTCCAGCATAATATCGAGCTTCTTCTGCAAGGCGTCCGAGCATGTCGGCGAGCACTGCGGCGTCGGCTCCGGCTGTTTTGCTTCTGACGGCAGCGGCAAGATCTGAGGTGTGCTTTGCGGCGTCCAGGCGGGCGGCAAGCTTTGTTCCTTCGGTGCGCAACTGGCTAACAGTGGCAGACAGGCCAGCAGCAGTGGCAGCAGATTTAGCGGCTTGTGCTTGTGCATCTTTTACAGCCTCATCACGGGCGATAATACGCCCTTGTTCAATCATTCTGGCAGCGGTCTGCGCGTTCGCTGTTTGCGATGATTCCGCGCTATCACGTTCCGCCCACTTTTTTTCCCAACCGCGGCTGCTCCATACACTACCCGCGATGAATGCAACGGCCACCAGCAGCGAAATGGCAATAAACTGATAGCGCAGGTTCACTGGTCTATCCCCCAGCATGCCAGCGCACTTTCCTGGTCCCGTCGTTCTACCTGTCCATAGCAACCATTTTTCTGACCTTTGGTCAGACGACAATCGCGGCCGCCGTCTTTAATCCACCAGCGGATCGCTTCACAGGCTCCTTTACGGTCGCCAGCATTGATGCGCTTATAGAACGTAGACGGGAAGCATTTTCCGGGGCCGATGTTATAGGGGCAGAAAGAAGCGATACCTGCTTTCTGCGGCTCGGTCAGCGGAACTTTTATATTTCGTTCAACCCATGCCAGCGCCTTGTCGCGTTCAATGGCGTTCACCTGGGCACATTTCTCAGCTGACAGCTTCATACCCTGGATAACGGGTTTACCATCAACCACCGTGGCGCCACGGCAAATCGTCCAGAGCCCGCCGCCGTCACGATACGCCTGCTCGCTATTACCCTCTTTCTCATCCAGAAACTGATCGAGAATCACGGGCGCGGAAGCCCCGGCAAGAATCAAACCAACGACCGCTGCGCTCAGTTTATTCTTCAGCTTTGGTGACATTGCCATTAAGCCGGTCATCCCTTTCCTTTTGCCTGTAGTACCAGTTCACTGCACAGGTGATAACGGTGCATGCGATACCGACAATAATTGCCCAGTCGCTCAGGCTTAACCCTGCAATTCTGTCGGCCAACATCCAGGACACCTCTTTTGCTGTTTTAGCTGTTTCGGCGTATGCCTTCGCTGATACACCGCAGCCGGTCAGCGTGGTGCCTGTTCCATATGAAAGTCTGCTGTAAATGGTGCTCATTCTGGTCATAGCCTCACCTCCGATTCTTCGGATGGCGCTGTGTGTGTATGAAAAGGGTCAGGCTTCACGGGCTGGATTTATCAACAAAGCACGTAGCGGATGATTCCCGGAAGCCTGAAATAAAAAAGCCCCAGCGGGTGCCGGGGCTTGAAGTTGATTTGAGTTAATTAATCAAGTCGTTCGTCAGTACATTTAAACAGTACTCGAGATTTAATCAGTGCGTCCACGCCAGCAAAGGCATTATCTTCTTCTGGGTATGGAACAGACAGGGTATCTTGCTTATCGATGGTAACCATCAATATCCCCGCTTCTTTCCAAATGTAAACTTCCACATAGACGTATTGATCATTACTTGCTGGAGAGTCTTCAACTGCTGTGCTGATCAAAAATTGAAGACCATAATTATCATCAAGAGGCATGACAGATAATGGTCGAGACTCATAATTCTGCTTACTATTTATTACACCGCAAGTTACATACGCCCGCTGGGAGCCATCAGCTTTGACATAGTGATTGTCAGGAAGCTTTAAAGACTCTTTATAACTTCTTACTATTTTATACCCGTACTCATGCAACTCAGTTTTGCGTTTGAGATATTTTTGCTCAAGCGCCTCTCTACTGGCTCTAATGTCATCGTAAGTAATGTCCATTCCTTTCTCCAAAAGGTCATCTGAAACGAACATTCTTGACTCCTTTTCTCACCAACGCGTTGACGTTAAACAATTAAAACCTCCAGAAACGCAAAAGCCCAAGGCGTTAACCTCGGGCTCGAAAACTCATTTACTGCCAATGCATACAACAATGGCACAATATCAGATTTACACGAAATATACCCATTTCAGTTCGGTTTTGCAAGACTTACATCCAAATTTGTCGCCTTTTGTTGTGAACGTGATCGCGAAACGGAAAGCAAGGATTGATTATCAAGGCGTGAGAATGCTTGTTTCATCGCCAGCCAGTGCGGGAGGTAGGTTTCAGTCCAAGTTGGCTTTGATACCCCTACCAGTTGCGCCAACTGCTGGTACTCGTATGTGCTGCGCCCAGCTAGTTCTGCTTTCACATCCTGAGCAGCAAGCCAAATTAACGCCTTCAACCGTTCGATGGTTTTACCAGCTATCTTTCGATCCCCCATCTGCGACTTGAATTCAGCCCACGCCCACTGCGTAACCTCAACCTGATTATCCCAGCGCACATTCTCGCTGTAGTTCCATAGCAGCCAGGCCTTCTGGTGTTCTTCGAGTGACATCAGCGCGCGGCGCCACGATGCAGTGGAGTATTCAACCGGCTGCACCAGCGGAATATGCGATCCCTTGGCATGCGACTGTTTACCGGGGATTGGCGGGTTATCCAGAGTTATCATCTCGCCAGTAACCTCATCCTTCACCTTCATCTTCTTCCGCTTAAAGGTACCGGTATCGAACTGCGCGTTCTCAAGCCAGGCCATTAACTGCCCTTTCGTCGCACCACTCAGATCGGCGGTGGCCACTATCAGCTGCTGGCGCACGTATTCGAGAAATTGAGTGTTCATACAGCACCGCCTATGGTTTTGATGTAGTTCTTCAGTATTCGGTAGTCCGTCAGCACAGAGCCGGGAAAGTGATATAAGCGCAATCGTTGCCAACGAACGCGGAGGTGATCGGCAAAACAGGATTCAAATGTCATGCAGCCTCCCTGCTCTTAATTAATCCACGGCGAAGCGCGCTGTAGTGCTTCCTAATGGTTTCGAGTTCTTCGATGGTGTATCGGTGTGGGACGTTATTGTTTTCGAGTGCCTCGACGCGCTCAGGCCCAATTTTCTCGATAAGGCCAAGGCGGTACTGCTGCTGATTGCCCGACAACTGCACGTTACAGTGGTGGCACTGTTTACTGATATTGTCTTCGTGATAGCGAAGATGTGATGCCTTACCGCGTGAGCGGTAGTGACCTGCTTCCCACTGGACGGTTTCGAACGTCCCGCAACTGATGCATGGCAAATAATGGTCACGCTCGCGAATATAGTCATTGACTACACGCTGCGTTAAATCTTCCCAGTGCTTCAGCGGCTTAACCGCAGCTTTACGCTGGCGCCAGGCGGCTCGCTCTTTCTTCTCAGTAGCGCGCTGTTTGGCGGACTCTTTGCGCTTAGCGTCTTCACGGGCTTTTCTGGTCTGCTCTTTGCCGACAGCGCTGGCGCACTCATAACCGCAGACAGTCTGCGTATCACGCACCGGGTGAAACCACTGGCGGCATTCTTTGTTGGCGCACTTACGGCGCGGTAGCTTAGCCATACTCACCCCCACGCCTTGCTTTGCCATACCCGGCTAGGGCGCGGCGCTTTCTCGCTTTCCGGCAGCTGCACGCTGACAGTCCAGGTGATGTTGTCGCGATTCAGGCTGCGTTCTACCGTGGCGCCTCGGCGGCGGTAACTGGCCACCAGCTCGTCGGATTGCTCGGTGGTGCATTCATGATGGTGAAACCAGGAATATTTCATCGCCATCACCCCGCAAAGCTCATGAGCTGCGAGGCGGCGTTTTCCGCTTCACGCTGGTCTTTGAATGCCCGGGACAATACCCAGCGCCACAGAACATCGAGCGCGGCTTTGTACAGCTGCTGGAACTCGGTTTCGTCCATGTTGGCGAAGGCGATACTGCGGGGGTGTTTGCGAAGGGTGCCGTCGGGAAGCTGTATGGCGTCGTAGTGGCCAGACTCGACGATCACCCATGCACGGTATGCGTCATAGGATTTGCAGATGCTGATACTACCGGCGCGCTTATCGGCGATGCGGTCCAGATATTGCTCAGCAGCATCCAGGAGTGCTGCTTCACTTCCCGCGAATGAGGCAAGGAACTTGGCATAGCCGGTTACCAGCTTGCGTTCGTTGGAAGAGATTGCTCCGCCAGTAGGTTCCCAGTATTCGAAACCGAGATTGAGTAATGCGAAGAAGCGACGGTGAAAAGCCGGGTTGCGTACCTGCCGGAACTCAGCCACCAGCACGGCGCCGAGCTTGAATTTTGATTGCAGAATATCACTGGTCTCCGGCGTGGCGGGGATCAGGATTCCTGAAGACTGCTTGATTAGTTGTAGTTCGTGCGCCATGGTGCTCTCCGTGGCGCATAAGGTTGTCAGTTGCTCAGGCTGACACTGACATTATGTACAGCTGATAATGGAAAATCAAATGTTGCTTTTAGCTGAACTGATTAATATTTGTAGCGGTTTTCCGGGAGAAACGCGTATTCGTATGTGAAGTTGAATGCCTCGTTTTCAGTGTTAAATCGGCGTTCGGTGATATCACTCCAGCGTCCTCCCCTGAAATACTTCTGAGCAACCCACTTTCCCTCAAACGGGAATACGGCATATGCACCGACATACCGATTATCATTATGCGGATCGGGATATGACTCACCTTCTGCCAGAACGTAAAACTTGATTCCGCTTACAATGAGGCAGCCCATTATTTCTTCTCGTTCTGGGCTGCCATATCCAGATAGCGCGGGTCGGATGCTTTCGGTAATGTCAGGCTTTGCTCGCGATAGTAACGCACACGCTCCATGAAGTATTCGCAGAGATGCTCTGGCTGATCACGGGCTACCTGTTCAGCGATAACCGGCATGTTCAGGCGCTCTTTGTAGGCCACCCCGGAGGCCGCCAGGTCAACGTTGACCTTGTCGCGATCTTCCTGCGGCTTTGCAGCAATGTTCCAGTCAGACATTAGTCAGCAGTTTTCCCGCGCCAGCGTTTGTTACTTTCTGAGATTCGATCCGTATCGACGGACTCGACCTCTCCTTCGGAAAATCTAATGGCATTTGCTTTACTTAGTGCTGCCCTGGCTGCTTCTTCCGCCTTACTGAAATGTACTTTCTTTTTTCCCCTGAAACTGCCAACGCGAATTTTGGAAGAGGTTTGTGCCTTGTACTTACTAATCCGTAATTGTGCCGCTAAATGGGCTTTTGCCTCTGTCCGGTTCGCAGGTTTATTCTTGACCAACTCAAGGTCTAATTGGTATTGCTGCTTAGCATTTAGCTTCTTCGGCTTCATGGTGTCACTCTCAAACAAAGTCCGTTTATCATAGAATAAAAGGCCCGTAAGGGCCTTGATTTATATCTATGGTAATTCTCGTCAACTTGTTCGTCACTTCACCTCCTGCTGCGGCGCTGCTGGATATGCGCTACCAACCTGACCAGGCTCGTTACTGCCTGTGCATGCATTCCTGTGGTCATTGGCATGAGGGCAGCGTTTGTTTCCGCATTCATGGCAGACAACGAAGCGACTATCAGTGAAAGTTACAGGTCGACATGTGCGGCATGAGCAATCCGGAGTTACCGGAGAGTTGCCCGCCTGAAGCATGGCGGCGCGACGCTCCTGAAGCTCCAGCAGCGCTGAGAGCACTACGCCGTGAATGATTGTCTGTACTTTGTGCCCTTCCTTTGAGTGATATTCAAAAGTGCTACGGCGAAACTCGATGAGTTCCTGCAGTGTTTCATCGTCTAACTTCTCGTCGGCTATGGTTGGATGAACCGGCAGATTATCAGCCTGCCGACGTCCAAGAACTTCACCAATCACCTTCACAGCATCAGCCATTGCGTAGCCGATATTACCGCCGTCGCTTTGTGCTGCTGCTTTGCTGAGTATTTCGCGTATCTGGTGCAGGCGATCGAGTGATACAGGACCGTGCGCCGGGTGGTTGTTAGTTGTCATGCTGCATGCTCCTGCTTACGGTTATAGCGACAGACCAGAGCCCAAAAATTCATATCGCAAATCAGTGCTACGCGCATTTCCGCCGTAAAGCGACATCCGAGTTTATTTGACTTGCCGACTGACCGCCGACGCTTACGCATTATCTTTCGCACGTGGGCCGCGTTTACCTCAACCTGTCGATGTCTTGAGGCATAAACACCCTTAGCTTGTATCTTCCGAGCTTGTTTCTGGTACGCGGTTAACAGGTCATGTACGTCTGTAAATTTGCTCATCTCTCACTCCCCCTTCACGCCAATGCCAGCGGCGCGGATTGCTTCGTCGAAGAACCGAGTAATTTCTGTGGCTTTATCACCAGTGACTCGATATCTGTATGGTTGCCCGACCGAATCCAGAGTGTCACCCAGCGCATACCAGTCGTCAGAATACGGACAAGATTCAAATTTCCGACCATCTCCACCAGTGACATAACGATTACGTCGAGTCACTCCGCGATGGGTGCAACTACCACCTTGCCAACAGGCCGCGCCTTCTGGCTTAAAATCTCGCTTTCCCATCATTCATCCCCCTCACAGCGAAATCCAGCAAGACGAACTTGCCGCTTGGCGAGCGTAATGGCTTCTTCATACGCCTTTTCTTGCTCATTCCAGTAGCCGTTTGTTTTTGGCAGCAAAACGGGATTAGCTAACTTTGCCTCCAGTTCTGCTATGCGCTTCTCTGCGGCTTCCAGCTCATCCAGAAGCGCCAGCACAGCTTCCGGGCTTGCTTCATCCTGCCAGGCGTCAGAGGTATCACTGACAGAGCGGAGCATTATTTCTTCCTGCGCCGCTTCACGCAGCGCCTGTTTGTTGATTGTCATTGGGCTGTCTCCAGCTGGTTAAGTCCATCACGTACAGCGCTAACGATGCGATCGAGGTATTGATATTTGTGGTTTGGCGCAGTCGGCCATTTCGCATACCATGGGTCATCACCCAGCAGGTTAAGCAACTTGTCACCGACAAGGTAATCGCAGCAGCTCGCCTTCACGTCATCGGCACCTTCTGCCTCATCCCACATAACCCTTGCTTCTTCGTGGCTAATCTCCAATTGCCGGCGAAGTTTGATGATTTCAGACTTCACAAAAATAAGGTTCGCATCATTATCGTCATCAACGGTACTTTGCAGTTGCGGGTCGAAGCATCCGATCAGGTACTCATTGCTTACTCGCTTAATGAATTCCTGTACTGAATCGCCTCCCATTGAAAACCATGCCCCCGTCCACGCTGCTCCATAGCAGGTAATAGTGATGCGACCTTTTCCTGGTTCATAGTTTTCAATCATCACGCGAATCGGGTCGATACGTTCAGCGCCGGTGACAGTGAATGCCAGTACATTCATTTTTTCGACTGTGATACTCATAGCGCGGCTCCTTTGCGAAGTTGGGCGGCGAAGTCACCGCAGATAGTTGCTGCTGCATCAAGGCCGACCTGTTCGTCCTGATAGCAATTAACAATTTCGTTGCTAATTTTCAGGCAAACTTCATCTACTGCGGCGGCCCGCACTTCAGCCAGGTAGGCGTCGGTCGCTGGCATAAACAATGCTGATTTAGCATCAAACATAAGTGATTTTGCGGGGTTGATTGACTTCTCTTCTGGAGAAATACCACTCATTGCAAATTGATTGACCATGCGTTCAACCACTTCACGCAATGCTGCATTGTCTACCGCCAGGGCCTCGCTATGCGTATTCTGCTTTTCATTCTCCCCCGCCAGCTCCCTGCACTTGCTCTCGGCGTTAGCGAGCTGTACTGCCATGTCTGTGACTTCGGCTTCAAGTTTTTCAGCATATTCAATCAGGAGATCGATTCTTTCCGGCGTTACGGTTTTAACGTATTTGCAAATCGATGACGCATAATTATCATCCTGGAGTGTGCCAGCCAGGCCATTACAAAATTTGCGGTTCCCTTTTGTCGCCTTGATATCGGCGATGATTTTTTTAACATCTGGTTTCATGCTGATGCTCTCCCGTAAAACGCCAGTACACGCTGCATAGCCGGACTTGTGCGGCAAACTGATGTGACCATGTTTTTGCTCATGTTCGATTTGAGCTGCTTGATGTTCAACTCCCCGCCGGGTTGCAGCGAATAGACCGGGCGGTGCGGCTCGCCAGTGCGGATTACTACCGCTCTGCGTACCAGGTGAAGCAGCAGGTTATGTGCCTTCTTGCAGTCACATCCCAGCAGGCTCTGGACCTGACGAGGCGTGATGGTCTGGTTAACCCGAAGGAAATCGACGATTGCCCACAGTGATTTGCTTGCCATAGTGATTTTTCCTCGAGGTTATTTAACGATCCGGAGATGGCTAACGTTCTTGCGATAGCTGCCCCAGTCAAAGTTCACCCACATCCCGCCATCCATCTGGAGGCGATCGATAACCCGCGCACCCAACGCGCCAAGAAGTTCGTCATGGTTCAGATTCGTCAGAACGCCAACCGGGCGCATCGATGACAGGCGACGGTCGATAACCTGATTCAAGATGACTTTCTCCCCGTTGCTACCGCGTTGAATACCGACCTCGTCCAGTACCAGCAAATCGACTTTGCAGAGGTCATCCAGAAGTGAAGCCTCTGACTGGCCACCGTCGTAGCACTCGCGAACACGCAGCATCAGGTCAGGGATTGTCACCACCAACACAGATTTGCCACCGGACAGGAGATGATTTCCGATCGCTGCTGCCAGATGGTTTTTACCGGTACCAGGCCCGCCACTGAACACGAAGCTCGCAAAGCCAGCCCCAAAGTTCTGTGCGTAGCTTTTCGCCATGGTGTAGGCCTTTCGCTGTTGCTCTCCGGATACTTCGTAGTTGGCGAACGTGCAGCTGCGGTGCAGGCTCTGGATACCAGATCGACCGAAGATTTTCTCTGTGCGCGCTTTCTGATTCCGCTTGCTCAGCTCTTCGCAATGTTTCAGGCCTTCTTCACGCTGCCACGCCAGCAGTTCTGCTGCGCTGGTGAACTTCGGCTGTACGCCTGGCGGTATGAGTTTCTTCAGGCGCTCAAGAGCGCTGCCAGAATTAACAATGTTTTTCACCGTTACCCCCTGAACCCGGTCGGGATGGTTTTATCTGGCTCAGAAATTCGGTTGGGATCTCGCTGTCCAACATGGACGGTCCTTTGGCCGTGACCACGCGATTGCAACAGACTGTTGGCAAAGGTCTGCTCCCAAGCCAACTGGTGTTTAACCTTGCCGTCAGGTATCCAGTAATCACGGAATTGCTGAAGTTCTTCAGCGGTGTAACCCGGCTCAGTGCCGACGTTCTTACCCCAGAGCGCAGCCTGACGCACGAAGTCTGGAGACGGGGTCCATGAGTCAGTGATCGGAAATTTACCCAATGGGCCAAAATCCAGACCGGGCCCAAAATCCTCGTTCTGAGGTTTGGGAGGGATAGCTGGCAGAGGTGGGTGATTTCCAGAAATATCATCCCCAGAATGACTTCCGCCCGCGCGTTCTCTCTCTGGGTTTAGATCTTCTCTTCTCTTCTCTTCTCTGTGGTTACGCGTTACGTTATTAGTAACGTTACTCGTTACGTTACTTTCCTGGAGTTTTTTCCGTTCACGAAACTCCTTCTGGCGCTGCGCATTTGTCTTGGCCGTAGCTGAGCGAATATCACCTGACGTATTGTATTCATTGAAGTTTGGAAGAATGACGCAGTTATTCTCCGCATCATAAATGGCCCAGCCTACGGTTGATAATGCAGCCCCAAAACCGGGTACTCCGACAATATCATCGATATCAGACAGGTCTGCATTTTCAAATACACCGTTACGCGAGTGTTCATTTGCCGCAGACCAAAACGTTACTAGTAACGACACCGTAACGTTACGGGTTACGTTACGCGTTACAACGTCTGATAACGTGGTGTTATGCGAAAGTGTGAACATTTTTCCCACCTCCGGTGAACGCTCCAGTATTCGCGCAATTCCGTTCACCTTCGGGCTGGTGACCAGTGATGTACGCATCTTTATCCAGTCTCCGGCCATTAAGTCCTCCTGAAGAATAATTAAGGGAAGATTTATCCAGTCGCGGTCCGACACGCTGGCAAAACAATTTGTTGTTAGGCATACTTACCCCGCAATGATTTCGCAATGAATTGCACCAGAAAGCCGTTGGTGTTCGCGCACCGCGGCTTTCGCCATTTTTGAACCGGTCATATAGCCCCCAGCATCATCTGCACCATCTCCATCAGCGGACCAGTTAACCCAGGGTCAACGCGATACATCTCCACGATCCCCTCGCTCAACTCTTTCAGCTTCTGATGCCGTGGCGCATCCAGCGCGACGGCAATCTTTGCTTCACTGGTTTCTTTCTCCATACGCGCCAGGCGAGCCATGATGTTGTCCTCTGGCAGCAGGCGATTGCGAAACTCAATCGGCAGAACCGCGAGGATTGCCGGGGTTAGCTGGCGGACGTTCTCGCGATACCGCTCGCTGTTGAATTGGTTGTCCAGGAAGCGAAAGAGCTTCTGGCGTTTCCGGCAGAGATCATCAGGGAAAGTGATGTCATCACCACCCTGCGCCTGGTACTCTTCGATGATCAGAGCCGTAACTACGTCCTGACCATCTGCGCCCGCCCAGGAGCGGACCGCGTCACGAATGGCATCATGTTTATCGCCATGCTCTTGTTGAGCACGATTTATCATCGCGGACGAATGGAATCCGGTATTTTGTTGGTACGTAAGTGATTGCATAGTGCTTTCCCTTTCGTGGTTAGAATTAGCGGTTGTTTGAACCAAGCAACAATGCGAGATCTGGACGAATATCAGCTGGCTTAACCTTCCCGTTTGTTGCTGACACGATTTTCATAACGTATCGCGCATCAATGCCGCCTCCATGGAGCCATCGCCAAACAGTTGGCTGAGCTACACCGCAGAGGTCTGCAAGCTTTTTTTGACTGCCGGCAATATCAATGGCGCGTTGGATTATTTTGTTGGTCATTTTCAATTCCTAAAAGTATTGAACGAGACAATGATAGCAATGCGTATTAATCAAGGCAATAGCAAAACGTGTTTTGACCATCAATACGCAAGCGTATAAATTAAAAACCATGAAAAAAGAAACTCTTGCTGAACGCCTGAATCAGGCAATGGAACAGTCCGGGATGTCTCAGGGCGCTCTTGCGAAGGCGTCAGGAGTTGCTCAGCCAACCATCTGGAGACTAACGAGCGGTAACGCTCGCGGTTCGACTAAGATTGTAGAAATTGCGAATGCGCTCGGTGTGAGAACTGAGTGGTTGTCTACAGGTATTGGGCCAATGAGATCTGACGGTCAACAACCAGTTTCCATTGCTCCTATAAAAGCCGATCCAAACATTTTCCGTGTTGACGTCCTCGACCTTACAGTCAGCGCTGGCCCCGGAGTCATTAATAGTGAGTTCGTGGAGGTGTTACGCTCCGTGGAATACTCAGTTGAAGATGCGCGCCAGATGTTCAACGGGCGTAAACAAGAGCAGATCCGTATTATCAACGTTCGCGGTGACAGCATGTCCGGAACAATTGAACCAGGTGATCTTCTTTTCGTCGACATTAGCATTCAGCATTTCGATGGAGATGGCATTTACGCATTCCTGTACGACGAAACAGCTCATGTTAAGCGACTTCAGAAGATGAAAGACAAACTACTGGTAATCTCAGACAACCAGACCTATCGCCCGTGGGAGCCAATTGAGAAGGAAGAGATGAACAAGATTTTCGTCTTCGGGAAGGTGATTGGTAGCATGCCGCAGACGTACAGGAAGCATGGGTAAGAAGTTGCCTGAATCACCGCAGGAAATGGTTTTTTCTCCATCCGCCTGAAAGAGCTGGATGCTATGTACGAGAAGTACATGAAGGGCCGAATTCGTTCATCTGAGGATTGAGATGATGCAGCGGGAACGATTGAGGTATCTAACAAAAATCGATGTTGAGATTTGGCATGACTTTGCTTCAGGCGCTGTCCTAGCGGGCCCGGCATTTGAAATGCATCAGTTAAGCAACCACGAATAGGCAAGGATTAGTGATGGAGCGCGAAGCAGGCAACAATGATGCAATCCCTAATGTCGTTGAAATAATTCGTCGCATTAATGAAGGCTCTACACAACCATATCTTTGCAAATGTGATGATGGCCAATTGTATGTTTTGAAATCGAAGCCATCGATGCCACCTAAAAATCTCTTGGCTGAGTTCATTTCTGGTTGCCTGGCTAACGATTTAGGCCTTGCTTTGCCTGACTTTAAAATCGTATTCGTGCCGGAAGATCTTGTTGAGTACTCACCTGACCTTCAACGTGACATTTGTACCGGCCACGCCTTTGCGTCACTTTACATCGAAGGTGCGGTAGCACTGACGTTCTCTCAGTCAAGGAATGAGTCCATCGTACCTATAGAGCAACAGAAGTTAATCTATGTCTTTGATAGATGGGTAATCAATGCCGATAGAACTCTTACCAGTAAAGGTGGGAACGTCAATATTCTTTATGATGTTGGCAACGATAAGTATTATCTAATTGACCATAATCTATCCTTTGATGAAAATGCTGATCCTGATGATTTTTTAGTTCATGTCTACGGCCCTGGTAATCGCAAGTGGGAGTATGACTTAGTAGATCGCCTTGAGTATCGTCAGAAGGTCGTCGATAGCTTAGTTAAGCTTCCTGCTATTCTTGAAGAAATTCCAGATGAGTGGATCGTTGATGATGAGTTTTTACCTTTTGTTTGCGACACCTTAGATAAAGGCGACCGTGATGAATTTTGGAGCGAGATAGCATGACAACCCCATGCCTTTACAGCATTGTTAGGTATGCGCCCTATGCGGAAACTGAAGAGTTTGCGAACATAGGCGTAGTCATCTGCGCGCCAAAAGAAAATTACTTTGATTTTCAGATAACTAAGAGAAATGATTCTCGTGTAAAAAGCTTTTTCCACGATGATTGTATTTTCCCTGTAGCAAAAGACACCATTCAACGAGAGTTGCAATTCGCAAAAGCCCAAGCTTCACAGATTTCTGGACATCAGCAACTTGCTCAATTCTTTAGATATTTTACTTCGAAAAAAGAATCTATTTTTCAGTTCAGCACGACAAGGGTTGTTCTCAGTGAAAATCCAAAGGAAGATTTGACACGTATTTACAATAAATATGTTAATCACTCCGATTACACCAAAGAACGTCGTGAGGATGTGCTTGCAAGAGAGCTCAAACGAAGTATTGATAGAATTGATGGTTTAAGAAATATTTTTAAGCAGGAGTCTATTGATGGGTTTTATGCAAAATTCTCAATGCCTTTAGTAGCAAAAAGGCAAAATGAGATTCAATGCGCGATTAAGCCTATAGCATTCACTCAGACTGAACCTGGGAAAATGATGGAACATAGCGACACTTGGGTCATGAGGATCACTAGAGCTGCCGAAGAAAATCTACTGAAGATTGAAGATATTCTTTTTACCATTGAAGTACCAGAATCTCCCACTACAGGTCAAAAAAAGGTTATAGATACTATAAAGAAAACAATGGACGCTAAGAAGATAAACCATATTCCTGCATCAAATCATAAAGATACAATAGAGTTTGCCAAGAAAATATTATTAGAGTCTTAACTCTTATCTTTTAACCCGGCCATCACGCCGGGTTTTTACTGCCTATTTAACAGCCTTACTGCCATTTCTCACTATCTCTGCCGCATCCCTGTTCACGCCCTTTCCGATAACATTCCCAGTTTCTTTGCGATATTGCTCTAGCTTGTCAATGATGGTCTGCTGAGTAACAGGTAAATCCGCCAGCGCTAACTCCATTACCGCCCGCCCTGCGGCATGAGCCATCATGTTCACTCTTTCTTCATTTAATTCCATTCAGCCACCCCGTCTTGATGTTTTTTTGAGCATAACATGCGACCGCATTAAAAATAAATTCCTTTCGCTATCAACATTTTAATAGCAATTGCATTCATTAAATAGCAATACGTATTGATATGACTGATAGCCATTGCTATTATCACCTCATCGCGAAACACTAAGCGCATAAGGTTCAACAACGTTCCGCCAGCCTGGCGACAAGGGCAAATGAGGAGAGGACCCATGAGAGGTAAATTTCGATTCACAACAATAACTGGCGATGATGATCATGTTGTTGTGATTCACAGTAGAAGCGTTACCTACCTTGAATCCTACGATAGTGGGGCGGGCGGTGAGGTGGTGAGAATTGTTTTGAACAGCGGCCACTCAATTTATGCAAGCGGCTCGCTGGAAGATGTTATGACCGAGCTATATGGCCGATCTCTTAAAGGACTAGCGGCCGAACTTTACCGGTCTTCAGCTTGCTTTCTTCGGAAGCTTTTTCGGAAACAAGCTTGATGCATTCAGGCATCAGCTCCATGACCTTCGCCAACACTAAGGCCGGAGTGGTTGTTGAAGTTTCTTTTGAGGCAATCGAAAGCGCCAAATCGTAGGCAACTGAATCAATCGTGCGATTGCCTGAGATGAGTTTGAATTTCATGACATTTCCTTGTTTTGACTGTGGAAATGACAGAGTACCGAATTCCTTTGACTGTGGAAAGCAAGGAACCCTGAAGCCTAACAGGGATAACAAACAGGCACATAAGAGTGAATTTCGCGGTGGTGAACTGCAGAGTTAAAACGCTCAACTGTGAAGATCAGCACCACGGCATCACCAGCGAAGTTCACTCAGCAATAGTGGAGAACATCATGGTTCATCAGCACTACGGTACACAGACGGTAAACCGCGGCGCAGTTCAGCCGGGAATGCTCGTCAAACACAAGGATTCAACCTGGACGGCATCAGCTAATGCTCGTGGTCGTTTGTATCTGCATCGCGGCGTTGAGATGACTTACACCAGGGATTTGCTGGTTGAAGTTTATCTGAACGGTCTGGGGAATGGCCTCAGCCATTAACGGAGAGTGTCATGCAAGACAAGAAATGCGGTTATTGCAGCAAGCCGGTTAAACCGGAAGAAGTAATCAAAAGTACCCTTCTCTATCGCAACGGCTCACTGCTGGCGCGCAAAGAGAAAGAGTACTGTTCCAGACGTTGCGCTTCGCACGACCAGATGGCTCACGAAGGCTAACGTACACCCCGCGCAAGGCGGGATCTACGTCCGGTGGCACCGACCAAAGTTACACCGGAAACAACATTAAAACCAAAGTTAACCCAATGGGCGCTATCAATGGTCCGGGGATTCTAACACCCAAAAATGAGGATCTCACATGGAATTTCCATATGTAGTTAAAGCCACACAAAAGTCGGGAAAGCCTGATGCTTTTGTCTGGTTCACTGCAAAAACTGAGGCTCGCGCCAACCTGATGCTGGACGTTGCTCTGGAAGACGCTGGCATCGAAACTGGCCGTGGTAAGGAGTACGCCAAGCCAATTCGCACTGACTTCCCGGTTGTTGATGACCTTCCGGAAGAAGGTGAAGTTGATTTCACCTGGTGCGATCGTTACGAACTGGCCGAAGACCAGCGCACCTGGAATCTGAAACTGAAAGCTGATGATGTGGTGCAGGAAGAAAAACACCTGGCTGATGACAATGTCGTTGATGGTGAAACCGGCCATGCAGAAGAGTCTCAGCAGTCAGAGCAGCCGAACCTGATCGTCGTAGCCACCCTGCCATTCCGCCAGCGCGTACTGGCTCAGTTCATCGGTGAAGGTGAATATCTCTATCACATCGACGCTGGGCAGAAAAACGAGATTGTCCGCCTTGAGATGGACACTGATGACACGTACATCCAGAACCTGTTGCTGGCTGCTGAGAATGTGGAAGCATTCAAAAAAGCCATTGAGCACGATATTCATAAAGTCGTGAATGCTGTTATGACTGTCTTCCCTGTCGACGGTAAAAAAACGGAGCTGGCAACAGTTATCCAGTTCCTGACGGTGTGGTTCAAAACTGATTACATCGATCGCGGCCTGCTGGTCAAGGAATGGCAGAAAGGTAATCGTGTTGCGCAGATTCAACGCACTGACGTCAAAACCAATGCTGGCGGTGGAAATAAGACCGATCGCAATCCTAAACTTACCCATTCTTTGGATAATCTGGATATAGAAATTGCTCTCGCCACTCTGTCGATGGATTTCAACATCTACGATATTCCCGGTGAAGCCTTCCGCCCAGCAAAAGCTATGGTACTAGCCAAAGATAGTCCATTCAAAGAGTGGTCCTCAGCCCTGCGCAAACGCGCAGGTATCCTAGATTATTCCCGCGCTGCGATTTTTGCGCTGATACGTAGCGCGCATCCTTCTTATTACCTTAATCCAGACCGTCTATCTGGTTATATCAACGCGAACCTAACGGAAACCGACCACGAGCACCCAACAACAGAAATGCTGGCAGCAGCCAGGCATAAGCCGGAAGAAAGCTGGGAAAACGAAATTAATAAGCAGGCCGCTGACGAACAGCCACAAATCGCCAACATGGGCAACGGCGTATTCTCCATCGATGGCCTGATGGGTGATCAACAAACACATACAGATGACCGCTCACCAGTTAATGAGGACACCACCAGTCATGTGCAGATGGAAGAAACTGTCAGTGATGAAGAACAGACTGGTGATGAAGTGCAGTCAGGCGAAAGCAGTCTGGAAACTGGTGAAGAGTCACATACCGGCCAGCAAGCCGATGTGAAACAAAAACCAGAAAACGCGCATCAGAATGATGAATCTGCGCATCAAAACGCCCAAAAAGTGAATCAAACCGAGCCAGATGCCCAATCTGACGAACCAGCTGTTGTTTACCCCGCTTACTTCGAGCCAGGTCGCTACGAAGGTCTGCCGAACGAGGTTTATCACGCAGCCAACGGTATCAGCTCTACCCAGGTGAAAGATGCGCGTGTGTCGCTGATGTACTTCAATGCGCGCCACGTAGAGAAAACCATTATCAAAGAACGCTCTCCTGTTCTGGATATGGGTAACCTGGTGCATGCACTGGCGTTGCAGCCAGAGCAGCTCGATGAAGAATTTAGCGTTGAACCCGTAATCCCGGAAGGCGCATTTACCACCACGGCAACTATCCGCGCGTTTATTGATGAGTACAACGCCAACCTGCCAGCGCAACTGAGCGCAGACGATATCAAAGCTTTGCTAGAAGAATACAACGCCACGCTGCCAGTACAACTGCCGCTCGGCGGGTCGCTGGAAGAAACCGGCCAGAGTTATATGTCGCTGCCCGAAGAGTACCAGCGTATCGAAGCGGATCAGAAACAGACCGCAGCGGCGATGAAAGCCTGCATCAAGGAATACAACGCCACTCTGCCTGCACAGTTGAAAACCAGCGGTAGCCGTGATGCGTTACTCGAGCAGTTGGTAATCATCAATCCTGACCTGGTTGCACAGGAAGCGCAGAAACCCCAACAGCTGAAAGTGTCCGGTACTAAAGCAGATCTGATACAGGCAGTGAAGTCTGTTAATCCGGACGCCGTCTTCGCCGACGAACTGCTGGATGCGTGGCGCGAGAACCCGCAAGGGAAAGTGCTGGTAACCCGCCAGCAACTTAGTACCGCGCTGAACATTCAGAAAGCTCTGCTCCAGCACCCCACCGCCGGCAAGCTACTGACACACCCGAGCCGCGCTGTTGAGGTTAGTTATTTCGGATTCGACGACGAAACCGGGCTGGAAGTCCGTGTACGTCCGGATCTGGAAATCGACCTGGACGGTGTGCGCATCGGTGCCGACCTGAAAACCATCAGTATGTGGAACGTTAAGCAGGAGGGTCTTCGCGCCAAACTGCACCGGGAAATCATCGATCGTGACTACCACCTGAGCGCGGCTATGTATTGCGAGACCGCAGCACTGGACCAGTTCTTCTGGATTTTCGTCAACAAAGACGAGAACTACCACTGGATCGCCATCATCGAGGCATCCGCAGAACTACTGGAACTGGGCATGTTGGAGTACCGCAAGGCGATGCGCGCCATCGCTACCGGTTTTGATACTGGTGAATGGCCAGCGCCGATCACTGCTGATTACACCGACGAACTGAACGACTTCGACCTGCGCCGCCTTGAAGCGCTGCGCACTCAGGTATAAGGGGAATGATGATGGAAAAGACCAACGTTGCAGTTATTGAACATAACGAACCTAACACGATGAATAACACATCCCTGCTTCTGAATATCGACGTCATGGATCGCATGATGAAGCTAGCAGAGGTGATGTCTCAGGGCGTAGCGACAGTACCGAAACATCTACAGGGAAGACCTTCTGATTGCCTAGCAATAATCATGCAGGCCGCTCGTTGGGGTATGGACCCATTTGTTGTAGGACAGAAAACACACCTAGTTAACGGGGCTCTGGGTTATGAAGCACAGCTTTACAACGCTTTAATCACCAGCTCCAAAGTTGTACACGGGCGCTTTAAATACGAGTACGGCGGCGAGTGGGAAAAAATTGTTGGCAAAAAAGACGGGCGTGATGAATCAGGTTTGTTTGTTCGCGTCGGAGCAGTCCTTCGAGGCGAGACAGAGGTGACCTGGGGAGAGCCAATTTACCTTGCTGATATTACTACGCGAAATTCCCCTTTGTGGAAAACCGCACCTAAACAGCAAATAGGTTATTTGGCCGTCAAGTATTGGGCGAGGACTTACTGCCCTGAAGTCACAATGGGTGTTTATGACAGAGAAGATCTGGAACAACGAACAGAGCGCGAAATTAACCCTGCACCAATCCAACGAATGAGCGCTGCTGAAATAGCATGTGACACCGTCACAACCACGCAGAGCGCACAGGAATCATCGGTAAATATCGACTCACTGGCTGATGATTTCCGCGAACGCATCGATGCCGCTCAGGATGTTGATAGTGCAAAAGCACTGCGCGCTGATATCGAAAGCGCGAAGGCCACGCTCGGATCTGCCCTGTTCACCGAGCTGAAGAATAAGGCAGTGAAACGCTATTACTTGGTTGATTCACGTAACAAGGTTGAAGCCGCGATCAACTCCCTACCGTCTCCGGACGCACCGGATGCAGCTGAACGGTTTGGGGAAGTTGAGCGAGCTCTTGCAACGGCGAAACGTCATCTGGGCGACGAGCTGCACGATCAGTTCAGCATCATCCTGGCGGATATGAAACCGGAATACGTGGCCTAAGGGAGGCGGGAGGCTTCGCCCTCCCACTGAGGAGATGTAATGCGACTGATTAACCGAGCCAATCAGCAATCCCCATTAGCGCGTCAGGCATGCGACATAGCACTGGCCACTCATGCAGAACGTTACGGCGACTATGGCCGCAGCAAGATGAAAGAGACGTACACGGTGAGAGTTGAAGGCGTAAAGGTCTGGGTTGAGGTAGTTAACCGTAAGGCGAGCTACGTGGCCACGGCAATGACAGGTATGCGCCGGTTGCGCGCGCTGCCAGGTCAGGTGAGTTGATAACGATATTTCATTAACAGTTTTCCGGCAGCTCTATAATAAGTTGCCGGAAGCCGGAGGTAGTATGGCCAAGCTTCTTAATCTGCTGGAATGGGCGAATTCAACTTATTCAACCCCTCCGTCTCTTTCAACACTTCGCCGCTGGGCGCGGGAGGGGCGCATTTTCCCTGCCCCGGAGCTTCACGGCAAAGAATATAAGGTTCAGCCTGACGCCATCTATGTGGATCCGAGCAAAAAGAACCTTCGTCACAAAGCAAAACACCTAGCGCTGCCAACTGGCGGCACTCTACTGGAGAGACTGACTCATGGCGAAAAGGCCAGTTCGTTACGACGCTAACCTGCCCCGTAACCTGACCTATCGTAAAAGAGACAGGCTTTATAGCTGGCGAAACCCGATTACCGGTCAAGAGTTATCTCTTGGCCGGATCGACAGAAAGGACGCCATTTCTCAGGCCATCGAAGCCAATAACTACATCGAACAGAATTACCTTCCGTCAGCGCTGCTGGACCGCATAAAGGAAACACCCACATTTACGGTGAAAGCGTGGCTTGAGCGTTACGAAGTAATTCTTGAGCGAAGAGAATTGAAGCCCAACACGATGAAGGTCAGGCGTAACCAGATCGCCACTATCAGTGATGAATTCGGACGTATGCCGCTATCTGCTGTCAGCACGAAGGACGTATCTTCTTTTCTTGAGAGTTACATACTCTGTGACAAGAAGAGCATGGCCTCCGGACTGCGTTCGGTGTTGTTGGATATTTTCAGGGAAGCGATTGTCGAAGGGCATATTGAAAGGAACCCGGCAGAGCCGACAAGAACGCCGACACCAAAAGTGAAGCGTGAGCGTCTTTTGCTTGAACAGTTTGAGATAATAAGAGATGCCGCAACAACCCATTCCGAATGGGCTGCAAATGCATGTGACCTTGCACTTGTCACCGGACAAAGAAGAGAGGACGTATCGTTGTTCAGATTCAGCGATATCAGGGATGGAAGGTTGTTTGTCACGCAGGAAAAGACAGGTCACAAATTGGCGTTGCCACTTGATTTGCGACTGGACTCTGCTGATTTGGTACTGCAGGATGTTATCGACCGTTGTCGTAAAAACAACCCGTCAGACTTCATGATTTATTCTTCGGTAAGGCGTGGCGGTAGGAAGCCAGGTCCGTTAACTCCGGACGGAATCACTCAAGCGTTTTCCGATATCAGGGATTCTACAGAGTTAAAGTTTGGCCCCAACCCTCCTCCGTTCCATGAAATCAGGAGTTTGGCGAGTAGACTCTATGAAAGGGAGCGCGGAGAGGATTTCGCACAGAGGCTGCTGGGGCATAAAAATTTAACAATGACCAAAAAATACCTGGACGCACGTGGTGCAGAATATGTTATGGTTTAGACAGGATATGGAAATTTCGAGTAATTTTCGTGGAATTTCGTGAAAGCACCGAAAAAACCCAACGAAAACAAGAATATAAAAAGAGACCGAATACGATTCCTGTATTCGGTCCAGGGAAATGGCTCTTGGGAGAGAGCCGTGCGCTAAAAGTTGGCATTAATGCAGGCTAAGTTACCCTGCCATTTAAGAATAGATGACAGCGCCAGGTTTTCCAGTCCGCGACTAAAGTGGCCTGAAAAAAAGGACGATTGTCACACATCCAAACGTAAAAACCGCAAGTTCTCCTGAGAGAGCCTTGCGGTTTTTTATTGGAAATCAGAACGCTACATCTGACAATTAGCAGAGCTTTTCTGCACGCTCCACAAACGGTGCGAGGCTCATTTTTTCACCCGGTTTCGCCGGGTCGTCAATCTGGATAATCTCGATCGGCTTCGCCGTAGTTTTCCCGCTCTCTACCTGCTGTCTGGCAACATCATTCAATGGGTATTGCACCAGCGTACTGGGATTGATGACATACAGCGCGTTACCCGGACGGCAGGTCAGCATCACCTCTTCCCGATTAAACGCCCACTTATCTTTGCCAACCTCAAAACGGCTGACGGTGATGACCTGTGGCGCAGCCAGCGCGGCCCCTGAACTTGCCAGTATTAATAACGAGATAATGATTTTTTTCATGCGTTTTGCCAATCCATCAATCAGAAAGGTTCGAGGGTTGCAAACAGGCTGACAATCGCCAGCACAACGGCCCCAATTCCCCATTCCAGCTTAGTCATCCAAACAAAATAGAGTGTCATACTGCGGTTATCCTGCCGCATGCGTGGTACCAGAACATACCGATTCACCAGCGCAATCGCCACCATTAGCATCACCAGAGCACCTTTTAACAAAAGCAGTTGCCCGTAAGCCATGTGCCAGGGAACAGAAAAACCAACAATAAACAGCGCATTCATGATACCGGTAAGTAAAACTCCGATAACGAAAAGATGCCCGTAGCGGGAGAAACGCATCATAGTATTGATGGCCTGTTCCCGCCAGCGGCCTTGCGCCATTTGCATACAGTAAAGTACGGGCAGCAAACCACCGAACCAGGCGGCAGCGCATACCAAATGCAAGGCGTGGTTAACCTGCTGGATTGCCCCTGCGATACCGCTATGCAGCGTCGCGTGTCCGACGCCAGCCAGCAAAATAAACTGCGCAATCGTCAGCATTAACAGCCGTCGCGGCATGCTGCGCGGTACTATAATTACCACCACCAGCGTGACCAGTGCGAGGATAATCTGCCATAACCACACGCCGCCAAACTGCGTTTGCAACACGGCGCCCCATATGTCACTAGAAATAACATCCCGCCAGCCTGAGCCCATTAAACCACCCTGGATCGCCAGCATCAGCGTCGCGCTAATGAAGCTCCACGCTGCGGCATGTCGTTGCAGACGCAAAAAACGACGCATCATTAAACGACGAACCGAAACGGGAGCCAGCCATGCGCCGTAGAGCGCACAGCCAAACACCAGCATCAACGTGGTAAAATGGATAAACCGTAGTGCAACCCAGGTAAATTCCAGCATTGGTTATTTCACGCTAAAGGTATATTGCCCCTTTGTCTTATGGCCATCCACGGAGACGACGTGCCAGTCGACAGTATATTTTCCGGCCTCAAGCGTTTGAGCAAGCGGAATAATCAGTTGTGTTTTGTCCTGTTCACTGCGTGATGCCTTGCCCGTTTTGATCTGTTCTTTGTTTGGGCCTGTCAGCGTTGCGCCGCTGAATCCCGGCTCGACACCTTCAGAGAAATTCAGCGTCAACGCCTGAGGAGATACCGCAACATCGGCATTAGCCGCCGGGCTTTGTTTTGTCAGGTGAGCATGAGCCAGAGCGGCGGGAGTTGCCAGAACGCTGGCGAGTACGATGAGAGCGTTACGAAGCATAGATGCAGATGAAGCCATTTCAACTATTCCTTTTTGTTATGTCTAATCTATAGAGAATAACCTTCTACAATGATCGAGTCGAGAATCATCATTTCGGTCTTGCCATTAATGCACACTCTTAGTAACTTTGCGCGCCGAAAGACAGAGAAAAGGAGAAGCCCATGAACATCAATCTGGCCAAACTTGAGCAAGCTGAAATGGATAAGGTCAATGTTGACCTGGCCGCGGCGGGTGTCGCATTTAAGGAGCGATACAACATGCCGGTTGTTGCCGAAGTCGTTGAGCGTGAACAGCCCGAACATTTACGCGACTGGTTTCGGGAAAGACTGATCGCGCACCGTCTGGCATCTGTTTCCCTTTCACGTTTACCCTACGAGCCTAAAGTTAAATAAAACTTATATTACGTTACGATTCCTTACATGATGCCTGCTACAGTATAAGTATATTCTTAATCTATACTTTAAAGATGGTTGTAGACACTATGAAAAGGAAATCATTATGTCGCACTGGAAAATCGCAGCAGCACAGTACGAACCTCTTCAAACCTCAGTTACCGAACATGTCGCGCATCACCTGCAATTCATTCAGGCAGCCGCTCAATGCCAATGTGAATTGCTGGTTTTCCCCTCCCTTTCCCTGTTGGGTTGTGTTGATGAGAATGACGCGCTCCCTGCCCCACCCGATGAAGCGTTGTTAGAACCTATCGCGCATGCAGCCGTGACTTATCGCATGACGATTATTGCGGGGCTATCGGTAGAACATAACAATCGGTTCGTAAAAGGTATCGCGCTTTTCTCTCCCTGGATGACCTCCCCCTTAATGTTTCATCAGAGCCACGGGGCCTGTATCGCCAGACAGCAAAATGCCATCAGCGTTGTGGATAGCCAGCCGGAAGGTATCGATATCGACCCGGCGTACTCGCTATTCACCAGCAGTCAGTCTGTCAGTGAGCCCGAATTGCTCTCCTCCACATCTCGTCTACAGAGTTTCTCGCATAAATTTGCCATTGCGGTATTAATGGCAAATGCGCGTGGCAGCAGCGCGTTATGGGATGAGCAAGGTCGATTGATTGTTCGCGCAGACAGCGGTTCCTTACTCTTAACCGGTCAACGCACGCCACGGGGTTGGCAAGGTGATATCATTCCTTTACGCTAATCGTTTTGGGTCAGGAGCATGGCATGTTGCGCATAATAGATACAGAAACCTGTGGTCTGCAGGGAGGCATTGTTGAGATTGCTTCTGTCGATGTGGTTGACGGAAAAATAGTCAATCCCATGAGCCACCTGGTGCGTCCTGACCGCCCCATCAGCCCTCAGGCGATGGCAATTCATCGCATTACGGAAGCGATGGTGGCCGATAAGCCATGGATTGAAGATGTCATCCCACAATATTACGGCAGTGAATGGTACGTGGCGCACAATGCAAGTTTTGATCGCCGCGTATTACCCGACATGCCCGGGGAGTGGATTTGCACCATGAAACTCTCCCGTCGTTTGTGGCCAGGAATCAAATACAGCAACATGGCGCTGTATAAATCGCGCAAGCTGAGCGTGCAGACGCCAGCTGGCCTGCATCATCACCGTGCCCTGTACGACTGCTACATCACCGCGGCACTGCTGATCGACATCATACAAACGTCAGGCTGGTCAGCAGAACAGATGGTCGATATTACCGGCCGTCCTGCGTTACTTACTACTTTCACTTTCGGCAAGTATCGCGGAAAACCTGTATCAGAAGTGGCTGAACGCGATCCGGGCTATCTGCGCTGGTTATTTAATAACCTCGACAGTATGAGCCCGGAGCTGCGCTTAACGCTGAAGCACTATCTGGATAACGCCTGAGCAGACGCCTGCCCAGGCAGTGTCCCCTGCGCCAGTCCGATCAAAAACGCGTATTCCAGGGCCACGCCTTCGTATGATTTAAAACGCCCGGATTTTCCGCCATGCCCGGAATCCATATCTGTGCAGAGTAACAGCAGACGATCGTCCGTTTTCAGCTCGCGCAGTTTTGCCACCCATTTTGCCGGTTCCCAGTATTGCACCTGGGAGTCGTGTAATCCCGTCGTAACCAGCAGATGAGGATAATCTTGCGCTGTAACATTGTCATACGGGCTGTAGCTTTTCATGTAGGTGTAATACTCTTCGTCCTGCGGATTCCCCCACTCTTCAAACTCACCGGTCGTCAGGGGAATGGACTCATCCAGCATCGTGGTCACCACATCGACAAAAGGCACCTGCGCAATGACGCCATGGAAGAGTTCCGGGCGCTCATTAATGGCAACACCCATTAACATTCCTCCGGCGCTCCCCCCCATGCCATAACACAGCGAAGGCGCGCCATAACCCATTTTTAGCAGCGCGTCGCAGACGTCAAGGTAGTCATTGAAGGTATTTTTCTTGAGCAGAAACTTACCGTCTTCGTACCACTGCTGTCCTAACTCGCCGCCGCCACGCACATGAGCAATGGCATAAACAAAGCCGCGATCCAGTAAGCTCAAGCGGCTGCTGCTGAAATCGGCGTCCATGCTGGCGCCATACGAGCCATAGCCGTAGACCAGTAACGGGTTTTTCCCTTTCAGGAAATACTTTTGATGGTAAACCAGCGAAACCGGAACCTCGGTGCCATCACGCGCGGTGATCCAGACGTGTTCGCTACGGTAGTTCACCGCATCAAACCCTGGGACCTCCGTCTGTTTGAGTACGCGACGCTCTCCGGTGTCCATATCCAGTTCAAACAGCGTGTCCGGTGTGGTCATGGAGGAATAGCCATAACGCAGACGCGATGTCTCAGGTTCTGGATTATAGGCAAGCCATGTCACATACGCCGGATCATCAAAAGCGATACCGACCACTTCGCGCGTTTTACGATTAATCTGTCGCAGGCTGGTTAAGCCCCGCTGACGCTCTTCCACCACCAGCCAGTCTGTGAACAGCGTAAAGCCCTCCAACATGACGCTGTCGCGCGGCGGGATCAGCGTCTCCCAGGCTTGTTCATCACGCACACGGGTACGGTACAGGCCGAAATTTTTACCCTGACAATTGGAACGCAGATAAAACGTATGCTGATAGTGATCGAGACTATACTCGTGATCTTTGCGTCGCGCTAAAAAGACTAACGGCTCGGCATCCGCCAGTTCTGCGTCAAGCAGCAAAACCTCACTGGTGGTCGCGCTGGCGATATGAATAACTACATAATGTAACGAGGTCGTTTTATGCAGACTGACATAAAACATGTCATCGGCTTCTTCATACACCAGCTCATCCAGTGATGACGGCGAGCCGACGGTATGCCGCCACACTTGATACGGGAGCAGCGTCGTTGCGTGTTTGCGCACGTAATAGAAGGTTTGCGAGTCATTCGCCCAGACCAGATCCGCTTCAACGTTTTCCAGCACTTCCGGATACCAGTTGCCGCTTTGCAGATTGCGAAAACGCACGCCATATTGCCGACGAGAGAGATAATCTTCGGCCAACGCCATGATGGTGTTATCCGGAGATATCGCCAGTCCCCCCAGCGTATAAAACTCACTGTGGGCCGCGCGCTGGTTACCATCCAGCAAGGTGTCCCATTCATCCCACTCTTCACTGAAGGCAGACTGACGTTGATAAATGGCATATTCGCACCCCGGTTCATAAATATGCCGGTAGCGATAACCATTCTTCACATAGGGGGCGGAAGCATCCTGAGGCGGGATACGGTCGATAATCTCTTTCAGGACGCGATCCTGCAATGCCTGCTGCGAGGCCATGATCTGGCGGCCATACGCATTTTCTTGTTGCAGATAATCCAGCACTTCTGGCTGCGAGCGGGTGTCATCTCGCAGCCAGTAATAATTATCAACGCGGGTATCGCCATGATTCGTCATGGCGTGGGGAATACGAGAAGCTTTTGGTAGCATGTCATTGTTCTTTTGCTTAAACATCCTATAAGGGTGGCAAAAGACAGCAATGATGCAAGCGAAACATGCGCCTTAACGGTAAGTAATTAACCTGGTAAAGCCTGTTTTTGTTCCTTGAGATCCTGTTCAATGCCTTCACGAACATCCTGCGGGATCTTCAACGCATCGCCCAGCGCGTTCAGATAGCTACGCTCCATAAAGTGGTCGATATCAATCGCCGCACAGCTCAGGAAGTATATTTCCAGCGCCTCTTCTTCGTTGCGGATCCCTTGTGCCAGGCGCTGAGGATCTAACGGTTGTTCAATGGCGCGTTCGATCAGAACGCGTCCCTGCTCTTCCACGCCTGCTTCACGAAGTTGCTGCTCAATGGCGGTACGTTCTTTGGCATCAATATGACCATCGCTTTTCGCCGCAAAAACCAGCGCCAGGATCAGTCGTTCGGTTCGCTCATCCAGCGGCGAGCTTTGTGCACCGAACTGCGGCTCACCCTGATGCGCCGCGCGAACCTTATCCTTGTATTTGTTCCATAACACGGTACCGGCAACCGCACCGCCGCCCACCAGAAGCGCGCTGGTGCCGTATTTACTCAGTAACTTACGTGAAGATTTGTTGGCAACCAGTAATCCTGCCAGACCGCCTAACGCGCCGGGAACCAGAAGTTTACTCAGCCCTTGCTCACCAGAAGATGACGCGGAAGATCCTTTTTGCCCAAGAAGAGATTGAAGTTGATTCAGCCAGTTAGCCATGTTGCCCCTCAAGTACAGACGAATAATCATCAAAGCGTACCCGAGGGGATGTCAGGAAGTGTTCAGGTCATCAAAAGAAGTGCAAATACCTTCTGCCTTCGTTACTGCGACTGATACTCCGCCGTTCCGGCTTTGCAGTCGACTTTTACCTGGTAGTGAATATCCGCGCTTTTACCGCGAACCGTGAGGGGAACTGACCATTTCCCATCTTTACCCGTAATATCAGGCGTGTTGACCCAGGCGACAGGATCGGCTTGCCCGACGCGTTTTTGATCGTCAGCCCAGCGCGCGATGCGATTTTGCTGATAATCACGTTTCACGCTCGCCGCGATACCGTCAGCATTCAGTCCTTCGCACTTGGGGAACTGAACTTTCTTGCTTTCCATATTTGCCGCAAATACAGATACGCTGGCAGATAACAACAGCAGGCTCAACAACGCTCTTTTTTTATACATTCTTTTCTCCTTAATCTCCCCTTCGTCCTTCAGGTTGCCTGTTGCAACGTGAAAAGACGTCAGGGATTGCACAATGATTCAGGGAAAAGCATGGTACAAAACGTCAGGAGCGCAAGTCGTTTCAGGCAGCCTGAGTATCATCCTCAGCGTGCGCATCGTTTTCGACCGCCTGCGGAGAGGGCAGCTTGCCGTTTTTCAGAATGGCGCTCAGCACATCTTTCTGCTCAGCCAGCCACAGGGAAAGCGCTTCGCGCTGCTCGTCTTCCAGCGCTACCGGCGATTGCTCCAGCCATGTGTCGAGCAAATCTGCTGTATCAAGCATTTTGTCATACGCATCGGCTTCCTTTTTGCTGGTAAACGACATTTTTTCCTCACCTTCCCGAATGACTACGTATTTAACTTCAACCGCCATTTTTGCAGCCTCTTAAATTACCTGTATTTATGTACAGTATATTCTTTTTGCGCCTTGAAATCAACCTGGTAATAAAGACAGACGCAAACGTTTTCGTATATACTGCGCCCAGATAAAACAGGGGATTAATTTATGACGTTATTAGGCACAGCGCTGCGTCCCGCAGCAACGCGAGTGATGTTATTAGGTTCAGGTGAACTGGGTAAAGAGGTAGCGATTGAATGCCAACGCCTGGGTGTGGAAGTCATTGCCGTGGATCGTTACCCCGACGCGCCAGCCATGCACGTTGCCCATCGCTCATACGTAATCAACATGCTGGATGGCGATGCTTTACGCCAGCTCGTCGAGCGTGAAAAACCACATTATATCGTGCCGGAAATAGAGGCGATTGCCACGGATATGCTGGTAAAACTGGAACAAGACGGTCACAACATCGTGCCGTGCGCCCGAGCGACGCAGTTGACCATGAACCGCGAAGGAATCCGTCGTCTCGCCGCCGAAGAATTATCTCTACCGACCTCTTCTTACCGCTTTGCTGACAGCGAAGCCCGCTTTCGCGAGGCCGTCGCCGAAATCGGCTATCCCTGCATCGTGAAGCCGGTAATGAGTTCCTCCGGTAAGGGACAGAGCTTTATTCGTTCCGCCGATCGACTCACTGAAGCCTGGAATTATGCTCAACAAGGCGGCCGAGCAGGTGCCGGACGCGTTATCGTCGAAGGCGTAGTGAATTTTGATTTTGAAATCACCCTGCTTACCGTCAGCGCCGTTGATGGCGTACATTTCTGCGCACCGGTAGGACATCGTCAGGAAGATGGCGATTATCGCGAATCCTGGCAGCCGCAGCAGATGGGTGAACTGGCGCTGGCTCGAGCGCAGGAGATTGCCCGTAAGGTGGTGCTGGCGCTGGGCGGCCACGGTCTGTTTGGGGTAGAGCTATTTGTCTGCGGTGATGAGGTCATTTTCAGCGAAGTTTCCCCTCGCCCTCACGACACGGGTATGGTGACCTTGATTTCGCAGGATCTGTCTGAGTTTGCCCTGCATGTACGCGCATTTCTCGGTCTGCCGGTTGGCGCAATCCGTCAGTATGGGCCTTCTGCTTCCGCCGTTATTCTGCCGCAGCTTACCAGCCAGAAT
Organism: Citrobacter sp. RHBSTW-00524; assembly: GCF_013747755.1. Classification (NCBI taxonomy): domain Bacteria; kingdom Pseudomonadati; phylum Pseudomonadota; class Gammaproteobacteria; order Enterobacterales; family Enterobacteriaceae; genus Citrobacter; species Citrobacter sp. RHBSTW-00524. The sequence goes on from NZ_CP056421.1 coordinate 3,039,542, forward strand.
GTCACGTTTGATAACGTACAGGCCGCTGTGGGCACAGGTATGCAAGTCAGATTCTTCGGCAAGCCGGACATCGACGGGAGCCGTCGTATGGGCGTTGTGCTGGCCACAGCGCAGAGTATTGAAGACGCAGTGACACGCGCGAAAGACGCGGCGGCACAGGTGAAAGTCGCAGGATAAAAAACGGGCCAGATGGCCCGTTTTAGACTCGCAGGCCCGGTAATGATTACCGGGCATTTTACGCAATTACAGCTTCGCGCCTTCGACTGCTTCACGAGCCAGCTTGGTAATGCGTGCGTAATCGCCAGCTTCCAGGGCATCTGCCGGAACCAGCCAGGAACCACCGATGCACAGCACGCTTTTCAGTGCCAGGTAATCACGGTAGTTCGCCGGAGAGATACCGCCGGTTGGGCAGAAACGGACCTGAGAGAACGGACCCGCAATTGCCTGCAGCGCTTTAGTTCCGCCGTTGGCTTCCGCCGGGAAGAATTTGAACTCTTTCAAACCGTAGTCCATACCCAGCATCAGTTCAGAAACGGTGCTGATGCCTGGGATCAGCGGAATAGTGCCTTCAGTTGCAGCTTTCAACAGCGGCTCGGTCAGGCCCGGGCTGATAGCAAACTGCGCACCCGCTTCAGTGACTTCAGCCAGTTGCTGTGGATTCAGTACGGTACCCGCACCAACGATAGCGTCGGGAACTTCTTTTGCGATCGCGCGAATGGCATCCATCGCACATGCGGTACGTAAGGTCACTTCCAGAACACGCACGCCCCCTGCAACCAGCGCTTTTGCCATTGGCACCGCGTGTTCCAGTTTATTAACCACGATAACCGGTACAACCGGGCCAGTGGTCAGGATTGCTTCTGCACTTGTCTTCCAGTTTTTCATCAGAGTTTTCTCTCGCCTGATTACAAAATAAGTCTTAAAAAGTGATACAGGTTGCGCCCTGCTCCGCACCGGACAGCTTTTCACGCAACGCGCTGAACATTTCACGTCCCGTACCCACGCGCGATGCGCTGAGATCAGGAATGTGTGGCTGACGGGAGGCAAGTTCCTCTTCATCAACCAGCAGCGTCAATTCACCTGTCTGTCCATTCACACGAATGATGTCGCCATCGCGTACTTTTGCCAGCAGCCCGCCATCATAGGCTTCGGGGGTTACATGGATTGCTGAAGGCACTTTACCTGAAGCACCTGAAAGTCGTCCATCGGTAACTAACGCAATTTTGAAACAACGGTCCAATAATACACCAAGTGGCGGCATGAGTTTATGTAATTCTGGCATTCCGTTCGCTTTTGGTCCCTGATGGCGCACAACCACCACGCAATCCCGGTCAAGCAGACCGGCATCGAACGCGGGTAACACATCATGCTGACTTTCAAAGACAACTGCCGGCGCTTCAATAATCTGGTTTTCTACCGGTACCGCCGACGTTTTCATCACCGCACGCCCAAGGTTACCGCTCAGCACTTTGGTGCCGCCGTGGTGGGAGAATGGTTGGTCAAAGGTGGCGATCACGTTGCTGTCCAGAGACTTCGCTGCCCCTTCGCGCCAGTCCAGTTCACCCTCGTTAAGCCACGGTTCCATGGTGTAGCGGGATAAACCGAATCCGGCAACGGTGTTCACATCTTCATGTAGCAGACCCGCATTGAGCAGTTCACGCATTAACACCGGCACGCCACCCGCCGCCTGGAAGTGGTTAATATCTGCCGGACCATTCGGGTACAGACGCGCCATCAGCGGCACGATATCGGACAGATCGGAGAAATCATCCCAGTTAATCAGAATCCCGGCCGCACGCGCCATAGCCACCAGGTGCATCGTATGGTTGGTAGAGCCCCCGGTCGCCAGCAGCGCCACAATACCGTTCACTACCACTTTTTCATCGATCATTTTACCGATCGGCATCCATTCATTGCCATTGCCGGTCAGGCGTGTTACCTGACGGGCTGCAGCCGCGGTCAGCGCTTCACGCAGCGGCGCATCAGGATGTACAAATGAGGAGCCAGGCAGTTGCATACCCATAAACTCCACTACCATCTGGTTAGTGTTCGCCGTGCCGTAGAACGTACAGGTACCCGGAGCGTGATAAGACGCCGCCTCGGATTCAAGAAGCGCCATGCGATCGACTTTACCTTCAGCATACAGCTGACGGATACGCACTTTTTCTTTGTTCGCCAGACCGCTCGCCATCGGACCGGAAGGAATAAAGATTGACGGCAGATGACCAAATGACAGCGCAGCCATTACCAGGCCCGGGACAATTTTGTCGCACACGCCGAGGAACAACGCGCCGTCGAACATGTTGTGGGAAAGGCCCACTGCAGCAGACATCGCAATCACTTCACGACTGAGCAGAGAAAGCTCCATCCCATCTTGTCCCTGGGTCACACCGTCGCACATTGCAGGTACACCGCCAGCAACCTGGCCTACTGCATTGGCTTCATGCAGTGCTTTACGAATGATGGCCGGATAGTGTTCATACGGCTGATGCGCGGAAAGCATGTCGTTATAGGAGGTAATGATCGCGATATTGTTACGCAGCATGCTTTTCAGCGAGGCCTTATCGTCCGGCTGACACGCAGCAAAACCATGCGCCAGGTTACCGCATGCCAGTTGCGAGCGATGAACGGTAGTTGATTTCGCTTGTTCAATACGGGCGAGATAGGCGGAACGTGTGTCACGAGAACGTTCGACGATACGTTGTGTTACGCGTAACAAATTCGGATTCATAGAGGCTCCTAAAATTTATCTGTCAGAGCGTTGGATCAACAATGTGTTTCAGTTGGGTAAAAACAGCTGAATCGCTTGTTGGCCGTAGCTCAGGGGCAAAATCGTTTCAGGCAGTGTAATAAAAAAAGCCCCGCGGGTGAATCCACGCGGAGCTTAAAAGTGCAAAAATTATTCTACAATCTGTGTTAGATCATGTTACCGGTAAAATAACACCTATGGGCTAGGTGATATTTTACTCGAATTCGTTCCAGGAACGACCATCTCGGGTAATCATCGCCACAGAAGCAACCGGGCCCCAGGTCCCTGCCTGATACGGCTTCGGCGCGTCGTTGTCCATCGCCCAGGCTTCGGTAATTGAGTCGACCCACTTCCATGCTTCTTCAACTTCATCACGACGCACAAACAGCGCCTGTATTCCGCGCATTGTTTCGAGCAGCAGGCGCTCATAGGCGTCGGCAAGGTGCGTCTGGTTGAAGGTTTCGGAATAGCTCAGATCAAGCTTGGTAATTTGCAGATTATGCTTGTGATCCAGACCCGGCACTTTGTTCAATACCTGGATATCGACACCTTCATCAGGCTGCAAACGGATGGTCAACTTGTTCTGCGGCAGATCCTGCCAGGATTCTCTGAACAGATTCAGCTCAGGCGTTTTGAAGTAAACCACCACTTCAGAGCACTTCGTCGGTAAACGTTTACCGGTACGCAGGTAGAACGGAACTCCCGCCCAGCGCCAGTTATCGATATCCACACGGATCGCCACAAACGTTTCCGTGTTGCTGCTCTTGTTCGCGCCTTCTTCTTCCAGATACCCCGGCACTTTTTTGCCCTGGGCAAAACCCGCGGTGTACTGACCGCGAACCGTTTTTTCACGTACGTTCGAACGATCGATACGACGCAGCGATTTCAGTACCTTCACTTTTTCATCACGAATGCTGTCGGCGCTCAGATCGGACGGCGGAGACATCGCAATCATGCACAGGATCTGCAGCAGGTGGTTCTGAATCATGTCGCGCATTTGACCTGCCTGGTCAAAATAGCCCCAACGGCCTTCAATACCCACTTCTTCCGCCACGGTAATTTCTACGTGATCGATAGTGCGGTTATCCCAGTTGTTCACAAACAGGGAGTTGGCAAAACGCAGTGCCAGCAGGTTCAGGACCGTCTCTTTGCCAAGATAGTGGTCGATACGATAAACCTGACACTCTTCGAAATACTCGCCGACCTGATCGTTGATTTCACGGGATGTTGCCAGCGACGTACCCAGCGGTTTTTCCATCACAACACGGGCTGGTTTAGCATTCAGCTTTGCTTCACCCAGGCCTTTGCAGATCGCGCCAAAGGTGCTCGGCGGCATCGCGAAATAGTTAATGGTGGTACGTGATTTTTGATCCAGCATTTCGCCCAGACGGCTAAACGCGGCGGTGTCATTGACGTCCAGATTACAAAACTCCAGACGACCGCTGAGAGTCTCCCACAAACCTTCGTCGATTTTTTCTTTCATGAAGGTTTCGAGCGCTTCACGCACAACCTTGGTATAGGCTGCTTTGTCCCAGTCGGCACGCCCTACCCCAATGATACGGGTTTCCGGGTTAATCTGGCCGGCCTTTTCCAGTTGATACAGGGAAGGCAGCAATTTCCGCCGCGCCAGGTCGCCCTTCGCGCCGAAAATGACCAGATCACATGCCTGGGCTGTTTGCGTTACCGCCATGTCATTCTCCTCAATTAAGTGCCTGGTGCTTTTGCCAGACACTGGTTGTAATTTTATTACAGTGCACTGTACTGCTTTTACGTGAATCCGGAAACCGTAAACGCTTATCCAGCCGTGCTGTTACCGCGAACAGTCGCTTTATGGGCGTTTGCCGTTGCAAATTGGACAAAAAAGTCGTCTTTTTTCGTACCCCTGAAGACGTAAGAAAACCCGACTCCGATCATGTAATGAAAAAAAACAACAACTATTCTGTCCATTTTGCCCCGTTGCTGCATTAGCAGGGGTAATATCTATACACGAAATTATGCCCCGGTTTCTCCGTATCATTGAAATCGTTTTTGCCCATGACCCATGAGTCTACCTACATCATGAATATGCTGGAAAAAATCCAGTTAAAACTGGAACAGTTGAGCAAGTCAGAGCGTAAAGTCGCCGACATTATTCTTGCCTCTCCCGAGCGGGCAATCCATTCAAGCATCGCCACACTTGCTGTGGAAGCCAATGTCAGCGAACCGACGGTGAACCGTTTCTGTCGCAGCATGGATACCCGCGGCTTCCCTGATTTTAAACTGCATCTGGCGCAAAGTCTGGCAAATGGCACCCCTTATGTTAATCGCAATGTGGATGAGGATGACAGCGTAGAATCTTACACGGGGAAAATCTTCGAGTCAGCGATGGCAAGCCTCGACCACGTCCGCCAGTCTCTGGATAACGCAGCGGTAAACCGGGCAGTAGATTTATTAACTCAGGCGAAAAAAATTGCCTTCTTTGGCCTCGGTTCTTCTGCCGCAGTGGCGCATGACGCAATGAATAAATTTTTCCGGTTTAACGTACCGGTAATCTATTCCGACGATATTGTTCTGCAACGCATGAGTTGCATGAATTGTAGCGACGATGACGTCATTGTGCTTATTTCTCATACCGGAAGAACCAAAAGTCTGGTGGAACTGGCGCAGTTGGCGCGGGAAAATGACGCCATGGTTATCGCCCTCACCTCTCCCGGCACGCCACTGGCGCGTGAAGCAACGCTGGCAATTACTCTCGATGTACCGGAAGATACTGACATTTATATGCCCATGGTCTCTCGACTTGCTCAACTGACCGTGATAGATGTGCTGGCTACAGGATTTACTTTGCGCCGTGGGGCAAAATTTAGAGATAACTTGAAGCGTGTCAAGGAAGCGCTCAAGGAATCGCGTTTTGATAAAGAATTACTCATCAAGAGTGATGACCGCTAAAAGCAATAACAATGTTCTACCCTTTTATCATCCGGGTCGTTCATTTACCGTTAATATTTGAGAACGACCGGATTAATGTTCACGCAACACCAAGTTGTTTCAGTCAACGGAGTATTACATGTCCAGAAGGCTTCGCAGAACCAAAATCGTTACCACGTTAGGCCCGGCAACTGACCGCGATAATAACCTTGAAAAGATTATCGCCGCGGGTGCGAACGTCGTACGTATGAACTTTTCTCACGGCTCTCCAGAAGATCACAAACTGCGGGCGGATAAGGTCCGTGAAATTGCCGCAAAACTGGGACGTCATGTAGCTATTTTGGGTGACCTGCAGGGACCTAAAATCCGCGTATCGACCTTTAAAGAAGGTAAAGTATTTCTTAACGTTGGCGACAAGTTCCTGTTAGACGCCAACCTCGGCAAAGGCGAAGGCGACAAAGAAAAAGTCGGTATTGATTATAAAGGACTGCCTGCTGACGTCGTCCCGGGCGATATCCTGCTGCTCGACGACGGTCGCGTACAGCTTAAAGTGCTGGAAGTCCAGGGCATGAAAGTCTTCACCGAAGTTACCGTCGGTGGCCCACTGTCCAACAATAAGGGCATTAACAAACTGGGCGGCGGTCTCTCTGCTGAAGCCCTGACCGAAAAAGACAAAGCCGACATCGTCACCGCTGCGCAAATCAGCGTTGACTATCTGGCCGTCTCCTTCCCGCGCTGCGGCGAAGATCTGAACTATGCCCGCCGTCTGGCGCGCGACGCTGGCTGCGATGCGAAAATTGTCGCCAAGGTAGAACGTGCAGAAGCCGTCTGCGACCAGAATGCGATGGATGACATCATCCTTGCCTCCGACGTGGTGATGGTGGCGCGTGGCGACCTGGGCGTTGAAATTGGCGATCCTGAGCTGGTAGGTATTCAGAAAGCGTTGATTCGCCGCGCACGTCAGCTGAACCGTGCGGTCATTACCGCCACGCAGATGATGGAGTCGATGATCACCAACCCAATGCCGACCCGTGCGGAAGTGATGGACGTGGCTAACGCCGTCCTCGACGGTACCGATGCCGTTATGCTCTCTGCAGAAACTGCAGCAGGTCAGTACCCTGCTGAAACCGTCGCGGCTATGGCGCGCGTCTGTTTGGGTGCTGAGAAGATCCCGAGCATCAATGTTTCTAAACACCGCCTTGACGTGCAGTTTGATAACGTTGAAGAAGCGATTGCCATGTCAGCGATGTATGCCGCTAACCACCTGAAAGGGGTCACCGCTATCATCACAATGACGGAATCCGGTCGTACTGCGCTGATGACTTCACGTATCAGTTCTGGTCTGCCGATTTTCGCGATGTCTCGTCATGAACGTACGCTGAATCTTACTTCCTTGTATCGCGGCGTCACCCCAGTTCACTTTGACAGCGAAACTGACGGCGTCGTTGCCGCCAATGAAGCAGTGAATCTGCTGCGCGATAAAGGCTATCTGGTTTCCGGCGACCTGGTCATTGTGACGCAAGGCGATGTCATGAGCACCATTGGCTCAACGAATACCACGCGTATTCTGACCGTCGAGTAACGCCCCGTTTGATGTAAAAAAGCCTCTCGTTTGAGAGGCTTTTTTTTTATTTCTTCGGATAAAGATCTTTACGCTTATAAGGCTCAATTTCACCAGGTTTACGCGTCTTAAGCAGTTTTAGAATCCAGGTGTATTGCTCGAGATGCGGCGCCACAAAGATTTCCACTTCTTCGTTCATTCGTCTGGCAATGGTGTGGTCATCCGCCGTCAGGATGTCATCCATCGGAGGACGAACCTGAATCGTTAAGCGATGCGTTTTCCCATTGTATACCGGGAACAGCGGCACCACACGGGCGTGACACACCTTCATCAGGCGGCCAATCGCCGGTAACGTGGCTTTATAGGTAGCAAAAAAATCCACAAACTCGCTGTGCTCAGGGCCATGGTCCTGATCCGGCAGGTAGTATCCCCAATATCCCTGACGTACAGACTGAATAAACGGTTTGATGCCATCATTACGCGCATGCAAACGACCACCGAAACGACGGCGTACCGTGTTCCACACATAATCGAATACCGGATTTCCCTGATTGTGGAACATCGCAGCCATTTTCTGTCCCTGGGAAGCCATCAGCATCGCTGGGATATCTACGCCCCAACCATGAGGAACCAGAAAAATCACTTTTTCATCGTTGCGACGCATCTCTTCGATGATTTCCAGCCCCTGCCAGTCAACCCGATGCTGAATTTTTTCCGGGCCGCGTATGGCGAGTTCCGACATCATAACCATCGCCTGAGGTGCAGTCGCAAACATCTCATCGACAATAGCTTCACGCTCAGCTTCGCTGCGCTCAGGAAAGCAGAGGGATAAATTGATCAGTGCTCTGCGACGCGAGCTTTTTCCCAGCCGCCCGACCATTCTTCCAAGCTTTGCCAGAATTGGATCGCGAAATGATGCTGGCGTTAACGAAATGCCTGCTATCGCCGCCACACCCAGCCATGCACCCCAGTAGCGCGGATGGCGAAATGATTTGTGAAACTCGGGGATATATTCAATATTCTTTTTTTTCGTTTCCATGCTCTTCCAGTGTCTGGTGCGGCGAAAAGTAGATCTGCTGATAGTGTAGCGGCGCGCGATGCGCCGCACAAAATAAAAAAGCCGGCACGCATAGCGTACCGGCTCTGTCAGCGTGTTAATTAATCGAAACGCAACTGAGGAACAACCTCTCTCACCTGTGCCAGGTAATCGGTACGATCCGAGCCGGTCAGGCCTTCCGTGCGCGGCAGTTTCGCCGTCAGAGGATTCACTGCCTGCTGGTTGATCCAGACTTCGTAGTGCAGATGCGGACCCGTTGAACGCCCGGTATTGCCAGACAGCGCGATACGATCGCCACGTTTCACTTTTTGTCCTGGTTTGACCAACAACTTACGCAGGTGCATATAACGCGTGGTATAGGTGCGACCATGACGAACCGCAACATAGTATCCGGCTGCGCCGCTGCGCTTCGCTACAACCACTTCGCCATCACCCACCGACAGCACCGGCGTCCCCTGCGGCATCGCAAAGTCGACACCTTTGTGCGGCGCAACGCGTCCGGTCACCGGGTTCAGACGACGCGGGTTAAAGTTGGAAGAGATGCGGAACTGCTTAGCCGTCGGGAAACGCATAAAGCCTTTCGCCAGTCCGGTACCGTTGCGGTCATAGAACTTACCGTCTTCAGCACGGATTGCGTAATAATCTTTGCCTTCAGAACGCAAGCGTACGCCCAGCAGTTGGCTTTGCTCGCGTTTACCGTCCAGCATTTCGCGAGACATCAGTACCGAGAACTCATCGCCTTTTTTCAGTTTGCGGAAATCCATCTGCCACTGCATGGCCTTAATCACTGCGCTGATTTCAGAGCTGGTCAGTCCGGCATCTTTGGCACTGGCGACGAAGCTTCCGCCCACGGTGCCTTTGATTCGGCTGTTAACCCAATCGCCCTGCTGCATTTCGCTGCTCATTTTGAAACCCGTCGCGGTGCGATCGTAAGTACGGGTTTCACGACGGGAGACTTCCCAGGTCAGGCGCTGCAAATCACCTTCCGCGCCTAACGTCCAGGAAAGTTGCTGACCAATTTTCAGGTTACGCAGTTGTTTGTCGGAAGCCGCGAGCTGGCTGATGTCACCCATATCGATGCCGTACTGATTCAGAATACTGCTTAGCGTATCGCCCGTGGAGACGACATACTCATGCACGCCAGCTTCACCAGACGTTTTGTCATCCAGTTCGTCCTGTGGGATAGCTTCGTCTTCCTGAGCGGCCTGATCGATAGGTTCGCTGGCCTCAGGCAATAGTGAACGAATCTCGCTTTTTTCCAGCTCGATAGTTTTGACGATAGGTGCAGAATCAGGATGGTAAACATAGGGCCGCCAGACAGCGACGGCCAATGTCAGTACGGTAAGCGACCCCAGCATAACGCGATGGGGCCGCGGCAGATTATTAAATGCCAGAGCGACAGAGCGGGCTATCTGTTGCACGTAATCACTTCCTCATTAATCTCCTTTCAGGCAGCTCGCATACTGGTTGGCTAATTGGTTCAAAAACGCTGAATAGCTTGTTTTACCCAGTTTGATATTCGTTCCGAGCGGATCCAACGTTCCCATTCGAACGGATGTCCCTCTCGCGACGGCTTCAACGACCGCTGGCCTGAACTGTGGCTCAGCAAAAACGCAGGTTGCTTTTTGCTCAACCAACTGTGTTCTTATTTCATGTAAACGCTGCGCACCAGGTTGAATCTCAGGGTTCACGGTAAAGTGACCAAGCGGTGTTAGTCCGTAGTGTTTTTCGTAGTAGCCATAGGCGTCATGAAAAACGAAGTAACCTTTTCCCTTGAGCGGCGCGAGCTCGTTACCTACCTGCTTATCGGTTGCGGCTAATTGTGCCTCAAAATCCTTCAGGTTGGCGTCAAGTTTGGCTCGACTTTGCGGCATAAGTTCCACTAATTTTTCATGGATTGCAACCGCTGAGGCCCGTGCTATCTCTGGGGAAAGCCAAAGATGCATGTTGTAATCGCCGTGATGGTGATGCTCGTCACTTCTTTCACTGCCGGCATCATTATGTCCATGATCGTCATCATCGTCGTCAGCACCTTTCATGAGTAACGGTTTCACGTCATTGAGCTGCGCAATCGTTACCTGTTTTGCGTTAGGAATATTCTTGACTGATTTTTCCATAAACGCTTCCATCTCAGGTCCAATCCAAACGACTAAGTCCGCGCCCTGTAAGCGTTTTACGTCTGAAGGACGTAATGAGTAATCGTGTTCGGAAGCCCCGTCAGGCAGCAGAACCTGGGTGTCAGTAACCCCGTCAGCAATGGCTGAAGCGATAAACCCCAGTGGCTTAAGAGAGGCCACGACAGCGGCATTTGCCGACTGTGTTGCACTACCCCAAAGAGCAGCGGATAATGCTGCGAAAAGAAGCGTATTTTTATGTAACATAATGCGACCAATCATCGTAATGAATGTGAGAATTGTGATATTATAACATTCTATAACTTCTGCAAGACTAAAATTGATATGACGACTTTGGTTTCACTGGAAAATGTCTCGGTCTCTTATGGTCAACGCCGCGTCCTCTCTGACGTATCGCTTGAACTTCGACCCGGTAAAATATTGACGCTTCTCGGCCCAAATGGTGCCGGGAAATCTACGCTGGTGCGCGTTGTATTAGGGCTGGTAGAGGCTGATGAGGGAGTTATCAAGCGTAATGGTCGATTGCGGATTGGCTATGTGCCGCAAAAACTGTACCTCGATACGACGCTTCCGCTGACGGTAAGTCGGTTTATGCGCCTACGTCCCGGCACCAAAAAAGAAGATATCCTTCCGGCACTGAAGCGTGTTCAGGCCGGACATCTGATGAATGCGCCGATGCAAAAACTCTCTGGCGGGGAGACACAACGCGTCCTGTTGGCCCGTGCTTTATTGAATAAACCTCAGCTACTGGTGCTTGATGAGCCAACCCAGGGCGTGGATGTCAATGGGCAGGTCGCACTGTACGATCTTATCGATCAGTTGCGACGTGAACTGGATTGCGCCGTACTGATGGTTTCTCATGACCTGCATCTGGTGATGGCAAAAACCGATGAGGTACTGTGCCTGAACCATCATATTTGTTGTTCTGGTGCGCCGGAAGTGGTTTCCATGCACCCGGAATTCATCTCAATGTTCGGACAACGCGGTGCCGAACAACTCGGAATTTACCGTCATAATCATAATCACCGCCACGATTTACAGGGTCGTATCGTCTTACGCCGGGGAAATGGTCACTCATGATTGAATTGTTATTACCCGGTTGGTTAGCCGGGATCATGCTGGCCTGTGCCGCTGGCCCGCTCGGCTCGTTTGTGGTCTGGCGTCGAATGTCTTATTTCGGTGATACGCTGGCCCACGCTTCGCTACTGGGGGTCGCCTTTGGCCTGCTGCTGGATGTAAACCCTTTCTATGCGGTCATCGTCGTCACCTTGTTGCTGGCAGGCGGTCTGGTATGGCTGGAAAAGCGCCCTCACCTTGCGATCGATACTTTATTGGGCATTATGGCCCACAGTGCGCTGTCATTAGGGCTGGTTGTCGTCAGCCTGATGTCCAACATCCGTGTAGATCTGATGGCCTATCTGTTTGGTGATTTGCTCGCCGTGACGCCAGAAGATCTTATCTCCATCGCCATTGGGGTGGTTATCGTTCTGGCGATTTTGTTCTGGCAGTGGCGCAACCTGCTGTCGATGACCATCAGTCCGGATCTGGCATTTGTGGATGGCGTGAAGCTGCAACGCGTTAAGCTACTGCTGATGCTGGTCACAGCATTAACTATTGGCGTGGCGATGAAATTTGTCGGGGCGTTAATTATCACCTCGCTGCTTATTATCCCTGCGGCAACCGCCCGTCGCTTTGCCCGTACGCCAGAACAGATGGCAGGGGTTGCCGTTGGTGTGGGAATGATAGCGGTTACAGGCGGGCTGACCTTCTCGGCCTTCTATGACACCCCGGCAGGTCCTTCCGTGGTGCTGTGTGCTGCGCTGCTGTTTATCTTCAGCATGATGAAAAAACAGGCGAGCTAATGCGTATTTTAGCCGGATGGAGGCTATCACCTTATCCGGCTTTTTATTTCATGAACGACCCATCCTGAATAACATTGCCACATACCACTCGATCCAGTCGTTAGCGTGTTTCATCGTCCAGTTCCATTTAACCTTGATCAGTTCCTGGACGAACCACTGTGTGGTGACAGTCTTCCGGGCATTCGGTTCTCCATGTATCTAAGCATGCCAGGCCATTTCAATATCGCTACATCGTGGCATCATTACTCGCACTAACGAACATTAACCTGTGAGACGCAATCATACTCTTGTTTACACCGTGGTTGCAGCAACTCTCATTTCTGCTCACTATCAATTGGCCAGCCTAGTCATCTTTAATGATGTCCGTTATTACTCCAAATATCATGGAAGGAATACTGTTTTATTTAATTCAGCAACCTATGGTTATCATATATTATAAAAAAACAGACAGTTGCAAAGCAAATAATACCGCCATGTATTATTTATCATTAAATAATACATTGTGCTAACCTGTTGTTTGGTATATCCGTTGAAATCCTCAAAAATTCGATAAGTGCAACCCATTGTTTTTCATTTTAAATATCACATGATGCTTCCCGCCTCATGTTGATACTGATAGAATGCCTCCATATGACAGACATAATAAATATGTATTCAACATTTTAGTAGTTATTGGATAGGTATAAAACACGGGTTGTATGAAAATGAATTCATCTATTACCATAGTTACAGCGTTTTTCGATATAGGACGAGGAGACTGGACGAGTAATAAAGGTTTCTCTCCTCATTTAGAGAGAACATCTGATACCTATATTCAGTATTTTAAAAACCTGTCTGAATTAGATAATGATATGGTCATTTTTACATCCAGTGAACTTAAACCCAAAGTTGAAAAAATTAGACACGGGAAAAACACTGTTGTAGTGGCTTTAGATATTAATAAAAAATTTCGACATATTAAAAAAATAATTTCGCAGATTCAAAAAGATGTCGAATTCATAAGCAAGCTTGAAACTCGCCAGTTGATTAATCCCGAATACTGGTCCCCAGACTATGCACTGGTTTGCAATCTGAAAACATATTTTGTCAACAGAGCTATAGAGTTAAATCTTGTAAATAATGATATGGTTGCATGGGTTGACTTTGGTTACTGCCGTAGTGCAGAAGTAACCAGAGGGTTATCTCGATGGGATTATCCTTTCGACCGAAACAAAGTTAATTTCTTTACAGTTAAAAAAGGCCTGACAGTCAAAACTATCCATCAGGTTTTTGACCACATGATTAACAATCGCTCCTATATTATTGGTGGGGCAATCGTAGCAACACAAAAAAAATGGAAGGAATTTTACAAACTAGTTTGTCAGTGTCAAATAAAAACCCTCAAAAATAACATAGTTGATGACGATCAGGGTATTTTTATAATGTGCTACCATTACAACCCCCAATTAATAAAACTAAATTACTTGGGTAAGAACCGCTGGTTTAATCTGTTTAAACTATTCGGAAGGAAAGATTTAATTACTTTATCAAGAAGATTAAAAGTCTCTCTAATAGGAAAATAATCTTTAGCTGATGTATGAACAATGCTGATTCTAATCAGTCTCGGCATCGTTTTACATAAGTCTGTAATATAGTCAATGGAGATTCAGGCCAGATGATGTTTTGAGCATCCTCGGGGTTGATTCGGTAAAAATACGATTGGTATCGTTCATTTTAAACGGATCATATTTACCTATCGCGGCATACGTTGCCGCGAAGTCCTTCGGGGCTGGACAGTGAACAGCAACAACATCAAAAAAGCTGGAAATCTTCGCGCGCTCAGAACAAGCGAAATACAGTTCGGTAAGTTCGACTATGCGGAACGTTTCCCGGAACCCAAAACGCTTAAGAAGTTCATCACAGCCAAAAAAATCACCACGTTTAAAGAGCTGAGTGATTTTTTTACAGACACCAAATCCTTAGAGGTATCTGGTGCAACGCTGCTACCGCTTACTTCGGTCGTAAATACGTTACAGCGTGTAATCGCAGAAAATGCCCGTCTGGTAGATATTGAGCATGCCGACATTTTGCATTACCGAAAGGAGTGACTGACCGGGACAATTATTAACCCGGCAATGCCGAATCTGGCCAGACAGGGCCGCGCGCCCTCAACAGTCAATAAACAGAAGGCAGTTTTATCAGAAATGCTTAAGCTCGCAAACCGAAGCCAGTTTATATTGCATGCTCCTTATGAAGGCGTGTCGCGACTCAAGTTATCTAAAACTGATCCCGACCCACTTTTAATTCATGAGTACCAGGCACTGATAACCGCCCTTCCCCGTAGCCAGGCATTAATCATCATTGTTGCCGTACATACGGGGATGAGGCCAGGCGAGATATGCGCCCTCGCATGGGAAGATATTGTTTAATTTCATAGCGCTGCTTTCAATCTTCATAATCAGCGTTAAACTATTTATACCGTTATTTTAGGGAGAAACGATGATGCGCGTACTGGTTGTCGAGGATAATGCTTTATTACGCCACCACCTCAAGGTTCAGTTACAGGATTTAGGGCATCAGGTGGATGATGCAGAAGATGCGAAGGAAGCGGACTATTATCTGAATGAACATCTGCCGGATATCGCGATCGTTGATTTAGGACTCCCCGATGAAGACGGTTTGTCATTGATCCGCCGTTGGCGTAGCAATGAGGTTTCGTTGCCGATTCTGGTGTTAACCGCGCGTGAAGGCTGGCAGGACAAGGTGGAAGTACTCAGCGCCGGAGCCGACGATTACGTCACAAAACCGTTTCATATCGAAGAGGTGGCTGCGCGCATGCAGGCACTGATGCGTCGCAACAGCGGTCTGGCATCGCAGATTATTTCTCTTCCTCCTTTCCAGGTGGACCTCTCTCGACGCGAGTTATCCGTCAATGATGAAGTTATCAAGCTCACGGCGTTCGAATACACCATTATGGAAACACTTATCCGTAACAACGGCAAAGTGGTCAGTAAAGATTCGCTCATGTTACAGCTTTACCCGGATGCCGAGCTGCGTGAAAGCCACACCATTGATGTTCTGATGGGGCGTCTGCGTAAAAAAATACAGGCGCAATACCCAGATGATGTCATCACCACCGTGCGTGGCCAGGGATATCTTTTTGAACTGCGCTAATGAATAAATTATTGCGTCATTTTTTCCCGTTATCACTGCGGTTGCGCTTTTTACTGGCAACCGCGGGCGTGGTATTGGTGCTTTCGCTGGCCTACGGCATGGTTGCCCTGGTGGGCTACAGCGTCAGCTTTGATAAAACAACGTTCCGCCTGCTGCGGGGTGAAAGTAACCTGTTCTATACCCTGGCAAAATGGGAGAACGGTAAGATAAACGTCGAGCTGCCTGAGAATCTCGATATGCAAAGCCCAACAATGTCGCTGATCTATAACGAAGACGGTGAGTTGTTGTGGGCGCAGCGCAATGTTCCCTGGCTGACGCACAGTATCCAACCGGAATGGCTAAAAGCGAACGGTTTTCATGAGATTGAAGCCAATGTAGATGCCACCAGCACCTTACTGGGCGAAGATCACTCCGCTCAGCAGCAGCTAAAAGAAGTCAGAGAAGATGACGACGATGCCGAAATGACCCACTCGGTCGCCGTGAACGTCTACCCCGCCACTGCCAGAATGCCACAGTTGACCATTGTGGTTGTCGATACCATTCCTATTGAGCTAAAGCGCTCGTATATGGTATGGAGTTGGTTTATTTATGTGCTGGTCGCCAATCTGTTGCTGGTCATTCCGCTGTTATGGGTAGCCGCCTGGTGGAGTCTGCGGCCTATTGAATCGCTGGCGCGTGAAGTCCGTGAGCTTGAGGAACATCATCGAGAGATGCTAAACCCCGCCACTACGCGCGAACTGACCAGCCTAGTCCGCAATCTTAATCGACTTTTAAAAAGCGAACGCGAGCGCTACGACAAATACCGTACGACGTTAACAGACCTCACCCATAGCCTGAAAACACCGCTGGCGGTATTACAGAGTACGCTCCGCTCGATGCGTAATGAAAAAATGAACGTAAGCGACGCGGAACCCATCATGCTGGAACAAATCAGCCGTATTTCCCAGCAGATTGGCTATTACCTGCATCGCGCCAGCATGCGTGGTAGCAGCGTGCTGCTTAGCCGCGAACTGCATCCGGTCGCGCCGTTGCTGGATAAACTCACCTCGGCGCTAAATAAGGTGTATCAGCGTAAAGGCGTCAACATAAATCTCGATATCTCACCCGAAATCAGTTTTGTGGGCGAACAGAACGATTTTGTCGAAGTGATGGGCAACGTGCTGGATAACGCATGTAAATATTGTCTGGAGTTTGTCGAGATTTCAGCGCATCTGTCCGAAGATCAGCTACACATTCTGGTTGAAGATGATGGTCCAGGTATTCCGCAAAGCAAACGGGAAGTGGTGTTTGACCGTGGACAGCGTGTCGATACGTTACGACCAGGGCAAGGCGTTGGACTGGCGGTGGCGCGAGAAATCACCGAACAGTATGACGGGCAGATTATTGCAGGCGATAGCCTGCTGGGTGGCGCGCGCATGGAAGTTATTTTTGGCCGCCAGCAGCCGGGGCAAAAAGACGAGTAATCGCCGCATGTAATAAATATGTACTGATTTCCCGCTTGCGGTTAAGTATCCGTTATAATCGGTTGCAGATACCAGCCTGCGGGATGCTCATTATGGAATACCAACTCACACTTAACTGGCCCGATTTTCTTGAACGCCACTGGCAGAAACGCCCGGTGGTCTTAAAACGCGGGTTTAACAACTTTATTGATCCACTCTCTCCTGACGAACTGGCTGGACTGGCAATGGAAAGCGAAGTCGACAGCCGACTCGTCAGCCACCAGGACGGTAAATGGCAGGTTAGCCACGGTCCGTTCGAAAGCTATGATCATCTCGGCGAGAACAACTGGTCGCTGCTGGTACAGGCGGTCAATCACTGGCATGAGCCAACCGCCGCGCTGATGCGTCCGTTTCGTGAACTGCCAGACTGGCGAATCGACGATCTGATGATCTCCTTCTCTGTCCCCGGCGGCGGCGTTGGCCCACATCTTGATCAGTACGATGTGTTTATCATTCAGGGAACCGGGCGACGTCGCTGGCGCGTGGGCGAAAAACTGCAGTTGAAGCAGCACTGCCCTCACCCGGACCTGCTGCAGGTCGCCCCGTTTGAAGCCATCATCGATGAAGAGCTGGAACCCGGCGATATCCTGTACATTCCACCAGGATTCCCGCACGAAGGCTATGCGCTGGAAAACGCCATGAACTATTCGGTCGGTTTCCGCGCGCCGAATACTCGCGAACTGATCAGCGGCTTCGCCGATTACGTTTTGCAACGTGAGCTGGGTAGCACGTATTACAGCGATCCTGACCTGCCGCCGCGCGATCATCCGGCTGACGTTCTGCCGCAGGAAATGGACAAGCTGCGTGAAATGATGCTCGGACTGATTAATCAGCCGGAACATTTCCAGCAGTGGTTTGGCGAGTTTATATCTCAGTCTCGTCATGAGCTGGATATTGCTCCACCGGAGCCGCCGTATCAGCCAGACGAAATTTACGATGCCCTGAAGCAAGGGGATGTGTTAGTGCGTCTGGGCGGATTGCGCGTATTGCGCATCGGCGATGACGTCTACGCCAACGGTGAGAAAATTGATTCACCGCATCGCCCTGCCCTGGAAGCGCTTGCCAGCCATATTGTTCTGACGGCCGAGAACTTTGAGGATGCGCTGGAAGATCCGTCTTTCCTTGCCATGCTTGCCGCACTGGTTAACAGCGGATACTGGTTCTTCGAAGGATAATACGAACGGTGCCTGATGCGACGCTAGCGCGTCCTATCAGGCCTTTTGGAGTGAAATACTGTAGGCCGGATAAGCAACGCGCTATCCGGCATCTATCGATAAATTTACTGCTGCTTTGCGGTTAATTCCGCAATACGTACAATCACCCGCACCGCTTTTTCCATTCCTTCCAGAGTTACAAACTCATGTTTACCATGATAGTTGTAGCCTCCGGTGAACAGATTCGGACACGGTAACCCCATAAACGACAGCTGCGCGCCGTCGGTGCCGCCACGAATAGGTTTCAGCACCGGCTCAATATCGCAATCGCGCATCGCCTTCTGAGCGATATCCAACACGTGCGGATGCTCAATCACTTTTTCGCGCATATTGTAGTAGCTGTCTTCAATCACCAGTTCGATATAGCAATCCGGGTGTAACCCTTTGCCGACCTTTTTGGCGATCTCCATGATCTTGCGTTTGCGCGCTTCAAACTGCTTGCGGTCAAAATCACGGATGATGTAGTGCATATCCGCCCGATCGACCGTCCCTTTCATGCTCGCCAGATGATAAAAGCCTTCGTAGCCTTCCGTCGTTTCCGGGCTTTCGTCTGCCGGAACCTCAGCATGAATACGAGCAGCCAGCGACAGCGCATTCACCATCACCCCTTTTGCGGTACCGGGATGGACATTGTTGCCGACAATTTTGATATTAACCGACGCGGCGTTGAAGTTTTCAAATTCCAGCTCTCCCACGCCACCGCCGTCAACGGTATAGGCCCACTGCGCATCAAATGCCGCAACGTCAAAATGCTTCGCCCCTTTACCAACCTCTTCGTCCGGCGTAAAGGCCACGCGGATATCACCGTGCGGAATATCTTTTTGGATGAGCACCGCCAGCGCGGTCATGATTTCCGCCACGCCTGCTTTATCATCCGCGCCCAGCAGCGTTTTACCGTCTGTGGTGATCAGCGTCTGACCCAGAAGTTGATGCAGCACCGGGAACATCACCGGCGACAGAACTTCATCACCAATGCCTAACGCAATATCGCCGCCGCGATAGTTTTCAACGATTTGCGGATTAACGTTTTTACCGCTGAAATCCGGTGAGGTATCCACATGGGAAATAAAGCCGATCGCGGGAATATTGCCAGCAACGTTAGCGGGCAACGTGGCCATCAGCGTCCCCTTTTCGCTCAGTGAAATGTTAACCAGCCCCATCTCTTCGAGCTGTTGTTTGAGCAGTTGTAATAATTTCCACTGTCCTTCGGTGCTGGGTACCTGCCGCACGCCCGATTTTGATTGGGTGTCCAGCGACACGTAGTGTAAAAAACGCTCAAGTAGTTTATCCATGCAGTCACCCTCACTTTTTGTGACAACATTATCAATAAGCAACAAAAGACAAATATTGCGTCAGGTCACTTTTATCCCCGCAAGTGAGAATATTTCGCCCTGACATCCCCTCTGACTATAGGGCTAAGTCAGTAATTCGCAACAAGGATTGGCGATTACCATGGTTTGCCGTAGAATAACGGCCCTCATTAAGAGTCATCAAGGTGGTTAACCACGAACCCCGCAGCGGTCAGCCATCCGTTGCGTTTACATGGGACAGAGTAAAAAATTGAATAAACAACCGCGTTCGCTTTCTCCACTGGTGCAATTAGCGGGAATTCGCAAAAGTTTCGATGGCAAAGAGGTGATTTCCAGCCTGGATTTGACCATCAATAATGGCGAGTTTCTCACGCTGCTTGGCCCCTCTGGCTGCGGTAAAACAACCGTTCTTCGCCTGATTGCCGGTCTGGAAACGGTTGATTCCGGTCATATCATGTTGGACAACCAGGACATCACTCACGTTCCGGCGGAAAACCGCTACGTGAATACCGTCTTCCAAAGCTATGCGTTATTTCCCCACATGACCGTTTTTGAGAATGTGGCCTTTGGCTTACGCATGCAAAAAACGCCCGCAGCCAACATTACCCCGCGCGTTACCGAAGCTCTGCGCATGGTGCAGCTGGAAGAGTTCGCCCAGCGAAAACCGCATCAACTCTCCGGTGGACAGCAGCAGCGCGTAGCGATTGCCCGAGCGGTGGTCAATAAACCCCGTTTACTCCTGTTAGACGAATCTCTCTCTGCGCTGGACTACAAACTGCGCAAGCAGATGCAGAACGAACTGAAAGCGCTGCAACGTAAGCTTGGTATCACCTTTGTCTTTGTCACTCACGATCAGGAAGAGGCGCTGACCATGTCAGACCGTATCGTGGTGATGCGCGATGGCAAGATTGAGCAGGACGGTACGCCGCGCGAAATCTACGAAGAGCCGAAAAATCTGTTCGTCGCCGGGTTTATCGGTGAGATCAATATGTTTAACGCGACGGTGATAGAACGTCTGGACGAACAGCGCGTTCGTGCTAACGTTGAAGGTCGCGAGTGCAATATTTATGTCAACTTCGCGGTGATTCCCGGACAGAAGCTGCACGTCCTGTTACGCCCTGAAGATCTGCGCGTTGATGAAATCAACGACGACAATCATATCGAAGGCCTGATCGGCTACGTGCGTGAACGCAACTACAAAGGCATGACGCTGGAGTCGGTTGTGGAACTGGAAAATGGCAAGATGGTGATGGTCAGTGAATTCTTCAACGAAGACGATCCTGACTTTGACCACTCTCTCGACCAGAAAATGGCGATTAACTGGGTAGAAAGCTGGGAGGTCGTACTGGCTGATGAAGAACACAAGTAAATTCCAGAGTGTGGTGATCGTCACCATTGTCGGTTGGCTTGTGTTATTTGTCTTTCTGCCCAACCTGATGATCATCGGCACCAGCTTTTTGACCCGCGACGATGCCAATTTCGTCAAAATGGTCTTTACGCTGGAAAACTATACACGCCTGCTCGATCCGCTCTATTTTGAGGTATTGGTTCACTCCCTCAATATGGCGCTGATTGCCACGCTCGCCTGTCTGGTGCTCGGCTATCCGTTTGCCTGGTTTTTGGTGAAACTGCCGGAAAAAGTGCGTCCATTGCTGCTGTTCCTGCTGATTGTTCCGTTCTGGACCAACTCGCTTATTCGCATCTACGGACTCAAAATATTCCTCAGCACCAAGGGCTACCTCAACGAATTTCTGTTGTGGCTCGGCGTTATCGATACCCCCATTCGCATCATGTTTACCCCCAGCGCGGTGATTATCGGCCTGGTGTACATCCTGCTGCCGTTTATGGTGATGCCGCTCTATTCCAGCATTGAAAAGCTCGATAAACCGCTGCTGGAAGCCGCGCGCGATTTGGGCGCCAGTAAACTTCAGACCTTCACCCGCATCATTATTCCGTTAACGATGCCGGGAATTATCGCCGGATGCCTGCTGGTTATGCTGCCCGCAATGGGGCTGTTTTACGTTTCCGATTTAATGGGCGGGGCGAAAAACCTGCTGATTGGCAACGTGATTAAAGTTCAGTTCCTGAACATCCGCGACTGGCCGTTCGGTGCTGCCACCAGCATTACGCTGACCATCGTCATGGGTCTGATGCTGCTGATCTACTGGCGCGCCTCCCGCTTGCTGAACAAGAAGGTTAGCGACATTGATAGTTAACCGATATTACCTAAAAAGTTAAAATGATCATGGCATGCAGTTTACCCTCAAGTAAACTGCATGCCAGGTCACGAACGGGGATAAGATTTGTAAAATCAGAAAGGAATTGTAAACGCGCAAAAATATGCCGTCATGATACGCATGAATTTATTATCGATATTCAAGAAATTGTCTTCTGGATTCATCATCTTCAAGGTACTCAAATGAGAGAAGGCGAATTTTGGTAAGGTTATAAAACCACTCGCAATCGTTTCGTTGAATAATTTCGCCAGGCTTGAAACATATTCCGGATGCTTCCCGGATAATCGCATATTTACCATTATTAAACCTGGCCCTGTGGATACAGAAAGATTGACCAACCTGCCCATGACAGCTGTTCGAAAGGATATGTCCTTCAATAAAAATAGATTTTTTAGATTTCATCATCATATCCTCTCAAACTACAGTACAGGAGCAATATTGTCATTTCCCAACATCACTCACGTTAGGTGGCAGAAGCCGATCAGCCGCCGATACACCAGCATTCTGATGGTCTGAACAACAGCCCGCAGGCAGGGCATTCCAGAACCGCATCTTTTCTTAGTTTACCTGCTTTCTGATCGGCTCTGTATGCGCATACCGGGCAGGCAACATGCACCGGTCTTTCTTTAAAGTGCCTGAGTCCTTTTGTATAAGACATAAATAATTCTCTGAGGAACACAGTAATTATTATACGCCTTAATATAAAAATAACTGGCTTAAGTTATGTTAATTTATGATTAAATCAGGATATCAGATATTGAAAATTAAACGTCTGATTTATGATATAATACCCTTCCGTGAGAAATTTATCATGAAATCAGAAGACACCCTTGACTGGTACCCGGCCCAGTTGCCACCAGTGAAAATTATTCTTGGCGAAGCCGTGCTGGCAGTGGGCAAACAGGGCCGACCTATTAATACCCGAACTTTGCTGGAATACCTTCAGGTCATGCAGGACAAGCAAAAAAAACGAGATGACAAAATCGCCATGCAGACAGCGATTGAGGTTC
Source organism: Citrobacter sp. RHBSTW-00524 (assembly GCF_013747755.1). Classification (NCBI taxonomy): domain Bacteria; kingdom Pseudomonadati; phylum Pseudomonadota; class Gammaproteobacteria; order Enterobacterales; family Enterobacteriaceae; genus Citrobacter; species Citrobacter sp. RHBSTW-00524. The sequence continues at coordinate 3,062,239 of NZ_CP056421.1, forward strand.
TCAGGGATAATCAGCGCATTAACGGCAGACGTTAATGCGCGTCTGGACTCAGTGTCAGTTCTGAATAATCTCAACCGTATGGTTTTGTCCATCATCCCGCAGCGGTATTCTGTCATCAGGGAGGAGAGCACCATCCAGTGTAACGCGATATTCTGCATCGCCGCGTGAGACACTAATCTGATAATGGCTTTCGCCATATTGATAAGTCATAGAAAAAGACGGCCACCCATCCGGCAACCGGGCATGAACCGTAAGGTCAGCACCGGAACGTTTTATCCCCAGTAATTCCTCGGTAAGTAAACGCCAGGCCCAGCCTGATGAACCGGTATACCAGCTCCATCCGGCACGTCCGATATGGGGAGCGACGCTGTAAACATCAGCGCTCATGACATAAGGCTCGGCTTTATAGATCCCGACTGAGTTCGCATTCAGAGTATGATTTATCGGGCTGAGCATGGACCAGAGTTGCCAGGCACGTTCGGCATTCCCCATTCGGGCAAATGCCATCACAGCCCAGATAGCGCCATGTGTATACTGCCCTCCGTTTTCCCGCACACCAGGCAGGTAGCCCTGTATGTAACCCGGATTTGGACCGTGCCCATCGAAAGGCGGTGTTAATAGTTTTATCAGTCCCCCCTCGCTATCCACAAGATGCTTATCCAGCGCCTGCATGGCCTTTGCGCACCGTCCCGGGCTAGCGGCCCCGGACAATACTGACCAGCTCTGGGCAATCGCATCAATCCGGCAATCCTGTGATGCTTTCGACCCCAGGGGAGTACCATCGTCAAAATATCCACGCCGGTACCATTCACCATCCCAGGCGTGGGCTTCGAGATTGCTTTGCAGGCGCACAGCCTGTGAACGGCACATTGAGGCGACGCTTTCATCCAGCCTGCGATCAGCCAGCGCCGCAAACCGCTGCAAAATATCGAACAGAAAGAAGCCCAGCCAGACGCTTTCACCCTTGCCGTCGATCCCCACCCGGTTCATGCCGTCATTCCAGTCACCCGCCCCCATCAACGGCAGACCATGCTCCCCGAACTGTTGTCCATACTTAATGGCTTTGACGCAGTGTAACCAGAGAGTCTCTTCGGTACCGCTGATCACCGGCGTATCATAGGCAGACTCTTCACCAGGCTGAAGCGGACGTCCCTCCAGATAAGGAATACGTGTTTCCAGTACATCCATATCCCCCGTCGTTTCAACATAGTGGCAAACGGCAAGCGGAAGCCACAGATAGTCATCGGAACAGCGGGTGCGCACCCCGTTGCCGTGTGGCGGGTGCCACCAGTGCTGTACATCACCCTCAATAAATTGCCGTGATGCACACAGGATTATCTGTTCTCGCATCCGGTTCGGATCAGCATGACTCAGCGCCAGCGTATCCTGCAGTTGATCGCGAAAACCAAATGCGCCGCCGGACTGGTAGTAACCGCTGCGAGCCATCAGGCGGCAGGCTACCGTCTGGTACAATAGCCAGCCATTCACCAGTAAATTTACCGATGTGTCGGGGGTGTTAACCACGATTTTATCGAGCACATTGTGCCAGTGGTTGTGAACCCGGTTCAGCTCCTCGCGGACCGTCTCCTCATTCATATAACGGGCAAGCGTCTCCTGAGCTCGAATATGATTCTCCTCTGCGCCGAGGATAAAAATAAACGTCCTCTGATCGCCATCAATTAATGTTACCGCCGATTGTACTGCCCCGCAGGGATCCAGACCGGCGCCCGTTTTACCTGAAAGCCTGCGTAGCTTCATGACCGACGGGGCGTACAGAGAACCATTACGACCGATAAACTCCCGGCGATCCCCGGTCAACGAACAGTCATTACCGCTGACGGCAAAAAAGGCAGTACGACCGCTACCGTTATCGCCATAAAAGTTGTTCGCCAGCACTCCGCAGCCGCCAGGCGGTCTGGCCGCATGTGTCACAATGTGAGGGGCTGAACGAGTTCGTGTTCCTCCGAGCGTCCACTCCACATAGCCGGTGACGGAAAGTTTTCGTGTCCGCCCCGAAGAGTTACTGAGCGTCAGGAGCGCTAGCTTAACTGGTGCCTCTTCGGCAACCAGGACCGTCAGCTCGCTGTCTATACCATTCTCTCGATGGGCAAACACGCTGTAACCGAAACCATGGCGGGTCAGGTAATCACCATGTCCGCGAACAGGTAAAGCCGTCGGTGACCAACACTCACCACTCTCTTCATCGCGCAGATAAAACGCCTCGCCGCTGCGATCGCTCACCGGATCGTTCTCCCACGGTGTCAACCGGTATTCATGTGCATTCTCATACCAGGAGTAGGCCTGTCCCGCCTCTGAAATCACAGTGCCAAAACGGGCATTTGCCAGTACGTTTGACCAGGGAGCCGGTGTCTGCGCATCTTCCCGCAGGACAATCTGATATTCCCGACCATCCTGAGAAAATCCACCGTACCCATTGAAATGGCATAACTGACTGATATCGGGGCTCCAGTCCGTATGTTGATTACGCTCGCGCACAGCTCGTGGAATGAGTGCTCTGGCCTGAGGTTTAAGGGTGTGAGTACGCTGATTAAGCTGCTCATTGATACTGCCTGTGCGGTCATCAAGATAAAGACAGGCCACGCTCATCAAAAGCAACTTATCCTCAGCAGAGAGATGCTCGCCATTACGAACAAAAATACCGCCCGTTTTGTCCAGCAAACTGGCTTCAGACCCGGCATAAATTAAGTCCATAATCTGATTTTGTAAGCCCTGCTGGTAGCCGCCGGGACTGTTATTCAGGATAACCAAATCAACATCCAGTCCTTTCTGTCTCCAGTAACGGTGCGCCTGAATCAGTGTGGTCACTGAGGCAATACTTTCCTCGCTGGTAATACTGAGCAGCACTATCGGCAGATCGCCTGAAATTGCCCAGCCCCACAGACCGGACTGACCACGCCGGTTGCGGCTGATCGCCTGGCCTTCGGCGCGCAGCTCCTGGACAGGGTAAAGCACCGCGCTGGCAAGACGATTAAACAAAGTGGCATCATCTTCACTGGCGTTCATCTGGCGTAATACCACCAGACTGTGAGACCAGGCCAGTTCAAAGACGCGATCAGCGATAGGGTAATCGCGGTATTTTTCCAGCAACGCCAGGCTCTGCTGGCGGGTCTCGCTGATGCCATAAATGATATCAATCGTGACCGGCTGCCCCGGCTGCAGAGTGATGGTGTGGCGTATTGCCAGGATCGGATCCAGCACTGACCCCGACGTGTTGCTGAGCGCCCCGCCTGCCTTTATTGCCTGGGCATCAGCAGGGTTTCTGCCACGACCAAGAAATTTTTCCCTGTCTGTTTCAAACGAAACGTTATGACGGTTATCGCCATGCACCACCATCATGTGAAACAGGCAGGGACTCGCTTCACCCGGAGAACGCGGGCGCCGGTGGCAAAGAATAGCGTCACGCTCAGGATCCAGTTCCGTCTGAATAAACAGATTGCTAAATGCCGGGTGTGCCAGATCGCTGGCTTCAGGTGCCAGTACTACTTCGGCATAGGTTGTCAGTTCCAGAGAGCGGGGCTGGCGACCACGATGAATCAGTGTGAGCCGTCGCAACTCAATATCATCCTCCGGGGAGATCACAACCTGAGTTTTGACGCTGAGCCCATCGAAAGTGCGTCTGAATTCAGCACTCGCATCGGTGAATATCACTTCCTCGTCATGCCCGCTGGTGTGGGCTGTCGGTTGCCAGGTATTGCTCGACACATTCCCCGTCTGTATATCGCGGATATAGCAGAATGCTCCCCAGTTATCGCGGGTGGTATCACTGCGCCAGCGCGTGAGCGCAATATTATTCCAGCGACTATAGCCGCCGCCGCCCGTGGTCAACATCAGATGATAATGGTTGTTGGACAGCAGTTGAATATCCGGGGCCGGCGTGTCCACGCCATAGAAAATACGGGGTTCATAGCGAACGGGTTTGACCCTGCCCTCATGAGATTCAAAATGACGGCGCGGACTGTACAGATCGACTGCATCCGGCACGCGTTCCTGTAACAGCAGGCTCGCTGATCGGAAGACCGTACTGGACATGAAGCGTTCAGTCATCGGGGCGTCAAGTAGCACATGAGCCAGCGCCTGAAACGCCATGCCCTGGTGATGCGCCATCCAGGACTGAACCACCGCATAGAGCTGACCGGTTGCGAGGCGTGAGGGAGTATAGTCCAGCGCTTCATAAAAACCGTATTCACCATGTGCGCCATTTTTTTGCAGCCTGATCAGGTTCTCACAGGCTTTCTGTGGCGAGACCATCAACGCCAGCAGTGTGGCGTAAGGGGCGACAACCATGTCATCAGCAAGCCCCCTGCGCAGGCCGAGACCCGGCACACCAAATGCCTGATATTGATAATTATGCTGAACATCAAAAGCATGATAACCAGACTCTGAAACGCCCCACGGTACTCCGCGTTCTTTCCCCCAATGAATCTGGCGCATTACCGCCGACTGACTCATTTCATCGAGCAGGCTGCCAGGCCAGGTGGGCATTACCAGATTCGGCATCAGGTATTCAAACATTGACCCGCTCCATGACATTAGGGCTGTTTCATTGTCAATGGTGGTGAACAGTCGCCCAAGCGCGTACCAGCTTTTAAGAGGCAGTTGATTAGTGGCAATGGCAAGAAAGCTGGTCAGGCGGATTTCAGACGGTAGAAGATCGTAGTGGCTCTTGTCAGGCATATTCGTGTCACAGTTATAGCCAACACTGAGCAGACTGGTTGCTTCGCTGTACAGAAAGGCGAAATCCATCCGGGCATGCTCATCCAGCCGTTGTTCAAGTTCAGTGATAATATTGAGTCGCATCCGGGCCTGCTCCGTCGCTGACGCCGGGGGGGTTCCTACACCAGTAAATGTTGCGCGCGCAAGCTCGCACAAAGTCGGCAGCGTCTGTTCGTTCCAGGATGCAGGTAACCAACCAAGCAGCAGCGACCACTCATGGCAAAGCTGAACCAGTTGATGCTCCAGATGTCCTGCCCAACGCATCTGAAGAGGAGATCCCTGATGGCATAGCGTGTTCAGGTGATTGCACTGGGTGCGCATATTTTTCAGCTCGCTGAAAAATGTCTGCGGAGAGAGCGACACCGCGCTCAGACAGTGTTTTCGCAGCAACCGCAAGCTGTCAGGCGGGTTCTGACCCCACTGTTTTTCCAGAATATCCAGCGTATCGTTCAGCCCTGCCAGTATCTGTTGGCGATTTAAAACTGGCTGATGACGCATGGCGGACAGCCCTGCACGCAGTGTCAACAAATGCCCTGCCATGTTGCCGCTGTCAACGCTTGAGATATAGCGTGGGCTGAGGGGGGCCAGCGTACGAGTGTCATACCAGTTGTAGAGATGGCCCCGGTAGTGCTCCATTTTATCCATTGTGTCGAGCGTGAGCGACACGCGCCGGAGCACTTCCCCGCCGGGCAGGTAGCCAAAGTCCCATGCCGTCAGGTTAGCCATGAGGGAAAGACCAATATTGGTAGGAGAAGTTCGATGGGCCACCGTCGGCTGCGGTATTTCCTGGTAGTTATCAGGCGGAAGCCAGTTCTCTTTTTCTGTGGCAAAGGTTTCAAAAAACGCCCAGATTTCACGGCTTGTCTGGCGCAACAGCTGTTTTTGTTCCGGATTGGGCGAAAACACCTTACGCGCAGGCTGGCGACTCAGCCAGCTCATCAGCAGCGGTGCCACACACCATAACAAACCGATCGGCAACGCAATCCCCAGCAGTTGTGGAGCAAATTGTCCGGTCAGTATTATCAGCATCACACCACATGCAACATTCAGCCACATCGCCTGATAAAAACGCGCGACAGTGGGTCCGGCCTGATTGCTGTCCTGGCTGTGGCTGACCCACTGGCTGAGGTGACGCCTGCTGATCCCCAATCGCCATAACGTCACGGCGATCGCTTTTAGCGAATATCCGGCTTCATGCGGCAGTATCGCAAAATTAAGGCCGATACCTGACAAACGCTTCAGCGCGCCCGCCCCTACCAGTAACAGATGCGGCTTCAGGCGGCGACGCAGAGGTTTATGCAGCAGGTCATGGGTGATGCAGAGGATGGTTGGCAACAGCCATATCAGCGACAGTACGCCCAGCCAGTAAACCGGATTAGGTACCCCGAGCAGGGTGAAGAACAGCAATACCAGTAATGAGGGGGCGACCAGACTGCGACGCAGATTATCGAGTAATTTCCAGTAAGAAAGCGCAGTCAGCGGATTCCTGGTCCGGGTTCCATCGGCTCTTCTGACACGTGGTTTCAGCCAGTTAAGCAGTTGCCAGTCACCCCGGATCCAGCGTGAACGGCGTGCAACATCCGACAGATAATTATTCGGGTACTGTTCATAGAGTAACACCTCACTCAGCAGACCCGAACGTGCATAGCATCCTTCGAGTAGATCATGGCTGAGAACCAGGTTTTCCGGGCAGGTGTTGGCCGTGGCCTGCATAAAAATGTCAACATCGTAAATCCCTTTCCCCACGAACGATCCTTCCCCAAAAAGGTCCTGATAGATATCCGAAGACATCATCGAATAGGGATTATTGCCCGGTATGCTGCTGCGCATGGCGGCGTAACGTCCCTGACCGTTGCGTGGTATCTCCTCCGCAAGGCCGGGTTGTAAAATGCCAAATCCTTTGACAACCCTCTGGCGTACCGGATCATACTCTGGCGTATTCAGCGGATGCGCCATCGTCGCGACCAGTTTGTGCGCCGTATCGCGCGGCAGCACCGTATCACTGTCCAGGGTAATGACGTATTTAATGTGGCCCGGTAAAAGGTCAGCAGGCATGTCTGCAACGCTGACGAATTGTGTCCCCGGATGGCGCAACCAGCTGTTCAGTAACGCCAGTTTTCCCCGCTTGCGTTCATAGCCCATCCACGTTCCTTCAGCGGGGTTCCATTCAGGCTGGCGGTGTAGCAGGTAAAAACGTGGGCGGCTGGAGGGATAGCGGCGATTCAGCGCCTGCGTATCAGCGATCGCCTGTCTGAGCAGCATCTGGCTTTCCGGCGAGGGTTCATTTGCAGAATCAGCGAAATCAGTGAGCAGCGCAAACCTGAGATTTTCGTTTTCATTCCCCAACCAGCAGACTTCAAGACTGGTGAGGAGTTGGCTGAAACTTGCGTGGCTGGTCAGCATGCAGGGGATGACTAACAGAGTGGCGCTGTCAGGGGGAATGCCGGTTGAGAAATCCATCCGCGGCAAGGGGCGAGGAACGCGAAAACGGGTGGTGGCGTCACTGAGTAAATCGCTCATCAACTGAGTTACAGCGATAATCAGAGGGAATATCACCGCGATTAACAGCCAGTCTGCGCCCTGCATGGCTGTTTCGTGCAAAATCGCTGCGGTCGTTGCGGTTGTCAACAACGCCAGGCTTCCAAGCCATGACAGCAGGGTTATTCTGTTGAAACTGTGCCGCAAGCGCATGAGCCTTGAGGTGTCTGCTAACAGATGAATTTCCAGCGCCTGCCGACCTTCGCCTGCGAGATAATAACCAACATGATGTTCCAGTGTATCGGGAGCACTGTTTCCTGAAAGCGTCAGCACCCTGTCAGCAACGTCAGGCTCGCTGAGACCACTGTCTCTGGCCAGTACCTCAACAACGTGCCGGTAATGATCCCGGGTATTGAAGTGCATCCGAGGATAGATACCGGCAGGATCATTGCGTAATGCCTGTTCGACGACACTTATCGTTTCGGCAAAATCAGCCCAATCCGTTTCACTCAGTAATCGCAGACCCGCGATGCTGTTACTGACAGATAGCTGGCTGGCGGCAAGCTGTTGATTGAAATTATGTATGAGAACGTCGGTGGTGATCCCCTGTTCCCGAAGGCACTGATCAACCCAGGTCAGAGGTAACGACAGCGCATTGCCATGCCCCTGCAGGCGCCGCACCAGCTCTGCGACAAACGCACTGGTTAACGTAGGTCGGGAGCGTGCCATATCGGCAACCACCATGATTAAATCGCCAGGGGCATTCTCTGCACATCCGAAAATCTTTGTTATCCACATATCAGCCAGCGTTCTGTCCTGCTGCGCTTTGATCACTTCGATACTGATACGACGAAGATTTTCAATCAGCGCCAGGCGCAGCATTCCCGGTAACGCCCAGACTTCACCTAATGTCAGCGGGGTCACCTGTTGATAGGCGGTGAGATAGCTGGTCAGGCTGGCAGCATCCCAGCGCCCGTCACCGTGAGCAATGGCCTCTGATGCAATATTGTAAATTCGTGGGCAATTCAGCGGCGACATCAGCGACGGGAGACCTTTACCAAAGCTTTTCGGCAAGTGCTGGCGGACAGTGCGGATTTGTTCCTCAATCAGATAATAATTGTCCAGCAACCACTCCCCGGCAGGCATGATGCTGGTCTTTTTACCCGCGTTAAGCTCATAACAGCTTTGGGTAATGATGGCCTCATTCTCGCCGAGTCTTTTTAGAAGATAATAAGGATGTTTATCCGGCGATAATTTATGGGTCCGTGCGAGCTTCTGACCGTAGCGTTCCATCTGGGCGGTCGAAAAGAGTTCTGACTGCAGCGTGCTTTCACCGGCAGGATCGTTCGCCGAAAACGTTACGCTTTCGGTAGCATTCATCGGAATATGGGAGCGGTTAAACCACGCCCTGGGGTTCATTTTCATAGCATTGCTCTGATGCAGAGTTAGCATGCAGGAGCAGTTGCGAAATCAGTTCAGAAACGTTCTCTCAGGATGGGCGTAAGGCATCAGGGATTTAACAGCTGCCGGGATTTGACTTAAGTATAGAACACCGGGTTTGGGTGCAACTAAGTGTCAGGGTTATCGTGGTGAAACAAACAGTGTTTTACAGCCAGGGCACAGCATTGTCTGCTTAAGGCGAATTTTAGAAATAGATTGGGATGAACGTAAGCCGCAGGCCGGGCAGATGACAGTAGTCGTCGATACGCCGCCGAGGTACTTCATTGCGTAATCGATGAGAGACATGATGATTACCCTTTCGATGAATGAGATTCACTGTACCACGTTTGGATAAAATTTAACCATTTAATTTATCTTCCTATTTTTTATCCAAAAGGGGGATATCACAGGGTAGATGAAGACGTTTGCCAAGATAGATATTTGCAGCCACAGGGGCCGTTGAGACCGTTGATCCGCCACTCTTGGATACGGCTCTCTGCAGTCCGCTCTGGTATACAATGACCCGCTTCGATATTTTTCCGGGAAATACTATGATATTTACCTTGAACTTTTCCTTTATGCCTTAGTCTAATAATCAAATCCATCTGAAATGAAGAAAATTTATGATTACCAGCCTTTCATTGGTATTTACCGTCATTACCGCTCTGTGCATTATGTTGTTTGCTGCGGTAAAAGTAGGAGTTGGGTTATCTAACAATCCCGACCGAAATGATAATTAACCCATTCGCAGGCTACTACGTCATCCCACTCCCCTCAATGTGATACCCACTGACCACGAAATATTCGACAAGTGCATTCCCTGCCCTGAGCCAGCAGTAGCCCGATAGCGCGGACTGGCATCGGAAAGGCCCCATTAAAAAGTCAGGCCTTGTTCTATGGTTAAAAATGAAGGTTTTGACAACATCCAAATTTTTTGACAGTAATAAAAAAGCATTACCTTTTAAGATAATGCTTTTCATTCAAGCTGGGTCTTTTAACAATTAGATCAATGTAATTTTAATATCATAGCTTTCAAGCCCAGTCATTTTTTCACGAGCAGTAAACTGGATGTCGGAAACTTCTTTTCCTGTCTTTTTTTTGAGTTCAACAATTTTTTTTGTAATGAATTCAGAAATATCCGCTTCAGTTTTTGTTTTTAACTCTTCGACGTTCATTATTTACCTCTCTTGATCTCTAACGTATCAACGCCAAGTATGTAACATTCCCCGTGGAGCACTTATAACAGCGCTGACATGTTTAAAAGATAGAATGGAAAGACTCAATAATCAAGAGGTTGCAGTACAATCTTCATACAAGAAAAGCGCAAAACATCTGCAAACCACTGGACTACTATCTCGGTCGGTAAAGAAACAATCAGATGTCACTTCAAAAGCTTCGATGCTGCCTCGAGAATTTCTTCGGAACTGACATCGCGATCAGAGGCAACATAAACTATTTTATGGTCTCCTGTCAGAGATGGAAATCCTGCTGACATCACGGACAGGTGTGCTTTTTCCCCATTGGGAAACTCACGCATTATCGAAGTAATTCCCTTCATTACGGATACAACAACTGCCGGTTCTGAGTTAAAAAAAACGATTACTTTTTTCATAATGATACCGTGATGGTTCGTACAAAGATGAACGGTTTAGCATACAAAAAAGGCTCCATAAGGAACCTGAACTTTATTTTCTAAAATCTAACAAAGTCTGACCAGAACGAATGTATAGCGCAATATTGTCAAATGTAATCATTACCGATTTGCAAAAAATACATTTTGCTCCGAAAGGATTTTTTTCAGTAACATCAAAGCTCGACGTTCTGTACTGAGATCCGTGGCAACACGGGCATCTGAAGTGAATATGATGTGTAATAACAGTTACCTTATACAACCACGACATTAACTGCTGAGGGGCCTTTAGGTCCCTGTTCAACACTAAACTCAACTTCCTGATTCTCATTCAGCGTCTTGAAATCGTTACTCTGGATAGCAGAAAAGTGTACAAACACATCTTTACTGCCATCTTTAGGGGTGATAAACCCAAAACCTTTTTCAGGATTGAACCATTTAACTAAGCCAGTCATTTTATTAGACATAATTATTACCTTTCTTGAGTAAGCCCTTGGGCAGAATGGTCCGAAAAACTATCAGAGAGAAAAGCCAGCAAGGAAGTCTCAACAGGAACAAGAAATAAAATTAATACAGCACTTGCTTTAGATAAATTCGTTACAAACCAAGAATTCATTAACGCATGATTAACCAAACATAGCAAGATTTAGTTTTATAGGGAAATCGCACATGATTCTTATCATAAAAATGAATTTAAATAGCTTAAATCGAAAATTATGTCATGCTGCTTAAGACCTTTATCTATCACCCTAAGTTTTCAGGGATTTTGACTCACGGAAGAGTCGTATTTCCTCCATCTCAGCATAATATTTAGCTTCTACTACGAAATTTCCGAGCATGTCAGAGAGGATTACAACGTCAGCTCCGGCTGTTTTGCTTTTGGCAGGAACGGCAAGATTTCCGGTGTGCTTTGCGGTATTCAGGCGGCGGGCAAGATTTGTGGTATCGGTGTGCGGCTGGCAAAGAGTAACAGACAGGATAGAAAAAGCCGCATATGGCTGCCTGGGTTATATTTATCAGTAGATTGATCGCGTCTTAATGCCCGGCTGACACTAAGCTCACCATAACAATGCAAAAATCCTATTGTTGGTGCAAACGCACCGTCATAGCGCATCACTGAAACAATATGAAACAATCAAACAATCAATGCCCATGCTTTTTTGTTTGTTGTTGACATTTAAATCTGCCATTAATTAGGAACCGAATCTGTGGAGGATATTTATGCTCAAACTTTTCCATTACCATTCTCAATACTGGATATTTCTCGCACTTGCACTTTCTGTTTACGTAGTTGCTTTTCGATAACACATGAATAGGTTGTGTACTGCTTCCATCTAATGTAGCCAGAACTTATATCTCATGAGCTTTGGTCCGGGCCTTAGCTCATCAAAGTGCATATGTTATAAATATAATGATACCGTTGCTGATATAAAGCCGTGCACAGAAACCATCTGACCTGTTTTGATTAGACTTATAACAACCTGTAAAAGAAAACGTTTTAAACATGCTAACCAGTATTTTGGAAGTCCACAACTTTTTAATATCTGTCAAAGTCAACATGTTGAATTTAAATCATGGGCCACTCAATATGTGTAGAACCGCTTACCACCATAATGGCAAATCCACAGATAATGTGGGCATTAAAAATCACCTCTTCTTTCGCTACTGCATTAGCAATTGATTAACAATAACCTATGTCAGGCATTGCCCTCCTTTTTTATAAGTTAAAAAAGTAAGACGAGTTTATTTTTTCAGTGTATATCTGAACATTCTTTATAATTCTGTCTATGTTAAAGATTTTAACCAATGAAAAACAATATTTTTTCCATTGAACGGAATAAACCGATAAGTCCTTTAGAACTTAAGATTTACCGCAACTATCGCGTAGTTCATGGGATCCGTATTGCTTTAGCTTTTGTTATAACTTTCTTACTGATAAGAATGTTGAATTTACCAGACCACTCCTGGCCCCTGATTACACTGGTTGTGGTCATGGGACCAATTAGTTACATGGGCAATGTGATACCCAGGGCACTTGAACGTATGGCGGGAACTGTAGGGGGTGCGATTTTGGGGATCATCGCATTACACATTGAAATGTACTCTCTCACTATGATGATGCTGTGGTGTGGATGCGCAGCTTTCCTTTGTGGTTTTCTGGCCATGAGTAAACGTCCCTATGCCGCATTATTGATTGGTATCACGCTGGCGGTTGTCAGCAGCGCTCCTGCAGGAGACTTACAAACAGCATTGTGGCGAAGCACCAACATTATTATAGGATGCATTCTGGCGATGTTGTTTACCAGCATTTATCCCCAGAGAGCATTCATTAACTGGCGTATACAACTTGCTGACTTTCTTTCTGATTATCTAAAAATAACAACTGCGGGAGTCTCCCGAAACGTTCTTGCGCCCCCGAGAATGGCCAAACTTCAAACGCGAGCGCTGAATAATGTAGTAAAAATGCGCAGCCTTATTACACCAGTAAATAAAGAAACAAAGATTGCGAAGAGTCTACTTGAAGATATTCAATCGATAACCCGCGATATGATAGCGGCGCAAAAATTTCAGATAAATGCCCACTGGGCATCTCGTGGCAGTCGATTTCTCATATTGAATACTCATACGCTGTCAGATATGGAACAAATGACCCGTAGCACCCTCAACACCCTCGCACATGCCTTGCATGAAGGAAACCCAACGCCGATAGCATCAAATAGCGAGCATCTTCTCGAAATTACTAAAGAGTTGCATTGTCTTTTACTCGCCAATGAGGGCGAGGAAATCATTGAAAGCGCCGTTCACGGATATGTCTGGTTGAGCATTCAACTTGCTATTCAACTTGAAGCACTATCAACCCTAATCACAAAAGCGCTTACAGAAAATAATTGATTTCAATGTCAACCGACAAATATGTAATCATTATTGCTTCACACCGTCCAGATATCACAACCTATCTTTTGGTAATGAAAAAGGCCCATTTTATTATGTGGGCCAGAAAAGAAGAGTTTTGCACTACCAGGCTGGATGCCTCTCAGTAGGTCTTTGATTGAGAAACCATAATCCGTGAGCACCGTAGGTGATTTATAACACGTTTACAGAACAGATTTTTTCCTGATAAATATCAATATTTCTCTTATCTCATCGGCCTCTTGACCGTGCAAGGCATGACTTTTCCGTTCGAGCAAATCAATGATATTCCCTGTCGTAACCCTTTTGCCATTTTCAAGTAGCTGGATAACTGTTTCACCAATTTCCTGGGCCATAATATGGTTTTGTATGATTCTCAATGCGTTGCCCTTTATATGGTTATTAGTAATACCGTTACACATCAGACATGATGTTAATAGCAAAACAAAAAATACAATTCTTTGCCCAACTTACTTGTATGTTGCACGGATAACCCTGAAATGACAAAACCCCGTTAGAACGAGGTTTTTATTCATGGTGTAACCATAGAGGATCAAACCCTCGTCTCCTGCAAATTCAAAAGTCGCCCGCTCAATTCGATGAGATAGTAGCAGACTGACTACCCTTGTTGGACTTAAACCAGTGCCTGGCAATGATAATGAATCTTGCCGCCTTAACTGGAAGGTCAGAGCCAAATGTTACTTTCGCAACACCTGTTCATTTGATTTACTGGAAGTATATGGCGCATAGTTATCAGGTGTGATCATTGATGATTTACAAAAAATACACTTTGCACCAAAGGGATTTTTCTCAGTCACATCAAAATGGGAAGTTCTGTACTGTGACCCATGACAACAAGGGCACTTAAAATAAATATGGTCGGTCATGATGTTAGCCTTTATTTGCTACAACACTCACTACCGCAGTGATATCCAAAAGATCTATTTAACTATTAATTTCTCTTGGTTTTCAGTATCAGGTTACAACTCACTATTAAAAGCAATAAAAAATAAATATTTCTTATCAGTTCACATGAGGAATCTAAAATAATATAATTTTCTTTATATTATAGCACCAGCGATTTTTGGGATGTTGTTAGCTTTTACGAATGCACTTAAGCGTGCAAGAAAAACTACAGAGGTAAAACAACAAATGACATTCATAAAATAATCATTTTAACTGTTCTACCCAATGATTAGACTCAGACATCTGTTCAGCTTTATGTCGACAGATGTTGAGTTTCTGAAAAACTAATATATCTACTCAGGCATTCACCGTCTTCGCTATCGTATATTAGTTTACATCAGGAAAAATATCAGGCAGCTACAACGTTTTCAGCTGACGGCCCTTTTGCACCAGCAGTAATGCTGAACTCAACTTTTTGACCTTCATTCAGCGTTTTAAAGCCACCACTCTGAATAGCAGAGAAGTGTACAAACACATCTTTACTACCATTGTCAGGGGTAATAAAACCAAAACCTTTAGACTCGTTAAACCATTTTACTAAACCAGTCATTTTATTAGACACAGGTAATTCCTTAAATTCTATGTAGCCTTACGGCGAAAAGGGCTTCGCACACAATCTAATTAGTAACGATAAGAAGGCTCAAAAGAAAGGATTATCTGTGGATAACGCTTGAGATGAGAACTGCTTTACTAAACCGCTTTAATGGGTCTGTGTACCTAACCAACCCCTCATTAATCACACACCCCACAAACAATAGCAAGTTATTTTTTCATTTAATTTTTCGCAAAATCTTAGAAATGGAAACTGAGACAGCATAATCAAAGAGTTCTGTTCACCCGCAATAACATACAGCCGGTCGTCCCCTGGATAACGAAAAATAAAATAAAATATATTTATCAGTCACTTAAAGGAAATCCCATTTCAATCCGTAAAAATCCAGCAACGAATTTTCGTGCTATTTTTCACAACTGAGGAAATTAAAGCAACAAAGAAAATCATTTCATCCAACCAGTAAATTCTGAAACAGCCATAACATTTACAAAACTATGCTCCTTTTGTTTCATATCAGTGTATTATCAGAGAAGGAAAATTAAAAAATTTGAAGGAGAAAAAATGCAACGACAGGCAATGATTTCATCAAAAATAAAATTTATTGGTTACTACCCATTAGAAAAGATACTGGAGATTGGGTTCGTAAATTCTTCAACTTTCCAGTATGTGGGCGTTCCTGAAAGCATCTATAACTCTTTTCTCACGGTGCAATCTAAAGGCCGTTTCTTTGACGGTGTCATTAAAGGTAAATTCTTGTGTCGTAAAACAGGGTGATTCAAGAAATTTACGCTGTAGATAGCGTAAAACGCCGTTCTGGTGTTTTCTGTTTTTTGTTACCACCGGGCCAGGAAATTGATATCCAAAAAACCACTATTCCCGTCAATTTCGTTACCCTTCGTTAAGCATGCTCCCTGCAGCGTTCACAGGTTTCAAACACTGGGACGCCATGCTCTTTCGTGGCTTTGCAGTCAAGTACCTCCCCTTTACCACTACAGCGGTAGCGTGCGCTAATTGTTCCCTGAACCGATTGCTATACCGCCACTCGCAGTCAGCAATGGGTAAAGCGGGTCATTTAAATGGCCTTTTTTTCCCGATCATCCTAAAAATTGTTGTAAAATTCGCGGCCTTAGTGATAGCTGCTTCTTTTTGGCTATCTGTTTTGGCGGGAAGTTTTGGAGAGATTTTGGAGAAGAGAAAAAGTTGATTATTTTCAATACTCTGAAAACATCGCGCCTTCTGAACAAGAAGGTGAAACGCGAATGATCGGTCGGCTGCTCAGAGGCGGTTTTATGACCGCCATCTACGCGTATCTGTATATTCCAATCATTATTTTGATTGTGAACTCCTTTAACAGCTCGCGCTTTGGCATCAACTGGCAAGGTTTTACCACCAAATGGTACGGCCTGCTGATGAACAACGATAGCCTGCTACAGGCAGCGCAACACTCGCTGACGATGGCGGTGCTATCCGCCACGTTTGCCACGCTGATCGGTTCACTCACAGCGGTTGCACTTTACCGCTACCGTTTTCGCGGTAAACCGTTTGTCAGCGGCATGCTGTTCGTGGTGATGATGTCGCCGGATATCGTAATGGCGATTTCTTTGCTGGTGCTGTTTATGCTGATCGGCATTCAACTGGGTTTCTGGTCACTGCTGTTCTCGCATATCACTTTTTGTCTACCTTTTGTGGTGGTGACGGTTTACTCACGTCTGAAAGGTTTTGATGTACGAATGCTTGAAGCCGCCAAAGATCTCGGCGCCAGTGAAGTGACTATTCTGCGCAAGATTATACTGCCTTTGGCAATGCCTGCAGTGGCTGCCGGCTGGTTGCTGAGCTTTACGTTGTCGATGGATGATGTCGTCGTGTCGTCCTTCGTTACCGGGCCTGGTTATGAAATTTTGCCGTTAAAAATCTACTCAATGGTAAAAGTCGGCGTATCACCAGAGGTGAACGCGCTGGCGACCATTTTGTTGGTTCTGTCGCTGGTTATGGTGATTGCCAGCCAGCTTATTGCACGTGATAAAACCAAGGGCCGCTAAGGCCCTTAATTCAGGGGACGTTAAATGATGAAAAAATGGTCACGCCACCTGCTCGCGGCGGGTGCTCTGGCACTGGGCATGAGCGCCGCTCACGCTAATGACAACAACACGCTCTATTTCTATAACTGGACCGAATATGTCCCGCCTGGACTGCTGGAGCAGTTCACCAAAGAGACCGGCATTAAGGTTATCTATTCGACCTACGAGTCGAACGAAACCATGTACGCCAAGCTCAAAACCTATAAAGACGGCGCATACGATCTGGTGGTTCCGTCCACCTATTACGTCGATAAAATGCGCAAAGAAGGCATGATCCAGAAGATCGACAAGTCGACGTTGACCAACTTCCACAACCTCGATCCGGAAATGCTCAACAAGCCATTCGACCCCAACAATGACTACTCTATCCCGTATATCTGGGGTGCGACGGCCATTGGCATCAATAGCGATGCCATCGACCCGAAAACAGTAACCAGCTGGGCCGATCTGTGGAAACCGGAGTACAAAGGTAGCCTGCTGTTAACGGATGATGCGCGTGAAGTGTTCCAGATGGCGCTGCGCAAGCTGGGATACTCCGGCAATACCACCGATCCTAAAGAGATTGAAGCCGCCTATAACGAATTGAAGAAGCTGATGCCTAACGTCGCGGCATTTAACTCTGACAACCCGGCCAACCCGTATATGGAAGGCGAAGTCAATCTGGGGATGGTGTGGAACGGCTCCGCGTATGTGGCGCGTCAGGCAGGTACACCGCTGGAAGTGGTATGGCCGAAAGAAGGTGGGATTTTCTGGATGGATAGCCTGTCTATTCCAGCAAACGCAAAAAATAAAGAAGGTGCGCTGAAGCTGATTAACTTCCTGCTGCGCCCGGACGTGGCGAAAGAAGTCGCGGAAACCATCGGTTATCCGACGCCAAACCTGGCAGCACGTAAGCTGTTAAGCCCTGAAGTCGCGAACGATAAAACCCTCTACCCTGATGCAGAAACCATCAACAAAGGGGAATGGCAGAATGATGTCGGTTCCGCCAGCGCTATCTATGAAGAGTATTATCAGAAGCTGAAAGCAGGACGTTAATTCAGCGTTGTAAGGAATGCCCGATGGCGCTGCGCGTATCGGGCATAAAAATCACAGTCCTTTCAATAATTTCTCAACAAACTCAGGCACCACCTGGCTTGCCGGACCGTAATACTTCTCTTCAAACTCGCTTCCTACCTGGCTCGGTTCGAGATTTAGCTCTACCGTATGCGCCCCATGTAGTCGAGCTTCATGCACAAACCCCGCTGCCGGGTATACATGGCCCGATGTACCAATCGCAATGAACACATCGGCCATTGCCAGTGCCATATAAATTTCATCCATGCCCAGCGGCATTTCACCAAACCACACCACGTGCGGGCGCAGCGGCGCCGGAAACTGGCAACAATGGCATTTATCTTCCGCAGTCACATCGCCAGTCCACTCCAGAATCTGCCCGCTTTGCGAACAGCGAACCTTGAGCAGTTCGCCGTGCATATGGATTACGTTCTGGCTGCCCGCACGTTCATGCAGGTTATCAATGTTCTGCGTCACCAGTAAAAAACGGTCACCCAGCTCGGCTTCGAGTTTTGCCAGCGCGATATGCGCCGCGTTAGGCTGGATTTCTGATTGTTGCAACTGATGACGACGGGCGTTATAAAACGACTGGACCAGCTGCGGATTACGACTAAATCCTTCCGGAGTCGCAACGTCCTCTACCCGATGTTCTTCCCAGAGACCATCCGCCGCGCGAAAGGTTCGAATTCCTGACTCAGCGGAGATTCCCGCTCCCGTCAGTACCAACACTCTTGGTTTTTCCATCAATTCAGGCACCACTCTGTCTCTGAAAAAGATTCGTTGACGCAGGCGATCGCGCATATGGCGTTTATTTTTACGAAAGCGGCTTAACCGATGACCCCGGCGCGACAGCATAACAACCTCTTTGTATTAATCGGTAAGATGTAGGAAAGCGGCTCCGCGCATCCCGCCCGCATCACCGTGTCGCGCCTGCTCAATACGCGGCACCCGGGCAACCGGCAGCAGATGACGTGGCAGTCGGTCCGCCAGTTGCGTCGTAATAGCGGTAAAATTCGACAAGCCTCCGCCAATCACCACCAAATCAGGATCGACGATAGTCAGGATATTCCCAAGGCACACCGCCAGCAAATCCAGATAGCGTTCAACATGGGCACGTGCTTGTTCATCACCCTGCTCCCACAGCGCGATAATTTCACGGGCATCCAGCGATTGATGGTAGTAATGCTGATACAACCACGCAAATCCACCGCCGGAAAGATAGCTTTCGATGCATCCCAGTTGACCGCACCCGCAGCGGCGCAATGGGAAATCAAAGCCCATCAACGTCAGCGCATCGACTGGCAAACGGATATGACCAAACTCGCCGGTGATATAGCTGCGCCCGGTGATGGATTTCCCGTTAAGCACCAGACCGCCGCCAACACCGGTGCCGAGGATCAACCCCATCACGAGTGGATATTGGGTGAACTCGTCATCCCAGGCTTCGGAGAGGGCAAAACAGTTAGCATCGTTATCCAGACGCACATCGCGGTCAAGGCGAGCGCTGAGATCGGCGCGGAGTGGCTTACCACTGGCAGCAGGAACGTTGGCCGCATACAGCGTGCCGTCTTCCGTCTCCGGCATGCCAGGAATGCCGATGCCGACCGAACCTTTAACGCCGAACCGCTGGTCCGCTTCCGTCACCAGATTGCAGACCGCATCAAGGAAAGCGTCATAGCTGTCGCGAGGCGTAGGGACGCGTGTTTCCCATTGCAAACGACGTTGCTTATCAAATACGCCCAGCGCAATTTTGGTCCCGCCGATGTCAAATCCGTAATACATCACCGCTCCTTGATACACGTCATCCTTCAAGATGCCTTGGGGTTGGCTGCGCCCTCACCCTCCAGTCACATCGTTATCTATGCTCATGGAGATTTCGGTTTGCCGCCTTACCGCCGCATGAATGCTTTCGTGTATATATTGTTATTGGCCGCTAAGTACTCTCGCAGGATCAATATTGCTGGCGCGACGCGCCGGATACCAACTTGCCAAAAGACTCAGCACGAGTGCTGTCACCAGCACGTAAATCACATCCAGCCAGTGTAATTCCGATGGCAGGAAGTCAATGAAATAGATATCGCCGGACAGGAACTGATGGCCGATAAGCGCCTCAATCCCGTTAATGATCGGCGTCAGTTGCAGCGAGACAACCACCCCAATGACGACGCCTATCAGGCTACCGAACAGCCCCGCCAGCAGGCCGTACCAGACAAAAATGGCACGGATAAGGCCATCTTTAGCCCCAAGGGTTCTTAATACCGCAATATCGCCGCTTTTGTCTTTTACCGCCATCACTAACGTGGAAACGATATTAAAACAGGCCACGCCAATCACCAGCACCATCGCCAGATACATAATGGCGCGGATCATCTGGATATCGCGATACATATAACCATAAGTACCGATCCAGCTCTTAATGTACACATAGTTATTGGTGACTTCACCCGCGTCTCGCACCAGCTTATTGGCGTTAAACACGTCGTTCACTTTCAGCGCGATCCCGGAAACGCTGGATCCCATATCCAGGTATTGCTGCGCATCTTCCATTGGGATCATGGCAAAGCTGTGATCGAGCTGACCGCTCAGTTGCAGGATCCCCGTGACGTGCAAACGCACGCGTTTAGGCTGCTGTAACTTATGATCCGCACTGGCGTTAGGGATCATAATCGATACCCAGTCGCCCTGCTTCACCTTCAGCGCATCGGCAATTCCCTTACCAATAATGATTTGTTGCTCACCCGCTTTGAAATTATCCCATGCGTGGTTTTGCACAAACGAGGGTAGCGCGCTTAAACGCTGCTCCTGCTGCGGATCAACGCCCTTCACCTGCACTGCGCGTAGGTTCGCCCCACTCTCCACCAACCCGGTAAAGTTAATATAAGGCGCCGCAGCAGCAATGCCTGGTACCTTCTGTACCTTGTCGAGCGCTTCCTGCCAGTTGTTCCACGGCTGATTCACGGCTTCAATCTCACCGTGCGGCACCACGGCCAGAATACGGTTGTTAAGCTCACGCTCAAATCCGTTCATGGCGCTTAAGCCGACGATCAACACCGCGACGCCCAACGCAATGCCAACGGTGGAAATCACGGAAATCAGCGAGACCATGCCGCCGCGCCGCCGACCACGGCTAAAACGCAGACCAATCAATAACGATAAAGGCGAAGCCATTACTCAGCTCCCATCAGGCTCAGTTCAGCCGTCAGGCGACCATCGCGCATTTCAAGCTGGCGGCTCATGCGCTTCGCCAGTTGCAGATCGTGTGTCACCACCAAAAATGCCGTGCCCTGAGAGCGGTTCAGCTCACCCAGAAGCTCGAAAATGCTGTCCGCGTTACGCGCATCAAGGTTACCCGTTGGCTCATCCGCCAGTACCAGGCGCGGGTTATTCACCAGCGCACGAGCGATGGCCACGCGCTGGCGTTCACCGCCTGACAGTTCAGACGGACGATGGCTGGCACGATGGTCCAGCCCTACTGCTTTCAGCATATCCCGTGCGCGCTCGGTGATTTCAGCCGGTTTTTTCTTGCCGATCAGCAACGGCATCGCCACGTTTTCCAGCGCGGTAAAGTCCGGCAGCAGATGGTGGAACTGATAAATGAAGCCCAGCTTCTGATTACGCAGTTCCGCTTTCGCCGCCGACGAGAGTTTGCTCATCGGCTGACCGCTAAAAATGACATCGCCGGAAGTTGGCGTATCCAGCCCGCCTAACAGATGCAGCAACGTACTCTTACCGGAACCGGAGCTGCCGACAATCGCCATCATCTCACCTTCACCGACGCAAAAACTGACATCGTGCAGTACATCGGTCTGCACTGTGCCTTCCTGATAGCGTTTGCACAGGTTGTCGCATTGCAACAGGATCTTATTCATAACGTAAAGCCTCAGCGGGTTGAGTGGCGGCAGCGCGCCAGGAAGGATAAAGCGTAGACAGCAGCGCGATGGCCATCGCCACCAGCGCAATGACGATAACCTGCAGCGGTTCAATGGCGACCGGCAGCGCAGCCCCATCCAGAAGCACACCGATAATTGGCATCAGGTTGTTCAGTTGACTGGCGAGTAATGCGCCCAGCACCGCGCCCAGCAGCGCGCCGATAATCCCGGCACTGGCCCCCTGAACCATAAACACCATCATTATCTGCCGCGGCGTCAGCCCCTGCGTTTGTAGAATCGCCACTTCCCCTTGCTTCTCCATTACCATCAGACCCAGCGAGGTAATAATATTAAATGCCGCCACCGCCACGATCAGGCTAAGCAGCAGCCCCATCATGTTTTTCTCCATACGCACGGCCTGGAACAATTCCCCTTTGCGCTCGCGCCAGTCCTGCCATTTGGTGCCTTGCGGCAGCGTTTGCTGGCTCAGCGTATCAACCTTTAACGGTTCGTTGAGCCACAGACGCCAGCCGGTAATATTGCCCACCGGGTAACGCATCAAACGTGACGCATCCTGGATGTTGGTCAGCATCTGGTAGCCGTCGACTTCGCTGTTGGCGGCGAAGGTGCCAATTACCGTAAACAGACGCTGGCTCGGCAGACGCCCCATGGGGGTAAACTGGCTGGCTGAGGGCACCATCACGCGAATTTGATCGCCACGATTAACACCCAGTTGCCCGGCAAGCTGCTCTCCGAGGATGACATTATACTTACCCGGCTGCAGATCTGTTTGCTTCACATTGACCAGATATGGCGTTAATGGATCTTTTTGCGCCGGGTCGATACCCAGCATCACGCCGACTGCCACGCTACGCGCACTTTGCAGTACCACATCCCCCGTGGTTATCGGTGCAACGCGGTTGACGCCGTTCAACACCACCGCTTTTTCCGGTAGCTGTTGCGGGTTTAGAGAACCCTGTTCAGACGAGAGGACGGCCTGAGGCATCAGGCCAAGAATATTGTTTTGCAGCTCGCGCTCGAAACCGTTCATCACCGACAACACCGTAACCAGCGCCATTACCCCGAGAGTAATGCCAATGGTGGAGAGCCAGGAAACGAAGCGACCGAAGCGATCTGCTGCACGCCCACGCATATAACGCAGGCCGATGAATAGAGCGACAGGTTGGTACATGAAATCCGTCTGGTTGCTGTTAGCAAAGTCACGAGTATATAAGCGAAAGCGGAATGGGTAAATGACTGAACCGTAAGTGTTCGTCAGCACTATTCTTAAAAGTATAAATAAATCAAACCGCTAAAGTTGTCCCTCTCCCCTTCAACCCTGATCCCTGACCTTTATCCTAAAAAAACAAAATGCAGACAGTTACGCATTACAGCGCACAGCGGGTTGCGCAGGATGGCAGGCTATAGCAATCAATATGGATGCGCCGTCTCAATGAATAAAAAAGAACTATGGATTAATCAAATCAAGGGGTTATGCATTTGTCTGGTGGTGATTTACCACTCGGTGATCACATTTTACCCGCACCTCACCACTTTTCAGCATCCACTGTCAGAGGTGTTGAGCAAATGCTGGATTTACCTCAATTTGTACCTGGCACCGTTTCGCATGCCGGTGTTTTTCTTTATTTCGGGGTATCTGATCCGTCGCTACATCGATAACGTCCCGTGGACAACCTGCGTGGATAAACGGATCTGGAGTATCGCCTGGGTGCTGGTGCTTTGGGGAGTGGTGCAATGGCTGGCGTTGGTGGCGCTTAATAACTGGCTCGCCCCGCAGCGCGATCTGACCCATGCCGCCAACGCCGCTTATGCGGATTCGATTGCGGGTTTTACCCACGGGATGCTGACCGCCAGTACCAGCCTGTGGTATCTGTACGCACTGATTGTCTATTTTGTTCTGTGTAAAATTTTCAGCCGTTGGGCGATGCCGCTGTTAGCATTATTTGTGGCGCTGAGCGTGGCGATCAATTTTTTCCCGACCCCGTGGTGGGGAATGAACAGCGTGATTCGCAATTTGCCCTGGTATAGCCTCGGCGCATGGTTTGGCGCAACGCTGATGGCGTGGATCAAGGAGGTGCCCCTGCGCCGTCATGCGGTCATTGTTCTGGGTTGCACAATCGTCGCCGTCGTCGCGTGGCTGGCAAATGTCTCGCTATTGCTTTCTCTCCTTTCCATTGTGTTGATCATGAAGCTGTTTTATCAGTTCGAGCTCCACTTTGGCATGCGCGCGTCCAGTCCGTTAAGCGTGATTGGCGCCAATACCATCGCCATCTACACCACACACCGTATTCTGGTTGAGCTGTTCAGCTTAACGCTTATCCCCAAAATCAATCATGCCGCCTGGCCTGCATACGCGGAGCTGGCCCTGCTACTGGTGTATCCGTTCGCCTGTCTGCTGCTGTGCACCCTGTTTGGCCTGCTGGTGCGTAAGATTTCACAAAAAACCGTGGCCGATCTGCTCTTTTCCCCGCCCTCTTTATCGCTCGCCTCGCGCTAACCCCTACGCGCTTTTTGCCCCCATTCGGGGGCGAATCAATTTGCTTATGAGAAACGATCACGGATAATAAAGAACATTGCTTATCAGATGTATATCTAAACGAGATCCTGACAACCGAATGCCTGAACAACATCGTTACACGCTCCCAACGGGCGCTTCCGATCAGCGCCAGTTGGGTGAGCTTACGGGTGCCGCCTGCGCAACGCTGGTCGCCGAAATCGCCGAACGTCACGCGGGTCCAGTGGTGCTGATCGCGCCGGACATGCAAAATGCTTTGCGTCTGCATGATGAAATTCGTCAGTTTACTGACCAGATGGTGATGAACCTGCCTGACTGGGAAACGCTTCCCTATGACAGCTTTTCTCCCCATCAGGAGATTATCTCCTCACGGCTCTCCACACTGTATCAACTGCCCGCCATGCAGCGCGGCGTACTGATCGTTCCGGTAAATACGCTGATGCAGCGTGTCTGTCCGCACAGCTATCTGCACGGTCATGCGCTGGTCATGAAAAAAGGCCAGCGGCTTTCGCGCGACGCCTTGCGCGAACAACTGGACAGTGCTGGCTATCGCCATGTTGATCAGGTCATGGAACACGGCGAATACGCCACGCGTGGCGCATTGTTAGATCTGTTCCCGATGGGCAGCGAATTGCCTTATCGTCTGGATTTCTTTGATGACGAAATCGACAGCCTGCGTCTGTTTGATACTGACACTCAGCGCACGCTGGAAGAAGTCGATGCCATTAATTTGCTGCCCGCACACGAATTCCCGACTGACAAAACGGCCATTGAGCTGTTCCGTAGTCAGTGGCGTGATACGTTTGAGGTAAAACGCGACGCCGAGCATATTTATCAACAGGTCAGCAAAGGCACGTTACCTACGGGGATTGAATACTGGCAACCGCTGTTTTTCAGCGAGCCGCTGCCGCCGCTGTTCAGCTACTTCCCCGCCAATACGTTATTAGTAAATACCGGCGATATCGAGACCAGCGCAGCACGCTTCCAGGCCGATACCCTGTCACGCTTTGAGAATCGCGGCGTTGATCCGATGCGCCCGCTTCTGCCACCGGAATCGCTGTGGCTGCGGGTTGATGAGTTGTTTTCTGAACTTAAACGCTGGCCGCGTGTTCAGCTGAAAACCGAGAGTCTGCCGAAGAAAGCGGCGAATACCAACCTCGGGTTCCAGAAGCTGCCGGATATCGCCGTTCAGGCACAGCAAAAAGCACCGTTAGATGCATTACGTAAATTCCTGGAGGGCTTTACCGGTCCGGTAATTTTCTCGGTGGAAAGTGAAGGACGCCGGGAAGCGCTAGGCGAACTGCTCGCCCGCATCAAAGTCGCGCCGAAGCGGATATTGCGACTCGACGAAGCCGTAGACAACGGTCGTTATCTGATGATTGGCTCAGCCGAGCACGGCTTCATCGATAGCAAACGCAATCTGGCGCTGATTTGTGAAAGCGATCTGCTCGGTGAACGCGTGGCGCGTCGCCGCCAGGATTCTCGTCGCACCATCAACCCGGATACGTTAATTCGTAACCTCGCGGAGCTGCATCCCGGTCAGCCAGTGGTGCATCTGGAGCACGGCGTGGGTCGCTATGCCGGTATGACCACGCTGGAAGCAGGCGGCATTACCGGTGAATACCTGATGCTCACCTATGCCAACGACGCCAAACTGTATGTGCCGGTGTCGTCGCTGCATCTGATAAGCCGCTACGCCGGCGGCGCGGAAGAGAATGCGCCGCTGCATAAACTGGGCGGTGATGCCTGGTCACGCGCCCGACAGAAAGCCGCTGAGAAAGTCCGCGATGTCGCGGCAGAGCTGCTGGATATTTATGCCCAGCGCGCAGCGAAAGAAGGCTTTGCCTTTAAGCATGACCGTGAACAGTATCAGCTGTTTTGCGACAGCTTCCCGTTTGAAACCACGCCCGACCAGGCGCAGGCGATCAACGCGGTACTCAGCGATATGTGTCAACCGCTGGCCATGGACCGCCTGGTGTGTGGCGATGTCGGCTTTGGTAAAACCGAAGTCGCGATGCGTGCCGCCTTCCTCGCCGTAGAGAATCACAAGCAGGTTGCCGTGTTGGTACCGACCACCCTGCTCGCTCAGCAGCACTTCGACAACTTCCGCGACCGCTTTGCCAACTGGCCGGTACGCATTGAGATGCTGTCCCGTTTCCGTAGCGCCAAAGAGCAAGCGCAGATTCTGGAGCAGGTTGCCGAAGGTAAAATCGATATTCTCATCGGCACTCACAAACTGCTGCAAGCGGATGTGAAGCTAAAAGATCTGGGGCTGCTGATTGTCGATGAAGAGCACCGTTTCGGCGTTCGCCACAAAGAGCGTATCAAGGCAATGCGCGCGGATGTAGATATTCTGACTCTGACAGCAACGCCAATTCCACGCACGCTCAACATGGCGATGAGCGGCATGCGCGATCTGTCGATCATCGCCACACCACCCGCTCGTCGTCTGGCGGTCAAAACCTTCGTGCGCGAATATGACAACCTGGTGGTACGCGAGGCTATCCTGCGTGAAGTTATGCGCGGGGGACAAGTTTATTATCTCTTTAACGACGTCGAAAATATCCAGAAAACCGCTGACAGATTAGCGGAACTCGTGCCGGAAGCGCGCATTGGTATCGGCCACGGGCAAATGCGCGAGCGCGAACTGGAACGCGTGATGAACGATTTCCACCATCAGCGTTTTAACGTGCTGGTGTGTACCACCATTATCGAAACCGGGATCGACATTCCCACTGCCAACACCATCATCATTGAACGAGCTGACCACTTCGGTTTAGCGCAATTGCATCAGCTACGGGGTCGTGTGGGACGCTCACACCATCAGGCATACGCCTGGCTGCTGACGCCGCACCCAAAAGCGATGACCACCGACGCACAAAAACGTCTGGAAGCCATCGCCTCGCTGGAAGATTTAGGTGCAGGTTTTGCGTTGGCGACCCACGACCTCGAAATTCGTGGCGCTGGGGAACTGCTGGGCGAAGATCAAAGTGGCTCCATGGAAAGCATCGGTTTCTCACTGTATATGGAGCTGCTGGAAAACGCTGTCGATGCGCTCAAAGAAGGGCGTGAACCGTCGCTGGAAGATCTCACCAGCCAGCAAACCGAAGTCGAACTGCGCATGCCATCGCTTCTGCCGGATAACTATATCCCGGATGTCAACACGCGACTGTCGTTCTACAAGCGCATTGCCAGTGCGAAAGGCGAAACCGAGCTGGAAGAAATTAAGGTCGAGCTGATAGACCGTTTTGGCCTGCTGCCCGACCCGGCCCGGACGTTGCTGGATATTGCCCGTTTACGCCAGCAGGCGCAGAAACTGGGGATCAGAAAGCTCGAAGGCAATGAAAAAGGCGGTACTATTGAGTTTGCCGAGAAAAACCACGTTAACCCGGTCTGGCTAATTGGTTTACTGCAAAAACAACCGCAACACTTCCGTCTGGATGGTCCAACACGCCTGAAATTCATGCAGGAGTTGGGCGAGCGTAAAGCACGGATCGACTGGGTTCGCCAGTTTATGCGCCAGCTTGAAGAAAACGCAGTAGCCTAGCGTCAAGCCGGGTGAGCCCTCCGCTCACCCGGCCTGATGAATTTACAAACTCTTTGCACTTCCCTGCACTTCCCGACACTGCAAACCGCCATAATTCTTGTTTACTTTTACATAATAAAAACCACGTAAAAACAATGGATTTATGGTGATGTTAAACAATAAACGACTCTCTCGTTGGTTAGCATTTTTTACGCTTGCCGCGACCTTCGCGTTAGCACTTCCGGCCCAGGCAAATACCTGGCCGCTGCCGCCACCGGGAAGCCGCGTGGTGGGTCAGAATGCCGTTCACGTTGTCGAAGACAATGGCGGTTCTCTGGAAGCGATTGCGAAAAAATACAATGTCGGCTTTCTGGCGCTGCTACAGGCCAACCCCGGCGTTGACCCTTACGTACCACGACCTGGCAGCGTGCTGACTATTCCGTTGCAAACCCTGCTGCCGGACGCGCCGCGCGAAGGCATTGTTATCAACCTCGCCGAACTGCGTCTTTATTATTACCAGCCGGGGACAAATTCGGTGACCGTGTATCCTATTGGTATTGGCCAGTTAGGCGGTGACACGCTGACGCCCACAATGGTAACCACCATCTCTGATAAACGTGCCAACCCGACCTGGACGCCTACGGCAAATATCCGCGCGCGATACAAAGCGAACGGGATCGACCTTCCTGCCGTGGTGCCTGCCGGGCCGGATAACCCGATGGGCCATCATGCCATTCGCTTAGCGGCATACGGCGGTGTGTACCTGCTGCACGGAACCAATGCTGATTTTGGCATCGGAATGCGCGTCAGTTCCGGCTGTATTCGTCTACGCGACGGTGATATCGAAACCCTGTTCCGTCAGGTGAAGCCAGGAACCAAGGTCAATATTATCAATACGCCAATCAAAGCATCTGTTGAACCTAACGGCGTGCGCCTGGTTGAAGTACACCAGCCGTTGTCCGAAAAAATCAATGACGACCCGCAATTGCTGCCGATCGTGCTGAACGCATCCATGCAGACGTTTAAGAATGCGGCGCAAACGGACCCTGCCGTCATGGAACATGCAATGGAGATTCGCTCAGGCATGCCGGTCGATGTCACCCGTCATCACGACGTTGCTCAACAACCGCTGTAAACTCAGCGCATAAAAAACCCCCGCTGGATTTTATTCCGCGGGGGTTTTTATTTAACTCGCAGTGGCATTGCGATGGGTTAACTCTTATTTGTAGATAACTGCAGTCCCGTGGAGGGTGTTAGGACCGGTAACAGAAGTAATACGGAAAGACTTCGCCCCCATCTCATCCGCTTTCTGCGCCAGTTGATCTTCCAGAGAACCTAAGTTAGTCCCCGCATTCGCAGAAATAGTACCGACTTTCTGTTGGCCCGCAGGTGTGGCCTGAACTTCAACGGCAGCAAAGCTTGCAAATGAGAGTGAGCTAAGAACAGCAGCAACAAACAGAGTTTTTACGTTTTTCATGATAGTGACCTTTAGCAGATGAATGTGTGTCGCAAAGATTAACTTAACGATCGATAGGTAAATCATAGATGTGATCCAGGTCACACGTCAACATTTTTTTATAATGATCGTTATATAAAATACAAAGACCTTATTTTTCATATCAATAGCGTTTAATTATTTTTATCGCTAATCCGCTGGAGTGTGCAGTCGAATATTTTTATAATGGTTATTCAATAAACCCAACAAAGGTACATCGGCGCCATGACAACTGAAATGACAGGTTGTGCTAAAAAAAGCCGTGGCCGACCAAAAGTGTTCGACAGGGAAGCCGCGCTTGATAAGGCCATGACACTCTTCTGGCAGCACGGGTATGAAGCGACATCGCTCGCCGATCTCGTAGAAGCAACCGGCGCAAAAGCGCCCACGCTGTATGCAGAGTTCACCAATAAAGAGGGGTTGTTTCGTGCCGTACTGGACCGCTACATCACCCGCTTCGCAGCGAAGCATGAAGCCCAACTGTTTTGTGAAGAAAAAAGTCTTGAGTGCGCGCTGGAAGACTATTTCACCGCAATAGCGACCTGCTTTACCAGTAAAGACACCCCGGCGGGATGTTTCATGATTAACACTTCCGCGACACTGGCGGCCTCTTCCCGGGATATTGCGCACACGGTGAAATCCCGCCATGCAATGCAGGAACAGACGCTTACCCAGTTCCTTCACCAGCGCCAGCAACGAGGCGAAATTCCGGCCCATTGCGACGTGCAAAAACTGGCCGAATACCTGAACTGTATTTTACAGGGTATGTCGATCAGCGCCCGTGAAGGCGCGACGTTTGAAAAACTGATGCAGATCGCACACACGACTCTGCGACTGTGGCCTGAACTTATCAAAGTTTAACCCTTTCCCGCTATTTCCCCGCACTACAGACACCACCGGGAGCTGATTAAGCCCCCGGTTAGATTCCCGCGGATTACCCCTACATTATTCAGTGTTTTCATCATCTTATCCGATCATTTTTTGTAAAATGTATTGATAACAACAATTATTATCAGCAATATTCGCATTTGTTTTAACGCCGGTTTCACAATGTAACCATCGGTTTCTCTACCGCCATAACAAAAAAAGATCGACTCTTTTTAAAAGGAATACGAATGCATAAGCGTCTCTGGGTGCTCAATCCTCTCTTGTTGTCTTTAACTCTCCCAGCCATCGCGGCTGAGGAAGATAACCTCATCGTCAGTGCCAACCGTAGTCAACGCACCGTGGCAGAAATGGCACAAACGACCTGGGTTATTGAAGGAAGCGAGATTGAACAGCAGGTTCAGGGGGGGAAAGAGTTCAAAGATGTTCTTGCTCAGTTAATCCCAGGAATCGATGTCAGCAGCCAGGGGCGCACAAACTACGGCATGAATATGCGCGGTCGTGCCATCGTAGTACTGATAGACGGTGTCCGTCTGAACTCCTCGCGTACTGACAGTCGTCAACTGGATTCTATTGATCCGTTTAACATCGCACACATTGAAGTCATCTCAGGTGCAACCTCACTGTATGGCGGCGGCAGTACCGGTGGGTTAATCAACATTGTCACCAAAAAAGGCCAGCCGGAGCGTGAAGTAGAACTCGAACTGGGGAGTAAAAGCGGCTTCAATAACAGTAACGATCATGATGAACGCGTTGCCGCGGCGGTGAGCGGAGGAACCGATCGCGCTTCCGGGCGCATGTCCGTCGCGTATCAACGGTTTGGCGGCTGGTATGACGGCAATCACGATGCCCTGCTGCTGGATAACACCCAAACCGGCCTGCAGCACTCCGATCGTCTGGACGTGATGGGCACCGGAACGATTGAGCTTGACGACAACCGTCAGTTACAGCTGGTTACGCAGTATTATAAGAGCCAGGGGGATGACGATTACGGACTGGATCTTGGCGAGAACATGTCCGCCGTGACGGGAAACGGTAAGGCTTATACCAGCAGCGGACTGAATTCCGATCGTATTCCCGGCACCGAGCGTCATCTGATCAGCCTGCAGTATTCAGACGCGGATTTCTTCGGCCAGAACCTGGTCAGCCAAATCTATTACCGTGACGAATCGCTGAAATTCTACCCCTTCCCTACGCTGAGCAAAGGCAAGGTCACCAGTTTCTCCGCATCGCAGCAGGACACAGACCAGTTTGGTGCCAAAATCACCCTCAACAGCCAGCTGATGGATAACTGGGAGCTGACGTGGGGTGTCGATGCCGATCACGAAACCTTCGATTCCAATCAGAAATTCTTCGATCTGGCCTGGTCCCTGCCCTCCGGCGGTATGGACAACCGAACCGCTTATACCACCGGGCGTTACCCCGGTTACAGCATCACCAACTTCGCGCCTTTCCTGCAGAACAGCTATGACATTAACGACATTTTTACCCTCAGCGGCGGTGTGCGCTATCAATGGACCGAAAACAGGGTGGATGATTTCGTTGGCTATGCCCAACAACAGGGAATTGCCACCGGCCTGGCAAACTCCGCCGATACCATTCCTGGCGGTAAAACCGATTACGATAATTTCCTGTTTAACGCCGGTATTCTCGCCCACCTGACCGACCGTCAGCAGACATGGTTTAACTTCTCTCAGGGCGTGGAGCTTCCGGACCCGGGGAAATATTACGGTAACGGCACCTATTCCCTGGTTGGCGATCATTACCAGCTCCAGCGCAGCGTCAACGTGGCGGACTCACGCCTGGAGGGGATTAAAGTTAACTCCTACGAACTGGGATGGCGCTACACTGGCGACAGTCTGCGCACGCAGCTGGCCGCTTACTACTCTACTTCGGATAAATCGATCGTTATCAACCGCAGCGATATGACCATTAACGTTCAGCCCGACGATCGCCGTATTTATGGCCTTGAAGGTGCGGTGGATTATTTCATTGCGGATACGGACTGGAGTCTGGGTGGCAACTTCAACGTCATTAAATCGGAAGTGAAGCAAAACGGTAAGTGGCAGAAATGGGATGTCACCCTGGCTTCCCCGTCCAAAGCCACCGCGTGGGTCGGCTGGGCACCTGAACCGTGGACATTGCGCGTACAGAGCCAGCAAACATTTGATCTGACGGACGCCAGCGGCAATAAGCTGGACGGCTATAACACGATGGACTTTATCGGCAGCTATCAGCTCCCGTTGGGTAAACTGACCTTTAGCGTGGAAAACCTGCTGAATGAAGAATACACCACGCTGTGGGGACAACGTGCGCCACTGCTGTACAGCCCAACCTACGGTAGCCCGTCACTGTATGAATACAAGGGCCGGGGCCGCACGTTTGGTCTGAACTACGCCTTAACCTTCTGATAAAAAAAGCCCCCCAGCCTGAGCGAATGGGGGGCTAATGTTCAGGATAATGCTATTTTACGCTTTGTTATTCAGTACCAACTGTCCGTTGTTATCCAACGGAATTTGCGCGCCGGGGTCCTTATCCATACGGATTTTCCCCTGCTGATCGCCAATTTTGTACGTCACGTCGTAGCCCAGCATTTTTTCAGATTTGTCATACACCGTTTTACAACGCTGCTGCGTAGTAGTGTACGTATCATTTTCTTGCATCGAACCCTGGATCTGGTTACCTGCATAACCGCCGCCTAAAGCACCGGCCACGGTAGCAATATCTTTACCGCGTCCGCCGCCAAACTGATGGCCGATAACGCCACCAGCAACCGCACCCAGCACGGAACCCGCAATACGGTTT
Source organism: Citrobacter sp. RHBSTW-00524 (assembly GCF_013747755.1). Lineage (NCBI taxonomy): Bacteria > Pseudomonadati > Pseudomonadota > Gammaproteobacteria > Enterobacterales > Enterobacteriaceae > Citrobacter > Citrobacter sp. RHBSTW-00524. The sequence goes on from NZ_CP056421.1 coordinate 3,095,197, forward strand.
TCATCTTGTACCGGCTTACGGTGCGTGACCGTCACGTTCCGACACTCCTGGCGTGGTGTTTTTACCGACTCTTTAATCGGTGTTGCAGAGACAACTTGTGCATACTGTGGGCCACGCTCGAAAACGTTAAGACTGGCCACCGCTGCAACACCCAGCGCAGCAGCTACGCCAATCCCTATACCCGCCAACATAGATTTATTCACGGGACTTCCTCCTTTTTTGCTATTAGCAACAACTTTGCAACAGAAGGTAAGGAATGCCAATCAGATTACGGATGAAAATAGCACGAGGAGGAGCGAAGGCAGGATGATTCGGAGAACTCTGAAGGAAGACGCCGGATAAGTACAAACATCCGACGCCATAAGCCGTATTAATGCAGTTTCAGACGCGGGCGGATCACCCGGTTAATGCTGCCAACCAGCATCATCAGACCGGTTTTAAAGTAACCGTGCAGAGCAATCTGGTGCATGCGGTACAGTGAGATGTACACAAAGCGCGCAATACGCCCTTCTACCATCATCGAACCACGGGTCAAGTTGCCCATCAGGCTACCCACGGTAGAGAAGTTAGAAAGTGAAACCAGAGAGCCGTGGTCTTTGTACTGATACGCTTTCAGCGGCTTGCCGTTCATCTGCGCCAAAATGTTGTTCATTGCGCAGCTTGCCATCTGGTGCGCAGCCTGAGCGCGCGGCGGCACAAAACCACCATCCGGGCGAGCGCAGGAAGCGCAGTCGCCAATCGCGTACACGTCTGGATCGCGCGTGGTCTGCAGAGTCGGCTCAACCACCAGTTGGTTGATACGGTTGGTTTCCAGACCGCCAATGTCTTTCATAAAGTCTGGCGCTTTGATCCCCGCAGCCCACACCATCAGATCGGCTTCAATGTACTCGCCATCCTTGGTATGCAGTCCGCCTTCATCAGCACTGGTTACCATCGTCTGGGTCAGTACGCGTACGCCCAGTTTGGTTAACTCATTATGCGCAGCACTGGAAATACGCGGCGGCAACGCAGGCAGAATACGCTCCCCGGCTTCTACCAGCGTAACGTTCAGCGCTTCGTTAGTCAGCCCTTTGTAACCATAGCTGTGCAGCTGTTTTACCGCATTGTGCAGCTCGGCTGAGAGTTCAACCCCCGTCGCACCGCCGCCGACAATGGCGATATTTACTTTGCCGTTAGCGCCCAGATTCGCGGAATACTTCAGGAACAGATTCAGCATCTCCTGGTGGAAACGACGCGCCTGATGCGGGTTATCCAGGAAAATGCAGTTTTCTTTGACGCCCGGCGTATTGAAATCGTTGGAGGTACTACCCAACGCCATCACCAGCGTGTCATACGGGACTTTGCGCTCAGGAACCAGCAGCTCGCCCTTCTCATCGCGCAGCTCGGCAAGAGTAATGGTTTTCGCTTCGCGATCGATATCCACCACCGAACCCAACTGAAACTGGAAACCGTGGTTACGGGCATGCGCCAGATAGCTCAGCGCATCCACGCCTTCGTCCAGGGAACCCGTCGCGACTTCATGCAGTAACGGTTTCCATAAATGGCTGTGGTTTCTGTCCACCAGCGTGATTTTGGCCTTTTTCTTGCGCCCCAGCTTTTTACCCAGCTGCGTCGCCATTTCCAGTCCGCCAGCACCGCCGCCGACAATCACGATTCTTTTTAATGGTGTAGTCAACGTGACCCCCTTAAATTTATTAACCAATTGTTAACTAAAAGTTATAGGCATAGCCTTTAATTAACAACAAGTTACGATAATGAAAATGTTCTTCGAGAGTGAGAATAACACGAACGGTGCATTGGTCATACCAAAATTGATGTGTATCAAGTTTTGATGCTGAAAAGATAGACAACACGAACTTTAAGAACAAAAAAACCAGCCCGAAGGCTGGTTTTTTAAACGTTCATTGAGGATTAACCTAACGTCTTGAACGCTTTGATGCGCTGCAAATGCGGGGAGATATTCTTAAACTTGTGCGTCTGCTCTTCGTCCCAGACTATCTCGTAAAAGTGATGCAGCTCTTCTGACGAACGCTGACTATTGAGCGCTTCATCATGACGTGACAGGATCACCAGGCAGCGATCGCGATTCTTTTCGCGGAAATTGGTCACGCATTTTGTCGCGATATCGGCATACTCTTCAGGCCTGTCGATTTTTCCTTCCATGTTCTCATACGGGAACAGGTTGGGATTAAACACTACCTGACGAATATCACACAGAAAACCAATCCGTTCAGCCCAATATCCCCCGAGCCCCACGCCACAAATCAGCGGACGGTCGTCCACATTAAGCTGCAGCATTTTGTCCACTTCTTTCAGTAGATGCTGCATGTCATGTTTAGGATGCCGCGTACTGTAGCTAATCAGCCTGACATCCGGGTCGATGAACTGCAGCTGCAACACCTTTTCGTGGTTGCCCGGGCTGTTAGAGTCAAAACCGTGTAAATAGATAATCATCGCATCCTCGCCAAACTTGCGTTAATGACCTGCTTTCTCTTCCTGCCAGCGCTCATGAAGCTGGTTGAGCTGGGCGCTTACCGTCTTCCAGCGTGCCGAGTCCATCAGTTCCTGACGTGAAAATGAACCTTTATGATACAAACGTGTAACACGTTCTGCATTGATCGGCGACAGATTATCTAACACACTGACCGCTCCCTTACGATTATTGCAGACCAGGATCATATCGCAACCCGCATCCAGCGATGCCTGACCACGCTCAGCATAGCTTCCCATAATCGCCGCCCCTTCCATCGACAAATCATCGGAGAAAATGACGCCATCGAAACCAAGCTCCTGACGCAGCACCGTTTTCAGCCAGTGTGGCGAACCGCTCGCCGGACGCGGGTCCACGTCACTGTAGATGACATGCGCAGGCATAATGGCATCGAGTTTGTTTTCCGTAATCAACGTCTGGAACACGGACATATCTTTTGCACGAATTTCGGCTTCTGAACGTGGATCGGTTGGGGTTTCTTTATGCGAATCCGCCGTCACAGCCCCATGCCCGGGGAAATGTTTACCGGTAGTTTTCATGCCAGCAGCATGCATACCGTCAATGAAGCGAGTCGCCATAGCCAGCGCTTTCCGCGGATCGGCATGGTAAGAGCGTTCGCCAATCGCCGCGCTGATATGCCCCACATCCAGCACCGGCGCAAAACTGATATCTATATCCATTGCGATCATTTCGCTGGCCATTAGCCATCCGGCGTCCTGCGCCAGATTGCCGCCGTCTTCCAGACCGTGCAGCGCAGCAAAGGATTGGGCCGCGGGCAGACGCGTAAATCCTTCGCGAAAACGCTGTACCCTACCGCCTTCCTGATCTACCGCCACCACCAGATGATTGCGTGATGCCGCGCGAATCTGGCGCACTAATTCACGCAACTGTTCCGAGTCATGATAATTTCGGGTAAAGAGGATCAACCCACCTACCAGCGGATGCGCCAGAATCTCACGCTCTTCAGCGTCCAGCTCATACCCTTCGACATCCAACATTACTGGGCCCACACTGCTCTCCTTATCCTTTCATTATTAGCTGCCGCCAGGTTTCATCGGCCAGCCTGATAAATTGTCGATCGCCGGTTTGTCGCCAGCGATACTCAAACCACCCCGCTTTCAGCATTATGACCCAGGGCCGCCATCGTCTGACCTGCCGCCACAGCGCGTTTTGTTCAATGTGCGCTCGTTGGGCGTAGGCGCTAACCAGCCGTTGGTGCTGAGATTCGTCGTTGACCCAAACCGCCGCCAGCTCCAGAGCGATATCACCGTCTCCGGCATATTCCCAGTCAATCAGCCGCAGCCCTAATGCTGTACGTACGATGTTGTCACCGTGGACATCCATATGCAGAGGCCCCAGACGCAAAGGTCGAGGCTCACCGCTTTTCCTGAGTCGCTTCAACGCTCGCAACCAGCATGGCGTACGACGCGCCGGATCGCCACACTGCCAGTAATGTTCGAGTAGCGGCAGCAGACTGATTCGCCAGCCCAATTGGGGTTGTTGGTGCAGATGATACAATAAGCCAGCGAGTTCGTCGGCGTCCGGCAATCTGGATTCTACCTTACCGTGAAAAAAGTCGACCGCCATCCACCCACGTATATAAAAGCGGGGGCGCGGCGCAAGGCTTTCAGGCAGGTGCTTTAACGCGTGATAGTGGCGTAAGAAATGCGATTCCGGCGCGTCAGGGTCGTGATGAGAGCGCAACACTAAGCGGTGGGTATCGTGTTCGATGATGCAGCTCCCGCCGCTCAGGCCGCTCTGGTTGGCTACGACGGGATGATACTGCGGGAAATAGCGCGACAACACCTCGTCGCGCGTCAGCCGGTTATTGTTGCTGTACGGCACCTTTACCTGACCAGATTATCTCGCCAGTTTGTACCAGCATTAATTGCATTTGCAGCGCCGGCGAATTGACGTTGCCGGAGGCGCTGGAATAGAGCACATACTGTGCGCCAACGTTACGGGCGATACCAATCGCTTTGCTGCGCGTTCCCAGACTGTCGTTCGGCGACAAACCTAACTGCTGTTTGGCGACAGCCAACTGCTGGGCGGAAACCAGGGTAAACTTGCCGTTATTCGCCAGCGCGTTCCTCAAGGTCTCGGTGGCTTCACCGGCGTTCAACGAGCCGTTGGTCCGGTTATTCACGCTATCAACCAGCAGAACGCCTCCCGCTTTGACGCCGTCAGCCTGCAGCATTTTACCGACCATCGGCTGCATAGCCCCGTTCCAGTCATAGTGACGTTGACGTGGCGTCGGCTGCGCCGTTTGGTCCTCGTGCTCAATCGGACCCGGCTGCTGCGGTATGCTTGGCACCGTTGGTACAACCGGCACCGGCTGTTGCGGCTGCGCGGGCTGTTCCGGCACCGGCTTCACTTCCTCTACGGGGGCGGGCTCACGTTGCGCCACACAGCCAGAGAGAAACATCGCCAGCGCGGCAATCAGTGCGTAGCGATTCATTTTGATCATCAAGATTCACCCCTTACAAATAAAGATAAAGTCTAACCTTGTGCGCCCCCAAAAAATTGGCGCTGCCGTACAGCGTCACCGACGAATGAGCCGGGATAGTCACGCTGCGTGGCGCTTCCAGAGGATGCATTTCCAGTCCTCTGGCGTCATACCAGTAAAACCGATAATGAACGGTAACGGGTTCTTGTCTTTCGTTATAAAGTCGCGAGGATGCTGAGGCCTGAATATCAGACGTGGTTAACGTCGGCTGTTCTGCTGTAATGCCCGACGCCAGAATCGTTGATTCCATCACCAGCGACTGTTCATCACTTACCGGGATTTCAGGATGTGCCCGACAGCCAGCCAGTAGCAGCAAGCTCAGTGAAAGTGCAATGCATCCTCTGGTCATGCTTAGAGACCTTTATGCGCAAGCATTGGACCAAGCGCACGTCCACCCAGCAGGTGCATATGAATGTGATACACCTCCTGACCGCCGTGACGATTGGTATTCATAATTAAACGATACCCATCCGCAGCAATGCCTTCCTGCTCGGCGATTTTCGCCGCTACGGTGATCATGCGACCCAACGCCTGCTCGTGTTCCGCTGTCACATCGTTGACGGTCGGGATCAGGACGTTAGGAATGATCAGAATGTGCGTAGGTGCCTGAGGGGAAATATCACGAAACGCAGTGACCAGTTCATCCTGGTACACGATATCTGACGGAATTTCACGACGGATAATTTTGCTGAATATAGTTTCTTCTGCCACGACGTTTTCCTTTTTCATTAACAGCCCAAGCGTTATGCCATGCTACGCCGGGTCACTCTGCGAGTATAGAGTATGAGCGAGTTACTCACGCTCTTTCAACTTTAACCCTCGATTTTTTAAGCAAAAAGCCCTGCCACTGTTGTTCTTATAACCATTTCCCGTCGCTATTGCTTAAGCATAGTACTGAAACAACATTTTACTTATGCCGTAGCATCTGTTTACACATTGAATGTGAATGCGTATATTTCGCATTTGCATTCAATGCAAACTTAATAATTTACAACCAAAAAGTTCATCGCAACCTCAGTGATTCGAACTTAATATTAATAATTATCAAGGACTTTTCGATGTCTTTCACAACACTCAACGGGGATGACCAGCGCCAATCGGGGCTTGCCCCTTCTGTACTGGCAGCCTGCATCACGTTAGCACTATTGCCTTCCACCAGCCTCGCAGCCCCTGCTGAAGAGACGGTTATCGTTGAGGGCTCTGCTCCAGCTACATCCAGCGAGGAGCAGGATTACAGCATCAAATCAACGACTGCTGGCACCAAAATGCAGATGACGCAGCGCGATATTCCGCAATCGGTCAGCATTATCAGTCAGCAGCGCATGGAAGATCAGCAACTGCAAACGCTGGGCGATGTCATGGACAACACGTTGGGGATAAGCAGAAGTCAGGCGGATTCAGATCGCAGTAGCTATTACTCTCGCGGATTTCAGATTGATAACTACATGGTCGATGGGATTCCGACCTATTTTGAATCCCGCTGGAATCTCGGTGATGCCCTTTCCGACACGGCCCTTTTTGAGCGTGTCGAAGTGGTCCGTGGCGCAAACGGGCTAATGACCGGGACGGGTAACCCCTCAGCCTCGATTAATATGATCCGTAAGCATGCCACCAGCCGCGAGTTCACCGGTAATGTTTCTGCGGAATATGGCAGTTGGAATAAACAACGATATGTGACCGATCTTCAAAGCCCGCTCACGGCAGACGGCAACGTGCGCGGGCGCATCGTGGCGGGCTACCAGAATAACGACGCCTGGCTTGATCGCTACAATAGCGAAAAAATGTTCTTCTCCGGGATTGTCGATGCCGATCTGGGCGACACCACCAGCCTGTCTGCGGGTTATGAATATCAGCGCATTGATATCAACAGTCCAACATGGGGTGGATTGCCGCGCTGGAATACCGACGGCAGCAAAAACAGCTATGACCGCTCGCGCAGCAATGCGCCGGACTGGGCGTACAACGATAAAGACTTCAACAAAGTGTTTGTCACCATCAAGCAACGTTTTGCCGATACCTGGCAGGCGACCATGAATGCCACCCACTCCGAGGTCAAGTTTGACAGTAAAATGATGTACGTCGATGCCTATGTCAATAAAGCCGATGGTACGCTGATTGGCCCGTATGGCAGCTATGGTCCGGGCTATGACTACGTCGGAGGTACCGGCTGGAACAGCGGCAAGCGTAAGGTGGATGCCGTCGATCTGTTCGCCGACGGCGGTTACGACCTGTTTGGTCGTCAGCATAATCTGATGCTGGGCGGCAGCTACAGCAAACAGAATAACCGTTACGAAAGCGCGTGGGCGAACGTATTCCCCAACGAAATCGGCAGTTTCTATACCTTCGATGGTAACTTCCCGGAAACCAACTGGAACCCGCAGTCATTGGCCCAGGACGATACCACGCACATGAAATCGCTCTACGCCGCAACACGTATTTCGCTGGCCGACCCACTGCATTTGATTGTCGGCGTGCGTTATACCAACTGGCGTATCGACACCCTCTCCTACAGCATGGAACAAAACCACACCACGCCGTATGCGGGCCTGGTGTATGACATTGACGATAACTGGTCTACGTACGCCAGCTATACCTCAATCTTTCAGCCGCAGAACAAGCGCGACAGTTCCGGTAAATACCTTTCCCCAATTACCGGCAATAACTATGAACTTGGCCTGAAGTCCGACTGGATGAACAGCCGTTTAACCACCACCCTCGCGGTGTTCCGCATTGAACAGGATAACGTGGGCCAATCAACCGGCGTACCAATTGCCGGTAGCAATGGCGACACGGCCTATAGAGCGATGGATGGAACGGTCAGCAAAGGGGTCGAATTCGAAGTTAACGGTGCGATCACCGATAACTGGCAGATGACGTTCGGCGCGACACGCTATGTTGCTGAAGACAACGAAGGCAATGCGGTAAACCCGAACCTACCGCGTACCACAGTAAAACTGTTTACCCGTTATCGCCTGCCAGCCATGCCGGAACTGACCGTGGGCGGTGGGGTTAACTGGCAGAATCGTGTTTATAGCGATACGGTCACGCCGTATGGCACATTCCGCGCGGAACAGGGAAGCTACGCCCTGGTCGATTTATTCACTCGCTATCAGGTGACGAAAAACTTCTCTGTGCAGGGTAACCTCAATAACCTGTTCGATAAAACCTACGACACCAATGTCGACGGATCTATCGTCTATGGCGAGCCGCGCAACGTCAGCGTCACCGCCAGCTATCAGTTCTGATTCGAAACACATCACGCTCCACCTGCTCGTCAGGTGGATGCACTGGACTGAGAAAACAAAAAGCCCGCTTAAGTTTCCTTAAGCGGGCTTCTTAAATATGGCTCCTCTGACTGGACTCGAACCAGTGACATACGGATTAACAGTCCGCCGTTCTACCGACTGAACTACAGAGGAATCGTTGTGGAGGCTTATCTTAGCGGCGAAAAAATTTTTGTCAAACCCCATTTCCCCGAATAAGTTTCAATTGATGCTTCTCTCGACAGTTTGTTGCATTTCCAGACATTTTAAATGGAAAAAACTTTGCAGCTTTTTGGATTCTCCCTCATCATTTGAAATGAGGTTTCAACTTTCTTCTTTAAGGTCCACTTTGAACGTCTCCGCTGCCTTACGCCAGGTCGCTTCCCGCACGCCCTGGTATGCCAAACGCAAGAGTTATAAGGTTCTCTTTTGGCGCGAAATCACTCCGCTTGCGGTCCCCATTTTTCTGGAAAACACCTGTGTGCTGTTGATGGGCGTACTGAGTACCTTCCTTGTTAGCTGGTTGGGAAAAGAAGCAATGGCTGGCGTTGGTCTCGCCGACAGTTTCAACATGGTCATCATGGCGTTTTTTGCCGCCATCGATCTGGGAACCACGGTGGTGGTAGCATTTAGCCTAGGAAAACGAGATCGTCGACGGGCAAGGGCAGCAGCCAGACAATCGCTGGTGATCATGACAATTTTTGCTAGCGTGCTGGCAGCGGTCATTCACTATTTTGGTGAACAGATTATTGACGTTGTCGCCGGTGAAGCAACCCCCGATGTTAAGGCCTTGGCACTCACCTATCTGGAACTAACGGTGCTCAGCTACCCGGCGGCAGCCATTGCTTTGATCGGTAGCGGCGCACTTCGCGGAGCCGGAAATACCAAAATTCCGCTGTTGATTAATGGCGGTATGAATATCCTAAATATCATCATCAGCAGCATCCTGATCTACGGGGTCTTTTCCTGGCAAGGGCTGGGATTTGTGGGGGCAGGACTCGGGCTGACCATTTCACGCTACATCGGTGCGTTCGCCATTATCTGGGTGCTGATGATTGGTTTTAATCCGGCGCTGCGTATTCCCTTCAAAAGCTATTTTAAGCCGCTCAATCTCGCCATTATCTGGGAAGTTATGGGGATCGGTATTCCGGCAAGTATTGAGTCAGTGCTATTTAATGGCGGTAAACTGTTAACGCAGATGTTTGTCTCCGGCATGGGAACCAGCGTAATTGCCGGAAACTTCATTGCATTTTCCATCGCCGCGCTCATCAACCTGCCGGGGAATGCTTTAGGCTCCGCGTCGACAATCATTACCGGCAGGCGTCTGGGAAATGGTCAGATTGCCCAAGCGGAAATCCAGTTACGCCATATATTCTGGCTCTCAACAATCGGCTTAACCGCCATCGCCTGGCTAACCGCCCCTTTTGCCGGCGTTATGGCCTCATTTTATACCCACGATCAGGATGTAAAAGAGGTCATAGTCATCCTAATTTGGCTCAACGCAGCGTTTATGCCGATATGGGCGGCATCCTGGGTGCTACCATCAGGGTTTAAGGGCGCGCGTGATGTGCGTTTTGCGATGTGGGTATCGATGTTGGGCATGTGGGGCTGTCGCGTTGTGGCGGGTTACACATTGGGAATCGTATTAGGATGGGGTGTAGTCGGCGTTTGGTTAGGGATGTTCTTCGACTGGGCCGTGCGCGCCGCGTTATTTTACTGGCGTATGGTTACAGGCCGCTGGTTATGGAAATACCCTCGTCCCGAGCGTGAAAAGTGCATAAAACAACCGGTTGCGTCTGAATAAGCGGCGAAATGGGGAATATTTCAGCAAACGATCGCATTTATCTATTCAGGCTTTGACAACGCTGAGTGGCATCGCTAATATTCGCCTCGTTCACACGATTCCTCTGTAGTTCAGTCGGTAGAACGGCGGACTGTTAATCCGTATGTCACTGGTTCGAGTCCAGTCAGAGGAGCCAAATTCCGATTCTTACGCTTCCCTGTGTGTCTTTATTCGATTTAGATTCAACAGGTTAGCGTAGAAATCTTTCCCGATGCGTATTCAGTTTTCCCTCCGCATCCGGTTAATTTGGTGGTCAGATTTGGGGTCAGGTTGGTTCGATTATGGAGTGCCCCCCATATGTCCCTTAATGATTCAAAAATCCGCAGCTTAAAACCTTCTTTCAGACCCGTAAAACTCTCCGATTCACACGGTCTGTATCTGCTCGTCAATCCGGGCGGTTCGCGTATCTGGTACCTCAAGTATCGCTTCAACGGAAAGGAATCCCGCGTAAGTCTGGGCGCATATCCGCTGGTTTCTCTCGTTGAGGCCCGGCAGCAGCGCGATGTTTTCCGCAGGCAACTGGCGCAGAATATCAATCCCGCACAGCAGCGTATTGCTGAAAAAGCGGCCGCTTCGCCGGACAAATGCTTTCAGACCGTGGCGCTCGACTGGCTTAAGACCAACAAAAAATGGTCGAAAGACTATGCGGAGCGCACTCTCGCCAGTATGCACAATCACATCTTTCCGGCGATTGGTCATCTGCCCGTCACCCTGCTGAAAACGCAGCATTTCACGGTGTTACTGAAGGTTATCGAAGAAAAAGGCCACCTTGAAGTCGCATCCCGTACCCGGCAACGGCTTTGCAACATCATGCGTTATGCCGTGCAGCAGGGGCTTACCGAAAACAACCCGGCGCAGCATCTGGAAGGCGTCACGGCACCACCGGTTAAAAATCACCACCCGGCCCTGCCGCTGGAGCGCCTGCCCGAACTGCTTGAGCGTATCGGCGATTACCAGCAGGGACGACAACTGACGCGGCTGGCGGTTCTGCTCACCCTGCATCTGTTTATCCGCTCCAGTGAGCTGCGTTTCGCCCACTGGAGCGAGATTGATTTCAGAAACAAAATCTGGACTATCCCCGCCACCCGCGAGGTCATAGATAAAGTCCGTTTCTCAGGTCGCGGGGCAAAGATGCGTACACCGCACATCGTGCCGCTCTCCCGTCAGGCAATTGCCATTCTGAAACAGATACAGGAACTCTCCGGTCATCAGGAACTGGTGTTTCCCGGCGATCACGATCCCTGTAAGCCTATGAGTGAGAACACGACCAACCGGGCGCTGCGTCTGATAGGCTATGACACCAAAACAGAAGTCTGTGGTCACGGTTTCAGGGCAATGGCCTGTAGCGCGTTAGTGGAATCTGAACTCTGGTCGCGGGATGCCGTGGAGCGGCAAATGAGCCATCAGGAACGCAACAGCGTGCGGGCGGCGTATGTTCATCGCGCCGAACATCTTGACGCCCGCAAGGCCATGATGCAGTGGTGGTCGGATTATCTGGACATGTGCCGGGAAAGTTATGTTGCGCCGTATATTTATGCGCGGCAGTATAAGGCGGCCTGAACCAGCCATTGCATAATTTGTTGAAAATAAAAAAGCAGATCCTGACGGGAGCCAGATCTGCTTTTTACATTGAAAGGAATTATCTTCAACTTTTTTATTATTAATCGGAAAACGTACAAAATTATTCGACATAGAATAATTTTGTACGAAAATCTATCAATACCTTACGGATCAATCGGTAAATATCGAAATTATTTGAAGTGATAGTTGCCAGACAATCTGCACCAGAAACCGATTTATCGATACGCCATAGCTGCACCAGTCTGCCGTCGCCTGTATACGGCAGAGCTGCGCCAGATATCACCGGATACATATCGATCTGCGCCAGTTACAGCCTTTTAAGCCCTTTGGCCTTTTCCGGTCTGGCGCTGTTACCCTTAGCCGCCCCTTACCCTTTCGGCCTTTTTCCTTTTACTGGCGCAGCGGTCAACAGGAGAGCGGGAGCATGATGCTGTACCAGAGTGATGCTGGATGACATCTGAAAACGCCTGGCAGCCCCTAATCGGCCATACCTTTCGAAATACCATTATTGAAAGGAAAACGTACAAAAAATTTCTACGTCGAAATTTTTTCGGTGGATAACGATGGATAGAGGATGTGTTATAAACTCATGCCTATCAAAAATAACCAAAACCAATAAGTTAATTGCCGATAATTATTGATTTAGTCAGTATTGATAGGAAAGCGTACAAAAAATTTTGCCCCCAAAATTTTTTGTACGAAAACCGATGGATAACCCGGGATTAATAGGAAATCACCCAAAATTATTTGAGGGCAAATAATTTTGTACGAAAACCGATGAATAACCCAATTTTTTCAGGGCAATGACTATCAATCAGTGTCCTCCTTTCGCCCGTAAACCTGCGCCACATACCGCCCGCGCCCGTCACCGTGGCCCAAATCCATCGCCGTCATTGCCAGCGCTTCCTTCTCATTGAACCGCTGCGCCAGATAATGACGGATCGCATCCTGCGCCCACGCATAGCGTAACGAGTGTGGGGAATACACGCCTGTTAAACCAATACGTGACGCCTGGCTGTGCCAGTATTTCATCGCACTCTTCAGATCGGGCTTGTCGATCAGCCTGCCGTGACGGCTTTCTGCGACAGAGTTGGCGTTATCCAGCGCCTTCCTGACTGCGCCAGTATCCAGGATCACCGTTTCGCGGGGTCGTCCGCCTTTGGTGCCGAACACCACCGTTAACCGGGACTCACCGCGATCCAGCGCCTGTTGCCACGTTTTCAGCGACCGGGCACTCTGCACTGCTTCCTGCGAGCGTAGCCCCATCAACCTTGAGAGCTCCAGAGCTGCCGCCAGTCCCGCGTCTTTTGCGCGGGCGGTTTCCAGCGCATGGCGGTAATGCTCCGGCGTAATGGCCTGCCGCGTACCGTTGCGGGATGCGCCGGACAGACCCAGCGAACGGTTATTCAGCCGCTCACTCTGCGCCAACCTGTCGCGCCCGGCCTGTTTCAGCAAATTACGGATCGCCGCCATCTCATTTTGCAGGGAACGTTTTGTCATGCCCTGCGCCAGTCGTTCCCGGATATAGCCCTCAATATGCCGCGCTTTTAGCTGTTCTATCCGGCGGATCTGCACGTTTTGCGCCACGACTAAACGCTCACAAAACCGCTGCGCCAGCTTAATGCGGTCGTGAACGGTCTTGTGGCTGCCGCCCGCCTGCTGCGCCAGCCGTTTCATTTCCTGCTCCAGTATTCCCATACATTCCCCCTTTCATGATTGCCGCAAATTCATAACCCAAAACCTGATACAGCTTTCCCCGGCGCACAGGCCGATAGCCCCTGAGTTTTGTCGGGGCTGCGAACGATACCTGAGCGCCGGGGCGGCAGCCGTTGAGGTGTGGTGGGGCTTCGGTTGTGCTCTCTGAGCAGCCGCCCGCTTTCGCGGGTTATCCCCCGGATCGTCCTGATCCGCCTCGGTATCGGTTCATGTTCTCCTTATTGGTCAAATGGCCTGAAAAGGCGGTGTCAGAGTCCAGCCAGTGGCTGGCGCAGTTGAGTTATCTGGTGCAAGGCGAAAGGGCTGAGTGCGTCACTTTCCCGCTCAGCGCGGTTAAAGTGACGCACTGGACTGGTGCAGTGCTAAAAAACAGATATCTGGTGCAGTTTTACGGTCACGCGGCAGCAAAGCCTTCGGCAATGCAGGCCGCAGTCCGTTATACAGAGGGGACTGACGCTCCGGTTCAGGGAGCGTCAGTGTTTATAGTACAAATCCGTAGTGAGAACCATCCGGCAGTTCAATATCAAGGCGTAGCTTGCCGCCGGTCGCTTCAACGTAGCGTTTCAGCGTGGAAAGCTTCAGGTCGCGCCCCGGTTTTTCCATTCCTGCAACGGTAGGTTGCCTGATCCCCAGCGCCTTCGCCATTTCGACCTGCGTTCTCTGCACTTTCTCGCGCAGTTCGGCAAGGTGAATGTTGAGCAGGATGTCCGTCGCCATCGCCTGAGCTTCGGCCACGACTTCAGGTTTTTCATCCGCAATAAGCTGTTCCAGCGTTCTGCCCATCGCGTTACTCCTTCTCTTTTATTGTGTTCAGCCAGTTCGTGAATTCCCGATCTGCAACCGGGATCATCTCATCGTAAAAACGTTTTTCATTGCCGACCTTATTTCCGGCACAAAGTACAATGCCGGTACGGGCTGGATCAAAAGCGAAAAATGCCCGTATCGGATCGCCCCGGCTCTGAATGCGCAACTCTTTCATGTTGCTAAAGCGGGAGCCTCTAAGCGTATCGGCATAAGGTCTGGACAAACCCGGCCCCTTTTCCCGCAGGACCAACAGCGCTGCAAGCACGCTGGCCCGATCGATATCATTGAGCGAGGAAAACCAGTGATCAAACATATCCGTTGTTTTAATCGTCCACACGGGACCTCCTGAGCAATATAGGTTAAATGCTATATAGGTGTAAAGCTATAAAATGATTATGAAACGATGGAATGAGGGATTCATGCGTCGTTGCTGAAAAGCTGGAGACGCATTCGGGTATTTCAGTGAATGGCATGCACGGCATTCACCGTTTTACTATCTGTACCGTAAAACCAGTTCAGATATTGACGCAATGTGAAGAGTGACCTTAACTGCAACGCAGTCCGACATTTTCAAAGGTATTGTCGGTAAAGGGACGACCAGCCTGAAATCAGGCCGCTTCTTGCAGGTCGTGAAGCGTATAAGGGCGCCCCGGAGGGCCATTTGTTGCAGAGAGAAAATAATGCGAATGTGACTGGTGCCGAAAGAGGAAACTGTTTTTGCCTGAAAAACATTTCCCGTTAATTTGATTAAATGCTGAGTTGCCGCACGTCACTGGCATTCTCCCGATCTCCCATCTGCAAGGGCAGGCAAAAGATCGGGAGAAACCGTTTGTCTTATCGGTATTCTGGTTTACGGTAGCGTGATGGCCAGATGTTCTCAGGCGCAACATCTAACGCTTCGGCAATTAATTTCTCTCCTTTAGGCCAGCGGCGGGTAAGCGCATTTGCCAGCGTGGAGGACGCCAGCCCGGCCTGACGCGAAAGCGCTGACAACGAAGTGCCACGTTTTTTCAGCCCTGCGATAATGTCGGCAGGATGCCAGTCAGACTTCATCATGCTTTGATCTCCACACCGTCGATAAACTTCACTCCACCGGCTGTACGCAGCCAGCGCGGCGCTTTCATTTCCGCAGCAAAGTAGTTAATCAGGTCGTACAACAGCCAGCTAAGGTACTTCTCCGTTTCAGAGGCGAACCCCAGCCCCGACAGGGTTTGCGTCAGGGCAAGGCAGTAGCGACAAAGTTCAGTGCATTCAGGATCGAAACGCGGAGCATTCACAGGAAGCGTGTCAACGGTCAGACTTTCAACCAGATGGGGAGGAACAGGCTCTAACAGTGTGGGTTGCAGCAGCGTCAGACAGGTGTTGATTCTGCCGCAGAGCGCCATTTTGAGTGTGGGATCGTTGCTTTCAATCAGGGTTTCGGCAAAGTTTCCACAGTGATCGGCCAGTACGGTGAAATCCGTGGTGGTATTAAAGGGAACAGCAAGCAGCGGATGTGTTTGAATAGGGATCGTAGCCATGGTGGCAACCTCCAGTATGTAGTTTGAAAACCACCACCAGAGGTTCCAATCTCATGGGTGGTGGACTGAACGGGGTTGGAACTACCGGCCATACTGGAACCGGCGCACCTTACGGTGCCCCCGCCCAGCCCACCATAATTTTGGTGTAGCTAAGCGCGCGACATAAAAAAAGACGCAGACGCGTCACGTGTCGCCAGTATGGTTATATTTCGGGGTTCCAATCCCGGCGCCTGATTTTGCAGGTGCGGGTTTAAGATACCGCTTTCAGTCAAAAACGGCAAGGGGAAGTCGTGGAAGGAAGATCGCAGATTGTTAGAGCCTGTTATAAATATGCACAATAGTTCCTGTCAACGAAGGCGGCACGTATACTCACTTTACTCTCAGTCTGCTGAATAGTTTTTCGTATGTAATTCTCGTGTCATATAGTGAATACCCTCCTTTTTTTCTTTCATTCCTTCATACCTGACCATAAAAGCAAACGAAAAAATTGCTGAACGCGTTATCTGAAGTAAATGTTCGAAATGGTGGATAAAATCACTTTCTTTGATAAAAAGAATATCTTTGATTAATTGATAAGATTCGTAAACATCCTCAGGTTTATCACCTTTATGTACAACTAAAAACTTATGCTCCAAACTATTTCGCCATTCTTTATAAAAAGCTAACTCCCCGCCCTTATCTTTATTCAGATCGGTAGCAATACTGTATAACGCCAGAAGTCCGGGTGATTTTACCTTTTCAAATAATTGCCTTCTGTTATCAACATCCAACTGCCAGAAACTCTGGAAATAGATATTCTTCTGAGGTGTCCCTTTTTTTGTTATTGGGTAAAGATTATAAAGTTCACATATGGCTACCGCAATTTTGTCTAGAATACCAAAGCAAAGACGAAATGCCGTCCTGATCTTTTCAATTTCTATCCCTAAAACTTCATCATTATACAATTCCAGAAAATGACTTTCGTACTTAATGTAATCCGTATTGTGTGGATAAAGATAATCAAAATAAAGATGGCGTGCGAGTGAAAACTCCGATTTGAGGCGATTTAATACCATCTCCATGGGAATGATAAAATCACCTGTTACGCCGCCTCCCGAAGAAATAACAAGGTTATCTGTAGCACTTCCTACACATGAGCAATACAGGCCATGTTCTGATAAAGTCAGATGATTTCTAAGACAAAACTGTCGGTATGGGCTTAACGCTTCGAACTCTTGTTGTGTAAGTGCTTCATCGTGTTCATCCGTTTCATCATCAACTGCATATTCTGCGATTTTATCGTTAGTTTGTGCTATGCGACCCAGATAGAATGATTCCCATTGCGGTGGAATATTTTTTGAAACAGATGCCCGGATATATCCCTCTCTTATCTCTTTTAGTTGTTTAATTGAGAATGAAGAGGAAATAAAATTTAATTCAATAAGTGATGCTGAACGATTGACCCAAGCCTGTGGTATATCTAATTCCTTACGATTAGTAAGATCATAATATCTCAAAGATTCGCTAAGTCTAAATTGGCTTCTTAGTGAATTGGCTAGATTGACTGCAAGCTCGGCTCGATATTCTTCCGGCTCATCAAAAGATAGTATGAAAGCTCGCCAATAAATATTTTTTAAAGAAACCATCTCCTCTATTGTCTGAAATGTATGATCATGGGGATTATTTACTCTGACAAGGTTGGACATCGCGTTGCCATAATTATAATAAAAATGACACTCGCCCTGTACCTTGATAAATTCTTCCTGATTCTTTTTCATCAAGTTAAAACCGAGTTTTGATGCCTCACTATTTTTTTGCATTTGACCGATATCAACAAGATTACCAGCGATATTTGCCAGTAAAATAAAATAATTATCACTCTTAGTTGTGATTCTTTCTAGCTTATCTAAGAATATAACTGAAAGTCTATATGATTCATCAAAATCCCCTACATCAACAAGTTGGCGTATAATATAACTTTCATCGACAAGTTCTTTAGTTATCAAAATAAATCTTCCTTATACAGATGATTTCGGCTCTTCCACAGGAGGTATGACCTCACCGGAGACATCAATCACTATCGCTGATAAGCGGTCTCTTTTTTCAAACGGTACAGTTTCATTAAGCATATTCTCCATTGTACTGGCGTTTTCAGGTTGAAGTATGTTTTTCGACAAACGAGGCAGGGTATTCGGCCGAGCAGAACCAAACCAAAAAACCAGATAAATACCATAACCAGCAGCATCGGGGTTTTTAGTATAAAGCTTGTCCAACTGTCCGTTAAGCGCAGTCCAGACATCACGATGATAATCACGCTTTATCTCAATAGGTATTTTTATACCCGGTAGTGAAACAATGATATCTGCCCTTTTATCAGAAACCATGTGACCTTCTGGTTCACAGCTTATTTTTAATGAATTAAGCCGGGTACGGAGTAACTCCAGAAAAATATGACGGCAGCTCTCTTCCGGTTTAGGCACCAAGGTACGACCATAACTGTCTTCATTCCAGAATTGTTTATAAATATCGGTATTTTCGTAAGTAATTCTGTTAGAAATATCCCGTAGATGATTAAGCAACAATGAGTAAAGATCCATTACGTTGGCAGGCGTTTCATTCACTAATGTACTTACTGCTTGCTTCCAGGCAGCATGATAAAACTGGGACTCTCTATAACGAATTATCTGATTACTTTTGGCATGTGAGAGATGATCCCGGTAGCTTTCGCATTCAGGCAGCAATAATAAACGCTCAAGCACTTCACTGGCATCGTATGAAGAAATAGCAGAAATTTCGTTAATCAATGCTCTGATAAATTCTGCATAATCCCAACTATTTCTTGAACCATGACTTCCCTCCACTGGATGATAAGCGTTAGGAAAATGTGTTGCTGAAACTTTAATGATGGTTTCTAATTGAATTAAAGAAAGCTCTTGATTATTATTTTCTCTCCGCCTTCTGGCATTACCAGTTAACTCACGCACAAGCCAAATGATCTCAGGATCTGATTTAGCTTCAGATACAAATAAATCATAAGCCTGTTCGGGCTCTAACAAATAACAGCATACTAACCAAATATGATAATTAACCTTCTTTAACACACCTCGTCTATTAACCATAAGTTGGGATAGTTCCAGCAGCTCTCCACGTATCTGTGGACGCTCTAGCAGCCATTCAACTAAGCTTTGTGTATGATTAATATCATCAGGATATTTTTTAGCAAAATACATAACTAAAGGGATGACGTGAGAATCTTGTAGTGATTTCTCATGTAGAATATAGTTCAATGCCACAATATGCTGAAATTTATTTTTTATACAAAAGTCTATTATATAACTATATGTTTCTATGAAGAGAACTTCTCGATAAAGTATTACATACTTTTTCCATGGTAGTGAATATATAGTGATAACATTGTCTTCTTTTACATGGATTGATAATCTTGCATCCAATGTTATTAACATTTTTAGCAATTCATTATCCCAAAGAGTTATATCACCATTCAGTTTCCATAGTTCGTCACTTCCCGCCAATATAGCATACCACCATTCATAATATTCACCTTTTATTAAGGAGTTATTAATATCATCTATAGACGGGAGATCTGCACGGCCTAATAGAGCCACAAGACCAGAAATGGCATCTATAGTATAATTGTCCCCAAGACTTGATGAAAGACGCTCAAAGCAGGTTAGTTTTTCATCTACATCGTTATATAATGCATAATAAATATACGCAATATGCTTAAGCCATCCTAAATGTTCACCCGAAGCAATCTGTTCTCTTACTTGCTGAAAATCCACTTTATTTGAATCAATAATATCCTTTTTTTCTCTCTCACTTTCTATCCTGCTGATATTAATTTTTACCCGCCAATCATCAATCTCACAGACTAATGCAGCTTCTAAAATAGAAAAAAGCTCATTACTCATTCCACCATAAGTAATAAGAAAATTAAATACCTGCTGTGACGGTGTATCACAATTCCAAAGAGTAGGAAATGCTAATCGATAAATAAATCTCGTCTTATCAAGAATACCACCTCTATTACTTGATAAATAGTGCATGAAGCGGGATAATAAAAGCTCACGAGGAATAACACCAAATGTACTTTGTCCAAACTCATGTAAAAACAGATATCCTGTATTATACCTAGTAAAAGATACTATTGCGGCATCTATAATATCTTCATACTGCCATTCACGTTCTTTTAGCAACTGGACAATCTGAGCTACTTTACTGTCAAAATGACTATAATGTTCTTTATACCAGTAATGAACACTCAGGCATACCCATATCTGCTCAGCAGTGTACTGCTCCTTCGTATTAAGAATAATCATCAGACCACTTTCAATATAATACAAAATTTCATGGCGATTTATTGATGATGAATACTGGTTATCTATATTTTCATTTTGATATTGATAGAGACATTCAAATATTGTCATTATATCCTCGGCAGGAACAACATCTATAATTCCCCATAGAGACCCTACCGGTAAACGTTCCTCAGTAACACTTAAAGTGTCAGTCAGGAGTTGCGCTACATCTAACGCGGAGAAATAATCTTTATAAAGTAACTGAATAATGTGGTTACGCAATCGAATACTGTCGTGATTTATATCTTTCAATTCAGAATAAATTCCGACGACTTCTTTAATACCTGATAGGCCCGAGTGTATTAATACCGTTATCGCTACTTCTTTTTCGGCATATGAATGACGTTCAGATTTAATAACATCAATTAAATCCTGATTCAATGACAATGTTGGGGTTGTAACGGATAGAGATTCGAGAATAAGCATACGCAGAGAAAATCGCGATTTTGGATCATGGATAATCACGCGCAAGTGTGCTTCCATCTCCTCGCTCACGAAGCCATTCAAATTAGAAGAAAAGCCGTGATTTCTAAACCAAGGATCGCTTTCCGAAAGTTTGGACAGTGCCACAAGTAAACTTTGTTTATCTACAGTGGATAACGAAGCTGCATCGCCATAAGTCAGTACACCATAAGGATCGGCTTGAATGAAGACATTGGCGTATTGTGGTAAAAAGACCGCCAACCATGCGTGTAATCCTCTTAATTCTGATGACGGATAGCCCTCAAACCCCAGCAGGCTTCTCAAACGTCCCAAGGGTAGTCCCTTTTCAACGATACTCGCTAACCATTTCGCTGCCAAATACTCGGCAATTGTCCTATGGCTGTAATCAACTGTTTCGGGTTCATCCCCAGCGGAAAAAACGCGTCGGGATAACGTCGCTTTTATTATTTCATGTGAGAAAAACGGTATGGTTCTATAGCTAGGATATTCTGATCGGATATCATTCGGAAGCAGAGAAATTCCAGAAACATCACTCAGTATACGCAACGCACAAATAGACCCAGCAGGGTGCTCTAACTCGTCGCTGGTATAAATCCCCGAATTTTGCCACGTATGCTCTTTACTATGTTCAGTTAAAAGAAGCTGTGTCGCTGAGTGGAAAAGTTCTGACCTCGTCTGAGGCCAGTTTCCCTCTTTGACGGCCTCAGCCAGCATAAGCAGATTTTGTGGGTTGTGAAGAAACTCATAGGCAGAGTATTTTTCTGCTTCCTCCAGAAACTTCTCGGGATGCTCTATGCCATGAGCATGCAGAATCGCTATCTGCTCTTCCCTTGATAACTGCTGCAAATGTAAAACGACATATCCCCCTGTCCGCTCAAAATAGGGCAAAAATGCTGAGAGATCTGACTCACCCAACCAGTCCTGAGAGCGACAGGAGATTCTGACCTTTTGTGGCAGTAGGGAAAATAGGCGGCGAACAATGTCATCAACCACATCATCACTGTTGTGGCCACTCCTTTTTTCATCCAAGGCGTCGATGAATAGCGTTTGAAATCCATCTAACGGAACGCCGTTGATAAATTGACGGACCTTTAAATAGGTCGCTCCATTCTTTGCTGCAAACTGTTTGAAAAGATGGGTTTTCCCGGCTCCCGGATCGCCAAGCAGTACAATATTAGGAAATTCCGAATAATCACCAAACGTCTTCGTTTGGCTCTCCTTATTCTCTTGGGGCTGAATCTGCCTAACTCGTCTGTTCAACATGTTATGATTTCCTGCGTATCTGTTTTTCTATTAGGACTGCATCACATTCAGGCATGTGCATCAAATCTGCCGTTGAGGTACGACCACATAGCCTATCCCTGGCGCTGAAAAGCTAATCATTATTGCCATGATGTCGCGGCTCTTGATACACGACATGGCCCATGACAAGCAGAAGAGACCAGTAGGACTTCAAAGAGAGGTATTATAAACCTCATACACATTAACTACTTGCCCTTCAAGGAAGAATACTATGCCGGTGATCTATTTATCATTCGCAAATCTCAGAAAAGTAGCCTTCACCAACTCGCATCATACC
Organism: Citrobacter sp. RHBSTW-00524; assembly: GCF_013747755.1. Lineage (NCBI taxonomy): Bacteria > Pseudomonadati > Pseudomonadota > Gammaproteobacteria > Enterobacterales > Enterobacteriaceae > Citrobacter > Citrobacter sp. RHBSTW-00524. The sequence continues at coordinate 3,117,302 of NZ_CP056421.1, forward strand.
CCTCTGCCAGATGGGAATATCCTTCAGCCAGCTCAAATCAATATTATTTCAGGCCCCAACGGAAGTGGTAAATCAACGGTTCTTGATATCCTACGTACCATTTCGGATCCCACCAAATTGGTTTCGCTAGGCAGAGAGAACATGCGAAGTGATACCACAGGATTTTTTCGGTTAGAGTTTGACAATAATACCATTCTTGTTGCCCTATTCACTTCTCAGGGTATCGGTAAATCGCATGTGGGTGTGATGGCGAAGCATTCTACCGGGGAATTGATACATGAGGACATCATCAGCTCTCATTCATCACAGCCATTTCCTTCTGGCTATGTGCAATGCATGAAAGCGCTACAGCAGAATGTAGCTTACCGCTCTGGTCATGATATTACCGGCCTCTCGCTGGAAAAAGTCGTTATGTATCTCAATAAAGATGCACGCTATCTTCCGGGTACTGCTGCATCAGGATTAAAAGAGACCGCCTTTCGCTACAAACGTCCCCCCAGGCAGCAAAGCTTTTCAGAGTATATCCTTGAACACTGCTTCTCTGTTTCAGATAGCGGCCCGAATGCACTCAGCGTCTGGCTGCACGATGATGAACTTCAGTCTAATATCATAACCATCGAGGATATACCTGCGGGCTGGAAAGCATTCGCCGGGCTTCTGACCTGGCTTTCTCAGCAGGCCCCACTCACAATCTGTGTTATAGAAGAGCCAGAAGTACATATTCATCCCCGCCTTCAGCGTATTCTGGTTAAAAAAATAAAAGAAATCACAGCCGAAAAATGCCTCCAGCTATTTATTAGCACGCACTCAACCGTTTTTCTTGAGTATGGAATTTGGGACAACATTCCAGTCAGTCTGTACGAGGCTGATGGGTATGGAGTCAAAGACTTCACCCGGTCCGCAGCTTTTCTTTCTGCTATGGGGATGCGGCCAAGCGAGATTTTTCAAGCCAATGGAGTAATCTGGGTAGAGGGCGTTAGCGATCGCATTTATATCCGGCACTGGCTGAAACTGTATTGTGAGGAAAACGGCCTTGATACCCCAATTGAAAACGTTCACTATGCGTTCATTCCCTATGGCGGCGCAATGTTAAAACACTACTCGGCGGAAAGTGCTAACACCATTCAAGCGCTGATGATCAACAAGAACTGCATTTTTATCGCTGACCGTGATAATGATTATGATATGACCACGCCTGCGAATCCCATTTTACTAAGTGCTAAAACGGCAAAAGAAGCAATCCGGCAAAACCTACCCACATGGATTACGCAGGGTTATACAATAGAAAACTACTTACCCGAACCAGTGCTTAGTACGTTTTTCGATGTAACAACGGATAAGACCAGCTTGAAAAACGGTAAAACGAAAATGGATGTTGCGGCCTATTTTGAAAATACCGTCACTGAGTTTAAGGGAAGCTATAACTCAGGCTCTAATCTATCGAAGATGATTGAATTCGTTATTAATCATATCTCCGCCTGGAATAGGTAGATGCTTCTGATATGTTATTATAGGTAAGCCGCTTAAAGGTGGTCATTCTGGTGGTCTTGACAACCCCAATTTTTAGGTTTAGCTTAGGGAAGGTGCGAATAAGCAGGTCATTTCTTCCCAAGCTGACTCGCTGATTAAAATTTCGCGGATCTGGGCCGATTTTTTTCCCGCAAACACATCGAATCAGCCTATTTAGGCTATTTTTTCCACCATTTCTGGCGTTATTTCCGGTTTTTACTGAGATCTCTCCCACTGACGTATCATTTGGTCCACCCGAAACAGGTTGGCCAGGGTGAATAACATCGCCAGTTGGTTATCGTTTTTCAGCAGCCCCTTGTATCTGGCTTTCACGAAGCCGAACTGCCGCTTGATGATGCGAAACGGGTGCTCCACCCTGGCACGGATGCTGGCTTTCATGTATTCGATGTTGATGGCCGTTTTGTTCTTGCGCGGATGCTGCTTCAAGGTTTTTACCTTGCCGGGACGCTCGGCGATCAGCCAGTCCACATCCACCTCGGCCAGCTCCTCGCGCTGTGGCGCTCCTTGGTAGCCGGCATCGGCTGAGACAAATTGCTCCTCTCCATGAAGCAGATTACCCAGCTGATTGAGGTCATGCTCGTTGGCCGCGGTGGTGACCAGGCTGTGGGTCAGGCCACTCTTGGCATCGACACCAATGTGGGCCTTCATGCCAAAGTGCCACTGATTGCCTTTCTTGGTCTGATGCATCTCCGGATCGCGTTGCTGCTCTTTGTTCTTGGTCGAGCTGGGTGCCTCAATGATGGTGGCATCCACCAAAGTGCCTTGGGTCATCATGACGCCTGCTTCGGCCAGCCAGCGATTGATGGTCTTGAACAATTGACGGGCCAGTTGATGCTGCTCGAGCAGGTGGCGGAAATTCATGATGGTGGTGCGATCCGGCAGGGCGCTATCCAGGGATAATCGGGCAAACAGGCGCATGGAGGCGATTTCGTACAGGGCATCTTCCATGGCACCGTCGCTCAGGTTGTACCAATGCTGCATGCAGTGAATACGCAGCATGGTCTCCAGCGGATAGGGCCGTCGGCCATTGCCCGCCTTGGGATAAAACGGCTCGATGACAGCGGTCATATTCTGCCATGGCAGAATCTGCTCCATGCGGGAGAGGAAAATCTCTTTTCGGGTCTGACGGCGCTTAGTGCTGAATTCACTATCGGCGAAGGTGAGTTGATGGCTCATGATGTCCCTCTGGGATGCGCTCCGGATGAATATGATGATCTCATATCAGGAACTTGTTCGCACCTTCCTTAGCAATCAGCCAGTTAATGGCTACGGCGATCCCAGTCAGAGGAGCCATATTTAAGAAGCCTGCTTAGGAAACTAAGCAGGCTTTTTGCATTATATCTGATAATCAATCACGGCTTCATCTGGCTCCATCGCCTGGCGCTTGATTTCATCGACGGATAACCCTGCGTTGCATAGCTCAATGAATCGCCAAACGTAGTTGCGCTGCAGTTGTCCGCGTTTCAGGCCCAGCCAGACGGTATTTGCATCAAATAAGTGCCGGGTATCCAGACGGGTTAAGCTCCCCTCCTCCTGCTCTCCACTGGATTGTTCTGCCACCAGCCCGATTCCCAGCCCCAGCGACACATAGGTTTTAATCACATCCGAGTCCTGGGCGCTGAGGATAATATCCGGCACTAACCCTTTACGGGCAAATGCCTCATCGATACGGGAACGCCCCGTAATCCCCTGACGATACGTAATTAATGGCCAGTGGGCGATAGATTCCAGTGTGAGAGGAGACGTTTTCACCAAGGGATGGTCGTGAGGAACAAGCAGGCTGTGGTGCCAACGAAACCAGGGAAAAGCTACCAACAGCGGATCACTGCTAAGTCGCTCGCTGGCAATCCCGATGTCTGCCCCACCGTTTTGCAACAGTACGTCAATCTCCTGCGGTGTACCCTGGATCAGTTCCAGACGCACCTCAGGGAAGAGCTCACGAAAGGCTTTAATCACCGCGGGCAGGCTATAGCGTGCCTGTGTATGCGTGGTGGCAATCGTCAGTACACCGGACGTGTCATTGGTAAACAGATCCGCCAGTCTGCGAACGTTGCTGGCCTCATTCAGAATACGCTCGGCAATAACCAGCAAGGCTTTGCCCGGTTCGGTCATGCCCAGCAGGCGTTTACCGCGACGGATAAAAATCTCAATGCCAAGTTCATCTTCAAGTTCACGAATATGTCGGCTGACTCCCGACTGCGAGGTGTACAGTATATTCGCGACTTCCGTCAGGTTGTAATCCTGACGGGCCGCCTCGCGGATTATTTTAAGTTGCTGGAAATTCACTTTTCGCTCCGGGCGCATCAGACATTACGCTATTGTTAAAGTCTGATGCCCGGCATAACAAATAATAAAAACCCGCATCTTATTCCTGGAGGGAATAAGGTTTAGCTGACCAGCTGTAGCTCGCGGTTTTCCAGTGCCGGACGGCTTACCAGCGACAACAGGATCTCCTTCACGGCCTGTGCCTGCGGCGATAAGCTCCCTCTGGCTGAGACGTTCAGCGATAATGGCAGATTCATCGATGGGGTTGTTATCCGCGCCATCCAGCCGTTAGCGGCATTACATAATGAACGGGCCGCCGACTCAGGCAACACTGTGACGCCCATCCCACTGGCGATGGCAGCCGTTAAGGTGGCGATAGATTCAATTTCGCCAATCACTTTGGCCGTCAGGCGACGAAGCGAAAAAGCTTCATCTACACGCAGGCGAACTGCGCTGTAATCCCGTGGCAAAAACAGATTCATCTGCGCCACCGCGGCTAAATCGACGCTTTGCCCCGGGCAATCACGCGTCCCGACCAGGTACAGATCCTCTTTAAGCAACGGTTGACTGCTGATACCCGCCACGGGTGAGCGCTCGTAGAGCACCGCCATGTCTAAATGCCCGCTGAGCAGCTTGTCATTCAGCACCGCCCCACTGTTTTCATGCAAATAGACCAGCACATCGGGCAGCTCTGCTCGTACTGTCTGTAATAACGGCATAGTGATGGCTGACGCCGCCGTCCCCGGCGCCAGGCCAATAGAGACCTGTCCCCCCAGGGTCTGACCTACGTTATTGACCGCAAGTTGCGCCTGCTCGCACTGGCGTAAAATCGTCCGCGCATGGGCATACAACACTTTCCCCGCTTCCGTCGGTGTGACGCCGCGCTTGGTGCGAATCAGCAGTTGCTGATCCAGTTCGCCTTCCAGCGTAGCAACCTGCTGGCTCAGCGCAGGTTGCGCGATATGCAACACTTCCGCTGCCTGGGTCAGGCTACCAATATCGACGATTTTCACGAAATATTTCAGTCGTCTGAAGTTCATTTTGCCTCCTGTCGGAATACCAGAACCCGTGCTGGCAGTCATTAATTCAGGATTGCAAGATGCTTGCCAGTTTAGCCAGCAGCCGTGTTTTACGGTTAAAACCGCGTAAAGTCAGGCTCAAAGGTGAAGAATGGACTTTTTGCACACCTGAACCTCTCATTCTGGCTGCCCTGGAAGAGGTAGACGCGCACCAGAATGGGGCAAAAGCATAAAAAGACGGAAAGATCGCCGCTTTGCTGATTTTGTCAGCAAACGAACGCACAAATGTATTTCCCCCTTTGACAAGCCTCATCGCCCTCGCTAATATGCGCCTCGTTCAAACGATTCCTCTGTAGTTCAGTCGGTAGAACGGCGGACTGTTAATCCGTATGTCACTGGTTCGAGTCCAGTCAGAGGAGCCAAATTTAAGAAGCCTGCTTAGGAAACTAAGCAGGCTTTTTGCTTTTCTGTTTTTCATTCGTCTTATTTTTCATGTAGCCCTCTGGTGAGGGAGATAATCGTTTTCTCTTCCCGTCTGTCGCGGTAATCTCATAACGGTCGTTAATATATCGACTGCAATGTGTGTAGCCCAATTCAAATACTAATAACTAAAAGACAGTACAGACAGGATAACTATGGATTCCACTCTCACCTCCGCGGGTCCCCAAGAGGACGTCTCTTCGCTTCATCGTGCCCGACGCGCTGCGCTTGGTAGCTTCGCTGGCGCCGTGGTCGACTGGTATGATTTTCTGCTTTATGGCATCACCGCCGCACTGGTCTTTAATCGCGAGTTCTTCCCGCAGGTTAGCCCGGCAATGGGAACACTTGCCGCATTTGCCACCTTTGGCGTCGGATTTTTGTTCCGTCCGTTAGGCGGGGTTATCTTCGGCCACTTTGGCGATCGCCTTGGCCGTAAACGCATGCTGATGCTCACCGTCTGGATGATGGGGATTGCCACTGCGCTGATAGGGATTATTCCTTCTTTTGACACTATTGGCTGGTGGGCCCCTGTGCTGCTGGTGACGCTGCGCGCCATTCAGGGATTCGCCGTTGGTGGTGAATGGGGCGGCGCGGCGTTGCTCTCGGTCGAAAGCGCGCCGAAAAATAAAAAAGCCTTCTACAGCAGTGGCGTTCAGGTCGGTTACGGCGTCGGACTGCTGCTTTCTACCGGTCTGGTATCACTGATTAGCTCGCAAACTACCGATGAGCAGTTCCTGAGCTGGGGCTGGCGTATTCCGTTCCTGTTCAGCATCGTACTGGTTTTGGGCGCGTTGTGGATGCGTAACAGAATGGATGAATCAGCCGAATTCGAACAGCAACAGCAGGAACCGCAACCCGAGAAAAAGCGGTTACCGGTGGTCGAGGCGTTAATCCGCCATCCGGGCGCATTCTTAAAAATTATCGGCTTGCGCTTATGTGAACTGCTGACGATGTATATCGTCACCGCGTTTGCCCTTAATTACTCTACGCAGAACCTGGGCCTACCCCGCGAGCTGTTTCTGAATATCGGTTTGTTAGTGGGAGGACTGAGCTGTCTGACCATCCCCTGCTTTGCCTGGCTTGCCGACCGCTTTGGTCGACGGCGCGTGTACATTACCGGTGCACTGGTCGGTACGCTGAGCGCCTTCCCGTTCTTTATGGCGCTGGAAGCACAGTCTATTTTCTGGATCGTGTTCTTCGCGATTATGTTGGCCAATATTGCGCACGATATGGTGGTCTGCGTACAACAGCCTATGTTTACCGGTTTGTTTGGCGCAAGTTATCGCTACAGCGGCGCAGGCGTTGGCTATCAGGTGGCAAGCGTGGTTGGCGGTGGTTTTACCCCTTTCATTGCTGCAGCACTGGTAACATTCTCGGCCGGAGACTGGCACAGCGTGGCCATTTATCTGATGGCCGGGTGTCTTATTTCCGCCGCCACTGCATTGCTGATGCGGGATAAGCAGCACAGTTAAGCCCTGATGCGAAGGTCATTCGGCCTTCGCACAATCTTCCTCAACGTCTGACTTTTGTTTCATATTCCTGTGACATACTATCGGGAGAGCAGTACATCTGTGGAACAAGGAGACAGACATGAACAATAAGGGCTCCAGCCTGACCCCAACTCAGGCACTGGATAAACTGGACGCGCTGTACGAGCAGTCGGTTAAAGCACTGCGTAGCGCCATTGGTAAGTACATTGAAACAGGGACGCTCCCTGACATAATCGCCCGCCATAATGGTCTTTTTGTTTACCCATCGCTTTGTGTCACCTGGGATGGCAGCGCCACCAATCCTCCGAAAACCCGCGCCTATGGCCGTTTTACCCATGCGGGCAGCTATACCACTACGATCACCCGTCCGTCGCTTTTTCGTCCCTATCTTGAAGAACAACTCACGCTGCTGTATCAGGATTATGATGCGCATATCTCCGTCGAACCGTCGCAGCATGAAATCCCTTATCCCTATGTGATCGACGGTTCTGAGCTGACGCTCGACCGCTCGATGAGCGCCGGATTAACGCGCCATTTCCCCACTACCGAGTTGTCACAAATTGGCGACGAAACAGCCGATGGTACCTATCATCCGGCGGAATTCTCCCCGCTGTCGCACTTCGACGCCCGACGAGTTGATTTTTCGCTCGCACGACTGCGTCACTACACGGGAACGCCGGTTGAACATTTCCAGCCATTTGTGCTGTTCACCAACTACACCCGCTATGTCGATGAGTTCGTGCGCTGGGGCTGCAGCCAGATCCTCGATCCGAACAGCCCCTATATCGCGCTGTCATGCGCAGGCGGGATCTGGATCACCGCTGAAACGGAAGCTCCGGAAGAGGCCATCTCCGATCTCGCCTGGAAGAAACATCAGATGCCCGCCTGGCATTTAATCACCGCCGACGGTCAGGGGATCACGCTGGTCAATATCGGCGTTGGCCCGTCTAACGCTAAAACCATTTGCGATCATTTGGCCGTCCTACGCCCTGACGTCTGGCTGATGATTGGACACTGTGGCGGCCTGCGCGAAAGTCAGGCGATTGGCGACTATGTTCTGGCCCACGCTTATCTACGTGACGACCATGTGCTGGATGCCGTGCTACCACCGGATATTCCGATTCCGAGCATTGCGGAAGTACAACGCGCACTGTATGACGCCACCAAAGAAGTCAGCGGCATGCCCGGCGAAGAAGTTAAACAGCGCCTGCGTACCGGTACCGTCGTCACCACCGACGATCGCAACTGGGAGTTACGCTATTCAGCTTCTGCGCTGCGTTTTAACCTCAGTCGCGCGGTGGCTATTGATATGGAAAGCGCCACCATTGCCGCCCAGGGCTACCGCTTCCGCGTCCCTTATGGCACGCTGCTGTGTGTTTCCGATAAACCGCTGCACGGCGAGATCAAACTGCCTGGTCAGGCCAACCGTTTTTATGAAGGTGCCATTTCCGAGCACCTGCAAATAGGTATCCGGGCAATCGATCGTCTGCGTGCTGAAGGCGATCGACTGCACTCCCGTAAATTACGTACGTTCAACGAACCGCCGTTCCGTTAAGGCCTGAAGGTAACTATGCACAACTCAACTCCTCTTTCCGCTCTGCGCAACCTGCTGTTAGCGCAAGGGCTGGATGGCATGATTGTTCCGCGCGCCGACGCTCACCAAAGCGAAGATTGTACACCGCATGACAATAAGCTGGCCTGGCTGACCGGTTTTAGCGGCTCCGCTGGTCTCGCGTTGGTCCTGCGCGACCGCGCATTAATGTTTGTCGATGGACGCTATCAGGTCCAGGTGCGCAATGAAGTCTCGCTGGATGATTTTGAAATTCACCATTTACATGACGAACCGCTGGCCGACTATTTGCAGTCTCACGTTGCTGCGGGCGCGCGTATCGGTTTTGAACCGTTGCTGATGGTCAACAGCCAGTTTGAAGCACTGTCGGCGACCCATTGCGAGCTGGTGCCTCTTGAGCAAGATCCTTTCGACCAGGTATGGCTTGACCGCCCGGCTGCACCCTGCGGCATCATTCGTGAAATGCCCATTGAAATCAGCGGGGAAAGCAGCACACAAAAACGAGCCCGCGTCGTGGATCTGCTCACGCAACAACAGGCCGACGTTCTGGCGATCACGCTGCCGGATAACATTGCCTGGCTGCTGAATGTGCGCGGTTCCGATCTGCCAATGGTGCCAGTGCCGTTTTCGTTCGCCCTGCTCCATCGCAGCGGCGAGCTGGAATGGTTTGTGGATAGCAACAAAACACAGCAGCTCCCTGCTGCACTGCTGAATACGCTCACGCTGGCCCCACAAGAGAGTTTTCTTGCCCGCTGCCAGCAGTTGGCCAAAGGGAAACGCTTTTTGGTCGATAAAGACTACGCCCCGGTCGCGCTGCGTTTTGCCATTGTAGAACACGGTGGCGAAGTCTTATGGGCACCCGATCCCATCACCTTGATGAAAGCGCACAAGAATGACGTTGAACTGGCGGGCTATCGGGAATGCCATGAACAAGATGGCGCGGCCTGGGTTAACTTTCTGGCATGGCTTACGCATGAAGTTCCCTTGCGCGAAGCGGCAGGCAATCCGGTCACTGAGCTGGAAGCGCAGGCCAGGCAACTGGAATTTCGCCAGCAGCAGTCGGGATTTATCGAGCAAAGCTTCAACACGATTTCGGCCTCAGCCAGCAATGCCGCAATGTGCCATTACCATTCCAGCGAAAAAACCAATACGCCCATTACCTCTCAGGCCATGTATCTGAATGATTCCGGCGGCCAGTACCATAATGGTACGACGGATACAACGCGCACCCTCGCGTTTGGTCCACAGGATCCGCAGCGTCGTCTGCATTACACCGCTGTGTTAAAAGGCTTTTTGTCGCTTATCTCGCTGCAATTTCCCAGCGGCACTCAGGGTCATCAACTGGATGCCTTTAGCCGTCGGGCGCTGTGGGATCTGGGTCTGGATTTTGATCACGGTACGGGACACGGCGTAGGCCATCAGCTCCTGATCCATGAGCAGCCCCATCGCATTGCCAAAAAAGTAAACCCCTGGCCTCTGGTTGCGGGCAATATCATTACCATCGAGCCGGGTTATTATCTGGCCGGAGAATATGGGATCCGTATTGAGAATCAGGTGGAGATTATCAACAGTCGTCCTGGCTTCTGTCGCTTCTCAACGCTGACGCTGGTGCCAATTGATTTAAGTCTGGTTGAACTGCATCTGCTAAGTGAGGCTGAAAAGCAGTGGATTGATGATTATCACCAGCAGGTCAGAGAGACGTTATCCCCACGCGTGAACGCAGAGGCTCGTCCGTGGTTGTTCGCCGCCACTGCGCCGATTCGCGTTCAGGCCAATTAATGCATTAAAAAAGGCAGCCCGCAGGCTGCCTTAATTCTCCCCAACTTTTTACTGCTTAGCTGTGACGGATGTACTCATCCATTTCAGTTTTCAGGTTATCGGACTTAGTACCGAAGATAGCCTGAACACCGGAACCCGCCACTACAACGCCCGCCGCACCCAGTTTCTTCAGGCCAGCCTGATCCACTTTGGCAACGTCAGCGACGCTGACACGCAGACGAGTGATGCACGCATCGAGGTTAGTGATGTTTTCTTTACCGCCGAATGCCGCAACCAGGGCCGGAGCCATTTCGCCGGACGCACCCGCTTTGGTGTCTTCGGTAGCATCTTCACGGCCCGGAGTTTTCAGGTCCAGCGCTTTGATCAGCACACGGAAGATGGTGTAGTAAACAATCGCATAACCGATACCGACAATCGGGAACAGCCACAGTTTGCTGCTGTTACCGGACAGAACGATAAAGTCGATCAGACCGTGGGAGAACGACGTACCGTCACGCATACCCAGCAGGATACAGATCGGGAATGCCAGACCAGCCAGAATTGCGTGGATGATGTACAGGATCGGTGCCACGAACATGAACGAGAACTCGATCGGTTCGGTAATACCGGTCAGGAACGAGGTCAGCGCCGCGGAGATCATGATACCGCCCACTTTCGCGCGGTTTTCTGGTTTAGCAGAGTGCCAGATAGCGATAGCGGCAGCCGGCAGACCGTACATTTTGAACAGGAAGCCACCAGACAGTTTGCCCGCAGTCGGGTCACCCGCCATATAGCGAGGGATATCGCCGTGGAATACCTGGCCCGCAGCATTGGTGTATTCACCGATCTGCATCTGGAATGGAACGTTCCAGATATGGTGCAGACCAAACGGCACCAGGCAGCGTTCAATGAAGCCATAGATACCGAACGCTACGACCGGGTTCTGGTATGCAGCCCACTGGGAAAACGTCTGAATAGCAGTCCCGATCGGCGGCCAAATGAAGGACAGAACCACACCGGTGAAAATAGCGGCCAGACCAGAAATGATAGGAACGAAGCGCTTACCCGCAAAGAAGCCAAGATACTCAGGCAATTTGATACGGTAGAAACGGTTGAACATATACGCTGCAATCGCACCGGAGATAATCCCCCCGAGAACACCCGTATCAGCAAGGTGTTTAGCTGCGATCTCTTCAGCAGGTAAATGCAGAACCAGCGGCGCAACAACAGCCATGGTCTTAACCATAATGCCGTAGGCAACAACGGATGCCAGTGCAGATACGCCGTCGTTATTGGTGAAGCCTAACGCGACACCGATGGCAAAAATCAGCGGCATGTTTGCAAAAACAGAACCGCCTGCTTCTGCCATTACGTGCGATACAACGGCTGGCAGCCAGCTGAAGTTAGCGGAACCGACACCCAGCAGGATACCTGCAATCGGGAGTACGGATACCGGCAGCATCAGCGATTTACCGACCTTTTGCAGGTTAGCAAATGCATTCTTAAACATAATTGAGAGTGCTCCTGAGTATTTGTGCTTTTCTACGTTCTCACGCATTAGCGAGGGGGGAGAACCTCGCCGTGTACAGGGCATCTAAGTACCCTTTATTTATTACACAGAGTAAAATAATTCAGTTTGTTTTTGTTTGACGGCTATCACAATTCAGTCGTGGATGGCCGTAAAATCCGCACATTCCGATAAAATGCGTTTCTGAATGTGTCAAACCGGTTATTCACCGCCCATTTTGAGGCGGTGAACTTTACTCGCTTTGCTTATTAATTACGAGCTTTAAAAAAAGTCAGTTAACGAACGGATTGCAGGCGAGAAGCGTCGATGTGAAACAGGCGGGCAAAGTTATCAGTGGTTGCCTGCGCCAGTTCTTCAACGGCAACACCTTTCACTACGGCCATATACTCCGCAACGTCACGGGTCATGGCAGGCTGGTTCTCTTTTCCACGATGCGGAACAGGCGCAAGGTAGGGAGAATCCGTCTCAACCAGCAACCTATCCAGAGGAACATAGCGGGCGGCATCACGGAGCTGATCTGCGTTACGGAACGTGACGATGCCGGAAAACGAGATATAAAATCCGAGGTCCAGCAATTTGCCCGCCGTTTCTCTGTCTTCTGTAAAACAGTGTAGTACGCCACCACAATCCGTCACTTTTTCTTCGCGCAGAATAGACAGCGTATCGGCCCGCGCATCGCGGGTATGTACGATAACTGGCTTTTGTAACTCACGGCCAATCTGAATATGATGGATAAAAGATTCCTGCTGGCGCACCTTTGTTTCCGGCGTATAGAAATAGTCCAGCCCGGTTTCCCCCATCGCCACAACGCCCTCTTCGGCGGCAAAACGGCGCAGGTCTTCAACATCATAGGCTTCATCCTGATTTAACGGATGCACGCCGCAGGAGAACACCACATTGTCACGTTCACCGACCAGTTCGCGCATACTGCGGTATCCTGGCAGAGTGGTCGCGACGGCAAGACAGAATTTCACATCGCGTGCGGCTGCTTTCGCCAGCACGTCATCCACGTCCTTATGCAGAGATTGATAATCCAGGCCATCAAGATGGCAGTGTGAGTCGACTAAAAACATAATGTCTCTCTCAAAGATGGGGAACAGGCAGTACGGTGCCTGGTTGCAGGTAATGCTCAATACGCAGGATAAGATCGGTTAACACCAGTTCACGGTTTACGCCTGTTACGTTCAGCAACTGCTGACGGCAATGACAAACGTCACCGAGTATCGCCTGTATCCGGGCGACGGATAACCGTTCTGCGATAGAAGATATCAGGTCCAGCGCATCAGGATTGGTTAAATGGGAAACCCCATACGGACGCTTCAAGGCATCCGTCAACAACGTTGCCAGCCAGTGTAAACGGGCGGCGGCCTGATCGTGGTTTAACGCCGCGAGCAGGATATACCAGTCACCTGCGTTTAATGTGTTTGCCAGTGCCGCACAAAAATCTGTGCGATGCGCCCAGCTTTCAGCCTGTAACAACGAGAGTGCCGCACCAGGCGAACCCGCGCTCAGGCGTAATGCGCTCAACAGAGCTTCTGGAGATGCGGTCACTTCGCGGGCGAGCCAGGAGATTGCGTACGACTCAGCCGGCGGCGCAAGATGGTGTAACCGGCAGCGGCTGCGCAATGTCGCCAGCAATCGCGCAGGCTCTGTGCTGGCGAGGAAAAACCAGGTTTGTGCTGGCGGTTCTTCCAGCGTTTTTAGCAGAGCATTGGCAGCAGCATCAGTTAACTGGGCAGCATCAGGGATCCACACCACTTTCGCACCGCCAAGGCGTGAATGCTCGTACAGCTTTTCACTCACTTCACGTACCGCATCAACCCCCAGCGTGCTTTTGCCTTTTTCCGGCAGCAGCGAATAGTAATCAGGATGCGTCCCCGCCTGCATCAATTGACAGCCCCGGCAGTGTCCGCAGCTTTTATGCCCTTCCGGCTGCTGGCACATTAAATAGCGACTGAGCGCGTAAATCAGCGCGTCGTCACCCATTCCGGGTAATGCCTGAATCAGTAACGCATGGTGACCACGACCCGCCTGGTAGCTGGCTACCAGTTTTTCAAAATCTGGCCGTAACCATGGGTACCATTTCATGCGCCCTGCTCCTGCACCCACTGGGTGATGGTATTGCGGATATCAGCCATCACAGCTTCCAGCGGCTGCGTAGCGTCGATGGTACGAATGCTGGCATCTTTGGCAGCCAGTTCAAGATAGCGCGCGCGGGTGCGATTAAAGAAATCGAAAGATTCCTGCTCAATACGATCCAGCTCGCCGCGTGCACGGGCACGCTTCAATCCGACTTCTGGAGTCACGTCCAGATAGAGCGTCAGGTCCGGGCGAAAATCACCGAGCACAGCATCGCGCAGGGTTGCCAGCATGTTTTGATCGATGCCGCGTCCGCCCCCCTGATACGCCTGGGTCGACAAATCGTGACGGTCGCCAATTACCCATGTGCCTTTTGCCAGCGCAGGTTTAATAACGGTTTCGACCAGCTGTACGCGCGCGGCGTAAAACATCAGAACTTCAGCTTTGTCAGTGATGACCTCGTCACCCACCGACTTAATGTCCAGCACCAGACTTCTTAGTTTCTCCGCGAGCTGAGTTCCCCCCGGTTCGCGGGTAAAAACCATGTCACGAATACCGAGTTGCTCAAGTGTCTCTACCACCGCGTTACGCGCAGTGGTTTTTCCGGCGCCTTCCAGGCCCTCGATGACGATATAGTTACTGCCCATTTTTTTCCTTAAGCACTTTCAGGTAATCCTGCACGGACCGGTTGTGGCTGGCAAGATTGGTGTTAAACGTGTGACCGCCTTTACCGTCAGCCACGAAATAGAGGTACGGCGTTTTTGCCGGATGCGCCGCGGCCTGCAATGAGGCCTCTCCCGGCATGGCAATCGGGCCAGGCGGCAACCCCGTAATGGTATAGGTGTTATAGGCGGTCGGGGTATCTAAATCCACACGCGACAACTTGCCATTATACCGTGCCCCCATCCCGTAAATCACCGTCGGATCGGTCTGTAAACGCATGCCAATCCGTAAGCGGTTAATAAAGACGGAAGCCACCTGGTCACGCTCGCTGGCAACCGCAGTCTCTTTTTCGATAATAGAGGCCATGGTTACCAGCTGATTTTTGTCCTGATAAGGCAGGCCTTCAGCGCGCCCTTCCCAGACCGAGTCTACCGCTTTAACCATTTTCTGATGCGCGCGTTTTAGCAACGCCACGTCGGTTGTATTGGCGGTATACATCCAGGTATCTGGCCAGAACCAGCCTTCCACCCATTGCGGGTTCTCCAGCTTCAGCGCCTGAGCAACGGTCTCGTAATTATCATCGCTCAGCGTATGTTTGATGTACGGGGCGTCACGAAGCTGTTTGAGGTAGTCGCTCAAACGCATCCCTTCAACCAGACGTAACGGGAACTGCGCCTCTTTACCGCTTTCCAGCAGTTGCAACATATCCCGGACTGTCATGTCGGGCGTAAAACGGTAGGTTCCGGCTTTAAAATGCGACAGTTCGGGTTCCACACGCAGCAGCCACTGGAACACACGCGGACGATTGATGATTTTTTCGCGATAAAGTTGCTCGCCCAGCACCAGACGCCCGGAGCCTGCCTTCAGGGAAAAAATAGCCTCTTCTTTGATGAGTAGCGTACTGTTCGCCAGTTGGCGAACTTTCCACGCGCCGAACCCGGCAGCGATACCCATCACTACCAGCAACAATAATAAAACGCCTAACAATTTCTTCATGCTAATCAGACAACTCACACAGTGGGGCTAAATATTGGTAAAGTTCGCGCGACGGCCAGCGTTGGCCCTCAAATTTTTGCACCGGAACAATCGGCATCAGTGCATTGCAGATAAAAACTTCGTCCGCATCGACCAGCGTCTCAAGGCGAGCGGCAACTTCAGCCACCCGATATGGCGAAGCGGCGAGCTGCCTGATAATGTGCTGGCGCATAATACCGTTAACGCCCGCCTGATCAAGACACGGGGTAAACACATCCATTCCCCGGCGCCAGAATAAATTCGCGGCACAGCATTCCGTAAGCCACCCTTCGCTGTCAAGGACCAGCGCCTCATCGGCGTTTGTCTGCTCAAGATGAGCGCGGATCAGCACCTGTTCAAGGCGATTCAAATGTTTGAGACCCGCGAGATAAGGATTACGTCCCAGCGAAACCGGGCTAAGCGCAAGGGTTGCGCCCTCGGCTTTCCAGCGGGCGTAATGCGTGGGGTATGAGGAGGTGCTGATTATTCGCGTGGGCTGCACGCAACCTACTGTGCTATAGCCACGCGTACCGACCCCACGAGTAATAATGACTTTAAGCACGCCGTCTTGCTGTGTGCGCGCAACAAGACGCATTTCCTCCGCTAACGTAGCCCAGTCGAGAAATGGGATCGCGAGCCGCGCACAGGCTTTTTCGAGACGAGCTAAATGGGAAAAAAACAACGTAATATTCCCATGAATAATACGTGCCGTTGTAAAACAACCATCCCCAAAGAGCAGTCCACGATCGTTTACCGCCACGCGCTCAATCGGCTCACCATTGATAAGATACATTCACCCTCCGAATTTTATATCTCAGATTGTCAGGTGAAGGCAGGGTTCGCAAGCATTTTATCGGCATCATTTATGTTTTCCGGAACGAACACCAACAGAACAATCTATATCATATCAACGTCATCGAGACGAAATACCCCAATAAAAAAAAGATATACGTAAACAGGTTAAATACAAAAAACAAATACAATACTAAATTTTAATGTATTTAGAAAAAATGAAATCAATCTTAAGATATTATTTGTGTTAATACCTATTACATTACGGCATACTTCCAGCATATATTTACGTTAAGGTAAATATATATCAATTAATTTTTACATCAATTCAAAGGGATTTTTATAATGAAAGGAAAATTGGCTGCTGTCGCGTTTTTGGGTTTTATGGGTGTCGCATCTTCTGCAATGGCCCAGGATGGTCAAGTAAACTTCACCGGTAAAATTATTGAAGCAGGTTGCCAGATTAACGGCTCCGTTACCAGCACCCAGAACGTTAAACTGGGCGAAGTAGCTAAAACTGCATTTACCAACGCCGGCGATACGGCTGCGACCACTAAATTCTCTATGGTACTGTCCGCCTGTCCGGCAGATCTGCTAGGTAAACCCGTCGCTGTAAAATATGACGGTACTCCTGATATAACCGATAACGATTATCTTCAGTTGACCAACTATGGTAACACAGGCGTAGCGGATGGCGTAGCTATCCAGTTACTGAACACTGATGGCACCCCATTAGCGCTGGGGACTGCTTCTAATGCAGTCACTATCAATGCTGATGCAGCAGCAGAAACTGAACTCGACTTCTTTGCCCGTTATATTTCAACAAAATCAGCTGTCACCGCTGGTGATGCAAACGGTACGGTCAACTTTACTCTGACCTACAACTAATTGCGCTGAAATTAATCCCCATCATTAGTAATTAACTAAGCCGGGTTGCTCCGGCTTTATTCTTCGAGGTAGAACACATGAAGAAATCTATTCCTTTTACTGTCGCGGCGCTGCTACTAGTAATGAGTTCCGCGCAGGCCGGGATTATTGTCGGTGGAACACGAATTATTTACAAAGGCGATAAAAAGGAGACCTCGATTAGCGTTAAAAACCCGGATAAAACCTCTTATTTAATCCAGTCCTGGAGCGACACGGGGGAAAAAAACGGTGATAAAACGCAGTTTATGATTACCCCACCACTTTTTCGCTTAGGCCCGGAGCAGGAAAACACGCTGCGTATTATTCGCGCTGGTGGCAACCTTCCTGAAGATAGGGAATCATTGTACTGGATGAATATCAAATCCATCCCAGCGACCGAAAAAAATGACAGCGCGAACACGCTGCAAATTGCCGTAAAAACACGCATTAAATTGATCTATCGGCCGCAATCGCTGACTGAACAGCCTGAAAAATTCACCGACAAACTGACCTGGCAGCGCAGCGGCAATTCAGTCACCGTTACCAACCCAACACCGTACTACATGAACTTTAGCTCCGTCAAAGTGGGTGGCAGCACGGTGAAAGACGCCAGCTACGTCGCACCAATGAGTCGCGCCACTTTTACCCTTCCAGCAGGTGCCAGTGGTGATATCAGTTGGGTCATTATCAATGACTTCGGTTCCGCAGGAGCGGAACACCGCTCGCGTTAATTCTGGCGCAAGGTGATTACTCCGCCGAAAGGACATCGGAATGAATGCAAATAGTATTAAAAAAAACATGAAATTTAGCCGATTAGCGTGGTTTATTGCGCTACAGTGTATGCTGCCAATTTCTCACTCCGCGATGGCTCGCGATTATTTTAACCCTGCACTGTTAGGGATTGATGGGCCAGGAAAAGAGTTAACGGACCTCTCAGCCTTTGAAGAAGGCATCGGTCAGTTACCCGGTACTTATCGTGTTGACGTGATAGTCAACAAAACCTCAGTAGGTGTGCGTAATATTGACTTTGTGACACACAAAAATGCACAGGGTGAATCCACCTTGCAGCCTTGTTTGAGTATCGATATGCTGCGCGAGTTTGGTATCCGTACTGAGGCATTCCCACGATTAGCCGCCAACGGCGACTGCGCTAACCTCTCTGCAATTCCCCAGGCCAGCGCAGAATTTGCATTTGAGCGCCAGCAATTGCTGTTTTCTATTCCTCAAGCCGCCATCGATAACCTCGCACGAGGCTACATCGCCCCAGAGCGGCTCGACGCAGGGATTAATGCTCTACTGCTCAACTACAACTTTACCGGTGCGGATACCCAAGCGCGCACTAACGACATGAGCGATTACGAAAGTTATTATTTGAGTCTCCAGCCTGGGTTAAATATCGGTTCCTGGCGCATTCGCAACTACAGTACCTGGAATCGTGACGTCAATGACGGCAACGCTCAGGAAAGCTGGGATTCACTCTATACCTATGCCCAGCACGACGTTATTTCGCTTAAAGGCCAGTTAACTCTGGGCGACAGCACCGCGCCTTCAGATATGTTCGACAGCGTGCCATTTCGCGGTATACAGTTAGCTTCAGATGATGACATGTTACCCGACAGTCTTCGCGGATATGCACCCGTGGTAAGAGGCATTGCGCGAACAAATGCCCAGGTCGTTATCAAACAGAATGGCTACACCATTTACCAGAGTTATGTCTCCCCCGGTGCATTTGAAATTACCGACATGTACCCAACCGGCAGCAGCGGTGACCTTGATGTCACCATCAAAGAAGCTGACGGCAGCGAACAGCATCAGACTGTGGCATTCGCCTCCCTCCCCGTTCTACAGCGTGAAGGTCGTCTGAAATACAACCTGACCAGCGGACAATATCGCCCGTATGACAGCGATATTGAACAAGAGATGTTTACTCAGGCATCGGTCATTTATGGCCTTCCGGATGGATTTACGGTCTATGGTGGTGGGCAGTTCTCGCAACACTACCAGTCACTGCTCTCCGGGTTTGGTAAGAACTTCGGTACGTTAGGTGCAGTTTCCCTTGATGGAACCCAGGCTTGGTCAACACAGAAAGATCAGGATAAAGAAGGAGGTCAGTCCTGGCGTATTCGTTACAGCAAAAACATCCTCGCAACCGGTACGAATATATCCATTTCAGGCTATCGCTATTCGACCTCAGGCTACTACACCCTACAGGAAGTTCTCGACACCTGGCGTGATGATGAATGGCGAACCAATAATCATCGCCGCCGTAATCGGGCCGAATTTCAGCTCAACCAGAATATAGGTGAAAGCCTGGGTTCGCTGTCATTGAATGCGATAAGTGAAGATTACTGGAACAGCGATCGTCAGATGCAATCCATTGGCGTGGGTTACAGCAACAACTGGGCTGGCATCTCCTGGAACCTCAACTATAGCTATAACCGTAATACCACCGATAACAGTAGTAGCAGTCGTAACTATGAGCATGAAAAGATATACAACGAAGATCAGGTGTTCTCGCTCAGCATGAATATCCCTCTTGATCGTTGGTTAAGCAACAGCTACGCAAACTATGGTTTCAATACCAGCAAAAAAGGCGATACCAGCCATACGGTCGGCTTGAGCGGCTCAGCGCTGGAAGAACGTAACCTGAACTGGAATGTGCAGGAAAGCGAAACTAATCATGGTGAAGGCAGCGGTGGTTACGCTAGCCTGGATTATCAGGGAACCTACGCACGCCTTAACTCTGCCTACAGCTACGATCATGACCAAAAACGCGTGAGCTACGGTATTGAAGGCGGAATGGTGGCCCATGCCCACGGTATCACACTGAGTCAGGCGCTCGGTGAAACCGCTGTACTGGTAGAAGCGCCGGGAACGGAAGGGGTAGCGATAAACAATCAGAACGGTGTTAAAACCGATTTTCGGGGTTATACCGTCGTTCCGTATGTTTCGCCTTACCGCGAAAGCACAATCTCGTTGAACACTGAAACACTCCCCGAAGACGCAGATATTGAACTGACGACCCAAACAATCACCCCTACCCGTGGTGCAATAGTTCGAGCGCATTTTGATACTCGAATTGGCAAACGCGTGCTGATGACTTTAGTTCGTAGCAACGGAGAGAACGTTCCATTCGGTGCAATGGTTACGGACAGCAGTACACCAAATACATCTGGTTCCATTGTGGGTGATGGCGGTATTGTCTACCTCACGGGGATGAAAGACGCGGGTACAGTCACAGCAAAATGGGGACGTGGAACGAATGAGCAGTGCCAGGCGCAATGGCAATTACCGAACAGTGCACCGACTAGTAATATCATTGTAGTCAAAGCAAACTGCCGATAACAGGAAATAATATATGAAGAAGCTATTAACCATTGTGACCCTGACTGCGAGTTGCTTATTGAATATTACACCGGCATTGGCAGATTATGTCTCCAGCGTCAGCTGGAGTACCATGAATTATGCGCTTGCTCCTTTGCATATCCCTGCTGCGGTTGGTGGTGTAAGCGGCTGGACTGAAAGAGGCTCAATTTTAATGTATACCGCCCCTTATAGCAATCGGGATGCCTATATAGACCTGACAGTTAATGGCACTCTGCTAGGTGATGGCGTTACCTGGGCTACGAATAACCCTGGTGTCGGGGTGCAATATTATGTTACTGTTTCCAACGGATTAAGCCCTGTCTTAAATTCTTTGGGAAACTTAACCGCGCCTAACTATCCCCTGTATCTAACGAAGACTAGCGGTGAGGGAACATACGGTGTCGGCGGTTACTACCACCTCAAGTATCGCTTGGTCAGATTACTTGAAAAAGTACCTGCGGGAAAAGTAACCACTCTGCCAAATGTAACGCTAAACATCCATAATGGGTCTGCGACTGAAATAGCGTCACTCCCGAAAAGCTCTGGACTTATTCTGTCAGGTATATATTCAGACATTCCGATTGATGCATGTACTATTGTTGCGCCAAGCGAAATTAAGCTTCCGAACTTATATGGCAATCAATTGCAAAATGGTGCACAAAACGTTATTCAAGCACCAAAAATTTCTTTAAATTCTTGCCCTGGCGCTGTTGATGGTATTTCTTATCGTTTCACTGCTGTTTATGGAACCCATAATGAAGCAAATGGTGTGTTAAACACCATGACTGGGCAAGGCTATGCAAGCAATGTTTATATACAACTGCAAAATACGGATGGAACACCGCATCCGGCGAATAGCGCTATTGCAATCAATAATTATGACGGTTCCGGTAATTATGACATCCCTGATTTTAAAGTGGGATATTTTATTGATAATACCGAAGCTGTCACTGCCGGTATTGTAAAAACAGCTATTGAGCTTCAAGTAACCTATAATTAAAAGGACTGCGTATGAAAATTATCAATGGAAAAACAGCGACAATATTTATTCTGGCCTGCAGTGGATTATTTTCTGCCACCAGCCAGGCGGCGGGCCAGGCGGTGAATATTGACATTACCGGGCAGGTTATCGCATCACCGTGTGTGGTTAACAGTAGTAATACTTCTCTTGCCGTCGATTTAGGTACGTCCATTCAAGCTAACGACCTCGCGACCGCCGGCAGTGCAACAGCATGGAAAGACGTTATCTTAAAATTAACCAACTGCCCGGCATCAACCAGCTCTTTCACTGTGTCGTTTGCTGGAACCGCAGACACAGACCCGGATTTCTACCAAAACACGGGCACAGCGACCAACCTCAAACTTGAACTCACCGATAATGTCGGTAACGCTGTATACAAAAATGGTGCTTCTCTTGCCAACGTCACGATTCCCAGTGCTACCCACGCCTATGACCTGGAAATGCGCGCCCGTGCAGTATCCAAAGGTAACGTGATGCCAGGTACTATCG
This sequence comes from Citrobacter sp. RHBSTW-00524, assembly GCF_013747755.1. Lineage (NCBI taxonomy): Bacteria > Pseudomonadati > Pseudomonadota > Gammaproteobacteria > Enterobacterales > Enterobacteriaceae > Citrobacter > Citrobacter sp. RHBSTW-00524. The sequence goes on from NZ_CP056421.1 coordinate 3,139,272, forward strand.
TCGGCCAAGTACAAGCTACCTTTACCTACCAGTAATTCAGGATGGGAAAATGGTGCAACAGATAAAAAAAGTGCTGCCTGTTTTGGCCTGTTTGTGGGCAGTAAGCGGCATGCAATCCGTACAAGCTACGGACATCAATCTGAGTGGTACTGTCGTCGCTTCCGCCTGTACAGTGGATACTAACACGGTCGATCAGACGGTTAATTTCGAACAGGCGCGCGCCGTTGATTACCCTAATATCGGTGATACCAGTGAATGGCAGGACTTTGAGCTAACGCTTTCTGCCTGCCCTGCATCAACAACAAAAGTAACCGCCCTTTTCAGTGGCGAAGTAGACAATGACGATGCCACCAAGTTTGCGAATACTCAGGGTGATGCAAGCGGAATGGCATTGCAAATAATGACGCGAGATCATCTCACCGAGATCTCACCAGGAGCTGTTTATCAGGTTAGCATTGATAGCAGCCATAACGTCGTGTTTCCACTTTCAGCAAGAATGTACACGCCAACCGGCCAGGTAACAGCGGGTGAGTTTCGTACTACCGTACAGCTCACCTTCACCTATCAGTAAACACAAGAAAAAAAAGCGGAGCGCCTGGGCGCTCCGCTTTTTTGCAGTGTAAATAACTAAACGCGTTTAAAGATCAACGAACCGTTAGTCCCGCCAAAGCCGAAGGAGTTACACAGTGCGTACTCCAGACCACTAACCTGACGCGCTTCGTGAGGTACGAAGTCCAGGTCACAACCTTCATCCGGGTTATCCAGGTTGATGGTTGGCGGAATAGCCTGATCGCGCAGCGCCAGGATAGAGAAAATAGACTCTACCGCGCCCGCCGCACCCAACAGGTGTCCGGTCATGGATTTAGTGGAGCTTACCATCACACGGCTTGCCGCATCGCCAAAGACAGATTTCACTGCCTGGGTTTCGGCTTTATCGCCAGCAGGAGTAGACGTGCCATGCGCGTTGACATAGCCGATCTGACCCGCTTCGATAGCCGCATCGCGTAGTGCGTTGACCATTGCCAGCGCAGCGCCCGCACCGTTTTCAGGTGGTGACGTCATGTGGTAAGCATCGCTGCTCATGCCAAAACCAACGACTTCAGCATAGATTTTTGCACCGCGCGCTTTCGCATGCTCGTACTCTTCCAGTACCACCATGCCTGCACCGTCGCCCAGCACAAAGCCATCACGTTCTTTATCCCACGGACGGCTTGCCGCTTGCGGGTTATCATTACGTGTAGACAGCGCACGTGCCGCACCAAAACCACCCACGCCCAGCGGGGTACTGGCTTTTTCTGCACCACCCGCAACCATCGCGTCTGCATCGCCGTATGCAATGATACGTGCTGCATGACCAATGTTATGCACACCTGAGGTACAGGCGGTCGCAATGGAGATGCTTGGCCCTTGCAGGCCGTACATGATGGTCAGGTGACCTGCCACCATGTTAACAATCGTTGACGGAACGAAGAACGGGCTGATCTTACGTGGACCGCCATTCACCAAAGAGGTGTGGTTTTCTTCGATCAATCCGAGACCGCCAATACCAGAGCCGATAGCGGCGCCAATACGGTGAGCGTTCTCCTCCGTAATTTCGAGACCAGAATCCTGCATGGCCTGAACGCCAGCGACAATTCCATATTGAATGAAAGCATCCATCTTACGCTGTTCTTTGCGCGAGATAATGTCTTCACAGTTAAAATCCTTTACTAAGCCAGCAAATTTCGTTGCATAGGCGCTAGTATCGAAATGGTCGATCAGGCTGATGCCACTCTGACCGGCAAGGAGAGCTTTCCAGGTAGACTCTACGGTATTGCCGACAGGAGACAACATGCCCAGTCCGGTCACAACTACACGACGCTTAGACACGGTTGTCCTCCAGGGAGGGAAAATAATTCAAGTGGGATAAAAAGATAAAACTCAGGCGGTCGAATGACCGCCTGGAGATGTTCACTTACGCCTGGTGGCCGTTGATGTAATCAATGGCAGCCTGAACGGTAGTGATTTTCTCAGCTTCTTCGTCCGGAATCTCAGTATCAAACTCTTCTTCCAGAGCCATTACCAGCTCAACGGTGTCAAGAGAATCTGCGCCCAGGTCTTCAACGAAGGAAGCATTGTTGGTTACTTCTTCCTGCTTAACGCCCAGCTGTTCGCCGATAATTTTCTTAACGCGTTCTTCGATAGTGCTCATACTCTTAAATTTCCTATCAAAACTCGCTTTCGCGATGGTTTTCGTAGTGTATAAAATGTTGAAAAATTTGCAACTAAATCCCGGCAGGTCTTACCACGATTTTACGTTATTTTGAGGGCATTCACCCTAATAACGCAAATTTTTTTATCTCGTGGTTAAACCATGTACATCCCGCCGTTGACGTGCAAAGTCTCACCTGTGATGTAACTTGCTTCGTCAGAAGCTAAAAATGCAACCGCACTGGCGATTTCCTGAGCGCCGCCAAGGCGACCCGCAGGAACCTGCGCCAGAATACCCGCACGCTGATCATCAGACAGCGCACGCGTCATGTCCGTTTCAATAAAGCCCGGAGCAACAACGTTTACAGTAATGCCACGAGACGCAACTTCGCGCGCCAGTGATTTACTGAAGCCGATCAGACCCGCTTTCGCCGCAGCGTAGTTTGCCTGACCCGCATTTCCCATGGTACCAACCACAGAACCGATAGTGATAATACGCCCATGACGCTTTTTCATCATAGCTCGCATTACCGCTTTTGACAGACGGAAAACAGATGACAGGTTGGTTTCGATGATATCGTTCCACTCGTCATCTTTCATGCGCATTAACAGGTTATCACGAGTAATCCCGGCATTATTGACCAGGATATCGACTTCACCAAATTCTGCGCGAATATTTCCCAGAACAGATTCGATAGATGCCGGATCGGTCACATTCAACATCAGACCTTTACCATTTGCACCTAAGTAATCGCTAATGGCCTGCGCACCGCTTTCGCTGGTTGCAGTACCGATAACTTTCGCGCCACGGGCAACGAGTGTTTCAGCAATTGCGCGGCCAATGCCACGGCTTGCACCGGTAACCAGCGCGACTTTTCCTTCAAAACTCATGGTCTTCCTCTTTTATTGCTCTAGCGCCGCAGATAATGCCGCCGGCTCATTCATTGCCGAAGCAGTCAGGGTGTCAACAATACGTTTCGTCAAACCGGTCAGAACTTTGCCCGGACCAACTTCATACAGGTGCTCTACGCCCTGGGACGCCATGAATTCAACGGTTTTAGTCCATTGAACCGGGCTGTACAGCTGGCGAACCAGCGCATCGCGAATAGCGTCTGCGTCTGTTTCGCACTTCACGTCGACGTTGTTCACAACCGGAACAGTCGGCGCGTTAAAAGTGATTTTTTGCAGTTCAACGGCCAGTTTCTCAGCAGCTGGCTTCATCAGCGCGCAGTGAGAAGGAACGCTGACCGGCAGTGGCAGAGCACGCTTAGCGCCAGCCGCTTTACAGGCTGCGCCGGCACGTTCTACGGCTTCTTTATGCCCGGCAATAACCACCTGACCTGGTGAGTTAAAGTTTACCGGTGAAACCACCTGACCTTCGGCAGACTCTTCACACGCTTTAGCGATAGCAGCGTCGTCCAGACCGATAATAGCAGACATGCCGCCAGTGCCTTCCGGTACCGCTTCCTGCATGAATTTGCCACGCAGTTCAACCAGACGTACGGCATCGGCAAAACCGATAACACCCGCACACACCAGCGCAGAGTATTCGCCCAGGCTGTGACCAGCCATCAGCGCAGGTGTTTTACCACCCTGCTGCTGCCATACGCGATAAAGCGCAACAGAGGCAGTCAACAGTGCTGGCTGCGTCTGCCAGGTTTTATTCAGCTCTTCGGCCGGTCCCTGCTGAGTCAACGCCCACAGATCATAGCCCAGCGCAGCTGATGCTTCAGCAAAAGTTTCTTCAACAATTGGGTAGTTTGCTGCCATTTCAGACAACATCCCAACGGTCTGGGAACCCTGCCCCGGGAACACAAATGCAAATTGCGTCATGTTTAAATCCTTATACTAGAAACGAATCAGCGCAGAGCCCCAGGTGAATCCACCCCCAAAGGCTTCAAGCAATATCAACTGCCCAGCTTTAATACGCCCGTCGCGGACGGCTTCGTCCAGCGCGCACGGTACGGAGGCCGCGGAGGTATTGCCATGTCTGTCGAGCGTCACGACAACATTATCCATCGACATACCCAGCTTTTTCGCGGTTGCGCTAATAATGCGGAGGTTTGCCTGATGCGGCACCAGCCAGTCCAGTGCAGAACGATCGAGATTATTTGCTTCCAGCGTTTCATCAACGATGTGTGCAAGCTCGGTCACCGCGACTTTAAATACTTCGTTACCCGCCATCGTCAGGTGGATCGGGTTTTCCGGGTTCACGCGATCGGCATTAGGCAGCGTCAACAGTTCGCCATAGCGACCATCAGCGTGCAGATGCGTAGAAAGAATGCCGGGCTCTTCTGATGCGCTCAGTACAACCGCACCTGCGCCATCGCCGAAAATAATGATCGTCCCGCGATCGGTTGGATCACAGGTACGAGCGAGGACATCTGAGCCAACCACCAGAGCATGCTTCACTGCGCCAGACTTAACGTACTGGTCGGCAACGCTCAGGGCGTAGGTGAAACCGGCACAAGCGGCTGCAACGTCAAACGCCGGACAGCCTTTGATCCCCAGCATACTTTGGATCTGGCATGCCGCACTTGGAAATGCGTGTGTGGATGATGTGGTGGCAACCACAATCAGACCAATTTGTTCTTTGTCGATGCCCGCCATTTCAATTGCACGGTTTGCGGCGGCAAAGCCCATCGTCGCAACTGTTTCATTTGGCGCTGCAATATGGCGTTCACGGATACCTGTGCGAGTGACGATCCACTCATCAGATGTCTCAACCATTTTTTCCAAATCGGCGTTAGTACGCACTTGTTCAGGCAGATAGCTGCCAGTACCAATAATCTTCGTATACATGTACGCTCAGTCACTTTTTGGTTATATACCGCCACGAGCAAATCGCTGATACGTTGGCAGCATTCACAAACGCACGGTTATCTGTGTGCTCGCGAGTTTGCGTTTTCGCCACCGTCCAGCAGTTCGAATCCAGCTGGGTATACAGATTCCAGGCGAGCGGCAATTCGCTGAGGAACTTGTCGCTGCACCGCCTGCACTGCCTGTTCAATCGCGACTTCAAATGCTCGCTGATTGGCCGCACCATGACTCTTAATCACCGTGCCGCGCAATCCTAACAGACAGGCGCCATTATACTGGTCGGGGTTGAGGTGACTAAATCGCCTTGTCAGGCTTTTTTGTAACCAACGTTTTAATAACAGCAGCCACCACGACCGTTTTTTGCCCTCACCCTGAGACTTCAGCAGTGAAAGGAACATTCTGACAACACCTTCCATCGTCTTTAATGTGACATTACCTGTAAAGCCGTCACAGACCAACACATCAGTTTTGCCAGTCAGTAACTCATTGGCTTCAAGATAGCCGATATAATTGATAGAAGGGATTGTTTTTAGCACTGCAGAAGCATCCCGAATACTGTCGAGACCCTTGGTTTCTTCTTCACCGATATTGAGCAACGCAACACGGGGATTGGCAATTCCAACCACCTCTTCTGCCAGCACGGAACCCATGACGGCAAATTGCACCAACATCGTGCTATCACAATCCACGTTGGCACCCAAATCCAGCACCACCGTTTTGCCCTTTTGCTGATGGGGTAAAACCGTCACCAGCGCAGGACGCTCAATCCCCTCAAGGGGTTTGAGCAATAACTTCGCAAGTCCCATTAGCGCGCCTGTATTGCCGGCGCTCACACAGGCTTCCGCTCGACCTTCTTTCACGAGCTCCAGGGCAACGCGCATTGAGCTTCCACGACTGGCGCGAATAGCTTGCGAGGGCCGGGCATCACTGGCAATAACTGACTGAGCAGGGATAATCTGCAGACGTGAACGTTGTTCGAAGTCAGCTTTGGCAAGTAATGGCGTGATTGTATCGGGATCCCCGACTAAAAGAAGTGTGAGTTGCGAATTAGAATTCAGTGCCTGCAATGCTGCAGGCACTGTCACGGTAGGGCCAAAATCTCCCCCCATGACATCTAACGCCAGGGTTAGACGTGTCAAGGTATCGTCGCTGCCCGGTTAGGTGTTTCCCCAGTTACCCGGGGAAAGCCTCACTAAGCTTCATCACGCGTGTACTCTTTGTCTTTCTCACCGTAGTAGGAAAGTCATTGAGTCATGCGTGATTACTTAGCGATTACCTTACGGCCACGGTAAAAACCGTCGGCAGTGATGTGGTGACGCAGGTGTTGTTCACCAGAAGTTTTGTCTACAGACAGGCTGGTGACTGCGGTCAGAGCGTCATGAGAACGACGCATGCCACGTTTGGAACGGGTTGGTTTATTCTGTTGTACGGCCATGGACCTTACTCCTCAATTACTTACGCTTTAAGCTGGCTAATACGGCAAATGGGTTTGGTTTTTGCGCTTCATCAGGCAATTCGCCAAAGACCATGTCCGCCTCGGACACTTCACAGTGTTCAGAATCATGCACCGGAACTACCGGCAAGGAGAGGATAATCTCATCTTCAACCATTGCAAGCAGATCGATTTCACCGAATTCGTTAACCTCAATCGGCTCATACGCTTCCGGGAGTGCTTCAGCCTGCTCGTCAGAACGGACAGGACTAAAACAATATGTTGTGTGAACATGAAGTGGGAACGGTTTCCCGCAACGCTGACATTCGAGCGTAACCGACACCTTTGCATCACCGGTTATAACGGCAAGGCGCTGGTTATCGATAGCGAACGACATGGAGCATTCCACATCACTGTCCACACTGACTACAGAATCGGCGACACGCTCAACCAGATCAGAAGTATAGATACCTTCATAATCGAGGCGTTTCTGAGCCGTACGAACCGGATCAAGAGTCAGGGGTAATTTTACCTTTTGCATAGGGCGCGCATATTAACTTTGTAACGTCATATAGTCAAAGAAAAAGGCAGCCTGTGGTTGCCTTTTGCCAATAATTCGCACACATTGCGGGTCATCGACTTAAAATCGCTCAACACAAGCCATTACAGCCAGCTTGTAGGACGAAGTCCATAGTTTAAAATGGCTCTCATCAATACGCTATATGCGAGGGAAAAAATATGCCTCAACTTATTCTTGCTTCTACCTCTCCCTGGCGTCGCGCTTTACTAGAAAAACTGGCAATCCCGTTCGAATGCGCAGCACCAGAGGTTGATGAAACGCCGTTACCGGGCGAAGCCCCCCGGCACTTAGTCTTGCGACTGGCGCAGAAAAAAGCGCAATCTCTCGCCCACCGTTATCCATCGCACCTTATTATTGGTTCCGATCAAATTTGTGTTCTCGATGGTGAAATAACCGGCAAACCGTTAACAGAAGAAAATGCACGCCAGCAGTTACTCAAAGCCCGTGGCAATATTGTGACGTTTTATACCGGACTGGCACTGTATAATTCTGCGACCGGACATTTACAAACTGAAGTTGAACCGTTCGACGTCCATTTTCGTCACTTAAGCGAAACGGAAATTGAAGATTACGTGCGCAAAGAGCGCCCGCTGCATTGTGCCGGTAGTTTTAAAAGCGAAGGATTGGGCATTGCACTTTTTGAGCGCCTGGAAGGTCGCGACCCAAATACCTTAATCGGTTTGCCGCTAATCGCACTGTGTCAAATGCTGCGACGAGAAGATATGAACCCGTTAAAAGCCTGACGGATTGACGGCTGTACAGGCCTAATCCTGTAGGCCTGATAGGCACAGCGCCATCAGGCCTACAGGTAATGCGCGATAATATCAATGCGCATCAGCCTTTACTGCGTAACACCTCGAGGCAGCGCTTCAACTGCTTATCCATTGGCGCTTCAATACGCATTACTTCACCCGTCCCAGGATGAGTAAATTTCAACGCTGCGGCGTGCAAAAAGAGCCTGCTCAGCCCGGTATCCGCCAGTTGCTTATCGAACTCACGATCGCCATAGCGGTCGTCAAAGGCAATCGGATGTCCGGCATATTGCGTATGCACGCGAATCTGGTGCGTGCGTCCGGTCACGGGACTGCAGCGCACAAGCGTAGCAAACGCGTAACGCTCTTCCACTTTAAAGCGCGTTTCCGATGGCTTGCCTTCCTGATTCACCCGCACGATACGCTCGCCGCTTTGCAGAATGTTCTTTAACAGCGGGGCCTGCACGGTTTTGACATGGGACTGCCACTGGCCGCGTACCAACGCGAGGTAATCTTTCTGCATGCCTTTTTCACGCAGTTGTTCATGCAACGAACGCAAGGCAGATCGTTTTTTGGCCACCAGCAGCACGCCGGAGGTATCCCGGTCAAGGCGATGCACCAGTTCAAGGAAACGCGCTTCCGGGCGCAGCGCTCGTAAGCCTTCAATGACGCCAAAGCTTAACCCGCTTCCACCATGCACGGCCGTACCTGAAGGCTTGTTAAGCACCAGAATGTGGTCATCTTCATATAAAATGACATCGGTCAGCGCCGCGACCTTCTGCAAATTTGGTGAAATGGCCTCTTCTTCACGTTCAGCGACACGTACAGGTGGAATACGCACAATGTCCCCGTCTTCGAGTTTGTACTCGGGTTTAATGCGTTTTTTGTTCACCCGCACTTCGCCTTTACGCAAAATGCGATAAATCATACTTTTCGGCACGCCCTTGAGCTGGGTGCGCAAAAAGTTGTCGATGCGTTGCCCTGCTTCGTCGGCAGTAATGGCAACTGTTTTTACGGCTGGAGTCTCTGTTTTCATGGGGGCCGATTTTAAATAGCCATCAAGATTCGCGCCACACATTTTTCTATGCTTATATTAACTGCTATACCTTATTACTTAAGTTTGACATAGCCGATTTGGTGGTTATTAAAGCAATCACTACGCGGAAGTGAAAAAACTGTGAGTAACCGGGTGATAAATGGCAAAAGTCATCTTGCTATAACAAGGTTAGCAGTGGAATAATGAGGTTGTTTCCGTGTTGAATCTTGTTAAAACAAGACCTTTTCCGGAATGACCCAATTTTGCCCGACCGATCATCAACGCAGCAATGGCGTAAGACGTATTGATCTTTCAGGCAGTTAGCGGGCTGCGGGTTGCAGTCCTTACCGGTAAGTGCTCTATAGATTTCGCGTTGTAGGAAGGCGGCAAGTCTGGGAACCCCAGGTGCTTACTCCTGTAAGTGGTTGGGGTAAGAAGATGAAGCCAACGCACCCACAGCGTGAAAGACGATAAGCACAATGGAAGCTTCTCTGGAGAGTAACACCCAGACTGTTCCCCTGATAATTGCGCTGTGTTTCCGTATGAAATACAGGCAACCGACACTCTGCGCCTCTTTGAGCTGACGATAACCGTGAGGTTGGCGACGCGAATAGACACGAGGCCATCGGTTCACACCCGGAAAGGCATTACTCTGCCCGCAGCTTAGTCGTCAATGTAAGAATAATGAGTAAGTTACGATGAAAAGAATGTTAATTAACGCGACTCAGCAGGAAGAGTTGCGTGTCGCCCTTGTAGATGGGCAGCGTCTGTACGATCTGGATATCGAAAGTCCTGGACACGAACAGAAAAAAGCCAACATCTATAAAGGCAAAATTACCCGTATTGAACCGAGTCTGGAAGCTGCTTTTGTTGATTACGGCGCTGAACGTCACGGTTTCCTTCCGTTAAAAGAAATTGCCCGCGAATACTTCCCCGCTAGCTACAACTCCCATGGTCGTCCCAACATTAAAGACGTGTTGCGCGAAGGTCAGGAAGTCATTGTTCAGATCGATAAAGAAGAACGCGGCAATAAAGGTGCTGCGCTGACCACCTTTATCAGCCTGGCAGGTAGTTATCTCGTTCTGATGCCGAACAACCCGCGCGCGGGCGGTATCTCCCGTCGCATTGAAGGCGACGACCGTACCGAATTAAAAGAAGCGCTGGCAAGCCTGGAACTGCCTGACGGCATGGGGCTTATCGTGCGTACCGCAGGTGTCGGCAAATCTGCCGAAGCGTTGCAGTGGGACCTGAGTTTCCGCCTGAAGCACTGGGAAGCGATTCAAAAAGCCGCTGACAGCCGCCCTGCTCCGTTCCTGATCCATCAGGAAAGCAACGTTATCGTTCGCGCATTCCGTGACTACTTACGTCAGGACATCGGCGAAATCCTCATCGACAACCCGAAAGTTATGGAGATGGCGCGTCAGCACATCGCCGCGCTGGGTCGTCCGGATTTCAGCAGCAAAATCAAACTGTACACCGGTGAAATCCCGCTGTTCAGCCACTATCAAATCGAATCTCAAATTGAGTCCGCGTTCCAGCGCGAAGTGCGTCTGCCGTCCGGCGGCTCAATCGTTATCGACAGCACAGAAGCGCTGACCGCCATCGATATCAACTCCGCACGCGCGACCCGCGGCGGCGACATCGAAGAAACTGCGTTCAACACCAACCTTGAAGCAGCCGATGAAATTGCTCGTCAGCTGCGTCTGCGCGACCTCGGCGGCCTGATTGTAATCGACTTCATTGATATGACGCCGGTTCGTCACCAGCGTGCGGTTGAAAACCGTCTGCGTGAAGCCGTGCGTCAGGACAGAGCGCGTATTCAAATCAGCCATATTTCTCGCTTCGGCCTGCTGGAGATGTCCCGCCAGCGTCTGAGCCCGTCGCTGGGTGAATCCAGCCATCACGTATGCCCACGCTGCTCCGGCACGGGTACCGTACGTGATAACGAATCACTGTCGCTGTCTATTCTGCGTCTGATCGAAGAAGAAGCGCTGAAAGAAAATACGCAGGAAGTTCACGCTATTGTTCCTGTGCCGATCGCATCCTACTTGCTCAACGAAAAACGTACCGCGGTAAATGCTATCGAGACACGTCAGAATGGCGTGCGCTGTGTGATTGTGCCAAACGATCAGATGGAAACTCCGCATTACTCCGTGCTGCGCGTACGCAAAGGGGAAGAAACACCAACCCTGAGCTACCTGCTGCCAAAACTGCATGAAGAAGCGATGGCATTGCCGACGGAAGAAGAGTTCGTCGAGCGTAAACAGCCAGAGCAGCCGGCATTGGCCACCTTTGCAATGCCAGAGGTGCCGCCAGCCCCTGCTTTGCAGGAACCTACTGCGAAGGCCGCCGCGCCTAAAGCCGCAGCAGCGACCGCGGCCGTCGCCGCACAGCCAGGTTTGATTAGCCGTTTCTTCGGCGCACTGAAGTCCATCTTCAGCGGTAGCGAAGAAGTGAAACCGGTTGAACAACCTGCGCCGAAAGCTGAAGAGAAAACCGATCGCCAGCAGGATCGTCGTAAACCGCGTCAGAACAATCGTCGCGACCGTAACGATCGTCGTGATAATCGCGACAACCGTGGCGAGCGTGATAACCGTAACGAGCGTTCAGAAAGCGGTGAAAACCGTGAAGATAACCGCCGTAACCGCCGTCAGTCGCAGCAGCAAAATGCGGAAGCGCGCGATAACCGCCAGCAGTCTACTGACGTCGCCGACAAAGCGAAATCCGGTGATGACCAGCAGGCTCCGCGTCGCGAGCGCAACCGCCGTCGCAACGATGATAAGCGTCAGGCGCAGCAGGAAGTTAAAGAGCTGAACCTGGCAGAACAACCTGCGCCAGATACCGAGCAAGAAGAGCGCGTTCGTCAGCCTCAGACTCGCCGTAAACAGCGTCAGCTGACTCAGAAAGTTCGTTACACAGACAGCCCGGCTGTTGAAGCCGAAGTCTCTACTGTCGAGGTGGTCGCTGAAACGGCTGTCGCTCAGCCAACTGAACAGCCCGTACCGGCACAGCGTACTGAACTGGCGAAAGTTGATCTGCCTGCCGTCGTTGCGACTGAGCAGGAAGACAACAGCGAAGCGCGTGACTCTAATGGTATGCCGCGTCGTTCCCGTCGCTCACCTCGCCATCTGCGCGTCAGTGGACAACGCCGTCGTCGCTATCGTGACGAGCGTTACCCGGTTCAGTCGCCGATGCCGTTAACGGTTGCCTGCGCATCTCCAGAATTAGCGTCCGGTAAAGTCTGGATCCGCTACCCTGTTGCTCGTCCTCAGGATCAGCAGGTTGCAGAGCAGCGCGAGCAGGAAATGCCAGTCGCCGTAGAGCCTCAGGTTGCTGCAGCTGTCGTTGAGCATATTGTGAACGCCCCTGCTTCGGTTGAAACCGTACAGCCAGAGGTGGTCATTGCTGAACCTCAGGCTACCGTCGTTGAAACCACGCATCCGGAAGTCATCGCTACTCCGGTCGAGGAACAACCGCAAATTATCGCTGAATCTGACGCGCCTGTTGCTGAGGATACCGCGGCGAAAGCCGAACCTGTCGCTGAAATCGTGGCTGCGCCGGTTGTCGAAGAATCTGCGGAGGTTGTTATTTCTCAGCCTGAAGTGGCTGAAGAGATTGCCGAGGTTGTGGAAACAGCGCCAGTGGTTGAAGAAGTTGCCGCGCCGCAAGAGGTTGTTGCCGCACCGGTCGTCGAAGACGCAGTCGTTAAGTCTGAAGTTGTCGCAACCCGCGTTGACGCAGAACATCTTCACAGCCACGCGGCCGCCCCGATGACCCGTGCTCCTGCACCAGAGTATGTGCCTGAAGCGCCGCGTCATAGTGACTGGCAACGCCCGGAATTCACCTTTGAAGGTAAAGGTGCTGCAGGTGGACACAGCGCCACGCACCAGGCGACTGCGCCAGCAGCGCGTCCGCAACCCGTTGAGTAAGTCATAATCAACATAAAAGCCGACCTTCGGGTCGGCTTTTTTTATCTCTGCTCTACACACTGACAAACTGAGAAGGCGTGGTTACGCTGGCAATCTTTAGCGGTGCGATTGCGTGGGAAATAAGATTAACGGGGAATCTGTCGCTGAGAAAATAACAGTGGCCTAAAAAAATGCCCGCTCCGGGGTGTTAAAGGAGCGGGCAGACAAACATATCCAGTTTCATGATATGTTCAAAAAGGTGTTACCGGTTCAGTTGAAATAGCGACATTCCCTGCATATCGGTAAACGTTTTGTACGATGCCTGCAGTGCGGCCTGCTGCATCACGTAGGACGAAATCGCTGCGTTCCAGTCAACATCCACCAGATTGCTCATCTGCTGAGTCTGGCCCAATGCGCGATCGGCGCCCAGTGAATCCAGTGAACTTAACTCGCTGAGCTGAGTCCCTAATTCTGCACGAACAGAAAGCACGTTATTCAATGAATTTTTCAGGCCACGACTGGTTTTATCAATGGCTGCAGAGGCAGTAGCTTTTGCCGCGTCATTGCCCTCAATCGGGGTTTTGAGCGCATCAATAGCGGTATCCAGCATTTTGAACAGGTTCTTTTCCTGAGTACCGCCGCCAGGTTCCGGTACGGCATTGCTGGTCAGATTAACAAATACTTTATCGCCAGTATGACCAATCACCATGGTACGGGAGGCATCGACCTGCTGGGTCACATTTGTTGTACCGCCGCTGTAAGCGCCATCTGCCTGAGCAAATGGTGCAGATTCTGTTTTATATCCGCCAAAAATATAGCGCCCATTACCGTCGGTGCTGTTCGCCAGGTTCATCAGTTGATCGCGGATCCCCTGCAGGTCGGTGGCCAGCGATGCACGGTCGTCATCGCTTAACGTGCCGTTCGCGGCATAGACAATTTTTTCCTGCGCGGTCTGAATTGCCGTCGTTACCTGACTCAGTACGTTCTCTTCCAGCGACACTTTTTGCGTCGCAAATGAACGCGCCAGCGTATATTGGCTGTTCTGCGCCTGTGCTTGAGAAAGCACCACGGCCTGCGAGGCGGCGATCGGATCGTCAGATGGGTTGATCACACGTTTGCCCGTTGACATCTGCTCGCCGAACTTCATCCATTCAGCCTGAGAGTTAGTGATGCCACGCATATTCTGCTGGTACATCATCTGGGTGCTGATACGCATTGTGTCCCTCTCCCTTAGCGAATATTAATCAGTGCATCAAACAGCGCATTTGCAGTTTGCAGCACTTGCGCGTTAGCCAGGTAATACTGTTGGTAGCGCTGTAAGTTACCGTATTCTTCGTCGAGGTTGACGCCGGAAATAGACTGCTGCTGCTTATAAAGCTGCGTTACCACGTTGTTCTGGGTAATGGCGCTGGTTTTCAGCGTCGCGGTTTTGTTCCCGACATCGCTTACCAGCGTGGCATAGGCATCGTTGAAGGTCTTATTACCCACGGTAGCTTTGGTCTGCAGATCCAGCAGTTTCTGACCGTTACGGTTATCGCTTTTTCCCTTATCAATATCCGGGTCCGGATCATTTTTTGAGACCTGGGCCATGGCGATTTTCGACTCATCGGTCACCATGACTTTCATATCAACAACGGCGTTACTGACAGGTTTCACTGTGAAGCTGTCATTTGCTTTTGCGCCAGTATTTACGGTGATTTCCATCCCGTCAAAGGACATCTTCCCACCGGTAACGGTAGCTTTGAAGCTGGTATTATCCGCCAGGCGAGTAACCTGCCAGTCCGTCCCGTCATAAACGATTTTATAATCGGTCGCCTGTACAGCAGAGCTGTCGGTAATCTTCGCGCTTAACGATCCTGTTCCTGTATTTTTAGCGTTGTTGAATACTGCCGGGCTACCGATAGCAAAGAAATCCTTACCCTGATCGCCGTTCGCGTCAAAACCCTCTTTATGCTGGGTGTTAAACGCATCGGCAAACGCCAACGCCAGTTGGCCCAGCGTGTTACGCGTCTGGTCAAGCTCTTGAGAACGGAAGGTCAACAGCCCGCCCAGTGAACCGGTATTCAACAGTTTTTCGGGAATTTCAACCTCGCCGGCAACCCCGTCGACGTAGGCTACTGTGGTTCGATTGGGATCATCACTGGAGGGCACAGCCGCCAGCTGGCGTGCATTGCTGCCCTGCACCAGTGAATAACCGTTCGCCATGGTTATGTTGTAAGTCCCGCCGTCCTGAACGCTGACTTCAACACCGACAATCTGGTTCAGTTCACTGACCAGTTGGTCGCGCTGGTCGAGTAAATCGTTAGGCGATGCGCCCGCGCCGACGCCGGTCAGACGGGAAATCTGATCGTTGAGGCTGGCAATCTGTTTTGAATAGTTGTTGATCTGGTCAACGCTGGCCTTGATCGCAGTATTAACCTGCTTGTCTTGATCACGCAGATACTGGTCGGTTGTTCTGAACTGGTTGACTAAACCATCAGCTTTACCGATCAGCGCCTGGCGCGCCGCCGGGTCTTCCGCGTTACTGACAAGCGTTTGCAGGCTGGTAAAAAAGTCCTGCATTGAGGTCGAAATGGAACTGGTTTTGCTGGAGAGCAGATTGTCGATTTTCGACATTTGTTCATAGCGCGTTGTCAGGCCGCTGCTTTGGTTCTGCGCGGCACGTAACTGATTCGTGATAAAGGAGTCATACTCGCGCTGTACGCCAGAAACATAGACGCCATTGCCAACCCAGCCCCCCGCACCCAGCGTGCTGTTCGCTTGCGCCATAATTGTCGTTTGACGGGTGTATCCGGCAACGTTATAGCTGGAGATGTTATTACTGGCAGAATTCAACGCGGCCTGCGCTGCGGCGAGTCCACTCATCGCGTTATTAATCAAGCTGGACATGGAGGTTCCTTGTAATCCTTCAATACTCGTTATTATCGGCAGCAGGTTGGTAGACTTGAGCTATTTAAAAGAGATTATCGATATTCGTACTGTAGGTTTTGCTCACTTTTTCGCTCATCGATTTCAACTGCTGGATCATGCTGGTTAATTTACGCGCATAGTTAGGGTCAGTCGCGTAACCGGCATTCTGCAAAGCCTGTGCCCCCTGCTCGGCGGTAGCAGCGGCGGTTACCGCCGCATAGCGCGGGTTACGCGATATCAGACCGACATAATCCGACAGTGCCTCAAGGTAAGAGCTATAGACGCGGAATCGGGCTTTCACCTTTTTCGCCTCGCCGTTTTCATATTCGGTGGTGGTGATTTCGGTGGTTGGGCCTTTCCAGCTTCCCGAAGCCTTCACGCCAAAAATGTTAAAGCTCGGTTCACCGTTCTCACGCCGGATTTGTCGCTGGCCCCATCCGGACTCCAGCGCCGCCTGCGCCAGAATCAGATGATGCGGAACCCCGCTTTGCTGACTTGCCAGCTTAGCCGGCAGCGATAGCTGGGCGAGGAAGTCTTTACTGTCACCTGACAGCGGCTCATCATTGCTTTCCGTCGCGCGGGGAATGGCTTTACGGACCAGTTGCGTCAGCGCCTGGTTTTGATAGCTGGTCACCGTTTCCAGGGAGAACTTCATTGGCACCTGCGGCGCATCGTCTGCGGGTTGCGCCTGCCCTTCAGTCATCTGCTTAACCATCATTTCAGCCAGTCCCAGACCTTTACCTGCGGTCATCTGCTGCGCAATTTGTTGGTCATACATGCTGGTATACAAACGTGTCGAATCACTGCTAAAAACGCCATCTTTCGGCAGTGCTTCACGCATGCTTTTCAGCATCATTTGTACGAACATCCCTTCAACCTGACGGGCAACCGGGCGGATATTCGCCGCCGGGTCCTGACCCGCTTTCGCTTTCAGTTCGTTCAGTGATTGCGCATCCCAGGCGGCACTGGTCAGCAGTTTGCTGTCACCAATCATTAGATGATTTCCAGTTTGGCGCGTAAGCATCCCGCGCTCTGCATCGATTGCAGAATGGACATCAGATCCATCGGCGTTGCCCCTAGCGCATTAAGCGCACGCACAACATTGTTCAGGTTGGCGCTGGAACGCACGCTTTGCAGCGAACCACCACTCTGGCGCAGATCGATCTGGGTTTGAGGTGTCACCACGGTCTGTCCACCGCCAAACGGTGTATCCGGCTGGCTGACGTTCGCCTGGCGGTTTACCGTAATCGACAAGTTGCCTTGCGCGACGGCACAGCTATCCAGCGTGACTTCACGGTTCATAACGACGGATCCGGTGCGCGAGTTGATAATCACTTTCGCATCCTGCGGCGTGACATTCACCTCCATATTCTGGATGTCAGCAAGGAAACGCACCTGCGAACTGTTGCCGCTTGGCACGCGTACCTGAATCGTCCGGGCGTCCAGCGCAGTGGCGCTACCAAAGCCGCGCGAACGGTTAATGGTGTCGGTTATCTGCTGCGCCATAGTGAAATCTTCATTATTGAGCTGCAGATTAATGGTGTTACCGCCGCCGAACTGGCTGGGTAATTCACGTTCGATGGTCGCGCCGTTGGTAATACGTCCGCCATTGAGCTGGTTTACCTGCACGCTGCTGCCACCCGCAGCCGCGCCTGCACCGCCTACAAGAATATTCCCCTGCGCCAGCGCATATACCTGGCTATCGACCCCTTTCAGCGGGGTCATCAGCAACGTTCCGCCGCGCAGGCTTTTGGCGTTCCCCATGGAAGAGACCACCACGTCAATGGTTTGCCCCTGACGACCAAAGGCCGGGAATTGCGCGGTCACCATCACCGCCGCCACGTTTTTCAGTTGCATATTGGTGCCGGTTGGCACGGTAATTCCCAACTGCGAAAGCATGTTGTTGAGCGTTTGCGTAGTAAACGGCGTCTGGGTGGTCTGGTCACCCGTGCCATCCAAACCGACCACCAGCCCATAACCGATCAACGAGTTTTCCCGCACGCCCTGAACGCTGGTCAGGTCACGAATACGGTCGGCATGCGCAAAGGTGGTTATCAGCACCAGTACCATTCCAACTAAAGATTTAAACACTGGCTACCTCGCTTACATCGGCGACAAGTTAAGGAAGAAACGCTGCAACCAGCCCATATTCTGCGCTTCATTGATGTAGCCGTTGCCGACATACTCAATACGTGCGTCCGCAACCTGAGTTGACGGTACGGAGTTGCTGCCACTGATGGTGCGCGGGTTAACGACCCCGGAGAAGCGAATGAATTCAGTGCCCTGATTAATGGCGATCTGTTTTTCACCCACAACATGTAAGTTACCATTCACCAGTACCTGGTCGACCGTTACGGTCAGCGTACCGCTGAAGGTATTGCTGGCGTTCGCGCCGCCTTTACCGTTAAAGGTGTTACCGCCTGAAGCTTCTACGTCAGCACGCTCGTTGCCAAACAGTCCTTGCAAATAACGCGGTACGGTATCAAAACCAAAGTTGGTTTTGCCGTCGCGGCTGGCATTAGCCGAAGAACTTTTGCTCGCGCTGACGTTTTCCTGCAATACGATGGTCAACGTATCGCCAATATTGCGCGGACGGCGGTCTTCGAATAGCGGCTGATAACCGTAGTTAATCGGTTGGGCCGACTGGAAGATTGATCCATTCGCCACCGGCGTCGGGCCAGGAACAGGCTGGGCAGACGTTGCGCCCTGCACGAGGGGCGTGGCTGGGATCCAGGCGCATCCTGTCAGTGAAACCACCAACAGGGCTAAAATTGGGTATGGGTGAAGCGCGTATTTTCGCATTGCGGTCATCTTCAAAATCAGTGTGCCGGTGAGGCTTTCACCCCACCGGGCCACACTTTAGAGTTGCGTCAGTTTTTGCAGCATCTGATCGGTGGTCGATACCGCTTTACTGTTGATTTCGTAAGCGCGCTGAACCTGGATCATGTTTACCAGCTCTTCCGCCACGTTGACGTTAGAGGTTTCAACATAGCCCTGGTACAGCAGACCCGCGCCGTTCAGCCCCGGAGTGCTCTCATTCGGCGCACCGGATGACTGCGTTTCGGTGTACAGATTCTCACCAATGCTTTCCAGACCGGTATCGTTCATAAAAGTAGTCAGGTTAAGCTGCCCAACCTGAACCGGTGCTGCCTGGCCCTGCTGGGTTACGCTGACGATACCGTCGCGTCCAATGGTGATACTGAGCGAGTTAGCCGGGATGGTGATAGCCGGCTGAACCTGAAAACCACCCGCAGTCACCAGTTGGCCGTTCTGATCCACCTGGAAAGAACCGTCACGGGTGTAGGCGGATGTGCCATCAGGCAGCATGACCTGGAAAAAGCCCTGCCCTTTAATCGCCACATCTTTACTGTTGTTGGTCTGCGACAGGTTCCCCTGGCTGTGTAAACGCTCGGTCGCGACCGGGCGCACACCGGTACCAATCTGCAAACCAGACGGCAGTGTGGTTTGTTCAGAAGACTGTGCGCCAGGCTGGCGAATCGTCTGGTACAACAGATCTTCAAACACGGCACGTTGACGCTTAAATCCGTTGGTACTGACGTTTGCCAGGTTGTTGGCAATCACATCCATGTTGGTTTGCTGCGCATCCAGGCCGGTTTTGGCGATCCATAATGAACTGATCATAAAATGTCCTGTATTAACTCATCGACAGCAGTTGGTTGGCGCGACCCGCGTTATCATCCACGCTACTGATAATCTTCATTTGCATTTCGAAACGACGGGCGTTGGCGATCATGTCACTCATCGCGGCTACCGGCTTAACGTTACTGCCTTCCAGCACACCCGACATAACGCGAATGCTGGGGTCGGCCTGTAACGTAGCGCCACGGGTAGCCTGCGCGGCCTGAGTCAGACGGAACATACCGTCATCGCCACGTTGCACTTCACTCCCCGTGGCCTTCACCAGTTTCAGTCGCCCAACTGGCGCAACGGTGTTAGCCGGATCGCCAGGGTTGAGCGCCGAGATCGTGCCGTCTGCCGCAATGGTGACTTCTGAACCTTCCGGTACGGCTATTGGTCCGGCTTCGCCAATCACCGGGTGTCCCTGAATGGTCAGTTCCCCCGTAGGGCTTACCTGAATGGCGCCATTTCGGGTATATCCTTCGCTACCGTCCGCGGTCTGCACAGCCAACCAGCCATCCTGTTGCAGCGCCACGTCCAGCGGACGTGAGGTATAGTCCATCTGACCCGGCGTCATATCGGCCCCCGGCGTGGAGGCCACCACCAGCGTACGCGTCGGTAAAGACAATCCTTCAACGGGAACCGCGCGCAGCGCATTGAGTTGCGCACGAAAACCCGGCGTTGAGGCGTTTGCCAGGTTGCTGGCCGTCACCGCTTGTTGATTCAGCGTCTGACTGGCCGCGCCCATGGCGGTATAAATTGCGTGATCCATTAAGCCATCCCGTCAGGCGCTTAGCGCAGGTTGACCAGCGTGTTGAGGATCTGGTCCTGGGTTTTGATGGTCTGCGCGTTCGACTGATAGTTACGCTGGGCGACGATCATATTCACCAGTTCTTTACTCAAATCCACGTTTGATGCTTCCAGCGCGCCGTTGGTCAGCTTGCCGAAGTTACCCTCGCCTGCGGTACCCAGCAGCGCCACGCCGGAAGACTGAGTAGCTGCCCAGACGTTGTCACCCTGAGAAGCCAGACCTTCGTTGTTGGCAAAGTTTGCCAGCACGATCTGCCCCAGAACCTGTTGCTGTTCGTTGGAGTAGTTACCGACCACAGTACCGTCATTGTTAATCTGGTAGCTCACCAGGTCGCCCGGCTTATAGCCATTCTGATTCGTGGCAACGATGTTGTTGGCGCCAGTGTTTTGCTGCATGGAATTGAGGAAGCTCAGGGAGAAGTTCGCCGGAACTGCGCCATTGATCGTACCGGTCGTTATCTGAATTTGCGGTTGGGCATTAGCTGGGCCTTCAACGGGGATTTTTGGTCCCGTCGGATCTGCTGGATCTACTGGCACAGTCCCTGGAACATAATTGTTCACTGAGGTCAGCGTACCGTTAGCACTAAAGTTCATCACCGCATTCTTGTTGGCAACTGAACCCGCAACGCTGGAGTCCTGGGTGTAGACATCCCATTTGTTCGGGCCTGTTTTGACATAAAAAATATTCATGTCGTGGGCGTTACCCTGGCTATCGAAAACGGTAACTGAGCCTTTTTTGTTGTAGGAATCCGCATCGCTTGGATTAAACGGGGTCTTCGTTGGCACCTTGTCAGTGGAGTTCAGGTTGATCTGCATTGACGCAGTCGTGGTGGTTTTAGCCGCCATCAGCGTATTCGGGATAGTGATCGGCGCCGGGTTAGCACCTTGCTGTATCGTTGGCGGTGTACCGGTAGCCGGATAGCCCGTCAGCTGTAGCCCCTGCATGTTGACGATATTGCGGTTTTCATCGAGCTTGAACTGACCGTTACGGCTGTAGAAAACGGAACCGTTGCTGTCTACCATGCGGAAAAAACCGTTCTGGCTGATAGCGACATCCAGCCCGCGACCGGTGTTGGTCGTGGTACCGTCGGTAAAGTCCTGGGTAATGCCCGCAACTTTAACGCCCAGACCCACTTTAGAACCGGCGAACATATCGGCAAAAGAGGCCGTACCGGATTTAAAACCATAGGTGGCGGAGTTGGCGATGTTGTTACCAATGACATCGAGGTTGGTCGCTGCAGCGTTCAGACCGCTGACCGCTTGTGAAAAGGCCATGACTTACTCCTGATAAGTGTGAAGGCTTAAATGATCTGCCGTACTTCGTCGAGGGTGGTGGTTCCATAGGTGCCCAGATCCAGCGTATTACCGCCGTTACTGCGAATAACGCCCTGCACCAGCGCAAACTGAAGCGGCTGAGCCACCAGTTGTGTTCCGCCATTACTGGCAGCAATTGACACGTTGTAAGAACCGCTTGGCGCATCCGTGCCATCGGTCATGGTGCCGTCCCAGGTAAAGGTATGAACGCCCGCTTTCAACCCACCAATATCAATGGTGCGTACCACCTTGCCGTCTTTATCGGTAATGGTTGCGGTAACCTTATCTGCCGGTTGCTGCAGTTCAACGCCAAACGGCGTGGTAGTGGTTTTTGCGCCCTCTTCCGTACCTTTACCGGTCAGGATGGTGGTGCCTGGGATCATGACACCGTGGCCAATCAGCGTACTGGCCTGCAGCGACTGACTGTTGTCGATCTGCCCGGAGATCGATCCCAGCGTGGTGTTCAGTTTCTCAATTCCGCTCACGGTACTGATTTGCGCCAACTGGGTGGTCAGTTCGTTGTTTTGCAGCGGGTTGGTTGGATCCTGGTTTTTCAGCTGTGCAACCAGCAGCGTAAGGAAGCTGCTTTGCAGGTCCGCGGCGTTGCTGCCCGTCAGTGAACTCTTCCCCGTTGCGTCATTCACACCCGTCGTGCTCGGGTCATTCATTTTTACAGCAATAGACATGTGCGCCTCCTTTTACTGGCCTAGCGTCAGCGTTTTGAGCATCAAGCTTTTCACCGTATTGAGCACTTCGACGTTTGCCTGGTAGCTACGCGAGGCTGACATGGTGTTGACCATTTCGCCGACGACGTCCACATTCGGCATTTTTACGTAACCATTCGCATCGGCCAGCGGATTACCGGGTTCATAAACCAGCTTATCCGGTGCCTGGCTTTCAATGACGTCAGCGACTTTTACGCCACCGGTTGCCGCGCCTGGCGCGGCATCAACCTGAAAAACAACCTGCTTCGCGCGATAGGGCTGACCGTCAGGTCCGGTGACGCTATCCGCATTCGCCATGTTGCTGGCCGCCACGTTCAGGCGCTTAGACTGAGCCGTCAGCGCAGAGCCTGCGATATCAAAAATATTTAACAGCGCCACGAATTAGTTCCCTCCTTGCAGCACGTTCATCATGCCTTTGATTTGTCCACCCAACGCGGTCAGCCCCATTTGATACTTGAGGCTGTTGTCTGCAAATTGCGTACGCTCCCGGTCCATATCTACCGTGTTGCCATCGAGAGACGGCTGATCAGGAATGCGGTAGAGCAGTTCCGTAGAAGGAGCGGAAACGGTCTGGGCCGGAATGTGTTGTGCAGAGGTCAGCGTCAACGAGACACCGCCGGTTTCTTCCCGTCCTCGCACCATGACTTTTTTTAATTCACTGGCGAAATCCAGGTCGCGCGCCTGATACCCCGGCGTGTCGGCATTGGCTATGTTGGCCGCCAATACTTCCTGGCGTTGGGCGCGCAAATTCAGCGCTTCCTGTTGAAAACGTAAGGCGGCGTCGAGCTTATCGAGCATATCTCCTCCGCAAATGACAAAATTCAGCCGACAGCTTAAATCCCATTACGCGCGCGTTATCGCCGGAATAAACGCAAAATGCGTCGCTATTTGTTGCGTTGATGACTGCGTCACACAGGTAGAATCCTGTCACTACCTGAAAAAGCGCGAGGTTTTGATGCAAACGTTTAAACGTGTAGTCGTCGTGGCAGCACTGCTGTTCAGTCCTATGACGCTGGCGCAAGACCTGAATTCACAGCTGACGGCATGGTTTTCCCAGCGACTGGCCGGATTTAGCGATGAGGTCGTCGTTACTATCCGAACGTCGCCAAACTTATTGCCGAGCTGCGAACAACCAGCATTAAGCGTGTCCGGGAGTGCAAAATTGTGGGGTAATGTGAACGTGCTGGCGCGCTGCGCCAACGAGAAACGTTATCTGCAGGTGAACGTGCAGGCCACGGGAAACTACGTTGTTGCCGCCGCGCCCGTCGCTCGGGGCAGCGCCCTGACTTCGGCCAGCGTAACGCTGAAACGAGGTCGACTGGACCAACTCCCTCCGCGCGCCGTGCTGGATATGAATCAGGTGCAGGATGCCGTAAGCCTGCGCGATCTGGTGCCTGGTCAGCCGATACAGCTTTCCATGTTGCGCCAGGCATGGCGAATCAAGGCCGGTCAGCGCGTCCTGGTTATCGCCAACGGAGATGGCTTTCGGGTGAATGCCGAAGGTAAAGCGCTGAACAATGCCGCCGTCGCCCAGAATGCCCGAGTACGGATGATTTCAGGCCAGGTGGTGAGCGGTGTCGTCGATTCTGATGGGAATATTCTTATTAACCTATAATAGGTTAAAGATTTTTTAGCGTGTGCCGATAGATAAACAACCAATGATTACAGCGGGCCGCTATAGCGTAACCCCTCGATGAGGATAAACAAAATGAGCATTGATCGTACCTCACCATTGAAGCCAGTAAGTACCGTTCAGCCACGTGAAACCAGCGATGCGCCGGTACAAAAAACGCGGAAGGAAAAAACCACCGCCACCACCAGCACCAGCGTCATGCTGAGCGACGCCCAGGCCAAACTGATGCAGCCCGGCACCAATGACATCAATATGGAACGCGTGGAAGCACTGAAAACCGCGATCCGTAATGGCGAGCTGAAAATGGACACCGGAAAAATTGCCGACTCGCTGATCCGCGAGGCGCAGAGCTACTTACAGAGTAAATAAAGTATGACTCGTTTGTCAGAAATACTTGACCAGATGACGACCGTCCTCAATGACCTGAAAACGGTAATGGATGCTGAACAGCAGCAGCTTTCCGCAGGATATATTAACGGCAGCCAGCTACAGCGTATTACAGAAGAAAAAAGCTCTTTGCTGGCAACCCTTGATTATCTGGAGCAGCAGCGCCGTCTGGAGCATGACGCCACGCGCAGCGCCAATGATGAAATTGCCGAGCGTTGGCAGACCATTACCCGGAAAACACAGGACCTACGCGAACTCAACCAGCACAACGGTTGGCTGCTGGAAGGGCAGATCGAGCGCAATCAACAAGCGATTCAAGTGCTGAAACCGCACCAGGAACCGGCGCTGTATGGCGCAAACGGTCAAACCTCTGCTGCGCACCGCGGCGGGAAAAAATTCTCTATCTGATGCTAGCCTGATAACGTTTTGCTTATCAGGCCTACGCGTTTTGTAGGCCGGATACGGCGTCATGCCGCCATCCGGCATTAATCTGTTACGCCGTCCGGCGCACAAACTCTTTCACTTTAAAGCCCAGCACCGCGAGCGCAGTGAAGTAAGCAGCAATACCTGCCACCACAACGGCCATCAGACGCAGCAGACGCCATAACATCGTTCCCTGCGACCAGTCCGGCATGATGTATAGCATCCCAACCAGCGCCGCCGACATCACCAGCACAGAAATCACCAGTCGCGCCAGGAACCAGGCCCAACCCGGTTGCGGGGTAAAAATTTTCTGTTTACGCAGTTGCCAGTACAGCAGTGAAGCGTTCAGACACGCCGCCAGACCAATCGACAGCGACAGCCCGGCATGTTTCAGCGGCCCAATAAATGCCAGGTTCATTACCTGGGTCATAATCAGCGTGACAATGGCAATCTTGACTGGCGTTTTAATATCCTGGCGCGAATAAAAACCTGGGGCCAACACTTTCACCACGATCAAGCCAATCAAACCTACCGAGTATGCCACCAGCGCGCGCTGCGTCATCGCTGCGTCAAAGGCAGTAAATTTACCGTACTGGAACAGAGAAACCGTCAGCGGTTTGGCCAGAATCCCCAACGCCACGGCGCTCGGTAATGCCAGCAGAAAACACAAACGCAGGCCCCAGTCCATCAGACGGCAATACTCATCATGATTACCGCTGGAAAAACTTTTGGACAGCGAGGGCAGCAGGATAGTCCCCAACGCGACGCCAAGTACGCCAGACGGAAACTCCATCAGACGGTCAGCATAATACATCCATGACACTGAGCCAGAGGCCAGAAACGAAGCGAAAATCGTATTGATGATCAGTGAAATCTGGCTGACAGATACCCCAAGGATCGCCGGGCCCATTTGCTTGACGACGCGCATCGCCCCCGCATCACGGAAGTTCACGCGCGGCAGCACCAGCATGCCAATTTTCTTCAGGTGCGGAAGCTGGTAAATCAGC
Organism: Citrobacter sp. RHBSTW-00524; assembly: GCF_013747755.1. NCBI lineage: Bacteria > Pseudomonadati > Pseudomonadota > Gammaproteobacteria > Enterobacterales > Enterobacteriaceae > Citrobacter > Citrobacter sp. RHBSTW-00524. The sequence continues at coordinate 3,164,838 of NZ_CP056421.1, forward strand.
TGCAGCACGCCGCCAACGGTAACGGCCCACGCCAGCGCCAGCACCGGAGGGTGAAAATAAGGAGCAGCAAACAGCGCGAAACCGATCATGCTGATATTCAGAAAGGTCGGCGCAAACGCCGGAATGGAAAAGCGATTCCAGGTATTCAGGATCGCACCCACCAGCGAAGCCAGTGAGATCAGCAGAATATACGGAAAGGTGATCCGTAGCAGTTGAGTGGTCAGCGCAAATTTGTCCGCGGTGTCGGCAAACCCAGGCGCGGTGACTAAAATCACCCACGGGGCAGCCAGCATCCCGGCGACCGTCACCACGGCCAGCGCCAGAGTCAACAGCCCGGAAACGTAAGAGACAAAGACGCGGGTCGCATCCTCCCCCTGCTTACTTTTATATTCGGCAAGAATAGGCACAAACGCCTGCGAAAAAGCGCCCTCAGCAAAGATTCGGCGCAGCAGGTTAGGAAGTTTGAATGCCACAAAAAAGGCATCAGTCGCCATCCCTGCGCCAAAGATTCTGGCGACAATCGCATCACGCGCAAAACCCAGCACACGTGAAAACATCGTCATCGAGCTGACGGCTGCCAGCGACTTTAATAAATTCATCTATGTTGTATTCCAGACTCTGAGGCAAAACCCCGACAAACCTGCCCGTAGGTCGGATAAGGCATGAGCGCCGCCATCCGGCACTTTTGCTGTGCCTGATGGCGACGCCGTAGCGTCTTATCAGGCCGACAAACCAGCCTATGGTTGAAAAGAGGTGTTATTTTTGAGTTGGCATATAGTACCTGGATTACAATGAATTACTACCGCCAGATGTTACAGGGGGTTATTCAGCCATTGCCTCCCGCCACAGCTTTTCGACAACGCGCTGGGCCAGGAGCGCCTGCTCACCTGCCGTCTGGGGAACCGTCTGATTTTGCACGCACTCAATGAAATGACGTGCGCATCCGGCAAAACCACGCTGTTCCAGGGTAGTTTGCCAGCCTGCTACCGGCTTGTGCACCACTCCTTGCCCGCGCTCTTCCCGCCATTCCCGCATATCCGTGACGTCAATCAGGCCACCATCCGTCACCGCCTGCACGCTCTCGCGCTGGCTACCGGCGCGGCGATGCATACTGGTCGTTATCTGCATTTGCCCGGCAGAAAAATGGTGCTCCGCATAGAGCATCGCGCCGGATTCATTGGTTAACAGCGTACCGTTATTTAACTGCGCTTTCTCTCCCGCCAGCCACAATGCGGTATCGACAACGTGCAGATAGTCGTCCAGCAGAGTGAAGCGCAGATCGTGCGGCCCGACGCTGTCCGTCCGGTGCTTATCCATGCGTACGGACGCCGCATTGCCCAACTGGGATTTGAGATCCTGATACAGCGGCGCAAATCGACGGTTAAACCCCACCATCAGCGTCAGCTTTTTCCTCTCGGCCAGCTCCACCAATTGTTCAGCCTCGCGCAGGTTTTCCGCCAGCGGTTTATCCACGCACACGTGAACCCCGGCATTCAGCAGTTCGCTGACCACCGCATAGTGCGTTGCGGTACTGGAATGGACGAAAACCGCATCGCAGGTTTGCGCCAGATTAACCAGTGAATCAACGTAGGGTATCCGCCAGGTATCACAGATACGCTGCGCTTTTTCCCGCGAAGGTGAAAATGCCCCTTCCAATGTCCAGTCTGCACTAGCACCCAGCACGGGCAGCCAGGCCTTTTGCGCAATCCCGCCGAGCCCGACAACGCCGATACGTAATTTATTCACATCAGTCTCCCAGGTGCGCCAGCAAGGAATCAAGCCGCTGCTTAAGCTCCGCGACGTCTGTTTCCAGCGCGTCAACGCGCGCCTGTAGATCGCCCGAAGCTGCCGGAAGTTCATCTGCCGTGGCCATCGCTTCATCAACGTCACCGCAAAACAGGTGCATATAACGGCTTTCACGTTTGCCCGGCTCACGCGCCAGGCGAACGACATAAGGACCATCTTCCCGGGTTGCCAGTTTCTCCAGTGTCGACTCTACTTCGGCCATGTCGCTGAATTCGTACATCCGGGAGGCGCGGCTACGCAGTTCACCAGGTGTTTGAGCGCCGCGCAGCAACAGCGTGGTAATGAGCGCGACTTCCCCCGCGCTGAGCTTAAGATTACCAAACTCAGAGTTGCAGAAACGCTGCTCATATTTGGTGACGCGATTACCAAAGCCACTCACCGTACGCAGGAAATGCCGTTTCACCAGGTTATCAAGCTGATCCTGCACGTCGGATTCCGACAGGTTCATCACGGGTTCACGATTCGTTTTTTGATTGCAGGCGGTTACGACTCCGTTAACGGAGAGCGGATACTGTTCAGGCGTAGTCACTTGTTTTTCTAATAAACAGCCAATCACCCGTGCTTCGGTGGCGGTTAATTCGTATTTCATCGTCTTCTCCATTAATCATGGCTGCATCTGAAACTTAGCGGCCGGGGGTCCATTCTGATGTGGTCAACGCCGTCAGCACGTGATCGCGCCACTGCCCGTCAATCAGCAGGTAGTCTTTGGCATACCCTTCTTTTTCAAAACCCAGTCGCGCCAGCAGGTCACCGCTGCGTTTATTATGTGGCATGTAGTTAGCCATAATGCGGTGAATATGCTGCGTGCGCTGCATATAGCGGATGGCCGAGGTTAAGGCTTCATACATCAGCCCCTGCCCCTGCCACTTCTGCGCAATGGAGTAACCGAGATAACAGGCGTGGAAAGATCCCCGCACGACGTTCGAGAAGTTCGCGACGCCAATAATCTCTTTTTCTTCCGGATCGAGCAGCGCAAAGTAATAAGCGGTGCCCTGTTTATGAAACTCAGATATCATGCTCAGACGCGCCTGCCAGCCTGACGGATAACAGTGGCTTTCATCGCGAATAGGTTCCCAGGGTTTTAAGAAATGACGATTTTCTGCGTAATAATCTGCCAGACGCCAGGCATCACGCTCATGCACTAAACGCACGACCAGGCGGTCCGTGGTTAAGCGCACTTTTGGCACGTTACTGCGATAGCCAAACATTCTATACCTACTCCTTCCCGTAACGTCTTCAATACGCTATTCGCATTACTATACCTGCGCAAATACGCCCTGTGAAAAGAGCAAAATGCCATTTTTTGAATTATTCACACATTTTGATGAAAACTCTCTATCAAGACGGACTTTTGATAAAAAAATATTGTCCCGCGAAGGGTGGGAAAAGCGATGACGACACCGCAGAATAGGAGGTGCTTATCTTTTAAACTCTATCCAGAGTGACGAGTTTTTCCCTGGAGGGGAAATGTCGCAAGTCTCGCAGGCAAGGAACCTGGGTAAATACTTCCTTCTTATCGATAACATGCTGGTCGTGCTGGGTTTCTTCGTCGTTTTCCCGCTGATCTCAATTCGTTTCGTCGATCAAATGGGCTGGGCCGCCGTGATGGTCGGTATCGCGCTAGGATTACGTCAATTTATCCAGCAAGGTTTAGGTATCTTCGGCGGTGCTATTGCTGACCGTTTCGGGGCAAAACCGATGATCGTCACCGGCATGCTGATGCGCGCTGCCGGATTCGCCACCATGGGCATTGCCCATGAACCGTGGCTACTGTGGTTTTCCTGCTTTCTTTCCGGGCTGGGCGGCACGTTGTTCGACCCTCCCCGCTCGGCGCTGGTGGTCAAACTGATCCGTCCGGAAAAGCGCGGGCGTTTTTTCTCTATTCTGATGATGCAGGATAGCGCCGGGGCAGTGGTTGGCGCGTTGCTCGGCAGTTGGTTATTGCAATACGATTTCCGTCTGGTGTGTGCTACCGGCGCAATTTTGTTCGTTCTGTGCGCGGCGTTTAACGCCTGGCTACTTCCGGCATGGAAGCTGTCAACGGTGAAAATTCCGGTGCGCGAAGGAATGAGCCACGTGATGCATGACAAGCGCTTTGTCACTTATGTGCTGACGCTGGCGGGCTATTATATGCTGGCGGTGCAAGTGATGCTGATGCTGCCAATAATGGTAAACGACATCGCTGGCTCACCGGCCGCAGTGAAATGGATGTATGCCATCGAGGCGTGCCTCTCTTTAACGTTGCTCTACCCGATTGCCCGCTGGAGTGAAAAACGCTTTCGCCTTGAGCATCGCCTGATGGCTGGTCTGCTGGTGATGTCTTTAAGCATGATGCCCATCGGCCTGGTCGGGAATTTGCAGCAGTTGTTCACCCTGATTTGCACGTTCTATATTGGCTCAATCATCGCCGAACCGGCGCGTGAGACCCTGAGCGCCTCGCTGGCGAATGCACGGGCCCGGGGAAGCTATATGGGTTTCAGTCGACTGGGACTCGCCATCGGCGGCGCCATTGGTTATATCGGCGGCGGCTGGCTGTTTGACATGGGTAAAGCCCTGGCACAACCGGAGCTGCCCTGGATGATGCTCGGTATTATCGGCTTCATCACTTTCCTGGCGCTGGGCTGGCAATTCAGTCTCAAACGCCCAACGCGTGGTATGCTGGAGCCTGACGCCTGATAGCCAATCTGGCGTACGTGCTTTTTTCAGTTTTTTCTGCTGTTACCCGCAGCGCTGGTGCTCGATGATGCTTTGTGTCACGATTACACCACAAGCATCATGTTGAGGAACCCCATGAAAAAGTTTTTTTTTGCCGCTGCACTAATTGTCAGCGGCCTGTTGGTTGGTTGTAATCAACTCACGCAATACACGGTTAGCGAGCAAGAGATTAATCAGGCCCTGGCGAAGAATAATAACTTTTCAAAAGATATCGGTCTGCCTGGTGTCGCTGAAGCACATATCGTACTGAACAATCTCGCCAGCCAGATAGGCCGTGAAGAACCCAATAAAGTGACGCTGACCGGAGACGCCAACCTGGACATGAACTCCCTGTTTGGCAGTCAGAAAGCGACCATGAAGCTGAAGCTAAAAGCCTTACCGGTTTTCAATAAAGAAAAAGGCGCGATTTATCTGCAAGAAATGGAAGTCGTGGACGCTACCGTCACGCCGGAAAAAATGCAGTCGGTACTGCAAACGCTGATGCCTTATTTAAATCAGTCGCTGCGCAACTATTTCAACCAGCAGCCAGCGTACATTCTGCGGGATGACAGCAGCCAGGGGGAAGCGCTGGCGAAAAAACTGGCGAAAGGCATTGAGGTGAAACCGGGAGAAATCATTATCCCGTTCACCGACTAATATGACAGAGGGCGCCGATGCGCCCTTTTTTTTCGTGCAAACGAAAACGTTTCCGCTTATCCTTTGTTTCCGGCAAAAAAGACTATCCTCAGCCGGAGCATATTGATGACTGCACCATCCCAGGTTTTAAAGATCCGCCGCCCAGACGACTGGCATCTTCACTTTCGCGATGGCGACATGTTAAAAACTGTCGTGCCCTATACCAGCGAAGTTTATGGCCGCGCCATTGTCATGCCGAACCTGGCTCCGCCCGTCACCACGGTTGACGCGGCTATCGCTTACCGCCAGCGAATTCTTGACGCGGTTCCTGCCGGACACGACTTCACGCCATTAATGACCTGCTACTTAACGAATACGCTGGATCCCAATGAGCTGGAACGTGGATTCAACGAAGGCGTGTTCACCGCCGCAAAACTCTATCCGGCCAATGCCACCACCAACTCGACGCATGGCGTAACCTCTATTGATGCCATCATGCCAGTGCTGGAACGGATGGAAAAATTGGGTATGCCTCTGCTGGTGCACGGCGAAGTGACGCATGCGGATATCGATATTTTCGATCGCGAGGCGCGCTTTATTGAAACGGTGATGGAACCACTGCGTCAGCGCTTAACTGCGCTGAAAGTGGTGTTCGAACATATCACGACTAAAGATGCTGCCGAATACGTGCGCGACGGCAACGACCTTCTGGCGGCGACCATTACGCCGCAGCACCTGATGTTTAACCGCAACCACATGCTGGTCGGCGGGATTCGCCCTCATCTGTACTGCCTGCCGATCCTCAAACGTAACGTCCATCAACAGGCGCTGCGTGAGCTGGTCGCCAGCGGGTTTAACCGCGCCTTCCTCGGTACCGACTCAGCGCCGCATGCGCGTCATCGCAAAGAGTCAAGCTGTGGCTGTGCGGGCTGCTTTAATGCGCCGACCGCACTGGGCAGTTATGCCACCGTGTTTGAAGAGATGAATGCACTGGACCATTTTGAAGCCTTCTGCTCACTCAATGGCCCACAGTTCTACGGTTTGCCGGTGAATGAAACCTTTATTGAGCTGGAACGCGTGGAGCACCAGGTCCCGGAGAGCATTGCGCTGCAAGATGATACGCTGGTGCCTTTCCTGGGTGGCGAAACGGTACACTGGTCCGTGAAAAGCTAAAAAAAGTGTAGCCAACTGGCGAGAATAACTGTATAAATAAACAGTATATTCCACAGGGGGCTACTATGCGTATTGAAGTCACTATTGCCAAAACTTCACCTTTACCTGCTGGTGCAATTGACGCGCTGGCAGGTGAACTCTCCCGCCGTATTCAGCACCATTTTCCGGATAACGAAGGTAACGTTACCGTCCGTTATGCCGGCGCAAACAATCTGTCGGTTATTGGTGCCACCAAAGAGGATAAAGAACGCATCAGCGAGATCCTCCAGGAGACCTGGGAAAGCGCGGATGACTGGTTCATCAATGAATAAATAATGATATGCAATGATGTTTGTTTGCCGGGTCGCCCCGGCTTTTTTATACACACCATCTTTTAATCAATAGTTCATTCCTTCTGGCAAACTGATATTTTAATAATAAATTCCTGTCTATCTTTTAACCATAACACCAAAATAATTGTGCAACATGCTTAAAAAAAATGAATAACATGTCGGTTTGTTAGTCAGATAACGCTGAAAACGAAAATTTTATGTGCTTACCTCTTTAAATTTTCAATGAACACCCTTATTTATTGATATACTGAAGTTGCTTCAGAAAAAACGCATTGAACCTCGAAAACCGTTGTCTAGTAACACGAATTAGGGGGCATGATGGAAAAGAATAATGAAGTCATTCAGACTCATCCGTTAGTAGGATGGGACATCAGCACTGTTGATAGCTACGATGCGCTGATGCTGCGTTTGCACTACCAGACCCCGAATCGTCCAGACCCGGATGGGACTGAAGTTGGTCAAACGCTCTGGTTAACCACTGATGTTGCCAGGCAATTTATTTCGATATTAGAAGCAGGAATCGCTAAAATTGAATCCGGCGATTACCAGGTAAATGAGTATCAGCGACATTAAATCTGATACATCCAACCATCAAAAGGCACCTTTCCGGTGCCTTTCTTATTTCCAGGTTGAATATTCCGGGTCACTTATTTACCCTGCTACTATCGCGATTGCAGAGAGAAGCGGATGAAATACGACTTAATCATAATTGGCAGCGGTTCCGTGGGCGCCGCAGCCGGATACTATGCCACTCGCGCCGGTCTGAAGGTTCTGATGATCGATGCGCATATGCCACCGCATCAGCAGGGCAGCCACCACGGCGACACTCGATTAATTCGTCATGCCTATGGCGAAGGTGAAAAATATGTTCCGCTGGTGCTGCGTGCGCAAACATTATGGGATGAATTATCCACCCAAAATGAAGAGCCGATTTTTGTGCGCTCTGGTGTCATCAACCTTGGTCCGGCAAATTCAACCTTCTTAGCGACCGCGGCGCAAAGCGCAAAACAGTGGCAACTCAATGTTGAACAACTGGATGCAGCAGCCATTATGGCGCGCTGGCCAGAGATTCGCGTACCTGAAAACTATATCGGTTTGTTTGAAGCGGAGTCTGGTTTTTTACGTAGTGAGTTAGCGATTAAAACCTGGATCCGTCTGGCGGAAGAAGCAGGCTGTGCGCAGCTATTTAAATGCCCGGTCAGCGCAATTCGTCATAGTGATGATGGCGTCACGGTAGAAACCGCCGATGGTGACTATCACGCGCAAAAAGCGGTGATCAGCGCCGGAACCTGGGTACAGGCATTAGTCCCTGAACTACCGATACAACCGGTACGCAAAGTGTTCGCCTGGTATCAAGCCGATGGGCGTTACAGCGTTAAGAATAACTTCCCTGCCTTCACCGGGGAACTACCAAATGGCGATCAATTCTACGGTTTCCCGGCAGAAAACGACGAGCTAAAAATTGGTAAGCACAATGGCGGACAGGTAATTCATTCGGCAGAAGAGCGCAAGCCGTTTGCCGCTGTAGCCAGCGATGGTTCTGAAGCCTTCCCATTCCTGCGCACAATTCTGCCAGGCGTGGGCTGCTGTCTGCACGGTGCGTCCTGCACCTATGATAACTCACCAGATGAAGACTTTATTATTGATACTCTACCGGAGCATGACAACACGCTGATCATCACCGGGCTGAGCGGACATGGCTTTAAGTTTGCCTCCGTCCTCGGAGAGATTGCGGCAGACTTCGCCCAGGACAAATCGTCTGACTTTGACCTGACGCCCTTCAGGCTAAGTCGTTTTAAGCGATAATAAATGAATGGCCTCGTTGGTGAGGCCATTTTTAATGACAGGAATAACGTTGATGCGCCGCATCTTTCACTATCTGGTTAATAATATTCGCGAGCATCTTATGCTCTACATTATTTTATGGTCGCTGCTGGCAATTATGGATGTGATATATATTATGTTTTTCTGAATCCGCAACACTGACACTAATTGACATAAACTGATATTAACTTAATTTTCATTGCAATTAACTGAACAAGAAAAACACCTTAAACACCCACAAACCAAGGCTTCACATCATCCCCCCCACTAATTCCTTGATGATTACTTCATAATTCAATCAATTTTATTGAATCAGAAACAAATATCACCATTATTGTTATTTATTAGTTGCATTAATGTCTTTTACGCGCCATTTTCATTCACTTCTGAAATATATAACGGTGCACTTATGCAATTCAATAATACTCCACAACGCTATGGCGTGGTGTCTGCCGCTTTGCACTGGCTGATTGCGATTGCTGTATATGGCATGTTTGCGCTGGGATTGTGGATGGTCACGCTCAGCTATTACGACGGCTGGTATCACCAGGCCCCTGAACTGCATAAAAGCATCGGCGTTGTGCTCATGATGGGGCTGGTTATCCGCGTCGTCTGGCGGTTGATCTCCCCTCCTCCTCCTGCGCTGGCAAGTTATTCCCGTTTCACCCGCATCGCGGCGGCACTGGGTCACCTCGCGCTATACACATTGCTCTTTTCAATTGTCATCAGCGGGTATTTGATTTCCACCGCTGATGGCAAAGCGATAAGCGTATTTGGTTGGTTCGACATTCCTGCCACCCTTGCCAATGCGGGCGCTCAGGCCGACCTCGCCGGTAGTCTGCACCTGTGGCTTGCGTGGACCGTGGTGGTTTTATCGCTTCTGCACGGACTGATGGCCCTGAAACATCACTTTATCGATAACGACGATACCCTGAATCGCATGTTGGGAAAATCGTCATCTGACTATGGAGCTTAAAATGAAAAAAAACCTGCTGGGACTTACACTCGCCTCTCTGTTATTCACCACCGGGTCAGCCGTGGCGGCAGATTACAAAATTGACAAAGAAGGACAGCATGCCTTTGTTAATTTCCGTATTCAGCACCTGGGTTACAGTTGGCTGTACGGCACATTTAAAGATTTCGACGGGACTTTTACCTTTGATGAGAAAAATCCCGCAGCCGATAAGGTTAACGTCACCATCAAAACCAACAGCGTTGACACCAATCACGCCGAACGCGACAAGCACCTGCGCAGCGCAGATTTCCTTAACGTGGCCAAATTCCCGCAGGCGACCTTTAGCTCTACCAGCGTGAAGAAAGAGGGGAACGACCTGGATATCACCGGTAATCTCACCCTGAACGGCGTCACCAAACCGGTTACGCTGGATGCGAAGCTGATCGGTCAGGGCGGCGATCCGTGGGGTGGCACGCGTGCAGGTTTTGAAGCAGAAGGTAAAATTAAGCTGAAGGACTTCAACATCACCACCGATCTCGGCCCGGCGTCTCAGGAAGTCGATCTGATCATCTCAGTGGAAGGCGTCCAACAGAAGTAACGTATGAGTTGCCGGATGGGGCTAAAACCGCCATCCGGCATGATGACTATTGCGCAGGGTCAGGAATACCCAGTTTGGTATTCAGGCGACCGCGTGACTTATTAAAAATTTTGTTGCCATTTTCACGTCCGGCGCGAAGACGACGTTGCTCTTCTTCCGGCAACTTACTCTCTTCGCTACACAACTCGCTACAGCAGCCGTTATACTTCTGCGCGCAGGCCGGACACTGGATAAACAACAGATGGCAGCCATCATTTTTGCAATTAGTATGGCTGTCGCACGCCGTTCCGCACTGATGACAATGCGCAATAACATCTTCAGAAATCCTTTCGCCCATACGCTCATCAAAAACGAAGTTTTTACCGACAAAACGCACAGGAAGCCCCTGTTCACGCGCCTTGCGGGCATATTCAATAATACCGCCCTCAATGTGCCAGACTTTGCTAAATCCGTTGTGTTTCATCCAGGCGCTGGCTTTCTCACAACGGATCCCGCCTGTGCAATACATAACGATTTTTTTATCTTTATGCGCCTGCATCATTTCAACGGCTTTCGGTAACTGGTCGCGGAACGTGTCTGCCGGGATTTCTAGCGCATTCTCGAAATGGCCCACTTCATATTCATAGTGGTTGCGCATATCAATGAATACCGCGTCAGGATCGTCCAGCATGGCGTTTACTTCCGCCGCCTTCAGGTAATCACCTACGTTGCTGGCGTCAAATTGCGGATCGTCAATACCATCCGCCACGATGCGTTCACGCACTTTCATGCGCAGCACCCAGAACGATTTACCATCATCATCCAGCGCGATATTCAGACGTAACCCGGCGAATGCGGGATCAAACGCATAAAGCTGCTGGCGGAATGCCTCGACGTTGCTTTGCGGTACGCTGATTTGCGCATTGATTCCTTCATGGGCAAGATAAACGCGCCCGAAGACGCTCAATGCAGTGAACATCTGGTACAGCGCATCACGCGTGTGCTGAGGATTGGCGATGGTGAAATATTTATAGAATGAGATCGTCGTGCGCGGCTCGGTCTCAGCCAACATTTTGGCTTTGAGCGCATCGTTCGAAATGCGGTTGTGTAACACTGGCATGGTGTACGTATCCTGCAAATAGGGAAAAATGAAAATCGGCGGCATAATAAAGCAAACACCGCCAATTTACATCCACACATTTTACGCTACATTTCTTACTCCAATATAAAAGTGCAACAACAATTGCTGGTTTAATCACCGTTCTCCCGTCACAAATTTTTGATATGCGCGAAAAAATGCGACAATACAGGCAATTGGTCGTTTGAAGACAGGATAGACATGACGAATTTACCCAAGTTTTCGGCTGCGTTACTGCATCCACGTTATTGGTTAACCTGGCTGGGCATTGGCATCCTTTGGTTAATCGTGCAGTTACCCTACCCGGTTCTTTACAAGTTGGGCTGCGCATTAGGTCGTCTGGCATTACGTTTGATGAAACGTCGGGCAAAAATTGTTTCCCGTAATCTGGAACTGTGCTTCCCGCAAATGAGCGAACAGGAACGCCAGCAGATGGTCATAAAGAACTTCGAGTCCGTGGGCATGGGCGTGATTGAAACCGGAATGGCCTGGTTTTGGTCTGACAAGCGCATTTCACGCTGGACGGAAGTTATCGGGATGGAACATATCCGCGACGTTCAGGCGCAAAAGCGGGGAATTTTGTTAGTGGGTCTGCACTTTCTGACCCTTGAACTGGGGGCGCGTCAGTTTGGTTTGCAGGAGCCGGGGATAGGCGTATATCGCCCTAACGACAACCCACTGCTCGACTGGCTACAAACCTGGGGCCGTATGCGCTCTAATAAATCCATGCTCGATCGTAAAGACCTGAAAGGAATGATTAAAGCGTTGAAAAAAGGCGAAGTGGTCTGGTATGCGCCGGATCATGACTACGGTCCCCGCGCCAGCGTATTTGTCCCGCTTTTTGCTGTTGAACAGGCCGCAACAACCTCCGGGACCTGGATGCTTTCACGCATGTCGAATGCCTGCCTGGTACCGTTTGTTCCCCGCCGCAAACCTGACGGTAAAGGTTATCAATTGATTATGCTGCCTCCGGAGTGTTCACCGCCGTTAGACAACGCGGAGACTACGGCAGCGTGGATGAATAAGATTGTTGAGCAATGCATCATGATGGCCCCGGAGCAGTACATGTGGCTACACCGTCGTTTCAAGACGCGTCCTGAAGGTTCACCTTCCCTGTACTAAAGCACGGTTGCAGTCCTGCGGACTGCAACACCTTCCCTGCCCGCTTTAGGTTTAACAGCTATCCGCATTGCAGCAACTATCTACCAGGCGCATAATTAGCCTGCTTGCTTATATTCAATCGATAGCGCAAACAGCGCGCCACACTGCGGAACGCTATGTCACCCTCAGATGCTCCCATAAACTGGAAACGTAACCTCACCGTTGCCTGGTTGGGTTGTTTTTTAACCGGTGCAGCATTTAGCCTGGTTATGCCCTTTTTGCCCCTCTATGTCGAGAGCCTCGGCGTCACGGGTCATAGCGCCCTGAATATGTGGTCAGGTCTGGTCTTCAGCATCACTTTTCTCTTTTCCGCCATCGCCTCTCCTTTCTGGGGTGGCCTTGCCGATCGCAAAGGGCGAAAAATCATGCTGCTGCGTTCCGCATTGGGTATGGCGATTGTGATGCTGCTGATGGGGCTGGCGCAAAATATCTGGCAGTTCCTGGTCCTGCGCGCCCTGTTGGGTCTGCTCGGCGGTTTCATTCCCAACGCCAATGCGCTGATCGCCACCCAGGTTCCGCGCAATAAAAGCGGCTGGGCGCTGGGAACGCTTTCCACCGGCGGCGTCAGCGGCGCACTGCTCGGACCGTTGGCAGGCGGGCTGCTCGCGGATCAGTACGGACTACGCCCGGTATTTTTCATCACCGCCAGCGTACTGCTGGTCTGTTTTATCCTGACGCTATTTTTTATTCGCGAACGTTTCCAACCGGTGAGCAAGAAAGAGATGCTGCACATTCGCGAAGTCGTGGCCTCGTTAAAAAATCCCAAACTGGTGCTGAGCCTGTTTGTCACAACGCTGATAATCCAGGTGGCAACCGGGTCCATCGCGCCAATTCTGACGCTGTACGTTCGAGAGTTGGCTGGCAACGTCAGTAACATCGCCTTTATCAGCGGGATGATTGCTTCCGTACCAGGCGTGGCTGCGTTAATCAGCGCCCCGCGGCTCGGCAAATTAGGTGACCGAATTGGCCCGGAGAAGATCCTGATTGTTGCTCTGGTCATCTCCGTGCTGCTGCTTATTCCAATGTCGTTTGTACAATCGCCCTGGCAACTTGCCGTTCTGCGCTTTTTATTGGGGGCCGCTGACGGGGCTCTGCTCCCGGCTGTACAAACGCTGCTGGTCTATAACTCAACCAATCAGATCGCCGGGCGTATTTTCAGTTATAACCAGTCATTTCGCGATATCGGTAACGTAACGGGGCCGTTAATGGGGGCGGCAATTTCCGCCAACTACGGTTTTCGCGCCGTCTTCTGCGTGACCGCGGGCGTCGTACTGTTTAACGCTTTCTACTCGTGGAATAGTCTGCGCCGTCGCCGGAGCACTGAGGCTACAGGATGATTTTTGTGCATTCATACTTGCAATATCGGAGAATCAACTATTATTTCCCTGAATACTTCATTAAATCAAAGGGAGACTCTGATGACCATGTATGCCACGCTGGAAGAAGCCATTGATGCCGCTCGTGAAGAATTTCTGGCTGATAACCCTGACCTTGAGCCCGACGAAGCCAGCGTTCAACAGCTAAGCGTACAAAAATACGTGCTACAGGATGGTGACATTATGTGGCAGGCGGAATTCTTTGCTGACGAGGATGAGGGCGAGGGTGAATGCCTGCCAATGCTGAGTGGTGAAGCGGCCCAAAGCGTTTTTGATGGCGACTATGATGAAATTGAAATCCGTCAGGAGTGGCAGGAAGAAAACACACTTCACGAATGGGATGAAGGTGAATTCCAGCTGGAACCTCCCCTGGATACCGAAGAGGGTCAGACCGCGGCCGATGAATGGGATGAGCGATAGCTACTCGTAAGGTCCGTGGTGAATGTCGAGCGGGAGCAGCAAGGTATCAAACACCAGCGAAAATGGCAGGTCGAGGATGGTGACGTAGCGCCACGCGGAGTCCCGGACATCCCATTGCACGCCAGGATAGTATTGGTTTCCGTGCCCTTGTCCTGGGATAGTTCGGCTAATAATACTGCCGCATCCGCTCAGCAAGCACACCATGATTGCCACTGCCAATATTCGCACCTGATACCTCACGGCTCTTTTAATTAGTATAAAAAAATACCGGCACCAGGCCGGTATTTTCACGTTACATAACGCTTACTTTTTCCTGAGCGCCAGCGGATTCAGGGTCAGTCCCTGGTAGTAATTCACCCACGAAGAATACTTATCAGGTGAATTCCAGACGCGATAGTGCAAACGCGCCATCGTCACCGGATCGCTCAACAGCACCAGACGGCGGTCACGGTTTAGTTTCTCCGGCGTTTCGTTCAGCGCCTGCTCCACATGGCGGTCACGGGCAATCTCAAGCACGTTACTCGCGCGGTGACGTGCAGTCGCCATTGCCGTTGCCAGTGCGTTAAATGACGGGTTAAACACCGCATGCATAAAGCCGTCGTCCAGTGTACGATTGCGGTTCATCACCAGATAGGTATCCGTATCAACCAGCACCTGCGGCGGAGAATACTCTTCCGGGATCAGGAACAGCTTCCAGCGCTTGGTACGTAACCCAACCGTGGAACGGCTGGAAATCACGGAAACAAACGGCGACAGGATCAGCGAGAAGACAATCGGCGCCAGCCAGAACAGGAAACGCAGATCCAGCCAGGCCATACCTACCGCCCACACCAGCCCCAGCAGTAACTGAGAACCGTGACGCATAAATGCTTCACCCCACGGGGTGGAATCGTCATCACGCTGCGGTGAATTCCACACCACTTCCCAACCGAGGAAGGCGCTCACGACAAAGACGGTATGGAACAGCATACGCACCGGCGCCAGCAGCACGGAGAACAGAACCTCCAGCAGCAGCGACAGCGTGACGCGGATAAACCCGCCGTACTCTTTCGTCCCTTTACACCAGATGAGCAAAATACTCAGCAGCTTCGGCAGGAACAGCAGCACCATCGTAGAAGCAAACAGTGCGATCGCCAGTTCAGGACGCCACTGCGGCCATACCGGGAACAGCTGGCGCGGTTGCAGGAAGTACTGTGGTTCCGTCAGCGCATGCACCACCTGCAATGCGGTCGATAACGCGAGGAACATAAACCACAGCGGCGCGGACAGATAGGACATAACGCCGGTCAGGAACACTGCACGGTGAACCGGGTGCATCCCCTTCACCAGGAACAGACGGAAGTTCATCAGGTTGCCATGACACCAGCGACGGTCACGCTTGAGTTCATCCAGCAGGTTCGGCGGTAGCTCTTCATAAGAGCCCGGCAGATCGTAAGCAATCCACACGCCCCAGCCGGCACGACGCATCAACGCCGCTTCGACGAAGTCATGGGAGAGAATCGAACCCGCAAACGAGCCTTCGCCCGGTAACGGCGCAAGCGCACAGTGTTCGATAAACGGCTTCACGCGAATAATCGCGTTATGGCCCCAGTAGTGCGATTCCCCCAATTGCCAGAAGTGAAGTCCAGCGGTAAACAACGGACCATAAACACGGGTCGCAAACTGCTGACAGCGCGCATACAGCGTATCCATACCGGAAGCCTTCGGTGAAGACTGGATAATCCCGGCATTTGGATTCGCTTCCATCAGGCGCACCAGTCCGCTCAGACAGTCACCGCTCATCACGGAGTCAGCGTCCAGCACCACCATGTAGCTGTACTGATTTCCCCAGCGACGGCAGAAGTCATCAATGTTACCGCTTTTACGCTTCACGCGACGACGACGACGGCGGTAGAAAATCTGCCCTTCGCCTTGCACTTCGGCAATCAGCTCCATCCACGCTTTTTGTTCTGCTACGCAGATATCAGGGTTGTAGCTGTCGCTCAGGATGTAAACATCAAAATGCTCGGCGTTGCCCGTCGCTTTGACCGACTCCCACGTGGCGCGAAGTCCCGCGAATACGCGGTCAACGTCCTCGTTACAGATCGGCATAATCAACGCGGTCCGGTGTTCGGGATTTAACGGTTCGTCCCCAACCGTTGAGGCGGAGATACTGTACTTATCTCGCCCAATCAACAGTTGCAGGAAGCCCATCAGCGCGGTCCAGAATCCTGCTGAAACCCAACAGAAAAGCACGGCAAACAAAATGAGAATGCCGGTCTGGAGCATGTAGGGCAGCAGTTGCATAAAGGAGACCCATAAATCCTGCCCCATCATGTCAACAGGATTAATGAATGCCCAACCCTGATACGGAAGGATCGTCTTCATATACCAAGTTGCGACGACCGTTTGCGCCAGCGTTAAGATCAACAACGTATAGCGGCGGATGGTGCCAACCGTACGCCATTTTTGCTCGCTCTCCTGTTCTTCTTTCGTCAAACGCGAAAGATAACGCGGAGTCACATCGCGCCCGCGCAGGCGATCCCAAAAGCGGCCAACCGGGTTGGTACGCCAGGGATCGGGGAACATAGAGGTACGCGTTGCTTTTGGCATCGCCTGCAGCTGATCGCGCCCCTCATCGTCCTTAACCAACTGCTCTTTGGCCAGAGAATCCGGCCACGCCTGCTCCAGGCGAGCTTTCACCGAACCCTGCGGTGAATCATCTTCGCGCGAGTACGTACGATGCTCGGCATCCAGCGCCTGATGAACGGCGCGGATGTCAGTTTTCGGCAGTGCCGCTTTTTCGATATCCGAAAGCGGCATTGCGTCAATATACTCAGTTGTCTTATTCATTGGCAGGTAACTGGTAGCTCCAGGTTTCACTCAGCGTCTGATCGGCATTGACCAAGGCAGCACGCATTTCAGTGGTTTTCTTCACGTCTTTCACTTTCACGCGCAATACCAAACGCCAACCTTTAGAGACCGGGTTGTAGCGCACAGTACTTTCAACGATCTCGCCGTTGTCGCCAATACTGGTTTGTGCGGTAACCGGGGTATCCTGCGGCAGCTTTTTCATATCCGTGCCGGTAAAGTCCACCACAAACGCGATGGTGCCATCAGGCTGACGAATGAGGTTAGACTGTTTTACATCACCGGTAGAACGACGAGTCTGCTGGACCCAGGCGCTATCAGGGGCATGAAGCTTGTCTTCGTCACGCGTGAACGTCAGGGTGTACTTGAAGTTCATCTCTTTACCAGCTTCAGGCAGTTGATCCGGCGTCCAGTACGCAACGATGTTATCGTTCGTTTCATCGTTAGTTGGGATTTCAACTAACTCAATCTTACCTTTACCCCAATCACCTTTTGGCGTGATCCAGGCACTTGGGCGCAGATCGTAACGATCGTCGATATCTTCAAAACGCGAGAACTGACGGCCACGCTGCAGCAGGCCGAAACCTTGCGGATTTTCCATCGCAAAGCTGCTCACCGCCAGATGTTTCGGGTTATTCAGCGGACGCCAAATCCACTCGCCGTTGCCAGCGTGGATCGACAAACCGTTAGAGTCATGCAGTTCCGGACGATAGTTGGTCGCCGGAGAAGGCTGGTTTGGTCCGTACAGGAACATACTGGTTAACGGTGCCACGCCCAGCTTGCCCACTTTGTCGCGCAGATAAACTTTGGACTGAACATCGACTACCGTGTCACGACCCGGAATGATGACAAAGCGATACGCTCCGGTTGCGCGCGGAGAATCCAGCAAGGCATAAATGGTCAAACGTTTGTCAGTCGGTTTCGGACGCTCGATCCAAAACTCACGGAAGCGGGGAAATTCTTCGCCAGAAGGCAGAGCGGTATCAATCGCGAGACCGCGCGCAGACAGACCGTAGACCTGCCCTGCCCCCAGAACACGGAAATAGCTGGCACCGAGCATGCTGACGATTTCGTCGTTTTTATCTTTGCTGTTGATCGGATACAGCACTTTGAACCCGGCGAAACCGAGATCTTTTACCGTGTCTTTATCATGCTGAACATCGCCAAAATTAAAATAATCCGGGCTGTATTTGATTCTTTTCACCGCTGTAGCGGTAACTTCGTTGATTTTGACCGGCGTGTCGAAGTACATACCCTGGTGGTAGAACTCGAGCTTAAATGGGGTCTTGAGATTGCTCCAGTAGGCTTTATCGCGGTTAAACTGGATCTGCTGATAATCCGCATATTTCATGTCGCGGAAAACGGAGGGCAAGTTACTTTTTGGCGCCTCATAGCCTTTACCGGCTAAGGATTGAGCTTGTTTTGCAACATCATCGATGCTGAACGCCCAGCTCGATGATGTGTACAGCGTTAACATAACTGCTGCACCCAACCAACGCATTTTCATCATTTGTAGTTTATGTTTCATAATTAGTAAGCACTTCCCCCTTTGTGTGCTTATATTGATCCGATCCATTTTAATGGATAATCGGGTATTCCGACAACTGAATCCCTGTATTGTTCGCGCGCTGGCTCATGGTTTAATCAGGTTCAACTACCTGTTTTCACTTTGCGTGCTTATCCTGGAGACAGGTTGTTGGACTTCGTGTAGGGTTGCCCTCGAATGTAACCATTATTCGTCTTAGGGATAAGACGAAAAGTCTGAGAATACATAACTGTCTATGAGCTCTGTATCACCACCACGCGAATATTTTCTTGACTCCATCCGTGCCTGGCTAATGTTGTTAGGGATCCCATTCCATATTTCATTGATTTACTCGACCCACACCTGGCACGTGAACAGTGCTGAACCGTCGTGGTGGTTGACCCTGTTTAACGACTTTATCCATGCTTTTCGCATGCAAGTCTTCTTTGTCATTTCGGGTTATTTTTCCTACATGCTATTTTTGCGCTATCCGCTAAAGCGCTGGTGGAAGGTGCGTGTAGAACGCGTGGGGATCCCGATGCTGACCGCGATTCCATTACTTACGCTGCCGCAATTTATCATGCTGCAATACGTAAAGGGAAAAGCAGACAGTTGGCATACTCTCAGCGGCTACGATAAATACAATGCGCTGGCCTGGGAGCTGATTTCCCATCTGTGGTTTTTACTGGTTCTGGTCGTATTAACGACCGTGAGCATGTGGGTGTTCACCCAGATGAAAAACAGACTGACGCGTAGTGACGCCGCCAGCGCCCCGGCGGTGTCGATGACTAAATTATCGCTGATCTTCATCTTGTTAGGTGTCGGTTACGCTGCCGTCAGAAGGACAATTTTCATCCTCTACCCTTCGATTCTCAGCGATGGCATGTTCAATTTTATCGTTATGCAAACGCTGTTCTATGCGCCTTTCTTTATGCTCGGCGCACTGGCGTTTATCAACCCGAATCTGAAAGCGCTGTTTACCACGCCGTCACGCGGTTGCACGCTCGGTGCTGCATTCGCATTTGTGGCATACCTGCTCAATCAGCGTTACGGTAACGGCGATGCCTGGATGTATGAAACCGAATATGTCATTACCATGGTCATGGGACTGTGGATGGTGAACGTCGTCTTTTCGTTGGGTCACCGTTTGCTTAATTTCCAGTCTGCCCGCGTGACCTATTTTGTCAACGCGTCGCTGTTTATCTATCTGGTGCACCACCCGTTAACGCTGTTTTTTGGCGCTTACATCACACCGCATATCACGTCGAATCTGCTGGGTTTTCTCTGCGGTCTGCTGTTTGTGGTTGGGATTGCGGTAATACTGTACGAAATCCATTTACGCATACCGGTGCTGAAGTTTCTCTTTTCGGGTAAACCGCCCGTTAAGCAGGATAAAAACAAGGCCGTAGCCGGCTAGTTTTTCCCTCAATCATTGTGTGGTTCAAAGCAGCCATTCAATGGGTAACACGGACGCCAGCTTTACCAGAACTCGCTTCCAGAATCCTGTGGCGGGTTCTTTTTTCAGGACCTGTTCACTGCCAGAAAGTCGGTCGACCCAATTAATTCTCCCCCAACGGTCAAGGCGTAGCTGCCAGGCCATATCACGCTGGCTTTGCATAAACCGTTTATGAATCAATTCGGCCAGCACTTCACTCTCAATCACAAATCCCATTTCCGTATTGAGCAGCGTCGAACGAGGATCAAAATTAAGCGAGCCGATAAACACTTTGCGATCATCAATACTGAACGTTTTCGCATGCAGGCTGGACCCTGAATTACCGGTTAATCCACGATCGTGAACGACCGAGACGCGATCGCGGGTCGGTTTAAGTTCGTATAATTCTACACCGTAGCGCAGCAGTTTTTTTCGCCAGCGCGCATAGCCCGCATGGACGATCGCCACATCATTCGCCGCCAGTGAATTGGTTAAAATGGCAATCTTGACGCCTTTTCTTACCAGTCTCAGGAGCTGCGCCACACCGGCACGCGTCGGCACAAAGTAGGCAGAAATAATATCAATACGTTCGGTCGGCGAGCCCATTACGTCAAACAAACGCTGCGGTAATAGCGAGTGGCGCGGCGCTTTCCCTTCTCCTTTTGCAGGATCATCGCTCAGCAAACGCGTTTTGGCCCAAATCAGCGGCAGCGATCTTTGATCGAGACTGGACATAAACTGGCTGGTTTCCAGCTTATGCAGATAGCGGCGGGTAATATCATCGTTATACCAGGATTCGGGTAGCTCAATACGCTGCACAGAATCTGGCTCGGACGTCTCAAGCACATTTTGTAACGTTGAAACCGAGCGGCAGTGCCAGTAACGCTCAAAATCATCCGCCACATCTTTGACAACCGGCCCGATAGCCATGACGTCCAGGTCGGAAAATAGCGGTTGCTCACCCGCGCCAAAATAGGCATCACCAATATTACGCCCACCAACGAGAGTCACCACGCCGTCAGCGGTATAACTTTTATTGTGCATGCGCCGATTAAGCCGGGCAAAATCGGTTAAATAGCCCAGCGCGCGCAGGATGCGAAAGGAAAACGGATTGAAGAGGCGAACTTCTATATTGGGGTGCTTATCCAGCAGACGCAGCGTGTCGTCCAAACCCGGCGTGTTGTTATCATCCAGCAGCAAACGCACCCGTACGCCTCGCTTCGCTGCAGCCAGCAGTACGGAAAATAGCAATAACCCGGACATGTCGTTTTCCCAGATGTAATACTGCACATCCAGGGTACGTTCCGCCATTTCCGTTAACCGATAGCGAGCAGCAAACGCATCCAGGCTGTCATCCAACGCAAGAATGCCGCATTCTCCCGGGTGGTCTTCGCAAAGGGGCGTGATGGCACGCTCAAGTCGCGTCATATCAGTCCGTGTGATCATCACCTTGTTGTGTTAGCAATCTCTTATAAAGTTGAGCGTTTTCGTCATCAAAGCACACGAAGTATATCTGATCAGGAAGTGCGCGGCGGGTAATAAATTTCAGCACCGTTTTCACCGCTATTTCTGCCGCTGCGGCGCGTGGATAGCCATAAGCCCCGGTGCTAATCGCCGGAAAAGCAATGGAGTGATAACCATTGGCCAGGGCCAGTTGCAGGGTGTTTAAGTAAGCTTCTTCGAGGCGTTCGGCCTCATGATGACCTCCCCCTTGCCAGACCGGTCCTACGGTATGAATGACCGCTTTTGCCGCAAGCGCCCCCGCCAGAGTGATCACCGCATGCCCTGTCGGGCATTCTCCTTGTTGCTGGATAACCTGTTTGCAGGCCTCCAGCAATGCTGGTCCGGCAGCGCGATGGATTGCGCCATCGACGCCACCGCCTCCCAGTAGCGATGAATTCGCCGCATTGACAATCACATCAACAGCGACAGTCGTAATATCGCCATGTAACACATGAACACGTGATTGCATAAGTTCCCCCTGACAAAACACCATTCGTTAAGTGTACAGCAGGGTTTTCCCTTAAATCTCTCTTTTTAACCGTAAGTGTGCATATCTACGCCACAGCGAGTCATTTATATTCAATATTAAGAATCGCCATGTTTTTCTGTTCATTGAGGTAGTGCATTTTGACTGTGGCAATTTCCTGCACATTCTGAGGGGCTGTCGCGAGCTGTTGCGGGTTGTAAAGACTATTCTGGTTGGTGCCGTTGCGGATACATGACAATTCAATTTGCTGCTGCTGTCTGTTAACGTCGCAAGGTGATTCAACTATCGCTCCGCGAAAATGAATAACCCCGCCGGTTGTGATTTGCTGCGCAATTGCAGGGAGGGTTAAAAGAGAAAAAGCACATAAACTGGTACTTAAAATACGCTTTAATAATGTACACATAAGGGTTCCTCAATGATTAGCCATCTTTGAGGGATCGAAATGATCCTTCACCGCTACGATTAACGATCAAATACAAACGCTCACACGCTTCTATATTCATAGAACAGCAGCGCATTCCCAGCCACACCCTTAATGCAAATACAGCAAAAAATTATGGGTGACTGTTTGAGTCAGGCCATTGTTGCGACAGATGCAGAGACTGCCCATCTGAAACGGTAACGATAATTTTGACCGAATCCTCAGATGAAATATTAAAGCTCAGTTTGGTTAATTCAATCGGTCGATTAGCAGGGACCGAAAGGCTTATTTTCTGCTGCGACTGGCTTTGTCCCCCCTGCCCTTTACGTATGGCAAGGACTTGTACCTCACATACGCACGGTTGGGTTAACGTCACCTGAGGAATAATGGTGTACATATCACCTTGCTGAGTAGTATTGAATGTTATTTGATTTGCCAGCGCGGCAATGAGTAATAGCGTATGCATCATATTCTCCCGAAAAAAAAACAGGGCTCACGCCCTGTTTATTATCAGTCAGAAAACTGAATTAGTGTTGGTTAGCTGTAGCGTTGTTGCCAAAGCCAACTTGCTGAATCAGCACATTGGAGTCAGACGCGGTCTGATTAACCAACGCACCGTTACGGCCACCGAACTGGGTTACACTAATATCAGCATTTTTAGCATTCCACTGATCGATAGTGGCATTGTTCTGGAAGCCAGTCTGTTTCAGGCTAATGGTACTGTCATCAGCGCCTTGACCAACTACAGCCCCGTTACCACGCCCATGTTGTGTAATAGTGACATCTGATTTACGCGCATCACTTTGCAGAGCATTCGCAGCGTTGTTTGACCCATATTGGTAGATACTCAGTGAAGAGTCTGGGCCATAATTACTACCGCCACCATGATGATTGCCGCCCCATTGCGGAACAACACCAGCCAGAGCACTGCCAGAAACTACGATTGCTGCGAATGCTGCCACTTTTAAAAGTTTCATGGTAAACCCCCATCGGATTGATTTAATCGTCGTTAATGGATTAGCGTTGAGTTACGCGAATTGCCATATGCGACTGTCTCTGCACCACAACTGCTGTTTTTTGTGTACCGTACTGAGTAATATTGGCTTTATTACCAGAACCTTTCTGGATAATTACCGCCGTATTACCGTATGAACCTTGTTTAATACTCGCGTCATTGGAACTACCCGTTTGATCAATATATGCAAAGTTATATGATCCCGTCTGGTCTGTTTTCGCTCGGTTACCAGAACCTTCTTGCGAAATAACCGACAATAACTTCGAGCCCCCCTGTCGAGTATTTGCACTGTTCGCAGTGCCAACCTGACCAATAATGGCTGCCTGATTAAATGAAGACTTACTTAATTCATTTACCGCAAAGTTATATTCTGAGTTAGCTAAATCATAACTTGAAGCGGATGCAATCCCAGGCACACCCAGCATTGTAAACATCATAAATAACAACTTGTTTTTCATGTTGTCACCCTGGACCTGGTCGTACATAAGGTTAAATTATTTACCACTCAAATTATTGTTAACGTGACTTACATTTGTTAACGCCACGTTACGATGAAGAGTATGTCCGTTGAAACATTTTAAATAACTCACCCACCAGTTGTATTTTTATATCCAGATTCACCCCAAAGTACTAATTAACAGCAATTAACACCGTTATAGCTCTGGATTTTATTTCTTTTGTAACCCGATGAGTGAATTTCTATGCAGTAACAAAAAAACGCGTTTCCCGCGTTTTCTGGGCCTTGCAGACGGTAGTGGGATTGTCCTCGGTACAAGTCGTGACAAGTGTCATTTTTTTCTATCTAAAATTGTTCAACTTAAAGTGAGACAAAAAAATCAAAATTCATTAGAAATCTAAAACCATCTAATTATAATTTTATTTCTTAAAATTCAATAAGATATTATAATTTGTATGATTTTTTAAATCTATGCAATAACGCTAAAATGTACAACTTTACTATCAAATCTAAACTCCACAAAAACGCAAAAATCACATTTTAATATATAAATTTACATTATGTAACATGTTTAACACTTGCTTTAAGATTTGTAATAGCTAGATTGAAATCAGTTGAAGTCCATTTGTTTTAATATTTTCACCCCGTTGGGTCGAAGTTTTATTTCTACACAGCAGTGCAACATCTGTCAGTACTTCTGGTGCCTCTATTTTAGTAGAGGCAACTGTCAGGTGTGCGACTAAAAAGTGGAGTTTCATCATGTTTAATGAAGTCCATAGTATTCATGGTCATACATTATTGTTGATCACTAAACCATCCCTGCAGGCAACTGCGTTATTACAGCATTTAAAGCAATCGCTGGCGTTAACCGGAAAACTACATAATATTCAACGTTCTCTGGATGATATATCCTCCAGCTGCATTGTTTTACTGGATATGATGGAGGCAGATAAAAAACTGATCCATTACTGGCAAGATAATTTGAGCAGAAAAAACAACAATATAAAAACTTTATTGTTGAATACCCCAGATGATTATCCTTACCGGGATATTGAAAACTGGCCGCATATCAATGGCGTATTTTACGCAACTGAAGATGAGCAGCGTGTAGTCAGCGGTTTGCAGGGTGTGTTGCGGGGCGAATGTTACTTTTCGCAAAAGCTCGCCAGCTACCTGATCACGCATTCCGGGAACTACCGCTATAACAGCACGGAGTCGGCATTACTTACGCACCGTGAAAAAGAGATCCTTAATAAACTGCGTATCGGCGCCTCAAATATTGAAATCGCGCGTTCACTATTTATTAGTGAAAATACGGTGAAAACACATCTTTATAATCTTTTCAAAAAGATAGCTGTCAAAAATCGTACGCAGGCGGTCTCGTGGGCCAATGATAACCTCAGGCGATAAAGCCATGAAACGCTATTTGACCTGGATTGTGGCAGCAAATTTGTTCCTTGCTGCCGGGAATCTACACGCGGCTGTAGAGGTGGAGGTTCCCGGACTGTTAACTGACCACACTGTCTCTTCCATTGGCCATGATTTTTACCGGGCCTTTAGTGACAAGTGGGAAAGTAAGTACACAGGAAACTTAACCATTAATGAAAGACCCAGTGCACGTTGGGGAAGTTGGATCACCATAACGGTCAATCAGGACGTTATCTTCCAGACTTTTTTATTCCCGACGAAAAGAGACTTCGACAAAATTGTGGTCTTTGCATTGGCAGAAACTGAGGAAGCATTAAATCGTCGGCAAATAGATCAAACACTATTAAGCACGAGCGATTTAGCGCGCGATGAATTCTAAAACATGATTTTGTCCGGAGGCTTTCATGCGTGTCAAACATGCAGTGGTTTTGCTCATGCTGATTTCACCATTAAGTTGGGCCGGAAATATGACGTTCCAGTTCCGCAACCCTAACTTTGGTGGTAACCCAAATAACGGCTCTTTTTTACTGAACAGCGCACAGGCGCAAAACTCGTATAAAGATCCGAGTGCCGGCGACTACGGGATTGAAACCCCAACAGCGCTGGATAACTTTACCCAGGCGATCCAGTCACAAATACTCGGTGGCTTACTTACCAATATCAATACCGGTAAGCCGGGAAGGATGGTAACCAGCGATTTTATCGTTGATATCGCCAACCGGGATGGACAACTGCAACTGAATGTCACGGACAGGAAAACGGGGAGAACGTCGACTATTGAAGTGTCGGGTTTACAAAATCAGTCGACCGATTTCTAAATTATAGCCACGAAAGGAAAAAATCATGCAGCGCTTACTTATCATGGTGGCAGTAATTTTACTCAGCGGATGTTTAACAGCCCCGCCGCAAGAAGCCGCTAAGCCGACATTAATGCCCCGAGCCCAAAGCTATAAAGACTTGACGCACCTGCCCATGCCTACAGGTAAGATTTTTGTCTCGGTATACAATATTCAGGATGAGACTGGCCAGTTTAAACCTTATCCGGCAAGTAACTTCTCAACCGCCGTCCCGCAAAGCGCCACGGCGATGCTTGTCACCGCATTGAAGGATTCTCGTTGGTTCGTTCCGCTGGAACGTCAGGGATTGCAGAACTTGCTTAACGAACGAAAAATCATTCGTGCAGCTCAGGAAAACGGCACAGTTGCCATTAATAACCGGATCCCTCTGCAGTCTCTGACCGCGGCAAACATCATGGTAGAAGGATCAATTATTGGTTATGAAAGCAACGTTAAATCGGGTGGCGTTGGTGCGCGCTATTTCGGTATTGGCGCCGATACGCAGTACCAGCTCGACCAGATAGCGGTCAACCTGCGTGTGGTTAACGTTAGTACTGGTGAAATCCTCTCATCGGTGAATACCAGCAAAACTATCTTGTCTTATGAAGTGCAGGCTGGGGTATTCCGCTTCATTGACTACCAGCGACTGCTGGAAGGTGAAATTGGCTACACCTCTAACGAACCGGTTATGCTTTGTCTGATGTCAGCAATTGAAACCGGCGTTATCTTCCTGATTAATGACGGGATTGATCGCGGATTGTGGGATTTGCAGGATAAGAAACAAGTTGATAATGACATCCTGGTTAAATACCGCCATTTGTCGGTACCTCCGGAATCCTGAGTGGTCGATACAGCATAAAAAGCGTGAGGAAAACCCTCACGCTTTTTTTATTTACTGGTCAACGTCGACGATAGCCGATTCTCACGACGAGATGCCAGCCACAATCCGCTGTTTTTCATCGCATAGCCGAATACCAGCCCCAGCGCCAGAGATGGCACGACCAACTGCCAGTCACCCTGCCCTGCAAACGTTGTGCAGGCGCCAATAAAGGTGCCCGGCACAAATGAAAGCAACCATTGCTTTGCCTGAATACACATGAGAAACGCGACAATTCCCGTCATGACATAACCAATAATGTCCATATGCGGGGCAAGCGCGCTACCGTTAATAATCACCAACGCCCACACCACACCGCTTAGCAGCGTACACGCCGAGATCCACAACCCTTTCAGCCCACCCTGCGGACAGGCAAAATAGGCCGTGCAGCCCAGAAAGCCAGCCCAACTGAGTAAACCAAGAGATACGGCCACCCATCCCCAAATCCCAGAGAGAATGCCCGTTGTGATTGCAATTGAGAGAAGTATGTTCATGCCGCGTATCTTAGCAGAAAAACGGCATGGGAATGAGATCGTGCACACAATTCATGCAATGATGTGATTTGAGTTGCAGTTTAATGAGATCTAAATCACATTTACTCTTCGGTATCTTCCTGCAATTCGTCCCACATCGCGCCAATGGCATCACGCGTTAACGGTGCCATGGTACGCCAGAACTGTGTGTTTGCGTGCGCTTCAACTTTGCCAAGGAATGTGCCACACCAGGGCAACAGGTATTCCACAAACAAGGTTTCGAGTGCTTCACTTTCATCTTCCGCAGACTGGTCTTCAAGCCATGAAGCCGCCAGCAACAGCGTGCCAATATGATCTGCAGGCGTATCTGCCAGCGGCATTCCGCGGGCAGAAAGAAAAGCACGAACATCGGATTCTTTCGCCCCTTCTACCCAGGCGCTACGATAAGGCGGCACCGCACACTCGTCGCCGACAAACAGCGCGTTGTAATCCGCAGCTAACTGAGGCATATCGCAGCTTTTCTGCAGACGAGTGAGCAGTTCGTCCTGTTCCAGCGGCCAGTTGGCAGACAGTTTACCTTCACTAATCAGGGTAAACAGAGGAACCAGTAAAGGGTCCTGCGGTTGGCGGTAAAACAGCGAGCCCAGTACACGACACAGGATAGAAAACTCGTTCATTGATATATTCCAGTTAGTAACAATTACAGTTCAGCAAATTCCGCGATCGGCTCCATGCCTCGCGATTCCAGAAACGCCAGCAGGCGTTTAGGGGTGACGTTTAAAATTCTGTCTTCCGGGAAATATACATCATCCAGAATTTTACGGCATTCACCAAATTCACCCAGTGTGAAAGCGGTATGTGAATCCGACCCTAACGCCACCCAGCCTCCGGCATCACGCACCGCCGCAGCGACCGCGCGACAATTGTCCTCACTCCCCTTACGCGAATGCAAAAACGAGGAGTTATTGATTTCCAGCGCGACCTGGTATTTTGCTGCCGCCTGCGCAATCGCTGTGATATCCACGGGATATTTGGGATTCCCCGGATGGCTGATGATGTGCACGTGACCGCTGGCCATCGTGGCTATCATTGCCTGGGTATTGGTGTCTTTATCATGAGGTGCAAAAACCGGCTCATGGAAGCCCGCAATGATGAGATCCAGAGAAGTAAACATCGGACCTGAACAGTCGATGTCGCCTTCAATATTCTTAATATTCGCCTCGATACCGCGCAGGATCCCTACGCCATCGACGATACGAGGCCAAATGCGCATATTAATAAAGTGCCAGTGATGAGGCGCATCCGCCATGTCCGGTCCATGATCGGTTATGGCAAACAGCTTGATGCCTTTGCGATGGGCTTCAGCGATGTAATCACTTAAGGTGCTGTAGGCGTGGGTACTGGCGACGGTATGCATATGCAGGTCAACGGGATACATAACTCTCTCCTGTAGTCATTTTCCGTCAAGGATAGCAGGTATCGTCGCCATTTATTAGCTCAAACCCGGCACTTGCCGGGTTACCATCAATATCCCCGAACGCGATCGACCTGACCCGTTACGGATTTCCCACTTTCCAGGTCCAAAATCGTACGGGAGATGTAGTCCACCGCCTCTGCCGGGCGTGTTACCGCGGCGATATGCGGCGTCATTGCCACACGCGGATGTTTCCATAGCGGGCTGGTTTCCGGCAGCGGTTCACGGCTATAGACATCCAGCATGGCACCTTTCACTTTGCCGCTGTCCAGCGATGCCAGAAGATCGTCTTCATTGAGATGAACGCCGCGCGCCAGGTTGAGCACGTAAGCGCCATCCTGCAATTGGCTTAGTAAATCAGCGTTAATAATGCCTACGGTTTCTGCCGTATTAGGCAGGAGGTTGATCAGCACGCGAGTTTGACTCAAAAACGCGCCCAGTTCCTCGGTACCGGCGAAGCTTTCCACACCAGACCAGGATTTACGCGTACGACTCCAGCAGCGTAGCGGGAACCCCCATGCTTGCAGACTTTCTGCAACTTTTGCGCCTAAAACACCAGCGCCCATGATCCCGACGCTAAACTCATCGCGGGTATATTCTGGCAACGGTTGCCATTTCGCCTGGTTTTTTAATGCCTGGTAGTCATCAAAGCGACGGAACCAGTGCAATACCTGACTAACCGCATATTCCTGCATTTGCAGGCCCATCCCCGTATCTTCCAGACGGAAAAGCGGGATCGACGCATCCAACATTTCCGGATGAGCGTTTAGTTTACTGAGAATAGAATCGACGCCCGCACCCAGCGCAAATACGGCTTTTAATTTTCGTCCGGCGAGCATTTCAACCGGAGGATGCCAGACCAGCGCGTAGTCAGCATGCGCATTATCACCTGCCTTCCACTCACGGACCCGCGCGCCAGGTATGGCCTTTGTCAGCGCATTTAGCCACCAGGTTGTATCGAATGTTGGGTGATAGAAAATTATATCCATAGCGTCTCCTGAACATTGTTATGCGGAACGTACTCGCACTTATAATCATCATTTTTCGAGGGAACATCAGAGTAGCAAATTTTAGGGTGCTGGCAAAAAAAACAATTCCCGCTTATTTAAGCTGCATATTGATTGAAGTTTGTGTAAATGCACGTTTTTTTCAAAAAGTTGATTGACGCCGGAGCGGTATTTCCCTAAATTAGCGCCCGTTCCGGTAGCACAGGAACAACAATATGGTGAGGTGTCCGAGTGGCTGAAGGAGCACGCCTGGAAAGTGTGTATACGGCAACGTATCGGGGGTTCGAATCCCCCCCTCACCGCCATATTCGAGAAAGAGCTCGTACGCAAGTACGGGCTTTTTTTTTCGCATGTGAGCCGTCCTGAATAGCGTTAACCTGTAGGTCTGATAAGCATCGCGCTATCAAGCATCATCCCCTGCCCCATTGCACATTATCTAAACCACTCTTATGCTGTAACTACCGCTTTCTCAAGCAATCAGGAAAATAACGGCATGTTAAACATAGAAGGAACTTTGCTTGATGAGATCATGTCGCAGGCAGACGAAGCAGGATTTATTCCGTTGAAGGTTTTCTCGCGAAAAATCCTCAAACGTACACCGAATGAAATAAATACGTTTTTCGATCCTGACAGCCGATTCTACGAAGAGTATCAGCGAACGGTTATTTGCAACGTCAGGCATAACGTCACCATTAAAAAAACCTACACCAGCAATGGGATCTTACGAAAAGAGACTACGGTAGGTGGGATTTATAAGGATGACCTGCTGACCTTTCTGGCACAAGCGCTAAAGAAAATAGACGAAAATAACCAGCTGTTTGACCAGGCCTGCGCCAACTACTGGAGCAGCAAAAGAAAGTAATCTGCTGACGTCAAATAACAAAGCCCGGTTTCCCGGGCCTTGAAGACGGAGTACTTATCAGTTGTAAGCATTGAGCGTCCGCTGACAGAGTGCCGAACGGACGCAATCGTCTTTATTGAAACGAACAATCCCAACCATATCATCTTCTTCGAAACGGGCCAGCGCATCGCTTAGCCCTGAGCGAACGTGGGCGGGTAGATCGCACTGGGTCACATCCCCGTTCACAATCACCGTCACATTCTCCCCGAGGCGAGTCAAAAACATCTTCATCTGTGCTGCAGTAACATTCTGAGCCTCGTCAAGAATGACCACTGCATTTTCAAATGTGCGTCCACGCATATAGGCGAATGGCGCGATTTCCACCTTACCAATCTCAGGCCGCAGGCAATATTGCATGAAGGAGGCGCCCAGACGTTTCACCAGCACGTCATACACTGGACGAAAATAAGGCGCAAACTTCTCGGAAACATCTCCAGGTAAGAAGCCGAGGTCTTCATCAGCTTGCAGAACTGGACGGGTTACAATGATCCTGTCCACGTCTTTGTGGATCAGAGCCTCTGCTGCTTTTGCCGCGCTGATCCAGGTTTTACCACACCCGGCTTCACCGGTAGCGAAGATCAGCTGTTTACTCTCGATAGCATTCAGGTACTGGGCCTGAGCTTCATTCCGCGCCGTGATTGGCGTGGCGTCGCGACTATCACGCGCCATACCAATCGCTTCTACGCCGCCCATCTGCACAAGCGAGGTGACCGATTCATCTTCACGTTGTTTATGACTACGCGAATCCCGCCTCAGCACACGTTTTGCTTCACGACGAGCTTTGATCACTGCTTTTTGTCTTCCCATGGATAGCACCTTGAGTTGTAGGTATACATCACACGTGCCGTTGGCGGCACGATTATGCGCACGAACATCTGAGGGTTGGCTTCCTTGTAAGCCATTGCTTGCTTTCGGATAAGACGCCACACACGGCTACGCGCACCGTACAAGGTGTCAGTTACGAAGATAAGAAGTGAAAGGGAGAGAGATTTAGCGGTGACGAGGTGGCTACCGGAAGAGAAACGTCCGCGTAACGTACTGCAGCTACTGTGAAAAATGTGTCCAATACAGGACTTTTCCATCGCGATCTCCATAGTGAACGACTATCACCGCTGGGAACTACCGCTGTTTCTTATAATTACATCATAATCTTTCGTTAATGCAACAATATTTTTACTTGCTGTTAACTTAAATTCTATCTAATCACCAGAGACAGTCTCTTGCAGAGAGATGACAGAATTATTTCAGTCTCGTGCCGATCATAAAAAATAATTTGTTCATTCATACAGATGTCAGGAAAAGCCCCGCTGTACAACGGGGCGTAATCATCAGGCTTCGAGTAGAGACTGTCCCAGATATTGATCTGCGGTTTTGACACCCGGCAAAGCAAAGAAGTAGCCCCCACCAATTGGTTTGACATACTCTTCCAGCGCTTCACCGTTGAGGCGTTTCTGCACAGTCAAAAAGCCTTTTTCCAGATCGTGTTGATAGCAGACAAACAACAGTCCCATATCCAGTTGACCGGATGGGGTCACACCGAGCGAATAGCTGTAGCCACGGCGCATCATCAGGCTGGAGTCGGTCTCTTTCGTGCGCGGATTCGCCAGGCGGATATGACTGTCGAGCGCAATCACCTCACCCTCGGGATCGCTGGCATAGTCAGGCACATCATGCTCGTGCTGCATACCCAGCGGCGCGCCGGTGTGTTTATCTCGACCAAATATCGTTTGCTGCTCTTTCAGCGGCGTACGATCCCAGAACTCGACGCGAAACTGAATGAGCCTGACGGCCTGATAACTACCACCTTGCGCCCAGACAGGTTCGCCCTGCCCGTCCGTAACCCACACCACGTCTTGCATCAACTTCGCATCCGTCGCGTCCGGATTCGCGGTGCCATCCTTAAAGCCAAGCAAGTTGACCGGGGTCTCTTTGCCTTTGCTGCGCGCGGCATGGTCGGAAATAAACCCTTCACGTTTCCAGCGCACGCTAAGGAGATCGGGCGTATGTTTAATGATATCGCGCAGCGCATGGATAACGGTGTCCTGCGTGTTGGCACAAATCTGCAGCAGCAAATCACCATGGCACAGCGCCGCATCCAGCGAATCATTCGGGAAGCGGGTCATTTTTTGCAGCTTTTTCGGCATCTGCGATTTCAGGCCATAACGTTCATCAAATAGCGAGGCGCCGACTGACAACGTCATCGTCAGGTTGTCTGGCGCAATGTATGCGCCGAGGATACCGGAATCCATAGGGGGTAAACGCGGGTTCGGCGTATCCGGCGCCGGCCCGCCCGTGGTCAGAAACGCAAATCGGGTGGTCAGCAAGCGGAACAAGCGTTCCAGATCAGCCTTATCGCTGGCGAGAACATCGAACGCCACCAGCATCATCGATGCCTGCTGTGGCGTCAGGATCCCTGCCTGATGCTGACCATAAAACGGCTGCACTTCACTACGCGCATCGGGGGACAACGTTCCCGGCGCGCTTTGTGGTTTTTGCGCGTGGGCAACCGGACATCCACCCGCCAGCGCCAGCGCCCCACCCAGGGCGCCCATCCCTTTCAGTAAACGTCGGCGTGAAGGTTCGCTCACGCCGTTTTCATTATCTTGCTGCATTTTGCTTAATCCAGACCCAGAACACCGCGTAATTGCGACAAGTCTTCCGCCAGCGTCGTGATAGGCCCTTTCAGCGCATTGCGATCGGCGTCGGTCAGTTTGTCATAGGTTTCAAAACCGTCTTTGGTACGGTACTTGCTCAGAATGGTATCGACTTTTTTGAAGTTCGCATCCACCTTCGCCAACAGCTCAGCATTGGATTTTTGTAACTGAGGGCGCAGGAGATCGACGATTTTCTGCGCGCCATCGATATTGGCCTGGAAATCCCACAGATCGGTATGGCTGTAGCGATCCTCTTCTCCGCTAATTTTGCTGGCAGCGACTTCTTCAATCAGTCCTGCTGCCCCGCCAACCACTTTTGACGGTGGGAAGGCCAGTTCGCTAATACGCGTTTGCAGGTCAAGAACATCGCGGTTTAATTGGTCGGCATACTTGTCCATACCTTTGGTGGTGTTGTCGCCGAACAACGCTTTCTCCAGACGGTGGAAGCCGGTGAATTTAGGATCGGCGGCTTTTTGCTCATAATCATCTTCACGTGCATCGATGCTGCCGTCGAGATCGGAGAACAGTTCAGCAATCGGTTCAATACGCTCATAATGCTGACGGGTTGGCGCATACAGCGATTTCGCTTTTTCCAGATCGCCAGCTTTAATCGCATCGGTGAATGCTTTGGTGCCCGCAACCAGTTGTGCAGTTTCGGCTGTCACATAGGCTTTGTATTCAGTAATCGCGCCACTTAGGCTCAGCAGAGCATCGCCCTGCGCGGCATCCGCCGTTGCGCTACCTTTTACAATGAGTTTGCCTTTCGGGTTGGTCAACAGACCGCAGGTCATATCATATTCACCTGGCTGCAGGTTAGCTGTCATTTTCTGGCTAAAGCCCGGCGCAATGTTTTCACGTTCTTCAACCACCATAACCCCTTTAAGGATCTCCCACTCCAGCGCTTTCTGGCTGTGGTTCTGGATGATGAACTGCGTTTTCCCAGCGTTAACCGTGATCGTCATCGGCTCACACTGTTTGTCGTTAACCGTGACTTTCACCTGCGGGATATCGGCGGCTTGTGCAGAAAAAGCGGAGGCAAACAGCGCGGCAATACCCAACTGCAGCGCACTACGGCGAAAATTAAACGTCATAACCTATCCCTATAAATAAGTATGTTGTAACTAAGGAGTGTTCTGCATCGCGTTTTTATCAGGGTGCGGTACGCGATGCCGTAGTGCCTGAACGCGGCGGCAGTGCAAACATAATCAATGCCGGAATCAGGTAGATAAACCAAATGGCGACTTCACTGACGCTCGGCGCTTCCTGATAGCCGAAAATACCTTCCATCAATGTGCCAAACAGCGAATGCGTTGAAAGCACGCTGCTCATGTCAAACGCCACATCCTGAAAATGATTCCATAACCCAGCTTCGTGGAACGCGCGGATGGCCCCAGCGGCAAGACCAGCGGCCACCAGCAAAATGAACAGGCTGGTCCATTTGAAGAATGCCCCGAGGTTGAGGCGAATGCCGCCGAGGTAAATCAGGTAACCCAGTACCACCGCGGTGGCCAGCCCCAGCATCGCACCTAACGGTGGCCAAATGCCTACATCCTGCTGGAATGCCGCCAGCAGGAAGAACACCGATTCCAGCCCTTCACGGGCAACGGCAAAAAAGACCATCATTACCAGCGCCCAGCCGTGATGATTGCCGCGTTGCAACGCGTTATCGACAGCCTGTTCAAGCTGGACTTTGACGTTGCGCGAAACTTTACGCATCCAGAATACCATCCAGGTGAGGATCACCACGGCAATGACCGCCACGATGCCTTCAAACAGCTCCTGTTGCTTTTGCGGAAATTCACCGGTGGTTTCATTGATGAAAACGCCTAACGCCAGGCATAACGCCGCCGCCAGCAGAACACCAATCCACATCACACCAATCCATCGACCACGCTGAGTCCGTTTCAGGTAGCTGGCAATCAGGCTGACTATCAGCGCGGCCTCTAACCCTTCGCGCAACATAATAAGAAATGGAACAAACATGCGAAGAACCCTTAAACGTTATTCTCAGTCAATTGATGAAAAGAAAAGTAAATTACAGTGATAGTGATTATCATTACCGCAAAGAAAAACTCAAGCAGAATGTTTTGAGAATGATGACTTAATGTAAACAGTTAGGCGGGTAACGATTAGGGCGGTTTTGCAGCGGGGACAAATAAAAAAGCCCGCACGCGGCGGGCTTAAGGAGCGAGGCGGATTACTCTGCCTGTAAACGTGATGGCGGAGCTGTGTGATAATGCGCATCAGCCTCGGCAAAACGTTGCTGCATAGCGGCTGAAGGCGCTTTACCCAACAGGCTGAAGACCACAATACCGATGCTGCCGAAAATAAAGCCCGGGATGATTTCATACAGACCCAACCAGGCAAACTGCTTCCAGACGATTACCGTCACCGCACCGATGAGCATCCCGGCCAGCGCGCCGTTACGCGTCATACGCGACCACATTACGGAGAACAGAACCACCGGACCAAACGCCGCGCCAAAGCCGGCCCAGGCGTAGCTTACCAGACCAAGCACACGGTTCTCCGGGTTCGCCGCCAGCGCGATAGACACCAGCGCCACAACCAGCACCATGATGCGACCAATCCATACCAGCTCTTTCTGGCTGGCATTTTTACGCAGGAACGCTTTATACAAGTCTTCGGTGATTGCGCTGGAACACACCAGCAGTTGGCAGCTCAGAGTCGACATCACCGCAGCGAGGATCGCAGACAGCAGAATACCGGCAATCCACGGGTTGAACAGGATTTGCGCCAGTTCAATAAACACGCGTTCGGCGTTCTGGTTAACGGCACCGGCAAGCCGTGGGTTGTTGTTAAAGTAAGCGATACCAAAGAAGCCAACGGCAACTGCACCTGCCAGACACAGGATCATCCAGGTCATACTGATGCGGCGGGCATGAACAATGCTATGGTGAGAATCAGCCGCCATAAAGCGCGCCAGAATATGCGGCTGACCGAAATAGCCCAGACCCCAGCCCATCAGGGAAATAATGGCAACAAAATTCAGCCCTTTGAACATGTCCACGTTCTCAATGCTCTTTTGTTTAATCACTTCCAGCGAATCGTCAAACCCACCCACGCCAATGACTACCATCACCGGCGTCAGGATCAGGGCGAAGATCATCAGGCTGGCCTGGACGGTATCGGTCCAGCTTACCGCGAGGAAACCACCGATAAAGGTATAAATAATCGTCGCGGCCGCCCCCGCCCACAGCGCTGTTTCGTAGCTCATGCCAAAGGTGCTTTCAAACAGACGCGCCCCTGCCACAATACCGGAAGCACAGTAGATGGTGAAAAACAGCAGAATAACCAGCGCGGAGATAATACGCAGAATTCGGCTTTTATCTTCAAAGCGACCGGTAAAGTAATCCGGTAACGTCAGCGCATTGTTATTGTATTCGGTATGCACGCGTAAACGTCCGGCCACCAGTTTCCAGTTGATCCACGCGCCCAAAATAAGGCCAATAGCGATCCAGCTTTCTGAAATCCCCGACAGGAAAATCGCGCCAGGCAGGCCCATCAGCAACCAGCCGCTCATGTCAGATGCCCCGGCAGATAACGCGGTCACGAATGGACCCAGACTGCGTCCACCCAGAATGTAATCGTCAAAGTTTTTGGTTGAACGCCATGCAATAAACCCTATCAATATCATGCCGAAAATATAGACACAGAATGTCACTAACATCGGTGTGCTAATAGCCATCAAAACTCTCCAAAATTATGTATCAGCAATGCCGTGGCTTGCCGTTTTATTACCCTGCCGGAACGTGGCAAAGATATCTATGTTTACCAGGGC
Source organism: Citrobacter sp. RHBSTW-00524 (assembly GCF_013747755.1). Classification (NCBI taxonomy): domain Bacteria; kingdom Pseudomonadati; phylum Pseudomonadota; class Gammaproteobacteria; order Enterobacterales; family Enterobacteriaceae; genus Citrobacter; species Citrobacter sp. RHBSTW-00524. The sequence continues at coordinate 3,202,072 of NZ_CP056421.1, forward strand.
GACCGTATCCTGCCGGAAGCGATGGTCATTCACAATCGATTTAACACACCATTTACATCAAATTTAATCCAGAGTAGATAGCATTTTTCTGTAGGTTGCACTCTCTCACACTTTTTTAGGTTGCACCTTTTAAAAGTGTTAACTACCGCAGAGAAAAAGATTCGGCAACTTTTATAGCCCCCGTCAAAACACTCACGTTTATTAACATTTCATTCATTTCCAAGCTTGCAAACCAAGTCACATTTAACACGGTTGCACAAAGTTGCAACATAGTGGATATTTCTCGGTAACTATCAGCCCCGTATTTCAGTACAACAGGAGTAAACGGCATGGGAACCACCACGATGGGGGTTAAGCTGGATGACGCCACTCGCGAGCGTATTAAAACAGCAGCATCACGAATCGATCGCACGCCACATTGGCTGATCAAACAAGCCATTTTTAATTATCTCGAAAGACTGGAAAATGACGACGCACTTCCTGAACTACCGGCCCTGCTGGCGGGTGCTGCGAATGAGGGCGATGAGTCGACCACGCTGCAAAATGAAGCGCATCAGCCTTTCCTGGAATTTGCTGAACAGATCCTGCCGCAGTCAGTTTCTCGCGCGGCAATCACCGCTGCTTACCGCCGCGCCGAAACTGACGCCGTACCGATGCTGATGGAGCAGGCTCGTCTGCCGCAGCCCATCGCCGAGCAGGCGCATAAGCTGGCATACGATCTGGCAGACAAACTGCGTAACCAGAAGACCGCCAGCGGTCGCGCCGGGATGGTACAAGGTTTATTGCAGGAATTCTCCCTTTCTTCACAGGAAGGCGTCGCGCTGATGTGTCTGGCCGAAGCCTTGCTGCGTATTCCAGATAAAGCGACCCGCGATGCGTTAATCCGCGACAAGATCAGCAACGGTAACTGGCAGTCGCACATTGGCCGCAGCCCGTCTCTGTTCGTCAACGCGGCGACCTGGGGGCTGTTGTTTACCGGTCGTCTGGTTTCAACGCATAACGAAGCCAGCCTCTCACGCTCACTCAACCGTATTATCGGCAAGAGCGGTGAGCCGCTGGTGCGTAAAGGCGTCGACATGGCCATGCGCTTGATGGGCGAGCAGTTTGTCACCGGGGAGACTATCGCTGAAGCGCTGGCTAACGCACGTAAACTGGAAGAAAAAGGCTTCCGTTACTCCTATGACATGCTGGGCGAAGCGGCCCTGACCGCCGCCGATGCACAGGCTTATATGGTTTCGTACCAGCAGGCGATCCACGCCATTGGTAAAGCCTCTAACGGGCGCGGTATCTACGAAGGGCCAGGTATTTCTATCAAGCTGTCGGCACTGCATCCGCGTTACAGCCGTGCGCAGTACGATCGCGTGATGGATGAACTCTATCCTCGTCTGAAATCGCTTACTCTGCTGGCATGTCAGTACGACATCGGCATTAATATCGACGCCGAAGAGGCTGACCGACTGGAGATCTCCCTCGATCTGCTGGAAAAACTGTGCTTTGAACCCGAACTGGCAGGCTGGAACGGGATCGGTTTTGTTATCCAGGCCTACCAGAAGCGCTGCCCGTATGTTATCGACTATCTGATTGACCTCGCCACGCGCAGCCGCCGCCGCCTGATGATCCGTCTGGTTAAGGGCGCCTACTGGGATAGCGAAATTAAACGTGCCCAGATGGACGGTCTGGAAGGTTATCCGGTCTACACCCGTAAGGTGTACACCGACGTTTCCTACCTGGCCTGTGCGAAAAAGCTGCTTGCCGTACCGAATCTGATCTACCCGCAGTTCGCCACCCACAACGCCCATACGCTGGCGGCGATTTATCAGTTAGCCGGTCAAAACTACTATCCGGGTCAGTACGAGTTCCAGTGCCTGCACGGCATGGGCGAACCGCTGTATGAGCAGGTCACCGGCAAAGTTGCGGATGGCAAACTGAACCGTCCATGCCGCATTTATGCACCGGTCGGCACGCACGAAACGCTGCTGGCTTACCTGGTGCGTCGTCTGCTGGAAAACGGCGCCAACACCTCGTTCGTCAACCGCATTGCCGACACGACCCTGCCGCTGGATGAACTGGTTGCCGATCCGGTCGAAGCTGTTGAAAAACTCGCGCAGCAAGAAGGTCAGGCCGGTCTGCCGCATCCGAAGATTGCCCTGCCGCGTGACCTGTACGGTAAAGGCCGCGAAAACTCAGGCGGGCTGGATTTAGCTAACGAACATCGTCTGGCCTCGCTGTCCTCTGCCCTGCTCAACAGCGCGCTACAAAAATGGCACGCTAAACCCATTCTCGAGCACCCGGTTGCTGACGGCGAAATGACGCCAGTCGTTAACCCAGCCGAGCCGAAAGATATTGTCGGTTACGTGCGTGAGGCGACTCACGCTGAAGTGGAACAGGCGTTACAGAACGCAGCGAATAACGCGCCGATCTGGTTCGCCACACCGCCACAAGAGCGCGCCGCCATTTTGCATCGTGCCGCCGTTCTGATGGAAGGTCAGATGCAGCAGCTGATTGGCATCCTGGTACGCGAAGCGGGTAAAACCTTCAGCAACGCCATTGCGGAAGTGCGCGAAGCGGTAGACTTCCTGCATTATTATGCCGGTCAGGTTCGCGATGATTTCGATAATGAAACCCATCGACCGTTAGGACCGGTGGTTTGTATCAGCCCATGGAACTTCCCGCTGGCCATTTTCACCGGGCAGATTGCCGCCGCGCTGGCGGCGGGTAACAGCGTGCTGGCGAAACCGGCGGAACAAACCCCGTTAATTGCCGCCCAGGGCATCGCTATTTTGCTCGAAGCGGGTGTACCGCCGGGCGTGGTGCAACTGTTGCCTGGTCAGGGTGAAACCGTCGGGGCGCAGCTCACTTCCGATGAGCGCGTACGCGGCGTCATGTTTACCGGCTCAACGGAAGTCGCCACGCTGTTGCAACGCAATATTGCCACCCGCCTTGATGCTCAGGGACGTCCAATCCCGCTTATCGCCGAAACCGGTGGGATGAACGCAATGATTGTCGACTCCTCCGCGTTGACGGAACAGGTCGTGGTCGACGTTCTGGCTTCAGCGTTTGACAGCGCCGGACAGCGCTGCTCCGCGCTGCGCGTCCTGTGTCTGCAGGATGATGTAGCCGACCATACGCTGAAAATGCTGCGCGGCGCGATGGCGGAATGTCGCATGGGTAATCCAGGTCGCCTGAGCACCGATATTGGGCCGGTAATTGATGAAGAAGCCAAAACGAATATTGAGCGCCATATTCAGGCCATGCGCGCCAAAGGTCGCCCGGTGTTTCAGGCCGTGCGCGAAAACAGCGACGATGCGCGTGAATGGCAAACCGGTACCTTTATTGCTCCGACGCTGATCGAGCTGGAAAGCTTCGACGAATTACAAAAAGAGGTGTTTGGTCCGGTACTGCACGTCGTGCGCTACACCCGTAACAATCTGGGCAACCTGATTGAGCAAATTAATGCCTCCGGCTACGGCCTGACGCTGGGCGTACACACCCGTATCGATGAAACCATTGCCCAGGTCACAGGATCGGCACACGTGGGGAACCTGTACGTTAACCGCAATATGGTCGGCGCCGTCGTCGGCGTGCAGCCATTCGGTGGCGAAGGCTTGTCTGGTACCGGGCCAAAAGCAGGTGGACCGCTGTATCTGTATCGCCTGCTGGCTAACCGCCCAGAAAATGCGTTAGGCATTACGCTGGCCCGCCAGGATGCCGACTACCCGGTCGATGCGCAGCTTAAAGCTGCACTCGTTCAGCCGCTGGAAGCGCTCAGCGAATGGGCAACCGATCGACCCTCGCTGCAGGCGCTCTGCCAGCAGTTTGGCGAACTGGCGCAGGCCGGTACTCAGCGTCTGCTGCCAGGACCCACTGGCGAGCGAAATACCTGGACGCTGTTGCCGCGTGAACGCGTACTCTGTATCGCCGATGATGAACAGGATGCGCTGGTACAGATTGCGGCCGTAGCTTCCGTTGGTAGCTTAATCCTGTGGCCAGATGATGCGTTCCATCGTGAACTGGCAAAACGTCTGCCTGCCGCGGTCTCCGGGCGCATTCAGTTTGCCAAAGCGGACAACATAACCACGCAGCCGTTTGATGCCGTTATTTTCCACGGCGATTCCGATCAACTGCGTTCACTGTGCGAAGCGGTAGCTGCCCGCGAAGGGGCGATTGTATCAGTCCAGGGCTTTGCCCGTGGCGAAAGCAATATTCTGCTGGAGAGGCTGTACATTGAACGCTCCCTGAGCGTCAATACCGCCGCTGCCGGGGGGAACGCCAGCCTGATGACAATCGGCTAAGGTTGTGGTTAATTAAGGCTCCGGTAACGGGGCCTTTTTTTATGGATCCAGAGGGAAGCATGAAACGAATCGTACTGACATGTGCAGCGCTGCTGTTGAGCGGCCAGGCGCTGGCGGATGACTGCGCCAACGCGAACACTCAGATTGAGATGAACACCTGTGCGGCAGAGCAGTTTAAGGCGGCCGACACCAAACTTAATGACACTTATCAGAATGCGCTTAAGCGCGCCGCCCCAACCCAGCGCGATTTACTGAAAAAAGCGCAAATCTCATGGATAACCCTGCGCGATGCGGACTGCGCGTTAATCAGTTCCGGCACCGAAGGCGGTAGCGTCCAGGCGATGATTTCCAGCCAGTGTCTGACGGATAAAACCAACGAGCGTGAAGCGTTTCTCGCCTCGCTCTTACAGTGCGAAGAGGGCGATTTAAGCTGTCCGTTACCGCCAGCCAGTTAACGCACGCGGATCCCTTCAATAATCATCCGCTGCACGCTCTCCACCGTTTGGTTAAAAAAGGCTTCATCACGCAGCGTTGCGCCCGTTACCGCCTCTACCTGTGGGGCAAAGTCGGCGTAGTGCTGGGTTGAAGCCCAAATCATAAAAATCAGATGATGCGGATCGACCGGAGCCAGTTTCCCACTTTTGATCCAACCGGCAATCAGCGCCGATTTCTCATCAATTAGCGTTTTGAGATCGCCCGTTAATTCAGCCATCAATAAAGGCGCACCTGCCAGCATCTCCATACAAAACAGTCGTGAAGCCTGAGGGTAATCGCGCGACACTTCCAGCTTAAGGCGAATGTATTCTTTAATGGCCACTAGCGGCGCAAAGTCTTCGCGAAAAGCCTTCAACGGAGCCAGCCAGACGTCGAGGATTTGCCGCAAAACGGCAATATAGAGCACCTCTTTTGACGGGAAGTAATAAAGCAGATTCGTTTTTGACACACCCGCCTGCTCAGCGACCTGTTCGAGACGCGTGCCGTGGATCCCATATTGGGAGAAGATATTTAATGCCGCGGTTAATATGGCCTGGCGTTTTGCACTGACGGCCTGCGAGCGCTTACCTGTTTTTTTCTCTGCGCGTTGGACCATGCGCCCTCTCCTTCTTGTGAGGGCGTCAGCATACCAAATCACGCGGTGAATGGTTAAATTAAAGCGACTCCGGCGGTGCCTCTTGCACTACCCCTTTTTTCTTTTTGAACTTCAGTTCGCTGACCAGCACGCCAACAATAATGAATGCTGCGCCGAGCAAAGCCAGTAGCGGTAAGCGTTCCCCCGCCAGGCGACCAAAGATCCCCGCCCACACCGGCTCACCGGTATAAATGACCGTCGCGCGCGTCGGCGAAACGCTGCGCTGTGCCCAGTTCATGGTAACCTGAATAATCGCACTGAAAATCCCCAACCCCAGCGCCACCACCAGCAATCCCGTAGACATCGGGGGTACGGTCTCTCCGGCCGGTCCCATCGCAATAAACGCCACTATCGAAGCGGTTGCCAGTTGTACCACCGTTACCCGCCGCACATCCACTTTTCCCGCCCACGCGCTAATCAGGATAATTTCTGCCGCAATCGCCACCGCGCCGGCGAGTGTGATCCACTCTCCTTCGCCTAAAGCCAGCAAATTGCCTCCCGGTCCGGCGAGAAAAATCAACCCGATAAAGGCCAGCACAATGCCGACACACGGCATCAGGCCGGGCATACGCCCCAGACACAGCCATTGTAAAAGCGGGACCAACGGCACATACATCGCGGTAATAAACGCCGATTTACTGCTGGGAATAAACTGTAGCCCCCAGGTTTGCAGACTATAGCCCAACGCAATTGCGATACCGATCGCAACGCCTGCTTTGACTTCCAGCCACGTCAGTTTATGCAATGTGCATAGTGACAAAAGCGCGACCGCCAGCGCAGCGGTGGCAAAACGCACGCCGACAAAGAAAAAAGGTCCGCTCAGGGTAACGGCATATTGCACTGCCAAAAACGTGCCACCCCAGAACATAGTGATCACAATGAGGATCGCTTCCTGAGGTTTAACAGAGAAGGAATAACGAGAAAGTAATGACATGAGACACCCGATTAACTGAATGTCGTTAGTCTGCGTTGCGTTTTGTTACAGTTCAACCTTGCAGACAAAAAAAACCGCCGGAAGAAACCGGCGGCGGTGGGTGGCTACGTAACGTCTGACTCTGATCCTCAGCCGTCACGGCATATCTGACAGCTAGCCCGGCAATTACGATTTGTTGTTGCCGTGGCTATTTTTGCCCCCTTTTTTGCCTGCCTCTGAAGCGCGTTGCGGGTCATTCTTAAAATTGCCCCCGCTGTGCTGGCCACCTTTTCGACCTGCTTCTGATGCTCTTTCGCGATCTTCCGCAAAGTTGCCGGAACCGCCTCGATGGTTTGCCATTACTGACCTCCGTCATTGATTAGACATCATATTGCATAGGTACTGAGGAGTGATACCTCACGCAGCGTTACGGGCGATACCCTGAAAATAACTGCGTGGGATTAAGCATAGTGAAGCGTGGCCTGAGCAGCCGCTAACTGTAATATCCTGCAACAGGATTGGTGGTGATAGAGAAATAATCACAGCGAGAAATCAATAAGTCTTTCTTATGACTACCAAATTCCAACCGGTTAAATATGTATCATTTTGCAACAAGAGAAGTTGTTATAAAAATTGTTATAAATCAAAGAAGTGATTGTGAAATTTGCACTCCTGACAGTACGTCATATCTTTAAAGGTAGGTAGCGAGTCGCTACGGACACGGTTAACTCGAGGAGTAGTGTAAAATGGCAAAAGTTCTGGTGCTTTATTATTCCATGTACGGACACATTGAAACTATGGCCCATGCAGTCGCAGAAGGCGCAAATAAGGTAGATGGCGCGGAAGTAATTATTAAGCGTGTACCAGAGACCATGCAGCCGGAGATTTTCCTCAAAGCTGGTGGCAAAACACAAAACGCACCAGTCGCAACCCCGCAAGAACTGGCAGATTACGATGCCATTATTTTTGGTACCCCCACACGCTTTGGCAATATGTCCGGTCAGATGCGCACCTTCCTCGACCAGACTGGCGGGCTGTGGGCTTCAGGCGGCCTGTACGGCAAACTCGCCAGCGTATTCAGCTCGACAGGAACCGGCGGCGGTCAGGAACAAACCATTACATCAACCTGGACTACGCTTGCTCACCATGGGATGGTGATTGTGCCTATCGGTTACGCGGCGCAAGAGCTGTTTGATGTTTCTCAAGTTCGCGGCGGTACCCCTTACGGCGCAACCACCATCGCCGGAGGCGACGGCTCACGCCAGCCAAGTCAGGAAGAATTATCTATCGCCCGCTATCAGGGTGAATATGTCGCAGGTCTGGCAGTAAAACTCAACGGCTAATCTTCAACAGGAGGATTCGAATGCCAACTCAAGAAGCGAAAGCCCATCGCGTCGGCGAATGGGCAAGTCTGCGCAATACATCGCCGGAAATAGCCGAAGCCATTTTTGAAGTCGCGCATTATGACGAGAAACTGGCGGAAAAAATTTGGGAAGAAGGTAGCGACGAGGTGCTCATCAAAGCCTTTAAGAAAACAGACAAAGATTCGCTCTTTTGGGGTGAACAGACTATCGAACGCAAAAACGTCTAGCGCTCAGACTCCCCCGCGAACACGGGGGAGTTTTTCTTTTACTTAGCCGCCTCATTCAACACGCTGTCGAACTTATCTATCGGGCAAAAACCATCCGCATCTATCGGACACCCTTTCAGCTCCAGCGTTACGCGCTGCGCCGGGGATTTCAGGGTCAGAACGTCAGCATTACGCAACTGCTGCGAGCTCTGATACACGTACTCGATTTTCATCAGATCACGATTCGCGTTGCTGTCATGCCAGCGCTGGAAGACAATCTTCCCGCCAATCGGCGTACGCTCGTTCTGATCGTGAAGCTGGTACGGTTTGAAATCCAGCGCGGTGAGCAGCGATGCGATGTTTGAGTCATGCCCCACCAGCACGGTTATTTTTGGCGCTTTTACGCGTTCAGTAACCAGCGCATTATCAATATACTTCACCAGCGGTTTGGCGACGTTCTGCGCCACTTCCGGGGAGGTGAACAGGCTGTCCTGATAGCCATTTTTCAGCTTCGACAGAACCTTCCACTGTTGATCGGATTTAATCTCGCCCCAGGCGACCTTGTCCATCGGGAAGCCTTCGTAATATTGCAGCGTGAAGGCATCAACCAGCGAATTTCCGACCTTCAGCGGCCCCGAAACCCCAGGCTCCTGCTGATATTTCGCGCTAAACGTATCTTTGGCATCGGTCAGGGAACACTGCTGTTTTTCTTTGCAGGATGGAGAGTCTTTGTAGTCGGTCATTTGCTCAAGCAACTGATAGCTGTCGTTGAGCTGCATTTGGCTACGCTCTTTCTCCATTGCCTGAACCGCCTGCTGGCTGAAGGCGGCGGAATCATCGGTGATCACCGGGTTAAAGGTGGGATCCATGGTGCCCATTTTTTCCTGATGATGGACCGGGACGTCGCAACCCGGGAAAGCACCGGTGACAAAGAACTGCGCCGTCGCGACCGTACGCTGCAGGCTGTTAGCATAGGTATAGACCGTACCCGGCGCCGGACATTCGCCCGATTTCACCATCCCCTGCTCTGCCAGCCACTCTCGCATATAGTGGCCCATATAGATTTCCAGCACGCCGCCTTTGGTGGTCAGTTGTCCGCCGGGGACATCCCATTCTGGCCATTGTTTGGGGGTGGACTGCTCAAGAACACTGCCATTATTGGCTAAAGGTGCGCGTAAGTTATGCCGACTCATCATCAATACTTGCTGAAGCTGATAGCCTTCCGGCGCGGTCTGCGCCTGCGCGGCGGTTGACATTAATACAGCCCCTGCCACGGCTGCGGCGATTAACGATTTATTCATCCCTACGACCTCTTGTTGTTATCAATCACAACAGAGTGTGACAGAAATATGACATATTTCCCGGAACGCTTTCGCAAAACGCACCATCTATGGTGTCGTTTTAATACCGAACTCGGTTTCTAATTTGCGAATGCCAAGCGGGGTGAAGGTGACGCGGCGACCACTCAGCTCCGTTTTTATCCATCGTTTTTCAATCAGCCAGCGTAGCAGCGATGCGCCAAGCACGCCGCCGGGATGGTAACGTCGTTCACTCCAGTCCAGACAACCGCAGGTTAATTTCCGCCGCGATGCGCTCGCAGCCAGGACAATCCCCATTTGTGCCAGTTTTTCCTGCCCAAGAGACGTCAGCGTTTCACCATCCGGCGTTAACCACTGACGGGAAACCAGCGTATCGAACAGCCTCACCGCCACCTCGCCAGCGAGATGATCGTAGCAGGTTCGGGCATGTCGTAAGCCTGGCGGCGTCGTGATTTTTCGTGGCGTAGATGTAGCCCACGCCACGCCCATCAGGCGCTCCAGCAGTTCAGCGATATCAGAGCCTGCAAGGCGAAAATAACGATGCCTGCCCTGCGCGAGCGCCACAACAAAACGTTGTTCGCACAGACGCGCCAGATGCGCACTGGCGGTCGACGCTGACACATCCGCCACTGCGCTGAGCTCGGTCGCGGTCCAGGCGCGGCCATCCATCAGGGCGCACAACATTCGCGAGCGCGATTTATCGGCCATCGCCGCCGCGGTGAGCGCCATTCGCGACTCCAGAGCGCCCTCTTCCTCACTTAACATCACTGATGCCATAGCGACCTCTTTGACCCTGAATGTCTGAATTAACGATGCCATGAATGCGTTCTAAAGTCACCGCACAGGTCATACCGCACGCAGCATCATCTCGATACCCAACCCGACCAAACAAAACAGAAAACAACGTTTAAACACGAGCGGAGAAATAACCCGTCGTACACGGGTTCCTAACCACTGACCAATCAGCGCAGGAACAATGGCCAAAGCCGATAAGCTCAACGACTGTACGGGCAGCGCGTTGTGCCACCACAGACCAAGCGCCAAAGCCAATGTCGAAAACGTAAAAGAGATCCCGAGCGCCTGAACCAGTTCATCTTTCTCAAAACCCAATGACTGGATCCAGGGCACGGCGGGCATCACAAATACACCGGTTCCGCCAGTCAATAAGCCAGTAACAAATCCTATGACGAGGGAGTACGGTTTTTCATGCTGCGGAGCCACTGCGATTTTCTTTCCGGCCAGCGTCCAGATAGCGTAAGCCACCAGCGCCACGCCGAGCGCAAACTGGGTACGGGTGGTGTCGCCGCCGGTAATCCAGGCGCTGGCAAGCAATGTCGCCACCACCACCGTCAATAACATCGGCCACAGTCGTTTGACTAATTGACGCGTATTTCCGCCACCGCCAAACTGAAACAGATTGCTAATCAGCGAAGGCAACAGCAGCATGGCCGCCGCCGCAACCGGCGAAATAAGCGATCCGATGATCCCCATAGCCACGGTGGGCAATCCCATACCAGTGACGCCTTTTACCATCCCGGCGAGGACAAACGTGGCGGCAATCATCATCACCAGAGCGGGCCCAAACGCTAACGAACTCGTCATGTTGCACTTTCCTGAAAAAGAGAAGATGACCCATTCTGGACGTTAATCGCGGTGCTCGCTTCGCCAGGCAACGAAATATGTCTTCCCGCTTACGGGTAATAATATAAAAAATGCCGGGTTTCCCCGGCACATTATCAGAACGTTTTGGCCCACCACAGCCGAAGCTTCATGCCCCAGTAGCTGGTCCAGCCGCTGGTTGTTGACACCACCCGACCTTGTGACACTACCACCAGCGTGGGCGTGACGCTAATCGCCCAACTGCGGGAAATTGCCCCGTTCGCATCATTGATGACCGGAAAGTCCACGCCTTTACGCGACAGCCAACGAGACACCTCAGCTTCACTGCCGGAGCGTAACGCAATGGTCATCACGTTTTCCCCTTCCGAACGCAGCCTGGCGACTTCCGGCGTCGTGAAGCGGCAAACGCCGCACCAGCTCGCCCAGAAATAAAGCAGCACCGGCTCGTCTTTGCTGAGCGCCGCCAGCGTGACGGTTTCACCATCCAGCGTTTGCAAAGGCGTGCTGTCAAAAGAGCCAGGGAACTGCGGCGCGCGCCAGACATCCATCAGCAGCATCGCCCCTGCCAACAGCGCCAGTAAGATCAGCCCTTCGCGCAGCCAGCGGCGCAGTTTACTGAGCATTGGCCGCCGCCAGCTTTTCTTTGACCACTTCCTCAAGGGTTTCCCACGGCACCGCACCGGGAATAAGCTCATCACCAATAATCGTTGCGGGGGTGCCCTGCACGCCCACCAGTCGCGCCAGTTGCAGGTTAGTGCTTAGCGTTTCAGCACTTTGGGCATCCAACGTCACCGGACTGGCTCCCGATTTTTCCTGCGCCTGTTTGATACTGACGTCGGTATGGTAACCCTTTTTCTGCATCAGTTTTTCATGTAGCGCCAGAAACTGCTGCGGATGCTCAAGCCAGGTAGTCAGCACGGTCCGCGCCGCCAGTTCCGAACTTTCCCCTTTAAACGGCAGCGGTTTAATCACTACCGCCACGTCAGGATATTTCTGCACAATTTTTTCCAGCATGGGATCCAGTTGCTTGCAGTACGGGCAGTTGTAATCGGTGAAGTTTATCAGGGTCAGTTTCGCCTGCTTAGCGCCAATCCGCGGGCTGTTGGGATCGTTAAACAGGGCCTCCTGGATTAATGCTTCAATTTGCTTTTCCTGTTCCGGGGTAAACGGTGCAGGTTCTTTCGCTACGCTGACGGCAGAAAACAGGGTTAACAGCAGAACAATCATTATTTTCATGGGGTTACTCCTTTGGCGTCGGTCAACGTTTGCAATACCGCATCGCGGGTTAACAACGTTGGTAACGCCTGGCCTTCCGGCAGACCGGGGCCATAAATTTGGTTATACGGCACAGCAACCTGGCCGCGTTTTTTCAGAAATTCGGTGATGGCTTCAGAAGGGAGCGTCCAGTCGCCGCGCAGCGCCACTACATCCGGCTGTTGCAACGCGGCCTGTACATCATCTTTATGCAACACGTTGTATTTGTTGACCTTACAAGTGATGCACCAGTCGGCAGTGACGTCAATGAACACTCGCTTATGTTGCGCCAGCGCATCCTCAATCGCCTGCTCGCTAAGCGGTTGCCAGTTCACGCTTTCTTTAGCACTAGCGTGTCCGGCCAGCCCTAAATGTGGGAGCAGCAACGTCGCAAGCCAGATAGCCGAACCCAGCATCATGACACCGAGAAGACGCCGCAAAATATTCATCCAGCGTCCCGGACGCGGCAAACGCAGCGCCAGACCGGGACGCAGAGCCACCAGCAGCCACGGCAAGCTCATCCCCAGGCCGAGTGCGATAAACAGTCCCCACAACGTTGGCAGCGAAGCGGTCAATGCCACCGCTACCGCCGTTCCGAGAAACGGGGCGCTGCACGGCGTGGCGAGCAGGGTCGCAAATGCGCCTTGCCAGAAATGTCCCGACAAGCCGTTGCCACCGCGAGTCGCCAGCGTGGTGGTCATCGCCGAAGGCAGGCGGAATTCAAACCACCCGAACAGGCTGGCGCTGAACGTCAGCATCACCACGACCATGACGCCAATGAACCACGGGTTCTGAAACTGGATCCCCCAGCCCAGCGCCTGATTGGTTAAACGTAGCACTGTCATCAATAGCGCCAGGGCCATAAAGGAGACCAGGATCCCGGCTACCGATGCGAGGAATTGACGGCGGATCTGGCGACGGCTTTTTTCCTCAACCAGCAAAATAGAGCCCAGTTTCATGCCGAGAACCGGTAACACACAGGGCATCAGGTTGAGGATTAAACCGCCCAGCAGCGCCATTAGCACCACCTGCCACAATGGGAGTGAGGCGTTCTCAATAACCGGGGCTTCGCCAATCGCAAGACGACTTTCCTGGGCAACACCGTTATCTGCCAGCACCAGCGTGACCGACTTACCGCGTAAATCCGGCGCGCCTTCCCCCCAACCGTCATGAACGGGTACCGTGGCGCGTAACGTCTCACCTGCGACGTGAATTTGCGGCATGCCAAAATCAGCATCATCAACGGCGTCCAGATACAGCCCAGGCGCAGCCCAGCCTCCCGCGCGGTGAGCCTCGACGACCAGCTCGCCGGCCCGTGCGCCAGCGCGCAAAGTATCGGTCAGGCCGCTGGCAAGCGGGATCTGCCCCATTGCCTGCGCATAGTCATGCGCAAAAGTCGGGTCCTGGGTCGTGGAGGTCACGGAAAAAGGAAAATCCGTCAACAGGCAAACGTTGCTACAGGTGGATAGCGTCAAAACACCGCTAAGCGTGGCGGGCGATCTGCCGCGCACAACCATCGGGAACGTCACATTATCGTGATAGCCCTGGGTCGTGATATTAGCGACCTCAAAGCGTGCAGGGGTTGGCCAGAACCAGTCGACCGCAGGTATTTCCCCTTGCCAGGCGATAGATGGCGCGACGCCTCCCTCGCCCGGCGAACGCCAGTAGGTTTTCCAGCCGTCCTCCAGTTTAACATCCAGCAACAGACGAGTTTCGCCGCCTGAGGACGTATCAGCGCGTAACCGTACGCTGGCGTGATCGTTATCGGGTGAACGCAGCCAGCCGGGTTCAGCCGCCCAGGATACGGGCAGCCATAGCAATAACAGACAGAACAGCGCCTGCCTGAAAACAGTCATCATATATTTTCTCCGTGAATAATTATCTAACAGTCAGCAACGGCTGTTCTGTCATTCACGGAAGACGCAAAATCGCAGATGTACCCTTAGCGTGGGCGGCGAGATGGCTCGCGGTGGGAAAAAAGGCAGACGAAACGCCCGCACTGGCGCCAGCAGCGACAGCAGCAGACACAGCACCAGAATAGCGCCTTCGAACAGTACCGGGGGCGCCGCCAGTAATGACTTCGCGCTCAGTTCACAAGGGGTAACGGACGAGGCCTCATCGGTCTGCGCTTGTGCGCTTACGACCACGCTTGTGGCAACGGTGTCCATCTGCAACGCGTGCAGACCCGCCATGCGTTGTGCGGTGCAAACCATCACCACAACACATGCCAGACAGAGGAACCACCATCCCATCCGTTGACGTTTCGCCATTATACCCTCACTGATTGATGCGAGTTATCTTAACCACTCACCAGGTTTTGGCAACCTTTGCGCTGTAAAGTTATGTCCTGTCATCAGCAGGATATACCGCGATTTCAATCAGATTGAGATCGGGATCTCTGACATAAACCGAGCGAATCGGTCCCATCGCACCGGTTCGTGCAACCGGTCCCTCAACAATATCTACCCCGTGCGTTTGAAACGTGGCTATCACCTCTTCCAGCGCACGCGTGGTGATAAAACACAAATCCAGCGCCCCCGGCGTTGGCGCGTAAGCTTTGGGTTCAAACTCTTTTCCCCGAATGTGGAGGTTAATTTTCTGATTGCCAAAGACGAAGGCTTTCCGCCCTTGCGCGAAGGTTTCCAGCCTCATCCCTAAAAGTTCGACATAAAAACGAACGCATGCCTCTTCATTATTGGAGGTCAATACCAGATGATCCAGGTGGTCAATCATAGCGATATCCATTTTGGTTGCTCATCACTGACACTTACCCTATTCATTCAAACGCTACAAGAAAAAGAAAATCTTACGGCTGCGTTGACAGAACATAGCGCAACGCGTTGCTGCTCACGTTTTATAAATTAAATGATAATTAATCATATTTTCGTTTTTATTTATTACAATATAACATTACCAAAGTAATTACGAAAATATCACGGAAGTGATCATTCACTATTTACGAAGAGTACCAAAGGATATTCGCAGAACAGTACATAAATACTGTCCGCTACGTATTGATGCGTAAATGAAAGTAAGGGTCAGCGCATTTTTAGGTGATTATCGTATTATAGCCCGACGCAATGAAGAGCGTATTCATTCGCAGAAAATTTGTTTATTGAATGTTATTTAGAGTATATGGAAATGAAAAAATATTTATTACCCCTGATTGGGTTATTTTTTACCGTTAGCGCTCAGGCAGCACCATTTACCGACGGCAAAGAGTTTATCTCATTGGAAAAACCCGTCGCTTCAGCCCCGGCAGCGCTGAAGTTTTTCTCATTCTATTGTCCTTCCTGCTATCAGTACGATGAAATTTTTGAAATCACTGATAACGTGAAAAAAGTTTTGCCTGCTGACGTCAAACTCACCGAATACCACGTCGACTTTTTAGGCCCTCTGGGGCAAGACATGACGCACGCCTGGTCCGTCGCCATGCTGTTGAACGTGCAAGATAAAGTTAAACCGTTGCTTTTTGATGCCGTGCAGAAAAAACAAACCATTAAATCGGCGGACGATATTCGTAACGTATTTATCAGCGCGGGCGTCAGTGCCAGTGATTATGATGCCGCATGGAATAGTTTTGCCGTAAAATCACTAACCGCCAAACAGCAAGAAATGGCTAAAGCCGTAGATTTAACCGGGGTGCCCGCCATTTTTATCAACGGTAAATATATGATCAATCCGAAAGGACTGAAATCTGATGACCTTAACGCGTTCGTACAAAACTATGCTGATACGGTCCGCTTCCTGATCACTAAATCCTGATGTTTAGCTAATCTCTCTATTCGCACCACACAACAGACGCCATAACGTTAAAAAGCGCTGTTGGTGGTGCAACGCCCGCATCGTTTATAGCAATATCCTCCCTTCCCGGTTGGCATTCTCCGTTATCAGGATTACCCTAAACTTAGCGGTGATACCTGTTGTCAGGGTTCACCTTCTGCAAGTGTTGATTTACACGAGAGAACGCTATGGAATTAAAGGATTATTACGCCATTATGGGCGTGAAACCGACAGACGATCTCAAGACAATCAAGACCGCCTATCGTCGACTCGCCCGTAAATATCATCCTGATGTCAGCAAAGAGACTGACGCGGAGGCCCGGTTTAAAGAGGTTGCTGAAGCCTGGGAAGTCCTGAGCGATGAACAGCGACGCGCCGAGTACGACCAGTTGTGGCAGCACCGCAACGACCCACAGTTCAACCGTCAATTCCAACAAGGAGAGAATCAACGCTATAACGCCGAAGATTTCGACGATATCTTCTCCTCCATTTTTGGTCAGCATGCGCAACAGTCTCGCCAGCGTCATGCCAGCCGCGGGCACGATATTGAAATTGAAGTCGCCGTATTCCTCGAAGAAACGCTTACTGAGCATAGCCGCACGATCAGTTACACCCTGCCGGTTTACAATGCGTTCGGCATGGTCGAACGTGAAATTCCTAAAACGTTGAATGTGAAAATTCCGGCTGGCGTCGGTAACGGTCAGCGTATTCGTCTGAAAGGCCAGGGCACCCCCGGTGAAAACGGTGGGCCAAACGGTGATTTGTGGCTGGTGATTCATATCGCGCCACATCCGCTGTTCGATATCGTTAATCAGGATCTGGAAGTGGTCGTTCCCCTGGCGCCGTGGGAAGCCGCGCTGGGCGCGAAAGTAACCGTTCCGACGTTAAAAGAGAGCATCCTGCTGACCATTCCTGCGGGCAGCCAGGCCGGGCAGCGGTTACGCATTAAGGGCAAAGGTCTGGTAAGTAAAAAACATACCGGCGATTTGTATGCGGTGATCAAAATCGTCATGCCTCCGAAACCTGACGACGCCAGCGCCGCCCTGTGGCAGCAGCTGGCGGATGCACAAAAAACCTTTGATCCGCGCAAAGAGTGGGGGAAAGCATAATGGCTAACGTCACCGTCACCTTTACCATTACCGAGTTTTGTCTGTACACCGGTGTGTCAGAAGAAGAGCTACATGAGATTGTCGGCTTAGGGGTGATAGAACCTCATGAAGACGAGACTTTTGACGATCATGCGCTGAACGTCATGCGTCGCGCGATACGCCTGCGTCAGGAGCTGGAACTTGACTGGCCGGGAATTGCCGTTGCGCTGACATTGCTGGAAGAGAACGCTCAACTGCGGCAGGAAAACCGCCTGCTGCGCCAGCGATTGTCTCGCTTTATCAGCCATCCTTAGTGTGTCAAGGCCAGCATGGTGCTGGCCCTTTTATTATCCGCAACCCGCTCTTAATGACATTGCGCAGCAGATGGCATACAGTCAGCGATAAGAATTATCTCAAACAATAAGACGTTGAGCCATGCAGCTTAAGCCCCTCACAAAAGGTCGTTTTCACAATATCTGGCAGCAAGATGATGCCTTAATTGAGAAGATATTCCAGGAGTTGCTCTCTGAAACACAGATTATCCAGGAAGATGACTATCTTTACCGCCAGGGACAGGTAGTCGATCGACTTATCATGGTGCAGTCAGGAAGAATTTCTCTGCGTTATAGCGCGGAGAATGGTCGCCGTTTTCAACTGGGTGCAATGGAATGTGATGAGCAACTGTTTGGCGAAATGGAGTTTTTTACCGGGTATCGTTGCCAGCTTGATATCGTAGCCGAAGAACCGCTGACCGTGGCGGTATGCAACTGTGACCGTCTGGAGGAAGCGCTGAACCAGCACCCCAGACTGGCGATATTTTTCGCCAGCGCAATGGCCGTTGATTATCAGGATATGCTGGAAATCTTCCTGCACCGGATGCTCTACCCTATCGTACATAACGTAGCGTATGACCTGTATCGCCAGCATCAGAACAAGCAGCCAATGGATGGTTTTCATAAAAAATACCAGGAAGCTGAGCGATTCGGCACCACCGACCGGGTCTATCGGCGGGCGGTGAAAGCGCTGACGGATGCCGGACTGGTAACGCGCACGAAGCAAGGACTGGAAATTAAGGATCTGGATGGGCTGCGTAAATTTCTCGGCAATGACATCATTGACTGACACACCAACCCTGGCAAACGGAGCATTGGTGTGTCATTTCAGCGCAATCAGAACTTATAGGTGAGGTTGAAATAGTGACCCAGTCCGGTGGTACGCCCTGCTCCACCGTGGTTTTCCATCAATGCCATGTTGCGGAAATATTTTAAGCCATAACCTACTGCATAATGCTCTGAATGCCAGTAGATGCCGTTATACCATTCAATCGCGTTATTGCTATATAACGGCTGGTTAGCAATCTTGTTCGCGGCGAACTGGTAGTCAAAGTAACCCTGATAGTTCAAATAACTGCCGTTGGCGAATGTATAGAACGGCGTCGACCAGTTGGTCGAGAACATGTAACCATCCCACTTGCCTTCGTTATCCGCACCGTAATTTTCACGTACATAGTGCGCATAAATGTTCATTCCCACCAGACCAAACCACGGCACTTTAACATCCGTGCCGAGACCAACGTAATGCTCGAATAATTCCCGGTCGCCAATGTTATTTACCGTTGCGATATAGAATTCGTTAAATGGCCCAACGGATAAATCTTTATTAAAAATGGCGTCGAGGGAAAAACGTGGAGATATCTTGGCAAAGAAGTTATCCCCCCCGTGACGATCGTCCTGCTCGCGATCCAAAATATCAAAGAAATCCACATAACCATACAGATCGATAATCCCGGATCGTGCGCCAAACTCCAGCTCAAGATAGGTGTCATTACGAATACCATAAGGCACTTTCGCATCCACACTTTGCATTAAGTTCATCTGCATCCAGTTAAAATCATTTTTGCGGATGTTGCCATCGGCATAATCAGCCGCAAGCGCTTGCGTACAGCACATCGCAATTACCGCACCCAGAACTGTTTTTTTCATCATTGATTTATTTTTCTTCAGCATTTTCAATTCCTTTGAGCAAGGTTGAGTGTCGCCCCACCAGATAAATGGCGTGACGGCGGGCTTTCTAATTAAAGAGGTAAGCGTTATTACACTTTTTAATTACGTTTGAGTTTTAATGTACCCATCAACATAATAAAGATAATTAAATACAACACCGGTATTGCGTACATGATTTTCTGCAACCCCATAGTTTTTTCCATTAGCGCACTGATCGCCGGACTAAACATGGCGCCAGCACTACCGCTAATTAAAATATAAGAAACGTTCTGGCTACTCGCGCGCTTCACGAAAGAAACCCCGTAGGCAATAAAGGAGTTATACAGCGCTGCGCAGACAAACCCGTAACTATAGGCCAGATAATCAAGCCCGGAGATATTTTCCTTCGTGACAATGATGGTGGTAATAACGCAAGCTAACAAAATAATGCTAAGCAAGAAATAATGTATCTTTACGCGGGAAACAATAACGGTTGAGACTAACGCGCCGACCAGCGCAGCACCCCAGTATTGCGTAATAATATTACCTGCTTCTTCGAAGGGAATACCAAATTTGTTCTTCACAAATAATGGTGCCCAGGTCAGGAAGGTATACAGCGCCAACATACCTAAGAACAGGCCAATGCCTCCGCTGATAATCCCTGGATTCCACTCGGATTTCACCGGGTCTGCGCTATCCGCTGCAGGAGCCGTTTCACAGGCGGTAAAGCGGGTGAGAGCCACAACGCCCAGCGTGAGTAAGGCCACTATGCCTACGCTCAGATAGCTGTAACTCCACGACATATTGTGCGTCAGGGCGAAGGTGGTAATCAGCGGGAAAACTACGCCCGCGACGTTAAAGGTGGCGTCCTGCACCACCAGCATCGTACTTTGAATGCGATCCTGCCAAACCGAAACCACGATCGTTCCCGCCACGCACAGACCAATCCCGCCGCAGAAACCCACCAGGGTCATGGCGACCATCACCGGCCATAAGCCAGGGCTTAAGTGCATTGCGAGAGCGCAGAGGAACACTATCGAATAGATAATGAGCGTCATACGCTTAACGCCGATTTTCTCAATCAGGAAAAAGGCGGCGATGGTCCCGGCTAAAGCCCCACCGTTAAGCAACGAAAATATCGAGGCGACGGTATTCACATCGGCACTGTAGCGTACTGCAATCGGTTCAATCAGCATGCCAAACTGACTGGCAAATCCTGCCATAATAAAATTTGCCAGAAAACTAATCAGCGTAAGTGCTATTTTATTCTTCATATAATGCCATCTCTGATTGGTTCATTTAAATGCTGATGCTAAGCCGTAACAGCTGTATTTAGCGCCAGCTCTATCATATTTTTAAAGGTTAACTGCCGTTCTTCCGCCGTTGTTTCTTCTCCTGTCAGGCAATGATCGGATACGGTTAATATAGCCAACGCTTCAATATTAAACTGATGCGCTAAAGCGTATAACCCTGCCACTTCCATATCCACACCCAGCACACCAAACTTTTCCAGTGCAGGTATTAAATTTTCGTCAGGATCGTAATAAAGATCGCCACTGAAGACATTGCCGACTTTAACGTCAATACCGGCCTTCTGCGCCAATGCCCACGCCTGCTGCAATAATGGGAAATGGGCAGATGTCGCCATCGTGTAGCCCGCGCTACGTTTTAAATTTGTGACGGAATCCGTTCCGGCGGCGACGGCAAGAATAATATCTCGCATTTTGACATGATGTTGTGTTGCCCCCAGACTGCCGACACGAATAATTCGCTGTACACCGAAGTCATGTACCAGTTCATGAGCATAAAGCGTCATTGACGGAATACCCATGCCATGTCCCATCACCGAAACAGGTTGCCCAAAATAAAGACCGGTATAGCCCAGCATATTGCGTACATTGGTGACTTCGCGGTAATCCATTAGATAATTTTCGGCAATAAACTTAGCGCGAAGCGGATCGCCCGGCATAATAACGGTTGGCGCAAAATCACCCGCTTTGGCATTAATATGTGCAGTCATAACAATTCCTGAATTATGGGTATTGAAGATATGCAGGGATTGTAACCAGCGGATTGCAGAGGATTGAGGACAAAAGTCCTGCTCAGAGGATCGGCCTCTCATTTCTGAGAGTTAGTGTTGCGGGCTTGTGGCCCAGCGGAAAACTGCGCTCCCGGCAGAGTCGCTCGGATGTATCGCAAAACAAGTCTCTGCGAAAGGTAAAAGTCGAAGTGTCGATCTCGTTTTGTATCAATGTTAAACTCGCACACTTTCTATTAAACCTTTCTTAATTATGATAAAGCTACTTTCACGCTACATTTCCGTAGGGATTGTAAACACGGCATTACATTGGGCGGTGTTCGGCATCATGGTATACATCATGAAAAATGACCAGGCCGTGAGCAACGTGGTGGCGTTTTTGATAGCTGTGACATTTTCATTTTTTGCAAACGCAAAATTTACATTTAGCGCAAAAGCCACCGGCCGAGGGTATGTGCTATTTGTTGGATTTATGGGGCTACTAAGCTTTATCTCTGGTCAGGTATCTGATCACTACAACATTTCCCCTCTCATAACGTTGATAGAGTTCTCCTCCATCAGCTTGGTATGCGGCTTCTTATACTCCAGGTTCATTGTTTTTAGGGATCCGAAATGAAAATTTCTCTGATTGTGCCGGTGTTCAATGAAGAAGATACAATACCTATTTTCTACAACACGGTGCGTGGACATGAAGAACTAAAAAAATATGATGTTGAAATTGTGTTTATCAACGACGGTAGCAAAGACGCTACAGAATCAATCATTAATGCTCTCGCCGTATCTGATAAGCTCGTCGTCCCCATATCATTTACGCGCAACTTTGGAAAAGAACCAGCAATCTTTGCCGGCCTTGAGCGTTCCTCTGGTGAAGCAGTTATTCCGATCGATGTTGACCTACAGGATCCAATCGAAATAATTCCATTGATGGTCGATAAGTGGCTTGCGGGTGCAGATATTGTGCTGGCAAAGCGCGCAGACCGCTCCACGGATGGAAAACTGAAGCGCAAAACCGCTGAATGGTTCTATAAATTACACAATAAAATAAGCGATCCAAAGATCGAAGAAAATGTTGGTGACTTTAGACTTATGTCCCGCGATGTAGTTGATAACATCAAACTCATGCCGGAACGTAATCTCTTTATGAAAGGTGTGCTTAGCTGGGTAGGTGGCAATACTGATGTTGTTGAGTACACACGCGCAGGACGCATTGCTGGTAAATCAAAATTTAATGGCTGGAAATTGTGGAATCTTGCTCTGGAGGGTATTACCAGTTTTTCAACGTTCCCATTGCGAATATGGACCTACATTGGTTTTTTTGTAGCCGCTGTATCCTTTTTGTTCGGTGCATGGATGATTATAGACAAGATTTTTTGGGGAAATCCGGTCGCGGGATATCCATCTATTATTGTTTCAATCCTTTTCCTTGGTGGGATTCAGTTAATTGGTATCGGTGTGCTTGGTGAGTACATAGGTAGAATCTACATCGAAACCAAACAACGGCCACGTTATATAGTTAAAAAACAAGACGGGATTTAAAATGTTCTCCAGATACGATAAAAAAGCATTGTTTATTTACTCAGGATTAGCCCTGTTGTTTATTTACCCGTTAATCCAGGCAGGCATATATTACAGAGATGATTTAGACAGGTCTATAACTGGATATTACGGCTGGCGTGGTTTAGGTCGACCTTTTGCAGATATTTTAACCAGATTTTTTTCTGCCAGTGGGCACTATAACCTGGACCTATTTCCTTATACCATGCTCGCATCATGTATTTTCTTAGGCGCATCTGCGCTTGCGCTCAGTAAACACCTGATTAAATCAGATATTCCGAACGCAAACATGGTTGCCGCACTTTTAATATTCAACCCATTCATTTTGCAAAATATTGCGTACAGATATGATAGTCTCGGAATGTCGATTGCCTTTTTCCTTGCGGTGGTTGCATATACTTATAAAAATAAAAATCTGACGATAGAGGTTGCGACAAAATTAATCGCTGGCGTATTATCTTTAACTTTATATCAACCATGTGCCAATATTTTTATTGGTTTGCTTGCAATTGATGTAATCATCATCGCAACAAAAAAAGATGTAAAGGTCAAGGAATCAATAATTTTCTTATTCAAAAAAACAATTTTATTCGTATCATTTTTTCTTATCTATATGCTTTTCTTCTCGCCTAAAAATAACTCTCGAGCAGAATTAATACATCTAGACCAAGAGGGATTAGAGCATCTGGCCAAAACATTAATTGCCTTAAAAGAAATGGTTCTTTCTTATCTATATCATCCGGTTTACATTTACTTCGCAATCCCAATACTTATAAGTTGCGTGTTTATGCTCATTGCTTACCGTACTAATATAAAACAAATAGCATCATTTATTTTGTACGGAGCTGTCTCCTTTTTAATATTCATTATTTCACTTATGGGGCCAACATTATTACTTCAGGACGCACCAGTACTTCCCCGTACTTTAGTCTCATTTTCAGTTATATTGGTTATAATTGCTATCCCGATTATGCGTTTCGCTCCTCGTTTTAAATACGCCGCACTGATCCCAGTCATTGCTTCGCTTGCTTTTAGTGCTCAACTAAGCAACGCTATGAAGTCACAACAAGAATATGAAAATTTTGTTTTTAGCATGATTGCGCAAGACATTGCCACTCATAAAGACATTGTATCCATTGGTACTGTAGGCCAGTTGAATAAAAATGAAAGAGCAAGGTTATTAATAGATAACAAACCACTTATAGGCCATTTCGTTTTTCCAGCTACTGAGTTTTTAGCGTCATATCAATTGGTCAACAAAGGGTTCACGCAAACCCTTCATGGTTATGGGGATGAGCAAGAAAATAAAAACAAACTATCTGATATCATAAAAAAAGGTATTAAACCGGTCTCGTCAAATGAATATTATACATTATTCATTTCGGACAATAACGCCATCGTGTTTTTAGGGAAATATAGCAATTAATTATTTCCAGCCCTCGCACTTAATGCTGAGGGCTTTATTTTCGAAGAGTCAGCACCAATCATATCCAGCGAAAAAGAAGTTACCCAGAGCTCGCCAGGGCTGAAGTGGTGAGTCTGATAGTTGCCCGGTAATTCCATTCCTTTGCCAATTTCAGGCAACGTAACAGCACTAACTCTCACAGCAACAGGTTTCAAATTTTCCTTATAAGCAAAAATGGGTCCATCAGCCAGCTATGCCATGGAAGAGTAACCCTCTTTTTCTGGCAACCCACATCCAGCATGGTGAACCTTACAATGTCAGCAAAGCGTTGCTGAGTATTGTCATACTCACGGCTTGTCGTTCAGGGGAAGCTCTAGCCATGAAATGGTCTGAAGTTAACTTTAAAAATGCTGTCTGGACTATTCTGCAGAAAAAATGAAAGCCAGTCAGATGCACCGTGTACCACTGTCAAAACAGGCAATGGCGATAATTGAAAATATACGGGGCCTGCATACAGAGCTCGTTTTCCCTTCTCCACGTAAACAGATCGTTTTATCAGATATGGTACTGACAGCTTTTCTTCGCAGAGTCAAAGCTAAAAGCGATGTTCCAGGCCGGGTTGCAACAGCACATGGATTTGTTCGAGTTTTCGTGATTGGTGCAGTGAGCACGGATACCGGTTTTTATTTTACGTGGTGAGATGTCATTCATGACCCGTTGTCCATTTGACGTATAAGCAGCTATTGAAAGTCATTGTTTATGCGGCTTCGCTTTCTGCATATTCGAGACTCTGCAGATACTGTAGCGCCACAGGGTCAGCAATATATTCAACCTGCCCGTGGTGACGCTCCACCTCATCGATAATTCTGCTGAGCTCGACCCGGAAAAACTCCTTACGCAGGTTGATGCGGTTAATCCGGTAGCTTTCCAGATGGTCATGCAGTGTCTTTTCAAGCGCAGGAGCGTCATCGCAGGAAATCATGGCGTGGACGTCAAAATCAAACGGCACGGCTGCGCCACTTAACTCTTTCACGCGCTCCATAGGCTCCAGCCGTCGGGTCATACCAATTTTAAAAACGTTTTCACCGAAGGAGCCGATATTCGAAATCACATACACATGGCCCTGCTTCGTGAGCTGGGCCATGGATTTGGCGCGCTCATACTGCTGATGCACGTCCTGGATTTTTTGCTCCAGCTCCAGACGCTGTCGTTCCAGCGCTTCCCTGTGAGCACCTTCAGCAGCGAGCAGAGCCTCCCCCAGTAAGCGCTGCTGCTCAGCAAGGCGTTGCTCCTCCTCTTCCGCTTCGCGCTGCTGCTGCTCCAGTTCGTCCTGACGCTGTTTTTCTTCCCGCATCTGACGCTTGAGCTCTGCCTGATATTCTTTTTCTTCCTGCGCTTTTTCCAGCAGGGCGACCTTATCCAGAAATTGCTGTTTTACGCTTTCCCAGTCGGCATTATCTTCAAGTTCCAGAAAGGTGATTTTCTCGCTTATAGCAGCATAAGCGTCTCTCTCTTTTCTGAGCTGGTCGTACTTGCTTTGCCAGTTATTCACCGTAGTGCCGGAAAGCAGTGTTTTGACTTTGAATTTATACGCGGAGTCCACAATACGCTGCAGTGCCCGGGAGGCTTTATTTCTGGCATTGTGAAAGTCATCCCACTGACCGGAAAGCTGTTTCTTTTCCTGATACAGGCCGCGAGCCACTTCAGTACTGACGGTTTCGTCAAAGGCTTTCTCTTTCTGTGCCAGGTCCGACGCGGCCTGTTCAAGCTCAGCTGTTTTCTTCCGGAATCCCCGGTAAATGAAAACCCGTATTATCAGCGCAACGGCTATCAGTAAACCAAAGAACAGACCGATGATTCCTGCCGGATTAGAAACATATTCAATAAATTGTTCATTAAGGTTTATTAATGCTCTTACCGCGACATAAATACCCCAGGCAATGACGCCAAGAATAACCAGGATAATACCCGTAGCATTGTCATCTTTTTTTCTTCGTGCCATGTTTTATTTCTTTCCTTTCTTAGTTTTATCCTGACAATTTAATCTGAATAGCGGGAAGAGAATCTTTGCCATATCAAATTAATACTGGTTCCCTGAGCAAATCGGTAAATGAGTGTATCCGGGCTTGCTAGCCATATAGAGGGGAGCGCATGTGGGCTGTCGGGGTTGGGTACTGACCGGTTCGTCGTTTTCTGCCACGCGCTGCAGGCTCTGCTTTTTCGCCGTTGTCCCCTTTTTCGTCTGCGTTTTGCGGGCGGAAGTGGACGGTTTTGTCTGATTGCTGGCATCTGAGGAACCATACCCGGAACAGAATCGCTTCGACTGACTCAGGCTCCCGTCATTACAGACAAAGCGTCCATCCGATGTGCAGTGCGCTATACCGCCTTTTGAACCTGAGCAGGGCTGCCTTCCACGCGCAGCATCGGCCTGTGCCGTAAACAGTATTCCTGATACCAGAAGGAAGATTAATTTTCTCATTTACATATCCGTGATTTATTTCGTTACTTTAGGGCTAAGTAATCCGAAAGCTATTAACCGTTTCGTCAGGAAAACGTGCAATGATTCAAAGCAAAAAAATAATGATTCATTTTCCGCTCCCGCTATGGAAGGAGCGATAAAATCAAACCAAAAAACGCGCTCTCATCAAAATCCTGCCCAGGACGGGATAAAGCTCCAGGCGGAGAAAAGGTCCAGTCACTCACGGTACCTGACCGCATAAATAAACGCCCCAGTGAAGTCACTCGTTCTCCATTATGAAAAGTCGTCTCCACACACCCGGTCACGCCCTGGCCGTACAAAAATACCGGCACAAACTTTACGGCCCGGTCGTCGTAACACAGAACAATACCGGTAATTTCAAAAGCGCCCCCCTCCACCAGCAGGTCCGTAACGGATACCGTGAACGACTCCACATTGAGCCCGGTATCCACCAGCCACGCGTCCATCTGCTCCTGAAGTTGTGTTATTCGCAGGCGAAATTCTGCGATATCGGCCTGAGTCTTGCTGGTAAACGAGACCGGGGCTGACTGTCTGGCCTGTAGTTTTTTGAGGAACTGTGATTTTACTGACATAGTGTTATCTGGCCTTACAGATGGGTTGTCGTGTCGAGATACTGCTGTTGCTTAAGATGTCGCAGGAGAACCCGCCCCTCGGGCATAAACTCGGTTCCGTAACGCACCAGACCCACGCCTTTGAGCTCAGCATCGATGGCATAGCGCAGTTCACCGGGGATGTCCTGCCCGAGGAGGATGACATTGATTTTTTTGAGCCGCGGTTCATATTTGAGCAGTACGGCAGACAATGCGCCCATCAGCTCATGCGCCGTTCCCGGCATCCCCTGCAGAATTTTGGTCATATCCGGCAGACCATAATCTGGCAGATGCGCCAACGTTCCCGATCGGCTGTTGAGGATACGCTGCATATTGTCGAGTACGGACAGAATAACCTGGTTCTGCTCGCTGACCTGATGCAGGTCGAGGCCTCCGGTGAAGTTGCCATAAAGAGTTTCATACAGTGAAGGACGGGATGACTCACTCATCTTTCAGCACCTGCAGGGTCAGGCGGTTGTTACCGGCCTCAATCACCCGGGCTTTATCCGGATCGAGATCATCACGGCTCAGCACCACCCGCCAGGTGTTGTTCACCTGGTCCGGCGACATAAACATGCCTGCCACTGCGACATACTGCGCACTCTCTTCCATCGGCATATCAACCGTCGCCGCCCCGCCCGGCTGCAGGCGGATATCTTTCTCCGCCATCAGGTCTGCCTTGATGGCCTGACTGTCGTCTTTGAACAATGACGGATAGTCCGTGCTGTCAAAGGTTTTGCGGTCTTTAAGCTGGTAAATACGCACCACCGTCGACAATGCCACGCCGCCTGCATTGCTGTTGACGGCCTCACGGGCGCGAATATCCAGATGCAGGGTCTTTATCTGCTTATAAAAAATCGATTTGGTCACAGCAACGGTGCCGTCTGTCATTTTTTGAGTCAGCCCGCAGCCCGCCAGCATCAAGGTGATACCAGCGGCCAGCGCAGCCAGAGGAAATTTACCAGCGGTAATCGCCATCTTCATCGGTCTCCCTGCGGTGAATATTTTCCTGTACCCGCTCATAGCGGCCCAGATTGATGGTTATAGTTTTGGGATGCGTGACGGTGTTCGCCCCATTCAGCGGCCGCATCACGGTGGTACGGCCCAATTGCACCGCCCCGGCGTTGGGTTTAGTGCTCATTGTCGCATCCGGCAGCAGGCTACGGTCGACACACAACTGCAGACGCACATCGAGACGCGAGCCAAGATAGACATGCAGCAGCGCCATTAAATCTGTGTGAAGCTCCCCGCCCGGTAACCAGCCCTGCACTTCTGCCGGGTCAGTGGTGGTCAGACGCATCAGCACCTGACTGTTTACGTCGGTGGCATAGTTGCCCATCACCGGTCGGTTTGTCAGGGTGACAGGCTGGCGCACGCTCATGGTCAGGGGCTTCTTCAGCGGCACACGGTGTTTGTCGTGGTGCCACACTTTCGCCTGCGTGTTGGGTGCCAGCAGGCGCACCAGCGAGGCCATGCCTTCTGCGGTACGCCCCGGCAGCAACATGACCGGCAGCAGTGCCAGAAAGCGCGAAGCTGGGGTCGCGATATTGTCCGTGCAGCCGTTAATCCCGAGCCCGGCCAGTCCCAGCAAGCACTGCGAGGTGTTGTCCTTACCGCCATCTTCGAAAGTCGCCGGGTATGAGTATTTACGCCAGATACGGTAGTACTGGGCAATCAGCCGGTGGTTGAAGATATCGAGGAAATCCGCAGTGGACTCATACCCTTCCCGTCGCTGGGTAATGTCATCGATATAGTGCGTCGGCAGCGGGGACTCCACGCCGTAGAGCCCCATAAAGGTGATGCGTACCGTTGGCGGCAAATGCGAATGCTCAGACTGCTCAATCCCTTTGACTTCAGATGCCGGAAAGCCCATCCCCGAGTGTGACCGAAAACGTACCGGTTCATGACGTACATGCCAGGTACTGCCCGTAACCGGTTTGTCCGGCTGGCTCTGCTCCAGCAACTGGCAGAAGCGGTAAAAGTTGATATAGGGCAGCCGGTCCCCCAGTTGCGCTATCAGCCGGGCAGACGCGGACTGTGATTCTCTTTCCACCGGATGCATTTTCCTTCTGGCTGAACAATGAGGGTGAGCTGATTAAACTGGTTCATATCGGCATACAGCGCAAAGAACCGGTTGAGCATTTCACCGAACAGGTGAATATCGCCCTCACCGGTGAAGCCGTTGCTGTCGAGGGTCACTTCGATATCCAGCCCCCGAAGCAGGTAGCCCTGTTCAAAACGCTGCAGGCGGTGGTGCTCCACCTGCTGAATCGCTTCCAGACGCCGGGTGTTCATTTCATCTTCCTGCCAGTTATACAGGGCAAGGGTGCCACGCAGCACTTCGGCGGTACTCATCATGTTCAGGAAGCCAGACCCAAGGTGACTCAAAACCCGCCAGTGGAAACGGTCTTCGGATGGCGGATAGACTGGCAGCGTTGGTTTGCAGAGGTTGCGTACTGAAAGCGGTGTACTGACCACCTGTTCACAGCGGTCAAGCAGCGTGCTTTGTAATGCCCGGCGTGGTAACTGACCGTTGGTGCCGGTGATTTGCAGCGATACAGCCTCACGCTCAAACAGGCAGTCATCTTCCCACTGGTGGCCGCCGAGGATAAGCCAGGTGTCATACAGTCCGGTGACCCCCCGCTTAACGCGGGTGTGGTAATACCGTGGCGGTGCGTGACGGCGCATCATCCCCCCCTTATGGCGGAAGCTGCTGAACGGCACGTACTCGGCATCACCGGTGCGGTTTGAACCGGTGACCGAATTCACCGAATAAATCTCGGTATGTCCGTCCTGCAGCCGTTTAGGACGCAGCAGGTACTCGCTTTCAAGCCCGGTGATGCTGAGCGGGTCAGCCTCCAGCGTGAACAGGTTAATCACTGGCACGCAGTGCAGACGAATCGCCTCATCGGTGACCGGCAGGTCAGACGCCCATTGCGTACTGAACACCACTTCAATATCAAAATATTCGGCCCCGGCTGGCGGCGTGATGCCCTCAAGCCCGTTAAGGTGGACAAACATAAACTTGTCGCGGAAGGTGAAGTATTCCAGCAGCAACTGATAGCCACTGAACGCGGTATCACCTTTCGGCCACAGACCGTCCTCTTCAGCAAATCCCCCGGGTGAGAAGTACCCGTCAAGCCGGATACGGTCAGTCTGCCCGGGCAGACGCATATAGAGTGCGGCCTGGCGTTTGGTCAGCATCAGGTGCAGCTGGCTACTGACCGGGGCATCCGCCCCGAGATACAGGCTCAGACGGCTGAGGTCAGCACCGGACCAGTCTGCCTGGCTGCTGCAGGCAAAGCGCATCCGCAACAGCGAACGACCGTCAGGCTCAGTGGTCATGGTAATACCCGAAACGCTCAGGGGATTGAGCATCACATCCTGGGTGGTACGATAACGACAGACCGTGTTCTTCGGCCCTACCGGACGGGAATATACCTCAAGACCTGCAGGTACCACTTCCGCCATTTTCATGGCATGCAACGCCGGAGTGAGCGCCACCACAGAGAGGGATGGAATGGTGCGCAGGTAGTGCGGCCAGAGCATGCTGACCAGGCCTTCCGTCAGTTCCGGCAGGTCGTCGTCAATTTTTTCGCGCAGCCGCCCCATTGAGAAGGCAAACCCTTCAAGCAGGCGCTCGACATAGGGATCGGGTGTGCCGGCCTTATCCAGGTCGAGCATCGCTGCACGATCGGGATGGGTTTGCGCGAACTCTTTCGCGGCTTCACGCAGGTAGCGCATTTCTGCATCAAAATAGCGCAGGGTTAAATCTTCCATAAAACACCTGTTTGATTAATGTCCGAATGGTGAAGGGCCATTAATGAGCTGAAGCAGACTTAATGATATCGGGAAAAAAACAATATCAGCAGTGAGTGCTAACGGGGTAACGACAATATTGGTCGCCAGATTTACGGGGTGAAAATTGGTTCCAGACTCCAGCGAATAAAACTGAACGCTGTACGTTCTCCCCAAAGATTCAGTCTTATCAAAAGTATAATTAAGGCTCACTTTGGGAATAATCACTCCCGTGATATATACGTCCCTGACATACCGGACACCGTTGCTCCGGAAGCCTGCATGCTGAACAGTCTTTAACTCTTCTGTTGAAAGCATCCTGGAGGATTTATTGACTTCGACAGGAAGAGCATCGCTGAACTGAAGCACGCTATCGCTGCCTGATGGTTTGTTTATCCGAAACTTAAGGGTATTCTCTTCCCGACCTGATATCAGGGGAATTTGAGTTGCAAGTTTATTAAGGAACAGAAGTTCATCAGCCCCCCGGGTCAGAATGTATATATTTTTTTCACCTACAAAGGCAACACCTTCAGAGGGAACGTTAACAGTAGTTTTTTTGCTTCCCTGAACAACAGAAACAGCAAGGTTTTTATACTGAAATACACCGGTTACACTGTCCTGAATCTGAATATGTCTCTCTGTTTTTGGCTCGGCGACCTTATTTCCTCCCCACAGCAGTGCTGTACAACCTGAAAGCAAGAACATCACACCTAAACAAGTAAATATTCTAAGACGTTTCATTTTTTAATTTCCCTTGATTCTGATTTCTTTCCTAAAGGTATGACTAATTATCATCCGCAAAGCACGGCGGCACGGGCAGGATCAACTGCGAGCAGCCCGGCAAGTAACTGGTCCATTACCGGTGTAAGGCGGGTCTTATCAGCCTCACTGCGACTGGCTTTCAGCCGCAGGAGTTTCAGATGACGGGTCTGTACCTCAAACAATAGCTCAGGTTCCCAGTTCGTAAGGGTGAGTTCACCGGCCCGCTCGCCCAGCTCCGCAAACAGATGCACCGCCAGCTCATTTTTGCCGTACTGCTCCGCGATACGCCCCATCAGCAGGCGCAGCAGCCACTGCTGGCGTACGGTGGTGATGTCGGGACGGGCCTGCAACCAGCCCAGTGCGACATCCGGGCCTTCACTGTCGGCCAGTGCCACGGCTTCCGGTTCCAGCGTCAGAATGTCATCGTTACCAGAGGTAACCGGGGCTGATGGTGTGTCATTGTCCCACCCACCAACGGTGTCCAGCACGCTCTGCTGGATCCAGTTCAGGGTCACATCGTCCGCAAACGGCGTGCCGTCACTAAACGCCAGCGTCTCCAGCCCGGACAGGCGCGACAACAGCCCTTTCAGATCGGCAGCAATAATGTCAGCCAGCGTCTCCTTGCCGGATTTCGTCAACGCCTGGTGGATGTACCACTGCAAATCCAGCCACAGGTGATTGGCACCGCGGGAAAAGGTGCTGTCGGCCGTTTCCAGCATTTCAGCCCAGTTCTGCTGCAGGTAGAGACGTTTGAGTAACGCGCGTTGATCCGCCCTTGGCGGCTCGATGCGTGTACGCCCCTGCGCATCCGGGGCCGGGATGGCCCGCAGGGTGTCGTGACGCAGGCTCTTCATCAGATGGTGTGCTGACAGCCAGCCATCTGGCTGCTCGCGCAGGTATTCGGTGAGGGTGCGGGCCTGGGCCAGCAAATCCTGACCGGAGGTGATCCGCCCGATGGCCGGGGCATCGCTGTGACTGGCAGACGACGGGGTTTCACTGGTACTGGCGTTCTGCGGTACCACCGCATCCACGCCCCCCCGCTTTCTGCAGACGATTCTCCAGCGCGCCGTACAGCACATTGAGTTCGGGACGGGTTTCATCCGGCTCATTCTCAATAAGCTGTGCTATCAGCAACAGTGCCCCGGTGGTTCGCATCGCATCGTTCCTGACCACTTCCGGATACAGGGAAAGCGAGTCGGTCATACGCGATCCGGCCAGCCATTCCAGTGCCGCCTTACGGCTGCGATCACGCTGCGGGTGCAACTGTTGTCCAAAGCGCTCCAGCAGACCGGCCAGCAACTCGAGTCCTTCGGCCAGCCCCTGCTCACCTTCGCGGTGCAGCTTCGCCCAGCAGTAGTAGGTTCCTGTTCTGCCTGACAGGCACTCAGTAACGTGTTCAGCATGCTCATCAGTAGACCTCCTCTGCATCGCTGGCGACCTGGCCTGATGCCACAGCGCCGGTCGTGCTGAAGATAGTTTCCGGTAGCTGGAATTTACGCAATTTCAGCAACGCCAGCGGCCCCTCACCCGCTTCGGTACGCAGGGTATAATTGAGCATGCGACCGTCCGGTGCCTTCCAGCTCAGGCTGTAACTGCTTCCCACACCCGGATATGCTTTCACGCTGGCTTTATCAAGCAGGCGTATCAGGCCCCAGCTACCCGGAATATCTGCGTACTGACGGGTCCCGACCTGCGTGCTAATCCAGCTCAGGTTCGCGCCGGGTGCTTCGGTATCCGCAGGCCAGGTGAAGCGCTTCCACGCCGGCAGCTGGTTCATATAGGTCAGCTTCTGGCTGTCGATAATCATGTCGGTCTGCATCACCCCATCGGCGGTGCCCGGGCGCAGTTCGAAGCTCATGCCAGCGTTGCCTTCGGTGAAGGCCACATCCGAGATATGACTCAGGGTGTTGATGGCGTTAAGGAACGCCGGGTTAAACGTCAGGCCCTGTGAGTTGATGCTGTCCGGTACCCAGTGATTGCCCTCTTTATGCAGCACGCCTTTGAGGCGGGTTTGCAGGAACTGCGCGATACGCCCGGAATCCGCGTTGAGGTATTTAGCGAGCAGCGGCAGTGAAACATCGCTGCTGGAGTTGTTGAACGGATAACGGCCACCAAAGGCACTGTTCCACTCTGCCACCACCGCCTGCTGCCACTGGGCATTGAGGCTGTCGGCCGCCGGGGTCAGCACCTGCTGCCAGGCCTGCTCCATCGGATTCACAAACACCGTAAGCCCAAAGCCGCTCCACTCCTGCCCCAGACCGGCGGCAATGAGGCTTCCGTAGTCGCGGGTTTCGGTCAGGTCCACGGCCTTGCCCTGGAATACGGTCTGAGCAATGGTCTGAGTCATGGCCTGCGGGTCGGCAGCATTAGTCACCTGCTGTAGACGCAGACGCACCTGCGTCACCCGAGTCAGGTAAGACTGCAGGCTCAGTTCCTGTGCACCTGTCCGGTTCTTGTCCATCAGCGTCAGTACCGGACCAAAGGTTTCATCCAGTGGACCATGAACGCCGGCACTTTGGTCAATGGCATCCTTGTTATTACCGCCGAGCAGGTTTTTGGCCGATTTGACCAGGGAGTCAGAAATGGCTTCGCCAGTTTGCCCGGTACGCCCCTGCACATTGAGGGTGTTCATCAGTGCCACCAGCGGAGACTGACGCACGTCGGCCATCAGGGTCAGCTGGTCAATGGAATCCGACAGCGTCGCGGCCTGGTTCCAGCGCAGACTGTTCAGAAAATCCAGCCACGCCCCGCCGAAGTCTGCAAAATAACGCTCCGTAAGGCGCTTTTTCAGCGTTTCCGGTGAGGTTTCATCCTGCTTATTCACCTGACGCTTACTCTCCGTGAGCACCCAGTCAAGTTCGTCCCGGCGGGCCTTCACCACTTTTTCAATGGCGGGCTGTACCGCCTGCTCCCAGGCCTGGCGGGTAAACATCCCCGGCATGATTTCGGTGGTACTGAACAGACGGGAAGCGTCGGTATCACCGGTCATATCTTCAAGGCGCATATCAACGTACAGATGTGACATCTGTGAGAGCATCTTTTGATACAAGGTCGATTCGCTGTTGCGCACACCCATCAGGCGAACCAGCAGAGAACGCGCCTGGCTGACCATGCCCTCATCGGCACGGAGTTTCCACTCCGGGTGCGCAATCAGCTGCGCGCCCCAGAACGCCAACATAGAGGGAGCCATCCCGTGCCAGACGCCGTCTTTCACACCGTTACGATTCGGCCAGTCTTTCAGCAAAGCAGAGCTGAACCATGCCGCATCCATATGCTCCGGACGCGCCAGCATGAGGTAGAGTTTGAGTTGGTCATAAGTGTTTTTTGCCATCTGCTCGCGCAGTGGACTACCCGGTGGCAGCGCATTAAAGGCATTCAGCCGGATCTGTAAATGGTCAGCTGTCGCATCCCGCAACAGCGGCACCGCGCTGTCCTGGTAACGTGGCCAGAGTGCTGCCAGCAGCGCATCATTCTGACTCAGCCCGGCACGTTCATACCACGGCACACCATGCTCAGCGCGGTACTGCAGACGAGCCAGGATCTTCTGTAGTTCAGACAGGGCATGCAGACGCTGTTCCAGCGGCATATTCTGCCGGGCGGCAAGCGAAGCCTGTGCATTTGCACCAGCAATCTGGTTGCGGTTGGTGACATACGCGATGCTCATCCACACAGCCCAGCCCACTATCGTAAGCGCAGCAGCAGACGCCATCACCCTGCGCCACGGAATGCCAGGTTTAACGGGGCGCAGCACAGCAGGAAGCATCCGGACAGATTCAGGCAGAACACCCCAGCGCTTGTCCATGCCCCAGTGATGCGGCACGGCACGTTCAGCACCGGCAGAAGGCTGGCTGAACACCACGCCAGCCAGCGGCAGCGGACGATACGGATTGAGCATCACCGACAATGGCGCGGTCACGCTCTGTGGCTCACGGATGAGCTGGTCGGCAAGCGTCAGCAGGAAGCTGTGTTTGACTTCATCGCAGGTTTGCAACAAACCCTGAGAAGTCAGTTCCGGCGTCAGGGCTGAAAGCTGTTCAGCCAGATCTTCAGGACCGCAACCGGCAGGCAGCAGACAGCCAGTGGCCTGTACAATGCGACCATCCGGCTGACCGGCACGTGGGTGCAGTGACCAGACATAAAGCGGGAGTTTCCAGCCAAGCGTTTCCATACGGGCGCTTATGGCATGAGACAGGGAATCCATGGTGCTTTCAGACGGTACCGGTAATGGCTGTTCCAGCCCTGGAGCAGAGAGCTGATCAAATGCTGAAGTAACCCACACCAGCCCATCCACCGGACGGCGACGCAGTTTACGCAGCGCGGTCAGCCAGGCACTGTCCGCAGGGGTGTTGAGGTCACCGCCCCACAGCAACAGTGTGCCGCGGTCTTCCTGCCAGAGCTGGCCCGTCAGGCCTGGGGTCAGTTGCTCCACTTCAGCGACTGTACCAGTTATCAGCAGAATGCGCGTTTTACGGCCCCAGCGACGACCGTAGAGGTTACGCATGGCGAGGCGGATGGTGTCGACGGTGAAGTTGCGTGGCGGGGTCCGGGCAACCCTTGACTCATCAGAAGGCAACGCATTCTTCTTCTGCTCCTGCCAGCGATGATATTTTTCCTTCATAAACCGGTACATGAAGGGGATATAGCGGCAAAAAAGCACTACAACCCAGATCGCTGCAAATGCCAGCGCCTGTTTCAGATGCGTATCAACACCGTAACGGGGGCCAAAATGAAGGAGCAGGCCCAGAATTAATAACGAAATAAAGGCGACAATACCTGCAAGCCCTCCCCTTCCCCATGAGCTACCCCGCATCATTATTTTCACTCCCTGTCGTAACAGTACTGACAAAATGGTCAGCGCCTGAGGTAAACAGCCCCAGAACGGGTGCTTTACTGATAGCCACAATGTCAGAGACTAATGCGGCCAACAGCCAGGCGCTGCCAGCTCCGGGGATACCGTTGTATTTTTCAAGGACGTCAATCTCCTGGGGCATCCACGGGGTCTGGTGTTGTTCGGCTGCAGTCATGACATCAGCAAAATATTCATTCCAGTGCCTGTTGTCGCAAAAGACTTTTGATGTCTGGCAGGCGATCGTCTGAGTTTCCAGAAACAATCCCATCTCTGATTTGAAATTAGCCAAATCGAGTGACATCGGTCTCAAAATGCGGGCCGCATGGGGGAGTTGATATTTTTCAGCGACATCATCGCTGGTCAGGATCACACTCGCCAGTGCATCTGAATAACGATCGACACCGTTACTTTGTAATATCAGAATAAAATCGATATCCAGAACGGGCTTTTTAAGGCGCTCTTCAACCCAGGTAAAAGAAAGGGCCTCACAAAATGAAACGGAACCCGGTGTGGCTCGTTCGGAGTACATGTTCCCCCAGACTTTACGAAACAGTGGCTCTGATTCCGCAGACAGGGTGTCGCTGACAATGGTGATATTCAGCGGTACGGTGGCAGGCAGTGTCGCTATTGCGCTCTGCACACCGGCAAGCCCGAGTTCCATGAGAGAATGTGTCGTTACGGATTGAGCATCAAAATGGCGGGTCAAAGAAAGCAGTTGGGCCGCGCCTGATGCCTCAGATTTCGCAACAGCGTCGGCGGTCACACCAGAAGGTAACAGTATGCTGTTGCCCAGCACCGCCAGATATCGGCCTGCCCATGCCTCCCATTGCCGCTGCCCATGTTCGGCTTCCTTTTGTAAAAACTGATGCTCATTAACGGTTCTGCCCCAAAGCCACCCCCGGAGGCAAAAGAGAAAAAACCAGCCAAGAACAGGGCTGGATGCCAGCCACCAGATGTTGAATGTACCTAACGCCTTAACCATGCCAGAAGCATGCAGAATAAACAGCAGTACGCCAGCAACAACAGCAGCGCCTCCCGCAATAAGCCACATAATAAGAGATGGCTCAGGCGGTAATTCCGTGATTGTGGCCTTCGACCTTTCCCAGCCCATTGATTATCCTACTGTACTGTTCATCGCACTTGAAATTACGGTGCAACCACACTGGCACTTACAGCCATCGACAACAACCGCTCGACCGTTAAATGTGCGTTGAGGGGAGCCTTCAATAATCTGATTCGTGCCATGCCCTGGAACCGGACAACTCACTCTGTCACCAACTAAAGCAACCGCTTTTCCGTTGACTGTAATACTGGAAGAAGCGGAAATGACTTTACCGCCATGTGAAGTTTTATCACCAAGTAAAACCAAACCTTTTGTCATACTGAATCCTCGGCTTTCAGAATTAAAATAATTAATTGATTTTCATTATGTCGACTTTATCAAAATCAGGGAATACAGTCCCATCGGATATAACACTGCCATCTTGATATATTATTTTAGAGTGAACACCTTTTATTTTCTTTTCTACCCCGATGTACTTTACAACTTTGCTTTCATCTATTACAGGTGAAAATCTAATTTCATTTAAATTATAAACACTTAAAGATAGAAAATTTTTCTTACCCAAAAGAGACAACTCTTTCTTTTTTTCGCCTAGATTCCATTCAGATATATATGGGTAATATTTTGGTGATAAATTCAAATCCCCTTTCACAATTCTATATTGTCCATTTCGAGAAGCATCACCATCAAAAGCGAGCGACACCCCTACCGCAGTACCGGGTACAAGATCCTTACCAAGATGTGTCGCATCAATATACTCGATACCTAAATTGACCGCACTTAAGGTCCATTTACATGAGCCACCACCGGTCATAGCAACTTTTGCTTTCCAGACGTCCCCGCTTTCTTGCTGCATAGGGATCCCGATAACGTTATAGCTGGGCTCCGTGATAACTGAGCCATCAAACCCGCTGATTCTCTTTTTCTTGCATTCATACGAGATGTATCTGACTTCGAGCGGGAATGGCTTCGTATGCTGAGACGGATTTTTTACTTCAACATTCACCCATTTTGTATCCGCTGGCGGAGATAAGGTTTTGT
The DNA here is from genome assembly GCF_013747755.1 of Citrobacter sp. RHBSTW-00524. NCBI lineage: Bacteria > Pseudomonadati > Pseudomonadota > Gammaproteobacteria > Enterobacterales > Enterobacteriaceae > Citrobacter > Citrobacter sp. RHBSTW-00524. Next base: position 3,240,622 of record NZ_CP056421.1, read on the forward strand.
TTACAGCCCGGCTCATACTGCAACCCGCCACAGTAAACAACACCAGCGAAAGCAGAATAATTTTTGACTGGTTAGACATTTTCCATCACCTCTTCTCCATTTTGAGTCAATCATAAAAGCGTGTTACAGGTATGCAGTTATAATAATTAATTGGCCTGATAAATTTAACAGGGGAAAACCTGTATCATTTTTATTTTTCAATCTTCATTTTATCAACTTTATCAAAATCAGGAAATACAGTACCATCGGATGTAACACTGCCATCTGGATATATTAATTTAGCGTGAACACCCTTTATTTTTTTTCCGGGTTCAATATATCTAATTATTTTACTTTCATCTAATAACGGTTCAAATTTTATGTTGTTTGCATTAGCAACCTGATACAAAATAAAGTCATGCCTACCTAAAAGAGTTAAGTCATTCCTGTTGCGTATTAATTTCCACTCTATTATATATGGGTAATATTTTGGTGATAAATTCAAATCCCCTTTCACAATTCTATATTGTCCATTTCGAGAAGCATCACCATCAAAAGCGAGCGACACCCCTACCGCAGTACCGGGTACAAGATCCTTACCAAGATGTGTCGCATCAATATACTCGATACCTAAATTGACCGCACTCAACGTCCATTTACACGAGCCTCCGCCAGTCATAGCAACTTTTGCTTTCCAGATATCCCCGCTCTCTTGCTGCATGGGGATCCCAATAACGTTATAGCTGGGTTCTGTGATCACTGAGCCATCAAACCCGCTGATTCTCTTTTTCTTGCATTCATACGAGATGTATCTGACTTCGAGCGGAAACGGTTTCGTATACTGAGACGGGTTTTTCACTTCAATATTGACCCATTTTGTATCCGCCGGTGGAGATAACGTTTTGTTAACAGCTCTACTTATGCTGCACCCTGATGATGAAAACAACACCAATGAAAGCAGAATGATTTTTGATTGATTATACATTTTCCATTACCTCTTCTCCGTATTGAGCAAACCGCAAAAGCGTATCGTTGCCAGACGGCTTAGACAACGTAGGGGAAAGCGATACGCCAAGCAGACCTTCTATATTCAGAAAGATATTATTCCTTGCTAACTCTTTCTCCGGTATGTCATTTTTATTTTCTTCCATCTGCTCCCTGAATAAATCAATGTTATACCGATGCTCAGTAAAGGTATGCTTTTCCACTATCCCGGCATTATCAATCAGCTCTAACACCTTGTTATACATATAGGGCATATAAGAGGTCATAAAGTGATCAAACAGATTTAAATTAACGCCTCTGTCCGGATTACTGCCTTTGGGGAAAAAGTCAGTTAGATCTGCCTGCGTTAACGACGCTTTAAACTCTTTCTGCTTCTGACCAGCCTGCTGCATATCTTGTTCCGCCAGCCCAGGCACCAGGTAAAGTTTAGCTTTAAGGGGAAGTGATTTTCTGATGGTAATACACCCTGCCGGCGTTGGCAGGTCTCTCTTGCACTCATTCCATTCCCGACTCTGGGTGGCAGTGAGAAAGGCCACCGTATTACCGTGGTGCCAGAAGCAGTCTCCCCACGCAACCATCTGGTAAGCGAGAAGTTCACCCACTGACCAGAAAAAGCCCAGAGTACCGCCAAACCATCCCCAGAGTTTGTATAGCTCATTATCCAGGTTGGCTTCTGCCGGGACCGCAGGAATCGGGTCGTTATCATTAACATGGCGGAAATGGGTAATCTCCGATAGCTGCATTACGGCATCGCGTGTAAAGGTTCGTGGCATTCCATAGGTATGAAGAACTGGATTAACATTCATTAATTTTACCGTATGAATTAATGCCAGCGCGCCCCCTAAGCTATGACCGCAAATAAATAACTCACGCCCACCTGCCAATTGTTCAAATCTTGAAATTTCTTTACTAAATTTTTTTTCAACTCGGTTATATCCACTCCAGAACCCGGTATGTACTTTTCCAGCAGGCAGTAAGCTAGGGAAGGTGCGAATAAGCAGGTCATTTCTTCCCAAGCTGACTCGCTGATTAAAATTTCGCGGATCTGGGCCGATTTTTTTCCCGCAAACACATCGAATCAGCCTATTTAGGCTATTTTTTCCACCATTTCTGGCGTTATTTCCGGTTTTTACTGAGATCTCTCCCACTGACGTATCATTTGGTCCACCCGAAACAGGTTGGCCAGGGTGAATAACATCGCCAGTTGGTTATCGTTTTTCAGCAGCCCCTTGTATCTGGCTTTCACGAAGCCGAACTGCCGCTTGATGATGCGAAACGGGTGCTCCACCCTGGCACGGATGCTGGCTTTCATGTATTCGATGTTGATGGCCGTTTTGTTCTTGCGCGGATGCTGCTTCAAGGTTTTTACCTTGCCGGGACGCTCGGCGATCAGCCAGTCCACATCCACCTCGGCCAGCTCCTCGCGCTGTGGCGCTCCTTGGTAGCCGGCATCGGCTGAGACAAATTGCTCCTCTCCATGAAGCAGATTACCCAGCTGATTGAGGTCATGCTCGTTGGCCGCGGTGGTGACCAGGCTGTGGGTCAGGCCACTCTTGGCATCGACACCAATGTGGGCCTTCATGCCAAAGTGCCACTGATTGCCTTTCTTGGTCTGATGCATCTCCGGATCGCGTTGCTGCTCTTTGTTCTTGGTCGAGCTGGGTGCCTCAATGATGGTGGCATCCACCAAAGTGCCTTGGGTCATCATGACGCCTGCTTCGGCCAGCCAGCGATTGATGGTCTTGAACAATTGACGGGCCAGTTGATGCTGCTCGAGCAGGTGGCGGAAATTCATGATGGTGGTGCGATCCGGCAGGGCGCTATCCAGGGATAATCGGGCAAACAGGCGCATGGAGGCGATTTCGTACAGGGCATCTTCCATGGCACCGTCGCTCAGGTTGTACCAATGCTGCATGCAGTGAATACGCAGCATGGTCTCCAGCGGATAGGGCCGTCGGCCATTGCCCGCCTTGGGATAAAACGGCTCGATGACAGCGGTCATATTCTGCCATGGCAGAATCTGCTCCATGCGGGAGAGGAAAATCTCTTTTCGGGTCTGACGGCGCTTAGTGCTGAATTCACTATCGGCGAAGGTGAGTTGATGGCTCATGATGTCCCTCTGGGATGCGCTCCGGATGAATATGATGATCTCATATCAGGAACTTGTTCGCACCTTCCCTAGTACATTGTGTTTTATCGATATCACAAACTTCAGAATTTACTGGTCTGAACGCAAGATCCGTCCCCACATCAAACACACTGGCCGTTCCACGCCAGGCAACGATCATCTTATCTGCGTTATAGACATAATAAAGCTGCGTATCACCGTCTGCCTTTGTTGCAGCAGTATCGACATCTATCTGAACTTTATTCTTGTCTACCTTAGGCGAAGTATCTTTTGAGGTGTCCATAAATACCGGGGGATGATACCGCTTACTATAGGGAACATCCTGCACCAGCATATTCCATGCAGAGCCGTCTTTATAAAGCTGGGGTAAGCGGGAAAGCTCCTGACACTGGTTAATAAAAAAGCGCGTAATTGATACCGTGTCCAGAGTACTGTCATCGGCATAGGCAAGCGTTGCTGCCGCTCCAAGGTTAATGCCATTTGCAATGGAATAGTCCTTTTGATGATGCAGAACAAGCTCCCAGGCTCTGAAGGGACATATTTCAATAACGTGTCGCTTTTCAAGCTCATTGGTTCTTATAATCATCCCTTTCATAATTTTCTGTTGAGGGAAATGGAATGGCGGCCAGACTTCCCCCTCTCTTAACTCAACAGAAGGAAGCGTCCGGCAAAGTTCACCGATAACGGCATAATGCCAGATATACCCTTTTTCTTCAGCTTCAGGACGCACAACAGAATCATTTTCCGCATCCCTGCTAACACGCAAGGCTCGCTTTTCCATTTCCGTAGCCAGCTTATTGCCATCTAACATCAGCCTCAGCTCCAGACCGTGCGGCATGTCGACCCTGATTAGCCCGTCAGCATCGCTCTGACCAGAATAAGTGAATCCCTCTACCGGCCCGGAAACAGGATGAGTACTTTCCACAGTCCATGGCATATTCACTACAGGAGCGCCCTGCTCATCGACCAGTTGGATTTCGACCCAATACGGTTTCTGCCTTCCAGACACCGCGACAGCGTTACTATGAGTAATAGAGGTGACCAAAGAATTATTCGACATGAGCCCCCCCTTTCTTTTTTATATTCTTGGTTAGCATAAAAGATAAAAACTTAGTGAATTCAGAGAACACAAGTAAAATAATAATAAACACTATGCTATTAAAATGGGACTGTTTCAATAGCCAAGGGATAACGGAAATAGATGGGACAATCAATAGCAATCTAAATGGTATTTGCAAAAACACTAAAAACCGTATTTTACCCCAATTTATCATAAGAAGAATAGCAGACATCACTATAGATATGTTCAACATCATTGATAAAGCAAACATTAATAAAACCCAGCCTCCACCGCCATACTCGGAGTAAATCTGGTTGAAATTTACAATATCATCAACAAAAGGAATACGTCCCTGTTCTATGTTTAACCAAATAAAACGGATGACATAAAAAACATCCATCCCTCCCCAGAATAAACAGACTTTACTGAATTTTAGTTTCATTTGCTATCCTTGGTCTCATAGAGTTCATCTGCTACAACTGGCATCCAGTGCCATGATGTCCCACTAACTTGCCATGCATCATCCCCCTCAAGAAATGTTTGCGTTATCCGTCTCTGCTCTCCATAACGATGAACCGCCGAATTATTTATCGTATTTTCATCAGCATCAGAAGGCAAAGGATTCCATTCTTGAATTTTATCCCGTTTTGTGTGCATAAAATCTTTACCTTCAGTAAAAAATGCTCTTCCAGAATCACCCATCGATGTAAGTCGATTGATAGACATGATGGCAGCATTTTTCAAACCATGATAATCATGTTCTACAGTAATCCAATGCCCAGGTCCTTCATCCTTTTGCTCACGTGGAAACTCAATTTTTACATTACCAGGTGTCGATGAGTAAAACGGTGCAGTCTTTCCTGACGAGTCAGATATTCCTTCAAGCACCTCGCCATCTGGAGAGGTTACTCTATAACTGGTGAATGGTTTGATATCCCCTGATTCAGGATCGGTTACAGTAAACGTTCCGCCATACCCCTTAGGGAAAGTAAGAGGTGGAGTATCAAGTGTTGCAGGCCCCGTCTGGTTAACATTGGCGGCTTTTAGCAAAATATTCCCCGGGCATCCCAGCTCAATATTCCCGCCGCTAAGCTTTATATAAGCGCCCCCACAACTTAAAACCAGCTCCTGGCTGGCATTTACCTTCACGCTTCCCTGACCACTGGTGATGGTGATGTCCTGTAGTGCAGAGACATTCATGGCATCCCCTTGTGCCTGAATATCAACTTTCCCTGCCCCAGCATACATTTTCATTCCTGCAGCCTGTGCAAACAGGCTTACAGCCTCGCTGGCAGCAACAGTGAAAGACCGCCCGGCACTGATATCCGTGTTTTTACCTGACATCAGGCCAATACTTGCTCCGCCTGAAGCAAGACGAACAGCCTCAGGACTAAGAATGCCGATTCCGGCTGGCGCACTGACCAGCATTCCTGGCATTTTTAAATATTTCAGTGAACGGTTTAGCGTCTTCTGGCTGTCGATATCAGATACCGTTGCCTTCGCGTCTTTCACCGCAGCCTGCAAGCTTCTTGCCAGCGTGAGAGCCTGTTCAAGCTGTTCAATAGCACTGTCCATTTCAAGCATTTTACTGCCGACATCAGGTTGCGCATCTGCGGTAAGTAACACCCCCTTCCCACCGCGAACGCTTACCCAGTCATTCGTACGCAACTCAGCGCCCTCACCGCGAAGAACCCTGCTCGCGTTGACGTTATGCCCTAAATTAAGCTGGGTCTTGCCCCCGTACTCGGTACTCAGCTTAACGTGCTCTTCACCCCGCTTGTCCTCCATCCGCAGCTTGTTCAGGCCAGCGGTACGGATGACATTGCGTGTACTGTTGGCTTCAGTGACGTGGTCAACGTGGCGGGAATCGTGCAGGGCATGGGCTATGTACGGCCGGTCCGGGTCACCTTCGTGGAACGCAATAGCAACTTCGGTGCCCTGTATCAGCGGGAAGTGGAAGCCGTATTTATCACCGCCGTAAGGCTTGGCAAAACGCACCGGCATACTTTCCATGCCCTGACGCTTGTCGTCGCGGTCGGCATCAAATTTCACCCGGTACATGCCCGACGCATCCTGCCAGGCGTAGATGTCGTTCTCTTTGGCGCTGGTCACGCGGGCCGTCAGCGTGCCACTCACCTCCGGGCGTTTTTTCGCGGCAGGACGCCAGCAGCGGTTCTCGTAGTACGGCATCCCCTCCCACATTACGATAAGGGCATCTTTACGACTGGCTATATAGCCCGTGCGGGTAATGATGATACCGTTGTCCGCTTCTGATGGCAGTGTCGGCGGTACTACACGTTCACTGATGGTCAGTACCTGGGCCGGAGAAAGCAGGGCATCATTACTGCAGCCGCTGATAGTCGTCTGTCCGGACAGAAAACGCTCATGTTCAAGGCGTGCCCAGAAGTTGCCGGTTTCCGCTGAAGGTGCGATTTTGTCACCACGTTCAAGATGACGCGGCAGGTAGTGATAAACCTCACCGTAGGTCACACCGTCACCGTCGCCACGAGTCATGTCCGCCGGTACAGAAATCAGGATATTCTGTGCTTCACGGTGATTGTAATCACTGGCGGTAACAGAACGCTCAACCACGTTCTGTCGGACGTTAACGCCCCACACCGAGTCAGTAGCATTATCATTCATCCCTGACGGGCTGCTGAGCGGCAGAGACTTACCGAACGTCCATGCGCTCTGCTTGTCTGCGAAATGCACCACTTCGGTTTGCGTGTCCGGCTGCAGAGTGAAAAAGTAGAAAATCCCCACTTCGGCCAGAAGACGCTCAATGAACGCGAGGTCATTTTCTTTGTACTGATTAATCTGTTCACGCTTCGGATAGTCGGCTTTGAGGGTGAACTCATACTCCCAGCCTTTCAGGCCATGTTCCTGCAAAACTTCGGCGACAACTTCCGGTACCGACTTATTAACGAAAAAGCGATGGGTACGGAATTGCTTGCGCAGCAAAGACAAGAACGGCTCAATAATAATCTGATACGTCGCCTGATCACGTGAGCCACTGATACGCTTAAAATGCGTCACCACGCCATGTACTACTTTCTGCCCGGTCAGCCCCATCAGCGGCCCTGTCCCCATGGTCAGCGTAGCCGGCTTGGTCAGCAGTTGCTCTGAACGGATATTCTGATCGCTGCTGGTAAATATGATGGTATAGGTATAAAGCTCGCTCATGAACTCATTACCGTTAAATTCTTCCACATCCAGTGCTGCAGTACAGGACGGTATATCCAGACGGTAACGGTTGAGCCCATCTTCAGTTAGGGCCGACAGGGTGTTCTTGAACGTATCGGTCAGACTCATGATATCGACTCCATGGGATAACCTGCTGTTTATGACTTTCTTGACGAAGGGCAAGTAGCAGATTTAATCAGGGGTACTCAGCGAGTACGAAAAAGTTATTACAATTCCAGCCCCAACAGCGCAACGAGGGCTCTAATCAATTATTCAGGCATTACAAAATTGTTCATGCTAAAGAAAATTACTTACTTCCCGAGACTGGCATTCATCAATTCTTTATCATTTCATCATACGGCCTTAGGATCTCCATATCGTTGGGTCGTATGTTATGAACCCCCCCTTTACTCACTTCAAGTGCTGAAACAATACGTCGAGGACGGTCCTCATGCCTTAATGAGGCAAAGCTTGCTTGAATGAAATACTGACCATCTTTATTAAAATTATAAAAAGATGGTGGAATGCAAAGTAATTCATTACTTATCCGTAACTGTGGGCTAAATATTATTTTTTCATCTTTTGATTTTGTTCCCCGAGGGTTAATAGATATGTACTTTAATACATAGTCATCGCCACCATTGACAGAGAAGCAAACACTCCCATCATTAACAATGATATGCCCCTCTTCATCTGGCAGCAGTCTGTCGCCAGGCCCCGGACATCCTGTTAAAGTTTGCAAACATATAACAGCAAGCAGGCTTGCACGCAGAACCCGAAAAATGTTCGTAGTTACCATGGAAAACCTCTTAACGCGTTTTTATATCCTTGCTTAATGACAGATTCAGAAATATCACCATCCAAAGTTATACTATGGTCAATCCTCAGTTTTAACCAGCCATAATACCCTTCACTTTGCAAAGCAAAATTATCAGCAATGATTTGTGCTTGCTGCTCCATTGAATATTCGCTCAACAGTCGTCCATCGAGCGTATACCGATAGCTCACCAGCCAGCTTATCAAGCCTCTGGCAATGACGTTCATTCCCCGCTCTCTATGCCAAACATGACTCATTTCGTGAATAAATAAATGCCGCAAAAATGGTAAGCTTTCTGAAAAGTCATCGCGATACCAATACCTGAAATATATTTCACCATTAGGCGTCATGGCTGTATGTTCATCCTGTAACCCAAATGGCAGATAGCTACCGCGATGGATTTTTACCTTTTCGTAATTGATCCGGTTACCAAATACCGTTCTGGCTAAGGCGATTTCCCCTGAGGTCAGTTTTCTGACTGAATTGGGGTCATAAATGGTCATTCCCTGCCTCCGGGTTAGCGTTCAGCCGCGCCTGAAAATTCAAGCCCAATCCCTTCTTCCTCACCACAGCCGAGGGTCAGGGAGTGTGGTTTCTGTTTTGCCGCCATATGGCTTAGCAGTTGCTGGCTCAGCACCGGCAGAATTTGTTGATTGAGCAGGCTGTCGACGTTACGCGCCCCGGTATCCGGCAGCAGGCAGGCGGCGGTCAGCGCGTCGTAGAGACTCTCTTCAATATTCGTGGTCAGGCCGTAGTGACGGTTGAGGCGTTTGCTCACCTGCGCCAGCTTCATTTCCACTATGGTGCGCATGGCGGCCTTATTCAGCGGACGGTAAATTACCGTCTGGAAACGGGCCAGCAGTGCCGGCTGGAAGTGGTTGCGCAGAGTCGGGCGCAGCAGTTCCTGCAGGTCGCCTTCGCTGGCCTCCGGCTGTTCGTCCAGCAACTGCATGATGTGGTCGCTGCCGAGGTTCGAGGTCATCAGAATAACCGTGTTGCGGAAGTCGATTTCGCGCCCTTCGCCGTCGCGCATAAAGCCACGGTCGAAGACCTGGTAGAACAGGTTCATCACGTCGCGGTGCGCCTTTTCCACTTCATCGAGCAGCACCACGCTGTACGGGCGCTTGCGGACCGCTTCGGTCAGAATGCCGCCCTGACCGTAGCCGACGTAGCCCGGCGGCGAGCCTTTCAGCTGGGACACCGTGTGCGGCTCCTGGTACTCGGACAGGTTGATGGTGATGAGTGACTTCTCGCCACCGTACAGCACATCCGCCAGCGCCAGTGCGGTTTCGGTCTTGCCGACACCACTTGGACCGACCAGCAGGAACACACCCTGCGGACCGTTTTCTGACGTCAGGCCCGTTTTGGCGGCACGCAGACGCTGTGCAATGGCATTAAGAGAAACATCCTGACCCACCACACGTTTGCCAATTTCGTTTTCCAGGGTCAGCAGTTCGGTCTGCTCGTCCTTCATCAGGGAAGAGAGCGGCACGCCGGTCCAGTCGGCAATCACATTGGCGACGGTGCGGACGTCCACATCCACCGACAGCAGCGGGTTGCTGTGCTGTATGCCGTTCAGCGCCTGTTGCAGCGCGTGCGTCTCACTCTGGCGGGAGATGTCCTGGCGGCTTTCCAGCAGTTGTTCGGTGAGTTTCAGCTCCTCGCCGTACCGGGCTTCCAGTTCGTCAAGTTCAGCGATAAGGTCCTTCTCTTCCTGCTCAATGGCGGTCAGGCGTTCGCCGTGGCTCTGATTGCCGACTGCGATATCTTCCAGCAGCGCCTGCTTCTCTATGTCCAGCGAGGTCATCAGCGCGCGAATACGGGTCAGCGGCTCCGGCACGGTGTCGAGGCTCATGCGCACGCGGGCGCTGGCCGTATCGAGTAAATCGACGGCCTTGTCCGGTAGCTGGCGTCCGGTCAGGTAACGACGGGACAGCGTGACGGCGGCGCGTACCGCATCGTCAGTAATATGCACGCCATGGTGTTCGGCATAACGGGATTTCAGGCCACGCAGCATCAGGCAGGCCGTATCGTCATCCGGCTCGTCGACTTTCACCATCTGGAAGCGGCGCTCAAGAGCCGCATCACGTTCAAAATATTGTTTGTATTCAGACCAGGTAGTGGCGGCGATGGTGCGCAGTTCACCGCGGGCCAGTGCCGGTTTCAGCAGGTTGGCCGCATCCGCGCCGCCCGCCTGGTTGCCCGCGCCGATAATGGTGTGTGCTTCATCGATAAACAGCAGAATGGGTACGGGCGAATGCTGCACCGCATCAATCACATTTTTCAGACGTTGTTCAAATTCACCTTTCACACCCGCCCCCTCCTGCAGCAGGCCGAGGTCAAGGGTACGCAGGATGACTGGCTTGAGCGATTCAGGCACGTTGCCCTCTGCAATACGCAGCGCCAGGCCTTCAACCAGCGCGGTTTTGCCGACGCCCGGTTCACCGACCAGGATCGGATTGTTTTTGCGGCGCCGCGAGAGAATATCCACCATCTGGCGGATTTCCGTGTCACGGCCGAACACCGGGTCAATCTTGCCCTCTTTCGCTTTGGCAGTGACGTCGAGCGTGAATTTATCCAGCGCGCTCTGCAGCGCCGGGGTCAGTTCCCCCTCTTTTACCTTCGCGCCGACAGGACGCCCGACGAACTCCACTTCTCCACCATGGCTCTGTGCCAGTTCGGCTTCCTGCTGTACTTCCGGGCGTTCATCGGACTGCGCGTCGAGCAGCGGGCGCAGGCGTTCCAGTTGGCTCTGCCCCAGGGTCAGCAATGGCCACAGACCGTCGCAGTGAGCAAGTCGTGGATTTTCCGTCAGCGCCATCAGCAGATGCACGCTGCGGATGTGTTCTTCGCCAGCGAGGGAGGCCAGTAGCCAGGCTTCCTGCAGCAGTTTCTGAATATCCGCGGATAGCTGCGGGCGGCTGCGAACCGAACGCGGTTGATTATCCAGCCAGCCGAGCAACGCCTGCCACAGTGCATCCATATCCCACTCATAACGGCGCGCCAGCACCGTCAGGTCGCCCTCGCCCTGCTCCAGCAGTTTCAGCAGCCAGTGCTCAGGCAGAATTTCTGCATGGGCGCGGGTCTGACAGAGCGAAGCCGCCCCTTCCATCGCACGGGCACAGTAAGGGTTCAGACGTCGTAACAGGATGGCTGGATTTTCCATGAATCTCTCTCTTTGTCGGTTCCTGGACACGCTACCGCCCATCGCTGTTTTCCGTGAAGGGGACCAAAGCGCATACGGTCAGGCTGGCAGTTTGTGGTTTCTTTGCTGAAAACCCGTTTCAGACAGGCTCTCAGCAAAAAAAATGCGGACAGGAAACCCTGTCCGCATCAGGCTTACGCGGTGGCGCGTTCGTTCCAGGAATCGGAATGAATGATGTTGCCGTCTTTGTAGGTCCAGGTGATTTTTTCGTAGCGCAGTTCAATGCGCTCAAGGTGGTTGTGCTTCTCTTTAGAAGGATCCTTGATGTCATACATTTCAGGATTCACTTTCACCACTTTCACGTTTTCCAGTTTGGTGTTGAAGTACTCCACTTCCTGACCCGCGTCGTTGATTTTGTACCACTTGAATTCCGCAGACTTGAGGGTCTGACCGGTGGTCACAGCCTTGTACAGGTACGGGCTGGACGAGTCGATTTCCTTGGTGAACAGGAACGGGGTGTGGATACGGGTACCGGTCAGCTTGCCGGTGTTGTTGTCGGTCGGGATGTACAGGTTATGCTCCTGAGCGACAACCTCGATGCTGCCTTCACGATCCTGAACGTCCACAGAACCTTTAATGTCCGCGCCGCCGTCGTCTTTCAGCCAAAGATAAACAGGAATTGCCATGTGATTTACTCCATTACAGTTTTATCTGCGCCATCATCCGATGACGCCTGGGGATTGCCCGGTATCTGACAGGCATCGGCCTGCGGTACCAGACTGATTTCGACACGACGGTTAAGTGCGCGCCCTTCCGGGGTGTCGTTCGTTGCGATCGGGCGGCTTTCGCCATAGCCCTGCACCGCAAAACAGCTCTCCGGCACATCGCCGGTGTCACGCATCCAGTTGCGTACCGCTTCGGCACGTTTCAATGAAAGCGTCTGGTTCAGTTTCGGGTTGCCGGTGTTGTCGGTGTGACCTGACACCACAATCAGCCAGCCCGGTTTAGCTTTGATGCCAACCAGGGAGGTCACCAGCATTTTGGTGGAGCCCGGCTTGAGGTCGGATTTACCGGAATCGAACAGCGACATGCTGTCGAGACGAAGGGTTTTCGGACCCTGAATGATTTTCTTAATGATCGGTGGAGGCGGTGTCGGAGGTGCCCAGTCACTGACGGCGGCCTCAACGGACGGAACCAGGCGCAGCCCCTGATACAGACCCAGGCGGTAGCGCAGTGGCTCCCCGCGGCGCTGCCAGTCGTCCAGCAATGCGCCATCAGCCCGCAGCCGCTGCTGTGCTCGCAATTTCGGTGCAACAGGCTCACCCGTCAGTTGGTGATACAATGCAAGGTGATCGCCAACATTACGGATAAGGCGCTGGTTGTTCATCCAGGACGCGAGCATGGCAAGTGCCAGAAAAATCCCGCCCAGTAATCCGGCATAGCCCCAGAACACCATTCTGCGGCTGACACCACGCCGGCGTGGCAACGCCGGCAGCAGCAGTTCAGGCAGCGGCAGTGGCTCTGTGGTGACAACGGCATCCGGTGGCAGCGCCGTCACGGAAGTGATGTGCTGTTGCCAGAGATTGCCCGCGATACCGCTCACCGGCACCATGCACATGCCCTGCACACAGGGTTTCATCACCGGCAGCTCACCCTGTCGTACCGACAGCAGGTCAGTCACCGCGCTGTTCTGCCAGGTAAGCAGACTGTCCAGCCACAGGCCCTGACTCAGACGCGAAAGACGCCCGTCTGAGTCGGTCTCCCGGGTCCACCCCGTCAGTGACACATTGCCCTGACCGGGCTGATATACCTGAATACCGCTCCGTTGGCTGACCGTGGTAAACCAGACGGGCTCTGCCTCCACGCAGGCCACAGGAGGCGATACCCAGGTCACAGTCCACAGCGGGGGGAGAGTGCCAAATGCCGCACTGCACTGGACGACAGCCCGCTGCCAGCCCCGAAGATTCTGGGTAAAATCATCGCAGGAGGTGTGCTGTTCAGGTACCACCGCCAGCATGACGGAGATTTGTGACACCAGGGCCGGGCGCACCAGGCTCAGGTGCTGTGCCAGAAGTGGCAGTTGTTCCGCATCCTTCACCCACAGATACCAGCCCTGCCGGGTTTCCCGGTGACGGGAACCGGACACAAACAGCGGGGCGTTGTCACCACAGACGAGGATAACCGCCCCCTGAAAATCTTCCGGCGGCAGGTTTTCATCCACAATTTCCCGGACAGCGCTCGCCCGCGCCTGCGCAGCCCGACGCTGACGCCAGAACATCACTCCGGACACCAGAACAATCAGCAGGCTGAGAGCCACACGGCTGCCTGTCGATAGTGGCCAGAATCCCAGAATGAGCCACAGCGCCAGTACGGCACCCAGGGCAGTTAACAGACTTCGGTACGCATCCCGCATCGCTTACCCCGGCCTGACGGTCTGGCTTACCAGCTCGGTAAGCGAAGACGAAAGGAAGAACCAGAGCGCCACCAGGGCGACAGCGGCCACAACCCAGGTCAGCCAGTACCAGCGACGACCACTGCGCAGGCGTGATGCCCGGGCAACAATGGGGGCGTCCTGTGCCAGCGTGAAAGCCGGCACCCGTTCCGCGAGCGCGCGAACGATATCTTCCCGGCGCTCATCATCCTGGGCGCGATACTGACCGACGAACCCCAGTTGCAAGGTCCGGTACATGCAGGTCAGGACAGCAGCGTCAGGAGCGGTTTCTTTCAGCAGGTTACGGATCCGTTCCCACAGCTCCTCACCCGCATTGAGGGTGCCAAAGAAGTGTGCCTGCAGCGGGTCACGACGCCAGGTCAGGTAACCATCATCGGTGGTTCCTCGGTTCATCACGCTCTCATCAAGCAGTGCACACAGGGCATACACCATATGGTCACGACTGATGTCGCTGTAACCTGCCTCCGTGAGCGCCGCTTTCGCCTCCTGCACCAGACGGCAGGCCCGGCGATAGAGCCCTTCCCCGTCCCGGACTTCCTGGCCGCCGCGCAGCTGGCTGGCCATCAGCCAGCCCGGGTAGAAAATACGTTCTATCTGGCTGAGTTCGGATTTCTTCATGAGCGCAGCACCGCAAAGAGTTCAAGATTCACATCCCCCAGTGAGCGCGGGGTGTAGAAGGTGCTGCTGCCCATCTCAAGCATTGCGCGAGCCGCCTCAGTACTCAGATCCAGCGAGAAATACTGGTTCTCAAGGCGCAACGGGATAGCGGCCGGAACATGGGTCAGCGGTTTGATAACCATTCCGCTCAGGGCCACGTTCACCACATCAGAGACGTCATCAAAGCTGCCCGCTTTACACAACTGCGGGAATTTCGTCTGAAGTTCATGGTTCGGCATGGAGGAGCGTACGGAGAGATAGAAGTCTGCCCCTTCGCGCAGGCGCGCATCGTGCAGGGCACCTTTCCAGATCTGATCCTGGTGCTCCAGGTGGATACTCACCACCCGCGACGGCAGGCTCGCCTCCAGCAGCTTGTCGAGCAGTGCCAGCAGCGGCGGGAATACCCGCTCCGGTGCATCGTGCTGATAAGCAGGAATATCGCCGGCGTCGTGCTCCAGTGAGAAGGTCAGCAGGCTGCCGGCCAGACGGGTCAGTTCGCGGTACAGCAGTTCCGGGTGACGCTCAGGCGTCTGAAGCAGTTCCGTCAGCACCGGCTCGGCACTGTTCAGGGCATTGAGCAGCCAGAACAGGGAGACATCCGCGACCGCAAAGTCAGCCATCCGCTCATTGCTTTCACGGCGCATGGCCATCAGGCGACGCCGACGGGCCTGCAGACGAACCAGCAGGTCACCCAGTTCGGTGGTAAGCCACGGACTGGCCCCAACGGACATCATCGGTGGGATAAAAGCCGGGTCCCTGCTCCACAGCCCCTGAGCATTACGCACCAGACGGGCGACCGGACAGGTCAGCCAGGCCGTGTTTTCCTGGCTGGACAGACGCAGGGTCAGCGCATGGCGCAGGATCGCGAGTTCCCCGCTTTCATGGCCGGCCAGTTCCTGCACAACGACACGCTCAGCTTTCCAGCGACGCGGCCGCTCGCTGTCCTGACCGTTATCGAGGTTGCCACCGCTGGCGCTCAGCAGCGGCAGCGCGACAACCACGTTAACAGCTTCACTGCCGGCGGCAACAGACAAATCACAGACCGGAGGAAGCGTGTCAGCCAGGTCGGTATCCACGAGGGTACCGTCCTGAAAGCGTACCACCAGACGGGTGGCGTTCAGGCGTGAGAGCGCCAGTGCAGCATCATCAAATTCTGCAGCCACCACGCCCCAAGGATGAGAAATACCCATCCGGGCGACCATGTCGGCAACGTGTTCACTCCAGCGGGCCTGCTGCTGGAACTGTTGCGGAGCCAGAACGGCCCCATCCTCCCAAAGCGGGCGGTAAATTTTCATCCCTGATTTCCCCTCGCCTTACGATTTGGCTTTCGGCATCTGGGAAACCAGTGACAGGTTGACGTCCATCCCTTCCACCTGGAAGTGCGGCACGGCGTACAGCTTCACGCGGAAGAAGCCCGGGTTGTCTTCGATGTCTTCCACCACCACTTTTGCATCACGCAGCGGGTGAGAGGCCTGCAGCTCGTCGCCCGGATCGGTCATTTCGGTCACCAGACTGCGCACCCAGGTGTTGAGCTCCAGCTCCAGCAGACGACGATCTTTGGTAGTGCCGATGTTTTCGCGCTGGATAAGCTTCAGGTAGTGTGCAATACGCGACAGCAGGAAAATGTACGGCAGACGGGCATTGATACGGCTGTTGGCGGTCGCATCCGCGGTGTCGTAAATCGCTGGCTTTTGGGTGGAGTTGGCGGAGAAGAAGCAGCTGTAGTCGCGGTTCTTGTAGTACGACAGCGGAATGAAGCCCAGATTGGCGAATTCAAATTCGCGGGTTTCCGGGATCATCACTTCTGACGGGATCTTGACCTGATTGCCGGTGCCCAGATCGTACAGATGAATAGGCAGATCCTGCACGGCACCACCGGCCTGCGGGCCACGGATTTGCACACACCAGCCGTTGTTGATGAAGCTGCGAACCATATTAGAAGCGAACGCAAACGAGGCGTTAGTCCACAGGTATTTGTCGTGATCCGGACCTTTCACTTCTTCCACATAGTTGAAGCTGCGCACTGGCACGGTGTCCGGACCATAAGGCAGACGACCCAGTACACGCGGCATCACCAGACCGATATAGCGGGCATCGTCCGTCTCGCGGAAGGATTTCCACTTGATGTACTCCGCACGGTCAAAGTAGTTACCAATATCTTTGATGGCCGCCACTTCCTCCATTGAATCCTTGAGGAAAAATTTCGGGCCGGCAGAGCCGATAAACGGCATATGCGCTGCGGCAGACACTTTTGAAATATTGCGCAGCAGAGCGACATCCTGCGCAGACGCATCAAACTCGTAGGCAGAAATCAGCGCGGCAATCGGTTCACCGCCCGGGGTGTCATACTCATCAATGTATGTATGTTTATACAGTCCACTCTGGATGATTTCCGGGCTGTCTTCGAAGTCCTGACGCAGGTCTTCTTTGGACATATCCAGCAGTTCAACCTTCACGTTCTGACGGAAATCAGTTTTGTCGACCAGGGATTTCACGCCGCGCCACAGGCTCTCCACCGCCTGGAATTCTTCGCTATGCATTACCGCATCCAGCTGACGGCTAATCTGGTAGTCCAGCTCTGCGATATGGTGGTCAATAAGGTTTTTATCGAGTTTTTCAACTTTTGAGCCCGCTTTCGTCAGGCATTCGAGAAATACCTGCATCCCCGCCGTTAAACGTTCATCTGCAGTCGCATCCGACATCGCCTGCGCGTCCTGCCAGATATCCAGCGCACTCAGCTCAGAGACCGGGTTCAGGTTGATTTTTTCAAACAGGGACGCATAAACCCCGCCCGCAGCAGGACGTTCCAGCACCACGCTTTCGCCACCAGTCGCATTCTCATTTTTTACAGACATCAGCATCTTCCTTTTTAATCCGTTAAATCATCGTGACCGTTATGGCTGTTTAGGTGCCAGAGCAGACAGCTCTGAGCGGAGTTCTGCGCTTAACGCCGGGTCGAGCAGAATTTTTTCCAGCTCCTTTCGGAAAGCCTGATTGTCCAGCAGGTTCGCTTTTAAATCGCGAAGCAGGTTACGCATGGAAAGCATTGCCTTCAGCTGAGGGATCTGTCGGGAAACCTGCTCCGGGGTGAAATCTTTCATGCTCTGGAATATCAGACTGATATTGTCTTCGCTACCATCACTGGCGAGCGTGTTTTTAACGGTCAGATTGACTTTTGGGGAATATTCGGAAAGAACTGAGTCGAAATTATTTTTGTTCAAGTTAACTTTTTTGCGCTCAGACAGTGGTGCAGATTCCTGACCATTACTGAAGTCACCCGCCACCAGTAATTTCAGAGGGAGCTCAGTTTTCTTGCTGGCTCCCCCTGTATGCAGGTCAAGCTTTAGATTAATACGTGCCTTTGGCACTTCATTCTGGAAACTATCAGCCATCTCATCATCCCTCGGTTTATCGCTGCGTGCATCTTTCAAACGAAAGTTCTCTACATGCGATAATAGAACAATGATCGACAATATATCAAACTTACAGATCTTTAATCTATTTTAAGTAAATTCTTAGGAATTTTCCTCTAAATGTTAATAGTGAATAGTGCTGAAATGTCAGTAAAATGGACTATTACCAACACACAAAACAAACATTTATGTCGCAGTAGTTAAAATGAACGGATAATCATTGATAAATGGATCTTGAATTGATCTACATCAATATAAGAAAGTTAAAAACACCAATGCGCTTTCAAGGAAATGGTTTTAGATCAGAAAGAAATAAAAGGGGGCAGTAAGTCATAGCCTTGCTTCATGTGGGAAACACTGCAATAGCCATAAGGAAAGCGTCAGGAACATAATCGGTTTTATGTCCCGAAAGAGAGTGTTTCATTTAATGTCAGGGCTGTATGGCGATCCTGTCAGGCTTCAGCATGACGGCCAGGAGTGCACGGGCCTGGGAAACCGCCATACACGATGACAAATCGCCAGTCACAAGAAATTCAATCGGTGCAATCAGCTTGCCCTCAGCCGAAAATCCAGCGGTCAGCGCCGACTTCCTTACCAGCAGAGCATCCGTATCGCTGTATTCCTGAACCAGAAGAGCGTCATTATCCCACTCCCCGTCACTCACCACCGCAGTGATCCAGCCCTGCGATTTAAGCTGTTCAATTGCGTACGTCAACCGGTACAAATCAGACTGAGCAGGTACCGGTCCGGTTCACAGGTATTCCACGCAGTTAAGTAAACCAGCAGCCAGGCCTTTGTTGCGCCCCAGTGCCAGTAACCCTTCAATGACGTATCCACTGCCAGCCGTTGAGCGACTGGCCGCAAGGCTGTCTGCGGTGCACGGGGGCGTGATGCTGACCCGTGCTGTCGGCACACCAGCCATTGAACACGGCGACATCAGCATGGGCTTCCCGGGCAGTGTGCAACCGTTCTCGCAGAAAACCATCGGCTATCCGATCATCGGCATCCAGGAACACCCCCCATTCGCCACTGTGAATCGCCAGTGCGGCGTTACGCGCGGCATACACCCCCTGATTTTCCTGATGGATAAGGACCAGTCGCTCATCGGTGATAGCGCTGAGAATATCCTGAGCACGTTTGAGCAACTACATCTGAATAAAGGCGAGGTGTTTGAGCGCGGTGTGATAAATGTGTTCAAAGGCTTATCGTGGGATTTTAAGACCAATAGCCCATGTAAATTTGGGAAGAAGATCATCGTGACGGGGCTGGTCAAATTTGACCGGTGAGGATTTGGGCTTAACTGGGGCCGGCAGTGCGCTCGGTTAGCTGATCTTGAGCGGATGCTGATGCTTATGGATGGTCAGCCTGTCCCCGACAATCGCGCTGACGTTACCCGTCGGCTGAGCGACCATATCCATGAAAACCGGCACAGCAACCGTTACGAAGACGAGATGTTTTCAATCAAATACTTTCAGAAGGGGACGGCTCATATTACGTTCAGACGAGCAGAACTGGTTGATAAGCTGAACGACATTATCGCCCGGCACTATCCGGGAGCTCTGGCGGCAAGATGAAAGGGGTGTGACCTGTCCGATGCCTGCTCAACTGAGCCAGCGCAAGCCAGACGGTAATGGCATACTGGATACTGGCAGAAAAGAAAAAACCCAAGTCGCATAACGACTTGGGTTTCGTATTTGGCGGAAGCGTAGAGATTCGAACTCTAGAACCCTTTCGGGTCGCCGGTTTTCAAGACCGAAAAATAACTTTTTAAAATCAATGCGATAACACAATAAAAAAGAATAACAGCATTACATTAATCATATGAAAAACAATATGTTATACATAACACAACCATCGATATTCTTCTGAATTATGCACAATTTCTTGACTGATGATCTGCTACTCAACATAATGACTGTATAAAAAAACAGTATCGAGGCCCTCTATGAAAAACAGAGAATCCAACGTTAGCAGCTTACCCGAGCTCACCAGTTTTGAAGTAGGCTATTCCCTTCTTACTAATGAAGTTTACTTGTCAGCTTCATTTACAGATAACATGGCCTGTATACCAAACTGGCCAATTAAAGAGTTTCCTGACCAGTTTATCTGTATCTCTCGTACGCGGGCGGTTGCACTCATAGAAGAGCTTCAAAAGGCTATCGACTACATGAATGCGGGGATAGAACGCCGCTCAGGAAACCTAATCCAGTAAAAACGGACAGATTACCCTATTCCATTACATCTTTTGCAACAGCATAGATTCTTGACAGATACGCATCATCACTCTGATCCGAGTGTACTTGCAACATCAGGTTTATGCTGTTTTTGGTAACTGGCTGATTAGTTTCTTTTAGCATGACGACTGCACGTCCAATAACCCTGCATACATCGTCAAAAACGGCTTGTTTTTCCTCATCCATAACTGTTTCTCGCTCTGTTATCACTGAACCAACATCATTGTAATATAGGCCAATGTGCACCATTTATGTCTATATATTTCTATGGTTCTGATCATATTGAGATGTGCTTTATTTAACCTTTTTACAATCAAATACATCAATACTGCCTGCAAAATCGAGTGCCGAAGTGTGTGTTACCACCGCCCCGTTAAATTGACTTACAGGTAAAGTATTAAATATTTGAATTGCGTAAGCATGGCCATCATAACTAGCCGATACGGTTATGGAGCCATCAGCTGCCCGTCCATATCGCTCACCTGAGTCAGAATCAATAACTTCTAATTTTGGTGAGATAATCTGCTTATCGTCAGGAAAAAGGAAACCAACGGAATCAACGTTGTCCTTTACTCGAACTCTCATGCGACTTGTATCAACTGGCCCACTAGCCTGATTGAACCTCATTCGACAGAAGAAAAGGTCTCCTTTTTTTACTGATGTTTGTTTATTTTTATTAGCTATTTTCTGCCGTTTACTCTCTATCTTTTCGTTCTCAGAATAATACAGACTAACAGTGCAATACCTATCTGAAGATTCAAAGCACTTATCAACCAATCGGTGGAGAAATTCACTTGTCTCCCCGCCATTATCAACTAGTTTAGTTCGTAACACAGTAACGCTTAGAGGAGGCTGATGTACCAATGATGGAGGAACTAAAAAACCTGGCACGTACTGCGGGCCATACTCCAATAGATAATCCCGCTTTTGCTCAACTGTTTTTGCTCTACCTTTATCCCAAGCACTACAACCGATCATAAAAAATGACAACAAAACCACTATACCAATTTTATTCATTTTTCATTCCTAAGCATATGCACCGATAAGCGCAGTGTACACCATCACTACTGCGCCTCAAATAAACCTGCAAGGTGTGCGGCTATTCAGGTTTCTTCGGCCATTCAATTCCATCGTATGACTCTATGTCGGTGATATGACTCAAATCAAGCCGGCGTAGCTCAGATCGATAAGTCCGTAAGGCTGTCAGTTCAGTTTCCTCCTCAGACGTGATATCGCCATCCTCCTGCGCTGCCTCCAACCAATTGATGCGTTTTGTGGCCTCAGTCATACGACTGTCACGTTCTGCTACAGCAATAGCCTGGTAGTCACGTATTTGCTGTAATTTCCCGTCCTTGTAAAACCAGTCATCACCCAGCGTTACGGATAAATTGGCCTTCGTAGCAGGAAGTTCCACCGCGCTCAGATTGGCCGGAAAAAACGCATGAATATTTGTCGTGAATGTTTTCACCCTTCCGTCATCGTCATAACCAATTTTAAGCGTGGTGGATTCGTCAAATAATTCTCTGACGTCATACCAGTCATTGCCTTTTTCGTCATGTAAAAACATTACGCTTTCACCGTCTATATACCTTGGTCTTTCCGTTGTCTCAGGTGTGTAAGGAGTGAATTTTCCAAAACTCTGCATGTTTATATCCTGTTGAATTAATTAAGTACATACCAGACGTTATTCACAAGTCTTCTTGTATAGCGAATAATATAATTACCAACGTTACTGCTCCCACCAACCATTTTAAAGTTGTACATGGCTGCACCATCTGTTGCTCGCGTATATCCATTTCCATCCCGGAACCCGATTTCAGTAGGTGCTGTAAGGTCGATACTCTGTACGAAGTTCTGTAACACCCAGCTTTGTGTTGCATAACCTGATAAATTTATGGGCTGCGGGTTGTTGGGTGAATAAACGCGAGTGTTACCTTCATAAACAGCGCGGCCTGACAAATTCCCGAGAACTGTCGTATTACCATTACGCCCTATGGATACAGGATTTGATTCCAACGCACCTTTTTCATCATAAAAATGAATATCAAATCTGTCCTGATAATAGCCGTACTGACAGGCCAGAATGCCGCTGGCGTCATCGTTGGCTATCATGCAGTTAGTATTGGGTCTTGCATCCGGGGATAAAAAGCGCAGCGCTCCGAGTAAATTCCCTCCTGTTATTGGCAGTGCCCCGACATCAGCAGCAGTTGGTTTATGTGCAGTTGTATAGAACTCGTCCCAACCTTTAAATACTCCAGCTTCACAACATTGTGCAAAATAACGCTGTTGCCGCCCAACCAGGGTAAATTGGTATGCATTTGCATGACGAACGTTAAACCCCATATACAGAGTCGGGTTACTGGGGCCGTTAGTCTGTCCATTAATAAATCCTGATGGGGATAGTTGATTAAAATCGCCATTTATCAGTGGGGCAGCATTACCGCCTATACCCTGATAACCCACAGTCAGGACACGACCAGGAGTTTTGTCCGTTGTTGATGTCGTTACATCACAAAAAGCCGCCGTTCCCAGCCCCGCATAAATTGCACCGGGATTTGATACGTTAAAAAACGATTTGGTATTGTCCAGTAAACACACCAGAGCGACATCTTTTAGGATGTCGTTCGCTACCAGTTCCGCTTTATTCCCTTTGTAGAGCTTAAACGTACCGAGAACGCGCCCGCCCATCGTCAGTTGCAAGGTTGCAGCGCCGGTATTGTTCTGGTTTGGATAAACGACAATCGGTGTACGCAACGTCCAGTCAGTAGAGCCATTCACAAAGTATGTGGCCGGAAGTTCCAGCGTCAGCGCATTAGCGGTACCGCCTGCAACTCCGGAAATATAATGCCCGCTCTGAAGCTGCTCAATCTGAACGAACTGGTTTTCTGAGCCACGGGTAGCAAAGTTGGCGATCACGTCATTCAGTGCCCACCCTTTCGCTGTGGTGCCCTCTTGCCCGCGCACCACCGTCAACACATCATTATTGACCGAAATCAGATGGCAGATTTCGAAAACCGTTTCTTTTGCATCCGTCAGAGTGATTTTGGCATACGTTTGCAAAGGGTTAGAAGCATTGGCGTAATCGTAATTAAGTAGGCCTGCAAATTTCGCCCCGGTACCGGGCATCACCTGAATCGTTGTCTGCCCGGCAGTAATATCTGCTGCCAGAGATGAAATGACGTTATTACCGAATCCAGTAATCATTTTTGAACCACCGTTACTGTAAATGTGTAAATAAATGGCAGTTTCACCAGTTGCTGGGTGATCGCATCCTTTAGGAAATAACCAACACCATCGCCGTAATCCGGAATAGTGATAGAAAAAACGCCCTTATCTGGCGTCACACTGATATCGAAAGTTTCCTGAACTGGAGGGTCAATCCCGTTGGCTCCGTGTATGAACCGCGCAAGACGCCTTTTCAACCATTCAATACAAAAATGCGAGCCGTCACCTTTGTAAAAATTCCAGGTCAGGATCCGCTTAAAGTAATCGTCAGGGACATATGAAGCAGAACCGGGTACGTAATTTTTAAGGCCTGCATAAGTGATGCCGTTATACTCAATCGTGTTATACGCCCCGCGCGCAATCGCATCCTCTGAGATCTGGAGTAAAGGTCGACTTTCCCCGTAAATCCCCAGCGCAATCCAGTCCAGCAGATCGTCGGTAATGCTCGGCGAGGTCCAGCACGGAAGATTTAGCGCATTCAGATAATCAAGATTGGCCTGAGCCAGTGAATTAAAGGCATCAAAGAAGGCGGTAATGTTGGGGTCGTCGTTATACTGAGTGTAAGGATAAGCTGGAATAATCTTTTCAATTAGAGCCTGCATATTGCTTAACCTGAATTTGAGCAGCTGAAGTGGAGAAATAGGCGTACGTGTCACCGTAAACAAGGCTTGAACCTGCACTAGGCGGCTTGATGACGCCATTGATGCCGACCTGAACATCGATCATCGATACCAGGGAAGGCGCAACCAGACCCGACACCGAACTAAGGAAGATATCCTGAACCTCGAAAATATTTATAGGCTGTCCTACTGCAATTGCATTGATATAGTCAGCGATGTTTTGTTGTACCGCTTTTGCTATTCCATCCGGATCGATGTAGGTAGTGGAGGCAGTGTTCCAGGTGATCAGGATTGTCGCGTTCTGCGAGGAAGGAACCACAAACGGCACCTGATACACGTCCGGATAAACAGTGATCGCGATGGTCTTCTTCTCCACCGGCGCGCCGGATGGGTTCGAAACATCATTGGTCAGAATGGAGATATCCGGCACTGCCTTGTAAATGGCGTAGGCCACTTCATAGGGGTCACCACCGCCGACAACCGCAACCCAGCGCCCTAAGGTTGCCTGTCTGTACGAGAGCAGGTTTTCCTGCACACCATAGACCAGCTTCAGCTCGGTACGATAACAGTCTGGAGTTCCCTGTACGCCGAACATCCCAGCCTGCATAACCTGCGCGCGATATGATGCGTAGTTTTGCTCTGCCGCTCCGGGTAGCCCCGCAGTGAGATTGGTACAGGTTACCTCGTAGCCACTCGGCACCGAGGTTTTAATCTGGTTAACGGAGCCAGCAGGAACAGCCCAGGTTCCCTCCATGGTTGCCAGGCAATACACAGGGGCTGTCTGGCCGCTCTCAGGGATCACCGTATCACGCTGCACCGTGTAGGTGTAACTTCCATCGCCGACAGTGAACCCCTTTGGGATCGGAAACCCCGGTGGCCCCATAAAGACAACGTAAACGGAAGTATTGGTACCCTCTCCGCGTGGAATGCCGTAAATCGCCCCCAGCTGTGCCAGCAGGTGAATATTGGCGCTGTACGGACTGCAGGAGTTAATCAAATCAACGCGAGCCTGGTCACAAACCACCAGCGCACCGACGCTGGTACCCACCATGTCATCAATCAAAGAACCGGGTAAATCTGTGGTTATCCCCGGCGATAGTGCGGTGGCCGTATTGATAACCTGCTGACGTAGCGCATCAGTCGTCTGAGGCACCGGGCCAGAAATGGTGTAACTAACGGGTAAATCGCTCATACATATACCTGCGTGACAATTTTAGAGCCTGAGTTGGTAATCGCAGAAATGCTGTATACCGGAGGATCGGTTTCCGTCAGCGCGATCTGCAGAGAGGAAAAATACGGGCTGAACTGCTGCTGTAGTCGGTTAACGTAGAAGGTCGGCAGTATCTGCTGAATAACTGAACCGTTAGCCGGTATACCGTGATTAGCGAAGAATGGAGACTCCTGCGGCGCCAGCCTCAGGTTCTGCACCAGCGTCGTGAGATACACCGAATCGTTGAACCCGTTTTCGTCTGTCGTGACCGTAATCCACTTCCCGTCTTTATCTCGTCCGTATGTCCTCATTCGGTAATACTCCCGTTGAATTGTGACGTTGGCCCTCCGGTGTTCTGCCCGTTGTTGCCGTTGGAGTGTCGGTGTGAATTCAACCATTGCAGAAGTTGTTTCCAGCCCTCATGCATGATCGCCGGGCTTGTGCTGGCTGCTCCATCCTGCAACTTCCCTGTCTGACCAGTCAGGCTCCACATACCATCTGTCAGAGTCAGCACAGTTCCTCCGACCGTTACCTTAAATTGTGTAGGAGTAACAATGGTGATGCTCTCGGGGGTGAGCAGAAAAGTCGTGTTACTGCCAGAATCCCGAAGCGTGACCCCCTCGGGTCCGTAAAGAGTCAGAACGTCGTAATCAACGTCCTGCCACTCCGTATTGCTGATGGGCAAAAATACCAATGCGCTGAGGTTTGCCGGAGGTGTCAGGTCAGCTGTTCCACCGCCGAGACCACTGGCCCCACCCAGATAGGTATCAGCAGGAATAACGATACCTTTGCTACCCTTGCGCATTGGATAACGAATATATTCTGGTCCAAACAAAGGGATCGTTAGCTGAGGCAGAACATAGGGGATGTTTCGCAGAAGAAAGGAGACGGTGATCATGTGTCCATCCCGAGCTACCACGGTTGCCGGTAACACCTTACCTGCCATCTGCATCGCATTGGCAATTTTACTTTCGGCGAAATTATTCATATTTCCGCCAAAGTTCATTTTTTGATTTACGCTCATGATGCGGCAACTCCTCCAGTAGGGTGAGCTTCGAGCAACGTGATCCAACTGTTAGCGTCCGGTTGCCTGCTGTTTCCAATTAAACGGACCGATGACACCAGAAAGTCGCCAGTAAAGGCGGAATCATCGCGAAACTGAGAATATGATGACGCCTGGATCATCGGCCGCATTTTCGGCGGCATCCGGATGTAATCCCCTACCTGAATATCGCTACGCATAACACAGGGAATGGAGACCGTACCGAATTGCACCCACGTCGGCTGGCCGACCAGATCGGTAAATACTATTTGTGTAGGGTTTTTGCTTCTGTACGATGCACTTTTGTTTGAGTCTTTATCCTGGTGGTTGTCAAAATCATTATCGAACACGCGGATCTCTTTACCATTCACCATGGTAATTTCCACACCTGAATAATTGCTGTCTTTGATAATGCTTTTACTCAGCGTATTTAACCGCTGCGCGAGCTCAGACAGACTTCCACAAAACATTCCACTATCGTAGTTATTTATTAACCTGTCGCTAACGCTGATAGAAAAACGATAATCCCCACCCATATTCTGAAAACACTGAGTAAGCGCTACCGAGAGTTTTATCCCCTTATTCCATGGAAGTGTTAAATTAATCGGCGCAAGCGGTTCAGGCGTTACACTCGAAACCGCACCCGCAGTAACGATAAGATCCATTCGCAACTCAGTTCCCTGCCAGTTGCCCAGAACCTGCCAGATGGTTCCCTCAAGCACCAGTCCCTTTTGCCCCGGTTTAGCCAGTGGGAGCCCTTTCGACATACCCACCCACATTTTGATCGTCATGCCAAACATATTCTGCCTGGCCTGCTGCATATCCTGCGGGCTTATTCCCCAGATGGTGATTGTGCTCTGGCCTTTTGGTGTAGATTCACCAAACCGCAGCAGGTCAAACTCAATCATTAAATTACCGGGGTTGAAAACACCGTTTTTCAGACTGGAATATTGTTTGAAGAGTTTTCCGGGGGTACCGTTTGCATCAGGAGGGGTAAAAATCTGGATATCATAATAACGCATCAGTTAATGACCTCTATTTGCCCCTTTGAGTATCGCCAGACCATTTTTGAAATATTGAACGCTCCGACAAGCAGATTAATATCGTACCCAACCGGAGACGCTACGATAGGAATGGTCAACTGTCTGTTTCCAGAGTTATCAGTAATATTCAGATACCAACGCTGGGCTGCTATATTCCATTTCGTCTGGCAGTTATAAACCTCACCATCAAGCACAGGCGTAAAAATCATGCTCTTTTGCTCATTACCTGAGAAAGGATAGATTGCTGTACTCATAGGCCAAATGCCCCACTTAATTTACCGATCAGTCCGATGACTGCCCCGGATACACTGCTACCGAGTGAAGTGTTACCGATTGCAGAAAGGGTATTCGTCCAGGCGCTTTCCGTCGTTTTATCACCATTATCAATCTTGCTCAGGTAGCTGTTGATAGCCTGATCTGCGCCTGTTTCGGTGATAAGCGGTTGCTCGAAATCCCACAACCATTGCCGCTGTGGCAACGGATCATTAGATCCGGTCACATCTCGCACAGTCTTCAGTATGCAACTGTTGTAAATAATGGCTGGCGTTGCAACTATGTACGTCCCGCCAAGGTTCGCATGCGCCTGCAGTACAGCCTGTAGCGCGCTGAGCGTGACCAGTTTAGTCATAGCGCCCGTATTATCGTTCACGGGCGCATCCATCAACATAGTAACGCGTAGCGGCTGAGCAAGCAGCGCGTTCGCGGCAACGGCCTGGTTAGCGAAAGGATAGCGACCGATATCATAATCAATCATCGTCGCACCTTGCGCCGCTCGCCAGTGGCAAAAATACTTATCCAGGTCGGTGAGATCCATTGCGCCGCCCAGCAACCCGGTAACAAAACTGGCACTCTGGGTCAGCGCCACAATCGGTAGCATCCCTCCGGGAATGCTCTGCGCAATACCGTCACAGAGGATCACCGGGGAAATTTCAAAACCGAGTTTGTAGAGTTCGCGAGTAAATGCCATCAGCCAAATCCTCCGAGTTGCGTGCTGGAAACCACGGCACTACCTCCCGTATTGTTGTAAATCACTACCCCCTGAGAATTACCGCGCCGCTGGTTTTCTGCTATTTGTCGCAAAAGCTGCGTATCTTCTGCGTTTCGCTGAGGAGGCATACCCTGAGCTGCCGGAGTGTTCTGGCTGGAGCCTGGCATCTCAGTACCGTAAATTTTCCGGTATTGTTCGTTAACCCGGCCTGCATATTCGCGATTCTCTTTGCTGCCCCTGTTTTTGCCGCCGTTGTACCAGCGCAACATTTCTTCTGTATCACCTCCAGCCTGACTTTTAGCCCAGGACATAACACGCGCACCAGCCATTATGTTATCGCGTGGATCCCATGGGTTTTCTCCTGGCTGGAAATTAGCCGGCATAACCTGCATCAACCCCTGAGCCTGTTGTCCGGAACGGGTTACCGGACCTTTAGCATTCTGATCCCACGATGACTCCGCCGCGGCTGTGGCCTTAAGTATTTTGGGGTCAAGATTGTACTTTTTAGCAGCCTCTTCAAAATACTCGTCATACTCTGAAGGTGCCGTTCCTGTTATTTTATTGAGCGAACGACCGGCTGATTTCAGCCATGACCAGACGGCCGGATCGTTCTGACCGCCTTTCACATAACTTTTCCCGGTTGTAGTGTCTGTTACTGGCTCATTACTGAGTATTGAGGAGTGAGATTTCACATCATCAACAGAAATATCGGATTTACCGGCTATCCAGTCGATAACCTTCCCAATAACCGTCGCCAGCCGCTCAACACCTGTCATAAAGGCCGCTACATCATTTTTAAATTCGGGTGAGGCGAGATAATTCCCAAAGCTACGGATCCCCTCCGACAGGCCATCAATCCATTTTCCCAGTTCCGGGGATTTCAGAACCGTTTCGATCGCACCTGAAAATGCATCCGACAGTTTTCCCAGCTCTGGCGCCAGAGGAGCGAGCCCCCGGATAAAGGTATTGCCGATACTGACTTTGCTGCGGTCAAGCTGAACATTGAAATCCTGCCATTGCTTCAGCTGTTGATCGGTAATCTGTAGCCTCTGAGTATCCTTCTGGGCCTGTTTTGTCATCGCATCGATTTCTGCATCGCTCATGTTTTTAAAGCGATTCAGATCGTCGAGAGTGAAGTAGTTGGTTAGACCGTAGGCCTCGGCCCCTTGCTGAGTACTGCCATTGCGCACAAAAATATCGCGGGCAGACTTAATCATCTGAGGCAATAACGTTGCCGGATCCTGATTGGGGTTAACACCCATCGCGTTAAACTGCCAGCGCTTGCTGAGGTCCAGTTGCGAATCCCGGATAGCACCGAGTGTACCGACAGGATTACCCAGTACCTTCTGATAATTGATGGCGGCAGAATTAAGACCGCCAGCGGTCGTACCCAGCCCCATAGCCGTAAACCGCTGTGCAGAGGCAGTACCCGCAAGGCGATTCATCCCCCATAACCCACCGGCGCCAGCCAGCCCGGTAAATAGCCCCAGCACTGTCCCCCAGGATAACAGGCTGGTGGTGGCATCCTTGATGTGACCAGCGAGGGATTTAGCATCCTTGCTGGCTTTGTTCAGGAAGTTACGAACACCGCTGGTTTTTTTGTTGAGCGCCGTCTGGGATTTGTTGGCCTTTTCCAGATTGCCGTTCAGCCTGTCCAGCCCATCATTGACGGAGGCAATTGCGGCCACACCGTCAGTGAAGGCCTGCGTTATCGCCTCGGTACTGCCACGAACACGTTCCGTTTCCTTCGCTGTTTCACTCAGTCCATGAACGGCACCGCGCCACTGCTCGGGTAACTCCTCAAGCGCTTTTTGATATTCGTTGAATTTTTCCAGAAATGACTGAAATTTTTCATCCTGAACATCAATTTCAACAACGGATTTAGCCACCATTGAAATAGCCCTTTTTCCTTATCTCTTCGAGAATGAACCGCTGCCGGAAGTGGAGCGGGCTTTTGTAGTCGCCACAGTCCAGCTCCCGGCAGAGTTCGGCGAACCCTTCACAGGACGCCCAGGTCAGGAGGGTATGTGTGATAGTTCCTGCGGGGCTTCCGGGGTCGGGGTAGCAGTATCCGTTTTCGACTTCAGCAAAGAATCGCGATACGCCGTAGCGCCCAATGAGACGAGTTGCCCACTGTACATTTTGAGTGCGTGCCCCATCGTGCCCGCCACAAGGTTCGCTTTCTGAATAGCAGAGCTCACCATAAAAAAAACGATTTCACCCTCGATCTCCCGGTATTCGTCCGGAGTAATGAGGTCGTTTTTAAAGGCAGCTTCCAGCGGGGAGGTTTTCCACACCCCGTTATCATTCCAGATAACCGTAGTCAGACGCTGAATATCATCGATGATCGTCGGCGCACCGGGTGCAATGTCCCCTTTCTCCTGCTGTGATTTGATGATTTTTCGTAGCATCATTGCAGCCACACGCGGCGCACCAACCGAGCCAACAAGGGTGAAAAAGTTATTGAACAGGTTGCCCAGCAGCACGCAGTTTTGCTCAACCACTTCATAAGGAAGCGGAACCACGTGCAGGTAAACCATAGAGCCATCGTCGCGAGTGATCGTGCTGACGAAATTCAGTTTTTTATCAATTTTCACGGCAATTAATCCCACATTTTATCGTTGGTGATCAGGTACCCGGACAGCGTAACCACGTAGCCCGCATCCATACCGTTGAGCTGCAACTCGTTAAAATTGACCAGATAGCAGTTCAGCACGGTGTAGTTGCCGAACGTAGTCGTGTCCGGCGTCACCACCACTTCGCCCAGCGCGGTATCGGTAGCAAACTGCTTTTGATAGCTGGCTCCCAGCCCTTGTGTTTTCAGCAGATGAATTGTCAGTGTTACCTGTTGATATGGTGCCTGGCTGCCAACGGTCCCGGTGAGCGTGGGTAAAATATCCGTTGCGGCCGTATCTGGCCGCATGCTGATCCCCTCTTTTCCGAGATAGGACGCGCTGACATTCAGTGCCGGGTTATCGGTGACGGTCACCGCCCCGCGAACCCGGTTGAGAAATCCCTGTGGTACTAATGGATTTGGCATTTATTACGCCCCCACAAAATTGGTTACGGTGAGATTAAACGTGATGGATTCAAAGCCGCGTTTCGGCGTAATGACGGCGCTCAGGCCCCCATAATCCCCCTCATCGTAGGCTGATGGATTAAGACTGGTATAGTTATCGAACGGAACTGCGTTAATGACGGCACTACCCGAATAGGTCCCCTTCTCATACTCCTCATTGAAAGCGTCCTGCGTCAGATTTGTATCAATAACCTGCCCGAGGATCAGTCCATAACTGATACCAGAACGAAGCGTTTTAAGGCCGCGTCGCTGAAGTCGTTCGATACCTTTCTGGTCGTAATAAAGTGGATTCACGGTAGTGTTCGAGCCATTGATCACCTCGTTCGCCAAGTCCAGCTCAAGGTTAATGGCGCACCAGGCTACGGAATACCAGTAGTTGAACGGCTTGCCATCCAGCATGTGCCCAGCCACCAGCATTTTATTGCTGAGTCCACCCTCTGCCGCTGTCCCGATATAGTTCACACTGTCGTTCTGCAGCTTTTTCAGTAAAGTACCGTTTCCGGCTGGTGGGTAATCAGTAACGCCGTACATGAATCGCCAGGCCATCGGAGGAACCATGCTTGAAGACCCAGGATCATTCGAAAGCGATGACTGGAATGGAGCCGCCAAGGCAAACTCACTGGCAGGAATATCCGGCGATTCCACCCCGGCAAAAACAGATTTGTTTTTGGTCGCCACCCAGTCGTCATAGGTTGCAATCGTCGTGGTAACGAAAAAATACACCATTGATTCAGGGGAGGTATAAAGCCCGGTCAGGGTTTTAAATGTGGGTTCATCACCCCACTCACGCGGCACAAGGTACGAGAAGATTTTCTGGTACGTATTGCCCAAGGCAATATCTTCATCAATGAAGTTGCTCAGCGCCGCAACGGCAGCAGGAACGCTCAATTCCCCCAGTTCCAGAACATATACCGCCCGGTTGGTTCCCTGGGCCCAGTACGTGGTATTCATCTGCTGGATTTCACCCGCAGCAACGGCGGTGACGGTCCCCATTGTGGTAGCCGTACCCGGATCTGAGCTCAGCGCATAGGTCAGGGTTTTATCGTCGGTCACCGTAGCTGTAAACGCCCCGTTGTAACCTGTCGGTGCAACCCCGGCAATAATGACAGGAATCTCATCGCCATCAGTCCAACCATGCGATTCGACCAGCGTGACAGTAACGGTATTGGTTGCCCAGACAATGGCTGAGATAGTTTTAGCCGGGGAAATGAGCGATTTCAGATCGTCTTTCGAGGTCAGCAGCTGAAAACTGCCAGGCGTCAGCGTCGTGCCGCCGGTAGAGACCAGCGCACCGGATTTAAGCAGGTTCGACGGCTTTGGCGGGTTCTTCACCGACACCTTAATATTAACAATTGCCATTACATTATTTCTCCACGTAAATGGACGGAATTGCAGACGTGATCAGCTTACGGGCGACGTTCCTCATCCGCTGCTGGTAGTAGTTAACTTTGAATTTGATGGTTTTACGCATGGCGATGATATTCAGCTCGTTCTGCGTTACGCGTTCATCCTGAACAACCGGGATATTCATCACCCCCATTTCAGCGGTATCGCTCATGGTGTAGTCGTGAACGTAACGCAAAAAATCCTCAACATTGGCATTACGCAGTCCAGTGATGGAGATCGTCACATCCTCAGAAACCAGCTGATACTGGTTCTGCCGCTCATCGAGATAAAAGCTCCCTGCGATCGGCGTGGTGTTGCTGCACTTCACTGTTGCATACGGCGGGGAAAGGTTCTGCAAAGATAGTTTTGCCGGATACATCGGCATGAATTGGCTCAGGGTGAGCCAGATCGGTAACGAGTTAGAAACCACCACATCCGCAAGATCAATATCGTCAGGCGAGTCAACTATCTGTGACAGCATGTGGGGATAAATCGCATTCCCGGTGTAATGGTAAATATTGGCAGGTTCGTTCAGCCCGGAGCGCCGGGAAAACGCAAACTTGATGCCGTAAAACTCACCTATGTACAGCACCTCAGAACCGATATCGTTGAACGGATCAATGTCAGCCTGAGCTGTGAACGTGACCACATTTTTATCGTAGAGCTGCTCCTCATCCTGGATGCTTTCCGTCGTCAGATGCAGGTAACCTTTGACGTCTTTAAGGTCGGGTTCGCTACCAGGGTCATTTGCAAGAATCGAAGCCTTAACCCAGAAAACGAACCCATCTAACGGCAACACCTTACGAACATATTTTGTAAAGGTCACTGAGGCCGAACGGCTTAAATCCTCCAGCCCCTGAACCAGCGAAGCATTAAGCTCCGTTTTTGCCTGAGATAGCTCACTGAGGGAAGGCATTCAACACCCCGCTTACCCAGGCCCGCATAGAGGCCTGAAACATTCCCGTATCGATGAAAGAGGGGCGCGGCTCCCCTTTCTTGTTTTTGAAACGTTTGCTGATTCCTTCAAGCGCCCGGGCTGTCGGGACACCTTCGGTACCATTCATTTCGGCGTTATCGAGAAAAGCGACAAAAAGGTGATGAACCTGCGACATTGATTCCGCAAAAGGGTCGGAGGGAGGCGGCGCACCTGCCAGCAAGTTCTCAAGGCCTGCAGCAAGGTCATTACTCATCAGTTGAGCAATCTCCTCACCATGCCGATCAAAGAACGTCTGCATAATGTGATATTTTCCCTCAAGAATTTCGGCCACATCTCCGGTGGTCGTATTCTCGTTTTCGTAGGGTATATCCATCACGCCCAGGTGAAGTTTCATGTAAGCCCCCACAAATCACCATATTGCTGAGCGATTGCCAGGTACCAACGACCGTATGGATCTTTGAGTTGTTGGAGGTCAGCAAGAGAAAGATTTTTTAGCGCGTCGCTGACTACGCGGGTCTGGCTGGTTGACTCATCAGCGGAAGCACTGATAACACCGGCAGTGAAATTATTAATACCCAGTTTTTCACGTACAGGGCCGAAAACATCCTCGGGACCGAAGTTAATCAGGAAGGAAGCCGCGAGGTTATAAACCGCCTGCGAATAAAGAACTGGGCTGATACACGCAATCTGGCGGTTCACCCAGTCCAGCGACATTGACCAGGTAAGGTAAATAGCGGGGGCATCATCGGGTAAATCATCGACATTTACGCCCATCGTATTGCGAATAAACAGGATAAATCCGGCCAGATCAGGCATGGCGTTCCTCACTTATTTTTCTTTTTGGATCCCGCACTCACCGCCAGTGTTTCATCAACGAATTCGGTTTCATCTTTATCATCCGTAGCGTTCAGGCGTTGCTCTGCGCTCACCTCCAACTCTCCCCGATAGCCGTTGTCTTGTTCACTGAGCGCGCTGTCTGTTGCCAGTACAGACGCCTGCCGGCGGTCATGAGCTGCACGATTCAGATGACTATCGTTATCCCGCATGGCTTTTTCGATCACTTTTGACGCCACGGGTTTATCAATGCTGTAACACAGCCCGATATAAATACGGTTCTGGTCAATTTTTGTCGCATCAATCAGGCCGTACTCAGCGTGCTGCTGAATAATGAGGTCGATCTCTGCGCGTGTTCCATCAATAACGACAGCCTGGGAACCAGCATTAATCGGGTGATACACGAGACGACCAGTTTCAGGTTTGCGATAGGCGAAATCGTGACGCTGTTTGGTGGTATTAGCGATATACAGTTTCATGTGTACTCCTGGGTATAAAAATCCCCGCGCACCACCAGGTACGCAGGGAAATCTGCGAGGGGAAATTAATTGCTGTATTTCATCGAAATGATGGTCAGTGCCTCAGGACGAAGCACCCAGCCGGAAGTGGAGCGCAGTTCGGAAAGTACGTCGATCGCACCGCCCGCAATCGGAGTTGGGATTTCTCGCGGTGCAGGCATGTCACACAGCATTAGTGATGTCGCTTCCAGCGACGGGCTGAGTTTAGCGAATTCGTTAGTGTTGATTTTCGCGTTTACCTCCGGCCGTTCAACTTCAGGCATGGCGATAATTACTGCATCAGTGCCATTTGCTCCGGCTCCGATTAATGTATCGTCGTACGCCCAGTCAATGCCGCAGTCTGCATCGTCTGCAACTCCAGCGACGGTACCTTTAACTGTCGCCGTACCACCGCCCGGACGCTGGTAGCTGGTCAACTGAACAATCTGCTGCATCTCCATCGTACCCAGCGTACGCTGAGGGCCAAGAATAACCATTCGCGATGGACGGCCCATTTGCATAGTGCGGGTGCGGATTGCCTGAATCTGTGCCAGCAGGAATACAGCCATTTCGCCATGATCGTAAGTCAGGACGGTAGTGTTTCCGCCACTGTCTGCCGGAAGACTAATAGTGGTCGCACCGTTGGTATTCAGAACCCCTTCACCACCTGCTGGGTTCATACCGTACAGCAGCGCATTTCGCAGTTGCTGGAAAATTGCCTGGCGGGTACCGAGACGCTGGGCTTCCGGCAATGCAATCCCCCAGTTCCCCGCAGCGGCCATATCATGATGATCGTAAATGGCGCGGGCGCGGAACATATACGTTGGCGTACTAACCATTCGTGCATCCAGTGCAACGGAGGGTAATTGGTTGGCATTACCAGACTGGCTGGAGGTAACCTGAGTACGAATATCCAGGCGTTTCATGTAAACGTACTGGTCACCGTCAGACAGACGAACCAGCGGGTTACCGCTGGCCATAACGGAAAACGCGCCGGATGCCTGCTGATAGGACAGGATCATTTCCGGCATGATGTACGACGGATTTACAATTTGATAAGCGGGTGTAATAGCTGGCATCTCTTAGCCTCTCCTGATTACAGCAGAATTACCGCAGCGTTTCCGCTGTCGTTCCAGGTAGCAAAGCCCGTCGCCGAATCGTAAGAAACGGTTTTGCTGTTACCCATCTGCATTTCGATGATTTTTACCGGAAGGGCGACGTCCTGCACTTTTGCCGCCCCTACCGTTCCCTGAGTGGTTGCATTGCCCGTAGGCACTGAAACCGGGGTAAAGGTGAATGTGGTTGCCGTAGGAACACTGAGCACCTGAACGATGCCGTTATATGCAGCCGGAGCCGCGCCAGTAATATCCACATAACCGCCCACTTTCAGCCCATGAGCGCTGGAAGTCGTCGCGGTAGCGAACCCTGCAGCATTGGCAGTAGGTGCAGTCCATGTGATTTCCGTGGTCGCCACATCTGCCGCTACTGTGCTGAATACATCGAGGCAGTCCTCAGCAAAGTTCCACACCAGCGGCTGATTAACAGAAATCCCCGCGCTGGCCAGAGAGATCACGGCATCAGACGCCTTGACCGGAACACGCATCCCGGAACCAAGACGATAGAAAGACACGCTCATGTTGCTGAGGAAAAGGGGTACTGGCGATTGCGGAGTGGTCAGGCCATTGTGTGCCTGGTTGAATACAGAGAACCCCACCAACTGAGAAAGAGTGGTTGCCCGCTTAATAACGCTGCCTCGTGGTGCTGAAGATGCTCCCAGCACCAGTTCATTGACAGCCAGACCGCCCCAGAGAGGTTTTACTTCATCGCTGGAGAGGGTACCGGACGCCAATGCATAGCGCGCAGCTGGATCATCCAGCGCAACCCCCTGAATGAGACCATCGGATTTCGTGTAGAAAGTACCGCGCGCATTTGTGGTCTGCATTGGGTTTACTGACAGAACGCTCGACATGTTTATTGTTCTCCGGTTGATTACTGGTTAATGCCAGCGAGCTTACGGCTGACTGCCTGGAACGGAGCCCACGTCGCAGACGGGTCACCGATAAAGGTGCTGATACGGCGCCCGGTGGCGTCGGTGCGAATGACTTCACGCAACCCTGCGCCGGGTTCCAGACTGGATGCCGCTGATGCCTGCGCATCGGCATAGATTTTTTTCTCCGCAATGCTCAGGAGTTGACTGTCTGCAATGGCATGCAAATCCACTTCTTTATAATCAGGAGAATATTTTTGCAGGCGTGTCATGATGCGGCGGCGGTATGGCATCGCACGTTCACCCGCCATTGGTTGCGGTGCACGCTCCCCGAAAGAAGCAAATACACTGTCTGCTTTGCACTGGGTATCAGCGATTTCGTTACGTTCTTCGTCGCTGAGTTCCTGAGGTACACGGCTTTTCATTTCTTCCATGTCCGCACGGATTTTTTCCAATTCAGCGTCAGCTTTCGCCTTTTCTTCGGCTTCTGCATCTGCCTTGGCTTTCGCATCAGCATCTGCTTTCGCTCTTTCTTCCTCTTCCTTGAGACGGGCAGCATCTTCATCAGCTTTAGCCTTTTCTGCTGCTTCGGCATCTGCTTTCGCTTTTTCCTCAGCATCGGCCTTTGCGCGGGCTTCGCGAGCGTCCAGCGCCTGGTTAATGAGTGCTAATACTTTTTCTTCATCCATTTTCTGGACCTCGTTCAAAAGTGTGTCGGATTTAACTCCCGTCGGTTCCCCCAGCTTGTCCCAGACGCCCTGCTCACAAATAGCCAGGTGATCCAGTAAAACAGGAGTTCCTTCCAGCAGTAGCGGTTCGCCATCGACGTCGATCAGAACGTCATCGCCGCCCGTCACCGTGGGGGATGTACTGAGTTGCCGCGTTGAAAGATTCGCGGCGGCGTCGGTGTCGTAAATGCGGGCCATTCCCCACACCTCATCACCTTTTATCCAGGCAAACGTAATCGTCCCGATCGTCCTTGAGGCGAATTCTTCGCTATTCAGCGTGTTTTTTTCTGGATGCCACCAGATAACCGGCAGGCCAGAACACCGGGCAAGAAATTCATCCGTCAGGTAATTTTCAGGGGAGCGGTAGGCGTATTGCCTGAATTTGGATCGCCATGTAACACCCGTTCCAGTGATACGCAGCGCCCACAGGTACATATTTCTGAAAAATTGCGGGGATGTGAGTTGCCCGTCGGCAATAAGCCCGGCAACATCCATTTCATTGAGTGGTTCGGCATCAAGCATCGACACCATACCTGGATGAAGCTGATCGGGCAGTTCATCTGGAGAAAACCAGCCACAAGCCTGATTTTCATCGTTCAAAACCGCGTCGAATAGCTCAATATCATCAGCAAGGTAGGTGACATAGCCATCAATCAGGGTATGAGGCGTCAGCGGCGCGGAATAATCAAACCCGCACTCTTCCAGCACTTCACGCCTTGCAGCGGATTCTGGCGTCTCCCCCTCTTCGAGTTTTCCGCCCGGTACCGCCCACGAACCATCATCCCCACGCTTAACCAGAAATATTTTCCCGCCAGACTTAAACAGGATCCCGGCAGCGTAGGTTTTCACTTATCCTCCGTTTTTTGTGGTCTCGAAGTTTGCAGAACGACGACCGACCGACTTGTTGCCTTCAATGAATTTCCGCCATTTTTCGGTTTTCATTTCATCAGGGAGGCTTCGGACGTTGTAGATGTACGTCAGGTAGCATCGGCAAAATACCTCTTCACCCGGTTGAGTGATTTCATCGAGATAGCCAGCCGGCCCCACCTTCATAAATCCCTTTTTTATCGCCCAGTTGCCACGAATGGCGTACACCAGCAAATCACGTTCCTTATGAGGTTCACGGAAATCATAATTTGGCTGTCGCCAGTGGCTGTGCCAGACAGCAGCAATTGCCCCACACTCAGTGGCAATGATGTTATCTATGTTGGCGATAAGCTTATGCGTCTGATCGACCATCACCCGACGCTGCTCAAAATCAATCTGGCGGGCAGATTTTGCTATGTGCTGGCTGGTAGCAAGTACACCGGACCGGGAAGAAGCCGACAGGCCAGCGCTCATTTCGCTTATCGGCGGGATACTGGTTGCCCACCCGCTGAAACGCTGAATTGTTTTATCGATGGCCTGCGTACGGTTTAGTTTTATCAGATCGGTGGATGCCATGATCCGTCGATCCAACTCAGCACGAAGTTTCGGCTCAAGGTAATTCAGAGTGAAGCGACTCACACCTATATGGCGTTTCAGCGCTTTTTCCCGTCCAATCTCTAGGTCATAGGCTGCAGTTAGCCGGCGGCTGACGTATCGGTACAGGTCATTTCCATCAACTTTGTT
Organism: Citrobacter sp. RHBSTW-00524; assembly: GCF_013747755.1. Taxonomy (NCBI): domain Bacteria; kingdom Pseudomonadati; phylum Pseudomonadota; class Gammaproteobacteria; order Enterobacterales; family Enterobacteriaceae; genus Citrobacter; species Citrobacter sp. RHBSTW-00524. The sequence goes on from NZ_CP056421.1 coordinate 3,279,882, forward strand.
TTCCGTAGCATTGCGCAGGCGCTCAGTCCACATGATCAGGCTTTCTTCGCTGCTGTAACCGTATTCCAGAAAATGTTTAATGGCGTCACGCAGCTCTTTCACGAATGAGGCCATCGTAGTTATCCTCGTTATCGTTGCCTGTTGGAGGTGGGTCCGGAGGGCATTGCTCCAGCAGTTCGTAATCCAGCTCAAGCCGATCAGCAAACAGGTTTTCGTTCATGTTGGCGTTTTCACAGCCCCATTTGATGAGCGTTGCCCTGTTTTGTGGATCTTTGGTGAGCTGAGGCAGCAGCACGTTCAGCATCTCAGTAATCGCCTTAAAGCGGGTTTCATCAACTTTGACTTTTTCGCTTTCGGGCTCTTTCAGCGCTGACGGCCAGACGTAGTCGAAATTGTTCACCCAGGAATTGAATGCTGCCTCCCAGGTGATTTTTTCGTACTCTGGCATGTCGTTTTTCAATGCTTCGAAAAATTCACGGGACCAGGCACGGTATTGCACGATGCGCACAAAGAAATCGTAAAGCGGCTCAAGATCTTTGCGAACGTCATCAATGTATTGCGCTACCGCTTTTGCATCCTCGGTACCTTCACCAAATCCGCGTGTGAATGTCTCGCTGTTAAGCAGAATGGCGGGCATGTCTGCCGCCGTAGCGATATTCGCCAGAATGTGATTACGTGCGGTATCCAGTGGCTTTTCGAGGTTCTGCATATCGAGCGATTCAATTTTGTCATTCTCACCGACCTGTAACACATCTCCGTTTCCGCCACGCTTCAACATCCAGCGCTTAATACCGGACATTTTCTGCATCATGTTGTTAACGATAGAGCTAGCCTGCTTGATAAACGCCACCAGCAGTCCGGCTTTAATCGTTACCATGTCATCAGCGCGCATCGACTGAATGAATGACTTCAGCGGATAGAGCGCACGCTGATAAACGCTGCGCCCGGCAAAACCAAAGGATGACGGCGTGTAAGCCAGATAAATAGGATCCTCATTCATCATCACGCAGCAACGGCTATGGTGGTAAGGTTGCCCGGCGGCGGTCACACTTCCCACCTTCTGGAAATCAGCAGAATTAGGATCCTGATTGAGTACCACAGAGCCAGCTGTATTCATCGGATCCAGCACGTTGAAGGTGATGGATTTTTTATATAGCGTATCAAACTCAGCAGCTTCGTTCGTTGGCTCGCCGTCAATGAGCATCACCACCGCACCTACACCGTAAATGCGGGACTGGCGCGCAGTGTTGGCAATGATGCGATCGGCTTTAATCGCTTTCCACTCGCGCTCGAAAGCTTCACGCAGTCGCCTTTCAGGTCCACGCGTAACATGGACCGTGCGCGGTTCTGACATCGCCAGTTTTATCGGGCGATCGACCATCTTTCCGCCCAGCGGGTGAAACAAATAAATCAGCTTGCAGAGCTCGTACCCTGCCTGCGCGCCGGGTTCAATGCTCCCGCCCTCCAGAATCTTACTGAGGACGCCAGCATTACTGCCCATGCAAATATCGTCGTCGTCCTGCATCAGAACCCCTCTCCGTTACCAAGGCCAAGCGCGACGCCGTAGTTAAAGCAGTCAAACAGATCGTCGTCCTGGTCTTCTTCACCGATGATGAACTTGAGCACCTGCGTCAGAAGATGATTTTTCTTCGATTGCTTGTACTCAACGATTTTGTCAAAGGCGTATTTAGAAATGCGTACTTTCCCGGATGCCACATAACCAGAAATGTTGATGGCGCGGGATTCTTTGGGAAGTGACGTTAAATCACTGTCGATAGGGTGTACGTTCCAGCCCTCATTAGCGCCCTGCTGTAACAGGGTGATGCCGGTTGCCTTGTCCTCGATAAACAGGCCTGTAGTCCCCATACGCGCGCGGCATATTTCGCTAAGCTGTTTGGCCTTTCCTTCCCACTGAGGAACAATGTCTTTCAGGAAATATCCGTCAATCTGGATAATGTCCCAGTCCAGAATAATGAGGTGTGGCGATGGCAGGTTATCCAGCGCAAACCAGATGCAGGAGGAGCCATCGTTCTGGAGTTTCCCCTTCTGCGCACAGTCAACGACGCCATAAACTGTATCGCAGGAAAACGGGTAGTCGACAGGCGCGCCATCTTCCAAAATCCAGTCGAGTTTGAAAAAGTTCTGCCCGCGCCAGTCCACAAATTCAGCGTTATATTCCTGCTGAACCACCAGCGGCGGACGACCATCAATAATTCGCGCCAGCGCAGCCGGATTAATAGTCGGGTTGGCAGCTGTCGGTGCGTGATGTTCCTCCCAGCCCATCGATTTATCGTTACAGGCCTGATAGAAAAAATTCTCGTCATCAACGCCTTTTGGCGTACCGGCCATTACTGCATCACCATCAAAGTCGAGCAGAGTTGGCTCTATTGCCTGTTCCCAGATATCACGCATGCCCTTCTTAACGAGGCTTCCCTCATCAATAATGACTTTGTGATATTTACGGGATCGACCAGCGTCAGGGTTATCCAGCGTCCAGAACTCGACCTGCCCCCCACCAATGGTTTCGATAATCGCATCGGTCTTACTGGAACTAATAGTGATCGGCTTTAACAGGTCGCGTATAGCTTTAAACGACGGCAGCAGAATTTTATAAGACGGCGCAAACCAGCCTACGCGCATTTGCCGCGCTGCCCAGTTCCCTCCAGCCTGCTCCAGCATCGTTGTCTTACCGTAACGACGCCCGGCACGGATAACTTTTCGTTTTGCAGGGGAACGATAGATTTTCTTTTGCCCTGCATGGAACGGCAGGAACTCAATAACATGTTCAGTCGCCATCAGGGGAATTCACCAGTTTAATGACCACTGTCGGCTCGTCGTCTTTGCCCTTGCCTTTACGCTTAAGCTCAACTTCCTGTTCCAGACGTTCGGCTTCGGCGGTGCGTTTTCGGATTTCCAGATCCAGCAGCCGTTGCGCCAGTTCGGATTCAGTCAGGCCAAGACGCCGCATTATCGCTTCAAACATTTTTTCGCGGCTGATGGTCGATATCTCAATTCCCCCTTTCACCAGCTTGGTACCGGAGTATGCCAGGCGGGCTATTGAGGATAATTTGGTTGTGTCAGCAAAATACGGCCTGCCAACTCCATCACCATTGCAGCGAGGGCAATCAGGATTAGGCTCGCGGTTGTGGTTGTAGCCATATCCGCCAGCATCGTCCGGCTCTTTCCCTTTTTTGGCTTTTGCCTCTGCTTCCCTCTCTTCGAACTCGATAACATCACGCCATTGGTAGTGATGACCAAAGCCCCAGCAGTAACGGCAACATCCCCGGCGATATTGCGAGATTTCGTTAGCGTCGAACGTAGCGAGCTGCCACATCTTTTCGAGCACTTCATCTGCACTCGCCAAAGTGCGCACAAGTGAATCTCTTTGCTGCTGCGCAATTGCCTGCGCAACGTGAGGTAATGTTAGGAGTTGCCTACCATAGCTTGCGTCACTGTAACCAGCTCGCTCGGCTGCGGCTGTCGCGTTCTGGTCTATGAGATATTCAGCAACGAAGCGTTTCTGTTGGGGAGTCAGTTCACTATCAAGAAGTTTCTCTGCGCTTTTCCTTGCCTGCGCAGTGCGCATTTTTTTCTGCGCAGATTGTTGCGCATTTTGCGCAGTAGGTTTTTTTATGTAGCGGCGGGCAGATGTGTAATTCAGTCCCTGCGCTTCACACCAGTCTTTGGGGGAAATACCGGATTTAGCATGCTCGGCGAGGAACTGGTGTTGCAGTGCTCCCCAGTCCGGTTTTGCCATGATGATTCCCTAAAATTACAGCTATTAAAAAAGCCACCCGAAAGTGGCCTTTGTGGCGAATATAACCATATCTGGTTGCTAGAGCTTGTTAAACGCGATGCAGTGTATCCGGAGGTTATCCCGCAACTTTGATTTTTGTTCCATCAGGCCATCAAAAATCTCTTGCGCAGAAACTGAAGCATCACTGACATAAGTCTCACCATACGAATACTCAGGTAAATGTTCCCACGTTTTTGCGTCATAAGCATTCCACGAAAAAAACCAGAGTTGCTTATCCATACCATCTCCTTTTCCAAGACTGGTATTGTGCATTATCGCAGACACTCAGGGAATGCCTGCTGTAATGCAAAATCATTCACTCACTAACCGAACATCCTTTCCGTTCGTCTCAATTCTCGACCACTGCAATTTACCATTGGCATATGCGGTGACCACTCGGTCAACTGTTGGTTTCCACATAATTTTCTCCAGATAACAAAAAACCCGCCGAAGCGGGTTTGGTTTGACTCCATTACTTAATCGACAAGGATAATATCCTTCAATACCGGGTTCATAATGGGCCCTTTAAGTTCTTGCCCTTTAATATTGATAGGGATCGGCATTTCAGTATGCATAGGTACATCCATGCGTCCATTCACAGGATGAATAAACGTTAAGTTCATCGTACCATTTTCCATTCCGACGAAATTACCGATTTGCATGCCATAAAGACTGAACATCTTTCCTGTCGCTGGTCCGGTACCACCATTCTCCAAAAAATCAGCAATACTTTTCACTAAATTTTCTCCATTTGTTGCGTACGCATGGTGAAAATATCAGAGATAAGGAGCTAATAGATTGATCAGGATACGAATTTTTTAATTTCACACCCTTCATTGCCTCCCAAACCCAGAGACTTCAGACGGTATAACTAATGCTGTATCACTTTGTCGTAGGTGCGTTCGCAGGTACTTCCTGCGACATAACGCTCATCAGCCTCTTTTGCGAATTTTCCCGCCAGATCGTCAGCTTCGCCGAGCAACTGGGCGAGCAATATTCCGGTCTCAGCTTTTGCCTGGCTTGCTGCTGCAATTGCGGAAATTCTGCCGGTTTCACTTGTTGCGAGTTGCCGTTGTATTTCGGCGAGCTGCTGTTGCAACCCACCACTAGCACGCTTAGCAGCGTCAGCATCAGCCTGTACTTTTGCCAGTTCTTCATCGGCTTTCTCTCGTTCTTCATTTACGGCGCGCTGGCGGCGCTGCTCTTCAGCTCTTTCGGTTACTTCACGCTGCAACGTAGTGGTCGCATCAGTAAGGTCACGCTGGGCCCACTGCAATTTCCAGGATGAATCCGCTTCTTGGTAACCACGTGAATAACACCAGTACGCTGCCGCACATAACAAAAAAGCCACCAGCAGTATTTCTGCTAATGGCTTCCAGAGTTTTTTGATTACAGCGAAAAGTGTGCTCATACCAACACCGATTTCGCTTTTTCATAGCGGGCTTTACGGTCATCAAGACCATTAGTGCCACCGTTAATTATTTTCGTAACAGCCTTAATATCACCGCTACGTTTTAGACAACCTTTCGAGGCAAAGAACCACGCCGCCGAACGAGCTGCATATTCGTCCTGCTCCAGTAACTGTGGGGACAGTATCAAATCGGCCCCCAGTCCTGCGCCGCAATCCCGATAATTGTCATGACCGGTAATCTGAATCAGGCCACGCCCGCGATAATTCCAACCGTCGTTCTCTTCAATGTTTCCCATTCGGTGGGCGTAAACAATATTAGCGATAGCTTTCTGGTTCGCAGGGTGATCAGCAGTGCGCCCGTAGAGCTGCGCTGTATCACCAGGAAAATATTTCCCGAATGTCGCTTTCAAACCATCAGCAGAATAATTTAGGTTCTCGACAATGCGGGTAAAACCGCCGGACTCATGCCCGACCTGAGCAATGAACATCGCCTGATCGTCTGCAGATTCAATACCAAACTCTTTCATTGCTGCATTTAATGGTTGAAACCATCGCGAGGTAAGGTCGCCGCTGAGATTTGCAGCCTTTTGGAGCTGATCCTTATTCATAATCACACCTTGTTATTGTCGCCACCGACACCAAGTCGATTGCCAATTAACCGCATTGCAAATCCTCGGATGGCATCAACACCAATCAGCCCGACGCCGCCACCGATGGCCACAGACAGAGATTTAGGCCAACCGAAATATTCCAACGCTGATGAGAAGGTCAAAGTCAGAGCACCACAAAGAAGAATTTCGAGTGTTTTTTTCTTCCAGCCGCCACCACCACCAAAGTAAGCGATGCGTAAACCAGCCATGAATATCGACATGAGAACAGCGCCCAGCGGCGTATCTCCGCGCCACCAGCTCTGGAATAATTCCAGCCAGTCCGGCCAGGTATTGGGGTTATGAGGCATTTTCATGATCTCTCACCTCGCGCATATTGCGGGTGCTAATTGAGGGAATAAAAAATCCCCGAACATCCAGGAGCGGAAACGGGGAAAGGCGTTGCGCTAAACGGACCTGTCAGCGGCCTTAAATGAAAAAGCCCCGGCGTATGCCGAGGCCCATGCGAATAATTGATAGCTACCGATCTTCTAGTTTCTTGCTTGAAATCAAACCACTTGTCATTTCATAACCGTTTATATGACCACAGTAAGGACAGACAATAGGTTCTTTCTCTTTTCCACCGGGAAATCCTCCACTATGTTCCCAGTAGATGAACTCCTTCTTACAGCTCTGGTTGCTACACACTGTATTACTCATTGCATCACTCCATTTAAGGCAAGGAAGTAAACACATAACACAACCAAAGCTTGAGTCGAAGATTTAAATCAATAAAAAACCCGCCTTATGTGAGCGGGTCTTTTTGATTTGTCGCTGCGGGTGTAGCTTCGCGAGCATAGCTGAATTCAAGCAATCCCCGCGCAACTTTGCAACCGGAATCGATCAGCTTTTTTATCGAATACATCACACATTGGTAAGTACAGCATGGCTTCTGCCATCTGCAACCAAACATCAATTCGACTTTCGCAGGTACGTAGGCACCATTCCGGGTGACGAGTATTCAGTTCTCTTGCCATGGCCTTCTTACTCATACGATCCTTGTACCGATCAACTACCAGTTTAAAAAGGCGCTGATGACCTGTACGAACCAATATTTCACCGATCACAGCATCCATTAACAGGCCTTCTTCATCGGTACAGAATGCAAGGTTGCTTTTTTCTTTTCCGGAAAGCATATCCAGAAAATATGACATCAGTTCACCGTGATCCAGACCCGATGATTTGAGATGCTTCAACACCTGCTGAATAGCAGTTTTACTGATTTTTTTTGACGCGAGAAGGTTATTAAACATGTGACCACCTGAACCAGATCCAATATATGACCATCGGCCCCACATACGAAGTTTACCCTGAATCCAGACTGACTCGAGGGTGTTTAATCGCAGCATTTCACCACCCTTTCCTGTCGTTGATGGGTTAATCATATAAACGCCTCCTCTCTCCAGATTTGTTGGGTACGGAAAACACCTTCGGCGTGATATAGCCTTAGGGTGTCCTGATCAATATCGGTTTTCACACGACCATCGATTACGTCATGGCAACAGTTGCAGGCAATTGCTGCCTGCATGTCATGTGGTTTGATTCCCATCCCGCAGGTGTCACTCATACGATAATGGGCAAGGACGCTGGTTTCTGGATCAAAATTGCAGATACCAGGAATGCGCACGGTACATATGCGCCCGCGCGCTTGTTTGGTGAGATCGATTTTCTTCATGCTGCATAACTGAATAATTGAGAGGCTGCGTTTTCTGCGGCCTGCTGGGTGGGAAATGTGCGGAACAAAATATAATTCCATAGCACATCAAGTACGGATTTATAGAGTTGGGAAAACTCGAGATCGTCCATTTTGGCAAACGATATGGATTTGGGTTCGTTGCGGGTAGTACCGTCAGGCATTTCGTATTGAGTATAAAAACCCGCCTCAATAGTTACCCAAGCTCGGAATGCTTCAAAGGATTTTACAGCGCTGATATTGCCGGCGCGTTTTTCTGCCTCCTCACGCAGGTACTGATCGGCCAACTCCTGGAGTGTTTCTTCATGACCAGCATAATGGGCCACCAGCTGCACATACCCACGAACCAGTTTTTTATCTGCCGGGGATATTGCACCGCCCGACGGTTGCCAGTAATCAAAACCAAGATTCAGGAGTGCAAAAAATTTACGGTGAAATGCCGCATTACGTGCCTGTTTAAAGTCAGCATATAAAACAGCACCAAGACGGAATTTTTTCTCGATAAATTCCCGTGCGTCAGGCGTCGCCGGAATTAATACTCCGCCTGCTGATTTTACAAATGAATACTGCGCCATTGGTTTCCCCTTTAGCGCAGCAATTGCTCAGAAATACAGATGCCGGGTGCTCAGTCCGGTACCATAATTATATCTTAGTTTTACCTCTTTGAACAACGACACAACCTGCTTGTTCTGCCAGTTCTAACAAAGACTTAAGCGATGCTACGTGCTCATCATCGTAGATGTTCCTGAGTGCTGTCACCTTACCATTCTTGCAGGTTATGAGAACGCGACCGTTATCGGGGAGATGTTCCCCTACCTCCGTCTTTTTGAACACGTTCCCTCCCTCACAAGCACACTGTATAAACATACAGTATATATACTCCCAAGTGGCAGTAAGTGCAAACTTTTAAGGGCACAAAACGTTAAAACATCAAGCATGGTTATTTTGTACCCACCTGTTTAATAACGAAAAACCGCCATTATCTGGCGGTTCGTCTCTAAGGTTTTAGGATGTCGTGACATGTCACATTGTCAGTTTTACCGCATGCCATCCGCGTGTAACCCAGCACTGAGAATCACCTGCACACGGGCATGATTTAACTGGCAGCGCATCCCCGCATTTACCGCAGCGGTTAGCGCTGATTGATTTGATATGCCACTTTACACGCGCATCATCCTGGCGAATGAGAAGCGCGATGTATTCACCCATTTCATAGGGTGCGCGGCCCGGTCGACGATCTGCGCAGTTTCGGACAAGCATTTCCAGTTCCTGCGCATCCAGCACCAGTTCAAGTTTCCGCTCACCAGCGGCAGACTGTCTGGCACGCTGTGCTGCTTTACGCTCTGCTGCTGATTTTCCCATTACGCGGCCTCCCTGCTTACACATAATTCAGGCAAATTAGCCCTCACCAGTGCCTCTGCAAACGGTGGCGGCACAGCGTTGCCACAACGTGCTACCTGCTTGTCCTTCGCGTACTTCTTACCCCGATAGTCCTGGTCGATGATGTACCACTCAGGGAAGCCCTGCGCGCGGTAAAGTTCATGCGGTTGCAGCATACGCATGCCAATATCAACGATGCGGTAAGTTATGCCTTCAACGGTCACCAGACCGTCGCAATCCTCGCCGCAGTATTCCCGCAGAAACTCAAGCGTCTGCTGCGCGCGATGTTCGTCGTATTCATTGACCGCAAGAGTGGTTTTCACCTCCCCTATGTGCAGCCCGCCCGCCGTCACCGTTGGCATTGGTTCACTGGTTGGTTGTCCGTCCCGGCATGTGCCGCGCAATTTCACCAGGTGAGAGGTTATTGCAGCATGATGATTTCCCGTCGTTAAGGTATGAGCCGGATTGTCCAGCGTACCGCCCGGATGACCAGTGTTATTGACCATCAAATGCGCAGCGACAACTGCGTGGTGATCGACCGTGGTAACTGAATGAACAGGCTCATCTAAACCGACGCCAGGTCCCGAGTAGTTGCCACCGTAGTGTTTCGCCAAAAATGCGCTCACCGTCGCGAATTTATTCCCGCCTGCAGTAACGGTGCCCAGCGGGTTATCCAGTCGCAGCACACGCGGTTCTTGCCCTGGACGTTCGCCATATCCCATCTGAATCAGCGTAGGCGTCACCAGTTGAGATTTACCGCCACCACCAGCTGTGATGGTTGCGCTCGGTTCGTCTACCCTGTGGCCGACGCTGGCCCCAAACTGGCGGGCGATTACCGGCGCAACAAGACAGGCGCGGGATTGCTTCAGAATGGTATGAGCAGGTTTATCCAGCGGGCGCGGTTTAGCCTGGTATTCACTGCCGCCGTTGCCAGCCAGGAACGGGGTCAGCGCGGCTTCTACCAAACCAAGAGCATGCCCATTCCCGCCCGGGCGTTTTGATGTGCCAGCGGTTACCGTCGGTACCGGTTCGATAATGGGCTGACCGGTTGCGCCGGTGCGGAACTTTGTGAGATGTGGAACGGCTAACGCGTAGCCGTGGGTTTTGGTAATGGTCTGCAATGGCTCACTCAGTGCCTGACCACGGAAACAGTCGTAACTCGTTTTGGTGCTGGTGTGATTGCACTTCACGATGAACGGCGCCGCACTGTCGATAACAAATCGCTGAATGCCACGCGCGATGCGCTTCAGGGTATTTTCTGCCAGCGGCTTTTTGCGAGCGAAAATTGACGGAGCAGGAATTGTCCAGTCGATACACTCCGCAGCCGTACGCCACGGTGCCAGCCTGCCCGATTGAACCGCCGGAGATTTAGGATCTCCGTGCGTCGGTTCCGGCCACACAATCGGCTTACCATCGCGGCGCATGACCATAAAGAAACGTTTTCTGATTGTTGGTGCGCCATAGTCGCAGGCGCGCAGTTCGCGATACTCAACGACATAGCCCAGGCCTTTTACCAGCCGCGCGGCGTCTTCGCTATCAAGCGAAATATTCAAAAACTCGCAGCATTCCTCCAGCGCCGGATGGTTCGCCGGGATGCCAGTTGTCAGCATGCCAATAAACGCTTCAAAAGTTTCGCCTGCGCGGGCTGGGTCTGGTCGCATTTCTCCAGCCAGTAGCGGTCCCCAAGTTTTAAACTCTTCGACGTTCTCCAGTTTCATTACCCGCGGCTCAACATCCAGCCCCCAGCGCAACACTACCCAAGCCAGTCCGCGGATCGCTTTCTCGACAGGTTTAGCGCCTTTGGCTTTAGAAAAGTGGCGGCAATCTGGAGAAAACCACGCCAGCGCCACCGGACGACCTGCGGTAGCAACCTTTGGGCGAACCTCATACACAGACTCGCAATAGTGCAACGTATCAGGATGGTTCGTCGTGTGCATCGCTACAGCGTTCTCGTCGTGGTTAATAGCAATGTCAACGCTGCGACCGATTGCCATTTCAATACCTGTCGACGCGCCACCGCCGCCAGCAAAATTATCAACGATGATTTCTCTCACGCGTATTTCTCCATAGCGGTAGCCAGCGAACATGCTGCGGTGATGATGGCCGGAACCGGCATTTTCTCCAACCACATACGGTTGATGTGATGTTGCAGGCGACGCTGGTGATGTGCTGGCAATCCCTCGGCACCCTTAATCTGAGAAAAAACCATTTTCACTTCCGCTGGCCAAACTGTTTCAGAAATATTAGGAAGAAGTAAGTTTTCCAACTCAACAATTCGGCGATATGCGTAACCCAATAAAGCGTCCTGTAGCTCAGCGTTCATAGTGCCTCCGCTTTTTCTTTTGCATATTTTTTTAACGAGAAAGCCAGCCTCGCAGATGCAATGGTTACATAGTCAGGATCAAGGTCGATGCCTACAAAATTGAACCCCTCTTCAATCGCCGCGCGTCCGGTGCTTCCGCTACCCATCCACGGATCCAGCACAGTTCCGCCAGGCTGAGTGATGAGCTTGCAGAGATATTTCATCAGCGCTATTGGTTTAACTGTCGGGTGATTATTTTTCGCGCCCTTCGTACGACCAGCTCCAGCGCGCGGATCATTAATACCTGTGCTTCCCTCTTTACGCCCTCCTGTCATATCACTGGCAGATATCGCTATAAAACGCTCAAGCCCCTCATCACGTTCGCTCGGTTTTACTTTGGCACAGTAAAAAAATCTGGCGGCACTCCCTTTGTCGCCGTGGTGAACGGTAGCGACACGCTGGCGCATGCCAAGAACTTGCCCCGTAGAGGCCGCAGAGGGTTCATTACCTGTTACCGGCGCAGCAGCACCGGCATTAGCAGGGAAACAGGCGATCACATCATCACTTCCATCATGGATAATGTTCGCTGGCCAACGGCCTCCCACAGATTGTTCATAGTCTGCGGCTGGCTCTGTTCCGTCGCGTTGATGAGAAAGCAAACAACCAGCACCGCCAGATAATTGCTCTCCGGTTGGAATGCGGCAGGCGTTGATATTAAGTGCGCCGGTACCAAGCGCTACCATGTTTTCTGCGACCGTCGATTTAAATGGCTTGCGAGCCATTAAGATTGGTTCATGTGCTGGTTTAAGTGCAGTCCCCCAGCCGTTCCATTGGCCATCTAGATTATGTGACTTCGGGAAACCACTACCGTAAATCCAAAGAATTTGGTCACGAATTTCGAAACCAGCATCCTCGGCATTTACAACCAGGCGGTGATAGGTTCGAGACCCACCAAACGCCAGAAGATGACCGCCGGGCTTCAAAACCCGCAAACATTCCTGCCACTGCTCAACGGATGGAACGTCGTAATCCCATTTATGATTTTGGAATGAGAGCCCATAAGGTGGATCAGTAACAATCGAATCGACTGAATTGTCAGGTATTGACTTAAGCACCACCTCACAACGCCCCACATGCAACTGGTACGTCATGGTCTCACCCCCTCAAGCGTCACTGCAATTTCTTCAAAAAATCTTTCCCGGGTATGGCTAGTCATTGCCGGTACAAACGCGCTCATTAGCCTTGACTGGTCACAGTTTTCATCATCAACGAATAGGATTATTTTTTTATCGAGGCGTGTTTTTGCTTCCTGCAATTGCTCATTTTTGCTGGCTCGCTGGATGTAATCAGCAATAATTACAATGGCTTTATTTGTATATTTTTTGGTGAACTCAGTCATGAGATCCCCCGTATCTTCCAGTTGTTTATCCACCTGATCCCCCTTCGTGCTGCTGCCGCCAATAATTCAAACGTTGTCTGAAAAACTCCCGATAACTCTCCGGCGTCGCGTCAATGTGCTGAATAACCGTCTGGCGAGTAACTTTCCGCTCATAGAGCTGACGAACGAGCGCAGCGGCGCGCATGTCGTAGTGCTCTTTGAGTTGGCACTCTTGTGGCCATTTCGCACGATTGAGCGGGAGACCGGGCGGGAGGTAATCCGATTGCCCGGTCATGCCTTAAGCCCTCATGTTTTTCTCTGAGTGAACGTAGAAACGGGGATCAACGCTTTTTAGCGTGAAGTGTGTAACGGGCATGTCGTCATGCCGCTCGATGCCTACAAAGTTCGACATGCAAAGCGCAAAGACGCGTTTCTGAAGTTGATCCAGGCTTATTTTGATGTCCGGGTAATATTTTTTAATCGCAGACATGATCCCCTGATATGACAGGGTGTTGCCCTTCATAATCGCCACGAGGTGTTCCGCCGGGAGTTCGCTGGATTTTTGGGGTAATTGGGATTCAGTAGGATTTTCAATGGGTTTTATGGTTTCCAGAAGCAGACGACAGCGGCTGGTAATACCTACCCTATAGCCCGTTTTTTTGTCGTAATTCTCTTTGCTTCCGGAAGTCCATACAGTTGCCGTTTCGCGAAGTTTTACTGTCTTCTCTCCACCTGAATAAATAACGGTTCCCGTATGCGTCTTACTAAAACACCGTGGGTTGGTTTCAACAGGTTTTGGTTTTTTAATTTTTTTTGCCACGCGAGCAGTTAATCCCGGAACAGGTACCGGACGCGGGCAAGGTACATAAACCGAACGGCTGCGAGCCCTGGCGCCTGCGTTCATCCGCCAGATGATTACGTTTGTCCAGTCACAGGCATCGTCATCTGTCGCTACTTTAGGATAAATTAAATCGGTCATTGGTCTTTCCTCATTGTATTTCACGCTGGTCAGGCGTTTTAAAATGCGTCGGTGTTGTACTTCTCTGCATATTTACGGTGCTGTTTTCTTGGTTTTGCAGCCTCCAGTTGAATCCGTGTTTTTTCTTTGCCAATGTGCTGATCGATCGGCAGAAAGTGTCCGTTTTTAAACTCCTGGTAAACTACGGTGCCAGCAGCGGCAAAGCGGCATTTACCGAGGATGACCTCAGCGACACCAGCAGCCGGACTTTCGGGGTTATAAACTTCATCCCTGTACAGAAACAGAATGCTGTCAGCATCCTGCTCAATAGATCCTGAATCACGCAGGTCTGACATTACCGGACGGCGCTGTGCCGCCGGGCGCGCATCGACGGCGCGGGAGAGCTGGCTCAGCGCGAAGGTTGGCGTGTGCAGGCGCATAGCCATCGTTTTAAGATTTCGGGAAATATGCGCTACAGCAAGATCGTTACGCTCTGCTTTTGGCTTTTTAATCAGACCGAGATAGTCGACCATAATCATCGCCAGATGCGGATGACGCCGTTTGTGTGTTTCGGCAATGGCGCGAATCTGTTCAACCGTAAGGTCGGTTGCATCCACGATCCAGATATCGCGATCCGTAAGCTCACCTATCGCAGCGGTTAATCTTGCCCAGTCCTCATCGTACATATCCTGTGGGTTACGCAGACGGGAAACAGACAGATTTCCGGCACCAGCCAGTGAGCGTTCAACAATCTGAGCAGCGGCCATTTCCATGCTGAAAATTAGCGCGCCTCCGCCTTTAGCGGTTACGCCTTCCACAACAGTAAGAGCAAATTCTGTTTTGCCCATGCCTGGTCGACCAGCAACAACAATCAGATCCTGCGGGTTAATACCTCCTGTAGCGTTATCGAGATCCGCAATCCCAGTCAGAAGGTTACGCGTGGATTCATCGCCTTCCATGCGTTTCTGTACGGTGTCCATGTAGGCAGGCAACAGCTCGTTAATGTGTACCGGTTGGACGTCGCCGCTTTCAGCGGTCATATCCAGCAGCTGCGCCACAGCCTTTTCCACAACCTGATCACGTTGCTCCTGGTTGGCTGCATTGCGGATGCCGTCGGCGCCATCCTGCAAAAGTTTCGCCAGCGCACGGCTACGCCATGCCTTAACCATCTTCCCTGCATACCCTTTGAGATTAGGAATCGTTGCAGGTATGCGGGAAATTTCCGACAAATCAGCCAGGCTTGAACCGCCCAGCGCCTCACTGATGAAAAGCATGTCAATCATGCCGTTAGTCAGTGCCTGTTTTTTTATCTCGCTGAATGCGCGGCGATAAAAACCAATGCTGAATGATTCCTCTGGCGTGGATGCGATCACGTCAAATGCGTCAGGTGTAGCACCGCCATTCAGCAACCCTGCCAGCACACACGCTTCCAGTTCCTGCGGAGTCATAGCGAACCTTCCCGGGTATTACGTAAAGTTTCTGGTTTCATCAAATAGTCAAAGCTGGCGCGCCATCCACCGTTAGAGCCGAAATAAAAATCTGGGGCATCAGCCCGGAATTTTTCGAAGTAACCCAGGAATGCTCCCGTAGTTTTATTTTTCATATGGGCCGCCAGGCGAATAATCATCCGGCGGCGATCTGCATCAAGTTCAGCAGCAGGCAGTGTGTCAGCGAATATCTCGTTGTAGCCGTTCATGACGGCATCCGGATCAACATCAGCCTCCGTAGTGGCCCATGCTTCGGCATCAGCGAGATAACCATCAAAGCGATTAACGCGGCAGATATTGGAAGGTTTTGGTAAACCAGAACCACGGCGGCGCCATGTCGCCAGAACCCAACGAATAACTAACTGCAGTTCAGCCAGTGTGTATGCCTCCCGTGTTTGTGTCGGCGTAAGCATCGGAATGAACGGCTTAACATCACGGCAGCGGGTACCTGTTTGTTCGTTGTAGAATTCCAGTGCTTTTTTAGCGTCAGCTAGGATCCATTCGTCGCCCTCCCCCTTCTGGGGGTTAGGGGGATCATTAGGTTCATTGACTGGTTCAAAAGAGTGACTGGTTCTGGTGCCACCACATGGCATAGGGGGTGTGTTTTCTAACGGCATACCTGTGATTTTTGACGGCACAGGGGCTGTGCTTTTTGGTGGCACAGGGTTATCAAGATTCAGGTAATACACATTCGATGTATTTCCCTTACCATTGTTAATACCCATACGATTTTCTTTTGTTAAAACGCCCATGCCAATAAGCGCGTCAATATGCGTACGAACAGCACTCCTGCTGCATTCGCAATGATCAGCAATGTGCTGATAAGATGGCCAGCATTCACCATTATCATTGGCGTTATCAGCAAGTTTTATCAGCACCAGTTTACGGATTGGGTTTCCGGTTTTTATTGCCATAGCCCGGGCCATTAGGGTCATGCTCATAGTCAGATCCCCAGCAGCTCAGCCAGTTCACGACAGGCTATCTCGTAGTCTTTTGGTGTGAGAAAAACGCACGTCTCGATCATCTCAGCTTTGCGTTTCTCATAAATTTCCCATTTTTTAGCGGACAGGCGTTCTTCAAATATACCCCGTACGTCATGCGCACAGGATGGCTCGCCATTTAAACGCCAGCCGTTCCGCCAGGTGATGCGGTCAGTTGATGTCTGCATATTGGTCTTTCCTCGATACAAGTTAAACGCTGGTCAGGCGCTGTGTTTCCTGTATGGCTTGTAATGCCTGTGCTATCCGCTGTGGTCGATCTCTGGCATCAAGCAACAAGGCAATAATCGCCGCGGCAAAATCACGAATCGCGATGCAAATTAACTGCTGAGTGGTCATCCCCAGCTGTGCATATCGTTCCGCAGGCAATGCAGCCTCCATCGCCATGGCCAGCGCTTTAGTTTTGATTCTTGCCGCTTTCGTTTCACCACGTAGCCAGCGAAAAATCTGCTGCCGGTTGTTGTTGATCGCCCGCCAGTCAGCATTACCTTTTGAATCTTCCATCGGGTGCAGTTTTACGCAGCTGGTATTGCCGCCCATTCGAAACCACATGCGAGTGATCTCAATAGCAACATGTTCCTGCCCACGCTCAGCAGCCCAGTTGAAGATTTCTCTTTTCAGTTCGTCGAGGTTTTCCACTTCGTCGCGTCTCCTGTCGCTGAAAACCTGATTAAGCGTAATCAGATTTCAAATACGCCCTTTGTTAAGCTGCATTCTGTTCCGGCAATCCGTCAGTTGGTTTTCGATAAATATTGGGGAGTAAGTCATGCGGTGTAACTTGATAGCCAGTTGCAGCGGCCCATTTCAATGCAGTTGCGGCACCAAGAAGGCATTTTCCAGATGCAACGCGACTAACATAGCCCTGCGTTTCACCAACCACTTGAGCGAAATCCTGCTGGCGAACGCCAGAGGTTTTTAAATAGGTTTTGAGATCCATTTGTCCTCCTAAAATGTATGTGACACATGAATATTAGTATCACGAATACAATAGTGTCAATAGCTATACGATTGGGAGGAAATTAATTTTACGAATAATATGGGCGCCATGAGAAAGAAAAAGCTTGATGCAGCTGAAGCTGATGCAGCTCAAAGGCTGCGGGACATATGGAAAGAGAAAAAAGTAACTTTACGTCTTACTCAGGAAAAGGCGGCGGATGCTCTCGGCTTTAGTACTCAGGCTACAGTCAGTCAGTATTTGAATGGGAGTATTCCATTAAACACAGATGCGACATTAAAATTTTCAGCACTTCTCGGTGTAAAACCTGAGGACATTAGACCAGATCTTGCCGAACTAATGAATTATGTCCGGAAATCAGGAGCCCACGTTCAAGATTATTCAGCTGCTGGCTGGCGGCTTCTGAAACCAGAAGATTCAGAGTTGATAGAACTTTATGAACGACTTCCTCAGAGCGAAAAAGAAAGGCATCTATCTGAATTAAAAGATAAAGTTAGCGAATTCGATCGACTTTTTGAAGAGCTACTAGCCGCAAGAAAACAGTAAATCCCCCATCCAAAGTAATCCCGCATCGTCGGGATTTTTTTATCCTTTTTTATCAATCACATACAAAAAATATTCGTGTTGCGATTATTTTTATCTTGACTGCAAATATGCGTATAACTAATATCCACCATATCAACGACGCACTAACCACGCGGCAGTTGTTCAGAAAAACGTTCTGACAGTCTGGAAAGACAGGCAAAGAATTCTGCGGGGCGCCGCCAGTACGCTGACATGCGGGAAAGACCGCACAGAATTCGAATTGTGGCGAATTGCAGTCCATCGAGACAACCAGAAGATAAGCATCTGGCGCCACATCCCTATTTTGCTGTTGCGATAGCGTTCCCTGAATGGTGAGAGCTGACCAGCAGTATGACGCCGGGAAAGCCCGGGAGGAAAGACCAATGGGGCATGACCAGCCCTGACAGCCCGGAAAGACGGGCAACCTTTAGATGGCAAAAGGCCCGCACAAGGCGGGCCAGTTACCCCGAACGGCGACCAAACCATTCGGATTCCGTAGGGGACCAACCCTACGGAGAGGAAAGACCAACGACACTGACGCTATGGAAGCTGATCAATATTCGCTGATCGGCTCCGAGTATACATCACTAAGGAGTCGCTATGGAAGCGCTTACCATCCCTG
This sequence comes from Citrobacter sp. RHBSTW-00524, assembly GCF_013747755.1. Lineage (NCBI taxonomy): Bacteria > Pseudomonadati > Pseudomonadota > Gammaproteobacteria > Enterobacterales > Enterobacteriaceae > Citrobacter > Citrobacter sp. RHBSTW-00524. The sequence goes on from NZ_CP056421.1 coordinate 3,298,073, forward strand.
TAAAGCTGTACATTCACTACCACACACAAACGTTTTCTTCGGATAAATACATCGTTGCCACCTGTGACATGTCACGCAACTTTCCGGACACCTACGTTTTGTTGGAAACCCGTGAAATTACCCTCGATATAAACCAGCCTGAACCATTCGACATCATTGCTCTGCAGGTCGACCAGCTGCGCGGCCAGAAAGAGACGATTGCGGCGGAAGCACAACGTCAGATTGACCGTGTCGACGACAAAATTCAGCAACTACTGTGCATTGATCACACACCTGTTCAGGAAAGCGATATCCCATTTTGATCAGCCGGCGCCAGACCAGCGCCAGTAACCAAAGAGGAAAGACCAATGACCATCTACAACGGCTTATTTGAGCCAAAAAAATCAGCGGTTAAAGATTGCGGGGCCGTACAACTGGCGATCGCAATTGATGCGCCAAACAAAAAAGTGGCAGAGAGCATCATGACCGGAAAACTCTGGGAAGCCTACCCTGCCAACGGTGACAACTATTTCAAACCCAAGTTATGGGAACATGCTGAAGGTCAGCCGCTGCCGGCTGTTGGTAAGTTCGATGAACAATTTGCCCTGGCACACACATTCGACGGGGAAAAATGGATCATCAACGAACCGGATACCAACGTTTCAAACCTTCCAGCCAGTAACGAGATTATCGATCTGGCAAAGATACCATCCCGGGAACGCTTCGCGGCCGTCCTTATGTTCAGCGATTCTCCCATCGATGGAGTTCTTTACTCTCAGGTGCTGGATTATCTCGATAATCTTGAAAATAACGATGAATCCTTTGATGAGGATGATCGGGTTAATCTCAATATTCTCCACGCGCTGCACAATAACGACCCCGTGCAACATATGCATGTTGAAGGGCTGAATAATCTCATTCAGGCCATTTACGCAAACTTTGAAGATCAAACACCGGGTAAAGCTGCGATTTCACAATTTATTAAACGCTGGCTGGAAAACCCAGGTAAGCGTGATGAGATGGTGCCAATCAAAACATCATCACTCAGTACCTGCGTTAAAAATGACAATGTCGTTGTGGCGCCACAACGTGGTTATAAGCACACCTACGCAACACTGGATCAGGAAATTGCCGTTGCCCTACTTCCCATCGCTCCTGATGCACCTGTGTTATCAGGAAATCTCCGTGATGCGGAAAAAATTATTTCCGATGACCGGGAAGATTTCAAACGTTGGTCAGCGGCATTGCGTACCACCATGCATATTCTCAAATATGACCGCCCGAGTATCTTTGGGGTTATTCAGAATGTCCCATCTAAAGATACATACCATTTCCCTGAGTCACTGCGACGCCATATTGATTCATGGCTGGCTGAACATGGTCAGCTCGAATGTGTTGAAACTGATGCAGAAAAAACCGGCAAACAGCTTGCAGCCGCGCGCGGCGAATATGTGGAAGGTATCAGCGACCCAAATGATCCTAAATGGGTTAAAACCGATACCCAGCCACAGGATTCAACCCACGATGACGGAACGCTTTCGCGTGATGGAACTATGCCTGAAACTGCCTCAAATGAAGGTGAAAAAACGGAAGTGGCAGAACAGGAAACAGTTACAGAAGACCAGGCGGAGCAGGCTCGTGAAACGCTAAATAATATGGGTTACGGAGTATATGCGACCAGCCAGGACACAACTGACAAACAGAATGAAAATCTGAGCGATAAAGTGAAAAAAATTGTTCAGGATGTGGATCTGCTCGTCGATCGAGTTAAGCGTGAAGAACAGCCTCCTCAGGCGTCAGAACTGGTTAAGAGCATTAATGAAATGCAGGTTGGCGAAAGCGACAACCTGGAGTTGTGGAAAGAAGTATTCAAAACAGATGAGCGCTTTACCTCCGCATTCTCTGTGAATGGCGGCGGTACCTCCATCAATGGTACCTACATGACCATGATTGCCACCCGTGAATTTGGTCCGAAAGGTATCGGCTGGGGCGTGGATATTCTGGAAGAACGCTTTGATGATGGTGCGCCAATCACTCGCACGGTAAAGGGAGCTGACGGTAACAATACATGGGAACTTATCCCTGATGGAATCGGCGGCATACTGACTGAGAAAAACCACGTTATCAAAATCAAGCTTTGGTACATCCGTAATGGCAAACGAGGTACAGAGATCGCTTACGGCTGCACACCTTACCTTTACAGCACCAAATTCGGCCCCTTCTGTGACAGTGAAGCGACAAAAAAATCACTGACTGACGCAACCAAAAAAGCGTTGTCTGCTCTTGGTTTCTGCGCGGATATTTTTATGGGCCTGTACGACAACCCGGAATATCGCCAGAAAAATAAAGCTGAATTTGCGCTCAAAAACGCCAGCGAAAACGCAGAGGATGCAGCCCGCGTACGTCAGGAACTGGACGATAAACTGACCAAAGTCGCAAACACCCTTGCATCAGCTGTGTCAGAGAACGAGATCAATAAGGTTTATTCTTCGATTGCCCGTGAAGCAGAAGTGCATCGCAAGGACGCAGAGGCGAAGGGTGACACGCAACATGCGCGCTATTTAAGTGGTCGCCTGCGTCGCCTGACAACCATCAAAGATGAACGTATCGCTGAACTGAACAAATCCCAGGAGAATGCATAATGACTACTGCAATCGCGTTAGCTGCTGACTACACCAACCTTCTGCAATTGCTGGAAAGCTCTGATGAACTAACTCCGGAGATGATCACCGATACACTGGAAGGAATTGAAGGAGAACTGGCGGATAAGCTGGATGCCATCATGGTCATCGCGCGTAATAATCTTGGCCATGCAAAAACATGCGATGAAGAAATGAAGCGCCTGGCTGAGCGTAAAAAGTCTTTCGAAAATAAAGATAAAACGCTGCGTAAATATATTCTGTCTTGCCTGCTTGCTGCCAATCTGGACAAGCTCAAAACTCCTAAGAATAGCTTTACTGCCCGAAAAGGTAGCGTCAGCGTTGTTATCGACAACGAAAATCTATTACCGGATGAGTTGGTTACTGTTCAGACGATTGTCGCTCCGGACAAAAAAGCCATCAAAGAAGCGATCGAGGCTGCAGAAGCTGCCGCAGCGCAAATCACGGCTGATGGTGGTGAAGTACCAGCAGAATTGTTAAATCCGGTACCGGGTGCCCACCTTGAGATCGGCGAACGCTCACTACAGGTGCGATAACTATGCTGAAACTATCCCTAAAACGTGGTGATGCTGTTCACGTAGTATTTTCAGATGGCAGTAACGGCATTATTGAAGCGCGTAGCCGTTGCGAGTTGGGAATGCACCTGCCGAAAAGCGTTAAAGTGACTCGTGAGAAAGGCGCATTCCTACCCGAAAACCTGATTAAGCGTAATCAGAAATAAAACCATACTATCGCTAGCATTGTGGCCTCACCCAACCCTGGAGGCTGCAATGCTGCGATGGCAACCCGGAGCTACTCTGCTCACAGATTTCGACATAAAGATTGGCCGGTTATCGGCAAGCGTACGTAAGAAGACCCTGACCCAGTCCGACATCGAACGCGCATGCAGTGATGCTGATGACGCCGTGTACCGGATGATGAGGAAAGACCAACATGGCCAGAGAAAACGATCTGCTAACAGACGCAGAACTGATTGAGTTTACCGGTTATCAGAAGGCATCCAAACAAAGGGAAATTCTCGACCGTGGCGGCGTCTCGTACATACCCGACCGGGAAGGTCGCCCGATGGTTACCTGGACGCACATTAACGCTGTATTGAACGGACAGATCACCGTACAGACCAGCACAGAAGAAAAACCTGATTTCGGAGCTATTTAAATGGGGCGCAGAAGAAAGGATCCTGGAGATAACAAACTGCCGCCGCGCGTATCTAAAACAAAAACGCGTTACTACTACAAACCCACGTCACGGGAGACCGTGACACTGGGGCCAATAACTCTCACTATGTCAGCTTTATGGAAACGGTATGAGGAAGAACGACGGAATTACTCAGATGTAATGACGTTCGAAAAACTCTGGGGAATGTTTCTCAAAAGCGCCTACTACACAGAGCTGGCAATACGAACCCAGCGTGACTATCTGCAACATCAGAAAAAACTACTTGCTGTATTCGGCAAGGTTAAAGCTGACGTAATCAAACCAGAGGACGTGCGCCAGTTTATGGATCGTCGAGGTCTGCAAAGTAAGAACCAGGCCAACCAGGAAATGAGCAGCATGTCTCGCGTTTACCGCTGGGGATATGAGCGCGGATACGTTAAGGGAAACCCTTGTGCCGGCGTCAGCAAATTCTCTCTGAAGGCCCGTGAGCAATACATCACAGACGAAGACTATCTGGCAATCTATAAACATGCTGATCACGTCGTCAGAGCTGCAATGGAAATATCTTACTTATGCGCCGCGCGACAAGCTGACGTACTCGAACTACGCTGGATGCAAATATCTGATAAAGGGATTTTTATCCAACAGGGCAAAACCGGAAAAAAACAGATAAAGGTCTGGACCCCTCGTCTGCGGGAAGCACTGGAAACGGCACAGGCAGCATGCCCGAAGCTTTCACCTGACGCATTGGTTCTCTATAACAGCGATCGCGGGCAGTTCATCCGCAAGACATTCAATAATCGCTGGCTAAAGGCCGTGCGGGCCGCACAGAGTGAACTTAACCGGCAACTGGATTACACATTCCACGACATTAAGGCAAAAGCTATATCAGATTTTGAAGGGAGCAGCAGGGATAAGCAGATATTTAGCGGACACAAGACTGAAAGCCAGGTGCTTATTTATGACAGGAAAGTACAAATTAGTCCGACGCTTGATCGCCCGCTAATAGGTAAGAAGTGATTATTTATGCAAATGGGGGGTAAGAGATATTCTTTTTGAATATTCTTTCTTTATTCTTCTGCCCAAAAAACAAAGGGGTTAGCATTTAGCTAACCCCTTGTTAAATTTGGCGGAAGCGTAGAGATTCGAACTCTAGAACCCTTTCGGGTCGCCGGTTTTCAAGACCGGTGCCTTCAACCGCTCGGCCACGCTTCCAATGAGGCGCACTATAAACATCCCGAACGGACCTGTAAAGCACCAATGCGTTCGTTTGCCTGAAAAACAGCCAAAATATTGTTAATCGACTGAAATAACAACAGATTGACCGTTTATTCAGCACAAATACTGGCTACAGCGCTTAATGTTTTTTGATGAACATATCTTTGGTGTAGTAATTTCCCCGGTTATCTGGCGCAAATCCTCCCACCCACGGCTTCACAAGATGCGTGCGGACATAGTGGTAAACCGGAATCGCTGGCACATCCTCTCCTAAAAGGTCTTCAGCCTGCTGGTAGTATTTGCCTCGCTCCTCCAGCGAAGTTGCTTTCGCCGCCTTGCGCATCGCGTCATCAAAAGCGGGATTGCTGTACCTGGTGGTATTCTCGCTATCGCCGGTACGGAAAATATTGAGGAAACTTGAGGCATCATCATAATCGGCGATCCATGCGTAGCGCACGACGTCAAAATTACCGGTGTGCATGGTATCCAGCATGGTTTTCCATTCCTGATTTTGCAGCTTCGCCTCTACGCCGAGGTTTTTCTTCCACATTGACGATGCGGCAATGGCAATACGCTGGTGCGTTTCGAAGGTGTTATAGAGCAGATTTAGGCTAAGCGGATGCTCAGGGCCATAACCGGCTTCAGCCAGCAGTTTCTTAGCCTCGGTAATGCGTTTTTCGAGCGGCCACGCCGCATATTCCGGCGCATGCAGTTGCACTCCCCCTATTTCCGGCTGGCTGATAACCCACGCCGCGCGTTGCCCCTGCCCCATCACCTTTTGTGCGATGATGTCTTTATCTAACGCCATATTCAGCGCCCGGCGCACGCGCGGGTCATTAAACGGCGCTCGAGTCGTATTGAACTGATAGTAATAGGTTGAAAGCTGAGGTGAGACATGGAGTTCATTGCCCATCGTCTTTTTCAACTGCGCAAACTGATTGACCGGGACGCTATACACAATGTCGATTTCGCCGGCCTTATAGCGGTTAACGTCTGCGGACTCTGAACTGATGGGCAAATAAGTGACCTTATCAATGACGGTGTGCCGATCGTCCCAATAATGCGGGTTACGCACGGCAACGATGCGCTCATTGACTACCCACTGCGATAACTTGTACGCCCCGCTGCAGACAAAATGTTCTGGCCGGGTCCACTTATCACCAAAGCGGCCGATCAGCACTTTATCCAGCGGAACCAGTGACGGGTGCGCCAGCATCGCCAGAAACGCCGCCGTTGGCTGCGTCAGGGTAATTTCCAGCGTGCTATCATCCAGGGCTTTGACCCCGATATCGGCAGGATCTTTTTTCCCTTGGGCAATATCGAGGGCGTTTGCTACGTGCATATTGCCCAGATACGAGGAATAAGGTGAAGCTGTTTGCGGTGAGACCAGACGCTGCCAGCTCCAGACGACATCCTGTGCGGTAATGGCAGACCCATCTGACCAGGTTATGCCCGGACGTAAATGAAAGGTCCAGACGGTGTTGTCTTTGTTCTCCCAGGACGCGGCCAGCCGGGGTTCGATAGACCCATCCGACTTAACCGCCACCAGTCCGTCGAACATATCGCTGATTAAATTAAACTCAACGTTGCTTTCGACTTTATGCGGATCCAGCGACGCTGGCTCACTGCCATTGTTTCTGACCAGTTCCTGTTTTTCTGCAAGAATTGTTCCTGCGGGAACATTTGCCGCCATCGCCGCGCCGTTGATAGACATCAAACAGACAGTCAACAGCGTAAACGTCAATATCTTCGATTTATGTTGAATCATTCCCTTTACCTTATTGCTCTGTTGTATGTAGACACCGCTGTCACTGTCAGAGAGAAACAGGAATAACGCAATATTTTTCAGTTACCTGGCAGATATCTAACAGGCATTTTTACACATATAGTGCTAACATCTGATTCGGGAGCTTTTGTTGAAATAATATGCTTAAGCCTGGCGGGTTAAAATGCGTAAAGATGGGTAAAACCGCTGTGTCATTCCCCTTGATTTCATTATCCTCCATCATTAATTACATCTGTCATAAGAGAGTGACTCATGGATCGTATTATTAGTTCTTCACGCGATCGTACATCGCTACTCAGCACGCATAAGGTGCTGCGCAATACCTATTTCCTGCTCAGCCTGACGCTGGCGTTTTCGGCGCTCACTGCGACTGCCAGTACCGTACTGATGCTGCCTTCTCCGGGGCTTATCCTGACGCTGGTGGGTATGTATGGTCTGATGTTCCTGACCTATAAAACGGCGGATAAACCGGTTGGTATTCTGTCAGCTTTCGCTTTCACCGGCTTCCTGGGCTACATTCTGGGACCGATCCTGAACACATACCTGTCTGCGGGCATGGGTGATGTTATCGCCATGGCTTTGGGCGGTACGGCGCTGGTCTTCTTCAGCTGCTCAGCCTACGTGCTGACCACGCGGAAAGACATGTCCTTCCTCGGCGGTATGCTGATGGCAGGGATCGTGGTGGTGCTCATTGGTATGGTTGCGAATATCTTCCTGCAGTTGCCGGCTTTACATCTGGCGATCAGCGCGGTGTTTATTCTGATTTCTTCAGGCGCAATCCTGTTTGAAACCAGTAATATCATCCGTGGCGGTGAAACCAACTATATCCGTGCCACCGTCAGCCTGTACGTTTCGCTGTACAACATCTTCGTCAGCCTGCTGAGCATTTTGGGCTTCGCCAGCCGCGATTAAGCAGCATCACTGATACGAAAAAAGAGAATGCCATTGGCATTCTCTTTTTTTATACCTTATTGACCCCGGCAGATATAGGTAGGATAGCGCCGGTCCTGAATAAGCCACACAGCAGGTGAAAGTTCAGAGATCGTCAGGTAGTAGCGTGAGGTCGGATAGGCGAAACTCCCCCATTGGGCATTCGGCGTATTGTCATTGTGGCGAAGCCAGGTTTTGGTGTAGGTCAATACAATGACGTTGTCATCGTCCCGCTGCTCCCACGTAAAGTCTACATCCCTGTCAACGATAAAATTTTGCCCGCCAGCTCTTGCCGCACCTTTATAGGTGGTCAACCCTGTACCGTCCCGATGAAAATAGAACTGAGCAAGGGCATTTACCTTCACCTCACTTGCTTTCCCTTCATTGCGCGTAAAGTTAAATTCAGTGCTGCAGGCCAGCACATCGCTTTTTCCCGTCGCGCCGCAATAGTAAAATAGCGCCAGCGCGCCGCCGACCAGGGCTCCGCCCAGTCCAAAAAGAAGCCTTATTTTCATTTTCCAGCCCCGTTTTTATAGCGAATGGTCTTGCACAGACGTGTTTTATTGACCGGGCAGGCCCCGATAAACAGTTCATCAGCAGTTGCAAGCGAAAAACGGGCGCTGAAAAAATAAATAGCATACTCCTCGCGCTCGCAAGCCACGTCATTGGCCTCCAGTCGCTCTGCTAATTTTGATAGCACTAACGGCCGTCCATGATCTTCGATAACCCAGATACTACAACGCGCGATTTTTTCCTGGACCGGCTTTAATTTCGCCGGAACAGTTATCTCCTGCGGGCGGCTAACGTAAAAGATCGCTCCCAACGGCACGGCAATCAATGCCCCTATTCTGAACCACTTTTTCAGGGATACTCGCCGGGGCAGAACGTCTTGTTGCGCTGAGGGGGGTTGCGGATCAACGGCTTGAATTTTCTCTCCAGGCTGAAAAATCACATCAGCATCAAAACGGAAACCATAGCGCGGAACAGTGACGATCAATTCGTGCCCCTCTCCCAGAGACTGGAAGCTTTTACGCAGTTCGCTTACCGCTTTATTGAGATTATTTCCTGATGGCGTAAAGCCAAATTCTTCCCACACGCGAGCGATCAATTCCTCCCGGCTTAAGTCGCGTCCTCGGTGTTTAATGAATTCCTGTAAAAGACGAACGGCTGGCGCCGAAAGTGTTAATACAGACTCGGGTTGTCCAACAAGACTTATTGCATGTGCTTCAGGATCAAATAACAACGAATTATTGCATATAAAAAACATCTTTTATTCTCGGCTGTTACCGCATGCTTTTTATTCCCTGGTACGTCGATATGAAAACCGCCCCCTGACCTGCTTATTTTTTCATCAGAAGGAATTTTCCTCCCATCCTTGGCCGCGGTATTTTCGCTTAACTATACAACCTTAAAGCCAGAAAAGCAGGATAAAAAACTGTATATAACGAGTTAACTAATACAAATTTTCACAAACCGCTGTTCTGGTTAAAGTTTCCCTGCCCTGAAGCGATACGAAAGCAGACGGTGTCCTGGTGTTAACGCGCCGCCTTTAAACTCAGAGCAGGCAGACTGATTGTGAAACAGAAAAAAAGAGTGGGCATGACAACCGCCTTTTATGTCGCCGCGCTGTCATTGCCATTTTTCTCAGAAATGACAATGGCCAATATGAGCGTGTATCCCATGGAGCTGAATGTAGACAGATCCGGTGCGGCGCAAATAAAGGTGGCTTCAAAAACGGATGATATTCAGTTCATTCGGGTGAGGCAAAAGAAAATTCTTAATCCCGGAACGTCCCAGGAAAAAGAAATTGACGTCGCTTCGTGGAAAGAAGGTGGCGTGGTGGTTACGCCCGAGAAATTTGCTCTAGCTGCAGGCGCGATGCGCGTTGTTCGTCTGGTATCGCTTATACCGCCGAAAAAAGAGACCACCTGGCGTGTCTATTTTGAAGGGGTAAAACAACCTGACAGCATTATTCCGGGCAAGGCAGAAACCCCTGCCGCAATGGCGACATTAGGTGTCAATGTGATCTGGGGCGCACTGGTCCACATTGCTCCAGAAGAAAACGTAATTTCACTGTCGATTGACCCTCGCCGGGGAACGTTAAAAAACAGGTGATGCTGCCAACTTACTGATTTAGTGTATGATGGTGTTTTTGAGGTGCTCCAGTGGCTTCTGTTTCTATCAGTTGTCCCTCCTGCTCAGCTACTGAAGGCGTAGTGCGTAACGGTAAAAGTACTGCCGGACATCAGCGCTATCTCTGCTCTCACTGCCGTAAAACATGGCAGCTACAGTTCACTTACACCGCCTCTCAGCCCGGTACACACCAGAAAATCATTGATATGGCCATGAATGGCGTCGGATGCCGCGCCAGTGCACGAATTATGGGCATTGGCCTCAACACGATTTTACGACACTTAAAAAACTCAGGCCGCAGTCGGTAAACTCACGTATACAACCGGGCAGTGACGTCATTGTTTGCGCGGAAATGGACGAACAGTGGGGTTACGTCGGCGCTAAATCCCGCCAGCGCTGGTTGTTTTACGCGTATGACAGGATACGGAGGACGGTTGTGGCGCACGTATTCGGTGAACGCACGTTGGCCACGCTGGAGCGTCTTCTTGGCCTGCTGTCGGCCTTTGAGGTCGTGGTATGGATGACGGATGGCTGGCCGCTTTATGAATCACGCCTGAAGGGAGAACTGCACGTTATCAGCAAGCGATATACGCAGCGCATTGAGCGGCATAACCTGAATCTGAGGCAGCATCTGGCAAGGCTGGGCAGGAAGTCACTGTCGTTCTCAAAATCGGTGGAGCTGCATGACAAAGTCATCGGGCATTATCTGAACATAAAACACTATCAATAAGTTGGAGTCATTACCAAAAAACAACGGCACATTGCGTGTGCCGCTCAGAGAGATTGGTATTTGTGATGCTGTTTCATCGTGTAAATGGATAAAAGAAGACGCGACGATTTATCCGGACACTGAACGGAAATTAAAAACGCTCACTATGAAACAGGGTCAGAAATATAAGTTCCGCTACTTCAACTGGGTGAATAAAACCGCTGAAGAAGCTGATTTACCCGTCGTGCAATAACACGACGGCACAGTAAAAACCCACGTAGTTTGTTTAAAGAGCCAAGGTGCTCATTTGTAAATATGGAGATATCAATGCGTAACTATATTAAACCTCTGATGATTGTTGCCGCGATGGCCTCGTCCTTTAGCGCGCTGGCGATTCAAAAAGATATTACCGTCAACGCCAGCGTTGACTCACAGTTGGATATGACTCAGGCCGATAACACGCCACTGCCGGCCAGCATCGACATGCAGTACCTGCCAGGTCGTGGGCTGGAAAGCTACCGCCTGAACACCAAGGTGTGGTCGAACTCCGCCACCAGCAATGTCAAAGTGCGCCTCGTTAGCGCAGCTAAGCTCACCAATATGGATGGCGACGAGACTGTACCGATGACGGTGATTCTGGGTGATAAAACACTGTCTACCACCGATGCCGAATTTACCGGAACTGAACTGTTCCCAGGCAGCATTGAAAACGGTTCAGCGGTACTGCCACTGACCATTTCTCAGACCACCAAAGGCATTCTGAAAACCGGTCAGTACAGCGGCGTTGTCAGCCTGATGCTGACGCAGGCGACGACCACGGAAGGCGGTGCGTAACACCACAGTACATAAGGGATAACGTCAGAGGGTGCCCACCCTCTGACGTCAGGATGATGTCGAGGCTTGGTCATGGCGTTTCACAGAAATACTCTCCTCTTAGTTGCTTTATTACCCGCATCCATCCAACTCGCCTGCGCCGAGATGGCCGTCCCGGCAGGTTTCGAAGATCTGGCGAAAACGCAGCGTCTGTGGATAGAGGTTAACCTCTATGGCGAATCGCTTGGCCTTTTTGAAACGGATATCACACTTGAATCGGTAAGTTTTGTCGCACCCGAAACCGTGGTCGCGGCTATCAAACGTCAGTTTAATGACGCTCCTGCCCTCGTTGCCACCGTGTCCGCAGCTCTCGCCGTTCCACTTGCCCGTCACGGCAACCTGGCGTGCAGCAGCAATGGCTCCGCAACGGGATGTGATTACATTGATACCCATCGTGCGGCCATTATCTATGATGAGAATAACGCGCGCATTAGTCTGTTTTTGGACAAGAAATTTCTACCTAAACAGGCCACAGAAAACCAGTGGTATCAGCCTACGCAGGGCACTGAGAATGCGTTGATCCATCAACAGAATATCAATTTTGTTGCCGACAGGGATTACCAGTCAGCCACTGTTCAGGGCAATGGCGCGCTGGCCATGACGCAGGACGGCTACTTTAATCTCGACTGGACCTGGCTGGGGCAGCGTTCAAGGCACCAGCAGCAACAAGAAATAACCGTCAACAATGCCTGGTTTCGCCAGGATATCTGGCGTCAGTACTATATTCAGTTAGGCGAGATGGATACCCGCGATCTGTTCAGTAATGCTGGTGGGAATATCAACCTCAGCCAACTGCCGCTGGGCAAAATTCGCGGCCTGCGCACAGGCTCGACAAGGGCATGGATTAATCCGGTTCAGCAGTCAAAGGGTACCCCCATCACCGTGCTGCTTTCCCATGATGCGCGTATTGACGCCCGCCGGGGCAATCAGTTGCTGGCCAGTTTTTATCTCAATGCCGGGGCTCAGACCCTGGACACGCGATCGTTCCCCGATGGGAGCTATACCGTGACGCTGTCCGTCTATGAAAATAACCGGCTGACACGTACCGAGCAGATACCGTTTACCCGCACCGGTATTACGCCGTTTGACCGCGTCGAGTGGTTCCTGCAGGCGGGCGAAACAGACAATAACAATCAAAACGATGAACGTAGCGCGGTCGCTCAGGCGGGTGTCCGCCTGCCTGTCACTCCAACGCTGGCACTCACCAGTGGCGCAGCGATAAAGAAAAACCAACGTTTTCTGGAAAATGCACTCGACTGGAGTCGTGGTTTCAATGCGGGTCCGGTCGATGGCGTACTCTCGACCCGGTTTAGCTACCTTTACGGCAGCGAAGGACAACGCGGAAATATTCAGCAAATCAGCTATAACGACGGCTTTTCACTGAGCTTCTATCGCAACGCATTATCAGCGGAAAACTGCAATACCCGAAGCGCAGGATATGACGCCGTAAATGGCTGTTACCGAAGCCTGTCGGTGATGTTCTCCGTCCCTGTCGGCACCTGGTACGCCAGCCTGGGATATTCGGATAACCGCAACGAAGGACGGTACGTTTCTCGTCGGGAACTCCCGGACAGTGACGATCGCCACGATGCAGGCTTGCCCTGGGAGTCGGTTTATATGACCCGCTCACGCACGCGGGCCTGGCAGGGTGGCTTGAGTACGGCTTTCAGCACGCGCGGTCTGAACATCAACAGCAGCATTAACCTTTTCATGCGTAACGATGACTCGCGCGAAGGCAGGGATAAAGGCGGCTACCTGAGCGTGAGTCTGTCAATGGCGCATAACCGTCAGGGCAATGCGACAAGCTATACCTCTCTGGGCGCGACATGGCAGCACCAGCAGCATGATAAAAACCAGCTGAGCTATAACGTGGCGCACAACTGGTATGCCGACGCACGTGGTGAAAATGAGTATGGACTGAGCGCATCAGGTATTAACAGCGATTCACTCAATACCTCTGCCTACACGCGCCAGGGCGGACGATATGGCAACGGGAGCCTGACAGTCAGCGATGCCTGGGCTCGTCAGGATCGGCGCCATACCCTGAGCAGCAGCGGCAATTACAACTCCACGCTTGCGCTGTCGCGCTCTGGTCTGTGGCTGGGCCGCTGGAGCGACGGACGTCCTGCTTCAGCCATCGCGGTTAACGTTGCCACACCGGAAGATTCCCAGGATCCGAGCATTGCCGTGTCGCTGGATAACGGCGGCAGTGCAGACATTCCAGGCAATAGCCGCGCCCTCTTCGCCGTGCCGGGCTATCAGCAGACTACGTTGACGATTAACGAATCGCTGGATGTCTCGCGGGGTGCCAGCAGTGAAATCACACAAGGTTCAGGCAGCAGAACGTTGTTTATGGTGCCAGGCAAACTGCTCCGCCGGGACGTGCAAACCACGGCAAGCTACACCTGGCTCGGCCAGTTAACTGACGAGCAACATTCGCCGTTTATCGGCGGCGTGCCACTGAACGTTAACGGCTGGAGCGACCTTGGCAACGGCGGGTTTAGCGCTCAAAGCGACGCTCTGCTGCATAACCTCTACCTGGTGCGTCAGCAGCAGTTTTATCAGTGCGAGCTGAATGTAAAGACTATGCGCGACGTCGTGCGTTACGTCGGGTCGATCCCTTGCCGGGAATTAACCTTCTCTGCCCTGCCGGATACTGTCCAGCAACAGGCACAGCTGATGCTCGCCGGACGATCGGTACCAACGGGTCCAACTGCCATGAATGCAGACAACGTCACAAAAGGGAAATGATGTGAACAAGCACTTAATTATTTTACTTTTTTTAAGCCTGTGGGCGGGTCAGACTCAGGCAGCGGCCCCTGCCGGAAGAAACACCAGCGTCGATATCAGCTTCGATCGCATGGCCCCCCCCGCGCGCTTTGATATCTGGGTTCATGAACCAAGCGGCTATGATGTCGCCGATCCGCAAAAGTGGGGACGTAATACTCTGACGTGTCTGTCCCGTACCGACTCCACAGTTGGCGCCTGCATGACCGCCCCGGCCTGGTTCACGGCGAACCCGGGGACACCTTATGCCATCAATTTACGTTTTACGCATGCCCTTACCAGCAAAACGGTGGATCTTAAGGTCTATGGCGACCACTACATGTTTTTCAATAATAAAGTCTTTACCTATCCCAGTTTTATCACGGGAGGGACAGAGATTGTTGCAAACTGGACCAGAGAACCCTACTTCGATTTCTATATCGTGAAAAGCGAACTGGAAAAGCTCGCTCTGCCGGGTATCTGGACCGCAACGCTGAGGCAGAACCTGCGTCAATGGGATAGTGGCAACTGCGGCGGGAACTTCGCTGACCCCAATACCGGATGTCCAGGCTATCGCGCCATTGCTAGCTGGCAGGCCACGATGCGCATTGAGGTTGTCGATCCGGGTAATCAGCAGATTTATCTGCCGGCATTTCCGCACTCAACGCCTGTCGTTAACCTCAACCTGACCAACTTCCCGGGGCGGCCGGGTGGCAGTGAAATTCAGGGTGAAAACACGCTGGATATGTGCCTGTACGACGGCAAAAACAGTACCAGCACCCGCACTTATCTTCGGTTTGAAGACGACGGACTCCCCTCAACGGACCGTGCTGAAGAGGCATTTTCAATCCGGCGACGCGGCGGAAGTCAGACCGATGCGCGGGATCGTCTCGACTATCAGGTCTTCGTCACTAATCCCGTCACGGGCGCAACCGAAACCGTCGCCAACGGTAAAACCCTAGTCTGGCAAGGCACCAACGATCCGCAGCATCTGCGTCAGGTCGTCCTGCCCGGCGGACGTGAGAGCGTACTGTGCGTACCTGCCCCTATTGTTCTGAAAACCCCTGCGTTTGCAGCCAGCAGTAAAAACGCCGGGGATTACACCGGCACGCTACGCATCATCTACACACCCAGTACGTTATAAAGAGGCCGCCGTGAATTACGTCATTCTTGATAATAATCGTTTTTATGCCGAAGGGTTGCGCTACGCCCTTCTGCGCCGTAACGCTCACACTCAAGTTGAGAGCGGCGCGTTACAGTGGCGCCCTTCGCTGTTAGCCTGCGACACCCTCGTTGTGCGTTGCCGCTTTTCCGTCGCGAGGACGCATCTGGCGCTGGTCGACATTCTGCTTCAACTGGAGGCCAGGCGCTGGGCGGGAACGGTTTATCTGGTGTGCAATGAAAAAGGTTGGGCACTGGCCACGCATTTACGAAAGCGTTTTGCCACGCTGACCTTACATATCATTGATGACAGAATTGCCGTCGTGGATGCGGCGTATCTGCTTGCTAAAGAGCCCCGTCGGGTACGCAGTCTGAATTGCTGCCTGACTGGCATGGAGTTCAATGTTC
This sequence comes from Citrobacter sp. RHBSTW-00524, assembly GCF_013747755.1. Lineage (NCBI taxonomy): Bacteria > Pseudomonadati > Pseudomonadota > Gammaproteobacteria > Enterobacterales > Enterobacteriaceae > Citrobacter > Citrobacter sp. RHBSTW-00524. The sequence continues at coordinate 3,313,854 of NZ_CP056421.1, forward strand.
TCGACAGGCTGGTTAACGGTCAATCGGTAAAACATGTTGCGCATATGACGCAGATTAGCGAAAAACAGGTATCGACGTATAAATGCAACGCGCTGAAGAAGCTTAATGCCAACAATCTGCTACAGCTTCTTCTGTAGGTCGAGGTTTCTCACGCCGCCCCTTATTTGCTAAACTAAGGGCGGTTTTTACTTTATCGACAGAGCACTATGTTCATTTTTGCAGGCCATGAAATTGAGACCGATAGCGAAGGCTATCTGAAAGACACCACGCAATGGAGCGAGCCGCTGGCGGAGAAAATCGCCGAAAACGAAGGTATCGTTCTCTCCCCCGAACACTGGGAAGTGGTGCGTTTCGTTCGCGAGTTTTATCTGGAGTTTAATACCTCCCCCGCTATCCGCATGCTGGTAAAAGCGATGGCCAACAAGTTTGGCGAAGAAAAAGGCAACAGCCGTTATCTCTATCGCCTGTTTCCGAAAGGCCCAGCTAAGCAGGCAACTAAAATTGCCGGCCTGCCAAAACCGGTGAAATGTATTTAATAGCGGATACTAAATCCCTTTAGCTCGTCGCCAGGACGGTGCGGTTCGCTGAGAACCCGATCAACCCTGGCGCTGCGCGGTCCCCCGGCTTTCAACCACTTCATCAGTTGTTCCACCCGCTCGCTTTCACCACAGGCGACAACTTCTACGCTGCCGTCATCCATATTCTTCGCATAACCGGTCAACCCCAGCCGCTGCGCTTCATGCTGGGTGGTGTAGCGAAATCCTACCCCCTGAACCCGGCCATAGACCCAGGCGATGATGCAAACTTTCGACATTGCGGTTCTCCTTATCAACATAAATGAAATAACAGGTACCGATGGACAGATGACCGGCAATCTCCTGAGCTGTCCATAGATTAGCAGGGGATAACTGAATAAGTTGTCGCACCTGTTCAGTGAGATTAAACCGTCGCTCGATAAGCAGAGGTCCCGCCATACCATCATGCAGTAGCGCCAGACGCTGATGATTGACCTCATCATCTGTGCTACTCTACGCGCCATTTTATTTTAATGGTTTCAGGTTGGTACTTTCATCCAACCCGCGTCACTGTTTGTGAGAGGTTGCTCCGCATGACTGAATCTACAATTCCACATTATCCTCGTTTAGTGTTAGCCAAGGGGCGCGAAAAATCATTACTTCGCCGCCATCCATGGGTATTTTCCGGTGCGGTCGCACGTATGGAAGGTAAAGCCAACCTCGGTGAAACCGTTGATATTGTTGACCACCAGGGGAAATGGTTAGCGCGCGGTGCGTTCTCTCCGGCGTCGCAGATCCGTGCGCGCGTCTGGACCTTCGATAAGTCTGAATCCATCGACATTGATTTCTTTACCCGTCGTCTGCAGAAGGCGCAGACATGGCGTGACTGGCTGGCGAAAAAGGACGGTCTGGACAGCTACCGTCTGATCGCCGGAGAATCCGACGGCCTGCCGGGTGTCACTATTGACCGCTTCGGCAACTTCCTGGTATTGCAGTTGCTCAGCGCGGGGGCTGAATACCAACGCGCCGCTCTGATTAGTGCTCTGCAAATTGTTTTCCCGGACTGCGCTATTTATGACCGTAGCGATGTGGCCGTGCGTAAAAAAGAAGGTATGGCGCTGACCCAAGGGCCCGTCACGGGCGAACTGCCGCCTGCTCTGCTGCCTATCGAAGAGCACGGGATGAAGCTGCTGGTTGATATTCAGCACGGTCACAAAACCGGCTACTACCTCGATCAACGCGATAGCCGACTGGCTATGCGTCGTTATGTGGAAAACCAGCGTGTCCTGAACTGCTTCTCCTATACCGGCGGCTTTGCGGTCTCAGCATTAATGGGCGGATGCCGTCAGGTGGTCAGCGTCGACACCTCTCAGGAAGCACTCGATATTGCCCGCCAGAACGTGGAACTGAACAAGCTGGATCTGAGTAAAGCCGAGTTCATACGTGATGATGTGTTCAAACTGCTGCGCGCCTATCGCGATCGCGGTGAGAAATTTGATGTCATCGTGATGGATCCGCCGAAATTTGTCGAAAACAAAAGCCAGTTGATGGGCGCCTGCCGCGGTTATAAGGACATCAATATGCTGGCTATTCAGTTGCTGAACCCAGGCGGCGTACTGCTGACATTTTCCTGCTCCGGGCTGATGACGACCGATTTATTTCAGAAAATCATCGCTGATGCCGCAATAGATGCTGGTCGTGATGTACAATTTATAGAGCAGTTCCGTCAGGCCGCCGATCATCCGGTGATCGCTACCTACCCGGAAGGGCTGTATCTGAAAGGGTTTGCCTGTCGCATCATGTAACTTGAAAAGTGGAATATTACCCTTACATAGAGGGTATCTATTTCCCGGGAGGTGACTATGATTGCCAGCAAATTCGGTATCGGCCAGCAGGTCCGCCATTCCCTGTTAGGTTACCTCGGAGTGGTCGTGGATATCGACCCGGAATATTCGCTTGATGAGCCGTCAGCCGATGAGTTGGCGGTTAACAGCGAACTTCGCACCGCTCCCTGGTATCACGTGGTGATGGAAGACGATAATGGTCTGCCAGTGCATACGTATCTGGCCGAAGCGCAACTGAGTAGCGAGCTACAGGAAGAACATCCGGAGCAACCGTCAATGGATGAACTGGCGCGCACAATCCGTAAACAGCTTCAGGCTCCGCGCCTGCGTAATTGATACTAACACAGGCCCGATGGCGCTTCGCTTATCGGGCCTGTGCGTTTCATCCGGCGACAGTCAAACTTTACTTCGCCAGTCCCAGTCGCGGGATCTCAATCGCCGGGCAACGATCCATCACCACCGTCAGCCCCGCATCACGCGCCAGCACGGCCGCCTGCTCGTTAATTACGCCAAGCTGCATCCATAGCGTCTTCGCGCCGATGGCGATAGCCTCCTGAGCGACGCCCCACGCCGCTTCAGAATTACGGAAGACATCGACCATATCCACTTTCTCTGGCACATCCGCCAGCGTTGCATAGCCCTGCTGCCCCAGCAGCATTTTCCCGGCAACCTTCGGTGAAACGGGAATAACGTGATAGCCCTGATCGAGTAAATACTTCATCACGCGATAGCTTGGGCGATCGGGTTTATCGCTTGCGCCAACCAGTGCAATCGTACGGGTAGATGTCAAAATGCCAGCAATATCGGTCTCTTTCATCGTTTTCCTCCAGGCTGTTTAACAAAGTGTACGACAAACCTGCCCCCGCAACCATTCATCCCATACTGGCGTATGAGAGCTAAACTCAAAAATATGTCTATATGTTAGTAAACGTGATTATCGAAAAATTTAGATACATGTTTGCAGCTATTTTCTGGACAGGAGAAACCTATGAAAGCCGGCATTGTGACAGCCTTAATTGCCCTGTGTTTGCCGGTAACCGTTTTTGCTACCTCATTACGCCTGTCTAATGATATTGACCTTTTGGTGCTGGACGGAAAAAAAGTCTCCAGCTCATTACTGCGTGGCGCCGACAGTATCGAGCTGGAAAATGGTCGCCACCAGCTCGTATTTCGCGTAGAAAAAACCATTCGCTTGTCCAGCCACGAAGAACGTCTGTATATTTCGCCTCCGCTGGTCATCAGCTTTGATACCCAACTCGTCAGCCAGGTTAATTTTCACCTCCCGCGTCTGAACAATGAGCGGGATACAGCGCATTTTGATGACGCTCCACGCGTGGAATTGCTGGATGGGGACTCCATGCCTATCCCCGTCAAGCTGGATATTCTGTCAATCACATCCACAGCGAAAATCGTGAACTATGAAATGGAAACTGAACGCTATAACAAAGCGGCTAAACATGCGTCATTACCGCAGTTTGCTACGATGATGGCCGATGACAGCTCGCTGCTTTCCGGGGTATCTGAACTGGATCGCGTGCCGCCTCAGTCGCAAACGCTGACCGAACAGCGCTTAAAATATTGGTACCAACAGGCAGACGCACAAACGCGAAGTAACTTTTTGCAATGGGCTCAGAAACAGCCTCCTTCATGACATTTATGTTCGCATACGCATTTTTTTTGTCTTTCTCTTGCAGCGTCAAGAGCTTCCAGTACTCTGTAACCAGGTTAACTTGGGAGCTGTACTATGGAATTAACAACTCGCACATTGCCAGCGCGTAAGCATATTGCGCTGGTTGCACACGATCACTGTAAAAAGATGTTGATGAGCTGGGTGGAACGCCACCAGCCGTTGCTGGAAAAGCACGTTCTGTACGCCACAGGAACAACGGGAAACTTAATCCAACGCGCAACGGGAATGGACGTCAACGCCATGCTGAGCGGTCCGATGGGGGGTGACCAGCAGGTGGGTGCGCTGATTTCAGAAGGGAAAATTGATGTGCTGATTTTCTTCTGGGATCCGCTGAACGCCGTACCTCACGATCCTGATGTCAAAGCCCTGCTGCGTCTGGCGACGGTATGGAACATTCCGGTTGCCACCAACGTGTCGACCGCCGATTTTATTATCCAGTCGCCAAACTTCAACGATGCAACGGACATCTTGATTCCAGATTACGCCCGCTATCTGGCAGAGCGCCTCAAATAAACACCGGGCAGGCGGCAATTGCCGCCTGCTATTCAGGGTTTTCTTGCTACCGGAACATCCAGTTGTTTAAGCTCATCCACAAAGCACGACGGTGTTTCTTTATTAAACAGCAGCCATACCCGATGCCGTGCACGCGTTAGCGCCACATACAGCAAGCGTCTCTCTTCAGCATCCGGGAAATCCTCCCCCGCCGGAAGCAACGCCTCTTCCATAATCGACTCGCGGGCCGGAGCGGGAAAACCATCATTCCCATCATGAAGCCCCACAATAATAACGTAATCTGCCTGCTGTCCTTTACTGGCATGGATAGTCATGAAATCCAGCTGTAGCTTAGGCCAACGGGTAGCTGCTTTCTCCAGACTGGCAGGTTTCAGGTGATGGTATCGCGCCAGCACCAAAATTCTCTCTTCTGCCTTCACAAATCCCGACAGCTTATCCAGTAGCAGATCCAGCTGGCTTTCATCGAGCAACGTGACGGCTTTTTTATCGCCTGCCATCAGACTGTTGAGCGGTTTCGTAAGCTGATGAGGGTTTTGCTGGATAAACTGATTTGCGACTTCACCAATGCGGCTATTAAAACGGTAAGTCGTATCCAGATTACAACGGTCGCCCTCACCGAAGTTTTGCTGGAATGCGGTGGTCAACGAAAGCTGTGCTCCGCTGAACCGGTAAATTGCCTGCCAGTCATCCCCTACGGCGAACAGCGTAGTGTGTGAGTTTTGCTTGCGCAGTGCGGCTAACAGGGCGGCACGCTGAGGAGAAATGTCCTGAAATTCATCGACCAGAATGTGTTTCCACGGACTGATAAACCGGCCTTTTTCCAGAATGACAATGGCCTGATGAATCAACCCGGAAAAATCGACGGCATTCTCATCCTTCAGGGCGCCCTTCCAGGCTTTGAGCAGGGGAGACATCAGCTTAATGCGTTTACTGAAAAGATCGCGAATCTCCTCCGGAGCATTGGCGATCATCTCCGCCTGCGCTCCGCCATGCATACGCATCAGGCTAACCCAACGATCCAGCCGGGAAGCCAGCCGGCGCTGTAATTTTTCGTCATCCCAGAAGTTACCTTCGGGTACAGACCACTGCATCTCTTCTTCTAACCATTGCCGCCAGCCTTTGGCCTGTGCCTTTTTCTCACTGCACTGCTGACGCCAGGTCGTGATAAAAAGTTTGCTGCGCGCGGCAACATCATTTTCCAGCTTGCTAACCGTCGGGACTTTTTTGCTCCCCTGAGAAATAATGTGCAACGCCAGTGAATGAAACGTCCTCGCGGTGATCTCTTCCGTATGCAGACGTTCACGGATGCGATCGTCCATCTCCTGGGCCGCTTTGCGTCCAAACGCCAGCAGCAGGATTTGTTCGGCCGCCGCTTCCCCTCGCGCAAGTAGCCAGCCCGCACGGGCGACCAATACGGATGTTTTGCCGCTTCCGGCCCCCGCAAGAACCAGTAATGATTGTTCGCCGTTCACCACCGCCCGCGCCTGGGCCGGATTCAGCGGCGAGGACTCAATTTGCTGGAAAAAATCGGCATGTTCTTCCAACATGGCATCGGTATACGCCTGGTTGTGCTGCAAGCGACAAGCTTCAATGTCCTTCAACCATGCCTGGCATTGACGTAACGCCTCACGGCAATTTTCAAATTCTTCCAGCCGGTTAATCGGGAGCGGCAATGCGGCAAAGGCGCGGCGGATCTGCTGCTGTAGCCCTGACGTCTGTTCGCGCGTCAGCCATTTATTCTCACTGGTACGGGTGGCGATCGCCTCCAACTGCTGCTGTAAAACTCCCGCAGCGACGTCGCTCATTTCCTGACTCCACTGCTGCCAGAGCGAATTCAAATGGTGATGGAAGCGCTGGGTTTCAGCCCATTCAGTGCCGTGAAGACGAACCACCTTATCATCCGGGAGCACAAACTCCAGCTCACCCCATACCAGGCCGCGTTTACAATGAATAGCCAGTAACTGATTGAAGGGAATAAGATACTCGTGACGATCGCCGGAAACCTTAATCCCGGCATTGAGAATAACGGCCCGATCGTAAGGGTGTTGTGCCAGACGTTTTCCAAGAGAAGTTGCTTTCAGTTCCATAAGACTCAAGCGGATCCACACGAAGAGGTTTGCTTATCAGTGTAACCGCCAGAGAAAACGTGCTCCAGCCCAAAAAAACGTTACAATTGCCGAATTCACAGAAAACCAGAGTTAACCGAGGGTTTATGCGTACTGTTCTGAATATTTTAAATTTTGTGCTCGGGGGATTCGCCACCACCTTAGCCTGGTTACTGGCTACGCTGGTCAGTATTGTGCTGATTTTTACTCTCCCCCTGACCCGCTCATGCTGGGAAATTACCCGACTCTCGCTGTTTCCCTACGGTAACGAAGCGATTCATGTCGATGAGCTTAATCCAGCGGGCAAAAACGTCCTGTTGAATACCGGAGGCACCGTGCTCAATATTTTCTGGCTGATTTTCTTCGGCTGGTGGTTGTGCCTGATGCACATTGTCTCCGGTATTGCCCAGTGCATTACGATTATTGGTATCCCGGTTGGCATTGCGAATTTCAAAATCGCGGCGATTGCACTGTGGCCGGTGGGTCGCCGGGTAGTGTCAGTTGAAGTTGCTCGCGCAGCGCGTGAAGCCAACGCGCGTCGTCGCTTCGAATAATCAGGACCGATGGCCTTTATGTTAAGTCCTCTGCTCAAACGCTATACCTGGAACAGCACCTGGCTGTACTACGTGCGGATTTTTATCGCGCTTTGCGGCACAACAGCGCTTCCCTGGTGGCTGGGTGACGTTAAGCTGACCATCCCGCTCACGCTGGGTATGGTCGCAGCCGCGCTTACTGACCTGGACGATCGTCTTGCAGGTCGCCTGCGCAATTTGATCATCACGCTGGTGTGCTTTTTCATTGCCTCGGCCTCGGTCGAACTGCTCTTCCCATGGCCATGGCTGTTTGCCCTTGGGTTAACGCTCTCCACCAGCGGCTTTATACTGCTGGGGGGATTAGGGCAGCGCTATGCAACCATCGCCTTTGGCGCGTTGCTGATCGCCATTTACACGATGCTCGGCACCTCGCTTTACGATCAGTGGTATCAGCAACCAATCCTGCTGCTCGCGGGCGCCATTTGGTACAACCTGTTAACCCTGACCGGACATCTTCTGTTCCCTATTCGCCCGTTGCAGGACAATCTGGCGCGTAGCTATGAACAGTTAGCGCACTATCTGGAACTGAAATCGCGTCTTTTTGATCCCGACATAGAAGATGAAAGCCAGGCGCCGCTGTATGATTTGGCTCTTGCGAATGGGCAACTGATGGCGACCCTAAACCAGACAAAGGTGTCACTGCTGACCCGCCTGCGCGGCGACCGCGGACAGCGAGGAACACGTCGTACGCTACATTACTATTTTGTGGCGCAGGATATTCACGAACACGCAAGCTCCTCGCATATTCAGTATCAAACGCTGCGCGACCATTTCCGCCACAGCGATGTGATGTTCCGCTTCCAGCGCCTGATGTCGATGCAGGGGCAAGCGTGTTCGCAACTGTCTCGCTGTATTTTATTACGCACGCCTTATCAGCACGATCCGCACTTTGAGCGCGTCTTCACCCATATTGATGCTGCACTTGAGCGCATGCGCGCGAGTGGTGAGCCTGCCGACCTGCTCAACACGTTGGGATTTTTGCTGTCAAACCTGCGGGCCATTGATGCCCAGTTGGCTACCATTGAGTCCGAACAGGCTCAGGTACTTTCGCGCAATGAGTCTGAAAATCAACTTGCCGATGACAGCCCGCATGGGTTCAGTGATATCTGGTTGCGTCTGAGCCGTAATTTCACGCCTGAGTCCGCCCTGTTTCGTCATGCTGTTCGCATGTCGCTGGTGCTCTGCGTCGGCTATGCCATTATCCAGATAACCGGAATGAACCACGGGTACTGGATCCTGTTGACCAGTCTGTTTGTCTGCCAGCCAAACTACAACGCCACCCGACATCGTCTGGCACTAAGGATTATCGGCACATTAGTCGGGATCGCCATTGGGTTACCGATCCTGTGGTTTGTACCTTCTCTCGAAGGGCAATTGATCCTTCTGGTGATCACCGGCGTGTTGTTTTTTGCCTTTCGTAACGTCCAGTACGCGCATGCCACCATGTTTATCACGCTGCTGGTGCTGTTGTGCTTTAACCTGCTCGGTGAAGGTTTTGAAGTTGCACTTCCGCGCGTCATCGATACGTTGATCGGCTGTGCCATCGCCTGGGCTGCTGTCAGCTTTATCTGGCCAGACTGGCGTTTTCGGAATCTGCCGCGGGTGATTGAACGGGCCACTGACGCTAACTGTCGTTATCTTGATGCTATTCTCGAACAATATCATCAGGGGCGTGATAATCGTCTGGCATACCGTATCGCCCGCCGTGACGCGCACAATCGTGATGCGGAACTTGCTTCGGTGGTGTCGAACATGTCGAGTGAACCGGATGTCACGGCCCAAACACGCGAAACGGCGTTCCGCTTGCTGTGTCTTAACCATACGTTTACCAGCTATATTTCCGCCCTCGGCGCACATCGCGAGCAGTTAACCAATCCTGACGTTCTGGCATTGCTGGATGATGCCGTCTGCTATGTAGATGATGCGCTTCACCATCAACCTGCTGATGAGCAGCGCGTATACCAGGCGCTGGAAGATCTGAAGCAGCGAATTCAGCATCTCGAGCCACGTCCGGACAGTAAAGAGCCGCTGGTCGTACAGCAAGTTGGGTTACTGATTGCCCTGCTCCCGGAGATTCGGCGATTACAGCAACAAATTGCCGTGCTGCCATCTAATACCCCGGTTCCGGCGTAAGAGAACTCACCCACTCCACCAGCTCCTGGCGACGCGTCGCTGGGAGCGCGGCTTCATGCACCCCGTCAACCGCTCCTTCAAGGGCATAGAGTATTTTTACCGTTAAGGCAGGGTTATTTTGCCGAAGTTTCAACCAGCACATCTGAGCTCCCAGCGATCGCAATGTCCCCTCATCCTTAATTCCTGCTTCATTTAGCAAGGTCTCCAAATGAAACGTCATATTCGGTAATTCCCGCAGGCGATGTTGTGCAAAGCGACTCTGTTTTTCCTTAACGGCTGCATCGAGTGAAAATTGTGATAGCGATACTAACTGCTGCTGGTTCTGCCACAGGGTATCGTTCACCTGGTAATAATTGAGTACAACCGGACGTCCGCGCTTGATAAATGTTAGCCAGACAGGAGAATTTTTTACACAGTACTGGGCGCTCTGCTCACAGGCGCGAAGATATAACTCACCGCTGGCAACCATGGCAAAGACCGTATCACCAACCGTCAGACTATAGCCGCCAAACAGTGAGCGGTAGTGAATTGTTCCCAGAGAAGCCAGATATTCTTGTGATTTATAGATTCTTGCATAAGACTTTTCTTTCATAAAAATCCTTTTAAATCATAACGTAAGCAAATAATTTGCAGTAGCAGATCCGTTAATGACGAAAATAGGCAACTTATGCGTATGGGGCAAGATGAATTTTATTTTTCCCGTGATGATGACTAAAAATTGCGAACCTGTTTCCGAAAATTAGGTTGATCTTTATTAAGGGCGGGGTTACTGTACATCCATACAGTAACTCACAGGGCTGGATTGATTATGTACACTTCAGGTTATGCAAATCGTTCTTCGTCGTTCTCTTCCGCATCGAGCAGCATTGCGCGCGTTTCAGCAGAGAACGCTACCGCTGGGCTTATCAGTGAAGTGGTCTATCGCGAGGACCAGCCCATGATGACGCAGCTCCTGCTGCTTCCCCTGCTGCAACAATTAGGGCAACAATCACGCTGGCAGCTGTGGCTGACGCCTCAGCAAAAATTAAGCCGTGAGTGGGTGCAGTCGGCCGGGCTTCCATTGACCAAAGTCATGCAAATCAGCCAGCTCTCCCCCTGTAATACGCTGGAATCGATGGTTCGTGCGCTGCGCACAGGTAACTACAGCGTCGTCATCGGCTGGTTGACGGAAGAATTAACCGAAGATGAACATGCCGAACTGGTAAAAGCGGCAGATGAAGGTAATGCGATGGGATTTATCATGCGTCCTGTTCGCGCTCAGTCACTTGCGGGGAGACAGCATTCCGGGCTAAAAATTCACTCGAATTTGTATCATTGAGTAAAATTAGGATTTATCCTGGAATTTTTTTTCATGTTTTAATTTGCCATTGAGCTGTAACGCGTTTTCCGGCTGAAGGCCTGTCTGAAGCGGTTTTCAGGAAATCTTCAGTACATTTATTCATCTATAAATGTTAAATATTGTGTATACAAGCCTTTTTTTTTCATATGCCTGACGGACTTCACACTTGTAAGTTTTCAACTACGTTGTAGACTTTACATCGCCAGGGGTGCTCGGCATAAGCCGCAGATATCGGTAGAGTAACTATTGAACTGGTCCCCGGGTGAAGGATTTAACCGTGTTATCTCTCTTCGGAGATATTCATGGCGAATTTTGGATGATAACGAGGCGCAAAAAATGAAAAAGACAGCTATCGCAATTGCAGTGGCACTGGCTGGTTTCGCTACCGTGGCGCAGGCCGCTCCGAAAGATAACACCTGGTACACTGGTGCTAAACTGGGCTGGTCTCAGTACCATGATATTGGTAACAACCAGATCAACAACGCTGGTCCTACCCACGAAAGCCAACTGGGTGCTGGTGCGTTCGGTGGTTATCAGGTTAACCCGTACGTTGGTTTTGAAATGGGTTACGACTGGTTAGGTCGTATGCCGTACAAAGGCTACACCGACGCTACCCATCAAAACGGCGCTTTCAAAGCTCAGGGCGTTCAGCTGACCGCTAAACTGGGTTACCCAATCACTGACGATCTGGACGTTTATACCCGTCTGGGTGGTATGGTTTGGCGTGCAGACGCTAAAAACAACGAAGGCTTCAAAGACCACGACACTGGTGTTTCCCCAGTATTCGCTGGTGGCGTAGAGTATGCAATTACTCCTGAAATCGCTACCCGTCTGGAATACCAGTGGACCAACAACATCGGTGACGCGAACACCGTTGGCGGTCGTCCGGATAACGGTCTGTTGAGCGTTGGTGTTTCCTACCGTTTCGGTCAGCAGGAAGAAGCAGCTCCAGTAGTTGCTGCTCCGGCTCCGGCTCCGGAAGTACAGACCAAACACTTCACTCTGAAGTCTGACGTTCTGTTCAACTTCAACAAAGCAACTCTGAAACCAGAAGGCCAGCAGGCTCTGGATCAGATGTACAGCCAGCTGAGCAACCTGGATCCGAAAGACGGTTCCGTAGTGGTTCTGGGCTTCACTGACCGCATCGGTTCTGACGCTTACAACCAGGGTCTGTCCGAGAAACGTGCTCAGTCCGTTGTTGATTACCTGATCTCTAAAGGTATTCCTTCTGACAAAATCTCTGCACGTGGCATGGGCGAATCCAACCCGGTTACTGGCAACACCTGTGACAACGTGAAAGCTCGCGCTGCACTGATCGACTGCCTGGCTCCGGATCGTCGTGTTGAGATCGAAGTTAAAGGTATCAAAGACGTTGTAACTCAGCCTCAGGCTTAAGTTATCGTCTTATGAAAAAACCCCGCTTTGCGGGGTTTTTTTTTCACTTTTTATCAATCAAAGCACGCCTGTACACAACACATTTAGCCATTCTGTGGTTATTCTTTTCCCAGCAGCGCCTGTAAATCCTGCTTCAATGTCGACATTTTATTCGCGTACTTCTCTTTATGCTCTGCGTCTTCAATCAGTTGCACAATGGTTTCAGAAAGCGTTTTACCGCGCCGCTGCGCAAGCCCCGCTAAACGCTGCCAGACCATAAATTCCAGATCGATAGATTTCTTTCGCGTATGCTGATGCTCCGCGTTAAAGTGCCGCTTACGCCTCGCCCGTATGGTTTGTTTCATACGATTTAGCAACGCAGAGTTCATGTGTTCTTCAATCCAGGTATTGACCCGAACCGGTTCATTTTCGAGGGTTAGCAACAAATCAACGGCTTCTTCGGCAGCGCTGGCCTCTACGTAACGGGTGATTGATTCCCCCTCACGATGCTTCTTCACCAGATACTTCCATTTCCAGCCGCTTTCAAGGTTTTCAAGTTGTTGATATTTCATTGCGATCTCAATGTTACCGTGTAACTCTTATCAGAATATCAGATTTTTCGGCATCTGAAGAAAAGAATATCCAGCCTGTGAACTGTCGCGCGTCATCGCATTCGTTTCACAGCGCTTTCCACGTGTGCAGTGATGATGGTTACGGTATAATCTTGTTTTTTACAACAGACTAAAAAACATCAACTTTGACCATTACGAAACTTGCATGGCGTGATCTGGTTCCTGACACCGATAGTTATCAGGAAGTATTTGCACAGCCGCACGTCACTGACGACACCGATACCTTACTTAGTGATACTCAGCCACGTTTACAATTTGCGCTGGAGCAGCTTCTTCAGCACTGGACGACGTCTTCGTTCATGCTGGTAAAAGCGCCGGAGGAGCTTGAGTACATCAACCTTATTGCACAGGCCGCGCGGCCTCTGCACTCGGATGCCGGAAGTCTCACCGGAGGTCATTATGATATCTCCGGTCACACTATCCGCTATCGTGCAGCTGAGACAGCAGAAGACAATTTTGCGACATTAACCCAGGTAGTCTGCGCTGACTGGGTTGAAGCCGAACAACTGTTTGGCTGTCTGCGTCAGTTCAACGGCGAAATTACCCTACAGCCAGGCCTTGTGCATCAGGCCAACGGTGGTGTGCTGGTTATTTCGTTGCGCACGCTACTGGCCCAACCGCTGCTGTGGATGCGCCTGAAAGCCATTGTCAGCCACGAGCGTTTTGACTGGGTAGCTTTTGATGAGTCTCGCCCGCTGCCCGTCTCCGTTCCACCTATGCCGCTTAAACTCAAAGTGGTATTAGTCGGTGAACGTGAATCACTGGCAGACTTCCAGGACATGGAGCCGGAGCTGGCTGAGCAGGCTATTTATAGCGAGTTTGAAGATAATCTGCAGATAGTGGATGCCGAAACCATGACGCAATGGTGTCAGTGGGTAACACATACCGCTACGCGCAACAATTTGCCCTACCCGGCCCCTGATGCATGGCAAGTGCTGATCCGTGAAGCCGTTCGTTATACCGGCGAACAGGATACATTGCCGCTTAACCCGCTGTGGATCACCCGTCAGTTCAAAGAAGTGGCCCCGTTATGCGAGGGCGAAACCTGCAACGCTGAGCAGTTCAGCCTGATGCTAACCCAGCGTGAATGGCGGGAAGGTTTCCTCGCCGAACGAATGCAGGATGAGATCCTGCAGGAACAGATCCTGATCGAGACGGAAGGCGAGCGTATTGGCCAAATCAACGCCCTGTCGGTGATTGAATTTCCTGGTCACCCCCGCGCGTTTGGTGAGCCTTCTCGTATCAGCTGTGTGGTTCATATTGGCGACGGCGAATTTACGGATATTGAGCGCAAAGCCGAGCTTGGCGGAAATATTCATGCGAAGGGTATGATGATTATGCAGGCGTTCCTGATGTCGGAACTCCAGCTTGAACAGCAAATCCCCTTCTCTGCCTCGCTGACCTTTGAGCAATCCTACAGCGAAGTGGACGGCGACAGCGCGTCCATGGCAGAACTTTGCGCATTGATTAGCGCCCTCGCCGACGTTCCTGTTAATCAAAGCATCGCCATTACCGGTTCTGTCGATCAGTTTGGTCGGGCACAACCTGTTGGTGGTCTGAACGAGAAAATTGAAGGCTTCTTCGCCATCTGTCAGCAGCGTGAGCTGACAGGCACACAGGGCGTTATCATTCCTTCAGCGAATGTCAGACACCTGAGCCTGCAGCCCGCTCTGCTACAGGCCGTAGAAGAAGAAAAATTCACTATCTGGGCGGTGGACGACGTGACCGATGCGCTGCCACTGTTATTAAATCTGGTGTGGGATGGTGAAGGCCAGACAACGCTGATGCAAACTATCCAGGAGCGTATTGCTACGGCAACGCAGCAGGAAGGTCGTCACCGTTTTCCCTGGCCGCTACGTTGGCTGAACTGGATTATTCCGAACTGATCGGACTTGTTCAGCGTACACGTGTTAGCTATCCTGCGTGCTTCAATAAAATAAGGCTTACAGAGAACATGGTAGATAAACGCGAATCCTATACAAAAGAAGACCTTCTTGCCTCTGGTCGCGGTGAGCTGTTTGGCGCAAAAGGGCCACAACTGCCTGCACCAAGCATGCTGATGATGGACCGTGTCATCAAGATGACCGAAACCGGCGGCAACTTTGACAAAGGTTATGTTGAAGCTGAACTGGATATCAACCCGGACCTGTGGTTCTTCGGATGCCACTTTATCGGCGATCCGGTGATGCCGGGCTGCCTGGGTCTGGATGCCATGTGGCAGCTGGTTGGATTCTATCTCGGCTGGCTGGGCGGCGAAGGTAAAGGCCGCGCGCTGGGCGTAGGCGAAGTTAAATTCACCGGCCAGGTTCTGCCGACTGCGAAGAAAGTGACTTACCGCATTCACTTCAAACGCATCGTTAATCGTCGCCTGATCATGGGCCTGGCTGATGGTGAAGTGCTGGTTGATGGTCGTCTAATCTATACCGCAAACGATCTGAAAGTGGGTCTGTTCCAGGACACTTCCGCGTTCTAATCCCGGTCAGCGTAGCCGCCAGACATTAACGTTTGTTCGTCTTGTCTGGTGGGCAAAAAGGCGAAACCTCCGCTCTGCGGAGGTTTCTTTTATCTAAAGAGACAGAATCAGGCCATTAAAACCCTATCCCCCATGGCTTCTCGCCAGCCTCCCAGCCAGTATGACCTCTGATTCAGCGTCTGATAGGGACACATTTCTTTTGAGCGTCCGGCAATGCCGGCCTGATATCCACGTTGATGTGCCCGTTCCAGGCGATCTCGTTTTTGTCTCTTCATGCCTCGTTTCCCTCATCTTTTGGGTCTGGTGGAAAAGAAAACAGTGATTACTAAGTGTGCAATCACACTAAAACGAATACCCCTAAACATCAGGCTCGTCAATGCGCAAAATTCACGCCAGTGTCATATTTGTGAGCTACCCGCAAAATCATTTGTACAAAAATAGTCTGTCAGAACAGCTATCTCCACGGCTAAAAAAATAAAAAAAACCGCCCCGGGCAATGAACCAGGGGCGGCATAATTTACAATTATTTAAGCTTAAGGGATGCGTTTCAGCTCTTGAGCCATTGCCGTCGCTTCCTGGCTCCAGGCGTTGGCCAGAACCTTCACCATCTCATCATAGCCGTCTTTAGTCTGTACAGCTTCGATGTGGAATGGACGCTTGATCAACTGCCCCTGGTGATTCAGCAGCCATTCACCGCTCACGATAACCTTACCATCGTACCGACCGTGGAAGCCGGTCACGGTAACGTTCAACGTGTCCTGAGTGCTTCCCAGCGGCTGCGAAGCGACAACCCAGCCAGGCAACTGCATACTGAGGTTCGTAACCAGGGTATTGCGCAATTGCTGATCTAATGGGCTGGCCCAGAGATTATTATTCGCTATCACATATTGCACATCGCTGGTCTGGTAAACCACCCCATTACCCGCCAGATAGTCCGGGACCGCAATCTGTTCAACCCACAGCAGACGGTTACCCTGGTTAGCTGAGCTCTGTACGCCCCCTTGCGCGATAGGAAGCTGGTAATAGCTTTTATTTTCTCCGCTGGAGCTGCATGACGTCAGCCAGACCGCCATCATCGCCACTAGCCACTTTTTCATTGTTTCGCCCTCTTCGGCTCTGGATCTTTTTTGTCCTTCGCTTCAAATACCAGCGCATTGCTCTTATCGTTCAACGTTTTCAGTACCGGTTGCAGTTCTCGCAGCACCTGATCAAGACGCTGCATATCCGCCACCATCTTGTTGTATGCGGCAGACCCCGGCTGGAAGCCCTGCATACTACGGTTCAGTTCGCGCAGCGTGTTCTGCATATCCGCCGGAAGATCCTGCATCGACTGACTGGACGTGATCTTATTCATGTTGTCCAGCGTGGTTTGCAGATGCTTCATCGTACGCTGGCTTTCCGACAACGTATTGGTCGCCTGCTCAATCATCGGGTTCAACGGCAGATTGTTAATCTTATCCAGCGCTTCCATCAGTCGCTGCTGGATCTGCGCCAGACCACCGCTCACGGTCGGAATAATTTGATAACCGTTAAATTCGCGCACACCGGTAATCGGCGGTTCTTTCGGGTAGAAGTCGAGATCGACATACAGAGCGCCAGTCACCAGGTTCCCGGTTTTCAGCGATGCCCGTAAGCCGCGTTTAAGCAATTCTGCCAGATGAGCGCCAACATCAGTATCTTCTCCCAGCTGTGCCTTCAGACGTTCTGGTTCGATACGTACCAGCACCGGAATGCGGTAATCATTGTTGAAGACCTGACGCATATTCGGTGAGAAGAAAGGTACTTTACTTACCGTACCCAAACGGATGCCACGGAATTCCAGTGGCGCGCCGGGCTGCAGGCCACGAATTGAATCTTTAAAGAACATCAGGTAATCAATATGATCGGTATACAGTGAATCCTGAATACTTTTTTGGTCGTCATAAAGATTAAACGCAGACTGCTGTGCGACCGGTTCGCCTTGTTCCAGCCCTTCTGGCACATCAAAACTTACGCCACCGCCAAACAGCGTGGAGAGAGAGCCCATTTCCACGCGCATACCTGCCGAAGTAAGATCCACGGCGATCCCACTGTCCTTCCAAAAACGCACATTGCTGGTCACCAGACGATCGTTAGGCGCATTGATAAATAGCTGATAGCTAATCGTACGCTTTTGCGCATCAAATGTGCTGGTTTCAACCGAACCTACACGATAACCACGGAACAGAACCGGGTCGCCCGGGCTCAGCTGACCGGCTTTTTTGCTGTCCAGAATCACACGGATCCCTTTCGC
The DNA here is from genome assembly GCF_013747755.1 of Citrobacter sp. RHBSTW-00524. Classification (NCBI taxonomy): domain Bacteria; kingdom Pseudomonadati; phylum Pseudomonadota; class Gammaproteobacteria; order Enterobacterales; family Enterobacteriaceae; genus Citrobacter; species Citrobacter sp. RHBSTW-00524. The sequence goes on from NZ_CP056421.1 coordinate 3,331,337, forward strand.
ATCTGGCGGCGCCAGCGGCGGTGAATCCAGCAGTTGGTAATTTTCCAGCTTGCTGCCTTTATTGCCAGGCTGCAGTTCAATATAAGCCCCGGACAATAGCGTGCCGAGCCCACTGATACCTTCACGTCCAACCTGCGGCTTCACCACCCAAAAGACAGAATCTTTATGCAGCAGCTTTTCCATTCCGGAGTTAAGACGAGCTTTAATTTCCACATGGGTCAAATCATCAGTCAGGGTTGCGCTCTCGACGATGCCGACATCCACGCTGCGGCTCTTAATCGTCGTTTTGCCCCCTTCAATACCTTCGGCATTGGTGGTAATCAGCGTGACTTGTGGCCCCTGATGACTGTAGTGATAAAACAGGACCCACGCGCCAATGAGGGCAGTGACTATAGGGAATATCCACACGGGCGACCAGTTTTTTACCTTTTGCACTTTGGCTTCCCCACTTTTAGATTCCATGCTGTCAGGACTCCTCATGATCTGGTTCACGGTCCCACGACAGACGGGGATCAAATGTCATCGCAGAAAACATTGTCATAATGACGACTAAAGCAAACATCAAAGCACCCATTGCAGGATAAATGTTCATTAACCCTCCCATGCGCACCAGCGCAGAGAGTACGGCAATTACAAAAACGTCGATCATTGACCAGCGACCGACAAATTCTACAACCTCGTAAATTAAATGCATTCGTTCACTGTCGCGTTTGCCGTGCCCTTTGGCATCCCAACACAGCCAGGCAATGGCGATCATTTTCAACGTCGGCACCATAATACTGGCGATAAAGATAACCGCAGCCACCGGGTAAGAGCCTTCGCTCCAGATTAAAACCACGCCCTCGAGTATCGTTGAAGGCAGCTTTGACCCGAGCAGATCGGTGATCATGATCGGCAGAATATTGGCAGGAAGATAAAGCATGATCGACGTAAACAGTAATGCCAATGTCCATTGCAGACTGTTTTTACGTCGCACATAACCTTTCGTCTGACAGCGTGGGCATACCAGCTCGTCTGCCGGAAGAATAGCGGTGCAGCAGGAACAGGAACGCAATCCTTGTCGGATGCCGGGCACACCAGGCTTTAATTCCTGCTTAATGGCTGGCATAGGGGCAATATCATCCCACAGCCAACGGCGATCCACACACTGAAAAGCCCGCAACTGGAGCATACAAAACATGCACCACGGGATGAAGCTGCTGCCCACACCGATATCGCCGTAGGCCATCAGCTTAACAAAGCTCACCAGCACGCCCGCGAGGAAAATTTCTGCCATTCCCCAGCTTTTTAACTGAAACAAAATACGCGCCAGCCATGTTTTAAGCCGCTCAGGCATATGAACCCGATTCACCAACAGCAAAATGGTCAACAAGCAAAAAGCGGGAACCAACTGAACGAATAAGATAAAGAAGGTACCGAGGCTGGCGTAATCTTCCGAAAAGAGAACGCTGGGGATTTGCAGCAGCGTCACTTCGCTGCTCACCCCCGCAACATTCATATTCACAAAGGGAAAGAGGTTTGACAAAAGCAGCATAAATAATGCTGCTAACACATAGGCGGTAGGACGCTGCCGTGGCGCGTCCCACTCAACCGTTAACGTAGTGCCACATCGTGGACATGCCGCTTTCTGACCATGCTCAAGGCGAGGTAACGCCACCAGCATGTCACACTGCGAGCACAGAATATGCTTCGCGGCATGGTGATGTTCGCACATATGTGCTCCTTTAAATTATGCGCCGTTCTTCAAAGACTCAAGATACTCCCAGCGCTCAAAGGCTTGCTCAAGTTCTTGTTCAGCTTCGTTCAGATTAGCTAATACCTGTTGCGTTTGCTCATGCGGCTGACTGAAAAAAGCGGCGTCAGCTACCTGAGCTTGTAATGCTTCCAGTTTAGCTTCCAGTTCTTCAAGCAGCGCGGGGAGCAGCTCCAGTTCGCGCTGCAGTTTATAGCTTAGTTTGCTCGTGCTGCGTTTGACAATTTCTGCTTTAGGAGCAACGGTTTCCTCTGTTTTTTTCGCAACTGGCTGTTTAAACGCCACATACTGCGATTGCTGGCTGCGCGCATCATGATAACCGCCGACATAACGACCAATCTTACCGCCGCCTTCGAAGATCCAGCATTCGGTTACGGTATTATCCACAAACTGACGGTCGTGGCTCACCAACAGCACGGTGCCCTGGTAGCTATCAATCAGCTCTTCAAGCAGTTCCAGCGTTTCGACGTCCAGATCGTTCGTTGGTTCATCGAGAATCAAAAGATTACTGGGTTTGAGAAAAAGACGCGCCAGCAGTAGGCGATTGCGTTCCCCACCAGAGAGCGCACGTACTGGCGTCATCGCCCGTTTCGGATGGAACAGGAAATCCTGGAGATAGCCCAGCACATGGCGAGGTTTACCGTTAACCAGCACCTCTTGCTTACCCTCAGCAAGGTTGTCCATCACGGTTTTATCCGGATCCAGTTCGGCGCGGTGCTGATCGAAATACGCCACTTCCAGCTTCGTGCCGACGTGAATGCGTCCGCTGTCAGCCTGAAGCTGACCTAACATCAGCTTCAGCAGCGTTGTTTTACCGCAGCCGTTAGGTCCAATTAGCGCAATCTTGTCGCTACGTTGCACCTGCGCGGAGAAATCTTTTACCAGTTGCTTTCCATCAACCTGGTAATCAACATTCTCCATTTCGAAGACAATCTTGCCAGAACGGCTCGCCTCTTCGACCTGCATCTTCGCCGTGCCCATCACTTCGCGACGTTCGCCACGCTCGCGACGCATGGCTTTCAGTGCCCGCACGCGGCCTTCATTACGGGTACGACGCGCTTTGATGCCCTGACGGATCCAGACTTCTTCCTGAGCCAGCTTGCGATCAAATTCCGCGTTTTGGAGATCTTCCACCCGCAGCGCTTCTTCTTTATCCAGCAGATACTGATCGTAGTTCCCCGGATAGGTCACCAGCTTGCCGCGGTCGAGATCGACAATACGCGTCGCCATATTGCGAATAAATGAACGGTCGTGGGAAATGAAAATAATTGTCCCATTGAAGGATTTCAGGAACCCTTCCAGCCAGTCGATAGTTTCAATATCCAGGTGGTTAGTTGGTTCATCCAGCAGCAGTACGCGCGGGTTGCTCACTAACGCGCGGCCCAGCGCCGCCTTACGCAGCCAGCCGCCCGAAAGCGAAGAAAGCGCGGCGTTAGGATCCAGTCCCAGTTGCGCCAGCACTTCATTAATGCGGCTTTCGAGCTGCCACAGATTATGGTGATCGAGCATTTCCTGAACCCGCGCCATTTCATTCAGGTTTCTGTCGCTGGGATCGGTCATCACCAGGCGCGAAATATCGTGATAACGCTTCAGATATTCAGCCTGTTCCTCAATACCTTCAGCAACGAAGTCATAGACGCTGCCCTCAACATTACGCGGCGGATCCTGCTGCAGACGCGCCACAACCAGGTCCTGCTCATAAATAATACGCCCGTCGTCAAGACCCTGTTCACGGTTGAGGATCTTCATCAGCGTCGACTTACCTGCGCCATTACGGCCAACCAGACAGACGCGTTCGTTATCTTCGATATGCAGTTCTGCATTATCAAGAAGCGGCGCATCGCTGAACGACAGCCATGCACCATGCATACTGATCAATGACATTTATTTATCCTTTCAGGCTGCGGTAATCAGCCAGCAATTGTGGATCTGACGGTTACGGGCAAAGTCCTGGGAAAGCGTTTTTTGGGTGATTTCTTGTGCTTTTAATCCCAGTTCAGCCAGACCGTCGAGATCCATACGGAACCCACGCTTGTTGTTGGAGAACATGATCGTGCCGTCTTTACGCAGCAGACGTTTCAGATCTTTCATCAGCGCCAGATGATCGCGCTGTACATCAAAAGAGTCTTCCATACGTTTTGAGTTAGAGAACGTCGGCGGATCGATGAAAATCAGATCAAACTGTTCATTGGCATCGCGCAGCCAGCCCAGGCAATCAGCCTGAATTAAACGGTGAGCGCGACCACTCAGGCCGTTCAGGCGCAGGTTACGCTCAGCCCACTCCAGGTAGGTACGCGACATATCAACCGTCGTGGTGCTACGCGCACCGCCCAGCCCGGCATGAACGCTGGCACTACCGGTGTAGGAGAACAGGTTAAGGAAATCCTTACCTTTACTCATCTGGCCCAGCATGCGGCGCGCAATACGGTGATCGAGGAACAAACCGGTATCAAGATAGTCTGTCAGGTTGACCCACAGGCGCGCGTTGTACTCGCTTACCTCAATGAATTCACCCTTCTCATTCATCTTCTGATACTGGTTCTTCCCTTTCTGCCGCTCACGGGTTTTAAGCACCAGTTTATTTGGCGCGATTTCAAGGACCGACAGCGTTGCGGCAATGATATCGAACAAGCGTTGACGTGCTTTTTGCGCATCGACCGTCTTCGGCGGAGCGTATTCCTGAACCACGACCCACTCACCGTAACGGTCCACTGCAACGTTGTATTCCGGCAGGTCAGCATCATACAGGCGATAGCATTCAATTCCTTCCTGACGAGCCCATTTTTCCAGCTTCTTGATATTCTTGCGCAGGCGATTGGCATAATCTTCCGCGACCGTGGCTGGCTTGCTGTCCGCAGTGGTCTCTGCAACGTGATAGTTTTTCTGTACGCAATCCAGCGGACCGTTTTTCGCTTTGAACTGCTTGTCAGCACGTAATTGCAGGCTGCTGAGCAAATCCGGAGAGGCGCTGAACAGCGACAAATTCCAGCCGCCAAACTGGTTTTTCATCGTACGGCCCAGCAAGCTATGCAGGGCAATCAGCGCCGGTTCGCTATCCAGACGTTCGCCGTAGGGCGGGTTACTGATCACCGTACCATACGGTCCCTTCGGCAGTGGATTACTCAGTTTGGCGACATCTTTAACGTCAAATGTCATCAGATCGGCAATACCTGCGCGGCGGGCGTTACTACGCGCTTTTTCAATCACGCGCGCATCGCTGTCGGAGCCATAGAAGTGCGAAGTATAGTCAGCAAGCCCCTTACGCGCACGCACCTGAGCTTCGGCTTTAACCTCTTGCCAGACGGCTTCATCGTGCTGTGCCCAACCGCTAAAGCCCCAGTACCCGCGATGCAGGCCCGGCGCGCGATCGGTTGCCCACATCGCCGCTTCAATCAGCAGCGTGCCGGAGCCGCACATCGGATCGAGTAACGGTGTGCCCGGCTGCCAGCCAGAACGCATAACAATAGCGGCGGCCAGCGTCTCTTTAATCGGCGCCTGACCCGCGCGATCGCGATAACCGCGCTGATGCAAACCGTCACCGCTCAGATCGAGCGCAATGCTGGCGGTATCTTTGTTCAACCAGACATTGATTCGCAGATCCGGAGATTCACGATCCACATTCGGACGCGGCAGATTTTTGCGGGTAAAGGCATCGACAATCGCATCCTTGACCTTCAACGCGCCGTACTGGCTGTTACGAATGGTCTCGTTCAGGCCGCTAAAATGGACGGCAAACGTAGCACCAGGATTAAATATCTCTGTCCAGTCGATTGCCTGAACGCCGAGGTACAGATCAAGATCGCTGTAGACCTTGCACTCTCCCATCGGCAGGATAATGCGCGAGGCCAGGCGGCTCCACATCAGGCTCTGGTAAACAAGCCGCGTGTCGCCCTTAAAATGGACCCCACCCTGAACGACCTGACACTCCAGCGCGCCGAGGTTTTCCAGTTCAGTTTTTAACAGCTCTTCCAGCCCACGGGCCGTACTGGCAAACAGAGAATTCATAATGTCACTTTTACTCCTAGAAAATTGCTGCGCATTATAGCTAATATGGGCTGTATGTCATAAAGTTGAAGGCTTATTTTCGTTCAAGGGGCTGTGCAGTGGTAACGTTGACCCGACTTTTTATTCATCCGGTTAAATCAATGCGTGGAATTGGACTCACGCACGCCCTGGCAGACGTGAGCGGTCTCGCCCTGGATCGTATATTTATGATTACCGAACCCGACGGGACGTTCATTACCGCCCGACAGTTCCCGCAAATGGTCCGCTTTACCCCTTCCCCTTTCCACGATGGACTTCATCTCACGGCTCCAGACGGCAGCAGCGCGCTCGTGCGATTCGCAGACTTCGCCACCCAGGATGCGCCGACAGAAGTGTGGGGAAACCATTTTACCGCGCGTATTGCACCAGCGGCTATCAACCTGTGGCTGAGCGGCTTTTTCTCCCGTGACGTGCAGTTGCGCTGGGTGGGTCCGCAACTGACACGCCGGGTGAAGCGCCACGCTGATGTTCCTTTGTCCTTTGCCGATGGTTATCCCTACCTGCTGGCCAACGAAGCATCTCTGCGCGATGTGCAACAGCGCTGTCCGGCAGGCGTCAAAATGGAACAGTTTCGCCCCAATCTGGTGGTTTCGGGGGCTGACGCCTGGGCAGAAGACACCTGGAAAGTGATTCGCATTGGCGACGTCATTTTTGATGTGGCAAAACCCTGTAGCCGCTGCATTTTCACTACCGTTAGCCCAGAAAAAGGCCAGAAACATCCGTCTGGCGAGCCGCTCGCCACGCTGCAAACCTTCCGGACAGCGGTGGATAACGGCGACGTTGATTTCGGCCAGAATCTTATCGCACGCAACAGTGGCGTTATTCGCGTCGGCGATGAGGTAGAGATTTTGGCAACCGTTCCCGCCAGAGCTTACGGTGCGGCGGAGCCAGACGATACCGCACTGGAACAACAACCCGATGCCACGGTACTTATTGACTGGCAGGGACAGACCTTTCGCGGAAATAATCAGCAGGTATTGCTTGAACAACTGGAAAACCAGGGTATCAGGGTGCCCTATTCATGCCGGGCAGGAATTTGCGGATGCTGTCGAATTCGACTGTTGGAAGGCGAAGTTAGTCCGCTGAAAAAATCAGCGATTGGGGATGACGGGACGATTCTGTGCTGCAGTTGCGTTCCCAAAACGACAATCAGGCTGGAGAGTTAAACCGCCTGCTCAAGGCTGAAACTGTCGGCAATAACCTGCGGTTTCAGTCTGTCATTCATTATTTTAATCGCGTCGCCAAGCTGCATTGTGCGCCCGGCAATAACCACACCAGGTTGTGCAAGCAGACAAAGCGCGGCATTTTCACCCGGTTCAACCACTAACAGGTTTACCTGTTCATCCGTATCGCTTAAATCCACACAAGCAGCATCCCCCACGACTGGCGACCAGTTAATACCGTGTGCGACAAAGTGCCAGCTTTTTGGCATTTGCGGTTTAAGGTAACGAATCGCCACCAGCGCATTAAGCACCAGTTCCGCCTTTTGCTCTTTGGCTAAATCCAGGTAGCGACATTTTTCTTCAAAGGAAAAATAAAGCGCGGCGTCATCAACACAAAAACCCGACGGAGAAAATGCATCCGGAGTGAGCATTTTACGAGCAAAACGCGAACGGAATAACATGCCATTGGCTAAATCGAGCATCATACGATCGTGCTCTTCATCATAATACCAGCGCCAGTTATCGTCGGGTTTAATTCGCATCAGTTTCTCTCCTTTCCTTAATCATCACCATTACGACAGTATCCTTTTGCCGCTTCGTTTATTGCCTTAATAATAAAAGCTCAGAATGTTTAAATAAGCAACAGTAAAGGAATATAAAACAACCAGGGCCAGAAATAAAGCCCTGGATTGTGATTAAGGTAGCATTCAGATATTGGTGACGATTTCTTTAATCAACGGTGGGCCTTTAAAAATAAAGCCCGAATAAATCTGTACCAGGGAAGCACCAGCAGCTATTTTCTCACGCGCGGCGATTACTGAGTCGATGCCACCAACCCCAATAATCGGCAGCTGACCTTTTAATTCCTGAGACAACTGGCGAATAATTTCTGTACTTTTTAATTGTAACGGTCGACCGCTGAGGCCGCCCATTTGATCGCAATTTTTCATTCCCTGAACGAGAGAACGATCGAGAGTGGTGTTAGTCGCAATTACGCCATCAATATTATGACGAACTAAACTATCAGCAACCTGGATCAGTTCTTCCACAGAAAGATCCGGGGCGATCTTAACCGCCACTGGAACATATTTATGGTGGATCGCTTGCAGATCATTTTGCTTATTTTTAATTGCCGTCAGAAGATCATCCAGCGCCTCACCATATTGCAGCGTACGTAATCCCGGCGTATTCGGTGAAGAGATATTAATCGCGATATAACCAGCATAAGCATAGACTTTTTCCATACAAATCAGATAGTCATCTTTGCCGTTCTCTACCGGAGTATCTTTATTCTTACCAATATTAATCCCCAGAATACCGTCAAAATGCGATTTTTTGACGTTCTCAACCAGGTTATCAACCCCCAGGTTATTAAACCCCATGCGGTTGATCAAACCTTCTGCATCGACCAGACGAAACAGACGTGGTTTATCATTACCCGGCTGAGGACGCGGCGTCACGGTACCAATCTCAATGGAACCAAATCCCATCGCGCCGAGCGCATCAATGCACTCCCCGTCTTTATCCAGTCCGGCAGCAAGCCCGAGTGGATTTTTAAACGTCAGCCCCATACAGGTAACCGGTTTTGCGGGTACTTTCTGGCGGACAAGCGCTTCGAGCGGCGTGCCGGTAATGCGACGTAATTGCTGGAATGTCAATTCATGAGCGCGCTCTGGATCGAGCTGGAAAAGGGCTTTACGAACGAAGGGGTAGTACATGAACTCTCCTGGATTCCCGGTGTGCAAACCGGGGGCGTATTATGTGCGATCGCGAGCAAAAAGGGAATTGACCTGCGGCAATAAATAGCAATCGTTTTCCTGCTTCCTCCTTTTTATTCATTTTTCAACTTTTCTATCCCGTATAAATCATTTCGATAAACAAAGTCTCTCTGCCAGACTGCACAAATTGTTATCAATGTTAATCAAAAGCAAACAATTGGTTATAAGGGGAGAATAAAATTATGCGCGTCATCACTCTGGCGGGAAGCCCACGCTTTCCCTCTCGCTCCAGCGCGTTGCTGGAATATGCCCGAGAAAAATTGAACGGCCAGGATGTCGAAGTCTTTCACTGGAACCTGCACAACTTTGCCCCGGAAGACCTGATCTATGCCCGTTTTGACAGTCCGGCGCTGAAGACATTTATCGAACAACTACAGGATGCAGACGGGCTGATTGTCGCAACGCCGGTCTACAAAGCCGCTTACTCTGGCGCACTGAAAACGCTGCTCGATCTACTCCCCGAGCGGGCGCTGGAAGGAAAAGTGGTTTTGCCGCTGGCGACCGGCGGCAGCGTGGCGCATTTACTGGCCGTCGATTACGCGCTGAAACCGGTGCTGAGCGCGTTAAAGGCTCAGGAGATCCTGCACGGCGTGTTTGCCGATGATTCGCAGGTCATCGATTATCAGCATAAACCGCAGTTTACGCCCAACCTGCAGCAGCGCCTGGACAGTGCGCTCGACACTTTCTGGCTGGCGTTGCATCGTCGCGATCTCCAACTCCCGCAACTGAACGCCCTGCGAGGTGCCGCCCATGCTTAATCTGCTCAAGCGTCACACCTCATGGCTGGCATTTACCGGGCTGCTGTCCCTGTCATCCTTGGTGCATGCCGCAGAATCGGCTCCGGATGCTCTGCGCATTGGGTATCAGAAAGGAAGCGTCAGTATGGTGCTGGCAAAAAGTCATCAGCTACTGGAGAAACGCTACCCACAGACCAAAATCTCGTGGATTGAGTTCCCGGCTGGACCGCAAATGTTGGAAGCACTCAATATCGGCAGTATCGATCTCGGCAGTACCGGTGACATTCCGCCAATTTTCGCCCAGGCCGCCGGAGCCGATCTGGTTTATGTGGGCGTCGAACCACCCAAACCGAAAGCCGAAGTGATTCTGGTGCCGAAAAATAGCCCGATCCAGAGCGTTGCGCAGCTCAAAGGGCATAAAGTCGCCTTCCAGAAAGGTTCCAGCGCCCACAATTTACTGCTCCGGGCGCTGCAACAGGCAGGGTTGAAATTTACCGATATTCAACCGACTTATCTGACCCCCGCCGATGCGCGAGCGGCCTTCCAGCAAGGAAACGTCGATGCGTGGGCTATCTGGGATCCCTACTATTCGGCCGCATTACTGCAAGGTGATGTGCGCGTGCTGAAAGACGGCTCAGACCTCAAGCAGACCGGTTCGTTTTATCTCGCTGCACGTCCTTATGCCGAAAAAAATAGCGCTTTTGTTCTTGGCGTACTGGATACCTTTAGCCAGGCGGATGCGTTAACTCTCAGCCAACGCCAGCAAAGTATTACTCTGCTGGCTAAAACCATGGGCCTGCCCGAGCCGGTAATTGCGTCTTATCTGGATCACCGTCCGCCAACCACCATTACGCCCGTCAGCGCCTCTGTTGCCGCCCTACAACAACAAACCGCCGATCTATTTTATGACAACCGTCTGGTGCCGAAAAAAATCGATATTCGCCAGCGTATCTGGCAACCCACTCAGCAGGCAGGAGAAAAATTATGAGTCTGAACATGTTCTGGTTTTTACCCACCCACGGTGACGGTCATTATCTGGGGACGGAAGAAGGTTCGCGCCCGGTCGATCACGGTTATTTGCAACAAATTGCGCAAACAGCCGATCGTCTGGGATTTACTGGCGTTCTGATCCCAACCGGTCGCTCCTGTGAAGATGCCTGGCTGGTCGCCGCGTCGATGATCCCAGTCACCCAGCGATTAAAGTTTCTGGTCGCGCTTCGTCCAAGCGTAACCTCGCCGACGGTCGCCGCCCGCCAGGCTGCGACGCTCGACAGACTCTCTAACGGCCGGGCGTTATTCAACCTGGTAACCGGCAGCGATCCACAAGAGCTAGCGGGTGACGGCGTGTTCCTTGATCACACCGAGCGCTATGAAGCCTCTGCTGAATTCACTCAGGTCTGGCGGCGTTTGCTGCAAGGTGAAACCGTGGATTTCAACGGCAAACACATTCATGTCCGCGGGGCGAAACTGTTTTTCCCTCCTGTACAACAACCCCGGCCACCGCTTTATTTCGGCGGTTCGTCTGATGTTGCACAAGATCTTGCTGCCGAGCAGGTTGATCTCTATCTGACCTGGGGCGAGCCGCCTGAACAGGTGAAAGAGAAGATTGAACAGGTGCGGGCCAAAGCGGCGGCGCTCGGGCGCAAGATCCGCTTTGGTATTCGTCTGCATGTGATCGTCCGGGAGACAACACAAGAGGCGTGGCAGGCAGCGGATCGTCTGATAGCCCATCTGGATGACGACACCATTGCCAAAGCCCAGGCCGCCTTCTCAAGAGCGGATTCGGTTGGTCAGCAGCGAATGGCTGCACTGCACAACGGTAAACGCGACAAACTGGAAATCAGCCCGAACCTGTGGGCAGGAGTAGGACTGGTGCGCGGTGGCGCGGGTACCGCGCTGGTCGGAGATGGTCCGACGGTCGCGGCGCGTATCAACGAGTATGCCGCACTGGGAATCGACAGTTTTGTGTTGTCCGGGTATCCACATCTGGAAGAGGCATACAAGGTTGGCGAGCTGCTGTTCCCACATCTGGATGTCGCTATACCAGAAATTCCACAGCCGCAGCGCCAGCATCAACAAGGTGAAGCGGTGGCAAACGAATTTATCCCACGCAAAATCGCGCAAAGCTAAGGAGCCTGCTGATGGCAACGCCGAAAAACAGGTGGTTACTGCGCCTCGCGCCCTGGTTTTTACCGGTTGGGTTGGTCGCGCTCTGGCAGCTCGCATCATCAATGGGCTGGTTGTCCACCCGCATCCTGCCCTCTCCGGAGGGCGTTGTCGAAGCCTTCTGGACGCTTTCCGCCAGCGGCGAGCTTTGGCAGCATCTGGCGATCAGCTCCTGGCGCGCGCTGGTAGGCTTCTCCATCGGCGGATCGATTGGCCTGACGCTGGGACTGATTAGCGGTCTTTCGCGGTGGGGAGAACGCCTGCTGGATACTTCGGTGCAGATGCTGCGTAACGTGCCGCATCTGGCGCTGATCCCACTGGTGATTTTGTGGTTCGGCATTGATGAATCTGCCAAGATCTTTCTCGTCGCGCTGGGCACGCTTTTTCCGATTTACATCAACACCTGGCATGGGATCCGCAATATCGATCGCGGTCTGGTAGAGATGGCTCGCAGCTATGGGCTGTCTGGATTTTCACTGTTCATTCATGTGATCCTCCCCGGCGCCCTGCCCTCGATTATGGTTGGCGTGCGTTTTGCTCTCGGGCTGATGTGGTTAACGCTTATTGTCGCGGAAACCATTTCAGCCAATGCCGGCATTGGTTACCTGGCAATGAACGCCCGCGAATTTCTGCAAACCGATGTGGTCGTGGTGGCCATTATTCTCTACGCCCTGCTCGGCAAACTTGCCGACGTCAGCGCCCAATGGCTAGAGCGGATCTGGCTGCGCTGGAACCCGGCTTACCATGTGAAGGAGGCTACCGTATGAATACCGCTCGCCTAAACCAAGGCACGCCGCTTTTACTAAGTGCCGTGACGAAACAATACGCCGCCAATACGGTGCTCAATCAGTTAGATTTACACATTCAGGCCGGACAGTTTGTTGCCGTGGTTGGCCGCAGCGGGGGAGGAAAAAGCACGTTGCTGCGTCTGCTGGCTGGGCTGGAGTCTCCCACCTCAGGTGCATTACTTGCCGGAACCACCCCGCTGGCAGAAATTCAGGAGGATACGCGAATGATGTTTCAGGATGCGCGTCTGCTGCCCTGGAAGACGGTTATCGATAATGTGGGTCTGGGTCTGAAAGGTCACTGGCGCGATGCGGCCCGGGACGCGCTGGCCGCAGTTGGGCTGGAGAATCGTGCTCAGGAATGGCCTGCCGCCCTGTCCGGTGGACAAAAACAGCGCGTGGCCCTGGCGCGGGCATTAATTCATCGTCCCGGTCTGCTGCTGCTGGATGAACCCCTCGGTGCGCTGGATGCCTTAACCCGCCTTGAAATGCAGGAGCTGATTGTCTCTTTATGGCAAGAGCACGGCTTTACCGTACTGCTGGTCACCCATGACGTCAGTGAAGCGGTGGCAATGGCCGATCGCGTGTTGCTTATTGAAGATGGAAAAATCGGACTGGATTTAACGGTGGATATTGCGCGACCACGCCGGATTGGTTCGGTGCGTCTGGCAGAGCTGGAAGCAGAAGTGTTGAACCGGGTAATGCAGCGTAGCGAAATGGAACAGCCGATCCGCCGGCATGGATAAGCATTCAGAAAAATCAGGCCCAGTAAGCGCAAGCGCCACCGGGCCTTTTGCCGGATAGCGGCGTTACCGCCTAATCCGGCTTACAAAACGACAGGTCAACGTTTCAGGCTAACGCTTTGGTTACCTTCTCGAACAGATCGCCGGAGAGATTCTCCAGACCTTTCAGTTGTTCCAGCGCCGCGCGCATCTGCGTCTGACGTTTTGCATCATACCGTTTTAAGCGAATCAGCGGCTCAATCAGACGTGACGCCACCTGCGGGTTACGGCTATTGAGTTCAGTCAGCATGTCGACCAGGAACTGATAGCCGCTGCCATCTTCCGCATGGAATGCCGCCGGGTTGCTGCCCGCAAAGGCGCCAATCAGAGATCGGATTCGGTTCGGGTTACTCATACTGAAGGAACGGTGCTTCAGTAAGCCACGTACCGTTTCCAGCACGTTTCTCGCCGGGCTGGTGGATTGCAGGATAAACCATTTGTCCATCACCAGACCGTCATGATGCCACTTATCGTCATACTCCTGCATTAGCGTGTCGCGGCAAGGCAGTTGCGCCGCGACTGCCGCGGACAGCGCCGCCAGCGCATCGGTCATATTGTTTGCTTCACGGTACTGCTTGCTGACCAGCGTGTCGGCCAGATGGGTTTCGCCAAAGGCCAGGAAACGCAGGCAGGCATTACGTAGCGTACGCTTGCCAATATCGGCATGCTCAACGCGGTACTCATCAAGATGATTAGCGTTATAGATGGCGAGGAATTCATCCGCCAGTTCGGCCGCCAGCGTGCGAGTTAACGCTTCACGTACTTCCGTTATCGCCACCGGATCGATGATGTCGAACAGTTCAGCAATTTCATTCACCGAAGGCAGCGTCAGAATCTCTGCCGCCAGTGCCGGATCGATTTTCTCATCCAGCAAAATCGCCCTGAATGCATCGGCCACGTGTACCGGCAGCGACAGCGGCTGCCCCTGCTGATGGCGGGCTACGTTGAGCTTAATATAGGTCGCCAGCAAGCTTTGCGCCGCGTCCCAACGAGAGAAATCGTTACGCGCATGACGCATCAGGAAAGTCAGTTGCTGATCGCTCCATTTGTATTCCAGTTTTACCGGTGCGGAAAATTCGCACAGCAGTGCCGGAACCGGCTGGAAGTAGACATTATCAAAGACAAACGTCTGCTCAGCCTGGGTGACATTGAGTACGGAATTCACCGGGTGCCCGCCTTTTTGCAGCGGGATCACTTTCCCTTCGTTGTCATACAACTCGAGGGCGAAAGGAATATGCAGCGGCTGTTTTTCGGCCTGATCCGGCGTGGCCGGCGTGCGCTGGCTGATAGTCAGCGTGTACTGCTCAGTGGATGGATTGTAGTCATCACGCACGGTCAGAATCGGCGTACCGGACTGACTGTACCAGCGGCGGAAATGCGATAGATCGACGTTGGACGCATCTTCCATCGCCTGCACGAAATCATCACAGGTTGCAGCGCTGCCGTCATGACGCTCAAAGTACAACTGCATCCCTTTCTGGAAGTTAGCCTCACCGAGCAGGGTGTGGATCATACGAATAACTTCAGCGCCCTTTTCGTACACGGTCAGGGTATAGAAGTTGTTCATTTCAATGACCATATCCGGACGGATAGGATGCGCCATTGGGCTGGCATCTTCGGCAAACTGCAGGCCGCGCATGGTGCGCACATTGCTGATCCGGTTTACCGCGCGTGAGCCGAGATCGGAACTGAACTCCTGATCGCGGAACACGGTTAGCCCCTCTTTCAGGCTCAACTGGAACCAGTCGCGACAGGTCACGCGGTTGCCGGTCCAGTTATGGAAATATTCGTGACCAATGACGCGCTCAATATCGAGGTAGTCTTTGTCGGTGGCGGTATCGGTACGTGCCAGCACATATTTGGAGTTAAAGATGTTCAGACCTTTATTCTCCATCGCCCCCATGTTGAAGAAATCGACCGCGACAATCATATAAATGTCGAGGTCATACTCGAGGCCAAAGCGCTCTTCATCCCATTTCATGGAGTTTTTCAGTGAAGTCATCGCCCACGGCGCGCGGTCCAGGTTGCCGCGATCGACGTACAGTTCCAGCGCCACTTCACGCCCGGAACGGGTGGTAAAGGTGTCGCGCAGGACGTCGAAATCACCGGCTACCAGCGCAAACAGATAACACGGTTTCGGGAACGGATCCTGCCACTGTACCCAGTGACGACCATTTTCCAGTTCCCCCTGCGCCACGCGGTTACCATTGGAGAGCAGGAACGGATATTGGGTTTTATCGGCGATAATTTTGGTGGTAAAACGCGCCAGGACATCCGGCCTGTCGAGATACCAGGTAATATGGCGGAACCCTTCCGCTTCACACTGGGTGCACAGCGCGTCGCCGGACTTGTACAGTCCTTCCAGCGCGGTATTGGCCGCCGGGCTAATTTCATTCACGATACGCAACGTAAAACGTTCCGGCAGTTGACTGATGACCAGAGCGCCTTCTTCTTCTTTATACTCTGCCCACGGCTCGTCGTTCACGTGGATCGACACCAGGGTCAGATCTTCGCCATTCAGGCGCAGGGGCGCATCGGACGCTCCATGACGGACAGCCTGGCTCACGGCGGTGACCACGGTTTTTTCAGCATCCAGGTCAAAGGTCAAGTCAATATCAGTAATCTGGTAATCCGGCGCACGATAGTCGTGACGGTATTTGGCTTGTGGCTGTTGTGTCATAAAAAACCTTTAGCATCTTTGGTAGAGTCTCGGCTTCAGTCTATTCCTGTTGCGTAAATCGCGCTACGCAGAATGTTCATCTTTTCAGGCACAAACACCCTTTTTGCTACATTTTTATAACACGCGGCACGAATTGCCCTCGACCAGAAAGACAGCTTATGGTGTGATCGGGGTTCAATAAATCGCTAAACAAGGTATACTCCAGCGGTTTTCTTAGTTGTTTATTGTACTAAACGCTCCCGTGAGAGGATGCTACTGCGCACCTATGACACAATTCGCTTCTCCTGTTCTGCACTCGCTGCTGGATACAGACGCTTATAAGTTGCATATGCAGCAAGCCGTTTTTCACCACTACTATGATGTACAAGTAGCGGCTGAATTTCGTTGCCGTGGCGATGACCTGCTCGGTATTTATGCCGATTCTATTCGTGAGCAGGTGAATGCTATGCAACACCTGCGACTGCAGGAGGACGAGTACCAGTGGCTCTCCGGCCTGCCTTTCTTTAAAGCTGATTACCTCACCTGGTTACGTGATTTCCGCTATAACCCGGAACAGGTTTGCGTCACCAATGATAACGGTAAGCTGAACATCCGCTTAACCGGGCCGTGGCGTGAAGTGATCATGTGGGAAGTCCCGCTGCTAGCGGTCATCAGCGAGATGGTACACCGTTACCGTTCGCCCGAATCCGGCGTCCCGCAGGCACTCGATGAGCTGGAAAGCAAACTAGTAGAATTCTCTGCTTTAACGAAAGATGTCGATATGTCCCGCTTCCATCTGATGGATTTCGGTACGCGTCGTCGTTTTTCACGTGAAGTACAGCAGGCTATTGTTAAACGCCTGCAGCGAGAGCCCTGGTTTGTCGGCACCAGTAACTACGATCTGGCCCGCCGCCTGTCATTAACCCCAATGGGCACGCAGGCGCATGAGTGGTTCCAGGCTCATCAGCAAATCAGCCCTGAACTTGCCACCAGCCAGCGCGTTGCCCTGGCCGCCTGGTTAAATGAATATCCTGACCAACTCGGCATTGCGCTGACCGATTGCATCACCATGGATGCGTTTTTACGCGACTTTGGCGTCGAGTTTGCAACCCGCTATCAGGGTTTACGCCATGACTCAGGCGACCCGGTGGAATGGGGTGAAAAAGCCATCGCCCATTATGAAAAACTGGGCATTGATCCGCTGAGCAAAACGCTGGTGTTTTCAGATAACCTCGATTTGAAAAAAGCGATTGAGCTCTACCGCCACTTCTCTTCTCGTGTGCAGTTGAGTTTTGGTATTGGCACACGTTTAACCTGTAATATTCCCCAGGTTAAGCCGCTCAATATTGTAATCAAGCTGGTGGAATGTAACGGCAAACCTGTGGCGAAGTTATCTGATAGCCCGGGTAAAACCATCTGCCACGATAAAGCGTTCGTGCGCGCGCTACGCAAAGCCTTCGATTTGCCGCATATTAAAAAAGCCAGTTAAACCTTCCAGGGAGCCAGTTTGGCTCCCTTTTCACGCTAATTTCCGAAATCTTTCACTCCAGCTACGAATTCTGCTTGTCTGATTGCAGATGCCAGGTAACATAGGTATCCCCCCATTACGGGTGGACATGTGTTTATATATCCGACTATTAACAGAGAGAATATTATGAGCGTTGTGCCTGTAGCCGACGTACTCCAGGGCCGCGTAGCCGTTGACAGCGAAGTCACCGTGCGCGGATGGGTGCGTACCCGCCGAGATTCAAAAGCTGGCATCTCCTTCCTCGCCGTTTATGACGGTTCCTGCTTTGATCCTGTACAGGCCGTCATCAATAATTCTCTGCCCAATTACAATCAGGACGTACTGCGCCTGACGACGGGTTGTTCAGTTATCGTAACGGGTAAAGTCGTTGCATCTCCTGGACAAGGACAGAGCTTTGAAATTCAGGCCACTGAGGTTGAAGTAGCTGGCTGGGTTGAAGATCCTGATACCTATCCAATGGCGGCTAAGCGTCACAGCATTGAGTATCTGCGTGAAGTGGCGCACATGCGTCCACGTACCAACATGATTGGTGCTGTCGCGCGTGTACGTCATACGCTGGCGCAAGCGCTGCATCGCTTCTTCCACGAGCAGGGTTTCTTTTGGGTATCGACTCCGCTGATCACCGCTTCCGACACCGAAGGTGCCGGTGAAATGTTCCGCGTGTCTACGCTGGATCTGGAAAACCTGCCGCGTAACGATCAGGGCAAAGTCGATTTCGACAAAGACTTCTTTGGTAAAGAAGCTTTCCTGACCGTTTCCGGTCAGCTGAACGGCGAAACCTACGCCTGTGCTCTGTCCAAAATTTATACCTTTGGCCCGACGTTCCGTGCAGAAAACTCTAATACCAGTCGTCACCTGGCAGAGTTCTGGATGCTGGAACCGGAAGTGGCTTTCGCCGACCTGAACGATGTTGCAGGCCTGGCTGAAGCGATGCTGAAGTACGCGTTCAAAGCCGTACTGGCTGAGCGTGCGGATGATATGAAATTCTTCGCCGAACGTGTCGACAAAGACGCGATTTCACGCCTGGAACGTTTCATTGAGGCTGACTTCGCGCAGGTGGATTACACCGACGCGGTAAGCATTCTGGAAAAATGCGGCAAACAGTTCGAAAACCCGGTTTACTGGGGTGTGGATCTGTCTTCTGAGCACGAACGTTACCTTGCTGAAGAGCACTTTAAAGCGCCGGTCGTCGTTAAAAACTACCCGAAAGATATCAAAGCGTTTTATATGCGCCTTAACGAAGACGGTAAAACCGTTGCAGCAATGGACGTCCTGGCTCCGGGAATCGGTGAAATCATCGGTGGTTCTCAGCGTGAAGAGCGTCTGGACGTACTGGATGCCCGTATGCTGGAAATGGGTCTGAACAAAGAAGATTACTGGTGGTATCGCGACCTGCGTCGCTACGGTACCGTTCCACATTCCGGCTTCGGTTTGGGCTTTGAGCGTTTGATCGCTTACGTTACCGGCGTGCAGAACGTCCGTGACGTTATTCCGTTCCCGCGTACCCCGCGCAACGCCACGTTCTAACCCTGCATTTTTGATACAAAAGCCAGCATTGCTGGCTTTTTTTGTCACCGCTTCACGTTTTGGGCTCCCCCTCCCGCGTTTAACACAACCCTTCGCCTTCCCCCTTCCTGTTACGTAATATTTCACCGCAACATATTTGAACAAAAAATAATCATCATTTTTATTGTGGATTAGCATTTTCTGATTAAATAGTACATTTTATGACCACTTGCACGGCATTCCAGACGTCCAGAAATAGCTATCTGTAAAGCAGGAAGTTTATGGCAGAACAGAGAAAAATGGAGTTTATCTAAATTAAATATAAGAAAATCATATAAATAGAAATAGAAGTGGTGATTTTTAGCGCACGGACATCTGAAATTTGAAGTTGTTCACAAAGTTGCACAAAAATAACATTTTGTTACACATTTTTTCTTTTTGAAACTAAATCTTTATATTTGTAGCACTTTGACGGTAGCGAAACGATAGTTTGAATGGAAAGATGCCTGTCAGACACATAAAGACACCAAACTCTCATCAATAGTTCCGTAAATTTTTATTGACGGAAATTATTGGCGGCAGTGGCAGGTGTCATATAAAAACCGATGAGGGTAATAAATAATGATGAAGCGCAATATTCTGGCAGTGGTTATCCCTGCTCTGCTGGTAGCCGGGGCAGCTAACGCTGCAGAAGTTTATAACAAAGATGGCAACAAGCTGGATGTATACGGTAAAACCGTAGGTCTGCACTATTTTTCTGATAACGCTGGCAACGATGGCGATCAGACTTATGCCCGTCTTGGTTTCAAAGGGGAAACTCAGATTAATTCCGATCTGTCCGGTTACGGTCAGTGGGAATACAACTTTGCCGGTAACAACTCTGAAGGTGGCAGCGACGCTCAGAACGGTAACAAAACCCGTCTGGCATTTGCTGGTCTGAAATATGCCGATCTGGGCTCTTTCGACTACGGTCGTAACTACGGTATCGTTTACGATGCCCTGGGTTACACCGATATGCTGCCAGAATTTGGTGGTGATACCGCGTACAGCGACAACTTCTTCGTTGGCCGTGTGGGTGGTGTTGCGACCTACCGTAACTCTAACTTCTTCGGTCTGGTTGACGGTCTGAACTTCGGTATCCAGTATCTGGGTAAAAACGAGCGTGATGGCAATACCGGTCGTTCTAACGGCGACGGCGTTGGCGGTTCTGTAAGCTACGAAATGGATGGCTTCGGGATCGTTGGTGCTTACGGTGCGGCTGACCGTACCAACGCGCAGGAAAACTCTTTCTACGCTAACGGCGGCAAAAAAGCTGAGCAGTGGGCAACCGGCCTGAAGTACGATGCTAACAACATCTACCTGGCGGCGAACTACGGAGAAACCCGTAACGCAACCCGCCTCTCCACTACCCAGAATGGCGTGACCACCAGCGGCTTCGCCAACAAAACGCAAGATTTCTTTGTTGTCGCTCAGTACCAGTTCGATTTCGGTCTGCGCCCGTCCATCTCCTACAACAAATCTAAAGCGAAAGACGTAGAAGGTGTAGGCAACGAAGATCTGGTGAACTACATTGAAGTAGGCGCAACCTACTACTTCAACAAAAACATGTCCACCTATGTTGACTACCAGATCAACCAGATCGATTCTGACAACAAACTGGGTGTGAACTCTGACGACACCGTAGCACTCGGTATCGTTTACCAGTTCTAATAGCAGACCTCTTTGTTAAATGCCTTAAAAACAGGACTTCGGTCCTGTTTTTTTATCTCTGCTAGCGGATTCTTGCGTCTTAAAAAAACACCTCGGCTTTTCGTCAGTAACGGTTGGCATTTTGTAAATCTACCGTTAACCTGATAGCGGACTTCCCTTCTGTAATCACTATGGAACCTCGTCATGTTTGAGAACATTACTGCCGCTCCTGCCGACCCCATTTTGGGTCTGGCTGATTTGTTTCGTGCCGATGACCGCCCAGGAAAAATAAACCTTGGGATCGGTGTATATAAAGATGAGACAGGTAAAACGCCGGTACTGACCAGCGTTAAAAAAGCCGAGCAATATATACTGGAAAATGAAACCACCAAAAATTACCTTGGCATCGACGGTATTCCAGAGTTTGGTCGCTGCACTCAGGAATTACTGTTTGGTAAAGAAAGTTCGCTTATCAACGACAAACGTGCGCGTACAGCACAGACTCCTGGCGGCACTGGCGCACTGCGTGTGGCCGCTGATTTCCTGGCAAAAAACACCTCAGCTAAACGCGTATGGGTGAGCAATCCAAGCTGGCCAAACCATAAGAGCGTCTTTAACTCTGCCGGTCTGGAAGTTCGTGAATACAACTATTACGATGCCGCGAACCACTCATTAGACTTTGATGCGCTGCTGGCAAGCCTCAGCGAAGCGCAGGCTGGCGACGTGGTGTTATTCCACGGCTGCTGCCATAACCCAACCGGTATCGATCCTACGCTGGAGCAGTGGCAAACGCTGGCTCAGCTTTCTGTCGAAAAAGGTTGGTTGCCGCTGTTTGACTTCGCATACCAGGGCTTTGCCCGCGGTCTGGAAGAAGATGCAGAAGGTCTGCGCGCATTCGCTGCGCTGCACAAAGAGCTGATCGTCGCCAGCTCCTACTCCAAGAACTTTGGTCTGTACAATGAGCGCGTAGGCGCCTGTACGCTGGTTGCAGCCGATGCTGAAACCGTCGACCGCGCGTTTAGCCAGATGAAATCCGTCATTCGTGCCAACTATTCCAACCCACCAGCACACGGTGCGTCGGTTGTGGCAACCATCCTGAGCAACGATGCCCTGCGCGCTATCTGGGAGCAGGAACTGACTGATATGCGTCAACGCATCCAACGCATGCGTTTGCTGTTTGTGAATACGCTGCAGGAGAAAGGTGCGAACCGCGACTTCAGCTTTATCATCAAACAGAACGGCATGTTCTCATTCAGCGGCCTGACCAAAGAGCAGGTTCTGCGTCTGCGTGAAGAGTTTGGTGTCTATGCCGTCGCTTCCGGACGTGTGAACGTAGCAGGAATGACGCCAGATAACATGGCGCCGCTGTGCGAAGCGATTGTCGCAGTACTGTAATCTATCGCGTACTAAAAAGGCCGCAATAGCGGCCTTTTTCATTTATCTGCGGTGTTACCAGACTGGCATTTCATCCTGCAGGAACGGATTATGTAGCCGTTCGTTGCCCAACGTCGAAAGTGGGCCGTGACCCGGAATAAACGTCACGTCATCGCCCAACGGCAACAGTTTACGTTTAATCGAATCAATCAATTGACTATGATCTCCGCGAGGAAAATCGCTGCGCCCTACGCCGCCTTTGAAAATCACGTCACCAGAAATCAGTAGCTTTGATTGTTCATCAAAGAAGACCACATGTCCCGGCGTGTGACCCGGGCAATGCAGTACCTGCAACGTCACGTTACCCACGCTTACCCGGTCGCCTTCATTCAACCAGCGATCGGGCGTCAGCGGCTCACAATCGCCCAGGCCAAACATGCGACTCTGAGCAGGAAGTCCTTGTAACCAGAACTCATCTTCTTTTTCCGGACCAATAACCGGTACACCATAATGCTGTGCCAGTTCAGCCGCCGCACCTACGTGATCAAGATGACCATGGGTGAGCAGGATCTGCATTAGCGTCAGGCCACTGGCATCGACTTCCTGTTTGATTTTCTCAGCATCGCCGCCGGGATCGACCAGCGCAGCCAGACGGGTTTGCTCACACCAGATTAACGAGCAGTTCTGGGCGAATGCAGTGACCGGAATAATACGATAGTTCATACGGCTCCTGTTTCATTAAGCTTATGGATCACCAATGACGCGCCGGTCCGGTGTCAATATGCACAAAGTTACTGCGTGGGTAGTATCCTACACCACCTGCGCGCATAGATAACGCAGCTTTGCGAATATTACTTAATGCGATGCCTTCAATATGGAAATCCATGGCCTGCCCTTTCGTGTGGTAGCTTTTCTTTGCCACACCGCGGCTGTGCGCACGTAATTCATTATTGGTATCAATAGAGCGGTAACCAGAAATAAGCTGTACGGGTTTACGCGTGCCCAGCAGGCCCTGCAGACGGAAGAGTTGATCGAACAATCCCGGATCGATGGATTTCACTTTATTCGCACGAAAATCACGGAAAAAGTGATTAAGTTTAGCTAATTCGTCCTGAATATAGCCCCTGCCATCAAAAAACTCTGCTTTTATTGACTCACCGGTATGCAGGTTATTCAGAGTCAAAATGCGCGGACGTGGGGTAGAGAGTGTAGCAAACGCAGGCGTAGGCAGGATGGCAGCGCCGAGGGCAATGCCACCAAGCGCCAGCAGTTTGCGGCGATTAGCGTCAAATTTGTCCATGGTTTTAAGGTCTACAAGGTCAATGTTATCGTATGTATGCTCTAGCGCACGCGGGAAACCTTATCTGGCTAAGTAGTCCACGTCAAGGCTCCCAACCCCAGGAAATACGGGGCTTGCAGCCATTTCGCCCCGTTTCCAGCATAACTTACGACAATTATTTTCCTCGAACTGCTTCATTTATCTGATTAATTGTTCAGCTTTTGACACAATTTGTGCACTGGATCGCGCTGTCTGATCGTAATTGTAAATATCTGTACGATACTGCGTGCGACCATCCGGGCCAACAAATGCGGTCAGATAGTAGAGGTTGACGGGGATATTCTGGCGAATATTCACGTACCTTGTATCCCCTTGCTTCAGGGCATCCGAGATGCGCGTATCATTCCACCCCGCATCCTGTAGCAGCATATTCGCCAGCTCAGATGCCTTGTTCACGCGCACGCAGCCGGAGCTTAACGCCCGCGAATCCTTCTGGAACAGAGTGTGGTTCGGCGTATCGTGCAGATAAATAGCATCCGAACTCGGCATATTGAATTTATAGCGTCCGAGCGAGTTACGCGCTCCCGGAGCCTGCTGGAAGCGGAACGGCAGATTGGAGGCGGTGATGGTGGCCCAGTCAACCTGCCACGGATCTATCGTCTCTTTGCTGTTCCAGCCGCGCATTACGGTATAGCCGTGACGCTCAAGATACCCCGGGTCATTCCAAACCTTAGGCAGAATATCCTTCCGGGCCAGCGTCGGTGGCACGTTCCACGGCGGGTTAACGACCACGTTATTCAGCGCACTGCTCATCATCGGCGTTTTACGATCGGGACGTCCGACGATAACGCGCGAGGCCAGTACCTGATTGCCGTTTTGATAATACACCAGCGAGTAGGCAGGAATATTCACCATGATACCGGTAGACAACGTACCCGGCAGCAGGCGCAAGCGCTGAATATTTAACGCCAGCACGCCCGCACGTTGAGCGGGCGTCACGTTCAGCCAGTCACGCGTGGCTGGGCCAATCGCGCCATCGGCCCCAAGCCCTTGCCACGTCTGAAAACGCTTAACCGCGTCAACAAGTTCACGCTCGTAAGCGCTACGGCCTTCTTTGGCAGCCGTACTGACAACAGACTCCAGCATCCCGGTACGGCGCAAAATTTCACGCAGCGCAGGGATGTCGTTACTCCACTCCCCCGGACGCAGCGTCGCGGTACTGGTCAGTTGCGGCCAGGGCCGCGTATCGCCCACCAGCTTGAGCAGCGATTCATGCATGGCTGCGTACTGCGGATGTTGCGGTACCAGGCTGGCGACAAACGAAGTCAGTTGACCGTTATCCAGCGCGACTTGCCATTGGTTGATCACGGAAATCGGCGGCGTCGTCAGCGCATAGGGCTTATCGCTATAGAGCCAGCGATTACCTTTGACGGGGATGTTGGCAATAAAGTGCAGATACCCCATCATCGCATCTGAGAGCACGATATCTCGCGCCTGACCGGTTACTGCCGGGTCAGTCAGTAAAGCGACCCAGGTGGTGAACTGCGGCTGAAAGCCGGCAATCGCCACTTCAGCTAACTGTTGCTGAAAGGCTTTTACCGCATCACGATTTTCCCACATCGGTTTCATTTCGCGTGCGGCATACAGCAGTTCCAGTTGGCTCATATAAACCGGTGTGAAGCCCGCTGGAAGTTGAGATTGTAATTCGGCGCGGGCTTTATCAACTGACACGCCCTCGGGCAGCGGTTGGATACCTGCCATCATAGCCGTCGCGGAAGATTGAGCCTGCGGCTGTGATAACGCTGTTGGCTGTTCACTGACGGTCGCTGAGCTATCGCCAGGGATCATTTCAGGCTCATCGGCCTGCGCATTGAACAGTGGAGCGAATGTTACGGCCAGGCACAAACTAATTGCCGACAGCCGACGACCACACATTTTATTAAGCAACATCCCTTGCCCCCTGTTTTTTTATCATACTTTGAGTAGCCAGGCCGTATGTCTTCCCCTTATTTTGGCGGGGCCGAACCTGTAAAACGCCAATACAAGCTGAAGTATGACGAGCAAGCCTGTGACGCGTTAGGCTTACCTTTAGTATATAAACATGAAAAAATTTTTGCCTAACCTAATGTAAAGAAGTTTAAAGAAATTACACCAGTTATTGAGAATTTCCGGAAAAAAGAAGGCGGCCATTTAGCCGCCTTTTATTTAGCTTGCCTGCGAGGAGGCATCTTCGGCGCCAGGCAGCGGCTCAGGTAACTGAGGCGCAAACCCGCGCAGACCTACCACGTGAACGTGTTCGGTGTTCTGGAAGACTTTACGCACCAGTTTGTAGGTGGTGCCTTTCTCCGGGCTAATGTTTTCTGGGGCTGCGATAATCAGCTGCATTTGCAGACGCTCGCACAGTTCAAACAGAGTCGCGATAGAGCGTGCATCAAGTCGCGCAGCTTCATCCAGGAACAGTAGACGGCAAGGAGAAATATCTTTCCCGCGCAGTCTACGCCCTTCGTCTTCCCAGCTTTGCACAACCATCACCAGAATAGACATCCCGGTCCCGATCGCTTCACCCGTTGACAGCGCGCCAGATTCAGCACGCAGCCAGCCGTCAGAGCCACGGTTAACCTCAACTTCCATTTCCAGATAGTTACGGTAATCCAGCAGTTCTTCACCAATGGTTTGCGGCGTACGTTGCCCCATATCAATCTGCGGATTCAGACGCTGATACAACTTCGCCAGCGCTTCAGAGAAGGTCAGACGATTGCTGTTAAACAGATCCTGGTGCTGCTCATGCTGTTCGGAAAGTACGTCCAGCAAGGTAGCATGCGTCTCGCGTACGTTGACGTTCAGACGAACGCTGTTTACCTGGCCAAACGACACGCTTTGCAGCCCCTGGTTCAGCATGCGAATACGGTTCTGTTCGCGCTGAATGGTCTTACGAATGATATTCGCCACGCTGCGAGAGCTGATCGCCAGTTTCTGTTCGCGGGACGTTAATTCTTCCGTCAGACGGCTCAGCTCAATCTCCATCTGTTCGATCGCTTCAACCGGATCGTCGGTACGGATGATATCCTGACGAATACGTTCACGCAGATGCTGATAAACCGCGACAAAGAACTGAATTTTACGCTCTGGGCGTTTTGGATCTTCAGACATGCGCAGTACATCGCGCAGGTGTTCGTTATCCGCAACCGCCAGGCGCAGCGCACCGAGCGCCTTATCCGACATTGAGCGCAGTTCATCACCGGAAAGATACGCCAGCTCACGACGGTGCAGGCGGCGTTCAACGCCGTTATCTTTCACCATCCGCATCACCGCACACCATCCGGCTTTCGCGGTAACCACCTGCTCACGCATCTCAAAATAATCACGTTCCAGCTTGCGCAACCTGCGGGTCAGGTTTTCCATCTCCGCTTCGCAGAAGGTCAACGCTTTTTCCAGTTGGTTACGGCGCGCACGGTTGTTGCTGAGCTGCGCATGCAGTTCATCACGACGAATACGCGCGCGCTCTTCGGCACCGCTGTCCGCACGAACGCCAATATCCTGCAGTTCACGTTGTAAATCGTTAAGCAGCTCTTTTTTGGTGTCATAGGAGCTTTTCAGCGACGCCATGACCTGGTTGTACTGGCTTAACTGTGCAGCGTGACTGCGTAGCGCTTCACGGGCGCGGGTACGTTCAGCTTCCGCCTGTTCCAGGCGCTCACGCAGTTTTTCGTTCAGATCGCTGTTGCCGCTAAGCATTTCAGCAGAGTCGGAATAGCTAAAGTGCGCCCGGCGCTGCACCACTTCGGTCAGAGCAAAAGCTTGCTGACGTGCATCGCGCTGCATCTGTTGGGAATACGCGTAGTCTTCCTTCAGTTGTTCAAACTGCTCAGGGTCATTTTGCAGGACCGAAACAATCGGTTCCAGTTTGGCTAAATGGTTGCCATGTTGCTGTACAAAACGCGCCGCTTCCTGGGCTTCATCCAGGCGCTCACGAATTTCGTCCACGCGATCGGCCAGCGTGTCATCCGCCAGCAGATTCAAACGCGGGAGAAGGCGGTTAAGAGCAGAGACCCCCTCTTTCGCCTGCTCAAACTGCATACGGCTTTGCTGATTATCATTTTCATGATTGGTCAGCGCACGTTCCAGTTCAACGCGACGGCCATTCAGTTGGCGAATTTCCGCTTCCGGATCGGCTTCAAACGCCACCGACAAATGACTGCCAATGAAACGACTGAACGCCTGATGCAAACGCTGGGTTTTCTGGACGTCAAAGGAGAGCGTTGCGAAACGTTCAGACAGCCCTTCACGCTCGGCATGCAGGGTTTCGATACGGCTTTCGCGCGCTGCACGGCCAAAAATCGGCACCGTCGGGAAGCGGGAATAACGCCACTGACGCTCGGCGGTTTTCACCACTACCGCTTTTTCCAGCTCATCAACGCTGAAAACGCTGTCATCAAACGACTGCGGATCCCCTTCGATGAAATAGAGATCTTCCGGACAATCCGTCAGCCCTTCAAGCTGCTCGGTAATCAGCGTCAGATCCGGCACCACGATGGCATGACGCGAAGGACCGTACAGCGCAGAGAAGTACGGCGCATCTTCAAGGCTAACGTCGTCATAGATTTCTGACAGCAGAACGCCGCCGAAGCGCTCCGCCAGCGCGTTCAGACGCTGATCTTCCGCCCCGCCCGGCTGACTTAAACGTTCAATTTCTTCATCAACTGCATTTTTGCGCGCACCGACTTCATCACGCTCAACAATGGCTTCACGCTCGCGCTCCAGCAGTTGTTGCAGATACTCGGTCACATCCTGGCTTGAGGTAAACTCTTCGCCACACTGCTCGCTAAGCTGATTCAGGCTATTCTGCGCGGCCAGCCAGACAGGCGCACGTTTCATCAGATGCTGGATACGAGACTGCAGCTGTTCCTGCTCCTGACGCAACGTCATACGCTGTTCGCTGGCAGAAGAGACGCTGTCCGACAAGGCGGCGATGCGTGCTTCCAGTTCCTGGTGCAGCGCTTCCAGCTCATCGATATCGAACTGTTTACCCTGACGCTTGCAGAATTCAGCCAGCAGACGCTCGGCATCTTGCTGTTCGCGCAGACGCTGCTCCAGTTCGCTGAGTCGCATACGCAACGGCTGAACCTGTTCCGCCAGGTGGCGCTGTTCAACGCCTTCCCGCAGCAGTTCACGCGCCACGCTCCAGGCTTCACCACGCGCCAGCGGGCCATTGATAGCCGCCACCAGCTGATAAGCCTGTTCGAACTGGCTGTGCGCGGTTTGCGCCACGCTCATTTTTTGTTCCAGCGTCAGCAGTTTTTCAGTGGCTTCCTGCTCTTTAGCCTGGAAAGTTTCCAGCCATTCAGCAGCGCTGTCGGCGGTCAGATCCGGTAAGTGGCAGAGCTCTTTCGCCCGATTCAGCGCCTGGATCGCCTGGGTATATTGGATGGCTCGCGTTTGCTGGACGTCCAGCGCTTGCTGATAATCGGCAAGCTGGCTTTTCAGCTCATCCACTTCCAGTTCCGCGGCTTCTGCGCGGGCTTCGTTTTCATCCTGGCGGTCAACGGCTTCCGCGACCACCTCATTTTGTTCTTCGAGACGGACCTGCAGTTCTTCAAGATCCGCTTCGTAACGTTCAATTTTTTCCTGCTGACGCAGCGCGGTTTGCACCAGATTCAGGTGATCGCTCGCGGCCTGGTAATCAGCTTCCAGATCGCCTTCCGCGCCGTTATGCTCGCCCAGTTCGCGCGCCATATCCACGTGCTTATACTGCTCCGCGGCCAGCTGCTTGCGTGAAGTATGCAGCTCACGACGATATTCCAGCGCTTTATCAAGATGGATACGACGTTCGTTGGCGTGACGCATATAATCCGCGGCCACATAGTTGGTCGCTTCGCTGATCAAATGCTTAAACAGATCGCGGTCAGACTGAGTTACGCGAATCGCTTCCAGCGTCATGCGGTTTTCACGCAGCGCAGCTTCCATATCCTGGAAGGCTTTACGTACGCCGCTGTTTTCCGGCAGCAGGTAGTCACGCAGTGAACGGGTAATGGCACTGGAGATCCCGCCGTACAGCGAGGCTTCAATCAGACGATAGAATTTACTACGGTCAGACGCGGAACGCAGACGACGGGCGATGATGCCCAGATCGAACATCAGTGAGTGATAATCGGTGATTGAGTTGAACTGTTTAAACTGCACACCTTCCATCTCATCAAGCTTCTCTTTCAGCTCAGAGAGGGACAGCACGCGCGCCTGGCGTTCATTCAGCGTTTCCGTCACCAGTTGGGTTGGCTGCACCGACATCGGCAGCCCCTGAATGGCAAACGGTTTGATATCCACTTTACGATCGCGACCGGCAACCTGTTGCAGACGCACCCCCACGACCACGCGCTGATGGCGCGAGTTGAGGACGTCGAGCATTGAGTAACAGACGCCCGCTTTCAACTTACCGTGCAGGCCCTTATCACGTGAACCACTGGTTGCACCGGCTTCGGTGGTGTTACGGAAATGCAGCAGGGTTAAGTCCGGGATGAGCGCTGTTACAAATGCCGCCATGGTGGTGGACTTACCCGCACCGTTACCGCCGGACAGCGTGGTAACCAGTTCATCAAGGTCGAACGTACGGGCAAAAAAACCATTCCAGTTAATCAGCGTAAGTGAGCGAAATTTACCGCGTTCAATCATTATTCTTCTTCTCCACTGTCCGGCTGATTCTCTTCGGGCTCATCGTTGAGCTGCAGGCGGTTCTCGACCGGCATCGCTTCGCCATCACGAATTAAGCGACGCTGCGCTTCGCGCGGATCGTCACCGCTGCGCACGTCCGCGCCAAAGCGGAAGACTGATTCCGTAATACGGAATTTGCTGCTGTCGTGACCCATAAACCACACCATGCCTAAACGGCGCAGACGGTTTAGCGAAGAACGAACTTTTTCCTGTAGCTTCTGGCGATCAACATCCGAACCGGTTGAACGGTTGTTCACCAGTTTCAGCAGCTTCGCTTCATCAGCCAGCGTTAGCAGCTCGTCGTACAACTCTTGCTGGGTAAAAATCCCTTCATTCGCCAGGCGTTCCGGGCTGAGATAGAGATAGCAAAGAATTTTACCGACCATCATGTCCAGTTCAGACAGGACCGAACGGGGAATGAGCGTCGTTGAACGCGGGCGAAGGTAGAAGAACCCTTCCGGCGCACGGATCAATTCCACGTTATAGCGGCTGTAAAACTCTTCAAAATATTCCTGAAAATCCATCAGGAAGGCATGATTATCCAGTTCATCCAGACCGATATGGCGGCCCGAACGTAAGGCGCTGTCCAGCGCCGGAAATAACGGATTCGCCAGCGCCTGCGCCAGCTTTACCGGCATCACTTGTTCAATATTTGTCAATGACATGCGCCTGTACCTTGGCTCCGTAATCATTAATCGGCTGCCATTTGGCTGGCAGTCCGGTGAAGTCTGCTTGCGCTACGCCAAGGCGTACCGCCTGATCGATAACTATGCGCGCGACGTCGAAATGACGCGTACGTGGGTATTGCGCCAGATACTCGCGCACGACCAAACCGAGATCCAGTGGTGTTTGTCTGGATTTGTAGATAGCCAGCTGTTCTTCGATGATCGCCGCCAACTGTTCACGGATCTCGTTAAATTCTTCATATTCCAGATCTTCCGGAAGCTCGCCGGTGACCTCTTCGTCACGCAGCACCATCTCTTCGTCACGCATATCCAGCAGACGATCGGCGTTGGCATAGGTTAGCGCCCACGGATCGTCAAAGTATGTCTGCACGGACTGGCGCAGACGCTGGGCAAAGACGCGGTTTTTATCCATATCGATCGCGGTACGGATAAACTTATGCACGTGACGATCGTAGCCGATCCATAAATCAATGGACTGCTGACCCCAACTGATAATGCGGTCGAGCTTACTTTGTAAGTCAAACACCAACCGATCGACGAAATGCAAATCGTCATGCGTCATCGTGGCGTCCTGGATGTGTAACAGGTGAGCCTGTAGCTTATCCCCCGCCGCTTCCAGCGTATCCTGCAGTTCACGCAGCGTACCAGACGTTTCAGAGAGCAGCAGTTCACAGCTGGAGATCGCCGCCCGCCAGTCTTTATTAAGCAACTGTGCGATGTCGTCTTTTACCTGCTGCTGCTGTTCATCCATGATGCGCTGGGTCAGATCGATACTGTCGAAAATCTCCGCCACCGAGTATTTCAATGGCGCGTAGACGTTGCGATGCCAGTGGAACTCATCGCCACCTTCCGCTGCCGCATCCGCCGCGCGCTTTAGTTCACCAGCAACAATCGACAGCTGCATTGAAAGACGTAGCGTAGAGAATTCACGCTGACGAATGTAGTAATCCGTGATGCCAATTCCCAATGGCGTTAAACGATATATAGCGTTGCCTTCCGCCTGCTCGCTGGTAAAGCGGTTCAGCAGACGTTGACGCACCATATCGTTGATCGCGTTGTTGGCGCGTACGCCGATGGTTTCGCTGGTTTGCTCAAACGCATCACTCACATGGCGGAACGCATCCACCAGCTCACCTTCACTCATCTCGCCGTCAAGTCGCTCACCGTTCAGGGTCGCGACCGCCAGCAGGAACGAAAGTCTGTCTACAGGCAGAGAGATGGAGAAGTCATTTTTTCTGGCCCAGGCAACCAGTTCGGGGACTGTCTGGGAAAATTCACTCATAAATTATCCTTGCATCTGCGGCTCGGGCCGAACTTTTAATCGCGGTGACATGAATATAGCGCCCAAGGCTGATATACGGTTCCTGGCGGCAATAACGCGTTTCTAACTCAAGTAACATTTCAAAGTCGTCATGCTGTTTATGTTTATCTCGCAGATAATCATGAAACACGCGGACGCCCGTTTTACCGGTTATCTGCCAACCGATCTCGTCCAGCCACTGGTAGACCTGCCCCGGATCGCGCGGGTAGTCCGGTGAAAGCGTGCGTTTTTTACGTTTCGGCATCCCCACCTGCACATAGTCAAAGTTCCCTGCGACCATGTTATGCATCAACAGACCGTTAGCATTGTAGAACATTAACGACAGCGCGCCGCCAGGACGCAATACTGACCACAGAGTCTGCAACACGTTGACCGGATCTGTCACCCACTCCAGCACAGCATGAAACAATATCAGATCAACCGGGCTTTCCAAATGCGAAGCAACATCCTGAGCGGCGCATTGTATAAAATGCATGTTCCCGCTCACACCTTTTGCCTCTGCCGCCTGTTGCGCTCGGGCGATCATCTCGCCAGACAGATCGCATAATGTGACGAAATGTCCTCGTTCCGCCATTTTGATGGCCGTTTGCCCTTCACCACCACCGGCATCCAGAATGTGCAGTTTTTGCTCACCGAACGTTTCCAGTAATCGATCCAGATCCTGCCAAAGGATAGCCTGTCTTAATTGACCTTTGGTGGTGCCGTAAATGTTACGGGAAAACTTCTCTGCAATGTCATCAAAATTGCGATCCCGCATCGGGCTCTCCGCATACTGGCTTTAGGGTGACTAAGTAAAACCGCTATTTTGTCACACCCACGCCGAGAATGAACCTTCCTGGTGTAATATCCCTGCAGATCCCCTGCTGTATGGTTAAAAAAGGAACCAAAAAGGATGCTTTTTACGCTGAAGAAAGTGATTGGCGGTATGATGCTGCCGCTGCCACTGATGCTAATTATGATGGGTATTGGCCTGGCGCTGGTCTGGTTCAGTCGCTTTCAAAAAACAGGGAAAGTGTGTATTAGCCTGAGTTGGCTGGCACTGTTACTCCTTAGTTTACAGCCCGTCGCCGACAGCCTGTTGAAACCGATTGAGGACAGTTATCCAACGTGGCAAGGTTCGCAAAAAGTGGAATATATTGTGGTGCTGGGCGGAGGGTATACCTGGAATCCGCAGTGGGCGCCGAGTTCAAATCTGATCAGCAACAGCCTTCCACGTCTGAATGAAGGTATTCGCCTATGGCGCGCAAACCCGGGATCGAAGCTCATCTTTACCGGCGCTGCCGCAAAGACGAATAACGTCAGTACCGCAGAAGCTGGTGCCCGAGTTGCGCAGTCGCTGGGGGTGCCAGCCAATGAAATCATCACCCTGGATCACCCCAAAGATACCGAAGAAGAAGCCGCAGCGGTAAAGAAGGCCATCGGCAATGCGCCGTTCCTGCTGGTAACCTCTGCTTCCCACTTACCGCGGGCGATGATCTTCTTCCAGCAGGCCGGCTTGCATCCGCTGCCAGCGCCAGCCAATCAGTTAGCAATTGATTCACCGCTTAATCCGTGGGAGCGCGCTATACCTTCACCCGTCTGGTTGATGCACAGCGATCGCGTTGGTTACGAAACCCTGGGACGCATCTGGCAGTGGCTGAAAGGATCGGAACATTGACAGGAATGTTGCCTGATAAGATGTTCACATGTTTATCATGCGAGCCACGGCAGCAATGATTTCGTTGCCAGGTCAAAGTTGGAACGATTAAAGCGTCCGGTGTTGACCAGTTGCGTCACTTCATCCCATAACACGTACAACCAGCGCCGCCAGATGAATGACTCCGCCACTGGCGCGCGCTGCAGGTATTGCCAAAGCAGGCTTTCCGCCAGCGCATTATCCATCAGGCGGAACAGTTCATATTCCCTTGGCGCCCACAGCATCAACCCCGGTCCCACCATAGCCAGAAGCTGATCACTACGGGCGTCTTTGAGCATGCTACGTAAACTGAAATTACCGTGGATCAGCACGCAGTTATCATTGAATCCTTCAAATAAGGCAGGCAAACACTCACGGGTGCGAAACAGGATCCGCTTGTCCTGCATCGTTAGCCCGGTATTGTTGAACTGATTTAACGTGGTCCACAGCACCTCAACCCGCTGACGATACCATGATGGCCAGATATTCTCTTGCGTGTTATCCACCATTCCCACGCAGCCAGCACTATCCTGCCGATGCCATGACAGCAGACCTTCTACGATCTGATCTTTTAAATGTTCCCAGCGTTCGGGCGTTCGGGCAGGCGCTTCCACCGGCACTCCACGTAAACGCTCAAGCAGTAGCACATCAGGACCGGGATGTTCCTCGTGGGTTAAGACCCCATAAATGACGGGCATACGCACCGTACCACTGCGCGCCAGCATGGAGGTTTTCCATGCCAACTGCTGCGCCATACCCGGCGTGGTGAAACTTCTCGCCATCAGTGGCATCGGATTTCCCTGGCTGTCGTACAGTGACCACAGGGCCGTATCCACTTTTTCATTCACGCATTCTATACGACTGAGTTTTTCACCCAACAGATGACTGAGTTCGGCACGCAACTGTTCCATTTCGGATTGCCCTCATAAATGCTACTGCTTTCATAATGAGCGTCGTGCAGACAGATGTCACCCGGATGAGATCAATTGATGAAAAGAAAAATGGCGGGAAAGCGTAACGATACGACACTCCTCCCAAAAATTCGCGTCATCAGGGGGAGTGTCGTGAGAAAAACTAACGCATTTCGGCGCGAACGCGCTCAAGATCTTCGGCAGTGTCTACGCCGGTACCGGGTACTTCTTTTGCGACGGCAACATGAATTTTTTCGCCATACCACAGCACACGTAGTTGCTCCAGCATTTCAATATGCTCAAGCGGGCTAGGCTGCCAGTTAACATAACGGCGGATAAAACCGGCGCGATAGCCGTAAATACCCAGATGTCGCAGGAAGGTGTCACCCACCGTTTCCAGGCTTTTAGCGAAACGGTCGCGATCCCACGGAATGGTCGCGCGTGAAAAATAGAGCGCATAACCTTCGGCGTCCAGAACGACTTTCACCGCATTCGGATTAAATGCCTCTTCCGCACTGTGAATCGGGGCAGCAAGGGTCGCCATACCGACCTGGCGCTGTGCCAGATTCTCAGCGACCTGGCGAATAATGACCGCCGGGATCATCGGCTCATCACCCTGTACGTTAACAATAACGGTATCATCGCTAAAGCCACATTTCTCGACGACTTCCGCCAGACGCTCCGTACCGGACTGGTGATCGGCGCGGGTCATGCATACTTCCCCCCCCACCGCTTCTACCGCGCGAGCGACATCTTCGTGATCGGTCGCAACAATAATACGTTCAGCGCCAGATTCACGCGCACGCTCCAGCACATGCACGATCATCGGCTTGCCATTGATATCCAGCAGCGGCTTGCCCGGCAAACGTGTGGACGCATAACGCGCAGGAATAATGACCACAAAACTCATGATTTACTCTCATCAGCAGTCAGAACGCGAGCTTCGGTTTCCAGTAACACGGGAATGCCATCACGCAGTGGGAAAGCAAGGTTATCCAGTTTACAAATCAGTTCCTGTTTTTCCTGGTTAAACCAGAGTTTGCCATTGCATACCGGGCAGGCAATGATTTCAAGCAGACGATGATCCATAGTTCCTCCAGATGGACCGGATTGTGAATCCGTAAATATTAACATAATCGCTTACCGTGCTGGGTCTATTTCCCAACCATGGCGCGCATCAGCAAATAAACCTTCAGGATAGCGTCCCAGCGTCACACGTGTTGCCTGCTGCCAGCGGGCAAAATCATCAATCGCCTGAAACAATCCTTTTTGCAGAGTAACCCCAGGTTTGACGCCATCCTGTAACCAGAGCGAAATCACTTCCAGTACGCCCGTTTTGCGGTGCATTTTGGCATCCATCCGCCCAACTAACTGTCCGCGATGCAGCAGCGGCAGGACGAAATAACCATACTGACGTTTCGGTGCTGGCGTGTAACATTCGAGCCGATAGCTAAAATCGAATAGCTGCTCTGCCCGTTTACGATCCCAGACCACCGGATCAAAGGGTGATAATACTGCGCTATGCGTCGCCGTTAATTTACCCGTCAATGCCTGCTCCAGCATCGGCTGAAGGTGGCTATGCAGCCACAGGGTTCCTAACCCTTCGACATCGACAGGAATAATCTGTTGCTGCTGTGCACGTACGTTGCACCAGTTTTTTAGCGCCGGACGCTTCAGGCGATAGTAGTCTGCCAGCCATTGTTCGCGAAAAATCCCCAGACTGCGGGCACTGTTATCCAGCATGAGGCTTTCTGCTTCTTCCTGTGAAAGCCGGTCGCGTTCATCATCCCAGTGCGGCATGACGCGATGGGTTAAATCATACACTCGCTGGAAATTACGCCGTTCCACCACCATCACTTTCCCGGCGGTGAACAGGCCTTCAAGATGACGCTTATGCGGTTTCCATGCCCACCAGCCGCTGGCCCCCTTGTGCAGATGCTCAAAATCGGCAGAGCGTACTGGTCCGTTATGCTGGATGTGCTGGAGCAGTTGCTCAATCTCATGCGCATGTTCTTTCATCCACTCCGCTTTATATTTCCAGCCCATTTTCTCCGGGGCCAGCATGCGGTGACGTATCAGCATAAAGTCGCTACGCGGCAAAAAGCAGGCCTCGTGCGCCCAGTATTCCATCAGTTCGCCCCGCTGCAATGCGTCATCCAGCCACTGGGGCGAATAATCACCCAACCGACTAAACAGCACCAGGTAAGGGCTGCGCGACACAATATTGATGGTATCGATTTGCAATAACGACATGCGCGAAATGGTAGCAAGAATATCTGCTGGGGTTGCCCGACGGCGTGTTTTTTTCAGCAGCCCTTGAGCGGCAAGGTGAAGATGACGGGCATCCGTCAAAGAAAGACGCGGCAACGACATTTATGGCCTCATAAATGATTCGCTGCCGCAGCGTGAATCAGTTAGCGAGTCAGCGAGATTAAGCTATCCAGCAACATATCAGGCCGATCACCTGACAAATGAGCGTCAACAGGTAAATACCACCAGTTTTCATCGGCAAATGCACGGCACTTAACCGCATCTTTTTCCGTCATCACCAGCGTTTGCCCGGCGTCTGCAAACGCACTGACGTCACTGTAGGTCAGAGACTGATGGTCTGCCAGCGCAATACTTTTTTGCACGCTGGCACCGCATGCTTCCAGCGTGGCAAAAAAACGCGGTGGATGGCCAATGCCCGCCATGGCGACAATATTGGACAGCTGCGACACATCGCGGCGTTCACCCGTACGTAAATTAACGGCCAGCCCCGGTTCAAGTCGCATAGGGATTTCCCCTGGCTGCGCAACGCCACCGTTAACGATAGTCGCATCCACCGATTTAAGCCGGCCTGCGCGTTCCCGCATGGGACCCGCGGGAAGCCACCAGCCATTGCCAAACCGACGTTCTCCGTCAATAACCACGATTTCAACATCTCGCGCCAGACGGTAGTGCTGTAGCCCATCGTCCGTCACAATCATCTGCACATCGTGTTGGGCCAAAATGGCTTTGACTGCATCCGATCTTACCGGGGATACCGCTACGGGCACACCGGTACGTTGGGCGATCAGTACAGGTTCATCACCCGCTTCTGCCGTAGTGGTATCTGCGGTCAGTAACAGCGGGTAAGCAGCCGCTTTCCCGCCATAACCACGCGACACCACGCCCACGCGAATCCCACGTTGACGCAGTTGTTCAACCAGCCAAATCACCACGGGTGTTTTGCCATTGCCACCCGCGGTCAGGTTTCCGACCACCACAACCGGGACTGGTGCACGCCACGCGCGTTTAATCCCAAGCTTGTAACATAAGCGGATCCCCCCGCTCACCAGGCCATACAGCCAGGAGAGCGGGAGTAACAGTCGCCACAGCGGCGACTCACCAGACCAGATTCGAGCGATCATTGACCGAATTGCATTTTATGTAATTGTGCATACACCCCACGCTGCTCAATCAGCTCGCTATGGGTTCCACGCTCAACAATAATACCGTCTTCCACCACGATGATTTCATCCGCCTGTTCAATGGTAGAAAGGCGGTGAGCAATCACCAGGGAGGTACGGTTTTTCTGAAGCTCATCCAGAGCAGCCTGAATCGCGCGTTCAGACTCGGTATCGAGTGCCGACGTTGCTTCATCAAGGATCAGAATCGGACTGTCACGCAACAAGGCGCGGGCAATAGCGATACGCTGGCGCTGACCACCAGATAGCAGGACGCCGTTTTCGCCAATCACC
Source organism: Citrobacter sp. RHBSTW-00524 (assembly GCF_013747755.1). Taxonomy (NCBI): domain Bacteria; kingdom Pseudomonadati; phylum Pseudomonadota; class Gammaproteobacteria; order Enterobacterales; family Enterobacteriaceae; genus Citrobacter; species Citrobacter sp. RHBSTW-00524. Next base: position 3,369,600 of record NZ_CP056421.1, read on the forward strand.
GTATCCAGGCCATTGTCCATCTTATTGATGAAATCCATGGCGTAAGCCATTTTCGCCGCTTTTTCGATCTGCTCACGGCTGTACAAATCGGTACGCGCGTAGGCGATGTTGTTGGCAACCGTATCGTTAAACAGGTGCACATTCTGCGAAACCAACGCGACCTGATCGCGCAAGGATGCCAGGGTATATTCACGTAGATCGTGTCCGTCCATTAGAATCTGCCCTTCATCAATATCATAGAAGCGCGTGATCAAGCTGGCGATGGTGGATTTCCCTGAACCCGAACGGCCAACCAGGGCAACGGTTTTCCCCGCTGGAATATTCAGGTTGATGTTGCGCAGCGCAGGTACTTCACGTCCCGGATAGGTAAATGTCACGTTGCGGAACTCGAGATTGCCGGTAGCGCGTTCGATTTCGCGTGTACCTTCATCTTTTTCCTGCTCGCTATCCAGAATCGTAAATAAGGTCTGGCAGGCCGCCATACCGCGCTGGAACTGCGCGTTGACGTTGGTCAGCGATTTCAACGGACGCATCAGCGCGATCATTGAGGAGAAGACAACCGTAATTGTCCCTGCAGTCAGGTTTTCCATTACGCTTGGGAAGCTGGCTGCATACAACACGAAGGCCAGAGCCAGAGACGCAATCAGCTGGATGATAGGATCGGAGATAGAAGAGGCGGAAACCATCTTCATGCCCTGCAAACGCATCTTATTGCTGACTTTATCAAAGCGCTTAGTTTCGACTTCCTGACCACCAAAAATCAGAACTTCTTTGTGGCCTTTCAGCATCTGCTCAGCACTGGTCGTAACCTGACCCATGGTGTTTTGCATATTTTTACTGATGCTACGAAAGCGCTTGGAAACCACACGGATTGCCACTGATACAATCGGTGCCAGCACAATCAGGATCAATGACAGCTGCCAGCTGTAATAAAACATCATGATAAACAGGCCAATAATTGAGGCCCCTTCACGTACCACCGTGATCAGCGCGCCGGAGGACGATGACGCGACCTGCTCTGAATCATAGGTAATACGTGACAATAGCGTACCTGTAGACTGTTTATCAAAAAAGGAGACCGGCATGCCCATCATATGGCCAAACAGGCGGCGACGCATGGTCATGACCACTTTGCCTGATACCCATGAGATGCAGTAGCTGGAGACATAGCTGGTTAAGCCACGAACTATCATCAGTCCAATGACCACCAGCGGCATCCACAGCAGCACCGAGCGATCCGTTTTACCAAAACCATCATCCAGTAATGGCTTAAGGAGCGATAACATGAAGGTATCGCTGGCCGCGTTAAGGACTAACGCTATACCCGCCACGATCAGACCCGATTTAAAAGGCGCTATGGTTGGCCATAGTCGGCGAAACGTCTGCCACGTAGAGAGATCTTTATCGTTATGCATTCAAAAAACCAGCATTTGTTAGAATAGCCGCATATTCTACCCGTTATCCTCCGACACGCCAAACCACTGATGATACCAACGAGGTAAAATCTGATCCCGCAAGCTGTTTATTCGCCAGTTTTTTTGATAAAAATCCAGCGTAATCTGCCCCTGGTGTGGTGTATCCAGCCATTGATAATTTTGTTGCCGATAACGTTGCTTCACTTTCCTGGACGGGAGACGCCAGGCATTGTAACGGGATGCGGAGGCTAGCGCGGCCTGCCCGCCGACCCGCTGAATCAGCGCCTGCGATGATGAGGTATTGCTACCATGATGTGGAACCTGTATCACCGTAGACTGCAGATGCTGCCAGTAGTGACTTAGCATTTTTTGTTCAGCGGGAGACTCAATATCTCCGGTCAGCAGAATACTCTGATGCCCGTCATCGACCTTAACCACGCAGGAGTGGTTATTTCCCAGATCTTTATTTCCACGCACGGGCCAATGCGCACTAAAGGTTAACCCTTGCCATTGCCAGCGCTCCCCGCGTAAACACGGGAGATGCCCTTCCCAACCTAATGGGCTTCTTATCCATAGCGACGGCCAGGTTTGCTGCAGCGAGCGCAACCCGCCCCGGTGATCCATATGCTCGTGGCTTAAAATAACGCCTTCTGGCTCCAGGTTGTGCCAGCGTAACCAGGGAATAATCAGCTGTTGCGCGCTATCGCCTTCAGGCCATGCCAGACCGGTATCGTAAAGAATCGCTTTCCCATTGCGCACAATTACCATCGCCAGCCCCTGCCCGACGTCCAGCATATGCACTTGCCAGACATCAGTACGTGACGTTCGCCAGAACGGGGCGCTCAGTAAAAGGAGCACAGTGACGCAAACTACCGGTATAGTTCGCCACGCGTTCAGCCGATATGCGATGAACAGGAGTCCGGGTAAAAATGCAAGCCATTGCCAACGTGCATCAATATTGATCCACCCTTCAGGCAGGCTCCTGAGCCCCCAAAATAGTAGCGCGAGGGAGCGATCCGCTAAATACCATAGGTTCGACTCAACCATCGCCAGTCCGGTTAAATGCACGATCATGCCTGCTAATATCAACGGTACGGAAATAAACGTAACCAGCGGTACGGCAAACAAATTCGCCAGAAATGAGGTCAGGCTAAAACCGTGAAACATCGCGATTTGCACAGGCAGAAGCAGGAGCATAATTCCCAATTGCAAATGAGCAAGCGCCAGAAATTGGCGTCCAACGCGCGACAGCGGCCAATCCGGCATCGGAACCCATTGATACCAGAACAGCAGCGCCGCAACGGCAAAAGCAGACAACCACAGACTTTGTGAAAGAACGGCGACAGGATCCACCACCAGAATGGCTGCCAGACAGCAGATCCACACCGACCATCCACTCCACTGCCTGCCGCTGAGTTTTAGCCCTCCCCAGACCAGTAGCGCAACAACCGTACGTAATGCCGGGGGCTGTAGCCCCGTTAACCAGGCATAGAATGTTGCGCAGACGATCCCGCCAACTAACGGAACCTGCCAGCAAATCCATCTGGTTGGTATAAAAAATTGCCCCGCGCGAATTAATCCTGCTGCCAGAAGTGCGGCAAATGCAATATGCAGCCCGGAGATAGCCATCAAATGGGCCGTACCGGTATCACGCATAATGGTTTTCACCGCTTGTGACACGGACAAGCGCTCCCCCATTCCCAGGCCCAGTATAACCTGCTGCCAGGGATAGTCAGCGAGCGCGCTTTTCAACGAGGAGAGATACCGCGAACGCAAACTGCATTGTTGTGTGATAACCGAAGCCTGCAAAAATCTTCCCGTCAGCAGCTGGTGCTGCGCCAATGCGTAACGCTGGCTATCAAACCCGCCCTCGTTCAATTGACCGTGTATAGCACGAACCTTCAACGTCATCGCCCATGTCTGGCCCGCACAAACGTTGCCGGGTAGGTACTGCCCATACAGAGTAATTCCGATGGCAGGAAATACTCGCTTCCCCTGCAGATGCGTGATCTGGCCGTAGTGCGTTGTCATATTATCGGTTCCGGTTATCCGCACGATGGCCTGCTGGCTTTTTGCAGGCAGCGTATTACCGGCCCACAGCGCATCTTTCGCAGCCTGAACTCCCCAAAGAAAAAATAGCAGGGTTAATCCGGCGAAACGTACAGGGCTGTGAGAAATAAGACAGAGCAGAATTGCCAGACCAAATATAACGCCGATGCACAGCATGTCAGGTAACGCAGGTAATAGCATAAGCGGGAGAATGCCGAATAATGCACTCGTACTAACCGTTGTTATTTTCATCAGTCACCTCCCTGTAGCAGGAAGTGTGCAGTAATGTTCGACGGTTGTCTGGTGCAAATTTAGCGTTATACGGTATGCATTCCGCTAACATTTAGCGGCGCTTGTAACGTGCAAATTAACTGGGATGGGGATTCCAGGATGGGCTGGCAGAAATGAAAAAAGCACCCATGCGGGTGCTTTTCTCGGCGTTAAGTCTCGCTAAAAACTTAACCGTAAATATTGGCGCGATCGCGCAGTTCTTTACCTGGTTTAAAGTGCGGAACGTATTTTCCTTCCAGGTCCACTTTATCGCCGGTCTTCGGATTACGTCCGGTGCGCGGTGCGCGGTAATGCAAAGAGAAACTGCCGAAACCGCGGATTTCAATACGCTCGCCCTGCGCAAGAGTCGAGGCCATATGTTCCAGCATCTCTTTAACTGCATCTTCAACCGCTTTCGCGGGAATATGAGGTTGCTGGGTTGCAAGTCTTTCAATCAATTCTGACTTGGTCATGATTCCTCCGGTTCCTTAAAGGCATAATTAGCTGCTGCATTGATTAAGGGCGGCCTTAGCCGCCCTTTGTCATTGATTACAGGACGAATCCTGTAATCTGTCAAGCTACTCGTCACCCTTTGTGCTGTTAACAGCACAAAGGATTTGGGAGCACTCGATATTACTCGCCTTTAGCTGCTTTGAAAGCTTCAGCCATTGCGTTGTTAGAGAAGTTAGCATCTTCCTGTTTGTTAACAGTTGCGATTGCATCTTTCTCATCAGCTTCGTCTTTAGCACGAACAGACAGGCTGATTGCACGGTTCTTACGATCAACGCCGGTGAATTTAGCTTCAACGTCGTCGCCTACGCTCAGAACCAGAGTTGCATCTTCAACGCGGTCACGGGAAGCTTCAGAAGCGCGCAGGTAACCTTCAACGCCGTCAGCCAGTTCTACGGTTGCGCCTTTAGCATCAACTGCAGTGACTTTACCGTTTACGATTGCGCCTTTCTTGTTCAGTGCAACCCAGTTGTTGAACGGATCTTCTGCGAGCTGTTTAACGCCCAGAGAGATACGCTCACGCTCTGCGTCAACCTGCAGAACAACAGCTGCGATTTCGTCGCCTTTTTTGTATTCACGAACTGCTTCTTCGCCTGCAACGTTCCAGGAGATGTCAGACAGGTGAACCAGGCCGTCGATGCCGCCGTCCAGGCCGATGAAGATACCGAAGTCAGTGATAGACTTGATTTTACCTTCAACACGGTCGCCCTTGTTGTGGGTTTCCGCGAACTGCTGCCATGGGTTGTTTTTGCACTGCTTCAGACCCAGGGAGATACGACGACGTTCTTCGTCGATATCCAGAACCATAACTTCCACTACATCGCCAACGTTAACAACTTTGGACGGGTGGATGTTTTTGTTGGTCCAATCCATTTCGGAAACGTGAACCAGGCCTTCAACGCCTTCTTCGATTTCAACGAAGCAGCCGTAGTCGGTCAGGTTGGTCACGCGACCAGTCAGTTTGGTACCTTCCGGATAACGCTTAGCGATAGCTACCCATGGATCTTCGCCCAGCTGTTTCAGGCCCAGAGATACACGAGTACGCTCGCGGTCGAACTTCAGCACTTTAACAGTGATTTCGTCGCCAACGTTTACGATTTCGCTCGGATGCTTAACGCGTTTCCATGCCATGTCGGTGATGTGCAGCAGGCCGTCAACGCCACCCAGATCAACGAATGCACCGTAGTCAGTGAGGTTCTTAACGATACCTTTAACTTCCATGCCTTCCTGCAGGTTTTCCAACAGCTGATCGCGTTCTGCGCTGTTTTCGGATTCGATAACGGCACGACGGGAAACAACAACGTTGTTACGCTTCTGATCCAGCTTGATTACTTTGAATTCAAGCTCTTTGCCTTCCAGGTGCAGCGTGTCGCGGACCGGACGAACGTCTACCAGGGAACCCGGCAGGAACGCGCGAATACCATTCAGCTCAACAGTGAAGCCACCCTTGACTTTGCCATTGATAACACCAGTAACGGTTGCAGCTTCTTCGTAAGCTTTTTCCAGCGTGATCCAAGCTTCGTGACGTTTAGCTTTTTCACGGGACAGCAGGGTTTCACCGAAGCCGTCTTCTACTGCATCCAGAGCAACGTCAACTTCGTCACCAACCTGGATTTCCAACTCGCCCTGGGCGTTTTTGAACTGCTCTGCCGGAATGGCGGACTCAGATTTCAGACCAGCGTCAACCAGTACTACGTCTTTGTCGATAGCAACAACAACACCACGAACGATGGAACCCGGACGGGTTTCGATTTCTTTTAAGGATTCTTCAAACAGTTGAGCAAAAGATTCAGTCATGTTTAATCTTCAGGTTTCATATTTAACGTCCACCTGGCTCCATGCCGGATGGGGTTGTTTAACATACCCGCTGTCAATCCATTGCAACGGGGGTACTGCAAATTCGGTCGCACTTAAGCGAGTGCCAGTTTTTGGCGCGCGTATTGTAACGCTTTTTCAATCACTTGCTCAATGCTTAATCGGGTTGAATCCAAAACTAAAGCATCAGCAGCGGGAACCAGCGGCGCTACAGCACGGTTACGATCGCGGAAATCGCGTTCTTCGATCTCGGCCAAAAGGCGTTCAAAGTTAACACTAAAGCCCTTTTCCTGCAACTGTAGCATACGTCTATGCGCACGTTCTTGCGAGGAGGCGTCCAGGAAAATTTTCACTGGTGCATCCGGGAACACCACGGTCCCCATGTCTCGTCCGTCGGCAATCAGGCCGGGCGCTTCACGAAACGCGCGTTGACGACGTAACAGCGCTTCGCGTACGCGAGGAAACGCAGCGACCTGAGATGCGGCATTCGCTACTTCCTGGGTGCGGATTTCGCCGCTGACATCTTCACCTTCCAGAATGACTTCCAGGTTGCCGTCCGTTGAGATAAAACGCACATCCAGGTGTGAGGCAAGCGGTACCAGAGCATCTTCAGATGTGACATCAACATGGTGATGCAACGCTGCGAGCGCCAGTACGCGGTAGATCGCGCCTGAATCTAACAGATGCCATTGCAATGCTTCCGCCATTGCCTTGCACAAGGTGCCTTTTCCTGCACCACTTGGGCCATCAATGGTAATAACCGGGGCAATTGCCGTCATCTTTTTCTCCTTAAACGGGCATACGTTAACGTGAACGCCGCGCATTATACGCGCCAACGCTAATAATCGTTAACACAGAGTGTAAAAACCCGATTAGTCTGTAACGATATGAGGAAGAATTGCGCAATTATAGCGGGCTGGCGAGAAACCAGCCCGGAAGATGACACTGATTTACTTTTTATCTGCAGTGATTCGCTCACGAATATGCGGAGCGCGATCGTCAGATGTGAGGATCAGGCAGGTGTACTAATACGCGCCAGCTGTTCGAAATAATCCGGGAAGGTTTTGGCGGTACATTTAGGGTCCAGAATGGTCACCGGCGTGTCAGACAACGCCACCAGCGAGAAACACATCGCCATGCGGTGATCGTTGTAGGTCGCGATCTCCGCAAACTGTAACGTCGCCGGTGGTGTAACGCGAATATAGTCTTCGCCCTCTTCAACGATCGCGCCCACTTTACGCAACTCGGTCGCCATCGCGAACAGGCGGTCGGTCTCTTTGACGCGCCAGTTATAGATGTTACGTAAAGTCGTGGTGCCTTTAGCGAACAGCGCTGCCGTGGCTATGGTCATCGCCGCATCGGGAATATGGTTCATATCCATGTCTACCGCGTTCAGCTCACCGTGAGTACAGGCAATAAAGTCATCGCCCCAGGTAATGGTCGCGCCCATTTTTTCCAGCACATCAGCGAAGCGGATATCACCCTGCATACTGTTGCGGCCAATCCCGGTGACTTTTACCGTACCGCCTTTAATGGCTCCCGCTGCGAGAAAATAGGAAGCGGAAGAAGCATCGCCTTCAACCAGATATGCACCCGGTGACTGATACTGCTGCTGACCCTGCACAATAAAGCGCTGGTAGTTCTGATTCTCAATTTCAACACCAAACGTTTTCATCAGGTTCAGTGTGATATCAATGTAAGGTTTGGATACCAGCTCGCCTTTAATGGCGATCGTCGTATCCTGCGGCGCCAGTGGCGCAGTCATCAGCAGCGCAGTCAGGAACTGGCTGGATACGCTGCCGTCTACCTCAACCTGTCCCCCGGTAAAGCCACCGCGCAGACGTAAAGGCGGATAGTTTTCCTGCTCCAGGTATTCAATGTTGGCTCCGCCCTGGCGTAACGCATCAACCAGATGGCCAATCGGGCGCTCTTTCATGCGCGGCTCGCCTGTCAACACGATGTCATTACTGCCCAGACACAGCGCAGCGGCCAGTGGGCGCATTGCGGTTCCGGCATTGCCAAGGAACAGTTCTACTGCGCCTTCGGCATGCAGCGCGCCGCCATTGCCGATAATCTCGCAACGCGTACGGTCGGCAGAAAGGGTATAGCTAATTCCTAACGCATTCAGAGCATTAAGCATATGGCGGACATCATCGCTGTCCAGCAGGTTGGTCAGGACAGTGGTGCCATTTGCTAATGCAGCCAGCAGCAAAGCGCGGTTAGAAACACTTTTGGATCCAGGCAGATTGATGGTGCCATCCACCCGCGCAATGGGTTGTAACGTCAGGGATTCCATGAAACTCGACTCTCAAAAACAGACATAAAAACCCACAGACTGGCTGTGGGGATGAAAATACAGCAGATTAACCGCGGCGGCGCTCGAAATCGACCATGAAATCGGTCAGCGCTTTTACACCTTCTAGCGGCATTGCATTGTAGATGGACGCGCGCATACCACCGACCACACGGTGCCCTTTCAACGCGTGCAGACCCGCAGCGAAAGACTCTTCCAGGAAGAGTTTATCCAGTGCGCTGTCAGCAAGCTGGAACGGTACGTTCATGCGTGAACGGTTCGATTTTGCCACGTCGTTACGGTAGAAATCGCTGTTATCGATTACGCCGTACAGCAGTTCCGCTTTTTGCTGGTTAATTTTATCCATCGCGTTAACACCGCCCTGCTCTTTCAGCCATTTAAAGACCAGGCCAGACAGATACCAGGCAAAGGTTGGCGGCGTATTGAACATGGAGTCGTTGTCATTCAGCACGGTATAGTCGAGGATTGACGGGCATGACACATGAGCCTTACCCAGCAAATCTTCACGTACGATGACAATGGTCAGCCCGGCCGGGCCGATGTTTTTCTGCGCCCCGGCATAAATTACGCCATAACGGCTCACGTCAAGCGGTGCAGAAAGAATGGTAGAGGACAGATCCGCCGTAACCACCACATTGCTGGCAAAATTCGGCGTTTCATCGATCGCAATGCCATCAATGGTTTCATTCGGGCAATAGTGCAAATACGCCGCGTTGTCAGAAAGCTGCCATTCGCTCATTGGCTTAACAGCACGCAGTCCGTCAACGGTGACTTTGGCGTCGATAACGTTTGGCGTACAGTATTTTTTCGCTTCTTTAATTGCGCTGGCGGCCCAATAACCGGCATCAACGTAATCCGCCGTGGTTTTGTCACCCAGAATATTTAACGGGATACCCGCAAACTGCCCGCGCCCACCGCCATGGCAGAACAACACTTTATAGTTGGAGGGGATGCTGAGAAGATCGCGAAAATCCTGCTCCGCTTCCTCTGCGACCTGGATGAATTCTTTGCCACGGTGGCTAATTTCCATCACCGACGTGCCAAGACCGTTCCAGTCGCGAAGATCCTGTTGAGCCAGTTTAAGTACTTCTGCCGGTAACATTGCCGGACCTGAACTAAAATTGAAGACCTGAGCCATTTCCCCTCACCACGTTGTGTTGTTGTCCAATCAACATCCTGTCATTGGCGATAATCCGGTGACAGACATTGGTATAAGTTATTCCTGTGGATATCGGTTTTATCATTCAGTGACACGCGCCGCAATGGGTAAAACTGGCTAGGGTAAAAATGTGTCATTGGTCACACAACAGAATCTATCGGATTGACGGGTAAAAACCGAGATTTTCGCTGTCAGGTGACCCGTTTTGCGCGACTGGCCTTCGACCATTCTGGATTTGCACAGCGTGGACATAATTGATGATCTCCGGCGTTCATTTGCACCACTTCACTACACCGTATACATGCATAGTCCCCAGCTTCAGGTATCACTTTAAATCGCTGTGTACAGCGTTTAGGCAAAATACTGAGCCCCGGCTTTACGTCTTCATCGGCAAAGAAATAGACGCTGATTTGCCCATTTGTCTCCAGGATGGCCAGTCTCACCTGTCCCAATTGCTCCACGCCGTTCAAACGCAATTCCATAAAGAATTCGAATTCCGTCATATTGGCGCTATTGAGCTTCGACCATGCCAGCTCGCCGTCCTCAATGATCACAACGGGCTTGCCCTCCAGCAAATCCTCCATTTTCTCGCTATGCGCCATCAGCCACATAACCAGCCGATACAGCACAGCAAGCGTAATAAAGACCACCAGCACCGGCAGCATCGGGACATCATCATAAAATGCCACGTCTCCCGCCGCGGACCCCAGCGTAAGGATAATCAGCACTTCAAAAAGCGACATCTGGCGTACGCCGCGACGTCCGGTGATTTTTAAAAACAGAAAAACCAATATAAAGGTATAGAGGCTGCGCAGAGCAACTTCTCCCAGAAAATCCATGGGCACCTTATCCAGTACCATTCGGTGTAAATCGAAAGCTTTCATTATTATGCTCTAAACGTGGTTGGCTGTAGGAAAGCATAGCTAATACTTTTATTTACGTCTGAACTCCGGCGACGATAGCGCCATTCATTTAAAACCCGTATCATTGCGCGCTTTCCGTACGACAAAAGTGATTTTCATGACGCAAACATTTATCCCCGGCAAAGATGCCGCTCTGGAAGACTCCATCGCTCGCTTCCAGCAAAAATTGCTCGACCTTGGTTTTCAAATTGAAGAAGCCTCGTGGTTGAATCCCGTCCCTAACGTCTGGTCTGTACATATTCGCGACAAAGAATGCGCGCTGTGCTTCACCAACGGTAAAGGCGCGACGAAAAAAGCGGCGCTGGCTTCCGCGCTGGGCGAATATTTTGAGCGTCTGTCGACTAACTATTTCTTTGCGGATTTCTGGCTGGGTGAAACCATCGCCAACGGCCCATTCGTGCATTATCCGAACGAAAAATGGTTCCCGTTGACTGAAGAAGACGACGTACCAGAAGGTCTGCTGGATGCTCGTCTGCGTGCGTTTTACGATCCAGACAACGAACTGACTGGCAGCATGCTTATCGATCTGCAATCCGGTAATGAAGAACGTGGGGTCTGCGGCCTACCGTTTACCCGTCAGTCGGATAACCAGACCGTCTATATTCCGATGAATATTATTGGCAACCTGTACGTTTCTAACGGCATGTCTGCGGGTAACACCCGTAACGAAGCGCGCGTTCAGGGCCTGTCTGAAGTCTTTGAGCGTCATGTGAAGAACCGTATTATTGCGGAAAGCATCAGCCTGCCGGAAATCCCGGCCGAAGTCATGGCGCGCTACCCGGCAGTGGTGGAGTCCATCGCCAAACTGGAAGCGGAAGGTTTCCCAATTTTCGCCTACGATGGCTCGCTGGGCGGCAAGTATCCGGTGATTTGCGTTGTCCTGTTCAACCCGGCCAATGGTACCTGCTTTGCCTCCTTCGGTGCGCACCCGGATTTCGGCGTTGCGCTGGAGCGTACCGTCACTGAACTGCTACAAGGCCGTGGTCTGAAAGATCTTGATGTCTTCACCCCACCGACCTTTGACGACGAAGAAGTGGCTGAACATACTAACCTTGAAACCCACTTCATCGATTCCAGCGGCCTGATCTCCTGGGATCTGTTCAAGCAGGATGCTGACTATCCGTTCGTTGACTGGAATTTCTCCGGTACCACCGAAGAAGAGTTCGCCACCCTGATGGCCATCTTCAATGCTGAAGATAAAGAAGTGTATATCGCCGACTACGAGCACCTGAGCGTTTACGCGTGCCGCATTATTGTTCCGGGAATGTCTGACATCTATCCGGCTGAAGATCTGTGGTTAGCCAACAACGCCATGGGCGCCCATCTGCGTGACACTATTCTCTCGCTTCCGGGCAGTGAATGGGATAAAGAAGACTATCTCAATCTGATCGAACAACTGGATGAAGAAGGCTTTGACGACTTCACCCGCGTACGCGAGCTGCTCGGTCTGGCAACCGGTGCGGATAACGGTTGGTACACCCTGCGCATTGGCGAGCTTAAAGTGATGCTGGCGCTGGCCGGCGGCGACCTGGAGCAGGCGCTGGTCTGGACAGAATGGACGATGGAATTCAACGCCTCTGTCTTTAGCGCTGAACGTGCCAACTACTACCGCTGTCTGCAAACGCTGCTGCTGCTATCTCAGGAAGAAGATCGTCAGCCGCTACAATATCTGAACGCGTTTGTGCGCATGTACGGTGCCGAGGCGGTTGAAGCCGCAAGTGCAGCATTAAGTGGCGAAGCGCCGTTCTACGGGCTTCAAACTGTTGATAGCGATCTGCAGGCTTTCCCGGCGCATCAGTCTCTGCTGAAAGCTTACGAAAAACTGCAGCGCGCGAAAGCAGCACATTGGTCAAAATAGTGACAATCAGCCTGCGCTGAGTAGGCTAAAGGTATTGTCTGGGCTATATTACGGGGCGCTTAATGCGCCCTGTTTTTTATTTTGGTCAAATCAAAAAATAAATGTAAAAACAAGGTTAAATATTAGTAGTTGATATTAAGAAAATTAGCTTATTAATGTGGTTTTTTATCTCAATTACTCCATTTTAATTAACCGCCCCAGAGGAGACAGAAAGAAAAAATTCAACTCACTTTATAATTTTTAAAATTTATTTTTATTTGGATAATCAACAAGTTACACCGTAATCGCATAAAAACCATGCGCCTTACGGGCCTATAAGCCAGGCGAGATATGATCTATATCAAATTCTCATCTATAATGCTTTGTTAGTATCTCGTCGCCGACTTAATAAAGAGAGAGTTAGTGTGAAAGCTGACAACCCTTTTGATCTTATTCTTCCTGCTGCAATGGCCAAAGTTGCCGAAGAAGCAGGCGTCTATAAAGCAACGAAACATCCGCTTAAGACGTTCTATCTGGCAATTACTGCCGGTGTATTCATTTCAATTGCCTTTGTTTTCTATATCACCGCCACAACCGGTACCGGCACAATGCCTTTCGGCATGGCGAAGCTAGTAGGTGGTATCTGCTTTTCCCTGGGGCTGATTCTCTGCGTTGTCTGCGGTGCAGACCTCTTCACCTCAACCGTACTGATTGTCGTAGCGAAAGCCAGTGGTCGCATCACCTGGGGCCAATTGGCTAAAAACTGGCTTAACGTTTATGTCGGCAACCTGATTGGCGCCCTGATCTTCGTGTTACTCATGTGGCTTTCTGGCGAGTATATGACCGCTAACGGCGCGTGGGGTCTCAACGTCCTGCAAACAGCCGACCACAAAGTGCACCATACTTTTGTTGAGGCGGTAAGTCTTGGCATCCTGGCGAACCTGATGGTGTGTCTGGCAGTATGGATGAGCTATTCGGGTCGCAGCCTGATGGACAAAGCGTTTATCATGGTATTACCGGTCGCAATGTTTGTTGCCAGCGGTTTTGAGCACAGTATCGCAAACATGTTTATGATCCCTATGGGTATTGTAATTCGCGATTTCGCCACCCCGGAATTCTGGACCGCTGTTGGGTCTTCTCCGGAGAATTTTTCTCACCTGACCGTGATGAATTTCATCACCGATAACCTGATTCCGGTTACGATCGGCAACATTATCGGCGGCGGTTTGTTGGTCGGGTTGACATACTGGGTCATTTATCTGCGTGGTAACGATCATCATTAATCTGATGATGCCCATTACACGCAGTAAATAAAAAATCCACTTAAGAAGGTAGGTGTTACATGTCCGAGCTTAATGAAAAGTTAGCCACAGCCTGGGAAGGTTTTACCAAAGGTGATTGGCAGAATGAAGTAAACGTCCGTGACTTCATTCAGAAAAACTACACTCCGTATGAGGGTGACGAGTCCTTCCTGGCTGGCGCAACTGATGCGACCACTGCACTGTGGGACAGCGTGATGGAAGGCGTTAAACAGGAAAACCGCACTCACGCGCCTGTTGACTTTGACACCTCCGTTGCTTCTACCATCACTTCTCACGACGCTGGCTACATCAACAAAGCGCTCGAGAAAATTGTTGGTCTGCAGACTGAAGCTCCGCTGAAACGTGCGATCATTCCGTTTGGCGGCATCAAAATGGTTGAAGGTTCCTGCAAAGCGTACAATCGCGAACTGGACCCGATGCTGAAAAAAATCTTCACCGAATACCGCAAAACCCACAACCAGGGCGTATTCGATGTTTACACCAAAGACATTCTGAACTGCCGTAAATCCGGTGTTCTGACTGGTCTGCCAGATGCCTATGGCCGTGGCCGTATCATCGGTGACTACCGTCGCGTTGCGCTGTACGGTATCGACTACCTGATGAAAGACAAATACGCTCAGTTCGTCTCTCTGCAGTCCGATCTGGAAAACGGCGTAAACCTGGAAGCCACTATCCGTCTGCGTGAAGAAATTGCTGAACAGCACCGCGCACTGGGTCAAATCAAAGAAATGGCTGCTAAATATGGCTGCGATATCTCTGGTCCGGCAACCAACGCTCAGGAAGCTATCCAGTGGACTTACTTCGGCTACCTGGCCGCGGTTAAATCTCAGAACGGCGCAGCAATGTCCTTCGGTCGCGTATCCACCTTCCTGGATGCCTACATCGAACGTGATATCAAAGCAGGCAAAATCACCGAGCAAGACGCTCAGGAAATGATTGACCACCTGGTCATGAAACTGCGTATGGTTCGTTTCCTGCGTACCCCTGAATATGATGAACTGTTCTCCGGTGACCCGATTTGGGCAACTGAATCTATCGGTGGTATGGGCGTTGATGGCCGTACTCTGGTTACCAAAAACAGCTTCCGCTTCCTGAACACCCTGTACACCATGGGTCCTTCTCCGGAGCCGAACATCACCGTTCTGTGGTCTGAAAAACTGCCTCTGAACTTCAAGAAATTCGCCGCTAAAGTGTCCATCGACACCTCTTCTCTGCAGTACGAGAACGATGACCTGATGCGTCCGGACTTCAACAACGACGACTACGCTATCGCTTGCTGCGTAAGCCCGATGGTTGTTGGTAAACAAATGCAGTTCTTCGGTGCGCGTGCAAACCTGGCGAAAACCATGCTGTACGCAATCAACGGCGGCGTTGATGAAAAACTGAAAATGCAGGTTGGTCCTAAATCTGAACCGATCAAAGGCGACGTTCTGAACTTCGACGAAGTTATGGAGCGCATGGATCACTTCATGGACTGGCTGGCTAAACAGTACGTCACTGCACTGAACGTTATCCACTACATGCACGACAAGTACAGCTACGAAGCCTCTCTGATGGCGCTGCACGACCGTGACGTTATCCGCACCATGGCGTGTGGTATCGCTGGTCTGTCCGTTGCTGCTGACTCCCTGTCTGCAATCAAATATGCGAAAGTTAAACCGATTCGTGACGAAGACGGTCTGGCTGTCGACTTCGAAATCGAAGGCGAATACCCGCAGTTTGGTAACAACGACTCTCGCGTTGATGACATGGCGGTTGACCTGGTAGAACGTTTCATGAAGAAAATTCAGAAACTGACTACTTATCGTAACGCTATCCCGACTCAGTCTGTTCTGACCATCACCTCTAACGTGGTTTATGGTAAGAAAACCGGTAACACCCCAGATGGTCGTCGTGCTGGCGCGCCGTTCGGACCGGGTGCTAACCCAATGCACGGTCGTGACCAGAAAGGTGCTGTTGCCTCTCTGACCTCCGTTGCTAAACTGCCGTTTGCTTACGCTAAAGATGGTATCTCTTACACCTTCTCTATCGTTCCGAACGCGCTGGGTAAAGACGACGAAGTTCGTAAGACCAACCTGGCTGGTCTGATGGATGGTTACTTCCACCACGAAGCGTCCATCGAAGGTGGTCAGCACCTGAACGTGAACGTCATGAACCGTGAAATGCTGCTGGATGCGATGGAACATCCGGAAAAATATCCGCAGCTGACCATCCGTGTTTCTGGCTACGCAGTACGTTTTAACTCCCTGACTAAAGAACAGCAGCAGGACGTTATTACTCGTACCTTCACTCAGACCATGTAATTGGTTTTGACTGAAATCGTACTTTAAAAAGCGTACAATAAAGGCTCCACGTAAGTGGGGCCTTTTTAATAGCCTGCTTTGTCAGCTATCTATACTTATGGATAGCAGCCAAAACAGACTCGACACAGTTAATAACTGTGCACTAACACTGGCCCCGGATGGGCCACACCTGGAGAAACACCGCAATGTCAGTTATTGGTCGCATTCACTCCTTTGAATCCTGTGGCACTGTTGATGGCCCGGGCATCCGTTTTATTACCTTCTTCCAGGGCTGCCTGATGCGCTGCCTGTATTGTCATAACCGTGACACATGGGATACGCACGGCGGCAAAGAAGTCACCGTCGACGAGTTAATGAAAGAGGTCGTGACCTACCGCCACTTTATGAACGCCTCCGGTGGCGGTGTAACAGCGTCCGGTGGCGAAGCTATCCTGCAAGCTGAATTTGTACGCGACTGGTTTCGTGCCTGTAAAAAAGAAGGTATTCATACCTGTCTGGATACCAACGGTTTTGTTCGCCGCTACGATCCGGTGATTGATGAATTGCTGGAAGTCACTGACCTGGTGATGCTCGATCTCAAACAGATGAATGATGAAATCCATCAGAATCTGGTGGGCGTATCTAACCATCGTACGCTTGAGTTCGCACGTTACCTGTCCAATAAAGACATCAAGGTGTGGATCCGCTACGTCGTTGTGCCTGGCTGGTCTGACGATGACGACTCCGCGCACCGCCTGGGCGAGTTTACCCGCGATATGGGCAACGTAGAGAAAATCGAACTGCTGCCATACCATGAGCTGGGCAAACACAAATGGGTGGCAATGGGTGAAGAGTACAAACTTGACGGTGTTAAGCCACCGAAGAAAGAGACCATGGAGCGCGTGAAAGGCATTCTTGAGCAGTATGGTCATAAAGTAATGTACTAAGGTATGACGACCACGGCGTCGCAGCGCTCTGCTTGAGTAGCGCGACGCCAACGTTCGATGCCTACGACATAAAATATTCTGAAAGTTTATTGGTCACGCTTTCAATAGAGAAAATACGTTTCTGGTGTGCTTTACGACACTGCACGTAACGCTCATCCTGCTCTTCCAGAGCACTGAGTATGCGATCCGCCACCATCATCGCACCAGCAATTTCAGCAAAACCAGACTCACCTTCCCCCTGTAATGCAACCGCCGCCTGCAAATTCCAGTCAGAAAGCCGATTTAATGGCGCAAACGATCCGCGAGTTAACGAGAGAATTTTTATGCCTTGTTCCTTCGCTAGCGTCAGCGACTGCATCATATCGGTAGAGACTTGTTCTGTATGAATAACGATAATCCCTGTTTTTTGGCTGTCCGCCAACGGAGAGATAGCCGCCGGATAAAATCGGTCGATATAACTGGCTATTTTCCCCATCTGCACCAGATTGATTTGCAGGAATAACGCCACCGGCACCGCAGTACCTACCGCATAAATTGCAATATTACTGAGCTGATTTAACCAGGTCGCAACCGCCTGCAACTCTTTGCTGTCAATGATGGCATTGCTGTCACAAACGCTTGCCAGTACCGCCGCCGTCTCCTCACTTCCTCCATCATTCGGCCGTGCAGCTCCTTGCTCCAGTGCAAGAGCCGTTCTGAAATCAGAAAACCCCTTAAAACCAAAGGCACGGCAAAAACGAGTGATGCTCCCCTCACTGGTATCAATAGAATCGGCCAGCTCGGTTATCGTATGCCGCATCACAAAATCAGGATTTTCAGTGATAAAACGCCCTACCTTTTCCAGGATCGGACTAAGCTCTGAAGCCCCATTTCTTATGTTAATCAATAAATTAGTATCTATCTGACTCATTTTTCGCCTTTTTGCACAAAATGCAAATGCTGTCACATACTTTGCCCGGCTTTGCGATAATAATTTTTATCGCACCAATGATAATTAAAAATAATTATTTTTACAAACAGGAGAACGTCTAATGAAAGGTCTGATCGTCTGTCGTACCGGTATGGGCAGTTCGCTAATGCTGAAAATCAAAGCCCAAAAAGTCATCGATAAACATGGCTGGGATATCGATCTTGAACACGATGTCCTGTCAGGGCTACGAACCTGGCAAAACATCGACTTCGTGATCACCATGAGCGACCTGACCGATGAGGTAGAAGCCGCCGGGTTCAGAGCAATCGGTATCACCGATCTGATGAACAGCGAAGAAATGGAATCTGCGCTCACCAGCGTTGTTCAAAACAACTAACCTCTCCGGGGGAAATATGGATCTCCTAAAGTTCATTGTATTCGACATTTTGGGTGTAACCCCACTTTTAGTTGGCTTTATTGCGCTAATTGGTTTGCTTATCCAGCGTAAACCCATCGAAAAAGTGCTTTCAGGTACCTTTAAAACCATCGTCGGATTTCTGGTATTTGCCGGCGGAGCAGGGATTGCGGTGACATCCTTAGGTAATTTTCAGACCTTATTCAGCGATGGATTCGGTCTGAAAGGTGTGATGCCGTTAGCCGAAGCGTTAACTGGGCTGGCACAAACCAAGTTTGCCATGTGCGTTTCACTCATCATGGTCGTTGGTTTCGGCTGGAACTTGTTTTTTGCCCGCGTAACGCCGTTCAAATACATCTTCCTGACTGGCCAACATAATCTGTATCTGTCTGCCCTCTTAACCGTTACGCTTAAGGCGCTTGGCTACAGCGATGTAACAACAATCATCGTCGGTTCCATACTGCTGGGGCTTGCGGCCTGTGTCTATCCAGCTATCGCTCAGCCGTGGATGCGTAAGATTACCGGTAATGATGAAATCGCGATGGGTCATTACGTTACTCTGGCCTACGCGCTATCGGGATGGATCGGTTCGAAAGTGGGTGATCCTAAGCAGTCAACAGAAAAGCTAAATCTTCCCGGATGGTTGGGGATTTTTAAAGACTACATCGTCTCCGTGTCCATCTCTGTCAGTATTTTCTATTACATCGCGGCGCTTGCCGCAGGCGAAGAAGCGGTAACGGCCGCCGCCGGTGGAATGCATTGGCTGGTTTATCCGCTATTCCAGTCACTCACGTTTACCGCATCGCTTTATATCATCATCACCGGCGTTCGCTTGCTGTTGTCAGAAATAGTCCCGGCATTTCTGGGCATCTCTGAAAAATTTATCCCGAACGCCAAACCCGCACTGGATTGCCCAGTCGTCTTTCCGTATGCCCCAACCGCCACCGTTTTAGGTTTCATATCTTCCTTTGTGGGTGGATTGGTGGTTATGGGGGTACTCGCATCAATTGGGCAAACGGTCATTATCCCCGTCGCCATCCCCTACTTCTTCATTGGTGCTACCGCCGCCGTCTTCGGTAATGCGTCAGGAGGCTGGAAAGGGGCCATCGCCGGTAGCTTTGTCACTGGCATATTAATTGGTATTGGCCCGGCACTCATCTATCCCATCATGGAATCGGTGGGATTGTCCGGTACTAGCTTCCCGGAGACAGATTTTGTCGCCCTCGGCTTAGTGGTTTATTACATCGGCAAAATGTTGCCCTGATAAGGAATGAACATGAATATTGACGAATTAAAATCCCATGCGCTGGCTGCTCGCCGGGATATTGTCACCATGATTTATGAATCAGGCATTGGCCATCCTGGCGGTGCATTGTCCATCATCGACATTCTGACCTGGATTTACGATCAAGAGGTGAACTTCTCCTGCGCCCCTCGCGCTCGCGTGGTCATGAGCAAAGGTCATGCAGTTGCTGCTCAGTACGCCATGCTGCATCAAAAAGGCAAAATTGAGCGCAGCGAATTTAATACTTTTCGACAAATTAACTCACGTTTACAGGGGCACCCTAGCATCAAATCTCTGCCCGAAGTCGATGCAACAACCGGCCTGCTGGGCCAGGGATTATCCATTGCTTTTGGTATGGCGGCGGCCAAAAAACAGCGGGGGGAATCACAGCGCGTTTTCGCCATCATTGGCGATGGCGAAATGCATGAAGGGCAAATCTGGGAAACGCTACAACAGGCAGGCCATATGAAGATGGATAACCTGGTGGCGATTATTGACTACAACGGTTTTTCCTCCCACGACCCCGTTAATCAGGTGGTGAATCTGGAACCTCTGGCCGACAAAGTGCGTCTTTTCGGCTGGCACGTACTCGAACTCCATAACGGTAACGATATGCATCAGGTTGCCGACACGCTGATGCTTTCACGCCATCTGAAAGGAAAACCTGTCGCCATTATTGCGCATACCACCAAAGGCAGTGGCGTTAGCTATATGGAAAATAACGGTGACTGGCATTCAAAAACCCCAACCGCCGAACAATATCAGCAGGCTATGGAGGAGTTGCAGTGATGAAAGCCCCACGTGATGAAATTGGTAACGCACTCATTGCCCTGAAAAAAAAGGGCTATCCCATTGTCGCCATTGATAGTGATTTAGCCAGCTCCACCCGCACTGACCAGTTCCAGGCCGTCTATCCAGACGCTTTCTTTGAAATGGGTATTGCGGAAGGATCGGCAATGAGCTTTGCCACTGGCCAGGCGTTGGAAGGAAATATTCCGTTCTACGTTAACTTTGCGATGTTTGTGACAGGCACCGCCTGGACTCAGCTGCGCCAGGCATGCTACGCCAAAGCTAACATTAAATTAGTTGGTAGCCACCCAGGAATGGATGATGGACCTGACGGCGCATCGCATCATGCGCTGGAAGATCTGGCCCTGACGCGCGTACTGCCGGGGCTCACAATTCTAACACCTGCCGACGCTGAAGAAGTTGAGGCCGCATTTGAACAGGCAGTAAACATTCCCGGTCCGGTCTATATTCGCGTAGCCCGAGAACCGATGCCCGTGCGCGATAAATCTGCCGTTCCGCGAGTGACCGATATCGCCGCCGTGGAGGACTCAGGCAATGACTTCGCCATTCTCTATGAAGGGACCGTTCTGGAGCAGGCAAGCGCAGGTTATGTGCAGCTGTGCGCCCAGGGAAAACGTGGCAAGCTGATTCACGTCGCCATGCTAAAACCGTTTAACCGCCAGCGCTTTCTGCAACTGATTGCCAGTTGCCCGCAGATCGCAACGATTGAAAATCACACGATCACCGGTGGGCTTGGCGGACAGGTTGCTGAAGTATTGGCGGAGGAAGGATTAACCACGAGATTAATCCGACTGGGGACACAAGATACGTTTACGGAATCAGGCAATAGCCGCCAGTTGAAAGAGAAATACGGTATTTCGGCGACCGCACTCTTTGAAGCCCTCAGATAGTTCGGGTTGGCAGACCGCAATGCGGTCTGCTGCTCTGAAATAAGGAGAACACAATGACATCTGCGCTATTTTCTGCCTGTCAGTTTCGTGAACAATGCCACTCCTGGCAGGAGGCCGTGACGCTGGCTTGCCAGCCTCTGGAAGAACTGGGCGCGATTACGTCCGCCTACGCTCAGGCAATCATCCGTGAAACAGAACAACTGGGTCCGTGGTACATCTTAAGCCCTGAGTTTGCCCTGCCGCACGCTCGTCCGGAAGAAGGAGTGATAAGCAGTGAGACACATTTGTCGCTCTTGTGTCTGAAAGAGGCGGTGCCTTTTCCAGGGCATCCAGATGTGCGGTTAATTATTGTCCTGGCGGCTGCCAGCAGCACCCGACATATTGAAATGATTCAAAAACTGGTTTGCTGGCTGGATGAAGGGGAGCATTTACAACAGCTGACGAGTATGACCAGTCAGGCGCAACTTCACTGCACGCTGAAAGCATGCGAATACCTCGCAACTTCCGGCATACCCGCAATGGGAAAATGAGTCACGGTATGCAAACATTTTGCCTGCATACCGTCTGGCGCGCTTTATACGTGAGCCACCGGAGTCGGCGTATGTCTGGCGCTACGCAACAACATCAGCAGATAAATAAACGATACGCTGGCAATCATAATGAATAACAGATTATCGGAATAATTCTGCATCAGCATTGCGGTGAATGAAGGACCAAGCAGGCTGCCAACGGTATAGCTTAATAACAATGCCTGATTCATGGCGACCAGCTGATGATGTTCAACCTTTTCACAGGCCCAGGCCATCGCCACCGGATAGAGGGTAAAACCTGCCGCACCCAACATAAACAACGCAGGCGCCATCGCCGCCTGATTCAGCATGGCGATACTTCCGACGATAACCACGAAGACCTGGACGCGTAAAACCAGCAGGCGTCCCAGCTTGTCTGCCAGGCGGCCAATCGGCCATTGCCCCAGAATACCGGCGCTAACCAGAACCGCCATCCAGAAACCAATGCTGGCGTTGCTCACCCCTTGATGGTTGAGATACAGCGGCATCAGGCCATACAAAGACCCCAGCACAATCCCGGAAATAATACAGCCGTTAACGCCCAGACGCGCCTGCCGCAACTTCAGCATGGAGGTAATAGGAGTAGACTGCTGTTCATCACCCTGCTGATTGGCAATGCGCGTAAAGAGCAATGGCAAAACGCCAGCCAGGATCGTACCCGTCACCCACGGCAGGACGTTCATCAATTCTGTTGATACTTTACTAACCAGTAGCTGGCCTAAAAACGTCCCCACGTAATAGATCATCATATAGGCGGCAAGCAAGCGTCCGCGATTACGCGAAGTCCCGCTGCACATCAGCGCACTTTCCACTACCACCCAAATCATGGCGCAGCCAACACCGGCGATAAAACGCCAGGTCATCCAGCTCCAGAATCCCACCATAACCCCCAGGCCGATACAGCCCGCGGCAAAAATAAGCGAGGCAATATAATAGCTGCGATTAAAACCAAGGTGTTTTATTAAATACCCGGTCAGCAACGTCCCTACCAGATTGCCGGTAAAGTAGGAAGAACTCACCACACCTACCTGCCAGGTGGGCAAATTTTCATGGGCGAGCCAAAGCGGGACGAGCGTGTTTAACACGGCGATCGCCAGGGTCAGCAGAAGCAGCCCGCACAGCAACAGCATGACGGGACGGGTATAGATGGACATGAATAAAAACCGTGAGGAAGTTCAAATTTCATGCGCATCATGCCACTGCCAAAAACATTGTCAATCGGCGCAATCAAAGGGCTGAGGCGCTTTCCGGACGATCGATTTGCATTACTGATTCTTAATGTGAATAGATAAAAAACACAAAAACACATCTGCTTGTTTTTATTGATCTAAAACAAAAATCTCGCGTTGCGTTCAGTCGAAAAATTTCATGGACTCCCCTTACTTTTATTTCTTACTAAACTCTATGCGGGATGCAGATCTGCATTGTCTTCAAAATAGAACAGTGAGTTCTTATTTAGGTATCTAATCCATATATCGTTCTTTCTGTAGACTTAAACTCATCAAATTTCCCCCACTGATGCTGAACAGGAGAAATATCATGACTAAACCTTACGTAAGACTTGATAAAGATAATGCGGCAGTACTGCTGGTCGACCATCAGGCTGGCCTGCTCTCTCTGGTTCGGGATATCGATCCCGATAAATTTAAAAACAACGTGCTTGCCCTCGGCGACTTAGCAAAATACTTCAAACTCCCAACCATTCTGACAACCAGTTTCGAGACAGGACCAAACGGGCCACTGGTACCGGAACTGAAAGCTCAATTTCCCGATGCGCCTTATATTGCTCGCCCCGGAAACATTAACGCGTGGGATAACGAAGATTTCGTGAAAGCAGTGAAAGCGACCGGTAAAAAACAGCTGATTATTGCCGGTGTCGTGACGGAAGTTTGCGTTGCTTTCCCTGCGCTCTCGGCTATTGAAGAAGGTTTTGATGTCTTTGTCGTAACCGATGCGTCGGGTACATTTAATGAAATTACTCGCCATTCAGCATGGGATCGGATGTCCCAGGCCGGTGCTCAACTGATGACGTGGTTTGGTGTCGCATGTGAGTTGCATCGCGACTGGCGCAACGATATCGAAGGTCTGGCGACGCTGTTCTCTAATCACATTCCTGATTATCGCAATCTGATGACCAGCTACGACACGTTAACTAAACAGAAGTAAAAAAACCGGGGCTATGCCCCGGTTTGTCATTTAGCTGGCAACCGCCATACCGACGGTCATATGCAGCCCGTAGAACACGCCACGACCAATCAACTCGCCGACTAACAGCAGAATAAACGCGACGGAAAGCAGCGGAACTGCAGGCTGGTAGCCTTTCACTTGCGGTACAATCCAGCAGCACAGCGCTAATGCCAGAGCGACAATCCGCCACGCCATCAGCGAGCCGTAATCCGGAACCAGCGCAGACGCCTGTTGAATGGAACTGTGGATCGTCGCCAGTTCAACCCCCTGCATTACAGACATGATGGCGCTCACGACCAGAGCAAGCACTGAAATAGCCGGCAACAGGCGCATCGCCCAACCGTCCACGCCAGCAATTCTCAGCAACAGATATCCCAGCAGCGGACCGCCCATAAACATCGTCAGGAAGAAGCCCAGCGGCGTCCAGATGCTGTACCAGGTCGGCACAGTATCGATGGTGTTATACACGCGCACCATCATCCAGACAAAAATCACGCCCAGTACCATGGTGACAACTAACCACAGATTGCGTAATACGGGCGACATTTTTTTCAACGTTGCCAGCAGCCAGCCGATGCCGCCAACGGCAAAGAAGATTGAGCCGCTGGCAATTTCATTACTCAACGCAGAAGACCCTACACGATTGAGTGAGTTAAAGGCGCGCATCGGTGAGCCCAGGTGGAGCATGGAAGCAATAAAGCCAATGCCCATTAATACCCACAGCCCGAACATGCAGGCAATCACGCGCTGCTGCGATTCAGGGCGTAAGTCCCCTTTCATCAACGCCAGCGCCAGAACGATAAAGCCACCAACTACACACTGTCCGAAGACAGTGAAGATCATCAGCGGCCATTCATGCCATCCACTTCCCATCTTACACCTCCTTCGGATTGGCCAGATAACCTGTAGTATCCCCGGTCGGGCGGCTATTGGCGTTAGGTTTGATGACAATACTTGGTTTGGTAAAGTGCGCGCCCGGCAGTGGCGCTACCGCAGCCAAAGTACCGTGTTTTTTGCGCAGCTCTTCAATCGGACCAAAATCCAGCGCACGCAGTGGGCAGGACTCCACGCAGATAGGTTTCTTGCCTTCAGCGACGCGCTCATGGCAGCCATCACATTTAGTCATATGCCCTTTTTCAGCATTGTACTGTGGCGCGCCGTAAGGACAGGCCATGTGGCAATACCGGCAGCCAATGCAAACATCTTCGTCGACAACGACAAAACCATCTTCACGTTTGTGCATCGCGCCGCTCGGACAAACCTTGGTACAGGCTGGATCTTCACAGTGGTTACACGCAATGGAGAGGTAATAAGCA
This sequence comes from Citrobacter sp. RHBSTW-00524, assembly GCF_013747755.1. Lineage (NCBI taxonomy): Bacteria > Pseudomonadati > Pseudomonadota > Gammaproteobacteria > Enterobacterales > Enterobacteriaceae > Citrobacter > Citrobacter sp. RHBSTW-00524. Next base: position 3,394,825 of record NZ_CP056421.1, read on the forward strand.
AAGACGTTCTGATGCCAGACGCCGTTGTCCTCCTGCCAGTCGCCGCCTGCGTATTCATAAATGCGGCGGAAGCTGACTTCCGGGGTTAAATTTTTGAAATCTTTGCAGGCCAGTTCGCAGGTTTTGCAACCGGTGCAACGGCTGGAATCAATAAAAAATCCATACTGGGTTGTCATCGGTTACTCCTTACGCCTTTTCAACCTGAACAAGGTTCGTGTGTGACGGATTTCCCTTTGCGAGAGGAGACGGACGCTGGGTCGTCAGGACGTTAATGCAACCGCCCTGATCCACGCGTTTTGCATCCGGGTCATACCAGGCCCCTTCGCCCAATGCCACCACGCCGGGCATCATACGTGGCGTCACTTTCGCCTCAATATGCACTTCACCACGATCGTTAAAGATACGTACCTTGTCGCCGTTGTTAATACCGCGTCGCTGCGCATCCATCGGGTTGATCCACATTTCCTGGCGGCAGGATGCTTTCAGGACATCGACGTTGCCATAGGTCGAGTGAACGCGAGACTTATAGTGGAAGCCGGTCAGCTGCAAAGGGAATTTCTCCACCAGCGGATCGTTTAAGCTTTCAAAGCCTGGGGTATAAATCGGTAGCGGATCAATTACATCACCTTCCGGCAGTTCCCAGGTTGCCGCGATCTCGGCAAGCTGCTGCGAATAAATTTCGATCTTACCTGACGGCGTGGTCAGCGGATTGGCTTTAGGATCCTCACGGAATGCCTTGTACGCCACATGATGTCCTTGCGGATCGCGCTGTTTAAAGATCCCTTGCTGACGGAATTCTTCAAACGTAGGCAGTTCAGGAATCACTTTGCGCGACTGCTCATACAGATGGCGCATCCACTCTTCCTGAGTACGACCTTCTGTAAACTGCTGCTCAACGCCAAGGCGCTTCGCCAGCTCGCTGGTCATCTGGTAGATAGTCTTGCATTCGAAGCGTGGTTTGATCGCCTGATCGGTGAAAATCACATAGGACATGTTCCCGCATGAGGCATCCAGCGCAAAATCCATCTGTTCGGAGGCAGTGCAGTCCGGCAGCAAAATGTCTGCGTATTTCGCCGAGGAAGTCATATGACAGTCGATGACGACGATCATCTCGCACTTCTTCTCGTCCTGGAGGATTTCATGCGTGCGGTTAATATCAGAGTGTTGGTTAATCAGACAGTTACCGGCATAGTTCCAGATCATCTTAATAGGAACATCGAGCTTGTCTTTGCCGCGTACGCCGTCGCGCAGGGCCGTCATCTCCGGGCCTCGCTCAATCGCGTCCGTCCACATGAACATCGAGATGCTGGTTTCAACAGGGTTTTCCAGCGTTGGCATACGCTCAAACGGCAAACTGTATGAGCCCTCACGCGCCCCGCTGTTGCCGCCGTTGATCCCAACGTTACCGGTCAGGATAGCGAGCATAGAAATGGCGCGGGTCGCTATTTCACCGTTAGCATGACGCTGCGGCCCCCACCCCTGGCTGATGTATGCCGGTTTAGCGCTACCTATTTCACGCGCCAGTTTGACGATACGTTCAGCGGGAATACCGGTAATCTGCGCCGCCCACTCCGGGGTCTTGGCAATGCCGTCCTTACCCTGCCCAAGAATATACGCCTTATAGTGACCGTTCTTCGGCGCGTCGGCCGGTAAGGTTTTCTCGTCGTAACCCACGCAGTATTTGTCGAGGAACGGTTGGTCAACCATGTTTTCGGTGATCAGGACATACGCCAGACCATTGACCAGCGCCGCATCAGTACCAGGACGGATCGGGATCCATTCATCTTCACGCCCCGCACCGGTATCAGTATAACGGGGATCGATAATGATCATGCGGGCATTGGATTTCTGTCGCGCCTGTTCAAGGTAATAGGTTACCCCACCCCCGCTCATACGGGTTTCACCAGGGTTATTACCGAACAGAACCACCAGCTTGCTGTTTTCAATGTCGGACGGGCTGTTACCGTCAGCCCAGCCGCCGTAGGTATAGTTCAACCCGGCAGCGATTTGCGCTGAAGAGTAGTCACCGTAGTGATTAAGATAGCCGCCGCAGCAGTTCATCAACCGTGCCACCAGCGTTTTACCCGGCGGCCACGAGCGCGTCATAGTGCCACCCAGCGTACCGGTACCGTAGTTCAGGTAGATAGACTCATTGCCGTAGTCTTTGATAAGACGCTGCATATTGCTGGCAATGATGTCGTAGGCTTCATCCCAACTGATGCGCTCAAATTTTCCTTCGCCACGCTTACCAACGCGTTTCATCGGGTATTTCAGACGATCGGGATTATAGACTCGGCGACGCATGGATCGACCACGCAGACAGGCGCGTACCTGGTGCAGACCGTCATAGTTGTCATCGCCGGTGTTGTCAGTTTCGACATACTTTATTTCACCGTCGACCACATGCATACGCAGCGGGCAGCGGCTGCCGCAGTTCACCGTACACGCGCTCCAGATCACTTTCTCATTAATCGGTGTCGGATTAAGGGCTTCTGCAGCATTTGCAATCCGGGTAAATGGCAGGGTAAACGCGCTACTGGCCACCGCCAGTCCGCCTATCGCCGTCGTTTTCACCAAACCGCGGCGACTAACCTCAGCTGCCAGCACGGCATCGGGGATCTTAGTTTTCATAGTGGCTCACTCTGCTGCTCACAATAAACAAAATACAAATATTCGATGTATAGTTTTTTATATAACGTTAATATCGATATACGGGCTGGTAGAAACTGAATTTGCTAAAAGACAGAGAAAAATACTGACTTTCATTCGAAGTCAGTATTACCCCTATAGGAGTAGTCATTATTGTCCGACGTCAAACGGGCATAAAAAAAGCGCCCTGAGGCGCTTTTTTAGCAGAGAAAGGTAACTTAACCGATGAATTCCAGGCCATTCATGTACGGACGTAATACTTCCGGAACCTGAATGCGGCCATCAGCCTGCTGATAGTTTTCCATTACCGCAACCAGCGTACGCCCAACCGCCAGACCGGAACCGTTCAGAGTATGCACTAAACGGGTCTTTTTGTCGGATTTGCTGCGGCAACGCGCCTGCATACGACGAGCCTGGAAATCCCACACGTTGGAGCAAGAGGAGATTTCGCGATAGGTGTTCTGCGCCGGGATCCACACTTCCAGATCGTAAGTTTTGCATGCGCCGAAGCCCATGTCGCCAGTGCACAGGATGATTTTGCGATACGGCAGACCCAGCAGTTGCAGGACCTTCTCGGCATGGCCGGTCATCTCTTCCAGCGCGTCCATCGAATCTTCCGGGCGAACAATCTGCACCATCTCAACTTTATCGAACTGGTGCATACGGATCAGACCACGCGTGTCACGGCCGTAAGAACCTGCTTCAGAACGGAAGCACGGCGTATGCGCAGTCATTTTGATCGGCAGCGCATCTTCATCGATGATTTCGTCGCGCACCAGGTTGGTCAGCGGAACTTCTGCCGTTGGGATCAGCGCATAGTTGCTGCTATCAGCTTCTTCATCCAGTGGACGGGTATGGAACAGATCGCCAGCGAATTTCGGCAGTTGGCCTGTACCGTACAGCGTGTCATGGTTAACCAGATACGGGACGTAGTTTTCGCTATAGCCATGCTGTTCAGTATGCAGATCCAGCATGAACTGAGACAGCGCACGGTGCATACGCGCAATCTGCCCTTTCATGACCACGAAACGAGAGCCGGTCAGCTTAACCGCAGCGGCGAAATCAAGACCCGTGTGCATTTCACCCAGGGTAACATGATCGCGCACTTCGAAATCAAACTCACGCGGAGTACCCCAGCGGCTGACTTCGACGTTGTCATTTTCATCTTTACCCACCGGAACGTCGTCCGCTGGCAGGTTAGGAATAGTCAGCGCAATGTCGCGGATCTCGGCCTGTAAGGTATCAAGTTCAGCTTTCGCGGCATCCAGCTCTTCGCCCAGTTTGTTCACTTCCAGACGTAAAGACTCGATATCTTCCCCGCGCGCTTTTGCCTGGCCGATGGATTTCGATCGCGAGTTACGCTCTGCCTGCAGGTTTTCAGTTTGTACCTGCAGAACTTTACGACGCTCTTCAAGAGCGCGCAGCTTATCTACATCCAGCTTAAAGCCCCGGCTTGCCAGTTTTTCTGCGACTGCGTCTGGCTCATTACGCAGCAGATTGGGATCGAGCATGCTTATCCTGTGCTTATCGAATTAAAATAGGAGAAAGTGACCACAGCCTGCGGTCACAGGGATACAGAGACAACATTACCGCAACGATAACACTAACGGTAGCGTTTTATAGGGCTATTTTGATCCTGTCCGGCGAGCCAGGCGAGCTTTTCGCCAATCTTGCCTTCAAGACCTCTGTTTGTGGGGCGATAATAGCGCGTTTGTGCCATTTCCTGCGGGAAGTACTCTTCTCCGGCGGCATAGGCATTAGGCTCATCATGGGCATAACGATACTCCTGACCGTAGCCCATCTCTTTCATCAGCTTAGTCGGCGCATTGCGCAGGTGAACCGGCACGTCGTAATCCGGACGTTCGCGGGCATCAGACAGCGCGGCTTTGAAGGCGGTGTAAACCGCATTACTCTTCGGCGCACAGGCCAGATAAACAATCGCCTGAGCAATCGCGCGTTCGCCTTCCGCGGGTCCCACGCGGGTAAAACAGTCCCATGCGGAAATCGCCACCTGCATGGCGCGGGGATCGGCATTGCCGACATCTTCTGAGGCAATCGCCAGACAGCGACGGGCAACGTACAGCGGATCGCCACCAGCGGTAATAATTCGCGCATACCAATAAAGCGCCGCATCTGGGGCGCTTCCACGTACCGACTTGTGTAGTGCGGAGATGAGATCGTAAAAACGATCGCCTTTATTATCGAAACGCGCACTACGTTCACCGGCAATTTCGGTGAGCAATTCTGGTTTCAATACGCGCTTGCCGGAATCATCAACTTCGGCCATATCGGCCATCATTTCCAGCGTATTCAGCGCCCGCCGCGCGTCACCATTAACCAGTTCGGCAATAGCCCGACGCGTTTCTGGCGGCAGAACAATATCCTGGCCGCCATAACCACGCACTTTGTCTGACATCGCCTGGTCCAGCACCTGTTCAATGTCGTCGGAAGTTAACGATTTCAGTAGATAAACGCGCGCACGCGACAACAGCGCCGAGTTGAGCTCAAACGAGGGGTTTTCAGTGGTAGCACCAATAAACGTAATGGTACCGTCTTCAATATGCGGTAAAAACGCATCCTGTTGGCTTTTATTAAAACGGTGAACTTCGTCCACGAACAGGATCGTGCGTCGCCCCGCGTTACGGTTCTGACGCGCACGCTCAATCGCTTCACGAATTTCTTTCACGCCAGACGTAACTGCCGAAATTCGTTCGACATCGGCGTTGGCGTAACGGGCAATAACTTCGGCAAGCGTCGTTTTCCCGGTCCCCGGCGGTCCCCATAAAATCATGGAGTGCAGATGCCCGGCCTCAATGGCGCGCGGCAAGGGTTTGCCCGCAGCCAGCAGATGCTGCTGGCCGATATACTGCGCTAAATTTTCTGGCCGCATACGCGCGGCCAGCGGCTGAAAAGTATTATCAGAAAAGTCGAGCGACAGATTGCTCACTCACACGCCTCTACTTACGTTGATCGTCAACCGTTACACCTTGCGGCGGGGTAAAGGTGAATTTAGAGGGTTCAATCGCACCGTTCTGCTGAGATTTCAGCTGATAGCTGCTGCGCTGATCGTCTTGTTCAACGGCGCTGAACTGGTGGATCGTCCCGTCACGCCCAACATTGATAGTAAACTGCTTAAGGTTACCGCTGCTGGTTTTTGGCGTCAGCACGAAATCATCGCCATTTTGCTTAATATTGTACTGCTGCCAGTCGCTGGCCTGGTTACGCGCAATCAGCATGAACGGCGTGTTGCCCGTGGCGTCTTTCAGCCATGTCGCAGTCGCCTGCTCAACAAACGGGTTAAAGAACCACAGCGTTTTACCATCGGAAACCAGGATGCTCTCGTCAGGCTGCGTCATATGCCAGTTAAACAGATTAGGACGTTTAACCCATAAGTCACCCTGACCTTCCTGCACCGCCGCACCGCTACCGTCCGTGACCTTCTGAGTAAAGCTGGCATGGAAGCTACTGACTTTATCCAGGCGGCTTTTCAGGTCGCTGGCAGCATCTGCCCAGACGCTGCTCACCACAAAGCTCGACAATAATGCACAGGTGATTGCGATTCTTTTCATCGTTATTCCTCAAAATACGTCACTCCCAACGGGGAGATCCCTCTGCTATCCATTTCAGGCCAAAAATCAGCATGAGGAAAGTAGAAAATACTGAATTACTTAACTTTGCAATCATTCGAAGGGCGGTGGAGCCAGCACTTCACGATTACCATTATGCCCTTGCTCGCTGACAATTCCCTGCGCTTCCATCTGTTCGATGATACGCGCCGCTCGGTTGTAACCGATACGGAACTGACGCTGGACGCCGGAGATTGAGGCTTTGCGTTTCTGGGTGACAAAGTTTACCGCCTGATCGAACAGCGGATCCAACTCTTCGCCACCATCAAAGCCGCCACCGCCGCCTTCGCTTTCGCTGTCAGACGTTATGCCGTCAACGTATTGTGGACGACCGCGCGCTTTCCAGTCCTGAACCACAGCGTGAACTTCTTCATCACGTACAAAGGCGCCGTGTACACGCACTGGGATCGTTGAGTTTGGTGCGGAATACAGCATGTCACCCATACCCAACAGCGATTCCGCTCCGCCCTGGTCAAGGATGGTACGCGAGTCAATTTTACTGGACACGGTAAAGGCGATACGCGTTGGGATGTTCGCTTTAATCAGACCAGTGATAACGTCAACCGACGGTCGCTGGGTCGCCAGCACCAGGTGGATCCCCGCCGCACGCGCTTTTTGCGCCAGACGAGCAATCAGTTCTTCCACCTTTTTACCCACGGTCATCATCAGGTCGGCGAATTCATCCACCAGCACAACGATATACGGCAGTTTTTCCAGCACCGGATGCTGAACATCCATACTGTCGCCCGGCTTCCAGTACGGGTCCGGAATCGGACGCCCCATACGGGCGGCTTCAGCAATTTTTTCGTTATAACCGGCAAGATTACGTACGCCAAGCGCCGACATCAGCTTGTAGCGACGTTCCATTTCATTGACGCTCCAGCGCAGGGCGTTGGCGGCATCTTTCATGTCGGTCACAACTTCAGTCAGCAAATGCGGAATGCCTTCATAAACCGACAGTTCCAGCATTTTCGGGTCAATCATGATAAAGCGAACGTCTTCCGGCTGCGCCTTGTACAACATGCTGAGGATCATGGCGTTCACCCCAACCGACTTACCGGAACCAGTTGTCCCTGCCACCAGCAGGTGCGGCATTTTCGCCAGATCGGCAACCACCGGTTCGCCCGCAATATCTTTACCCAGTACCACGGTCAGCGGAGATGAGTTATCACGGAATTTGGCGTTATCCAACACTTCGCGCAGATAAACGGTTTGACGTTTTTTGTTGGGTAACTCCAGCCCGACATACGGTTTGCCCGGAATTACCTCGACCACGCGTACCGCTGCGGTCGACAATGAACGCGCCAGATCTCGCGACAGGTTGGAAATACGCGCCGCTTTAACTCCAGGAGCAAGATTAAGCTCAAAGCGGGTAATAACCGGACCAGGTGAGTAGTTCACCACATCGGCTTTAATGCGGAAGTCCGCCAGACGAGCCTCCACCAGACGAGCCATTTGCTCCAGAGCGAAAGTATCTATCGGCTCAACCTCACTCGGCGGCGGCGTGAGCAGATCCAACGATGGCAGCGGCGTACTTGGACGGTGCGCCGGACGACTGTCGCCATTACGCATCAGGAGCGGATGGATCAGACTATCCTGCGGCGGCGCTGTAACAGGCTGCGCCGGTTGCTGATAATGCTGCTGCGGTGCGACTGGCTGCGCCGGTTGCTGGTAATGCTGTTGTGGTACGACAGGCTGCGCCGGTTGCTGGTAATGCTGTTGTGGTGCGACTGGTTGCGCCGGTTGCTGGTAATGCTGTTGTGGTGCGACTGGTTGCGCCGGTTGCTGGTAATGCTGTTGTGGTGCGACTGGTTGCGCCGGTTGCTGGTAATGCTGTTGTGGTGCGACAGGCTGCGCTGGCTGCTGATAATGCTGCTGCGGTGCGACAGGCTGCGCTGGCTGCTGGTAATGCTGCTGCGGTGCGACAGGCTGCTGGTACTGCGGCGCAGGCTCCGGCATTACGCTTGGAGTAAATAGCGGCTCATGCGGACCATCATCCACCAGCGTTTTCATTGGCGAAAATTCAAAGTCATCAAGCGAGAACGGATTCGCTCCGGCAGGCTGTTCACCGGAATAGCGCTGCTGCTGGGAAGAGGCAAACTGGCGAGCCAGTTCTGCTTCTGCGGCTGAATCATCATCAGTCTGACTGGCATCATCCTGATACTCGTCGCCATAGCGGTGCTGCTGAGACTGGGCGAACTGACGCGCCAGCTCATCTTGCTGCATGGCGTCAATTTCTTCGTCACTGTATGCATCTGTATCAAGATGCTCTTCGCGCGCTTTCTCTTCAGCCATACGTTGTGACGGCAGTTTTATGCCATACGACGCCAGCTCCCGACGAGTAGGTACGCGCACACGATTCGGACGCGGTAACTGCGGACCAATCCCCTCTTTCACCTGTGGACGCGGCGCACCGCTACCCGCAAGACTAAAGACAGGTGCTGCGGCAGCCGCACCCGCCCCTAAAGCGGCGTTTTTCACCCCAGCGGCCAGCGGCGCAGCGGCAGCAACTGACTCAACGGGCGGTATGGATGCTACCGTCGGCATAGACGGCTTAACACGTTCAGGCTCTTGAGCAGGCTCTGGAATCGGCTGATACCAGGCGGCCAGTTGCTCGCGCTCACGTGCACGTTTCTCTTCAACTTCTTCAAAATAGTAGAGTGGCGGACGAGTCGGTTTAACCTCTTCAACCACCGGCTCAGGTTCCACTACAGGCGGTTGTTCAACCGCAGGCTGCTGGAACGCGGCGTTTTGTTGAAAGGTTGATTCCGGCTGATAAACAGGCTGCTGCACGGGCTCCGGCTGATATGCAGGTTCCGGCTGCCAGTTGTGCTCCGCGGTAAATCCCTGCGGCTGCGGACTCTCCTCCACAACCGGCTGCTGCCATGGTTCAAACTGCTGCTGCACCGGTGGCTGCGCGTAGTGGGCTGGCTGAGGATACCCCTCAGGCGCTGGCGCAATCACCGCATCACCGGTTTGCGGACCAGGCACGGCTTGCCAGGCTACGGCTGGGGCCGGTTGTTCCATAACGGTATTGGTCACTGGCGATGTTTGCAGCAGCGGATCAACCGGTGCGCTCCAGGCCTGAGCTGCCGTTGTCGCTGCAGCTGCGGCGGCAACTGGCTCTGTCACCGAATGACCATTCAGCAGTGGGTCAAGTTCGTCATATTCAGGCAGCGTCGCACGATTACCGGAGAACAGCACATCGTTAGGATCGGCAACAACGCCACGAGCGCTGTATTCAATTTCGTCTTCATCATCCATGCGTTTGCCGGAAAATAGCGCGGCATCAGTATGACGGCCAAGCGGGTTGGTAAATTTCTCCGCCAGACGCTTACGGCGTGCTAACGCACCGCGCAGAATACGCGCCCGACGCGATTCATCAGGTTTGCCATCAGCGGTGTCGAAAGACTCATCTTCATCTTCATATTCTTCGTCATCGACCCAGGTATCGTCGCGACGGGTACGGTTGCTGGCAAACGTCAGGATATTGAGTAACCAGCCGCCCAGTTTTTCCGCAATGCTCACCCATGACCAGCCGGTAAACAACGTTAATCCCGCAGCCCAAATGCACAATAGCGTCAGCGTACCGCCGCTACTGTGCAGTAATGGTTGCAACGTGGTGCTGAGCAGGCTGCCGATCACGCCGCCAGAGGCGAAATACCAGATGTCATCGGCATTGATTGCGGCAAGCCCGCAAGAGGTAAGGATCAGCGCCAGAACGCCAATAATACGCAGCGAAACGGCAAAATAATCGACGTATTCGTCGCTGGCCTGGTGTCGCCATGCAAACCAGCAGCCGCCGACAATGATGACGGGAATGGTGTAGGCCATGACGCCAAAAATAAAGAACAGTGTGTCTGCCAGCCATGCTCCGGGTATTCCCCCCAGATTATGGATAGGTTCGTGCCACGCGGTTTGCGACCAACTGGGATCCGAAGGGTTAAAGCTGAGTAAGGCAGCCATCAACCAGACGGCAAAAAGGGCAATAAGGATCAGTAGCGCTTCCAGGAGTCGGCGCCCGCTGCTTAACTTCGTCAATGTGACGTCTTTGTCTTCAGTGTATTCCTGGCTCAAAAACGGCTCTCCAGGTTTCAGGCTTTTCCTGCCCGATGCTAAAACGGACAACAGCACCGGGTTGCCCCGGCACTGTTGCTGTATGGATTAACAGGAGTGTAATCAAACTGCGTCGATTTTGCACCTGTTCCGTGTTAGCGCGTCTTAATTACCAGACGATTGCTCTGTTTGACTTCTTCCATTACGACATAAGTACGTGTGTCATTCACGCCAGGCAGACGCAGCAGGGTTTCCCCCAACAGCTTACGGTACGCCGACATATCCGGTACGCGTGTTTTCAACAAATAGTCGAAATCACCGGAAACCAAATGACACTCTTGAATTTCTTCAAGTTTTTGTACTGCAGAGTTAAATTGCTCAAACACATCCGGGGCGCCACGATTCAGAGTAATCTCAACAAAAACCAGAAGTGATGCATCCAGATAATGCGGGTTTAACAGCGCTGTATAGCCCTGAATAAAACCCTGTCTTTCCAACCGACGCACACGCTCAAGGCAGGGCGTTGGTGAAAGTCCCACACGTTTAGAAAGCTCGACGTTAGAAATACGCCCATCCTTTTGCAGCTCATTAAGAATGTTACGATCGATACGGTCGAGATCTTTGCCAGGGCGCTTCTTACTATCTACCATTATTATTGTCTCTCTGTATTCCTTCCCTACTCCTGCCTGACTCTACCAACATCACTGTTCAGAGTCGCTACCCATCAAAATAAACCGCAACCCAGAGGGATTTTCGGTTTGTAATGCCTGGGCTTATGGTGAGAAGACCGTTGCCTGTCGGCGGCTATCGACATCACGAATGGCATCTGTCCACACCATGCGTAGATTTCGCTAACACGGTAAACATGGTAACTACATGCATGATTATGCAGCACATACATGACACATTTTTTTTCTTCCTTGACTGTTTTCGCAAAACAGCAGGTGATTGTCAAAGTAAAACATCGATTTTTAGTACAACATGCCAGTTATTCATTCGCAGTGATGGAAAATCGTCATTTTATCACCTTATAACTGACCGATTTTTAGTAGAAATCGTTATAGTATTACGACTTATTCCCCCGCTCATCGGTTTCTGCTATTACACAAATTGTTAACAAAATCGCCATACTCTTTTTTTACGCCTGTAAATTCCCTACAATCCTGCTCATTGCCTGCCAACAACTATGGGGATCTCATGGGCGCAACCAAACACAGTAAACTTCTTATTCTGGGCTCAGGCCCTGCGGGATATACCGCTGCGGTCTACGCTGCACGCGCTAACCTGCAACCGGTACTGATTACCGGTATGGAAAAAGGTGGTCAACTGACCACAACAACAGAAGTGGAAAACTGGCCTGGCGATCCGCACGATCTCACTGGCCCGCTGCTGATGGAGCGTATGCACGAACATGCGACCAAATTTGATACAGAAATCATTTTTGATCACATCAGCAAAGTTGATCTGCAAAACCGCCCTTTCCGTCTGACCGGCGATAGCGGAGAGTACACCTGTGACGCACTGATCATCGCTACCGGCGCTTCAGCACGTTACCTGGGCTTGCCTTCAGAAGAAGCATTCAAAGGCCGCGGCGTTTCCGCCTGCGCGACATGCGACGGTTTCTTCTACCGTAACCAAAAAGTTGCGGTGATTGGCGGTGGCAACACTGCGGTTGAAGAAGCACTGTATCTGGCGAATATCGCATCTGAAGTGCATTTGATTCACCGTCGCGACAGTTTCCGCGCTGAGAAAATTCTCATCAAGCGTTTGATGGATAAAGTTGAAAACGGCAACATCATGCTGCACACCCACCGCACGCTGGAAGAAGTAACCGGTGATCAAATGGGCGTAACCGGGCTGCGCCTGCGCGATACGCAAAACACTGACAATGTGGAGTCACTTGACGTTGCCGGATTGTTTGTCGCTATCGGTCACAGCCCGAATACTGCCATTTTCGACGGTCAGCTTGAACTGGAAAACGGCTACATCAAAGTTCAGTCCGGTATTCACGGTAATGCCACACAAACCAGCATTCCGGGGGTCTTCGCAGCCGGTGACGTGATGGATCATATTTATCGCCAGGCGATCACCTCTGCGGGCACAGGCTGTATGGCCGCGCTTGATGCAGAACGTTATCTCGACGGTCTGGCGGACGCTTGCAAATAAGTTTTACAAATCAGTAACAAAAGTAAAAAAGGCGACTATAAGTCGCCTTTATTTTTGCCTCGTTGTAACATTGCCCTGCCCAAAAATTCCAATAACTCACCTGCTAAGCGTGCAATGAATAAAACCCGTCAAAAAGAGCTGACCCGCTGGTTAAAACAGCAAAGTGTAATTTCCCAACGATGGCTGAACATTTCACGCCTGTTGGGGTTCGTGAGTGGTCTGTTAATCGTCGCTCAGGCCTGGCTCATGGCCCGCATTCTGGACCATATGATCATGGCCAATATTCCCCGAGAGGCGCTGCTGCTTCCGTTCATCGTGCTGGTATTGATTTTCATCCTGCGGGCATGGGTCGTCTGGTTACGCGAACGGGTCGGGTTTCACGCAGGGCAACATATTCGCTTTGAAATTCGCCGCCAGGTGCTTGACCGTCTGCAACAGGCTGGTCCGGCCTGGATACAGGGCAAACCGGCCGGAAGCTGGGCCACGCTGATCCTGGAACAGATTGACGATATGCATGATTACTATGCACGTTATCTGCCGCAAATGGCGCTGGCCGTATGCGTCCCATTATTGATTGTGGCGGCGGTATTCCCGTCAAACTGGGTAGCCGCCCTTATTCTGCTCGGAACAGCCCCGCTGATCCCGTTATTTATGGCAATGGTCGGTATGGGCGCTGCCGATGCTAACCGCCGCAATTTTCAGGCTCTTGCCCGCCTCAGCGGTCATTTCCTCGATCGTCTGCGGGGCATGGAAACGCTAAGAATATTTGGTCGCGGTGAAGCCGAAACGGAAAGCATCCGCGCTGCGTCGCAAGATTTCCGCCAGCGCACCATGGAAGTCCTGCGCCTGGCGTTCCTGTCATCCGGTGTCCTTGAGTTCTTTACCTCTCTGTCTATTGCGCTGGTGGCGGTTTACTTCGGTTTTTCCTACCTCGGAGAGCTAGATTTCGGCCACTACGGGACAGGCGTCACGCTGGCAGCAGGCTTCCTCGCGCTCATTCTGGCGCCGGAGTTTTTCCAGCCCCTGCGCGATCTGGGCACGTTTTATCACGCCAAAGCGCAAGCCGTTGGTGCAGCTGATAGTCTGAAAACCTTCATGGAAACCCCGCTGGCTCATCCAGAGCGTGGCGACATTGAGCTGGCGACGAAAGACGCCGTTTCAATTGAGGCACACGATCTGATTATCACTTCGCCGGAAGGTAAAGTGCTGGCCGGCCCGCTCAACTTTACCCTGGCAGCCGGTCAACGCGCGGTGCTGGTTGGACGCAGCGGTTCCGGTAAAAGTTCGCTGCTTAATGTCCTGTCCGGTTTCCTCTCTTATCGGGGATCGCTGCGAATTAACGGCTTTGAACTTCGCGACCTGTCACCTGCTTCCTGGCGTAAACAGCTGTCATGGGTCGGGCAAAATCCGCAGCTTCCTGCCGCCACGTTACGCGAAAACGTTCTGCTGGCTCGCCCCGATGCCAGCGAAGAACAGCTACAAGCCGCACTCGACAGCGCCTGGGTCAGCGAGTTTTTACCGCTGCTGCCGCAGGGCGTGGATACGCCAGTCGGCGATCAGGCGGCCCGACTTTCCGTCGGGCAAGCGCAGCGCGTTGCCGTTGCTCGCGCCTTACTCAATCCCTGTCAGTTACTGCTGCTGGATGAACCCGCCGCCAGTCTTGATGCGCACAGCGAACAACGCGTGATGCAGGCGTTAAACGCGGCATCTCGCCGCCAGACCACGCTGATGGTGACGCACCAGTTGGAAGATCTTGCCGACTGGGACGCTATCTGGGTGATGCAGGACGGACAGATCGTTGAACAAGGTACCTGGACCGAACTTAGCTCAGCCAACGGGGCTTTTGCGACATTACTGGCTCATCGTCAGGAGGACATCTAAATGCGCGCTTTGCTACCTTATCTGACGCTGTATAAACGTCACAAATGGATGTTAACGCTGGGGATCGTTCTGGCGATCGTCACGCTGCTGGCAAGTATTGGCTTACTGACGCTTTCAGGTTGGTTCCTGTCGGCTTCTGCGGTGGTTGGCGTCACCGGGATTTACAGCTTTAACTATATGCTCCCTGCCGCAGGCGTACGCGGCGCAGCGATCACCCGCACCGCGGGGCGTTATTTCGAACGACTGGTCAGCCATGACGCAACATTCCGTGTGCTGCAGCATTTGCGTATTTATACCTTCAGCAAACTACTGCCGCTCTCTCCTGCGGGCCTGTCCCGTTATGGACAGGGTGAATTACTTAACCGCGTGGTGGCTGATGTAGACACGCTCGATCATCTGTACTTGCGCGTGATCTCCCCGCTGGTGGGGGCTTTTGTCGTCATCATGGTGGTCACGCTGGGTCTAAGCGTTCTCGATTTCACGCTGGCTATCACCCTCGGCGGTATTATGCTGCTGACCTTATTTATTCTGCCCCCACTCTTTTATCAGGCAGGCAAAAGCACCGGACAAAGTCTGACGCATCTGCGTGGGCAATATCGTCAGCAGTTAACCTCCTGGCTACAGGGCCAGGCTGAATTGACCATTTTTGGCGCCAGTGAACGCTACCGCGCTCAAATGGAAGCCACCGAGTTGCAATGGCACGAAGCCCAGAGACGCCAGTCTGAATTAACGGCGTTGTCGCAGGCGGTCATGCTGTTAGTCGGCGCGCTGGCAGTGATTATGATGCTATGGATGGCCTCAGGCGGCGTGGGCGGTAACACCCAGCCAGGCGCACTGATCGCGCTGTTTGTCTTCTGTGCACTAGCCGCGTTCGAAGCGTTAGCGCCTGTCACCGGCGCGTTTCAGCATCTCGGCCAGGTTATTGCCTCTGCGCTGCGCATCACCGAACTGACCGAACAGCAGCCAGAAGTGACCTTCCCGGATGCGGGTTCCTCGGTTTCAGAGCAGGTAACCCTTACGCTACGCGATGTGTCATTCAGCTATGCAGGACAGGCGCAAAAGGCGCTCGATACACTTTCCCTGCAGGCCAACCCCGGTGAACACATTGCGATTCTCGGTCGCACCGGCTGTGGTAAATCAACGTTATTGCAATTACTAACCCGCGCATGGGATCCGCAGAGTGGCGAGATCCTGATTAACGAACAGCCGATTGCGACCCTTAGTGAAGCCACGCTGCGCCAGAGTATCAGCGTCGTGCCACAGCGCGTGCATCTGTTCAGCGCTACGCTTCGCGATAACCTGTTGCTGGCGGCACCGCACGCCGGCGATGACGCCTTAACCGCGATGTTGTGCCGCGTCGGTCTGGACAAACTGATTGAGGATGATGGACTCAACGCCTGGCTTGGCGAAGGCGGTCGTCAGCTTTCTGGCGGCGAGCTCCGTCGTCTGGCTATCGCCCGCGCCTTATTGCACGATGCTCCGCTGATGCTGCTGGATGAACCCACCGAAGGGTTGGATGCCACAACGGAAAGTCAAATGCTTGAATTAATTAGCGATGTCATGCGCAATAAAACCGTATTAATGGTTACACATCGTCTGCGTGGGCTGTCACGTTTTGATCAAATAATAGTAATGGACAACGGACAAATTATTGAGCAAGGTAATCACGCAGATCTGTTAGCCAGGCAGGGGCGTTATTACCAGTTTAAGCAACGTCTGTAAGCTATTATTGAACGATCAAACTCGCGTAGTGGAGTTTCGCTGTCATGCGCCTGGTGCAACTGTCCCGCCATTCCATAGCCTTCCCGTCACCGGAAGGCGCTTTACGCGAGCCTAACGGTTTATTGGCGCTTGGCGGCGATCTCAGCCCTGCCCGCCTGCTGATGGCCTATCAGCGCGGTATTTTCCCATGGTTTTCACCTGGCGACCCCATCCTTTGGTGGTCGCCCGATCCGCGCGCCATTCTTTGGCCCGAGAAATTTCACCTCAGCCGCAGCATGAAACGCTTTCATAAAAATTCGCCTTATCGCGTGACGCTCAATTACGCGTTTGGTCAGGTGATTGAAGGCTGCGCGAATGACCGGGAAGAAGGCACCTGGATAACGCATGATGTGGTGGATGCTTACCATCGCCTGCACGAACTGGGGCATGCCCACTCAATTGAGGTGTGGCGACAAAATGAATTA
The DNA here is from genome assembly GCF_013747755.1 of Citrobacter sp. RHBSTW-00524. Classification (NCBI taxonomy): domain Bacteria; kingdom Pseudomonadati; phylum Pseudomonadota; class Gammaproteobacteria; order Enterobacterales; family Enterobacteriaceae; genus Citrobacter; species Citrobacter sp. RHBSTW-00524. Next base: position 3,411,389 of record NZ_CP056421.1, read on the forward strand.
GTGGGCGGTATGTATGGCGTGGGGCAAGGTACGCTGTTTTGTGGCGAATCGATGTTCAGCCGTCAGGAAAATGCGTCCAAAACCGCACTGCTTGTTTTTTGCGCTGAATTTATCCGTCAGGGCGGAAAATTAATCGACTGCCAGGTATTAAATAGCCACACAGCCTCGCTGGGCGCCGTCGAAACACCGCGTCGGGAGTACCTTGAGCACCTGAGCAGACTGCGCCAGCAGCGGCTACCGAGCCATTTCTGGATTCCCAGGACGTTATTTTCACCTCAGGAGTGAATGTTTTCGGCACATTTTTTGTCGGGGTGTTATAATTGTCGCGCAGAGTTGGTTTAGCCCATTACCCCGCCGCCGTTAAGGAACAGTTCGCGTCAGGCAACGCCTATCGTTTATCTCCTCGTTCCCTTACACGTTGCGCTTTAAGTGCGGCTTTGCCGTGTGTGGATAGAGTAATGCGCCAAACCCGATTTGCTGTGTTTTAAACGCACAAATCTTTACTTATTAAAAGAACTTCGGCATTATCTTGCCGGTTCAAATTACGGTAGTGATACCCCAGAGGATTAGATGGCCAAAGAAGACAATATTGAAATGCAGGGTACCGTTCTCGATACGTTACCTAATACCATGTTCCGCGTAGAGTTAGAAAACGGTCACGTGGTTACTGCACACATCTCCGGTAAAATGCGTAAAAACTATATCCGCATCCTGACGGGCGACAAAGTGACTGTTGAGCTGACCCCGTACGACCTGAGCAAAGGCCGCATTGTCTTCCGTAGTCGCTGATTGTTTTTAACGCCCGAATGGCGTCCAGATAATAAAAGGTCGGTTTAACCGGCCTTTTTTGTGGACTGAGGCCTGGTATTTAATCCTCAATCATCCGCGCATATTCTTCCGTTAAGAAATCCACTAATGCGCGCACTGACGGTAATAATCCCCTGCGTGATGGAAAGACTGCGTGAATAATTTCTCGCTTAGGTTCCCAACCGTCGAGCAACGCCACCAACTCACCCGCTGCTAATTGATCTTTTACCATCAACTGTGGAAGTTGAACAACACCTACGCCGGCGACTGCGGCTTCGCGTAACGCCAGCATATCGGTGGTGATCATACGCGGCGTGAAATGCACCTCCGCCCGCGCGCCCTGCGGGCCGAATAACTCCCAACGATGCACATGTTTACCAGAGGCCAGACTCAAACCTGGCCAACGGGTCAGCTCTGCCGGAGAGTGTAGCGCCCCCATCTGCTCAATTAACTGCGGGCTGGCATACAAGCGATGTCCTCTGTCCGCCAGGACGCGCATCACCAGGTCGCTATCCTCAAATGGCCGAGGTCTGACGCGAATCGCCACATCCAGACCTTCTCCAACGACGTCAACACGACGGTTAGTGGCCTCCAGTTGTACTGATACGTCAGGATAACGTGCCATAAAACGGGCAAGCATTGGCCCGATATGCACATGCAGCAACGTGACAGGACAAGTCAGCTTCACAACGCCACGCGGTTCAACCTGTAACGCGGCAATGGCATCCTGCGCCGCCTGCGCCTCCACCAGCATCGCCTTACAGTGTTCGTAAAAGGTTTGCCCGACTTCAGTCACGTTAAATTGCCGGGTGGTTCGCTGAATCAGTCGTACCCCCAGTCTCTCTTCGAGTTGCGCTATTCGTCGGCTCAGTTTTGATTTTGGTTCATCAAGCGCCCGACCCGCCGCCGCGAATCCCCCTTCCTCTACAACATGCACAAACCATGCAAAATCATTGAGATCCGGCCTTGTCATTTCATTGTCCTATTTTTGAGACAGTGAGGGCTATTTTAGCTACTACTCAGCTCGCTGTCATGAATATAAGCTTATTCACATCAAAACAACGCCACTGAGGAGACACATATGAAACAAGTAACAGGCGTCTACACCGCACCTCGCCCACACTGGGTTGGCGATGGATTTCCGGTTCGCTCGATGTTCTCTTACCAGTCTCATGCTGAGCAATTAAGCCCGTTCCTGCTGCTTGATTACGCGGGTCCGCATACGTTCACGCCGGGTAACGAAAAACGCGGCGTAGGTGAACACCCTCACCGCGGTTTTGAGACGGTGACTATCGTTTACAGCGGCGAAGTTGAACACCGTGATTCAACCGGTCGCGGCGGCATTATCGGCCCTGGCGATGTGCAGTGGATGACCGCTGGTGCAGGAATATTACACGACGAGTTCCACTCCCCGGAATTTACCCGTCAGGGCGGTGAACTGGAAATGGTGCAACTGTGGGTCAATCTGCCGGCAAAAGACAAAATGGCCGTACCGGGTTATCAGGGCATCAGCAGCGATGTTATTCCCACCGTCGCCTTGCCCGATGATGCAGGCAGCGTTCGCGTGATCGCGGGCAGCTATCAGGATACGAAAGGCCCGGCACACACCTTTTCACCGCTGAACGTCTGGGATATGCGCCTGCAACGTAATCATCCGCTGACGTTGTCCCAGTCTGAAGGGTGGAGCACCGCTCTGGTGGTATTAAAAGGGAATATCACCGTAAACGGCACCACGCCTGCCAGCGAAGCACAACTGGTAGTGCTAAGCCAGCAGGGGAAAACGCTACACATTGAAGCCACCAGCGACGCCAGCGTGCTGCTGCTGTCTGGCGAACCGTTGAACGAGCCGATTGTAGGTTACGGTCCGTTTGTGATGAATACGAAACAAGAAATCGCTGAAGCCGTCCGCGATTTTAACTCCGGCCGCTTTGGCCAAATCTGAATCGAAGGAGAAGAATATGTCCAGTCCTGCAAACTTTAATGGTTCACGTCCGGTCATCGATGTGAATGATTCCGTCATGCTGCTTATCGATCATCAGAGTGGGCTGTTCCAGACCGTCGGCGATATGCCCATGCCGGAACTGCGTGCGCGTGCCGCCGCGCTGGCTAAAATCGCAACCCTGGCGAAGATGCCGGTAATTACCACGGCATCGGTACCGCAGGGGCCTAACGGCCCGTTGATCCCAGAGATCCATGCCAATGCGCCACATGCCCAATACGTAGCACGTAAAGGCGAAATCAACGCCTGGGATAACGAAGACTTCGTGAAAGCGGTCAAAGCTACGGGTCGTAAGACGCTGATTATCGCCGGTACGATCACCAGCGTGTGCATGGCTTTCCCGGCCATCAGCGCGGTTGCTGAGGGCTACAAGGTCTTCGCAGTGATCGATGCTTCCGGTACTTACAGCAAAATGGCGCAGGAAATCACCCTGGCACGTGTTGTTCAGGCTGGCGTGATACCGATGGATACCGCCGCCGTCGCTTCTGAAATTCAGGGGACATGGAACCGTGAAGATGCCGCTGAATGGGCGGAAGTGTATACCAAAATCTTCCCGGCTTATCAGTTGCTGATCGAGAGCTATAGCAAGGCCCAGGAAGTCGTGACCAACGGCGAAAAACTGGACTCGCAGCGCTAATCATATTCTCCGCGCCTGTCCGGGCGGAGGAATATGTACATTGCGTAACCAAACGAGAGTTAACACGTAAATTCTGCTTGACCGTTTTAGCGCAACTCCCTATAGTAGCGCCCCGTTGCCCCCCAAGCGGTCAGGCAGCAATACAATATGGTGAGGTGTCCGAGTGGCTGAAGGAGCACGCCTGGAAAGTGTGTATACGGCAACGTATCGGGGGTTCGAATCCCCCCCTCACCGCCATATTCGAGAAAGAGCTCGTACGCAAGTACGGGCTTTTTTTTCGCATGTTGCATTTGCCGGATGCAGCGCATGCGCCTTATCCGGCCTACATTTCAACATCTCTGCGTAGCCTGATAAGCGTAGCGCCATCAGGCATGTCGGTTATTGTCGGCTGAGCAGTGTTAACACTTCGTAATGCGCGGTATGTGGGAACATATCAAAAAGTTGGACGCGTTCAATGCGATATCCAGGCAACTCGTGGATATCCTTCGCCATGGTTTGTGCATTACAGCTGGAGTAAACGATAAAACGCGGTGCCATGCGGGAGAGAAAATCGCACAGCGGCTTCCCAATCCCCCGACGAGGCGGATTCACCAGCACCAGGTCCGGCACTTCTCCCTGCGCGGTAGCAAACTGGGTTGAATCCAGCGCCTGAAAATGCAGATTCTGCAACCCAAGCTCCTGCGCCGACTGTTTCGCACAGGTAATGGCCTCTGGCGCAATTTCAATACCCGTCAGTTTCATCTGCGGCGTGGCGCAGTGCAAACCAAAACCCCCGACGCCGCAAAACAGATCCCACATGTGATTAACCGGAAGCTGTCGCACCCAGTCGCGCGCCGTGGCATATAAATACCCAGCCACCACGGGGTTGGTCTGGAAGAAGCTCTGTGGGCGTATCCACAATGGCACATCGTTAAAGCGTTCAGCCAGCGCCTGTTGTTCCGTCAGGTAGATTTCGCTCTCCCCTTCCATAATCGCCATATGCACAGGTTGAATATTGGCGGTGATCACTTTTAACTGCGGAAGCTGGGCCTGTAACCATGGCAGCGCCGTACGCAGTTGTGCCAGTTTCGCATCGGAGCGCAGAACAAAACGCAGCATCATACCGCCATCAAACCGGCTTTCCGTTAACAGCAGATATTTCAGCTCCCCGCGTTTGCGCGCCACGTTATAGGGCGTCAACCCCGCACGGGCGATAAACGGTTTTAGTGCGGCAAACACCGGCGCAAAAGACTCAGGATAGAGCGGACACTCGCACAAATCCTCCGGCGTACCGTCACGATGCAACATCCCCAGCAGCGGTTTTTCCACGCTGCCGCTGACCACCATTTTGGCTTTATTACGAAAAGCGCTCTCCGGGCCGCTGACCGGCGCGCACCATTCTCCGACCGGATAAGCGGCCAGCAGATTCTGCAGATCGGCTGTTTTGGCGAAGAGTTGATCGGCGACAGGCTGCGTTATCCACTGACAAGAGCGGCAGCGTTCGGCGTCATAAAGTGCGCACTGCATACAAAAACCTAAAAATTAACAGGGGGCGAAGATTATACACGTTATTGCAAGCGGAAGAACCACCTGCTGGACGCAGGAACAAACAGCAGTAGCAACACCAGCATATCCGGTAATTTTTGCATTACCAGCGTATGCAGGATTTCACGTCTGGACTCTCCCGCAATACTGAACAGTTCCGGATATCCATAGCCCAATGAGGCCGCCCACAGATAGACGCTGGCGATAATCTGGGTCAGTAGATAGACCCAGCGTGCCCAGTTCCGACCTTTAACCAGCGAAAATGCGCAGTAAATTTCGATAAACAGCAGCACCAGGCTACCCAGAAATACCAGCGTCAAATTCCAGGTCTGGACGCTGCGATGAATAAACTCGCTGGTTCCGCGAAACCCGAGCGTATTAAAAATCATCAACAGATCGAGACAGCGGATCATGATAATAGCCAGCGCCGCCACCTGCACTAAAGTAGGGACGTTTAAACGGGCATGTGATGTGGATGATTTCTTAAAAAATCCCAACGCGTCGTCTTCCATGAAAACGGCGCAGCCACCGCAGCTGCGCCGTATAGACAGGTTGGCAGATTTTAGTTTTTTCAGCCGCGTCTTGCACGTTGGATATCGCGAATCCGTTGTTTTTCTGTTCGCGCCATCAGATACCACGCGATAAATCCGATAATTCCTACCACGCCAAGTATCAACGTCGCCAGCGCGTTGATCTCCGGATTGACCCCCATACGTACGCTGGAGAACACCAGCATGGGTAACGTTGTGGCGCCAGGACCAGAGACAAAACTGGCAATGACCAGGTCATCAAGCGACAGCGTAAAGGCCAGTAACCACCCTGAGATCACCGCCGGCATAATCATCGGCAGCGTGATGACGAAAAAAACCTTCAGCGGCGTGGCACCAAGATCCATCGCCGCTTCCTCAATGGAGTGATCCAGTTCGCGTAAACGCGAGGAAATCACTACCGCCACGTACGCTGTACAGAATGTGACGTGCGCCAGCCAGATGGTCAACATACCGCGATCCGCTGGCCAGCCGATGGCGTGCGCCAAAGCCACAAATAGCAGCAGCAGCGACAAACCGGTAATGACATCCGGCATCACCAGCGGTGCGGTGATCATAAAGGCGAAACCATTTGATCCACGAAAACGACCAAAGCGCACCATCACCACGGCGGCGATGGTACCGAGAATTGCCGCCATCGTCGCAGCACAGGCGGCAATCGTTAAGCTCATGCCCACGGCGCTTATCATCGCGCTATCGTGGAAAAGCTCACCATACCAACGCGTTGACCACCCCGCCCAGACCGTCACCAGCTTGGAGCTGTTAAACGAATAGATAACCAACATCAGCATCGGCGCGTACAGGAAGGTAAAACCCAGTACCAGGATAAAAATACGCCACGGCGAGCGAACGACCGGTAAGTTATTCATCCGTGTTCCCCCACGCTTTTTTGCTGATATTTATGAAACCACATGATCGGCACAATCAGTAACAGCAGCATAATAATGGCGACGGCAGAAGCCACCGGCCAGTCACGGTTATTGAAAAACTCCTGCCAAAGCACACGCCCAATCATGATGCTGTCCGGGCCGCCCAGCAGTTCCGGGATCACAAACTCCCCAACCGCCGGGATAAACACCAGCATTGACCCGGCGATAATCCCGCCCTTGGTCAACGGCACGATCACGCTAAAGAAGGTTTTCAACGGTCGGGCGCCTAAATCCAGTGCCGCTTCCACCAGCGAGTAATCAATACGCGTCAGCGCGGTATAAATCGGCAGCACCATAAAGGGCAAATAGGCGTAAACAATACCGATATAGACCGCCAGATTGGTGTGCAGAATCGTCAACGGTTGGTCGATAACGCCCAGCCACATCAGAACGTTGTTCAGGACACCGTTATTTTTCAGGATCCCCATCCAGGCGTATACGCGAATCAAAAATGACGTCCAGGACGGCAGGATCACCAGCAGCAACAGAATATTGCGTGTCGAGGGTTTGCTGTGCGCGACCGCCCATGCCAGCGGATATCCCAACAGCAGGCAACAGACAGTCGAAATCCCCGCTACCTGCAAAGATTGCAGGTACGCATCAAAATAGAGCGGATCGTCCGTCAGTTGCAGGAAATTGCCTAAATTGAGGGTGATGGATAACTGATCGTCAGCCCATGAAATGAGGTCGGTATACGGCGGAATAGCCCGCGCCATTTCAGCCAAACTGATTTTGAAGACGATCAGAAATGGCAGCAGAAACAGGAGCATCAGCCACACATACGGCAGCGCGATGACCAGCTTGCGCCCGTGCTTCATTTGCAGTCGCGACATAAACAGCGTGAAACGCCCCACGTTATCCACGCGCGCCGGAGGTTCAAGTGTACTCATCTTCGCTCCTTAAACCGTCAACACCACACAGCTGTCCGCATCCCAACATAAACGGACTTCGTCACCCCAGGTTGGTAATCCCTTGCGATAACGATGTTCATTTTGTAGCTGAGCGCTCAGCATCTGGCCACTTTTCAAGCGTACGTGGTACACCGACAAATCACCCAGATAGGCAATGTGCACCACTTCGCCTACCGCGAAGTTATATCCCTCTGGCGGAGGGGCTTCGCAGAGCATGATTTTTTCCGGGCGCAGCGCAACATACACCGGGACGTTATCGACAACGGAAGCGTCTGCATCCACTTTCAGCGGATGTACCAGTCCTGGAGACTCAATAACCAGACCATCTTCCTGACGTTCTTTCAGCAGCCCCTCAAAGACGTTAACCGAACCGATAAATTCTGCACTGTAACGCGTAGTCGGATGCTCGTAGATCTCTTCAGGCTCGCCGATCTGGACAAATTTTCCACGGTTCATGATCGCAATGCGGCCCGCCATCGTCATGGCTTCTTCCTGATCGTGCGTCACCATCACGCAGGTCACGCCGACACGTTCAAGGATATCCACCACTTCCAGTTGCATGCGGTCACGGAGCTTTTTATCCAGCGCCCCCATCGGCTCATCCAGCAGCAGCAGCTTCGGGCGTTTCGCCAGGCTACGCGCCAACGCCACGCGCTGACGCTGACCGCCAGAAAGCTGATGCGGCTTACGTTTGGCGAACTCCTGCATATGCACGAGTCCCAGCATCTCACTCACCCGGCTGGCGATTTCAGCCTTTGGCAGCTTGTCCTGCTTGAGGCCAAAGGCAATGTTCTGCTCTACCGTCATGTGCGGAAACAGTGCATAGGACTGAAACATCATATTAATCGGACGCAGATAAGGCGGGACATGCGCTAAATCGACGCCATCAAGCATAATTTGCCCGGTTGTTGGCTGTTCAAATCCCGCCAGCATCCGCAATAGGGTCGATTTACCGCAGCCGGACGCCCCGAGCAGAGCAAATATTTCACCTTTGTAGATAGTAAGATTGACGTCATCAACGGCGTGCTGACCGTCAAAGGACTTGGTCAGGTTGCGAATTTCAAGCAGCGGGGTCAGCGCCTTGCGGATTTTCGCGTGTGGGCGTGGGGTTGCATCATTCAATTAGGCGCTCTCCGGCATAAAACAAAGAAACGGTGCAAATAACGCACCACGGTGGTGCGTATTGCCGGGTTATATGTGTCCGGGATCAACACTGCCCGGCAGGCGTAAATCCTGCCGGGTCACGTCCCGTACATCGGGTTATTTCCCGCTTTTTACCTTCGTCCAGGCGCGAGTACGTACACGGTCGATCTTCGGATCCTGTACTTTCAGCGTGAACAGCTTGGCGCGGACATCGGCAGGCGGGTAAATGCCCGGGTTGTCGCGAACGTCCTGGCTGACCAGTGCTGTCGCTTCTTTGTTGGCATTGGCATAGAACACGTGGTCAGAAATATGCGCAATTACATCAGGGCGCAGCAGGTAGTTGAGGAACTGGTAGGCTTCGTCTTTGTTTTTCGCATCGGCTGGCATCGCGAACACATCAAAGAAGGCCATCGCACCTTCCTTAGGAATTGAGAAGGAAATATTGACGCCATTTTTCGCTTCTTTCGCCCGGTTTGCCGCCTGCCATACATCCCCGGCCCAGCCAATCGCCACGCAGGTATCACCGTTTGCCAGGTCGTTAATGTACTGCGAGGAGTGGAAGTAGCGAATGTTCGGGCGCAGTTTCAACAGCAGATCGGTTGCCGGTCCGGTGTAATCATCCGCTTTGGTACTGTTTGGATCTTTACCCAAATAATTCAGCACGGTGGCAAACACTTCTTCGGGCGCGTCGAGGAAAGAGACGCCGCAGCTTTTGAGTTTTTCCAGATTTTCTGGCTTGAGGATCAGATCCCAGCTATTAACCGGCGCATCTGGCCCCAGTACCGCTTTCACTTTATCCACGTTATAGCCAATACCGGTTGTTGCCCACATATACGGCATCGCAAACTTGTTGTCCGGATCGTGTTTACCCACCAGCTTCAGCAGCTCAGGATCGAGGTTTTTCCAGCCAGGCAATTTGCTCTTATCCAGCGGCTGGAAGACGCCCGCGGTCAGTTGACGCTCAAGGAAACTGGCGGATGGAACGACAAGGTCAAAGCCGGTACTGCCAGCCATGAGCTTACCTTCCAGCACTTCATTGGAATCAAATACGTCATAGATAACTTTAATTCCGGTCTCTTTTTCAAAATTAGCCACCGTATCCGGGGCAATATAATCAGACCAGTTATAAATATGCAGCGTTTTTTGTTCAGCAGCGAGCGTGCCAGCAGAGATGGCCATCAGAGCACCCGCAACCAGGCCTGGTAACCATCGTTTATTTAAGGCGGTCATAATCTCTTTCCTTCTGAAAGTTCGTTAACAAACGAACAAAAATGTCACACTCTAATGATATGCAAGAAACGTGCATATTCTTTCAAGCGGCACCCATGAAAAGAGAGGCCTCTCCTCACGCCGCTATTGCGCGCTGTTATCCGCCCATGCATTCAATATGCATTGTGGCCACAGGTCAGGCCACAAGGGGCTGTTTGAATGATGACGTTGATAAGCTTCGCAAGAATAACTTTAGCCAGGATTTGTGGATATAGCCCAGATTAAAAAACGTCTTTTATCAATTTTTTATGCATGAATTGTCTATGACATACAGTGGAAGGCGCTGAATGGAGGTGAATAATTCTTTAATGAACGGTTAAATGCAGAATAAAAACAGGCAATACGCAACCGCTTTGGCAGCGGCTGCGCAATATATGTCCAGATTCAGGAAGAATTAATGGAGGAAATGAACTTCGGCGTTGCTGTTTTGCGCATCTTCTTCAGCGTTAAATAACAGCTGATGCGCACCGGCCTCGAGGATCACCATCGATATTTGCTCTTCACTCTGGCGAACAAAATATTCGAACTGCTCAAACGTCACGCCCGGGATAACGGATAAAGACTGGCAGACCACCAGCTTTGGCAGATTATCATCCTGCATATCCAGAAAGGCTTTCACCGTCAGTGAACTGGCGTTAATCGCAGACAGATCGGCGGCCAGCGGCAGTAGTGCAGAAGGTCTGACTTCTGCCATCGCGGAAAACAGAATGACGTTATCGACCAAATCAACTTTTGCATCAAAGATGCCGTCAAAATTCTGCATGTGCGGCAAATGCAGCGCCTGACAGGTATCGCATTCAAAAAAACTCATGCCCAGGTCGTCGAGCCATTGACGCAACGTATCCAGAGTGGGAACGACCAGTGATGTCATAATAATGTGCGACCTCTATTGATGAAAAAAATACCGGCACAGCTTACGCAAAAAGAGCGTGTCATACTACGATCGCAATCGATATTGTGCTTAGCCGCCGATTTTAAGGCAAAATTCAGGCGTAGCGTGACGCTCAATCCACTGGATCATCTTGCCGGCAATGTCTATTCCGGTGGTTTTCTCCACCCCCTCCAGGCCAGGAGAAGCGTTGACCTCCATGACCAGCGGCCCACGTTCAGCACGCAGAATATCAACGCCAGCAACGTCCAGACCCATTGTCTGAGCGGCTTTGAGCGCAATTTCCCTTTCGCGCGGCGTGATATTCGCAATAGTGGCAACCCCACCGCGATGGAGGTTAGAACGAAAATCACCTTCTTTGGCCCGGCGCTCAATGGCGGCCACCACCTCGTCACCCACCACGAAACAGCGAATATCTCGCCCTTTCGCTTCTTTGATATATTCCTGAACCAGAATATGGGCATTCAACCCACGAAAGGCATCCACCACGCTTTCTGCGGCCTGGCGCGTTTCCGCCAGTACCACGCCGATCCCCTGCGTACCTTCAACCAGTTTCACCACCAGCGGCGCGCCGCCAACCATGTCAATCATGTCGCTGGTATCGTCCGGAGAGTGAGCAATCCCGGTGATGGGTAAATCGATTCCCTGACGCGCCAGCAGCTGCAGCGAACGCAGCTTATCGCGCGCACGCGTAATTGCTACCGACTCATTCAGCGGATAGCTACCCAGCATCTCAAACTGGCGCAACGCCGCGGTACCGTAAAAGGTAATCGCTGAACCAATCCTTGGGATCACTGCATCGAAATGAGGAAGCTGGCGGCCCTTGTAATGAATAGAGGACGCCGCCGGGCTGATGTTCATATAGCAAGAAAGGGGATCGATAATTTCAACCAGGTGACCACGCTGCATCGCCGCTTCACGCAGGCGCTTACAAGAATAGAGCGTTCCGTCCCGGGACAAAATGGCAATTTTCACCCTGCACCTCTCTGAATGACCTGGTAAAAGCTGGCGTATCATACACTGCGTTAAAATCTTTAGCGCGTAGCCCATCCCTGTTTATGCAAATATTCCAGGATAAAGGGACGACTTTCTTTAATGATGGTGCGGCGAATATGGTCGCTCCAGGTGTCACGGCGCGTATTGCTCCCGCGGGTCAGATAGTACTGCGCGAGCTGCTCATCATATTGCGATAAAACGTCTTTGTTGAGTGGCTGATACTGATTTTCGTGCACCACAAGCGACGCTGGCAGTCGCGGCTTGATATCCGGGTTATCAGCAGGCCAGCCGAGGCATAGCCCAAACAACGGCAGAACATGTTGCGGAAGCTTCAGAAGTTCAGTGACCGGCTCAATGTTATTTCGCAGACCGCCAATAAACACGCCGCCAAGTCCCAAAGACTCTGCCGCCGTCAGCGCATTTTGCGCCATCATCGCGGTATCAACGACGCCCAGTAGCAATTGTTCCGCCAGCCCGAGTTGCGCGTCAGGGCAAATCTGCAAATGGCGATTAAAGTCAGCGCAAAACACCCAGAACTCGGCAGCCTGCGCCACATGTTTTTGTCCGCCGGATAAAGTAGCCAGTGATTCACGCAGGGCGTTATCCGTTATGCGAACAATGGTTGTGCATTGTAAAAAACTGGAGCTTGAGGTCCCCTGAGCGGCGGCAATAATCGCCTCCCGCTGCGCATCTGAAATGGCATCATCGGTGAAATGGCGAATGGAACGGTGGCTACGAAGTAAATCAATGGTTGGCGTCATCTCTTTTTTCTCTGTCTGAACGTGAAGAATCACCGGGGGTTCGTGACATCAGCTGCGGCGCAACCAGTTGAGCAATACGCCACGTTAATACCACCGCGGCGGGAAGCATCAGCAGCACACCCAGAAATATCATCACCACGCAGGCTAACGGACTGCCAAGCGGTGCGGGTAAAGTGAGGTAATCGTTAAGCGATAGCAGCGCCAGCGATAACAAAACCATCCCGATTATTTCCAGCATCAATACGCTTTTGGGTAATGCACCAATTGTGCGCATAAGCGGCCTCCCGGCGAAATGGCTTCCATTATAAAACGTTCCGGCTTGTCGTGTTTAACAGTTATAGCTTGAGGGTATCAAAGCAACAGGCTGAACCTGCTTTTCATCCGTCACAAATCGCGGCATCATAACAAGTATTGCCATCCGGCCTGATAAGTTCGAGGAGAGAGAGATGTTTGCCGTTATTTTTGGTCGTCCAGGGTGCCCGTATTGCGTGCGCGCAAAAGAATTAGCAGAAAAATTAAGCAATGAGCATGACGATTTTAACTTCCGCTACATTGATATCCATGCCGAAGGTATTACGAAAGCCGATCTGGAAAAGACGGTAGGTAAGCCAGTTGAAACCGTTCCGCAGATTTTTGTTGATCAAAAACACATCGGCGGCTGCACGGATTTTGAAGCGTGGGCAAAAGAGAACATGAATCTGTTCGCCTGATCGCCGTTTCTACGCCCTCCGCTGGAGGGCGTCTTCAGTTCTTTTTCCGTCGATGATGCTGATTGAACAAGTTGCTGATAAACAAAAAACACAATGCGCCAAGCGCGCACCAAAACACCGCACTAAACAACCATGCCAGCTCTTGCCACAACGAACGCGTCGGCATAAAAACGAACCGCATCAGTAACAGACAGCACGGCGCCGCCAACATGGCACCAAGAAGGGGTTTGAGCACCTCCCGACGATGGGAGAAAAAGCTTGCTGCAGCACCAGGCAGGATAAAAAACAACAATCCGACCTCAGGATGCCCTGCCGCTCTGAATGCCCCTTTCACGTTCAGCGTTAATGAAAGACACACCACAATAAAGAGCACAAAGCAGCAGACCGCACCCGCCCAACTTTGCTTATGTTTCAATTGTTCCTCCTGACACATTCTCTATCGAACACTCTTTTCGCCCGCAGGCGTCCAGTCAGATAAAGTAACCAGGCATTCCATGCCAAAAACACACTCACACGATTCTTATAGCCGTTGATACGTAATGAGATTAAACTAACCGCATATATTGTTATGCTGCATTATTTGGGGCTGTGTACGAAGCTGTCGCCCCTTAATTTCTGGCAAAAACATTAGCGTAAATTGCCATTTCTTTCAATAGCTTACTAGTAAACAAGAAGTTAGTCTCCGTGAATATAAACGTCGCAGATTTGTTAAATGGGAATTACATCCTGTTATTATTTGTGGTCCTGGCACTGGGCCTGTGTCTGGGTAAATTACGTCTGGGTTCAGTCCAACTCGGTAATTCCATTGGCGTTTTAGTGGTGTCCCTATTATTAGGTCAACAGCACTTTAGTATTAACACCGATGCATTAAATCTCGGCTTTATGCTGTTTATTTTTTGTGTCGGCGTCGAAGCCGGTCCCAACTTTTTTTCGATTTTTTTTCGCGATGGGAAAAATTATCTAATGCTTGCTCTGGTGATGGTCGGCAGCGCCATGCTGATCGCCCTGGGGCTGGGTAAGCTATTTGGCTGGGACATCGGCCTGACGGCAGGTATGCTGGCCGGCTCGATGACCTCAACGCCGGTGCTGGTCGGCGCGGGTGACACCTTGCGCCATTCCGGAATGTCGGGGACATCGCTTTCAACCGCCCTCGATAACCTGAGCCTCGGTTATGCGCTCACCTATTTGATTGGTTTGGTCAGTCTGATTGTTGGCGCGCGCTACCTGCCGAAACTTCAGCATCAGGATCTGCAAACCAGCGCCCAACAAATCGCACGTGAACGAGGTCTGGACACTGATGCCAACCGTAAGGTTTATCTGCCGGTAATTCGTGCCTATCGCGTTGGCCCGGAACTGGTGGCATGGGCCGATGGCAAAAATCTGCGCGAGCTGGGTATCTATCGCCAGACCGGTTGTTACATTGAACGCATCCGTCGCAACGGCATCCTGGCCAACCCGGATGGCGACGCGGTACTGCAAATGGGCGATGAGATAGCCCTGGTGGGTTATCCTGATGCACATGCCCGCCTCGATCCCAGCTTCCGTAATGGTAAAGAGGTGTTCGATCGCGATCTGCTCGATATGCGCATCGTCACTGAAGAGATTGTGGTGAAAAACCACAATGCCGTTGGCCGCCGCCTGGCCCAGTTGAAACTGACCGATCACGGCTGTTTTCTCAACCGCGTGATCCGTAGCCAGATTGAAATGCCTATCGATGATAACGTCGTGCTTAATAAAGGCGACGTGCTGCAGGTCAGTGGGGATGCTCGCCGCGTCAAAACCATTGCCGATCGTATCGGCTTCATTTCCATTCACAGTCAGGTGACCGATCTGCTGGCCTTCTGCGCCTTCTTTATCATCGGTCTGATGATCGGGATGATCACCTTCCAGTTCAGTAATTTCAGCTTCGGCATCGGGAATGCGGCTGGACTGCTGTTCGCCGGGATCATGCTGGGCTTCCTGCGTGCCAACCATCCAACGTTTGGCTATATCCCACAGGGGGCGCTGAACATGGTCAAAGAGTTTGGCCTGATGGTATTTATGGCAGGCGTCGGTTTAAGCGCGGGCAGCGGCATTGGCAATGGCCTTGGCGCCGTGGGTGGTCAAATGCTGATTGCCGGCCTGGTTGTCAGCCTGGTGCCGGTTGTCATCTGTTTCTTATTCGGTGCTTACGTATTGCGCATGAACCGCGCCCTGCTTTTTGGCGCCATGATGGGCGCGCGTACCTGCGCTCCGGCAATGGAAATCATCAGCGATACGGCACGCAGCAACATCCCCGCATTAGGCTATGCCGGGACCTACGCAATTGCCAACGTACTGCTGACATTAGCGGGGACACTCATCGTTATTGTCTGGCCTGGGCTTGGTTAGCGCTGAAATTTACTCTTAAACGAAAATTTTTTGCAGGTAAGCAGAACTTTTCTTCAAGACGTCAGTCATAACTATTGCCACTGCTTTTCTTTGATGTCCCCAATTTGTGGAGCCCATCAACCCCGCCGTTTTGGTTCAAGGTTGATGGGTTTTTTGTTGCCTGAATTTTGCGATCGCTGACTCCCTCCCCCGAAACTCTCTCACATTTGCAGCATGCTGGTTATGACACATACTTTTAGTCAGAGCTAAATGGTAATAGGTGGTTGCTATGTTACTCGCAGGCAAAGTCGCGGTAATTTTCGGTGGCAGCGGCGCTATAGGCAGTGCAGTTGCGCATGCTATGGCGCGTGAAGGCGCTCATGTGTATCTGGGCGCGCGCAGTCAGGAAAAGCTGGATTGGGCGGCCAGTAGCATTCGAACCGCGGGCGGTGCCGTCGAAACCTTTGTCACCGATGTACTCGACAAATACGTTACCTCAAAACAAGTTACTCAGCTTGCGCAGCAAACCGGTGGAATAGATGTGGTGGTTAACGCAACCGGCTTTATGCATGAACAGGGCAAACGCATCGAGGCGTTATCCCTTTCTGAGTTTATGAGCGGTATCACCCCTTTCCTCTCGGCGCAGTTCAATATCGCAAAAGCCGTAACGCCACACATGGGCGGCAATCGTGCGGGCGTCATTCTCACCGTTGTTGCGCCCGCGGCCCCGATGGCGATGCCTGGACATCTGGGACACATCGTTGGCTGTGCGGGAACAGAGGCCTTTCTTAAAGCGCTCGCCAGCGAACTGGGGCCGGCGAATATTCGGGTCGTCGGCGTGCGCTCGCATGCGATTGTGGATGCCGTTCAGGCCGGTTCCTATACCGGGGATATTTTTACCGCTAAAGCGCAGTCAATGGGTATAACCGTCGCACAATGGTTAGGTGGTGCGGCGCAAAGTACCATGCTTGGGCGCCTGCCTACGCTTGCACAAATCGCTGAGGTAATGACCTTTCTGGCTTCAGACCATGCCGGAGCAATCACCGCAACGGTGGTGAATATTACCGGCGGCGCTACGCACAACTGACCGTCGCGGGCAACCCCGCAATACGCTCCACCATCAGCAAGATATCTTCTCGCCGCAGTGGTTTTTTGTCCGTGACAAAATGCAGCGTCATCCCTTCAATAAACGCATCCAGCGCCCGCGCCGTAACCGGAGCAAACCACTGCTCCAGCGTTTGTTGGCTGCGTAACATCCAGTTTTGCATCACCGTTTTTAGTGCCGGTTTACGGCTGGCGAAGGCATACAGCTGATACATGAGTTCCATGTTATCGGGTGTCGTGACCTGGGAGCTGTAAATCATATCGGTAATCGCATGGCAAGCCTGCGACGCATCCGCAACGTCGGCAAAAAAAGCCTGATACTGCAGCATCATCCTGTCAGTAAAACGGTCAAACGCCTCCATTAAAAGCTCATCAATTCCCGAAAAGTAATAGGTCATAGAACCCAAGGGCACCTGAGCAATTGTCGCAATCTTCCGATGTGTAACCGCATGAATACCATGGGCTATTACCGCATCCAGAGTCGCCTGAACTATTTTTTCCCGCCGCTGCGGATCGTTCGCACGTCGCACTGCATTACCTCTTCTTGCATTTGTGTACAAATGTACACAACCTTGCTAAGGTTGTCTTCTTTCCTCTTTTCTTCGGCTCGAATTCATGACTGGCATCTCATCACGCAAAGCCTTAAGACGTCGCACCTGGGCACTGTTCACGTTCTTCTTTTTACCAGGATTATTAATGGCCTCCTGGGCAACGCGTACCCCTGCCATCAGAGATATCCTCTCCATCTCAACCGCCGAAATGGGCGCGGTGCTGTTTGGACTCTCAATTGGTTCGATGAGTGGCATTCTTTGTTCGGCCTGGCTGGTGAAACGATTTGGCACGCGTAAAGTGATCCGTACCACCATGTCTTGCGCTGTCCTCGGAATGGCAATCCTCAGCGTGGCACTCTGGCTGCATTCCGCATGGCTTTTCGCATTTGGTCTGGGCGTGTTCGGCGCCAGCTTTGGCGCAGCAGAAGTTGCCATCAACGTCGAAGGTGCGGCTGTTGAGCGCGAAATGAATAAAACCGTACTGCCGATGATGCACGGTTTTTACAGCCTGGGAACGCTGGCGGGTGCCGGAGTCGGGATGATGCTTACCGCCTTCAGCGTACCGGCGACCGCGCATATCTTGCTGGCGGCGATGGTGGCTATCACCCCTATTTTCATCGCCATCAAAGCCATTCCTGACGGCACGGGTAAAAATGCCGCTGACGGGTCTCACTCCGGCGAAAAAGGACTGCCTTTTTATCGCGATATTCAGCTATTGCTGATTGGCGTCGTGGTGCTCGCAATGGCATTTGCTGAAGGTTCCGCCAACGACTGGCTTCCGCTGCTGATGGTGGACGGACATGGATTTAGCCCGACATCAGGCTCGCTGATTTATGCCGGATTTACGCTGGGTATGACCGTTGGACGATTTACTGGCGGCTGGTTCATCGACCGCTACAGCCGCGTCGCGGTAGTACGCGCCAGTGCGCTTATGGGGGCTCTTGGGATTAGCCTGATTATTTTTGTCGACAGCACTTGGGTGGCGGGTGTTTCCGTTATTCTGTGGGGACTCGGCGCATCACTGGGCTTCCCACTGACCATTTCGGCTGCCAGCGACACCGGCCCCGATGCGCCAACCCGCGTCAGCGTTGTCGCCACTACCGGCTATCTGGCATTCCTGGTTGGACCACCGCTGCTGGGCTACCTGGGTGAACACTACGGCCTGCGTAGCGCTATGCTGGTGGTGCTGGCGCTGGTGCTTGTCGCCGCCATCGTCGCGAAAGCGGTGGCAAAACCGGATCTCAAAAACACCACTGTGATGGAGAACAGCTAATGCGTATCAAACTGATTGCAGTCGACATGGACGGCACATTTTTAAGCGACCAAAAAACCTATAATCGTGAGCGCTTTATGGCGCAATACCGCCAGATGAAAGAACAAGGGATCCGCTTTGTGGTCGCCAGCGGCAACCAGTATTACCAGCTCATCTCCTTTTTCCCTGAACTAGCCAGTGAAATCTCATTTGTCGCTGAAAACGGCGGATGGGTGGTCAGCGAAGGGGAAGATGTCTTTAACGGTGAGCTGGCAAAAGACGATTTCCATGCCATTGTGGAACATCTGCTGACCCGTACGGACATCGACATTATCGCCTGCGGTAAAAATAGCGCCTATACCCTGAAGCGGTACAGCGATGAGCATAAGACGGTCTCCGCCATGTATTATCATCGTATTGAATTTGTGGATAATTTTGACAACCTCAACGACATTTTCTTCAAGTTCGGGCTAAATATTTCAGACGATCGTATCCCCCAGGTGCAGGCTGACCTCCATGAGGCGATTGGCGACATTATGGTGCCGGTACATACCGGCTACGGCAGCATCGATTTAATTATACCCGGTGTGCATAAGGCAAACGGGCTGCGTCTGCTGCAACAACGCTGGAATATTACCGACGATGAAGTTGTTGTGTTTGGCGATGGCGGCAATGATATTGAGATGCTGCGTCAGGCAGGATTTAGTTTTGCAATGGCGAACGCCCATGAGCCGGTTATCCAGGCGGCAAAATATCGCGCAGGGTCGAACAACGAAGAGGGCGTGCTGGATATTATTGACCGCGTGTTAAAGAATGAAGCACCGTTTACGCAATAACGCCTCAGCACAGACGGCAACAAAATGATGGCATGATCTATTCATAATCCGCCTCAAATTAACCCGCTGGATTATTACCTCCAGTGAATATTCAGACGAGCGGATTATGAAGAAAAGTGTACTGATAGCGACATTGTTGCTGGGTTTTGCGGGGACAACATTTGCGCAAAGCGTTACCGTTGATGTACCAAGCGGTTATAAGGTGGTGGTAGTGCCCTCTTCCGTCAGCGTTCCGCAGGCGGTCAGCGTTACCACCGCGCCACAAACGGTGTATGTTGCTCCGGCGCCTGCCCCGGCCCCAGTCTATCGCGCACATCCTTATGCGCGACATGTTGCAAGCGTCGGTGAAGGAATGATCATCGAACACCAGATTGACGATCACCACTAAGTTTTTGCCTGGCCCGGGCAACCGGGCTTTAACCTTCCCGTGAATCCCCTACCCGTTTATCTTTCAGGAAGATAACCATCAGAATCACCCACAGTACGCCGCTTGCCAGATTGAACAGGCTGAACAAGCCGTTTCCTCCGAGCAGATAAGCGTGTTTACTCAGCTCAATACCGACGGTAAAAATCAGCATCTGCAACATACCCATGGAGGCAGAAACCGTGCCCTTACTCATTTCACTGGCAAACAGCGTCAGACGTACCAGTCCCGCATTCGCCACGCCAATACCAAATGCATAGATGCTTAAACCCGCCGTCATCCATAGATAAGCATGGGATGACACCACCGTGGCCGCAGCGGCAATCACCAGCCCGACGGCGATTGGCCAGCCGCCAATGATAATCAGCGAACGTACGGTTTTTCGCGAGGTCAGGCGCGCCAGTACCAGGTTACCGGCAATCAACGCGCCAAAAATCGGCACCTGCAACAGGCCATATTCGTAACTGCTGAGATGTTCACCGCTGATGATAATAATCGGGGACTGCGCAATCCACGCCAGTAACGGCAGGCTGACAAAACCCAATGCCAGCGCGCCTGCAACGAAGCGCACGTTCCTCAGCACCAGCTTATAATCTTTGCCCAGCTCTTTAATCGACAGCTTTTCACCAAGCCGGGTTGCCGTTTCCGGCATCGCGCGTTGCAGACCAAAAAAAGAGATGGCGGCCAGGGCGGCAAACAGGATAAACATCCCTTCCCACGGCAGAACATGTACCCAGGCTGCGCCGACCAACGGCCCCAGCAGGGGCGCAATCAACGCTACGTTTGCCATCAGCGCGGTAATTTTTATGCACACCGCTTCTTCAAAGGATTCCTGAATTGCGGCGTAACCCACCGCGCCAATAAAGCACAGGCTTATCCCTTGTAAAAAACGCAGGAAGGTAAATTGCTCAATATTCTGCGCAAGCAGGGTTGCAAGGCAGGTCACAATGAACCAGAGCACGCCGGTTAACATCACCGGGCGACGTCCAATTCGATCCGACAGCGGTCCTAATAACCACTGCAAAAACATGCCGCCAGCCAGATAGGCGGTCATGGATGTGGGCACCCAATCTAATCCGGCATTATATTGCTCCACCACCGCCAACATTCCGGGCTGGATCATATCGTTGCCGATATAAGTAGAGAATTCGTAAAGCACCAGACAGAGAGGGAAAAGTAATGCCTGACGCCCCAAACGGGCGCCTGAAGATAAACGGTTCTGCATGCAGTCTCTTAACTATAGAAAAATCGCGCAAAGTGTAATAAATGCGCCGTACTGGTGATAGTGAATTATGTGATTTGAAAGCAAATTGCGCACATTTTTACACTCATTTGCTCAGGAACATTTTGCGTTAAGGTTAATTTAAGTTGAGGCCGCTATCATGTTCATTAAGTCTCATTAATTGTCTGAAAAATAGTCATTTAACAGACAAATAAGACAAGACCGCTTTTTATCCCGTGAAAGCAATTTTATGCTCTCCCCTCATGGGCCTTTTTAACGATTACACTGAGTCTGGACGATATGCTGGAAAATCTGAACAATTCACTTTTTTATCTCATCAATGCCACGCCGGACTCTGCGCAATGGATGATATCGCTTGCCATTTTTATTGCCAAAGACCTGATTAACATCGTACCGCTGTTAGCCGTTGTGCTTTGGCTTTGGGGGCCGCGGGCCCAGGTTACTCTCCAGCGCCAGTTAGTTATAAAAATGGCGATTGCGCTGATCGTCGGTCTGACGATTTCATGGCTGATGGGGCATCTGTTCCCTCACGATCGTCCGTTTGTTAACCACATCGGTTACAACTTCCTGCATCATGCGGCGGATGACTCTTTCCCGAGCGATCACGGTACGGTTATCTTTACCTTTGCACTGGCTTTCCTGTTCTGGCATCGGCTGTGGACGGGCGCTCTGCTGATGGTCGTTGCTGTGGCGATTGCCTGGTCGCGGGTCTACCTTGGCGTACACTGGCCGCTGGATATGCTGGGAGGATTACTCGCCGGGCTGATTGGCTGCCTGAGCGCCCAGATGATCTGGCAGCGGTTTGGCACGCCCCTGTACCTCGGCTTGCAAAATTGCTATCGCGCCTGCTTCGCTCTGCCCATCCGTAAAGGCTGGGTGCGTGACTAACCCACGGTAAAAAGAGTAGTATTAAGCGCGATACTGAGCACTTATTCTACTCTCCAGGGGAACTATGGAAACTCGACGCGACGAGCGTATTGGTCAATTACTGCAGGCGCTGAAACGCAGCGATAAATTACACCTCAAAGAAGCCGCGACGCTGCTGGGCGTATCTGAGATGACCATTCGTCGCGACCTGAATAATCACGATGCTCCCGTCGTCTTGCTCGGGGGCTATATTGTTCTGGAACCCCGCAGCGCCAATCACTATTTAATCAGCGATCAAAAATCCCGACTGGTTGATGAAAAGCGCCGTGCCGCCCAGATGGCGGCAAGCCTCGTGCAGGCACATCAGACTATCTTTTTCGACTGTGGTACCACCACGCCGTGGATCATTGAGGCTATCGACAATGAATTGCCTTTCACCGCAATCTGCTACTCGCTAAATACGTTTCTGGTGCTGCAGGAAAAACCGCAGTGCCGCGTCATTCTGTGTGGTGGCGAATTCCATGCCAGCAACGCAATTTTCAAACCGCTTGATTTCCAGGAAACGCTGAACAACCTGTGCCCGGATATCGCTTTTTATTCCGCAGCTGGCGTTCATATTGAGAAAGGCGCGACCTGTTTTAACCTGGAAGAGCTACCGGTGAAACACTGGGCGATGTCGATGGCGCAGCATCACGTGCTGGTGGTCGATCACAGCAAATTTGGTAAGGTGCGTACTGCGCGGATGGGTGAAGTAAAACACTTTAATACCATCGTCAGCGATAGCCGTCCTGACGAGGCGTTTGTTGAGTACGCGAAAGCGCAACGTATCAAACTGATGTATTAAGCGATACTGCCGGATGGCAATAGCGTCATCCGGCAAACGCTAAGCTTAAGAGAACCAGCCGCCAAACCACTGGTGGAATTTCATCATCACAAAGTCCCACATGCGACTAAAGAATCCCCCCTCTTCCACGGCCTCCATCACCATCAGTGGACGCTGCTCGATGGATTTCCCGTTCAACTGGAAGTCGATAGTCCCCACAACCTGGCCTTTCTTCAGCGGCGCGGTTAACTGTGGTTCGGTCAGGGTAAAGCTGGCCTTCAGGTTTTTGAGCTGACCACGCGGGATAGTCACCGAGCCCGCTTCTCCGGCGCCCAAATTAACTTCACTCTTATCACCAAACCAGACGCGCTGCGTCACGAAAGTGGCATCCGGTTTAATCGGCGTAACGGTTTCAAAGAAGCGGAAGCCCCAGGTCAGCAGCTTTTCTGACTCATTAAAACGAATGCGGTCGGTTTTCGCCCCCAACACCACGGAGATCAGCCGCATATCCCCCTGGGTCGCGGAAGCAACCAGGTTGTATCCCGCCCCAGCCGTAGTACCGGTTTTCATACCGTCCACGTTCAGGTTGGTGCTCCACAACAAACGGTTGCGGTTCGGCTGGCGGATTTTATTAAAGGTAAATTCTTTCTCTTTGTGGATAGCGTACTCTTCCGGTACATCGTGGATTAGCGCTTTCCCGAGCAGGGCCATATCACGTGCGGTACTGAACTGTCCTGCCGCATCCAGGCCATGCACGGTCTGGAAAGTGGTATTGGTCAGCCCCAGTTTTTTCGCGTAGCCGTTCATCAGACCAATGAAGGATTCCTGGCTGCCCGCAACGTAATCAGCCAGTGCGATACAGGCATCGTTACCAGACTGGATGATAACGCCTTTGTTCAGATCGGACACTGCAACCTGATCGCCGGGCTTGAGGAACATAACAGACGAACCGCGCAGGGCCGGATTACCGGTCGCCCAGGCGTCTTTGCCCACGGTGACCATATCGTTGAGGTTAATTTTCCCGGCCTTCAGCGCCTGACCGACCACATAGCTGGTCATGATCTTAGTCAGACTGGCAGGATCCAGTTTCTCATCAGCATTACCTTCCGCCAGTACCTTACCGCTGGCGTAATCCATTAGGATCCACGCGCGCGCGTCGACGCTCGGTGGGGCCGTTGGTTGCTCCGCCGCCTGTACGCTCGGCGCCAAAAGGATTAAGAGTGCAGAACCTGCAGCAAAGCTGCGAAGTGAAGAGAAGTATTGCGTCATAAATGCCACCCGAGTATCCATTCCAAAAAACCACGTCATACCACACCGTGTTTACACAAAACCAGCCAGGCGACCCTGGCCAACCCATGCAGAAAAGGTCTGATGGATGACGTGTAAAATAAGTGCGGTGAGTAATAACGCACTAACGAGCTTAAAGAAACCGTAAGTTGGTAAAGTTTTTAAAGTTTATGCAATAACACCGCGCTGCGCTGCTCCTGGCACGATTTTTTTAGACTTTGTTGCGTAAATATTAGGTTTACCCCACCATGTGGGCTAGTCAGATGGCATCAGCAGCCATAAAGCTGCTCAATTAATTTGCGGGGTTACTATGATTACACTGTGGGGTCGCAATAACTCGACCAACGTAAAAAAAGTATTGTGGACGCTCGAGGAACTGGAACTGCCGTATAACCAAATTCTGGCGGGCGGACAGCATGGCGGTAACCGCGATGCCAACTATCTGGCACTCAACCCGAACGGACTGGTCCCGCTACTACGCGATGATGAAACGGACGTTGTTCTGTGGGAATCCAATACCATTGTCCGCTATCTGGCAGCTCAGTACGGACAAAAGCGTTTGTGGATTGACGCCCCGGCCGCGCGCGCCGTCGGTGAAAAATGGATGGACTGGGCAAACCAGACGCTGAGCCCTGCGCATCGGGTTATCTTGTTTGGCCTGGTCAGAACCCCTGCCGAGAAACGCGACATGGCGGCAATCGAGGCGGGTAGCCAGGTGTGCGATAACCTGTTTGCCATTCTGGATAACGCGCTGGCGGACCAGCCATGGTTCTCCGGGGCTGAATTTGGCACTGCCGATATCGCCGTTGCGCCGTTCATCTATAACCTGTTCAACGTTGGCCTGAGCTGGACCCCGCGCCCACATCTGGAGAACTGGTATCAGCAACTGACCGAACGTCCGGCGTTTCAAAAAGTCGTAATGATCCCGGTCAGCTAACTAAATCAGGGACTCACTTTCAGTAATTCCCCGTCGGACTCGTCGGTTAGTACGTATAAGTACCCGTCTGGTCCGACGCGCACATCACGGATCCGTTGTCCCCTTTCCTGCAACAGACGACCCTCTTCGGTGACGGCATTCCCTTTGACGCTCAGCACGATCACTTCTTTATCTTTCAACGCGCCAATGAATAACTTCTGCCGCCACTGTGGGAAGGTATCGCTATTATAAAAAGCCATTCCGCTGACCGCCGGTGACTTTTCCCAGTAAAAGATGGGTTGCTCTGTTCCAGCAACAATTGGGCCTTTTGCTTCGGGAATTTTAAGACCACTGTAGTTAACGCCCCAGGTCGCAAGCGGCCAGCCGTAGTTTTTCCCTTTCTCCGGGATATTGATTTCATCGCCCCCGCGTGGACCATGCTCATTGATCCACAGCGTATCGCTCCAGGGATTCATCGCCATCCCCTGCGGGTTGCGGATACCATATGACCAAATCTCTGCCCGCGCTCCTGCCCTCTTCACAAACGGATTATCCGGCGGAATTTTTCCCTCATCGGTCAGTCGTACGACCTTGCCCTGCAACTTATCCAGATCCTGTGCGGTAGAACGTTGATTATTTTCACCAAGACCAATAAACAGATAACCGTTGCCATCAAAAACCATACGTCCGCCAAAATGGTTTCCGCTGGAGAGTTTCGGCTGTTGGCGAAAAATGGTCTGGAACCCTTGCAGATGTTTGAGATCGTCGCTCAATCGTCCGTAACCAACCGCTGTCCCGGCGTTACCTTCACTGTCAGCTTCAGCAAAGCTAAGCCACACCCGGCGGGATTGTTTAAAATCCGGTGCTAATGCCACATCAAGCAATCCCCCCTGACCATTCGCCCAGACTTTGGGTACGCCGGTCAGCGGGTCGGAAAGCCCCTTCCCAGACTGCCAAAGTCGAAGCTGGCCGCCTTTAAGCGTAATGAGCATACCGCGATTGTCGGGTAAAAACGCCAGCGACCACGGATGATCGAGTTTCGTTTGCAGCACTTCCACCTCTACCGCGACGGCATAAGAGGAAAATAGCGCGAGTGGGACAGCACAGAGAAAGAGTCGACGCATAACACCTCCTTAATGGCTCTGCATAAAGCGTAGCCAGCAAGGGGAATTATCCTGCCACATTTACATAATCTTAACGAAAAGGGGGAGCGCCCTCCCCCTGATTCAGACGTGTTCCAGCGTTGGATAAGATTGCAAACACTGGATACTTAGCGTCAGCGTTGTCAGGCAGTTTTCCAGTTTCTCTGCGTTAACGGCGATAAAGGTTGGACAATCGTGATGTCCACTCATAAGACAAACAGCGGCGGCGGCTAACGCCCCTTCAGCACGATGAAGGGCATTCCACTCTTCCTGATCAAGATGCATACCGTGAAGCTGTGATTGCTCGTGCAATTCGCGATTCAGTGCAAAAAAATTATCACGCAGACGATCGCTCTCGCTGACTGACATGTAGCCTTTCGCTTTTCTCAACAGCAGATAAGCGGCAAGTTCGACACGGGCGTTTATCAATTTGTTGAGAAGATCGGTTCTCAGTCTGTCAACAACCATACTTTGTTCCTCCTCTTTCCAACTATGGTGCAACTTAATAGTATGGTCATTTTTTGAACAAAGTCGTGTCCAGGATCAATCCATCACCGAAAATTAACACAATTTACAAATAATCTTTAATTCCACGCCGGGCGTGGCGACTGATGGTATGAGATTGCGATACAATTTTTATTCAGAACTCTGTAGAATCCGTGCCCTGAATATTCCAATAACTGAACAATTTTTACGCTATGAGCAATGTAACCCACCAGCCGAAAATCGGCTTTGTCTCCCTCGGCTGCCCGAAAAACCTCGTCGATTCTGAACGCATCCTGACCGAACTTCGTACCGAAGGCTATGATGTTGTGCCAAGCTACGACGACGCGGATATGGTTATCGTTAACACCTGTGGCTTTATCGACAGCGCGGTTCAGGAGTCGCTGGAAGCAATCGGCGAAGCGCTGAACGAAAACGGCAAGGTGATCGTCACCGGCTGTCTGGGCGCGAAAGTCGATCAGATCCGTGAAGTCCACCCGAAGGTGCTGGAAATCACCGGGCCGCATAGCTACGAACAGGTTCTGGAGCACGTTCACCACTATGTGCCCAAACCAAAGCACAACCCGTTCCTGAGCCTGGTTCCTGAACAGGGCGTCAAGCTCACTCCGCGTCATTATGCCTATCTGAAAATTTCTGAAGGCTGCAACCACCGCTGCACGTTCTGCATTATTCCGTCGATGCGTGGCGATCTGGTGAGCCGTCCGATTGGCGACGTCCTCAGCGAAGCCAAACGTCTGGTGGATGCGGGCGTGAAAGAGATACTGGTCATTTCTCAGGATACCTCCGCGTACGGCGTGGATGTGAAGCATCGCACCGGTTTCCATAACGGCGAGCCGGTCAAAACCAGCATGGTTGATCTGTGCGAGCAGTTATCAAAACTGGGGATCTGGACTCGTCTGCATTACGTCTACCCCTACCCGCATGTTGATGACGTGATCCCACTGATGGCGGAAGGGAAAATCCTGCCGTACCTGGACATCCCGCTGCAACATGCCAGCCCGCGTATTCTTAAGCTGATGAAACGCCCAGGCTCCGTGGACAGACAACTGGCACGCATCAAGCAGTGGCGTGAAATCTGCCCTGAACTGACGCTGCGCTCAACCTTCATTGTCGGTTTCCCGGGTGAAACGGAAGAAGACTTCCAGATGCTGCTCGACTTCCTGAAGGAAGCGCGTCTGGACCGCGTGGGCTGCTTTAAATACAGCCCGGTAGAAGGCGCTGGCGCCAATGACCTGCCGGACCAAATCCCGGAAGAGGTGAAAGAGGAACGCTGGAACCGCTTTATGCAATTGCAACAGCAAATCTCCGCTGAACGTTTGCAGGAAAAAGTGGGCCGCGAAATTCTGGTTATCGTTGATGAAGTTGACGAAGAAGGCGCGATTGGCCGCAGCATGGCTGACGCCCCGGAAATCGACGGCGCGGTATACCTGAATGGCGAAACCAAGGTGAAACCTGGCGATATCATTCGCGTGAAGGTCGAAAACGCTGATGAATACGATCTGTGGGGCACCCGCGTTTAAATAAGCGCAACCCAACAGTAGGCCGGATAAGCGTTACGTCTTATCCGGCCTGTGATTTATCCTTTAATTTTCGGGTCCAGCGCGTCGCGCAGACCATCTCCCAGTAAGTTAAACGCCAGTACCGTCAGGAATATCGCCACCGCCGGGAAAATCGCCACGTGCGGCGCGATAACCATATCAGCGCGGGCTTCATTGAGCATTGCCCCCCACTCCGGGGTCGGCGGCTGCGCGCCCAATCCCAGAAATGACAGGCTCGCGGCAGAGATAATCGACGTGCCAATACGCATGGTAAAAAAGACCACGATCGATGAAACCGTACCCGGCAAGATATGGTTGAAGATGATGGTCGCATCGCTGGCGCCGATACTGCGCGCGGATTCAATAAAGGTCTGCTGCTTTAGCACCAGCGTATTTGCGCGCACCAGCCGCGCGAAGGCCGGAATGGAGAAAATGGCCACGGCAATAATCACGTTTGCAATGCCGCTGCCCAGCACGGCGACCACGGCTATCGCCAGCAAAATGCCCGGAAAGGCGAACAGCACATCGCAGATACGCATAATCAGTCGATCCCACCAGCCTTCGTAGTATCCCGCCAGCAGACCCAGCACGGTGCCAATCGCCGCGCCAATAAATACGGCAAAGACCCCCGCCGCCAGCGAGATTTGCGCCCCCACCAGCACGCGGCTAAAAATATCCCGCCCCAGCGAGTCAACGCCGAACCAGTGCAGCATCGATGGTCCGTCATTCAGACGGTCATAATCGAAGTAATTCTCGGCATCAAATGGCGTTAACCAGCGAGCAAAAATCGCCACCATTATCAGCAGCAGGACAAATAACCCCGCTAACATCGCCATGCGCTGGCGACGGAAACGACGCCAGAATTCATGCCACGGCGTGCGTATCTGCTCAGGCTTAACAAGGGGCATCGCATTTAAAATCGCCTGTCGGCGCCAGTTAAAAAATCGCATCCTTACTTGTACCTGATAGCCGGATTAATGGCGGCATAGAGCACATCCACCACTAAGTTAATAAGAATAAACTCCAGAGAAAACAACAGCACCTCGGCCTGAATCACCGGGTAGTCGCGCATTTCGACTGAGTCCACCAACAGCCGCCCAAGCCCTGGCCAGTTAAACACCTTCTCAACGACAATTGAGCCGCCAAGCAAAAAGCCAAACTGTAGCCCCATCATGGTGACCACCGGGATCATCGCATTGCGCAAACCATGTTTTAACACCACCCAGGTTTCACTCACCCCTTTGGCCCGCGCGGTACGCATATAGTCTTCACTGAGCACATCGACAAACGAAGCGCGGGTAAACCGGGCTAACACCGCAGCCACCGCCGCACCCAGGGTAATAGACGGGAGGATATAGTGCCGCCAGGTATCAGCGCCAACGGTGGGCAACCAGCCAAGCTCAACGGAGAATATCTGCATGAGCAGCATGCCGAGCGCAAACGCCGGGAAAGAGATCCCGGTGACGGCGAGCGTCATACTCAATCTGTCCGGCCAACGATTACGCCATACAGCAGCAATGATCCCTGCCGTCATGCCGAATAACACCGCCCACGCCATGCTGGCAATGGTCAGCCATAGCGATGGCATAAAACGACTGGCTATCTCTTCGGAGACCGGGCGACGAGAAACCATTGAGGTTCCAAAATCGCCTTGCAACACGTTAGTAATGTAATGCCAGAACTGAATATGCAGCGGCTGGTCCAGACCCAACTGCTGACGCACCAGTTCGATCACCTCAGCATCAGCCTCCGGTCCGGCAATCAGCCGGGCCGGATCGCCTGGTAGCAGGTGAACAAATAAAAATACCAGCACCGCTACAATCAACAGAGTTGGAATCAACCCCAGCAGGCGCTTGAAAACATAGTTAAGCATCACACTCCCTTCGCCGGCCCCTGTGTGGCGGGGCCGGATGAATAGCTTATTTTAAATCCGCATCATCAAAGCTAAATCCGGTATCCGGCATGATCCAGAACCCGGTCAATCTGGTGTTGTGCGCCGAAATCAGTTGTTCCACTACCAGTGGGATCCACGGCGACTCTTTCCAGATAATATCCTGCGCATCCTTGTACAGCTTCGCTTTCTGGGCCGGATCGTTGGTTTGCAACGCTGCCGCTAAATCACTGTCCACCTGCTTATTGCTGTAGAACGCCGTATTAAACAGCGTTGGCGGCCAGTTTTGAGATGCAAACAGCGGTGACAGCGCCCAGTCTGCTTCACCCGTAGAGGCAGACCAGCCGGTGTAGAACATGCGTACCCCGCTCTCTTTCTGCGCTTTACCTTCGACTTGCGCCGCGCGCTGACCGGCATCCATCGCCGTCACCTGAGCCTTAACGCCCACCTGCGCCAGTTGCTGCTGGGTAAATTGCAGCACTTTTTGCGCGGTACTATGGTTATGAGAAGACCATAGCGTGGTGGTAAAACCGTTCGGATAACCCGCTTCTTTCAGCAGTTCGCGCGCTTTTGCCGGGTCGTATGGCCATGGCGTATAGCTTTGCGCATAGGCGATCGACGGAGGGAGAACGCCGGTTGCTGGCGTCGCATAACCGGCAAACGCCACTTTCACCAGCGCCTGACGGTTGATGGCATAATTCAGCGCTTCACGCACCTTCGGGTTATCGAACGGTTTTTGCGTGACGTTCATGCTGATGTAACGCTGCATAATAGACGGACTGGCCACCAGTTCCAGGTTTTTATTCTTCGTCAGTAGCGCCGCCTGCTCGTAAGGGATCGGAAAGGCAAACTGCGCTTCCCCGGTCTGCAGCATTGCCGCACGCGTGTTGTTGTCGGTCACCGGACGCCAGGTAATCGTATCCAGCTTTGGCAGCCCTTGCTGCCAGTAACCCGCGAACTTCTTAACCTTTACAAAATCCGTCTGATTCCAGGTCTCAAGCTGATACGGCCCGGTCCCCACGGGATGGAAACCGATCTCCTTGCCGTATTTCTCCAGCGCGGCGGGAGAGATCATCGCCGTAGCCGGGTGCGCCAAAATATTGATAAATGCAGAGAACGGCTGCTTCAGCGTTATCTTCACCGTCGACGGATCGACGACCTCGGTTTTATCGATATTCTTATACAGGTTGTAGCGTTTCAGATGGTTTTCCGGGTTGCTGGCCCGGTCGAGGTTAGCTTTAACCGCATCGGCGTTGAAGTCGGTGCCGTCCTGAAACTTCACACCCTGTCGCAGCTTAAGGGTATAAGTCAGGCCATCATCAGAAACCGTATAACTCTCCGCCAGCACATTTTTCAGCTTCATCTCTTTATCAAGGCCAAACAGCCCCTGGTAAAACGACTTCGCTACCGCCTGCGACAACGTGTCGTTTGCGTCGTAGGGATCGAGGGTGGTGAAATTGGATCCTACCGCCACTACTACATCTTTGGCGGCCCAGCCAGGTGTGGCGGCCAGCGCAGAGGCCACTCCCACAGCAACCAGCCATTTTCGAGCAACAATTTTTGTCATGTTATTCTCCTTAAACCCTGCCTGCCTGTTATAAACGCGAAAGCGCATTTTCTGGTTGCGGACGCGCAACATAATGCCCCGGGCCAACTTGCTGGAGTGAAACGGGGGAAATCTCTTCACCGCGTTTGCGGATATTACTGGGGATATCATCCGACAACAGCACGCGCTGGGGCCGGTGATGTGAGGGATCGGCGACCGGGACTGCCGCCATCAGTTTGCGGGTGTACGGATGCTGCGGATTTTCAAACACCGCGCGTCGGGTGCCGATCTCGACGATTTGCCCAAGGTACATCACCGCCACCCGATGACTGATCCGCTCCACCACCGCCATATCGTGGGAAATAAACAGGTACGCAATCCCCATTTCTCGTTGGAGGTCGAGCAACAGGTTGATAATTTGCCCGCGAATTGAGACATCCAGCGCCGAGACTGACTCATCGGCAATAATCACCTTGGGATTGAGCGCCAGCGCCCGGGCAATACAGATCCGCTGACGCTGCCCACCGGAAAACTCATGCGGATAGCGCCAGGCATGCTCAGGGAGCAATCCTACGCGTTCCAGCAGCCATGCAACCCGTTTTGCCGCCGCATCGCCTTGCAGTAGCCCATGCACCCGCAGCGGTTCTAAAATGGAATATCCCACGGTCTGACGCGGATCGAGCGAAGCATAGGGGTCCTGGAAGATAAATTGAATATCCCGACGCAGCGGCTGTAGCTTACTGGCGGCCAGGGTATCGATACGCTGTCCGTTGAAAACAATCTCCCCGCGTTGAGACTCGACCAGACGTAGCAGCGCCCGACCGGTGGTGGATTTCCCGCAGCCTGACTCCCCCACCAGCGAGAGCGTCTCTCCGGGCCACAGGTCAAAGCTGACGTT
Organism: Citrobacter sp. RHBSTW-00524; assembly: GCF_013747755.1. Classification (NCBI taxonomy): domain Bacteria; kingdom Pseudomonadati; phylum Pseudomonadota; class Gammaproteobacteria; order Enterobacterales; family Enterobacteriaceae; genus Citrobacter; species Citrobacter sp. RHBSTW-00524. The sequence continues at coordinate 3,443,683 of NZ_CP056421.1, forward strand.
TTCCACCGCATGCACCTCGCGGGTCACCCGATTAAGAATGCCGCTGCGCAGCGGAAAACGCGTCACCAGATTACGTACCTGCAAAATAGGCTCGCCTTCAACCACGGTATCCTGTTCAGTCTGTGGTTCTACATGGCTGGGATCGTGTAACGAAATGAGTGGAAACCGGCGCGGGTACGCTTGTCCAGTCATCGCCCCAAGCTGCGGCACGGCTGCCAGCAGCGCTTTGGTGTAAGGATGCTGGGGAGCGTGAAAAATCTGCTCAACGCTGCCGGTTTCTACCGCCTCGCCCTGATACATCACCAGCACGCGATCGGCAATATCCGCTACGACGCCCATATCGTGGGTAATAAAGATCACTCCCATCGACATATCCTGCTGCAACACTTTTATCAGTTGCAGGATCTGTGCCTGAATAGTGACATCCAGCGCGGTAGTCGGTTCATCGGCAATTAAAACCGCAGGGCGACACGATAGCGCCATGGCGATCATTACCCGCTGGCGCATGCCGCCAGAAAGCTGGTGCGGATAACGCGATAAAATAGCCTTCGCCTCAGGAATACGCACCTGGTCGAGCATCCGTTTCGCTTCCACCATCGCCTCTTCGTGGCTGGCCCCCTGATGCAAACGGATTGACTCAGCAATCTGCTCACCCACGGTAAATACCGGATTAAGCGATGTCATGGGCTCCTGGAAGATCATGGCGATATCCGCGCCACGCACGTGACGCATCCGCGACGCGCTCTGTTCACCCAGCTCAATAACCTGTCGGTTACGGCGTCGAAGGAGCATTTCATCGCAGCTCACCTCGCCGCCTGACTGTTCAATCAAACGCATCAGCGACAAGGCTGTTACCGACTTTCCTGAACCGGATTCGCCCACTATCGCCAGCGTTTCACCACGCTTCAGGCGAAATGACAGATTACGCACCGCACTGATGCGCTGCTGCTCCTGCTCAAAGACAATGTTCAGGTTGCTGACTGCCAGCACGTCGCTGGCGTCAAGCTCATCACTGTGTGGCAACGGTATCTCCTTTTTCCCGATAAATACCGGTGGTTGGCGTATCGCCTGCATATCCCCAGGCACGGTACATGCCTTCGCTGTTAAACGGCAAGGCGACGTTGCCCTCGTGATCGACGGCAATTAAACCGCCGCTACCGCCGAGCGCCGGTAATTTTTCCATTACTACGCGTTCGCACGCCTCCGATAAACTCAGGCCGCCATAGTCCATCAACGCCGCAATGTCATACGCCGCCAGCGCACGAATAAAGACTTCACCGGTTCCGGTGCAGGAAACGGCCACACTTGCGTTATTGGCATAGCAGCCAGCGCCGACCAGCGGACTGTCACCTACCCGACCCGGTAATTTGTTGGTCATCCCGCCGGTCGATGTTGCCGCCGCCAGATTGCCAAACATATCCAGCGCGACCGCACCCACAGTACCCATTTTGTTGTTTTCATCCAGCGGGGTCGCGCTATGATCCAGCACCGTTTCACCCGCCGATTGCGCTGCCAGCAGTTGAGCGTAGCGTTCTGGCGTCGAGAAAATATCCGCCGAAACGCGCTCCATACCCTGCGCAATGGCAAAGTTTTCAGCCCCTTCACCTATCATCATGACGTGGGGGCTGTGCTCCATCACCAGGCGAGCCGCGAGAATTGGATTGCGCAGATGGCTAACCCCGGCGACGGCTCCCGCATTTAGCGTATTACCGTCCATCACACAGGCGTCCAGTTCATGGGTTTCATCACGGGTATACACCGCGCCAATTCCGGCATTAAACAACGGACACTCTTCCAACAAACGCACGGCTTCGGTGACCACATCCAGTGCGCTACGACCGTCTTCAAGCATCCGCTGGCCGGTTTCAACGATATCCGACAGCGCCTGTATATAACGCAATTCTTGCTCCTGGCTCAGTAGCGCGCGGGTGATAGCCCCTGCGCCGCCGTGAATTGCAATGACTGCTTTACCCATTTTATTCGTCCATTAGGTGGCGGGTACCGGGGGGTTATAAATATCAGAATTTCGGTGACTTATTGATTCGATTTTTGAATATAGAAAGATGCAGACGTCATGTAAAGGTAAAGGCCCGCACCTCACACCCCGTCTCATCAGGTCATTCAGATGTGTTTAACGGAAAGGAGATCTCTCGACATTGGTGCTAAATTATTCAAGCCGATCGGTAATCTGTTTTTTTGCATAAAACACAAAGCGTTCTACAGACGGCATACACGCTGCCCAGTTATGTTTGGTTAACCCCAGATATTCCGCACGCGCCGCTTGCAGCAAATCAGCATGCTCAGCGGGTAATTGCGGCAGAAGCCAGGATGCGGCCTCATCTTTAGCGACAATATTACCCGTAACCACGCTATACCAGATACGTGCCAGAGCAAGGATGATATTACGCTCGTCCCCCTCTAAATCAGCCGGTTTCTGCCACATCTCAAGGATATGCCGAAATGTTTGCAATACATCGCTAAACGGAATGACGTTAAATAACGTCTCAGCCGGTTCACCGAACAGCGGTACGCTGGCGCGCCGGGCCTGGGTCAGCAGAATAGAAAGATCAGCATCCACCATTGCCGGTTCAAACACGCCAGCGCGAATATCATCACGCAGCCATTCGCCAAACTGCATTTCTCTCGCCGGTGGAAATCGCCACGGCACGATCTGCGAGTGCAGAACAACGGTCACTTCCAACGCACGATATGGCCCGGAGGTGCCGGGAGGCGCTGAAATGGTCAGCAAATCCTGCATCAGTTTTTTTCTTTGTCGGGCATTTATGGGTTCACGCAGGGTGACCAATAAATCAATGTCGCTTTGGGGTTTTAAGCCGCCTTCAACCGCAGAGCCATACAAATGAAGGGCAATGAGATTCCCCTCGAAAATCTGGCGGATGCACGCACTGGCGGCCTCCACCTGTCGTCGAATTGCGTCTGGAATAATATTAGCCATTTAGCCCCCAGGGAAAAATGAGCGGAAATATTGAGTCTATACTGCATTCTTCTTGCTGCGCTATCCCTGACACAAAACCTTTACCAGATCTGATTCTAAGCCTGAGGTAGCATACTGCCCGCGTCCATTTTCTGACATAATGAGCAGATTCGATTTTGCCCCGCAGGAGTCTTCTCATGGAATTTACCGCCGGACTGATGCCGCTTGAAACGGCTCTCTCTCAGATGCTTTCGCGTATTACCCCGCTCACCGCCGTCGAAACGCTGCCGCTGGTTCAATGCTTTGGCCGCATTCTGGCCACCGACGTTGTCTCCCCCATTGATGTACCGGGATTCGATAACTCGGCAATGGATGGCTATGCGGTACGATTAGCCGATTTACAATCTGATCAGCCGCTTGCTGTGGCGGGTAAAGCCTTTGCCGGTCAGCCTTTCCATGGCGAGTGGCCTGCGGGAACCTGCATCCGTATTATGACCGGCGCCCCGGTGCCTGCTGGTTGTGAAGCAGTGGTGATGCAGGAGCAAACGGAACAAACTGACGACGGGGTGCGTTTTACCGCCGAAGTCCGCCGCGGGCAAAATATTCGTCTGCGCGGTGAAGATATTGCAAACGGCGCGGTGGTGTTTCCCGCCGGGACTCGCCTGACAACCGCCGAGCTTCCCGTTCTGGCTTCGCTCGGTGTTGCCGATGCTCCCGTTGTGCGCAAAGTCCGCGTGGCGCTGTTCTCCACCGGTGATGAACTGCAGTTGCCAGGTCAGCCGCTGGGAGACGGGCAGATTTATGACACTAACCGTCTGACCGTTCACCTGATGCTGCAACAGTTAGGCTGCGAAGTGATCAACCTGGGGATTATTCGCGACGATCCCAACGCGCTGCGTGCCGCGTTTATCGAAGCCGACAGCCAGGCCGATGTCGTCATCAGTTCCGGCGGCGTTTCAGTAGGCGAAGCGGATTACACTAAAACTATTCTGGAAGAGCTGGGAGAAATTGCCTTCTGGAAGCTGGCTATCAAACCGGGCAAACCGTTCGCGTTTGGCAAACTGAGCAACAGCTGGTTTTGCGGTCTGCCGGGTAATCCAGTGTCTGCGGCCCTCACCTTCTATCAACTGGTACAACCGCTCCTGGCGAAACTGAGCGGCAACACCGCCTGTGGACTACCGCCTCGCCAGCGCGTGCGCACCGCTTCACGCCTGAAGAAAACACCTGGCCGTCTGGATTTTCAGCGCGGTGTATTGCAGCGTACCGCTGAAGGCGAACTGGAAGTCACCACTACCGGGCACCAGGGCTCGCATATTTTTAGCTCTTTTAGCCAGGGTAACTGTTTTATCGTGCTGGAGCGCGATCGCGGTAACGTCGAAGCCGGCGAATGGGTTGAGGTCGAGCCGTTTAACGCACTGTTTGGAGGCCTGTAATGGCAGAACTCAGCGACCAGGAGATGATGCGCTATAACCGGCAAATCATTCTGCGCGGCTTCGATTTCGAAGGTCAGGAAGCGCTCAAGGAGGCGCGGGTACTGGTCGTTGGTGTGGGGGGACTGGGATGTGCAGCAACTCAGTACCTTGCAGGCGCTGGCGTCGGGCATTTAACCTTGCTCGACTTTGACACGGTCTCCGTGTCGAACCTCCAGCGCCAGACGCTGCACAGCGATGCGACCGTTGGACAGCCAAAAGTGCTATCCGCCCGCGACGCACTGGCGCGGATTAACCCTTATATCGCCATTACACCGGTGAATGCGCTGCTGGACGAGAGCGAGATTCACACGCTTATTACCGAACACGATTTGGTGCTGGACTGTACGGATAACGTCAGCATCCGCAATCAGTTGAATGCCGGATGCTTCGCCGCCAGGGTTCCGCTGGTTTCCGGTGCGGCAATTCGCATGGAAGGACAAATTACCGTATTTACCTACCAGGAAGGAGAGCCCTGCTACCGTTGCCTGAGCCGTCTGTTCGGTGAAAACGCCCTGACCTGCGTAGAGGCCGGAGTGATGGCCCCGCTGATCGGCGTGATCGGCTCGTTACAGGCGATGGAAGCCATTAAGCTGCTGGCTAACTACGGTAAACCGGCGTCAGGAAAAATCGTCATGTACGACGCCATGACCTGCCAGTTTCGCGAAATGAAGCTGATGCGCAATCCCACCTGTGAGGTCTGCGGGAGTTAGCAGAGAAATCGTCGGCACCACACTATTGCCAGAGGGCGATGCTAATGCCTCCAATCAGGCCTACAACAGCGCATTGTGTAGGCCGGATAAGGTGTTAGCCGCCATCCGGCAAAACAAACTTACAGAGAAGTGCGTCCAAATGCGCTCTGCCAGTCGTGCTCGAACTTCGCTACGGCAGCATCAACGGCCGGAGAGCTAATCATCTGCTGAGCGACATCCAGCGGCAGCGTGATGGACTCGCAGCCTGCCAGCAGGCAATCCAGCGCCTGACGCGGCGTTTTAAAACTGGCGGCCAGTACTTTGGCGTGCGGGGCATGCATTTTCAGTAAGGTCTGCAGATCGGTCACCGTCTGAATGCCGTCCCCCCCCTGCGCATCCACACGGTTAACGTATGGCGCAACGTATTCGGCCCCCGCAAGCGCAGCTAATAGCCCTTGAGCAGCGCCGTATACCGCGGTACCCAACGTCGGGATCCCTTCTTCTTTCAGCAATTTAATGGCCGTCAGACCTTCTGCCGTGACCGGCACTTTGACCACGATATCCGCAATGATTGCCCGCAGCTTACGCGCATCGCTGACCATGCCTTCGGCGGTGGTCGCCATTACCTGAGCAAACAGGCGTCCTTGCCCTCCCATCGCTTCCTGCAGTTGCGGCAGTAACACGTCCAGCGTCTGCTTACCTGCCGCCACAATGCTTGGGTTAGTGGTCACCCCTGCCAGCGGAAAAACCCGCGCCAGAGCTTTTACCGCGTCAACGTCAGACGTATCTAAATAGAGTTCCATAACCTTTCCTCAAACGAATAATTAGCATGAATAAAAGGTAGCACGGCGAAACCTCACGGTTAGTTGACGTACGTCAATATAACTTTCATTCGAAAGTAATTTAATCTTTATACGAAAGATGAGAGGCCGCTTATGATTTTCAATATCCAGCGCTATTCCACACATGATGGTCCCGGTATCCGTACTGTAGTGTTCCTTAAGGGATGCTCTCTGGGCTGTCGGTGGTGCCAGAATCCGGAAAGCCGCGCCCGCACGCAGGATCTGCTCTATGACGCGCGTTTGTGCCTCGACGGTTGCGATCTCTGTGCTCAGGCCGCACCGAAGGTGATTGAACGCGCGCTGAGTGGATTGCTGATTCATCGCGAAAAACTGACCGATGATGCGCTCACGGCGCTGACCCACTGCTGTCCAACCCAGGCGCTGACCGTCTGCGGAGAGGAAAAAAGCGTGGACGACATCATGGCGACCGTAGTGCGTGATAAACCGTTTTACGATCGCAGCGGCGGGGGTCTCACCCTGTCTGGCGGTGAACCCTTTATGCAGCCAGAACTGGCGGCAGCGCTGCTCAAAGCCAGCCACGATGCAGGTATTCATACAGCGGTTGAAACCTGTCTGCATGTCCCGTGGAAGTATATTGAACCGTCATTACCTGACGTCGACCTGTTCCTGGCCGATTTAAAACATGTCGCCGACGCGCCGTTTAAACAGTGGACCGATGGCAGCGCCTCTCGCGTACTAGAAAATCTGAAAAAACTGGCCGCCGCCGGTAAAAAAATGGTTATCCGCGTCCCCCTGATTCAGGGGTTCAACGCTGACGAAGCCGCTATTCAGGCCATTACCGATTTTGCTGCCGACGAGCTTCACGTCGATGAGATCCATTTTTTGCCCTACCACACGCTGGGCATCAACAAATACCACTTACTCAGTCAACCCTACAACGCACCGGATAAACCGCTTGATGCGCCTGCGCTGCTCGAATTTGCCCAGCAGTACGCCAGCCTGAAAGGTTTAACCGCGACCCTACGAGGATAATCGCCATGACCACTCTGAAACTGGACACACTCAGCGACCGTATCAAAGCGCATAAAACGGCCCTGATCCACATCGTGAAGCCGCCGGTTTGTACCGAGCGCGCCCAGCACTATACCGAGATGTATCAACAGCATCTGGATAAACCTATCCCGGTTCGCCGCGCGCTTTCGCTGGCCCATCATCTGGCGGAACGCACCATCTGGATCAAGCATGACGAACTGATCATTGGTAACCAGGCAAGCGAAGTGCGTGCCGCGCCAATCTTCCCGGAATACACCGTATCGTGGATTGAAAAAGAGATCGATGACCTCGCCGACAGGCCGGGCGCGGGCTTTGCGGTAAGCGAAGAGAACAAACGCGTGTTGCACGAGGTGTGTCCATGGTGGCGTGGTCAGACCGTGCAGGATCGCTGCTACGGGATGTTTACTGACGAGCAGAAAGGGCTGCTGGAAACCGGCATTATCAAAGCTGAAGGTAACATGACCTCTGGTGATGCACACCTGGCGGTAAACTTCCCGCTGCTGCTGGAAAAAGGTCTCGACGGCCTGCGCCACAAAGTTGATGAACGTCGTTCCCGCATCAATCTGACTTGTCTGGAAGACCTCCATGGCGATCAGTTTCTGAAAGCGATTGATATCGTGCTGGAGGCCGTCAGTCTGCACATTGAGCGCTTTGCCGCGCTGGCACGTAAAATGGCGGCCACGGAAACTCGCGCCAGTCGTCGTGATGAACTGCTGACCATGGCGGACAACTGCGATGTGATCGCCCATGAGCCGCCAAAAACGTTCTGGCAGGCGCTGCAGTTGTGCTATTTCATCCAGTTGATCCTGCAAATTGAATCAAATGGTCACTCAGTGTCGTTTGGTCGCATGGATCAGTACCTCTATCCGTTCTACCGTCGTGACGTAGAACTGAACCAAAGCCTCGATCGTGAGCACGCCATTGAGCTGCTGCACAGCTGCTGGCTGAAACTGCTGGAAGTGAACAAAATCCGCTCCGGCTCCCATTCGAAAGCCTCGGCGGGTAGCCCGCTGTATCAGAACGTGACCATTGGTGGCCAAAACCTGGTTAACGGTCAGGCAATGGATGCCGTCAATCCGCTCTCCTACGCCATTCTGGAATCCTGCGGCCGCCTGCGTTCTACTCAGCCAAACCTGAGCGTGCGTTATCATGCAGGGATGAGTAATGATTTCCTGGATGCCTGTGTACAGGTGATCCGCTGCGGCTTCGGGATGCCTGCCTTTAATAACGACGAAATCGTCATACCTGAATTCATTAAGCTTGGCATTGAACCGCAGGACGCCTATGACTATGCGGCCATTGGTTGCATCGAAACCGCCGTTGGCGGCAAATGGGGCTACCGCTGTACCGGTATGAGCTTTATTAACTTTGCCCGCGTGATGCTGGCAGCGCTGGAAGGTGGTCGCGATGCCACCAGCGGTAAAGTATTTCTGCCACAGGAAAAAGCGCTCTCGGCTGGTAACTTCAACAATTTCGACGAAGTGATGGATGCCTGGGATGCGCAGATTCGCTACTACACGCGTAAATCTATCGAAATTGAGTATGTTGTCGACACCATGCTGGAAGAGAACGTACACGATATTCTGTGCTCTGCGCTGGTAGATGACTGTATTGAACGCGCGAAAAGCATTAAGCAAGGCGGTGCGAAATACGACTGGGTATCGGGTTTGCAGGTGGGTATTGCCAACCTCGGCAACAGCCTGGCTGCGGTGAAGAAACTGGTCTTTGAACAAGGCGCTATCGGTCAGCAACAGCTGGCCGCCGCGCTGGCCGACGATTTTGACGGTCTGACCCACGAACAATTACGCCAGCGGCTGATCAACGGCGCACCGAAATACGGCAACGATGACGATAGCGTTGATACGCTGCTGGCCCGCGCTTATCAGACCTATATCAATGAGTTGAAACAGTATCATAATCCGCGTTACGGACGTGGCCCGGTTGGCGGCAATTACTACGCGGGTACCTCATCGATCTCCGCAAACGTACCGTTTGGCGCGGCAACGATGGCCACACCGGATGGTCGTAAGGCGCACACTCCGCTGGCAGAAGGCGCAAGCCCGGCTTCCGGAACGGACCATCTCGGCCCAACAGCGGTAATTGGCTCGGTGGGTAAACTGCCGACCGGTTCAATCCTCGGCGGCGTGTTGTTAAACCAGAAGCTGAACCCGGCCACGCTGGAGAATGAATCCGATAAGCAAAAGCTGATGATCCTGCTGCGTACCTTCTTTGAAGAGCACAAAGGCTGGCATATTCAGTACAACATTGTCTCCCGTGAAACGCTGCTGGAAGCCAAAAAGCACCCGGATCAGTATCGTGACCTGGTGGTCCGTGTAGCAGGTTATTCGGCCTTCTTCACCGCGCTGTCTCCAGATGCGCAGGACGATATCATCGCACGTACTGAACATATGCTGTAATCCCCCTTACCCGGCGGCATTTCGCTTGCCGGGTATTCTTCTTTCGAATGAAATAAATTTGTGCTTTAGCTCACATTGTTATTAAAATGTTTCTGGTCGCAGTTATGAGCCAGGAGCAAGTATGACCATCAAAGTTATCGTCACCGATATGGACGGAACTTTTCTCGACGACGCCAAAAAATACGATCATGCACGTTTTATGGCGCAGTATCAGGAACTAAAAAAACGGGATATTGAATTTGTCGTGGCCAGCGGCAATCAGTATTACCAACTGATCTCCTTTTTCCCGGAACTCAAAGATGAGATCTCTTTTGTTGCCGAGAACGGGGCGTTAGTCTTTGAACATGGCAAACAGCTGTTTCACGGTGAGCTGACCCGCCACGAATCCCGCATTGTCATTGGCGAACTGCTCAAAGATACGCATCTCAACTTTGTGGCTTGCGGCCTGCAAAGCGCCTACGTTAGCGAAAATGCCCCCGAGTCCTTTGTCGCATTGATGTCAAAACACTACCATCGCCTGAAACCCGTGAAGGATTATCAGGACATCGATGATGTGCTGTTCAAGTTCTCGCTGAATTTACCGGACCAACAAATCCCATTAGTGATCGATCACCTTCATTCTGCCCTTGACGGTATAATGAAGCCCGTCACCAGCGGCTTTGGGTTTATCGACCTGATCATTCCAGGTTTGCATAAAGCCAACGGAATCAGCCGTCTGCTAAAGCGCTGGAACCTGTCCCCGCAAAACGTGGTCGCCATTGGCGATAGCGGCAACGACGCAGAAATGCTGAAAATGGCGCGCTACTCTTTCGCCATGGCCAACGCGGCAGAGAGTATCAAATCGATTGCACGCTATCAGACCGACGACAATAACCATCAGGGCGCGCTGAACGTGATTCAGGCGGTGCTGGATAACACTTCCCCTTTTAATTGCTAATCCTGCCCAACCGGGGTATCCCCTTGCCCCGGTTTCCACGCTTTTTCATGTTTCTCACACCATCAAATTTTAAACTTGCGTTAACTAAATTTTAACTTATATTATCACCTGTAAGCTTAATGAGTTTCGAATGAAAGTTAATGCGAGGTGGATATGGCTTTTACTTTTACCAGCGACACGTTGCCCACCGATCACAAAGCGGCAATCCGGCAGATGAAAAAGCAATTGCGTGAACAGCTTGGAGATGTTCAGTTGATTTTCAATCAGTTGAGCGAGGCCATTGCCAATCGCGTGGCGGAAATCAACGACCTCAAAGCGCAAGGCTCTCCGGTATGGCCTGTGTTGTCCTATGCGGATATCAAGGCGGGTCGCGTGAGTACTGAGCAGCGTGAAGAAATTAAGCGTCGCGGATGCGCGGTCATTAAAGGCCATTTCTCTCGCGAACAAGCCCTCGATTGGGATAGGTCAATGCTGGACTATCTGGACCGCAACCATTTTGACGACGTTTACCAAGGACCGGGCGATAATTTCTTTGGTACCCTGAGCGCGTCGCGACCTGAAATCTACCCCATCTACTGGTCCCAGGCGCAGATGCAGGCCCGTCAGAGTGAAGAAATGGCAAATGCGCAGTCATTTCTCAACCGTCTTTGGACATTTGCAGGTGAAGGTAAGCAATGGTTTAACCCGGATGTCAGCGTTATCTACCCCGACCGCATACGCCGTCGTCCACCGGGAACAACGTCCAAAGGGCTGGGCGCGCATACGGATTCCGGTGCGCTGGAACGCTGGCTTCTGCCGGCATATCAGCAGGTCTTTGCTAATGTTTTCAATGGCAAGCTGGAAGACTACGATCCGTGGCAGGCCGCGCATCGCACTGAAGTAGAAGAGTACACGGTGGATAACACCACCAAATGTTCAGTATTCCGTACCTTCCAGGGCTGGACTGCTCTCTCTGATATGCTGCCAGGTCAGGGGTTGTTGCACGTGGTCCCTATCCCTGAAGCGATGGCCTGGGTACTGTTACGTCCATTGCTTGACGATGTGCCGGAAGATGAACTTTGCGGCGTAGCACCCGGCAGAGTTCTGCCGATTTCTGCGCAATGGCATCCGCTGCTGATTGAAGCGTTAACCAGCATTCCGCAACTGGACGCCGGAGACTCCGTCTGGTGGCATTGCGATGTGATCCACTCCGTCGCGCCGGTAGAAAATCAGCAGGGTTGGGGCAACGTGATGTACATCCCTGCCGCACCGATGTGCGAAAAGAATCTGGCCTACGCCCATAAAGTGAAGGCCGCGCTGGAAAAAGGCGTATCGCCGGGTGATTTCCCACGCGAGGATTATGAAACTCACTGGGAAGGACGCTTCACGCTGGATGATTTGAATATCCATGGCAAGCGTGCGCTGGGGATTATTTAATTTGTAACTTACACAAGTTTCCCTAAGTATTTCGCGTTACAGGAAGGCGGCCAGCCTGTAAATCCCCGCAAGCTTACACAAGTAAGTGACCGGGGTGTACAGGTGCAGCCAACACACCTGTAACACGAAAGACGACGGGAAAATTATTCGACGCCCTTGCTACGCAGGTAATCTTCGTAGTTACCGGTGAAGTCGATTACGCGTTCCGGCGTAATTTCAATCACGCGGGTTGCCAACGAACTGACGAACTCACGGTCGTGAGAAACGAAGATCAGCGTGCCCTGGTACATTTCCAGCGCCATGTTCAGCGATTCGATAGATTCCATATCCAGGTGGTTGGTCGGTTCATCCATTACCAGGATATTCGGTTTCTGCATCATCAGCTTACCGAACAGCATGCGTCCTTTTTCACCACCGGACAGCACTTTAGCAGGTTTCTTGATATCGTCCTGGCTGAACAGCAAGCGACCAAGGAAGCTACGTACTACCTGCTCATCGTCGCCTTCCTGTTTCCACTGACTCATCCACTCGAAGACCGTCAGATCGTTTTCGAATTCGTACTCGTGATCCTGCGCGTAGTAACCAACCTGGGCGTTTTCAGACCATTTCACGGTACCGTTATCCGGCTGTAATTCGCCGACCAGCGTTTTCAGCATGGTTGATTTACCCACGCCGTTGGCACCCAGAATGGCAATTTTCTCACCGACTTCCAGCAGCAGGTTAAAGTTTTTAAACAACGGACCTTCATCAAAACCTTTCGTCAGCGCTTCCACTTCAAGCGCGTTACGGAACAGTTTCTTATCCTGTTCGAAGCGGATGAACGGATTCTGACGGCTGGACGCCTTCACTTCGTCAAGCTTGATCTTATCAATCTGACGCGCACGAGAAGTCGCCTGACGAGATTTAGATGCGTTGGCGCTAAAGCGGCTGACGAAGGATTGCAGATCGGCAATCTGCGCTTTCTTCTTGGCGTTATCGGCCAGCAGACGTTCACGCGCCTGGGTTGCCGCCGTCATATATTCGTCGTAGTTACCCGGATAAACACGCAGTTCGCCGTAGTCCAGATCAGCCATGTGCGTACAGACCATGTTCAGGAAGTGACGGTCGTGCGAAATGATGATCATGGTGCTGTCACGCTCGTTCAGCGTCTGCTCCAGCCAGCGGATGGTGTCGATATCCAGGTTGTTCGTTGGTTCGTCGAGCAGCAGAATGTCGGGGTTAGAGAACAGCGCCTGTGCCAGAAGCACACGCAGCTTCCAGCCGGGGGCGACTTCGCTCATCGGGCCATAATGCTGTTCTACCGGAATACCTACGCCCAGCAGCAATTCACCCGCACGCGCTTCCGCAGAGTAGCCGTCCATTTCGCCATACTGAACTTCAAGGTCAGCAACTTTATAGCCGTCTTCTTCGCTCATTTCGGCCAGGGCGTAAATGCGATCGCGCTCCTGCTTTACTTCCCACAGTTCACCGTGACCCATGATCACGGTGTCAAGCACGGTGAACTCTTCAAAGGCGAACTGATCCTGACGCAGCTTACCAATACGCTCGTTCGGATCGAGGGAAACGTTGCCCAGCGTCGGTTCGAGGTCGCCGCCGAGAATTTTCATAAAAGTGGATTTACCGCTACCGTTCGCGCCAATCAGGCCGTAACGGTTGCCGCCGCCAAATTTGACGGAAATATTTTCAAACAGCGGCTTACTGCCGAACTGCATGGTGACGTTGCTGGAAACTAACACTGGCGTATCCTGAAAGAGAAAGAAATATGTGACGAACCGCTTATTATGCCATAAGTCTGCAATAAGATCGCGCCTTGATGCTGAAGGGATAAAGTGAAAGCAAAAGGAAAAAAATGTGATTTAGTACACATCCGAATTCCTTGTTGCTCAGATTGCACATATAATGCGTGCCCAACACTACATAAATCTCAACCCACTAGCCTGCCTGGCACTGAATCTCGCATACATGAACATGAATATGAAATTAACAACGCTTTTCGCGGCGGCACTCGCAATAGTTGGTTTTTGTAACACCGCTTCTGCCGTCACGTACCCGCTGCCTACCGATGGCAGCCGTTTGATCGGCCAAAACCAGGTCATCACTATTCCTGAAGGCAACACCCAACCGCTGGAGTATTTTGCGGCGGAGTATCAGATGGGTCTGTCTAATATGCTGGAAGCCAACCCGGGCGTGGATACCTTCCTGCCGAAGGGCGGCACCGTACTGAACATACCTCAGCAATTGATCCTGCCGGATACCGTGCATGAAGGTATTGTTATTAACAGCGCTGAAATGCGTCTGTACTACTACCCGAAAGGCACCAACACCGTTATTGTTCTGCCGATCGGTATTGGCCAGTTGGGCAAAGACACGCCAATCAACTGGACCACCAAAGTAGAACGTAAAAAAGCGGGCCCAACCTGGACGCCAACGGCAAAAATGCATGCGGAATACCGCGCTGCGGGCGAACCGCTGCCAGCTGTTGTTCCGGCAGGTCCGGATAACCCGATGGGCCTGTACGCGCTGTATATCGGTCGCCTGTACGCCATCCACGGCACCAATGCTAACTTCGGCGTCGGCTTACGCGTCAGCCACGGTTGCGTGCGTCTGCGTAACGACGACATCAAATTCCTGTTTGAAAATGTGCCGGTCGGCACCCGCGTACAGTTTATCGATGAGCCGGTAAAAGCCACGACTGAACCAGACGGCAGCCGTTACATCGAGGTACACAATCCACTGTCTACCACTGAAGCACAGTTCGAAGGCGGGGAAATCGTACCGATTACGCTGAACAAGAGCATTACCAGCATCACCGGTCAGTCTGACGTCGATCAGGCCGTCGTTGAGCAGGCGGTACAGAACCGTTCAGGTATGCCGGTTCGTCTGAACTAAGCATCAAAACTGCCCTTTCGCCTTATCGGGCCTACTTAACCTGTAGGCCCGATAAGCGCCAGCCACATCGGGCACAATCCTCACATCACCTGCAATAAACCATACCCTACCAGCGCCGCCCATATCAGCATCGGCACCGAATACCAATGAAAACGCCACCAGATCCGTCGATCGTTTGCCATCCGTAAAGCAATAAGATTCGCCAGCGATCCCGGCAACAACCCAAAACCGCCCACATTGACCGCCCAGGCCAGCAGCAGCGTTGGCGGGACGTAGTTCAGCAGCAAAATCGTGCTGGGAACATTACTGATAAACTGCGACAGGCCAATGGCCGTCAACCAAAGCCCCGGCGCTGAAAGCGTGCCAATCTGGTGGGTAATCTCCTGCAAGGCCGGGAGTTGCGTCAGCAAGTGCACATCAATGAACATCGCCATAAACACCAACAGCAGCGTCCAATCCACGCTGAGGATCACGCGGCGAGCCAGCACCATGAACCCTGCCGCGACGATCGCCAGGCCCCACAGCTCTTGTTTTAGCTCCAGTGCCGCCAGGAAAATGATATACAGCCCCAGACAGCTCCACACCAGGCGCGGTTGCCAGTCAGGTGCACGCGTACCGGTATGATAATGCAATGCTTTATGCGGGAAACTGAACCAGCACAGCACCACCAGCGTCAGCATCATGGTCCCCGCAAGCGGCGCCATCTGCCAGGTAAACGCGGTAAACGATAAGCCGGAGCGTCCCCACATCAGAATGTTTTGCGGATTACCTATTGGCGTGAGCAACGAACCGGCGTTTACCGCCAGCGCCTCAAAGATAATCAGGCGATTTACAGGAATGGCGCACAATTTTTTCAGGGTGATCGTCAGCGGAACAACAATAAACAGCGCAACATCGTTGGTCAGAAACGTCGACAGCAGCGCCGCCGCCAGCACCATAAATATCGCCAATTGACGTTCAGTGTTGAAGCGCCGGATCATCTTGCGCCCTAACACATCGAAGTAACCGCTTAGCTCCACGCCTTTGGTCAGTAACATCAGGCCGCTAAGCGTAATAATCGTGTGCCAGTCTATCGCCCCCGGCCACGACCGTGGTGTAAATGGCACGAACAGGCTCAGTACAACCCCGACGATGATTAACAGCTGAAAAAAGCGATCGCGCTGTAAGGCGCGTAGTAAAGGAAAACTCATTCAGAGCCTGTGCCTTGCTGTTGCGTAAACCGGCTAAAAGCCTCCAGCGTTTCCTTACTGACGTGATGCTCCATTCCCTCCGCGTCGCGACGGGCAATTTCCGGGCTGATACCTAACATCAGCAGGAAATTCTCCACAATCTGGTGACGCTCCCGACTCTCCTGAGCCAGTCGTTCACCTTCTGCGGTTAAAAAAACGCCCCGCCAGGGGATCATTTCAATCAACCCAACTGAAGCAAGACGCTTTAGCATTTTAGCAACCGTCGGCTGGGAAACCCCAAGCCGTGCGGCCATATCTACCTGGCGCGCTTCACCCACCTCAATAATGAGATCGGAAATCAGCTCTACGTAGTCATCAATCAGCTCACGGCGATGTGCCTCCCGGACCTGACGAAATCCTTCAACGTGTTCTTCGACATTCACCAATTGCGTCACTTTTTTTGTTGTTGGCATACCTGCGCGACGACTCATTCTGCTTCCTCGTTACTGTGACGCGTTAACGGCATCTGATTAGAGAACGCTCATTGTAAACCAGAGTTGCGTGGGCACAAAAAATTAACGTTTTAGCAATAGCTATATAATATAGCCTGTGCTATATCTGTATATAATAAAGACATCCCTCAAGGACTGATGGGATCGTGAAGTCAGGAGGTTTATATGAATGAATTTAAGAGGTGTATGCGCGTGTTTAGCCACTCTCCCTTTAAAGTACGGTTAATGCTGATCTCTATGCTGTGCGACATGATTAACAGCAAACCAGAGCAGGATAAACCTGCAGATAAATAATGCGGCGTCGCGGTACGCCGCTTCATTTTCCTGCCGTAACTCGGATACGGTGATCGTTTTCGTGCCAATAACCCTTCTTTTTGTCAGTTTTGCCACGCCCCTCGCAAAACAATTTCTTAGTAGTAGTTGACCTTCTCTTGCACACACTCTATCTTTTCGCAGCCCTGCATATATTGCGGCTCGCGGATGCGGACCCTATCCCCCTTCTCGCACTCTCAGGCAGGCAATGACCCTTAGCGCCAGGGTAAGCACATGGCGTTTTTGTAACAGTGGCATATGAATTTAACCCTCAAAGATTCAATCATTGCTCGTAGCCGGGCGATTAGTCCGTGGACTGGCCTCTATTTCTTACAGTCTCTGCTGATCAACCTTGCGCTGGGCTATCCGCTTAGCCTGCTCTATAGCGTTGCTTTCACCTGTATATTGATGCTGCTGTGGCGCAGCGCGCCGCGTGCGCAGAAAGTGCTGATTGGCATTTGCTCGCTGGTAGCGGCAATGTACTTCCCGTTTGGCCAGGCTTACGGTTCGCCGAACTTCAATACCTTGCTGGCGCTGCATTCAACCAATATGGAAGAGTCTACTGAAATCCTGACCATCTTCCCCTGGTACAGTTATCTGGTTGGGGTGTTTATTTTCGCCCTCGGTGTTATCGCCGTACGCCGTAAAAAAGAGGTGCAGCAGCGTAGCTGGAATAAGTTCGACAGCATTTGTTTGCTGTTCAGCGTTGTCGCGTTCTTTGTTACCCCGGTGCAAAACCTGGCCTGGGGCGGTGTGTTCAAGCTGAAAGACACCGGCTATCCGGTTTTCCGCTTTGCCAAGGACGTTATCGTTAATAACAACGAAGTGCTCGACGAACAAGAGCGTATGGCGAAGCTGGCGAGCGTGAAAGACAGCTGGACGGTGACTGCGGTGAAGCCGAAGTATCATACCTACGTGGTGGTCATCGGCGAAAGCGCCCGCCGCGATGCGTTAGGCGCTTTTGGTGGTCACTGGGATAACACCCCGTTTGCCAGTTCCGTTAACGGCTACATCTTCGCGGATTACATCGCGGCAAGCGGTTCGACCCAAAAATCACTCGGCCTGACGTTAAATCGGGTGGTCGACAATAAACCCCAGTTCCAGGATAACTTTGTCACTCTGGCTAACCGCGCGGGATTTCAGACGTGGTGGTTCTCCAATCAGGGACAGATTGGTGAATACGATACGGCCATCGCCAGCATTGCGAAGCGAGCTGATGAAGTTCAGTTCCTCAAAAGTGGTGATTTCGAAGCGGATAAAAATACCCGTGACGAAGCGTTGTTGAAGATGACCGCCCAGGTGCTGGCAACCGAGCGCACTCAGCCACAGCTTATCGTGCTGCATTTAATGGGCTCGCATCCGCAGGCCTGCGACCGTACGCAGGGTAAATACGAGACTTTCGTCCAGTCGAAAGAGACATCTTGCTATCTGTACACCATGACGCAGACGGATGACCTGCTGCGCCAGCTTTACGATCAGTTACGTAACAGCGGTAACAGCTTCTCGATGGTCTATTTCTCCGATCATGGCCTCGCGTTTAAAGAGCGGGGGAAAGAGGTGCAGTACCTGGCGCATGACGATCAGTTCCAGCAGAATTTCCAGGTACCATTTATGGTGCTGTCGAGCGATGATAAAGCGCACCGGGTGATTAAAGCCCGTCGCTCCGCCAATGATTTCCTCAGCTTTTTCTCGCAGTGGACGGGGATAAGCGCGAAGGAAATCACCAACAGCTATCGCTTTATTTCAGAGAAAAAGGCTGGCCCGGTGTACATCACCAACTTCAAATTGCAGAAGGTGGACTACAACCATCTGGGTACCGACATCTTTGAGACCAAATCTCGTTAATCTCTGAATTGCGCACAAAAAAAATCCGCCCCGAGAGGCGGATTTTTTGTATCACCGAAGTGATTAGAAGCGGTAACCCACGCCAGCAATCCAGGTGCCAACGTCAACGCTACGAATACGGCTCTGCTCGTAGGAGAAGTCCAGAGCAACGTTTTCGATCGGGTTGAACTGCAGACCAGCACCGTAAGAGAAACCGTAGTCACTGGTGGTGTGGTTATCAGCCGGGGATGCTGCGTTCTGGAATTTACCGTAGCCAACACCCACTACACCGTAGATGCTTGCCCAGTCGTTCAGACGGTAAGCCGGGCCAGCAGTGATGCCGTAGTACTGGGTTTTGTTGTAGTCGCCAGACGCATCGGTACGATCTTTTTCAGTGTAAGTGAAGGAACCGATTACACCCAGCGGGTTGCTGTCCTGCTCGTAGCGATACTTCAGGTTAAAACCGTTCATTTTGTTCGCTGCGCCCTGAGCATCGCTCTGAGCGTAACCACCGGTAACGGTAGAAGTCGCAGCTACAGCAGTACCTGCGGAGAAAGCCAGAACAGCGGCCAGTGCTGAAAGACATGCAATTTTTTTCATAACCACCTCAAATGTGCTTCAAGTAAATCCTAAGTTTTAAATATACCAAAAATTGATGGGAAACTCTTTGCGATTCGCGATGTCTAACGGGGTCTTTCATGTAACAGAACGTTTCATAAACCCGCTATCTCTTTCAATTAACATCACTTTTCTAACCTAAAATGCCATTATTGCGCGCACAATATGGCACATTCATCCAGAATATTCCTAATCACACAGATTATTAATCCATCACTTTCATGCCATTGTACGGAACTGAGCAATTTTTTTTTCAACGAATACTCAACCAGCGGTGCGTATTTCCATTACACTCGCTGTTTTACTTTTCTATACATCACGTCATCCGTGTCGTAGCAAATTTGCAACGTCACGCAGATGAAGGCGTGTAATTATCATTTGACAGGAGAAAGGATGCCGGGGTCGTCACGTAAAGCGCCAGTCTGGTTGCCTATTTTGGTTTTGCTTATTGCTATGTCCTCCATTCAAAGCGGAGCATCTCTGGCAAAATCGCTATTCCCACTCGTCGGTGCGCCGGGCGTTACCGCATTGCGCCTTGCGCTGGGCACCCTCATCCTTATTGCCTTCTTTAAACCCTGGCGTTTGCGATTCGCCAAAGAACAACGCCTGCCACTGCTGTTTTATGGTCTGTCTCTGGGCGGGATGAACTATCTCTTCTACCTGTCAATCCAGACCGTCCCGCTGGGAATTGCCGTAGCGCTGGAATTCACCGGCCCGCTCGCGGTAGCGCTGTTTTCATCCCGACGTCCGGTGGATTTCATTTGGGTTGCACTGGCTGTACTCGGGCTTTGGTTCCTGCTGCCGTTAGGTCAGGACGTTTCTCACGTGGATTTAACCGGCGCTGCACTGGCGCTGGGCGCTGGCGCCTGCTGGGCAATCTATATTCTTACCGGGCAGCGTGCCGGCGCGGAACATGGTCCGGCGACCGTCGCGGTAGGGTCATTAATTGCGGCGCTGATTTTTGTACCCATCGGTGCGCTCCAGGCTGGGGATGCCTTGTGGCACTGGTCCATTCTACCGTTAGGCCTGGCCATTGCGGTCCTCTCCACTGCGCTTCCCTACTCGCTGGAGATGATTGCGTTGACGCGGCTGCCAACACGCACTTTTGGTACTCTGATGAGTATGGAACCCGCACTGGCTGCGGTTTCAGGAATGATCTTCCTCGGTGAAACGCTGACGCTTGTCCAGACGCTCGCTCTGGGCGCCATTATTGTCGCATCAATGGGTTCGACGCTCACTATTCGCAAAGAACCACAAATTAAGCAAGTTGACGTGAATTAACCACTTAATATTCTGCATGGTTTGCATAATCATGCAGAATATCCAATTGTAAATCTGCGTGATAATTATTCTAATAAATATAATTTTCTCATCTGCATATTTCTTGAAATTTTTACATTAACATAAAAATAACACACCCCCATCAATAACCATCATATCTATATGATTTTATTAATTATTTCATATCCACCCCTCTCTTCGCTATTAAAGTGATAGGTAACACCGGAAAAATAAATCCAAAATTCACGCTATACTTATTCCCGTTGAAGAGCTGGGACATAATTATCAAGAGGATATGAAAATATGAGTACCGCAAAACTGGTAAAAACAAAAGCATCTGCCCTCCTTTATACCCGCAACGATGTAACAGATAGCGAAAAGAAAGCGACCGTAGAGCTGCTGAATCAGCAAGTGATCCAGTTCATCGACCTGTCTTTGATCACCAAACAGGCTCACTGGAACATGCGCGGCGCGAACTTCATTGCTGTGCATGAAATGCTCGATGGCTTCCGTACTGCCCTGACCGATCACCTCGACACCATGGCTGAGCGCGCCGTACAGTTAGGCGGTGTGGCATTGGGTACCACCCAGGTTATTAACAGCAAAACGCCTCTGAAAAGCTATCCGCTGGATATCCATAGCGTACAGGACCACTTAAAAGAGCTGGCCGATCGTTATGCCGTCGTCGCTAACAGCGTCCGTAAAGCCATTAGCGAAGCAAAAGACGAAGATACAGCAGATATCTTCACCGCCGCTTCACGCGACCTCGACAAATTCCTGTGGTTTATCGAAGCCAACATTGAATAACAGCAGACATAAGAATTACCTATATAACCCTCGCCCTGGCGGGGGTTTTGCACATCTATGGTGCATGACATTGATCGTTCGTCACTCCAAAGTAAATTATTTGTAATAATCATTTCACACAATCGTTAACGAAAGATTGTTTTATCAACAATTTTTACGCTAAATAGTCATACCGTTTGCACTGTGTCAGGTACGCACCAAATGAGTGCCCCAAAACAGTGCAGATTGCCCACTTTGCCCTACTTATTGTGCAGAGAAACGAGACACCCTCTTGTTAAAACAATGAGTTGCAAAACTGGCACGATTTTTTCATTAAGCCATATGTTCTCGCAGGGGATCGCCCCGTGGATATAAAAGGAAATCCTATGAAGTCTGTATTAAAAGTCTCACTGGCTGCACTTACCCTGGCTTTTGCGGTGTCCTCCCATGCCGCAGATAAGAAACTGGTTGTCGCAACCGACACCGCATTTGTACCGTTCGAATTCAAACAGGGTGACAAATACGTTGGTTTTGATGTGGATCTGTGGGCTGCCGTGGCCAAAGAACTGAAGCTGGATTATGAACTGAAACCAATGGATTTCAGCGGCATCATCCCGGCTCTGCAAACCAAGAATATCGACCTGGCGCTGGCGGGTATCACCATCACTGATGAGCGTAAAAAAGCGATCGACTTCTCTGACGGCTACTACAAAAGCGGTCTGTTAGTGATGGTCAAAGCGAATAATAACGACGTGAAAAGCGTGAAAGATCTGGATGGTAAAGTCGTCGCTGTGAAGAGCGGCACGGGTTCCGTTGATTACGCGAAAGCTAACATCAAAACCAAAGATCTGCGTCAATTCCCGAATATCGATAACGCATATATGGAACTGGGCACCAACCGCGCAGACGCCGTGCTGCACGATACGCCAAACATTCTTTACTTCATCAAAACCGCTGGCAACGGTCAGTTCAAAGCTGTAGGCGAATCCCTGGAAGCCCAGCAGTACGGTATCGCCTTCCCGAAAGGCAGCGATGAACTGCGTGAGAAAGTGAACGGCGCGCTGAAAACGCTGAAAGAGAACGGCACATACAACGAAATCTACAAAAAATGGTTCGGTACCGAACCTAAATAACAAGAACGTTCTGTAACGCCCGGTAGCGCCAGCGCCGCCGGGCCTGCAATTTTGAGTCATCGCGTTATGGCTCATTACTTTTCTCACCACGGTAACAGGAACGAAATATGCAGTTTGACTGGAGTGCCATCTGGCCCGCCATCCCGCTTTTGATTGAAGGCGCCAAAATGACCCTGTGGATCTCGGTCCTCGGTCTGGCAGGCGGTCTGATAATCGGGCTTGCAGCAGGGTTTGCGCGTACTTTCGGCGGTTGGATAGCCAACCACGTAGCGCTGGTGTTTATCGAAGTCATTCGCGGTACGCCAATCGTTGTGCAGGTGATGTTTATTTACTTTGCCCTGCCAATGGCATTTAACGATTTACGCATTGATCCCTTTAGCGCCGCCGTTGTCACCATCATGATCAACTCCGGCGCCTATATTGCGGAAATCACCCGCGGCGCGGTGCTCTCAATCCATAAAGGATTCAGCGAAGCCGGACTGGCGCTTGGGCTTTCACGTACAGAGACTATCCGCCACGTTATTTTACCTCTCGCGCTGCGTCGTATGCTGCCACCGCTGGGCAACCAGTGGATCATCAGCATTAAAGATACCTCGCTGTTTATTGTCATTGGCGTCGCTGAACTGACCCGTCAGGGCCAGGAAATCATTGCTGGTAACTTCCGCGCACTGGAAATCTGGAGCGCCGTTGCGGTGTTCTATCTGATCATTACGCTGGTGCTGAGCTTCATTCTGCGTCGTCTGGAAAGAAGGATGAAAATCCTGTGATTGAATTTAAAAACGTTTCTAAGCACTTTGGCCCAACCCAGGTGCTGCACAATATTGACCTGAACATTCAGCAGGGCGAAGTGGTGGTAATTATCGGGCCATCCGGGTCCGGCAAATCAACCCTGCTACGCTGCATTAACAAACTGGAAGAGATAACCTCTGGCGATCTGATCGTCGACGGTCTGAAGGTAAACGATCCAAAGGTAGACGAGCGGTTAATCCGCCAGGAAGCCGGGATGGTGTTTCAGCAGTTCTACCTGTTCCCGCATCTGACGGCGCTGGAAAACGTCATGTTCGGACCGCAGCGCGTACGCGGGGCGAATAAAGAACAGGCCGAGAAACTGGCTAAAGAGCTGCTGGCGAAAGTAGGTCTGGCCGAGCGTGCGCATCACTACCCTTCTGAGCTGTCTGGCGGTCAACAGCAGCGTGTGGCGATCGCCCGTGCGCTGGCGGTGAAACCGAAAATGATGCTGTTTGATGAGCCAACCTCAGCGCTGGACCCGGAACTGCGCCACGAAGTTCTGAAAGTTATGCAGGATCTGGCGGAGGAAGGGATGACCATGGTGATTGTGACCCACGAAATCGGCTTTGCCGAAAAAGTGGCTTCACGCCTGATTTTCATTGATAAGGGACGTATTGCCGAAGACGGTAATCCGCAGGCCCTGATTGAAAATCCGCCCAGCCAACGTTTACAGGAATTCTTGCAGCACGTTTCCTGATAGCTCTCCCTCCCTTCGCCTGAAGGGAGGTTTTTCACCAGAATCCTCTCATTTCATTTCTCCCCCGCCCTGACATCTATACTTATCCTTTTGAATTTATTTTCTCATGGGAGGAGTCATGCGCTGGATCCTGTTCATCTTTGTTTGTCTGGTGAGTCTCCCGACTCAGGCGGTGACGATACCTGGCGTCACTACGCCAACGTCAACCAACGCGCAAACCGCGCCGGCGAAAGAGCCGGATGTTGAACAGAAGAAAGCGGCCTACGGCGCACTGGCTGATGTGCTGGAAAATGACGCCTCGCGCCAGGAACTGATCGGTCAGTTACGCAAAGTGGCGACAGCGCCCCCTGCCGAACCGGTGCCAACCATTGTTCCGCCCACGTTAACGGAAGAAAAAACGGTGCTGGAAAACGTCACGGATGTCACCCGCCACTACGGTGAGGCGCTCTCCAGCCGCTTTGCTCAGCTTTACCGCAATATTACCGATGCACCACACAAGACCTTCAACCCGCAAACGTTCACCAATGCCCTGACCCATTTTTTAATGCTGGCGGCGTCAGTGTTCGGTTTTTTCTGGCTGCTTCGCCTGTGCGCGCTGCCGCTGTATCGCAAAATGGGGCAATGGGCACGACGGAAAAACCGCGAACGCAGCAACTGGCTCCAGCTTCCGGCAATGATCGTCGGCGCATTCATTATCGATTTGCTTCTGCTGGCGCTGACTTTGTTTGTCGGGCAGATACTGAGCGACAGAATGAACGCCGGTAGCCGCACTATCGCCTTTCAGCAAAGTCTGTTTCTCAATGCCTTTGCGCTGATTGAGTTCTTCAAAGCCATTCTGCGCCTGATATTTTGCCCAACGGTGGCCGAACTGCGCCCGTTTAACATTCAGGATGCCGGTGCGCGCTACTGGAATCGCCGTTTAAGTTCATTGAGCAGCCTGATTGGATACGGACTTATCGTTGCCGTTCCCATTATCTCGAATCAGGTCAACGTGCAGGTCGGCGCGATGGCCAACGTCATCATCATGCTCTGTATCACGCTATGGGCGCTGTACCTGATTTTCAGAAACAAGAAAGAGATAACGCAGCATTTGCTGAATCTGGCGGAAAGATCGTTAGCGTTTTTCAGCCTGTTTATCCGCGCCTTTGCGCTGGTATGGCATTGGCTGGCCAGCGCCTACTTCATTGTGCTGTTTTTCTTCTCGCTGTTTGATCCGGGCAACAGCCTGAAATTCATGATGGGCGCTACGCTGCGCAGTCTGGTAATCATTGGAATTGCCGCCTTTGTTTCCGGCATGTTTTCCCGCTGGATAGCCAAAACTATTACCCTTTCGCCACACACCCAGCGCAGCTATCCGGAACTACAAAAACGGTTGAATGGCTGGCTGTCGACGGCGTTAAGCGTGGCCAGGATCCTGACGGTGTGCGTCGCGGTAATGCTGCTACTGAATGCCTGGGGATTGTTCGACTTCTGGAACTGGCTGCATTACGGCGCAGGAGAAAAAACGGTGGATATCCTGATCCGTATCGCGCTGATTTTATTCTTCTCCGCCATCGGCTGGACGATCCTTGCCAGCCTGATTGAAAATCGTCTGGCTTCCGATATTCACGGCCGCCCGCTCCCCAGCGCCCGTACCCGCACCCTGCTGACGCTGTTTCGCAACGCGCTGGCGGTGATCATCAGCACGATCACCATCATGATTGTGCTATCCGAAATTGGCGTCAATATCGCGCCCTTACTGGCCGGGGCCGGGGCGCTGGGGCTGGCTATCTCTTTCGGCTCGCAAACGCTGGTAAAAGATATTATTACCGGGATCTTTATTCAGTTCGAAAATGGCATGAACACAGGTGACCTGGTGACTATCGGCCCACTCACCGGTACGGTTGAACGGATGTCCATCCGCTCTGTGGGCGTCCGTCAGGACACCGGGGCGTACCATATCATTCCCTGGTCATCGATAACGACCTTCGCCAACTTTGTGCGCGGGATTGGATCGGTCGTCGCCAATTACGACGTAGACCGCCATGAGGATGCAGATAAAGCGAATCAGGCGTTGAAAGACGCTGTGGCTGCAGTGATGGAACAGGACGATATTCGCGGGCTGATTATTGGCGAGCCGTCGTTTGCCGGGATTGTGGGGTTAACCAATACGGCCTTCACGCTACGGGTCTCATTTACCACATTACCGCTGAAACAGTGGACGGTACGTTTCGCGCTCGACAGCCAGGTGAAGAAATACTTCGATCTGGCCAACGTACGCGCGCCGGTACAGACCTATCAGGTCTTGCCTGCACCGATGAATGGCCCTGCGTCGGCAGCAAGCGAACCGCTGCCGCCAACCGAGCCAACGCTTTAGCGTTTACGCGCCATAAAACGGCGACGCTGTTCGTTATCCATAAAGGTCCAGGCAATAAAGCGACTCTGCTTTTGCCCCTGGGCCATCTCTTTCTTAACCACTTTCACCGCGCCCGCATCCGTTAACGCGTGGTACAGCGGAGGTAAATTCTCACCGCGCGAAACCAGCGTGGTGAACCACATCACCTGACGGCCAAAGGCCTGGCTTTCGGCGATCATTTTTTTGATGAATGCCACTTCACCGCCTTCACACCACAGCTCCTGCTGCTGCCCGCCAAAGTTCAGCGCATCATCTTTATCCTGCCCCAGATTACGACGTTTGCGCTCGCTTCCGGCGCGGGCTGAAGCCGCAGAATCATGGAAAGGCGGGTTACACAATGTGGCTTCATATTGCTCATTCTTGTGAATGATACCGTTGAAGATTGCCGTAGCATCTTTCTGGCGACGCAGACGAATAGCACGGGTTAACCCCGGATTGGCGTTTACGATCGCCTGAGCGCTGTTAAACGCTTCGCTACTGGTCTCACTACCGGTGAATCGCCAGCCATATTCATGCACGCCGATCAACGGATAAATACAGTTTGCCCCAACTCCCACGTCCAGCACGCTCGCATTTGCCGGAATGGTTCCGCTGGTTTCACCTAACAGGTCGGCCAGATGGTGAATGTAGTCAGCGCGACCAGGAACCGGCGGGCACAGAAAACCGTCTGGAATATCCCAGTTTTTCACCGCATAAAAATGCGCCAGCAGTGCTTTATTGAGCGCCTTCACTGCCTGCGGATTCGCGAAATCAACACTCTGCTCGCCGCCTGGCGTGAGGGTGAGAAATTGCGTCAACTCGGGTGTAACCTGGCATAAAGTCGCAAGATCATAACGGCCATTGTGGCGGTTGCGTGGGTGTAATCCCGGTTTCTGGGGGGACATAGCATTCTCCTTTTAACAGCGGCGTAAGATACCCGCATAACGCCACGCGGTAAACACACAGCAAGGAAATTTGCTTTTTTTATACCTATTTGATGGCTTGCTGATTGTTCAAAAAACAGACATCTCATCACCAGTTTTTTGCGGTAAATGTTATCCACTGACGGCCTAAACTTATCAGGCACGACCTGTTGTTTCTCAGAGGATATCACCATGAAGAAATGCCTCACATTCCTTGCCGCTACCGTACTGACCGGCATGACATTTGCGTCCTTTGCTGCACAGCCCTACACCAGCCCTCAAACCGGCCAGCTACAAGCTTCCGGCACTGTTTTCGCTACCGGAGCCTCTAACCTGAGCGATCTCGAAGACAAGCTGGCAGAGAAAGCGAAAGAGCAAGGCGCAAAAGGCTTTGTCGTCAATTCTGCGGGCGGTAAAAACCAGATGTACGGCAGCGCAACTATCTATAAGTAGTCCCTCACCTTAGCCCAACTGCATTCACCCCGAATGCAGTTTGCTACCTGCTGTTCACGTCGTTCACCGCTCAAATTGTAATCATCGTGTAGCAATTTTGAATCCAATGTAAATAAATGTATTTATTTTTGAATTAATGAATGCTAAAACGTCGCACTGATTGGTAATGCTTATCAAAATCATTATCAATTACACGTTCACTCCCGCGAGGCCTGCAGGGTATAACATCCACAGAGATGTCCCTTCGCGCGAGTGAAACCGTCTACTCAAAAAATAATAAGTCACTCACTAACATGGATAAAAATCGCAATTTGCCTGCCAGTAGTTTTCATTCACTGACTTTTTTTGCCGGTCTGTGTATTGGCCTGTCTCCGGTAGCTCAGGCTGTCGCCGCGGGCGATCAAGATAAAAAACAAGAAGATACGCTGGTTGTTGAAGCGGCCAAACCTTCTCTATACGCCCCAACGCAGTCTGCCGACCCTAAGTTCTCCCGCCCGGTAGCGGATACAACCCGCACCATGACAGTGATTTCTGAGCAGGTGATTAAGGATCAAGGTGCAACCAATCTGACCGATGCGCTGAAAAACGTACCGGGTGTTGGCGCGTTTTTCGCCGGTGAGAACGGTAACTCCACCACCGGTGACGCGGTGTACATGCGTGGTGCGGATACCTCGAACAGTATTTATATCGACGGTATCCGAGATATTGGCAGCGTTACGCGCGACACTTTCAATACCGAACAGGTTGAAGTGATCAAAGGCCCCTCCGGCACCGACTATGGCCGTAGCGCGCCAACGGGCTCCATCAATATGATCAGCAAACAGCCGCGCACCGACTCAGGGATCGATGCCTCGGCCAGCGTCGGTAGCGCCTGGTTCCGCCGTGGTACGCTGGACATTAACCAGGTCATCGGCGAGACCACCGCTGCACGGTTAAACCTGATGGGTGAAAAAACGCATGATGCCGGTCGCGATAACGTTAAGAATGAACGTTATGGTGTGGCCCCCTCGCTCGCCTTTGGCTTAGGCACTGAGAACCGACTGTATCTGAACTATCTGCATGTCACCCAGCACAACACCCCGGATGGCGGTGTCCCCACCATCGGTCTGCCGGGATATTCCGCGCCTTCCGCGGGGACTGCTGCACTGAATCAGTCAGGAAAAGTGGATACACATAACTTCTACGGTACCAACTCGGATTACGACGATTCGACGACCGATACCGCAACGATGCGTTTTGAACATGATCTGAACGACAGCACCACTATTCGCAACACCACCCGCTGGTCACGCATTAAGCAGGATTATCTGATGACGGCGGTGATGGGCGGCGCGACTAACATCACCCAACCCACCAGCAGCGTCGACACCTGGACCTGGTCACGCCTGGCTAATACCAAAGATGTCAGCAATAAGATCCTAACCAACCAGACCAACATGACCTCAAAATTTTACACGGGCTCCATCGGTCACGACATCAGCACCGGCGTGGAGCTAACGCGTGAAACGCAAACCAACTATGGTGTAAACCCGATCACCCCGCCGCCGGTAAATATCTATCATCCCGACAGCAATGTGAATATCGGCGGATTATCTCGTAACGGCGCTAATGCTAACGGGCAAACCGATACCTTCGGTGTATACGCCTTTGATACGCTACAGATTACCCGTGAGTTTGAACTAAACGGTGGTATTCGCCTCGACAATTACCGCACGGAATATGACAGCGCCACCGCTTGCGGCGCTTCTGGTCGCGGCGCGGTCGCGTGTCCGACAGGCGTGGCGAAAGGTTCTCCGGTCACCACCGTGGATACTGCCAAATCAGGCAATCTGGTAAACTGGAAAGCGGGCGCGCTGTATCACCTGACCGATAACGGTAACGTTTACATTAACTACGCCGTTTCTCAGCAACCGCCGGGCGGCAGCAACTTTGCCCTCGCTCAGGGCGGAAGCGGTAACAGTGCGAACCGTACCGATTTCAAACCGCAGAAAGCGAAAACCAGCGAGATCGGCACCAAATGGGAGGTGCTGGATAAGCGCCTGCTGTTAACTGCCGCGATTTTCCGTACGGATATTGAGAACGAAGTTGAGCAGAACGACGACGGCACATATTCCCAGTACGGGGAGAAGCGCGTTGAAGGTTACGAACTCTCGGTAGCAGGGAACATCACTCCCGCATGGCAGGTTATTGGGGGTTACACCCAGCAGCGCGCGACGATCCACAGCGGCAAAAACGTTGCTCAGGATGGTTCTTCATCTCTGCCGTATACGCCAGAACATGCGTTCACGCTGTGGAACCAGTACCAGGCTACCGATAATATTTCCGTTGGCGCGGGCGCTCGCTACGTGGGCAGTATGCATCGCGGTTCCGACGGGGCCGTGGGTACGCCATCCTACACCGAAGGTTACTGGGTCGCCGACGCGAAACTGGGTTATCGCGTGAATCGCAATCTCGATTTCCAGTTGAACGTCTATAACCTGTTCGACACCGATTATGTATCCTCCATTAACAAGAGCGGATACCGTTACCATCCGGGTGAGCCAAGAACCTTCCTGCTCACGGCAAATATGCATTTCTGATCTTTTACGTGGGGCGTAAGCCCCACTTTCAGGAGAAACACTGATGATGTATCACATTCCCGGCATTCTGTCGGCGCAGGATGTCGCCTGGTTTCGCGAACAACTGGACGCTGCCGACTGGGTTGATGGCCGCGCAACCACCGGCGCTCAGGGCGCGCAGGTTAAAAACAACCAGCAGGTGAATACGCAAAGTGAGCGTTACGGCGTTTTACAACAGGCGGTACAAAACGCGGTGAACAACAGCGCGTTATTCTTCGCCGCTGCATTACCGAAAACGCTCTCCACACCGCTGTTCAATCGCTACCAGGACAACGAGACCTACGGTTTTCACGTTGACGGCGCGGTGCGTAGTCATCCGGAAAACGGCTGGATGCGCACAGACCTTTCCGCCACCTTATTCCTGAGTAATCCTGACGATTATGAGGGAGGAGAGCTGCTGGTCAATGACACCTACGGCCAGCATGCGGTAAAACTTCCGGCAGGCGATCTGGTACTTTACCCTTCCAGCAGCCTGCACTGCGTTACGCCGGTGACCCGTGGGGTTCGGGTGGCATCCTTTATGTGGATCCAGTCGATGATCCGGGACGATAAAAATCGCGCCATGCTTTTTGAACTGGATAAAAACATCCAGTCCCTGAAGACACGTCATGGGGAGAGTAGCGAGATCCTGTCGCTTCTCAATCTCTACCATAACCTGCTGCGCGAATGGTCTGAAATCTGATACCGCTGACGCGTGGTCGTTTTTCAGCCATCACATTCGCTATACTTATTCTGTAGACATCAGCAGGAGGTAGGTATGGCATCCGGATGGGCAAATGACGACGCTGTTAACGAACAGATCAACAATACTATTGAAGATGCTGTTGCCCGCGCCCGCGGTGAGTTACCGACGGGGGAAAGTCTGTATGAATGCGAAGAATGTGGTAATCCAATCCCTCAGGCCAGACGGGAGGCCGTGCCCGGCGTACGCTTGTGCATCACATGCCAGCAGGATAAAGATTCACATAGCGCTGCATTTTCAGGATATAATCGCAGAGGTTCGAAAGACAGCCAGCTACGTTGACTTATCTTTACCGAAAGTTTCAGCGCATACGATTTCCTTTACGAGCACGCTTTTTTGCACTCTGTGTAGCAAATTGTGC
Organism: Citrobacter sp. RHBSTW-00524; assembly: GCF_013747755.1. Lineage (NCBI taxonomy): Bacteria > Pseudomonadati > Pseudomonadota > Gammaproteobacteria > Enterobacterales > Enterobacteriaceae > Citrobacter > Citrobacter sp. RHBSTW-00524. The sequence continues at coordinate 3,474,886 of NZ_CP056421.1, forward strand.
CGTTGTCGGTTTCTCTGTAAAGCGCAATGACAAGAACTGTAAATCCCTCTTTCGAATTTATTAATATTCAATAAGTTATTTGTCATTCAATTTTTTTGATTAATGTCGTCAATTCTATTCGATTTTATCTCGCATAAAAAAACGTGATACTTCTCACATCGACGAAACAACGTCTTCTTAAAGAACACTGACTAACAGAACAAACCTGCGAGAAATTAATCATGAAAAATATCAAATTTGCTGTTGCCGCCATCGCTCTGTCTACCCTGTCATTTGGCGTTTTCGCTGCCGAGCCAGTTTCCTCTACTCAGGCGCAAAACATGAACAAAATTGGTGTGGTATCTGCTGACGGCGCCACCACGCTGGACGGCCTGGAAGCAAAACTGGCTGAAAAAGCGACTGCTGCTGGCGCAACGGGTTACAGCATCACTTCCGCTATCGGCAAAGACAAAATGAGCGGCACCGCGGTTATCTATAAATAACCGAAAGATTACCTGTACGACCCAATGCTCCAACCCTCATTGACCCTGTTTGTTACCCTTTGTTTGCCCGTCCACCACTGGACGGGCTTTTTTTTGCTTAGTGTTCCAGTCGTTGACGGAATTCCTGCAACACGGCGTCTGGCATCCCTATTTGCAACGCCGCCTCGCAAATCGCCTGCCAGCTTCCGGCATCCAGCGGAATACCTTGCTCCAGCCGTTCTTCACGAGTATTCACCTCCCACTCCCCTGGCAACAGGATCGGGGCATCTTCAGCATGGGGGGACGCTTTCACCCACTTAGCAAATGCCGCGACCTGGTTGTCGCAGTCCGGCGCGCCAAACAGTTCCGGATTCATAATGATGGTCGTCATACAGTTAATGATGGCGTCCGCGCTGGTCTGCAGACTCTCTTCATGTGTGGTTTTACCACCAGAAAGCGCTCCCCCCATAATTTCGCACATTGCCGCCAGCGCATAACCCTTGTGTTGGGCGAAGGTCAGCAACGACCCCAGCGGAGAGACCTGCATTACGGCAGGATCGGTTGTGGGTACCCCATTAGCATCAATCAGGCATCCCGGAGCCACCGGCTCACCCTTGTGCCATGCCACGCGGGTTTTGCCAAACGCGATGGCGCTGGTTGCATAGTCCAGCAACAACGGGAACGTATTTTTACGTGGGAACACCACACAGAAGGGGTTGGTGCCAAATCGACTATCGCGGCCATGAAACGGTGCGACCATCGGGATCCCTACCACATTCACAAAGTGCACCGAAACAAAACCCGCCGCCGCACATTGCTCCGCCCAGTAGCCAATGCGTCCAATATGGTGCGAATTATGTAATGCCACGGCAGCGATACCGTACTGGCGCGCTTTTTCGATCCCAAGCGTAATTGCCTCGTGGGCCGCCACCTGACCAAATGCGCAGTCGCCGTCAAGCGTAATCACAGCTCCCGCATCGTTGACCACTTTGGCATGGCGGTTGATCTGCAGGTGTCCCTGCGAAAATGAGCGAATATAGCTTGGGATCATGCCGATACCGTGGGAGTCGTGGCCGGCGAGGTTAGAGGCTATCAGATGATCGGCCACCAGCCGCGCCTCCAGCTCGTTGCTTCCCATCTGGTGAAAAACGGCCTGGATAAAGGCGTGCAGCGTTGGCACATGGAAGCGATGTCCACTGTTCATTGTTATCTCCTGTTGTGTCGCGTATTGATTGTGTTTCTTATTTTTCAACAAACTATGCTGCGCCACAGCGCTCAGGAGATCAATAAACGTGCAGAAATTTCACGTTGCCGGAAAGCGTGAACCGACGGGACTGGCAAAGGACCGTCGGGAGAAAGAAAAATCAGAAGCTTTGCTCGACGCGGCCAAGTCCTTCAGCCAGCGTCGCGGATTCACCGGTTGCTACCAGGCAGCAGGCCATCTGGATCTTCAGCGATGCCGGAACCGGCTCACTGCCCGCCAGACAACGCTCAATCCAGCGCGCGGTAGTTTCCGGGTCTTTAGCCACCGGCAGCGGGACCGGCTCATCGGGCATCTCGCTCTGCCGGTCCTGTAGCACTCGCACGCCGGACGAATCTATCAGGCTTATCTGCGGGCAGCGCTGCGGGTTGGCGTACACTTCACCCTCGGTACCGTGCATCAACAGGGCACGCCCACCGATATCGCCGAAAAATTTAGCCACGCGCGATACGTATTCCGGGTGGGAAACGCTGGAAAGACGCAGCGCGGCATCTTCGGCAAACGGCGTGGCTAATTTAGCCAGCGTATGCGCACTGTTACGCACGCCCATTCGCCAGCGCATCGCCAGCTGTTTTTCCAGCGGAGGACACAGCGCACTCACCGGGATAAACACCGGCTCATGACCATCCAGCTTTGCCTGCGCCTGCCCGGCATGCAGCGTCGGCGCAATCCCCATCAGTTCGAAAATGGTTTCAGTCAGCACGCGGGTTGGATCCTCGCTGACACCGTGCACCACCACCGGGAAGCCCAGTTTATGCAGTAAAATCGCCAGCAGCGGAGTCAAATTTGCCTGCTTGCGCGCGCCATTGTAGCTGGGAATGACAATCGGCATGGGTTTGGCCACTGGCGGAGTCAGGCGAATGGTGTGGTTCTGCATCGCTTCGTAAAAGCCCAGCATCTCCGCTTCGCCTTCGCCTTTAATGCGCAGCGCAATCAGTACACCGCCCATCTCAAGATCGGGCACCTCGCCGTTCATCATATGGGTATACAGTCCGCGAGCAGTATCCTTATCCAGGTCACGCGCGTGATTTTTTCCTCGCCCAATCTCTTTGATGATTTTGCGGTAATCCATCGATAACTCCTTGCCTATTGCTCGCATCGTTAACGCCGACGGCGACGCGTGGGTTTCGTTTTTTCTTTTGGTTTTACTATAACGTCTGGCACAGCAGGTTGCTCTATCGGAAATATGGGTAATGCGTTCAGTAAACGCTTGCCATAGCTTTTGGTCAATAAACGCTTGTCATAAATAACCACTTCTCCCCAGCAGCCGTGGCTACGAATGAGTCGCCCAACCTGCTGGATCAAATTGAATGACGCCGCAGGCAAGCTCTGCACCTCAAAGGGGTAGCGGTTCAGGCTTTTCAGCCACTCGCCCTCGGTGATCACCACCGGGCTGTCGATAGGCGGAAAAGCAATTTTGTGAATATGCACCTGGGTCAGCAAGTCGCCTTTCAAATCCAGACCTTCGGCAAAGGATTGCAGCCCAATCAGTACGCTACGCTCGCCGTTGGTCACCCGCTTGCGGTGCAGCTCCACCAGTCGATAGCGCGGCTGGTCGCCCTGTACCAGCAATAGCAGACGCAGATCGGTAACGTGCTCAAGAAAACGCTGCATTGCCCGACCGCTGGCAAAGAGTACCAGCATGCCCTGATGCTTTTTACTTTCCAGCTGTTCGCGGAAATAGGCGGCCATTTCCGCGATATGCTGCTCTTCGTTATCAATTGACGGTTCGTAGCGCATCTGCGGAATGACGATTTTGCCTTGCTCAACGTGATTAAACGGTGAATCCAGCGCGATAAACCGGTCCCCAGCTTTTTCTTTCAGCCCGCTCATCTCCTGCAAACGCGAGAAGCTGTTGAGCGAACGCAGCGTGGCGGAGGTCACGATAATATGCGGTACGCTGCGCCACAGCAGTCGTTCAAGCTGATCGCTCACACGGATCCCCACACAGTGGAACCAGACGTGGATCTGCCCGTCACGCACTTCGCGCGTCGCCCATTTACTCACCGGCGCGCCTGACGACTGCGCGAGCGAAGCCAGCCGCCACAGTTTGCTTTGCGCCTCAAACATGCCCAACGCCCGATTCATCTGTAAAATAACCCGATGCAGACGCACAATATCGTGGGTGCCGGTTTTTTCGCTGAGATCGTTGAGGAACAGTTCCGCCAGACCGCGCAGCATTTCTGTTAGCTTCGCCAGACGCTGACAAATCTCCATCACTTCCGCAGGCAGCTCGCCCATCGCGAAGCGGTGTTCCGCCTCCTGGGTCGCAGGCATGTACAGATTAAGAATGTTATTGAGCGATGAAATCAGCTCATACAGTTCCTCACAGTGACCGTTCAGACGCTCGGCATTCGCCAGCGGCGGCGTGGTTTTTGGACGAAACTGTTCCAGGCAGGTGGCTACTAATTTGCAAAACAGATCCAACTGCAGCCGATACCAGGGGGCGCTGATTTCTGCGCTCATCTCCAGCGCATCACGCGCGACGTCCGGCAAATGGTGACCTTCATCAAGAACCAGCAGCAGGTTCTTCGGCTCCGGCAAAACAGCTTCGCTTTCCATGGCCGCCATCACCAGCGCGTGGTTAGCCACCACCACTTCGGCTTCCTGAATCTCACGGCGGGCGACAAAAAAGGGGCATTCACGATAGTAGTGACAGTTACGATTCAAACAGCTGGCTTTATCAGTGCTCAGGCGCTGCCAGAGTCCGTCGTCGATAGCGATATCCGTGTGATCGCGCAGCCCGTCCCACTTGTAGCTGTCGAGATCGCCTTTTAGCCTGGCGCAGCGCTTTTGTTCTTCCTGGTTGTTGGGCGTCAGGTCATCGTCGAGAAAGGCCAACAGATCCTGCTGATTGGGTTCGCTACTGGCCAGCGCCGCTAAATTACGCGGGCAGACATAACGCCCGCGACCAAACGCGGCGGTAAAACGCAGATCGGGGATAATTTTGCGCAGCAGCGGTAAATCTTTGCTGTAGATCTGATCCTGTAAAGCAACGTTGGCGGTACTGACCACCAGCGTTTTTTGTTCTTCACGCGCTATGGCAATACCGGGAATCAGGTACGACAGCGTTTTCCCCACCCCGGTCGGCGCTTCAATTGCCAGATGCCGCCCTTCTTCCCCGGTGAGCGTTTTCGCGACGTCAGCAATCATCTGCCGCTGGGGCGCACGGGGAATAAAGTCGGGGATCTGTTCCTGAAGCGCCTTATACCAGGCGGCAATTTGCGCTTTTAGCGCGGCCGTTAGTGCCATGAGAAAACCTGAAATACTGTATAAACAGCCACTATTGTGGCACTTTCTGATACGTGTCGCAAAAAGAAAAGCCCGACCTTTCGGCCGGGCTCGCAATTACTGCGCTGAAGACGGTTTGCGCGGACGGCGCGGTGGACGAGGCTTATCGCCCGCCGGTTTGCCTTCGCCGCTACGCGGTTTCGCTTTTGGCGCACCGCCATCCTGACGACGCGGCTGCTGACCACGCCCAGCTCCCCCCTGACCGCGACCACCGCCGCCACGCTGCTGGCGACCATTCTGGATCGGCTCGGCTTTGATGGACGGGTCTGGCTCGTAGCCTGGCATCGCAATTCGCGGGATCTCTTTTTTCAGCAGCTTCTCGATGTCACGCAGCAGCTTGTGTTCATCGACGCACACCAGAGACAACGCTTCGCCGGTAGCGGCCGCACGACCGGTACGACCAATACGGTGCACGTAATCTTCCGGGACATTTGGCAGCTCGTAGTTCACCACGTGCGGCAGCTCTTCAATATCCAGACCGCGCGCGGCAATATCGGTCGCCACCAGCACACGAATATCACCGGATTTAAAATCAGCCAGCGCACGCGTACGCGCCCCCTGAGATTTATTACCGTGGATCGCCGCGCTGCGAATGCCGTCTTTATTCAGCTGTTCCGCCAGATGGTTCGCACCATGTTTGGTACGGGTAAACACCAGCACCTGCTGCCAGTTGCCCTGACCGATCATCTGCGACAACAGTTCACGTTTACGCTTTTTATCAACAAAATGAACGTGCTGAGTCACCTGCTCTGACGCGGTATTACGGCGCGCCACTTCGATTTCCAGCGGATTGTGCAGCAGCTTTTCGGCCAGCGACTTAATATCATCAGAGAATGTTGCTGAGAACAGCAGGTTCTGGCGTTTTGTCGGCAGTTTCGCCAGAACGCGACGGATATCATGAATAAAGCCCATATCCAGCATGCGGTCAGCTTCATCCAGTACCAGAATCTCAACCTGATCCAGTTTCACCGCATTCTGGTGTTCCAGATCGAGCAAACGACCAGGCGTGGCGATCAGCACATCCACACCGCCGCGCAGCTTCATCATCTGCGGGTTAATGCTCACGCCGCCGAAGACCACCAGCGAGCGAATATTCAGATACTTACTGTAATCACGTACGTTTTCGCCAATCTGGGCCGCCAGTTCGCGGGTTGGCGTAAGGATCAGCGCACGCACCGGACGACGGCTTTTGCCATGCGGCTGATGGGTAATCAGGTGCTGCAACAGCGGCAGGGTAAAACCTGCCGTTTTCCCCGTACCGGTCTGGGCGCTGGCCATCAGATCGCGGCCCTCCAGCACGGCAGGGATCGCCTGCTGCTGAATAGGGGTAGGTTCACGGTAACCCTGCTCGGCAACGGCACGTAAAATATCAGGGTTTAAACCAAGGGAATCAAAAGACATAACAACTCCGAACCACCCTGACCGTTACCGGTGTCGTTTTCAGGGAGATACATATAATAAAGATGACAAAAACCACAATGTCATGAAGGGGCGGAGTGTAGCAGTTTTTGTGATGTGCCGCATAAATTATCCCTGCGCTGAAAAATAACGGTCCGGACTGGACAAGGTTACACATCAGTCATAATCTTAATCAATCGATTGATTAAGATCTGAGTCGTGCTATGAATACACCCACCATGACAACCAAAGGTGAACAGGCGAAAAATCAGCTCATTGCCGCCGCGCTGGCGCAGTTTGGCGAGTATGGTCTGCACGCCACTACTCGCGATATCGCCGCGCAGGCCGGGCAAAATATTGCTGCTATCACCTACTATTTTGGCTCAAAAGAGGATTTATATCTCGCCTGCGCCCAGTGGATTGCGGATTTTATCGGCTCACAGTTTCGCCCGCACGCTGAAGAAGCCGAGCGTCTGTTTGCTCAGCCGGAACCGGATCGTGGCGCGATGCGCGAACTGATCCTCCGCGCCTGCAAAAATATGATCATGCTGTTAACCCAGGACGATACCGTTAACCTGAGCAAATTTATTTCGCGCGAACAGCTTTCCCCCACCGCGGCTTATCAACTGGTGCACGACCAGGTTATCAATCCGCTACATACTCACCTGACGCGCCTGATTGCTGCCTATACCGGCGGCGATGCCAACGATACCCAAATGATCCTGCACACCCACGCCCTACTCGGCGAGGTACTGGCCTTTCGTCTGGGGAAAGAAACCATTCTGTTGCGTACGGGCTGGTCACAATTTGATGAGGATAAAACCGCGCTGATTGACCAAACGATCACCTGTCACATCGATCTTATTCTGCAAGGTTTAACGCAAAGGAGTCTGGAGTCATGAAAAAACCTGTCGTTCTCGGGCTGGTCATCGCGGCCCTCGTTGCCGTGATTGCCGGTGGAACGTGGTGGTATCAAAGTCGGCAAGATAACGGTCTGACGTTGTACGGCAATGTCGATATCCGTAGCGTCAACCTGAGTTTTCGCGTCGGCGGCAGGCTGGCCTCGCTGGCGGTTGACGAAGGCGATGCCATTACCGCCGGTCAGGTGCTGGGCGAACTGGACCGTGCACCGTATGAAAACGCATTAATGCAGGCAAAAGCGAATGTTGCCGCCGCGCAGGCGCAATACGATCTGATGCTGGCAGGGTATCGTGAAGAAGAGATCGCGCAAACCGCAGCGGCAGTCAAACAGGCGCAGGCAGCCTATGATTACGCGCAAAACTTTTACAATCGGCAGGTGGGATTGTGGAAAAGCCGCACTATCTCCGCCAACGATCTGGAAAACGCCCGTTCATCACGCGATCAGGCGCTGGCCTCTCTGAAGTCCGCACAGGATAAACTCAGCCAATACCGCAGCGGTAATCGTGTGCAGGACATCGAGCAGGCGAAAGCCACGCTCGAACAAGCTCAGGCCGAGCTGGCCCAGGCAGAGCTTAATTTGCATGACACCACGCTGACCTCGCCGTCTGACGGCACGTTACTCACCCGTGCGGTCGAACCCGGCAGCATGTTGAACGAAGGGGGCACGGTACTGACGCTGTCACTCACGCGTCCGGTATGGGTTCGCGCCTACGTTGACGAACAAAATCTGAGCCAGGCGCAGCCAGGACGCGAAATCCTGCTTTACACCGATGGCCGTCCGGACAAACCGTATCACGGTAAAATCGGCTTCGTGTCGCCCACCGCGGAGTTTACCCCAAAAACAGTCGAGACCCCTGACCTGCGCACCGACCTGGTTTATCGCCTGCGTATTGTGGTGACCGACGCGGACGATGCGCTGCGCCAGGGAATGCCGGTAACGATAAAGTTCAGCGATGAGGCACGGCATGAATGACGCCGTCATTACGCTGAATGGACTGACGAAAAACTTTGCCGGAATGGATAAACCGGCCGTCGCCCCGCTCGACTGTACCGTTCATGCGGGCTACGTGACCGGGCTGGTCGGGCCGGATGGCGCTGGCAAAACCACGCTGATGCGAATGCTGGCAGGGCTGTTGAAACCCGACGCCGGTAGCGCAACGGTAATTGGTTTTGATCCCATCAAAGACGACAGCGCGCTGCATGCGGTACTGGGTTACATGCCGCAGAAATTTGGTCTGTATGAAGATTTGACCGTCATGGAGAACCTCAATCTCTATGCAGATTTACGTAGCGTTACCGGTGAAGCGCGAGAAAAAACCTTTGCCCGGTTACTGGAATTTACCTCGCTGGGGCCGTTTACCGGACGCCTGGCCGGCAAGCTTTCCGGCGGCATGAAACAGAAGCTCGGACTTGCCTGTACGCTGGTCGGTGAACCCAGCGTGTTACTGCTGGATGAGCCTGGCGTAGGCGTCGACCCTATTTCCCGTCGCGAACTGTGGCAAATGGTTCATGAGCTGGCCGGGGACGGCATGCTGATCCTCTGGAGCACTTCGTATCTGGATGAAGCTGAACAATGCCGTGATGTGCTGCTGATGAACGAAGGTGAATTGCTGTATCAGGGCGATCCCACTCAGCTTACGCAAACCATGTCGGGTCGCAGCTTCCTGATGAGCAGTTCGCAGGAAAATAACCGCCGACTGCTGCAACGCACGTTAAAACTGCCGCAGGTTAGCGACGGGATGATTCAGGGGAAATCCGTCCGCTTAATCCTGAAAAAAGAAGCGACGGCCCAGCAGATTCAAAACGCTGACGGCATGCCGGAGATAACCATCAACGAAACCGCCCCCCGCTTCGAGGATGCCTTTATCGATTTACTCGGCGGGGCCGGAACATCGGAGTCCCCGCTGGGCGCTATCCTGCATACCGTGGAAGGCACGCCAGGTGAAACGGTGATCGAAGCCAAAGCGCTGACCAAAAAATTTGGCGATTTTGCCGCTACCGACCACGTAGACTTTGCCGTGCAGCGCGGCGAGATTTTTGGTTTGTTAGGACCCAACGGCGCGGGCAAATCCACTACCTTTAAAATGATGTGCGGCCTGCTGGTCCCCACTTCGGGTAAAGCGCTGGTGCTGGACATGGACCTGAAGGTCAGCTCCGGTAAAGCGCGCCAGCATCTGGGTTATATGGCACAGAAATTCTCCCTGTATGGCAACCTGACGGTTGAACAGAATCTGCGCTTTTTCTCCGGCGTCTACGGCCTGCGCGGTCGGGCGCAGAAGGAGAAAATCGAGCGGATGAGCGAGGCATTCGGCCTGAAGAGTATCGCCTCCCACGCCACCGACGAACTGCCGCTGGGCTTTAAACAGCGCCTGGCGCTGGCCTGTTCGCTGATGCATGAACCCGACATTCTGTTCCTCGATGAACCCACTTCCGGGGTCGATCCCCTCACCCGTCGGGAGTTCTGGTTACATATCAACAGTATGGTGGAAAAAGGCGTCACGGTGATGGTGACCACCCACTTTATGGATGAGGCAGAATACTGCGATCGCATCGGGCTGGTGTATCGCGGCAAACTGATTGCCAGCGGTACACCGGACGACCTGAAAGCTCAGGCTGCTGACAGTGAGACGCCAGACCCGACCATGGAACAGGCGTTTATCACGCTAATCAATGACTGGGATAAGGAGCATACGCATGAGTAACTCCGTTCTCTCCTGGCGTCGCGTACGCGCGCTGTGCGTGAAAGAGACGCGCCAGATCGTCCGCGATCCCAGCAGTTGGCTGATTGCGGTGGTGATCCCGCTGCTGCTGCTGTTTATCTTCGGCTACGGGATCAACCTCGACTCCAGCAAGCTGCGGGTAGGGATTCTGCTCGAACAGCAAAGCGAAGAGGCGCTGGATTTTACCCATACCATGACCGGTTCACCGTATATTGACGCCACCATCAGCGATAACCGTCAGGAATTGATTGAGAAAATGCAGGCCGGACGCATTCGCGGGCTGGTGGTGATCCCGGTGGATTTCGCCCAGCAGATGGCGCGCCCCAACGACGTGGCGCCGATCCAGGTGATCACCGACGGCAGTGAACCGAATACCGCTAACTTTGTGCAGGGTTATGTCGAAGGCATCTGGCAGATTTGGCAACAACAGCGGGCGGAAGATCGCGGAGAATCATTTGAACCTTTGATCGACGTGCAGACACGCTACTGGTTTAACCCGGCGGCCATCAGCCAACATTTTATTATTCCCGGGGCGGTAACCATCATCATGACGGTTATTGGCGCTATCCTCACCTCATTAGTGGTGGCGCGCGAATGGGAGCGCGGAACCATGGAAGCGCTGTTGTCTACCGAAGTCACCCGCGTCGAACTGCTGCTGTGTAAACTGATCCCCTATTACTTTCTGGGCATGCTGGCGATGCTGCTGTGTATGCTGGTGTCGGTGTTTATTCTCGGCGTGCCTTATCGCGGTTCGTTGCTGATCCTGTTTTTCATTACCAGCCTGTTTCTGCTCAGCACGCTCGGCATGGGGTTGCTTATCTCCACCATCACCCGCAATCAGTTTAACGCTGCGCAGGTCGCGCTAAACGCCGCCTTCCTGCCCTCGATTATGCTGTCGGGTTTTATCTTCCAGATAGACAGCATGCCGGCGATTATCCGGGCAGTAACCTATATTATTCCGGCTCGTTATTTCGTCAGCACCCTACAAAGCCTGTTTCTGGCGGGAAATATTCCGGTGGTACTGATTATCAACGTGCTGTTTTTAATCGCTTCGGCGGTGATGTTTATTGGCCTGACGTGGCTTAAAACCAAACGTCGGCTGGATTAAGGGGACGGGCATGTTTCATCGCTTATGGACATTAATTCGTAAAGAGCTGCAATCGCTGTTACGTGAACCGCAGACGCGAGCCATTCTGATTTTACCGGTGCTGATTCAGGTTATTCTGTTCCCGTTCGCGGCCACGCTGGAAGTCACCAACGCCACTATCGCTATCTATAACGAAGACAACGGTAAACATTCGGTGGAACTAACCCAGCGCTTCGCTCGCGCCAGCGCCTTTACGCACGTTCTGCTGCTGAAAAGCCCGCAGGAGATCCAGCCCACCATCGACACGCAAAAAGCCCTGTTGCTGGTGCGCTTCCCGGCCAACTTTTCGCGTAATCTGGATACCTTTCAGCAGGCTCCCATGCAGATTATTCTCGACGGGCGTAACTCTAACAGTGCGCAAATTGCCGCGAATTACCTGCAACAAATCGTTAAGGAGTATCAGCAGGAGCTGATGGACGGCAAGCCGAAACCGAACAACAGCGAGCTGGTGGTGCGTAACTGGTATAACCCGAATCTGGATTACAAATGGTTTGTGGTTCCGTCGCTGATCGCCATGATCACCACAATCGGCGTCATGATCGTCACCTCGCTCTCGGTTGCCCGCGAGCGCGAGCAAGGCACGCTGGATCAGCTGCTGGTCTCCCCACTTACCACCTGGCAGATATTCATCGGTAAAGCGGTGCCCGCGTTAATTGTGGCAACGTTTCAGGCCACCATTGTGCTGGCGATCGGCATCTGGGCTTATCACATTCCGTTTGCCGGTTCACTGGGGCTGTTCTATTTCACGATGGTGATTTACGGGCTGTCGCTGGTCGGCTTTGGTCTGCTGATTTCATCACTGTGCGCCACCCAGCAGCAGGCGTTTATCGGCGTGTTTGTGTTTATGATGCCGGCGATTTTACTTTCAGGCTACGTCTCGCCGGTCGAAAATATGCCGGTCTGGCTACAGAATCTGACGTGGATAAACCCAATCCGCCATTTTACGGACATTACGAAACAGATTTACCTGAAAGATGCGAGTCTGAAGATTGTCTGGGGAAGCTTGTGGCCGCTGTTGGTGATAGCGGCCACGACCGGATCAGCGGCGTATGCGATGTTTAGACGCAAGGTGATGTAGCTTTTTGTCTTTCGCCAACAGCGAGACCACGGCGGGTCCGGCAAGGATCACCAGCCCCGCCAGGGCCAGCAAGACGTTGTTTTGCAGCACGCGCGACAGCAACCACAGTACGATCATCGCGGCACCGAAATACCACGTGGTAGTCAGTTCTTCCAGCACATCAGCTACGTCGCGCCAGCGCTGCTCATGGTGACGTTGCAAGGCCAGCATTAATAAAACCGTTACGCCGTAAACGACGCATAATCCCAGGCCGACGCGCACCAGCGTACCGCTCATCCAGCCCATTACCAGCAACGCCACTACCAGTAAATGCAACACAATCTGCCAGCAACTTAGACCCGTTGCGACACGAACACGTTGTTGCCACCTCATGGCTTTTCTCCTGAAGGATTTTCAACTAATTATTCAGAGTACCGGACTTTACGGAAAATTCCGCAACACCGCATCTTTTTGTGACGACGACTACACTATTTTATTTAGGAAGTGACGCCAACGGGAGGCTCATGAGCGGATCGGGAGTTCAATTTTCATTCAATGTGCTCACCATTAATACTCACAAAGGGTTCACCGCCTTCAACCGGCGTTTTATTTTGCCTGAGCTACGGGAGGCTGTCAGAACGGTCGGTGCAGACATTGTGTGCCTGCAGGAAGTTATGGGCGCGCACGATGCTCACTCGCTGCAGATTGAGAACTGGCCGGATACCACCCACTACGAATTTCTGGCGGACACCATGTGGAGCGACTTCGCCTACGGGCGTAACGCTGTGTACCCGCAAGGGCATCACGGTAACGCGGTGCTGTCGCGTTATCCCATTGAACATTATGAAAATCGCGATGTGTCCGTCGGCGCGAGTGAAAAGCGCGGGGTCCTCTACTGCCGCATCGTGCCGCCAATGCTCTCGCACCCAATCCATGTCATGTGCGTGCATCTCGGTTTGCGTGAAGCACACCGTCAGGCCCAGCTCGCTATGCTGGCTGACTGGGTCAATGCCCTGCCCGACGCGGAGCCTGTGGTGATCGCCGGAGATTTTAACGACTGGCGGCAAACGGCCAATCACCCGTTGAAAGCCAGGGCCGGCCTTGACGAGATTTTTACCCGCGCCCACGGTCGCCCGGCGCGGACGTTTCCGGTGCAGTTTCCCCTGCTGCGTCTGGACAGGATCTATGTGAAAAACGCGAATGCCAGTACCCCAACGACGCTGGCGCTGCGTCACTGGCGACATTTGTCCGATCATGCCCCCCTGAGTGCGGAGATTCATTTATGAAAAATGGCTGGCGTGAAGGCAATCAAATTCAACTGCTGGAAAACGGCGATCAATACTATCCCGCCGTCTTTGACGCCATTGAACAGGCACAGCAAAAAATTATCCTTGAGACTTTTATCTGGTTTGAAGATGCGGTCGGAAAACAGCTGCATGCCGCCTTACTCGGAGCCGCCCAGCGCGGAATCAAAGCAGAGGTGCTGCTGGACGGTTACGGTTCGCCGGATCTTAGCGACAGTTTTGTCGAAGAGTTGACCGTAGCTGGCGTTGTTTTCCGCTACTACGATCCGCGCCCGCGTCTGTTCGGTATGCGTACCAATCTCTTTCGCCGTATGCATCGCAAAATTGTGGTCATTGATGACCGTGTTGCCTTTGTCGGCGGCATCAATTATTCCGCTGAACACATGTCTGATTACGGTCCCGAGGCCAAGCAGGATTACGCCGTTCGCGTGGAAGGTCCAGTCGTGGCCGACATCCTGAAATTCGTGCTGGATAACTTACCGGGACAGAGCGCCGTACGACGCTGGTGGCGACGTCATCACCGGGCAATTGAGAATCATCGGCCTGGCGAAGCGCAGGCGCTGTTTGTCTGGCGCGATAACGAAGAGCATCGCGATGATATTGAACGCCACTATTTGAAAATGCTGACCCAGGCCCGGCGGGAAGTGATCATTGCCAATGCCTATTTCTTTCCGGGTTATCGCCTGCTGCATGCCCTACGAAAAGCTGCGCGACGCGGTGTTCGGGTAAAACTCATCGTCCAGGGTGAACCGGATATGCCGATTGTGAAAGTGGGTGCCCGCCTGCTGTATAACTATCTGGTTAAAGGCGGCGTCCATGTCTATGAATACCGGCGTAAGCCCCTGCATGGTAAAGTCGCGCTGATGGACGATCATTGGGCGACGGTAGGTTCCAGCAATCTCGACCCGCTCAGTCTGTCGCTCAATCTGGAGGCGAATCTTATTATTCATGACCGCACGTTTAACCAGACCCTGCGTGACAACCTGAACCCCATTATTGCGCAGGACTGCAAGCGAGTTGATGAATCAATGCTGCCAAAACGCACCTGGTGGAACCTGACCAAAAGCGTGCTGGCCTTCCACTTTTTACGCCACTTCCCTGCGCTGGTCGGCTGGCTACCGGCGCATACCCCGCATCTGGCCGAGGTAGAACCACCCGCACAGCCAACTCTGGAAACCCAGGATCGTATTCCAACTGAGGATGCAGGAGGGGAAACCTGATGCCAAAAAACCACCGACGCTGGCGCTTAGCGAAAAAGATCCTCACATGGCTATTTTTTATTGCGGTCATCGTATTGCTGGTCATTTATGCCAGCAAGGTCAACTGGCAGGAAGTGTGGACGGTAATTCGCGATTACAATCGGATCGTCCTGCTCAGCGCCGTAGGGCTGGTGATCGTCAGTTATTTACTTTACGGCTGCTATGACCTGCTCGGGCGCTACTACTGCGGGCACAAGCTGGCAAAACGCCAGGTCATGCTGGTGTCGTTTATCTGTTACGCCTTCAACCTGACGTTAAGCACATGGGTGGGCGGTATTGGGATGCGTTATCGTCTCTACTCGCGTCTCGGGTTACCGGGGAGCACAATTACGCGAATTTTTTCACTGAGCATTACCACCAACTGGCTGGGCTATATTCTGCTGGGCGGTTTTATTTTCACCTTCGGCGTCGTTGAACTGCCCGCGCACTGGTATATCGATGAAGGTACGCTACGCCTCTTAGGCATTGCGCTGCTGCTGATGATTGTTGTTTATCTGTGGTTTTGCGCTTTCGCTAAACATCGCCACATCACCATCAAGGGCCAAAAACTGGTGCTGCCCTCCTGGAAATTTGCCCTCGCGCAAATGGCGATATCCGGTACTAACTGGATGGTAATGGGGGCGATTATCTGGCTGTTGCTGGGTCAGAATATCAACTATTTCTTCGTGCTGGGCGTACTACTGGTGAGCAGTATTGCCGGTGTTATCGTGCATATTCCGGCGGGGATTGGCGTGCTGGAGGCGGTCTTTATGGCGCTGCTGGCAGGAGAGAACACCTCTCAGGGGACAATCATTGCCGCCCTGCTCGCATATCGCGTGCTGTACTATTTTATTCCGCTGCTGCTGGCGCTGATGTGCTATTTGCTGCTGGAGAGTCGGGCGAAAAAGTTGCGGGTAAAAAACGAGAAGGCGATGGCGAAATGATTCACCGGATGGCGGCTTACGCCATCCGGCAACAGAGAGTTAACGACGATTGCCGAAGATACGCAGCAGCATCAGGAACAGGTTGATGAAGTCCAGATACAGCGTTAAGGCCCCAAGAATTGCGTATTTACGCAGATTGGAGCTGTCACGCAGGTCGATCTGCTCACCGATATTTTTCAGCTTCTGCGTGTCATAAGCGGTCAGGCCGACAAACACAATCACCCCAATATAGGTCACCGCCCACATCAGCGCTTCGCTCTTCAACCAGAAGTTAACCAGCGAGGCCAGCACAATACCGATCAGTGCCATAAACAGCATATTGCCGAAACCGCTGAGATCGCGTTTGGTGGTGTAGCCGTACAAACTCATGATCCCGAACATCCCGCCGGTGACCACGAAGGTGCTGGCGATAGACGAGTAGGTATAGACGATAAAAATGCTTGATAGCGTCAGCCCGGTTAATGCCGAATAGAGCATAAACAGCGTGGTCGCCATTCCCGCGCTAAGCCTTTGCACCATGCCGGACAGGACGAACACCAGCGCTAGCTGGGCGATGATCAGTCCAAAGAAGGTGATTTTGCTGGAGAAGACAAACATCATCACCGCGGGCGTATTTGCCGCATACCAGGCGATAAACGCTGTCAGCAACAGTCCGCAGGTCATCCAGCCGTACACCTGCGCCATATACGTTTGCAGGCCGGAACGGGCCTGTACAATAGAATCGGATCGTGGGAATCGGTCCATGACAATCTCCTGAATCAGTATGAGCCTACACCAATTGTACTCTACCAGCGTTTTGCTGCTAGCTTATCGCTGTCGCGGGCATCAACCCAGCGCTCACCTTCTGGCGTGGCCTCGCGCTTCCAGAACGGTGCGCGGGTTTTCAGATAATCCATAATGAACTGCCCGGCATCAAACGCGCTGCTGCGATGCGCACTGGTCACGCCAACAAAAACGATTTCGTCACCCGGCCACAGTTCGCCAATGCGATGAATGACCGTTACTCGTCCCAGCGGCCAGCGCGCACGCGCTTCGTCGACAATCTCCGCCAGCGCTTTTTCGGTCATTCCCGGATAGTGTTCCAGCGTTAACGCCTGCACGCTATCGCCGAGATTGTGATTGCGGACTTTACCGGTGAAAGTGACCACCGCGCCATCTTCATCGCGTTCGGCCAGCCAGGGATACTCATCCCCGACGCTGAACGGCGCATGACCAACAACAATTCGCGTTTCAGCCATCTTAGCCTCCGGTTACCGGTGGGAAGAAAGCCACTTCGTCACCCGCATTAAGGGGATGGTCAAAACTGACCAGCGTCTGGTTTACCGCTGCCAGCAGCTTGCCGTCTTCCAGCGCCAACGCCCAGCGATCGCTTTTTGCCGCAAGACTCCGGCGCAGCGCTTCTACCGTTGCAAACTCAGCGGCGACTTCTATCGCATCCGTGTTCACCAATTCCCGTACCTGAGCAAAGAAAAGAACCTTAATCATGCGCATCCACCTTAAAATCTCCCGATTTGCCGCCGCTTTTAGCCAGCAGACGCACCGGACCAATCACCATATCCTTTTGCACCGCTTTGCACATATCGTAGATGGTCAACGCCGCCACGGAGGCCGCCGTTAACGCTTCCATTTCGACGCCGGTTTTCCCGGTCAGGCGACACAGCGTTTCAATGCGTACGCGGTTGTGTTCCGGCTCGGCGTGCAGATTAACTTCAACCTTGCTCAACATCAGCGGATGGCACAGCGGGATAAGATCCCAGGTCCGTTTGGCGGCCTGAATACCGGCAATACGCGCCGTGGCGAAAACGTCGCCCTTATGGTGGCTGCCGTCGATAATCATCGCCAGCGTTTCGCTACGCATGGTCACGAATGCTTCTGCACGCGCCTCGCGTACGGTTTCCGCTTTGGCGGAGACATCCACCATATGCGCTTCGCCAGCGGCGTTAATATGAGTCAGTTGCGACATACTTATTTCTTCAAATGTGGGTGGAAATTACACGGACGCGTACGGGCATCGAGCTGCGGCGCAATGATATTTTCCCATGCGGTACGACACGCTTTAGTCGACCCCGGCATGGCGAAAATCAGCGTTTTGTTGGCCACTCCAGCAATCGCCCGGGATTGCAGCGTCGCGGTGCCAATCTCTTCAAACGACAGCATACGGAATACTTCACCAAACCCTTCGACTTCTCTGTCGAACAGCGGTTGCAGCGCTTCTGGCGCCTGGTCCCCTTCGGTTAAGCCCGTGCCGCCTGTAATGAGCACGACCTGCACATCCTCACTGGCAATCCATGCAGAAACCTGGGCGCGAATGGCGTAGCAGTTCTCTTTGACAATCGCCTTGTCGACAATCTGATGACCCGCCTCTTGCGCCGAGTCACGCAGATAATGGCCGGAGGTGTCATCTTCTTCGCCGCGACGGTTGGAAACAGTAAGAATAGCAATGCGTGTCGGGATAAATTCAGCGCTTACCTGACTCATGAAAAACTCCTTTTAGCGATCAGCCGCCAATGTAAGATAAGTTTTGCGTAATACCGGTATTGTTCTGATGCAGGAAATGAGTCTGCTTTTTCTCCAGCAGCGCGGCTGAAATGCGTTCTTCCAGCGCCGACTGCTGAGCGTCATCTTCCAGCAAATCACGCAGGCTTACGCCGCCTTCACCAAATAAACACAGATGCAGTTTGCCGACAGAGGAAACGCGCAGACGGTTACAGGTGGCGCAGAAGTCTTTCTCATAAGGCATGATCAGACCAATTTCACCAGCATAGTCAGGATGACAGAAAACCTGAGCCGGGCCGTCGCTGCGCTGTCGGATCTGGTGGATCCAGCCGCGACGCAGCAGCTCATCGCGCAGGACCTGGCCTGAGATATGGTGTTTACGGAAGAGAGAGCTGCCCTCGCCCGTTTCCATCAGTTCAATAAAGCGTAGTTGGATAGGACGGGGCTGAACCCACGCCAGGAAGGTGTCCAGTTGATGATGGTTTACGTCGCGCATCAGCACGGTATTGACTTTCACTTTTTCAAAACCCGCATCAAAGGCGGCGTCAATGCCTGCCATCACCTGCTGAAATTTGTCCTGCCCGGTAATGGCGTGAAACTGACGGGCATCGAGGCTGTCGACGCTGACGTTAAGTGCGGTCAGTCCGGCA
Source organism: Citrobacter sp. RHBSTW-00524 (assembly GCF_013747755.1). Classification (NCBI taxonomy): domain Bacteria; kingdom Pseudomonadati; phylum Pseudomonadota; class Gammaproteobacteria; order Enterobacterales; family Enterobacteriaceae; genus Citrobacter; species Citrobacter sp. RHBSTW-00524. Next base: position 3,493,774 of record NZ_CP056421.1, read on the forward strand.
TCGCGCCAGGCAGCGGCATCACGCGCCAGACGATAACCATTAGTGGTCACCGCAATCTGACGGATGGCGTGGTTTTCGCGCACGGCGGCGATAATGTCGGTAAAGTCGCGACGCAATGAAGGTTCGCCCCCTGTCAGACGCACTTTTTCCGTTCCCAGACTGGCGAACGCGCGCGTGACGCGGCGAATTTCATCAACGGTCAAAAAGCCGTTATTGGTGACACCGCCGGGCTTATAGCCATCCGGCAGGCAGTAGGTGCAACGAAAGTTACACACATCGGTAATCGACAAACGTAAGTAGTAAAACTTACGTGCGAAAGCATCGGTAAGTTGAGAGCCCATGTACACCTTTCCAAATACGGGAGACGTAGTCATTTCTTCCTACGCCCTGGTGACAAACTTATTCAAGTATTGTCACGGCCAAAGCACCGTATCATTTGACCCAGGTGCAGAGGCTAGAGTGTTTATTCTCGTCATACTTCAAATTGCAGAAGCGTGGGCTTTGTTCGTTCCCCCCCAGTCACGTACTTATGTCCGCTTACGGAGGATTTTCTCCCTCACTGCCATCCTGCAACTCAAATTATTCAGAGTACATTGTGGTTATGCCGATACTAGCGTGTAAATGACGCTTTTGCCATGTACACTTTCGCTGTATAAATACATACATAACGACATGATCGTGCAATTTCGCTACAGAATAAGCAAAAACCACAGTTTTGCATTGATATACATCATCTTGCCAGCAGGTGAATCTCGTCAGAAAGGAGTAGATCGCAGAAAAAAATTACGCCAGATTCCGCCTGGATAATTGCTGAAAACACACTATTTACGTTACTGTAGCGCCGATCAATTGATATCAGGAAAATATATGCGCACTCGCACGCTGGCAGATCTGGACCGCGTTGTCGCTCTCGGCGGAGGGCATGGATTGGGACGCGTTCTCTCCTCTCTTTCCCCTTTAGGTTCACGCCTGACAGGGATCGTCACCACGACCGATAACGGCGGGTCGACAGGTCGTATTCGTCGCTCTGAAGGAGGGATTGCCTGGGGAGACATGCGTAACTGTCTGAACCAGTTAATTACTCAACCCAGCGTTGCATCCGCCATGTTTGAGTATCGTTTTGGCGGTAATGGTGAGCTTTCCGGGCATAACCTCGGAAATCTGATGTTAAAGGCGCTCGATCACCTCAGCGTGCGGCCTCTGGAAGCCATCAATTTAATTCGTAGTCTGCTGAAAGTTGACGCGCATTTAATTCCGATGTCGGAGCTGCCGGTGGATCTGATGGCTATCGACGATCAGGGACATGAAGTCTATGGCGAAGTGAATATCGATCAGCTCACCATCCCGCCTCAGGAACTGATGCTGTCGCCAAAAGTCCCCACCACGCGGGAGGCAGTTGAAGCTATTGCCGAAGCGGATTTGATTTTGATAGGACCCGGCAGTTTTTACACCAGCCTGATGCCGCTCCTGCTGCTCGACGAATTGGCGCAGGCATTACGTCGCACACCTGCCCCGATGGTCTACATCGGCAATCTGGGTCGTGAATTAAGCCTGCCAGCAGCCAGCCTGACGCTTAACGATAAGCTGGCAATCATTGAACAGTACGTTGGCAGGAAAGTGATTGATGCGGTGGTTGTGGGCCCGAAAGTGGATGTATCCACCGTTACCGACCGCGTTGTTATTCAGGAAGTGCTGGAAGCCAGCGACATTCCCTACCGCCATGACCGCCAGCTATTGCATTACGCGCTGGAGAAAGCGGTACAGGCGCTGGGGTAAGTGGAATTACCTGATGGGCTGCGCTTATCAGGCCTACAAACGCGATCTACTCCCACAGGCCGGATGAGGGGGTTCCCCCGCCTCCGGCACAATCTTACGATGCCGCGATAAACAACTCGCGCAGCTGATGCAACTGGTCGCGGATCGTCGCAGCCTCTTCAAATTCAAGATTCTGCGCATGCTGCATCATCTGCCCTTCCAGCTCATGAATCTTCTGCTGCAGCGCTTTTGGCGTCATATCCAGTTCGACAATTTCAGACTTCGCGCCTGCGCGTGACTTCCCTTTGCCTTTCGCCTTAGTCTTCGCAATATTCTGACCCAGCGCCAGAATATCGACCACTTTCTTGTTCAGCCCCTGCGGCGTAATACCGTGTTCTTCGTTGTAGAGCTGCTGTTTCTCACGACGGCGTTCAGTTTCACCTATCGCCTTAGCCATTGAGGCGGTAATTTTGTCGCCGTAGAGAATAGCCTTCCCGTTGATATTACGCGCCGCACGGCCGATGGTCTGAATAAGCGAACGTTCAGAACGCAGGAACCCTTCTTTGTCTGCGTCCAGAATCGCCACCAGTGAGACCTCAGGCATGTCCAGACCCTCACGTAACAGGTTGATACCCACCAGCACGTCAAACTCGCCCAGACGCAGGTCACGAATGATTTCCATACGTTCCACGGTATCGATGTCTGAGTGCAGATAGCGCACCCGCTCACCGTGCTCTTCGAGGTATTCGGTGAGATCCTCTGCCATCCGTTTCGTGAGCGTAGTGACCAGCACACGTTCGTTAATCGCCGCACGGATGCGGATCTCAGACAGCAGATCGTCAACCTGCGTCGCCACCGGGCGTACCTCAATGATAGGATCCAGCAGACCGGTCGGTCGTACTACCTGATCGACGACGTCATCACCGGATTTCTCCAGTTCATAGTTGCCCGGCGTCGCTGAGACGTAGATGGTCTGCGGGGCCAGCGCTTCAAACTCTTCAAATTTAAGCGGACGGTTATCCAGCGCCGACGGCAGACGGAATCCGTATTCGACCAGAGTCTCTTTACGCGCCCGGTCACCACGATACATACCGCCAATTTGCGGGATAGTGACGTGGGATTCATCCACCACCAGCAGGCCGTCGGCAGGCAGGTAATCAAACAGCGTCGGCGGCGGCTCGCCGGGGCCACGCCCGGACAGATAGCGGGAGTAGTTTTCAATCCCCGAGCAGTAACCCAGCTCATTCATCATTTCCAGATCGAACTGCGTACGCTGACTTAGCCGCTGTTCTTCCAGCAGTTTGTTATTTGCCAGCAGGACCTTGCGCCGCTCTGCCAGCTCAACTTTGATTTCTTCCATCGCCTGCACGATACGTTCGCGCGGCGTCACGTAGTGCGTTTTAGGATAGATGGTGTAGCGCGAAATCGTGGATTCAACCTGCCCGGTAAGCGGGTCAAACAGCGATAAACGTTCGACCTCTTCATCAAACAGTTCCACGCGCAGCGCGATATCGTCGGATTCAGCCGGGAAAATGTCGATCACTTCACCACGCACGCGGAAGGTTCCGCGCTGAAATGCCTGATCGTTGCGGGTATATTGCAGTTCCGCCAGGCGACGCAGGATCGCACGCTGGTCGATAATCATCCCCACCGTCAGATGCAGCATCATTTTCAGATACAGATCCGGATCGCCCAAACCATAGATAGCGGAAACTGACGCGACGACAACGACATCCCGACGTTCCAGCAGCGCTTTGGTCGCTGACAGACGCATTTGCTCAATATGTTCGTTAACCGAGGCATCCTTCTCGATGAAGGTGTCAGAACTTGGTACGTAGGCTTCCGGTTGATAATAGTCGTAGTAGGAGACGAAATACTCCACCGCGTTATCCGGGAAGAACTCTTTCATCTCACCGTACAGCTGCGCGGCCAGCGTCTTATTGGGAGCCAGCACCATGGTAGGCCGCTGCAAGTCCGCAATTACGTTAGCGATGGTGAATGTCTTCCCCGAGCCCGTCACCCCCAGCAGCGTCTGATGCGCCAGACCATCCTCCAGCCCTTCTTCCAGACGGCGAATAGCCTCAGGCTGATCGCCAGAGGGTTTAAAAGCGGAATTTAGTTTGAACGGTTTACTCATGAGCAGCTACCTGAAGCAATGGGCGGGCAGGTGTGTAATTTTACTCGCAGTCGTATATTTTGCCAGTAAAATATACTGGATGAAAAAACAGTAACGCACCAGAATATTTCTGATACGCCATCAGAATGACCGTGACCGCAGGCTAAAATTTGGCCTCAGACAAGATAAAACACCAGCAAAAACGTGTTATCCCCAAAGCAATGACTTTTTTAACATTTGTCAAGCTGCCCGATGAAAGTTTTGTGGCAACGCATGACACTTCTGCGACAGCCATTGATTTTATCTAACATTCTGTAATTTAATGACTATTATCCCGAGCCGTCTTTCGCATCAATTTAGTCGCAGGCCGCGTCTTCTCTCGCTTACATTGTGTTTTCTAACTCTAATACACAAGGTTATCCACAGGAATAGTGGATAACTGCCTCCAGCCCGTATGGACTGTAGCCTGGCAAAAACGTCCTCACTCCCTTTTCCGAAGGGATAAAAAAAATTTATCGCTATTTTTTGATATTTATCAGCTAACGAAGCGGCCTGGAATGGCCGGGATCTTGCTCGCATTTTCATCATTTTCTTGCCTGCACCATTACGACACCGACAGGCACTGGCAATGTGCACAAAACAACGCCAGCACTCAGGCCAGCCAGACATCACCGCCTGCGCAGCATACTCTCCTGCTGTTTTTTGACCCCAATCCCTCTTCTGGCAAGAGAATTGCAATTTTCTTCCGACGACCTGTACGTGGGGCGGATAGCATCATGCTGGAGGAATCTATGTTGAGTCTTCGCGCAGTGAATCATTATTACGGTAATCAACACTCCCTATGGGATGTGGATCTCGACCTGCTGCCCGGTAAATGTACCGGTGTGCTGGGGCTTCCAGGAATGGGAAAGACTACGCTGACCAATTGCATTATCGGTAATTTACCGATCGAAAGCGGCACCATGTTCTGGCATCAGGCTGGCGCGCCGCCGCGCGACCTGAGTCCCATTCCGGCGGCAAATCGCATCGCGCTGGGCATTAACTACGTTTCACAAGAGAGACGGATTTTTTCGCAATTGACGGTAGAGGAAAATCTGCATATTGCGCGCCAGGCGGTTGAGGAAAGCGAAACGATGAACAGCAGTGATATTTACCGCCTGTTTCCACAGTTGTTCGTACTGCGTCAGGCCAAAGGGGCGGCATTATCGGAAGATGATCAGCACCAGCTTGCGCTCGCCAGCGCGCTGGTCACACGCCCGCGCCTGCTGATCCTCGATGAGCCCACGCGGGGAAGTGGCCAGGCATATATCCACAAACTGGGGAACCTGGTTGTAAGGTTAGGCCAGGAGCTCGGCATCGCCATAATGCTCGCGGAGCAGAGCCTGCCGTTTATTCGTCGGGTCGCTGACTGCTACTGCCTGTTACACCGTGGGCGCAACGTGGCTCAGGGGCAAATCACACAGCTCAGCAACCCGCTAATCACCGACTGGGGGGCGCTACAGACAAAACGCTAAGATCGATATAACGTCCTGTCGATGCCCGCTCCGGCTCTTCTGCCAGCCAGGGAATTTCCCCCAGCAGCGGAGCCGCAAGCACACGCCTGAGCGTTGCCATATATTCAGCATGACGCTTGCCAGGTGGCGTCACATCATTGGCGACCCATCCGGCAAGCGTCAGTCCGGCCTGCTGCACCGCCTGGGCGGTCAGCATAGCGTGGTTGATGCAGCCGAGCTTAACGCCAACCACCAGAATAACCGGCAACTGCTCTGTTTTCACCCAGTCAGCAAAACTCAGCGTTGGCGAAAGCGGCGTAAACCACCCGCCGGCACCTTCCACCAGCACCCAGTCAGCCTGTTGTTCCAGCGCGCGTAAACCCGCAGACATTACAGAGGCCTGAATGGGGCGACCTTCGTCCGCGCTGATGATATGCGGTGAGGTAGGTTCCGCGAAGGTATAGGGGTTGATAGCCGCATAGTCCACCGTCACAACGCTGTTGCGCTGTAATGCCAGGGCATCGCTATTACGCAGACCTTCAACCGTCATTTCACTACCCGACGCCACTGGCTTATAGCCGACGGTTCGCAATCCCCTCTGCCCCGCCGCCTGTAGCAACGCGCAGCTGGCGATAGTTTTCCCCACTTCGGTATCCGTCCCGGTGACAAAAAAAGTGTTAGTCACGTTGAATCACTCCCAAAAATAGATGATAGGTCAGCGGATATTTCCCCTGCTGGCAGGGCCAGGCTAGCTGTAGCTGGCGCAACTGTGAGCGGGTGAGGACGCGCGGCTCGCGGCCATCATGCAAATGCGTCGCGCCAATGCCCTTCAGCGAGCGCATGGCGCTCAGCGCATCGTCAAACCACAGCGTGACGGCATGAGACTGGTATTCAACGTCCCACCCATACAGGGCGTTTTCCAGTTGCTCCACGGGCAAAAAACGATTGGCGTGTTCCCGCTCATCAACCGCTCGCCACGCCTGACGAAGTTCCGGCATTGACCCCTGCGCCAGGGTACTAAACGCCACCGTCCCGCCAGGACGCACCACCCGGTAAAGCTCGCGTAACGCGCCGCGCAGGTCACTGCACCACTGTACGGCCAGATTGCTCCAGGCCAGGTCGAAAGTAGCAGCAGCCTGCGGAATGGCTTCAATATCCGCCAACAGATAGCGGTGGGCGACATCGTGACGCTGCGCTTCAGTCAGCATTTGTGCCGACAGATCCAGCGCGCAGACCTCGCTCCCCTGCTCCCGCCAGTAACGGCTCATACGCCCGGGTCCGCAGCCCGCATCTAAAACCTGAGAGAATGCCCGACCATCGAGTCGTGCCAGTAACGCATCGGCGCTCTGACGCTGGAGTTCCGCGTGTTGCTCATAGTGAGTAGCCGCGCGGCCAAACGCGGCAGCAATCGCCTGCTTATTGACCTGCGCCATGCAGCACCTCCAGTAAGCGATCGATATCCTGGACTTCATGCGCCTGGGTCAGCGTAAGCCGCAGCCTGGCCGTACCAACCGGCACCGTCGGTGGGCGAATAGCCGTCACCCAGCATCCCTGTTGACGTAATGCCTCCGCCAGTTGCAAGGCTTTATGATTGTCGCCCACGATCAGCGGCTGAATGGCGCTGTCTGACTGCGCCAGCGTTAAGTCCGGCGTATTCACCCCAGCGCGAAAACGCTGGATCAGCATCGCCAGTTTTTCTCTGCGCTCATCGCCTTCGCGGCTGCGGATCACCTCCAGCGCGGCGCGCAAGGCCTGGGCCTGCGCAGGAGGCATACTGGTGCTGTAGATCAGATGACGGGCAAACTGCAGCAGATAATCGGCCACGCTGTCTGAGCACAAGATTGCCGCGCCGCTGACGCCAAACCCTTTGCCAAACGTCACCACTAACAGCTCGGGTTTCACCTGCTGTCGGGAGCACGAACCGCGCCCTTCCTCACCGCTCACGCCAATCCCGTGCGCATCATCCACCAGCAACCACGCGCCCTGCCGCTCTGCTACCGCGTGAATTTCCGCCAGCGGTGCGCTATCGCCATCCATGCTGAACACCCCTTCAGTGACCACGAGTTGTTGCCCCGGACAGGGGGGGGTCAGCAGACGTTCCAGATGTTGGGGATCGTTATGGGTAAAGCGACGTAGCACGGCAGGGCTATGGCTGGCAGCCTCCAGCAGTGAGGCATGGCTGAGTCGGTCAGCAACAATCCGGTCCTCTTTGCCCACCAGCGCGGCAATAACCGCCTGATTAGCGGCAAAACCGGAGATAAACAACAGCGCCCGGGAATAGCCGAGCCATTGCGCCAGCTCATCTTCCAGCGCCTGATGAGCAACGGAATAACCGCTGACATGACCCGAGCCGCCGCTACCGACGCCAAAACGCTCAGCGCCTTGCTGCCACGCGCAGATAATATGTGGATGGTGGCTTAAGCCAAGGTAGTCGTTGCTGGAAAAGTTCAGGTACTGGCGACCGTCGGCCTGCAGCCAGCGACCGGCGCCCTGCGTCACCGCATAGCGCCGACGCAACGCATCAGCACGACGACGCGCCGTTAACGCATCGTCTATTTTTTGCTGCCAGGTCATACGGTTGCCGCGTTGTAGTATTCGTCGGTATCTGGGGTACGCAGCGCCTGCTCCAGGCGTTGCTGCTGTTCGTTATCACCCGCCAGCACCGCCGTTTGCTGCGGATTGAGACCCAGCTTGCGAAACAGCAGCAAATCCTTATCTTCGTTCGGATTCGGCGTGGTCAGCAGTTTGCAGCCGTAGAAAATCGAGTTAGCTCCGGCCATAAAGCACATCGCCTGGGTTTGTTCGTTCATCTGCTCGCGTCCGGCTGAAAGACGGACATATGAAGTCGGCATCATGATCCGCGCCACGGCGATAGTACGAATAAAATCAAAGGCATCCACATCGTCGTTATCGGCAAGCGGCGTGCCTTTCACTTTCACCAGCATGTTGATCGGCACGCTTTCTGGCGGCGTTGGCAGATTCGCTAATTGCAGCAACAGACCCGCACGGTCGGTCACCGTTTCCCCCAATCCCACAATCCCGCCGGAGCAAACTTTAATGCCCGCCTCACGCACTTTATCCAGCGTATCCAGGCGCTCCTGGTACGACCGGGTTGTGATGATATTGCCGTAGAATTCCGGCGAGGTGTCGAGGTTATGGTTGTAGTAGTCCAGACCCGCATTGGCCAGCCGCTGGGCCTGATTTTCGTTCAGCGTACCCAGCGTCATACACGCTTCCAGCCCCAGTTCTTTTACGCCCTGAACCATCTGTTCCAGGTAAGGCATGTCGCGTTCGTGTGGATTCTTCCACGCCGCGCCCATGCAAAACCGCGTTGAACCGGCCTGTTTCGCTTTACGCGCAGAGTCCAGTACCTGTTCAACCTCCATCAAACGTTCCGTTTCCAGACCGGTTTTATAGCGGGAGCTTTGCGGGCAGTATTTGCAGTCTTCCGGGCAGGCACCGGTCTTAATCGACAGCAGCGTACTGACCTGAACCTGCCGCGGATCAAAGTGCTGACGGTGAACTTGCTGCGCTTCAAACAGCAGATCCAACAGCGGTTTTTCAAATAATTCGGTGACTTGCGACATTGTCCAGCGAGAAGAATGAGCCATATTGGTATACGTTTCGTTATGAGTTTGGTGTAGACTCGTAAACCTAAATCTTTTTAATTTGGTTTACAAGTCGATTATGACAACGGACGATCTTGCGTTTGACCAACGCCATATCTGGCACCCTTACACCTCCATGACCTCCCCGTTACCGGTTTATCCGGTGGCGCGTGCCGAAGGTTGCGAACTGATTTTAGCCAGCGGTGAGAAGCTGATAGACGGCATGTCGTCCTGGTGGGCGGCGATCCACGGTTACAATCACCCACAGCTGAACGCCGCGATGAAAACGCAGATTGATGCCATGTCACATGTGATGTTTGGCGGCATTACCCATGCCCCGGCCATTGCGCTGTGCCGCCAGTTGGTGGCGATGACGCCAGAGGCGCTGGAGTGCGTTTTTCTCGCGGATTCAGGTTCGGTCGCCGTAGAAGTAGCGATGAAAATGGCGCTGCAATACTGGCAGGCCAAAGGCGAATCCCGTCAGCGTTTCCTGACATTTCGAAACGGTTATCACGGCGATACCTTCGGTGCGATGTCGGTCTGCGATCCCGACAACTCGATGCACAGTCTGTGGAAGGGTTATCTGCCGGAGAACCTGTTTGCGCCCGCCCCGCAAAGCCGCATGGACGGCGAGTGGGACGAACTGGATATGGTGCCTTTTGCCCGCCTGATGGCCGCGCATCGCCACGAGATTGCGGCGGTGATCCTTGAGCCGATTGTGCAGGGCGCTGGCGGCATGCGCATGTATCATCCCGAATGGTTAAAACGCATCCGTAAGATGTGCGACCGTGAAGGTATCCTGCTGATTGCCGATGAAATCGCCACCGGATTTGGTCGTACAGGCAAGCTTTTTGCCTGTGAACACGCCAACATAACTCCGGACATTTTGTGCCTCGGCAAAGCGTTAACCGGCGGAACGATGACCCTTTCCGCCACCCTGACCACGCGTCAGGTCGCGGAAACCATCAGCAACGGTGAAGCCGGATGCTTCATGCACGGTCCAACCTTTATGGGTAATCCGCTGGCCTGCGCCGTCGCCTCCGCCAGCCTGTCGTTACTCGAAACCGGCGAGTGGCGCTCACAGGTAGCGGCTATTGAAGCGCAACTGCGGACAGAACTCGCCCCGGCGGCAGACTCCAGTTGGGTAGCCGACGTGCGCGTACTCGGCGCCATCGGCGTGATCGAAACCACGCATCCGGTGAATATGGCGGCGTTACAGAAGTTCTTTGTTGAACAGGGCGTGTGGGTACGACCGTTTGGCAAACTGATCTATCTGATGCCGCCGTACATTATTCAGCCCGATCAGTTGCGTCGTCTGACCCAGGCCGTAAACGAGGCTGTGCGCAGTGCAACATTTTTTAGCGATTAATCAGCGGTAAGCTCTACGGTTTCTGGCTACACTTTTTGGCTAACGAGAGGAGTCAGCATGAAACTAATCAGTAACGATCTGCGCGATGGCGAAAAGCTTGCGCATCGCCACGTCTTTAACGGCATGGGGTATGACGGGGATAATATTTCCCCGCATCTGGCGTGGGATGACGTGCCAGCAGGGACCAAAAGCTTTGTCGTGACCTGCTACGATCCTGATGCGCCAACCGGCTCCGGCTGGTGGCACTGGGTGGTGGTAAATCTGCCAGCAGATACCCGCGTACTCACGCAAGGCTTCGGCTCCGGGCTGGTTGCGCTGCCGGATGGGGTGATTCAGACCCGTACGGATTTTGGTAAAGCAGGTTATGGCGGTGCTGCGCCGCCGAAGGGTGAAACCCATCGCTATATCTTTACGGTTCACGCGCTGGATGTGGAGCGTATTGATGTCGATGAGGACGCCAGCGGCGCGATGGTTGGCTTTAACGTTCACTTCCACTCGCTCGCCAGCGCCTCGATTACGGCGATGTTCAGTTAAGCTGTGTTGTGCCGGATGTCGGCTTCGCCGCATCCGGCCTACTAAACAAGGCTTCTCTACAGAAATTCAGGCAACAATTTCAACAACGTCCCCCGGGCTAACAGTTCGGTTGCGCACTCAATATCCGGAGCAAAAAAGCGATCCTGCGTATAGTGGGCAACCTGCTCGCGCAGAGCCTGGCGCGCCTGCTCCAGCAGCGGGCTTGAGGTTAACCCTTCACGCAGGTCAATCCCCTGACACGCCGCCAGCCACTCCACGGCAATCACGCCGCGCGTATTCGCCGCCATCTCCCACAACCTGCGGCCCGCTGCCGGTGCCATAGACACATGATCTTCCTGGTTGGCGGAGGTCGGCAAGCTGTCCACGCTGTGCGGATGCGCCAGCGCTTTGTTCTCGCTCGCCAGCGCGGCCGCGGTTACCTGAGCAATCATAAAGCCGGAGTTCACCCCGCCGTTTTTCACCAGGAACGGCGGCAACTGCGACATATGTTTGTCCATCATCAGCGCAATGCGTCGCTCTGATAACGCCCCGATTTCCGCAATCGCCAGCGCCAGATTATCTGCCGCCATCGCCACCGGTTCAGCATGGAAGTTGCCGCCGGAAATGACATCGCCCTCTTCGGCAAACACCAGCGGGTTGTCGGAAACCGCGTTGGCTTCTACCAGCAAGACCTCCATTACCTGACGCATTTGCGTCAGGCACGCCCCCATCACCTGCGGCTGACAGCGCAAAGAATACGGATCCTGCACTTTTTCACAGTTATGATGCGACTGAGAAAGCGCGCTGGTGTCGGTCAACACGTGGCGGTACAGCGTTGCGGCATCAATCTGCCCACGCTGTCCTCGTGCGGCATGAATACGGGCATCAAACGGACGACGAGAGCCCAATACCGCTTCGGTGGTCAGCGCCCCACACACCGTCGCAGACGCGAACAGCTCCTGGGCTTCAATTAACCCGCGCAGCGCAAAGGCTGTGGAAGCCTGGGTACCGTTGAGCAGCGCCAGCCCTTCTTTCGCCTCCAGCGTAATCGGCTCCAGTCCGGCCTTTTTCAGCGCTTCGGTCGCCGGAAGCCATTCCCCCTGCCAGCGCGCTTTACCTTCGCCCAGCAGCGTCAGAGACATATGCGCCAGCGGTGCCAGGTCGCCCGATGCGCCCACTGACCCTTTCGCCGGGATCAGCGGATACACATCGGCATTCACCAGCGCAATCAGCGCTTCAATCACGCTGAGACGAATACCCGAAAAACCCCGCGCCAGGCTGTTGATTTTCAGCACCATAATCAGGCGAACCATCGCGTCATCTAGCGCCTCACCAACGCCTGCCGCATGGGAAAGCACCAGCGAACGCTGTAAATTCTGCAAATCTTCCGTAGCGATACGGGTCTGAGCCAGCAGGCCAAAGCCGGTATTAATGCCATACGCCGTACGGCCTTCAGCGACAATATTATTGACGCAGGCGACGCTTGCGTTGATCGCATCAATCGCCCCGGCATCCAGGCTCAGTTTGACCGGATGCTGCCAGATGTCGCGTAGTTGCGCAAAGCTCAGATGACCCGGCGTTAATGTCATGGTGTTCATATCAGCGTTTCTCCTGCGTCGCCGCGACCATCGGCAAATTCAGCCCTTCTTCGACGGCGCATTCCACCGCAATGTCATACCCGGCGTCGGCGTGGCGCATCACCCCGGTAGCCGGATCGTTATGTAATACCCGGGCGATACGCGCTGCGGCTTCATCAGTGCCATCGCAAACAATCACCATCCCGGCATGCTGGGAGAAGCCCATTCCTACCCCGCCACCGTGATGCAGTGACACCCAGGTTGCACCGCTGGCGGTGTTAAGCAGCGCGTTCAGCAGCGGCCAGTCGGATACTGCATCAGAACCGTCGCGCATGGCTTCGGTTTCGCGGTTCGGGCTGGCGACGGAGCCGGAATCCAGATGGTCACGGCCAATAACAATCGGCGCAGACACTTCGCCGCTGCGCACCATTTCATTAAACGCCAGCCCCAGTTTTTGACGCCATTCCAGACCGACCCAGCAGATACGCGCCGGTAACCCCTGGAAGTTAATCCGCTCACGCGCCATATCCAGCCAGTGGTGCAGATGCTTATCGTCAGCCACGATCTCTTTCACTTTGGCATCCGTTTTATAAATATCCTGCGGATCGCCGGAAAGCGCCACCCAACGGAACGGGCCAATGCCGCGGCAGAACAGAGGGCGAATATAAGCAGGGACGAAACCGGGGAAATCAAAGGCGTTTTCCACGCCCATCTCTTTGGCCATCTGGCGAATGTTGTTGCCGTAATCAAACGTCGGCACGCCCATTTTGCTGAACGCCAGCATTGCCTCAACGTGTGTTGCCATTGAGCGTTTCGCCGCCTGTACCGTGCCCTGCGGATCGGACACCGCTTTCGCCTGATACGCTTCCCAGCTCCAGCCGGACGGCAGATAACCATGCAGCGGATCGTGGGCGCTGGTCTGGTCAGTGACCATATCCGGGCGCACACCGCGCTTCACCAGTTCCGGCACAACGTCGGCGGCGTTAGCGCATAGCGCAATGGAGACCGCTTTACCCTCGCGGGTGTACTTTTCGATACGCGCCAGCGCGTCGTCAAGCGATGTCGCCTGCTCGTCCACGTAGCGGGTACGCAGACGGAAATCGATCCGGCTTTGCTGACACTCAATATTCAGCGAGCAAGCACCTGCCAGCGTTGCGGCTAACGGTTGCGCCCCACCCATGCCGCCCAGCCCGGCGGTCAGCACCCAGCGTCCGCTCAGGTTACCTTGATAATGCTGACGCCCGGCCTCAACGAAGGTTTCATAAGTCCCCTGCACGATGCCCTGGCTACCGATGTAGATCCAGCTCCCGGCGGTCATCTGGCCATACATCGCCAGCCCTTTGGCGTCCAGCTCGTTGAAGTGTTCCCAGGTAGCCCAATGTGGCACCAGGTTGGAGTTGGCAATCAGTACGCGCGGCGCATTGTCATGGGTTTTGAAAACGCCAACCGGTTTACCGGACTGGACCAGCAGGGTCTCATCGGTCTCCAGTTTGGTCAGCGCGTTGACGATGGCGTCATAACATTCCCAGTCCCGCGCGGCGCGACCAATCCCGCCGTATACCACCAGCTCATGCGGATTTTCCGCCACATCGGGATCCAGGTTGTTCATTAACATGCGCAGCGGCGCTTCGGTCAGCCAGCTTTTGGCCGTTAACGTGGTGCCGCGTGGGGCACGAATATCCTGCTGACGGTACTTGCTATGAGACATGGTAGAGCACTCCTCGCGAACGATCGGACAGATAAGTAACATATACTTGTCTATACAAGTTGTCGCAAGTGTGCTTTTAACAAAAAAGATACAATTTTATTATACTGCGGCAGCAATCACGCTTTTCAGGACATAAACCGCCCTTGCAGGCGATAGCGGGAACCCGGGAAGAGCAAACGGGCATGAGAGACAATGGATGACGCAGACCAGGTTTTACGGCGGATCAGCAAGCAGGGATCGTGTTCTTTGATATTCAGCAGCGCGCACTCTTCGGCACTGGCGCGGACCGCTTCAACAATATGCTCGCCTTCCGTTAAAGGGGCTATCAGCGACAGATACGCGTGCGGCGTAGTCTGGCTGTAATCCTGCGCCAGATACGCCGGCACAATTTCGGCATTCACGCAGCGATCTTCAATCTGCACCGGCAGTTCGTTCTCGTAGTGCACCATGACAGAGTGAAAAATGGAGGTGCCTTCTTTGACGTTTAACACCAAAGCCTGCTGCGCGCTTGCCTGGGTTCGTTCCAGCGTGATCACCTCGCAGCGGTGCTGATGCTGACGGGCGTTGATTTCATCCGCGATGCTGCGAATTTCAAACAGCGCAGACTGGCCCTTCGGCTCGGCGACAAACGTCCCTACGCCCTGCAAACGAACCAGTAACCCTTCATCCGTTAACTCACGCAGCGCCCGGTTGATGGTCATGCGGCTGAAACCATACTGCGCCACCAGCTCCGCCTCAGAGGGAATGCGATCGTGAGGTTGCCAGATACCGCTGGCAATCTTTTCGCTGATCTCCTGTTTGACCTTTTCGTAAAAAGGTGCCGGAGCAGAACGGGATGGGAGCATGCGTAAGCCTTCCTTAAGCTGAGAATGTGAGTGGGTACAGTTTACAGACATTACCCGAACCTGATAAGCGCAACGCCATCAGGTATATCAGTGCCACCAGTGCGCGATTTGCCAACCTAATCGCGCCGCAACGCGCGCCGCTCTGCCATCATCGTCAAAGCGTGGATTAAATTCAACCATATCCACCGCCTGCAGTTTACCGCTACGACACAGGGGTTCAATCAGATTCAGCAGCGTCGCCAACGGTACGCCCAGCGCAGCGGGTGCCGACACGCCGGGCATTTCCCACACCGGCAGCACGTCGAGATCGATAGTCAGATAGATAACATCCAGGTTGGCGACAAACTGCGCTAACTGCGCCTGCGCCGTTGCACAGAACAGATCCTCCACCACGGTCACACCGAGCCGTTGCGCCTCATCCCATAGCGCCTGGGTGTTTGCCGCCCGACTGACGCCGATACAGGCATAGTGAAATTCACGCTGCTGTTCATCGCAAAGCTGCGCCAGTTGGCGAAACGGTGTACCGGAAGTAGCCTGATCGGCATGGCGCAAATCGAGGTGCGCATCGAAGTTGACGATCCCCACTTTCGCCTGCGGGAACGCATCCAACACGCCTGCGCCGTGCGCAAATGCGGTTTCGTGTCCTCCCCCCAGAACAAAGGTACGTATATTCTCCTGCTGACAGCGCTGCACCGCATTGCGTAGCGCCTGCTGCGCGCCCTCAAGGTCGGGGGCCTGGGCCACAATATTTCCCAGATCTACCAGCCGATGATGCCCATCGTGGCTGGCTAAATTCGCCAGCGCCTTGCGCAGCACATCGGGCGCTCCGGCGGCTCCCGTCCGGCCCTGATTACGTTTCACGCCTTCGTCGCAGGCAAACCCGAGCAGCGCTATCTGCTCGCGATACATTTCTGGGCTAAATGTCGGGCTCAGCGTGATAGTCTGAAACAGGCGCAGCGCATTCGGCGATTCGGCGCGATCATCACGTCCCTGCCACAGCGCAGGTGAAACAGGTTGCCAGTGAGTCATACTATTTGTCCTTTGAATACGCGTTGGTAGAGCGGGTTGCGCCCCGGTTCATACAGGATCTCGACCGGGAGAGTGGCATCCCACACCACAAAATCGGCCACAAACCCGGCCTTCAATTGACCATGAGTGGTATGACGTCCCAGCGCCCGGGCCGCATGACGGGTGACGCCCGCCCATGCTTCTTCCGGCGTTAAGCCAAACTGAACGCAGGCCATATTCATCGCCCAGTGCAGGCTGATAAACGGGCTGGTACCTGGGTTAAAATCTGTCGCCACCGCCATCGGTACCTGATACTGACGCAGCAATGCCACCGGCGGACTCTGTTGCTCTTTAAGGAAATAGAATGCGCCGGGCAGCAGTACGCCGACCGTACCGCTTTGGCTCATCGCCGCTACGCCCGCTTCATCGAGATATTCAATATGATCGGCGGATAACCCGTGGTAGCGGCTTACCAGCTGTGCGCCACCCAGCAATGACAGCTGTTCAACATGGCCTTTAATCGGGATGCCCAACGCCTGCGCGGCCTGAAACACCCGCTCGCTCTGTGCCAACGAAAAACCCACGCTTTCACAAAACAGATCGACGGTCTCAAACAGCCCTTGTTCCCACAGCTGCGGCAAAATGGTCTCGCACACCAGCGTAATATAGCCGTCAGGATCATCCCGGTATTCTGCTGGAGTCGCATGGGCAGCCAACAGCGTGGGGCTTATTTCAATGATATTCTCCGCCGCCAGCGCCGCTGCCACGCGCAATATTTTCTCTTCTGTCTGCAAATCCAGGCCGTAACCGGATTTTATTTCCAGCAACGTAACGCCTTCTTTGATCAGCTGTTCCATACGCTGATGCGCTAGATGTAAGAGTTGTTCATCACTGGCGCTGCGGGTTGCTGATACGGTGGCATTGATACCCCCGCCCTGGGCGCTTATCTGCTGGTAGGAGACACCGTTTAGCCGCTGCTCCCATTCACCTGCACGGTTTCCACCAAAGACCAGATGCGTATGACAGTCAATCAGGCCAGGTGTAATTAGCCTGCCCTGCATATCAAAGGTATTGTCATGTGTGAGATAGAGCGATGACTCCGGGACGATATCGCGAATCTTCCCCTGGCGGACGATCAGCGCATGACCCTCTACCAGCCCATACGGGGTGTTACGTTCGGGATCCATGGTCGCCAGACGAACATTGCGCCAGATAACATCATCAGGGAAGAATTGCTGCATTCGACTCACCACTTGTCATAGGTTGTATAGACATTTATTTTTGATTATACGGATGTTGTCAACCTGAAGGACCGTAATTGTTATGTATTTGTGATATAAGGACTCTCCGCGCCAGGCATTACGGCGATAAAAACAACTTTTTACCTTTTAACCTTCCCGTTTCGCTCAACTTAGTATAAAAAAGCAGGCTTCAATGGATAACTTTCAAAGCCCGGAGCAACCTGTGAACATATCATCAGTTTCCCGTCTGGCGCTGGCAATGGCTTTTGGCGTGACGCTGACCGCCTGTAGCTCTACGCCGCCCGATCAAATTCCTTCCGATCAGACCGCGCCAGGTACCTCTTCGCGCCCGATCTTGTCGGCCAATGAAGCGAAAAACTTCGTTGCTGCGCACTATTTTTCCGCGCTGACGCCAAACACCGCGCCGTGGAGCCCTTCTGCTATTTCTCTGCCTGCACAGCCTGACTTCGTGGTTGGCCCGGCTGGGACTCAGGGCGTCACCCATACCAGCATTCAGGCTGCGGTTGATGCGGCAATCATCAAACGTACTAACAAACGTCAGTACATCGCGATTATGCCGGGCGAGTATCAGGGCACGGTATATATCCCGGCAGCAACGGGAAGTCTGACGCTGTACGGTATGGGCGAAAAACCGCTGGATGTGAAAATTGGCCAGGCTATTGATGGTGACATGAGCACCGCAGACTGGCGTCGTACGGTGAACCCGGGCGGTAAATACATGCCGGGTAAACCGGCGTGGTATATGTTTGATAATTGCCAGAACAAGCGCGGCACAAATATTGGCGTGATGTGTTCTGCTGTCGTCTGGTCGCAAAATAACGGTCTGCAATTGCAGAACCTGACCATCGAAAACAATCTGGGTGACAGCGTTGATGCGGGTAATCACCCGGCCGTTGCGCTACGTACCGATGGCGATAAAGTGCAGATCAATAAGGTCAACATCCTCGGTCGCCAGAATACGTTTTTCGTGACTAACAGCGGCGTACAAAACCGTCTGGAAAACGATCGTCAACCGCGTACTTTGGTAACCAACAGCTACATTGAAGGCGATGTGGATATTGTTTCCGGTCGCGGCGCCGTGGTGTTCGATAACACCGATTTCCGCGTTGTGAACTCCCGTACGCAGCAGGAAGCCTATGTGTTTGCACCAGCGACGCTGTCAAACATCTACTACGGCTTCCTCGCCACAAATAGCCGCTTCACGGCGAGTGGTGATGGCGTGGCACAGTTGGGCCGCTCGCTGGATGTTGATTCGAACACAAACGGTCAGGTCGTTATCCGCGACAGCGTGATCAACGAAGGCTTTAACATGGCAAAACCATGGGCTGACAGTGTTATCTCGAAGCGTCCTTTTGCCGGTAATACCGGTGCACAAGATGACAAAGGTGAAATCCAGCGCAACCTGAACGACACCAACTTCAACCGCATGTGGGAATACAACAACCGCGGTATCGGTAGCAAAGTGGTTGCCGAACCGAAGCAGTAATCACAGCCATCAAACCGCTGGCGGGAACACTCCCGCCAGCCCCCTTCACCGCTTTCAACGTCTTTTCTTCACACAGGTAATATTTTCACCAACGCAGGTTTAAATTGATCGCGTGAATCAATCTATTTATAGCCATAATAATTCGAGTTGTATGAAGGCAAGCCCAGGCGCTTACCTAAGTAAGTTACAGTAACGTTTAACTGGACAAATATTGCTTTGCCGCTAAACTCACTTTTTAGCCTAAAATAGATAAAAGATAATCCATATTAATCTTAATATATTAACCCCATCAATATATTTTACTCTCTGGAAAAGGGAAATTACCGTAACGTTATCTAAAAACAACTCAAAAAAAACCTTATGATACTTGTTATATATAAAATACATATGAAAAAATCATTCACGAAAAAAACTCATCTGACCAGCCACCCTTTTTCCTAATTATCCCGTCACAACCTTTAGCTTCTGGTGATTTACGAAAAATGCCGCATATAATGTTTTGGCACAATGTGTGCAGGGTTAATTTTTTAATTTTTCAGTAACCAGTAATATCTAAGGATTGATAGACATGAAAAGCATGATTCATTCATGGAAAAAAAAGGCGGCTCAGTATCGTGAGCTGAAAAAGCAGAAAGGCGTAACGCTACTTGAAATTATTATCGTTCTGGGCATTATCGGTATTATTGCTGCGGGCGTGGTAATTTTGGCACAGCGTGCGTTTGCTGCACAGGACATGACCGATGTTGTTGATAATACCAACACAGTTCGCGTATCGATGACTGAGGTATATCGTGATGCGAACGGTTATCCAGGGTCTACTGATCTGACTGGTATCACTAAAGCTATGTTGGATGCAGATAAACTGAAAGCTGACCCAACGTATAAGGGGCCAGTTATGACCATGCTGAAAATGGGTAAACTGACCACGGGTGAGGCTTTTAACGGTTTCTCCAATGAACCATTTGAAATTGGGCCTGCAAGCATTGGTGCTAATGCTACTGATACTAAAGCAAAAGGCTTCTATATTTCCGTGAATGGTTTAAGTCAGGAAGAGTGTCGTAATCTCCTTTCTCAGACAGCTAGCAACTGGGATTATGTCGCAACTGCGGTCGTTGCTGCTGGAAGTCAGAGTACCTATGCTGTAGCACCTCCTACTCAAGCTGGTGTTGCTGTAGAAGCGAAGTTGTTGATGGGTGTAGGGCCTGCTGCACCGATCATTAAAACACTGGCTGGTGATATCATCTCTCCGGACATGATTACGGGTTCTACTGTCTGTACAGACGCTGGTTCTGCTAACGCAGTCATCCTCGGTAGCCGTTAATTTATAGCGTTATTTTCTAATAAATTGCACCCATGTATACGGGGGCATTGTTTATACCACGGACGGAAAAATGTCGTACAAATACCTCAAAAAAAACGTTCGCCCGCAGGCAGGTGTCACCCTTCTTGAAATGATTCTTGTGCTTGCCATTATCGGCATGTGTCTGATGACTTATGCAAATTATAAACGAAAAGAAGCACAGCAAAGTCACCAGCTTATTGTCGCTGATATGATCGTCCGTGATATTTCTGGCGTAATGCGCTTTATTGCGCAAAATAAATTGAATGTTCTGGGGGGCGGTGAAGAAGCCAACCCACTATTCGGGACGAAAAATACTAACGTCGCCACCGCGAATTATGATAATCGCGTCACCAATAAAACATTACAGGCTCAACCCTATCCCAATACGGATACAGACAAGTTTTATTCCGGCTGGTCTGTTGGTGTATCAACGCAAACCCAGGTATCGCCCACCCGGGGTTCTCGCTATCTGTTTCTGGGTAGTGAATGTAAAAATAAAGGGAAACTGCCCTTCGCCCTTGCGGAGTCCATGCTGCCGTGTGAACTGCGCCCTGGCGCCGAATCGCTGGATCTGATGCTGGAACGCGTGGACTTCGTCAACAACATTCGGCAAGCCGGCACCAGCGGGCCAGGTATTGAACGTGTCGATTTCTACCTCACCTACCAGACAGAGGCCGAGAACGAAGGTCTCCATTTTGCCGGATTTATTAAGCCGCTGGAAAAAGCGCTGAAAAGCGTCGATCTCGGCTATCTGCAGGCTGTGGTGTTTGAAATCGAGGGTAACGGTAATTTTAGCCTGGTAACAACGGCCGCAGGCCAACCGCTGCAGATGGGGGACGTTCCCAATCATATGGACAGGCTCAATACGAATAAACGTTACGGCATTCGCTTAAGCTTAGACAAAAGCAGTGAAGATATTGCAGCCGATGGTTCCATTCCAACTGCCAAACTGTGCTGGAACGATGCAAAAGACGAAGCCGGACCGTGCATTACGGCGATTGATGAAGACCGCCTGCTGATTACCAGCAGCGATGCGGAAGGCAAAGATAAAAACGAACCGGCGATGTGCTGGAGCAGAGAGCAAAACAAGAGCACGCTGTGCCTGGCGGCAATGAACAGCAACGGCGTCAATCCTGGCACGGATAACCCGGACGATCGCATTCTGCATCTGCGTACCAGCGCGGATAAAACAGACGGTAGCGAGGCAGAACCTGCTTCGCCGAGTTCACTCAAAGGCACCACCGGCACGCTGTACGCCAATATCGTGATGGAAAATACCTCGCGCAAGCATCCGGAAAAATGGCATGTGGCTTACGATCAAGCAGAGGCAAACGCGCTTAAGGATAGTCAGCAGAATAATGATAATACCGCACGTGTATTTTCTGATGCCTTCAGTGGTCAGTATGAGCTGGTGACGCCCACCACCACTTTTTATCAGTCATTTAAAAACGATTATCCGCGGGGTGAAGGTCCGACAGGGGCTGATGATATTTATAAAGAGGCAAATAAGAGTACAAATTACGCAGGTCTCTTAAGTGAGCCGGGCGTAATTCGTTTACCGTTGCAAACGTGTCCTAAAGTAACCGGTATAGGTAAAGACCGTAAAACCTTGCTGCGAAGCCTCTATCCCCGTCTGTCGGTCGCCATATCCTCAGTCTCGGCAGATGAGGACGAAGAAGCTAAAAAACGCGGTGGTTATACTGACTACACCCAGCAGGGGGCAACGCGTTTGAATACCGTTAAAACCCGCAACATAGTGGGGGCGGTAGCGGGTGTTGCGATCCAGGCCAATATAGTGGTTAACAAAGATACAGCAGCCCCTGCCCACGATCCGGTGAAAAGGGACAAAAACGGAACCTTTGAGGACTGGATCGCGGAAGACTGGTTCAAAGGTGCAGGCACCAAGGACGACCCCGCCCCCTTCTGGTTAATCAGTGCCACCTCGGCAATGATTAATCCCGATGGTGATGGTATCAATAAAATGAATCCGCAGTCTCTCTCAGTGGTGATTAACCAGTGGTGCAGCACGATCCCGCAAGGGGGAATGATTTCATCCGAAGGTTACGCCTGGAGTGAGGCGGTACCGAATAAGTATGTGCTCCATTCTCTTGTTGCGGAAGATAACGATCTTAAGTTTTATAAAGAAAACGGTAATGAACTTGATATTCCGGACCATGAAAGAATCACCTATTAATCATTGGAAGAGTAAGATGAAAAAAACATGGATAATTGGGGCTGCCGTGTCCGCATTATTAGGCAGCCAGGGAAGTTTTGCCGCCAGCGCACCAGCTGGGCAAAAAATTGACGCAGGTATGTTAACCACCACGCCAGTGAAAGAAAGTACAACCACGCCGCGAAATCCCTTTTCCGGGGATGATACGGTGAAAAGCGTCGCGCCAGTCAGTGCACCAGTGGTGGAAATAAAAATTGATTTACTGGAAGAGGAGTTATTAAGCCAGCAGCTCACAAAATGGGCACAGCAAAATGGCTATAAGCTGCTCTGGAACAGCTCAACTGATTTTGTTATTTACAAAGCAATTCATTTGCAGGGTAAATCAATACAAGATGTGCTGGTTAAACTTGGACAAGTATTTACGTCAGAAAACTACGGGCTGGTGATTAAAGACTACCAGGCGAATAACGTACTGATCATTGATGAGCAGTAATTAAGCAAGGGAATAATGCTATGAAAATTAAAGTTTCGCTTCTGGCGTTGACGCTGGCTCTTCAGGGTTGTACGTCTATTGATACCAAGTACGATAAAAGTATTGTCCCGCAGGAAACCGGAAACCCGACCACTGCGGATGAGATGAAAACGACCGGTTATATGAAATATAACGAGCCTTATCTGGGCAAAAAGGTTGAATATAACTCCCGTAAACAGGCGCTGCTGCGTAAGCAGGTGAGTATTCAGTCTTATGAGCCTACCGATCTGGCGACAATTCTTGAGGCGGTGACCGCGCAAACCGGTATTAGCTACCGTATTAATACTTCCATTCCCGGTGGAAAATCGGATGCGGGGGAACCGGAGTTCCGTAGCGTTAAGTTCAACGGAACGTTTGAGGAATTTACCCGCTATATTTCCGCGCTATATGACGTGAACCCAGTGCTGGATAACAACGGCGTGCTGGTCGTCTCTTATTTCCAGAACTATGTGCTGAAGCTCGATTTTTACGGCGAAGAGAACAAATTTGAAACCAGTCTCGATCTGTCCGGTAATGAAGCCACTTCCAGCGGCGGTCTGAAAGGCAAAGCCGAGACCAAATTTTCATCCAGCTTCTGGGACGACGTTGAGGATATGGCGGAAAAATTTGTCTCCAGCGGCGTTTACAGCATTTTTAAAGACGCCTCGATTCTGACGATCACCGCGCGTCCTTCAGAGTATCACGCGCTGAATGAGTCGCTGAAGAAATTCCAGGCGGATAATACCCGTCAGTTTGTCGTGACTTACAAAATATTTACCCTTGATAAGCGCAAAACGAAAGAGCTGGGCGGTGGGGTCAATATGACCTTCAACGACGGGACCTCCTCTTTTGGTATCGACAGCTCAGAAATGCTGATGAAGCTCTCCGGCGGCTTAACCGCAGGCTGGACCAATCAGCATATGAATATCAGCTCTCAGTTGGATGCCCTGTACGAACTCACCGGCAGTAAGGTGATCCAGAGCGGTTCGTTTATTACCCGCAATAACATCCCTATTCCACTCAACATGACCACGTCGCAATATTATGTCTCCAGCCGCACCAGGGAACAAGATTCCAACACAGGAGACGTCAGTACGGAGGTGGAAACCACGGAACTGGTCACCGGCACCAGCTTTATTCTTACCCCGCGTATCTTAACCGACGGGCGAATTGAAGTGGCCAGCGGCTTTACCAAGCGCTATCTCAACTCAATCGATACCTTTGATGAAGTTCAGTTGCCGTCGGTAAGCACGACGGAAATGTTTAACATTTCCACAATTACGCCAGGTAGCCTGCTGCTGGTCAGCAAATACGAAGCGAAAGAGGATTCTGACGGTCAGGGATGGTCGGTGCTGGCAGGCTCGGTTACCAACAACGATCATGTCGAAACGGTGGTTATGGTAGTCGGTATTGATAATTACCGTGCTCCAACGCAGACCCGATGAGGGCATCATGCTTAAGCACTTATCAGAAAATCGGGTATTAATTGATCTGGTCTGGAGCTACGAGCCTGCCTCTCACGAGCCTTATTATCTTGACTGGCTATCACATTTGCGGCGAACCCATCGCCAGTTAACGGGCCAGTCTGATGAAGGGGAAATGGTTACGGGTTTCTGTACCAAACACTCCACCTTATATGAGCCTTTCGCCCTGTGGATGAAAGCCCTGTACGGTGACGGTATTTATTATTTTGAGCAGGCGGAAAGCTGCTATTTCCTGATTATCTCGCACGGTGTTCCCGTTTCGGGCAGCGATCGTCTGGTCTCCAGACGCTTCTGGATGAAGCTGAAAGAGCAACTGAAAGAATCGCCACAGTATGCGGAGCTACCGTTAATTCAGTTAACGGAACAGCACATTGAGGCGGTGATTGAAGGCTGTACTGGACATCAGCGGCGGCAGAAAAAGCGGCGACAGATGATGATCGGCGCTCTGATAGCAGGCGGCATCGTATTTTTACTGGTGTTTATGACACTACTGAAATTATTTATAAAAGGATGAGAACGTGGCGGTCTCTGAAAATATCTATTTCTGGAAACGTCGTAATATTATAGGGGGCGGTTCTACCGGGCGAGGAGGTAATATTATCGTCTGGGTCGTTACGCTACTGATTTTATTAGCTGGCGGCGGCGGGGCGGGCTATTACTATTTTATCTGGAAACCGGAGCAGGAACGATTGGCCAGAGTCCAGGCTGAACAGGCTGCCCGCCAGCAAAAAATCAAAGCTATCGAAGATTTTTATCGCAACTCGCTCACAGGCGGCAGCATTTCTGATGCCAGCCTGCTGCTGGAACAGCTCTTGCTGGCGAATAAAAAACTGTCGCAGGTGGGCTTTGCACCAAAAAGTATTGAATGTACCAGTACGAGCTGTTCACTCAGCTATGCGCTGAATCCAGAGCGGATATTTAGCGTGGCCGATATTAATCTCTGGGGTAAAACCTGGTCGCCCAGTTTTTCAAAAAACACGCTGGACTATACGGGCGTTGAGTCCGGGATGAATAAACATCCGTGGTTCAGCGCCTGGCAGAGCAAAAATACGGTCAATCTGCCGGTCTGTACCGATGTATTAAGTTATATCAGCTCCTGGAATTCATTAGGCGGACGAAATACCGAACTGGTATTAACGGGGATGCCCTCCTCTGCCGTCGGGCAAAATGAAAGCGCGCTGAAAAGCGCGGTAACGTCATTCGGCATGCTGTTCGCTGGCTGGACGATCACTTCACCGACCCAAATGGATATCTCGGGCGTGTCGCTGGTGTTGAATAAGCAACCCTTTGCCGACGCGTTTATTATCAAATCAATCGTATTCACTGAAAACTCAACGCTTGTTACCGGAGGACTGGCATGCAAAAAGGGAAATTAATTATTGCGGGAATAGTGTTGACGCTTTCACCTGCTCTTTACGCCGCAGATACGGCAGAAATCATCCCCGCGCAGGAGGTTGTGCAAGCGGAAGGCACGCCTCCATTAAGCGACGTATCGCCGATGCAGGATCACGTTGTTGAGATGATAGAAAAAGATTTCAACTTCGAGAGCCAGTACCGCGAGCTGGCGAATCAGCTTGCGCTGGAAAAAGTCCGCAGCGAGCTGCGTAAGCTGCGCGGTGAGAAAAAGGAAGGTAGCGCAGCGGTTATGCCGGTGAGCACCGCCAGCACAATGGATGATATTAGCGCTTCCCCAGGAGCAACTTCAGAATCTGCGCCTGGGCTGCGGCCGCTGCTGATTTCCGAAATCGCGGGTCAAAAACGCGTGGCGATTGCCGGCGCCGACGGCGGCGTGAAGATGGTGCCGCTGAATCAGCGTTTTAGTTACGGCGGTTATGACTATATTGCGCGTCATAACAAGGCAAATGACGTGACGGTCGAGGTTGTGGGTAAGTGATCGATTATATCCAGTTTAACGAGGAGAACATTCATTCTCAGGAGTGGCAATTCCAGGAGTATGACGGCGATATTCTGGTTGCTGAGCATGCGGATGAAGCCTGGTTACTGGTATCCACGCCTTTGATTGATAATCTGGCACCAATGCAGGCGGTGTGCCACCGCCTGCAGGTTTCCCATACTATTCAGGTTAAGGGAATAGCGCAGGTTACTGAGAAAAATTATTACCTGATCGTAGAACAGCTGCTGTCGGCAGGAAATAAGCTGCTTGAGCAGGAAAGCAGTAACACACAGCTTGCGCTGGAAGAGATGCTAAAAAAGGCCGTGGCGTTGAAGGCCAGCGACCTGCATATCACCCGTAATGATATGGTGGCGAATATTGAGCTGCGCATTAACGGTGTGCTTTGTCCGTTTATACAGATGAAGGCGTCACGCTGCGATGAGTTGGTGTTCGTGCTCTATAACGTTGAGGCAAGCACCCGCGACACCACCTGGAACCGCAATATTGCGCAAAACGCCAATATCCTCTATTCGCTGGCGGGGAAAAGCTACCGCTTCCGCTATGCGCACTATCCGATATTTGGCGAGACCAGCGATTGCTATCACGCGGTATTGCGAATTATTCCCTCGGGTCTGGACAGAGCCAGCGTCGCGAGCCTGGATAAGCTTGGCGTTTCCGATGAGGAAATTAGCGACCTCAAAAGGATCCTGAGTAACCCCTACGGCGCTTATATTATTGCCGGAACAACCGGTTCGGGAAAATCCACCACCCTGAAAAATCTGATGGAGTGGATGCAGATCAACCGCTATGACAATCGCGGCTGTTTTCTGACCGTAGAAGATCCGGTCGAATATCAGATCTATGGCGCGACGCAAAGTTCGGTATTAAGCGGCGAATCCGGAGGATTCCATTCGGCGATCAAATCCTCGCTGCGTCGCGACCCGGACGTACTGATGGTAGGGGAAATTCGCGACAATATCTCTTCTAACGCGCTGGCCGGGGCGGTGGAAAGTGGTCACTACTGTTTTACCACCGTGCACGCAGGCAACATCGTTTCGTTATTGCAACGCTTATCCGCGCTCGGGATTACCAGCGATAAGCTTTCAACGCCGGGCTTTATTGCGGGCTTACAGTGCCAGAAGCTAATACCTGTACTGTGCCCGCAGTGTAAAACGTCGTTACGGACCACCACCATTAAGGGACGCGAGTTCCAGCTTTATGAAAAAAACGCTGAAGGCTGTCCGGCCTGCAAACACACCGGTATTGGTGGACGCCAGTTGGTGATGGAGTATTTGCTGCCGGTGTATGACGAGCTGGAGGCCATTGCTGAACAGAAATGGCTTAAAGTTTATACCGTCTGGCGCGCGAAGCGATTAAAACAGACCGGCCTGAGCGAAGGATTCGAAATTAAAGAAAAAACGATGGCGGCAGTACTTCAGGGACGCGTGTGCGCGACCTGGTTTCAAATGGAATTTGGGCAAGTCGTTCAGGAAGAACTGGAGGTAATAGTTGAAAAAATTTGGTAAGAAACAGCGTATTTATCTTTATCAGTTTTGCGCAGATATGATTAACGCTGAGCTTCCGCTATATGACGCGTTGCAAAAATTACGCGCGGAAGGGGAAAAACTGCTCGGCAAAGGATTTGCTAAACGTCTGGAAGAGCTGACAAGCAAAATGGCGAAAACCACCTCCATTGCGATGGTTTTCGAGGGGCTGGTACCTGAATCTGAACTGAGCGTGATTAACGCGGCGGAGCGCAGCGGCAGCCTGGCTGACGGTTTTATCACTCTGGTAAACGTGATTAATTATAACGACGAACTGCGCAAGAAAATCGTCGGTGCCATCACCTTCCCGCTCATTATGCTGGTCCTGTCGCTGGTGGTAATTGCGGGTTATGCCTATAAGGTGTTCCCGGCTTTTGAAAGCGTTGTACCCGTTGAGAAATGGCCTGGCGTCACCAGCGCGCTCTATATTTTTGGGATGGCGCTGTGTAAAGGGCTGTGGATATATATCCTCATTGGTTTTATTGCTCTGGTTACCGTGATCAAAATAGCGATGGGCAAAATGACCGGGAATATTCGTAATCAGTTTCTTGACCGAATTATGCCGTTCTCAACGTATAAGCAGTTGACCGCCTCTATTTTTCTCAACAACCTGGCGCTGATGTTAAAAAACGGCATTCCGCTCAACGATGCGCTCAGCATTATTAGCCTGAACTCCAGCCGCTGGCTGCGCTGGCACCTGGCCGGGATGCAGAAGAAAATGGCGGCGGGCGTCAGCTATGGAGAAGCGCTCAACTCGGGTTTACTGAACACGGAAACGCTGCTCAATATCAGCCTTTACGCCGCGCTACCTTCGTTTAATGAGGTGCTGCTGGCGGTATCGAATAAATCACGTGAACACATTCGGGAATATATCACTAAACTTTCCGGGTTATTAAGAGCGCTCTCCACGCTGATATTAGGCGGTTGCGTTATTTGGGTTTTTGCCGCGTTGTTTGCGCTCAGCGACAAGCTGGCGGCGATGGGCGCCAGCGGTTCTTTTTAGGAAAATTAAATCATGGAACTGTTAATGCCATGGATGGTGGCTATTTTTATCCCACTTGGATTGCTGTTTGGCAGCTTAGCCAACGTGATTATTTATCGTCTGCCGCTGATGCTTGGCGTGATAGATGAGGATGATTCAGAAGGGGCGGCGGTTAATTTGTGGTGGCCGCCGTCGCACTGCCCTGCCTGTAAATCGGATATTAAGCCCTGGGATAATATTCCGATTCTCAGTTGGCTGTTACTGAAGGGCAAATGCCGCCAGTGCGGCATTGCGATCCCGGTTATTTATCCGGTTTCTGAACTGGCGATGGGGCTGGTATGGGGGGCGCTGGCCTGGTTTTACCTGCCGCAATGGTCTCCTCAGCTCGCGCTGGCATATGCGCTGTTGTTTATGGTGCTCTACAGCGCGGCGGTTATCGATTTTAAACATCTGATTCTGCCGGACGCGCTGGTCTTCACCGTGCTCTGGGGCGGGCTACTGCTTGCTGCATCGGGGTACTCCATGGTGCGGGTGAAGGACGCGGTTTATGGCGTCGCCGCCGCCTGGCTTCTGTTGTGGGGCGTGATGAAGCTGTGGGAGACATTATGCAAACGTGACGGTCTGGGTTACGGCGACGTCAAGCTCTACGCCGCCTGCGGGGCATGGCTTGGCTGGCAGCGCCTGCCGGAATTACTCTGCTTTTCGGCGCTGGCCGGGCTGCTGTTTTACGCCTGCGTGCGGTTCTTTTATGCGCAAGAGGATGACAAACATCGCTTTTATATTCCGTTCGGTCCGGCTATCGCGCTGGTCGCGTTTTTACTTCTGCTCTGACGGGGGTCGATCGTGTCGTGTCTGATATGGAGCGTATGGCTGACAATAGCGCCGCTGGCGACGACCAGCTGCGAGCAGGCCTGGCAGCAGGCTTTCGTTCCGTCATTACAGGCGGCGCAAGTGTGGTCAGAAGAGAACCTGCAGATATCGTCCAGCGCTGCGGAGGTGATTGATAATAACGCGCCGGTACGCTTTATCTGGCCCGTGGCAAAACGCCAGATCAGCTCAGGATTTGGACAACGCCTGCACCCTGTGCTGGGGCGCATGATGCAGCATAAAGGGATGGATATTCCTGTGCCATTCGGCAGCAGCGTGCATGCAATTGCCGACGGCGAAGTGGTGGAGAGCGGCTACGATCGCGGCGCCGGGTACTTTATCACTCTCCGTCATGCGGACGGCTGGCTGAGCCGCTATTTTCATCTCGCCTCTGCGCGGGTGCGTAAGGGCGAAAAGCTGACGGCGGGCGAAGAGATCGCCGCATCCGGCAGCAGCGGTTTTAGCACCGGTCCGCATCTGCATCTGGAAATTGCCTGGCGGGGCGTGGCGCTCGACCCGCAGCCCTTGCTGAACAACACCCCGATGCTGGCGCGCGCCGGGCGGGCGTCCACGGAAGAAAAATCCGACGCTCAGCCTCGGGTGGTGCTGGTTTCTCAGGGACCGGGTGGAACCCGGATTACCGTCCGGTTTAACAACAAAACGCGCACCGTGGCACCAGGTAGTATGGTGTTTGGCGACTATCAGGTCGTGCTGTTGCGCAGTGGTAAATATCAGATTATTTCCGTCGCATAAAGAGGGAGTGACAAATGAAAAGGACTGTTTTATCGGCAGGGCTGATCTCGGCAATGCTGCTTTTTAGCACAAGTGCAATATCTTCGAATAATGCTCCCAATTCAGGAAAAGACGTCAGCGCAAATTTTGGTTTTCTGACACGCACGCCGGCCTCGCTGGGGCCGCATTATTTTACCGTTCGGGTATCGTCGGTCTTTGGTTTTAATAACGGGGGAAGGATGTCATTCAGCGTAGATGCCTATCAGACTTTTGGCGTGAATGTGTACTGGAAAACAAAAGGATACGATCAGGATAAAGGCCGTAATATTCCTACCGCTGTCTCCCCAAATTTGCCGCGTTGTTCATTTAGCCGCGAAATACAGTGTGATAGCAGTAAAGGAAAACTTGGAGATAGAGGGTCATCAGAGCACCTTGAAGGTTTGGTTTGGACTTATAATGGCGTCCAGAACAGTTATAATATACAAGGCAAGATCCCCGATAAATGGAACAGGGTGACTCGGTTCTTTGAGCATCGTTTTAGTGGCGCCCAGTGGAATAGTGGAGACAGCGGCAGTCCTCTTCCTCCTGGTCCGAGACCAGTTGATGATCCTAATGTTCGACTTTCCTCGGTCTTTTTTACCCAGTCAGAAGATCTATGTGATGATGCGGGCAAATTTTGCGGTGGTCAGGATGGAAAGCAAACCCCTCAAAGCATAACTATCTCAAGTAACGATCTGGAATATCTCGTCATTGAGGTCATCGGGTTCCAGCATGACGTTGGAGGCCTCATAGCTTCCACTCACGAATTTTGGACATTCCCTGTTATGGCCGTAAAATATGTCCCCAAAGGGAATGGGAAGAAAATGAAAATATTAAGAACGGATAAAAATGCCTCGTCGGGAATGGAGGTATTTGTAAATAGTGAACATGCAGGTGGTTTTCCTTCATCAACCCCAAACAATAATACAGGGGGGTATTGGGATGCAGGTGACTCCAATATTCATGGCGGTGGCGAGGAAGTCGATTTCGAAAAGATTGATATTCTTGATGTCACTCTTAAATATAATGGCGAACGCATTAACTGGTGGAGGCCTGAAAATACAGGGATTGCTGTTGATTTCAGCAAAACGGATCTTAACTGTATTCCATGGGCCGTCGCTACCTGTCGTTATCCGGGACCGTGACAATAAATCGTTCCCCATAAACGTTATAAATAACTTAGTTTCCCCGCGAGGTTCACACGGATGTAAACCTCGCTTTTTATCTTTGAACAGGCTTTTCCTGCTCTAACTGATGGCGTTAGTAGGCGTTCACCACGACCCACATCGGTCCCTGCCCCACTGCATAACGCCCCTTCTCTGCCAGCAGCCCCTGCTCGCCAGCAATCTCATACACCGCGATATGGTGCGATTTTTGCCCGGCAGCAATCAGGTATTTACCGCTGTGATCGATATTAAACCCGCGCGGCTGAGTTTCAGTAGGCTGGAAACCCTCTTTGGTCAGCACGCTGCCATCTTCAGACACGCTAAAGATCGTAATCAGGCTGGCGGTGCGGTCACAGGCGTACAGATGACGACCATCCGGTGTAATGTGAATATCCGCTGCCCAACGGGTATCAGTGAAATCAGCCGGCATCATATCCAGCGTCTGCACACACTCAATCTTGCCGTACGGATCTTTCAGCGCCCAGACGTCAACGGAGCTATTCAGCTCATTCACACAGTAGGCAAATTGCTTATTCGGATGGAACGTCATATGACGCGGGCCAGCACCTTCAACGGTGGTCACTTCAGCCGGTTCCTGCGCCACCAGATGTCCATCATCGCTTACCTCAAACAGACAGATACGATCCTGTTTCAACGCCGGAACCCACAGGATACGGTTATCCGGTGAGATGTTGGCCGAGTGGCAGCCGTCCAGACCTTCAACCACGTCAACCTGTTCCACCGGCAGGCCATCTTCCAGACGCGTGACGCTCACGCTCCCGGCGTTATAAGAGCCGACAAACACGAAACGTCCCTGATGATCGGTAGAAATATGCGTCGGGCTACCCGGCAGCGCAGACTCCGCCGCGAAGGTCAGCGCACCGTCATCAGGCGCAATGCGGTAAGCCAACACGCGAAACTCCGGGCGCACGCCAACATAGAGGTAGCGCTTATCCGGGCTGACGACCATCGGCTGTACCTGACCCGGCACATCAACCACCTGCGTCAGCGTCAAAGAACCATCATGATTCAGGCTCCAGACGTGGATTTGCTGACTTTCAGGGCTGGCGGTATAAACGGTTTGCTTCATGAATACTCCTTTGCTTTTTGGCAGGTGGCTGCAATTGCCTGACACACGCCTAAGGTAGACGCTTTTAACGGTGAATGCTTAATTAAGGCGCAGAATTTTGTCCGGCTCCCGTCTCGGTGTACCATTCCAGCAGACAAAATTCTCAACCTTAATCTGGAAATAACTATGACCGCACGCGTGATTGCCCTGGATTTAGACGGTACCCTGTTGACTCCGAAAAAAACCTTACTGCCATCCTCTGTTGAAGCGCTCGCGCGCGCCAGAGAAGCAGGATACCAACTTATCATTGTCACAGGTCGCCATCACGTTGCTATTCATCCTTTTTATCAGGCACTGGCGCTGGATACACCTGCAATTTGCTGCAACGGCACCTACTTGTATGATTATCAGGCAAAAACGGTACTGGAATCCGATCCCCTTCCGGTAAACCAGGCATTACAGCTGATCGAAATGCTGGATGAACATCAGATCCACGGGCTGATGTATGTGGATGAGGCCATGCTGTATGAGCGCCCAACCGGGCATGTGGTGCGTACCGCTAACTGGGCGCAAACCCTGCCGCCGGAACAGCGCCCGACCTTCACCCAGGTGCCTTCGCTGGCGCAGGCTGCACATGACGTTAACGCCGTCTGGAAATTTGCCCTCACCGACGAAGATATTCCGAAACTGCAGCAGTTTGGTAAGCATGTTGAACAACAG
Organism: Citrobacter sp. RHBSTW-00524; assembly: GCF_013747755.1. Taxonomy (NCBI): domain Bacteria; kingdom Pseudomonadati; phylum Pseudomonadota; class Gammaproteobacteria; order Enterobacterales; family Enterobacteriaceae; genus Citrobacter; species Citrobacter sp. RHBSTW-00524. The sequence continues at coordinate 3,527,037 of NZ_CP056421.1, forward strand.
TTGGGGCTGGAGTGTGAATGGTCCTGGCACGATCAGGTCGACATTGCCCGTAAAGGCAACAGCAAAGGACGACGCCTTACCCAGTGGATTGAAGCACAGGGCGGGTCAATGGAAAACGTCATTGCCTTTGGTGACAACTTTAACGATATCAGCATGCTGGAAGCCGCAGGTACCGGCGTGGCGATGGGTAATGCGGACGACGCGGTCAAAGCCCGCGCCAACATCGTAATTGGTGACAACACCACCGACAGCATCGCGAAATTTATTTACTCCCACCTGCTGTAATCACGCGGTAATCGACACGCTCTTAATTTGCGCGTACAGCCACAGGCCAGGTTTGATACCCAGTTCATCCCTGGCCCACGGGCTGATCCTCGCCCACAGCGTTTTACCGCCCACTTCAAGCTGAACCTCCACCTGACCATTATCGTCATAGCACTGCGCGACTTTCGCCCGCAGCACGTTACGAATACTGGTCTGCTGCGGCGGTTGAAGCACCAGCGAAACATCAGATGCCTGAATACGAATACGCAGTGCAGTTTGCAGCGGTTGATCCAGCTTATTGACCCATAGATGCTGATCGCCAAGCGCCAGTGCAGTCATTGCGTAATGTGGATGATGTTCCAGCACGCTGACTTTCAGAATGCTGCTTTGCTGTTCCTTTGGTAGCCACGGGTGCATCACGCTGCTGCCCCAGACATCTTCCAGCGAACCGAACGCTTTGACCTGCCCGTTTTCCAGCACCATCACTTTGTCAGCCAGGTGCAAGATTTCATCGAGCGAGTGGCTGACGTACAGCATCGGAATATTAATTTCACGCGCCAGGCGTTGAAGGTAAGGCAACAGTTCACGCTTACGCGGGATATCCAGCGAGGCTAGCGGCTCATCAAGCAACAACAGTTCCGGTGCGGTAAGCAGCGCCCGACCGATGGCTACGCGCTGTTTTTCACCGCCAGAAAGACCGCCAGGCAGACGGTCAAGCAGCGATTCAATGCCCAACAGGGCCACCAGCTTATCAAACTGTCCGGCCATACTTTTCGCCATACCGTAACGCAGGTTGCCGCGCACTTTATAATGCGGAAACAGGCGCGCATCCTGGAAAACATAGCCCACCCGGCGTTTTTCGGGCGTTAAACAGATACCGTTCTCGACGTCGTTCAAAACCCGACCGTTAAGCACGATGCGCCCGGACTGCGGCTGCGTCAGGCCGCTGATGGCGTTAATCAGCGAGGTTTTACCCGCGCCGGAAACGCCAAAAATAGCGGTGATCCCACTGGCTGGCAGCGTTTCGTTAAGCGTCAGGCAATGCGTCCCCAGCGTCTGGGAGAAATTAAGTTCCAGCATGATTACCGCCCCGTCCGTTCACGGCTAATACGCGCCAGCCATTCAGAAATCAGCAGTGAAATCAGCGCTAACACAATAGAAATGATACATAACCTTGCCGCCGCACTTTCGCCGCCGGGGGTCTGGATCAGGGTATACATCGCCGACGGGATAGTGCGGGTTTCGCCAGGAATATTGGAGACAAAGGTAATCGTTGCGCCAAATTCCCCGAGGGAACGCGCGAATGCCAGCACCGTACCGACAATAATGCCAGGTAGCATCAGCGGTAAAGTAATCGTGACAAATACGCGCCAGCGTCCAGCGCCCAGCGTGCGGGCCGCCTGCTCCAGCTTGACATCGACACCTTCCAGCGCCAGACGAATAGCCCGTACCATAAGCGGGAAAGACATCACCGCCGCAGCCAGTACCGCACCGCGCCAGCTAAAGGCAAAGGTAATGCCAAACCAGTCATACAGCCATTCGCCAATGAATCCGCGGCGTCCCATGGCGACCAACAGCAGATAGCCCACCACGACCGGCGGCAGTACCAGCGGCAAATGCAGAACGCTGTCGAGCAGCGCTTTGCCCGGGAACTTGCATCGCACAAGCAGCCAGGCAAAGAAGATCCCAAACGGCAGACTAAACAACACAGCCAGGGAAGAAACTTTCAGGCTCAGTATAACGGCCTGCCATTCAGGATCGGTCAGTATCATTACTTGGTCGTAAATCCATAACGTTTAAAGATTTCAGCAGCCTGCGGTCCTTTCAGGTAATCATAGAACGCGCTGACCGTTGCGTTTTTGTGCCCATCAACAATTGCGATAGGGTATTCCACTTTTTTGTGTGAATCTTCCGGGAAAGTCGCAACAACTTTTACACCCTTGCTGGCGACAGCATCGGAACCATAAACGATCCCCAGCGGCGCTTCGTTACGCTCTACCAGCGCCAGCGCACCGCGCACATCTTCGGCAGGTGCCAGTTTCGGGGCCAGGGTATCCCATGCCCCCAATTTTTGCAGCGCTTCTTTAGCATAAATGCCCGCCGGAACATGTTCCGGATCGCCAACGGCCAGACGCCCACCATTTAACAAACGAGTCCAGTTGGTTTTGCTGTCGATGGTGAAGTCTTTCTGCGCACTGTCTTTCGGTGCGACAACCACCAGGCTGTTACCCAACAGCGTTTCACGCGTTGCGGTATCAATCGACTTTTTGTCTACCGCGTAATCCATCCATTTCTGATCGGCAGAGATAAACAGATCGGCCGGTGCGCCTGCTTCAATCTGGCGCGCCAGCGTGGAAGAAGACGCAAAAGAGGAGACAACATCAACGTTCTTCTCTTTTTTGTATTGCGTCGCAATATCCTGCATCGCGTTAGTCAGTGAAGCCGCTGCGAAAACAGTAATCTTTCCTTCATCCGCCAGCGCATGCCCGGCAACAGTAAGAGAAAGTGTTGCCCCGGCAAACAAGCGTAACCATGTACGTGCCATCTGTAACTCCTTTGCGTTTCGTTATGTAGTCGCAAATATAACGAGTAAACCAGGATTTTCCCAGTGGTTATTGATACCAATTTGAGGTTACACGAAGAAAATATCGGCAGGGAAAGCAGGATCTTGAGAAACGGTAGACTGAGAAAACGGGTTGGAAGGCGTAAAAAATATAAACGCCCGACTGAGCGGGCGTTTGGGGAATCAATGATTCTGTCTGGACTGGTCTTTTTGACCGATACCGGAGAAAATGTTGAACACTTCACCCAGTCCGTAAATCAGACCCAGAATGATGGCCATTACCACAGGTACCATGATTACGGCGAATACCAGACTTTTCAATAACTCTAACATGGTCAACTCCAGATGTAGTCCTTAGCTGTATTCTAACCACATAACGCAGAAAAGCACTCCCCTTTTGTGCGGTCGGCTTTGCTCAGGCACGGTTTTCCGTCACAATACCCTTTTTTGCCAGGAGCTTGTGATGCAGGCCGAAATCCTTCTTACGCTGAAACTTCAGCAAAAACTGTTTGCCGATCCCCGTCGCATTTCTCTGCTTAAGCATATTGCGCTTTCCGGCTCTATCAGTCAGGGCGCGAAGGATGCAGGTATTAGCTACAAAAGCGCCTGGGATGCGATTAACGAAATGAACCAACTCAGCGAGCAGACGCTGGTTGAGCGCGCCACAGGCGGCAAAGGCGGCGGCGGCGCGGTATTAACGCGCTACGGCCAACGCTTAATTCAGTTGTATGATTTGCTGGCGCAGATCCAACAAAAAGCCTTTGATGTTTTGAGCGATGACGATGCGCTACCGCTCAATAGCCTGCTGGCGGCTATCTCTCGATTTTCACTGCAAACCAGCGCCCGTAACCAATGGTTTGGCACAATCACCGCCCGCGACCACGATCAGGTCCAGCAGCATGTCGACGTCCTGCTGGCCGATGGCGAAACGCGCCTGAAAGTGGCGATCACTGCGCAAAGCGGCGAGCGTCTGGGTCTTGAGGAAGGCAAAGAAGTACTGATTCTGCTGAAAGCGCCGTGGGTAGGAATCACTCAGGACGACGCCATCGCTCAGGCCGCCGATAACCAGTTGCAGGGCACGATTAGCCATATTGAACGCGGTGCGGAACAGTGTGAAGTGCTGATGACGTTGCCAGACGGCCAGACGCTGTGCGCCACCGTTCCGGCCCAAGACGCCGCAACGCTGCAAGAAGGCGCTAACGTCACCGCCTGGTTTAATGCTGACAGAGTGATTATCGCCACGCTGTGCTGAGTAGATTGACATCAGCCTGAAGAACACGTATCCCTGTTATTAATCGCTGCAAATAATGGGATACAAAATGTCATCGTTGCAAATTTCGCAAGGCACGTTTCGTCTTAGCGACACAAAAACGCTCCAGTTAGATGCGTTGACGTTAAACGCGGGTGATAGCTGGGCGTTTGTTGGCGCTAACGGGAGCGGGAAATCCGCGCTGGCCCGCGCACTGGCGGGAGAGCTGCCGCTTCTGAAAGGCGAGCGTCACAGTCAGTTCACGCGTATTACCCGACTCTCCTTTGAGCAGCTACAAAAGCTAGTCAGCGACGAGTGGCAGCGAAACAACACCGATCTTCTTAGTCCCGGTGAAGACGACACCGGGCGCACCACCGCCGAAATCATCCAGGATGAGGTCAACGATCCCGCCCGCTGCGCTGCGTTGGCGCAGCAGTTTGGCATTTCTTCCCTGCTCAACAGGCGTTTCAAATACCTTTCCACCGGTGAAACACGTAAAACCCTGCTCTGTCAGGCGTTAATGTCCGCGCCGGATTTACTGATCCTTGATGAGCCCTTTGACGGGCTGGACGTGGCGTCACGCCGTCAGTTAGCAGAACTGCTCGCGGAGTTGCATCAGGCCGGCTTTACGCTGGTGCTGGTACTTAACCGCTTTGATGAGATTCCCGAATTCGTGCAGTTTGCTGGCGTACTTGCCGATTGCACGCTGACAGAAACCGGCGCAAAAACCGACCTTCTGCAACAGGCATTAATCGCTCAGCTTGCCCATAGCGAGCGGCTGGAAGGAATTCAGTTACCTGAACCGGACGAGCCTTCGGTGCGCCGTACGTTGTCAGATAACGAGCCGCGAATTGTGCTTAACGATGGCACGGTCTCGTATAACGATCGCCCTATCCTTCACCATTTGAGCTGGCAGGTAAATCCGGGGGAACACTGGCAAATCGTCGGCCCCAACGGAGCGGGAAAATCAACTCTGCTCAGTTTAATCACCGGCGATCACCCCCAGGGCTACAGCAACGACCTGACCCTGTTTGGCCGTCGCCGTGGCAGCGGTGAAACTATCTGGGATATCAAAAAACACATCGGCTACGTCAGCAGCAGTCTGCATCTGGATTACCGGGTGAGTACCACAGTTCGCAACGTTATTCTCTCTGGTTATTTTGATTCAATCGGCATCTATCAGGCCGTTTCCGACAGGCAGCACAAGCTGGTGCAACAGTGGCTGGATATTCTTGGCTTCGATAAACGTACCGCGGATGCGCCATTTCATAGTCTTTCCTGGGGACAGCAGCGGCTGGCACTGATTGTTCGCGCGCTGGTTAAGCACCCGACGTTGTTGATCCTTGACGAGCCTTTGCAAGGGTTAGATCCGCTCAATCGCCAACTGATTCGCCGTTTTGTGGATGTGCTAATCGGTGAAGGTGAAACTCAACTGCTGTTCGTCTCTCACCACGCCGAAGATGCCCCAGCCTGCATTACCCATCGACTGGAGTTTGTGCCCGAGAACGACATCTACGCCTATCGACTAACGTCTCTGCGTTAGTTTTCATTGCAGGGCGTTTATCACGCCCTTTTTTTCTGCTTTTTTTCAGACAAACGCTGGAATAACAACCTAACATAATGATTTAAAATAAAATAACCATTAAAAATGCGTGAAACTTATGGAGTGTAAACGATTCCACTAATTTATTCCATGTCACACTTTTCGTATCTTTGTTATGCTATGGTTATTGCATACCATAGGCTTAACGGAGCGAATTATGAGAGTATTGGTTACAGGTGGTAGCGGTTACATTGGAAGCCACACTTGCGTGCAGTTGTTGAAAAACGGTCACGAGGTGGTGATCCTGGACAATCTCTGCAACAGCAAACGCAGCGTTTTGCCCGTCATTGAGCGTTTAGGTGGCAAGCAGCCGACCTTCGTGGAAGGGGATATCCGTAACGAAGCGCTGATAACCGAAATTCTACACGATCATGCCATTGACACGGTCATTCATTTTGCGGGTTTAAAAGCCGTTGGAGAATCCGTTGCCAAGCCGTTGGAGTACTATGACAACAACGTCAATGGCACCCTGCGTCTGGTGAATGCAATGCGCGCCGCCAACGTGAAAAACTTCATTTTTAGTTCCTCCGCGACCGTCTATGGCGATCAGCCACAAATTCCTTACGTTGAAAGCTTCCCCACCGGCACGCCGCAAAGTCCGTACGGCAAAAGCAAGCTGATGGTAGAACAAATCCTGACCGACCTGCAAAAAGCACACCCCGACTGGAGTATCGCCTTACTGCGATACTTTAACCCGGTTGGTGCTCATCCGTCGGGCGATATGGGGGAAGATCCGCAAGGTATTCCCAACAACCTGATGCCTTACATCGCACAAGTTGCCGTGGGCCGCCGCGAGTCCCTTGCCATATTTGGCAACGACTACCCAACTGAAGATGGCACCGGCGTTCGCGACTACATCCACGTGATGGATCTCGCCGACGGCCACGTCGTCGCGATGGAAAAACTGGCGGGCAAACAGGGTGTACATATTTACAACCTCGGAGCAGGCATCGGCAGCAGCGTACTGGACGTGGTCAACGCCTTCAGCAAAGCCTGCGGTAAACCCATTAATTACCATTTCGCCCCGCGCCGTGACGGCGATCTTCCGGCTTACTGGGCAGATGCCAGCAAAGCCGATCGCGAGCTCAACTGGCGCGTGACCCGCACACTGGATGAAATGGCACAAGACACCTGGCACTGGCAGTCACGCCACCCGCAAGGATATTCGGATTAAGGACCAATCATGACGCAATTCAATCCTGTCGATCATCCACATCGCCGTTTTAACCCGCTCACCGGGCAGTGGATCCTCGTATCACCGCATCGCGCCAAACGCCCGTGGCAAGGGGCGCAGGAAACCCCGTCTAAGCAGGTACTGCCTGCACATGACCCGGACTGTTTCCTGTGTGCTGGCAATACGCGCGTGACCGGTGATGTAAATCCGGATTACACCGGGACCTATGTTTTTACCAATGATTTTGCGGCGCTGATGTCCGATACCCCGGACGCGCCGGACAGTCACGATCCGTTGATGCGTTGCCAGAGCGCGCGCGGTACCAGCCGCGTAATTTGCTTCTCGCCCGATCACAGCAAAACGCTGCCAGAACTCAGCGTCCCTGCGCTGACAGAAATCGTAAAAACGTGGCAGGAGCAGACCGAAGACTTAGGGAAAACCTATCCCTGGGTGCAGGTATTTGAGAATAAAGGCGCGGCGATGGGGTGCTCGAACCCGCACCCGCACGGTCAAATTTGGGCCAACAGCTTTTTGCCCAACGAAGCTGAACGTGAAAATCGCCTACAGAAAGCATACTTCGCCGAACAGGGCGCGCCGATGCTCGTTGATTACGTCCAGCGTGAACTGGCAGACGGCAGCCGTACGGTCGTTGAAACTGAACACTGGCTGGCGGTTGTCCCTTACTGGGCCGCGTGGCCGTTCGAAACGCTGCTGCTGCCGAAAGCGCATGTGCTGCGTATTACCGATTTGACCAACGAGCAGCGTGCTGACCTGGCGCTGACGTTGAAAAAACTGACCAGTCGTTACGACAACCTGTTCCAGTGCTCATTCCCCTACTCCATGGGCTGGCACGGCGCGCCGTTTAACGGTGAAGAAAACGAACACTGGCAGTTGCACGCGCACTTTTACCCGCCGCTGCTGCGTTCTGCGACCGTGCGTAAATTTATGGTCGGTTATGAAATGCTGGCAGAAACCCAGCGAGATCTGACCGCAGAACAAGCGGCTGAGCGACTGCGTGCGGTCAGCGACATCCATTTTCGCGAATCCGGAGTGTAAATAATGAGTCTGAAAGAAAAAACACAATCTCTGTTTACAGAAACGTTTGGCTATCCTGCCACCCATACTATTCAGGCACCGGGTCGTGTAAACCTGATCGGCGAACATACCGATTATAACGACGGCTTCGTTCTGCCCTGCGCCATCGACTATCAAACCGTCATCAGCTGCGCGGCGCGCGACGATCGAAAAGTACGCGTCATCGCCGCTGATTACGACAATCAGGTTGATGAGTTCTCTCTCGATGCGCCGATTATCGCCCACGATAGCCAGCAGTGGTCAAACTACGTGCGTGGCGTGGTAAAGCATCTGCAAAAGCGCAATAACGCCTTTGGCGGCGCGGATCTGGTGATCAGCGGTAACGTCCCGCAGGGTGCTGGCTTAAGCTCTTCTGCCTCACTGGAAGTCGCTGTTGGTACGGTATTCCAGCAGCTCTATCATCTGCCGCTCGACGGCGCGCAGATTGCCCTGAATGGCCAGGAAGCTGAAAACCAGTTTGTCGGTTGTAACTGCGGCATCATGGATCAGCTAATCTCTGCACTTGGCAAGAAAGATCATGCGCTGCTGATCGACTGCCGTACGCTGGGCACCAAAGCCGTTTCTATGCCTGAGGGTGTAGCAGTGGTGATCATCAACAGCAACTTTAAACGCACGCTGGTCGGTAGCGAATACAACACCCGTCGCGAACAGTGTGAAACTGGCGCGCGTTTCTTCCAGCAGCCAGCGCTGCGTGATGTCAGCCTCGAAGCGTTTAACGCTGTCGCCCACGAGCTGGATCCGATTGTTGCCAAACGCGTGCGCCACGTCATCACGGAAAATGCGCGTACCGTTGAAGCCGCACAGGCACTGGAAAAAGGCGACCTGCTGCGCATGGGCCAGCTGATGGCGGAATCTCACGCCTCAATGCGCGATGACTTTGAAATCACGGTGCCGCAAATTGATACGCTGGTAGAGATTGTCAAAGCGACCATCGGTGATAAAGGCGGTGTGCGGATGACCGGCGGCGGCTTCGGCGGCTGCATCGTGGCACTGATCCCGCAAGATTTGGTTCCTGCCGTACAGCAGGCTGTCGCCACACAGTACGAGGCAAAAACCGGTATTAAAGAAACATTCTACGTCTGCAAACCTTCACAAGGAGCCGGACAATGTTAAACGAAATCCCCGTGCAGGCTCCGGACGGTCAACCGTTTCGCCTGCTCACCCTGCGCAATGACGCAGGGATGGTAGTCACGCTCATGGACTGGGGGGCTACCCTGCTCTCTGCGCGTATTCCGCTTAGCGATGGTAGCGTGCGCGAAGCATTACTCGGCTGCGCCAGTCCGGAACAATACCCGGAACAGGCTGCATTTCTGGGGGCTTCGATTGGCCGCTACGCGAACCGTATCGCCAACAGCCGCTATACCTTTGCTGGCGAAACCGTTGAATTACTGCCGAGTCAGGGCAATAACCAACTGCACGGCGGACCAGACGGTTTCGACAAACGTCGCTGGCAGATAGTCAATCAGAATGACCGTCAGGTGCTGTTCGCCTTAACGTCTGACGATGGCGATCAGGGCTTCCCAGGCCATCTTTGCGCCACCGCGCAGTATCGCCTGACTGATGATAATCGTATTTCGATAACTTATCGTGCCACGGTCGATAAACCCTGCCCGGTGAATCTGACAAATCACGTCTATTTTAACCTCGACGGCGATAAAACGGATGTGCGCCAGCATAAGCTGCAAATTCTGGCGGACGAGTACTTACCGGTTGACGAAATGGGTATCCCGCATGATGGACTGAAATCCGTCGCCGGTAGCACGTTCGATTTCCGCACCCCTAAAATCATCAGTAGTGAATTTCTGGCCGATGACGATCAGCGCAAGGTGAAAGGTTACGATCACGCCTTCCTGCTTCAGGCACAGGGCAACGCGCGTACGCCGGTCGCTCAGTTGTGGTCACAGGATGAAAAACTGCAGATGGTGGTCTACACCTCGGCCCCGGCATTGCAGTTTTACTCCGGTAATTTCCTCGGTGGTACGCCTTCCCGCGGGCCAGAGGCCTACGAAGACTGGCAAGGCCTGGCGCTGGAAAGTGAATTTCTGCCGGACAGCCCGAACCACCCCGAGTGGCCACAGGCGGATTGCTTCCTGCGTCCGGGTGAAGAGTATGCCAGCGTGACGGAATATCAGTTTATTCCAGCTTGATCGTTTCCCCTCCCAGGCCCGATGACGTATCTTTTCGGGCCTGGTGCTTGTTAATCACAGTAGAACCGCTCAAATCCCCACCACTCAAAGACAAAATCGCAACCTTGAGTTCACAAGAACCTTACACTGTAGCGCTATTTTCGCTATGGTTATGCGTAAGCATTGCCGCTTACACATTACGGCAATATAATGAGAATTATTATCATTCGATATGATTTATAGGAGTGAATGTATGGCTGTAACTAAGCTGGTTCTGGTACGTCACGGTGAAAGTCAGTGGAACAACGAAAACCGTTTTACCGGTTGGTATGATGTTGATCTGTCCGAGAAAGGCGTGGGCGAAGCAAAAGCGGCAGGAAAACTGCTGAAAGAGGAAGGCTACAGCTTTGATTTTGCTTATACCTCCGTGCTGAAACGTGCCATCCACACCTTGTGGAACGTACTGGACGAACTGGATCAGGCCTGGCTGCCGGTTGAGAAATCCTGGAAACTGAACGAACGCCATTACGGTGCGCTGCAGGGTTTGAACAAAGCAGAAACCGCGGAAAAATACGGTGATGAGCAGGTTAAGCAGTGGCGTCGCGGCTTTGCGGTTACCCCGCCGGAACTGACCAAAGACGACGAGCGTTACCCGGGTCACGATCCGCGTTATGCGAAGCTGACCGACAAAGAGTTACCGGTTACCGAAAGCCTGGCGCTGACCATCGATCGCGTTATCCCTTACTGGAATGAAACCATTCTGCCGCGCATGAAAAGCGGTGAGCGCGTAATTATCGCCGCTCACGGTAACTCTCTGCGTGCGCTGGTTAAATACCTTGATAACATGGGCGAAGATGAGATCCTTGAACTGAACATCCCGACCGGCGTACCGCTGGTGTATGAGTTCGACGAAAACTTCAAGCCGATCAAACACTACTATCTGGGTAACGCTGACGAGATCGCAGCAAAAGCGGCGGCCGTTGCGAACCAGGGTAAAGCGAAGTAATTTTCGCGGTAAGTTAAAGAAAAAGCGTGGATTTCTCCACGCTTTTTTATTTCGGCCCTACCAGAAAATGTAGGCCGGATAAGGCATCGCCCCATCCGATAGTCTGCACCGGAATGCCTGATGGCGCTACGCTTCTCAGGCCTATGGAACTTGGTTAACCGCGACGCGCTTTTACCGCATCCGCCAGTTGACGCAACACCGCATCGGTATCTTCCCAACCAATGCATGCGTCGGTGATACTCTTACCGTAGGTCAGCGGCTCACCGCTATCCGGATTCTGATTACCTTCCACCAAATGGCTTTCGATCATCACGCCAATAATTGCTTTTTCGCCACCGGCGACTTGTCCGCAAACATCCTTAGCAACATCCATCTGCTTTTTGAACTGCTTGCTGGAGTTGGCATGGCTGAAGTCGATCATCACTTGCGCAGAGAGCCCTGCTTTGACCAGACCTTCTTTCACGTCCGCAACGTGCTGAGCGCTGTAGTTCGGCTCTTTGCCACCGCGCAGAATGATATGGCAATCGCCATTACCACTGGTATTCACGATCGCTGAATGCCCCCATTTGGTGACAGACAGGAAGCAGTGCGGTGCCCCTGCAGCGTTGATTGCATCAATCGCCACTTTGATGGTGCCATCGGTACCGTTTTTAAAACCAACCGGGCAGGACAGACCCGATGCCAGCTCGCGGTGCACCTGAGATTCTGTTGTACGTGCCCCAATCGCGCCCCAGCTCATCAGATCGGCGAGATATTGTGGGGTGATCATATCGAGGAATTCACCCGCAGTCGGCAATCCGCTGTCGTTGATATCCAGCAGCAGTTTACGCGCAATACGCAGCCCATCATTGATCTGGAAGCTGTTGTCCATGTGCGGGTCGTTGATAAGCCCTTTCCAGCCAACGGTGGTACGCGGTTTTTCAAAATAGACGCGCATGACGATTTCAAGCTCACCTTTTAACGCTTCGCGCAGCGCCAGCAGACGAGTGGCATACTCTTTGGCAGCTGCCGGATCATGAATAGAGCACGGCCCAATCACCACCAGAAGGCGATCGTCGCTCCCTTTCAGAATTTTATGAATCGCCTTACGGGCATGAGCCACCGTATTGGCGGCATTTTCAGTAGCGGGGAATTTTTCCAGCAGTGCGACTGGTGGTAATAACTCGTTGATCTCTTTAATGCGTAAATCGTCGTTCTGATAATTCATGATTATTCCAGCGTTGCCATACTTATATAAATGAATGCAATCCCTCCAATCTATATCTTCAGTCATAAAGTGTAAACGGGGTTTTACACTTTGGACGGATTAATCCTGGAATTGGCCAAAAAAACGCAATAAAGTAGCGAAAAACGAGATCCAAACTACAATTTCTAACTGTAACAGCTTTAATTTTCATAGATTTCAAGATTCTATGCTGGTTTTAATTTCCATAGCAAAACGATTAACCACATATTGATTAACCACATATTAATGATGTAACTGGCACATGCACTGTTGGAAGACGTTATCCGACATATCGACCTTAACAGGAGCATATTATGCATATGACAAAGCTGGCTTCACTCTTCCTTACCGCTACACTCAGCCTCACCAGCGGCGCGGCACTGGCTGCTGAAAGCAACGCGCAGTCCAATAACGGTCAGGCAAATTCCTCGGCTGATGCAGGACAAGTCGCCCCAGACGCCCGCGAAAACGTGGCGCCAAATAATGTCGACAACAGTAACGTGAATTCAGGTGGCACAATGCTGCACCCGGACGGTTCATCAATGAACCATGAAGGGATGACCAAAGATGAGATGCACAAAAACACGATGTGTAAGGACGGTCGCTGCCCTGATGTGAATAAGAAGGTTGAGACCGGAAACGGCATCAACAATGATGTTGATACAAAAACTGATGGCACCACGCAGTAACGCTGAAATTAAAGCTAATAACGGGAGAGCAATAGCTCTCCTTTTTAATTTTATCATCCCAAAAACGGTATGATGGCATACAGTAAAGATGAGAATAACAAAGGGATGGCATAATGGCGCACGCACATACTCATACTTCCTCTGAGCAACCCAAGGACAATAATGCCCGCCGACTGATGTTCGCATTCTGCATTACAGCCGGATTTATGTTGGTTGAAGTGGTGGGTGGAATACTTTCTGGTTCACTGGCCTTGCTGGCCGACGCCGGGCATATGCTCACAGATGCTGCGGCGCTGCTTTTCGCGCTGCTGGCCGTCCGGTTTTCCCGTCGCCCGCCCACAATACGACACACCTTCGGCTGGCTGAGGCTCACGACGCTGGCCGCATTTGTTAATGCCATCGCATTGGTCGTTATCACCATTTTAATCGTCTGGGAGGCGATTGAGCGCTTCCAGACGCCTCGCCCCGTGGCTGGCGGCATGATGATGGTTATTGCTGTCGCGGGTCTACTGGCCAACGTGCTCGCTTTTTGGGTTTTACATCGCGGCAGTGAAGAGAAAAATCTGAACGTCCGCGCCGCGGCGCTGCATGTGATGGGCGATTTACTCGGCTCGGTCGGGGCAATCATCGCTGCGCTGATTATTATCTGGACGGGCTGGACGCCCGCGGACCCAATTCTCTCGATTCTGGTTTCCGTACTGGTGCTGCGTAGCGCCTGGCGATTGCTAAAAGATAGCGTTAATGAATTACTGGAAGGTGCCCCGCTGACGCTGGATATCGCCGCACTGCAGCGCCATCTCAGCCGGGATATCCCTGAAGTCCGCAACGTTCACCATGTCCATGTCTGGATGGTGGGCGAAAAACCGGTAATGACGCTGCATGTTCAGGTGATCCCGCCACACGATCACGATGCGTTGCTGGAGCGTATTCAGCATTTCCTTATCCATCACTACCAGATTGAACACGCCACAATCCAGATGGAGTATCAGCCGTGCAATGGGCCGGACTGTCACCTGTATCAGGGCGTGTCCGGCCATTCACATCATCACCATTAATGAGAAAGCGCGTGGGAACCCCGCTCACGCGCACTGTTAATCCACATCCTGCTACCGTTCAGGGCGATAACCGTCAGGATCATATATTCCAGCGACATGGCATATACGCCTTGCAGGGCAAAGATCACAACGCTAATGACGTTAATGATCACCCACAGCAGCCAGTTTTCAACGTATTTGCGCGTCATCAGGATCATCGCTGCAATCGACAGCACCATCATGCAGGAGTCCCAGAACGGGAATGCATCGGGTTGTAGTTCAGGCACAACAACCTGTAATCCTAATGCCTGCATAATATTCACTGCAATGCCTGTCAGGAACGCAAAGACCGGATCGATATAGATCGACATCAGGCCGATCGCCACCACGCAAGCCGCCAGCCAGCCGATCGCTTTTGGAAGCGGTAGCCAGCGAATTTTCAGTTCCGCTTCATGCTGGTTGGTTTGCCGGGACCAGGCATACCAGCCGTAGATATTTGCGGCAAAGAAGAAAACTTGCAGTAACAAGCTGGCATAGAGCTGGATCTGAAAGAAGATAATTGCAAACAGCGTGACGTTTATCAGACCGAAGAAGTAATTGCTGATTTTCTCAAGGCTCGCCAGGCCAATACACAGCAACCCGGCGATCGTCCCCACGGCTTCGATCCACGACAAATCGTAACCACCCGCGCCAATCGGAATATGTACCAGAATGTTCTGCGTGCTAAAAAAGTCCATCTTTTCCCCCAGAGCAAAAATAAATAATTACGCTCGAAGTGTAGCCGCAAATTCCAACATACGGTTTAACGGCAACAGCGCCCCTTCTCTCAGCGAGTCCTCAACATGTATCTCATGAGCCGCGCCGCCATGTTCCAGGCCCTCAGCAATCGCTTTCAGGCCATTCATCGCCATCCACGGACAATGCGCACAGCTGCGACAGGTTGCCCCCTCGCCAGCCGTCGGAGCTTCAAGCAGCTCTTTATCCGGAACGGCCTGCTGCATTTTGTAAAAAATGCCCCGGTCAGTCGCCACAATCAACTGCTTATGCGGTAACGATTTAGCCGCGTTGATGAGCTGGCTGGTTGAGCCAACCGCATCTGCCATATCAACGATAGACTGAGGGGACTCCGGGTGCACCAGCACCGCGGCATCAGGGTAAAGCCCTTTCATGCGTGTCAAAGCCTGGGTTTTAAACTCGTCGTGGACGATACAGGCCCCCTGCCAACAGAGCACGTCTGCGCCGGTCTGTTTTTGCACGTAGTTGCCCAAATGTCTGTCCGGAGCCCAGATGATTTTTTCACCTAAACTATCAAGATGTTCAATAAGTTCAACCGCGATACTGGAAGTCACGACCCAGTCCGCACGTGCTTTAACGGCAGCAGAGGTATTGGCGTAAACCACCACGGTACGATCCGGATGCGCGTCGCAAAATGCGCTGAACGCGTCAATCGAACAGCCCAGATCTAATGAACATTCCGCCTGTAAGGTCGGCATCAGGATGGTCTTTTCCGGGCTGAGAATTTTGGCAGTTTCTCCCATAAACCTCACGCCCGCAACCAGCAGCGTAGAGGCAGTATGCTTTGCACCGAACCGCGCCATCTCCAGAGAATCAGAAATACAGCCCCCGGTCTCTTCCGCTAACTGCTGAATTTCAGGATCGGTGTAATAATGCGCGACCATAACGGCATCACGCTCTTTCAGCAGGCGCTTGATTTTTTCACGATAAAATTGCTTTTCATCCACACTTAGCGGTACTGGCTTCGGCGGAAACGGATAAATTGCTGCTTCTGGATCAAACATCACGCTCATCTTGCTTTCTCGTTTCACTGGCTTAACGAAATAACCGATTAAAAGCGTGACGCACGCCATATTCGGTTTGATTTGTTTTGTATGCTAAACAAGATAGCGGATTGGCGCAGAAAAGTCACAATAATTGCGTGTGATGAATGCCGGATGGCGTCTGACGTCTTATCCGGCCTACACGAGTAGTGTCGTCTGTAGGCTGATAAGCAAAGGACATCAGGAAATCTTATAAATCGCAGATAGCAAAAAGGCGCCTTTAGGGCGCCTTTTTACACTGGTGGGGCGTGCAGGATGACTCGCTTCGCTTGCCCTTCGGGCCGTCGCCGTGAACGGCTCCGTTGTCTCACTGCGTTCGACCCGAACCTGCTGCAGGTTCGAATCTTATAAATCGCAGATAGCAAAAAGGCGCCTTTAGGGCGCCTTTTTACACTGGTGGGGCGTGCAGGATTCGAACCTGCGACCAATTGATTAAAAGTCAACTGCTCTACCAACTGAGCTAACGCCCCCGTATGGGGTTTACTGCTTCAATTATTCAGGATGGTGGGTCGTGCAGGATTCGAACCTGCGACCAATTGATTAAAAGTCAACTGCTCTACCAACTGAGCTAACGACCCGCTCGGATGTCACCTGAAAAATTCTTTACTCGACACCAACATAACAATTGATATGGCGGCGTGCAGGATGACTCGACTTCATCTCGCCCTAACGGGCCGTTGCTAAAGCAACGTTATCCTTCACGTTTAACACCTAAGTACAATGTTAAAGTTGGTGGGGCGTGCAGGATTCGAACCTGCGACCAATTGATTAAAAGTCAACTGCTCTACCAACTGAGCTAACGCCCCGAGTGGTGGGTGATGACGGGATCGAACCGCCGACCCCCTCCTTGTAAGGGAGGTGCTCTCCCAGCTGAGCTAATCACCCGATACTACGCTGGATACTGCATTAAGTGGTGGGGCGTGCAGGATTCGAACCTGCGACCAATTGATTAAAAGTCAACTGCTCTACCAACTGAGCTAACGCCCCACTTTTTTCGCCGCTTTCGGGCTGTTTGATATCCCTTGGCAACGGCGGCATATATTACTGATTTCAGATTTTAGCGCAACAAAAATTTCGATGTAAATAACTCAACTGCTTAGGAATCACACGACACGACCAGAAATAACACGATTTCTGGTCGCATGGTGGTCATTACATCGCGCCAAGGCGTTTTTGCGCTTGTTTCGCGCCATCAGTGCCAGGATATTTAGTGATAACCTGCTGATAAACCGCTTTAGCTTTTGCTGTGTCACCTTTGTCCTGCATGATGACGCCGACTTTATACATCGCGTCTGCAGCCTTAGGTGATTTGGGGAAGTTTTTAACTACCGAAGCAAAATAGAACGCAGCATCATCTTTTTTACCCTTGTTGTAATTCAACTGACCCAGCCAGTAATTCGCATTGGGCAGGTAAGTAGAGTCCGGGTACTTTTTGATGAAGTTCTGGAATGCTTCAATCGCGTCATCCTGGCGGGATTTATCCTGCACCAGAGCAATCGCTGCATTGTAATCGGTATTCGCATCGCCAGTTTGCACGGGAGCCCCTGACGTTGCTGCAACTCCCGCATCAGGTGCAGGGGTTGCCGCCCCACTCTGATCGCCACCTGTAGACTGTGCCGCAGGCGCACTACCGCTGCCAAGATTATTCATCTGCAGCAATATCTGCTTCTGTCGCTCAACAACCTGATTCAGCTGATATTGATTTTCCTGAATTTGACCACGCAGGGAATCGATATCGGACTGATTATCGGAGAGTTGTTGCTGGAGTTGGGTTAAAAGCTGACTGTGAGCGTTAGAAATACGCTCGAGTTGAGTGACACGGTCTTCGACCGAGCCTGAGCCGACACTACTGATTGGCGCCTGAGCAAAAGCGGCCCAGGGGGCCGCTATGCCAACCAGTAACGACAGACTCAACAGGTGATGTCTGAAGTTACTGCTCATGCAATTCTCTTAGTAAACCAGTACGGCGCGACGGTTTTTGGCGTAAGCCGCTTCGTCATGACCCAGTACTGCAGGTTTTTCTTTACCGTAAGAAACGATGGAGATCTGGTCAGCAGAAACGCCTTTACCCTGCAGGTACATCTTAACGGCGTTCGCACGACGCTCACCCAGGGAGATGTTGTACTCAGGAGTACCACGTTCGTCCGCATGACCTTCTACGGTGACTTTGTAAGACGGGTTGCTACGCAGGAAGTTAGCGTGAGCATCCAGCATTGCAGCGAAGTCAGAACGGATATCGTACTTGTCCAGATCGAAGTAAACGATGTTGTTCTGCTGCAGCTGTTGCATCTGAAGACGCGCTTGCTCTTCAGAAGACATGTTGCCGCTGCCGTTTGCATCCATACCAGTGCCGGCACCCAGCATGCCTTCGCTGCCGTCATTGCTGGCGTTCTTGTTAGAAGAACACGCTGCAATAGCCATAACAGGCAGAGCAATCATCAGCCCTTTCAGCACTTTGTTCAGTTGCATTTCAATGATTCCTTTATTAATCAATTATTTATTATCACAGATACGGCGACCAGGCAGGGAATTTAACCTGACCATCAGTTGCCGGAAGACGCGCTTTGAAACGCCCATCTGTAGAAACCAAATTCAGCACGGATCCCATCCCCTGAGAAGAGCTGTAGATTACCATAGTGCCGTTAGGTGCCAGACTTGGCGTTTCATCCAGGAACGTTGACGACAGGACTTGTACGCCACCCGCTACCAGATCTTGTTTGGCAATGTGCTGCTGACCATTGGCTGAGCTTACCATTACCATAAACTTACCGTCGCTGCTCACATCCGCATCCTGGTTTTGCGAACCTTCCCAGGTAATACGCTGCGGAGCACCGCCGTTGACGTTAACTTTATATACCTGCGGACGACCGGCCTGGTCAGAGGTAAAGGCCAGGTTTTGGCTGTCCGGGAACCAGGTAGGTTCCGTATTGTTGCTGCGACCATCCGTCACCTGACGGATCTGACCGGAACCAATGTCCATAACATACAGGTTCAGGCTACCGGTTTTAGACAGGGCAAACGCCAGTTTGCTGCCATCCGGAGAAAACGCAGGTGCACCGTTGTGACGTGGGAACGACGCTACCTGACGAACCGCGCCATTAGACAACGTCTGAATAACCAGCGCAGAACGACCGCTTTCGAAAGTGACGTATGCCAGTTTCGAACCGTCCGGAGACCATGCCGGAGACATCAGCGGCTGCGGAGAACGGTGTACCACGAACTGGTTGTAGCCATCGTAGTCGGATACACGTAATTCGTACGGGAACTGGCCGCCGTTCGTCTGAACAACATAAGCGATACGGGTACGGAATGCACCTTTAATACCGGTCAGTTTTTCAAACACTTCGTCACTTGCAGTATGGCCCGCGTAACGCAACCACTGCTTGTTCACTTTATAGGTGTTCTGTGCCAGTACGGTACCCGGTGCGCCACCGGTATCTACCAGTTGATAAGCAACGCTGTAGGAACCATCCGGATTTGGCGTAACCTGACCTACTACCACGGCATCAATACCCAGCGCAGACCATGCGGCAGGTTGAACTTCCTGTGCGGTACCCGGCTGCTGCGGCAGGCGAGAACGGTCTAACGGATTAAATTTACCGCTGTTACGCAGGTCAGCGCCTACGATACCACCGATATCTTCAGGTGCAGCACCCGGCCCTGCCCACTGGAATGGGACAACACCAATCGGGCGTGCCGAGTCCACCCCCTGGGTGATCTCGATACGTACTTCTGCGTGCAGCACCGCTGCCCACAGCATCAGAAAACCAAATGCTACTCGTAATGCCTGCTTCATCATATCTCCCTTATCTGGACGGAAAGCCCACGATAATTTAGCAGAATGTTAACAAACTCAAATACACAAAACTACCAGAACGCTGTCTCAACCTTAGACCGTTTCCCCTGAATTCTCAGGGACGTTATTACAGTTTAAAATCCAGCTTGGCATCTTTTACTTTTTCATAAACAGCCTGGCTAGGCGGTTTAGGAATTCTGGCTGTTTTCGCAGCCGTCAGCGCAGCCTGGCACAATGCCGGATCTCCGCCCTCTTCGGTCACATCCAGTAACAGACCATCGGGTGCTAACTTGATATGTAATACGCAAGATTTACCCGCATACAAATCGGCACCATACAGACGGCTCTGGATCGCATTACGAATTTGAGATGCGTAAGCACTGATATCAGCGCCAGATGCACCGCCATTTGCACCACTTGTACCACTATCTTTCGCCGGTTGACCGTTTCCTTTCGCTCCACCACCCGATTTCGGTGCATTCTTACCGGAGCTTAAGTCGCCCAACAAGTCGTCAACGCCAGAGGCTGCAGCTGCTTTTTCGGCCGCAGCCTTTTTCGCAGCCGCCGCTTTATCCGCCGCAGCTTTCTTATCGGCAGCGGCTTTCTCGGCTGCAGCTTTTTTGTCTGCTGCTGCTTTTTCCGCTGCGGCTTTCTTATCAGCCGCAGCCTTTTCAGCAGCGGCAGCTTTCGCGGCAGCGGCTTTTTCTGCTTTCTCCGCAGCAGCTTTCTCGGCTGCTGCTTGCTTAGCGGCTTCAGCCTGAGCTTTCTTCGCGGCGTCTGCGGCAGCCTTAGCAGCTTGTGCTTCGGCAATTTTCTTCGCATCAGCGGCGGCTTTAGCGGCTTCAGCCTCTGCTTTTTTCTGTGCGTCCGCAGCGGCCTTCTTCGCGGCATCTGCCGCTTGTTTCGCCTGAGCATCAGCTTTGGCCTTCGCGTCTGCAGCAGCCTTCGCCGCAGCTTCTTCAGCCTGTTTCTGTTGCTCTTGCGCTTTCGCGGCGGCGGCTTCGGCCTGTTTCTGCTGTTCCGCCTGTTCGCGCACTTTTTCCTGCGCGGCTAAACGTTCTTTTTCAAGTTGCTTCAGTCGCTCTTGCTCGGCCGCCTGCTTCTCGCGAAGTTCCTCAGCTTGCTGCTGCGCCTGTTTTTCACGCTGCTCTTCTGCACGTTTAGCACTTGCCTGCTGTTGCTGCTGCCTGTCGTACTGTTGCACAACGGCGCCAGGATCGACCATAACGGCGTCGATGGACGAACCGCCACCGCCGCCGGCTGAAGCATCAATGTGCTCATCGAACGAACTCCAGATCAGCGCTGCAAATAAAATGACATGCAGCACCGCTGAAATAATTATCGCCCTTTTGAGCTTGTCGTTTTGTTCGGTTGCCTTTGACACTCTCGGTTCCCAAAAAACTGTTCGCCTGTTACGCGCTATCTTTCAAGCCAGCAAAACGCAGTCATCAGATTGGCTGCGTCATCAAGCCAACCGATTTTACGCCTGCACTGTGTAACAAGTTCAGCGCTTTAATTATTTCATCATAAGGCACGTCTTTCGCACCACCGATTAAAAAGACCGTTTTCGGATTGGTCTGCAGGCGACTTTTCGCTTCCGCGATAACCTGCTCCGGCGGCAGTTGATCCATACGATCTTTCTCAACGACCACGCTGTATTGCCCTATCCCGGAAACTTCAATAATGACCGGCGGTTCGTCGTTACTACTGACAGCTTGCGATTCGGTCGCATCCGGCAGGTCGACTTCCACACTCTGCGTAATAATCGGCGCAGTTGCCATAAAGATCAGCAACAGCACCAGTAGTACGTCGAGCAGCGGTACAATATTGATTTCGGACTTGAGTTCGCGACGACCTCGTCCACGCGTTCTGGCCATGGCTTACCCCTTGTTGCTCTCGCTAACGGTAAACGCCTGGCGGTGCAGAATCGCGGTGAACTCTTCCATAAAGTTGTCGTAATTCAGTTCCAGCTTGTTCACGCGCTGATTCAGTCGGTTGTAAGCCATAACCGCCGGGATTGCCGCAAACAGACCGATAGCCGTTGCAATCAACGCTTCCGCGATACCCGGTGCGACCATTTGCAGCGTTGCCTGTTTTACCGCGCCTAACGCGATAAATGCGTGCATGATCCCCCAAACGGTACCGAACAGACCTATATACGGGCTGATAGAGCCGACGGTGCCGAGGAATGGAATATGCGTTTCCAGCGTTTCCAGTTCACGGTTCATCGAGATACGCATCGCACGGGATGCCCCCTCAACGACCGCTTCCGGCGCATGACTATTCGCCCGATGCAGACGCGCAAACTCTTTGAATCCGCTGTAGAAAATTTGTTCCGAGCCCACCAGGTTATCACGACGCCCCTGGCTTTCCTGATACAGGCGCGACAATTCAATGCCGGACCAGAACTTGTCTTCAAATGCTTCGGCTTCACGTGAAGCCGCATTAAGAATACGGGTCCGCTGGATAATAATGGCCCAGGATGCGATTGAGAAACCAATCAAAATCAACATGATAAGTTTAACCAGAAGGCTTGCCTTCAGGAACAAATCAAGGATATTCATGTCAGTCACTGCTTAAACTCCGCGACAATAGACTTGGGAAGCGCACGAGGCTTCATTTTGAGTGGATCAACGCAAACAATCAGAACTTCGGCTTCATTCAGCACGGTGTTCTCTGCGTTGACAATGCGTTGCGTGAAAACCAATGAGGTGCCACGCATTGACGTAATTTCAGTTTGGACTTCGAGCATATCGTCGAGCCGGGCAGGCGCAAAATACTCCAGCGTCATCTTGCGCACCACAAAGGCTACACGTTCGGCCAACAGGACCTGCTGACTGAAGTGATGATGACGCAGCATTTCTGTGCGTGCTCTTTCGTAAAAAGCGACGTAGCTGGCGTGGTAAACCACCCCTCCGGCATCGGTGTCTTCATAGTAGACACGAACCGGCCATCGAAACATATACTTGTTCATTCTTACTGCCTCTTTGTTGGCTTCGCCCACTCACACCGGTCGCTTAACTTTGTAAGCGCCTGGTGACTCGCGTTCTTGCCGCCGCGATGCTTCAAGAATGTCGTTGTATATCGCGCTGTATTCACTTTACATCCCGGTAATGCAATTAAGTTGCGTCCTGATGGTCCAGTGTCGCCACCGCACACAACTCCAGGGCACAACCTTAGGTTAATGCTTTCAAACTTCGCTACTATACGCGCGGGAATGGTGGTTTGGAATGGGGGAAAGTAAACGGAGAGTAAAAATTTATGGGCTTATGCAAGCCCATAAATATTTAAGGATGTTTCTTATTCAAAAGAAGAAGAAAATCAGACCAACAACCAGGACGATATCCGCGATTAGCGGGCAGAAAATGCCCTGCCAGTGTACGGCGCGTGGACGAAAACCAACGCCGTGAATGATGCCTGCGCAGACCGCCCACATCAGCAGGAGACCATGCCAGATTTCCAGCTCACTGGTTTTGGCCGCGAAACGTGACGGATCCCAGAATATGCAGCCAGCCAACACGATTGCCAGCACAAAGGAAAGCGCCCGCATGGGGCGCTTATCCATCGCGTTATACTGCATCGCGATAATGTTGGTCATCAGCTATCTTCTTGTCCGGCTTTGCCTGATTCAACGTGCTCAAGCGCCAGCGCTGTGATTATCCCAAATGCACAGGCAAGAAGCGTTCCCAAAATCCATGCGAAATACCACATTTTAAGCTCCTTACTTAGTACAGAGAGTGGGTGTTGCTTTCAATATCTTCTTTGGTGATGCGACCGAACATCTTCCAGTAACACCAGCCGGTGTACAGCAGAATGATCGGAACGAACACACAAGCTACATACGTCATCAGATTCAGCGTCAGCTGGCTGGACGTTGCATCCCACATGGTCAGACTTGCGTTCATCATGGTGCTGGATGGCATCACAAACGGGAACATTGCGATACCAGCCGTCAGGATGATGCAGGCTAACGTCAGTGAAGAGAAGACGAACGCCCATGCCCCTTTCTCCATACGAGAAGTCAGGATGGTCAACAGCGGCAGAACCACGCCCAGTGCAGGAACC
Organism: Citrobacter sp. RHBSTW-00524; assembly: GCF_013747755.1. Classification (NCBI taxonomy): domain Bacteria; kingdom Pseudomonadati; phylum Pseudomonadota; class Gammaproteobacteria; order Enterobacterales; family Enterobacteriaceae; genus Citrobacter; species Citrobacter sp. RHBSTW-00524. The sequence goes on from NZ_CP056421.1 coordinate 3,550,764, forward strand.
AGCCACAGGATAGGTGCATTGTTAAAGTTCACTATCCATGCGCCAGCCACGCGAGCCACTTCTTTGGTCAGCGGGTTAGAGGCGGCATGATGATCCAGTGCTGAGGTCACAACATAACCGTCAATACCGTAAATCACCCACACACCAGCCAGCGCGAAGCAGACCATAGTGACCAGTGCCGCAACCTGCGACGTTGCACGCGCACGCAGATGCAGTTCACCTACCGTACGCATTTGCAGATAGGTCGCGCCCTGGGTGATGATCATCCCAACACTCACGACACCCGCCAGCAGACCAAACGGATTCAGCAACTGGAAGAAGTTACCGGTGTAGTACAAACGCATGTAGTCGTCTACGTGGAACGGAACCCCTTGCAGCAGGTTGCCGAACGCCACGCCAATAACCAGCGGTGGAACGAAGCTACCAATGAAGATGCCCCAGTCCCACATGTTGCGCCAGCGCATGTCTTCAATCTTCGAGCGGTAATCAAAACCGACCGGACGGAAGAACAAAGACGCCAGTACCAGGATCATCGCCACATAGAAACCGGAGAACGCAGCGGCATACACCATCGGCCAGGCAGCGAACAGTGCGCCACCCGCGGTGATGAGCCAAACCTGGTTACCGTCCCAGTGCGGGGCGATGGAGTTAATCATAATTCGACGCTCGGTATCATTACGACCGAGGAAACGGGTGAGCATGCCCACCCCCATGTCGAAGCCATCAGTGACCGCGAAACCAATCAGCAGAATGCCAACCAGCAGCCACCAGATAAAACGCAATACTTCATAATCGATCATTTGACGACTCCTGTCTTAGCGTGCCGGCTGAGAAGTCACAGTGGACTGCTCGTAGTGATAACGACCGGTTTTCAGGCTACTCGGCCCAAGGCGTGCGAACTTGAACATCAGATACAGTTCAGCCACCAGGAACAGGGTATACAGGCCGCAAATCAACAGCATCGAGAAGATGAGGTCGCCAGCGGTCAGCGAAGAGTTCGCTACGGCTGTTGGTAACACTTCACCAATCGCCCACGGTTGGCGGCCGTACTCTGCAACAAACCAACCAGATTCAATGGCAATCCACGGCAGAGGAATCGCATACAGCGCGGTGCGCAGCAGCCATTTTTTCTCACCGATACGGTTACGAATCACGGTCCAGAAGGACACTGCGATGATTGCCAGCATCAGAATGCCGCACGCCACCATAATACGGAAAGCGAAGTACAGCGGCGCAACGCGAGGAATAGAATCTTTCGTTGCCTGCTGAATTTGTGCTTCGGTCGCGTCGGTGACGTTATCCGTATAGCGTTTCAGCAGCAGACCATAACCCAGGTCTTTCTTCATGCTGTTGAACTGGTCGCGAACGGCCTGATCGGTAGTACCCGCACGCAGTTCTTCCAGCAGTTGATACGCTTTCATCCCGTTACGGATGCGCTCTTCGTGCTGCACCATCAGGTCTTTCAGACCAATGACCGGTGTATCAACAGAGCGGGTGGCAATGATGCCCAGCGCATAAGGAATTTGAATCGCAAAATGGTTTTCCTGCGCATCCTGGTCCGGAATACCGAACAGGGTAAAGGAAGCCGGTGCAGGCTGCGTTTCCCATTCTGCTTCAATAGCAGCGAGTTTGGTTTTCTGCACGTCGCCCATTTCGTAACCGGATTCATCACCCAGAACGATAACAGACAGAATAGCAGCCATACCAAAGCTGGCGGCGATTGCAAAAGAACGTTTAGCAAACGCGAAGTCACGACCGCGCAGCATATAGTAGGAGCTGATCCCCAGAACGAACATCGCGCCACAAACATAACCAGATGCCACAGTGTGAACAAATTTCACCTGTGCTACCGGGTTGAGCACCAGTTCAGAGAAGCTCAGCATCTCCATGCGCATGGTTTCAAAGTTGAAATCCGCGGCGATTGGGTTTTGCATCCAGCCGTTCGCAACCAGAATCCACAGTGCGGACAGGTTAGAACCCAGGGCCACCAGCCAGGTGACGCACATATGCTGGACTTTACCCAAACGGTCCCAGCCGAAGAAGAACAGACCTACAAAGGTGGATTCGAGGAAGAAGGCCATCAAACCTTCGATCGCCAGCGGCGCACCGAAAATATCCCCTACATAGTGGGAGTAGTAAGACCAGTTAGTCCCGAACTGGAACTCCATGGTCAGACCGGTTGCCACACCCAGAGCGAAGTTGATACCAAACAACTTGCCCCAGAACTTGGTCATATCTTTATAAATCTGTTTGCCGGAAAGGACGTAGACCGTTTCCATAATGGCCAGCAAGAACGCCATACCTAGCGTCAGTGGCACAAACAGGAAGTGGTACATCGCGGTCAAGGCAAACTGTAAGCGCGACAGTTCGACTATATCTAACATCATGACTCCTTGCTCATCGCATGAAGACTCCGAGAGTGAACCCCGTTAGAAAGGGTCACACGCATGCCCCAATACAAATTTATCTGCTTCCCTCCGCCGCTGCTCTTTCTTCTCAATTGAAGAAAGGACAATGATGAAAGGTTACAAACATGTTAATAAAACACTCAAATTGATCCCGCAATTATATTACGCCGTAAAATCCTTACAATAAACAGGTTTTTATCGAGGTAAATTTGCATTTTTCGATAGTGATCAATTTATAGCTAATTTATCACTTTCAGACCAATTTGATCTGCAGCAATTTAACCTCTTTTGAGGCTGTTTACCAAGTTTTAAACATTGATTTAAATCAATTTTCAAATTTAATGTTAATAGTGTTTAACAGTCAGGCGACTAGTGAACGCCATGTTAACGGTATGTTTTTCAATGAGTAATTGCCGTTACTACAAATGATAGGATATTTATTTAAATCTACACGATCTTTTAACCCGCCCGATTGACAGAATTGCCAGCAGATAAAGAGTCACTATTGCTGGGTAGCTCACAGTTTTTTGTTTAGCAAGTCATGGAATTGTTATTTCATACAAATTATTCATTTAAATTTTACTTATAATTAACACCAAGATGTAACTATCTCAAATGGAAGCGAAAGCGTCCCTCATTGACAGACGCATTGGGTTTGACGTTCCTCAGCACAGCGCAGGCGTTTCGCTTAAAGCATCACTGAAAGTTATCACTCACTTCTCTTTTTCTCTTATGTGGCAACGTTTAAATATGCCACAAACAATTCATTATCATTTTTATCTTAAATTTAACAAAATATAATTATGTCATATAAGATTAAACAATAAAAAACCGTTATCCCGTTCACAAGTTATTTAGCAAAGGTAATTTTTTAAATTATAAAAAATGACGCATAAATGAGGCGCACAACAAAATAAGATTTCGATCACAAACATGGCAAGTCATTTATTCTTCATTTTCCTGGCAAATTAAAAAAATCCGCAAAAACAACATTCAACTACATGATAAACAAGGGTTTTTATTAATAAAAAATATAACAATCATTTTGCGCAGGATATTTTGAAAATAGATCAATTGCTTCCTTTTCCGCTTACACAGAAACTCCGACCCTATTAAGAGGTTGTCACAAACCATGTTCTAAATATTAGAAAATAATTTTCACTTATTGACCATCAGCCCTACAGAGGATTACCCATGAAGAAATCTACACTTGTTATTGGCGTCATCGGTGCTGACTGCCATGCAGTAGGTAATAAAGTTCTGGATCGCGTTTTTACTGCTCATGATTTTCACGTAATCAACCTCGGGGTGATGGTGAGCCAGGATGAATATATTGATGCCGCGATTGAAACAGGCGCCGATGCCATCGTGGTGTCCTCTATCTACGGTCATGGCGACATTGACTGCCTCGGGTTACGTGAGCGCTGCATCGAACGCGGCCTCGGCGACATTCTGCTGTACGTCGGTGGCAACCTGGTAGTTGGTAAACATGACTTCGGCGATGTGGAAGTGAAGTTTAAGGAGATGGGTTTTAACCGCGTCTTCGCACCGAGCCACGACCTGGAAGATGTCTGCGCGCTTATCACCAATGATATTCGCCAACACAATGGCCTCGAGCAGCGTTGCCTGGAAGAGGCTATCTGATGCAAACAGTTTCTGTCGATATCGGCTCGACATGGACCAAGGCTGCCCTCTTTGCCCATGAAGGCGAGGAATTAACCCTGGTAAACCATGTCCTGACCCCAACCACCACACATCATCTGGCAGACGGTTTTTTTGCCAGCCTGAATCAGGTGCTGAACGTTGCCGATGCTCGCCCGTTACTGAAAAGTGGTGAAGTGCAGTTGAAATACTCCTCCTCGGCCAAAGGTGGACTCGCCGTTGCAGCAATGGGGCTGGTGCCTTCCATTACGCTGGAATCAGCAAAAGTTACCGCCCATTCGGCAGGAGCGAAAATCGCGCAATATTATTCGTACAAACTGAACCGGCATGACATCCAGGAGCTGGAATCATCACCGCCAGATATTCTGTTGTTTACCGGCGGTACAGACGGTGGCGAAGAAAGCTACGGCCTGGCGAATGCGCACGCGCTGGCAGGCTCAACGCTTGATTGCGCCATTATCTACGCCGGAAATCGGGACATTCAGGACGAAATACAAACGATTCTGGGACATAAAGATCTGACCACGGTAGACAACATTCTGCCTGACCTCGATCACCCGAATCCGTTTGCCGCGCGCCAGGCGATTTGCGATGTGTTCTTGTCACGCATTGTCAAAGGTAAAGGTCTGGACGTCATCGTCGGCGAAACCGGCGAAGAGCCAATGCCGACGCCATGGACGGTATATGAGTTAGTCAAAGCCATTAGCGATTACGACAGCGCATGGAAGGAATTCATGCTGATTGATATGGGCGGAGCCACCACGGATGTCTATTCGGCCAGCGCGAATACCCTCTCCCCCGATACCGTCCTGCATGGTGTTCCTGAACCGTTCGTCAAACGTACCGTTGAAGGCGACCTGGGAATGCGCGTTTCCGCCGTCGTGGTGGGAGAAAGCACGCAGGATATGGTGAAAGTCATCTTCGCCCAACAACCGCAGCGCGAGGAAGCATTTTACCGCTACCTGCGTCATCTGGTTGGGCAACCGGATTACCTGCCGCTCAGCGAGGAGGAGAAATATTTCGACACCCTGCTGGCAGGTTTGTGCGTGGGCTATGCCGCTGAGCGCCACGCGGGCACTAAGAAGCAGGTTTGCACCTGCGTGGGTAACGTGGATTTACAGATGGGTCGCGATCTCACCACCGTACGCAAAGTCGTCGGTTCAGGGGGATGGCTCTCTCGCGCCAGCCAGTTCGATATCCATAACTGGCTCAAATACCGGGAGCTGGACGACCAGGGTAAAAGAATTTTGTTACCGAATCAGTTTGAGTATTACCGCGATTCAAATGGCCTGCTCCCGCTACTGGCAAACGTCGCCAGGCTGTACCCGCAAGCCGCTGCTCGCACCAGCATTCAGTGTTTAACCCTATAAAACTTAAGGCAGCTAAGAATGGAACTTCGAAATAAAAAATTGACCCATGACGAATTCATGACCGAAAGGCATCAGGTATTACAAACCTGGGAAACCGGCAAAGACGTTGAGAACTTCGAAGATGGCGTGAAGTACCAGCAATCAATTCCGGATAAAAAGCGCTTCTCCCTTGCTCTGCTGAAGGCCGATCAGGAAGGGAAAACCCTGAGCCAGCCGCGCGCAGGCGTAGCATTAATGGATGAGCATATTGCGCTGCTCAAAACATTGCAGGAAGAGTGCGACCTCCTGCCGAGTACTATCGATGCCTATACCCGTCTGAACCGCTATGAAGAAGCCGCTGTCGGGATCCAGAAATCTATCGAAGCAGGTACTTCCAAGCTGAATGGTTTACCGGTCGTCAATCACGGGGTTGCTGCCTGCCGTCGTATGACTGAAGCGCTGGAAAAACCGATCCAGGTTCGTCACGGCACGCCGGATGCGCGCCTGCTGGCAGAAATCGCCATGGCCAGTGGCTTTACCAGCTACGAAGGCGGCGGCATCTCCTACAACATTCCTTACGCTAAACGTGTCACTCTGGAAAAATCCATCCGCGACTGGCAGTACTGCGACCGCCTGATGGGCCTGTACGAAGAGAACGGTATTCGTATCAACCGTGAACCATTTGGCCCACTGACCGGCACCCTGATCCCGCCGTTTATGTCCCACTCGGTGGCGATTATCGAAGGTCTGTTGGCTCTGGAACAAGGCGTCAAGTCAATTACCGTTGGCTACGGCCAGGTCGGTAGCCTAACGCAGGATATTGCAGCGATTCAGGCGCTGCGCGAACTTTCCCACGAATATTTCCATAACCACGGCTTTGACGATTACGAACTGAGTACCGTTTTCCACCAGTGGATGGGCGGATTCCCGGAAGATGAAGCAAAAGCCTTCTCCGTTATCGCCTGGGGCGCAGCGGTTGCCGGTATGTCAGGTGCCACCAAAGTGATCACCAAAAGCCCGCACGAAGCGTTCGGTATCCCAACGGCGGCAGCGAACGCCCAGGGTCTGAAAGCTTCGCGCCAGATGCTCAACATGGTCAGCGACCAGAAATTCCCGCAGTGCGCTGCCGTGGAGCAGGAAGTTGATCTGATTAAGAGCGAAGTCCGCGCGGTGCTGAAGAAAGTCTTCGAACTGGGCAATGGCGACATTGCGCGCGGTACGGTGCTGGCCTTTGAAGCAGGCGTACTGGATGTACCTTTCGCGCCTGCCGCCTGTAACGCCGGTAAGATCCTGCCTGTTCGCGATAACACAGGCGCCATCCGTATTCTCGAAGCTGGCTCCGTTCCGCTGCCGAAAGACATTCTCGCCCTGCACCACGACTACGTCGCAGAGCGCGCGCATTTCGAAGGCCGCAAGCCTTCTTTCCAGATGGTCATTGATGACATCAACGCCGTATCCCACAGTAAATTAATAGGAAGACCATAATGAAAATTAAACAGGCCCTTTTCACAGCTGGCTACTCCTCATTTTATTTTGACGATCAACAGGCCATCAAAAACGGCGCCGGTCATGACGGATTTATCTATACCGGCGCTCCGGTAACGCCTGGATTTACGTCTGTTCGTCAGGCGGGTGAATGCGTATCCGTACAGCTGATTCTGGAAAACGGCGCAGTAGCAGTGGGCGATTGTGCAGCGGTGCAATATTCAGGTGCAGGTGGACGCGATCCGCTGTTCCTGGCTGAAAACTTCATTCCGTTCCTTAACGATCACATCAAACCGCTGCTGGAAGGCCGCGACGTTGATTCGTTCCTGACCAACGCCCGTTTCTTTGACGAACTGCGTATTGACGGCCATCTGCTGCATACCGCCGTACGTTATGGTCTGTCTCAGGCGCTGCTCGACGCGGCAGCACTGGCTACCGGTCGTCTGAAAGCAGAAGTGGTTTGTGATGAATGGCAACTGCCGTGCGTCCCGGAAGCCATTCCATTATTTGGCCAGAGCGGCGACGACCGTTATATCGCCGTCGACAAGATGATCCTCAAAGGTGTGGACGTCCTGCCGCATGCGCTGATCAATAACGTAGAAGAGAAGCTGGGCTTCAAAGGCGAAAAACTGCGTGAGTACGTCCGCTGGTTATCAAACCGCATCCTGAGCCTGCGCACCAACGAAACCTATCACCCGACGCTGCATATTGATGTCTACGGCACCATCGGTCTGATCTTCGATATGGATCCGGTGCGTTGCGCCGAATACATCGCCAGCCTGGAAGCCGAAGCTCAAGGCCTGCCGCTGTACATTGAAGGCCCGGTAGATGCCGGTAACAAGCCGGATCAGATCCGCATGCTCACCGAGATCACTCAGGAGCTTACCCGTCTGGGTTCCGGCGTGAAAATTGTTGCGGATGAATGGTGTAACACCTATCAGGATATCGTGGACTTCACCGACGCGGGCAGTTGCCACATGGTGCAGATCAAGACCCCGGATCTGGGCGGTATTCACAACATCGTTGATGCGGTGCTGTATTGCAACAAACACGGAATGGAAGCCTATCAGGGCGGTACCTGTAACGAAACGGAAATCAGTGCGCGTACCTGCGTACACGTCGCGCTGGCTGCGCGTCCAATGCGCATGCTGATCAAGCCGGGTATGGGTTTCGATGAAGGTCTCAACATCGTGTTTAACGAAATGAACCGCACCATCGCGCTGTTGCAAACTAAGGATTAAGAGATGGCACGCACATTTAAGATCTTATCGCCTACGGCTATCCTGGGTTATGGCTTCCCGGAAGAAAGTTTTCGTAAAGCCATGGAAGAGTCACCGGATCTTATTGCTGTTGACGCAGGTTCCTCCGATCCAGGCCCCCACTATCTGGGGGCGGGTAAACCCTTTACCGACCGGGCCGGTGTGAAACGCGATCTGCGCTATATGATCGTGGCAGGCGTGAAGAACAACATCCGGGTAGTGATCGGCACGGCCGGTGGTTCTGGCGCAGCTCCGCATCTGGAGTGGTGTCGCCAGATAATCCATGAGATCGCACAGGAAGAAAAACTGTCCTTCTCAATGGCGTTAATCCCGTCTGATGTCGACAAAGAAATCGTTCATCAGGCGCTGGATAACGGCAAAATCACCGCGCTCGATTTTGTGCCTGAACTGACTCACGATGCAATTGAAGAGAGCACCTACATTGTCGCGCAGATGGGTGTCGAGCCTTTTCAGCGTGCGCTCGAAGCTGGCGCACAGGTGGTTCTGGGCGGACGTGCCTACGATCCGGCCTGCTTCGCCGCGCTGCCAATAATGCAGGGCTTTGATGAAGGTCTGGCACTTCATTGCGGGAAGATCCTTGAGTGTGCTGCCATTGCTGCCACCCCTGGCTCCGGCTCAGATTGTGCGATGGGGATCATTGATGACAACGGCTTTACGCTGAAGGCGTTCAATCCCAAGCGTAAGTTCACTGAAACTTCCGCTGCGGCGCACACCCTGTATGAGAAGTCCGATCCGTACTTCCTGCCAGGACCAGGCGGCGTGCTAAACCTGAAAGCGTGCACCTTTACCCAGGTTAACGAGGGCGAAGTGTATGTCAGTGGTTCACGTCATGAAGAAACACCTTATGCGTTGAAACTGGAAGGCGCGCGTCAGGTTGGCTTCCGTTGCCTGACCATCGCCGGAACGCGCGACCCAATTATGATTGCCGGGATTGACACCATTCTCGAAGAGGTACAAGCAAGTGTGGCGCGTAACCTCTCACTGAATGACGACAGTATCCGCATGACGTTCCACCTGTATGGTAAGAACGGTGTGATGGGCAACCATGAACCGATGAAAACCGCCGGTCATGAGCTGGGGATTTTACTGGATGTCGTTGCGCCAACGCAGGATATCGCCAACAGCGTTTGCTCGCTGGTACGCTCTACCCTGCTGCACTACGGCTATGAAAATCGCATTGCGACTGCGGGCAACCTCGCCTTCCCGTTCTCGCCATCTGATATTCAAAGTGGACCGGTGTATGAGTTCTCGATCTATCACCTGATTGAAGCGAGCGATGCGCTGCGATTTGATTTCCACATTGAACAGGTGACGCCAGAAGGAGTTCAGGCATGAAACACTCAATTTGTTCACTGGCGCAGGTTATTCGCTCCAAAAACGCCGGACCGTACGAACTGGTTTTAGATATTTTATTTAAAACCAGGGAAGACTATCAGCGGGTAAAAGCCTGCGAGCAATTAACGCCGCAGCTCATTGCCAGTTTATATAATGTTGAACCTGACTTCATTCACAATATCGTGTGGTTCGATCCGGCGAATGCCGTAAAAATCGTCATGCCGCGCGATATTATTTCCGGCAACGTCGGTGATAATGATGTTTATGGTGCTCAGCAACACGCTCCATTATTAAGTATTGAGTTCGACTTGTAACAAAAAACACAATAACAACCATTGGAGCACAGAATTCAGCGGTATCACAGTGCTTCGAATTATTCATGCGGTTGGTCACAACAGGCGTGCGTCTGAGCTGCTGTCCAGGCTCAGGCGCACGCCACCCTACACAATTCCAATTACCAGCCTTTATCCGATGGAGTACACATGAAGAAAATAAGTTTAACGAAGATGATCATATTAGGCCTGATACTCGGCATGATTGCTGGGGTGGCCATAAATAATATGGCCGCGGCTGAAACCGCAAAATCCTATGCAGCAGATATTTCTATTTTTACCACTATATTCTTACGCATGGTAAAAATGATTATCGCGCCATTGGTTATTTCAACTCTGGTTGTTGGTATTGCCAAAATGGGCGATGCCAAAACGCTGGGACGTATATTTTCGAAAACCTTCTTCCTGTTTATTTGCGCCTCTCTGGTGTCAATTGCACTGGGTCTGGTTATCGTTAACATCTTCCAGCCAGGCGCGGGGATCAACTTCGTGCCACATGACGTCGGGGCTGTTGCCGCCGTTAAGTCAGAGCCATTCACGCTGAAAGTGTTTATCTCGCACGCGGTACCGACCAGTATTGTCGATGCGATGGCGCGTAACGAAATTCTGCAGATCGTGGTGTTCTCAATTTTCCTCGGTTGCAGCCTGGCCGCGATTGGTGAAAAAGCCGAGCCTATCGTGAAGGTTCTGGATTCACTGGTACACGTGATGCTGAAGCTGACGGGCTACGTCATGCTGTTTGCACCACTGACCGTTTTTGCCGCTATTTCTGGTCTGATTGCCGAACGTGGTCTGGGTGTGATGGTCAGCGCCGGGATCTTCATGGGTGAATTCTATCTGACCCTGGGTATGCTGTGGGCAATCCTGATTGGCCTGTCAACCATGATAGTCGGGCCTTGCATCGCGCGTTTGACCAAATCAATCCTCGAGCCTGCACTGCTGGCCTTTACTACCTCCAGCTCAGAAGCCGCCTTCCCGGGCACCCTGGACAAGCTGGAAAAATTCGGCGTTTCTTCAAAAATCGCCAGCTTCGTTCTGCCTATCGGTTACTCCTTTAACCTGGTCGGCTCCATGGCGTACTGCTCATTTGCCACCGTCTTTATTGCTCAGGCGTGCAACATTGAGCTGAGCATGGGCGAGCAAATTACCATGCTGTTAATCCTGATGCTGACCTCTAAAGGGATGGCGGGCGTACCGCGTGCATCAATGGTGGTTATCGCCGCAACCCTGAACCAGTTCAACATTCCTGAAGCCGGTCTGATCCTGTTGATGGGCGTCGATCCGTTCCTCGATATGGGGCGTTCTGCTACCAACGTCATGAGTAACGCAATGGGTGCTGCCATTGTAGGTCGCTGGGAAGGTGAACACTTCGGCCAAGGTTGTCGTGGCACTGCGCCAGTGAAGACCCCGGAACAAGAACGTCCGGTTACCGAAACAGAAGTCGCGTTGTCCTGATACGACGTTATTGCCGGATGACGCTTGCGCTTATCCGGCCTACATAACGTTTAACTATCCGTTGGCCGGATAAGGCGGTAAGCCGCCATCCGGCACCATGATGAGCACACCAACAGGATTGCACCATGACTAAAACTCTTCTCGGCGTGAGTATTTTTTCCTTCAGCGTTTTGTTTAGCGCAACGACTCTCGCGCAAACCACGCCGGATTACGCAAAGCTTATCGACCAGGCACATCAAAAATATAAAAGTAACCACGATGGAAAAGTCGCCGACTACATCCCTGCCCTGGCGACCTACAGCCCGAATAACTTTGCCATCACCATTGCCACGGTGGACGGCAAGATCTACCAGGTTGGCGATGTTAACAAACCCTTCCCCATGGAATCCCTGAGCAAAGTCTTCACCATGGCGCTCGCCATGGAACAGCACGGCCCTCAAGTGGTGCTGGATAAACTCGGGGCCAATGCCACCGGCATGCCCTTCAACTCCGGTTTAGCGGTTGAGCTGACCAAAGGCGCGCCTGAGAACCCGCTGGTAAACGCCGGGGCGATGAGCACCGTTAGCCTGATTGAAGCCAAAGACAAAACCGATCGCTGGAACAAAATCCTCGACAACCTGAACGTCTGGGCCGACGCCACGCTCACGGTTAATGAGCCGGTCTTTAAATCCGAGATGGAAACCAACCAGCACAATCAGGCGCTGGCGAAGCTGATGGAATCCTATAACAGCTTCTATGGCAATACCGACGAAGCCGTCGAAATTTATACCCGTCAGTGCTCGGTGGATATCACCGTTGAGCAACTGGCCAAAATGGGGGCGGTACTGGCGAACAAAGGCAAATCTCCATTCAACGGCAAGCAGTTGCTGAATGAAAAATATGTTCCGCAGGTGCTGGCAGAAATGGCGATTGCCGGACTATACGACGGCAGCGGTAAATGGCTCTACACCGTGGGCATCCCGGCAAAAAGCGGCGTCGGCGGCGGAATGGTCGCCGTTGTCCCGGGCAAATATGCAATTGCCGTCTATTCTCCGCCGCTGGATGAAGCCGGTAACAGCGTTCGCGCCCAGAAAACGATCGAATATGTCGCCGAAGCGACAAAAGCCAATGTCTTTTTAGCGCATTAAGCAATTACGGATGGCGTGAGCGCCATCCGACATATTAACTAAAAGGTGAGATGTAAACATGTCTAAACCATTTGTCTGGCAGGAACTCTTTGTTCAGAGTAAAGATAATACCGAATATGAATTACTGAGTAACCAGCACGTTGCGGTAACGGAGTTAGACGGAGAGGAAGTGATTAAGGTTGCGCCAGAAGCGCTAACCTTATTAGCCCAGCAGGCATTTTATGAGGCTTCATTTTTCCTGCGCGCCGGACATTTAAAACAGATAGCCAGCATTCTGCACGATCCGCAGGCCAGCAGTAACGATAAGTACGTCGCATTGCAACTGCTACGCAATGCTGAGGTTTCGGCCAAAGGCGTCCTGCCCAACTGCCAGGATACCGGGACGGCAACCATTGTGGCCTGCAAAGGACAGCATGTCTGGACCGGCGGCGATGACGCAGAAGCATTAAGCAAAGGCGTGTACACCACCTTCACCGAAAACAACCTGCGTTACTCGCAAAATGCCCCGCTGGACATGTATACCGAGGTCAATACCCAGACTAACCTGCCGGCGCAAATCGACATCAGCGCCACGCCGGGTAACGAATACCGTTTCCTGTTCGTCAACAAAGGCGGCGGCTCTGCTAACAAAGCGGCGCTGTTCCAGGAAACCAAATCTATTCTGCAGCCGGAAAAGCTCACCGCGTTTCTGATCGAAAAAATGAAATCACTGGGTACAGCCGCCTGCCCGCCGTATCACATCGCTTTCGTCGTTGGAGGCTTGTCCGCCGACCAAACGCTGAAAGTTGCTAAACTGGCTTCAACTAAATATTACGATAACCTGCCCACCAGCGGGAACGAACTGGGTCAGGCATTCCGCGATACGGCGCTGGAAGCCGAGCTGCTTAACGCCAGCCGCGAGTTTGGCATCGGCGCGCAGTTTGGCGGCAAATACTTTGCCCACGATATCCGGGTGATCCGCCTGCCGCGCCACGGCGGCTCCTGCCCTATCGCCATGGCTCTCTCCTGCTCAGCCGACCGCAACATCAAGGCCAAAATCAACAAACACGGAATCTGGCTGGAAAAACTCGAGCATAATCCGGGCAAATTTATTCCCGATTCACAGCGGGTAGAAAATAGCGCCCAGACCGTACAACTGGATCTGAATCGTCCGTTGCGCGAGATCCTGCAGGATCTCACCACTCTGCCAATTGGGACGCGTTTATCGTTAAGCGGCCCGATTGTTGTGGCTCGCGATATCGCGCATGCCAAAATCAAAGAGCGCCTGGATAACGGCGAACCGATGCCAGATTACATGAAAAACCATATCGTCTATTACGCGGGCCCGGCTAAAACCCCCAGTAATCTGGCCTGCGGTTCGCTCGGACCCACAACTGGCGGGCGCATGGACGGTTACGTCGATGCTTTCCAGGCCGCGGGCGGCAGTCTGATCATGTTGTCGAAAGGCAACCGCAGCGCGCAAGTCACGGATGCGTGTCGCAAACATGGTGGTTTTAACCTTGGCAGCATTGGCGGCGCCGCAGCCTTGTTGGCGCAGCAGTACGTGAAGAGCCTGCACTGCCTTGAATATCCCGAGTTGGGAATGGAAGCGGTGTGGATGATGGAAGTTAAAAATATGCCGGCCTTCGTATTAGTGGATGACAAAGGCAATAACTTCTTTAGCCAGTTTGAGCAGCAGCACCGCTGCGCAACCTGTCCGGCAGGACATTAAGGAGTCACCATGGAAGCGCGAGCCAATAATGACAGACACCGCCAGCGTCAGCAGAAACTGAAAGAACAGGTTGATACCCGCGTGGCGGCGGCAACGGAGAAGAAAGGGATCCTGATTGTCTTCACCGGCAACGGTAAAGGAAAATCCACCGCAGCCTTTGGTACGGCAACGCGCGCGGTTGGTCACGGAAAAACCGTTGGCATCGCGCAGTTTATTAAAGGTCAGTGGGATAATGGCGAGTACAACACGCTGCAACCGCTCGGTGTCGAATTTCATATTATGGGCACCGGATTTACCTGGGAAACCCAAAATCGGCAAGCGGATATCGAGGCGGCAACGGTAGTCTGGCAGGAAAGTAAGCGCATGCTGGCTGATCCGCAGTACGATCTGGTGGTGTTGGATGAGCTCACCTACATGCTGGCTTACCACTATCTGGACACCCAGGAGGTTATCAGCGCCATCGAAAATCGCCCTGCGGAGCAAAGCGTCATCGTGACCGGGCGCGGATGCCATGCGCTGTTACTGGAACTGGCCGATACGGTCAGTGAAATTCGCCCGGTCAAGCACGCGTTTGACCGCGGGATTCAGGCACAGATTGGAATCGACTGGTAGCCGTTCTTTTGCCGGATAACGATGCTAACGCGTCTTATCCGGCCTACCAATCGTTGTAGGCCTGATAAAGCGCAAACCACCATCAGGCAGCCGACACCACGGACTTACTGAGCAACCAGTTACGAAATGTCTGTAAATGCGCAGACTCCGATTTCTCTTCACGCCACGTCATAATGAAACGGTTCCCGGTGCGCATCGGAACATCGCAAGGAATGACCATATCTCCATTGTCCAGATCGTGCTGAATGGCAAAACGAGGAAGCAGCGCAACCCCCAGATTAGAACGGACCGCCGCAATCAACATCGACAACAGATCAAATCTCGGGCCTTTATTTACCAGCGGGCTGCTGACGTTGGACAGCGCAAACCATTCCTGCCAGCCTTTGATTCGCGTACTCTGGTGCAACAGCGGGTATTCGTTCAGCAGTTCGTGGACTGACAGTTTCCGTTCCGGTTCGGCCAGCAGGCAGCGGCTGCAAACTGGCAGAATTTCCTCTTCAAACAGGTACTCAACCTCTGACCACGGTGAGTAGAAATCTTCGCGCATAATTGCCGCATCATACTCACGATTAAGAAAATCACCGATATTCGCCAGCGAATGGATGTTCACAATAATATCAGGATTGAGTTTGTTAAACTCGCGCAGGTTGGGGATCAACCAATGCGTACTAAACGTCGGATTTACCGCCAGCTCAATAACCTGTACGGTCGGTTGCCAGGTCATTATTGTGGTCGTATCACGCTCGAGTTTATTTAACGTTTCTTTAACGATACTTAAATAGTGTTTGCCGGCCGCATTTAAAAAAATACGTTTTTTGGCATGATTAAATAGCGCGGTATTAAGAAAATCCTCCAGTGCATTCACCTGGCGGAAAACAGCACTTTGTGTTAACGCCAACTCTTCAGCTGCCCGGGTATAACTTTCGTGACGCGCAACCACTTCAAAAGTTACCAGCAACTCCGTCTTGGGTATTTTTCCTCTCATAACCTCTTCCATATGCAGCGTACAAAAATAGTTTAATTTATAAAAAATAATTCAAGGCACCCAGATAAGCACCGAGAGTTATATTTTATTTTCTCCATTGATGTCATTGATCCAATCCATGATTTGCTCACACTGATGGCGGATAAATATTAACCAATAATACTCAAGCACAACAATAAACACAATTTAAATAAGGTTAAACCTAAGTAAATAGTGCCAATAAGTTCTTAATAATTTTTCAAGTCTTCTTGTTTATTGCAGAAAAAACTTTGCGAGATTAATCAATATTATCCACGCGCTAATCCTGGATAATTTCACGTTATAACTTACGGGCAAACGACTGCTTTTAATCATTTATTGATGTCGTTTGTGCCATTTTTTGACAGACGTGATAAAGGACACATTGTGAAAACTTTCGGAAAGGTCTGGCTCGTTGGAGCAGGTCCTGGTGATATTTCATTACTGACCCTCAAAGCAATGATGTGCATTAAACAGGCCGACGTCATTATTTACGATCGGCTGGTCAATCCTAAAATTTTGGAATGGGCATTACCTGACTGCCTGCTTATCAATGTCGGCAAAAATCCAGGCTTCCATTGCGTTCCCCAGGATGAAATCAACGCACTGCTGGTCCAGTATGCCCAAACACACCACAACATTGTGCGCCTCAAAGGTGGCGATCCGTATGTCTTTGGCCGTGGGGCTGAAGAAGTGGAGGATCTGGTTGAAATGGGCATCCCTTTTGAAGTTGTACCGGGTATTAGTTCTACGATTGGCGGCCTGACCTATGCCGGTATCCCGGTGACGCATCGCGATTTTGCCTCCGGTTTTCACGTGGTGACAGGCCACACGCGGGAAGGCAATCAGCAGCAGAACTGGCGTCAACTGGCGAAACTTAACGGCACGTTGGTCATCGTCATGGGTATCGCCAATCTGGCGTTTATCTGTGAAGAGCTGTTGATGGGCGGAAAATCAGCAGACACGCCCGCCGCGCTAATTATGTCTGCGACCCGGGAAAATCAACGCCGCCTGACCTGCACGCTCGGTTCATTATTGAGCAAGGCGCAGGAAGCTAATATTGTTCCACCGGCGTTGATTGTAATCGGAGATGTGGTGACCCTGAGCGATCGGCTCTCTTTTATACCTGAAGCCATCAAGCTGCCAGACAATCTTTACTGCGAAAGTCTGGCGTGACGAAAAGACTGGGGCGACGTTTGATGCGCCGCCCGGAAAACGCGGCAAAAGTAACTGGTTTGCGCGTATTGCAGTTTCCTGGCAATACTGTCTATGGAATGATCCGGATCGTGTAATAACTCCCCTGCTTTTTGCATTTTCTTCTGACTCACCCAGGTTTTAAAATTAACACCCTGGCGTTTCTTGAAAAAACGGCTGAAATAGTTCGCGCTTAAGCACACATGAGCCGCGACAGATTCCAAAGACAATTCACCATACAAATTCTCGTCAATATAACGCAGCGCCGCCATAAGTTTTTTCTCGTGACGTGAAGGCTCAGTGAAATAATGATGAGCGTAACGGGTTGCCGGAACTACAATCTTCTCAGAGATCAATTGTTCTTTCTCAAAATTATCAACAATAAAACTTAACAAATTTGCCGACGCCACCAGTACATTATTATCCACCACCGCAGACTGGCCCCACTCAGCTTTAATTTCGGGGTTATTAATCCATGAGTTTTTGTTATCAATAGCGATAGTTTTATATTCCTGATATTTTACCCGCACCTGCCCGCAGATAATAAAACCGTGAAGGTGTCCCTCATGGATTAATGGCATCGAGAACAGGCTTAGCCCTGCATGACAGGTGAGTATTCTGGGTTTGAGCTGTTTTAATGCCTCAAAAGCACAGTACTTGTCGCACTTTTGGCAACCTGCTCGATAGCGCTCATCCGCACGCATTAATGTGCAAAACGAATTAAAATTATGACATTTAGACAACGCTATACCGTTAATATCAACGACGACTGTGGCTAACCCAGTGGCTCGGGAGAAGAGTTCTGCGATAGAGAAAAAACGGTGTAAATAGTCATCCTGGATTTTCAGCGGCACGTTATCCTCCGGCATTAACAATATTAAGGCCGCTAATATGCAAAAATTAGCCTCAGGAAAGAATGATGCTCACCGCAAAAAATAATCTCATTTGTGCAGATGATTATGATCAATTGGCAAGAAAATTATAGCGACCACGATAATACTCTGCAGCACACCGCCGACTCCGCTTTCTCAAAGATTAACGAATCTTCACACTCTCTTGTGAGACTCTTTTCGCAACACTCAACACCTAACCTCATTATTTTCAATAAATTACCCGTTTTTAATGTGAATCGATGATGTGCTTATTTGTGATAATCATCATGTGAATGTGAAAGGCCCTCCTGAATAATATGTTCAATTAGCAAACAATCTGAACGGAGTTGATCCATGGCCGTCACCACAGGCGTTATCGCCGACGATTTTACCGGCGCAACGGACATTGCAAGCTTTATGGCGCAGCAGGGGTGGCGCGTCGCGCTTCTGCCCGGTATGCCCGATACCGCGCAATGCTGGAATGAAGAGGTTGACGCTATCGTCATCTCGCTGAAAAGCCGCTCATTACCCGCAGAACAGGCCGTCGCCCAATCCCTGTTCTGTGCCCGCTGGCTGAAACAAAATGCAGGTGTCCGCCAGATTTATTTTAAATATTGTTCGACGTTTGACTCCACGCCAACAGGCAATATTGGCCCGGTCAGCGATGCATTGATGAACGACCTGCAGGTTCCACTGATCGTCCACTGCCCCGCTCTGCCGCAAAACGGACGCACGGTGGTGCATGGTCATCTTTTTGTACACGGTGTACTGCTTAACGAATCCGGAATGGAAAAGCATCCGCTCAATCCAATGAACGATGCCAGCCTGCCGCGCCTGCTGAGCGCGCAAACGCCAGGCGCGGTTGGTTGCATCAACCTCACGACCCTACGTCAAGGTGTGGAAGCGGTCACTTACGCCCTGGCCCAACTTCAGGCTGAAGGTACGCGTCACGTTATCGTCGATACGCTGGATGAAGCAGATCTCAACACGCTGGCGCAAGCTCTCCATGCCAGCCCTCTGTTAGCCGGGGGCTCCGGGCTCGGCGGCGCGCTGGCCGCCTGTACCGGAGGCCAGCAATCCATGCCGCCGGACTCTTTTCCACTGCCTGCCAAAACGGTGGTGTTCTCCGGTAGCTGTTCGGCAATGAGCAATCGTCAGGTTAATCGCTACAAGGCCGCGGCAGCGTCTCATTTGCTTGATGTGTCCCGCTGCCTGTCTGATGCCGAACGCTACACCGATGAACTGAGCGCCTGGGCGATGACGCATATCAGCGACCCATTAGCGCCACTGATATACGCCACCCAGCCGCCAGACGTACTCAAACGTATTCAACAGGAGCACGGCGAACAGGTCGCCAGCCAGGCAATCGAACACGCTTTTGCCCGGCTGAGCACAAAGCTACGAACTGCGGGTGTAAACACCTTTATCGTCGCGGGCGGAGAAACCTCCGGCACCGTTGTGGAAGCCTTGCAGGTGAAGCGTCTGTCCGTCGGCAAAGCCATTGCGCCAGGCGTGCCGTGGGTATTTTCCTCCGGTCTGGCGCTGGCGCTGAAGTCAGGCAACTTTGGTGACGACGATTTCTTTTTTACTGCCCAGGAGTACGCATTATGAATTCGGTGAGTGAACACCAACTGCGCGAACTACTCGTCCACTATGGCCGTTCCCTGTTTATGCGCGGTTACAGCAGCGGCGGTTCCGGCAATCTTAGCGTCAAAATGCCGGATGGCGGCTATCTGGTGACCCCGACCAACTCTTGTCTGGGCGAGCTTGATCCTGCCACGCTAAGTCGGCTGGATGCCAACGGCGTTCATCTTAGCGGCGACAAACCCTCAAAAGAGGTGCCCATGCATCTGGCGTGGTATCGACATCGGCCATCCTGCGGCGCGGTCGTGCACCTGCATTCTCCATGGCTGACCGCGCTCTCCTGCCTGCCGTGCACCACGCCGAAAAACTGCCTGCCGCCGTTAACGCCGTACTATGTGATGCGCGTCGGGCAGTTACCGCTGCTGCCCTATTTCAAGCCTGGCCATGAAGGCATTGCCAGCGCACTGAGTGAAATCGCGGCAGACCATACGGCCGCGCTGCTGGCCAATCACGGGCCGGTAGTAAGCGGTCGCTCGCTGCGTGAGGCGGTGTTTAACGCTGAAGAACTGGAAGACAGCGCCCGCATCTGGCTGACGTTAAAACCGCTTGGCTATGTTCCGCTCTCAGAAGAAGCGGTGGCCGAACTTGAACATTCCCGGCAAGCGTGAGGTGACATAATGATCCCCGAGCAACGACGTGATTTTATCTACCGCTACGTACACGAAAAAAATGCCGCCTCATTTAATGAACTGGCAGATTTGATGAGCGTGTCGCATATGACCGTGCGTCGCGACATCCAGTTGCTGGAAGAAGAAGGCAAAGTTATCGCCATTAACGGCGGAGTGAAGCTCAATAACCTGCTGAAATCCGAGCTGCCATGGCGGGAAAAAGCCGAGTTGAATCATGACGTGAAACGTAAAATGGGCCAGCTCGCCGCCATGCTCATTGAGCCCGGACAAACGCTGTATCTGGATGCCGGTACGTCGTTGTTTGAAGTGGCGAAAGCGGTCGCCGCCAGCCACTGTTTCAATCTGACGGTAGTAACCAACGATTTTTCCATCAGCCACTATCTGATGGATATGCCGCACATCACGCTCTATCACACCGGTGGTCTGGTGGATCAGCGTAACCGCTCATGCCTTGGAAAAAGCGCCGCCAGTTTTCTGCGCACCATTAATATTGACGTGGCGTTTCTGAGCTCCTCATCGTGGGATACCGAACGCGGCATGTCGACGCCGAGCGAAGGGAAAGCCTCGGTTAAAGAAGCGGTACTCACCGTTTCCCGGCGTCGGGTGCTGGTCTGCGACAGCAGTAAGTTTGGCAAATACGGCATGTTCCATATCTGTGGGCTGGAACAGTTAACCGACATTATTTCTGATAACCGGTTACCGGAAAACGCCCAGCAAACTCTTGCCAGCCAGGGCGTTAAGCTGCATCTGGTTGATAACCGGGAGGGTGCGCGCCATGCTGAAGTTAGCGGCTAACCTCGACTGGTTGTTTACAGATTTACCAATAGCGGCGCGATTTGCGGCGGCGCAGGCGGCTGGTTTTCGCGGCGTTGAAGGGCTATTTCTCTGGCAGCACCCGCTGGCGCATTTGCACGCTGCACAGCGGGAAACATCCCTGCCGGTGGTGCTGATGAACGCACCGGCGGGTAACTGGGCACAAGGTGAGCGGGGACTGGCCGCGCAGCCCGGTCGAGACCCGGAATTTCACCATAGCCTCAACGTGGCGCGTGATTACGCCACGGCGCTGGGCTGTCGTCGGGTTCACGTTATGGCCGGTTCGCGCTGCGACGATCTGACGCTTCACGCTCAGCGCACTCTCCTGACCAACCGGCTGCGTATCGCCTGCGATATGATGGCTGAAGCGGAAATCGATGTGCTGATTGAACCGTTAAATTCGCAGGATATGCCCGGTTATTTTATTGACAGTTTTCCGTTGGCCGAATCTATTATTCAAGAGGTTGGCAAGAAAAATATCGGTTTACAGTTTGATATTTACCACTGTCAGAAAATTCATGGCAATGTGGCAAAAAATATTGAACGCTACTTCACCTTAATTAAACATTTTCAAATTGCTTCTGTCCCCTATCGCCATGAACCGGGAACAGGTGAATTAAATGAAACATGGCTATTCGATTTTATTAGAAAAATGAATTACCAGGGCTGGATTGGTTGTGAATATCAACCATCAACATCAGGGCCCGACTCATTAAACTGGATAACGCCTTACCTATAATTTAAATATCTCTGTACCGGAGGAAAATATGTCGGATACTGTTATTATTTCGCTGGCACCCGTTGCCGCGGATTGCCCCAGAGTTATACCCGCAGAACTGGCGCAGGAAATACTCGCCAGCGTAGAGCATGGCGCGTCCATCGTGCATTTACACGTTCGCGATAAACAGGGTCGCCTGACGCCGGATACCACCGATTTTCAGGCGACCATTGATAACGTCATGCGCCATTCAGACCTGATTATTCAGGCATCTACCGGCGGCGTCTCTTCAATGTCCATCGCCGAACGCTGCGCGCCACTCTCCTGCCCCGGCGTAGAGATGGCTTCGCTGAACGTCGGTTCCGTCAACCTCGGAGATGCGGTGTACTTTAATCCCGGTCCGGACGTGGAATATTGCTCCCGGCAAATAGTCGAGCGCAATATCATTCCCGAGTTTGAAGTTTTTGAAATTGGCATGATTAATAACATCCTGAACCTTGAAGATAAAATAAAACTCCAAAAACCCATGCTCTTTAATATCGTCCTCGGTCATCGCGGCAGTACGCCAGCAACCATTGACGCTTTAATTGCTCTGCGTAGCATGATCCCGCGCGATGCCTTATGGGGTATTACTCATTTTGGCAGAAAGAACTTCGATATTATTGCCGCCGCCGTCGGCATGGGGGCCAGTGAAGTACGAATCGGCTTTGAGGATAGCTATTATTTAAGCGCTGAAGAAAAAGCACAGCATAATTACCAGCAGGTTGCCAAACTCGCCACGCTCATTCGCAGCATGGATAAAAAAGTCGCCACGCCAGAAATTGCGCGGCACATGTTATCTATTCCATCCCGGCAGCAATAACAACAGCAAGGACATTTCAACATGACTATGACCACTGTTATTCACAAAACCGGACTCGGCATCAGCGTTGCGGGCGCGGCGCTGGCGATTATCGGCGCGCTAATCCAGTCCGCGGCGCTCTGGCAGCCAGGGCTGGTGATGTTCACCGCCGGATTCGCCGCCGGTGCAGGCTACTGGCCGGGTCTACGCAGCTATCAGTTTACGCTATGGATCATCGCCGGGTTTGTCGCCGCCATGACCTGGTCTACGGATCTGATCGTCTGGGGCGGTTTCAATATCACCCATAAATGGATCGTATTCCTCGTCATTCAGGCCACCATGTTTAGCATGGGCACTAAGCTCACGATCCAGGATTTTATTGATGTCGCCAAAATGCCGTGGGCGGTGTTTATTGGCACCTTCTGCCACTTCGTTATCATGCCTCTGCTCGGCCTGAGCATTACGCTTATCTTTAACTTTCCGCCTGAGGTGGCGGTCGGGATTCTGCTGATTGGCGCCTGCCCAAGCGGACTCTCCTCTACCGTCATGGTCTATATCGCGAACGCCAACCTGGCGCTGGCGGTCTCGATCGCCGCAGTCTCAACGCTGGCGGCGACGGTGATGACGCCGCTGTGGGTTAATCTGCTGGCGGGGTCGATGATCGATATCCAGCTCACCGCAATGGTAATGGATGTGGTGAAAATCGTATTGATCCCCATCGGCGCGGCAATTCTGCATGACTATCTGAAAACCTATGCGGGCGTGCGCGGACGCCGTGTCGTCCAGATGCTGGCCGGGATCGGCGCTCTTTGGCTGCTGTATATGATTGCTGGCGGCTGGGACGCGCTGTTTGGTCACGCCAGCGCCGACGCGCAAATGTACGCGGTGGTGCTCAACTTCGTGGCAGGCGGTCTCGTCTGGGCATTGTTCTACAACTGGCTGTATGGCCGCGTGGCAGGCGTGAAGAAAATCATGCCGACTATCTCAATGATGGGGATCATTTTCTTTACGACCACCGCAGCCGCAGCCGGGCGCGAGAACCTGGTGCAGGTCGGCTTCCTGCTCTGCTTCGCCATGTTGATGCATAACCTCGGCGGCTTCCTGATTGGCTATCTGATGAGCCGCTGGATCTTCCGCATGGACGTACAGTCTGCCCGCACCGTAGCCTTTGAAGTCGGCCTGCAAAACGGCGGCATGGCGTCCGGGCTTGCCGCAGCGATGGGCAAACTGGCAACGGTTGGCCTGGCCTCGGCGGTGATGACTCCGCTTGGCAACGTCAGCGGCTCGCTGCTCGCGAACTACTGGCGCAAGAAAGACGCCAAACAGGCGCAGGCCGCCGCAGCCAAAGATCCCGTTCAACCCGCTTGCGAAAATCTGTCAAAAGGATAATCACGATGACAACTCTCACTCTGGGGCATGCCCTGCGCGCCGTGGCCTCTGCGCTCGACCTTGCCGAAACATGTTACGCAAAACGCCCGTTAAGCGTGGCCGTATGCGATGCCAATGGCGAACTACTCAGCTTTGCGCGGATGGATAACGCCAAACTGTTAACCATCGAGTTAACCCAGCGCAAAGCACGCACCAGTAGCCGCCTGGGCTGTACCACGCAGGCATTTTTACAGCGACTGCAGAAAGAGCAACTGGATATTGGTTATTTTGCCGACCCGCTGTTTACGGCGCTGCCGGGCGGGATCCCGATTCTGCACCAAGGAAAATGCCTTGGGGCCGTCGCGGTAGGCGGTTTATCCGCGCAGGAAGATCATGATGCGGCGCTGGCCGTCGCGGAAACGTTACTTAAGGAGATTGCCCAATGAAAAAGGTCGCCATGCTGCATACCAGTGCCGCCACGCTTACGATGATGCAACAGCTGATTGCCGACATCATGCCGGATGTTGAAGTCATGCACCTGGTGGAAGAATCCATGATCAAGCAGGTAATGAAGGCCCAGGGCGTGACGCCCAATATTGCCGCCCGCATCGCCGATTATGTACATATTGCCGAAAAGGCGGACTGCGATATCTTTATTACCGCCTGCTCCTCAATAGGTACTGCGGTGGAGCAATGCCAGTTTATGACCCCACTGCAGCTCGCGCGCATTGACTGCGCAATGGTGGAAGAGGCGATTGAAAAAGGTGAGCGGATCGCCGTACTGGCGACCGTGGCAACCACGCTGAAGCCAACGCTGGATTACGTACAGCGCAAAGTGCAGCAGAGCGGTAAATCGCGAACCATCACGCCTATATTAATGGAGGAGGCATTCCACGCGCTGCTGGCGGGAGACATGGATACTCATGACCGTATCGTCAGTGAAGGGTTACAGAGCGCCTTTACCCAGGCGGATGTTGTGATGCTGGCGCAAGCCTCGATGGCGCGCGTTTTACAGCAGCTCCCTTCCCCGCCGGTGCCGGTAATGACCTCGCCGGAAAGCGGAATTCGCTGGTTGAAAACACTGGCTGAAAGCTGATTTACAGGCCAAAAAAAGGCCATCATCAGATGGCCAACCATGTCGAAATGGGACCAGCCCTTGACTATGCAGAGAGTCAGGGCTGTTTTTTTCTTACTTAATCACTGTTTTCAGCGCTTCGCCGATATCGGCCAGGCTACGAACGGTTTTCACGCCAGCGGCTTCCAGCGCAGCGAATTTCTCATCCGCCGTACCTTTACCACCTGCGATGATCGCACCAGCATGACCCATACGTTTACCTTTCGGCGCAGTCACACCCGCGATGTAACCCACAACCGGCTTGGTCACATGATCTTTAATGTACGCCGCCGCTTCTTCTTCCGCGCTACCGCCGATCTCACCGATCATGACGATCGCTTCGGTCTGCGGATCTTCCTGGAACAGCTTCAGGATATCGATGAAGTTAGAGCCAGGGATTGGGTCGCCGCCGATACCCACACAGGTAGACTGACCAAAACCGTAGTCGGTGGTCTGCTTAACCGCTTCATAGGTCAGCGTACCGGAACGAGAAACGATACCGACTTTACCAGGCTTGTGAATATGGCCCGGCATGATGCCGATTTTACATTCGCCAGGGGTGATAACACCTGGGCAGTTCGGGCCGATCATGCGCACGCCAGCTTCATCCAGCTTCACTTTCACGGTCAGCATATCCAGCGTTGGGATACCTTCAGTGATGGTGATGATAAGCTTGATGCCTGCATCAATAGCTTCCAGGATGGAGTCTTTGCAGAACGGAGCCGGAACGTAGATAACGGTGGCGGTTGCGCCGGTCGCTTCTACCGCTTCACGTACGGTGTTGAACACCGGCAGACCCAGATGCGTGGTGCCGCCTTTGCCCGGCGTAACACCGCCGACCATTTGCGTACCGTAAGCAATCGCTTGTTCAGAGTGGAATGTCCCCTGGCTACCGGTGAAGCCCTGGCAGATAACCTTGGTATCTTTATTAATTAAAACTGACATTATTTCCCCTCCACTGCGGCAACAACCTGCTGAGCTGCATCCGTCAGACTTTTCGCTGCAATAATATTCAGGCCGCTATCAGCCAATTTTTTCGCGCCGAGTTCAGCGTTGTTACCTTCAAGACGTACCACGACCGGAACGTTAACGCCCACTTCTGCTACCGCGCCGATGATACCGTCCGCGATCAGGTCGCAGCGTACGATACCGCCGAAGATGTTAACCAGTACGGCTTTAACATTGTCGTCAGAGAGGATAATTTTGAACGCTTCGGTTACACGCTCTTTGGTCGCACCGCCGCCAACGTCGAGGAAGTTAGCCGGTTCGCCGCCGTGCAGTTTAACGATGTCCATGGTGCCCATTGCCAGGCCCGCGCCGTTAACCATACAACCGATGTTGCCGTCCAGAGCGACGTAGTTCAGTTCCCACTGTGCAGCCTGTGCTTCACGCGGATCTTCCTGAGACTGATCGCGCATTTCACGCAGGTCAGCCTGGCGGAACAGCGCGTTGCCGTCAGCGCCCAGTTTGCCGTCGAGGCAGATCAGATCACCCTGCTTGGTCACCACCAGCGGGTTGATTTCGATCAGCGCCAGATCGCGCTCAAGGAAGATAGTCGCCAGACCCATGAAGATCTTGGTGAACTGCTGAACCTGTTTACCTTCCAGACCCAGTTTGAACGCCAGTTCACGACCCTGATAAGGCATCGGACCGGCCAGCGGATCGAGCGCTACTTTGTGGATCAGGTGCGGCGTTTCTTCCGCCACTTTTTCAATTTCCACGCCGCCTTCGGTAGAGGCCATGAAGACCACGCGACGGGAACTACGGTCAACAACTGCGCCGAGGTAAAGTTCTTTACCAATGTCGGTCGCTGCTTCAACCAGAATCTGATTTACCGGTTGACCATGGGCGTCTGTCTGGTAAGTGACCAGACGTTTACCCAGCCAGTGTTCAGCAAAAGCGCGAATGTCTTCTTTGCTGTTCACAACCTTCACACCGCCCGCTTTACCACGGCCACCAGCGTGAACCTGACATTTCACTACCCACGGGCCTGCGCCGATTTTAGATGCAGCTTCTTCAGCTTCACGCGGAGTAGTACAGGCATAACCCACCGGTGCCGGTAAGCCATAGCGGGCAAAAAGTTGTTTTGCCTGATATTCATGTAAGTTCATGTGTTCTGTCCATCCTTCAGGTAATCGTTATCTTTTACCCGTAGGCCTGATAAGCCTCC
Organism: Citrobacter sp. RHBSTW-00524; assembly: GCF_013747755.1. Taxonomy (NCBI): domain Bacteria; kingdom Pseudomonadati; phylum Pseudomonadota; class Gammaproteobacteria; order Enterobacterales; family Enterobacteriaceae; genus Citrobacter; species Citrobacter sp. RHBSTW-00524. Next base: position 3,577,886 of record NZ_CP056421.1, read on the forward strand.
AGACCTACGGGGCAGGTGATACTCTTATTTACTACACGTCCAGCAGCAGACGCGTCGGATCTTCCAGCAACTCTTTAATGGTTACCAGGAAGCCTACTGACTCACGACCATCGATCAAACGGTGGTCATAAGACAGCGCCAGATACATCATCGGCAGGATTTCAACCTTGCCGTCTACTGCCATCGGACGATCTTTGATGGCATGCATACCCAGGATGGCGCTCTGCGGTGGGTTGATGATCGGGGTAGACATCAGGGAACCGAACACGCCACCGTTAGTGATGGTGAAGTTACCGCCCGTCAGATCGTCGACCGTCAGCTTGCCGTCGCGACCTTTAACTGCCAGTTCTTTAATATTTTTCTCGATGTCAGCCATACCCAGCAGATCCACATCACGCAGGACCGGCGTGACCAGGCCACGCGGCGTGGAGACCGCCATGCTGACATCAAAGTAGTTGTGGTAAACCACGTCATCACCGTCGATGGACGCGTTCACTTCCGGATAGCGTTTCAGCGCTTCAACAACCGCTTTCACGTAGAAAGACATAAAGCCCAGACGGATACCGTGACGTTTCTCGAACGCGTCACCGTACTGCTTACGCAGATCCATGATTGGCTTCATGTTGACTTCGTTGAACGTGGTCAGCATGGCGGTGGAGTTTTTCGCTTCCAGCAGACGCTCAGCTACGCGTTTGCGTAGACGGGTCATCGGAACACGTTTTTCGCCACGAGCGCCCAGTTGAGCCTGTGGTGCAGGCGCGGCGGCCGGCGCTTTGGCTTCTGCTTTCGCAGCCGGTGCTTTGGCCAGATGCTTTTCAACATCTTCACGCGTGATACGACCACCGACGCCGGTGCCATTGATGGCGCTGGCTTCGAGATTATGCTCACCCAGCAGGCGACGGATCGCCGGGCTCAGGGCATCGTTGTTCTGTTCAGCAAGAGACGCCTGCTGGCGTTGTGCCGGAGTAGAATCTTTCTCTTCAGACTTGGCGCTGGTCTCTTTGCCAGAGCTGTTGCCTTCACGCAGGCGACCAAGGATCTGGCGAGAAGTGACGGTTGTCCCTTCATCTTCCAGAACCGCATCAAGAATACCGTCCGCTGATGCCGGTACTTCCAGTACCACTTTGTCAGTTTCGATTTCTACCAGTACTTCATCACGACGTACTGCATCGCCCGGTTTTTTGTGCCAGGTTGCAACCGTTGCATCCGCTACGGATTCAGGCAGGTCGGGAACAAGAATATCTACGCTACTCATTATTTATCCTTTATTTAATCGACGTTCAGCGCGTCATTAACCAGATCTTGTTGCTGCTTCTGGTGAACGGACATATATCCTACTGCCGGAGAGGCAGAGGCCGGGCGACCTGCATAACGCAGAGCTGACCCAAATGGAATTACTTCACGGAAATGATGCTGGCTGCAGTACCATGCGCCCTGGTTGAGCGGCTCTTCCTGGCACCAGACAAAATCATGTACATGAGCAAACGGTTTCAGCGCTTCCTGCACCGCTTTATGCGGGAACGGATAGAGCTGTTCGATACGCACAATGGCGACATCTTTTTGGTCGTTCTTGCGGCGTTGCTCCAGCAGGTCGTAATAAACCTTACCAGAACACATCACGACACGCTTCACGCCTTTAGGATCAAGTTCATCTACTTCGCCAATGGCTGGCAGGAAAGTGCCATTTGCCAGTTCGTCCAGCGTGGACACCGCCAGCGGATGACGCAGCAGCGACTTCGGTGACATCACTACCAGCGGACGACGCATTCCGCGCAGCGCCTGACGACGCAGCATGTGGTAAACCTGTGCCGGGGTAGACGGGACGCAAACCTGCATGTTTTGCTCAGCGCAAAGTTGCAGATAACGTTCCAGACGCGCGGAGGAGTGCTCCGGGCCCTGACCTTCATAGCCGTGTGGCAGCAGCATAACCAGACCGCACATACGGCCCCATTTCTGCTCGCCGGAAGAGATGAACTGGTCGATAACCACCTGCGCACCGTTGGCGAAGTCACCGAACTGCGCTTCCCAGATAGTCAGGGTGCGCGGTTCTGCCGTGGCATAACCGTACTCGAATGCCAGCACCGCTTCTTCAGACAGCACGGAGTCCCATACGCGGAACGTGCCCTGCCCGTTATGCACATGCTGCAGCGGAGTGTACGTTGAACCATTCGCCTGGTTATGAATCACCGCATGACGGTGGAAGAAGGTTCCGCGGCCAGAGTCTTCACCCGACAGACGTACCGGAATACCTTCATCAACCAGCGTGGCGTAAGCCAGATTCTCTGCACCACCCCAGTCGAACAGCTTCTCGCCTGCGGCCATGGCCTGACGATCGCCGTAAATCTTGGCAACACGCGACTGCATTTCCACCGCTTCAGGCACGGTGCTGATGCGTTTTGCCAGCTCCTGCAGACGCTTCATCTCAACTTTGTTCGGGTAGTTTTCATCCCATTCGTGGTTGAGGTACGGCGACCAGGTGAAGGAGTGCATATTCATTGGACGCCACTCTTTCACCACGCATTCGCCTGCGTCCAGCGCGTCACGATACAGATTGACCATTTCGGTCGCATCTTCCAGCGTAGCGACGTTGTCCGCTTCCAGCTTGTCAGCGTAGATTTTGCGCGGAGTCGGATGCTTTTTGATTTTCTGATACATCAGCGGCTGGGTTGCGCTTGGCTCGTCGGCTTCGTTGTGGCCGTGACGGCGGTAGCACACCAGATCGATGAAGACATCGCGTTTAAAGGTATTACGGAAATCCAGTGCCAGACGCGTTACGAAAGCGACCGCTTCCGGGTCATCCGCGTTCACGTGGAAAATCGGCGCCTGAACCATCTTACCGATGTCGGTGCAGTACGGTGTAGAACGTGCATCTAGCGGGTTAGAGGTGGTGAAGCCCACCTGGTTGTTGATAACGATGCGAACGGTACCGCCCACTTCGTAACCACGCGCTTTCGACATGTTCAGGGTTTCCTGAACCACGCCTTGCCCGGTTACTGCCGCATCACCATGAATAGTGATTGGCAGCACTTTATTGCTGCTCGGCTCGTCCAGACGATCCAAGCGTGCACGTACGGAACCGATAACCACCGGGCTAACGATTTCCAGGTGCGACGGGTTAAACGCCAGCGCCAGATGCACCAGACCGCCTTCGGTTTCGATATCTGATGAGAAGCCCATGTGGTACTTCACGTCACCGGTGCCGAGGTGTTCTTTATGTTTGCCCGCAAATTCGTCGAATAGATCCTGCGGCTTTTTACCCAGCACGTTAACCAGGACGTTCAGACGACCACGGTGCGCCATACCCAGTACCACTTCACGGGTACCGCTGTTACCGGCGTGGCGGATCATCTCTTTGAGCATTGGGATTAACGCATCACCGCCTTCCAGCGAGAAGCGTTTCGCGCCCGGGAATTTCGCGCCCAGGTAGCGTTCCAGACCTTCCGCTGCGGTCAGTTCGCTGAGGAAGCGTTTCTTCTCTTCACTACTGAACGCAGTACGACCAGACTCGATACGCTGCTGAAGCCAGCGTTTTTCTTCGGTGCTGGTGATGTGCATATACTCGGCGCCAATCGGGCCGCAGTAGGTTTGTTTCAGCGCGACAACCAGGTCGCTCAGCTTCATCGTGTCTTTGCCACCGGCAAAAGAACCCACGTTAAAGCTTTCCTGGAAATCCGCATCGGTCAGATCGTGGAAGGAGGGATCCAGATCGGCCACATTTTCTTGCTGCCACAGTCCCAGCGGATCGAGATTCGCATGCTGATGACCGCGGAAACGATAGGCGTTAATGAGCTGCAGGACTTTAACCTGCTTCACATTGGCATCAGGGTCGGAAATAGAAGAAGAGTAACGTGGGGTAATCAACGCCTGTCGACGGAAATAATCACGTGTTTTTGAGTGGAGTTGATCCGGTTTGACTCCGGTACCAGGTAACTGCTGGAACGTCGAACGCCAGTTAGCATCTACCGAGTCAGGGTCGGTTAAGAAGTCTTCATAGAGCTGTTCTATCCAGCTCTGGTTAGAACCAGAGAGGTAAGAAGAGTCCAACCAGGCTTTCAAAGCGCTGTTCTGCATCGTGATCCCTTAAGCATTTGTATGCTTATTTCGCCGTGGATACTACCACGCACACCGATGTGCGTGCCGGGGTTCACTTGTTGCGGACTGTCGTGTCATCTGCGTCCGCTAAGGAACCTTTAAAAACTGTCTAATAATCGTCGTCGTTCAGGCTGCGATTATTGCTATCAATGTGGCAGTTTTTAGAGGTTTCCCTGCACGGCCGGGGAATCTCTTCCCCGGCAACTACAATTACTTATGCACTACGTTTGAGCAGCATCGACTTAATATGACCGATGGCGCGCGTCGGATTCAGCCCTTTAGGACATACGCTGACGCAGTTCATGATGCTATGACAGCGGAATACGCTGAAAGCGTCACTTAAACCTTCCAGACGGCTGTCGGTCTCGGTATCGCGGCTATCAATTAAGAAGCGATACGCGGCCAACAGGCCTGCCGGGCCAATAAACTTGTCCGGGTTCCACCAGAATGATGGGCAGGACGTTGAGCAGCATGCACACAAAATACATTCATACAGCCCATCGAGCTTCTCACGCTGCTCTGGCATTTGTAAATGCTCACGAGCCGGAGGATTTTTCCCATTATTCAACAAGTAAGGCTTAATCTTCTCATACTGTGCGTAGAATTGCCCCATGTCTACCACCAAATCGCGCACAACCGGTAAACCTGGCAGCGGGCGAATGACAATTTTCTTGCCCGGCTGATTCAGCGCAGAAATAGGTGTGATACAGGCCAGTCCATTTTTGCCGTTCATGTTCAGACCGTCGGAGCCGCAGACCCCTTCACGGCATGAGCGACGAAACGACAACGACGGATCTTTTTCTTTCAGCTGCATCAACGCATCCAGCAGCATCATGTCGCGCCCTTCTTCCGCCTCCAGGATGTAATCCTGCATGCGCGGAGCGTCATCAACATCCGGGTTATAGCGATAAACTGAAAACTCGAGTTTCATTGTCCTGTCTCCGCATTAATAAGTACGAATCTTCGGCGGGAATGCCGGGCGCAGCTTCGGTTCCATATTGACTTGACGTCGCGTCATGGATTCCGACTCTGGCAGGTACAGGGAATGACACAGCCAGTTTTCGTCATCACGTTCCGGGAAGTCGAAGCGGCTATGCGCGCCACGGCTTTCGGTACGGAAGTTTGCAGATACTGCAGTGGCGTACGCGGTCTCCATCAGGTTATCCAGCTCCAGACACTCAACGCGCTGGGTGTTGAACTCGCTGGAGGTATCGTCCAGACGGGCATTTTTCAGGCGTTCGCGAATCGCTTTCAGCTCTTCCAGGCCCTTCGCCATCGCATCGCCTTCGCGGAATACCGAGAAGTTATGCTGCATACATTCTTGCAGCGCTTTACGAATTGCCACCGGATCTTCACCGTTACGGTTACCGTTCCAGCGATTCAGACGCGCCAGAGAAGCGTCGATTTCATCTTCGGTTGCATCCAGCAGGTCACCCTGCTCTGCGATAGATTCCTGCAGATGCAGACCCACAGCACGACCAAATACCACCAGGTCAAGCAGTGAGTTGCCGCCCAAACGGTTAGCACCGTGAACCGATACGCAGGCGATTTCACCGACGGCAAACAGCCCTGGGATCACCACATCTTCGCCCTGCTCATTCACGGTCAGCGCCTGGCCGGTGACTTTGGTCGGAATACCGCCCATCATATAGTGGCAGGTTGGAATAACCGGGATCGGCTCTTTCACCGGGTCAACGTGAGCAAAGGTACGGGACAGTTCGAGAATACCCGGCAGACGGGACTCCAGCACTTCTTTACCCAGGTGGTCGAGTTTCAGTTTGGCGTGCGGCCCCCACGGACCGTCGCAGCCGCGACCTTCGCGGATTTCGATCATGATGGAACGCGCCACCACGTCACGACCCGCCAGGTCTTTCGCATTCGGGGCATAACGCTCCATGAAGCGCTCACCGTGTTTGTTCAGCAGGTAGCCACCTTCACCACGACAGCCTTCTGTTACCAAAACACCCGCGCCAGCGATACCGGTTGGGTGGAACTGCCACATCTCCATATCCTGCACCGGCACGCCAGCGCGGATAGCCATACCGACGCCGTCACCGGTGTTGATGTGGGCGTTGGTGGTGGACTGATAAATACGGCCAGCACCGCCGGTCGCCAGCACGGTTGCGCGAGCTTTGAAGTAAACGACTTCACCGGTTTCGATACACAGCGCGGTACAACCAACAATCGCGCCATCGGCATTTTTCACCAGATCCAGCGCATACCATTCGGAGAAGATGGTGGTATGGTTTTTCAGGTTCTGCTGATACAGCGTGTGCAACAGCGCATGGCCGGTACGGTCTGCCGCTGCCGCGGTACGTGCCGCCTGCTCGCCGCCGAAATTCTTCGACTGGCCGCCAAACGGACGTTGATAAATTGTGCCATTATCGAGGCGAGAGAACGGCAGCCCCATGTGGTCCAGCTCCAGAATCGCTTCCGGACCGGTTTTACACATATATTCAATAGCGTCCTGGTCACCAATGTAGTCCGACCCTTTGACGGTGTCGTACATGTGCCATTCCCAGTTATCTTCATGGGTATTACCGAGCGCAACGGTGATGCCACCTTGCGCAGATACGGTATGGGAACGGGTTGGGAACACTTTGGAGAGCAGTGCACAGGTCTGACCGCTCTGGGAAATTTGCAGCGCCGCGCGCATACCTGCGCCGCCGGCACCAATCACAACAGCATCAAATTCTCTGACTGGCAGTTTCATTACACACCCCACACCACAACAAATCCATAAATGACGTAAACCACCAGCGCAACGACGATAGCCAGTTGCAGAATCAGGCGCACGGCCAGCGGTTTAACGTAGTCGGTCAACACCTGCCACATGCCGATCCAGGCATGAATCAAGATGGAGAAAAGAGCCAGCAGGGTGAAGACTTTGGTGAATGCCGATGAGAAGAAACCGGTCCAGACTTCAAACGTCAGTTCGCCGCTGGTGGCGAAGAAGCCGACCATATAGATGATGTATAACGTCAGAACGATAGCGGTAGCACGGACCAGAATGAAGTCATGTACGCCGTTGCGTCCTAATGCGGAGGCGTTGCTTACCATACGAGGACTCCTGCGAGAAGTGAAAGCACGACAATGATAACGAAACAAATTTTGGCGGAACGTGTCCCTGCTTCGAGGGTTTCTTCGATATAGCCAAAATCCATCAACAGATGGCGAATGCCCATTACGGCGTGATATGCCAGCGCAATCAGGATCCCCCACAGAATTAACTCCACAAAGAAGTTATTCATAATGGATGACGCCGCGAGGAAACCTTCAGGGGAGGAAAGGCTGGTACCCAATAACCACAACAGAATCCCGACCGCCACGAAGGTGATCACTCCGGATACGCGATGGAGAATGGACGCTATCGCCGTGATTGGGAACCGGATCGTTTGTAGATCCAGATTGACAGGTCTTTGTTTTTTCACATTTCTTATCATGAATAACGCCCACATGCTGTTCTTATTATTCCCTTTGGACTTCGGGTACAGAAGATGAAGACACCTGTAGCCTGAAAGACGACGGGATTTCCTTCCTCCGGTCTGCGTGCGGGTCAGACAGCGTCCTTACTATAACTACGCGTCATATAAAACACTGCTTCCAGATGCTAAAACGACACGTTACAACGCTGGTTGGCTCGGGATTGCAGGGTATTCCGGAGACCTGGCGGCAGTATAGGACGTTCACAAAATCATTACAATTAACCTACATATAGTTTGTCGGGTTTTATCCCGAACAGTGACATAGGTCACGATAACAACATTATTTTAATTTTTAACCATCTAATTTGACAATCATTAAACAAAGTTGTTACAAACAACACCAGAAAAAGCATATAATGCGTAAAAGTTATGGGGTCACTCTTTCACCGGACATTTAGTTATGTAACAGTGTGGAAGTATTGACCAATACAGTCAGGACAGTTATTAGTGATAGACAGGTTTAATAATTCGGATTGCTAAGTTCTTGATTTGCAGTTTATTCGCCATGAAAAGACCGTTTTACCTGCAAGCGCCCATAGCTCTGTACCCAGGTTATCCCCTCTTTCGCAGAGCGGCGAGCCAAATAACAAACTGGTAACGGTTCATTGATGTACGAAGGCAAATGTGAGTTCCAGCAGTCTTAAGCAATAAGGCGCTAAGGAGACCGTAAATGGCTGATACTAAAGCAAAAATCACTCTAAATGGTGACTCTGCTATTGAACTGGATGTGCTGAAAGGTACGCTCGGTCAAGATGTTATTGATATTCGTAGTCTTGGCTCAAAAGGGATGTTTACTTTTGACCCAGGTTTCACCTCTACCGCATCCTGCGAATCCAAAATTACTTTCATCGACGGTGACGAAGGTATTTTGCTGCATCGCGGCTTCCCGATTGATCAGTTGGCGACCGAGTCGAACTATCTGGAAGTGTGTTATATCCTGCTGTACGGCGAAAAACCGACGCAGGAAGAGTACGACGAGTTCAAAACCACAGTCACTCGCCATACCATGATCCACGAACAGATCACCCGCCTGTTCCACGGTTTCCGCCGCGACTCTCACCCGATGGCCGTTATGTGTGGTGTTACCGGGGCGCTGGCTGCGTTCTACCACGACTCGCTGGATGTGAATAATCCGCGTCACCGTGAAATCGCCGCCTTCCGTCTGCTGTCCAAAATGCCGACCATGGCAGCGATGTGCTACAAATATTCCATCGGACAGCCGTTCGTGTACCCGCGTAATGACCTCTCCTACGCCGGTAACTTCCTGAACATGATGTTCTCCACGCCGTGCGAAAAATACGAAGTGAATCCGATTCTGGAACGCGCAATGGATCGTATCTTAATCCTGCACGCTGACCACGAACAGAACGCCTCAACCTCTACCGTTCGTACCGCCGGTTCTTCTGGCGCTAACCCGTTTGCCTGCATCGCGGCCGGTATTGCTTCCCTGTGGGGACCGGCACACGGCGGCGCAAACGAAGCTGCGCTGAAAATGCTGGAAGAAATCAGCTCTGTTAAACACATTCCGGAATTTGTGCGCCGCGCGAAAGACAAGAATGATTCCTTCCGCCTGATGGGCTTTGGTCACCGTGTTTATAAAAACTATGACCCGCGCGCCACCGTCATGCGTGAAACCTGCCATGAAGTACTGAAAGAACTGGGCACCAAAGATGATCTGCTGGAAGTGGCGATGGAACTTGAACACATTGCGCTCAACGACCCGTACTTCATCGAGAAGAAACTCTACCCGAACGTAGATTTCTACTCCGGCATCATCCTGAAGGCGATGGGTATTCCGTCCTCCATGTTCACCGTTATCTTCGCCATGGCGCGTACCGTGGGCTGGATTGCACACTGGAACGAAATGCACACCGACGGCATGAAAATCGCTCGTCCGCGTCAGCTGTACACCGGCTACGACAAGCGCGATTTTAAGTCTGATATTAAGCGTTAATTGTCTGCCGGATGGTGCCAGCGCCTGTCCGGCTTACAGCCATTAATTCTCCCGGGTCGGACAAGGCATTGAAGCCAGAATCCGACCTGTTTTTTTTGATGCATATTATTTTATTCTCATCATGCTTTCTCTATGATTTACTGAGATTTCCGTCATTTCACTCAGGAGCATGGGATGCCTGTTTTGCAGTGGAGCCTGTTGTTTCTGCTATCGCTCCTTCTTTCCCTGTTCTTTTTGTTTATACACCTTCCAGGACCGCTGCTGCTCGGTTCGATGATCGTCGGCATCATATTCAGTATGCGCGGCATCTCACTGCACCCTCCCCGCTGCACATTTCTTGGCGCGCAGGCGATTCTCGGCTGCATGATTGCCCAAAACCTGACGGGCTCAATCTTAACGACCCTTACGGCCCACTGGCCGATGGTGATTATCATCCTGCTGGCGACCCTTATCAGCAGCGCGGTAATCGGCTGGCTGCTGGTTCGCTACAGTAACCTACCGGGAAACACCGGTGCATGGGGCTCATCACCTGGCGGTGCGGCGGCAATGGTGGCGATGGCGCAGGAATATGGTGCCGACATCCGGCTGGTGGCGTTTATGCAGTATCTGCGCGTACTGTTGGTGGTTGGTGCGGCGGCACTGGTCACCCGAGTGATGATGGGCGACCAGGCCCAAACGGTCAGTGAGCAAATTGTCTGGTTTCCGCCGCTGAGCAGCAATCTGTTCAGTACCCTGGCGCTGGCCGCCGTTGCCGGTACGGCCGGACGTGTATTGCGTATCCCCTCTGGCGTCATGTTGCTACCGATGCTGGCAGGCGCATTGCTGAATGCCGGAGGCGTGATGGTGATCGAACTACCGGAATGGTTGCTGGCGATTGCCTATATGGCCATCGGCTGGCAAATCGGCCTGGGCTTTGACAAGCAGATCTTTTTAATGGCGTTGCGCCCCTTACCGCAAATCCTCTTGTCCATTTTTTCACTGATGGCGATCTGCGCCGCTATGGCCTGGGGACTGGCGCATTACATGCAGATAGATTTTCTTACCGCCTATCTGGCGACCAGTCCAGGCGGCGTGGATTCTGTTGCGGTGATTGCCGCAGGGAGTCACGCCGATATGGCGCTGATCATGGCGATGCAAACCCTGCGGCTATTCAGTATTTTATTGACTGGCCCGGCGGTGGCGCGGTTTATTTCAGTACACGCGCCAAAGCATCCCGCTTAGTGCTGACATCCTGGACACCAGTAAAAGGGTCGTGAAGAGAGCGTCGTTTTTTCGATGATTCCGCCACAGCGCTCACAGGCTTCACCATCCCGGTGAAAGACCTTAAAGCGAAACAGCGCGCCGTGATGTTTGTTCTCATCCACCAGCCCGCGGGTGTTATAGGACAAACGAGGAATATCAAGCAGCGCATGCGCCAGCGCATCCAACTGCTCATCTCCGAGCATCGACGCTTTATGCTGCCCGGTCAGCCCTACCTGCCAGAGAATCTCTACCCGCAGGTAGTTACCTAATCCCGCCAGAAACGCCTGGTCCAACAGCAGGCCAGAAAACTGGCGATTGCGAAAACGCGGGGATAACAGACGCGCTTTCACGTCATCGGGCGTTAAACGTAAATCCAGGACGTCTGGCCCAACCCGTTGCAGGAACGGGTGGGTAGCGAGCTGTTCCGGCGTCAGCATGTCGATATCAGAGGCGCTATAGAGCAGAATAGTTTTGTCGTGTGTTTGCAACCTGACACGCAGTACCCGCGAAGTCTGCGGTATTTTGCCGGTATCCACCACTCGCCACACGCCATAGAGCTGATTGTGGCTGTACAGCGTCAATCCATTAGAAAAATGGGTCAGCAATGCTTTACCCCGCGTTTCAAGCTGGGTAACACCCTGCCCAATCAGTTGAGATTGATACGGTTTTAGCTGCTCAAAGGCAAACCAGACATCGGTCAGGGGTTTGCCTTTGACTGCCGCCTCCAGGTTATCCGCCGCGCGGCGGATCTCCGGGCCTTCAGGCATAATACTGTCCTTTTTTAATGTGTTGCACCGCCCGTCACTGCGATATCACTCTCCACCTGCAACGCGGTGGCAATCGCAACTTCCAGCGCCCGGCGCACCGTGTCCGCTGCCATACTTGGCGCCCCGGGGTGCAGTGCAGCCTGTTGCGGCAAATAAGGGATATGAATAAATCCTCCCTTCACCGCCGGAACGTCACGTAGTTTATGCAGCAGGCCATACATCACGTGGTTACAAACGAAAGTGCCCGCGGTCTGGGAAACCGAAGCCGGAATTCCCGCGTTGCGCATGGCAACAACCATCGCTTTGATCGGCAACGAACTAAACCACGCCGCCGGACCATCGGCCACAATCGGCACATCTACCGGCTGTTGACCCTGATTATCCGCAATACGCGCATCGTCAACGTTGATCGCCACGCGCTCCACGGTGACATCCGTGCGCCCCCCCGCCTGCCCCACCGCCAGCACCAGTGATGGCGACAGCGCGTCAATCGCACCATTGAGTACGGCAAGAGACTCGCCAAAGACGCACGGCAGTTGGCGGGCAACGACGCGGCATCCGCCGATGATAGCATTGTCGAGGCCCGAGACCACTTCCCAGGAAGGGTTAACTGACTCGCCGCCAAAGGGTTCAAATCCCGTGATGAGTACTGTTTTCATCCTGTCACCTTACAAGAACATCAGGAAATACATCAGGAACACGTTGACCAGCAGCAGCAGTATGCCGGTTGGCACCTGCGCTTTAATCACCGCGTTTTTATCCGGCAGCTCCAGCAGCGCTGCAGGAACAATGTTAAAGTTTGCCGCCATCGGCGTCATTAACGTCCCGCAATAGCCAGAGAACATACCAATTGCCGCCATTACTGCCGGATTGCCGCCGTGCTGCAGCACGAGGATCGGAATCCCAATTCCGGCGGTCACGATCGGGAAAGCGGCAAACGCATTGCCCATGACCATCGTCAGCAATGCCATGCCGAGGGTGTACACCGCCACTGCGATAAAGCGGCTATCCACCGCCAGGTATTCTTGCGTTAGCCAGGAAATACCGCTGCCTACGCCCGCTGCCGTAAACAACAGCCCGAGCGTGGCCAAAATCTGCGGCAGGATGAACGCCCAGCCGATGGAGTCCAGCAGACGGCGCGCCTCCTGAATCGGTTGGTGAACCCGCTCATGGGTCATTTTTATCGCCATCGCCAGACCAATCAACGAGCCTGCGGTCATGGAAAAGAGCGTCACCAGCGTGGCGTGATTACCCGGCCCAAACAGCGCATCCTGTAAGCCCGGAATATGGTTGAACATCAGCACGCCAATAACCGTTACCACCGGAATTGCCAGCGCCGGGAAAAACAGGCGATTACCCAGACGACTGGCGCTTTCTTCGCGCTGTTGCTGCGTTCGTTGATGGTAGCTTCCCAGCTTCACGCCGCCAAAACCGGCGATCAGGGCCAGCACGACCACCGCAACGCCAACGGCAATATGCACCGTGCGTTTGTCGCCAAACAGCGAATATGTCCAGTCGCCAAGCAGAAATAGTACGCCGTATATGCCCCAAAACAGGCCGGTGGTGAAGCGACGCGGGTTCGCTTTGTCCTGCCAGGACATCAGCGCCACAATCAGTAATACCGCTCCCGCCAGCCAGTAGAGATAGCTTTGTTGAAAATTCATTTCGCTTCCCCTTTCGCTGCGGCATTCGCTTTCGCCACCTCACGTTGCAAATAGCTATCCAGACGCCACAGACGCGTACCGTGGATCAGGAATGCACAAATTGCCGTAGGGATCCCCCACAAGGCAATATGCAGCGGTTCGGTCTGGATCCCACCAGACTCCAGCATAAAGTTGTGCATAAAAATGATGGCGCCGAAGGCAACAAAGATATCTTCACCGAAGAACAGTCCGACGTTATCGGTCGCAGCTGACATGGCGCGCAGACGATAACGTACCGCCCCAGGTATCTCGCCGTGATTTTTTTCTGCGGCCCCTTCCGCCATCGGCGCCAGCAGCGGACGCACCATCTGCGGATGCCCCCCCAGACTGGTCAGCCCTAACGCAGCGGTCGCTTCGCGAATGAACAGATAGACAATAAGCAGACGGCCACTGGTGGCGCTGCGGATTTTTGCAATCCACGCCTGAGCACGCTCTTTGAGTCCGTGGCGTTCCAGCAGGCCAATAACCGCCAGCGGGATCAGCAGGATAAATGGCAGGTTGCGGGTGTTAAGAAAACCTTCACCCAGCTTCTCAAGGATAGTGGCGATCGGCATATGCGCCGCCAGCCCCGTGACGATCCCGGCAATAATGACCACCAATACCGGGTTAAAACGTAAAAGAAATCCGACCACGATGACGGCGATCCCCGTCAATGGCCAGAGAGAAATTACCTCTCCCATAATTCAGTCCTGTATATGTTGTTGTGTAATATATTATTGTTTTGTATGAATAAATTTATGCGCTAATTTGAATATTGCATGCATTGAATGCGGCTCGCAAGCGACGGGCAAAAGCGAGTGCGTGCTCACCATCCCCGTGAATGCATACCGTCTGGGCTGTCACGCTCGCCCACGTTCCACTCTGGCTTTTTACTCTGCCGGATTGCACCATTTCTAGCGTTTGCGCCAGCGCCTGCTCTTCATCCTCAATCAATGCGCCCGGCTGGCTGCGCGGCACCAGACTGCCATCCCCCTGATAACCCCGATCGGCAAAAACCTCCTGACGTGTTACCAGACCATAGCGTTCACCCGCACGAATCAGTTCGCTTCCCGCCAGCCCTACCAGAACCAGCGACGAATCGCAGGCATACACCGCTTTAGCAATAGCATCCGCCAACTGAGGATCTTTCGCCGCCTGGTTATAAAGCATACCGTGCGGTTTAACATGACGCATTACGCCGCCCTGCGCACGCGTAATGGCAGCCAGCGCACCAATTTGATACAGCGTCTGTGCATACACCGTTTCCACAGGCAGGGTCATGGCGCTACGGCCAAAATTTTCCCGATCCGGAAAACTCGGATGCGCGCCTATCGCTACGCCATTTTTTAGCGCTTCGCGCACGCTTAAAAGCATCGTCTGCGCATCACCGGCGTGAAACCCACAGGCTATGTTGGCTGATGACACCAGTTGCAGCAGCGCTGCATCGTTAGGGCATCCCTCACCGAGGTCTGCGTTGAGATCAATTTTCATTGTTAAGTCGCCATGTTAACTGTTCCAGATAACGCTGCCGATCGTGGCGCGCCTTAAGCGCTTCCTCCAGCGAACACTGCACAAAATGAATCGGCTGGCCGAGCGGGATCTGCGCCAGATGATACATATCTGCTTCGATGATACAGGCGATACGCGGATAGCCGCCCGTCGTCTGAGCATCGTTCATCAGCACGATGGGCTGACCATTATGCGGAACCTGCACTACGCCAGGGAGCAAACCATGCGACAATAGCTCGCGATCGGTCGTACGCGTCAGCGACTGCCCCTGCAAGCGATACCCCATACGGTTGCTTTGCGGACTCAGTTGCCACGGGGAGCGCCAGAAAGAAGCCTGCGATACTTCGTCAAACTCCTGGTATTCAGGCCCGGGGAGCGCACGAATGTGGTTGCCCCACATCAGCTGTTTTACGCCCTGCGGCCCGCTGAATTGCCGGGTCGATGCGCCAATTGGCAGCCGATCGCCATCGCGCAGCAGACGCCCTTCCAGCCCGCCAATTCCGACTTTGAGATCGGTACTGCGCGAGCCCATTACTTCGGGCACATCAAAACCGCCCGCTACCGCCAGATAGCTGCGCATGCCGTGATGTGGACGTTTTAGCGTCAGACGCTGCCCGGCTTTCACCGGCAGCCGCCATCCGCTCCATACGGGAGTACGATCCAGGTGCGCTTCACATCCCGCACCGGTCAGGGCAAACCAGCCATCGGTTTCAAATTCCACCACCAACTGCCCCAGTGTGATTTCCAGCGCAGCGGCATTCGCATCATTACCCACCAGCAGATTAGCAACGTTCAGCGCCGGTTTATCCAGCGCGCCACAGTGACTGATTCCGGATTGACGAAAACTATGGCGTCCCCCGTCCTGTACTGAGGTGTACATGCCAGCGCGAATGATGTTTAACATATCCCCTCCTTCTGCGGGACAAAACGCACGGTATCGCCAGCCCTTAACAGAATCGGCTCCTGCCGTTTTGGATCAAATAACGCAACGGAGGTACGGCCAATCAATTGCCATCCGCCTGGCGTGGAAAGCGGATAGACCCCCGTTTGGGATCCGCCAATACCCACAGAACCTGCCGGAACAAGCAGACGCGGTTCCGCACGCCTCGGAGTATGGAGCGGTTCAGGTAAGCTCCCGAGATAGGGAAATCCCGGCTGAAAACCGATAAACCACACCACATAATCAACCGACGCATGAAGTTCGACGACCTGCTTGTCGCTTAATCCACTGTGCCGGGCGACCTCTGCCAGATCGGGGCCGAACTCACCGCCATAGGTCACGGGAATTTCAATAAAGCGCGAGTCCGGCTCCAGCGCCTCACTCTCTTCCCACCAGCGCTGCAGGCGTTCAATCGCATCCAGCGCCAGCGTTTTCGGGTCGCGCAGGGTAACCGTGATATTGTTCATTCCCGGAATAGCTTCCAGCACATTCGGGGCATCAACCAAACGCTGGGCCAGACGCCAGATGCGTTTCTGAGTTGCCAGCGTAATGGGAGGTTCCAGCTCAAGAACCACCGCACTCTCACCTAACAGATAACAACGCGCTCGCTGCACTTTCGTCCCTCTTTATTACGCTGGATTAGGAATATCGATAAAGGTTACGTCCAGATCGGTATTTTCATTCAGCCATTCGCTCAATGCGCGAATGCCGCCGCGTTCGGTCGCATGGTGACCAGCAGCATAAAAATGCAACCCCTGCTCGCGGGCTGAGTGAATGGTTTGCTCTGAAACTTCACCGGTGATAAAGGCATCGACACCAAACCGGGCTGCGCTATCAATGAAACTCTGACCGCCCCCTGTACACCAGGCGACGCGCTGAACTTTTTCCGGCCCGGTATCACCGCACCATAACGGTTTACGGCCTAAACGCGCTTCAATCCACGATGCCAGCTCCAGCCCCGGAACCGGCATGGAGAGTTCTCCCCATGGCACCAGCGGCTCGATTTCACCCATGACGGTGATCCCCAACAGCGCTGCCAGCTGCGCGTTATTACCCAGTTCCGGGTGAGCATCCAGCGGCAGGTGCCAGCCATACAGGTTGATATCATTTTCCAACAGCGTTTTCAGACGATTGCGCTTCATACCGCGAATAACCGGCGATTCGCCTTTCCAGAAATAACCGTGATGAACGATGACCGCATCCGCCTGCAGGCGTACCGCCTCGTCCAGTAACGCCTGACTTGCGGTCACGCCGGTCACGATTTTATGCACCGTCTCTTTGCCCTCAACCTGCAAACCATTCGGCGCATAGTCGCTAATGGCGGCGCTGTTCAGTTTGTCGTTGATCAGTTGTTCCAGTTCGGTGTTTTTCATCATCGTCCTCGTAGTCATAAATTCTGCCTGCCCAATCAGCAACACAGCTTAGGTTAAAATAGCGTCCCCGCTTGCGTTCGTCGATAGACATTTCACTGACACATCAAGAAACAATCACCCCCGATTTGAACGCAATTTGCTTACCCCCACGCGATCTAATTCATGTATATTTATGCAATCAGACAGCATATTGCAAAAATAATCAGATCTGTATCAAAGTTAAAACTTTAAGGAAACACACTCGCGCAGCACGTTCAGCCTGTTGCGAGGCATTTACTTCGAGAAAAGAATGAATAAACAAGCATCTCAACCACGGGCGATTTATTACGTCGTTGCGCTACAAATTTGGGAATACTTCAGTTTTTACGGCATGCGTGCATTGCTGATCCTGTATCTCACTAACCAGCTTAAGTACGACGATAATCACGCATATGAACTGTTCAGCGCCTACTGCTCGCTGGTCTACGTCACGCCCATTCTTGGGGGATACCTGGCCGATAAAGTGCTCGGCAATCGAATGGCGGTGATGATCGGCGCATTTTTAATGGCAGTGGGACATCTGGTATTGGGCGCCAGCGAAATGGCCCCGGCGTTCCTTTATTTGTCGCTGGCGATTATTGTCTGTGGCTACGGTCTGTTTAAATCCAACATCAGTTGCCTGTTGGGCGAGTTGTATCAGCCTGAAGACCCTCGCCGTGACGGTGGATTCTCTCTGCTCTACGCTGCCGGTAATATTGGTTCAATCATCGCGCCTATTGCCTGCGGCTACGTGCAGGAAGAGTACAGTTGGGCGATGGGCTTTGCGCTGGCGGCGATTGGCATGCTGGCGGGGCTGGTGATTTTCGTATGCGGTAATCGCCATTTCGCCCATACCACCGGCGTCAACAAGGCCGTCTTGTGTGCGAAAAAATATATGCTGCCAAACTGGGCCTGGTTGTTAGTTCTGCTGGTTGCAGCACCGCTGCTGATTACCGTTCTGTTCTGGAAAGAGTGGTCCGTTTACGCACTGATCGTTGCTACTGTTATTGGTCTGGCGGTTCTGGCGAAGATTTACCGCCAGGCGCAGACCCAGAAACAGCGCAAAGAGCTGGGGCTTATCGTTACGCTGACCTTCTTCAGTCTGTTGTTCTGGGCCTTTGCTCAACAGGGCGGCAGTTCGATTAGCCTGTATATCGACCGCTTCGTTAACCGCGATATTCTGGGATATTCCGTCCCTACCGCGATGTTCCAGTCGGTTAACGCCTTTGCCGTTATGCTGTGCGGTATCGTGCTGGCCTGGGTGGTCAAAGAAAGCGTTAGCGGTAATCGTACCGTACGTATCTGGGGTAAATTTGCCCTTGGCCTCGGTTTAATGAGCGCCGGATTCTGTATTCTGACCTTGAGCGCCCGCTGGTCTGCGGCTTACGGTCACTCTTCCATGCCGCTGATGGTATTGGGGCTGGCGGTCATGGGCTTTGCCGAGCTGTTTATCGATCCGGTGGCTATGTCTCAGATTACACGTATCGAGATCCCAGGAGTGACCGGCGTATTAACGGGTATTTACATGCTGCTTTCCGGAGCCATCGCCAACTACCTGGCCGGCGTTATCGCCGATCAGACCTCACAAGGTTCGTTTGACTCGGCGGGCGCTATCAACTATTCCATCAATGCATATATTGATGTCTTTAGCGAAATAACCTGGGGCGCGCTGGCCTGTGTGGTGCTGGTGCTGCTGATTTGGCTGTACCAGTCGCTGAAGTTCAGAAATCGTTCGCTGGCGGTAGAGTCCTGAGTTTACAGGCCCGATGATGTAATAAGATTCGGGCCTGTTCTTCTGGAGATTATGCATGGTTTACAGCCAAATCCGCTTCTGAAACACCGGTCACCAGTTTTACCATTTCGCGTTCTATTCCCTGTTCCAACATGGTTTGCGCTATACGTAATGCCGCTTCTTGTTTTCCTTCTTCTTTGCCTTGTTGTAGTCCTTGTTGTAGACCTTCCTGTAATCCATCTAACCGTAACCGCTCTGCAATAGTCATCAGCCTCTCCTTGTGTTGGGGGATCCGTTGTGCCATCTCTTGCATAAACTCATTAAAGCGAGATTCATCGCCAGATTGTAGAATGTAATTAAACATCGCTTGTAATTGCGTGTCATTAGCGCATCCAGTAAGTAGCAGCGTGGTCAGTTGCTCTACCAGCCCCATCAAATCCCGCCGACGGATATGTTTTTGCATTAATTCCAGCAGCGCCATTCGCCTGTGAGCCATGATCTCATCATCGGGTACCACCGTTATGTCCACCAACGGAAATGCGCTGGAATAAAGTTGTCTTGCCGCCACGGAGTCGGCAAAGGCATCCAGCCAGCACAACGAGTACGGATAGGGGCTTCGGCAGCCATGATAAAACAGCATCGGTATCACCAGCGGCAGCTCCTTATGCCCTGCGTCCAGATGGCGCTGCATCGCCGCCATCGCATAACGCAACAGACGAAAAGCCATATGCGGCTCGGCTGAACTTTGATGCTCTAAAACCACATAGATATAACCGTCGCCGTCGCGTGTGTGCAAAGACCAGAGCACGTCGGAGTAGCGCGAACGTAAATCCGCTTCAATAAAGCTTTCTGACTCCAGCTTCAGCGAATTCAAATCGCAAAGCGTCCGCAGTTCAGCTGGCAGGTGAATGTCGAGAAAATCCCGCGCAGTTTCGGGATGATGTAAAAACGTTTTAAACACCGCATCGTGCGGTGTGGATGTCGTTGGCGTTGTCATTAATTTCCGTCATCTGAATGAAGATGACGGAAATTTACTGCTGAGGGAAAACTTATGCAGCAGGGTATTCACGGCACTGAGAGCACGTTTCAGCGCTAAAAGCTCCCGGCTGCAACATGTTCATTCTGCTGGAAGGCATTACGCAGAAATCCGTCACATACTTATCCCTTGCGCGCCACCTCATAGGCCGCCAACATCGCCAGTCTTGCCTGTTTATGATCGACAATCGGACGAGGATAGTTAAGCGTAACCTGCGCTTTTTCAGCCCACGTCCACGGATCATGAATGGCTTTACCCGGCACATCGCGCAGTTCCGGCAGCCACTGGCGGATAAACTCGCCGTCGCGATCAAATTTTTCGCCCTGAGTCGTGGGGTTAAAGATACGGAAATACGGTGCGGCGTCGGTCCCGGTTGAGGCCGCCCACTGCCAGCCGCCGTTATTGGCCGCCAGATCGCCATCGATCAGTTGCGACATAAAATATTGCTCGCCTTTACGCCAGTCGATCAGCAGATCTTTCACTAAAAAACTGGCCGTAATCATGCGTAATCGATTATGCATCCAGCCCGTGGCGTTGAGCTGACGCATCGCCGCATCCACAATCGGGTATCCCGTGTTCCCTGTTTGCCAGGCTTGCAAATGTGCCGGATTATTCTGCCATTGCACGCGATCGGTCCAACGGATAAACGGTTGATGCCGACACAGCGCCGGATGGTAAGTCATCAGATGACGATAAAATTCACGCCAGATAAGTTCATTCAGCCAGACGCTGCCTTCCCCTCCTTCAAGCGCCAGCGGCTGCTCCGCGAGCAGTCGATTCAGGCACTGGCGCGGCGACAATCCCCCTGTCGCCAGGCTCGCGGATAATCGACTGGTACCGTCAACCGCAGGGAAATCACGCCGTTGCTCATATTCTCTCGCGGCCTGCTGGCAAAACTGGCGTAATTGCGCGATAGCCAGTTTTTCTTCTGCCACAAACCGCTGCGTATCAAAATCTTGCTGCGGATAGCTCAGCGTTATTGATGTTAACGGAGCGTCAAGAGCGCCGCTTTCTCTCACCTTCGGCGCACTAACGCATTCTGGAACACCCTCTTTAATCCGCTTCAGCCAGGCATTTTTAAACGGTGTAAAGACTTTATACATCTCGTGATTGCCGGTCATGACCGCCCCTGGAGGCAGGATCACGCTGTCGTCAAACCCTTCACACACCACATGGGGTAGTACCTTCTCAACGGCGACATCACGCTGACGTTCGTTTATTTCGTATTGATAGTTATAAAACAATCGGCTGACGCTATGCTGTGCGCAGACGTTTTTGACGGTTTCCACGCTGGCCGCAAAATCTGCGACTTCATCAAACAGAAGCGGGATGCCTTTTTCCGCCAGCGCCGTCTGCAACGCATTCAACTGCGCACTCACAAAGGCCGCCTGACGTGGGGCCATTTCATGCGCCTTCCACTGCTCAGGAGTAGAGATATATAGCGCGATGACCTGCGCAGTACGATCCCGACAAGCCGCCGCCAGCGCGAGGTTGTCATGCAGACGTAAATCACGTCGAAACCAGACCAGATGGGTGGTCATAATACTCCCGGATATAAATTAATCATTGCCACTCGTTATCTATTACACCGACAAGTGTAGACGTCGGCGCATAAAAAAAACCGCCACATTACTGTGAGCGGTTTTCTTGAGCAAGAACGATAACTTAGTAGAAATCGCAGGTGGCTTTTTCAGCCTGCTCCATCCACACCGGTTTATCACTGGTTTTAGACCAGACGCGGTGCAGGTAGCTGTAAAAACGAGCGCGGTCTTTCCAGAACAGCATGACCGGTAGCGCCAGCACGCCCGCCACTACGGCAAAGGTACGGCGCAAGAAAACAATGTGTGCTGGATATTCTTTATAAAAGTCCATAATCCTCTCCCATATATCTGTTCGGTGAATAGCACCGGAAAAATAAACTTGGTTAACTGATGAAAATAATACCGCCTTGTGTGTAATTTTGCTACTCATCCGACCACTTATTTTTATCTATTGATGCTCCGTTTAGCATAAAACCGTAATTAAGTTACATAAAGGTTAAATTAATACTAACCATTAGTTAAATAATGGTTTTTGCCATTTTTATACTTTTTTTACACCCCACCCGCTGATTTTTGCGAAATCTTTGCAAGCAAAAACCTACGCTCTGGTTATCACATTTATGCCACTGGAGGTGCACTGTGAGTGCAGGCGTGATAACCGGCATTGTGCTGGTCTTTTTATTATTAGGTTACCTGGTCTATGCCCTGATCAATGCGGAGGCGTTCTGATGGCAGCCCAAGGATTTTTACTCATTGCCAGTTTCTTGCTGGTGCTATTTGTCATCGCCAGACCGTTGGGATTTGGGCTGGCGCGACTGATCAACAATACGCCCCTGCCGGGTCTGGTTGGCGCGGAGCATTTACTCTGGCGCGGTCTGGGCATCTCGCAGCAGGAGATGAACTGGCGGCAGTATCTGCTGGCTATCCTTGCTCTCAATGCGCTGGGCCTGCTGGTCCTGTTTTCGATGCTAATGGCGCAAAACTTGCTGCCGCTAAATCCCCAGCAACTGCCAGGGCTTTCGTGGGATCTGGCGCTCAACACGGCGGTGAGTTTTGTCACTAATACCAACTGGCAATCCTATGCTGGCGAAACCACCTTAAGCTATTTCAGCCAGATGGCTGGATTGACTGTGCAGAATTTCCTGTCTGCGGCGACCGGAATTGCGGTGATTTTTGCCCTGACCCGCGCTTTCACACGCCAGAGTATGAACACGCTGGGCAACGCCTGGGTCGATCTGGTTCGCATTACGCTGTGGATCCTCGTCCCTATTGCGTTGCTCATTGCCCTGTTCTTCATTCAGCAAGGTACGTTGCAAAACATATTGCCTTATCAGCCCATCACCACCCTTGAAGGGGTGAAACAGCTGCTGCCAATGGGGCCAGTCGCCTCACAGGAAGCGATTAAGATGCTCGGCACTAACGGAGGGGGATTCTTTAACGCTAACTCATCGCATCCGTTTGAAAACCCAACCGCACTAACCAATCTGGTACAGATGCTGGCTATTTTCTTAATTCCCACCGCGCTGTGTTTTGCCTTTGGTGATGTAGTGGGCGATCGTCGTCAGGGGCGGACCTTACTGTGGGCCATGTCACTGATTTTTGCAGTCTGCGTTGCCGTCGTGATGTGGGCCGAAGTTCAGGGCAACCCGCACCTGATGGCATTCGGTGCCGACAGCAATATCAACATGGAGGGCAAGGAGAGCCGCTTTGGCGTGCTGGCCACGAGTCTCTTTTCCGTCGTCACCACAGCAGCATCCTGCGGGGCTGTCGATGCGATGCATGACTCCTTTACCGCACTGGGCGGCATGGTACCTATGTGGCTGATGCAGATTGGTGAAGTGGTCTTCGGCGGTGTGGGTTCAGGTCTGTACGGCATGCTGCTGTTCGTGCTGCTGGCGGTATTTATCGCCGGGTTAATGATTGGCCGTACGCCGGAGTATCTGGGTAAGAAAATCGACGTGCGCGAAATGAAAATGACCGCGCTGGCGATTCTGGTCACCCCTACGCTGGTCCTGCTCGGGACAGCGATCGCCATGATGAGCGATGCCGGGCGCAGCGCCATGCTTAATCCAGGTCCTCACGGCTTTAGTGAAGTCCTGTATGCCGTGTCGTCTGCCTCGAACAACAACGGTAGCGCCTTTGCCGGATTAAGCGCCAATAGCCCGTTCTGGAACTGCCTGCTGGCCCTGTGCATGTTCTTCGGTCGCTTCGGCGTGATCATCCCCGTGATGGCTATTGCCGGGTCGCTGGTCAGTAAAAAGATCCAGCCAGCAAGCCCAGGCACGCTACCTACCCACGGCGCGCTGTTTGTCGGGTTGTTAATCGGTACGGTGTTACTGGTTGGCGCTCTCACCTTTGTTCCTGCCCTGGCGCTTGGCCCGGTCGCAGAATACCTGTCATTACACTGAGTGATGCGGAGCACATTACTATGAGTCGCAAGCAACTGGCGCTGTTCGAACCCTCTCTGGTCGCACAGGCGCTGATGGACGCAGTGAAAAAATTAAGCCCACATACCCAGTGGCGTAACCCGGTGATGTTCATCGTCTGGCTGGGCAGTTTGTTAACGACACTGTTAACGGTAGCGATGGCAACAAACCATATGCAGGGCAATCCGTGGTTTACCGGCGCGATAAGTCTGTGGCTGTGGATTACCGTACTGTTTGCCAACTTTGCTGAGGCGCTGGCGGAAGGTCGCAGTAAAGCTCAGGCTAACAGCCTAAAGGGAGTCAAAAAAACCGCCTTTGCCCGCAAACTTCGCGAACCCAAATACGACGCGGCGATGGATCACGTTCCTGCTGATGATTTACGGAAAGGGGATATCGTGCTGGTGGAAGCTGGCGATATCATCCCATGTGACGGCGAGGTCATTGAAGGTGGCGCATCAGTAGATGAAAGTGCCATTACCGGTGAATCCGCGCCTGTGATTCGTGAATCTGGTGGCGATTTCGCCTCCGTCACCGGCGGCACCCGCATCCTCTCCGACTGGCTGGTTATCGAATGCAGCGTCAACCCTGGTGAAACGTTCCTCGACCGGATGATCGCCATGGTTGAAGGCGCGCAGCGGCGTAAAACGCCCAATGAAATCGCCCTGACGATCCTGCTGATTGCCCTGACCATTATCTTTTTGCTGGCGACCGCCACGCTATGGCCGTTTTCCGCCTGGGGTGGTAGTGCGGTCAGCATCACGGTGCTGGTTGCCTTGCTTGTGTGCTTGATCCCTACAACGATAGGCGGACTGCTCTCAGCGATTGGCGTCGCCGGGATGAGCCGCATGCTGGGCGCGAATGTCATCGCTACCAGCGGACGTGCAGTAGAGGCGGCAGGTGACGTAGACGTACTGCTGCTGGATAAAACAGGCACCATTACGCTGGGTAACCGTCAGGCTTCAGATTTTCTGCCCGCCCACGGCGTGGACGAAAAAACGTTGGCCGACGCCGCACAGCTTTCATC
This sequence comes from Citrobacter sp. RHBSTW-00524, assembly GCF_013747755.1. Taxonomy (NCBI): domain Bacteria; kingdom Pseudomonadati; phylum Pseudomonadota; class Gammaproteobacteria; order Enterobacterales; family Enterobacteriaceae; genus Citrobacter; species Citrobacter sp. RHBSTW-00524. The sequence goes on from NZ_CP056421.1 coordinate 3,602,707, forward strand.
GCTGGCCGATGAAACGCCGGAAGGCCGCAGCATCGTGATCCTGGCAAAACAGCGCTTTAATCTGCGTATTCGCGACGTGCAATCGCTGCACGCTACCTTTGTGCCGTTTACCGCCCAAAGCCGGATGAGCGGCATCAACATCGACAACCGAATGATCCGCAAAGGGTCGGTCGATGCCATTCGTCGGCACGTTGAAGCCAACGGCGGCCACTTTCCCGCCGATGTGGAGCAGAAGGTCGAAAGCGTCGCTCGCCTTGGCGCAACGCCGCTGGTGGTTGCCGAAGGCTCCCACGTACTGGGCGTGATTGCGCTGAAAGATATTGTGAAAGGCGGGATCAAAGAACGTTTTGCTCAACTGCGCAAAATGGGGATTAAAACGGTGATGATCACCGGCGATAACCGCCTGACCGCTGCCGCGATCGCCGCTGAGGCCGGAGTGGATGACTTCTTAGCTGAAGCCACGCCGGAAGCCAAGCTGGCGCTGATTCGTCAGTATCAAGCGGAAGGTCGTCTGGTGGCGATGACCGGCGACGGAACCAATGACGCTCCAGCCCTGGCGCAGGCCGACGTTGCGGTCGCCATGAACTCGGGAACTCAGGCAGCGAAAGAAGCAGGTAACATGGTGGATCTCGACTCCAACCCCACCAAACTGATTGAAGTAGTGCACATTGGTAAACAAATGCTGATGACGCGCGGTTCGCTGACCACTTTCAGTATTGCCAACGACGTCGCGAAGTATTTCGCTATTATCCCGGCCGCCTTCGCCGCCACCTATCCGCAGCTCAATGCGCTGAACGTGATGGGACTGCATTCGCCAGACTCGGCGATCCTCAGCGCGGTTATCTTTAACGCGCTGGTTATCGTCTTTCTGATCCCGCTGGCGCTAAAAGGCGTGAGCTACAAACCTTTGTCCGCATCCGCGATGTTGCGCCGCAATTTGTGGATCTATGGTCTGGGCGGTTTGGTTGTGCCGTTTATCGGTATCAAAGCGATTGATTTACTGCTGACCCTGCTGGGTCTGGTGTGAGGTTTCAGATGAGTGGATTACGTCCTGCATTATCAACATTGATTTTCCTGATGCTTATCACCGGCGGGGCTTACCCGTTGCTAACTACTGTGCTGGGGCAGTGGTGGTTTCCCCACCAGGCTAACGGTTCGCTTCTTAGCGAAGGTCAGGTTGTTCGCGGCTCTGAGCTCATCGGGCAACATTTTACCGCTGCCGGTTATTTTCAGGGGCGTCCGTCTGCCACAGCTGAAATGCCCTATAATCCAATGGCTTCAGGCGGCAGTAATCTGGCAGCCAGCAACCCGGAACTGGATAAACAGCTGCAAAGCCGGATTGCCGCACTGCGTGCCGCCAACCCGCAGGCAAGTCCTGCCGTCCCGGTAGAGCTGGTAACGGCTTCTTCCAGCGGGCTGGATAACAACCTGACGCCAGCCGCGGTGGCCTGGCAAATTCCCCGCGTGGCGCAGGCTCGCAACCTCAGCGTTGAAGAGGTTACGCGGTTGGTTGCACAATATACGCAAAAGCCGTTGGTCAGTTTTATCGGTCAGCCGGTGGTGAACCTGGTGGAACTTAATTTAGCGCTGGATAAGCACTGAGAAAAAGGACATGCATAACGAACCCTTACGCCCCGACCCCGATCGCCTGCTGGAGCAGACCACGGCCCCGCACCGGGGAAAACTGAAAATTTTCTTCGGTGCCTGTGCTGGCGTCGGCAAAACCTGGGCCATGCTGGCAGAGGCCCAGCGACTGCGGGCGCAAGGGTTAGATGTGCTGATTGGCGTGGTGGAAACCCATGGACGCAAAGAGACCGCCGCGCTGTTGGACGGCCTCAGCATCTTGCCGCTAAAGCGACAGGCGCGTCACGGCCGCCATATCAATGAGTTCGATCTCGACGCGGCGCTGGCCCGCCGTCCGGCGCTCATTTTGATGGATGAACTGGCGCACAGTAATGCGCCAGGCTCACGGCATCCTAAGCGCTGGCAGGACATTGAAGAGCTGCTGGAAGCCGGGATTGATGTCTTTACTACCGTTAACGTGCAGCATCTGGAAAGTCTCAATGACGTGGTCAGCGGCGTTACCGGCATTCAGGTTCGTGAAACCGTACCCGACCCTTTTTTCGATGCCGCCGACGATGTGGTGCTGGTCGATCTCCCCCCCGACGATTTGCGCCAGCGCCTGAACGAAGGCAAGGTTTATATCGCCGGTCAGGCAGAAAGAGCAATTGAGCATTTCTTTCGCAAAGGTAATCTGATCGCGCTACGTGAACTTGCCCTGCGCCGCACGGCTGATCGGGTAGACGATCAGATGCGCGCCTGGCGAGGACGTCCGGGAGAGGAGAAAGTCTGGCATACCCGCGACGCTATTTTACTGTGCATTGGGCACAATACCGGCAGCGAAAAACTGGTACGCGCCGCCGCACGTCTGGCGGCGCGTCTCGGCAGCGTCTGGCATGCGGTGTATGTCGAAACGCCAGCGCTGCACCGACTGCCCGAAAAACAACGCCGCGCAATTTTAAGCGCTCTGCGGCTGGCTCAGGAGTTAGGCGCAGAAACAGCTACCCTTTCCGACCCCGCCGAAGACAAAGCGGTCATCCACTATGCCCGTGAGCATAATCTGGGAAAAATTGTGCTCGGGCGTCCGACTTCGCGTCGCTGGTGGCGTAGCGATTCCTTTGCCGACAAACTCGCTCATCGCGCACCGGATCTCGACCTGATGATTGTTGCGCTCGATGAGCCCCCTTCACGCCCTGTGCTGCAAACGGCTGATAGTCGCACCTTTAAGGATAAATGGCGGGTACAAATTCAGGGTTGTGTGGTTGCCGTTGCGCTGTGCGCCATCATTACGCTAATCGCCATGCAGTGGCTAATGGCCTTTGACGCCGCCAACCTGGTGATGATCTATTTATTGGGTGTGGTGGTTATCGCACTCTTTTACGGACGCTGGCCATCAGTACTGGCAACCTTTATTAACGTCGCCAGCTTCGATCTCTTCTTTATTGCCCCACGCGGGACGCTGGCCGTTTCAGACGTTCAGTACCTGCTCACCTTTGCCGTAATGCTAACGGTAGGGCTGGTTATTGGTAATCTGACCGCCGGGGTGCGTTATCAGGCGCGGGTAGCGCGTTATCGTGAACAGCGTACGCGTCATTTGTATGAGATGTCGAAAGCGCTGGCCGTCGGTCGGAGTCAGACGGATATCGCCGCCACCAGTGAACAGTTTATCGCTTCAACGTTTCAGGCCCGCAGCCAGGTTTTACTGCCCGGTGAGAACGGCAAGCTGGCCCCGCTCACCCATCAACAGGGCATGACGCCGTGGGATGACGCCATTGCCCAATGGAGCTTTGACAAAGGGCAACCGGCCGGTGCAGGCACCGACACGTTACCGGGCGTGCCGTATCAGATTTTACCGTTAAAAAGCGCCGATAAAACGCATGGGCTGCTGGTAGTCGAACCGGGAAATTTACGCCAGCTTATGATCCCCGAACAGCAACGCCTGCTGGAAACCTTCACTCTACTGGTAGCCAGTGCGCTGGAGCGCCTGACGCTGACCGCCAGCGAAGAGCAGGCGCGGTTTGCCAGCGAGCGCGAAAGCATTCGCAACGCCCTGCTCGCTGCTCTGTCCCACGATTTACGCACGCCGTTGACGGTGTTGTTCGGTCAGGCGGAAATCTTAACACTGGATCTGGCCAGCGAGGGATCGCCGCACGCGCGCCAGGCCAGTGAGATTCGCCAGCACGTTCTGAATACTACCCGACTGGTTAATAACCTGCTGGATATGGCGCGAATTCAGTCTGGCGGCTTTAATCTTAAGAAGGAGTGGTTAACGCTGGAAGAGGTGGTCGGCAGCGCCCTGCAGATGCTGGAGCCCGGTCTCTCTGCCCCGATAAATCTGTCGTTACCTGAACCGTTAACACTGATTCACGTCGATGGTCCGCTCTTTGAACGGGTGCTGATTAACCTGTTGGAAAACGCCGTCAAATACGCGGGTCCACAGGCGCAAATCGGTATTGATGCCAGCGTCGATGGCGCACATCTGCAACTGGACGTCTGGGATAACGGGCCGGGTATTCCGTCGGGTATGGAACAGCGCGTTTTTGACAAATTTTCCCGGGGAAATAAAGAGTCATCGGTGCCCGGCGTTGGGCTGGGGCTGGCAATTTGTCAGGCTATTGTGGACGTGCACGGCGGTACTATTTCGGTCCACAATCGCGCGCAGGGAGGAGCCTGTTTTCGTGTTACACTGCCCCAGGAAATTCCCCCTGAACTTGAAGATTTTCATGAGGATATGTGACGAACGTACTGATTGTTGAAGATGAACATGCCATTCGCCGCTTTCTGCGCACCGCGCTGGAAGCCGATGGCCTGCGTGTATATGAAGCGGAAACGCTGCAACGTGGTCTGTTGGAAGCCGCCACGCGAAAACCCGATCTCATCATTCTCGATCTCGGCCTGCCGGACGGCGACGGCATTGATTTTATTCGCGACCTGCGACAATGGAGCGCGATTCCGGTGATTGTGCTTTCAGCCCGCAGTGAGGAAAGCGATAAAATTGCTGCGCTGGATGCCGGTGCCGATGACTATCTCAGTAAACCCTTTGGTATTGGCGAGCTACAGGCGAGATTGCGCGTGGCATTGCGTCGCCACGCCAGCGGTGCGTCTCCCGAACCGGTGGTACATTTTTCCAACGTCAAAGTGGATATTGCCGCGCGCCTCGTTCACCGTGGTGACGAGGAAATTCATTTGACGCCGATTGAGTTTCGTCTGTTAGCGGTTCTGCTAAATAATGCCGGGAAGGTACTGACGCAACGCCAGTTGTTAAATCAGGTTTGGGGACCAAACGCCGTCGAACATAGTCACTATCTACGTATTTATATGGGACACCTGCGCCAGAAGCTGGAACTGGACCCGGCCCGTCCGCGTCATTTTCTGACCGAAACCGGAATTGGCTATCGGTTTATGCCGTGAATTCTTATTCATTTTTTCTGATTAATTAATAAATATATTTTTCATTACTCACTCCACTGCATAATACTTATTATGCAGCCAGTAGAATATTGTAAAAAAATAATAAAATACAAATAAATAACATATAAACAACAAAACAGCATCTTGTCCCGCACTATGCATAAATGGCGACTAAATATTTTATAAACGATCGTTTTTTATTGATCTTCTTCACAGTTCATAGCCATTTCCTGGATAAAATACCCGCACCTTCCACTTATCCAGTAAAGGTAACTAAAATGGAAAATAATAGCCGTACAATGCCACATATAAGGCGAACAACGCATATTATGATGTTTGCCCACCGCAACAGTTTCGACTTTCATTTCTTTAATGCCCGTTAGTCTTCCGACTAAGGGCACTCAAGTATACAGGTCTTCCTGACTCTCTGTATCGCAGGCTAACGCCTGTATCCGCAGTGCTCTCCCTGCATAACCCTGTATTACCTGTGACCGGACCGGTTAGGGTTTATTGCATCTTCAAAAAAGCAATTTACTGATTTATTTATCAGCGGTATGACTTTGCTTTTTTTTCCGGAGTTATCAATTTCTCATTTGAGAAATTGAGGACCTGCTATTACCTAAAAATAAAGAGATGAAAATGTCAGAATTAAAAATTGCCGTAAGCCGTTCCTGTCCTGATTGTTTTTCTACGCAGCGTTCTTGCGTAAATATCGATGAAAGTAATTTTATTGATGTTGCTGCTATCGTGTTATCCATCAATGATATTGAACGTGGAAAACTCGATGAAATTGACGCCACCGGCTATGGGATTCCTGTTTTTATCGCCACCGAAAATGAAGAACGTGTTCCATCTGAACATCTGCCGCGGATCTCAGGTGTATTCGAATGTAATGAAGCCCGTACCGCCTTTTATGGCCGGCAGTTAGAAACCGCCGCCAGCCATTATGAAACGCAGTTACGTCCGCCGTTCTTCCGTGCGCTTGTCGACTATGTCAATCAGGGTAACAGCGCCTTTGATTGTCCTGGTCATCAGGGGGGCGAGTTTTTCCGTCGCCATCCTGCGGGTAATCAGTTTGTCGAATATTTCGGCGAAACACTTTTCCGCTCCGATTTGTGTAATGCCGATGTCGCAATGGGTGATCTGCTGATTCACGAAGGCGCTCCCTGCATCGCACAACAGCACGCAGCTAAAGTTTTCAACGCGGATAAGACCTACTTTGTACTGAACGGGACCTCCTCATCGAACAAAGTGGTGCTTAACGCATTGCTCACCCCAGGCGATCTGGTGTTATTCGACCGCAACAACCACAAGTCAAACCACCACGGCGCGTTATTGCAGGCCGGGGCAACGCCGGTATATCTGGAAACCGCGCGTAACCCGTACGGCTTTATCGGCGGGATCGACGCGCACTGCTTTGAAGAAGGCTATCTACGTGAACAGGTGAGTGAAGTTGCGCCACAACGTTCGAAAGATGAGCGTCCGTTCCGTCTGGCCGTGATTCAGTTAGGTACCTACGACGGCACAATCTATAACGCCCGTCAGGTGGTGGATAAGATCGGTCATCTGTGCGACTACATCCTGTTTGACTCCGCGTGGGTTGGCTATGAGCAGTTTATTCCGATGATGGCCGATTGCTCTCCGCTGTTGCTGGATCTTAACGAAAATGACCCCGGCATTCTGGTCACCCAGTCAGTGCACAAACAACAGGCAGGCTTCTCTCAGACTTCGCAGATCCACAAAAAAGACAGCCATATTAAAGGCCAGTCTCGCTACGTGCCTCATAAACGAATGAATAACGCGTTCATGATGCACGCCTCCACCAGCCCGTTCTATCCGCTCTTTGCCGCACTGGACATCAACGCCAAAATGCATGAAGGCGTCAGCGGGCGCAACATGTGGATGGACTGCGTCGTCAACGGAATTGATACTCGTAAGTTGATCCTGGAAAACTGCCACCATATCCGCCCATTCGTGCCGGAGATAGTAGAAGGTAAACCGTGGCAGGCTTATCCCACCGCTGAAATCGCCAGCGACCTGCGTTTCTTCCATTTTGTCCCAGGTGAACACTGGCATGCTTTTGAAGGGTATGCCGAACACCAGTACTTTGTGGATCCATGCAAATTGCTGCTCACCACTCCGGGTATTAATGCGCGTAACGGCGAATACGATACCTTCGGCGTTCCGGCTACCATTCTGGCTAACTTCCTGCGCGAAAATGGTGTGGTGCCCGAAAAATGCGACCTCAACTCCATCCTGTTCCTGCTGACCCCCGCAGAAGATATGGCGAAGTTGCAGCAGCTTGTCGCCCTGCTGGTACGTTTCGAAAAACTGCTGGAAGCCGATGCCCCGCTAGCCGAGGTTCTGCCCTCGATCTACAAGCAGCATGAAGCCCGTTACGCCGGTTACACCCTGCGCCAGCTGTGCCAGGAGATGCACGATTTGTATGCGCGTCACAACGTGAAGCAGCTACAGAAAGAGATGTTCCGTAAGGCACATTTCCCGCGCGTCAGCATGAATCCCCAGGATGCCAATTATGCATATCTGCGTGGTGAAGTTGAACTGGTGCGTCTGCCGGACGCTGAAGGTCGCATCGCGGCAGAAGGCGCGCTGCCTTATCCTCCGGGCGTGCTGTGTGTGGTTCCGGGTGAAATCTGGGGCGGTTCAGTATTACGTTACTTCAGCGCACTGGAAGAAGGAATCAATTTGCTACCGGGTTTTGCGCCTGAACTCCAGGGTGTCTACATCGAAGAACACGACGGTCGTAAACAGGTGTGGTGCTACGTGATAAAGCAACAAAGCGCGCAACCCGCTCTGTTGAAAGGGGAAATGTTATGAGCAAAGCCAAATCCAACAAAATGGGCGTCGTCCAGCTCACTATCCTGACCATGGTTAATATGATGGGATCCGGAATCATCATGTTGCCCACCAAGCTTGCGGAAGTCGGTACTATCTCGATCATCTCGTGGCTGGTGACTGCTGTCGGTTCAATGGCGCTGGCCTGGGCCTTCGCAAAATGCGGTATGTTCAGCCGTAAATCTGGCGGTATGGGGGGTTACGCTGAATACGCCTTTGGCAAATCCGGTAACTTTATGGCGAACTACACTTATGGCGTTTCGCTGTTAATCGCCAACGTGGCTATCGCCATCTCTGCCGTTGGCTACGGTACCGAGCTGTTTGGCGCCACACTGACGCCGGTGCAGATTGGCCTGGCAACCATTGGTGTACTGTGGATCTGTACCGTGGCTAACTTTGGCGGGGCGCGCATTACCGGGCAGATCAGCAGCATCACCGTTTGGGGCGTCATTATTCCGGTTGTCGGTCTGTGTATCATCGGCTGGTTCTGGTTCAGTCCGACGCTGTACGCTAACTCCTGGAATCCACACCACGTCCCGTTCTTCACGGCTGTCGGCTCTTCCATTGCGATGACCTTGTGGGCTTTTCTGGGTCTGGAATCGGCCTGCGCCAACGCTGAAGTGGTAGACAACCCGGAACGCAACGTGCCCATCGCCGTATTGGGCGGTACGCTGGGCGCTGCGGTGATTTACATCATCTCCACCAACGTGATAGCCGGGATTGTGCCGAATATGGATCTGGCTAACTCTACGGCACCGTTCGGTTTAGCCTTCGCACAAATGTTCACCCCGGAAGTCGGTAAGGTGATCATGGCGCTGATGGTGATGTCCTGCTGCGGTTCACTGCTGGGCTGGCAGTTCACTATCGCTCAGGTATTCAAATCGTCGGCTGATGGGGGTTACTTCCCTAAAATCTTCTCTCGCGTGACCAAAGTAGACGCGCCGGTACAGGGGATGCTGGCTATCGTGATCATCCAGAGTGGTTTATCGCTGATGACTATCAGCCCGTCACTGAACAGTCAGTTCAACGTGCTGGTCAACCTGGCGGTGGTAACGAACATCATTCCGTATATTCTGTCGATGGCCGCGCTGGTAATTATTCAAAAAATGGCGAATGTTCCGTCGTCAAAAGCGAAACCGGCGAACTTCGTGGCGTTTGTTGGCGCATTGTACAGCTTCTATGCGCTCTACTCCTCTGGCGAAGAAGCAATGCTTTATGGTTCTATCGTGACCTTCCTCGGCTGGACGCTGTATGGCCTGGTATCACCGCGTTTTGAACTGAAAAATAAGCATAGTTAAATCCTGGCATAAAAAAGCCCGGTAGCGCTAACGCTTACCGGGCCTACAAAACGCGTCAGTACAAACAAGACTTACGCGTTTTTCAGCACTTCGCTGACAATCTCAACGGCTTCTTTTTCGATCTGCTTGCGATGTTCTTCACCAAGGAAGCTCTCGCAGTAGATTTTATAGGCGTCTTCAGTACCTGACGGACGCGCAGCAAACCAGCCGTTGTCAGTCATCACCTTCAGACCGCCGATAGAAGCACCGTTACCCGGTGCCGCCGTCAGACGTGCCGTGATCGGGTCGCCCGCCAGCGTGCTGGCACTCACCATTTCCGGAGACAGCTTAGACAGCGCCGCTTTCTGCGCGGAGGTCGCGCTTGCCTGCAGGCGGTTGTAGCTTGGCGCGCCGAAGCGGGCTGCCAGTTCGTTGTAGTGCTCTTGCGGATTCTTACCGGTCACTGCGGTAATTTCTGCCGCCAGCAGGCACATGATGATGCCGTCTTTGTCGGTCGACCACGGTGTACCGTCAAAGCGCAGGAAAGAAGCGCCCGCGCTCTCTTCACCACCAAAGCCAAAGCTGCCGTCAAACAGACCGTCAACGAACCACTTAAAGCCAACCGGAACTTCGACCAGTTTACGCCCTAAATCATTCACTACGCGGTCAATCATCGCCGAAGATACCAGCGTCTTACCGACGGCAACGTCTTTGCCCCACTGAGGACGATGCTGGAACAGGTAGTTGATCGCCACTGCCAGGTAGTGGTTCGGATTCATCAGGCCCGCCGGGGTGACGATACCGTGACGGTCGTAGTCCGGATCGTTGGCAAAGGCCAGATCGAACTTGTCACGCAGCGCCAACAGTCCCGCCATCGCGCACTCGGAGGAGCAGTCCATACGGATTGCGCCATCTTTGTCGAGATGCATAAAGCGGAAAGTCTGATCAACGTGATCGTTAACGATAGTCAGGTTCAGGTTGTAGTGCTTGGCAATACGCTTCCAGTATTCGATACCGGAACCGCCAAGCGGATCGACGCCCAGCGTCAGGCCCGCTTTCTGGATCGCCGCCATGTCGACGATGTCGGCCAGTCCTTCAACAAACGGCTGAACCAGGTCCTGCTCTTTTACATGACCAGATGCCAGCGCAGCATCCAGCGACATACGCTTCACGCCTTGCAGACCATCAGCCAGCAGAGCGTTAGCCCTGTCTTCCACCACTTTGGTGACGTTAGTATCTGCCGGACCACCGTTTGGCGGGTTGTATTTAATGCCACCATCTTCCGGCGGATTGTGGGACGGCGTGATCACAATGCCGTCAGCCAGCGGGCCGCCTTTTTTGTTGTGGACCAGGATAGCATTCGACACGGCAGGGGTTGGCGTAAAGCCGTTATTTTCCTGCACGATGACGTCCACGCCGTTCGCTGCCAGCACTTCCAGTACAGAGATAAAAGCCGGTTCAGACAGCGCGTGGGTATCCTTGCCCACATAGCACGGGCCAGTGATCCCGTTTTTCGCACGTTCTTCAGCAATCGCCTGAGCGATTGCCAGAATATGCGGCTCGTTAAAACTATGACGACCTGCACTGCCGCGATGTCCGGACGTACCGAACTTGACGGCGTGCTCAGCGTTCCCTGCCGTTGGTTTCAGTACATAGTACTGTGCCGTCAGTTGGGCGACGTTAATCAAATCACTCTGTTGCGCAGGTTGACCTGCACGGTTGTGGATTGCCATTGCCTGGTCCTTCTAATGCAAGGATTAAATTGTTCCGCAAACCTTTTCAATCAATTCCGCAGGGAATTGCATTGACTGCATGATGTGCTCAACCATGCTGCATTTACGGCCGGTATTGGTATTGGTGATCACCCAGTACGGCGTGCCTGGCACGTGTTTCGGTTTGGTTTGATTACCATTTTTCAGCAGCGTCTGTTCATCTGCTGCAAAATAAACGCGCGTACGACCATGCAACGATTCCGTTGCTTCGGCGAACGCGTTTTGATCCAGTGAATAGAGTGTAGACAGCACCAGCATAAAGCGATTTACTGCTTTCTTCTGCTCCGCATATTCGTCGGACAGCAGCAGTTCACGCATCGCGCGCACTTTATCTTTTACGGGGTTAACCGGCTTCGCTTCCACGACAGCTTGCACAGCGCGGACTTCTTTTACTACCGGAGTGACAGGCTGTGATGCGGCGGAAAACTTCAACATACGCCGTAAAATGTCGGATGCGCTCTCGCCGATATGCTTGGTGTGGCTGGCAATATAGCTATAGAGTTCATCATCAACTTCAATCGTTTTCATCTTAATCCAGTGCAGTGTTTAGCTGAATACAAGTTGTTGGGGTCAACACGCGTAGTGTAAAGGCAAATCCCAACAGCGGATAGCGTCAAGCCTGGTGGCTGGCAAAACTCAGAGTAACCGTAGTTGTTGCAGCCATGTGGCAGAATGGTCAACATGATACCCTAACCCGTGAGTGTGAAAAAAAGAACTTTGCCATGAAATTGAATATCCGAGCGCAATCTGCGCAAAACCTGCACAATAATTCTCCCATCGTCCTGGTGCACGGCCTGTTTGGCAGTCTGGATAACCTGGGGATCCTGGCGCGCGATCTGGTGGCCGATCACGATATCATCAAGGTTGATATGCGAAATCATGGCCTCTCCCCGCGTTCACCTGAGATGAATTATACGGCCATGGCGCAAGATCTGCTGGATACGCTGGACGATCAACAGATCGAAAAAGCGATCTTTATTGGTCACTCGATGGGGGGCAAAGCCGTCATGGCGTTAACCGCGTTGGCCCCGGAACGTGTCGAACGGTTGGTAGCCATCGACATTGCTCCCGTTGACTATCATGTTCGCCGTCACGATGAGATTTTTGCTGCCATTAACGCAGTAACTGACGCGCAGTCCTCTTCGCGTCAGCAGGCGGCGAGCGTCATGCGCCAGCATCTGCAAGAGGAAGGCGTGATCCAGTTTCTGCTCAAATCCTTCGTGGACGGCGAATGGCGCTTTAATGTTCCCGTGCTGTGGGAGCAATATCCTCATATTGTCGGCTGGGAGACCATCCCGGCGTGGGAACACCCGGCGCTGTTTATCCCCGGAGGCAACTCACCTTATGTAACCGAAGCGTATCGCGAACAACTGCTGGCGCAATTCCCGCAGGCTCGGGCGCACGTTATTGCAGGCGCGGGCCATTGGGTGCATGCGGAAAAACCGGAGGCGGTACTGCGCGCCATCCGTCGTTATCTGAGCGAACAGGCTAACTGATTAAAAACTCAGCGTCTGCGCGTGATTACGCGCGTGGGCGTTGGCGTGTCTCCCCTGCTGATGTATTATGGCGGGCTATCCATCCGGGCAGACGCCTGGCTGATTGTTTCCCCGAAGTCACCAAGATCATGGCCAAAGAACAAACGGACCGTACGACATTAGATCTGTTCGCGCAGGAGCGTCGCCCGGGACGACCCAAAACTAATCCGCTCTCGCGTGATGAACAGTTACGTATTAACAAACGTAATCAGCTTAAACGCGATAAAGTTCGCGGGCTTAAGCGTGTCGAACTGAAACTGAACGCTGATGCTGTTGACGCTCTGAACGAGCTGGCCGAGGCGCGCAACATGAGTCGCAGTGAACTCATCGAAGAGATGCTGATGAACCAACTCAGCGCATTGCGCGGTCAGGCTTAGTCTGAATTTCTGCTCTAAATCATAAATCGTGTAGCACAGAGTGCAGTCCTGCGTGTTTGCTGTTTCCGCATGCCTGACTGTTCTGCTATGATTGCCCTTATCCGTGGGCAATGCGCCACCACCATTTCAATAAGTTTCAAGAGGTTATTTTACTCATGGCAATCACTGGCATCTTTTTCGGCAGCGACACCGGTAACACCGAAAACATCGCAAAAATGATTCAAAAACAGCTTGGTAAAGACGTTGCCGATGTACATGACATTGCAAAAAGCAGCAAAGAAGACCTCGAAGGGTATGACATTTTGCTGCTCGGCATTCCAACCTGGTACTACGGTGAAGCACAGTGTGACTGGGACGATTTCTTCCCAACCCTCGAAGACATTGATTTTAACGGCAAACTGGTTGCATTGTTCGGCTGCGGCGACCAGGAAGATTACGCAGAATATTTCTGCGATGCGTTGGGTACAATTCGCGACATCATCGAACCACGCGGCGCAACCATCGTCGGTCACTGGCCAACGGCGGGTTATCACTTTGAAGCGTCCAAAGGCCTGGCTGACGACGACCACTTTGTGGGTCTGGCCATTGATGAAGATCGCCAGCCTGAATTGACCGCCGAACGCGTAGAAAAATGGGTTAAGCAGATCTCTGAGGAGCTGCACCTCGACGAAATCATCAATGCCTGATTTTGTGTGGCGCAGATTTCCATCTGCGCCACATCAATAGATAAAACCAATCAAAATAATTGCTACAAATTTGTAACTTTTTCGTCTGACCCTGTACAATGGCCGGATGCCAATCGGGTATTGCACAGTGTGTTTGTCGGCGATACCACGTTTTGATTAACAATATATGCCAGAGACTTGCAGTTTTCATTTAGCCATGGCAGTTCTATAATGAATCGCATTATCTCAAGTGCAATTTCTGTCACTTCTGTTAATGAAGTGAATCGTTTAGCTACAGGACAGATTCCGCATGACTGACAACAATACCGCATTAAAGAAGGCTGGCCTGAAAGTAACGCTTCCTCGTTTAAAAATTCTGGAAGTTCTTCAGGAACCGGATAACCATCACGTCAGTGCGGAAGACTTATACAAACGTCTGATCGATATGGGTGAAGAAATTGGTCTGGCGACCGTGTATCGCGTGCTGAACCAGTTTGATGATGCCGGTATCGTGACCCGCCATAATTTTGAAGGTGGTAAATCCGTCTTCGAACTGACTCAACAGCATCATCACGATCACCTCATCTGCCTCGACTGCGGCAAAGTGGTCGAGTTCAGCGATGATTCCATCGAGGCGCGCCAGCGTGAGATTGCGGCTAAACATGGTATTCGTTTAACCAACCATAGCCTCTATCTTTACGGTCACTGCGCCGAAGGCGATTGCCGCGAAGATGAGCATGCTCACGACGGTAAATAATGTGATGCTTTCTGAAAAGCCAACCATTCGGTTGGCTTTTTTTATGGGCGTTATTCCCCCCCTTTTCCCCTTCCCTCCACTCCTGTGTTGCTTTAATGTAAAATCAATAGTCCCTTCCCGGAGAGTCGAAATGGAACTTCGCCAGCTACGCTATTTTGTTCGCATTGTAGAAACCGGCAGCATGGGTAGCGCGGCGCTCGATCTCAATATTGGGGTTTCGGCACTCAGCCAGCAAATGTCCCGCCTGGAAAACGAACTCGCTATTCGCCTGCTGCAGCGCACCTCGCGTGGCGTGACGCCCACCAGCGCCGGACTGGCTTTTTACTCCCAGGCGCAGCTGGCGCTCCGCCACGCAGACGATGCAATCCTCGCCGCGCGAGAGTCCCGGCTTTCCGGGCACGTCAGCGTCGGTATGGCCCCCAGTACCGCTTCCGTTCTCGGCATGCCTTTTATTAACGCCATGCGGGAAAGCTATAGTGATGTCCGCCTGCATGTGGTGGAAAGCCTCTCTGGCAACCTGGAACGGATGATTAATACCCGCCAGATTGATCTGGCCGTGGTATTTCAAAAAGAAAAGATCCTGCGCTGGAGCGCCAGACCGATTCTCGAAGAGCGCCTGTTTTTGATTGGGACTCATGCCTTACTGGCCGATATTGCCGATGACAATATTGCGCCAGCCCAGTTGGCAAGTATCCCATTGATAATGCCTAGCCCAGGCCACGGTCTGCGCGGCAGGCTGGAAGCAATTTGTCAGGAACACGCGCTGCGCATTGAGATCGCTACAGAAATTGATGGTCTGGCGCTGCTAATGCGCGCCGTTCGCAGTGGAATCGGCGCTACTCTCCAGCCCGGCGCGGCGATTTCCCATCTAGATAAAGAGACGCTAAGAGTGATCGGCGTCCATAATCCAATACTCAGTCGCCCCAACTTTCTGGCCAGCCTTTCTGATGATGAGCTCACCCCCGCGGGCCTCGCCGCCCGCGTCGTACTAACGAAAGTGATGCATCAACTGGTGGAAGCAGGAAGCTGGCCAGGCGCCATCCTTTACAATAACTAAAGCCCTCTTTAGCACTTCGTCATAGCGCCTGCACAAGCTGTGCGTATACATTTCAATTACAAATTTAACAATTAGTTAAATGGTAATGGAGTATACGATGGTTGATGTTCTGGTGATTGGCGGTGGCAATGCCGCGTTATGTGCTGCCCTAACCGCCCGTGAGCAAGGAGCTTCGGTACTCTTGCTCGAAGCGGCTCCACGGGAATGGCGCGGAGGAAATTCTCAACACACGCGTAATCTGCGCTGTATGCATGACGCGCCGCAGGATGTGCTGGTGGAAAGCTATCCTGAAGAGGAGTTCTGGCAGGATCTGCGGCGCGTCACCGAGGGAAATACTAACGAAGCCCTGGCGCGTCTGGTGATCCGCACCTCTTCACAATGCCGCGACTGGATGCGCCAACACGGCGTTAATTTTCAACCTCCTCTCTCCGGTGCTTTACACGTAGCGCGAACCAACGCCTTTTTTATGGGGGGCGGGAAAGCCCTCGTGAATGCCTATTATCGCAGCGCAGAAAAGTTAGGCGTGCAAATCCGCTACAACACGCCGGTGCAGGCGCTTGAACTGCATAACGGTGAGTTTGTGGCAGCGCTGGCAGGCGAAGAGCGCATAACCGCTAAGTCCTGCGTGCTTGCCGCTGGCGGATTTGAGTCAAACCGCGAATGGCTGCGCGAAGCCTGGGGAGAAAACGCCCGCGGCGAGTGGCCTGCGGATAACTTCCTGATTCGCGGCACGCGCTTTAATCAGGGCGTACTGCTTAAATTTATGATGGATGCCGGGGCGGACATCATCGGCGACCCCTCCCAGTCACACTGCGTAGCCATTGATGCCAGAGCGCCATTATATGACGGCGGGATTTGCACCCGCGTGGACTGCGTTTCACTCGGCATAGTAGTCAACCGTGACGCAGAACGTTTTTATGATGAAGGCGAAGATTTCTGGCCCAAACGCTACGCCATTTGGGGACGCCTGGTCGCCCAACAGCCAGGACAGATTGGCTATTCCATTATCGACAGTAAAGCCATCGACCACTTTATGCCACCGGTATTCCCCGGCGCACAGGCGAATACGCTGGCGGAGTTGGCGCATCAGTTGGGGCTGGATGCCGAACGCTTTACCCACACTGTGACGGCGTACAACAACGCCTGCCAGCCAGGTCAGTTCGATCATACCGTCCTGGACAACTGCACGACGAAGAAGTTAACCCCCGCGAAAACACACTGGGCGCGACCGCTGGACCAGCCACCTTACTACGGCTATGCCCTGCGGCCAGGGATCACCTTCACCTATCTTGGGTTAAAAGTGAACGAACGCGCTGCCGTACACTTTGCCGGGCAGCCAAGCCGCAACCTGTTCGTCGCCGGAGAGATGATGGCGGGCAACGTGTTGGGCAAGGGTTACACCGCTGGCGTGGGCATGTCGATCGGGACAACCTTTGGCCGCATTGCCGGAAAAGAAGCCGCGCTGGCAGCACGAAAGGAGGCACGTCATGAAGCAGCTTGAGAAACTGATCATCGAAGCACAAATTATCACCGAGCCGGAAGCAGAAGTTGAACGTGTGATGCAGGTCTGTAACGCCTGCCGCTATTGTGAAGGTTTTTGCGCCGTGTTCCCGGCAATGACTCAGCGCCTGGAATTCGGTAAAGCGGATATCAATTATCTGGCTAACTTGTGCCATAACTGCGGCGCCTGCCTGCACGCGTGTCAGTATGCCCCACCCCATGAATTTGCCATCAACGTACCGAAGGCGATGGCGGAAGTGCGGCTCGAAACCTATCAGCACTACGCGCAACCCGCCACCTTTGGCGCGCTTTATCGTCGCGCAGGCATCACCGTGACGCTGGCGCTGGTTTTCGGTCTGATCCTGTTTTTACTCCTCGCCATGAGTTTAAAGGGCTCGTTATTCCATCCTCCGCTGGCCGGGGATTTTTATCAGATTTTCCCGCATAACCTGCTCGCATGGATGTTTGGTTCGGTATTTATTCTGGCGATAGGTCTGCTGATGGCGGGTGTTCTGCGCTTCTGGCGCGAAATCTCTCCGGGTGTACCGCGTTCCGCTGAAATTGCTGAAGCCTCGCACAATGCGCTGACGCTGAAGTATCTCGATGGTGGGCATGGCAAAGGTTGTAACGAAGCAGATGATGCCTTCACCCTGATGCGCCGCCGTTTCCATCACTTCACCTTCTACGGTTTTATGCTCTGCTTTGCCGCCACCGTGGTGGCAACGGGCTATCACTACTTTGCAGGTATAGAAGCGCCCTATCCGTTCTTCAGCGTTCCGGTAATGTTGGGCACGTTGGGCGGCATTGGCCTGACTGTCGGCCCGGCTGGCTTGCTATGGCTCAATTTTAAGCGCTCACCGCTGCATGGCGACGCACGGCAAAAACCGATGGATCGCGGTTTTATTTTGCTGCTGCTCCTGACCAGTCTGACCGGTTTAGCGCTGCTGGCGGGAAGAGACACCTCCTGGATGGCTATTTTGCTCGCCATTCACCTCGGCGTGGTCATGGCGCTCTTTCTGACCATTCCTTATGGAAAATTTGCCCACGGATTTTACCGCTGCGCAGCCTTACTCAAGTGGGCGATTGAGAAACGGCGCGGCAAACAGGCGGGGGTCGCAGGCGACTAACCCGCAAACTCTTACCTCTATAAATATTATGATAAGACAGTGGAGCAAACCCAATGACACAACAACCATCGCGCGCCGGAACTTTCGGCGCAATACTGCGGGTAACCAGCGGTAATTTCCTCGAACAGTTTGACTTTTTTCTGTTCGGTTTTTACGCCACCTATATCGCAAAGACCTTCTTTCCTGCAGAGAGTGAATTTGCCGGGCTAATGTTAACTTTCGCCGTGTTTGGTTCAGGTTTCTTAATGCGGCCTGTTGGCGCAATTGTGCTGGGTGCTTACATCGACAGAATTGGTCGCCGTAAAGGACTGATGGTGACGCTGGCGATTATGGGCTGCGGTACCCTGCTGATTGCCCTGGTACCCGGTTATCACAGTATTGGTCTGCTGGCCCCTGTCCTGGTATTACTCGGTCGATTATTACAGGGCTTTTCTGCAGGGGTGGAGCTGGGCGGCGTCTCGGTTTATCTTTCTGAAATCGCCACCCCTGGCAATAAAGGCTTCTACACCAGTTGGCAGTCCGCCAGTCAACAGGTCGCCATTGTGGTGGCAGCTCTGATTGGTTACGGCCTGAACGCCACCCTGGGACACGATGAGATCTCTGAATGGGGCTGGCGTATTCCATTCTTTATTGGTTGCATGATTATTCCTTTGATCTTCGTGCTCCGCCGCTCGCTTCAGGAAACAGACGCCTTTTTACAACGTACGCACCGTCCCGACACCAGGGAAATTTTTACTACCATCATCAAAAACTGGCGTCTCATCGCTGCGGGTACGCTGCTGGTGGCGATGACCACAACGACGTTCTACTTTATTACCGTTTACACACCGACCTATGGTAGAGCTGTACTTCACCTGAGCGCTCGCGACAGCCTGATCGTCACCATGCTGGTCGGTATTTCTAATTTTATCTGGCTGCCGATTGGCGGGGCGATTTCTGACCGAATTGGTCGTCGTCCGGTGTTGATGGGGATTACCATCCTTGCACTAATCACCACCTGGCCGGTTATGCACTGGCTCACCGCCGCGCCAGATTTCACGCGCATGACGCTGGTCCTGCTTTGGTTCTCGTTCTTTTTTGGTATGTACAACGGGGCAATGGTCGCCGCACTCACCGAGGTGATGCCTGTCTATGTGCGTACGGTGGGTTTTTCACTGGCATTCAGTCTTGCCACGGCGATTTTTGGCGGCCTTACGCCAGTCATATCCACAGCGCTGGTCCAGCTAACCGGGGATAAAAGCTCACCGGGGTGGTGGCTGATGTGTGCGGCACTTTGCGGGCTCGCCGCCACGGCAATGCTGTTTGTCCGGCTGAGTCGGAGTTATCAACCGGTGGAATATAAACCCTGAAATGCAAACGGGCGGAAAACTCTCCGCCCGTTGTCTGTTTCATTTTTCGATTTACTGCGCAGTATTCTTGCTACGAATTTCCTGCCAGACCTTGTCGCAATCAGCATTAACGGACTGACCATTACCCGTGCGCGTGGCCTGGATGCATTGCTGATAATCCAGTACGCGTACGCTTTCTTCATTGGCAAACTGCTGATGCTGCTTTTCTTTCTTCAGCACATTCAACACGCTTTGGCAGGCTTCGATTTTCTCCGGCGATCCTTGCGCAGTAGTAATGCACGCGCTGTAGGCTTCTTTCAGACGACTGTCTTCTTTTGGTGCCGGGGATTGTGCGCAAGCCACCAGCCCGGATGCCATAACAGCGATGAGTATCAGTTTTTTCATAGCACTTTCCTCAACGATGCGGCAGGCGCCCGGCCTGCCGCTGTTGGCATTAGAAGATGGTGAACGGAGCAATAACGATGAATTTCACATCGCGCTCATCCTGGAAGATGTTGCCGTAACCACCGCCCCAGCTCGGAATGTCTGAATGGTTGTCGTACTGGGTGAAGTGCAGTTTAAACATGGTGCCTTTCGCACGACCCTCTTGCAGGGTATAGACCGCATCCAGGCTGTAAGAAGATTCTTCGATAGTCCGGTTTTTGTCGTAGTACGCATCCGGATTGATCTGCCAGGTTGATGGCTTGGCATCCCATGCGTAAACGTAGGACGCGCCCACTGCCCAGCCCGGCAAATTCCAGTTCTTCAGGTCATACATTGCGCCGAAGAAGACAGCCTTTTCGCCGTTGGCGTTGAAGTCGGAACGGTTATCCCACCAGATATCCAGGCGACCGTTTGATGAGGCGTAGGTCGGGGTCATACGCTGCAGGAAGTACCCCTGCTGCCCGTCCGCTTTAACCCAGGTCCCTTCCAGACGCAGGTCAACCACTTCCGCCACTTTGTAGCCAAAGGTCAGCGCCTGCAGCCAGGCCGTACCGTCATAAATATCGTTCACGGTGCGATCATCAACTTTGTCGCGCGCACCGTAGAACTGATAGCTGGTGGTAAACGGGTTACCGCCTAAATCGAATTTATAGCTGGCTTTTGCGAAGTACTGATCGACGTAGCCTTCAGACTGACCAAATGCGGCTTCCAGCAACAGGTTATTTTTGAAGTCATATTTCGCGCCGATTGAGTGCAGATAATCTACGCTGGTCTTTTTATCAGCCTGATAGAATTTATCGACTTCAGTGTGCCATGGTGCTTTATATTCGTTGGCCCACATATAGGAGAAGCTCAGTGCACCAGCATCACCATAGTCGAAGTTGGCTCCGGCTTCAGCACCCTGATAGGTACCTGGCATAAAGCTCCAGTGCGGAGCCAACAGAGTCTGTCCGGTTGGTTGAATGTAACCGGTGCGCGCCCAGGTTGGGCCAAATTTAAATTTGGCTGCTGCTTTATAAAGGCTAATTCCGCTCTTATCGCCGGAGTAATCTTCATCATAGCCTTTATTTTTTGACGAGAATGCAATTTCGTTTGGATGGCCGCTTTCGCTACTTTCGTTCATTTCAATAGCGGTAAATGCTGCGATATCAATACCAAACATATCAGCCGCATAACCGGACTGGAAGTCGAGGTTAGCGTTCCAGGTGGAGTGAGAAAGGTTGGTTTTGTATTTGTCGTGATCGGTCACATCTTTACGGTCACGCTCACGCTGCCAGTAATAGATGCCGCCGGTTAAGGTTGAGTCATCAATAAATCCTTCGGCGTGTACCTGGGGAGCGACAACGAAACCCGACATTGCTGTGATACCGGCGATAGCCAGCGCCAGCGTACTACGTTTGCCACTAAACGTACGCATATGTTAATCCTCTTTGACGTATAACCCTTCGTTTTTCAAGCTGCATCGGTGTTGGCTTTACTCGGCCTTTGGCCTCGCCCCTTCGGGGACAGCGCACGCGCTGCGTCTCCGCCTTGATGCAACTCGAAATCCATTGGGTATAAAATGCTGCCGACAAAAGCGGACAGCGAAAAAACAAAAATTAAAAAAGTAGCGCTGAGAAAACCTCAGTGACTACAATGAATAGACTATTTTTCGCGACGCGAATTATCAATCTCTTTCTGTAACGAGTATGTAATAGTATGAGCAACCGCACATATTTTCTTGTTTTCTGTTACATTTTGCTTTGGGAGTAAAAAAATTCACAAAAACAATAAAAAACACTTTATATACATATAGATATCTTCAATTTTATTATTATATATATAATTCAACCCTTAATAATTGTCTTTGCATTCGCAAAACAAATTAATTCTCGAACGTCATTAATTCGCTCTGCAAACAGAACGTTCGAGCTCCTGAATTCACTCTCCGTCGTTGATGTGACCGTCCTCGGATTTTCCACACAAATACACTCACTTTATAAGGTTTTTATTGACAGCTACCGGGTGTCCCATTATTCAAAGATGCAGGTTATACGTATAAGTTGATAAATAAATGACAAAACGCATCACACAGAAAGACGTCGCGGCCCTGGCTGGCGTTTCACAGGCGGTGGTATCCGTGGTACTCACCAAAGGAAATCACACCTACCCACAGGAGACAGTGATCCGGGTTGAGCAAGCGGCTAATCAGCTGGGATATATACCGAACCGTTTTGCACAAGCGCTGAAAACCAATAAAACCATGTCGATCGCCTGCATCGTGCCGGATATCGCCAACCCTTTTTATGCCTCGCTCGTCCGTGGTGTCCAGTCGGTGACGGATAGGTATCACTACGATGCGATCGTGGCCAGCACCGATGGATTACGGGAAAGAGAGCTGCATTTTTTGCGCTGGTCAGCGCAGGGGCGGGTCGACGCCGTGGTAGGGACATTTTTTAACGTCGGGATGAAAGATTTTGCCCCGTATCTTCAGGCAGGGATCCCGATTGCACGTATTGAAGCCAGGATGAAAAAAAGCGGCCCGCTACCGCTGCATAATGTTTATATCGACAACGCCGCTGCCGCGCGCAGCGCCGTCGAATATCTGCTGGCACAGGGGCACCAAAATATCACGATGATCGCCAGCGCTGGCGGTCCTGAGCCTGCCAGAGTGGAAGGATATCGCCAGGCGATGACCCAGGCCGGCCGCCTTCCGCGCATCAAAATTCTGCCAGGTTTTAACGAACAGAGCGGCTATCAGATCGCGATGCAGCTGATTAATGACGGCACGCTCCCGGATGCGATTTTCGCCGCCAACGATTTAATGGCTATCGGCGTGATGCGTGCCGCAAGGGAGAAAGGCATCACTATCCCGGAGCAGCTTGCGGTGATGGGTTTCGATGATATTCCCGCCGCCGGGCTGGTGACCCCTTCCCTGACCACTATCGCCCAGTACCCGGAGCAGCTTGGGCAAAAAGCGGCCGCCCTCCTCCTGGCGCAAACTGATATCACCGCGCCGCTCCAGGGCAGCACCACAGAAATGCCCTGGGGCCTGGTAAAAAGAGAATCCGCCTGACCGGCTGATAAAACACCACACAAGGATCAAACAGATGGAATTGCCTTCAGATTATGAGTCGCGCGTTTATGCAGGGGTATTGGGGAAGCTAATCGGCGTCTACCTTGGCCGCCCTTTCGAAGGGTGGACCTACGAAAAAATTATGCAGGAGCTGGGGCCGATCCAGTATTACGTCCACGAAAAATTTAACCGTCCGCTGGTTGTCACCGACGATGATGTCGCCGGAACCTTTACCTTTATCCGCGCACTGGAAGATTATGCCCTGCCGCCGGATCTGAGCGCGGATCAGATGGGGCACTGCTGGCTTAATTACATCATTGATAAGCGCACCATTCTCTGGTGGGGCGGCAACGGTAATTCGACGGAACACACCGCCTGGCTGAATCTCAAAAAAGGCATTCCGGCTCCGCTAAGCGGAGCCATTGCGACCAACGGGAAAACGATTGCCGAACAGATTGGCGCACAAATCTTTATTGATAGCTGGGCGCTTGTCGCACCGGGACAACCCCGTCTGGCGGCAGAACTTGCCAAAAATGCCGCCAGCGTGAGCCATGACGGTGAAGCGGTGTATGCCGCTATGCTCTGGGCGGCGATGGAATCACAGGCCTTTATCTGCCAGGAGATCGAACAGCTTATTGACGTCGGACTATCCGTGATCCCGGCAGAGTCGCAAATAGCCCAGTTGGTTGGCGATATCCGTCGCTGGCGACGGGAAGATAACGACTGGCAGACGACCCGCCAGCGAATCGACGACAACTATGGCTATCACAAATATCCCAGCAATTGTCACATCATCCCTAATCATGCGCTGATGATTATGGCGATCCTTTACGCGCCGGACGACTTCCAGCAGGCCCAGTGCATTGTCAATACGTCAGGATGGGACACTGACTGCAATGCGGGGAATGTCGGCTGTCTGTCCGGCATTATGCTGGGACTC
Organism: Citrobacter sp. RHBSTW-00524; assembly: GCF_013747755.1. NCBI lineage: Bacteria > Pseudomonadati > Pseudomonadota > Gammaproteobacteria > Enterobacterales > Enterobacteriaceae > Citrobacter > Citrobacter sp. RHBSTW-00524. The sequence continues at coordinate 3,626,368 of NZ_CP056421.1, forward strand.
CAGGGTATTGACGCAGGCCCGGACTGGCGCGGGCCGCTGGCGGACAGAATGCTGATCTCCTCAGCCGACGGGGGGTTCTCCATAAACAACGCCGTGCGGATCACCGATTACCTGGTCGGGCTGGGACACCAGATTGCCGGTCTGCCGCGCCCTGAAGCCAAAAAATCCGGCGCGCAGTACCATTTCTCACTACCGGGCAGCGTGCAGGGTTTCCGCTGGCTTAATGAAGAAAATGCGGCCGCGGTTGAGGTTAAGAATGAGGCGCACCTGGGGCGGCAGATGTTGAGTCTGCACTATCGCCATCTTTCGCCCGGACTTCACGCCAGCGTGACCACGCAAACCTTTACCCCGCCTGAAATCGTGGAAATGCGCAGCTACGATTTAATGGCTACCCCACTTATCTACCCAGGCCAGCGTCTTCAGGCCACCCTGATTGCGCCACCGGATAACACATCCGCGTTAAACGTGCGGCTCTGCTACCGGGTTTATGATGACAACAATCAGCTGACGCCCCAGTACGGCGATGCGCAGAGTATAGCCCCGGGTGATTCGCTAACGCTGGCGTTGGATCTCCCGGACTGCCAGGGCCAACCGATCGGCGAGATTGGCGTAACAATCAGCACAGATGCCCGCGTTGCCCGCGGTCGCCTGCTCATCGACAGTATGCGCTGGGACGGCACACCTGAGCTGACCCTGCGTAAACCCACAGGGGAAAATAATTTCTGGTGGCGGGCCTGGGTAAACGGCGTGGATCTCTTTTCACGCCACTATCCCACCAGCTTTCGCATCTCCAAAGAGTTCGACGAGGGATTGATTATTCACGGAACGCGGCAGTGGGATAACTACCGCGTTCAGAGTGACATTACGCTGCATTTAGGGGAGTACGGCGGTCTGGCTTTTCGGGTGCAGGGGATGAGGCGCTATTACGCCGCGCGCATCCTGCGCGACGGAAAATTCCAAATCGTCCGCGTGCGTGACACCAGCACCAAAGTTCTGGCAGAAGCGGCGTTGTCCGACGTGTACGAGCGCCCTGTGTCGTTCGATATCAGCGTCAACGGGCAGATTATTTCCGCGACCGTTGACGGTAAAACGCTGCACGTGGAGGACGCTGAACACGAAGCCTTGATGGATGGCGGGATCGGTTTACTGATTTGTGCAGGTGCGCTGTCGACGGACGCTATCCATATCAGCGCCAGTTGTTAATTAACGGAAATGGACGACAACAAAGGATTAAAAATGAACATATCAAAAACAATGCTGGCGCTTGTAACAGCCGTTTTGCTTTCAGGCTGTGAGGATAAACCGCAGCAGGTGACCATCGAATTTATGCACTCCGCCGTTGAGCAGGAGCGCCAGACCGTCATTGCCGGGATCATCAACTGCTTTCAGCAAGAGAATCCGGATATTATTGTGAAGCAGGTTCCCGTCGAAGAGGATGCCTATAATACCAAAATCATTACCCTTGCCCGCTCAGGATCACTGCCGGAGGTCGTCGAGGTCAGCCATGACTATGCCAAAGTCATGGATAAAGAGCAGCTTATCGACCACAAAGCGGTGAAAACGCTGATCGACAGGCAAGGTGAAAGCGCCTTCTACGACGGCGTGCTGCGCATTGTTCGCACCGAAGACGGAACGGCCTATACCGGCGTGCCGATCAGCGCCTGGCTGCAGGGAGTCTGGTATCGTAAATCGGTACTGGCTAAAGCGGGAATCGACGAACCCAAAAACTGGACGCAGCTGCTGGAAGCGGCACGCAGGCTGACCGACAGCGCCAGTAAAAAATATGGCATCGCGCTGCCGACGGCTGAAAGCGTCATGAGCGAACAAACCTTCTCTCAGTTCGCACTTTCAAACGGTGCCAATGTGTTCAACGCAAACGGCGACATCACGGTTAACTCAGCGGAAATGCAGGCCTCGCTGAACTATTATCGCGAACTGGCCCGCTATACCATGCCTGGCTCGAACAACGTAACAGAGATCAAAGACGCCTTTATGAACGGCACCGCGCCGATGGCGGTCTATTCGACCTACATCCTGCCAGCGATTTATCAGGATGGTTCACTGGCGGATTTAGGCTTTGTCGTGCCGAGCGAAAAATCACCTGCCGTATTTGGCGTTATCACATCATTAACGCTCACGACCGGTCAGACTGAGGCAGAGACGAAAGCCGCCGAAAAATTTGTCAGCTTTATGGGACAGGCGCAGAACGCGGCTGACTGGGTATTGATGTCTCCGGGGGCGATGCTGCCGGTGACGAAGGCCGCCGCGCAAAACGTCAGCTGGAAGGACAACCCTGCCGTCAAAGTCTTTGGAACTCTCCCTGAACAGCTGATTGCCCAGTACCCGAATATGCAGGTCTTTGGATCGGTCGGCGAGAAGAACTTTACGCGGATGGGGGATATTACCGGCTCCATGATCCTCAGTGAAATGGTCAATCAGGCGACGGTGGGTAAGCAGGAGACATCGGTGGTGCTGGAACGCAGCCAGCAGCGGGTTCAGGCGTTAATGCAGCATAAGTAAAACAGAAAAATCCGCCTCAAACGTCGCGTTGGCGGCGTTTGAGGCAGTGTGACAGGAATTACTCGCCGACTTTAGCCCACGTATCGCGCAGACCTACAGTGCGGTTAAATACCAGCTTGTCAGCCGTTGCATAGCGGCTGTCCAGGCAGAAATAGCCTTCACGCTCAAACTGGAACGCTTTACCTGCAATCGCAGCCTGCAGTGACGGCTCACCGTAGCCCTGCTTAATGACCAGCGATTCCGGGTTGATAACGGACAGGAAGTCTTCCGCCGCACCTGGGTTTGGCACGCTAAACAGACGATCGTACAAACGGATTTCAATCGGCAGCGCATGGGACGCGCTCACCCAGTGAATAACACCTTTTACTTTACGGCCATCAGCCGGATCTTTGCTCAGGGTGTCGGCATCGTAGGTGCAGAAAATGGTGGTGATATTCCCTTCTGCATCTTTCTCTACACGTTCAGCCTTGATCACGTAAGCATTACGCAGACGTACTTCTTTGCCCATCACCAGACGCTTGTACTGCTTGTTCGCTTCTTCGCGGAAGTCTGCGCGATCGATCCAAATTTCACCGCTAAACGGCACTTCACGGCTGCCCATTTCCGGTTTGTTCGGATGGTTAGGCATGGTAACCAACTCACTTTCGCCCTGCGGGTAGTTTTCGATAACCAGTTTCACCGGATCGATAACTGCCATCGCGCGCGGGGCGTTTTCGTTCAGATCTTCGCGAATGCAGGACTCCAGAGAAGCGATCTCAATGGTGTTATCCTGCTTGGTCACGCCAATGCGTTTGCAGAACTCACGAATAGCGGCAGCAGTATAACCACGACGACGCAGGCCAGAAATCGTCGGCATACGCGGATCGTCCCAGCCTTCAACGTGCTTGTCGGTCACCAGCAGGTTCAGCTTGCGTTTGGACATCACGGTGTATTCCAGATTCAGGCGCGAGAATTCGTACTGGCGCGGGTGAACCGGAATGGTGATGTTGTCCAGCACCCAGTCGTACAAACGACGGTTATCCTGGAACTCCAGCGTACACAGTGAATGCGTAATGCCTTCCAGCGCATCGCTGATGCAGTGGGTAAAATCGTACATCGGGTAGATGCACCACTTGTTGCCGGTCTGGTGGTGTTCGGCGAACTTAATACGGTACAGCACCGGATCGCGCATCACGATAAACGGCGAAGCCATATCGATTTTCGCGCGCAGGCAGGCTTTACCTTCTTCAAAACCACCGGTACGCATTTTTTCGAACAGTGCCAGGTTCTCTTCGACGCTACGATCGCGGAACGGGCTGTTTTTACCCGGCTGCGTCAGAGTGCCGCGGTATTCGCGGATCTCCTCCGCTGACAGTTCATCAACGTACGCCAGGCCTTTATTAATAAGTTCAACCGCATAGGCGTGAAGCTGATCGAAGTAATCCGAAGAGTAGCGAATATCGCCAGTCCAGTGGAAACCTAACCATTCAACGTCGTTTTTAATCGACTCAACGTACTCGATATCTTCTTTAACCGGGTTCGTATCATCAAAACGCAGGTTGCACTGGCCCTGGTAATCTTGCGCAATGCCAAAGTTCAGACAAATGGATTTCGCGTGGCCAATGTGCAGATAGCCATTTGGCTCCGGTGGAAAACGTGTATGGATAGTGGTGTGCTTACCACTGGCCAGATCTTCATCGATGATCTGACGAATAAAGTTACTCGGGCGGGCTTCAGCCTCACTCATCGTGGATTCCTCAAAGCGTAAACAACGTATAACGGAACATGATCTTATAAGCAACGTCAGGAGACAACTATTAGTTGCACAAAAAAGGTGTTTCAACAGGATATATGAGGGTATTTGCTGCAAAAAAAAGCGGCGGAGGAATATCCCCCGCCGCTTAAGGCACTTAACTCACTTTACTCAGGAGCAGTTATTTACCTTTAATCTCATACAGTGGTGTTTGACCAGCAACCACATGACCTTCGGCTTTAATGACCAGAGCACCGAAATCATCGCTGTTGCTGCACACAACCGGGCTAATCATGGAACGTGCGTTAGCGTTCAGGAACTCCAGATCCATTTCCAGAATCGGTTGACCTGCAGTCACTTCCGCACCTTCTTCAACCAGACGCTTAAAGCCTTTACCTTCCAGCGCTACTGTATCGATACCCATGTGGACCACGATTTCCGCGCCTTTAACGGTTTCCAGACAGAACGCATGGTTAGTGTTGAAGATTTTCACGATGGTGCCGGCAGCCGGAGCAACCACGATTTTATCCGTTGGCTTCACCGCCACGCCGTCGCCTACAGCTTTGCTGGCGAAGGCTTCATCAGGCACCTGCTCCAGCGCAACCACGTCACCGGTAATCGGAGAAACTAAAGTTTCAACGGTTACAGCGTTCGCTACAGCTTGCGGTTTAGCAACCGGAGCCGCTGCTGCTAGCGCACTTTCACCAGACGCTGCAGCCACCGGGCCACGCGCGACAACTTTCTTCATTTCGTCGCCGATAGATTCGGCCTTCGCACCCACGATGACCTGGATAGTTTGCTTGTTCAGCTTAACCACTCCAGATGCGCCTAAACGTTTACACATCGCATCATTTACGCGACCGGAGTCGGCAACGGTCAGACGCAGACGAGTGATACAAGCATCAATCGCTTTCAGGTTATCGGTACCGCCAACTGCTGCAATGTAGTTGGTTGCCAGTTGAGCCAGACCTTCTTCAGTGTTGCTGTTCGCTTCTTCAGTAACGATATCGTCTTCTTTATCTTCACGGCCCGGCGTTTTCAGGTTAAACATACGAATAACCGCGCTGAACAACACAAAGTAAATGACGAAGAACACCAGGCCCATCACGACCAGCATCCAGACGTTCTGACTTGCCGCCGGCAGGTTGTACATCAACACGTAGTCGATAGCCCCTGCGGAGAAGGAGAAGCCCGCGTGGATCCCCAGCAGTGTTGCAACGAACAGGCTGATACCCGTTAACAGTGCGTGCAGGAGGTACAGCAATGGCGCCAGGAACATGAACAGGAATTCCAGCGGCTCGGTAACACCGGTCAGGAACGCGGTGATCGCAACGGACAGCAGCATACCGCCAACCATCGGACGACGTGCTTTCGGAGCGGCGAAGTACATTGCCAGCGCCGCACCCGGCAGACCAAACATCATGATCGGGAAGAAGCCAGACATGAACATACCCGCAGTGCCGTCACCCGCGTAGAAGCGGTTGATGTCACCGTGGAATACGGTACCTGCAGCGTTAGTGAATTCACCAATCTGGAACCAGGCGATAGTGTTCAGCACCTGATGCAGACCGGTTGGGATCAGCAGACGGTTGATGAAACCAAAGATACCGGAACCCAGCGCGCCAGCACCCACGATCCACTCACCTCCCGCATGGATGGCGTTCTGCACCGGCGGCCACACGTAGCCGAAGATAGCAGCCAGCACCAGACAGAAGAAGCCAGTGGCGATCGGCACGAAGCGTTTGCCGCCAAAGAAGCTCAGGAAGTCAGGTAATTTGATACCAGACCAACGGTTATACACTGCACCGCCGACCAGACCAGTGATGATACCTGCCAGCACGCCCATGTTGATGGCCGGGTTAATGGTAACCATTGCTTTGGTCAATATGAAATAACCGACCGCACCCGCCAGCGCTGCAGCACCCGCGCTGTCTTTTGACCAGCTGGAAGCCACACCGATAGCGAAAATTAACGCCAGGTTATCAAAGATGGCCCCACCCGCTTGCGCGATGAAGGGTACGTTAAGTAAATCTGGTTGGCCGAATCGCAGCAGCAGTGCCGCGACTGGCAGCACAGCGATGGGGAGCTGTAACGCCCTACCCAGCCGCTGGAAAAAACCTAAAATATTCATTTTATTCCCCCTACGAGACCCCGATTAGGCTTCTTTGAAGCCATATTTTTATTGTGCGACCATTCCTGACAGCAAGATTCTGGAACAACAATATTAACCATTCATCTACATTCAGAGTGTGTGAAAATTTAATTCGTATCGCAAATTAAATGCGTGTTTTTTGTGATTCCAGTCACCAAATATCGTTATTAACCCTCCCTTCCACTGGCTAACTACGAAAACTTATTTTATCATTCAAAAAATCGAAACGGATTGATCCTTACCGATGCAAAACCAGGTTACGCTTAATACTGCACAGAGACTCAATCCGCCAATTGCTTACATTTACTTTTGAGGTGAAGAATGAGACTGATCCCCCTGAATACCGCTGAACAAGTCGGCAAATGGGCTGCTCGCCATATCGTTAACCGTATTAACGCGTTCAAACCAACGGCTGATCGTCCGTTCGTTTTGGGCCTGCCGACTGGCGGTACTCCGCTGACAGCCTACAAAGCATTGGTTGAAATGCACAAAGCGGGCCAGGTAAGCTTCAAGCATGTTGTGACGTTCAATATGGACGAATATGTTGGCCTGCCGAAAGAGCATCCGGAAAGCTACCATAGCTTCATGCATCGCAACTTCTTTGATCACGTTGATATTCCAGCAGAAAACATCAACCTCCTCAATGGTAACGCACCGGATATTGATGCAGAATGCCGTCAGTATGAAGAAAAAATCCGTTCTTACGGTAAAATCCACTTGTTTATGGGCGGCGTAGGCAACGATGGTCACATCGCGTTCAACGAACCAGCCTCTTCTTTGGCTTCCCGTACTCGCATCAAAACGCTGACTCACGACACGCGTGTTGCGAACTCACGCTTCTTTGACGGCGACGTCAGCCAGGTGCCTAAATATGCGCTGACCGTTGGCGTGGGCACCCTGCTGGATGCCGAAGAAGTGATGATCCTGGTACTGGGCCACCAGAAAGCGCAGGCGCTGCAAGCCGCCGTTGAAGGCAACGTTAACCATATGTGGACCATCAGCTGTCTGCAGTTGCATCCGAAAGCCGTTGTGGTCTGCGATGAGCCTTCCACCATGGAACTGAAAGTGAAGACGCTGAAATACTTTAACGAGTTAGAAGCGGAAAATATTAAAGGTCTGTAATTGATGTCTCCGCCCTGTCGATAAGTTGCAGGGCGGCATTTTTTGAAATCGGGGGTCGGAATGTATGCTTTAACCCAGGGCCGGATTTTTACCGGTCACGAAATTCTTGATGACCATGCGATTGTTGTCGCCAATGGCCTGATTGACAGCGTTTGCCCACTGGCTGAGTTACCGTCAGGAATTGAACAGCGCTCACTGAATGGGGCCATTGTTTCCCCCGGTTTTATCGATGTACAGCTAAACGGCTGCGGCGGCGTACAGTTTAACGATACGGCAGAAGCCGTGACCGTTGAAACGCTGGAAATCATGCAGAAAGCCAATGAAAAATCTGGCTGCACCAGCTACCTGCCAACGCTTATCACCACCAGCGATGACCTGATGAAACAAGGCGTTCGCGTCATGCGTGAATACCTGGCGAAACACCCAAATCAGGCACTAGGACTTCATCTGGAAGGTCCGTGGCTGAATCTGGTGAAAAAAGGCACCCATAATCCGGGATTTGTCCGTCAACCGGACGCTGCGCTGGTTGATTTCCTGTGCAATAATGCCGATGTGATCACCAAAGTAACGCTGGCGCCAGAAATGGTCCCGGTAGAGGTCATTACCAAGCTGGTGAATGCGGGTATTGTGGTTTCTGCGGGTCACTCAAATGCAACGGTAAAAGAAGCAAAAATCGGGTTCCGCGCAGGTATCACCTTTGCGACGCATCTGTTCAACGCGATGCCGTACATTACCGGTCGCGAACCAGGTCTGGCGGGCGCTATTCTTGATGAAGCCGATATCTACTGCGGTATCATCGCCGATGGCCTCCACGTTGATTACGTTAACATTCGTAATGCCAAACGCCTGAAAGGCGACAAGCTGTGCCTGGTCACCGACGCAACCGCACCAGCAGGTGCAAACATTGAACAGTTCATTTTCGCTGGTAAAACAATATACTACCGTAATGGATTGTGCGTTGATGAGAACGGTACACTGAGCGGCTCATCATTAACCATGATTGAAGGCGTACGCAATCTGGTCGAACATGCGAATATCGCTCTCGACGAAGTCTTACGTATGGCAACGCTCTACCCTGCTCGCGCCATTGGCGTCGACAAACAACTCGGCAGCATCGCGCCAGGCAAAGTAGCCAACCTGACTGCGTTCACGCACGACTTTAAAATTATCAAGACCATCGTTAATGGCAACGAGGTCGTTACTGAGTAAGAGAAAGAATGACACCAGGCGGACAAGCTCAAATAGGTAATGTTGATCTCGTAAAACAGCTTAACAGCGCGGCGGTTTATCGCCTGATTGACCAGCATGGGCCAATCTCGCGAATTCAAATTGCCGAGCAAAGCCAGCTTGCCCCCGCCAGCGTAACGAAAATTACGCGTCAATTGATTGAACGCGGGCTGATCAAAGAAGTCGATCAGCAGGCCTCTACCGGGGGCCGCCGCGCTATCTCTATCGTCACCGAAACCCGCAATTTCCACGCGATTGGCGTACGCCTGGGCCGCCACGATACTACGCTCACGCTCTATGATATGAGCAGTAAAGTGGTCGCTGAAGAGCATTATCCCCTCCCGGAGCGCACCCAGGAAACGCTCGAGTATGCGCTGCTCAACACCATTGCCACCTTTATTGAGAACTGCCAGCGGAAAATCCGCGAGCTGGTTGCGATTTCCGTCATTCTGCCAGGCCTGGTTGATCCTGAAAGCGGCGTCATCCGCTATATGCCGCACATTCAGGTCGAAAACTGGGGGCTGGTCGAAGCACTCGAAAAACGCTTTAAGGTCACCTGCTTTGTCGGTCACGATATTCGCAGTCTGGCGCTGGCCGAGCACTATTTCGGGGCAAGCCAGGATTGCGAAGACTCCATTTTGGTGCGTGTTCACCGCGGAACCGGGGCGGGAATCATCTCCAATGGCCGAATTTTTATTGGTCGCAATGGCAACGTGGGTGAGATTGGCCATATTCAGGTAGAGCCGCTGGGTGAGCGCTGTCACTGCGGTAATTTCGGCTGTCTGGAAACAATTGCCGCTAATGCCTCTATTGAACACCGCGTGCAGAACTTATTGAAACAGGGTTATCCCAGCCGACTCACGCTGGATGATTGCGGCATTAAAGCCATCTGTAAGGCGGCTAATAAAGGCGATAACCTGGCATCAGAAGTCATTGAGCACGTTGGTCGTCACCTGGGTAAAACCATCGCCATCGCCATCAACCTGTTTAACCCACAAAAAATCGTCATTGCGGGCGAGATTACCGAGGCTGATAAAGTGCTGCTGCCTGCTATAGAAAGCTGTATCAACACGCAGGCGTTGAAAGCGTTTCGCCACAATTTACCGGTGGTTCGTTCCACGCTGGATCACCGTTCAGCCATTGGCGCCTTTGCGCTGGTGAAGCGTGCGATGCTCAACGGTACATTGCTGCAACGTTTGCTGGAAAGCTAATACCAAGCAGCCTCTGCGTTAGCTGCATCTGCTCACCCTAGTCACTTACTTCAGTAAGCTCCCGGGGTTCTCAGACTTGCCCCCTTGATGCAACTCGAATGATTTAGTGTATTTTGTGTATAGTAATGCCTTCTTTTTTTGATGTCGGATTGTCCATGGCCATTAAGAATGTAATTTGTGATATCGACGGCGTGCTGATGCACGACAATGTTGCCGTACCGGGTGCGGCAGAATTTCTGACTGGGATCCTGGAAAAAGGCCTGCCGTTAGTTTTGCTGACTAACTATCCTTCACAGACCGGGCAGGATTTGGCAAACCGCTTCGCCACCGCGGGTGTGAATGTCCCTGATAGCGTCTTTTATACTTCCGCCATGGCTACCGCTGATTTTCTTCGCCGCCAGGAAGGGAAAAAGGCCTACGTGGTAGGTGAAGGTGCGTTAATTCACGAGCTGTATAAAGCCGGGTTTACTATTACTGACGTGAACCCCGATTTTGTGATTGTTGGCGAGACGCGATCCTATAACTGGGACATGATGCATAAAGCAGCATATTTTGTGGCCAACGGCGCGCGTTTCATCGCCACAAACCCGGATACTCACGGACGCGGCTTTTATCCCGCCTGTGGTGCGCTGTGCGCTGGTATCGAAAAAATCTCTGGCCGCAAGCCGTTTTATGTGGGCAAACCCAGCCCGTGGATTATTCGCGCGGCGCTCAACAAAATGCAGGCGCATTCGGAAGAGACCGTTATCGTTGGCGACAACCTGCGTACCGATATTCTGGCGGGCTTCCAGGCGGGTCTCGAGACCATCCTGGTATTGTCTGGCGTTTCGACGCTCGACGACATTGACAGCATGCCGTTCAGACCAAGCTGGATTTACCCGTCCGTTGCGGAAATTGATGTGATTTGATGCGTAAGCCGGATAAGACGCCCCCGCGTCATATCCGGCCAGAAGAAATCCTTCCATTTAATAAAACCGCCATAAAATTATCGATTCATTAATAAACCCGTCTATTCTGTAATCTTTTTTCACCAATCCACAATGACCATTGCGTTTTTTATTTTCTGACCCGTAATTCACTTGCGCCCTCTCCAGCTTTGCGGCATTTTCTTTATCAAGCAAACATAAAAAGCATCACGCAACAGGTTAACGGAGAAGGTTATGTGTTCTATTTTTGGCGTATTCGATATTAAAACTGACGCAGTTGAACTGCGTAAAAAAGCCCTGGAATTGTCTCGTCTGATGCGCCATCGCGGCCCGGACTGGTCGGGTATTTACGCCAGTGATAACGCCATTCTGGCGCACGAACGTCTATCCATCGTCGACGTCAACGCCGGTGCTCAGCCGCTGTACAACGTGAAGAAAACGCATATCCTGGCGGTTAACGGTGAAATTTATAACCATCAGGCGCTGCGCGCTGAATACGGCGATCGCTATCAGTTCCAGACCGGTTCCGACTGCGAAGTTATCCTTGCACTGTATCAGGAAAAAGGCCCAGAGTTTCTGGATGACCTGCAAGGCATGTTTGCTTTTGCTCTGTACGACAGCGAGCAGGACGCTTATCTGATCGGTCGCGATCATATCGGGATCATCCCGCTGTATATGGGTTACGACGAGCACGGTAACTTCTACGTTGCGTCTGAAATGAAAGCTCTGGTTCCCGTGTGTCGCACGATCAAAGAATTCCCGGCCGGTAGCTATTTATGGAGTAAAGACGGCGAAATTCGTCAGTACTATCAGCGCGACTGGTTTGAATACGATGCGGTAAAAGACAACGTTACCGATAAAAACGAGTTGCGTCAGGCACTGGAAGATGCAGTGAAAAGCCACCTGATGTCAGATGTTCCTTATGGTGTATTGCTGTCCGGCGGTCTGGATTCATCCGTCATTTCCGCAATCACCAAAAAATACGCCGCGCGTCGTGTTGAAGATCAGGAGCGTAGCGAAGCCTGGTGGCCGCAGTTGCACTCCTTCGCCGTAGGCCTGGAAGGCGCTCCGGACCTGAAAGCCGCGCAAGAGGTGGCGAACCATCTGGGTACTGTGCACCATGAGATCCACTTCACCGTGCAGGAAGGTTTGGATGCTATCCGCGACGTGATTTATCACATCGAAACTTACGATGTTACGACGATTCGCGCCTCGACCCCGATGTACTTAATGTCGCGTAAAATTAAAGCTATGGGCATTAAAATGGTGCTGTCGGGCGAAGGTTCTGACGAAGTATTTGGCGGCTATCTCTATTTCCACAAAGCACCAGATGCAAAAGAGCTGCACGAAGAGACCGTGCGTAAGCTGCAGGCGCTGCATATGTTCGACTGTGCCCGTGCCAACAAAGCTATGTCGGCCTGGGGAGTGGAAGCTCGCGTGCCCTTCCTGGATAAGAAATTCCTTGATGTGGCGATGCGCATCAACCCGCAGGACAAAATGTGCGGCAACGGCAAAATGGAAAAACATGTTCTGCGCGAATGTTTTGAGTCCTACCTGCCAGCAAGCGTTGCATGGCGCCAGAAAGAGCAGTTCTCCGATGGTGTCGGTTACAGCTGGATTGATACCCTGAAAGAGGTGGCCGCTGAGCAAGTTTCTGACCAACAACTGGAAACCGCCAACTTCCGTTTCCCTTACAACACGCCATCATCTAAAGAAGCGTATTTGTACCGTGAGATTTTCGAAGAGCTGTTCCCGGTTGCGAGCGCTGCGGAATGTGTGCCTGGCGGGCCGTCTGTTGCCTGTTCTTCTGCCAAAGCAATCGAATGGGATGAGGCGTTTAAAACCATGAACGATCCTTCTGGTCGTGCGGTTGGCGTACATCAGTCCGCTTATAAATAAGTTAATCCTTAGAAAAGGGCCCTGCGGGGCTCTTTTTTATGTCTATTTTCTGTGCAAAAAAACAATTAATAACTAATAATTGCCGAATATTGCGTCATGCTGTTCGCAACCTAACCAAACAGTCACATTCCAGCTATTTTCAATGAAAAAGGGGTTGACGCTTCAAGGCTCAATACGCATAATGCGCCCCGCAACGCCGATAAGGTTACGCGAAAAAAAGATGGCTACGTAGCTCAGCTGGTTAGAGCACATCACTCATAATGATGGGGTCACAGGTTCGAATCCCGTCGTAGCCACCATCTTTTTTGCGGGAGTGGCGAAATTGGTAGACGCACCAGATTTAGGTTCTGGCGCCGCAAGGTGTGCGAGTTCAAGTCTCGCCTCCCGCACCATTCACCCGTAAGCGTTGCACGGATGGGGTATCGCCAAGCGGTAAGGCACCGGTTTTTGATACCGGCATTCCCTGGTTCGAATCCAGGTACCCCAGCCATTTTTTCTTCGATGTAGCGGTTCACCGCAACGGTCATTGGGGTATCGCCAAGCGGTAAGGCACCGGTTTTTGATACCGGCATTCCCTGGTTCGAATCCAGGTACCCCAGCCATCGAAGAATATGATAATATCTGGCTACGTAGCTCAGCTGGTTAGAGCACATCACTCATAATGATGGGGTCACAGGTTCGAATCCCGTCGTAGCCACCATATTAAGGACGTATCGACTCGTTCGGTAAATCCAAAAAATTGTTGGGGTATCGCCAAGCGGTAAGGCTCTGGTTTCTGATACCAGCATTCCGAGGTTCGAATCCTCGTACCCCAGCCAATTTCAAAAAGCCGTCCATTCTGTGGATGCACCCGTTGGGGTATCGCCAAGCGGTAAGGCTCTGGTTTCTGATACCAGCATTCCGAGGTTCGAATCCTCGTACCCCAGCCATATTAAAAAAGCTCGCTTCGGCGAGCTTTTTGCTTTCCTGCATTTATTACCTGATGGCGTCATGCTTACCAGGCCTACAACGTTCTCTGTAGGCCTGTCTGAATTACAATCCTAACGCGTACTTGAGTGCCTGGCGTTTCAACATACCGGCGCGCTCTGCGGCCATTAGCCCAAGATTACGCATGATACGCAGCGGCTGCAGGTTGTTGCTAAATCCTGCGTAGAACAGATCCATGCCGCTTTGCATGATGAAATTGTCAGTCATGCGACGGTTCTGATAGCGCTTCAGCACCGGCTGACTTGCCCAGGACTCACCGTAGCTGCGCGCATTCACCAGCACGTCAATCAGCGCATCCACATCACGGAACCCCAAATTAACGCCCTGCCCCGCCAGCGGATGAATGGTATGCGCGGCGTCACCCACCAGCGCCAGTCCTGGCTGCACATATTGCAGCGCGTGACGGCGCGTTAGCGGGAATGCCCCCGCTGCCACAGGTGTAACGTTACCGAGTCGCGATGGGAAATGTTTGGCGATCTCCACCTGCAGTTGCGACATATTCAAACCTTGCAACTGGCGGATACGCGCCGGTGAGTCGTACCACACCAACGAGGCCCAGTTATCAAACAGCGGTAAAAATGCGCGCGGACCGTCAGGGGTGAATTGCTGCCAGGTGCTGTCTCCCGGCGAATTCTCGCACTGCACGGTTATCAACATACAGGACTGCGCATACTGCCAGGCATGGATACCAATCCCGGCCATTTTCCGCACCTGAGAATTTGCGCCATCGGCGCCGATGACCAGCTTCGCACTAATTTTTTCGCCACCAGCCAGCTCAAGCTCATGCCGATCGTTATGTTGATGCAGAGAGATCAGCGACGCAGGCACGCGCAGCGTGACTTTGGGGTGAACGTCCAGAGCCTGCCAGAGCGCCTGTTGCAGGACCGTGTTTTCCACCATATAGCCCAGCAAGGGCAGCTTAAGCTCGGCGGCATCAAACATCACATGGGCATTTTCCCATTCCCACGTTTCCAGACGACGGTAAGGATGGCTGCGCATCCCCTGAACCGTATCCCAGACGCCCAGCCCTTTCAGTAACGACACGGAGGCGGAGCTGATGGCCGAAATTCTGACATCAGGCTGTCCGTCAGCCACAAACGGCGCGGGAACGGCATGCTCAATGACCGTTACCGTAAATCCATGCTGCGCCAGTCCTAGCGCCAGCGCGCCGCCGACCATCCCCCCGCCGACAATGGCAATTTCCGTTGGTTGATTTGTCATGGTCAATTATCCTGTTACATGTATTGTGTAAGTTTACAGGATTTTTTACCCCTTGAGGCTGACATCCGTCATACTGGTCACAACCGCGCCAAAGCAGTACACTATGCGCCCTGCATTTCAGCCACAATTTCGCAAGAGCAAGTCGATGACCAAAAAACTCCATATTAAAACCTGGGGCTGTCAGATGAACGAATACGATTCATCGAAGATGGCCGATCTGCTGGATGCCACCCATGGGTATCAACTGACCGACGTGGCCGAAGAAGCGGATGTGCTGCTGCTGAATACCTGCTCTATCCGTGAGAAGGCTCAGGAAAAAGTCTTCCATCAGTTGGGCCGCTGGAAGCTGTTAAAAGAGAAAAACCCCAAGCTGATCATCGGTGTCGGTGGCTGTGTTGCGTCTCAGGAAGGCGACCATATTCGCCAACGCGCGCACTATGTCGATATTATTTTTGGGCCGCAAACCCTGCATCGTCTGCCGGAAATGATTAACAAAGTGCGTGGAAGTACCACCCGTAGCCCGGTGGTTGATATCAGTTTCCCTGAGATCGAAAAATTCGACCGCCTACCGGAACCGCGTGCTGAAGGTCCAAGCGCTTTCGTGTCAATCATGGAAGGTTGTAATAAATATTGTACTTACTGCGTGGTGCCATACACCCGCGGTGAGGAAGTGAGCCGTCCGGCGGACGATATCCTGTTTGAAATCGCCCAGCTTGCGGCGCAAGGCGTGCGTGAAGTGAACCTGCTGGGACAAAACGTGAACGCCTGGCGCGGTGAAAACTACGACGGCACGATCGGATCTTTTGCCGATCTGCTGCGGCTGGTCGCGGCGATCGATGGCATTGACCGTATCCGCTTCACCACCAGCCATCCGATCGAATTCACCGATGATATCATTGAAGTGTATCGTGACACGCCAGAACTGGTGAGCTTCCTGCACCTGCCGGTACAGAGCGGTTCAGATCGCGTACTGAACCTGATGGGACGCACCCATACCGCGCTGGAATATAAAGCGATCATCCGCAAACTGCGCGCAGCGCGTCCGGATATCCAGATTAGCTCCGACTTCATCGTTGGCTTCCCAGGCGAAACCACGCAGGATTTCGAGCAGACCATGAAGTTGATTGCAGACGTCAATTTTGACATGAGCTACAGCTTTATCTTCTCTGCGCGTCCAGGCACCCCTGCCGCCGATATGGTTGACGACGTGCCGGAAGAAGAGAAAAAACAGCGCCTGTATATTCTGCAGGAGCGTATTAACCAGCAAGCCATGGCCTGGAGCCGTCGCATGGTCGGCACGACCCAGCGCATTCTGGTTGAAGGCACATCGCGTAAAAGCATCATGGAACTGTCTGGCCGTACCGAAAATAACCGAGTGGTGAACTTTGAAGGCAACCCGGAAATGGTCGGTAAGTTCGTGGATGTAGAAATTACCGATGTCTGGACGAACTCCCTGCGCGGTAAAGTGGTGCGCACCGAAGACGAAATGGGTCTGCGCATCGCTGAATCCCCTGAGTCGGTTATTGCGCGTACCCGCAAAGAAAACGATCTGGGCGTCGGTATTTATCAGCCTTAATCTTCAATGCCCGATGGCGCTACGCTTATCGGGCTTACTCTTCTGGGCTCGCTGCCCCGGCGGGCCTTGTAATCTACCTCATCATCCCCATATTTATCGCAATGCTTGCGCCTTTCCCCCATGGCGTGAATAATTTCCTTAGATGCCGGTAAATGTTCAGCGTCCGGCAAGACATGCAAAAGAGGAACAGTTTGAACATAGACACTCGTGAAATCACCCTTGAACCCGCAGACAATGCCCGCCTGTTGAGCCTTTGCGGCCCATTTGATGACAACATCAAGCAGCTGGAACGTCGCCTCGGCATCGAAATTAACCGCCGTGATAACCACTTTAAGCTGACCGGTCGCCCAATTTGCGTCACCGCGGCGGCAGATATTTTACGTAGCCTGTACGTCGATACTGCCCCAATGCGCGGTCAGACGCAGGACATTGAGCCTGAACAAATTCATCTGGCAATTAAAGAAGCGCGAGTGCTTGAGCAAAGCGCAGACAGCGTGCCGGAATTTGGCAAAGCGGTGAACATCAAAACCAAGCGCGGGGTAATTAAGCCGCGTACGCCGAACCAGGCACAATACATTGCGAATATCCTCGACCACGACATCACCTTTGGCGTTGGCCCTGCGGGTACGGGTAAAACGTATCTTGCGGTTGCCGCTGCGGTTGATGCGCTTGAGCGTCAGGAGATCCGTCGAATTCTGCTGACCCGCCCGGCAGTGGAAGCGGGCGAAAAACTCGGCTTCCTGCCGGGTGACCTCAGCCAGAAAGTCGATCCCTACTTACGACCGCTGTATGACGCACTGTTCGAAATGCTCGGGTTTGAGAAGGTCGAAAAGCTGATTGAGCGTAACGTCATTGAAGTTGCGCCGCTGGCCTACATGCGCGGTCGTACATTAAACGATGCGTTCATCATTCTTGATGAGAGCCAGAACACCACCATCGAACAGATGAAAATGTTCCTGACCCGTATCGGCTTTAACTCTAAAGCGGTTATCACCGGCGATATCACCCAGATTGACCTGCCGCGAAGCACCAAATCCGGTCTGCGTCATGCCATTGAAGTGCTGGCTGAAGTCGACGAAATTAGTTTTAATTTCTTCCATAGCGAAGACGTGGTTCGCCACCCGGTGGTCGCCCGTATCGTCACGGCGTATGAAGCCTGGGAAGAAGCAGAACAGAAACGCAAAGCCGAGCTGGCTGCAGAACGCAAGCGCGAAGCTCAGGAGCAGGAACAAAAATGAGTCAGGTTATTCTCGATTTACAGCTGGCATGTGAAGACGAATCCGGTTTACCAACAGAAAGTCAGTTTCAGGGTTGGCTGGATGCGGTGATCCCCCAGTTTCAGGAAGAGTCTGAAGTTACCATTCGTCTGGTCGATGACGCGGAAAGCCACGAGCTGAACCTGACCTATCGCGGGAAAGATAAATCAACCAACGTACTCTCTTTCCCGTTTGAAGCCCCGCCGGGCATTGAAATGCCGCTGCTGGGCGATTTGATCATCTGCCGTCAAGTAGTCGAGAAAGAAGCGCAGGAACAAGGCAAACCGCTTGAGGCCCACTGGGCGCACATGGTGGTGCACGGTAGCCTGCATTTACTCGGTTACGACCACATCGAAGACGATGAAGCGGAAGAGATGGAATCCCTCGAAACAGAGATTATGCTTGCTCTGGGCTATGAGGATCCGTACATTGCCGAGAAAGAATAAGCATTTCGAAATCTTGTAAGCCTGATAAGGCGCAGCCGCCATCAGGTATTGCGCCTTATCCGGCTTACCTGGTTTGAAGTACGATGAAGAGACATGCCGTCAACAGCTGAATATACGCATGACGAGCTTTGTATTAACTAACATGAGAACCCATACGACGCCATGAGCGACGACAATTCACACAGTAGTGACACCTTAAACAGCAAAAAGGGATTTTTCTCCCTGTTACTGAGCCAACTTTTCCACGGTGAACCAAAAAACCGCGACGAACTGTTGGAGCTGATCCGTGATTCCGGGCAAAACGACCTTATCGATGAAGATACGCGCGATATGCTCGAAGGGGTGATGGATATTGCGGACCAACGCGTGCGCGACATCATGATCCCTCGCTCTCAGATGATTACCCTGAAACGCAACCAGACCCTGGACGAATGTCTCGATGTCATAATCGAGTCTGCCCACTCGCGTTTCCCGGTGATCAGCGAAGACAAAGATCACATTGAAGGGATTCTGATGGCCAAAGATCTGCTGCCGTTTATGCGCAGCGATGCCGAAGCCTTCAGCATGGAGAAAGTGTTACGCCAGGCGGTTGTCGTACCTGAAAGCAAGCGAGTTGACCGCATGCTGAAAGAGTTCCGCTCCCAGCGTTATCATATGGCTATCGTCATCGACGAATTCGGCGGTGTCTCAGGTCTGGTGACCATTGAGGACATCCTTGAACTGATCGTGGGTGAAATTGAAGATGAGTACGACGAAGAAGACGATATCGATTTCCGTCAGCTTAGTCGCCACACCTGGACCATTCGCGCTCTGGCGCCGATTGAAGACTTCAACGACGTTTTCGGTACCCATTTTAGCGACGAAGAAGTAGATACCATCGGCGGGCTGGTCATGCAGGCCTTTGGTCATCTGCCCGCGCGCGGGGAGACTATCGACATTGATGGTTACCAGTTCAAAGTGGCAATGGCCGACAGCCGTCGTATTATTCAGGTTCATGTCAGAATTCCGGACGACTCACCCCAGCCCAAACTGGACGAATAAACCCGAAACTGGATCTAAGACTACATGGCATTTGCCCCATTAATTGAACGCCAGCGCATTCGCCTGCTGCTGGCGTTATTATTCGGTGCCTGCGGGACGCTGGCTTTCTCTCCGTATGACATCTGGCCCGCTGCGATCGTTTCGCTGATGGGCCTGCAGGCTCTTACCTTCAATCGCCGTCCGCTCCAGTCTGCCGCAATCGGCTACTTCTGGGGATTGGGGCTGTTTGGCTCCGGCATCAACTGGGTTTACGTCAGCATCGCGCAGTTTGGCGGTATGCCGGGCCCCATTAATGTGTTCCTCGTGGTTCTGCTTGCCGCATACCTTTCCCTCTACACCGGCCTGTTTGCCGGCGTGTTGGCGCGTCTGTGGCCGAAAACCACCTGGATACGCGTGGCGATTGCCGCGCCGGTCGTCTGGCAAATAACCGAATTCCTGCGCGGCTGGGTACTGACCGGCTTTCCGTGGCTACAGTTCGGCTACAGTCAGATCGACGGTCCGTTAAAAGGGCTGGCTCCGGTAATGGGCGTTGAGGCGATTAACTTCCTGCTGATGGTGGTTAGCGGCCTGCTGGCGCTGTCGCTGGTGACGCGTAACTGGAAGCCGCTGATTGCCGCGCTAGTGCTCTTTGCTCTGCCCTTTCCGCTGCGCTATATCCAGTGGTACACGCTTGAGCCGGAAAAAACCACTCAGGTCTCGATGGTGCAGGGTGACATTCCGCAGTCGCTCAAATGGGATGAAGGTCAGTTACTCAACACCCTGAAGATTTATCTCGACGCCACCCAGCCTGAGATGGGCAAATCACAGCTGATCATCTGGCCAGAATCCGCTATCCCGGACCTGGAAATTAATCAGCAGCGTTTTCTGGGCATGATGGATGACCTGCTGAGATCGAAAAACAGCACGCTGATTACCGGTATCGTTGACGCACGTCTGAACAAGCAGAATCGTTACGACACCTACAACACCATCATCACACTGGGTAAAGACAGCCCGTACAGTTACGACTCCAGCAACCGCTACAACAAAAACCATCTGGTACCGTTTGGCGAGTTCGTCCCGCTGGAATCGATCCTGCGCCCGTTAGCGCCGTTCTTTGACCTGCCAATGTCGTCTTTCAGCCGTGGGCCTTATGTGCAGCCACAGCTGCATGCGCACGGCTTTAAGCTGACGGCTGCCATCTGCTATGAAATCATTCTTGGCGAACAGGTACGGGATAATTTCCGCCCGGATACGGACTACCTGCTGACGATTTCCAACGATGCATGGTTTGGTAAATCCATCGGCCCGTGGCAGCACTTCCAGATGGCACGTATGCGTTCCCTCGAGCTGGCGCGCCCTCTGCTGCGTAGCACCAACAACGGTATTACGGCGGTGATTGGTCCACAGGGTGAGATTCAGGCGATGATCCCGCAGTTTACCCGCCAGGTCCTGACCACCAGCGTGACGCCAACGACGGGCTTAACCCCTTATGCCCGTACCGGTAACTGGCCGCTCTGGCTGCTTACCGCGCTGTTTGGCTTTGGTGCAGTGGTAATGAGCCTGCGCCAGCGTCGTAAGTAACCTTCCTTTCCCGGCCGGATAACGTTTCGCTTATCCGGCCCACAAAACATTTCCCGCTCCCCATTCTGGCACGTCTATTGCTTTGTTCTACAAGACAAATGCAGTTTTGGCTGAATGTGCAACCTGGTCGCACCAACGTTGAGCGCCGGTAGCACCTGAAAAGTGCAACAAGATATTTTTGCCCCCAAATGGTGCGGCGCACCTCGCAAAAATAAACAATAAAACAGCAAATTCTTTACATTCATCCAAACTAAATGTTAACAAACATATACAAGACTGCACGTTTTAGTAGCAAACAATAACAACATCACAATGGGTATCAATGCGTCCCTGGCGCAGACGATAAAGGAGTTGGATATGCAATTACGTAAGCTCGCCACTGCCATGCTGGTCATGGGAATGTCCGCCGGTCTGGCGCACGCAGAAGACGCAGCACCAGCGGCAGGCAGCACGCTGGACAAGATCGCCAAAAACGGCGTGATTGTGGTCGGCCACCGTGAATCATCGGTACCGTTTTCTTACTACGATAATCAACAAAAAGTGGTCGGTTATTCACAGGATTACTCCAACGCGATCGTTGAAGCCGTGAAGAAAAAACTGAACAAGCCTGACCTGCAGGTGAAACTGATCCCGATTACTTCACAAAACCGTATCCCGCTGCTGCAAAACGGCACCTTCGACTTTGAATGTGGCTCCACCACCAACAACGTCGAGCGCCAAAAACAAGCGGCTTTCTCTGACACCATTTTCGTTGTTGGTACTCGTCTGCTGGCGAAAAAAGGCGGCGACGTCAAAGATTTCGCCGATCTGAAAGGTAAAGCCGTAGTCGTGACTTCGGGTACCACCTCAGAGGTGCTGCTGCACAAGCTGAATGAAGAGCAAAAAATGGATATGCGCATCATCAGCGCGAAAGACCACGGTGACTCTTTCCGTACTCTGGAAAGCGGCCGCGCCGTTGCCTTTATGATGGATGACGCCCTGCTGGCTGGCGAGCGCGCGAAGGCGAAGAAACCAGACAACTGGGAGATCGTCGGCAAGCCGCAGTCTCAGGAAGCTTACGGCTGCATGCTGCGTAAAGATGACCCTCAGTTCAAAAAGCTGATGGATGACACTATCGCCAAGGCGCAGACCTCAGGCGAAGCTGAGAAATGGTTTGATAAGTGGTTTAAAAATCCAATTCCACCGAAGAACCTGAACATGAATTTCGAACTGTCAGACGAGATGAAAGCCCTGTTCAAAGAACCGAATGATAAAGCGCTTAACTAATTAATTAGAAGAGTACACAAAACCTTTCAAGTTATATCGAGGCGGCAACTGAGCGAATTCCCGGGCGCTTACATGAGTATGTGACCGGGATTAATAAAGGCAGCCAACAACGAGATATCTTGAAGGATGAAGTGTAATCAGGGAGGCTTCCCCTCCCTCTCGATTGCTACTCAGCACGGACAGACTATAAGCCTGATGGTCGTTCCCCATCAGGCCTGAAAACCGCAAAACGCTGAATAACAATCTTCGGGGGTAGCGCTGCTACCCTTTTTTTTTCTGGAGTAGATTTATGTCTATAGACTGGAACTGGGGTATTTTTTTACAACAAGCCCCGTTCGGCAACACCACCTATCTCGGCTGGCTCTGGAGTGGTTTCCAGGTCACTGTCGCGTTATCTATCACCGCCTGGGTTATCGCTTTCCTCATCGGCTCTTTATTCGGCATCTTACGTACCGTACCAAATCGTTTCCTTTCCGGGATCGGCACGCTGTACGTCGAGCTGTTTCGTAACGTTCCGCTCATCGTCCAGTTTTTTACCTGGTATCTGGTCATTCCTGAACTGCTGCCGGAAAACATCGGGATGTGGTTTAAGTCAGAACTGGATCCCAACATTCAGTTCTTCCTCTCATCCATGCTTTGTCTGGGGCTGTTTACCGCTGCGCGAGTCTGCGAACAGGTTCGTGCTGCTATTCAGTCTCTGCCTCGCGGACAGAAAAATGCCGCGCTGGCGATGGGACTGACGTTGCCGCAGGCCTACCGCTATGTTCTGCTGCCAAACGCTTACCGCGTGATTGTTCCGCCAATGACCTCAGAGATGATGAACCTGGTAAAGAACTCCGCGATCGCCTCCACTATCGGCCTGGTCGATATGGCTGCGCAAGCGGGTAAACTACTGGATTACTCCGCCCACGCATGGGAATCGTTTACGGCCATCACTCTGGCCTACGTACTGATTAACGCCGTCATCATGCTGGTGATGAATCTCGTCGAACGCAAAATCCGCCTGCCTGGCAATTTGGGAGGCAAATAATGTACGAATTTGACTGGAGTTCTATCGTCCCTTCCCTGCCGTATCTGCTGGATGGGCTGATCATCACGCTGAAAATCACCGTCACGGCAGTCGTCATTGGTATCGTCTGGGGGACCATCCTTGCAGTAATGCGTCTGTCCAGCTTCGCGCCAATTGCCTGGTTTGCGAAGGGCTACGTCAACGTATTCCGCTCCATTCCGCTGGTGATGGTGCTGCTGTGGTTCTACCTGATTGTGCCCGGCTTCCTGCAAAACGTGCTGGGTCTGTCGCCAAAAACCGATATTCGCCTGATCTCAGCGATGGTCGCATTTTCGATGTTTGAAGCCGCGTACTATTCCGAGATTATCCGCGCCGGTATCCAGAGTATTTCTCGCGGGCAGTCCAGTGCCGCGCTGGCGCTGGGGATGACCCATTGGCAGTCGATGAAGCTCATCATTCTGCCGCAGGCATTTCGCGCGATGGTGCCGCTGCTGCTTACCCAGGGCATCGTACTCTTCCAGGATACCTCGCTGGTCTATGTATTGAGTCTGGCAGACTTCTTCCGTACCGCCTCCACCATTGGTGAGCGTGACGGCACGCAGGTTGAAATGATCCTGTTTGCTGGCGCCGTTTATTTTGTATTCAGTCTGAGCGCATCGTTGTTGGTCAGCTATTTGAAGAAAAGGACAGTTTAATGATTACCCTGAAAAATGTTTCTAAATGGTATGGTCACTTTCAGGTGCTGACCGACTGCTCCACGGAAGTGAAAAAAGGTGAAGTGGTGGTGGTCTGCGGCCCGTCAGGTTCAGGTAAATCAACGCTTATCAAAACGGTGAACGGGCTGGAGCCGGTACAACAGGGCGTCATCACCGTTGATGGTACCGTGGTGAATGATAAAAAGACCGATCTGGCCAAACTGCGCTCCCGCGTTGGCATGGTGTTCCAGCACTTTGAACTGTTCCCGCATCTGTCGATTATTGAGAACCTGACTCTGGCGCAGGTAAAAGTGCTTAAACGCGATAAAAAGCCGGCCCGCGATAAAGCACAAAAGTTACTGGAACGCGTTGGTCTGTCAGCGCATGCCGAGAAGTTTCCAGCTCAGCTCTCCGGGGGCCAGCAACAGCGTGTCGCCATCGCCCGGGCGCTGTGCATGGATCCTATCGCTATGCTGTTTGACGAACCGACGTCAGCACTCGACCCAGAAATGATCAACGAAGTACTGGACGTCATGGTTGAACTGGCCAATGAAGGGATGACCATGATGGTGGTTACCCACGAAATGGGCTTTGCGCGTAAAGTGGCGAACCGGGTGATCTTCATGGATGAAGGGAAGATTGTTGAAGACTCACCGAAAGAAGAGTTCTTCGCTAATCCAAAATCAGACCGTGCCAAAGACTTCCTCGCGAAAATCCTGCACTAATTTTGCTGGCGCGCACCTCCATGTGCGCGCCACCTCACGATTTATCTCTTCACTTCTCGAAACAGGCACAGCCCAGCGTTAACCTTGTCACAAAGTCCCACTTACAAGGAGCAACAATGGCACTTCCTATCCTGTTTGATTGCGATCCAGGTCATGACGACGCTATCGCAATTGTTCTCGCCCTCGCTTCACCTGAACTGGATGTGAAAGCGATAACCTCCTCTGCCGGTAACCAGACCCCCGACAAAACACTGCGTAACGTATTGCGTATGTTAACGTTGCTCAACCGCACGGATATCCCAGTGGCCGGTGGCGCAGTCAAACCGCTGATGCGCGACCTGATAATTGCCGATAACGTCCACGGTGAGAGCGGGCTTGATGGCCCGGCGCTGCCTGAACCCGCTTTTGCTCCACAGGACTGTACCGCCGTGGAATTGATGGCGAAAACCCTGCGTAACAGTCAGGAACCGGTGACGATTGTCTCCACCGGGCCGCAAACTAACGTGGCATTGCTACTGAATAGCCATCCTGAACTGCACCCCAAAATCGCCCGTATCGTGATCATGGGTGGTGCAATGGGCCTCGGAAACTGGACGCCCGCCGCTGAGTTCAACATCTTCGTGGATCCAGAAGCCGCTGAGATCGTGTTCCAGTCGGGCATTCCGGTGGTGATGGCTGGACTGGATGTCACGCATAAAGCGCAAATACATCGTGAAGATACCGAACGGTTCCGCGCTATCGGCAATCCCATTTCGACAATCGTTGCAGAGCTACTCGACTTCTTCTTTGAATATCACAAAGATGAAAAATGGGGATTCATTGGCGCGCCGCTGCACGATCCATGCACCATTGCCTGGCTGCTGAAACCTGAACTGTTTACCACCGTTGAACGCTGGGTTGGTGTGGAAACTCAGGGCAAATACACCCAGGGAATGACCGTGGTTGACTACTACTTCCTGAGCGGCAATAAGCCAAACGCCACCGTAATGGTGGACGTGGATCGCGAAGGTTTTGTCGATCTGCTGGCAGAACGGTTGAAGTTTTACGCCTAATGCGTAGGCCGGATAAGACGCAGCGCGTCGCATCCGGCAACATTATCACGGCTCAAACGGTCGACGCTGGAACTGATCGTGTCCGCATTTCGGGCATAGCGGCAGCACGTCAGGAGTGTACACCGCTAAATGGAAGTGGCACTTCTCGCAGACCAGATTGCCCAACCCGACCACCTCGCCGCTGTGATAAACCCCGTGATGGCTGAGGTCCTGGAACACTTCGCGCCATTCGAGCTGCGTTTTATCGGTAATATCGGCCAGTTCCTGCCAGATACTCTCTTTGATAACCCGCATAAAGACGCTGTCGGTCTCCTCATCGAGGCTTTCTTCATAGCTCAGAGCAAACTCTTCCAGATCGCGTCTGACGGCCCGGGTGAGCTCTTCCACCTCGGTGCGCGTTA
Source organism: Citrobacter sp. RHBSTW-00524 (assembly GCF_013747755.1). NCBI lineage: Bacteria > Pseudomonadati > Pseudomonadota > Gammaproteobacteria > Enterobacterales > Enterobacteriaceae > Citrobacter > Citrobacter sp. RHBSTW-00524. The sequence continues at coordinate 3,652,395 of NZ_CP056421.1, forward strand.
ACTCCCCGGTCTGCATAACGCGCTGACGCGCCTGTTCCACCAACGCATCAATATCGCGTTCGCCATTACGCAGGCGTTCACTCAGTGAAGCCACCAGTTCACGGTAATATTGAGCAACCTTGTTCATCGCTTCGCCTCCTGGGTCGTTAACTGTCTATAATAATAGACGTTATTTACGCTACGCTTTGCAAGACTGTCCACAGAGTGTGTAAATTCGTGCAAGAATTATCCTTACGGGAATTCAACGTTGAATGCGCGAAAGGCTGTTTTGGCGCGGGCGTTTGGGCTATGCTATGCGGATCTAAAACACCACATCTAGAGCTACGTTTGTAGCTGTATTGAAAACAGGACCACTGGCTGCCATGCAAGAGCAATACCGCCCGGAAGAGATAGAATCCAAAGTACAGCTTCACTGGGATGAGAAGCGCACATTTGAAGTTACCGAAGACGAGAGCAAAGAGAAGTATTACTGCCTGTCTATGCTTCCCTATCCTTCTGGTCGACTACACATGGGCCACGTACGTAACTACACCATCGGTGACGTGATCGCTCGCTATCAGCGTATGCTGGGCAAAAACGTATTACAGCCAATCGGCTGGGATGCGTTCGGTCTGCCGGCGGAAGGTGCAGCGGTCAAAAACAATACCGCCCCCGCGCCTTGGACGTACGACAACATCGCTTACATGAAAAACCAGCTCAAAATGCTGGGTTTCGGTTACGACTGGAGCCGCGAGCTGGCGACCTGCACCCCGGAATACTACCGCTGGGAACAGAAGTTCTTCACCGAGCTGTACAAAAAAGGGCTGGTGTACAAGAAAACGTCTGCCGTTAACTGGTGCCCGAACGACCAGACCGTACTGGCGAACGAACAGGTTATCGACGGCTGCTGCTGGCGTTGCGACACCAAAGTTGAGCGTAAAGAGATCCCGCAGTGGTTCATCAAAATCACCGCTTACGCTGACGAACTGCTGCGCGACCTGGATAATCTGGATCACTGGCCTGACACCGTGAAAACGATGCAGCGCAACTGGATTGGCCGCTCTGAAGGCGTGGAAATCACCTTCGATGTGAACGGTTACGACAACACGCTGACCGTCTACACCACACGCCCGGACACCTTTATGGGTGCGACCTACCTGGCCGTTGCTGCAGGTCATCCGCTGGCGCAGAAAGCCGCTGAAAATAACCCAGAACTGGCTGCCTTCATTGACGAATGCCGCAACACCAAGGTTGCGGAAGCCGAAATGGCGACCATGGAGAAGAAAGGTGTCGACACTGGTTTCAAAGCCGTTCACCCGCTGACTGGCGAAGAGATCCCGGTTTGGGCGGCAAACTTCGTGCTGATGGAATACGGTACAGGCGCAGTTATGGCCGTTCCGGGTCACGATCAGCGCGATTACGAATTTGCGACCAAATATGGCCTGACCATCAAGCCGGTAATTCTGACTGCTGAAGGCGCAGAGCCGGATCTGTCTGAACAAGCGCTGACCGAAAAAGGCGTGCTGTTTAACTCCGGTGAGTTTGACGGCCTCGACTTCGAAGCGGCCTTCAACGCTATTGCTGACAAGCTGGTAGCTAAAGGCGTGGGTGAGTGTAAAGTTAACTATCGTCTGCGTGACTGGGGTGTTTCCCGTCAGCGTTACTGGGGCGCGCCGATTCCGATGGTGACGCTGGAAGACGGTACCGTCCTGCCAACGCCAGAAGACCAACTGCCGGTTATTTTGCCGGAAGACGTAGTCATGGACGGCATTACCAGCCCAATCAAAGCTGATCCGGAGTGGGCGAAAACCACCGTTAACGGTATGCCTGCGCTGCGTGAAACTGACACCTTCGATACCTTTATGGAGTCGTCCTGGTACTACGCGCGCTACACCTGCCCGCAGTATCAGGAAGGTATGCTGGATTCCGACGCGGCGAACTACTGGCTGCCGGTTGATATCTACATTGGCGGTATTGAACACGCCATCATGCACCTGCTCTACTTCCGCTTCTTCCACAAACTGATGCGCGACGCAGGCATGGTCAACTCTGATGAACCAGCTAAACAGCTGCTGTGTCAGGGGATGGTTCTGGCCGATGCGTTCTACTACGTTGGCGCCAACGGCGAACGTAACTGGGTTTCTCCGGTTGATGCCATCGTTGAGCGTGACGAAAAAGGTCGTATCGTCAAGGCTAAGGACGCAGAAGGCCATGAACTGGTGTATACCGGCATGAGCAAGATGTCCAAGTCAAAAAATAACGGTATCGACCCGCAGGTCATGGTTGAACGCTACGGTGCCGACACCGTACGTCTGTTCATGATGTTCGCTTCTCCGGCTGATATGACGCTGGAATGGCAGGAATCCGGCGTTGAAGGGGCGAACCGCTTCCTGAAACGTGTCTGGAAACTGGTTTACGAACATACGTCCCAGGGAGATGTTGCTGCCCTGAACGTTGATGTGTTGAGCGAAGATCAAAAAGCGCTGCGTCGCGACGTGCATAAAACCATTGCTAAAGTCACCGATGATATCGGTCGTCGTCAGACCTTTAACACCGCGATTGCGGCGATTATGGAGCTGATGAACAAGCTGGCGAAAGCACCGCAGGCAGACGAGCAGGACAGAGCCCTGATGCAGGAAGCATTGCTGGCTGTTGTACGCATGCTTAACCCGTTCACCCCACACGTTTGCTTCACCCTGTGGCAGGCGCTGAAAGGCGAAGGCGATATCGACAACGCACCGTGGCCGGTGGCGGACGAAGCAGCAATGGTTGAAGACTCAACGCTGGTTGTGGTTCAGGTAAACGGCAAAGTTCGTGGCAAAATCACCGTTCCGGTAAACGCCACTGAAGAGCAGGTTCGTGAACGTGCTGGCCAGGAGCATCTGGTGGCAAAATATCTTGATGGCGTTACCGTACGTAAAGTGATTTATGTACCGGGTAAACTCCTCAATCTGGTCGTTGGCTAAGCGCGGGAGGAAGCGTGCGACTTCTGACAACATTGTTGTTATCGCTGGCGGTGCTTGTCACCGCCGGGTGTGGTTGGCATCTGCGTAACACTACGCAGGTTCCACCCTCAATGAAAACCATGATCCTGAACTCTGGCGATCCAAACGGCCCGTTAAGCCGCGCGGTGCGTAATCAGCTGCGTCTGAACGGTGTTACGCTGCTTGAAGACGGTACCATGCGTAAAGATGTGACGTCCTTACGTCTGGGTGCGGTCAGCATTTCGCAGGATACGGCATCGGTATTCCAGAACGGTCAAACGGCTGAATACCAGATGGTGATGTCCGTAAGGGCTACTGTGCTGATTCCAGGTCATGATATTTATCCAATCAGCGCCAAAGTTTATCGTTCGTTCTTTGACAACCCACAGGCTGCACTGGCGAAGGATAACGAGCAGGACATGATCATAAAAGAGATGTATGACAAAGCGGCTGAACAGTTGATTCGTAAGCTGCCAAGCGTACATCTGGCCGATACTCAGTCATCCAATGCTGATGCTGAGCCTGCGGTGAATAAAACCGCAGCGCCTGCATCATCTCCGGCGCGTGTCTCCACCACGCTGGGTAACTGATGCTCAAGTTGTACCCTGAACAACTCCGCGCACAGCTCAATGAAGGGCTGCGCGCGGCGTATTTACTCTTGGGAAACGATCCCCTCTTATTGCAGGAAAGCCAGGATGCCATCCGTCAGGCTGCCGCAACGCAAGGATTCGAAGAACACCACGCCTTCACTCTGGACAACAGCACCGACTGGGGAGAGATATTTTCACTCTGCCAGGCGATGAGCCTGTTTGCCAGCCGTCAAACCCTGCTTCTGCAGTTGCCTGAAAACGGCCCTAATGCCGCCATTAATGAACAGCTCGCGTCACTCGTCACTCTGTTACATGACGATCTGCTACTGATGGTTCGCGGCAACAAACTCACCAGGGCACAGGAAAACGCCGCATGGTATACGGGGCTTGCAAATAACGCGGTTCAGGTAAGCTGCCAGACGCCGGAACAAGCACAGCTTCCTCGCTGGGTTGCCGCCAGGGCGAAACTTAACAACCTGCAACTGGATGACGCAGCCAATCAGCTGCTGTGCTATTGCTATGAAGGTAATCTGTTAGCACTGGCGCAAGCGCTGGAACGATTAGCGTTGCTTTGGCCTGACGGCAAGCTAACGCTGCCTCGCGTGGAGAAAGCGGTTAACGATGCCGCGCACTTTACCCCATTCCACTGGGTAGACGCGCTGCTAATGGGCAAAAGCAAACGCGCGCTGCACATTCTGCAGCAGCTACGCCTGGAAGGTAGCGAGCCGGTTATTTTGCTGCGTACGATCCAGCGTGAGTTGTTGTTGCTGGTTAACTTAAAACGGCAGTCGGCCCATACGCCTTTGCGCACGTTGTTTGATAAACACCGGGTGTGGCAAAATCGCCGGGGCATGATGGGAGATGCGCTAAACCGGCTGAACCCGGCGCAACTGCGTCAGGCTGTTACGCTTTTAACGCGTACGGAAATTACGCTTAAACAAGACTATGGTCAGTCAGTGTGGGCGGAACTTGAGGGGCTTTCCCTTTTGCTCTGTCATAAATCGCTGGCCGATGTTTTTATTGATGGTTGATATGAAATCATTGCAGGCTCTGTTCGGTGGCACCTTTGATCCGGTGCATTACGGTCATCTTAAACCGGTTGAAATTCTGGCGAATCTGATTGGCCTTTCCCGGGTCATCATCATGCCCAATAACGTGCCGCCACATCGTGCGCAGCCCGAAGCGTCCGGTGAACAACGTAAGCGTATGGTTGAACTGGCCATTGCTGATAAACCGCTATTTTCCCTGGATGAACGCGAACTGAAACGCGATACCGCCTCCTACACCGCGCAAACGCTAAAAGAGTGGCGCGAGGAGCAAGGCCCAAACGTGCCGTTAGCGTTTATCATTGGTCTGGATTCGCTGCTTACCTTCCCTTCCTGGCATGACTACCACACGATTCTGGGTAATACCCACCTCATCGTGTGCCGACGTCCGGGCTATCCACTCGAAATGGCGCAGGAAAAACACCAGCAATGGCTGGAGGATCATCTGACCCATTCAGCAGATGACCTGCACAACCTGCCTTGCGGGAAGATTTACCTGGCCGAAACGCCGTGGTTTAACATCTCCGCCACGCTCATCCGTGAGCGCCTGGAAAAGGGCGAGCCGTGCGACGACCTGATGCCAGACGCGGTGCTTGACTATATCAATCAACAGGGACTGTACCGCTAAGCGCCTTGCGTAAGGCCGTCAGCAGGCGGTTATTCTCTTCCTGGCTGCGAACGGCTACCCGATAATAGCGCGCATCCAGCCCCGGATAATTGGCGCAACTGCGAATCAAGACATGCTGTTTCAGCAACGCAAGTTGCAGATCAATATCCGCATTATCGCAGCGTAATAAACGATAATTTGCCCGGCCGGGATACGCCGTCAGGCCGGGCAGATCTTGCAGTTGTTGATCAAACCGCTCCCCCTCTTGTTCCAGCCATTTCCACGTCGCCCGCTGATACGCGCTATCGCGTAAGATAATCTCGCCTGCCAGGGCAGCAAACGCATTAATTGACCACGGCATTTGTTGGCTGCGCATCTGTGCAACCGCCTGTTCGTTACTGTTGACCAGATACCCCAGACGCAGTCCCGGGATCGCATAGAACTTGGTGAGCGAACGCAGCACCCAAATATGCGGGTTCTCGTGCAGTAACGGGATAAACCCCGACTCCCCGGCAATAAAATCGATAAACGCTTCATCAAGGATCAGGGCGATCCCCAGCGACTCACAACGCGTGGCAATTTCACGCAGCAGGCGGGTTTCGGGCAACAACCCGGTGGGATTATTGGGCGTACAGAGAAACAGGCAGTCCAGCTCAGGCGTTAACGCATCGAGGATCGCATCGGTAAGCTGCCAGCCATCGTCTTCGCACAGCGCAAACTCATGGATCGTACAGTCTCCCCATTGCAGCGCCCGACGATATTCCGCAAACCCAGGCGTCACGATCATCGCGTGGCGTGGCTTCAGGCCATGCACCAGGGTAAAAATGGATTCGGTTTCACCGTTCCCGGCCAGGATCCACGAGGACGGAATTTGATGATGCTCCGCCAGCGCGGCATGCAGTTGCGCGTAATCGACATCCGGGTAACACTCCGTGCAGTCCAGATTGTCGATAATCGCCCGTTTTAAACTTACCGGCATACCCAGCGGGTTAATATTCGCGCTAAAATCCAGCAACTGTTCAGGCAAGATGCCCAACAATTCGGCGGCTTCTCGGGTGTTACCGCCATGTGCGCTCTTCAATAAAGACATCGTGCCGCTCCACGTAAAAAAGGGTATTTTAGTGAAAAATCACTGCGCAATCAGGGCAAACATCATATTTTGTGCGAATAGCCTCACGAGGAAAACATGAGACTCTGGTTAGTACGTCATGGCGAAACCGAAGCCAATGTCGCTGGTTTATATAGCGGCCACGCCCCCACACCGCTAACGGAACGGGGGATCGCTCAGGCACAAACGCTGGGTACGCTGTTACGCAATGTCCCTGTCGACAACGTTCTGTGCAGCGAACTGGAACGCGCCCGCCATACAACGCAGTTGATTCTGGCAGAACGTGAAGTTCCTGTGCGCAACATGCCTGAGCTTAATGAGATGTTTTTTGGTGACTGGGAAATGCGTCACCATCGCGATCTGGCGCGCGAAGACGCCGAAAATTACGCCGTGTGGTGTAACGACTGGCAGAATGCGACGCCCACCAATGGCGAAGGTTTTCAGGCGTTTTCCCAGCGAGTGGAACGTTTCATTGCCCAGCTTGCTGATTATAAAGCGAGCCAAAATCTGCTGGTGGTGAGTCATCAAGGCGTGCTGAGCGTGTTGATCGCCCGTCTGCTGTCCATGCCCGCTGCGGCAATGTGGCATTTCCGCGTCGAACAAGGCTGCTGGAGCGCAATTGATTTTTGTGACGATTTTGCGGTTCTGAAAGTGCTTAACAGCCGGGCCGTATGGCGCGACGGGGAGTGAAAGCGCTGTTTTTTATGCCGAAGGGCCTCTCTCCCATTGACACCCCATGACAGGCTGTTATTCTCCGCAACCTGACTTTTCCCGCCCTTCAGAGCTTTGCAGAAATTGTTTTACAAAAATGGCGATGCATTCTGTAGCGTGGGGTGGGATGATAGCGCACTTCACAAGCGCATTCGGAGACATTTGTCCCGATATCGCCTCTGGTTCAGGTATACTAACAGACGTTTTTAACTCTTTTCACCCAGGGGGAACACTTGCAGGGTAAAGCACTCCAGGATTTTGTAATCGACAAAATTGATGACCTGAAAGGTCAAGACATCATCGCCTTAGACGTTCAGGGCAAATCCAGCATCACTGATTGCATGATTATCTGCACCGGTACATCCAGCCGTCACGTTATGTCTATTGCAGACCACGTGGTTCAGGAGTCCCGCACTGCTGGCCTGCTGCCGCTCGGCGTGGAAGGCGAGAATGTCGCTGACTGGATCGTCGTTGACCTCGGCGATGTGATTGTCCACGTAATGCAGGAAGAGAGTCGTCGCCTGTATGAACTGGAAAAACTCTGGAGTTAATGCGTGAAGCTGCAACTTGTCGCTGTGGGTACGAAAATGCCTGACTGGGTACAAACCGGATTTACCGAGTATCTCCGTCGGTTTCCGAAAGATATGCCCTTTGAGCTGATCGAAATCCCGGCAGGAAAGCGCGGCAAGAACGCGGACATTAAACGCATTCTCGACAAAGAGGGTGAGCAGATGCTGGCTGCCGCAGGCAAAAACCGCATCGTCACCCTTGATATCCCGGGTAAACCCTGGGACACGCTGCAGCTGGCTACCGAACTGGAGCGCTGGAAACAGGACGGTCGTGACGTCAGCCTGTTAATTGGCGGGCCGGAAGGTCTCTCTCCTGGCTGTAAAGCGGCAGCGGAACAAAGCTGGTCACTCTCTGCATTAACCCTTCCACACCCTCTTGTTCGGGTTCTGGTTGCGGAGAGTCTGTACAGGGCGTGGAGCATTACCACCAACCATCCTTATCACCGTGAGTGATCATTGATTCTTGAGTAGATTAAGCAGCGGATGAAACTACAGAATTCTTTTCGCGACTATTCGGCTGAGTCCGCGCTGTTTGTGCGCCGGGCGCTGGTCGCTTTTTTGGGGATTTTGCTGCTAACCGGCGTGCTGATCGCCAACCTTTATAATCTGCAAATCGTTCGCTTCACTGATTATCAGACCCGTTCGAACGAAAACCGCATCAAACTGGTGCCTATCGCGCCGAGTCGCGGCATCATTTATGACCGCAACGGAATTCCTCTCGCCCTTAACCGCACCATTTATCAGATAGAAATGATGCCGGAAAAGGTAGACAACATTCAGGATACCCTCGACGCGCTGCGTAACGTCGTAGACCTGACGGACGACGATATTGCTGCCTTTAAAAAAGAGCGCGCCCGTTCACACCGTTTCACCTCAATTCCGGTAAAAACCAACCTGACTGAAGTTCAGGTCGCACGCTTTGCCGTGAATCAATATCGCTTTCCTGGGGTCGAAGTTAAAGGCTATAAACGCCGCTATTACCCATACGGCTCTGCGCTGACCCACGTAATTGGCTACGTATCGAAGATCAACGATAAAGACGTAGACCGCCTGGACAAAGACGGCAAACTGGCTAACTACGCGGCAACGCATGACATCGGCAAGCTGGGTATTGAACGCTATTATGAGGACGTGCTTCACGGCCAGACCGGGTATGAAGAAGTAGAAGTGAACAACCGCGGCCGCGTCATTCGCCAGCTGAAAGAAGTGGCGCCGCAGGCCGGGCACGATATCTATCTCACCCTTGATTTGAAACTCCAGCAGTATATTGAAACGCTGCTGGCGGGCAGTCGTGCCGCCGTGGTGGTTACCGACCCGCGTACCGGTGGTGTTCTGGCGCTGGTATCTATGCCGAGCTATGACCCGAATCTGTTCGTGGATGGTATCTCCAGTAAAGATTACTCCGGGTTGCTCAATGACCCGAACACCCCCTTGGTTAACCGCGCCACACAGGGTGTTTACCCCCCTGCTTCGACGGTTAAACCTTACGTTGCGGTTTCTGCGTTAAGCGCAGGTGTTATCACCCGCAATACCGGCCTGTTCGATCCGGGCTGGTGGCAGCTACCGGGCTCTGAAAAACGTTACCGCGACTGGAAAAAGTGGGGGCACGGCCATCTGAACATCACCCGCTCACTGGAAGAGTCCGCGGATACGTTTTTCTATCAAATCGCCTATGATATGGGGATTGACCGGCTTTCCGAGTGGATGAGCAAATTTGGCTACGGCAAATATACGGGCATCGATCTTGCCGAAGAGCGCTCCGGCAATATGCCAACCCGCGAGTGGAAGCAAAAACGGTTTAAAAAGCCATGGTATCAGGGTGATACCATTCCCGTCGGCATCGGCCAGGGTTATTGGACAGCAACCCCAATCCAGATGAGTAAAGCGCTGATGATCCTTATCAACGACGGTTTGATAAAAGTCCCGCATCTGCTGATGAGCACGGCAGAAAACGGCAAGCAGGTGCCGTGGGTACAGCCGCACGAACCGCCCGTTGGCGATATTCATTCTGGTTACTGGGAAATCGCGAAAGACGGTATGTACGGTGTTGCGAACCGCCCTAACGGAACTGCGCATAAGTATTTTGCTGGCGCGCCTTACAAAATTGCGGCGAAATCCGGTACCGCGCAGGTCTTTGGCCTGAAAGCTAATGAAACCTATAACGCACATAAGATCGCCGAGCGGTTACGTGACCACAAGCTGATGACGGCCTTCGCCCCCTATGATAAACCCCAGGTCGCTGTCGCCATGATCCTTGAAAACGGCGGTGCGGGTCCGGCGGTGGGTACCATTATGCGCCAGATCCTTGACCATATTATGTTGGGCGACAACAACACCAATCTGCCTGCGGAAAACCCAGCGGTTGCAGCAGCGGAGGACCAATAATCGTGACGGATAATCCGAACAAAAAAACATTCTGGGACAAAATCCACATAGATCCCACAATGTTGCTTATTTTGCTGGCTCTGCTGGTTTACAGCTCACTGGTCATCTGGAGCGCCAGCGGCCAGGATATTGGCATGATGGAGCGCAAAGTCGGCCAGATCGCAATGGGCCTGGTCATCATGGTAGTGATGGCGCAAATTCCCCCCCGGGTGTATGAGGGCTGGGCGCCCTATCTCTATATCTTTTGCATCATTCTGTTGGTGGCGGTAGACGCCTTCGGCGCCATTTCCAAAGGTGCGCAGCGCTGGCTGGATTTGGGTATCGTGCGTTTTCAGCCTTCTGAAATTGCCAAAATCGCCGTGCCGCTGATGGTTGCGCGCTTTATTAACCGTGACGTTTGCCCACCATCGCTAAAAAATACCGCCATTGCGCTGGTGCTGATTTTTATGCCCACGCTGCTGGTCGCCGCCCAACCTGACCTCGGCACTTCAATTCTGGTCGCCCTTTCCGGTCTGTTTGTCTTGTTCCTTTCTGGTTTGAGCTGGCGCTTAATCGGCGTTGCGGTGGTTCTGGTCGCGGCGTTTATCCCGATACTGTGGTTCTTCCTGATGCATGATTACCAGCGTCAGCGCGTCATGATGCTGCTCGACCCGGAAACCGATCCGCTGGGCGCGGGTTATCACATAATTCAGTCTAAAATAGCTATTGGCTCCGGCGGGTTACGCGGCAAAGGCTGGCTGCATGGTACACAATCGCAGCTTGAGTTTTTACCCGAACGCCACACCGACTTTATCTTTGCTGTCTTAGCGGAAGAGCTGGGTCTGGTGGGGATCTTGATTCTGTTGACGCTCTACATTTTGCTGATTATGCGCGGATTATGGATCGCTGCCCGCGCGCAAACCACCTTTGGTCGCGTCATGGCGGGTGGCTTAATGTTGATATTATTCGTTTATGTCTTCGTAAATATTGGTATGGTGAGCGGTATTCTGCCCGTGGTTGGGGTTCCACTCCCACTGGTCAGTTACGGAGGCTCGGCACTTATCGTGCTGATGGCCGGGTTCGGGATTGTTATGTCGATCCACACCCATAGAAAAATGTTGTCGAAAAGCGTGTAAGGGGTACGCAATGCGTAAGCAGTGGCTTGGTATCTGCATCGCAGCAGGAATGCTCGCGGCGTGTTCGAGTGATGATGGTCAGCAACAGGTTGCTGTCGCGCCGCAGCCTGCGGTGTGTAATGGTCCGATTGTTGAAATCAGCGGGGCCGATCCGCGCTTTGAACCCCTGAACCCAACGGCGAATCAGGACTACCAGCGTGATGGTAAAAGCTACAAAATCGTGCAGGATCCCTCCCGCTTTAGCCAGGCCGGACTTGCCGCTATCTATGATGCGGAACCAGGAAGCAACTTAACCGCGTCTGGCGAAGCGTTCGATCCGATGCAGCTGACCGCTGCGCATCCGACGCTGCCAGTCCCCAGCTATGCCAGAATTACCAATCTGGCGAACGGCAGGATGATCGTCGTGCGCATTAACGATCGCGGGCCTTATGGCAACGATCGCGTGATTTCACTTTCGCGCGCCGCAGCCGATCGTCTGAACACCTCCAACAACACTAAAGTGCGTATCGACCCAATCATCGTCGCCCAGGATGGTTCATTGTCCGGACCGGGTATGGCTTGTACCACTGTCGCGAAACAAACATATGCCTTGCCTGCGCGTCCTGATTTAAGCGGTGGCGGCAATATGGGAAGCATGCCTTCGCCATCAGATGCAGGTCAGCCGCAAGGCGATATTCGTCCGATCAGTAATTCCACGCTGAAAAGCGATGATCCAACCGGTGCGCCAGTAAACAGCAGTGGATTCCTCGGTGCGCCAACCACGCTCGCATCAGGCGTGCTGGAAAGCAGCGAGCCGACTCCGGCGCCGCAATCGACAACCACCGCACCGGTCACGTCAACCGCGCCGGCAGCAACCCCAGCAGCCGTCACAGCCCCTGCGCCTGCGGCAACTGCCAACGGACGCTATGTGGTTCAGGTTGGCGCAGTCAGCGAGCAGTCGCGCGCGCAGCAGTATCAAAAGCGTTTAAGCCAGCAGTTTGGCGTTCCTGGCCGGGTGGTACAAAACGGCGCAGTCTGGCGTATCCAGATGGGGCCGTTTGCCAGCAAAGCTGAAGCCTCCACATTGCAGCAGCGTCTTCAATCCGAGGCGCAATTACAGTCCTTCATCACCGGCGTGTAATAACGTAAATCAGGTATCTGAACTGTCAGTTTCTGTAAATGACATTAACAAAGTCACGCGGAAAGTCAGATGCCTGCCAGTTATGCATTTGCTATAGTAGGGCACTTTTTTTAATTTCATCACGGACGTCGTAGTTCAGACCATGAAGACCACTTTTTCCGCTCGTTTCGTGCAGCGTATGGCGCTCACCGCGGCTCTCTGCGCAGCCTCTCTCTCTGCTGCCCATGCCGATGACCTGAATATTAAAACCATGATCCCGGGTGTTCCGCAGATCGATGCGGAGTCGTATATCCTGATTGATTACAATTCAGGTAAAGTTCTGGCAGAACAGAACGCAGACACTCGCCGCGACCCCGCCAGCCTGACCAAAATGATGACCAGCTACGTCATCGGCCAGGCGATGAAAGCCGGGAAATTCAAAGAAACCGATCTGGTCACCGTCGGCAATGACGCATGGGCTACGGGCAACCCGGTCTTCAAAGGTTCATCGCTGATGTTCCTCAAGCCAGGCATGCAGGTTCCTGTTTCTCAGCTGATCCGTGGTATTAACCTGCAATCCGGAAACGACGCGTGCGTGGCGATGGCAGACTTCGCAGCCGGTAGCCAGGATGCTTTCGTCGGCCTGATGAACAGCTATGTGAATGCGCTGGGCCTGAAAAACACCCACTTCCAGACCGTTCATGGTCTCGATGCTGACGGTCAGTACAGCTCGGCTCGCGACATGGCGATGATTGGTCAGGCTCTGATTCGCGACGTGCCTAACGAATACTCTATCTATAAAGAAAAAGAGTTCACCTTTAACGGCATTCGTCAGTTAAACCGCAACGGCCTGCTGTGGGATAACAGCCTGAATGTCGACGGTATCAAAACCGGTCACACCGATAAGGCTGGCTATAACCTCGTTGCATCCGCAACCGAAGGCCAGATGCGTCTGATCTCCGCCGTTATGGGTGGTCGCACCTATAAAGGCCGAGAAACCGAAAGTAAAAAACTGCTGACCTGGGGCTTCCGTTTCTTCGAAACCGTGAACCCGTTGAAAGTGGGTAAAGAATTTGCCTCAGAACCCGCCTGGTTTGGTAACACCGATCGTGCGTCGTTAGGCGTTGATAAAGACGTCTACCTGACCATTCCGCGCGGCCGCATGAAAGACCTGAAAGCCAGCTATGTGTTGAACACCACTGAACTGCACGCCCCGCTGCAGAAAAACCAGGTTGTCGGCACTATCAACTTCCAGTTAGATGGCAAAACCATTGAACAGCGCCCACTGGTGGTGCTGCAGGAAATCCCTGAAGGCAACTTCTTTGGGAAAATCATTGATTACATTAAATTAATGTTCCATCACTGGTTTGGCTAAAAATCGAACACTTGAAAGTGTGATTTACGTCCCCATATACTAGGTATCCAGATAACTCCCACGCGCAGTGGGAGTTATTATTTTTTGATGTAACGCCGGAGCTGACATGAAAACCAAACTTAACGAACTGCTTGAATTCCCTACTCCATTTACTTACAAAGTAATGGGGCAGGCGTTGCCTGAGCTGGTTGATCAGGTGGTTGAAGTGGTACAGCGCCATGCGCCAGGTGATTACTCTCCGACGGTAAAACCGAGCAGCAAAGGCAACTACCACTCGGTCTCAATCACCATCACTGCTACACACATTGAGCAGGTTGAAACGTTGTACGAAGAATTAGGCAATATCGATATCGTACGCATGGTGCTGTAAAAACCTGTCGGTTACCCGCTGCATCCCCGCTCGGGTAACCCCTCCCCCCTGTGATATACTTTTCCCCTCTTTAACATTCTCTACGGAGATGCCGTTTTGTATCAGGATAAAATTCTGGTCCGCCAGCTCGGTCTTCAACCTTACGAGCCAGTCTCTCTGGCCATGCATGAATTTACCGATACCCGTGATGAAAACAGTCATGATGAAATCTGGCTGGTAGAGCATTATCCTGTCTTCACCCAGGGTCAGGCAGGTAAAGCTGAGCACGTATTGATGCCGGGAGATATTCCGGTGATCCAGAGCGATCGTGGCGGTCAGGTAACCTACCACGGGCCAGGCCAACAGGTCATGTATGTGCTGTTGAACCTGAAGCGTCGTAAACTTGGCGTGCGCGAACTGGTTACGCTGCTGGAGCAAACCGTCGTGAATACCCTTGCCGAAATCGGCATTGACGCCCACCCGCGAGCCGATGCGCCTGGCGTATACGTGGGTGTGAAGAAAATCTGCTCTTTGGGATTACGTATCCGTAAAGGATGTTCATTTCACGGCTTAGCGCTCAACGTGGATATGGACTTGTCGCCTTTCCTGCGTATCAATCCTTGTGGTTATGCCGGGATGGAGATGGCGAAAGTATCACAGTGGGATAGCACGGCCACGACCAAGAGCATTCGCCCCCGCCTGCTGGCCAACATCTTCGCGCTGTTGGGTAACCCACCGCACGAGTACATTGCGGACTGAAAATACGGTCATAGTTTGCCACGGCATATGTTGTGGCAAATGGCACAAAACAACAACTATTTTACATTTTGCCAGCCTGTCAGGCTGCTTTCTGGCCCGTTTCAATGATATACTGCGTATCACTAATTCAAAAATAGTTGATAAATGCAACATTCCCTTGAATTGAAACGCTTTCCTTCGTAATTCGCAACTGGAACACGCAAGCTATGAGTAAACCCATTGTGATGGAACGCGGTGTTAAATACCGCGATGCCGATAAGATGGCTCTTATCCCGGTAAAAAATGTGGCAACAGAGCGTGAAGCCCTGCTGCGTAAACCGGAATGGATGAAAATAAAACTGCCAGCGGACTCCACTCGCATCCAGGGCATCAAAGCGGCAATGCGCAAAAATGGCCTGCACTCTGTCTGCGAAGAAGCTTCCTGCCCTAACCTGGCTGAATGTTTCAATCACGGAACAGCAACCTTTATGATCCTCGGCGCAATCTGTACTCGCCGTTGCCCATTCTGTGACGTTGCCCATGGCCGTCCGGTTGCTCCTGACGCCAACGAGCCGTTAAAACTGGCTCAGACGATTGCGGACATGGCGCTGCGCTATGTCGTGATTACCTCCGTTGACCGCGACGATCTGCGTGACGGCGGCGCTCAGCACTTTGCTGACTGCATCACCGCGATTCGTGAGAAAAGCCCGTCGATTAAAATCGAAACGCTGGTGCCTGACTTCCGTGGCCGTATGGATCGCGCGCTGGATATCCTCACAGCCACGCCGCCAGACGTGTTTAACCACAACCTCGAAAACGTACCGCGTATTTATCGTAATGTACGCCCTGGGGCTGACTACAACTGGTCGCTGAAGCTTCTGGAACGCTTCAAGGAAGCGCACCCGGAGATTCCGACCAAATCGGGTCTGATGGTGGGTCTGGGTGAAACCAATGCTGAAATCATTGAGGTCATGCGCGACCTGCGTAGCCATGGCGTGACCATGCTGACGCTGGGGCAGTATTTACAGCCAAGCCGCCATCACCTCCCGGTTCAACGCTATGTAAGCCCGGATGAGTTCGATGAGATGAAAGCAGAAGCCATGGCTATGGGCTTTACCCACGCTGCTTGCGGTCCATTCGTGCGCTCTTCATACCATGCTGACATGCAGGCCAAAGGGCTGGAAGTGAAGTAATCGTGTAATACTCACTTACATATCAGAAATAAAAAACCGGCAAATCGCCGGTTTTTTTTCATGCAGAGTTTGCAGTATTACTCTTTATGAGAAAGCTTCTCAGCCTGAACGCTACCATCAGCCTCTTTCTTGGCATCGGCATTATCGTCGTTCATTGCTTTCTTGAAGCCCTTGATTGCCGTCCCCAGGTCTCCACCCAGAGTACGTAACTTCTTGGTACCAAACAGCAGAACAACCAGTGCGGCAACCACCAGCAGTTTGGTAATACTAATCTCACCCATAGATACCTTCTTGACTTAAACCAGGCTACATAAAGCGCCATATTAACCTGAGAATATTAACGGCCTTTCGACGCGCGCACACAATAGCAATCTGTAACAAGGTGAATCAAGCCTTGTTTAAAAAAACGTCATAATAATTGCGGTGGCGCAAAGCGTCGGTTACTTAACACCGGAAGTTGTGCCCTGACCTGCCTCACCCGCTCGGCGGAAACCTCGGCCATAATGAGCGCGGGCGTTTCAGCCGCCGCCGCAATAGTCACGCCAAAGGGATCGATGACCCGGCTTTGGCCGATATTCTTGTTACCGCATTCTCCAGCCGCAACCAGATAACACGTGGCATCCAGCGCTCTTGCCGCCAAAAGCGTGGCCCAATGATGCTCTTTTAACGATCCCCGCACCCAAGCCGCAGGTAAAACGAGAATCTCAGCCCCCTGCAACGCGTGCGCCAGCGCCAGCTCAGGGAAGCGCAGGTCATAGCAGGTCATTAGCCCTACTTTTAATCCGCCTACGTCCAGCAGCGGTGCTATGGCGTCCCCTGCATCGACATTACGTGACTCCTGAATCGAAAAGGCATCATAGAGATGTAATTTAGCGTAATGGGCCACTACCCGACCAGCCCGTAGCGCCACCAGCATGTTAAATGCCCGGCCTGGCACAGAGGGAACATGAATCGTCAGGATTGTCGTCATCTCATTTTGTGCGCTTTCTCGCAACAAATGCGTCAGAAACCCGCCTTCCAAAAGCTGAGCTGATTTCACTGACAGGTCAGGGTCTAAATCGTCACGCGCCAACAATGCCTCCGGTAATACCAGTAGCGACGCCCCCTCTCCAGCAGCCTGAGACATCAGTAAGGCGCAGGTTTCTGCATTTTTTTCCCATGAAGGTCCCACGGCAAATTGCCCTGCTGCAACGAACATATTCCCTCCAGAAAACTTTGTTAAGCTCGCCAACAACAATTATTCAGCGTTACACTCACCCTCTATACAATCAAATAGCAGGATTACGCAGTGTTACAACTCCTTTTAGCGGTTTTTATCGGTGGTGGCACAGGTAGCGTAGCAAGATGGATGTTGAGTATGCGGTTTAACCCGCTGCATCAGGCCATTCCATTCGGTACGCTGGCTGCAAACTTACTTGGCGCATTTATCATTGGTATGGGTCTGGCATGGTTTAATCGCATGACAAATATTGACCCAATGTGGAAAGTGCTGATTACTACTGGCTTTTGCGGGGGACTGACAACGTTTTCCACTTTCTCTGCTGAGGTAGTGTTTTTACTGCAGGAAGGACGCTTTGGTTGGGCTATGGTGAATGTACTGGTTAATCTGTTGGGATCATTCGCGATGACCGCCCTGGCATTCTGGTTGGTATCTGTCTCTCCCGCACATTGAAGCGAAAAAAACCCGCAATTAAGCGGGTTTTGAATGCTTGCTGTCGTATGCTTACAGAGCGATTACGTTTGCAGCAGAAGGGCCTTTGGCACCGTTAGTGATTTCGAACTCTACACGCTGACCTTCAGCCAGAGTTTTAAAACCATTGGTCTGGATTGCAGAGAAGTGTACGAACACGTCTTTGCTGCCATCTTCCGGAGTAATGAAACCGAATCCTTTGGACTCATTAAACCACTTAACGTTACCTTTAATCTTAGACATCAAAATTACCTTTACATGAAAAATAGACACAAATGCTGTGTCGGGTATCAGTACAACAATTGTGGTGCACTTTGTCCAGTCGAACTTTATCAAAAAGTGATAAATGTCGCGTTATTTTTCAGTTAAACTTCCTATCACTATGTTTTTAAAAGACTTTCCAATAAACTACCTGACAATACAGGTAGTCCATCAAAACTGGAACCGCATCCACGCAAAGTAGACGTTGCCGTTGTTATACGTTCCAGGAATGTAGGTCATCTGAAACGTTGCCGGGCCATAACCAATTGATGCCAGCGGTAACAGCACCGGTACCGGAATATAGTTCCAGTTATCACGCGCGGTGAAACCGGCGGTAAAGCCGAGACCTGTATGGAAGTTTTCATCAGCCAGCGGTCGCCAGGTTTTTTCCCAGCCATAGCCGCCAATGGGTTCCCATTTATTGTAGGAATCCTTAAACGCCATGATATAAAGTCCGTGCCAGTTACCTTTATCATCCCAACGGGATTGACCAAATCCTGCACCCCACGGCCGTTCATTGTAGCGATCCGTTTTTTCTTTATCGTAGGCAAAACGCGCATGCCAGGTAATAGCAGGTACATACAGATCATAATGTTCCGGCTGCTGCCAGGTTTCACTTACATTATCTTTAAAAGTAGCAAACCAGCCTTTATCTTCAGCAGCAGCCTGGGAAGTGAAAGCTAACTGAATAAAAATAAATGAAAAAATGAGAAAATATCGTTTAGCGAAAATCACAACTTAATTACCATCCTGGGATTTAATATTAATTTTAGCAAACCCAACCTTAATGTCAGCTTAACAAAAATGCGCAAATAAAAAATCAGAATATTCCTCAGCCTATAAGTTATCCCTTTATTTACTGAGCCATTTCATAGGAACTATTTTCTCTTTATTGCCAATAAATTGTGCTTTCCTGCGGCGAGAGTTAAATAACATCACAATAAATTAACAATAAAGCATCAATATCACCACAAAACACACACACCAACGCTGCGCTTCACAGTTTTTTATTGTGATATTCTTTTTTTAATCGCGATGCTGAAAAAACGGCTTAGCCATCGCTTGAATCCGTATTTTTATTGATTTCAATCAGCAAGAGTTATCGGTTTATTAGGCACATTCTGTCACCACTTTTTACTTTTTTTAGTTTTTTAACTTTCTGGGCAGCAATGCGACAGGGGAAACAATGTTGACATTTATTGAACTCCTTATTGGGGTTGTGGTTATTGTGGGTGTAGCGCGCTACATCATTAAAGGTTATTCCGCGACAGGCGTACTGTTTGTCGGCGGTCTGGTTTTGCTGATTATCAGTGCGTTGATGGGCCATAAAGTTTTGCCGTCTAGCGCAGCAACAACGGGCTATACGGCAACAGACATTGTTGAATATATTAAAATTTTGCTGATGAGCCGTGGCGGCGATCTCGGCATGATGATTATGATGCTGTGTGGTTTTGCCGCCTACATGACGCATATTGGCGCGAATGATATGGTGGTTAAGCTGGCCTCTAAGCCGCTGCAGTATATCAATTCACCTTATCTGCTTATGATTGCCGCCTATTTTGTCGCCTGCCTGATGTCCCTGGCGGTCTCTTCAGCAACCGGTCTGGGCGTATTGCTGATGGCGACATTGTTCCCGGTCATGGTTAACGTTGGGATTAGCCGTGGCGCCGCAGCGGCCATTTGCGCCTCCCCAGCCGCTATTATTCTTTCGCCAACATCCGGTGATGTAGTGCTGGCTGCAAAAGCCGCGGAAATGCCGCTGATCGATTTCGCGTTTAAAACCACGCTGCCAATTTCCATTGCCGCCATCATTGCTATGGCGATTGCCCACTTTTTCTGGCAGCGTTATCTGGATAAAAAAGAGAACATTTCTCATGAAATGTTAGATGTGGCTGAAATTACCACTACCGCCCCGTCGTTTTACGCCATCTTGCCATTTACCCCGATCGTTGGCGTCCTGATTTTCGATGGAAAATGGGGCCCACAGCTGCATATCATTACGATTCTGGTGCTGTGCATGCTCATCGCTGCTGTACTGGAGTTCGTACGAGGATTCAACACCCAGAAGGTTTTCTCGGGTCTGGAAGTCGCCTACCGTGGTATGGCGGATGCCTTTGCTAACGTGGTGATGCTGTTAGTCGCGGCGGGCGTTTTTGCCCAGGGTCTGAGCACAATCGGCTTTATTCAGAGTCTGATTTCTATCGCCACCTCGTTTGGCTCCGCGAGCATTATTCTGATGCTGGTACTGGTGATCCTGACTATGCTGGCGGCAATGACCACGGGGTCCGGTAACGCACCGTTCTATGCCTTCGTTGAGATGATCCCGAAACTGGCGCACTCTTCTGGCATTAACCCGGCTTACCTTGCTATCCCGATGCTGCAGGCATCAAACCTTGGACGCACAATCTCTCCGGTCTCCGGTGTGGTTGTCGCTGTCGCAGGGATGGCAAAGATCTCTCCGTTCGAAGTAGTGAAACGTACCTCGGTTCCGGTTCTGGTTGGACTGCTGGTTGTGATTATCGCAACTGAAGTGATGGTGCCGGCGACGTCCGCCCTGATTGGCGGTTAACGATAACTGTCAGTATCTGACCTTGATACGCAAAATCATTTAAGCAGCATCAAGGCGGCAAGTGAAGACATCCCCAGTACCATAGATAATTATGTGACTGGGATTTCTTCACGCCGCCCACAAAGAGGCAGTTTCAAGGATGACGTGAATTAGCCGCCGTGATAAATACGCTGCGGCCTCCCCACCTTACCGTGAATAATCTCCGCAATAATCAAATGACGGCTGGCACAGTACTCCAGGTAGCGCCTGGAGGTGGTACGGCTGATAGTGAGCGCCTGGGCGATCGTTTCCGCAGTATGATGTACCGTCGGATCGGCAAATAATTTCAACACCGCATTCAGCGTTAACGCATCAATTCCGGTCGGCAAATCGCCTTTCGGTTCGCCGCGCGCATAAGCATTAAACATTTCATCAATCTGCTTTTGACTGGCGCTGTCATTACCGGCCAACATGCGTCTGCGCTGTTGATAACGCGTCAGCGTCTGTCCCAGGCGCTCGTAGGCAATGGGTTTGACCAGATAATCAAACGCGCCGCTGCGCACGGCCTCGGAGACCGTTTCCATGTCGCTGGCCGCCGTGGTAAACACCACGCCCCCCGGATAACGCGTCTGGGTTAGCTCATGCAACAACGTAATTCCCTTGCCGTCCGGCAAGTAGTTATCGAGCAGAATCAAACCGGGCTTAAAACGCTCAATCATCATCCTCGCTTGCGCAAGATTACCCGCCAGCCAAATCTGGCTGAAGCCGGGTATATGGCGGATATATTCAGCATGCATTTCCGCCAGTAGCGTTTCATCCTCAACGATCAATAGCGTTAATGGTTCCGTCATTATTTTTTTTCACTTTCGGAAGAAATAAAGAAAATAAGGTGCCGCAGGGGGAGTTATCTTCGAGTGTAATCACCCCGTTACAGCGCCTCACATAACTTGCAATCAGATACAAACCGATGCCATGTTCACCTGGTTCATCGGTACGGGTGCTCACACCCTGTTCAAATATTTTTTCACGCAATGCTTCCGGTACACCGCATCCCTGATCGGCAACTTCGATGATCACGTCATCCCCTTCATCGCTCAAATAGAGTTCGACGATCTTGTTGCCTTGCTGGGTGCGCAAGCTCGCTTCAAATGCATTATCAAGCAGATTGCCAACAATTGCTGCAAACTCTGTGCTATCCAGCCCCTCAGGGAGTTGATGCAGTTGACTGCCAGGAACGATAGTCATAGTGAGGCCCAGTTCACGCGCACGCTGCACCTTGCCAAACAACAGACCGGCTACCTGACGATCGGCAAACGCGCCGCGCAGGCTGTCAATCAGTTGCTGTTGCGCCTGCGACTCCCCCTGCACCATTGCCAGCACCCGGTCATACTCTTTCATTTGCAGCAGGCCATTAATGGTCGACATCCAGTTAAGGTGTTCATGACGCAGCGTTCTCAGGCTCTCTACATACTGTTTGATCTGCGTTAATTGCGCATTAAGAGTAGCAATTTCATCTTTACTACGAAAACTGATGATTGCCCCAAGCAGTTCATCGCCGGAGCGAATCGCCTCACGGTTAGCGATAACGCTCAGGCCATTAAAGTTCACCATCGCGTCCTGTCGTTTTTCCGCAATCTGCTGGGTGAAAAAGTCAGTCGGCTGAACCACCTCACTAACCGGTTTTCCAAGCCACTTTCGTCCAGGCGAAGACAGCCCCAGCATTTTCCTCGCGCTGCGGTTTATTGCGGTGATATACCCATCAGGGTCCACGGCGATCAAACCTTCATATACCGAGCTGAATAGCGCTTCCTGCTGACGCACTACCCGCGCGATTTGCTTAGGCTCCATCCCCAACATCTGCCGGCGAATATGGGCGGCAAATAACCAGGAGAGCAGCATAAGTACCAGCAACAGCAGGATAAACACCCCTGCCATTGGGAGTAAAAAGTCCGATCGCCAGCTATCGATTTTACTGATCAGATAGCCAATTGAGACCACGCCAATGATTTTGCCATCGTCATCAAAGATGGGCGTTTTGGCGCGCATCGCCATCCCAATCGACCCTTTGCCGGTAATAAAGTAACTTTCCCCTCTTTCCAGCGCGCCGGGTTTGGTGAACTGCATCGGGTAGCCAATTTTTTCCGGATTTGGGTGGTAAAGGCGGACAGAGTTGGTATCCCCGATCACCACATAGTCGAAGTCAGTCCCGCTCTGCAGTTTGTCGGCAATGGTCGCCAGACGCTTGTAATCACGATGCTTCACCGCCGCGATGATACTGTCGTTAGAGGCGATGATTTTGGCCTGGTTCATCGCCATATCGCGGACATGCGTTGCCAGATAATCTTCAAAACTGGCGGTAAAGTATTGTGCTAACGCGGCGATAATAAAAACAGAAACGACCAAAATAAGCAGAAAGATACGCAATGGAAACGCCAGACTGCGAAAAAAAGGAAACCGTGTTTTATTTTTCTGCTCTGCCATATTTCTTCCTCAGCGACGATACCCGAAACTTATTTCTCATTGTAGTTGTAATAAAAATGTTTTATTTGCAAGTCGCGGTATAAAACAGGATCGTTGCAGATTCCCCACCTTAAATCAATTAAACAAATTAAAACCACACGCTATTTCGGAGTTAAATTAATTAAAAAACTTAAAACCATAAAACACATTAAAACCTTCTAACTTATTGTGAAATAAATCAAAAATTACCTCCAAAATACTCCTTACGATGTATGCAGCAGGGAAAAAAAGAAATACTCCGTAATAAAAAAACATTCCCTTCAATTGCAAACAAGAAGTTATCAGGTTGCTAAACAGAGCAACAAAAACAGAAACCCAGTAACAAATATAGCATCGGGGCTCTATTCACTATGTTCGGTAATAATATATTCACGCAAGTTAAACGCTCAGAAAATAAAAAGATGGCGGCTATCGCGCAATTTCTGAAAGAGAATGATTTGAGCGTTGATACAACTGTCGAAGTATTTATCACCGTCACCCGTGATGACCGCCTGATTGCTTGCGGCGGCATTGCCGGCAATATCATAAAGTGCGTCGCCATCTGCGGATCCGTAAGGGGTGAAGGCTTAGCGTTGACGCTGGCGACCGAGTTAATCAACCTCGCCTATGAGCGCCACTGTACGCACCTCTTCATCTATACCAAAACCGAGTACGAGTCGCTGTTTAAGCAGTGCGGTTTTTCTACGCTGACCAGCGTTCCCGGCATTATGGTGCTGATGGAAAACAGCACTACACGTCTGAAACGCTACGCTGAATCACTGGCGAAACAGCGCCATGAAGGGAAAAAAATTGGTTGTATCGTCATGAACGCCAACCCCTTCACCAACGGACATCGTTTTCTGATCCAACAAGCAGCCACGCAATGTGACTGGCTGCATCTGTTTTTGGTGAAAGAAGATACCTCGCGTTTTCCGTATGAAGACCGACTGGATCTGGTGCTTAAAGGGACAAAAGACATTCCACGTTTAACCGTTCATCGCGGTTCGGAATACATCATTTCCCGCGCCACATTCCCATGCTACTTCATCAAAGAGCAGAGCGTTATTAACCACTGCTATACCGAAATAGACCTGAAAATCTTCCGCCAGTATCTGGCCCCGGCTCTTGGCGTCACGCACCGCTTCGTCGGTACCGAGCCGTATTGCACCGTCACCTCCCAGTACAACAACGATATGCGCTACTGGCTGGAGACCCCAACGCTTCCCGCCCCACCGATTGAACTGGTGGAAATTGAGCGGCTGTGCTTCCAGGAGATGCCGATTTCTGCCTCCTGGGTGCGCAAGCTGCTGGTTAAAAAAGATCTCACGGCTATCGCATCCCTGGTCCCTGACGCCACGCTGCACTATCTGCAAAGCATGGTTGAGCGGGCCTCATCGGGTGCGGCAGTCCGCCAAAATACCCCCGCATTAGCAACAGGTGAAAAATGAAAATAAACCAGGCAGCCGTCGCAGGCACACTCGAGTCCGGTGATGTGATGATTCGCATCGCCCCACTCGATTCGCAGGATATTGACCTGCAGGTTAACAGTAGCGTCGAAAAGCAGTTCGGTGATGCCATCCGGGCCACCATTCTGGACGTTCTGTCCCGCTACAACGTACGCGGCGTGCAATTAAATGTTGATGATAAAGGCGCACTGGACTGCATTTTACGTGCGCGACTGGAAGCACTACTGGCCCGCGCTGGCGGTATTCCTGCACTGCCATGGGAGGATTGCCAGTGATTAGTGAATCTTTGCAGCAACGTAAACCCCGTACCCGCCGCAGCATGCTGTTCGTACCGGGCGCCAATGCCGCCATGGTCAGCAACTCGTTCATCTATCCGGCAGATGCGCTGATGTTCGACCTGGAAGACTCCGTCGCGCTGCGCGAGAAAGATACTGCTCGCCGTATGGTGTACCACGCGCTGCAGCATCCGCTGTATCACGACGTTGAAACTATCGTGCGCGTAAACGCCCTCGACTCCGAATGGGGCATTAACGATCTCGAAGCCGTGGTACGCGGCGGTGCTGACATCGTGCGTTTACCGAAGACCGATACCGCGCAGGATGTCATCGACATCGAAAGCGAAATCCTGCGTATCGAGAAAGCCTGTGGCCGTGAGCCCGGCAGTACCGGTCTGTTAGCCGCCATCGAATCACCGTTAGGCATTACCCGCGCGGTAGAAATTGCCCACGCCTCCGAGCGCCTGATCGGTATTGCACTGGGTGCGGAAGATTATGTGCGTAACCTGCGTACTGAGCGCTCTGCGGAAGGGACTGAACTGCTGTTTGCCCGCTGCTCTATTTTGCAGGCGGCACGCTCTGCCGGCATTCAGGCGTTCGACACCGTTTATTCCGATGCCAACAACGAAGCGGGTTTCCTGCATGAAGCCGCACACATCAAGCAACTGGGTTTTGACGGTAAGTCGCTCATCAACCCGCGCCAGATCGAGCTCCTGCACAACCTGTATGCCCCGACACGCAAAGAGCTGGCTCACGCGCGCCTGGTCGTGGAAGCCGCTGAAGCCGCCGCTCGCGAAGGCCGTGGCGTAGTTTCCCTGAACGGCAAAATGGTCGACAGCCCGGTTATCGAGCGCGCCCTTCTGGTTATCTCCCGTGCAGAACTTTCCGGCATTCGCGAAGAATAAGGCAAAAAAATGACGCAGAAAATCGAACAGTCTCAACGCCAGGATCGCGTGGCGGCCTGGAGCCGTCATGCAGAAAGTGAGCTTTCCGCTTATCAGAGCACCGCAAAAGTAGAATTACAGGCGCAAAAACCGCGCGACAAAAAGCTATGCGCTAACCTGGAAGACGCCATTCGTCGTTCAGGTTTACAGGATGGCATGACCATCTCTTTCCACCACGCTTTTCGCGGTGGCGATCTGACGATTAACCTGGTGATGGACGCCATCGCCAGAATGGGCTTTAAAAATCTGACGCTGGCCTCCAGCTCCCTGAGCGACTGCCATGCTCCGCTGGTTGAGCACATCCGTCAGGGCGTGGTCAGCCGTATTTACACCTCCGGGCTGCGTGGCCCGCTGGCGGAAGAGATCTCCCGTGGCCTGCTGGCCGAGCCTGTGCAGGTCCACTCCCATGGCGGCCGTGTACACCTGGTGCAAAGTGGCGAACTCAGCATTGATGTGGCGTTCCTCGGCGTACCGTCCTGTGACCAGTTTGGTAACGCTAACGGCTATACCGGTAAAGCGTGCTGTGGTTCACTGGGCTATGCCCGCGTCGATGCCGAAAATGCAAAACAGGTTGTCCTGCTGACTGAACAGCTGCTGACCTATCCACATAACCCGGCCAGCATTACGCAGGATCAAGTGGATCTGATTGTACAGATCGATCAGGTCGGCGATGCGGACAAAATCGGTGCTGATGCGACACGCATGACCACCAACCCGCGAGAACTGTTAATCGCCCGTAGCGCGGCAGACGTCATTGCTAACTCCGGTTACTTCAATGAAGGCTTCTCACTGCAGACAGGAACCGGCGGCGCTTCTCTGGCCGTTACTCGTTTCCTGGAAGACAAGATGCGCAGCCGCGATATCCGTGCTGACTTCGCGCTGGGCGGCATCACCGCTACCATCGTTGACCTGCACGAAAAAGGCCTGATTCGCAAACTGCTGGACGTACAGAGCTTTGACCGTAACGCGGCTGAGTCGCTGGCCCGCAATCCAAACCACATTGAGATCAGTGCCAACCAGTATGCCAACTGGGGCTCAAAAGGCGCCTCCGTCGATCGTCTGGACGTCGTGGTGCTGAGTGCGCTGGAAGTTGATACCAGCTTCAACGTTAATGTACTGACCGGTTCTGACGGCGTACTGCGCGGCGCATCCGGCGGTCACTGCGATACTGCGGTTGCCGCTGCGCTTTCCATCATTGTCGCTCCGCTGGTTCGCGGACGCATCCCGACGCTGGTTGATAACGTCCTGGCCTGCGTAACCCCGGGCTACAGCGTAGACATCCTGGTCACTGACCACGGTATCGCCGTTAACCCTGCGCGTCCGGAACTGGCTGAACGTCTGAAAGAAGCCGGTATGAAAGTGGTGTCCATTGAATGGCTGCGCGAACGTGCACAGCAGCTCACCGGTCAGCCACGCGCTATCGAATTCACCGACCGCGTGATTGCCGTTGTGCGTTACCGCGATGGCTCGGTGATTGACGTTGTGCATCAGGTGAAGGAATAAGCCATGCGCCTGCTCCCTGAACACGCCACCCAACACGCGGTTTCGATTCCCGAGCTGCTCGCCAGCCGGGATGAGAGACAAGCAAGGCAACATGCCTGGCTGACGCGTCATCACGCGCCACTGGTCTCATTTACCGTGGTCGCACCGGGTCCGATTAAAGACAGCGCATTAACCCGTCGCATCTTTAATCACGGCGTCACCGCCCTGCTCGCGCTGGCGGAAAAATCCACCTGGATTATCAGGGAGCAAACGGCGCTGGTTTCTGCCAGCGGTCCGGAAGGTCTTTTGTCTATTGAGGCCCCGGCCCACGATCTCAAGCTAGCCACGATTGAACTTGAGCATTCACATCCGCTGGGACGGTTATGGGACATCGATGTCCTGACCCCTGAAGGGGAAATTCTGTCCCGGCGTCATTTCGCACTCCCTGCCCGCCGCTGTCTGCTGTGCGAGCAAAGCGCTGCCGAATGCGCGCGGGGTAAAACCCACGCGCTTTCCGACTTACTCTCTCAGATGGAGGCTCTGCTGCATGATGCCGATTCCCGCAACATCAACCAATAACGCAGTCCTTCCTCTGGATCTGCCTGACGCTTACGCAACGCTTGCGTGGCGGGCCATGTTGACTGAAGTCAACCTGTCGCCCAAACCGGGTCTGGTGGATCGTATTAACAACGGCGCACATAAAGATATGGCGCTGGAAGATTTTCATCGCAGCGCTGAGGCAATTCAGACCTGGCTGCCGCGTTTTATTGAATATGGGGCGTTTAGCGCACAGCTGTCGCCTGAAGATGTGTTGAAAGGACTGCGCCCACTGGGTATGGCCTGCGAAGCCGATATGTTTCGCGCCACCGAGGGGGTAAACACCCATAAAGGGAGCATCTTTTCACTGGGGCTGCTGTGTGCCGCCATTGGCCGCCTGCACCAGCTCCAACTGACTGTTACCGCTGAAACCCTTTGCTCTACGGCAGCAACATTTTGCCGTGGCCTGACCGAGCGCGAACTGCGCCAGAACAATCAACAACTCACGGCTGGCCAACGTCTTTATCAGCAACTGGGATTAACCGGCGCACGGGGCGAAGCCGAAGCGGGATACCCGCTAGTCATCCAGCATGCCCTGCCGCACTACCGCGCACTGCTGACTCAGGGCCGCGATCCTGAACTGGCGCTACTCGACACGTTATTGCTGCTGATGTCTATCAATGGCGACACCAACGTGGCTTCACGTGGCGGCGCAGAAGGTCTGCGTTGGCTACAGCAGCAGGCCACAACTCTATTGCAGCAAGGGGGGATTCGCACCCCTGCCGATCTCGAATACCTGCGCCAGTTCGACCAACAGTGCATTGAACGCAACCTCAGCCCAGGAGGCTGCGCCGATCTGCTGATCGTCACCTGGTTCTTAGCTCAGATTTCACAAGTTCATCATTATCACAATTAAAGATCCTTTCCGGAGAATCACACACATGTCTTTAGCAAAAGATAAAATATGGAAATTACTGGCCCCATTGGTCGTAATGGGCGTCATGTTTCTTATCCCTGTCCCTGATGGAATGCCCCCGCAGGCCTGGCACTATTTTGCCGTTTTCGTGGCAATGATTGTTGGGATGATCCTGGAGCCAATCCCGGCAACAGCGATAAGCTTTATCGCCGTAACGATCTGCGTCATCGGCAGCAACTATCTGCTGTTTGATGCTTCAGAGCTGGCAGACCCGGCGTTTAAAGCGGGTAAGCAAGCGCTGAAATGGGGTCTGGCAGGCTTCTCCAGCACTACCGTGTGGTTGGTGTTTGGCGCGTTTATCTTCGCGCTGGGCTATGAAGTCACCGGTCTGGGTCGTCGTATCGCGCTGTTCCTGGTAAAATTCATGGGTAAGCGCACCCTGACGCTGGGCTACGCGATTGTCATCATCGACATTCTGCTGGCGCCGTTTACACCGTCCAACACCGCGCGAACCGGTGGTACCGTATTCCCGGTTATCAAAAACCTGCCGCCGCTGTTTAAATCATTCCCGAACGATCCGTCCGCGCGCCGTATCGGCGGATATCTGATGTGGATGATGGTAATCAGTACCAGCCTGAGCTCCTCTATGTTCGTTACCGGCGCTGCACCTAACGTGCTGGGTCTGGAATTCGTCAATAAAATTGCCGGTATTCAAATCAGCTGGTTGCAATGGTTCCTCAGCTTCCTGCCGGTTGGTATTATTTTGCTGATCGTTGCTCCGTGGCTGTCCTATGTTCTTTACAAGCCAGAAGTTACTCACAGTGCTGAAGTTGCCGCGTGGGCTGGTGATGAACTGAAAACCATGGGTAAACTGACGCGTAAAGAGCTGACCCTGATCGGTCTGGTTCTGCTCAGCCTGGGTCTGTGGGTCTTTGGCGGTAAACTGATTGATGCGACCGCTGTGGGTCTGCTGGCAGTCTCGCTGATGCTGGCGCTGCACGTTGTCCCGTGGAAAGACATCACCCGTTATAACAGCGCATGGAACACCCTGGTTAACCTCGCCACGCTGGTCGTTATGGCGAATGGTTTAACCCGTTCAGGCTTCATCGACTGGTTCGCCAACACGATGAGCTCGCACCTGGAAGGCTTCTCGCCTAACGCGACCGTGATCGTTCTGGTGCTGGTGTTCTATTTTGCTCACTACCTGTTTGCCAGCCTTTCCGCACACACCGCCACCATGCTGCCGGTTATTCTGGCCGTCGGCAAAGGCATCCCGGGCGTTCCGATGGAACACCTGTGTATCCTGCTGGTACTGTCCATCGGTATCATGGGCTGTCTGACTCCGTATGCAACTGGCCCTGGCGTTATTATTTACGGCTGCGGTTATGTGAAGTCCAAAGACTACTGGCGTCTGGGTGCTATCTTCGGCGTTATCTACATCTCTATGCTTTTGCTGGTCGGCTGGCCAATTCTGGCAATGTGGAGCTAGTCATTCGGGTTCCCGCCTGATGAAAATGATGCCAGTCAGCTAAACCTGACTGGCATTTTTTATGATTAAATAGATGATATTCAGAATTTATATAAGTATCCGAAATCATCATGACATCAACATGGCGTTATTCTTCGCTGCTGGCAGCACTTCTGCTCCCAGTTTCTGTAGCTCAGGCCGATGAACTTCAGGCAAAACAGTACGCTGATTTTGACAGCTACGTGCTGGCCCTCTCCTGGCAAACCGGATTTTGTCAGAGCCAACACGAGAGAAATCGTCAAGAGCCCGACGAATGTCGTCTGCAAAAAGAGAGCGCGGACAAAGCAGATTTCCTGACCGTTCACGGTTTATGGCCCAGCCTGCCAAAATCCATCGCCGCCCGCGGAGTAGACAACCGCCGCTGGATGCGCTTTGGCTGCGCGACTCGCCCTATTCCCAACCTGCCTGAAGCGCGCGCCAGCCGTAAATGCTCGGCTCCCGAAACGGGCCTGTCGCTGGAAAGCGCGGCAAAACTCAGTGCCGTAATGCCCGGTGCCGGCGGGAGATCCTGTCTGGAACGTTACGAATATGCCAAACATGGCGCCTGTTTCGGTTTTGATCCCGACGCATACTTCGGCACGATGGTACGGATGAATAATGAGGTTAAGAACAGCGAGGCTGGCAAATTCCTCGCGGAAAACTACGGCAAAACAGTCAGCCGCAGCGCATTTGACGCCGCCGTCGCTAAAAGCTGGGGCAGAGAGAACGTCAAAGCCGTGAAGTTAAGCTGCCACGGCAATCCGGCCTATCTCACAGAAATCCAGTTGTCCCTGAAAGCCGACACCATTAACCAGGCGTTATCCGCACAGTCATTCTTACCGCAACCGCATCCGGGTAACTGCGGTAAACAGTTTATTATCGACAAAGTGGGATACTGAAAATAACGACCGGCGCGGCAAGCTGGCGTCGGTCCATATGGTTAGCGTTTTGAACGAGCATCCGGGCGAACTAAATCAAAGCGGTGTGTTTCACTGATCGAATAATACGCCGTTGGCCCGCCCGCCCGCAGTACCGGTTTTGCTTTCGCCGTCTGGTAGATGCCGCCTTCCAGTAGCGTTTCATCAATATGAATACCCACCACTTCTCCCAGCACCAGCCAGGTTTCAACAGGCGAACCATCAGCGGTTGTCAGTTGCAGACTTTGCGATAAGCGACACTCAAAATTGACCGGGCTTTGCGCCACGCGCGGCACGCTGACTATCCGACTATCTGCCTTACTAAGCCCGGCGGCAAAAAACTCATCTTCGCCGTGAGGCAAGCTGGCTGACGTTTCGTTCATCGCGCTGGCCAGCTCAAGAGTCGTCAGATTCCAGACAAACTCACCGGTGTCGATAATATTCTGCACGCTATCTTTCCAGCCGCTACTGGCGAAACCGATAATCGGCGGATGATAATTAAAGCAGTTAAAGAAACTGTACGGTGCAAGGTTATGCCGACCATCGCTGTCGCGGGAGGCAATCCAGCCAATAGGGCGCGGTCCAATGATGGCATTCAGCGGGTCATGCGGTAAGCCGTGTCCTTGTGATGGTTGATAGAAATACATAGTGTTCTCTGTTGAAGTTAACATCAGCGCAGCACAAATTATGCTTCGCTCATCTCCCTGGAAAAAGAAGATCAGCGTAGAACAATCCGCTAAAGATTACGATTGAATAAAGTTGAGCAGATCACCGTTGATCTGTTGTTTATGGGTAGTGCAAATGCCATGCGAACCGCCAACATACACCTTCAACTGCGCGTCCGGCAGTATTTCCGCCGCAACCTTTCCGCAGGTTTCAAACGGGACAATCTGATCGTCATCACCATGGATCACCAGCGTCGGGATAGTCATCCTTTTGAGATCCTCACGCAGGTCAGTTTCTGAAAACGCGTGAATACAGTCGTACAACGCTTTGATGGAACCTTGTAAGCCCTGTTCAACAAAGCTTTCACGAACGGCTTTCGACGCATTTACGCCCGGGCGGTTGTAGCCATAGAATGCAGCGGTCAGTTCATAGAAGAAGGCAGCGCGATCGTTTATCACTCCCTCACGGATGCCATCAAACACCTCTTTCGGCACACCATTTGGGTTAAAGTCGGTCTTGATCATTATGGGCGTCACCGCGCCGATTAACACCGCTTTGGCTACCCGCTGCGTTCCATGGCGACCAATGTACCTCGCCACTTCCCCGCCCCCGGTAGAGTGTCCGACATGTACGGCATCTTTAAGATTGAGATGCGCGGTAAGTTCAGCCAGATCGTCAGCATACTGATCCATATTGTGACCATCCCAGGGTTGGGCTGAACGCCCATGCCCACGCCTGTCATGGGCGATCACCCGAAATCCTTTCGCCCCGAGGAACAGCATCTGATCCTCAAACGCATCTGCCGTCAGCGGCCAGCCATGGCTAAAGACGATAGGCTGCCCACTTCCCCAATCTTTAAAATGCAAATAGCTGCCGTCTTTCAAGGTAAGTTTGTCGTACTGGCTCATGAGATCTCCTGTCGCGGAACACTGAGTTGTTTGACGCGCCCGCAGCGAGCGCTTAAAAAGCATAATGCAAATTGGAGAACGATCGCGTTTTTCGGCTAAAATCACACCATACGCAACAATATTGATGATTTGCCTGAATGTGAACTAAATCACTTCAAACCAGGGGTAAGTCTCAGTATCATCATAAAAGCTAAACCCTTGCCGCCTGACGGTGAGGGTTTTCTTTTGGGATTATTTACCTGCGCACCCGCAGTATCGACGACATGGAGTAACAAATGTCCAGACCAACTATCATCATTAACGACCTCGATGCGGAACGCATTGACCGCCTGTTGGAGCAACCTGCGTTTGCTGGTTTACCGATTGCCGACGCCCTGAACGCCGAGCTGGATCGTGCCCAAATGTGTTCACCAGAAACCATGCCGCACGATGTCGTGACCATGAACAGCCGCGTGAAATTCCGCAATCTGAGTGATGGCGAAGTCCGTGTGCGTACCCTGGTGTATCCGGCCAATATGACTGACAGCAGCACACAGCTTTCGGTAATGGCACCTGTTGGCGCTGCACTTCTGGGCCTGCGCGTTGGCGACACCATTCACTGGGAACTACCAGGCGGGACCTCAACACACCTCGAAGTCATTGAGCTTGAGTACCAACCTGAAGCTGCGGGCGACTACCTGCGCTAACTCTGTCTTATCAAAGCCACTCGCTTTATCTTACAGGGGATGCATCCGCATCCTCTTTCCGGTTAGTCCCCAGCTCCTGACTCTCACCTTATCTCCTGTTCGCAAAACATAAATCTGTGTCGTGACTGACAGAATCATTTTTAATACTATGCTGATATGTGTTCATGTAATGACAAGGAGAATGTTTATGTACAACACAATCATAATGCCTGTTGATGTATTCGAAATGGAACTGAGCGACAAGGCTATTCGCCATGCAGAATTTCTGGCACAGGAAAACGGGGTTATCCATCTGCTGCATGTGCTGCCAGGCTCAGCAAGCTTAAGCCTGCACCGCTTTGCAGCCGATGTCCGTCGTTTTGAAGAGCATCTACAACACGAAGCGGAAACTCGTCTGCAAACGATGGTCGGTCACTTCAGCATCGATCCTTCCCGTATTAAACAACACGTCCGCTTTGGCAGCGTACGTGACGTCGTCAACGAGTTGGGTGAAGAGTTGAATGCGGATGTGGTCGTCATTGGATCGCGCAACCCATCAATCAGCACTCATCTGCTCGGCTCAAACGCTTCCAGCGTTGTTCGCCACGCTACTCTGCCAGTGCTGGTTGTACGTTAATAGTCTCTAATTTGCTAAAGAAAACCCCTGCCAGGTTAACGCCTGACAGGGGTGACCATGAAAACGTAATGCAGGTTGATATAATAAAGAAAACGCCTCATCTTTCTTTGATAAAACTAATGTTCAGACTCATTAAAGGAATGTGTTATGCGGTTTATTGTTTCAAGAATTGACAATCTGAAAGCGTGGAAATAAAAAACCGCCAGCGGATGGCTGACGGTTTTGGCATTGCAGGTGAGTCTTACTTTTTTTATGCTACTGTCGTGCGAATCAGATAATCAAACGAACTCAATGAGGCCTTCGCGCCTTCACCGGTCGCAATGATGATCTGCTTATACGGTACGGTGGTGCAGTCACCAGCGGCGAAAACCCCCTTCACGCTGGTTTCGCACTTGGCATCGATGATGATTTCACCCATGCGATTACGCTCGACGGCACCTTCCAACCAGTTGGTGTTTGGCAGCAGACCTATCTGTACAAAGATACCCGCCAGTTCCACACTGTGAACGTCGCCACTCACGCGGTCGCGATACTCCAGGCCGGTGACTTTGCTGCCATCGCCTTTCACTTCTGTCGTTTGCGCATTCAGAATAATATCGACGTTTTTCAGACTGCGAAGCTTATTCTGCAGCACCTGGTCAGCCTTCATTTCAGGTGCGAACTCCAGCAGCGTCACATGTTCAACAATGCCTGCCAGGTCAATAGCAGCTTCAACACCGGAGTTGCCGCCACCAATCACCGCAACGCGCTTGCCTTTGAACAGCGGGCCATCGCAGTGCGGGCAGTAGGTTACGCCTTTTGTGCGATACTGATCTTCACCCGGAACGTTCATGTTGCGCCATTTCGCACCGGTGGCAATGATAATGCTGCGTGCTTTGAGCACCGCGCCGGATGCCGTTTCAATCTGATGTAAACCGCCTTCCTGCGCCGCCGGAACCAGTTTACTTGCGCTTTGGCTGTCGATCACATCAACATCATAGTCATCAACGTGTGCTTTCAGCGCGCCCGCCAGTTTCTGGCCTTCGGTTTTCGGTACCGAGATGTAGTTTTCAATATCAACGGTATCAAGAACCTGACCGCCAAAACGTTCGCCCATCAGACCGGTGCGAATACCTTTACGTGCAGAGTACACTGCCGCTGCCGCCCCCGCAGGACCGGAACCGACAATCAGCACGTCATAAGCATCACGTTTGTTCAGCTCTTGTGCCGCACGTTTTTCTGCGCCGCTATCTACTTTCGCCACGATCTCAGTCAGCGTCATACGCCCCTGACCGAACTCTTTGCCGTTCATATACACCGCCGGAACGCCCATCACGTTGCGATCGGTAATTTCGTTCTGGAATGTACCGCCGTCAATCGCCGTATGCTTGATGCGTGGATTCAGTACCGACATCAGGTTCAGCGCCTGTACCACGTCCGGACAGTTATGACAGGAAAGCGAATAATAGGTTTCAAACTCAAAATCACCGTCAAGATCGCGGATCTGCTCCAGCAACGCCTGCGCCTCTTTTGACGGATGACCACCGGTCCACAGCAGCGCCAGCACCAGGGAGGTAAACTCATGGCCCAGCGGAGAACCGGCAAAGCGCGGCCCCTGGTGAGAACCTGGATTGGTAATCAAGAACGATGGCTTGCGTACCGCCAGAGTATTGTCTTCTTTAAAGGTGACTTTTTCTGACAGTTCAGCAATTTCAGTCAGCAGTTCCTTGATTTCTGCCGATTTAGCGCTGTCATCCAGCGTAGCAATCAGCTCAACAGGTTTGGTCAGTTTCTCAAGATAAGCCTTGAGCTGGGTTTTCATATTTGTGTCGAGCATTCTTCTTCCCTCTCTGAAAACATCATCATGCAAGCCGACTTTGCGGGACTGCATTAATGCAACTTGCGTCATGGTGCTGGAATGAAACAGGCGCAAACTGCGCCTGTGGAATGGCCGGATGCACTGCGTTTATCCGGCCGACAAATTATGCGACTTAAATCTTACCGACCAGATCTAAGGATGGAGCCAGGGTCGCTTCGCCTTCTTTCCATTTCGCCGGGCAAACTTCACCTGGGTGAGAGGCAACATACTGTGCGGCTTTAATTTTACGCAGCAGGTCAGACGCATCACGGCCGATACCTTCAGCGGTAACTTCGATTGCCTGGATGATACCCTGCGGGTCTACAACGAAGGTTGCGCGGTCAGCCAGACCTTCATCTTCACGCATGTTGTCGAAGTTACGGGTCAGGGCGCCAGTCGGGTCGCCGATCATCGCGTATTTGATTTTCGCGATGGTGTCAGAGCTGCTGTGCCATGCTTTGTGGGTGAAGTGGGTGTCAGTAGATACGGAATAGACATCTACGCCCAGTTTCTGCAGTTCTTCGTAGTGGTCAGCCACATCACCCAGCTCGGTCGGGCAAACGAAAGTAAAGTCAGCCGGGTAGAAGAAGAAGACGCTCCAGCGACCTTCGGTATCTTTCTCGGTTACTTCGATGAACTCACCGTTTTTGAACGCCTGGTTTTTGAAAGGTTTAATTTTGGTATTAATCAAAGACATCTGTACTTCCTCCGTGTTTTCGTTGAGAGATAAGTTAACGAAAATATCTTCGCAGGGCTAATGCGTTTCCTTTATCAAATCAATAAGCGTTAACTAACAACCCACTCAAACTCATGTTGTGAACCTAAAGATAAAAGTAAAAAAGGCCCCCTTTGCAGGGAGCCTCATTACCCGAGCTACCCGCAGGTAACGTCAGTGCCAGCAGGGCTGGCTATGTGTTGCGCTCTACATTACCTTAACAAAGGTCGTAACAGCGATTGGGATTACATCACCCCACTCAAGAAAGGGCAATCGACTGACGGTCGATCTTACCTATGGCTGCGATAGGTTTTGCAACTTAGCCCCCTTTCCTTCTGATTTTATAAGGAAAATCAATGTTTAAACGTACCTTACTCTTAACCCTGCTTCCTGCCGTGGTGCACGCCGAAGAACTTCCTGCCCCCGTTAAAGCTATTGAGAAACAGGGCATTACTATTCTGAAACCCTTCGACGCGCCCGGTGGAATGAAGGGCTACCTGGGAAAATACCAGGATATGGGCGTTACTATTTATGTTACGCCTGACGGCAAACACGCCATTTCCGGTTATATGTATAACGAAAAAGGCGAAAACCTCAGTAATACGCTGATAGAAAAAGAGATCTACGCCCCTGCCGGGCGCGAAATGTGGCAGCGAATGGAAAAAGCATCCTGGATTCTGGACGGGAAAAAAGAGGCTCCGGTCATTGTTTACGTGTTTGCCGATCCCTTCTGTCCCTATTGCAAACAGTTCTGGCAGCAGGCTCGCCCGTGGGTGGACTCAGGTAAAGTTCAGTTGCGCACATTACTGGTTGGCGTAATTAAACCCGAAAGCCCGGCTACCGCCGCAGCGATTCTGGCCGCAAAAGATCCGGCCAAGACCTGGCATGACTATGAGGCATCCGGTGGGAAAATGAAGCTACAAATCCCGACCTCCGTCTCACCGGAGCAGATGAAGGTATTGAATATCAATCAAAAGTTGATGGATGATTTAGGCGCCAACGTCACGCCGGCTATCTATTACATGAGTAAAGACGATACGTTACAACAGGAAATCGGCTTACCGGATAAGGAGAAATTAAACATTATCATGGGTAATAAATAAATGTGAAAAAATGAGTGGTTGTTATCATTCCCATGTCAATCACTCATTTAAATTAACTTTTTTGGTCAAAATTACGCAACATGTGCTATTTTTAGTTTAAATTAATAATTCATTAAGCACACAAACATAAACCACAAGAATATTCACAACTTAAAATATTTCAGAATTAAATTTTTCAAAACATGACCATCACAGGAAGGTATGTATGGCTAACCTCTATGACCTTAAAAAGTTCGATCTCAATCTATTGGTTATCTTTGAGTGTATTTATCAACATTTGAGTATCACTAAAGCTGCCGAAACTTTGTATATCACCCCCTCTGCTGTTAGCCAGTCACTGCAACGGCTACGCACACAATTTAATGACCCACTGTTTATCCGCTCCGGAAAAGGCATAACACCAACGATTATGGGGATTAACCTCCATCATCATCTTGAGAAAAATCTCAACAGTCTGGAGCAGACAATAAACATCATGAATAACTCCAGTCTGAAGAAAAAATTCATTATTTACTGTCCACAACTACCAACAATTATCAACATCGAGGAAATTATTCATTTTGTCAGAGAAGAATCGCATGTCGAAATTGAGCACCATAACATACTCATCACTGCTGAAAGTACGGAAAATCTGTTGGCTTACAGAAAAGCAGATTTAGTCATTGCTACCGCTCCAGTGAGTAATCGCTCGATAATATGCTCGCCATTTAAAACTGTCGAAACAATATTAGTTTGCAACAAAAACCATCCGAGAATTAATGGAGAAAGTACGCTTGAAACAATATTAAAAGAACAGTTCACGCAACTTATTTCTGAAGATACAGGCGTTAAGGAATACTGGCAACAAACCAGCACATTGCTGGCTAATCGAGATGTTGGCTTCCGCAGCGACTCATTAATAACGATCATTAACATTATTTCAAATACAGACATCATAGGTCTGCTACCAAGAGATATTTACGAACAATATACCGGATCATTTAATTTAAAAGAGATCTGTATCGATATTCCCTTACCAAAAATAAATTTATTTTTGATGTATAACAGAGCATCACTCAACAATACTGGCTTCGTTAATTTAATTAATAAAATAAATTATAAACATGATCAAAGGACTAACAAGTAGAACTTTACCTATTCATTTTAAATATTTATGAATTAGAGTAATTCAAAATAACCATGAATGTATTAAAACGTTGCGCCTGGAAAAAATTAGCATATCTTATTGTCAGCATTTGTTATTGTTTTAAATAATAATTTTGATATGAGTTTAATATGTCTATTTATAAAATCCCGCTTGATCAAAACGTACTGGACGCCGCTCTGGAGCGCATAACCTGGGCGCTGGAAACTCTGCCTCGGGTTTGTGTCTCTTTCTCCGGCGGGAAAGATTCAGGACTGATGCTACATCTGACAGCTATGCTTGCACGCCAACTGCATAAAAAAATTGACGTACTATTTATCGACTGGGAAGCCCAGTTTTCCTGCACTATTGATTATGTTGAGGCGCTTCGTGCACGTTATTCTGATGTCATCGAGCGCTTTTATTGGGTGGCTTTACCGCTCACCACCCAGAATTCCCTCTCTCAATTTCAGCCAGAATGGCAGTGTTGGGAACCAGGTACTCCGTGGGTTCGCCAGCCTCCCACGGATGCCATAACCGATCCAGAGTATTTCTCCTTCTATCAACCCGGCATGACCTTTGAACAATTTGTTCGCGAGTTCGCTGACTGGTATTCAGAGAAACGTCCAGCCGGCATGATGGTCGGGATCCGCGCCGATGAGTCATATAATCGTTTTGTCGCCATTGCCAATTCGCAAAAGCAGCGCTTTGCCGATGATAAACCCTGGACCACCAGCGCCCCCGGCGGGCATACCTGGTATATTTACCCGATTTATGACTGGAAAACTGCCGATATCTGGACCTGGTTCGCAAAAACCAGAATGTCGTGCAATCCCTTATACAATCTCATGTATCAGGCCGGTGTCCCAACACGTTACATGCGTATTTGTGAGCCCTTTGGCCCGGAACAGCGTCAGGGATTATGGCTATATCACGTCATTGAACCCGAGCGCTGGGCAGCCATGTGCGCCCGTGTCAGCGGTGTAAAAAGCGGCGGAATTTATGCCGGTCACGACAACCATTTTTACGGGCACCGCAAAATATTGAAACCCGAACATTTAAACTGGCAGGAATACGCCATGCTGCTACTCAACAGTATGCCGGAAACGACCGCTGAGCATTATCGCAATAAAATCGCCATCTATTTGCAGTGGTATAAGAAAAAGGGCATGGACAATATCCCGCAAACTCAGGAAAAAGATATTGGCTCAGCGGATATTCCGTCGTGGCGGCGTATCTGTAAAGTCCTGCTGAATAACGACTACTGGTGCCGGGCGCTGTCATTCAGCCCCACAAAACCCAAAAACTACCAACGTTATAATGAACGCATGAAAATAAAACGCCAGCAATGGGGAATCTTATGCAACACCGACTAACTCAAGAACTCACTGGTTTTCTTTCTGGACTGTCAGAAGAAGAGCGAATTGAAGCAATCAACCAATTCAGAATGGCTATCCACAGCGTCAGCCCTTTTCGCGAAGAGCCAGTAGATTGTGTACTATGGATTAAAAATGAGCATATCTCACCCAATGACTATAACCCCAATAACGTTGCGCCTCCGGAGAAAAAGTTGCTGCAGAAATCCCTCGAAGCAGACGGATTCACGCAGCCCATCGTGGTAGTTCACTCTACGGCGGAAGAATACGAAATTGTCGATGGTTTCCACCGTCATGAGCTAGGTAAAAGCAAACCGTCGCTGAAATCACGCCTGCATGGCTACCTGCCGGTCACCTGTTTACAGCGTGAGCGCCATGAACGCATGGCAGCGACAATTCGTCATAACCGTGCCCGTGGGCGGCATAAAATTCATGCCATGTCGGAAATCGTTCGTGAATTATCGCTACTGGGATGGAGCGCAGAGAAAATCAGTAAAGAGTTAGGTATGGACGACGATGAGGTTTTACGTCTGAAACAAATTAACGGTCTGCAAGAGTTATTTGCCGACCGTCGCTTCTCCAAAGCCTGGACAGTAAAATAACTACAGCGCAACCAGACGTTCGGCTGCCGCCAGCAGCGTCGATTCTTGCTTGGCAAAACATAGGCGAATCAGCTTATGCGGGAAAGGATCGGCGCAGAAAACCGACAACGGGATCGCGGCAACGCCCACTTCTTTGGTCAGCCACTGGCAAAACTCAACGTCGTTAAGCGTGGAGACGGCACTGTAATCGACCAGCAGAAAATAGGTGCCTTCACACGGCAAAATTTCCAGTCGGCTGTCACACAGCGCGTTCACCAACACATCGCGTTTTTTCTGATAAAAGGCTGGCAACTCACGATAGTGTGTTGGATCCTCCCGCAGCATATCCGCCAGCGCCAACTGAGCCGGCGTATTAACTGAGAACGTCAGATACTGGTGTACCTTGCGTAATTCAGCGCTAATGGCGGCAGGCGCAACGCAGTAGCCGACTTTCCAGCCGGTCATATGGTAGGTCTTCCCAAACGATGAAACGGCAACGGCGCGTTCGCGCAGCTGTGAATGCGCCAGCACGCTGGCATGTCCCTGTCCGGCGAAGCAAATGTGCTCATAAACTTCGTCGCTGATGACATAGATCTCGCATTCTTTAATTGCCTGCCACAGGGCATCAAAATCGGCGTGATGCCATACGGTGGCGGAAGGATTGTGCGGCGTGTTAAGGATCACCAGTCGGGTACGTTCGCTGAGTACAGCGCTAAATTCCTGCCAGTCGACGCGAAAAGACGGCGGTTGCAGCGCGATACGTTTAACTACGCCGCCGGATAATTCGACCGCGGGCGCATAGCTGTCGTAGCTCGGGTCAAAACAAATCACCTCATCGCCAGGACGCACCAGCGCCGTAATTGCGGCGAACAGCGCTTCTGTGGCCCCCGCCGTCACGGTCACTTCACTATTCGCATCAGGTTTATAGCCGTACAACTGCGCGGTTTTATCCGCAATGGCTTCGCGCAGCGGCTGTACGCCCGTCATCGGCGCATACTGGTTTGCGCCATGCGCGACGTGATACGCCAGACGTTCCTGCAAAAAAAGTGGGCCGTCAAAATCAGGAAATCCCTGCGAGAGATTAATGGCCTGATGCTGCTGCGCCAGCGCGCTCATTTGCGTGAAGATAGTGGTGCCAAGATTAGGCAGTTTGCTTTGCGGAATCAGCGGGTTATTACTCATTATTGTTATCCCAGCGTGTGATGTTGTGGTTGAAGCCACTATAGCACGATGCTAGTATTTGGCAATCAAGACGTTCAGACGTCTATATAAAAATAACCTGCATTGACAGGACAGCCAAAAGGACAACACAACATGAGTAATACCGAGATTCGCGTCGTCACCGGCCCGGCCAACTATTTTTCCCATCCCGGCAGCCTGTCAAGACTCAACGATTTTTTCACCGCAGAGCAACTCTCACGCGCCGTCTGGGTTTACGGTGAACGCGCCATCGACGCGGCCCGCCCTTATCTGCCTGAGGCATTTCATCTTGCCGATGCCAGGCACCTGCTGTTTACGGGACATTGCAGCGAAACCGATGTTACTCAACTGGCAAAAGAGTCAGGAGAGAATCGCAGCGTGGTGATTGGTGTGGGCGGCGGGACATTGCTCGACACGGCCAAAGCGCTGGCTCGTCGTCTGGGTCTGCCTTTTGTCGGTATCCCTACTATCGCAGCGACCTGCGCCGCATGGACACCGCTCTCCGTCTGGTACAACGATGCAGGCCAGGCGCTGCATTTCGAAATTTTCGCTGACGCCAATTTCCTCGTGCTGGTCGAGCCAGAGATCGTTCTCAATGCGCCTGAAGAATACTTACTGGCGGGGATCGGCGACACGCTGGCGAAATGGTACGAGGCCGTCGTGCTCGCGCCTGAGCCGGAAAACCTACCTCTGACCGTACGTCTGGGTATCCATGCTGCGCAGACGATCCGCGACGTCCTGTTGGAAAGCAGCGAGCAGGCGCTGGTCGATAAGCAACAAGGCATGTTGAGCCGCACATTTTGCGATGTAGTGGATGCAATTATTGCCGGAGGCGGCATGGTCGGCGGTCTGGGTGAGCGCTACACCCGCGTGGCGGCAGCGCATTCGGTACATAATGGCCTGACCGTGCTCCCGCAGACCGAGAAGTTTTTGCATGGCACCAAAGTGGCGTACGGCATACTGGTGCAGAGCGCGCTGCTGGGACAAGATGATGTGCTGGCGCAGTTAATTACCGCCTATCAGCGCTTCAACCTGCCAACCCGGTTGGCTCAACTGGACGTGGACATCAACAACCGCGCCGAAATCGACAACGTGATTGCGCACACCCTGCGCCCGGTGGAGTCCATTCATGCGCTGCCGGTAACGTTAACGCCACAGACGCTGCGCGCAGCGTTCGAAAAAGTAGAATCGTTTACGGTGTGATTATGGTGTGGGATGCCTGATGGCGGCAACGCAGCGAAACCCCTGGAGCTTACAAAGATAAGTGACCAGGGTGAACACGCCTGCAGCTTGAATGATGAAGAGCATTAACAGCAGCGCGCGCCGCCTTTCCCCCCGTAGCGCGCATCCTGGCGTTCGCGGAAAAATTCTTCGTAGGTCATTGGTGTCAGGTCCGGATGCGTGACGCGCATATGCTCAACATAGTTGTCGTAATCCGGCACACCTATCATTAATCGGGCGGTTTGACCTAAATACTTCCCGGCTTTAGAGAGCGTTTCAAACATAGTGGTTCCCTGTCGAACAAACGCCCTCCCCATTCAGGAGAGGGCTCGTTGGTTAAGAGAATATTAGTGAGCACCTTTCGCCTGCGCCACGATCTCTTCGACATTCTCAGGCATCGGTTCGTATGGCGTTTCTTTCGACGTAGGTTTGTCCTCTTTCAGTGCTGCCAGTGCAGTTTTGATGGAGAACAGACCCAGCA
Source organism: Citrobacter sp. RHBSTW-00524 (assembly GCF_013747755.1). Classification (NCBI taxonomy): domain Bacteria; kingdom Pseudomonadati; phylum Pseudomonadota; class Gammaproteobacteria; order Enterobacterales; family Enterobacteriaceae; genus Citrobacter; species Citrobacter sp. RHBSTW-00524. The sequence continues at coordinate 3,695,798 of NZ_CP056421.1, forward strand.
CCACAACGACTACCATGAAGAAGATAGTGAGACCCGCATCCAGGCGGTTGTTAAACACCAACTGCGTCAGCTGCGACTGAGTGTACTGCGCCGGAATATTACCGCTGTCGATCATCGCCTGGAACTTGTTAGCGATGGCGAGGAAGCCAATTTTCGCATCCGGGCTAAACGCTTTCTGCCAGCCGGCGGTCAGGGTACAAATCAGCAGCCAGGCCGTTGGCACCAGCGCCACCCACGCGTAGCGTTGACGTTTCATCTTGAACAGCACCACCGCGCAAAGCATCAACGCCATACCGGCCAGCATCTGGTTGGCGATACCAAACAGTGGCCACAGGGTATTAATACCACCCAATGGATCCACCACGCCCTGGTGCAAGAAGTAACCCCAGGCCAGCACGCACAGCGCCGTTGCCAGCAGGTTCGCAGGCAGGGAATCAGTACGTTTCAGACCCGGTGACACCACGCCCAGCAGATCCTGCAGCATAAAGCGTGCGGCGCGCGTACCGGCGTCTACCGCCGTCAGAATAAACAGGGCTTCAAACAGAATGGCGAAGTGATACCAGAACGCCACATCCATCATGCCGCCCAGCGCACCGTGCAGAATATACGCCATACCCACCGCCAGCGTCGGCGCACCGCCTGCGCGGGAGATAATGGATTGTTCGCCGACATCGTTCGCAATCTGATGCAGCGTATCAGGCGTGATAACAAAGCCCCAACTGCTCACAACCTGTGCCGCTGACGCAACCACATCGGTGGTTCCGGCAGGTGCCAGTACAGCCATCGGGCTGTTCATCGCAAAGTAGACGCCCGGGTCGATAACGCAGGCCGCCACCAGCGCCATAATGGCGACAAAGGATTCCATCAGCATCCCGCCGTAGCCAATAAAACAGGCCTGACCTTCATTCGCCAGCATCTTCGGCGTGGTGCCGGAGGCAATCAGCGCGTGGAAACCAGAGACCGCACCGCAGGCGATGGTAATAAACAGGAACGGGAACAGGTTACCGCTCCAGACCGGGCCTGTACCGTCAACAAACTTGGTCAGCGCAGGCATGGTCAGCGTCGGACGCATGATCAGAATCCCTACCGCCAGACCAACAATGGTACCAATTTTCAGGAAGGTAGAGAGATAATCACGCGGTGCCAGCAGCAGCCACACCGGCAGTACGGCGGCGACAAAGCCGTATCCCACCAGCATCCAGGTCAACTGTACGCCGGTAAAGTCAAAGTACGGTGCCCAGGTCGGGCTTTCAGCCACCCAGCCGCCGGAAATAATAGCAAACACCAGGAATACCAGACCGATGACCGACACTTCACCAATGCGGCCCGGGCGCAGATAACGCAGGTAAATCCCCATGAAGATCGCCAGCGGGATAGTAAAGGCGACGGTGTAGGTTCCCCACGGGCTGTGGGTCAGCGCTTTCACGACGATCATCGCCAGTACCGCGAGGATAATCACCATGATCATAAAACAGGCCACCAGCGCAATGACACCCGCCGTTGGGCCCATCTCTTCTTTCACCAGTTCGCCAAGGGAACGCCCATCGCGACGAGTAGAAACAAACAGCACCATAAAGTCCTGCACCGCCCCCGCCAGTACTACCCCGGCAAGCAGCCAGATCATACCCGGCAGATAGCCCATTTGCGCCGCCAGCACCGGTCCAACTAATGGACCCGCTCCAGCAATCGCCGCGAAATGGTGGCCAAACAGCACTTTTTTATCGGTAGGAACATAGTCCAGACCATCGTTATGACGCACGGCAGGCGTCATACGCGTCGGGTCCAGCGCCAGTACATTTTTCGCGATGTACAGGCCGTAGAAACGATAAGCGATAAGGTAGACACAGACCGACGCCACGACTATCCACAACGCGTTGATCTGTTCGCCACGATTTAATGCGATATAGCCGAGGGCAAATGCTCCCATAACGGAGAGCACTGTCCAGACGAGGTACTTCCCTGATTTATTCATACTTGGTTTTCCGTTGTCCTGGTCAGAGAGATGTTACATTTTGTTTCTATAACATCTTTTCTGAATTTAACAACCTGACAACCATGTAAACCCGAAGTATCACTGAGTATTTACATTGCATTGTTAACTGGATCACTTCATTTAGCCGTTAACCCTGCAATTTCATTTTACTTTGTCGGGCGACTTCACCCCATCACCGCAGTGCCTAAACGACAGGTGCAACAGCGTCGTCCCTGCTCATCAAAGATGACGATTTCCCAGCTTTGACTCTGACGCCCGAGGTGCAGCGGCTGGCAAACGCCGCGCACTTTCCCCTGCGCAACCGCCCGATGGTGCGTGGCGTTCAGTTCCGTACCCACCACACACTGTCCGTCGCGAGTCATCAGATAACCCGCCATCGAACCCAATGTTTCCGCCAGGGCCGCCGACGCGCCGCCGTGCAGCAGACCAAACGGCTGATGCGTCCTGCTATCCACCGGCATTTCTGCTTCCAGCACATCATCCCCCAGTCGGGTATAGACCATGCCTAAATGCGCCACCATCGTGTTCTGACTGGTGGCATTCAGTTCATCCAGCGTTAAATGACGTTTCCAGATCATCGTCATGCCCCCAGCGTGGAGCCGCCGTCCACCACGATATCCTGAAGCGTAATGTGGCTCGCCAGATCGGAAGCGAGGAATAAAATCGTGTTAGCGATTTCCTGTGGACGAGCGATTTTCCCCAGCGGAATGCCGAGCTTAAACTGCTCGCCAAACCCACGAATGCGCTGTTGCTCCGCGTCATCGCTGACCCACAACGTACGCTGCATGTCGGTATCGGTCGAGCCTGGCGAAACCACATTGCAACGCACACCGCTGCCAGCCAGTTCAAGTCCGACGGTCAGTGCCAGGTTTTTCAGCGCGGCTTTTGACGCACCGTATGCGCTCATACCGATACGCGGCGTGTGCGCCGCATCCGACGCGACGGTCACGATTGCGCCGCCCTGCTGGCGACGAAACTGCGCCATCGTCTGCTGAAACAGATTGAACGCCCCACCAACGTTAACCGCAAACGTCTGCTGCCACTCCTCAATGCTCAGCGCATCGGTGGCCCCCATACGCAAAATACCCGCCGCATTGACCAACACATCCAACCGCTCGCGCGTTTGCAGGACGCGCTGACACACCTCAGCCACCTGTCCAGCATTCGCCACATCCAGCACTTCGGTGGCAAACGGGTAGTTATCCTGAGAAAATTCACAATCGAATCCTGTCACCTCAGCACCCGCTTTCACAAACGCCAGCGCGGTGGTGTGGCCAATCCCTTTTCCCGCGCCGGTTACCCAGACGGTTTTCCCTGCGAAGTCAAATCCAGACATTACTTCACCTCGCGAGAGAGCAGCGTCCACCAGGCGTCAATGGTCGGGTTTTTCGCCAGCATCACGAAGTCAATATCACCATGAACCTTACGCCAGCGCGCCGCCAGCGCCATCATGCGCACGGAATCCAGTCCGTAGTCGATCAGGTTTTCGTCATCCATCGGCTCTTCGGACTCATCGAGCAGCGGCAGAATAACGCTGCGTAACGCATCTTTGCTGGCCGGTACCGGCGTCGGTAATAATTCCTGAGTCATCACCACACGCCCGGAGCGTCCCGCCACGTATTTCAGCGACATCAGATGTTCGTCACGGCTAAAGTCTGCCAACGCATCGGCAACCATAAACGGCTTGATGTCGCGCATAAAGGCGTCCGTTGCGGTGGTCATACAGCCAATATGCGCATACACGCCGGTAATGATCAGTTGATTACGTCCGGTTTCCTTAAGCATCTGTTCCAGCGGGGAGCGATGAAATGCGCTGTAACGCCATTTCACCAGAATGGTATCCGCTTCATCCGGCGCCAGCGCCTCAACGATTTTCTGCTGTTCCGGCGAACGCGTCAGTCCCGGTCCCCACATATCATTGAGCAGAGCGCGGTCTTCATCACTCTGTTCTTTCGGCTGAGCGGTGTAATACACCGGAATGTTATGCTCTTTGCAGTACTGACGCAGTGCGGCGATGTTAGCGACGACCTGCTCCATCATCGGGCAGTTATCGCCCCAAAAACCGATAAAATAGTCCTGCATGTCGTGGATCAGCAGTGCGGCGCGTTCGGGGTCAAACGCCCAGTCCACTTTGTTCACCGGAACATCAAGCGCCGTGGGTAGCGCATAAGCCTGCAGTTTAGGAATTGCCATCTCTTATTCTCCTTCAGGCCAGTGAACGTGATGCCAGCCACTGACGTAATTGTTTTTTATCTACTTTCCCAACCGGAGTCAGCGGTAACGACTCAACGCACTCCACGCGGTCAGGTAATTTAAATTCCGCTACGCCCTGTTCGCGTAGAAAACGACGCACCTGCACCGCTCGCAGCGGCTCTTTTACCACCAACCAGGCACAGCTTTTCTCGCCCATCAGTTCGTCATCCATACTGACCAGCGCGGCATGGATCACCATCGGGTGGCGCAGCAGCAGGTTTTCAATCTCTTCTGCAGCGATCTTCTCTCCACCGCGGTTGATCTGATCCTTCTCGCGTCCCTGGACGGTGATGTAGCCATCTCGATCGATGGCGATCAGATCGCCGGAGCAGTAAAAACCGTTGGCGTCAAAGGCGCTGGCATTGTGCTCAGGACTGTTGAAGTAGCCGCGGAAGGTGTATGGGCCACGCGTCATCAGGCGCCCGGTTTCTCCCTCGGCTAAAGGGTTGCCGTCAGCGTCTGCTACCCAGACTTCATCATCGGGACACATCGGGCGGCCCTGGGTATTGATGATGCGTTCAGGACTGTCGTCCAGACGGGTGTAGTTCACCAGCCCTTCCGCCATGCCGAAGACCTGCTGCAGCTGGCAACCAATCTCCGCCGGAATACGCGCCGCAAGCGAGGCGGAAAGCCGTGCCCCACCGACCTGTAGCAGCGTCAGCGAAGCCAATTGCGCATTGCTCCCCCACTCCGCAATTGCCTGCAGCCACAGGCTCACCGCTGGCGGCACTAGCGCCGTGACGTTAACCTGATGCTGTTCAATCAGAGGGAAGCACAGGGTGGCGCTCGGGTCAGCCGCCAGCACGACGGTGCCGCCAGCCAGGAATACCCCCAACGCGCCAGGCGAACTCATCGCGTAGTTATGCGCCGCCGGGATCGCGCATAAATAACGCGTTTCCCCGGTGAAGCGGCAAATCTCATTGCTGCGACGCACGCTGTAGTAGTAATCGTTATGGGTACGAGGAATCAGCTTTGGCGTCCCGGTAGTCCCGCCTGAAAGCTGGAAATAGGCCACCTCATCAGCAGGCGATGGCGTGGCGGAAAAATCAGTCGCGGGCTGGCTTATCGCCGTTTGCAGATTGTGTTCGCCTTCATCATTGCGCAGTTGCACCACGCGCACTGAATTGTGTTCAGCCACAAAAGCGTTAAGAAAATCGTCTCCGCTAAACAACGCATGCTGACGATCGGCAATCAGCAGCGCCGGTTCAATCTGTTTGGCATAGGCGTTAAGCTCGTTTCGCTGATGGCTGAATAATGCCAGCACCGGAGCTACGCCCAGCTTGAGCAGCGCAAAGAAAGTGATATACAACTCAGCCACGTTGCCCAGTTGCACCAGCGCGGTTTCGCCGGGTTTGATCCCCTGACGGCGCAGACTGCAGGCGAGATTGTCAGTGGCCTGATTCAGTTGGCGATAGCTCAGGTGGCATTCGCCATCGATCACCGCCGTATGGTCGCTGTCGGCGTGACGGGTCAGAATGTCGGTCAGCGGCAAATCCTGCCAGTAACCTTTTTCACGATAGCGGCGGGCAAACTCCTCCGGCCAACGGGTGAAAGGAATACTCATTATCGCTCCTTAGAGGCCTGGTCAATAAGGCTCTTAATGCAGTCCAAAAACATTCAACATCGTGGAGAGTTTGGCTCCCGTTTCACGCCATTCAGCAACCGGGGACGAAGCCGGAACAATCCCGGCACCGGCAAAGAAACGTACCTGATTACGCAGCAGCTTCGCACAACGGATCGTCACCACCCATTCGCCGTTGCCTTGGGCATCACACCAGCCGACAATACCACCGAACAGTTCGCGATCGAACGGCTCCAGCTCGGCGATCAGTTTGCGCGCAACCTGATGCGGGAAGCCGCTCAGCGCAGGCGTCGGATGCAGCAGGCACGCGAGCGTCAGGGCGTTTTCTTGCGCGTTGGCTTTACCCTCAAACGGCGTGCCGAGGTGCCAGAGCGTAGGCGTGGTGACCAGTTGCGGAGAAGAAGGGAGTTGCAGTTCACGGCTGCGATCGCGCAGGACATTTTTCATGGCCTGCGTCACCAGTTCGTGCTCATGGCGATCCTTTTCGGACGCCAGCAGGCGGATGCCCGCCTCCCGGTCCAGCACATCGTCCGGTTGACGACGTGCCGAGCCTGCCAGCGGTAATGAGCTGAAACGATCGCCTTCTTTGCGTAACAGCAGTTCCGGACTGGCGCCAATCAATACGCCACCGTCTTCAAGAGGGACGTGGAAGTTGTAGCTCGCCGGATTTTGCGCCACCAGGCGCTCCAGCAGCGCCCCGCTGTCAATATTGGCATCAGCGGTGATATCGATCAGGCGTGACAACACCACTTTGTCGACTTCCGGGGTTGCCGTCAGCGCAGCCGCGCGAGCGACCATATCTTCAAAGAAGTTCTGTTCCGGGATCGATTTACGTTCAACAACGTTCAGCGACTGATGCGCGTTAAAGTAACGAGATGATTGCTGCTTCGCCGTTCGGGAGAACGTCTGCCACGACTGGGGAATAAACAGCGATGACGGCTGGCGGGTGTCAAAAGGAATCGCCCCGACCATGATGGGGTTAGCGATACCCTGCGCTTTGGCATCAGCAAACAGCGCATGCATTTTTTGTTGGAAAGGGCTGTCTGGCGAATCGCCATCAATTGCCGGTTCCGCATAGCGGGCGAAGCATCCTGACGTCGTAAAACTACGGTACGGCGACATAAAGAAAAAACTGTCGGGAGCGAGCGTCGGCATAGTCTGCGTTTTTTCCTCGGCCAGTGACGTTTCCATATCATCCTCCAAAAATGATAAAAGCTCTAATAATGATTATCATTTATATTTTCGGTCGCTAACCTAAAAGCAAAGCGGCGGTATGTCAACTCTTGTGGCAGCACAATGTGCGACTTTGGCTTGCATCCTTGTCCACTAACAATGAAAATGAGAAGCATTACTTATACTGATAACAGGATGCTGATTCGTGAGTCTCCCCTCTTTTTGCCGCACCGTGCTCTTACTGGCAGGTTTGTCTATTTCAGGAATTTCTTCAGGTTATGCCGCCGACTGGCCGCGTCAGGTTACCGACAGTCGTGGTACGCATACGCTGGAACATAAGCCGCAGCGAATTGTCTCCACCAGCGTCACCCTCACCGGCTCGCTGCTGGCAATTGATGCCCCGGTCATCGCCAGCGGCGCTACTACGCCGAACAATCGCATCGGCGATGCACAGGGCTTTTTACGCCAGTGGAGCGAAGTGGCAAAAGCGCGCAAACTGAGCCGCCTGTATATCGGCGAACCGAGCGCTGAGGCCGTAGCGGCGCAAATGCCGGATCTGATTCTGATCAGCGCCACCGGGGGAGATTCAGCCCTCGCGCTATACGATCAGCTGTCCACCATTGCGCCAACGCTCATCATTAATTACGACGACAAAAGCTGGCAGGCGCTGCTGACGCAGTTAGGTGAAATTACCGGTCAGGAGCAACAGGCTGCTGCGCGTATTGCCGAGTTTGATAAGCAACTGCAGGCGGTCAAGCAGCGTATTACCCTGCCGCCACAACCGGTCAGCGCGCTGGTATACACCGCTGCAGCGCACAGCGCCAACCTGTGGACGCCTGAGTCGGCGCAGGGCAAGCTGATGGAGCAGTTAGGTTTCACCCTGGCACCGCTGCCTGCCGGATTGCACACCAGCCAGAGTCAGGGCAAACGCCACGATATCATCCAGCTTGGCGGTGAGAACCTGGCGGCTGGCCTGAACGGCGAAGCGCTGTTCCTGTTCGCTGGCGACAACAAAGATGCCGACGCCATTTATGCTAATCCGCTGCTGGCACATCTGCCTGCCGTGCAGAATAAACGTGTTTACGCCCTGGGTACGGAAACCTTCCGTCTCGACTACTACAGCGCGACCCTGCTGCTGCAACGTCTGTCGGCACTCTTTTAATCGCCAGCGCCGGATACGGCTAACGCCTTATCCGGCCTATAAACCGTAGAGGACAACGCTATCCGGCATTCACAGGCATTTGTCGGAATCGGCGCACTTCTCCCAGCAACAGCAGCAGTAGCAGACCGACAATCACCAGCCCAAACCCACTTACGCTTGCCGAAGCAACCGGTGTCATCATCGCCCCCAATCCCCCTAACAGCGCCGCGCCGATCGCATCTCCTGTAACGTTCTGCGCAGTCCACAAACCGTTAATTCGCCCGAGCATCGCTTCTGGCGTCTGCGTCTGTAACAGGGTGTACTGCAACAAAGAGCTGACCGCACTCAGCCAGCCGAACAGCGCCAGGCAGACAACGCCAAGCTCCCAGACCGGCATCAACCCAAACAGACCGATAGCCAGGAACGAAGCCACGGTCGATACCAGCATGATCAGTCCCGGACGCACGCTGTGCGCCAGTTGTCCGCTGGTCAACGCGCCCACCGCCGCGCCAAGAGGAATGGCCGCATACAGCAGACCTATTTGCGCACTCGACATTTGCCAGTTAATCGCCAACGCGGGATACAACACGCGCACGGCGCTCGCCATAGTCAACAGACCGCCAAGCAGCGCAATGCCGCCAATCAGCGGGCTGGCAAGCAGAAAGCGAAATGCTGCCAGCAGCGATTTTAACGGATGCTCGCGCGGCTGAGTCGGAGGCGGCAGCGCGGGAAGGCTCAGCAACGGCAGCAAGGTAATGAAAGTGCCCGCCGCCGCCAGACCGTAGTTCCAGGCCACGCCACCGGTCGCGAGCAATACTCCGCCAAGCATCGGCGAAATAACCGAACCCAGACGTACCGTCAGCATGGTAATCGCCCCGGCCTGCATCAAATTCTCCCGCCCAACCAGCGCCGGTGTTGCCGCCAGCAACGCGGTCACGCCCAGCGAGGCAAAGAAACCGTCCCATAAGCCAAGCAAATAAATCGCCAGTAACGACGGTTCGGGCAGCAGCGCATTCAGACACAGACCAATAAAGCCGATTCCGCAGGTTCCACGAGCCAACAGGATCACTTTTTTACGCTCATAGCGGTCGGCCAGCACCCCGCCCACCATCAGACCAATAAACATTGCGCTGCCGGTCAACGTTACTGACAAACCGACCTGCCAGGTCGACTGGGTCATCATCTGGATCTGTACCGGAACCGCCACGCCGAGTAGCCCCAGAGAGACAATGGAAATAAAACGGGCGAGGAAGACGGCGCGAAATGCAGGGTGGGTCTTTAACAGGCTGAGATTGAGCAGCCAGGATTGTCGATTCATTACAGAGCCTTACCAGGTACTTTTTCAATATCCATTCGATGGCTGCACATGCTAACATATCCAAATAAGATCGATAACGATAATTACTATCATTATCAGGGAAGTTGATATGTCATGCTCTGTTTCCGCGACACGTGCCTTCGCCGTGCCCGGACTATTGTTATTACTTGTTCTCACCACGGTATTAAGTCTGGTTATTGGCGCCAAGTCGCTACCTGCCTCCGTGGTGCTGGATGCACTTACCGGCAGTTGTCAAAGCGCTGATTGCACCATCGTGCTGGACGCGCGACTGCCGCGCACGCTGGCGGGGCTGCTCGCCGGTGGGGCGCTGGGTCTGGCTGGCGCATTAATGCAAACGCTCACGCGTAACCCTCTCGCCGATCCCGGCATTCTGGGCGTTAACTCCGGTGCCAGCTTCGCTATTGTGCTGGGAGCCGCGCTGTTCGGTTTTTCCTCTGCGCAAGAGCAACTGCTGATGGCCTTTTCCGGGGCGCTGGCCGCGTCGCTTATAGTGGCCTTTACCGGCAGCCAGGGCGGCGGGCAGTTAAGCCCGGTGCGTCTGACGCTGGCGGGCGTTGCGCTGGGCGCGGTGCTGGAAGGATTATCCACCGGAATCGCCCTGCTCAACCCGGATGTCTACGATCAGTTGCGTTTCTGGCAGGCCGGTTCATTGGATATCCGCAGCCTGCAAACGCTGAAGGTCGTCCTGGTGCCGGTGCTGATTGCCGCGGCTGTCGCGTTATTCCTTAGCCGTGCTCTGAATAGCCTGAGCCTCGGGAGCGACACCGCCACCGCGCTTGGCAGCAAAGTCGCTCGCACGCAGTTTATTGGCCTGTTGGTGATTACCGTACTGTGCGGCAGTGCGACCGCGATTGTCGGCCCTATCGCCTTTATCGGCCTGATGATGCCACATATGGCGCGCTGGCTGGTGGGGGCAGATCACCGTTGGTCGCTGCCCGTTACCCTGCTGGCAACCCCCTCTCTGTTGCTAATTGCCGATATCATCGGTCGCCTGATTGTCCCCGGCGAGCTGCGCGTTTCAGTGGTCAGCGCATTTATCGGCGCGCCGGTGCTTATCTTTCTGGTACGCCGGAAACCGCGCGGGGGTGGCGCATGATGCACCTCTCCCGCCGCCTGATAGTCAGCAGCCTGCTGCTGGTTATAGGTTGTCTCGCCGTTGGCTTGTGGAGCCTGCGTAGCGGCGTCGTTACGCTGGAAACCCAGCAAATTATTGCCGCTCTGCTTGGCGATGCGCCGCGCAGTATTACGCTGGTGGTGACCGAATGGCGTTTGCCACGCGTGCTGATGGCGCTATTGATTGGCGCGGCGCTCGGCGTGAGCGGTGCAATATTCCAGTCGCTGATGCGCAACCCGCTGGGCAGCCCGGATGTGATGGGTTTCAATACCGGTGCCTGGAGCGGTGTGCTGGTGGCAATGGTGCTGTTCGGACAGCATCTCACCGCTATCGCGCTTGCGGCCATGGTTGGCGGGGTCCTGACGTCTCTGGTGGTCTGGGCGCTCGCCTGGCGCAATGGTATCGACACCTTCCGGCTGATTATTATTGGGATCGGCATACGCGCCATGCTGGTTGCGTTCAACACCTGGCTACTGCTGAAGGCATCATTAGAAACCGCGCTGACCGCCGGACTGTGGAACGCCGGATCGCTCAATGGCCTGACCTGGGCCAAAACCTGGCCTTCTGCCCCACTGATTATCCTTATGCTGGTGTGCGCCACGCTGCTGGTGCGCCGGATGCGTTTACTGGAAATGGGTGATGACAGTGCCTGTGCGCTTGGCGTCAGCGTAGAGCGCTCACGTCTGATGATGATGCTGGTTGCGGTTGTACTGACCGCTGCCGCCACCGCGCTGGCTGGCCCTATCTCGTTTATTGCCCTTGTCGCCCCACATATCGCGCGGCGGATTAGCGGCACATCGCGCTGGGGATTAACCCTGTCGGCGCTGTGTGGCGCGTTGCTGCTGTTGATGGCGGATTTATGCGCCCAACAGCTGTTTATGCCTTATCAGCTTCCGGTGGGCGTTGTCACCGTAAGCCTCGGCGGTATTTATCTTATCGTCTTGTTAATTCAGGAGTCCCGCAAAAAATGATCGAATCAGTAGCCCGTTTGCGTGGCGACCAGTTAACGCTGGGTTATGGCAAATTTACCGTAGCGGAAAACCTCAATGTGTCGATTCCAGACGGTCACTTCACCGCAATTATCGGGCCAAACGGCTGCGGAAAATCAACGCTACTGCGCACGCTTAGTCGTCTGATGACGCCCGCGCACGGTAAGGTCTGGCTCGACGGCGAGCATATCCAGCACTATGCCAGCAAAGAGGTTGCTCGCAGAATAGGTTTGTTGGCGCAGAACGCCACCACGCCGGGTGATATTACGGTACAGGAGCTGGTTGCCCGTGGGCGCTACCCGCACCAGCCATTGTTTACCCGTTGGCGAAATGAGGATGAAATCGCAGTCTCAAACGCAATGCAGGCGACGGGAATCACTCATCTTGCGTCACAAAGTGTGGATACCCTTTCCGGTGGACAACGCCAGCGCGCATGGATTGCGATGGTGCTGGCGCAGGAAACGTCGATTATGCTGCTCGATGAACCTACCACCTGGCTGGATATCAGCCATCAGATCGATCTGCTGGAGCTGCTGAGTGAGCTAAACCGGGAGAAAGGGTATACGCTGGCCGCCGTTCTGCACGATCTTAATCAGGCGTGTCGCTATGCGACACATCTGATTGCGCTGCGTGACGGAAAAATTGTTGCCGAGGGTGCGCCGAAGGAGATCGTCACAGCGCAGCTTATTGAAAAAATCTATGGTCTGCGCTGTATGATTATCGACGATCCGGTTGCCGGAACGCCGTTAGTGGTGCCGCTTGGGCGCAATAAATAGCAAGATTTACCGTCTGGCGGACTGCTCGCCGCCAGACGAAATGTCATCACACCAGTTGTTGATCAATAAACGTCATTTTTTGCTTACGCGCCACCATGGCGTAATTCAGCAGAACACCACCACACGCCACCATGCCACCCAGCAAAGCTGCCAAAATAACGATCATCGATTTTGCCGGACCATCTTTATGCACTGGCAGCGAAGGTGAAAGTTGATATTTAAATGGCGTAAATTTTACATCATTCACATTCATAGCTAACAGCTGTTCAACGTGATATTGGCGGTTACGTAATTCACCGTTAATTTCAGCAACATCCGTTACCGACTTTTCTATTTCTAATTTACGTGCAATGCCATCAGCGCCCAGTGAAATAGAGAAATCAGGGTCATCTTTCACCGCCTGGCCATTACTGTAGACTGGTTTTTTAATCCCAGCGGCATTCGCAATTTCCAGTGAATAATGCAGTCGCTGGATTTTGGCGTCCAGTTGATTCTTAAGCCTGATGCGATCCATCTCCAGTCTTTCTTTCTCAAAGCTGGTTTTGATGGACAGTTTATTGCGAATATCTTCCAGCGTTTCTTTCACCACAGCATCAGAAATATACTGGATATAGCCCTTCAGCACAGACTGGGCTTCTTCAGCCTGGGGCGCGGTAAAGCTTAGCGTCCATGCGGTATACAGCGAAGTCTCATTCTTTTTTCCCACATTGCTGTCAACGGCGTTCATTTTTTCACTGAGCCTGACAATTGCCCGATGCAGGTCCATTTCATCGATATCCGCGCCTTTCAGTTGTTCCATCACATAAGGAGAAGAACGCAGATACTCTTCCAACAATGAGGGCGACTGAAATTTTTTGATAAACAGATTAAATACTTCACCACGGCTAACGTTAATATCCATATCCAGCACGCGCAATTTGGTCAACGTATTTTCGAGGTTCTGCCACTGGACGGGCTCGGCCGGCGTCACGATGGCCTGACTGGTCCATTTTTGCGGTAGTAGAAAAGAGACCAGAATACCCACACAGGCAAAGGCGAAAACGGTCGCCATAATTTTCGTCCTGGCGCGCCATAAGATTTCGATTAGATTAACTAAATCGATTTCATTAGCATTTACCGCTGGCTGAGGATATGCAGTAAAATCCGAAACGTTATCTTGCTTAATATTTAATGATGACATGTGTGTGACCTGAGATCCGTACCCAAAGAAGAACATTTCCGAAAGAGAAGTCTACCAGTTAGTAAGATTTATCCGAAACACTCTTTGTGCTCGAAGCCCTACCAAAAATTATATTCGGAATTTATTCACCCTTTTAATCGCCCTCATCACACCAAAAAAGATCAACCCCATAACATAATGATTACATCATGGGGTTATTTGATCGTCGCGATAGTAAGATTCGCTTTGTTACACCGAATTATTGATCAAGGTGTTTATTATTGGCCCTATCGCCTCAAACGAGCTGGGAGAGATAATATCGACATGCGCGCAGTCCTGACGATATACATCCAGACTGGATATCCACGGTGACCAACTGCGTTCAGGACTGACCCCCGGCACTAAGGTGCGCTCAGCAACGAACAGCGTGGCGTGACCAGCAAACGGCGCGCTGTGTGCCGTGGTGAGCAGGCGAACCGCATCGGCGTAGTTACCTTCGATAGCATTAAATAAGGCCTCTGACGCATTCCCCTGCTGCGCTGCCAGAAACGCTTCACGTTCACGCTCGATCTCGGCCAGTACCGCGGGATCCAACCCATTGGCCTCCTTTTCCTGCCAGTTTTGCGTTTCCGGCGGCCAGGTATCCAGCAACCCCAGGAATGCAACTGTCTCTCCTCTGGCATGTAAGCGTGCGGCGATTCCCTGCGCCAACGTCCCCCCCAGCGAGTAGCCTAATAAATAATAGGGACCATGAGGCTGCTGGCTGAGCAGCGTTGCCAGGTGATGTTCGCATACCGCATCAAGGTTTTCCGCCGTCTGCATAGGGCCATCCGGTCGCGGCGACTGAATGCCAATAATCGACCACTGCGGACTGAGGTAACGCGACAGCACGCTAAACTGCCAGGCGAAACCCGACGCCGGATGGAAGCAAAACAGCGTAGGGCCATGACTTTCACGCAGCGGCAGCATCGTCTCGAATCCCAGACGCTGCGTCTGTTCATCATCATTGCTCTCCAGCAGTGCACTCAGTTGTTCAACAGTAGAAGCCACCATTATCTGCCCAGGCGTTACCTGACGCTCAAAAACACGGCTCAACTGCGCTGCCAGCTTCATCGCCAGCAGCGAATGCCCGCCAAGCGCAAAGAAGTCCGCCTCCACGTCATTAACCTCGCAATCCAGCAAGGCTGCAAAAGACTGCGCGATGGCGGTTTCAGTCCCTGCTCGCGGCGCACGTCCTGACGTACGCGACGTCAACTGCGGCATCGGCAGCGCTTTACGATCCAGTTTACCGTTTGCACTCAGCGGCAGCTCCGCCAGTTGCAACAATACCGTCGGCACCATATGCGCAGGCAGTTTTTCACGCAGGGTTTCCCGCAATGCAGACGTATCCAGCGGTAAACCCGATTGCGACACCAGATACCCCACTAACTGTCGCGCATCGCCGCCTGTGGCCGCCGCCAGGTTGAATACGCAGGCGTGGGCAACGGCGTGTTCGACATCTGGCAGTTGCAGCATCACCCGATCAATCTCACCGAGCTCAATGCGCTGTCCGCGAATTTTAAGCTGGTCATCGCTGCGCCCGAGGTATTCCACTGCGCCATTCTCCAGCCAGCGCGCCACATCCCCGGTACGGTACATGCGTTCACCAGGGTTAAACGGATCGGCGATAAAGCGGCTCGCAGTCAGATCCGCTCGTCCCAGGTATCCTTGCGCCAGCTGGATCCCCGTCAGATAGAGATCACCCGCCACGCCAAAGGGCACCGGGCGCATCATGGCGTCCAGGATCCGTAAACCGGTATTCCATACCGGATAGCCAATCGGCACGCTATTGCCCGTTACGGCAGCGAGATCGTCCCCCCAGGCCGGATACCAGCTCACATCGACCGCCGCTTCCGTTGGCCCGTATAAATTGTGCAGTGGCGCATGAGTCAACTGTTCCCATTCGCGGCATAAATCTGCAGGTAAGGCTTCGCCGCTGCAGAATACCCGTTTCAGCGAGGCACAGCTCTCCCGCGCGGTTTCCGGCGTCAGTGAAGCAACAAAAGCGGCCAGCATAGAGGGAACAAAGTGCGTGGTCGTCACCCCTGACTGCGCAAAGAACTGCTGCATCGCCAGCGGATCGCGGTGCGCTTCAGGTTCTGCCATGACCAGTTTTGCCCCGGCAATAAACGGCCAGAAAAACTCCCATACCGAGACGTCAAAACTGCACGGCGTTTTTTGCGCCACCACATCATCCGCAGTCAGAGGATAGTGATTTTGCATCCACAGCAAACGGTTAACGATGGCTGTTTGCCCAACCATCACCCCTTTTGGTCTGCCGGTAGAACCGGAAGTAAAAATAATATAGGCCGTATGATTAGGTTGAGATAGCGCCAGCGGTGCAACATCCTCTTCTGGCAGCGGCGCGTTGTAGCACAGACTTTCCAGCTCCGGAATATCGCTAAAGCGCGCCAGTTGCTCTTCGGTCGCGATCAACAATTTTGGCTTCGCGTCTTCGAGCATCATCCGCAGGCGATCGTCCGGGTATCCGGTATCCAATGGCAGCCAGGCAGCTCCTGCCTCAACAATACCGTGCAGCGCCAGCGTGAGGAACACGGAACGCGGTAATGCCACGGCAACGCTGTCACCAGGCTGTACGCCACGCTCGCGCAGGCGGCGCGCCAGCGCCACAACCTGTTGGCGCATTTCACGATAGCTAAACTGATAGCGGGCATCAGCCAGCGCCGGGGCATCCGGCGTTTTATCGGCCTGCTGTGCCACCAGCGCGCTCAGCGTGGTGGACGGGATCGCCACGGTCGTGTCGTTAATCTTCGCCAGCCGCTCATGTTCTGTCGACAACAGCATCCCGGCATCGCCGCAGCATAGCGACGGATTGTCGGCAAACTGCGCGATAAGCGCGGTTAAACGCGATGCATGTTGCGCCAGCGTCGCGGCATCGTAGCGCTGTTTATTGGCCAGGATTTCAATACTCAGCCCGCCGTTTTCATCCGGGAACAGCGCCAGCTCCAGATCGTTCACTGGACCTGTCGCCAACGTATGGGTTTGCGCCTGAACGCCAGGAATATTCAGTTGATAGTCAAATATTTTCACGTTCAGTACCGGGCCAAACAGCGGTTCGGCACCGGCTGCGCGCCCGCTGTCGCGAACAATTTGCTCAGCATCATATCGCTGATGTCGGCGCATTTTCTTCAACTGTGCGGCCAGTCGTTGGGCAAGTGCAGGCAAACTTTCTGCCGCATTCAACTGCACGCCAAATGGCAGGACGTTTAAAACCGGTCCGGTGGACGTGAGCGCCGCCGACCCCATACGCCGCATAAAGATAAACCCGGCGGCATATTCCATTCGGCTGCATAAACGTCCGAGCCACAGCGCCACCAGCGCAAGGGCCAGATCCGCACGCTGATCGTCTGGCATACGTGCCGCAAGCCGGCGAAACTCCCCTTCAGGCGCGGTTAACTTCAGACGAATAATATCCGCGCTGGCCGACCGCCCTGGCAGGGGTTTGTTAGACAGCGAAGCCGGAGGTGGGAGTTGCTTTCGCTGCTCGGTCCAGAAGGCGCCGTCACGTTGCCAGGCATCGCTTTGCCGATACTGTTGATACTCTTCCACCACCTCAGAAAATGGCGTAAAAGGTGATTCCGGCGTGGGCTCGCCATGCAGCCATGCGCGGTAAATTGCGGCTATCTGGCGGGTAATGGCCGGGAAACTGAAGCCATCAACCAGCAGATGATGGTAACGCTGATACCAATACCAACGCTTTTCTCCCACCTGAATGAGCAGGTGAAAAACCAGCGGCTTAGTGCCATCAGCACGGATGTCCTGCTGCAGGTCTGCCTGCATCAAGGCGCGCGCTGCCGCATGCGGATCGGATTTTTCGCGCAGATCGATAATTTCTGGTGGCGCAAAGGCAAGCGCAGAGTCTACCCATTGCCAGACCTCGCCGTTATCTTCGCTAAACCGCATCCGTAGGGTATCGGCCTGCTGTAGACCCGCCACTACCGCTTTCGCCAGCAACGGTGCGTCCAGTTCGCCGGTTAATTCTACGTAGTGCGCCACGCTCCACGCAGAGGGCAATGTGGAGAGTTTTTCCGCCATCCAGATCCCCGGCTGAGCCGCAACTAACGGTAAACGTTGAGTCATGGAGCCTCCTGCACATCGACGTAGTTCGCTGGCGTCAGCGTGGTCCAGTTTGCATCCAGCCATTGCTGGCAGGCTTCCTGTGATTGGGGTTCGCACGCGACCGTCCAGCCAGCAGGAAGTGAGCATTGCTGCGGCCAAAGGCTAAACTGACGTTGGGGATTTTGCAGAATGTAAAACTGGCCCTGCGGATTATCGAAGGGGTTACTGAATTCCATACTCAACTCCTGTCGTGGAACATCGTCCGGTTAAATCGTGTCGGTAAGCGGTTGCCAGAGCGTGATCAGCCCTTGCATCAGTCCGCCGCGCCAGCAAAGCGCATCGTGTCCACCATCAACCTGACGCCAGAAAATAGACTGTGGTGCAGAGGGTAACTGGGCATAAAGCGCCTGATTTGCGCGATAAATAATGGGCTCGCGGATCCCGGCTTCCAGGACAATACGCAGCCCCTGGGCGCTTATCTTTCCGCTCTTCAGTTGCTCAACGATCGCACCATCCTGATGACCACCGCGATGCGGCCACCAATAAGAGCCTGACTGGCTGAGCACGCAGCCAAAGCGCGCGGGCCAGTTAAGCCCGGCATACAGCGATGACAGCCCGCCAAAACTTTGCCCGGCGACGACGGTACGCTGCGGGTCGTCACTGAACGCGGTCGTGGTCTTCACCAGCGGCAATAACTCCTGCTGTACCGCCAACCAAAAATCCGCATTACACGGCAATTCGCGGCTGCGGTGAGCCGTGTCGATGGTATCAATCAGGAGATAAACGGCGGGCGGGAGGTGTCCGCGATGGGTGAGTGAAGTCAGCGCAGGCCAGACCGGCATACTTTGTGCCCAAAACTGTCCGTCCAGCAGGATGGCCAGCGGACGCGCTTCCGGTTGGGCTTCACCAGTGGTAAACACCCACACGCGGCGTGTATTGCCGAGTCTGGCGCTACGCCATTGCAGGCAAACTGCGGGCGAGTCGGGGTTTTCAGGTCGATCCCATCCCGGTTGTACGGGTGCATCAGGCATTTCCAGCGCAGACACCGCATGGCCACGACCGCCCTGCCAACTCTGCGGATTGAGGGGATCGGCAATAGCCTGCGGCAACAATTGCCGCCAGCCTTCACGCAGCACGGTTCGGTCAGGCGCTTCGCCCGGCGTCTGCGCGGCAAAAATATCATTTCGTTCTGTTGGGATAAAACAGTAACTGCCGCGCCAGTTGGCGCTGAGGGAAACACTCCAGCACCAAACATTTGTTCCGTCAATGCGTTGCATCGACTGCGGGGTGGCATTTTGATGGTGGTCGGTGACGCCGGTGATATAGACCCATACGCGATGAATGGCTGACTCTTTTTCCGTTCCCTGCGGGTCGCGCCACCAGAAGGTTACCCGATAATTTCCGTTGTCTTCACGCTCCCACTCCGGGCCTTTTTTTGACTGCCACCACGCCTCGCTTCCCATCTTTAACGTCGTCACCGCCATAACCCCATGTTTATTGTCAAATTTTATGATCTAGCGTGAAATATATTGATAATATTATTGATAACTATTTGCATTTGCAATAGCGTATTGTCGCGCTGTGGGAAGCGCGCACAGTTTTTCACCACTTATAAACCGGCCTGGCGCTGCGTACTTTTTCTGGAATGGAGGGTTTACGCGGATGCGGGCGACATCAGACCAAATGCCGCACCACGGCACATTGGTACTCGTGGCTAAAAGAACAGCAGGACATACAATGAACAACAAGATTCATTCACTGGCCTTATTGGTCAATTTAGGGATTTACGGGGTAGCCCTGCCAGCGATGGCAGAAGATCAAACCGATAGCGCCGCTGTCTCTCATGAAGACACCATCGTGGTTACCGCCGCCCAGCAGAACCTGCAGGCACCGGGCGTTTCAACCATTACCGCTGATGAAATTCGTAAGAATCCTCCCGCTCGCGATGTGTCGGAAATCATCCGTACCATGCCAGGCGTCAACCTGACCGGTAACTCAACCAGCGGTCAACGCGGCAACAACCGCCAAATCGATATTCGCGGCATGGGGCCGGAAAACACCCTGATTCTGATCGACGGCAAACCGGTAACCAGCCGTAACTCTGTGCGTCAGGGCTGGCGCGGCGAGCGTGATACCCGCGGCGATACCGCATGGGTTGCTCCGGAAATGATCGAACGTATTGAAGTGCTGCGTGGTCCTGCCGCGGCACGCTATGGCAACGGTGCGGCTGGCGGCGTGGTGAATATCATCACCAAGAAAGGCGGCGATGAGTGGCATGGCTCCTGGAATACCTATTTCAACGCCCCTGAACACAAAGAAGAAGGCTCGACCAAACGCACCAACTTTAGTTTGAATGGCCCGCTGGGCGGGGATTTCAGCTTCCGCCTGAACGGTAATCTCGATAAAACCCAGGCCGACGCGTGGGACATTAACGATGGTCACCAGTCTGCACGTACGGGCGACTACGCAGATACCATGCCAGCGGGTCGTGAAGGGGTAAAAAACAAAGATATCAACGGCCAACTGCGGTGGGATTTTGCGCCAATGCAATCGCTGGAGTTTGAAGCCGGCTACAGCCGCCAGGGCAATCTATACGCTGGCGACACCCAGAACACCAACAACGATAACAAAACCAACGGACTGGTAAAAAAATACTACGGTAAAGAAACCAACCGTATGTACCGTCAGAACTATGCGCTGACGTGGAACGGCGGCTGGGACAATGGCATTACCACCAGCAACTGGGCGCAATACGAACATACCCGCAACTCCCGTTTGGGTGAAGGTCTGGCAGGAGGTCTTGAAGGGCTATTTAACAGTAATCATTTTACCGACACTGACCTGGCGGATGTCACCCTGCACAGCGAAATTAGCATTCCATTCGACCTGTTGGTTAACCAAAATCTGACGCTCGGTACCGAATGGAACCAGCAGCGCATGAAGGACATGAGTTCCAATACTCAGACCTTTATGGGCGGTAATATTCCTGGGTCCAGCAGCACCAACCGCAGCCCGTACTCAGACGCAGAGATTTTCTCTCTGTTTGCTGAAAACAACATGGAACTGACCGACAGCACCATGCTGACGCCAGGTTTGCGTTTCGATCATCACAGCATTGTGGGCGATAACTGGAGTCCGTCCCTGAACCTGTCCCAAGGTCTGGGCGATGACTTCACCCTGAAGATGGGGATTGCGCGCGCCTATAAAGCGCCAAGCCTATATCAGCTCAACCCGAACTACATTCTGTACAGTAAAGGTCAGGGTTGCTACGCCACTGGCTCAGCGACCGGTATTGGTTGCTACATGATGGGCAACGATGATCTGAAGGCCGAAACCAGTATCAACAAAGAGATTGGTCTGGAGTTCAAACGTGATGGCTGGCTGGCCGGGGTAACCTGGTTCCGCAACGATTACCGTAACAAGATTGAAGCAGGAACCGTACCGTTAAGCAGAACATCGATTACCCAGAAAAACCCGACCACAGGTAAAACAACAACAACCTACACCGATATCTATCAGTGGGAAAACGTGCCTAAAGCGGTGGTGGAAGGTCTGGAAGGGACGTTGAACGTGCCGGTTAGCGAGACCGTAACCTGGACCAACAACATTACCTACATGCTGCAAAGTAAGAATAAAGAGACCGGCGAACGCCTGTCGATTATTCCTGAATACACGCTGAACTCGACCCTGAGCTGGCAGGCACGCGAAGATCTGTCATTGCAATCCACCTTCACCTGGTACGGCAAACAGCAGCCGAAAAAATACGATTACCAGGGGAAACCGGTGACCGGCAGTTCAGCCCAGGAAGTGAGTCCGTACAGCATTGTCGGCCTGAGTGCGACCTGGGATGTGACGAAAAACGTCAGCCTGACCGGCGGCGTGGATAACGTCTTCGACAAACGTCTGTGGCGTGAAGGTAATGCCCAAACCACCAGCGACAACAAAACTGGCTATTACATGGCGGGCGCTGGCGCGTACACCTATAACGAACCGGGCCGGACGTGGTTCATGAGCGTTAACACACACTTCTGATAATGTTTTTCCCTCTCCTCGCTGCGGGGAGAGGGAAACCGTAAGAAATCATGCACACAACGCACATCCCGCTCCCTTTCGCAGATCATACGCTGCACATTGTCGAATTTGATCCCGACACTTTCCATGAGCACGACCTGCTCTGGCTCCCCCACCACACTCAGCTCCACTCCAGTGGGCGTAAGCGTAAAGCTGAGCACTTAGCGGGGCGTATTGCTGCAGTCCACGCACTGCGTGAATTTGGCCACAAAACCGTGCCCGGCATCGATGTGCAACGCCAACCATTGTGGCCGCAGGATCTGTTTGGCAGCATCAGCCATAGCACAACAACGGCGCTGGCGGTCGTATCAACGCATCCCATTGGGCTGGATATAGAAGCTATTTTTACACCACAAACCGCAGTTGAGCTGGCTGATGGCATTATTGATAACCACGAACATCAGATTTTGCAGCATGCCTGCCTGCCCTTTCCGCTCGCCTTAACCCTGGTATTCAGCGCAAAGGAGAGCCTGTATAAGGCGTTTTCCAATCAGGCATCGGGGCTACCAGGTTTCACCAGCGCAAAAATCACCGCACTCACGACTCAGCAATTAACATTACAAATCATGCCGTCATTTTCGGCAAACCTCGGCAATCAAGAAGTTAACGTTCATTGGTTTCAGCGTGATAAAAATATCGTGACGCTATTTCCATTCTCACCATCAGGATCGTGATCCTTTTCTCTTTTTAAGAAATTAGCTGCGCAAATCGTAGACAGTTCGATTATCTCGTCTTATCGTTAACTTGAATAATAAATCATATTTGAATAAATATTCAAAGTGGAGAAAGAGATGAACAAGACCTTGATTAAATCCGTATTACTGGCCTCGATCCTTACCACATCGGGTTCGCTGTATGCTGCCGACAACGGACTGATTGCGATTATTACCCCTTCTCACGATAACCCGTTTTTTAAAGCCGAAGCCGACGGTGCAGTCGCCAAAGCAAAAGAGCTGGGATACGCCACGCTGGTTGCCTCTCATGATGATGACGTCAATAAACAAAACCAACTGATTGAGACTGCTATTGCTCGTAAAGCGAAAGCGATCATTCTTGATAATGCGGGTGCAGATGCCACTGTAGGGCCGCTGGAAAAAGCCAAAGCAGCGGGTGTAGCTGCTTTTCTGATCGATCGCGAAATCAATAAAACCGGCATCGCGGTGGCGCAAATCGTGTCGAATAACTATCAAGGCGCACAGCTCGGCGCAGAGAAGTTCGCCAGGTTACTGGACGGAAAAGGGAAGTACGTTGAACTGCTGGGACGTCAATCCGACACCAACGCCCATGTACGCTCGCAGGGGTATCACGATGTACTCGATGACTATCCGGACATGAAAATGGTAGCCCAGCAGACGGCAAACTGGAGCCAAACCGAAGCCTTTACCCGAATGGAAGCCATTCTACAAACCAACCCAGATATCGTAGGCGTGATCTCAGGTAACGACACTATGGCGCTGGGTGCAGAAGCCGCACTAAAAGCGGCGGGGAAAAATAATGTCATCGTGGTCGGTTTTGATGGCAGCGACTACACCCGCGATTCAATCATTAATAAAAGCAATATTAAAGCGACAGTACTGCAGCCCGGCTGGCAGCAGGCACAAATGGCTGTTGAGCAGGCGGATTACTATCTGAAAAACGGCAAAGCCCAGAAAGAAGAAAAACAGCTCATGGATTGCGTGCTGATTGACGAAACCAATGCCAGCAAGCTGAACAAGTTCAACCTGAGCCACTAAGCGGAGGCACTATGTCGTTAACACAATGGGGTGCCGCGCTGGTTGGATGCGCCACCCTGTTGCTGACGGCCTGTACGGTAGTTGACCTCGACGAAAACGGCAAACCAATTATCCCGGCCGATCCTCAGGCCAAAGCCAGTTTCGACAACCAGACTCCCGATCAGATCGCGCAACAAACCTGGCAATCCCGCGTCCTGGAAGCGGCACAGCAACATGTTCTGGATGCTTCAGCGCTGACCACTCGCCTGAAGGCCCCCTCACCCGCTCCCGAAAGCGTGTTTGTACGCCTGACCAGCCAGATTGATAGCGTCGACACCACCAATGGGCGAGAGCACACCATCGTGGTGAGGGTCAATGATATGCCCGTCACGATTCAGATTGGCCCGGTAATGCGTGGCAATGCTATTCGCGATGCCAGTGGTTTCAAGTTTGAAGATTTTACTAACCAGGTTCAGTTTGCCCAACTGTCACGGGCTTATAACCGTGAAGCGGCGAAACAGTTACCCGCCGTAGACACTAGCTGGCAAGGGAAAACTGCCACGGTGCTGTTTGCCGTGACGTTGAATGCTGGAAAAGCGGAAAACGCAGCAGCACTGACGCTGGAACAGGAGGCTCACTAATGCGCAATACCTCAGCTGATGACATCATCCTGCGCACGCATGCCATTTCAATGCTGTTTCCCGGCACAATTGCACTGGACAGCGTCGATTATCAGGTCTGGCGTGGCAAGGTGAATGTGATTATTGGTGAGAATGGTGCGGGGAAATCGACGTTGATGAAGATCCTCGCAGGCGTTCAGCAACCCAGTAGCGGTGAGATGTCGCTCAATGGAAATCCCGTGCGCTTTGCCAGCACCCGTGATGCTGCGGCACATGGAATTGGTATGGTGCATCAGGAGTTAAACCTGTTTGAGAACCTCACCGTCGCGGAAAACATTTTCCTCGGTCGGGAGATTCAAAAAGGCATGGCCCCCATCAATGAGGCCGAGCAAGAGAAACGCACCGCGGAATTATTAACCCGGCTCGATCAGCCGATATCACCGCGCGACCTGGTTGGCAATCTCAAAGTAGGGCAGCAACAGCTGGTCGAAATCGCCAAAGCACTGGCTGAAGATGCAGATATCCTGATTCTTGATGAACCCACCTCAGCGCTCAGTAAAACTGAAGTCGAGATTCTGTTTCGCGTGATCCGTGAACTTACTCGCCAGGGCGTGTCGATAATCTATATCTCCCATCGCCTCGAGGAATTGATGGCAATTGGCGATGTGATCACTATTTTACGCGATGGTAAATTTCAAGCCGAAGCCAAGGTTAGCGACATCGATGTCCCGTGGATTGTGCGCGAGATGTTGGGCAGTGACCCGGTAAGTAACTTTCTCGAACCCGGCCGCACGTTTGGAGCTCCGGTTCTGGAAGCTGAACATATCACCTGCGTGAATACCGCTGGCAGCGCAGTCGTCAATGACGTCACCTTTAACGTTCATGCCGGTGAAATTGTCGGTATCTATGGACTTATGGGGGCTGGGCGAACCGAATTGTTCGAGTGCTTGTTAGGTACTGAGCGCAACTACCTCGGAAAACTGTGGCTCGACAGCAAACCGGTCCCGCAGCGCTTAACCACCGCCGATCGCATCCGTATGGGAATGAGTCTGGTGCCGGAGGATCGCAAGCGCACAGGGATTTTCCCCATTTCATCCGTCGCCACCAATCTGACTATTGCCAGCCTTTGGCGGCGTCTGCAACGTGGCTTTGCCATTGCCCGCAAAGATGAAGAGGCCGTGGTCGCCAGCACAATTGGCAATCTGTCGATAAAAGTCTCCTCGCCAGAGGTTGAAATTCAGGCGCTGAGCGGAGGGAACCAGCAAAAAGTGGTGATTGGTCGCTCTCTGCTCACCAATCCCAAAATTCTATTTCTTGACGAACCCACACGCGGCATCGATGTCGGAGCGAAAGCCGATGTGTTCCGCATGATGGTCCAGCTTTCCCAGCAGGGTATTGCTGTGGTCTTCTCCACCTCAGATTTAAAAGAAATTATGGCGGTTTCTGACCGCATTCTGGTGATGTCCGGCGGCAAGCTAACTGCCGATATCGCCCGCGATCGTGCCGAAGAATCGGCGCTGGTAACCGCAAGTGCTCAGGGGTTCTGATATGAAAACACTACAATCTGCCGCCATCGCGCCTCGCTCCACAGTCGCCTTCTCTCGGGAAAATATCCTGCTACTAATCCTAAAACTGCGCACTTTTATTGCACTGTTTTTAATCGTCGGGTTCTTTGCCTTCACCGTACCGGGATTTCTCTCTGGCGGCAGCATGGTCATTATGATCAAGCATATCGCCATTAACGCCTTTCTGGCGCTGGGGATCACGTTTGTCATTATTACCGCCGGGATTGATCTCTCAATTGGCGCTACGCTTGGGCTGTGCGGCATGGTCGCGGGATGGCTAATCACTAAAGGCATTGTATTGCCAATGTTCGGCATCGCAATTTTCCCCAGCGTCTGGGTGATTGTGCCTGTCGTCTTGTTGATTGGTGGGCTGATTGGCGCGGCGAATGGTTGGATCATCACCCACTATAACGTCGCACCGTTTATTTGTACGCTCGGAACCATGTACGTTTTGCGCGGGGCGGCGATGCTGACCTCCGATGGGCAAACCTTTCCCGGGCTTTCCGGCAATCCGCAGCTCGGCAATACCGGTTTTGATGAGATTGGTGCCGGTACACTGTTTGGGATTCCGTGGGCCATCTGGATGATGATTGTGCTGGCACTGGTCATTGCTTACGTCGCTCGTCGTCTACCCTTTGGTCGCCACGTTTACGCCATCGGGGATAACGAGCGCGCTGCTGAGCTGTCAGGGGTAAAAGTAAAACAGGTGAAAATCTGGGTGTATACCCTATCCGGACTGTGTGCCGCGATTGCTGGAATTGTGGTCTCGGCACAGCTTTCCGCCAGCCATCCGGCCAACGGTACGGCATTTGAGATGAACGCCATTGCCGCAGTGGTTCTCGGCGGTACGTCACTGGCCGGTGGACGGGGCACGATTTTAGGCACGCTGATTGGCGCTTTCGTTATTGGTTTTCTGGCCGATGGTCTGGTGATGATGGGCGTCAGCGAGTTCTGGCAAATGGTGATTAAAGGTATCGTGATTATCGTCGCGGTCATCATCGACCAGATGCAAAACCGGATGCAGCAAAAAGCCGCGGTGGTAGCACAAAAGGCGGCGATGGAAAGTCAGTGATCCCCTCTGAAAAGTCTGATATGCACAACCAGACAGCTCCAGGGGCCTCCTGGGGCTGTCAATTGTTTAACTCACCGTGACATCACCCTTTCACCAGACTGCGGGCTGTCGGGTAGTCGGTGATCAATACGTCAATATAATTCCCCTGCAATGCCCCGCGTATCGCATTCTGTTTTTCCACACCACCAGCCAAAGCAATCACGTGGTTACACTCCCGGATCTGCGAAAGCTCCATTCCGATGACCGGGTCTTCCTCATGGCTGAGTACCGGGTTACCTGCTGCATCGTAATAATGCAGACAGATATCGCCTACTGCGCCGCGCTCGGCGAGCAGTCGCAACATTTCTTCGTTGTAGTAGTTGCCTGAGTTTTTCAGCAATTGAGAAGGCTCCAGTTCGCCAATACCGACAATTGCCACATCCACTTCAGCAAACTTTTCAACCACCGCGGCAACGTCAGGGCTGTTAACCAACCGTGTACGCTCTTCAACCGAATGCTCAATACTTTGTGAAGGCAGCAGCCAGGCCGGACAGCCAAGGTGCGCTGCCAACTGTTGCGTAAGAATCGTGGCCTGCACGTTACCATTCGGCCCTACGCCGCCCAGCAGTTGGATCACCCCCGCCGCACGGATATTTTGCGGGTGCATCTCATCGACCATACAGCGAATGGTGCTACTCCAGGAGGAAATTCCAACCAGGTCCTCGGCTCGCAAGCGGGTTTCAACGTAATGCGCCGCCGCGCTGCCAATTGCATGCTTAATTTGCGTATTGCTGGGGTTGTCACCGACATCCACGACAATCGCCTGACGAATACCAAACTGCTCTTCAATGGCTTTTTCCAGCGCCACAAAGATATTGGTCGGCTGTACGACGGTGATTTTCACCAGCCCTTCTTTCTGACAACGCGTTAAAGCACGGGAGACAAAGGACTGCGACAAATGCAGCAGCGTGGCGATTTCAGACTGTTTTTTATTTTCGGCGTAGTAAAGCGTGGCAATCTTAACCAGCAACCGCTGTTCATCCTGCTTTGACATGGCATTCCCCCTGATAAACTGCCTGTTATTTTTATTCATACCTGAATAGATAACAAGTCATCAGTACCTTTCCAGTTATCACGTTAGTGTGATCCTTTTCTCTTTTCTCCAAAATTTGGTGGCACAAGCCGTAGACAAACCGCCAGACAAGGCATATCTTTAATCGTGAATAATAAATCAGTAGTGAATATTTATTCTAGCCAATAACGACTGACTGTTTTATCTGCAGATTACGTGGTGGGTAGAGAGACAGTTGCACTACTGCACTCACATGGAATATTTATTCATTCAAGATTAAACATTCAAGAGGTGTCTTATGAATCCGTTTTCGCTCTCAATACCTGAGCTAGAAAAGAAAGCACGTGCCGTGCGTCGCCGCATTATCGTGTTGAATGCTGAAAGCCCGGCTGGCGGGCACACTGGCGCAGACCTGTCGCAGGTTGAACTGCTGACAGCACTCTATTTTCGCATCCTGAATTGCTCCCCGGAGATTAAAGAGAGCGACGAGCGCGATATCTACATCCAGTCAAAAGGTCACGCTGTGGGCGGTTACTACTGTGTCTTGGCTGAAGCCGGTTTTATTCCTGTGGACTGGCTGGCGACCTATCAACACGCTGATTCGCATCTGCCGGGGCATCCGGTAAAACATAAAACGCCAGGAATTGAATTGAATACCGGAGCTCTTGGTCACGGTCTGCCGGTTGCAGTAGGGATTGCGCTGGCGGCTAAACGCAGCAACAGCAAACGCCGGGTGTTTGTCGTCACCGGTGATGGTGAACTGGCCGAAGGCAGCAACTGGGAAGCGGCACTGGTCGCTGCCCACTATAAACTGGATAACCTGATTATCATCAACGACAAAAATAACCTCCAGCTTGCCGGCTCAACCAAAGAGATCATGAACACCGATCCGCTGGATGAAAAATGGCGAGCCTTCGGTATGCAAGTCACAGAGTGTCGCGGGAACGATATGAGCGATGTGGTGCGCACGCTGGAAGGATTAACCCCTGAAGGCAAGCCATATGTCGTCATTGCACACACCACCAAAGGAGCCGGGATCTCTTTTATCCAGGGCCGCCCGGAATGGCACCACCGCGTGCCAAAAGGAGAAGAAGTTGAACTGGCGCTGGAGGAACTGAAAGATGCGTAATAGCGAACACCTCGCCACCGTCATGGTGAACACGTTAATTGCTGCGGTCAAACGTGGAATGGATGTTGTGCCGGTGGTGGCTGACTCAACATCAACAGCAAAAATCGCCCCATTTATGAAGGAATTTCCCGGTCGTCTGGTCAACGTGGGTATTGCCGAACAGACGTTGGTCGGTGCTGCTGCCGGACTGGCGCTGGGCGGTAAAATCGCCGTCACCTGTAACGCTGCGCCCTTCTTGATTTCACGGGCCAATGAGCAAATTAAAGTCGACATTTGCTACAACAATACCAACGTGAAGTTGATTGGCCTGAACGCAGGGGCCAGCTACGGACCGCTCGCCAGTACGCACCACAGCATTGATGATATTTCCGTGCTACGCGGTTTTGGCAATATTGAGATTTACGCCCCGTCCTGTCCGGTGGAATGCCGACAGATTCTCGATTACGCCTTAAGCCACATAGGTCCGGTTTATATTCGCCTGGATGGCAAAGCCTTACCCGAATTACACGACGAAAACTACCAGTTCGCGCCGGGTAATATCGATATTTTGCGCAAAGGAAAAGATGTCGCACTGGTGGCAATGGGCTCAACTGTGCATGAAATTGTCGAGGCTGCCACAGTGCTGGAACAGGCGGGTATTGACGCCAGCGTAATCAGTGTACCGTCAATTCGTCCCTGCAATACCCAACAGTTACTGGCAGCTTTAACCCACTGCAAGGCAGTGGTTAGCGTGGAAGAACATAACATTAATGGCGGCGTGGGAAGTCTGGTGGCTGAAGTGCTGGCAGAAGCTGGCTGTGCTATTCCACTGCGTAGATTGGGGATTGCCGATGGCCAATATGCAATCGCAGCCGATCGTGCAGCAACGCGCGCACGCCATGAAATTGACGCGGCGGGTGTCGTGAAAAACGCCACCGCACTGTTGCTGGCAACACGATAAAACAATAACAACAACAGAACACTTACTGGAGAAAGCGATGTCACGAATTCCTCATCAGTTGACCATGGCGGTGATTATTGGCAATCGGGGATTTTTCCCGAGCTATCTGGTTGCTGAAGCCCGCGAACAAGCCAGCGTGCTCTTTGAGCGGCTGGGCATTAACACCATAATGCTCAACGAAACGCAGACAGAACTCGGCGGTGTTGAAACCCGTCAGGATGCGAAAGTTTGTGCTGAACTTTTCCGCGCTCACCGCGACAAGATTCACGGTGTGGTGGTACTACTGCCGAACTTTGGCGATGAAAAAGCGATAGCGGAAACGCTGCGACTTTCCGGTTTAGATGTCCCGGTTCTGATCCAGGCGCAGGAAGACAACCTGGATAAAATGGGGCTTGCCACTCGCCGTGACAGCTTCTGCGGCAAGATCTCCCTGTGCAATAACATGCGCCAGTACGGTATTCCGTTTACGCTAACCACCCAGCATGTCTGCGACCTGTCAGGCGAGGTGTTTGCACAAGATCTGAAACGTTTCGAACAAATCTGTCGCGTGGTCGCCAGCATGCGCGGAGTTCGCGTCGGCGCTATCGGCGCACGTCCAGCTGGGTTTAACACCGTCCGCTACAGCGAAAAATTGCTCGAAAGACTGGGTATTGCCGTTGAAACACTGGATCTGTCTGAAGTCTTTACCCGCATCAAACGACTGCGCGACGACGATATCCGGGTGGATGAAAAACGCCGCCTGTTGATGGATAACGCCGACGCCAGCGCCATTCCAGCCGACAAACTGGTCACCATGGCAAAACTGTTTGTCGTTATCAGCGAATGGGTCATCGCTAATGATATTGATACGACTGCCATCCAGTGCTGGACCTCGCTGCAGGAAAATTTAGGCATCAACGTTTGCTCAATCATGAGCGTGATGTCCGGGCAGTTAATGCCCAGTGCCTGCGAAGTGGATGTGATGGGCGCGTTGTCAATGTACGCCCTCGCCAGCAGCAACTTAAGTCCAGCATCCATTGCCGACTGGAACAATAATTTCGGCGACGATCGTGATAAATGCGTTCTTTTTCACTGCGGTAATTTCGCATCAGCCAGTCTGGACAGCCCGAAGATGGGGACGGCGGATATCATCGGTACCACCGTCGGTAAAGAGAACACCTGCGGTGCAGTTCACGGTCGTATGAAAAGCGGTGCCTTGACCTACTTCCGCCTGAGTACCGACGATTTAACCGGCGAAATCAAAGCCTACGTCGGTGAAGGGCTATCGGTTGACGATCCGCTGGACACTGTCGGCTGCCGAGCGGTAATCCAGGTGCCTCATCTGGAGAACCTACTGGCCTGGATTTGTCGTAATGGCTTTGAGCATCACGTGGCAATGAACCATTCCGCCAGCGCAGAGGTACTGCATGAAGCTTTCACCCGCTATCTCGGGGTGGATACCTTTTTCCATCGCTAATACTCAGGGAAACCGAAGGGCTGGAGAAAACAATGTCAGCACAAAAAGACATTATTATTGCGCTTGATGAAGGCACCACCAATGCCAAAGCCGTAGCGCTGGATGGTCAGGGAAACGTGGTCGCGAAGTTCTCCCGCGCGCTGGCGATCCACACGCCCCGTGAAGGCTGGGTTGAACAGTCAGGTGGTGCACTTCTGGACGCATCGCTGGATGTTGTGGCACAAGCCATTGCCTGCGTCGGCGCACAACGCGTCGCAGCGCTGGCGATCAGCAATCAACGTGAAACGGCGATAGGCTGGTATCGTGCCAGCGGTCGCCCTATCGGCCCTGCTATCACCTGGCAATGTTCGCGCACGGCAGATTTTTGCCGTGCATTACGTGAACAGGGGCACGAAGCGTACATAAAATCCATCACCGGATTACCCGTTGCCCCACTCTTTTCCGCCTCTAAAATGCGCTGGCTGCTGGAGTCAGTTCCCAACGGTATGACGCTCGCACAGCAAGGGGAAATATGTCTCGGGACCATCGATAGCTGGTTACTGTGGAACTTAACGCACGGCGAGGAATTTCGTTGCGACATCTCCAACGCTTCACGCACGCAGTTGCTCAATCTCAACAGCGGACAATGGGATAACGAGATGTTGGCTCTATTCGGTATCCCGCAGCAGGCGTTGCCCGAAGTTTGCCCTTCCAGCCACCATTTTGGCGTAACAAAAGGTCTGGAGAGGATACCTGATGGAATCCCTATTCTGGCGATGATTGGCGACTCTCATGCTGCGCTTTTTGCCCATGGGCTGGGTATGGAAGGCTGCGTCAAAGCGACCTATGGCACCGGATCTTCCATTATGGCTCCCGTATTCTCGGCGCAGTCCGAGGTGAGCGCGCTGGCAACGACCATAGCCTGGCATGACGCTGACACCCTGGTCTACGGACTGGAAGGTAATATTCCGCATACGGGAGATGCCGTCGCATGGATGGCCGATAGCACAGGTCTTAGCGAATTACCGGAAGAGCAACTGCTTCATGAGCTCAATACGCTGCCCGCCACGGTTGACTCCACGCTGGGCGTCTATTTTGTTCCGGCCCTTACCGGGCTGGGCGCGCCCTGGTGGGATGAAGATGCCCGGGGGTTGATTCACGGTCTCAGCCGCGGAGTGAAACGCGCACATTTGGTACGTGCGGCACTGGAGTCGATTACCTATCAGATTGCCGATGTTGTTTTAGCGATGCGCCAGCACAACGGTTTTCGACTCAGCGCGTTAATGGTTGATGGCGGGCCAACAAAAAATGACTGGCTAATGCAGTATCAAGCCGATTTATTGGGCTGTCCGGTGATGCGCAGCGATATCCCTGAACTTTCCGCTATCGGTGCCGGATTGCTGGCACGCAAGAAGCTGCAAGGTGCATCTACCAGCCAGTTGCGAGATTATCTGCCCGATCACGTATCGTTCCAGCCAAACATGGCGCGCCATGGGAGATTGCAAAAACGCTGGCATGAATGGCAAGGAGCCGTCGAACGCACCCGTTGGCAAACCCGTTAATAAATCAACGCTAATGATAAATGCGCCCGCAGCCATAACTGACTGTGAGCGCACTGTTAATTCTTCAAAAGCGAGCTACTGCGGCTGACACGCCGCCAGAGATCGGCGTTGCTGCCCTTTTTCGTCGAAGTTGTCGGCAGCCAGCCAGCGCTGCAAAACAGCGTCGCACTGGGGCCATTCGCTATCAATCATCGATAACCAGTCGCTGTCGCGATTACGCCCCTTGCGCACAATCTTCTGGCGAAAACGTCCTTCGAAGATAAACCCAAGGCGCTCCGCCGCCCGACGGGAAGCCGTGTTCAGAGAGTCACATTTCCACTCCACGCGACGATAGCCCAACGCAAACGCCTGGCGCAGCAACAGCCAGATGCTTTCGGTGCCGAGTACCGTATTTTTCATGCGCGGTGACCAGGTTACATGACCAATTTCAACCGAACCATGCTCCCGTTCGATCGCCATAAAGCACACCAGTCCCACCGCACGACCGGAACGCTGTTCAATGACAGCATAGGGAACCAGAGATGCATCCGTGGATTTGCCCTCTACCCAGCAAGCTGTGGCCTCAACGCTCGTGGGGCGAGAACTTGCAAGCCAGGTCCAGTCGCGATCGTCTGGCGCCTGCGCGTAAGCATCAAACAGATCGGCGGCATGGCTGTCGGCATCCAGGGGAACCAGTCGACAATATTGCCCTGCAAGTTCTTCCCGCGGCAGTACGGCAGCACCATTCCAGTCAGGCACAATATCGCCGACGGTCTGTCCATAAAGATTAATTTCCGGCACGATTCAACCCCTGTTGCGAAGTAAAAAATAGTTATAACACCGGCCATTTCGCCGTCAAAGCATCGCGGGGGGATTTCTGACATCGAACAGAAAATCAGCGGCCCTTCTATATGCAGCTTGCAAGATGACGCGTCTATACTGATTAAAAATCAACGCTGAAGAGAACACTATGTCCCTACCCGATTTTCATGTTTCTGACCCTTTTACGTTAGGCATTGAACTGGAAATGCAGGTGGTCAATCCTCCGGGCTACGACCTGAGCCAGGACTCTTCCCGACTGATTGACGCCGTAAAGCCGCAGCTCACCGCCGGAGAAGTAAAGCACGATATCACTGAAAGTATGCTGGAGATGGCGACCGGGGTTTGTCGCAATATCGACCAGGCGAGTGCTGAATTATCCGCCATGCAGCAGATAATCTCACGGGTTGCTGCCGAGCATCACCTCGCCATCTGTGGCGGCGGTACGCATCCGTTTCAAAAATGGCAACGTCAGGAAGTCTGCGATGACGAACGCTATCGGCGCAACCTGGAAAATTTTGGCTATCTTATTCAGCAGGCGACGGTATTCGGCCAACATGTGCACATCGGCTGTGCAAACGGCGATGATGCTATTTACCTCCTGCACGGCCTGTCGCGATTTGTTCCCCATTTTATTGCACTCTCTGCCGCCTCACCTTATATGCAAACGTCCGACACGCGGTTTGCCTGCGCATGGCTGAATATTTTCTCCGGATTTCCCGATAATGGCCCGATGCCGTGGGTGAATAGCTGGCAGGAATTCGAGGGGTTATTTCGTCGACTGGCTTACACCAGCATGATTGATAGCATTAAAGATTTACACTGGGATATCCGCCCCAGCCCGCACTTTGGTACGGTAGAGGTTCGCGTCATGGACACTCCGCTAACCCTTGAACACGCAGTCAATATGGCGGGACTTATTCAGGCTACCGCCCACTGGTTGCTCACTAAACGGCCATTCAAGCACCAGGAGCGTGATTACCTGCTGTATAAATTTAACCGTTTTCAGGCCTGCCGCTTTGGCATGGAGGGAATCATCACCGACGTCAATACCGGCGATGGGCACCGCCTGTCAGATGACACGCTACGGCTACTGGAGAATGTCGCCGCTTCTGCGGACAAAGTAGGCGCGACCAGCGCGATTGAATCCTTACGCCTGCAGGTTAAAAATGGTCATGATGAAGCGCAGAGCATGCGTGATTTTGTCGCCGATGGCGGATCTCTGAGTGGTCTGGTGAAAAAACATTGTGAGATTTGGGCCGGGCTGTAAGCGTGGCGTTTGCGTTGCCCACAGAGATCCCGGACAATGGCTTTTTAACTCAAGTTTAACAATACAATGAAACACCCGCTTGAATCACTGATGACCGCCGCAGGGATCCTGCTGCTGGCTTTTTTGTCTTGCCTGCTGCTGCCCGCCCCCTCACTGGGCATTGTGCTGGCGCAAAAACTCGTCGCCACCTTTCATCTAATGGATCTCAACCAATTTTATACTTTGCTGTTTTGTCTGTGGTTTTTACTGCTGGGGGTGATTGAATATTTTGTACTGCGTTTTATCTGGCGGCGCTGGTTCTCGCTGGCGGATTAGACCCGCGAGAACCCTTTGCCGTTAATGCGTTCGGCTATGATTTTCTTTGCGATACGCGCCCGGCGGCTGGCTGAACGTACGGGTGAAAATTCGCGTAAAGGTCTGCTGCGAATCGAATCCGTATTTCAAACAGATGTCATACACTTTCTGGTCGGTATCGCGTAGATCGCGCGCCGCCAGTAGCAGCTTACGCTCGCGGATGTAGCGCCCGAGGCTTTCACCTTTGTACTGCATAAAAAGACGCTGCAGGTGCCATTTGGAATATCCCGCATGGCGTGCAATATCATCAATGCGCAATGGCTGATTCAAATTATCATCAATCCATTCAACAATCGTATCAATGACCTGAGCAGAAATCGTCATCATGCTCTCCCCTGTATTCATTGAGTCGCCTGTTGCCACCAGGCCGTAAACGGTTGGTCCGGTTCGGACAGAATTACCGGTTCACCCAGCATTGGCGTCAGTAGTCGGTAATCCTGACGACGGCTGGCAAGCGCCAGTCGTTTGTAGGGATCATCCCAGGTATGTTTCGCCAGAACGAAACGGCCGGCATGCCCTGGCAACACGGCTTTCGCATGCAGATCGGCCGCGGCCTGCGCCGTCTCTTCTGGCATCATGTGAATAAACTTCCAGTCCTGGTCATATTGACCGTTCTCCATAATCGCCAAATCAACCGAGCCAAACTGCTCACCGATGGCTTTAAAATGCGGTCCATAGCCGGAATCTCCGCTGTAATAAACGTTCTGCTCCGGCGTTTCGAACATAAAGCTCGCCCATAGCGTCTGGTTGCGCTTGATACCGCGCCCCGAAAAATGACGAGCAGGCAGCACATGAACGATCAGCGAATCCGTCACTCTGACGGACTGATTCCAGTCCCGCTCTTCGATTATCTCGCTGCGCATCCCCCAGTAACGCAGATGCGACCCTACGCCGAGCGGCGTAATCACTCGCTTAATTTTCGGCATTAACGCCTTGATAGTGGCGAGATCCAGATGGTCATAGTGATCGTGCGAGATAATGAGCAGATCGATCTCCGGCATCGTCTGCGCAGTCCACGGATAATCCCCGGCAAAGGCTTTGTTCAGGAATGAAAACGGTGCGGCATAATTGCTAAATACCGGATCAATCAGGATACGTTGACCCGCCAGCTGCAAATACCATGAGGAGTGGCCCAGCCAGACCAGAGTATCCTGCTGTGGCGAAAGTCCGGCGAGATCGGTTGCCACCAGCGGTAACGGCTGCGCCGGGCGCGCATTATCACGCTTAGCGACCAGAAATTCCCACCAGGCCGCCAGCATGCCTTTGTTGCCGGTATAGCCCGGTGTCGGCACCTGGTTATGAAACTGTCCATCACGATAGTGAGGTGACTGTTCAACCAAACTCAGTTGTGCCCCTTGCGGAGCCTGACCAAACCCGGCATTGAGTACAAACGGTAAACTTGCAGCTGCGGCAATTAGCATAATAACAACCACACAAACTGTGAGACGCTTCATATCCTGACCTTAAACGCGCCCCTTTCCGCTGGTTTGCGCGACTGACTCTTGATTATGAGTGAGTAAGCACTCATTATAGAAATCGAAAGTTCGCCGTCAAGATGATTTTCAATCTTTGACATTCGCCGTTGCGGTGCTGCAAAGGCCGTGATTCAATCATGTTTTTTACAGACTTAAGGGTAAAGTGTAGTGGCTCGTCCGAAGAGTGAAGACAAAAAACTGGCATTACTGGAAGCTGCAACCACAGCATTTGCACAATCAGGCATTGCGGCATCTACCGCCGTGATAGCCCGCAATGCAGGGGTTGCGGAGGGGACGTTGTTTCGCTATTTCGCAACCAAAGATGATTTGATCAACGAGCTTTACCTCTTTTTGAAGCAAGACCTTTGTCAGTCGATGATGGCAAATTTGGATCGATCGGTGACCGATGCCAAAACCATGACTCACTATATCTGGAACAGCTACATTAGCTGGGGCCTGAACCATACCTGCGGGCATCGCACGATTCGCCAGTTGGCCGTCAGCGAGAAAATCAGCAAAGAAACGGAACAGCAGGCTGACGATATGTTCCCGGAACTGCGCGATCTTTGTCATCGCTCCGTACGACCTGAGTTTATGTCTGACGAGTATCGCGCCTTTGGCGACGCGCTGTTTCTTTCTCTGGCAGAGACCACCATGGAGTTCGCCGCCCGCGACGCGGCTCGCGCAAAAGAATATATTTCGATGGGATTTGAGGCGATGTGGCGCGCACTCACCCGTGAGGAAAAATAATGGACGGCCAGACCTTACATGCCTGTGCAAAGCGCCTTGCGCTTGAACTGCCTTTTACCGAGCACTGCTGGCCATTCGGCCCGGAATACGATGTCTTCAAAGTCGGCGGCAAAATTTTTATGCTGGTCTCAGAGCTTCGCGGACGCCCGCTGGTTAACCTGAAAGCCGATCCGCAAAAGTCACTGTTAAATCAGCAGATCTACCCCAGCATTGAACCCGGCTATCACATGAATAAAAAGCACTGGATATCGGTCTACCCAGGCGACGACATTACCGAGTCATTACTGACGGAGTTGGTAAATGATTCATGGCATCGCGTCGTAGACGGCCTGGCGAAGCGGGATCAAAAACGCCTGCGTCCAGGTTGATTTATCGTTAACTCCGATAAGTGTTTTTGCATTTTCCTGTCTTATCTTTTTCTTGCTAACCCTGTACCCTGCTGAAACAAAACGCACCCGCAGGGTATGAAAAATCACCAGGAGTAGTTATGGATATTGTTTCTGTCGCCTTAAAACGTTACTCCACTAAGGCATTCGATCCGAATAAAAAACTGACCGCTGAGCAGGCCGAAAAATTAAAAACGCTGCTGCAGTTTAGTCCGTCCAGCACCAACTCTCAGCCGTGGCACTTTATCGTTGCCAGCACTGACGAAGGTAAAGCGCGCGTGGCGAAATCCGCAGCCGGCGGCTTTGTATTCAACGAACGTAAAATGCTGGATGCTTCCCACGTCGTGGTGTTCTGCGCCAAAACGGCGATGGACGATGCCTGGCTGGAGCGCGTGGTCGATCAAGAAGAGCGCGATGGCCGTTTCGCCACCCCTGAAGCCAAAGCCGCAAACCACAAAGGCCGTACCTTCTTTGCCGACATGCATCGCAAAGAGCTGAAAGATGACAACCACTGGATGGCAAAACAGGTGTATCTGAACGTCGGTAACTTCCTGCTGGGCGTGGCGGCGATGGGTCTGGATGCGGTGCCGATCGAAGGTTTCGATGCGGCGGTCATGGATGCAGAATTTGGCCTGAAAGAAAAAGGGTTCACCAGCGTAGTTGTGGTCCCGGTGGGTCATCACAGCGTAGAAGATTTCAACGCCGCGCTGCCAAAATCTCGTCTGCCGCTGGAAACAACACTGACGGAAGTTTAATCCCCGCATTTGCATAAGCTCTACACAGCGGTCATCATAGACCGCTGTTTATTAAGGAGACGTTATGCAGGAATTGATATCTCAGGTAGAAGAACTCGGCATTGAAATAAATCACACCACCTCACTGGTGATGATTTTTGGCATTATTTTTATCACCGCCATTATTGTTCACGTTATTTTGCACTGGGTGGTATTACGCGCATTTGAAAAGCGCGCCAACGCCAGCTCCCGCCTGTGGCTACAAATCATCACGCAGAACAAGTTATTTCATCGGCTGGCATTCACCCTGCAGGGTATCATTGTCAATATACAGGCCGCACTCTGGTTACAGAAAGGCAGTGAAGCAGCAGAAATATTAGTAACCTGCGCACAGCTGTGGATCATGATGTACGCCCTGTTGTCCTTGTTTTCCCTGCTGGACGTCATTCTCAATCTGTCGCAAAAATTCCCTGCCGCATCGCAATTGCCGCTAAAAGGCATATTTCAGGGCATCAAGCTCATCAGCGCTATTGTCGTCGGAATATTGATGATTTCCCTGCTGATTGGTCAGTCACCGGCAATATTGATAAGCGGTCTGGGTGCCATGGCCGCCGTGTTAATGCTGGTGTTTAAAGATCCGATCCTCGGGCTGGTGGCCGGAATACAGCTTTCAGCCAACGATATGTTGAAGTTGGGTGACTGGCTGGAAATGCCTAAATACGGCGCAGATGGCGCGGTGATTGATATTGGCTTAACCACCGTAAAAGTGCGCAACTGGGATAACACCATCACCACTATCCCAACCTGGTCACTGGTATCGGACTCTTTTAAAAACTGGAGTGGGATGTCGGCTTCCGGTGGGCGACGCATTAAACGCAGCATCAGCATTGATGCTACCAGCATTCATTTTCTTGATGAGGATGAGCGTCAGCGGCTGCATAAAGCGCACCTGCTGAAACCGTATTTGACCACGCGCCATCAGGAAATTGACGAGTGGAATCAGCAGTTAGATGCGCCTGAATCGGTATTAAACCACCGTCGAATGACGAATATTGGCACCTTCCGCGCCTATCTGAACGAATATTTGCGTCATCATCCGCGGATTCGCAAAGATATGACGTTAATGGTGCGCCAGCTTGCGCCAGACGATCACGGCTTACCGATCGAAATTTATGCCTTTACTAATACGGTGGTCTGGCTGGAATATGAAAGTATTCAGGCTGATATTTTCGACCATATATTCGCCGTGATCGAAGAATTTGGCTTGCGCATTCATCAATCACCCACCGGAAATGATATTCGCGCACTGTCAGGCGCATTTCAACGCTAACGCTCAGGTACTGGCGCGTGAAATATAGCGCCAGTCCATCATCACCCTTTCCGTCTGCGCGTCAGGATTTTCTATTTTATTCAGCAGCAATCCTACCGCTTTGCGGCCTATATCCCGCGAGGGCTGCTCAATGGTCGAAAGCTGTGGGGAAACCATTTCTGCCAGTTCCGTACCGTCGAAGCCCACGACGGCGATATCCTGCGGGATCTGTAATCCGGCATTGAGAATAGCACGCATCGCGCCAGCGGCCAGCGTGTCCGATACGGCAAACACCGCGTCGGGTTTCACCTCTGCGGCAAGCAATGTTTTCATCGCCGCAATTCCTGCGCTGGAACTTAATTCGCTGGCGTATTCTACGGCCTGATACTCAAGCGACAGCGCATGCAGCGCCGCTTTATAGCCACGTTCACGCAACCGGGCGTATTTATAACTCAGATCATGATTGATTAGCGCAATGCGTCGATAGCCCTTTTCCACCAGGTGAGATATTACCGACTGCGCAGCGTCAACATCGTTAATCCCTACGCAGGAAACCGCGCCTTTATCAGCATATTCCGCACACTGAACCCAGGGAGCGTCGCCAATCAGCGTGGTCAGTTCCGGTAATTTTGAGAATGCATCCATGGTGATAATGCCATCAACGATTTTCCCAGACAGCAGCTTTAGCGCCGATTTTGAGCGGGCGGTATCCGAGCCGGAATTACACAGCAAAATGCGATAGCCATTCTTTTCCGCCTCTTCTTCAATGCCTTTAACAACCTCTGCACAAAAAGGGTTGGCAATGTTGGAAACCATCACCAGAATCATCGAACTGCGTGCCGTACGCAGCTGACGAGCCAGCAGGTTGGGCTGATAATTGCTTTCTTTAATAGCCTGTAGCACGCGCTCGCGATTTTTGGCTTTGACGGTATCACTGTGATTCAGCACACGCGATACCGTCGCCACCGACACACCGGCAAGCTGGGCGATTTTTTGAATAGACATAACGACGACAAGTCCTGCGGTTTAGGCTTTACGTTGAGGCTACCATAAAATCACTGCCCGGCGAACCGGGTGCGTGTTTAGCGCTGCACTGATACCCAGCGCTGCTGCTGATGGCTTTTTATAATCGCATCAATGATATACATCACATCCGCACCATCAGAAAATGACGCAAATCGACGCTCCGCCGTCGCGGGCATTTTGCCTGCCTGCACCGCCTGATAGAACTGCTGCATCATATTCTTGAACGCATCCGGCCAGCCCTCAATATGCCCACCCGGAAAGTGCGCACTGGCAGCAACATCCGCATTCATCAATCCAGGGTCATCGGTCAGGATCTGGTTCGCCTGCTGACGGTGCCCGACCCAAAGCTGTTGCGGCGTTTCCTGATCCCAGTGCAGTGAACTCTGGCTACCGTTAATTTCAAAGCTCAGGTGATTCTTGCGCCCGGCACTCACCTGTGAAACGCTAAAGCAGCCTTTGCTACCATCGTCAAAACGTACCAGCACCGATCCACAATCTTCCGTCGTCACCGCTTTATCCTCAAATTGCAGGTCAGTCATTTGCTGGCCAAACGTAGCGTTACCGGCGATGCTGGCTTTTCGTACCGGCCAGACGATAGCCAGATCGGCCATCACCTCGACAATACGTTTTCCAGTGACGAATTGCACCGTGTCACACCAGTGGGAACCGATATCCGCAACCGCCCGTGAGTTGCCGCCTTGTTTGGCATCGACCCGCCAGTTGTAGTCAGTTTCCAGCAGCATCCAGTCCTGCAAATAGCTCCCCTGGACGGCAAACAGACGCCCCACGCTACCGCGCCTGACCATGCTGGCAGCCTGTTGTACCATCGCAAACTGACGATAGACAAAGCTCACGCCGTGTACCACTCCTACCTGCTCCGCCAGCGTTTCCAGTTCACGAGCCTCATCAGGCGTCATACACAGCGGCTTTTCAGAAAACACGTGCAGACCCGCGCGTAAAATCTGCCGATTGATGTCGGCATGCAGATGATTCGGTGTACAGTTATGCACCACCTGCAGTCCGGGATGCGCCAGCAGCGCCTCAACGCTGCCGTACGCCTGAGGAATATGGAGAGCATCTGCACGTTCCTGGGCAACCGCCAGCGAGCTATCACAGAGCGCCACCACGTTCACACCGCCGAGTCGACGCAACGCCTCGATATGTGCAGGCCCAATAAAACCGCTGCCAATAATGCCAACCTGTATCATTTGCGTACCTCATCGCCAGCGGCGAAATCATCAAATGCGCGTGAAGAAACCGGAATAATGTGGCGGCGTATAAAATCGCTCCCCTCACGCGCCCCGGTTTGCGCGTCTTTCAGGCAACACTCCCATTCCAGTACCGCCCAGCCAGGGAAATCATATTGTGTGAGCTTGCTGAAGATGGTTTTGAAATCAACCTGCCCGTCCCCCAGGGAACGGAAACGCCCAGCGCGATCGAGCCACGGCTGATAACCGCCATAGACACCACTGCGGCTACTGGCGTGGTACTCAGCGTCCTTGACGTGAAACGCTTTAATGCGCGAGTGGTAAACATCGATAAACCCAAGGTAATCCATCTGCTGCAATAACAGATGGCTCGGGTCATAGAGAATGTTGCAGCGAGGATGATGATTAACCAGCGCCAGAAAGCGCTCGAACGTTACGCCATCGTGCAGGTCTTCACCGGGATGGATCTCAAAGCAAACATCCACCCCATGATGATCAAAGCGATCGAGAATGGGCCTCCAGCGGCGCGCCAGCTCCAGAAAAGCCTCTTCAAAGCGCTGACGGTTATGCGGTGGCCACGGATAAAAGAAGGGCCAGGCGAGCGAACCTGAAAACGTGGCATGCGCCGTCAGCCCCAGCCTTTGCGAAGCCGCAGCGGCCTGGTGGAGGGTTTCGATGGCCCACGCCTGCCTGGCTTGCGGATTAGCGCGTACAGATAGCGGAGCAAATCCGTCAAAAGCGTCATCGTAAGCCGGATGGACGGCAACCAGTTGGCCTTCAAGATGGGTAGATAGTTCGCTAATCACCAGCCCATGCCCGGCCAGCATCCCACGAATATCATCACAATAGGCCTGACTTCTGGCTGCTTGTTCGACATCAAACAAAGACTTGTGATTACACGGGATTTGTAATGCCTTATAGCCCAGCTCCGCCGCCCATTTTGCCACGCCTTCCAGGGTGTTAAATGGGGGGCGATCCCCGATAAATTGCGCCAGAAAAATGCCAGGCCCCTTGATGGTTTTCATAACCCCTCCTGAAAATTACGCCTGCTCTTTGTCGTCATACTTGAAAGAGAAAAGGAAAATCACGGCAATCACTGCGGCAGCCACTGCCGGGATCCACCAGAATGTGGTCCACGCCTGAGGCACCGTTTGCCCCGCCACCAGACGGTTGTAAAGTGCGCCTGAAATTTGCGAACCAAGCAGCATACCGATCCCATAGGTAAACATAACGATCATGCTTTGCGCCTGGCCTTTTACTTTCTCCCCGGCAATACGATCGGTGTAAATAAAGCCGACCACGAAGAAGAAGTCGTAGCACACGCCGTGCAGCAGAATGCCGAGATACAGCAGGAATCGGCCCTCTTCGCTGATGCCGAGGGCAAAGAATGCGTAGCGCACAAACCAGGCGCACATCCCGATTAACAACATGTATTTCACGCCCAGACGCCTGAACAGGAACGGGATCACCAGCATGAAGAAAATTTCAGACATCTGACCAAACGACATCGCCGTACTGACATCGCCAACGCCCGCATCAGCCAGAAACGACGCGGTATATGCGTAATAGGTTCCCAACGGTACAGAAATAAGCGTCGCGCAGAGCGAGAAGACAAAAAAGTGACGAACCTTGAGTAAGGCGAAAGCATCCGCACAAAACAGATCGCGCACTTTTACCGGCAGTCCTTTCGCCGGTGCGGGCGTGTTGGGCAACGTCAGGCTGTAGAGCGCCAGAATCACAGAAATAACCGCCGCCAGCGTAAAGATGCCGGTAGTATCCGAGATTCCGGTTACGCCGATAAAAATCCCCGCGACAATCCAGCCAATGGTGCCAAACACCCGCACCACCGGGAAAGTTTTGTCTTTATCCGACAGGCTATGAAAAGCAATGTTGTTGGTAAGCGCCAGCGTTGGCATGTAGCACAACGTGTAGCCAAACAGCAGACCAATCAACAGCGCACCGTTTTGCGCCACCAATGCCTGCGGAACAAACCAGAGGATCGCCGCGCCTGCAAGGTGCATCACCGCCATCACCTTTTGCGAGGCAAAGAAGCGGTCTACCAGCATCCCTAAGACGAACGGCGACAGAATAGAGGCAATGGGCCCGGCTGAAAACGCATCGCCAATCAGCAGCGACATGTTGTGCTGGCTCATCACCAGCCCCAGCGTGACGGACCAACTTCCCCAGATAAAGAACTGTAAGAACATCATTAGCGACAGCCGGGGTACCAGCAGCCGGTACTGTACGTTCTGTTTTCCACTACTTTCGGTTGTTGACACCATTTTTTGCCTCACCTTTAAAAAGTAATCGATTACAAAATAGATTCAATAGAAAAGTAATCGATTACAAAATAAAGATCCTGCCAGCAAAGGCAAAATTGCGAGAGCGGTCACGATAAACATTGAGAGAAGATCCGATCCCATCCTGACGATGGGATCGGTAGAAACTTAGCGGGACTTACGACACAGCAGTTTGAAGGCAACGAACAGGAACAGGATCCACACCGGCAGGAGGATAGCTGACAGGCGCATATCGTCCATCGTACACATCAGCACCAGAATCATGCCAAGGAAAGCAATACACAGGTAGTTCCCTGCCGGGTACAGCAGC
The DNA here is from genome assembly GCF_013747755.1 of Citrobacter sp. RHBSTW-00524. Lineage (NCBI taxonomy): Bacteria > Pseudomonadati > Pseudomonadota > Gammaproteobacteria > Enterobacterales > Enterobacteriaceae > Citrobacter > Citrobacter sp. RHBSTW-00524. The sequence goes on from NZ_CP056421.1 coordinate 3,740,513, forward strand.
GCTTTGAACTGCGTGTCACGTCCCTTACGACGCATCGCCGCCCGGAATCGCAGATGGGCCAGGCAGATCATAATCCAGTTCAACAGCAGCGTCGCCACAACCAGCGCCATCAGCAGGCTAAAGGCCTTTTGTGGCAGGACATAGTTGATCAGTACGACCAGAGACGTAATAGCACCGGAGAGGATCAGTGAATTCACCGGTACGCCGCGACGGCTGACGCGGGTTAAGAACTTCGGCGCGTTCCCCTGGACAGAGAGACCAAACAGCATACGGCTGTTAGAGTAGACGCCACTGTTATACACCGACAGCGAAGCCACCAGAATGACAAAGTTCAGCGCTGAAGCCACCACGTTGCTATCAAGATTATGGAAGATCATCACAAACGGGCTGCTGTTGGATTTCACTTCCACCCACGGGTACAGCGCCAGCAGCACCACCAGAGAACCGATGTAAAACAGCAGAATACGGTACACCACCTGGTTTACCGCCTTTGGAATGCTTTTCTGCGGATCCTGCGCTTCTGCGGCAGTAATCCCGATAAGCTCAAGTCCGCCAAAGGAGAACATAATCACCGCCAGCGACAGGATCAACCCATTCCAGCCGGTGGCAAAAAAGCCGTTGTAACGCCACAGGTTATCAATGCTGGCATGTTCCCCGCCGTGACCGGAAAACAGCATCCACACGCCAAAACCAATCATGCCGATAATGGCCAGCACTTTAATCAGCGCAAACCAGAATTCCGTTTCGCCATACAGACGTACGTTGACCAGGTTAACCGCGTTGATGATCACGAAGAATGCCGCGGCCCAAATCCAGGTCGGGACATCGGGCAGCCAGTACTGCATGTAGATCCCAGCCGCGGTCAGTTCCGCCATGCCAACCAGCACAAACATCACCCAGTAGTTCCAGCCGGACAGAAAACCCGCGAACGGTCCCCAGTATTTATAGGCAAAATGGGCAAACGATCCGGAAACGGGTTCTTCCACCACCATTTCGCCCAGTTGACGCATAATCAAAAAAGCGATGATCCCGGCAACGCCGTAACCCAGTAACACCGCAGGTCCCGCCATCTGAATAGCCGGGCCAATGCCCAAAAACAGGCCGGTACCAATTGCGCCGCCCAGCGCAATTAATTGAATATGGCGGTTTTGCAACCCCCGCTGAAGCGTCGGCTCATTCGTTGACGCGGCATCAGACACGCTGGTGTCAGATGCAGTTGACGCGTTTTTCACGCCCTTCCCCTGTGTCGTTTTTATTGAAGGGGCTTCTTTTAACATTTCAACCTGGTTGTCGCAAGGCGCAATAAGGACCCGCTGTGCCCGTGGCATTGCGTTTGTTCATAATTACAGTGAATTATTCTGGACGAAAAGGCATCGCAGGCCACAGAATGCGCTTTACTGTTTTTCTAACATTTTCAAACGGGTGAACCCGCTGTGTTTCAGCCACTCGTTTTTGAGCCAGGCCAGGCAACGACTGTCATGAATAAGATCATCAAACGACTGGAAATCGTCAAAAGCGCTATTGAACTGGAAGATGAGGAGATTATTTTCCAGCAGGTAGATCATCTGAAAAATGAGCCTATGTCAGTCTTGCCAGGCGCCATCGTTCAGGCGCTCGAAGCACGGCGCTTTAGTGATGCCCTACGTGAAATCACGGCCTGGCTGCAATCTCAACGGGCAGTCTCAACGTGGCAGGATCCTGCCATTGCCGCCAGTAAACTGGAACTAAAAGCGCTCGAAACACAGTTGCGTGACCTGATCGATAAGCGCAACACGCGCATTCAAATCCTCGATGATTTCAACGATCTGTATCATCTTCGCCTTGGGCCGCTGATGAGCCGGATCCTCGAGTTGCGTAAACAGCTCGCCGCCAGCGCCCAGCGCAAACAGGAAGCGGAGCGAAAACGCCGGGAACAAGACTATCAATCCTGCCAGCACTATATTTCCCAGGCCGTTGATCAACTGGCCAGGCTTAAGCAGCTCTGGATGAACCAGAATTCAGATTCGCGCGAATCGGTGGAAACACGTCAACGAATTCAGCAACAAACGGAGCTTATTACCGCCCTGCTGGCGGAGATTCGTGAGCTGGAAAACGACTTTTCTCGCCAGGACGACAGCGCAGCCCGTCAGGCACAGGAAGAAGCCAGCCATGAATATGATGAATATCAGGAGCAGCAGCAGGATGCGCAACATCGTTTTAGCCGGGACCAACGACTTTCTTCTGAAGAGCGTAATGAGTTAAAACGCCTGTGGCGTCAGGCCAGCCGTCTTTGTCATCCGGACGTGGTGGCAGACGATCTGAAAGAGAAAGCGCATCAGATGATGGTGCAGCTTAACCAGGCGCGCCAGAATGCCGACCTTGCTGCCGTTCGGGCGCTACTGACTCAATTGCAAAGCGGCCTCGAACCGATGATGGCGAGTGACCGATTGAACGATCTGCAGCATTTACGCAGCAAAATACAGCAGCTCAGAGAACAAATTAACGCACTGCTCAAAGAGATTACCGAACTGGAAGCTGAGAACGCCTGGCGCCTTGCCACCTCCGTGACGGATAAAGAGGCTTACTTCTCCGATCAACAACGGGCGCTTACTGAAATCCGCAATACGCTGGAACAACAGGTGCAACAGGTTGAGCAGGAGCTGTTGGCGGGCTAAGCGCTATCAGCGATAGCGAGCAGAAAATATAACATCTTCAAGCGAGATTTGAAGATTAAGCACCAAATGATAAAAATAGCGCAAAATTCTTATTTATTAAGATAAGTCAGAATTATCAACTTAAATACTCGAGTTTTAGGTCGATAACTGCAAATAAGACAATATTTCTCTCTCCCACCGCTCTCCCTCTCTCTTTATCCTGGCCTTGATTAAGAATTCTCCTACCTGCCAATAGTCCCATTAAGAAGAATGGTTATCTGTTTGAAATATAAGATTTTTCATATAAATCCCCTCCAGTATAAATAGGAATACCCTGTCTTTATAGAAATGGCTGAAACATTATTCGCGTGATCCATAAGCGAAATCTATCAATCATTTACTCAGAGCTGAAATAAACGATTTATCTTAAATTTTAACAAAGTGTAATATCTACTTTAAGAATAGTTAATGATTCAAATTAATACAGAAAATATCTTTTGAATTTGCAATAAATAAGGATGCGTTCACACCAAAGAACGTCATACGAGATTTAATTAACATTTCATGCGTCGCAAGAAACTCTTTTTTTAGACTAAAAAAAGAGGCGACCGCCTGCACCAAAATTTCAAGGAGATCGTTATGTCTAAGGCTATTTTTTTGGGTGAATCAATTTATCCCTGGCTAGGCATGCGTGAAATCCTACGTGGTTCATCATTATATATTGATATCGCGTACTACTCCTCTCAGACGCTTTCTGCCGTCAACATAATCCCTTATGAAATGGATTGCATCATTATTAATCCTGACAACTCAGATTTTTTAAAATATGCCAGGATTATCCGCAACATGGCTTTACGCCCTGCCACAAAAATTATTGTTTTGGCAGATGAAGCTACTTTTTCTATTTTTCAAACCGTTTGCGGGAAAAACATGCTGTTCCTCGATCAAGACGCCAGCCTTGATCGGTTACTGCTTGCCGTGACGCGCATATCACAAAACAAAAAACCACGTAGTATCAAAGAAATAAATAACAAAATCACAGCAAACGAATTTAACGTAATGATGATGCTTGCCCGGGGTTGGTCATTGACTCAAATCGCTGGAGCATCACAAAAAAGTGAAAAAACCATCGGGGCGTACAAAAGCAACATTGCCAGAAAACTCGGGAAAAATAACACCCGGCTCAAGTACACCATTTCTCACTATAGCCAGCCGTAACTGACTTATTTAAGGACAATTATCACGGTTATTATTTAAAAGATTTTCTTTCGGCTCACTTTTTAATTCCGCATCGCACGGAAGGGAATCCTATTTCCAAAAATCTATTACCGGGTAGCACATCCGCGTGCCAACCATAGCCAACAACTCAATGTATTAACAATACACATAACAGGAATGTAGACGAGGGTTATATATGAACAAAGTTTACAGCATTATTTGGAACGCGGCGCTCGGTATCTGGGTGGTCGTTTCCGAATTAACCAAAGGAAAGAAAAAAAGCAGCTCGCGTAAAACTGTAGCCGTACTCGCGGCCGGCGCATTAAGCGCCGCTTCAATGCAAGCTTCAGCAACTCCGATTATCGATATCGGTGGACATAATATTTTCACCGACTACCAGACAGGTATTTCTGTTGGGGATTATGAGGGTGTCCACGACTACGGATTCTTATATGAAGATATCACTGCTGGTGAGGCGCTCAATATCAGCGGCGCGATCCCAACCATCAGTCCGGGTCAAAGTGGCGTTGTTGAATCAACGACCATCAGAGAGCTACTGCAAACCGGCAAAATCACCCTGCAGGCCACCAGCGCTGCCCAGGGCGTAAAAACGATTACTACTGCCGAGGAACTGGCGGAATACCTGACTTATAACCAATCATCAACGCCTTCGCAGAGCACAGAATTTGAGATTAACGACCCGGCGTTCCCCGGCGAAAAAACAACCATTAAAGTCTTTGATACCAATGCGTTAAGTAACTTTCTTACCGAATCACAGATTGGCGATTCGGCATTAAACACTTACGATCCGACGCAGTCTAAAATCTACAAACAATTTGGCATCGCGCTGGCGACAAACGGCTCCACGGCCAATCTGAATATTGGCGACGACACGCTCAATGTACGCGCCAAAGCCAATACCATCGAATTACTGGCCAAAGACTCCTCCTTACTGGAGGCTCAGGACGCGGGTAGCCAGGTTTACTGGCAATCCGATAACTTTATAAAATTTAACGCCGCCCCGGTTATTCCTGAAAAAACCTTCGCCGGCTCAGCGCAAACCTCCGTGTTTGGCGATGATGTCACGCTCATGACCTACGGCTATGATACGGACGGCAAAGTCGTCGAAACGGGTGAGCGCACATTTAACATCACCAACACGCAGGAGTTGGCCGAATTTAACGACTGGCTGTTGGGCAATAGCAGCGACGCGGCGGAAAACCCGGAAGGCGAAAAAGTCAGCCAAATCCAACTGTGGCTGGAAGCGAATGAAGTCACTACCGTCACCGCAGCACAAACGAAGTATGCCGAGCTGATTGATGGTCTGATCAATTCCAGCAAGCCCTCAGACGTGCTCAGTTGGGATTACGACGTCTGGACAGACGGCTTATCGCATGCCAATAACGCGACCGCTGACCGCGGTGAGCTGCATGCTATTTACGCCAACGGCGCAGGCACCTCCGGCACCCTGAACAAAGATGCGATTCTTGCCGTTGACGGCAGTATTAATGGCGTCATGAAAGCCGTTGATAGCGGGGTTATCACAAACTTTGGCGAACTGAACGCATTACGAACGTCTACCGGGCAGAGCCTGGCGATTGGCATGCTGGCAAAAGACGCGACGGCAACCAACAACGGGATGATCAACTCCGGGCTGTTTATCGATAAAGACGGCAACCAAAACGTCAACAGCTATGGCGCATTTGGTATGCAAGGTCAAGGCACCAGCCAGATCGCTAACAACGGCATCATCAACCAGGCGATCACCACCGATAACTTTGGTACCGCTTCGGCAGCCGATCCCTGGAGCAAAAACGTCCCCGCTTCTTCGCTGACGCTGGCGATTGGTATGCAATTGTCTGACGATGCACAAGGGGTCAACAACGGCGATATTAACGTCGTAGACGGACGTAAAAGCGGTACATCCTTTGCCAGCGGCACCGCTTATGGCGTAGAAGTCGCCGGGAATGCCACCTTTACCAACGCTCAGAATGCCTCTATTTATCTTGGTCGCGACGCAAGCGATCCGTCTAAAGATGTCACCATGGCAGGCGGTTCCAGCCTGAGCGCCGGTATTATGATCAAGAGCACCAAAGAGGTGATTAACAACGGTCTTATCACGCTGGGAACCGGCGTCCGTAACGCCGCGGGGATTTTGGTCGGAAATGCCACGGGCAACGTCCTCAATACCGGCAATATCGTGATCAATGGCGGTTCTAAAGGGGGCAGCAGTAAAAACTACGGCATCTCCGTACACGACAGCGGCGCAGAAAATAATCAGGAAATCCGTAACGACGGCAAGATTAACGTGAATGGCACCAACAACGTAGGGATCCACGTTAGCGCCAATAACAAAAATGCCGAAGTCACCACCAGCGCTGCAGGCGCTATCGTGGTGGACGGTGAAGGCGGCGTCGGTAACCGTAACTACGCCATCTGGGCGGAAGGTGGCGCCAACGGTCAGGCAGTGGTCAACGTCTACTCTAATATTACGCTGGATAAAGCCGGTAACATCGGCGTCCACGTGCGTGATAACGCCATCGCTAACGTTGACAGCTTAAGTAGCCCCTCATTTAACAGCACCGATCAGATTGGTTATTACCTGTATGGTAAGGGCGCTACCGCCAATATTGGTCAGGCGGTGATGAATGACAACGGTCAGGATCGCACCACCATTTTCCGTATCGCCAATGGCGCATTGCTGGCCGGTAATACCACTAACCCGAAAGATCAGTCCACCTCCAACCTGGATTTGACTCTCAGCGGTAACAATTCCGTGGGCGTTCTCGCCACTGGCGCAGGCAGTAGCGTAGATACCGGTGAAGCAACGTTTACCGTTAAGGGCACTGACTCTGCGGCGCTGGTTATCGAAGGCGGCGCGAAAGGGACCATCAGCGATAAAACCACCATCAATTTAACCGGTGAAAGAACCGTTGCCGGGGTTGTGGATGGTCAGGCGCATCAGTTGAATGGTAATACGCAGGGCAATGCCACGAGCACGACCCTGACCTCAAACGCGAAGATCACCTCTGAAGCCAGCGGCAACAAGGTAATCGCCTATGTGGCGAGGAATCTGGGCAACCTGATCCTCGATACCAAATCGATTATTGATCTGGCCAGCGTCGACAGCATCGGTGTCGATGTTCAAAAAGGCGGTAGCTTAACCAATAACTCCTCCCTCGCCCTGCATGTCAGCAACGGTATCGGCGTACGCGCCTCAGGCTCCAGCGCGCAGATTAATAAGCTGGGCAAAATTCAGGTTGATGATGGCACCGCTGGCGTTCTGTTGACCCAAGGGGCAAGCCTGCTGATTAACGGCATGACTGGCGACAGCATTACCACCGATGGCTCCGCGGACGGTATTCGCCTGGCCGAAGGCGCTGGCGCTCTGGCCGCGCAAAGCGTGATGATCCGCGCTGATGGTACCGGTGCCGGTATTCAAAACGATGCCAACAACACCAATATCACGCTGCGTGATGTCACCATCGACTCCAACGATGGCCCAGGGATCCGCACCAGCGTGGCGCTGACCATGAACGATGGGCTGAACAACATCCTCAACGTCAACGGTAAAGGTACCGGCTTCGCCTTTGAACAACGTAATGGCGACGCGGTGACGGGTAATCTAACCATCGGCAAAGGCTATACCATTGAGGTACTCAACAGCGAAGGCAGCGGTATTCGCGCCAATACGGACGGTCGTATCACCACCAATGCCGACATCAACGTGCATGACAGCGCAGGTGGTTCTGCAATCATCGCGAAAAATGTTAGCGCATTGACCAACAGCGGCAAGATTATCTCTGCCAGTACCACCTCACCGGTAATAGACGCCAGCGGCGACAGCAGTAAAGCCATCACCAACACGGGAACCCTGCAGGCCATCAACGACTCGGCCGTGGCAGTTCAGTCTGGTAAAGGCAATGACACCATCGATATCAGCGGCGGTGTGACCAGCGGCGTAATCAACACCGGCGAAGGTACAGATACCTTCAACTGGCGTAGCGGCTCTTATGCTGGCGAAGTGAATTTCGCAGGTACTGGCGGTAACAATAAAGCCAATATCGGCAATGTGACGCTGGATAAAACGCGCCACATCCTTACCGCAGCGGGTACGGGCAACGCCCTCACCTTCACTGATACAAAAGATGCGAAGATTGGTACGCTGGCTAGCGACAACCTGAATACCGGTACCAACATTGGCACCGGCTGGGATTCACTGACCATCAGCGGGTCAAATGCAGATGTACGCATCGTTGAAAACCTGAATCTGGCGAGCGAAACCCTTGCTGTAAACAATGGCGCCACGCTGCGTACCGGCGACCACGTCGAGCCAACCAGCACTGCCGCAAGCATTGGCGATTACAATGTCACCACCCAGGGCGCAGACAGCAAAGTTATCTTCGATACTCAGGGAGATACCTCAGCAGCACAGATCTATCGCGGGATCATCAGCGGCGACGGGAAATTTGAACGTGCGGCGGGCGGCACCACGGTGTTTACCGCTAACAACAGCTACACCGGCTCTACCACCATTGATCAAACCGGTACGCTGCAATTAGGTGACGGTGGAAATGAAGGCGAAGTGAGCGCCGTCTCTGACATCATCGACAACGGCGTATTGGCGATTAATCGCGCCAACACCGTGCTGCTCAACGGTGTGATCTCCGGTATCGGTGCGCTACAGCAAATCGGCGGCGGCATTACCCGTCTGAACGGCAACAATACCTATACCGGTAACACCACCGTTACTAACGGCACGCTGCTGGTGAATGGCGATCAAAGCGCGGCGCGCGGCGTCACCACCATCAGCGGTACGTCCACACTTGGCGGTAAGGGCATTATCGGCGGCAACGTGCTGATGAACGATGCCACAACCATCAGTGCCGGTGACGGCGGTGCGGGTACGCTATCTGTTAACGGTAATCTGCAGCTTGGCAGCAAAACGACCTCCGCTTTCGAACTGGGGCAGGCCTTTACGCCAGGCGGTGCGCTAAACGATCTGGTGAACGTGGCAGGCGATCTGCAACTGGACGGGACCCTGGATGTTACCACGTCGCAAGGCGGTAACTTCGGACCGGGCGTGTACCGTATCTATAATTACGGCGGTACGCTGGATAACCAGACGCTGGAGCTGGGCGCAATACCGGACAGTCAGGATAAGAGCAATATTTTTGTCCAGACCTCTATCGACAAACAGGTCAACCTGGTGAACGCCAACGGCGTTACCCTGCAGTTCTGGGACGGGGCGACGGTAAGTCAGAGCCACGGCGCGTCGGGCATTGAGGGCGACAGCAAAATTGATGGTGGCGATGGCAAATGGATGGCGATCGGCAGTCAGGGTGATAACAACTGGACCACGGCAACGGGCGAAGGTAACGCACCTTGGGCGCAGAAGTCCTTTGCCGTCTTCACCACCAAAGGTGGCACCGTTACCGTGGATAACGCCGCAGGAGAAGTTAACTTCTCCGGGGCACAGTTTGACGCCGATGGCTATGTCGTTAAAGGCGACGCACTTAACGCTTATGCCACCACGGAAAACGCGACCCACGCCGGCCAGACGCCGGGAACCGGTGAACTGCTGCTGCGCGTTGGCGCAGGTGGCGCGGGGCAAAACTATACCGCGACCATTGAGTCCGTCATCCGCGAAGCCAGCACGACTGACAAGCTGACGCTGGTGAAAACCGACCTTGGCCGTCTGATCCTCAGCGGTGATAACGCGTATCGCGGCGGCACACGCATTGATGGCGGTACGTTGCAGATTTCCGCCGACAGCAACCTCGGTCAGAGCGGAACCGACCTGGCTATCAACAACGGCTCCACGCTGCAGATGGGCGCGGACCTAACCAGCAATCGCACCATTGCGCTGGGCGCGAATGATAACGCGGCGGTGTTTGACCTCAATTCACATGATTTCACGCCAACAGGTGAGATTACCGGCGACGGTAAACTGAAAGTCACCAGCAGCTCAAGCGATGCGGGCAGTACTCTGTCGCTCAATCGCGCGAACAGCTATAAAGGCGACACAGAAATTGCCGGTACCGGAAATGCCAACAATGTGACGGTCAACGTCAGCAAAACCGGGGCCTTTGGTAGCAATGAAAGCAGCACCGTGAACGTCAATAACGGGGCAACGCTCAATGTCAGCGGAACAGAGACCAGCCTGAAATCCCTGACCATGAACATTGCCGACAGTCTGTTAACGCTGGCGGATAACGTCACCGCCGCGAGCGCAAAACTGAACCTGACGGGCACAGCGAAAGCGCTGTTAACCGATAACGCCACCGCGGGCGAGGCGACGGTTAACGTGTCAAAAGACAGTACGTTGGCGCTGGAAGAAAACGCCAGCGGTGGTACTGCTAGCGTGAATAACAGCGGACTGATGACCTTTGCGGACCAGGCGTTAGCAGAGAATACCGTCGTTAAAAACCTGGCGGGCGGCAAGGTCGATATCAGCGCAGTCGACAGCGCAACATCTATCGGCTCGTTGTCCGGCGCGGGGAATGTCGAACTGGGCAATAAAGAATTGTCACTGGGTAATCTGCACCTTGATGACACCATCAGCGGCATTATCAGCGGCAACGACGGCAGCCTGGTGAAAATCGGTGACGGCACGTTAACGCTGACCGGCGATAACACCTGGACCGGCACCACGGACGTCAATGAAGGCGTACTGCTGGTCAACGGTAATCAGTCTGCCGCGACCGGTCAGGTGACGGTGAAATCTGGGGCAACGCTCGGCGGGAACGGTATTATCGGCGGCGCGGTTGATGTACTGGATGACGGCCATATTACCGCGGGTGCGGCTATCAACAGCGTGGGTAAACTGACTACCGGTTCACTGACGCTCAGCGATAACGCACAGCTTGATTACCAGTTTGGTCAAGCCTATACCCCAGGCGGAGCCTTCAATGACCTGATAGATGTGAATGGCGATCTGACGCTCGATGGTAAGCTCAATATCCAGACCTCTCCAGGCGGAAGCTTTGACGTTGGTGTTTACCGCGTCATCAACTACACCGGCACACTATCCAACAATGTGATGGACATTGCCGACGCGCCGGAAGCTGCGGACAGCCTGTACGTACAAACCTCGGTTAAAAACCAGGTTAACCTGGTCAACCATGCCGGGCTGACGCTGCGCTTCTGGGACGGCACCGGCGGTGAGAATGGCGAGCTGAAAAACAACGGCGTCATCAACGGCGGCGACGGTATCTGGCAATCCAGCCAGGGTAATGACAACTGGACAACGGATGAATCAACGCCAGAAGGCGCGCTGAATGCACCGTTTACCGATGCTGCGTTCGCCGTCTTCCAGGGGGAAGCGGGCAACGTAACCGTCGATAACAGCAAAGGCGACGTCATCATCAGTGGCGCACAGTTCGCCACCGATGGTTATCGCGTGGGCGGGGAAGCCATTACCACCGATACGGCTAATACGCTGATTCGCGTCGGCGATGGCACAGTAGACGGCGCTAACTACACCGCGACTATCGACAGCGTGATCCGCGGCACTGGCGGCTTGAATAAAGGCGACCTCGGTACGCTCATCCTCACTGGCGACAATACTTACAGCGGTGGAACCACCATCACCTCAGGTACGCTGCAGGTGGCGGGTGATACCAACCTTGGCGCACCAGAGACGGGAATTACCTTTAATGGTGGTACGCTGAAATATGGTGAAGCGTTTGATACCGCTCGTCAGGTGACTCTGGAATCCGGCGGCGGGACATTCGACACCAACGGACATAACGTTTCTCTGCTGACGGAAGTCGAAGGTAACGGTCAGTTGACCAAAACCGGTAAAGGCTCCCTCACCCTGACGCTGGATAACACCTACACCGGTGGCACCACCATCGAGCAAGGCGTTCTACAGCTGGGTAACGGCGGTGATATCGGCAGCATTCAGGGGGATATCGTTGATAACGGCGTACTCAACGTCAATCGTGGCGATACCCTGGCGCTGACCGGTAATATCAGCGGCGAAGGCCAGCTGCATCAAACCGGCAGCGGTGTTACGGAGTTGCATGGTGAAAACAGCTACAGCGGCGCAACGCTGATTGCCAACGGTGTACTGCAGGCGGGTAATACCAACACTCTGAGTAGCGCATCACACCACTACGTTGTCGCTGACACTACCCTCAACACGCAAGGTTACAACCAGACGGTAGCGGGACTGAGCAACGGCGGCGATGTTTCACTCATCGGCCAGCAGACTGGCACAACGTTAACCGTCAAAGGGGATTACACCGGCGAAAAAGGGACTATCAACATGGCGGCCACACAAAATGGCAGCGGCGCAGGCATTGCCGACCGTCTGATTATCGATGGCGGTAAAGCCAGCGGTAGTACGCTATTGGATGTCGATGGTTCTGGTCTCGGCGCACCAACTATTGGTGATGGTATCGAAGTGGTAACCGCGCTCAATGGCGCAACCACTACGGCACAAACGTCACGAGACGCCTTCCATCTTGCCGCCGATCGTATGGCAGCAGGCGCATTTGAGTATCAACTGCATGCGGGTAACGCTCAGGGTCAGGGTGAAAACTGGTATCTGAGAAGCGAATATCGTCCAGAAACTATGCTGTATTCTGGTCTCGCCAGCGTCGTTCGTCAGGGCGACATCAGCCTGTTAGGCAACATGCACCAGCGTATGGGTGACGAGGTTAAACCAGGTATTGATGAAGACAATCGCGCCTGGGCAAGAATGATTGGCTACTCCGGTAAAACCAAACTGGATGATGCGGCTGGAACGCAAACCAGCTCCCACACCATGGGGATTCAGGTTGGCGTCGATATGTATGCCAACGAAAGCTGGAAAGCCGGGATGTATACCAGCATTCTTGATATCGACAGCAACGTGAAAGGCACGAAGACAGGCAGCGACGGCAAAGGCGGCAACATCGACGACAACGCGTTTTATGTCGGCGGCTACGCCACCTGGTTCTCAGGCGACGGGATGTATGTTGATAACGTCCTGCAATACGGTAACCATAAATCCCGCCTGGCGGCGACCGGTAACAACGGCTCGTATACCGTCAGAGGCAACACGCTGACGGCGTCAACAGAAGTGGGTAAATCGTTCCGTTTAGGCGCCAGCGCATGGAGTCTGGAACCTCAGGCTCAGCTGATCTATCAATACAGCGACTTTGATAACGGGCGGCTTGATGGTGTGACCCAAACGAAAGTGAAAATGGATACCGCGGATTCCTTTACCGCCCGTCTGGGCGTGCGTCTGGTCGCTGACTATGACACCAACCATGGCAAATTCCAGCCTTACGGCAGGGTCAACGTCTGGCAGGGTCTGGGTTCAAAAGACAAAACGCACTTTAGCAATGCGGTAGCCACCACCACGCTTGAGTCTTCACAACAGTACTCCAGCACTGAAGTTGCAGCCGGTCTGTCATGGTCTATCGACAGAAACCTGCAGGTCTACGGAGAGTTGGGTACGCAATTTAGCAACGGTGGCAGTAAGTCGCAGGTTGAAGCGCCGGTTAATGCATCAATTGGCTTTAAGAAATCGTTCTAAGCTGACATAAACTCGCTAGCCCTCTGTTTAACAGGGGGCTTTTTTTTTGCCTGTCACGGATACAAAGCAACCTGATGCGCTTAACGTATCAGGCCTACGGACTTATTTTATAGGCAGGAAAAGCGCGGGAGCGGCCCTCTGGCAACGCGAAACAAACGAGGTTCAGGGGAACAACAGAGAGGGAGAAGATTAAGGATTATACTGCGTCAGGAGTAACGGGATATCTTCTGCTAACACTGGGGGAGAAATGAAAAAGCCTTGAATTTTGTCACAACCAATCTGCATCAGCCGGTCCAGTTCGGACTGGGTTTCCACCCCTTCAGCAAGAACTTCAATACCAAAATTGTGCGCCAGTGAAATTATACCCTCAACAATCTTTGTTGAGCGGGTATCGGGTTCAATGCCGGCGATAAATTCCTTATCAATTTTTAAGGTATCAAAAGGATATTTCAACAGATAGTTAAGATTGGCGTGGCCGGTTCCAAAATCATCAAGGGCAATTTTGACCCCTATCGCCTTCAGCTCCGTCATATTTTTAGCCGCGACCTGACTGTCGCACAGCGGCGACGTTTCCGTGACCTCTATCTGGCATCGATGGGGCGGGAGACCACATACAGTAAGATTTTTTCTGACGCGTTGGGGTAACAGCGGATCGCAGAATTCAAGCGCGGAAATATTGACGGACAATACAAGGGGCTCTGGCCAACGGGTTGCCACATCCCAGGGAGTGTGGGTAACCATATCTTCAATTGACATGATATTGCCGCTGTCTTCCAGCAAGGTAATAAAAACATCGGGAGAGATCATCCCCATCTGGGGGCTATTCCAACGCATTAATGCTTCAAACCCGCTAATACGCTGATTACGCAAATTAAAAATTGGTTGATAAACCATATAAAGCTGACTGGTATTCAATGCCTTTTCAAGCGCGGTTAACACCTCACTAGAATTAAACATTCCTCTCTCCCTCAACAAATCATAAAAATTAAAAACCAGTCAATATCACTCCCGAATTGTATCTACTATTAGGTGTGTTACATCAGAATAGAATGGCCAGGTTAGGGTAAAAAAGACATACGATGGGTAAATCTGACAATTAATTTATTTAATTCCGAGGTATTGGTCAGTCCCAGCTTGGTGACGACCCTCATTTTATGCGCCTGGATAGTTTTATAATTCAGGCTGACTAACTCTGAAATTTCTCTGGCGGTATATCCGTTTACCAATAAATTCAGAATCTGCTGCTCTCTCTCGGTTAATCTTTTCTGTGAACGATACAGCCGGGGATTCCATTTCCCGGCCGTTAACGACGCCAGTTGACCGAAATCGCGCAGTGAAGATTTCTCCGTCAAAACTATCGTTTTTTCAACATATAATAACTCTACACATAATTTCGCCACCAAACTATCAGCAATAATTACCACGACATTATTATAAAACTTGAAGCGGTTTTTATTCAAAAACTGCACGATAGCTGAACATGGTTGTTCGTTATCAATGATATTAAAAACCATGGTTTGATGCTGGCATAATGATGACTGATGCAACATATCCTCAAACTGGAATGTTTGTATCGGTACATGTTTGCTTGTCAGGTAGGCGAACAAACCGTTGCCCACAAAATTATCACTGCCACACATCAACATCCTGTTCATCGCTCCTTATCAGCATCAAATCTTGTTACTCATTAAAAATTTAATAATAATCTTCTCGACCTCTGCCTCTTCACGACGATTTTTAAAATCGAACTCACATGAGATCTGATGACAGGCATACAATTGATTATCCTCATCAAATTCATTGATCATGACGACATCGATCACTTTCAAATCCAGCTGTAAACTGCCAAACGTATCAAAATCCAACGCGGCATTTTTAATCACCGCATCTTTATAGAGAAAACGGGAGTTCACATCTTTAACAATTAATGCACAACCGCCCTGCGAGATGTTTTTAATCTTCAGAGAGTAGTTTTCTCCGTTTTTGTAACGACCAAAACAGAAAAAGTCGTAACCCTTCAGGAAGGAAAAACGCTGATTTTGTCGCTGCTGGGCAAAGAAAATCATATCCGGGATGAAGTAGGATAATCCTGCTTGTGCACCTGCTGATAAGGTTTGTTCGAATCTGGCACTAAATTTTACAATCCCACTTTCACTGTGCAGGATAAAGTACTGGACCTTTTCAGGAACAATGTCTTCGTGTCCGGAGATGACAAACCGCTCGAAATCAATCTTCTCTAACTGCGTGATAACACTATGGTTTTCACATAAAACTTCCAGTTTCGTTTTCTTGTGCAACTCTTCACGAAGGGTAGCGATGATTTCAAACTTGTTGTCCTTTGCTAATCCAAAGCTCATTCTAAAACCCTTATTTCCATATTTAAGATATGTCTCGCTTTTGGTTACTCACAAAACGCGAGATCAGCATCCACCCCTGGTGCTTAATTACCATAGTGGATTCCATGTCGAACAGTTGGTTAAAAATTAAGTTTTTAACTATCTTTAGCCATTTATTGATACGTAAAAACATTTAATCAAAGTTAATTCTAGGGAAGGTGCGAATAAGCAGGTCATTTCTTCCCAAGCTGACTCGCTGATTAAAATTTCGCGGATCTGGGCCGATTTTTTTCCCGCAAACACATCGAATCAGCCTATTTAGGCTATTTTTTCCACCATTTCTGGCGTTATTTCCGGTTTTTACTGAGATCTCTCCCACTGACGTATCATTTGGTCCACCCGAAACAGGTTGGCCAGGGTGAATAACATCGCCAGTTGGTTATCGTTTTTCAGCAGCCCCTTGTATCTGGCTTTCACGAAGCCGAACTGCCGCTTGATGATGCGAAACGGGTGCTCCACCCTGGCACGGATGCTGGCTTTCATGTATTCGATGTTGATGGCCGTTTTGTTCTTGCGCGGATGCTGCTTCAAGGTTTTTACCTTGCCGGGACGCTCGGCGATCAGCCAGTCCACATCCACCTCGGCCAGCTCCTCGCGCTGTGGCGCTCCTTGGTAGCCGGCATCGGCTGAGACAAATTGCTCCTCTCCATGAAGCAGATTACCCAGCTGATTGAGGTCATGCTCGTTGGCCGCGGTGGTGACCAGGCTGTGGGTCAGGCCACTCTTGGCATCGACACCAATGTGGGCCTTCATGCCAAAGTGCCACTGATTGCCTTTCTTGGTCTGATGCATCTCCGGATCGCGTTGCTGCTCTTTGTTCTTGGTCGAGCTGGGTGCCTCAATGATGGTGGCATCCACCAAAGTGCCTTGGGTCATCATGACGCCTGCTTCGGCCAGCCAGCGATTGATGGTCTTGAACAATTGACGGGCCAGTTGATGCTGCTCGAGCAGGTGGCGGAAATTCATGATGGTGGTGCGATCCGGCAGGGCGCTATCCAGGGATAATCGGGCAAACAGGCGCATGGAGGCGATTTCGTACAGGGCATCTTCCATGGCACCGTCGCTCAGGTTGTACCAATGCTGCATGCAGTGAATACGCAGCATGGTCTCCAGCGGATAGGGCCGTCGGCCATTGCCCGCCTTGGGATAAAACGGCTCGATGACAGCGGTCATATTCTGCCATGGCAGAATCTGCTCCATGCGGGAGAGGAAAATCTCTTTTCGGGTCTGACGGCGCTTAGTGCTGAA
This sequence comes from Citrobacter sp. RHBSTW-00524, assembly GCF_013747755.1. Lineage (NCBI taxonomy): Bacteria > Pseudomonadati > Pseudomonadota > Gammaproteobacteria > Enterobacterales > Enterobacteriaceae > Citrobacter > Citrobacter sp. RHBSTW-00524. The sequence continues at coordinate 3,757,537 of NZ_CP056421.1, forward strand.
TTCACTATCGGCGAAGGTGAGTTGATGGCTCATGATGTCCCTCTGGGATGCGCTCCGGATGAATATGATGATCTCATATCAGGAACTTGTTCGCACCTTCCCTAGCTGAAGCCATGCCTAAAACCACATGAAGTTGTTGGCTAACTATAACAAAAGAGAATAATAAAATTTTTTGAGATGTCATTTTGAGATAACAAATAGCAAGAACTACACAGAAAAAAATAGAGGGAAATGAATGGGTTTTGATGGAAGGACCATGCAGTATGCGGACTGGCGTGCTATCGCAAGAAGAAGAGAAAATGCTTACGGCACTATATCATTAACCAGGAATATAGCTCCGACTAGTTATTGTGAAAAAGTGAATAATTATATTTCACCTGTAAAATAAATTTACCTTAGGGCAGAAAAAAGGCCAGCATCCTGCTGGCCCGGTAATTACCGAATCGAACTATAGAGGCTTACTGTCTTACAGAGGGTACAACGTTAAAAATTCAATACTTTTGCTTAATAATTGATCGCGATGAATCTGCGATGATCATCACCGCTCCCGCCAGCATTAATGTGTCTTTCAACACCAGACGCCCGGCTCCGGACAAGTACGGAAAACCGTGGTGCAAATCGCCCAGTGGCATCACCCATGCTTCCGGTGTGGTAATTAAAAATGATAACGTCACAATCGGAGTAGCAAATGCCAGTACGCCACCAATTAATCCCAACCAACGGCTAACAGGATTAGCCAGCACCAGCAATGCGATCAGCACTTCGACTACGCCCAGGCCATTGGAGAACGTATAGGTGTTATTCGCCTTCTGCCATTCCCGCTCCTGCGGTTTAAACTCACCTTCGTGGGTTAAATGCTGCTTATATTCTTCTGGATGTTCATAAAAAAATGACATTACCGGACTATTGGCAACAAATGGCGTAATACTATCGGCTTCGTAAGGTACAAATTTCAATAAGCCAATCCAGATAAAAACAATGGCAATACTCAGGCGAATCAATGTTAATCCAATTCTGTCGCCCTTGCTGAGTAAACGCAGATATTTTTCCATTCAGACTCTCCTCACTTGTACAAAATTGCGGTTGCGTGAGTGCTGCTATCAATGCGCATTGAGGTGATTTTCCAGGAAGTTGCCTTCTTTTCCTGCGCCAGTCTGGCGATTGCATGTTCAACAACAGAAGGTGCGGCGGCAATTGCCGACACGCTGACGCGGGCTACTTCGACTGGCTGCTGTGCCAGTGCAGAAAATGTCACCGGCGCGGTCAGTAAAGCAGTCAACAATAATGAAGTTTTAAGCATGTTCATTTCTATTTCCATTAACAAGTGATTTCACTCGTAATAGAATAAAACATTATTGCTTATCTTATTTCCTCCATAACGCCAGAATAACTGTTCATGAGTATTTCTTTATATATGATAAAAAAAAGCCCCACACAGGTGGGGCAATCATGCAAACTATATTATTATTTTATTAGAGAGAAGAGATCGTTCAGTGATTCGCTCATGCTCGGATGAGTAAATATTTGATCGCGCAATGTCGTGTAAGGTAAACCAGCATCCATAACGGTTTTAATGATATTAATCATCTCATGAGAATCCACGCACAGCAGCGATACGCCTAATATCTGTTTCGTTTCGCGATTTACCACCGCTTTAAGTACGCCACGCGTGTCATTCATCACCCGTGCACGCGGGATAGCCGCGACAGGCAGGGTGACAACCTGGACCGCCGCGCCGCTGGCGCGAGCTTGTTCTTCTGTCATCCCCACACGGGAAAGCGGCGGCGTCATAAAGACAGAATACGGTACGTTTTGGCGATCGCCGGTGTTACGTAATCCCTCGCCTAACAGGTTGTCGCGCACAATACGGAAGTCATCCAGCGAGATATAGGTAAATTGTAACCCCCCCGTCACATCGCCCATGGCCCAGATATTGTCTGCCGAAGTACGCAGATATTTATTCACTACAATGGCACCGCGCTCGTTGACATCCACACCCGCATTCTGCAACTGCAGATTTTCAGTTGCCGGTTTGCGACCCGATGCCACCAGTAGCGCATCCACAGTCTGGACGCCTTCCAGCATTTGCACCTGCACCGCGCCATCATGGGACGAAACTGCCTGCACCCTGGCATTGAGGATAATCTCAACCCCTTTGTCGCGTAAAATGTTGGCGATAGCGTCGGCAATATCCCGATCTTCGCGGGCTAAAAACAGTGGGGCGGCTTCATAAATGGTGACCTTACTGCCAAAGTTGGCAAACATTGATGCGAATTCAACACCAATATAACCGCCGCCCAAAATCCCCAAACGTTCCGGACGTTGCGTCAAACTTAACAACCCGGTGCTGTCAAACACGCCCGGTGTAGTCATTAACCCTGCCACGTTTGGCATCGTTGCCTGTGCGCCGGTATTAATAAAGATCTTTTCGCCGCTTAGTTCAATCGCGCCTGTTGGCTGCACGACCCGCACCGTATGGTTATCAATGAATTCAGCACGACCTTCAATCACATCTACATTTTCCAGATCGGCAAGATTATGGAAATTTTTATCACGCAGAAAGCTGACAACGGAGGCCTTGCGCTGCATCGCCGCAGCAAAGTCATGCTGAAGTTCAGCATCGTGTACCAGGGTTTTGGTGGGAATGCAGCCGATATTGATACATGTCCCGCCATACATGGTGTTTGACTGTTCAATAATCGCCACTCGCCAGCCCGTTTTCGCCAGGGTAGCCGCCAGCGTTTTACCCGCTTTGCCAAATCCGATAATAATCGCCTGATACTGATTCATGCTGTCTCTCCGCCATATCACTGTTCGTTTGTTGAACTGAAGTATAGGTTTAACGATGCATGAACAATGTATCCATATCGCGCAAATTACTGTCAAATCGTCTAAATAACTACGCTCTCTCTTCCACTCAACCCATCGAGGAAATAAACTAAGACCATAAATTTATTTAATAAATAATGAGTAACAGCGTTACTTCATCTCGACAAGCATCAACAAGAACTGCTCAGGAGTCTTTATGGATGCACTTAGCCGATTACTTATGCTTAACGACCCGCAGGGCTCGATTGATCAAAACTGCCTGCTGAGCAGGGACTGGCAACTGCCGCATGCGGCGGGTGAGCTGTCCGTTATCCGCTGGCATACGGTAACCCAGGGGTTTGCTCAACTGGATATGCCAGACGGAACGTCTTCTACGTTACGCCCAGGAACAATAGTCATTCTGCCTCAAAACTCCGCGCATCGGCTGTGCCAGACAGGGGAAGAACAAACGCATATTGTCTGCGGAAGCCTGCGATTGCAGGCATCTTCACGCTATTTTTTAACCGCCCTTCCGGAAGTATTAATACTGACACCAGAAGATAACAGTCCCATTAGCCACTGGCTGAAGGCCATGATTGCGCTGATGCAGCAGGAATACATCAACGATCTGCCTGGCTCCAACATCGTTTGCAGCCAGCAATGCGCTACGCTGTTCGCGTTAGCCGTTCGCGAGTGGCTAGCCCAGCCGACACCCGCTAAAAATGTGCTGAATTTACTGCTGCACCCAAGGCTGGGTGCCGTTGTCTTCATGATGCTGGAGTCACCGGCTTTTCCCTGGACTGTCGAAGAACTGGCAAAGCGTGCCCATATGTCGCGGGCCAGCTTTGCGCAGCTATTCCGTGAAGTATCAAACTCCACGCCGCTGGCGGTGTTAACCGAGCTACGGCTGCAATTCGCCGCCCAGATGCTGTCACGCGGATCGCAGCCGTTGATCGTTATTGCCGAGTCGGTGGGTTACGCCAGCGAATCGTCGTTTCACAAAGTCTTTTTACGGGGATTTGGCTGCACGCCGGGCGAGTACCGCAAACGCGTGAAAGCGTTGGCGGCATAACGCACCGCCTGCTTCGGCAACAAAACCGACGCAGGCGAGCGCTTCAAGGCATTACTTTTGGCTGCGATGCCTGTGCAGCCACATCAGCTTATAAGCTGCCGGAATAATAAACAGCGACAGCAATGGCGCGGTAATCATGCCGCCAATCATCGGCGCGGCAATGCGGCTCATCACTTCTGAGCCCGCCCCTGTCCCCCACAAGATTGGCAACAGGCCCGCGATAATCACCGCCACGGTCATCGCTTTCGGACGCACGCGCAGCACCGCGCCGTGATACAACGCTTCATCCAGCTTATCCGCCGTAAAGGTTTGCGGATTTTCCAGCGCAGGCTCGGCTTCAATAGCATGGCGCAAGTACATCAGCATCACTACGCCAAACTCCGCGGCAACGCCAGCCAGGGCGATAAACCCGGTTCCGGTCGCAACCGACATATGGAACCCCATCCAGTAGAGGAACCAGATCCCTCCTACCAGCGCAAAGGGCACGCTGGTGATAATCAGCAGCGCTTCACCAAAACGACGGAAAGCCAGATAAAGCAGGACGAAGATAATCATCAGCGTCATCGGCACCATCAGTTTGAGCTTATGGCTGGCGCGTTCAAGCAGCTCGAACTGCCCGGAAAACGCCACGCTGGTCCCCGGCTTTAACTGTACGTTTTCAGCGATCGCTTTTTTCAGATCGTTCACCACCGAAACCATGTCACGGTCGCGGGCGTCGATATAAATCCAGCTGGTGGGTCGCGCATCTTCGGTTTTCAACATCGACGGACCAGAAACCACTGTCACATCTGCAACATCAGCCAGCGTGATTTGCTGCTTCATGGGCGTCAGAATAGGCAGATTACGCAGCGCTTCCGGGCTATCACGATAGCTCTGCGCATAGCGAAGGTTAATCGGATAACGTGCAATCCCTTCCACCGTTTCGCCCACCATCGCGCCTCCGACCGCGGAGGTGACAAACAACTGTACCGCGCCAACGGTCATACCGTAGCGGGCTGCTTTCTCCCGATTAATGTCCACATTAATATAGCGCCCGCCCACCAGCCGCTCAGCCAGCGCCGAAGCGACGCCCGGCACGGTTCTGGCTACCTCTTCGATTTGTTCCGCCGTGGCGTCGATATCAGCCAGAACGTTACCTGACACCTTTATCCCAATCGGGCTTTTGATGCCGGTAGAAAGCATGTCGATACGGTTACGAATAGGCGGAACCCACAGATTCGCCAGCCCTGGCAAGCGCACGGTTTTGTCGAGTTCGGCGATGATTTTGTCCATCGTCATCCCCGGACGCCACTGATCCTGCGGCTTCAGTTGGATCGTTGTTTCGACCATTTCCAGCGGCGCGGAATCCGTTGCGGTTTCCGCCTTACCGGTTTTACCAAACACGCGCGCCACTTCCGGAACGGTCATGATCAGCTTGTCGGTTTTTTGCAGCATATCCGCCGCCTGCGCCGCCGAAATTCCCGGCAGGGTTGAAGGCATATACAGTAGATCGCCTTCGTTAATCTGCGGCAGGAATTCACCACCGACTTTATTCAGCGGGTAGATAACCGTCAGTATTGAAAGCACCGCCACCAGCAGGGTGGTTTTAGGCCAATGCAGCACCTTCAACAACAGCGGATGATAAATACGGATCAGGAAACGGTTAAGCGGGTTACTGCTTTCCGCCGGTATTTTGCCACGGATCCAGAATCCCATCAGGATCGGAATGACGACAATAGCCAGAAACGCCGCGCCTGCCATGGCATACGTTTTGGTGAACGCCAGCGGGCCGAACAGTCGCCCCTCTTGCCCCTCGAGCGTGAAAATAGGGATAAACGACAGGGTGATAATCAGCAAGCTGATGAACAATGCCGGGCCGACCTCTACCGAGGCATCGGTAATGACCTTCCAGCGCGTTGCGTTATCCAGTTTTTCATCCGGATGCTGATGTCCCCACTCTTCGAGCCGCTTATGGGCGTTTTCAATCATCACGATCGCGGCATCGACCATCGCCCCGACGGCAATGGCAATGCCCCCAAGCGACATGATATTGGCGTTCAGCCCCTGGAAATGCATCACGATAAACGCGATACACAGTCCCAGCGGTAGGGAAATAATCGCTACCAGCGCCGAACGCAGATGCCACAGGAACAGCGCGCATACCAGCGCAACAACGATAAACTCTTCCAGCAGCTTATAGCTCAGGTTATCAATAGCGCGATCGATGAGCTGACTGCGATCGTATGTTGTAACTACCTCAACGCCTTCCGGCAGGCTGCTTTTCAGCGTGTCGAGTTTGGCTTTAACGGCGGAGATCACTTCACGCGCATTTTTACCGGAACGCAGAATTACCACCCCGCCCGCCACTTCGCCTTCACCATTCAGTTCGGCGATCCCACGGCGCATTTCCGGCCCAATTTGCACACGCGCGACATCGCGCAGGTAAACAGGTACACCGTCGGCCCCTGTTTTCAGGACGATATTATTGAAGTCATCAAGCGTTTGTAGATACCCACTGGCACGGACCATATATTCCGCTTCAGCCATCTCAACAGACGAGCCGCCCGCCTCCTGATTCGACGTATCCAGTGCAGATTTCACCTCCGCCAGGCTGATGCCATATTGCGTCAGCTTCATCGGGTCGATAACAACCTGGTACTGTTTAACCACGCCGCCTACCGAGGCCACCTCTGCCACGTTCGGAATCGTTTTTAACTCATACTTTAAAAACCAGTCCTGAAGAGTTCGTAACTCTGCCAGATCGTGTTTACCGCTGCGATCGACCAGCGCATATTCAAAGATCCAGCCGACGCCCGTGGCGTCCGGTCCCATCTCCGCGCTAACCCCTGCCGGTAATTTCCCCTGAACCTGGTTGAGATACTCCAGTACGCGCGAGCGCGCCCAGTAAGGATCGGTGCCATCCTCGAAAATGACGTACACATAGGAATCACCAAACTGCGAGAAACCACGCACGGTCTTCGCGCCCGGTACCGACAGCATGGTGGTGGTCAGCGGGTAAGTCACCTGATTTTCAACGATTTGCGGTGCCTGCCCTGGATAGCTGGTTTTGACGATCACCTGAACATCAGAGAGATCGGGCAACGCATCAACCGGGGTATTAATGATAGTCCAGGTTCCCCAGATACTGAGAAACAGCGCCCCCATCATCACCAGAAAACGGTTTGCCACCGAACGGCGGATAATCCATTCAATCATTTATCATGTCCTCAGTGTGAATGGGTCGCCTGGGCTGGCTTTGCGGATGCGTCTTGCGCACCACTGTTCTGCGCGCGCATACGGTCCAGTGCGCCAGAGATATTCGCCTCGGAATCAATCAGGAACAGACCACTGGACACCACTTTTTCACCTTCAGTCAGGCCTGAGCGGATAGCCGTCAGCCCTTGAGATTCATGGAATACCGCAACCTGCTTCGGTACAAATCGACCTTCGTTATCGACGGTGATCACCCGTTGCTCGGTGCCTGTATCAATCAACGCCTTTGAGGGGATCAGCAGCATCGGTTCACTTTGCGTTTTCAGTTGCAGGTAAGCATTCATCCCCGGCTTGAGCGCCTCATCAGGGTTATTGACCTGCAAACGGATCTGCAGCGTACGCGTGGTGGCATCGACACTTGGCAAGATATTCCACTTGCTAATGGTGAAAGGCTTATCCGGCCAGGCGGGCACGGTGATGGTAAATTGCGAGGCGTCTTTGATCAGCCAGGCGATAGATTCCGGGACCGACGCGCTGACCCATACCGGGTCCATCCCCTGAATTTTCGCGACCACATTGTCTTTGGAAATGTTCATGCCGGTACGCAAATCGAATGCGGTAATCACCCCATCAATAGGGGCTTTCAGGGTAAAGCGGGTCTGAATTTTACGCGTCGATTTTAAGCGCTGAATATCCGCTTCCGGCATACCGGCCAGACGTAATCTCTCCAGAATCCCTTCCACCTGCGTCGCACTGCCGCCGGTCTCCCGCAGTAACAAATATTCGCTCTGCGCCTCAACCCAGTCGGGAATCGTCAGATCGATAAGCGGCGCACCTTGCTTAATTTTGTCGCCCACGGTTAGCGGGTAAACCTTCTCGATAAAGCCTGCTGAGCGAGCCTGGACAATAACAAACTGGTATTCGTTATAGCTAACGTTAGCCGGGAAAGTTTGCGCATAGTGCAGCGGGCCACGGCGCACAGGTTCTGTTTTCAGACCCAAATTTTGGGTCTGAGTGGGATCGATACGCACGCCAGGCGCTGACGCGCTCGCGGTCTCTTCATCGGCATATTTGGGGATCAGATCCATATCCATAAACGGTGATTTACCCGGCTTATCAAAGCGCGTGTTCGGGTACATGGGGTCATACCAGAACAACACTTTTCTGGCTTCTTTTTGCGAAGCCTGCCCGGTTTCAGCCGTTACGTTTGCTGATGAATAATAAGTATAAATACCGACAGAAATAACCCCACCGGCAATCATGCCAGCGAGAATAAGCGCGGTATTTTTAATATTTAAAGACGCCATAGTGATTTCCATTGCGCGATAGTCTCACCCGAATTTCGAAGAATCCGGGCAAGAATAAAAGAGACCAGCGAGAACGTTATTTACTGATGTGAATATCGCGTAACACAGAGATATTTCCCTGCTGAACAAACGTAAACGCAACCTTATCGCCGGGTTTAATATCGTCAGCCTTGGTGTCGGCAACCCGCGTAAAACGCATCGTCATGGCAGGCCAGTTCACCGCGGCAATGGGATCATGCTTGATCGTGATTTTTTTACTTTCTTTATCAATAGCTTCAATCACCCCGGTGGCGCTAATGACGTCTTCCTGTTGGGCCGCTGGCTGCATGTTCATCATCTCGCCATGCTGATGCTCATTGGCCTGAGCGTTAAACATGACCACAGAGAAAAAGCTAAACAACACGGCTTTGGCGGTAGTATTCATACTTGATGCTCCTGAAAAGTTAATATTAAGGATTACTCCACCCAACCGCCGCCTAAGGCAGCAAACAGCTTAATTTCATTAACCTGTTGGGCGTAATTAAGATCGAGCAGCGATTGCTGCGTAGCGAATAAAGAACGTTCGGCGTCCAGTACTTCGATGTAGCTAACCGCACCATTTTGATAAAGCGCTCTGGCGCGTTGTAAGGTGATTTGCAATGACGTCAGGTAGCGCTGCTGACCGCTAATTTGATCGGCAATGCTTTGGCGCAACACCAGCGCATCCGCCACCTCTTTAAACGCGTTCTGAATTTTTTGTTCGTAATTCACCACCGACTGCTGTTGGCGAATTTCAGCGAGGTCGAGATTGGACTGATTACGTCCGGCGTTAAAAATGGGAATATCTATTTTGGGGACAAAATTCCACATGCCGCTGGTCGCATTAAATAAGCTGGAAAGATCGCTGCTGCTGCTGGAAACCGAACTGGTCAAGGTAATCGACGGGAAAAACGCTGCTCGTGCGGCGCCGATATTGGCATTCGCCGCCATTAATCCGTGTTCAGCTTCCAAAATATCCGGGCGCTGCAACAGGATTTGCGACGAGAGCGATGGCGGCAGCGTTACTGGTTTAATATCCCCGCTGCTGCGCATCTGGTCGTTGGGTAATTTCCCGTACGTACCCAGCAACAGTTGCAGCGCGTTGTTCGCCTGCGCCAGTTCACCTTTACGCTTCGCGATTTCGCTGCGCGTGCTTTCAATCACGCCCCGCGCCTGTTCCAGCGCCAGCACGTTGGTGCTTCCGGTCAGCAACTGCTTCTCAACAAAAGCGTAAGAACGCTGATAGTTTTGCAGCGTTTCTTCGGCAATTTGCAGTTGTGCATAAGCCAGACGCTGATTGAAATAACTTTGCGATACGTTGGAGATTAATGAGATGTGTACCGCCCGACGCGCCTCTTCGCTGGCAAAGAAGTTCTGCCGCTCGGCTTCACTCATATTCTTTAGCCGACCAAAGAAGTCCAGATCGAAACTGAGATTGAGTCCAGCTTCCAATTCACGATCGGTGCTGCTATCGCCTTTTAATTTGCCGCTGTAAGTACCACTGGAACCTGCCGTGAGTTGCGGGTAGCGGTCAGCGTCCGTGACGCCATATTGCGCTCTCGCTTCCTGAACTTTTAGCACTGCCATACGTAAATCGCGGTTATTGACCAGCGCCTCGCCAATCAGCGCCTTTACCTGAGAGTCAACGAAGAAGCTCCGCCAGCCCGTGTCCTGATATCCCACCGGTGCAGAAACCAGGGCGTTCTGGCTTAAGGAGAATTGCTGCGGCACAGGCAATGTCGGACGCTGATAGTCCGGCGCCAATGAACAACCGGCGAGAACGAATACAGCGCTGAGGGTAAGAAGCTTAAATTTGCTCATAGTTCTTCTCGTCCTGACCGGACTGATGGCCCTAAAAAATGTAGGAATTTATAGTGTTGTACTTTAACGAAGTGACTCTGTTTAAGCGGTGACAGGAAAATGACAAAACTGTCATTTTCCCAATAACCGATTGCTATCCGATCCCGCTTCCCTAGAATTGAAAGTCCGCACAACCCGTGTGAGAAGGAGAATGCGATGAAGGTGTTGATAGTCGAAGATGAGAAAAAAACCGGTGAATACCTGACGAAAGGCCTGACGGAAGCGGGTTTTGTCGTGGATTTAGCGGATAACGGCCTGAACGGGTACCACCTGGCGATGACCGGCGATTACGACCTGCTCATACTCGACATCATGCTGCCGGATGTAAACGGCTGGGATATCGTACGGATGCTGCGTTCCGCTAACAAAGGGATGCCCATTCTTCTCCTCACCGCGCTGGGTACCATTGAACATCGGGTTAAGGGTCTGGAATTAGGCGCTGATGATTATCTGGTCAAACCGTTCGCCTTCGCCGAACTGCTGGCGCGGGTCAGAACGCTGCTGCGCCGCGGGGCGGCGGTGATTGTCGAAAGCCAGTTTCAGGTCGCGGATTTAATGGTCGATCTGGTCAGCAGAAAAGTCACCCGCAGCGGGACGCGTGTTACTCTGACCAGCAAAGAGTTTACCCTGCTTGAGTTTTTCCTGCGTCATCAAGGGGAAGTTTTACCCCGCTCGCTGATCGCCTCCCAGGTTTGGGATATGAATTTTGACAGCGATACCAATGCCATCGACGTCGCCGTTAAGCGTCTGCGCGCCAAAATTGATAACGATTTTGAACCGAAACTGATTCAGACCGTACGCGGCGTGGGATATATGCTTGAGGTTCCTGATGCCCAGTAAACGATGGCGGCGCCCTTTTTCGCTGGCGACACGACTGACCTTTTTTATCAGTCTGGCGACAATTGCTTCATTTTTCGCCTTTGCATGGATAATGATCCACTCCGTGAAGGTCCATTTCGCCGAGCAGGACATCAATGATTTACAAGAGATCAGCGCCACGCTGGAGCGGATTATTAACCAACCCAACGAGCCAGAATCACGCCGCCTGGAAACGCTAAAAAACGTGGTTGAGGGCTACTCGAACGTCATTATTTCTCTGGAAGACAGTAAGCAGAAAGCCATTTTTCATTCGCCAAATGCGCCGGATCTCCGGCAATTTATCGCCAGCGCAAGACCGGATAAAAATGCCCATGCCAGCGATGTTTTTATTATATCCGGCCCAACACTGCAAACGGCCAAACATATTCACGGACAAAAAACGTCGTCTAACTGGCGAATGATTCGCCTGCCGGTAGGAAAGCTGACTGATGGAAAAGCGGCGTATACGCTGTATCTGGCGTTATCGATCGATTTTCATCTGCACTATATTAACGACCTGAAAAACAAACTGATTATGACGGCATCGCTGATTAGCATGATGATTGTATTTATCGTGCTGTTCGCTGTGTATAAAGGCCATGAACCGATCCGTAATGTCAGTCGGCGCATCCAAAATATCACCTCAAAAGATCTTGATGTGCGCCTCGATCCGCAAACGGTCCCTATTGAACTGGAACAACTGGTAAGTTCGTTTAATCACATGATCGAACGCATTGAGGATGTATTTAAACGTCAGTCGAACTTCTCGGCGGATATTGCCCATGAGATCCGCACGCCAATAACCAACCTGGTCACACAAACGGAAATTGCGCTCAGCCAAACCCGTAGCCAAAAAGAGCTGGAAGACGTGCTGTATTCCAATCTTGAAGAGTTTGGTCGTATGTCGAAAATGGTAAGCGACATGCTGTTTCTGGCGCAGGCAGACAACAATCAGCTTATCCCGGAAAAGACAGCGCTTAATCTGGCCGATGAGGTTGGTAAAGTGTTCGATTTTTTCGAAGCCTGGGCAGAAGAGCGCGAGGTTGGCTTACGTTTTGAAGGACGCGCATGCTGGGTTTCAGGCGATCCGTTAATGCTACGCCGGGCAATGAGTAATCTGCTTTCAAATGCCATGCGCTACACGCCAAAAGGCGAGTCGGTAACCGTGCGGGTGAAAGAGGCGGATGGCCTGGTCCAGATAGTCGTGGAAAATCCCGGCCCCCCCATTCCCCCACAGCATCTATCGCGGCTATTTGATCGTTTTTATCGGGTTGACCCTTCGCGACAGCGTAAAGGCGAAGGCAGCGGTATTGGCCTGGCGATTGTGAAATCGATTGTTATCGCCCATCAGGGGAAAGTCTCGGTGACATCCGATCAGCTTGCCACCCGTTTTATTCTGACGCTGCCCAAGCATGCGATGTAATTTATGATAATGGCGTTGATACCTTAAACAATTCGAGTTGCAGGAAGGCGGCAAGAGAGGTAATCCCCGGTCACTTACTTAAGTAAATGACTGGGGTGAACGAGCGCAGCCAACGCATATGCAGCTTGAAGTATGACCGGTATATATATCATCACCGATTCTCTGACATAACCGTCATAATCCTGTCACGCCGCTGACAGCCCTCACTAATTATAATTTCTTCCGTAAACCCAAACAGGAGAAATATGATGAATAAGATATCTTCTTTTTTCGCTATCGCGTTTTTTATTTCAGCTGGCGTTAATGCGGCAGACACCCCCAAAATGCATCAACAGGCCGCAGCAGCCCATGAAATGATGAATAACAGCAGTGCCCCTGCACATCAACAAATGGCGCAAGAACACGTCGCGCAGACGAATAATTCAACGTCAACGCCATCCCAGGCACGCCCTTTTTCACAAATGAATAAACATGAAAAAGCGATGGTCGTTCACCAGTCAGTGAATAACGGTCATTCATATGCCCATGAGGTTCAGGCCAGGCAGCACCGCGCACAGATCCCCTCGCAAGGGTAACGTTGCCCTGTGTTGAATAAAATGTCCATCAATACGCTATGTATGAATATTGCGGACAAAACGCGCCACGCAGGCCTGTACATTTACAAGCCTGCGTTCCTGCCGTTAATGTCAATATTAATATTTCTTTAAACACTTCATTAAAAAGTAAATATAATTAAGCGTTTTATCTCACTTGTATAAACTACGTAATTCACCTGCTTGTAATGTTGCATGTTCCAGCCCCCACACCCTCACCATTAATATAAATTAGGATTCCCCCTGGTATGCGTCATTAATATTTAATGGGAGACTGCCGTCGTCGTAAACATGACATTCGAACAGTTCGTATTCCTATAAATAAACTTAATGATGATAGTGAGCAAAAAAATGAAAAAACGTCTGCTGACCCTCTTTGTCCTCGGCCTGACAACGGCCACAACGGCATGCGCAATTACCCCGGCAATGCAGAAAAAGTATGAACATTCAGGTTGTACACAAATGAGTGAACTCAATGGCTGCGATATCAATAAATCCTATCAGTGGAACCGCGATCATGGCTTTATTGAGAACGGCAACAGCCAGCAGAGCCGTCATCATCATCATGGTGAAGAGCAGCAAAATACCGCTGACCGGGATAACCACGATAATGCCGATATTTACGGCAAATTCAGCGGGAATTACGTAGCCAAATTTGCCAATGGTCAACGCAGCGTTGATATTCACGTCGAGGGTTCCAGCGTGTACGTCAATGGTAATGAAGTGCGTGACGTAAATACCTATCAGGATACGATGACCTTCCGTGTCGGCTATGCCACTTACACCATTAAAACGAATGGTCGCGGTAGCTGGAATGACAGCGATGCCGGGAATGCTGGCAAAATTGTGCGCGAGTAACGGATACCGCCACAATGAAAAAACTGATTTCCACGTTGGTTATTATGGCTAGTCTGTCGGGCTGTGCCGAACATCCTTACCTTTCTGCAACCGCTGCTGGTATTGGGGCCGCAGCAGTTGCCACGGCGATCGCTAATCACAAAAATCGTGAAGCCAACCGTGATAAAGAGCATGAACGCCAGGAGAGCGAGCAAAGGGAGAACCAGCATGCGTGGCGGCATAGTCACCATCACTCCGATGATGACGGCCATTACTATCACCGCTAAGTCAGCACAAAGAGCGCTGCGATCACAGCGCTCTCAACGGTCATGTATTACAGTATGCCGTTTTAATACTGGAGTCAGGCATGGCATTAACCCTCACGGTATTGCTTGAAAACAGGCGCGCTGCGAGCGCAGATAAATCATTACGGGCAAAGCCTGGATTAAGTCTGTTAGTTCAGGATGAAACCACCACCATACTATTTGATACCGGCCCGGACGACAGCTTCATACTTAACGCCGCCCAAATGGGCGTAGACCTGACGCAATTGACCGCCGTGGTTCTTTCGCACGGCCATTACGATCACTGTGGCGGCGTGCCATGGCTGGCGGATAACAGTCGTATCATTTGCCATCCCCAAATAGCCTGCGAACGGTATGCTTCAATAACCCTGGCGGGAACGCCAAGAAAAATAAAAAAACTCTCGCGTGATAACGATTATTCTCGACTAATCATGGAATACACCCGTGAACCGTTGGCGATCGGCGATCGATTTTTGTGGTCCGGCGAAATTAGTGTCGCCACTCCACAGGCCTATGGCGTTGTTAGCGAGAAAACACCTCAACCGGATTACATCTGCGACGAAGGCGTATTGATCTATAAATCTGATCGCGGGTTAGTCATCATTACCGGATGCGGGCATCGGGGAATAGAGAATATCGTACGCCATTGCCAAAACATCACCGGCGTTAACCAAATTTACGCCCTCGTCGGTGGGTTCCATTTACGCACAGCCTCCCCCGCTAAGCTATGGCGAACCCGACAATTTATTAAGCAACAACAACCAGAAAAACTACTCGGCTGTCATTGCACCGGTTCGTGGGGTCGATTGTGGCTACCGGGAACTGACGCCCCGGCAACGGGAGATGTGATTGTGCTGGCAGAGTAACGGCGATAAGACATTGCCGAAACAGCAATAAAAAGCGGGAGCCTTACGGCCTACTGCCGATCAGTTAAATCTGTTTTGCTGTTCAGATAAAAAACGCAGGTGGGCAGGTGTGGGCTGGTCCGGCTGAAAATTGCCGACGAGTTTCCGTAAGGCAGGGAGAACCCGCAGGGATGCGGGTTCAGGGCGCGTTTTGCAGGGACGCTACCTCGCGCCCGGCCCGGTAGCCTGGAGGAATAAACGGAGGGGACCGCGGAGCGGCAATTTTCCCGCCGGGAGCCGGGATTGTTAAGGGTACGGCGATAGTACCCTTAACACGTTCACAGGGAGGATCGTTTCAGAGAAGTGACAAACATACCGGAGGCAATAGATTCATTACCTCCGTATGTGCCACTCTCCGTTATCGCTACGGCCACTCATCCTCGTTAATTGCCAGCATTCGAGCCTTACGGCCCCCGCTTTTCAACCATCATTACAGAGTGACGATTGCTGGCTCATCAAAGACGGTGAGTTTTGGCGCTTCGCCGGTGAATTTCTCTGCGTATACCAGGCTGGTATTCCCCGCGCAGCCATTCGCCAGCCTTGAGGTTGGGATATCCGCCGTCAGCACGTTCGCGCCGCCATTTTTGCAGATACCGTTCTCAATATCTGGCCATGCGCCTTCATGGATACAGATGATTCCCGGTTTGATACCGTCACTGATGTGTGCCCCCACCAGCACCTGTCCACGCGCGTTCCATACGCGTACCAGATCGCCCTCGGCAATACCTCTGGCTTTCGCATCATCCGGGTGAATCGTTACCGGCTCACGATTGGCAATCGCGTACTCTTTGCGCAGCGAAGCGTAGTTCAACTGACTATGCAGACGATGTGCCGGGTGCGCCGTCAGTAGCTGCAGTTGATCTTTATCCGCAGTTCCTTTCCATTCATCGGGTTCAATCCATGACGCATGCGGCGGGCAATCTTTGTATTGATAGCCTTCAATCGTTTTTGAGTAGATTTCTATCTTACCGCTCGGCGTTCCAAGCGCATTCATCACCGGATCGCTGCGGAAATCCGCGTAGCGTACATATTTGTTATTCTTTTCATTCTCACGCATTTCGATCAGTTTGTTTTGCTGCCAAAACGCGTTGAACTGAGGCATGGCGATACGCTGGGCGCGGGCGGCTTTTTGCGCGGCATCATAGAACTGCTTCAGCCACGCCATTTCATCTTTGCCCTCGGTGTAGACCGCCTTACCGCCAGGCTTGAGCATCTCCGCCAGATCGGCAAATACGTCAAAATCACTGCGTGCTTCAAACTGCGGCTCAATGACCTGCTTCATCGGTACCAGATGTTGGTTACTGTAATCACCGGTCATGGTCAGATCGTTGCGCTCAAACGACGTGGTTATCGGCAGGACTATATCGGCATGTTTGGCCGCTGCGGTCCAGTAGCACTCAGAGATGACAACCAGTTCAGGCTTCTGCCAGGCTTTGATTAAACGGTTAGTATCCTGATGATGGGTAAAGTTTGCGCCGCCCGCCCACCAGATCATTTTGATATCCGGGAAGGTTTGCTCTTTACCGTTATGCTGATATTTGCCGCCTGGATTTTCCAGCGCTTCGACAATTCGCGCTACCGGCAGGCTGATCACCGCATCGGAAACCGCCCAGTCGTTACCCGCAGATGACCCACCCTCAATTTGGGCGGAGATGGCTGGCAATACCCCCCCGGTACGCGTTGGGTTACCGCCGTTGGAATAGTGATAAGAGAACCCGAAACCACCGCCTTCGGTACCAATTTGCCCCAGCATCGCCGCCAGAGTCACCAGCATCCAGTGTTTTTGCTCACCGTATTGCTGGCGCTGAATCCCCCAACCCGCCATGAGCATGGTTTTATTGCTGGAGAAAATTTCCGCCAGCTTCTCCAGTTGCTCAGCAGGCACGCCGCACACGCCGGAAGCCCACTCGGCGGTTTTCTCTATTTTGTCGCTCTTGCCGAGCAAATACTCTTCAAACTGCGGATATCCAGTGGTGTATTTTTCCAGGAAGGCTTTGTCATGGAGATTTTTCTTCACCAGCGTATGGGCGATCCCTAACATCATCGCCACATCGGTCCCCATATGTGGCGCAATCCAGGTTGCATTATCACCAAAGAACTCAATGGTTTCGGAACGCATCGGATCGATGGCGATGACGCTTTTCCCTGATTTCTTCAGCAGATTAAAGTATTCAATCCCCTGTTCATCCGTGCTGCTCCAGGCAATCTTGAGGGTATTGAGCGGGTTCATCCCCCACAGCACCACGACCTGACTGTGCTCAAGCACCATCGGCCAGGTGGTTTGCTGCTCATAGACTTCAACCGATCCCACAACGTAAGGCATGATCACCTGCGCGGCACCGGTTGAATAATCTCCGGTATGACCTGCGTAACCACCGGCCATGCTCATATAGCGTTGCAGTAAGGTTTGCGCTTTATGCAGAACGCCGCTGGAGCGCCAGCCATAGGAACCAGCAAATATCGACGCTGGGCCATAGCTGCTACGGATCCGGCTATGCTGCTCATGTATCAGTTTCAGTGCCTGCTCCCAGCTAACCCGCACGAAAGGATCGCTTCCACGTTTACCATCCGCATTACCCGGGTTTTCCAGATAGCTTTTGCGCACCATCGGATATTTTACGCGGATATTGGTATGGACCTGATCCGGCGCGGTTTGCTGTAACGAGTTCGGCACCGTTTTAGGCAACGCGCCTTTTGAGGAAACCACTTTGCCATCTTTTACTTCCACGTATACCGCGCCCCAACGCGCTGCCGTCAGAATCGCTCCGCCATTTTGGCCTTCGGCCCAGGCCGGCATTGGGATCACCGAAGAAATCGCCATTGTCCCGGTTGCCGCGCCGGCCGTCTTAATAAAGTCACGTCTTGTGAGTTTCATGATTTCTCCTGATTTATCGCTTATTTGTTCATGTCTTTAGCGTTGTACTGGAAGTAACGGCTCAGGATATCCAGTTCGTTTTCACTGATATTGGTGCGAGCGCCCATCCCTTTTGCTACTGAAGGCCAGGCGTTGAGCGTGAAATGATTCGCCGGAATTGGCGCATGGCAGCCCGCGCAGTACACATTGTCGAGTTTGCGTGCGTAATCCCACATCGGTTCACGGCTGGCGAGAGCGGAACCGCTCCATTCACCCTGCAGCACGACATCTCGCCACACATTGCCGTAATCATCTTTTTTCCAGTCGGAGAGGATCTTCAGCGATTGCTGACCTTTTTCACTCAGGCTGGCAAGAATCAAACGCTGTCCTGCCGCGTAGTAAATGACCTGTTCATTTCCCTGCATCTGGCTACCGCGAATCTCGACCTGTCGCGTATTGTCCGTTGTTTTCAGAACCTGCATTTTTGTTGCCGGGTAAACGGTTCCCAAATCGCCCAGCGCGGTGTTGCTTACGGCATAAAGCTCTGTTGCCGAAGCAGGGGTGGAGGCGGACTGCGCTTCAAGCCCTTTGAGCGCGCTGTCATCCATTTTTATTTCAGGTGGGAAATGGGCGACGCCTTTGTGGCAATCAATACAGGTTTGCTTTTCCTCAATGCCCATTTTGTGCATTTTCTGGGCCTCCGCGCTTTGTGCGGCAAGATCCATCGCGTCCATGCTGTGACAGCTACGGCAGGTCGCAGAATCGCTCGCTTTTAGCTGTGCCCAGACGGTTTGCGCCATCTCCAGACGGTGTTCTTCAAATTTTTCTGGGGTATCGATTTTTTTGGTTATGAACTGATGATAAACATCTTTTGAGGCCCGCAGTTTAGCCACCAGATAATCCAGGCCGCCCTGGGGGATATGACAATCAGCACACTCTGCACGAATACCTTTCTGATTCTGAAAGTGAACCGAACCGGTATATTCCTCATACGGTGCCTGCATCGTATGACACGACAAACAGAATTCCGTGCTTGAGGTTTTGTGCAACGTCCATTGCCCTGCCAAAACGATAACAGCACCAAGAACAATGCACAGCAGCATCGTCCCGAGGATGGTTTTATTTATTTTTCTCATCTTTTATTCCCACAAGATGAATACCCTTTAATGGGTAGACAATAATTACCCTAACGCGGCTACTTATTGATATTCATCAAACGCAGAGGGAAATGAGAATCAGCATGTGGGTAAGTTTGAAGGCGCTCGCATAATTAATACGAACGAAATTAAATATAAAATACCTTTTTAAATTCAGATAATTAAACCAAATCCAAGGTTTAATTAACCATTAATTATGGAAACGTCAGAATAAAAGTTTGATGAGTGCTGAATGGCATTAAAATTATGCCCTTGGCAATAGTCGCTATATAATAAAATATACAATGAAAAAACATAAAAACGAACCCTTTTCTATTACGAGATAACACGTATTAATGAAGATACCCCTCTTGTGGTTGTGCTCAGATATACATTCACGACAAGAGTTGTGACACACACCTATCATTGACGCGCATTTATGCATGCAACCTTGATCTGGTCACTTATTATACAGATTCGATTTTCGCTACACTCTGGGTAGAGGTAAACAAACAGGAGGTAGTGAATATGTATCGCTCAATTCTGGTACCCATTGATATCTCTGAAACCGATTTAACCCGCCATGTTGTTCCACAGGTCCAGGCGCATGCCAAAACCGCTAAGGTCCACTTTTTAGCCGTTATTCCTACCGTTCCGTTCTATGCCTCGCTGGGGCTGGCCTACTCAACAGAATTCCCGGACAGAAGCGGTCTGCAGGCCAAGGCCAGCGAAAAACTCGAAGAGATTATTAAGCAGTTCAATATTCCTGCAGGCAGGAGTCAGACTCACGTCGTTTACGGCCCGCCGAAGGATCAGATCCTCAAACTGGCGGAGTCGGTTGACGCTGAGCTTATTGTTATTGCCTCACATAAGCCTGGTTTTAGCACTTATCTGCTGGGTTCAACGGCGGCTGCCGTAGTACGCCATGCAAAATGTCCCGTGCTGGTTGTGCGGTGATAGGGTCAAAATGGGGGCGAATTTGCACTAACGTTTATAGGTTAAGCATTATTGAGCACATGTGATGTTTGCTCAGGGTTGCGTTCACCTCAGCGGTAAATGTAGCAATATACCGGAGGCAACAGATTCATTGCCTCCGGATGTCCCACTCTCAGTTACTCATTACGCCCATTCATTTTCGTTAAAATGGCAAGCATTAGAGCGAATGTATTCCCGGTGTTCTGTGGCTTAGGCCATCACTCAGTTCTGAATATCCAGTCTGACCAGTGCTAGCAACAGCTGACTCAGCGCACCGTAGAAACCAAAGTCATCATAGCGGCGGCATTTGGCGGTGAATTCCGGTAACCAGCGTAACAGCCCCGCCAGCGTTTCTCCGCGCAGCGCATCAATACGCTGGCGGCTAAGCCCGGACTCTCCCAGAGAAAAATGCAGATGACTCAGCAGTTCGATAAAAATTGCCAGATGATCGGCTGACTCGCTAAACGTTTCGCTTACCTGCATGCCAGCATCGGCTAACAATCGTTTAATGACCCCGTAATTCGGCCCTCCTTCAAGATGGGCCGACGCATAGGGTAACGCCGCGTGTTTTTCCGACATCAGAAACAGGCTACAAAAATCAGCCGCCAGTTCGAGGGTTGCGTCCTCACGCACCTGAAGCGCAGCAATTTTCTCCTCCAGCTGAAGGACTTCCGCTTCAAGCGACGGTTCACCTTTTAGCACCGCGAACCACTCAGCCATTTCGCTGGACTGCAAAAGTGCCAGGCTGTCATCGTCACGTTCCCGGGAAAACAACTGCGCCAGCCAGGCGTAAACACAGGCCATCTGTTCTGTTGTCAGGGAAGAGTGTTTTATCATGACGATACCTTCTCCGCCGGAACATATTCGCACTGCGCCACCATTTTTATCGGGCCGCTAAACGCCGTCACGTTATCCACCTTGCCGGTATATTTCTCAATTTCCACCAGCGTAGTATGAGCGCTGGTCGCCTGCGCCAGTTGAGACGTGCCGATATCGATTGTTAATACGTTTGGATTGCCGTATTTACACAGCGCCCCAGTTTCTCCGCCGTTATCAGGGTCGTACCAGGCACCTTCATGAATACGCGCCACGCCTGGCGAGTAGAGATCGGAGACAACCGCCCCGGCCAGTACTTGTCCACGTGCGTTAAACACACGGACAATATCACCGTTGCGAATCCCCCTGACGCTGGCATCCTGCGGGTTGATAAACACCGGCTCTTTACCACTTACCGCATAATGCTTACGCAGCGCTTCAGATTCACAAAGCTGCGAGTGCAGACGGAAATCAGGGTGAACAGATTGCAGATGCAGTGGCCAACGCTGCGACCCGGGTCCACCATGTGAGCGTTCGATTTTCTCAAACCACATCGGATGCCCCTGGCAGTCGTCATACTGCATACCGGCAATGGTTTTCGAGAAAATTTCGATCAATCCGCTCGGCGTGCCCAGCGGCTCAAGATCGGGGTCTTCGCGGAATGCCTGATGACGTACAAACATCTGCGGATGTTCGAATTCAACGTACTCTTGCTGATTCCAGAAAACGTCAAAAGCGGGGAGATGAACGCCGCGCCCTTTCCCCTGCTGGCTTCCTTCCTGCCAGATCCGTTTCAGCCACCCCATCTCATCCAGCCCTTCGGTAAAGGCTTCTTCACGATTAAAGCGGCGGCAGAGATCGCGGAAAATATCGAAATCATTACGTGCTTCAAATTGCGGCTGCACCAACTGTTTCATGGCGATAATGCCGCGGTTGGAGTGGTTGCCATACTGGTCAAGATCGTTACGCTCAAACTGGGTCGTCGCGGGCAATACGATGTCAGCGAATCGACAGGTCGAGGTCCACTGATTATCGATGGCGATAACGGTTTCCAGCTTACGCCAGCCCTCAATAATACGATTGATCTGCTGGTGACGATGGAAAGGGTTGGTCCCGGCAAAAACGCACATCTTCAACGGCGGCAACTTGACGGTTTTGCCGTTCCAGTTAATTTGTTTACCCGGCTCAAGAATCGCATCGATAAAACGCGCGATCGGGATGGTGCTGCTGTACCCCTTATAATCAGTGCTGTCATGCACAGGAGGTACGGTAGTGGAGCCAGAAAAACCGCTCAGGATAATCCCTTTGCGGCTTGGCGTGCCCGCGCCGTTATAGTGCCAGCCAAAGCCGAAGCCACCGCCGGGTAAGCCGATTTGTCCAAGCATTGAGGCCAGCACCACGATCATCCACGCCCACTGTTCCCCGTGCTGCATACGCTGGACGCACCAGCCGGCAATAATCTGCGTTCTTCCGCCCGCCATTTGCCGCGCCAGTTCACGAATCGTATCGGCATCAATCCCGCATATTTTTTCCGCCCACTGGGCATCTTTAGGCTGTCCGTCACTTTCCCCCAGCAGATAAGGCAGAAACTGCTCAAACCCAACGCAGTAGTTATCGAGAAAATGCTTATCGTAGAGCTTCTCGGTATAAAGCGTGTGCGCCAGAGCCAGCTGTAGTGGCACATCGGCCTGCGGATTCACGGCGACGTGTTTAACCTTGTCGCGGCCCAGGTAGTCGTGCGTCGAGGTGATGACCGGATCAACGCTGATAACCGAGATCTCGCCGCGCGCCACTTTTTCTTTCAGTTGTTCGTAGTATTCATAAACATCATGATCCGGGCACCACCAGTTCGCCTGCTGGTTTTTAATCAGGTCGGAACCCCACAGCACAATCGTTTTGCTGTTTTTCAGCACCAGCGGCCATGAGGTTTGCTGTTCATATACCTCCATTGACCCGACCACGCGCGGCAGAATCACCTGGGCTGCACCAGTGGAATAGTCGCCCCCGGTACTTACGCTGTTGCCGTGCAGCGCAATGGCGCGCGCTAGCATCCCCGAGGCGTTATGGAACATGCCGGTTGATTGCCAACCGCTGGCCGTCAGCAGCGCGCTCGGGCCATAGGTCTTCTGAATTCGCTCCAGCTCCTGATAGAAGAAGTCCAGCGCTTCATCCCACGAAACGCGCACAAAGCGGTTATCTCCACGCTGCGTGGTATCGCTCTGATGGCGTTTACGCAACCAGTCGACGCGGACCATTGGATAGCGAATACGCGCCCCACCATGCACGTGATCCGGCAGTCCGGCGATCATTTTTGACGGGTACTTATCACGCTCAAACGGTTTGGCTTCAATAAAACGCCCATCAACCACGGTGGCGCGGATTGCCCCCCAGTGAGAGCCGGTCAGGATCCCCTCTTTGACGCCAGTTCCCTGCACCTCTGCGGCGTTGGCGCTGCGCGGTGTGAGCAGCGAAGGTCCTAACATACCGGCGACGGTCAAGCCGCCCAACTGCAGTAGAAAACGACGGCGAGATGCCTGAAAGAGATCGTTATTTTTCATTGCTTTCTCCCTTATCGCCATGCGGCTTGTCCGTGGTGTCAGAGGCATTCATCTGCAGATATTTCAGTAAGGTACGTTCTTCACGTTTATCCAGACTGGTAAATCCAATCATGCCGTTCAACGTGCCAATCCAGCCGTTGGCGTCAAAGTGTTCTTTCTCAGGTGCGCCGTGGCACTGGTTACAGGTTCCGTTATAGAGCGAGTCGGCATAAGCCCAGATTGGCTTAATGTCGTTAACCATATCGCCCTTCTGCATCCAGGCGGTGGCCTGCAGCTTGCTCCACTGCGTATTCGTTTCCGCGACGGTCGTTTGCTCCAGGGTTTTCACGTGCTGCTGGATGTCGCCACGAATGGAGGCCACAAAAATGCGTTTACCTGGCAATTGCGCCAGCACGCGCTGACGCCCGTTACTCTCTGTCCAGCCCACAATTTCAATTTGCAGCCAGTCGCCGTCACGCTTTAACACTTTTACTTCAGAAGCAGGCAGCAGTGAGCCCGCAGGTTCTTTATCCCCTTTGGCGGCATAAATAGGTTTGATGTCCAGGGAATAGAGCGTATCGCCATCGTCGTTTGCGTTGGCGCGTAACTGGTCAAACTGCTTGCGGAAACCGCTGCTCATATCGGGAAGCTGATGCGCAATACCTTTATGGCAGTCAATACAGGATTGATTGTCCTTGGCCGCAATCTTCATCTGACGCGCAGCTTCAGGATGCTGTTTCGCGTGATCCATCGCATCATAGTTATGACAGGAACGACAGGTCGCGGAGTTATTCTCCTTCATTCGCGCCCATTCGCGCTCCGCCAGCTCGGCACGTTTGGCTTCGAATTTCTCAGGAGTATCAATAGAGTGGGCAACAAAGGTCTGGTAAATATCGTTGCTGGCCTCCAGCTTACGTTTCACCATGCCAGGGATATCGGATGGAATGTGGCAATCATGACACTCTGCGCGCACCCCGGAGGCATTCTGAAAATGCGCAGACTGTTTATATTCTTCATAAACCGGCTGCATGCTGTGGCAGCTCACGCAAAATTCGGTTGAACTGGTTAATTTAATGCCAACGTGCGGTAAGACGATCAGCGCGATACCGACCACCATCCCGATGACGACCAGCGCCAACACTGACCAACGTGCGCTCGGTCTGAGCAGCGCCCTCCATAGTTTCCGCATAATAGCCCCTGTAAATATATGGTTTAGTTACAGAGGATCTTATTTCGCAAATGTGAACGGCAACACTGGTCAGGATGAATGGCTTACGGCACAATGTGAACAGATATGAACAGAAAGAGACAACAACCAGGATGTCGCATCACATTGTCATTGTTGAGGATGAACCCGTTACCCAGGCACGATTACAGGCTTATTTTGAACAGGAAGGTTATCACGTCTCGGTCACAGCCAGCGGAGCCGGCCTGCGTGAAATCATGTCACAACACTCTGTCGATCTTATTCTGTTAGATATCAATCTCCCGGATGAAAATGGCTTAATGCTGACCCGCGCCCTGCGTGAACGCTCAACGGTGGGGATCATCCTGGTCACGGGTCGTAGTGACCAAATTGACCGTATCGTTGGCCTGGAAATGGGGGCTGATGATTATGTCACCAAGCCGCTAGAGCTACGTGAACTGGTGGTGAGAGTGAAAAATTTACTCTGGCGTATCGACCTTGCCCGCGAGGCGCGACCGGAGGCTAAAGACAACTGCTATCAGTTTGCCGGGTATTGTTTGAACGTCTCCCGTCATACTCTGGAACTGGGCGACGAGGCAATCAAACTCACCCGCGCCGAGTATGAAATGCTGGTCGCGTTTGTCACCAATCCGGGGGAAATTCTCAGTCGCGAACGTTTACTGCGCATGCTTTCGGCGCGACGGGTAGACAATCCGGACTTACGCACCGTGGACGTACTGATCCGCCGTTTACGCCACAAGCTGCGGGCTGATTTACTGGTAACGCAGCACGGGGAAGGCTATTTTTTAGCGGCCGACGTGTACTGATACAGATAAACAGGACGGAATCCGCCGGGTGACAACGAGCACTTTACATGCTGGCTGTCGGCATTTTTCGGGGTGAGCACCAGGATCGGTGGGCTGATATTTTCCGGCACCGGCTGCCCTTGTAATACTCTGATAGCCTGCTGAATCGCCAGTTCACCTTGCCAGACCATTTGATCGCTGGCAGCCATAATGATTCTTTCGCGTTTAAGCCCGCGATACACCTGATGCGACAGATAAAAAGAGACGACAGTTAACGGCGCGCCCTGATTGCGCTTCTCCCCCATTGCCGCTTCCGCAGCAATTGCCGTACCGGCCACCACGTCGGCATCCGGGTGACGCTCAAGCATCTCCTGCAGCAGGTTACGCTGTATTTCAATATCATTATCGCCCAACGCCACATCCACGATGCGCACCTGACTGCCGGCAATCGCCTGACGAAATCCGGCCACCATCTCACGACTGCCCCCGGCGTCATCAGGTCCTGGCAATAATAAGACCTTTAGCGGTTTGCCCGCGCTCCACTTAACCAAATAGCGGCCAGGCTGATAACCCATCTGGAACCACGGAACCCCAACCCGGGCTTTTACCGTTGCGTCATGGATAGCATTCACCACCTCGATAACCGGCAGCGTGCCAACCTGCGCCTGCAAATCCGGAAAAGTCGTCGTGCTGCTGCCCAACAAAATGGCATCCGCGCCCCATTGCTGGCATTGAGCGATTTGTGATTTTTGCGTGTCGAACTGGCGATACCCTCCCGCCTCGAGCACCTTCAGGCTTACGCCGTATTTTTTCGCCGCCTCCAGCATGCCGTAATTCACGGAAAGCCAGTAGGAATCCTTCAAGCTGGGATACAGCGCGCACAGTTTCCAGACTTTGTTTGCAGTAACGTCCGTTAGCGGCTCCGGCACTGCCTGCTGGGTATCCGGCCAGCGCAGCAGTGCGGACCCGGTCGCGTGACCTAAGCCGGGAAAAAGTGTGATAAGCAGGAAAACCAAAACGCGCATGATAGCCTCAACATTGATAAGGCTTTATCCTAGTTGCTTTCCTCTTTTGGACTCAACCTTTTTAATCTGTGGCGACCCGACAGTGAATTTATCTCTGACCAAACGACTGTGGATAGGCTTCGGGCTGATGGCGGCACTGACCCTCATTAGTACGCTGGTAGGCTGGTATAACCTGCGTTTTGTCAGCCAGGTTGAGCAGGCCAATACCCAGGCGCTGATCCCGACCATGGACATGGCGCGCCAGCTCAGCGAAGCCAGCGCCTGGGAACTGTTTTCCGCGCAGAATCTGACCACCGCAGATAATGAAAATATGTGGCTGGCTCAGGGGCGTATGTTAACCGCCCAAAGCCTGAAAATTACCGCTTTACTGAAAACCCTGCGCGAGCAGGGCTTTGATACGTCGGCCATTGAACAACAGGAAAAAGAGATCGCCCAGTCGTTAAGCCATCAGGGGGAGTTGGTTGGCGAACGTCTGAAACTGCGCGATCGGCAGCAACAGCTCAGCCAACATATTGTTGAGGCTACCGCCGACGTTGCCGAAATGGCGCGCGGTCAGGCCAGTAATGCCGCCACCTCGGCGGGCGCTACGCAGGCAAGCATTTATGATTTGATTGAGAGCCATCAGGGGCAGGCGGCGGAACACGCTCTCGACAGGCTTATCGATATCGATCTGGAATATTATAACCAGATGAATGAACTGCGCCTGAGCGCGCTACGCGTGCAGCAAATGGTGATGAATCTGGGAAATAACCAGGCGCAGAATAACCTTGAAGCGCTGGAAACCCAGCTTAATGCCGCCGTCAGAGTGCTTCACCGCCGACAAATACGCATTGAAGATCCGGTGGTACGCACTCAGGTTGCCGGCGCTGTAAATTCGATAAGCCGTTATGTCGATCTGCTGGCCCTGTATCGTCAGGATAATGACATCACCACCCGCTTACAGATCTTATCGCAGAACAATATCGAGCAATTTACCCGTTTCAGTAGCGAAGTCAGTCAGTTGGTAGAAATCATTGGCCAACGCAATCAGACCGGGCTGGCGCATCTCAAACAGGCCAGCCAGCGCGGGCAAACGCTGCTGCTGCTGTTAGGTGCGGTGTCATTGTGCTTGTTAATTCTCATTCTTTGGCGCGTAGTTTACCGCTCGGTGACGCGTCCGTTGGCGCAGCAAACCCAGGCGTTACAGCGTCTGCTTGAAGGTGATATTGACTCCCCATTTCCGGAAACAGCGGGCGTTCGCGAACTGGATACTATCGGGCGGTTGATGGATGCCTTTCGCGGTAGCGTTCACGCCCTTAATAGCCATCGCGAACATCTGGCCGCTCAGGTAAAAGCTCGAACCGCCGAACTGCGTTCTATGGTGTCTGAACACCGGCAGGCGCGGGCAGAAGCCGAAAAAGCCAATCAGGCAAAATCGGCGTTTCTGGCCGCCATGAGCCATGAAATACGCACCCCGCTGTATGGGATCCTCGGCACTGCGCAGTTGCTCTCAGACAATCCCGCTCTGGCGCAGCATCAGGAGAATCTGCGCGCAATCACCGACTCTGGCGAGTCTCTGCTGACCATCCTCAACGATATCCTGGACTATTCCGCCATCGAAGCGGGCGGAAAAAATGTGGCGATCGGCGATGAACCTTTTGAGCCAAGACCCTTGCTGGAAAGTACGCTTCAGCTCATGCACGGTCGCGTTGTGGGTCGCCCGGTCGTGCTGGTTACGGATTTTGCCGATGACGTCCCCGACTCCCTTCGCGGCGATCCGCGCCGCATTCGGCAAATCATAACTAACCTATTAAACAACGCGCTGCGCTTTACCGATCGCGGACACATCACCCTGCGTAGCCGATGTAAAGATCAGGACTGGTATATTGAGGTTGAGGACACGGGATGCGGGATTGATCTTGTCCATCAGCGCGATATTTTTCAGCCGTTTGTTCAGGTTAGCGGTAAACGTGGGGGGACCGGGCTTGGACTCACTATCAGTGCCAGCCTTGCGCAGGCGATGCAGGGAGAACTGAGCGTCACCAGTACGCCGGGAGTCGGAAGCTGCTTTCGTCTGCGTCTGCCATTACGGGCTGGCGCGATGCCGGTAGCTAAATCCGTTCCACGTGCCATATCGTTACAGGGTTTACGCTTACTGCTAATCGAGGATAACCCCCTCACGCAGCGCATCAGTACAGAAATGCTCACCCTCAATGGCGCCCAGGTCACCGCTGCCGACAGTGCGGCTGCGGCGCTCACCATACTGCAGCAAGACGCCCAGTATAATGCCGCGCTGGTTGATTTTGATCTTCCGGATATCGACGGCATCACGCTGGCGCAACAGTTAACCCGCGAGTTTCCGACGTTAAAGCTAATAGGCTTTAGCGCACACGTCATCGACGAAACGCTAAGCCAAAGAACCAGCACCCTGTTTCTCGGCGTTATTCAAAAACCGGTTCCCCAGGATGAACTCAGTCGGCTCATTACCCATTATCTGCACGGTAACGCCCCTCTCCCGGCTGCATTAGAAAATGACAACCAACGGTTAGATACCCAGCAATTAGCCGGGGATATCCAGCTAATGGGATGGCAAAAGGTGCACGAATGGTTAGCGCTCTTTAAGCAACACACCCTTCCTGTATTAGATGAGATTGACGCAGCGCGCGCAGCATGTGAGTACGAGAAGATAAAACGTCTGGCACATCAGCTAAAAAGCAGCTGCGCCAGCATGGGGATGCGTTCTGCCAGCAGGATGTGCGCAGCGCTTGAACAGCAGCCGCTAGCTGATTTTTCACTCAGAGAGGAAGTACAACTAAGTCTTACAGAAGTGGAAATGTGGTTGGCAAAAGAAAATTTGTCGCGATTAGCCGAAGCTGAACATCAGAAGTGACGTTGAAATGGTACGCCCTGTAGGATTCGAACCTACGACCTACGGCTTAGAAGGCCGTTGCTCTATCCAACTGAGCTAAGGGCGCATTGCGAAGTGATTACTTCATGCAGATGAAACGCGTGAATTATACGGTCAGCGCTTGCTGAGTCAATGCCTTTTGTTTCGGTTGCTGGCGAAGTGTACGAATGTTGATTTTTTCTGCTCGTTCAAAGGTATCCAGGAAATCACCTGGTAACAACTCAGCCCGCAAAACGTCAGATTTAGGGATACATGTATTTAGAATATTTATGATTTTGCTTAACATTCCTTTATCCCCTCTCCAGTGGTCAGGAACTCTTTAATGTTAAGTATCGCCATCAAGGAAGAAAACAGTCACTTCGAACATGGACTGAAAATCATCATCTCCCATCTGGCAAATCAGTGGCATCAGGAGATTAGCTTTTTACCTGTCGAAGATATCGATCGCGCTGAAATCGCGTTTATCTCACTGGATGAAGATTGGCTCAGCGCCGATTGTTACATGGTTCCTGTCCACACCAGGCGCCAACACCGGGTGGTCATCTGTAGCAAAAACGACAAAGATAAGCTGATGTTCCGCCCCTGCCTGTACATGTTGCCACTGATTTATCGGGAAGATGACGTCGACGAGATAACCAAAAAACTGGTCCTCATCCTGCAAAAACGCGCACTGCGCACTAGCGTGCCCGCGACTATCTGCCATTACTGCACCACCCGCAACTTTTCTATCGAAGAACGCCAGTTCTTAATGTTTCTCGCCAGCGGGTATACGTTATCCGAAACGGCTCATCTGCTCTCAGTCAGTGATATCCAGGCCAAAGCGACCCGCCGCAGCATTATGAAAAAGCTGCATGTGAAAAACGATCAGCAATTCTTAAGATACATCCGCGCACATCTGAACTTTCTGCAAAATTAGACGGGGTATCTCTGCCTAATTTTTATTGAGAAATATCTCATCATGGATTAAGCATCGGCTCCTACTGTACCTGGCTTCAGGCTGCGAGAATAATCCGGCCATACTATTTCCGGGGTAACAAAAAGACACACCCGGTAATATTTTATCTAATCTCAGAGAGAGGTTGAACTGGATAAAACGATCTTTTGGGCATTGAGTAAGACATCAGAAAACTTCCGGCAGATTATTCTGATGGAGTACGCAATTGCCAGTCTGATGATTGTTGAAGCACTGAAACCCAACGGCACAAGTCAACTCACCTTTGCACTGACAAAAGTTTGGTTCAGGGATGCCTGTAGTCAGCAATTTATCCAGACCTGCCGCAACAGAAATGGAATGGAAAAGGATGCACAGTGCAAAACGCCGGGACCGCTATCGCCGTATACGAAACGCTAACTGTAGCTGGCAATTTCCCCACTGTACCTCACAGGTATTTGACCGGATCGAGTATCTGGCGCAAAAACTCGAATACACCTTACCGGACGGCACTATATCTCAGGCGATAATTACGACAGACTACTATCTGGCCTATGCGCTGAGTCGACATTTATTCTCAGGTACTCGCACGGCGATCTTCCAGAGCGTTGAATCGACTTTGCTCAGCATGCAAGAGCCGGTAATTAGCCAGTTAGTGATTGACATTGAAAGCTTAACAACCCCTTATTTCGATATACTTGAAAGCCTGCGCCAGCTAATTAAGAAGCATAATGACATCCAAATCTTCATAATGCTTTCCAGTCGCGATGAAGACCTCACTACATTTATTTCACTGTCCGGTCCATTTTATATCTTGCCACGCAATTTGCGCCTCCCCGAGATGCGCCATGCTTTATTATCTCCGGTTCTTAACTATATTCATTCCAGGCGTATAAATCAGCTCGACTGGGAGCTGATTACCTTACTATTACAGGGTAACTCCTTAAAAAAGATTGCATTGTTACAGGCACAACCCTACCACCGCATCATCTATCGCCTGAACCAGTTGATTACGCGCCTTGGATTACCCAGCAGGCAGCGCTTTTTGCATCTGATACACCGCCTCAATGTTACCTCTCCCCATTTAATTTAACACCATAACTCATTGTGCCATAAGATTTTTTAGGAAATTACTTATTCTTTAATAAGAAAAAAGATCTAATTTTTACAAATATTTAATATTTACAACTATTCCTGGTATTATGCCTGGAGGCACACTCACACTTAACCTTACTGATCCTGTGCATTTCAATAAAAAATAGTCCTATTGCAGCCTTAACAAAACCTAAACAATTGGTTTATTGTGTCGTTTTTACTGTTTAAAAAAATTTTCAATCTGCCATAATTCGAACCACAGATAAATAATACCAATAGTCATTAACACATCTGGATCTTTCAGAATATCCTAACTGACATTAACAACCAGGATGTTGTAAGTCTTTTCCGAATGAGCAGAGCAGGTATAATCCCCACAGTTTCCTGATTAATTGTTAGTTTTCCCGGTGTGAAATGGATTTTCCACAAATTCATTGTTCTGCAGAAGAACAACCGAATAAACAAGGATGAAATAATATTTATTCGGCTCTCCCTCAGAACAATTCTTGGCTATTTGACAATATTATAACGCCTGATGTTTTATCAAATTCGCAAGATACGCAAACAGTTTGAGGCATACAACAATGAAACCAGCATCCGTTATCATTATGGACGAACACCCTATTGTCAGAATGTCGATAGAAGTACTACTCGAGAAAAACAGTAATATTCAGGTAGTGTTGAAAACCGATGACAGCCGTACGGCAATAGAACATCTGCGCACGTACCCGGTCGATCTTGTCATCCTGGATATTGAACTGCCTGGTTCTGATGGGTTTACATTACTCAAAAGAATAAAGTCATTGCAGGAGAAAACTCGGGTACTGTTTCTGTCCTCAAAATCCGAGTCGTTTTATGCCGGGCGTGCTATCCGGGCCGGTGCAAATGGGTTTGTCAGTAAACGAAAGGATCTCAATGATATCTACAATGCGGTAAAAATGATTTTATCGGGATATTCCTTTTTCCCTTCGGATACCCTTAATTTCATTAACAATATAAATGCACAAAAAGGCGTCTTACATGACATGCCGCTCTCTAACCGTGAAGTTACCGTTTTGCGTTATCTGGCAAACGGGCTATCCAATAAGGAAATTGCTGAGCAGTTGTTACTCAGCAATAAAACAATTAGCGCTCACAAGGCTAATATCTACTCCAAGCTCGGGTTGCACACCATCGTTGAGCTGATCGATTACGCAAAAATGCATGAATTAATGTAATAACACTCCCGGCGAGATTTCGTTCGGGAGTGTTTTGTTAGCGCATTGATTAGTTATAGTTAATCATGAACGTGGCATCAGCCCTGGCAATGCCAGGCTGAACCCCAGCAGCTAACGCGATATAGTTTGCGAAAAAGGTCAGCGTGGCGTTGCCGTTGTCATCAATCCCCACCGTCTGACTGGCCTGCTCGAGCGGCAATCGCGTACGGTCGCTGTCGTGCAGTTCGATCGCCACCTTTTGCGCCATCACCGCATCATCAAGCGCCAGCAACGTCGTGCCCGGGGCCGGAGTTCCGGAAAACGTTATCGAAGCGGAACCCGGCGGGCAGCCTTCTAGCTTCAGCGTAAACGCGACCGGTTGAGTAGTATCTCCGCTGTTCTGAAGCTGCTTGGTCGGCCAGGTGCCTAGCTCCACGGACTTATTGCTGTCGCTGGCAATTACCGCGCAGGTAAAGTCCACCACGTTACCGCGCAGTTCAATATTGATTTCCCCCAGCGACGAAGCGGCATGGCACAACGAGCTGAATGTCAGCAGGCACACCATTGCCAGAAGTGTCCCTGCGGCTGGCGTTTGTTTGTTAGTCATAATCCACTCGCAGATAGCCACGCGCTGTAAAAGGTCCTTCGGTAGGCTTATTGCCCGTTACGCTAACCGGCCATGTTCGAATACCCACGCTCGCCGCGGCGTTATCATCCAGTTGAAACGGGATAGTGCTGGACAGATTATTGGGCGTCAGCGGTTTACCGCTGCTATCGGCGACAATAAAACCTAAATCGGGATTGTCAGATACCATCATTTGCCCGGTGGCTTTCTCGGCCTCTACACGCATGGTTAAGTAGGCCTGTGCAGCGACGTTGGTGCATTTTATCGCTACCGTTTTGGTCTGCGGATTGATGCCTTCAGGCCGGTTTCCCGCTCCTGCCTTGCTAAACAGCGATGCGCCAATATCACCAAAATCAAACTCGACAATCTGCCCGGCGTTTACTTCGCAGTTTTGTGGAACCTCCACCTTGCCGCTGTAGCTGATGGTATAAACCGGTACGCTTAGCGCATCTCCGGTACTGGTCGTGACATAGACGCTGAACATCGTCTGCCGCGGAATCGGCACCATGTTAATAAACGGGCGGATCACTTTGAGCTTAAACACCAGCTTTGAATCCATCACGCCAAAAGGCTGCTGCTTAGGTACGTTTGGGTGAGTCCCCATACGAATGTAATTACGCGGGGGATAAAATAACCCGGCATAACTATCGGTTATGCTCATGGCCCCCAGCAGGTAGTCATTGAGCTTCAGATACTGGAAGCCGCCTTCGGTACTTTGAACCGGAAGTTCAGTGACATAGCTTCGATAGGTGTAATTTACCGTTGTCCCGGCCGGACAGGTGGCATTCACGCCAACCCAGCCAGATTTTTCCGGTAACGTCACCACCTGTCCCGGCTGGTTGTTACTACTGTTGAAGACATTCGACAGATCGTAAAAAACATCCGTTGGCGTGCCATTCGAGTTTTGGCAGACCGTCGCCCAGGACGAATGGGCCATCAGCAGTAAAGCGCTTCCCAGTAACAAACCCGTTTGTCGTTTCATCGTATTATTCCTGTCGTGCTGACGGAGATTCGCACGTCACGTTCGTGAGCGTTACCGCTTGTTTCAGGCTCTCCTCTGGCAAGGCATAGCGCGCCACGCAGCGCGCGTTTGCGCCTTCCCCCCATTGGATCAACAACTCGCCTTTTAGCGGCAAGCCGCTCAGGTAGATTTGCCCGTCTTCACCCACCATGCTGGTCACGCCGCTGGTGTTTTCACGCACGACGGAGCCAAACGGCACTGGTTTACCGGCATGTTTGGCGGTAATCAGCGCCCGCACACCGATTCGTGTATCAAACGCCGCCCGCACCAGCGCCCCTTGCGTTGGCACTACGCTACTGACGTTATTCTCCACATCGGTATTGTTGTTCATGGAATTGGTGTCTAACGCGACGCGGTTATAGCGATAGACGGTGGCATATGGCATCACCGCGTATCCGCGCCAGTCGGTTTGAACGCCGGTCTGGTTCTCTATCCGTACACCCTGCGCGCCCGGCGCTTTAATCAGCACGTTGGTATCGCCCAGAGGCTGACTGAGCGTAATGCCGTCCGCATGCCCCACTACGCCGCCGGAGAGCTGCCAGTTGTATTCATGCTGGTCACGGTCGTAGTTGTAACCCACGCCCAGCGTACCGTAGGCCGCCTGCCAGTTGGCGCTGGCGTTTCCGCTATAGCCATTGGTGCTGCTGTGCCCCTGATTCACGCTGTAGCTCAGGTTGCGCCCATCCAGCAACGTACCGCCGATCCCGCTCTGCCAACTGTTCTGTCCGTTGCTATTACGGTTGGCATTAAAGGTGGCGTAGGTGCGATCGAGGGCGTTATCACGCGAGTAACGCCGTCCGCTCAGCAGGCTGAACGGTACAGACATATTGAACGCCAGAATACGGTCGGTGTCGGAGATGCCAACCGATTCATTCCACGACCAGGAGAGTGAATAGCTAATCCCCTGCCAGCCGCTGGCATAACCCAGTTGATACCAGGTATTGGTGTCTGAAGTATTCCAGTACGTCTGCTGACTACCCGAGATATACAGCGATCCGTAATCCCCCAGATTCTGCGAAATGTTGATCTGGAAACGGCCCTTTTTGCTGTAGCTCAGGTTGTGGTAACTCGTCACATTGGGCACGTCGTGGCGATTGCCCTCACTGTCGTATTCGTACTCATAGCCTTCCATACTGCGATACGCCACATCGTCGAGGGTATAGAAGCCACGCGTTGAGTAGCGATACCCCAACAGCTGGAAGTTAGTGCCAAAATTGTTCAGCGATTTCGCATACAAGAAACGTAGAGACTGCCCCTGGTGCGTACTGTCATCCGCCAGTTGGCTGCGCGCATGGGTGAGATCGACAGAAACCGCCCCCCAGTCCCCCAGGTTTCGACCGGTGCCTAAAACCACCGCGGTGTAACGTGAGGCCAACTGCGTACCACCGTATGCGGTATAGCCCTCTGGTAACCCGGCAATTAATGTTCCCTGGAAAAAGAACGGTGAAGATTGCTGGCTATTGCCGCTGCGAAAATCCCCGGCGACAACGTCATATTTGAAACGCCCTTCTCGCTGCAATAAAGGAACGGTGGAGTACGGCACCGTATAGCGTTGCTGGCTGCCGTCCTTCTCATCCACCGTGACCTCAAGATCACCGCTGGATGACGTTGGGTTGAGATCGGTTATCGAGAAAGCGCCGGGTGAAACATAGCTTTGATAAATCACATAGCCATTCTGACGAATGGTCAGTTTCGCTGCGGTACGCGCAATGCCGCGCACGGTAGGCGCGTAGCCCTGTAAGCTGTCGGGATACATACTGTCTGAGGAATAGAGCCGCGCACCGCGAAACCCGACGCTGTCAAAAACGTCGTTGCCAGTGTTGCTGTCGCCCATCACCAGTTCGCCTTTCAGCGGGATAATTGCGCGCTGAAGCCATGTACCGATGTTTTTCCAGCTTTGTGAGTGGTATCCGTCGCCCTTGGAGTAGCTCCACGCACCGTTGTTTCTCAACCGCCAGGGGCCATAGTTCAGACCACTGAGCATACTGAGGAAGTAACTGTCAGTATCACTGCCGCGGCTGCCGGTAAAGCTGTAGTTAACCAGCGCGGCCGGGATCCCTTCATCCCACTCTTCCGGTGGAATATAGCCGCGCGCGCTGTTTAACATTGACGCCTGTGGCAGGCTGACGTTTAAGCGCAGGGTAGAAAAATCAAACGCAATCTCGCTGCCGGGAATCGCCTCAGGTAGATTGATACAGGTATCGTTCGGATCCTTACTGAGTGCCGGAAACGCGGCGATATTGACGCCAAGGCGCTTCACCCAGTCGAGTCCAAAGCACGGCATCAGCCCACCGGACTTCTCCCCGGCTTTTGCCGCACTGGTAGTAAAACGAATATCCTGAGTGGCAACAAACTCATCGTTGCGCCAGATATCCACGCGATAAACGCCTTCAGGCTGGTGATTGCCTTTTTCAAAACGTGATAAATCCGCCACGGTTGCCGTATCCGCAGATAAAAAGGCCGGATTAAAATAGCTTTCCCCATAGCTTAGAGAGGGAAAGAGCGCCGCCAGCGTGGACAACGCCACCCCCGCCAGCGGTGGCGTAACCCCCGGTAACAGGCCAGGAAAATACGTTGTCTTATTCATCGTTATCTCAACGCACACTAACCGTTTTGGCCGGGGTCACAGCGCCATAATCATTGACCGTCTGGAACGTGACGTTGCCCTGAACGCCCGTGGGTAGCAGGACCTGCGCATCGCTTTTCGGCGCAACCATCACGTTATCGACCTTCGTTTTCCCCACATTGAGATTGACCAACGTGACGTAGTACGCTGACGGATTGTTGATTTTCAGGTGGTTGCCGGAGCGGGAAAAGGTCAGCATTCCTGGTGCATCTTCCGGGATTTGCGGCAGATTATTCGGGCGAACGAAAAGTTTGATGCGTGACAGAATCGCCAGTTGCAGAACGTTTTTGCCCTCAAGGCTGTTTTTATTGACTGACGGAATGGCTTTGACGTTCATCCAGAACAGCGACTCACGGTCTTTGGGCAGCGGTTCACCGGCATAGATGATACGCAGCGTGTTTTCGCTTTTGGGTTCACTAACAAACAGCGGAGGCGTAACCACAAACGATTTTTCTTTAGCGCCGGCGCTATTCTCAATCCATGAATTAACCAGGTAACGTTCTTTGGTATCGCTATTGCTAATAGACAGGGACGTTTGTTTGGCATCGGCCGGATAAATAACGCGAGTGGCGCCTAATGCAATGCCTCCGGCAGCCTGAACACTGGCAGCAGAAAATAAGGCCAGTAAAAGGATAAAACCTGATTTTAGATAATTAAACATAGCTAAAAATACCTTTGATGCGATTATCGTTGGGAAATAAATCAGGGATAAACCAACGTAAACCACACGTCTGAGCGAAGCGTTCCCGGTGTTATATTTTCCGAGACAGCCCGATAGCGGGCAGTGAAATGAAACGTCATCTCTTGCGTTATAATCGGCGCATAATGAAGCGGCAGGGCATTCGGCATAATTTGCCGTTGGCGCTCGTCAAATAACGCCAGGCCAATCCCCGAAGCCGCAGACGCATCGCCGCTGGCAAGAAAAACCTGCGGATCTTCCGCTGGCGTCACGCCCGCAAACGCAATCCCAACATGGTCATAAACATCGGAGCTGCACGACGTTAAGCGCAGTGAAAACGGTACGTTGGTAGAGGCGAAGCTTCCCGTCCCAGAGAAAGCATTGGTGCGATACTGCCCCATTTGCACCCGCATATCCTGACTGTCAGTGGCGACCGTACAGGCGCCGTTGACGAGCTGCCCCCGTAAGTGGACGCGGCCACTTTCCAGTATTACCGTATGTGAAAGCACAGGCATTACGCACAGCATTCCCGCCAGCGCCACGCCTTTCCCTATCATCTGCCGCATCCTTCATCATCCCCGGATATTGCCTCATCCATTGAGGCGAACGTCATCCTTGCGCAAATCAAAACGGCTTATTCGTACTTCATGATGAATGTCGCGTCGGCATTTGCCTGACCCGGCGTTGCGCTTGCGGCAGTGGCTTTGTAACGCGCAGAGAAACGCAGGGTGTTGGTCCCTTCTACCAGCGCCTGAGCGGTAGAGAAGGTTGCGCCATCCGGCTTCAGCGCGGTGGACGTATTGTCCAGAATTTCAATCCCAACACCGCCTGCAGTGGTACCGTTGTCTGCAGAAGTGACAGCCAGCAGGTTGTTATTGGTAATATCGGACTGGCCTGAGAAAGCAACGGCTGCAGTTGCGGCAACGTTCGGGTCACAGTCGTTCAGCACGATAGAGAACGGAATTTGTGCTGTAGTGTCACCCACTGCGGCAAAACTGGCAGTACGATACTGGCCTAACGTCACAACCTGATCGGATGACTGAGTACTGACTGCACAGGCTGCATTGACCAGTTCACCTTCAAAATGCACAGTACCGCCGCTAACGCTTACCGGATCGGCTGCAACCGCTGCACCGGCGACTAACATCAGGCTGGCAATAACAGAAGAGGTCATTAATTTACGTTTCATGGATTTCCCTTGAATTACACACATACGGCTCCGGCATCCTGCGGGATCCGTTTGAATCATTATCGACATTAAATGTCAGGCTAATTATCTCTGCATCCTGTAAAGATATATATCGCATGAGAATTAGCTAACCTTTTACCCCAACTCTCCTGAGTATTTGATTCACTAATTATTCCTCGCGAATATGACTATTCGTCACAGCGATAAATTAAACATTTCAATTAATGAAAAATACCTGCAAATCCTTTTAATGACCCTGGCTAATTCTTAATGGGACCTAGGAAAAATCTGGGTGGGAATGAGGTAAAATCCCTCATAATTAACCGTAACAGACTGGTTTGTGGCGCATTACCCCTGAAAATACCAGGGTGATGAGTTGTTTCATTCACGTTAATTTTAATTAGCATGCTCATTAATTATCCGCAAGGCTTATGCCTTTGTCCTGATCCCATTCGCAGATCGTGACGCCCCCTGGCGCACGTAAAAATGCAAACGAAAACTGACAGCACGTCCCGCTTCTGACAAAATAGCGGCATCCCCTTCGATTTAACGTAACAGACGGAATCCTCTCTCTGATGGCAGCAAAGATTATTGACGGTAAAACGATTGCGCAGCAGGTGCGCTCTGAGGTTGCTCAAAAAGTTCAGGCGCGTTTAGCGGCTGGATTACGCGCCCCAGGCCTGGCTGTTGTGCTGGTAGGTAGCAACCCGGCTTCGCAGATTTATGTCGCGAGTAAACGCAAAGCCTGTGACGAGGTGGGGTTTGTCTCCCGCTCCTATGACCTGCCTGAAACCACCAGCGAGGCGGAGCTGCTCGAGCTGATCGATACGCTCAATGCAGATACCACCATCGACGGTATTCTGGTCCAGCTACCGTTACCTGCGGGTATCGACAACGTTAAAGTTCTCGAGCGTATTGCGCCGGATAAAGACGTTGACGGTTTCCACCCGTATAACGTTGGTCGCCTGTGCCAGCGTGCGCCGCGCCTGCGCCCGTGTACTCCGCGCGGTATTGTGACTCTGCTTGAGCGTTACAATATCGACACCTACGGTCTGAATGCGGTCGTTATTGGCGCGTCGAATATTGTTGGCCGCCCGATGAGCATGGAGCTGCTGCTGGCTGGCTGCACCACCACCGTCACCCACCGGTTCACCAAAGATCTGCGTCGCCATGTAGAGCATGCAGACCTGCTGATTGTTGCCGTCGGCAAACCTGGCTTTATTCCCGGCGAGTGGATCAAAGAAGGTGCGATTGTGATTGATGTCGGCATCAACCGTCTGGAGAATGGTAAGGTTGTTGGCGATGTGGTCTTTGAAGATGCAGCCGCACGCGCGTCATATATCACG
This sequence comes from Citrobacter sp. RHBSTW-00524, assembly GCF_013747755.1. Classification (NCBI taxonomy): domain Bacteria; kingdom Pseudomonadati; phylum Pseudomonadota; class Gammaproteobacteria; order Enterobacterales; family Enterobacteriaceae; genus Citrobacter; species Citrobacter sp. RHBSTW-00524. Next base: position 3,797,645 of record NZ_CP056421.1, read on the forward strand.
CCGGTACCCGGCGGCGTAGGCCCAATGACGGTCGCCACACTTATCGAAAACACGCTGCAGGCGTGTGTTGAATATCATGATGTAAAGGACGTTTAAGATGGCGACATTTTCACTGGGTAAACACCCACACGTTGAACTCTGCGATTTACTGAAGCTGGAAGGCTGGAGCGAAAGCGGCGCCCAGGCAAAAATTGCTATTGGCGAAGGGCTAGTGAAGGTCGATGGTGCTGTAGAAACGCGTAAACGCTGCAAAATCGTTGCCGGACAGACCGTCAGCTTTGAAGGCCACAGCATTAACGTCGTGGCGTGATACCAGGTGCCGGATGAGGTTAACCCCTGTCCGGCCACTTCCTCTCTCGTTTTCAGATAATGACTTCATCACCACTTCACAGTGAACTGTTAGCATGTTGTTTTTCCACATGAAGCGATCATCATGCCAACAATCGTTACCCACGCTGCCGTTCCTCTCTGTTTAGGATTAGGTCTCGGGCGTAAAGTCATCCCCCCGCAATTACTGTTTACTGGCGTCATTCTGGCTATGTTGCCGGATGCCGACGTACTGTCGTTTAAGCTTGGCGTCGCCTACGGCAACGTGTTTGGTCACCGTGGTTTTACCCATTCGCTGCTGTTCGCCTTCGTGGTGCCGCTGCTCTGCGTATGGATGGGTCGACGATGGTTCAAGGCAGGCTTAATTCGCTGCTGGCTATTCCTGACGGTTTCACTGCTGTCGCACAGCCTGTTGGATTCGGTCACCACTGGCGGCAAAGGCGTCGGCTGGCTGTGGCCGTGGTCGGATGAACGCTTCTTTGCACCGTGGCAGGTGATTAAAGTCGCCCCGTTTGCGCTATCACGCTACGCCACACCATACGGGCACCAGGTGATAATTTCGGAGTTGATATGGGTATGGCTACCGGGAGTTATGATGATGGGTGTGCTGTGGTGGTATCGGAAATATTAATTTGCCGGATACGACAAGCGTCTTATCCGACCGACATTCGTACATTGATTGCCGGACAGGGCGAGAGCCGCCATCCGGCAATCAATATCATTACTTACGGCGCCAGGTAGTGCCCTGCGGGCCATCTTCCAGCACGATACCCATCTCATTGAGACGGTCACGCGCGGCGTCAGCCGCCGCCCAGTCTTTGGCTTTACGGGCATCCAGACGCTGCTGGATTAACGCTTCAATTTCAGCAACTTCACCGTCATCCGCCTGCGCACCGCTTTGCAGGAATGCTTCTGGCTCCTGTTCCAGCAGGCCCAGCACGCTGGAAAGCTTACGCAGATGCGAAGCCATACCGTTAGCCGCCGCCATATCTTCACCCTTCAGGCGGTTAACCTCACGCGCCATATCAAACAGCACGGAGTAGGCTTCCGGCGTATTGAAGTCATCGTCCATCGCTTCAATGAAGCGTGCTTCAAAGGCTTCGCCACCGGCTGGGGCAACGGACTTATCGGTGCCGCGCAGCGCGGTATACAGACGCTCCAGCGCAGAGCGCGCCTGCTTCAGGTTCTCTTCGCTGTAGTTTAACTGGCTACGGTAATGACCAGACATCAGGAAGTAGCGAATGGTTTCGGCGTCGTAGTATTTCAGCACGTCACGCACGGTAAAGAAGTTGCCCAACGATTTGGACATTTTCTCCCGGTCAACCATCACCATCCCAGAGTGCATCCAGTAATTAACGTATTCACCGTCATGCGCACAGGTAGACTGAGCGATTTCGTTTTCATGGTGCGGGAACATCAGATCCGAACCACCGCCATGAATATCAAAATGGTTGCCCAACTGTTTGCAGTTCATCGCCGAACATTCGATGTGCCAGCCAGGACGACCCGCGCCCCACGGCGACGGCCAGCTCGGCTCGCCTTCTTTGGACATTTTCCACAGCACGAAGTCCATCGGGTTGCGCTTCACATCAACCACATCAACGCGTGCGCCCGCCTGCAGCTGATCCAGATCCTGGCGTGACAGCTGACCATAATTCGGGTCAGTCGGCACGTCGAACATCACGTCGCCGTTATCAGCGACATAAGCGTGACCTTTGGCAATCAGCTGTTCAGTGATTTCAATAATCTCAGCGATATGGTGCGTAGCGCGCGGCTCCAGATCCGGGCGCAGAATATTCAGCGCGTCGAAATCGCTATGCATTTCCGCGATCATTCTGTCGACCAACGCCACAAAGCTCTCGCCATTTTCATTCGCGCGCTTGATAATTTTGTCATCAATATCAGTAATGTTGCGCACATACTTCAGCTTATAGCCGAGGAAGCGCAGATAGCGCGCGACAACGTCGAAAGAAACGAAGGTACGTCCGTGGCCAATATGACAGAGATCGTAAACGGTAATACCACACACGTACATGCCGACTTCCCCGGCATGAATAGGTTTGAATTCCTCTTTTTGGCGCGTCAGTGTATTAAAGATTTTTAACATCGAAGATTCCGTGTAGACGTGTGTGGATAGTAAAGTCTGTATAATACCCATAATTTAGACCGGAAGCAGCACACTTTGCGAGGTGATCGCAGCTTGCGGTTATGCTATAACACACCCCTAACTCTGACCCTCCACGGGGTCGAAGCACCAATCTATCGGAACAGGATGCAAAAATGGTTACTTTCCACACTAATCACGGCGATATCGTAATCAAAACGTTTGATGATAAAGCGCCTGAAACAGTTAAAAACTTCCTGGACTACTGCCGCGAAGGTTTTTACAACAACACCATTTTCCACCGTGTTATTAACGGTTTCATGATCCAGGGCGGCGGTTTTGAACCGGGCATGAAGCAAAAAGCCACGAAAGAAGCGATCAAAAACGAAGCGAACAACGGTCTGAAAAACACCCGTGGTACGCTGGCGATGGCGCGTACTCAGGCTCCGCACTCCGCAACCGCACAGTTCTTCATCAACGTTGCAGACAACGACTTCCTGAACTTCTCCGGCGAAAGCATGCAGGGTTGGGGTTATTGCGTGTTTGCCGAAGTTGTTGAAGGCATGGACGTGGTTGATAAAATCAAAGGCGTTTCCACTGGTCGCAGCGGTATGCACCAGGATGTGCCAAAAGAAGACGTCATCATCGAAAACGTGACCGTCAGCGAGTAATCGTGACGACACTGTTTATTGCAGATCTTCACCTCTGCACAGAAGAACCGGCGATCACCGCCGGTTTTCTGCGTTTTTTAGCCGGTGATGCGCGAAAAGCTGATGCACTGTACATTCTCGGCGACCTGTTTGAAGCCTGGATTGGCGACGACGACCCAAACCCACTGCATCATGAAATAGCCGCGGCGATAAAATCACTGGTTGATTCTGGCGTTCCCTGCTTTTTTATTCACGGCAACCGAGATTTTCTGCTCGGCAAACGTTTTGCCCGTGAAAGCGGCATGAGCTTGCTGCCTGAGAAAAAAGTACTCAACCTGTATGGCCGCAAGGTATTGATCATGCATGGCGACACTTTGTGCACCGACGATGCAGGCTATCAGGCGTTTCGCGCCAAAGTACATCAACCCTGGCTACAGAAGCTGTTCCTCTCCCTACCTCTGTTCGTTCGCCAACGTATCGCCGCGAAAATGCGCGCCAACAGCAAAGCGGCCAACAGCAGCAAGTCACTGGCGATCATGGATGTGAATCCGCAGGCCGTCATCACCGAGATGGAAAAGCATCAGGTCCAGTGGTTAATTCACGGCCACACCCACCGCCCGGCAGTCCACGAGCTTACGGCCAATGAGCAACCCGCTTTCCGCGTGGTATTAGGCGCATGGCACACCGAAGGGTCGATGATCAAAGTCACGCCAGATGACGTTGAACTGATCGCATTTCCGTTTTAATTCCGCAGATATCCAGTTCCTCTTTACACAAAACTCATTGAGATGTAGCCAACTACAGAGGCTGCCTGAAGGGTGAAGTGTAAAGCGCGCAATCGTTTTCCTTGACGGCGAATTATGCTATTCTCTGTGGCCTCAAAAGTCGAGTGTAGTGCATCACAGGAGTTTTCAGACGCATGTCTTCCCGCAATAACCCGGCGCGTGTCGCCATCGTGATGGGGTCCAAAAGCGACTGGGCTACCATGCAGTTCGCCGCCGAAATCTTCGAAATTCTGAACGTGCCGCATCATGTTGAAGTCGTCTCCGCCCACCGCACCCCTGACAAGCTGTTTAGCTTCGCCGAAAGCGCAGAAGAGAACGGCTATCAGGTGATCATTGCCGGTGCGGGTGGCGCTGCACATCTGCCGGGCATGATTGCGGCGAAAACGCTGGTGCCTGTTTTAGGCGTCCCGGTGCAAAGCGCGGCGCTGAGCGGCGTAGATAGCCTTTACTCCATCGTACAGATGCCGCGCGGTATTCCGGTCGGAACGCTGGCTATCGGCAAAGCGGGCGCGGCAAATGCGGCCCTGCTGGCAGCACAAATTCTGGCAACACACGACAAAGCATTACACCAGCGTCTGAACGACTGGCGCAAAGCACAAACCGACGAGGTGCTGGAGAATCCGGACCCGCGAGGTGCGGCATGAAGCAGGTCTGCGTACTCGGTAACGGTCAGCTAGGGCGCATGCTGCGCCAGGCCGGTGAGCCGCTGGGCATTGCGGTCTGGCCCGTCGGGCTGGATGCCGAACCAGCAGCGGTCCCTTTTCAGCAAAGCGTGATCACCGCTGAGATTGAGCGCTGGCCGGAAACGGCGCTCACCCGCGAGCTCGCGCGCCACCCGGCATTTGTCAACCGCGACGTTTTCCCGATTATTGCCGACCGTCTGACGCAAAAGCAGCTTTTTGACAAGCTCGGCCTGGCAACTGCGCCGTGGCAACTGCTGGCGGATAAAAGCGAATGGCCTGCAGTATTCGACAAACTCGGTGAGCTGGCGATCGTGAAACGTCGCGTCGGCGGTTACGACGGTCGTGGGCAGTGGCGTTTGCGCGCAAATGAAACCGAACAACTGCCGGACGACTGCTACGGCGAGTGCATCGTTGAGCGGGGAATCAACTTCTCTGGTGAAGTCTCACTGGTTGGCGCTCGTGCGCACGACGGTAGCACCGTCTTCTATCCGCTGACCCATAACCTGCACCAGGACGGCATTCTGCGCACCAGCGTGGTCTTCCCGCAGGCTAACGGCAAACAGCAGAAACAGGCCGAAGCGATACTCTCTGCCATCATGCAGGAGCTGGGCTATGTCGGCGTGATGGCGATGGAATGTTTCATCACCCCGGAAGGTCTGCTGATTAACGAACTGGCTCCACGCGTGCACAACAGCGGGCACTGGACGCAAAACGGTGCCAGCATCAGCCAGTTTGAGCTGCACCTGCGCGCCATTACCAACCTGCCGTTACCCACGCCGGTAGTGAACACTCCTTCGGTGATGGTAAATCTGATTGGTAGCGACCTGAACTATGACTGGCTGAAGCTTCCGCTGGTGCATCTGCACTGGTATGACAAAGAGGTGCGTGAAGGGCGTAAGGTGGGACACCTGAACCTGAGCGACAGCGATACCGCGCGTCTTAGCGCGACGCTGGAAGCGCTTATCCCCCTGCTGCCGCCGGAATATGCCAGCGGTATTATCTGGGCGCAGTCAACGCTGAAATAAGCCAATATGGGCGGCGTGTTTACGCACGCCGCCCATTTTTTACAGACGGATACAGGTTCCGGCTTTGCCCGCCAGCGTATCTTCAATACGTGACAACGCGCCAATCCAAGCCGGTTTCCCACGTCGTTTCACATATCCACTGACGGCGGTGACCTTTGGTCCCATCGAACCATCGGCTTTAGCAAACGGCGCTAGTTCATCAGGAGAGGCCTGACGAATCGCGCGCTGCTCCGGCGTCCCCCAGTTTTCATAGACCGCATCGGCATCGGTCAGAATGACCAGACCATCGGCATCAATCTGTTCAGCCAGCAACGCCGCAGCCAGATCCTTATCAATGACCGCTTCAGACCCTAATCCTTCGCCAGTAACAGGTACGCCGCCTCCCCCGCTGCAAATTACCACATGCCCTTCTTTAAGTAAGAGCTTAATGGCATCGCTTTCTACAATCTGGCGAGGTTCTGGCGAAGCGACAACGCGCCGCAGATATTTGCCGTCACGCTTCATATGCCAGCCGTAGGTGGCTTCCAGTTGCGTTTGTTCTTCGGGCAAATATACCGGGCCGATAAATTTCTCCGGTGCCATAAACGCAGGATCGTCCTCTGACACAACAATCCGTGTTAACACCGTGGTCACCGGCGGCATCTCCGGTTCAGCGGTCAGGCTCTGGGCCAACATATAACCAATCATGCCCTGAGTCTCGGCAACCAGCACATCTAATGGATAAGGCTCGACCTCCTTCCAGGCAAGATTCTGTAACGACAGCAGGCCAACCTGCGGTCCGTTGCCATGTACGATAGCCAGGCGGTACGAGCGCGCCAGACGCGCCAGGGCAGGTACGGCGCTGGCAATATTACGATATTGATTTTCTGCGGTCAGCGCCTCGCCGCGCTGCAATAATGCATTGCCACCAAGAGCAACCACCAGCGTTTTCATTCCCTATCCTTCTATGATTTGTTGCCCAATCCAGAACCCCAACAGGGTGTCTGCACCGGAGGTATGCCCAAGCGCCAGCAGCGAATTTATCGCTGTATCCAGCCTTTCCTGGCTACGCAAAGCATGGGTGAAGTGGAGTAAAGGTGAAGCGAAGTAACCTGATGCCGCGTAGCGTAGGTAGCTCACGCTAACCACAGTCGTCGCCTGCTCAAGGTAGCCGGAATCATCAAAGAAACGGTGACCGGAAACCTTATTCAGCGCGCCGAAATACCAGGCCGCCAGCAGCATGCCAGTCAATGTATCATCATGACTGGGCGTTAAACCGGGCCCTTTGCCTAACCACTGTCGCCAGTCTGTCTGCATCCCCGCAAGCGCCGAGAAAAAGCAGTGGCGGAACTGACGTAGCTCGGGGCACAAAGGCAGGTTTGCCGCCAGCATTAATGGCCCGAACAATCCCGTTTCCTCGCCGCGCTCCATCCAGTCGGGTGCAAGGCGCGGGGAATGTGGACGGTAAGTTATTCTCAATGAACAGCAGCGCCGCGGCTGGCAGAGCAAAAATGGCCCCAACTGGATCCCCCTTGGGACAGCCAGAGGGGTTTCACTCCCACGTAACGCCGTACGCAGCGCATCAAAGTCATGCGTACGGATCACCCATCCTCCCGGGCTAAAGCCGCTACCCTGGCGGTGCAACGTCAACAGTGCGCCGCTTTCGGCCACAAGATTAATCGCGCGCCGCCAGATGCCGGACAACTGCCATACCTGGCGAAAATCCGCAGACTGCTGGCTGCCGAGCAGAGGATGGATGATCATCATGCGCCCCCCTTTTAGCTAATGCCCATACTTTCAGCCAGCGCTTCCAGGGCCAGCTCAAAGCAAGCTAACGGCGCACGGACGGTTCCCGCGCCAATCTGGCCAATACCGGCCTCTTTATGCGCAATACCGGTATTGATCAGCGGCGTAATCCCCGTTTCGACCACGCGACGGATATCGAGTCCCAGGCAGGCCCCCTGGAAATCCCAGCCGGGGATCTGCAACTGCATATTGCGCTCCAGATAGATTTCCGCCATCTCCTCAGACACGGATTTCGCGGCTTCCATCCCTCCTGCACCGACAAAACGCGTGACGCCAGGTGCGGCGATCATCGCTGCACCGCCAATGCCAAAAGTTTCGGTGATGGCGCTATCGCCCATATCCGGGTTTGCCTGCTCCTGTGAAAAACCAGTAAAGAACAGTCCCTGCGGTGTGTTAACAGGTGCGGTAAACCAGCGATCGCCAAGTCCGCTCACCCGAATTCCGAACATGTCGCCATTACGGGTCATCGCCGTCACAATACTGCCAGAACGCACAATCGCTCCGGAGTCCATCGCTGCTTTGCAGTAAGCCATCGCCAGGTTGAGGAAGAACTGGTCGGTTACGCTGAGGAAATCCATTACCTCAGCAATCTGCTGCTTATCATGTTGCAGACGGGCAATTTGCGGTGCCAGGGTTCGCATTAGCAGGGCTGAAGAGGCAATGTTGCGCTGATGGAACTCGTCCCCCATCGTAATGCCCTGCGCCATCATGGCGGTCAAATCAATACCCTGCTCCAAAGTGCCCAACGCTGCGCTTAAGACTGGCATCAGGACATCACGCATCCAGCGTAAACGCTGCTGGACATCTTCTCCGTATGCGCCGAAACGCATCACTTTGCCAATGCCTTCGTTGAGATTGCAGTAAGCCCGGTTCCCTTCAGTGATGTTTTCCACCACCAGCATCGGCATGCTAGCAGAGGTGATTCCGCCCATTGGCCCCACGGCATTAACGTGATGGCAAGGTACAAAATTGATTTTCCCCTGCTCCAGTAATGCCAGCGCGCTCATTTCATCATTGGCCCACCCTTCGAAAAGGCATGCACCAATGCAGGCCCCTTTCATCGGGCCGGTCATCTCTTGCCAACGCATTGGCGGTCCTGCATGAAGCAGCGTTTTTCCTTCATTGAGTTCGCTGATTAACGAGGACGCGGGTTGCACATCCAGCCAGTGCGGGCGCGCACGACGAATTTGTTCGATTACTGCAGCATTGGCTTGCGCCACTGATGTAAACATTGGAACCCCTTATTGCAAACGTTCTAATAAACGAGCCAGTTTTTTGTTACCGCCAGCGACAGGCGCCCACTGGTAATGCACCACAGGCTTTTCTGCCGCCTGTAAATCCAGTGCAAAACTGCGTAACCCGGCATTAATGACCGCTACTTTTTCCAGTAGAGAAGGTGCGGATTGATGAGATAACGGTCGAGATGGCCGAATAAGTTCGGCGGCAAGCAGAGTTGCCTCAGGCAGTGAACTCACTACAGCGATACCGGCGTCCTCCAGCGTGGCGATTTGCAGTGAACGACACTGCGGATCGCGTTCTGTACCGGTCACCGTCGCAATCGCAAACAGCGGTTGCTCGATGTCTCGGGCAGCACATGCCTTTTGCCAGGCCTGAACCAGTGATGCCGCGGGATCTGCCGTCGCACCGTAACCAATCACGACGTCGACCAATAACACCCGTACCTGCGGCTGCGAACCGAGATCCGTAATAAGCTGATTACGTAATGCAGGATCGATCATCGGATGCGGCCGCCCGACGGTGTAAAAATCATCCCCCAAGTCAATAATCTGATGCCCGGCGGCATCCAGCATCATGCCGTGATGATGCTGAGCATCCGCAGCAACGTTAAGATGTGCAGCCAGCAGTCCCGCCGCTTCGGCAGCCAGCGTTCCTCCGGTATATAGCCCACGGATCAGTCCATCTCCCGTGGCAGCAAGCGCGCAGCGTCGCGCCGTGACTCGCGCCAGTAAACAGGCTAGACGGGCCGCATCATCCAGCGTCGATGCAAACCAGACGTTTTCATCACGGGCCGCTGTGCAGGTGTAACCTAAAAACAGGGCCACAACGGGTTTTCCCGTGGCTTTCATCGCCGTGACAATACGCTGACGAACAGCTTCCGCCGGTGGTTTAGACACAAAAGCCAGCACCTGGCTTTTATCATCTGTACCGAGCATCTCCAGCGCGGTAAGTGCGCTAATGCCCCCCACCTCAGCGCTCAGATCGCGTCCGCCCAGCCCGATGGCGTGAGTGATGCCTTCCCCGGCCAGCGCTATCTGTGAACAGAGCTCCTGGATCCCTGTGCCGGAGGCGCCTATCACACCAATATTGCCTTCCGGCATTACGTTGGCAAAAGCCAGCGGCGTACCGGCGATCATGGCGGTTCCGCAATCCGGTCCCATCACCAGCAGACCTTTATCTCGTGCGCGGCGCTTGAGATTGATTTCATCTTCCAGCGTGACGTTGTCGGAGAACATCATGACGTTCAGGTTGCGATCCAGCGCCTGGTTCGCCAGTTCTGCCGCGTATTCACCAGCAACAGAAATTAGCGTCATATTCGCCTCAGGCAATTTCTGACACGCACTTTCCCAGCGTCTGACCTGCAGTAGCGTTTGGCTTCCCCCGGTAGCCTGCGCCAGCTGCTGCAACGACTCATCCAGCTGTTGCAAAATGGCCTGCGTAATACTCTCATCCGCCGCTTCAGTACGAATAGCCACGCAAATATCATTCGGCGTAGCCTGATTAAAATCGTCATGCCAAAACCCGGTCGTTTCCAGTAACGATTTATTCGCCGGCGTTCCCATCATGACCGATACATCGTCTACATTTTCGGACTCACTCAGCTTACGTGAAATGATCATTAAACTGACAGAGTCCTGAAAACACCCTTTTTTAATAAAGGCGTGGATCATAACAACCCCTTAATAATTGCACCCATAGCAATTGCACGAGTAGTGTTAATGTGGAACTTAAGGTATATATCCAACATCACAAATAGAGTGACTGGCATCACACACAGATCATTAGCAAAAGAATTTTAATAACCACAGAAGGATTACATGTTATTTTCTAACGGAATTATTTATTTAAAAAAAATGGCAAACCAGCACTGATTATCAAATAAATTCTAACTATATATTTTTGCCTGTCTGGATCACATATTAGATTTATTTTCCCGGTATGTTAACGGCAGTCATGCTTCACACCGTCGTTAAAAAGGAAGACAGATGAAAATCAGTCGGGAAACACTCCACCAGCTTATCGAGAATAAGCTTTGCAAGGCCGGACTAAAACGAGAGCACGCCGCAACGGTTGCCGAGGTATTGGTTTATGCCGATGCCAGAGGCATTCATTCTCATGGCGCCGTTCGTGTTGAATACTATGCCGAGCGCATTTCAAAAGGCGGCACTAACCGCGAACCCACCTTTCGTTTTGAAGACACCGGTCCTTGCACATCGATTTTGCATGCCGATAATGCCGCCGGGCAAGTCGCAGCAAAGATGGGTATGGAGCATGCAATTGAAATTGCTAAAAAAAATGGCGTCGCCGTGGTCGGCATTAGCAGAATGGGACACAGCGGAGCCATTTCTTACTTTGTCCAGCAAGCCGCCCGTGCAGGCTTGATTGGCCTCTCCATTTGCCAGTCCGATCCAATGGTCGTACCGTTCGGCGGCGCGGAAATTTACTACGGAACCAATCCGTTAGCCTTCGCAGCACCTGGGGTTGGCGACGATATCATGACCTTCGATATGGCGACGACGGTGCAAGCCTGGGGCAAAGTTCTGGATGCCCGCTCACGCAATGAACCGATCCCGGATACCTGGGCTGTCGATAAAAATGGCGCACCTACAGCCGATCCTTTTGCAGTCAATGCGTTGCTACCCGCGGCCGGACCAAAAGGGTATGGTCTGATGATGATGATCGATGTGTTATCCGGCATCCTGTTAGGGTTACCGTTTGGTCGTCAGGTCAGTTCTATGTATGAAGATCTACATGCTGGACGTAATTTAGGCCAACTGCATTTAGTAATAAACCCAGAATTTTTCTCCTCCAGCCAATTATTTCGTCAGCATCTCAGCCAGACCATGCAAGAGCTAAATGCCGTTGCTCCTGCACCTGGTTTTAAACAGGTTTATTACCCCGGACAGGATCAAGATATTAATCAACGGAATGCTGCGATTCATGGTGTCGACATTGTTGACGATATTTATCAATACCTGATTTCCGATGCTCTCTATATCAAGTCATACGAAACAAAGAATCCCTTTGCACAATAATTATTGAAACAGGAATTTCATATGATCAACCATTTTCGTCACGCAATAGAAGAATCCCTTCCCTGGCTCTCTTCCTTTGGCGCAGATCCTACCGGTGGGATGACGCGTTTGCTGTATTCGCCAGAATGGCTTGAAACACAACAGCAATTCAAAAAGCGTATGGATGCCAGCGGCCTGGAAACGCGCTTTGATGAAGTGGGCAATTTGTATGGTCGCCTGCGCGGGAACGAATCCCCGGAACAGGTCATTTTAAGCGGCTCGCATATTGACACCGTCGTTAACGGCGGCAATCTTGACGGCCAGTTTGGCGCGCTGGCGGCGTGGTTAGCGATTGACTGGCTTAAGACAACCTACGGCGCTCCACTGAAAACGGTCGAAGTGGTCTCCATGGCTGAAGAAGAAGGTAGCCGTTTCCCGTATGTTTTCTGGGGCAGCAAGAACATTTTTGGACTGGCAAATCCCGATGACGTCCGCAACATCCAGGACGCCAAAGGCACACGCTTTGTTGATGCGATGAACGCCTGCGGCTTTACCCTCCCCACAGAACCACTACACGCTCGCAGTGACATCAAAGCCTTTGTTGAATTACATATCGAGCAAGGGTGCGTGCTTGAAAGCAATGGTCAGTCTATCGGGGTCGTCAGCGCGATTGTCGGGCAGCGTCGCTATACGGTAACGCTGAATGGCGAGTCTAACCATGCAGGTACAACGCCGCTGAGCTACCGTCGTGACACTGTTTACGCCTTCAGCCGTATCTGTAGCCAGTCGATTGAGAAAGCCAAAAAACATGGCGATCCTCTGGTTCTGACCTTTGGCAAAGTTGAGCCGCAGCCAAACACTGTCAACGTGGTGCCAGGAAAAACGACCTTCACCATCGATTGCCGTCATACCGACGCCGAAGTGCTGCGTGATTTTACTCAGCAACTGGAAAATGACATGCGCGCCATCTGCGACGAAATGGATATCGGCATTGATATCGATTTGTGGATGGACGAAACGCCGGTTCCGATGGATAGCAAACTGGTCGCTACCCTCACTAAACTGTGTGAAAAGGAACAGCTGAACTATCGCGTGATGCATAGTGGCGCGGGCCATGATGCGCAGATTTTCGCGCCCCGGGTGCCGACCTGCATGATATTCATTCCCAGCATTAACGGTATCAGCCACAACCCCGCTGAACGCACAAATATTAACGACCTTGCCGAAGGGGTCAAAACTCTGGCATTAATGCTTCATCAACTTGCCTGGCAAAAATAAGGAGTCAACAATGGGATATCTGAATAACGTCACGGGTTACCGTGATGATTTATTGGCTAACCGCGCAATTGTAAAACACGGTAACTTTGCCCTCTTAACCCCCGATGGACTGGTTAAAAATATCATTCCGGGTTTTGAAAACTGTGACGTCACCATCCTCTCAACGCCAAAACTGGGCGCGTCGTTTGTTGATTATCTGGTGACGGTACATCAGAACGGGGGCAACCAGAGCGGTTTCGGCGGCGAAGGCATTGAAACGTTCGTTTATGTTATGTCCGGCAAAATTGAGGCAAAAGCGGAAGGTAAAACATTCACTTTAACGCAGGGTGGATATCTGTACTGCCCGCCAGGCGAGCTGCTCACCTTTAGCAATGCTCAGGCTGAAGACAGCCAGCTGTTTTTATACAAACGTCGTTACATCCCCGTAGCGGGCCATGCGCCGTGGCTGGTCTCCGGTAACGCCAATCAGTTAGAACGCATCCATTACGAAGGTATGGATGACGTGATTCTGCTGGATTTCCTGCCTAAAGAATTGGGTTTCGATATGAATATGCACATTCTGTCGTTCGAGCCGGGCGCCAGCCACGGTTATATCGAAACACACGTCCAGGAACACGGCGCTTATATTCTTTCAGGCCAGGGAGTTTATAACCTCGACAATCAGTGGATCCCGGTGAAAAAAGGCGACTACATCTTTATGGGCGCTTATTCCCTGCAGGCCGGATACGGCGTGGGTCGTGGTGAAGCATTCAGCTACATCTACTCCAAAGATTGCAACCGGGATGTCGAGATTTAACAGCCTGCAGTCCTCCTGATACTTTTTTTATTTAGCTATGTTGGGTTTTGCCACGGTATATACCGTGGCTTTTTTTATGCTTAACGCAGAGTCATCGCCTGACCCAGTTTCATCGCACAAGCGATATTACGCGCGCAGTGATAGAGATTAGTTTCACCGCTCGCCAGCACTTCTGCTAACGGCGCGAGTCGCGGTAGAATACTGAATACCGCATCGATACCATGGCTGTGCACCACCTCTACGCCGTCGCCCAACACCCCAGCAATACCAATAACGGGAACGTGATGCCGCACGGCAACCGACGCTACGCCGATTGGCGCTTTGCCACCGACCGTTTGTGAATCAATACGTCCCTCGCCGGTGATAACCAGCGCCGCATCTTTGATTGCCCGCTCCAGATGTACAGCCTGCAGCACAATCTCGATCCCGGGTTTCATACTGGCCTGCAGGAAGATAACCGCAGCAATCCCCATTCCTCCAGCCGCCCCGCCGCCAGGCATCTGAGCAACATCCTCACCGGTCAGGGTTTGCAGCACACGGGCATAGTTGAGTAGCCCTTCTTCCAGCATCTCAACCATCTCAGGCGTAGCCCCTTTCTGCGGGCCGAATACCCTTGCAGCACCGCGCGGACCAACCAGCGGATTATCGACGTCACAGGCAACGTCAATTCGGCACGCTTTCAGCCGCGGATCGCACTGTTGCAGGTCGATGTGTGCAAGGCGAGACAAACTCCCACCCCCAGCGCTTAATGACTTACCTTGCGCATCCAGAAAACGAACGCCAAGCGCCTGTGCCATCCCTATACCTCCATCAACCGTCGCACTTCCGCCAATACCAAGAATAATATGGCGAATACCAGCATCCAGCGCATGGAGAATCAGCTCACCAGTGCCGTAACTTGAGGCCAGCAATGGATTGCGCGCCTGCGGTTCGACCAGCATCAGCCCACTCGCCGCCGCCATTTCAATAATTGCGGTCTTACCATCCCCGGTCAGGCCATAAAATCCCTTTACTTGTCCCCCCATCGGCCCGCAGACTTCCACAGAGATAACTTTTCCTCCTGTCGCCGCCACCATTGCATCCACTGTTCCCTCTCCGCCATCAGCAACCGGTAAACAAATATATTCTGCATCCGGGAATATGGCCGAAAATCCGGCTTTAATTGCCTGGCAGCATTGGTCAGCGCTTAAGCTCTCTTTAAATGAATCTGGCGCAATTACAATTTTCATCATCAATCCTTTTTCATCATGTTATTTAATGCGTTCCCATGGAATGAGATTCTCCATAAGCACCGCCAGTAAAATTCCTACCAGCAAGCCATTGCTCAGTAATGGCCGAATAGTCAACGGAAGATCTTGTAAATAAACCGGAGGCAGTCCCATCAAAAAAATGCCGACAAATAGCGGGAGCGCTAGTCGATAAATATTCCGTGCGGTAAATGTGATTTGCTGGCTAAATACCAAACCGGAATAAAGCAGCGGAAGATAAGAAACCAGCATCACGGCACTGCTGATCGCCAACGGAATGGCGCAAAATAAACGGGTTAGTGGCGTAAACATTGCCACGAATAAACATAATACGCTGCCGTAAATAAATGATTTTCGCGAGCTATCACCGGTCTGTGTTAACAGACCGATAGAAGAGACAAAGGGTGAAAATGGAATAACGGCAAAAGGTACTGTCACCAACGTCATAAAACCGGAAATAATAAAACTGCGGCGATAACGCGAGCTGCTGGAGCCTTGTTGTGCATAAAAGACGTCCGTGCCGCGCACCGCGCCATAGGTATTACTGACATTCACCAGACCGGTGATAACTGCCGTCAGAATAATGCCCGGCAACAGTCTGCCGTGACTGCCTAACGGGAACCACTGCCAGCTTAATTCACCGGACGGCAAGGTTATTGATGGAAAACATAATCGCCACAGACCCCATCCCACTATCGCCCCTACCAACAGGGCATAGCGTGAGATCCGCTGTGGTAAAAAGATGATCATCGCAAGGATGAAGCACATCACAGCAACTGCCAGGCTAAAGGGCGCCAGTTGAATTTTGACGCTGGTATCCGCAATGCCAAAGGGCAACCCCAACATGCCTTTAAAAAATATAGTGGTCAACTGCGCGCCAAGCAGCAGCATAAAAAAGACCATCACCGTTGGGGTAAAGAGCCCGGCTAATCGATGCCCCAGTCCACTAAAGCCGATAATCATCGTCAGAACAGCGGAAATCACAATTCCAACGGACAGGCTGGTAGCAATATCATTGAGTGGTGTTCCGCGTGATGCCTCAGCCAGCGTAATCGTCAGTATGGTTCCCCACCACAAACCGGTTGGTCCTTCCATAATGGCGCGGCGATGGCCACAAATAACCTGCGCAAGACAGGCCAGAGACGTCGTTAAAAAAGCGTACTGCGTGAGCATTAGCAGATTGCTCACAGGGAGATGAAAAGCAGAAACCAGCGTTGGCGGGACCACGACCGTATTACAAAAAATAAAGAAAAACCACTGAAAGCCGGATAACAAACTTTCGCGGTTAATAACAGGAAGCATATTCATACCTTAGAATAGAGAATGCCCGCCAATATGACGGGCATTAATTCACATCACATTATTGTTGATGTTTAAGGATAAATTGACCTTTAGGCGATACCGGGAAACCCTGCTCAATGTCATAAATAACATCACCACGCAGAATGGTTTTAGTAATGCGCGCGCCAATCGTACGGCCAACATACGGGCTGACTTTGTGGCGATATTCCAGGTCTTCGTTCTTCAGAACGTATTTGCTGTCCGGTTGAATAAAGACGAAGTCGGCATCTTTACCCGGTGCAATACGTCCTTTCTGCTTCAGACCAAAAATATCGGCGGCATTGGTTGCCATTAATTTTGCGAACAGCGGCAGCGACATGCCGCGTTTTTGCACGGCTTCATCAAACATAACGTCCATGCAGCTCTGCAGTCCGGCAATGCCGCCCCACGCCTGCATGATATTGCCAGCCTTCATTTCCGGCGGGCATGGAGAGTGGTCGGAAACCAGGCAGTCAATCTCGCCGTTAAACAGCTTTTCCCACATACCTTGCTGATTTTTCAGATCACGGATTGGCGGAGAGCATTTCGCGAGGGTGCCAATCTCTTCAAACTGATCGGTATCCAGTACGAAATAATGCGGGCAGGATTCGCAGGTCACATCCTGACCTTCCTGACGGGCACGGGTCACTTCTTCCACGCCTTCCGGGCTGCTGATATGGCAGACATGCAGGCGACAACCGGCGACTTTCGCCAGATACAGCACCCGACGAATCGCTTCCACTTCGGTAAATACCGGACGTGAGGCCACATAATCATGCGCCGTCACGCGACCTTCGCGTTTAGCCTCCTCGCCAAGCTCGTCGCAGATGAGCGCGTTTTCGCAATGCACCAGTACCGTCTGGTTCATTTCTGCCAGCTTCTGCGCACCTTTGAAGAACTGCCAGTCGTTCACGTCGCGAAAATCATTATCGATACCGCGGTCGCCACAGGTGGCAACGAAGCATTTGAAACCGACAACACCGACGTCATCCAGCTCGTGCAGACGATCGAGGTTATATGAAACCAGACCGCCAAGTTGCGCGGCATCAATGGTCAATTTTCCTTTGGCCGCATCAAATTTCAGCTCGATGGTTTCACGATCCACTGTCGCGGGTAGCTGGTTGAGAGGCATTTCGATCATCGTGGTGATACCGCCTTTTGCCGCGGCACGCGTCCCCGTCTCATACCCTTCCCAATGGGTACGACCCGGCTCAGAGATATGGGTATGCGCATCAACCATGCCAGGTGAAACCACCAGACCCGTCGCATCCATGACCTGCTTCGCCTCACCCAGATTCTCGCCAATGGCGGCGATTTTTCCTGCCTGGACGGCAATATCAACAATGCGAGCTTCATTTTCTAAAATAACAGTACCGTTCTTAATAATTAAATCAAAAGACATAACAAACTCCTTGTATGGATACAGATAATTTTTATAAATAACTCACGCTTAAATAAGCGATTACTGACTTCATCACATCTGTCCTGTGGCTTTTTGCGCTCTGGCTGATTCAGCAACTGATTTTTTCTTCAGCAAGGCATAGGCGACAAATGCGACAATAACGCCAACAAACCACGACACTCGCGATAACGGTTCAAGCAGAGGAATAAATTTACCCCCCAGTGAAAGAATGACTGCCACTAACGTTACGGAGAAGGCTGTCAGATTAAATCCGTTTTCATAATATTGGTAATCACCGCTGGCGGTATATAATTCATCAAGATTAATTTTTCCGCGCATCACGACAAAATAATGCGCTAACATAACCCCAATAACAGGGCCAAGCATCCCGCCGATAATATCCAGAAACAGATAAATACTGCTCTGATTTTCCATTAACTTCCACGGACAAATCAGCAAACTAATAATACTGGCGATCAATACACCGTTTTTATACGTTAACTTAGTAGGTGCAATAGCGGCAATCTGATAACCAGCAGGAATAATATTACCGGTAGCGTTCGTAGAGATTGTCGTCATTAAAATAACCAGTACCGCAAAAAACGAGGCAAACAAACTGTCCCAACGCTGCACGATATCCAGCACATTCCACGTATCCATTCCGTAATGAATACTGGCACCGGCGATTATGCACACGCTGGCAATGGCAAATAGCACGTATGCGACAATGAGCCCTAGCGTCTGGCCCAACGCTTGTTCACGAAATGAGTGTGCATTTTGCGTAAAATCGGATGCGCTCACTGCCGGAGCGGCCCATACCGCAACAACCGCGTTGATAACAACCAGAAACAGGAATCCGCTGTTGCCCGCTTTTTGTACGCCGCCAGGAATGTAGTCCAGAATCGGTCCAATTCCTACCAGTGATATCGCCCAGATAGCCATCCCGCCGAATACAATATAAATACAGGGGTTGAGGATTGCGGTAAATTTATTTAATACCTTACCACCACCAAAACCAATACCGACGTTAATGAGCCAAAAAATAAGAAATGTAATCAGCCCCGGCAGAGAAAGCCCTAATAAGGTAAAGTCACCGCCCAGCGTTAAAAACCCTGGCCATATCTTGCCAATCAGAATAAGAAATGCCAGCGATCCGGCATAACATTGCAGACCGAACCACATAATTGCTGCAATCCCCCCTCTCAAGAGTCCCGGGAAGAGCGCTCCGCGTACGCCATACGAGCCACGCAGAATCATTGCAAAAGGTACACCGTATTTACTTCCGGCTGCACCGTTCATTACCATAACTAACGCAATAAACAATGCACTAATAATAATAGCCAGCATGATGCTGAATGTGGAAAGCCCAAGAATAAAGAACCCACCAACCATAACGTAATTAGGTACGTTATGCACAGACCCCATCCATAATGTAAAATAGTTGAATGTTTTCCAGTTTCGTTGCTCGGCTGTTTTTGGTAATAAGTCGTCACTATAACCACGTTGTTGATATAGATCTCTTTGATGTTCCATAAATCCCTCTTGTCACGTATCGGATAACGTTGTAATGGGTTTAGCTATGCGGAACAAAAACAATAGAAAATAAGTTAAATAGTTTTAATTATTTTTTTATGCTGAAGCAATGACTATCGTTGCTTTCTTTTTATATAATGTAACGGCCGCAAAAATAAGCGTTCCGGTAACAACCAGACAGGCGGAGATAACAAAGCTTATTTCTTTAGAGCCCGTCAAATCAGAAATAAATCCGGTTAATGTTGGCGCAATAACAGCTGAGCTCATGCCAAAGAAGTTAAACAGGCTAAATGCTCTGCCCAGCGTTTTTGATGACGCTTGCTCAGAAACAAAGGAGATCAGAATCGGATCCACCGCCATTTTTCCCAATAAACCGTACAGAGTCAGGCTGACCATCAACATGGTAGTATTCGGCGACAACACCGTAAATACCAGCATTGCGGCGGCCATGATTTCCAGACCAAGAATGACTTTGACTTTACTGTTGCGAAACTTATCGGACAAATGGCTAAAGAATAATGCGCCAGGGACACCCACCACGGCGACTAATGCCGAGGCTACCCCAATCGCACCGCCATCAAATCCTCGTTCAGTCTGCAGATAAGACGGGAGCCAGGTCACGATCAGGTAATAGCCATAGCAGGTACAGAAGTAGAGGAAGTACACGCTACATAACAGACCCGAAAACAGCGGCGGGCTCTTCTCTTCTGATGCCGTTACCGTTTGAATTTTCTGATCTGCAGCAGGTACTTCATTTTTTGCCTTACCACGGATAACCAAAGTGAATATGCACAGCATCACCACCAGAATGGCAGCAACCAAGAACAACACATTTTGCCAGGCCATGCTCATGCTTTTTACCAGCACGCTGGAACCGATTAAACCGATCCCCATCCCAATTGCAGAGCCGCTATTAATAATGGCGTTTGCCAGTGCCCGACGAGCCTGTGGGACATTTGCCGAAGAGAGTGAATACGCTGAACTAAAGAAAGAGGCGCAACCCGCTCCCGCCATTAGCGAACCCGCATAGATCATCACCAGTCCAGTGGCTTTTGCAATACTCAGCGTACCAATAATAAACAGCGTAAACCCACACATCAGCATAATTTTCTGGCCAAGCTTATCGACCAGAATTCCGCAGGGAATTTGCATGCTGCAATAGGCGAAGAAATAAAAACTGGCGATAGCACCTATTTCAGCATTGCTAACATTACCCAGTGATGCCTGAATTTCAGGATAAATAGGTGTGAGCACGGTGCGATATATCCATATTGCTACCCAACCCAGACTCATTACGACGACGATCTTCTTCCAATATTCAATACCGGATGTTCTCTTTTCACTCATGACATGCACCTTTCCAAAGTGTGTCTGATTAAAATGTATCGCTGCAGTGAGCGCAGCGATACGAATGATCATGATAATTTATGATTTGCCATTAACTCCAACGCCTGAACCATGGCCGAGTGATCCAACTGGCTACCCCCATTCGCGGCACAGGTATTAAATAATTCCTGACAAGTTGCTGTATTAGGCAGATTCAATGACAGTGCCCTGGCGCTTTGTAATGCAAGATTGAGATCTTTTTGATGCAATGCAATTTTGAAACCGGGCTCAAAGGTGCGCTTGATCATACGCTCACCATGTACTTCCAGAATTCGAGAAGAGGCAAATCCCCCCATTAATGCCTGCCGCACGCGAACGGGATCCGCGCCAGCTTTCGAAGCAAAGACTAACGCCTCTGAAACAGCTTCAATATTTAAGGCAACGATAATTTGGTTAGCCACCTTACAGGTTTGACCATCACCATTACCGCCTACCAGCGTGATATTTTTACCCAGAATATCAAACAGCGGTTTGACCCGTGCAAATACATCTGGATCACCGCCAACCATAATGGACAAGGTACCTTCGCGAGCGCCAATTTCCCCGCCAGAGACGGGCGCATCGAGGTAATCCCCGCCCAACGCATTAACCTGTTTCGCAAAACGTTTGGTTTCGATAGGAGAGATAGAACTCATATCGACAATGGTTTTTCCCTGCAATGCGGTTTTGGCACAACCGTGTTCGCCAAAAAGCACTTCTTCCACCTGCGGCGTGTCCGGAACCATTATGAAGATGATATCTGCAAAATCAGTTACCTGACGCGCAGTTTCAACATTAACTGCCCCCAATGACAGCAATTCGTCCGCAACCGGACCAATGGTCGTGACATGTAATTGATGTCCGGCGCGAGCCAGATTAATCGCCATTGGCGAACCCATAATACCCAGACCAATAAATCCCAGTTTCATTTTAACCTCTTATATCTCTGTCGGTTTTCCCGAATTCAGGCAACACAATCCCCTTCCAGAACGGTGGAAAAATGGCGTTGCCTGAAATTCCTTAAAAATTATCGATATTGATTAATCCACGATAATCCCGCTTCGGTGGTGGTCAATGGTTTATATTCGCAACCGATCCAACCGTCGTAACCTGATTTATCGATAAACTTAAAAATAAAGTCATAATTAATTTCCCCGGTTCCTGGTTCTCCACGACGAGGGTTATCGGCAATTTGCAAATGACCTATTTTATTTGCCCACGTGGTCATGGTCTGGGTTAATTCCCCTTCCATACGCTGCATATGGTAAATGTCATACTGAATCTTAATATTATTGCAACCGACACTATCGATTAAAGCCAGCGCCTGCTGGGTCCCGGTGAGATGGAATCCAGGAATATCAAAATGGTTGATCGGCTCAATCAGCAATAAAATATCTTCTTTCGCTAACATATTTGCCGCATAGCGCAGGTTTTCCACCAACGTCTGCTGGATCTGTTCGGCAGAAAACCCCGCAGGAGTTTTACCTACCAGGCAATTGATCTTCTTATTGCCGAGCCCCTTCGCATAACGAACAGCCGCCGCGACACCATCTCGAAATTCTTCTTCGCGACCTGGAATACAGGCGATACCGCGTTCACCCGCCGCCCAGTCTCCGGCAGGAAGATTATGCAGCGTATGCTCCAACTGGTTGATCTGCAGCTTTTCCTTTAATACGTCAATGTCG
Organism: Citrobacter sp. RHBSTW-00524; assembly: GCF_013747755.1. NCBI lineage: Bacteria > Pseudomonadati > Pseudomonadota > Gammaproteobacteria > Enterobacterales > Enterobacteriaceae > Citrobacter > Citrobacter sp. RHBSTW-00524. Next base: position 3,819,883 of record NZ_CP056421.1, read on the forward strand.
TAATCGTAGGGAAACATAAACTCTACGCCACGAAATCCCGATTGTGCCGCTTTATCGAAGCGTTCAAGAAAACTGTATTCCAGAAACAGCATGGAAAGATTGGCTGAGAAACGTAACATCTGTCACCCCTTCTATTCGTATTTCATAAAACAGGTTTCGGTTGGTGCATCCATCGCACCGTCTGCAATCTCTTCAAACTCGGTGACATTATCCAGCTCACTGCCCATAGAGATGTTGGTCACGCGCTCAAGGATCACTTCGACCACAACCGGAACGCGGTACTGTGCCATCAGAGCTTTGGCTTGTTCAAATGCCGGAGCAAGATCTTCAGGTTTAAATACGCGGATGGCTTTACAGCCTAATCCCTCAGCCACTTTGACGTGATCAACGCCATAGCCGTTTACTTCGCTGGAGTTGATGTTTTCGAACGCCAGTTGGACGCAGTAATCCATATCAAAAGCGCGCTGCGACTGGCGAATCAGGCCGAGATAAGCGTTGTTGACCAGCACATGGATGTAAGGAATGTTGAACTGTGCGCCCACCGCCAGTTCTTCGATCAGGAACTGGAAGTCAAAATCACCGGAAATCCCAACAACGTTACGCATTGGGTCAGCCACACAAACCCCTAATGCCGCCGGCAGCGTCCAGCCAAGAGGGCCTGCCTGACCGCAGTTGATCCAATGACGATCCTTAAATACGTGCAGCATTTGCGCAGCGGCAATTTGCGATAACCCAATGGTGGTGACGTAGCAAACATCACGACCAAAGGCTTTATTCATCTCTTCATAAACACGCTGCGGTTTAACCGGGACATTGTCGAAGTGGGTTTTACGCAGTAGCGTCCGCTTACGCTGCTGACATTCATCAACCCAGGTATTCCGGCAAGGTAAACGACCGGCTTTCTGCATCTCCTGAGCAACGTCAATCAGCAAAGTTAGCGCAGCTTTGGCATCCGAAACGATTCCTAAATCCGGGCACAGGACGCGGCCAATTTGCGTCGGTTCAATATCGATATGAATGATTTTGCGCCCTTCGGTATATTTCGCGACGGAGCCTGTGTGTCGGTTAGCAAAGCGGTTACCAATACCGAACACCATATCGGAGGCCAGCAGCGTGGCGTTTCCGTACCGATGCGCCGTTTGCAACCCCACCATTCCGGCCATTAACTCATGATCGTCCGGGATGCATCCCCAGCCCATCAGCGTAGGAATTACCGGTACGTTGGTTAATTCTGCAAAACGTTGCAGCAATTCGCTGGCATCAGCATTAATCACCCCGCCCCCAGCCACGATGACCGGACGCTCAGCCTGAATCAGCATTTCCAACGCTTTCTCAATCTGTTTGCGGCTGGCTGCAGGCTTGTAGACTGGCAGCGGTTCATACATGTCGGGATCGAATTCGATTTCTTCAACCTGAATATCAAAAGGTAAATCGATCAATACCGGACCAGGACGACCAGAGCGCATGACATGGAATGCCTGCTGCAAAACCCGGGGAAGCAGTGCGGCTTCACGCACTGTTACCGCCATTTTGCTGACCGGTTTGGCAATAGATTCAATATCAACAGCCTGAAAATCTTCCTTATGCAGGCGAGCGCGAGGTGCCTGACCGGTGATGCATAAAATTGGAATAGAATCAGCAGAGGCGGAATACAGCGCAGTGATCATATCAGTGCCTGCCGGACCAGAAGTGCCAAGGCAAACGCCAATGTTTCCTGCCGTCGCACGCGTATAGCCTTCCGCCATATGGGAAGCGCCTTCAACATGACGAGCCAGAATGTGACGGATGCCTCCGTGCTTACGCATTGCGGAATAGAACGGGTTAATTGCCGCTCCAGGAACCCCAAATGCGGTGGTGATACCTTCTTTTTCCAGCACATACATTGCCGCGTCAACGGCTCTCATTTTTGCCATTTTCTTTCTACCTCTATTAATTGGAAAAACTTTCCAACTTTGAAAAAATCCAAAAAAGTCCCGCTCCTCTGAGCGGGTTGCGACTTAAGCTACGGGGGCTTTTAAACCCAGAGCCGTACTGATATCTCGTGCAGTATCCCGTACCAGCTCCCCCTGACTGATAAAACGATCTTCCGTCAGTCTGGATGCGGGCCCCGAAATAGAGATGGCAGCAACGACACTGCCTACATCATCATAGATAGCTGATGCAATGCAATTCAATCCAATAACATGTTCTTCGTGATCGACGATATACCCATTCTCACGCGCCATTTCCAGATTGCGCAGCAGAGTAGGAAAATCCACCAACGTGGTTGGCGTAAATTGCTGCAAACCCGTTTTCACGATGATGTCCATTAGCTCTTCTTCCATCAACGGATAAAGCAGCGCTTTTCCCGCGCCGGAAGCATGTAACGGCATACGACTGCCTAAAGGTGCGCACATTCTGACCATCGATTTGCACTCCTTCTGACCAATCAACACCGCTTCGGTGCCATTGCGAATTGCGACATTAACCGTTTCGCCTGACAGCAGCATTAATCGGTGCATAAACGGTCCGGCTACCGACAGGACGTCGCGATTATGAATATACGCAGAGCCCACATTGAATACGCCTAAACCGATGTGCCACCAGCCTAACTGGCTGTCCTGATAGACAAAATCAGCACCCTGTAAAACCTTCAACAGGCGAAAAGTCGTGGAGAGCGGTAAATCCAGACTGCCGGAAATATCGCTAACTGACGAACTGCCTCCACTTCTTTCGAGATACTGCAAAATCGCAATGCCTCTCTCAAGCGCCTGAGCGCCTTTCTGCGCAACCGGCTCCGCCTGTCCAGGCCTGCCGCGCCGTCTTACTTCCGTCTCCACTACGTTTACTCCGGCCCAAAATATGAGCATAAACAATGAACAATATGCGCATATTAAGCAAGAAGGCCGATAGCGTCACGCAAAACAGAGCTCATGTGCCGGGATACTTTCAACATCACAATTATCGCTACCACCACGATCGATGGTCAGAAAATTGGTCACGGTTTGCCAGGCAAACAGCGGGTGATGCCAGACATTTCGGTGGTAATTCACACCCTGTTGGCCATTGGTGATAAAGGCTTTTAAAGTGGAAAGGTCAGGTTTGTCCTCGCCGAGCGCGACAATCACTACAAACGCTTCGCCATTCATAGGCATAAATGCCTGAGTGCCTAGCGGATGGCGCTCCAGTTCATGCACAACAATCGGCATCGCTGCTGGTTGCGCGCGGTTGATACTGATGAGCGTGCGATCCTGCTTAAGTATCTCCACATTGGCCAGGTCGTGATAACGTTCAACGAGCCCATCATTGATATGAAAAAAATCACGTTTATGAGTTTCTATCACATCGCCATAGGCGCTGAACGCGTGCTGATTTAACGGTAGTACCTCTAGTTTCATCATCATTTCCTTGTAACTGAATTCCGCTGAACCGCAGTCAGAACACTTAGCGGCTTCAATACCATGCAATCTAAAACCTTCGTGATTTAACATCAACACAAAAATTGGAAAAATTTTCCAAAACTAGATTTAGACCACAATTTAAACAAGGTCATTATGCAAAAATACTTATAAATCAGAGAACAAGAAATCAGGCTTGCAGATGATCATTTAGGGAGTAGCTGAAAATGTTTGACCCGGAAACACTACGTACCTTTATCGGCGTCGCCGAAACGGGAAGTTTCTCCCGGGCAGCGGATCGCTTGTGTAAAACCACGGCCACCATCAGTTACCGCATTAAGCTTCTGGAAGAAAATACCGGCGTCGCGCTGTTTTTTCGCACCACCCGAAGCGTGACGTTAACCGCCGCAGGTTCTCACCTTCTTTCCCAGGCAAAAGACTGGCTCGCCTGGCTGGACAGCATGCCCAGCGAATTACAGCAAGTGAATGACGGCGTAGAACGCCAGGTGAATATTGTGGTCAACAACCTGCTGTACAGCCCTGAAGCCGTCGCTCGCCTGTTATCCTGGCTTAACGCCCGCTACCCCTTTACTCAGTTTCACTTTTCCCGGCAAATTTATATGGGCGTATGGGATTCACTCTTGTACGAAGGATTCTCGCTGGCTATCGGCGTAACCGGCACGGAACCGATGGCAAACACCTTTACCCTCGATCCTTTGGGTTCTGTTCAGTGGCGATTTGTCATGTCAGCGGATCATCCACTAGCAGACGTCAGCGGCTCATTAACGGAAGCGCAGTTGCGCCGCTTTCCGGCAATTAACATTGAGGACAGCGCGCGGACCCTGACCAAACGGGTCGCATGGCGTCTTCCCGGTCAAAAGGAGATCATCGTACCGGACATGGAAACCAAGATTGCGGCGCATCTTGCGGGTGTGGGTATTGGATTCGTTCCGCAGCCGCTCTGCCAACCGTTACTAGATAGCGGCCAACTGGTCAGCAGTATCATCCCGACCATGCGTCCCCCTTCCCCCTTAAGCCTCGCGTGGCATAAGTTTGGCGCGGGTAAGGCCGTAGAAGATATTGTGGCGCTGTTTACCCAGCGAAAACCGGAAATCGCCGGATTTTTAGCAATTTTCAACAATGCACGCGATTGAAAATCAAGTCATCCTCTCATTTGGCGCGTAAAATAGTACACAGGATGATTTGAGGTTTCGTTTTTTACTATGCAAGACACACAAACAGCACAGGACTATCGCGCAATTTTGCTCGCTGGTACGCCTATAATCGATGTACGCGCCCCCGTCGAATTTCTGCAAGGCGCAATGCCGGGCGCAATCAACCTTCCCCTAATGAACGATGACGAACGTGCCGCCGTGGGTACCTGTTATAAACGTCAGGGACCCGAGGCAGCCCTCACGCTCGGCCATCAACTGGTCTGCGGCGAGACTCGCCAACAACGTATGAAGGCCTGGCTGGATGCCTGTCGTCAAAATCCTGCGGGTTATTTATGCTGCGCGCGCGGCGGTCAGCGTTCGCACATTGTGCAGCAGTGGCTACACGAGTCCGGGATTGACTACCCGCTGATACACGGCGGCTACAAAGCCCTGCGTCAGGCGGCGATTCAGCTGACGGAAGAATTAGTGCAAAAGCCGATCGTCTTAATTGGCGGCTGTACCGGGAACGGTAAAACGCAGCTGGTGCAACAGCAGCCGAACGGCGTGGATCTCGAAGGTCTGGCGCACCATCGCGGTTCCTCGTTTGGTCGCACCGTTGAACCGCAGTTGAGTCAGGCGAGTTTTGAAAACCTGCTGGCGGTCGAAATGCTCAGAACCGACAGCCGTCAGGATCTGCGTCTGTGGGTACTGGAAGATGAAGGCCGCATGATCGGGGCTAATCATCTGCCTGAGTGCCTGCGTGAACGCATGACCCAGGCATCTATTGCAGTGGTGGACGATCCTTTTGAGCGTCGTCTGGAGCGACTGCGTGAAGAGTATTTCGTGCGGATGCACCACGATTTTACCCATGCTTATGGCGAGAGTCAGGGCTGGCAGGAGTATAGCGAGTATCTGCACCACGGCCTGTTTGCTATTCGCCGCCGTCTGGGTTTACAACGTTTTGCCGAGCTGACCGCCCTGCTCGACGTGGCTCTGCGCGAACAGCAAGCGACGGGCAGTACCGACGCCCATATGGGCTGGCTGGTACCGTTGCTCAACGAGTATTACGACCCGATGTATCGTTATCAACTGGAAAAGAAAGCCGCGAAAGTCGTCTTTCGCGGCACATGGCAGGACGCTGCCGACTGGCTTAACGCACAGTGATCAGTGTCTGTCGCGCTTATCCGCGCGTTTCGCCAGCCAGTCGCCCAGCACCTGAACGACCTGCACCAGAATAATCAGCGCCACCACGGTGACGATCATGACCTGGGTTTCATAGCGGTAATAACCAAAGCGAATCGCCAGGTCGCCTACCCCACCGCCGCCAACGATTCCAGCCATCGCGGAGTAACCGATCAGACTCACCAGCGTTATCGTCAACCCACGCAGCAGACCCGCGCTCGCTTCAGGTAACAGAACGGTGCAGATGATACGCATCGGGCTGGCGCCAAAGGCTTCCGCCGCTTCAATAATGCCTTTATCGACTTCACGCAGTGCGCTGTCGACCAGACGGGCATAAAAAGCGATTGCCGCCACCGAGAGCGGGACCGAGGCCGCAATCGGCCCAATGGTATTTCCGAGTAAAAACTGGGTGAGCGGCAGCAGCAGCACCAGCAGGATCACAAACGGCACCGAACGGATGATATTCACCAGCACGGAGCTGAGCAGATACACAAAACGGTTTTGCCAGAATAAATGCCGGTCGGTGACGAAAATAAGAAAACCGAGCGGCAGACCGCCAATAATCGCCAGCACCGTAGAGATGCTTAGCATCTGAAAGGTTTCATTAAACGCCAGCGTCAAATCAGGCAATAAATCATCCACGAATCACCTCCACCTGTGCCGTGCGTTGACGAATATGCTCCACGGCGACATCCACCGCAGAAGGGTTATGCGGCGCGGTCAGTTGCACCACCAGAATCCCCAGCGCACGCTCGCCGATATATTCAATTTTGCCGTGCAGAATGTTCACCGCCACACCAAATTTAACCGCGACTTCTGACAACACCGGCTGTTCCGCCGAATCGCCGATGAACAGAATTTTCAGCAACTGGCCAGGCAAATGCTGGCGCAAGCGTTCGGGTAGCGTCAGATTGAGGGTATGCGACACCAGTTGCTGCGTGAAAGCGTGCTGCGGGTGAGCAAAAACCTCAAACACCTCACCGGACTCCACCACCTTGCCGCCGGACATCACCGCCACACGATCGCAAATCGATTTGATCACGTTCATCTCGTGAGTGATCAGCACGATCGTGATCCCCAGCTGTTGGTTGATCTGCTTAAGCAATGCCAGAATAGTGGCCGACGTTTCCAGATCCAGCGCAGAGGTCGGTTCATCACACAGCAGCACATCCGGGTGATTGGCAATCGCACGGGCAATACCAACGCGCTGCTTTTGCCCGCCGCTGAGCTGCACAGGAAAGCGGTTCGCCTTGTCAGACAGCCCCACCAGCGTCAGGATTTCGCTGACGCGTGGGCCAATTTTACTGCGCTCCCATCCGGCAGCTTTCAGGCTGAAAGCGACGTTTTGCGCCACGGTACGGGTATGCATCAGATTAAAATGCTGAAAAATCATCCCAATACGCTGACGGGCTTTACGTAGTTGCGCCCCTTCCAGCGCGGAAATTTCTACGCCGTTAACCTTTACGCTTCCCAGGCTTGGTCGCGTTAAGGCGTTCAGGGTGCGCAGCAGCGTACTTTTCCCCGCGCCGCTGGTCCCGACAATGCCAAATATCTCGCCTGCGCCTATGCGCAAGCTGACGTCATCAACCGCCCGGGTTGATGGTCCACGGCCTGCGCTAAAATCCACGCAAACCTTTTCTATCTCAATCATAGCCACCTCAGAAATGCGAAAAGGGCAGTCGCCGCTGCCCCTGTTAACCTTGTGCGCAGCGATTATTGGGCTGCCGACATCCATTCCGGTTTCTGGAAGGCGCTGTAAATATTTTGCGGATCGTCGATCACCGCGCGATAAGCCGGAGATTTCACCGCCGCCACAATATCTTTCGCGAACGGTTTATCTGCATCTTCACTGCGTACCGCTATGATATTTTTCAGATTTTCGTCAAGATGCTCTTGCTTGATGGCACTGGCGAGATCCAGTTTTGCCGCCACAGCAAAGTTACCGTTGACCAGCGCGCCGGTCACACCGTCCAGGGTACGCGGCAGTTGTGCCGCTTCCAGCGGTTTAAACACCAGCCCTTTCGGGTTGCTGGCGATATCGCGCTCAGAGGCTTTAGTCGGATCGATAGTGTCTTTGATGGTAATAAGGCCAATAGACTGCAGGAAACGCAGACCGCGAGCCAGATTGGTTGGATCATTGGAAAGCGTGATCACATCCCCTTTTTTTAACTCATCCAGGCTTTTGATTTTATGTGAGTAAAAACCCATCCCGGCCGTCGGGACCACAATCAGCTTGCTCAGCTTCAGTCCTTTATCAGCGGTGAATTTGTCAAAGTAGAGCGAGTGCTGGAACAAGTTGGCATCAATACTGCCGTTGGAAAGCGCCATGTTCGGCTGCACGTAGTCGCTGAATTCGCGCACCACTACCTTATAGCCTTTCTCTTTCAGCGTAGGGGCAATGGCCTGTTTCACCATATCGCCGTACGGACCAGGTGCGACGCCAAACACGATGGTATGCGGGTCACTGTTCGCATGAGCAAGTTGTAATCCACAGGCCAGTAACAGCGCTCCGGTCGCGACGCGTAAACTCTGACGCAATCCCATAATTTCTCCATTTTAACGTTGTGGTGTCATGTCTCACGCCGTTCTTGCGGCGTTGTTCTTGTTGGCCTGTTAACAGGCTGATTGTTAACATGACACAGATCACAACCTGCTGTCCTTGAAATTATTTCATGATGTTGCGGGATATGTCGTTGAATGTACGTTGAAGGTACTAATGTGTTTTTCAGCAAAGGATAGTAAAAAACCGGATAACCTTCTGGTTACCCGGTTTTGGCAGGGAAATTGACTTAGAAGTCGTAACGCAGACGAACCAGGTTCATATCACCCAGATTGTCGGTGCTGGAGGTGAAGACGTGTTCGTAATCCACACGGAAACCGTAGTCCAGCTGGAAGCTGATACCCACACCATTGTCGGTACGCAGGTAGTTACGACCATTCACGTATTCAATACGGTCGCCCATAACGTAGGGTTGAACGGATTTCAGCGCATACTGACCAACCGGGAAGGTGTAACCCGCGAAGTATTCCAGACCCCAGGCATCACCGGCAAAGTAATCGTTAACAGAGACTTTTTTGGTGGTCATGAAGTTTTGATACCAACCGCCGCCCATCGAGAAGGTCCAGTTGTCCGGTTTCCAGCTCAGCGCGGTACCGACGATGTTTTGATCGTAGGTTTTGCTGGTGTCGCCACGCATTTCCGCGCGGGTGTAGTTCCACGCCGTACCCCAGGTCAGGTCATCGGTGATGTGATAATCCACACCCAGCGAGCCACCGCCTTTACGCTTGTAGCGCAGACCGTTGTTCGGGTTGTAATCATCACTGAACAGATAAGACGCGTAGAGATCAACATCGCCAACCGTTTTCTTATACTTCAGTGATTTACGCGTACGATAGGAACCGTCATAGTCGCCATTGATACCGTTACCTGGTGCCTGACCGATCATGTCGTAGTCCCAGATATCCGTTTTCGCACCAACCACATCATAGTAAATGCTGTTCTGTTGACCGAAGGTCAGCGTACCCCAGGTCGCGCTCTTCAGACCGGTGTACAACATACGACGCGTGGTATCGTTGGCGCCGTTAGCATAGTGATTATCCCAGTTGAACATTGCCGGGAAGTTAACGCCCAGCTCGTAATAACTCACCCAGCTGATGTCATCAAACAGATAGTAATCAGCGGCGAAGCGGAAACGCGTCCCGCCGTCGAAACCATTACGTTTGTAGCCATTCTTACCATCATCACCGGCCATATTCTGGAACTGCGGACGAATACTCCCGCCAATGGTGAAGTTAAGACGGCTCAGCGGGTTGCCCGCCTGTGGATCTTGTTTCAGGACCGTGATTTCCGCCTGGGAGGCGAACGTCGTTAATGCCACTGCTGCGCCGATCGATACCGCCAGCGCCGTTTTTTTTATAGTCATTATTTGTACCTTGATAGATAGCCTGCCAATTATTCAGCATACAAATATTAACGTTTATTAATACACTCGTGTTGTCGGGTTTTTATTGTTCTGTGCTGTTAAATATCAATGAGTTATCAATTTGTGCTACATAGATAAAAAACGCACCGATTTAAAAAACCGGTGCGTAATCATCACGAATATGAATTAACTACTGAATTGACGGAACAGCGCTTTGCCTTTTAGCAGACGTGAACCGAGCCATCCGCCGCATAACGAGAGCAACAATGCCCCACAAAGCGGCAACACGACCCACAGTCGCCAGTCTGGCTCCCACGGAAAATCAAACACTCGGGTTTGCAGCACCGCCAGTGCGGTTTCCGCGCCGATGGCAGCCACCAGTCCGGCGACCATCCCGAGCATGGCGAACTCGCACCATAGCGTGGTACGCAGCAGCTTCTTACCCGCGCCCAGCGTGCGCCAGACCACCAGTTCCTGATGACGCTGACGCATTCCGACCTGGACCTGCGCCAATAGCAGCAACATACCGCAAGCGGTAACCAGCACCACCATCACCTCCAGTGCCCGGCTCACCTGCTCCAGCACCTGGCTCACCTGTTTGAGGATTGCGCCAATATCCAGCAGGCTGATAGTCGGGAATTCGCGGTTAAGCTGCGTCAGCATGCCGTTGCCGTTCTCCCAGCGAAAGCTGGTTAACCAGCTTTGCGGCTGAGCGTCCAGCGCGCCGGAGGGAAAGATAAAGAAGAAGTTGGGGCGCAGGCTTTCCCAGTCCACTTTGCGCAGACTGCTGACCGTGGCGCTGAAATCCTGGGTATCGCCCATAAAGGTCACCCGATCGCCAAGCTTGACGTTCAGCCGTTTCGCCAGCCCCTCTTCCATCGAGACTTCGCCCGCTTTTGGCGGCCAGCTTCCGGCAACGATCGGGTTATGATCCGGTCGGGTATCCTGCCAGGTCAGATTAAGCTCACGGTTCAGCGCCTCATCGTGATTGCCTTCGGTCGGCTTCTCATTTATAGCCGTCAGACGCGCCCGCACAATCGGATAGAACGATTCCGGGATCACCTGATGCTCAGCCAGGAAAGCCTTGAGTGGAACCACCTGTTCGGTGGCAATGTTGATGAGAAAATAGTTCGGGCTTTCCGGCGGCATTTGCTGCTGCCAGCGGTCGAGCAGGTCGCCACGCAGTACCAGCAGCAGCGCCAGCAACATAAAGGAAAGCGAAAATGCCGACAGCTGACTGAGCGTTGACCACGGCTGGCGCAACAGCCGACTGACCGCTAAACGCAGCGGCAGCGAGGTGAGCGTCAGGCCACGCAGCACGTTGAGCAGCATCCAGCCGAGCACCCCGCACAAAAGCGCCAGCACTACCGCTCCGGCCAGCACGGCCCACAGCAGCGGACTTCCGCCCATCAGTCCGGCGAGCAGGGCAATCACGACTATCAATACCACCGGCAAATAAAACTTCAGCGGCCAGATGTTTGCCACCACGTCACGGCGCAGTACCCGCACTGGCTGAGTCGCCAGCAGCAAACGGTAAGGGCGTAACCCCACCAGCAGAGAAATGACCGTCATGGTGCCTAATGCCCATAGCCACGGCCAGGGACTGGCAGGCGGCAGTTCGCCGGGCAGTACCGGCTTAAGTAATACCACCAGCACGCGTTCAAACAACAGCCCGAATAACCCTCCGGTCACGCCAGACAGCGCCAGCACCATCAGCCATTGACCAACAATCAGCCTGCGCAACTGTGCTCTGCCCGCGCCAAGGGTTTTCAGAATAGCCACCAGATCGTAACGACTGCGGCAGTAATGGCTCATCGCCACGGCAACCGCAGCGACCGCCAGCAGCAGGGTTAGCAGCGCCGACAGCAGCAGGAACTGTTGCGAACGCTCCAGTGATTTCCCCAGCGCCCCTTCATCCTGCTCCAGCCCATACCAGCGCTGTTCAGGCTTTAACTGCGGGAGCAGCCATTTTTCATAGGCTTCCAGTTGCTGCGGTGTCCCGCCAAATTTATAGCGCCAGGTCACACGGCTCCCCGGCTGGACCGCCGCCGTTTTTTCGACATCCGCCATGTTCATCATCAGGCGCGGCGCTATCTGGAACGGATTGAAACCGGCGTCCGGCTCCTGCACCACTTCCCCGGCGATGCGCAGCGTGGCATCACCCACGTCGATGGAATCACCGATTTTTAAGTTCAGCAACGCCATCAGACGCGGAGCCAGCAGTACCGAGCCTGGCTGAGGTTTCAGTCCCGGCGGATTGGTTTGCAACGTGCCATACATCGGATACACATCATCCACCGCTTTGACGTTCGCCAACTGCGGCGTATCCCGGGCAAAGGTCATAGTGGCAAAGGTCAGCTGTTCGCCCACTTTCAGGCCACGCTGTCGCGCCTCGTCAATCCACGCTTTCGGCACGGTACGCGAACTTTGCAGCGACCGATCTCCCGCCATAAACTCACGGCTTTGCTGGCTCAGCCCCTTTTCCATACGATCGCTGATATTGCCCAGCGCCAGCACGCAGGCCACGGCCAGGCTCAGCGCCAGCCAGACAATCAGTAATGAAGGCGAGCGCCATTCGCGCCAGAACCAGCGTGCAATCATGCCTCCTCCTGCAACTGTCCGTTCACCAGGCGTAAACGCCGATCGCAACGCGCCGCCAGTTGAGAATCATGGGTCACCAGAATCAGGGTGGTGCCATGTTCCCGGTTCAGAGAAAACAGCAGGTCGGCGATTTTGTCTCCGGTCTGGCGGTCCAGATTGCCCGTCGGTTCATCGGCAAACAGCACGTCAGGACGACCGTTAAACGCCCGCGCCAGCGCCACGCGCTGCTGCTCCCCACCGGAAAGCTGGGCCGGAAGATGATCAAGACGTTTTCCCAGCCCCAGTTGCTCCAGCAACGTTTTTGCCCCGTCGCGACTTTTTCCGCTGTTTTCGCCGCGCAACAACGCGGGCAACTCGACGTTTTCCAGCGCGTTAAGGGTCGGAATTAACATGAATGACTGGAAGACAAAACCCACGTGTCGCGCCCGCAGCTGTGCCCGGGCTTCTTCATCCATGGTGTGCAGCGCCTGCCCCACCAGGCTGACTTCACCGCTGGTGCCATCGTCCAGCCCGGCGAGGATCGCCAGCAGTGTGGATTTTCCTGAACCCGACTCGCCAATCAGCGCAATGGTCTCGGCGCGTTTGACAACCAGTTCAACTCCGGTAAGGATGGATAGCTCATGATCACCCTGACCGACGGATTTCTTAAGATGATGAACTTCAACAATGTTTTCCGCTGGCATTGGCCTTTCCTGTTCCTGGTCCTGTTAACTTTCCGCGCCGCCGCAGCGGACACGTTATTAATTCTGGGTGACAGCCTGAGCGCCGGATACCGTATGTCCGCCAGCGCCGCGTGGCCTGCGCTACTTAATGATAAATGGCAAACCAAAACGCCGGTGGTGAATGCCAGTATTAGCGGCGACACCTCGCAGCAGGGTCTGGCCCGTCTGCCTGCATTACTGAAGCAGCACCAGCCGCGCTGGGTGCTGGTCGAACTTGGCGGCAACGACGGTCTGCGCGGTTTTGCGCCTGCGCAAACCGAACAAACCCTGCGCACGATTCTGCAGGATGTGAAAGCAGCAAATGCCGAACCGCTGCTGATGCAAATTCGTCTGCCGGCAAACTACGGTCGCCGTTATAATGAAAGCTTTAGCGCGATTTATCCAAAACTCGCCAAAGAGTTTGATATACCTCTGCTGCCCTTTTTTATGGAAGAGGTTTATCTGAAACCCCAGTGGATGCAGGATGATGGTATTCATCCTAACCGTGACGCCCAGCCGTTTATTGCCGACTGGATGGCGCAACATCTCACTCCTCTAGTAAATCACGACTCGTAAAACAACGGAGATCCTGACAGGTAAAGTTATGCAAAAATCGGTCTTAATAACAGGATGTTCCAGCGGAATCGGTCTGGAAAGCGCGCTTGAGCTAAAGCGCCAGGGTTTTCAAATTCTGGCGGGCTGTCGCAAACCTGACGATGTGGCGCGTATGAACAGCATGGGATTCACCGGCATATTGCTGGATCTGGATTCACCCGAGAGCGTAGATCGCGCGGCTGATGAGGTGATCGCCCTGACCGATAATCGTTTGTATGGGATCTTTAACAACGCCGGATACGGCGTCTATGGCCCACTGCCCACCATCAGCCGCGAGCAGATGGAACAGCAGTTTTCCGCCAACTTCTTTGGCGCACATCAGCTTACCATGCGCCTGTTACCCGCCATGCTACCCCACGGCGAAGGACGAATTGTGATGACCTCGTCGGTAATGGGATTGATCTCAACGCCGGGGCGCGGGGCCTATGCCGCCAGCAAATATGCGCTGGAAGCCTGGTCCGACGCGCTGCGTATGGAGCTGCGCCACAGCGGGATTAAGGTCAGCCTGATTGAGCCTGGCCCTATTCGCACCCGCTTTACCGAAAACGTCAACCAGACCCAGAGCGATGCTCCCGTGGAAAACCCCGGAATTGCCGCGCGTTTTACGCTGGAGCCACAAGCGGTTGTCGCCAAAGTGCGTCATGCGTTTGAGAGCGACAAACCAAAGCTGCGTTATCCGGTTACGCTGGTGACCTGGGCAGTTATGCTACTGAAGCGCCTGTTGCCAGGCCGCATAATGGACAAAATTTTACACGGTTGAGTTGAAGCACGCGCGTCAGCCCCCATGTAACAAGAAATCGACAAAAGAGAGTAACTCCATGTCCACACAGAATATTGTTAACATTAACGAATCGAACCTCCAGCAGACCCTTGAACAGTCGATGACCACGCCGGTCCTGTTCTATTTTTGGTCTGAGCGCAGCCAGCATTGTCTGCAATTAACGCCGGTACTGGAGAGCCTTGTTGCTCAGTACAACGGTCAGTTTATTCTCGCCAAGTTAGACTGCGACGCCGAGCAGATGATCGCCTCCCAGTTTGGTCTGCGCGCGATCCCCACGGTTTATCTGTTCCAGAACGGTCAGCCGGTAGATGGATTCCAGGGCCCGCAGCCGGAAGAAGTTATTCGCGCGCTGCTGGAGAAAGTGTTACCTAGCGAAGAAGAGTTGAAAGCGCGCCAGGCGATCGAGTTCATCGAAGCCGGCAATCACGCTGATGCGCTGCCGCTGCTGAAAGAAGCCTGGCAGATCTCCAACCAGAGCAGCGAAATTGGTCTGCTGTTGGCGGAAACGCAAATCGCCCTGAACCGTTCTGACGAAGCCGAAGCGGTGCTGAAAACTATCCCGTTGCAGGATCAGGACACCCGTTATCAGGGGCTGGTGGCACAGATCGAACTGCTGAAGCAGGCGGCTGATACACCTGAAATCCAACAGTTGCAGCAGCAGGTCGCCAGCAATCCACAGGATGCGGCGCTGGCAACTCAACTGGCCATTCAGTTACACCAGGTCGGACGTAACGAGGAATCGCTGGAATTGCTGTTCAGTCACCTGAAGAAAGATCTCACTGCAGCCGACGGTCAGGCGCGTAAAACCTTCCAGGAGATCCTTGCCGCACTGGGCACCGGCGATGCGCTGGCCTCGAAATACCGCCGCCAGCTGTACGCGCTGTTGTACTAATCCGCTGCATTTGCCTGATGGCGCTTGCGCTAATCGGGCCTACAATCTCCCCGTAGGCCCGCGCCATCCGGTACTCCATTAGGTTTTTTTCAAATGCGTCACCACCAGTTGGTGACGTGAATTATAGAACTTCCGATAGGTCAGGTAGCAGGCGATAATGGTTGACAGACTGGCGGTCGAAAGCAGCATAAACGTCACCATAATCTGATACTTAATCGCTTTTACCGGATCAATACCTGCAAAGATCAACCCGGACATCATCCCCGGTAAACTCACCAGTCCCACGGTCTTCGCTGAATCGATCGTCGGGATAAGCGAAGCGCGAATACTGTCGCGAATCAGCGGCGCGGAGGCCACTTTCGGCGTCGCACCGAGGCTGAGTTTTTCCTGAATTTGCTGCTGTTCGCTGTTAAACCGCTGCCCCAGATTGTTGTAACACAGCCCTACCGCAACCATCGCGTTGCCTGCAATCATGCCGGAAATTGGGATCACCTGCATTGGGGTAAACTCGATAGAGCCTGACAGAACCAGCACCGCCAGCGTTAACCCCGCCCCCGCCGTGATGGCGATAAATGACGAGAGAAAAGCTTTATCAATATATTTACTGCGCTTTTGCGCGTTATAGGCCGCGTTGAAACAGATAAACAGCACCATCAATAAGGTTAGAATGCTGTGGTTAACGCCGAAAATATATTTCAGCACATAGCCAACGATAATAAGCTGAACCACCGCCCGGCAAACGCTCCAGAGAATATCTTTTTCCAGCGCCAGTTTTTCTTTGTTGCTGATCAGTATCGCGACCACCACCAGCATCATCGCTAACGCCAGTGATTCATTGGTAATATTATGCTCGTTCATTGCTTACTTCCTGCATTTCCCCGGCGTGCGGTTGAAGGGTTATGACATTATCCGCATGATTAATTTCATCTTTGTCGTGCGTCACCCACAGCACAGCAATATTCTTATCGCGAACATAGTGGTGAATTAATTCGTTCACATTCCGTTTATTGGCTTCATCCAGCGCGCTGGTAATTTCATCAAGCAGCAGGATTTTTGGCAGAAACTGTAAATTACGAATTAATGAGACGCGTTGCTTTTCGCCGCCAGACAGCTCATTGATATTTTTTTTGAGGATCGTTTCGGGTAGCTCAAAACGGGCCAGATCGGCAAGAAACACATCCGGATCCGGACGTTTATCGCGGATTTGCCAGGGGAAAATGAGGTTGTCGTAAACGGTGTCACCAAACAACGCGGGCGTTTGCGCACAATAAGAGACCTGCTGGCGATATGTTTCAGGCTTAAGAGTGTTTATCTCCTTGCCCTCAAAGAGAATTTCACCGGCAGTCGGGCTAATTAATGACGCCACTATCTTGAGTAACGTACTTTTACCGCAACCAGACTGGCCGGTAATCAGCTTAAATTCTCCGGCCCGGAGATTAAAACAGATGTTATTGAGAACCTGCGTCGCCCCTGCCTGCCATGCGACATTTTTTAACTGAAGCAGAATGCTGCTTTCTTCCATTACCAATCCCTTTTTTACCTCTTTCGTGCAGACAGTCTATCCCTGTAATTTATTATAGGGGAGCCCACCTTGATAAATCGGGTATAATTTGACTAATGAGGCAGTAAAGGACAACACAACAGGAGGTTTCATCAATGCTCATTTTTATTCCTATTCTCATTTTTGTCGCGCTGGTCATCGTCGGTGCTGGCGTCAAAATCGTCCCGCAGGGATATCAGTGGACGGTCGAGCGTTTTGGCCGTTACACCAAAACCCTGCAACCGGGTTTAAACCTTGTTGTACCGTTCATGGACCGCATCGGTCGTAAGATCAACATGATGGAACAGGTGCTTGATATCCCCTCTCAGGAAGTCATCTCCAAAGACAACGCCAACGTCGCGATCGATGCCGTCTGCTTTATTCAGGTGATCGACGCGCCAAAAGCGGCTTATGAGGTCAGCAACCTGGAACTGGCGATCATCAACCTGACCATGACCAACATTCGTACCGTTCTCGGCTCGATGGAACTCGATGAAATGCTCTCCCAGCGTGACAACATCAACACGCGCCTGCTGCATATCGTTGATGAGGCCACTAATCCCTGGGGCATTAAAATCACCCGTATTGAAATCCGCGATGTGCGTCCCCCAGCAGAACTTATCGACGCCATGAACGCGCAGATGAAAGCCGAACGTACCAAGCGCGCCTATATTCTTGAAGCGGAAGGGATCCGTCAGGCAGAAATCGTCAAGGCCGAAGGTGAGAAACAGTCGAAAATCCTCAAAGCGGAAGGTGAACGCCAGTCGGCATTTTTACAGGCTGAAGCGCGTGAACGTTCCGCAGAAGCCGAGGCCCGCGCGACGCAGATGGTTTCGGAGGCCATTGCCGCCGGGGATATTCAGGCCGTGAACTACTTCGTGGCGCAGAAATACACCGAAGCGCTGCAGCACATCGGTTCGTCGAATAACAGCAAAGTGGTGATGATGCCGCTGGATGCCAGCAGCCTGATGGGGTCTATTGCCGGGATCGCCGAACTGGTGAAAGACAGCGCCAGCGAACGGAAAAAATCATGATAGCGATGATTCTGGTGCACCCGCACATCTTCTGGCTCAGCCTCGGCGGTCTGCTACTCGCCGCCGAGATGCTGGGCGGTAACGGCTATCTGCTGTGGAGCGGCGTGGCGGCGGTGATTACCGGCCTGGTGGTGTGGCTTATCCCGCTTGACTGGGCGTGGCAGGGGGCGATGTTCGCCGTACTCACCCTGCTGGCGGCCTGGCTGTGGTGGAAGTGGCTGGCAAGGCGTGTACAAGATCAGAAACCCGCCGACAGCCATCTTAACCAGCGCGGGCAGCAGTTGGTTGGCCGTCGATTTATTCTGGAAACCGCCCTGGTCAATGGCCGCGGACACATGCGCGTCGGCGACAGCTCATGGCCCGTCAGCGCCCGCGACGATTTGAGCGCCGGAACGCAGGTTGAAGTTATTGCCGTTGAGGGAATTACCCTGATTATTACAGCGGTATCACACTAAAAAGACAGGAAATAAGACTATGGTCAGGAAGACACCCCTTGCCTTTGCCCTTTGCTCATTATTGATCGCCGCCCCGCAGGTATTCGCCTCTTTCGATATGGAAGACTGCAAATGGAGCGACGACAGCTGCCTGCTGAAAGGCACGCCCACCTTCAACCCGGAAAACGACAGCCGCGATAACCTGCTGCGGCTGCTGAGCCAGGAGAAATCATTTGCTCTGCCGGTGCAGTCGATGCCGGCGGACATCACCCGCTCCCGCGATTTCTATTTTGCGTATCATCCGCAGTGGGATGACATTGCCCCGCAGCCAGCCGCAGCGCAGGTATCTGCCGAAGACAGCCCCCTGTCCCGACAGATAGCCGAACTGAACATTAGCGCAGACGAAATAAACGTCAACGACGCTGAGCTTGAGAACCGTCATGTTTCGAATAATACCGCGAGCGTCAGCGCATTTTTTGCCGCACTGCTGGCCGACTCAACGTTAACGGCAAATCAGCGTCAGGCCCTGGCCCAGGCGCGCACAGGACTGTTATCCGGGGCAACCCGCGAGCAGATTGAGTCATCGCTTGCCACTCTCCCGGCAGATTCTCCAGCTCAGTCCTACAAAAGCTATCTGGCAGCGGCCGCCAGTTTTTATGCCGGTGATTATGCCAGCGCCGAACAGGATTTCGCTCAGCTAGCCAAAAGCGATCGTCCGTGGCTGGCTGAGACCGCGCAATACATGCTGATACGTGCGGCGTTGAACAAAAGCAGCCAGAACAGCGTGGGCGAGTACGGCGATTTTGATATCACAAAAATTAACCGCGAGGACGCTTCTCAGGCTCAGACGCTGGCGCAAGCCTATCTGCAACACTACCCGCAAGGCCTGTACGCCGCTTCCTCGCACGGTATGCTGCGTCGTATCAACTGGTATTTACAGGCGTGGCCGCAATTGGCGGGGTTGTATGAGCAGACGCTCCAGCAGTCGGCTGACGCACAGCAACTGCGTGAGATCGTCATCGAATACGATAATGTCTACGGCATGGCGTTCTACAAACAGTCCGTGGTGGAGGCTTTCCCCGATGCGCCGCTTGTCAGCTATATCGAACTGCTGCGCGCATTGCGCCTGAATAACAACAACAAACCAACGCTGACGCAGGCCCAGCTTGACGCCAGCAAACCGGTGTTTGAGCAGAGCCAAAAACTGCCGCTATGGCGCGATCTGCAGCTGAATCTGTGGCTGGCAACGGGCAACTACGCGGCGATTATTTCGGCAGTTACCCCAGCGCAGAAACTTCCGGCCCACGATACGCTGGCCTTCAGCGAACAGGTGCTGTACGGCGAAGCGCTGATGGGCCAGCAGAAATGGACCACGGCACGTGATTTCTGGCAGACATTGCTGAAGCTCAGCCAGGATAACGAACAGCAGCAGTATGTGCAGGCTAAGCTAGCCGCGACGCTGGTTTATAGCGGCGACGTGGCGGCAATTTTCGCCCCGGAAAGCGCAGTAACCAACCTGCGCTTTCGCTCGCAGGTGCTGAAAACCCAGGCCACGCCTGAACTACTGCGCCAGCAAGCCGTCCACGGTCCTAATAACGAAGAGCGTACCATCGCCCTGCATACGCTGCTGGTGCGGGATCTCACTGAGCATCGCTTTGACGACTGGCTGAATGACAGAAAACTGGCCAGCGCCATTACGCCGCCGGTCATTGGCGAAGCGTTTGATGACGTTAATCTGAGTATTTTCGACTGGAACGGCGACTCTGCCGAGAGCGGTTATACCTGTCGCAGCCTCAATGAAACGGTAACGGTTCTGAGCAAACAAGCACATGATGCCCACGCCCTGAACTGCTTAGGCGAATTTTTCCGCACTACGCAAACCCACGTTGATTTATGGAAAAACAGTTCCGGCAACGATGTGCTTGAATCAGCAATCTCGCGCAAGAAACCGTTCGGCCAGTTCGACAGGCAAAGCTACTACCAGCAGGTGATCACATCGCCAAAAGCAGAGGTTGAAGATAAGAGCTTTGCGCTGTATCGCGCCATCATGTGCTATGCGCCGTCAGGCTCTAACGAGTGCGGCGGTGAGGAAGTGGATAAACTACAGCGTAAAGGCTGGTTCACCCAACTGAAAACGCAGTATCCGGGAAGTCCGTGGGCGCAAAAACTCAAATACTACTGGTAACTGCGCTGCTACTCGGCCAGGCACAGGCGGCGGAAATCGTCGCCGCCCGTGAACATCCGGCCTTCTGGCTATGGTCCGGAGTGAAGGCCAGTGACGAGCTGAAAAACGCACAAACAGTCTATCTGCATCAGGGCGAAGTCCTGGTTCGTTCAGGTAACGTGGTGTTCCAGCGTCTAGGACTGCCGGTTAATCGCCTGACTTTCCCCTCTATCTGGTTGACCGTGCGCTTTACCACACTCGACGTACCGGAGGAGATCCCGGCGCGCATCATACGCTTGATGCAACGCTGGCAGGCGGCCGGAAATCACGTCATCGGCCTGCAGGTTGATTTTGACGCGGCGACCCATCAGCTTGCCGATTACGCCCACTTTCTGCAGCAGTTACGCCAACGGCTACCGACCGAGTTTGCACTTGGCGTAACCGGACTACTGGATTGGGCAAAAACGGGCGACGTCGCCACGCTGAACGCGCTGGCGGTCGATGAACTGGTGGTCCAGAGCTATCAGGGACGTCACACGGTACCGAATTATCAGGCGTATCTGCCCGCCCTCAGTCGTCTGCGCATTCCATTTAAGCTGGGGCTGGTACAAAACGGTAGCCGGGACCCGCAGGCTGAAGCGCAGCTTGAGAAATCACCGTGGTACCGCGGCACTGTGGTGTTTATGCTTAATCCGCCACCCCGTTAAGCCTTCGCTTTATGGTGGCAGCAGCCGGAGAGATTATCAATAATCGGGCATTCAGCGCTGTCATCGCCAGGGCAACTCTCCGCCAGCGCCAACAAATGCAAGCGCATAGCCTGCAGCTCGCTGATATGGCGCTCAATGTCCGCCACCTTTTCTAACGTACGCTTTTTCACATCTGCGCTGTGACGCGCCGGATCGTTAAACAGGTTCACCAACTCGCCGCACTCTTCCAGGTTAAAACCAACCTGTCGTGCCTGTCGTAACAGCGTAAGCTCATTCAGATGCTGTTGGTTGTATGTGCGATAGCCATTTTCGCTACGCAGCGGCGGCGTCACTAACCCCTTTTCTTCATAAAAGCGTATCGCTTTGCTGGTTAAACCGGTTTTTTTCGCAACATCGCTAATATTCACATTTCCCCCGCTGATCTTGTTGGTACTGAGCCACATTATAGCCCACATTGCCGTAATCCTTTACCCAAGAACCCCGCGCATCTTCCACCATCACAGCGATGCACAAATCCTTTTAATTCACATTGTTATATCCGATTCAGATCACATTTCAGCATTTATTGACCACGCAAAATTGACTCAAATCAAAAGATGTATCGGTTCTGCACCTTTCATCTTGAACAAAGGGAAACAATTTTATATACAAACGCGAATGATAATGATGATCATTTACATTCAATAAAGGTTCTCTTATGTTGCCACGGATTAACCAAAGGCCATTTATTCTTTCAGCCCTGACATTATGCATGTCCGGCGCTACTTTTGCAGCGACCTCTCCAACACACGGTTCAACGTCCGACGAAGATACGGTGATCGTTACGGCTAACCGCACAGAAAGTAGTCTCTGGGATAGCCCGGCAACCATTCAGGTTATCGATCGCCAGACGCTACAAAACTCCACCAGCGTTTCTCTTGCTGATGATTTACAAGATATCCCCGGCGTCGAAGTTACCGATAACGCTCTCGCAGGTCGGAAACAAATTCGTATCCGTGGCGAAGCTTCTTCGCGGGTGCTGATTTTGATAGACGGCCAGGTCGTCAGCTACCAACGTGCCGGACAAAACTACGGAGCCGGTTTACTGATTGACGAATCCGCGCTGGAACGTATTGAAGTGGTCAAAGGCCCTTATTCTGTCCTCTATGGTTCGCAGGCAATTGGCGGCGTCGTGAACTTTATTACCAAAAAAGGCGGCGATAAGCCTTTGGGTGGTAGCGTTAAGGCTGTTTATAACTCCGCAACGGCAGGATGGGAAGAGTCAGCGGCAGCCTGGGGAAGCATCGGTAACTTTGACTACCGCATCAATGGCAGCTATTCCGACCAGGGGGATCGCGATACACCTGACGGAAGATTGCCCGACACCAACTTCCGTAATAACGGTCAGGGAGTGTGGCTTGGCTACAACCTCGATCGCCACAAAATTGGGCTCTCACTCGACCGTTATAAGCTATCCACTCAAACCTGGTTTGACGATCCCGAAGGTCAGTTCGACGACTTTAGCGTCAAAATTCCTAAGCTGGAACGCGAGAAAATCGGTCTTTTCTACGACTACGCGGCCGACGGGGATTACCTGAAGAACATCCATTTTGACGCATACACCCAGACAATAGAGCGCAAATTTGAAAACCGGGTCAAAACGACCCAGATTATCCCCAGCCCGATGATTAAAGCGCTGACGGTAAGCAATCAAACCAATACCAACGACAAACAATATACCCAGGGTGTAACGCTGCAGGGCAATATCTCCCTTCCGGCTAACAACACGCTGGTGATTGGCACTCAGTATCAGCATGACAAAATAAAACAGGACACGGACGGCAGTACACGCCAGACCGCGGCTACCGGCTTCTTCGATACGCAAACCCGTACCCTGTCATATAACGAAGCAGAACAAAGCAACACCTCACTGTTCGCGCAAAACGACTGGCGCTTTGCCGATGACTGGACGTGGACCGTGGGCGCACGCCAGTACTGGCTGTCTTCGAAACTCAATCGCAACGATACGCAAACTATCCAAAGCAGCGGCACCACCTGGCAATCCACCGGGGGAAATTCCGTTCACGATGATGAACTGGTGACCTCGACCAGCCTGCGCTATTCCGGCTTTGAAGATCTTGAACTTCGGGCTGCATACGCCCAGGGCTATGTCTTCCCCACGCTTACTCAATTGTTCATGCAGACATCCGCCGGCGGCAGCGTTACCTACGGCAACCCAAACCTGAAGGCGGAACACTCAAATAACTATGAGTTGGGCGCGCGGTATAAAGGGAATATGTGGCTGATTGACGGCGCCATTTATTACTCCGAAGCCAAAGACTATATCGCCAGTCTGGCCTGTTCAGGCCAACCCGTTTGCAACGGCAACACCACCTCTTCCCGCGGCGGCTATTACTACTACGACAACATCGATCGTGCCAAAACCTGGGGCATGGAATTAACCGCAGAATACAACGGCTGGGCGGTTTCCCCCTACCTGAGCGGTAATCTCATTCGCCGTCAATACGAAGGCAACACCATAAAAACCTGGGATACCGGCGAACCCACGCTGACCGGGCGCGTTGGCCTGAAACATACCTGGTTGATGAATGTCGCTAACGTGACGTCCGATGTCTTTATTCGCGCGGCGTCCCGCGCCAAAGATAATACCGGCACCACGGAAATAAACTATCCAGGCTGGGCCACGCTTAACCTCGCATTCAACACCGAGTTTGGTCCGCAGGACCAGTATCAGGTCAACCTCGCGCTCAACAACCTGACCGACAAGCGTTACAGAACCGCGCATGAATCTATCCCAGACGCTGGTTTCAATGCCGCTGTTGGCTTTGCGTGGAATTTCTGACGATGAAAAAACTCATGATTGGCTTACTGAGCCTCGCCTGTGTTTTCAGCGCCCAGTCCGCTGACCGCCTGGTGGTGGCGGGCGGTTCGCTTAGCGAACTGATTTACGCCATGGGCGTCGGCAACCGGGTGGTTGGCGTCGATGAAACCACCTCGTACCCACCTGAAACTGCCGCACTCCCGCATATCGGCTACTGGAAGCAGTTAAGCAGCGAGGGCATTTTATCGCTGCACCCAGACAGCTTTATCACCTGGCAGGATGCAGGCCCTCAAATCGTTTTGGATCAGCTCCGGGCGCAGAAAGTTAACGTCGTTACATTGCCGCGCGTACCGGCCACCGTCGAGCAGATGTACGCCAACATTCGGGAGCTGGCTCAAACGCTGCGCATTCCTGAACAAGGTGAAGCGCTGGTCAATCGCCTGCATCAACGTCTGGATCGTGTTCAGCACAGCGTGGCGGCGAAAAATGCGCCGGTCAAAGCCATGTTCATTCTCTCCGCTGGCGGCAGCGCGCCGCAGGTCGCCGGCAAGGGCAGCGTTGCCGATGCCATTATGACCCTTGCAGGTGCACAAAATGTCGCCACCCACGCGCAGTATAAAAGTTACAGCGCGGAGTCGCTGATCGCCGCCAACCCGGAGGTGATCGTGGTGACGTCGCAAATGGTGGATGGCGATCTAGCTCGTCTGAGCGCGATTGCCGGTATTACCCACACTGCGGCCTGGAAAAATCAGCGCATTGTGGCGGTAGACCAGGCGCTGATTCTGGGAATGGGGCCTCGCGTCGCCGATGCGGTTGAAGCCCTGCACCAGCAATTCTGGCCTCACTAACTGGATTTATAAAAAAGAATGAAAACTGAACACTCGCTGGATCTCACCGCGCATTTTGCGCTTGAGGGAAGTCAGCCCTTTAAGGATCGCCGCGCCACAATGCCATGGCGCGGGGCGATCCCGATTGCCAAAGAGCTATTGTCACAAACCTGGCAGGATGTTATCAGCCAGCCTACCCCGCCGCGTAAACGGCTGGTGTACTTGCATATCCCTTTTTGTGCAACGCATTGTACTTTCTGTGGTTTTTATCAAAACCGGTTCGAAGAAGATCACTGCGCCCGCTACACCAACGCGCTGTTGCGCGAAATCGAGATGGAAGCCGATAGCGCATTACATCAGTCAGCCCCAATTCACGCCGTCTATTTTGGCGGCGGTACGCCTTCAGCGCTGTCAGCACGGGATCTGGGCAGAATCATCACCGCGCTTCGTGAAAAGTTACCGCTGGCGCCGGACTGCGAAATTACCATTGAGGGACGAGTGCTCAATTTTGACGATGCGCGAATTGATGCCTGCCTTGACGCTGGTGCCAATCGGTTTTCGATCGGTATTCAATCTTTTAACAGCCGGATCCGCAAGAAAATGGCGCGCACCTCGGACGGCCCGACCGCAATTGCCTTTATGCAGGGGCTGGTAAAACGGGATCGTGCCGCCGTGGTATGCGATCTGTTGTTTGGTCTGCCAGGACAAGATGCAAAACTGTGGGGCGACGATCTGGCGATTGCCCGTGACATTGGCCTCGACGGCGTAGATCTTTATGCGCTGAACCTGATCCCCAATACACCGCTTGGCAAAGCAGTTGAAACCGGGCGCACAACCGTTCCCTCTCCCGCCGAACGTCGCGATCTCTATCTTCAGGGTTGCGATTTCATGGACAGCGCGGGCTGGCGCTGCATCAGCAACAGCCACTGGGCGCGTACCACGCGTGAACGCAATCTGTACAACCTGCTGATTAAACAGGGAGCGGACTGTCTGGCATTCGGCTCTGGCGCCGGGGGATCAGTCAATGGCTATTCCTGGATGGTCGAGCGCAATCTGACGACATGGCATGAATCTATCGCCGCCGGGAAAAAACCGCTAATGATGATGATGCGTACCGCCGAGCGTGGTTTCCAGTGGCGACACACTCTCCAGGCGGGCATTGAAACGGCCCGCGTTCCGCTGGATGAACTGACGCCTCATGCACAAAAACTAACCCCGCTACTGACCCAATGGCATCACGCAGGACTGACGCGAGATGCCAGCACCTGCGTGCGCCTGACCAATGAAGGGCGTTTTTGGGCAAGCAATATTTTGCAGTCTCTTGATGAACTTATTCAGGCACTTAACGCGCCGCGCATTGCGGTAGAACAACCATACCAGGAGTGAATTATGAGCCATGTCTCTTTACAGGATTTTTTGAAAACTGAACCGGACGGTACGCTGGAAGCTATCGCTGCCCAGTACAACACCACGCTGCTGGAGGTGGTGAAAAACCTCCCCTCCCCGACGCTGGTTTCCGGCGATCAATTTGATACCGTCTGGGAAACCGTCAGCGAATGGGGCAAAGTCACCACCCTGGTCCATACTGCTGATGTCATTCTGGAATTCACCGGGGAATTACCTTCCGGATTCCACCGTCATGGCTACTTCAACCTGCGCGGCAAAAAAGGCATGACCGGTCATATCAAGGCAGAAAACTGTACGCATATTGCCCTGATTGAACGCAAATTTATGGGAATGGACACCGCGTCCATTCTCTTCTTTAACCAGGCGGGTAGCGCGATGTTCAAAATTTTCCTCGGTCGGGATGAACATCGACAGCTACTGGCCGAACAGGTCAGCGCCTTTCACGCGCTGTCTTCATCTTTAAAGGAACATGCCTGATGGCTCCATGGCTCATTTTTGGTGCGGGTGGTAGCGGCGTCGGTGCGAAAACGCTTGAACTCGCACTGGCGGAACAACGTCCGATGATTGCTGTCGTTCGCAACGCACAGGTCGCTGCTGGGTTGCAGGAAAAAGGTGTGCAGGTCTTCATCGGCGACGCCTGCGATAGTCAGGTCACCGCCTGTGCCTGTCGCGCAGCGGGTCAACATGCCACGGTGATCTCCTCCATGGGCGGCGCCCAGGATTATCTGGCGCACAGAACCGTCATTGATGAAGCAGAAAAAGCGGAGATCAAGCGCATGATTCTGGTGACCTCACTCGGCTGCGGTGACAGTTGGCCTTTTCTTTCTTCACGCGCAAAGGCCGCATTTGGTCAGGCTGTACGGGAAAAATCGCTGGCTGAAAGCTGGCTACAAACCAGTCGACTGGACTACGCCATTCTCCGCCCCGGCGGTTTGCTGAACGGTGCAGCCACCGGCCAGGCGCAACGAATACAGGCTCAGGAGTGTCACGGCTTTGTAATGCGTGCAGATGTTGCGAAGCATATTCACGAACTGGCCACTGCGCCGGCACTCAATAACCAGATTTACAGTTTGGTTGAGCCGGGACTGAAACCCGCGTAAACCCCTCACGGCGCGGGAACTCCGCGCCGCAAAGACGTTATGGAGCGTTACGTGCTTAAGGACTCGCTTTCTTCCGTCAGCATCCTGACGGGTCTTTCTCTTTTGCTGGTTGCTCTGATGCTCTTCGGTGCCAGCCAGGGGGCGCTGAACATTAGCTTCAGCGCTCTGTTCAACGACGAATATCGTGATATCTGGTTAAACATCCGCCTGCCTCGCGTGCTGCTGGCCGTTCTGGTCGGTGCTGCGCTGGCGACGGCTGGGGTCATCATGCAGGGACTTTTCCGCAATCCGATGGCCGATCCTGGCCTGCTTGGCGTCAGCAGCGGCTCCGCGCTGATGGTCGGCATCGCGATAGTTATCCCATTTTCGTTCCCCGTAGTGCTGGTGCTGTATGAGCAGATGATTTTTGCCGTCGCAGGCAGCATGGTGGTCTGCACGATTATTTTCCTGATAAGCCAGCGTCATAACCACGGTGGAATGATGCAACTGCTGTTAGCCGGTATCGCTATCAATGCCCT
Source organism: Citrobacter sp. RHBSTW-00524 (assembly GCF_013747755.1). Classification (NCBI taxonomy): domain Bacteria; kingdom Pseudomonadati; phylum Pseudomonadota; class Gammaproteobacteria; order Enterobacterales; family Enterobacteriaceae; genus Citrobacter; species Citrobacter sp. RHBSTW-00524. The sequence goes on from NZ_CP056421.1 coordinate 3,847,661, forward strand.
GTGCGGTTCGGCTATTGGCGTACTGAGCTATGTGGGCGACGAGCAGCAGCTACGTCAACTTACATTGTGGATGATGGGAAATCTCGGCCAGGCCCAGTGGCCAACGCTGTTGGTTGCCAGCACGTTTATTCTTCCAGCCATTGTTATAACCATCTGCATGGCGGGAACGCTTAATTTACTGCAGTTGGGTGATGAAGAGGCGCATTACCTCGGCGTAAACGTCAAACGTAAGCGTCAGCAGTTACTGTTGCTCAGTTCGCTCCTGGTTGGCGCTGCGGTTTCCGTCAGCGGCGTAATTGGTTTTATTGGCCTGGTGATCCCACATCTGATCAGAATGACGACCGGTGCCGATCATCGCTGGTTGATTCCCTGCTCTACGCTGGCCGGTGCCTGTTTACTCCTGATTGCCGACACGTTGGCCCGCACACTTGTTCAGCCAGCCGAAATGCCCGTTGGCCTGTTAACCAGCCTGATCGGTGGACCGTATTTCCTGTGGTTAATACTGCGTAGCCGGAGGGTGTCATGATCGTCGCTGAAAATCTGGTCTACCACATTCAGGGAAGACGACTGACCGACGACGTTTCCCTGACGCTACCTGATGGAGAGATCATCGCGATTCTTGGCCCGAACGGAGCCGGGAAATCGACGCTGCTACGCCAGCTTACGGGATATCTGCAGCCCCACAGTGGGCGTTGTAGCATGTTTGGCAAGCCGCTGGACAAGTGGTCAATCACCGAGCTGGCAAAAACCCGTGCCGTGATGCGCCAGAATAGTCATATGGCCTTCCCGTTTAGCGTTCAGGAGGTCATTCGCATGGGCAGACATCCGTATCGTACGCGCAACACGGGCGATGAAACGGAGTACATCATGGCATTGTGTGATTGCCAGGCGCTGGCCGCACGCGATTACCGGCATCTCTCGGGAGGAGAACAACAGCGGGTACAACTGGCGCGCCTGCTGGTTCAGCTTTGGGAGCCCGAGCCTGGGCCGAAATGGTTGTTTCTTGATGAACCCACCTCCGCGCTGGATATTCACCACCAGCAGCACCTTTTTCGTCTGCTACGTCGTCTGGTGCGTGAACGGCAGTTTAACGTCTGCTGCGTCCTGCACGATCTCAACCTCGCGGCGCGCTATGCCGACCGTGTGGTATTGATGGAACGCGGCAGGATAGTTGATAACGGATATCCGCAGGATGTCCTGAAGCAACGGTCGCTGAACGCGCTGTACGGTGCCGATCTCACGGTCATAAATGAACCGGAGCATCGAACGCCGATTATCGTCCTCAATCAATAACAGACCGGGAACCCCTGACGTGGCGTTCCCGTTTTTCTCCCTTTACACCCTTTTTTCACCTTTTCTAAAAACGCCCTTGACCTTCCCCTTGCTGGAAGGTTTAACCTTTATCACAGTCAGTTAATCCTGCAAAAAAGGAGTTGGTTATGTCTCAAACAATCGATCTAACCCTGGACGGCCTGTCCTGTGGTCACTGCGTAAAACGCGTTAAAGAAAGTCTGGAACAACGTCCGGACGTTGAGCAAGCGGATGTCACCGTGACAGAAGCGCATGTTACCGGGAGCGCCAGCGCAGAAGCGCTGATTGAAACCATTAAACAAGCCGGTTACGGCGCGGAGTTAAGCCACCCAAAGGCTAAACCGCTGACGGAGTCATCAATCCCGTCGGAAGCACTGGCAGCGGTCCCTTCCGAGCTTCCGGCAGCTACGGCTGATGATGACAGCCAACAGTTGCTGTTAAACGGCATGAGCTGCGCCAGTTGTGTGACCCGCGTACAAAATGCATTGCAAAGTGTACCGGGCGTCACGCAGGCACGGGTAAACCTGGCGGAACGCACTGCGCTGGTAATGGGCAGTGCCTCCGCCGCAGACTTAGTACAGGCGGTTGAAAAAGCGGGCTACGGCGCAGAAGCGATTGAAGATGATGCTAAGCGTCGCGAACGTCAGCAAGAAACCGCCGTGGCAACCATGAAACGTTTTCGCTGGCAGGCAGCCGTCGCGCTGCTCCTGGGTATCCCGGTGATGGTATGGGGCATGATTGGCGACAACATGATGGTGAGCGACGACAACCGCAGCCTGTGGCTGATGATTGGTCTGGCAACGCTTGCCGTGATGGTTTTCGCGGGCGGTCACTTTTACCGCAATGCGTGGAAAAGCCTGATGAACGGCACCGCGACCATGGATACGCTGGTGGCGCTGGGTACGGGGGTGGCATGGCTCTATTCCATGAGCGTCAACCTCTGGCCGCAATGGTTCCCGATGGAAGCGCGACACCTCTATTATGAAGCCAGTGCCATGATTATCGGTCTGATTAACCTCGGACACATGCTGGAAGCGCGGGCTCGCCAACGCTCGTCTAAAGCACTGGAAAAACTGCTCGATCTGACACCGCCGACCGCACGCGTCGTCACTGACGAAGGTGAAAAGAACGTGCCGCTGGCAGAGGTGCAGGCTGGAATGTTGCTGCGCCTGACCACCGGTGACCGCGTTCCGGTTGATGGCGAAATCACTCAGGGTGAAGCCTGGCTGGATGAGGCCATGCTGACCGGTGAGCCGATTCCACAGCAAAAAGGTGCAGGCGATAGCGTCCACGCCGGTACGGTCGTACAGGACGGTAGCGTGCTGTTCCGCGCCAGCGCTGTTGGCAGTCACACCACGCTGTCGCGCATTATTCGTATGGTGCGCCAGGCGCAAAGCAGCAAACCGGAGATTGGCAAACTGGCCGACCGCATCTCGTCGGTGTTCGTTCCGGTCGTGGTCGCCATTGCGCTGGTCAGTGCGGCTATCTGGTATTTCTTTGGACCGGCGCCGCAGATTGTCTATACGCTGGTAATCGCCACCACCGTCCTGATTATTGCCTGCCCTTGTGCGCTGGGTCTGGCAACGCCGATGTCGATTATTTCCGGCGTCGGGCGTGCCGCTGAATTTGGGGTGCTGGTACGTGATGCCGATGCGCTGCAGCGCGCCAGCACGCTCGATACCATCGTGTTTGATAAAACCGGGACGCTAACTGAAGGCAAACCACAGGTTGTCGCCATCAAAACGTTTGGCAATACCGACGAAGCGCTGGCAATTCGTCTGGCAGCGGCCCTTGAACAGGGTTCCAGCCACCCGTTAGCCAGGGCGATTCTGGACAAAGCAGGTGATGTCACGCTGCCGCAGGTCAACGGTTTCCGTACGCTGCGCGGTTTAGGCGTCAGTGGCGAAACGGAAGGTCATTCGCTGCTGCTGGGAAACCAGGCGCTGCTCAATGAACAGCAGGTAGATACCACTGAAATGGAGGCTGAAATCACCGCTCAGGCTTCCCAAGGCTCAACCCCAGTAATGTTAGCGATTGACGGTAAAGCGGCAGCGCTGTTAGCGGTACGTGATCCTCTGCGTAGCGACAGCGTGGCAGCACTCCAGCGTCTGCACCGCGCCGGGTATCGTCTGGTGATGCTCACCGGCGACAACCCAACGACCGCCAACGCCATTGCCAAAGAGGCGGGTATTGATGAGGTGATTGCTGGCGTTCTGCCGGACGGTAAAGCCGAGGCGATTAAACGTCTGCAGAGCCAGGGGCGTCAGGTTGCCATGGTCGGTGATGGTATCAACGATGCGCCTGCACTGGCTCAGGCTGACGTAGGGATTGCCATGGGTGGCGGCAGCGATGTGGCGATTGAAACCGCCGCGATTACGCTGATGCGCCATAGCCTGATGGGCGTTGCCGATGCGCTGTCTATCTCCCGGGCAACGCTGCGCAATATGAAGCAGAACCTGCTCGGCGCGTTTATCTATAACAGCATCGGTATCCCCGTTGCCGCCGGGATTTTGTGGCCGTTCACCGGAACACTGCTCAACCCGGTCGTTGCCGGGGCGGCGATGGCGCTCTCCTCCATTACCGTGGTGAGCAACGCTAACCGACTGCTGCGCTTCAAACCTAAAGAGTAAGCCTTTACCGAATGTCGCTCTGAACAGAGCACCAAATCATTCGCGTTGCCTCAAGGCGGCAAGTATAAAAACCCCAGGAGCATAGCCAACTATGTGACTGGGGTTTTTGCTCGCTGCCAATAAAGAGGCTGAGGGAATGATGAAGTGTATTTGCACCTTCCAGGACCACGCGCTAGCATGGAAGTCTACTTAGGGAGGCCGTATGGATCTGTTGTACCGGGTAAAATCATTCTTCACCGCGCTACGCGGCAACCACTATACCTGGCCTGCCATCGACATCTCCTTGCCCGGAAACCGCCATTTTCATCTGATTGGCAGTATTCACATGGGCAGCCGCGATATGGCGCCTCTGCCTGCCAAATTACTCAAAAAGCTCCAGCGTGCCGATGCGCTCATTGTCGAAGCCGATGTTTCCGGCGACGACGCGCCGTTTGCCAACCTTCCGACCTTTGCCGCACTGGAAGAGCGCATCAGCCCAGAGCTGCTAGATAATCTGCACAAAGTCACCGACGAGCTGGGTATTTCCCCTTCCCTGCTGTCTACCCAGCCGCTGTGGCAAATCGCCATGGTCTTGCAGGCAACGCAGGCGCAGCAGTTGGGGTTGCGGGCAGAATACGGCATTGATTACCAACTTCTGAATGCGGCAAAACAGGTGCATAAACCCATAATCGAGCTGGAAGGCGCATCCAGCCAAATCGAGCTGTTGTGTCAGTTACCCGATAACGGACTGGCTCTACTGGACGATACCCTGACGCACTGGCATACCAATGCCAGACTGCTACAACAGATGATGGGCTGGTGGCTTAAAACACCGCCACGCAATAGCGAACTCACTCTACCCAATACTTTTAGCCAGTCGCTGTATGACGTTTTAATGCATCAGCGTAATGCGGCCTGGCGCGATCGACTCAGGGCGATGCCTGCCGGTCACTATGTTGTAGCCGTTGGCGCGCTGCATTTGTATGGAGAAGGAAATTTGCCGGAGATGTTACGGTAAAAAAATGGCCAATATTACTATTGGCCCGTCAAAGAGGAATTTCATCATTATTATGATCCCGACGCTTAAAGCATCGGTGTAGTTCGATTGTCGCTCAAAGTCATCATCCTGCCAACACTATTGCGCAAGATGGTACTATTTTTTAGACAGACATCAGGCGTATGCTTGTGTCGTATTTTGTCTGGGCCAGGAAAATTGCTATGACACCCGCCGTTAAATTACTCGAAAAAAACAAAATTTCTTTCCAGATCCACACCTACGATCACGATCCGTCCGAGACGAACTTTGGTGACGAAGTGGTACGCAAGTTAGGTCTGAATGCGGACCAGGTCTACAAAACGCTACTGGTTGCCGTGAATGGCGATATGAAGCACCTGGCGGTTGCCGTTACGCCGGTAGCCGGTCAACTGGATCTCAAAAAAGTCGCCAGGGCGTTGGGAGCCAAAAAGGTCGATATGGCCGATCCGATGATCGCGCAGCGAACCACCGGGTATCTGGTAGGCGGCATCAGCCCGCTGGGGCAGAAAAAAAGATTGCCGACGCTCATCGACGCTCCCGCCCAGACGTTTGACACCATTTATGTGTCCGGCGGCAAACGCGGGCTGGATATTGAACTGGCAGCGGGCGATTTGGCGAAAATTCTGGATGCGAAATTCGCCGATATCGCACGCCGTGATTAATTGTCTTTTGCCCGGTGATACGGCGATTGAGCCTACTGCGATTACAGGGCGTGATTGGTGAAGACAGTTTGGACTCGGCCAGCGCGCAGGAACCGGAGCATAGAGGTAATAAGTAGGATTATTGGGCCGCCATGAAGGGCGGCCCGGAGGAGCGGATAAAATGATGCCCCAAATTGCCCTGTTACTGCCAGCTTACCTCACCCTTCGGCTCATACGCACCAGCATCGAGCGGTGAGTTCTTCTGCACGTACTCTTTCAGCACTTCCGCATCAATAAACCCGGTATTTACATAGCCAGGCTTGTTATCAATTCGCGGATAGCCATCGCCGCCGGTGGCATTGAAGCTCAGCGTTGCCATGCGATAGGTTTTGGCTGGATCAACGGGTTCGCCTTTAATTTTCAAATCGTTAAGTTTGCCGTCTTTCGCCACGAAGCTGACGTTGGCAAACTGCGGATAGGCCCCGGAATCCGGCTTCATTTGTGCCACGGCGGTCAGATAGTCAATCACCTCTTTCCCACTCATGTCGGCGTACACCACGATGTTACCGAACGGCTGCACCTTCAGCACGCTCTTATAGGTGATATCACCGCCTTCGATGGAGTCACGGATACCGCCGCCGCTCATCACGCCAAAATCAGCGCTGGTTCGCGCCATTTGCGCAGCCAGCAGTAAATGCCCCATGTTGGTCTGCACGAAACGGACTTTACTACGGTCGCCTTCGAGGCGCGCATTGACGCTACCAATTTTCACGTCGAGCTGCGCTTTACCTTTATTCTGGAACGGCGTCAGCAGAGAAAGCATTTGCTGATTTTCTGCAATTTCCGGGGTGTAGAGTACGCGCTCACTTTTACCGTTGTCCCAGGTCACTTTTTTCTTCAGGTTGACGGGGATGAGCTGGTAGTTAACCATTTTCATTTCGCCATTGCGGAACTCAAAGTCCGCCCGCCCCACATATTTCCCCCACTCATGCGCCTGCACAATCCAGATCCCGTTTTGCTTGTCTGGCGCACACGGCGTACCCGGTACGTAATCAACCTGCTTCTTGTTTTCCGCGGCCATACATACCGGATCCTGCGAGTGACCACCCACAATCATTGCCAGCGATCCCGCCGGCAGGCTGCGCGCCATTTCTACGTCGCCAGGCGCGTTCGAGCCGTGATTGCCATTGTCATAATGTCCCATATGGGTGGTCGCAATAATGATGTCCGGCTTTTCCCCCATATTCAGTTCCTGGATAACCAGTTTGGCTTCATCAGCAGGTTTACGGAACTCAATATCGGTAAAGAACTCTGGGTTGCCAATTTTCGCCGTATCGTCAGTGGTTAAACCGAGTACGGCAATTTTTAAATCCTGGCGCTTAAAGATGGCCCACGGCTTAAACAAACGCTCGCCGGTGCTTTTCTGATAGATATTGGCCGAGAGAAACGGGAATTTGGACCATTTTTCCTGCTGGCGCAATACGCTAAGCGGATTATCAAACTCGTGGTTTCCGACCGCCATCGCATCATAGCCAATCAGGTTCATTCCGCGAAAATCAGGTTCAGCATCCTGCAGATCGGACTCCGGTACGCCGGTATTAATGTCGCCACCGGAAAGCAGCAGTACACTGCCTCCTTCCTCAGCCACCTCTTTACGAATACCGTCCACCAGCGTTTTTTGTGCCGCCAGCCCGTATTCACCGTATTCGCTGCGCCAGAAGTGACCGTGATGATCGTTGGTATGCAGAATGGTAATTTTGTAGGTTTTATCTTTTTCGTACGCCTGTGCAGGTTGACCTGCCAGCGCAAATGCGGCTAATAACGCCAGCGCCACGCCCCGTTTTAAAAACTTCATATTTCACTCCCTGACTCAATATCAACCGCCATACCCGTTATCCTTCAAATTACATGTGCGTTGGCTGCGCTCACTTCCCCCTGTTGCTTATGCAATAAGCTCCTGGGACTCTCGCGTTTGCCGCCTGCCTGTAAGTCGAATTAGTTCGGGCATAAAATTACAGCTACTGAAAATAATAGCCGAAAATGTTTTCAGAAATGAGACTTCCTTCAAACACCTTCCGCAGGTATGTTAGTCAGGTAATAATAACAAATTAGATTACCCTCATAATCGCAACCCAAACAGAAGTGACTTTCTATGGCAATAAGTGAACCAACCCAGCCAGTGGCTGGCGCGTCAGCGTCGGTTGCTAAAGCACGCACCTCATTTGGCATTTTAGGGGCAATCAGCCTCTCCCATCTGCTAAACGATATGATCCAGTCGCTGATCCTGGCGATTTATCCGCTATTGCAGTCAGAGTTCTCGCTGACGTTTATGCAGATAGGGATGATTACCCTGACCTTCCAGCTTGCTTCCTCACTGCTGCAACCGGTTGTGGGTTACTGGACGGATAAATACCCAATGCCGTGGTCGCTGCCCATTGGGATGTGCTTCACGCTGAGTGGGCTTGTTTTGCTGGCCATGGCCGGCAGTTTCCATATGGTCCTGCTCGCCGCGGCGCTGGTTGGTACCGGCTCTTCGGTATTTCACCCGGAATCATCCCGCGTGGCGCGAATGGCCTCCGGCGGTCGTCACGGTCTTGCCCAGTCAATTTTCCAGGTTGGCGGCAACTTCGGTAGCTCTCTGGGACCGTTACTGGCGGCTGTCATCATCGCGCCATATGGTAAGGGTAATGTGGCCTGGTTTGTGCTGGCTGCGTTATTAGCGATTGTCGTTCTGGCGCAAATCAGCCGTTGGTATGCTGCGCAGCACCGGATGAGTAAAGGAAAACCGAAAGTCGCCATCGTGAATCCGTTACCACGGAATAAAGTGGTACTGGCGGTAAGCATCCTGCTGGTGCTGATTTTCTCCAAATACTTCTATATGGCGAGCATCAGCAGCTATTACACCTTTTATCTGATGCAAAAATTCGGATTATCGGTACAAAATGCCCAGTTTCACTTGTTTGCCTTCCTGTTTGCCGTCGCAGCCGGGACGGTGATTGGTGGACCATTGGGCGATAAAATTGGCAGAAAATATGTTATTTGGGGCTCTATCCTCGGCGTAGCACCCTTTACCCTCTTTTTACCCTACGCAACGCTGGAATGGACCGGGATTTTAACCGTGATCATTGGTTTTATCCTCGCATCGGCGTTTTCTGCCATTCTGGTCTACGCGCAGGAGCTGCTTCCTGGCCGTATCGGCATGGTTTCTGGGCTATTTTTCGGTTTTGCCTTCGGCATGGGCGGCTTGGGAGCCGCGGTGTTAGGGCTGATTGCCGACCATACCAGCATCGATTTGGTCTACAAAATATGTGCTTTCCTGCCACTACTGGGGATACTGACCATATTCTTACCTGATAACCGACATAAAGCGTGATTTCCTGACGGCCAAAAGTAAATTTTGGCCGTCAGACTTACAGTAGCCATCAGCCTTTGCCTCTCACATACCGCTGTACTTTTCCGATCCGTGCTTTTTTACGTCTAAAATCCTATTTTCATCAAAATTCAATAATTATTCACAAACAAAAACATCAAAATTGTCATAAACTATTACTCGTCGTTTGAGTTTTCAGGATTATCACAGCAACCAAAGGAGACGGAATGCATCACGCCACCCCGCTTATCACCACCATTGTCGGCGGCCTTGTGCTCGCTTTTATATTAGGCATGATTGCCAATAAACTACGTATTTCTCCTCTGGTGGGATATCTGTTAGCGGGCGTTCTGGCCGGTCCATTTACACCTGGTTTTGTTGCTGATACCAAGTTAGCGCCTGAACTGGCCGAGCTTGGCGTAATCCTGCTGATGTTCGGCGTGGGGCTGCACTTTTCGCTGAAGGATTTGATGGCGGTAAAGTCTATCGCCATTCCCGGCGCGATTGCCCAGATAGCGGTGGCAACACTGCTGGGCATGGCGCTTTCAGCGGTGATGGGCTGGTCGCTGATGGTAGGGATCGTGTTTGGTCTGTGTCTTTCAACCGCCAGTACCGTGGTGCTATTGCGTGCGCTTGAAGAAAGGCAGCTCATTGACAGTCAGCGCGGGCAAATCGCCATTGGCTGGCTGATTGTCGAAGACCTGATGATGGTACTGACGCTGGTTCTCCTGCCAGCCGTCGCTGGAATGCTGGAAAAAGAAGATGTCGGCTTTGCATCGCTGGCCGTAGATATGGGCATTACCATCGGTAAGGTGGTGGCGTTTATCGCAATTATGATGCTGGTTGGTCGTCGCCTGGTGCCGTGGATTATGGCCCGTAGCGCCGCAACCGGCTCACGCGAACTGTTTACCCTGTCAGTCCTCGCCCTCGCATTAGGTATTGCATTTGGCGCAGTGGAGCTGTTCGATGTCTCCTTTGCACTGGGGGCATTCTTCGCCGGCATGGTGCTGAACGAATCTGAACTGAGTCACCGTGCGGCGCATGACACCCTGCCGCTGCGCGATGCGTTCGCCGTACTGTTCTTTGTTTCCGTCGGGATGCTCTTTGATCCCATGATTCTGATTCAGCAGCCGCTGGCGGTGCTGGGCACGCTGGCGATTATCATCTTTGGTAAATCCCTTGCCGCCTATTTCCTGGTGCGCCTGTTTGGTCACTCCCAACGCACAGCGCTCACCATTGCCACCAGCCTGGCGCAGATTGGTGAATTTGCCTTTATCCTGGCGGGTCTGGGCATGGCGTTAAACCTGCTGCCGCAGGCCGGACAGAATCTGGTGCTGGCGGGGGCGATCCTGTCTATCATGCTTAACCCGGTGCTGTTCGCGGTGTTAGAAAAATATCTCGCCAAAACAGAAACGCTGGAAGAACAGACGCTGGAAGAGGCTATTGAAGAAGAGAAGCAAATTCCGGTGGATATCTGCAATCACGCCCTGCTGGTTGGCTTTGGGCGCGTCGGTAGCCTGCTGGGCGAGAAATTGATGGCTGCGGGGATCCCGCTGGTAGTTATCGAAACCTCACGCACCCGAGTGGATGAACTGCGCGAGCGCGGGATCCGCGCGGTGCTGGGAAATGCCGCCAACGAAGAAATTATGAATCTGGCGCATCTGGATTGCGCACGCTGGCTGCTGCTGACCATTCCCAATGGCTATGAAGCGGGTGAAATTGTCGCTTCAGCACGCGAGAAGTGCCCGTCAATTGAAATTATCGCCCGCGCGCATTATGACGACGAGGTGGAATACATTACCGAACGCGGCGCCAATCAGGTCGTCATGGGTGAGCGTGAAATCGCCCGTACCATGCTGGAGCTGATTGAAACGCCGCCTGCAGGTGAGGTGGTCGTTACAGGCTGATGTCGTTGCCGGATGACGCTATCGCTTATCCGGCATGTGCATGATTTAACGATCCCAGTACGACTCTTCGAGGCTATCTTCGCGTTCCGGCAAACCGCGCGTCAGGCGCGGGGAATGCTGGTTCAGCACCTGATAACTCACGCGATTCGCATATTTACACACCTGGGCTAACGACGAATAGGTCAGCCAGGTGAACTTGTGCTTGCTGGAGTTAGGCACGTTGCTGCGGTGATAGCTGTTAGCGGTAATATCATGCAGCAATGCCGCCAGCGCGCCGTCACCAGCGCCGTTGGTATTCATGATCTTCTCTGGCCCGCCCATATACGGTGCGATGTGCGAATACACACGCAGCGGATTGGTACAATCTTTATGGCGCATGGCGCGGCTAAACTCGTACTGGTTGAATTCGGCAATGGCCCCAGGCAGCAGCGGATGCTGGGTTTTACGTTTGACTTCTTCTTCCGTAAAGCCCGCCATATACAGACCCGCCGGACCCGCTGTGCACAGCACCAGATCCACCCAATCCAGCGCCTTGTCGGACGCCAGCAGCGGATCGTTTTCGCCGGTCAGCGCTTCGGCCTCTTCTTCATTCATCGCCAGAATTGAGACATGCTCTTTCAGGAATGCCTGCCACCACTGCGGATTATCGGCAATGACAAATTTGGTGCCCAGCGTCAGTACCACCGGTACATTGTGTTTTTTAGCAAATTCGATCGCCTTCATGGTCGCTTCCGGCATTGGCTCGCCCGGCTCGCAGCGCACCAGATAGGACGTCAGCACCAGCGCGGACGCTCCGGCAATCACCGATTCAGGGATGCTATCCGCCCGCAGCTTGTTCATATGCCCTGGGCTGATTGCAAAGGTACGCTCACCGGACTCGCCAATCAGCGTAAAGCAGCGACCAATCGGTCCATCTACGCCCTGCAGGTAGTTCAGATCGGTACGACTGGAGGTATTGCATAAATAGCGGTACGCATAGCTGCCAATCTCGATGTTGCTGCACATCACCCCCAGCAGCACCGAGCGGTCATCCGCCAGCACGGAGTAGTTGTGCATCGTATTACCGATAGTACCGCCCGCAAATTGATGGGTGATCAAATTTTCACGCACCAGTTCCTGGTAGAGCGCTTCAGCGACATCATCTGCAATCACCAGAGAGTGCCCGGCGCTTAATCCATAACGTTTTACAAAGTTATCATCAACTTTGGCTTCAATATCCACCAGCGTCTGGTCAATACCCACCACCCAGGCTGCGCTGGTTTCATTTTCTGGCTGAATTTGTTGCAGCAACGGATCGCGCGCGCTGACGGGGAAATAGTGTTTGGATTTACGTTTACCGGGAAATTTCATGGTCGATTTTACGGGTGGTTAGCTGAGCGATGCATGGTAGCACATTCCCCGCTGCGCATGCGATGCGGCGCTGAGTTTCAATATCGGACGGTGAGATCGCAGTTTATCCGGGATGAATTTCTACAATAACTCACCTTCACAAGGAGCGCTTTATGAAGCCGGAAAACAAGATCCCCGTACTCGACAACATTTCGGATGAAATGAAAAGTGTGGTGAATTTTCATCGCGAAGATTTGCCGCCGTGGCCCGCTGCCGATGACTTTGTGGCCCAGCGTAAACACTACATTCATGAACGGCAGTTGTGGAATGCCGATGCCCCACAGATGAATACCCGAGAATGTGTTATTTCCACCGCATGCGGCCCCGTTGCCACACGAATTTACGCTCCGCAGCCCCATAGCCAGGCGACGCTATATTACCTGCACGGCGGCGGTTTTATTCTCGGTAATCTGGATACCCACGATCGCATTATGCGTTTACTGGCGCGCTATACGCAGTGCACGATCATTGGCATCGACTATTCGCTTGCGCCAGAGGCCCGCTACCCGCAAGCCATCGAAGAGATTGTCGCCGTCTGTCAGTACTTTTATCAGCACGCTGGCGATTATTCCCTTAATGTGAATCATATTGGTTTTGCGGGCGATTCCGCCGGGGCCATGCTGGCGCTTGCCAGCGCGTTGTGGTTGCGGGATAAACAAATTGCCTGCGGCAAGGTGGCTGGCGTGCTGTTGTGGTATGGGCTTTACGGCCTGCAGGATTCACTGAGCCGACGGCTAATGGGCGGAGCCTGGGATGGTTTAACTCGCGAGGATCTGCAGATGTACGAAAACGCGTACCTGCGTAGCGCCGACGATCGTGAATCACCGTACTATTGCCTGTTTAATAACGACCTGACGCGCGACGTGCCGCCGTGTTTTATCGCCGGTGCGGAGTTTGATCCGCTGATTGACGACAGCCGCTTATTGTTCCAGACGCTACAGGCGCATCAGCAGCCCTGCCAGTACAAAATGTACCCCGGCACGTTGCACGCCTTCCTGCACTATTCGCGGATGATGAAAACCGCCGACGATGCGTTGCGGGAGGGCGCGCGTTACTTCAGAGCGCAGCTTTAACGGTAGGCTGCGGTCAGTTTAACCATCATTTCGATATGTTCCGGTGTGGCATTCAGCGCCGGAATATACTCATATTGCTTCCCGCCTGCCTCAAGGAAAATCTCCCGGTTTTGCACCGCTATCTCTTCCAGCGTTTCGAGACAATCAGCCGCGAAGCCCGGACACATGACCTGGATATGTCGGGTCCCTTTCTCCGCCAGCATTTTTAACGTTTCATCGGTATATGGCGTCAACCACGGTTCACGGCCAAAGCGAGACTGGAAGGTCATCATCACTTTTTCCGGCGGCAAGCCAAGCGCTGAAACCAGCTCACGAGTCGTATCGCGGCAGCGCTGCGGGTAGTCATCGCCTTCATCGGCGTAGCGCTGCGGAATGCCGTGGTAGGAAAGCAGCAGCAAATCGGGTTCACCATGTTGAGCAAATGAATCACGGGCGCTCTTGGCCAGCGCATCAATGTAGCTGCTGTCATCGGCGTAATCACGAATAAATGAGATGCCAGGAATACTGCGTTTACGCGCTAAGATTCGCGCCAGTTCGTCCCAGACTGCCGCCACGGTAGAACAGGAATATTGCGGGTACAGCGGTAACACCACCATGTGTTCAACTCCGCTTGCCAGCAGTTCATCGACCGCGCTTTCAAGCGACGGTGAACCGTAGCTCATCCCCAGCGCGACAGGCGTATTTGGCAGACGTTGTGCCAGCGCCTGCTGTTGCGCCTTGCTGTAGACCATCAGCGGGGAACCGTCTTCCATCCAGATTGACTGGTACAGCTTTGCCACGCGTGGTGCACGCAGCGGCAAAATCACACCACGCAGCAGCGGCCACCACAGCGCAGGTGACGTATCGACTACGCGTTGATCGCTTAAAAACTGGCGCAGGTAGCGCTTAACGGCTTCGGGGGTTGGGGCATCGGGAGTGCCGAGGTTTGCCAGCAGGATACCGGTTTTCGTCTGACGCATTACCGCCTCTTATCGATTCAAATTGTTGATAATTGTAGCGGAAAAGCGATAAAGAAGAACTAATTGCTGTGAAAGGTAAGACGAGAATTTGTCTGATGGCGCTGCGCTTATCAGGCCTACATAAAATCGTAGGCCGGATAAGGTGTTTACACCGCCATCCGGCATTGACTGCGCTAAAACTTAACCGAGGATTTTTTCCAGCGCTGCGCGAACGTCAGCCACAGCCTGGGTGCCGTCAACTTTCGCGTATTTGGTGTTACCCGCCTGCGCTTCTTTAGAGTAGTAGCCGATCAGCGGAGCGGTCATCTGATGGTATTCCACCAGGCGCTTACGTACGGTCTCTTCCTGATCGTCTTTACGGGTGGTCAGCTCTTCGCCGGTCACGTCGTCTTTGCCTTCAACCTTAGGCGGGTTGAATTTGATGTGGTAAACGCGGCCAGAAGCAGCGTGTACGCGACGACCCACGATACGGTCAACGATCAGCTCGTCCGGAACGTCGAATTCAAGAACGTAGTCCACGTTGATGCCTGCTTCTTTCATGGCATCAGCCTGCGGAATAGTACGCGGGAAGCCATCAAGCAGGAAACCATTACGGCAGTCTTCCTGAGCAATACGCTCTTTTACCAGCGCGATCACCAGCTCATCAGTCACCAGCTTACCGGCGTCCATGATGTCTTTCGCTTGTTTGCCCAGCTCGGAGCCAGATTTCACGGCAGCACGCAGCATATCACCGGTGGAGATTTGCGGAATACCATACTTCTCCATGATGAACTGAGCCTGAGTTCCTTTACCCGCGCCCGGAGCGCCAAGCAGAATGATACGCATTACGAAAATCCCCTTAAAGGTTGTCGATATTTTTTAAAAAGCGCTAAACGATACCACCATCACGCAATTGGCTCAAGGAAGACGCCCGACGCTGAAACGGTTAACGGTGGGAAAATTAAAAATGAGGAGAGAAAATGCCGGATCGCGGTGTAAACACCGTATCCAGCCAGGGATCGACGAGATGGTGTAAGCCGGACACGCGTTAGCGTCATCCGGCATTACCTTACGGCTATCAGGACACCAGCAACTGGTTCATACGACGAATGAACTGGTTCGGATCTTCCAGCGTGCCGCGTTCGGCAAACAGCGCCTGATCAAGCAGCAGTTCAACCCATTCTTTGAACTGCGCTTCGTCCTGGGTATCCGCCGTGCGTTTGACCAGCACGTGGTCCGGGTTGAGTTCAAAGATATATTTCACTTCCGGTACGGCCTGGCCGGCAGCAGCGAACAGTTTCGCCATCTGGGTGCTCATTTCGTCCGCATCGGTGGTAACGATGGCCGGCGTGTCGGTCAGACGGTGAGTCAGACGCACTTCTTTTACGCGATCGCCCAGCAGGGTTTTCACGCGCTCAACGAACGGCGTCAGCGCTTTTTCCGCTTCTTTTGCCGATTCGTCAACGTCATCCGCCAGCTTGTCGATGGACTCGTCAGCTTTGGCTACGGACTGGAATGCCTTACCGTCGAACTCGGTCAGGTAGTTCATCATCCACTCATCGATACGGTCAGAAAGCAGCAGCACTTCGATGCCTTTCTTACGCAGAAGTTCCAGGTGCGGGCTGCTCTTCGCCGCCGCATAGCTGTCTGCGGTGATGTAGTAGATTTTCTCTTGCCCTTCTTTCATACGCGACACGTAGTCTTCCAGCGACACGGTTTGTGCGGAGGAATCAGTGTGCGTGGACGCGAAGCGCATCAGCTTAGCGATCGTTTCCTGGTTAGCGTTGTCTTCCGCCGGGCCTTCTTTCAGTACCAGGCCGAACTGTTTCCAGAAGGTCTGGTATTTTTCCGCGTCGTCTTTCGCCAGTTTTTCCAGCATCTGCAGTACGCGTTTGGTCAGCGCGCTACGCAGGTTACGGGTGACGGTGCTGTCCTGCAGGATCTCACGAGAAACGTTCAGCGGCAGATCGTTAGAATCTATCAGGCCACGCACAAAGCGCAGGTAATTCGGCATAAACTGCTCGGCGTCGTCCATAATGAAAACGCGCTGAACGTACAGTTTCAGACCATGCTTGTGATCGCGGTTCCACATATCCCACGGAGCCTGAGAAGGGATGTACAGCAGGCTGGTGTACTCCTGCTTACCTTCCACACGGTTATGGCTCCAGGTCAGCGGATCAGTGAAGTCGTGCGCGATATGTTTGTAGAATTCGTTGTACTCGTCGTCTTTGATTTCCGACTTGTTACGGGTCCACAGCGCCTGCGCCTTGTTGATCTTTTCCCAGGAAACCACGGTCTCGCCGTCTTTCTCTTCGGATTTTTCGATCTCTACCGGCAACGCGATATGGTCGGAATATTTGCTGATGATGGAACGTACGCGCCAGTCATCAAGGAACTCGTCTTCGCCTTCGCGCAGATGCAGCGTGATTTCGGTGCCGCGATCGTCTTTGGTGATGTCGGCAACGGTGTACTCACCTTCACCCGCAGATTCCCAGAACACACCATTTTCCGGTTTATCGCCCGCTGCGCGGGTACGCACGGTGACTTTATCCGCCACGATGAACGCAGAGTAGAAGCCAACCCCGAACTGGCCGATCAACTGGCTGTCTTTCGCCTGATCGGATCCCATGGATTCAAGGAAAGATTTAGTACCGGATTTCGCAATGGTCCCCAGATGATCGATAACGTCATCACGGTTCATCCCCACGCCGTTATCGGCAATGGTCAACGTACGCTTATCTTTATCGAAGGAAACACGCACACGCAGCTCACCGTCACCTTCATACAGGTCCGGGTTAGACAGTGCGCGAAAACGCAGCTTGTCTGCCGCATCCGAGGCGTTAGAGATAAGCTCACGCAGGAAGATTTCTTTATTGGAATACAGAGAATGGATCATCAGGTGCAGAAGCTGTTTTACTTCTGACTGAAAACCACGAGTTTCTTGTCCTTTCATGTAGGTCTACCTCAACAATGCCATTTTCAATGGTAAAAACAGGTTGAGGGTGAAATGGGGACAAGCGGGAAGGATTTCAAGCGGAAGCCGCCGTCGCGGCCTCCGTTTGTTCAGAATTTAATCTTGTGTCGTCCTGCCAGAGAGTGCGACAGCGTGGTGCCATCGACCATTTCCAGCTCGCCACCAACCGGAACGCCATGGGCGATACGGCTGGCTTCAACGTCATATTGCATGCAAAGCTCAGCAATATAGTTGGCGGTCGCCTCTCCTTCGACCGTGGGATTGGTCGCCAGGATCAGTTCGCTGATTTGCTCAGATGCCAGCCGCTGCTCAAGACGATCCAGCCCGATATCATCAGGACCAATACCGTCCAGCGGCGACAGGTGTCCCATCAGCACGAAGTAACGTCCGGAAAATTGCCCGGTTTGCTCAATGGCGTAGATGTCCGCCGGACTCTCCACCACGCAAATCTGACCATTTTCCTGGCGACGCGGGTTCGAGCAGATGTTGCAGACGTCTTGTTCTGTGAATGTGCGGCAATCGGCACAGTGGCCGATTTCCGACATCGCCTTCGTTAACGCCTGCGCCAGACGCATCCCGCCGCTGCGATCGCGCTGAAGCAGCGTGAACGCCATGCGCTGCGCAGACTTCGGGCCAACGCCCGGAAGACAGCGCAGAGCTTCCATAAGCTGAGTTAACAGCGGGCTGGTTTGCATCAGAACGGCATCTTAAAGCCAGGAGGCAGCTGCATTCCGGAGGAAACAGAGGCCATCTTCTCTTTCTGCGTCTCTTCAATACGGCGCGCGGCGTCGTTGAATGCCGCAGCAACCAAGTCTTCCAGCATCTCTTTGTCGTCTTCCAGCAGGCTTGGATCGATCTCCACACGACGGCAGTTATGCGCGCCGTTGATGGTTACTTTTACCAGACCCGCGCCAGATTCGCCGGTCACTTCCAGCTTGGCGACTTCTTCCTGCATCTGCTGCATTTTTTCTTGCATCTGCTGGGCCTGTTTCATCAGGTTACCCAGACCGCCTTTACCAAACATAGGCTTCTCTCTCAATCACGTTAAGGGATGACGACCGTCAAACCGTAATGGCTGACGATCAAATGGGGCGAATACTCTCTTCGTCCAGGTCCGCATCGAAAAAACGACGCAGCGTCTGAATGTTATTATCCGCAATAATCGACTCACGCGCCTGCGCGAGTTTCTCTTCATAAATGGCCTGACGCCACTCCAGCGGCGTGCGCACCGCTGGATTATCATCTTCAACGATGGTCAATTCAACCGTTGACCCCGTTAAGGAACTCAATGCTTCGGCCAGTTTTTGCTGCGCGCCGCTGGAGTTAAGGTGTCGCTGCGTGGAACGCAGGTGCAGGCAAACCACGTTGCCATTCTCTTCTTTCCAGGCATTAAGCGCCACCTGCTCCACCAGTTTAGGCAGCGAGAGCTGGCTTACCTGTGCAGCCCACGGGTCGCGTTCGATGGCCTCAGCCGCCAGCTTTGCCGCCAGTTCTGGCGTTTTTTCATGCTCAAGCGCTTTTTTCAGCGCTTTCGGCGTAGCGACGACCTCTTTGACTTCTGCAACAGGATTGGTCGCTTTCCAGCGATACGCTTCTTTCTTCGCTGGCGCTTTTTCCAGCGCAGAGACCGCTGGACGCGCCTGAACACGTTCCGACACCGAAGCCAGTCTTTCCAGCGCAGCATTATTCACCGGCCGCGCGCGGGAAGCGGCTGCCGGTTCACTCTTTTTTGGTTTGGTTGCTCCCTGAGCGCGTTGCAGTTGGCTGCGTGCCGCCAGCACCTGGCTGGTAGCATCGGAGAGCGGCACATTCTGTTGCTGTTGCGCTGCCGCAGGCTGCTGCGGCACCTGCGTCGGGTTCATCACCGCAGTGGGTGCGACCGGGGCAAACGAGTGTCGTGGGGCTTCAGGTTCCGGGAGCGGCATGCGCGGATGAAAAGCCAGCGCACGTAGCAGCGTCATTTCAACGCCCATTCGCCTGTCCGGCGCATACGGCAGTTCTTTGCGCCCGATTAACAGAGTCTGGTAGTAAAGCTGCACATCGGTTGGCGGGACGATTCGCGCCAGTTCGCGCATACGCTGTTCAATAGCGGCCATATCGCTGCCGAGTGCGGCAGGTGAAAGCTGAACCATGGCAATACGATGCAGCAGAGCCGACATCTCAACCAGTAGCGCTTCCCATTCAATACCGCGCGCGGCGGCATCGTTCACCAGCGTCATAACGCGTTCGCCGTCCGCAGCCACAACCGCTTCAACCAGCGAAAGCGCCTGGTCGTCGTCCAGCGTGCCGAGCATGGTGCTGACTGCGTCGGTCGAGACCTGACCATCGCCGCTGGCGATCGCCTGATCGGTCAGGCTCAGCGCATCGCGCAGGCTGCCGTCCGCGGCGCGAGCCAGCAGTTGCAACGCACGTGGCTCATGGGCGATATGCTCTTCTTTGAGGATATGCTCAAGCTGATGGCGAATCTGTTCGACATCCAACGCTTTAAGATGGAATTGCAGACAGCGCGACAGGATAGTCACCGGCAGCTTCTGCGGATCGGTAGTCGCCAGCAGGAACTTAACGTGCGCGGGCGGCTCTTCGAGCGTTTTCAGCAAGGCGTTAAAACTGTGGCGCGACAGCATGTGCACTTCGTCGATCAAATAGACCTTAAAGCGACCGCGCGCTGGCGCGTACTGGACGTTATCCAGCAGGTCACGGGTGTCTTCGACTTTGGTGCGTGAGGCGGCGTCGATTTCAATCAGATCGACAAAGCGCCCCTGCTCGATTTCACGGCAGTTATCACACACGCCGCACGGCGTAGCGGTGATGCCGGTTTCACAGTTTAATCCCTTCGCCAGCAAACGGGCGATTGACGTTTTCCCGACGCCACGGGTGCCGGAAAATAAATAAGCATGATGAATACGCCCTAACGACAAGCCGTTCGCCAGTGCCGTCAGCACATGTTCCTGGCCGACGACGTCAGCAAAGGTTTGTGGGCGCCATTTTCGGGCTAAGACCTGATAACTCATTGGCAGGCTCTGAAAGGCTGGAGGGTGGATTCACAGGGGGATAATGCTAACACAACCTCGCAGCGACGGCGAGGTTGTGTGTCTCGGTATTAGTCTGCCGAGATAAGATAGCCCGAAATTAGTGGCCCGGGAATGGAACCAGGCTATAACAGGTCAGCCCCTGCTTTTCCAGACGCTGCTCGCCGCCCAGATCAAACAGGTTAATGATAAATGCAGCATCGGTCACTTCGCCACCCAGACGGCGGATCAGTTTCACGG
This sequence comes from Citrobacter sp. RHBSTW-00524, assembly GCF_013747755.1. Classification (NCBI taxonomy): domain Bacteria; kingdom Pseudomonadati; phylum Pseudomonadota; class Gammaproteobacteria; order Enterobacterales; family Enterobacteriaceae; genus Citrobacter; species Citrobacter sp. RHBSTW-00524. The sequence continues at coordinate 3,868,178 of NZ_CP056421.1, forward strand.
TCGCTTCAATCGTGCCGCCGGTTGCCAGCAGGTCGTCCACAACCAGGACTTTATCGCCAGGTTTGATAGCATCAACGTGAATTTCCAGTTGATCGGTGCCGTATTCCAGCTCATAGCTCTCAGCAATAACTTCACGTGGAAGCTTACGGGGTTTACGTACCGGAACAAAACCAACGCCCAGACCCAACGCTACCGGCGCGCCAAACAGGAAGCCACGCGCTTCGGTACCAACCACTTTAGTGATACCCGCATTTTTGTAGCGTTCAACCAGCAATTCAATACTGAGGGCGTAGGCTTTCGGGTCTTCCAGTAAACTGGTGACATCACGAAAAAGAATGCCCGGTTTTGGGTAATCGTGGATGCTTTTGATGCTATTTTTGAGAAACTCAAGCTGCTGTGCAGTCGCGGTCATAAGTTTGTGCCTGATTAATACAGTATTACTTCACGGCGCACTATACACTTCATCCTCGACGTATCTTGAATGATTTTGTGTCTGTATAAGAGCCAAGGTTACACGTGCTTAACCTTTGACCACCTGCGCCTGTGCTCGAAAACGGTCGAATTTACTGGCTGTGAGAGACAATTGCAACAGCGTTTATTGCGCTTTACTGCTTTTGTTGTTTTTCATCAATCACCGGGATCCGCCACATAAAAATCAGTAAACAGGCAAGAATAACCAGCAGCAGGCCGCGTACCCACATCATATTGACCAGCCACAGTGAAATACTAAACGTCACCAGGATCAACAAAATAGCGCGCGGCTTTGCTCCCGGCGGCATCGCGCGGTGTTTTTGCCAGTGGCGCAGATACCCGCCGAACCACGAACGGTACAGCAACCAGTCGTGAAAACGCGGCGACGAGCGAGCAAAACACCAGGCGGCCAGCAAGATAAACGGCGTTGTCGGCAACAGAGGCAATACAACGCCCAGCGTTCCTAACACTACCGCTATCCAGCCTATGACGATTAGAATAATGCGTTGCATAATATGAATACTTAACACAGAGAATCGCTACTTTATCATAACAGTTCTCATTTTCATCGGAGTGTTGTCGTGAAAACCGTCATGCTGCTTCAGACGCTCGAAAACCAGCTTAACCGCTTGCGGCAGCGTTGTGCCCCACTGGCACACCATGCCACGCTTAGCGCCCGCTTTGACAGGCATCTGTTTCACACCCGCAGCACGTTGCTACAGGCCTGTCTGGATGAAGCTGATGATAATCTCACTGCTCTACGTCGCGCAGTTGAACAGCAACAACTACCACAAATTACCTGGCTTACGGAACACCTTGCCTCACAGTTAGAGGCGATTTCACGTGAAACCGCCAGTTGGTCGCTCCGGGAGTGGGACAGCGCCTCTCCTGGCCTGGCGCGCTGGCAGCGTAAGCGAGTTCAACACCAGGAGTTTGAGCGCCGCCTGGTTGAAATGACGCGTGAACGTAAAGAACGCCTGGCACAGGTTACGGGCTTTGAAGAACAGCAAAAACTGCATCGCGAAGTAGAGGCATTCGAAGCACGACTGGCACGCTGTCGTCATGCACTGGCAAGAATAGATAACGTGCTGGCGCGTTTAACCCGCTAATCCCCGGAGAATTTATGTCATTAGAGAACGCCCCAGATGAAGTCAAACTGGCCGTCGATTTGATTGTCCTGCTTGAAGAGAATCAGATGGAGCCTGAAACAGTTCTGAAAGCACTGGAGATTGTGAAGCAGGATTACGAGAAGAAACTGCTCTCTTTATCTAAAAAAGAGCTGTAACTGAAAACCTGATGGCGTTGCACTTATCAGGCCTACGAATGAATCGAAGCTCGCAGGCCTGATGATTATTTCTGTTAACCTACCGAAGGCGTCGGATCGTCACCTTTAATGATGTCACGTTTTACCTCGGTCACGGTGTCACCTTTCGCGTTATGCAGGTGAACTTCGAGCTGGTTAAAGGCGATATCAATGTCATTTTCACGGCACAAACGATCGACCGCCCGGTTAAGTTCATCAACCGTGTGGCTACGATCGCGCAATTCACGCACGTATAAACGCAGCTCATGATCCAGCGTGCTGGCACCGAAGGCGGTAAAGAACACTGCAGGCTCCGGATCGTGCATCACTTTCGGGTGTTCTGTCGCCGCCTGCAACAGCACCTTCTTCACTTTGTCCAGATCCGAACCATAGGCCACGCCAATGCGGATCACCAGACGCGTGGTGGTATCGGAGAGCGACCAGTTGATCAAACGCTCCGTCACGAATGCTTTGTTCGGGATGATCACCTCTTTACGATCGAAGTCAGTAATAGTAGTGGCACGGATACGGATCTTGCTGACCGTTCCGGAGAACGTACCGATGGTCACGGTATCGCCGATGCGTACCGGGCGTTCAAACAGAATAATCAGACCGGAAACAAAGTTACCGAAAATTTCCTGCAAGCCGAAACCAAGACCAACCGAGAGAGCAGCGGCCAGCCACTGTAGCTTATCCCACGAAACGCCGAGCGATCCGAAGACCGTCATCGCACCGATGGCGATGATGGCGTAATTCAGGATCGTGGTGATCGCATAAGAAGCCCCCTGGCGCATCTTCAGTCGCGAGAGCACCAGCACTTCCAGCAGGCCGGGTAAGTTGCGGATCAGCGCCCACGCGACCATTGACGCAATAATCGCAAACAACAGGCTGCCCATGGTGACGTCTTTCACCACTGCCGCACCCGCTTCGGTGCCGTTGTAATGCCAGAGCGTTATGCTGTCGAGATAGCTGAACACGGTGATCAAATCAGACCAAATGGCCCAGAACAGAACACCAAACAGGGCAACCATCACCAGCATGGTTATACGCAGCGTTTGCTGGTTAACCTGCTCCAGCGCAATAGTCGGTTCTTCCTGCGGCTCTGCGCCTTCGGCCCCTTCTTTCACCAGGTTCTGACGACGCGCTAACGCACGACGCCAGGCGATACGGCGTGCCGCTACGCTCAACCCTCGCAGCACCGTCTGGTACAGCAGATTCCAGAGGATAACCAGATAGACCGTTTCAATCCAGCGGCCCGCCAGGCGCAGCGTGGTGTAGAAATACCCTGTCGCCGTCAGCACCATTAATGCAATCGGAATAATAGACAGCACGGTAATAGTGACCAGACGCAGACCATGCGACTCTTTGTCACGCCAGCTTTCGCGGCACATTGGCCATACCAGGAAGGCGATCAGCAGCAGGTTGAGGAAAATGACCACCTGGCCAAGCACATCGTCCATCAAATTAAGCGGCGACAGCTCAGCAATGACCGACCAGAAGTTAAGCGGCAACAGCGCAAGGCTAATACGCACAATCTGGCGACGCCAGTGGCTGGTCTGCTTCGCTGGCATGCCAAAATGACGTATCGCCACGCCATCTTTTTCCAGCACCTTCCAGCACAGACCAAACACCAGCCAGAAGATGGTCATCTTCTTACTGAACGCCCACAGCAGGTCGCTAATATTCAGTTGCATAGTCAGCAGAATCAGACCCACCGCGAGGATAATCAGACACGCCGGCAAGGCTCTGATGAGATCGATCAGAATCGCTTTTGGCGTATTAAGCTGACTGTCATTGCGCAGGTTCCCCACCGCGGCGGCTAATTTTGCCTGATAATCCTTCAGCCACTTCAAACGCCAACGGATTAACCCGGCGATAAGCAGCAGCGGCAGCCCTGCCAGGAACGCAATAAACACGGCGGGCCAGGCTTTTTCCCAGTTCACCGTGATTTTCATCGACTTAAACTGGTCTTTTAGGGTTTGCGGGAAGGCTTTGATCCAGTCCCAGTCCATCGGACGGTTACTGTTAACCCAGAAGATTTGTTGCGTGAGGATCTCTTTCAGGTTTTTCGACACGCTCATTAACTGCTGCTGGTTGATTTGCAGATTAATCGCCATCATCAACTGGTTGCCCAGCTGCTTATTTAGCTGATCCAACAGTTCACGACGCATATCCACGACCTGCAGCAGGGCATCATGGACTTCAGGGTTAACGTCGTTGCTGTGTCCTTCTTCCAGTTTGGCGACAAACGCATCATTCTGGAACAACGTATCGCGCTGCTGGTTGACTTCGAACTGCTCCAGACGCAAATCGGCGATCCGGTTGGTCATATCGGCAAGCTCATCCGCCGACGGCAGCGTTTGTTGTTGCTGATATAAAATGCGCGACAGCAGCAGACTGCCTTTCAGGACGGCGATCTGCTCTTTAATGTTGCGTTCGGATTGCAGCGCGCGGTCAAGCCAGTTTTTGACCTTGATATTTTGCTGCATCAGGCTGTTGCCGTTTTCAGTCGCGGCAATCAGGCGCTGGCTGAGCTGATGGTTAACATCAAGTTCCTGCTTCACTAACGGATTGGACTGAATACGCTCGGCTTCGTCCGGCGTTACCGCTTCCTGTGCCGTCTTTTCGGTTAACGTCAGTCGTTTGCTGTTCACCGCCTCTTGCAGGAGCTGGAGCTGGTGTTCAAGGCGGTTACTGTGCGCCGTCACATAATCGCGTTGTTTTTGCAGGGTATCCTGCAAAACGGTATTCCCTTCGAGGCTCTTACGCTGCTGGTCGATCTGCGCGTTCAGCAACGCTTGCTGCGCCTGCAGCAGCACCTGCTGGCTGGGGCGTAAAGCCGCCTCTCCCACAGTGGTGCCATCGAGTCGATTGCGGATTTGCTGCATCTGTTGCGACGCGGTGTACATCGCATTTTGTACGCGCTCTGGCTGTGTCTGCAGCGATACCAGTTGGCTGTTGTAAGCGGCCAGATCGTTTTGCGAGCTTTGCAGGTCATCCAGGACCTGCGACACGCGCAACTCAAGCTGTCGTAAGGAGAGCGTACTCAGCGTTTTTCGCGTTTCATCGTCATTATCGACATCGCTAAGCGAATTTAGCGCATCCGTCGCCTGACGCATTTTCTCCGGCGCCTGGGCAACTTTTTGCCGAAGCTGTACGGTTTCATCCTTCACACGATCGATTTTATCCAGCGTGGCAATGGTATCGATGAGATCCTGTTGAACCAGCTTATCCTGTGCGGAGAGATCTTTTTGTTTATTCAGCGTGTCTAACTGGCTCTGAATATCCGCTTTCGTCGGCAGTTCACCACTCTGTTGCGCCCGCGCAAATGCAGATGACTGGCAGGATAGCAAAAGAATGAAGAAAAGAATGGTAATAGCAATAAGATGCTGTGAACGTTTATAGAGCTGCAACATAGTCATGAGAATGAAGGTTTCTGAACCGGAAAAGTGACCGAAAATAGTCAAGCGGCAAGAATATCACGGCTGTGACCGGCAGAATAGCAGGAGGCAAAATGACCAGGAGAATTCCTGGCACAGACCCAGAGAGTTAACAGGTTTCCGCTACGTTAACCCGCAAGGTTGGGCAGAGAAGACACATCTCAAGCAGCACGGCGACGTATTCCCGAGCCTCTTTTTTCAGATCAAAAGATTCAGGGGCAAATAACCAGTTCTCGATAATTCCGGTAACATAACTACGCAGCAGCACCGCCACGCGACGCGTGTTCAGATTTTCCGGCAGCATGTTGGCGTTCATGCAGTGCCGCAATGTTTGTTCGATACGGTCGTAATTTTCAATACACAGACTGCGTTGAGCTAGCTGAACTGAGGCCATTTCCCCGACAAATTCGCATTTGTGGAATATAATCTCCAACAATAAACGTCGGCGTTCTTCTGTCACGGTAGCTTCAAGAACGTAAATTAAAATTTCTCTTAATACTGATAGTGGATCGTCGGGGAATTTTGCCTGATACTCAGTCTCTAACTCATCAATGTTAGGTTTTGCTAGCTCCCAGATTTCACTGAATAAATCCGATTTGTTTTTGAAATGCCAATAGATCGCGCCGCGCGTGACACCAGCGGCTGCTGCGATCTCCGCAAGCGAGGTGGATGATACCCCTTGTTGCGAAAACAAACGCAGAGCGACATCGAGAATGTGCTGTCGAGTTTCCTGTGCTTGTTGTTTGGTTTTTCGTGCCATAGGTCAGTGAATTTACAGGCGTTAGATTTACATACATTTGTGAATGTATGTACCATAGCACGACGATAATATAAACGCAGCAATGGGTTTATGGGCTTTCAGCCATTGATCAATTTGAAATCGGACACTCGAGGTTTACATATGAACAAAAACAGAGGGTTAACGCCTCTGGCAGTCGTTCTGATGCTCTCAGGCAGCTTAGCGCTAACAGGATGTGACGACAAACAGGCCCAACAAGGGGGCCAGCAGATGCCAGAGGTTGGAGTTGTTACGCTCAAAACTGAACCTCTACAGATAACAACCGAACTCCCGGGTCGCACCAGTGCGTATCGCATTGCAGAAGTTCGTCCTCAGGTTAGCGGTATTATCCTGAAGCGTAATTTCACGGAAGGTGGTGACATCGAAGCGGGTGTATCTCTCTATCAGATTGATCCTGCTACTTACCAGGCCGCTTATGAAAGCGCAAAAGGCGATCTGGCAAAAGCACAAGCCGCAGCAAATATCGCTCAACTGACGGTCAAACGTTATCAGAAACTGTTGGGTACTAAGTACATCAGTCAACAGGATTACGATAGTGCACTGGCAGACGCACAACAGGCGAACGCCTCCGTTGTCGCCGCGAAAGCCGCGGTAGAAACTGCACGCATCAATCTGGCTTATACCAAAGTGACGTCGCCGATCAGCGGCCGCATTGGTAAATCATCCGTTACTGAAGGCGCTCTGGTGCAAAACGGTCAGGCAACCGCACTGGCAACCGTTCAGCAGTTGGATCCCATCTATGTGGACGTGACGCAGTCAAGCAACGATTTCCTGCGCCTGAAACAAGAGTTGGCCAACGGCACGCTGAAGCAAGAAAACGGTAAAGCGAAAGTCGAACTGGTGACCAATGACGGCATTAAATTCCCGCAGTCCGGTACGCTGGAATTTTCTGATGTCACGGTAGATCAAACCACCGGGTCGATTACGTTACGCGCAATCTTCCCTAACCCGGATCACACCTTACTGCCGGGTATGTTCGTCCGTGCTCGTCTGGAAGAAGGGACTAACCCAACTGCATTACTGGTTCCACAGCAAGGCGTTACCCGCACACCGCGTGGCGATGCCAGTGCATTGGTTATCGGTGCAGACAACAAAGTTGAAACCCGTCAAATTGTCGCCGCACAAGCGATTGGCGACAAATGGTTAGTCACTGATGGACTTAAACCGGGCGACCGCGTGATTGTCACTGGGCTGCAAAAAGTACGTCCTGGCGCGCAGGTAAAAGCGCAGGAAATCACCGCTGATAACAACCAGCAAGCTGCAAGCAGTAGCCAGCCTGAACAGTCCAAGTCTTAACTTAAACAGGAGCCGTTAAGACATGCCTAATTTCTTTATCGATCGCCCAATATTTGCGTGGGTGATCGCCATTATCATCATGTTGGCAGGGGGGCTCGCGATCCTCAAATTGCCGGTAGCGCAATATCCGACTATTGCACCGCCAGCAGTGACGATCTCCGCGACCTACCCTGGCGCTGATGCCAAAACAGTACAGGATACTGTTACGCAGGTTATCGAACAGAATATGAACGGTATCGATAACCTGATGTACATGTCCTCAAACAGTGACTCCACGGGTACCGTGCAGATCACGCTTACCTTTCAGTCTGGTACTGATGCGGATATCGCGCAGGTACAGGTGCAGAACAAACTGCAGCTGGCAATGCCGCTTCTGCCACAGGAAGTACAACAACAGGGTGTGAGCGTTGAGAAATCATCCAGTAGCTTCCTGATGGTTGTCGGCGTAATCAACACCAACGGCACCATGACGCAGGAGGATATTTCCGACTACGTGGGCGCCAACATGAAGGACGCCATCAGCCGTACTTCAGGTGTGGGTGATGTTCAGCTGTTCGGTTCCCAGTACGCGATGCGCATCTGGATGGATCCGAACAAACTGAATAACTTCCAGCTGACGCCGGTTGATGTGATCAGCGCCATCAAAGCGCAGAACGCCCAGGTTGCAGCCGGTCAGTTAGGCGGTACGCCGCCGGTGAAAGGCCAGCAGCTTAACGCTTCGATCATCGCGCAAACCCGTCTGACCTCCGCCGATGAGTTCAGCAAAATTCTGCTGAAAGTGAATCAGGACGGTTCCCAGGTGCGTCTGCGTGACGTAGCGAAAGTCGAACTGGGTGGCGAGAACTACGACATCATTGCGAAGTTCAACGGTAAACCGGCATCCGGTCTGGGTATCAAGCTGGCGACAGGCGCTAACGCCCTGGACACCGCAAACGCTATCCGCGATGAACTGAAGAAGATGGAACCGTTCTTCCCGTCAGGTCTGAAGATCGTTTACCCGTATGACACTACGCCGTTCGTGAAAATCTCTATTCACGAAGTAGTGAAAACGCTGGCGGAAGCCATCATCCTCGTGTTCCTGGTAATGTATCTGTTCCTGCAGAACTTCCGCGCGACGCTGATTCCGACTATCGCCGTGCCGGTGGTGCTATTGGGTACGTTTGCCGTCCTTGCGATTTTCGGCTTCTCGATAAACACGCTGACGATGTTCGGGATGGTGCTCGCCATCGGCCTGTTGGTGGATGACGCCATCGTTGTGGTCGAGAACGTTGAACGTGTAATGGCTGAGGAAGGGCTACCGCCGAAGGAAGCAACACGTAAATCGATGGGCCAGATTCAGGGCGCACTGGTTGGTATCGCTATGGTGCTTTCAGCGGTATTTATTCCGATGGCCTTCTTCGGGGGATCTACCGGTGCAATTTACCGTCAGTTCTCCATCACCATTGTTTCGGCGATGGCGTTATCAGTCCTGGTGGCATTGATTCTGACCCCTGCCCTGTGTGCGACCATGCTCAAACCGGTTGCTAAAGGCGATCACGGAGAAGGCAAAAAAGGTTTCTTCGGCTGGTTTAACCGCATGTTCGATAAGAGCACGCACCATTACACAGACAGCGTGGGCGGAATTCTGCGCAGCACCGGTCGTTATCTGGCGCTGTATCTGATCATCGTCGTGGGTATGGCCTATCTGTTTGTTCGTCTGCCAAGCTCGTTTCTGCCGGATGAAGACCAGGGGGTATTCCTGTCAATGGCTCAGCTGCCAGCGGGTGCAACGCAAGAGCGTACCCAGAAGGTGCTGGATGAAATGACGGATTACTATCTGACCAAAGAAAAAGCGAACGTTGAATCGGTGTTTGCCGTTAACGGCTTCGGTTTTGCAGGACGTGGTCAGAACACCGGTATCGCGTTCGTCTCTCTGAAAGACTGGAGTGAACGTCCAGGCGAGGAGAACAAGGTTGAGGCAATTACTCAACGTGCGATGGGCGCATTCTCGCAGATTAAAGACGCGATGGTCTTTGCTTTTAACCTGCCAGCGATTGTGGAGTTAGGGACCGCGACCGGTTTCGACTTCCAGCTGATTGACCAGGCAGGTTTAGGTCATGAGAAGCTAACCCAGGCGCGTAACCAGCTGTTTGGTGAAGTTGCGAAACATCCTGATCTGTTAGTCGGCGTACGTCCTAACGGTCTGGAAGATACGCCGCAGTTCAAGATCGATATCGATCAGGAAAAAGCGCAGGCTCTGGGTGTATCCATTAGTGATATTAATACAACGCTGGGTGCAGCATGGGGCGGAAGCTACGTAAATGACTTCATCGACCGTGGTCGTGTGAAGAAAGTTTACATCATGTCTGAAGCGAAATACCGTATGTTGCCGGAAGATATTGGAAACTGGTATGTCCGCGGCAGCGATGGACAGATGGTACCGTTCTCCGCCTTCTCTACCTCACGTTGGGAATATGGTTCACCGCGTCTGGAACGCTATAACGGTCTGCCTTCCATGGAAATCTTAGGCCAGGCCGCACCGGGTAAAAGTACCGGTGAAGCCATGGCAATGATGGAGGAACTGGCCAGCAAACTGCCATCCGGTATCGGCTATGACTGGACCGGTATGTCCTACCAGGAACGACTGTCCGGCAACCAGGCCCCTGCTCTGTATGCCATTTCACTGATTGTCGTATTCCTGTGTCTGGCGGCATTGTACGAGAGCTGGTCAATTCCGTTCTCCGTCATGCTGGTGGTACCGTTAGGTGTTATCGGTGCATTGCTGGCGGCAACGTTCCGCGGTCTGACCAACGACGTTTACTTCCAGGTAGGCCTGCTCACAACCATTGGGTTGTCGGCGAAGAACGCGATACTTATCGTCGAATTCGCCAAAGACTTGATGGATAAAGAGGGTAAAGGTCTGATAGAGGCGACGCTGGATGCGGTCCGCATGCGTTTACGTCCGATCCTGATGACATCGCTGGCCTTTATTCTGGGCGTAATGCCGCTGGTTATCAGCTCCGGCGCAGGCTCCGGCGCGCAGAACGCCGTTGGTACTGGCGTAATGGGCGGGATGGTGACGGCAACCGTGTTGGCTATCTTCTTTGTTCCGGTGTTCTTTGTGGTGGTACGCCGCCGCTTTAGCCGCAAAAGTGAAGATCTTGAGCATAGCCACTCAGTAGACCATCATTGATAGATCTCTAAAGATAAGGCCGCGCAAGCGGCCTTTTTTCTGGAAAAATCATAAAAATCACTTATTGCTATTTCGTTTATTTTCTCCAGGGTAAATAAGCGATATAATCCCTGTAGCCTTAAAGGCTATTCTTAAAAATCATTGAGAGTTCTTATTTACTTTAATAAATATTAAGATTATTCCTGGTAAGCGGTTCACATTGTCGATTGTTACCTTTCGTTGCTAAACCTAATCAAGATAACTCGATGATTGCCCGAAGAATAAAGAAATTGTCCGATTCCGAATAACCGCATTTATCTGTTAAAATGTAAAAATGACCTGACATCATAAGTTTGCATAATTGTAATTTTTCGTGATATGACGATGAAATCTTTTTTAGACTAGATTATAGTTAAATCATCAGGAGTCGCGGGCAAGTTCCAGGTAGTCTGTTGTATCCATCCCGAAGGTGTTCGGTTAGTTTAAGCCACGAAGAAGGGGATGCGTTATGGATGAATACTCACCCAAAAGACATGATATCGCGCAGCTTAAATTTCTCTGCGAAACCCTGTATCATGACTGTCTTGCAAACCTTGAACAAAGTAACCATGGCTGGGTTAATGACCCTACCTCTGCCACCAGCTTGCAGCTCAATGAACTGATAGAGCATATTGCAACCTTCGCACTTAATTATAAAATTAAGTACAATGAGGACAATAAGCTGATCGCGCAGATAGATGAATACCTGGATGACACTTTTATGTTGTTCAGCAGTTATGGTATTAATACGCAGGATCTGCAGAAATGGCGGAAGTCAGGTAATCGACTGTTTCGCTGTTTTGTCAATGCCACCAGGGCTAATCCTGTTAGTTTGTCTTGTTAAAAATTATTACAATCATAGGTAAGATTTATGTCCGATAAACCATTAACTAAAACTGATTATTTGATGCGCCTGCGACGTTGTCAGACAATTGACACACTTGAGCGCGTTATTGAAAAAAATAAATATGAATTGTCCGACAACGAACTGGCTGTATTTTACTCAGCAGCAGATCACCGCCTTGCTGAATTGACCATGAATAAGCTCTACGACAAGATTCCAACTTCTGTTTGGAAATTCATTCGCTAATTGCTCACGGGTTAAGTCAGGTATAGCGGTACATTTGTCTGGCTGACCATTTTCGTATTTACAATGGTTATTTAAATCAAATCACGTGACTACGATCACAGCGAAGAAGTGGGAACGTTCCCCTTGTTTGCATTGCGTTTTACTGTGTTGAAATGACCTCCAGTACACAGGAAATTCGTAATGAGTAATGAAAAGCAAAAAATGATCGCCGGTGAACTTTATCGCCCGGCGGATGAAACATTGCGCCACGACCGACTACGCGCTCGTCAGTTGACCCATCGCTACAATCTCACCGCTCCCGATGAAAAAAATGCGCGACAAGCTATCCTGCATGAGCTGTTGGGCCAGAGCGAAGGGGCTTACATTGAACCCTCTTTTCGTTGTGATTACGGCTATAACATTTATCTCGGTAAAGAATTTTACGCCAACTTCGACTGCGTTATGCTCGACGTCTGCCCGATCCATATTGGCGACAACTGCATGTTAGCCCCAGGAGTCCATATTTATACCGCCACCCACCCGCTGGATGCCACCGAGCGAAACAGTGGCATGGAGCTCGGCAAACCCGTGACTATTGGCAACAACGTCTGGATAGGTGGACGCGCAGTGATAACCCCTGGCGTAACGTTGGGTGATAACGTGGTTGTGGCCTCAGGCGCGGTGGTCACGAAAAGCGTTCCGGCAAACTGCGTGGTTGGGGGCAATCCCGCCAGGATTATCAAAACGCTGTGATCTTAAATGTAACTGTTATGCTAAATTGTGGTTAATCTGTTACTTTCTTCAAAAGGTATCCCCTTTTAAAATAGGGCGATCGCATCTGAATATCGCAGACACTACAAAGGCAAGAGATGACAGAAATACAGCGCCTGCTTACCGAAACCATCGACGACTTAAATATTCGCGAAAAGCGCGACAACAAACCGCGCTTTAGCATCAGCTTTATTCGCAAACATCCCGGCCTGTTCATCGGCATGTATGTTGCGTGGTTTGCCACGCTGGCGGTGATGCTGCAGTCAGAAACGTTAGTCGATTCAGTATGGCTGCTGGTGGTTCTGTTCGTCATACTCAACGCGTTTTTCTTTTTCGACGTTGCGCCGCGATACCGCTTTGAAGATATCGACGTACTGGATTTCAGAGTTTGCTATAACGGGGAATGGTATAACACGCGCTTTGTCCCCCCTTCACTCATCGATACCATCCTGCACTCACCTTCCGTCGATAGCGAACATAAAGCGCAGTTGCAAAAGATGATATCGCGTAAGGGTGAACTCTCGTTTTACGATGTCTTTACGCTAACCCGTCCCCAGACCAGCCAGTAACGACATCTCAACACAGATAAAAAAAGTGCGTCCCGATGAAGGAAACGCACTTTAATCCCTGAAATGTTGGTAAAGAAACTAACGTCTTTTTTTACGACCCTGAACAGCTTTAAAGCGCGGATTCGTTTTGCAGATTACGTACAAACGTCCTTTGCGTTTCACTATCTGGCAGTCAGGATGACGCTGTTTTGCACTACGAAGTGAATTGAGTACCTGCATCTTAACCTCGCTTAGTGCCAATAAAATGACCAAAACGTTTCTGGAAACGTGCTGCACTGCCTTCGTTATCAAAGGTTTTTTGTTTCCCGGTATAGTACGGATGCGATTTGGAAGAGATATCCAGGGTCACGTACGGGTACATTTTCCCCTCAAACTCAATCTCACGTTCCGTTTTAATGGTCGAGCCGACCTTAAAAAATTCATTGGCGCTGGTATCGTGAAACACCACAGTACGGTAAAAAGGATGAATATCCGGCTTCATGGCAACCTCGATTTGTTACGTTATAACATAACCATCAAAATACACCACTCTTGTATAAATCACAACCTGGTTTACGCGATTAAGAGTTAAACGGGATGATAAGTGGCCGTAAATATATGATGCCAATCGAATAGCTTTTTCGGCTTTCGGATATACTTTCCCTACGCTGTGTTAATAAGGATATCACTGTGATAACACGACATCTGATAAGCCTGGTGACTGGGGTGCTGTTTCTTTCCATCCTCGCGCCCGTAGGTTTAAGCCTGTGGCTGGCGCATCGTCAGGTCGAAACGAAATTTATCGATGAACTCGATATGTTCTCAACCCGAGTCGCATTACGTACGGAACGCGTAGGTGAACAGGCCAAAAAAGCGTTGCGCCATATTGAAGCTTTTCAGGGTGAACCTTGTAGTGAAGAGCATCTGCTTGAAATGCGTCGTTTGTCATATAGCTATCGCTATATTCAGGAAGTGCTGTACCTCAAAGATAACGTTCCACAATGCTCATCCCTGGAAAAAAGAAGCCGGGCAGCCGCGTTTCCTCCAGCAATGAAAATCACGCCCGATGGCTACCACGCATGGTTGACCATGCAAAACGATTTGGGCATCAAGCGTTTTATGGCAGCATTAGGTAGCAAGCATTACGTCGTGATGATCGATCCCGGTTCTTTTATTGATGTCATCCCGTTTGGCTCATGGCCGATTGAAGTCGCTATCCTTGGTACCGCGCGTAACACGGTGGTAGCCAGTAGCACCGATCTGCCACCGGATGTTTTACAACATATGCAACTAGAGCATTCGATTACCCATCTGCAGAAAGACGGCAGTATTTATAACGCCCGCCCCTTCCCCGAACTGGGCATTACGGTTGTAACCTGGGCATCCACTGTACCTTTGCAAAAGAGCTGGCACCGACAAGCGCTAATCTGGTTACCGGCAGGGATCCTCCTCGGCTTACTCACCGCAGCCTTTATTCTGCGTATTTTGCGCCGTTTACAGTCCCCTCATCACCAGTTGCAGAACGCTATCCAGCATCGGGATATCAAGGTCTACTACCAGCCGATTATCTCGCTCAAAACGGGGAAAGTGGTCGGGGCAGAGGCGCTGGCTCGCTGGCCACAGGCCGACGGGAGCTATCTGTCGCCTGAGATTTTCGTCGCACTGGCGCAAGAGACCGGGCTTTCAGAGCCGCTCACCCGTTTGATTATTGAAAGCGTATTTGACGATTTAGGAAAATGGTTGCGTCAATATCCCCACCAGCATATATCCATTAACCTTGAATCAGCCGATCTGACCTCCGAAACGCTTCCTGCTCTGTTAAGCCAGAAGGTGAACCACTGGCAACTTAAGCCTGCGCAAATCGCGCTGGAACTGACCGAACGCGAATTTGCCGACCCAAAAAACAGCGCGCCGTTTATTGCTAAATACCGACAGGCGGGCCATTCGATCTATATTGATGATTTTGGTACCGGCTATTCAAGTCTTAGCTATTTGCAGGATCTGGATGTGGATATCCTGAAGATCGACAAATCGTTCGTCGATGCGCTGGAGTACAACAACGTCACGCCGCATATCATCGAGATCGCGAAAACGCTGAAGCTGGAGATGGTGGCAGAAGGTATTGAAACCGAGAATCAGGAAGCCTGGCTACGCCAGCACGGCGTGCAGTACGGTCAGGGCTGGCTCTACAGTAAAGCGCTGCCGAAAGCGGAATTTATTCTGTGGGCAGAAAAACGGCTTTAGCATGGCTGTTGATGTTGAGATGGCTGGCGGCACGCCGCACAGCCAGTCACATCACTCTTCCATAATGGGCGCAAATCCACCGTAGATCATTCGCTTGCCATCAAATGGCATAGATTCACCGAATTCCTTCATACGGGGATCGGACATCATCTTCTGATTCGCCGCATCGCGGACCTCTTTGGAAGGGTATTCAATCCAGCTGAATACCACTTCTTCATGATCCTGCGCTTTCACAGCCATGCGAAAATCGGTCAGTTTGCCGTCGGGGACATCATCTGCCCAGCACTCCACCACGCGCAATGCACCGAACTCCTTGAAAAGCGGAGCTGCTTTTGCCGCCATCGCAATGTACGCCTCCTTGTTTTCAGCGGGTACGGCAACCACAAAGCCATCAACATACTTCATGAGAAAAACCTCCGAAGTGTACTGCGCGACAAGCCGATTCCGGCCGCGTCAGTCGAGGTTAAGTTTAGTCGCCAGCAGGCGATCGTGCCCCAGGCGCATTCCTGATACGAATACGCGCCTGCGGCTGATGGCAAAACCATGGCAGGCAAATTTGAATCAGCGGCCCAATAGCCAGTGCATACAGCACCGTTCCAAACCCAACGGTTCCCCCCAACAGCCAACCAATAAGCAACACGGACACTTCGATTGCGGTTCGAATTCGTCGTACTGGCCAGCCGGTACGCGCGTGAATTCCAGTCATCAGACCGTCACGTGGGCCCGCGCCAAAACCGGCACCAATGTACAGAGCGGTTGCTAACGCATTCAGTATCACCGCTGACACCAGCAGCCCGCTGCGCGCCAGGAGGGATTCAAATCCCGGAATCACCAGCAGCGCGACATCTGCCGCCAGCCCAATCATAATCACGTTGCTCAACGTGCCAAACCCTGGGCGCTGGCGTAGCGGTATCCACGCCAGAAGCACCAACACACCCACGGCAATAATCACCACGCCGATATTCATCGACAGTAAATTTGCCACCCCCAGGTGAAACACGTTCCACGGATCGGCCCCTAAATCGGCACGGACAAACATCGCCGTCGACACACCGTACAGCGTCAGCCCAATAAACAGCTGAAGTAAACGACGCAGCATGTTCTTCCCCTCTTACTCTCAGATAACTTTCATCTTCACCGCAATTGGCACTATGATTAATGTCCAGTTTTCAAAAAGTGGACTGCTATGTCATCTCGCCGTTACGGAAGCCAGTCTTTGCAACGCCTGCTCGGACACTGGCAGGAAAGTCCCTCGCGAACGCCCATCTGGCGACAGTTGGCAGAAGCGTTACGTTTGCTGATCCTCGATGGACGACTGGCGCTGGATAGCCGCTTGCCCGGTGAGCGCGAGCTCGCTGCCGTTCTGCAAGTCAGCCGAACCACCGTCGCCAGCGCCATGGCACAACTGCGTGAGGAGGGATATCTGGAAAGCCGACATGGTAGCGGTTCACGGGTGATCCTGCCGGAGCACATTCGCCATGTGCCAACGCGGACCAGCACTGGAACAGCGCTTGATTTGTCCACGGCAGCGCTGAGTGCCGGTCCTGAAATTCATCAGGCTTACCAGCAGGCACTGTTCGCAATGCCGCAGCATCTGCTGAGCTCCGGGTATCTACCGCAGGGACTGTCGGTTTTGCGTGAATCCATCGCCCGGCATTATTGCGAACGCGGACTCCCGACGCAGCCCGACGAAATAATGGTCGTGAACGGCGCGGTTAGCGGTCTGGCACTGATCCTGCGTTTACTCACCGGCCCCGGCGATCGCGTAGTGGTAGATCACCCCACTTATCCGCTGGCCATTGCAGCAATACAAGGGGCGTCATGTCGCCCCGTCGGCGTGTCGCTGCCCGAGCACGGTTGGGATACGGCGGGTCTGGTCGCCACCATCGCGCAAACTGCACCGAGAATAGCCTATCTGATGCCGGATTTTCACAACCCGACCGGGCGCTGTATGGACACCGCTACTCGCCAGGTCGTGGCGGATATTGCTGAAAGAACCCGCACGACGTTGGTGGTCGATGAGACCATGGTGAACCTGTGGTATGACGCCCCACCGCCACCGCCGCTTGCCGCATTCAATCGCGATGCCCCAATCATCCTGCTCGGTTCAGCAGGGAAAAGCTTTTGGGGCGGATTACGTCTGGGCTGGATTCGGGCGTCGGCGCGTACCATTGCCGCGCTGGTCCAAACCCGCGACACCTTCGATTTGGGCTCCCCGGTGCTTGAACAACTCGCCACCAGTTGGCTGCTGGATAACGCCGAGGACTTTCTTCCTGACAGAAGACGCCGACTCACATCACAGCGAGACCTGTGCTCGCGCCTGATGAACTCACATTTTCCGGAATGGCAGTTTACCCAGCCACAAGGAGGACTCTCTTTCTGGGTTGAACTGCCTGATACGCTGGCGACGCTCTTTGCCACGCGCGCCGAAAGTGCAGGCATTCAGTTGGGAACCGGTACACGGTTCGGCCTTGATGGCGCATTCGACCGATTTTTGCGTATGCCCTTCACGTTGCCGGATGACACAGCGTGTGCCGCCTTCAGAGTGTTGCAACCCATTTGGGATAGCCTGCGCTTGCAGGCCAGCAGTGGGAAAATGCGTAAAATAATCTAAACGACGAGTTAAAGGACTCGCTCTTGAATGCCGTGATGGACGAGGAGGTCCTGGCAATACTACCGCTGAGGAGGAACCGGAAAACCCTTCAGGGAAATCACGAAATTCTCACCGTCTTTCTTAATTTTTGCCCCGGCATCACACCAGTCGGAGGCAATACGGAAGAACTCATCGCTGCCGACATTCCAGCTCAGACGAACATGTTTCACATAACCGGAGCGCAGCATTTCACAGGCTTCGCCATAATTACAGGCGGTTGAGAGCGATTGTTGTTTCATTTTTTCTTCTTCAGTAATCTTCGCAATGCTTTGATTTCTTTAGGAGTCAGTGCGTCAACTACGGATTCTTCCGTATGCTGGCTATCGATATCCTCAGCGGAGACTCCCACCTCTTCAATGGCGGAAAACGCGATTAGTAGCAGTTTTTCCGTGGCGATACTCAAATTTTCATTATGCACTTCAGCATAATGGCGAAGCTTTTCTTTTAGCGCCTCATCAACTTTGACATTCAATACAGCGGTCGACATCGTAGAAAATCCTTGTGGTCAGCCACAACACACCGGATGTAAGACCATGTCATTACAGCGCAATGGCGGCGGCAAAAGCTCAAATAACATCCCCAAAATACAGTGACAGTATTTGATGACAATAAAATGACGATACGATGACAAAGAAAAGAAGATAAACAGAAGAGAAATTGCCGGACGGCAGAATTGGGTGGGGGCCCTGCCAGCTACATCCCGGCACACACGTCATCTGCCTTGGCTGCTTCCTTCCGGACCTGACCTGGTAAACAGAGTAGTGTTGCGGGAGAACCAACAGAGCCCCCATTGAGAGCGTTGTTAACCAACGCGCAGGCGCATTATCACTGCTGCACCCTGTAATTGCAACCCATCCAGCATCGGATGCTGTTTTCTTGTGCAATGCGGCTTCACTCCTTCGCCATTCGGCATTATGCTGGAGGATTAGCGCAGGAATAAATGATGGATATACAAGACACTTTCCCCCAACGCGTCTGGCAAATCGTCGCTTCAATCCCCGAAGGTTTCGTCACCACGTATGGCGATGTTGCCCGGCTTGCGGGATCGCCGCGCGCTGCGCGTCAGGTAGGCGGCGTGCTTAAGCGTCTCCCCGAAGGCAGCGCCCTGCCCTGGCATCGGGTGGTCAATCGCCATGGGGCCATTTCGCTGACAGGTCCCGACCTGCAACGACAACGTCAGGCGTTGCTGGCAGAAGGAATAGTGGTTTCAGGAAGCGGACAGATCGATTTACAGCGCTATCGCTGGGTGTACTAACCCTCTCCAGGCGGAGAGGGTTACAACGACCTTAGTACTGCGTGGGAGCCGGAACCGCAGATGACGGATTCACCTGGGTTGGTGACGTTGACGGAACCGTGGTAGTAGCCCCACCGCTCGCCTGAACCGGTACTGCTGTTTGCTGTACAGGGACCAGCGTCAGGTCAGCTTTAGTCCCACCCTGATTGATGACCGTCTGAACGGTATCAGTAATAAAGACCAGTTTATCATTTACCGTAATAGCCGCACTCAGCAGAATACGGGCGTTAGGTTGAATATCTGCCGGGTTAAACGGTAATACAAAGCTGAATGGCGCTTGTTTACCTTCAGTACGAACCGCTTTTTGCGACAGCACTTTTGACGGCGCATCGGCCAGTGAAGCATCTGACAGCGTAACGGTTAGTACCGCATCGGGTGGCAAGGCCACTTTCTGACGGATCCATACTGTACCGGAGACATTTGGCTGCTGAATTTTAGACTGTGTGTCAGAAATTGACGTATTAGGGCTTGGCGCAGGTGTCTGAATATCAGCGCTTTTATCGGCACAGGCCGCCAGAGCGACTGCAACCGCTAAACCACTTACCATGTGCACGAGTTTCATTAAATTCTCCTTATCATCTATGCACCAGCGAGAACTTTCCTCGCCAGAAGAGTGGTTAACAAAAACATAACGTGACTAAGTGTGGCACAAGACAGCTATTTTTGCCTGTAATAGGCCAGTAATTCAGACAATTGCACCCATCGGACCACTTTTAAAATTGAGTTATACTCTGCCTACCTCGCTGCGACATCGATATCACCTGGAGAGCACGTATGAGTCTGGCACTGAAAAATTTGCTGACATTGTTAAATCTGGAAAAAATTGAAGAAGGACTCTTTCGGGGCCAAAGTGAAGACTTAGGGTTACGTCAGGTTTTTGGGGGACAGGTTGTCGGTCAGGCGCTATATGCCGCAAAAGAAACCGTACCGGAAGAGCGTCTGGTACACTCTTTTCACAGCTACTTTTTACGCCCCGGCGATAGCCAAAAGCCCATCATCTATGATGTGGAAGTCCTGCGTGATGGTAACAGCTTCAGCGCGCGCCGCGTTGCCGCGATCCAGAATGGTAAACCCATTTTTTACATGACTGCCTCTTTTCAGGCACCGGAAGACGGATTTGAACATCAGAAAACCATGCCGGATGCGCCGGGTCCCGATGAGCTGAAATCAGAAACGGAAATTGCCCGCTCAGTGGCGCATTTGCTGCCGCCGCTGTTGAAAGAAAAATTTATCAACGATCGTCCGTTGGAAGTACGCCCTGTCGAGTTTCATAACCCCCTCAAAGGTCACGTCGCACCTCCGACGCGCCAGGTGTGGATTCGCGCTAACGGCGTGCTGCAGGACGATCTGCGCGTCCATCAGTATCTGCTGGGTTATGCCTCAGACCTGAACTTCCTGCCTGTTGCGCTGCAACCGTACGGGATTGGCTTCCTGGAAAAAGGGATTCAGATCGCCACCATTGACCATTCCATGTGGTTCCACCGTCCGTTTAATATCAATGAATGGCTGCTGTATAACGTCGAGAGTACTTCGGCATCCGGTGCCCGGGGCTTTGTACGCGGAGAGTTTTATACCCAGGATGGCGTGCTGGTCGCTTCTACCGTACAGGAAGGGGTAATGCGTAATCGCAATTGAGAATTACCGGATGGTGGCGCAAAAGCGTTGCCATCCGGCAAATTGAGAATCAGGCGTTGTAAGCGTTCTCGCCGTGACTGTTTACATCCAGACCTTCGCGCTCCTGCTCTTCCGGTACGCGCAAACCAACCGTCATATCCGCCAGCTTATAGCCAATGAAAGCCACCACGCCAGACCAGACGATGGTGATCGCCACGCTTTCCAGTTGCACCAGCAGCTGATGCCCCATGGTCACGCCCTCGGCAAAGCCCACGCCTCCCAAAGAGCTGGCAGCGAAAACTCCGGTCAGGATACAGCCGACAATACCGCACACACCGTGAACGCCAAACACGTCACACGGATCGTCCACACGCAGAAAACGCTTCAGCATGGTCACGCCCCACAGGCCTGCCAGACCCGCAACGACACCGATAATCAGCGCGCCGCCGACACCGATATAGCCACATGCAGGTGTTACGCCCACCAGACCCGCAATGGCACCAGAGCAGGCGCCCAGCAAAGACGGTTTACCACGCAGCGCCCATTCACCGAAGATCCATCCGAGGATGGCTGCAGCGGTGGCGACCACGGTATTGACGAAGGCCAGTGCGGCGATTTCATTTGCCGTACCCGCTGAACCAGCGTTAAAGCCAAACCAACCAATGTAGAGAATAGCGGTACCGGTGAAAACCATCGGCAGGTTATGCGGTTTAAAAGCTTCTTTGCCAAAACCGACACGTTTGCCAATCAGATACGCGCCTACCAGACCGGCAATCGCCGCGTTGATGTGCACAACCGTTCCGCCGGCAAAATCCAGCGCGCCGTGGGAAGCCAGCAAGCCGCCGCCCCAGACCATATGCGCAATGGGGATGTACGACAGCGTTAACCATACCACCACAAAAATCAGCACCGCGGAGAAGCGAATACGTTCAGCCAGCGCACCGACGATTAGCCCAACGGTGATGCAGGCGAACGAGCCCTGAAAAGCAACGTGAATGTACTGGTAGAAGCTCCCCGTTACCGCCGTCAGCGCAATATTCTTCAGCAATACCCAGTTGAAGTTGCCGAAGAAATTATTTCCTTCGCCAAAGGCCAGTGAGTAGCCATAAACCACCCATAAAATACAAACCAGAGCAAATGTCACCGTAACCTGAGTCAGCATCGACAGCACGTTCTTACCGCGAATCAAACCGCCGTAGAACAGCGCAATGCCAGGGATGGTCATAAACAGCACCAGCGCGGTACAGATCATCATAAAAGCGTTATCCGCTTTATCCGCAACCGCCGGTGCCGCCATCGCCAGTCCCGGCAGCAGCGCCAGTGAAGCAATACCTGTTTTCATCGTTGCTATCTTCATTTTTTGGTTTCCTATCACTGTGTGCCAGACGTTACAGTGCGGCTTCGTCGGCTTCGCCGGTACGAATACGAATCACACGTTGCAGCTCGGCGACGAAGATTTTGCCGTCGCCAATTTTTCCGGTGTATGCCGCCTTACTGATGACATCAATCACGCCATCCAGTTGGTCGTCGGCAATCGCCACATCAATCTTCACCTTCGGCAGAAAATTGACGCTATATTCAGCCCCACGGTACAGCTCAGCATGACCTTTCTGTCGGCCAAACCCCTTCACTTCGGTGACGGTCAGCCCCTGAATACCAATAGACGACAATGCTTCACGGACGTCTTCCAGTTTGAACGGTTTGATTACCACGGTAACCAGCTTCATAGATCCCCTCCAGTCAGAATTCAGTAGTGGCTGCAGATACACGAGAGGGATATTGCAAGGGATGTGCCAGAAATGAAAAAGGCGGGATGATTCAGGTTCTCAGGGTACTTCCGGGAGAGAAAAAGAAAAAACGCACTATAACGGTGCATAGTGCGTTACATTTTTGCACCAGATTGTTGATTGCCGGATGGCAGCGTAAACGCCTTACCCAGCCTACGAGACCGTGCTGGCCCCAGACCGGATAAGCGCCGCGCCATCAGGCGATAACAGAATCGTCTTGCGTACTGGCGGCTAACTCTTCACCCGCCAGCTGTAGCTGATACATCTGCCAGTAACGGCCGTGCGCCGCCAGTAATTGCTGGTGCGTACCACGCTCCACCGCCTGACCGCGATGCAGCACCAGAATGGTGTCCGCATCGACAATCGTCGATAACCGATGCGCAATCACCACCAGCGTGGTGTGTTCACGTACCGCCGCCAGAGCTTGCTGAATGGCCTGTTCAGTACCGGAGTCAATACTGGCCGTGGCTTCGTCGAGGATCAACACCTGTGGCGTTTCAACCAACACCCGCGCCAACGCCAGCAGCTGTTTTTGACCAACAGAGAGATTATTGCCCTGCTCGCCCAGCCGGGTATGAATCCCCTCGCTCAGACCTCGCGCCAGTTCTGCCAGTTGCACGGTCTCCAGCGCCTGCCATACCCGCTCTTCTGAGATATCGCGGCCCAGCGTGACGTTCGCCAGGAAGGTATCTGCCATCACCACCGGATCCTGCTGCACCATGGCGATGCCCTGACGTAACGCACCGTGGCTCAGTGAAGACAGCGGCCGTCCATCAAGGCGGATTTCCCCCTGCGTCAGCGGGTAGTAACCCATCAACAGACTGGCGAGCGTGCTTTTACCACTGCCGGTGTGTCCGACCAAAGCCACAAAGCTGCGCGAAGGCACGGACATACTGATATTTTGCAGCACCAGATTGTCGTCGCGATAGGCAAATGAAACGTTATCCACCTCAATGTCCCCGCTCTTTAGCGGTCGCTCATCTTCACCATAGCGCTGACGTGGCCCATCCATCAGTTCGAACACTCGCTCACCGGCGACAACCGCCTGCTGCAGCATTGATTGCTGAGTGGTCAACTCGATCAGCGGTTCGTTCAAACGGCCGAGGTAGCTGATAAACGCGTACAGCACGCCAACCTCGATCGAGCTGCCAGAGGTAAAACTGAACAGCATCAGCAATCCGCAGAGGATCAGCGCCGAGAAAAGGCTAAGCAGCGGGCGCAACAAAAAACCATCCAGTCGCAGGGTTTGCATACGCGCCATATAGTGCGAGCGGCTTGCTTCGCCCATTCTCTCGCCAAATCGCGCCTGCTGGCGGAACTGCTGGATAACACTCATGCCGTTGATGACTTCGTTAAAGCCATCGTTAATATCCGCCAGATAAGCGCGAACCCGGCGCACAATCGGGGTGCTGTAGCGTTGATAAATCACCATCACCACCAGCACGGCCGGGAAAATGGCCATCGCCACTAACGCCATACGCCACTCAAGGCTGAACATCGCTACCAGCATGGCGCCAATTAATGCCGCGCTGCGCAGGACTGTTGCTACCACTGTCACGTACAGGTCGCGAATAACTTCAGTGTCGTTGGTCACGCGGGAGATTAGCTGCCCGACGGGTTGAGTATCAAAGGCGCTGAGCGGCTGGCGCAGCGCAGCGTCCATTACGTCGGTGCGCAACTGTTGTACTACGCCAACTGCCGCCTGGTTAAACAACAATGACTGCGCGTAATGCAGACCAGCCGCCAGCAGTTGCAGACCGATATATGCCGCAACCAGCCCGGCGACCATCGCCAGCGGCAGATTATTCTTCGCCACCATGTTATCGATAAAATAGCTAATCAGCAGCGGACCGCTGACTTCCGCCGCAGCCGCCACCCAGAGCATGACTACCGCAATAGCCAGCTGTTTTCGCCATGGAGAGCCATACGCCAGCAATCTTTTTAGGGTCGGCCATAATTGCCCAAAACTACGCATTAGCCGCCTCCTCGTTTATCTCTGGTGCATCAGTCAGCGCCGCTTCCAGTTGCTGATAGCGGTACATATCGCGATACCAGCCAGGCTGCTGCACTAACGCATCATGCTCGCCGCGCTGGGCAATATGCCCATGCTGCATCACGATAATCTCACTGGCTTCCGTCAGGGCCGATAAACGGTGGGCGCTAATAATGACGGTTCTGCCTTCGCCCCACTGGCGCAGGTTATGCAGGATCTGATGCTCGGTACGACCATCTACCGCCGACAGCGCATCATCCAGAATCAGGATTTCAGCGTTCAGGAGTAGCGCTCGAGCGATAGAAATACGCTGTTTTTGCCCACCAGACAACATCACCCCACGTTCGCCCACTTCGGTGTCGTAGCCCTGCGGAAGACGTAAAATATCCTCATGAACGCTGGCAAGGCGTGCCACATACTCGATATCTTCCTGCGTGGCCTGAGGGCGTCCTAACGCGATGTTATTGCCAACGGTATCCGAAAACAGGAATGGCGTCTGGCTGACAACTGCCAGCCGGCTGCGCCAGCTATCCAGTTGTAATCGCGTTAAGGGGATATCATGAAAGCGCACATCGCCGTGGGTGATATCAAAATGACGCTGAATCAGCGACAGCACCGTACTTTTCCCCGCGCCGGTAGGCCCACAAATGCCCAACATCTGCCCAGGTTTAAGCTGGAAGTTCACATTTTCCAGCGCCGGGTGTGCCGTTTGCGGGTAGCAAAATTCACGAATCGCTACCGCCAGCTCCCCACGCCCTTCCGGTACCGGTTCAGTGCCGTCATCCACCACCGGCGCTTCAGACAGCATGGCGCGAATACGGCTATACGCCGCGCTGCCACGTTCGACGATGTTAAACATCCATGCCAGCGCCAGCATCGGCCAAATCATCAAACCGAGATACATCATAAAGCTGGTGAGCTGGCCGAGCGTCAGCGAGCCGTGCACCACCATCCAGCTTCCCCCAGCAATCGCCAGTAGGTTAGCCATGCCAATGGCGATATAAATCGTGGGATCAAAGCGGGCGTCAATGCGCGCCACGCGCAGGTTTTTCTTACCGGTATCTTCGGCATCGGCGGCAAATAATGCCGATTGCCGATCCTCCAGACCGAAGGCCTTGATCATGCGAATACTGGTCAGGCTTTCCTGAGTACGGTCGTTGAGACTGGAAAACGCCGCCTGCGCCAGCTTAAAGCGGTTATGGAGTCGATCGCCGTAACGTTTGATCATCAACGCCATCACCGGCATCGGCAGCAGCGCAATTAACGTCAGCTGCCAGCTTATCTGCGTTGACATCACGATCAGCACCGCACATCCCATTACCAGCGAATCTACCAGCGTCAGCACGCCTTCTCCGGCGGCAAATACGACCCGATCAACATCGTTGGTCGCACGCGCCATCAGATCGCCCGTGCGGTGACGCAGATAAAATTCTGGATGCTGGCGACTCAACTGACGGTAATAATCTTCCCGCAGCTCAACCGCCAGTTGGTAGGATGCGCCAAACAGCAGCACGCGCCAGACATAGCGCAGCAAATAAACCACCACTGCAATCAGGGCAATTGTTCCCACCCACATCAGCAGCCACTCGGTGGTGAAGCGTTGAGTCGTCACGCCATCCACAATGATCCCGACCACTTTCGGCGGAATAAGCTGAAGGATAGCGATGATGATAAGCAGGGCCACCGCCCCGAGGTAGCGACGCCACTCCCGGCGGAAGTACCAGCTTAATTGAGCAAATAATCGCACGCGTTATGTCCTGACAAGATTTCCGGCAATAAGCGCCGGGAGAGTTATTCAATAGGGAGCGCAGTTGTGTATTTAATCTGTTCCATCGCAAAGCTGGAGGTGACGTCAGACAGGCCCGGTACGCTGTTCACCAGGCGCTTATAAAATTCATCGTAGCTTTTCATATCGGCGACCTGCACTCGCATCAGGTAATCATATTCCCCTGCCATACGCCAGAACCCCAGAACCTCCGGCATACCGGTGACTTCGGTGACAAAGCGGCAATACCATTCACTGCTGTGATGCTGAGTCTTAATCAGCACAAACGCGGTCAGCCCCAGCCCCAGTTTTTCTGGATCTAACAGGGCGACTCTACCCAGCAGGATACCGTCATCCTCAAGCCGTTTGAGGCGTTTCCAGCAGGGGGTGGTAGTCAGATTAACGGCATCTGCTAACGCCTGCAAAGAAAGGGTGCAGTCCTGTTGCAGTAAGCTAAGCAGCTTACGGTCAATTTTGTCTAACATATCCACTCCACAGAGAAGAATTTTCTCCTTACATTCTATTTTAAAGGCTAAATGGCAACAATTTTTTCCGTGCTTTTCGCTATTCTTGGCACAAAATGACAAATGGATATCTATTAATGATGAATAGCTCCTGGGTTAAAAACGCCATCAATGAAATCAACGCGGATTATCAGCGTTCTGCGGATACGCATCTCATTCGTCTGTCGCTACCGGCGTTCCCGGGCATTCAGATCTATTTAAAAGATGAGAGCACGCATCCCACCGGGAGCCTGAAGCATCGTCTGGCGCGTTCACTGTTTCTGTACGGATTGTGCAATGGCTGGATTAAAGAAGGCACCACCATCATTGAATCATCGTCCGGTTCAACGGCGGTCTCCGAGGCTTATTTCGCCCGACTGTTAGGACTGCCGTTTATTGCCGTCATGCCTTCCTGTACGGCGAAGCGTAAAATTGAACAGATTGAGTTTTACGGTGGTCGCTGTCATTTCGTGGAAAGCGCCTGTGAAATCTATGCGGCCTCTGAACAACTGGCGCGTGAGCTGAACGGTCATTACATGGACCAGTTCACTTATGCTGAGCGCGCTACCGACTGGCGTGGCAATAACAATATTGCTGACAGCATCTTCCGTCAGATGCAGTGCGAGCCCAACCCTGTCCCCCGCCATATTGTAATGAGCGCCGGAACCGGCGGCACCTCTGCAACCATTGGCCGCTATATTCGCTGTCAGGGCTACGATACTCGCCTGATGGTGGTGGATCCGGAAAACTCAGTCTTTCTGCCCTTCTGGCAGGATCGCGATGCAACGTTACGCAGCCCGGTAGGAAGCAAAATCGAAGGCATCGGCCGCCCACGTGTCGAACCCTCCTTCATTCCTGACGTAGTCGATGAAATGCTGCGCGTGCCGGATGCCGCAAGCGTGGCCACCGCACACTGGCTGGAAACGCAGTTGGGCCGCAAAGTCGGCGCTTCAACCGGCACCAACATGTGGGGAACGCTGCAACTTGCCGCCCGTATGCGCGATGCCGGAGAAAGCGGTTCACTGGTCACGCTGCTGTGCGACAGCGGCGAACGCTATCTTGAAACCTACTACAACCCGCAGTGGATCGACACGCACATCGGTGATTTAACGCCGTGGAAAGCGGAACTCACCCGGCTTCTGAACACCCATTAATGGGATAAAAAAAAGCCAGACGCGAAGTCTGGCTTGCTGGAAGGGATCTCTCATTCGGGGGAATAAGGTAGATGCGGATTGTCCAGCCAATGCGTCAAAAAGTGTGACACCGCCTGATTGCGGCAATGCCCAATCACCGACAAATGCGGCAGTTCAGCAATCAGTTGTGGCATCGCGTTACCCATAATCAGGCCGCGCCCAACGCTACCTAACATTTCGCGATCGTTCATGGCATCGCCAAACGCCATACATTCGGCCATTGAATAACCTAAGTGGTCGCTTAGTACCGCCAGCGCCGATCCTTTGTTACAGCCCACCGGCAGCACCTCAAGGCAATCAACCGCGGAAAAACAGAGATTTGCCTGTTCACCCAGCGCCTCATTCAGTTGAATGCGTAATTGGATCAGGGAGTCATGATCCCCACAGAAACAGACTTTCGTTACCTGATGAGCCGGGATACGTTTCACATCGACGATCTGGTAGCGAAATCCGCTATACACATGCGCCTGTAGCAGCGATGGGATCTCTTGTCCGGTGAACCAACCGTTGTCATTAAAGACATGCATGCTGGCTGTAGTATCCCACTTCTGATGTAACACGATATCCGCCACAGTCGGATCCAGATCCTGACGGTGCAATACATCGCCCTCAACAGAGTGAATGCGCGTGCCGTTACCCGTGATCAAAAAGGCGTCCAGTGAGATAGAACCCAAAATATGTCGCATCTCCAGCACATGGCGGCCGGTGGCAAATGTCAGGGTGATCTCGCGTTCACGCAGGCGCGCCAGCGTTGAAAGCGTTTCGTCACCTAAATGGTGATTCGGCATCAAAAGGGTGCCATCCATATCAAATGCAGCCAGACGAGCCATTTCTTTCTCCACACTGTGACGCGGTTAACTTGTGATTCAGTATCACCTGAGATATACGGAAGTAATAGTGAATAGATAAAATGAATTGTTCCGGGTTTATTACACAAAATCATTCAAGTTGCATCAGGCGGCAAGTGAGTGAACGTCCAGGAGCATGCAGTGGCTGGGATGAATTAACGCCGCCAACAAAGAGGCAGCTTGAAGGATGACGTGTATATGAGATTGTTGAATCGCCTGAATCAGTACCAACGCCTATGGCAGCCGTCGGCGGGAGAACCGCAGTCGGTGACCGTCGGGGAGCTGGCAGAACGCTGTTTTTGCAGCGAGCGCCACGTGCGTACCCTGCTGAAGCAAGCGCAGGATGCTGGCTGGCTGGAGTGGCACGCCCAGTCGGGGCGTGGGAAACGCGGGCAGCTGCGCTTTTTGGTGACGCCAGATTCGCTACGCAGCATTATGATGGAGCAAGCGCTGCAAAAGGGGGAGCAACTTAGCGTACTGGAGCTGGCTCAGTTGGCGCCGGGAGAATTAAGAACGCTGCTCCAGCCGTTTATGGGCGGTCAGTGGCAAAACGACACGCCAACCCTGCGCATCCCCTATTACCGCCAGCTCGACCCTTTGCACCCTGGATTTGTCCCTGGTCGCGCAGAACAACACCTCGCCGGACAAATATTCTCGGGCCTGACCCGGTTCGACAGTATTACGCAACGCCCCTGCGGAGATTTAGCCCACCACTGGAATATCTCCGCCGACGGCCAGCGCTGGGATTTCTATATTCGTTCCACCCTGTACTGGCATAACGGCGATGCGGTCAGCAGCACACAGCTACATCAACAGTTGCTGAAGCTGTTAGAGCTACCCGCTTTAAATAAGCTGTTTATCAGCGTAAAGCGCATTGAGGTGACGCATCCCCAGTGCCTAACCTTTATTTTGCATCGCCCCGACTTCTGGCTGGCGCATCGTCTGGCAAGCTACAGCAGTCACCTGGCACATCCCGAACTCCCGTTTGTTGGTACCGGTCCGTTTCGGTTGACGCTGTTTACCCCAGACCTGGTGCGCATCGAGAGTCACGATCACTACCACCTGAGTCATCCGCTACTAAAAGCCATTGAATACTGGATAACCCCGCAGCTTTTCTCCCAGGATTTGGGCACCAGTTGTCGCCATCCGGTTCAAATTGCAATTGGTAAACCCGAAGAGCTTCCCATGCTAAGCCAGGTAAGCAGCGGGATCAGCCTTGGTTTCTGCTATCTCACGCTCAGAAAAAGCGCGCGGCTGAATACGCAGCAGGCCCGTCGCCTGGTCAATATTATCCACCGCTCTTCCCTGCTACAAACGCTTGACGTGGATGAAAACCTGATCACGCCAAGCAATGCGCTGCTGCCGGGATGGACGATCCCCCAATGGGATGAACTGGACGACGTACCGCTACCGGAAAAACTTACGCTGGCCTATCACCTGCCGGTAGAATTGCACGCCATGGCTGAACAGCTTCGCCAGGCGCTGGCGCGACTCGGCTGTGAATTAACGCTTATTTTTCATAATGCTAAAAACTGGGATGGCGACCATCCTTTAGCCCAGGCCGACCTGATGATGGGAGACAGGCTGATTGGCGAAGCGCCTGAATATACCCTCGAACAGTGGCTGCGCTGCGATCAGCTCTGGTCACATGTATTGAGCTCACCGGCATATACTCATCTGCAAACCACCCTGGATGCCCTGCAAATCCAGGCCGATGAGGACGATCGTCATGCGGCTTTACAACACGTTTTCGCCTCGCTGATGCATGACGCGACCCTGACACCGCTGTTCAATTATCACTATCGTATTAGCGCTCCGCCGGGCGTGAACGGCGTACGCCTGAATCCTCGCGGCTGGTTTGAATTTACCGAAGCCTGGCTACCGCCCCCGTCGGCGTGAAGAAGCTGGTCGGCGACACGCCCAGGCGCTACCATAAGGGTTTCGTTATTTGTCAGGAAAAACCATGAAACGTGCCGTTGTTGTATTCAGTGGGGGTCAGGACTCCACAACCTGTCTGGCGCAAGCGCTGCATCAGTATGATGAAGTGCACTGCGTGACCTTTGATTATGGTCAGCGCCATCGCGCTGAGATTGATGTCGCACGTGACCTGGCCTTAAAACTTGGCACGCGTGCGCACAAGGTACTTGATGTAACGCTGCTCAGCGAACTGGCCGTCAGCAGCCTGACCCGCGATAACATTCCGGTACCCGATTACGAACCGGATGCGAACGGCATTCCCAATACCTTTGTGCCAGGACGCAATATTCTGTTTTTAACTCTGGCGGCGATTTACGCGTATCAGGTGCAGGCGGAGGCAGTCATTACCGGCGTTTGTGAAACGGATTTCTCTGGATATCCGGACTGCCGCGATGAGTTTGTCAAAGCCCTGAACCATGCCGTAAGCCTGGGAATGGCGAAAGATATCCGCTTTGAAACCCCGCTGATGTGGATCGATAAAGCCGAAACCTGGGCACTGGCCGATTACTGGGGCAAGCTGGACCTGGTACGCGAAGAAACGCTGACCTGCTATAACGGCATCAAAGGTGACGGTTGCGGTCACTGCGCGGCCTGTAATCTGCGCGCCAACGGTCTGAACCATTATCTGGCAGATAAACCGGCAGTGATGGCGGCAATGAAGCAGAAAACAGGACTAAAGTGATCGTTTTGCCGGATGGCGGTGCACGCACCTTATCCGGCTTTCGACATTCACCGTGGTCAATATCGCCGTAAGCCTGATAAGCGAAGCGCCGTCAGGCTTCCTTCCATCACTTCACCATCTGCTCCAGTTTTTCGCGCAACTCCCCTTCCAGCGGTAGCGCCTTTTGCGTTTTCAAATCAATACAGACGAAGGTAATCAACGCGTCTGCCACCACCTGTCCTTCCGGCTCCAGGGTGATAGTCTGGTTCAACACACCGCTTTTGCCATTTAGCTGTTGCACCTGACTGGTAATGGTCAGCAGGTCGCTCAGCACCGCAGGGCGGCGGTAGTTAATGTTAATATTCACGACCACAAAAGCGATGTTGTGTGCGGTCATCCACTGAAAGCTGTCACTGTTTTCCAGGCCATCCCAGCGGGCTTCTTCCAGAAACTCAAGATAGCGAGCATTGTTAACGTGCTGATAGACATCAAGATGAAAACCACGAACTTTGATTTGTGTTTGCATAGCGCAGGAGCCTTACGTTGTTTTTATAGGAACACACTTCAGGGTAAGAGGTCATAACTGGTATGACCTCTACAGTCTGGCAAACTTTCAGCACTCTGCAAGTTATTAAAGTGTTAAAACTGCCAGATTGCGCTCTACCAGCGAACTCCCCATGCCCGGTACCTGCTTTAAGTCCTCCACCGTTTTAAACGGCCCGTACTCCTCACGATAGCTGACAATCGCCTGCGCTTTCTTCAGACCCACGCCATTCATGACTCGCGCTAAATCCTCCGCAGAAGCGCTGTTGATGCTTACCCTGGTGCCTTCATCATCGCTCGCTTTAGCCGGTTGCGTGGCTTTGCTTTGTGCTACCCCCGTAGCATCCGCTTTGACTTGAGTCGCCTGGCTTTTGGCGACTGGCTCTGCAGCCAGTGCGCTTTGAGCCATACCGGCGCAGGTCAATGAAAGGGTAATAAGCAGGGCTTTGATTCCATGTTTCATACTGTTTTCTCCTTGTTTGTTAACAGTGGAATCACGATAGCGAGGTGCAGAACGGCAGACAAACGGCAAATATCAGAAATGGAAAAGGCCGCGAAAGCGGCCTTTGGTTGATACAATTTTTTGCAATTTTTTGCGAGTAGCCTCGGTTATTGCTGCTGTTCCAGCGCGTCACCGACTTTAATTTTTGCGGCTTTACGCAGGTTGCTCATCAGCGCTTCAAAGACAATCTGCGCATTGTTCTGGGTAATCCCCTGAACCATCGCTTTCTTCTGCTCTTCAGGCATAGAACCGGCTTTCACCTCGTCCAGCGCCAGCAGTACAACGTTACCCTGCATGTCGTTCGCCACGCCGTAGCTCGGTTTGTCTTTCGCCGGCAGGCTCAGGCCAAAGGCCGCCTGACTCAGCGGATCCTGACCCGTACGGCTCAGCGTTTTCGCCTCGCCAAAGCTCAGACCCGCCGCTTTCATGGCTTCATCGCCTTTACCAGCTTTCAGATCCGCCAGCAGTTTATCGGCATCAAGCTTCGCCTGCTGCTCTGCTTTATTGTGCTTAACAAGCGCAGTTACCTGATCTTTCACTTCAGCCAGTGGTTTAACGGCTTCAGCTTTGTGCTCTGCAATTCGCAATACAAACGCGCGATCGCCATCCACGGTGATGATGTCGGAGTTACTGCCAGGCGTACCGTTCTCACCAACCAAACCACCATTGAAAATGATGTCAGCGACCGGTTTGAAGTTCAGCTCTTCCGGCAGGCTGTCACGGCTAAACCAGCCCGTTTCAACCGCTTTCATACCCGCCGCCTGCTCCGCGCCCGCCAGGGATTCGTTATCGTTGCTGGCGGCATCGCTCACTTTCTGCTGCAGCGCATAGTAGGCATCCAGCGCTTTTTCCTGCTTCACTTTCGCCGCAATGTCGTCACGCGCTTCGCTCAGCGGTTTAACCTGCGCAGGCTGCACGTCGTCAAGACGCGCAACGAGGAAACCAACGGAAGACTTAATCACACCTGACAGCTGGCCTTTCTCTTTCAGACCGGCATTCTTCAGCTCATCCGGGGTGGTGGAATCTTCCAGCCATCCCATATCGCCGCCTTTACGGGCAGAGATGATGTCAGCAGATTTTTCTTTTGCCAGCGCAGCGAAATCACCGCCTTTGTTCAGCTCGTCCAGTACCGCTTTGGCTTCATCTTCCGTTTTGGTCTGAATGATGCTGTAGCGGTTACGCTGCGGCTGAGTGAACTGATCCTGATGCTGGTCATAATAAGCCTGAATATCAGCATCGCTGGCCGTCTCCTGCATAGCAGCAGCATCCAGCTTGATGTAGCTCACGCGGAACTGTTCCGGCGTCATAAAGTTGTTTTTATTCTGCTCGTAGTAGCTGGCAACTTCCTGCTCGGTAACAGACTGCTTCGCGGCCAGTGCGTTAACGTCAATTGTCGCCTCGCGAACGATACGCTGCTGTGCGACCAGCGCCGCCAGCTCGTCCGTTTCGCCTTTCAGCATGAAGTCCGTACCGGCAACGCCGTTAATCAGTTGCTGGGTAGTAAGCTGATTACGTAATGCCTGAGCGTACTGGTCTGCGGTCATTCCCATCTGATTAACAATCGCGTTGTAGCGATTGTTATCAAATTTACCGTCCACCTGGAACGCAGGCGTGGCGAAAATAGCCTGTTTAACCTGATCGTCGCTGATGTTGAGATTAAGCTCGCGGGAGTACTGATCCAGCAGCGCTTCGTCAATAAGACGATTCAGCACCTGCTGACGCAGCGTTTTCATGTAGCCTTCGTTCGCAGCCAGTTCGGAGTATTGATCGCCCAGCTGTTGCTGCATGCGGTTACGTTCGCTGTTGAACGCATTCTCGAACTGCCCGCGGCTAATCTCCTGGCCATTCACTTTGGCGGCGAAGTTATTGCCCCCGCCAATCAGGTAACCACTCACGCCGGTCAAAATGAACGACACGATAATGATACCGAAAATAATCTTGAGCACGAGACTGTTAGCAGCCGTGCGTAAGCTGTCCATCATGGTGTAACCACACTCCGCTGTAGATGACTATACGCGTTATCTCTCAAGCCGCCTGCGCGTTGTCACAACAGCGGCGGCAAGGATTTTGAGTATATATGCTTCACGCAGCATAGCGTTTCCTGAACGCTGCGTACAAAGGCCTATTGTGACAAGAAACAGGGGCAATTGTCAGCCCACAACGCGTAGAAAGTACCGGAATTACAAATAAAAAAGGCACATCAGTCGATGCGCCCTTGTACTTCGTCACATCCCCAAAGGGGAAATCACTTAGTTTACCGCGTCTTTCAGTGCTTTACCTGCACGGAAGCCCGGTACTTTAGCCGCGGCGATGGTGATCTCTTTACCTGTTTGCGGGTTGCGACCAGTACGGGCAGCACGCTCTTTAACGGCAAAAGTACCAAAACCTACCAGCGCTACGTCATCACCTTCTTTCAGAGATTCGGTAACAGAAGCAATAATTGCATCTAACGCACGTCCAGCCGCAGCTTTAGAGATATCAGCCCCTGCAGCAATTTTGTCGATCAGTTGAGATTTATTCACTCTTCTCTTCCTCTTTATAATTTATATCGCACCTGAATCCTTCAAAGTGCGAACGCGCAGCAGTTATATCAGGCCTGCCATGCCCTTACAACACCCGTTAATGATGGCAAGCCCAATCCGTCATCTAAATTAGCTATACAAAAAAAGGCTGGCAAGTCCGAAATGGCCTGCCAGCCCTGTTTTTATTAGTGCTCTTTGCGCGAGGTCACTATTTTGCGGTCACAACCTGCATTCCGGAGGGCTCATTTTGCAACGCGAGCGTCAGAACCTCCTCAATGCGTTTCACCGGATGGATGTCCAGATCGGCAATTACGTTGTCCGGAATCTCTTCCAGGTCACGTTTGTTTTCGTCTGGAATTAAGACCGTTTTAATACCACCACGGTGTGCTGCCAGCAGTTTTTCTTTCAAACCACCAATAGGCAGAACCTGGCCACGCAGGGTGATCTCGCCGGTCATCGCCACGTCGGCGCGAACCGGGTTACCGGTCAGACAAGAAACCAGCGCGGTACACATGGCAATACCCGCACTTGGACCGTCTTTCGGCGTCGCCCCTTCAGGTACGTGAACGTGGATGTCGCGTTTTTCGTAAAAGTCCGGATTAATGCCCAGTTTTTCCGCACGCGCGCGCACCACGGTCAGCGCAGCCTGAATGGATTCCTGCATGACTTCACCCAGAGAACCGGTGTAGGTCAGCTTACCTTTACCCGGTACGCAAGCGGTTTCGATGGTCAGCAGATCGCCGCCAACTTCCGTCCATGCCAGACCGGTTACCTGGCCAACGCGGTTTTCGTTGTCCGCGCGGCCATAGTCAAAGCGCTGTACGCCCAGGTAGTCGTGCAGGTTGTCGCCATTGATCTCAATATGTTTCAGCGACTTGTCGAGCAGCAGCTGTTTCACCGCTTTACGGCACAGTTTGGAAATTTCACGCTCCAGACTACGCACTCCAGCTTCACGGGTGTAATAACGAATAATGCCCACAATGGCGCTATCGTCGACCGTCAGCTCGCCTTTTTTCAGCGCGTTACGCTCAATCTGTTTCGGCAACAGGTGACGTTTAGCAATGTTCAGCTTCTCGTCTTCGGTATACCCGGACAGACGGATCACTTCCATACGATCCAGCAACGGTGCGGGAATATTCATGGAGTTAGAGGTCGCAACGAACATCACGTCGCTGAGATCGTAGTCCACTTCCAGGTAATGATCGCTGAACGCCACGTTCTGCTCTGGATCCAGCACCTCAAGCAGTGCGGAAGCCGGATCGCCACGCATGTCGGAAGACATTTTGTCGATCTCATCAAGCAGGAACAGCGGGTTTTTAACGCCCACTTTAGCCATTTTCTGGATCAGTTTACCCGGCATCGAACCAATATAGGTCCGGCGGTGACCGCGAATTTCAGCTTCATCACGCACGCCACCCAGCGCCATACGGATGTATTTACGTCCGGTTGCTTTAGCGATGGACTGTCCCAGAGAAGTTTTACCTACCCCCGGCGGCCCAACCAGGCACAGGATCGGCCCCTTGATTTTATTCACACGGCTTTGAACCGCGAGATACTCAAGAATACGGTCTTTGACACGTTCCAGACCGTAATGGTCGGTATCGAGGATTTCCTGAGCCTGACGCAGATCTTTTTTGACCTTGCTACGCGCATTCCATGGCACCTGAACCATCCAGTCGATGTAGCCACGGACTACGGTCGCTTCCGCTGACATCGGAGACATCATTTTCAGCTTCTGCAGTTCTGCTTCCGCTTTCTCTTTTGCCTCTTTCGGCATTTTCGCCGCGTCGATTTTACGCTTCAACGCTTCGTTTTCGTCCGGCGCATCGTCCATCTCGCCGAGCTCTTTCTGAATGGCTTTCATCTGCTCGTTCAGATAGTACTCACGCTGGGATTTTTCCATCTGCTTTTTCACGCGGTTGCGAATGCGTTTCTCAACCTGCAGCAGATCGATTTCAGATTCCATCATCGCCATCAGATATTCCAGACGTTCGTTAACGTCGGACATCTCCAGTACGGACTGCTTGTCAGCAAGCTTCAGCGGCATGTGCGCAGCGATGGTGTCCGCCAGACGTGCAGGATCGTCAATGCTGTTCAGCGACGTCAGCACTTCGGGCGGGATTTTCTTGTTCAGCTTGATATAGCCTTCGAACTGGCTGATAGCGGTACGCACCAGCACTTCCTGTTCGCGCTCATCAATAGCAGGCGAGTCAAGGTACTCCGCTTTCGCAGAGAAGTGCTCACCGTTGTCAGACAGCGCTGAAATACGCGCGCGCTGTAACCCCTCGACCAGCACTTTTACGGTGCCGTCAGGCAGTTTCAGCATCTGCAAAATAGAGGCCACGGTCCCGACGGTGAAAAGATCGTTTACACCCGGCTCATCCGTTGACGCTTCTTTCTGGGCAACCAGCATGATTTTTTTATCATGGTCCATAGCCGCTTCCAGACAACGGATAGATTTTTCCCGCCCTACAAATAAGGGTATGACCATGTGCGGATAAACCACCACATCGCGCAACGGCAATACGGGGATTTCAATGCGTTCAGAACGCTCAGGATTCATAGAGCTCTCTCTTAGTTTAGTTTCCGCCAGGTAATCAGGTGGTACGACTGTGCTCCACACCACCTTTAACATGTATGTCAGTATATGGGGATGTTTCCCACACATTCAACGCCATGTTTACGGAAAAATAAAAGGGGAGATAAAATCCCCCCTTATTAATTAAATGTCTGTATGAATTGATGAATTATTCGCCAGATGCCTGCTGCGCTTCCGGCTTACCGTAAATCAGCAATGGCTTGCTCTGGCCGCCAATCACCGACTCATCGATCACCACTTTTTCGACGTCTTCCATAGAAGGCAGATCGTACATGGTGTCAAGCAGCGCGGCTTCGACGATAGAACGCAGACCACGAGCACCGGTTTTACGTGCCATCGCTTTCTTGGCGATCGCATCCAGCGCTTCCTCACGGAATTCCAGATCGACACCTTCAAGATTGAACAGCGCCTGGTACTGCTTGGTCAGGGCGTTTTTCGGCTCTTTCAGGATCTGGATCAGCGCTTCTTCGCTCAGTTCGCTCAGCGTCGCTACAACCGGCAGACGCCCGATGAACTCAGGGATCAGACCAAATTTGATCAGATCTTCCGGCTCCACCTGCGACAGCAGTTCACCTTCACTGGCTTTATCAGACTGCGCTTTTACCGTTGCGCCAAAACCAATGCCGGAGCCCGTTTCAACACGGTTAGCAATGACTTTATCCAGACCGGCAAAGGCACCGCCACAGATAAACAGGATCTTGGAGGTATCAACCTGCAGGAATTCCTGCTGAGGATGTTTACGCCCCCCCTGCGGTGGAACGGCAGCAACCGTACCTTCGATCAGTTTCAACAGCGCCTGCTGTACGCCTTCGCCGGAAACGTCACGGGTAATGGACGGGTTGTCAGACTTACGAGAAATCTTGTCGATTTCATCGATATAGACGATCCCGCGCTGTGCTTTCTGCACGTCGTAATCGCACTTCTGCAGCAGTTTCTGAATAATATTTTCAACATCTTCACCCACATAACCGGCTTCGGTCAGCGTGGTGGCATCGGCCATAGTGAACGGAACGTCCAGCAGGCGTGCCAGCGTTTCAGCCAGCAGCGTTTTACCGGAACCCGTCGGGCCAATCAGCAGGATGTTACTTTTGCCCAACTCGACACCATTGCTGGTGTCGCCGTTGCGCAGACGTTTGTAATGGTTGTATACCGCGACCGCCAGCACTTTCTTCGCCTGCTCCTGACCGATAACGTAATCGTCCAGGTGGTTGCGAATTTCATGTGGCGTCGGCAGCGCACTGCGTTCACGGTGCGGTGCTACTTCCTTAATCTCTTCGCGAATGATGTCGTTACATAAATCAACACATTCGTCGCAGATATACACGGATGGTCCGGCAATCAGCTTACGCACTTCATGCTGGCTTTTGCCGCAAAAAGAGCAGTACAACAATTTGCCCGAGCCATCTTTGCGTTTATCTGTCATGGGTCAAAACCTCTTCTTTGTTCTTTGTGCCGCACACGACGACGCAAATGCCATTCTCAGGCGCAAGACGCTAGTCAGCGTTGTGCCGCTCCAGGTAATTATAGCGGTACACCTGCGCGCTGGGCATTAATTACGATGGGTCAAAATCGAGTCGACCAGACCGTACTCTACCGCTTCAGAAGCGGAGAGGAAGCGATCGCGCTCGGTATCACGTTCAATCTGCTCAAGAGATTGACCCGTATGATGCGCCATAAGTTCGTTCATGCGCCCTTTTACCTTCAGGATTTCACGGGCATGAATTTCAATATCCGTTGCCTGGCCCTGGTAACCGCCCAGAGGCTGGTGGATCATGACGCGAGAGTTAGGCAGGCAAAAACGTTTACCTTTCGCCCCGGCAGTCAGCAGGAACGCGCCCATTGAGGCCGCCTGGCCCATACAAATGGTGCTGACGTCCGGCTTAATAAACTGCATGGTGTCATAGATAGACATCCCGGCAGTGATCACTCCACCAGGGGAGTTGATGTACAGATAGATATCTTTTTCTGGGTTTTCTGCTTCCAGGAACAGCATCTGCGCAACGATCAGGTTAGCCATATGGTCTTCGACCTGGCCGGTCAGAAAAATGACGCGTTCCTTAAGTAGACGAGAATAGATATCAAAAGAGCGCTCACCACGTGAGGTCTGTTCAATGACCATCGGCACCAGCGCCATATGGGGTGCAAAGTTATCTCGTTCGCCGCTGTATGACATTTCCGTCTCCTGGATAAAATTTGAAAAAACCTGCTGTGCTGATTGTAACCTTATGGACGGATTATCAGCTAGTCCCTCAGTAATGGGTACGACATCGCCATAATTCAAGCATAACAATCTTTTGTTGTAACGCTAACACTGAAACGCTGTTTTCGCACTCTTCCCATGCAAAATCCGTGACAAAAAAAAACCCGCCACCAAAAGGTGACGGGCTTGCGTACGAAATTCGTGCTAAATAAGCGACGAATTACGCCTGCTGGTTCATCAGCTCGTTGAAGGAAGTGGCTTTTTCAGTCACTTTCGCTTTCGCCAGAACAGCTTCAACAGCCTGCTCTTCCAGAGCGACGTTACGCATGTTGTCCATCAGCTCTTTATTTTTGCTGTAGAACTCAACAACTTCTTTCGGATCTTCGTAAGCAGAAGCCATCTCTTCGATCAGGCCTTTAACGCGATCTTCGTCAGCTTTCAGCTCGTTGGTACGAATCACTTCGCCCAGCAGCAGACCTACAACTACGCGACGCTTAGCCTGTTCTTCGAACAGTTCACGCGGCAGTTCCAGAGCTTGTTTTTCGTTGCCGCCAAAACG
Organism: Citrobacter sp. RHBSTW-00524; assembly: GCF_013747755.1. Classification (NCBI taxonomy): domain Bacteria; kingdom Pseudomonadati; phylum Pseudomonadota; class Gammaproteobacteria; order Enterobacterales; family Enterobacteriaceae; genus Citrobacter; species Citrobacter sp. RHBSTW-00524. The sequence goes on from NZ_CP056421.1 coordinate 3,908,522, forward strand.
CTGTGCAGCCTGACGACGCAGAACGTCGATTTCGCTGTCGATCAGAGCAGCCGGAACGTCGATGTCGTTAGCTTTTACCAGACCTTCGATCGCCTGAGACTTAACGCGGTTACGCACAGCGCCTTTCAGCTCGCGTTCCATGTTTTTACGTACTTCAGCGCGCAGACCCGCTACGGAACCATCTTCAACGCCGAAACGTTTGATGAATTCTTCAGTCAGTTCCGGCAGTTCGCGCTCTTCAACTTTCTTCAAGTTGATAACGAACTTAGCGGCTTTACCTTTCAGGTTTTCAGCGTGGTACTCTTCCGGGAAGGTCACATCGATAGTGAACTCTTCGCCAGCTTTGTGGCCTTTAACGCCTTCTTCAAAGCCTGGGATCATACGACCCTGGCCCATCGCCAGTACGAAGTCAGACGCTTTGCCGCCTTCGAACTCTTCGCCGTCTACAGAGCCGGTGAAGTCGATGGTTACACGGTCTTCTGCATCAGCAGCGCCGTCTTTGTCTTTCCAGGTAGCCTGCTGCTTACGCAGGGTGTCCAGCATCACGTCAACGTCAGCGTCGGTGACTTCAACAACCGGTTTTTCAACTTCGATTGCTTCCAGGCCAGTCAGCTCAACTTCCGGGTAAACTTCGAACTCTACCGCGTAAGTAAAATCTTCACCCAGTTTGTATTCGCCCGGAACGTAGTTCGGTGCGCCAGCCGGATTGATTTTTTCTTTGATGATCGCGTCAACGAAGTTGCGGCTCATCAGGTCGCCCAGAACGTCCTGGCGAACAGACGCGCCATAACGCTGAGCAACAACATTCATCGGTACTTTTCCTTTGCGGAAACCGTCAATACGCACTTTCTTCGCTACGTTGACCAGCTCGCTTTTCACAGCGGTCTCGATGCTGTCAGCAGCGATAGTAATCGTTACACGGCGGCCAAGGCCTTGAGTGGTTTCAACTGAAACTTGCATCTTGTTACCTCAAAAAATCACAGTGCTCGGTCAACTCTTCTCCGCAAGCACAGGTTGTTGGCTTCGCGGAACTGGGATGTTCTCATAAGCAATCACATTCCCTGTCGTCAGAATCATCCCGAAGACATTCCGAAAAATAAGACGCGCATTATAGCGGCATCACTTTTATGAGTCGAGAACGGTTATCGCGCGTTGCTGCGGCTTTTTTCACAATTCCCGGCTAATTTTTGTCTGAATACTGTACGACTGCCCCAGAATTCAGACAAAACAAAACGGCCCGCAGGCCGTTTTCACATAATCTGTAGCAACATACTGGAAAAGCGTCGGTTGTTGCAAATCCGTTTTTACGCGATGCTTCCCGCCCCACGACACGGAGGCGATGCAAAAATCGTATCCTGCAACGCTTCCCACTCCTTAATGGTGTAGGTATGCAGGGCAAGTGCATGAACGGTTGTGGAAAGCTCCACCGTTAAGGTGCTGTAAATCATCCGATGACGATTCAGAAAACGCTCACCTGTAAAGCGATCGCTAACCAGCACAACCTTAAAGTGGCTTTCAGAACCTGCCGGGACATTGTGACGATAGCTTTCATCCACAACTTCGAGGAACACGGGTTGGAACGCTGCCCTTAATTTTTCTTCTATTTGCTCACGAATCATCATGAAGTTTTTCCTCCGACAACGCTGAGATGTCACCCATCCCTTTAAATACTAGCCGCTTTTACCGCTTTCATTACACCTTAGCAACAAAAAATTAGCGTTTGTCTGATTTTCTCAGCCAAATGGATGAAGTTCACTAAATCCTCACTTCGATTTATTGCAAAAAGTCCGTTTATGGTCTCCACAAAGACATAAAACTGACAACACAATGAATTTACATGCGTTACCCACTTCCCCTCATCGTTGGCGATGTTATGATGGCGGGAATTTTCTCCAACCATACAATTTAGATTCGCTGAGAGCCCTGGCATGTTTAAAAAAATCCTCGTCCCGTTTGTCGCGCTGTTTATGTTAGCTGGATGCGCAACGCCGCCGACCACTATTGAAGTTTCCCCGAAAATTACCCTGCCACAGCAGGACCCGAGCCTGATGGGTGTGACCGTTAGCATCAACGGTGCCGACCAGCGTCAGGATCAGGCGCTGGCAAAAGTTACCCGTGACAACCAGCTTGTTACCCTGACCGCGTCCCGCGATCTGCGCTTCCTGCTGCAAGAAGTACTGGAAAAACAGATGACCGCACGCGGTTATATGATTGGGCCAAACGGTGCTGTTAACCTGCAAATCATTGTTAGCCAGCTGTATGCAGACGTGTCCCAGGGTAGCGTGCGCTATAACATCGCCACCAAAGCAGACATCGCCATCATTGCGACTGCTGCTAACGGCAACAAGATGACCAAAAACTACCGCGCAAGCTATTCTGTTGAAGGCGCACTGCAGGCCTCTAACAAAAATATCGCTGACGCCGTTAACAGCGTGCTGACCGATACCATCGCTGATATGTCTCAGGACACCAGCGTTCACGATTTCATCAAGCAGAACGCTCGTTAATTTCTGCCCATATGGCCCGGCGTTCGTCGGGCCTATAGAAGCCCATGTCCAGTCATTACTTACGTATTTTTCAGCAACCACGTTCAGCTATCCTGCTCATACTGGGATTCGCCTCCGGTTTACCACTCGCACTGACCTCGGGTACGCTTCAGGCATGGATGACAGTCGAGAATATCGATCTTAAAACCATCGGTTTCTTTTCTCTGGTCGGTCAGGCCTACGTGTTTAAGTTCCTCTGGTCTCCGCTAATGGACCGCTACACGCCGCCGTTTTTAGGTCGACGCCGTGGTTGGTTGCTGGCAACTCAGGTGCTGTTACTGATTTCTATCGCCGCGATGGGCTTTCTGGAGCCTGGCACGCAGCTACGCTGGATGGCCGCGCTTGCGGTGGTGATCGCGTTTTGCTCGGCATCGCAGGATATCGTCTTTGACGCATGGAAAACCGACGTGCTACCCGCCGAAGAACGCGGCACCGGCGCGGCTATCAGCGTGCTGGGCTATCGTTTAGGGATGCTGGTTTCCGGTGGGCTGGCTCTGTGGATGGCCGACCGCTGGCTGGGCTGGCAAGGAATGTACTGGCTGATGGCGGCGCTGCTGATACCTTGCATCATCGCTACCCTGCTAGCGCCCGAACCGACTGATGCCATTCCGGTGCCCAAAACGCTGGAGCAAGCGGTTGTGGCCCCGCTGCGCGACTTCTTTGGTCGTAACAACGCCTGGCTAATTCTGCTGCTTATCGTTCTGTATAAGCTCGGGGATGCCTTTGCCATGAGCCTGACTACAACCTTTTTAATCCGCGGCGTCGGATTTGATGCGGGTGAAGTTGGCGTGGTGAATAAAACGCTCGGACTGCTGGCAACCATCGTTGGCGCGCTGTACGGCGGGATCCTGATGCAACGCCTTTCGCTGTTTCGCGCATTGCTGATTTTCGGCATCCTGCAGGGGGCGTCGAATGCGGGCTACTGGTTATTGTCCATCACTGACAAACACATGTTCAGTATGGCCGCCGCCGTCTTCTTTGAAAACCTGTGTGGTGGCATGGGTACGGCAGCGTTTGTCGCCTTATTAATGACGCTGTGCAATAAGTCCTTCTCAGCGACCCAGTTCGCTCTGCTCTCCGCGCTTTCCGCCGTTGGTCGCGTTTACGTTGGCCCGGTAGCAGGTTGGTTTGTTGAAGCGCACGGGTGGCCAACGTTTTATTTGTTCTCTGTGTTTGCCGCTATCCCCGGCCTCATACTGCTGCTGGTTTGTCGTCAGACTCTGGAACATAGCTGGCAAAATGAGAGCTTCATTCCGCGCACGGAATTTCGTGGCGCGTACAGCCTGGCATTAATGACGTTGGTTGCGGGCTGCGGGCTGCTGGTGGTTTGGCTGCTGCTGTTAACCATGAACGCGCTGGATTACACCCACTTCTCCTTCCTGCCGGAACTGCTGGAAATCTCGGTGGTGGTCGCGGTCTGCGGGGTCGTTTTTGGTGGATTGCTGGATTATCTGGCACTGCGCAAAACCCGCCTGGCGTAAAAATCCACATTAATATCGCCGTTGCAATCACCCTGCGTAATTATAACGGCTAAATAAACAACAATTACTAAAAATATTATTTGTTATTTTGTGCGCCAAAGAATTTGGAAATTATTGACGCCTTTTATATATACTATTTCCCTTACTCGATTCAGCCACTACAGATTTATTTTTTGTTCTTAAATTGTCTTTTTATTGATAATCAATTGTTAAACAATTGTTTTATTTTCGTATTGGTTATACCAATTGCCCTCAGCACATCTCCCGCTTGCCCGCTTTCGTTATAACGTGATGTTGCAACAGGTTCTTAAAGTCAAAACGACATATATTGCAACATATGTGACATGCACGGCAGAACCCAGTAACACAGATCCAAGGATGTTTACAGTAATGTAACCTTCCCGTAAAATGCCCTCACACTTTAAACGCCACCCGGTCCCGTGGAATTGAGGTCGTTAAATGAGACTCAGGAAATACAATAAAAGTTTGGGATGGTTGTCATTAATTGCAGGCACTGCATTACTCAGTGGCTGTAATTCTGCGCTGCTTGACCCTAAAGGACAGATTGGACTGGAACAACGTTCTCTGATACTGACGGCATTTGGCCTGATGTTGATTGTCGTTATTCCTGCCATCTTGATGGCTGTTGGTTTCGCCTGGAAGTATCGTGCAAGCAATAAAGATGCGAAGTACAGCCCGAACTGGTCACACTCCAATAAAGTGGAAGCTGTGGTCTGGACGGTGCCGATCTTAATCATCATTTTCCTTGCAGTACTGACCTGGAAAACTACTCACGCTCTTGAGCCAAGCAAACCGCTGGCGCATGACGAGAAGCCCATTACCATTGAAGTGGTTTCCATGGACTGGAAATGGTTCTTCATCTATCCGGAACAAGGTATCGCTACCGTGAATGAAATCGCCTTCCCGGCGAATACTCCGGTTGAGTTCAAAGTGACGTCCAACTCCGTGATGAACTCCTTCTTTATCCCGCGTCTGGGTAGCCAGATTTATGCCATGGCCGGTATGCAGACTCGACTGCATCTGATCGCCAACGAAGTCGGTACTTATGATGGTATCTCCGCAAGCTATAGCGGACCAGGCTTCTCCGGTATGAAGTTCAAGGCTATCGCAACAAAGGACCGCGCCGAATTCGACCAATGGGTTGCTAAAGCTAAACAGTCCACGAACACCATGAGCGACATGGCTGCGTTCGAAAAAGTGGCTGTGCCAAGCGAATACAACCAGGTGGAATACTTCTCCAACGTGAAACCTGATTTGTTTAAAGACGTTATTAACAAATTTATGGCTCACGGTAAGAGCATGGACATGACCCAACCCGAAGGTGAGCACAGCGCACACGAAGGAATGGAAGGCATGGACATGAGCCACGCGGAATCCGCTCACTAAGGGGCCGAGGAAGAATACGATGTTCGGAAAATTGACGCTGGATGCAGTGCCGTTCCATGAACCAATTGTCATGGTTACGATCGCTGCCATTATCATCGGTGGTGCGGCCTTACTGGGCCTAATCACTTACTTCGGTAAGTGGACCTACCTGTGGAAAGAGTGGCTAACTTCGGTTGACCACAAACGCCTTGGCATCATGTATGTCATTGTCGCAATCGTCATGTTGATTCGTGGCTTTGCCGACGCCATCATGATGCGTAGTCAGCAAGCGCTGGCTTCTGCAGGTGAAGCGGGCTTCCTGCCACCTCACCACTACGACCAGATCTTCACGGCTCACGGCGTGATTATGATCTTCTTCGTGGCAATGCCATTTGTTATCGGTCTGATGAACCTGGTGGTTCCGCTGCAGATCGGCGCACGTGACGTTGCATTCCCGTTCCTGAACAACCTGAGCTTCTGGTTCACCGTTGTCGGCGTAATCCTGGTTAACCTGTCTCTGGGCGTGGGTGAATTCGCACAGACCGGTTGGCTGGCGTACCCGCCACTCTCGGGAATAGAGTACAGTCCAAGCGTCGGGGTCGATTATTGGATATGGGCAGTCCAGTTGTCCGGTATTGGTACAACCCTAACCGGGATCAACTTCTTTGTGACCATCATTAAGATGCGTGCGCCAGGAATGACCATGTTCAAGATGCCGGTATTTAGCTGGGCATCGCTGTGTGCGAACATCCTGATTATCGCGTCTTTCCCAATCCTGACGGTTACCGTCGCGTTGCTGACCCTGGATCGCTATCTGGGCACCCATTTCTTTACCAACGATATGGGCGGCAACATGATGATGTACATCAACCTGATTTGGGCCTGGGGCCATCCGGAAGTGTACATTCTGGTTCTGCCGGTCTTCGGTGTATTCTCCGAAATCGCTGCAACCTTCTCACGTAAACGTCTGTTTGGTTACACCTCACTGGTGTGGGCAACCGTGTGTATCACCGTGCTGTCGTTCGTTGTTTGGCTGCACCACTTCTTCACCATGGGTGCAGGCGCTAACGTAAACGCCTTCTTCGGTATTACCACCATGATTATCGCCATCCCGACCGGGGTGAAGATCTTCAACTGGCTGTTCACCATGTACCAGGGTCGTATCGTATTCCACTCAGCGATGCTGTGGACGATTGGCTTTATCGTTACCTTCTCAGTCGGCGGCATGACCGGCGTACTGCTGGCGGTTCCGGGTGCGGACTTCGTGCTGCACAACAGTCTGTTCCTGATTGCGCACTTCCATAACGTTATCATCGGCGGCGTCGTATTTGGATGCTTCGCAGGTATGACCTACTGGTGGCCAAAAGCGTTTGGCTTCACGCTGAACGAAACCTGGGGTAAACGCGCATTCTGGTTCTGGATCATCGGCTTCTTCGTGGCGTTTATGCCGCTGTATGTGCTGGGCTTTATGGGGATGACCCGTCGCCTCAGCCAGCAGATTGACCCGCAGTTCCATCCGATGCTGGTCGTTGCCGCCTGCGGTGCCGCGCTGATTGCATTGGGTATCCTGTGCCAGCTGATTCAGATCTTCGTTTCTATTCGCGACCGCGAGCAGAACCGCGACCTGACCGGTGACCCATGGGGTGGTCGTACGCTGGAGTGGGCAACCTCTTCCCCGCCTCCGTTCTACAACTTTGCCGTTGTGCCGCACGTTCACGAGCGTGATGCCTTCTGGGAAATGAAAGAAAAAGGTGAAGCGTACAAGCAGCCTGCGCACTATGAAGAAATTCATATGCCGAAAAACAGCGGTGCCGGTATCGTCATTACCGCCTTCGCAACACTGTTTGGTTTCGCCATGATCTGGCATATCTGGTGGCTGGCGATTGCAAGCTTCGCAGGCATGATCATCAGCTGGATTGTGAAAAGCTTTGATGAAGACGTGGATTACTACGTGCCGGTCCCGGAAGTCGAAAAACTGGAAAACCAGCATTTCGATGAGATTACTAAGGCAGGGCTGAAAAATGGCAACTGATACTTTAACGCACGCGACTGCCCACGCGCACGAACACGGGCACCACGATGCAGGCCAGACCAAGATCTTCGGATTCTGGGTCTACCTGATGAGCGACTGCATTCTGTTCTCTATTCTGTTTGCAACCTATGCCGTTCTGGTGAACGGCACAGCAGGTGGCCCAACAGGTAAGGACATTTTTGAACTGCCGTTCGTTCTGGTTGAAACATTCCTGCTGTTATTCAGCTCTATTACTTACGGCATGGCGGCGATCGCCATGTACAAGAACAACAAGAGCCAGGTTATCTCCTGGCTGGCGTTGACCTTCTTGTTCGGTGCCGGATTCATCGGGATGGAACTCTATGAATTCCATCACCTGATTGTTAACGGTATGGGTCCGGATCGCAGCGGCTTCCTGTCTGCGTTCTTCGCGCTGGTCGGCACGCACGGTCTGCACGTCACCTCCGGTCTTATCTGGATGGCGGTGCTGATGGTGCAAGTTGCTCGTCGCGGCCTGACCAGTACTAACCGTACCCGCATCATGTGCCTGAGCCTGTTCTGGCACTTCCTGGATGTGGTGTGGATCTGTGTGTTCACTGTTGTTTATCTGATGGGGGCGATGTAATGAGTCATTCTAACGAGAGCGGCGGCGCATCCCATGGCAGCGTAAAAACCTACATGACAGGTTTTATCCTGTCGATAATCCTGACGGTTATTCCGTTCTGGATGGTCATGACAGGTTCTGCCTCTCCTGCCGTCATTCTGGGAACTATTCTGGCAATGGCAGTGGTACAGATTCTGGTGCACCTGGTGTGCTTCCTGCACATGAATAGCAAATCTGATGAAGGTTGGAACATGACAGCCTTTGTCTTTACTGTGCTAATCATCGCCATCCTGGTTGTGGGCTCCATCTGGATTATGTGGAACCTTAACTACAACATGATGATGCACTAAGAGCGGCGATTATGATGTTTAAGCAATACCTGCAAGTAACAAAACCAGGCATCATCTTTGGCAACCTGATCTCGGTGATTGGGGGATTCCTGCTGGCCTCGAAAGGCAGCATTGATTATCCCCTGTTTATCTACACGTTGGTTGGGGTGTCACTGGTTGTGGCGTCGGGTTGTGTATTTAACAACTACATCGACAGGGATATCGACAGGAAGATGGAGAGGACCAAAAACCGTGTGCTGGTTAAAGGTCTGATTTCCCCTGCGGTCTCGCTGGTATACGCCACCCTGCTGGGTATTGCTGGCTTTATGCTGCTGTGGTTTGGCGCGAACCCTCTGGCCTGCTGGCTGGGGGTAATGGGCTTCGTGGTCTATGTGGGCGTCTATAGCCTGTACATGAAGCGCCATTCCGTTTATGGCACGCTGATTGGCTCACTCTCCGGCGCTGCGCCGCCGGTGATTGGCTACTGCGCCGTAACAGGTGAGTTCGATAGCGGTGCGCTGATTCTGCTGGCTATTTTCAGTCTGTGGCAGATGCCGCACTCTTACGCGATTGCGATTTTCCGCTTTAAGGATTATCAGGCAGCCAACATCCCGGTACTGCCGGTGGTGAAAGGTATTTCGGTCGCGAAGAACCATATCACGCTGTACATCGTGGCGTTTGCTATCGCCACGCTGATGCTAACCCTGGGCGGCTATGCTGGTTATAAATACCTGATTGTTGCTGCGGCGGTGAGCGTCTGGTGGTTGGGCATGGCGCTGCGCGGTTATAAAGTGGAAGATGACAGGGTCTGGGCGCGCAAGCTGTTCGGTTTCTCCATCATCGCCATTACCGCGCTTTCCGTGATGATGTCAGTTGACTTTATGGTGCCAAACTCGCAGAACCTGCTGACTTACGTCTGGTAACGATCTGCTGATACGAAAAGGGTGCCTCCGGCACCCTTTTTTATTGGCAGGGATGTTATTCAGTCATAAAGCCATTTCCCCGCTTCAGCCGACTCAGCAAACATCCTTACGGTTAGCGGTATGCGTGTTGCTTCCACTTCTTCCCGGTTAGCTTTGAACCATCTAGTGAATAGTGGCAGATTGTGCCATGGATAATAAGGTTTCCAGTTCACACATGATAAATCGACTTTGAACTCTTTCTCATATCGATCCAGAGCACTGTGAAGATCATCACCGGGGGCATCAAACAAATCTGAGTCGAGTTCTAAAGGAACCTCTTTCCAGTTTTCATCCAAATACCCAGGTATTTCTTCCCTGAAAAGCTTTAACACATCGTCTTGAATACTCATTAGAATGATGTCCACTGAATGCGATCTTTAGAGCGAGCAATTAAGTTGTATTTTATCTGAGTCTTTCTGGATACTTGCACAAGTGCATTTACAAGACCAATCCACCCAAGCCAGGGTACATAACGAGCAATCACAGCAGCGAGTTTGTTAGTGCTTTGTATCCTTAACCCCACCGGAGTGGGGACTTTAATACCAAATGGTACCCGCGCATCTTTCAGAAGCATTCTCCCGTATTTGGAAACAACACTTGTTCCTTCAATAGCCCCGGAAGGTTTTTGTCTCGTCTTCAACCAGGGTTGACCAGCCAGAATAGCGGCTCCCGATTCAATACCAATACCTAACTCATCACAAAACTGTTCCAGAAAGATGAGATCGAACAATTCGCCAGCGGACAGATTGCTGTGACCATGATACCAATAGGTTCCATTCGCCTCTTCAGTTGTGTCCATTCAATCCCCCATTATGCCGTCTGCCGGTCATTCCATGCGTCGGTATAGATAATGTTCCCGTCGCAATGCTTCCAGGTGATTTTTTCGTAGCGTAATTCTATGGTTTCAAGATGGTTATTATTCATGTCCTCTGGACCAGCCATCGAGGGAGAAACGGAGACAATCCGCCCCCCTTCCAGAAACATATTGAAGTATTCAACTTCCTGACCGGCATCATTGATTTTGTACCAACGAATCTCTGCGGACTTAAGATTCTGACCAGAAGCGACAGCTTTGTATAAATACGGGCTAGAGTAGTCAAACTCTTTGACGATCATCATCGGTGAATGTTGGCGTGTGCCTGTTGGCTTGCCTGTACCGTTATCAGTGGGAATAGACAAATTGTGATGAAAGCCTTTAAATTCAATACTGTATTCTCTTCCCTCTACATCACACCCGCCCTTAATCAGCGCACCACCATCGTCATAAATCCACATATTGCCCGGAATCGCCATTTTCCTTTTCCCTCTTTCCATTAGAAATAACCACAAAAAGACTACACCTGTAATTATCGCAAGTAAATTAGTTGCAGTTGTAATTATTTCAATTTTCCCACTACACAATTCCACATATCGTAGAGGTTTACCGCACTCCTTCCCCGCTTTACACTAGGCGCGAAATTAATACAGAGGTGGGAATGAACGATTACAAAATGACGCCCGGTGAGTTGCGCGCCACCTGGGGTTTAGGGACCGTATTCTCGTTGCGCATGCTTGGCATGTTTATGGTTCTGCCGGTTCTGACCACGTACGGTATGGCGCTACAGGGTGCCAGTGAAGCGCTGATTGGCCTTGCCATTGGCATTTATGGTCTGGCGCAAGCCGTTTTCCAGATCCCCTTTGGTCTGCTTTCAGACCGCATCGGTCGTAAGCCGCTTATCGTCGGCGGGCTGGCGGTATTCGTTCTCGGCAGCGTGATTGCCGCCCTCTCCGATTCAATCTGGGGCATTATTCTCGGTCGCGCTTTGCAAGGCTCTGGCGCGATTGCCGCCGCCGTGATGGCGCTGCTTTCCGACTTAACCCGTGAGCAAAACCGTACTAAAGCGATGGCGTTTATCGGCGTCAGCTTTGGTATCACCTTCGCCATTGCGATGGTGCTAGGACCGATCATTACCCATGCGCTGGGGCTACACGCGCTGTTCTGGATGATTGCAGCTCTTGCAACCACCGGCATTGTGCTGACTATTTGGGTCGTTCCCAATAGCACCAGCCACGTGCTGAACCGCGAATCTGGCATGGTAAAAGGCAGCTTCAGCAAAGTGCTGGCTGAGCCCAAACTGCTCAAGCTCAACTTTGGCATCATGTGTCTGCACATTTTGTTGATGTCCACTTTCGTCGCCTTACCGGGCCAACTGGCGAAAGCCGGTTTCCCCGCCGCAGAGCACTGGAAAATTTATCTGGTGACGATGCTGCTGTCCTTTGTTTCCGTGGTGCCGTTCATCATTTACGCAGAAGTGAAGCGGCGGATGAAGCGCGTATTCCTCGCCTGCGTGTTACTGATCCTTATCGCAGAGATTGTATTGTGGAGCGCTAACGTGCGTTTTTGGGGGCTGATTGCGGGCGTTCAGATATTCTTCCTCGCCTTCAACCTGATGGAGGCCCTCCTCCCCTCGCTTATCAGCAAAGAGTCTCCGGCTGGCTATAAAGGCACGGCGATGGGCGTTTACTCCACCAGCCAGTTTCTTGGCGTGGCGATTGGCGGTTCGCTCGGCGGTTGGGTGGTCGAAATGTTTGATGGTCAGGCGGTATTCCTGGCCGGCGCGCTTCTGGCGACAGTTTGGTTGTTGGTGGCAAGCACAATGAAAGAGCCGCCGTATGTCAGTAGCCTGCGAGTGGAAATCCCACCTGAGATTGCCGCAGATGACACCCTTAAGCAGCGTCTGCTGGCTAAAGAAGGGATAAGCGAAGTGTTAATTGTTGCGAAAGAGCATTCGGCTTACGTGAAAATCGACAGCAAAGTGACGAATCGATTTGAGGTTGAACAGGCCATCAGCCAGGCGTGAAGAGTGCCAGATGGCGACTATCGTTTGATCCAGCCTACAAATAGCGTGTGCAACCTGTAGGCCGGATAAGCGTAGCGCCATCAGGCATTACGACTTAATCGCGGAAGTTCTTAAACTGGAACGGCTGGCCGAGATCGCCGCCGCGAACCAGCGCCATAACGGATTGCAGATCGTCACGCGCCTTGCCGGTCACGCGGATTTCTTCGCCCTGAATTTGCGCTTGCACCTTCAGTTTGCTGTCTTTGATCAGCTTAACGATTTTCTTTTGCACCGCGCTTTCAATGCCCTGTTTCAGCTTAGCTTCAACAAACCAGGTTTTACCGCTATGCACGAAGGTTTCTGGTACGTCCAACGAAGTGCCTTCAATACCACGTTTCAGCAGCTTGGCACGTAAAATATCCAGCAACTGATTGACCTGGAAATCAGACTCGCTTAGCACCTTAATCGTCTTATTCGACTCGTTCAGCTCAAAAGTCGCTTCAACGCCACGAAAATCAAAGCGTGACTCCACTTCGCGGCTGGCGTTATCTACCGCGTTACGGGCTTCCTGAAGATCAACTTCAGAAACAATATCGAAAGATGGCATCTTTTCCTCTCCCTTCATTTTTGATGCGAAGCATAATACCTGCAAAGTTACACAACAGACAGCGCTATACTAGGCTGTATCCTTTAATTGTACGTGGTACTGATACCTGCGAACAATAATGGGGTACGGCCGATATGGATTAACACCTGGTGATGTTGCAGGTGAGGAGGAAGAATGAAAATTACCGTACTGGGATGTGGAGCGTTAGGACAGCTTTGGCTAACCACGCTGTGCAAACATGGACATGAGGTTCAGGGGTGGCTACGCGTACCGCAACCCTATTGCAGCGTTAACCTGATCGACACGGATGGGTCAGTATTCAATGAATCCCTGACGGCAAACGACCCCGATTTTTTGGCGAAAAGCGACCTGTTGCTTGTCACTCTGAAAGCCTGGCAGGTTTCTGATGCGGTCAAAGGCCTGGCCTCCATTCTGCCTGACACCACTCCCATTCTGCTGATTCACAACGGTATGGGGACGATTGAAGAGTTGCATAACATTAAGCAACCTCTGCTGATGGGCACCACAACCCACGCGGCACGCCGTGACGGCAACGTGATCATTCATGTCGCTCAGGGAACAACAAGGATTGGCCCGGCGCGTGAACAAGACGGTGATTTCAGTTATCTGGCTGAAGTCCTGCAAGAGGTGCTGCCGGACGTCGCCTGGCACAACAATATTCGCGCTGAGTTGTGGCGCAAGCTGGCCGTCAACTGCGTCATTAACCCGCTGACCGCATTATGGAATTGCTCAAATGGAGAGTTACGCCATCATCCTGAAAAAATAGCGCTCATCTGCGAGGAGGTGGCGGCGGTCATTGAACGCGAAGGCCACCACACATCAGCAGATGATTTACGCTATTATGTTGAGCAAGTGATTGACAGTACGGCGGAAAATATCTCATCAATGCTGCAAGACATACATGCCCTGCGCCATACTGAGATCGACTACATTACCGGTTATTTGTTAAAACGCGCCCGCGCGCACGGCATCGCCGTCCCGGAAAATGCCCGCCTGTTTGAAATGGTTAAGAGAAAGGAAAGTGAGTATGAGCGCTCAAGCACTGGTATGTCTCGCCCCTGGTAGTGAAGAGACCGAAGCGGTCACCACTATCGATCTGCTGGTTCGCGGCGGAATTAAGGTCACGACTGCAAGCGTTGCCAGCGATGGCGGCCTGACGATCGTGTGCTCACGCGGCGTAAAACTACTGGCGGATGCACCATTAGTGGAAGTTGCTGACGGGGATTTCGACATTATCGTGCTGCCCGGCGGTATTAAAGGCGCCGAGTGTTTTCGCGACAGCCCTCTGCTTGTCGAAACCGTGAAACAGTTTCATCGCTCCGGGCGCATTGTCGCGGCAATTTGCGCCTCTGCCGCCACAGTCCTCGTCCCACACGATATTTTTCCCATCGGTAACATGACCGGTTTTCCGGCGCTGAAAGACAATATTCCCACTGACCAGTGGCAGGATAAGCGCGTCGTATGGGATCCGCGCGTCAATCTGTTAACCAGCCAGGGACCGGGAACCTCTATCGATTTCGGTTTAAAAATCATTGATCTCCTGGTGAGTCGCGAAAAAGCTTACGAAGTGGCATCACAACTGGTGATGGCAGCGGGAATTTATAACTACTACGAGTAATCTTCAGGCCACTCGCATTCAAGGAATTATGATGAAAGGATATCTGAGCGGAGCGGCTTTACTGCTCCTTTCCGGCTACGCCAGTGCGACTCAACTTGAAATTGAGAGCCTTGAGTATCGCTATCCCGCAAGCACTGAGATGCAATATCGCGTGCCGTGGTTTACCTCAACGGATAACCCACAGGTTGCAAAACGCATTAACGATTATATTTTCACAAGCTTTATCAATCAGCTACCGGGAAATAATCCACAAGCGACCGTGAATCAGTTTGCGAAATCAGAGATGAATCCCACCGCAAACCTTGACTACACGGTTGAGTATCGCGACGCCAAAGTGTTGACCCTCAACATGTTTGTCGAAGGCTGCGGGGCGTATTGCGAGTCGTACAATGTACCGATCAGCTTCGATTTAGCCAACGGCGCGACAATTACCCTTAACGACCTCTTTTCCCGCTCCACGATGACCGAATTAAACACCCGTATCAGAAAAGATATCCGCAGCCAAATTGATACCTTTGTTGCCGCACAGAAATCACAAAAGCCGGAGCAAATAAAAGAAGACGGTGGAGATTCTGGCTTTGCCGAATTCTACGCATCGTGTGCAACCTACACCGACGGTCTGTACTACATCGACAAATTCTCCCTGCAAAAAGACCATCTGGCTTTCCTGAATGGACGTTGTAGCAACCACGCCAATCGCGCGGGTGACGAACTGGGCGATTTCACCACGAAAATCCCGACCGTTGAACTGCATAATCAGCTCACGCCTTACGGCCAGTATCTGACTACCGCAAAGAGAACTACACCGGTTTCGCCAGCGCCCGGCATTGACGGCAAGGTCATGTACGGCACGTTGGGAAAAAGCATGCGTATTGTGTTGAAGGTGGACTGCAAATACGGTGATTTTTTTGAAGGGGCTTACTTTTACCAGAAATTTGGTGCACCGATTGAATTAAACGGTAAATGCGACACAGCCGACAATCAACATTATGTACTGAAGACCTCTGCCGCTGAACAATCGGAAGAGAAGATAATGCTGGAGTTAAAAGACGGCGTCTATCAGGGTGTCTGGGAGTCGAACGGGAAAAAGCTCCCCATCCGTTTTGAATAATATTGTTATATTGCCGGATGGCAGCGTAAACAATTTATCAGGCCTACAAAACATACCGCTTGCAGGCCTGATAAGCGCAGCACCCTCAGGCAAAAGTCACTACGGGCGATATACCTTCACGTTTTCAAAGCCCTGCTCGCGCAGATACAGCGCCTGCAGACGGCTCATCACCCCGCGTTCACACCACAGCAGCCAGGTTTTACTCTGGTCCAGATCGCCGAATTTGGTGCTCAGTTTGTAGAACGGCAGAGAAACGACGTCCACACCGTCAACCTTCAGCGGTTTGTCATCCTGTTCATCCACAGAGCGGATATCCAGAATCACATCGTTCGGGCCGAAGCCGCTCACGGTTTCCACTTCCACCACGGTCTGCTGCGTCTGCTGGGCGATATCACGAATATCGATATTGTTCGCTTCTTCAACCACTTTATCGAGGATAGAGAAATCGAAGTTTTCTTCTTCGGCCTCAATCTTCGCTTTAATCGCTTTCACCGTCGGGCTTTTTGAAATCACACCGCAGTATTCCGGCATGGTACGGGCAAAGTCCTCAGTACCAATTTCACGCGCCAGATTAATGATGTGCTCCTTATCATGGGAGATAAGCGGGCGCAGGATCAGGGTGTCAGAAACGTTATCGATCAGGCGCAGGTTGGTCAGCGTCTGGCTGGACACCTGGCCCAGGGCTTCACCGGTTACCAGCGCCTGTACGCCGTAGCGCTCAGCGACTTTCGACGCTGCACGAACCATCATACGTTTAAGGACCACGCCCATCTGACCGTCGTCGACTTTCTCCAGGATCTCGCCAACCACCGGCTCAAAGTTGATCGCGACAAAACGCACGCGATGCGAGCTACCAAAGCGGTTCCACAGATAATGCGCCACCTGGCGAACGCCGATTTCATGCGCTGCGCCGCCGAGATTAAAGAAGCAGTAGTGCACGCGGCAGCCGCGACGCATCAGCATATAGCTGGACACGCCGGAGTCGAAACCACCGGAAATCAGCGACAGTACATCTTCCTGCGTCCCGATCGGGAAACCGCCAATACCTTCATAGCGGCCTTTAACCAGCAGCAGACGGTCGTTTTCGATTTCAAGATTAACCGTCACGTCCGGCTTCGTCAGCTTCACGCGCGCGGATTCAATATGCTGGTTCAGTCCACCGCCAACATAGCGTTCCACCTCAATAGAGCTAAACTCATGCTTACCGCGACGCTTAACGCGTACGCAGAAGGTTTTGCCTTCCAGTTGATCGCGATACTGCACCAGCGCTTTCTCGAAAATATCGTGCATATCGGTAAACGGCACGTCTTCAACTTCGAGAATATGGTGGATCCCCGGAATACGGGTCAGCGCGTCGCGAATATCCAAGCGCTGGCTTTCATCTTTAGCGCGAACCTCAACGTGATCCCAGTGGCGGACAACGGCAAGGTCTTCATCATAGTGCTTTAAAACGTTACGAATGTTCCCTGTCAGAATTTTTATAAAGCGCAAACGCACAGATTGGCTTTTGATGGTGATTTCTGGGAACAATTTAATGATAAACTTCATGGCGGCAATGGTTCTTTGGCAAGTCTGAATGACTTGTAATGGAAAAAAATACAGCAGCCCATACCCTGCGGCTGCATCCAGGCGCGCAAGTATACCACCATCATGGTCATCCTGTGCACATCGCCTTACCATTGTGCGTTATTTGCTTATCAGTGCGAGTCCGTTACCATAGCCTTGTGCTGCCAATACAGAGAGTCAGACATTCATTATGCCGAAGAAAAATGAAGCGCCAGCCAGTTTTGAAACAGCGCTGAGCGACCTGGAACAGATTGTTACCCGTCTGGAAAGCGGCGACCTGCCGCTGGAAGAAGCGCTGAACGAATTTGAACGTGGCGTACAGTTAGCACGTCAGGGACAGGTCAAGTTGCAACAGGCTGAACAGCGCGTACAAATCCTGCTGTCAGATACTGAAGACGCCGCCCTTACGCCTTTCACACCGGATAATGAGTAAATGGATTTTACGCAGCAGCTACAGGCTTGCGTTGAGCAGGCCAACCAGGCACTGAGCCGTTTTATCGCGCCATTGCCCTTTCAGAACACTCCCGTGGTCGAAACCATGCAATATGGCGCATTATTAGGCGGTAAACGTCTGCGCCCGTTTCTGGTGTATGCGACCGGTCAGATGTTTGGCGTCAGCCTGAGTACGCTTGATGCTCCCGCTGCCGCCGTCGAGTGTATCCATGCCTATTCGCTGATGCACGATGACTTACCCGCGATGGACGACGATGACCTGCGCCGCGGTCTGCCGACCTGCCACGTAAAATTTGGCGAGGCTAATGCGATCCTGGCTGGAGATGCGCTACAGACGCTGGCGTTCTCCATTATCAGCGACGCCCCGATGCCGGAAGTTTCTGATCGTGACCGCATCGCGATGATCTCTGAACTGGCCCAGGCCAGCGGTATCGCCGGTATGTGCGGCGGTCAGGCGTTGGATCTGGACGCTGAAGGCCATCAGGTAGAACTGGATGCGCTGGAGCGTATTCACCGCCATAAAACCGGGGCATTGATTCGCGCCGCCGTGCGTCTGGGTGCGTTAAGCGCTGGCGATAAAGGGCGAGAATGCCTGGCAATACTCGACAAGTACGCAGAAAGCATCGGTCTGGCCTTCCAGGTTCAGGATGACATCCTAGATGTGGTAGGCGATACTGCAACATTGGGTAAACGTCAGGGTGCTGACCAGCAGCTTGGCAAAAGTACCTATCCTGCACTTCTGGGTCTTGAGCAAGCCCAGAATAAAGCCCGGGATTTAATTGAGGATGCCCGCCAGTCGCTAAGTTTGCTGGCCGCACAGTCACTCGATACCTCGGCACTGGAAGCGCTAGCGGACTACATAATCCAGCGTGATAAATAAACCAACATATCCCATGAGCTTGCGATGAGTTTTGATATAGCCAAATACCCGACCCTGGCGCTGGTCGACTCCACTCAGGAGTTACGCCTGCTGCCAAAAGAGAGCCTGCCAAAGCTTTGCGACGAACTGCGCCGCTATTTGCTCGACAGCGTAAGCCGTTCCAGCGGGCACTTCGCCTCTGGTCTGGGCACGGTGGAACTCACCGTAGCGCTGCACTACGTCTACAACACCCCGTTTGACCAGTTAATCTGGGATGTGGGACATCAGGCTTACCCGCACAAAATTCTGACCGGCCGCCGCGATAAAATCGGCACCATTCGGCAGAAAGGCGGTTTGCATCCATTCCCATGGCGCGGTGAGAGCGAATATGACGTACTGAGCGTTGGGCACTCCTCAACCTCCATCAGCGCAGGTATCGGTATTGCGGTTGCCGCCGAGAAAGAAGGCAAGGAACGCCGTACCGTTTGTGTGATTGGGGACGGTGCAATCACCGCAGGCATGGCATTTGAAGCGATGAACCACGCGGGTGATATTAAGCCCGACATGCTGGTTATCCTCAACGACAACGAAATGTCGATTTCAGAGAACGTCGGCGCGCTGAACAATCACCTGGCGCAACTGCTCTCAGGCAAACTCTACTCCTCGCTGCGCGAAGGCGGGAAGAAAGTGTTCTCCGGTGTACCACCGATTAAAGAACTGCTCAAACGTACCGAAGAGCACATCAAAGGCATGGTTGTGCCGGGTACGCTGTTTGAAGAGCTGGGCTTTAACTATATTGGCCCGGTGGACGGACACGACGTGCTGGGGCTTATCACCACGCTTAAGAACATGCGCGATCTCAAAGGTCCACAGTTCCTGCACATCATGACCAAAAAAGGTCGTGGCTACGAGCCGGCGGAAAAAGATCCGATTACGTTCCACGCGGTACCCAAATTCGATCCATCCAGCGGATGCCTGCCGAAAAGCAGCGGCGGCCTGCCGAGCTATTCAAAGATCTTCGGTGACTGGCTGTGCGAGACCGCGGCGAAAGACAATAAGCTGATGGCGATCACCCCGGCGATGCGCGAAGGCTCCGGTATGGTGGAGTTCTCACGTAAGTTCCCGGATCGCTACTTTGATGTGGCGATTGCCGAGCAGCACGCGGTGACGTTTGCAGCCGGTCTGGCGATTGGCGGTTATAAGCCGGTCGTGGCTATTTACTCCACCTTCCTGCAACGCGCTTACGATCAGGTACTGCATGATGTCGCCATCCAGAAACTGCCGGTCCTGTTCGCCGTCGACCGGGCAGGTATCGTTGGCGCAGATGGACAAACCCACCAAGGGGCGTTCGACCTCTCTTTCCTGCGCTGTATCCCGGAAATGGTCATTATGACCCCAAGCGATGAGAACGAATGTCGCCAGATGCTGTTCACCGGCTATCACTACAACGACGGTCCGACGGTCGTACGTTATCCGCGCGGTAACGCGGTGGGCGTTGAGCTGGCGCCGCTGGAACATCTGCCAATCGGCAAAGGCATCGTGAAGCGTCACGGTGAGAAAGTGGCGATTCTCAACTTCGGCACCCTAATGCCGGAAGCCGCTCAGGTCGCAGAATCACTGAACGCCACGCTGGTTGATATGCGCTTTGTGAAACCGTTGGATGAAACGTTGATCCTCGAAATGGCAGCCCAACACGAGGTGTTGGTCACCCTCGAAGAGAATGCCATTATGGGCGGCGCTGGTAGCGGCGTAAACGAAGTGCTGATGGCCCATCGCAAGCCTGTTCCAGTGCTGAACATTGGCCTGCCTGACTTCTTCATCCCGCAGGGGACTCAGGACGAGGCTCGCGCCGAACTGGGACTTAATGCCGCCGGAATTGAGGCCAAAATCAAGGCCTGGCTGGCATAATCCCCTCCCCGCTCCTGCTATGCTTAACTCATCACGAGCATAGCAGGAGTGGATTAATGAAATACAACACCTTAGGAAAAACCGACCTACGGGTCTCCCGCCTTTGCCTGGGTTGCATGACGTTTGGCGAGCCCAATCGCGGCAATCACGCCTGGACGCTACCAGAAGAAAGCAGCCGCCCGATAATCAAACACGCTCTTGAAGGCGGCATTAACTTTTTTGATACCGCCAACAGCTACTCCGCTGGTAGCAGCGAAGAGATTGTCGGCCGCGCGCTGCGTGATTTCGCCCGCCGCGAAGATGTCGTGGTCGCCACCAAGGTTTTTCACCAGGTTGATGATTTAGCGGAAGGATTATCCCGCGCACAAATCTTGCGCTCAATCGACGATAGCCTCAGACGCCTGGGTATGGACTATGTGGACATCCTGCAAATTCACCGCTGGGATTACAATACGCCTATCGAAGAAACGCTGGAAGCCCTTAACGACGTAGTGAAAGCCGGTAAAGCTCGCTATATTGGCGCCTCATCCATGCACGCATCTCAGTTTGCTCAGGCACTGGCCTTACAGAAACAACACGGCTGGGCGCAGTTCGTTAGCATGCAGGATCACTACAACCTGATCTATCGTGAGGAAGAACGCGAAATGCTGCCGCTTTGCTATCAGGAGGGCGTCGCGGTGATCCCTTGGAGTCCGCTGGCGCGTGGTCGCCTGACGCGCCCCTGGGGAGAAACGACCGCACGTCTGGTTTCTGATGAAGTCGGTAAAAATTTATACTCTGAGAGCGATGAAAACGACGCCCAAATTGCCGCGCGGCTGACCGGTGTCAGTGAGGAATTAGGCGTAACGCGTGCGCAGGTTGCGCTGGCCTGGCTGCTGAGCAAACCGGGGGTGGCTGCGCCGATTATCGGCACTTCACGCGAGGAACAGTTGGATGAGTTACTTAATGCGGTGGATTTGACGCTGAAGCCAGAGCAGATTGCCGAGCTGGAAACGCCGTACAAACAGCATCCGGTGGTCGGATTTAAATAATCTGGCATTGCCCGATGGCGCTACGCTTATCGGGCCTACGAAACCGCCATCGTGTTTCCAGGCCAGATAAGGCGTTTACGCTGCCATCCGGCAAACCTATTTAAATGATCCCTACCGGCCAGTAATGGCCGATAAAATACAAAATTCCGGCGGAGAGTATTCCGGCCACAATATCATCAATCATGATCCCCGTACCGCCATGCACGTTGCGATCGAACCAACGGATCGGCCACGGCTTCCACATATCCAGAATACGGAAAATCACAAATCCCGCGGCGACCCACTGCCAGTCGTGGGTCGGCAGCGCCATCAGGGTTATCCACATCCCGACAAACTCGTCCCAAACAATGCTACCGTGATCGTGCACGCCCATATCTTTCGCCGTTTGATGGCACAGATAAACGCCGATACAGATAGACAACATGACCACCAGTGAATACAGCTGCCACGGCAGAAACGTCATTAAATACCAAAAAGGGATCGCCGCCAGCGATCCCATCGTGCCTGGAACAATTGGGCTCAGCCCGCTGCCAAAACCGGTGGCCAACAGGTGCCACGGATTGCGCATACTCAGGCGGCTTTTGGCGACATCTTTTTTAAGGCGCGGCAAAATGGTCATATCCTTTCCAGTCGAACGTGACGGGTTTTCCGTCGCGCGTAAAGTGAATGCCTTCCACGTCCGCGCTCATCTGCCCAATGCAGGTAAACGATGCGCCGAGATTTCCCAGCGCCACGTCCAGTGCGCCACGGTTAATTTCCGGTACGGTAAAGCATAACTCATAATCTTCACCCCCAGAAAGCGCCCAGCGCAGGGCTTGTTCCGGCTCAACGTGTTGGGCAAATGCCGTGGAGTATGGCAACGCATCGACGTTAACCCGCGCCCCACAGCCGCAGGCATTGACGATATGCCCCAGATCGGAAATCAGGCCGTCGGAAATATCGATAGCCGCACTGGCCAGATCGCGCAGGGCTTGTCCCTGCAAAATACGCGGCGTTGGACGCAGATGACGTTTAAGCAGATAGTCTGCGTCTTTTGCATCTGCCACCTGCAAGCGATCCTGCAAAATCGCCAGCCCGGCCGCGCTGTCGCCCGGCGTACCGGTCACATAAATCCAGTCCCCCGGTTTCGCACCGGAGCGTTTTAAGGCCCGTCCAACAGGGACGTAGCCGTGGATACCCAGCGTCATCGACAGTGGCCCACGCGTGGTGTCACCACCTATCAGCTGCATATCATAGTAATTGAGGAGTTCAAACAGGCTATCGCTGAAGGCTTCAAGCCAGGCTTCATCGACGTCAGGCAGCGTGAGCGCCAGCGTCAGCCACGCAGGATCGGCTCCCATCGCCGCCAGATCGCTCAAATTCACCGCCAGCGCTTTCCAGGCGAGATCGGTGGGATCAATGTCGGGGAGGAAGTGGTTGCCTGCCACCAGCGTATCGGTGCTGATCGCCAGCGTCTGTTTTTCAGGGATGTTCAGAAGTGCGCAATCGTCACCAATACCGGTTTCGACATCAAGACGAGACGTTCTTACGCGGTCAAAATAACGGGCAATCAGGGAAAATTCGCCGCATGCCATACGTTATGCCTCAGCAGAAAAAAAAGAAAAAGCCGGGGGCAGCGGAAACAAGTTCCACCATCCAGCCGGCCTCGGGATTACTTTTTGTTGGGGCGAATCACAGGTGCTGCTTTATCCAGTACGCCGTTCACGAATTTATGGCTGTCTTCAGCGCCGAAGGTTTTCGCCAGTTCAATCGCTTCGTTGATGGCCACTTTGTACGGCACATCACTACGTTTAGACAGTTCAAACAGCGCAATACGCAGCACGGCTTTTTCTACCTGACCCAGCTCTTCCAACAGACGAGACAGATAAGGCTTCATTAATCCATCCAGGTACGCGCTGTTAGTCGCCACCCCGGACAGCAGTTCACGGAAATACAGAACGTCGACATCTTTTACGTCCTGTTCCGCCAGGAACTGGTATTCAACATCAGCGATGTCGTTCTGGGACAACTGCCAGGAGTAGAGCGCCTGGACGGCACACTCACGGGCGCGGCGACGAGCAGCAGGTTTCACGGATTTCCCCTTACAAAAATCAGGCCTTGATGGCTTTCAATACATTAATCATTTCAAGTGCAGTCAGTGCAGCTTCTGCGCCTTTGTTGCCAGCTTTAGTGCCAGCACGTTCGATGGCTTGTTCAATACTTTCGGTGGTCAGAACACCGAAGGCTACCGGAATGCCACTGTCCTGAGCGACATGCGCCAGGCCATTGCTTGCACCGCCAGCCACATATTCGAAGTGCGCGGTGCCACCACGAATCACCGTACCTAACGCAATCACCGCGTCGTATTTACCGGATTTTGCAAGTACTGAGGCTGCCAGCGGCAGCTCATACGCGCCCGGAACCCAAACGACGGTAATGTTTTCATCTTTAACCTGACCAATACGTTTCAGGGCGTCGATCGCACCTTCCAGCAGGCTGTCATTGATAAAGTTGTTGAAACGCGCAATGGTGATGGCGACGCGAGCGTCCGGGGTAGCAACGTTAGCTTCAATAATGTTCATATTCTTCCTTCGGATTCACTAGACCCCGCAGGGGGGCGGATTTTATCATAATAATCTGTGCGCTGCTTCCCTTTCGAACCGGGAGATCATGCGCCCACTAAATGCAGGCAAAGGTCCGGACCTACATGGCGTATTTCGTTGAATTTGAAATGGGGGGCGTCAGCCAGTTTCTCAAGGCCTGGAAGCACACATAATCCTCGTGCATCGCTGCCTAACAGTTTAGGCGCAACATACACGATTAGCTCATCGACCAGACCGGCCTGTAATAACGCGCCCGCAAGCGTTGGACCTGCTTCAACCCAAATGCTGTTAATTTGCTGCTTGCCCAGTTGCATCATCAGCACCACCAGATCCAGATGCCCGTTATGTTCCGGCACCTTCAGGCTGCGCACCGTCTCCGGCCAACTACGAGGATCATCTTTTGTCCGGGCAATCCAGGTTTCTCCAGGCTGTTGCACAATACGGTGTTCCGGCGTGACCTGATTCTGGCTATCAACAACAATGCGGATAGGCTGGCGCAGATTTTCCTGCGGGTAACTCGCCTGGGTTGACTCCCCAAGTTCCGACCAACGCACGGTAAGCTGAGGGTCGTCAGCCAACACCGTAGCGCTGCTGGTTAAGATGGCATGGCTTTGCGCCCGTAATCGTTGCACATCGCGACGCGCCTGCGGCGAGGTTATCCACTGGCTTTCACCACTGGCCATCGCCGTACGCCCATCAAGCGACGCACCAAGTTTAAGCTGCACGTAGGGGAATCCCGTACGCATACGCTTGAGAAAGCCTTTATTAAGCTGCTCAACCTCGCTCATCATCAGCCCGTGACTGACGTCAATGCCCGCCTGCTGCAAACGGTAGAGACCACGACCGGCTACCTGCGGATTGGGATCCTGCATCGCTGCAACCACACGTGACACGCCTGCGGCAATCAGCGCATCGCAGCACGGGGGGGTACGACCATGATGGCTGCAGGGTTCAAGCGTTACATAGGCAGTCGCCCCTTGCGCTTTTTCTCCAGCCATGCGCAGAGCGTGGACTTCGGCATGCGGTTCACCCGCGCGGTGATGATACCCTTCACCGACGATCTCCCCATCTTTGACAATCACGCAGCCCACGTTGGGATTGGGGTGAGTGGTAAAACGTCCGCGCGCAGCAAGCTTCAGCGCGCGCGCCATGTACAATTCATCCTGCATGGCTTAGTCCTGTAGGCGAGCAATCTCTTCGCCAAATTCTTTGATATCTTCGAAACTCCGGTAAACCGAGGCAAAGCGGATGTAGGCGACTTTATCGAGTTTTTTCAACTGCTCCATCACCAGGTTGCCGATCATCTTGCTCGGCACCTCACGCTCGCCAGTCGCACGCAGTTGTGATTTGATATGGTTCAACGCCATTTCGACGTCATCTGAGCTGACCGGACGTTTCTCAAGCGCTCTGAGCATGCCGCTGCGCAGCTTATCTTCATTAAAGGGTTCACGCACATCGTTGCTTTTCACAACGCGCGGCATGACAAGTTCAGCCACTTCAAAAGTGGTGAAACGTTCGTTACAGACCAGACACTGCCGACGGCGGCGTACTGAGGAGCCCTCGCCTACAAGACGAGAGTCAATTACCTTAGTGTCTACGGCGAAACAGAATGGGCAATGCATACGGCGTCCTGTCCTCAGTGGTTAACAGAAATCTATTTTACCCTGAACTGGCGTGACAACAAAGGCGCAGCGCTTTTGAGACAAAGGATCGATGCCTTCGTGCTCGGTGCGCACTACCATTATGCTATCGCGACAATGAAGGAAGTAATCACAATGACAAGACGTTACCTAAGAATTCTCCTGGTGGGAAGTCTCTTTAGTCTTAGCGCATGCGCACAGCAAAGCGAAGTACGCCAGATGCATCAAAGCGTTAGCACGTTGAATAAAGAGATGACACAGCTAAATCAGGAAACGGTAAAAATTACACAACAAAATATGTTGAATGCCAAATCAACCAGCGGAGCCTATCTGCTGCCGGGTTCCAATACACCAGCCCGACTGGACAGCCAGATTGGCATGTTACGGATGTCACTTGTCAATATTGCGCCGAACGCCGACGGCACGCGGCTCACATTACGTATTCAGGGTGAATCCACTACGCCTTTACCCGCCTTTAGCGCCACCGTCGAGTATGGACAAATTCAGGGCACCACGGATAACTATCAGGAAACGAACGTTCAGAACCAATTGGTAACGGCCCCGGCAAGTATCCTTGCTCCCAGCGACGTAGACATTCCGCTGCAGATAAATGGCCTTTCTCCGGACCAGTTAGGATTTGTTCGTATCCACGACATCCAGCCTGTTAATCAATAAACTTTTTTGCGGGACGTTTTGTGCGTTCCGCAACATCATTCCGGCCCGTTTTGTTACTCACCTGACATAACCGATATTTCTGGTAAAACTTGGCAACATTCATGGGAGCCAGTACAATTCGCCGCCTAAAGTAAGCAAACGTGAACGCAATCGATTACGTAAATGATAGAACTGTGAAACAACACATATTTTTGTGAACAATGATTTTTATAATAGGCTCCGAAGAAACACGAAATATTTAGAAACGCAATTTGCGCCTTTTTCACTCCCGAAAGGGATTTCAAACAGTGGCATACATATGAAAAAAACATTACTTGCAGCCGGTGCAGTGCTGGCGCTCTCCTCGTCTTTTACTGCCAACGCTGCAGAAAATGACAAACCGCAATATCTGTCCGACTGGTGGCACCAGAGCGTCAACGTAGTGGGAAGCTACCACACCCGTTTCGGACCGCAGATTCGCAACGATACCTACCTGGAATATGAAGCTTTTGCGAAAAAAGATTGGTTCGATTTCTATGGTTACATGGATGCACCTGTCTTCTTTGGTGGTAACACTGATGCGAAAGGTATCTGGAACCACGGTTCTCCGCTGTTTATGGAAATTGAACCGCGCTTCTCCATCGATAAACTGACCGGCACCGACCTGAGCTTCGGTCCATTCAAAGAGTGGTACTTCGCCAATAACTACATCTACGATATGGGTCGTAACAAAGATGGCCGCCAGAGCACCTGGTATATGGGTCTGGGTACCGATATCGATACCGGTCTGCCGATGAGCCTGTCTCTTAACGTGTATGCCAAATATCAGTGGCAGAACTACGGTGCAGCCAACGAAAACGAGTGGGACGGCTATCGTTTCAAAGTGAAATATTTTGTACCAATCACTGAACTGTGGGGCGGTAATCTTAGCTACATTGGCTTTACCAACTTCGATTGGGGATCCGATCTGGGCGACGATGATTTCTCCGATCTTAATGGCAATAAAGCGCGTACTAACAACTCTATCGCTTCCAGCCATATTCTGGCGCTGAATTACGATCACTGGCATTATTCCGTCGTCGCTCGTTACTGGCACAACGGGGGTCAATGGAATGATGATGCAGAGCTGAACTTCAATAAAGGCAACTTTAACGTCCGTTCTACCGGTTGGGGTGGTTACCTGGTCGTAGGTTACAACTTCTAATCCTGCCAATTTATCGCAGACAAGCCAGCTTAACCGCTGGCTTTTTTATGGCTGGTCTTCACAGCGTACTTTACGTAAAAAGTCACTTAGCGAGCGATCTGCAGATTCACGAAAATGCCTGTCGAGCGGCGTGATCTTCAGACACCGATCAACGCGAAAGCAGCGATAATCGTCACGTTTCTCGCACCAGGCAACCAGCAACCAGTGCTCACCCCAGAAAAATAACCCCAACGGCTGAACGTCGCGCCAGGAGAGATTCCCGGACTCGTCGCGATAATGCAGCGCCAGCACCTGCTGCGCCGAAACCGCGCGATGTATGAGATCAAAAGCACTGCGTGAATGCGGCTGATTGCCAAAATCTGGCGCGAAAACCCGCGTTTGCTCGGCTCTGCGCCGACACTCTGGCGGCAATATCGCCAGCACTTTTTCCTGCGCGGATTCCAGCGCCTGTGAGAGTGAATCCCCGCCCCATGTTTTCAGCAACCGAATCGCTACCATTAACGCTTCTGATTCGCGATGCGTTAACATCAACGGCGGCAGATCAAACCCCGCCATTAAGCGGTATCCACTGCCCACTTCTCCTTCAATAGGCACGCCGGATAAAGAGAGATCGCGGATATCGCGATAAATCGTCCGTTCAGAAACCTCAAGACGTTCTGCCAGCAGCGCCGCCGTTGTCACTCGCCTGCCACGCAGGATTTGTACAATCTGAAACAAGCGGTCGGCGCGTCTGGTCATTTTAATCCTCAGTCCTGAAAATATTACGCGGGTTGATGTAAACCAACACGATTGCCTTCGCTGTCAGTAAACAGCGCAATAGTGCCAATATCCTGCCCCAGTTCGAGCGGACCAAACACGCACTGACCGCCAGCGGTGGCGACGCGTTTAAGCGTTGCAGCCAAATCATCCGTATGCAGATAAATAATAGCGCCCTGCGCTGAAGGCGTAATACCGTCAAATTTAGCCAGCGCCCCGCCGGGAGCGGGATCCTGATGTGGAAATACGGCCAGCTCCGCGCTGTCCATATTCTCACGACGCAAATAAACCTGCATCACTGGCTCATAAAAAGCAATGGCGCGCTCCATTTGTGCCACGGGGATTTCAAACCAGCTAATTACGTTATTCATACTTCCTCCTGCCTGTGTGGGTAATCTCAGAAGGACTATAAGACAGGGCTACTGACAGCATACTGTCAGTAGTATGGCGACCGGAAAAGATAATGGACTGCTAGCAAATCGCAGGCAAAAAAATCCCGACCTTGCGATCGGGATTCCAGTATCTTCACTCTTAATAGTTTAAGGCAGAATTGACGGTTGATCCGCCCCTTCTTTCTCAACCTTCTGCTGCAGCATGTGCTCACGCTTCATACCCAGCTTCAGCGCCAGCGCCGATGCTACGTAGATAGAAGATGCAGTACCGATGGAAACACCGATCAGCATCGTCAGCGAGAAGCCTTCCAGTACCGGACCACCGAACAGGAACAGCATCAGAATAACCATCAACGTCGTACCGGACGTAATCAACGTACGGTGCAGCGTCTGAGTCAATGACACGTTAAAGATTTCGTAAGGCGTACCGCGACGAATTTTGCGGAAGTTTTCACGAATACGGTCAGATACGACGATACTGTCGTTCAGCGAGTAACCGATTACCGACATCAACGATGCGACGATAGTCAGATCAATCTCGATATGGAACAACGACAGGATCCCAAGTGTGATAATCACGTCGTGCGCCAGAGCGATAACTACCCCTGCCGCCAGTCGCCACTCAAAGCGGAAACCGACGTACACCAGGATGGATATTAACGCCGCCATCAGCGCCATTGCACCGGTTTGCGCCAGGTCTGCACCCACGCTCGGACCCACGAATTCAATTCGCTTCACCGCGGCGTTTTGGTTGGTAGATTCGTTAATCACACTCAACACTTTGCTGCCCAGTACCTGACCGCCGTCTGCGCCTTCAGTTGGCGGCATACGCACCATAATGTCGTGGCTGCTGCCGAAGTTCTGCAGAAGCGGATCAACAAAGCCCGCTTTCTCCAGCGCATCGCGCATCACGTCCATATCGGCCGGTTTTTCCAGCGTGATTTCAATTACCGTACCACCGGTGAAATCGAGACCCCAGTTAAACCCGCGTACGCCCATCACCACGATAGCCGCAATCAGCAGGAAACCTGAAATGCCGAAAGCCCAGTAGTCCCAGCGCATAAAGTCCCAGACTTTACGGCCGTGGTTCAATTGTTCAACAGTATATTCCTGTGCCACTTCGCACTCCTCAGATTGACAGCTTTTTGACGCGCTTGCCGCCATACAACAGGTTTACGATGGCACGTGTACCGACAATCGCGGTAAACATCGACGTCGCCACACCAATACCGGTAGTAATCGCGAACCCTTTAATTGCCCCGGTGCCAACTGCGTACAGGATAATGACCTTAATCAGCGTCGTAATGTTCGCATCAAAGATGGAGCTAAATGCGCCCGCATAACCTTCATTGATGGCCTGCTGCACCGAACGCCCGTTACTCAACTCTTCTTTGATACGTTCGTTAATCAGTACGTTCGCATCGACCGCGACGGCAAGGGTTAAGACGATCCCCGCAATCCCCGGCATACTCAGCGTAGCGCCCGGCAGCAGCGACATAATACCGACAATCAGTACCAGGTTAGCAATCAGCGCACTGGTCGCGATCAGACCGAACTTCTTATAGAAGAAGATCATGAACAGAATAGACACCACTAGACCGGCCAGACACGCTTCCAGACCCTGTTTAATGTTCTGCATACCCAGGGTAGGACCGATGGTACGTTCTTCAACAATCTGAATCGGCGCAATCAACGCACCGGCACGTAACAGCAGAGAAAGCTGACGCGCTTCGTTCGGGTTGTTAATACCGGTGATACGGAAGCTGTTGCCCAGGCGAGACTGGATGTTGGCGATGTTAATCACCTCTTCCTGTTTCACCAGCACTGCGCGACCGTTGGCATCTTTTTTACCGCTGTCTTTGTACTCCACGAACAGGGTCGCCATCGGCTTACCGATGTTGTCCTTGGTGAAGTTGGACATGATGTTACCACCCGCGCTATCCAGCGAGATGTTAACCTGCGGCTGATTGTATTCGTCCTGGCTGGAAGTGGAGTCGGTGATATGATCACCGGTCAGGATCACGCGTTTGTACAGCACAACCGGCTGACCTTCACGAGACTGTTTCACTTCCGAATCACCCGGTACACGCCCGGATGCCGCAGCAGACTGGTCAACGTTGGTGTTCACCAGACGGAATTCCAGCGTCGCGGTAGCGCCCAGAATTTCTTTCGCACGCGCGGTATCCTGAATGCCTGGCAGTTCGACCACAATGCGGTCAGCACCCTGACGTTGGACCACCGGCTCAGCAACACCCAGTTGGTTAACACGATTACGCAGAATGTTGATGTTCTGCTGTACCGCGTACTCACGGGCTTCGCTCAGGCGCGCATCGGTCATCACCGCACGCAGAGCATTGCTGCCCTGGCTGGAAATAACCAGATCCTGGTGACGCTTGCTCAGGTAAGAGATAGCTTCATCACGAGCGCTGCTATCACGGAAGGTGATGCTCAGACCGTAGTTATCTTCTTTGCGAACGGTAGTATAAGGAATGCCTTTTTCACGCAGATCGCTGCGCAGGCTATCGATATTTTGTTCCTGCAACTTACTCAGCGCGGTGTCCATATCCACTTCCATCAGGAAGTGAACGCCGCCACGCAGGTCAAGACCGAGTTTCATCGGTTCTGCGTGAATGGCTGCCAGCCAGCGTGGAGTTGCCGGTGCAAGGTTAAGCGCCACGACGTATTGATCGCCCAATACGCCCATTAACACTTCACGTGCGCGCAGTTGGGTATCAGTGGAGTCGAAGCGCGCAAGAATAGCACCCTCTTCCAGAGCCACAGACTTAGGTGTGATTTTATCTTCTTGTAACGTTTTCTGGACCTGGATCAGCGTTTGCTCACTGGCGGCGGCACCGCGCACGCCAGTGATTTGAACAGCCGGATCCTCACCATACAGGTTGGGAAGCGCATAGAGCAGACCGACGACAATAACGACGATCAGCATGACATACTTCCACAAAGGATAACGGTTTAACACGGCAGTTCCCTTTGGGAAAACAATAAATTACAGCGCCTTCATGGTGCCTTTCGGCAGAACGGCAGCTACGAAATCACGTTTAATAACCACTTCAGTGGTGTCGTTCAGCGCGATAGCGATGTAGCCAGATTCTGCTACTTTGGTCACGCGACCCACCAGACCACCGTTAGTCAGCACTTCATCGCCTTTCGCAATGGAGTTCATCAGATTTTTGTGTTCTTTGGTGCGCTTTTGCTGCGGGCGCAGGATCATGAAGTAGAAAATCAGACCAAACACCACCAGCATCAGAATCAGAGACATCGGGCTGCCCTGCGCCGGAGCACCTGTTGCCGCTACCGCATCAGAAATAAAAAAGCTCATTCAAATTCCCTCATTATTAAAATTAATCAACGTTCACAGGTGGAACTGGTCTACCCTGACGTTGGTAAAAATCGGTCACGAAGCTCTCTAATTTACCCTCTTCAATAGCCTTGCGTAAACCCGCCATCAAACGCTGGTAGTAGCGAAGGTTATGAATCGTGTTGAGTCGCGCGCCCAATATTTCGTTGCAACGGTCGAGATGATGCAAGTAAGCGCGCGAATAATTGCGACAGGTGTAGCAATCACACTCAGCATCGAGCGGACTGGTGTCGCTTTTATGTTTCGCGTTACGAATTTTTACCACGCCGTCAGTCACAAACAAATGACCATTACGGGCATTTCGCGTTGGCATCACGCAGTCAAACATATCGATACCGCGACGTACGCCTTCAACCAGATCTTCTGGTTTGCCGACGCCCATCAGGTAACGAGGTTTATCTGCCGGAATCTGTGGGCATACATGCTCCAGGATGCGGTGCATATCTTCCTTCGGCTCACCGACAGCCAAACCGCCGACAGCGTAGCCATCAAAACCGATGTCTACCAGACCTTTAACGGAGATATCACGTAAATCTTCGTAAACACTGCCCTGAATAATGCCAAAAAGCGCACTTTTGTTGCCGAGGCTATCAAAACGATCCCGACTGCGCTTCGCCCAACGCAGAGACATCTCCATCGAGCGTTTAGCATAGTCCCAGTCGGCCGGATACGGTGTACATTCGTCGAAGATCATGACGATATCGGAACCGAGATCGTATTGAATCTCCATTGATTTCTCGGGATCGAGGAAAATCGGATCGCCGTTGATCGGGTTACGGAAATGCACGCCCTGCTCGGTAATCTTACGGATATCACCCAGGCTGAAAACCTGGAAGCCGCCGGAATCGGTGAGGATTGGCCCTTTCCACTGCATAAAATCGTGCAGATCGCCATGCAGTTTCA
Organism: Citrobacter sp. RHBSTW-00524; assembly: GCF_013747755.1. Classification (NCBI taxonomy): domain Bacteria; kingdom Pseudomonadati; phylum Pseudomonadota; class Gammaproteobacteria; order Enterobacterales; family Enterobacteriaceae; genus Citrobacter; species Citrobacter sp. RHBSTW-00524. The sequence goes on from NZ_CP056421.1 coordinate 3,941,341, forward strand.
TGATTTCCTGCCCCGGGCGCAGCCACAGGTGGAAGGTGTTACCGAGGATAATCTGCGCGCCAGTTGCTTCAACTTCTTCCGGCGTCATGCCTTTCACGGTGCCGTAAGTACCGACCGGCATAAAAGCAGGTGTTTCTACTACGCCACGATCAAAAACCAGGCGGCCGCGGCGAGCGCGACCGTCTGTGGTATCCAGTTCAAATTTCATCTTAACTCCTGCGTCAGAAAAACAGTCCGACGTTTTAAATACTCATATCGCGGATTTATTCCCCGACACGCTCAGAAATAGCCTGCGGATTGTACGTGATAAACATCGCATCACCGTAACTAAAAAAGCGATATTCCGCTTTTACCGCTTCATGATAGGCGTGCATGGTGTTTTTATAACCAGCAAACGCGGAAACCAGCATGATCAGCGTTGATTCCGGCAGGTGGAAGTTGGTTACCAGGGCATCAATCACCTGATATTTATAGCCAGGATAAATGAATATTTGCGTATCGCCGAAAAACGGCTCGATAAGGTCGTTTTTGGCCGCCTGTGCCGCGCTTTCCAGTGAACGTACGGAGGTGGTGCCCACCGCAATCACGCGGTTGCCGCGCGCTTTTGCCGCCAGCACAGCATCAACGACATCCTGCGGCACTTCCGCATATTCGGAGTGCATGATGTGATCTTCGATGGTGTCTACGCGCACCGGCTGGAAAGTCCCCGCGCCCACGTGCAGCGTGACGAACGCCATTTCAATGCCTTTATCGCGCAGCTTAGCCAGCAGCGGATCGTCAAAGTGCAGACCCGCAGTCGGCGCGGCGACCGCACCCGGTTTTTCGCTATACACGGTCTGATACAGCTCGCGATCGGCGTCTTCATCCGGACGGTCAATATACGGTGGCAGCGGCATATGGCCGATGGCGTTAAGGATATCCAGTACGCTGCGCTCGTCGTTAAACTCGACTTCAAACAGCGCGTCATGGCGTGCCACCATCGTTGCTTTAATACTTTCGTCGTCGCCCAGCAGCAGCTCGGCCCCCGGTTTCGGCGCTTTCGAGGCGCGAATATGCGCCAGAATACGTTTGTCATCCAGCATACGCTCGACCAGCACTTCAATCTTGCCGCCGCTGGCTTTACGGCCAAACAGACGCGCCGGAATAACGCGGGTGTTGTTAAAGACCAGCAAATCGCCAGGGTTGAGCTTATCGAGCAAATCGGTGAAAGTACCGTGCGTCAGCGCGCCCGTCGGCCCGTCCAAAGACAGCAAGCGGCAACTACTGCGCTCAGCTTGCGGATAGTGGGCAATCAGGGATTCGGGTAGTTCAAAGGTGAAATCGGTAACGCGCATGACACTGACTCAGACTAAAATAAGAGGCGGGTAGTCTAGTGCCGGGGCGTCCTCCCTGCAACCTTTACCCCTCAAGTTAAAAGACATAATCTATACACAAAATCATTCAAGATGCATCGAGGCGGCAACTGAATGAGTCCCCGGGAGCTTACTCAAGTAAGTGACTGGGGTGAGTGAAGGCAGCCAACAAAGAGGCAGTTTGAAGGATGAAGTGGATATGAATTTTCTTGCACATTTGCATCTGGCTCACCTCGCCGACAGCTCGCTTTCCGGCAATTTGTTGGCCGACTTTGTCCGGGGCAATCCGGAAACGCACTATTCGCCTGACGTGGTGGAAGGCATCTTCATGCACCGTCGTATCGACGTGATGACCGATAACCTGCCGCAGGTGCGTGAAGCCAAAGAGTGGTTTCGCAGCGAAACGCGCCGTGTCGCGCCGATTACGCTGGACGTAATGTGGGATCATTTTCTGTCGCGCCACTGGTCGGAAATATCCCCCGACTTCCCGCTGGCGGACTTTGTGCGCTATGCTCGCACCCAGGTGACCACTATTTTGCCTGAATCGCCACCGCGCTTTATCAATTTAAACAACTATATGTGGTCAGAGAAATGGCTTGAGCGCTATCGGGACATGGATTTTATCCAGAACGTCCTGAATGGCATGGCCAGCCGCCGCCCACGACTCGATGCCCTGCGTGACTCATGGTATGACCTGGATACGCATTACGATGCGTTAGAGGAACGGTTCTGGCAGTTTTATCCGCAAATGATGGAACAGGCGCAGCGTAAAACCCTTTGACTACAGCCCGTATTAGCCGCCGGATAAGCAGTAGCCGCCATCCGGCAAAAGATTGATAGACAAAACCTGTCTCATTGATTGCCAGCGCCTCTTTGTCTTATTCGCGAACACTCTCTATACTGGCCCGCGTTGCGTTCCAAAAACCCCTTAACATTGCAGGAGAATTATATGGTACTGGTAACTCGTCAGGCTCCGGATTTCACAGCAGCTGCGGTACTGGGTAGCGGTGAGATCGTTGAAAACTTCAACTTCAAACAGCATACCAACGGTAAAACTACCGTTCTGTTCTTCTGGCCGATGGACTTCACCTTCGTTTGCCCGTCTGAACTGATCGCTTTCGACAAACGTTACGAAGAATTCCAGAAGCGCGGCGTGGAAGTTGTTGGCGTTTCCTTCGACTCTGAATTTGTCCACAACGCATGGCGTAACACCCCTGTCGACAAAGGCGGCATCGGTGCAGTGAAATACGCAATGGTTGCTGACATCAAACGCGAAATCCAGAAAGCCTACGGCATCGAGCACCCGGAAGCGGGCGTTGCTCTGCGCGGTTCTTTCCTGATCGACGCTAACGGCGTTGTTCGCCACCAGGTGGTTAACGATCTGCCGCTGGGTCGTAACATCGACGAAATGCTGCGCATGGTTGACGCGCTGCAGTTCCACGAAGAGCACGGCGACGTTTGCCCGGCACAGTGGGAAAAAGGTAAAGAAGGTATGAACGCGTCTCCGGACGGCGTGGCAAAATACCTGACCGAGAACGTTTCCAGCCTGTAATTGGCATGAATCGTAAGAGGCCCGCAAATGCGGGCCTTTTTTATTGGTTTATGTCGGATTACCCTTTTTCACTTCACGCCAGATTCGCCACGCCATAAGCGCCAGTACGGCGACCCCAAGAATTAACGCCCCCCACACCAACAACGTTTTCCACTGGCTTTGTTGCTCAGCTACTGACGTTGCCGTCAATCGCGCTTCACCACCAAGCGCCACGCTCTCCTGAAGAGTCGCCCACGGTAGATAATCTATCTCCTGCGATTTACGCAGCGACGCCGGGATCAGCATATCGAGACCAACATCAGCCTTTTTCGCCGCCCGGTTTCCCCACGCCAGCATATAAGGCCCTTTGCCCTGCGTATTAAACACCAGTTGATAACTGTCGCGCATGCCGCTCAACTCAGGCAGCCTCTCTGGCAACCGGGCGTTAATGGTCGTCATCCGGACGGCCTCAACCAACTGACCGGAAAGACGAATATCTTCCGCACTCCTCCAGTCCAGATTGTAAAGCATGGTTTTTGTCAGCGGCTGCCAGGGCTCTTTTTCAGCGCTGCGCCAGGCCAGTTCCACCGGTAAAACACCTTCACTTTCCAGATCGATGCGAAGCGAGGTCAGCGGCTGGGGCTGCGCCCATCGCCAGACGGCTTCGTCATCCGAAACCTTATTCCCCTGGGCTTCAATCACGATACGCTCGGATTCCGGCTCGCTGCTGGCCGCTATCGCGCTCACGCTGTTTAACGTCAGCGCCGGACTTTGCGAGTCGAGGATCACCAGCAGGTAGCGAGTCGCCTCCACAGAGAGCGTGAGGCTGGCGCTGATGGTGTCCATTTTCAGGCGATCGTTATCACGCGTCAGATCCATTAACGGCGCATCTTCCTGCACGGGTCGCCAGTAGCGCAAATCACTGCTTGCATAAACCGAGGCTTTCCCCTGCCAGTTGCCCGCCTGCGAGTCCCAGTTCAGGCGTAACTGCGCCAGTGAAAAGGCATCTTTCGTCTCTTCCGGGAGCGTCAGTAAATAGCTCTGGCCGAGCGCTTTGACATCATCACTTTGCAAATGAATTTCAATGCCGCTCTTCGAGCGTAAAACAATAGCGTCTCCGCCTCGTTGCCCCTCCTCACGCGGCGTAACCGGTGACATATCAAGCGGGAAAAAACGCAGCGCCACTGCCTCTGGCGTAACGGGCTGGGTTTTCTGCGCCACCAGAGTAAACGGCACCGTCTCCCCCAGATGGTTAAAGACCCGGACATCGCGCAAATCCGCCCAGGCGGTACCCGGATACACCGCCGGAGGTAGCGAAAGGCGATACCACGGCGATGTGCCCGTAGTTTCCAGCGTCACCCCCGTTACGTAGTCCGCCGGAGACTCTTTCACTTCATCGCTGCTTACCGCCGCGCCTGTCACGCCCAGCAGTACGCTGCATAACACCGCTTTCATCCATTTCATTTTTCTTCTCCTGCTTTGGGCGGTAATGGTGAAAAATACCCGATAATCAACACCAGAATGGCCACACCGATAAACGCAACCGCGCGCGCCAGGCCGCCTCCTCCTGCGCTGTCCACCAGCATCAGTTTCACAATGACTATCCCCAGCAATACCGCGCCACACAGCCATTCCCGACGCGAGCGGCGCCGGGTCGCCCGCAGCATCACCACCAATGCCGCCAGCATCCAGAACAGAGCAAAACAGGTTTGAATCAGCCGTGAATCCCATAGTGCGTCTACACGCCACGCAACCTCGCCATACCAGGACAATGCGCGCAGCAGCACGCCATTGAGCCACCAAAAGCTGAGCGCCATCAGCGCCACAACCGGCCATGGGCGACATACCGAAAGCTGCGCCGGGAAATAGCGTTCAGACGCGCGATAAAACACCACCAAGCCCAGCAGGGCAAAAGCTGCGCCCTCTTCCAGCGGGTTGAGCAACGGCAGATAAGTCTGACGATAAACCACGCCATCTTGTAAATTGGTCAGCACGAGCAGACCGACCAGCACCAGCACAACGGGAACCATCGCCTGAACAGAATAGAGGGTAGGCCAGATGCGAAACGGCCAGATTTGTCGATGAACAGACTGATAAATCAGGAAAATAAGCAGCCCGCCAGCCGCCATCATCAGGCCGCTACCCCACGCGGCCCTTCCCCACGGCAGCCCCTGCGCGAACCAGAACAGCTCAACCGCGAGCGCCAGTAAAATCATCCAGAAGAACGATAAATGCGCCAGTCTGGAAAGCATTGGCGGTAATATTTGTGCGTCACGCCAGAGCAGCGCTACCGCAACAATTAGCGCCGCGCACCAGGCCAGATTCAGCCAGCCCGCCGCAAACATCTGCTGTACAGCGATCTGATACATCAGCATCACCAGCATCATCGGCCACAGCAGCCATTTACTGGCATCCAGCTCCCGCCACGCCAGGCGACCCGCAATACTCCGCCAGCCCCAGCTCGATACCGCCATTAATGCCAGCACGCCAGACAGTACCCACCGCTCCTGTTTCAGAACGAGTTGCGATGCCGCAACGAGCGCAACAATCCAGAAAACCAAACCACCAGCGAGTAGCGCCCAACTGCCCGGCATCCAAATGTTGCGCCATAGCCATGCAGCAACCAGCCAACTGAGGCTGAGCACGGCAAAAATCAGCATGACTGAGAGCGCGGTTGTTCCGTTCGCCAGCGCCCATAGCGCGCTCCCCACGGCCAGCACGAGCAGCGCCGTACCGCTATAACTCATGCGTCGTTGCTGTTGTTGCACGCCCAGCCAGAGGATCCCAAGCCCCTCCAGCGACCAGGCCATCGCCGTCCAACGGGCTGAAAGCGCCAACGGGATAGCAAGAGTGGTAAACGCACCACCGAGCGCCAGGGCGGACAATACCAGAGGTCTCCCCAGAGAAGAGGAACGGCGCAACGCAAACTTTGCTAACACCAGATAGAAACCACCGTAGCCCAGCGCACTAAGCGCCGGACCATAAGCCATATGCCGGGTAATGGCATACTGCATTCCAAAACCGATCAGCGGTGGGGCAAACAGCAGTACGCCGTCAATAATCTGTTTGCCTTTTTCCTGCGCCCGGAGCGACAACGCCACGCTCAGCACGCCAAAAATAATCGTGTTGGCGATCAGGAACAGCTGGCAACTCAGGTAATACTCTGGTCGATAGCCCTCCAGGCCCCACACCCCGCCAACGCCGAAGGTGAACAACAGGCCAAGCAGATTAAGCTCCCGCCAGTGCTGCCAGATGCTGATGGCGAGAATGCCGAGCGAGAGCAGAAGATAGAATGAGAAGAGCGCGACATGACTGCCGCCGCCGGTGGAAAGCAACAGCGGCGCGAGATAACCGCCAAGACTTGCCAGCATCGCCAGGCTGAGCGCCTTTTGCAGAATAGCCAGCCCCACACTCGCCGCACAAATCACCACCAGCAGCGCAAATGCCAGCGTCATTGGCAGCATTTGCCACAGCCGGAACGCGCCAAAGACGGTGAGATAGAGTGCTCCGGTAGCTCCCCCCTGTAATATCAGCGCATAGATCGGTTGCTTATGCCGCAGCCGCCAGCCCAACGCCAACAGCACAATAGCGAACAGCGCGGCCGCCACCAGACGCAGCTCCAGCGGAAACAGAGAATGTTCGACCGTATAACGCAGCAGGAAAGAAAGCCCCAAAAACAGGAGCAAAATACCGAGCTTTGCCAACGGGTTACCCTGCATAAACCAGCGCAGCAGCGATGACATTACCCCGCCAAAAGCAGAAGGCCGCTCGACGTCGGGCGTAGATACCGCCGCATTATCCGGCTTCGGCTGTGAAGCCCACGGGTTAACGGGCTCAGGCGGCGGCTCAGTTACAGGCTCCGGTGATACGCTGCTCATCGCTGCCGTTGGCTCAACGGCGCTGGTCTGCGCCACACCGCGCAGCTCCAGCTCCTCTACCCGACGGCGCAAGACCATCAGCTCAGAACGTACAGCCGCACTGCGTCTGAATGCCACGATCGCGAGGCCAGGAACCACTACCAGCGCGAAGAATAATACAATGCAGCCAAGGGTTAGCAGCTCATCCATGTTTCCACCTTCACTGTATAAAGACAGACCAGAATGACACAAATTGTTGCAGTTGCGCCATATCGGTTAACACGATGAACCGCTTTTCAGAAAAGACAATCAGCCCCTGCGTTTGGCCAGGGGCTGTGATCAGGGATTAAAACGCGAAGCAGGAGCAGCCAAGCGCGCCCCAGAAAGCCCGGTCATCTGACACCGGAATTGCCGATTTACGCGCTATATCATGCTGATGACCGTGTACGCCGCAGCTGCCGCAGCACTGGTGCATCTGCACCATTGCGCCAATTTTCGCCGCAGCAGGCGGCGCTGAGCGATAGTGCCCCGGCACTTTTACCACCGGCGACCAGTCAGGTACAACCGGGATGACCGGCGGCGCCAGCGGAGTGAAATGCCCGGCCGCATACACCACTTTGCCATCGACAATGGTCATTACCGACTCTATGCCTTTGATCTCCTCTTCCGGCACACTGAAGTAATCTTTAGACAGCACCACCAGGTCGGCCAGTTGGTCTTTCTCGATGCGCCCTTTCTTACCCTGTTCGCTGGAGAACCAGGCGCTACCGGCCGTCCACAGTTCCAGCGCCACATCGCGCGGCAGGCGATTGTTATCATCGTACATCGCCATCCCTCCCACAGTACGGCCCGAAACCAGCCAGTAGAGCGCTGTCCACGGGTTGTAGCTGGCCACGCGGGTGGCATCAGTCCCCAGCCCTACCGGAACGTCAGCCGCCAGCATTTTCGCCACCGGCGGGGTATGTTTGACCGCATCTTTGCCGTAGCGATCGACAAAATATTCGCCCTGGAATGCCATACGGTGCTGAACAGCGATCCCGCCCCCCAGCGCTTTTACGCGCTCGATATTCCGTTCGGTAATCGTTTCAGCGTGATCGAAGAACCAGTGCAGGCCATTGAACGGGATATCGCGATTCACCTTCTCGAATACGTCGAGCATACGGCTGATGGATTCATCGTAGGTGGCGTGCAGCCGGAACGGCCAGCGGTGCTCCACGAGGTGGCGCACCACGCGCTCCAGCTCATCTTCCATACCTTCCGGCAGATCCGGGCGTGGCTGGAGGAAGTCTTCAAAATCCGCGGCCGAGAAGACCAGCATTTCCCCTGCCCCATTGGCACGGTAGAAGTCGGTCCCCTGCCCTGGTTTGAGCATATCGGTCCAGCGTTCAAAGTCTTCCAGTTCCTGCTGCGGACGCTGGGTAAACAAGTTGTAGGCGATGCGCACCGTCATCTGTTTGTTGGCGTGTAACTGCTCAATTATCTCGTAATCTTCCGGGTAGTTCTGAAAACCACCGCCTGCATCGATGGCGCTGGTCAGCCCGAGACGGTTCAGCTCGCGCATAAACTGCCGGGTCGAGTTGACCTGCATTTCCAGCGGCAGTTTTGGTCCTTTTGCCAGCGTCGAATAAAGGATCATGGCATTGGGTTTGGCGATCAGCATCCCGGTTGGGTTACCGTTGCTATCACGCACAATCTCACCACCCGCCGGGTCCGGCGTCGCTTTGGTGTAGCCGACTGCTTTCAATGCGGCACGGTTCAGCAAAGCTCTGTCGTAGAGGTGCAGAACAAAAACTGGGGTATCCGGGGCAGCTTCATTCAGTTCTTCGAGGGTTGGCATGCGACGTTCGGCAAACTGGAATTCGCTCCAGCCGCCCACCACGCGCACCCATTGCGGCGATGGCGTTCTGTCAGCCTGCTCTTTGAGCATGCGCAGCGCGTCCGCCAGCGACGGAACGCCTTCCCAACGCAATTCCAGGTTGTAATTCAGACCGCCGCGAATGAGGTGCAGGTGCGAATCGTTCAGGCCCGGGATCACCGTATGCCCTTGCAGATCGACAACCTGCGTCCCGTCGGTGGCAAAACTCATGATGCGATCGTGGCTACCGGTCGCCAGGATCTTACCATTGGCGATCGCCACCGCCTCGACCTGCGGGTTTTGTCTTTCGAGAGTATGAATTTTTCCGTGAGTCAGAATCAGTGTGGCAGTTTGAGACATAACAATCTCCTGAGAAACCGGTCAGGCTTTTTTCAGCCATCCGGCAAACAGACCGGTTACGATGGGCATCCAGAACCAGACCACCAGCGCAACCACACAGGCATCATTGATCAGATGCAGGAGTAACGAGCCCTTCATGGCAGGCAGCACAATGCCGGTCAACCACGGCACCAAATTGGTGCTGGGAAAAATCACCAGCAGAGTTATCAGAAACTGTTTCCAGCGCCTGGGCTGACGTACATGGGGCGCGGGCGGCGTAAACCAGAACGCTGCTTCGGTGCGGATTTCGGTTTTATCCCCCTCCGCCAGCAGCGGGGCAATCTCTTCGACCAGCACGCGGCGCGTATCGGACTGGGTCCAGTTATACAGATGCTCCAGCGTGTCGAAGCGGATAATGATGTTCCACAAGTTGTTGCCATCTGCAGGACGAATCACATTCGCCCCCAGATGACCGGGAAACTCGGCCGCCACCGGCATGATTTTCCCCAGCCACTGCTCATACCGCTGCGCTTGTTCAGGCAGCAGGGTGTGGGAAATCACCAACGTCACATGTTTGTTCTGCGCCATAAAGGGTTCCTTGTTGAGAGGAAACAGGCCCGCTTAGGCCACGGAAGCAATACACAAAATCATTCATGGCGCATCGAAGCGGCAAGATTGTGTATCCCCGGAAGCTGACAAAGTGAGTGACCGGGGTACGCAAACGAAGCCTACAAAGAGGCAACATGAAGGATGAGGTGTATTTAGGCTTTACGTTCCGGCGCGCCATGCACCATGGTGTAGGCGTAATCCACGCCCATACCGTAGGCGCCGCTGTGCTCACGTACCAGATCCATGACGGCGTCGTAGGTTTCTTTGCGGGACCAGTCGCGCTGGTACTCGAGAAGAACCTGTTGCCAGGTCACAGGTACGGCACCCGCCTGTACCATGCGGTCGATAGAACGCTCATGGGCATCCACGGACGTGCCGCCGGAAGTGTCAGTTACCACATAAACTTCGTAACCCGCTTCCAGCGCCATCAGCGCCGGGAAAGTCAGGCATACTTCGGTCCACAGCGCGGAGATAATCAATTTTTTACGCCCGGTCGCTTCCACGGCTTTCACAAACGCCGCATCCTCCCAGGAGTTCATCGAGGTGCGTTCAATTGGTTTCACATCAGGATGAACCGCTAACAATTCCGGCCAGATATAGCCGCTAAAACTTTTCGTTTCCACAGAAGTATAAATCACCGGAACATTAAATATTTTCCCGGCCTTCGCTAATGCCACGGTATTATTTTTCAAAGTCTGGCGGTCAATATTCGCCACACCAAATGACATTTGCGGCTGATGATCAATAAAAATAAGCGTTGAGTTTTGAGGGTCAATCAGTTCCCGAATAGACATAGCACACCTTCTTAATCAATAAGTTAAAAGGCAACGGTCTGTATCTGCCGTCAGCAGCAGGATCCTGAATCAGAAAGCTTGTTGAGTATAGCGGGAAATTTCTAACGAGTTATTAAAGAAAACTTACCATCCAGTGAAACTATTAATTTTGTGTTGCGATATATCCTAAACAACATCAAAAAAATGCGCATGACTCATCTAATTTATTCACTGGCATTGTTTTTCTCCATTCGGTACAACAGAGGGGTTTAATTTTCAGGATATTTTCTGCTTATGCGCATCAATCTGGATGTTTTGCTAATTCTCGACGCACTCGATAAACAGGGTTCATTTGCCGCGGCGGCCGAATCGCTGTTTAAAACCCCTGCAGCACTCAGCTATATGATTCAAAAGCTGGAAAGTGATTTGAATATCGAGTTGCTTGACCGTTCCGGTCACCGAGCAAAATTTACCGACACCGGTCAGATGATGCTGGAAAAGGGACGTTTGCTGCTGAGTGCGGCAAAAGATCTCGAAAAGCAGGCGGTGCAGCTGAGTTCAGGCTGGGAAAAAGAGCTGGCGATTGCGCTGGACGACTCCTTCCCTTTCGCCTCGCTGTTGCCCATTATCGATGAATTTCACGCGCTGAATAAGCAAACCCGCCTTAACTTCACCCACCATACGCTGGCGGGCTCCTGGGAGGAACTGACGCATAATGGAGCAGATATTATTTTGGGGGCGATTAATGAACCGCCTACGTCAGCGGCCTGGTCCTACAAAATGCTTGGCACGCTGGACAATGTGTTTGTCGTTGCGCCTGAGCATCCGCTGGCCGCAGCACCGGATGGCCTGACTAACGAACAGCTGTGCCTGCACCGGGCGATTGTCATTAGCGACAGCGCCCGCTTTTGTCATCCGTTACAAACCAATCTGATGGAGGAGCAGGCGCAGATTCGCGTTGATGATTTCCACAGTAAGGTGATGCTACTGCGGGCCGGCTTGGGCTGCGGATTTCTCCCCCGCTATATTGCTAACCCGTGGCTTGCCACGGGCGAGCTGGTGGAAAAAACGGTCATCTCATTTCGCCAAAAAGACGTGGCCTATATGGCCTGGCGCAATAACCGCGATGGATTGGCGCAGCGCTGGTGGCGGGAAACGCTGCTGGCAAGCCCGGATGTTACGCACTTATATCAATGACCCATCCACACCGAGGCGGAAATCGCCGGCAGCGTCAGGATATCCTCGGCAAGCACGCCTTTGCCCTCCTGGTGCTGCCATTGGCTGACGCTCAGTAATGGCGAGGCTGGCAGGACCACTTCACAGGCGTGGCCACGGTTAATCGCCACCAATACGCGCTGGCGGTTTAGCACGCGTACAAACACCACCACGTTATCCTCGGCGTAAATCACCTGACAACCACCATGGCGCAGCGCCTGGCTCTGGTGGCGTAATGTTGCCAGCCGCTGATACAACGCCAGCAGGTTAGCGTCCTGTTTTTCAGGCTGCCACGGGAATGGTTTGCGACAAAACGGATCGTTGTTCCCATCCAATCCCACTTCGTCACCGTAGTAAATACAGGGCACGCCAGGCCAGGTAAACAGCCACACCACCGCCAACGGTAAACGTGCGACGTCTTTACCGAGCAGAGATTTAAAACGGGCGGTATCGTGGCTGTCGAGCTGGTTGAACATCCGCAACTGCTGCTGATGCGACAAACCCGCGCGATAGTTATCCATCCACGCCATACAGGTCTGGGCGTCAATGAATTGCGGATCGTATGAGATATCGGTATTGGCGAGAAATCCCCATACAGGGAAGGTAAAACCGCGATAGTTCATGGCGGCATCTTCCGCGTCGGCCTGCAACCATTGGCGCGCGTCGCCAAAATGCTCGCCCACCACATACGCCTCTGACTGGGTCTCTTTCGCCGCCTGCGTAATTCCGGCCACGTGCTGCAGGTTGTTGTGCGCACCACCGGCCTCTCCCAGCATATGCACCACGTCAAGACGCCAGCCGTCCATACTCCACGGCGCTTTCAGCCAGTGGCGAACGATACTGTCTTCGCCGCGATAAATTTCATTCACCAGGCTTTCAGAGGAAAAGTCCAGCTTGGGCAGGCTGGAATACCCCAGCCAGTCGAGCGCGACGCCGTCGGCTGAGAAATGATACCAGTCGCGCCAGGGGGATTGCGGATTATGGCACGCGCCATCCGTTCCCCGATTATGTCGGTCAAACCAGGCGTGTGAATCGCCGCTATGGTTAAAAACACCGTCGAGAATCAGGCGCATCCCCTGCTGTTGGGTGGTGTGACGCAGGCGCAGCAGCGCCCTGTCGCCGCCAAACTGCGGATCAACATGACGGTAATCTTCGGTATCGTATTTATGCACGCTCGGCGCGGTAAATACCGGATTCAGGTACAGCGCCGTGACGCCTAACGTTTTCAGATACGGCAGCTTTTCGCTGATGCCGTCCAAATCGCCGCCATAAAACGTGGAGCCACCGGCCTGGGCCGTAAGCGGTTCATCCCACTCGCGCCGCACAATATCGTGTCCGGCAGCGTGGTGATAATAGACGTTATCCTGAGTCGCTTCACGCGACTGGCTGCGGGCAAAACGGTCCGGGAAAATTTGGTAAAAAATCTGATCGGCGACCCACTGCGGACCGTTATCCGGCACATCAACAGCAAACTGCTCCAGACGCGCAGGCGGAAAACGGCTGAATCCCTGCGGGGTAAACCACAGCTGACGATCGAGCCAAAGTAATTTAAAGCTATAGCGTCGACGAGGCTGTCCGCTGGAGAGATCGATCGCCGCTCTCCACGCTGTCACGCCCGGCTGCGGCTGGCTGCGTTGCTTGTGCATACCCAGCGAAATCTCTTCGTTATCGTTTTCTGCGCGTAGCGTCACCCGCTGGGGTGGATTTTCCCCCGCCAGCCATAATGTAATCGTCAGTTGATCTTTGTTTTGCTTAACAAATGGGGCAACCGGAAGGTGCCAGGCGTTCAACATCACGTATCCCCTTTGATGATAATGACGTCACCTTGCCATAGCGAAGTGCAGGATCACTCATCATCTTAACGTTTATTGGGGGAGGAGTGCGGGGGAGGAGAAAATTGCCGGGTAACATTAAGCTACCCGGCAAAAATATTACTGCGCTTCAGCCAGTTGGCGCTCGCGACGGCGCTTGAAAACCCAGCCGGCAAGCAGCAGGATAATCCACGCAAAGCCGACGTATAGCGAAATGCGGGTATCCGGATGATAGCCGATAAGCGCGATGATAAAGACCAGGAAAATCAGGCCAATGACGGTCGTCACAACCCCCCCCGGCACTTTAAATTTCAGCGCCTTAACCTCTTCCGGCGGCAGACGACGACGGAAGGCAATTTGTGACAGCAGGATCATAATCCACACCCATACCGTTGCGAAGGTCGCCAGAGAGGCGATCACCAGGAAGACGTTTTCCGGCATGATGTAGTTAAGATACACCGCAAACAGTAGCGCGATGGTCATCACCATCACCGTCACCCATGGCACGCCACGACGCGACGTCTTGGCGAACATTTTCGGCGCGCTACCCTGCTCCGCCATACCGTGCAGCATACGCCCCACGCCAAAGACGTCAGAGTTGATGGCCGACAGCGACGCGGTCAGGACTACGAAGTTGAGGATCCCGGCGGCAAAGGTAATCCCCATATGCTGGAACGTCAGAACGAACGGGCTACCGTCAGTGCCGACCTGGTTCCACGGGTAAATAGACATGATGACGAACAGCGTCCCCACGTAAAACACGAGGATACGCATCGGTACGGAATTGATGGCGCGCGGAATAGATTTTTCCGGGTCTTTGGCTTCGCCAGCGGTAATCCCGATAATCTCAATCCCGCCGTAGGCGAACATCACCATTTGTAGCGACATCACCATGCCGAGCCAGCCGTTGCTGAAGAAACCGCCGTTGCTCCACAGATTATGGATACCGGTAGGCTGTCCGCCGTTACCAATCCCCCAAATGATGATGCCAAAACCGGCGACAATCATGATGATAATGGTGGCGACTTTAAAGAACGAGAACCAAAATTCCAGCTCGCCAAACACCTTCACGCTCATCAGGTTGATGGCGCAGATAATCAATACCACGCTGAGTACCCAAATCCAGTGCGGTACGGCCGGGAACCAGACGCCCATGTAAATACCAAAGGCAGTCACATCGGCAATGGCGACAATCAGGATTTCAAAACAGTAGGTCCAGCCGGTTATGTAGCCTGCCAGCGGTCCGAGGTTTTCCTGCGCATAGCGCGAGAAGGAGCTGGCAGCAGGGTTATGAACGGACATTTCGCCCAGCGCGCGCATAATGATATACGCCGCTACGCCGCCGATAATATAGGCCAGCAACACGCTTGGCCCCGCCATTTTGATGGCATCGGCCGAGCCGTAGAACAGCCCGGTACCAATTGCTGAACCTAATGCCATAAAGCGAATGTGCCGGGTGCTCAGCCCACGCTTTAGCTTGTTATTACTTTCCATCGATTCCTAACCTGTTAACACAATAAAAAACCACGGGGCCATGTTAATAGCCCCGTGGTTAAAACTTATTGTCAGTGATATTAGTGTGCGCTGGAGGTCACTTGTCGACCCGCTGCACGATCCCAGATAACTGCCAGGACCACCATCACGACTGTTGGCATCAACCACGCCAGCCCCTGCTCCGCCAGCGGTAAACGCTGGGTCCAGGCCGGTAACACGTCGCCAATTGCAGAAGCTTTAATGCCATCAAGGATACCAAAAATCAGGCTGATAAACATCGCAGGTGCAATGACGCGGGAAGAATTATGCCACCATGAGCGGGTAAAACTTAATACAACCAGTGCGATACATGGCGGATAGATAGCCGTCAGCACCGGAATAGAGATCTGAATCAGATGGCTCAGACCCAGGTTAGAGACCACCATCGAGAAGCCGCCGAGGATAAATACCAGCGTACGATAAGACAGTGGAACGTACTGGGCAAAGAACTCTGCGCACGCGCAGGTCAGGCCAACAGCGGTGACCAGACAGGCGATGAAAATCAACGCCGCCAGCAGGAAGCTCCCTGCGCCACCAAAGGTGTGCTGAACATACGCATGCAGAATTGCCGCGCCGTTAGCAGATTGATCGACCAGAATTGCGCTATCTGAACCCAGACGGAACAGCGCGAGATACAGCAGCGTTAAGCCCACACCCGCCATCAAACCCGCCCAAACGGTATAACGGGTCAGCAGACGCGCTTCAGTAACGCCACGCGAGCGAGCGGCGTTGACGATAACAATACCAAATACCATCGCGCCCAGCGTATCCATGGTCAGATACCCGTTCACGAAGCCATTAGAAAACGCAGCAGTTTGATAGGCTTCCATCGCATTGCTGATCGGGCCTGCTGGCCAGACGATTGCGGCGACAGACAGGACCACCAGCGCCAGGATTTTCAGCGGAGCCAGGAAATTACCAACCGTATCCAGCAGTTTACCCGGATACAGCGAAACCAGAATCACAATCGCGAAATAGACCACGCTGTAGATAAGCAGTGGCAGCGCGGAGTCACCGGTCAGCGGTGCAATCCCGACTTCGAAAGAGACCGTCGCGGTACGCGGCGTAGCAAATAACGGTCCAACAGCCAGATAGCACACGGTCGCCAGCAGCAAACCAGCGACTTTACCGATAGGCGTGCTCAGTCGGTCCACACCACCACCGACTTTCGCCAGCGCGACAACGGTAAGTACCGGCAGGCCAACGGCGGTAATCAAAAAGCCAAAAGCCGCAGTCCAGACGTGTTCACCTGCCTGCAAACCAACCATTGGGGGGAAGATGATGTTACCTGCACCAACGAACAGTGCAAATGTCATAAATCCCAAAGCGATAATATCGCGCGATTTTAACTGATGGGTCATAAAGTCTTACTGCCTGTGGATGTGGTGTTGAAAATAATAAATTTTTGCCTTTCCCTGGGGGACAATACAGCGGCATTTTTGCTCAATTCCAGCGGGAAACACTCCCAGACTGGCGCGGCGAAGAATAGTTTTTCGATTTACCGCGTAAATGCAGTCGGTATGACAGCACCTGGAGCGCAATTTAAACGCTTATAACGTTTTAAAGCAAGGTGGGATCCAAAAACCAGAACAATATAGCGATATGAAAAATGGGGTTAGCACAAAACACCATTTCATGGAAAAAGGTATGGGTAATAGTTCGAACAAAAAACAACCAAACGTCGTAAAATTCAGGATGGTTATATTGACCGCATAGAAAAAGCCAGCTTGCGCTGGCTTTTGGAAAGATTATCTTACGAATGCGCCTTAACCGTTAATTTTGGCAATTAAACGTTCCGGGATCACGAAACTAAATCGCGTCCCAACGCCTGGTTCGCTTTCGATATTCAAGCGACTGTCGTGATGATGCAGCGCATGCTTAACGATGGCCAGGCCAAGTCCGCTGCCGCCCGTTTGCCGCGATCGCGCCTTATCCACACGATAAAAACGTTCGGTTAAGCGTGGAATATGCTCGGCGGCAATGCCTGGACCGTTGTCTTCCACGCAAAACTCCGCCCCCGACGCCACATGCTGCCAGCGTACGGTAATGTGCGTTCCCGCTGGCGTATGGTTCACCGCGTTGTAGACGAGATTCGAGATAGCGCTACGCAACTGCTCCTCGTTACCCCGCACGTTCAGGCTATTATCAACATCAAAGGTAAACGTATGTTTTTGCTGGCTCAGCGTTTGCGCTTCGTGTTCGAGCACGCGCAGCATCATGGGCACATCGACCTTCTCATTCAGCAGTAGCGTCGGCGCAGCCTCAATTTTTGACAGCGTCAGCAGCTGTTTCACCAGCCCTTCCATGCGATACGTTTGTTCACGCATGGTATGCAGCGCTTTTTCACGCGTCGTCCCTTCCAGCGGATGCTCCTGCATCATTTCCAGGTACCCTTGTAACACCGTCAGCGGCGTACGCAGTTCATGGCTGGCGTTGGCGAAAAAGTTACGTCGTGAACCTTCCAGTTGATGCATCTGGGTAACGTCGCGCGCCACCATCAGCAGTTGCTTATCGGTATAGGGCATCACGCGAATTTCCAGATGCCGTCCGGTATTGAGTACCAGATTGATCGGTCGGCTAAAATCGCGCGTTTTCAGATATTGTGTAAATTCCGGGTAGCGCAACAGGTTAAGAATATTTTGCCCGCTATCGTCCGGCCAGCGCAGTCCCAGAACCTGCTGGGCCAGTCCGTTACACCAGAAGATACCGCCTTCTTCAGTGGTCAGCACCACCGCGTCGGGTAGCGATTCCGCCCCGCTGCGAAAACGTTTAATCAGATTACCCAGTTCACGACGGCGCTTTTTGTTGCGCAGTTGCATTTGATGCAGCCCGTACAGCAACGGCTCCCAACTGCCTCGCCCCGGCGGCGGCGTCATGCTTCTGTCGACCCATAGCCACCAGGACAAACGTAATAAATTCCAGAAATGCCAGATAAGCAGGCCCGTTACCGACGCCAGTAAAAACCAGGGCAGGTAACCGAAAAAAGCGCTAAGGATAAATGCCGGTATGCAGCACAGGATCAGCTCCAGTACCAACCTTTTCCATGACAATCGTTCTAGCAAACGTCTTACTCCCTATACGGCCTATTCCTTCAGGCCTTGATTCTTGTCAGTCAGAAGCGGGTTGAAAAACGATATCCCGTCCCGCGAACCGTCTGCACCATACGATCGTGTCCGCTGTGCTCCAGCGCCTTACGTAAGCGGCGGATGTGCACATCCACTGTCCGGTCTTCCACGTACACATTGGTTCCCCAGACATGATTAAGGAGTTGCTCGCGACTGTAGACACGCTCGGGATGAGTCATAAAGAAGTGCAACAGTTTGAATTCGGTCGGCCCCATATCCAGCGGATCCTCGCCGGTCATCACGCGATGCGAGGTGGGATCAAGGCTTAGCCCCTGCATTTCTATAACCTCTTCCACCGCCATCGGTGAAATACGACGCAGAACTGCTTTAATACGCGCCACCAGCTCCTTGGGAGAAAAAGGCTTGGTAATATAGTCATCCGCGCCGGTTTCCAGCCCCCGGACGCGATCTTCCTCTTCCCCCCTCGCCGTCAGCATCATCACCGGGATATCCCGCGTCATCGCTTCGCGCTTGAGATGTTTAATAAACTGTAGACCCGAGCCGCCGGGAAGCATCCAGTCAAGCAGGACGAGATCCGGCCAGGGTTCATTGAGTTGGTTCACAGCACTGTCATAGTCTTCGGCTTCAACGGGTTGAAATCCGTTTTGCTCGAGCACGAAGCAGACCATTTCACGAATTGGAGCTTCATCTTCTACGACCAGAATACGTCTCGCCATGATTTGCCCTGTTTGTAATTAAATCGTTTGCCATCAATACAGTGCCATTATGCGTCAGTTTTATGACAGATTTATGAAAAGATAGTCCAGGTTTAACGCAGCCCGGCGAATTATGACAGCCCGGAGACAAGATATTCCCACTCGTGAAGGGTTATAATCCCCGCCATTGTTTTACCGTCATGGAACTCTTATGCGCATCCTTCACACGTCTGACTGGCATCTGGGCCAAAATTTCTACAGCAAGAGCCGCGCCGCTGAGCATCAGGCCTTTCTCGACTGGCTGCTGGAAACGGCACAATCCCAGCAGGTGGATGCCATTATTGTGGCAGGCGATATTTTCGATACCGGCTCACCACCTAGCTATGCACGTGAGCTGTATAACCGTTTTGTCGTCAATCTGCAGCAAACCGGCTGTCATCTGGTGGTGCTGGCAGGCAACCACGACTCCGTCGCCACGCTCAATGAATCCCGCGATATTCTGGCGTTTCTCAACACAACGGTGATTGCCAGCGCTGGCCATGGGCCGCAGATACTGCCGCTACGCGACGGTACACCGGGGGCGATCCTGTGTCCGGTGCCTTTTTTACGTCCGCGCGACATCATCACCAGCCAGGCCGGGCTGACAGGACAAGAAAAACAGCAGCATTTACTGGGCGCAATAACCGATTATTATCAGCAGCAGTATCAGGATGCCTGCACGCTGCGCGGCGACCACAATCTTCCCATCATTGCGACCGGGCATTTGACCACCGTCGGAGCCAGTAAAAGCGACGCCGTACGTGACATTTATATCGGTACGCTGGACGCCTTCCCGGCGCAAAACTTCCCACCGGCAGACTACATCGCGCTGGGACATATTCACCGGGCGCAGATTATCGGCGGCACGGAACATATTCGCTACTGCGGCTCGCCGATTGCCCTCAGTTTTGACGAGTGCGGCAAAAGCAAATGTGTACATCTGGTGAGCTTTGACGCGGGGAAACTCAGCGCCGTTGAAAATCTCACCGTGCCGGTTACGCAGCAGCTTGCGGTACTGAAAGGCGATTTAGCCGCCATTACTACCCAGCTTGAGCAGTGGCGCGGCGTGCAGCAAGAGCCACCGGTGTGGCTGGATATTGAAATCACCACCGACGACTACCTGCATGATATGCAACGTAAGATCCAGGCCTTAACCGAAGATTTACCGGTAGAAGTGCTACTGGTGCGCCGCAGTCGGGAACAGCGCGAACGCATTATGGCCAATGAACGACGTGAAACGTTAAGCGAGCTGAGCGTGGCAGAGGTTTTTGACCGCCGCCTGGCGCTGGAAGAACTCGAACAACCGCAGCGTGAGCGGCTTAACCAGCTGTTTAGCGCAACCTTACAAACGCTTGCCGGGGAGGCTGAAGCATGAAAATTCTCAGCCTGCGCCTGAAAAACCTCAACTCCCTGAAGGGAGAATGGAAAGTCGATTTTACGGCAGAACCGTTTGCCAGCAACGGGTTGTTCGCTATCACCGGGCCAACGGGCGCGGGGAAAACGACCTTGCTGGACGCAATTTGCCTTGCGCTGTACCACGAAACGCCACGCCTGAATACCGTGTCACAGTCGCAAAACGACCTGATGACCCGCGACACCGCGGAGTGTCTGGCCGAGGTCGAGTTTGAGGTGCGGGGCGAAGCCTACCGCGCATTCTGGAGCCAGAACCGGGCGCGCAATCAGCCGGAGGGCAATCTGCAGGTCCCTCGCGTAGAGCTGGCCCGCTGCTCCGACGGTAAAATCCTCGCCGATAAGGTCAAAGATAAGCTGGAGATGACCGCCGAGCTTACCGGGCTGGATTACGGACGTTTTACCCGTTCGATGCTGCTGTCTCAGGGGCAGTTTGCCGCATTTCTCAATGCCAAACCGAAAGAACGCGCCGAGCTGCTGGAAGAGCTGACCGGCACTGAGATCTACGGCCAAATCTCCGCCATGGTATTTGAAAAGCACAAATCAGCGCGTACGGAACTGGAAAAACTGCAGGCCCAGGCCAGCGGTGTTGCGCTGTTAGCGCCAGAACAGCTGCAATCTCTGACAGAAAGTTTGCAGGTACTTACTGACGAAGAAAAACAATACCTTACCAGCCAACAAGCCCAGCAGCAGCACCTCAACTGGCTCATGCGGCAAAATGAGCTACAGGCTGAGATAAACCGCCACCAGCAGGCATTACAGGCTGCACTTCAGGCGCAGGAAGAGGCGCAGCCGCAACTGGCGGCGCTGAGTCTGGCACTCCCGGCCAGAGCGTTACGCCCACACTGGGAGCGAATCCAGGAACAAACGGCTACGATTGACCGTACGCGACAGAAGATTCAGGAAGTGAATGCTCGCTTACAAAGCAGCTTAGCGCTGCGCGGACGTATTCGTCAGCAGGCACAAACGCAGTCGGCCGCTATGCTCGCCGGACAGCAAACGTTAACCGACTGGTTGAAGGAACATGACCGCTTCCGTTTGTGGAGTAGCGAACTGGCAGGATGGAAAGCGCTGCTGGCCCAACAGTCCGACGCCAGCGTCCAACTGCGCCAGTGGCAGCAGTTGCGGGAGAACGACACGCGCAAGCTCGATGCGCTGGCGCTTCCCACGCTGACCCTTTCGGCACAACAGGTAACGGAAGCGCTGGCGCAACATGTGCAGCTTCGTCCGTTACGCCAGCGGCTGAGTAATCTGCACGGGCAAATCGCCCCGAAGCAAAAGCAACTGGCGCAGCTACGCGCCACGCTTGTGCAGCGTCAGCAGGAGCTGGCCCAGCGCAATGCGGTGCTTACAGAAAAGCGTCAGCGCTATAAAGATAAAAATCAGCGGCTTGCCGATGTGAGAATCATTTGCGAGCAGGAAGCCCGGATCAAAGATCTGGAAAGCCAGCGGGCACTATTGCAATCCGGCATGCCTTGCCCACTTTGCGGCTCCACCACGCACCCGGCGATTGAGCGCTATCAAACGCTCGAACTGAGTGTGAATCAGACACGGCGTGAAGCGCTGGAAAAAGAGGTCAAAACGCTGGCCGATGAGGGTTCAACGCTACGCGGTCAACTTGAGGCGATAACCCAGCAACTTCAGCGCGATGAACGCGAAGTACAAACGCTTTCTCAGGAAGAGCAAGCACTTACTCAAGAGTGGCAGACAGTCACCGCCAGCCTCAACGTGACGCTGCAACCGCAGGATGACATCGCCCCGTGGCTTGCCGCCCAGGAAGAGCACGAGCAGCAGCTTCACCAGCTGAGTCTGCGTCATACCCTGCAAGCGCAAATCACCGCACACACAGAGCAGATTACTCAGCTCCAGCAGCATATTGACCAGCGTCAGGCAACGTTAACCGCCGAGCTGGCCCGTCATGGTCTGTCCCTTCCGGCCGAGGGTGAAGTCGCCTCATGGCTGAGCGAGCGGGCGAACGAAGCGCAAATGTGGCAGCTGCGCCAGAACGAACTGACTGAATTACAGGCCCGAATCGCCCAGCTTGCGCCGGTGCTGGAAACGCTGCCTGAAACCGATGCGCTTGGTGAAAACATTGAGAATCTGTCGCTGGAAAACTGGCGGCAGGTGCACGACGATTGCCTCTCTTTACAGGGGCAGTGGCAAACCTTACAGCAGCAGGAGGCGCAGGAGGTTCAGCGCGCTGCAGAAATTCAGGCGCAGTTTGATACCGCATTGCAGGCCAGCATCTTTGCCGATCGCGACGCCTTTGTTGCCGCCCTGCTGGATGAAGAGACCTTTAACCGCCTTGAACAATTGAAGCAATCACTGGAAGGCCAGCGACAGCAGGCGCAAACGCTGCTTAATCAGGCGCAGCAGGCGCTGGCGACTCATCAACAACAGCTCCCAACCGGGGTGGATCTCACGCTCACCGTGCAACATCTTCACGACGCGCTGGCGCAACTCACCCAGCAGCTACGGGAGAACACCACTCGTCAGGGCGAAATTCGCCAGCAGCTCAAGCAGGATGGTGAAAACCGCCAGCAGCAGCAGGCGCTGATGCTCGAGATTGCGAAAGTCGCACAGCAGGTCGAAGACTGGGGCTATCTGAACGCGCTGATCGGCTCAAAAGAGGGAGATAAATTCCGCAAGTTTGCCCAGGGGCTGACGCTGGATAATCTGGTCTGGCTTGCCAACAACCAGTTGACCCGTCTGCACGGTCGCTATCTGTTGCAGCGCAAGGCCAGCGAAGCGCTGGAGCTGGAAGTGGTTGATACCTGGCAGGCCGATGCCGTGCGTGACACGCGTACGCTTTCCGGCGGCGAGAGCTTCCTCGTGAGTCTGGCGCTGGCGCTGGCGTTGTCCGATCTGGTCAGCCACAAAACTCGAATTGACTCCCTGTTCCTCGACGAAGGTTTCGGCACGTTGGACAGCGAAACGCTGGATACCGCCCTGGATGCGCTCGATGCGCTCAACGCCACTGGCAAAACCATTGGTGTCATCAGCCACGTTGAAGCGATGAAAGAACGCATTCCGGTGCAGATCAAGGTCAAAAAAATCAACGGACTGGGCTACAGTAAACTCGATAAAATGTTTGCAGTTGATGCCTGATAGCAGCTCAGTACCTGGAGGCCGGATATGCGCCAGCGCCATCCGGCACGGCACATAGCACGATCGTGAATACACAAAGACGGATATGAAATGGCATTCCACTTCGCTTATCCGCAAGCTATCTCTATTGGCGGCGAACGTTCGCCGCTATGGCGCACATCGTGCGTCTTTCTTGTTGGCAGGTGGTATGAAAAAAGTCATTTTCTCTTTAGCTCTGGGGACATTTGGGCTGGGCATGGCCGAGTTTGGCATCATGGGTGTACTCACCGAGCTGGCGCGGGACGTGGGAATTTCCATCCCTGCCGCTGGCCATATGATTTCGTTTTACGCCTTTGGCGTGGTGCTGGGCGCGCCTATTATTGCGCTCTTTTCCAATCGTTTTTCGCTCAAGCACATTCTGCTGTTTCTGGTCACGCTGTGCGTGATCGGCAACGCCATCTTCACCCTCTCCTCCTCATATTTAATGTTGGCGGTGGGCAGGCTGGTTTCCGGCTTTCCACACGGCGCGTTTTTTGGCGTTGGCGCGATTATCCTGTCGAAGCTGGCCCGTCCGGGAAAAGTCACCGCCGCCGTCGCGGGCATGGTTTCGGGTATGACCGTTGCTAATCTGATTGGCATTCCCATCGGCACCTGGCTGAGCCAGGAATTTAGCTGGCGCTACACGTTTCTGCTGATAGCCGTCTTTAATATCGCCGTGATGGTCTCGATAACTTTTTGGGTACCCAACATCAGCGATGAAGCAAAAGGGAAACTGCGCGAACAATTTCACTTTTTGAAAACCCCCGCCCCGTGGCTCATCTTTTCCGCCACCATGTTTGGTAACGCCGGGGTTTTCGCCTGGTTCAGCTACGTCAAACCGTACATGATGTTCATCTCCGGCTTTTCCGAAGCGCTGATGACCTTCATCATGATGCTGGTGGGATTGGGGATGGTGTTGGGAAATCTGCTGAGCGGTCGCCTTTCTGGCCGCTATACGCCGCTGCGTATTGCGGTAATAACCGACTTTGTAATTGTGCTGGCTCTGCTGCTGCTCTTTGCCTTTGGCGGGATCAAAGCCGCGTCGCTGATCTTCGCCTTTATTTGCTGCGCGGGCCTGTTTGCCCTGTCGGCGCCGCTGCAAATTTTGCTGCTGCAAAATGCTAAAGGGGGTGAGCTGCTGGGTGCGGCTGGGGGGCAAATTGCCTTTAATCTCGGCAGCGCGATTGGCGCCTGGTGCGGTGGTATGATGCTGACGCTGGGCTTTGCCTACAACTACGTGACGTTGCCGGCGGCGCTGCTGTCGTTTTCTGCAATGTCGTCGCTGCTGCTCTACGGTCGCCTGAAGCGCAGCGTATCCCGGATGACTCCCGCTGCCGGATAGCTTCTGCGCTACCCGGCAACGCGAATATTACTCCTGCGGCCACAACCAGGCCGCGCCGCGCACACCGCTGGAGTCACCGTGCAGCGCCTTGCGTAGAGGCGTTTCGCACTCACCGCCAAAAACAAACTGTTTAATCAACGTTGGCACGTTTTGATACAGTCGGTCGACATTGCTCATTCCACCGCCCAGCACGATTACATCCGGATCGAGAATATTCACCACATGTGCCAGTGATTTTGCCAGACGCAGCTCGTACCGACTCAACGCCTGTTCGGCCTGGGCATCCCGGGCATTAACAAGACTGATAATTTCACTGCCCTTGAGCGACTTACCGCTCAGACGCTGGTAGTCGGTGGCAAAACCGGTTCCGGAAATGAAGGTTTCAATGCAGCCTTGCTTGCCGCAATAGCAGGGCACTTCCTGCCGATAACGCAGTTCGTCTTCGTCCATCCACGGCAGCGGATTATGCCCCCACTCGCCCGCAGTACCGTTCCCGCCCGTGTGCGCCCGGCCGTTCAGCGCCACTCCTGCGCCACATCCTGTACCGATAATCACCGCAAACACGGTTTGCTCCCCCGCCGCTGCACCATCAACGGCTTCAGAAACCGCCAGGCAGTTGGCATCATTTGCCAGCCGCACTTCGCGATTCAGACGCGTACTCAGGTCTTTGTCAAAAGGTTGCCCGTTAAGCCAGGTCGAGTTGGCATTCTTCACCACTCCGGTGTAAGGCGAAATTGAACCGGGAATGCCCATCCCGACGGTTCCCGACTGCCCGGTGGCCTTTTCCGCCATCTCCACCAGCGCGGCGATGGTTTCTATCGTTTGCCGATAATCATCACGCGGCGTGGGCAGGCGATGGCGAAAAAGCTGTTCGCCTGCATCGCCAAGCGCGATAACTTCCGTTTTCGTACCGCCTAAATCGATACCTATACGCACTGTTTGCTCCTCTTCCCGATTAACAATGCAAGCATAGCGACAATTCGCTATCATGCCCGCTGGATTTAACGACAAGGCCGTGGAAATTATCATGCTGTGGTTCAAAAATTTAATGGTTTACCGTCTTAGCCGCGATGTTTCTTTGCGTGCCGAAGAGATGGAAAAACAGCTGGCATCAATGACGTTCACCCCTTGCGGTAGCCAGGATATGGCAAAAATGGGCTGGGTTCCGCCGATGGGATCGCACAGCGATGCATTAACGCATACCGCCAATGGCCAAATTATTATCTGCGCCCGCAAAGAAGAAAAAATTCTGCCGTCGCCGGTTATCAAACAGGCGCTGGAAGCCAAAATTTTCAAACTGGAAGCTGAGCAAGGTCGCAAACTCAAGAAGACCGAAAAAGACTCGCTGAAAGATGAAGTTCTGCACTCATTGCTGCCGCGCGCCTTTAGCCGTTTCAGCCAGACGATGATGTGGATCGATACCGTCAACGATCTGATCATGGTTGATTGCGCGAGTGCGAAGAAAGCCGAAGATACGCTGGCGCTGCTGCGTAAGAGTCTCGGTTCGCTGCCGGTCGTTCCGCTGACGATGGAAAACCCCATTGAGCTGACGCTGACAGAATGGGTTCGTTCCGGTACAACGGCACAGGGATTCCAGTTACTGGATGAAGCTGAACTAAAAGCGATCCTTGAAGACGGCGGCGTGATCCGCGCGAAAAAGCAGGATCTGGTCTGCGACGAAATCGCCGTGCATATCGAAGCGGGCAAACTGGTCACCAAACTGGCCCTCGACTGGCAGCAGCGCATTCAGTTCGTGATGTGTGACGACGGCTCGATTAAGCGTTTGAAGTTTAGCGACGAGCTGCGCGATCAGAACGAAGATATTGACCGCGAAGATTATGCTCAGCGTTTTGATGCCGATTTCATCCTGATGACGGGTGAACTGGCGGCGCTGATTAAAAGTCTGGTGGAAGGATTAGGCGGCGAAGCGCAACGTTAAGCCGTACTTACCGAATGGCGGCATAATGTCGCCATTCGTCATTTCTATGCTTACAGATAGCGGCAAAGATAGGATGTTGGCTCTGCCACCTGCAGATGAAACTCGCTGTTGCCCGGTACGTTGAACACGTCCCCTGCGGCATACACCTTCCACTCGGTTTCCCCCGGCAGCAGCACGTTCAGTGCGCCGCTAACGACAGTCATCTCTTCAGGCGCCGCAGTACTAAAGGTATATTCGCCTTCAGCCATCACGCCAACACTGGCGCGGCCAGTACTGCTGCTGGTAAAACCGATCGATTTTACTTTGCCGGAAAAGTATTCATTACTTTGAAGCATACAACTGGCCCTATCTCGTGATTAAGTTGAGAACCAATATAGGGGGCTGACGTTCCACCTGTCACGTAAAATTACGCCAACAGCTCCGAAGCCAGTCGGGCAATCAACACATTAGACAGAAGAACCGGGACATCCAGCGATTTTTGCAGTAAATCACGATGGCGTTGATTGAACCCCAGACAATCCAGCATGATCACATCCGCGCCTTGCTCCAGTAGTTCTTTCCCGGCATCAATTAATTGTTGTTCGGTACCTTCGATCGGATTCGCCACGGCATACACTGGTGGAGTTTGTAACACCTGCCATTTTTGCGTCTGGGCTTTGAGCAATTCGGTGACGGGGACAATAACCCCGACCTGATGCCCATCGACAATCGAGGCCACCAGCGGGGGGATAATACGTAACGGCTCCAGCAGAATACTATTGCGGGCGGTCAGGCGAGCGATTGAGGCGGTACTCATCAGCAGGATCACGTCAAAGCCCTGGTTATCCAGCACCTCCACGATACTTTGCAGCGAGCGCTCTACCTTCTGGCGTGAGACATGCGCAAGTTGGTGGTCGCTGAGCAGCGTTAATAAAGGCTCGTCACCGGGCGAAACGCCATACTCAGCCATCACATCTTCTCGCCGCATCTGTCCAAGCAGACTGTGGTGAGTAATGTGCTGTTCATCGATATATTCCGTCAGGAGCGGTAACACCTCACACATCGGCACCACGCCAATCGTGAGGATAGCCAACGACGCACTCATTTGTTGCTCCACCGTCTTCTTACTTTGCTGTGAAATCCCGGGCAAGTGCCGGGCGCTGACCTGCGCTACAAATGCTCAAAAGCGTAGCAGCTGATCGGCGGTGTATTGTGTAAAGATTCCAAATCATTCCGGTACTGGATTGTTATTGCTTAATTTTCAATTTTAACGGTATACGGCGAAATTTAAGAAAATGTGATGAACGCCCGTCCTGGCACTTTTCAGACTCGTGCCAGGACGGTGCTTAATATCAGGTTTTATCGGGGTCTTCGTAGCGTTTTTTGGCATCCATGGCTTCCTGCGCAGAAGGATGCTCACTGATCAACGTATTCGGTTTAGGGTGATCGGCTCGAAGTTGATACCAGGTTACCGTCTGGCCTGGCGTCCCCTTTTCAACCGTAACAATGTTCGCTTGACGTGGGTAAGGTGGTTTTGTCGGCATAGTTCTTCCTTTTCACTGGATGAACATTAAGTATAGACACCGCCCTGTAACCGTGGCGCTGCCTGCGCCAGTATCTCAAGAATGTCTTCCACCACCTGCGCAGGTTTATGGGTGGCATCAACGATGTAGTGCGCAGCTTCACGGTACAGAACATCGCGCTGGGCGAGCACTTCCTGCACCTCTTCAGTCAACGGCTTACCGGTTAAGGTTGGGCGCAATGCCTCTTCAGGCGTGGCCTCCAGACGATCAACCAGTACTGATACCGGTGCGCTTAAATAGATAACCACGCCGTGGCTGCGCATGTAATGACGATTAAATTCGGTAAGAATGATGCCGCCGCCGGTCGCAACAACCGTTGCCGGGGCTGTGACGGCCTGCAGAGCGCTCGTCTCCTGGGCACGAAACCCTTCCCATCCTTCCCTTTCGACGATCTCCGCCACGGTCATCTGCACGTGCGATTGCAACCAGCGATCGGTATCGACAAACTGGAAATCGATAGCCTTCGCCAGCGCCATACCGGTAGTTGTCTTACCACACCCCCGGGGGCCGACAAGATAAAGAGGTTGCGTCATTACAGAAATTCCCCAGGGAGCCGCGAGCGAGCGGGATCTGATGCGGTTAAAGATATAATCATATCACCAAACTAGTACATCGCCAAAACGTAAAGAAAAAATTACATATAGGGTAGCAGTACCTATTAATCCCTACTATAACAAGAATTCACCATGAATAAAGTGTAAATAATAAATTACATTCTTTATTTTCTGCGCTGTACTTCCAGCCACCACTTATCAAGCTCAGCAGCAAAATGCTGCCTGTCTCGTGGTGAAAGACTGTCCGGCCCGCCGGTCTGAATACCGCTGGCGCGTAGCGTATCCATAAAATCACGCATCATCAGACGCTCACGGATCGTGGCTTCGGTATAACGTTCACCGCGCGGATTAAGCGCCGCCGCACCTTTTTCAATGACTTCTGCCGCCAGCGGGATATCCGCCGTTATCACTAAATCACCGGCACTACACTGACGTACAATCTCGTTATCCGCCACGTCAAACCCGGCGGGAACACGTAATGTGCGGATAAACCGCGAAGACGGGACGCGCAAACTTTGGTTGGCTACCAAAATAAGCGGCATCTGCATGCGTTCAGAAGCGCGGTACAAAATATCTTTAATCACATTCGGACACGCATCGGCATCCACCCATATTGTCATAATTTCTCCCCACTGATGTGCAGTTGCACATTGTCGCGTGCTTTTACTTGCAGGCAAAGTGCTGTTTATCCTTCTGCACGTATTCAATCCGCGCTAAGCTTAGCTTTCCCAGGTAAAACAATGAATATCACGCATAGGGAGTGACAAAATGGACAAGAAAATCGGTTTTATCGGCTGCGGTAATATGGGCAAAGCGATACTTGGCGGCATGATCGCCAGCGGCCAGGTTCTCCCCGGACAAATCTGGGTCTACACCCCTTCCCCCGATAAAGTCGCTGCATTGCACGACCAGTACGGTATTAATGCGGCGCAGTCTGCGCAAGAGGTCGCGCAAATCGCTGACATTGTTTTTGGGGCCGTAAAACCAGGCATCATGATTAAAGTGCTGAGCGAAATTACCTCCAGCCTGAACAAAGACTCCCTGGTCGTCTCGATTGCCGCTGGCGTCACCCTCGATCAGCTCGCCCGCGCGCTAGGCCATGACCGTAAAATCATTCGCGCGATGCCAAACACGCCGTCACTGGTGAATGCCGGAATGACTTCCGTCACACCGAACGCCTTAGTCACGCCAGAAGACACCGCCGACGTGCTGAATATCTTCCGCTGCTTTGGCGAAGCGGAAGTCATTGCGGAGGCAATGATTCATCCGGTCGTTGGCGTCAGTGGTTCAGCCCCGGCTTATGTGTTTATGTTTATTGAAGCGATGGCGGACGCCGCCGTGCAGGGTGGCATGCCTCGCGCGCAAGCTTATAAATTCGCGGCGCAGGCAGTAATGGGTTCGGCGAAGATGGTGCTGGATACGGGTAAACATCCCGGAGAACTGAAGGATATGGTGTGCTCGCCTGGTGGAACCACCATTGAAGCGGTACGCGTCCTGGAAGAACGAGGTTTTCGTTCATCAGTGATTGAAGCGATGATTAAGTGCATGGAGCAGTCGGAAAAACTCAGCCGCTCCTGAGTTAACACCGCCGGACGTCAGGCCGCCGCCTCAGTGCGGTTACGTCCGGAATTCTTTGCTTTGTAGAGCGCCATATCCGCCGACTTTAACCATTCTCGATAATGCTCGGTTTCTGCGGTCAGCGGCGCAACGCCCACGCTGATCCGCAGAGCAACCTGCGGCGCGCAGGATAAACGCAGTTGGCCAAGTCGTTCGTGAACGCGAGACATCGCCGCAATCGCGCTGGTTGCCGGCGTGCCGCACATAATCACCGCAAACTCATCACCGCCAAAGCGCCCGATCACGTCGCTACCGCGTAAGGTCATCTGCAACTGGCGGGTCAGCGCGACAATCGCCTGATCCCCAACGTCATGACCCCAGGTATCATTAATGCTCTTAAAATGGTCGATATCGATAATCAGTAACGTGGCGTCACGCTGGTAGCGGCGGCAATTATCAAATTCATTACGCAGTAACAGTTCCCAATGGCGGCGGTTGTACACCCCAGTCATGCCATCTCGCGTACTCATCACCTGTAAACGGCGTTTATGTTCCGCCAGCTTGATGACCGTCTGGTAGCTGACCCAGGCAAACAGCAGCGGATAAATCACCAGCACCGGCAGCGTCAATAGCACGCTAAGTTGAGTACTGCTAAAAGCGACGGAGATATCGGTTAACTGTAACGTCACCAGGCATGAAACCATCATCAAAACGGCGCCTGCGATGAATATTCGCATCCCGCCTGCGCCCATCAGGTTGATGCAGATAATCATCAGCAGCGCCGTGGATGGCAACAGGTTTACGCCCATAATCCCTATCCACATACCGGCAAGAATGGCATCGGCTTTTAAGTTGGTAAATTCGCTATGCAGAGGATCGTCGGCTTTGCTGGCCAACTGCCAGGCCAAATGCGGCCAGACAAACGCCCATCCCACCAGTAATAGCCACCAGCCACCGGTAATGGGCTGAGCAACTAATACCGACGCGATAGGGAAAAACATTCCCCCCAATCCCACCGCTCGCGGCAGCCTGATTCGTCGGGCGAATCGCAGACCGGAACGTTGGTGGTCATTTTGATGAAGCGATAAAAATGCTTCATTCGGGACGACCTTCTTTTGATAAAAGTTTTCATCATTCATTGTATTTGGGAATATTCTGAAACAAATTTCCCAAATTATAGGAAGGGGTCTGGTGGCGGAAGTATGATATTTCGGGTGAGCGATTTTACCTGCTCACCCGTAAGTGCTACGCAGATTTCTTCAGGCAAGCGCTCATAAATTTATTACGATCATCACCTTTCAGAGACTGCTCCGTCGCCTTAACGTTACATTCACGCATTTTTTGCTGCTGCGGCGTCAGGCTCTTTTCCTCCGGCGCAGATTTACTGTTTTTCAGGCAATCACTCATATATGTCTTACGCGCATCCCCTTTTAAGGTCTGCGCCGTTGCCTGCTGATTGCAGGTGGTCATACGCTGTTGTTGCGGGGTTAAAGTCTTCTCGGCAGCACCGACGGTAGTTAAAAAAATCAGACCAAAAAGCAGCGTCATTAATAATGTAATTTTCATAGCATCCTTCTTTTCTGAACGACAACACACAGGTAAGTTTGGCTGCTAACGATAAAAATACCACCCGGCGGCAAAAGTATTGCCGCCGGGCGTCGGGTTATTTCAGTCCTAACGCCGCTTTCATGGTGTAAAACAGGTCGGTTTGATCGGTCAGGCCGACCACATTCGCCGCGTGCGGGCCATAGGCTGCAATTCGCAGCTGGCTGCCGGTGTGCTCCTGAGATTCCTCTTCAGAGTTGCCGTAGCTGATGACCATGACCGCGCCATCTTTGGTGTTCAGCGCCTGGGTCAGGCCTGGTGCTTTGGTATCCGGCGCGACAATCTGGCTGGCATGTGCGTGGTCAGCGGTTACCACCACCAGGGTGTTGCCATCTTTCTTCGCAAAGGCAAGCGCGCGCTGTACCGCTTCGTCCAGATCGACCGTTTCGCCAATCTGTCCGCACGGGTTGGCGGCGTGGTCCTGTTTATCGATTGACGCCCCTTCCACTTGCAGGAAGAAACCTTTCTCATTTTTGCTTAACAGCTCAATCGCTTTATCCGTCATCTGCGCCAGCGTTGGCACGCTGTCGTCACGCTTTGGATTTGGCGTACAGGTCACAACCGGCTTATCCAGATTGCCATGATAAGACGCTTTCGGACCTTCCCAGCGCACGGGCATATTGCCGTCAGAGAACAGGCCCAGCAGCGGTTTATCCTGATTAGCTTCGGTAATCGCCGCCAGCGTCGCGGTATCACTCACCATCTGATAACCACGGGCCAGGGCTTGTTCACGCAACGTTTTACCCTGCCACTCGCCCGCCGCAGCGGTTTCCGCAAACGTTTTGGCCCCGCCGCCCAGCGTAACGTCAGCCCGGGCATTCAGTAATTGTTCGGTGATTGACCCTTTACCGCCTTTTTCCAGCGCATTGGTTGGGCATTTTTCACGTGTCACGCCTGGGCCATAGCACTTACGCGAAGTCACATGGGCAACCAGCGCCGCCGGAGTAGCATCCTGCAATTCAGCGGTAGAAACGTTGCCCGTCGCCAGCCCCGCCGCTTTTGCCATTTCAAGAATTGTGGCGTGATCTTTTTCATGAATATCAACGCCCAGCGCGCCATTATAGGTTTTCACACCGGTGGTCCACGCCGTCGCGGATGCCGCAGAATCCGTCACATAATCGGGTTTACCCGTTTTCTTATCCAACGCATAGTGCGTGTATTGTCCGGTCAACGGTAAAGCATCAATTCCTTTAAAAAAGCCGCCTGCGCCTTCGGCATAATTTCGCGCGGCCGTTATTTCTGAGTCACCCATCCCATCGCCAATCAATAAAATAATATTTTTGGCAGGTTTATCGCTCAGAGATTCGCGCAGAGCCGCCGTTTGATCGGCAGACAATCGGCGGGCGCCGCCCGGCGTGGTGATATCACCCTGAGCGGCACGATTATCCATAACCGCTATGGCAGAGGTTTCTGCATTAATAACCGGGGTAAACAGCAAAGGTAACAGGGCAATAGCGAGTGCGCTTTGTTTCACTTTATTTTCTCCATGTATAAATACGGTAAAATTAAAACAAAGCGACTATAAGTATTTGATGTGACACTTTTATGATAATTTGTGGATGACGCACCACGGATTACTCAAAACGCTTTTGGCACACTCTCGCCAGTGTTATGAACGTTGGTCAGAAACGCAGGCATACGGCCTTCTCCAGCCAAAGCCCCCTCAATTTGGCGAATAAATATTTGCCGATCGTTACACGTCATATTGCGCAGCATTTCGATGATTACCTGCTCCAGCGTTTCAACCTGCGCCGTCAGTTCTTGCGACTCTTCTTCTTTTTGGGCGAGCTTAAGTAACAACTCAGTAACGAGATTTTTCATTTACGTATTCCCTTAACCAAATATAGGCCACGTTATCATTAAGACTCACAACTGCCTAGTGGATGAAAGTTGTATTTTCATAAGAAATAAAACGTTTTGCGAAAACAATCACAACACAAAATAAGGGAGAAGGAGTCTTAGCGCAGAATTATTCCATATAAAAGGGTAAGGTGATTAATAATCACCTGGATATATAAATGCATAATGATGGATTAACAACGCTGACTGGCAGCGTTGTTAATCAGGTACTCAGCGTGCGCAGCGCCGACGTCGCAACGCGATAGCCAGTTGCCAGATGTTGATAAGCACAATGCTCGCCGTGGCAATAAACACCCAGCGAAAGCCCGCCATTGCCGAAACTGTTGCCCCCATTAATGGCCCGGCTACGTTGCCGAGGTACATAAATGACTGGTTATAACCAAAAATGCGCCCGGTTATCTGGTCGCTGGAGTATTTTACCAGCAGCGTCTGCACCGCGGGCAACATCGCGCCGTCGGCAAAGCCGAGCAGAAAACGTAAGATCCCCAACTGCAACGGCGTAGTGACCCATGACATGGCGAAAAACAACACGACGGCGAAGATTAACGTTGCCATTAAAATCCGCTCGGTCCCAATACGATCGCCTAATTTACCTAGCCGGGGCGCAGAAATCAGCGCCGAGATGCCCGGAACCGAAGCAATCAGCCCGCTGAGAAAGGCAATATTAGAACTGTCTGGGACCATTGATTTAATAAACAGCGCCAGAATCGGCCCAATTGAGCCGTTACACAACTGGATCACCATCGTAGTAAAAAACAGGCTGATCACCAGCGTCGGATAAGGCAGCGAGGCAAAGACGGCCTTCCCGCTCAGGCGTTCGCTTTTTTTGATTGTCGGGCGCACACCTTCTTTAATTAAGAACAGCGTGACCAGAAAACTCACTACCAGCAAAGCCGCGGTAATACAGAATACCGCCCGTAAGCCAACGTGGTCGGCAATAAAGCCCCCCATCAGTGGTCCGCCAATAACGCCGCTAATTTGCGCCGTCGAGAGCGTACTCAGCGCCCACCCGCTGCGTTCGCGCGGAACCTGTGAGGCTACCAGCGCCATCGCATTGGGAATATAGCCAGACGTTAACCCCATGACCCCACGCAGCAGAAAAAGCTGCCAGACGTTAGTGGCAAAGGCCTGCAGTAAAATCGCAATCGCCATACCCAAAGAGGCCCGCAGCAGCATCAGCTTGCGTCCTTTACGGTCGGCTAAACTCCCCCACATCGGAGAGACGATGGCTGAAATCAGGAAGGTGACGCTAAACGTTAAGCCAGACCACATTGAGAGTGCTTCATGGGAGCTTACCCCCAGTTGGGAGATATAGAGCGGTAAAAAAGGCAGGATTTGGCTGATTGCCAGGCCGGTGAAAAAGCAACCGAACCATACGGAAATGAGGTTGACTCTCCAGGATTCCATAGGGACTCATAACGATAAGTAGCTGAAAACTGCGAGCAGCTTAACAAATTACTTAGCCAAATAAGGGTCCACAGGTGCGATATATCACAGTTTAGGATTTTATCTTCCCGCTCATCATATTTGTGATATACCTCACATCAACCCCACAATATCAGCAGGGGTTTATGCTCCGCGTCCGTTCTGCGCGTTTGCGCTTATCTGTTCCTCTGTTGCCCACCAAAACAATCTGCCAGAAGCCGAGGAAACCTGCGTTTTGTCGTGGTAATGTATGTGCTTTGCATTCATGGAATGGGTTTTTAAGATGGCAAAGTTGCGGGTAGGAATCGTATTTGGTGGTAAATCAGCGGAACATGAAGTGTCATTGCAATCGGCAAAAAATATTGTCGATGCCATCGACAAGACTCGCTTTGACGTTGTGCTGTTAGGTATTGATAAGCAAGGGCAATGGCACATTAGCGATGCCAGTAACTATCTGCTCAATTCAGATGATCCAGCGCATATTGCGCTGCGTCCTTCCGCGACCAGCCTGGCTCAGGTCCCGGGTAAACAAGAGCACCAGTTGATCGATGCGCAAAACGGTCAGCCACTGCCAACGGTCGATGTTATTTTCCCGATCGTACACGGCACGTTGGGTGAAGATGGCTCTCTGCAGGGTATGCTGCGCGTGGCGAATCTGCCGTTCGTCGGTTCTGATGTCCTGGGTTCTGCGGCCTGTATGGATAAAGACGTGACCAAACGTCTACTGCGCGATGCCGGATTAAACATCGCGCCATTTATTACGCTCACCCGTGCCAATCGCAACCGCATCAGCTTTGCCGAGGTGGAATCCCGCCTTGGCCTGCCGCTGTTTGTGAAACCAGCCAACCAGGGCTCGTCCGTTGGCGTCAGTAAAGTGACCAGCGAGGCGCAATACAATCAGGCCGTCGCGCTGGCATTTGAATTCGACCATAAAGTCGTGGTGGAACAAGGGATCAAGGGCCGCGAGATCGAATGCGCGGTGCTGGGCAACGATCAACCGCAGGCCAGTACCTGTGGCGAGATCGTGCTGAACAGTGATTTTTACGCTTACGACACCAAATACATTGACGATAACGGTGCCAAAGTGGTTGTTCCGGCAGCGATCGCACCGGAAGTTAACGATAAGATCCGCGACATTGCTATTCAGGCTTATCAGACGCTGGGCTGCGCCGGTATGGCGCGCGTGGACGTTTTCTTAACCGCAGAGAACGATGTTGTGATCAATGAGATCAACACGCTGCCGGGCTTTACCAACATCAGCATGTATCCAAAACTGTGGCAGGCGAGCGGCTTAGGCTATACCGATTTGATCACTCGCCTGATCGAACTGGCACTGGAACGTCATGCGGCGGATAGCGCGTTGAAAACCAGTATGTAAACCCGCCTGGATGCCTGATCGATAGCTATTGGGCATCCTTTGCTTCTTCTTCATCTTCCACGCGGCGACGGATAATTAATCCAGCCAGCCAAAAGCTAATCACCCACGTCACCAACCCCACCGCATAGGTCTGCCATCCCTGCGCTTCAAAACCCAGTAAACCGACCACACCGTTCAGAATAAAGATAAGCCCAATAGCGAAGGCATAGTAGTGCCAGTCTCGGCGGATTTTAACAGGCAGGTTCATAACGGCTCCGGTGGAAATACAACGTGAAAGCGTATCCTCGCACATTTCCTCATAGACGTCTGTGGCCTGTGCGGAATTTCTGAAATGTAACTTAATTTCACTTAAGGTTACGTAATTGTGACAACCAGCAAAAAACCGAGATCCAGGAATAATCTCTACCTGAAATTACCATCATTCTGATATTGACATTGCCGATCACCTGTCAGACTCACTGTCAGTTCCAGGCATCACGTCAAAAAAAGCAGGTTATTTCCGGAGGTCTTTATGGCTGATTTTACGCTCTCAAAATCCCTGTTTAAGGGCAAGCATCGGGATACCTCCTCCCTGCCCGGCAACATTGCGTATGCCGTATTTGTGCTGTTTTGCTTTTGGGCAGGCGCGCAGGTTTTAAATCTGTTGGCCCACGCTCCCGGCATCTATGAACAGCTGATGCAGTTGCAAATGCAAGAGACAGGACGCCCACGAGTTGAAATTGGCTTAGGCGTCGGTACCCTTTTTGGGCTGGTCCCTTTCCTTGCCGGAAGTCTGATTCTTGGCGCCATCGCGGCATTCGTGCGCTGGCGCCGCCGTCATCATAATGATGACTGACCCATACATTTCGCCCGACGATCGTCCACCCGTTTCGCAAACCACGCGGTAGTCAGATTACGTGTAATCTTCGGGCTTTCCAGCTGAATGCCTGGCAGCATTTCACGGGGTAGCGCTTTCCCAGTCTTCGCTTCCGCCAGCTTATAGACCTTCTCGTACAGCGCGGTATCTTCAAAAGCCAGACTGTCACCTTTTTGCAGTTGGCGGTGGATCTCACTCTCGCTCATCCCCAGCTTGCCGGCCAGTTTACGTACCGCCAGCTCGGTTTTGCCCGGCTCGCTGCTGCCGTAGAGAATCAAGTCACCATCCATCGCCAGCTTCACTCCGCTGGCTTTACTGACCGCATTCTGGAAAGCCGCATTGCGGCTGGCATACCATCCCGCATTGAAATCGGCGAAACGGAAGATTGGCGCGCTGTAATTCGCCGGGTAGTTAAGCAGATGATACGTACCGAACCACAACCCACCGCGGCGGCTGAACACTTCCTGACGAACTGTTCCCGCCATTTTCCACGGATACCCGTCGGCGTGCTGCTCGGCAAACGCGATACTGACCTGCATTGGCCCACCGGTATGTACCGGATTAAGCGAACCAAACAGCGTCTGCCCCATCGGTACCATATTGATAAAATCATCAAAAATGGCGCTAAGCTGTTTTTCCGTTTTCACCGTATCCAGACGC
The DNA here is from genome assembly GCF_013747755.1 of Citrobacter sp. RHBSTW-00524. Lineage (NCBI taxonomy): Bacteria > Pseudomonadati > Pseudomonadota > Gammaproteobacteria > Enterobacterales > Enterobacteriaceae > Citrobacter > Citrobacter sp. RHBSTW-00524. Next base: position 3,979,310 of record NZ_CP056421.1, read on the forward strand.
TCGCTGTAGCTTTTCCCCGTTGGCGAGTTAATCTTCAGTGCGGTATGCACCACAAACTGCGGGATATGCATACGCTCGGCGCGCCGGTCGATCTCTTTCCAGGCGATTTTACTTAAGTTTGGAACGGCCGGATCCGCCTGATAGTTTGACTCCTGTTGCGCGACCGCCAGCACCGAACAGATATTTTCAACCGTCGGCGCCAGCTTCTGGCTTTCAAACGTCTTCGCTAAATCCTGCGCCCATGCGTCCCGGTCTTTCACGCTGGCGGGCATTTTCTGGCGCACCACGCTCGCCACATCGACGGCTTTCTCCCCTTTTTTTAGCGGCTGCGCGGGTTGGCTACTACATCCCACCAGCACCAGAGCGGCCAGACCGGACAAGGGGTAAAGACGGGAAACCGTCGACATAACATCTCCTTTTTTATTAACTAAGCGTATGGGTAACTTCCTGAATATCCTGGCCATCAAGCTCACGTTCAAAGCTGCGCAGACGCTTATAAATAGACATCAGTTCGACTAACGTTGTCCAGGAGTTAATCAAATACTGGAACGAGCCGCGCACCTGGCCAAACACGTTGGTGATTTGCGTCATCAGGCCGAGCGTAATCGTACCGGCAACAATCGACGGAAACAGCAGGAACAAGCCGAAAACGTTATCAACCTGCAGGTATAGAATACGGGCGATATTGAAGTACATATAGTGAAAATAGAGGCGGAAGTAGTTCTGGCGCACCGCATGGAACAGTTCACGCACCGTCGGCGGGGTCGCACGATTAGCGTCATCTTCACCGTAAACCAGTTCTTTACGGTAGGCCGCTTCCACGCGCTGGTTTTTAAACTCCAGCCCCGGAAGTTTGATGCCGACTACCGCCAGCAAGCCGGTTCCCATCAACGACCAGACAATCGCGGCAATCACCAGGCCATAAGGAACATGTCCAACAATTGGCAGGTCCGGCACATGGGCTGAGAGTGTGACCAGTACAGGTAAGAAGGCAATCAGCGTCATAATCGCATTGATAAAGCTGACCCCCATATCTTCAAGCGTGGAGGCAAAACGCATGGTATCTTCCTGCACACGCTGCGCCGCGCCTTCGATATGACGCAGATGCTGCCAGTGCGCCATATAGTGTTCGTTCATTGCGGTACGCCAGCGGAATACATAGTGGCTGACGAAGAAGTTGTTCATCACCCCAATGACCACGGCAATCAGCGCAATGCCAAGAAAGATGCCTACTTCATGATAGAACTGCTCAATCTTCACCTTATGCGGCGCACTCAACGCGGATTGAATCAGATCATAGAATGGCGCATACCAGGCGTTGACGGCGACGCCAACTTCAACCAGAAACCAGGTCACGAAAATAATCAGCGACGTGCCCAGTATGGACCAGTACTGCCAGCGGTGCGGACTGTAGATAAACCAGAACAGCGCGAACACACCAACACAAAGGATGTAATACGCATAAAAAATCAGGTAATCCAGCGACCAGAATCGGGCCGCGCTAATCGGTACGTCTCCCGATGCGCCGGTAATATGCGCAACCCAGGCTCCCCCACCTCCTTGCCAGAATACAACGGCGACCAGTGCCCAAATAAATGCCGAAATAAAGAACGGCCCCGGCTTTGGGAAAAAAGACTTAAACATAGTGCTCTCCTGCTAACTTCTTATCGTTATGACGACTGCTGTGTATTTGCCACCGTGGAGTGCGGCGGCCAGACGGCTTACGCCCAAAAACACAAGCTGAAACCGACAAGTGTGACCAAAACCGCGGCACTTAGTTCGCACCCGGGTATGAAGAATTGTTTCTGTGATTTTCACACTCGACAACGTTCCAGCAAGTGCAGATTATCACAGCGTGAGATCACAAAAGCGAACATCCGTAATCCGGGAAACGCTCGCGTTTACTCATCGTTACGTTTTTCACACTATCATTGGCTGATAAGCGCTTTGCAATACGCCGATGAGTAGTATAAATACGCATACGCACGACATCCTTTTTCACTTTCTCTAACTCATGGACACCACCGTTGAAACGTAGTCTGCTTTTTTCTGCCGCGCTGTGTGCGGCGTCATTGACATCTGTCCAGGCGGCACAGCCTATAACCGATCCGGTCTTCGCCTCTGATATCGTCGATCGTTATGCCGACCATATATTTTACGGCAGCGGTGCTACGGGGATGGCGCTCGTGGTGATTGATGGTAACCAGCGCGTATTTCGCAGCTTCGGCGAAACACGCCCTGGCAATAACGTTCATCCGCAGCTGGATTCCGTTATTCGAATTGCCTCTATTACTAAATTAATGACCAGCGAAATGCTGGTGAAATTACTCGATCAGGGTACGGTTAAACTCAACGATCCATTGAGCAAATATGCGCCGCCTGGCGCGCGCGTGCCAACTTATCAGGGTACGCCGATTACGCTGGTGAATCTGGCGACGCATACCAGCGCGCTGCCGCGCGAACAGCCTGGCGGTGCGGCGAAGCGCCCGGTGTTTGTCTGGCCAACCCGTGAACAGCGCTGGAGCTATCTATCAACCGCCACGCTTAAAGCCGCACCGGGTTCGCAGGCTTCTTATTCCAACCTGGCGTTTGACCTGCTGGCCGATGCGCTGGGAATCGCATCCGGAAAGCCTTATCCGCAACTGTTTGAAGAAAAAATTACCCGTCCGCTGGGAATGAAAGATACCACCTTTACCCCATCCCCCGATCAATGCAGACGCCTGATGGTCGCGGAAAAAGGTGCCAGTCCTTGCAACAATACCCTGGCGGCGATGGGCAGCGGTGGTGTTTATTCAACGCCCGGCGATATGATGCGCTGGATGCAGCAGTATCTCTCATCTGATTTTTACCATCGTAGCCAGCAGGCCGACCGTATGCAGACGCTGATTTATCAGCGTACGCAGTTAACCAAAGTGATAGGGATGGATGTTCCAGGTAGAGCCGATGCGCTGGGTTTGGGCTGGGTCTATATGGCACCGAAGAATGGGCGACCAGGAATTATTCAAAAAACCGGTGGCGGCGGCGGCTTCATTACCTATATGGCGATGATCCCACAGCAAAACGTCGGGGCATTTATCGTGGTGACCCGTTCTCCGCTAACCCGATTTACCAATATGAGCGACGGTATCAACGATCTGGTTGCAGAGTTGAGCGGGAACAAACCGCAGGTTATTCCTGCATCCTGACTTAATACTCAAAAGGCAAACGGTTAATGCTCACCAGTTTGCCTTTATTCATTTCAATGTAACCACCTTTACGCAATGCCGCGAGAACCTCAGCGACAACTGAGCGTGAAATTCGCGTGCGTTGGTGAATATAGTTCATGACGCCGATACGCGAACGCAGTACGTCGTCCCATTTCATCATGGATATCAGCGTCGCGCGGATCTGATCGTAGGAGTTATTGCCGATCAGCTGCAGATCGCGCAACTCAAACATGGAATTTTGCCATGCCAACCAGCAAAAGGCTTCACGCCAAAGCTGGCATTGTTCAATTATATTTATCGTTTGCGAAGCAGGCAGGTGGTATCCCGTACAATTACTTTCGGTTATTAATTTGTATTGTACATCTGTTTTCATCACGCCATCAGAAAGGCCCATAATAAAAGGCGCCTGTGCAATCCCGACCAGCACGCTTTCCCCTCTACGTAAGGAAACAACACCACTTAAAATAACAAAAGTTTCGTCACTATTAATATCGCTGGAAAAAATTATTTCTTTGTCGTTATCACACTCAAAGTGCTTACCATATTTCGCTAAACATTTATCAAGCTTACCAAACTCAAGAAGAGGTTTATTTGAAGATAGCATGTGCGAATTCCTTGCAAGAAATGCCCGTCAAATGCGTGACGGGCATTATTTCTAAATAAAATTACCTTTTATTTCTCTGCAAGAAAGTTGTTACCAGGTATATTTAACACCAACGTTTGCAGACCAGTCTTGATCGACATCACCGCCACCGAGGTAATTAGCATCGGTGTACGCGCTGAAGTTCTTGGTGAAGCTGAACTGAGTACCCAGCCCAACGCGTACCGCAGAACCTTCTACGCCGTTGTCGATAGAATCACCGTTTACATCAGAATCGTTGTTAGAGTCGTCGTAAACGTAGGCCAGTTTGAAGTACGGGGTCAGCGCCTGGTCATCGCTGTAGGCGAAGGTATAACCCGCATCTACACCAAGTTCATAACGCATGCTGTCATAAGACTGACCGTCAACTTTCATGTCGTTGCTCAGCTTATAGTCATCACCAGACTGGAACAGACCGGATACGCTACCGTAAGGGGTTACGTAACCTGCTTCACCCAGCTTCAGGTCATAACCCAGTTTCAAGCCGAAGCCCCAGGCATCAGAAGAGGTGCTGCCATCAACATACTGACCGTTGCTCATGCTGGCAGACAGATCGTTGTTGAAGTGGGAGTAGCTTAAATTACTGTCAACAAAGATGTTGTTCGCAAAACGAGCAGAAGAGTAGAAATAGGCAGTCTGGCTATCCTGATCTACCTGACCGGTACGATCACTCATGTCACCTTTCGCGAAGCCTGCCGCAGCACCGACAATCCACTTAGCGTTGTTACCATCGATTTTGGAATCAACACCGACCATGATGCCGTTAACATCCTGATCATAGTTAATGTTGCCGTTATCCGCATCGAAGCTGCCGCCGAAGTAGCTCACCCATGCACCACCGTTATCTACCAGACCATGACGCGCGTTAGTCAGACGAGTACCAACGGTGTCTTGCTCCAGGTTCCAGATATTGGTGTTGGCAGACGGAATACTCAGCGCCATGTTCGCGTAGTCGGTCAGCTCCATCTGCTGCAGAACAACGGTGTTACCCTGCTGCTGAGCCTGATAGGTGTAAGCACCCAGGTCTGCTTTGTTGGCTGCAGAGAAGGTTGCGGTGCTGTTCTTGTCGTTAACGTAGATCAGCTCGTTACCCTTGTAATCGGTAACAGAACCTGCGCCAGTGGCGTTATCGATGCGAACTTTATAGTTACCGGTTGCCGCTGCTACGTGATCACCGTAGTTATCAACTTCAGACTGATCGCCTGAGGTGTCGGAATCACCGTTACCGTTGATAGTCAGATGACCATCAGAGTTCATCGCGATCACGCCATAACCGTAGTTAGCTTGGCGCGTATCGTTAGTACGATCGTTGGTCAGGTCAGCATTCAACACATAGTTAGCGCTGTTGATGTCGAAAACACCCGCATTAACATGGTTGTAAGCGTCGGTGTAGCTGGTCAGATTCAGGGTATCAACCTGCAGTGCGTTACCGGTGCTGTTGCCCACATCCAGAACGCCGTTGTTGGTGACGTTAATGGTATTGGCATACAGCGCGGCATTAAGCACATTCCAGCCAGCAGAGACATCATCAGCAATCGTTACGGTACTGTTGTCAATAGACAGCGTATTAGTCGCAACACGACCATCTTCATTGATGTTCAGTGCGGAAGCACCGGTCAGAGAGATGGAGTCAGAAACCAGCGCAGAATCGCCCACGTTGACAACGGAACCGCTGTTGATGCTCAGGGTGTCAATCAGAGAAGTTTTGGTGGTATCCCACTGGGAAGCGCCGTTCAGCGTCACGTTGAACAGACCGCTCTGATAAACGGTATTGCCAACCACATGACCATTTTCGTCATAAGAGGATGTGTTGCTATCGATACCGTAGGTTGAAGAAGGCCACAGGCTGTTGGCAGCGATATCAATCAGCGTAGGAGTGGCTTCAGTGCCCTCAGCATAGCTTTCGTAAACGCCATCACCATCAACGTCAACCTGATGGACGGACATTGCCGCACCAACCCACTTGCTGCCGTGGTTCAGGGTCAGATCCAGACGGTCAGTACCATCCCAGCCGTTGGTATCCAGATCGGCATCGGTATCACGGTAAGTATCAGCACCGTTCGGGAAGAAGTTCTCATCAAAGTTGCTGGAGAACAGCACATCGCCCATCAGCGTAGCGTTATCAAACGTGGCAGTGGTCTGCATCGCGTTATCTGCATTGGGATTAGCAATAACCGCCAATGCGATATCATTCGCGTTCCAACCGTTACCGTTGTAGTCGCTCGCATTGCTGGTGTTACCAAACCAGCCGGATCTTCCTTCATCAGACCAGGAACCAGAGGTCAGGGTAGAGTCGGTAACAGCGATAGTGTTGTTAAACACTTCGCCGCTGTTTACGCCGGTGATGACGGTATTATCGTCAATATCATCCCACTCATAACCTTGAGTCAGGGTAATACCCGCGACGTGAGAGTTGTTGGAGATAGACAGATCAACTTCTTGATCCAGAGTGATAGCCGTACCCAGGTTATAAACGTCGACAACGTGCGTATCAGCCACGTCATTATAGGTACCGTTGTAGGTATAATGTTCGTAGTTGTCATCGATAGTGGAGTTGATGACATTCATCGCCAGACGGTCGTAGTAATAGTCGGTACCCGTACGGTTAGTACAATCCGTGGTCATACATTCGGATGTCACCATTCCGTGAATGGTACTGTTTTTAATCGTCAGGCTGTTATAATTGCCGTTAGTTGACAGTCCATCATCCAGATAATAAGTAGAAATAACGCCGTTGACAGTAGCGTTATTGATTACCGGATAAATATCACCGTTATAAATGCTATCAGTGCCGTAATTGTTCCAACCGACATAGCCATCGAAGTAAACGTCATCAACATGTGATGCGTCATTATAATGGGTGAACGTTGTGTACGTAGTTCCAGAAATATCAGTAGAAGCATTCGCCTGAGAAGTGATTGCCAAAGTACAGGCTAATGCTAATTGTGAGACTACTAGTTTCTTTTTCCAAGTGTGCATTTGTCATCCCTCCTCAGGGACGTAATATAGTTGATCCATCAATTATCAATGCAAAGAAAACATCTTATGTTTCGCGGAGACGATTATGCGGTTTCACAAAGTAAAGGTTCAATTATTCTTTGCTAGTCGTCCGAAACCGGACAACACTACGAATATCCTCACCTCTGACACAAAAAACAAAAAAAACTCATTCTTTCAATGAAATACCGTACAACACATCTCTGAATCATATAATTAACAAATAACTCACCACACACCAAAACAAATAAACAATAAATAAAGAGGAATTATCACCAGCCCTACACAAATAAACATATCGATATTTAAAATAATAAAAATAGAAACAAGCAAAACAATGAATATAAATAACTTGCCATAAATGTGAATAAATTGCTCTAATGATTCAGCCTTCCACGATGGAAAATCCAGATATAACGCCAACTTTCGTAAACCACCCACCCTCAGGTTCGGGTATACTACGGCCTTCGATTCCACAAACATCAGGCATACCATGACAGACCTAATCCAACGCCCTCGCCGCCTGCGCAAATCACCTGCGCTGCGCGCTATGTTTGAAGAGACAACACTCAGCTTAAATGACCTGGTGTTGCCGATCTTTGTTGAAGAAGAACTCGACGATTACAAAGCTATCGAGGCCATGCCCGGCGTGATGCGCATTCCAGAGAAGCATCTGGCGCGCGAAATTGAACGCATTGCTAATGCAGGCATCCGCTCGGTTATGACCTTCGGCATTTCCCATCACACCGATGACACTGGCAGCGATGCCTGGAAAGAAGACGGTCTGGTGGCGCGCATGTCGCGTATCTGTAAGCAGACCGTACCGGAGATGATCGTCATGTCCGACACCTGCTTCTGTGAATACACCTCGCACGGTCACTGCGGCGTATTATGTGAGCACGGCGTTGATAACGATTTAACCCTTGCCAATCTCGGCAAACAGGCGGTCGTTGCCGCCGCTGCGGGCGCAGATTTCATCGCCCCTTCCGCCGCAATGGACGGCCAGGTGCAGGCGATTCGCCAGGCGCTGGATGCCGCGGGCTTTACCGATACCGCGATCATGTCCTACTCCACCAAATTTGCCTCTTCTTTCTATGGCCCATTCCGTGAAGCCGCAGGTACCGCGCTGAAGGGCGATCGTAAAACCTATCAGATGAACCCGATGAACCGTCGGGAAGCGATCCGCGAATCGCTGCTGGATGAAGCCCAGGGCGCAGACTGCCTCATGGTCAAACCGGCTGGCGCATACCTCGATATTCTGCGCGATATCCGCGAGCGCACCGAGCTGCCGATTGGCGCTTATCAGGTCAGCGGTGAATACGCGATGATCAAGTTTGCAGCCCTCGCGGGTGCCATAGATGAAGAGAAAGTGGTGCTGGAAAGCTTAGGCTCGATCAAACGCGCTGGCGCGGATCTGATCTTCAGCTACTTCGCACTGGATCTGGCTGAGAAAAAAATCCTGCGCTAACTTTATTGTGCCATGCCGGGTGGCGTAAACCATCCGGCCTGTTATCGCCAGCCTAAAGATTCTAACGAGTACCAGCGCTCAGCTTCTTGCTGTTTATGATTCATTCTGAAAGTAATATCCCCTCTGAAATTCATCATTACAATCAATATCAATTATTCGTAAATGAATACTAAAATGACATATGTATTCCATTCTTCTATTTGAAGGTATAGTTACAGTACAATCTAATAACTTCATCATCTAATTATAAAAAACCAATCACTCAGAAAAATAAAACCAGTAAAAAAAAATTAATGCATTCATTTTTCTTATTGATTAAGAAAAGACATCCTAACTTTCAATAAATATTATTTTTTGACTAATCAAATTACACATTGTAATATCTTTATTACGACAAACACTAATCCATCCCGTCTTTCCAACAAGAGCTTTAAATATCTGCAAAACAGAGGTAATGATACCAACGTGTTGATTTCGTATTTTCACTGACACCAGGATCATCCTGATGTTACAAGGATTGAATGACTACAGATTAAAATAGTCATCAACAGGTTGACAGCATTACCCAAAACAGATATTGTGTTTATATTCATTGAACACCCAAATAACACTCTCATAGAAAAGTGAAGGATTTGCTCATGGTTACATCATACCAAAAAGGGATATTAGCAATCGGTGCCCATCCGGACGATATTGAACTCGGATGTGGTGCCTCGTTATCCCGCTTAATAAAAGAAGGCTATCACGTTACTGCCGTCGTCATGACCGCAGGGGCTGAAGGGTGCGTTTTAAAAGCCGACCGACACGCAGAATCTCAATCGGCATTAACATCATTAGGCTGCCATCAGATTTTTCATTTTCATTTTGAGGACACACGCACACCGTACTTTGTTGATACGATGATCAAATCACTTGAAGACGTCATCACAAATCACATTCCCGCACAAATCAACATCGTGCGAACTTATACTATGCATGATTCTGACCGGCATCAGGATCATCGCGCGGTACATAAGGCTTCTATCGTTGCCTGCCGAAATATTCCCCAGGTTCTCGGTTATGAAACCCCCAGTACCTGGCTGACGTTTGTTCCCCAAGTCTTTGAAAAGGTCAGTGAAAACTGTTTCATTCAAAAACTTCGTGCGCTTTCATTTCACCAAAGCCAGCAGCAACGTGATTATATGCGTACAGAACGTCTGCGTACCGTAGCTCAATTCCGAGGGCAACAGGCCGGATGTGAATTATCTGAAGGTTTTGTTGTTCACAAAATGATTCTCTAATTATATGAAAACAATATTTTTTATTATGATGAGCCTATGTATATTACTTTGGTTCCTCACAACCTTAAAACGAAAACCTAGTTTACGTAACGACAGCATTGACGCCATTATTCCGGCCTATAACGAAGGTCCTTGCCTGGCACAATCGCTGGAAAACTTGTTATTAAATCCCTATTTTCATCGAGTCATATGTGTAAACGATGGTTCCACTGATGATACCGAAATCATTATGCATAAGGTGAAAGAAAAATGGGGAGAACGCCTGATTACCGTGACGCAAAAGAATACCGGGAAAGGTGGCGCCTTAATGAATGGATTAAACTATGCTACCTGTGAGCAGGTTTTTTTAAGCGATGCTGACACCTATGTCCCTCCTGATGGTGACGGTATGGGATTCATGTTAGCAGAAATAGAAAATGGCGCCGATGCCGTTGGTGGAATCCCCTCAACACATCTGCCTGGTGCTGGATTGCTGCCACATATCCGTGCAACGGTAAAACTTCCGATGATCGTAATGAAGCGGACATTACAGCAGTTGCTCGGCGGTGCGCCTTTTATTATTAGCGGAGCCTGCGGCATGTTTCGTACTGATGTGCTACGCAAATTTGGTTTTTCCGATCGTACCAAGGTGGAGGATCTCGATTTAACCTGGACCCTGGTCGCGAATGGTTATTGTATCCGTCAGGCAAACCGCTGCATTGTTTATCCTCAGGAGTGCAATACCTTGGGCGATGAATGGAAACGATGGCGGCGATGGATCGTGGGCTATGCCGTTTGCATGCGTCTGCATAAATCACTCATCCTCAGCAGATTCGGCATTTTCAGCATACTCCCAATGGTGCTGGTCGTGTTGTATGGCGTAGCAATCTATCTCATTACATGGCAACACATCACGCTCACTATCGGCCCACATGCGATTGTGCTTTCCTTGTTTCCCATTATTTGGGTTGGAGTGGTTTGCTCAATTGGAGCATTTAGTGCCTGGTATCACCGATGCTGGAAACTTATTTTCCTTGCGCCTTTTTCTGTTTTTTACGTACTTCTGGCTTATTTAATTTGGATTGTATATGGACTTATTGCCTTTTTTACTGGACGAGAACCCCTACGTGACAAACCCACACGCTATACCGCGGTGGTGGATGCGCCAAACAATAACGCCCCCCCAGCTACCCGCGGTGGTGAAGAACTATCTAAAGCTTAGCGAACAGAATAATAAGTCAGTATCCATTGCACCTGGCGTTGTTATTGATGAAAGCGCGGGAGCGGTGACGATCGGTGCTGGCAGTAAAATTTGTCATGGTGCAGTTATTCAGGGGCCTGTCGTAATTGGGGCCGATTGCATTATTGGTAATTACGCCTTTATTCGACCGGGTTGCTTAATTGGCAATCAAGTACGTATTGGCTATGGCACCGAAATCAAAAACGCAGTATTGGAATCGACGACCACCATCGGTCCCCAATGCTTTATTTCTGACTCGGTTATTGGCAAAGGCGCTTACCTGGGCGCGCAGGTAAGAACCAGCAATCATCGCCTTGATGGTAAAACCGTGCATGTCAGGCTGGACGATGAAGACATTGATACAGGCTGCGAAAAATTAGGGTGTTATATCGGTCCCGGTGCGCGGCTTGGTGTTCAGGTCATTATTTTACCAGGCCGATATATCGCAGCTGAAAGCACAATTGGCCCACGGATAACCATCGAGCAAAACCTGCCAAAAGGTAAATATATCCTCAAACAAGAGATCTCCTGTCTCGTAGGTGAAGAATAATGAAAAGGACTTTATTTGTATCGTTGATACTCAGCACGGCTTCTCTCCCGGCTGAAGCAACCGACCTGAAGCTGACTGCCGGATACGACTTTACTGATTATTCGGCAAGGCATGGCACCCGTAACGTCATGTTCAGCGAATTAAAGACGCAGATTGACGATGGTACCGCGGTTTTCAATATTTCCGAAGGCAGACGCGATTACGACAACGGTGAATCATGGAACGCGTTACGTGGCCGCGCGACCGTTTGGTATAACTGGAATCAGTGGTTATCAACAAAAACGGGTCTGGCAATTGCCGAAAACACCCCCGTTTTTGCCAGACGCGATGCTCAGCAGGATATCAGCGTAAAAGTTCTGCCTAAAACCGTATTTACCTTTGGTTATCGCTATGCCAACTACTTTGACGATACGGACGTCAATGCTTTTTCAGGCGGAATATCTCTGTATACCGGACCGTTTATCACCTCATGGCGTTATACGCATTACGATACTGAAGATGCTGGGGGAAGCTATAGCCACATCGTTTCACTGCGCCTGAACGACCTGAACGGTAAAGGCAATACGCAGCTCTGGGTAAGCCGCGGAACGGGAGCCTATACCTATGACTGGTCACCGGACACCAAAAAAGGAACGTTAAAAAGCATCAGCCTGCGTCGCAATCAGCCGCTGACCGATCAATTAACTCTCGGTCTTGCCCTCGGCAAACAATGGTATGACACGCCGGTTGAGAGCTATCACAGCCAGCAAATTCTCGCCGATCTCACCTGGCAGTTTTAAATCTCTCCCCCTCGATAGGGGAGAATCAACCACCAATGAAATAGCCATTCTCTCAGCCCTCACGCCGCCATCCATTAATCAATGCCGGATACGCAACGCTTATCCGTCCTACAACACCCGGCAAATTATTGCGATTTTGTTACATTCGTTACATATCAGCGCCACGGGGATTGCCAGCGCGGCGCTGGCAGGCATCATAGATGCCATTGTCAGGCAAGAGAGCAAGATCATGATTCATGTTGTGCTGGTGGATGACCATGTGGTGGTGCGTTCCGGCTTTGCGCAATTACTCAGTCTCGAAGACGATCTCAACGTTGCTGGCCAGTACAGCAGCGCGGCCCAGGCGTGGCCTGCATTACTGCATGATGACGTCAACGTTGCGGTGATGGATATCGCCATGCCAGATGAAAATGGCCTGAGCCTGTTAAAACGACTGCGGGCGCAGAAGCCCGGTTTTCGCGCCATTATTCTCAGCATCTATGACTCACCCACGTTTGTGCAAAGCGCACTGGATGCCGGTGCCAGCGGTTATCTGACCAAACGCTGCGGGCCAGAGGAACTGGTGCAGGCGGTACGATCGGTTGGTATGGGCGGGCATTACCTGTGCGCCGACGCGCTGCGGGCGCTACGCGGCGGCGAACAGCCCGCGCAGGTACTGGAGGTACTGACCCCGCGCGAGCGCGAAGTGTTTGATCTTCTGGTCAAAGGCGACAGCGTAAAAGAGATCGCTTTCAAGCTCGACCTCAGCCATAAAACGGTGCACGTTCATCGTGCGAACGTGCTGGGCAAACTGCAATGCCACAGCACCATCGATCTGGTGCATTTTGCACTCGACCACCAGTTGCTGACGGGGCATTAATGTCACGCAGCCTTCGTCATTGGGTTATTTCTCTGTTTATTCTGCTGGCCTGGGGATCGGGCTGGCTGATGCTGTGGACGCTGGGGTTTTACCTAACCCACAACGGCCAGCAGGCAGCGCTATTCCTGCCGCACGGCGTCTATCTCGCCCTGCTAATCCTGCTTTCTCGCCGTTACTGGCCCGCGCTGGTACTGCCGCCGGTGCTGATGCTGTTCTGGTTGCACAGCGAGCAATTAGTGAATGGCTATATCCTGCTGGTTGCGCCGTTGATTAGCCTGATCCCGGCGAGTATCGGCCAGTCATACTGGCACCGCTTCCCCCTTTACTGGCAGCGCTTAACGCTGCTGCTGGCCGCGGTGACGATCACGTCATTGCTCAATACCCTCCTGCTTTCACCGTTTATCCAAAGCCCGGCAACGTTAATTGGCCTGGCATCGTTTACCGGCGGCGTGCTGCTGACGCCGTTTGTCTATCTGATCTATGAATTTCTGCGCCAGCAGCACCGTTATCATTTGCTCGGACTGGATACCACCAATCCCCCCCTGCGTACCTCGCTTATCATCTGGTGCAGTCTGTTCTTCATTATTGGCATAGGTACCCAGATGGTGCTGTCACCAGAGATCGAGCGCCTGCTGCTAATCGTAGTGTTCTTACCAAACGTGGTGATGGCGTGGAAATTTGGCTGGCAGGGCGGCGTGTTGTCCGGACTGCTCGGCAGTATGATGATCACCATCGCCCGGCAAATCGGCGTCGGGTTCAGCAATTTACTGGAGTTGGAGATTTTCCTCGCCACCCAGGCGCTGCTGGGCATAGGGCTCGGGATCGCTATCAGCCGCCAGCAGCATCTGGCGCAAAACCTGCACCATTATCGCCAGCGTCTGGAAGCCGAACTGGCAGCGCGACGCGCGCTGACCGAACAACTGATCCGCACCGAGGAAAATACGCGCAAAAGCCTGGCGCGGGAGCTACACGACGAAATTGGTCAGAACATCACCGCCATTCAAATTCAGTCGCAACTGGTCAAGCGCGCGCCGGGTCGCGAGCAAACGCTTGAAGCGGCAAATCAGATCAACGACCTTGCCCGGCGCATTCACCACTCCACCCGCCAACTGTTGCGCCAGCTGCGACCGCCCGCGCTCGATGAACTGGCCTTTAAAGATGCACTGCATCATCTGGTGAATGAATTTGCCTTTGCCGAACGCGGCATTCGCTGTTGGTTTGACTATCAGCTTGAAAATACGCCAGAAAATGAAACGGTGCGTTTCACACTGTATCGCCTGCTGCAGGAGTTGCTCAATAACGTCTGTAAACATGCCGATGCCAGCGAAGTATCGATTACGCTGCGCCAGCAGGAACACCGCGTGTTTCTGCACGTCGCTGACAACGGTGTAGGTATTCTCGCAGAGAAAATCCCCGGGTTCGGTATCCAGGGGATGCGTGAGCGGGTCAGCGCCCTTGGCGGCGAACTGACGCTCGAATCGAACAACGGCACGCGGGTAATTGTTAACCTGCCCACAAATTTGCAACAAATCAGCCGTTAACCAGGAAAAAGTCTTAGTCACTGCGGACTTTATCTCATCCCATTTTGCTTTCACTTTCCTATAGTCAGCACAAACGGAGGCTGCCATGCATGCACGTGCATCACGCGAAACAGACCAACAATACCGGGTGCTACGCCCCCGGCTGCTGATGTGTATGGTGATTGGGTACGCCGCGTTTTATCTGACGCGCAAAAGCGTTAACTACGTCCTCCCGGCGCTGCAAACGGATCTGGGTCTGGATAAAGGCGATATCGGCCTGCTGGGATCGCTGTTTTATCTGACCTATGGCCTGTCGAAATTCACCGCCGGGCTATGGCACGACAGCCACGGACAGCGCGCGTTTATGGGCATTGGCCTGTTTGCCACCGGCGTTTTAAACGTGCTGTTCGCCTTTGGTGAATCGCTGACGCTGCTCCTGGTGGTCTGGACGCTGAACGGATTTTTTCAGGGCTGGGGCTGGCCGCCCTGCGCCCGACTATTGACCCACTGGTACTCGCGCAACGAACGCGGCTTCTGGTGGGGCTGCTGGAATATGTCGATCAACATCGGTGGGGCCATCATTCCGCTGATTAGCGCCTTTGCCGCCCACTGGTGGGGTTGGCAGGCAGCCATGCTGGCTCCAGGAATAATCAGCATGGCGTTAGGAGTCTGGCTCACCCTGCAACTGAAAGGCACGCCCCGGGAAGAAGGCTTACCCACGGTTGGGGAATGGCGGCAAGACCCGCTGGAGTTGCGTCAGGAGCAGCAAAGCCCGCCGATGGGGCTGTGGCAAATGTTACGCACCACCATGCTGAAGAACCCGATGATCTGGCTACTCGGCGTGTCATATGTGTTGGTCTATTTGATCCGCATTGCGCTCAACGACTGGGGCAACATCTGGCTGACGGAAAGCCACGGTGTGAACCTGCTCAGCGCCAATGCCACGGTAATGCTGTTTGAAGTCGGCGGCTTGCTGGGGGCGCTGTTTGCCGGATGGGGATCGGATCTGCTGTTCAGCGGTCAGCGTGCGCCAATGATTTTGCTGTTCACACTGGGGCTGATGGTCTCCGTCGCCGCGCTGTGGCTGGCGCCGGTGCACCACTACGCGCTACTGGCAGTGTGTTTCTTTACCGTGGGCTTTTTTGTGTTTGGCCCACAGATGCTAATTGGCCTCGCGGCCGTGGAATGCGGACATAAGGCGGCGGCAGGTTCAATTACTGGTTTTCTCGGGCTGTTCGCCTATCTGGGGGCCGCGCTGGCGGGTTGGCCGCTGTCGCTGGTCATAGAACACTACGGCTGGTCGGGAATGTTCAGTTTGCTCTCGGTTGCCGCTGTCTTTATGGGTTTATTGCTGATGCCATTGCTCATTGCGGGCATTCCCCCTTCTCTCAGTCAAAGGATAAAACAATGAAACTGACGCTTACATCTACCCTAATTGCCTCCGCTCTGACGCTGGCAGCCTTCAGCAGTGTAGCTCAGGCGCAGGGTCGTCTGGTGGTGTATTGCAGCGCCACCAACGAAATGTGCGAAACCGAAACCAAAGCCTTCGGTGAAAAATATGATGTGAAGACTTCATTCATTCGCAACGGCTCAGGCAGTACGCTGGCGAAAGTGGATGCCGAGAAGAAAAACCCGCAAGCGGATGTCTGGTACGGCGGTACGCTGGATCCACAGTCCCAGGCCGGTGAAATGGGCTTGCTGCAGCCGTATAAATCACCAAACCTCGAACAAATCATGGAGAAGTTTCGCGATCCGGCAAAAGTGAAAGGCAACCTCTCCTCGGCGGTTTATGTCGGCATTCTGGGCTTTGGCGTCAATACCCAGCGCCTGAAAGAGAAAAACCTACCGGTGCCAAAATGCTGGAAGGATCTGACCAAACCGGAATACAAAGGCGAAATCCAGATTGCTGATCCGCAAAGCTCCGGTACCGCCTATACCGCACTGGCGACCTTTGCCCAACTGTGGGGGGAAGATCAGGCCTTTGACTACCTGAAACAGCTCAACGCCAACGTCTCCCAGTACACCAAATCCGGCATTGCCCCGGCGCGTAACGCCGCCCGTGGCGAAACGGCTATCGGCATCGGTTTCTTGCACGACTACTCGCTGGAAAAAGAACAGGGCGCACCGCTGGAACTTGTCTCACCGTGCGAAGGTACCGGTTATGAAATCGGCGGTGTCAGCATCCTGAAAGGCGCGCGTAACCTCGATAACGCCAAACTGTTCGTTGACTGGGTACTGTCGAAAGACGCGCAGGAGCTGGCGTGGAAGAAAGGTAAATCCTATCAGATCCTGACCAACACCACCGCCGAGACGTCCCCTAACTCGCTGAAGCTCGACGACCTGAAGCTTATCAATTACGACATGGATAAGTACGGCTCGACCGACGTGCGTAAAGCCCTGATCAATAAGTGGGTCAGCGAAGTGAAGATGGGTAAATAACCCCAGATTTGCGTTCATTTGCCGGATACGGCCTCAACGCCATATCCGGCCTGAAATACCGGAACCGCTATGTCACACACACTTGCACTCCATCCCGTGAAAAAACGGGATGCGATATTTCTTTGGATTTTACTCGGCTGGCTGGCGTTTGCCCTGCTGCCGAGCTGGAGCCTGGACTACGGTCTGCTGGAATCGACGCGTGAAGAAATTCTCGCCGCCTACGGCTGGTCACAGTTCAATATCAGTTGGCTCTGGTATCTGCTGCCAAGCCTGCTGCTGGTGCGCCCGTTCCATGAAGCCAGACGCGAACAGCGCAGCCGCCATTATTTTGACGCGGGCTGGGCGTTTTTCTGTATGGCCTTTATCGTCGCCAGCGCGACTCTTGAGGGGCGCGGCTTAGGCTATGCCACCATCGTGCTGTTTGTGGCACTTGGCGCGATCATGACCCTGGCGCTCACCCGTCTGGAATGGCTGGGCGGCGACCGTTTCGTCATCGGCTCGCTCACCGCGATTGTCGCGCTGATCGGTATTTTTATCGTCTGGCCAAGTATCGCTATTTTCATTCCGATGTTCACCAACGACGCCGGAGAATTTGCTCCGCTGGCGTTTATGAATGTGCTGTCGCAGGCGCATATCATTCAGGTGATCCTCAACTCGATTATGCTGTCGATTGCCGTCGGTGTCGGCTGTACTTTCTTTGGCCTGGTGCTGGCTATCTACACCACCCGTATTGCGAAACGCAGCGCCATTATCGGACGTATTTTCTCGATTCTGCCGATCGTCACCCCGCCGTTTGTTGTGGGTTTAGGTGTAACGCTGATGATGGGACGCTCCGGTTACATCACCGAATTTATGGTCGAATGGTTTGGTTTGACCAACACCAACTGGCTGTACGGTTTTACCGGCATCTGGCTGGCGCAGGTGCTGGCCTTCACTCCGATGGCGTTTATGATCCTCGACGGGGCGATCAAAACCATTCATCCGTCGCTGGAGGAGGCGTCATACACCCTGCGCGCCAGCCGCTGGCAAACCTTTAACGGCGTGTTTGTCCCGTTGCTAAAACCGGCACTGGCAAACGCCTTTTTAATTGTGGTGGTGCAGTCGCTGGCCGACTTCAGTAACCCGCTGGTGCTTGGCGGTAACTTCGATGTGCTGGCAACGCAAATCTACTTCTACATCACCGGTTCCCAGCTCGACTACCAGGCCGCCAGTACGCTGGGTGCCTTCCTGTTGCTGTTCTCGCTGCTGGTGTTCTGCGTGCAGTACATGTGGATTGGTAAACGCTCGTACGTCACCGTTTCTGGTAAATCCTATCGGGGCGACGTGCAGCCGCTGCCGGTAACGCTGGTATGGAGCGTGGTCGCGCTGCTGGCGGTGTGGATTGCCTTTAACGCCCTGCTCTACGGCAGCATTTTCTACGGCAGTTTCACCGTAAACTGGGGCGTGGACTACACCCTGACGCTGGCGAACTTTACCAAACTGTTCGGTCAGGGAATGAGCGACGGCGCGTGGCCTTCACTGCTCGACACCCTGCTCTACGCCGGGATTGCCGCGCCGATCACCGCCATCTTCGGCCTGCTGATCGCATGGGTTGTGGTGCGTCAGCAGTTTAAAGGCAAAAAGACCATCGAGTTCACCACTATGCTGTGCTTTGCCGTTCCGGGCACCGTAGCGGGCGTGTCGTACATTCTGGCCTTTAACAGCGCCCCGGTATACCTCACCGGCACCGCCGCCATCGTGATTATCTCAATGGTGATGCGTAACGTCCCGGTCGGTATCCGGGCGGGCATTGCGGGCTTAGGCCAAATCGATAAATCGCTGGATGAAGCCTCGCTCAGTCTGCGCGCCGGTTCCCTGCGCACCATTACGCATATCCTGTTGCCGCTGCTGCGCCCGGCGATCCTCTCAGCGCTGATCTACAGCTTTGTGCGCGCCATTACCACCGTCAGCGCCATTGTGTTCCTCGTCACGCCGGATACCCGCGTGGCCACGGCCTACATCCTGAACCGCGTAGAAGACGGCGAATACGGCGTGGCGATTGCCTACGGTTCCATTTTAATCGTGGTGATGCTGGCGATTATTTTCATCTTTGACTGGCTGATCGGTGAATCACGTACCTCCCGTTCAAAAGCCAAAAACCAGGCGTAATGGAGCGCACTATGACTCAGAAAAATTTCGTTGAACTGCGCAACGTCACTAAACGATTTGGCAGCAACACGGTTATCGACAATATCAATCTCACCATTCCGCAGGGGCAAATGGTAACGCTGCTCGGCCCGTCCGGCTGCGGTAAAACCACCATCTTGCGTCTGGTTGCCGGGCTGGAAAAACCGAGCGAAGGACAAATTTTCATTGATGGCGAAGACGTTACCCATCGTTCTATTCAGCAGCGCGATATCTGTATGGTATTTCAGTCATATGCCCTGTTCCCGCATATGTCGTTAGGGGAGAACGTCGGTTATGGCCTGAAGATGCTCGGCGTGTCGCGCGCGGAGGTGAAAACCCGCGTCAAAGAGGCGCTGGCGATGGTGGATCTGGAAGGATTTGAAGACCGCTTTGTCGATCAGATCTCCGGCGGTCAGCAGCAGCGCGTGGCGCTGGCCCGTGCGTTGATCCTCAAACCGAAAGTGCTTCTGTTTGATGAACCGTTAAGTAACCTGGACGCCAACCTGCGTCGCAGCATGCGCGACAAGATCCGCGAGCTGCAAAAGCAGTTTGATATCACCTCGCTGTACGTCACCCACGATCAAAGCGAAGCCTTTGCGGTTTCCGATACCGTACTGGTGATGAACAAGGGACACATCATGCAGATCGGCTCGCCGCAGGATCTCTATCGCCAGCCCGCCTCCCGCTTTATGGCGAGCTTTATGGGCGATGCCAACCTGTTCCCGGCCACTTTCAGCGACAGATACGTTGATATCTACGGCTATCATCTGCCGCGCCCACTGCACTTTAGCGATCAAGGCGAGGGCATGGTAGGCGTGCGCCCGGAAGCGATCACCCTCAGCGACCGCGGCGAAGAGAGCCAACGCTGCGTGATCAGCCACGTCGCGTATATGGGCCCCCAATATGAGGTCACGGTGGAGTGGCACGGACAGGAGATTTTATTGCAGGTCAACGCTACGCGTCTGCAGCCGGACGTCGGCGAGCAGTATTATCTCGAAATCCATCCGTACGGCATGTTTGTGCTGGCGGATGCGGCATAAAGTGTTACCCATGTTTCCGGTTCATACCGTATCGCCATCTGGCAAAAAATGCTCGATGGCGGCTTACGTCTTATCGGGCCTGAACTTGAACCTTTAACGCGGCAATATCCGCGGGCGTGGTGCGACAGCACCCGCCAATCAATCGTGCGCCAGCGGCCTGCCACTGTGGCAGATAATCCGCCAGTTGCGCACAAGACTCACCGTGATGATGCCAGGTTTTGCTCGCGGCATCGTACTGCTCGCCCGAATTCGGATACACCACCAGCGGCAGCGCCGTTAAGCCGTGTAAATGCTGCAACGCAGCGGTGGTGTTTTCCAGCGCAATGCAGTTAATACCTAACGCCACCACCTGCGGATAATCCGCCAGCAACGCGACCACGTCACGCAGCGGCGTACCGTCGCTCAGGTGCTCGCTGTCACGCAGAGTAAATGAGAACCAGGCACGCGCACGCGGGTACGCGGTCAACAGCTCAGCCAGTGCGCCAATCTCGACAAAATTCGGCAGGGTTTCGCAGGCCAGCAGATCGGCCCCGGCATCCAGCAATGCTTCCACGCGCGGGCGATGAAACGCCTGGAACGCCTCGGCGCTGCGCTGGTAATCGCCACGGTATTCAGAGCCGTCCGCCAGATACGCGCCGTAAGGTCCGACAGATCCCGCCACCAACAGCGTGCCCGCTTGCGGGTTCTCTGCCAGATACGCTTCACGCGCTTTACGCGCCAGCTCCACGCTTTTGCCAATCAGCGCTTTCGACTGCGCTTCATCCAAACCACGCGCGGCAAAGCCCGCCGGTGTCGCCTGATAGCTGGCGGTGATCGCGCATTGCGCCCCCGCCCGGTAATAATCAAGATGCACTTCGCGGATAAGCTCCGGGTTTTCTACCAGCACTTTGGCTGACCACAGGCTGTCGGCTAAGTTACACCCTCGCGCTTCCAGCTCCGTCGCCATCGCGCCATCCAGTAACAGGACATCCTGTTTCTCAAGGAGAGCGCGTAACGGATTATTCTGCGACATGTTCTGGCTCCTGTTTTGCGTTACGGGGTTGAGTAAGGAAATATGCACCATAGCACAACGCAACAAACGGTAACCCGCACCACAACGCAATTCTCTGCGCTGGATCGAATGCCAGCCCCACACAGGCCACCAGGCACAACACAAATCCTAATACCGGCACCAGCGGATACCACGGCGCACGATAATGTAATGCACTCAATGCCTTACCCTGTTGCAGATGACGGCGGCGAAAAACAAAGTGCGAGGCGCAGATGCTCAGCCACACCGCCACCACCGCAAATCCGGAGATTGCCGACAGCGCGACAAATACCGTGTCCGGGGCCACCACGCTGGAAAACAACGCCAGTACGCCGCCGAGCATACTGACCGACAGCGCCGTCAGCGGCACGCCGTTTTTCGTTACTCGCGCAAAACAGGCTGGCAGCGTACGTTCATTCGACAGCGACCAGAGCATGCGCCCGGAGGCATACAGTCCGGAGTTCGCCGCAGAAAGAATGGCAGTCAGGATCACGAAGTTAAAAATATCGGCGGCGTACGGAATCCCTACCTTCTCAAACACCAGCACAAACGGGCTTTTCTCCACGCCCGCCTGCTGCATCGGGATCAGCGCCGCCAGCACAAACACGGTGCCGATAAAGAAAATAATCAGTCGCGCGATGGTGGTACGAATCGCCACCGGGATCACCTTGCGCGGATTTTCCGTTTCACCGGCGGCAATACCGATAAGCTCGGTTCCCGAAAAAGCAAAGTTCACCGCCACCATAGTCATCAGGATCGGTAAGCCGCCATGCGGGAACCAACCTTCCGCCGTGATATTACTCAGCCCCGGCGCGGGCGAGCCATCCTGCATCGGGATAAAGCCAAAAATCGCCGCCCCGCCGAGGATAATAAAGGCGATGATAGTGACCACTTTCACCAACGAGAACCAGAACTCCCCTTCGGCAAAAAAGCGCGTGGAGATAACATTCAGGCCAAAAATAATCACACAGAACACCACGCACCAGACCCATACTGGCACCAACGGAAACCAGTACTGCATACAGAATCCGGCAGCGGTAAAACTCGAACCAAGCGCCACGGTCCAGGTCAGCCAGTAGAGCCAGGCCACGGTATACCCCGTCGCCGGGCCGAGATAGCGCGCGGCATAGACGTGAAACGCCCCGGTCTCCGGCATCGCGACCGACAGCTCGCCCAGACACTGCATAACCAGCCAGACCACCAGCGCGCCAATCAGATAGGCCAGCAGCGTTCCCGCGGCCCCGGTAGTGGAGATGATGTAGCCGGTATTGAAGAATAACCCTGTGCCAATCACGCCGCCTAAGGAGAGCATAATCAGGTGACGCGTTTTCATCGTGCGCTTCAGTGGCGCATTTTGTTGTGTTGTTTGCATATAACCTTCCAAACGTATGGACATCTAAACATCCAAAGAAGGTGTGTTATACCGCGTTTGTTAACACAATGCAAAATCAACCCTGCACCAGACGCAGATGACCGCGCCGGGCGCTTAATACCGGGTGGGGGTTAATTATCAAATATAAAAAGGGCCGCCAGCTCATAACGCCTCCGTTGCCAGGCTTTACATAAACTCTGGCAACGTCATCGCCGGCTGGCGTTCACACGGAAGTGGGAACCGTATCTCCCCACTCATACAACCGAACGATTGCTTATGAGCCACTGGTCGGGATCGGCATCTGCGATTTACGGCTCATCAGGAAAAATACCGCCAGCCCTGCCAGTAAAATGCCCGGCGCAGAAGCTGCCATCACGCCTACCGTTCCAGTGCCGAGCGCTAACATTTTTCCTGCCAGCAGCGGGCCGCTCATCGCCCCCAGACGCCCAACGGCGACGGCGGTGCCCACGCCTGTCGCGCGGATCTGCGTACTGTAAAACAGCGGAGCCAGCGCATACAGCACGCTTTGTCCTCCAGTGGCAAACATCCCCGCCACAAATCCGGCCATCAGCATACCGCTCAATGACGACACCGTCCCCAGCGCCAGCAACGAAGCCAACATCCCGGTATAGATCAGAAGCGACATGACCACCGGGCGCAGTTTGTCCATTAACGCCCCGAGAATTAACGTGCCGCTGGCCGCGCCGATTTGCAGAGCAAACATCACGCCTGCCGCCTGCGAGGGCTGAAAGCCCTGCTCCACCAGCAGCATCGGCAGCCAGTTGATCAGCATATACACCACCAGCAGGGTGAAGAAATAGCACAACCACAGCAGCAGCGTGGCTGTGGCGGTAGCAGGTGCGAACAGGGCGCGCAACGGCGCGGCGGCCACCTGTGTTTGCTGGGCATAAACCTGTGATTCTGGCAGCCAGCGCATCAACAACGGCACCAGCAGCAGCGGGATCACTCCGCCAACCCAGAACACCGTTTGCCAGGCGGCGGCCAGACCGCTAAACCCGAGCGCCGCCGCTAACGCCGCGCCAATCGGCACGCCGCAGTACATCAGACTCACCGCCGTACCGCGAAAACGCGGGCCCGCCGCTTCGGAGGTCAGCGCGATCAGATTCGGCAACGCCGCGCCCAACCCGACGCCGGTCATCAGACGGGCAAACACCAGCGACGAGAAATCCCAGGAAATCGCCGTCGCCAGCGAGAACAGGCCGAACAGCGCCACGGAGGCAATAAGAATACGCTTGCGGCCATAGCGATCGGCCAGCATGCCGCCCACCAGCGCGCCGGGCAGCAGTCCGAGAATGCCCGCACTGAAGATCCAGCCCATCTGCATTTTATCCAGCGCAAACGCCTGGGCGATACCGACGGCAGCGATCCCGGCGGCCTGTAGATCCAGCCCTTCCATCAGGGCAACTAAAAAGCAAAGCCCGACGGTTAACGTCAGGCGGTAAGATGTGGGGGTACGGGTAGTCATAAGATGTACCTCTGAGGTCACGATGCAGGTGAGTCGCGGCTGATACGTTGCCAGCCGCGTAATCATTTTTATTTGCTATTGCGCAGATCCAGCGCCACGTCGACGATCATATCTTCCTGGCCGCCCACCATTCGGCGTTTGCCCAATTCAACCAGAATATCGACCGCGCTCAGGCCATAACGCGCCGCCGCCACTTCGCAGTGACGCAAGAAGCTGGAGTACACCCCGGCATAGCCCAGTGCCAGCGTTTCGCGATCCACCCGCACCGGACGGTCCTGCAGTGGACGCACCAGATCGTCGGCGGCGTCCATCAGCGCATACAGATCGGTGCCGTGCTGCCAGCCGAGCTTATCCGCAGCGGCGATAAACACTTCCAGCGGCGCGTTGCCCGCGCCAGCGCCCATACCCGCCAGGCTGGCGTCGATACGGTCGCAGCCCTCTTCCACCGCGGCAATCGAGTTCGCCACGCCGAGACTCAGGTTGTGATGCGCATGCATTCCGGTTTCTGTCTCCGGCTTCAGCACCGCTTTCAGGGCGCGGAAGCGGGCGCGAATATCGCTCATATTCATTGCCCCGCCGGAATCGACCACGTAGATACACGTCGCGCCGTAGTTTTCCATCAGCTTCGCCTGCTGCGCCAGATTCTCCGGCGTGGTCATATGGCTCATCATCAGAAAGCCGACGGTATCCATGCCAAGCTCACGCGCGTACTGAATATGCTGGGCCGACACGTCCGCTTCGGTGCAGTGGGTCGCCACGCGCACCACTCGCGCGCCGGCCTGATACGCGTTTTTCAGGTCATGAAGAGTGCCGATGCCCGGCAGCAACAGCGTGGCGATCTTTGCGTGTTTGACCACGTCTGCTGCCGCTTCAATCCACTCGAGATCGCTGTGCGCGCCAAAGCCGTAGTTAAAGCTGGAACCTTGTAAACCGTCGCCGTGGGCCACCTCAATGGAATCAACCCGCGCGTCGTCCAGCGCTTTGGCAATCTGGCGTACGTTTTCCAGCGAATACTGGTGACGAATCGCATGCATACCGTCGCGCAGGGTCACGTCAGAGATATAGAGTTTTTTACCGTTCATGCTGCTTCTCCTGCCTGACGGGTGAGTGACTGCGCCATCTGCTCAGCGGTCGCCAGCGCGCTGGAGGTCATAATGTCGAGGTTGCCCGCATAGGCGGGTAAATAGTGCGCCGCACCTTCCACTTCCAGATACACCGCGGTTTTCAGCCCGGAAAACTGACCAATACCCGGCAGATTCACCGGTTTATCCTGCGGGATGACTTCAAACTGGACGCGCTGTTTCAGGCGATAGCCCGGCACATACGCCTGCACCGCCGCCGCCATGTCATTAATCGACGCTTCAACTTCAAGCTGGGAGGCCGCTTCGCTCAACACATACACCGTGTCGCGCATCATCAGCGGCGGCTCAGCCGGGTTAAGTACGATAATGGCTTTGCCTTTAGCCGCGCCCCCCACCACTTCAATCGCCTTCGAGGTGGTTTCGGTAAACTCGTCGATATTGGCGCGGGTGCCCGGTCCCGCAGATTTACTGGCGATCGAGGCGATAATTTCGGCGTAATGGACTTTTGCCACGCGAGAAACCGCCGCCACCATCGGGATGGTCGCCTGCCCGCCGCAGGTCACCATATTGACGTTCTGCTGGTTAACGTTGGCCTCCAGATTCACCACCGGGACGCAGTACGGGCCGATCGCTGCGGGCGTCAGGTCGATCAGACGGATCCCCGGTTTTACGGCGCGCAGCGCGGCGTCATTTTTCACGTGCGCGCCCGCGCTGGTGGCATCAAACACGATGTCAATGTCAGCGAATTCTGGCATCGCAAGAAGCCCCGTCACCCCTTCATGGGTGGTGGCAACGCCCATACGCCGGGCGCGTGCCAGACCGTCGGATTGCGGATCAATCCCCACCATCACCGCCATCTCCAGACGTACGCCGTGACGCAGAATTTTAATCATCAAATCGGTGCCGATGTTGCCAGAGCCGATAATGGCGACTTTACGCTTACTCATGACTGACTTCCTTTTGTAACCGCCGCTGAAAAGGTGGCGGCAACTGAACCAATACCGTCGATATGGGCTTCAAAACGATCGCCCGCATTCACCGCCACCATCGGGCCTAACGCCCCGGTGAGAATAATGTCCCCGGCACGCAGCGGCTCGCCGAGGCTGGCCATTTTGCGCGCCAGCCACACGGCGGCGTTGATCGGATGTCCCAGACATTCGCTACCGCGCCCGCTGGAAACCTCTTCGTTATTGCGCGTCATTTTCATCGCGCAGTTTTTCAGATCTAATCCTGCCGGACGTTGTGCCGGGCCGCCGACCACATACACGCCACAGGAGGCGTTATCCGCCACGGTATCAACAAACTTGATCGACCAGTCGCGAATACGGCTGCCGACCACTTCCAGCGCGGGTAGCACCCACTCGATGGCGTTGTACAGCTCGTCAAAGGTGGTATCGGCATTGGGCAGATCGCGGTTCAGCACCAGCGCAATCTCCGCTTCAATACGCGGTTGTAGCACGCGGGCAAACGCAATGGTGTCGTTGTCGCCGTAGCACATGTCGGCGAACAGCGTGCCGAAGTCCGGCTGATCGACGCCCAGCTGCTGTTGCACTTTCGGATGTGTCAGCCCCACTTTGCGCCCGACGACGCGACGCCCTCGCGCCACGTCATACTGCACATTGATACGCTGAATGGCGTAGGCCGCTTCGGCGTTATCCACGCCGATCAGTTCACGCAGCGGGGCGATAGCGTCCCCTTTTTCCTCAGCCTGACGTAAATCGGCGGCTAACTGCTCAAGATTAAGATTCGTCATGTCCGTTCCTTAAGGGCGTGCGAGGAAGTTCAGCACCAGCTGGTTAAAAGCATCCGCATGTTCCCACTGTGCCCAGTGCCCGCAGTCGCGGTAGATGTGCAGCTCAGACCCGGCAATCCCGGAGAGCAGGCGCAGGCCGGCGTCCATCGGCACGAAGCGGTCGTTGCGTCCCCAGACAATCAGGGTCTGGGCTTTGATTTCCCCCAGGCGCGGGCTGAAATCCGGAAACTGTTTCGGGTTGGCTTCAAGGCTGTGGACAAAGTTTTCCAGGTGATCGCGACGCGACAGCATGTTATTCAGACGAGCCTCAAACAGCGCCTCGGTCAGGTCGCTGGTGTCGAAGACAAAGATCTCCATCATCAGCTTCAGGTTCTCGATGGTCGGTTCGCGGTACAGCTGATTCAGGCGCTTGATGCCTTCGGTCGGCATCGGGGTAAACAGGCTCATACCCCCCGTCCCGCCGCCCATCAGCACCAGCTTGCCCACACGCTCCGGCCAGCTCAGGGTGAACGCCACGGCACTGTGGCCCCCCATCGAGTTGCCCAGCAGGTGGATTTTCTGAATATCCAACTGATCGACCACGCTTTTCAGGATGCGAGCATTAAGATCGGATCGCGAACCGCGGTTAACGATGCCATCGCTTTTGCCCCAGCCAGGACAATCCAGCAGGATCACCCGGTATCCAGCCTCCACCAGCGGATCGATATTGCGGCTGAAGTTCGCCCAGCCCGTCGCACCCGGACCAGATCCATGCAACAGCACGACAGTCTCTTCGCCCTGCCCACAGTCATTGAAATGCACGCGCAGCGTTTCGCCTGCTTCCTGCACCTGCAGAAAACGACTGGTTGCGGCTTCGGTTTGCGGTTGGTAAGTCATGATGTTCTCCTGCATATTCTGTTCTGTTTCAGTTCTGTGTGGTGGCGCTCAGGGAGCCGAATCCAGCGATCCACTCTGGGATCGGGCGGTAATAACGGCCTTCGCTGCGCCAGTTGCCAAAGGCAGAAATAGCGGCGAAGGCAGCAACCCAGGTTTTAACTTCGTGCGTTGATTTGCCCGCCATCGCGGACAGTTCTTCGTTACTGACCGCGTCCAGCTCCTGCAAACGCCCCTGTTCAAGCAGTGTCATAAAGCGGTTATCCCAGACAGGATTAAGCGGATGCAGCGTGTGTTGATCGGCCACAAACTTCTCGGCGGCGCTGATCACCCGCTGCTGGCGCAGCTCGCGCTCGTTTTCAGGCAGTTGTTTGCCGCTGCCGAGCAGGCGGTCGCGCATATGGGCATCAGCCTTCGCCAGCTCCGGGACCGGCGGCTGATGCGACAGGCCGCCGGAGCCTAAAAACAGCACACGCTGATTCAGCGAGCTGGCGAATCGGCCAATCGCTTCACCGAGCATGCGGGTACGCTGAAAGCCCGGCAGCGGCGTGGCGACGCCGTTAATAAACACTGGCAGCACCGGCACGTTATCCAGACCGCCGAGCAAAAACTCCAGCGGCTGCGCGAAGCCGTGATCGACCTGCATGTTGTAGGACACGGCGAGATCGATGCCGCTTTTCATTACCGCGTGGGCGCAGGCTTCAGCGAGATCTGTCGGCACCGGCAGTTCCCCCGCCGCGCTACCGAAATCGCCGATCGCCGTAGCGCCTACGCCTAAACAGAACGGCGGCATCACGTCGTAGAAAAATCCGTTGTAGTGATCGGGGGCAAACAGCACCACCAATTCAGGGTCGAACGCCGCAATACGTGCCCGGGCGCTGGCGATCACACCGTTAACCTCGTCGAGCACGGCCTGCGCCGGGTCGACGTAACCCACCAGCGGCGAGTGGGAAAGACAGTGAAGATAAGCGTGCATATCAGGCCACCTTTTCAGCGGGAATGTGGGCATTAACGCGGGTGAGCGTCATCACCGACGCCAGTTTATTCAGGGTACTGCCCAGGGTTTGCGGAATGGCGATGGCAGCGACAAAGCGGTCCGGGCGTATCACCACCAGCGCGGCGTTGTGCTGGGCAAACCACGTGCGCAGGCGGTTTTGCGTATCGCCAATGCGGGTAACGCCGTCGTGGTTATCCTGATCGGTTTGTATCTGTGTATCCGGCACCACCTGGATAAACTGCGTCCCCAGCGCCTGCCACTGTTGGATCTGCGCCTCGCTCATGCCCCACAGCGGGTTACAGCCCCAACCGATCACCGCGAAATTCGGTCCGATGACGTTGTCGAGCAGCGTCACTTCACCTGATTCCAGCGTTACCTTCGGCTGGATAAACATCTTGCCAACGGGGGAGGTTTTCGCGTCGCCTTCACGCACCAGCGCCCCGGCGTGGTACTGCGGCATCGGCTTAAAGCGCATTTCAAGGAAGTAGCGTTTGACCGGCGGAATGTAGTTCAGCAGCCAGGAAACCCCGTCGCGCACCGCGCCGTGCCAGCGTTTCGGCGGCGCAAGTACGTTGCCTGCGGTCACCGAGAGATCGATCATCGCTTTGGCGTGGTCACGGCGCTCCTGCTGGTAGGTATCCAACAGCGCATCACCGGCTTTGCCCTCAATCACCAGCGCCAGTTTCCACGCCAGATTGAAGGCATCGCGCATGCCGCTGTTGTACCCCTGCCCCTGCCAGACCGGCATAATGTGCGCCGCATCGCCCGCCAGCAGCACGCGGTCAATGCGAAAACGTTCGGCCAGACGTGCGTTATGGGTATATACGCGCTGGCGGATCAGCTCGACGTTGTCCGGGTTCGGCAGCACTTTGCTCAAAAGCTGGCGCATATTCTGCGGTTCGCTGAGCTGCGCTTCGGTTTCCCCTGGCATTACCATAAATTCAAAGCGGCGCACCGCGTGCGGCAGCGCGGCGGAGACATACGGGCGCACCGGATCGCAGCACAGATACACATGCGGCGTGCTGAGCGGATCGTTAGCGATATCCACCACAATCCACTGATTCGGCGCGGTTTTGCCTTCAAATGGCACATTCAGCGAACGTCTGACGTTGCTGGCCCCACCGTCGCAGGCCACCAGCCACTGAGCTTTCACCGTTTCACGCTGGCCATCCGGCGCTTTCAGGTTCAACGTCACTTCACCATTTTGCTGGCTGAAGGCTTCCAGTTCGCGGGAGAACAGGCAGCGCACGTTGGGAAAACGCGACAGCCCTTCCAGCATCACCGCGTCTACCTGCGGCTGAATAAACGCGTTGCGGCGCGACCAGCCAAATTCGTCGGTCATCGGCTGGATATCAGCAAAACAGCGCCCTTTCGGGGTGAGAAAGCGCATCGCATGCCACGGCGTGGTGTGCGGCAGAACATTTTCGACCAGACCGACGGACTGCATGGTGCGCAGCGCTTCATCGTCAATGCCGATGGCGCGAGGATAGTCGATAAGGGTATCGAGCTTCTCCACCACCAACACCTCAATGCCCATCTGGCCAAGATAGTTCGCCATCATCAGCCCTACCGGACCGGCTCCGGCAATCGCTACCTGCACGGTGTGCTGCACAGCGGGTTGGATATCTGGATTTATTGTTGTCATTTCAGAACCTCACTACTCGGACAAAATGCAATTGCAGACCCTGGTGAGGCGCAATTGTTTTTTGTTAAAAGAATGTGAATAATTTTTTATTGTGCGGTCAGTATAGAAGTGAGTTTTTGCGCTACAATCAAAATATGCCTGGATGTGCACTAAGTGCACAACGTTGTTTTAACTGTAGATTTGTCAATAAATATGAAAAGTGACGACAGTACCGAATACAAAACCGTGCGCGGGTTAACGCGCGGACTAATGTTATTAAATATGTTAAATCGTCTCGACGGCGGGGCCAGCGTTGGCCTGCTGGCAGAGCTGAGCGGCCTGCACCGCACCACGGTCAGGCGACTACTGGAAACCCTGCAGGATGAGGGTTACGTCCGGCGCAGTCTGTCCGATGACAGCTTTCGCTTAACCATTAAGGTCCGTCAGCTCAGTGAGGGATTTCGTGACGAGCAGTGGATTTCTGCGCTCGCCGCCCCGCTGTTGGGGGATTTGCTGCGCGAGGTCATCTGGCCGACCGACGTTTCCACGCTGGATGTGGACGCGATGGTGGTGCGTGAAACCACCCATCGCTTCAGCCGCCTGTCGTTTCATCGGGCGATGGTCGGGCGTCGTTTGCCGCTGCTGAAAACCGCATCCGGCCTGACTTGGCTGGCATTTAGCCCGGAGAATGAACGTCAGGAACTGATTGAAATGCTGGCTTCACGACCGGGAGATGAGTTCCAGTTGGCGCGCGAACCGCTGAAGCTCGACGCCATTTTGAGCCGTGCGCGAAAAGACGGTTTTGGCCAGAACTTTCGCGGTTGGGATCAGGAGGAGAAAATCGCCTCCATCGCCGTCCCCATTCGCAGTGAACAGCGGGTGATCGGCTGCCTGAATCTGGTGTATATGGCCAGCGCCATGACCATCGAACAGGCCGCGGAAAAACATCTTCCGGCCTTACAAAAGGTGGCGAAACAGATAGAGGACGGCGTTGAGTCGCAGGAGATTTTGGTTGCCGGGAGGTGAGATGGATCACAGTTAAGCGGATCATCGGATTAATAGCTGAGATAACTCACTCACCGACCGATATAACACAGTGGCGTCTTGCCCTAAATATATCTTCATCACATAGTGTGCATTCGTTTTCTGCCAGGAGGCTGCATGTTAAAGGTCATTGCCGAAGATTTCATCAAACCTGAGTATATTGAAACCGTTCTCCCTTGGTACCGTGAGCTAATATCGGCGACGAAGAAAGAGCCGCAATGCATTGCTTATGACCTCTATATTGATGAAAAAGATCCGGGGCATTTTATTTTTATCGAAGAATGGCCAAACCACGCGGCTCTCGATGAACATTGTGCCAGTGAGCATTTCCGGCGACTTGTGCCGTTAATCGATCAATACACGCGCCAGGAAGCACGTTACATACTGATGGATGACGTGGTAAATCCGACGGTCTCATCATAATTAAGAAACAGGATAGATAATGAAGAAAGTACTTGGATTACTATTAATTATGTTTTTAACAGGATGCTCCACACCAGGCAAACCAGCCTTTTACTACCCCTGGACGCAGTACAAAACGGGCATCGATATCCAGTTGCCGAAAGCCCCTAATATAATGATGCTTTCCATGGGACTTTACGCCTCGACGACGATGGCGATTATGCGATGATAGTTATCTATAACGGCGGGAATGTTGTTAATCAGTTCGGCTATGTCACGAAAAGCAATCTTGATAACTGGATTGCACTTTATTCAAACTTCTTAAAATGGGATCCACAAAATTCGAGTGTAACAACAACGTTCACCATCCCAGATGCTGGCTCAACGTTTAACAAGGAATACGACGTTGAGTATCGTTTTGTTCAGGGCAAAAAAATCTTTGTCATTAACAAACACAGCTCCGGTACCTGGTTTATCGACTTCTCTGAGATATCGATGAATGAGGCAAATGTACAGAAAGCACTTGATGTCTATGAAGGATTGAGAGGCAAGCTTAAGTAGCCAGATGCTGACCCTGGTCTCTTGTAAAGAGGCCAGGATATTCTCAATAATAGAACTATGGTCAGCGAACAAGAGTTCTTATCCCTAATTACGAAGCCAGAGTCATATCAATAAAGAGGAGCGTCAACAGTCGCTCCTTCTTCTTTTCATATGCGCAACATCAATTTTAATTTTTTAATATTTTCATCATCCGGAACCTGGTGTATGTCAACACAGTAGCTCTCTTCATACTCTTCAATTATTTTTTGGGCCTCTCCTCTACGGTTTCGGCCATTCATCCATAACTCATCTCTGGCATCCTGACCTATTCTCATCATGTCATAAGAGCTAATATGTGGTGGTGAGCGTCCAAATATAGCAGTGACACCGTTTTTTTTGTAATTTTCTTGTGCCAGGGAATTACCTACCTCATTAACTGCCAAACCACACTTTAGTAACTTTTTAACTTTCGTTTCCTGACTATCACAACCCTGCAAAATAAACAAACCTGCTACAATGATCGCTATTTTATATATTTTCATCTTTCGCCCGAAAAATTCATATAAACTAATTACGAAGTGACCAACTCCGACAGTTATTTATGTCCTCATAATGAGGTAAGCATCAGACCTCGGCTTTGTCACTGTAGGGATAACTGTATCATCTGGAATACTTACAAAACAATTCAATATAATCAAAAGAATTCTTATACTGCTGCAAGTGGGATTCGAGTTGTCAAAGAAAGCTATTCTCAATTCACCCCATTCACACAGTACTAAACCGAAACCCCGCTTCTGAAAAGAGCAGGATTTCGGTTTTCATTCACTCTGAAGGGCTTCAGACCTTAAGCAGTTTCACCGTCTCGTCGATGTCGATTTCATCTTCCGAGAAGATCAGCGTCGTGCCCTGGAAGGTGGTGATGGCCAGCTTTTTCAGCGTGCGCATTTCACCAGGCTTCACGTCTGATTTCGGTCGGATGCTGTTCATCAGCACACCAACGGACAGCACCGCATTTTCTTTGTCGATACGAGTCTCAGCAGGGACTTCTTCGCTGTAGACCAGGTAAGACTTGATCGCCGTGAGCTTCAGACGCTCGCCCGCGATATAGATGTATTTGCTGTCGGGTATGACTTTTACCGCGTAGGCAGATAAGCCTTTGTTGTTGGTGGTAGGCTCAAAGGTCACCGCCGCGTCTTTCTTGATCAGCTCAGGATTAGCAACCTTAATCACATGAAAATAGCGGTTGTCGCCGTTTTCATCTTTGATAAATCCAAAGCCTTTATCTTTAAACCACGTTGTGATTGTTCCGTTCATTGCTGTTTCCGCCTGATTAAACCTATTACTTGTAGAGTATACCTACTCAATTTGCGCGCAGTGTAAAACACAGGCCATGTCTTTGGCTACTCGTTACCCCAACGATTGAGGAACTCCGCGATATCATCGATACGCTGTGCGTCGACTCCAGCCTCGGTTGCCATCTCCTGCTGCGCTTCTTCGCTGATCTCTTCATTGTTCATCAAACGAGTGATCAACTGCTGGAAGTAGAGTGCCAGTGCGTCGCGTTCTGTATCGCTCACCGGCTTTGCAGCTTCAGTCGCGTATTCGTCGGCGATATCATAAAATTTTAGCGGAATGTCGTTGTTCATCGGGTGCTCCGGGGTAAATGCGTGTGCCAGCAGTTGCCTGCCGCGTCTGGTGTGAATGATAGCATTCTTATTTCATGGTTCGCGATCTGTTTTATTGGCTGTAATACGTTGCATATATCAACACTATTTTCTGGAGCCGCTTCGTATTTAATAAATCTACTCTTATTTAAATGACGTTTTTTTCAGTACGAAATAATGGCTGCGAATTAAATAAAGAGTCGCAAAGGGAATATTCAATTACTTTAATTCTAATTACATTATCGATCTCTGCCATCTGCTATTGGCCCAATCTCATCGCTAGTCGCCCATTTGCCCACATTCATCTTCTGGGCAACACTCTACGATGACACCACTGACCCAACATGTGGAGCAAACACCATGAACATCACGCAAATCCGTAACGCCACACAGCGCATCACCTTTGGCGGTAAAACCTTTCTGATCGATCCAATGCTGGCGGCAAAAGGGACTTATCCGGGCTTTACCGGAACGGCACGCGCCGAGATCCGCAACCCGACTGTGGAACTGCCCGTTGATGTCGACACCCTGCTCAACGTCGATGCGCTGATCGTGACCCATCTGCATGAAGATCATTGGGATGAGGCTGCTGCTCGTATCGTACCGAAAGACAAACCGATCTATGTACAAAATGAGCAGGATAAGCAGGTGCTGCGAAAGCAGGGTTTCACGCAACTGACCGTACTGGCACACAGCACCACGCTCGGCGACATCACCCTGCGTAAAACCGGCGGCCAGCACGGTTCGGATCGCGCTTACGCCATCCCGCAAATGGCGGAGCGTCTGGGTGATGCCTGCGGGGTTATCTTCCAGCATCCGGCGGAAAAAACGCTGTATCTGATCGGGGACACTCTCTGGCGCGACGAGGTGGAAACCAACATGCGGACGTTCCTGCCTGGCGTGGTTATTTTGAACGCAGGTTTTGCCCACGTTATCGGGTTTGGCCCAATCATCATGGGCGCAGAAGATGTGCTAAAAACCCACTTCACGCTGCCCGAAGCACAAATTGTGGCGACCCACATGGAGGCAATTAACCACTGTCTTCTGACTCGCGCGGCTCTAAAAGAGTACGCCCACGATAACCAGATTGCGCAATTTGTTAACGTACCGGAAGATGGCGAAACCCTGACGTTTTAATATCCACAAAGGAATCGTATGCAACCGCTTAACGTCGCCATTGTTGCCGTGGAAGATTTCAGCCCGTTTCACTTCTCGGTGCCGTGCATCATTTTCAGTGACAAAGTAGCGGCGAAGAAACGCTTCGAGGTGCAACTTTGCGCCGAACAGCCAGGTATCGTTTCCTCGCAGGATGGCTTTTCCATTACCGCAGCTCACGGCTATGAAGCGGTGGAGGCCGCCGACATCGTGGTGCTCCCCTACTGGGGCACCACGGCACATCGTCCACCACAAAGCCTGCTTGATGCGCTCAACCATGCGCGACAAAACGGCGCACAGATTGTCGGGCTATGTCTGGGGGCATTTGTCCTCGGCTATGCCGGTCTGCTCGATGGCAAACGGGCGGCTACGCATTGGGAGTTCGAGCAAGATTTTCAGGCGCGCTTTCCGGCAGCCCGTCTGGATATTAACGCGCTGTACGTGGATGACGACGGCATAATTACCTCGGCAGGCACCGCCGCCGCGCTGGATTGCTGTCTGTACGTCATCCGTCAGCGTTTTGGCAGCACGGCGGCGAATCAGATTGCCCGACGGATGATTGTGCCGCCGCATCGTGAGGGCGGCCAGTCACAGTTTATCGAGCAACCCGTGGCGAAAAACACCCAGGATCAGCGCATCAACGTCCTGCTCGACTATTTGCGCCAGCATCTCCACGAACCGCATAATCTCGACGAGCTGGCGCAGCGGGTGATGATGAGCCGTCGCACTTTAACCCGTCATTTTATGAAGGCCACCGGGTCAAGCGTGGCCGAATGGTTGATTGCCGAGCGTCTGCGCCGTAGTCAGATACTGCTGGAGTCCAGCCAGTTACCCGTTGAACGCATCGCCGAACAGGTTGGTTTCCAGTCGCCCATCACCTGGCGGCAGCATTTTAAATCCCACTTTGGCGTTAGCCCGGCTGAATGGCGTAAAACCTTTCGCGGCGATTAGCCACGTTTTTGCGCCAGCCAGATGGTATGCCCGGCGCAGTGCGGATCTTCCATCACCATCTCTACCACCACAAAACCGTGCGCTGACAGCAATGCGCGGTATTCATCCGGCGCGAGGCTGGCGTGAAACAGCGGTTCGCCCTCAAATTGCCCCATCGCGATACCGTTTTCCGTCCCGCTGGTAAACATCAGCGCGCTGCCGGGACGGCTGAGTCGGTCAAAAATCGGGAACATCTTTTGCTGATCCTGCTGAGTTAAATGGAAAAAGCTGTCCCAGGCGATCAGACCATCGAAAGTCTCGTTAAGTCCCAGCTCGCGCATATCCTGCTCCAGCCAGCGCTGTGCGGGAAAAGTGTGCCGGGCCCGCGCCAGCATCGCCGCAGAACCATCAATTCCCGTAAGCGGAAAGCCTTGCTGAATAAAATAACCAGCAATCGGCTGACCGTTGCCGCAGCCAATATCCACAATGCTGCCCTGCCCGCCCATCACGGTGATGAACTTATCCAGCCAGCTTTTCTCGAACAGTGCGCGTGAACGCTGGCTGGCAAAGGCCTCCGCATGACGTTGGTAGATGGACAGAATGTTGTTTGCCGCAGAGTCGCTCACGATGTCCTCACTTTTTTATTCTGTTAAGCATCACGACGATAAATCCTCCAGGACACGATTTGCAACCCTGGAATGCGCCTCGCAGAACCAATGCGCAAATACCCCAAAACCGTCCCGCTGTGGCATCATAGCGCGCAGATAACGTCATGACAGGGGTGATAAACGTGAAACCGGTAACGCTATACGATGTGGCAGACCATGCAGGAGTCTCTTACCAGACCGTCTCGCGCGTCGTGAATCAGGCCAGCCACGTTTCCGCAAAAACCCGACAGAAAGTTGAGGCCGCGATGGCGGAGCTCAATTACATCCCCAACCGTGTCGCACAGCAGCTGGCGGGCAAACAGACGCCGCTGATTGGCGTCGTGACGGCGAACCTTGCCCTGCACGCCCCCTCGCAAATCGTTGCCGCCATAAAATCCCGCGCCGACCAGTCCGGGGCCAGCGTGGTGATCGCCATGGTCGAACGTAGCGGCGTTGAGGCATGTAAAGCCGCAGTCCACAACCTGCTTTCTCAACGCGTAACCGGGCTTATCATCAACTACCCGCTGGATGAAGAAGACGCCATTGCCGTGGCTACCGCCTGCGGTACGGTGCCGGTACTGTTTCTTGATGTCTCTGATCAGACGCCAATTAACAGCGTGATTTTCTCCCATGACGACGGCGCACGTCTCGGCGTTGAACATCTGGTGCAGCATGGGCATCAGCGTATCGCCCTGCTGAGCGGGCCACACACTTCGGTTTCGGCAAGGCTTCGCCATGCGGGGTGGCATAAATATCTGGCGCACTACCAGCTGCAACCCACCGCGGAGCTGGAAGGCGACTGGAGCGCGATGTCAGGTTTTCAGCAAACGCTGCATATGCTTAATGGTGGTAATCTCCCCACGGCCATGCTGGTCGCTAACGATCAAATGGCGCTGGGCGCGATGCGGGCAATCAGCGAGTTCGGTCTGCGGGTGGCGGTTGATATCTCGGTGATCGGCTACGATGACACCGAAGACAGCGCCTGCTACATCCCACCACTGACCACCATCAGGCAGGATTTTCCGTTACTGGGTGAAACCAGCGTCGACAGACTGCTGCAACTTCCCCGTGGGACCTCAAGCGTGGGCAACCAACTGCTGCCCGTAACCCTGGTTAAGCGCAATACGGTTCTGCCTCCCGATACGCAAACCCTCTCACCCCAGGTGCTGGCCGACTCACTGATCCAGCTAGCGCGGCAAGTTTCGCAGCTCACACCCAAATTGTGAACGCATAACAATTGTGTGAGTCAGTTCACTCATTGAGCGCCCCATCCTTTACAGTGGGGATCGCTTATTCGTATTTTGATTGAAATTGTGAGCGAATAACAAATTCAAACAGGATACCGTTATGAACCTGAACACAGATTCACTCTCCGCTGTACTGGCCCGCCGTGACTGGGAAAATCCCGGCGTCACGCAGCTCAACCGCCTGGAGGCGCACCCGCCGTTTTGTAGCTGGCGCTCAGCGGATGATGCGCGCACCAATCAGCGATCAACTCAGTTACGCTCGCTAAATGGCAAGTGGCAGTTCGCCTGGTTTTCCGCGCCTGAGGCCGTGCCGGAAAGCTGGCTGACGAGCGATCTGCCACAGGCTGATACTGTCAACGTCCCCTCTAACTGGCAGATGGATGGTTACGACGCGCCAATTTATACCAACGTCACCTACCCGATCCCGGTTAACCCCCCGTACGTTCCAGCGCAGAATCCGACAGGATGTTACTCGCTCACATTCAGTATCGAAGACGCGTGGTTAGATGAAGGTCAGACGCGCATTATTTTTGACGGGGTGAATTCCGCGTTTCATTTGTGGTGCAATGGTCGCTGGGTTGGCTACGGTCAGGACAGCCGCCTGCCGTCTGAATTCGATCTTAGCGATTATCTGCTGCAAGGCGAAAACCGCCTGGCAGTGATGGTGCTGCGCTGGAGCGACGGCAGTTATCTGGAAGACCAGGACATGTGGCGCATGAGCGGGATCTTTCGCGATGTATCTTTGCTGCATAAGCCCGCTACGCAAATCCGCGACCTGCGCATTAACACCCATTTTAACGACGATTTCAGCCGCGCCACGCTGGAAACAGAAGTCAGAGTGGCGGACAACGAGAGCGAAGATTTACGCGTCACCCTGCAATTGTGGGACGGTGAAACGCTCACTCACGAAACGACTTCCCCGCTCGGCAGCGAAATTATTGATGAACGCGGCGCTTATCATGATCGGGTTACCCTGCGTCTGAACGTCGAAAACCCGGCGCTGTGGAGTGCCGAAACGCCTAATCTGTACCGCACTGTGGTCCAGTTACGTACCGCTGACGGAGTGCTGATTGAAGCGGAAGCCTGTGATGTCGGCTTTCGTCAGGTTCGTATTGAAAACGGCCTGCTGTTACTCAACGGTAAGCCGCTGTTGATTCGCGGCACCAACCGTCATGAGCACCATCCGGTCAACGGTCAGGTGATGGACGAGGCGACGATGGTGCAGGATATTCTGCTGATGAAGCAGAACAACTTTAACGCCGTGCGCTGCTCCCATTACCCGAACCATCCATTGTGGTACACCCTGTGCGATCGCTACGGCCTGTATGTGGTCGACGAAGCCAACATTGAAACCCATGGCATGGTGCCGATGAATCGCCTCACCGACGATCCCGCATGGCTGCCAGCCATGAGCCAGCGCGTCACGCGCATGGTGCAACGCGATCGCAACCACCCGAGCATCATCATCTGGTCACTGGGCAATGAATCCGGGCATGGCGCCAACCATGACGCGCTCTACCGCTGGATAAAATCAGAAGATCCGTCCCGCCCGGTACAGTATGAAGGCGGCGGCGCAAATACCACGGCGACCGACATTATTTGCCCGATGTACGCCCGCGTCGATCAGGATCAGCCCTTCCCCGCGGTACCCAAATGGTCGATTAAAAAGTGGCTGTCGATGCCCGGCGAGCAGCGTCCGCTGATCCTCTGCGAATACGCCCACGCCATGGGCAACAGTTTTGGCGGCTTCGCCAAATACTGGCAAGCGTTCCGTCAATTTCCGCGCCTACAGGGCGGGTTTGTCTGGGACTGGGTAGATCAGTCGCTGATTAAATATGATGAGAACGGCAAGGCATGGTCTGCCTACGGTGGTGATTTTGGCGACACGCCTAACGATCGTCAGTTTTGCATGAACGGCCTGGTGTTCGCCGATCGCACCCCGCATCCGGCATTATACGAGGCCAAACATGTGCAGCAGTTTTTCCAGTTTACGCTGCTGCCGGGACCCAAACGCCAGATTGAAGTAACCAGCGAATATCTGTTCCGCCACAGCGATAACGAGGTTCTGCACTGGTCGATTGCCCAGGATGGCAACCCGCTGGCCGCCGGAGAAATCGTGTTGGATATCGCCCCACAGAGTCGCCAGGTGATTACCCTGCCAGATGTCCCGCTACCGGAAACCGCCGGCCAGTTATGGCTAACGGTACGCGTAGAGCAACCTCAGGCCACCGCATGGTCAGACGCCGGGCACATTAGCGCCTGGCAGCAATGGAAGCTGGAAGAGAAACTCAGCCTGGCGCCACGGCCAACTGCCCGTACCGCACCACAGCTGAACGTGAGCGAAAACACCTTTACTGTTGAGATCAACGACAAGCGCTGGCAATTCGACCGTCAGTCTGGCCTGCTGACACAGTACTGGATTGGCGACGCAGCTCAGCTGTTAACCCCGCTTACTGACCAGTTCACCCGCGCGCCGCTGGACAACGACATCGGCGTGAGCGAGTCAACCCGCATCGACCCTAACGCCTGGGTCGAACGCTGGAAAGCCGCCGGTCATTATCTGGTCGAAGCAACGTTACTGCACTGTGCTGCCGACACGCTAAGCCATGCGGTACTGATCGCCACCGAACATGCGTGGCAGTATCAGGGCGAAACGCTGTTCGTCAGCCGAAAAAGCTACCGTATTGACGGCAATGGTGAAATGCAGATAACGGTGGATGTCGACGTCGCCAGCGGCACGCCACATCCGGCCCGCATCGGCCTGAGCTGCCAACTGGCGCAGATCGCTGAGCGCGTGAACTGGTTAGGTCTCGGCCCACATGAGAACTACCCGGATCGCTTGAGCGCCGCCTGTTTTGATCGTTGGGATTTGTCGCTTGATGAGATGTACACCCCATATGTTTTCCCTGGCGAAAACGGTCTGCGCTGCAACACGCGTGAGCTACGCTACGGCGCGCATCAATGGCGAGGGGACTTCCTGTTCAACATCAGCCGCTTTAGCCAGAAGCAACTGATGGAAACCAGCCACCGCCATCTGCTGCAACCGGAGGCTGGTACCTGGGTCAATATTGATGGCTTCCATATGGGCGTGGGCGGTGACGACTCCTGGAGTCCTTCCGTTTCACCAGAGTTCCTGCTGAGTGCCGGACGCTACCACTACCAGCTGGTCTGGGGTCAAAAATAATAATAATCGGGCAGGTTCCCCCCTGCCCGCATTCATCGTAAGGAAGTCCATTATGTATTATTTGAAAAACACTAACTTTTGGATGTTCGGCTTCTTCTTTTTCTTTTACTTTTTCATTATGGGTGCCTATTTCCCCTTCTTCCCTATCTGGTTACACGATGTAAACCATATCAGTAAAGGTGACACCGGGATCATTTTCGCCTGTATTTCACTATTTTCGTTATTATTCCAGCCTGTTTTCGGACTGCTTTCCGATAAGCTTGGCCTGCGTAAACACCTGCTGTGGGTAATTACCGGAATGCTGGTAATGTTTGCCCCGTTCTTTATTTACGTCTTTGGCCCGTTATTACAGGTTAATATTTTACTGGGTTCGATTGTCGGCGGGATTTACCTTGGCTTTATCTACAATGCCGGCGCTCCGGCGATTGAAGCCTATATTGAAAAAGCCAGCCGCCGAAGCAATTTTGAATTTGGTCGCGCGCGCATGTTTGGCTGCGTAGGCTGGGCGCTGTGCGCCTCGATTGCCGGGATTATGTTCACCATCAATAACCAGTTTGTCTTCTGGTTAGGTTCCGGCTGTGCGGTCATTCTGGCATTGCTGCTGCTCTTTTCAAAAACAGATGTCCCCTCTTCTGCAAAAGTTGCGGATGCGGTAGGCGCCAACAACTCAGCATTCAGTCTGAAGCTAGCGCTGGAGTTATTTAAACAACCGAAACTCTGGTTCCTCTCCCTGTACGTGGTCGGCGTTTCCTGTACGTATGAAGTGTTTGACCAGCAGTTCGCCAACTTCTTTACCTCGTTCTTTGCCACCGGCGATCAGGGTACCCGTGTGTTTGGCTACGTCACGACCATGGGGGAATTACTCAATGCCTCTATCATGTTCTTTGCGCCGCTGATTGTGAACCGCATTGGCGGAAAGAACGCCCTACTGCTGGCCGGTACGATAATGTCGGTGCGGATCATCGGCTCCTCCTTCGCCACCTCTGCGCTGGAGGTCGTCATTCTCAAAACGCTGCATATGTTTGAAATACCGTTCCTGATCGTCGGTTGCTTCAAATACATCACCAGTCAGTTTGAAGTGCGCTTCTCGGCCACAATTTACCTGGTGTGCTTCTGTTTCTTCAAACAGTTAGCAATGATCTTCATGTCAGTTCTGGCCGGAAAAATGTATGAGAGTATTGGTTTCCAGGGGGCGTATCTGGTGCTGGGGATAATTGCGCTAAGCTTCACGTTGATTTCCGTATTTACCCTAAGTGGACCGGGGCCGTTTTCTCTGCTGCG
This sequence comes from Citrobacter sp. RHBSTW-00524, assembly GCF_013747755.1. Taxonomy (NCBI): domain Bacteria; kingdom Pseudomonadati; phylum Pseudomonadota; class Gammaproteobacteria; order Enterobacterales; family Enterobacteriaceae; genus Citrobacter; species Citrobacter sp. RHBSTW-00524. The sequence continues at coordinate 4,021,784 of NZ_CP056421.1, forward strand.
TCGTCGCGAAAGCGTCACGCTGTAAAAGCCTCTTTGCCGGATACACCACTCACGTGGTTTATCCGGCCTACGATGTGCCATCCTCACACGATGAGTCCTGACCTGGTGGTTTAAGTTCCGAGGACAACACGCCGCTTTTTTATCGTTATGATAAAACGGGGCGAGAAGCCAGGTCATAGCATGAGCAAAAAGGCGGTTGCGGTAACAACGCTCTTTATCAGCGTATTACTTACAGGATGTGGCAGCATTGATGCGCGCACGGCAGGCGAGGATTCAGATACGTATTACGTGGGTATGCGCCATGATATTGATAAACTAAAAAACCCGGGCGCTTACGATTATAACTATTTCGATTTAGCGCTGTTATTTGTTGATGTGCCGTTATCGTTCGTGGCCGATACGGTTTATGCGCCGTTTGATTACTATCACGGGCCGTATAAGAAAGTTGATTAGAACGTAGGCCCGGTAAGCATTGCGCCACCGGGCATCACACGACGTTACTCCTCGATCGCCTGACGGATTTGCTGCAACGATGCGGGATCGTCAATGGTCGTCAGATCGCCAGGATCACGGCCTTCGCAGATCGCCTGAATCGTCCGTCTGAGCATTTTGCCGGAGCGTGTTTTCGGCAGCTGCGACACAAACCAGACGTGAGCCGGACGACCAAAATTACCAATTTGACTGTCCACCAGCGCCATAATCGCCTTCTCTTCCGAATGGGCAATGTCGCTGTCTTCCAGACTGTCGCTCTGTTTTGGAATAACGAACGCGACCGCCACCTGCCCTTTCAGCGCATCCTTCACACCGACCACCGCCACTTCGGCGACGTTTGGATAGCTGGAAATACTCTCCTCTATCTCGCGCGTCCCCAGCCGGTGTCCGGCCACGTTGATCACGTCATCCGTACGGCCCAGAATGAAGTAATAGCCATCGGCATCGCGAATGCCCCAGTCAAAGGTGGCGTACACCTGGCGGGAAAACAGCGACCAGTAGGTATTCACAAACCGCGCGTCATCCCCCCAGATAGTCTGAATACAGCCCGGCGGCAGCGGCCCTTCAATCACCAGCATCCCCTTCTCGTTCGCCGCACAAGGTTCACCGGTCACCTCATTGAGCAACTGCACGTTATAGCCGTACATCGGCACGCCAGGACTGCCCAGCCGCGACGGTCGGTCGTCCAGCCCGCGGGCGATAGCCATAATCGGCCAGCCGGATTCAGTCTGCCAGTAGTTGTCGATAACCGGGACGCCCAGCGTTTCCGTTACCCAACTGGCGGTCGGTTCGTCCAGCGGCTCACCCGCCAGATACAGCACCTCCAGCGAGGAGAGATCGTGATTGCGGATTTGCGCGGTTGGGAATTTTTTCAGCACGCGGATGGCGGTCGGGGCCGAGAACATCCGGCTGACCTGATACTTCTCAACAATTTTCCACCATACGCCGCAGTCCGGATACGTTGGCAGCCCTTCGTAAACCACCGTCGCCATCCCCGCCAGCAGCGGGGCATACACGATATAGGAATGCCCAACCACCCAGCCGATATCCGACGCGCAGAAGAACACGCCGCCCGCTTTGCCGCCGAAAATGGTGTCCATCGAGGTCGCCAGCGCGACCGCGTAACCACCAACGTCGCGCTGAACGCCTTTCGGTTTACCGGTTGTCCCGGAGGTGTAGAGAATGCAGGACGTTTCATTCGATTCCAGCCAGACAACCGGCACCCGTGCGCCGAGATGCTGTTGGCGTAGCGCGGCAAAGTCGAGGTCACGCCCCTCCACCCGCGCCATTTTCGCCAGACCGCGGTCGACCAGCACCACATGACGCGGCTGATGCTGAGCCTGATCGATCGCATCATCGAGTAGCTTTTTATAGGGCAGGATCTTGCCGCCGCGCGCCCCGGCATCCGCCGAAACGATAACCACCGGTCGGGCGTCATCGATGCGCGCCGCCACGCTGTGCGAAGCAAAACCACCGAACACCACCGAATGGATCGCCCCAATGCGCGCGCAGGCCAGCAGCGTAATGTGCGCTTCGGCGATCATCGGCATATAAACCAGTACCCGATCCCCGCGCTGTACGCCGAGCGACAACAGCATCGCTGCCACAATATTCACTTCGTCATACAACTGACGAAAGGTAAACGTGCGTTCTTCTTCAGTTTCTGATGACACAGCAATCAGCGCCAGCGCCTCGGGCTGTTTCTCCAGCCAGCGGTCGATGGCGTTATGGCACAGATTGGTCGTCCCGCCGCAAAACCAGCGGGCAAACGGCGGATTGCTGTGGTCCAGTATCTGCGTATACGGCTGCTGCCAGTCAATACGCTGGGCCTGCTCGGCCCAGAACGACTCCGGCTGCGTAATAGAACGTTGATAAAACTCGCTATAAGACATAATGCTCTCCTGTTGAACTTACGCCTGATGAGTCGGGTTTCAGATAACAAACAAATCCATATACTCATTGACCGGCATCTGCTCCAGGCGAGTTCTGTCCAGGGAGACATCCAGAATGCGCTGCTGCTGACGGGTCGGGAACTGACGCGCCAGGTTGATTTTGAACTTCTCGACCAGCTTCGGCATCCCGTCGTTACGACGGCGCGCGTGGCCGATTGGGTACTCCACCACCACTTCTTCAAAACGTGAGCCATCGGTGAATTCCAGGGTGATGGCATTCGCGATGGCGCGTTTTTCAGGATCGTGGTAATCGGCTGTAAAAGCCGGATCTTCAAAGCAGTTGATCTTCTCGCGCAGGGCATCAATGCGTTTGTCCTGCGCCACGCCGTCTTCATAATCTGCCGCGGTTAAACGCCCGAACAGCAGCGGAATGGCGACCATATACTGGATGCAGTGATCGCGATCCGCCGGGTTATTCAGCGGGCCTTTTTTATCGATGATGCGGATACAGGCTTCGTGCGTACGAATGGTCACTTTTTCGATATCCGCCACCGTTTTCCCTGCAGCCTGTAGCTGCTCGTACAGCGTCATCGCCGCCTCTACCGCAGTCTGCGAGTGGAACTCGGCCGGGAAGGAGATTTTAAACAGCACGTTTTCCATCACATAAGAGCCGTACGGGCGCTGGAAGCGGAACGATTCGCCTTTGAAAGAGACGTCATAAAAGCCCCAGGTTTTCGCCGTCAGCGCAGACGGATACCCCATCTCACCAGTTTTCGCCATTAGCGCCAGACGTACCGCGCGCGAAGTTGCATCGCCAGCTGCCCAGGATTTACGCGTGCCGGTATTTGGCGCATGGCGATAGGTACGCAGCGACTGCCCGTCAACCCACGCCAGCGACACGGCGTTGAGGATTTCATCCCGGTTCAGGCCAAGCATCTCGGCGACCACCGCCGTCGAGGCCACTTTGACCAGCAGGACGTGATCGAGACCGACGCGGTTAAAAGAGTTTTCCAGCGCGATGCAGCCCTGAATTTCATGGGCTTTAATCATTCCGGTGAGCACTTTTTTCATGGTTAACGGCGCTTTCCCCGCCGCGACCGCATTGCGTGATAGCCAGTCAGCCGTGGCCAGAATGCCGCCGAGGTTATCGGAAGGATGACCCCATTCCGCGGCCAGCCAGGTGTCGTTAAAGTCCAGCCAGCGGATCATCGCGCCGATGTTAAACGCCGCCTGCACCGGATCGAGCTGGAACTGGGTGCCCGGAACGCGCACGCCGTTCGGCACCACAGTCCCTGGGACTACCGGCCCCAGCAGTTTTTTACAAGCCGGATATTCCAGCGCTTCCAGGCCGCAGCCTAAGGTATCAAGCAGGCAATAATGCGCGGTGTCATACGCTACCGTCGAAGTGATCTCGTAATTCATGACGTAATCAACGATATCAACGATTTCACGGTCAAATTCCGGGCGGACGTTCGAAATATGTGCAGACATAACAAGGGTTCCTGTTTTTTATATTTAGAGGTTTTGCATTAGCAACGCTGATCTATCGCGACAAAGACACGATCTTCCGGGCCGGTGTAATTGGCGGAAGGACGGATAATTTTGTTGTCCTGGCGCTGTTCAATGATGTGCGCCGCCCAGCCGGTGACGCGGGCGATGACAAACAGCGGTGTGAACATTTCGGTCGGGACGCCCATCATGTTGTAGGAGACTGCCGAGAACCAGTCGAGGTTGGGGAACATCTTTTTCGTTTCCCACATCACGTCTTCCAGACGGTCGGCGATGTTGTACATTTTCAGCGAACCGCCTTCCTGAGAAAGCTGTTTCGCCACGCGCTTTATCACCTGATGGCGCGGGTCGGCGATGGTGTAAACCGGATGACCAAAGCCAATCACCACTTCTTTGTTTTCAACGCGTTTACGGATATCCGCTTCCGCTTCGTCTGGCGTTTCGTAGCGCTGTTGGATCTCCAGCGATACTTCATTCGCCCCGCCGTGTTTCGGACCACGCAATGCGCCAATCGCGCCGATAATCGCGGAATACATATCGGATCCGGTCCCTGCAATCACGCGGCTGGTGAAGGTGGAGGCGTTGAATTCGTGTTCGGCATACAGCACCAGCGAAATATGCATCGCTTTTTCCCAGCTTCGCGACGGCTTTTCGCCATGCAGCAGATGCAGGAAGTGGCCGCCAATGGAATCATCGTCAGTTTCCGGCTGAATACGCTCGCCGTTATGGCTGTAGTGATACCAGTACAGGAGAATAGAACTGAGCGATGCCAGCAGCTTGTCGGCAATATCACGTGCGCCGGAGACGGTGTGCCCTTCTTTTTCCGGCAACGTACAGCCCAGCGCGGAGACGCCGGTGCGCATCACGTCCATCGGGTGCGAGGCAGCAGGCAGCGCTTCCAGAACGGTACGCACGTTTGCGGGCAGCCCGCGCAGCGCTTTTAATTTGCTTTTATAGGCGGTGAGCTCATCACGGGTGGGCAATTTCCCGTGGATCAGCAGGTGCGCGACTTCTTCAAATTCGCACTGCTGCGCCAGGTCGAGAATATCGTAGCCGCGATAGTGCAGGTCGTTACCGCTTTTGCCTACGGTACACAGCGCGGTATTTCCGGCGGCGACGCCTGATAGCGCAACCGATTTTTTAGGTTTAATGACATGGGTACTATTTTGCAGGATCGTTGTGTCGCTCATGTTGTCCTCGTCATTTTTATAATATGTAGGGTACAAATTTATTGCCGGATGGCAGCTACGCCTTATCCGGCCTACGACGGTTACTTCTTGGTATACAACGCGTCGAGTTTCTCTTCGAACTGGTAGTAATTGATGCTTTCGTACAGCTCGTTGCGCGTCTGCATAATGTCGATAACGCTCTTTTGCGTTCCTTCCTGGCGCAGCACGTTGTAAACCTTTTCCGCAGCGCGGTTCATGGCGCGGAAGGCCGACAGCGGATACAACGCCATCGCGACATTCGCGCTGCGCAGTTCATCGGTGGTGAACAGTGGCGTAGCGCCAAATTCGGTAATGTTGGCGAGGATCGGCACCTGTACCGCATCGGCAAACTGACGGTACATGGCAAGCTCGGTAATGGCTTCCGGGAACAACATATCCGCGCCTGCTTCGACGTACGCCTGGGCACGTTCGATGGCGGCCTCTAACCCTTCCACCGCCAAGGCATCGGTCCGTGCCATGATCACAAAGTTGGGATCGGTACGCGCATCCACGGCGGCGCGGATCCTGTCGACCATCTCTTCTTTCGAGACGATCGCCTTGTTCGGGCGATGACCGCAGCGTTTGGCGCCGATCTGATCTTCAATATGCAGCGCGGCGGCACCGGCTTTGGAAATTGACTTCACGGTCCGCGCCACGTTGAAAGCTGACGATCCAAAACCGATATCCGCATCCACCAGCAATGGCAGCGGGCAAACATCAGTAATGCGGCGAATATCGGTTAGCACATCATCAAGGGTAGAAATACCGAGATCCGGCAGACCCAGAGACCCAGCCGCGACGCCGCCGCCGGAGAGATAAATCGCCTGATATCCGGCGCGTTGGGCCAGCAGAGCGTGGTTGGCGTTGATGGTGCCAACGATTTGTAATGGGTTTTCTTTGCTGAGCGCGGCGCGAAACGCCTGCCCTGGGGAGTGTAGAGACATATCCCGTCCTTTTGTTATCAACTTGTTATCGTTCGTTGATTTATTTAAAGCAAGGGGTATGCCAAAGACCTTAATTTTTAATTAATTTATATATTTACCTTTAAAAACAATATATTAAATTAAATCCTTGTATCTTTGTTGCACAAAAGCGTGTCAGCTATCGTTTCATGAAACGTTCATTCACGTTTCATTGCAACATTCATGAAACACAACTAAACCCTAATACTCGGTGCCTTACTTTTTAGGATGGTTATGGCTGATACGCATCTTCCGCCGCGGGTGAACGACGACAAACCGGTTATCTGGACCGTTTCGGTCACGCGCCTGTTCGAACTGTTTCGCGACATCAGCCTGGAGTTCGACCACCTGGCAACCATCACCCCTATTCAGCTTGGTTTTGAAAAAGCGGTGACGTATATCCGCAAGAAGTTAGCCACCGAGCGTTGTGATGCCATCATTGCCGCGGGTTCCAACGGGGCGTATCTGAAAAGCCGTTTATCGATTCCGGTGATCCTGATTAAACCCAGCGGGTTTGACGTGCTACAGGCGCTGGCCAAAGCGGGAAAGCTCACCTCATCGATTGGCGTCATTACCTATCAGGAAACCCTCCCCGCGCTGCTCGCTTTTCAAAAAACCTTCAATTTGCAGCTTGAACAGCGCAGCTATATCACGGAAGAAGATGCCCGTGGTCAAATCAACGAGCTGAAGGCCAGCGGCACGCAGGCGGTCGTCGGCGCGGGGTTGATTACCGACCTGGCTGAAGAAGCAGGCATGACCGGCATCTTTATCTATTCGGCGGCCACCGTGCGCCAGGCCTTTGTCGATGCGCTCGATATGACTCGTCTGACGCTGCGCAGAAACGGTCCGTACGTTTCCGGCGATACGCTGCGCACCCGCTATGCATTGGGGGATATGCGCGGGCACTCGGCACAGATGGAACAGGTGCGGCACACCATTATGCTTTATGCCCGTTCGCGTGCACCGGTGCTGATTCAGGGCGAAACCGGCACGGGCAAAGAGCTGGCGGCGCAGGCAATTCATCGTGAGTTTTTCACCCGTCAGGAGAATCGGCGCGGTAAACCTTCGCCGCCGTTTGTTGCCGTCAACTGCGGGGCAATCACCGAATCATTACTGGAAGCGGAACTGTTCGGCTATGAGGATGGCGCCTTTACCGGCTCCCGTCGGGGAGGACGCGCGGGCCTGTTTGAAATCGCCCACGGCGGAACGCTGTTTCTTGATGAGATAGGCGAAATGCCGCTGCCGTTACAAACCCGACTGCTGCGCGTGCTGGAAGAAAAAGAGGTCACCCGGGTCGGTGGACATCAGCCGATTCCGGTCGATGTACGAGTGATTAGCGCCACCCACTGTCATCTGGAGCAGGAGATAAAACAGGGAGAATTTCGCACCGATCTGTTTTATCGCCTGAGTATTTTGCGCCTCACGCTACCGCCGCTACGCGAGCGATTGCCCGATATCCTGCCGCTGGCGGAAGGCTTTTTAAAACAGTCGCTGGCGGAACTGGAGGTGCCGTTTTCTGAACCTGTGCGCAAAGGGCTGGGTATGAGTCAACCGACGTTACTGAATTATGGCTGGCCAGGGAATATCCGTGAACTGCGTAATATGATGGAGCGCCTGGCGCTGTTTTTAAGCGTCGAGCCGCAGCCGGAGCTGAACGTACAATTCCTGCAGCAGCTGTTACCGGAACTGGCCGTTGCTGTTGACGCGCCGCAGGTATCCTCATCGCTCACGCCACAGCAGGTGCTGGCGCAATTCAATGGCGATAAAACCGCGGCTGCACGATATCTCGGGGTAAGCCGAACCACCTTCTGGCGCAGATTAAAAGAAAACCCGCCGATACAATGACCGGCGGGTATCGTGATTTTTACAGTAGCGTATTATTTTTTCTTGTAGATATTGGCTGTGCCATGGATTTTATTATCCGTTTGACCGGAGGTTAATACCACCACATCGGCCCCTTTCTCTTCTGCTTTCTTCAGCAGCTCTTCTTTAGCGTCTGAGACAGAAACTTCATTACTCGTTGAGATATCACCGATTTTTGTGTACTGCGACTCAACCTTTTCAAATTCAAGTTTTGTCATAAATTCCGCGGCATATGCGTTGGTCACGACAAAAGCTAATGCACCAATAAGTACTTTAATTCCAGTTTTCATAGACCAGCTCCAGGTTTTGTTATTACGCCATCATCGATCCCTGAACATTACATAACGCGATTCAAGGATGATTAATAACTAGTCCAGCCTGGATAAAAAATCCACATTCAGCAGGAATATATAGAGATTTTGCGGCGCAGAAAAAACCGGTCAACGGGTAGCAGCGCGTCAACCTGTTCAAAGTTTCAATAGCCAGTGTGAGTTGATCCTCAGAACAGACAGCGCACTGAAATTATAGTGTTAACTTTATGAGAATCTGAGGAATTGTTGTCTATGGAACCTCTGCACGCCGTCGTACTCACCGTCAGCCTGTTTGTTTTAACTTTTTTTAACCCCGGCGCGAACCTGTTTGTGGTGGTGCAAACCAGCCTGGCGTCAGGGCGACGCGCGGGCGTGATAACCGGTCTGGGCGTCGCCTTAGGCGATGCGTTCTACTCCGGCCTCGGGCTCTTTGGCATGGCGACGCTTATCACTCAGTGTGAAGATATTTTTTCGTTGATTAAGATTGTCGGCGGCGCCTATCTGCTGTGGTTCGCCTGGAACAGCATCCGGCATCAGGCGACACCGCAAATGCCAACGCTACAGCAGCCGCTTTCCGCCCCCTGGTATGTGTTTTTCCGCCGTGGGTTATTAACGGATTTATCTAATCCGCAAACCGTGCTGTTTTTTATTAGTATCTTCTCGGTCACCTTAAGCGCAGACACGCCAACGTGGGCCAGGTTGATGGCCTGGGCCGGCATTGTGTTGTCTTCCGTTATCTGGCGTATTTTTCTCAGCCAGGCGTTTTCGTTGCCCGCCGTGCGCCGTGCGTATGGCCGAATCCAACGGGTTGCCAGCCGGGTGATTGGCGCCATTATTGGTGTCTTCGCGCTCAGGCTTATTTATGAAGGTATTAGCCATCGATAAGAGAGTTTAACTTGACCATCGTGAGGTAATTGTCCGTAATACCGCCTGAATTTTTAATCGCACGTTGAGTGGCAGTAAGATGGAACAGGTTGAACCGGTAAACGACACATTACTCCTTACAGAATGGCAGGCGCTGTTACGTCAAACATCGCCTGAAGTTCACACGCTCCTGACATCGTTAAGCGATGAAGAGATCCGCCATTTAGTAACCGTTTTTTATGACTATATGCTCTCCCATGCGGAGAGCGCATTGTTCCTCAATACAGAACAGGTCAGTACCCGCCTCAGCGGCAGCATGTTTGACTGGCTGCGCAGCGTACTTGGCAGCGCCCACGAAGATCTCTCACAACTGCTGGCCAAACAGCGCAAAATTGGTGTGGTGCATGCCCGTATCGGCCTGCCCATCGATCTGGTTAACCGCGGCGCGCGCAAGCTGAAAGATGAGCTGTACAGGGTGTTAAAAACAAAGGCGGATTCCACTCCCGCCTTGCTGAGCGATGCTATCTGTTTCAGCAGTCTGGCAATGGATACTGCGCTGGAGGCCATGACGGTCTCCTATTCCCCCAGTTTTCAAAACTCTATGCACACGCAGGAGCAGTACCGTCTACAGACTATTTACGATGACGTTAACGTCGAGCGCGAGCGGCAAATCCGTTCGTTTACCGACTGGGAAAACCAGTTTATTTATAACATCGCCACCGGAATGCCTTTCGGTGAGATGGTGTTTCTGGCGAATTCTGACTTCGGTATGTGGTTATCACATAAGGGAAAACATATCCTCGGCAACAGCAATCTGCTGAATAAGATGGAATCACTGATTGCAGAGATCGACAGTCGTCTGACAACAACCCTGTCGCATCAGCATCAGCCGACAGAACCCGAGCGGATGAGCTTATTGCAGGATGTACGCCAGCTATCGGCAAAAATCCATTTCCTGCTCGCCTCAATGTTCGACGCGCTGGTTAAGCAGGAAAATGGTAAAGATTCGCTGACCCAGTTGCTTAATCGCCGCTTTATTCCGACCATCATGCGGCGCGAGATCTCGCTGGCGTTACATACGCGTAAGCCTTTTACCCTGGCGATGCTGGATATCGACTACTTCAAGCAAATTAACGATAACTTCGGGCATAATACTGGCGATCTGACGCTCAAAAACGTCGCGGCGGTCATTTACGATCATATCCGCAGCAGCGATTACGTGTTCCGCTACGGTGGCGAAGAATTTATGATTCTGCTCGTCGAGTCAGATGAAACACAGGCCAGTATTATTCTGGAAACGCTGCGTATGAAAATTGCCGAGATGCGCATGGCAGCCTCAGCGACAGAAACGTTTTCTATTACCGTCAGTATTGGTATTGCCGAATATGACTATCATCCCGACTATAAACAGTTGGTTGATAAAGCCGATCGCGCACTTTATCTGGCGAAAAGTAATGGCCGCGACCGCGTTGAGGTTTATCAGGAATAATCGTTGCCCTGCAGAGAAATAAATACCCCGTTCAGGGTATTTATCTGACCTGTGATAAATATCGGGCTGTTATTATTTTTCAGGCATATTGGCATGAAGAAAATAACAGCCGCGTAATAAGATGCAAATCAAATACACCAAATATGAATAGCGCTAGCATATCCCGGTGATGACGCCTTCTGAATGCAGAAGGGGAAATATGAGGGATACTATAAAACCATGAACGGGAAGATGAGAACGCGCTGGCAGCGCCGCCCAGGCACGACCGGGGGCAAACTGCCGTGGAATGACTGGCGCAACGCCAGCAGCTGGCGAAAAGCCACCCAGTTTCTCCTGCTGGCTATCAATATTTATATTGGCGTGGCGTTCTGGTATTGGGTCCGCTATTTCGAAACCGCCGGCACCAGCGTTTATATTCCAAGGCCCGGCGGTATTGAGGGATGGCTGCCGATAGCGGGTTTGATGAATTTCCGCTATACGCTAGAGACCGGTTTTCTTCCGCCCATCCATGCCGCCTCTATGCTGCTGTTAGTTGCGTTTATCCTGATTAGCCTGTTGTTAAAAAAAGCTTTCTGTTCATGGTTATGCCCAGTGGGGACGCTTTCCGAACTGCTCGGTAATCTGGGGAGAAAATTATTCGGTCGTAACTTTACGCTACCGCGCTGGCTGGATATCCCGCTGCTCAGCCTGAAGTATCTGCTGCTGGGGTTTTTCTTGTATATCGCCCTGTCGATGCCCGCCCAGGGGATTCAGTACTTTCTGACGTCAGCCTATGGAATCATCATCGATGTGAAGATGCTCGATTTCTTTCGCCATATTGGCTCCGCCACGCTCATCTCCGTGGTGGTTATCAGTCTCCTGAGCCTGTTTATTCGCAACGCCTGGTGTCGTTATCTGTGTCCTTACGGCGCACTGCTTGGTCTGTTCTCGCTGTTCTCGCCGTTTAAAATCCGCCGCAACGCCGACAGTTGCATTGATTGCGGGAAATGCGCGAAAAATTGCCCATCGAAAATCCCGGTCGACAGACTGATTCAGGTGCGTACTGTGGAATGCACTGGCTGCATGACCTGTGTTGAATCCTGCCCGGTGGCTTCAACATTGAGCTTTTCCCTGCAGACACCGCCGGGTGCAAAAGGCAGCGGTAAAGCGTTATGGCGACAAACGGCACTGTCGGGTGTTGCCATGACAATACTGGTGCTGGGGATTCTGTTTGCCACCATTGGTTATGCGGTATATGCCAACGTCTGGGATACGCCGGTGCCGGATCACCTGTATTTCCAGCTGATCCCGAAAGCAAAAATGATCGGCCATTAATTCTTTACCAGTATGTTCAAAACCCCTGCCAATTCTGGCAGGGTTTCCTGCCTGTAACGCCATTTTAAGACTATTGAACTTGTGTCATCGTGTCCGCGTTTATACAACCTTAAATATCACCCGTAATCATTTTTTCTATTATGTTATGGGCGACTGGGACCACAATAATGAACGGGAAAACATCATGACTAAAATAAAACTGGCGCTGCTTTTACCTCTGTTTCTGGCGGGTTGTACGGTGAGCGATGGAGAATTAAGAAACGCTTACGCTCAGCGTTATCAGCAGCCCGCCGCTTATGTCGATATCTATAAACAGAAAATAGCAGGCATGGATATTAATGCGTTGGCCCAATATGCCGCCGCAGAAGATAAGAAAAAAATGCGTGGGCAGCCAAGACTGAAAATCGACGAATTCATTACCATTGAAAATGTGCAGGCGAAAGGAAACCGGGTGGTCTACGATTACTCGCTGTCCGAGAGCTGGCTGGCGCTGTCCGCAGATAAACAGCGTGAAAAGCAGACCAATATGAATAAAGACCTGATCTACCGTACCTGCTCGCTGGAAACGGTACGTCTGGCGCAGGCGAAAGGGTTGGAAGAAGAGCATAACTACTACAGCCAGTACCCAGACAAAGTCGCCTTTACCCTGAGAACCAGCGCGCAGATTTGTATGCAAAACGGTTTTACGCAATAACCGCAATCCCCCAGCCTGATGGCGCTGCGCTTATCAGGCCTACAATTTGCACGCATCTGTAGGCTTGATAAGACGCCAGCGCCGCCATCCGGCTAAAAAACGATACTCAGAACTTCCATGAAACGCTGCCGACAATGCTGCGCTCGGCACCGAAGTAGCAGTATGAGAGCGAATTACAAGCTGCAACGTAGCGCTTGTCGGTCAGGTTGTTGACGTTCAACTGAGCGCTCAACCCTTTAATACCGATATTCGTTAAGTCGTAGCCAATTGCCATATCCACCAGCGTGTAGGACGGCAGAGTGTGAGTATTCAGGCGATCGCTGGCAATACCGTTGACATAACGCACGCCTGAGCCCAGCGTCAGGCCATCCAGCGGACCGCTTTTCACATCGTAGCTCAGCCAGGTACTGGCCTGGTTACGCGGCGCGTACACTGCGCGCTTACCCTGCTCTTCCGGGCTGCTTTTCTTATAGCGAATGTCGGTATAGGTATACGCCGCCTGCAGACGGAAGCTCTCAGTCAGTTGGCTAATGGCCTCCAGCTCTACCCCTTCAGACTCAATTTCCCCAATCGAGCGGTACGGATCGGTCGGCTCTTCTTTGGTGGCGATATTCGTCTGATTGATACGGAATACCGACGCGCTGAACTGACTGTTGAGTCCTTCCGGCTCATATTTCAGCCCGGCTTCCCACTGCTTGCCTTTCATCGGATCCAGCAGATTGCCGTTCTCATCGGCAAAGCTGGTTGGCGTAAAGGCGGTGGAATAACTCACATACGGCGCAAAGCCGTTATCGAACAAATAGAGCAGCGCAGCACGGGTGCTGAAGTTGTTTTTGTCCAGATCGCTGCGGGTATTGTTGATCTTATCAATGTTAGAAACGCTGACCTGATCGTAGCGACCGCCGAGCGTAATACGCCAGCGATCCCATGACATCTGATCCTGCAAGTAGTAGCCTGTCTGGCGCAGCTTGTGCTTCTCACGCGCATACATGTTGATGTAATCAGGCTGCGCGCCGTATACCGGGTTAAAGGCGTCAATCGGCGGGAATGCACCGTAGTAACCGGTGGTATTGTTGCTGCGATCCTGATAGTCGATCCCCACCAGCACACGGTGGTTGACCTGCCAGGTATCAAAGCTGCCGTCGAGTTGGTTATCCAGCGTAATCGCTGACATTTTTTCATCGGAGCCGGAGTAGCCGCGGTTAAGCTCGGTTTCATTCAGCCAGCCCGCCGCATACACCTGATTCAGCTCAACGTCGGTATGCAGGTAGCGCAGTTTTTGCCGCACCGACCAGCCGTTATCAAACAGGTGCTCAACGTTGTAGCCCACCATGTTTTCACGGCGATCGTATTTGTCGTAATCATCCTCGCCTTCGTAAAAGGTGTTGGAGATCTTTTGCCCGTAATGTGGAACCACGGTGCCGTCATACGGCAGACCGGAGTGGCTTCCGCCTTCCGGGTCACGGTGCAGATAAGCCATCAGATCCAGACGCGTCTGGTCGGTGATGCGCCAGGTCAGGCTGGGCATCAGCGCATAACGTTCTTCCTTCAATGGGCCAAACTGCGAGTCCGCGTAACGCGTCATTCCACTCAGTCGTGCCGCCACGCGATCGTTATCATCCAGCGCCCCAGTGACGTCAAACGCCGCGCCGCGCTGGTTATTGTTGCCAGCAAACAGTTTCACTTCTCCGCCGGCATCAAACGACGGCTTACGTGATGTCAGCGCGACAATACCGCCCGGAGAAGAACGGCCATACAGTACGGAAGCCGGGCCGCGTACCACTTCGATATCTTCGAGGAACCACGGATCAACCACCAGCGAGCTGTGTGAGTTGGTGTCCCCCATCATCTTCAGGCCATCGAGATAGACGTTGTCCAGACTACCATCCGAGAAACCACGCAGCACAATATAGTCAAAGCGGTTGGAGGCACCAATCTGATTGCTGTACACCCCCGGCGTATAGCTCACGGCCTGGCGCACGCTGGTTGCGCCCTGCTCTTCAAACTGTTCACGGGTAATGATCGATACCGACTGAGGCGTTTCAATATCCGGCGTGGCGAGCTTCGTGGCCCCGCTTTGCATTTGCGAGGTGACAACCACCGTATCGTTTTTTGTTGTTTCCTGCGCCAGCAGAGGAAAAGCCACGCTACCGGTCACCCATCCCACCACTAGCGCCAACCGAGTCTTCGCGAACATGAATATCTCCAAAGGCATGTCTAATTGTAAGTGAGAATTATTACCTTTTTGCTAACGGAGATAGCTATGCAGGATGCCAGGTTGCCTATGCGCAGTGCCAAATTGTCGGGAAGGCACGTGCGCAAAACGTAAAAATGGATTAGCAAAGTTTGAGCACATCGCCAGGCGAAAAGCCGTAACGACGCCGAAAAGCGGTAGAGAAGTTGGTAGCATGTTGATAACCAGACATCCAGGCCGCCTGCTGTACGCTGTATCCTTCCAGTAAATAGCCGCGCGCGCGTTCCAGACGGCAATCACGCAGGTAGTCAAAGACGGAACAGCCATAGGCCGCACGGAACTTGCTGCGCAGGCTGCTGGGGCTCATTGCCGCGCGTTGGGCCAGGGCATTGAGGGTGTAGTCATTCTCGGGACTCTGCTCCAGAAGACGACGAACGACCTCCAGCCGCTGCTGTTCACCGCTTGCCGCAAGCCGCTTGCCACTCTCGACCTGACACACGCTGAGGCCATGGCCGAACAGTTGTAATATCAGCCCTTCCAGCATCAGTTGGCGAGATACATGACCGATCGTGCTCCGCTGCGCATACTGCAGGCCGCTGAGTAAAAACCCCGGCACCTGCCAGATAAGCGTCGGCGTTTCGCATCTTTCCCACTCACGCATCAACGATTCGAGCAACCCCGTGCGCCACGCGCCGTCGGGATACAGACCGAGCGATAACGTGCGCAGTTTGCAGTCAGCATGATGGCGGGCACGCATCGTCTGATGCTCGCTCAGGCGTGAGCTAAACGCCATCCCGGAACGTACCACATGCTCCTGCCCGTTGAGCGTCAGGATGACGCAGCCTTCCAGAACCACCAGCATATACAGAGGACTGCTGTGGCGGGAGGTGGTTTCGTAGGGTTGTAGCACCTGCACATCAGAGTGCGTGACACACATCCCGCAGGGGAGCGTCATCTCCTCAACCTCACCCTGCAGAACGGGGCTGCAAGACGACAAATCCGGCTTTTGCGCCAGCAGGGGAAAACGGTAATCGATCCCGTAACGCTCACCAAAATCCATAAACTCGCTGACGGAGAAGGTGCGGGCTACGCGTCTGGACGTATTCAGGGCGGTGGTGTTGTTCATGCTGTCTTCTGCACAGGAAATGGGATTAACGGTTGATAACTGAAGCAACATTACCATTACCTGTACAACACAACAATAATAATGAGAATTATTATCAACATGACGTATGCGATTTCAAATCGCGCTGGAGAACGTCATTCCCGATATTTTTCTCGCGCAGCTCATCAGGCAACATTGACACCTGATGAGCTGCGGTCTGTGAGCCATGTGCAGCTCAACCTTTCTCACTGTCATAAACGGGCACGTCAAACACACCACGATACCCGCCGAGTTTGTACTCTACTTATTATGCTGAATTTCAGGCTGGTTTTCTTCCACCTGGAACACCGCCACAGCCTGGGATAGCATTGCCGACTGCTCTTCCACACTGCCTGTCGTGGCGGCAATCTCCTCAACCAGCGAGGCGTTTTGCTGAGTCACTTGCTCCATTTGCGTTACCGCAACTCGGATCTGTTCGATGCCGCGACTCTGTTCCCCCGAGGCTCCGGAGATATCTTCCATTAAGACATTAATGTTGCGTATTGCCTTCGCAATATCCGCCATCATGGCGCCACTGTTTTCGGCAATCTCTACCCCTTCCTTGACGCTAATTGCCGCTTTGGCAACCAGTTCACTGATTTCTTTCGCCGAGGAGGCGCTGCGCTGAGCAAGCGTTCGGACTTCACTCGCCACAACGGCAAACCCACGCCCGGACTCACCAGCGCGTGCGGCTTCCACCGCCGCGTTTAATGCCAGGATATTGGTTTGAAAAGCAATACTATCAATAACATTGGATATTTCGTTCACGCCTTGCGCATTACGGCTGATCAGGTGAATTTTCTCAACCATATCACTCATTAAACGCTCGCCACGCAATGCCATTTCCGTGCTTTCGCTGGTCATGACGGATGCCTGATGTGACTTATCAGTATTATTTTTTGTTGTGACTGAAATCTGCTCCATACTGGCCGCCGTTTCAACGACTGCCGCAGCCTGCTGTTCCGTTCTGGTTGATAAATCGGAATTACCGGAAGCAATTTCCTGCATACCGATATTAATAGACTCAACGCCATCGCGAATAGTGCTGACAGTCTCCCGCAGGCCTTTTTGCATATTATGCAAATTTAAGCACAGTACGCCGATTTCATTGTTACCCGACACCTTAACAGGATGGCTGAGATCGCCTTTACCAATCCGCGCAAAATGCTCAGAAACGATTTTTAAAGGCTGAATGATGGTCCGGTTCAACCAGAAATTACAGATAAAGAAGATAAGTACCGTAATGACCAGGATCACGGATACTTTCAGGATCGAGGTATTAAACTGAACGTGTGTTTGTGCAACGATCTTCTCACCAATCAGCATTGTTGATTTGTAATAATTCGTCACTTCGTTATCGAAATTTTTGCGAGCCGCGAGCAGTTCCGCATTAGCATTTTCTTGTGCATTAATAATACTGTTGCTGGAAAGCATCTGATTTAATGTATCAATAGACTTTTGCTCAGCATTCATTTGTTGCTCAAAAGCCGTTCTGATGACTTTACCGATTTGCGGATCGTCAGCCGTCAATCCAGGAATACCCCAGAAAATATCGAACTGTTTTCTGGCATACGCCATCTGTTCTTGCATTTGATTCACTGTCTGTCGGGCATCGGTCGCATTATGTTGTTGAATATTATCACGAACGCTTCTGACTTTATAAACAGCCTCAACGACCTTATGCAGGGTATCCTGCTCCTTAATGATGTTATGTAGTAATAACGTATTTTTTTGATTTCCTTTGAGATCAACTAACTCAAATCCATTGGAAAAGAACTGCATGAAGGTAAATAACAACAGCAATAATAACAGGCTGGTTTTAATTCTCATATTCTTTAACATTTAAACATCTCCATAACAATAAAAATCCTCTACGACTTAATTGTTATCGACACATCACGCAATACCTTAACCTGTAAAATGGTTAATTATTAGAAAGTTTCCGCATTCATTCTTAGGTAATAAATTAATTACTCAGGGGGACATACTACGATAAACAGCAGCCCTCTAACATTGGCAAAAATAAGGCCAAAACTATTCAACATTAATATTATTTATGGATATAAACGGTAATGTCTTTCTGACTATCGACAGGCACCCGCACCCAGGACAACGAATCGACGGTGATCGGTGCCATTTCATTTTCTAAACGTAACAAAGGCGTGCTGGCGTCTGGCACACCTGTACTTTCAGTTATCTCGAGAAGGCCCCGAAAAGAAATGGACACACTGTCTGGAATATCAGACAACCTTATCCATTCGTTGGCAATCACTAACTTTCGAGTAAACATTCGCTGTCCTTGGCGTGTAGTTTCTATCCGATAAATTTACAAGTTGATCAATCTATTCTTTGCATTAACAGCACATTGTCCACATCGTCAGTTAAGCATTACTTACCAGAAGAAAATGGAAGTGATAAAACTCATTTGAAACGTGTTTTACAAATTCAGCCGGAAGGTTATGTTTAATGAACGTTAACTTTGCAAACTCAACATCGCCATATACCCGGATACAGAAGGGTTTGACAATCTCACCCTGCACACCAAAACACGCCTGCAGCCGAGTGTCATCCATAAAAATAAAATTACCTTCTCTTACCTTAATCTTTTCATGCAGATCTCGCCATTTCTCTGGCGTAAGCAGAAAGCTTTCCCAGCCATTATTTCTCAACACCTCAATCGTATGAGTAAACTTAAAATAGTCGTTTTGCATCGATACATCGCCACTCGAAGTCGAGTATAGATATTCTATTTTAAATTTAAGTTGTGCATTGAGGCTTTTTTTTCTTGCCTTCATCAATTAGCCATTGAAGTTCATTGACTACGTTCCTTGAGAAGAGTTTTCTTTTTTTAGCGATGGCCAGCCATTGCATAATAAAAAGATGCTCTGACATTTTAGAATGAATCTTACTGTCCCGTATTGCGATACCAATTGCTACCAATGCACTCCAGGTAAACGCTTCCAGGTCATCCTGATAATGGTGTCGTAACGTACTAACTTTTCCTGAATCCCTTACCACTTAAACCTGCCCAAATAAATCATTATTACATGTAAATCTTGCATTATTTCATTTTAAAAAATACTACAACTAAAAACATCAAAATATGATCCAGATTAATTAATCCCTATGTAATAAAATTGCAAACTTAACACATCACTCTTATTAATCATTGATGCCCGGATGGCTCAGCGATAAATAATAAGAATTATACGATAAAGATAAAAACTAATAATACTCACAGGTTATCAATTCCACCTACTGTTAAAAATATGATCATCATAAAACTTCAAAAATTGCTGATTAGAAGAAATATCCTGATAGTTTTGACCAGACACCCCAGACAAACACCCATTCCAACGCTAAACAGCCATTAAAAATCCTAATGGAATCGAATTTTATCCTCCGCTGAGCGACAGACAGCCTCACAGCAGCAGGCCAGGCTTTTTATACAGGTATCAGTAATATTAACGCTTTTAAATTTCGCCTAATTCAAAAAACCAACATCCGGATTCAATGAACCGGAAGTTGGCTTGTCGCTGGTACGGTTAATAGAAAATACCGATGATCAGGGTGTGAGTAACGAACCCCACAATCAGCGGTACGGCGGTACGCTTCACCACATCGAATGGGGTTATTTTCGCTCCGCTGGAAACGGCAATCACGACGCCGGATACCGGTGAAATGGCCCGTCCCATATGCGATGCCTGCTGCATCGGCAGGATCATGGCAACGGCGTTAGCGCCCATACTGGCGGCAATTTGCGGGATGAGCTCAACGAAGGCGAGGAATGGCGCATTCCCCGATCCCATAATGATAGCCGCGGCCAGCGTCACCAGCGCAAATACTACCGCCATGGCAAACGGCGGTAATCCCACGTGTTCGGCCATCAGAATGAGCTGATCGATCGCGCCGATGACTTTAATTCCGTGAGCAAAAACCCCTGCCGCAACCAACAGTCCAACCACACCGGTAAACGCAGTGCCCATTCCTTTCAGGAAATGGCTGAAACCTTCGCACACCGACTTTAAATCACGCACCCGCAGCCATTCAATCAGCATACAGATGGTCATTGAAATGAGGACAATGGTGATAATATTCAGGTTGATACCCCTGACGAACATTTCGGATGACCCTACTGCCATCAGTATCGGAAGCATGGGGAGCAGCGCGTAAAAAGCCGGGGATTTTCCTGAATCAGTCACTTCTGCGCTACCGATTTCCCGCGGTAACGTCCCTGCTTTACGGTCGCAATGCCGCTGCCAGAAAAAATGGCACACGCCGACAACCAGAACCGTTGCCAGCGCGGCGGGTCCCTGGTGGTAAACAACATATTCCACTACATCCATATTCACTGCTTTAGAACCCCTGATAGCATCGATTGCCGTCGGGGTGTAAGCCACGCCAAGCGAAGTAGCAATGACCCCGGCAGCCGAGGCCGCTGAGAGCCCTAACCCCAGCATAATGGGGAACATCGTCCCCATCAGCAACACGGCAAGCCCGGTTGCAGAAGGAATGGCCAACTGCAGGAGGCTGGCGAGCAGGTAGGAGAAAAAGAGGAGCACATAGGGTGAACGCAGCGCCCGTAAGGGTTTCGTTACTACCCGCACGACCGCCTCATTTGCGCCGATATGATCCATGTAATGCGCAAATCCCATTAACGCCATGATCATCAGGCCGAGATCGGCGGCGCGCGTGCTGAAGAGATCGCGCATTACCTCGAAAGGATCGAGAAAGGAAATTCCCGTACTGGCAACCCCCTTCGGTAATACGGAACCCCATCCGGTTAACGCGGTGCAAATCATCAAGACTAAGCCCGCAATGAAGAGCACCGGTTCAGCGCGGTAACCTTTCAGAATCAGACGCGCGACCACCACGATCACCAGAAGTGCGATTAACACCTGAATCATGACTGAGCTCTCCGCTGCGCGAACTCAGTATAAGTTTCCTCAATCACCGCCACCACCACATCACTGGCAGCCCGCAGAGAACGCACCGGCAGATACTCATAAATTGAATGGAAGTTATGAGCACCGGTAAAAATATTCGGGCACGGCAATCCTTTCTGCGACAGTACCGCGCCATCATACCCGCCACGCATGGCGACAGGTGCGGGCGTTATGCCGCATTTCTGATACGCGCGGAATGCAATATCAATCGGGTAGTGAGCGTCCCCCTGCAAACTGTTCAACACATTCGCGTAGCGATCGGCTAAATGACAGACCACGCTGTTTTCCCCCCACAGGGCACAGGTGCTGACGGCAAGCTGGCGAATAAACGCCATACGCGCCTTATAACCTTCTTCACTGAAATCGCGGATATCCAGCTTAAGTACCGTGCGGGCACTGTTACCCTGTAGCTGTTTTACCCAGTAATACCCTTCGCGCCCTTCCGTATATTCAGGCGCTTCTCCCCCTGGGAGCATGGCAATAAACTTATGCGCCATCAGCAGCGAATTCTTTAACTTACCTTTGGCCGACATCGGGTGTGCGGACTGGCCGGTAAAGATGATTTCCGCATCGCCCGCATTCCAGTTCTCGTAAACAAACTCACCGATACCGCAGCAATCCAGGGTATAGCCAAAATCAGCACCAAACGCGGCAACATCAAACGCTTTTGCGCCACGCAAGCCCTGTTCCTCATCCGGGACAAAACCCACTTTTACCGGCCCATGTTTTATTTCCGGGTGTGCGACCAGATACTCAAGAGCATTCATAATCGCGGCGATAGCTGCTTTATCATCAGCGCCCAACAGACTGGTCCCGTCGGTCACCAGCAGGTCATCACCGATATAATTTTTCAGTTCCGGAAATTCACTTTCGCGCAGGTAAATATTCAGCTCTTTGTTCAGGCATAAATCCCCGCCTTGATAATGCAGGCGCTGTGCTTTGGTGTCTGCCGTCTGTTCCGCACTGGTATCCAGATGACCAAAAAAAGAGACCACCGGGATCGTGCCATCGGTATTTGCAGGTAAGGTTGCCGTCACTATAGCGGTATCCCTGACCTCAATGTTTTCCATTCCTAATGCTTCAAGTTCTGCTGCAAGCAGTTTTGCCAGTTCCATTTGACCAGGAGAAGAAGGCATTATCCCATTAGCGCCGTTTTCCCTTGATGTTGTGGTATTGATTTTCGTGTAGTTAATAAAGCGTTCAACAATATCCATTCCAGGAGATCCTTTAATGTATCATTTATGAGGTACTGCGAGAGGTGTTCTGCATGCAGCGTGGGGTAAGTAATCTGAGAACCAAATAAAATCAGCGCTCATCCCAGAACGCTGATTTTATGGGCATTACGACAACGATTTATATAAAGGAAGATAAAAAGGCCAGTGATTATACCTGCGATTAAAAAACTCCTTTCTGATTGATAAAATCATATTCCCTGTCTGTTTTTACTGCTATTTCCCATGGTGTTAAGCTAACAGAAGTCATAACCGGCATCCCTATACCTATGAGATAATAGAAATCATTTAGATTCCTGTACTCTAGTACTGGCATAAGACATACCATCGCTATATTTTTTTAATGAACGAATACTGTATCAGCAACATGCAACCGTTTGCACCTCTCTACAAATAGCCACTTCGCGCACTAAAATCCGTGAACAAAATCACAATTACCTCAAAAGCAAAAAACTTCTATCGCGCTGAAAAAAAGGCAGTTATAAGGAAAGCTATATAATACCCATATAAACATAGCCAGAATTATACTATTCACTATGAAATAGATTCAGGGTGATACTATTTCAATATTGCCGTAGGGGTTAGTAGAGCTAAATCGTCGTAACCAATAATGTTTAACATCAATAACGATAATATTAAAATTTCTATTTATGACGATAAGCCAAATAATATGCAGGCAAAAAAAACCTCTCCCCCGAGAAGAGATTCAGGGCAGAGGTAATACGGGTGTTAAGGACATACTTATAGTTTTAATGATAACAGAAGCGCTTCTTGCAGGACCGAGTATACACACTTAGCCACGTTAAGAAAATTCTTAAAAACATTAAATTGCAAATTTCATTTAAAACCACAATTATGATAAAGGAGCATTTATCAAAGAACAAAATTAACCAGCAAAAAGAGTAAATCATACTAATCAATGAGGTGATAAAAAAAGAATAGCAATGCTGTATGGCTACCGATAGCGTTTCTGGCGACGCTGAAACATTAAATTAATTTAATGAATAAATGCGATTTACATAACGAGAATTAAAAAGTCATTAAATAAAAGAAATACAATTTTTCGTTACAGATCACACTTCCACTACAAGGAGGTTCCCCTACTGTTTCTTGTAGGTATGATTCAGCATGTAAATACCTTTCAACTCAACCCGAGGCTTTGATGCTGGAGAATGTAATCATCTGATAATCAGCTTCCCGACCTTTTCAGGCCGGACTGGTTATCAATGCGCCGAATTCGAATGCGGACACCGCTGTGTGTTTGCACGTTTTGCACATGATGATTAAACAGGTTTTCCAGTATGAATTTATCCCGTCAGGAACAACGTACCTTACACGTTCTCGCCAAAGGTGGCCGTATCGCTCACGTCCGCGATGCCTCTGGCCGCGTCACTTCCGTCGAATGCTATAGCCGTGAAGGGTTGCTGCTCTGCGACTGCACGCTCGAGGTGTTCAAAAAGCTCAGAACCAAGAAACTGATCAAATCCGTCAATGGTCAGCCCTACCGTATTAATACGACCGGCCTGAACAACGTTCGCGCCCAACTTGATAATCGCTAAAGGAGAGAGAGAGATGGATATCCCGAAGATTTTTACCATCAGCGAAAGCGCACATCGCATTCATAATCCGTTCACCGCACAGAAATACGCCACGTTAGGCCAGGTTTTACGGATGGCACCGGGAACACGCATTCTGGACCTCGGCAGCGGTTCGGGTGAGATGTTGTGCACCTGGGCACGCGATCACGGTATTTCCGGCGTGGGTATCGATATGAGCCGGCTGTTCAGTGAGCAAGCCACCCTGCGGGCCAAAGAGTTGGGTGTCAATGAGCACGTGCGTTTTATTCATGCCGATGCAACAGGTTATATCGCCGAAGAAAAATTCGATATTGCCGCCTGCGTTGGTGCGACCTGGATTGCCGGCGGCGTCGCTGGAACGGTCAGACAACTGGAACAAAGTCTCAAACCAGGCGGAATTATGCTCATCGGCGAACCGTACTGGCGTCAGACGCCTGCAACGGAGAGCATCGCCCAGGCTTGCGGCGCGACTTCGGTGACCGATTTTCTTTCTCTGCCAGAGCTCGTTTCATCTTTCGACCTGCTCGGTTATGACGTAGTTGAAATGGTACTGGCTGACCAGGAGGGTTGGGACAGATACGAGGCGGCAAAATGGCTGACGATGCGCCGGTGGCTGGAGGCAAATCCGGACGATGAATTTGCCCCGGAAGTCAAAGAGCAACTGAGGAGTTCACCAGCACGCCACGTAGCCTTCACCCGGGAGTACATTGGTTGGGGCGTGTTCGCACTCATACAGAGGTAATATGTCCAGTCGGTATAACCAGGCAGGTTATACCGACTTTTTTCATTGCTTACTTCATTAATACTTCAACAAATTTAGCCAGCCATTGCGGATGCGCGGGCCATGCAGGCGCGGTAATCAGATTGCCATCCACGTGGGCTTGATCAATGCCGATATCTGCGTAATGCCCGCCGCTCAGACGGACTTCTGGCGCACAGGCCGGATAGGCGCTACAGGTCCGGTTTTCTAACACCCCCGCCGCCGCTAATAGCTGAGGCCCATGACAGACCGCGGCGATAGGCTTACCGGCAGCGTTGAAATCTTGCACCAGCTTAATAACATCCGGATTCAGCCGGAGATATTCCGGAGCACGTCCACCGGGGATCAGCAGCGCGTCGTAATCGGTGGCCCGCGCCTCGGCAAAATTTGCATTCAGCGTAAAACGATGACCCGGTTTTTCACTGTAGGTCTGCGCCCCATCAAAATCATGAATAGCGGTTTGAACGTAGTCCCCCTGACTTTTATCCGGACAGACGGCATCAACACGATGGCCCAGCATCTGCAATGCCTGAAAAGGCACCATCGTTTCATAATCTTCGACATAATCGCCGACCAGCATCAGTATCTTCTTCATTCACATCCCCCGCTCACGGTTATTAATGATGAGAAATAACGGCCATCTTTACTATAGCCCACGCATTTCACGACATTAATAAATACAGCAGAACAATCGGCCAGATCACAATCTGCATCAAGGCCCGCCAGACAGGGCCTCAGCGCAAGCTGACATTGCAAAACAGAGTTAATAAATATAAATTATATATAAATATATAGTTGAGAGGTTTTAATATCAGCCAGTACTACCCATTATATAAAATAAAGCGATTGCAACGTATATCTCCTGTGCTATATTCCGTCTGAAATTTACCGACGGACGTTTTATTTATTATTTAATAAATAAAGTGCGCGCACTCGTTATTATCTATTATTATTTTATTCACCTGCAGTCAGGTGAAAATACGCAAAGGTTATTCCCATGATGACAAGACGTTCGTTCATCTGACAAGGTTTGGTGACATCAACAGGTACGCTACTCGCCAGCATGGCTGGTATCAGCTTGAGTCAACTTGCCCGCGCAGCAGAGAACCGCAGTTGGCTAATGACGGATGAAGGTGCGCCGCATACGGCAACCTGGATGGCGTTTGGTGCCAGTGCAGAGATCTGGGAGCCTCATCTGCTGCCGATAGTGCAAGAAAATCTGGCATTGGTCGCCAAAACCATCGCGGCATTTGAACCGGTGCATATGCTGGTTCGCGAAGAAGACAGCGAACTCGCCGCGCG
Organism: Citrobacter sp. RHBSTW-00524; assembly: GCF_013747755.1. Classification (NCBI taxonomy): domain Bacteria; kingdom Pseudomonadati; phylum Pseudomonadota; class Gammaproteobacteria; order Enterobacterales; family Enterobacteriaceae; genus Citrobacter; species Citrobacter sp. RHBSTW-00524. The sequence goes on from NZ_CP056421.1 coordinate 4,047,537, forward strand.
CCTGTGCGGGCCGTCGGTCAATCTGTTGGTTCACCCGATCGACGATCTGTGGATCCACCGGGCTGGTATTTGTAAAAAGCACCAGCAGCGCGCTCGGCGGTGTGGGATTTAATTTCAACGGCTGGGGCAATAAGCAGGAGCACGAACGTGATGCCGATGTGGCTGAATTCGTCACCGACTACGCTCAGGCCGAATTTATCCGCTCGGCGCTACCCCTTGAAGGTGGTGGTATTGAGGTAGACGGCGAAGGCACGGCGATTATTACCGAGAGCTGTGTGCTTAATCCCAATCGTAATCCAGGCGTCAGTAAAGCCGAGTGTGATACTGAACTTAAGCGACGGTTAGGGCTGGAAAAGATAATCTGGCTGCCGGGTATTGCCGGTAAAGATATTACCGATGGTCATAAGGATTTTTATGCGCGATTCACGCATCCGGGTACGGTGGTGGCGGGTCTTGAGCAGGATCCATCCTCCTTTGACTACGCCGCCACGGATGCCAAAGATCGGCACCTGGAGTTGGTGACGCTTGAAGGGCCGACCACCATCCGTCAGACATATGCGAGTGATAATTTCGCCGCGGGCTACATCAACTTTTATCTCTGTAATAACGCCGTGATTGCACCACAATTTGGCGATAAGCGCACTGACCGCAGCACCTACGCTATTTTGCAGGAGCTGTTTGTCGAGCATGAGATTATTCAACTGAATATTGATGGCATTGCGGCTGCCGGCGGTGGCATTCACTGCGCGAAGCAGCAGCCTCGTTAGTGGTTGATTATGCTAGCAGGGATTCTGGCGGATTACATGTAAAACAGAGATAGCGTACCTACCGGATGTATTCTGTTTTGCAACCTCACGACGTGAGGTAAATGCAAACAGGATACAACTCTTATCATCAATTATTCTTTCCTGCCTGAAGGTAATTTCGGAAAAGAGAAATAAAAGTATACTTTCATTATCCGAAAATTAGATATTTCGAATAAAGAAAAACAAAGTCATCACAAGATAATACTCACATCACATAAGTGAAAAATTCTGCTTTAATATGCTTAAAAAAAAGAAAGGCCGCTCAGTTCAGCCTCAGGTAAGTTATCGAGTTCCCACGGATAACACTTATCGCAACTACCAATCATAATAGTCATTTTATTATTGACTTAGATCAATCTACATGAACAACATTCAACCCTCTATGAAAACATAGCATATTAAATTAAGATAAATTCACATCGCGAATAAATCAGGTATACTCATAACGAATTTTTTATGTTCTGTGAGAAGGGCCCCTCTGGTAACCGCACTGTTGATCATTTCACCATGGCTTACTCCGTATGAAGGCTCAACAACTTCGTTTACGTAAACAGCATAAATCATTTAAAAACAAATAGTTCACATTAAAAAAATTATAAAACAAAGTGGATGCTTTTTATTTCGCCACCAATAGTAACAACACGAAATTAATACACCACTTAGTATTTTGATTCTATTGTATTACCGGGGTAAAAGTTATCACGTCATAAAAAATACAGAATTTAATTTTGCCCTATATGAAATCGTTACTTATGCGAAATTTAATCACCATACAGCTTTTTATCGTTGCTAATTTATGATTTAAGGAAAAAAAGTGAACTCTTTTAACCGAAATACTGCTTGTCTGCTAATTTCCGCAACATTACTGCTGAGCGGTTGCGCCAATACTGGAAGCACTCTGCTGTCAGGAGCAAAACCGGATCCACGTCTGACAACCACCGAGCAATCCCAGTTTTTTAGTGCTTCTGGCGCGCAAGGTTGTGGCATTGGTGCGGTATCAGGTGCTGCGCTTGGCGCTGTGGTTGGTGCTCTGGCTGGCGACACCAAGAAAGCAATTGCAGGTGCTGCCATTGGTGGTGCTGCTGGGTGCGCTGCGGGTATGACGGCTAACTACTATCTTGATGGTCTGAAAAAAGATTATGCCTCCACAGCCGATCGCCTGCAGGCAATGGATACGGATATCAGCAAAGATACCGCTGCAGTAGAAAAATCTACCCTTGCTATGAAACAGGTTATCAGTGAAAACCAGGCAACCTTAACCAAAATTAGCATCCAAAAAGATAAGGCTGGCTTTGATAAAGCAGGAGCCAAAACACAATTAGCACAAATCGACGCCAACATCAGCAAGATGAAAGAGACCGTGAAAGGTATGAAAGACAAAGAGTCTGCCTACAAGGTCGCTTTGCAAGGACAAACTACTACCACATCTGCAGAGAAAGCCAAGCTTGCTAATTTAAACAAAGAGTACAGTAGCCTGAATAGCAAGATTAGCGACCTGGAAAAAGAAACGAACGAGTTTTACGAACAACGCCAGGCTATTTCTCTGGGCTAAAAGCTTTAGGCCGATAGGATTATCGGCCTTTTTGGGACCGTTTTGAAATGTAACGTGTTGTTATTTGAATCAATTTATGGATTATTTGATGAGAAAATATCTGCTTCTCGCCACAATTGTGCTTACCGGCTGTACCACATCGCCACAGGACTGTGATTTACACGCACAAGATCCGAGTTTTATTACCAAACTAAGCTGCGCCACATCCGGCGGTTATCGTCAGCAGGTTGATCAAAAAGAGCAGCAGGTTCGACTCAGCCAGTATGAAAATGAGTCGGCGAAGCAACAGCAGGCTTATACCCAAAACCGACAGCAGAACGTCAATCAGAAGCTGGCCGATGAACAAGCAAGGTTAAATGCCGTGCGTTCAGACCTGTCACAGACCCTTGCACAGCTGAAGTCCAGCAAAATAAAAAGCAGTGAACGCCAGAAGGAAATTCAACAATTGCAGGACTTGCAACGGCAGTCTCAGCATGCCAGTGGCGCAAGCGAAATTGCTGCAATTGAAAAAAAAGTCGCAGAAGCCAAGCAGAAAATTAAAGTCCTGGAGGAAGCAAATACCCTTCGCTAAGGATGCCCTAAAAGTGGCGCAAATCCCCTGGCCACTTTTTCTGCTGCTGAAGAAAACGGCTCTGGCTTGCTGATATACAACTGTATGCATACCACGCATATAACTCACAACAATAATGATTTCGGTTATGCAACGATTAACAACTGCTGCGCCTATTGATGAAGCGACTCTGACAATCTACGAGGAGACGGTTGCGATCATACACCGTCATCTTCCGCCATCTTTGGCGCTACTCTACGCCACCGCTCGCCGTGGTTCACAAGGACATCTGGAATGGTGGACTGAGCGCCAGGGGCTGGCAAAGCCCTTTTCTGCGCTAAGCGAGGCGGAACAAGCCTCCGTCCAGAGTAAACGCCAGCAGTACCATGATGTTCTGGCCGGTTTGATCGAGCAGTTACTCGCACGCGGCGAAGAACATTCAGCACATGCCTTACAAAGGCTGTTAACGCATTCGCGCGATCTTAACTGCTATAGCGTAGGTGGCGAACCTGTGCTGATTAACTGGGCCATTATCAGTGAAGCGCCCCCACTTCCCGTGGTCGTTATCCCGTGGTGGCGACGCTTCCTGCCATGGCTATTATTGCTGCTCTTGTTGCTGCTGATCGCCTGTGCCGGGTGGTGGTGGCATAAAAATTCCTTAACCTCGCCCCCTCCTCCGTTGCATCACGATGTGCCTACCGCTGCACCTGCTGTAGCCCCAGCCAGCACGAACTTAACCCAGGCAAACCCCAGCATAAATCTGGAGAAACGCAAAGATTTTGGGCGTATTAAAATTAACCTGACCTGGCAACAGGGAAGCCATAAAGAGCCTATCGACCTCGATATCGCCGCCTTTATTCGTTTTAAAAATGGCAAGATCAGTGGTGCCGAAGCGTTGAGTAAGTTCCTGGGAAACTATGACAAACCGCCTTATCTGTTGCTGCAACAAGATCTTCGTGAAGGTAACAATCAAGATGGTGAATGGCTCTTCATTAATGGTAGCCACTGGCAGGATATTGATGAGGTGCTGATTTATAGCTTCATTTACGGCGGTGCCGATAACTGGCAAGGGACCAATGCCACCATCACGATTTATGTACCCGATCAACCCCCCATTATATCCACGCTGACTGACAGCAATCAGCGCAATAACGTTGCGGCGATAGCCAGACTCAAAAACGTCGATGGCAATATCACGGTTGAGCGTCTGGACCGTTTCTTCCCTGACCGGAAGTCGCTGGATAAGCACTATGGCTGGGGTTTTGAATGGACGCCTGGCGCGAGTAAAAAATAGCCTGCATCACTGTGGCTTTTGTTAAATCACAGCCTTACAAGGTTTAGACAATGCGAAATTCGATTCAGGGACCACTGCTGCGTACCGGGCATAATTCCTCATTTAAGGCTCTGGGTGAAACGGGCTATCCCGTTTTTAAGATGGCGTTCCAGTTACGTGAAGCAATCTACCGTCTTGACGCAGGGCGCGATTTGGCTCGTCATTTAGCTATCCCACAAAACGATCAGGGTGGTGACAGAACCGATTGGTACAGCAGCTTCCCTGGCGATGTCATCCCCTGGAGCGGTGCGAGTGAAGCGGAGCGGGAATCAGCACGCCAGCAATTTAATGCGTTTCAAATGTCAGTGCAGGCGTTAAGTGAACAGTTACTCAATGCTGAGCAAAACAGGACTGGGGGCGATCGCCGCGTCTTCGCACAGTTGCTGAAGTCAGTCACACATTTCCCGGATTATGAATTTGTGTACCTCGTAAACGGGATCCTGGTGATTACCTTTTGGGGATTTGTCCATCCGGAAGGCGAACAACGTAACCCTATGCATTGGCTGAGTCCAGCATTACTACCAGCCCCCCCTCACGCGGCCTCAACCCCTCTGGCTCCTGTAGACGCCGCTGTAACCCCAGCTGTTACACCTGATGTATATACCGTAGTGCGCAGACGCTGGAGCTGGCGTTGGTTACTCTGGTTGCTACTTGCATTGCTGCTGCTGGCATTATTGTTAGGTCTACTACGCGGATGCGTACCATCACTCTCCATTCCGGGACTCCCAGCCATCGCCACGGATAAAACGGCGATCGATACGGCTCCTGCCATCGAACGTCCAGCCGTAGGCGTTTCCGATGTAACAACGCAGGTTTCCCGCACAGGTTCAGAAACCGTCGTGGGTTCAGCTGTCATCCCTGGTATATCTGAGGGTACTGCAGTCGATGCGCAGCAAGCTCTGGAACCAACATCGCCAGCCGTTCCGGCAGCGACAGCAACCACGCAGGTCGGTGACGACACAATTCCCCCAGTTGTTCCTGCAAGTGATGCCAACGCTGATGCGTCGACTATTCCAGCACCTCCTGCTGTACCTGGCGCCGCAGACGCTCAAACGCCCCCCACAGTTCAACCAGTCACCACGCAGCCAGTCATCCCAGCACAGGGCACACCGCTGACGTTTCCTCCGGCCCTTCCCGATGGCCCAGCGCAGTTTCTTAACGGAGAATGGCGCGTGAATGGTGGTATTCAGGACAAGCTCACCGGGCGACCGTTGCAACTGCAATATAACTTTGCCCAGGGTAATGGCACCGTCAGCATACGCCAGTCCAGCGGTGTGACCTGCCGTGGCCCTGCCAGCGGCAATGTGCAGCAAGGGGCGCTAAGTATCACCAATCCTGAGCAGATGAAATGTAGCGACGGTTCAAACTTTATTGTACCGACAATCGAGTGCAAATCAGCCGCTGCTGGCCACGCTGATTGTATTGGCAGTAATGATGGGGAAAAAACATTCCCTATTCGCATGCTTCAACCTAATTCCTGAACAGGGACGAGATAACTATGTTGCCTGAGATTGTATCTTTCGATCGTCAAATTACCCTCGTGGGTGACTCTGGGATCCAGTTTATGGATTTCGGATTGTCACTTGGCCGCCTGCCTGCTGGCGAATTTGTCAAATTAGCAAACGGTGTACTCACCCGTTTAATTTACAACGAGCAGCGCGATTACTATTTCTATCAGCCGACCCCCGATAACATCGAGAAGGCAAAAAGCCAGTACGATATCCCTGTCGAACAGAGCCTGAAGTTGTTCGACGGCATCTGGTTACCGCTTCCTTTGTTTCGCTTTAGCCCACCGAATGTGTACCAGGAGGGACCGCTAAACTGGGCTCGTTTTCGTTTAGTCAAACTACCAGAACCCGATTTAGATGGTCACAGCCATCGCATGACGCTGGCGATCGACACCCGTATTATGGCTAAACAGCAGGCTGCCGCTGATCTCAGTCCGAACCAGGAAGATGTGAATGCTGGGGCAACCTTCGCCGTCGCGACAGCAACCTATGCCCTAAATTGGTACCTGACGCAGGACTGGATAACCGACTGGCTCAAAGAAGTATTCAAAGAAGCGAGCAAAGGCCGGGATATCGACGAGCGTGAGCAGGAACTTGCACAGCAATACCCGCTGGCACATTACCTGAACCTTCTATCATTGATGGCTATTCCAGTCGAAGGTCTGCAAATCCAGACTGAACCCGTCATTGAACTGCCGCAGTTCAGAGTGATCGCCAATCAGGAAACCAATGCGATTAAACCCATCGCCGTCGACCTGATACTCGACGTGGGCAACTCGCGCACCTGTGGCATTCTTATTGAAGATCATGGGCAATCAGGTTCAGGCATGAGGCACAACTATGTGCTGAAACTACGTGATCTCAGCGCCCCCGAACATATCTATACCGATCCTTTTGAAAGCAGGGTCGAGTTTTCGCAAGCCTTCTTCGGCAAAGATCACTGCTCTGTACGCAGCGGCCGCCACGACGCGTTCCAGTGGCCAACTATCGCACGTATTGGTGGTGAAGCCAGTCGTCTGGCGGCTCGTCGTAAAGGCAGCGAAGGTTCAACGGGTCTATCCAGCCCTAAACGCTATTTGTGGGATGAGAAGTTTTATGGCCAGGGTTGGCGTTTTAATGGCAGCTATGTGCAGGACAGCAATCCATTGGCAACGGCGGCACCGTTTGCCAACCTGATCGATGAAAGAGGCGAAGCCCTGCACACCATTGAAGATGAGATGGATCGCATCCCCGTCTTTACGCCACGCTACTCACGCAGTTCGCTGATGACCTTTATGCTGGCTGAAGTTCTGACCCAGGCCATTAGCCAGATTAACAGCCCGGAGCAGCGTATTCGTCAGGGACACGCCGGGATCCCGCGTCAGCTACGCCATATTATTCTGACGGTTCCACCAGGTATGCCCATGGCTGAACGCTGTGTGCTGGATGAACGCATGCGTCAGGCTGTCAGCTTGGTGTGGAAATCGTTACGCTGGCACAACGGCGAGAACGATCCGTACAAAGACGTACAAGAAGAGCATACGGAAGCTAACATCAAGATCCCATTACCTAAAATCAGGGTAGAGTGGGACGAAGCCTCCTGTGCACAGTTGGTTTACCTGTACACCGAGATTAATCAGAACTTTGCCGGTCATCCGGAAGAGTTTTTCGACGCAATTGGCCGACCAGACCGTACCGATCGTGAAAGTATCACTATCGCGTCAATTGACATTGGCGGCGGGACCACCGATCTGGTGATCACCGATTACCGCCTCGATCATAATGGGCACACAGGTGGTGGTACTAACGTACATATCATCCCCAACCAGCGCTTTCGCGACAGTTTTAAGATCGCAGGTGATGACATTTTGCTGGATGTTATTCAGTCATACGTTCTCCCCGCTTTTGAGCAAGCCCTGCGTGAAGTCGGTGTGATGTCCACTGAAACATTGATGTCCCAGTTGTGCGGATCGCAGAATATTAGTGCAGCCGAAGCCGTGCTTCGCCAACAGCTAAGCCTGCAGCTGTTCGTCCCGCTCGCATTACATATCCTGGGAACATACGAACATTATGATCCGCTTGATGAACAAACGCATACCCTGATTAACCAACGTGTCGGCGATTTGCTACCAGTCGGTTGTATTCGTGATGAAGTCGAAGGATTCGTGCGCCGAGAAGTTCAGAAAGCGGGAGGTCCGACCGACTTTAAGCTCGCGGATATCATGCTTAATCTGCCCCTCGCCAAACTCCATGGCGATCTCTGTGCAGGTAAGTTCAGCATCGATAAAGTCCTGACCGCACTCTGTGAAGTGCTGTCTTATTATCATTGCGATCTGCTGCTACTCACCGGCCGGCCGTCTCAGTTACCTGGGATTCAGGCGATTATTCGTCGCAACCTTCCGTTACCGCCAGGGCGTATTCTGCCGTTACATGGTTATCAGACTGGTACCTGGTATCCGTTCCATAAAAACGGTCATATCGACGATCCGAAAAGTACGGCTTCAGTGGGTGCCATGCTCACGCAATTGTGTGCAAACCATAGCATTCCTAACTTCCATTTCCGCACCTCAGAGCTGAAACCGTATTCAACGATTCGCCATATCGGCACCATTGATATGGATAACCTGATTCGCGATGCCGACATCGTTTATCAACATATCGAGTCTGAAAACGGGCAGATCAAGCTTCCGGCTATCACCGAGGAAAATGGCGAGAAAACCACACAAAGCATCGTTATGCGTGGCGACCTGCGCTTAGGCTATCGCCAGTTGAATGCAGAACGCTGGACTGCTGCACCGCTGTATACCCTACGTTTTAGCGAAGAAGGACGTAAAAAATTCTCTTCGGCTCAGTCCACGGATAACGGCTCCCCGTATCTCAAAGTCAGACTGGCGATCGATAAGGGTAAACGAGCTCGTCAACTTGGACTGATTAGCGATCGCCTGACGATCGCCGATGTCAGCAGCAACACCGATAAGTCATTTAGCAAACGTGATTTGGATCTGGAACTCAATACGATGCCCGATAGAGGGCTCATTGATAGCCGTCACTGGCTCGATAGCGGGAGTGTTAAAAAATAATGAATAGCGAACAAAAATCTCTCACTCAGGGTTGGGCTGCTATCGCTCAGGGATGCCTGGACGCACTCGGATGGGTCGACAACGTACGCCCCGGTTCACGTCGTTTAGACAACGAAGCAGACAAACTCAACTTGAGTTTGCTGCGTACGAGAAACCTGGCCAATAGCCTGACTCAGGTTGCCAAAACACCGATGACCGTCGGTTTTTTCGGTATTTCTCAGGCAGGGAAATCGTACCTCATTTCAGCGCTCGCCGCTGGTAGCAATGGGTCGCTGGAAGCACTCTACGGCGAAAGGCGTGTTGACTTTATCAAAGAGGTTAACCCTGTCGGCGGAGGTAAAGAAGCGACGGGGTTGGTCACTCGCTTTACCCGTCAGGCGCCCGCCGCACCGGCTGGATACCCAGTGCCGTTGCGCCTGTTCAGTGAAATCGATTTGGCTAAGATTCTGGCCAACGCGTGGTTTAACGACTTCAACCATGAGCAATTGAGCTATCAGCTTGACCAAAGCCGGGTTGAAGAGCGCCTGCGCCCATTCCTGCAGCGGGCTGTGCAGGTACAGGAATATAACGGCGTCAGCCAGGAAGATGTCGTCGCCTTGTGGGATTACCTTAACGCTTCCTTTAAAAAGTCAGTTGAGAAGCTTGAACACGCCTGGTGGCCGCAGGTGTTGAAAATTGCCCCGACGTTGAGCCCAAATGATCGTGCAGAGCTCTTTTCCCTGTTGTGGGGAGAACAGCCAGCCCTCACAGAAACCTACCGTTCATTAGCCAATGTACTGGCGAAACTGAACCATACCCGGATGGTATTTGCCCCACTGGAAACGCTGACTGACCATAGCAGCGGCAGTATCATGAACGTTGATAGCCTGAACAGGCTGGGCTCCAGCCAGGATCGCAACGTTGAGATCCGTTATTGGAAAGAAGAACAACAAATTGGTAGCGCCAACTTAACGCAGGCGGAACTGGCGGCCTTAACCACAGAGCTGATTTTTCCTCTGGCAGAAGTTGAAACCGACAGCGTTGTGGAACAGGTTGATCTGCTCGACTTCCCTGGCTATCGCGGTCGTCTCAAGATCACTGCACTTGAACAGGCTGGCCGGGATGGACTTAACGCAATTTCGCAGCTCCTGCTTCGCGGAAAAGTTGCTTACCTGTTCGAACGCTATACCGATAACCAGGAAATGAATGCGCTTGTCGTATGCGCCAGCTCAGCCAAACAGAGCGACGTTGCTGATGTGGGTCCGGTATTAAACCGCTGGGTAGAGAAAACCCAGGGTAAGAGTGCCGAAGAGCGCGGAGGCCGCAACCCGGGTCTGTTCTGGGCAATCACCATGTGTGATATGCGAATCGTCAACAGCCTGCAACATACCGAAAGCCAGTTAAAAGAAGGCTGGGAAGGTATGATGCACATGACTTTACTGGAGCGTTTCTCGCACTATGAATGGCTTCCACAATGGGCACCCAACCAGCCTTTCAACAACTGTTTCCTGGTACGCAAACCCGGGCTCGATAACCCCTTCCTGAGGCTTGAAGGGGATGCCGGACAGGAGCGACTCCTGGAAGTGGGTATCAGCGATCGTTACCATGATGTACTCGATACCATGGGCAGTACCTTCGTCTGCGGAAAAAATGTGAATATGCACGTTGCAGAACCGAAAGCAGCCTGGCAGGCAATGCTCGAACTCAACGACGGTGGAATGTCGCGCCTGACTAAAGCATTACGCGGCGTCGCCCATCTCGACTTCAAGTTAAAACGTTTACAGCAACAACTGCTGCAATGTCGCATGGAAACCGGCGATCAACGCCTTGGTCGGTGGTACGAAAAAGACGGTGATGGGCAGATTGTGAAAAAACAAGCAATTGCCAAAGAGTTATGGCAGGGCTTGTCTGCATGTTCCCACAATATGGGGGAGCTTATCGAACGCTTGGTTCTGCCGACTCAGGAGCTCAACAACATTTATTTGAGTATTCGCGACCTCGACCAGGCGCCGCAAACCGAAGGCGAAAGCCCGACCATCAATGCTTTCGCAACCAGCCCGTTTGGTGGTAATCCTTTCGCTGAAAACCCCTTTGCCAGCGATCCCTTTGCGACTACACCTGTTGAAACCGCCGTTGTTGATGCGCCAGCAACTGCCGCAACGGAACGTGTAGGCCAGGATGATGATTTCGCGCATCAGGCCTTTAAAGCCTGGGTAGCCCACCTACGGGAGTTGCCGCAGCAACCGTTGCAGTGGCGTCAACTGGGCATGAGCAGTGAGCTGATGAATCAACTCAGCGAAGAGCTAATCACCGCCGCCACACGTTTGGATCTGGAAGGGACATTGAAACATGCCCTGGCGGGTCAAGAGCAGGCTGAAACAACCCGCGTACACATGCGAGCACGTCAGGTTTTACGTGCTCAACTGACCATACGTGATTTTATTGCCTGGTTTGGTTATCTCACGCTGCCAGCAGAAAAGGTACCCAACAGCTATGTTGGCGAGAAAAATAAAGTGTTTCTGCGTCAGAAGCAGCTCGCTAACGATGAGTTGCCACAACTCGCCGCCGTCGCACCACAGCCCGGCGTTTCCTATCTGGGTGACTGGCTTTCTGCTTTGATGAGCGTCATCCTGGACAATGCGGGTCATAGCGCCACACGGGATATTTCCTTCGAACAGAATCGTCAACTTGGTCAGATTATCAGCCAATTGAAACAAGAGAACATGCCATGCTAGCTAAAATCATCGCCTGCCAGCCGGCAGAGCCAGGTACTGCACAACTAATGGTCCGCCTGCGTGGTGAAACCGCAATATTGACTAATCTGACCTTTACTCTGTGCAATAACGAGCAGAACTACCTACAACCCGATGGCAGTTGGAGCCCGGCACAACACTGGTTTTCCATGAACGGTGGTTATGCGTTGAATAATGGTAGCGGTTTTCGTATTGGCCCAACATTGCTTGACCCATTGCTGGCGACAGCAAGCCAGGTACAAATTCAGATCAAGTTGGATTCTGGAGAAACACGCAATACCACGTTACAGCTGGCGCGCGACGAACTGTTCTCTTCTGAAGCAAGAGGTGAAACAGGCAACTATAGCGGCAGCAGCATGCTGGCTACTCCAGAAGTTCCTTCTGAGCCCGTCATTGCGACAGAAACCGTTGTTGCCCCTGAACCTGTAGAGCCGGTTATTCATACTGAAGTGAGAACTCCGGCGAAATCAGGGCCCTCCCGTCTTCCTGTCATTGGAGCGGCAATACTGGCATTAGTCGTGATTGCCGGTGCGCTGTGGTGGTTTTTAGGGCGGGATAAATCACCGGAAGTCACCCCCGTTGAACAAGCACAGCAAGAAACACCGGCGTCTGCACCCGCTTCCGCACCAGAGCCTGTCGCTCATAGTACCTGTTCTGCACAGGGTTTGAACAGCCAGAACGAGCTTGATTTCGTCCAGAGCTGTGTTCAGGAAAAGCTCGACAGTGACAAACTACTGACCATTATCCAGGCCGCAAAAGAGGCTAAAAAATGTGGTGTTGCACAGCGTCTGTATGCTAACCGTGCCCAGGGTGGCGATACCAAAATCGCGCTCGTGTACGCAGGTGAATACGACCCGAAATACCACCAGCCAAGTGAATGTTTCAAAGCGCCAGATAAAGATACTGCAGCATATTGGTACGAAACGGTTCTGCAAACGGAGCCTGACAACCAAACGGCCAAACAGCGCCTTAAGGAGCTAGGAAAATGACCTGGAATCCGATGAGTCGTCTGGCTCTGCCATTATGTGGCCTGTTGCTCAGCGGGCATGTATTTGCCGCTGATGGCGACAAACCTCTGCTCCAGGAAGGTAAGAAAACGTTATATCAACGTGTTCTCACTACCCCGGGTTGCAAACTTGGGACTACCGCAGGTGATGATAAAGGTCAGCTACAGCCAGCCTTCAGCAGCCTGTATGTTTATCAAAAAGAAGATGCAAACGGCCAGAGCTGGCTTAAGGTCGGGCCGGATAGCTTTGGTAAAACTATTGGCTGGTTGCCAAAGTCATGTACAGTCGACTGGAAAATGCAGCTCACATTGGCATTTACCAACCCGGCAAACCGTGACCGTTTGCTGTTCTTTAAAGAGAGAAAAAGCCTTGATGATATTCTCTCTGCCCCCGATCCCGTATCGCTGATTGCCCCGCTTCGCGCCAGGTTAAAACGGGACGGCCATGCCGAGGGTATTCAGGCTGAAGAGCCCGAGTATTTTGTCGATCTGCAAAAGCAGTTTTATCTGCTGCCAATCCTGAGCGGCGAAGAGGTCATGACTGAAGATGGCTTCTATACTCGTCTGCTTAACGTAGCCTCCGTCAGTAAAGCTGAAACGGCTAAAAAACAAGAAGATAACGTAAATCAATTGAAAGGGTTTAACGCCTCGGTGGTCTTCGTTATTGACTCAACCATTTCAATGGGGCCTTACATTGAACGTACCAAAGAAGCGGTTAATAAGATCTATGGCAAGATCAAACAAGAGCATCTGGATGGGCAGGTTAAGTTTGGGCTGATCTCATTTCGTTCAAACACCAAAGCCGTTCCGGGCCTTGAGTACCGCACAAAGATTTACGCAGATCCTAACCATGTGAAAGATGGTGCGGATTTCCTGAAGAAGGTCGCTGATTTAAAAGAAGCGAAAGTCTCCAGTTCTTTGTATGACGAGGATGCGTATTCCGGCGTGCTATCAGCTATTGATGACATTGACTGGAGCCCGTTTGGCGCACGTTACATGGTCCTGATTACCGATGCAGGTGCTATTGACGGCAGCAACAAACTGTCAGGTACCGGTCTGGATGCCAGCCAGCTTCGCCTTGAGGCGGGTAACCGCGGTATTGCTATCTATACGCTGCACCTAAAAACATCAGTCGGCAAAGATAACCATGCCAAAGCCGAAAGCCAGTACCGCGATCTCTCCAATTTTGACAGTACCCAATCCAACCTTTACCAGGCCGTAAATGCCGGTGATCTTAAGATGTTTGGCCAGCAGGTAGATGCGCTAGCTTCCGCCATTACTGAGCAGGTTAAATCTGCTTACATGGGTGATGCTGCGATTGGTAGTGCGCTTTACGCGAAAGACGATGGACAGAAACTGACACCGGAGCAAAAGCTGCTTCAGGATACGGCATTAATTGGACATGCCATGCAGTTGGCCTATCTGGGTAAGCGTAACAGCACACAAGCCCCGTTAGTCTTTCAGGCATGGATTAGCGACCGCGACCTGATTAAGCAAAACATTCCTACCACCGACGTTCGTGTTCTCTTGACCAAAGGTCAGCTAAGTGACTTAAGCGATGCTGTCAGCCAGATCCTTAAAGCAGCAAATGAGGGGATGATCTCACCGACCAAAATGTTTGAGCAACTGCGTACTGTTGCAGCAACAATGGGCGCTGATCCTAACCAGCTGAAACAACAGGACAATACCCGCATTGGCGATCTGGGTGTACTGGGAGAATATCTGGCCGATCTTCCCTATAAGAGCGATGTCCTGAACCTCGACGAAGAGACCTGGAAAAGCTGGGATGGATTGTCACAGGAGAAATTTATCCGCACGCTGTCATCCAAACTGCGTCATTACCAAAAATATAACGCCGATGTTGATCGCTGGGTTGAGCTGGCAAAAGGAAGCGATCCACGCGATCGCGTTTATCCCATCCCACTGGAAATGATGCCCTGATGCTGCGCATAGAAGAGTTGTGCGTTGTTCGTGGTCAGGGCAGTCATGCTCACCGGGTTTACCTGCCGCAGTTCACGCTGCGGTCAGGCCAGGTGGTCGCGGTCACAGGTGAAAGTGGATGTGGTAAAAGCACGCTACTGGAAGCCATCGGCTTATTACTGCAGCCCAGTAAAATCGGGTGCTTCGAGCTGGAAGAAGGTGCACAGCAATTTGATATCGCAACGCTGATAAAGGATGAACAACATAATAAACTAGCGGGTATTCGCGCCCGTCAGCTTGGCTTTGTGTTACAAAATGGGGGGTTGCTCCCCTATCTGAGCGTCAAAGATAACATCCTTCTGCCGTGTCAATTGCTGGGATTACGCCCCGACAACGCGCTGCTGGATAGAGTAATCGATGCTCTCAAACTTGCGCCATTATTGGCCAAATATCCAACGCAGTTGTCGTTTGGTGAACGACAGAGAACCGCTTTCGCACGTGCGATATTGCACCGTCCAAAACTGGTACTGGCGGATGAACCAACAGCCGCACTTGATCCTTACAACGCAAAGAAATTATTTAGCCTGTTTATTGAACTGGTCCGCCAGGAAGGCATGATGGCGCTGATTGTTTGCCATGACTGGCCACTGGTACAACATTTCAATTTACCCTGTTTAACTGCCCAGCCTGAACCGTTAGTGGCATCGTCGAATCACGAACAGGGAGGAACCTATTTTGTCCTTTAACCGAGCCAGACTGCTGGGCCGCCTGGCTATGCAAGACCTGTGGCACGATCGCATCATTTCTTTTTGCATCGTCTCTTCTCTCGTCGCTGTTATCGCACCTTTATTACTTCTTTTCGGTTTGCGTTTTGGGATTGTGAACCAGCTGCAAGAAGATCTGGCCAGTGACCCTCGTAACCTGGAAATCCGTATGCTGAGTAGCGGCAGCTACAACCAAAACTGGATCGAAGAGTTACGGCAGCGACCCGATGTGGGTTTCGCCATCGGACAAACGCGTTCACTAAATACGCTTGCTGACCTGCAAACAGACAGCACACATTTCATTGAGAATGCTGAAGTTATTCCAACAGACTCAGGGGACCCTTTACTCAAGTCCCTTGAACTCCATCAGGAAAACGAGGTTGTCATTACCCAAGAAGCCGCACGTAAATTAGCGGTCAGTGTTGGTGATTCGCTCTCTTTGCGAGTAGGCAGAATGCTTGATGAACGCCGGGAATGGGGACGAAAAAGCGTTACCGTCGTGGGGATTTTGCCTGCGACCTATTTTAATCGTGCCGCAATCTTTACCCAGCCTTCGTTATTGCTTGCGCTTGAACATTTCCGCGATGGCTATGCGGTAACTGGGTTGGGGATGACCAGCGGTGCGCAGCTTGACGGTAAACCACCGCTCTACGCACGCGCCAGATTATACGCCCGCGATATTGATCAGGTTGCCAGCCTTGAGCGCGATCTCCGGGAGCAGCGCATCGAAACCACCAGCCGTCTGGCTGATATAGAAAATGTGAAAAGCATCAATCGGGTTTTGGGCATTATTTTTAATACCATTGCCGCCACTGCACTGGTTGGCTGTATTTCCTCACTTATTGGCTCATTTATCGCGAATGTTGACCGCAAACGTAAACATATTGCTGTCCTCCGCCTGCTCGGTTTTACCCGTCCGGCAGTGGGTGCCTATGTGATTTTTCAAGGCTGTCTGCTTAGTCTGGTGGCTTATATCGGCGGCTTTGCGATCTACCTCTTAGCCAGTCAGGTCTTTAACCAGGCGTTAGCGGGCAGTCAGGCAACAGGTCAGATGATTTGTAAGATCACCCCGTTGCACGGCCTCGTCGCTCTGATACTCACCATCATCGTGGCGACACTGGTCGCCGGCATTGGTGCCTGGCGCGCAATTAATATTGAACCTGCGCAGAGCCTGCGCGAGGCATAACCCTTATTCCTACTTGCCCAAGGCATTTATCATTTGCGGAGAACGTCCATGACCCTTACCCCTTCCACATTATCACGCTGGCTGGCGCTGACTCTGCTGGTGAAGATGTCACCCGTGCTGGCCGAACCGTGGGCAGAGAAAATCTATAACCCCAAGCCGGATAGCGAAGATATTATTTTGCCCATGCCCTGTGAAGGCTCCATGGTTTTCCGTCAGGTAGAAATCCCGGTCTCAGGTCCTCTGGATGATATGCCGATCACCTTAGGAGAAGATGGCGGAGAATGGGGTTTTGTTGAACACAGTTATCCAACCTTCATCGCCGGTAGCTTTACCGAAAGCAAAAAAAACAAAGGTCGTTACTATTTGATGGCCAAATATGAACTGACAGCATTGCAATACCAGGCATTAACCAGCGGTACCTGTCCCACGCCATCACGTAAGTTAAGCATCGCAGAAACCAATATCAGTTGGTTCGATGCAGTAAATTTTGCCGATAAATATAACCAGTGGTTACGCACGAATGCTCTCGACAAATTACCGAAAGAGGATGGCAACCCTGGATTTTTACGTCTGCCCACTGAAGTAGAATGGGAATTTGCAGCACGCGGCGGCCTCAAGGTAAACAGTGCGGAATTCCGTGATTCCCACTATCCGATGGATGACATGAAAAATTACGAGTGGTATTCCGGGTCGCAGTCCTCTAACGGCAAAGTACAGCTCATTGGGCTGTTGAACCCTAACCCCCTCGGCCTACACGATATGCTGGGCAACGTCTCTGAGATGATGTTCACCCCATTTTATCTCAATAAAATCAACAGACTTCACGGCCAGGCTGGTGGTTTTGTGGTTCGCGGAGGCAGCGTCATCTCGAATGAATCAGAGATCCGTAGCGCGACCCGTAAAGAAATTAACTACTACGATGAAGCCCATCCTTTCACCAGCAAAACCACCGGCCTGCGTCTGGTACTGGTCTCTCCGACCATTACATCAACAGACCGAGTGAAACAGCTGGAGAAAAATTGGGCTGCTCTCGGCGCAGATAAACCAGGTATAGATAAGAGCAAAGAAGTCCCCACAGACACCGCAAAAGCGCTGGGAAGCCTGGCATCAGGCATTGAAGACACAGAGCTGAAAAAGAAACTGAAGGATCTGGAAAATCAGCTCCGCGCCAGTAATCAGCAACAACAGGAAGAACGGGCACAATCGATCCGCGCCAGCCTTAACCTCGGTTCCTTCCTTTGCACAAAATTGCAGGATGATGGCCGCTTTCTTGACTTCCTCAATCACAACTATGAATTGCTGTGTAAGGATAAAGATGACAGTGATAAAAATTGCGCGATCCGAAAAACAAAACTTGGTGAGCAAACAGATCGCCTGCAACAGCTGACGAGTTACTACGCCAGTAGTCTGGTTGATTCAGCCACGCTTTATGGTCAGGAAGGTCTGAAACATGAAGTGATGATTTTCGATCAAATGCTCACACTGAACAAACGTCTTGCAGGCCTTAAGCCATTCCTCGCCGCGCACTGGCAGAACCAGCAACAATATCTGGCAAACGGGAAAATTGATGCAACCAGATGGTTGGATACATGTAAGCAAATTAAAAGTGATCATTGATTTCATTCTGATTAAACGCACATGAATAAAAGGGGCGTACCCTGGCAGTTCGCCCCTTTAGTGACTAACAGAGTTCACAAGTTGGTTGATAACTCACCCTTTGGAAAAAGTCACTCCCAGGCCTGCTCAGATTTCGCGGCGTCAAACTGCGGCGGCGGCTTGCGGAAACGTCCGGTCAGGTAGGCGAGATACACCAACCCCACGCCAGCCCATACCAGTCCCAGCGTCAGCGATGTCACCTCCAGGTTCACCCACAGTACGGCAACGGTGGCGGCGCCGACCATTGGCAATACCAGGTAGTGCAACTTTTCCTGCCAGGTATGCTTACGCCCTTCACGACGCCAGAAGTGGTTAAACACGGACAAATTAACGAACGTAAAGGCCACCAGCGCGCCAAAGTTAATCAACGCCGTGGCGGTCACCAGGTCAAAAAACAGGGCCGAGAGTGCCACAATCCCGACCATAATGACGTTCAGCGCGGGTGTACGCCATTTCGGATGGACATAGCCGAAGTACTTCTCCGGGAAGACGTTATCGCGGCCCATCACGTACAGCAGACGCGAAACGCTGGCATGGGACGCCAGACCTGACGCCAGCGTATTCACAAAGGTCGTACACAAGAAAATAGACTGGAACAGTTTGCCGCCAACGTACAGCGCAATCTCCGGCAGCGCCGCGTCCGGGTCTTTAAATCGGCTAATATCCGGAAAGAACAGCTGCATAAAGAACGAGGCAGCAATGAAGATCAGTCCGCCGTAAAGCGCGGTAAGGAAAATTGCTTTTGGAATGGTACGCGCGGCATCCGGTGTCTCTTCAGAGAGCGTGGTTACCGCATCAAAACCGAGAAACGAGAAGCAGACGATGGTCGCCCCGGTGATAATCGGGATCAAATGCGCATTCTGGCTGATAAACGGTTGCAGCGACCAGACGGTCCCAACCCCTTCGCCTTTGTGCAGCCCCTGCACCACGAGAACAATGAACACCACGATTATCGCGACCTGCACCAGTACAAACAGCGCATTGAAGTTCGCCACCAGATTAACGCTTTTCAAATTGGCCGCGGTGAGGATCGCTACAAACATCACCACCCAAATCCATGGCGCAACGCCCGGGAACAGCGCGGAAAGGTAAATTTTCGCCAGCAGGACGTTAATCATCGGCAGGAACAGGTAATCAAGCAGTGACGACCAGCCGACCATAAACCCCACATGCGGGTTGATTGCTTTTTGCGCATAGGTGTAGGCCGAACCGGCTTGTGGAAACTGGCGTACCAGCTTTCCGTAACTGATGGCGGTAAACAGCACGCCCGCCAGGGCCAGCAGATAGGAGGCCGGAACATGGCCATTGCTGATTCCCGAAACAATACCAAAGGTGTCAAATACGGTCATCGGTGTGAGATAGGCCAGCCCCATCACCACCACCTGCCACAGCTTGAGGGATTTACGCAACTGTGCTTTGCCCGGCTGGGCCGCGAGATCCACAGAAGAATTAGTCGACATAGCTTTCCTCCCCGCCACGGGCCCAGATCTGCGTTCGAAACGTGGGTACAGCAGACCTGGGTCGTGTCGGGGTGGAAAGCCAAAAGAAAGGCGTCAATGTTGCACGGCACAGATGCGGTCCGTACTTACTGCGGGAGCCATGGATGCTCACGCGGGGCGGGTTTTTAAACATTGGCATCATCACATTTCCTCGTCACAAACTCTGTCGGTTATCTGAAGACCCGTTGTCGCAAGCCGCTCCATTACGCGACATCCGGGAAATGGCAGGTGATCCTGCAATATTGACGGGCTGGCTCCGCTCAGACCGCATGATGCGACTTCTTTTTTTCAATGACCAAACAATGCGTACAGGCCCGACAAACATTCCGCCGCCGGGCCACTTTCCTGTCAGGCGTTTTTCAGCATCCACTCAATTTCAGTGTCGGTAATCAGGCGTTCAAACTGGATCAGTTCATCGTGTTTACAGGCGTGATACACATGGCTAAAACGCTCCCCGAGCAACTCGCGCAGACTGTCATTTTGCATGAACTCCCACAGCGCATCGCTCTGGCGGATCGGGAACGGTAGCCCTTCCTGCTCCAGGCCGTTGCCTTCCACCTCTTCCTGCAACGGCAGCTCGTTATCCAGACCATGTAGGATCCCCGCCAGAATGGTCGACATCACCAGATACGGGTTGGCGTCAGCCCCCGCCACGCGATATTCAACCCGATGGTTATCACGATCGCCGCAGGGAATGCGCAGCGCCACCGTACGGTTGTTGTGCCCCCAGGAAGCCTGGGTCGGAACATACATCCCCGGCTGGAAGCGGCGATAAGAGTTCACATTCGGCGCCAGCAGCGCCATTGACGCGGGCATCAGATCAATCATCCCGGCAAGCGCACGCTTAAGTAACGCGGAATCATCGCCATTCGCATCGGCTAACACGTTCTCGCCTTTATTATTCATAATGCTGATGTGGATATGCATTCCGCTACCGGCATGCTCCTCATAAGGTTTTGCCATAAACGTGGCATGCATCTTATGTTTCTCCGCCACCAGCCGTACCAGCCGTTTCAGCGCCAGCGCGTCATCGCAGGCGTCGAGTACGTTATCGGTATGGTAGAGGTTGATTTCAAACTGCCCAGGGGAGGCTTCAGCCACCGCGCCGTCAGCCGGGATCAGCTGCAAACGGGCCAGTTCATCGATATCGTTCAGCACATCAGCAAAGTGGTTCAGGTTATCAACCGAGTAAACCTGACTTTGCGTATTCCGATCGTCCGTTCCCGGCGCGCACGGCGGCTGCAGATAACCTTCGGGATCGCGCTTACGATCGAGTAAATAGAACTCCAGCTCTACCGCTACGACGGGGAACAGACCGCGCTGGCGAAGTTTCTGCCAGAGTCGGTTAAGTACGTTCCGCGGCTCAACGTCAAAGGGAGCGCCATCTTCATCCAGCATCGTCAGCATCATCTGCGCAATACATTCCGGATCGGCGGCCGAAGGTGTTAACGTGCCAGGCACCGGGACACAGGTCCGATCCGGTTCGCCAAGCTCCTGGCCTAATCCCGCCTCTTCGACCACATTGCCAAGAATATCCATCGCGAAAACGGATGCCGGGAAATAGCAGCCTTTCTCTAACTTGTGTAATCCCGCAACGGGAATGCGTTTACCACGAAAACAACCATTCAGGTCGGTTAACAGCACATCCACGAACTGCGTGTTGGGGTAGCGCTCCAGATACTGCTTAACTTCACGCGCAAACGCGCTACTTCGTCTCTCTTCAGAATGCTGAACAAAATTCTCAACTTCTACGATATTGGTTTCCATGATTCACCGCCGTTGGCCTGTAAGCTGTTCTGTGATTTGACTGTTAAATATAATGTCCACTCTTCGACTCTGGATGCAAACAAATTGTTTGTCAAATGTTAAATTAAGTTTGCTAGAAGGTTATTCCGCTGCTAGATTGAGAAAATAATGAACGGAATGGCATAACAAGGAACCGTTTGGCAATAATTTATTCCAAAACGTGAGGTCGATCATGGGCAATATATTTGACAAGCCAGTTATTGGTGTAGTGATGTGTAGGAACAGGCTTAAGGGTCACGAGACCCAGACTCTGCAAGAAAAGTACCTGAATGCAGTATTAAACGCCGGTGGATTACCGATAGCGATTCCCCATGCGCTTGCGGAACCCGAATTACTGAACGCGCTGTTACCGAAACTGGATGGTATCTTCCTGCCAGGAAGCCCAAGCAATGTGCAGCCGCACCTTTATGGTGAAAATGGCGATGAGTCTGACGCCGATCCCGGGCGTGATCTTCTGAGCATGGCGCTAATTACCGCCGGGCTCGAAAGGCGCATTCCCATTTTCGCCATCTGCCGGGGCTTACAGGAATTAGTTGTCGCCACTGGCGGGACTCTGTATCGTCGCCTGTGCGATCACTCACAGTTCCTGGAACATCGTGAAGATGCGGAACTCCCGGTGGAGCAGCAATATGCGCCATCTCATGAAGTCCAGGTTCAACAGGGAGGATTGCTATCTCAGCTAATACCAGGTTGCAGCACGTTTTGGGTTAACTCCTTGCATGGTCAGGGCGCAAAAACCCTTGGCCCGCAACTGCGCGTGGAAGCACGCTCGCAGGATGGATTAGTGGAAGCAGCCAGCGTTCACGACCATCCTTTCGCGCTTGGCGTGCAGTGGCACCCGGAATGGAACAGTAGCGAATACGCCCTGTCGCGTTTGTTACTTGAAGGTTTTATCACCGCTTGTCAGAACCACCTCGCTGAAAAACAGCGACTCTGACCACTACAGTTAAGGAAATGCAATTATGAGCGATGACGGCCTGGCGCCGGGTAAACGTTTGTCAGAGATCCGCCAGCAATTGGGTCTTTCACAGCGTCGTGCCGCCGAACTGTCTGGGTTAACGCATAGCGCCATCAGCACCATAGAGCAGGATAAAGTCAGTCCTGCCATCAGTACGCTGCAAAAGCTATTGAAAGTTTATGGGCTGTCGCTCTCCGAGTTCTTCGCGGAACCGGAAAAGCCTGACGAACCGCAGGTGGTTATCAATCAGGATGATTTGATTGAGATCGGGAGTCAGGGAGTATCCATGAAGCTGGTACACAACGGAAATCCGAATCGTACGCTGGCCATGATGTTTGAAACCTATCAGCCAGGTACGACAACCGGGGAGAGAATTAAACACCAGGGTGAAGAGATTGGGACAATACTGGAAGGTGAAGTGATACTGACCATCAACGGTCAAACGTATCATCTTGTTGCAGGGCAAAGTTATGCCATTAACACCGGTATACCACACAGCTTCAGCAACACCTCGGCAGGGATCTGCCGCATCATCAGTGCCCACACTCCTACCACTTTCTAATAAGTAGCGGCCTGAGTTTCTCAGGCCTTCTTAAATAACGCGCATTAACAGGGTACATCCCTGGGGCATCGTGCAGCCTGATTTTGCCTGAAAAGATCAGCAACGAACTTTATCTTATTGATATAAAAGGAGTAGCTATGAACTTTCAGAATCTCAAATATTGGCGTGAAAAAGCCAGCCATTATTCGCCGGAGACCCGTTTATTTATTAACGGCGAATATTGCGCATCCGCCGATAACGAAACCTTTATTACGCAGGATCCGGCAGGACAACGTCCGCTCGCCAAAGTCGCCCGCGGCAAAAAAGCGGATGTAGACCGCGCGGTCACCGCAGCCCGCACCGTGTTTGAACGCGGAGACTGGTCGCAAGCATCACCCGCAGAGCGCAAGGCAGTCCTGCACAAGTTCGCCGATTTAATGGAGCAGCATCACGAGGAGCTGGCGCTACTGGAAACGCTCGACACCGGTAAACCGATTCGCCATAGCCTGCGTGATGATATTCCAGGCGCGGCACGCGCCATCCGTTGGTACGCCGAAGCAATAGATAAAGTCTATGGCGAAGTGGCCACCACCTCGGTGAGCGATCTGGCGCTGATTGTGCGCGAGCCGGTAGGCGTCATTGCGGCCATCGTGCCGTGGAATTTTCCCCTGCTGCTGGCCTGCTGGAAACTTGGCCCGGCACTGGCTGCAGGCAACAGCGTGATCCTCAAGCCTTCAGAAAAATCACCGCTGACCGCCATTCGCCTTGCTGCGTTGGCAAAAAAAGCCGGTTTGCCAGATGGCGTTCTCAGCGTGGTGAGCGGATATGGCCACGAAGCGGGCCAGGCGTTGTCGCAGCATCCGGATGTTGATGTGATCACCTTTACCGGCTCGACCCGCACCGGCAAGCAACTGCTCAAAGACGCTGGCGACAGCAATATGAAACGCGTCTGGCTGGAGGCCGGTGGTAAAAGTGCCAACATCGTTTTTGCCGACTGCCCGGATCTGCCGAAAGCCGCCGCCAATGCTGCAGCAGGCATCTTCTATAACCAGGGTCAGGTCTGTATCGCCGGTACGCGTCTGTTACTGGAAGAGAGTATTGCCGACGAGTTCATCGCCCTGCTGAAAGAGCAGGCGAAAAACTGGCAGCCGGGCAACCCGCTGGATCCGGAAACCACGATGGGCACGCTTATCGACAACGCGCATGCCGACACCGTGCACGGTTTTATTCGCGACGGTGAAGCGCAAGGCACGCTGGCGCTGGATGGTCGCAGCCACGTACACCCAGCGGCTATCGGCCCGACTATTTTTGTCGATACAGCCCCGCAAGCCCACGTCAGCCGCGATGAGATCTTCGGCCCGGTGCTGGTCGTCACCCGTTTTAGCAGCGAAGCCGAAGCCCTGGCGCTGGCCAACGACAGTGACTACGGCCTGGGGGCCGCGGTCTGGACCCGCGATCTGTCGCGCGCCCACCGCATGAGCCGTCGCCTGAAGGCCGGTTCGGTCTTCGTTAATAACTACAACGATGGTGATATGACTGTGCCGTTCGGCGGTTATAAGCAAAGCGGCAACGGGCGCGATAAGTCCCTGCATGCGCTGGAAAAATTTAGCGAACTGAAAACCATTTGGATCTCCCTGGAGCCTTAATCATGACTGAACATACCAGCAGTTATTACGCCGCAAGCGCCAATCAGTACGAACCGTTTCCCACCCTTAGCGAGTCGGTTAGCTGTGATGTTTGCGTCGTGGGCGGTGGATATACCGGTCTCTCCTCCGCCCTGCACTTAGCGGAGATGGGTTACGACGTAGTGCTACTGGAATCCGCACGTATTGGCTTCGGGGCCAGCGGACGTAACGGCGGTCAGTTGGTGAACTCCTACAGTCGCGATATCGACGTCATCGAGCGCACCTATGGCCCGGACGCCGCCAAAATGCTTGGCAGCATGATGTTTGAAGGCGGTAATATCATCCGCGAACGTATCAAGCGTTATCAGATCGAATGCGACTATCGCCCCGGCGGACTGTTTGTGGCGCTGAACCACAAGCAGATGGAAACGCTGGAGGAGCAGAAGTCGAACTGGGAACGCTACGGCAACACGCAGCTTGAACTGTTAGACAGCAGCGAAATTCGTCGCGAAGTCAGCAGCGATCGTTATGTCGGCGCGCTGCTCGACCACAGCGGTGGTCATATTCATCCGCTGAACCTGGCGATTGGCGAAGCTAACGCCATTCGTCTGAACGGCGGGCGCGTCTTCGAACAGTCGCCGGTCACCCGTATCCAGCACACCAGCCCGGCGGTGGTCAGCACCGAAAAAGGTCAGGTTACGGCCCGCTTTGTGATCGTCGCGGGCAACGCCTACCTCGGCGACAAACTGGAGCCTGCGCTGGCAAAAAGCAGCATGCCATGCGGCACACAGGTATTAACCACCGAACCGTTGTCTGCGGAGATGGCGCGCTCGCTGATTCCTAAAAACTACTGCGTGGAAGATTGTAACTATCTGCTGGATTACTACCGTCTGACCGGTGATAACCGCCTGTTGTACGGCGGCGGCGTGGTCTACGGCGCCCGCGATCCGGACGATATTGAACGTCTGATAATGCCGAAACTGCTGAAAACCTTCCCGCAATTGCAGGGGGTAAAAATTGATTACCGCTGGACCGGTAATTTCCTGTTAACGCTATCTCGCATGCCGCAGTTTGGCCGTCTTGATACCAACATTTACTATATGCAGGGCTACAGCGGCCACGGCGTGACCTGTACCCACCTGGCAGGACGTCTGATTTCTGAACTGCTGCGCGGGGATGCCGAGCGCTTTGACGCTTTCGCCAAACTGCCGCACTACCCGTTCCCAGGGGGGCGCAGCCTGCGCATTCCGTTTACCGCCATGGGGGCGGCATATTACAGCTTACGCGATCGCCTTGGGGTTTAAGTTCTTCCGCAATAAACCCGACGCACAGGGCGGTCTCCCCCTGTGCGTTTTTTTATTCCCGGACAGTGAAAAACAGGTAACGGGCACGAAAATATCGCAATAGGACATAACCCTACACTTTGCATTGTTTCTCCCTGCTGATCGGATAGGCTTTTTTAGATTATCGCTGGCGATGTGGCCAGAACTCAACGGGGGAAGAAACGCGTGTTATGAATACGAATAACGAGGAGACCTTTTATCAGGCGATGCGCCGCAAAGGGGTGAGTCGACGCAGTTTTCTCAAATATTGCAGCCTCGCAGCAACATCGCTTGGGCTGGGAGCCGCAATGACGCCCAGAATAGCCTGGGCGCTGGAAAACAAACCTCGGATCCCGGTCGTCTGGATCCACGGGCTGGAATGCACCTGTTGCACCGAATCATTTATCCGCTCCTCTCACCCACTCGCCAAAGACGTCATCCTCTCCCTGATTTCTCTTGATTACGACGACACCCTGATGGCCGCCGCCGGAACGCAGGCCGAAGAGGTATTTGAAGACATTCTGAGCCGCTACCACGGCCGATACATTCTGGCCGTCGAGGGCAATCCTCCGCTGGGTGAACAAGGAATGTTCTGCATCAGCGGCGGGCGACCGTTTATTGAAAAGCTAAAAAGAGCTGCGGCAGGCGCCAGCGCGATTATCGCCTGGGGAACCTGTGCCTCCTGGGGCTGCGTGCAGGCCGCCCGGCCTAATCCAACCCAGGCAACGCCGATCGATAAGGTGATCACCGATAAACCAATCGTGAAAGTGCCCGGCTGCCCGCCGATTCCGGATGTCATGAGCGCCATCATTACCTATATGGTGACGTTTGATCGTCTGCCTGAACTCGATCGTCTGGGGCGTCCGCTGATGTTCTATGGTCAGCGTATTCACGACAAATGCTACCGCCGCGCCCACTTTGACGCCGGGGAGTTCGTTGAGAGTTGGGACGATGACGCAGCCCGAAAAGGCTATTGTCTGTACAAAATGGGCTGCAAAGGGCCTACCACTTATAACGCCTGCTCCACCACCCGCTGGAATGGCGGCGTTTCTTTCCCCATCCAGTCCGGTCATGGGTGTCTGGGATGTTCGGAGAATGGCTTCTGGGATCGCGGTTCGTTCTACAGCCGCGTGGTCGATATCCCGCAGATGGGGACGCATTCAACCGCCGATACCGTGGGCCTCACCGCGCTTGGCGTGGTGGCCGCCAGCGTCGGTGTCCACGCAGTCGCCAGCGCCGTCAATCAACATAACCGCCACAAACAGCAATTAGCCGACGCCGGACAACAGTCGCCAGACAATGAGGATAAACAGGCATGAGCAATTCGTATCAAACCCAGGGATATACGGTCAATAATGCCGGCCGCCGCCTGGTTGTCGACCCCATTACGCGCATTGAAGGCCATATGCGTTGTGAGGTGAACATTGATGAGCAGAACATCATCACCAACGCGGTGTCCTGCGGCACCATGTTCCGTGGACTGGAAATTATTCTGCAAGGGCGCGACCCGCGCGATGCCTGGGCGTTTGTCGAACGAATTTGCGGGGTGTGCACTGGCGTACATGCGCTCGCATCGGTCTATGCCATTGAAGATGCCATTGGCATCAAGGTGCCCGACAACGCCAACATCATTCGCAATATTATGCTGGCGACGCTGTGGTGCCACGACCACCTGGTCCACTTTTACCAGCTAGCCGGAATGGACTGGATTGACGTTCTGAATGCCCTGAAAGCCGACCCGCGCGCAACATCACAGTTGGCACAAAGCCTTTCAGCCTGGCCGATGTCCTCCCCGGGCTACTTCTTTGACGTACAAAACCGCCTGAAGAAATTTGTCGACGGCGGTCAGTTGGGGATTTTCCGCAACGGTTATTGGGGACATCCGCAGTACAAACTGTCGCCAGAGGCTAACCTGATGGGCTTTGCCCATTATCTGGAAGCGCTCGATTTTCAGCGCGAGATTATCAAAATCCATACGGTGTTTGGCGGCAAGAATCCGCATCCTAACTGGATTGTCGGCGGCATGCCATGCGCTATCAATATCGATCAGAGCGGCGCGGTTGGTGCGGTCGATATGGAACGCCTTAACCTGGTACAGTCGATCATCACCCGCACCGCCGACTTCATCAACAACGTCATGGTTCCTGACGCACTGGCTATCGGCCAGTTCAACAAACCCTGGAGCCAGATTGGCACCGGGCTGTCTGATAAGTGCGTCTTAAGCTACGGCGCGTTCCCGGATATTGCCAACGACTTCAGCGCGAAGAGCCTGTTGATGCCTGGCGGCGCGGTCATTAACGGTGATTTTAACAACGTCATGCCGGTGGATCTGGCCGATCAGCAGCAAATTCAGGAGTTTGTCGATCATGCCTGGTACCGTTATCCGGACGATCAATTAGGTCGTCACCCGTTCGAGGGGATTACTGAACCCTGGTACAACCCCGGCGATGTCAAAGGCAGTGATACCGATATCCAGCAGCTCAACGAACAGGAACGCTACTCGTGGATCAAAGCCCCGCGCTGGCGCGGACACGCAATGGAAGTTGGACCGTTGGCGCGTACGCTGATTGCCTATCACAAAGGGGATGCCGCCACGATTGAATCCGTCGATCGCATGATGTCCGCACTCAAACTGCCGCTGTCGGGTATGCAGTCGACGCTGGGGCGTATTTTGTGCCGCGCGCACGAGGCGCAGTGGGCCGTGAGCAAGCTGCAATATTTCTTCGACAAGCTGATGACCAACCTGAAAAACGGCAATCTGGCTACGGCGAATACCGAAAAATGGGAGCCTGCAAGCTGGCCGCAGCAGTGCCGTGGGATCGGTTTTACCGAGGCGCCGCGCGGAGCACTTGGTCACTGGGCGTCGATTCGCGACCAGAAGATCGACGTGTATCAGTGCGTGGTGCCGACCACCTGGAATGCCAGCCCGCGCGATCCGAAGGGGCAAATTGGCGCCTACGAGGCGGCGTTGATGGGCACCCAAATGGCGATACCGGATCAACCGCTGGAGATCCTGCGCACCTTGCACAGCTTCGACCCCTGCCTGGCATGTTCAACCCACGTCCTCGGCGACGACGGCAGCGAACTTATCGCAGTCCAGGTTCGCTAAGCGTTAAGGAACGGAACGATGACTGGAAAGATATCCCCACGCGTCGGGGAGGCGCGTGATACCGCCGTCAGCCACTATGTGTTTGAAGCGCCCGTACGCTTGTGGCACTGGCTGACAGTGGGCTGCATGTTGGTTTTGATGGTAACCGGATACTTCATTGGCCGACCACTGCCGTCGGTCAACGGCGAGGCCACTTACCTGTTCTACATGGGCGACATCCGGTTAGTACATTTCGCCGCAGCCATGGTGTTTACGGTGATACTGTTGGGTCGCATTTACTGGGCCTTCGTCGGCAATCGCTATTCACGCGAGCTGTTTATCGTGCCTGTCTGGCGTCGCAGTTGGTGGCAGGGTGCCTTTTCGGTGGTGCGCTGGTATCTGTTTCTGGAAAAAAAACCGGGAGAAGATATCGGCCATAACCCCGTCGCGCAGGCGGCGATGTTCGGTTATTTCCTGCTCTCAGTTTTTATGATCCTCACCGGTTTTGCCTTATACAGCGAGCATAGCCAGTACGCCATTTTTACCCCCTTCCACTATGTGACGGAGTTTTTCTACTGGACCGGCGGTAACTCTCTCGATATCCACAGCTGGCATCGGTTGGGGATGTGGTTCATCGCCGCCTTCATCATCGGTCATGTGTATATGGCTATCCGCGAGGACATCATGTCTGACGATACCGTCATCTCAACCATGATCAACGGCTACCGTAGCCACAAATTTGCCAAACGCCAGCGCGATAAGGAGGCGTCATGAGCGAACCTAACGTCATCGTGATGGGCTTAGGCAACCTGCTGTGGGCAGATGAAGGATTTGGCATTCGCGTTGCCGAACGCCTGTACGCCCACTATCACTGGCCGGAATGGGTAGAGATTGTCGACGGCGGCACGCAAGGGCTGAATCTGCTGGGCTACGTTGAGCAGGCCAGCCATTTGTTGCTGCTGGACGCCATCGACTACGGACTCGCGCCAGGCACTTTGCAATCCTACGCTGGTGAACAAGTCCCCAGTTACCTCAGCGCCAAAAAAATGAGTCTGCATCAGAACAGCTTCTCCGAAGTGCTTGCTCTGGCGGAGATTCGCGGTCATCTGCCCGCCCACATCGCCCTCGTAGGACTACAGCCGGTGCAGCTGGACGACTATGGTGGCAGCCTGACCGACATCGCGCGCGCTCAGCTCCCGGCGGCAGAACAAGCCGCGCTAAGGCAACTGGCCGCGTGGGGCATCGCGCCACAGACAATCGATGAAACGCGTTGCCTGAACTATGAATGCCTGTCGCTGGAAAACTATGAAGGCGTGCGTATTCGCCAGTATCGTGTAACGCTGGAGAGATAAGCAACATGTTGAATGACAAACCATTTTCTACGCTATGGCAACGCATGCTGGCGCGCGGCTGGCAACCGCTGACCGCATCTGAACTGGATGACTGGGTAACGCGTGTGCGTGATGGCGTGGTGCTGCTCAGTAGCGATCCCCGCCGCACGCCGGAAGTCAGCGATAACCCGGTAATGATTGCCGAGTTGCTCCGCGAGTTTCCCCAGTTTGACTGGCAAATCGCTATGGCGGATCTCGAGCACAGCGAGGCTATCGGCGATCGTTTTGGCGTATTTCGCTTCCCGGCCACGCTGGTATTTATCCACGGCGAGCTGCGCGGCATTCTCAGTGGCATCCACCCGTGGGCCGACCTGCTCAACCTGATGCGCCCCCTCGTTGAAGAACGCATCCCCCGGAGCCTGCAAGATGAGTGATACCTTTTTTCATCTGCTGGGACCGGGAACCCAGCCGGGCGATGATAGCTTCAGCATGAATCCCTTGCCCCTCACCTGCCAGGTCAACAGCAGCCCCAGCATGGCGAGGCTGGAAAACTGTCCGCACAGCCCGGCGGTGATGGCATTGTTAGCCGACGTGCGCCACCAGCTTAGCCAGAAAATCCCCGTAAAACAGGACGTGCTGGGATGGGATTTATCCACGCTCAACGCAGACGACCTCACGTTTTTGAATACGCTGCTCGGCGAAGGCGAAGTTTCCGTGCGTATCCAGCAGGCTGACGGCAGGGCGAGTGAGATTCAGGAGTCTATTTTCTGCGGAATCTGGCGGGTGCGTTGCCAGAATGACTTGGGTCAATGGGAGGAGCATCTGGAGGCAGGCAGTGCGCCACGGGCGCTGTGGCAGGCAGCAACAATCACGACGCTGCCAGACGATAGCCTGTTGCCTCCGCCCGTCGATGGGTTGATGAATGGCCTGACGCTGGCTCAGGAACTGCTGGCGCACGTGCGCGATCCGGCCACGCAACCTCATAGCATTAACCTCACCCAACTCCCGGTTAGCGATGCGGATCGCCAGTTCCTCTCCCGCCTGTGTGGCGAAGGACGCATTCAGATCCGCACCATCGGCTACGGCGAGAGCCAAATCGACGCCACGGCGCTGCGCCATGTCTGGCATGTGCGCTGTCTGGATACCCTGAAAGGGCTTCTGCTCGAGAGTTATGAGATCTGTCCATTACCGGAACTGATACTGGCTGCTCCGGAGGATCTGCTCGACTCGCTCCAGCGCCTGGATGAAGTCTGTAGCTGGCTGGCATCCGGCCCGCCGGCCTGATCCCTTCTCCCGACCCGCATACTTTTCTGCTGCGGGTCTGGCGTTTTCTTCCTTATCTATTCACTCTCTAATGCCTGATGGAGTTCGCATGTGGGACGTCATTGACTTATCGCGCTGGCAGTTTGCGCTGACCGCGCTGTACCATTTTCTGTTTGTTCCCCTGACGCTGGGGCTGATTTTTTTGCTGGCCATCATGGAAACCCTGTTCGTGGTGACGGGCAAAACAGTCTACCGCGACATGACGCGTTTCTGGGGAAAGTTATTCGGTATTAACTTTGCGCTCGGTGTGGCGACCGGCCTGACCATGGAGTTTCAGTTCGGGACTAACTGGTCGCTCTATTCCAACTATGTGGGCGATATTTTCGGTGCTCCGCTGGCGATGGAAGCCTTGATGGCTTTCTTTCTTGAATCCACATTCGTGGGGCTGTTCTTCTTCGGCTGGCAGCGCTTAAACAAGTACCAGCATTTACTGGTGACCTGGCTGGTAGCGTTTGGCTCCAATATCTCGGCCCTGTGGATCCTCAACGCCAACGGCTGGATGCAATATCCAACGGGCGCTCACTTTAATATTGATACCCTGCGCATGGAGATGAGCAGCTTTAGCGAGCTGGTTTTTAACCCCATCAGCCAGGTGAAATTTGTGCATACCGTGATGTCCGGTTATGTCACAGGCGCCATGTTTGTGATGTCCATCAGCGCCTGGTATCTGCTGCGTGGTCGCGCTCGCGAGTTCGCCCTGCGCTCCTTCGCGGTAGGTTCCGTCTTTGGCACACTGGCTATCCTCGGCACTCTGCAACTGGGAGATAGCTCAGCCTATGAGGTCGCCCAACGCCAGCCGGTAAAACTGGCGGCAATGGAAGGGGAATGGCAAACCGAACCAGCACCTGCGCCCTTTCATGTGATAGCCTGGCCGCAGCAGGAGCAAGAGCGTAACGCCTTTTCCGTGAAGATACCGGCCCTGCTGGGTATCCTGGCGACTCACTCTTTAGATACGCCAGTTCCGGGGCTGAAGAACCTGATGGCAGACGCGCTACCCCGCCTGCAGCGGGGCCGGGAAGCATGGTTGCTGATGCAGGAAATCGCCAAAGGTAACCGCACGCCTCAGCTACTGCACGCTTTTCACGCCGTGGAAAAAGATCTGGGTTACGGCATCCTGTTAGCAAACTACGCCCCTGACATGAACCATGTCACGCCAGCGCAATATCAGGCCGCACAACGCGGCGCTATTCCGCAAGTCGCCCCCGTGTTCTGGAGCTTTCGCATCATGATTGGGTGCGGTTCCCTTTTGCTGCTGGTGATGGCGATTGCGCTGATACAGACCTTACGCTGGCGTATCGACCAGCATCGCTGGGTACTGCACATAACGCTGTGGAGCCTGCCGCTACCGTGGATTGCCATTGAAGCAGGCTGGTTTATGACGGAGTTTGGCCGTCAGCCGTGGGCGATTCAGGATATTTTGCCGACCTGGTACGCCCACTCTGCGCTGAGCGCGGGCCAACTGGCCTTCTCCATGGGGCTAATCCTC
The DNA here is from genome assembly GCF_013747755.1 of Citrobacter sp. RHBSTW-00524. Taxonomy (NCBI): domain Bacteria; kingdom Pseudomonadati; phylum Pseudomonadota; class Gammaproteobacteria; order Enterobacterales; family Enterobacteriaceae; genus Citrobacter; species Citrobacter sp. RHBSTW-00524. The sequence continues at coordinate 4,080,588 of NZ_CP056421.1, forward strand.
ACGCTTTACACCCTGTTTTTAATTGCCGAAGTCTACCTGATGCAAAAATACGCGCGTCTTGGTCCAGATGCGATGCAACGTCAACAACCGGCACAACAACAGGAATAAAGGAGAGCATCATGTTGGATTATGAAACGTTGCGGCTCATTTGGTGGCTGCTGATTGGCATTATTCTGGTGGCCTTTATGGTCACTGACGGGTTTGATATGGGGGTCGGCTGCCTGTTACCGCTGATCGCGCGCAACGATGATGAACGTCGGGTGTTAATCAATAGCGTAGGGGCGCACTGGGAGGGTAACCAGGTGTGGCTCATTCTGGCGGGCGGTGCATTATTCGCAGCCTGGCCGCGCGTCTATGCTGCCGCATTTTCGGGGTTTTATGTGGCGATGATTCTGGTGCTGTGCGCCCTTTTCTTTCGTCCGTTGGCCTTTGATTATCGCGGTAAAATAGCGAATGCACGCTGGCGCGCCATGTGGGACACCGGGTTGGTTATCGGCAGCCTGGTGCCACCGGTTATCTTCGGCGTCGCCTTCGGCAATCTGTTCCTGGGGGTGCCTTTTGTGTTCACACCACAATTACACGTGCAATATCTGGGCACTTTCTGGGATTTGCTCTCTCCTTTTGCCCTACTGTGCGGCGCATTAAGCCTGATGTTGGTCATTATGCAGGGGGGCGTGTGGCTCCAGTTGAAAACCGACGGCATTCTTCACCTGCGCGCGCTGTCTGCCACCCGCCGCAGCGCGATGTTAGTGGTGCTCTGCTTCCTGTTAGCCGGGTATTGGCTGTGGACGGGGATTAATGGCTATGTGCTGCTTAGCCAGGATCCTAATGGTACGTCCAACCCGCTATTAAAGGCAGTAACGACCGCACCGGGCGCGTGGATGGCGCACTTTGAAAATTCACCACTACTGTTGGTTATTCCGCTGTTGGGCATGATTTTTCCGATGCTCGCGATCTATGCCTGCGGGCAACGTCGGGCCGTGTGGGGATTTCTGTTTGCTTCATTGACCCAGACCTGCGTGATCTTCACCGCTGGAATCACCCTGTTTCCATTTGTGATGCCATCCAGCGCATATCCACTCTCTAGCCTGACGGTGTGGGACAGTACCTCCAGCCAGATGACGCTCAGTATCATGCTGGTTATCGTGCTGATTTTCCTACCGATAGTTCTGCTTTATACCTTGTGGAGTTATTACAAGATGCTGGGACGAATCAACGTAGAAACCATCCGCCGCCACAACCACGAACTTTATTAGGGAGGACTGTACGATGTGGTATCTGTTTTGGTTTGTCGGCATTCTGCTGATGTGCACGCTCTCCACGCTGGCGCTGGTCTGGCTTGAGTCACGGCAGAAATAGCCCTGCGCGTGCGTTACGCTTCCGGGCTCCCTTGTTTATTCGGGGAGTCTTTATTCGTTCACACAAAAGCAGCATGGCTGTACCCAACCCCTGGTTAGCACCAAGCTTATCTATAAACGGCAGAGTGGTGCTGCAATGGACGAGTTCGAAGAGCGGAAAGGAAATGAGAAGCTATAGAGTGCTAAACCAGTGCGCGAGACAAAAAGAAGGGGATTACATTGAAGATGTGTAGTTGTAACTGCTTGATTGAATGGTGCGATAATAGGAGTCGATAAATAGAATCAATCAATTGATTTTATTGAAGAAATCAATATTGAAGAATAAAACTATACACACACCTATACACATTGCCGGATGCGTTCATTTTTCGCACAACCTCAAACTACGAAAAAAACTTTTTTTACGGAAAACTGTTCACACTGTTCACTCGCCATTATTTGTCTTTAATTTCAATGTGATACCCGGTAAACAGTCCGTGAACAGTGAACACTTTACTGTTCACTTTCCGGGATTTCAGGTAAAAAAAGACCGGCTGATGCCGGTCCGGGTAGGTTATGTCGCGGTGGTTTCGTCGCACCGGGGCAGCCAGTCGGCGTTGCTTTCCTCCCTGAGCGCAAGGTTCGTCTGCATCCCCTGATTTGTTCGTCGCTTACCGTAATTCAGCCCGTACTCTTTCAGCATCGATGACAGTCCTTTGCCGAACATGGTCAGGCTGAGTGTGTTCTTGTAGCCGTGCGCCTCCATGTAAACCAGATAGGCGTGATACAGGTACAGGCGCGGCTGTCGCGGGATGATATTCGCATTCCCCATGTACATACCGTCAGGTTCGGGCAGCGCCTCCAGATAGCCACAAAAATCAAATGTCGGGTCAGCGTCGCGTTTGATGCTGAGTGCCTCGTCGGAGTTCTGCTGCGACTGGAGCAGTGTACGCGCGGTCATCGGGTTGCTGAACGTCTGCATGAGCTGGCGCACGATGACGGCCAGCTCCCGGGCGATTTTTTCTTTCAGCTTCGGGTCGCGTTCTTCCGGGGCAATCTGTTCCGGGAAGTGCATTATCACCCGGCGACGCGACACCCCGCCGCTGCGGTCGGTGAAGCGCATCGGATTGTTGTTTACGGCCAGTATCACCGCCGGAATATGGGTGGAGTATGCATCGCGATATTTCGGGTCGACGGAGACCGCATCCCCGCCGGTGATGGCCTTGAGTCCTGCCCCGTCACCGCTCCATTTCTCCTGGTCAGGCAGACGTATCAGCGAGAAGCCAATCAGCGCCGCGCGCTCGCGGGGGGATTCCAGCGTTTCGATAGTCGCTGACGTGGCATTATCTTCCCCGGCGAGCATGGTCGCTATTTCGGCCAGAATACTTTTCCCGCTGCCGCCCGGACCGGTCACTTCGAGGAAGAGCTGCCAGTCGTAACGGTTCGCCAGCACCATAAACAGCGCGGCGAGTATCACGTCACGTTTATCGGCACGCGAACCGGCAGCGCGGTCGAGCCAGCGCCAGAAATTCGGCGCGTGCGTCTCCAGCGTTTCCCCCTCCACCGGCGGGGTGAAATCCACGTCGCACAGGGTGCGCAGCCAGTGCGTTTTGCTGTGCGGGCTGAATATACCGCTTTTGGTATCAAGCACGCCGTTGCGAAAGCCAATCAGCCGCCGTGACGGGGCGTCCTGCTGCGGAATAATCAGTTTCAGGGTGTCGACCACCGAGGCAATTTTCCCCGACGAAAACGGGGCGCGCAGGCGCTGGAACAGCCCGGCCACGTCGCGCGCAAAGTCCGACGGCGGGATGATTTTCCAGATTCCCGCCTCATAACGGGACAGGAGCTGGCCGTTCGCATCCACCGCCAGCGCTTCGCCGTAATGCTCATGCACCCGCATGGCTTTCTCACTGGTGCTCATGGCGGTAAATTCCGCCTCGCTCATGGTGCTGAACGGGCTGTCAGCCGGTGGCCGGATGGCGTCATACATGGCTTTACGCGTGGCATCTTCGCCGTGCTGTGTATACGCATCATTCCAGTCACCAAACACCGGCGGCAGGGCGACCACGCCCCCGCAGGACTCTGCGGCCGCAGACGCTTTGGTCTGGCCGTCGCCGTTAAGGTCACGGTCGGCGGCAATGACAATCCGGCAGGCCGGATATTTGTGACGGGCAAGGCTCGCCAGAGAAAGGAGGTTCACCGACGACAGCGCCACCATGACGGTTTCCCCGGTCAGGTGATGCACGGTGAGCGCGGTTGCGTAGCCCTCCGCTATCCACAGCCGTTTTCCCGCCTCTTTTTTCCCGTCGAGAATATGACACGCTCCTTTCACCTGACCGCCTTTCAGGGTGCGCTTGAGACCGTCCGCGTTAATGAGCTGGACGTTAACCAGTGCGCCGGTATCGTCATAAAGCGGAACCACCACATCCCCGGCGCGGTACGTCACGCCGCCGGTTTTGTGCAGGGCGGTGAGCGTCAGGCATTCCCGGCCGGGGAAGCCCTTGCGGGTGAGGTAGGCATTGCCGGTGACCGGTCGGGCTTTCTCCGTCAGTTTTACGGCCAGCGCGGCCGCCGCTTTGCGGTCTGCCTCTGTTTCAGCCTCTGCGGCCGCAGTCACCGCCGGGGAAACCGGCGGCAGGTTGCCGGTCACGGCATTCACCTTCCCGGCCGCCTCAGAGGCCGATACGCCGAACACCTTCTCAACCAGTTTCAGGCCGTCTCCCGCGCCGCACTGGTTACAGAACCACGTCCCGCGCCCCTCCTTATCGTCAAAGCGAAAGCGGTCGGAGCCGCCACACACCGGACAGGCCTGATGGCGGTTTTTGATGACCGTTACACCCAGCGCCGGGAGAATGCGCGGCCAGTGGCCGCACGCCTGTTTTACGGTGTCCGTTACGTTCATTTTCATTGTTATTTTCTCCCTCAGTGCAGCGCCGGTGCGGTGATATGACGGGCGCAGAGTTCATCCATCACGGCCAGCCCGAGAAAGGACAGCGACGGCGCGGCCTTGAGTGGTCCGGCTTCCATTAAATCTTCGAGCAGGGCACAGGCAATCTGACGGCCTTTTTCCTCGCCATGCTGGCGCAGGTAGAAGCCCTCCAGCTCGGCCGCAATGGCGCTTTCCAGCGTACTGAGCGTGAGCTGCGGGTAGCGGTGCTGACGTTCGCACAGGGTCAGCCAGGCACAGGCGACCGCCCGGCGATAGAGCGCAGCGCGCAGAACGGGAGATAATGCGGTTTTCATACACTGCCCTCCCCGGTCAGCCAGTGCTGATTGCAGCGGCCGACCACGCCGTCGAGCCGGGCAGTCATGAGGTAAATCACCGAGGTGAGCTGTAGCTGCTGTGCCGGGTTGTGACGCAAAGAGGTGCAGCCCTGCACCTGCATCAGGTCGCCGACGAGCTGGCCGACGTTGCGCATATGTTCGAGGCATTCAAGGTCTGCCCGGCTGATGGTGGGCTGTTTTATATTCTGCGGCCGTTCCGTACTTTTAACAGGCATTATTTCGTCTCCTGAGGACGTGCGTATCCCTGCGCAGATACGCACATTTTATTTTTGGGTATCGTTTTTAATTACAGATAATGGCGGTAGTTGTTATCCGGTTTTATTTCCGTTTCCGGCCTGAAATTATTCCGCCATTTATGCGCCACCGGCGCCGGGCGTTTAACCGGGGGAATATCATCAGGATAGTTATCGATATTCCGCGCCCTGTATTGCTGTAATGCCGGGTCAGAGGCTATTTCGCGCAATACGGCATGGCGGTTTTCAGGGTTGCGTTTAAATATATCGGGATGCTCACAGGTAAAGTCCCGCAAAAAACGACTGAGCGGAATTTCTGCCATACGGCCACCGGCAATAATACGAATGAGGATAGTGTAGGTGCGCCGGTACGGGTTCCAGACCAGCCCCGGACAGCGGTACGGCATATCCCACGGAATACCGTCGGCCAGCACGCCCGACACCACCACATCAGGAAATCCTGTACAGCGATATGTTTCACCCGGCTGAGGGAAATCAAACATGGTGCTCACCTCCGTTTCCCGACGTCGTGGCGAGAAAGTCACGGCACAGGCCTTTGGCCTTGAGTTCTTCGAGCACATGGCTGATGTCTTCATGCACATAACTCAGGATTTGCGGGGTATAAAGCTGGCTGAGTCCGTTGATTTCGTGGCGTCGTAAATCACTGCCGAAATACTGCAGGGTTTCACAGGCACGGTTGAGTTTATGGAATGATTCGAGGCTCAGGTGTTCACTGATGGCGTTGAGGTCATCACGACGCGCTGAGACGGTCTGAGCGACAGGCTGATTATGCATGACACACCCCCGTCACCGGCAGGCGGGCGGCAAGGGAAAGCACGTATTCCCGGACAAGGGTGCGGCGGGCGGCCACCTCGTCACCAGCAACGGTGCGGAGCATACAGATACGGGGTTTACGGTCTGCGCGACGGATGGCGGCAAACACAAAGACAAACTGAGGGTGTGACGGTGTGAGGGGCGTAGCCATAAGGGCAACCTCCAATAAGTAGCGGTTATTGCCACCACCGGAGTTCCTACACTCATGGGTGGTAGCCCGGACGGGGGTAGGAATACCGGCCTTATTGGAAACCGGCCAGCCCGAAGGCTGCCCCGCCCGGACCACCATTATCTGATACAGGCCAGTGTGAAACCACCACAGCCCAAAAATAAGGTGTACCTGAGCAACGACGTAAAAAAACACGCATGGCGCGTGTTGAGTCGCCAATAAGTAACACGGGTTCCTACGCCCGGCTGTCGATTTTGCGACAGCGACAAAACTGTACCAGGAAACACACAACGGATGCAAGCCAGAAAAAGGGGCTTTGTGAAATCGGCTCTGATTCATGCGTCGTATTTCCGGTTGCGGTGCGCGACACGTTCTGCCATCCATGCCGTGATTTCAGACTGTAGCCAGGCGACATTTTTACCCCCGAGGGAAACCTGCGCCGGGAAAGCATTGCGGGCGATTAAATCGTAGAGCGTGGAGCGGGACAGACCGCACTGATGAATGACTTCCGGGAGACGTAAAAAACGTTCCTGAGCCGGGGCTGAAACCGGCATCAGGTGCGCGGTTGTGGGGGACGATGGTACTGATGAAACTGTGTGCATAACGCTACCTCGTTAATATCCGCAGAGATCCGGACGTGTCCGTCCGGTATCAGGTAGCGCTCTATTTTGTGAATATTTTGGTCTGATGCAACAAGCGAATTTTGTATGAGGCATGGCACAAGCTGTCTGAATTTTGAGCAGCAAAACTTCAAATCGCTTTAAATGACTTTAAATGGCTTCAGGTGGAAATCAGCATTTATTTTTGATTAGTTGCACCTATGGTTATTACGAAATTAACAGGAATTAACATGGTTATAAGGCAATGCTCAATTTCTATAGCGTGAACAGTAGTGAACAGTTGGTGAACACTTCACTCTCAACTGTTCACTCTTTAATTTATTGTTTTACTTATATTTTTATACTGAGTGAACAGTAGTGAATAGTTACATGTAAAAAAACAAACAGAGAGAGGGGTTTCCCTGCGACCTTTCTCTGGCCAGCCGGGTTTTGAAGTCCTGTTTGTGCCATGTCTGCTACAACGGCAATGAATCGAGTTGTTGTCTGAGGGACGGCAGAATGGCGTCAGGTTGAAAACACAGAGAGAACCCGACGATGAAACCAGATTTGTTTACCGCAGTAATGAAAACCATCGGCAGCACGCAGGATGAGAACATCCGCACGGCCATTGACAGCGCACTGGACAGCCTTAACGAGAAAGCAAACCAGAACGCAGAGGCCACGATAAATAATGCGCTTGAGGCATTCAGCAAGGCCAAATCCGTGCACACGGAAAATATGCTGAAACTGAATGATATTGATGCCGCCATTACCCGCAGCGAGAAAGAGCGTCAGAACGCCCTGAATGAAAGTGCCGAAGCGGAACAGAACTGGCGTACCCGTTTTCGCGAACTGCGCGGCATGATGACCCCGGAACTGAAAGCCGAACACAGTCAGCGAGTGGCCGGTCGGGAGCTGGCGGAGGAATTCACCGCCCTGATTGATGAACTCAACGATGATAAGGCCAGTACCATGCTGTCCGCCTGTACATCAGGAGATAAGTACGTCGGCACGCATTTTACGGTGTTCTCTGCCTACTCCCGGAATGAGTGGGCGACCGTGATGAAAGACATCCCTCCCTCACTGGTGCGCGCATTTGCGTTACGTCTGCGTGAACTTGAAATGAAAGGAGAAGAACACCCTCACAACGTTCTCATTCAGGAGCTGGGTGAGAATGTACTGGCGCAAAGCAGGTACTACACATTCAACATGGCGCAGGAGCCGGTAATTTCAAAAATTGGGCTTCACCGTCCGGCACTCACCGGCGTGGACATGAAGCTCTTTAAAAGCCCTGTTCTCAGAATGGCGCGGGCTAAAGAGCTGGCACAGAAGAAAAAGTCGCGGGGGGTTAAGCCATGATGCGCTGCCCGTACTGCAAACAGGCTGCCCATGTCCGTACCAGTCGTTACCTGTCGGATAACGTCAAACAGAGCTACCTCCAGTGCGTGAATGTCTTTTGCTCCGCAACCTTTCGCACCACCGAGTCTATCGACGAGGTGATACGGCCACCGGCAGAAGAAAAGCCCGAACCGCCGCAGACAGTACCAGAAACACCGCCCCGAATTCTGGACTGCGCCCGCTCATCGCTGCGCCACTGATTCAGGAGAAAAGACAATGGCACGAGCACTACTGGAACAGGCCTTTGAAACCTGTCAGAAGAATAAATCGGACTGGATGAGCAGCAAGTCAGCACTGGCGCGGGCTGAAATGGCGCTGAAAGAGCTGGAGCTGACCTGCACCCGTTATGAACCGGAGGCCGCACAGGCGCTGCGGGATGATATTGACCTGAAAAAATGGGCGGTAAATCAGTCGGCCGGGCAGTACATCCGGTCACATGAGGCCGTGCAGCGTATCAGTATCCGGCGTCAGCTCCACGCTTTTATGCAGGTAAGCGGCGACGCGCTGGCCGCCGCACTGGCACCGGAATTAATGCATCTCAGCGAACAACCTGACATCGTCAGAGAACGGGCTCTCGACCGGGCGGCCGCCAGTGTTCGCGAAGCGCTGTCCGTTCATGTAACCCGCGGAGGAAATATTGATTACGCAGAGGAAGATCGCGACATTCTGACAACCATCGGTTTCCGGCCTGACAGAGCATCGAGAGACGACAACCGGGCAAAATATACGCCTGAACAGAGTCAGATTTTCATGCGCCGACAGGCCGCGCAGACCCGCAAAAAATCCGCATAAAACGCCCCGAAAATACCCGTCTTTTTAATAAAAATAGCCATGCATGCCTACGCTGCATGGCTTTGCATGCAAAAACCTGAATTTTCCACACCCCGCCGCACCAGCTCTGGCGCGGCCTGAGTCCCTTCACGCACCTGCATTAAAAGTGCCCCAGAAAGCGGGCAGGCGGGGCGGGGAGAGCATTGCGCATCAGTGTTATTTGAATAATAAAAAAATTAATGTAATATTTGTAAACAAAATATAAATCACGTTCTGTTATTTACAATTCAGAAATCTAATCCCATGTTTTTACTAGTGGATTCACTGCATTTTTTTGAATATTCTAATAGCTCATGTAATTTAGCATTAACAAATTCATACTGAGTACTATTTTGAAGAGGTAGCAACATATTTTTATCATATGAATTTAGCTTTAATATTCTTTTTACCTCTTCATAATTTAAGTTAATCAATATATTATTCCCACATGATTTTTCCTCGCGGTTTTTGATATCTGTTTTTGATTGTCCGGCAATAATCAATGGGCGGCCTAATAGAAGAGAGGCTCTTGACGCGTGTAAACTCCCCCCAGTTATTCCCGTTTGAATTAAAACAACACCAGATGAAACTGCCGCTTGAATAGTATCTCGCTCTACAAAGTTTGATTTACCAACGAATGAGTTATAAGGATACTCTGAAATTAACAGCCCACCATTATCTATAATTCGCTTTGATAACTCTTTATTTTTGGCTGGATATACTTTTTCAAGACCATGAGCTAAAACTGCAATTGTTTTTCCACCATTATCTATACATGCAGAATGAGCAATGCTATCAATACCGGTCGCCAACCCACTGACAATACTCCAGCCTTTTTTCACAAACCACTCTGTAACTCTCTTTGCAATCACTACACCATGTTCTGTAGGTTCTCTTGTTCCGATAACAGTGAGATTATCATTATTGAGACAAGATATATCACCATTACAAAAAAGGATTGGTGCTGCATAACCTGCGCTTTTCAAATTCAACGGGTAAACATCATCAAAAAAAGATATTATAAAATGGCCATTATCATTTGCAATGTCAATTTGTTGCTGAGCCAGTTCAACGGCATTCGAGATATCAAAATCAGTGTAACTATCTTTTTTATTAAGAGATAATCGCAATATATCCTTAATGGTCAAATCTGAAAAACCATCAATAACATGAAGTGAAGATATTGTTTTGTCGCCAATACCTTTCAAATACTTAATCGCTAAAAGCTTCTGTGTATCAGCAGATACAGTTTTCATTCAGCATCCTTAAGAACAATAAAACTTAGTATCATTATAAGTCATCCCATAAGATAAATAAAGCGCCTGCATAACACTGTTCAGGCGCTCCATCTTTTAATCTATACTCATAGTATTTTTACATTTAGGCGTATCAAAATAACCAGTACAGCCTAAGAAATGCTCTCCAGTTTTTTTATTACGCATAACACGCATTAGCTTCCCACATTGATTACATACATGCATATCCTCACTAATACTAACAGTCTTCGCGATAGATATAGACAATACTCTTTCTGGAGACATTGCATCTAATAATGATTGAGCTCCCTTTAGGGTAGAACCCGTGGTTATCACATCATCAATAATTAATATTTTTGCTGAGGGGATTAAATCCCTGTACTTAGGATTAAAGTGGAGGTTTTCTCTTATCTCGTTTGCTCGGTCGTCTCTACCCATTGTTTTTAGACTCTTAGCTCCTTCCGAGAAATAGAATAAATCTGATATGTATTGAGTGTGAATATTTGTAGAGTGCCGGCTTAATCGAGTTAGTAAGTTCTCCAGTCTTTTATTTTTACCTTTTTTTGCCGGTATTACAGTTATGATATCAAAAATAGAATTCTCATCAAAAAAGTATGCAGGCATTTTATCAATAAAATAGGATAACAGATCTACCCAATATTCAGGGGCGACATATTTAGGCTCAAGCTCTTTTCTATAAATCTCTTTCGATAACGTATGTTTTTCATGTATTTTTGCTGTGAGGGTATTTTTTTGGCTAAAATAACGCCCCAAGCAGATGAAATTTATTTCATTCTTCTTCACAGCGCCAATATTGCCATCTTTATCCATCGGAATAAAAAACAACCACTTCTTATCAATGTCGAAAGAATTAAAATTAGCACACCTGTCAGCGATTAAATCTATATGATTAAAATTTTCAATTTCCTCGCCAAGGCATTTAGTACTAATCATAGCAGCAGGCATTTGACCGATAAAATCTTTAGAGGCCCAAGCAGGGGTAATCGGCTTTATTCCAGCGGCATAAGAAGCATTAATATCCTTGGCGTCATCACCAATAAAAACAACATTGTTTTTATTGGTAAGCCCTAAATTAGATAATGCCAAATTAATCCCCTGAGATGATGGTTTAACTCCACTCGGTCCAACATCATTATAGGTGACAATTGTTTTAAAATATTCATAAATACCGTGGTAATTAAGTACATCTAGAGCATATTGTTTTGGTGAGTTTGTTACAACGCCCATCAAAACATTAGAATTATTGAGCAACTCTAATACTGTTTTTGTTTTAGGGTATAGCTTGGTTGTAGACAACTCATCCTTCGTCAGTCTATTTACTTTCGGCCCTTCTCTATATTCCATTAAAGAGTTTGTATTCACTAATGTGTTATCTAAATCAAATAGAACTGCCTCGATAGAATTATTCATTTTATTCCCTTAAATTATGACATTGCTGTATTAGAACATTCAACGAAAGTATGAAAAATTCATACTACATGGATAATAAATAATTTGAATACCAAGATAGCATTTCTTTTCGTTTCTGCAAATACACGGCATGATTATAAGTTCCACGAATACTGTTTTTATCTACATGAGCTAATTGGATTTCAATCCACGTACTGTTAAAGCCATGCTCATGGAGAACGGTCGACATTGTATGCCTAAAACCATGTCCAGTGACTCGGCCGGCAAATCCAACACGTTTGATAAGTTGGTTAATACTTGCCTCGCTCATAGGCTTATTCGGATCGTTCCGCCCCGGAAAAACATAACGATAGTTCCCTGTCATGATCTTAAGCTCATTGAGTAAATCTAACGCCTGAGTAGACAATGGCACAAGGTGCGCCCTACGCATTTTCATCCTTTCAACAGGAATTTCCCAAATAGCGTTACCCAGATCAAACTCTGACCACAATGCCGCACGTAATTCGATGGTTCTAACCCCTGTGAGCATCAGCAATTTTGTAGCAATCTTGACAAGCCGACTCCCTGTATAACTGTCTAAAGCATGCAGAAAATCAGGTATCTCATCAACTGTTAGGAATGGGAAATGATTGGAATGATGTACCTCGAGCGCGCTAGAAAGATCCGCAGCAGGATTAAATTCAGCTCTTCCGGTGGCTATGGCGTAGCGAAAAACCTCTGAACAACGCTGCCGAACTTTACGCATTTTCTCTAACGCGCCACGTTTCTCAATTTTACGCAGCACATTAAGCAGTTCTAGTGGTTTTATTTCACCAACAGGCCTCGCCCCCACATAAGGGAAAATATCGTTCTGAAACGCTTCCATGATGTCTGACGCATAACCTGCCGACCATTTGGCAGATTTCATCTGGTGCCACTCTGTAGCGATCTTTTCAAACGCGCTCTCGGACTCCGTCTGCAAAGCAATTTTCTGCTCTTTTCTAACCTCACTCGGATTTTTTCCTTCCGCGACCAGTTTTCGGGCATCGTCACGACGGGAACGCGCATCGGCAAGTGTGATTGTTGGATAAACACCAAGCGAGATCATTTTGGGTTTACCGGCATAGCGATAGCGGAACCGCCAGCTCTTGCTTCCATTAGGTTCTATAAGCAAAGACAGCCCTTGCCCATCCCCAAGCGTATAGGGTTTATCTTCAGGCTTAGCACGGCGAATCTGCATATCGTTTAAAGGCATGTGTATAGGAATCCAAGACCGAACAGGAACATATACACAATCCTATACACATTCTGTATCGGATTCTACTGGATGGTTACGGACGATGATGGACTAAAAAGCGGTAAAATCGTTATAAATCAGGGTAATTATGGATGAATACGGACGTTTGGGGAAGTTGAGATGGTGCCGATAAGAGGAGTCGAACCTCCGACCTTCGCATTACGAATGCGAAGTTTTTATATTTTAACTGCTTGAACAACCATCAGAAATCACAAATTTATCATTTTAAATCATAATATTAAAACAAAAAACCTGTTGATGTAAATTGATGAGTGTTGATGTTTATCCTTTCAATTTACTTACACCAGCCGTTACATTACTGTAAACCGTAATCCCCAACAGGAACCCTAAAAATGGCGCTTTCAAGACAAAAACTAACCTTCGAACGAATTCGAAGATTTACTTTACCTGAAGGGAAAAACCAAGTTTTCCTTTGGGATACGGACGTAACAAGCTTGGCATGTCGAGCAACTCGTGGAGCAAAAGCCTTTGTATTCCAAAGCCTGTATGCGGGAAAAACCCTTCGCATGACCATTGGCAACATTAACGATTGGAGGATTGATGATGCGAGGGCCGAAGCCAGGCGACTGCAAACATTAATCGATACTGGGATAGATCCGCGTATAGCTAAGGCGGAAAAAATTGCTGAAGCGGAATCACAGCAGGCTGAATCTCGTAAAACGAAGGCAACCTTTTCAAGCGCTTGGGAAGATTATCTTGATGAATTGAGAACCGGAATCAGCGCAAAAACTAAACGCCCCTACTCTGCACGCTACATTGCCGATCACGTTAACTTGTCCAGTCGTGGAGGCGAAAGTAAAAAAAGAGGCCGGGGCCCAACCTCACCTGGGCCACTGGCTAGCCTGCTCGACCGACCATTATCAGAACTAACACCAGAGAACATTGCCGAATGGCTAAGTACAGAGAGACAAAATCGGCCTACCGTCACTGCTCATGCCTACCGTCTGTTGCGTGCATTCATCAAATGGGCTAATTACCAGAAAAAATATCAGGGAATAATCGATGGCGATCTTGCACAAGATCATAACGTGAGAAAAATGGTTCCAATATCAGCGAGCAAAGCGGGAGATTGCTTACAAAAAGAACAGCTCAAAAGCTGGTTCAGTGCCGTGCGTAGCCTCAATAATCCCATTGCATCAGCCTATCTCCAAGTGCTTTTGCTCACCGGTGCACGGCGTGAAGAAATTTCCTCACTTCGCTGGTCTGACATAGATTTCAAATGGTCAAGCATGAGAATTAAAGACAAGATCGAAGGCGAGCGAATTATCCCCCTCACTCCCTATGTTTCTGACTTGTTACGCTCACTGATGGAGATCCCCAATCGTGGTACAAACGAGGAGAATTGGGTTTTCAGAAGTAACAGCAAAAGTGGCAAAATTATTGAACCGCGTTCAGCACATAATAGAGCATTAACTCGCGCGGAGTTACCACATATCAGCTTGCACGGATTGCGCCGTAGTTTTGGGACCCTCGCTGAATGGGTCGAAGTACCAACAGGTATTGTTGCGCAGATTATGGGCCATAAGCCTAGCGCTCTTGCTGAAAAGCACTATCGCCGCCGTCCATTAGATTTGCTAAGAAAATGGCATGAAAAAGTTGAATTATGGATCTTAGAAGAAGCAAAAATAAAAAACAACGTTGATAAGCGTTGATTTTATCAAATATCAACAACTTACATAAAATCACATGTGTTGACAGAAATTTTTTTTCAGTTATCTTTTATTACTGCTAACTACATTCACTCACTAAGCAGGAGATTAACTACAGTGACTAACCCAATAACTGTATCAAGAGAAGACCGAAGTGCGGAAATCAGAGCGAGATGGGGTTTACATCCGACTAAAAACAAAAGTTCTAATTTTTGGGAAACAACAATTCAGCGTTTTAATAATAGTAGTACTGACCGAATACTACCTCTTTGGCACCGTGTTTCAAAACTTTTAGTTGCTATTAGGAATGTAGTCAATACTATAACATGCCTTTTTCCACCAAAGGGGAATACTTCCCGCTCACGCCGAAGTTCAACAACGTCATCAAAAAACTCATCATCATCTTCATCGGATGGTAGTAGTAGCGACCCCGATCCCGATAGAGACCCCATATTCACCCCTTTTCATTTCATTCTTTCATCTCTGTTAAAAACAATGATCGTCTTATTTGCCCACATATCAAATGTTGGGGTGATGAAATGAGCGATATCAAACATCAAAAACCCTCTCAGTCACAACTAATTTCTACCCGCGAGTTAGCTAATATTATTGGCTATGAAGTACAAACTATTCGAGCTTGGCTTTGCAAAGACAAACTGCCTAATGGTTTACCGCGACCGAAGAAAATTAAAAACCGACACTATTGGTCACGTAAAGACATTGATAGATACCTATTAACCTTCTCAGTATATAGTAACTAATAGAGGCCTCCCCCGGCTATTCTAAAGAATAGCCGGGTTAGTTAATACAAACCTTCCATTAACAATGGGGGGAGATTAATACTATTTATCACATCTCACATTAACAAAATTCAAGGTCACATATGAAAAAACGCATCACTTTCAGCGTAAACAATAGTTCTACTATTGATGCAATTGACGACTATAGCAATGCAAAAGGATACTCCAGGTCAGAGGTGATATCATTTTTATTAAACGCCACAGTCCCAGCATTGAATAAAATAACATCGCAATATCATATAGCTCAAACTTTGGAGTCAACATTAGGCTGTATTTTTGAAGAGAAGGTCCCGTCAATAGCACGGGGGGAGCCAAAATTAACTTACGAAGAGTTTTTTCATTCCGTCTGGAACACTCACATTCGACACCGGAACGAGGTTGTCGATCAAGATTTTTATGCGCACAAAATACCTCATGATAAGATGGGTAAGAGCGAAAAAAAATTAATTCATGAAAAGCTCTCATACATTATAAAAAGTTTCAATGTAAAAAAAGCAATTTTTATTTACACAGATCGGCGCGTGAACCACAAACATCTCATTGCAGGAGGGTTATCTAATATCATACTGATAAAGGAAACAGTCTACGATGGTTGTTTTTTTGATTTGAGCAGCATTGTGATTATGCCAATCTTTGAACTTATTACATTTGGAGTTGAAGCAGTATTGAAAAGAAATAAAACTCCCCCTAAACAATCATGCTATTGCTGGATACCAATTTATTACACAAATGATCTAGCGGTAATGGTCCCTGTGATTGCCGAAGGCGATACACCTCAAAAGGCGATGAAAGGAGGAGATGCCATCATTATTAACCCCTTTAACGGTGAAGTAAGCCATACTTTCTGATACCAATGTTAAGCATAACCACTTAGTTGCATACATCTCGACAGTATGGAGTTAGTACCTAATAGCTTGATGAGGGTAAAAGATGCCTACTAACAAAGCAAAATCAAAGAAAATTCTAGGAAGGCCTGAAGGAAGTAAATATTCCCATTTAATTCAGAGTGAGAAGGCTAAGCATTACTCTCAATCCAAGGTGGCAAAGATCTTAGGAATAAGTATTTCCACGGTAAAAAGACACTGGGATAACGGCATCTTTGGGTGATTATAATTGCAGAGTTGCTTTTTAATTATTTTACTGCATGGGTAATGGGTTGATAACAAGTTTTATTGTTGGAAAGGTATTATATAACAGTCATTACTATTAATAGTTAATTAATATAACTAACCACAGACATTCAGCTATGTCTGATCATATTACTATATACGGCTATCCAAAGCCGTAGGGCTAACGACAGGATCGAAACATGGAATTATATCATGGTTCCCATGGTGAGCATGTGCTCGCCTATAAAAAACATATTGAACGAGTCGTCAATGATGCTATCAGTGAATTCCCCAGAACAATGGCGTTACGTGTTGATGTTCATTATCCACCCATTTTAGACAGAGGTGACACTGTTTGCTGTTTTCCTAATCTAGAGCCTGGTGCCATATCCCGTTTCCGTAATGCATTAAATGCCATGTTGGAGGCCAATGAGAGAACCAGAGCAGCTAACGGCAAAAGAATATATCCAAACCGTGTTCGTCATGTTTGGGCACGGGAGTTTTCCGAAGAAGGAAAATGTCACTTTCACCTTGGTCTTTTTTTTAATAAAGATGCTTATTACCATTTAGGTGATTATGAGGCTGAAAGAAATTTAAGGATGATGATTGTAAGAGCATGGTATAGCGCACTGGGATTGGAACTGGATGATTATCCGGGATTGGTTCACTACCCTGAAAATTGTCGTTATATTTTAGACGTCAATGATTTTAACTTTGAAGGAGAATACAATAAATTACTGAATCGTCTCGACTACCTAGCTAAACTCGATACAAAAGCATATGGAGATGGCGACCGTAGCTTCGGCTGCAGTCGCGGGTAATTTATTTTTTACAGCAATGGCCTTTCTTATGGATGGAAAGGCCAGACCTTATATATCAAGAAGATGGTGAGCGATAAAGTATTGTTTTCAAGTAATCATCTGTTGCAGTAAACTCAGGGAGTTGGCCACTCATGGCCTGTGTTAGTGGAATAATCTTTGTCCTGACTCCCATCCCCCTGAAATCAACGTAACCATAATCACGTAAGACTTCCATAATAATCGTATTGCGTGGTGATCGCTGACCTGTAACCATCTTTTCAATCGACATCGAATTATTCAGCGCCCCTGGGCTAATAACTTCAAATCGATTGCTATACAAGCCAATCTCTATCTCAACAAAGCGTGTCCAGTCACGATGAGCCAGTGCATTTACAACAGTTTCGCGAATAGCTTCCAGTGGATAATACCAGGTTGTTTCCCGACGTAGATGCGTATCGGGTAGAGGGGCCTCTGAAGTGATAAAGGGCATGATAGTTGACATCAAACGCTCAATCAATCCACCATCGATCAAAGCCTTTCCGGCTTCCTCAGTATCAAAACGCCCAACCATTGGACCATCCAGAATATCATCGAGTAACGGTTGGTACTCCTTATCCTCGCTGGCAAACGCAAAGACTCGGATATCTGGTCGATGCGAGAGTTCAACCATTTTGATTTTGAACTCAACGGGATAATTAGGGCTTTTTTTACGCACTGTGGTTAATGATTTCATGGATAGTGTCCACCATATTTGGTGTCCACTATCCTCTCAGGAATTTCAGGATCTGCCAGACGGTGCTGAGACGACGCTTACGAATGTTATACCCCCTGCTGCAGTGGAAAGACGTGGTGACAGATACCCCTTCCCCACATTCAGGCAGCAACTCTTTCATCAGTAGCAGGCGGGAATCAATATGAGCAGGATCGGTGTGGTTAAAACGATGAAGGAGCGATTTTGTCCGCAAAGAATCCGCTTTTATGGCGGGTTCAGCAGGGAAAAAGTAATCCCCATCTTTAAGACGGACACGTTCCACCCTGGTATCAGCGCAGGGCGGCAATTTATCATTCATTAATTCTGTTTCCTCCGTATGCAGCGTGGAGCCTTTCCTGTTACCGGTTTTATCCGGATGTATGCTGTCCCGTGAAGTGGCGGGCAAACTCACTTCTAAAAAATTACGGCCAGATCTTGTCATGCCTATCACAAAGTATCATAACCGAGCATTGTGTAAAGATGAAAACCGTCAAATTGAGCGCAATCGAGCTGCATGATATGATCAGAACCCTACTAAATCAGAAGTATTGGGTATGAGATTACTTTTGAGGAAGCACGTAAATGAAACGAGTGGTTCTGTTTTCATGTGGGAGCGCTTGTCGCTCCCTGAATAGTCCATGTGACAATGAAGATTAAACAGCATCATAACCAGCATGATGCCGTTGCATTTCTTGCATATCGGCAGACTACATCAGAACCCGGTAACCTTGGATGCTGGGATAATGGCAGAGAAGAGGCACTTACTGTATCTACGGTAAAAAGCGGTTTTGTCGATGAAGTTTTAAAGGAAACCCTCCAGAAACGCTGATGAAATTGCGCAGTTTCGCTGGCCTGATGCGACAACAACTCGCCAGTAGAATGGGTATTTCTTACAAATACCTGCGCAGCATAGAAGCAAACCCATCCAGAGCGAGCATTACTACACTTAACCATTATGCCAAGAAGTGTGGTGTTAAAAGCCCTTTGATTTATCTGTAAATAAGATAAAACATGATAATTTCATCAAGTTGCATGGTAATTTATCCAGGATCCATTTGTGTCCAGGACGTAAGTCTTCACAGCTGTCGAATCAATTCTATTTCGTAAGGCGGCTCACGTTTTTATGCCCTGAGCAGTGCTTTTCCGGCTGGAACTTTCCCCCACTCATTCACTGTGATTTAATATGCTAAACCGGTTTAATTAAGTTTAGCCTTGGAGGGTTTTAGCATGAAAGCAAAAGTTTGGGTTCTGGGCGACGCAGTGGTGGACCTGCTACCGGAGAGTGAAGGGCGCTTGCTACAGTGCCCTGGAGGCGCGCCGGCTAACGTGGCGGTAGGGGTTGCCCGCCTTGGCGGCAACAGCGGATTTATCGGCCGCGTCGGCGGTGACCCGTTTGGCCGCTACATGCGTCATACCCTGCAACAGGAGCAGGTCGACGTCAGCCATATGTATCTTGACGATCATCACCGCACGTCCACTGTGGTGGTCGACCTTGATGACCAAGGTGAACGCACCTTTACCTTTATGGTACGCCCCAGCGCTGACCTGTTCCTGGCTGAAGAAGACCTGCCACAGTTTGCCGCCGGACAGTGGTTGCACATCTGCTCCATCGCGCTCAGCGCCGAGCCCAGCCGCAGTGCTACCTTCGCGGCTATGGAGAACATCAAACGTGCCGGTGGCCGGGTGAGCTTTGACCCTAATATCCGCCTGGATCTCTGGCAAGATCAGAACCTGTTGCACGCCTGTCTCGACCGCGCCCTGCGTCTGGCGAACGTGGTGAAACTGTCCGAAGAAGAGCTGATACTCATCAGCGGGAGTAATGATATCGCGCAGGGGATCGCCAGCATCACTGAGCGTTATCAGCCTGAATTACTGCTGGTGACTCAGGGTAAAGCGGGCGTCATCGCCGCATTCCAGCAGCAGTTTATCCATTTCAGCGCTAAACCGGTTGTCAGCGTGGATACCACCGGTGCGGGCGATGCGTTTGTCGCCGGACTGCTTGCCAGCCTTGCTGCCAACGGGATGCCGGCGGATATCAATGCCCTGGAGCCAACGCTCGCTCTGGCGCAAACCTGCGGTGCCCTGGCAACCCTGGCGAAAGGCGCGATGACTGCCCTGCCATACCAGCGCGATCTACACCGCCAGATTTGATCCTAAATACCGTCGTACGCGGTCCACTTTGTTGCATCCATCACACTTATTAAACCGGTTTAGCAAAATCAATTTCAAAATGTTAAATGTCGTGCTTAACATTGCAACTAAACCGGTTTAGTAAAAACACACAATTTTTTATTTTCCTTTTGGGATGCAATCAATATGTTCAGAAAAAGCACACTCGCGGTTCTTATCGCTTTGCTAACCGGCGCCGCCTCAGCCCATGCACAAACGGATCTCAGCAGTATCGAAGCCCGTTTAATTGCGCTGGAAAAACGCTTACAGGATGCCGAAAACAGAGCGCAAACGGCAGAAACCCGCGCAGAGTCGGCAGAGAAGAAAGTACAGCAGCTCACGACACAGCAACAAAAAACCCAGGACAGCACTCAGGAAGTGGCTCAGCGTACCGCCAAACTGGAGAAAAAAGCCGATGAGAAAAGCGGGTTTGAGTTCCACGGCTACGCCCGCTCCGGCGTGATAATGAATGACTCCGGCGCCAGCACCAAATCCGGAGCCTACATGACGCCAGCAGGGGAAACCGGTGGGGCTATTGGCCGCCTGGGAAACCAGGCCGATACCTATGTTGAAATGAATCTTGAACATAAGCAGACCCTGGATAACGGGGCAACGACCCGCTTCAAAGTCATGGTCGCCGACGGTCAAACCACTTATAACGACTGGACGGCGAGCACCAGTGATTTGAACGTGCGTCAGGCCTTTGTTGAACTGGGCAACTTGCCCACCTTCGACGGGCCGTTTAAAGGCTCCACCCTGTGGGCCGGGAAACGCTTTGACCGGGATAACTTTGACATTCACTGGATCGACTCGGATGTCGTGTTCCTCGCCGGTACCGGCGGCGGTATTTACGATGTCAGGTGGAACGACAGCGTTCGCAGCAACTTCTCTCTTTACGGGCGTAACTTCGGCGATATTGCTGATACCAGCAACAGTGTGCAGAACTACATCGTCAGCATGAACAATTTCATCGGGCCGGTGCAGATGATGGTCAGCGGGATGCGGGCAAAAGACAACGACGAACGCCAGGATACCAACGGTAATCCGGTCAAAGGCGATGCGGCAAATACCGGTGTACATGCGCTGCTCGGGTTGCACAACGACAGTTTTTACGGCCTGCGTGAAGGTGCCAGCAAAACCGCCCTGCTCTACGGTCACGGACTGGGTGCCGAAGTTAAAGGTGTCGGCTCTGACGGCGCGTTACGCTCGGGGGCTAACACCTGGCGCTTCGCCAGCTACGGCACCACGCCACTGAGCAAGAACTGGTTTATCGCCCCGGCGATACTGGCACAAACCAGTAAAGACCGTTATGTCGATGGCGACAGCTACCAGTGGGCAACCCTCAACATGCGTCTGATCCAGGAGATCAATCAAAACTTCGCCCTCGCTTATGAAGGCAGTTACCAGTATATGGATCTCAAACCTGAAGGTTATAACGATCGCCATGCGGTAAACGGCAGCTTCTACAAGCTCACCTTCGCCCCGACCTTTAAGGTTGGCGACATCGGCGATTTCTTCAGCCGTCCTGAAATCCGTCTTTACACCTCGTGGATGGACTGGAGCAAAAAACTCAATAATTACGCCAGCGATGACGCGCTGGGCAGCAGTGGTTTTAAATCGGGCGGCGAATGGTCGTTCGGGATGCAGATGGAAACCTGGTTTTGATGGTTAACACCTGGCGACAGTAACCGCCGGGGCGACAAAATACGTTTCGTCGCCCCGGACACAATAACAACGAAGAGAATGCGCTCCGGCTACCACGGGACGACAACTCGAAAATCAATACGCATTCAGAGGGTACTATGGATTTTGAACAGATTTCCCGCTCGCTACTTCCGCTTCTGGGAGGCAAGGAAAATATCGCCAGCGCCGCGCACTGTGCCACACGCCTGCGCCTGGTGCTGGTCGATGACTCACTGGCCGATCAGCAGGCCATCGGCAAAATTGATGGGGTGAAGGGCTGTTTCCGTAACGCCGGACAGATGCAGATTATCTTCGGCACCGGGGTGGTGAACAAAGTCTACGCCGCCTTTATCCAGGCGGCAGGGATTGGCGAATCCAGCAAATCGGAAGCTGCCGACATTGCGGCGAAAAAACTGAATCCTTTCCAGCGCATTGCCCGCCTGTTGTCGAACATCTTTGTGCCGATCATCCCGGCTATCGTCGCCTCCGGCCTGTTGATGGGCCTTCTGGGGATGGTTAAAACGTACGGCTGGGTCGACCCGGGTAACGCCATCTACATCATGCTGGATATGTGCAGCTCAGCGGCGTTTATTATTCTGCCGATCCTGATTGGCTTCACCGCCGCCCGCGAGTTCGGTGGTAATCCTTATCTTGGCGCGACGCTTGGCGGCATCCTGACTCACCCGGCGCTCACCAACGCCTGGGGTGTGGCCGCCGGTTTCCACACCATGAACTTCTTCGGCCTTGAGATTGCCATGATCGGCTATCAGGGCACGGTGTTCCCGGTGCTGCTGGCGGTGTGGTTTATGAGCATCGTTGAGAAACAGCTGCGTCGCGTGATCCCCGATGCACTGGATCTGATCCTGACGCCGTTCCTGACGGTGATCATTTCCGGTTTTATCGCCCTGCTGATTATCGGCCCGGCTGGTCGCGCGCTTGGCGACGGTATTTCGTTTGTCCTTAGCACCCTGATTACCCACGCCGGTTGGCTGGCCGGACTGCTGTTTGGCGGTCTCTATTCGGTTATCGTC
This sequence comes from Citrobacter sp. RHBSTW-00524, assembly GCF_013747755.1. Lineage (NCBI taxonomy): Bacteria > Pseudomonadati > Pseudomonadota > Gammaproteobacteria > Enterobacterales > Enterobacteriaceae > Citrobacter > Citrobacter sp. RHBSTW-00524. The sequence continues at coordinate 4,103,229 of NZ_CP056421.1, forward strand.
ATTACCGGTATTCACCACAGCTTCCACGCCATCGAAGCGGGACTGCTGGGCAACCCATCCATCGGCGTCAACTTCCTGCTGCCGATTTGGGCGATGGCCAACGTCGCTCAGGGCGGTGCTTGTCTGGCGGTGTGGTTCAAAACGAAAGATGCCAAAATCAAAGCCATTACCCTGCCCTCGGCGTTTTCTGCCATGCTCGGCATCACCGAAGCGGCGATTTTTGGTATTAACTTACGCTTTGTAAAACCGTTTATCGCAGCCCTGATTGGCGGCGCGGTGGGCGGCGCGTGGGTGGTATCCATGCATGTTTACATGACCGCGGTGGGCCTGACGGCTATCCCTGGCATGGCTATCGTGCAGGCCAGCTCGCTGCTGAACTACATTATCGGGATGGTTATCGCCTTTGGCGTCGCCTTTGTCGTCTCCCTGGTACTGAAATACAAAACGGACGCTGAATAATGTCACATCCATCACGCCTGCCTGCGATTTTGCAGGCTGTTATGCAGGGCCAGCCGCGCGCGCTGGCCGACAGCCACTATCCCCGCTGGCACCATGCGCCGGTGACCGGGCTGATGAACGATCCCAACGGCTTTATTGAATTTGCCGGACGTTATCACCTGTTTTATCAGTGGAACCCGCTCGCCTGCGATCATAAGTTCAAGTGCTGGGGGCACTGGAGCTCTGCCGACCTGCTGCACTGGCAACATGAGCCGATCGCGCTCATGCCGGATGAAGAGTATGACCGCAACGGCTGCTACTCCGGAAGCGCCGTGGATAGTCAGGGCACGCTCACCCTGTGCTATACCGGCAACGTAAAATTTGACGACGGCAGCCGAACCGCGTGGCAGTGCCTGGCGACGGAAAATGCCGACGGCACGTTTACCAAACTCGGCCCGGTATTACCGCTGCCGGAGGGCTATACCGGCCACGTGCGTGACCCGAAAGTCTGGCAGCACGAAGGTCGCTGGTACATGGTGCTGGGCGCACAGGATTTGCAAAAGCGTGGCAAGGTGTTGTTATTCAGCTCAGCGGACCTTCATGAGTGGACGAGTCAGGGCGAAATCGCCGGTTATGGCATCAATGGCCTGGACGACGCGGGCTATATGTGGGAATGCCCGGACCTGTTTGCCCTCGGCGACCAGCATGTCCTGATTTGCTGCCCGCAGGGCGTGCCTCGTGAGAAAGAGCGCTATCTCAACACCTACCCGGCAGTGTGGATGAGCGGCGATTTCGACTACCACCGCGCGGCCTTCGAGCATGGCGAACTGCACGAATTGGACGCAGGGTTTGAGTTCTACGCCCCGCAAACCATGCTTACCAGTGATGGCCGCCGTCTGCTGGTCGGCTGGATGGGCGTGCCGGAGGGCGAAGAGATGCTTCAACCGACCCTCACCAACGGCTGGATCCATCAGATGACCTGCCTGCGTGAGCTGGAGTTTATCGATGGTCAGCTATACCAACGTCCTCTACGAGAGCTGAGCGCCCTGCGCGGCGAAGCGCACGGCTGGGCAGGGAACTCCCTGCCGCTGGCACCGATGGAAATCGTTCTACAAACCACTGGGGACGATATTTTGAGCCTCGATTTTGACGGCGCATTAATCCTTGAACGCGATGCCAGCGGGATCCGCCTGGCCCGACCCAGTCTGGCCAGCGACGAGAAGCATTATCGTTACTGGCGCGGAGACGTCCGCTCGCTGCATATTTTCATCGACCAGTCTAGCGTGGAGATTTTCATCAACGGCGGCGAAGGAGTGATGAGCTGCCGCTACTTCCCGGCCTGTTCAGGGCAGCTAATGTTCTCTGGCATCACACCGGACGCATTCTGCTACTGGCCGCTGCGAACTTGCATGGTAGAATAAGCGTTTTGCCTCAAGCTCATGGCGTCGTAATGAAAACTAAACGCGTAACCATTAAAGATATCGCCGAACAGGCTGGCGTCTCAAAAGCGACCGCCAGCCTAGTACTGAACGGTCGTGGTAAGGAGCTGCGTGTGGCGCAGGAAACGCGTGAGCGAGTACTGGCGATTGCCCGTGAGCAGCACTATCAGCCAAGCATTCACGCCCGCTCGCTGCGCGACAACCGCAGCCACACCATCGGACTGGTGGTGCCGGAGATCACCAACCACGGCTTTGCGGTCTTTTCACATGAGCTGGAAATGCTGTGCCGCGAAGCAGGCGTCCAGCTATTGATCTCTTGTACTGATGAAAACCCCGGTCAGGAGAGCGTGGTGGTCAATAACATGATTTCCCGCCAGGTTGACGGTCTGATCGTCGCTTCATGTATGCACAACGATGCCGACTATCTTAAGCTCAGCCAACAACTGCCAGTAGTGCTGTTTGACCGTTGTCCTAATGAAAGCCTGCTGCCGCTGGTGATGACTGATTCGATTACCCCAACGGCGGAACTGATTTCCCGCATTGCACCTAAGCATAGCGATGAGTTCTGGTTTTTAGGCGGTCAGTCGCGTCTGTCGCCTTCACGCGATCGTCTGACCGGCTTCACGCAGGGTTTGGCTCAGGCGGGTATTGCACTGCGCCCGGAATGGGTGATTAACGGTAACTACCACCCGAGCTCAGGCTATGAGATGTTCGCCGCACTCTGCGCGCGACTTGGGCGGCCGCCTAAGGCGCTGTTCACTGCCGCCTGTGGACTGCTCGAAGGGGTACTGCGCTATATGAGCCAGCACCATTTACTCGACTCAGATATCCATCTGACGAGCTTTGACGATCACTATCTTTATGATTCGCTGTCGCTGCGTATCGATACCGTACAGCAGGATAACCGCCAGTTGGCCTGGCACTGCTATGATCTGATAAGCCAATTGATCGAGGGCGATACGCCCGAAACGCTACAACGCTACCTGCCCGCAACGCTGCAGTTTAGGCATCAGTAATAACTGAGCATTTTTGAATACCCTACAGAGGTGAAATCTGGTGCGAATCCAACAATCAAAAATCAATATTTGTAGTGATGTGATGCGGAAAGGTCTTCACTGCATCAGTAATCACACCAATCGGGTTAAACGGCAAACTGAGTGGTGGTAAAGACTGACACCGGCATTATTACTGTCACTGTGGAACATCACTCCGGCGGGTTTACCGCAAGCTTCCCACGCAATTTCCAGCGCTTTGATGTCAGCTTGCTGTCCGGTGAGAATGACATTGCCCAACCCTCAGGTTTCCTTGCGAACAGATCGAGAACAACAGCAAGGTAAGCCCAACGCTTGCCTGTCCAGAGTAGAGTAAGAGGCAGGGCGTAGTCGGACTATTTCCCTGCCTCTCCTCCCCGAACCGGACGTGCACCTTTCAGCGCATCCGGCTCTCCATTTAAATGCTGGCGAACGCCATTGCCACTTCTGTAAAGCGCGATGTATACGTGTTTCTGGTCTCCGTCCTCAGATAGGGATTACCTTCGGGTAGCCGCCAGCGGAACAGCTTCTTGCCTTGCCCCACCAACCGGTACAGTATTTCGCCGCTGAGCTTGCCGTGATTGGTTTTACCAAATAAAACCCACGTTTTGCTCTGACCCGGTTTCGGTGATTTACACCACCACCTCATCAGGGAAGCGATACCTGTACGGTATTTGCGGGCCAGCCAGTGAGCCAGCTTCCAGAACACGACACGGTCGATATAACTGAAGACTTTGGCCTTAAAATCAACGAACTGATAGAACATGGCCCAGCCTTTCAGTTTTCGGTTGAGTTGTTCAGCCATATCGACTTTGCTTTCACTGTAGTTGCCTGATAACAGTGCTGTCAGCGATGCGGCGAAGTTTCTGGCTTTCTCCTGCGGGATCGTTGAGACCACTCGCATCTCGCCATAACGACTGCGTTTGCGAATGATCCTGTGCCCCAGAAAGATAAAGCCGTCATTAACATGGGTGATTTTAGTCTTATCCATGTTCAGCCTGAGTTTCAGACTGCCTTCGAGCACACCCCGACACTCCTCCCTGATGGCTTCCGCCTGTGCTTTGGTGCCTTTGACGATGAGGACAAAATCATCGGCATAGCGGCAGTACGCCACCGCGGGTTTCCACTGCCAGTTTTCTCTGACCGCCGTACTTCGGCCCCGTTGGATACTGTTATTCCAGTACCACCGATCTTTTCTGGCTTTCCCGCTCAGGTAGCGCTCATGCAGGTATTGATCGAACTCATTCAGCATGATGTTCGATAATAGCGGCGATATAACACCGCCCTGTGGCACACCTTCACTGGCCGCCCGAAAGAGACCGACATCGATATGTCCCGCCTTGATGGTTTTCCACAGCAGAGTCATGAAACGTGCGTCACTGATCCTGCGGCGTACAGCCTTCATCAGCAGTCGATGATGTACGGTGTCGAAGTAACTGGACAGGTCGCCTTCAATCACCCAGCGTCCCCGGGTTTCACCGCAGTCTGTGAGCTGTAATTTCACCGTGCGGATCGCGTGGTGGACACTGCGCTCAGGCCGGAAGCCATATGAGAGCGTATGAAAATCACTCTCCCATATCGGCTCCATCGCCATCAGCATGGCCCGCTGAACAATACGATCCCGCAACGCGGGGATACCCAGTGGTCGCAGTTTGCCGTTGCTTTTAGGGATGTAAACCCGTCTGGCGGGCAAGGGCTGGTAGTGGCCTGAGAGTAATTCATCCCTGAGGATTTGCAGCTCAACAGCCAGTCTGGCCTGTAGCATTGTTTTGTTCACGCCATCAACGCCGGGGGTATGCGCCCCCTTTGATGAAAGCGTGATCCGCGCCGCTTCAGCCAGCCATTCTGGTTGTGTTATCAGACGCAGCAGCCGTTGAATCCGTAGGGACGGATCGGTGGCTGCCCATGTGGCAAGCTTGCGTTGCATTTCGCTGATTATCAAAGGTCTTCACCTCGTTAGGTCAGTTAATTCACGTCGCAAACACATTCAAACTGCTTCCCTTCGCCATGTAATGGGCTTTCCCCATCGCGGACTACTACGGAAGCTCCGCCAGCCAGCGCGTCATCGGAGCCATGCCCCCTTAACATCCGTCGCTGACCTTCCCCGGTTTACCTGCCTGGACTCAGGCATACTGAGGAGGCTGCCCGTCGCACTCTTTATCCTTGCTTGCCGCAAGTTGGCAGAAGTCAGCAACGCAAGCGTGATAGACGCTGCTGCCCCGGTGTTTCGCATACATGTCAAAACACCTTCGACCGGCAGTGCTTACGTATCACTGCCAGTTCCTCCTGCACGGCCTGTCAGATCACGTAGGCCGTGGTGACGTTTTCAACCCACAGAGGCGGATTAACGGGTTCATGTTCTTCAGCCTTTCAGTACTTAACCTTGAGGATCATCTCGGCTTAGTGATCTCGCCTCAATCCCCGTTGTCAGCGGGTTACATCACCCTGCGGGCATGCCGCAGGTCACTGCCGCTCAGGTTCTCCACCGTCACACCCGGTGGGATTGTTGGGTTTCTCATCGTGAGTTACCGGTTCAATATTCCAGACAGACTCGCGGTTCATTTAAGCATCCATGCCCGCCCTGAACTCCGGGCACACTATAGGTCACATCACCGCACCACACCTGATTTGGTTCCGTTACGGCGAACTGTCGCTCAAGATGATTCGGGATAGCAACGTGCTCATGACCGCCACGCTTATACCGGTGAGTCGGCTGCTGGCAACTGACCAGCCCCAGCTCTTTCATGAGTCTGCCAGCAAGCCAGCGCCCCATCTGGTAGCCTCTCTGGGTTGCCATTGTGGCGATGCTTCTTGCTCCGGCAGAGCCGTGGCTGATGCCATGCAGTTCAAGTACCTGACTGCGTAATACAGCCCGTCTGCCGTCTGGCTTTTCAGGACGGTTTTTCCAGTATTTGTAGCTGCTGCGATGAACCCCGAACACATGGCAGAGAGTGGCCACAGGATAACGCGCCCTGAGTTTCCCGATTATCGAGAACTGTTCAGGGAGTCTGACATCAAGAGCGCGGTTGTAGATTCAATCTGTCAATGCAACACCCCTTTCAATTATCTCTTTCGGTGTTTTGAACTTCAGTGTCTTTCTCGGTCTGTTGTTTAGCTGAGCAGCAACCAGATCTAGTTCATGTTGAGTATATTGGGCAAGACATGTCTTTTTAGGAAAGTACTGCCGAATTAGCCCATTTGTGTTCTCATTTGTTCCCCGCTGCCAAGGACTCTGAGGATCGCAGAAGTAAACTTTAACGCCGGTGCTGATAGTAAATTCTAGATGTCTGGCCAGTTCCATTCCTCTGTCCCATGTCAGTGATTTTCTGAGTTCTGACGGTAAACTCAGGAATTTGTCGGTAAGAGCCTGATTTACTGAGACAGAATCTTTGCCCCTGAGTCTAAGGATGATCGTATAACGTGATTTTCGGTCTACAAGTGTGGCTATATGAGAGTTTTTTGTACCTGAGACTAAATCGCCCTCCCAATGCCCCAGAGAGCGTCTGTTATCGATATTTCGGGAACGTTCGTGAATTGGTGTTCCGTTCACTATGTTAATCGTACCTCTTTCGCCTTTGCGGGTATGACGCCTGCCATGGCGAAGGCTATGCGACCGTCGCAGATGCTGTATATTCAGGTGGTGTAGCGCTTCACGGCTACGAAAGTACAGCGTTTTATAAATTGTCTCAGGTGATATTCGCAGCGTTTTTTGACGTGGTTTTGTTCGCCTTAACCATCCTGATATTTGCTCTGGAGACCATTTCATCTCCAGCTTTTCCAGAACAAGCTTTCGCAATGGTAAATTTTGATCCAGTAAGCACGGTTTTGGCCTTTTCGCCATTCTGTTGGCTCGGTTATTAGCATCAACAGCTTTGTAATAGCGTCTGCCCCGATTACGCTGAACTTCACGTGAGATCGTCGAAGGACTGCGATTCAGCGCAGTAGCTATCGCACGAATGCTCATTTTGGCTGACAAACCAGCTCGTATCTCCTCGCGCTCAGACAGTGTCAGGTGAGCTACAGCCCGCTTACGCTCATGGGGTTTTATGCCGCCAGTATCCCTTAACATAGTGAAGATCGTTCCGGGTTTTGAACCCAGGATATTCGCTATTTCACTGAAGCCTGTTCCGTTCTTCCATAGTTCAAAAACAGAGGCTTTTTCCTCTGCTGTAAATGTTCGTCTCATTCAAAAAACCTCCGCAACCCCATGTTTTCACATAACTGTTGCGTTGACCAATTGAATCTACAGTAGCCTTTTTTAATATTTCATTTTCCATTTCAATACGTTGTAGCTTTTTCCTGAGCTCACGGATTTCAATTTGTTCCGGGGTAATGGGGGAGGCTTTTGGTGTTTTGCCCTGCCGTTCATCACGTAATTGTTTCACCCATCGCGTCATTGTGGAAAGGCCGACATCCATAGCGCTGGCTGCATCTGCCACGGTGTAGTTCTGGTCAACGACCAGTTGAGCGGATTCGCGTTTAAACTCTGCGCTGAAATTTCTTTTTTTCATTATGACACCTGTGTTGTTCTGAGGTGAGCATATCACCTCTGTTCAGGTGGCCAAATTCAGTAAACCACTTCAGGTGTGCTTCGGGTTCTTCAATACAAAGCAGGGAGAAATTACGTTCATTCTTTTCACGTCGCCATGCAAACTCTGCTAGCTTGAGTGATATCAGAGCCACGTTCGCAGAACCTAGGCTCGCTTCAATAATGCCTCTCTTTCCATCATCAATGAACATAGAGATAGAACGCATCAATCTGAGCGGGTAAGCAGGCGCAAAACGGAGGCGGGCATCTAAATCGTGAGCAGTTCCAGCCAAGTCAAGAATGCCACCACGAAGAGAATCTTCGAGATCCTTAATTGATGGGAACTTCTCCATGGTTTCCGTTGCTGCCTGAAGCTCAGTTGCTACGCGATCCAAATCGGCTCGGCTCAGTGAAGAGAATGCATCTTCCAATAAGGGGCGTAGCGGAGAGTTTCGCCAGGAAGCAAGTTGTGCTTCCGCATCGCGTAACGCGTCCAGCATATCAATGGAGATCCGCCGCCTGACGCGTCCAGGAATGGCTCGCGATTCCTGACCTCCGCCAAAAACAATAAACTCACAGTCCTCACCCGAACGTGGAGCCCCATCGAGTTCTTCCTTTTTACGAAAAATGTAGCTCAACCTTGCTACGGTAGGATCCTCTGCGATGCGAAAATCGGTCAACAGAGCTGAGAGGGAAGGGTCACTGTCGAAATCGGCGAATTCAAGGTGCACCTCAATTTGAGGGTTTGATTCAAGGTCGCAGCCATCCCAGAAATCTGACAGCTTAAGCTGCCTGGCTGAATCAGGCAGAGTGGGATCAATAACCAGTCGAATTGCGAAAAGCAGATTACTTTTACCGACACGATTTTCCCCTAATAACACAACATTATCTGCCAGGGGAATATCAGCCGCCTCAAAATTTCTAAAGTTGCGGATTCCGAGTTTTGATAAATACATAAAACTCCCTCTAAATGCATTACATAGGCTTTGGAAAGACGTTCTTCTGGCAAAAAGCTCATAAAATTTAACAGCGAAGGTTCTGAGCGATTTTACTTTATTCTTTTCTTATCATCGGCCGTTAATTGCTAGAGTTCAACACTTGGATTTAGGACTTGCTGTTGCGGAGACAGCCACAACATCTATATGTGGCACAAAGCCGACCTTCAGCCCCCTCTAAATTAATGAACACATCTAATAAACCCTAGCTAATTACCCCACCTAATCGAATAAATCAGTTTGCGTTATGCTTTTCCAACACAACAGCTGAAGGATAACGTCATGCAAACTGTAAAACTGAACAATGGTATAGAAATGCCCCTGCTGGGGTTTGGTGTATTCCAGATGACGGATGCCGCTGAATGCGAAAGAGCGGTTATTGATGCGATCGATACGGGATACCGCCTGATCGATACCGCAGCGTCTTACCAGAATGAAACCCAGGTCGGGAACGCACTTAAACAGAGCGGTATCGCCCGCAACGAACTCTTTGTAACGACCAAACTTTGGCTGCAGGATACCAATTACGAAGGCGCTAAAGCCCAGTTCGAACGCTCCCTTAATCGGCTGCAACTTGATTACGTCGACCTGTACCTGATTCACCAGCCTTATGGCGATGTCCATGGGGCATGGAGTGCTATGGAAGAACTGCAGCAGGCAGGCAAAATTCGCGCCATTGGTGTCAGCAATTTTCATCCTGACCGACTGGCTGACCTTATCGCCTTCAACAAAATTGCCCCTGCGGTGAACCAGATTGAAGTTAACCCCTTCAACCAGCAGCTGCATGCGGTTCCATGGAATCAAAGCCGTGGTATTCAGCCGGAAGCCTGGGCACCGTTTGCTGAGGGTAAAAATGGCCTGTTCCAGCATCCCGTGTTAACGGCAATTGGCCAGAAGTACGGCAAAAGCGTGGGCCAAGTTGTACTGAGTTGGATCTTCCAGCGAGGCATCATTTCACTGGCGAAATCGGTGCGCAAAGAACGCATGGAAGAGAACATCAATATTCTCGATTTAGAACTCAGCGCTGAGGATATGCTGCAAATTGCCGCCCTCGACACCGCAACCAGCGCCTTCTTCTCTCACCGCGACCCGGCGATGGTGGAATGGCTGACGGGCCGCAAACTTGATGTTTAAGTCGCGATAAAAGAGGTATTCATTCAATGCAAAAACGTTATCTGGGTAAATCCCGACTCGAAGTCTCCGCGCTTGGGCTCGGTTGCATGGGATTAAGCCACGGCTATGGCCCGGCGACCGATACCCGACAGGCTATCGAGCTCATTCGCGCAGCGGTTGAACGTGGCGTCACCTTCTTCGATACCGCTGAAGTGTATGGCCCCTTCCTTAATGAAGAGGTTGTTGGCGAAGCCTTAAAACCATTTCGTGACAGCGTGGTCATCGCCACCAAGTTTGGTTTTACTTTTGGCGACGACAACAAGCAGCAGATTTTAAACAGCCGTCCGGAGCATATCCGTGAAGCTGTGGAAGGATCGTTACGCCGTCTTAAGACTGATGTCATTGATCTGCTGTATCAACATCGTGTCGACCCGGATGTCCCGATTGAAGATGTTGCCGGTACGGTAAAAGACCTGATCGCTGAAGGCAAAGTTAAACAGTAAGCGTGCAGTGAGAACCGTATTGACGAAGTGAAGCTGGTCAGGCAGGCAGAGTAACCCGCCACGGGAGCAGAGCACCCACCCGGTTCACAGGCCAGTCGGCGATGACATCAAGTACATAATGCAGATAGCGTTCCGGATCCACGCCGTTTAATTTGCACGTCCCGATAAGACTGTACAGTGACGCACCGCGCTCACCACCATGATCCGAGCCGAAGAACAGCCAGTTTTTTCTCCCCAGACTGACCCGTCGTAGGGCGTTTTCGGCAATGTTATTATCCACCTCCACCCAGCCATCTTCTGCATAGCGGATCAGCGCCGGCCACTGGTTCAGCGCATACCCGAACGCCTTCGCCAGTTCTGAGTGCCTTGAGAGGGTTTTCTGTTTCTCCCGCAGCCACCCCTCCAGTGACGCCAGCAGCGGCAGCACTTTTTGGTGCCGGACTGCCTGCCGTTCCTCTGCTCTTTTACCTCTGAGCTCCGACTCGATGGCATACAGCTCGCCGATCCGTTTCAGCGCCTCCTCCGTCAGGGCTGACGGGGTACGGACGTGAACATCGTGGATTTTTCGGCGGGCATGGGCCCAGCACGCGGCTTCCTTTATATGGCCGTCGCGGTAGAGCTCGTTGAACCCGGCGTAGGCATCAGCCTGCAGTACGCCACTGAAGCCTGCAAGATGGGTCTGAGGGTGGATACCTTTTCTGTCCGGGCTGTAAGCGAACCACACTGCGGGGGCCAGCGCTGATCCGGCGTTGCGGTCGTCTCGAACGTACGTCCATAAGCGCCCGGTCTTCGTCTTCTTATTGCCCGGCAACAGCACCGGGACAGGCGTATCGTCAGCATGGAGTTTGCCGTCGGTCAGGACATAGTGCTGAAGGGCTTCATCCAGCGGTGCCAGCAGACGACAACACGCATCCACCCAGCCCGACAGTACAGAACGACTCAACACTACACCCTGGCGGGCATAGATCTCCGACTGGCGATACAGCGGTGTGTGCTCTGCATACTTTGAGGTCAGCACTCGGGCCAGCAGCCCCGGTCCGGCGATCCCCCGTTCGATGGGGCGCGAAGGAGCCGGGGCCTGAACGATGCGATCGCACCGACGGCAGGCATGCTTTTCACGGACTGTCCGGATAACCCGGAAGGCGCTGCGCATCAGCTCCAGCTGTTCGGCGGCATCCTCACCCAGGTAACTCAGCGAACCACCGCACTCCGGGCAACACGGCTCAGTCGGCAGCAGCCGCTTCTCATCCCGTGGGAGTGACTCAGGGAACGGTTTGCGGGTGCGGGTCTGACGCAGCGGGCGCTGCACTGCCGGGTCATCCACCCGGCCGGTCAGCGTATCGCTTTCCTGCTGCAGCAGGTTCAGGTCAGCTTCCATTTGCGCGATACGGCGGGATACCTTTTCGGAACGACTGCCGAAGTTCATCCGGCGCAGCTTATCCAGTTGCGCCTGCAGATGGTCTATTTCGCGTTCCCGGTTGCTCAGCTTTTCCTGCAGGGCGTGGATCAACGCTTCCTGTTCGGCCAGGCGCTGTTTCAGCAGAAGGATGTCGTCAGAAGAGGTGTCGTTCATAAGCCTGTATTTTACCAGGCTTATTCTGCGACAACCAGGATAAAGAGCGCTACAACATGGTCAGGGATGTCAGTAACCGCTTTGGCTGTCGCCAGTCGATACCTTCCATCAGCATCGCCAGTTGCGCCGGCGTCAGGAACACTTTGCCATCGCGGGCTGAGGGCCAGGCGAAGCGACCACGTTCCAGTCGCTTTGTCAGCAGGCACAGACCATCGCCGGTGGACCAGAGCAGTTTTACCTGACTGCCGCTGCGTCCCCGGAAGATGAAGACGTGGCCGGACATCGGGTCATCTTTCAGCGCGGTCTGCACCTTTGCGGCGAGGCCATTGAAGCCGTTGCGCATATCGGTGATACCGGCAACCAGCCAGATTTTTGTGCCTGCGGGAAGATTTATCATACCGGCCCCCGCATCAGTTCGCGCAGGACAGTGCTCATGAGTTCAGCAGAGGGATGAGTCAGTGTTATTTCTCCTCCCCGACATTTTATGTGGCAGGTAGCGGGAGGAGAGCAGGATGGTAGTTCGAAGGTTGGGAGAGAAGAGCCCGCCTGAAGCTGCACGGGTATCAGGGCAGGAAGCGACGATGAGTTTTTTCGGGGCCGACAGACCCGCCCTTCACGCTGCCAGAGCCTTATCCATTTAAAGAGCAGGTTATCATTGACGTCATGTTTCCGGGCCAGTGCGGCAATACTGCCTTCTTCTTCAAGAGCCAGCCTGACCAGTTCCATTTTGAATTCAGGGGAATAGTGTTTCCGGGGAAGTCTTTCTTTAGCGCGCATGAGGTGTCCACCTGCAAAATAAGTGGGTGCTTAAGTTACAGGATCCTGGATTCGGGACCAGACGGTACTCAGACGACGCTTACGATCTCCTTGTGCCTATCAAAGTAGTTGAGGCTACAGGGCGTCTTGAAGTGGCTTCGCGTCTTCAGCAGCGTACCAATGCAATTATGCGTTATGCAGTGCAAAGCGGTTTGATCGATTACAATCCTGCTCAGGAGATGGCTGGGGCAGTTGCTTCCAGTAATCGTGTCCATCGACCAGCACTTGAACTGAAACGCTTACCTGAACTACTCCACCGAATTGATAACTACACCGGACGGCCTTTAACCCGTCTGGCTGTTGAGTTAACGTTATTAATCTTTATTCGTTCCAGTGAGTTGCGCTTTGCCCGTTGGTCCGAGATCGATTTTGAAAGGGCAATGTGGACAATCCCGGCGGAACGAGAAGCTATAGAAGGTGTTAAGCATTCGCAACGTGGTTCTAAAATGCGAACACCTCACTTAGTGCCTCTGTCTCGTCAGGCATTGGCAATCCTTAAACAGGTTCACAAGCTTAGTGGCGAGCGCGATTTTGTTTTCATTGGCGATCATAATCCGCGTAAACCGATGAGTGAAAACACTGTGAACAAGGCGCTGCGTGTTATGGGTTATGACACAAAGGTCGATGTTTGTGGTCATGGTTTCAGGACTATGGCATGTAGCTCGTTGATTGAATCGGGGTTGTGGTCGAGGGATGCGGTAGAGCGACAGATGAGTCATATGGAACGTAACTCTGTTCGAGCGGCATACATTCATAAGGCTGAACATTTGGATGAGAGACGATTGATGCTGCAGTGGTGGGCGGATTTTCTGGATGCAAATCGCGAGAAAGGGATTAGCCCGTTTGACTATGCGAAAGCGTAGCCAAATTGGAAGACTTATCGCAAAGAAGCACACTCTTGTTGGAATTTAAAATACACTGTATATAATCACAGTTATTTTGTTTCTTAATCAATGCTTGGATACCAAGGAAGTGGCCTTAGTTAGAAAAAAAGGTGGCCATCGCGACTGGTTTCCGTTAGGATCTTCGGATCAAAAAGTGATGAAAAAGTCGATATGAAAAAGAAACCACTGAAGCAGTACAAGGTATCCTCGTTTTTCGCAGGGATTGGTGGATTCGATCTTGGTCTTGAGAAAGCGGGGATGGAAGTTGTTTTCCAATGCGAAATCAATAAGTTTTGCCAGAAAGTACTTAGAAAGAATTGGCCAAATGTACCATTACATACTGATATTACACAACTGAATGCTGATGAGATCCCTGAAAGCAGTGTTTGGTGTGGTGGTTTTCCTTGCCAGGATGTGTCGTCAGCTAACCAAGGAAAACGGAAAGGTTTAGAGGGAGCCCGAAGCGGCTTATTTTATACATATGCAAAACTCATCGAAGAAAGAAAACCTGAATGGCTTGTTATTGAAAATGTTCCCGGACTGCTCAACAGCCACAATGGACAAGACTTCAAAGTTGTCATCGATACGTTGGTCGAACTCGGGTATGGCGTTTCGTGGAGAGTATTGGATGCAAAATACTTTGGAACACCCCAGCGTAGAAGAAGAGTGTACATTGTCGCAAGTCTTGGAGACATGCGCTCCGCTCGAGTCCTTTTTGAACCCGGAGCAACTAGAATCGTTGATAAACAGGGCCAAGGAGAGAGGGCAAATGCTTCCGGAGCCTCTGATACAGGCCTATCAAAAGCAGATATCTATTCTATCCAGCATGCAAGTATCGGACGAAAAGCAACCGCAGGACCTCAAGCAAAAGGATACCGGAACGACGGAGAAACCTACACTCTTGACTCAAGAGGAAGTTCAGATGCTGTATGTGCGCCGGATGCTGCCTTCCGAGTACGAGCGTCTGCAGGGATTTCCAGAGAACTGGACTCTAATCGATTCAGAGCAGTAGGGAACGCTGTCGCGGTCCCTATTGTTGAATGGATAGGAAAAAGAATTGTCCTTGTAGATCAGCAGATGCTTAACGAGGCATTATCGTAACAGTACTATTATCTAAACGTAAAAATGATCCTTCGAATAGTTCAGGGCGCGGTGCGCCCTGATCTGTTAGAAATCTTACAAATGTTGAATAGTTAGTAAATAATGTCTTTGAATCATCAATGATCAACGGAATCGGGCCAGGTCGTGGTTCATCCGATGTATCTTCCTTGAAAGCTAAAATGCATAATGTCCAGTTATGGGCTTTTAGATCCCTGAGATTGGCATTCCTAAAACGTCTATGTAAATAGTCATAGAGTAAGCTACCTACAGCAAAAACGATTTTCCCACCAGTTTGATCAACAACATTCCCTTTCACAAGAAATTGTTCTTGTTGTCGTCTCCATGCGTTGGTTTCGATAGTATTTGCTGCCACTGGCCTTCTTAGAATTTCATTTGTTGGGATTTCGAGATCAGCCCAAGTGGCAATATGGCGAGTAATGGCACCTGTGCTGCTCGTTTCTCCGCCACCTTGCATTTCGAGGAGGACTTCATCAACTCTTCCTCTACCGGAAAAGTTTCTCATTACGTAGTCTGCGTGGTAGCTATTATCTGAATCTGGTAAAGGAATATTGACTTCTCTTTTTACGCCAATCTCTGAGTCTTGCAGTTCAGGATCCTGATAGATCAGTTTTGCTACTTTCCTTAGAATGTCTCTTTGATGTTCAACCAAGACATTGTCGACAAGTTGTGTACGCTCACCTGAGATGATCGTCTTTTTTTGGCGGGTAGAACAAAGTCTATGTTCACAGACGATCCAAATAGTGCTGTCTGGTTTGCGGACGGAGCAGACTGGATGATTATTTTTACTTACTTTGTCACAGGTACGGTCCATAAAAGGGCATTGCGCCAGCGTGCCCTTTGAAACGGGAACAATCTGTTGTTCCACGTCTGTTCTTTGGCCTAAATATTCCGCGATACTCACTGCCATTGCTCATTCCTCATTCAGGAGCGGTTTGCTATATGATCTCAGCGGGTAGCAATTTATGTCAATGAATTCATGGTGTTTTTGTATCATGGGTGTCAGTTTTCATTGGAATTGAATGAGGTTTTGATTCGACGCCGCTCATCTCATGACAGTACTCAACATTTTCAATGTGATAGTGAACACATATGCTACGTAAGGCGTGTTAGGGGGATGGATTCCGTCACAGGATGAGTATCATTTTGCATGAGCAGGGATTTAAATCGGTTTGCATCGAGCTACAACTGGATCACGTCGATAAGAACTCAATTCGTGGAACGTATGACAATGCTCAATATCTGGAGGCGAGGCGGGAGATGATGCAGTGGTATGGTGATTTTACTAGTAATTTAGGCAAGGAAGGAATTATTACAAGCTGATAGGTTGAAAGGCAGTCTCGAAAAGCAATAGCATCCGTCTAGGTGTCTGGACGGATGTAATTCAATATATGCTGCTAACTGCAATAGTTGGAAACCAGAGAAGTAGTGACTATTGCTACAAATTTTTTGCCTAAGTCAAAACTTGGTCTGACTATACACTGATGCTATTTTCGACAAAAGTAAATAAGGGAGGTAAGTATGTTTGAGGCGATCCAGCCACTGGATATATACAATAAGAACATCAACATACTGATTGGCTCAGGCGCTTCAGCAGACTTGTTCCCGACGCTGTCCCTAGCCATCAAGAATGCAGATGGACGACGAGAAACGATCGAGACGCTCGCCACACAGTTTGAAAACTCGCCAGAGAAGCGAACCGCTTTATTCATGCACTACTACAACACATGTATTTTTCCAGTACAGACGTTCGATCCAAGTTCCGTTACATCGGATAAAGGAAAAGAAAACCTCAAGAATTATGAGGTTTTTTTAACAACCCTTTTGGGGTTGTTGGATAGAAGGAAAGATCTCAACCGCAAAATCAATATTTTTACCACCAACTATGATGGATGTCTGTGCCATACAGCTGATAGCCTTCTCATGAAGGGCTCACATGATTTTGTGGTGAATGATGGTACCTCAGGTTTTCATACCAAGCATCTTCATTCCAAAAACTTCAGTACGTTTCAATGTCAAACTGGAGTATTTGAACGAAGCAACTATGGCATCCCACAGCTAAACATTATCCACCTTCGCGGTTCGGTTTACTGGTCAAAAAGCGGTGATAAGATTGAAGTCAATTATCGCAATGATTTTATTAACCTTTTGACAGAAGAGACACTTGGAAATTTGAATGGATATTCAGAATTTCTTGGTGTCGATGGCAACAGGACCGAAGGTATTCCATCCTTAGAATTCAGACAAGATCAGATAGATATTTTCTGGGGGGAGTACAATAAGCTACCGATTGTTGGTAATGACTCCAACTTAATGATAGTGTTTTATGTTCAGATAATGCCCGATGACCTTGTCATGCAGCTCCACCGATTTTGAGAACGACAGTGACTTCCGTCCCAGCCTTGCCAGATGTTGTCTCAGATTCAGGTTATGTCGCTCAATGCGCTGAGTGTAACGCTTGCTGATAACGTGCAGCTTTCCCTTCAGGCGGGATTCATACAGCGGCCAGCCATCCGTCATCCATACCACGACCTCAAAGGCCGACAGCAGGCTCAGAAGACGCTCCAGTGTGGCCAGAGTGCGTTCACCGAATACGTGCGCCACAACCGTCTTCCGGAGCCTGTCATACGCGTAAAACAGCCAGCGCTGGCGCGATTTAGCCCCGACGTATCCCCACTGTTCGTCCATTTCCGCGCAGACGATGACGTCACTGCCCGGCTGTATGCGCGAGGTTACCGACTGCGGCCTGAGTTTTTTAAATGGCGGAAAATCGTGTTGAGGCCAACGCCCATAATGCGGGCGGTTGCCCGGCATCCAACGCCATTCATGGCCATATCAATGATTTTCTGGTGCGTACCGGGTTGAGAAGCGGTGTAAGTGAACTGCAGTTGCCATGTTTTACGGCAGTGAGAGCAGAGATAGCGCTGATGTCCGGCGGTGCTTTTGCCGTTACGCACCACCCCGTCAGTAGCTGAACAGGAGGGACAGCTGATAGAAACAGAAGCCACTGGAGCACCTCAAAAACACCATCATACACTAAATCAGTAAGTTGGCAGCATCACCCGATTGTTAACCCCACGAAGTGGAAGTTTTACGAAACTGTCTTCGAAGAACACTACTACCAGATGCTCAGGCTATTAAGCTATGAGCTTGAAAAACCAAATTCTATACTCATCACATTTGGCTTTTCATTTGCTGATGAACACATTCTCAGACTTATTCAACGCTCCCTCTCCAACCCACAACTTCATACTTTTATTTGCTGTTATAGCAACAATAGTGCAAACGATATGCGGGAAGAATTCAAATCTTGGAAAAACGTCCAAGTAATTGGACCAGCTGAAGGTATGAATATGGACTTCACCAATTTCAACAAATATGTTTTCTCACTCAAACCAGATAATTATGAACCTCCATTAAAAGCTGAAGAGGAGGATCTGATATGAGTATCATAGTAGGTGAGGTCATTGCAGTGAGTGGAGTACGTATCTCCCTTCGAATTTTTGAAGACTCCAATCATGAGACTATTTACTACGGAGGAGTTAAGTACAGAGGTATTTCACTTCGGGAACACGTAACTATTCAGCGAGGGTTTATAGACATTGTCTGCCTTGTTGAAGGTGAATTTTTGGATGAGAAAAGGCTAGAGGCTGATGCCGAGAAGATCCAATACGTACGAAAAGTGGATGTTCGCCCCATCGGTTATATAGTTGAGGATAAGTTTTTTGAAGGTGTGAAGTACATGCCGATGATCAGAGACAAGGCATCTCTACTCAGCGAACTCATGGTAGGGAAAATCTATGGGGCGGACGGAAAAACAGGCTTTTCTATTGGCTCTATGCTCAAAGAAAATGTACCAATCAACCTCCCATGGATGCGTTTATTCAACAGCCATCTGGGTATATTTGGTAACACCGGGAGTGGTAAATCTAATACGCTAGCTAAACTTTACACTACACTTTTTAATGAGCGGCTCCAAGCATTACAGCACAAGAGCCAGTTCGTTATCATAGATTTTAATGGTGAATACACGGAAGATCAGCTACTACCAGCCAAGAATAAACAAATCACAGTGCTGGATTCTAAAAAAGCAAAACATAAATTCAAGATTGAAGGCGCTCATTTTTGGGATGTCGAAACCCTGAGCCTCCTGTTTCAGGCAACTACAAACACACAACAGCCATTTCTGCGTCGGGTTCTATCTGGTAAGGAAAAATTTAAAACTACCCCACTCAAAAGATATGTGGAAAAGGTTTTTGAAAAAGTTTTTAGTACAGGCGAAGCGAAATCAGATGCTTTAGACCTGAGCCGTGAAATTGCACGCATGATTGATTGCGAATTGCTTCAAGACCATTTGAAGGGAATCATTTATTTTAATAAAGATAAATATTTTAAGCATGCCAGCGGTACGTACTATAATTCAAATGGCAATGGATTTGACGCTAACATCAAGCCTATTCTTGATGATAATGTTAATTTAGAAGGCATTGATCAATTCGACGAACTAATCTTGAGGTGCTACCTCCAACTCTGTTCAGATGTTGTATTTGGCTACGCCCAATACGAACACATTCAACCAGTGCTTGCCAGGGCCAAATCATCTATATCGGCTCTGCGTAATGTTCTTGAAATCGTTGATGTGCCACAACCACCACATCTCTTACATGTCATCTCTTTAAAGAAATGCAAGAATGAGATAAAAAAGATCTTACCACTGCTTGTTGCTAAGAATTTCTATACAAATCACAAAGATGCCGAGACTCTCAAGAGCCCTCCAAGCCGGACTCTTCACCTTATCATTGATGAGGCACACAATATTTTGTCAGAGCAGTCCACCCGTGAGCATGAAATCTGGAAAGACTACCGGCTTGAACTCTTTGAAGAAATAATCAAGGAGGGACGCAAATATGGCGTATACCTCACACTATCTAGTCAGCGGCCTGCCGATATTTCACCTACTATTGTTTCCCAGATTCACAACTTCTTCATACATCGATTAGTGAACGATCGCGACCTTATGCTGCTAGACAATACTATCAGCACGTTAGATTCCAGTTCTAAGACTCTCATACCGACTCTAGCCAAGGGCTGCTGCGTAGTCACTGGAACCGCTTTTGATCTTCCAATGATATTGAAAATTGACCCGCTGCTGAAACAGCATCGACCCAGCAGTGATGATGTGAACCTTGAAGAACTCTGGGCACTGCCTCCCGCTTAATACAGCGACTTTGCAATTGTTGTGTATTGTAACTCTAACAAAATGTGCCCTGAGAGTGTCTTCGGGGATTTCTGATATAGAAGGTTACTCTGGATTATCTCTCTTTCCATGAAAGATGTAGAGAGTAGCTTTTTGTTTACTTCATATATGAAAATTCAAATGTATTTTTGACATTGTACTGTTATAGAGAGAAACTGCGAGATAATAGCAGGAGGGCCTATGCCACAATTATCATCATTACAGCTCTTCAAAAACCTCTCCGATGAAACCCGTCTAGGGATCGTACTGCTGCTCAGAGAGATGGGAGAGCTGTGCGTGTGCGATCTCTGTACAGTGCTGGATCAGTCACAACCCAAGATCTCCCGCCACCTGGCAATGCTCCGGGAAAGTGGTCTATTACTGGATCGCAAACAGGGCAAGTGGGTTCACTACCGCTTGTCCCCACATATTCCTTCCTGGGCCGCTCAGGTGATTGAGCAGGCCTGGTTAAGCCAACAGGACGACGTACAGGCCATCGCCCGTAAGCTGGCATCGGCAAACTGTTCTGGTAGCGGTAAGGCTGTTTGCATTTAAAAAATTTGCCTGAACATATATGTTTTTTCAAATGTGAGGTTTTCAGAATGAAGACGTTAACGGTGTTTGACCCGGCAATGTGCTGCAGTACCGGCGTATGTGGCTCAGATGTCGATCAGGTTCTGGTTGATTTTTCTGCTGATGTGCAGTGGCTGAAAGGACGTGGCGTACAGGTTGAACGTTACAACCTGGTGCAGCAGCCCATGAGCTTTGTTCACAATGAGAAAGCGAAAGCATTCCTCGAAGCATCTGGAGCAGAAGGGCTTCCGCTACTGCTGTTGGACGGTGAAACGGTGATGGCTGGGCGATACCCAAAACGCGCTGAGCTGGCTCGCTGGTTCGGTATTCCGCTGGAGAAGGTAGGGTTAGCTCCCACCAGCTGCTGTGGTGGTAATACTTCCTGTTGCTGAATATGTCAGGAGGACATATGAAATTCTTACAGAATATCCCGCCTTACCTGTTTTTTACCGGTAAGGGAGGTGTAGGAAAAACTTCTATTTCCTGTGCGACGGCTATCCGCCTTGCCGAACAGGGTAAGCGGGTTTTGCTGGTCAGTACCGATCCTGCCTCGAATGTCGGTCAGGTATTCGATCAGGCTATCGGTAACACCATTCGCCCTGTGACGGCAGTTCCTGGACTTTCCGCTCTGGAGATTGACCCGCAGGAAGCCGCCCAACAATACCGCTCCAGAATCGTTGAACCTATTAAAGGTCTGTTGCCTGATGAAGTTGTTAACAGTATCAGCGAGCAGCTTTCAGGAGCCTGTACCACGGAAATCGCGGCATTTGATGAGTTCACCGGCTTATTGACAGACGCTTCCCTGCTGACCCGCTTCGATCACATCATTTTTGATACAGCGCCAACGGGCCACACGATTCGCCTTCTCCAGCTTCCTGGTGCCTGGAGTAGCTTTATTGAAAGCAATCCAGATGGTGCTTCCTGTCTTGGCCCAATGACCGGGCTGGAAAAGCAGCGTGAGCAGTATGTTCACGCGGTAGAGGCGTTATCCGATCCTGAAAGTACCCGCCTGGTTCTGGTTGCACGACTGCAGAAATCGACGCTACAGGAAGTCGCCCGCACCCATGAAGAACTGGCTGCGATTGGCCTGAAAAACCAGTACCTGGTGATTAATGGTGTGCTGCCTGCAGCCGAAGCAGAGCATGACGCCTTGGCTGCTGCGATATGGCAACGGGAGCAGAAGGCACTGGCAAATCTCCCTGCCGGTTTATCCGGGCTGCTGACAGATACCTTATTACTACAGCCAGTCAACATGGTTGGCGTGTCTGCATTGAAGGGACTGCTGGACACCCGCTCAGAGAGATTACCCCTCCCAGCAATGAACGTTCCGTGCACGCCTCAAAACTTATCGCTCTCTGGCCTGGTCGATGATATCGCTCGCAGTGAGCACGGCCTGATTATGTTGATGGGCAAAGGTGGCGTAGGTAAAACCACGATGGCTGCGGTCATCGCCGTCAGGCTGGCAGACATGGGATTTGACGTGCATCTCACGACCTCTGATCCTGCTGCACACCTGAGTACAACGCTGAACGGCAGCCTGAATAACCTGCAGGTCAGCAGGATTAATCCACACGATGAAACCGAACGTTATCGCCAGTATGTCCTAGAGACGAAGGGAAGAGATCTGGACGAAGCAGGGAAACGGCTACTGGAAGAGGATTTACGCTCTCCCTGTACTGAAGAAATTGCCGTGTTCCAGGCCTTTTCCCGAGTGATTCGTGAAGCGGGTAAGCGGTTTGTTGTCATGGATACCGCCCCTACGGGACACACGCTGTTGCTGCTGGATGCTACCGGTGCTTACCACCGGGAGATAGCCAAAAAAATGGGGGGTAAAGGTCATTTTACTACCCCAATGATGCAGCTTCAGGATCCGGATAGAACCAAAGTTCTGCTTGTTACACTTCCTGAAACCACACCGGTACTGGAAGCGGCAAACCTGCAGGCTGACCTTGAAAGAGCGGGGATTCATCCGTGGGGCTGGATTATCAATAACAGCCTTTCCATTGCGGATACGCGTTCTCCGTTGCTTTGCCAGCGCGCTCGTCAGGAACAGCCTCAGATTGAGGCTGTTAAGAATCAGCACGCTGACCGTATAGCACTTGTTCCGGTGCTGGCGTCAGAGCCCGCTGGTATTGAAAAACTCAGAGAGTTGATGAGTTAATTTTTTTGCATATACAGGGCGGCAAAGTCGCCCTGTCAGGAGGCTTTATGTTACTGGCAGGTGCTATTTTTGTCCTGACCATTGTTTTGGTTATCTGGCAACCAAAGGGATTAGGGATCGGCTGGAGTGCAATGCTGTGCGCGGGGCTGGCTCTGATATCTGGCGTTGTGCATGTGGGCGATATTCCGGTGGTGTGGAATATCGTCTGGAACGCGACGGCGACCTTTATTGCCGTGATTATTATCAGCCTGCTGCTTGATGAATCTGGTTTTTTCGAATGGGCAGCGCTGCACGTTTCCCGCTGGGGTAACGGTCGTGGACGTTTGCTCTTTACGTATATCGTTCTGCTCGGTGCGGCGGTGGCGGCACTGTTTGCCAACGATGGTGCGGCACTTATTCTGACGCCGATAGTCATCGCCATGCTGCTGGCATTAGGGTTCAGCAAAGGCACAACGCTGGCATTCGTCATGGCTGCCGGTTTTATTGCCGATACTGCCAGCCTGCCGCTTATCGTGTCGAACCTGGTGAATATAGTCTCGGCGGACTTCTTTGGACTGGGCTTTACTGAGTATGCCTCGGTAATGGTGCCAGTGGATATTGCCGCTATTATCGCCACGCTGGTGATGCTGCATCTGTTCTTCCGTAAAGATATTCCGCCTACTTACGACCTGGCTCTCCTGAAAGCACCTGCAAAAGCGATTAAAGATCTGGCAACCTTCAGAACCGGCTGGATCGTGTTGATCCTTCTTCTGGTTGGCTTTTTCGTCCTTGAGCCGCTCGGTATTCCCGTTAGCGCGATTGCGGCTGTTGGCGCTGTTATCCTGTTTGCTGTGGCGAAACGAGGCCATGTCATTAACACTGGTAAAGTGCTGCGTGGGGCACCATGGCAGATAGTCATCTTCTCGCTGGGGATGTATCTGGTGGTCTATGGCCTGCGTAATGCAGGGCTAACAGAATATCTCTCCAGTGTGCTGAACGTGTTGGCAGATAAAGGACTTTGGGCCGCGACGTTTGGTACCGGCTTCCTGACAGCTTTCCTGTCTTCCATCATGAACAATATGCCTACCGTGCTGGTTGGCGCTCTCTCTATTGATGGCAGCACCGTAACAGGCGTTATCAAAGAGGCGATGATTTATGCCAACGTGATTGGCTGCGATCTGGGACCGAAAATTACACCGATTGGTAGCTTGGCAACGCTGCTCTGGCTGCATGTCCTTTCACAGAAGAACATGACCATCACCTGGGGATACTATTTCCGCACCGGGATCGTCATGACTCTGCCAGTGCTGTTTGTAACGCTGGCCGCGCTGGCGCTACGTCTCTCTTTCACTTTGTAATAAGATACTGATATGAGCAACATCACCATTTATCACAACCCAGCCTGCGGCACGTCGCGTAATACGCTGGAGATGATCCGCAACAGCGGTATCGAGCCGACCGTTATTCTTTACCTTGAGACTCCACCTTCACGCGATAAGCTGGTCAAACTCATTGCGGATATGGGCATTTCCGTCCGGGCGTTACTGCGTAAGAACGTCGAGCCGTATGAGGAACAGGGTCTTGCAGAAGATAAATTTACTGATGACCAGTTAATCGATTTTATGTTGCAACATCCGATCCTGATTAACCGTCCGATTGTGGTGACGCCACTGGGAACTAAACTTTGCCGTCCTTCGGAGGTGGTTCTGGATATTCTGCCAGAGGCTCAGAAAGCGGCTTTCACCAAGGAAGACGGTGAAAAAGTCGTTGATGAGGTAGGTAATCGACTGAAATAAAGATGAAGGGGGCAAATGCCCCCTTCATTATTACTTCGCCATTTCTTCCAGCAGGTCAATACCAACCGGCTCTTCGCTCTGTAACGCTGTTAATGCAATACGCTTTGCATACTGCTCTTCCACATCAGAGATGAGAGGCAACTCGCGGTTTGCCCTGGTCTTCAGGAAAGGTGAAGACGGCTCAGCAGCTGCCAGGCTGTTATTCACAACCCATGCCCACGGCTCAATGCCAGCGCGACGCAGATCCTGCTGCAGGTTTGCTGCTTCCAGTACAGGTGTCGTTTCGGCAAGCGTCACGATAATCACCTTCGTCTTCTCCGGGTCCTGCAATTGCATCATTGGCGTCATCACATGGTCATGTGTTTGCCCCATCTGGCGCACCATTTCCCGGTGATAGGCTCCTGTTGCATCCAGTAGCAGAAGCGTATGACCCGTAGAGGGTGTATTGTTTAGGGACAGGTATTCGATTTGTCAGTTTCGGCGGTCACTGAAAGAACACCTTTTACCTCTACAAGGTTTAATTCCCTGGCTCAGGGTAGGGCTTAGTGGATGCGAAATCGAAGGTAAGTGATCTTGATGTCTTAAGTATTGATGAAAACACATTATAACGATTTTGGTTTTCTAATTCTGGGCTAGAGCGCTTTACTTTCTGGATTCGTAGATACGGTAATATAACCATTCTTCCAGATCGCTTTTTAACCAACGGGAAGCTCTGCCCAATTTAATCGGTTTAGGGAATGCCCCATCCTGTATCAGCTTATAGAACCATTTATCGCTCAGGCCAGTAAGCTGGGTAATGAATTTCATATCAATGAATTGATCTTCAAGTAGTGCAGGTTTTGTATACATGTTGATGTGTTCCGGTTAAAGATGAATAACCGGAGCTGCTAGTAAACCAATCATTACCGTCAGCTCCTCCACATCAATGGCTTCTGTTGTAAAAAAACTTCAGCTTAACGTTTACCTGTCGCTACTCCTTCCTGGGCCTGCCTCTACGGCTTCGTGGTGGTATAGCATTCATACCTGCAATAACCCCTCGTGACTTCTGCTCAGATTTGGCTAAATAACTAATTACGTAACGTAGTTCATCAACTGCTTGCCTATTGCGGTGATCCACTATCGTTCCGGAACTCGCAACGAAATGCTTTTTCTTGGAACACAGATGAAAGAGACCTTCATCGTCAGTCAATCTGCGCCATTCTTCCCCTATCGCACGCGAAGTTGGATAGAATTTCCGATGCTTCTGCCCATCAAGATAAATCATGGCATGCACATGCAACCCCTTACGCTGTCTGTATTCAATTACCCAGTAGTACCCAATAACCATCTTTCGGCCAATTGCCACGTCCATCAGGTGCTGTATCTCGCCCTCCATCTCATCCATGAGATTACGCTGCGAGCGTTCACTTCCTTGTTTCCAGCCAAAATCCATACGAAAAGCCAGTAAGCGGGAATAACGCTCAAACATTTCATCCAGGTGGTGGTTTATATCTTCGAGAAGAAAACGATGCATAGGGTAATTAGGGTTGGCATTGTAGGGTTCTTTCATGATCTATCCTCAAACTAAACGGGGTTCAATAGATAGATGTGTGATGTATTTTTTATACAGGGATGAGTATTGATTACAGGAGGGGAACGGTTAACTCCGGGGGATAATACTAATTAACCTTAATTCAGTAAGAACAGATGGTTTCAGGGATTCTATCGCAGGTTCGCAGGGTGGTCTTACACGGGAAGAAATGTGTGCGCGAAATCTGAAGTATTGCAGTGCGATCTGGCGTTTTACTGACCTCCGTGATAGGTTGTTATGCATAATCAACAAAATGCATAACAGTTATGATAAAGAGAATAACATTTAACACCGATGATAATTTAACGATTGATTCAATCGACAGGTATGCCGAATCCAATGGCACGTCACGTTCGAAAGTAATATGTGAGTTATTACGATCCACTGCACCTATTCTTGATTTTGTGACATATCAAAATAGAATTACTCAGGAGGTTGAAAGCAGGCTTTTTAGCATGTTTTATCATGAGGTCCGCCACTTCGAAACGCAGCAGCATAAAGATGATTCCACGCTGAAGTATCTTCATTTGCTGTCTGAGAAACTTGTTTTTCGTATTCGATCTGAACCAATAATGTCCTTTTCTCTTCCAATGTTTGATGAATGGGATTCTTACAAAAAAGAGTTTAAGGCAAAGATAGAAGAAAATATTGAAGTTCATATGCCAGAAGATGACGGTATATCTAAATATGTTTACTTATGTATAAAAAAGCATCCTGTTGAAAAGTTCGAGTTCGATTTAATCCAGATAACAATTCCATTTTTCATTGTTGACAAGTATTTGTTTGATATCCAATCAATCTGCTATGTTCGCGCTATTGATTTTTGCAATATTGGAATTAATGAATACATGCAGAGAAATAAGAAGTATCTGCATACAGCGTATCTTTCATGGGTTCCTGTTGCGGCCTTTCGGGATGGGTTTATTTTTGTTGCAGCTTTGCACATCGATAAAGCGTTGCCTAATCAACTATATCCTCCTAAAGCCACCATTAATCTTCCTTACGAGTACTGGAAGCATTTAGGATGATTCAATATGATTCAATAGAAAATCATCATTCAAACCATATTCAGATATATATCATTTTCATGAACATACCAGCATAACGGCAGAACTTCACGGTCCTGCCGTTTTTAGTTTTATTTATTGCAGGAGTTGTCATGAATAATCAGCAAGGTTTGCAGCCATTAAACCATTCGCTTTCCGGCCTGCCGCAGTGGGTGTCTGAACGTATATTGCAGCAGGTAAATCAGTTAACCCACTACGAGCCAGTGATCGGCATTATGGGTAAAACCGGGGCGGGAAAGAGTAGCCTGTGCAATGCCCTGTTTGCCGGTGAGGTGTCGCCGGTCAGTGATGTGGCGGCCTGCACCCGTGTACCTTTGCGATTTCGTCTGCAGGTTGGAGAGCGTTTTATGACTATCGTGGACCTTCCCGGCGTGGGCGAAAGTGGCGTTCGCGATACCGAGTATGCTGCGCTGTACCGCGAACAACTTCCCCGGCTCGACCAGGTGCTGTGGCTGATTAAGGCTGATGATCGGGCACTGGCGGTGGATGAGCATTTTTACCATCAGGTGATTGGTGAAGCTTACCGGCATAAGGTGCTGTTTGTTATCAGCCAGTCGGATAAGGCCGAACCTACCAGCGGTGGGGGACAGTTGTCCACGGCGCAGAAGCAGAATATCAGCCGCAAAATCTGCCTGCTGCATGAGCTGTTCCAGCCCGTCCATCCGGTGTGTGCTGTGTCGGTCCGTCTACAATGGGGGCTTAAGGTGATGGCCGAGCGGATGATTAAGTGCCTGCCACGTGAGGCCACCAGCCCGGTGGTGTCGCAACTCCATCCTTCCTTTCGCACGACGGTAGTCCGGGAACAGGCTCGTAGCGATTTTGGTGAAACCGTCGGGGCCGTACTCGATAGCATCAGTGCCTTTCCCCTGATACCCGCCCCGGTGCGGGCCGTCATTCAGGCCGTGCGCACCACGGTGGTGTCAGTGGCCCGCGCCGTCTGGGATTTCTTCTTCTGAGTATTTAACCCATCCCTGTTACTTCCCTGCCCCTGTCGCCGATGCGACGGGGATCCCTTTTATTTGTTTTCCCGTTATGAGGAGTCTGCTTATGACCCGTCTGGCTTCGCGCTTTGGCGCAGCAAACCTTATCCGTCGCGACCGTCCGTTAACCCGTGAAGAGCTGTTTCGCGTAGTGCCCAGTGTATTCAGTGAGGACAAACACGAGTCCCGTAGTGAGCGTTATACCTATATACCCACCATCTCCCTGCTCGACAGCCTACAGCGAGAAGGCTTCCAGCCATTCTTTGCCTGTCAGACCCGCGTGCGTGACCCGGGTCGTCGTGAACATACAAAGCATATGCTGCGTCTGCGGCGGGAAGGGCAGATCACCGGTATACAGGTGCCGGAAATTATTCTACTCAACTCTCACGATGGAACCAGTTCGTATCAGATGTTGCCGGGACTATTTCGTGCGGTTTGTCAGAACGGGCTCGTCTGCGGTGAGTCGTTTGGCGAGGTGCGGGTGCCACACAAGGGGGACGTGGTGAGTCAGGTGATTGAAGGCGCGTATGAGGTGCTGGGGATTTTTGACCGGGTGGAGGAAAAACGGGATGCCATGCAGTCGTTGCTGTTGCCACCCCCGGCACAGCAGGCACTGGCAAAAGCCGCCCTCACATACCGCTTTGGTGAAGACCACCAGCCGGTGACTGAATCGCAGATCCTCTCCCCTCGCCGCTGGCAGGATGAGAGCAATGACCTGTGGACCACGTACCAGCGTATTCAGGAGAACCTGATTAAGGGCGGGCTCAGTGGCCGTAATGCCAAAGGAGGACGGTCACATACCCGTGCCGTTCGCGGTATCGACGGGGACGTGAAACTTAACCGGGCACTGTGGGTGATGGCGGAAGCCCTGCTCACGCAACTGCAGTGACCGTTTAATGTTGCTGCTTTGTTAATATCGGACACCACCTGTCCGCATCGCACCGTGCTGACGGTCCTCACTCACCGAGGGAAGGCCTGTAACCCCCGCTGCCTCTGGCTTTTACAGAAATGAAAAATAGTTTCTGTGGTGTCCATACCCTGTCCGACCCCCTCTTTAAAGTAATCACATCATTTTCAGTCAGTTAACTTTCACGGAGAACGTCTCATGACACAGGCAGAACGCCGCCATGACCGGCTGGCTGTCAGGCTGTCACTGATAATCAGCCGTCTGGTGGCAGGGGAAACGCTGAGTGTGCGTAAGCTTGCCGCTGAGTTTGGTGTGTCGGTGCGCACGCTGCGGCGTGATTTTCGTGAGCGGCTGATGTATCTGGACCTGGAGTATCAGTCCGGATATTGCCGCTTACGCACTGCGGGCAGTGAGACGCAGATGGTGCCCGACGTGCTTATCTTTGCCCACCGCAGCGGGATGGCCGGTCTTTTCCCTGGCTTTGACCGTCGTCTGGTAAACGCACTGCTGATGTGCGATGAGTCTCCCTGCGTAATCGCACCCGCCAGTCCGGCTCCTTCGCCATCAGGCGCATTGTCTTTCTGGCGACTGATTCAGGCCATTACCGGGCGCAGGCGGGTGACTCTGATTGCCGAGGGGCAGCGCTGTGAGCGGCTGGCTCCCTGCCGGTTACTTATCCACCAGCAGGCCTGGTATCTGGTGGCAGAGCACGACGGACATATCGCCGTATTCTCCCTGGATGAAATCCATCTGGTTCAGCCCCTGCAGGAGACTTTCCGGCGTAACGACAGTCTGTGTCGTCTTGTTGAAGACCCGGGCTTTATTCAGTCCTTACCCCATTTTCGCTTTATCCAGCAGTCACTGCTTACGTTTGTTCCGGCCGACAGCCCACCAGAATAGCGTAAGCGTTGTTATCAACCCGGCAACAGGGAGGAGCCCTATGCCCGTTATTGCCATTATCGCCATTGTTGTCATCGTCATCATTCTGAACAAAACCGGGGTGTCCGACAGTCTCGCGGCCCTGACCCTTGCCACTGTTGCCGCACTGCTGACGGGAGGTGGCGCAGCCGGTGCTGCCAGTGTCGCGCTGACACCGTTCGTCGGCGTGCCGGTGGGTATTTTCGTGGGCATTTATGTCTTTGCCAAAGTGGTTCGTCTGATTTCAGGAAAAAAATAATGAAACGTAAAACACTGCCTCTGCTGGCGCTGGTTGCCACCACTCTGTTTCTCATCGCATGCGATGACAGAAGTGATGACCTGAAGGCCATCAGTAAATTTAAGGACCTCACCCCACCGCGTTTCAGTGATGTGGTCAGCCACCAGGATGATGTCAGCGAAGAATGGTCACAGGTTGACTACTTATCCGGTCCCACCTTGCAGGTTTTACGTACCCGCCAGTCGCCCGATGGCTGCGAGGATGGCAGTTACTACTACCTCGTGGATATGCAGGAAAAAACCGTCCAGCCACTGATGAATGCGCTGTGTATTGCCGATAACATCAAACTGGAATACCAGGAGGTGACGGACCCGTATACCAAAGAAAAATACTTTGAGTACGCCCATGACGGCAAACTGATGGGGCGACTGCTGATACCCTCAAACCCTGAGAACCAGGAATAAAACAACGACAAAGGAGACAAGAATGACAATACTTTCACTAAGTCGGTTTATGCTGGCGGGTGTACTGCTCGCGAGCTTTAATGCCTCTGCTATCCCGGGGTTCTGGCAGCAGGGTTACGGTCAGGGCAATACGGAATACAGCGTGACCGAAGCCAGCGGAAAGACGTTTACCATCAACTGCACAGGGAACCCGGACCAGAATGGTTTCTATCAGCATTCAGTCTTTCTTACCCTTGCCGATGACAAGATGGTCAGTTCGCACGATGACGACACTACTATCACCGTAGTGATGGATCACCAGCAGTACATTATTCCGTCCAGCCTGGGCTGGCGTAACGGCGATAACGCCTGGTTTGACTTCATCAGCAATATCTCTGAGGCCGGGCAGTTCGACGTCTACGTCAATGACCACAAAGCAGGGACCTTCACTGCGGACCGGAAGAACGCTGAGAAAGTTCTGTCCACTCCCGGAGACTGCGGTAACGACTGACAGCCGCATCTTCCCCCGCAAACTAACCCCGACAGCCACTAGGTTGTCGGGGTTTTCTTTTATCAGGAGCCTGCAAATGTCCCAATCAGTGTTGCTGTCACCGGGACCGTTCACCCGGAGACAAGCGCAAGCGGTCACTACCACGTACAGCAATATCACACTCGAAGACGACCAGGGCAGTCACTTCCGTCTGGTGGTTCGTGATACTGAAGGCCGGATGGTCTGGCGGGCATGGAACTTTGAGCCGGATGCCGGTGAAGGTCTTAACCGCTATATCCGCACCTCAGGCATCCGTACAGACACGGCCACCCGCTGATCGCGAAGCATTTACCCGCATTCACCTCCCCGAACACACTTTATATCCCCATACGCCAGCCATCGCCGCTGGCGTTTTTATTGACGGAGACATACCCATGACAACACAGACGCAGCACGACCTCGCACCCGCTAACCAACCCGAATTTGAACTGACCGTCACGCCGGTCCCCGATGAACAGCGTATCGATTTCTGGCCACAGTACTTTGGCGCTATCCCGCAGTGGCTACTCCTGGAGCCGCATATCTTCGCCTGGATGGACCGCTTCTGTGAGGGCTACAGCGGTGGTATCTGGTCGTTCTACACCCTCAGCAATGGCGGCGCATTTATGTCCCCCGAGCCTGACAACGATGAGACATGGCGTCTGTTTAACTGCCTGAACGGTAACGATGCCCAAATGAGTGCAGAAGCAGCAGGTATTGCTGTCTGCCTGATTGCGTATAGCCACCATGCCTGCCGTACAGAATGTGACGCGATGACCGCACACTATTACCGCCTGCGGGAGTATGCCATGCAACATCCAGAGGCTCACGCCATTCTGCGTATTATCGACTGACCGAAGGAGCAACAGATGAAACAGCTTTCCTTTTTACCCGGCGAGATGACGCCACAGGACCGGCGTCTCATTCAGCGAGCGCTCAGGGCTCTGGACCGCCACCTGCATGAGCCCGGCGTAGCCTTCACCTCTACCCACGCCGTACGTGAATGGCTGCGACTGCATATGGCCGCGCTTGAGCGGGAAGAGTTCCGGGTGTTGTATCTGGACAACCAGAATCAGTTGATTGCCCATGAAACGCTCTTCACCGGCACGATTAACCGCACCGAGGTGCATCCCCGGGAGGTGGTCAAACGTGCTCTGCACTTCAACGCGGCGGCGGTGATACTCGCGCATAACCATCCTTCCGGCGAGACGACACCTAGCCAGGCCGACAAAACCCTCACGCAGCGACTGGTTCAGGTGCTTCAGCTGGTGGATATCCGTGTCCCTGACCATCTGATTGTCGGTGGCAGGCAAATCTATTCGTTCGCAGAACACGGTCTGTTGTGAGGTATGACATGAAAATTATCAGTAAACGCCGGGCAATGACGATATACCGCCAGCATCCTGAGTCCCGGATCTTTCGCTACTGCACCGGCAAATACCAGTGGCACGGTAGCGTCTGTCATTACACCGGCAGGGACGTTCCGGATATCGCCGGAGTCCTCGCGGTATACGCCGAACGCCGCCAGGACCGCAATGGGCCCTATACCTGCCTGATGAGCATCACCCTGAACTGGCAATAGTGGAGAACTGTAATGAGCAACCCTACCAGGGGCCTGCAGCGGGCTATCACGCCGCGCCTGGGAGCCCGTCTGGTGCAGGAGGGTAACCGACTGCACTATCTGGCTGACAGGGCCAGCATCACCGGCAGGTTCAGTGACACCGAATGCCGGAAGCTGGATGAAACATGCCCGCACTTTATCCGCCATATGGAGTCGATGCTAACCACCGGTGAACTCAGTCCCCAACACGCCCACTGCGTCACCCTGTACCACAACGGTTTCACCTGCGAAGCCGATACTCTTGGCAGTTGCGGCTACGTATACATCGCCATTTACCCCACTCAGAGTTAATTACCTTCACGAGAGTAAACATGAAAACTTTACCTGCAACAACTCAGCGGGCGGCGAAGCCCTGCCTGTCACCCGTGGCTGTCTGGCAAATGTTACTGACACGTCTGCTGGAACAGCACTATGGTCTGACAATAAACGACACGCCATTCTGCAATGAGGCTGTGATTAAGGAACACATCGATGCCGGTATCACCCTAGCCGATGCCGTGAATTTTCTGGTGGAAAAATACGAACTGGTGCGTATCGACAGGAAGGGATTTAACTGGCAGGAACAATCCCCTTATCTCCGGGCTGTAGACATTCTGCGAGCACGGCAGGCAACTGGCTTGTTGCGGCAAAGCCGTAACAACGTAGTACGATGAACATTGCGTACAACCTTCCCGATTTACATTTCTGAACTTCCTCCCTTGTTTACCTATTGCGTAATGCGCCTGCTACTACCCGGCAGGCGCGTTATCTTTTTACGGACAAACAATCATGCAACCAGAAGTTGAAGTATTAACCGATCATAATGAGCTAATTTGTTCGAGCTTTATTGAACACATTGCCAACACATTAAATTTAGGAGTAGTGTACAACTAAACCTGCAGCCAAGGATGTATAGTGAGCGAAGCCCTATCAGGCCTTTTTGGTCAGTAGATAAGATTGATCTTCGTTGATAGAATTTACTTACACCAGCTGTTACATTAAGATAATTTTTTGGTGGGAGAATGATAAGATCTTACGTAACAATTTGATTTTAATGGTGCCGATAATAGGAGTCGAACCTACGACCTTCGCATTACGAATGCGCTGCTCTACCAACTGAGCTATATCGGCCCTGAAAAGGACATGTCCACGAATGTGAGCACGGGGTAGAAGGTTAAAACTAACCGGGCGATGCGTCAATGGCCTTGCGAATCAAACGCCTATTTTTGCATCATCCGGTTTCAATTACGCACGAATCGTGTCGTTACAGGCATGCTTATACGCGGTCGGGTATTACTATAACCAGCGGCGAACGTGTTGTTCATAGCGCTCCCACTCCAGCCCGAAATGTTTTCGCAGTTGTTCCTCTTCAAAGTCGATATGCAATCTGGCAACCGCCAGCATAAATACAGGTACAGCCAGTACTCCAGTCAGGCTACCGATGTAAAGAGCAAAGGCCAACTGGATTCCACTCATACCAAGGTAGATCGGGTTGCGGCTCCAGGCGTAACATCCGTCGGTAACAAGCGTGGTCGATTTATGTGCATGCAGCGGATTCAGGGTCGTACGTTTCATCCGCATCTGCCACGCGGTATGCAATATCACCAACAGACTGACGCCGGCCAGCAATGCGCTTATCACGATATTCACCCCGCCGAATGTGAAACGCGGACTCGCCGTCAGCACATCCGCAACGAGAAAAAGTACTAAGATAAGAGGCGGCGGAAACCAGACTCTTAATTTTGTCAGGAAATGACGCATGGCCAGGAACTCACCTTGGAATCGGTTTAATTAACGCTGATACCGCTATAAATACCCCGTATTAGATACATAAACAAACGATGCTTCACTAACAACAGACTGTCGCCTTCACCAGACAGGCGGGAGTTGTCGTACTCACCTCGACAAAAATACCAGAATCAGAGGCATCCGCCCCTGATGTTCCCGAAAGGCTTTACGTTGAGAAAGTAGAATCCGACGCTGATTCAAAAAAATCTAAAGACTGCTTGTAGTAACGCATAAAATCATCAAACGTCACTGGCGGTAAAAATTGATAACCCTGCAGGTAATCAACATTATTTTTCCCCAACCATTGCTGCTGATAGCCATGTTCAACGCCTTCCGCCACCATGCGTAACCCCAGGAGTTCGGAAAGGTGAATGATTGACTCGAGCATAGGGATATGTTGCTCAACTTCTTTAATAGCTTTGATAAACGTTTTATCAATTTTTATAACATCCAGGTCTAACTCATTGAGATAGCAAAGGTTAGCGTATCCCGTCCCAAAATCATCTAAAGCAAACAGAACCCCTCTGTTTCGCAACGATCGTATCAGCTCTTTGATTGCAGGAGTAATAGTGAGAGTCTGGTTTTCAGTTATTTCAATCATCAATTTTATCGGTAGCCTTTGCGTTATTTCCATAAAATTAAGACACTCCCAATAAAAGACGGGGTTACTTAAACCTGATGGACTCACATTAAAAGAGACGAATAAAGTTTTATTGAAATCCTCGCTTCCGCCGACCAGATTACGCGCGACGGCGTTCATTAAATAGCTCGTTAACTCATTCATTAAGCCACATTTTTCAGCCAGCGGTATAAACTCACGCTGAGAAATAGCATAATTATCTCCCTGTGGCCAACGAGCCAAAACCTCAACACCACAGACATCTTCGTTGATATTTACGATGGGTTGAAAATAAGGAATGATCTCTTCATTCCTTATTGCCATACTCAGTCGACTAGAATCTGAGACATCATATGCTTCGCCGTATATTACATTCTTACCAGAATAACTGTTCGTCGAGGAACCTTCATGCAATAGATTATTCCTGGTTAAAAAAATGATAGTTTCATTAAAATGAGAAAATCCCAGACGAGCGGTAATTCGTTCCCGATATCGATACACTGACTTAATTGTTATCGAGTTAGCATGACAAAAATCGTGCAATTTTTCCTTTGTGAAAGATGCATACAGCATTTTCTCTTCAAACTCAGTCAAATGAAAAGTAAATATCGCTGAACCTTTAGTGACTTCCACAACCTCATTGGGAGCCATTAGATTGGCTCTCAACTGAGAAATCAGCTGATCCGATAGTTCCCGTCCATTAATGAATGCATACTCCTCATACCCCCGATTAATAGAACGATTTTCATTCATCCGAAGAACAATACAGTTTATATTGATAAACTGCGTGCTATTTCTCTGAAACCACTTCCTGACCTGGAATAATGGTAACCGGTTATCGATCACCAGTAAACAGGATGGATGCCGTGGAATAATTGACTGTGAACCAGAAATAAATGCCCGCGCATCGACCAACACCAGATTTGGCAACCACGCTTTTATCCCTGAGAAAAGAAAAATATCATAACTGAGCAGAAAAACCTTTTTCGTATTCATAGTTACCACCAACTTAAATTTATGGCATGGCAGGTCCCTCGTTTTATACACGAGAGAATATACAACACCTTTAGCCTCCAGAAATTACAATGCAGTCCGCGAATTAACTTTATCCATAAGTCATCTCACGCAGTTTCAGATTTTATAATCACGATTATCCATATGAATATTACCATTAAATGTTAAGGCCATTTTAATTATTGAAAAAGGAAAAATCCTAATTCTTCATCAATACAAATCCTATTGCTCATTTTCACTGCAAGACAAAACAAAAAACCACGAATACTAAAAACGACAAAATATAAAACTACTAAAACCATAAGGATAACATATTATTGTTACTCATGCTGCCCGACAAACCATTAACGTACGTCGCAGATCTCTGATCGCATAGACATTTTTGGCGATATGGATGATCTTATAATAAAAAATTTCCTGTCGTGACATGAGTTGTTCGGTAACGTCATCAGGAACATTATCATTTTTATTTTTAACAATAGCTACACGACGGGTCTGCAGGTAACCATCACGATCTTTACCAATAAAATTCAGGATAACATTACGATCTACAGCATAATTTTTACCCTGAATATTGAGGCTTCCTATCTGAGATACCCGCCCTTCGGTAGCAGAAGAAATACGAAAAACCAGCAGAACTTCACCTTCAATTTTTACCCCCTGAGTTTGCGCCTCCAGATGCAGGTAAGTTTTTGCCGAGCAGGTCAGCGTCTCAGGTTCTTGATGGCGATATAAAAAATATGCTGTTATCGCTGCAAGAAAGATTGGGTGATGCTGCCAACTTACTGATTTAGTGTATGATGGTGTTTTTGAGGTGCTCCAGTGGCTTCTGTTTCTATCAGCTGTCCCTCCTGTTCAGCTACTGACGGGGTGGTGCGTAACGGCAAAAGCACCGCCGGACATCAGCGCTATCTCTGCTCTCACTGCCGTAAAACATGGCAACTGCAGTTCACTTACACCGCTTCTCAACCCGGTACGCACCAGAAAATCATTGATATGGCCATGAATGGCGTTGGATGCCGGGCAACCGCCCGCATTATGGGCGTTGGCCTCAACACGATTTTCCGCCATTTAAAAAACTCAGGCCGCAGTCGGTAACCTCGCGCATACAGCCGGGCAGTGACGTCATCGTCTGCGCGGAAATGGACGAACAGTGGGGATACGTCGGGGCTAAATCGCGCCAGCGCTGGCTGTTTTACGCGTATGACAGGCTCCGGAAGACGGTTGTGGCGCACGTATTCGGTGAACGCACTCTGGCCACACTGGAGCGTCTTCTGAGCCTGCTGTCGGCCTTTGAGGTCGTGGTATGGATGACGGATGGCTGGCCGCTGTATGAATCCCGCCTGAAGGGAAAGCTGCACGTTATCAGCAAGCGTTACACTCAGCGCATTGAGCGACATAACCTGAATCTGAGACAACATCTGGCAAGGCTGGGACGGAAGTCACTGTCGTTCTCAAAATCGGTGGAGCTGCATGACAAGGTCATCGGGCATTATCTGAACATAAAACACTATCATTAAGTTGGAGTCATTACCGAAAGATTGCCCCACTAATAAACAAAATTTTCACATTCACGGACAACCCCTCCTTTCTCTAACGTACAAATCCCAAGCAAATTCACTCTAAGATCATTGCCGGCTGATAAATTATTATCGTCATAAAAAACAATTGTTTTCTTGCCATCATGACAAGCCGCATTTACTTTTCGCCACATATCAGAAGATAAAAATGCTTTCGTTTTATCAGCATTATTGTCATCGGCAGTATAAAGTTCACAATCATCTATTGCCCTGATATAGATAAAATTTTTGGAACTTGAATTAAGTGCTAAAAATATAAAAATAGCGCTTCCAAGAAATGCAAATAATAAAATGAACAGAATAATGTTTTTACGTTTTGGTCTTACGGATGAGTTCACCGTCTCAGTTACCGAACGCACAGTTTCATCTTCACAGGAAGATGACGATTCATCGCTGATCGAAGCATGGAACAAAAATCCCTGCCGGGGCAGCGTTTCAATGGGATTACCCGCCCCCAGCTCACTAAATGCTTTTCGCAAAATACTGATGCTTTTATTAAGACTATGACCCGATGGGGCCATGCCATGCTTTTTCCACACTTCTTCAATGATAAACTCGCGGTGGACTTGTTGATTTTTATGGGCAATGAATAGCTCAAGTAGTCTCGCGGTAGACGCCGAAAGAATTATTGTCGTATCGCGATGTTTCAGGCTTTTTCTGGTGGAATCATACTCAACCTGTTCATTAATTATACTGTTCATACTACCTGACTCTTAATTACCGTGACGTTGAGTGCAAATGACTAAAATTTCATCTGTGCCGAGCTGATCACTGCATTGTATAAAGATAGTTACAGTATAGGTTCGATATCTAACCATGACATATCGGATCAGACTTAATGCTTACTATTGATTGAGTTTGAAGCACCCCTGACCTACTGGTATGTATTTCTGCAATGCAACGATAAATTTCCGGTTTTTTGATTTCAATTCGCTACTACGCCAGGTTTCACCCGGCAACACATAACGCATGGTGGCTTCATCATCAGTTGAGTTGCACCCCAGATGTACGATGATTTTAAAAAAAGTATTCCCTGTGTTTTTCAGTGTTCCGTTTGCCTCATCAATGGTGTAGGCCAGATTCATTTTTCTCGGGCGAACAACCAATATGGTGTCCATAGCGATCACCGGGAGAGCCTGCCCTCCTTTCCCTTGATTACGCTCGGTAAACAGCGTTATCGGCATTTCACGAAACAGAATTCGGTAATAGCGTTCTTTATCATCCTGCGGTCCACGGTAGAAAATCTTAAAAAACTCACTCGCCTGCGGAGCCAGTGAAAAATTCAGCGGCGTAAACAGAAGTTCGCCTTCAGCAATGGCACTTCTGTTTTCACCTCCCGGTCCAGGCTTATCAATTTTTACTGCGCCAATACTGTACAAATTCTGTTTCTGGCTATCGTTATAGATCCGTTTGCTGATAAATGATTTATCCGATGGCATCTCATAAATGGTCGACTCCAGGTAGACAGCCTGTGCGGAGAATATAGTCAACCCGGAAAGTAAGATAAATACCCATCTAAACACCAAACGGCAGCGGTTCATGGCGTCACTCCCACCCAATTCGCCGTGACTATTATCTCTCCACTGGCACTGACGACACCTTCCCAATCTGTTCCGGAAACAGTTAACATCGAACGTGAATCATTCATTGGGAAAAGCAATTTCAAATCAGTAGCATAATAGCTTCCATCATCATTGTTATTTGCGTCCCAGGGCGTCTGTTGCCACTGCGCATCGCTCATATTGATTGCTGCTTCACTACAGCTATTTCGTTTCTTCACCACGCCCCCCGACTGACTGTTGTACTGCAGAAAGGCGGGGATTGGGACTGACAGCCCGCCTTGAGGGGAGGTAAACAGACAGTAAGGCACACTGTTTATCGTCGTACTTTCTCCGATAACTTGCGCGGTAATGCTATCAGCCTGACGAGGACCGGAGACTGTC
Source organism: Citrobacter sp. RHBSTW-00524 (assembly GCF_013747755.1). Lineage (NCBI taxonomy): Bacteria > Pseudomonadati > Pseudomonadota > Gammaproteobacteria > Enterobacterales > Enterobacteriaceae > Citrobacter > Citrobacter sp. RHBSTW-00524. Next base: position 4,142,609 of record NZ_CP056421.1, read on the forward strand.
ACGGTGTAATCTATTTCTATAGGAGCGGCGTCGCCAATCGTGCCACTGCCGCTCGCAGAAGCGGTGTTGTCTGAAGAGACGATACTGATCCCATACTCCTTCGGCACAATATTGATCTGTAGCGAAGGCGTAAACTGGTAGTGCCCTGACTCAGGTGTTAAGCCATTATAAAAACCGAAAGTAAACGGTTGAGTGTTAGTAATGCTGATTCCTGAATCGACGAGTTTTTTCAGGAACACTTTTGACAGAAAAATATATATGTACTCTCCAGAGGTCGTGAAAACGTTGTAATAAGCAGTTGAAGTACCATAGTTATACCAGTTTGAACCATTCCCGGAGTATTTCACGGTGGCCGGTCCAGGCGTAAAACCAAGCATCGCCGTGTCGACATAAGCGCGAAACGTCAGAGAGGCGGTCAGATTGGCGGTTTGTTGCAGGTTATAATTTACCATTTTGCAAATCACGCCGTCTTCGCCGTTAACCACGCCAAGCTCGCAATAACCAGTGTCTTTGGTGATGCTCGGCGTACCGTCGCTGGCAACCCAAAGCTCCTGAAATGCATTAGTCGATACCAGTGACAGATGACCACGTTTGGTTAACGTATAATTGACGTAATTCCATAATCCTTTCGATTGATCTTTGCAACGTTGCCCGGAAGAATAATCATAATCCACGGAAGTATAACAACGGTTGAACACATAGGTTTCGCTGCTACCGGTAGGCACATTGCGAAAGTACTCATAGGCAGTATCCGTCAGGGAAGCGAATCCGTAGGCGCCACCAATAACACCTGCGATAGATCCCACCTGCGCATGATAAAAACCGTTTTTATCAGTGCCTTGCCCGGCAATAAATCCAGTTGATGGACACTGGCTGCCGCTATAACAACGGATCCCCCGAAAAGGCCCGTTAATCGGGGAATTATCAATCCACATGTCCTGATAATAATTTCCTGGCGCAGTCCAGATGACAAAACCTAAATACCCGAGACTTACCTGAGAGGTACCGTATTTTATCCACGTGTTTGAACCGCTGAAACGAGGGTCGAGTGCGGAGGGGGTGATAAAGTATTCACTATCAATGGCATTTTCAATAAACAAATAGTTATTACTGACTGAGCCGGAAGATACTGCATTTAAAGCCAAAGCAGGCGCAGGCGTGAAACTCCCCACGGCACAGATTACAGTAGCTACTTTAATTAATACTTTCATTTTATTACCTCTGCGCCATCGTGGTTTGCGTGGAACATTTCACATCACCAACCCACGCTGCGCCGCGTGCTTTTTCCAAATCGAGATCGGCTTCGCATAGGCTGCCATTGGCTGAAATTAACGTGATGACCGGATATTTCTTATCGATATCGATAGCAAACTCCCCTTTTTCATCCGTACGCGTTTTACCGATGTGATTATGAATATCGGTGTTTGCAGCCAACTGCCCATCGGGATAACGAATACGCCCGAATACGGTGACCATACTTTTCACTTCAGGGTTGATAACACCCACGTTACCCGGATATAGCGTCAGTTCCTGTTTGCGCCCTGAAACAATATCAAAGCTGTCTTCAGAGTTTTTATCATTGAGGATCTCCAGCTTGTACTGAGCATAAGGCGGCAGTGCAATGAAATTTGATTTACCGCTGAGAAGATAATTTCGGTTATTAATCTTCGCAGCCAGTTTCCCTTCGCCGGTCAAATCGGTTTTCACAATAATGCCTGACCTTTGCCTCTCTTTACTCAGACCGAAATCTTTTCCTGCCCACGCCAGGGAACCTTGAGAAGAGAAGTTCATATTGGTGGAGTTGTCCGCGGAACGCGTTACCGATACGGTGCCGGTGTTATATTTCGTGTCATAACTCAGATTGCCGTTTACCGAATAATTATTGTCGTAATACTGCTCGCCACTCAGGCGTGTCGAAGCCGACAATCCGACCGATTTAATGGGGCCTTCAGCATACTGCTTGCGCGCGCTGAGATTACCCTGAGTGCTGCCATAGCGATCCCGGGAGACGCCCATGCTCATCCAGGACGCCAACGGCAACGATAAATCCAGGCTGACATAACGTTCCTGTCGCCCATCGTCATTCCGGTTGTTGTAGTAATAACGCTGAATACCTGCGCGCAACCCAACCGTGGCATACTTGCCTGAATAAAGGTTCGTGCTGTAGTCCAGGTTACGGTATTTATTTCCCGAGTAGCGATTCTCCGTCTGACTCACGGTAAGCGAGCCGCCATGAGGAATAAACTTTCCGAGGTTAAGAGTGCCACCAATGGAATAATTGTCACGCTCCTGCATGGGCAGACGGTCGCCAATTTTACTGTCTTCACGAGATGCCCAAAGGGAACCATATCCCTCGGGGATATTGAGATTGATATTACTGATGTTTCGCCATGACGAATCGTTCGCTACCAGCGTCTGATTGCCAATGCTTACGTATTCGTTCACATTGAGTGTGACATCCGTTTCATTAACCGCATTGTTGCCAAAACCGTAGAGCGTAGATTTCAGGCCCAGCCCCGACAATATCGCCAGCGTCACCGATGCGGCACCGCCGGCAATCCAGGTCTGCTCATTGCCTAAATCCTGATAGTGGTTTCGCTTATAGCTCACACGGTCATAATCCAGTGAGCCACCAAACAGTTGCCATGAGAGCTGATCAATTCCAGCTGCCTGCTGGCGGGCAAAGATTTTACTAACCCGACTGATACGACTATTAATTGTCCGGCCATTGACCACGATATCTACCGTGACATCATAAACACCATACGGGAAACGACTGGTATCAATTTCATAACTGCCCATATTAAAGTTCTGTACGCTGAGCAAACGCCCGTCACGAAATACATGAACCTCGCCAGCGGCTGGCAAAAATACGGTAATTGGCGTGAGCGAAAGCGAGGTATTCTCAACAACCGTACTTCCTTTGTTTCCGTAGCTTACGCCGTAAATTTTCCCACCATTCAGCGCATTCAGGCTGGCAATAGACTGGACATTCCAGGTGTCGAGCATCCCGAGCGCCAGTCGATATCCGTCATAATCACGCTCATACATCGCGCGATAGAGTTTACTGGTGCTGTTGCTGTCGCCTATGCCGTAAAACGAACCGTTAATGTTGACATGGTGTTCACGCAGCGATGTTGTATTGTCCATCGTCAGATAGCTGCGGGTACTGCTGCCGTTATGATAATCGTTGTAGTAGGTGCCAAAGTTATAGTTCAGGACGTTAGAGAGAGTCTCCACGCTGGAAGGTCCAAGCAGGCTGCTGCGTGCGACAATCGCTTCAGTTAACGCATCTTTGCTGACAATCATCTCCAGGTGAAATGAAGAGACGTTGAGTTGCAGACGTGCATCATTCGATAGCTCGATGTTGGTGTTATCGTGAAACTTCACATCACGAATTTTTTCCACCAACGCGCGGGTTTTTCCAGATAACACGGCATTATTGGGCAATTCAGCAAGAGTCAGGGCTTTAACCGTAATATTGCCATCAACAAGGGAAATCACCGCATCGGCAACTTTTTGCTGACTTTTCTCATCAGTCTCGTTGTAACGAATATATACCGGCACCGTCATTCCCTGCTCCAGTGAACGGGCGAAAGCGCTGGGGATAACATAATTACCCACTTTTACTGGGGCTGCATGTGAAAATCCTGGTGTCAGCGCAAGAAAAAGACAAATGCTACCGCCGACAATATTTGTTGTTGTCATCTGCATCCTTACATTCCGGTAATTTTATTTATCCCTGCTATTGACCATCACTTCACTGTAATAAACTGCTTACCGTGCCAGATACCGATGCGTGAACGGCTATTACTAATGTCGGTAAACTGTAATTTTATTTTTGTACCCGGCATAATGTAATAACGTTCGCGACAGCCTCGTCCCCGATCGCGAGCCTTATCTTTACAAGCCCCATAGGCGATCACACGAAACGATACATTGCCGGTATTAGTAATAACATCGCCATTTCGGCTATATTCAAAACGCTCCTTGCGCGGTGCGACTACCAGGATAGTGCCAATTTCAGCCGACGCTGTTGCAACAGCCATTTTATTCGCCCGGGTTTCCGCGCTCTCGGTGACCGGCTCATCTATCCATTGCAGACGATAATAACGCTCGACATCATCTGCAGGTCCTTTATAAAAGAAACGAAATACATCCTTCGCCTGGCCAGGAAGAATAAGATTGGCAGGTGTAGAGAGTAATTCTCCGGAATTAACGGGCTTTATTTCGATTCCCCCCGCCAAAGGTGATGACAATTGTTTTACCGAAACACTGACATAACGCGCCGCATCTGTCGTATTGATAATTTCTTTCGATAATGAACTCTCAGCAGAAGTCATGATCGATGTGATTTCACCAACATTAATTGCCCATCCGGGAAAAGATGCTACTAACCCTACCAACATCGCTGCCGGTAAATATTTTTTCATGACACCATTCCTGATAAATTCGGGAGAAAAAATTCTCCCGAATTTTTTATTACTTAGGCAGACGGAGTCGTCCAGGTTGCATTGAACTGTACTTTTACATCGCCAGTCCAATAGCCGTCTGGCAGTGCAGAGTAATCTGCTACTGTCTGACTACCATCAGAAGTCGCTGACGCGATGGTGAATTTGAAGTTGGATTGATCGCTGACACGATCGGCACCGTTATAAGCGCCATCAGCCATCAAGCTTTCAAGACCAGAAGTGGAGCTGGAGTTAACAAGGACAGTATCTGATGAATTAGTCAGCGCAGTGCCATTCCATGCCACCCCTACGTTCAGGGTAGAAGCATCACCACTGGCGTTGATCAGAGTGTTACTAATAATCTGAGCAGTCAGTTCAAAATCAGTAGCCGTCTCCTGACCCTGAATCGTCACATCAAAAGCACCGTCCTGAGAGTTGAAGGCATTCAGCCCTTCAGCATACTGGAAAGTTAAAGAGTTCAGCGGGGTGACAACCAACATGCTGGTGGTATCTTTCGTTGCCGTCGCGTCCCACGAGGCTGTTGCAGAAGCAGTAACATCTGCCATTGCATTTGCTGCAACAAATACAGAAGCCAGAGATGTTACTAATAATATTTTTTTCATTTTATCTTCTCCTAAGAACAAACTCACCACCGAGTCTTATTATTAAGTCACTCCAGCGGTTCCATTAATTGCGAGCCAGAATTGCCGCGCCAAAAATTATCATTTGGATTAAGTAACATCTCAACAAACCCTGAAACGTAAAAATTACAAAAAACTAAGAATTTTCCTATAAAAAACATTATCTAAGAAGTTTCCTAAGATATAATTACTTAAAATACGTACATTTTTAGAATTATTATCCACACGAACAATAAAAACCAAACAATTCATCTTTTTTATGTTTTTGATAAATATCAAAAAGATCATACAAATAGCCCAGAAGTAAAACCCTTAAAAAACATAAAGATAATTAACACCCACATACTCCCTCTATAATGCTTATTATTTGTTGCAATTATGCTAATTTTTTAACTTCACAAGAAAATTCTCATGAAATATTTATTTAAGGGGGAATATTCTTATAAAAATAGCGCTGACCTGTAGGATTATCATTCGAATTGATAATTATTCCACATAAATAAAACCAGGAATTTTCCATATAAAATGAATATTCCTGGAATATCAAGAGATAAATAACGCACGGCAAAGATAGGGTTAGCTGAAACCTTTTAATCCCAAATAACTATTAATTGTTACCGTACGGACCCGATGTAAGCTAATCAACTTTTGATGTTCGAGGGATTTTAATGAGCGGCTAACGGTTTCAATTTTAAGATCGAGATAACTGGCAATTTCCTCCCGCGAGAATGGCAAGCGAAGCGTCGTTTCAGGCCTGCCAATACGTAAATGCATTTCGTAAAACTCCACGAGGAAAGCAGCGATTCTGGCCTCAGCATGTTTATTCGCATAACGCCGTAGTTTTTCAACAATGAATCCATTGTCCCTGCAGAGAAACTTGATGACTGCCGCTGCAACCGACGGCTCGTTTTCTGCTGCCTTGAACAACCGCGCAATATCGATATGACATACCTCCGCAGCCGTTGCAGCCTTGATCGTTGTCAGATACTTACCCCCTTCAACAGCATCCAGCGCCATGATGTCTCCCGGAACATAAAAGCGACTGATAAAATCGTTCTCACCACATTCCACGCTGGACGTGCAGTACCCCTCGTGAATAACAAAAAGCATGTCTGCGGCTTCATCCTGCCGGGCGAGTATCTCCCCCGCTTTAAACTTCCTTCTTTTGTCTATTAATCGGTATTGATTATCACGATCAATCGCCGCTCCCTTTGGACACAGTGAACAATGGCGGGGGGGAAACGGGTTGCCGAGTGGCACAACAGGAATGCTATGTTTGTGAATATCCGATTTCACGCAACTACTCCTCATAAAAATGAGACTGATTCTAATAGATTGGACCATAGGAACAATACGTGAGCCGCAGACCCAGAAAATTCATGCTGGTAGGGAAAATTCTGTGATACGTCGCCTTTTCGACGCCGGGGAGCACATGGCTAAAAACCAGACTGATGCGGATGATGATAAAACACAGGATAGAAAACAAATGCGGTAGCGGGGTAAAGAGTAGAATTAACCGGGCAATGCCTTAACAGACCTGAAAAGCATAGACCTATTATGGCATCGCCCGTTTTCAATTACGCACGAATCGTGTCGTCACCGAAGCCAACCCACTTATAGGTGGTCAGTGCTTCCAGACCCATTGGGCCACGCGCGTGCAGTTTTTGCGTACTCACAGCCACTTCCGCCCCCAGTCCGAACTGGCCGCCATCGGTAAAACGAGTAGAGGCGTTAACGTACACGGCAGAAGAGTCCACTTCATTCACGAAACGATCGGCATTACGCAGGGTGCGCGTCAGGATGGCATCGGAATGCTGGGTCCCATGCTCGCGAATGTGGGTGATAGCATCGTCCAGATCGGTAACGATTTTCACGTTCAGATCCAACGACAGAAACTCGTCGTCATACTCTTCGGCTTTCACCGCAACCACGTTAGCGGGCCCTGCCTGCAATGTGGCCAGCGCGGTGTCGTCGGCATGCAGCGTGACGCCGCTTTGTGCCATCTGCTGGCTCAGCGCAGGCAGAAAACGCGCAGCGATATCCTGATGCACCAGCAGGGTTTCTACGGTGTTACAGGTGCTCGGACGCTGGGTTTTGGCGTTGACGATAATCTTCAGCGCCGGGTCGATCTCCGCGCTATCATCAACATAAATATGACAGACCCCAATGCCGCCGGTGATGACCGGGATAGTCGACTGCTCACGGCACAGCTTATGCAGACCCGCGCCACCGCGAGGGATCAGCATATCAATGTACTTATCCATACGCAGCATTTCAGCGACCAGCGCGCGGTCCGGGTTATCTATCGACTGCACGGCTGCAGCGGGTAAACCACAGGCTTCCAGCGCCTTTTGGATAACCGCCACGGTTGCAGCATTCGTCCGGTACGTCTCTTTCCCACCGCGCAGGATCGCCGCATTACCGGTTTTCAGGCACAGGGAAGCCACGTCAACGGTGACATTTGGACGCGCTTCATAAATCACGCCAATCACGCCCAGCGGAACGCGACGACGTTCGAGACGCAGGCCGCTATCCAGCAGACCGCCGTCAATCACCAGCCCGACCGGGTCGGCGAGATTACATACCTGACGCACATCGTCGGCAATCGCTTTCAGACGCGCCGGAGTCAGCGCCAGGCGGTCGAGCATTGCTTCGCTCAGGCCGTTGGCTCGCGCTTGCTCAACATCTTGTACGTTCGCGCTGAGGATGCTTTCCGTTTGCGCTTCCAGCTCATCAGCTATCGTTTCCAGTACGCGGTTTTTTTCGCGACTGGAGAGCAGCGCCAGCTTGTATGACGCAGCTTTGGCAGCAATGCCCATTTGTTCCAGCATATGCCTGTTCCTTAACGGGTAATCATGTCGTCGCGATGGACAGCAACCGGACCGTATTCGTAGCCCAGGATGGTGTCGATCTGTTGTGAGTGATGTCCGGCAATACGGCGCAGCGCATCGCTGTTATAGCGGGTAACGCCGTGGGCAATATCGCGCCCTTCGAGATTGCAGATGCGGATCACTTCACCACGAGAGAAGTTGCCTGTCACGCTTTTAATGCCTTTTGGCAGTAATGAACTGCCACGCTCCAGAATCGCTGCGGTCGCACCCTCATCAACGGTAATTTCCCCGGCAGGCGGTGCGCCGAAGATCCAGCGTTTACGGTTCTCCAGCGGAGAGGCCTGTGCATGGAAACGCGTCCCAACGGAAACCCCTTCCATCACGTCGCCAATTACGCCCGGCTTGCTGCCTGCGGCAATAATGGTGTCAATCCCGGCACGGCATGCAACATCAGCGGCCTGCAGTTTAGTCCCCATACCACCGGTTCCCAGACCCGAGACGCTATCACCGGCAATGGCGCGCAGCGCATCATCAATACCGTGAACGTCTTTGATCAGCTCAGCCTGCGGGTTGGTGCGCGGATCGGCGGTAAACAGCCCTTGCTGATCGGTCAGCAGCAGCAGCTTATCGGCCCCGGCCAGAATCGCCGCCAGCGCTGAAAGGTTGTCGTTATCACCGACTTTAATTTCGGCGGTCGCTACGGCGTCGTTCTCATTAATGACAGGAACGATGTTGTTATCCAGCAGCGCGCGTAGCGTATCGCGGGCGTTAAGGAAGCGCTCTCTGTCTTCCATATCCGCACGCGTTAGCAGCATCTGTCCGATGTGAATACCGTAAATCGAGAACAACTGTTCCCACAGTTGAATCAATCGGCTCTGCCCTACCGCCGCCAACAGCTGTTTCGAGGCTATCGTTGCCGGGAGCTCAGGGTATCCCAGATGCTCACGTCCGGCGGCAATCGCGCCCGAGGTAACGATAACAATACGATGCCCTGCGGCATGGAGCTGCGCGCACTGGCGAACCAGTTCTACGATGTGGGCGCGGTTCAGGCGGCGCGATCCGCCCGTTAACACACTGGTGCCAAGTTTTACCACCAGCGTCTGGCTGTCACTCATGATTCTCTGCCATTCAAAATTGGGGAAAATGATATCAAACGAACGTTTTAGCAGGACTGGCCCCGGTTGCCAACAACCAGCGCACAAAGCATGAAATTTTATTGCGCAGGATCAGCAAGCGTAGCGGCAGATTTTGACGCATTTATTACAGAAACAAAAAAACATCCTTTTTTAAAAATATTCTTACTTTGTCATAAAACGTTCATTACCAGACGTTAAAAACCCTCCTGTCTTTTAACGGGGATCACACCCAGTGAATATTAGCGCGTACTTTTAATCAGGAATGAAAATGAAAAAGAGCACTCTGGCATTAGTGGTGATGGGTATTACTGCGTCGGCATCCGTACAGGCAGCGGAAGTGTATAACAAGAACGGTAATAAACTGGACCTGTACGGCAAAGTAAAAGCCATGCATTACATGACGGATTATGACAGCAAAGACGGCGACCAGAGCTATATCCGTTTAGGTTTTAAAGGCGAAACGCAAATTAACGATGAACTGACGGGATATGGCCGCTGGGAAGCAGAGTTCGCCGGCAATAAAGCCGAAAGCGACTCAAACCAGCAAAAAACCCGTCTGGCCTTTGCCGGTCTGAAATTAAAAAACCTTGGCTCGTTTGATTACGGTCGTAACCTCGGCGCGCTGTACGACGTGGAAGCGTGGACCGATATGTTCCCGGAATTCGGCGGCGACTCCTCCGCGCAGACCGATAACTTTATGACCAAACGCGCCAGCGGCCTGGCGACCTACCGTAACACCGACTTCTTCGGCGTCGTGGATGGTCTGGATCTCACCCTGCAATACCAGGGGAAAAATCAGGACCGTGATGTGAAAAAACAAAACGGCGACGGTTTTGGTACTTCCGTTACCTATGACTTTGGCGGCAGCGATTTCGCGGTGAGCGGTGCGTATACCAACTCCGATCGTACCAACCAGCAGAATCTGCAAACGCGCGGGACTGGCGATAAAGCAGAAGCCTGGGCGACCGGTTTAAAATATGATGCTAACGATATTTATATTGCGACGTTCTATTCTGAAACGCGCAATATGACGCCAATTTCCGGCGGCTTCGCCAATAAAACACAGAACTTCGAAGCGGTAGTTCAGTACCAGTTTGACTTTGGTCTGCGTCCGTCACTGGGTTATGTGCTGTCAAAAGGGAAAGATATTGAAGGCGTAGGCAATGAGGATCTGGTGAATTATATCGACGTTGGCGCAACATACTATTTCAACAAAAATATGTCCGCGTTTGTCGATTATAAAATCAACCAGCTCGATAGCGACAATAAACTGGGCATCAACAATGATGATATCGTTGCTGTCGGTATGGTTTATCAGTTCTGATGTAGCATAAAAAAATGCCGGATGGGTTGCGCCGCCATCCGGCATTTTACTGTTCATTATGCCGTTAATTTAACCGGTTCATCGTTAAAATCGTCAGCAGGCTCCAGCGCCAGATTCAGCGACGTTAACAACCCACGTAATTTTTCATGAAATTCACGTAAGGTGTATTCCAGTCGCTCTACCACTTCAGTCTCTTTCACCGGCACCGCAGTCCAGTTCCCGTCTTTATCGAACAAGCCAAACTGGTAGCTGTACGTGAAGCGTTTTTCCTGCGCCTCCAGTTCCATCCACCAGCCCCAAAACTCGCGTTTCTCTGGGGCGGGTTTCACATTGACGCAAACAGCCAGACAATCGAAAAAAAACCGATTATCTTCGCACTGCCCTTCCCGGATGTACGGGCCAAGCGCGGTGAATTTCTTGATCAATCTACTTTTCGGATGCCCACTCGGTAACGTCATTACGATCTCCTTAGGTGAAGCACCTGTTTTACCAAATCGATAAAATTTAGCAAACTTTTAACACAATCTCTGATTGATCCAACCGGTTATTTCCTGCAGCCCTTTGTCAAAATTGCGATACACCGGGTTGAATGGAATCTCCAGCAACTTACCGTCAGAAGATGAAGATGTGATTAAACGCGACTCCTCTTCCGGGCTAAACGGATCGTTTTTCCAGAACCCCGACAGCATTGGCGTCGGGCAGCGTCGGCCCAGCAGACCCTGCACTTTTAATGAATAGCGATTAAGCTCAACGCGCAACGCTTCATCGGATGCGTCGTGCATCCCTAAACGACTGGCCAGAACGTCAAGGTACATTTCCGGGACGCTTGCCTGGCGCTGCGGGTCGCTAAGCAGCGCATGAACCACCGGCCCCAAACAGGCCACCGCCTTCAGACGTGATGATTCCAGATACGCAAGGCGTACCGCTACGTTGGCGCCAAAGCGGAAGCCGAAGGCCGCCACACGGGTGTGATCCACCCATGGAACATTCGGCAGCGCTTTTAATACGTGCTGGTGCAGCAGGCTGGAGTCCTGGGTCAGTTTCCATTTTGACGAGAACCCGACCGACGGCATATCCAGCGTCAGCATGGCAATACCGCGCGGGGCAAAGTAGCGCTCATACAGAGTGTAATAATCCGTTTGCATGGAATCGAGGCCACCGCACATCAGCACCGTAGGGAACGGACCGTCGCCTTTTGGCATATGCAGGAAGCCGGTAATCGGCGCGCCGCCGGTAACGGCAAATTCCATCTCACGCAGCGTGCCCGGCAGACGCTGTGCGGCCTCTTCATAGGCGCGATTGGCCAGAGCCTGCGCCTGCTCTGCCAGCTCATCGCCTTTTAAGTGCGGATAAGCGGCGATGTTGTAGAGCGTGGAAGCATGCAGCCAGTGGCGTCCGCTCACCTGCGGATCCTCTTCCATAGAGGCTTTCTGTTGCCAGTCCATCGCCTGCTTCGCCCACTCGTAAATCCAGTTTCCGCCGCGATAGCCGATAACCGTGTCGTAAAGCTCTTTATCGGTGCGTTCGGCTTCGCTCATGACGATACGTGCCTGCACTTCGAGGATTTCGCGCGGATCGACGCCACGCCAGATCCACATCAGGCGGTTCACCATGCGGTACCAGTGCGGGATGGTTTTGCCATCCAGGGTCGATTGTACGGACGGCTGCGCGCCGTGATTAAAACGACGAACCAGCGTTGACGTTTCAGGGTGTTTGAAGCGGGGTTTAAACAGGACTTCGCTGAGGTTAGCCTGTGACATGATTGCAGCCTCCATGAGTACTCACTAAGGCATAGTGTAACCTGACACAGCACAAAAAGAACAACGCCCGACAGTGCGGGCGTTGAAAACTTTTTAGATTAGCGACCCGAGATCGGCGGAACGAACACTACGCCCATATCCCACGGCTGCTCAATCCAGGTATCCTGAGGGATATCAACAACATAATCATTCACCAGCGGGCGACCTGCCGGCTTAGCGAAAATAGTGACGAAATGCGCTTTAGGGTACATTTCGCGGATCGCTACGGCGGTACCACCGGTGTCAACCAGGTCATCAATTACGATGAAACCTTCACCGTCGCCTTCGGCACGCTTCAGCACTTTCAGTTCGCGCTGGTTGTCGTGATCGTAGCTGGAGATGCATACGGTATCGACATGACGAATACCCAATTCACGCGCCAGCAATGCGCCCGGCACCAGACCACCACGGCTAACGGCAATAATGCCTTTCCATTGTTCAGAAGGCATCAGGCGGCTTGCCAGTTTACGTGCATGGATCTGCAACATGTCCCAGGTGACGACGTATTTTTCGCTCATGTGAAGTGTCCCAGCCTGTTTATCTACGGCTTAAAAAGTGTTCGAGGGGGAAATAGGTTGCGCGAGATTATAGAGATCTGACGCACTAAAAACCAGTGTTTCGCGGAATCCGCGCCTCTTTTTGCATGCTTTATGCTAGCCGTCAGCGGAGAAAGTGGTATTCTCAATCGCATCGCGCAAGCCTGACTTGTGATGTTTTTAATTCTGCTAACCCTGTGGCCTGCAAGCAAGTTTTGTAGGACATCGCCAAGGAGACTCAACGTGTCTGAACTGTCTCAGTTATCCCCGCAACCACTGTGGGATATTTTTGCCAAAATCTGTTCTATTCCTCATCCGTCCTACCATGAAGAGCAGCTCGCTGAACACATTCTGAGCTGGGCCCAAGAGAAAGGTTTCCACGTCGAGCGCGATCAGGTCGGTAATATCCTGATTCGCAAACCCGCTACCGCAGGAATGGAAAACCGCAAGCCGGTCGTTCTGCAAGCGCACCTGGATATGGTCCCGCAGAAAAATAACGACACCGTGCACGACTTCACTAAAGATCCTATCCAGCCTTATATTGACGGCGAATGGGTAAAAGCCCGTGGTACCACGCTGGGTGCGGATAACGGCATCGGCATGGCGTCCGCACTGGCCGTTCTGGCTGATGACAACGTGGTGCACGGTCCGCTCGAAGTGCTGCTGACCATGACCGAAGAAGCAGGTATGGATGGCGCGTTTGGTCTGCAGGCTAACTGGCTGCAGGCAGATATCCTGATCAACACCGACTCTGAAGAAGAAGGTGAGATCTATATGGGTTGCGCAGGCGGTATCGACTTTACCTCTAACCTGCCGCTGTCCCGTGAAGCAATCCCGGCTGGCTTCCAGAGCTTTAAGCTGACGTTGAAAGGCCTGAAAGGCGGTCACTCCGGTGGCGAAATCCACGTTGGTCTCGGTAACGCTAACAAGCTGCTGGTACGCTTCCTGGCGGGTCACGCTGAAGAGCTGGATCTGCGTCTGGTTGATTTCAACGGCGGTACGCTGCGCAACGCAATTCCGCGTGAAGCCTTTGCCACCCTCGCCGTGGCGGCAGATAAAGTTGATGCGTTAAAAGCGCTGGTCAACACCTACCAGGAAATCCTGAAAAACGAACTGGAAGCCAAAGAGAAGAACCTGGCTCTGCTGCTGGATGCCGTTACTCACGACAAAGCCGCGCTGACCACTCAGTCTCGCGACAGCTTCGTACGTCTGCTGAACGCCACCCCGAACGGTGTTATCCGCAACTCCGACGTAGCCAAAGGCGTGGTTGAAACCTCCCTGAACGTCGGCGTTGTAACCATGACTGACGACAACGTTGAAATTCACTGCCTGATCCGTTCCCTGATCGACAGCGGTAAAGACTACGTGGTAAGCATGCTGGATTCACTGGGTAAACTGGCTGGCGCGAAAACCCAGGCCAAAGGCGGATACCCTGGCTGGCAGCCGGATGCTAACTCTCCGGTTATGCACCTGGTTCGCGAAACCTACCAGCGTCTGTTCAACAAAACGCCAAACATCCAGATCATTCACGCCGGTCTGGAATGTGGCCTGTTCAAGAAACCGTATCCGGAAATGGACATGGTTTCCATCGGGCCAACCATCACCGGTCCGCACTCCCCGGATGAGCAGGTTCATATCGAAAGCGTTGGTCACTACTGGACGCTGCTGACTGAACTGCTGAAGTCGATTCCGGCGAAGTAAGATTCTGCGCTAAGTGCCGGATAGCGCTGCGCTTATCCGGCAATCCATCAGAGTCACAGCCCCAACAGCAGCTGTCTTTCCAGTTGGGGATCCAGCAGCGTGACGTGTAATCCCACCAGCCTCACGCCTCGCCCTCCCCGACGTTCTTCCCAGGTTTTACGCGCCGTCGCAATTAAGTCATCTTTATTTAAGCGCGGCCAGACGTGCTCCTGCGTGGTCTGCTGAAAATCATTAAACTTGAGTTTTATCCCCTGGCGAGCGATAAGGAGATCCGGCTTTACCTTGGCCAGACGCCGTTCCAGTTCGGGATAAAGCCGCTCAATAATCGCCTCACACTCTGACCACTCATGAATATCTTCCGCCAGCGTGCGCTCCACGCCGACGGATTTGCGCAGTCTGTCGTTGTTAACGTCCCGCTCGTCAATGCCCTGGCTTCGCTCCCACAGCACGCGACCAAACTTACCAAAACGTTTGAGCAGCATTGCCAGGTCGTATTTTTGAACATCCTCGCAGGTACGCAATCCCATTGATTCCAGCTTCGCGGCGGAGACTTTGCCGACGCCGGGAATTTTGCCGAGCGGTAACGTTTTGAGAAATTCAGGAACATCGGCAGGGGTAATCACATATTGCCCGTTGGGCTTGTTGAGATCGGAGGCTATTTTTGCCAGAAATTTAACCGGCGCAATCCCGGCGGAGGCGGTTAGCTGCAGCTCGTTAAAAATCGTCTGGCGGATCTCCTGGGCGATCAGCGTGGCAGAACCGTGGCAGTGGGTGCTGTCGGTTACATCCAGATAGGCTTCATCCAGCGACAGGGGTTCAATCAGCGAGGTATAGCGGGAGAAAATCGCCTGAATCTGGCGGGAGGCTTCTTTGTAGGCCTCGTAGCGACCGGGTAATAAGGTAAGATGCGGGCATAGCTTTAACGCCATTCCCGTTGGCATCGCGCTACGCACGCCAAATTTGCGCGCCGGGTAATTGGCTGTACTGATAACCCCCCGGCGCTCCCGGCTGCCGCCGATGGCAATGGGAATGTCACGCAGAGCGGGGTTATCGCGCATTTCCACCGCTGCGAAAAAGCAGTCCATATCAACATGTATGATTTTGCGCATTACTCGCCTCCCACAACACTGTTTAAGTATACAGTATTTTTATAGTGTGAGAAGTATGATTATTCCTTACGCCGGACCATTCATGACGAAGCGGGCATCGCACAGGTAACGCACAATATCCTTTTTCGAATGTTCTGCGGGATTACCCGCCGTACTGACAAACAGTTTATTCACTTTGCGAACATTTGCCCGCAGCAGTTTTTCGATTGTCATCAGCCGGAAGGCATCATTTTCAACGCAGAAAAGTTCGTAGTCGCCCAGACGTTCACCACAAATTTCACAGTGATTCATCCAGTAACGTAGCCCGGTGGTTTTACTTTTATCGAGGTAGTAATTGCTGGCTTTGATGTTCTTTTTTATCTCTTCAGGCAGAGAATTAATGTGGAACAAAAAGCTGTTACGCCTGACCGACTGCCAGCCCTGACCATCCTGATTTTTCTTAATAAAGCGGGTAAACATCACGCCATGGATGCGGGTAATTTGGTGGCAACTCCAGCAGTGCATCTTCGAGGTAATCACCAGATAGTACGGCGCGACAATATTAAAATTGTCGGTGTCGTAGACATAGTCACGAAGCGCCCCGTTTAGCTCGTGGGGTTCGGTGTACCAGATACCTGAGACCTTGTCGAAATGCGCCCCCTGACAGGCTACATCGGTGACGTTATCAGTATGAATCTCCAATGGAATAATATGGGTTACATCTATCACATTGCCTTCCTGAGGAATAAATTGCCCCCACGTTGCGTGGGGGACGGGAACAGAATTAATGAGTGACGTGAGCAGATTGTTGACGTAAAGAAGTCACCTGCTTTTGCTTGTCCAGCTTATCCACCAGCGGTTGCACAACCTTCTCTCCCTGCTGGCCAAAATATTGATACAACGTATCGGAAGCGCTTTGCGTCAGCACCATGATCTCAATGCGACGGTTCCCGGCACTTTCCGGATTTTTCGCATCCAGCAGCATTTGGTCCGCCATCGCGCTGACCTGCATGACTTTATTCTGCGGCATTCCGGCATCCTCCAGCACGCGTCGCGCCGACAAAGCGCGGTCGCCGGAGAGGTTCCAGTTGTTGTAAATGTTACTCTTATAGCTCATCGCATCTGTATGCCCGGTGATGATTATCTTGTTATCCAGCGAGTCAAACACGGGAGTCAGTTCAACCAACAGCGATTTAAAGAACGGCATAATCCTGGCGCTACCGCGCTCAAACATATTGCGATTCTGGTCATCTTTAATCAGTACGCGCAGCCCCTGAGGAACAATCTCCATCTCGAGGTTAGTTTCCATATGCGCATTGCGGGCGATAACGTTAATGTCGGTCGCCAGTTCGCCCAATTCGCGGGCTGATTTTTGTTTCAGCAGCACCGCTTTTTCATTCACATCCAGCGCCTTTTTCGCGTTCTCTTCCGTAATTTTCGCCGTCTCCTGCGGGTTGACGGTTTTATCGAGTTTGTTGCGCGTGACGTTTTTCTTCTGCGCTCCCGGCGCTATCGGCTGCTTGCCCAGCTTATTTAACGGCGCCATACCGCCACCGTTAAAGATTGACTGACCATGCAGCGCCGCCACGATATTTTCGCGGTCAGCTTTACTGACGCTGTTCACAATCCACAACGTCATAAACAACGCCATCATCGCCAGCGTAAAGTCAGCAAATGCCACCTTCCACGCTCCCCCATGATGACCTGCATGATTCTTTTTGATTTGTCGGCGGATAATGGTGGTTTTCGCGCCGCGATCGCGACGATTTGGCCCCTTCCTCATGCTTATTCTTGCTCCAGCATCGCATTCACCCACGCATCCAGATTGGCGAATGTGGGTTTGGAAGCCAGATGAAGAAGTTTACGTCCCGCATCAACCGCCAGCAGCGTCGGCTTACCGCCCGCTTGCGCCACCAGCACGGTACGTACACATTCGAGCAGCGAATGTTCCGCCCGCGCCTGCTGTTCCATGGCGTTTGCCAGCGGATCCATCACGCAATAACAGATGAAGACCCCTAAGAATGTCCCCACCAGCGCCGCCGCCACTTTCAGGCCGATAAGCGCAATGGAACCATCGATTGACTGCATGGTGATGATGATACCCAGCACCGCCGCGCAAATGCCGAAGCCAGGCATCGCCTCGGCGGTACGCTGCAGGGAGCGCGAAGGGGTTAACAGCGATTCTTCCGCGGTATCCAGTTCCTGATCGAGGATCCCTTCCAGCTCGTGGGCATCAATTTTCCCCATCGCCATCAGACGGAAATTATCGGCGATAAAGGTCACCAGTCGTTTCTGGGTCAGTACCAGCGGGTATTTCTGGAAAATGGTACTCTCTTCCGGCTGTTCGATATGCTGATCCAACATACGCAGACCGCCGTTTTGCACCATTTCCAGCAGTTCATACAGGCACATCAGCAGCTGACGCTGGAACTCCGGCCCCATTTTCTTTTTGCTGACCACGCCTTTGATCTGGTGAGCAATCTCTTTAAGCACATGCATTGGGTTACCGATAATCATCGCCCCCAGACCGGCCCCCACGATAATAATAATTTCTGCCGGCTGCCAGATAGCAATTAACTGTCCGCCAGCCTCAAAGTAGCCACCAAATACGCAGCCTAAAACCACCAATAAACCAAAAATCTTTTGCATTACGTCCTCCGCATGTTGATTCGGAATTGTTAATCTGGATATAAACAATCACGAATCTTGTGCGTGATTTTTTTATTCATTTGACAAATTCGAGCTTCAGTCAGCCCTAATACCAGCGCGATTTCTTTTAAATTCATATCGTGCTGGTAATACATTGAGAGCACCAGCCCCTCCTTTTCGCTGAGTTGGCTCAGGGCATAACCCAGCATTTCCTGCGTGACGAATTGTTCTTCAAGCCCCCGCCCTTCGAGCGGCGCAATCGGTATATCGCCATTCAGTAATTCATCCAGGCTGGCCAGCGACTCGGCACCTTCCAGCTGTTGATATTCCTGATAATCTTCAGACGACAAACCCAACCGGGAAAGCTCTTCCCATGAGGGTTCATGCCCGAGCTGAGTACGCGCATCACGAATCAAATCTTTAATCTGATGGTATTTTTGTCGTAGCTGACGAGGCCGCCAGTCGAGGCTGCGCAGCTCATCGAGAATGGCTCCGCGGATACGATGGACGGCATAACCGGCAAAGCCCTCATCCGGTTGACCATAGCGGCGAATCGCATTCAGCAATCCCATCAGCGCCGTTTGCTCCATATCCTGCCTGTCCATAACGCAGGTACATTGCGGCGCAAGTTGACGCACCACTTTGCGCACCAAAGGAAGATAAGCCTGTAAATAATGGCTCTCTTGCTTTGGCGTTAGCACGGGCGTCGCATTAAAATCTTCTGACTCGTAAGCATCCTGGATCATGTTATTTCCTGGCTTGTCGCTTATTGAAACACGACTTTTTTCACCAATATGTCCTTATACGGTGTCGCCATTTTGCGTTTCGCTAATTCAATTTTCAGATTTTCAAAAACTTTCTTTCTGATATCGGAGATCTTCAGCGCCCGAATCTCTTCATATTTCATATTCGAGAGTTCATCTACCGTAATACTTTGATAGAGCGGTTCGTCTTTCTTAATTTTTTCAGCGTCTTTCTCTGAATCAACGACCATTACCAGCTCTGCCACCATGTATCGGTCTGTCCCTTCACTATCATGAAGCGTAACCACCGTTTCCGGCAGAGAGACAAATATGCTGCTGCTCTCATCCTGATTTTCTTCGGGTATCTCAGCGGGTTTTGCTGCCTTAGCTGTCGCACCTTTATTCATAAAATGATAAATACCCCATCCAGCCCCACCAGCAATACCCAGAGCAACGACAGAGCTGATCACACACGCAATAACAATTTTCTTCATCTTGCTTTTACACTTTGATCAGAACGGATTCGTTCTGTTGAAATTGAGGTTCGTCGTTAAGCGTTAGCGCCGACGTCACCTCGTCCTGTTGATGGCCTGACTGCTGTTGTTGCTGTTGCGATTGTCCCTCGGAAGAGACCTGAACATTCACTTCCATGAAGTTCTGCGCCGTGAGGTGCTGGCGTAAGTTCTCGCTAAATTGCTGCAACGAGCGGCAGACATCGCTCTGATTTGCGCCGATGTGCACCATCAGCTTTCCTGCGTCCAGCTGCACGGCAATTTCCAGTTTGCCCAGCGATGGCGGGTCTAGACGAATGGTCGACACCTGCTGTTGCTGACCCAACTGGAACTGAATTCTGTCTTTGAGCAGCGCGGTGAGCTTCTCGCCGAGCTCCTCTGTTGACAGCGTGGTAGGCGCGGAAACTTGCGTCGACACCACGTTGTGGTCGCTCAGGGCATTTACCGGCTGAGTTCCCTGCGCCGCCGTATTGAGTAAACTTTGCGACGCAAGCGATGGGTTAACCGTTACGCTATCCGTTTTTCTCACCGCCATCGGGCGAGAAACGGCGTGATCCGCTGACTTCACCCGGGCGGAAATTTGCTGTGAGGTCGAAAGCGAGACAGGTTCAGGCGCGATCGCGCGCAGATCCTGGGCGGAGAATGTCGCCAGTTTGGCCTGCTGATCCGGGGTTGCCTGGGGCAAATTCTCGGTGATCGATGCCAGTAACGTTTGCAGCTTTGGCGACAGTGACGATAAATCCGTGGCGTGCTGCTCAGCCGACGGCATGGATTGTTTTTCTTGCCCGGCCATCGCGCTCGCCAGTTGACGCAAAAGCGCAGACCCCGCCCCCGTAGTTTGCGCCTGCGTCAGCATTTTCAGCATCTCACCGTCAGGCTGCTTCTGCGCCGCCGCAGGCGTTAACGGCTGTGCCGGTTGCGCCAGTAACATCGCCAGCAATGCCTGCATGGCCGCAGGATCTGCATCATCGCGTTGATGCTCAGGCAACGACGCCTGCTGTTGGTTTATTTTTGCGCCGATCAAACGTTCAGCCACCGCGTTAAGCCCGGCCTGCGGTAAAGAAAACGTGCTGCCGCTCGTTGACGTTGTTGGGGCCGAAATAGCCGCTTTTTCCGGTGTGGCCTCTGCCAACGCACTAGCCGAGGCCAGTAATACAGGATTCATGCCTTCTCCGAAATTAAATTAACCATTGAGTACGCCAACATTCCTTCCTGGTTTTGCTGATGTTGATCCATGCGCGCTTTGAGTTCTTCCGCACGCTGTGTTCGTCGGGCAATCAGCACCTCAAACGCCGCATGCAGGATGTCTTTGACCTCTCGCAACGCGGTGGCATCGGTTTCCCAGGCGGCATAGTCATGAAAAACGCGCATCACCTGCTGATGCAGGCCGGGTAATCGGCGCCAACGCTTTCGATCCAGCGCCTCGTTCATCTCTTTTACCAGGGCATAAAGCTGCTGTTGCTGACGCTCTCTTTCCATCGTCTTATCCCAGCTTTGCCGACAGACCTTCCCAGCCTGTGCGTAGATTGGTCAGGATGAGGATCACTTCATCAATTTTTTCCAGCGACAATTCGCCGCTGGCTTCATACAGGCGGTAGACGCAGTGGTCATACAGCCGGGACAAATTCACCACCAACTCGCCGCCCGTTTCAAACTCCAGCGAGCTGGTTAAGGCGTTGAGAATATCGATGCATTTGTTGATGCTTTGCGCCTTGCGCTCATAGCGTTTGTTCTCAATGTGGCTTTTGGCGCGTTCCAGCTCGTCCATCAGCCCCGAAAACAGCACCAGCACCAGCTCTAATGGCGATGCTGCTGCGGTACGCGCAGCAAGATCCATCTCTTTGTATTGCGAATAACCATCCTGCGTGTCGTACATGTTGATTCTCAATCCTTCTCTTAAATCAGCCGGTTACATAAACGCGGCCATACTCATTTTCATGGTGTACGTTTCCACCAGCGTATTGGTGTACTCTTCCACATAGCGCTCGTAGTTGGTGTTATAGGTTTCAGTCAGCTGATCGCTTTCGTCCTGAATTTTGCTCTGCTGGTCATCAATGTTTTCCTGGCGCAGGGCGATGATGCCGTTGCTGGAATCCAGATAGCTTTCCATCAGGTCGTCCATCTGCGCGACCATGCTGTCCTCCCCGACAAAAATAGCGGTCAAACCGTCCGGGTTTTCTTCCATTGCTTCGCTGAACTGAGTGGAGTCAATTTGTAAGTGACCGTCGGAATCCAGCGTGATGCCATAATCAACAATCGACACGCCACCGTAAGACGCGTGAGCAATATCATCCATCTGATTTGCCAGCGAATTCATCCCGGCGTCTCCCGCAAAAACCCCGGACGCCGTGTCATCATCGCCATAGCTGGTCAGTGAATCGATGGTGTCGACCAAGGTGTTGTAGGCATCAACAAAGGTCTGTACTTTGGCCTGCGATCCGCTGGAGTCTTCCGCGACGGTAAAAGTGGTCACATCGTTAGGATCATCAGGATCGCTAACCTCAGAAAAAGTCATCGTCACGCCGGGGATCACATCGTCGAAGGTATTGGTGCTGCTGGTGATCGCAGGGCCATCCTCGTTACCGAGGTGAATAATGGCGTCCTGCGCTTGCGTTATCTGTTGTTCACTGGAGGATTCCGCCGTAGCCAGATCGGTGTTACCCGAAACGCTCACCGAAAAACCGCTTTGCTCACCGGTGGTATCAGAGGTCAGCATGATGGTGGTCGTGCCGTCGGTCTTAACCAATGCCGCCGACACGCCTGGGTTATCGTCCGAGTTATTAATCGCATCAACCAGTTCACTGGCATCAACACAGTTATCGCCATCCTCATCGACCGTAGACAGGTCAATATCCATGGTTGTGCCGTCATCCATGGTTATCTCAAATGAACCCATCGCGGCGTAAGTATCGTCGCTCATGCTGAACGTGGTTTGTTGCCCCTGTGCTAACTGCGAAACATAAAATGAATAGGTCCCCGCCTGTGCCTGCGAGTTAGCCGACACCGTATTCGACTCATTATTTGTGGTGGCGGAAAACGTCAGTGGGCCGTCGGTGTCGCTGTTCAGCGCATCGATTGCCGTCTGAAAATCAGTCAGCGCGGTACTTAGCGAGTCCAGACCGCTGCTCTCAGCATTCAACTCGTTCTGTTGGTTCTGCAGATTCGTCGCCTGGGTGGCAATATCGGCGTAGGCAAATTGTTGGGCTAATTTTTGGATCGGACTCGTATAGCTCATGATCAATGACTCCGTGCAACGTTATTTATGTAAAAGCAAAATACATGCCAATAATTTTTATAATTAAAATTCAGTAAGTTAACTTAATGGCGGAAATGATTTTTCCCTTCCCCAGGAAGGTTTCCAGGTAAAAGTCAGGTCGCTGAAAGCACAACACCGCCGGGTGGCGGTGTTGTAAATGACGTTAAGTCAGGAATTACTGCAGCAGGCTGGAAACCATGCTGGACATGCTGTTGGACTGCTTCAGCATGGTGATGCCGGTTTGCATCAGCACCTGTTGCTGGGTCATGTTGGACGCTTCCGTCGCGTAGTCGGTATCCATAATGTTACCGATCGCCACTTCAGTGTTGTCCTGCATGCTGGTCAGGTTAGCGGCGGTATCGTTCAGACGGTTGATAGATGCACCCAGTTTGGACTGGATCTTAGACACGTCGTCCATTGCAGTCTGGATAGTAGTGATCATCTGGTTTGCAGAACCAGAAGCGGTCAGCTCAGTACCACCGGAAATGCCTGCAGTACCGGTCGCATCTAACTGATCAGCTTCGAAAGAGTTGCTAACGCTTTTTAAATCGGTAACCAGAGAGTCCAGTTGGCTGGAGATATCAACGGTCATGGTGTCAGAAGATTCAGCACCAACCTGGAAGGTTACCGCCCCCTGGAACAGACCGTCTTTGCCGGTGTTGCTGGTACCGGAAACACCGAACAGGTTGGTGCCGCCGTAAGTGGTGTTCTGCAGCATATCGGACATCTGCTGACCCAGTTCGTCGTATTCGTCCTGCATCGCCTGCAAATCTTCGTCGCTGTAGGTTCCGTTCGCTGCCTGAGTGGACAGGTCTTTCATACGGCCCAGTACGTCGGTCATTTCGTCAAACATGCTGTCTGCAGTTTGCAGCATCGCAGTCGCGTCCTGAATGTTGCTCAGCGCAACGCCCATACCGCTGGACTGCGCAGTCAGACGGTTGGCAATCTGTTTGCCCGCAGCATCATCTGCAGAAGAGTTAATACGGTTACCTGTCGCCAGACGTTCCATAGAAGTAGACAGTGATGCGCTGCTTTTGTTGATAGCGTTAACAGCGGACATTGATGCGGTATTAGTATTAATCGATAACATGGTACTGCTCCTTGGGAATAATCGTTTTCGTTTCGATACTCTGTAAAAACGACCACCCCTTCGGAAAACTTAAAGCGCTGCAGAAAAATTTTTTACGCCTTGCACAACATCGTTAACGCGAGAGATAAAACGTCTCCCACCTCTATTTTAGCTTTCCGTGCTCCTCACCAAAACAATCACTGCATAAGGAAGATCTCAATCAAGATTTAATTAAAAGATTATTAGAAATATCTAATAACGACCCGATCTATTACGCACCTGCTATGTTAACCTTATGATAAAAATAAGATTATGCTTAGATAAAAATGTTTTAAAGAGCCTGGTTATAACTTTATTTTACATTTGGTTGCAAATGCCATGTATTTTTATATTGTGAGTCTCAGACACTTTCGCTACATTTCCAATCCTCTTTTGCACAGCATAAAAAACACTCAATACCGATTTACCTGCTGTTTCTCAGGCAGAAGGCATCTCAATTTCTCCAGAATTTTAATGCACTGATTTTTAACGGTGTGACACCAGGGATATAAAAATCTTGCGCGGGTATAATAAACCATGAGTATTGTAGTCAACAATTGGCGGATGGACGCTTCGCTTAATGCGTTAATCCACTGTGAAACAGGTGAGATACGTCGCTTGGGCGAATACCATTTTATTCTGTTAGAGACATTAGCTAAAAATGCCGATGTTGTTTTATCTCGTTCATTTTTAATGACCGCTGTCTGGAAGAATCGCATCGTCGGTGGAAATAGTCTGCCGACAGCCGTTCATGCCTTGCGCGTCGCTATTGATGATGATGGTAAACAACAAGAAATTATAAAAACCATACCAAAAAAAGGGTATTTGTTTAATAAACTCTATCTAACTGAAATCATTGCTCCTAATGAAAATAGGGTTGATGACCACGCCAGTCAGGTAACCGAAGAGAATGCTGAGGTAGTTGAAACCCTCGCGTCTGAGGAGCAACTGCCATCAACAACAACAGAAAAAATACCTTTAAATAACAGTTCATTACATGAATTCAGTAAGAAAAAACTGGCAACCAAACATCATCCTTATCGGGCTATTCTGATTACCTTGCCCGTTATCGTTGTCGCTCTGTCGCTGTTTGCACTGATCTCTTATTTTAAAGCGCCTTCAGCCACTAAAACGGAAGAAACTCCACAACTGGTTAAAGAAACGCTTGAAAGTGCCAACCGTATTACGGTCTATCAACTTTACGATCCAGGTGAGAATAGGAAATCGTTATCGCTTGTTTCAAAACATATTCTTCCTGGTATAGAGCAAATCAATCAACTGTTGGTCGCGCATAGCGCCTCGATGACCCTTTATTATCGGGTCTCGTTGAACAAACTCGCACTTGATATTGTGATGAGCAACCAATGCAATGATAGCTGGCAGTTAGCACTAAGCTTTGATAACTGGCTAAATAAAGATAACGAAATGAATGGTATTTTAATTAAAGAAGTGGAGAAAATGTTAAATGAAATGCCAAAATGCAAATAATTACGCTTTTTATATCCTGGCTATTTCCTCCCTATTTTTTAGTTTTCTGGCCCATGCCCACATTGAGCATACGGTTATTGCCTATTATGATCTTAACGCCGGAAGGAATGCACATTACCAACTTATTCTGAGCCCACAACACAAGGATACGGCCCTTACGCTCATCCCTTTGGAACATAATAACCAGGTTCCTTCAGTATTCGAGATCTCCACTTGCCTTAATCGTTCTACAGAATCATCTCAACAAGGTGAGCTTCATTTTAGCGATGCGAAAACGGATAATAACGATCTCCGCTTATCCAATTTCAGTTCCTTTATTGTTGAGCATAACCTACATACGTGGTGGATTCATTTAAACCCGCAGCAAAATTTGCTCTTCACTCAGGATGTAGGAGGCCTGTTAATCACAGACCCCTCGGCATTTACCTTTTCGACAACATCTTGTCAGCAGAATTAACTTAATAAGCTACGGACAGTCTGGCTGGAAAGCCGGGCTTGTCCGTTGACCGCCTGGGCTAAAACCTGATAATTGTGATTAGCATGATCCAGTACCCCGCCCAGTGATTCAGATGCTTTAACCGCACTTTCTGCCTGCGGAAAACGCGCCATACCGTCAATCAGCTGCCGGGCCTTCTCCTGCTGCGCGGCCATTTGCGCGCGCTGATCGCCAATCGCATCCAGCGCCTGCTGCAATCCATCCTGAGTGCGGGAACTGCCCTGCGCGATATGTTGCAGAAGCTCATCTGAACGAGAGGGATCGGCAAATGTCTTTAGCAGAGTAAACGCCGAGGACTTCGCGTCAACATCACGTACGCTCAGAGTTTGTTGGATCTGCTGCCATTGCTTCTCCGTCGTGGAAAAGCTCAGCGCCCCCTGCTGATCGTGCACCTGTACACCGACACGGCGCAGCGCGTTGCTCATCATCATTTTGTATTGACCAGGATCCAGGTCCTCGCCTACCACCACCGCAGAGTGCTGCGTCTGCCGCCCGTCAGAAACACTGAACATGCGTGAACTTATCGCGTTTTTTTGCAGCATCTGCGCCAGTTCAGGCGAGTGAAAAGTGACGCGTGCCTCGCCCTGTAAAACCGGACGCAACTGCCTGTCGACCGCATCACCGGACAATGTTGGCCGTTTTTCCAGCCACTGGGTAAGTTCAGCCCCCTTCTGCTGCAGCGTCTGTCCGCCGCGGCGAGAGGCGTGACGAAAGTCCAGCAAATGCTGCTCCAGTTGCCCCAGGTAGTGGTCAGCCTGCTGCAGCGTGGTGAGCTGATCGTTAAGCTGCACGCTGTAGCGCTGAGGCCGGGTAGTAATAAGGGGTGAGGCCGGGTAATCACTCGCCGTTGCGGGTAACTTTTGACGGACAGGGGCATTCTGCGCAACGGTATGCTGCTGCACAGAAGGATTAAGCGCTCCGCTACCGGAGAGTGATGTTGTATTTAAACCGACCTGCATACTATTCCTGAGCTACTGCTAACTGTTAAATCACACTGAAAAGGTTTAACTCACTCACTTTGGAGTAGGTTTTTAAGGTGGCTTCCATCGCCATTTCCAGACCGGTAAAGGTAATGGAGGCTGGGCCATAATCCAGATCGCTCAGCTGACTGATAAGCTGATCGTTGGAGGTAGTGATATCCGTCTGAGCACTGCTCAGCATGGTCATCGTATTTTGCGTTTCACCAATGGTGGCTATAGAGGCGTTGAGCGCGTCAGAGGCCACATCCACCGTATCAATGGCATTTTGAATATCGCTTTGCACCTGCGGATCGGCAGGGTCAACCGACGGATCCTGTAACTCTTTCGACAGCGACGTCAGAGTGTTCAGAACGTCGAGGCTATCGCCGAAGAAATCGCTGACTGCCACATTGGTATCAACCTCAACGCCATTGGACACCGTGGTCTGGCGATGATCGTCGTTACCCTGATAGGTATAACTGTCGGTCACCCCGTCACCGTCCTCATCTACCGCGACAATGGGCGGTTGATCGTTCACCGTCCCGCCAAACACATAGTGACCGTCTTCATCCTGATAATTCAGCGCCGAGACCATCGCTTCGGTCATCGACTGAATATCCTGCCCCAGGCTGGATAACGACTCGGCGGTGTTGGTGCCGTTGGCGGCCTCCAGCAGATCGTCGCGAATCGCTAACAGATCGTTATTCACTCCATCCAGAATAGACTCCTGTTGGCTCATCCCCGCCGAGGCGGAATCAATATTGGTTTGATACTGATCGAGAGCCGATTGCTGGCGGTTAAGCTGGGTGATTCGTGTCGCAGCGATAGGATCGTCTGACGGCAGCAGAATACTTTTCCCTGTCGCCATCTGCGTGACAACGTGGGAAAGATCGCTGGAAAGGTCGTTAAAACTCTGCGTCATAGACACATAGGATTGTTGGGTAGACACACGCATGATAATAGCCCTCCAGATTAACTACACATTTCCAGCACAGAGTCGAAAATATCTGCGCCCGTTGAGATAACTTTGAGGTTGGCCTCGTAAATTTGCTGGTAGGTAATGAGGTTCACCGCTTCTTCATCCATGCTGACGCCGCTGACGCTGCTCTGCTGGTTTTGTGCTTCGGAGTACACGTTCGCTGCCGCTTGCGCTTCCGTCTGGTTTTGCTGGCTGTAAATACCGATGTTACTGATGATTGATGAACAGGCTTCGCCCACGGTTACGCTACCAAGCCCCTCGATATCCAACGGTTCGGTTGAGAGGTTGATCAGCGCCTGCAGGTTATCGCTGTTGCCGCTTTCATCCGGCGAACTGGAAAACGCCAGCTCATCGGCGGTGATATCGGGGTTCACTTCCAGCGGGCCATCCGAGGAGTTTTCGTCATAAATAAACAGCGGCTCGCCGGGATTTCCGTTCAGGTCGTAGCCCTGCGCCAGTTGGGTGTTAACCGCATCGGCAAACTGCTCTGCCATACTGTTAATCGTCCCCGTCAGTGGCGTCAGTACCTCATTCTGATAATCAAACAGCGCGCCCAGCGAGCCGCCGGTATCGGTGTTCATGGATGACGTGGTTCCGGCGAACGTCAGCGACATGCTCTGCGTGCCGTCGGCGTTGGTCTCCAGTTCGATGGTGGAACTCTCTTGCCCGCTCACCAACGGCTGACCGTTTTGCAGCGTGACGTTGTAGTTACCTTCATCATCAATATTGACCTGAACATCCATGATGCCGCTCAGTTCTTCCACCATCTGGTCGCGGGCATCGTAGAGCGCAGACGCGTTATCCCCGTTGGCTTCGGCTTCAGTGATCTGCTGGTTATAGCTGGCAATACCGCTGGTAAGCGTATTCACCTGCGCCACCATCGCCTGCTCCTGACTAACGATTTCACTGCTTTGCGAATCGATATAATCGAGGGTGTTATCCACGCGCAGCGCCAGCGCGCCGGACTCGCTGATCACCTGCTCACGCAGAGCGGAGTCATCCGGGCTGGTGGTGGCTTCGTTTAGCGCGGCAAAAAAGTTGTCAAAGCCGCCGCTCAGGCTGCTGTTATCATCACTGAGCACGGTTTCCAGTTGAGTTAAATACGT
Source organism: Citrobacter sp. RHBSTW-00524 (assembly GCF_013747755.1). Taxonomy (NCBI): domain Bacteria; kingdom Pseudomonadati; phylum Pseudomonadota; class Gammaproteobacteria; order Enterobacterales; family Enterobacteriaceae; genus Citrobacter; species Citrobacter sp. RHBSTW-00524. Next base: position 4,171,412 of record NZ_CP056421.1, read on the forward strand.
CTGCTGGGTGTTGTAATAGCCGTAATCGCTGGCGGCATACCAGACCTGGTTCACCTGATACTGGTTGGATACCCGGCGAATACTGTCCACCTGCACACCGTTACCCGCGCTGTTCGCCGAGCCTGAGCTGGCGCCAATGGTACTGGTGATGGCCACCTGCCGGGTATAACCGTCGGTCATGGCGTTCGCCGTGTTTTGCGCGGTTACGTTAAGCTCCACCTGCGCAGTTGATGCGCCGCTGTAGCCAATGTTAATCATGTCCATCAAAGAGTCCTCGCCGGTCAGTTCCCCGGTCTGTCGTTAACAACCTTGCCGATTAAAAGCGGCGAAAAAACCTCAGTTCTTAAGCCGCCGCGCAACCTTTATCCTTTGTGATGCGGGGAGAGCTGTTTAACGATCATCGCCGCAATCCCAATACCGTGCTGCTGGGCCAGGCTGTCACATAACTGATCGTCGTAAAATCCCTGCATCATGCGCACCGAGTCGCTGTTAAACGGGTTATCTTTGGAGTCGAAGATCTCATTGGTTTTACGCATCTCTTTCAGCATGTTGCGTAAGAAAATGGCTTCAAACTGCTGGGCGGCTTTCTGCAAATCGTTATCTTTAATTTTCGGGCCCATTAACGCATCGCTACCGTCAATGCCCCCGCTATGATTCACTTTGATGTCGGCCATTAAATGACCTCCAGATCGGCATCCAGTGCCCCGGCTTCATGCAGGGCCTGTAAAATGGACATAATGTCGTCCGGCGTGGCCCCGAGACTGTTGAGCGCATTAACCAGCGTTTTCAGGCTGCTGGATTCAGGCAGCGTAATCATCCCCGGTCGGGCGTGATTCACCGAAATATTGCTCTGCGGCGTCACCGCCGTACGACCACCGGCAAAGGCATTCGGCTGGCTGACGTTGCTGCTTTCATTGATGGAAACCGTCAGGCTGCCATGCGATACCGCCGCCGCGTGCAGGGCAATACCATCCCCCATCACCACCGTGCCGGTACGCGAGTTAAACACCACGCGGGCGCGTACTTTTTCTGCCTGAACCTGGACGTCATCTAACTGAGACATAAAGGCAACGCGCGCCCCTGGGCTGGTTGGCGCACGAACGCTGACGTTGGTCGAGCTTTGTGCCGTAGCAATGCCGCCAAACGAGGCGTTGATCGCCGCCGCAATATTATTGGCATCTTTAAAGGAGGGACGTTTCAGATTAAGCGTAATGGTGTCACCCATCTGGAAATCGCTGGGAATTTCACGTTCGACTGACGCGCCATTCGGTATCAGTCCGGCTGTGGGGGTATTCACGGTCACGCTGGAGCCGCTAGCCCCGGTCGCGTTCATCCCTCCCACCACCACGCTCCCTTGTGCGAGGGCATAAACCTCCCCATCTGCGCCATGTAGCTGGGTGAGCAATAACGTACCGCCGCGCAGGCTTTTGGCATCGCCAATCGACGAGACCGTGACATCAATGGTCTGCCCACGCGAGTACATTGGCGGCAGCATCGCGCTGACCGCTACCGCCGCGACGTTTTTCACCTTCGGATCGATTTTACCCGGCAGTTGTACCCCGAACTGGCGCAGCATGTTGGTAATAGTTTGGTTCGTGAATTTAACCTGGTTTTTATCCCCGGTTCCGTCCAGCCCCACCACCAGGCTGTAGCCAACAAGTTGGTTTTCCCTGATCCCCTGGACGTTGACCAGCGACTCCAGAGATTGCGCCTGCGTAGTGCCGGGCAGCACCAGGCTCAGGGCGATAACGATGCCGTTTAACGCCTTCATCCAGCGCCCGCTTATGTGTTGCATATTAAAATCCTGCATTAGATCGGGAAGAGAGGATGGTTAAACAGACGCGTCAGCCAGCCCGCCGCATTGGCATCGCTCAATGCGCCACGGCCTGCATAGGAGATACGCGCATCGGCAATGCGCTGCGATGAGACGGAGTTGTCGTTTTGAATATCATCAGCGCGCACCAGACCACTCAGGCGAATGTACTCATCCCCCTGGTTGAGGGTGAGCCATTTTTCACCGCGAATTTCCAGAATGCCGTTCGATTGTACCGAGTGCACCGACACCGTAATTTCGCCACGCAAACTGTTTTGCTGCTGCGAGGTCGCCGTCCCGTTGAAGTCGCGATTGGCGTCCACGGAAGCGGAAAGATTATCTTTGGTATGCCCAAAAAGAGTCGGTGCGCCGATATCAACGGTATTGTTCTTGCCGAAATTGGTTTTCGCCTGTTTGCTCGACTGGGTGGATTCTTCCAGCATCACGGTCAGGATGTCGCCCACCCGATAGGCGCGGCGGTCTGCCGTCAGCGACCACTTGTAACCCGTTTCGAACACTCCTCCCGCGCGACCATCCGCCGTTGGCGGCAACTCGGTTTTGGGAGGAGCAAAGAATTCGTCATTTTTTTTGACCAGGAGGGCCTGCGATTCGCACCCGCTTAACAGGGACAGCAGTACCACCAGCCAGAGATAATTTTTCACGTTCTGCCTGTTTACTTTAAATTTGCCGGATAAGGCGAAACCGCTATCCGGCATTTCACATTCTTGAATTACAGCGTCTGACTAATAAACTGCAGCATATCGTCTGCCGCAGAGACCATTTTGGCGTTCATCTCATAGGCGCGCTGCACGTTAATCATCGCCACCATTTCGTTGACAATATCCACATTCGAGCCTTCCAGCGCGCTGTCCTGCAAGGTGCCCAGACCATCTTCCCCCGGAATACCTTCCGTCGGTTGACCGCTGGCTGCCGTTTCCAGATACAGGTTGTCGCCTTCGGCTGAAAGCCCCGCCGGGTTGGCGAAGTTCACCAGCGTTAGTTGCCCCAGTTCGGTCGGATCGCTGTCGCCGGGCAGGATCGCCGTCACGGTGCCATCTTCGCCAAATGCCACGTTGGTCGCGCCTGCGGGAACATCAATTTCCGGTTGCAGAGGCAAGCCCTGGGCGTTGGTTAGCACGCCGTCGGCGTTAATCTGCATATTGCCGTCACGGGTATACGCAATATCCCCGTTGGCCTTTTGCACCTGCCAGAACCCCTGCCCCATGATGGCCACGTTCATCGCATTGTCGGTGGTTTCCACATTCCCTTCGGTGAAGGTTTTTTGGGTTCCAACGATGCGCACACCGCTACCGAACTGCATTCCGGTCGGCATGATGTTGTTTTGATCGAGCATGGCGCCCGGTGCTTCCTGAGTCTGATAGAACAGATCAGCAAACATCACGCGGTCACGCTTAAAGCCCGTGGTGTTGACGTTGGCGATGTTGTTGGCAATCGCACTCATCTCAGCATCCTGCGCCGACAGGCCGGTTTTACTGATCCATAACGCTGCGTTCATAAAACTTTATCCCTGATTAAAGGCTACGACTCAGGAGCCGCGTAGCAGCCTGTTGCCGGAGTCGCTGAGATCTTCAGCGGTTTTCATCATCTTGATTTGCGCTTCAAACTGGCGGTTCATCGCAATGGACGACATCATTTCGCTCACCGCAGACACGTTACTGCCTTCCAGAAAGCCGCCGCTTACTTTGATGTTTTCATCGCGCTGGGCTGGTACGCCATCCGCCGTCACCAGCATCCCCTCGCTGTTTTTCGCCAGATTAGCGACCGGGATATCCACCAGCTTCAGCCGATCGATATCCATCGTGGCGGTAACATCACCGTCGTCAGGCGTAATCGAGAGCGTGCCGTCGCTGCCGAAAGAGGCAATCGCGTTCGGCGGCAAAATAATCGGGCCGTTATCCCCGAGCACCACGTTACCGTCGATGGTCAGCTGACCCTGATCGTCTTGCTGAATATTGCCGTTGCGGGTATAGACCTCGTTTCCGGCTTTATCCTGCACGGCGATATAGCCCGTCCCCTGAATGGCGACGTCCAGCGGGCGCTCGGTTTTTTCCGCCACGCCGGTGCTGTCATTGACGCCGCTGGGACTTTCCTTCGCCATAAAACGCGTATCAAAACCACCGCCCTTCACTTTGTCATTACTCGCCATCGCCATATCCGCGCGAAAACCATTGGTGTTGACGTTGGCGAGGTTGTTGGCGCTAATTTGCTGCTCTTGTAACGTCTGGGTGGCGCCGCTCAGCGCGGTATAAATCAACCGATCCATTTCTTAGCCTTACATCGCCTGGAAGAGAGCCTGATCCAACTGCGTACTGGTGGAAATCACCTTGGTGTTCGCCTGGTAGTTACGCTGGGCGGTCATGAGATTGACCAGTTCGTTGGTGATATCCACGTTGGAGCTTTCGAGCATGCCGGAGGAGAGCGTGCCGCAGGAGCCGGAGCCAGGTGTGCCTATCAGCGGCGTACCGGATTCGCCCGTCTGTACCCAGGCAGTACCGCTCACTGCTTCCAGTCCGTTCTCATCCGGGAAGGTGGCGAGTACAACCTGGCCCTGCAGCATGCGCTCACCGTTGCTGTAGGTGGCATACACTTTACCGTCGTCATCGACCTGCACGCCGTTTTGCGTTGCCGATGCGTATCCGGTCGCGGAATTGGTGGTAACCGAGAAGTCAGAGCCGTACTGAGTACAATCGGAGTAGTCAATCGTCATTGAAATCGGTGCGGCTTCATCGGTGGTGAAGGTGATGGTTTGCGGCGTGGTTGGAGCCGTCAGCTTGCCGGTATTTGGGTCGAAGGTCAGCGTAGTCGGCGGTACACCGCTCTGCGCTTCACCATCAAAGGTGTATTGCACTTCCCAGGTGTTATCCGCCGTTTTAGTAAAGTACTGGCTAACCGAGTGCTCATTACCCAGCGAGTCATACACGGTGGTGGTGTAGCTGTCGGTGTAGGTATCGCTGTTGTTGGCATCAAACGGCACGCTTGCGCGATCGATTGTTTCATCACTGGCGTCAAAGTTTGCCGTGAAGGTCATGCTGTCCGTGGCCTGCGCCGGGATGTTGCCGGTTTTAATCTGGATATCGGTAACGGTACCGGTTTGCAGCGTGCCGCTGTCATCAACCGGATAGCCCTGCAGGTAATCGCCGGACGCATTGACGATATAGCCGTTTTTGTCCGTCACGAAGGAACCCGCGCGGGTATAGGAGATGTTCCCGGCGCTGTCGCACATCACAAAAAAACCATCGTCGTTGATCGCCAGATCCAGCGCATTACCGGTTGAAACCATAGAGCCGCCGGTGGAGATGCTTTGTGCCGAACCCGCCACGCTCACGCCCATCGCCTGCGTTCCGGCATACATGGCGGAGAACTGGGTGGTCATCGATTTATACCCGACCGTCCCGGAGTTTGCGATGTTGTTACTGATGCCATCAAGCTGTTCGTTGACGGCGTTCAGTCCCGTCGCTGCAATTTCATAACTCATTGTTTCTTCCTGTAATGTAAACGAGATCAGATCACGGTGTTGCTGTCGGCGTTATCGCCGCCGTCGTCAGTATCCGGCGGCGTGATGTCATCAGTGCTGTCCGGAACGCCAAACTGGGTGATCATGGTGAAAGGCACTTCGCCAACGCCGTCAACGTTGAGCACTGGCGTGCTGCCATCGAGCGGAATACGCACATCTTCCACCGTTCCGGTCACCTCAATCGGCACTTCCTCTTCTCCGGTATTGGTCACCACGGATACGCTGTAATCGCCCGGCGGGATGCCGTAATCCGCAGGATTGATGTCGAAATCCACCTGGCCGGGCCCGACGGAGGTTTCACCTTGCGGGATCAGCGACACGGTGTAGTCATCACCGGCTTCATCGGTAAAGTGCAGATCCACATCGGTACAACTGTCATCCAGCGTCACGCGCCCCTGGATTTCTTTGCTGTTGTCTTCGATATCCAGCGAGGTGGTTTGCACCATGATGTCGTCGCCGACCATATTCCCCAGCGCCATCACCTGAATGTTGCTCATCAGTACGGCGTTAGTGTTTGCCTCAACGCTCATCTCTTCCATCATGGCAACCTGCGCCATGGAGGCGAGCTGATCGATATAGGCCGTAGGATCGGTTGGATCGGTCGGGTCCTGGTTTTCAATTTCAGCCACGAACAGCGTCAAAAACGTATCAACCGCGGACGTTTCGGTGGACGTTGTCGTGGTTGGAGTACCGCTTGTCCCGCTGGTATTCGTTGTTGACGACGTTGAGGAAGAACTGCTGTCTCCCAGATTGCTGCTTTGCGCCGTGGCGCCGACGTTATTTTCAGCCACCGCCGTATTCTCCGAAGAAGGAGCCTGCGCCTGAGATTGGGCATACAGAGTCAGGGTATTCATTACACTTCTCCCAGTTTGAGTAAGCTTTGCTGCATACTTTTGACGTTATTCAGCACATCAACGTCAGTTTCAAAATCACGTGAGGCGGACATCATGTCGGCCATTTGCTCGACCACATTGACATCCGGATACCAGACGAAACCGTTCTGGTCCGCCATCGGATGGTGTGGCTCATAACGCTTCACCGCCCCGCCGCTTTGCATGACGTCCTGTACCTGTACGCTGGCACCATCAATGGCATGGCGGTTATGCCCACCCATCAGGCTATTGTGGTAAACCGCGGCAAAAACCGGGCTGCGCGCCTTATAGGCCTGCGCCTCGCTGCTGGCGGGAGATTCCGCATTCGCCATGTTGCTGGCGACGGTATTCAGACGGATGGTTTGCGCCGTCATTGCCGAGCCGGAAATCTGGTAAATATCAGTAAACGACATGGTTATTTCCCTTCGATGGCCTCTTTGATACCGCTAAGTTGCAGGTTCAAAAAGGTCAGACTGCTTTGATAATCCATACTATTTTGTGAAAACCGGGCCTGCTCGGTATTCAGCTCTACGGTATTGCCATCCTCTGAGGGCTGCATCGGCACACGGTATTTCACGTCAGCCTCGGGCAGCACATTTGTGCGACTTGCCCGTTGCATCTCAGCGGCAAAATCAATATCTTTAGCTTTGAAATTTGGTGTATCGACGTTTGCCAGATTCGCAGTCAGTAGCTCGGTCCTCTCAAGACGTAACTTCACTGCCTGCGGATGTACACCCAATGCCTGCTGAAAACTGATTCCCATTTCTTGCATCACTCCTGCGTAGATATCGCTGTTATTAGCAATATGTATGCCAACTTTTAAGTGATTGATGAGAAATGACTTTATGAAATTCCCCTTCGACATAAGGAAGCCTTCTTTCCCCTTTGCCGCGGAAATAATGCTGGCGTTATGCTGTGTCTTACCCGCACATGCCGCCGTCCATCCCATTCAGCACAGCGCCCGGGAACAGATCAACGCGCGGGTCATAACTGCCGCCGGTCATGAAATTGACGCGCTGGCGAAAAAACAGCAGTGGCAGGACTATCGCTACACGTTCAACGTCTATATTCCCTCAACGGTGAGCACCAGCGCGCTATGCGCAACAGCGCCCCAGATCACCTCCAGCACATCCCCAGGAATGGCCCTGACGCGAATGAACTTTGTGGTGAGTTGTCCGGGCAGCGCGGGCTGGCAATTTAACGTTGCGGTACGCCCCGACGTGTCGGTGCCGGTAGTGATGCCAAAGTCGTTGATTGCCCGAGATACGGTAATTACGGTCAACGACCTGCAGCTTAAAAAATTCAATATCAGCAACCAGCGGGAAGGGTTAATGACAAATATGGATGAGGCGATTGGTCTCACCAGCAAGCGCGCCCTGCAACCGGGCAAACCGATTACCCGGAGCGAACTGGTTCAACCGGTGCTGGTCAAACGCGACCAACCGGTGATGATCGTCTCCCATACGGCCGGAATTACCGCCTCGATGCCGGGCGTGGCGTTGAAGAACGGGCGCAAAGGGGATGTGATAAAAATTCGCAACAGCAGCAGCCAGCGGATCATTAGCGGGATGGTGGACGATATCGGCGTGGTCACCACGCTGACGGCTGAGCAGTGAAGGGATTTTTTGTGATGGGATTAAAGTTTTCCTCTCTTACCGTCGCTTTTAGCCAATAACAGATAACCAACCCAACGAAATATGTACGAGGTTGCTATGAAAATTACCCCGACTCTGCCAGGCGATCGCCCTGCATCTACAACCGGGCAGACGCGTTCAGACAAGAGCAGCACGCAGACCACTACCTCCAGCGCCGCGACACTTTCCGCCGACGATATTACTCAGGCGGGATTGCAAACGGCGCAGCAAACGCTGAACAGCGATCCGCAAAGCGACGTTGATTACGACAAAGTGGCGCAAATGCAGGCCATGCTGGCCGCAGGCGACATGCAGGTTGATACCCAGCAACTGGCTGGTGACATGCTCAGCTTTTTCCAGAAATAAGAGGCCAAAATTGTGAGTACCAAGCTACAGCAGGTGAAAACGCTGCTTCAGGGTATCCGGGAGGACGGGACGCGATATGACGCGCTCAGACATCAGTTAGAACAACAACGTCTGTGCATGATCCGTCGCGCCAGTGAAGAGCTGTTGGCGGTCAATGAGACGATTCAACAGCATTATGAGCAGTTGAATAACAGCAGCCAGCAGCGCCGCTCAATCCTGCAATTGCTGGGCGTAAGCGTTGATCGTGCAGGGATGGAACAGGTATTTAGCTGGTTGCCAGGCTTACAAAAAAGTGCCGCAGAGGGTTGGTGGCAGAGCCTTGAGCAAAAAGCGAAACGCTGCAAGGCGTACAACGAAAAAAACGGCGAGTTGCTGATCCGCCAGTATGAATTTATTCAGACTTTTTTAGGCACTGAGCCGGATTTTATTTACCAGCGCTAAACCTTCCTTCCCTGACGCGGAAAACGACTTTCCGCGCACACCCTAACTAATTGATATAAATACAATAAAAATTCAGGCATGGATATTGCAATGATGTAGCCAGATTTTGAATTTAGGGATTGCTGAGAACACATTATGAGTATGATTGATTGTTATGAACCTGACTTTGTCCGGTTGTTTTTATCCCACCATCCGGATTCCGCTTTGCTGGCCGAAATGCGCTGGAAAACGGAAGTACGTCAGAGTCTGGTATTAACCGATCCGGCCAGCTGTCAGGCTGCATTAGGCGATCCCAACGCCTTTGTGCTGCATACCTCGCAATGTGCAGCCGATGCGGACAGCCCGGCGTTATCTCCACGCGATCAGGTACTTAATCAATCTGCTCTGCATACCATCACGCTCCCCGGTTTGTCACCGGAACTGCGCTTGTATGCGCTGGGCATCATGCTCTCTTTTTCCGAGAAATGCCCTGGCGACAGCGATCCTATGCTTGAGAAACTGGCCTCGCTGCCGCAGGTTCTGGCCGCCCACGCGCAAAGCGGAAAACTGCAGGAGCAGTTCGTGCAACTGCCCAGCCTGCCCCAACTGCAGCGGGAGCTGATCACCCAAATGGGCAGTTGTGAGTTCAATTGGGATCGGTTGCCGGAAAGCACGCGCAAGCTGACCTTACCTCTGCAGGTAAGTCTGCTGATGCTCCAGGATGCAAACAGTGAGGCTATGCTTCAGCAGCAGTTGCAGGATCAGTGGTTAAATACCTATGAGCGCTACTTTGCCCATGACGCATGGATATTCAGTAACTATCTGATTTATCGCCTGTATCACGATACCTTCCCGCAGCACGAGAGTGAAAGCGCGCTGCAGCGCTTCTTCTGGCTGGTGGCTGACATCTTTATGCTTCGCACCCTATTTTGCCTGTGGACAATGGATGATTCCACGCTGAGCCATGACGAAATCTACGCCCTTTTCGCGCTGTTTGAAGCGTGGCGCAACAGCGAGAATGCCCGCTCGTTGCGTCAGCATATTCTGGATATGTTGCCGGGAGATCCTCTGCTCTCGGCGTTCTCCCTGATTACACGTTAGCGCCTGTTGGCCGGGTACATACCCGGTCCTTTTTCGAATCGCGAATACACATCACCATGTCTGAATCCTCCAAAGCACGTTCCGCCCTGACCGGCATCGTTAAAACGCTCGACACTGGCCGCGAAAAACCGTTTGTCAGCGTCATTACCCCCACGTGGAACCGCGGCGCTTTCTTACCCTATTTGCTGTATATGTTCCGCTATCAGGACTACCCTGCCGACCGCCGGGAGCTGGTGATCCTAGATGATTCCCCACAAAGCCATCAGTCAATCATTGACAGGCTGACGCAGAATCATCCGGAGAAATTCAATATTCGTTATATCTACCATGCGGAAAAACTGACGCTGGGAAAAAAGCGCAACATGCTCAATGCGCTGGCGTTAGGCGAATATATTCTCTGTATGGATGACGATGATTATTATCCGGCGGATAAGATCTCCTACACCATCGACATGATGCAGCGCCACCGGGCGTTGATTTCAGGTTCCGATCAGATCCCCATCTGGTATAGCCATATCAACCGCGTGTTCAAAAGCCGCAGCTTTGGCCCGCAGAACATTCTCAACGGCACCTTTTGCTACCACCGCAATTATTTAAAAAAGCACCGTTACGATGATGAATGTAACTTAGGCGAAGAGGAAGGATTCACTAATCAATTCACCGCAAACCCGCTGCAATTGCCGGGCGAGCGCACCATTATTTGTATCTCGCACAGTCAAAATACGTTCGATAAAGACTTTGTGCTGGGCAGCAGCGAGCCGCTGGAAACCTCGCTGGCACAGGCGATTACCGACCCGATGCTGAAAAACTGGTATCAAAGCCTGCATAACGCCACCCATCATCAGCCGATCCAGTGGGATTACATCGATCAGGTGGTGATCGTGAATCTGGACTCACGCCCGGATCGTTTAGCCCACATCCAGCAAGAGCTGGCGTTTCTCAATTTCCCGGCGCAAAAGATCACCCGCCTTGCGGCGTCCGTTGCCACTAACGGCCAGGCTGGTCGCCGCCAGTCCCATCTGCAGGCGCTGCAACTGGCACAGCGTAACGGCTGGAAAAACTACCTGCTACTTGAAGACGATAGCGTGATCCTGAAGCAGGAAAAGCATATTCGGGTACTCAACTCGCTTCTGAACGCGCTGCCTGGCTTCCCATGGGAAGTGGTTATCCTCGGCGGAGAAATTAAACAGGGCCGCGAACTCAAAAGCCTCAATGGCATGATCCATGCCCGCGACTGCAATAAGGTTTGCGCCTATCTGGTCAACAGCAGCTATTACCCGGTGCTGGCTCAGCAGATGGAGCATGACCTCTCAGATACGCTCGAAGGGCAATGGCAGCCGCTGCTGCGTGAAGGGAAATGGCTCTCCTGTTATCCGAGCATCTGCTATCAGCGCGCGGGATACAGCGATATTGAGAAAAAAGAAACCGATAACATCGGTTACTACTTCAACAAAATCAATAAGAAACCCGCCACCGTCAACACGCTGGTAAGCAACCCGCTTCCTACGACATCCACGCAGATAGATGCCATTGGCTTCTATATGGAAACCTCGCTGCACTACGCGGTCTATCGCCCTATCATTACCGCGCTTCAGGCGATGGGCCATACCTGCTCGCTGCTGGTCAGTGACAAAATACCTAAATCGTTTCTGGATGAGATGACCGCGACGATTAAAGCCATCAACGATCCTGCGCTCGGCGGTACGCGTCTTTCAGCGGTCATTGAGAACCGTCAGCGCTTCCGGTGCCTGGTCAGCCCTTACTACACGCCACTGCTGAACGGGCTGGCGGATACCCATGTACGCACCCTGTATGGCCTGGCGAAAGAAGAGTGGAATCATGCCTGGTGGAACGCCTTTTATCACCGCATCCTGTGTTACAGCCACTATAGCCAGCACGCGCTTGATATCGGTGGCAGCGCCAAAGTGGTGGGCAATCCCCGTTTCGATGAGTGGCATAATCACACTTACGATACTGCGCTGCCAAAAAGCCTGAAGCTGAATGCGAAAAAGCAGACCATCCTGTATGCGCCAACCTATGGCGCGCTAAGCTCTCTCCCTCACTGGGCGGAACAGCTCAGCCGGTTAAGTCATGAATACAATGTCGTCACCAAACTACATCATGGCACCCTGCACAGACCGGAAGAAGCCGCCTCTCTGGCGCTGGCGCAGCGCTATTTAAAAAACCGAATTGACGATCCACAGCATCTGCTGGCGCTTATCGCGCAGGCGGATTACGTCCTGACAGACAGCAGCGGCTTTATTTTTGACGCCATTCATATGAATAAACGCGTCATTTTACTGAGCTGGCCAGAGATGCCCTTGCTGCTCGATGGTCAACAAAGTTTCTCTACTCCTGACAGCGCCGATCAGCGTATTCGCGATGTTCTCCCGGTGGCACAGGATATACAGACGTTGCGCCACGCCCTGTCATCCGCATTTGACTGGGCTGGTCTGGAAGCGCCATTGGAGGAGATTCGCCACCATTATTGCGATGCGTTTAGGGATGGTCAGGCGGGGAAACGGGCGGCTCAGGAGATCGCCGCTTTGCTTACGGAAACAGAGAATGCCCACAGTAATACGCTATTACATAGTCTACAGAGAAAACTTTTTAGCTAAATTTCTGATATGAATTGGCGATAAAACCACCGTTAAACCGGTGGTTTTAATTTTATTGTGGTCGTTTTTTTATAACAATCTCGATACCACTTTCCGCAAATGGTGTGCGAGTTTGATCAAACCGAGGGAGACCAGACAAATAGCTATGATTTAGTAATTCAATTTTCTGAACGTCATGATTTGCGGTTATCGTCTGAATCAATTCCAATACATTTATCGATACCGGTGACCAACTACTTTTCTTGAAGATACTGAAAGTATGCTTGTGATCGGTATTAAAAGTCGATGGCCATACTTTTTGTTCATACATATCTTCGTCAGGAACAGTAATAATGAGATGACCATTTGGTTTAAGCACTCGCATCCAGTTATTGATAGCAATGAACGGGTCAACCACATGTTCCAGACAGTGTGCAGAATACACAAAATCAAAACTATCATCACTAACATTATCTAAGTATTGGGCATCACCTTGCGGTAAGTCATAGACCGTCACCGTTCTCATTAGAGGGAAAAGCGAGTGGTAAATCCCAATACTGTCCGGTCCTCCACCTATATCCAAACCAGCGCCAACAAACCAACGAGAAGTAAACCGTGCATCCATAAGTCGACGATTTACAGACATACTGGTCGTCCCCACAACGCCCCGGTTAATCAGAAACTTACTGGTAACATCCCCAGGTAAAATGAGTGGTTTAATCGCTTCACCAGCTAAACTATGAGGCCATAAAACTGCGTATCCAGTATCTTCAGGATACCAGTGCAAGGAGTGTGTATCGGCAAAACTCTCTAATAGTCCAATAAATTCATTAGCACGATCAAACCCATGATCGGCATATTCTGGTAAAGTACCACTTGTCACGGCAAAGTCTTTCAAATATATTCTGCAATCATCAATAATAACGATCGCATTATCAATTTTGCCTTCCAGAATTCGCAACTCGTTAATTAGTGGCAAGCGAATATCTTTATCCCATTCGTCACTGCGATAGTGTTCATTGCAGTAATCTGAACCAGGATAATGAGCATCCAGAAAAATGAGACTACGGCGGCTCCTCAAAATATCATTGACCGCTTCCGAGTTCAGAAATGATAAGCTATCATCCGGACAAACTGTAATATTTTCATTTTTTTCTTGTAGTGCTTTTTCATACAATGGCTGATATATCTCACAGGACAACGCATAGTGAAAACCTGCCGACAATGCCATACGACATGAGTTACCAATACCATACCCAGTTTCAACCAAATGCGTCACCTGGTATTTTTCAACTATTTTGCGTAAAGGAAAACGACCTAAAAACCCCATAACCACTCCATTTAGAATATTTAATCATAGAAATACTTAAGAATTTTTCACATAATCATCAGAACTCAAAAATAATTGAATCTGATGCCAAAAATATTCGGCGGTAACCTTCTTCATGCACCGATATTTTTTATCATTCGGACACCAGACAGAAAATTCATCACCTCGTGGACGTGTAAATTCTTTGCCCAGTTTGTTTTTAACGAATTGCGGACTCATGATAAGGTGACCGCATTGACCAAACTGACATTCTGTATCAATACCCATAGCATTCCACCCATACCGACCATTCCTGTAGGGCAATCGGTAACTGGCCGGAATAATAGAGTACAACGCGCAAATAGCAATTGAAGTGAGTCCAGCAAGTGCGACAGGACCAGAATCACAAGCAACCAGTAGCTGACACCGCTCCATCAAATAAATCATCTCAAGCATAGAGAACTGATTAATGCAATTGATAGCCTCCGGGATATCTATATCCATCATCTTCTTCTCTTGATACTTATTATTATCGCTGCCAATAATGACAACTTTCCAGCCTGCAGCAATAAAGTATTTCGCGAGTTGATTCCATCCCTTTTCGGTCCACGTCCGGTTTGGAGAGCCTATATTGGGATGTAATAAGACTGTTTTTTCTTTCTGCAAATAATGATTATGAATAAAATCATTGACGTTTTTCTTATCCAATGACGCCAATGAAATCATAGGCTGCTTATTACACAAGGAATGATTATGAATACTATCACCGATAAAAGCATCCGTCATATGTTCAGATGCTACTATATCCTCCCAGTGGCCAAGGAAATGAAATTTATTTTCCTGACGCGCAATCGCAATATCAATATAAGCATCTTCTGTCAGCGCATTGATATCCCAATACTGTGCCACCACAGGACTTGAAGCGATAAGGTCATGATACAATTTGTGTGCAATAAAGATAAAATCCTCATCATGACATTCTCTAAATGCAGTGAGGCAACCCAACGCGTAGATCGCGTCCCCCATCGACCCAGGACAATAAAATACCCTTTTCTTAAACGAACCGGGTTTAACACCAACTAACTCATTTACATGATAAATTTTCTTATTGCTAAAGTTGATGTGACCAGCGTACTTATCAGTATCTTCTGGTAACTCTGTTGTTAGAAAAAATAGAATACTTTTCTCTGGCGCTTGATATAGTTCATCTGAAAAATATCCGGCAATGGCTAAAGGTAATATTTGTAGAACCTTTAAAAAATTAAGAGTGATTAACTCAGGGAGTTTGATAGCCTTGCATCCCAACTGACGTAATATTTCACCATCGACTTCACCCTCTTTCTTTTCGCGGAAGAGAAGGATTTTATCTTCAGAAATTGCAAATTCATTGATTGCATGCTGAATAACGTCCACAAGCGCTTCTTGATGTTGTTTTTTCAGCGAGGGAAAGCGAGGTGAGGTGCTGAGTAATAGTAGAGATGACGAGCTTATCTTTCGTAATTGAGAATAAATACCATTTGGTATCTTGAATAGTTCCAGAAAATCCGTTATTTTATTTTCATCGATTGCCGGTACATTACCACAAGGCAATTTCTTTGAATTTTTGAATGAGCTATTCTCTTGTAGATAATAAGTTGTTGTTAACACTTTATGCCAGGCATATCCGGCGGCAATATTCCACTCATCTTTTGGCATATTATGATTATTATTTAATGCCATACTTATGGCATTACCATATCCAGTGACCAATTTATTAAATAAATTTACAGGGATTTTTTCAAGTGCAGAAGCAGCAACTAGCTCGGCTATCTCTCCTTCATAAACATGAAGATGGATTAGCGACCGAAGAGAGTTTAATCTCATCAACAACGGAATAAGTAAGTCATAGCTTTCAGCCAGCGCCGCATGGATATCTAGTGCTGTTGGCGAGAGCTTAGTTAGTACATGTGATATTTTATCCAGCGCAGGCAGTAGTGTGGATTCATTATATTTAAAAACAATATTTGAATTCTTTTCCAGCCATTTTTCACTCAATTTATCAGAACAAATAAATAATATATTAACTACTCCATCCATATCTTGAATAAAATTAGACATTTGAAGCGGCAGCGTAACTTCTTTAGTTTCAATGAATAGTCTTATTTTCATATTATTTTACAGGTTTTGATTTTGGTTGGTAATTACCTCAATAATCGAGGTGGTGGATATCGATGGCGTTCTGGGAAAATAGACCACTTCGCACAGGTACGACAAACTATCAAAGCGCCCTGCCCAGTCATCGCCCATCACCAGCGTATCGGCGTTAAACTGACGAATATAGTCCGCTTTTTTCTCCAGCGACTCTTCGAGAAACACGCTGTCCACACATTTCAGCCCGGCAACAATCCCCATGCGATCGCTTTGGCTGTAAACCGGCATCCGGCCTTTTTTCTGCATATTTAGCGCATCTGAAGAGATACCGACGATCAGTCGCTCCCCCAACTGTCCGGCACGTTGCAGAATACGCAAATGCCCGATATGAAAAACATCAAAGGTGCCGAAAGTAATGATCGTTTTCATACTACTCCCAGCGTCTTCTGTCTTAGCCAGCATTGTGCGGCAATTTCATCTACGGCTTTTTGCTCTTTAACCAGTGCCTCATTGCTCAGTTCATCGCGCTTATCATCGAGCGTCATGGCGACAATTTTCTCTTCACATGCCGCTGACACCAGGTTTTTCTGAATACGCTGCTCTTTGATTTTAGCCAGCGTTTTCTCCTGCTCTTGCCAGGCAATAACCGTGCGCAGCGTGCCTTTATATCCGGTCACATTTTTGAGCGATTCAACGCAAGGCACCTCCACGCCGGTGCCGGTTTTTTGAATCAGGTAGCCCAGCGCTTTGATATTATTGTCAAAACCGATGCAAACTTGTTGCTGTTTAGCCAGCTGTACCGTCATATCTTTGACTGATTTATCCCGCAGGCGCTGCAGTTGCGCCAGGGTATCGATAATTTGCCGCATGATTATTTACCTTCCGTTTTCTTTGCCTGCGGGAAAAGGGTCTGTAAGCGGCTTTGCACCAGCTCCAGAGAGGCCGGTTCACTGACTTCCTGGCGCAGAAAACGCTCAATGGCGGGGAACACTTTGACGGCCTTATCCACGCCGGGATCAGCTCCTGCAACATATCCGCCCAACGGGATCAGCGGCTTAATTTCCATATAGGCGGCATAGTTCTGTTTGAGCAGGCGGGCCGACTGCTGGTGCGCGTGGGGCGTTACCTGGGTCATGCATCGACTGATCGACTGCCCGATATCAATAGCCGGATAATGTCCGGCCTCCGCCAGCTTACGGGTCAGAACAATGTGCCCGTCCAGCACCGCACGCGCGCAGTCGACGATCGGATCCTGCTGATCGTCTCCTTCCGCCAACACCGTATAAATGGCGGTCATTGACCCATCGCTTTCACTGTTGCCAGCGCTTTCCACAAGCTTTGGGATCATGCCGAACGCCGACGGTGGATAGCCTTTCGTCGCCGGAGGTTCACCCAGTGATAACGCAATCTCGCGCTGCGCCATGGCATAACGGGTTAACGAATCCACCAGCAGCAAAACGTGATGTCCGCGATCGCGAAACCAGGCGGCAATAGAGTGGCAAAGCTCGGTGGCTTTCAAACGCATTAACGGCGACTCATCCGCAGGCGCCGCCACGATAATTGATTTTGCCAACCCTTCCGCGCCCAGAGCGTGATCGATAAACTCCTTCACCTCGCGGCCACGCTCGCCAATTAACCCCACCACCACGATGTCGGCCTTGGTCTGGCGGGTGATCATCCCCAGCAGTACGCTTTTTCCCACGCCGCTGCCGGCCATCAAGCCCACGCGCTGGCCTTTGCCGATAGTTAGCAGACCGTTGATTGCTTTAACGCCAACATCCAGCGGTTGGTTCACCG
This sequence comes from Citrobacter sp. RHBSTW-00524, assembly GCF_013747755.1. NCBI lineage: Bacteria > Pseudomonadati > Pseudomonadota > Gammaproteobacteria > Enterobacterales > Enterobacteriaceae > Citrobacter > Citrobacter sp. RHBSTW-00524. The sequence continues at coordinate 4,188,986 of NZ_CP056421.1, forward strand.
ACCGACGCGTGAGGGGGTTAATGGAAGGTGCCTGAGGCGGCAATACGTCATTGCCCGTCAGACGCCCTTTGGCATCCAGCGGTTCGCCCAGGCCATTAACTACTCGCCCCAGCCAGCTTTCGCTGATCAGGATCTCCTGGGTTTTTTCTTCGGGGAAAACGCGCGCCCCCGCCATCAGTCCGACGGGATGCTTGAAGGGCATCAGGTAGGTGATATCGCGGTTAAACCCCACCGCCTGCGCGTCGATCAACGTATGGTCGGCGCTTTCGACGCGGCACAACTGGCCGGTCGCCAGCGGACAGCCCACGCTCTCCAGCAAAATGCCGTTTACGCGCACCAGTCGCCCGGCAACCCGGGCTAAAGGGATCGACTCAATGGAACGCAGCGCGTTGTCAACGCTGGACAGGTCACTCACCCGTCGGCTCCGGCAGAAGCGACTCTTTGAGCGCCGACATACACTGGTCGAGTCGATGTTCGCAGCCAATATCCAGCTCGGATTTATCGGTAATCACCCGACACTCGCCCGCCTGTAGTTCGGGTGTTGGGGTCAGCCCCCATTCAGTGACCTTCTCCGGGGCAGCATCTTTGATACGGTTAAATTCTTCATGACTTAGCAGGACCTGTAGCGACTCAGGCATCGCAGGAAAGGCCGAAATCGCCTCTTCAACCAGCGACAGTAACTGCGTCGGTTGCAGCGCCAGCTCGCAACGAATCACCTGGCGAGTGACCTTTTCAACCAGTTGCAGCAGGTCTTCCCGCTGTTTACGCTGAATGTGCGCCAGGTAGTCGTTCACTTTGCCAGTGATGGCTTCCAGCGGTTGCGCTGCTTGCTCAAACTGCTTACGCCCTTCCTGTTGCCCGGCCAGGCTGCCTTCAGTGTATCCCTGACGACGGCCTTCATCGTGCCCCTTCTGATGACCTTCCTGAAAGCCCTGCTCCTGACCTTCCGTCATCCCCTGTTCAAAGCCTTTTTGCAGGCCTTCCTGGAAGCCGTCCATCAGTTGGCGCTGATAATCCGCAGGCGTGATCCCCGGCGTGAGCTGTTCAGCCTGCAAATGGCGCTGGCGAGGAGGAAAGCGGTGCAGTCGGTAACGACCACGAATGGTTTCAATCGCCATGTGTTACTCCGCCGTCTGTTCAGCAAACAGCTGTAGCTGAATTTCACCCGCTTCCTCAAGCTCGCGGGCAATCCCCATGATTTCTCGGCGGATCTGTTCAATACGGCTCACCGGAACCGGACCCAGGCGCGACGTTATCGCCTCCAGCTGTTGTACCTGACGCTTAGGCATCACGGCATAAATCGACCGGCGCAACAGCGCTTCGGTACCTTTCAGCGCCACAGCCCAATCTTCCATCGGCACTTCATCAAGGAGACGACGGCGCACCTCATCACTTTGGCGGCTCAGAATAAAGAAGTCGTACATTTCGTCCTGCAACTGCTCAAGAACATCTTCATCGCGTTCACGAAGCTGATCGAGGATCACCTGTTGGTTACCCTGGAAGCGGTTAACGATATCCGCGGCCTGCTTGATCCCCTTCACTTTCGAACCATGTTCGGACAGCACCGACAGCCCACGTTCGATCAACCGATCCAGCTCATCCACAACATCGCGATTCACATCGTTGAGCTTGGCAACCCGATAGAGGATCTCGTTTTGCACCGACTCATTCATGTAAGACAGTACCGTGGCCGAGATCTCCGGCGTCAGGAAGGCAAGGAAGACGGCCTGCAATTGCAAATGTTCTTCTGAGATCAGTATCGCCAGCTGGCGCGGTTCCACCCATTGCAAACGCGCCATCCGCGAGCGAATCTCATCACCATAAATGCCGTTGATCACGCTGCTGGCGATTTCTGTTCCCAGCGCTTTATTGAGGATCCCTTGCAGCATGGAACGCGAGGCACCGTTGATGCCGCTCTGCTCGCGGAACTCATCAAAAAAGTTATTGATCACTTTTTTCGCCATGCTGGTTTTCACGCCAGACAGACGTGCCATATTTTCACTCAGACGAACCACCTCTTCACGGCTGAGCTTTTGCATCACCGTGGCTGCCGCCTCCTCGCCCAGACACAGCAATAAAATTGCGGCCTGTTCCAGGTAGCTGTTGTTACTGCCGTTATTTATTGTCAATTCGCTCATTGCTGGTAATCCATTGTCTGAGAACTTCAGCTACGCGATCGGTGTCGCTCATCGCCAGTTTTTGCAGGAACTCCAGCTTCACTTCCAGGCCGGAACTCTGCGAAGGCAGGCTGTCGTCACCAGGGAAAGAAGGCAGTTCGATATTTTTGCGTTCATCTTCAGCAGCCGCAAAATGGGGCTTGTCCGCAGGGATCGCGATCGGTGCGGCGTCCAGCGCCAGTTCAGGCGTAGAGGTCCGGCGGCGCTCGACAGTCAAACGTTTCATGACCGGGCGCACGATAAACAGCAGCAGCAGTAACGCCAGCAGGCCACAGCCAATTAAGCGAACCCAGGCCAGAATGCTGTCATCCTTCCATAAAGGCAGCGTCGGCTCGACGGGGATCGACTGCGGCACAAAGTTGAGCAGGGATAAGGACAGATTGTCGCCACGCTTTGCATCAATCCCGGCAGCGTTATTCAACAGCGTCGTCAGCTGCGTGGTTTGTTCCGGTTTCCAGTTCTTTAATGCCGGCGCGCTCTGGTTGAGGACTATGGCCACATTTAAACGTTTGATATCGAATCCAGGGTGCTGGATATGTTCAACGCTACGGTCCCAGGAGTAGTCGCGTTTGTTCTCGCTATGTTTTGACAGCGCGGCTGGCTGGCGAGAATCCTCAGGCGTCGTCCCTGTGGCGCCATTTCCCACCGGGTTTGCCGCCAACGGTGGACGATTGCTCAGCGAGCCGGGGATCCCTATGGCGATTTGGTTGGTATCACTATCGAGTACCGTTTCTTCACGATTAACCTTCGGCGTGTCACCGTAATGCTCCTGGGTTTCATCGATATTGCTCAGATCGAGATCCGGCATCACGCTCACGCGGTAGTTGCCGGTTCCGACCAGTGAGTCGAGGACATTGGCGAGACTGGCGCGGGTCTTATCCTGAATATCTTTGAGGATCTGGTCGCGCTTACGCGTCGCCGCAGAAACAGCTTCTCCCGCGCCAATGCCGTCGGACAGTAAATTCCCCGCCTGGTCGACAACGCTAACCTTCGAGGCATTCAAATTGGGCACACTGCCGGACACCAGATGCACAATGGCATTTACCTGGTCCATATCCAGCTTGCTGCCATAATGCAGACGCACCACTACTGAAGCGCTGTTTTGCGGCTCATCGCTGACGACAAATGAACTCTCTTCATTCAGCGCCAGATGCACGCGGGCGCTCTCGACGGCGTCCAGCGTCATGATGCTCTGCGCCAGTTCACCTTCCAGGCTCCGCTTATAGCGGACGTTCTGCACAAACTGACTGGCGCCCAGCACTTCGTCTTTGTCCATCAGCTCGTAGCCGCTGGGCAGCATGGCTTGCACGCCTTTCGCCGCCAGCGTCATCCGCGTTTTCGACAGCGCCTCTTCCGGAACCAGAATTTGCCCGCTTTGCGGGTCGATACGATATTCCAGCTTTTCACCATCCAGCACGGTGACGATTTGTGAAACCGGGAGATGTTCCTGACTACCGTACAGCGAAACATAGCCGTGATTGCTGTTCCACAGCACGCTGACAATAATGGCAGTCGCCGCAATGGCCGCTGCCGCCAGTAACGCCAGACGTTTATTACCATCCAGGCGAAAAGAGAACGAGGGTAAAAACTGAGTGAGTTTTTTTATTAATTCATTCATAGCGTTAGACTGACATGCTCATCAGGTCATTGAATCCGGAAGCGACTTTATTTCTGACCTGAACCAGAGCAGAAAACGATAACGATGCCTGCTGACTGGCAATCATGGCCCCCGCCAGGTCGTCGCTTTTCCCCATCTCAATGGCCGTTTGTTTTTGCTCTGCGACCTGCTGAAATTGATCAACATGATTCAGCGCGCCTTGCATGACGTGGTCGAACGAGACCGGAGATGATGCCGACTGGGCGCCCACGGCGTTAATCTGCATCGGCGAAAGGACAGGCGCCTGAGCGACCGCTTTCATCTGCTGCATGTCCTGCATCATTTGCGTCTGCATCGTACTGGCTGGGGCTATCGTATTTATGCTCATGACCTACTCTTAAAATTAAAAAAGCGTTCTCGCTACCACAAACTGATTCAGGAAAAGATCTCTATTCCCTGTTTTCGCATTGACGCCAGACGATAACGAAGCGCGCGTGGGGTAATGCCTAATAAATCAGCAATTTTGGTTTTATTACCCTGATATTTACGCATCAGGTCAGCGATATATTGATACTGCGCGCTACGGCCATGCTGCCCCAGATTATCGCTGGTCGTTATTGGCATACTGGGCTTTGGCTGCCATTGCGGTTCGCTCCAGGAATCAGATTCAATGGATGGCAGACCTAAGGTATCGGGATAAATGACACCATCACGATTCAGGATCATTCCCCGTTGGATAGCGTTCTCAAGTTGACGCACGTTCCCCGGCCATTCGTAGCTGAGTAACGCCCGGCGTGACGATTCAGAAAGCTTGATATTTTTAACCAGTACCGTGGAGTATTTTTTGATAAACGACTCCGCCAGCGGAATAATGTCTTCCATACGCTCGCGCAGCGGCGGCATCGTCAACGGAATAACTGACAACCGATAATAGAGATCTTCTCTGAAGCGTCCTGCAGCCACTTCTTCTTCAAGATTTTTATTGGTACAGGCAATTAAACGGAAGTTCAGTTTGATTAAACGATTACTGCCTAAGCGCTCAACCTGTTGCTCCTGCAATACACGCAATATTTTAGCCTGTAGCGCTAAAGGCATATCGCCAATCTCATCCAGTAATAATGTACCGTTATTGGCTAATTCCATTTTCCCCGGCACGGTCGCCACTGCTCCGGTGAATGCCCCTTTGTCATAACCAAACAACGTGGCTTCGAGCATATTTTCAGGGATAGCGGCACAGTTCACCCCGATATAGGGGGCCTGTGGCTCCTGCGCAAACGTAATTGAATGGATAAATTTGGCGATACATTCTTTACCAGTACCGGTTTCACCATGGATAAGCACTGGAACATTAAACGCAGCAATACGCCTTGCCATTGAAAAAACATTGATACTGGAGGCTGCTTCGGCAATAAGTTCAAACATGATTATTTTACACTTAGAAGTAAAGTTAACATCCGTTACGAGAAATATACAAATCATTCCAAAGCACAATCATCGAATAATAGATATCGCCCGTGCCATGTTTTAATCCCATCCTTGCTCATGTTTTACCGCCCCATCAAAGGGCAGCCCTATCGAAGACTATTTCAAAATAGGGTTTTTCCTAAAAAAATAGTAACACCGGTGCCTTTAACAATCTTAAATTAAAAGATAATAAAATTATTATTTCATAAAAAACAACAAGTTATGGATTTAGAGGTATGAAACCAAGGCACACAAGACGTGCCTTACCAAGGTAAGAGGATTAGCGGGGAGCATCACGTATACGTAATTAATTATTTTTTAATTATAACCTGACACCATTAATAACTTGCAGAGGAGAGAGGTAAAATATCTAATGTCCAGCCCTACATCAGAGACGAGAGTAGGTACTGCATTTCATATCTAATGGACTTCAACAATATGAGAAAGCGTCAAGGATGAACCATAAATTAAATGGAGTAGTATTTTCTTTTATAACCGCGGGATTTGATATCAACTCATCCGCCCCAGAAATTACAGCTGAGAAAGCGTACCATGCTGAAATATAGTCAAACGCCCGGAATATTTAAACTTGAAGGCAACCGGCTTGGGCGTCCTTATCATCGTCTGCCGACTATGTTTACGGGTAATTTTGATACAATTGAATCACATCTCGGAAACTATTTTCTGAAAAAACATCGCACAAATATAACACTCAGAAAAATACAATGTGAGATGGACGTTATCAATAAAAGCGCTGAGTTATTAGTCTCGCAGGTTGGACATTTGGCTTTTGATATCGATCGCGCATTATTGTTAATGTTATTAGGTAACTTTTATGGCCTGACTTCATCGCTTGCGGACGAAAATTCAGAAGATGATTTACCAACCAAGACGGAAACCCGGCTGAGAAGCAGGCTGGCGCTGGATATTAGCAATATCATCTTTAATAAAAACATATCAGGCATTCCGCTGACGCTTAAACCTGACAGCAGTACTGTACAAACACATTGGGCTTATCAGCTCACTTTTGTTTTAGGTGATGAGGAGAATTGCAGTTTCCGCATCTTACTGGACGATTCCCATACCGATTACATTCTGAATTTAATCCGCCGTAGCGAGCACGGCGAGAAGAAAAAGCAGGTTGATAAAGCTAACGTTGAGATGCGTAAAAAAACGCTGATTAAAGAAATCATTCATACGCTGCCGCTGACCATGAACGTCAAGATTGCAGAAATTCCCCTCAATGTCGCCGACCTGACGACAATTAAACCCGGGGATATTTTACCTATCGCAATGCCTGAAACTTTCCCTGTTTATATTGGGAAATCCGAATTATTTAATGCCCTGATCGTAGAGGACAAAGACAAACTGTTTTTATCCGAATTAACGAGCAAGACGGAGAAATCCTATGAGTAAGCCAGAAGATATTTTAGAGCAAGGTTTCGAGTTAGCGCCCGAAACAACCACGCCAACGGCACCGTCGGCAACAGAAACGTTGGTGGCGCGTTTAGAAGACCGCTTTTCCGAGTCGATGTCATTACTCAAACGTATTCCGGTCACGCTAACGCTGGAAGTGTCATCCGTGGAAGTGATGCTGTCCGATCTGCTGAACATTGATGACGATACCGTCATTGAGATGGACAAGCTTGCCGGTGAACCGCTGGATATTAAGGTTAATAACATCCTGCTGGGCAAGGCTGAAGTGGTGGTGGTCAATGAAAAATATGGCCTGCGCGTCCTTGAATTCAACACGCATGAAATCAACGACCTGGCACCATGAAACGCGCACCAACCCTCACGCTCATACTGGGTATCTCATTACTCATCCTTTCTCCCTTTGCCTGCGCGCAAGGGGGAGATATCCCGTTGCTGAATGTGATTTCACACGGTAATAGCCAGGAATACAGCGTAAAAATCCAGGTCCTGATCCTGATGACCCTGGTGGGCATTCTGCCAACCCTGGTGCTGATGATGACCTGCTTTACGCGTTTTATTATTGTTCTCTCCCTGCTGCGCCAGGCGTTGGGGCTACAGCAAACGCCACCCAACCGCATACTGATAGGCATTGCGCTGTCGTTAACCATGCTGGTGATGCGTCCGGTCTGGATCAACATTTACGACCACGCGGTTGTGCCTTTTGAAAACGATCAAATCACACTCCCTGACGCCCTGAGTACTGCCGCCTCGCCCCTGAAGCGCTTTATGCTGGCGCAGACTAACAAAAAAGCGATTGCGCAGATCATGACGATCGCCAACGCGAAAGGTAATGCAGCCGATCAGGATCTCTCCATTATCGTCCCGGCGTATGTGCTGAGCGAACTTAAAACCGCCTTCCAGATAGGCTTCATGATTTACATCCCGTTCCTGGTGATCGACCTGATCGTCGCCAGCGTGCTGATGGCGATGGGGATGATGATGCTGTCCCCGCTGATCGTTTCCCTCCCCTTTAAGCTGATGCTGTTTGTGCTTATTGACGGCTGGGCGCTGACCGTCGGTACGCTGACCTCCAGTATTCGCGGTCTGGGACTGGGCTAACGGAGATCGGATATGTTAACCATTGATGTAGCCGCAGATATCGTCGCCAGCGGCATAAAAGTCGTGATCATTTTAGTCTGCGTGTTGGTCGTTCCCAGCCTGCTGGTGGGGATGCTGGTCAGCATTTTTCAGGCCGTTACGCAGATTAACGAACAAACGCTCAGCTTTTTGCCCAGGCTTATCGTCACCCTCGCAGTTTTGGGCATTAGCGGAAAATGGATGATCGTCCAGTTAAGCGATCTCTGCGTGCATCTGTTCACTCAGGCCGCCATTCTGGTGCACTGACATGCGCGAAACAGACGTTACACAGTTAAGTAACCTGATACTGGGCATGTGGTTTCCATTCGTGCGCATTATGGCGTTTATTCACTACGCGCCGGTACTGGATAACGCGGCGCTCACGGTGCGAATACGCATTATTTTGTCCCTGGCGCTGGCCTTTATCATTACGCCGCTTATTCCCCATCCGGTTCCTGACAGCCTGCTGTCGATCAACAGCATTATTTTGACCGCAGAGCAGTTTCTGTGGGGCATGCTTTTCGGCCTGATGCTGCAGTTTTTATTTTTAGCGCTGCAGCTGGCGGGCCAGATCCTCTCTTTCAATATGGGGATGAGCATGGCGGTGATGAATGACCCCAGCAGCGGCGCATCAACGACGGTACTGGCGGAGATGATCAACATCTACGCGGTGATCCTGTTCTTTGCGATGGATGGGCATTTGCTGCTGGTGAGCATTTTATTCAAAGGCTTTACTTACTGGCCGATTGGTAATGCGCTGCATCCACAATCTTTGCGCACCATTTCCTTGGGGCTGGGCTGGGTGTTTGCCGCGGCCACCCTGCTGGCGCTACCGACAACCTTTATCATGTTGATTGTCCAGGGCTGCTTTGGCCTGTTGAACCGCATTGCGCCTCCGCTCAACCTGTACTCGTTAGGTTTTCCGATCAACATGCTGGCGGGTCTTGTCTGCTTTGCGACTCTGCTTTACAACCTGCCCGACCACTATTTGCACCTGGCAAATTTCGTTTTGCAGCAACTTGACGCGCTCAAGGGGCACTATGGCGGATAGCAGCAGCGAAGAAAAAACAGAAAAACCCTCGGCGCAAAAACTTCGCAAAGCCAGGCAAGAGGGGCAAATTCCGCGCTCAAAAGATATGGGGCTTGCCGCCAGTCTGTTTGCCGCGTTTATGGTGATCTCCAGCAGCTTCCCCTGGTATGAAGATTTTGTCCGCGAAAGCTTTATCAGTGTGCATCAGTATGCGCAGAACATTAATGATCCGGACATTATCGGCCAGTTCCTTGAGCACCATCTGCTGATTTTAGCCAAGTTCATCCTGACGCTGTTACCCATGCCGGTTGCCGCGCTGTTTGCCTCGCTGATTCCCGGAGGCTGGCTGTTCCTGCCGAAGAAAATTTTGCCGGACTTTAGCAAATTAAGCCCGCTCAAAGGGATTGGCCGTCTGTTTTCCACCGACCATCTGGTGGACACCGGCAAGATGACGCTCAAAGCGATGGTACTGCTGGTGATGCTGTGGATTAGCGTACGCAATAACGTTGCCGCCTTTCTGGGGCTACAGGAGCTGTATTTCAAACAGGCCGTCAGCGATGGCCTGGCGCTGTACAGCAGCATCATGCGCAACTTTGTCATCCTGTTTATTTTTTTCGCTCTGATTGATGTTCCTCTGGCGAAAAAAATGTTCACCAAAGGGTTGAAGATGACCAAACAGGAAGTGAAGGAAGAGTATAAAAATCAGGAAGGTAAGCCGGAGGTACGGGCCAGGATCCGTCGCCTGCAACGGCAAATGGCGATGGGGCAAATCCGCAAGGTGGTGCCAAAAGCCAATGTGGTGATCACCAACCCAACCCACTATGCCGTGGCGCTGCAGTATGACCAGTCGCGCGCCGCCGCGCCCTTCGTTGTCGCCAAAGGCACCGATGAAATTGCGCTGTATATCCGTCAGGTGGCGGCGGAGAGCAATATTGAGATTGTTGAATTTCCTAAGCTGGCGCGCTCCGTTTATTACACCACCCAGGTCAATCAACAGATCCCATTTCAACTTTATCGGGCTATAGCACACGTCCTGACCTATGTACTGCAAATGAAGCACTGGCGTGACGGTTCACAAGCACGCCCTTCGCTGAACAGACATATTTCCATTCCAAAAGAGGTTCTTAAACTGGATGCCGAAAACAACTAAACAATTCCTCGCGCTGCTGCGTAACGGTAACATCGGCATTCCGCTGGTCATACTGTCTATCCTGGCGATGGTGATCCTGCCATTACCACCGGCCGTGCTGGATATTCTGTTCACCTTTAACATCGTGCTGGCGGTGATGGTGCTGTTGGTGGCCGTTTCCGCGAAACGCCCGCTCGAATTCAGCCTGTTCCCGACCATTTTGCTGATCACCACCTTAATGCGCTTGACGCTGAACGTAGCATCAACGCGCGTGGTGTTACTGCACGGCCATATGGGCGCAGGCGCTGCCGGTAAGGTGATTGAGTCCTTTGGTCAGGTGGTGATCGGCGGTAACTTTGTCGTCGGTTTTGTGGTGTTCATCATCCTGATGATCATCAACTTTATCGTGGTTACCAAGGGTGCCGAGCGTATCTCCGAGGTTTCGGCCCGCTTTACGCTGGACGCCATGCCCGGGAAGCAGATGGCGATCGATGCCGATCTGAACGCAGGCCTGATTAATCAGGCCCAGGCGCAGGCACGACGTAAAGATGTGGCGGGCGAAGCGGACTTCTATGGCGCAATGGACGGTGCGTCGAAGTTCGTGCGCGGTGATGCCATCGCCGGGATGATGATCCTGGCCATCAACCTGATAGGCGGCGTCTGTATCGGTATTTTTAAATACGATTTAAGCGCCGAAGCCGCCTTCCAGCAATACGTACTGATGACCATCGGCGACGGTCTGGTCGCCCAGATCCCGTCTCTGCTGCTGTCGACGGCGGCGGCGATTATCGTTACACGCGTGAGCGACAGCGGTGATATCGCCACAGACGTGCGTAGCCAACTGCTGGCCAGCCCCTCCGTACTCTATACCGCCACCAGCATTATGTTTGTACTGGCGGTGGTACCGGGAATGCCGCACTTCCCGTTCCTGGTGTTCAGCGCCCTGATGGGGTTCACCGCCTGGCGTATGAGCAAGCGCCCGAAGGTGGCTGAAACTGAAGAGAAAAATCTTGAGACGCTGACCAAAACTATCGTTGAAACCACCGAGCAACAGGTCAGTTGGGAAACTATCCCTTTGATTGAGCCAATCAGCCTGAGCCTGGGGTACAAGCTGGTATCGCTGGTAGACAAATCCAAAGGGAATCCGCTCACCCAACGTATTCGCGGTGTACGGCAGGTTATCTCAGACACTAACGGCGTGCTGCTCCCGGAAATTCGCATCCGCGAAAACTTCCGTCTAAAACCGACCCAGTACGCCATTTTTATCAATGGGATCAAGGCTGATGAGGCCGATATTCCCTCAGATAAACTGATGGCGCTGCCCTCCAGTGAAACGTATGGCGAGATCGATGGTGTTTTAGGCCACGATCCGGCCTATGGTATGCCGGTGACGTGGATTGTCCCGGCGCAAAAAGCCAAAGCGCTAAATATGGGGTATCAGGTCATTGATAGTGCCAGCGTCATTGCGACACATGTGAATAAGGTCATTCGCAACTTTATTCCCGACCTGTTTAACTACGATGATATTACCCAACTGCATAACCGCCTCTCTTCGATGGCCCCCCGTCTGGCGGAAGATCTGAGCGCGGCGCTGAATTATAGCCAGCTCTTGAAGGTTTATCGGGCGCTGCTGGTCGAAGGCGTGCCGCTGCGCGATATCGTTACCATTGCCACCGTACTGGTCGCCAGTAGCGCCGTCACTAAAGATCATATTCTGTTGACGGCAGATGTGCGTCTGGCGCTCCGTCGCAGCATTACCCATCCGTTTGTGCGCAAAGATGAGCTGGCGGTCTACACGCTGAATAATGAGCTGGAGAATCTGCTGGCTAATGTAGTGAATCAGGCTCAGCAAAGCGGCAAAGTGGTGCTCGATAGCGTACCGGTCGATCCTAATATGCTGAATCAGTTCCAGACCAATATGCCGCAGATTAAAGAACAGATGAAAGCCGCGGGTAAAGAGCCGGTACTGCTGGTCGCACCGCAGCTACGTCCTCTGCTTGCGCGCTATGCGCGCCTGTTTGCACCAGGCTTACAGGTGTTGTCATATAACGAAGTTCCGGATGAGCTGGAATTAAAGATCATGGGGGCGTTGAGTTAACCCCTGACGAGGCGGTGCCATTCGCACCGCCTTTTTGATTACAGAATGGTATTTTCCGTCAGAATACGACGAGCGCCGAGATAATGATCCTGCCAGAAGTCATCGGATAAATTGCTCACCCGAATCGTTTCTCCCGTACGCGGCGATTCAATAAATTGTCCCTGCCCCAAATAGACGCCCATATGATCGGCAATATCCCGACTGTGAATATGAAAGAACAATAAATCACCACGACGAAGGTCGCGATTAGCGACGATGGTCGCCCGCCGATAGTGATACATTTCATTCGCCGTACGTGGCAATTTTGCTGCCAGAATTTTGTTGTAGGCATAAAAGATCAGCCCGCTACAGTCAAAGCCTTGTTCCGGGCTGGTCCCGCCCCACAAATAGGGTTTACCTAACTGCTGCTCAAGACGGTGGATTGCCACTTCGGTTATGTTGTGCAGATGATCGCTACTGAGAAAATGGTCATTCTCAGCCAGCTCCTGCCAGCGTTGATCGCTCGCTTTTAGTGGCCCCGGGAACCACTCCGGGTGCTGTTTAATCAGCGTCCTGTTTTGCTGGCGCAGCGCGCTTTTACTTTGCGCATTACCTTCCACCACATAACTTGCCTGCTTTTTTACCTGCGCGTGGTACTGCTTCAGCAGCCGGGCGCGGTTACGCATGCGTAATTGCGCCGCATAGCTTAAATGGGCGTCAGATAAGAGGGGCTGAACTTTGGCGACAGACGGCGAGGACAACACAACACACAAAGACAGCAGACCCGGCAAAAAGCGTCGGGGCGCAGAGACAAAAGACATGAAAACAACACTACCTAATCAAACACGTTCGCCGCAGTCTACCGCTATTGCCGGGCATTCCATTTTAATATTCGATTATTAAATTATTAATTTTTTAAATTCAATATATTAGGAATTCTGCACTCAGAAGACTTAATGACGTGCGCTAACCCACAAAATACGTCAGTGTCTGACTGCCTTTAAGCACAATTTTCCGTATAAAGAAAATCTAAAGTGTAAACGCCGCACGAGAGACTTGCGAAAAACTCTCTGGGTGATAATGTGAGCGCTCCAGATCCAGATTTATCCGATTTGGGAACTCTTTTTGCCGTCCTGGCGTGTGTAATCGTTTTATCAAGGAATAAGCAGTATGCGTAAAATCGCATTTTTTCTTGCGATGCTTTTATTGCCGTGCGTTTCATTTGCCGGTTTGCTGAGCAGCAGCAGCCCGACTACGCCTGTCAGCAAAGAATATAAGCAGCAATTAATGGGCTCCCCCGTCTATATCCAGATCTTCAAAGAAGAGCGAACGCTGGATCTGTACGTCAAGATGGGCGAACAGTATCAATTGCTCGACAGCTATAAGATCTGCAATTATTCCGGCGGCTTAGGTCCGAAACAGCGTCAGGGCGATTTCAAAAGCCCGGAAGGGTTTTACAGCGTACAGCGCGGACAGCTGAAACCGGATAGCCGCTTTTATAAAGCGATTAACATTGGTTTCCCTAACGCCTACGACCGCGCACACGGTTATGAAGGTAAATACCTGATGATCCACGGTGCCTGCGTTTCCGTCGGCTGCTACGCAATGACCGACAACGGCATTGATGAGATTTTCCAGTTTGTCACCGGCGCACTGGTGTTTGGGCAGTCCAGCGTGCAGGTTAGCATTTATCCATTCCGCATGACCGACGCCAACATGCAGCGCCATAAGTTCTCGTATTACAAAGAATTCTGGGCGCAGCTAAAGCCTGGCTACGATTACTTTGAACAAACGCGTAAGCCACCGACCGTTTCCGTCGTCGATGGCCGTTACGTTATCAGCAAGCCGTTGAGTCACGAAGTGGTTCAGCCGCAACTGGCATCAAACTATACGCTCCCCGAGACAAAATAACGCCCACTCGCCAGGCATAATCTTTTGCCAGGTTTCATTGCCGGTTAGCGGCTGAGTGGCAATCACGGTGACCACATCATTGGGTGTGGTCTCTGAGCTAAAATCGATTTCCACATCCTGATCCAGCAGTGTCGCCACGCCAAACGGCGCACGACGGGTGATCCAAAACAGGTTGGTCGAGCAGAAAGCCATCACATAACGCCCGTCAGACAACAGCATGTTGAAGACGCCCTTCTCACGCAATTCTCCTGCCAGCATCGCGATATATTTAAACACTGCCGTCATATTGCCAGGCGTACGCGGATACCGTTCAGTCAGCTTGTGGAGCAGCCAGCAGAAAGCTTTTTCGCTGTCGGTTTCCCCGACCGGGCGGAAATTACCGGTTTCCAGCGATTTATAGCCGCTGAGCTGTCCATTATGAGCGTACGTCCAGTTACGTCCCCACAGTTCACGCGTAAATGGATGGGTGTTTTCCAATGCCACTTCGCCACGATTCGCCTGACGAATATGGGCAATCACGGAACAGGATTTGATGGGATAGTCTTGTACCAGTTTGGCGATAGGCGAATTAAAGCTGGGTTGCGGATCTTTAAACGTACGGCAACCCTTACCTTCATAAAACGTAATACCCCAGCCGTCTTTGTGCGGCCCGGTACCTCCGCCGCGCTGAACCAGCCCGGTGAAGCTAAAGCAGATATCGGTTGGCACATTGGCGCTCATCCCGAGCAGTTCGCACATACATCACCTCCACAAACGCCTTTAAGCGGGAAGGCGTAATTGTTGCAGCCAGTTTAGATTCGGACAGCGCGCAGAAACCGGAGCGTACACGTAGTACGTGAGGATTTCGGGCACTGCCCGGATTCAAAATGGCAAATAAAATAGCCTTCTTACTTCACCATCTCTTTTTCGATCAACTGGATCAGGATATGGATCACTTTGATATGAATTTCCTGAATGCGGTCAGCATAGCCAAAGTGTGGTACGCGAATTTCGATATCCGCACTGCCCGCCATTTTGCCGCCATCTTTACCAGTCAGGGTGATGACTTTCATCCCTTTCTCACGCGCTGCGGCAATCGCTTTAATCACGTTACCGGAGTTACCCGAAGTAGAGATGCCTAACAGGACATCGCCTTCGCGACCCACGGCTTCAACGTAGCGGGAGAACACATAATCGTAACCGAAATCGTTGCTGACGCAGGAGATATGGCTGACATCAGAGATAGCGATCGCCGGGTAGCCTGGGCGGTTTTCGCGATAACGTCCGGTCAGCTCTTCGGCGAAGTGCATCGCGTCGCAATGGGAACCGCCGTTACCGCAAGAAAGTACCTTACCGCCAGCTTTAAAGCTGTCTGCCAACAGGACCGCCGCGCGCTGAATGGCGTGAATATTGGCGTCATCTTTAAGAAAATTAGCCAGCGTTTCCGCCGCTTCGCTCAGTTCGTTACGAATAAGATCCTGGTACATGAGGATATCCTTCAGCATGAATGTAAATGACAAGATGCAGTGTACCGGATAGCGCTACCAGCGAGAAGTACAAGCCACAGGAATGGCTGCGGCTTTTGATTTTTTGTGCCGGTTAAAACAGCAACAATGTGAGCTTTGTTGTAATTATTTTGTAAACACATTGCTAAAAGAATTTACATCCACTACAACCATATCATCACAAGTGGTCAGACCTCCTACAAGCAAGGGAGCTTTTCGTTATGATGATTTTGAGTATTATCGCTACGGTTGTTCTGCTCAGCGTTCTGTTTTATCACCGCGTGAGCTTATTCCTCAGCAGCTTAATTTTGCTCGCCTGGACAGCTGCGCTTGGCGTGGTTGGCCTGTGGTCAATCTGGCTGCTGGTTCCTCTGGCCATTCTCCTCGTACCGTTTAACTTTACGCCAATGCGCAAATCCATGATCTCTGCGCCAGTGTTCCGCGGTTTCCGTAAAGTCATGCCGCCAATGTCGCGTACTGAGAAAGAGGCGATTGATGCCGGTACAACCTGGTGGGAAGGCGACCTGTTCCAGGGCAAGCCAGACTGGAAAAAACTGCATAACTATCCTCAGCCGCATCTGACAGCTGAAGAACAAGCGTTTATTGACGGCCCGGTGGAAGAAGCCTGCCGCATGGCGAACGACTTCCAGATCACCCATGAACTCGCGGATCTGCCGCCGGAACTGTGGGCGTATCTGAAAGAGCACCGCTTCTTCGCGATGATCATTAAGAAAGAGTACGGCGGGCTGGAATTCTCCGCGTATGCTCAGGCTCGCGTTCTGCAGAAACTCTCCGGCGTTTCCGGGATCCTGGCGATCACCGTTGGCGTACCTAACTCCTTAGGCCCTGGCGAACTGCTGCAGCATTACGGCACCGAAGAGCAGAAGAATCATTACCTGCCGCGTCTGGCACGCGGTCAGGAGATCCCCTGCTTTGCTCTGACCAGCCCGGAAGCGGGTTCCGACGCAGGCGCGATCCCTGATACCGGCGTGGTTTGTATGGGCGACTGGCAGGGCCAGCAGGTGCTGGGTATGCGCCTGACCTGGAATAAGCGTTATATCACGCTGGCGCCTATCGCTACCGTACTGGGTCTGGCATTTAAACTCTCCGACCCGGAAAAACTGCTGGGTGGTGAAGAAGATCTCGGCATTACCTGTGCGCTGATCCCAACGTCAACGCCAGGCGTACAAATTGGGCGTCGACACTTCCCGCTGAACGTGCCGTTCCAGAACGGTCCGACGCTGGGCAAAGATGTCTTCGTGCCGATTGATTACATCATCGGTGGCCCAAAAATGGCCGGTCAGGGCTGGCGCATGCTGGTGGAATGTCTGTCCGTGGGACGCGGTATTACCCTGCCGTCTAACTCGACGGGCGGCGTGAAATCGGTCGCAATGGCAACCGGCGCGTATGCGCACATTCGTCGCCAGTTCAAAATCTCTATCGGTAAGATGGAAGGTATTGAAGAGCCGTTGGCACGTATTGCGGGTAACGCGTACGTGATGGATGCAGCGGCGTCGCTGATTACCTACGGTATTATGCTGGGTGAAAAACCGGCGGTGCTGTCGGCCATCGTGAAGTATCACTGTACCCACCGTGGACAGCAGTCAATCATCGATGCAATGGATATTACTGGCGGTAAAGGCATTATGCTTGGCGAAAGCAACTTCCTCGCCCGAGCTTATCAGGGCGCGCCTATCGCCATTACCGTTGAAGGTGCCAACATTCTGACCCGGAGCATGATGATCTTCGGTCAGGGGGCGATTCGCTGCCATCCGTACGTTCTGGAAGAGATGGCCGCGGCACAGAGTAACGATGTGAATGCGTTCGACAAGCTGCTGTTCAAACACATCGGCCACGTCGGCAGTAACAAAGTGCGCAGCTTCTGGTTGGGCCTGACGCGCGGCTTAACCAGCAGCACGCCAACCGGCGATGCGACCAAACGTTACTACCAGCATCTGAACCGTCTGAGCGCTAACCTGGCACTGCTTTCGGATGTCTCCATGGCCGTACTGGGCGGTAGCCTGAAGCGCCGTGAACGTATCTCCGCGCGTCTGGGCGATGTATTAAGTCAGCTGTATCTGGCCTCTGCGGTACTGAAGCGTTATGACGATGAAGGCCGTAATGAAGCAGACCTGCCGTTGGTGCACTGGGGCGTTCAGGATGCGTTGTACAAAGCGGAACAGGCGATGGACGACCTGCTGAAAAACTTCCCGAACCGACTGGTCGCGGGCCTGCTGAATGTGGTTATCTTCCCTACCGGTCGCCACTACCATGCACCGTCTGACAAGCTGGATCATAAAGTCGCGAAGATTCTGCAGGTTCCGAGCGCCACTCGTTCTCGCCTTGGCCGCGGTCAATACCTGACGCCGAGCGAGCATAACCCGGTAGGTTTGCTGGAAGAGGCTTTGCTGGATGTGATTGCAGCCGACCCTATCCACCAGCGGATCTGCAAAGAGCTGGGTAAAAACCTGCCGTTTACCCGCCTGGATGAACTGGCGCACAATGCGCTGGCTAAAGGGCTGATTGATAAAGACGAAGCCGCAATTCTGGTGAAAGCCGAAGCAAGTCGTCTGCGTAGCATCAACGTGGATGACTTTGAACCCGAGGCGCTGGCGACTCAGCCGGTAAAGCTGCCAGAGAAGGTGCGTAAAGTCGAAGCCGCGTAACGACACACGCACAACGTTTAGCCCCGCTTAATGCGGGGCTTTTTATTGCCACATTTCAGTTAGAGCTCATGCTACAGTGTCAAAATGTTGTTCAATGAGGAGCCTCGATCGTGCCCGGTTTGAAAATTACTCTGCTGCAACAACCGCTGATCTGGATGGATGGCCCGGCCAACCTGCGCCATTTCGACCGCCAACTGGAAACCGTCACCGGACGTGATGTCATTGTGTTACCTGAAATGTTTACCAGCGGATTTGCCATGGAAGCGGCAAGCAAATCGCTGCCGCAGGAAGAGGTTGTCAGTTGGATGCGCACTAAGGCGCAACAGACGAACGCCCTTATTGCAGGCAGCGCCGCTCTCCTGTCTGAACGTGGCCCGGTAAACCGCTTTTTGCTGGTCGAACCCGAAGGTAATGTCCATTTCTATGACAAGCGCCACCTGTTCCGCATGGCGGATGAACATCAACATTATCAGGCGGGTGACGCGCGGGTTATTTTTGAATGGCGCGGCTGGCGCATTCTGCCGTTGGTCTGTTATGACCTGCGTTTTCCGGTATGGTCGCGCAACCGCAACGATTACGACCTGGCATTGTATGTCGCCAACTGGCCAGCGCCGCGTTCGCTACACTGGCAGGTTCTGCTCACCGCGCGGGCAATTGAGAACCAGGCTTATGTAGCAGGATGTAACCGCGTGGGTACTGACGGTAACGGCCATCATTATCGCGGTGACAGCCGGGTGATTAATCCGCAGGGGGAGATTATTGCCACCGCCGAGCCACATCAGGCTACGCGCATTGACGCTGAACTGTCACTCTCGGCGCTGCGCGAGTACCGCGAGAAATTCCCCGCCTGGCAGGACGCTGACCCGTTCACGCTGTAGATATCGCCTTCTTCCCGCTGCACAACGTTTTCCGTAGCGGGATTGTTTCACTCCGTAACCAACCGCAAAACAAATTCGCGTGGCGACGTGCTTCGGGCATCGTATTCTGCAAAGGATAATCACTCGTCTTCAGCGAGTGACAGACAATGTTAATAATTCCCTTATCAGGATCCCGAAATGAAGAACTTCGTACGCATGACTTTGCTGGCGGCAACCGTGGCTGGCGCTTCTTTTAGCACGCTTGCAGCAAACGTATCCAATGTACCCGCACCAGCTCAGGACCCGGTAGTTCAGCACCTTAAACTGAGCACTGACCAGGTTGCGCAGATTAAAAAACTGCACCAGCAGCTTGAAACCAACGTTAGCCAGATATCGGTGAAGGATGTTAAAGACGGCGCGTTGATTGACGTCATCAAGTCCGGGAAATGGGATGAAGCCGCCGTCAAAAAACAGCTTTCCGCGTTCAGCAATATTGAACAGCAGGCACGTTATTACCGCGTGAAATACTATTTCGACCTGAACAAAGTATTGACCCCAGAACAGCGCCAGCAGGTGCAAAAAGATATCGCACAGACGCTGAGCGAATAATGACCATGGCCTGAATCAGCAATGATTCAGGCCTTTCGGTAATACTTCCTGCTCGAACAAAAATCCCTGCACAGCATCTGCGCCGCTCATACGGCAAATCGCGTAATCCTGCGGCGTTTCCACCCCCTCGATCACAACCCGTTCTCCCAACCCGCGAAATTGATTGACCAGTACCCTCAACTGCCACTCCGACGTCCTGAACTGATGAAACATTCCGCTTTCAATTTTGATGGCATCGAAACGGATGCCAGACAGTCGCCAGACAAAAAATAGCTCAGGCGAAACATCATCCAGCCACACGCGAAACCCGTGACGCACCAGGGTTTTGACGGCAATGCAAACAGCCTGCTGTTCTGCCTTTTCCAGTCGCATCATGGTGCCAGGATCCTGTATTTCGATAACAATCCGCCCCTGATGCGCCTGGCGGGCGAGCTGCGCAATCCACGACAGACAGGTCAGCATCCTGACGGATAAATTCAGCGAATAACTTCCTGAGAGTGCCAGTACCTGCCGCATTTGCCACAGAAATAGCTGCTGTTTTGCGGTGATGGAAATGTGCTTGAAAAAAAGATCGAGCGGTAGCGGCGTGCGTACCTGACTTAACACCTCGCAGACATCCAGCGATGCATCATCAAAAAAATGGATGCGCTGCAAACGGATCCCGGTGATCCGCAGCAGCTCGGCGTTGCGGGGAAGCTCTGGCACATGGCGGGTCTGTTCGCTGAATCTGTTCATATCATTCCATTTTTTGATTGAAAGGACGTCGTGCATCCTGCAGCCACGGGATACGGCGATCGTTCGGGTATGTCAGGTAAAAGCGCGTCGCCAGACGATGCGCCTCAGGTAGGTCGCGCTGCTGTAACGCCAGCAAGATTTGCGTGAAGGAGACATTCGGGTCTGGGTGAACACGCACATAGTCAGGTGCCCAGCGGCGAACCGCTTCCAGCCAGCGAGCGTCCCGGGTACGCTGATACCGTTGCAGATACCCCATCTGAACATCAAACCGGTAGCGAGGGGCAAGGAGCCAGCCTCCTACCGGGAGCGACTCGGCCAGACGCCACTGCGCTGACTGTCGCTCCGCCAGCGTCAACTGCTGTTGCGTGTGCAGTGAGAGAAGCAACAATGGCGTGAAGGTTAAAAACGAGATCAATGCCAGCGCACGAATCAGCGACGTCGACGTAAGCGTCAGGCGAACCCCTTTTAGCGGGCTATCTGCACAACGAAGCAGCAGGATCAGCAGTAACCAATGTGGTGTTGACTGCCTGACGGGGTATTCCGTCAACATATGAATGACCACCGGCAGCGCCGCCACCAGACAGGCGCGACGCCAGCGATTTCCGTGCATCCACAGCCAGAAGCCTCCCGTAATAAAGCACAGCGCCCCCGCCAGCCCAACCAGGCCGCCCTCCACCAGCCACAGCACCAGCTCATTGTGCGGATGCGAGATGCTGCTCAGCCCCAACGGCCCCGCGCGTTCGAGAAACACGGCGGCAAAACTGCCCACGCCCCACCCCGTCCACGGGCGTTCGGCAAATAATGCCAGTGACGTTTTAAGCACCGTCCAGCGCACCTGGGAAGTGGTCAGGTGATCGACTGTAGCAACGGACAAAAAATGGCGAGCGAGCGTGCCCGCCACCATGCCTAACGCTAGCGGCAGCAGAAGTAGCAACAACATACGGCGTTGCGCCGGGAAAACCACCAGCAGCAAGACTTCACCTACCACCACAGACACATAGCCGGTTTGCGACTGGGATTCATGCAGCACAAAGCCCATCATCACCAGAGCAACCCCGATGACAATTCGATATCTGTCGCGTAGCCGTAAAAAGAGCGGAGCTGACAGCAGCACACCAGATGCAGTGAAGCTGGCCATCAGATTGACCTGCTGAAAAATACCGTAGGGCCGCGTACCGCGTCGCCAGGCAAACTCCCAGTAATCAACACCCGGCAAATGCCAGTACTGATACAAAAACGCCAGACATTCGATGACGCACGCGCCCCATAGCAGGGTCAGCAGTACCGTCAGGGTGTTTGCCGCAAGCGGAATCTGCAATGTCACCAGATAGACGAGCACGCCTCCCAGCAGCGCCCCTGCGACCAGCTGCGCCTCGAACTGCCAGACGCCAGGCGTCAGCAGACAAAGCAGCGTCAGGATGAGCGCCCCCATCGAAAAAACCGTGGCGGGGACAGTGATACGCCAGCGTTGACGAGGCACCAGCACTGATGCGCTTGCAGCCAGCACAACGGCATAAATCCAGCTCGTAATATTAAGCGGCAACGACAGACCGCTGCCGCCGTTATTCGGCCAGTAGAGATGCATTACCCCACACCAGAAAAACAGACTAATAAAGAGCAATAATTTCTGCGCAGGCAGCGGGGCAATACGATTCAGAGCGTTCATCATGCTACTGGTAGCTCAGTGTCCAGGTCCCGCTGGCGCTGAATGGACCGTATTCGAGAGACTGATTTTTTATCGCCGACGGCTCTGCTGCGACCCACGCCCAAAAATTTAGCGTCATCGAGCCTGCAGTTATCTCTTTGACTGACGTGCTCTCATCAAGGCGGATTGCCGTGCCGTCCTCTTCGCTCATCCCAATACCGATCCCTGTCGCGCCGCCCTGTTCACTGCTATCCAGCGCCAGATGATCGTCCAGTTCAGCATCCTCACTACCACTGAAAGTGACCGAGATCCCGCGAAAAACCTCAGGGTTGCAGTCGCGTAGCTGAATGCTGAATTTTTCCGGCTTACTGCGCCCAGAGAGATAGAGATCCTGCGTCGCGATTTGCCCGAAATCGACCTCGATTTTGTCGCCTCCAGGTGCCAGGCTGCAGGCCAGCGCTCTGATAGTGCCGTGAAAATACATATCGCCGCCGACCAGTTTGGTGTCGGCCTGCGCCATGCCGCCAAGCAGTAACACGCCGATCGCGAATAACGCCGAAAATCTCATGGCATCCCCCTACTGAAACTGCGCAACAACGGTGGCAGAGGCTTCAAACTCACCTTCCTTAACGCTTCCCACGCCCGGCTTTGCCACCGGTGCAGCGGTGAGATTCCAGTCGCCCTGATTCTGGTAAAAACCTTTCACGTTATAGAATTGATTGGGCACGACGGTGCCACCGCTCTCGTCTTTAAGCATAATGCCGAGATCGTCGCGCTTTTGTCCGCCGCTCAGCGTGCCGAGGAGATGATCGTTGAACCCCGCCGTGCCTGACGCCGTGGTAGTTTGTACGCCAAGATTAATGTTCAGCGCGCCCTGATCGAAGCTGCCGCCTTCACAAACAACATGAATGGGGATCGACTTGCTGTAGTTAGTGCCATTGAGCCGGGCAGCGGATCCTGGCAGATCGCCAAACTCAATACTGATTTTGTCTCCCCGGTTGAAGGTGCATTTGTCCGGTACGGTAATCAGCCCGGATTTAATCACCACACGGGAAATCGCCGTAGTGGGCGTAGGTCCCGCGCTCCCCATGCGCCCGGCTACCTCCACCAGCGATTGGGAAGTGATATTGATGCCGTTGATAATGGGTTTAGTGACAATAAACGTCACTTTCCCTTTTGAACCACTTTCAACGTTAGTGGCGCGCGTGTAGCCCTTGCGCTTTTTGCAAGTGTTATTGCTGTTGCGGTTTGAAACGTTGGTAAAAGGCGCCTGAACATACTGTTTATAGCCCCCGGCAACCCACACCTGCACTTCCACATCCAGATACTCATTTAGCCGAAAACGGTTCGCCCCCTGATTTGAAGGCGGCATCGTAGTCGTGGTGGTGTAGTAAATCGGCGACCGGGAGATGTCAGCCTGCTCGCAATAGAAATTCACCACATACCAACTGCCCAGATTCCAGGTAAACGGATCCGTTCTGCCACCCACGTGGTTTTTACTGACATCCAGCGAGCTCAATTCGATATCGTACTGATGCGGCGACCCGCCCTCCGGCTCACCTTCCCCCTGTGTAAATGCCTGCCCGGCCAGTGGACAGCCAGCCAGGGCAACCCACAACAGCGCTTTGCGTAATACGCTCATAGATACTCCAGCTTAAGTCTCACCAGGCCGTTAAATTCTCCGGCAGTCACCTCTGGCCCAAAAGATTCCAGCGTGGCCAGAAAGTGAATGGCGTTATCGCCTGGTTTGAGGATCCACATACGTTGCGGTTGGTTCAGATGGATCAGCTGATTACGCTCGGTCAGTAGCCGAATGCCCGCGCCGCGCACATCACCACGAATACGCCCCAGGTCACTGTTTTCCGGCGCGCCTTCGGCCATCAGCGTCATCGAAACGCCACGTTCCACCGTGCTGTGCGCCAGCTCAGGCATTTCGCTGGTCTGCCCGGGGAAATCCCTCAGGGTATGACCAGAGCCCTTTAAGCAGCCGTTCAGGTACAGCGTGACCAACACCGGTTCGCTGCGATCGCCGCCCTGGCGAAACCGACTGGCGGAAATATCACCAAGATTGATGGTCTGATCGCGTGAGGCCATATCCAGCACGCACGGCGACACGTAGACCCGGCCGTGAAAGCGGACGTTGCCATACTCACCGGACACGTTGCTCATATCCTGGCGGCCGCTGGTGGCCTGAACCTGCCAGGCCATGCCCGCCATCAGCAGGGCGCAAAGCATCTTTTTCATTTACGATTCCTGTTACCGGGGCTGTTGCTCCATCGGCAATGCTTTACATACATTGCCTGTGCAGCTGAATTTCAGTTCGGGATGACCGCCAAAATCGTTCACGTACATCATGCTGAACTGGCTGACGCTGCCGTCCGTGACGCTAAAATCGAGAGAGGATTTTGGTGAGACCATAACGCCGGGGAAGTCGGTCAATCTGCCGCCTCCCTGCGCTTCTGGCTTGCGGCTTAAGCCGATTAAGGTGACGAAGTAAGGCGTTGGGTTATCCACACGCCAGCGCTGGCCCTGCTTGTGAAAGACCAGTTGGTTTTGCCACACGGCGCCCGGCGTTTCCGGCACAATGGCGGCCGGACGGTAGAACAATTTGATGCGCGACTGCATCGCCAGTTGCAGCACGTTCGGCTTATCCGGTTTAGGCGGAATTTCACGTACGTTCAGGTAGAACAAGCTCTCGCGATCCTGCGGCAGGGCGTTGATCCCGCTGGTTTTCGTCACGCGGGCAATTCCCTTTTGCCCGCCGTTAATTCGTTGCAGCGGCGGTAAGACCATCAGCGGCGAGGTAATTTTTGTTCCGTTGGCATCTTCCACCCACGACTGAGCCAGAAACGGAATGCTCGGGCTGGTATTGGTTAAGTTCGCACTGACTGAGCGCGCATCACCAGTGATGATCATGCGGGTACGGTCGAGCGCAATACCCGCCCATGAGGTGTTGATCTCTGCAATCAAAAGCAGGCCACAGGCCACGGGTTTAAGCCAACGCTGCACGGAGTAAAAAGCTTGATTATTCATGACAAAATTCATTCAGGTTATTGAAATTATTCACAAGGCAACAGCACGTTACCTTCCGGGTTGATTTGTTGTGGCACCTGTAAGTGGCACTGCGCACGGCCAGCCCAGGCAACGGAAAGACGCTCAGCCGGATTCACACCCGCAATCCAGGCCATACCGTTTTCCATTACCATGGCGACGCTAACGCCGTTAGCGTTAAACACTTCGGCGCCAAACGGCGGTACCGAACCATCCTTCAGGCGCAGCAGCGCCATCATTTTTTGCCCCTGCGCCACGGCAAAATGCTGGTAGCCAATCGCACCTTCCGTCAGGGTGTTGGTCACGATGGCTTTGGTTGCGGAAATGTCCTCGTCCATTGCGTCCACATCGATACGGGTATCAAAGCTGTGATAGCTAACGACGTCCGGTACGACGGCAATACCGAAGCGGTTTGAGTGCGCCTGTTCGCCGTTCAGCGGCACGTTCGCCACCCCGTCGGTATCAACCATCACTCTGGCGGTATTCATCGACGCCTGGCTGTTGTGCAGCGCCGCACCGTGACGCGTCGCGGTAAAACCGCCGCGCATCGTGCCGCCAACGGAGAAATAACGTGATTGCTGCCAGCTGACGTTAGATTCCAGTTCCGCCATCATGCTGCGGTGCTTGTAATAGCCATCAAACGCCGTACGCCCTTCACCGGAAACCCCTGTGCGCAAACGCCACGGATTGTTACGGTCGCGGTTATCGGAATACGAAACCATCTGGCTGGTCTGGTTGCCGCTGTTCTGTAATTCGTAATCCATAGAGCGGCCATCGCTCCATGGCACCGAGATTGAAAGCGAAAGACTGTCGTCTCGTTTGCCCTGATACTCAGAGCGGTAAGCCGCAACGTTGGCGCTGATCCCCTGGATGCCAGCAAATGAAAAGCTGTGCCCCATCGATAATCCGTAACGATCCTGGGAACCGCGATCCCAATAGTTCTGGTGGGTATAGGTCAGGTACAGCGTGGTCGCTAATAGTGGATCGTCAGCAAAGAAGGTTTTGTTGCCGGTGATGGTGTACATCTCTTTTTCGTTGCCGGCACTGTTGTTATTTTCATACTGCTCGTCGAGAAACTGCGAGAAAGTGCGGAAGTTACGCTGTGAGAAGCGGTAACCGGCAAAGGTGATGGCGCTGTTGTACTCATCAAAAGTTTTGGCGTAGCTGAGCTTAAAGGACATGCCTTTTTGTTCAGCCTGATGCTTTACCCGACTCACGGATTGCGTCGCATCAGCCGACAGCGCCCCCAGCCAGCTCAAGTCCCGCCCAATCCCCATCGACCAGGCGTTATAGCGATCGCCAGTCAGCAGCGCGCCGCCGTACAGCGACCATGCATTGCTGACCCCCCATGAAAAATCACTGCTATAAAACGCAGGCCCCTGAACGTCATGGTTATAACGTGATGGCTTCCCGACCGCGGCGTTGTAGCGCACATAGCCTGGTCGCGTCAGGTAAGGAATATCGGCCGTATTGACCTGAAAAGTGTGTACGCTGCCATCCTGCTCCTCGACGCGAACATCCAGCGTGCCGCGTACCGAACCGTGCAGATCCTGAATATTAAATGGCCCTGCAGGAACGGTGGTTTGATAGATAACACGGCCCTGCTGACTGACGGTAACCTTCGCATTGCTGCGGGCGATGCCGTGCACTTCAGGCGCGTAGCCCTGCAAATTCGGTGGCAACATACGCTCGTCGCTGCCGAGGTTAGCCCCGGTGAAACGTACCGAATCAAAAACCTGAGAATTCAGGTAGATTTCGCCGACCGTCAGTTTTGCAGCCTGCATCGGCAACGGTCGATAGGCATAGATCTGATCCCAGTCGATACGGCCGCGATTATCATCCGAAGCGTAATTGGCCTGATACTGGCCACGAAATCGCCACGCGCCGAGGTTAAAACCTGTCTGCCCATAGCCAGACAGAGAGCGATAACGATCGCCGCCCTGTTCATAATGTGTGGCCTGGCCCGAGACGCTGTAGTCAAAAATCAGCCCCGCGACGCCGTTATCCCAGCGTTCCGGTGGCGTCCAGTCTGGATCGGTATATTTCATCCACGCCTGAGGCACGATAATGTCCAGTACGCCTGCGCTATTATTCAGCGCCACACCCGGCAGGCGGGAAATGTCATAGCAGGTCGCGCTAATCGGATGAATATAGGCCAGCGCCTCTTCTTTGAGCGCCAGTAATTCGAGTTGTTGCGGGGTCAGACATGCCATGGATTTATGCAGGTTGGCAGGATCGACGATATAACGGATCGACTGCTGTGGAATCTCCTGGCTGTTAATACGAACATCCAGCAGATATTCTCCGGGAGTCACAAAGTTGCCTTCGGAAAAACGCTGCAAATCGACATTGTGCCTGTCGCTGGCATCCAGTACGTCGGTATTAAATTCAATGGCCTCATCCGCTTCAGCCCATGAAGAGGCACAGACCAGAGCAATAAAAAGCGCCAGACGTTTTTTATCTGTTTTCAGCGTGATCATTTTCGTTCGCAAACCTTCAGATACCCGAATTGCAGTGCAGCTCAGAGATAATTCACAACAAAATGCGTGACCGCAGTAAATTCGCCAGATGTCATTCTTCCGTCGCGGGAGATCAAATAAGCCGTAAAATTGAGCGTGTTTTTCCCTGGATTAAGCACATAGTCCGGTGATGGCTCTCCCAGATGAATTTGCTGTCCGTTGCTGTCATATATTTCTATCGCTAAATTTTCAGTTTCCGATTGCACGCTTAGATAATCAGGATTGTCACTATCCGGTGCGCCAGAAAAGGTAATATTGGCGCGTTGAAACAGATTCCCGGGGTGTTGAGAATCCCCTAATGAACATCCCAACAAATGAATGCTGAAATCATGCGCTGATACTTTCTCTGGTTTTCCGGAAATATCTCTGGCTGAGAGATCATCAAATTCAACCAGTAGCGACCGGTCGCGTGGGTCGACATAACAGGCAGCCTCAATAATATTTCCGCGCATGCGCATTTTGCCGGGCGTACTGACAAGACGATTGGTGTCAGCCAAAACCCATGCAGGCGATATGAAGATAAAAAGCAGTAAAATTCGCCATCCAGGCATCACCGCATTTCCTTTCAGTTATTCGCAGGAAGGGTTAAGCAGGCGCGTTAATGCGCCTGCTGCAGATCGTTACTGGTAGTCGATCTGGAAATTAACGGTAGATTCGAAATCACCTGGGGTTACCGCCGCAGATGCGTTGTTTGCCTGCAGGTAAGCGACGAAATCAATGTCGGTTTCACCATCGGTAATGTTGACCTGAGAGGCGGCTTGACCCCATTCCACGTCCTGGTTGCCACTGTCAATCATACCGATGCCCGCGCCCTTTGCAGTACCAGAGGTGAATGCAGCCAGCGCGTTGTTGTCTGTATCAATCGTTGCCGGGGTATAGGTCACAGTGGCCGTTTTCGCGACGGTCGTATCACAGCCCTGCAGAACGATTTTGGCATGCTTAACGCCAGCACGTTGGTTGTCTTTTAACTGAGAAGTTGGGATCTCACCAAAATTAACCTGTACCGGGCTGGATTCTGGTGCCAGACCACATGCGGAATTAACCAGAGAACCGGTGAAGTGAATTTTACCGTTAGTCGGTTCGACATTTTTTGCAGCAAAAGCAGAAGAGGCAGTAAAAGTCATTCCCGCCATCAGCGCACAGGCCACAGCCACGTTTTTCATTTTCATATTACTACTTAACCTTATATCTGTTTTTTAGTTATTCCGAAGATCTATTTCCGCAGATAATTTATGTCCGGAAAATCCTGATCTGCAGGTGGCGGTAGCGCATATCCTTGCAAACAATCCATCTCAAGCCGCCCCGTATTTTGAACTTCATTGGTATTCCATCCGAAATACCGTCCACAGTTGTTTACGCTGTTTCGGGGCTTATATTAAGTCGACGGGAAAATGACACAATGCAAAAATCCGGTATTAATCAAACTCAGGGAATCATGTTGTCACACTGTCTGCACAGCGATCGTTTACCTAAAAAACCGCCAATAATCACGACATAATCAGTGTTAATATCTATTATTCAGCATTTTTATAGAGTTTTTATCTATCAACTATTTTTTTATTTAGCCAGAACAACAGGCAAAATGTATTTATGAAATTTTTGTAAAAATGAAATTGGATATCAAAAACGAGTAATGACAATAAGATAGTGAAAGAGAGGAAGGAGAAAAGAGGATTCTATAAGAGATATTAAAATATTGTTATATAAATATTAATAAAGCGATCTATGGTACAACCATTTTTTATAAATGAATTATGTTATGCTATTGCTTCACCCACTCGAATGCGAGATATCCTGCTTTAAAGGAGACATCAGTGATTTCTCATATACCAATAAACAAAATTAAATCCGTAATTATTGGTGATGGCTTAGGGAAGGTGCGAACAAGTTCCTGATATGAGATCATCATATTCATCCGGAGCGCATCCCAGAGGGACATCATGAGCCATCAACTCACCTTCGCCGATAGTGAATTCAGCACTAAGCGCCGTCAGACCCGAAAAGAGATTTTCCTCTCCCGCATGGAGCAGATTCTGCCATGGCAGAATATGACCGCTGTCATCGAGCCGTTTTATCCCAAGGCGGGCAATGGCCGACGGCCCTATCCGCTGGAGACCATGCTGCGTATTCACTGCATGCAGCATTGGTACAACCTGAGCGACGGTGCCATGGAAGATGCCCTGTACGAAATCGCCTCCATGCGCCTGTTTGCCCGATTATCCCTGGATAGCGCCCTGCCGGATCGCACCACCATCATGAATTTCCGCCACCTGCTCGAGCAGCATCAACTGGCCCGTCAATTGTTCAAGACCATCAATCGCTGGCTGGCCGAAGCAGGCGTCATGATGACCCAAGGCACTTTGGTGGATGCCACCATCATTGAGGCACCCAGCTCGACCAAGAACAAAGAGCAGCAACGCGATCCGGAGATGCATCAGACCAAGAAAGGCAATCAGTGGCACTTTGGCATGAAGGCCCACATTGGTGTCGATGCCAAGAGTGGCCTGACCCACAGCCTGGTCACCACCGCGGCCAACGAGCATGACCTCAATCAGCTGGGTAATCTGCTTCATGGAGAGGAGCAATTTGTCTCAGCCGATGCCGGCTACCAAGGAGCGCCACAGCGCGAGGAGCTGGCCGAGGTGGATGTGGACTGGCTGATCGCCGAGCGTCCCGGCAAGGTAAAAACCTTGAAGCAGCATCCGCGCAAGAACAAAACGGCCATCAACATCGAATACATGAAAGCCAGCATCCGTGCCAGGGTGGAGCACCCGTTTCGCATCATCAAGCGGCAGTTCGGCTTCGTGAAAGCCAGATACAAGGGGCTGCTGAAAAACGATAACCAACTGGCGATGTTATTCACCCTGGCCAACCTGTTTCGGGTGGACCAAATGATACGTCAGTGGGAGAGATCTCAGTAAAAACCGGAAATAACGCCAGAAATGGTGGAAAAAATAGCCTAAATAGGCTGATTCGATGTGTTTGCGGGAAAAAAATCGGCCCAGATCCGCGAAATTTTAATCAGCGAGTCAGCTTGGGAAGAAATGACCTGCTTATTCGCACCTTCCTTAGTTTTCAGACCACATAAAAATACCCTAAAAGACCTGGCATCTGGTGAAATGGCCACATTGAATAATGTGGCAACACAATTACTGCTCTATTTGTTGCAAAATGGTAAAGAGATATCCTCGCGTGATGAAATTCTGCTGAATGTTTTTCAGCATAATGGCGCCAGAGCGACGGATGCGAATCTCAATCAGCACATTTCATTTCTGCGCAAAGCAATAACGTCTACGGGTCATCCTGCAGAACTCATCGTCACAATTCCGCGGATGGGATTTCGGATGGGCGACGCTAATATCAATATTCAGCAACTGGAAGAAGCGCAAGCTCCCGCCAGAATTGCCAATGTTGCATCGACGCTCAACAAAAAGAAACAAAGCCGTTGGCCTGTGGCGATAACCGCGTTAATTACTGGTATCGCCGTGCTGGCGACAGCGTGGTTAACATGGATTCCCAATGAAATCGCCATGACGGACGCGACTATCCTGCGGACTATCGACTATGAACAATGCCGTGTACATATATTAGGAAACGCCCTCACCGACACCATAACCGAAAAGAAAGCGCTGGATATTTTCAAGTCCGTGGGCATTAACCCCGACTGTTCGTACCCAAAAGATCTGTATCTCAATACCTGGGCGAGCAACCATAATCTGGTTGAGTGGTCGTTTGCCGCTGAATGCGGGCTGAACCTCGGCTATTACCATTGCATCAGCCAGTATCGCCATCATGAGGAATGATATGAAGCAAGAAAGCGATCACTCTCCTTTACTATGGTCAGTCGTGATTGCCATTTTTGGGCTGGCGGCTATCGCTTTTTTTATTATCGCCGGGAATGCGAAAAAACAAGAAATCAGTTTTTCCTGCTCCTCGGAATTCACGTCGATACTCGACATCCAGGATACAAAAAAGGTACTCCATGGAATAATGCTGATTACCAGCTACAACTCCGGACACCTTTCATTGTCAGTACAAGGGAAACTCAAAAGTGATGATGGCGAGTTTGCTGTGAACCGAAAACTGTTCTTTCGCTATGCCCGACCACTCGGCCATACCGCCGGTGTTTTCATGCTCACTCCCAACGGACGTGAAAAATCTCCCGATGATGAAGCAACGGATGCTGTCGATTATCTCTTCTTCGACGCTTACGAACGTGCCGACAAGCTGTATATGCTAAAGCACTTGAATGAAGAAACGGTGCTTATCGGCGATAACTTTTCCCCCCGCTTCGCCTGCGTGATGAATCACTTCGCAGGTTGATCTGCCCCTGGATATGCGTCGGGTTAAGGATGACCTGATGTGTTGCCTGCCCGATAGCACGGACGTGGTCGATAAAGTGTGATGAGGAGATTATTATTGTTGGCGGGCCAAAACGACGAAAGCCTGAATCATTTCTGATTCAGGCTTTCTGAATAGTGGCGGAATGGACGGGACTCGAACCCGCGACCCCCTGCGTGACAGGCAGGTATTCTAACCAACTGAACTACCACTCCGCGTTGTGTTCCGCTTGGGAACGAAGCGAATATTACGGATTGCCTCACGCCTCGTCAACGCTTTTTCTCACGTTTTTTAATCGTTTGCTGCAAAAATCACCCGAATGGTCATTTCCATACGGAAAACGTACAAACTATGCCCGCCAGAGGCAACTTCCGCCTTTCTTCTGCACCAGGTCAAGGCGCGACTCATGGGCCGCTAACTCTTCATCAGTGGCGAAAACAACGCGTAGTTTGCTGGACTGTCGCACAATACGCTGGATCCCCGTGTCATTCTGCTGCTGGCTGTCACCTTCCATTGAGAACGCCATCGTGGTCTGCCCACCGGTCATCATCAGATAAACGTCGGCCAGAATCTGGGCATCGAGCAATGCGCCGTGCAGGGTTCGCTTACTGTTGTCTATTTCATAGCGTGAGCATAACGCATCAAGGCTGTTGCGCTTGCCAGGAAACATTTTCCTCGCCAGCGCCAGGCTATCGGTAATTTTGCAGAATTCGTTTGTCTTTGGAATATCCCGCCTGAGCTTAGCAAATTCGTAATCCATAAAGCCGATATCAAACGATGCGTTATGGATGACCAGCTCTGCACCGCGGATGTAGTCGAGAAACTCATCGGCCACATCGGCAAACGTAGGTTTATCAAGCAGGAATTCGTCTGCGATTCCGTGTACACCAAACGCTTCCGGGTCCACCAGCCGATCCGGTTTCAGGTAAACGTGGAAGTTATTCCCGGTCAGGCGGCGGTTCACCACTTCAACCGCACCGATCTCAATGATCTTGTGGCCTTCGTAGTGGGCGCCAATCTGGTTCATACCGGTGGTTTCGGTATCGAGGACGATCTGTCGTGTAATTCCAGTGCTCATAACGGTCATTTATGTCAGACTTATCGTTTGATTTCGATTTGCTAAAACAGGAAGTCTACCAGAGATGCTTAAACAGGTAGAGATTTTCACCGATGGTTCTTGCCTGGGAAATCCAGGGCCAGGTGGTTATGGGGCGATTTTACGCTATCGCGGGCGCGAAAAAACCTTTAGCGAAGGCTACAACCTCACCACCAATAATCGCATGGAGCTGATGGCGGCAATCGTTGCGCTGGAAGCCCTGAAAGAACAGTGTGAAGTGATACTCAGCACGGACAGCCAGTATGTGCGCCAGGGCATTACGCAGTGGATCCACAACTGGAAGAAGCGCGGCTGGAAAACAGCAGATAAAAAACCAGTGAAGAACGTCGATCTGTGGAAACGTCTGGATACCGCGCTGGGGCCGCATCAAATCAAATGGGAATGGGTTAAAGGCCATGCGGGCCATCCGGAAAACGAACGCTGTGATGAGCTTGCGCGCGCTGCTGCAATGCGTCCCACTCAGGATGATATTGGGTATCAGGCGGAGGCTTAAGCGTCCGGTTTACGGTATTGCCGGGTTGCGCCAACGGCCTGGCGGATAGGCGTTTTGCTTTTATTTTGTTTCATCGGGTTGAGCGTAAGCGGAATGGTTCGCTTACGCGCAACCACCAGTTGCAAACAGCCCAGCGCAGGGATATGGGCGCTTAACATTTTCCCGCCCTTCTTGTTCCAGGGCAGGACATGAAAACGGCTATAGTGCGGTACTTCAAAATTCAACAATGAGAGCCAGTCCAACTGCCGCATGAGGGTAAACATCCGGCTGTTGTAGGGCGATGTTTTACGCAATACGGGCACCAGTTTACGCAATCCCATCAGACTTACCGGGTTAAAGCCGCTCAGAATCAACCAACCGTCATCAATAAGCACGCGATCGGCTTCATGCAATAAGCGATGTGGATCGGAACACCACGGCAGCGTATGAGCCAACAAACAAACATCCACGGACTTATCGGCAAAGGGCAGATGTAAAGGATCGGCAGTCACCTGCATGGGAGCGCCTTGCAAAGAAACATTTACCTGATGAGAAACCGCGCACGCTTCGGAATTGATTTCTGCGCTTAAATTACCAATCTTAAGCAGATGAAATCCGTACATTTTTGCGAACCACGGGTTAAGCTGATGCTCCAGCGCCTGACGATAGTGTTCGCCCCAGGGCAAATCATCCCAACTAACGGGCGCTACGACAGTTTGAGGGATCCTTGCCGGTTTCATCACAACCTTCCGTTACGCATTGAGAGATAATCTATGAATCTTAACAGTATTCCTGCATTTCAGGACAATTACATCTGGGTCCTGTCGAATAATGACAAACATTGTCTGATTGTGGACCCGGGTGAAGCAGAACCTGTTCTGAAAGCTATTGCAGAACATAACTGGGTTCCCGAGGCCATTCTGCTGACACATCATCATCAGGATCACGTGGGCGGCGTGAAAGAACTTCTGCAACATTTCCCACAAATAGCGGTATACGGACCGGCTGAAACGCAAGATAAGGGAACGACGCATATAGTCGAAGATGGCGATATTGCACTCGTTTTGGGGCATGAATTTACGGTAATTGCTACGCCGGGTCACACTTTAGGACATATCTGTTACTTTAGCCACCCTTACCTGTTTTGCGGCGACACGCTCTTCTCCGGTGGCTGCGGTCGGCTTTTTGAAGGCACAGCATCTCAAATGTATCAATCACTTAAAAAACTAAACGCACTTCCTGACGATACATTGATTTGTTGCGCACATGAGTACACATTAGCAAACATGAAGTTTGCCTTAAGCATTCTTCCGCACGATCCGTTCATAAATGAATATTATCGTAAAGTTAATGAGTTACGCGTAAAAAAACAAATGACACTCCCCGTAATTCTGAAAAATGAGCGACGAAATAATCTTTTTTTAAGAACAGAAGATATTGATTTAATTAATGAAATAAATAAAAAAACAATATTGCAACAACCTGAAGAGCGTTTTGCCTGGTTAAGGTCAAAGAAAGATACGTTCTGACAATTGCGGGTTGCCTTTTGAAAACTTCGCCGTTATGATCGGTCGTCTTTTAAGCAACTATTGACACACACATGAAGGCAAAAGCGATATTACTCGCCTCTGTCCTGCTTGTTGGGTGCCAGAATACTGGTAACGTCCAACAACACGCACAGAGCCTTTCTGCAGCTGGTCAAGGGGAAGCAGGAAAGTTTACAAGTCAGGCGCGATGGATGGACGACGGAACATCTATCGCTGCTGATCAAGATTTGTGGGCTTTCATTGGTGACGAGCTAAAGATGGGAATTCCGGAAAACAACCGGATTCGCGAACAGAAACAGAAGTATTTACGCAATAAGAGCTATCTCCACGATGTAACTTTACGGGCAGAGCCGTATATGTACTGGATAGCCGGGCAGGTTAAGAAACGTAACATGCCAATGGAACTGGTACTACTACCCATAGTGGAGAGCGCTTTTGATCCTCACGCAACGTCTGGCGCCAATGCCGCAGGTATTTGGCAGATCATTCCGAGCACGGGGCGCAATTATGGTTTAAAACAGACCCGCAATTATGATGCACGTCGCGACGTTGTGGCTTCCACCACCGCCGCACTGGACATGATGCAGCGTCTGAACAAAATGTTTGATGGCGACTGGCTGCTGACCGTTGCTGCTTATAATAGCGGTGAAGGTCGTGTCATGAAGGCAATTAAAACGAACAAAGCCCGTGGTAAACCCACTGACTTCTGGTCGTTGCCATTGCCTCAGGAAACGAAGCTATATGTGCCAAAAATGCTGGCATTGAGCGATATACTCAAAAACAGCAAACGCTATGGCGTGCGTCTGCCAACAACAGACGAAAGCCGCGCGTTGGCACGTGTTCGCCTGAGTAGCCCGGTTGAAATGGCTCAGGTTGCCGATATGGCGGGTATTTCCGTCAGCAAGCTGAAAACCTTCAATGCAGGCGTGAAAGGCTCCACGTTGGGTGCCAGCGGTCCGCAATATGTGATGGTGCCAAAGAAGCATGCAGAGAAGCTGCGTGAGTCTCTGGCCTCAGGCGAAATTGCAGCCGTGCAGTCAACGTTGGTTGCGGATAACACGCCGCTGAACAGCCGTAGCTACAAAGTTCGCTCTGGCGATACGCTTTCTGGTGTCGCTTCACGTCTTGGCGTGAGCACCAATGACCTTAAGCAGTGGAATAATCTGCGCGGGTCATCGCTGAAAGTAGGCCAAAATCTGACGGTGGGCGCTGGTACCAGCGCACAGCGACTGGCGAACAACAGCGATAGCATCACCTATCGTGTGCGTAAAGGCGACTCGCTCTCGAGCATTGCCAAACGCCACGGGGTTAACATCAAGGATGTGATGCGCTGGAACAGCGATACGAACAATCTGCAGCCAGGCGATCAGCTAACGTTGTTTGTGAAAAACAGCGGTATGCCGGACTCCTGATAGCATTGTAGAAATGAAGGCACTGGTTTCCCCCCAGTGCCTTTTTTATTTATCCCGCTTTATGTGCTTCAACCATTATCGTATCGCTGGTAAACGAGCCATCTTCCTGTAACGCAAAATAGGCTTTCACTTCCGCAGAAGCACTTTGTTGGTATACACGGATCGCGTCGCTCAATGCTGCAGGCGTGCGCATCCGCGCCACCCACGAACTGAACTCCAGCGGCAGACGATCGGTTAACAAGGTATCGGCAATCAGATTGGCGTCATTGATTAACGACAGCCATTCTCCGCTGGAATAGTTGCGTACGTGCGAGGTATCGCGTAACGCCTCCACAGTTTGCAACCAGATGTCACGTACAGGATGGCCTGGCGACATCACATCCATCACAATCAGCACGCCGCCGGGCTTCAGAACGCGGTTCACTTCTCGCAACGCACGCCCGACATCATGCCAGTGATGCGCGGAATAGCGGCTAATCACCACGTCAAATACGTTATCTTCAAACGGCAGGCTTTCAGCATAACCCTGTCGTGTGGCGATATTCTCCAGACCTCTGTCCTTTGCCGCTTCAGTGACCACGTCAAGCATCTGCGACGATAAATCATATGCCACTACCTGCTTTGCGTATTGCGCGGCCACAAAGCTGGCATGCCCCGCTCCGCATCCCATATCCAACACGCGGGCCTGCGGAAATGCCTGCAACCTTTCCCCCAGACGTTGCAAGTCACGACCAGAGGCGTGCACCGCACTGGTTAAGTAGGCATTAGCCTGAGAGCCAAACTGTTTTTCGACGTTGTCATGATGAGAGCGTGTTGTCATTGTGTTGTCCTTCGGTTGTTGTGAAATATGAAGGGCAACCATCACAGGCCTGCCCTACGGCAGACCTGACACACCGTTATTGTTCAGGTTTGCCGGGACTGAATTCAACGAGTAGCGGATTGTGGTCGGAGGCGCGTGTGACCAGCACAGAGGCCTCACTCACGTTCAGACCGCGATAGAACACAAAATCGAGAGGACGACCAAACGCGCGGCGGCGCTGATCGTCGGTAAAGCGCACCTGGCGCAGCGACATTTCACGCGCAAAGCGGTACAGCGCATTCATCCGTCGACGGCTCCAGGCATTAAAATCGCCGGCCATAATCACCGGACCGCTGTGATGAGCAATCTGATCGCCAATGGGAAGTAACTGCTTACTATAGACATCAACGCCAAGGCTAAAGTTAACCGCGTGGATATTCACCACCATTAACAACCGAGTGTCAGGCAACGGGTACACCGTCACCAGCGCCGATTTCGCCAGCCGTAAAATAGGCTCACGCTCGCGCAATGGGCAGCAGTAAACAGGATGGGCGGAGGAGAGTGTCATAACGCCAGAGGGGTGCTGAGGCAGCACAAATGCGGGAACCTGGTCGGCAGCGAGATAGTTAGTGGTCGCAAACTGCACCAGTTCTGGTGTGGTTTGCGCTTCCTGCAATAACACCAGATGCGCGTCTTTGCCAAAATTCTTCAGCACCGACTGCCACTCTGCTCGCTGCTGTTTAAAAATATTCCATACCAGCACGCGAATGCGATCTTCACTGCTCAACGGTACGCCTGCGGGTAATGCCTGGCCAATATGCGCAAACGAGCCCGGCGGTAAAATCCGCTCGGCGGGTTGACCGGCAACATAACGCATGGCATAGGTGTTTTTTCGCACTTTAGACTTTCAAACCTCTGTAACGTCAACCAGTCCGCAGCCGGACTGGTTCTTCTGTTATAGGGATTTTAGCACTCACTTTCAACGAACAATTGCAGTTTGTTTTGTAAGTGGGCGCTTACATCAATGATTTACCCCAGAGCAACGTGCGTGGGCTTATCAAGACGGCCGCTCAGCCCCATCAGCAGGAAAGCCACCAGAACAATAAGTGCGCCAATCCATGGTGTCTGCGCCAACCCATAATGCTCGACCGTTTGTCCGCCAATCACGGAACCCAGTGCAATACCAATGTTAAACGCTGCAATGTTCAGCCCTGACGCCACATCAACAGCATTGGGCGTAAATTGTTCCGCTTTCTGTACCACGTAGACCTGCAATCCTGGTACGTTACCGAAGGCAAAGATCCCCATCACCAGAATGGTAGCCAGCGCGGCGTACTGCGTGGAAGCCGTCAGTTGGAAGACCATCAGCAGAACAAACAGCGCGGCAAAAATGAATTTCAATGCAGGAACCGCACCATGCTTATCCGCCAGCTTACCACCCCAGATATTGCCGATAGCAACTGATACCCCGTAACCCAGTAAGATCCAGCTTACCGCTGCCGGGGAGAAGCCCGCCAGATCCTGCATCATCGGTGCCAGGAAGGTGAAAGCTGTGAACACACCACCGTAGCCCAATGCCGTAACGGCGTAAATCAGCAACAGACGAGGATGAGTCAGCACTTTCACCTGGTCGCGAATGCTGGCGGCCGCTCGACCAGGAATGTTAGCCGGGATCAGCAGTTGACTACTAATCAGCGCAATCACGCCTAACATTGATACTGCCAGGAAAGTCTCACGCCAGCCAAAGTGCTGGCCGATAAACGTACCCAGCGGCACGCCCGTGACCAACGCAACGGTTAAGCCACCGAACATAATA
Source organism: Citrobacter sp. RHBSTW-00524 (assembly GCF_013747755.1). Lineage (NCBI taxonomy): Bacteria > Pseudomonadati > Pseudomonadota > Gammaproteobacteria > Enterobacterales > Enterobacteriaceae > Citrobacter > Citrobacter sp. RHBSTW-00524. Next base: position 4,227,994 of record NZ_CP056421.1, read on the forward strand.
GCGATAGCGGAAGCCGCTTTTTCTTTTGGCACCAGACTTGTCGCGATAGTGGAACCAATCGAGAAGAATACGCCGTGAGCCAGCCCCGTCAGCAGACGGGCGACAATAAGTGTCATATACCCGGGTGCCTGCCATGCCAGTAAATTCCCCGCCGTAAACAGGACCATCAGCGCGACAAGCAACTTTTTACGTGGCAGGCTTCCGGTCAGAGCGGTCAGCACTGGTGCGCCAATCGCCACACCCAGCGCATAGATTGAAACCAGCATCCCAGCTGAAGGTAACGAGATTGCCAGTTGTTGAGCAATGGTCGGCACCAGGCCAACAATCACAAACTCAGTCGTGCCAATAGCGAAGGCACTTATTGTTAGTGCAAATAATGCGAGAGGCATAAATAACTCCGTAACATCAGTAATCAGATGACACGCAGTATGCCGGGATGTTTTAATAACAAAAACATTCAAAATCTCAATATAATTTTGCGTCAGGTGCAAAAATGAAAGCAACCTCTGAAGAACTTGCGATTTTTGTGGCCGTTGTGGAAAGCGGCAGCTTCAGCCGGGCGGCAGAACAACTCGGTCAGGCTAATTCCGCAGTCAGTCGGGCAGTAAAAAAGCTGGAGATGAAATTGGGTGTGAGTCTGCTTAATCGAACGACCCGACAGCTAAGCCTGACAGAAGAAGGAGAACGCTACTTCAGGCGTGTGCAGCAGATACTGCAAGAGATGGCAGCAGCAGAAACGGAAATCATGGAGTCACGCAATACCCCGCGCGGCCTGTTGCGTATCGACGCGGCAACGCCGGTGATGCTGCATTTCCTGATGCCGCTAATCAAACCGTTCCGTGAGCGATATCCTGAGATGACGTTGTCTCTTGTCTCCTCAGAAACGTTCATCAATCTTATTGAACGAAAAGTGGATGTCGCGATACGAGCAGGTACGCTGACTGACTCAAGCCTGCGTGCGCGTCCGTTGTTTACCAGCTATCGTAAGATTATTGCCTCACCGGACTATATTGCCCGTTTTGGCAAGCCTGAGACTGTCGAACAGTTAAAGCAGCATCTGTGTCTGGGGTTTTCCGAACCCGTTTCACTCAATACCTGGCCGATTGCCCGTAGCGACGGACAGCTCCATGAGGTCGAATGTGGGATTTCTTCCAACAGCGGGGAAACGTTAAAACAGCTTTGCCTGAGCGGCAATGGTATCGCATGTCTTTCAGATTATATGATTGATAAAGAGATCGCGCGGGGAGAACTGGTGGAGCTGCTGGCCGATAAACGTCTGCCGGTAGAAATGCCTTTCAGCGCCGTTTACTACAGCGATCGTGCGGTCAGTACACGCATTCGGGCATTTATAGACTTTTTAAGTGAGTATATAAGAACAGCTCCCGAAGGAGCTGTGAAAGAGGGTTAAAGGTACAGAGGGTCGGGCAATTAATCCCAATCAGGGGCCAGACCTTCCGGGCTGACCAGACGATCGTTGCAGTCCAGTGCCGCGATCGCTTTTTTATCTTCAGTATCCAGATGCAGGTCCAGCGCCAGCAGGTTGCTTGCCAGGTTTTCACGCTTGGTAGATGAAGGGATCACGGAGTAACCTTCATCCATTGCCCATGCCAGAATAACCTGCGCCGGGGTCGCGTTATGTTTAGCGGCAATGCGTGCAATCACTTCATCTTTTAGCGCCTTACCGTAAGCCAGCGTCATGTAAGAGGTGATGTGGATACCGTGCGCTTTAGCCCAGTCAACCACCTTACGACTCTGCAGATACGGAGACAGCTCAATCTGGTTGGTCGCGATATTGTCTGCACCGACTGTAGCAATGGCTTTTTCCATCAGCGGAATAGTGAAGTTTGAGATACCAATTTCGCGAGTCAGCCCCTGCTCTTTCGCTTCAAGCAGCGCCTGCATAAACTCTTCAACGGATACCGCATCGCCCGGAGATGGCCAGTGGATCAGCGTCAAATCAACATAATCCGTACGCAGTTTCTTCAGACTTTCTTTCAGACTTGGGATCAGTTTGTCTTTGCTGAGATTTTCAATCCAGATCTTGGTGGTGATGTACAACTCGTTACGCGGTACGCCACTTTCGGCAATTGCCTGACCAACAGCCGCTTCATTTTCATAGATTTGCGCAGTGTCGACAGCACGGTAGCCCAGCTCAAGCGCCGTTTTGACAGAAGCGATAACCACGTCGTCTTTCAGGCGAAACGTACCTAAACCAAATGCAGGGATAGTCATAGAATTCCTCTTTTTAATCACTATGTTCGTTAACTGAGAGGATTATGACCATCAGTTCTTTGCCGAAAAAGAGTGAAAAATGCAGAGGATTTTTGCGGATTCAGCAATAATTAAATCGCTGGAAAAGAAAAAGCCCTGAGCGTTAGCTCAGGGCTTTTAATAAGTGGCGGAACGGACGGGACTCGAACCCGCGACCCCCTGCGTGACAGGCAGGTATTCTAACCAACTGAACTACCGCTCCACCGAATTTCTTTGTCACTACCCGGATTATTCATCCCGGTTTACTGCAATTTGATGCCTGGCAGTTCCCTACTCTCGCATGGGGAGACCCCACACTACCATCGGCGCTACGGCGTTTCACTTCTGAGTTCGGCATGGGGTCAGGTGGGACCACCGCGCTACAGCCGCCAGACAAATTCTGTTTATCAACACACCTCTCAGGTCTGTCGATGTAATCTGTAATCAAGCTGAATTTCGATGTCTCTTTCGCCAAAACACCTTCGGCGTTGTAAGGTTAAGCCTCACGGTTCATTAGTATCGGTTAGCTCAACGTATCGCTACGCTTACACACCCGACCTATCAACGTCGTCGTCTTCAACGTTCCTTCAGGACCCTTAAAGGGTCAGGGAGAACTCATCTCGGGGCAAGTTTCGTGCTTAGATGCTTTCAGCACTTATCTCTTCCGCATTTAGCTACCGGGCAATGCCATTGGCATGACAACCCGAACACCAGTGATGCGTCCACTCCGGTCCTCTCGTACTAGGAGCAGCCCCCCTCAATTCTCCAGCGCCCACGGCAGATAGGGACCGAACTGTCTCACGACGTTCTAAACCCAGCTCGCGTACCACTTTAAATGGCGAACAGCCATACCCTTGGGACCTACTTCAGCCCCAGGATGTGATGAGCCGACATCGAGGTGCCAAACACCGCCGTCGATATGAACTCTTGGGCGGTATCAGCCTGTTATCCCCGGAGTACCTTTTATCCGTTGAGCGATGGCCCTTCCATTCAGAACCACCGGATCACTAAGACCTGCTTTCGCACCTGCTCGAGCCGTCACTCTCGCAGTCAAGCTAGCTTATGCCTTTGCACTAACCTCCTGATGTCCGACCAGGATTAGCTAACCTTCGTGCTCCTCCGTTACTCTTTAGGAGGAGACCGCCCCAGTCAAACTACCCACCAGACACTGTCCGCAACCCGGATCACGGGTCTACGTTAGAACACCAGCCATTAAAGGGTGGTATTTCAAGGTTGGCTCCATGCAGACTGGCGTCCACACTTCAAAGCCTCCCACCTATCCTACACATCAAGGACCAGTGTTCAGTGTCAAGCTATAGTAAAGGTTCACGGGGTCTTTCCGTCTTGCCGCGGGTACACTGCATCTTCACAGCGAGTTCAATTTCACTGAGTCTCGGGTGGAGACAGCCTGGCCATCATTACGCCATTCGTGCAGGTCGGAACTTACCCGACAAGGAATTTCGCTACCTTAGGACCGTTATAGTTACGGCCGCCGTTTACCGGGGCTTCGATCAAGAGCTTCTCCTTACGGATAACCCCATCAATTAACCTTCCGGCACCGGGCAGGCGTCACACCGTATACGTCCACTTTCGTGTTTGCACAGTGCTGTGTTTTTAATAAACAGTTGCAGCCAGCTGGTATCTTCGACTGATTTCAGCTCCATGAGTAAATCACTTCACCTACATATCAGCGTGCCTTCTCCCGAAGTTACGGCACCATTTTGCCTAGTTCCTTCACCCGAGTTCTCTCAAGCGCCTTGGTATTCTCTACCTGACCACCTGTGTCGGTTTGGGGTACGATTTCGTGTTACCTGATGCTTAGAGGCTTTTCCTGGAAGCAGGGCATTTGTTACTTCAGCACCGTAGTGCCTCGTCATCACACCTCAGCGTTAGCAAGACTCCGGATTTACCTGGAATCTCCGCCTACATGCTTAAACCGGGACAACCGTCGCCCGGCTAACATAGCCTTCTCCGTCCCCCCCTCGCAGTAACACCAAGTACAGGAATATTAACCTGTTTCCCATCGACTACGCCTTTCGGCCTCGCCTTAGGGGTCGACTCACCCTGCCCCGATTAACGTTGGACAGGAACCCTTGGTCTTCCGGCGTGCGGGTTTTTCACCCGCATTATCGTTACTTATGTCAGCATTCGCACTTCTGATACCTCCAGCATGCCTCACAGCACACCTTCAACGGCTTACAGAACGCTCCCCTACCCAACAACACATAGTGTCGCTGCCGCAGCTTCGGTGCATGGTTTAGCCCCGTTACATCTTCCGCGCAGGCCGACTCGACCAGTGAGCTATTACGCTTTCTTTAAATGATGGCTGCTTCTAAGCCAACATCCTGGCTGTCTGTGCCTTCCCACATCGTTTCCCACTTAACCATGACTTTGGGACCTTAGCTGGCGGTCTGGGTTGTTTCCCTCTTCACGACGGACGTTAGCACCCGCCGTGTGTCTCCCGTGATAACATTCTTCGGTATTCGCAGTTTGCATCGGGTTGGTAAGTCGGGATGACCCCCTAGCCGAAACAGTGCTCTACCCCCGAAGATGAGTTCACGAGGCGCTACCTAAATAGCTTTCGGGGAGAACCAGCTATCTCCCGGTTTGATTGGCCTTTCACCCCCAGCCACAAGTCATCCGCTAATTTTTCAACATTAGTCGGTTCGGTCCTCCAGTTAGTGTTACCCAACCTTCAACCTGCCCATGGCTAGATCACCGGGTTTCGGGTCTATACCCTGCAACTTAACGCCCAGTTAAGACTCGGTTTCCCTTCGGCTCCCCTATTCGGTTAACCTTGCTACAGAATATAAGTCGCTGACCCATTATACAAAAGGTACGCAGTCACCCCATAAAGAGGCTCCCACTGCTTGTACGTACACGGTTTCAGGTTCTTTTTCACTCCCCTCGCCGGGGTTCTTTTCGCCTTTCCCTCACGGTACTGGTTCACTATCGGTCAGTCAGGAGTATTTAGCCTTGGAGGATGGTCCCCCCATATTCAGACAGGATACCACGTGTCCCGCCCTACTCTTCGAGTTCACAACACATGCACTTTTGTGTACGGGACTATCACCCTGTACCGTCGGACTTTCCAGACCGTTCCACTACCACACATGCTGATTCAGACTCTGGGCTGCTCCCCGTTCGCTCGCCGCTACTGGGGGAATCTCGGTTGATTTCTTTTCCTCGGGGTACTTAGATGTTTCAGTTCCCCCGGTTCGCTTCATTACGCTATGTATTCACGTAATGATAGTGTGACGAATCACACTGGGTTTCCCCATTCGGAAATCGCCGGTTATAACGGTTCATATCACCTTACCGACGCTTATCGCAGATTAGCACGTCCTTCATCGCCTCTGACTGCCAGGGCATCCACCGTGTACGCTTAGTCGCTTAACCTCACAACCCGAAGATGTTTCGTAAAACACTTCAGTGTTGCGAAAATTTGAGAGACTCGGACACACCGCTTTTCATTTCTTGTTTACGGAGAAATGAAACAGTGTGTCGTTTCAATTTTCAGCTTGATCCAGATTTTTAAAGAGCAAATATCTCAAACGAGACTCGAAAGTCTGTTTTGAGATACTTCGGTCGGCGACTTTCACTCACACATACCAGCAAGTGGCGTCCCCTAGGGGATTCGAACCCCTGTTACCGCCGTGAAAGGGCGGTGTCCTGGGCCTCTAGACGAAGGGGACACTGAAGTCTCAATCGCAAGACGCCTTGCTATTTACTTTTCATCAGACAATCTGTGTGAGCACTACAAAGAACGTTTCTTTAAGGTAAGGAGGTGATCCAACCGCAGGTTCCCCTACGGTTACCTTGTTACGACTTCACCCCAGTCATGAATCACAAAGTGGTAAGCGCCCTCCCGAAGGTTAAGCTACCTACTTCTTTTGCAACCCACTCCCATGGTGTGACGGGCGGTGTGTACAAGGCCCGGGAACGTATTCACCGTGGCATTCTGATCCACGATTACTAGCGATTCCGACTTCATGGAGTCGAGTTGCAGACTCCAATCCGGACTACGACATACTTTATGAGGTCCGCTTGCTCTCGCGAGGTCGCTTCTCTTTGTATATGCCATTGTAGCACGTGTGTAGCCCTACTCGTAAGGGCCATGATGACTTGACGTCATCCCCACCTTCCTCCAGTTTATCACTGGCAGTCTCCTTTGAGTTCCCGGCCGAACCGCTGGCAACAAAGGATAAGGGTTGCGCTCGTTGCGGGACTTAACCCAACATTTCACAACACGAGCTGACGACAGCCATGCAGCACCTGTCTCAGAGTTCCCGAAGGCACCAAAGCATCTCTGCTAAGTTCTCTGGATGTCAAGAGTAGGTAAGGTTCTTCGCGTTGCATCGAATTAAACCACATGCTCCACCGCTTGTGCGGGCCCCCGTCAATTCATTTGAGTTTTAACCTTGCGGCCGTACTCCCCAGGCGGTCGACTTAACGCGTTAGCTCCGGAAGCCACGCCTCAAGGGCACAACCTCCAAGTCGACATCGTTTACGGCGTGGACTACCAGGGTATCTAATCCTGTTTGCTCCCCACGCTTTCGCACCTGAGCGTCAGTCTTTGTCCAGGGGGCCGCCTTCGCCACCGGTATTCCTCCAGATCTCTACGCATTTCACCGCTACACCTGGAATTCTACCCCCCTCTACAAGACTCTAGCCTGCCAGTTTCGGATGCAGTTCCCAGGTTGAGCCCGGGGATTTCACATCCGACTTGACAGACCGCCTGCGTGCGCTTTACGCCCAGTAATTCCGATTAACGCTTGCACCCTCCGTATTACCGCGGCTGCTGGCACGGAGTTAGCCGGTGCTTCTTCTGCGAGTAACGTCAATTGCTGCGGTTATTAACCACAACACCTTCCTCCTCGCTGAAAGTACTTTACAACCCGAAGGCCTTCTTCATACACGCGGCATGGCTGCATCAGGCTTGCGCCCATTGTGCAATATTCCCCACTGCTGCCTCCCGTAGGAGTCTGGACCGTGTCTCAGTTCCAGTGTGGCTGGTCATCCTCTCAGACCAGCTAGGGATCGTCGCCTAGGTGAGCCGTTACCCCACCTACTAGCTAATCCCATCTGGGCACATCCGATGGCAAGAGGCCCGAAGGTCCCCCTCTTTGGTCTTGCGACGTTATGCGGTATTAGCTACCGTTTCCAGTAGTTATCCCCCTCCATCGGGCAGTTTCCCAGACATTACTCACCCGTCCGCCACTCGTCACCCAAGGAGCAAGCTCCTCTGTGCTACCGTTCGACTTGCATGTGTTAGGCCTGCCGCCAGCGTTCAATCTGAGCCATGATCAAACTCTTCAATTTAAGTTTGATGCTCGTGAATTAAACTTCGTAATGAATTACGTGTTCACTCAGAGACTTGGTATTCATTTTTCGTCTTGCGACGTTAAGAATCCGTATCTTCGAGTGCCCACACAGATTGTCTGATAAATTGTTAAAGAGCAGTTGCGACGCGCTTTAGCGCTCTGTCGCGAGGTGGCGTATATTACGCTTTCCTCTTTCAGAGTCAACCCTCATTTTCAGGTTTTTCTCTTCAACCGAACCGGCTGTTTGTGTGAAGTGATTCACATCCGCCGTGTCGATGGAGGCGCATTATAGGGAGTCGACTCAGGAAGACAAGCGGAAAAATGCATTTTTGTTTCAACCGCTCACCTTTTATCCATTGCGCTTACTTTTGCTGCTTTTTTATCGCCATTGGCAGGTCTGCCAGACTGTTTATGACCAAATCTGCCGCATTTTCTGCTTCCGGCGTAACAGGTTTACCCGTGCGCACCAGAACCTTCGTTCCAACATTCGCCGCTGCTGCTGCCTGCATATCTTCTATCTTGTCGCCTACCATATAGGAAGCGGCCATATCGATATGCAGGAAGTCTCGGGCGGAGATCAACATTCCAGGATGCGGTTTACGACAGTCGCAGACCTGACGATACTCTTCTACTGTGCCCTGCGGATGATGCGGGCAATAGTAGATACCATCCAAATCAACGTCGCGATCGGCCAGCGACCAGTCCATCCATTCGGTCAACGTTTCAAACTGTGCCTCAGTAAATTTGCCACGAGCGATACCAGACTGGTTTGTCACGATAATGAGCGCGTAACCCATATTTTTAAGTTCACGCATGGCATCAATAACGCCGTCGATAAACTCGAACTCGTCAATCTCATGTACGTAACCGTGGTCCACATTAATGGTGCCGTCGCGGTCGAGAAAAATTGCGGGTACAGATTTTGCCACCTTTTATAGCTCCTGAATAAGGCATGTGGCTCTAGTATCGCATGTTTCGGCGGGCAAGAAAGTGCTCATCGTGCAAAGCTAGATTGATTTAGACGTCTGGATGCCTTAACATCCATCTTGTTGACGGCTTCGACCGTCCCAGACAGACGAAAATGCCACGGCTAACTTAATTACGATAATAAATAACCAATGATTAAACTTTCGAATATCACCAAAGTGTTCCAGCAGGGGACTCGCACCATTCAGGCGCTAAATAAAGTCAGCCTGCACGTTCCTGCCGGGCAGATTTATGGCGTCATTGGCGCCTCCGGTGCCGGTAAAAGTACGCTCATTCGCTGCGTTAACTTACTTGAACGCCCAACCGAAGGCAGTGTTCAGGTTGGCGGTCAGGAGCTGACGACGCTTTCTGAATCCGAGCTGACCAAAGCTCGCCGTCAAATCGGCATGATTTTCCAACACTTTAACCTGCTCTCTTCCCGTACCGTGTTTGGCAACGTCGCGCTGCCGCTGGAACTGGATAACACGCCAAAGGAAGAGCTCAAACGCCGTGTAACAGAACTGCTGGATTTAGTCGGCCTTGGCGACAAGCACGACAGCTACCCGGCCAACCTTTCCGGTGGACAAAAACAGCGAGTGGCGATTGCGCGTGCGCTGGCCAGCAATCCAAAAGTGTTGCTGTGTGATGAAGCCACCAGCGCACTTGATCCGGCAACAACCCGCTCGATTCTGGAATTATTGAAAGACATTAACCGTCGTTTGGGACTCACCATTCTGCTGATCACCCATGAGATGGACGTTGTAAAACGCATTTGTGACTGCGTAGCGGTCATCAGTAATGGTGAGCTGATTGAGCAGGACACCGTCAGCGAAGTGTTCTCCCACCCGAAAACGCCGCTGGCACAGAAATTTATCCAGTCCACGCTACACCTGGATATCCCGGAAGATTATCTGGAACGTTTAAAAGCAAAGCCAGAAGCCGACAGCGTGCCAATGCTGCGCATGGAATTCACCGGTCATTCGGTTGATGCGCCATTACTTTCTGAGACGGCCCGTCGCTTTAACGTGAATAACAACATTATTAGCGCGCAGATGGATTACGCCGGCGGCGTGAAGTTCGGCATCATGCTGACTGAAATGCACGGCACACAGGAAGATACGCAAGCAGCCATTAACTGGTTGCAGGAACACCATGTAAAAGTAGAGGTACTGGGTTATGTCTGAGCCGATGATGTGGCTGCTGGTTCGCGGCGTATGGGAAACGCTGGCAATGACCTTTGTGTCCGGTTTTTTTGGTTTTGTGATTGGCCTGCCGGTTGGCGTGTTGCTGTACGTAACGCGGCCGGGGCAAATCATTGAGAACGCGAAGCTCTACCGCACGCTCTCTGCACTGGTGAATATTTTCCGTTCCATCCCGTTCATTATCTTGCTGGTGTGGATGATTCCGTTCACCCGCATGATCGTTGGCACCTCTATTGGGCTGCAGGCCGCTATCGTCCCGCTGACCGTCGGCGCCGCGCCGTTTATCGCCCGTATGGTGGAAAACGCGCTGCTCGAAATCCCGACCGGGCTGATTGAAGCCTCCCGTGCAATGGGCGCCACGCCGCTGCAAATTGTACGTAAGGTATTACTTCCAGAAGCACTGCCTGGACTGGTCAATGCGGCCACCATCACCCTTATCACGCTGGTGGGGTATTCCGCGATGGGCGGTGCCGTCGGTGCCGGTGGCCTTGGCCAGATTGGTTATCAGTACGGTTATATTGGCTACAACGCTACCGTCATGAATACAGTGCTGGTATTGCTCGTCATTCTGGTTTATTTAATTCAGTTATCCGGTGATCGCATCGTCCGGGCTGTCACGCACAAATAACGTTGCACACAACACTAAAAACTCATTAAGAAAAGGAAATAAGCATGGCGTTCAAATTCAAAACCTTTGCGGCAGTTGGAGCCCTGATCGGTTCTCTGGCACTTGTGGGTTGCGGTCAGGATGAAAAAGATCCTAACCACATCAAAGTGGGCGTTATTGTTGGCGCAGAGCAGCAGGTCGCAGAAGTCGCGCAGAAAGTGGCTAAAGAAAAATACGGTCTGGACGTTGAGCTGGTCACGTTTAACGATTACGTCCTGCCTAACGAAGCACTGAGCAAAGGCGATATTGATGCTAACGCCTTCCAGCACAAACCGTACCTGGATCAACAGATCAAAGATCGCGGCTACAAACTGGTTGCTGCAGGTAATACTTTTGTTTACCCGATTGCGGGCTACTCTAAAAAAATCAAATCACTGGATGAGTTGCAAGAAGGTTCTCAGGTCGCGATTCCAAACGATCCGACTAACCTTGGCCGCTCCCTGCTGCTGCTGCAAAAAGTGGGCTTAATCAAACTGAAAGAGGGTGTTGGTCTGCTGCCGACCGCGCTGGACGTGATTGAAAACCCGAAAAACCTGAAGCTGGTTGAACTGGAAGCGCCGCAGCTGCCGCGTTCCCTGGACGATGCGCAAATCGCACTGGCGGTCATCAACACGACCTACGCCAGCCAGATCGGCCTGACCCCGGCTAAAGACGGTATCTTTGTTGAAGATAAAGATTCTCCGTACGTAAACCTGATCGTGACTCGTGAAGACAATAAAGATGCTGAGAATGTGAAGAAATTCGTTCAGGCATACCAGTCTGACGAAGTGTACGAAGCAGCAAACAAAGTCTTCAACGGCGGTGCTGTTAAGGGCTGGTAATTTTAGGCTGTTTCCAGAATCTGTAATATCATCAGGACGGGCGCTTGCCCGTCTTGTCATTTATGCAAGCACCTGATTCAATATCTGACGTTTAGATCATTCATTGAGGAAATATTATGCGTGCTTTACCGATCTGTTTAGTAGCACTCATGCTGAGCGGCTGTTCTATGTTAAGCAGATCCCCTGTTGAACCCGTTCAAAGCACCGCTACCCCGCCTAAAGCGGAGCCGGAAAAACCCAAAGCACCGCGCGCGGCGCCGGTAAGAATCATTACTAACGCTGAAGATTTAGTTGGCAAACCGTTCCGCGATCTCGGCGAAGTCAGCGGCGAATCCTGCCAGGCATCCAACCAGGATTCTCCACCGAGCATTCCAACCGCACGCAAACGCATGCAGATTAACGCATCTAAAATGAAAGCAAATGCGGTATTGCTGCACAGTTGCGAAGTAACCAGCGGAACGCCGGGTTGCTATCGCCAGGCGGTTTGCATCGGTTCTGCACTGAACATTTCGGCGAAATGAGCCATTTTCAGTTCGAGCAAATAGGCGTTATCCGCTCACCTTATAAAGAAAAGTTCGCCGTTCCACGCCAGCCAGGTCTGGTGAAAAGTGCCAGCGGTGAACTGCATTTGCTCGCACCTTATAACCAGGCCGATGCCGTTCGCGGCCTGGAAGCCTTCAGCCATTTGTGGGTGATTTTTGTTTTTCACCAGACAATGGATGGCGGATGGCGTCCAACCGTGCGCCCTCCCCGTCTTGGCGGCAATGCCAGAATGGGCGTCTTTGCCACGCGTTCAACGTTTCGTCCGAACCCTGTTGGCATGTCGTTGGTTGAGCTGCGGGGCATCCGTTGCCATAAAGAGCACGTAATCCTTGAGCTCGGCGGGCTGGATCTTGTTGATGGCACGCCGGTAGTGGATATAAAACCGTATCTGCCGTTTGCCGAATCGCTGCCTGATGCTCGCGCCAGCTATGCTCAGGACGCGCCGCAGGCCAGTGTAGACGTGACGTTCAGTGAAGAGCTCGCTGAGCAACTCCCAAAGCTCGAACAGCGTTACCCGCATCTTCGTCAGTTTATTGCCGAAGTGCTGGCGCAGGATCCGCGTCCTGCCTACCGTAAAAACGAGGAAGAAGGCAAAACCTATGCCGTCTGGTTGCTGGACTTTAACGTCCGCTGGCGCGTGACGCCGTCAGGATTTGAGGTCTTTGCTCTGGAAGCCCGCTAATTTGCATCGCGTACTCTTTTGACATCCCCTTCTCGCTGGTAAACTAAACCACTTTTGTTTTGTGCCAGGCTCATTTTGAGCCTGTTCGATCGTTCAACTGGAACCGTAACAACATGCGTACTAGCCAATATCTGCTCTCCACTCTGAAGGAGACACCTGCCGACGCCGAGGTTATCAGCCACCAGCTGATGCTGCGCGCCGGGATGATCCGCAAGCTGGCCTCTGGGTTATATACCTGGCTGCCGACCGGCGTGCGCGTCCTGAAAAAAGTCGAAAACATCGTGCGTGAAGAGATGAACAACGCCGGTGCGATCGAGGTGTTGATGCCGGTCGTTCAGCCTTCTGAACTGTGGGAAGAGAGCGGCCGTTGGGAACAATACGGCCCGGAACTGCTGCGTATTGCTGACCGTGGCGATCGTTCGTTCGTACTCGGCCCAACGCATGAAGAAGTGATCACCGACCTGATCCGTAATGAGCTGAGCTCTTACAAACAGCTGCCGCTGAACTTCTATCAGATCCAGACCAAATTCCGTGACGAAGTGCGTCCGCGCTTCGGCGTGATGCGTTCCCGCGAATTCCTGATGAAAGATGCCTACTCTTTCCACACCTCTCAGGAATCTCTGCAGGAAACCTACGACGCGATGTACGCTGCGTACAGCAAAATCTTCAGCCGTATGGGGCTGGATTTCCGTGCGGTACAAGCGGATACCGGTTCTATCGGCGGCAGCGCCTCTCACGAATTCCAGGTGCTGGCGCAGAGCGGTGAAGACGATGTGATCTTCTCTGACTCTTCCGACTATGCGGCAAACATCGAGTTTGCCGAAGCTGTTGCACCGAAAGAACCGCGCGCCGCTGCAACGCAGGAAATGACGCTGGTTGATACGCCGAACGCTAAAACCATCGCCGAGCTGGTTGAACAATTCAACCTGCCTATCGAGAAAACCGTGAAAACCCTGCTGGTGAAAGCGGTTGAAGGCAGCAGCTACCCGCTGGTTGCGCTGCTGGTTCGTGGCGATCACGAGCTGAACGAAGTCAAGGCGGAAAAACTGCCGCAGGTTGCCAGCCCGCTGACCTTCGCCACCGAAGAAGAAATTCGTGCGCTGGTTAAAGCAGGTCCAGGATCTCTGGGTCCGGTGAACATGCCTATTCCGGTGGTTATCGACCGTACCGTTGCGGTAATGAGCGATTTTGCTGCCGGTGCCAACATCGACGGTAAACACTATTTCGGTATCAACTGGGATCGCGATGTGGCCACCCCGGAAGTGGCTGACATTCGTAACGTGGTCGCCGGCGATCCAAGCCCGGATGGCAAAGGTACGCTGATGATCAAACGCGGTATCGAAGTGGGCCACATCTTCCAGTTGGGTACCAAGTACTCTGAAGCGATGAAAGCCGCCGTTCAGGGAGAAGATGGTCGTAACCAGACGCTGACCATGGGCTGCTACGGTATCGGGGTCACTCGCGTTGTGGCTGCTGCGATTGAACAGAACTACGACGATCGCGGCATTGTATGGCCAGACGCCATTGCCCCGTTCCAGGTTGCTATTCTGCCGATGAACATGCACAAATCCTACCGTGTGCAGGAGCTGGCTGAAAAGCTGTACGCGGAGCTGCGCGCGCAGGGTATTGAAGTGCTGATGGACGATCGTAAAGAGCGTCCAGGCGTGATGTTTGCTGATATGGAGCTCATCGGTATTCCGCATACCATCGTGCTGGGCGACCGTAACCTCGACAACGACGATATCGAATACAAATACCGTCGTAACGGCGAGAAAGAGCTGATTAAAACCGGCGACATCGTCGACTACCTGGTCAAAGCTATTAAAGGCTAATACCAGCACAAGGCCCTGAGGATCAGGGCCTTTTTTACATGGATTGTATAAAATGGCTAAACCAACGGCGTATTACCGCCTGCTCCTCCCCTTCGTTCTTCTGCTTTCAGCCTGCACGATTGACGTCAGTCAGCAAAATTCATCAGCAACCGCTGTTGATGCCCAGGCAAAGAAATGGGAGATAAAACTCCAGCATCAAAGCTCATTTACCGATCAAGCGCTGCATGAAATTACGGATACCGACCTCAGGCCGGGCGACCTGCTGTTTTCCTCTAGTCTTGGGGTGACCTCATTTGGTATTCGCGCGTTCAGCACCTCTTCTGTCAGCCATGTCGCCGTTTACCTTGGCGATAATGAAGTTGCCGAAGCGACCGGGGCGGGAGTACAAATCATTTCGCTTAAAAAGGCTGAAAATCACAGCGATAAGCTTTTTGCTCTGCGGGTCCCCAACCTCACACCGCAGCAGGCCGAAGAAATCAAAACATTCGCTTATAAAATCAAAGATAGCGGCTATAACTACCGCGGCATCGTCGAATTTATTCCGTTTATGGTGACCCGGCAAATATGTTCATTGAATCCTTTCTCAGAGGATTTTCGCCAGCAATGCGTCAGCGGGCTGGCAAAAGCACAGTTGAACAATACCAGCGAAGGAGAAAAGAAGGCGTGGTTTTGCTCCGAATTCGTAACCGATGCGTTTGCCACAGCCGGGCATCCGCTAACAATGGCGCAGCCGGGTTGGATTAGCCCTTCCGACCTGATGCATATGCGCGAAGGTGACATTTCCGCGTTTAAGTCTGAAACGCAGCTACAGTATATCGGCCACCTGAAGTTAGGGATTTATATCAAAACCAGCCGTTTTGTTGGATTGATCCGATAAGAAAAAACTGTCCGGGCGATCGCCGGACAGTTTTTATAAGCTGCAGATTAATCATCGCAACTCTGGCCAGGGATAAACTTAATTTCTTTATCCGCTCTTAAGGTTTTCACTGGCGTGCCTGTATCAGGATTTTCTTCCATCGTGAAGTGCCCTTCCACAGTAAGCAGAACTGCCTTATCCGTTGCACCACGCGCAGTCAGATAATCTCGCTCCAGTTGTGCATTGTTCGCGACAGAGACTCTTTTACCCGTCGCACAATCAGTGAAGGTTGCCGCGTCAGCCATATAGAAGTACATGCCCCGCATCGGCATTGGCGTCACCGGTAAGCTGGCGGAAACTGGCTCAAGCGTGTAGTTGAACTGTGACTCAATCGGGTTACCTTCACGATCGAGCATCTCCAGCGCTTCACCTTTTGCCCGGTAGTACGACTTCTCACCTTTGCTGTCAGTCAGCACCAGCTTATCGGCAGTGCGCGCCCATGTACCATAAGAAGCAAAGGAGGACGGTTCATCTCGCACGCCCTGATAGCGTTCATTCATCACCCATGTGCCGTCTTTTTCCAGGAACAGAGAGGTTTCAATTCCTTCGCAGTCCGCGCAAGGCAAAATGCCACGCCAGCTTTGCTGCATCGGTTTTAATTCTGCCGCCCGCGTCGGCTGTAGTACATCGACTTCAGTACGGTTGTTACAGCCGATCAAGGAAAAAAGCGTGCATGCAGCGACCACGGACAATATTGCTGTTTTCACTATGAATTCCTTATAATTTTTTATTCCCGCTCGTCAGTCTTGCGTTCGACGAACTCTCCCACGCAGTGCTTTCACTGTGGATTTTTGCGCCTTCGATGACAACCTGCGCTCTTTCGAGGCGCGCGTAGGACGTGTTGCCTGTCGGCTTTTTTGCACCGCGGTTAATTCTTTTATCACCGCCACCAGTCGGGAGATTGCCGCTTCCCGATTTAGCTCCTGGCTACGGTATTCCTGCGCCTTTATGATAATAACGCCATCGCTGCTAATCAGATGATGGCTGGCGGCCAGCAGACGTTCCTTGTAATACTCTGGCAGGCCTGAGGCCCGAATGTCAAAGCGCAAATGGATAGCCGTGGAGGTCTTGTTAACGTGCTGACCGCCCGCGCCCTGTGCCCGAATCGCCGTGATTTCCAGCTCACTGTCAGGGATAGAGACGTTTCGGGAGATAACAATCATCAACGCGGCTGCCACGCGGTCAGATGAATTTCCAGATTGTTCTGAGAATCAGACAGCCAGATAGCGCCATCCTGGATAGTTGCCTGCAGCGCCATTGTACGACCAGCAAAATCACTCAGTTGCGCCAGCTGTTCATCATCCAGATACCACACGGTGAGATTTTTAAACTGCGCACACTTGTTCTGGTTTTGCTGCCACCAGATCTGGGCCGCACGGCTGTTGTAAGTAAACAGAGCAACCTCACCAGACTGGGTACAGGCTTTTTTAATACGACGCTCATCCGGCAGACCCAGTTCAATCCAGAGATCGATGCCCAGATGGTCGTTACGCAGCCATGCTTCAGGCTCGTCTTCAGCACTCAGGCCACGCGTGAACTGCAGCCGTTCATCGGCATATTTAATCCAGGCCAGCAGGCGCAGCATCATGCGCTCCTGGGTTTCAGAGGGATGACGCGCCAGCGTCAAGGCCGCGTCAAGGAACTGGTTGCGGTCGAGATCCGCTACGTTGACGACGGCTTTATAAATTGTCGCTTTAAGCGCCATGAGAGAACTCCTTTCGAATCAGGCGCTCATTGTAGCGAAAACCGCGGCAAAAGGCTGCTAACAGCTCCTCAATCAAGGCGCTGATATTGCTTGAATGAGTATGGTATAGTCACCTTGCTAAACAGAGTTTATCTTCGTAGGCTTAGACTTGCATCCACGGTTAAGTCAGAGTGCTGACAGGAGGGCATGTGGAAAAATATTGTGAGTTAATACGCAAGCGGTACGCGGAAATCGCCAGCGGAGACTTAGGGTATATCCCGGATGCGCTGGGTTGCGTATTGAAGGTGCTTAATGAAGTGGCGGCAGACAGCGCCCTTCCAGAGTCGGTCAGGGAAAAAGCGGCCTATGCTGCCGCCAACTTACTGGTGAGCGATTATGTCAATGAATGAAACGTATCAACCCATCAATTGTGATGATTACGACAATCTTGAACTCGCCTGCCAGAACCATTTGTTACTGACGCTGGCGCTAAAAGATGGCGAAGTTTTGCAGGCGAAAGCGAATGACCTGGTTTCACGCAAAAACGTGGAGTATCTGGTCGCAGATGTCGCAGGTGAAATCCGGGAGCTTCGTCTCGATAAAATTGCCAGCTTCAGCCACCCGCAAATCGGTACCGTGGTCGTCAGCGAATCTTAACTTTTCTTGCACCTTATCAGGCCTAAATGACCAGGCCTGATAATCGCACCGCCATCAGGCATGCCAAATCAGACTAATACCTTCTTCATCTACCGCCGCACCCTCACGCGTCACAAAAACACCCGCAGCCGCAATCAACGTTTCACCGTAAAACAACAACGGCGTGGTATCTCGTCTCCAAGGCGGGATCCCCTGCTCCTGCCAGATTTTCTTTAATTTACGTCCACCGTTACGCCCGACAATATGCAATACGCCTGGCGCTTTAAAACGAATACTGACGGCTTCACCTGCTTGCGGCATGCGCAATTCGCCAGCAGAGATTAGCTGCACCGAGCCTAACCCGGCTGGCAGCGTCAACGGCGTTTCCCGGCATGACCACGGGATGACTGTTTCGCTTTGCCCGTCGACCGATTTAACCCACCATAGCTGTGACTGATAGCGACGGACCTCATATTCTCCTAGACGAAAACAGGGGGAAGCATCTTCTCGCGCCAACGCCACTTCCTGCCAGATACGTTCCAGCCCGTCCCGGGAAGGCATCGGCGCATTTAACCCCGCCAGCCAGCGACGCAGCAGAGCGGCACGCCGCACGCCACTCATCATCATTAACGGTGCCAGTAACAGCGTGCCTTGGGCAGTCACGCAGTCGGCTAAATCATTGGCCAGCAGTTCATCCAGTAAACTCTCCTGCTCGGCGCACAGCGCGGCGCTACGGGCTGCGGCTTGCGCGAAGTGCGGCCATCGTTGTTGGAGCAACGGGGTAACGCGCAATCTGAGAAAATTGCGATCGTAGGCATCATCCTGATTACTTTCATCTTCGATCCAGCATAATTCATGCTGTCGCGCCCATACTTCAAGCGCCTCTCGCGTTTGCGCCAGCAGCGGTCGAATCAGTTGGGTTCCGGCAAATGGTGAGCTTTCGCCCATGGCGGAAAGCCCGGCAGGACCACTGCCGCGCTTAAGCGCCAGTAGAAAGGTTTCACACTGGTCGTCGAGATGCTGGGCGGTCATCAGCACTTCACCCGGTAGTAAGGTCTGCGCAAATGCCTGATAGCGCGCGCGTCGCGCCTGAGCTTCGATGCCCAGACCATCATCCTCAAGTTGGACCCGTTCAACCACCAGCGGCACCTGCCACTGTGCGCATACCGACTCACAGTGTTGCACCCAACTGTCTGCCTGCGGGCTTAATCCGTGATGAATATGGATTGCACGCAAGGCAACCTCAGGATTTTGCGCTCGCCACAGTACCAGCTGATGCAGCAGCACGGTGGAGTCCAGCCCGCCGCTAAAGGCGACCAGAATCGATTGAGAATTTAGCAGTGAAGTGTTCAGCGTGAGTGTCGTCATGATGGTTACTTACAAGGGCATTGCCCGGCACATTGCCAGGCTAATGCCACAATGATAAGACTTACAGCTCGTACAGTTCGAGCGGTAATCCGTCCGGATCGTTAAAAAACGTAAAGCGTTTGCCGGTAAACGGATCGATACGCACGGATTCGCACTTCACGTGGTGAGCTTCCAGATGCGCGATCGCTTTTTCCACGTCATCTACGCTGAACGCCAGATGGCGTAAACCGCAGGCTTCCGGTCGGCTCGGACGGCAAGGCGGAAATGGAAAAGAAAAAAGCTCAATCACATACTGACCGTTCAATGCCAGATCACCTTTCCACGAGTCACGTTCTTCCCGGTAGGCTTCGCTGATTAGCGTAAAGCCAAGCACATCACAGTAAAATGCCTTACTCGCCGCGTAGTCCGTCGCAATAATGGCAATATGGTGAACCTGTTTTAATCCCAGCATAGCGTCATCGCCTCTTTCGTTTTTCTGCCAGCACATTACTCGTGCGTAATGGGTTCACGCAAGTCGTCATGCCATTTTTAGGACTCGCACGCGATACACGCCATCTTCACCCAGTTTAGCGCCATGGATATCGGTTTCAAATCCAGGATAGTGATGGCCCACTGAACACAACATCAGCAGAAAATCGAGTACAGCCCGGCTTTTGGCCGTGATCATTTCCCCGGGCATCAAGAGCGGCACACCGGGAGGATAAGGCAGAATCATATTGGCAGAAATGCGCCCCACCAGTTGGTCGAGCGCCACCGTTTCGACCTCACCTTTGATCTGCCGCTGCCAGGCCTGGTGCGGGGTCATTTTCATTTCCGGTAAGGTATCAAATGCCCGCAGCATCAGCCCGGAGAGATCGTGCTGGCGGATCAGCTTATGGATCCCCTGCGCCAGATCCTGAATACGCATATTACGATAGAAATCGGGATCTTCGGCATACAGATCCGGCAGTATATTTTTCACGCGTAAATTCAGATCGTACGAGCGTTTAAATTCCGTCAGGCCGCGCAGTAGTCCCATCGCCCGGGTTTTATCAATGCCAATACTGAACAGGAACAAGAGATTATACGGTCCCGTTTTCTCGACAACGACGCCGCGCTCATCAAGGAATTTCGCCACCAGCGCCGCAGGGATCCCCTCTTCACTCATATTTCCCTGTTCATCCATTCCCGGCGTAAGAATGGTGACCTTCACCGGGTCGAGGAACATATGGTCGGCGTCAGCATCAACAAATCCGTGCCAGTCTTCACCAGGCGCTACCGGCCAGCACTCCGCCTCATCTACCCTTTCCGGCTGCCAGATATCAAAGAACCAGCCATCCGACTCTTCGCGTAGCCGCTGCACTTCTTTACGGAAATGCAGCGCCCGCTCCACCGAACGATTGATTAACCGCTTGCCTGAATTGCCACGCAGCATTGCCGCCGCCGTTTCTATCGACGCGACAATCGGGTAGCTCGGAGAAGTGGAGGTGTGCATCATAAAGGCTTCGTTGAACGTCTCTTCGTCGTAGTCGCCCTTAATGTGGATCAGAGAAGCCTGTGATAGTGCCGCCAGCATCTTGTGGGTTGACTGGGTTTCAAAAATCACTTTCCCTGGCACCCGTTCGCCGCTCATCCCGCTTTTCCCCTGATAGATCGGGTGAAAATGGGTATACGGCACCCAGGCAGAATCAAAATGAATGGAGGGCACATCCAGGGTTTGCTTGATCCAGTTGGTGTTATACAACAGGCCGTCATAGGTGGAATTGGTGATCACCGCGTGTACCGGCCATAGTGCCTGAGGGGTCTCTTCTACCTTGCGTTCAATGCTTGCGCGGGTGAATTCCCGACGAGGTATACCGCCGAGGATCCCCAGCGCATTGCGCGTAGGCTTCAGCCAGATTGGCACCACATCGCTCATCATTAGCAAATGCGCCAGCGACTTATGACAGTTGCGATCAATCAGTAGCGTACTGCCTGAAGGCGCGGCATACATGCCGACAATCTTGTTCGACGTCGAGGTGCCGTTGGTCACCATATAGCTCTGCTCGGCGCCAAAGGTGCGCGCGATATACTCCTCCGCTTCCAGATGCGGGCCGGTATGATCCAGCAGCGAACCCAGTTCAGTCACGGAAATAGACACGTCGGCCTTCAGCGTATTGCCGCCAAAGAAATCATAGAACAGGCAGCCTACCGGGCTTTTCTGATACGCCGTTCCCGCCATATGTCCGGGCGTGCAGAAGGTGTACTTTCCTTCCTTCACATAGGTAAACAGCGCCTTGGTGAAAGGAGGCGTGATATTATCGAGGTATTCGCTGGTGTACTGACGGATGCGGGTTGCAATATCTTCAGACTGGCCCAGCGCATACTCAAAAAACCACAGCGCCATGCGCAGGTCGTGCGCGCTGACATCCATCGTCGAATGAGTATTAATAAAGGCGTAGAGCGGGAGATACTCGTTGAGCTGGTTGATGTCACTGCACAGATCCAGGCTGTATTCATCCCAGTCAAAAATGACACCGCAAATTCGTGGGTTATGTTCGATAAACTTAAGCAGGTCGACGCTATTCTGCGGCCAGATAATCTGAAACCCCTGCTGTTGCAGCGCACGCTCAAGTTCCTTGATGGGCTCATCTTTATAAAAGACGCCATGCGGTCCCATGATGGCAATGATATTCATGCGTTCCTCCTGGAAAAACCTTAGTTAATCATAGCCTGGTGAAACCACAGGTAAAAAAAAGGGCCACAGCGTTGTGGCCCTTTTCAGAATTAATGCAGTTTACGCGTAACCGTAGCTCATCAGACGCTGGTAACGACGGTTTTTCAAATCATCTTTGCTTAACACGTCGAGGTCGGCGAGATCGGCCAGCAGTTGTGCTTTCAGGGACGCAGCCATCACTTCCGGGTTGCGGTGCGCGCCGCCCAGCGGTTCCGGGATGATAGAGTCGATAAGCTTCAGCTCTTTCAGACGCGGCGCGATAATCCCCATCGCTTCTGCGGCCAGCGGCGCTTTGTCGGCGCTTTTCCACAGAATGGAGGCACAACCTTCCGGGGAGATAACGGAATAGGTGCTGTATTGCAGCATATTCACTTTATCGCCTACGCCGATCGCCAGCGCGCCGCCGGAACCACCTTCACCAATAACGGTGCAGATTACCGGTACGCTCAGACGCGACATTTCACGCAGGTTGCGCGCAATCGCTTCAGACTGACCACGTTCTTCCGCGCCCACGCCCGGATAAGCCCCTGGGGTGTCGATGAAAGTAATGATCGGCATATTGAAACGCTCGGCCATTTCCATCAGACGCAGCGCTTTGCGATAGCCTTCCGGTGCCGGCATGCCGAAATTACGACGAATTTTTTCTTTGGTCTCACGGCCTTTCTGATGACCAATGATCATCACCGGACGGCCATCCAGACGCGCGATGCCGCCGACAATAGCTTTATCATCCGCATAGGCACGATCGCCCGCCAGCTCATCAAATTCATCAAATGCCAGGCGGACATAATCCAGGGTGTACGGACGCTGTGGATGGCGCGCCAGCTGGGCTACCTGCCATGCGCCAAGATCGGCGAAGATTTTACGCGTCAGCTCTACGCTTTTTTCACGCAGACGATGCACTTCTTCATCGATGTTAATATCCAGTTTCTCATCCTGACGGCTAACCGCAGTCAGAGAATCGATTTTTGCTTCCAGCTCTGCAATCGGCTGTTCAAAATCAAGGAAATTCAGACTCATAGTATTCCTGTATTAGTCAAACTCCAGTTCCACCTGCTCCGAACCAATAAGGCCACGGAGATCGTTTAGCAAACGATCGCTCGGAGAGACACGCCACGTTGCGCCAAAACGCAATCGCGCACGTGCATCCGCCCTCTGATAGTAGAGATGTACTGGAATTGTCCCCGAGCGGTGGGGTTCCAGAGACTGACGGAGTCGGTTTAAAAGCTGGTCATCAATTTGCCTGTCCGTCAGCGAGATAGCAAGCCCGCGAGCATATTTTTCCCGGGCTTCGTCAATATCCATGACTTCACGGGCCATCATTTTAAGCCCGCCGCTGAAGTCATCAAAGCTGACCTGTCCGCTGACGATAAGTATGCGGTCTTTTTCCAGCAATTGCTGGTATTTATCCAGGGCGTCGGTAAACAACATAACTTCCAGACGCCCGGAACGGTCATCCAGGGTACAGATGCCGATACGATTGCCGCGCTTGGTGACCATTACCCGCGCAGCAATGACGAGCCCCGCAGCCGTGGTGACTTTACCACGTTCTGTCGGATGCATGTCTTTCAGCCTGTGGCCTCCAACATAGCGCTCAATTTCTTTTAAATACTGGTTGATGGGGTGTCCCGTCAGGTAAAGCCCTAACGTTTCACGTTCCCCTTCTAATACCACCTGCTCCGGCCACGGTGTACAGTTAGCATAAGACTGTTCAATTTGTTCCGGCTCTTCAGCCAGCACGCCAAACATGTCCGCCTGGCCCGTTGCCTCGGCTTTCGCATGCTGATCGGCGGCTTTTAGCGCATCGTTGAGCGAATTCATCAGCGCCGCACGATGCGGACCAAGGCGGTCAAACGCCCCGGACATGATTAACTTTTCCAGCACCCGGCGGTTGAGTTTTTTGATGTCCGTGCGCGCACAGAGATCAAACAGCTCGCGGAAGTAACCGCCTTCGTTGCGCGCCTCAATAATAGCTTCAATTGGCCCTTCACCCACGCCTTTTATCGCGCCGATGCCATAGACAATTTCGCCATCATCATTCACGTGAAAATGATAAAGCCCGGAGTTGATATCCGGCGGCAGGATTTTGAGCCCCATACGCCAGCATTCATCCACCAGCCCGACCACTTTCTCGGTGTTATCCATATCGGCGGTCATTACCGCCGCCATAAACTCGGCGGGGTAATGCGCCTTCAGCCATAGCGTCTGGTAAGAGACCAGCGCATAGGCAGCGGAGTGCGATTTGTTAAATCCGTAACCGGCGAATTTCTCCACCAGGTCAAAGATTTTCATCGCCAGTTCGCCGTCGACGCCGCGCTTTTTCGCCCCTTCTTCAAAGGTGCCGCGCTGCTTAGCCATCTCTTCCGGCTTTTTCTTACCCATCGCACGACGCAACATGTCCGCACCGCCAAGGGTATATCCGGACAACTCCTGGGCAATCTGCATAACCTGTTCCTGATACAGGATAATGCCGTAGGTCGGCTCCAGTACCGGTTTCAGACACTCATGCTGCCATTGTACGTCCGGGTAGGAAATCTCTTCGCGACCATGCTTACGGTCGATAAAGTTATCTACCATCCCCGACTGTAGCGGACCGGGACGGAACAGGGCCACCAGGGCGATCATATCTTCGAAGCAGTCAGGCTGCAGACGTTTGATAAGATCTTTCATGCCGCGGGATTCAAGCTGGAAGACCGCCGTGGTCTCCGAGCGTTGCAGCATGTCGAAGCTTTTCTTGTCATCCAGCGGGATAGCGGCGATATCCAGCGGCGGCTCGCCGTTCTTTTCACGGCGCGCGTTAATCATTTCCAGCGCCCAGTTGATGATGGTGAGCGTACGCAGGCCGAGGAAGTCGAACTTCACAAGGCCGGCATATTCCACGTCGTTCTTATCAAACTGAGTAACCGGGTGCAGCCCCTGTTCATCGCAGTACAGCGGCGCAAAATCGGTAATTTTGGTCGGCGCGATAACTACACCACCGGCGTGTTTACCGGCGTTACGCGTGACGCCTTCCAGCTTACGCGCCATATCGATCAGCGCTTTAACCTCTTCATCTGCCTCATAGATTTCCGGCAGTTGGGGTTCGGCTTCAAAGGCTTTTGCCAGCGTCATGCCCGGATCGGGTGGCACCAGTTTCGAAATACGGTCAACGAAGCCGTACGGGTGTCCCAGCACGCGCCCCACGTCACGGATAACCGCTTTGGCCGCCATCGTACCGAAGGTAATAATCTGCGAAACAGCATCACGACCGTACATTTCCGCCACGTGTTCAATTACCTGGTCGCGTTTCTCCATACAGAAGTCAACGTCGAAGTCGGGCATTGAGACACGTTCCGGGTTCAGGAATCGTTCGAACAGCAGGTCAAATTCCAGCGGATCCAGGTCGGTAATTTTCAGCGCATAGGCGACAAGCGAGCCGGCACCGGAACCACGTCCAGGGCCTACCGGTACGCCGTTATCTTTCGACCACTGGATAAATTCCATCACGATCAGGAAGTAGCCAGGAAATCCCATCTGGTTGATAACTTTAAGTTCAACTTCCAGACGTTCGTCATAAGGCGGGCGCTTCTGCGCGCGAACTTCAGGGTCCGGGAACAAAAACGCCAGACGTTCTTCCAGACCTTCGCGCGATTTCGCCACGAGGAAATCCTCGGTGGTCATATCACCGGTCGGGAACTGTGGCAGGAAATACTCACCCAGACGTACCGTCACGTTACAGCGCTTAGCTATCTCAACGGTGTTTTGCAGCGCTTCCGGAATATCGGAAAACAGCTCGCACATCTCATCTTCGCTACGCATGTACTGCTGCGGCGAATAATTACGCGGGCGTTTCGGGTCGTCAAGGGTGAACCCGTCATGGATTGCCACGCGGATTTCATGCGCGTCAAAATCACCGGTTTCAAGGAAACGAACATCGTTGGTCGCCACCACCGGAAGACCACGCCTTTCCGCCAGTTCTACCGCTGCATGCAGATAATTTTCTTCATCTTGCCTGCCGGTGCGGATAAGCTCGAGGAAGTAGCAATTTGGAAAATGTTCTTCGTAAAACGCTACGCACTCATCAACCAGTGCGCTATTACCGCGCAGCAGGCTGCGCCCAACGTCGCCCATGCGGCCGCCGGAGAGCAAAATCAAACCTTCTTTTAACTCGGCCAACCAATCCCGGTCAATGACCGGCCCTTCTGCGCCATAACCACGCTGATAGGCTTTCGATATCAACAACGTCAGGTTCTGATAGCCGGTATTGTTTGCGGCCAGCACGGTGAGCTGCGTGAGTTCATCGCCCAGCAGATCGCTACGGACATGAAAATCTGCGCCAACTATCGGCTTGATACCCGCACCGTGACCCGCTCCGTAAAACTTCACCAGACCACACAGGTTGGTAAAATCGGTGATCGCCAGCGCAGGCATGCCTAACGCGGCCGCCTTTTTCACCAGCGGCCCGGTTTTCGCCAGCCCATCGATCATGGAATAGTCGCTGTGCACCCGCAGGTGGACGAAACGAGGTTCAGACATCTTCAGATTCCTTCGACACAAGAATCAGGACGTGAGTCCCAGTGCGCGTTTGACGGGGCCAAAACTACGGCGATGGTGCTCTGTTGCGCCATGCATTGCCAACTTTTCCAGATGAAAAGCGGTTGGATAGCCTTTGTGCTGTGCAAAGCCATACTGCGGGAACACCGTATCCAGGGCCGCCATTTCAGCATCACGAGTGACTTTTGCCAGTATCGACGCCGCGCTAATCTCCGCCACACAGCTATCACCTTTTACCACCGCCAGCGATGGCACCGGTAATGCCGGGCAACGATTGCCGTCGATCAGTACGTATTCCGGCGCTATATGCAGACCCGCAACCGCACGCTGCATGGCCAGCATAGTGGCATGTAAAATATTCAACTCGTCGATTTCATGTGGTTCAGCACGCCCCAGGCTCCAGCTTAACGCTTTTTCTTTAATCTCATCGAATAGCGCCAGGCGACGTTTTTCCGACAGTTTTTTTGAGTCGTTAAGACCGATAATAGGGCGAGCCGGATCCAGAATGACGGCGGCAGTGACGACCGCGCCGACTAAAGGACCACGTCCAACTTCATCTACACCCGCCACTAAATGCGTATGCGGATATACAAATTCAATCATTGCGCTAACTCCAGGACCGCATCCGCCGCCTGCTCATCAGCGTTGCAACGGATCTGCTGATGCAGTTCACGGAATGTGTCGTGCATTGCATGGCTGGTTTTGCCATTCGCCAGCAACGGCAACAGCGCTTGCGACAGCGCCTGCGGTTCGCACTCTTCCTGCAACAGCTCTTTAACCAGTTCTCTTCCCGCCAGCAGGTTAGGTAGCGAAACGTAATCGGTCTTCACCAGACGCTTTGCCAGCCAGAAGGTGAAAGGTTTCATACGATAGCCAACCACCATCGGGCATTTTGCCAGCATACATTCCAGCGCAGCGGTGCCGGAAGCCAGCAGTGCGGCATCGCTGGCAACCATCGCTTCACGTCCCATCCCATTAAGCAGATGTACGGAAAGCTCCGGTGCAACTTCAGCTTTAATGCGCTCAAACTGCTCGCGACGTTTGGCATTCACCAACGGCACTACCACTTCGAGATCTGGATAATGCTGGCGTAACAACTGCGCCGTTTTCAGAAAATCGGCGCTGAGCATCTCCACTTCTGCGCCACGGCTTCCTGGCAATAGCGCCAGGCAGTGAGCGTCATGGGGAATACCCAGAGCATCGCGAGCCGCGTTTTTATCCGGGTCCAACGGCATGGCATCTGCCATGGTATGACCGATAAAGCGGCACGGGACGTTAAATTTGTCATAAAACGCTTTTTCGAAAGGCAGAAAGGCCAGCACCATATTGGTGGATCTGCCTATTTTGAAAACGCGTTTCTGTCGCCAGGCCCACACAGAGGGGCTGACGTAATGAATGGTTTTAATGCCCTGCTTTTTTAAGTTACCTTCGAGGGTAATATTGAAATCAGGCGCATCAATACCGACGAAAACATCCGGCTTTAAGTCGGTGAATCGGCGAGTGAGATCGGCGCGTATTTGCAGTAAACGGCGCAGGCGTCCGAGCACTTCAACAATGCCCATTACCGCCAGCTCTTCCATTTCGTACCAGGCTTCACAGCCTTCGGCCTGCATCAGCGGACCCGCCACGCCAACAAAACGCGCATTGGGAACGCGAGCCTTGAGTGCACGGATTAACCCTGCACCAAGAATATCGCCGGAGGTTTCTCCGGCGACGAGGGCAATCGTTAAAGGACGCTGCTCAGTCATTAACGAATCAGACCACGCGTTGAGCGCTCAAAGAAGTCGCTGAAAGCCTGAACTTCAGGGTACTGTTTCGCCAGTTCCGCGATTTCCGGTTTCACTTCTTCCAGCGTTTTACCGCTACGGTACAACGCTTTGTAGGCATTACGAATCGCGGTAATCGCTTCGCGGGTGAATCCACGACGCTTCAGACCTTCGATATTGACGCCAAATGGCGTTGCGTGGTTGCCCTGGGCGATAACGTATGGAGGCACGTCCTGAGCAACGCCAGAACAGCCACCAACCATCACATGCGCGCCGATGATGCAGAACTGATGCACCGCAGTCATACCG
The DNA here is from genome assembly GCF_013747755.1 of Citrobacter sp. RHBSTW-00524. Lineage (NCBI taxonomy): Bacteria > Pseudomonadati > Pseudomonadota > Gammaproteobacteria > Enterobacterales > Enterobacteriaceae > Citrobacter > Citrobacter sp. RHBSTW-00524. The sequence continues at coordinate 4,256,188 of NZ_CP056421.1, forward strand.
CCGATGATAACAAAATCATCCAGCGACACATGCCCGGCAAGCGTGGCGTTATTCGCCAGAATACAGCGGTTGCCTACCGTACAATCATGCGCGACGTGCGCATTAATCATCAGTAAGTTATCGCTGCCCACCTTCGTCACTCCACCGCCCTGCACTGTGCCACGATGAATGGTGACGCTTTCGCGGATGCGGTTGCGATCGCCAATTTCCACGCGGGTCGGTTCGCCAGCATATTTCAGATCCTGGTTAACTTCACCGATGGAGGCAAACTGATAGATCTCGTTATCGCGACCAATTTTTGTATGGCCATTCACGACAACGTGAGACTTCAGTACGGTACCCTCACCAATTTCAACATGGGGTCCAACAATACAAAATGGGCCAATGTGAGCGTTAGCGCCAATGCTGGCGCCTTCTTCCACAATGGCAGTTGGGTGAATAAAGGCGGATTTATCAATCACGTATCAGGCCTCCCGGCTACGGGCACACATCATCGTTGCTTCGCACACAACTTTACCGTCGACCAGCGCAACCCCTTTAAAACGGGTCAGGCCGCGGCGCGTTTTCTCGAAAGTCACTTCCATGATCATCTGATCGCCTGGCACGACAGGACGCTTAAAGCGCGCTTCGTCAATACCCGCAAAATAGTACAGTTCACCTGGTTCCAGTTTCCCTACGCTTTTAAACGCGAGGATACCAGTGGCCTGCGCCATTGCTTCCAGAATCAGTACGCCAGGGAAAATAGGTTTACCCGGGAAGTGGCCCTGGAAGAAAGGCTCGTTAACAGATACATTTTTCACTGCGCGCAGAAAGCGACCTTCTTCAAAATCCAGCACGCGGTCAACCAGCAGAAACGGAAAACGGTGCGGCAGAAGTTCTAAAATCTCTTCAATATGCAGAGTATGAGTGTTAGTAGTCAAAATACTCTTCCTGTCAAAATATACTAAAAGGCAATAATAACACGGCCTGTCGCAATCGTATGAATGGGACAGGCCGAAAAGTCAGACATGCAAAAACGGTGCTTTAGTCTTGTTGATTAACCTTGCGCTCAATCGCTTTGAGACGCTTGCTCATATCATCAATATTCATCACCAGTGCAGCTGTTTTACGCCATACCTTATTGGGCTGTAGCGGAATGCCTGAGGAATAGACGCCAGGTTCGGTGATAGGACGCATCACCATACCCATGCCAGTAACCGTGACTTTATCGCATATTTCCATATGCCCATTGATCACGCTGGCGCCGCCAATCATGCAGTAACGGCCAATCTTCAGGCTACCCGCCATAATGACGCCACCGGCTACCGCCGTATTGTCGCCAATCACAACGTTATGCGCAATCTGGCACTGGTTATCAATGATAACACCATTACCGATCACAGTATCGTCCAGCGCACCACGGTCAATGGTGGTACAAGCGCCGATCTCGACGCGATCGCCGATAATCACGCGACCAAGCTGCGGGATCTTCACCCAGTTACCGCGATCGTTCGCGTAACCAAATCCATCAGATCCGACGACAGTGCTGGACTGGATCAGGCAATTCTCACCGATCTGAATGTCGTGGTAAATCGTCACATTCGCCCACAAGCGTGAACCTGCGCCGATTTTAGTATTTTTTCCGACGAAGCAGCCTGCGCCGATAACGACGTTATCGCCCAGTTCTACGCCAGACTCAATGACCGCATTTGCGCCCACAGAAACATTATTACCCAGCTTCGCCGTCGCATCGATCACTGCACTCGGTGCAATGTTTTGTGCGGGCTGCGGCGTGGTATCTAAGATTTGCGCCATACGTGCATAGGTCAGGTAGGGATTCTTCACTACCAGCGCTGCACTCTTAGCAAAAGGAAGATCGTCCTGCGTCATCACAACGGCAGAGGCCTGGCATACGCCTAAGTGTTCACGGTACTTAGGATTTACCATGAACGTGATATTGCCAGTTTGCGCAGATTGCATGGACGCTACGCCGGTGATGACGATATCGCCATCACCGTGTAATTCTGCATCCAACTGCTCTGCTAAATCAGCCAGTCGAATTGAAGGCATTACTTATTTAACCTGTTTCAGTACGTCAGCGGTGATGTCTTTTACATCGCTGCTGTTGTATGCAACGGTGTTTGCGTCAACAACCAGATCGATGCTCTGACTGTTAGCAACAGATTTCACAGCTGTCTGGATACGAGTAACCAGTTTGCCACGTTCTTCGTTGGAACGACGCGCACGATCCTGCTCAAAAGCCTGAGCTTTCTGAGAGAAAGTCTGACGCTGAGCCATGACGTCTTTTTCCAGCTTAGTACGATCGCTACCCGCTTTCATGGATTGCAGACGCTGCATTTTAGATTGCAGATCAGATTCCATACGCTGCAGTTCGCTGGCACGGCCTTTGAACTCGTTTTCCAGCGTAGCAGAAACGCCCGTCTTCTGTGCAACCTGTTGGAACAAGCTACCCATGTTGACGATTGCAATTTTGTCAGCAGCCTGTGCGGACGTTGCCATCGCTAAACCGAGACCTGCAGCTAATAACCACTTTTTCACAATTAACTCCTTACCATCCCATTTGCACCCGAAGGTACAGTTCTTTGCGTGGCCAGGCGATCCCATGCAAGATCGCCTAAAGTCATCGCTACACTACCACTACATTCCTTTGCGAAGAACAATTACCAGGTTTTACCAATGTTAAACTGGAATTGTTCCGCTTTGTCTCCATCGTACTTCTTGAACGGCTGGGCGTAGGAGAAAACCAACGGCCCCAATGGGGACATCCATTGTAAAGCGATACCCGCTGACATACGGATATTGTTCGGATCGCTGTAGTCCGGATAACCAGAGTACTTAGCTGAATCCCAATTCGTATCCCAAACGGTACCCATATCCCAGAAGAACGAGGTACGGACCGAGTTGGCATACTTGTCGCTGATAAACGGCGTCGGGGTAATGAATTCCAGGCTGGCGACAGCCATGGCGTTACCGCCCACCGCATCATCCGATTTACACGGTGAAGTATTGGTGGCGTCACATTCGTTATCGTAATCGCTATCGTTGTTATAACGATTAGCCGGTAAATAGACAGCCTTTGGACCGATGGTGTTGGACTGGAAACCACGCACGGTGCTGGAACCACCGGCATAGAAGTTCTCGTAGAACGGCATCTCTTTGCTGCCGATGCCGTCACCATAGCCCCACTTCGTGCGACCCAGAACAACCCATTTGTGATCGTCATCGATCGGCACATAGGTCGCGGTATCCAACGTCGCTTTGTAGTATTCGTTGTCAGAACCCGGAATGGTTACTTTACCGTTCAGGTTGACACGCGTACCTTCCGTTGGGAAGTACCCACGGTCCAGCTTGTTATATGTCCACCCATAGTTGAAGGTGAAATCGTCTGATTTAAAGCTATCAGCGTCAGGATCCTTACCCATTGAAACCAGATAACGTTGCATTGCAACCTGTGGATCCATGTTAGACAAGGAGTTATGCACATAACCCACACCCGCACGTAAGGTGTTGTATTCGTTGATCGGGAAGCCGAGCGTTGCGTCAGTACCATAACTTTTGTTGGTATAGTCGGACAGGTCTGCATCATCCGCTTTAAAGTCATTGTAGAAAACGCGACCACCAAGGCTCACCCCATCAACGGTGAAATATGGGTTGGTGACAGACAACTCAGTATAGGTCTGATAGTCGTTTTTGGTGCCGTTGATCCCGACTGAATAACCGGTACCTAACCAGTTATCTTGCTGAACGCCAGCCTGGAAGCTCACGCCGCTTTCAGTACCGTAACCAACGCCGAAGTTAAAGCTACCGGTGTTACGCTCTTTAACCTTATAGACCACATCAACCTGATCCGGGCTACCCGGTACACGCTGAGTATCGGTATCGACAGTTTCAAAGTAACCCAGACGGTTCAGACGCTCTTTACCCTGATCGACCAGATCACTACCCAACCAGGCACCTTCCATCTGGCGCATTTCGCGACGCAGAACGGAATCTTTAGAGGTGTCGTTACCTTCAAAACGAATCTTACGCACGTAGAAACGGTTACCTGCATCCACGTTTACGCGTAATTTAACGGTTTTGTCGGCGTCGTTGATTTCAGGTTGCGACTGTACGCGCGGATAGGCATAGCCATAGCGACCCAGAAGCTTCTTGATATCATCTTCCATTTTGGTCACTTTGGTGCCGTTATAGAGTTCGCCTGGCTCGATTTTGGTCAGGGTCTCAATTTCGGCGGAGTGCCCAGCCAGGTTACCGCTCACCTGTACCCCTGAAAGCTTGTATTGATCGCCTTCAGTGATGTTAACGGTAATGTAGATACCTTTTTTATCCGGCGTCAGGCTAACCTGGGTGGAATCGATATTGAAGCGAGCATAACCGCGATCCAGATAGTAGCTGCGCAAGGTTTCAAGATCGCCCGCCAGTTTCTGTTTCTGGTATTTACGATCGCCCACCACGTTCCACCACGGCACTTCATCACGCAGTTGGAAGTGAGAGATCAGTTCGTCGGTCGAGAAAGCATGGTTGCCGACGATATTGATCTGTTGGATCTTCGCCGAAACGCCTTCCTGGAAGACCAGCTTGAGGTCAACGCGGTTACGCGGCAACGGCGTTACCACCGCTTTCACACTGGCGCTGTACTTACCGACGCTATAGTAGAAATCTTCCAGCCCTTTTTCGATATCGGCTAGCGTAGTGCGATCCAGAGACTCGCCAACACGCACACCAGAAGCCTCGAGGTTTTGCTTGAGCATGTCATCTTTCACCGATTTGTTACCGGAGAAAGTGATGCTGGCAATCGTCGGACGTTCTTTTACCTGAACCAGAAGGGTATCACCATCGCGCAGGACGCGGACATCCTCAAAGTTACCGGTGGCGAACAGAGCACGAATGGTATTACTGATGTCTTCATCATTAACCGTGTCGCCTGTGCGCACCGGCATACTGAGGAGAGCCGCACCAACGGCGACTCGCTGTAGGCCTTCGAAATGAATGTCCTTCACTACGAACCCTTCAGCACCGTATACGGTGGCGCTGCTAAACAGCAGCGACGCTATGAGCAACTTTTTCATCGCCATCGTTATTATGCGTTCTTCCTAACACTCTCTTACAACCGAGAGAAATCATTGAAAAGTGCAAGCCCCATTAACAACACCAGCAAGATAGAGCCAATGCGATAACTAAAGTCTTGAACCCGCTCGGATACCGGACCGCCCTTCAGCTTTTCAATCGCCAGGAACAGCAGATGCCCCCCGTCAAGAACGGGCAACGGAAACAGGTTGATTATCCCTAAGTTCACGCTGATAAGCGCAAGGAACATCAGGTAATAAATAACCCCGAACTCCGCTGACATCCCAGCCCCCTGGGCGATAGAAATCGGCCCACTGAGGTTGTTCAGTTTTACATCACCGGTAATCAATTTTCCCAGCATACTGACCGTCAGCTTCATCAACTGCCACGTTTTATCCGAGGCTTCGAGGATGGCGCTGAATGGCCCATACTGGCGTACAGTCTTATACTCATCAGGCAGAGGAATAACTTTAGGCACCACGCCCGCAAAACCCTCTGCCTTCCCGTTAACCTGTTTTGAATCTGGGGTTAACGTTAAAGACAAGGAACTTCCTTGTCTTTCAATATCTAGCGCTAACGGCTTATCCGGATTATCGCGCACCAGCGTCACGAACGTCATCCATTGCGTCAGCGGCTGACCATTGACTTTAACGATCCTGTCGCCAGCTTGCAAACCCGCCTTACTTGCAGCGGAGTTTACCTGCACTTCTGACAGCACCGATTCAATCTGCGGACCGCGTGGGCGAATCCCTAAACTGGAAACAGGATCCTCTTTGTCTGGCTCAAATGCCCAATGGCGTAAATCCAGCGTTTTGTCCTGCCGCTGGTTGCCGCCAAACTGCGCCACGCTGAGAGTCGTATGTTCATCGCCAATTTTGGATACCAGTTGTAATCGCACGGCATCCCAATCAGGGGTTTCGATACCATCAACCGCTTTTAGTTCCGTACCCGGCTGAATTTGCGCCTGTGCGGCAATCGAGTTGGGTGTTATTTCACCAACAACCGGACGAACGCCAGGGACACCGATGATAAACACCAGCCAATACGCGAAAATAGCAAAAAGGAAGTTGGCAATCGGACCTGCGGCGATGATGGCTGCGCGTTGTCCAACCGTTTTATTGTTGAAAGCGTAATGGCGCAGCTCCGGTGCGACCGGTTCAGCGCGCTCATCCAGCATCTTGACGTAACCGCCGAGGGGAATCAGGGCGATGACGTATTCCGTACCTGATTTATCGGTACGCCGCCAAAGCGCTTTTCCAAAGCCAATGGAAAAGCGTTCGACGCGGACTCCGCAGCGCCGTGCAACCCAGAAATGACCAAATTCATGCACGGTGATAAGCACACCAAGTGCAACGATGAATGCAGCCAGATTCCAGAGAATACTCAGCATAAGACCATCCGTTAGAGCGTCCTGAATACCAGTAACAACAGGCAGGCAAAGACCGGTACCGCAGCCGTCAGGCTATCAATACGATCCAAAATACCGCCGTGTCCTGGTATTAAGTGACCACTGTCCTTAATACCTGCTTCACGCTTAAACATACTCTCGGTCAGGTCACCCAGCACGGAGGCCAGGGCTGCTACGATGGAGCAAATAAGCAAGGTGACAGGCGCAACCTCAAGATTCGCCCACATGCCATAACCCCATGAGATCACGGCCGCAGTGGCGAGTCCGCCAATAAAACCCTGCCAGGTTTTACCAGGAGAAACCTTCGGCGCCAGCTTATGTTTGCCAAATAGCTTACCAAACATATAGGCACCCGAGTCCGCTCCCCAGACGAGGATCATGACATACAGCAGCCATAACGCGCCACTATAATGATTCTCATCATAGTGCCATGCACGTAGCGCCAGCATTCCCCAAAAGAAAGGGACTATGGTTAACACGCCGAAAATTATGCGTAATGTTTTGGAATTACGCCAGACCGACGCAGAGCCGGGATAAAACAGCACCAGTAACAGCGCCACGCCCCACCAGCCCAGCGACGCCCACAGCGATACTTCAACCAGCGGCTGATGAATATTGCGATGGTATTCCGGCAACAAAAATAGCATCAGTGCCAGCAATAGCCCGCACAAAACAGCCAGCCAGACTCGCTGCGTACGCGTGGTAAAACCGCTTAACTGTCCCCATTCCCAGGCGGCCAGCATACAGACGGCCAGCGTAACAATGGCGAACCCCACCGGCGGCAGCAAAAACAGCGCCGCGATGACAACGGGTATTAAAACAAAAGCAGAAATCAGGCGATACTTCAGCAAAAGCGACCCCCATCAGGCTTTTTCATCACCGGGCTCGGTGCCGCCGAAACGACGCTCACGATTAGCAAAGGCATGCAGCGCACCTTCAAAGTCTTGTTCATCGAAATCGGGCCAGAGAACATCCGTAAAGTAAAGTTCGGCATAAGCAATTTGCCACAACAGAAAATTACTAATTCGATGCTCTCCCCCAGTCCTTATCACTAAATCCACAGGAGCCAGTTCATGCATACAAATTTGCTGCCCCAGCATCTCTTCATCGATTTGCTCTGGACGCAGCAGACCATCCTGCACCTGTTGTGCCAGTTGTCTGACTCCCTGGACTATATCCCACCGTCCACCGTAATTCGCTGCAATATTTAGCGTCAACCCGGTATTCTGGGCGGTAATCGCTTCTGATTTGCGAATCCGTTCTTGCAAACGTGAGTTAAATCGACTGATATCCCCGATAATACGCAGACGTACGTTATGGCGGTGCAGGTTTTTCACTTCGCTATCAAGCGCCCACACAAACAGCTCCATTAACGCGCTCACTTCCTGCGCAGGTCGGTTCCAGTTCTCACTGCTAAAGGCATACAGCGTTAACGCATCAATACCGTTATTGGCAGCAAAAGAGACAGCCCGGCGGACGGACTTTGCTCCGGCCTTATGTCCAAAGGCGCGAATCTTCCCTTGCTTTTTCGCCCAGCGGCCATTGCCATCCATGATAATTGCTACATGGCGACAACCATGTGCTGGCAAATTTTCGCTTAATGGTTTAGTTGCAGACAACATAACGCGTTTTTAGTCCCTGAAAGGATTATACGGTACTCAGGAATACTGAAGCCTTTTGCGCTTCATCCTTCAGGCTGCTCCTTCGTCGGCTGTGATCTTCGCCCAAGTCACATACTCTTTGTATGCTCCAGGGGACTAATCCACTTGCCACCTTGATGCAACCTGAATGATTTTGTGCATCCACAAAAAAGCCGTGTCAAACCACGGCTTACCCGACCGAAAAAAACAAATACCCGCGATCGAGTGGCGCAGACTATATCACTGAAGCCCAACGCTAACAAATAGCGCGATTCTCCGAGGAGGGATTATCATCAGCTTGAGCGTCGCATCACTTCTTTTCTGGCGACTTCCCGCGCGATAGCATCAACCTTCAGCACGTCATCAACGCTCTGTGGCTCCTGCAAATCCATCTTATCCAGTACGGATAAATTCAGGTCAGCAATATCGGTAAATCGGATCTGCTGCGCCAGGAATGCGGCCACGGTAATTTCATTCGCTGCGTTCAAAGCGGTCGTCGCCGCCTGCCCTTGCTCAAACGCGTCCATCGCCAGTTTCAGGCATGGATAACGCTGGTAATCAGGTGCGGAAAACGTCAACGCACTGAGTTTGCAAAAGTCGACAGGCTTAACGCCGGACGTCACTCGTTCTGGCCATGCCATCGTATGAGCAATAGGTGTACGCATATCAGGTTCCCCCAACTGCGCCAGAACGCTACCATCCTGATAACGCACCATCGAATGAATAACCGACTGCGGGTGAATCAGCACTTCCATCTGGCCTGCATTGGCATTAAATAACCAACGCGCTTCAATGTATTCCAGACCTTTATTCATCATGGTGGCTGAATCGACAGAGATTTTTCGTCCCATCGACCAATTCGGATGACGACATGCCTGATCGGGGGTCATAGAAACCAGATCGCGCAATGCCGTTTCACGGAAAGGGCCACCAGACCCGGTAAGCAAAACTGATATGACGCCATTTTGCTCAAGGTCAGCGTATCCCAGATTGTGTTGGATAGGTTGCGGTAAACTCTGAAAAATCGCGTTATGTTCGCTATCTACCGGCAAAAGCTGTGCTTTGTGGCGTTGCACGTCGTCCATAAACAGACGCCCGCAGGTCACCAGTGACTCTTTATTCGCCAGCAAAATGCTTTTGCCCGCACGGATTGCCGCCAGCGTCGGTAGCAAGCCCGCCGCGCCGACAATCGCCGCCATAACCTGATCAACATCATCCAGCGCAGCCATATCACAGGCAGCCTGCTGCCCGCTCATAACCTCAGTACGACTGCCCTGCTCCAGCAGAGCTGCTTTTACCAACGCAGCGCTTTTTTCATCGTCCATTACCGCATAGCGAGGAGAAAATTCCAGACATTGCTCAACCATACGGACGACATTTTTACCCGCCACCAACGCAGCAACACGAAATTTTTCCGGGTTATGGCGTACTACATCCAGCGTACTGCAACCAATGGAACCGGTTGATCCCAGGATGGTTAATTGCTTCATCAGACATCCAGAAGAATTTTACTCGTCATACTTCAAGTTGCATGTACGTTGGCTCTCCTCGTTCACCCCTGTCACGCACAGGTGTACGCTCCCGGGGATGCCCTGCGTCGCCGCCTTCCTGCAACTCGAATATTTAGAGTATATAGACAGAAAAAAGCAAAACGCCGCCATCCAGCCTTCTCAGGCCTTCTAAGCGGCGTTTTTAGCGTACAGGCGAATCAGAACTGCATCAGTTCCGTTTCTTTCTCTGCCAGCGCCGCATCAACTTTCTTGATAGCTGCGTCAGTCAGTTTCTGTACGTCGTCCTGAGAACGGCGATCGTCATCTTCGCTGATCTCTTTTTCTTTCAACAACGCTTTCACTTTGTCGTTGGCATCGCGGCGTACGTTACGTACGGCAACGCGCGCGCCTTCAGCTTCGCCACGCACGATCTTGGTCAGATCTTTACGACGTTCTTCAGTCAGCGGCGGCAGCGGAACGCGGATGTCGGAACCCGCAGAACTTGGATTCAGACCGAGGTCGGAAGCCATAATTGCTTTCTCAACGGCTGGCCCCATAGAACGGTCGAACACGTTGATTTTCAGGGTACGGGAATCTTCAACCGTTACGCTTGCCAGCTGGCGCAGCGGGGTCGGTGTGCCGTAATATTCCACGACAATACCATCCAGCAGGCTAGGAGAAGCACGGCCCGTGCGAATTTTGCTGATTTGGTTTTTGAACGCTTCGACGCATTTGTCCATGCGTACTTCAGCATCTTTTCTGATATCGTTGATCACGTTACGAATCCTTGAAAGCTTGTTTCAGTCAGACCATACCCACCACGCAAGATGTGACAAGTATAGTCTTGATTAATTTTGAGGGACGTATCCCGCGACATTAAAGCGGAATATTACCTGCATTTAGCCGCAACGGGAATTATTCCGTGATTAACGTGCCTTCTTTTTCACCCATAACAACACGGCGCAGCGCACCCGGTTTGTTCATGTTAAAGACACGAATCGGTAATTTGTGGTCACGAGCCAGTGTAAACGCCGCAAGATCCATCACTTTCAGCTCTTTATCCAGTACTTCAGCATAGGTCAACTGTTCGTACATAGTCGCCGTTGGATCTTTAGCCGGGTCAGCAGTAAATACGCCATCGACTTTGGTGGCTTTCAGTACCACATCCGCTTCAATTTCAATACCACGCAGGCAAGCCGCAGAGTCGGTAGTGAAGAACGGATTGCCAGTACCCGCAGACAAAATAACAACGCGGTTGTTACGCAGCAGGCTGATTGCTTCCGCCCAGCTGTAGTTATCACACACGCCATTCAGAGGAATTGCGGACATCAAGCGAGCGTTCACATAGGCGCGGTGAAGCGCATCGCGCATCGCCAGACCGTTCATGACGGTGGCTAACATGCCCATGTGGTCGCCCACAACGCGGTTCATCCCTGCTTTCGCCAGACCAGCGCCACGGAACAGGTTACCACCACCAATCACTACGCCAACCTGGATACCCAGCTCAACCAGCTCTTTGATTTCCTGAGCCATACGGTCAAGGATGCTTGCATCAATACCGAAGCCTTCTGAACCTTGCAGAGCTTCGCCACTTAACTTAAGCAGAATACGTTTGTAGACGGGTTTTGCATTGGTAGCCATGTTTCTTTCCTGAGACTGTCAACGAATGAGATGAATTAATTCCGGCGACATTGTATGTCGCTTTTCAGCATGACCACTATAGCGGTTCGCTGAATTTACAAGCCAGACACAAAAAGAAGCCGCCCTCAGGCGGCTCCTTTAAAAATTAAGACTGCTTGGACATCGCAGCAACTTCTGCTGCAAAGTCAGTCTCAACTTTCTCGATACCTTCACCCACTTCAAAGCGGATGAAGCCTGTTACATCAGCGTTGTGCTCTTTCAGCAGCTGACCAACAGATTTGCTCGGATCCATAACGAAAGGCTGACCAGTCAGAGAAACTTCGCCGGTGAATTTCTTCATGCGGCCTTCAACCATTTTCTCTGCGATTTCTTTCGGCTTACCAGACTGCATCGCGATGTCCAGCTGAACCTGGTATTCTTTCTCTACCACTTCAGCAGAAACGTCTTCCGGCTTAACGAATTCTGGCTTGCTTGCAGCAACGTGCATTGCCAGCTGTTTAACCAGCTCTTCGTCAGCGCCAGTTGCAGCAACCAGAACACCGATACGAGCACCGTGCTGGTAGTTACCCAGAACTTCGCCTTCCAGGGAAGCAACGCGACGGATGTTGATGTTCTCACCGATTTTAGCAACCAGAGCAACACGTTCTTCTTCGAACTGCGCTTTCAGAACTTCAACGTCAGTGATTTTGCCAGCAACGGCAGCGTCCAGTACTTTGTCAGCAAATGCCTGGAAACCAGCATCTTTAGCAACGAAGTCAGTCTGGCAGTTAACTTCCAGAATGAAAGCGATGTTGCCGTCGATTTTGGTTTTGATTACGCCGTCAGCAGCAACGTTGCCTGCTTTTTTCGCCGCTTTGATTGCGCCGGACTTACGCATGTTTTCGATTGCCAGCTCGATGTCGCCATTAGCTTCAGTCAGTGCTTTTTTGCAATCCATCATGCCTGCGCCAGTACGCTCACGCAGCTCTTTTACCAGGGATGCGGTAATTTCAGCCATTCTAAAATCCTCGGAAGATTTGATCTGCCCGGCATGAAACCGCACAGATTTAAAAGTGAAAAAGGGGCCTAAAGGGCCCCTAACCAAACGTGATACTACCTGGTTTATAAGGGGGCTCGAACGAGCGTGCCTTATTATTCAGCTTCTACGAAGCTTTCTTCCGCCTGGGAAGCCAGATCCTGAGAACGGCCTTCACGAACGGTAGTAGCTACAGCGCCCAGGTACAGGGTCACAGCACGGATTGCGTCGTCGTTACCCGGGATAACGAAGTCAACACCGTCCGGATCAGAGTTGGTATCAACGATAGCAAATACTGGGATACCCAGGTTGTTTGCTTCTTTGATAGCAATGTGCTCGTGGTCAGCATCGATTACGAACAGAGCGTCCGGCAGACCGCCCATGTCTTTGATACCGCCCAGGCTGTTTTCCAGTTTCTCAAGCTCACGAGTACGCATCAGCGCTTCTTTCTTGGTCAGCTTTTCGAAAGTACCGTCCTGAGACTGAGTTTCCAGATCTTTCAGACGTTTGATGGACTGACGAACGGTTTTCCAGTTAGTCAGCATGCCGCCCAACCAGCGATGGTTCACGAAGAACTGGTCGCAGTTGTTAGCAGCTTCTTTCACCGCTTCGCTTGCAGCGCGTTTAGTACCAACGAAAAGGATTTTACCTTTACGAGCAGAGATCTTGTTCAGTTCAGCCAGAGCTTCGTTGAACATCGGTACAGTTTTCTCAAGGTTGATGATGTGAACTTTGTTACGCGCACCGAAGATGAACGGCTTCATTTTCGGGTTCCAGTAACGGGTCTGGTGACCGAAGTGAACACCAGCCTTGAGCATGTCGCGCATGGAAACAGTTGCCATGATTAAAACCTCTATATATAAAAGTTGGGGTTAAGCCTCCACGCATCCCATATTACCGACCCCAAAGGGCACCCCGGAATATGTGCCGATACGTGTGTGTTGTTACACAAAGTGAGATTTGTCGCTCCCGTCCATCGTGTGTAGTCTTCAAATGGATCGGAAGTCCGGCGCGCTTTATACCACAAATACGCTACCGACACCAATAATTGTTGGCGGTGCGTGCTGAATGAACGATGAATTTCGTGTTACAGGGAGGCAGCCAATTTTTGCATCTCCGGGAGCCTACATGCTGTAAGCGGCTGGAGTGAAAAATTACGGCCAACGCACCTGTGGCACGAAAGGCGAAGTTCAGAATGATTCTCAATTTGGCAGCATGTATGCCGGACTGATACCATTGGCACCACTTAAACAATTATTGCCGATATCATCGGCACTGATGGACAGAATTCATGGCTATCTCAATCAAGACCCCTGAAGAAATCGAAAAAATGCGCGTCGCTGGCCGTCTGGCCGCCGATGTACTGGAAATGATCGAACCGTTTGTTAAGCCTGGCGTCAGCACCGGCGAACTGGATCGCATCTGTAATGACTACATCGTGAATGAGCAGCAGGCCATTTCCGCCTGCCTGGGCTATCACGGTTATCCGAAGTCCGTGTGCATCTCTATTAATGAAGTGGTGTGCCATGGGATCCCGGACGACGCCAAGCTCCTGAAAGACGGCGATATCGTCAACATCGACGTAACCGTGATTAAAGACGAGTTCCACGGTGATACCTCGAAAATGTTCATCGTCGGCAAACCAACCATTCTGGGCGAGCGTTTGTGCCGCGTCACGCAGGAAAGCCTGTATCTGGCGCTGCGGATGGTAAAACCGGGTATTCGCCTGCGCACGCTGGGCGCTGCGATTCAGAAATACGCGGAAGGCGAAGGCTTCTCTGTGGTTCGTGAATATTGCGGTCACGGCATCGGTCGCGGCTTCCATGAAGAGCCGCAGGTTCTGCACTACGATGCAGACGACGGCGGTGTGGTACTGCAGCCGGGCATGACCTTCACCGTAGAACCCATGCTGAATGCCGGTGATTGCCGCATCCGCACCATGAAAGACGGGTGGACGGTGAAAACCAAAGATCGGAGCTTGTCTGCTCAGTACGAGCATACTATTGTGGTGACGGAAAAAGGCTGTGAAATTCTGACATTACGCAAGGATGACACCATCCCGGCGATTATCACACACGACGAATAATGTTTTGCCTGATGGCGATGCACCCGCATCTTATCAGGCCTACAAATTGTACTACTTCGTAGGCCGGGTAAGGCGTTCACGCCGTCATCCGGCTTTTTTAATGGGTGGCGCATAATGAATACTCTTCCTGAACAACACGCAAATACTGCCCTCCCCACCCTGCCAGGCCAACCGCAGAACCCCGGAACCTGGCCGCAGCACGATCTCAACTGCCCCGGCATTAAAGCGCATATCGACACTTTCCAGCACTGGTTAGGTGACGCGTTTGACAGCGGGATTTCCGCAGAGCAGCTGATTGAGGCCCGCACCGAGTTTATTGACCAGTTACTGCAACGTCTGTGGATTGAAGCCGGTTTCGGTCAAATTGCCGACCTGGCGCTGGTTGCCGTTGGCGGTTACGGGCGCGGCGAACTGCATCCGCTTTCCGATATTGACCTGCTGATCCTGAGTCGTAAAAAGCTACCAGACGCGCAGGCCGAAAAAGTTGGCGAACTGTTAACGCTGCTATGGGACGTGAGGCTCGAGGTTGGGCACAGCGTGCGCACGCTGGAAGAGTGTCTGCTGGAAGGATTGTCAGATTTAACCGTCGCCACCAACCTGATTGAAACACGCCTGCTGATTGGTGATGTGGCGCTGTTTCTTGAGCTACAAAAGCATATTTTTAGCGAAGGTTTCTGGCCGTCCGATAAGTTTTACGCAGCCAAAGTTGAAGAACAGAATCAGCGCCACCAGCGCTATCACGGCACCAGCTACAACCTGGAGCCGGATATCAAAAGTAGCCCCGGCGGCCTGCGCGATATTCATACCCTGCAATGGGTGGCCCGCCGCCATTTTGGCGCCACCTCACTGGATGAAATGGTCGGTTTCGGCTTTTTGACGCAGGCAGAACGTGCCGAGCTGAATGAATGTTTGCATATCCTGTGGCGCATTCGCTTTGCCCTGCATCTGGTCGTTAGTCGTTACGACAACCGTCTGCTGTTTGATCGTCAGCTCAGCGTGGCGCAACGCCTGAACTACGGCGGTGAAGGCAATGAGCCTATCGAGCGGATGATGAAAGACTATTTCCGCGTCACACGACGGGTCAGCGAACTGAACCACATGCTGTTGCAACTGTTCGACGAGGCGATCCTCGCCCTGCCCGCCGATGAAAAACCACGTCCGATTGATGACGACTTTCAACTGCGCGGCACGTTGATTGATCTGCGCGACGACGACCTGTTTATTCGCAAACCCGAAGCGATATTGCGGATGTTTTACATCATGGTGCGTAATAGCGCGATCAGCGGAATTTACTCCACTACGCTGCGCCATTTACGTCATGCCCGCCGTCATTTAACGCAGCCACTGTGCTACATCCCGGAAGCGCGTTCGCTGTTTCTCAGTATGTTGCGCCATCCGGGCGCGGTGAGTCGCGGCCTGCTGCCTATGCATCGCCACAGCGTGTTGTGGGCTTATATGCCGCAATGGTCGCATATTGTCGGCCAAATGCAGTTTGACCTGTTTCATGCCTATACGGTGGATGAACACACCATTCGCGTAATGCTCAAGCTGGAAAGTTTTGCTAACGAAGAGACCCGTCAGCGCCATCCGCTGTGCGTGGATCTGTGGCCGCGTCTACGACAGCCGGAGCTGATTCTGATTGCCGCGCTGTTCCACGATATCGCCAAAGGTCGCGGCGGCGATCACTCGGTTCTCGGCGCCCAGGATGTGCTCAAATTCGCCGAACTGCACGGTCTGAACTCCCGCGAAACGCAACTGATCGTGTGGCTGGTGCGCCAGCATTTGCTAATGTCGGTTACCGCTCAGCGCCGCGATATTCAGGATCCCGAAGTCATTAAGCAATTCGCCGAAGAGGTGCAAACGGAACATCGTCTGCGCTTTTTGGTGTGCCTGACCGTCGCAGATATTTGCGCCACCAACGAAACGTTGTGGAATAGCTGGAAACAAAGCTTGCTGCGCGAGCTGTACTTCGCGACGGAAAAACAGTTACGGCGCGGGATGCAAAACACGCCGGATATGCGTGAGCGCGTACGTCATCATCAGCTTCAGGCGCTGGCGCTACTGCGCATGGACAACATTGATGAAGAAGCGCTACACCATATCTGGTCGCGCTGTCGCGCCAACTATTTTGTACGTCACAGCCCAAATCAGCTGGCCTGGCATGCGCGTCATCTGCTGCAACACGATCTCAGCAAGCCGCTGATCCTGCTCAGCCCGCAGGCTACGCGAGGCGGGACGGAAATTTTCATCTGGAGCCCTGACCGCCCTTACCTGTTTGCTGCCGTCTGCGCCGAACTGGACAGGCGCAACCTTAGCGTCCACGATGCGCAGATTTTCACCACCCGCGATGGGATGGCGATGGATACGTTCATTGTGCTGGAACCAGACGGTAGCCCGCTGTCGTCAGACCGACACGAAGCGATCCGTTTTGGGCTTGAACAGGCGATCACCCAGCGTAGCTGGCAGCCGCCGCAACCGCGTCGCCAGCCGGCAAAATTACGTCACTTTACCGTCGATACCGAGGTCACTTTTCTGCCGACCCATACCGACCGAAAATCATTTCTTGAGCTTATCGCTCTCGACCAGCCAGGGCTGCTGGCGCGGGTCGGGCAGATTTTTGCCGATCTGGGAATTTCGCTGCATGGCGCCCGAATTACAACTATTGGCGAGCGAGTAGAAGATTTATTCATAATCGCCACCGCCGACCGGCGCGCCCTTAATAATGAGCTGCAGCAGGAAGTGCATCAACGGTTGACAGAGGCCCTCAATCCAAACGATAAAGGGTAATGTTTTTATTTATTATGGAAAGAGTTTAACAATGCAGCAGTTACAGAACGTTATTGAGTCCGCTTTCGAGCGCCGTGCCGACATTACTCCGGCAAATGTAGATACCGTAACCCGCGAAGCGGTGAATCAGGTTATTTCTTTACTGGATTCCGGTGCACTGCGCGTCGCAGAAAAGATTGAGGGTCAGTGGGTCACGCATCAGTGGCTGAAAAAGGCGGTCCTGCTCTCTTTCCGTATTAACGATAATCAGGTTATCGAGGGTGCGGAAAGCCGTTACTTCGATAAAGTGCCGATGAAATTCGCCAACTACGACGAAGCGCGCTTCCAGAAAGAAGGTTTCCGCGTGGTTCCGCCTGCGGCAGTGCGTCAGGGCGCGTTTATCGCCCGTAACACCGTGCTGATGCCGTCTTACGTGAACATCGGCGCTTATGTTGATGAAGGTACGATGGTTGATACCTGGGCGACCGTGGGTTCCTGTGCGCAAATCGGTAAGAACGTACACCTGTCCGGTGGCGTTGGTATTGGTGGCGTACTGGAACCGTTGCAGGCTAACCCGACCATCATCGAAGACAACTGCTTCATCGGCGCGCGCTCTGAAGTGGTTGAAGGCGTGATCGTCGAAGAAGGCTCTGTCATTTCCATGGGTGTGTATATCGGCCAGAGCACCCGTATTTACGATCGCGAAACCGGCGAAGTGCATTACGGCCGCGTTCCAGCGGGCTCCGTGGTCGTCTCCGGCAACCTGCCGTCGAAAGATGGCAAATACAGCCTGTACTGCGCGGTGATTGTGAAGAAAGTCGATGCCAAAACGCGTGGCAAAGTGGGAATCAACGAACTGTTACGCACCATCGACTAACAGCGATTTGAAAAAGCGGGCTTAGCCCGCTTTTTTTACATCTGCGAGTGGCATAAACAAGGCTTTTCGTTAATTATTCAATGGTTATAGTGAGCTTAAGGGTACCGCTATGTATGACAATCTGAAAAGTCTGGGCATTACTAATCCTGAAGAGATCGATCGTTACAGCCTGCGGCAAGAAGCCAACAACGATATCCTGAAAATCTATTTCCAGAAGGATAAAGGCGAGTTTTTTGCCAAGAGCGTGAAGTTCAAATATCCCCGTCAGCGTAAAACGGTTGTCGCCGATGGCGTCGGTCAGGGTTACAAAGAAGTGCAGGAGATCAGTCCCAACCTGCGCTACGTGATCGACGAACTGGATCAGATCTGCCAGCGAGATCGCAGCGAAGTCGATCTTAAACGCAAGATCCTCGATGATTTACGTCATCTGGAAAGCGTCGTGACCAACAAGATCAGCGAGATTGAAGCCGATCTGGAAAAACTGACGCGCAAATAAGTAGATTGTTGCCTGATAGCGCTACGCTTATCAGGCAATTAATCAATGCTGCTCATCCAGCTGCAACGCCACATACAGCAGCAGTCGATCGTCAAAATTCCCCAGATCCAGCCCGGTCAGCTCTGAAATACGGTTCAGGCGATACTCCAGCGTATTGCGGTGAATAAACAATGCTTTTGAGGTCGCCAGCGGCTGAACGTTATGTCGAAACCATGCCGATAATGTTCGACGCAGCAAACCGTTGTTATCCATCGCTTTCAGCCTTACCAGCGGGCGCGCCAGCTCATTGGCCTGCCAGCCGCCGCGCAGGCTGTCCAGCAGCACCGGCAGCATCAAGTCCTGATAGAAATAGCTCCGGCTTTCCGGCATCCGCTGCTTGCCGACCATCATGGTGGTGCGCGCCGTACGATACGAACGGGCAATGCTGCCGGGCCCGGTAAAATAGTTGCCCAGCGACACGCGAAAACGCAGTTGTCCATTCTCTTTCATGCGGGCAATCAGTTGCTCAACGCGCTTGCGATGATCTTCAGCGTCCCAGCGGCCAAACTGATTGAGCGCTGGTTTCAGCACCACCATCTCGGTCAGAGAAACAATCGCAATCAGATTATTACGTTCGGGTGTAGTTAACGCGTTCTGCAATTGCTGTAGCTCCGCCATCGCACTATCAACGCCAAGCTGACCGCTGTCGACCTCCACTACCGCCACCACGCGCGGCTGGTTCAAATCAATGCCCAATCGCTGTGCCCATTCCATCAGTGCCGGGGTATTCTCTTCCGCCTGAATCAGGTTCATCACCAGCTCTTCACGCAGACGGCTATCCTGCGCTAACAGATGCATCAGACGCGACTGTTCCAGCATCATTTCGGCGGTCATGCACACCAGTTCGCCATACTTGCGCAGATGTTCCGGCTCGCCGGTAAGACCGATAACGCCAACGATTTCGCCTTCCAGACGCAGCGGCAGGTTTATCCCCTGACGCACTCCATGTAAATGCCGGGCTACCGCATCGTCAATATCGACCACCCGACCTTGCGAAAGCACCAGCAGCGCGCCTTCGTGCAATTCACCAATTCGTTCGCGATCGCCGCTGCCAATGATCCGCCCGCGGGCATCCATTACGTTGATATTGGTATCAATGATGCGCATGGTTCGCGCTACGATATCCTGCGCCATTTTGGTATCAAGATGCCAGCCAGCCATAAACCCCTCCTGTGAGCAGAGCTCAAGCATAGGGAAGATAATAAGCGGCGGCATTGTGCAACTGCACAAAGCGAGAGGGAGAAGTATGGAGTTGTGGGAAGTATCACAAAAAGAAACCCCTTCCTGTGCAGGAAGGGGTTTAGGGAGATTACTGCATCAACAGATAGATGGAGCTGTCACCACGCTGAATGTTCAGCGCCAGTACAGCTGGTTTGCTGTCGAGGATTTTGCGCAGTTCGGCGATATTTTTCACCGGCTGCTGGTTCGCACCGATAATCACATCCCCTTTCTTCAGGCCAATCCGTGCAGCCGGAGAATTCGCTTTCACCTCGCTGACCACGACCCCTTTGTCCTGGCCTTTGTTGCTCATATCAGCCCCTTCAATGCCTTTGAAGATAGAGCTGGAATCAACCTGAGTCTGGCTGCTCTGCTGCAGTTCCAGATTCACAGTGACCGGCTTACCGTCACGCAACAGGCCAAGGTTAATTTTGCTGCCTACCGGCATCGTACCCACCTGCGCACGCAGGGCGGCGAAGCTGCTGATCGGTTTACCGTTCAGGGAGGTAATCACATCCCCGGCTTTAATACCTGCTTTCGCTGCGGAAGAGTTCGGCATCACCTGGCTGACAAATGCGCCACGCTGAGCATCAACTTTCATCGCTTTCGCCAGCTCAGAGCTCAGCTCGGTACCCATAATACCCAGCTCACCGCGTTTAACCTGACCAAACTCAACCATCTGTGACGTCAGGTTTTTCACCATGTTGCTCGGGATTGCAAAGCCGATACCGATGTTACCGCCGTCCGGCGCAAGGATCGCGGTGTTAATACCGATCAGCTCACCGTTCAGGTTAACCAGTGCGCCACCGGAGTTACCCCGGTTGATCGCGGCATCCGTCTGAATAAAGTTTTCGTAGTTTTCCGCGTTCAGGCCGCTACGGCCCAGCGCAGAAACAATACCGGAGGTCACGGTCTCACCGAGGCCAAACGGGTTACCAATTGCTACGGTGTAATCACCCACACGCAGCGCGTCGGAATCTGCCAGCTTAATCGCCGTCAGGTTTTTCGGATCCTGAATTTGGATCAGCGCGATATCGGAGCGCGGATCTTTACCCACAATCTTCGCATCAAATTTACGGCCATCGCTCAACTGAACCTTAATCACCGTGGCGTTATCCACCACGTGGTTGTTGGTCACGACATACCCTTTCGCGGCATCAATAATTACACCGGAACCCAGCGCCATAAATTTCTGCTGCTGGCCGCCGCCGTTGTCAGCGCCCGGCGCGCCGCCCTGGCAGAACGGTGAACTCTGGAACGGTGAACCGTCCTGGCAGAATGGTGAATTATCACCGAAGAACTGCTGGAAATTACGCGGCATACGCGGCGTATTTACCGTCGTGCTCCCCTCGACGTTAATACTTACCACCGATGGCATCACTTTTTCGAGCATCGGGGCCAGGCTTGGCATCTGTTGGGCGGTCATTGCTGAAGACGACGTCTCAGCCGCTGTGGCAGACAGGGGGGACAACGCCAAACCTAAACTCAGAGCCAGTGCACTCATTGCTAATGTGGTTTTTTTCATGTGTTTCGTTCTCGATTAACAGGTAACGCAAAATTGCTGTATACGTCAGAGTCGTTTTATAGCGCTAAGTTCCAGAATTGAGTTTAAGGAAAAAGTAAAATTTTATTGGCCGTCTTTACAAATGAGTATTTATTGTTCTACGGCCATCAAGCGACGATATTCATCCCAGGCATACAGATCGGTCATCCCGCTGATATAATCCTGAATCAGCCGGCAGCGATAATAATATTCCATTACCGAAAACTCAGCGCAACCCGTTGATATTTTACTAACCGCCTCGACATAAGCAAGGCGATGGCGAGTAGACAACTTCTGAAATAATCGTGATTCGATAGGAAAACGTTTAACTCTTTCATTGTCGACCAGCTCAGTAAAATCTGACTGGGACATTTTTAATAAAGGCTGATAGATCTCCAGCAACCCGCTGATCACCCGATACCCCTGCAATTCCAACTGCTCAACGTCCGGATGACTAAATACGTGTTTTACCGCCACATTTTTATAGACCCCCAGCAACTGACTAAAGCTACTGGCATCTTCTAACAGGGCGTGATTAAAGCTGCCGTCAAAAACCTGCGGTAAATTATCAATAAACCGCTGGGCTGCATACGGCACCAGTTTATTCAGCGTATTGACGCGTAAATACATAAAGAACTGATCTTCCGTGCTCCGGCTTAATGTATTTGAACGTGATTTCTCCCAGGCATTCTCAACAACCAGGCTAAACAGGGAACCTTTTTCGTGATGCCCCCACGCCTCATGCAGATGGTGATAAAGTTGTTCGACGCTAAAGATTCTTTTCTCAACGGCATCTTCCAGGTCGGCCACGCAATAAGAGATATCATCGGCAGCTTCCATTATCCAGGTTAATGGAAAGCGACTGTAGGGCGCTAATGATAATTCTTTACGTAACCGTTCAATATACGGTTCTTCAGAAAGGTAATAGCCCGGTTTCTTCATTAAATAGTTATGCGTCGTAGGCGTACTTCCACGCCACCACGCCGGACGGGTATATTTTAAAATACCACCAACCTGAGCCCAGGTAAGATTCATACGCATCAAAGTATGCACCAGACGAATCCCCTGGGCATTACCTTCAAAATGGCACAGGTCCTGGCGCACCTTACGGCGAATATCATTCAGCGACTCTTCGCCTTCGCGCAAACGTAACGCCGCCACCAGGCAGCGGTCATCGCTGAGAGGCTGACTTTCCGCGTCGGCGGGATACAGCCGCTGGCGGAACCAGTCATTAATCGCCGCTTCACCAAAATGACCAAACGGCGGATTGCCAATGTCATGCATCAGGCACGACATTTCGACAATACTCTCAAACGGTCCCGTCAGTTCATCCAGACCATACTGCTCCAGCAGTTTTAGTTCTTTCAGTCGGCTGAGGATCTCTTTAGCGATATAGCGCCCAACTTGCTGAACTTCCATCGAGTGCGTCAGGCGCGTGCGCACCGCCGCGTTACGCTCCAGCGGAAAGACCTGGGTTTTTTGTTGCAGTCGGCGAATAGCCGGAGAATTGATAATACGTCCACGATCGCTTTCGAAAATACGCAGGATCTCATGCTCCGTCTTCACGCCCTGCGGCGAACGGTAACGACGATGCCAGTTTATTTTTTTTCGGAAATCGATCTGTACCATATCCTCTCCCGCCTGAGAAATGCGCTACCCCTTAAGCGCATGATAGACTATGCCCTCAAATCTGGCTTATCGCGAGTAAATCTATGAAAATCGGCATCATTGGTGCAATGGAAGAAGAAGTTACGCTGCTGCGTGACAAAATCGAAAACCGTCAGACCCTCTCTCTCGGCGGTTGTGAAATTTACACCGGCCAACTGAACGGTACAGAGGTTGCGCTACTGAAATCAGGTATCGGTAAAGTGGCGGCGGCGCTGGGCGCTACGCTGCTGCTTGAACGCTGCAAGCCGGATGCCATCATTAACACCGGTTCCGCGGGCGGCCTGGCTTCTACGCTGAAAGTCGGCGATATCGTGGTTTCTGACGAAGCGCGCTATCACGATGCCGACGTCACCGCCTTTGGCTATGAATTTGGTCAGTTACCGGGCTGCCCGGCTGGTTTTAAAGCCGATCCTGCGCTGATTGCTGCAGCAGAATCCTGCATTGCGCAACTCAATCTGAACGCCGTTCGCGGACTAATCGTCAGCGGCGATGCCTTCATTAATGGCTCCGTGGGTCTGGCTAAAATTAAGCATAACTTCCCGCAGGCCATTGCCGTTGAAATGGAAGCGACCGCGATTGCGCATGTTTGCCATAACTTCAATGTGCCGTTTGTCGTGGTTCGCGCCATCTCTGACGTCGCCGATCAGCAGTCCCATCTCAGCTTTGACGAGTTCCTGGTTGTTGCCGCGAAACAGTCAAGCCTGATGGTTGAAACGCTGGTACAGAAACTGGCGCATGGCTAAATTACTCTCCAGGGCGCTGGTCGCCCTGCTTTTCACTCTTCCGGCGTTCCTGTACGCCGCACCGCGTGTTGTGACGCTTTCTCCTGCCAATACCGAACTCGCCTTTGCCGCCGGCATTACACCCGTAGGCGTCAGCAGCTACTCAAACTACCCGCCAGCGGCCAAAAATATCGAGGAGGTTTCCACCTGGCAAGGTATGAACCTTGAACGCATTGTGGCGCTTAAACCGGATTTAGTCGTCGCCTGGCGCGGGGGAAATGCTGAGCGGCAGGTGAATCAGCTGACCGCCCTGGGAATTAAGGTCATCTGGGTGGACGCCGTAACCATCGAGCAGGTCGCCGATGCGCTCCGCCAGCTGGCAGCGTGGAGCCCAAAGCCTGAGCAGGCTAAACAGGCGGCGCAAACCATGCTTGATGACTATGCTTTACTAAAATCTCAGTATGCCAACAAACCGAAAAAACGCGTGTTTCTCCAGTTTGGCGCAAATCCTCTGTTTACCAGTGGAAAAGGCTCCATTCAGCACGAAGTTCTTGAGGTATGCGGTGGAGAAAACATCTTTGCCGGCAGTCGGGTCCCTTGGCCACAGGTTAGCCGTGAGCAGGTCCTGGCACGAGCGCCCCAGGCTATTGTTGCAACCGGAGGGCCAGGCGAAACTCTGAAAATTGAACAATACTGGGGAAACCAGCTAAAAATACCCATTATTACACTTAATAGTGACTGGTTCGAACGCGCGAGCCCGCGTATTATCCTCGCCGCAAAACAACTCTGTAATGCGCTTTCACAGATAAATTAGCGCCTGCCCCCACCAGGTCTGTTGTGAGGATTTAAAAATGCTCGTCTATTGGCTGGATATTGTCGGTACCGCGGTATTTGCTATCTCTGGCGTCTTACTGGCCGGAAAATTGCGAATGGACCCGTTTGGCGTCCTGGTACTCGGGGTGGTTACCGCCGTTGGCGGCGGTACGATCCGCGATATGGCGCTGGATCATGGGCCGGTATTTTGGGTTAAGGATCCCACCGATCTGGTGGTGGCAATGATCACCAGCATGCTGACAATCCTGCTGGTACGTCAGCCACGACGTTTACCGAAGTGGATCCTTCCGGTGCTGGATGCCGTTGGCCTGGCTGTGTTCGTGGGGATTGGCGTCAATAAAGCATTTCTCGCCGGGACGGGCCCCCTGGTGGCGATCTGTATGGGGGTGATTACCGGCGTCGGCGGCGGGATCATTCGCGACGTGTTAGCTCGTGAAGTCCCGATGATTCTGCGCACCGAAATCTACGCCACGGCATGTATTATCGGCGGGATCGTGCATGCGACAGCGTTTTATACCTTTAATGTATCGCTGGAAAACGCCAGTATGATGGGGATGATCGTCACCCTGCTGATTAGGCTTGCCGCCATTCGCTGGCATTTGAAATTGCCGACGTTTGCACTGGATGATAACGGGCGCTGATGTGATGATGCAGAACATGTAGGCCGGATAAGGCGTTTACGCCGCCAACCGGCACATTGCCCGGTGGCGCTACGCTTACCGGGCCTACACCATCAGACCATCGGTATTACAGGCAGCAATCAGATGCTGAAAGAAGAACCACACCCGCAGGTGCTTTTCGCATTGGGGTTAGTCACAACGAAGCGGGAACCTTCCAGACCTTCGGTATAGTCAACCGCGCCGCCTACCAGATATTGCAGACTCATCGGATCAACCACCAGACCCACACCTTGTTTCTCAATGGTCATATCACCATCGTTCACCTGATCATCAAAGGTGAAACCGTACTGGAAACCGCTGCAACCACCGCCGGTGATATACACGCGTAATTTCAGATTCGGGTTATCTTCGTCAGCGATCAGGCTTTTTACTTTATTGGCTGCTGCTTCAGTAAATTGCAGTGGCAGCGCTACGTCATCACTCATATTTTGCTCCAAACGACATTGGCA
This sequence comes from Citrobacter sp. RHBSTW-00524, assembly GCF_013747755.1. Classification (NCBI taxonomy): domain Bacteria; kingdom Pseudomonadati; phylum Pseudomonadota; class Gammaproteobacteria; order Enterobacterales; family Enterobacteriaceae; genus Citrobacter; species Citrobacter sp. RHBSTW-00524. The sequence continues at coordinate 4,281,827 of NZ_CP056421.1, forward strand.
ATTGGGCAAATTATAACCCAATGGTTAAGGCCATTATCTAATACCCTGGTATTTCGTTCAAGTATTCTCGCCAGCGGCGGTACTCTGGCTTTTTGCCGCTTGCTCCGCTTCCTGTTTTGCCAGCGTGCGGGCAAGGATAGTCGAGTATAGCGGCTTTCCACCCATAAATTGGGCTAATAGTGTTGCGCCAAGACAGGTAATAATCATTGGCAAAATGAGCTGATAGTTATCGGTCATCTCCAGCACCAGTACAATACCGGTTAGCGGTGCACGTACCGAAGCCGCCAGCAAAGCCCCCATTCCGGCAATGGCAAAGGTTCCGGCCTCCAGATGATACTGTGGAAAAGAGGCCGCCGCGGCCATACCGAACGCGGTGCCAAGTAATGTGCCCAACGCCAGCATCGGGGCAAAAATCCCACCGGGCGCGCCGGACGAGAAGCACAACAGCGTGGTGATCACCCGGGTAATAAATATAAACAGCAGTAAACCGACGCTAAAATTACCCGCCGCGGCGATAGGAATCAGGTTAAACCCGCCGCCTGCCGCTTCCGGTTTAATTAATCCCAGGATCCCGCACAGGCCACCAATCGCGCCACCCATCAGCACCCATTTTTTAATTTCACCGCCGTGGAAGCGCTGGAACATATCCTGGGTACGCAACACCATGGTGTTGAACAACGGCCCGACACAGCCAAAAATAAGCCCCAGCACAAGATACAGCCACAGCGTATTTACCGGCGCATTAGACAGCTTTCCGACTTCAATAATCGGTGCTTCACCGTTGAACACACGAAACACAATGCTCGACATAATAACGCCGGTAAACACGGCTTTGATCGAGACGAGGTTATAGCGAAACTGCGGGCGCATCTCTTCAATAATGAACAGGATCCCCGCCAGAGGCGCATTAAAAGCCGCCGACAAACCCGCAGCCGCACCGGTGGCCAGCAGGGTATGTCGCGCTTCGGCGCTGCGCATGCGGAAAATATCCAGCACCATGCGCCCAATGTTCCCGCCTATCTGTACGGTCGGCCCTTCTCGCCCGAGCACCATACCGGCTCCCAGCGTGCCCATGCCGCCAATAAATTTCACCGGCAGAACGCGCCACCAGCGCACAGGTCGTAGCTCTTCCAGCGCGCCTTCAATCTCAGGGATCCCCGAGCCTCCCGCTTCCGGCGCAAATTTACGAACCAGAAAATAGCCGACCATCGCCAGCAATGCAGAGAGAATAAACGCCAGCGGCCACAGCAGAATGGCATGGTCCGCAACCTGGGCCAGTGCGCCAATGCGCTGATTTTGCACCCAGGTCACCGCTTTCTCAAATGCCACGCCAACAAGCCCCGTCACGGTACCGACAACGGCGGCCATCAACAGGATCGCCATCGGCGTTTTGTCGCGTTCCAGGAGTCGACGGATTTGATCCCTGCGGCGTAAACGCACAATTTGTTGTGCTTCAAAAGAGGGAGAGTCAGTCTTCATCAGATGATCATTAATTGGTAATACAAATACGGAATCGGCATTCTACTCGCACATTTCACGAAAATCCCCTGCAAATCGCATTGTTTCAAATGCGTAAAACTTTCATAACCTTCTCTGAATAACTAGAATAGCGGGCATTTACTTTTTCTACGAACCAGGACCCCATCCATGAGTAAGTCTGAAAATCTCTACAGCGCAGCACGCGAACTTATCCCTGGCGGCGTTAACTCCCCCGTTCGCGCCTTTACTGGCGTGGGTGGTACTCCGCTGTTTATCGAAAAAGCGGACGGCGCGTATCTGTACGATGTCGATGGTAAAGCCTATGTCGATTACGTCGGTTCCTGGGGACCGATGGTACTGGGCCATAACCACCCGGCAATTCGCAATGCGGTGATTGAAGCCGCGGAGCGCGGTTTAAGCTTCGGCGCGCCGACCGAGATGGAAGTGAAAATGGCGGAGCTGGTCACTGAACTTGTGCCGACCATGGATATGGTGCGTATGGTGAACTCCGGTACGGAAGCGACGATGAGCGCCATCCGTCTGGCGCGCGGTTTCACCGGTCGCGATAAGATCATCAAATTTGAAGGTTGCTATCACGGTCATGCCGACTGCCTGCTGGTTAAAGCTGGTTCCGGCGCGTTAACGCTGGGTCAGCCAAACTCCCCGGGCGTTCCAGCCGATTTCGCGAAACACACCCTGACCTGCACCTACAACGATCTCTCTTCAGTTCGTGCGGCATTTGAACAGTATCCGCAGGAGATCGCCTGCATTATCGTTGAGCCGGTCGCAGGCAACATGAACTGCATCCCGCCGCTGCCAGAATTCCTGCCGGGCCTGCGTGCCCTGTGTGATGAGTTTGGCGCACTGTTGATCATCGATGAAGTCATGACCGGTTTCCGCGTGGCGCTAGCCGGTGCGCAGGATTATTACGGCGTCGTTCCGGATCTGACCTGCCTTGGCAAAATCATCGGTGGCGGGATGCCCGTTGGCGCATTCGGCGGTCGCCGTGATGTGATGGACGCGCTGGCGCCGACCGGTCCGGTTTATCAGGCGGGTACGCTTTCAGGTAACCCGATTGCGATGGCAGCAGGTTTTGCTTGTCTGAACGAAGTGGCCCAGCCAGGTATTCATGAAACGCTGAACGAACTGACGACGCGTCTGGCGGAAGGTCTGCTGGAAGCCGCCGAAGAGACGAATATTCCGCTGGTGGTTAACCATGTGGGCGGGATGTTCGGGATTTTCTTCACCGATGCAGAAACCGTGACCTGCTATCAGGATGTGATGGCATGCGACGTTGAACGCTTCAAGCGTTTCTTCCACATGATGCTGGATGAAGGGATTTACCTGGCGCCGTCCGCCTTCGAAGCGGGCTTTATGTCCGTCGCGCACAGTGAAGACGATATCAATAACACCATCGACGCCGCGCGCCGGGTGTTTGCGAAATTGTAAAAGAGAACGTCCAGAAATAACGTAGGCCGGGTAAGGCGAAGCCGCCACCCGGCTTTTTTATTGCCGAATGGCGACGCAACCTAGATAGAAGGGATAAACCTCAGCGACTCTGCTTACGTAGCAGATAGATAAAGTACGGCGCGCCAATAAACGTCGACAGTAATCCCGCCGGGATCTGATACGGAAACAGCACCATCCTGCCGCACCAGTCAGCAAAGACCAGCAGCACACCTCCCGCCAGCGCCGAAATCAGCATATGCGGCATCGCCCGACGAAACCCCATCATTCGGGCAATATGCGGAGCCATCAGCCCGACAAAACTCAACGGTCCAATGGTCATGGTTGCTGTCGCCGTCAGTCCCGCAGCCAACAGCAGTAACCCCACGCGTGACGGCGTGATCGCCATACCCACCGCACGCGCCGTATCGCCGCCGAGCGGTAAAATCGTCAGCCAACGACGACACAGCGGTGTCAGCGCCAGCAGGATAACCATCACAATTCCGGTGCGCAGTACCTGTTCGCCCGTCGCGTTATAAGTTGAGCCGGAGATCCAGGTCAGCACGCCCGCCATACGCGGATCGCCGCTGGCCTGCAGCATCATCAACAACATAGTAAACGCCGTACTGAGCGCCATCCCTGCCAGCAGCATACGGTGCGGCGATAAACCACCGCGCCCGGCGGCAATCATAATGATAAGCAAGGTGACCGCAGCCCCGAGACTCCCTGCGGGCAGCAGCCAGCCAAAGGCATTTCCGGGGACCAGAAACAGCATTAACACCACGCCAAATGCCGCGCCGGAGCTAATGCCCAGAACTTCCGGGCTCGCCATTGGGTTTCCGGTCAGACGCTGAATAATACAGCCCGCTACCGCCAGCATCACCCCGGCAATCAACGCCGCCAGAATACGTGGCCAGCGCCAGGGCATCAGTTCATCCAGCATCGCGCCGCTGGCCCATGTCCAGCCGTGCGCATCGCGGCCAAACGACAGCGCCACCACCAGAGTCAGCAGCAAAACCACCCCGCCCGCCAGCGCAAACATCAGTACATTCTGACGCTCCGCGGCGATACGGTTGCTGGCATTCATATCCGGTGCGCTCATACTTCTAAGGCGCGGCAACAACCACAGCAGCAATGGCGCGCCAATCAGCGCCGTCACCGAACCGGTGGAGACCTCCATCCATACGCGGGTCAGCCACAGAATGATTTGGTCAGAGAGCCAGAGGATCAACGCACCAATCAGCGGGGCCAGCATCAGACGCGCCAACAGACGCCGCGCGCCGAGCATTTTCGCCAGCAGCGGTGCAAAGAGGCCAATAAAGCCGATAATCCCAACCGCGTTAACCAGCAAGGCGCTGATGACAATCGCCAGCGATAAGGCCGCCAGGCGCGCCAGCGACAACGCCAGACCGAGGTTACGCGCCACGCCGTCATCCAGTCCCATCAGCGTCATTGGACGCAACAGCAGCAGAGTCAGCATCACGCCGCCCAGCAGCTGTGGCCACAGTCGCTGTACGCCGCTCCAGTCGGTTTGGGTTAGCGTGCCGCTGCTCCATAAAAACATGCTTTGCAGTTGATCGTGATGGAAGATAACCATCAACTGGTTAATCGCCCCGCAGTACAGGCTGACCACCAGTCCGGCGAGGATTAACGTCACCGGAGAAAGACGTTTGCCCCAGGCGACGCCAAACACCAGCGCCCCAACGACACAAGCACCTGCCAGCGCAGCAAATTGCGTGGTAAGCGCACCGGGAATAGCCCACAGCGTCGTGACGGTAATGCCCAACTGCGCACCGGTCGCAACACCTAGCGTGGTTGGCTCCGCCAGTGGGTTACGCAGCACCTGTTGAAACAATACGCCGACCAGTCCCAGCCCGGCACCGACCAACAGCGAAATCGCCAGCCTCGGCAGCAGGCTGTAGTGGAAAACCATCTGTTTAATGGCATCGATATCCGGTGACCAGATAGCCTGTTGCCACTGGTTGCGCGGTAGCGCAACGGAGAAGTTAACCCATGTGAGCCAGCAGGCAGCAACAAATAGAACCGCCAGCAGGAGAATGGGGAACAGCGCGATACGTTTACTCATGCTTTGCCTCCCAGCGCATTATCCAGAATGCGGGCAAAATGCATGGCTGATAGCGTTGCGCCATAGAACCAGACGGCCGGCACGCGCTGAAAACGTCCGCTGCGAACAAAGGGCATCGCCTGCCACAACGGCGTAGACATCAGTGCAGCCATCTCTTTATCGTTGCCGTGATCAAAGCACAATACATCGACATCCTGAAAAGCAGCCAGACGGTCAATACTCACGGCAGTGCTGCCCCAAAAGTTTGTCTCTCCCTGCCAGGCGTTGGGGATCCCATATTCGTCCAGCACGTCCTGAAACAGGCTGTTTGGGCCAAACACCAGCATATGCCGCGAATCAAGCAGAGAGGTGAGAAGCACAGGGCGCGCACCGCGTTGAATGAAGCGCGGCTTCAGGCTGGCAATAAAACGATCATACTCAGTCAGATGGCGTTCAGCAGAGTCCTGCAGATTGAACAATTGCGCCATTTCCTGCAGCGATTGTCGCGCAACGACCAGCGGTTTTTTACCGTCGCTGAAGTTAAATCCCCGACCAGGTGCAATACGTGCCAGCTTTTCCGGGGAAGGACCATAGCCTGCCGACCAGAGCAGAAACGAGGGTTTCATTTCGGTCAGCAGTTCAAGATTGGGTTCCGTGCGTAGCCCGACATCAATCACCGAGTCCGGTAGAGGTGGCTCACTGACCCACAGCTTGTAGTTAGGGATATCCGCAATGCCATACGGCGTAATACCCAGCGCCAGCAACAGCTCTACCGGCAGCCATTCCAGCGCCACAATACGCTGCGGATCAATCGCCGCGGCGGACGCCGTATTCATCCGCCACAGCAGCGGCGAGAGCGCCATCGCCGTAAGCAGACGCCGACGGGTAATATGATGTAATTCAATCATTAATAGACAAAACTCACGGGTGCGGCACCGGCCGGATGCGGCAAAATGCCCATCGGGATACCGTAAATCTGTTCCAGAGTTTCACTACGCATCAGTTCAGCAGGCGTTCCTTGCGCAATCATTTCACCACCGCGCAGCGCAACTAAGTAATCGCAGTAGCGGGCCGCCATGTTGATGTCATGCAGCACCGCAATCACCGTTAGCCCACGCTGCTGGCTTAAGCGATGCACCAGCGCCAGCACGTCAACCTGATGAGCGATATCCAGCGCGGAAGTCGGCTCATCAAGCAGCAGACAGCGGCTGTCCTGCGCCACCAGCATGGCAATCCACGCACGCTGGCGTTCTCCGCCGGACAGGCTATCCACCAGGCGGTGCGCCAGCGGTTTTAAGCCGACCAACGAAATAGCTTCTTCTACTTTCTCTCTGTCGGCAACGCCAAAACGTCCCAGCGCCCCGTGCCACGGATAGCGGCCAATCGCCACCAGTTCACGCACCGTCATCCCTTCGGCCTGCGGCAACTGCTGCGGCAGATAGGCGACCTTGCGGGCAAACGCTTTACTGCCCCAGTTCTCCAGCGGCTGTTCGTCGAGCAGGATTTCACCTTCCGACGGCGGCTGATGACGTCCCAGCATTTTCAATAACGTCGATTTTCCGGATCCGTTGTGGCCGATAAGGCCGGTTACTTTCCCCACCGGAAAAGTTAATGAGAGAGGATGCAAAAGCGTGCGGCCAGGCACACGAAAGGAGACATTACGCAACGCGAAAGTGGTGTCGGGATGGGATCTGTTTTCCTGCATAGCAGCCAACTTGTAAAACGGGCACGCAAAGCGTGCCCAAAAAGAAATTAGAAACGGAAGGTTGCGGTTGCAACGACCTGACGTTCTGCGCCCCAGAAGCAGCCATAGGTTTGGAAGCAACTAGAAACGTATTCACGATCCAGCAGGTTGGTAACGTTGACAGCAACACTAGAGCCAGCCATACCAAAACGCGCTAAATCGTATTTCACGACAGCATCCATTACAGCAGCACTTCCCACTTTAAATGTGTTTGCAGGATCGCCATAGCTTGAACCGATAAAACGTCCACCGGTTCCTAGGGTCAGTCCCGACAGAACGCCTTCGTTAAAGGTATAGTCGCCCCAGAGTGATGCCATATTTTCAGGAACTTGTTCTACGTTGTTCCCTTTGAGATTGGTGTCCTTAGTGTACTCCGCATCAGTGTAAGTATATGAAGCAGTCACATTGATATTGGCATTCAAGGCCGCTTTAGCTTCAAATTCAAAGCCCTGAGAACGTACTTCGCCTGACGGAACTTGCAGATTCGAGTTGGTCGGATCGGTTGTCAGCGTATTCGTCTTCGTCAGATGATATGCCGCAGCCGTAATAACCACAGGCAGATCTTTCGGCACATATTTTACACCCGCTTCATACTGTTCACCCTTGGATGGCGCAAAAGCCATGCGTGGAGTGCTGTAGAGATCGAATGCGTTTGGTTCAAATGACTGGCTATAGCTAACGTACGGAGAAATACCATTATCAAACAGGTAGTTTACACCGCCACGCCATGTGAACTGATGATCGTTACGCTCAATATAACCCGCTTGCGGAGTGGTTGAATTCTGACGAATCGTCGTCGCTTGCTGTGACCAGTCATAACGACCACCCAGTGTAAAGACCCACTTATCCCATTCCGCCTGATCCTGGATGTAGATACCGGTTTGTTTGGTTTCGTTCATCTGATAAGGCTCGGTAGAGTCGAAATCAAAATCTTCCAGAGGCTGTGGGTTATAAAGATCCAGAACAGGAGCTGTGCCAAATTTAGCATTGATATCATTACGCATACGCATGAAGTCAACACCTGTCAGCAACGTATGGTCCACCGTTCCTGTCGCGAAATTGCTCTGCAACTGGGTATCAACACTGAAGTTCTGCAAACGTTCATCATCGACAACCGTGCCACGACCAAGATAATGGTCGCGCTGATCGGCCGGAATTGCCTGGCAAGGCGCGTTAAACGCATTTGTTGTACAGATACCCGTACCGTACACGCTCTGCTGCGACGTTTTCATTTCAGCAAAACGTAAATTCTGCCGGACAGTGAAGGTGTCATTAAAGTCGTGTTCAAAGCTGTACCCCACCATTTTCTGATTGCGGGAATAAGTATTATTTGAAGCACCTTCATTAAAATCAGTCGGCAAACGCTTGCCGTTAGGTAGCGGTTCAACCGTACCTTCCTTCGGCAACCAACCGTAGTAACCCGTTTCGGGTTCATTCTGGAAATAAGAAAGGAATGTAAAGTTAGTCTTGTCGTCAGGACGCCATGAGAAGGACGGAGCAACGGTATAACGCTGTGATTCAGAACCTTGCTGCTGCTCATTTGTGGAACGAGCCAGACCGGTTAAACGGTAAGAGAATTCACCGTTATCGTCCAATGCATCACTAAAATCAAATCCTGTCTGGAACAGATTATTTGTTCCCATTTTAAACTGAACTTCTTTTAGCGGCTCGGTGGTTGGACGTTTGCTGACCATCGAAATAATACCGCCAGGGTTACTCTTACCGTACAACACGGAAGTTGGCCCACGCATCAACTCTACACGCTCCAGCATGTAAGGATCGATAACCGCGTCGTTATAGAAGTTCCCTTGTAGCTTCAGACCATCCAGATAGTTGTTCTGGCTTAAACCGACAGAGGTAAAACCACGGATGCTGACAAAATCGTATGTATTTGAAGCACCACGGTTACTGACCACAACCCCTGGGGTATAACCCAGCGCTTCCTTGACGGAACGAGACTGATGGATCTGCATCTCTTCGTTTGTCACTACCGAAACAGACTGTGGCGTCTTTTCGATCGGCGTGTCGGTTTTGGTAGCGGTGGCGGAACGCTTCGCGGCAATTGTCGGCGAAGGCCCCCATGCGCTTTCTTGTGCGGCAGGTGCAGCAGTTACGGTGATGGTTTCTTCTTTCGGGTCAACCGCCGCCTGTGCATAGACAGACATGCCGCTAACCGCTGTGGCTACCACTACTGCGATTTTACGCAGCGATGAACTTGGCTGAGCAGTTTTAAGACGCGCCATTGGTATTTCTCTGATGAAAGTGAATGATAACGTAAACGAGAATTATTATTATAACGGCAGCATAATATTCGAAACTCTGGCGAGATAGCAAGCAATACGCGTCCCTACTAAAACTGAGGGGTTAAGAAATAACCAGATAAAAAGAAAGGGTTAATAAATTAGGCTGGAATGTTATTCGGCCCTGAGAATGGACCAAAGAAGAAAAACCCGCCGAAGCGGGTTTTGAGCAATATCAGTTACTGCCGAACATATCCTTTATCCAGCCAGCGACACCGTCGCTATCTTTCTTTTCCTGCTGCGCCGGTTGTTGCTGCTGCTGTTGAGGCTGCTGCGGCGGCGTTGACTGATCGAACGGATTCCCGGTCGGCTGTTGCATCATTTCACCCTGCTGACACAGTGAATCAGGATCGGTAGTCCATACCGGAAGCGTACGCATCCCCCCGCTACAAACGAAGTTACCGTCGTAGTCCACGCCCATATCCACCACATCTTCCGGCGGCGTCAGCACCAGCGGTGTTGGCGTCTGGTTGGCAAGATAACGCTGATAAATCGACATCGCACCGCTGGCACCGTACAGCTTGGTTGGCTGGTTGTTATCACGGCCCACCCAGGTGATGGTTACCTGGCTGCCGTCGATCCCGGCAAACCAAGTATCCACGTTGTTGTTAGTGGTCCCGGTTTTCCCTGCCAGATGAAGCCCAGGATATTTCGCGCCAAGCTGGCGGCCCGTACCACGCTGAACCACCTGTTGCATGGTCCACAGCGTCATATACGCCGCCTGCGCCGGAACGGCACGCTCGGCCTGCGGGAAGCTCTGATACAGCACCGTACCATCTTCGGCAATCACCGAACGCAGCGCCGACAACGGCGCGCGGTTCCCGCCGCTGGCGATAGTCTGGAACGCCTGTGCCACTTCGATCGGCGTCAGGTTCAACGCCCCCAGCAGCATGGCCGGAACCGGGTTAAGCTGATCTTTCGGCGCACCCAGCTTCAGCCAGGTATCGGTGACGGCAGGCAGGCCCAGCGCCATCCCCAGATTTACCGTTGGCACGTTCATTGAGCGCGTTAACGCATCCACCAGCATCACTTTTCCGCTTTCGCTATAGCGACGGTCATCGTTCTGCGGCGACCACACCTGGCCGTTAGGCTGGCGCAGCGCAATCGGGGCATCGGCAATCCAGGTATTCAGACGATACAGCTTCGGCTGGCTGAGCGCGGTCAGATAGGTCGCTGGTTTAGCCAAAGAACCAATCGAACGACGTGCCTGCATCGCACGGTTATAACCAGCGAACTGCGGTTCTGCCCCCCCGACCATGGCACGCACTTCGCCGCTGAAGCGGTCGACCACCACAATCGCGGTTTCCAGATCGCTCAGCTTACGTTGTTTCTTCAGCACCGGAATACCTTCCACCGCCGCTTTTTCTGCAGCGTCCTGCGCCACGGAATCAAAGGTGGTGAAAATCTTCACGCCGGAGAGGTCTTTAACTTTATCGCCCAGCTTTGCCTGTAGCTCCTGGCGCACCATCTGCATAAAGGCGGGTTGCGGTGAGATCACCCCACCACGCGGCTGTACGCCTAACGGACGCGCGCTCAGCATGTCATAAAGATCCTGGTCGATAATCTGCTGCTGCTGCAGCAAACGCAGCACCAGGTTACGACGCTCCAGTGCCAGCTTCGGGTTACGCCACGGGTTATAGATTGACGCCCCTTTAACCATCCCTACCAGCAGCGCCTGCTGGTCGAGGCTCAGCTCTTCCACCGGACGGCCAAAGTAGTAGAGACTCGCCAGCGGGAAGCCGCGGATCTCATTGTCACCGCTTTGACCGAGATAGACTTCGTTCATGTACAGCTCAAGAATGCGGTCTTTGCTGTAACGCGCATCCATGATCAGCGCCATATAGGCTTCGTTGGCCTTACGCCAGTAGGAACGTTCGCTGGACAGGAACAGGTTTTTCACCAGTTGCTGGGTCAGCGTACTGGCCCCTTGTACCGTGCGCCCCGCCGTCAGGTTCGCCAGCACCGCACGGCCAATGGAATAGAGGCTGATACCGTCATGCTCATAGAAGTGACGATCTTCGGTCGCCAGCAGCGTGTCCACCAGCAGATCCGGGAATCCACTGCGCGGGACAAACAGGCGCTGCTCACCGTTAGGCGAAGAGAGCATGGTAATCAGTCGCGGATCGAGACGGAAGAAACCAAACTGGCGGTTGTTATCCATATTCTCGATGGTATCCAGATGGTCGCCATCAAAGGTCAGACGCGCGCGCACCTGCCCTTCTTTACTGTCCGGAAAATCAAACGGACGACGGATCATCTCGATGCTTTTCGCCTGCACGGTGAATTCGCCAGGGCGCGTCATTTTCGTCACCTGACGATACTGCGTAGCCTCCAGCAGTTTCACCATCTCGTTCTTGCCGATCGGCATTTCTGGCTCAAGGTTAACCATACGGCCATATACTGCCGCAGGAAGCTGCCAGACTTTACCATCTATACGGCTGCGGATTTTTTGGTCCAGATAAACGCCGTAAATGGCGATCAGCACCAAAAAAACAATCGACAGTTTTACCAGCAGCCAGAACCAGCCGCGTTTACCACGAGGCTTACGCCCTTTGCCTTTACCCTTACGCGGCATCGGTTCTTCATCCTCATAGTCATCATCATCATAATCGTCGTCATACTCTTCATCTCTGAGTTGACGACGGCTCACCTTTTGTTTCACCGGACGCGAGGGTTTCCCTTTACGTCCAATTGGCTCGCGGTCATTCCCCGCCATGCTTTTTCTCCGCAACATTCAGGCGCAAAGGCCCGATTCTCTGTTCTTCCGTCAGTTAACAGAAGAAGAAATCTCTCAATTTACTGCCGTGTTTATACCGGATGACGGCTTCGCTTTATCCGGCCTACAGTTTCATTACGAATACTTCTTTGTTCGCCGCGTTGGCGCGGTATTCGCCGGATCGTCCGGCCAGACATGTTTGGGATAGCGCCCTTTCATCTCTTTTTGCACCTCACGGTACGATCCCTGCCAGAACGCGCTCAAATCACTCGTTACCTGCAGCGGTCGTTGGGCCGGAGACAGCAGTTCCAGCACCAGCGGCACGCGCCCCTCGGCGATGGTTGGGGTCTTCGCTTCACCAAACATTTCCTGCATCCGAACCGCCAATACCGGAGGGTTATCCTCATGATAGCGAATGGCAATCCGGCTTCCCGTCGGCACAGTGTAATGCGCTGGCAGTTCACTATCCAGACGTTGCAGCATTGACCAATCCAGCAAACCGCGCAATGCCTGACCCACATTTAGCGCTTTTAACGCGCGTAACGAGTGCACACCGCTCATGTGCGGCAGCAGCCAGCTCTCCAGCGTCGCCAGCAGAGAATCCTCATCTACCGCGGGCCAGTTATACTCTGGCAACCAGTTTGCCGCACATTGCAGACGCAGGCGAAATTGCTCGGCTTCCGGCGTCCAGTTGAGCACACTTAGCCCTTTATCGCGAATGCCGTTCAACATCGCCAGGTGTAACTCCTCTTCCGAGGGTTTGGCCAGCGCCTGTACTTTTACCGTTAGCTGGCCAATGCGCGACCGACGCAATGCTTTTAACGTTCCCTGAGTTTCATCCCATTCGATGGTGTCAGATTGTTGTAGCAGTTCAGGGCATGCCTGTATCAGCGCTTCGATATCCAGCGGCAGAGCCAGCAGAATACGCGCATCCGGCGAAGCGCTGCCCTGCAGTAACAGCGGCACAATCAGCCATTCATGGCGTCCGGAGGCGTCATCGGCATCCAGCATTGCCCCCATGCCATTCGCCAGTTGATAGCGCCCTTCCTGCCCGCGCCGACGCGCGATCCGATCGGCAAACGCCTGCGCCAGTAATGAGGGGAGCAGCGCGCTGTCCGGCTGTCCGCTGCGAACGTTAAGCCGTTTCAGTAATTGTTGACTGCGCTGCTGCCAGGCGGGCTGATTTCGTGAAAACGCTACAGCCAGATCGGTACTGCCACCGCGCGGCGGCTCTTCCAGAATCGCAGCCAGTTTTGCCGCCGTTGCCACTTCATTGTCATTGTTGGCGCTAACCAGCATAGCCGCTAAACGGGGGTCGTTACCCAACGTCGCCATTTTCTGCCCCCTGGAGCTGAGCCTGTCACCCTCAAGCGCCCCCAGCATCTGCAGCAGCCGCTTTGCCGCCTGCAGGTTGATGGCGGGCGGTGTATCCAGCCAGTTCAGTTGCTCAGGGTCGGTGCATCCCCATTGCAGTAACTCCATCAGCAGTCCGGACAGGTCGCTCTGTAAAATCTCCGGTTCTCCCTGTGCCGCCGCTCTTTCCGCCTGCTCTTTGGCAAGTAAATGTAGGCAGATACCGGGTTCCAGACGGCCCGCGCGTCCCGCTCGCTGGGTCATCGAGGCCTGGCTTATGCGTTGGGTAATCAGTCGCGTTAAACCGGTACGCGCATCATAGCGCGCCACGCGCTCCTGGGCGCAGTCCACCACCAGCCGGATGCCTTCGATCGTTAAGCTGGTTTCGGCAATATTGGTCGCCAGCACCACTTTGCGCTTGCCTTGCGGAGCGGGCAAAATCGCCTGGCGCTGCTCGGCAAGCGTCAGCGCGCCGTACAGTGGGCACAACAACACATCGCTGCCCACACGCGTTGCCAGTTGCTCCTGCACGCGCTGGATTTCCCCTACACCCGGTAAAAACAGCAGCAGCGACCCGCTTTCATGGCGCAGGAGTTCTGCCGTCGCTATCGCTACCGCTTCAGCAAAACGCAGATGCGCCGCCAACGGCTGATATCGTCGATCAACGGGAAAAGCGCGGCCTTCAGAAACGATCGTCGGCGCATCAGGCAACATCTGCTGCAAACGCCCGTTGTCCAAAGTGGCAGACATGATCAACAGTTTCAGATCGTCACGCAGCCCTTGCTGCACATCCAGCAACAGCGCCAGCGCCAGGTCGGCCTGCAAACTCCGCTCGTGAAATTCGTCGAGGATGATCAGCCCAACGCCCGTCAATTCGGGGTCGCGCTGGATCATGCGCGTCAGAACCCCCTCCGTCACCACCTCAAGGCGGGTCTGCGGCCCTACGCAGCTTTGCGCACGCATGCGATACCCCACGGTCTCGCCAGGCTTTTCATTCAGCAATTCCGCCAACCGCTGCGCCACATTGCGTGCTGCCAGACGCCGCGGCTCCAGCAAAATAATCCGTCCCTTGATACCGCGATGTTCAAGGAGTCGCAACGGCAGCCAGGTTGATTTCCCGGCACCGGTCGGCGCCGTCAGCAAAACCTGCGACGAGGCATCAAGGGCGGTAAGTAGTTCAGGCACTACGGCGGCAACGGGCAACGACGTCACAAATGACTCCAGAGGGTTAACATTCTTCGCGCTGCATTGTAGCATCGCGTTAATTCATAACCGAGTATCCATCATGTCTGAGCCAAAAAGGCTGTTCTTTGCGATTGAATTGCCTGGCGAGGTTCGGGAGCAGTTAATCCACTGGCGGGCCGCGCAGTTCCCCCCTGAAGCGGGTCGTCCCGTCGCCGCCGATAATCTGCATCTGACGCTCGCCTTTTTGGGCGATGTCAGCGCTGAGAAGCAGCATGCGTTAATGCAGCTTGCAGGGCGTATTCGCCAGCCGGGTTTTACGCTCAAACTCGACGATGCCGGGCAATGGCTGCGCTCGCGAGTCGTGTGGTTGGGAATGCGTCAGCCGCCGCGCGGGCTGCTGCAGTTGGCGAACATGTTGCGGGCACAAGCCGCACGCAGTGGGTGCCACCAGAGCCCGCAGCCGTTTCACCCGCATATCACGCTGCTGCGTGACGCCGGTCACGCGGTATCTATCCCTCCGCCAGGGTTTGGCTGGTCGTTTCCGGTAACAGAGTTTGGGCTTTATTCCTCCTCATTCATGCGAGGACGCACGCGTTACACGCAGTTGCAACGCTGGACGCTGACTGAATAATCAAAGGAACTGTTCATGCAATTTTCTCCACCTTTACAACCAGCAACGCTCATTCAGCGCTATAAGCGTTTTTTAGCGGATGTGATCACACCGGATGGCACAACGTTAACGCTACACTGCCCCAATACGGGAGCCATGACCGGCTGCGCAACGCCGGGAGATACTGTCTGGTATTCGACATCAGAAAATACTAAACGAAAATATCCACATACCTGGGAATTAACGCAAACCCAATCCGGTGCACTTATTTGTGTTAACACGCTGTGGGCCAATAGATTAACGAAAGAGGCTATTCAGCGTTCGTTAATTTCGGAAGTTTCAGACTACAGCACCTTGAAAAGTGAAGTAAAATACGGCGCCGAAGGGAGCCGTATCGACTTTTTGTTACAGGCGGATTCCCAACCTGACTGCTATATTGAAGTGAAATCAGTCACGTTGGCGGAAAAAGATCAGGGTTATTTTCCCGATGCCATCACTGAACGAGGTCAGAAACATCTTCGGGAATTGATGAGCGTAGCGGCCGAAGGCAAGCGCGCGGTGATATTTTTCGCGGTGTTGCATTCAGCCATTACACGGTTTTCACCCGCGCGCCATATCGATGCAAAATATGCGCAATTATTAGTTGAAGCACAGCTTAAGGGGGTAGAAATTCTGGTTTATAAAGCGGAACTTTCTGCCCATGGTATGACTCTTAAAGAGCCGTTGCCCATTACCTTGTAATGGTGTAAATATTCGGTTAATTAGTATTCTGGGCGCGTGGGCAAATACGCTTTTCCTCACAGGGTTGTCAAGTGTTACGTTTAGATAATTGCTATCCGGAAAAGCATCTGCTATTTATAGCGACCTGATTTTTCCCCCGAACATGGGGATCGATAGTGCGTGTTAAGGAGAAGCAACATGCAAGAAGGGCAAAACCGTAAAACATCGTCCCTGAGTATTCTCGCCATCGCTGGGGTGGAGCCGTACCAGGAGAAACCGGGCGAAGAGTATATGAACGAAGCCCAGCTGTCGCACTTCAGGCGTATTCTTGAGGCATGGCGTAATCAACTTAGGGATGAAGTTGATCGCACCGTATCTCATATGCAAGACGAAGCGGCTAACTTCCCTGATCCGGTGGACCGCGCCGCACAGGAAGAAGAATTCAGCCTTGAGCTGCGTAACCGTGATCGTGAGCGCAAACTGATCAAAAAGATCGAGAAGACGCTGAAGAAAGTAGAAGACGAAGATTTCGGCTACTGCGAATCATGCGGCGTAGAAATTGGTATTCGCCGTCTGGAAGCGCGTCCGACAGCCGATCTGTGCATCGACTGTAAAACGCTGGCAGAAATCCGCGAAAAACAAATGGCAGGTTAATTCCGGTCATTTTTACCACGTTTACTACAGGCGGGAGCTTCTCCCGCCTTATTATTTGTTAGCCCGCAAAATGAGCGATTCACATTATATTGGCCGCTTCGCCCCTTCCCCCTCTGGCGAACTCCATTTTGGTTCACTGATTGCCGCCCTCGGGAGTTACCTGCAGGCCCGTGCTCGTCGCGGAATCTGGCGGGTACGCATTGAAGATATTGACCCCCCTCGTGAAGTTCCCGGTGCTGCAGACACGATTCTGCGTCAGCTGGAACATTACGGACTGCACTGGGATGGCGATATTTTATGGCAATCCCAGCGTCATGACGCCTACCGCGAGGCGCTGGCCTGGCTGCATCAGCAGGAACTGAGCTATTACTGCACCTGTACGCGCGCGCGTATTCAAAGCGTCGGCGGCATTTACGACGGTTATTGCCGTGAGCTACGCCACGGGCCTGAACAGGCGGCGGTCCGCATTAAGCAACGCCATCCGGTGATGCAGTTTACGGACCAACTGCGCGGTGTGATTCAGGCTGATCCGCGGCTTGCAAAGGAAGATTTTATTATTCACCGTCGCGACGGGCTGTTTGCCTATAACCTCGCGGTGGTGGTAGACGACCACTTCCAGGGCGTGACGGAAATTGTGCGCGGTGCCGATCTTATCGAACCGACGGTACGGCAAATTTCGTTGTATCAACAGTTCGGCTGGCAAGCGCCGGACTATATTCATCTGCCGCTGGCGCTCAACGAACAAGGCGCTAAACTTTCAAAACAAAATCATGCACCTGCACTGCCGCAAGGCGATCCACGCCCGGTGATTGTTGCTGCGCTGCGCTTTCTCGGCCAGCACTCCGATATCCCGTGGCAGGAGATGCGCGTGGATCAGATTCTCACGTTTGCCATTGAAAACTGGAGTCTGACAGCGGTGCCAGAATCGGCGATCGTAAATCCGCCATTCTCAAATGCATCATGCTGAGCTATGATTAGCCGCTATTTTTACACAGCAACACTTGTTCTGATTGAAGTTTGACACTACCGAGGTGCACTATTTTTACCCGAGTCGCTAATTTTTGCCGCAAGGTGCTAAGCCGCGAGGAGCGCGAGGCCGAGCTCGCCGTCGCCCGTCCACATATGACGGTAATCCCGCGTGAGCAGCACTCTATCTCCCGCAAAGATATCAGTGAAAATGCCCTGAAGGTAATGTACAGGCTCAATAAGGCCGGATACGAGGCATGGCTGGTTGGCGGAGGCGTACGCGATCTTTTGCTGGGCAAAAAGCCGAAAGATTTTGATGTCACGACTAACGCCACGCCAGATCAGGTGCGAAAACTGTTTCGTAACTGTCGTCTGGTTGGTCGCCGTTTCCGTCTGGCCCATGTCATGTTTGGCCCGGAAATTATCGAAGTGGCAACTTTCCGTGGTCATCATGAAGGCAGCGAGTCCGATCGCACAACCTCACAGCGCGGACAAAACGGTATGCTGCTGCGCGACAACATCTTCGGTTCCATCGAAGAAGATGCCCAGCGTCGCGATTTCACGATTAACAGCCTGTATTACAGCGTGGCCGATTTCACCGTGCGTGATTACGTTGGTGGCATGCAGGATCTCGAAGAGGGCATCGTTCGCCTGATCGGTAATCCGGAAACGCGCTACCGCGAAGACCCTGTACGTATGCTGCGGGCCGTGCGCTTTGCCGCCAAGCTCGACATGCGTATCAGCCCGGAAACCGCTGAGCCAATCCCGCGTCTGGCAACACTGCTTAACGATATTCCCCCCGCACGCCTGTTTGAAGAAGCGCTCAAACTCTTACAGGCGGGCTATGGGTATGAAACCTATAAAAAATTGCGTGAGTACAGCCTGTTCCAGCCGCTGTTCCCCACCATTACGCGCTATTTCACCGAAGACGGTGACAGCCCAATGGAACGCATCATCGCTCAGGTGCTGAAGAATACCGATAACCGCATCCACAATGATATGCGCGTTAACCCGGCGTTCTTATTCGCCGCCATGTTCTGGTATCCGTTACTGGAAGCTGCGCAGAAAATTGCCCAGGAAAGCGGTCTGGCTTACTACGATGCCTTCGCACTGGCGATGAACGACGTACTGGATGAAGCCTGCCGCTCGCTGGCGATCCCGAAACGTCTGACCTCGCTGACCCGTGATATCTGGCAGTTGCAACTACGCATGTCTCGTCGCCAGGGCAAACGCGCCTGGAAGCTGATGGAGCATCCGAAGTTCCGCGCCGCTTACGATCTGCTGGCCCTGCGTGCCGAAGTGGAAAACAACGCTGAACTGCAGCGTCTGGCGCAGTGGTGGGGAGAATTCCAGGTTTCAGCACCGCCGGAACAAAAAGGCATGCTCAACGAACTCGACGAAGAACCAGAACGCCGTCGTCATCGTCGCCCGCGTAAACGCGCCCCGCGCCGTGAAGGTTCCGCGTGACCATCGCCTATATCGCTCTCGGCAGTAATCTGGCCTCTCCTCTGGAGCAGGTTAATGCTGCCGTAAAAGCGATTGGCGACATTCCCGACAGCCGTATCGTCGCTGTTTCCTCCTTTTACCGCACACCGCCATTAGGCCCACAGGATCAGCCAGATTACCTGAACGCTGCCGTGGCGCTGGAAACCACTCTCGCTCCCGAAGAATTGCTTAATCATACCCAACGCATTGAGCTGCAACAGGGACGCGTACGTAAAGCCGAACGCTGGGGGCCGCGCACTCTGGACCTCGATATTATGCTGTTTGGCGATGAAGTGATTAACACCGAACGTCTGACCGTACCGCACTACGACATGAAAAACCGTGGTTTTATGCTGTGGCCGCTCGCTGAAATTGCACCTGAGCTTATCTTCCCGGAGGGTATCAGCCTGCATCAGCACCTCACCCATCTTGGTGCCGCAAAACCTGCACACTGGTAAAGTATCCTCTCCCCTTCAGCGTTTACTACTTTAGTGCCAAACGGTTGCTTAAAACAATTGCCCCCCTGAATGTGACTGTTAGAATGCCGATAAATATGACTTTCATCATCAGGAAATGTTATGAAACCCACCACCATTTCACTGCTGCAGAAATGCAAGCAAGAGAAAAAACGCTTCGCAACCATTACCGCCTACGACTACAGCTTTGCTAAGTTATTTGCCGACGAAGGCATTAATGTGATGCTGGTTGGCGACTCGCTGGGCATGACGATTCAGGGGCATGACTCCACCTTACCGGTCACCGTTGAAGATATTGCTTACCACACTCGTGCCGTACGTCGTGGCGCCCCCAACTGTCTGCTACTCTCCGACCTGCCATTTATGGCTTACGCCACGCCGGAACAAGCATTTGAAAACGCCGCGGTGGTGATGCGGGCGGGCGCTAATATGGTCAAAATTGAAGGCGGCGCCTGGCTGGTGGATACGGTAAAAATGCTCACCGAACGCGCCGTACCGGTTTGCGGTCATCTGGGATTAACACCGCAGTCGGTGAATATTTTCGGCGGCTATAAAATTCAGGGCCGCGGCGACGCCGGGCAGGTATTGCTGGATGACGCGCTGGCCTTAGAAGCCGCTGGCGCTCAGTTGCTGGTGCTGGAGTGCGTGCCGGTTGAGTTGGCGAAGCGCGTCACCGAAGCGCTGTCGATTCCGGTTATCGGTATCGGCGCTGGTAACGTCACCGATGGACAAATCCTCGTCATGCACGATGCCTTTGGTATTACCGGTGGCCACATCCCGAAATTTGCGAAGAATTTCCTCAATGAAGCAGGCGACATGCGCGCCGCAGTGCGGCAGTATATGGCTGAAGTGGAGTCCGGCGTTTATCCGGGCGAAGAACACAGTTTCCACTAATTTTTCAGGCCATATATCGGCCTGAAAAGCGTAGCGCCATCAGGCGGTTCGCTGCATATTGCCGGATGGCGGCGTAAACGTCTTATCCGGCCTACGGTTCCTCAGGCAACTCAAGGAGTCTTGTCGTGTTAATCATTGAAACCCTGCCGCTGCTGCGCCAGCATATTCGTCGTCTGCGTCAGGAAGGCAAACGCGTCGCTCTGGTTCCCACCATGGGCAACCTGCACGACGGCCATATGAAGCTGGTCGATGAGGCAAAAGCGCGGGCTGATGTGGTGATCGTCAGCATTTTCGTCAACCCGATGCAGTTTGACCGACCGGACGATCTGGTGCGCTATCCGCGCACGCTGCAGGAAGATTGTGAAAAGCTGAACAAGCGTAAAGTCGATTACGTTTTTGCGCCTGCCGTTGAGGAAATCTACCCGCAGGGGCTGGAAGGCCAGACGTTCGTTGAAGTTCCCGGTCTCTCCACCATGCTGGAAGGCGCCAGTCGTCCAGGCCATTTCCGTGGCGTTTCCACTATCGTCAGCAAGCTGTTTAACCTGATCCAGCCAGATATCGCCTGCTTTGGTGAGAAAGATTTCCAGCAGCTCGCACTGATCCGCAAAATGGTGGCGGATCTGGGTTATGACATTGAGATCGTTGGCGTGCCGATTATTCGCGCCAAAGACGGTCTGGCGCTTAGCTCACGTAACGGTTATCTGACCGCAGAGCAGCGAAAAATTGCGCCGGGTCTGCACAAAGTGATGAACGGCATCGCTGAAAAGCTGCTTGCCGGCCATCGTGACCAGGAAGAGATTATTGCCATTGCCGAGCAGGAACTGAATGAAAAAGGCTTCCGTGCCGACGATATTCAGATTCGTGATGCCGACACGCTGCTGGAGCTGACGGAAACCAGTAAACGCGCGGTGATTCTGGCCGCCGCCTGGCTGGGTCAGGCACGTCTGATCGATAATCAAAGCGTTACATTAGCCCAGTAGACAGGGGTTAAAAATCAGGCAATACTGCCTGAGAATTTCTCAAAGCAGGCCAGTAGTGCCTGCTTAGCCAAGGTAAACGACAGGGTATAGAAGTTATGATTCGCACCATGCTGCAAGGCAAGCTCCACCGCGTAAAAGTCACGCAGGCGGACCTGCACTACGAAGGCTCCTGCGCCATCGACCAGGATTTCCTCGATGCCTCTGGTATTCTGGAAAACGAAGCTATTGATATCTGGAACGTGACCAACGGTAAACGTTTCTCAACCTATGCGATTGCGGCTGAACGCGGCTCCAGAATCATCTCGGTGAACGGCGCAGCGGCGCACTGTGCTGAAGTCGGCGACATTGTGATTATCGCCAGCTTCGTCACCATGTCTGATGAAGAAGCCCGCACCTGGCGTCCGAAAGTGGCCTACTTTGAAGGCGACAACGAAATGAAGCGCACCGCGAAAGCCATTCCGGTACAGGTTGCCTGACAGCCCTTACCCTTGCGGCTGATTACTTATCAGCCGCGACATCGTCTCCAGCGAATCCGTTCTTAAAATATAAAGTCTTTTCAATAAGAACGGATTATCCCCCGGTTTAACCTTCCCTCTCACCGTGGTGACCGCCATGTGGAATCCCGCGTCGCCTGCCGCTTTTACTGCCGTGGCGTTATAGCCGCCAAACGGATACGAAAGATAAAGAACGTGAGGGTTAAACTGAGACAACGCCCGACGCGAACGGGCAAAATCAAACAGAATATTGTGATAGCTGCGACTCAGCAGGATTGGCCGGTGATTCGCATCAACCCGATGTAAAAAATGGGTATGCGACAGGAAGTCGAACACGTCCCTGATCTCATTCAGTTCCGCGATGCTCATAAACTGCAGTGATTTCGGATCCCACTTCTGCGGGTGGCGCTTGATACGTGAGGAGATAATAAACGCCGTTGCCTTCATGCCGTGCTGCTTCAGAATCGGGTAAGCATAACGACTCACCGACTTCAGACCATCATCAAAAGTCAGCACCACCGCCCGCGCCGGGAGATTCATATTGTTGCGAACATAGCCTTCCAGTTGGTACATCGTCAACGTGGTGTAGCCGCGGTCCTGTAGCCAGGCCATCTGGTTGCTGAAGGCGCGTACGGAGGTTGTCGTGGAGGTGTGGCGAAAACGGGTATTCTCTTCATCGCGCAGAATATGGTGATAGGTTAACACCGGGATACCGTTGTCTTCCTGCGCATCCAGAGCGCTGATATAGGCCAGTCTGCCGCCAATACGGATCTGGTACCAGGTTTGGTTGAGACGGTCTTTAAGCTTGCTGATAACCGGATAACGCAGATTATCCGCCAGCACGCCAAACGGGGCGCTACCAACATCCGGAGCGTTATAAACCGGCGTATCTTTCCAGGTGATCAGGCTTTGGTTGCTGAGGGGTTTATTGAGATCGCCCAGACCATCGTCGACTTTCTGCCGCCCCTGCACAGGCTCCAGATGCCCTTTATCAATAAACCCGGTACCAAAACCAAAGGTAAATTCGTAATAGTCTGCCGCAATTGGCTCAACGGCGAGGATCTGCCCGGCGCGAATATTTCCTACCGTCACCATCTTGTTGCCAATCTGCGCCCACACGGCGGCTGCTTCGGTGGTTTGCATGTAGCGAGCAGGCAAAGCCGCAGCTATGCTGCCAGAAAACAGGAGCAATAAAACAAGCAGAACGCGCATCACCATATGAGATAACCGAGGCGAGAAACCCCGGCTATTGTAGCAAAAGCGCCATCAATACCAATGATTAATACTCATACAAATCATGCTTCAACACGAAGGGGGGATTTTTCTGTTGTTGATGCCAGAGGCTAGAGACTTCTGGCCCGCCAAGCGCAACGATGCTATCACGAAACGCAGAACTGCTCATCGATTCCCGCGACGAAAGCATTCGCTCAAGCAATGGATAACTGATACCTGAAATCACTTCACACTGGGGATGTTTATGGCTCATTAACGAAGCCACGCGGTAAGGCGCGGCCCCGGCCATATCCGTCAGGAATATCACACCCTCGCCAGAGTCTGTAGCATGCAGGGCATGGCACATCATGCGGCTTAGCATATTCGAGCTAAGCCCACGCCAAAAACTCACCGCCTGGCATTGAACCAACGGGCCGTACTTTTTCTCCAGACGATGCAGCATATCCTGTGCCTTATCATCATGACAGGTAATTACCCAACCTAGCATTGCCTACCTCCTTAGCAGGCAAGTAGTTTATCAGGGTGATAAATCCGTAATGGTGATAAGCATCAAAAGTCTTCCTCTCCCTGGTAAGGAGAGGAAGAAAGACTTAGCTGCGCAGGCCGCGTCCGCGCTGAATCAGGTACCAGCACAGCAAATAAAATGCTGCGATAAACACCACCAGCACGCCAAAGGTGGTGACCAGCGGAACATCGTGGATCCCCAGGAAGCCGTAACGGAAACCGCTAATCATGTAGACAATCGGGTTCAGATGGGACAGTCCCTGCCAGAATGGCGGCAGCAGCGTTAACGAATAGAAAACGCCGCCCAGATAGGTCAGCGGAGTCAGCACGAAGGTTGGGATCAGGCTGATATCGTCAAAGGTTTTAGCGAAAACCGCGTTCAACAGACCGGCCAGCGAAAACAGCACCGCTGTTAACACCAGCGTAAGCGCCACAAAGACCCAGGAATGCACCTGGAACGGCACGAAGAACAGCGAAATCGCTGTTACCAGGATCCCTACGCACAGGCCACGCGCCACGCCGCCGCCAACAAAACCGGCGATGATCACGTGCGTCGGTACCGGAGCGACCAGTAGCTCTTCAATGTTGCGTTGAAACTTGGCGCTGAAGAATGACGATGCCACGTTGGCGTACGAGTTGGTAATTACCGCCATCATAATCAGCCCTGGCACGATAAACTGCATGTAGCTAAAACCATGCATTTCGCCGATACGCGAGCCGATCAGGTTACCAAAGATAATAAAATAGAGCGTCATAGTAATGACGGGAGGAACCAGAGTCTGGACCCAGATACGCATAAAGCGGTGGATCTCTTTCGCCCAGATGCTTTTCAGCGCAACCCAATAAAGCTGCATCATGCGCGATCTCCTTGTTTTTCATGCACCAGAGAAACAAACAGTTCTTCCAGTCGGTTCGCTTTGTTTCGCATACTCAATACCTGAATGCCCTGGGCGCTCAGCTGTGAGAACACGCTGTTGACCCCTTGTTCACGCAGTACTTCAACTTCCAGTGTGGAGGTATCCACCAGCCGGTATTGATAGCCCTCCAGTTTTGGCAGCGGGCTTTTCGGCGCCAGATCGAGAATAAAGGTCTCGGATTTCAGCTTAGAGAGCAGGCTCTTCATCGAGGTGTTTTCCACCAGCTCGCCGTGCTGAATAATGCCGATGTTGCGACACAGCATTTCCGCTTCTTCGAGATAGTGAGTGGTCAGAATAATCGTGGTGCCTTTGTCGTTTAAATCCTTTAAAAAACCCCACATTGAACGACGCAGCTCAATGTCGACCCCCGCCGTCGGTTCATCAAGGATGAGTAATTTAGGCTCGTGCATTAGTGCGCGGGCAATCATCAGACGGCGTTTCATCCCGCCGGAGAGCATGCGCGCGCGCTCGTTACGTTTTTCCCATAAATCGAGCTGCTTTAAATATAATTCGCTGCGTTTGACCGCCTCTTTATACTCAACGCCGTAATAACCCGCCTGGTTGACTACGATCTGCTGCACGGTTTCAAACGGGTTAAAGTTAAACTCCTGCGGTACCAGACCAAGCTGGCGTTTCGCATTAACGGTATCTTTTTCAAGATCGTATCCGAAGACGCTCACCCGCCCAGAGGTTTTATTCACCAGCGAGCTGATTATCCCGATGGTGGTGGACTTGCCTGCGCCATTCGGACCCAAAAGCGCATAAAAATCCCCCGCTTCGACTTGCAAATCTATTCCGCGTAACGCCTGAACGCCACCGGGATAGGTTTTTTTAAGTTGTTGAAGTTCCAGAGCAATGGTCATGGTTTTTTACTTACCTTACATTCTAATGCTTGATATTTGGTTTTAATAAATCAGGAGTTAACCTATATTAGCGCAACGCAATTCAATTGGTTACAGCCTCCATGAAAGACATAGATACACTCATCAGCAACAACGCGCTATGGTCAAAGATGCTGGTAGAAGAGGATCCCGGATTTTTTGAAACGCTGACTCACGCACAAAATCCGCGCTTTTTATGGATTGGATGTTCCGACAGTCGCGTTCCCGCAGAACGTTTAACCGGTCTTGAGCCGGGTGAATTATTTGTTCACCGTAATGTTGCCAATCTGGTTATTCACACCGACCTGAACTGTCTCTCAGTGGTTCAGTATGCGGTGGATGTGCTGGAAGTGGAACATATTATTATTTGCGGCCACTATGGATGTGGTGGCGTACAGGCGGCTATTGAAAATAAAGAACAGGGGCTGATTGATAACTGGTTACTGCATATTCGCGATATCTGGTTTAAACACAGTTCACTGCTGGGCGAAATGCCGCAGGAACGTCGCATTGACACCCTGTGCGAACTGAATGTAATGGAGCAGGTCTACAACTTGGGCCACTCAACCATCATGCGTTCAGCCTGGAAGCGCGGTCAGAAAGTTACCATTCACGGCTGGGCTTACGGTATTCATGATGGCCTGCTGCGCGATCTGGACGTCACCGCCACCAGTCGCGAAACGCTGGAGCAGCGCTATCGCCAGGGGCTGTCTAACCTCAGCCAGAAACATACCAATCACAAGCAGATACCAACAAGCGGCAGCGACGCTTAAGTCGCTTTTCGGCCTGCGGGGAAGTATCGTGCAGGCCGAATAAGCAAAGCGCCATCAGGCGCTCCCGACATTACTCGTCCAGCAGCACCACTTTGCCAACGTACGGCAAATGGCGATAACGCTGGGCATAGTCAATGCCATAGCCGACAACAAACTCATCTGGGATAGAGAATCCGATAAACTCAACCGGAACATCCACTTCACGACGGGTAGGTTTGTCCAGCAGCGTACAAATAGCCAGGGATTTCGGCTCGCGCAGGCTCAGAATCTCACGCACTTTGGACAACGTATTACCGGAGTCGATGATGTCTTCGACAATCAGCACGTCCTTGCCACGAATGTCTTCATCCAGGTCTTTCAGGATTTTAACATCGCGCGTGGTGGACATTCCGCTGCCATAGCTGGAAGCAGTCATGAAATCGACTTCGTGGGAGACATGCACTTCACGGCACAGGTCGGCCATAAACATAAATGAGCCGCGTAACAGACCAACCAGCACCATATCGCTGCCGCTGTCCTTGTAACGTTCGTTAATCTGACGTCCCAGTTCAGCAATACGCGCTTTGATCTCCGCTTCCGGGATCATGACTTCAACAGTATGTTTCATATCTCTAACCATATGATTTAAAAACAAATCACTCAATGCTAACTTTTAATAAGCCAGCATCTAAGCGCAAGGCACGCAGTATACCAGCAAAAGCATTCATACGCGGCATCTGTTGATAAAGTTCATAATGTGACGTTTATCACGCGTTTTAGCTCCTATAATTAACTGCTATTAAAGAAATAACACCTGTGATGGTATTTTTTATGGCAAATAACAACGTACGTTCTCAACGGCTTATCGTGACCCTGAGCGCCCTGTTTGCGGCACTTTGTGGACTATATCTCCTGATTGGTGGAGGCTGGCTGGTCGCCATCGGTGGCTCCTGGTATTACCCGATCGCGGGCCTTGCCATGCTCGGTGTGGCTCTCCTGCTGTGGCGCAGTAACCGCTCCGCCCTTTGGCTGTATGCCGCCCTGCTTCTCGCCACCATGATTTGGGGCGTCTGGGAAGTCGGCTTTGATTTCTGGGCGCTGACGCCGCGTAGCGACATCCTGGTCTTCTTTGGTATCTGGCTTATCCTGCCTTTCGTCTGGCATCGCCTGATTATCCCTTCCAGTGGCGCAGTAGCGGCGCTGGTGGTGGCCCTGCTGATTAGCGGCGGTATCCTGACCTGGGCTGGCTTCAACGACCCACAAGAGGTTCACGGCACGCTGAGTGCAGATACCTCTCAGGCCGATGCAATCTCAGCGGTTGCCGACGAGGACTGGCCGGCTTACGGTCGCAATCAGGAGGGTCAACGCTACTCACCGTTAAAACAAATTAACGCTGACAACGTTCATCAGTTGAAAGAAGCATGGGTATTTCGTACCGGGGATTTAAAACAACCCAACGATCCCGGCGAAATCACCAATGAAGTCACGCCAATAAAAGTAGGGGATACTCTTTATCTGTGTACCGCCCACCAGCGGCTGTTCGCCCTGGATGCGGCCAGCGGGAAAGAGAAGTGGCATTTCGATCCCCAACTCAATACCAATACCAGCTTCCAGCACGTAACCTGTCGCGGCGTTTCTTATCATGAAGCCAGACCGGATACAGCTTCTGCAGAGGTGATGGCCGACTGTCCGCGCCGCATCCTTTTGCCGGTCAATGATGGTCGACTGTTTGCCTTGAATGCCGAGACCGGCAAGCTGTGCGAAACCTTCGCCAATAAAGGTATTTTGAATCTGCAGACCAATATGCCGGATACCTCACCGGGCCTGTACGAACCGACGTCTCCCCCGATAATCACCGATAAAACTATCGTTATTGCCGGGTCGGTAACCGATAACTACTCAACCCGCGAAACATCCGGGGTGATACGTGGTTTTGACGTCAATAACGGCAAGCTTCTGTGGGCGTTTGATCCCGGTGCCAAGGATCCTAATTTCATCCCGTCAGATGAACATACCTTCACCTTTAACTCACCCAACTCCTGGGCGCCTGCGGCCTACGACGCGAAGCTGGATCTGGTGTATCTGCCCATGGGCGTTACCACGCCGGATATCTGGGGCGGTAACCGCACACCGGAACAGGAACGTTACGCCAGCGCCATTCTGGCGTTAAATGCCACGACCGGGAAATTGGCCTGGAGCTATCAGACCGTTCACCACGATCTGTGGGATATGGACTTACCGGCGCAGCCAACCCTGGCGGATATCAACGTCAATGGAGAGAAAATTCCGGTCATTTATGCCCCGGCAAAAACCGGTAATATCTTTGTGCTCGACCGCCGTAATGGTGAACTGGTGGTGCCTGCACCGGAAAAACCGGTGCCGCAAGGTGCAGCCAAAGGTGATTATGTCAGCAAAACCCAGCCGTTCTCCGATCTCAGTTTCCGTCCGCAAAAAGATCTCAGTGGTGCGGATATGTGGGGCGCAACCATGTTTGACCAGTTGGTGTGCCGCGTAATGTTCCACCAGCTGCGCTATGAAGGCATTTTTACCCCGCCTTCAGAGCAAGGCACTCTGGTGTTCCCGGGTAACCTCGGCATGTTCGAATGGGGCGGTATTTCCGTTGATCCCAACCGTCAGGTAGCCATTGCCAACCCGATGGCGCTGCCGTTCGTTTCTAAGCTGATCCCACGCGGTCCCGGCAACCCGATGGAGCCGCCGAAAGATGCCAAAGGTACTGGCACAGAGTCCGGGATTCAGCCGCAGTACGGCGTACCATTCGGCGTAACGCTTAATCCATTCCTTTCACCATTTGGCCTGCCGTGTAAACAGCCAGCATGGGGCTACATTTCCGCCGTAGATCTGAAAACCAATCAAGTGGTGTGGAAAAAACGCATTGGTACGCCACAGGACAGCATGCCATTCCCAATGCCGGTTCCGGTGCCGTTCAATATGGGGATGCCGATGCTGGGTGGACCTATCTCCACCGCGGGTAACGTGCTGTTTATAGCCGCGACTGCCGATAACTATCTGCGCGCATACAACATGAGCAACGGTGAAAAACTGTGGCAGGGTCGGCTTCCGGCAGGCGGCCAGGCAACGCCGATGACGTATGAAGTTAACGGTAAGCAGTATGTGGTGATATCCGCCGGGGGCCA
The DNA here is from genome assembly GCF_013747755.1 of Citrobacter sp. RHBSTW-00524. Classification (NCBI taxonomy): domain Bacteria; kingdom Pseudomonadati; phylum Pseudomonadota; class Gammaproteobacteria; order Enterobacterales; family Enterobacteriaceae; genus Citrobacter; species Citrobacter sp. RHBSTW-00524. The sequence continues at coordinate 4,310,836 of NZ_CP056421.1, forward strand.
CGGCTCATTTGGCACCAAGATGGGCGATTATATCGTGGCATACGCGTTGCCGGACGACGCGAAGTAAAATGGAAAACGCCCGCTAATCAGCGGGCGTTTTTTTATTCAAACTTCAGTGACAGTAACGACGCTTTTGCGGCTTCCTGATACTGAGCCACAAGATCTTTGGTCATATTGAAGGAGACCTGCACCGCTTTCTCGTTTTGCGAGGTAATCAGCAGCATATTGAGAATTTCAGTATCCGGCGCTTGAGAACGGAAAGTAATCAGCCACGCTTTATGTCCATCAACCGTGACAGGTTCCGCCTGCGGCTTGAAGTTGGTCAGCATCTTCAGCGTCGCATCCTTTGCCATATCCAACTGAGCGGCAGGCAACGCGTTGCGCCCGGCGGTAATACCTAGAGACGCTTTACCGCGTTCGTCACCGTAAATCACCTGTGGACGGTTTTCAGAAGGGTATTTGATTTTTGCCATTTCGTCCGGCATCGGCGTGAGCGTCTGCGGAATTTCGAGACTTAAATTCAGTTTTGAAATCTGTTGGCGTTCCATCTTCATCGCAGCCTGTGCCGAAACCGCCAGAAGCATAATAAAAGATGCCGTCAGTACTTTACGCAAAAGGGTCATGAATACCTCGTGATGAGTGATTAACCTCATCAGTATATGAATGCTTTTACTCGACGATAGAGTAATAATCCGTTTTTGAAATAAACATTTAGCGGATAGCGCCACCGCTATCCGCCGCTGTTTATACGGTAAAACCGAGCATCATCCCGGTATCCTCATGCTCTAACAAATGGCAGTGCGCCATATAGGCATGTTCCTTTGGCGCGTCGTGGTCAAATTTCACCAGCACCTCGCTCACGCCGCCCTCTACCCGCACCGTATCTTTCCATCCCGCGCGGTGCGCAGCAGGCGCTTTGCCATTTTCAGACAGAATACGGAACTGCGTGCCGTGAATGTGGAACGGATGCAGCATCATGTCGCCCTGACCGGAAATCACCCAGCGTTCGTGTTGACCTTTCGCCGCGGCAAACATCGGTTTATTCATATCAAACGCCTGACCATTAATCCGGTTGGCATTATGGAAATCGAATGTTCCATGCTTCATGTTGCCCATGTCACCATGCTGCATATTCCCCATCTCACCGTGGTTCATATTGCCATGCTTCATGCTCCCGTGGCCCATATTGTCATTATTCATATGACCCATCATCTTGCCATGATCCATACCCGCCATAGCCTGAGCGCCGTACTTCTTCATCAACATTTGCATGCCCATCATGTCGAGCATTGGGTCCATCGATAATTGCAGTTTGCGCACCGTCAGCCCCTCAAGCGATGGCAGCGCCGGCATGGATGTCAGCGTATCCGGCAGCGTGCCGGAAGCGGTAATCAGCAGTGGCTGAACGCGCATCACCGGATGCGGCTTATCAAATGGCGCAATCGCCATGCCCATCTGACCCACAGGCAGAGTGACCAGATCAAACGCTTTACCGTCGCTCACGTCCACCAGCACTTCAAAGCGTTCGCCCATCAGCATAGGAAGTTCGGTTACTTTTACTGGCTCCGCCAACAGTCCGCCGTCGCTGGCAATAACGTACAAAGGACGATTGTCGCTGGCCGCGATATTCAGTGAGCGTGCGTTACAACCATTTAGCAGACGCAGGCGTAGCCAACCGCGCGGTGCAGCATGCTGAGGATAAATCGCCCCATTGGTTAGCAGCGTATCGCCAAACCAACCGACGGCAGCGGTCATGATGTCCAGTTGATAGTTAACCTGACCATCAGCAGAGAACTGTTTATCCTGAATAATCACCGGCACATCATCAATGCCCCACTGCTTAGGCAGCAGCAGCTTGCGAATCTCTTCATCTTCAATCAGCACCAGCCCGGCCAGGCCCATCGCCACCTGATGACCGGTCTTCCCATGCTGATGCGGGTGGAACCAGCAGGTTGCCGCGCGCTGATCCGGTGTGAAGGTCACAGAACGTTTCCCACCCGCCGGAATAATACCTTGCGGGCCACCGTCGACTTCACCGGGGATTTCCAGCCCGTGCCAGTGCAACGTCGTCTCTTCGGCAAGCTGGTTATGGATATCCACCGTCACCGATTGCCCTTTACTCAGCTTGACCGCCGGCCCGAGCAAACTGCCGTTATATCCCCAGGTCGTGGCTGTTTTGCCTGCAAAACTCGACTGTCCGGCTTGCACGATCAGCTGCATACGGTTAGAGGCATCTGCGGTTAACAGGTCTGGAATGGGTAATGCGGGACGGTCTGCAGCAAATACGCTCCGGCTCCACAGAGGTAACGCTAACGCGACACCCAGCGCCACAGAGTACTTTAAAAAGTCACGACGTTGCATAATCACTTCCTTATATTCAGCAGCTTAAGCAGGCTATCTTTTAAGCATAAGCCCTCCCCTTACGGGAAGGTCAAGTAAACGGCTAATAATAAAGGTCGTCGCTTCGCTCGCAGTGTGCTAACGTTTAAATTCCGTGATGCAGTGGTAGAAGCAATGAAGACGTTTTTCAGAACCGTTTTGTTCGGCAGCCTGATGGCCGTATGCGCAAACAGCTACGCGCTTAGTGAGTCCGAAGCCGAAGATATGGCCGATTTAACGGCAGTTTTTGTTTTTCTGAAAAATGACTGTGGATACCAGAATTTGCCAAATGGGCAGATTCGTCGCGCACTGGTCTTTTTTGCCCAGCAAAACCAGTGGGACCTAAGTAATTACGACACCTTCAATATGAAAGCGTTGGGTGAAGACAGCTACCGCGACCTCAGCGGTATAGGCATCCCAACGGCCAAGAAATGCAAAGCGCTGGCACGTGACTCCCTGAGCCTGTTGGCTTACGTAAAATAATCTCCGGCACGACCACGGTTGATATTACCATTACTCTGGCTGAACCAGCGAGAGGGCAACGGATTGCGCTTTTAATTCAGCCTGCGCGTTTGGCGCTAAATTCACATCGGTAACAACATCGGTAAAGCGGCTGAGCGGCGCGACGTTAAATAACGAATGCGCACCGTACTTGCTGCTATCCGCCAGTAATACCTTGCGTTGAGCATTAGCAATAATTTCCTGCTTTAATCCCGCTTTGTCTTCCGTGGGCGTGGTTACGCCCTTTTCCATACTCCAGGTGTTACAGCTCATAAAAGCGATATCAGGATAGACGCTGCGCAACATTTTCCGGCCAAACTCACCAATACAGGACTGGCTACTGTCATCGATGCGCCCACCGACGATCGTCACCTCTATCTGGCGAAATTCTGACAAAAACAGGGCAATGTGTAGATCAACGGTAATGACGCGCAGCGGCAAATGCGTCAAACATTTTGCCAATTCCAGCATCGTGGTACCGGCGTCAAGCACCACGGCATCGCCCGCGCGCACCATTGAGGCGGCAAAACGCGCAATCGCCCGTTTCTCAGCACGCGAACGCAGTTGCTTTTCGTTCGTGGTCGGCTGCGCCGCTTCAAAGCGTCGTAACGCAACACCGCCGTGGCTACGGCTGATCACACCCTGTTCATCCAGCTTAATGAGATCGCGTCTGATCGTTGCTGGTGAAGCGTCAACCGCATCAACCAATTGTTCCACGGTAACCAGCGTATGATTTTTCAAATACGCCACTATCTTATCCAGACGGTGTTGCCCTTTCATAACAGTAAATTACGCCAGTTGCATTGCCAGTTTGATCGATACGACCATGCTCTCAGATTTTGCTTTTCCCGTCCAGGCGATATCAAATGCCGTACCATGATCGGCAGAAGTACGAATGAACGGCAAACCTGCTGTGATATTTACGCCATCATAAAAACCGAGCAACTTCAGTGGGATATGTCCCTGGTCGTGGTACATCGCCACGACCATGTCATACTGGCCTTCATAAGCCTGTAAAAACACGGTATCCGGTGGGCACGGACCGTAAACATCCATCCCCTTCGCCTTCATATTTTCAATCGCAGGCCCGACAATACGGATTTCCTCATCGCCAAACAGGCCATTCTCACCGGCATGTGGGTTCACTCCCGCAACGGCAATACGCGGATGCGCAAAGCCTACGCGCTTCAGGAAGGTATCGGCAATGCCAATCACCGTTTCGACACGTTGCCCATTGAGCGTATCGAGGAATTTGCGCAGAGCGATATGCGTGGAAACATGGATGACTTTCAGTTTGTCTGTGTACAGCACCATTGCGTAATCACGACTTTCCGTCAGCGTTGCCAGCAGTTCCGTATGTCCGGGATAATTGTGTCCACCAAGATGCAATGCTTCTTTGTTCAACGGCGCGGTCGCAATCGCATGCACATCACCCTTCATTGCCAGTTCCGTCGCGCGTTTCACACAGCGATAGGCCAGATCGCCCGCCTGCGCCTGTACGGTTCCCGGAACAAGTTCATCGGGTTGTGCCAACGGTTCATCAATCACATGAATCGTATCTGGTGTAAATCGGGCATCGGCGACCTGTTCAATAGCGCGAAATGTCACCCCTTCGGCCAACCCCTGGGCCTGCAATCGATGCAGCGTTTTCAGGCACCCAACCACCACTAACGGCGCACCGTTAAGCTCATCCTCGCGTAGCGCTTTAACAATAATTTCCGGACCAATCCCCGCCGGATCTCCCATCGTAATCGCAATTGTTTTAGTTACCACGGTACATCTCCTCAATAAAATACAGCGCATCACAAAGGGTCGTGTCAGAACCGAATCCGCCCGCTTTGGTAATCACAGGCAAGTCATCAATCTCGCTATTCACAAACGTTCCACACGGAATACAGGGGGCAACCTCACTTTGAATGCGATACCCTTCGGCTCCCAACGCACTGGCGACCGCCGTGGCAATATCACCTCCGGTCAGGAACAAGCCGCCGATACGTGCCTGTTCAATAATGTGCAGCGTTATCATTCCGAGACGCTGGCTCAGCAGTTCTCCTAGCTGTTGTCGGCTCATTTCCACGTTACGACACAGCGCGTCGATCATATCCCGGTCTTCAGCACGCCGACTGGTGCGCAGGATCGTGTGGTGTTGTTGACTCAACAGCCCACAAGCCTGCTCAATAACGGAGGCCATTTCCTGCTCGAATTCTGACCCTGCCAGGCGTGCGGCATCAACGTCCACCACCTTTGCCCGGTCCTGACACAAGGCCTTTTCCACCTGACGTCGCGTTGCTTCGCTCATTGAGCCCGCCACAACCAACACCGGCAATTCCTGCTTTTCTTGCATAAACGTTCCGGCCGGTAGCGCATTGGCAAGCCCCGCCGCCCCGACCAGTAGTGGCATCTGTTTTTGCTCACAGACAGCCTGAGCAATCAACGCGAGATCTCGTTCCTCTTGCGCATCCACCACCACCATACATTCACCTGCTGTCGCGAATCCGCTCAGCAACGCACTCAAGCTTCCCCGACGCACATCCGCTAGCGACACCTCATGTACCGGGATATCGCTTTGTAACGCGAGCAGTTCAGCAATACGTGAAGAGAGAATTGGCGTTTTCGGATCGCTGGCGAATTCCGTCTCCAACAGCGGTACGCCATGAACCAGGCATAATCCATCCCGTGTGGTACGCCCGGCGGCAGGAATCGCCGCCGCAATAACGGCCTGCGTCCGACCAGCTGTGTGCATGGCAGCAGTAACTTCAGCCCCTACGTTGCCACGGAATGTCGAGTCGATTTTTTTGTACACCAGCGGTTTTATTGCTTCTTCACACCATGGCGCTAACGCCTGTTGTACAGCTGCTGCGGCCTGCATTGCAGGCATCGCCCGACTTTCCGTGTTGATGACCAGAACATCGACGCGACGAGAAGGCTTCTGTGCCGATGTAAGCATGACCTCAGTGCGTGCGCCTTTTTTCGCCAACTGTACGCCGGTATCGTTAGACCCCGTAAAATCATCGGCGATAACGATCATTTTCATGCTTTCTTCTCCTGCACCGCCTGACGCGCCTGTTTTTTCGCCACCCACGACGTAAGAATTGGCGTCAGAATAGCGGTGGTAATTACCGACGCAGCAATCAACGGCGCAGCCGCAGCGGCAACCTCTGCCAACGATGGATCGGCTTGTGCTATCGCCAGCGGCGTCGCGACGGCGTTCCCCGCTGTACTGGATGCAGCGGCGCCAGCAATACCACTTCCGCCTACCAGACGATCGGCACGAATGTTAAAGAAGCCGCCAACAAAGGTGGTCAGCACGCCAAGCAGAATGCCTGCCAGACCACCCTGCAGCAGCATTTCCAGATTAATGCCAGCCCCAAGTGCAAACGCAAAGAAAGGAATGAGCAACGGACCGCCTTTGGTCAGGAAGTCACGCATATTGGCATCGAGGTTACCGAGGATCATACCTACCGCCAACGGTACCAGAACTGCCACCAGCGCCATGACAGGAATGTTTGCCATACCCGCAGCACCCAGTGCAATCATGGTAAAGAAAGGTCCGTCATTCAAAGACAGAATAGAAATCGCACCGACATCACGTTCGTTGCCAAATTCCCCAACCAGCGCCGCATAAAGCCCGCCATTGGAGTTACTCATTGCCGCAATAATGGCGACACCGCTCAAGCCAAAGATGCCTTCTGCACCAAACAGGTGTTCAACCCCGAGACCAATCGCGATTGCGACCAGCAATTTCGTCAGCGTAATCGTACCGCCTTGTAACAAAGCCTGTGGTGCCGCCTTTACACTAATTCCCGCCCCCATGCAGAGCAGGAACGCGCCGATCAAAGGAGCCGCACCATTTTTAAATAAAGCCGTGGTGAATCCACCGATCTGCAACGCCTGCGGGGCAAAAGTGTTGATAATGGCACCGATAACCAACGGCACTACCATCATGCCGCCGGGTACGCGTTCTATTGCCTTCTTGATGTTCATGGTCTTCCCGCCTGTTGTTGTGTTGTGATTAAATAAAATCATAAAGATTATATTCAATCAAAAACAGATCGCAAACGCGGCAGATCACAGTTTTAAAATGATTAATAAAAATCAAATAATCATTTCAATGAAAAAAAGCCGGGTTCGTCTCACCCGGCTTCATTGATATCTGAAATATCTCAGGATTGTTGTACAAACTCGCGGTACGCCGCCACGACCTGAAGAAAGTCCTCTACGCCGCAGAGTGAAAAGCTCTCTTCGTCGTAGTAGCTCATCCCCTCTTCCATTTCATCTCCGGAGAATTCCAGCTGATTGGCGCGCACCATCACCTCTTCACCATCCAGCCAGAGCGTGTATTCATGCCCTGCTCGCTGCCAGGAGCGCTCACTGCCCTTCACCGCATGCGCCGCCTGTTCCACTTCATCAAGTAAGGCCAGGTTCTCTTTCACTTCTTCGTTAAACCAGTGCCCCACCACCTCGTGGCCCATGGACATACGCACTTTTACCACTCCGGTAATATCGCGCAGAAATTCGTAATCCATAATGTCTTCCTCTGCTCCCGGCAATGCGCCAATACCGCATTGCGCCTTGCTGTAATTATCGCAGCAGCGCGGCAGAAAAAAAGTGTAGCGGGTATAAGGAATAGAAATAAAAATGCCCGGAGAAGCAGACTTCTCCGGGCATTGATGCGTTTTTACACAAATCGCGTTAGCGTATTACACCGCGGTCTGGAAAATCACACCATCGGCTTTCTCAGTATACTGAGACAACTGGTCGAAGTTCAGATAACGGTAAGTATCCACCGCCGTCTTATCAACCTGCGCCACATAGGTCTGATACTCTTCCGCCGTCGGCAGTTTGCCAATCAGCGCCGCAACCGCCGCCAGTTCCGCAGAAGCCAGGTAGACGTTCGCCCCGGTACCTAAACGGTTCGGGAAGTTACGGGTAGAGGTCGAGACCACCGTTGCGCCGTCAGCCACACGCGCCTGGTTACCCATGCACAGCGAACAGCCTGGGATCTCAATACGCGCACCGCTCTTACCAAACACGCTGTAGTAGCCTTCTTCGGTCAGCTGCGCCGCATCCATACGGGTTGGCGGAGCCACCCACAGACGCGTCGGCAACTGGCCTTTGTGTGCATCCAGCAGTTTACCCGCCGCACGGAAGTGGCCGATGTTGGTCATGCAGGAGCCGATGAAGACTTCATCGATCTTCTCGCCCTGCACGTCAGACAGCAGACGCGCGTCGTCCGGATCGTTCGGTGCACACAGGATTGGCTCTTTGATATCCGCCAGATCGATGTCGATCACCGCCGCGTATTCTGCGTCAGCGTCGGCTTCCAGCAATTGCGGATCCGCCAGCCATTTTTCCATCCCCTGCACACGACGCTCCAGCGTACGGCGATCGCCGTAACCTTCAGCGATCATCCACTTCAGCAGAACGATGTTAGAGTTCAGATACTCAACGATCGGCTCTTTGTTCAGTTTGATGGTACAACCGGCAGCGGAACGTTCAGCGGAGGCATCGGTCAGTTCGAACGCCTGCTCCACTTTCAGATCCGGCAGACCTTCGATTTCGAGGATGCGGCCAGAGAAGATGTTTTTCTTACCTTTCTTCTCAACGGTCAGCAGACCCTGTTTGATCGCGTACAGCGGAATGGCGTGTACCAGATCGCGCAGGGTAATCCCCGGCTGCATTTTGCCTTTGAAACGCACCAGAACGGATTCCGGCATATCCAGCGGCATCACGCCGGTCGCAGCAGCAAACGCCACCAGGCCAGAACCCGCCGGGAAGGAGATGCCAATCGGGAAACGAGTATGGGAGTCACCGCCGGTGCCGACGGTATCCGGCAACAGCATGCGGTTCAGCCAGGAGTGGATTACGCCATCGCCCGGACGCAGCGACACGCCGCCACGGTTCATGATGAAGTCCGGCAGAGTGTGGTGCGTGGTCACGTCAACCGGCTTCGGATACGCGGCAGTGTGACAGAAGGACTGCATCACCAGGTCAGCAGAGAAGCCCAGGCACGCCAGGTCTTTCAGTTCATCACGGGTCATCGGGCCGGTGGTATCCTGAGAACCCACAGAGGTCATCTTCGGTTCGCAGTACGCGCCCGGACGGATACCTTTCACGCCGCAGGCGCGGCCCACCATTTTCTGCGCCAGAGAGAAGCCGCGGCTGCTTTCCGCCACGTCTTTCGCCTGACGGAATACGTCGCTGTGCGGCAGTCCCAGCGCTTCGCGCGCTTTAGTAGTCAGGCCACGACCGATGATCAGTGGAATACGGCCACCAGCGCGCACTTCGTCGATCAGCACATCAGTTTTCAGCTCAAAGCTTGCCAGCAATTCGCCGGTTTCATGGTTACGCACTTCTCCTTTGAACGGGTAAACGTCAATCACGTCGCCCATGTTCATGTTCGAGACGTCCACTTCGATTGGCAGTGCGCCCGCATCTTCCATGGTATTAAAGAAGATAGGTGCAATTTTGCCGCCGAGACACAGACCGCCGCCGCGCTTGTTCGGTACATGAGGGATATCATCGCCCATGAACCACAGTACGGAGTTGGTTGCAGATTTACGCGAAGAGCCGGTACCAACAACGTCACCCACATACGCCAGCGGGTAGCCTTTTTTCTGCAGTTCTTCAATCTGTTTGATCGGGCCTACCGCGCCCGGCTGGTCCGGTTCGATACCTTCACGGGCGTTTTTCAGCATCGCCAGCGCGTGCAGAGGGATATCCGGGCGAGACCATGCGTCCGGTGCCGGAGAGAGGTCATCGGTGTTGGTTTCACCCGTCACTTTAAACACGGTAACGGTGATTTTTTCAGCCAGAGCAGGACGGTTCAGGAACCATTCGGCATCGGCCCAGGACTGCATTACCTGCTTCGCATATTCGTTGCCCGCTTTGGCTTTTTCTTCTACATCGTAGAAGTTATCGAACATCAGCAGCGTTGAAGAGAGCGCTTTGGCGGCAATCGGCGCCAGTTTTGCGTCGTCAAGCGCGTCGATCAGCGGATGAATGTTGTAACCACCCTGCATGGTGCCCAGCAGTTCAATGGCTTTTTCTGGAGTCACCAGCGGGGAGGTGGTGTCGCCTTTCGCGACGGCAGCGAGAAAACCCGCTTTAACATAAGCGGCTTCATCTACGCCAGGAGGAACGCGGTTGATCAACAGGTCTAACAGGAATTCTTCTTCGCCCACAGGCGGGGTCTTCAGCAGCTCGACAAGTGCGGCCATTTGGGTTGCGTCTAACGGTTTTGGCACAATCCCCTGGGCAGCACGCTCAGCTACGTGCTTACGGTATTCTTCTAGCACGACGATATCTCCTCGCTCTCATTGTCATAATGCGGCGCTTTTGTAGATGGGCGATTCTCTTCACGCTCCTGTGAGACAGTAGTTAGTAGGGTAAATGCCCGGTACCGCGTAAGGCACAATAACAGGATTTTCATTAAGTGTTAATCCGTTTACAAAAAAGCAACATAAAAAATTGGCTGAATCGTTAAGAATGGTGTAGCGACAAGGCGGGGCGTAATTTAGGCTCCCTAAAAACGATGTAAAACGGTTAATTTTCAAGCGTGACATGCTGAATATTCCAGCGATTTTTCAGCCATCAGATATAATTGTGTAATAAATCTTCACACTCTTTTTCCGGACCTGCCGGGTGAATCCCCAATAAAAGTCAAAACTATCTAACACGGGTGAATAATACTCGCGGCAACAGAACGCCTCACGGCACAGCGCTCGTCTCGTTGGAGTCATTTTATGAAGTTGCCCTTTAAGCCACATCTGCTTGTCCTTCTGTGCAGTGCCGGGCTGTTTGCCGCCTCTGGCGTGATGTTCGTTAAAAGTCGCGCAACGGAGCCAGCAGCTCCAGCCCCCGTCGCACAGCAACCGTCCGCACCGGCTCCCGTGGCGGCCCCTGCCCCGGCCGACCAACCAGCGCCCACCGCAGCCCCTACGTACACATCGGCACAAATCGATCAGTGGGTTGCGCCTATCGCGCTCTATCCGGATTCACTGCTGTCGCAAATTTTGATGGCCTCAACCTACCCGGCCAACGTCATCCAGGCCGCGCAGTGGTCAAAAGACAATCCCAAAATGCAGGGTGATGCCGCCATTCAGGCCGTTGCCAGCCAACCCTGGGATCCCAGCGTGAAATCGCTGGTGGCGTTTCCGCAGCTGATGTCGCTGATGGGTGAAAATCCGCCGTGGGTACAGAGCCTGGGCGATGCATTCCTTGCGCAGCCGAAAGAGGTTATGGATTCCGTTCAACGCCTGCGTGCGCTGGCGCAACAGACCGGAGCATTGCAATCAACACCGCAGCAGACTGTTACCACCGTGGCCAAAGCAGCTCCGGCTAAAACCGTTACCAGCGAGTCAACGACCACAACAGCCACGACCGCCGCCTCAGCAAGCCCAACGGTAATCAAAATTGAATCCGCCGACCCGCAGGTAGTTTACGTTCCCACCTATAACCCAAATACGGTTTACGGTACCTGGCCGAACACCGCCTATCCGCCAACCTATCTACCGCCAACGCCCGGCGAGCAGTTTGGCAACAGCTTCGTTAACGGTTTAGGCTTCAGCCTCGGCGTCGCCACAACTTATGCCATTTTCAGCAATATCGACTGGGATGACGACGATGACTGGGATCACCATCATAATGATGACTGGGATAACCATGGCGGCTATAACCGCAACGGTGATAACAACATCAATATCAACGTTGATAACTTCAATAAAATCAGTGGACAGCGTCTGACGGATGCCAACCGTACCTGGCAGCACAACCCGGCCTATCGCGAAGGGGTTCCGTACCCTAATAGCCAGCTCAATAACCGCTTCCACTCCACTAACACGGCTACGGGCCTAAGCTCAACCCAACAAAGACCGGTCAACCGTGATAGCCAGCGTCAGGCAGCGTTGAGCCAGATGGAAAAATCAACGGGGAAAACCTTCCCCCAGACGGCGCGTACGGGAACGAAAGACGCCCAGCGTCAGGCATCCAGCCAACAGCTTAAGCAAATTTCCCAGCGTAATAACTACCGTGGTTACGATACCAAACCGCAAACGGCAAAACGGGCAAACGCTCAGCAACATGAACATCGCCAGGCTGCCACTCAGCGACAAGAGAAACGGGTCACGCAACCAGCGCAGCAACGCAACGTGCAGCAGCGCAATCTTCAACAGCGGACCAGCCAGCCGCGGGCCAATGCGCTGAGCGGCAACGACAGTCGCTCCGCCAGTTGGCAGGCGCAGCAGCAGCGAGGGGCTCAAAGCAGGCAGGTCGCCCGCAACCAGCCATCTCGCCAGCTATCCGGCGACCGTGCTGAACACCGTGAATTCCGTCATCGTTAAGGGAACCGACATGAAAAATAAACTACTCAGTGGAATGGTGTTATTCATGGTTTCGACCACCGCGATGGCACAGCAATCCTTCAGCACACCAGACCAGGCGACCGATGCCCTGGCAACCGCGATAAGCGAGCAGAATGAAAGCGCGATGAACAACCTGCTCGGGGAAAACTGGCGCGAGTTTCTGCCACCGGAAGGCGTCGATCCTGATGCGGTTGATCGCTTCCTGCGCGACTGGAAGGTCCGCCATAATACCGTCATCGACGGCAATAGCGCACACCTGGTGGTCGGGGACAGCGACTGGCAACTGCCGATCCCGGTTGTTAAAACCGCTTCCGGCTGGCAATTTGATATCAAGGAAGCGGCTGAAGAGATCCTGACCCGTGAGATTGGGCGCAACGAACTTGCCGCTATTGAAGCATTACACGCCTATGTAGATGCTCAGCAAAGCTACTTTGCGATGAACCAAAAATACGCGCAAAAGATTGTCAGTTCTGAAGGGAAAAAAGATGGTCTGTACTGGCCTGTTTCGCCCGGCGAAGCGCCAAGCCCGCTTGGCCCGGCCTTTAGTCCGCAAGAGCCTGGCACGGGCTATCACGGCTATCGTTTCCGTATCCTTCCCGATAAAACCAGCGGCTTTGCGATGGTTGCCTGGCCCGTCAGCTACGATCACACAGGCGTTATGAGTTTTATGATTAACGGTGATGATAAAGTCTATCAGGCCGATCTCGGCGCTGATGCACAGCAGAAAGCCCAGGCGTTAACCGCATATCATCTGGATAAAAACTGGCAGCCCGTAGCGCCCTGAATGCCAGTCAAATAGTGAGTTGACCGGGGAAGCGAAGCCCCTCCGGCCAACTCACGAGAGATTACAGGATGTTAGCGACGGATTTCGCCAGCTGCGCTTCCAGAACCGGTTTCGCTTCTTCGAACTTCAGGTTCACTTTGTTGGCATTAGACACGACGCGGGTCTGGTATTTTGCGCGATCGCCCTGCGCGCTGCTGGTTTGCAGCTTGATACCGGACGTGCCCTGGCGCAGTGCGGCAACGTTATCCGTTGTCACTTTCGCTTTGCTGCGCTCAGAGATTTGCAGGTCAGTGACCATGGTGTAGTTCACGTCTTCTACCATGGCATCCGCGGCCATACCGATCAGCCCCGCCGCCAGGCCAACGCCCAGCGCCGCGCCGGAGGAGTTGCTGTTATAGGCAGTGATCCCCGCCCCCAACGCAGCACCCACCGCTGCCCCTTCATAGCCGGTCTTCAGGAAGCCCTGAGCTTCACGCAGATCCATTTTGTCCGCTTTCAGTACGTTCGCCTGCACCCAGTAGTAAGCGCTGTCTGGTGAACTGGTCACTTTATAGCCCTTCGCAGACAGGTCGTTTGCCAGCAGGGTTTGCAGGTTGCTCATGTCTTTATCAGAAGTGTTTTTTACCTGAATGTAGACGGTCTTCTCGCTGGAAGGCTCCAGCCAGATGGTTTCACTCATCTGCGTTTTCACTTCGAGATTACGTTTTTTAACGGCGGTGGTCATCGCGCCACAACCAGTCAGCGTCATTGTCGCGACAACCATGCCAACAACCGCGATTTTTTTTAAAGACATGTTATTTCCTTTTTTCGTGTAATAGAGAATCCAGAGCCTCTTAACCGCGCGGCCAGTAGCCACACAATGGCGAAAAAAGTATCGGCAGTTGCGCAATTTTTTTTAGTGGAAATATCAATAAGATGACTACCAGAACTGGTAGCTTTCAGGCAAAAAAAACGCCTCCGAAGAGGCGTTTTCACAAAAGCGGGAAGATTACTTTTTCTTCGCTTTCGGGTTTGGCAGGTCGGTGATGCTACCTTCGAACACTTCTGCCGCCAGGCCCACAGACTCGTGCAGAGTCGGGTGCGCGTGGATGGTCAGCGCGATGTCTTCAGCATCACAACCCATTTCGATCGCCAGACCGATTTCACCCAGCAGCTCGCCGCCGTTGGTACCGACAATCGCACCACCGATAACACGGTGAGATTCTTTGTCGAAAATCAGTTTAGTCATACCGTCTGCGCAGTCGGAAGCGATAGCACGACCAGAAGCAGCCCACGGGAAGGTGGCGGTCTCAAAGCTGATGCCTTTCTCTTTCGCTTCTTTCTCAGTCAGGCCAACCCATGCAACTTCTGGTTCAGTGTATGCGATGGATGGGATAACTTTCGGATCGAAGTAGTGTTTCTTACCGGCGATAACTTCAGCGGCAACGTGACCTTCGTGAACACCTTTGTGCGCCAGCATCGGCTGACCGACGATATCGCCGATAGCAAAGATGTGCGGCACGTTGGTACGCAGCTGTTTGTCAACGCGGATGAAGCCACGGTCATCAACTTCCACGCCAGCTTTGCCCGCGTCGAGGTTTTTGCCGTTCGGTACACGACCGATAGCCACCAACACTGCATCGTAACGCTGAGCTTCAGCAGGCGCTTTTTTGCCTTCCATGGAAACGTAGATACCGTCTTCTTTCGCTTCAACGGCAGTTACTTTGGTTTCCAGCATCAGGTTGAATTTCTTGCTGATGCGTTTGGTAAAGACTTTAACCACGTCTTTATCGGCAGCCGGGATAACCTGGTCGAACATTTCAACCACGTCGATCTCTGAACCCAGCGCATGGTAAACGGTACCCATTTCCAGACCGATAATACCGCCGCCCATTACCAGCAGGCGCTTAGGAACAGTTTTCAGTTCCAGTGCATCGGTGGAATCCCACACGCGCGGATCTTCATGCGGAATGAATGGCAGTTCGATCGGACGGGAACCCGCCGCGATGATCGCGTTGTCAAAGTTGATCACGGTTTTGCCGTTTTCACCTTCAACTTCCAGGGTGTTTGCCCCGGTAAATTTACCCAGACCGTTAACCACTTTCACTTTACGGCCTTTGGCCATACCCGCCAGACCGCCGGTCAGTTGAGTGATAACTTTTTCTTTCCAGGTACGAATCTTGTCGATATCGGTTTTCGGCTCGCCAAAAACGATACCGTGTTCAGCCAGCGCTTTGGCTTCTTCGATAACTTTTGCTACGTGCAGCAGCGCTTTAGAAGGGATACAGCCGACGTTCAGACAAACACCACCGAGGGTGCTGTAACGTTCTACGATGACGGTCTCCAGACCTAAATCTGCGCAACGGAAGGCAGCAGAGTAACCTGCAGGGCCTGCCCCAAGTACCACGACCTGAGTTTTGATTTCAGTGCTCATCATGACCTCTTAATTTATACCCGTCGTCCACCGGGTCGTTCTATCCGCCCGTATTTTACAAAATTGTTAACAATTTTGAAACAACAAACGGCAACCGATTTGTCTTTCGCACAATAACCTCACTGACTTCATGAGATTACCAGAAAAAAGCCGGCCGTCGGGCCGGCTTTTTCGCTTACATCACCAGGCGGCGAATGTCAGACAGCATGTTGTTGATGATGGTGATAAAGCGCGCACCATCAGCACCGTCGATTACGCGGTGGTCGAAGGAGAGCGAAATCGGCATCATCAGACGCGGCATAAACTCTTTACCGTTCCACACTGGCTCCATAGAGGACTTGGAGACACCGAGGATAGCCACTTCCGGCGCGTTCACAATCGGCGCGAAGTGGGTCGTACCCAGGCCACCGATGCTGGAGATGGTGAAGCAACCGCCCTGCATTTCGCCAGCGGTCAGCTTGCCATCACGCGCTTTCTTGGAGATGGTGGTCAGTTCACGAGACAGCTCGGTAATGCTCTTCTTGTTCACGTCTTTGAAGACCGGAACAACCAGACCATTCGGCGTATCTACCGCGACACCGATGTTGATGTATTTTTTCAGGGTCAGACGCTGACCGTCTTCAGACAGAGAGCTGTTGAAGCGCGGCATCTGTTCCAGAGCGGCGGCAACGGCTTTCATGATGAAGACCACTGGCGTGAATTTCACGTCCAGTTTACGTTTTTCAGCTTCGGCGTTCTGCTGTTTACGGAACGCTTCCAGATCGGTGATATCGGTCTTGTCGAAGTGAGTAACGTGCGGGATCATCACCCAGTTACGGCTCAGGTTAGCACCAGAGATTTTCTGGATACGGCCCAGTTCCACTTCTTCGATTTCACCAAACTTGCTGAAGTCCACTTTCGGCCAAGGCAGCATGCCCGGAATACCGCCGCCTGCTGCTGCCGGAGCAGCTTCAGCACGCTTGATAGCGTCTTTAACGTAAGCCTGAACGTCTTCACGCAGGATACGACCTTTACGGCCAGAACCTTTCACTTTCGCCAGGTTTACACCGAACTCGCGCGCCAGGCGACGAATCAGCGGCGTTGCATGAACGTAAGCGTCGTTCTCAGCGAACTCAGATTTACCTTCCGCTTTCGCGGCCGGAGCTGCGGCTGGTTTAGCAGCCTGAGCCGGTGCAGCTGCAGAGGCTGGAGCAGCCGCGGCAGCTGGAGCAGCAGCAGGTGCTGCGCCTTCAACTTCGAAGATCATAATCAGAGAACCGGTTTTGACTTTGTCACCGGTGCTGATTTTGATTTCCTTCACGGTGCCCGCGAACGGTGCCGGAACTTCCATCGACGCTTTATCGCCTTCAACGGTAATCAGTGACTGCTCAGCGGCAATTTTATCGCCCACTTTAACCATCACTTCAGTGACTTCAACTTCGTCACCGCCGATATCCGGAACGTTAACCTCTTTCGAGCCAGAAGCTGCCGGAGCCGCCGCTGCTGCTGGAGCTGCCGCCTGAGCCGGTGCTGCAGCAGGCGCTGCGCCTGCAACTTCGAAGACCATAATCAGAGAACCGGTAGACACTTTATCGCCCGTGTTGATTTTGATCTCTTTAACGGTGCCCGCGAACGGCGCCGGAACTTCCATCGACGCTTTATCGCCTTCAACGGTTATCAGAGACTGTTCAGCCGCAACGGTGTCGCCCACTTTAACCATAACCTCGGTAACTTCGACTTCGTCACCGCCGATGTCCGGTACGTGTACTTCTTTCGCCGCTGCCGCAGCAGGTGCTGCTGCCGGAGCGGCTTCTTTCTTCTCTTCTGCCGGAGCAGGTGCAGCGGCTGCTGCACCATCGGCGGAATCGAAAATCATGATCAGTTTGCCGGTCTCAGTTTTGTCGCCAACAGAGACTTTGATCTCTTTAACGATACCTGCCTGAGGAGACGGAACTTCCATAGAGGCTTTGTCGCCTTCTACGGTGATCAGCGACTGTTCAGCTTCAACTTTGTCGCCCACTTTGACCAGGATCTCGGTGATTTCAACTTCATCAGCCCCGATGTCCGGTACATTGATTTCGATAGCCATTATTCTTTTACCTCTTACGCCAGACGCGGGTTAACTTTATCTGCATCGATGTTGAATTTGATGATTGCGTCAGCAACCACTTTCTTATCGATTTCGCCACGTTTAGCCAGTTCGCCCAGGGCCGCTACAACCACATAAGAAGCATCAACTTCGAAGTGGTGACGCAGGTTTTCACGGCTGTCAGAGCGACCGAAGCCGTCAGTACCCAGTACGCGATAATCATCAGCCGGTACATAAGTACGAACCTGTTCGGCAAACAGTTTCATATAGTCAGTAGATGCCACTGCCGGAGCGTCGTTCATCACCTGAGCGATGTACGGAACGCGCGGAGTTTCCATCGGGTGCAGCATGTTCCAGCGTTCACAATCCTGGCCATCACGCGCCAGTTCAGTGAAGGAGGTTACGCTGTAAACGTCAGAACCTACACCGTAGTCGTTCGCCAGGATCTGTGCTGCTTCACGCACGTGACGCAGGATAGAACCGGAGCCCAGCAGCTGAACTTTACCTTTCTTACCTTCGAGGGTTTCGAGTTTGTAGATACCTTTACGGATACCTTCCTCGGCACCTGCTGGCATTGCCGGCATGTGGTAGTTTTCGTTCAGCGTGGTGATGTAGTAATAAACGTTCTCTTGTTTCTCACCGTACATACGCTCCAGACCATCGTGCATGATGACCGCAACTTCGTACGCGTAAGACGGATCGTAAGAGATACAGTTCGGGATAGTCAGAGACTGAATATGGCTGTGACCATCTTCGTGCTGCAGACCTTCGCCGTTCAGCGTCGTACGACCAGAAGTTCCCCCTACCAGGAAGCCGCGAGCCTGTTGGTCGCCTGCCTGCCAGCACAGGTCACCGATACGCTGGAACCCGAACATGGAGTAGTAGATGTAGAACGGAATCATCGGCAGATCGTTGGTGCTGTAGGAGGTCGCAGCAGCCAGCCAGGATGCGCCAGCACCCAGTTCGTTGATGCCTTCCTGCAGGATCTGACCTTTCTCGTCTTCTTTATAGTAAGCAACCTGCTCACGGTCCTGCGGGGTGTACTGCTGACCGTTCGGGCTGTAGATACCGATCTGACGGAACAGACCTTCCATACCGAAAGTACGCGCTTCGTCAGCGATGATCGGAACCAGACGATCTTTAATCGACTTGTTCTTCAGCATTACGTTCAGGGCACGAACGAAAGCGATAGTGGTGGAGATTTCTTTGTTCTGCTCTTCCAGCAGCGCACCGAAGTCTTCCAGAGCAGGCAGTTCCAGCTTCTCGGTGAAGTTCGGCTGACGAGCAGGCAGATAGCCGTGCAGTTTCTGACGCTGAGCGTGCAGATAAGTGTGCTCTTCAGAACCTTCCGGGAAGGTGATGTAAGACAGGTTTTCAACCTGCTCATCGGTCACAGGAACGTTGAAACGGTCGCGGATATAACGCACGCCGTCCATGTTCATTTTCTTAACCTGGTGAGCGATGTTTTTACCTTCGGCGGTGTCACCCATGCCGTAACCTTTGATGGTATGGGCCAGGATTACAGTTGCTTTGCCTTTGGTTTCCTGCGCTTTCTTCAGTGCAGCGTAGACTTTCTTCGGATCGTGACCACCACGATTCAGAGCCCAAATCTGCTCGTCAGTCCAGTCAGCAACCAGGGCTGCGGTTTCCGGGTATTTACCGAAGAAGTGCTCACGTACGTATGCGCCATCTTTGGATTTAAAGGTCTGGTAGTCGCCGTCAACGGTTTCGTTCATCAGTTGGATCAGTTTACCGCTGGTATCTTTACGCAGCAGCTCATCCCAACGACCGCCCCACATGACTTTGATAACGTTCCAGCCAGCGCCCGCGAAGATGCCTTCCAGTTCGTTAACAATCTTGCCGTTACCGGTGACCGGACCGTCAAGACGCTGCAGGTTACAGTTGATAACAAAGACCAGGTTGTCCAGTTTCTCACGGGTCGCGATGGTGATTGCACCCTTAGATTCTGGCTCATCCATTTCGCCGTCGCCCAGGAAGGCGTAAACGGTTTGTTTAGAGGTATCTTTCAGGCCACGGTGTTCCAGATATTTCAGGAATTTAGCCTGGTAGATTGCACCGATTGGGCCCAGACCCATAGATACGGTCGGGAACTGCCAGAATTCCGGCATCAGTTTCGGGTGCGGGTAGGAAGACAGGCCTTTGCCATGTACTTCCTGACGGAAGTTGTTCATCTGCTCTTCAGTCAGACGACCTTCCAGGAATGCGCGAGCGTAGATGCCCGGAGAGATGTGGCCCTGGAAGTAAACCAGATCGCCGCCATCCTGTTCGTTGCGTGCACGGAAGAAGTGGTTGAAGCAAACATCATATACCGTTGCGGAGGACTGGAAGGATGCCATGTGGCCACCCAGCTCAAGGTCCTTTTTAGACGCGCGCAGTACGGTCATGATGGCGTTCCAGCGGATAGCAGAACGAATACGACGTTCCAGCTCCAGATTGCCCGGGTATTCCGGTTCATCTTCAACGGCAATAGTGTTTACATAATTGCTGGCCCCAGCACCTGCCGCTACTTTCACGCCGCCTTTGCGAGCTTCTGAAAGCAGTTGGTCGATCAGATACTGAGCACGCTCAACACCTTCTTCACGGATGACCGATTCGATCGCCTGTAGCCAGTCGCGAGTTTCGATCGGATCCACGTCATTTGGGAAACGTTCTGACATGGGGGTATTCCTTATCTATCTAATACGTTGAGTTATCTGGAACCTGTCCCATTACGTTCTCACCAGAGAGCGTAATAAGACAGGTTCTGCGTTTAGTTGCCGCGCCTTTCGATAGCGCTTGATTTACAACATCTTCTGGTTAACGTTCTGCCAGAAAAATCACTAATTCTTTCGTTGCTCCAGACGGCGTAAGGCGCGTTCACGACGGCTTTCCTCACGGCTCCTGTCCAGCAGAATCTCTTCGATAAACGCCAGGTGACGGTGAGACGCTTCACGCGCTTCTTCAGGCTTCCCGGCGATAATTGCTTCAAAGATGCGGGTACGGTGACTGCTCACCAGCGGCAGCATCTCGCGACGCGCATACAGCAATTCGAAGTTTTGCCGAACGTTCTGGGCCAGCATCGGCTCCATACACCTTAGCAAATGGAGCAGCACCACATTATGTGCCGCTTCGGTGACAGCAATTTGATACTGGAGTACCGCGTCAGATTCGCCGTCAAGATCGCCGGACTGTTGAGCAAGCTCGATCGCATGGTGTAGTTCACGGATACGCGTTTTGTCTTCATCCGTGCTGCGCAGTGCAGCGTAATAGGCTGCAATACCTTCCAGCGCATGGCGCGTCTCAAGCAGGTCAAACTGGGATTCAGGATGGTCGGAGAGCAGCTCTACCAGTGGGTCGCTAAAGCTCTGCCACAGGCTGCTCTGAACAAAAGTGCCACCGCCCTGACGACGAAGCAGTAACCCCTTCGCTTCAAGGCGTTGGATCGCCTCGCGTAAGGAGGGGCGGGAGACGTCGAACTGTTTTGCCAGCTCGCGTTCCGGTGGGAGTTTTTCTCCGGGGCGAAGTGTCCCCTCAAGAATTAAAAACTCCAGCTGCTGCTCAATCACATCGGAGAGTTTTGGTTGGCGGATTTTGCTGTAGGCCATGATTTCCTGTCTTAAGCCATTTGCCCGGAGTCAATTGGTCTTACCAATTTCATGTTCTTGACGCTAAAGTAACAAAGTATTCACCTTCTGTCCATACAGGTTTTGATTGAAATCAGTAAAGGGGGCATATTTTAACAACATTACAGAAATAACGTTTCAAACATGTAACTATGCACAAATGTTAAATTTACCCACCACGGGGTAGTTTTAACGGAATTGAAACGAAAAAATATCTCATCTGAACCGATTCACCCGATTATTTATCGACACATTAGCCACAATTAGTGAATAAAAATTCAAAATGGAAATTTTGTGGTAGATAAACTCGCATTTACAAATGGTTTCTTTTTATTCAACTCGTCATCTTGCCCGCATAAAGCAGGTGCATTCGCGCTCGCATATCATTATTCTGATCAAGACAAAAGCATTGAGGCAACATTTTATCTAAAGCATCTGTAAACAAATAAATACAACAAACGGAATTGCAAACTTACACACGCATTGCTGCGTAGTTCAAAAAATAAGTACTCGAAATATGAAGAGTAAAACCACACACGAGGTTTAATGATGGAAAGTCAACAGCATGGCGATCAGCTCAAGCGCGGTCTTAAGAACCGCCATATACAGCTAATCGCGCTGGGTGGCGCGATTGGTACCGGGTTATTCCTCGGGAGCGCATCCGTTATCCAGTCTGCAGGACCGGGTATTATTCTGGGTTACGCAATTGCCGGCTTTATCGCCTTTTTGATTATGCGTCAGTTAGGTGAAATGGTGGTTGAAGAGCCGGTTGCAGGCTCCTTTAGCCACTTTGCTTATAAATACTGGGGCGGTTTCGCGGGTTTCTCTTCTGGCTGGAACTATTGGGTACTGTACGTCCTGGTTGCCATGGCTGAACTGACTGCCGTAGGTAAATACATCCAGTTCTGGTATCCGGATATCCCCACCTGGGTTTCTGCTGCAGCCTTCTTCGTGCTGATCAACGCCATCAACCTGACCAACGTGAAAGTGTTTGGGGAAATGGAGTTCTGGTTCGCCATTATCAAAGTCATTGCCGTGGTTGCGATGATTCTGTTCGGCGGCTGGTTGCTGTTTAGCGGCAACGGCGGCCCGCAGGCCAGCGTCAGTAACCTGTGGAGTCAGGGTGGCTTCCTGCCGCACGGCTTCACCGGTCTGGTGATGATGATGGCTATTATTATGTTCTCTTTCGGTGGGCTGGAGCTGGTCGGGATCACCGCAGCAGAAGCCGATAACCCGGAGCAAAGCATTCCCAAAGCAACCAACCAGGTTATCTACCGTATCCTGATTTTCTATGTAGGTTCGCTGGCTGTTCTGCTTTCCCTGATGCCGTGGACGCGCGTCACGGCTGATACCAGCCCGTTTGTCCTTATTTTCCACGAGCTGGGCGACACCTTTGTTGCCAATGCTCTGAACATCGTAGTGCTGACCGCTGCCCTTTCTGTGTATAACAGCTGCGTATACTGCAATAGCCGTATGCTGTTCGGTCTGGCACAGCAGGGTAACGCGCCAAAAGCGCTGATGAACGTCGACAAACGCGGCGTACCGGTGAACACCATTCTGGTCTCCGCGCTGGTTACGGCTCTGTGTGTACTGATCAACTATCTGGCACCGGAATCCGCCTTTGGCCTGCTGATGGCGCTGGTGGTTTCCGCACTGGTGATCAACTGGGCAATGATTAGCCTGGCGCACATGAAGTTCCGCAAAGCCAAACAGCAGCAAGGCGTTACCACCCGTTTCCCGGCGCTGCTCTATCCGCTTGGTAACTGGGTATGCCTGATTTTCATGGCTGCAGTGCTGGTGATTATGCTGATGACGCCGGGCATGGCGATTTCGGTGTACTTAATCCCGGTATGGATAGCCATTCTTGGCATCGGCTATTTGTGCAAACAGAAAACCGCCAAAGTAGCTAAAGCACATTAATTCTCCCTCCCCCACCTGCATCAGGTGGGGGTTGTTACCTGCCTCACACTTTCCCACTCACGACTGTTTCGTCCATATCACTGGCGTTATCCTGCAACGCAAAAACACCTCTGCCAGACAATAATTATCTCCATATCTTATTAATGGAGTGCAGTTGATGGAAACCAGTAAGCTCACGGTGAAAGAAAAGATCGGCTATGGAATGGGCGACGCCGGATGCAACATCATCTTTGGCGCCATCATGTTGTTTGTTAACTATTTTTACACCGATATTTTTGGCCTGGCACCGGCCCTGGTCGGCGTGTTACTGCTGTCAGTACGCGTTATAGATGCCGTTACCGACCCTATTATGGGCGCAATGGCCGACCGCACCCGCAGCAAATATGGTCGATTTCGTCCATGGCTTTTGTGGATGGCTTTCCCATACGCATTATTTAGCGTACTCATGTTTACCACCCCTGAGTGGACGTATAACAGCAAAGTAATCTATGCGTTCGTCACCTACTTCCTGCTCTCTATCACCTATACGGCGATCAACATCCCTTACTGCTCGCTCGGCAGCGTCATCACTAACGATCCAAAGGAACGTGTCGCCTGCCAGTCATATCGCTTTGTGTTGGTAGGAATTGCAACCCTGCTGCTCTCCCTCACCTTACTGCCAATGGCGGACTGGTTTGGCGGGGAAGACAAAGCTAAAGGCTATCAGATGGCGATGGCAGTGCTGGCCTTCATCGGCATGTGTATGTTCCTGTTTTGCTTTGCAACCGTCCGTGAGCGCGTACGTCCTGCCGTCCCGACTAACGACGATTTAAAAGCCGACCTGAAAGACGTATGGAAGAACGATCAGTGGGTAAAAATCCTGCTGTTAACCCTGTGCAACGTCTGTCCGGGCTTTATTCGCATGGCCGCCACCATGTACTACGTAACCTGGGTTATGCAGCAAAGCACGCAGTTCGCAACGCTGTTTATCAGCCTTGGCGTTGTGGGCATGATGATCGGCAGCATGCTGGCGAAGGTGTTAACCGATCGCTGGTGCAAACTGAAAGTCTTCTTCTGGACCAATATCATCCTGGCGATTTTCTCCGGCGCGTTTTACTTCTTCGATCCTAAAGCCACCATGATGATTATGGTGCTTTACTTCCTGCTCAACATTCTGCATCAGATCCCATCCCCACTGCACTGGTCGCTGATGGCAGATGTCGATGACTACGGCGAGTGGAAAACCGGTAAACGTATCACCGGAATCAGCTTCTCCGGCAACCTGTTCTTCCTGAAACTGGGCCTGGCGATTGCCGGAGCGATGGTTGGTTTCCTGCTCTCCTGGTATGGCTACGACGCAGGGGCGAAAGCGCAAAGCGACTCCGCCATTAACGGTATTATGCTGCTGTTTACCATCATACCGGGTGTAGGCTACCTGATTACCGCAGGCGTAGTTCGTCTGCTGAAAGTTGACCGCGAGTTTATGCAACAAATCCAGACAGATTTAGAAAAGCGCCGCGCCAACTACCGTGAACTGAATGAGTACCACGATATAAAAACGACTGAAAACGTAAGGAAAGCCTAATGAGTCAGTGGCCAAATCCCTTTATTGAACAGCGTGCCGACCCGTTTATTTTACGTGACGGTAGCCACTACTATTTCATTGCTTCAGTACCCGAATACGATCGCCTGGAGATCCGCCGGGCGGACTCGCTGGAAGGGTTACGCACCGCCGTCCCGGTTGTCGTCTGGCGCAAACCAGAAAACGGCCCCATGAGCCAGCTGATCTGGGCACCTGAGATCCATCATCTGGCAGGCAAGTGGTACATCTATTTTGCCGCCGCCCACACACAGGCGCTCGACAAGCTGGGGATGTTCCAGCACCGTATGTTTGCGCTCGAATGTGCAGACGCCGATCCGCTGACCGGTCAATGGACAGAGAAAGGACAGATTAAAACACAGTTTGATACCTTCGCGCTTGATGCCACCACCTTTAACCATCAGGGAAAACAGTGGTATCTGTGGGCGCAGAAATCCCCCGATATCGCCGGAAACTCCAATATCTATCTCGCCGAACTGGAAAATCCATGGACGATTAAAGGCGAGCCGGTAATGCTCAGTCATCCAGAGTATGACTGGGAATGCCGGGGTTTTTGGGTCAACGAAGGCCCGGCCGTCATGGTTCACGGCGACAAGCTGTTTATCAGCTATTCCGCCAGCGCCACCGATGAGAACTACTGTATGGGATTATTGTGGATTGATCTCAATGGCGATCCGCTCAACCCGCAGAACTGGCACAAATCGCCGCGCCCGGTCTTTACCACCAGCTACGAAAACCGCCAATACGGGCCGGGACACAACAGCTTTACGCAAACGCCGGAAGGAGAAGATGTGCTGGTGTACCACGCGAGAAATTACACTGAAATCGAGGGCGATCCGCTGTACGACCCAAACCGCCACACTCGTCTGAAGCTGGTGCGCTGGAACGAAAACGAGATGCCAGATTTTGGCATCCCACCTGCTGATACGCTTTGAAAGATTGGCCCGCAAGCACAAAGCGACCGGGCCAATTTTTTTCCTCGACGGATAAGCGCAGCGCCATCCACTAATAATGGCTTAAATTAATGTTCCATAAATGGTCAGCACGGCAATGACCACCACCACCACAAACGAGGTCTTCTTCGCCATCGAAACCGCGGCTTTTGGCGTTGCGACTTTATCGGTATGTGGTTCACGCGCTAAAGAAAACTGCGCAAGGCGAGTAAGCACCTGATATTGCGAAGTATGCAGATCCGCCAGCGACGCAAACCAGGCAGGCAACGCCTTCTCGCCGTGCCCCAGCAGCGCATAGACGACTCCCGCCAGGCGCACCGGGATCCAGTCCAGCACATGCAGGATCGCATCGATACCTGATTGCAAACGCTGGTGTGGCGTCTGATAGCGCGCCAGCCAGGACTGCCAGGCACGTAGAAAGGCATAACCCACCAGCGTCACCGGTCCCCACGGGCCACCGACAATCAGCCAGAATAACGGCGCCAGATAAAAGCGAAAGTTGTTCCATAACAGCGCGTTCTGCAGTTCACGCAAGAACTCACGCTCATCGCACTCAGGCGGAATCCCATGAATCAAGGTCAGCTCGCTGGCCATCGCTTCACGGGCGTGAGCGTCATCGCGAGCAGCCGCATTCAGATAGGCATGATAATGAAGACGCGTCTTGCCAGCGCCGATGCACAGCAAACCAATTAAGATCCACGCCACCAGCAAAGGCACGTTAAACAGCAGGCCTTGAAGTGCGCGCAGCAGCAGGAACGTCACCCCCATCGCAATAAGGGCCATGCCTACCGTACGCATCATCGAAAAATGCTTCACCCGGCGGAAAAAAGCTTCAACCCGGTGATCAAGCTGCCAGTGCTCACCCAGCTTAAACAGGCGTTCAACAATCAACACCAGTAATGTTGTAAACAGCGTCATGTCATCTCCTTGTGCGACGAGGGGGTGACCAGGGCGCGAAACCTTGCCCAGTCAAAAGAGGGCCCGGGATCGGTCTTACGCTCGGGCGCAATATTGCAATGTCCTGTCATGTTGTTGGCAATGGCCGGATAACGCGTAATCAGGGCATTCGTCACGGCTGCCAGTTGCTGATACTGCGCATCGGTATAAGCCAGCGTATCCGTCCCTTCCAGCTCAATACTAATTGAGAAATCATTACAGCGTTCGCGGCCTTGATAGTTCGACACGCCAGCATGCCAGGCGCGTTTATCAAAGGGGACATACTGCACGATTTCACCGTCACGGCGAATTAAACAATGTGCCGAAACGCGCAAATGGGCGATCCCGGCAAAATAAGGATGGGCATTGGGATCAATCGTGCCCGTAAACAGCGCATCGATCCACGGGCCGCCAAACTCGCCGGGCGGCAGGCTGATATTATGCACCACCAGCAGAGAAGGGTTTTCGTCATCCGGGCGGCAATCGTAATGAGGAGAGGGAACGCGTCGCGCCTCTGCCAGCCAGCCCTCGTCTAACAACATGCAGAATCTCCTTATTGGTGGTGCTCATATCAGGTTCAGGGTAGCATGTTTCCACCTTATGATTCGTTAGCAATTTGGAGTTTTATCATGCCGCCTCGCCGCTATAACCCTGACTACCGACGTGACGCGCTGTTGGAACGCATAAATCTGGATATCCCTGCCGCTGTAGCTCAGGCGCTGCGTGAAGATTTAGGCGGAGAAGTTGATGCCAATAACGATATCACCGCACAGCTTTTACCCGCGGAGATGCGCTCCCACGCCACCGTGATCACCCGCGAAGATGGCGTTTTTTGTGGAAAACGTTGGGTTGAAGAGGTCTTTATTCAACTGGCGGGCGATGATGTCAACATCACCTGGCATGTCGAAGATGGCGACAGCATTAAGACCAATCAGCCGCTATTTGAACTGGACGGCCCTTCCCGCGTGCTGCTAACCGGCGAACGTACCGCGCTTAATTTTGTACAGACGCTTTCGGGTGTGGCGAGCGAGGTGCGTAAATACGTCGACCTGCTGGCGGGAACAAAAACCCAACTGCTGGATACACGTAAAACTCTGCCGGGGCTGCGTACCGCGCTGAAATACGCCGTATTATGCGGCGGCGGCGCGAATCATCGTCTGGGCCTTTCTGACGCTTTCCTGATTAAAGAAAACCACATTATTGCTTCAGGTTCGGTACGTCAGGCCGTTGAAAAAGCCTTCTGGCTGCACCCGGATGTGCCGGTTGAAGTCGAAGTAGAAAGCCTGGATGAACTGGACGACGCGCTGAAAGCAGGGGCCGACATCATCATGCTCGATAACTTCGAAACTGACCAAATGCGGGAAGCGGTAAAACGCACCAACGGCCAGGCGCGTCTGGAAGTGTCGGGTAACGTCACTCATGAAACTCTGCGCGAATTTGCCGAAACTGGCGTGGATTTCATCTCTGTTGGCGCACTGACCAAGCATGTTCGCGCGCTCGATCTCTCTATGCGTTTTCGCTAATTACTGATGGTGTAGCCCGATAGTAGTTTCACTTATCGGGCCCATCACGTCGGTTTTTCTATCGGCCGGATAAAGCGTTTCCGCCGCCATACGGCTGTTTCTTCGAGCCTCTTCGCAACTACGTTGTCTGACTCTGTAATTTCATAAAAATCCTCGGAACCCGCTTTCCCGTTCTGTTTTTTGCCTCTCGCCGTGACCCCGAGCGTTTGCCAAAGTAGCGCCAGCTAACTCAAGGAGCGAACGATGGACAAGCAACGAGGCTTCACACTTATCGAACTCATGGTGGTCATTGGCATTATTGCCATCCTTAGCGCCATCGGTATTCCGGCTTATCAAAACTATCTGCGCAAAGCCGCGTTAACAGACATGCTGCAAACCTTTGTTCCCTATCGCACGGCGGTTGAGCTCTGTGCGCTGGAGCATGGCGGAACAACAACCTGTGATGCCGGAACGAATGGCATCCCTTCTCCAGCCACCACCCGTTATGTCTCCGCCATGAGCGTTGAAAAAGGAGTGGTCAGCCTCAGCGGACAAGAAAGCCTGAACGGGTTAAGCATCACCATGACGCCGGGTTGGGACAATGCCAACGGTATTACCGGCTGGAGCCGTAACTGCGTTATCCAGAATGACAGCGCATTGCAACAGGCCTGTGAAGACGTTTTCCGTTTCGATATTAATTAAGGAAAAGAGATGAATACCACCCAACTTACGGCGCTGTGCCAACGTCATCAGGGAATATTACTGGATGCAGACAATGAAGTGGTGCACATCGCCGTCGTGGACGCTCCATCCCACGAATTGCTGGACGCACTGCATTTTGCCACCACCCGACGTATCGACATCGTCTGCTGGACGCGTCAACAAATGGAAGGCCACACGCATACGCCACAGAAAATGCTCCCGGCAGTGGTCACGAAAAGCAGCGCCAGCGCAGCAGATTTGCTGAATCAGACGTTTCAATCCGCGCTGGTGCAACGGGCTTCTGATATTCATTTTGAACCAGCGGAAAATCACTATCGAATCAGATTACGTGTGGATGGCGTACTGCATGCTTTACCGGACGTCACGACCGAGATGGGTATCGCCATCACTGCCAGACTAAAAGTTTTAGGCAGTCTGGATATTGCCGAGCACCGACTTGCGCAAGACGGTCAATTTACCGTTGAGATTTCAGGAGAGCCGGTCTCGTTTCGCATCGCCACCCTGCCCTGTCGCTTTGGCGAAAAAGTGGTGCTACGGCTACTGCATCAGGTCGATCAAGCGCTGGAAATCACCGCGCTGGGAATGCAGGACGCGCAGCTGGCAGCATTTTCACAAGCGTTGCAGCAGCCTCAGGGGCTGATTCTGGTCACCGGACCAACCGGAAGCGGTAAAACGGTCACGCTGTACAGTGCGCTGCAGACCAGAAACACTCCGGACGTTAACCTCTGTAGCGTGGAAGATCCAGTCGAGATCCCGATCGCAGGTCTTAACCAGACACAAATTCATCCACGTGCCGGTCTCACTTTTCAGGGAGTATTGCGCGCGCTGCTGCGCCAGGATCCCGACATTATCATGGTGGGTGAAATCCGTGATGGCGAAACGGCTGAAATAGCCCTTAAAGCCGCACAAACCGGTCATCTGGTTCTATCAACACTGCATACCAATTCCACCACAGAAACACTAATACGCTTGCAGCAAATGGGGGTTGCACGCTGGATGATCGCCTCCGCGCTGACGCTCGTTATTGCGCAGCGGTTGGTGAGAAAATTGTGTCCCCATTGCCGACAACGCCTGGAAACGCCGATCATGCTCCCGGAAGCGATCTGGCCTACGCCACTGCCTCGTTGGCAGGCTCCGGGCTGCCAACATTGCTATCACGGATTTTATGGCCGTACGGCATTGTTTGAAGTTCTCCCCGTTACACCTGCATTGCGCCAGAGCATCGCCAACGGTACGTCCGTAGACGGAGTGGAATCGAATGCTCAGCAACTGGGGATGAGCACGCTTTTCGAAAATGGTTGCAAGGCCGTCGAACAAGGGTTAACAACATTTGAAGAGTTGGTACGCGTACTGGGCATGCCCCATGTCAGCTAAACTGCTTTGGCGCTGGCAAGGTATTAGCAACGAAGGTAATCCACTGGAAGGCGTACTTTGGGCCGATACCCGCCCCTCATTGATGCTTGCTCTCGAGCAACGGCATATTACGCCGCTGCGCATTAATCGTATGCGTGTCAAAGCCTCACACTGGAGCCGTGAAAAAAGCGCTGAAACCATACATCAACTAGCGACGTTGCTGAAAGCAGGGCTAACACTCTCGGCAAGTTTAGCTTTGCTGGCTGAACAGCATCCCAGCAGCCAATGGCAAGCGCTACTGCGCACGCTGGCTCACGATATGGAACAGGGTATTTCTCTCTCCACCTCGCTATCTCAGTGGCAACACGTTTTTCCGCCTCTTTATCAGGCAATGATCCGTACCGGAGAGCTTACGGGTAAGCTGGACGACTGCTGCTTTGAACTCGCCCGCCAGCAGAAGAATCAACAGCAACTGGCGGATAAAGTTAAAAAAGCTCTACGCTATCCGATTTTCATTATCACGATGGCGGTGATGGTGGTGTTCGCGATGCTGCAGTTTGTACTCCCTGAGTTTGCCGCCATTTACCAGTCGTTTAACACCCCGCTACCGGCACTCACTCAGTGGATTATTGCCATCGCGCATTTTAGCAGCCAATGGGGATGGCTGGCGGGAGCATTCAGCCTGGTAGCGGGTGCGGCATATCACCTGATGAAGCAGAAGCCATACTGGCTCACTCTGCGCCAGAAATTGCTGCTCGGCTTCCCGGTCATAGGGCCGATGGTGAGAGGGCAAAAACTCACGCAGATCTTCACTGTTCTGGCGTTAACGCAAAATGCAGGTATTCCTTTTCTGCAAGGTCTTGAGAGCGTCACTGAAACGTTGGCCAACCCTTTCTGGTCGCAACGCTTAGCACAGGTACATCACGACATCAGCGCCGGAAAACCGGTCTGGTTAGCGCTAAAAAATTGCGGTGAATTCAGCCCATTGTGCATACAGTTGGTCAGAACAGGTGAGGCTTCCGGCTCGCTGGATACAATGCTGCGTAATCTCGCCCATCACCACGGCGAGAAAACATTGTCTCAGGCAGAGAATCTGGCTGCGCTGCTAGAGCCTGCGTTACTGGTCATTACGGGGCTGATAATCGGTACGCTGGTCGTTGCGATGTATTTGCCGATTTTTCATTTAGGAGATGCGATGAGCGGGGTGAGATAAATTCAAATGCCGGATGGCGCACAGCTTATCCGGCATGTCATAGTACTACCTGTTCTTACAGGCTATTGAAAACGCGGTTTTCTTGTTCCTGTACACGAATAAACGTTGTACGTTTGGTCAGCTCTTTCAGGCGAGATGCACCGACATAGGTACAGGCAGAACGCAGGCCACCAAGGATATCGCGTGCAGTGTTATCAACCGGGCCACGCAGAGGCAACTTAACTGTTTTACCTTCCGCAGCGCGGTATTGTGCAACACCACCGACGTGACGCGTCATGGCTGATTCAGAGCTCATGCCGTAGAACAGCATGAATTTCTCACCGCTCTCTTCAACAATTTTTCCGCCGCTTTCTTCATGACCGGCCAACATACCGCCGAGCATAACGAAGTCAGCGCCACCGCCGAACGCTTTTGCCACGTCACCCGGCATTGTGCAGCCGCCGTCACTGACAATCATGCCGCCCAGACCGTGAGCGGCATCGGCACATTCAATAACCGCAGAAAGCTGTGGGTAGCCAACGCCGGTTTTTACACGTGTGGTACATACAGAACCCGGGCCAATGCCGACTTTAACAATGTCCGCGCCGGAAAGTACCAGCTCTTCACACATTTCTCCAGTAACCACATTGCCCGCACAAATTGTTTTTGTCGGCCATGCTTCACGCGCTTTCGACACAAACTGAACAAAATGCTCTGAGTAGCCATTTGCCACATCAATGCAGATAAAGTTCAGCGCCGGGTTGAGCGCCAGAATCTGTTTGGTTTTTTCGAAATCGGCATCAGAGGTGCCGGTTGAAACCATTACGTGTTTGAGCACATCAGCAGAGCTCTCTGCGATGAAAGCAGCCCAGTCTTCAACAGAATAGTGTTTGTGTACCGCAGTCAGGATGTCGAAGGATGCCAGCGCCGTTGCCATGGCAAACGTCCCGACAGTGTCCATGTTCGCGGCAATAATCGGTACGCCGGACCAGGTCTGACCTGAGTGCTTAAAGGTAAATTGACGTTCCAGCTCAACATCGGAACGGCTTTTGAGAGTAGAACGCTTAGGGCGGATAAGAACGTCTTTGAAACCTAACTTCAGATCTTCTTCGATACGCATGTGCGGATTCCTGGGGTTAATGGCGAAAAATCGAAACTCACAACTCCAGTGACGCTATCATACGCACTAATCAATGCCGCGCAAGACTGCGAAATTCTCTTTTTTTACGCTACAATCCCATAAATTTACCTGGCGAATAGTAGGTTAATCCTGCAGCAACCTCGCCGTCGCACGCGTAACTTTTAACTGTTTGATAATCAAACTTAAACTCCAGGATCTGCATCTATGAGGTATACGGTAGCCTTAACCGGCGGCATTGGCAGTGGTAAAAGTACCGTTGCAAATGCGTTCGCTGACCTCGGAATAAACGTCATTGATGCAGATATTATTGCGCGCCAGGTGGTTGAACCCGGTACCCCAGCCCTTAAGGCGATCGAAGAACATTTTGGTACCGAAGTTATAGCTACCGACGGATCGTTGCAGCGACGCATTTTACGCGAACGCATTTTTTCCAGTCCTGAGGAGAAAAGCTGGCTGAATGCCTTGCTCCATCCGCTTATTCAGCAGGAAACGCAGCGCCAGTTTCAGCAAGCAACCTCCCCTTATCTGTTGTGGGTTGTACCTTTGCTGGTGGAAAATTCGCTGTATAAAAAAGCCAACCGCGTACTCGTGGTGGATGTTACCCCCGAGACACAGCTCAGACGCACTATGCAGCGCGATGACGTCACGCGTGAGCATGTTGAACAAATTCTTGCTGCCCAGGCAACGCGCGAAGCGCGTCTGGCCGTGGCAGACGATGTTATTGATAATAATGGCGCACCGGAGGCCATCGCCTCGGATGTCGCCCGCCTGCACGCGCTCTATTTGCAATGCGCGTTGCAGTTTGTCTCACAGGAAAAACCGTAATGCACACCCAGGTCCTTTTTGAACACCCTCTCAATGAGAAGATGCGTACATGGCTGCGCATTGAGTTTTTAATCCAACAGCTCTCCGTTAATGTACCCATAGCGGACCATGCAGGCGCACTGCATTTTTTCCGCAACATCGGAGACTTACTGGATGTATTTGAACGCGGCGAAGTCCGTACCGAACTCCTCAAAGAGCTGGAAAGACAACAGCGTAAACTCCAGGCCTGGGTTGAAGTTCCCGGCGTCGATCAAAACAGGATCGACGCATTGCGCCAGCAGTTAAAAAGCGCGGGCAGCATTCTGATTTCGGCTCCGCGTATTGGACAGACGCTGCGCGAAGATCGTCTGATTGGCCTTGTACGTCAGCGTTTAAGCATTCCTGGCGGATGCTGCAGTTTCGATCTGCCGACCCTGCATATTTGGTTACATCTACCGCAGTCGCATCGCGACGCGCAGGTTGAAACCTGGCTTGCAAGTCTGAATCCGCTCAATCAGGCACTGTCGCTGGTGCTGGATTTAATTCGCAACTCTGCGCCATTCCGTAAGCAAACCAGCTTGAATGGTTTTTATCAGGACAACGGCGAAGATGCCGATCTGCTTCGCTTGCAGCTGCCGCTTGATTCGCAGCTTTATCCGCAAATTTCTGGTCATAAGAGCCGCTTTGCTATTCGCTTTATGCCGCTGGATAGCGAGAATGGCCAGGTGCCTGAGCGTCTCGATTTTGATCTGGCGTGCTGTTAAGGAGTCAACATGTCTGAACAAACCATCGTCAACTGCCCAACCTGCGGCAAACCCGTAGTGTGGGGTGAAGTCAGCCCGTTTCGCCCATTCTGCAGCAAGCGCTGCCAGTTAATCGATCTGGGTGAGTGGGCCGCAGAAGAGAAACGTATCCCAAGCTCTGGTGATCTGTCGGAAAACGACGACTGGAGTGAAGAGCAGAAGTAATTCAGCTAAAACGTAGGGCGGGCAAGCGTAGCGACCCCGCCCTAATTTGCCGGATGGTGGGGTTGCCTAATCCGGCCTAGGAACACCTTTAACCAGCAATCAGCTTTTCAATTACCGGCGCATTCGCAGGCGGAAAATCTTCTGCATTCAGAGCATCTTGCGCAATCCACTGCGCCGGTTGCCCCTCTTTCCCCCACGGTTCGCCTTCCCAGCTTTCAACCAGCCAGAACCACAGAGTGATATGCCGGTCCGGAAACTGGTACTCCAGCTTTTCGAACAGTGAGCTTTGAGTCGGCGTAATGCCTACTTCTTCCTGTAACTCGCGAATCAGCGCCTGCTCCGGCGTTTCGCCTGCTTCAATTTTCCCGCCGGGGAACTCCAGCTTATTTGCCATGTGGGCATCAGCCGCACGCTGGGTTATAAAAATTTCATGGTGCTGGTTGCGAATAATCCCGACGGCGATCTGCAGTATTTTCATCTTTATCGTCCATAAAAAAGGCGCAGAATTCTGCGCCTTTTCAGTAAGTTACTTTCTTAGCTCAGACGGCCATGGCACTGTTTGTACTTTTTGCCGGAACCGCAAGGACACGGATCGTTACGACCCACTTTACGATCGCCAGTTTGTGCTGCCAGCTCTTCTGCCGCGGCAGAATCGTCACCTTTATGGCTCAACTGCTGCATCTGCGCTAAACGTTCAGCGTCTTCACGACGTTGCTGCTCCATCGCTTCTACTTCTTCAGGCATACGTACCTGAACTTTGCTCAGGGTACTGATCACTTCGTACTTCAGTGATTCCAGCATTGATGCAAACATAGAGAAGGATTCACGCTTGTATTCCTGCTTCGGATCTTTTTGCGCATAACCACGCAGGTGGATACCCTGACGCAGGTAATCCATCGCCGCAAGGTGCTCTTTCCACAGAGAATCGAGAGTTTGCAGCATCACGCCTTTTTCGAAGTGACGCATCATCTCCGCGCCCACAACTTCTTCTTTACGCTGATAAACTTCGATGGCGTTTGCCAGAATACGTTCGCGCAGCGTTTCCTCATGCAGCTCAGGCTCTTTATCCAGCCACTCTGAAATAGGCATTTCCAGATCGAAGTCGTTTTTCAGACGTTCCTGCAGACCCGGAATATCCCACATTTCTTCCAGAGACTGCGGCGGAATATAGGCATCAATCGTCGCTTTGAAGACATCCTCACGGATGCTATTAATGGTTTCGCTAACGTCAGTTACGTCCAGCAGTTCGTTACGCTGGGTGTAGATTGCGCGACGCTGGTCATTGGCAACGTCATCATATTCCAGCAGTTGCTTACGAATATCGAAGTTGCGGCTTTCTACTTTACGCTGCGCGTTTGCAATCGCTTTAGTCACCCACGGGTGTTCAATCGCTTCACCAGGCTTCATGCCCAGTTTACGCATCATGCCGGACACGCGGTCAGAAGCAAAAATACGCATCAGCGCATCTTCCATCGACAGATAGAAACGAGAAGACCCCGCATCCCCCTGACGACCAGAACGACCACGCAGCTGGTTATCTATACGACGAGATTCGTGACGCTCGGTACCGATAATATGTAAACCACCTGCTGCTAACACCGCATCATGGCGAACCTGCCACTCGGCTTTGATCTGCGCGATTTGTTCTGGAGTCGGGTCCTCCAGCTCGGCAATTTCCGCCTGCCAGCTACCACCCAGCACGATATCGGTACCACGACCTGCCATGTTTGTCGCGATAGTCACTGCGGACGGATAACCCGCCTGGGCGACGATTGCGGCTTCGTTGGCGTGGAACTTGGCGTTCAGAACGTTGTGTTTGATACCCGCCTTGTTCAGCTCGTTAGAAACCACTTCCGATTTTTCAATAGAGATAGTACCAACCAGCACCGGCTGGCCATTTGCGGTACGCTCTTTAATATCTTCAATGATCGCCTGAATTTTTTCCGCTTCAGTCATGTACACCAGATCCGGTAAATCCTTACGGATCATCGGGCGGTTGGTCGGCACAACCACGGTATCCAGTTTGTAGATGGAGCTGAATTCAAAGGCTTCAGTGTCTGCTGTACCGGTCATACCGGCCAGTTTTTCGTACAAACGGAAGTAGTTCTGGAAGGTAATAGATGCCAGCGTCTGGTTCTCGTTTTGGATATCTACGCCTTCTTTGGCTTCAACAGCCTGGTGCAGACCATCGGACCAGCGGCGGCCCTGCATAGTACGACCGGTGTGTTCGTCGACGATGATAACTTCGCCGTCTTTCACGATATAGTCAACGTCGCGGGTAAACAACACGTGCGCGCGCAGTGCAGCAGTCACGTGGTGCATCAGCATAATGTTGCCCGGAGAGTACAGCGACTCGCCCTCATCCATAATGCCTTCGTTAACCAACAGCTCTTCAATCAGTACCAGACCACGTTCGGTCAGGTTGACCTGGCGCGCTTTCTCATCAACAGAGAAGTGGCCTTCCCCCTGGAACGTGTCGGAATCGTCCTTCTCCTGACGAATCAGGTGCGGGATGATTTTGTTCACTTTTTTATACATTTCCGAGCTGTCTTCAGCCGGACCGGAAATGATCAGCGGCGTACGCGCTTCATCGATCAGGATGGAGTCGACTTCATCAACCAGCGCATAGTGCAGTTTACGCTGAACGCGTTCTTCCGGGCTAAACGCCATGTTGTCGCGCAGGTAGTCAAAGCCGTATTCGTTGTTGGTACCGTAAGTAATATCGGCATTGTAGGCTTCACGCTTGGCTGGCGCAGGCAGGCCAGACATGTTGATACCCACGGTCATGCCGAGGAATTCAAACAGCGGGCGGTTATTTTCGGCGTCACGCTGAGCCAGGTAGTCGTTCACGGTAACCACGTGTACACCTTTCCCGCTTAAGGCGTTGAGGTAGGCTGGCAGCGTTGCGGTCAGGGTTTTACCTTCACCGGTACGCATTTCTGCGATGCAGCGATCGTTAAGCACCATACCACCCAGCAGCTGTACGTCGAAATGACGCATGCCGAACACACGCTTACTCGCTTCGCGGACCACCGCGAACGCTTCCGGGATCAGGCTTTCAACGCTGGCGCCTTTTTCCAGACGGGCGCGGAATTCAGCGGTCTTCGCTTTCAGTTCATCATCGGAGAGTTTTTCCATCTCCGGTTCCATTGCATTGATGACATTGACCACTTTACGCATACGACGCAGCGTACGCTCGTTACGGCTACCGAATACTTTTGTTAATAATTTGATTAGCATAATAAAATCTCAAACGCCCCGCGATGCGGAGTCAAAAATTATAAGTTGGAAGGTTCTTTTTTAGCTGAGGCGTTGAGGGCCAGCACGGATACCCTGCAGCTGGCTGATCCAGACCGGAACGCTAAATGCGGCCTGAGAGGTAAAATGGGCATATGTCGCGCAACTCACGGTCGCGGGCGGTCTGCCTTCTTGCGTCAGCATCGCGCTGAGCGTATTCAGTAACGCAAGATGGTGCGCCTGGATTGGCAACGGCTCTTCGGCAACAGGCAGCGCCTGAGGAGCCATAGCAAAAGAAAGATGGCGAATGACTGTACGAATGGCATGCTGATGCCAGTAGTCAACGGTAAAATTCGGGCGGCGATTGGTCGCCTCCAGCAAAGCAAGCTGGCTAAAGTTAACTTTGGCAGATTGATCGTGATTGCTGGCGGTCGCCTTCGCGGGAGTATTAGGTTCAGCAGCATTACCGAGCGCAGGCAGGCCAAAACTAGCCGCGACCATCCCCAACAGGAGATGCGGCCAGAAGTACCGTCTGCCTAACTGTCGCCAACGCGTCAGTATTCCACTCACGTTATTGCCACCTGATATACCCTGCGTTTGGGGTTACAAATGCAAAACCATTTTTTTGCGCATAAATATTACCATTAAAGCGTACGCTCCACAGCAGTAATGACAGCAAGTCGCGGGTAAATATGCTTAAGAAAGCAGCGATCGAACGGTGTTTTAATCTGTCGGTGGGGAAAAAAGTCGCTTCAGATAAGGTGGTTTTGCAATCGAAAGATAAAAAAACGACTGGCTCACCTGGCCGGAGAGAGTGCCAGATTTACCAGTCGAATTTATGCGACAGCGTATGTCGTTATGCCAGTACAGTCGAAGGTGCTTTGAACGCCAACGGCAGTTCTGCATCGTCCTGGAAGGTCACATATTCCCAGGCTTCCTGTTTTGCCAGGACTGCCTGCAATAGTTTGTTATTCAGTGCATGACCGGATTTATACGCGGTGAATGCACCAATAATGTTGTGACCACACATGAACAAGTCACCAATCGCGTCGAGCATTTTGTGACGAACGAATTCGTCTTCAAAACGCAGGCCGTCTTCGTTCAATACGCGATAATCGTCAACAACGATGGCACAATCGAAGCTGCCGCCCAGGCACAGGCCGCGGGACTGCAGATATTCGATATCACGCATGAAGCCGAAAGTACGCGCGCGGCTGATCTGGCGCATGAACGCATCCGCAGAGAAGTTCATCGCGTAGCGCTGCGTGCTGGAGTCGATCGCCGGATGGTTAAAGTCGATGGTGAAATCCAACGTAAAACCATTATACGGCTTAAACTCAGCCCACTTATCGCCATCTTCGACACGAACGGTCTCTTTGATGCGAACAAATTTTTTGGCGCTGCTCAGTTCTTCAATACCTGCATCAAGCAGCAGGTAAACGAACGGAGCGGCACTGCCATCCATAATCGGGATTTCCGGGGCGTTGACTTCAATAACGATGTTATCGATACCTAAGCCCGCCAGAGCAGCATTAAGGTGCTCTACGGTTGAAATCCGCACATCATGCTCATTGACCAGACACGTACAGAGCATGGTATCACGCACAGATTTGGCATCGGCCGGGAAATCTACCGGAGGATTCAAGTCGGTGCGACGATAGATGACCCCGGTGTTGGCCGGCGCAGGGCGTAATGTCAGGGTGACTTTTTTGCCGGTATGCAAACCGACGCCAGTCGCCTGAACGATACGTTTAAGAGTCCTTTGTTTGATCATCGTATAATCTCGCCAAATTACCTATCCAACCGAAGTGTACTATACATTCGGTGGGCCAGTTTAGCACAAAGAGCCACAATTCCCAAATTCCAGCTAATTCTTAATCAGCTTGCTTACGCAGGAATGCAGGGATATCCAGATAATCCGGCTCTTTCGTGGTTTGCGGCGTATTGTCGTTAACCACTTTTGCTACCGGTTTCTGCTCTTGCGTCAACGGCGCCATACCGTGCTGCTGGTAACGATCCATTACCGGCTGCTGTACCTGTTTGTTGGTCACCAGAGTGATTTCAGGACGCTTGTCCATACCAATTCCAGTCGCAACAACGGTCACGCGCAGTTCGTCGTTCATATCCGGGTCCAGAGAGGTACCGATAACCACGGTCGCGTTATCCGATGCAAAGGCACGAATCGTGTTACCCACGGTTTCGAACTCATCCAGACGCAGGTCGAAGCCCGCAGTAATGTTAACCAGCACGCCGCGTGCGCCGGACAGATCGATATCTTCCAGCAGCGGAGAAGAGATAGCCATTTCAGCCGCTTCTTCTGCACGGTCTTCACCGCTCGCCACGCCAGAACCCATCATCGCGTAGCCCATTTCGGACATCACGGTGCGCACGTCTGCAAAGTCGACGTTCATCAGGCCCGGACGAGTAATCAGTTCAGCGATACCCTGGACTGCGCCTTTCAGCACGTCGTTCGCTGCGCCAAATGCATCCAGCAGGGAGATACCGCGGCCCAGTACTTTCAGCAGCTTGTCGTTAGGGATAGTGATCAGAGAGTCCACGTGTTTGGACAGCTCAGTGATACCCTGCTCCGCGAATGCCATACGCTTCTTGCCTTCAAAGTTGAAAGGCTTAGTCACGACAGCAACGGTCAGAATACCTAAATCTTTTGCGACTTCAGCTACCACTGGCGCTGCACCGGTACCGGTACCGCCGCCCATGCCAGCTGCGATAAACACCATGTCTGCGCCGTCAAGCGCTGCGCGCAGAGCTTCGCGATCTTCGTCTGCCGCATTACGACCGACTTCCGGGTTTGCACCCGCGCCCAGACCTTTGGTGATGCCGCTACCAATCTGAATGGTCTGTCCAACCGCCGTTTTACGCAACGCCTGAGCGTCGGTATTCACCGCGAAGAATTCAACACCTTCGATGCGCTCACGCACCATGTGTTCAACGGCATTACCGCCGCCGCCACCGACGCCGATGACTTTAATCACCGCGTCGTTGGTTAGTTCCATAGGTTCAAACATAGTTTCTCTCTCCGTTTTACACTTCATCCTTCAAGCCGCCTCTTTGTTGGCTGCCTTCACTCACTCCCGTGACATAGTAAACTATGCTCCAGGAGATTCGCTCAGTTGCCGCCGCGATGCAACTTGAATGACTTTGTGTAGTGCCTGTCGCCTGAGACCGTTAATTTGCGTCGGTCTCTTTAAAAATTAAAACTCTTTACGTAACCAGCTATTCAGTCGCTTGATCCACGATCCGACCGAGGCAGTTACGCGCTTTTCTACTTCAGCCTCACCACTTAAATGGGATTCTTTCCCGTAGTGCAGCAGCCCTACCGCCGTTGAATAATACGGCTCCTGGGCATAATCCGTCAGACCGGTAATATTCAGCGGTGCGCCAATACGTACTTGTGTATGGAACACGCGCTGTGCGCAGGCCGCAAGACCTTCAATTTGCGCAGCACCGCCGGTTAACACAATCCCCGCCGCCAGATGATGTTTCACACCCTGCTGGCGAAGCTGTTCTTGTAATTGCAAAATTTCTTCGTTGACCAGGTTGAGCAGCTCGGTATAACGCGGCTCAATGACCTCTGCCAGAGTCTGACGTTGCAGGCTACGCGGCGGACGACCACCAACGCTTGGCACTTCAACGCTCTCGTCTTTACCCACGATGGAACCCAGTGCGCAGCCATGACGCACTTTGATGGCTTCAGCATCGCTCGGCGGCGTACCAAAGGCATACGCGATATCGCTGGTCACGACATTCCCTGCATAAGGGATAACTTTAGTGTGGCGCAACGCCCCGCCAGTATAAACGGCGATGTCCATTGTACCACCACCAATATCCACCACGCAGACACCCAGTTCACGTTCATCTTCCGTCAATACGGAATAACTGGCTGCCAACCCGGCAAAAATCAGTTGGTCAACTTTCAGACCACAACGTTCAACGGCTTTGACAATATTCTTCGCCATGTCGTTGTGGCAGGTAATAAGATGGACTTTTGCCTGCATACGCACACCGGAAAGACCGACCGGATTTTTGATACCTTCCTGGTAGTCGATGGCGTATTCCTGCGGGATGACGTGCAGAACACGATGTTCATCGCGAACGCGTACGGATTTTGCCGTATGTACCACGTTTTCCACATCTTCCTGCGTCACTTCCTCTTCGGAAATGGGCACCATACCAATTTCATTCTGACAGCTAATATGTTTACCGGAAAGCGCCAGATACACTGAAGAGATCTGGCAATCTGCCATCAGTTCAGCCTGGTCAATGGCGCGCTGTACGCACTTCACCACTGACTCAAGGTCATTCACCCCGCCTTTATCCATACCTCGCGATGGGCAACTGCCCACGCCAATGATATTGACCATACCGTCGGGCAGAACTTCCCCTACTAAAGCGGCTACCTTCGCGGTGCCAATCTCCAGTCCAACTACCAGTTTTCTGTCCGTCGCCTTGATCATTGTTGTTCTGCCTGTGCCTGATTCTGTTGCTGATTAGATTCCTCAGGAGGCAAGGGAACCCAGCCTACTGCCGCTCCTGAGTCATAACGCAAATCAACGTAGCTAATCCGTTTGCCATCGGTTTGCGCCTGCTGCTGTAAAACCGGGTAGAGTTCCACAAAGCGAGCCAAACGTTTTATCGTATCGCCCCTGCCCAGATTCAGCTTAATATCGTTATTCAGCGTCAACTGCCAGGAACGACGAGCGGTCATTGCCGCTTCCTTCAGGGTGAATCTGTCCTTAGCCAGCACCTGCCCCATATCGCGGAACCCTTGCAGCACTTCACTTGCGCTGCCTTCCGGTCCGTACAACATAGGTAATACCTGCTTATTGGCCCGACCGGTTGGGACACTGAAGGTATTTCCTTCGGCATCCACCATATGTTGGTCATTCCAACGCGCTATTGGCACATATTCAACCAGATGAATCTTCAATTCATCAGGCCATTGCTTTCTGACGCTCGCCTGTTTGATCCAGGGGAGGCGTTCAATCTGACTCTGGATGATGTTCACATCCTGAGTCATAAATGTTCCCGGAGCGCCCAGCGCCAGGATGGACTGACGGATATCGTCATTGCGCGTGTAATGCCGTTCACCGGTTAACACCAGTTTTGACAATGGCAGGCGCTGCGCATCTTCCATCCATCCCAACACTACCCAGCCGCTGACAAACACGGTGCACAGCACTGTCAGCAGGAACAGTATTCCTGCAAGACGCGTTCCATTATTGCGGCGTGAGGAGTTTACTTCTTCTTCATCACCGTTTCGCGTGTTCAGCGCAGCCTGCGACATATCAGTCCGCCAACTCCAGAATTCTTACCACCAACTGCGAGAAGCTCAGGCCCGCCTGACGCGCCGCCATCGGCACCAGACTGTGGCTGGTCATACCCGGAGAGGTATTCGCTTCCAGCAGATAAAACTGGCCATCGCTGTCCAGCATGACGTCAATGCGACCCCAACCTTTACAGCCCAATGCAGTCCACGCTTTCAGGACTAATTCCTGTAAAAAGGCTTCTTGTTCGACTTCCAGACCAGCAGGGCAGAAATATTGTGTCTCATCAGAGAGATACTTCGCCTCATAATCATAGAAGGTTCCCGCGGGTTGGATACGTATTGACGGTAAAATTTCTTCGCCAAGTATCGCAACTGTAAATTCCGGGCCACTGAGCCATTTTTCAATCAGTACTTCTTCATCATGCTGAAAAGCCAATGCTAATGCACCCTGCAAAGCATTTTCTTCTTCAACTTTTGACATCCCTACGCTGGAACCTTCACGGCTTGGCTTTACAATCAGCGGCAAGCCTAACGCAGAAATTTTTGTAACTGCTTCATCGCTAAGACCTTTTTCGAACTCAGCGCGGGTCAGCGCAACCCATGGGGCGACGGGTAAACCTGCGCCCTGCCACAGCAGCTTGCTGCGCAGTTTGTCCATGGAAATCGCGGAAGCCATGACGCCGCTGCCGGTATACGGCAGGCCAATCAGCTCCAGCATGCCCTGCAATGTGCCATCTTCACCGCCACGACCATGCAGCGCAATAAACACCTTCTGAAACCCCATAGATTTCAAAAGAGTGACATCGACCTCTTTAGGGTCAACCGGATGGGCATCTACACCACCTTCGCGTAACCCTGCCAATACGGCCGCGCCTGAATTCAGCGATACTTCACGTTCAGCGGAGGTTCCCCCTAACAGGACCGCGATTTTATCAGCCATGTTGTTCTTCCTCCGGGTTTTGCGGCTTCAGTTTGATTTCAGCTAAGGAACGCGCGATTTTGCCGATATTTCCAGCGCCCTGCACCAAAATCAGATCGTTGCCGGTTAATACGGGTGCCAGCATTTCTGCCACCTGGGCCGGATCGGATACCAGAATCGGATCGATCTTACCGCGGCCACGAATCGTACGGCACAACGAGCGGCTGTCGGCCCCCGGAATCGCGGCTTCGCCCGCGGCATACACATCCAGCATCAACAGCGCATCGACCTGGGTAAGCACGTTGGCAAAGTCGTCGTACAGATCGCGAGTACGCGTAAACCGGTGCGGCTGGAACAGCATCACAAGGTTTTTGTCCGGCCAACCCGCGCGCGCGGCTTTAATCGTAGCGTCCACTTCCGTTGGGTGGTGGCCATAATCATCAACCAGCATCGCGGTCCCGGCTTTACCGTTCACCGGCTCAAGCGGGAATTCGCCGAGGAAGTCAAAACGACGTCCGGTACCCTGGAAACTTTCCAGCGCGCGCAGAATAGCGTCGTCTTCAATACCTTCTTCCGTCGCGACCGCCACTGCCGCCGCCGCGTTCAGTGCATTGTGACGACCCGGCGCGTTTAACGTAACACGTAAATCGGCCATCCCCTGACGCACCAGCGTGAAGTGTCCTTGTGGACCAATCTGCTGGTAATCTTCAACGCGCACATCGGCATCATCACTGAAACCATAGGTTGTGGTTTGACGGCCAACTCGCGGTAACAGTTCGCGGATAACCGGATCGTCAACGCACATCACCGCACGACCATAAAACGGCAAGTTATGCAGGAAATTAATAAACGTCTGCTTTAAATTTTCGAAGTCGCCATGGTAGGTATCCATATGATCGGCTTCGATATTGGTGACAATCGCCACCATTGGCTGCAAATGCAGGAACGACGCGTCGCTCTCGTCTGCTTCGGCAATCAAATAACGGCTATGACCCAGGCGCGCATGCACGCCTGCGGCCTTCACCAGACCGCCGTTGACAAAAGTGGGATCCAGACCCGCTTCCGCGTAGATGCTGGAGACCATTGCCGTAGTCGTGGTTTTACCGTGCGTCCCGGCAATAGCAATACCGTGACGAAAACGCATTAACTCCGCCAGCATTTCAGCACGACGAATCACCGGAATACGTGCTTCATGCGCTGCAACAATTTCCGGGTTATCCGCAGAAATAGCGCTGGATACCACCACCACGCTCGCATCGCGCACGTTTTCCGGGCGATGGTTGAAGAAAAT
Organism: Citrobacter sp. RHBSTW-00524; assembly: GCF_013747755.1. Classification (NCBI taxonomy): domain Bacteria; kingdom Pseudomonadati; phylum Pseudomonadota; class Gammaproteobacteria; order Enterobacterales; family Enterobacteriaceae; genus Citrobacter; species Citrobacter sp. RHBSTW-00524. The sequence continues at coordinate 4,355,771 of NZ_CP056421.1, forward strand.
CGTGGCACCCAGATTCGTCAACTGCTGCGTCACAGGATTCGGCGCTAAGTCAGAACCGCTGATCTGATAACCTTCATTGGCCAAAACTTCGGCAATACCGCCCATACCAGCACCACCGATGCCGACAAAGTGAATGTGCCGAACGCGACGCATTTCGGGCACGATGGAACGCAGTTTTGCCAGTTGTTGTGTATTCATTCTTTAGCCATTAACTTCTTAGTTCATGCGATGCAAAAGGCATCACCACAATTACGCCCGGGCAGCCCGGCTCACTTCATTTGCAACGCGCTCTGTGGCATCCGGTATGGATGCGGCGCGCGCACGTTCTGCCATGGTTAATAACGTTTCTCGCGACCACCCGGCAAGGGTGCTGGCGACGGCATCCACAGTAAACTGCGGCTGCTCCAGAATTTTGGCGGCGCCCGCTTTCTCCAGCGGCAGCGCATTCCAATACTGCTGTCTGTCTTTGTGCTGGAACGGCACAAACAGCGCAGGCAAACCTGCGGCGGCAATTTCGCTCACCGTCAGCGCGCCTGAGCGACAAACCACGACATCAGCCCACGCGTAGGCCGCTGCCATATCATCAATAAACTCAGTGACCTTGTGCTGCGGTTGTCCCGCGTCGGCATACGCCTGTTCAACGGTCTGCTGCGCGCCTTTGCCGCTCTGATGCCAGATAGTCACCGCGCCACCAAGCTTTGCGGCAACCTGCGGCATCGTCTGGTTCAGTACGCGTGCGCCCTGAGATCCCCCGACGACCAATACACGAACCGGACCTTCACGCCCGGCCAGACGCGCTTTTGGCAACGGCAGCGCCAGCACGTCAGTGCGCACCGGGTTACCTACCACTTCCGCATTCGGGAAAGCACCAGGAAAAGCCTGCATCACCGTAGTGGCAATCTTCGCCAGCCATTTGTTAGTTAATCCCGCAATGCCGTTCTGCTCATGCAGTACAACCGGAATACCTAATGACCAGGCCGCCAGACCGCCAGGGCCAGACACGTAGCCGCCCATACCCAGCACCACATCGGGTTTAAACTGCTTCATGATGGCGCGCGCCTGACGCCAGGCATTAAAAATACGCACAGGTGCGGCAAGCAGCGCATTGACGCCTTTACCACGCAAACCGGAGATACGAATAAAGTCAATTTCAATGCCGTGTTTCGGCACTAAGTCCGCTTCCATACGATCGGCGGTGCCCAGCCAACGAACCTGCCAGCCCTGGGCCATTAAATGGTGCGCGACCGCCAGCCCCGGGAACACATGCCCGCCGGTACCGCCTGCCATCACCATTAACCGCTTCGGTTGACCACTCATCGTGCACCTCGTGTAAACGCCTGGGCTTTTTCCAGACGCGTTTCATAATCAATACGTAACAAAAACATGATGGCCGTCGACATAATCAACAAACTTGAACCACCATAACTGATCAGCGGCAGCGTCAGACCTTTGGTTGGCAGCATACCCGCCGCCGCACCGACGTTTACCAGTGCCTGGAAGCTAAACCAGATCCCGATAGAGCAGGCTAAAAAGCCTGAAAAACGGTGGTCAATTTCCAACGCCTTACGGCCAATCGACATCGCGCGAAAAGCGACGAAGAATACCATTAAAAGTGCCAATACCACACCGATATAACCCAGCTCTTCCCCAATGATGGCGAAGATGAAGTCGGTGTGCGCTTCTGGTAAATACTCCAGTTTTTGGACTGAATTACCTAAGCCCTGCCCCCAAACCTCACCGCGACCAAAGGCCATCAGGGATTGCGTCAGCTGGTAGCCACTGCCGAACGGATCTTCCCATGGGTTCCAGAAGGAGGTTACGCGGCGAATACGATACGGTTCGGCAAGGATCAGCAGCACGACCGCTGAAATCCCCATGCCGATAATGGCAATGAACTGCCACAGTTTCGCTCCGGCGAGAAACAGCATCGCCAGGGTAGTGACAAACAGCACTACCACCGTACCAAGGTCAGGCTGTGCCAGCAGTAAAATAGCCAGCACCAGGATCACGCCCATCGGTTTTAAGAAACCGCGCAGGTTGTTACGCACTTCATCAACTTTACGCACCAGGTAGTTGGCGAGGTAACAGAACAGCGACAGCTTGGTAAATTCCGCAGGCTGAATACGCAGCGGCCCCAGCGCAATCCAGCGCGACGCCCCGTTAACGGAGCTACCCACCACCAGCACAATCAGCAGCATGATGATCGAGGCTATCAGCATCGTCGTACTGTACTTTTGCCAGAACTCCATCGGCAGACGCAGCGTCACCATCGCCAGACAGAAGGCGAGGAAGATGTACAGTGCGTCACGCTTAGCAAACAGGAAAGGATCGCCCGCCAGGCGTTGCCCTACGGGCATCGATGCCGATGTCACCATCACAAAACCGATCGCTGCCAGACCAAAGGTCAACCACAGCAGCATGCGGTCATACATGATCAGGCTGTCCGCGTCTTTATCACGCGAAGCCATCACCCAGCCTTTAAGTGCCGCGAAGACCCACGCCAGGATACCCAGTCCCGGTAAGCGCGGCATTCTCAGACGAGGGAGAGATAAGCGCATCAACCCAACTCCTTCGCCAGGCGGGTAAAGACGTCACCGCGTTGCTCAAAGTTCTTGAACTGGTCGAGGCTGGCGCAGGCGGGCGACAGCAGCACCATATCGCCCGTCTTCACGTGCGGTGCGAGCAGACGCATTGCCTGCTCCATGGTTTCAGTTTGTTCCGTAACGTCAGGTCGCAGAGCGGCAAGCTGCGCGCCATCGCGACCAAAGCAATACAGACGAATGTTGTCGCCGGTCAGGTATCGTTGCAGCGGCGTAAAGTCAGCGGATTTCCCGTCTCCCCCCAGCAACAGGTGCAACGTACCGTCAACGTGCAGGCCATTCAGCGCGGCTTCAGTGCTGCCGACGTTGGTGGCTTTAGAATCGTTAATCCAGCGCACGCCGTTGTGCTCAAGCACAGTCTGGAAACGGTGCGCCAGACCGGTAAACGTGGTGAGCGCTTTCAGGCTCGACGCCCGCGGCAGACCCGCAGCATCCGCCAGCGCCAGCGCAGCCAGGGCGTTGGTATAGTTATGCTGACCGGAAAGCGTCATCTCTTTCACGTTAAGAACTTTTTCACCCTTCACTCGCAGCCAGGTTTCGCCCTGCTGACGGTTCAGGTGATAGTCACCCATGTTGATGCCAAAGCTCACGCAACGCTCATCCGCACCGCGAACCGGCATGGTCAGCGCATCATCAGCGTTGACCACACACACTTTCGCGTTTTCATAGACGCGCAGTTTGGCTGCACGGTACTGCTGCAAGCCAAACGGATATCTGTCCATATGGTCTTCGGTGACGTTCAAAATGGTAGCGGCTACGGCTTGTAAGCTGGAGGTCGTTTCCAGTTGGAAGCTCGACAGTTCCAGAACATACAGCTCACGTTCGTCATCCAGCAGCATCAGCGCGGGCAGGCCAATATTACCGCCAACCCCCACGTTCACACCGGCCGCTTTCGCCATCTCACCTACCAGCGTAGTGACTGTGCTTTTCCCGTTGGAACCGGTGATCGCGACGATCGGTGCCTGTGCTTCGCGACAGAACAGCTCAATGTCGCCGACAATTTCAATTCCCGCATCGGCGGCGGCGCTCAACGAAGGATGCGCCAGGGCAATACCAGGGCTGGCGACAATAAGATCAGCGGCCAGCAGCCAGTCATCATTCAGACTGCCAACATGACGCTCAACCGCTTCCGGTAATTTGTCCAGGCCCGGCGGCGTCGCGCGGGTATCCATTACGCGCGGCGTCACGCCACGCGCCAGGAAGAAATCCACGCAGGACAGCCCGGTCAAACCCAGACCGATAATGACGACTTTTTTACCCTGGTAATCAGCCATGATTAACGTACCTTCAGCGTTGCCAGGCCAATCAGCACCAGCATCAGCGAAATAATCCAGAAGCGCACAATTACGCGCGGTTCCGGCCAGCCTTTCAGTTCATAGTGATGGTGGATCGGCGCCATACGGAAGATGCGCTGTCCGCGCAGCTTAAAGGAGCCAACCTGCAAAATGACCGACAGTGTTTCTACGACGAATACACCGCCCATGATCACCAGCAGGAACTCCTGACGCAGGAGCACGGCAATAATGCCCAGCGCGCCGCCCAGCGCCAGCGATCCGACGTCGCCCATAAAGACCTGCGCCGGATAGGTGTTAAACCACAAGAAGCCTAACCCCGCACCGACAATTGCCGTACAGACGATCACCAATTCGCCGGCATGACGTAAATAGGGAATATGCAGATAGTTGGCGAAGTTCATGTTACCGGTCGCCCACGCTACCAACGCAAAACCTGCGGCCACAAACACGGTCGGCATAATCGCCAGACCATCCAGACCATCGGTGAGGTTGACCGCGTTGCCAGTACCCACAATCACGAAGTACGCCAGCAGCACGTAGAACAGCCCCAACTGCGGCATCACGTCTTTAAAGAACGGCACCACCAGCTCAGTGGCCGGGGTATCTTTACCAGCCAAATACAGGGCAAAGGCCACGCCCAGCGCAATCACCGACATCCAGAAGTATTTCCAGCGCGCGATCAGGCCCTTGGTGTCTTTGCGTACCACTTTGCGGTAGTCATCGACAAAACCGATAATGCCGTAACCGACCAATACCACCAGCACGCACCATACGTACGGGTTCGACGGGTATGCCCACAGCAGTACGGAGATAACAATCGCGGTGAGGATCATAATCCCGCCCATAGTCGGCGTACCGCGTTTACTGAAGTGTGATTCCGGACCGTCGTTACGCACGACCTGTCCAAAGGACATTTTTTGCAAGCGGGCGATCATGCGCGGGCCCATCCACAAAGAGATGAACAGCGCGGTCAGCAGGCTGACGATGGCGCGAAACGTCAGATAGGAAAAGACGTTAAAGCCGGAATAATATTTGACCAAATGTTCGGCCAGCCAAACTAACATGTCCCATTCTCCTGTAATGCGCGTACTACCTCTTCCATGGCGGCACTACGTGAACCCTTCACTAAAATCGTCATAATCTGATGTTCTGCAATCAGCGCCTTAAGATGCGCGGTCAACGCGGTTTTATCCGCAAAATGCTCACCCACACCGCTGGCATGGCTAATTGCCTGACTCAGTTTCCCTGTACTCAGCACACGGTCGATACCTGCAGCCTTCGCAGCGTCACCCACCTGCACGTGGCATGCTTCGCTTTCCGCGCCAAGCTCTGCCATATCGCCAACGACCAGCACGCGGTAGCCCGGCATTTCGGACAGCACGTTTACCGCTGCGGTCATTGACCCGACATTTGCGTTATAGGAGTCATCCAGCAGTAGCTGATTATCTGCCAGTTGAATCGGGAACAGACGCCCCGGTACCGCTTGCAGCTCCTTCAGACCCGCTTTAATCGCTTCGTGCGTCGCGCCTACCGCCATAGAGAGCGCAGCCGCCGCCAGGGCGTTAGCAATGTTGTGACGACCCGGCAGCGGCAGCAGAACATCAATGCTTCCGGTTGGCGTTTGCAGAGAAAACTCTGTGCCGTATGAAGTCACATGAACATTGGCCGCCGAAAAGTCGCTGTTGGCCGCATTCGGGGAGAAGCGCCAGACTTTACGATCGCCGATAATGCTCTGCCAGTTCAGCCAGTCGTTATTGTCGGCATTCATAATGGCGATTCCGTTCGCTGGCAGGCCGGTAAAAATCTCACCTTTTGCCTTCGCAACGCCCGCCAGTGAACCAAAGCCTTCCAGATGCGCGGCCGCCAGGTTATTCACCAGCGCCGCTTCCGGACGCGTCAGGCCAACGGTCCAGGCGATTTCGCCCTGATGATTAGCGCCAAGCTCAATCACGGCATAGTCGTAATCGTTGTTTAAGCGCAACAGCGTCATCGGTACGCCGATGTCGTTATTCAGGTTGCCCGCGGTATATAAGGTGTTGCCACACTGACTCAGAATGGATGCGGTCATCTCTTTGACGGACGTTTTACCGGAAGAGCCGGTCAGCGCGACAACGCGCGCCGGAACCTGGGCGCGTACCCATGCCGCCAGTTCACCAAACGCCAGACGTGTATCTTTAACAATCAGCTGCGGCAGGTTGGTGTCCAACGGACGGCTGACCAGCAGCGCACCCGCCCCGCTCTCTTGCGCCTTGTCTGCGAAATCGTGGGCATCAAAGCGTTCGCCTTTCAGCGCGACAAACAGGCAGCCCGGCGTAACTTTACGCGTATCGGTTGTCACCGCATCAAGAGTCAGATCGGCTCCTTTCAGTTCGCCACGGAGGATCTCCGCCAGTTGGCTGAGCGTTACGCTAATCATGCGATTACTCCCAGCAGACGCGCTGCCGTGACGCGGTCAGAATAGTCGAGGCGCTGCGAGCCAACGATCTGGTAGTCTTCGTGACCTTTCCCGGCCACCAGCACCACATCGTTTTCTTTCGCCTGCATAATGGCGTTTGTCACAGCCTCTGCGCGACCTTCCATCACTTTCGCCTGTCCGGCATCCAGCATACCCGCCAGAATGTCGTTAATAATGGCGCGCGGCTCTTCGGTACGCGGGTTGTCATCGGTCACCACGACAACATCAGCAAACTGCTCGGCAATCGCGCCCATCAACGGACGTTTACCTTTGTCGCGATCGCCGCCGCAGCCAAAGACGCACCACAGTTTGCCAGTACAGTGCAGACGTGCCGCCTGCAGCGCTTTTTCCAGCGCATCTGGCGTATGGGCATAATCAACCACAACGGTGGTTTTACCCGGCGCGCTGAACACTTCCATGCGCCCACAAACTGGCTGTAATTGTGTCGCCGTTTTCAGTAAATCAGCTAACGGATATCCCAACGCCAGCAGCGTTGCCAGCGCCAACAGCAGATTGCTGACGTTAAACGCGCCCATCAGGCGACTTTCAATTTCGCCGTCACCCCATGAGGAGGTAAAACGAATCGTTGCCCCGCTGTCGTGATAATTCACGTCAATCGCCTTTAACCAACGACCGTGACAGTTCGGGTTGATGTGATCTTCCATCGATACGGCAACCGCATCCGGAAGTTTGGCCAACCAGCGACGACCGACTTCATCATCCGCATTAACGATGGCCTGGCCGCAATGGTGCGTGGAATACAGCAGCCATTTCGCGGCTTCGTAATGTTCCATGTCGCCGTGGTAATCAAGATGGTCGCGGCTTAAGTTGGTAAATACTGATGCGGCAAACTTCAGCGCCGCCACGCGATGCTGAACCAGACCGTGTGAAGACACTTCCATCGCGCCAACCGTTGCGCCTTGTGCAACCAGCCCTGCCAGCACATGCTGGACATCAACGGCTGAGCCGGTGGTATTTTCCGTCGGGATCACTTTGCCCAGCAGGCCATTGCCGACTGTTCCCATCACCGCGCTGGTTTCGCCAAGCAGTTGGCTCCACTGTGCCAGCAATTGGGTAGTGGTGGTTTTACCGTTGGTCCCGGTCACGCCGACCAGTCGCATTTTTTCAGAAGGCTCGTGGTAAAAGCGGCCCGCCAGTGCAGATAAACGTTCGTTAAGCTGACTGAGATAGATAACTGGAACGCCGTGCATTTCACGGATTTCACCGTCAGTAGCTTCATCTTTTGCTTCTGCAATAATGGCAGCCACACCTTGCGCTATCGCCTGCGGGATATACCGACGCCCGTCCGCCTGATGACCCAATACTGCGACAAAGAGATCGCCCGATGCAGCCATACGGCTGTCGAGCGTCATCTCCCGCAGTGCTCGCTCCGGTGCACCCGGCACCCATGGAGCAAGAAGGTCGCGCAAATTACGATCTGCCACCTGTTGCCTCGCCTTGATTATTCACAAATTCATTTTTATCGCCCGTTGTCAGCGCATCCGGTTCGATGTTCATGGTGCGCAGTACGCCGCCCATGATGGCACCAAAGACCGGCGCGGAAACGGCGCCACCGTAGTATTTACCCGCCTGCGGATCGTTGATAACAACAACCAGCGCGAAGCGCGGCTGACTCGCAGGCGCAACGCCTGCGGTATAAGCAATGTATTTGTTGATGTAGCGGCCATCCGGCCCTACTTTCTTCGCCGTACCGGTTTTAATGGCGATACGATAGCCTTTAATCGCCGCCTTCACGCCGCCGCCGCCGGGCAGCGCCACGCTTTCCATCATGTGCACTACGGTACGCACGGTTGATTCCGGGAAGATACGCTCGCCCGGAACAGGAGGGTCAACTTTGGTGATCGACAGTGGCCGATAAACGCCATAGCTGCCGATCGTTGCATAGACTCGCGCTAACTGTAACGGCGTTACCATTAGCCCATAGCCGAAAGAGAAGGTGGCCCTCTCTATGTCAGACCACCGTTGTTTTTGAGGATATAAGCCACTGCGTTCTCCGACCAACCCCAAATTGGTCGCTTTTCCCAGCCCAAAACGTGAGTAAGTGTCTACTAACGCTGAGGACGGCATCGCTAACGCCAGCTTGGAAACACCGACGTTACTCGACTTCTGCAAAACCCCGGTGAGGGTCAATTCGCTATAACGCGCCACGTCTTTGATTTCATGGCTATTAATTCGGTAAGGGATAGTGTTAAGTACGGTATTTTCGCGAACCACGCCACGCTGCAGCACCGTCATCACCACCATCGGTTTAACGGTGGAACCCGGTTCAAACACGTCGGTAATCGTACGGTTACGCATCGCATCCTTCGGCGTACCGGTGAGATTGTTCGGGTTGTAGGACGGGCTGTTGGCCATCGCCAGCACTTCACCGGTGTTCACATCCACCAGTACCGCACTGCCTGACTCCGCCTTGTTAAACGCCACGGCGTTATTCAGTTCGCGGTAGACCAGCGCCTGTAAACGCTCATCAATACTTAGCGCAAGGTTATGCGCCGCCTGGCTGTCGGTAGAGGAAATATCCTCAATGACGCGGCCATAACGGTCTTTACGTACAATACGTTCGCCCGGTTGCCCGGTGAGCCATTTGTCAAAGCTCTTCTCAACGCCTTCAATCCCCTGGCTGTCGACGTTAGTAAAACCGATAAGGTGAGCGGTCACTTCTCCGGAAGGATAGTAACGGCGGGATTCTTCGCGCAGGTGAATGCCTGGCAGCTTCAGTTTTTTGATGTAGTCAGCCATGTCAGGGTTTACCTGACGCGCCAGATAGATAAAGCGCCCTTTCGGGTTGGCGTTAATGCGGGAAGCCAGTTGATCGAGCGGGAGATTCAGCGCGGTCGACAGCGCTCTCCAGCGTTCACCAACGCTTACACCGCCTGCGTCATGCACCTCTTTGGGGTCGGCCCAAATCGCCTTAACCGGAACGCTCACCGCCAGCGGACGACCTGAACGGTCGGTAATCATCCCGCGCGATGTGGACACTTCCTGTACGCGCAGAGAGCGCATATCGCCCTGACGCACCAGCATGTCCGGCGCGATGATTTGCAGCCAGGCAACGCGCCCCAGCAGAAAACCCAGTGCCAGCAAAATACAGCCGCACAGTAACGCAAAACGCCAACTGATAAAGTTGGCTTGTTCTTCCTGGCGTTTTGGCTTGTGCGTTTTTGCCGCTGCTTTCATGCGTCGCGTTTATCCTTATTTTTGTACTACGATATTTTCTTGTGAGGGATCAACATGCTGCATTTGCAGCTTTTCCGTTGCGATCCGTTCAACACGGCTATGGTCGCCGAGCGCGTTCTCCTCAAGGATCAAGTTGCGCCATTCGATATCCAACGCATCTCGCTCCAGAACCAGCTGCTCACGCTGCGCGGTCAGTAACCGCGTATGGTGTGCTGTTGTCACGACGGTAACCGCCGTCAAAATAATGCAAATGAACAGACAGAGTGGCAGCTTCCCATACCGCAAAAGATCGTCACCGATCACGCCAGGCAAGGCATGGCGCTCGTTGCTTCCTATCGATCCTTTAACTTTGCTGAGGGCTTCTGTCACTCTGCTGATCATGCGTTCGTCCTCTCTGCAATACGCAGAACTGAACTACGGGCACGAGGATTTTCAGCTACCTCTTCTTCACCCGGCATCATCTTGCCTAGTGCTCTTAACTCACGGCCGCCCAGCTTTTTGATCTGCGCTTCGGTCATCGGTATTCCAGCCGGAACCTGAGGACCACGGCTTTGTTCGCGCATAAAGCGTTTCACAATGCGATCTTCAAGCGAATGGAAACTGATTACCGAAAGGCGACCACCTGGTGCCAGCACGCTGAGCGAGCTTTTTAGCGCCTGCTCTATCTCCTCCAGTTCACTGTTCACCCAAATGCGCACCGCCTGGAAGGTACGGGTCGCGGGATGTTTGAATTTGTCTTTCACCGGCATTGCCGCCGCAATCACTTCCGCCAGCTCTTTAGTGCGGGTCATCGGTTCGATGCGGTTGCGCTCTACGATGGCGCGAGCAATACGTTTGCCGAAGCGCTCTTCGCCAAAGGTTTTAATCACCCAGGCAATATCTGCTTCATCGGCGGTTTGCAGCCATTCGGCCGCTGACTGACCGCGTGTAGGGTCCATACGCATATCTAACGGACCGTCACGCATAAATGAGAATCCGCGCTCAGCATCATCAAGCTGTGGAGAAGAAACCCCAAGATCGAGAAGAATCCCGTCGATCTTACCGGTAAGTCCGCGCTCGGCGACATAATCAGCCAGCGCAGAAAAAGGACCATGGACGATGGAAAAACGGGGATCGGTAATCGTCTTTGCAACGGCAATCGCCTGCGGATCGCGATCGATGGCCAGTAAACGCCCCGCTTCGCCAAGTTGCGAGAGGATCAGACGTGAGTGACCACCGCGACCAAATGTCCCGTCAATGTAGATGCCGTCTGGACGAATATTCAGGCCGTTTACGGCTTCATCCAGCAACACCGTTGTATGTTTATAATTTTCCATCATTTTATAGAGACAAATCCTGCAATCGTTCCGACAGCGCGCCGGTAACAGACTGCTCAGCGTCGATATCTTCCTTGACCTGTTGATACCAGGTCGTTTCATCCCACAGCTCAAACTTATTGAACTGCCCAACCAGCATCACTTCTTTCGTTAGCCCTGCGTGTTGCCGCAGAATGGGCGCTATCAATAATCGGCCAGCGCTATCCATCTGACATTCGCTAGCATGACCCAACAACAGGCGCTGTACGCGACGCTCAACTGGATTCATGCTCGACAGACGCGATAACTTCTGCTCGATAATTTCCCATTCAGGCAGGGGGTACAGCAGCAGGCACGGGTGATGGATGTCAATGGTGCAAACCATTTGACCGGTAGCGCTCTCGAGCAGTTGATCCCGATAACGGGTAGGCACAGATAAGCGCCCTTTACTGTCGAGATTAACTAACGTTGCTCCCCGGAACATGCCAGCCTCACCCCCGATTACCACTTTATCCCACAAATTCCCACTTAAAGGAGTTTACGGAGCGGAGGAAAACCTTGTCAAGCAAGTCACGGCGCTTAGCGGAGCAAAAAACCCATTGTTTACGGCTAATATCAGCGTTGAACAAATTCCGTACAGCAAACGAAGCAAATTAACGTCATGAATATTTGTAAGAAAAAAATCCAACAACTCATGATTGTTTAAAACAACTGAATATCATCAAAAGAAAAATATAAAGTGTCAGTTTGCGACGCGAGCGGCATTTTAGGACAATATGCAGCGAGATAACAGTACCAGTTAATCAGTCTGTACGCCGCACAGGAGCGAGATAAGGGCGAGATTGTCGCAACACACCAGTAAAGTGTTTGTTAATTCGGCAAATCCCTACATGCTTGTAACAAAATAATACAACCGTAACGCATCGTTACGTCTCAATTACCCAAAAATGGATAGTTGCATTTTTAATTCGGCATAATAGAAGAATCAATTTCAGATAATTCTAAAGAATATTCTTAATTATAATGCGGTTATTTCCGAGAACGGGATAATTGATGATGTCAGAGGCTTATCCGCCGACATCATCAATTGAGGCAACTTAGTTACGGCTTAGAATACCGCGACGGTACAGATTACGCCGTATACGCGTTAAACCTGGTTTGGGTTTACGCGGCTCATCCAGGCTTGCCAACACAATCTCCAACACGCGTTCCGCGACATCTCGATGGCGCTGCGCCACCGCCAGAACCGGGCACTGCAGGAAGTCGAGCAGCTCGTGGTCGCCAAAAGTCGCAATCGCTAAATCAGACGGTAACTGCCCGTCGCGGCGCAGGGTCACATCCATCACCCCCTGCAACAGGGCAAACGACGTGGTAAACAGCGCCTGAGGCATTGGATGCGTTTCCAGCCATTTATCAAATAACTGCGCGGCCGCCTCCCGCTCATAGCTGTTGGCATAGAGAAAATGCACTTCACGCGGATCGTCCTTCCACGCGGTACGGAAACCCTGTTCGCGCAGGAAACTGACGGACAATTCAGGAAGCGCCCCCAGATAGAGCACGGTTTCAGCAGGGAATTTACGTAACTCCTCCGCCAGCATCTGCGCATCATCCTGGTCTGCGCCCACCACGCTGGTAAAATGTTCACGATCCAGCGCGCGATCCAGCGCCACAATCGGGAATGAACTGTTCGCCCAGCGCTGATAAAACGGATGTTCAGGCGGCAAGGAAGTCGAAACGATAATGGCATCAACCTGACGTTGTAAAAGATGCTCAATACAGCGCATTTCGTTATCAGGCTGATCTTCAGAGCAGGCAATCAGTAGTTGATACCCGCGCTGACGCGCCTGGCGCTCCAGATAGTTTGCGATCCGGGTATAGCTCGTGTTTTCGAGATCCGGGATCACCAGCCCGATAGAACGTGTGCGTCCAGCACGCAGCCCGGCCGCCACGGCATTCGGGTGGTAATTATGCTCACGCACCACCGCCATGACTTTTTCAACCGTTTTGTCGCTTACGCGGTATTGCTTTGCTTTGCCGTTAATAACGTAGCTTGCAGTCGTTCGCGAAACGCCGGCCAACCGAGCGATTTCATCCAGTTTCACAATTGCCCCTTGCGTAAAATGTACAAACCATAACCTTTGAGATGGCATGGGTTAAACTTCTTAACATCTAAGCGCAGAATAATGACTGCGGCAACCGCTTTTGTCTCTGGTTACTGCTGATTTCGCAAAAAAAAGCAACCAGTAGCCAATGCATCTCGCGTAGGTCAGGTAAGCGTTAGCGCATAATTTTATCGCCGCGGGAAAGCCCCACCACGCCGGAACGGGCAACTTCCACGATTTTGGCGACTTCCCGTAGCGTTGCCAGAAACGCATCCAGCTTATCGCTGCTGCCCGCCAGCTGTACGGTGTAGATCGACGGCGTAACATCGATGATTTGCCCACGGAATATCTCAGTGTTGCGTTTCACCTCTTCCCGGCCATAGCCGCTAGCCTGGATTTTCACCAGCATGATTTCTCGTTCAACGTGGGCGCCCTTCCCCAGTTCGCTGACGCGCAGAACATCCACCAGTTTGTGTAGCTGCTTTTCGATCTGCTCCAGGACTTTCTCATCCCCTACCGTTTGAATCGTCATCCGCGATAAGGTCGGGTCGTCAGTCGGCGCGACGGTCAGGCTTTCAATGTTGTATCCGCGCTGGGCGAAGAGGCCAATCACACGTGACAATGCACCCGACTCGTTTTCCAGCAATACTGATAATATCCGGCGCATAATCAGGTCCTCTCCGTTTTACTTAACCACATTTCGTCCATCCCGCCCCCACGAATCTGCATCGGGTAGACATGCTCACTGCCGTCGACGGTGACATCAACAAACACCAGGCGATGGTTACGCACATGTTCCAGCGCTTCGCCCAGCTTGCTCTCCAGTTCGCCTGGATGATTAATCTGGATACCGATATGCCCATAAGCTTCAGCAAGGCGCACAAAATCGGGTAGCGACTGCATATAAGACTGGGAGTGACGCCCGGAGTAAATCATGTCCTGCCACTGTTTGACCATGCCGAGATAGCGGTTGTTAAGGTTGAGCACCAGTACCGGTAGCTCATATTGCAGCGCCGTCGACAGTTCCTGGATGTTCATCTGAATGCTGCCATCCCCGGTAACGCACACCACTGTTTCATCCGGCAGCGCCATTTTCACCCCTAACGCCGCGGGTAAACCGAATCCCATGGTGCCGAGGCCGCCTGAGTTAATCCAGCGGCGTGGTTTATCGAACGGATAGTAAAGTGCGGCAAACATTTGATGCTGACCAACGTCAGAGGTCACGTATGCCTCCCCTTTCGTCAGACGCCAGATGGTTTCAATCACCGCCTGCGGTTTAATACTTTCACTTTGCGTGTCGTATTTCAGGCACTGACGAGCGCGCCAGTGTTCGATCTGTTGCCACCAGTCACGGTTATCATCCAGCGGCTGCTGCGATTTCTCCTGCGGCAGCAGTTCAAGCATCTGATCCAGCACCAGCCGAGCATCGCCCACAATCGGAATATCCGCAGTGACGGTTTTTGAAATTGAGGTCGGATCGATGTCGATATGCAGCACGGTCGCATTCGGGCAATATTTTGCCAGGTTATTGGTCGTTCGATCGTCAAAACGAACGCCGACGGCAAAGATCACATCAGAATGATGCATGGTCATATTCGCTTCGTAAGTACCATGCATGCCCAACATTCCCAGCGCCTGGCGATGCGTGGCCGGAAATGCGCCTAACCCCATCAGCGAGGAGACAACCGGCAGATTAAGTGCTTCGGCAATTTGCCCCAGTTGTTCGTGACAGGCGGCATTCACCGCGCCACCACCAACATAGACAACCGGTTTCTTCGCCGCGACCAGCGTCTGCAAAGCACGTTTTATCTGTCCTTTGTGCCCGGTCGTTGTCGGGTTATACGAACGCATACTCACCGACTCCGGCCAGCTATAAGGCAGTTTTTTCGCCGGATTCAGAATATCTTTCGGCAAATCCACCACCACCGGCCCCGGACGACCGCTTGCCGCCAGCCAGAAGGCTTTTTTCAGCACCTGCGGGATATCTTCCGTTTGTTTAACCAGAAAACTGTGTTTTACCACCGGGCGGGATATACCCACCATGTCGCACTCCTGGAAGGCATCGTAGCCAATCAGGGAGGTGGCGACCTGGCCGGAGAGGATCACCAACGGAATGGAATCCATATATGCCGTTGCAATCCCGGTGATCGCATTGGTTGCTCCTGGTCCGGAAGTGACCAAAACGACGCCCACTTCTCCTGTGGCACGCGCCAGGCCATCAGCCATATGTACCGCGGCTTGCTCATGACGGACTAACACATGATCAATACCGCCGACCGTATGCAATGCATCATAAATATCGAGGACGGCCCCCCCGGGATAACCGAATACCTGCTTCACACCCTGATCGATAAGCGATCGGACGACCATCTCGGCTCCAGACAACATCTCCATGGCTTGCCTCACTCTTATAATGAATTACGGTTTAACAACACATTAACCGCTGACGATGACGCATGGCAATTGACTCCGAAGGGGTGGCACTGGAGTAAATAAGAATAAAACGGAGGTAAGAATTGAATAAATGGAGAATTAAACCAGCATAAGCAATTGATATGATAAATAATCGCTTAAAAAGGGGGACTTACAGCAATTAGTCTATTTTTTTACACTTTCGGACATACGTAAAAAGTCGAGTTCAGCACAAAATTTTAGATATAAAGACAAAAGCAGAATAAACCAGATGTATTCCCCGATTTATTCTGCCAGCGGCTACTTCTTACAGACGGAGACCAACAGTTCTTCCATCCATTGATGTCCTTTATCGCGCCCCGCAGCCTCATGCCAGGAAAGATAACATGTGCGGCTATTCAATTTTAAAGGTAAAGGCAATATCTGCAGTTCTAAAGAATCGGCGAACTCTTCCGCCAACCAACGCGGCGCAATAGAGACCAGGTGCGTTTGCGACACAATATTAAGCACGCTGATTAATGCCATTCCCTGATAAGCCACGCAGGATTGTTTATCCGGTGTGTCATACCACGGCTGGCTGAATGAGGCGAAGCGATCAAGCGAAACCACGGCATGCTGTTCATGATAGAGATTGCTTTCCAGCAATGGGCCACTAATGCGCGGATGTTTTTTGCTTGCCACTAACACCATTTCGTCATTGAATAACGGAACACTGGTAAATTCCGGACGACGGAATTCTTCATAGCTAATAACAAACTCAGTTTCCTGATAACGTAATTGGTGCTCGGTATTTAGATTTAGTGAAGATTTAAAAACGACATTAATGTTCGGCGCGACTTGTTCAACTCGATTATAAATCAACGAAGTAAGAATATTATCCAATGGACTGCATACGCAAAGATTGAATACACGCTCGCTGCTGGTAGGTTCAAAGCCAGAACCAGGCAGTTCATTCTGCACTAATTGCAATGCCTGACGAACGGAGCCAAACAGCTGGAAGGCTCTTGCTGTCGGCTGGATTCCACGGCCATAACGAACAAAAAGCTCATCGTTAAACATGACTTTCAGGCGTGCGACCGCATTACTGACAGCGGGTTGCGACATCCCCAGCGTATGTGCAGCACGCGTAATATTTTGTTCCTGCATCACCGCATCAAAAACAGTTAATAAATTAAGATCAACCATGCGAAGCTGTGGCTTCCCCATCTCTATGAGATTAGATTTATCTATTATTTTTACTTCTGGCATATTTAACTCCACTGTCACTCTAAACTCCCTTTTCCCAGACGGAGTGCAGAAATAATCTCCGTTAATATGATTTACCATGCATATAAAATAAGAAAAAGGAAAAACATTAAAATTAGGAAAACATAAAGGCACAAATCTAAATGTACAAAAGAACACCACAAGCGTAGTGCGGCAGATGTCACTGCGCGATGATTCATATGTTTAAATTTCGAAAACAATATAACCATAAGCGTGGCGAATACACAATCATACGCACAGTGAATATGTATTTAAGTTTTAATTAAACATTTCTATTATTAACACATTAAAAGTTAACATTAATTTATCAATTATTGGGTAACACATTGGTTTCATCCATTCAGAATGACTATAAAAGCTGATAAATCATAAAGATATGAAATCCCAAATGAGGCGTTATCTTTAGTTCTTCGTTACCATAAATGCAAATAAATATGCTTAAATATGTCAAACCGTGAAAAATATGTTCAACGATCAGATGATTAATTTTATATACCCTGAGAAATTCAGCACAATTCGCTTAAGTTTATCAGAAACTTTCCCCCTTAACGGGAGCATTTGCAGGGAATGGGGTTGACATCAGTCTTCATATCCAGTACCACTAAAAGCATATCGCATTCGCCTGGAGCTTGATTGATGACTTACATTGCTCGTTTTATCGGTCTACTACTACTAAACGCATTCTCATTGCGCGGTAGACTGGTGGACGACATTCAGCATTAAGTCAGCTCCAGTTAAGACAAAAAACCCGCGCCGTTGCGCGGGTTTTTTTATGCTCGAAGCAAGGCGCCCTAAAGACCAAGGACCTAAACCATGAGCCAGCAAGTCATTATTTTCGATACCACCTTACGTGACGGTGAACAGGCGTTACAGGCGAGCCTGAGTGTGAAAGAAAAACTGCAGATTGCGCTGGCCCTCGAGCGTATGGGCGTTGACGTGATGGAGGTCGGTTTTCCGGTCTCTTCACCGGGTGACTTTGAGTCCGTACAAACCATCGCTCGTCAGGTGAAGAACAGCCGCGTTTGCGCCTTAGCCCGCTGCGTAGAAAAAGATATCGACGTTGCCGCAGAATCTCTGAAGGTCGCTGAGGCTTTCCGCATTCATACGTTCATCGCCACCTCGCCGATGCATATCGCGACGAAATTGCGTAGCACGTTGGATGAAGTGATCGAGCGAGCAGTCTACATGGTGAAGCGTGCGCGTAATTATACGGATGACGTGGAGTTCTCATGCGAGGATGCTGGCCGTACCCCTATTGCCGATCTGGCCCGCGTGGTCGAAGCCGCGATTAATGCGGGTGCCAAAACCATCAATATCCCCGATACCGTGGGCTACACTATGCCTTTCGAATTCGGAGCAATCATTTCTGGTCTGTATGAACGCGTACCGAATATCGATAAAGCCATCATCTCCGTGCACACCCATGATGATTTAGGTCTGGGCGTTGGCAACGCGTTGGCGGCCGTCCACGCCGGTGCTCGCCAGGTGGAAGGCGCGATGAACGGTATCGGCGAACGCGCCGGTAACTGCTCACTGGAAGAAGTGATCATGGCGATCAAAGTGCGCAAAGATATCCTGAACGTACAGACCCGCATTAATCACCAGGAAATCTGGCGTACCAGTCAGTTAGTCAGCCAAATCTGCAACATGCCCATTCCGGCCAACAAAGCCATTGTCGGTAGCGGCGCCTTTGCCCACTCCTCTGGCATCCATCAGGACGGCGTACTGAAAAATCGTGAAAACTACGAAATCATGACGCCTGAATCCATCGGTCTGAACCAGGTGCAGTTGAACCTGACTTCCCGTTCCGGACGCGCCGCGGTGAAACACCGTATGGACGAGATGGGATATAAAGAGAACGAATACAACCTAGACAACCTGTACGACGCATTCCTGAAGCTGGCGGATAAAAAAGGTCAGGTATTTGATTACGACCTGGAAGCGCTGGCCTTTATTAATAAACAGCAGGAAGAGCCGGAGCATTTCCGTCTGGATTACTTCAGCGTGCAGTCCGGCTCAAATGACATCGCCACCGCCTCCGTCAAGCTGGCCTGCGGTGAAGAAGTCAAAGCCGAAGCGGCGAACGGTAACGGTCCGGTCGATGCCATTTATCAGGCCATCAACCGTGTGACCGAGTACAACATCGAACTGGTGAAATACAGCCTGACCGCCAAAGGGCACGGTAAAGATGCGCTGGGCCAGGTGGATATCGTTGCTAACTATAACGGTCGCCGCTTCCACGGCGTCGGTCTGGCAACAGATATCGTCGAATCGTCCGCGAAAGCGATGGTTCATGTGCTGAACAACATTTGGCGCGCCGAAGAAGTCGAAAAAGAATTGCAACGCAAAGCTCAGAACAACGAGAACAACAAGGAAACCGTGTGATGTCGAAGAATTATCATATTGCTGTTTTGCCGGGCGACGGTATTGGCCCGGAAGTGATGGCGCAAGCCCTGAAAGTACTGGACGCAATCCGCAACCGTTTTAACATGCGCATTACCACCAGCCACTACGACGTGGGGGGGGCCGCTATCGATAACCATGGTCAGCCGCTGCCGCCAGCGACGATTGAAGGCTGTGAGCAAGCTGACGCCATTCTGTTTGGCTCCGTTGGCGGCCCGAAATGGGAAAATCTGCCACCCAATCAGCAGCCTGAACGCGGCGCGCTGCTGCCGTTGCGTAAACACTTCAAATTATTCAGCAACCTGCGCCCGGCTAAGCTGTACCAGGGTCTGGAAGCATTTTGCCCTCTGCGCGCAGATATTGCCGCGAACGGTTTCGACATCCTGTGCGTGCGCGAACTGACCGGCGGTATCTACTTCGGTCAGCCAAAAGGCCGCGAAGGCAGCGGACAACATGAAAAAGCCTTTGATACCGAGGTTTATCACCGTTTCGAGATCGAGCGTATCGCACGTATCGCGTTTGAATCTGCTCGCCAGCGTCGCCGCAAAGTCACGTCGATTGATAAAGCCAACGTACTGCAAACGTCTATTCTGTGGCGCCAAATCGTCAATGAAATTGCTAATGAATATCCGGACGTTGAACTGGCGCATATGTACATCGACAACGCGACGATGCAGTTGATCAAAGATCCATCCCAGTTCGACGTGCTGCTGTGCTCCAACTTGTTTGGCGACATTCTGTCTGACGAATGCGCCATGATCACCGGATCAATGGGGATGTTACCGTCCGCCAGCCTGAATGAGCAGGGCTTTGGTCTGTACGAGCCCGCTGGCGGATCCGCTCCGGATATCGCCGGGAAAAACATTGCTAACCCTATCGCCCAAATCCTTTCGCTGGCGCTGCTGCTGCGCTACAGCCTGGACGCCAATGATGCGGCAACCGCAATTGAGAGCGCCATCAACCGCGCATTAGAAGAAGGCATTCGCACCGGTGACTTAGCCCGTGGCGCTGCCGCAGTCGGTACCGATGAAATGGGTGACATTATTGCCCGTTACGTCGCAGAAGGGGTGTAATCATGGCCAAAACGTTATACGAAAAATTGTTCGATGCGCACGTCGTCTACGAAGCGCAAAACGAAACCCCGCTGTTGTATATCGACAGACATCTGGTGCATGAAGTGACCTCTCCGCAGGCGTTTGATGGCCTGCGTGCGCATGGCCGTCAGGTGCGCCAGCCGGGTAAAACCTTTGCCACCATGGACCATAACGTATCCACGCAAACCAAAGACATTAACGCTTCCGGCGAAATGGCCCGCATTCAGATGCAGGAATTAATCAAAAACTGCAATGAATTTGGCGTCGAACTGTACGACCTGAACCACCCGTATCAGGGGATCGTTCACGTGATGGGGCCTGAGCAAGGCGTAACGTTGCCGGGTATGACCATCGTTTGCGGCGACTCCCACACCGCCACACACGGCGCGTTTGGCGCGCTGGCCTTTGGTATTGGCACCTCTGAAGTTGAACACGTTCTGGCGACGCAGACCCTGAAACAGGGGCGTGCCAAAACCATGAAGATTGAAGTTAACGGCACGGCAGCACCTGGCATTACCGCTAAAGATATCGTGCTGGCGATTATCGGTAAAACCGGTAGTGCAGGCGGTACCGGGCACGTCGTTGAATTTTGTGGCGAAGCCATCCGTGCGCTGAGCATGGAAGGCCGTATGACCCTGTGCAACATGGCCATTGAAATGGGCGCCAAAGCGGGTCTGGTCGCACCGGATGAAACCACCTTTAACTATGTGCAGGGGCGTTTACACGCACCGAAGGGTGAGGATTTTACCAACGCGGTTGCGTACTGGAAAACGCTGAAAACCGACGACAACGCGACGTTTGATACCGTCGTTACCCTGCAGGCAGAAGAGATCGCACCGCAGGTCACTTGGGGTACGAACCCGGGTCAGGTCATCTCGGTGAACGATAATATTCCCGACCCGGCGTCATTTTCCGATCCCGTTGAGCGCGCATCGGCTGAAAAAGCGCTGGCATATATGGGGCTGAAACCGGGCATTCCGTTAACAGAAGTGGCCATCGATAAAGTGTTTATCGGTTCCTGTACCAACTCGCGTATTGAAGATTTACGCGCTGCGGCCCAAATCGCCAAAGGGCGCAAAGTTGCGCCAGGCGTACAGGCGCTGGTTGTGCCGGGTTCTGGTCCGGTGAAAGCGCAGGCTGAAGCGGAAGGTCTGGACAAGATCTTCATCGAAGCCGGGTTTGAATGGCGTTTACCGGGCTGTTCCATGTGTCTGGCCATGAACAATGACCGCCTGAACCCAGGCGAGCGCTGTGCATCCACCAGCAACCGTAACTTTGAAGGCCGCCAGGGCCGCGGTGGTCGCACGCACTTAGTCAGCCCGGCCATGGCCGCCGCTGCCGCCGTTACCGGTCATTTTGCCGACATTCGCAGCATCAAATAAGGAAACTACCATGGCAGAGAAATTTACCCAACATACCGGCCTGGTTGTCCCACTGGATGCCGCCAACGTGGATACCGACGCGATTATTCCCAAACAGTTTTTGCAGAAGGTTACGCGCACCGGTTTTGGCGCTCATCTGTTTAACGACTGGCGTTTTCTGGATGAAAAAGGGCAACAGCCTAACCCAGAGTTCGTACTGAACTTCCCGGAATATAAAGGCGCGTCAATTCTGCTGGCGCGGGAAAACTTTGGCTGCGGCTCTTCCCGTGAACATGCGCCATGGGCGCTGACCGATTACGGCTTTAAAGTAGTGATCGCGCCAAGCTTCGCTGACATCTTCTACGGCAACAGCTTCAATAACCAACTGCTGCCGGTGACCTTGAGCGACGCGCAGGTAGATGAAATGTTCGCCCTGGTGAAAGCCAATCCGGGCATTAAATTTGAAGTGGATCTGGAAGCGCAGGTGGTGAAAGCGGGCGATAAGTCCTACAGCTTTAAAATCGACGACTTCCGCCGCCACTGCATGCTGAACGGTCTGGACAGCATCGGGCTGACGCTGCAGCATGAAGCAGCCATCACCGAGTACGAAGACAAGCAGCCAGCGTTTATGCGCTAGTCCTTGTGGTGCCGGATAAGCGCAGCGCATCCGGCACTCCAAAAATCAAACGTCCTTTACCCGCCCGGTCATCACCAGCGTGATCACAGAAATCGCCGCAATCACCCAATAGACGGCAAAGTGACCGTAGCTTTGCGCAACAGCCCCCTGAATCACTCCCGCGAGAATGACCCCCGTTGAAATACTGTTGGTAAATAATGTGGTCGCTGACCCCGCACGCCCTGGCATAAGATCCTGAAACCACAGCATTCCTATCCCGGCGATGATACCGATAAATACTGCATTAAATAGTTGCAGCACCAGCAGCGCCGTGCGGCTGTGAAAGAAGATCAAACCAAGATAAAACAGTACGCCCGCCGCGACGGCCGCGATCATCATTCGCCGTTTGCCAAAGCGCTTCACATAGTAGCCCGCCAGGATCATCGCCGGAATTTCCAGCCCAGCCGCCGTCCCCATCAGGATCCCGGCCAACTTGTCCGGTAACCCCAGCTCAAGGCTTATCCACAGCGGCATATCGATGATGTACATGGTATTGCAGGTCCACATCAGCGTGGAGGCAATAAACAACATGCGCACATTTTTGTCCTGCCAACCGCCGGTCTGTTCCAGCGGTACGTCAACAGGTTGCTCCACCCGCGTGACTGACGGCAGTATCAGCGCAATCAGCACCAGGCTAATGGCGAAAATCCCTGCGGCAATGGAAAACATCGCCGTAAAGCCGTAATTCAGCGCCAGCATGAAGGCCAGCGGCGGTCCAATTACCCAGGCCAGCGAAAGCTGCGCACGCATCACCGAGCTAAACATCACCACTTCACGCGCGGAGTTATCAGCGTATTCCCGCGCCAGCGCAAACAGCTGCGGCATGGCGGTATTCGCCAGCGAGGCCAGCAGCACACCGCAGGTGATAAGCGTGAGATAGTGGCGATTAAACGCAAACAGCAGCGCGTTTCCGATTGCCATCAGGCAGCAGAACATGATCAGCTTGCGCCTGTCGCCCTGGCTGTCGGATCGTTTCGCGAGGGCAAGGCTGACAACGATCCCGACAATCGCATTGACGGTATAAAACAGCCCGACCCAAAACGGCTGCGCCCCGACTTCACGGCTCAGGAACAAGCTCAGCGTGGGTGCCTGCAATGCACCTGCTACGCCCATCATAAAAGCGACCAGCATAAATGCCGCGTAAACGCCGTTGAGGCGCCGTCCCATGGTCATAATCCAGAGCATTACAGTTCCTTTTAGCGCTGCAGAAACAAAAAAAGCCAGCAGTGATTATCTGCTGGCGCGGCGATTAACACCAATACTCAGTCACACATGATGTCTGCAATTCCCAATTCAGGAGTCAGGCTGTCACCTCCCACTGCATCAGTTCTTCGAGCATCTTTAAGCGCTGCGGTGCGCTCAGGCAAGCCAACCAGGACGATTTTTCCGTCGCGGTAAAGTATTTCAACCAGAACTGACGCATAGATGACCCCTTCGTTGTCTCATCGCTTCATCGGAATCTATTATTGGCTTAATATAGGGATAATAAAATTGCTGAGTTTTTCGCAGGAGTTCCCCTTTTATGTCTTCTGGTCGTCTGCAACAACAGTTCATCCGTCTGTGGCAATGCTGTGACGGCAAAACGCAAGACACGACGCTGAACGAGCTGGCGGAGCTGCTGAGTTGTTCGCGCCGCCATATGCGTACCCTGCTCAATACCATGCAAGAACGCGGCTGGTTAGCGTGGGAAGCCGAAGTTGGGCGAGGTAAACGCTCGCGCCTGACTTTCCTCTATACCGGGCTGGCACTCCAGCAGCAGCGGGCAGAAGACCTGCTGGAACAGGATCGCATCGATCAACTGGTGCAGTTGGTCGGTGACAAAACGGCCGTACGACAGATGCTGGTTTCGCACCTGGGGCGCAGTTTTCGCCAGGGGCGGCACATCATGCGCGTTCTCTATTATCGTCCCATGCACAACCTGCTTCCCGGTACGGCGCTACGCCGTTCAGAAACTCATATCGCCCGGCAAATCTTCAGCGCCTTAATTCGGGTAAATGAGGAAAATGGGGAACTGGAAGCGGACATCGCCCATCACTGGCAGCAGATTTCACCATTACACTGGCGATTCTTCCTGCGTCCGGGGATTCATTTTCATCATGGCCGCGAACTGGAAATGGAAGATGTCATCACCTCGCTGATGCGCATTAACGCCCTGCCGCTGTACTCGCACATCACGCAGATCGTTTCTCCCACGGCCTGGACGCTGGATATCCATCTCGCCCAACCCGACCGCTGGCTTCCCTGGCTATTGGGGCAAGTCCCCGCCATGATCCTGCCGCGAGAATGGGAGACGCTCAGCAACTTCTCCAGCCACCCAATTGGCACTGGTCCCTATTCGGTGATGCGCAATACCAATAACCAACTGAAAATTCATGCATTTGATGATTACTTTGGCTACCGGGCGCTGATCGACGAAGTTAACGTTTGGGTTTTACCCGATATCGGTGAAGAGCCTGGCGGTGGGTTGACGCTAAAAGGCCCCACGGAGGATGAAAAGGCGATCGAAAGCCGCCTCGAGGAAGGATGCTACTACCTGCTGTTTGATGCGCGCACCCACCGTGGCGCTAATCAGGAGGTTCGCGATTGGGTTAGCCGCGTTCTTTCGCCAACCCATCTCATCTGCCACGCCGACGAACAGTTCCAGCGACTGTGGTTTCCCGCCTACGGTTTGCTCCCCCGCTGGCACCATGCCAAACCCGGCCATGGTGAAAAACCCGCCGGACTGGAAACGCTGACGATCACCTACTATCGCGATCACATCGAACATCGGATTATCGCGCAGATCATGAAGACGTTGCTGGCAGAGCATCAGGTACAGTTAAATATTCAGGAGATCGACTACGATCAATGGCATGCGGGTGAAATCGTCAGTGATATCTGGCTCAACAGCGCCAACTTTACCCTACCGCTGGATTTCTCGCTGTTCGCCCATTTGTGCGAAGTCCCGTTACTGCAAAACTGTATCTCGCGGGACTGGGAAAACGATGCGGCCCGCTGGCGGACGGGCGAAATGAGCCTGGCGGCATGGTGCCAACAGCTGCTCGCCACAAAGGCCATTGTGCCATTAATCCACCACTGGCTGATCATTCAGGGGCAGCGCAGTATGCGCGGGTTACGCATGAATACCCTCGGCTGGTTTGATTTTAAATCAGCGTGGTTTGCACCACCGGATCCTTAGATCCGGCTCTTGATTGCCGCATAGCAACAAAATCATTACACTAACGCCGTTCTCAACGGGGTGCTAAATAAAAACATACACAAAATCATTCACGCTGCATCAAGGCGGCAAGCGAGTGAGTCCCCAGGAGCATAGATAACTATGTGACTGGGGTGAGCGAGCGCAGCCAACACAGAGGCAGCGTGAATGATGAAGTGTATGGGCTGAGAGATACCCGTCGAACCTGATCCGGATAATGCCGGCGAAGGGATTTGAGGCTGCAACTCAAGTCCTTTGCCACCCAACTTTATGAGGTGCAAAGTGTTTAAAAAATGTCTTCCGCTTTTACTGCTGTGCGCAGCGCCTGCTTTCGCCAAACCTGTACTGACCGTATATACCTACGACTCGTTCGCAGCTGACTGGGGCCCGGGCCCGACAATAAAAAAAGCCTTTGAAGCTGACTGCAACTGTGAACTGAAACTGGTCGCGCTGGAAGATGGTGTCTCGCTGCTTAACCGCCTGCGCATGGAAGGAAAAAACAGTAAAGCTGACGTCGTACTGGGCCTCGATAACAACCTTCTGGAAGCCGCCACCCAAACTAAACTGTTTGCCAAAAGCGGTGTAGCAAGTGAAGCCGTAAACGTGCCCGGCGGCTGGAAAAACGATACCTTCGTTCCGTTTGATTACGGCTATTTCGCCTTCGTTTATGATAAGAACAAGCTGAAGAATCCGCCCAAAAGCCTGAAAGAACTGGTAGAGAGCGATCAAAAATGGCGCGTCATTTATCAGGACCCGCGTACCAGCACGCCGGGGCTGGGCCTGCTGCTATGGATGCAGAAAGTCTATGGCGATAAGGCGCCGGAGGCCTGGCGCGCGCTTTCGGCAAAAACCGTCACGGTCACCAAGGGCTGGAGTGAAGCCTACGGCCTGTTCCTGAAGGGCGAAAGCGACCTGGTACTCAGCTACACCACCTCTCCGGCCTATCACATCATCGCCGAGAAAAAAGACAACTACGCCGCAGCCAACTTTAGCGAAGGCCACTATTTGCAGGTAGAAGTCGCCGCCCGTACTGCGGCCAGCAAACAGCCGGAACTGGCCGAGAAATTCCTCAAGTTTATGGTGTCTCCGGCCTTCCAGAACGCGATTCCGACCGGCAACTGGATGTATCCGGTAACCCAGGTCGCCCTACCGTCTGGATTCGAGCAACTGAATAAGCCAGCCACCGCGCTGGAATTTACGCCGCAGCAGGTTGCGGCTCAACGCCAGGCATGGATTAGCGAATGGCAACGCGCCGTCAGCCGTTAATTCCCGGCTGGCTGGTTCCAGGGCTTACCGCCGCCACGCTGATGGTGGCCGTTGCCCTGGCCGCGTTTCTGGCGCTGTGGTTTAACGCCCCACGGGGGGAGTGGCTCTCACTGTGGCAAGACGACTACCTGTGGCACGTGGTGCGCTTTTCTTTCTGGCAGGCTTTTTTATCCGCAGTGCTGTCGGTCATCCCGGCGATTTTCCTTGCCAGAGCGCTCTATCGCCGCCGTTTTCCAGGACGACTGGCGCTGCTGCGCCTGTGCGCGATGACGTTAATCCTGCCAGTGCTGGTCGCGGTCTTCGGTATTCTTAGCGTGTACGGTCGTCAGGGCTGGTTGGCCTCGATCTGGCATACATTCGGGCTGGAATGGACGTTTTCGCCGTACGGTCTGCAGGGCATTCTGCTGGCGCACGTCTTTTTCAATCTGCCGATGGCCAGTCGTCTGCTGTTGCAGTCGCTGGAGAATATTCCCGGCGAACAGCGACAGTTAGCCGCTCAGTTAGGTCTGCGCGGCTGGCATTTCTTCCGCTTTGTTGAATGGCCGTGGCTGCGTCGGCAAATCCTTCCCGTCGCGGCGCTCATCTTTATGCTCTGTTTCGCCAGCTTCGCCACCGTTTTGTCACTGGGCGGTGGACCGCAGGCCACAACCATCGAGCTGGCGATTTATCAGGCGCTGAACTTTGATTACGATCCCGCCCGCGCCGCCATGCTGGCGTTGATCCAGATGGTTTGTTGTTTAGCGCTGGTGCTCTTCAGCCAACGTCTGAGCCGCGCCATTGCCCCCGGTACCACGCTGGTTCAGGGCTGGCGCGATCCCGACGATCGTCTGCACAGCCGCCTGGCAGACGCGCTGCTGATTATTCTGGCCCTGCTGCTACTGCTGCCGCCGCTGCTGGCGGTAATTGTCGATGGTATTAACCGCCATATGCTGGATGTTCTTAAGCAACCTGTACTGTGGCACGCACTGGGAACCTCACTACGAATTGCGCTGGCGGCAGGTGCGTTGTGCGTTGTTCTCACCATGATGCTGTTATGGAGCAGTCGTGAACTGCGTGCCCGACAGCAGGTGCTGGCAGGTCAGATGCTGGAACTTAGCGGCATGTTGATCCTCGCCATGCCGGGCATCGTGCTGGCAACCGGCTTCTTTCTGCTGCTCAATAACACCATTGGACTCCCCGAATCAGCCGACGGCATTGTCATTTTTACCAATGCGCTGATGGCGATCCCTTACGCGCTGAAGGTGCTGGAAAACCCAATGCGGGACGTCACCACCCGCTACAGTATGTTGTGCCAGTCGTTGGGAATTGAGGGGTGGTCGCGTCTGAAAGTGGTTGAACTGCGCGCCCTGAAGCGCCCGCTGGCGCAGGCGATGGCTTTTGCCTGCGTGCTGTCGATTGGCGATTTTGGCGTGGTTGCGCTATTTGGTAATGAGGATTTCCGCACCCTGCCGTTTTATTTATATCAGCAGATTGGCTCTTATCGCAGTCAGGATGGCGCAGTTACGGCGTTATTGCTGCTGATCCTGTGCTTTACGCTGTTTACCGTTATTGAAAAATTGCCGGGTCGAAATGTTAAAACTGATTGATATCACATGGCTTTATCACCATTTGCCGATGCGCTTTACGCTGTCGATCGCACGCGGTGAGCAGGTCGCGATTCTCGGGCCCAGCGGCGCCGGGAAAAGTACGCTGCTGAATCTGATCGCCGGCTTTCTCACGCCTGCCAGCGGTACCCTGTTGATTGAAGGTGAAGATCACACCGCCACGCCTCCCTCACGTCGCCCCGTTTCGATGCTGTTTCAGGAAAATAACCTGTTCAGCCACCTGAGCGTGCAGCAAAACATCGGCCTGGGCCTTAACCCGGGATTGAAGCTGAACGCATCGCAGCGGGAGAAAATGCATCACATCGCCCAGCAAATGGGGATCGACTCACTGCTGGAGCGCCTCCCCGGTGAGCTTTCCGGCGGTCAGCGACAGCGCGTAGCGCTGGCGCGTTGCCTGGTGCGGGAACAACCCATTTTGCTGCTTGATGAACCGTTCTCTGCGCTCGATCCCGCCCTGCGCCAGGAGATGTTAACGCTGGTTGCCGAGGTCTGTCGCGATAAACAGCTTACGTTGCTGATGGTGTCCCACAGCGTAGAAGATGCGGCGCGAATTGCGTCCCGTTCGATTGTGGTCGCCGACGGGCGCATCGCCTGGCAGGGCAAAACGGATGAGTTATTAAGCGGTCAGGCCAGCGCCTCGACGCTCTTGGGCATCAAAGCCGAGTGATTGATTTCCCAGGCCGGATAAGCGTCAGCGCCATCCGGCAAAAGAATCGTCAAAAACCCACGACTTTACGCAGAATATCAATATACACCGGCATCAGCGGATGGCGCAGTAACGCCACCAGCGCGACCACGCCGATCCCAAGCGTCAACGGCGCCAGATACAGTAAACGGCTGCGGGGGAAATACGCGGTTAAGCGATCGACTGCCGCTTTGCCGCTACGCCACAGTCGCCAGCAAAACCAGCCCCCTACCCATAGCAACAGCGCCGTCGCCAGCAGCAACCATTTAAAATCCCCGCTCTGCATCTCAGAAGGAATATCAATTGCCGCCCCCGCCAGGATCCCCGGCAGGAAGTAGAACGGCGGCCACAGTACGCAACCAATAATATTCGGGACGATAAATTTAGCGACAGGCAGATCCAGCATGCCCGCCACCATTGGCACCAGCGGACGCGTCGGTCCCACAAAACGCCCCACCAGAATGGTAAACATGCTGTGCTGATGCAGCGCGTGCTCGGTTTTATCCAGCAACGCCTTGTTCTTTTTCATAAACGACCAACGATGCAGCGGCTTTTTAAAGCGCCAGCCCAACCAGAAAGAGATCCAGTCCCCCAACAGGCAACCAATGATGCCCGCAAGCCAGGCATGCCAGAAGTTCAGTTCGCCACTGCCAATCAGCGCCCCCAGCCCCGCCATCATCACGGTACCGGGCAGAATCAGACCAACCAGCGCCAGTGACTCCAGAAAGGCCACCAGCAGTACGGCGATCAGGGAGTACAGGGCGGACTGAAGAATAAAGTGTTCCAGCAATGCTTGCATAATGTGTCCGTCAGATTTACGAAGCAGGGATTTTGATAACCCGTCTCAACTTCGTCAAGCCATCAATTGTCTGAATAGATTGCGAGTTATGACAACTTTCAGGACACATCATTCACTTTTTATTCACATCCGGCGCGAAACTCGCTCGGACTGGCGCCGGTACATTTTTTGAAAACGCGAGAAAAATAGAGCTGATCGTCAAAGCCAACATTGCGCCCCACCGTAGCAATGGGCATACGAGTGGTACTCAGCAATAGCTTGGCCTGGCTGATACGCTGATCCTCGCGCCAGCTTAATACGCTGATACCCAACTGCTGACGGAACAGATGCGACAAACGGGAAGGCGACAGGCAGACGTGCTGTGCGACGCTGGCAATATCAAAATTACTGTCCGCCAGGTGATCGCTGATGTACTGACAGGCGTCGCGCACGCGGTTGTCCATGGGGGGATGTAGCGATTCATTAATGGCTTCCATACGTCGGAGCAATAACTGTTCCAGTAAATTAATCGCCAGCAGTTCGGAATAGCGACCTTCTCCCTGCCCGGCGTTGATTATCTGCCCAAACAGTTCGTTAAAATGCGGCTGATGTGCTTCATCCGGACGAAAGAATCCAGTCTGGGCAAAAATGGCCGGCCAGGTCAGCCACTCCTGCCAGTAGGCGCGTGGGCGAAAGTAAACCCACTGGTGATACCACTCACTGGCATCAGGATGGCGTCCGTAGTGGTGAATTTCTCCGGGCGGAAACAGCAAAATATCGCCAGGCCGACAGACAAATTGTTTGCCCTGATTATTGATAACCCCTTCGCCACGGATAGTGAGATTGAGGATATAACCCTTCATACCCAGCGGCCTGTCGATAAAAAAATCCAGGTATCCGTTCGCCTCGATGGGGGTTAATCCGGCCACCAAATGCGCGTTAAACGAATAGCCTGGCAGCAGGGGATCGTTTTGCGTTTCAGCCATAATTTCAATACTCCCTATGTTCTGCTAAGAAACAATTTGTCCATATTACGCCAGACATCATTGCCGTCGCCCCTGCGGGCCGCTGTGTTTGCGGTAATGGACCATCAACCCCGCTTGTGAAAAGCACTTTGTAAAAAATATGTACTGCGCCAACGTTAAAATCGGCTAACAAAAGTGTCTATAACTACGGCAGAAATGTCCACATTGATTATTTGCACGGCGTCACACTTTGTGATGCCACAGCATTTTAGTCCATAAGATTAGCGAATCCTGCCTGACGGTTTTTATCCCTACTAACTACTGTTTATCCATACCTGTATTTTTGGATGGAGTAAGACGATGGCGATTGCAATTGGCCTCGATTTTGGCAGTGATTCAGTACGCGCTTTGGCAGTGGAATGTGCTACCGGTGAAGAAATCGCCACCAGCGTAGAGTGGTACCCACGTTGGCAGGAAGGGCAGTATTGCGATGGCCCAAACAACCAGTTTCGCCATCATCCACGCGACTACATTGAATCAATGGAAGCGGCGCTGAAAACCGTGCTGGCCGAACTGAGCGTTAAACAGCGTGCGGAAGTGGTCGGGATTGGCGTTGACAGCACCGGTTCAACCCCGGCCCCCATCGATGCCGACGGCAACGTACTGGCGTTGCGTCCGGAGTTCGCTGAAAACCCAAATGCAATGTTTGTCCTGTGGAAAGATCACACCTCAGTAGAAGAAGCTGAAGAAATTACCCGTTTGTGCCACACACCGGGCAAGATCGATTACTCCCGCTATATCGGCGGTATTTATTCCAGCGAATGGTTCTGGGCCAAAATCCTGCATGTGACCCGTCAGGACCACGCGGTTGCCGAGGCCGCGGTTTCGTGGATTGAACTGTGCGATTGGGTTCCGGCCCTGCTCTCTAATACCGTACGTCCACAGGATATTCGTCGCGGTCGCTGCAGCGCCGGGCATAAATCCCTGTGGCATGAAAGCTGGGGTGGTCTACCGCCAGCCAGTTTCTTTGACGAACTCGACCCCATCCTCAACCGCCATCTGCAATACCCGATGTTTACCGATACCTTCACAGCCGACCTGCCGGTTGGCACCCTGTGCGCCGAGTGGGCGCAGCGTCTGGGACTACCGGAAAGCGTGGTGATTGCAGGCGGCGCTTTTGACTGCCATATGGGCGCGGTCGGCGCGGGCGCACAGCCCAATACGCTGGTGAAAGTCATTGGCACGTCGACCTGCGACATTCTGATTGCTGACAAACACAGCGTCGGCGAGCGCGCGGTGAAAGGCATTTGCGGCCAGGTTGATGGCAGCGTGGTGCCGCATTTTATTGGCCTAGAGGCAGGCCAGTCCGCGTTCGGCGATATCTATGCCTGGTTTAGCCGTGTGCTGAGCTGGCCGCTGGAGCAGCTTGCCACGCAGCACCCGGAGCTGAAGACCCAGATTAAAGCCAGCCAAAAACAGCTGCTACCAGCGCTAACCGAAGCCTGGGCGAGAAATCCGTCGCTGGATCATCTGCCGGTGGTGCTCGACTGGTTCAACGGTCGCCGTACGCCCAATGCCAACCAGCGTCTGAAAGGAGTGATTACCGATCTGAATCTGGCAACCGACGCGCCAGCGCTGTTCGGCGGTCTGATTGCCGCCACCGCCTTTGGTGCACGCGCCATCATGGAATGCTTCACCGAACAAGGCATTGCGGTTAACAACGTAATGGCGCTAGGCGGCATCGCCCGTAAAAATCCGGTCATCATGCAGGCCTGTTGTGACGTGCTCAACCGTCCGCTACAGATTGTCGCTTCAGACCAGTGCTGCGCACTCGGTGCGGCTATCTTTGCCGCCGTTGCCGCGAAAGTACACACCGATATCCCAGCCGCTCAGCAACAGATGGCAAGCGCCGTGGAAAACACGCTGCAACCTCGACCAGAGCAGGCTCAACGTTTTGAACAGCTTTACCGCCGCTACCAGCAGTGGGCGATAAGCGCTGAACAACAATACCTTCCGACTGCCGCTCCGGCGCAACAAACCCCGGTAGACCAGGCAACCCTGACACATTAAGGACACGACAATGACGATTTTTGATAACTATGAAGTGTGGTTTGTGATTGGTAGCCAGCATCTGTATGGCCCTGAAACCCTGCGTCAGGTAACCCAACATGCCGAGCACGTCGTTAACGCGCTGAATACTGAAGCTAAACTGCCCTGCAAACTGGTTTTAAAACCGCTGGGTACTTCACCTGACGAGATTACCGCTATTTGTCGTGACGCTAACTACGACGATCGCTGCGCAGGTCTGGTGGTCTGGCTGCACACTTTCTCTCCGGCCAAAATGTGGATTAACGGTCTGACTATCCTCAACAAGCCGCTGATGCAATTCCATACCCAGTTCAACGCCGCCCTGCCGTGGGACAGCATTGATATGGACTTTATGAACCTGAACCAGACCGCGCACGGCGGCCGTGAGTTCGGCTTCATCGGCGCACGTATGCGTCAGCAGCACGCCGTAGTCACCGGTCACTGGCAGGACAAACAAGCGCACGAACGCATCGGCTCCTGGATGCGCCAGGCCGTGTCCAAACAGGATACCCGCCATCTGAAAGTCTGCCGTTTTGGCGACAACATGCGTGAAGTCGCGGTCACCGATGGCGATAAAGTCGCTGCGCAGATCAAATTCGGCTTCTCGGTAAATACCTGGGCCGTAGGCGATCTGGTGCAGGTAGTAAACTCCATTAGCGACGGCGAAATCAACGCGCTAATCGATGAGTATGAAAGCACCTACACCATGACGGCGGCAACGCAAGTCCACGGTGAGAAACGTCAGAACGTACTGGAAGCGGCCCGTATTGAACTGGGGATGAAGCGCTTCCTGGAACAGGGCGGATTCCACGCCTTTACCACGACATTTGAAGATTTACACGGCCTGAAACAGCTCCCGGGTCTGGCCGTACAGCGTCTGATGCAGCAAGGCTACGGCTTTGCGGGCGAAGGCGACTGGAAAACCGCCGCTCTGCTTCGCATCATGAAGGTGATGTCAACCGGTCTGCAGGGCGGCACCTCATTTATGGAGGATTACACCTACCACTTCGAGAAAGGCAACGATCTGGTGCTCGGCTCGCACATGCTGGAAGTATGCCCGTCTATCGCGGTGGAAGATAAACCGATCCTCGACGTTCAGCATCTCGGCATTGGTGGCAAAGACGATCCCGCTCGTCTGATCTTCAACACCAAAACTGGTCCGGCAGTCGTTGCCAGCCTGATCGATCTTGGCGATCGCTATCGCCTGCTGGTTAACTGCATCGACACGGTTCAAACACCGCACTCCCTGCCGAAACTGCCGGTGGCTAACGCATTGTGGAAAGCCCAGCCTGATCTGCCAACCGCATCTGAAGCCTGGATCCTGGCCGGTGGCGCGCACCACACCGTCTTCAGCCACGCGCTGGATCTGAACGATATGCGCCAGTTCGCTGAAATGCACGATATCGAGATCGCCGTGATCGACAACGATACCCGCCTGCCGGCCTTTAAGGACGCGCTGCGCTGGAACGACGTCTATTACGGTTTTAAACGTTAATTATGTTGTTGCCGGGTGGCTCTGCGCTTGCCCGCCATCCGGCACAGAGGAATCAACATGTTAGAAGATCTCAAACGTCAGGTGCTGGAAGCCAATCTGGCGTTGCCTAAGCACCACCTGGTCACCTTGACCTGGGGGAACGTGAGTGCCGTCGATCGCGAACGCGGCGTGTTTGTGATAAAACCTTCCGGGGTCGATTACAGCGTTATGACCGCAGAAGATATGGTCGTAGTCAGTATCGCCACCGGTGAGGTTGTAGAAGGTACGAAGAAACCCTCCTCCGATACCCCAACGCACCGTCTGCTGTATCAGGCATTCCCGACCATTGGCGGCATTGTTCATACCCATTCGCGTCATGCAACCATCTGGGCGCAGGCGGGCCAGTCGATTCCAGCCACGGGTACCACCCATGCGGACTATTTCTACGGATCGATTCCCTGCACACGGAAAATGACCGAGGAAGAAATCAACGGCGAATATGAGCGGGAAACCGGTAACGTGATCGTTGAAACCTTTGAGAAACAAGGCATTGACGCTTCGCAGATGCCTGGCGTGCTGGTGCACTCTCACGGTCCGTTTGCGTGGGGAAAAAACGCCGAAGATGCGGTACACAATGCCATCGTGCTGGAAGAAGTCGCCTACATGGGGATCTTCTGTCGCCAGCTCGCGCCGCAATTGCCGGATATGCAGCAAACCCTGTTAGATAAACATTACCTACGTAAACACGGCGCAAAAGCCTACTACGGTCAGTGAAAACAATCTGAGCGCGCCCGAAATCTCGGTGGCGCGCTCTCTGGTTATTCCTTTATATATTCCGCAAACGCACTTCGATACACACAGTTATTAGCACAAACGTATTTAATCACGTTGTCATAATGTCCCTGCGCCTCTTCACCATCCAGTGAATGAAAGAAAATGTAATCTGTAATCGTTGACTGCCAGCGCTGTCCATTCAACAGATAATTAATCACCGTATCACGATGACCATTTATTCTGTCATGCCCTTGCCAGTGAAAGAAAGCATTCCCACGTTCAATAACCTCAGTACGCCAAATTTGACCTGACCACGTTCTATACTCAATATATTGACTTACTGATTTAATTGTAGGGTTAGATAACTGAGTATTAACAAATAAATAGTGATCATATCCTACCTGTAACGCCTGAGTATAAATATCCATAATAGGCCTCCATAACACTACGCACCCAAGCTATTGATATAAAACACCCGAGCTATCAGATGAATAAAATTATATTCAGCGATAAAAATCAAATTATACAGAGAGATATTCCCGACGAAATCGAACCGAAAATCCGTTTTTATCCAGACAATAGCAAGCCATAAAAATATATTATATTCAACCTGGTAACCCGAGTGTTTGATTAAAATAGTTACACTAACCATGAATAAAAACAAATAAAAAAAATAACCATTTTTCCTGAACCGAGGGATGAGTAACAAAACCATACGAGCACGATTCCGAAAATGACATAAAAATCCTGAAACGGACTTCCAATTTATGAAACAAATATAATTACAAAAGAATAATAGATACAAATAGCCATGACAGGCCAATAAAATAATTCAAGGAAGAGTTTTCAATTAAGGCATTCATTTATTAAATATCAAACCCTATCCAGTAACACTTTTACTGCGGAGGGCATTTTACTTTTATTGTCGCAATAACTTCCCGCAGCTCTCATTTTTAACTGTACAAAATAACAGTACAATCGTGTAAACCAGGCTATAATAATGCCTGGTTTTTTAATGGATACACAGCGTGGCGCAGGCAGGCTTTATTTTAACCCGGCACTGGCGGGACACCCCGCAGGGAACTGAGGTCACATTCTGGCTGGCTACAGACGACGGGCCGCTACAGGTCACGCTCGCGCCTCAGGAGTCGGTCGCGTTTATTCCTGTCAGTCAGGTTCCTCGCGTAGCGTCATTATTACGCAATGAAAACGGCTATCGTCTGACGCCGCTGCAATTGCAAGACTTCCACCGCCAGCCCGTTTCCGGCCTGTATTGCCGCTCACATCGCCAGCTCATGCGGCTGGAAAAGCTGCTGCGTGAAAACGCAATTACCGTCTACGAGGCCGACGTGCGTCCGCCGGAACGGTATCTGATGGAGCGTTTTATCACCTCACCTGTGTGGGTTGAAGGCGACAGACACAACGGTACGCTGGTCAATGCCCGATTGAAGCCAAACCCTGACTATCGACCGCCGCTGAAATGGGTCTCGCTGGATATCGAAACCACGCGCCACGGCGAACTCTACTGTATCGGCCTTGAAGGCTGTGGGCAGCGTATTGTCTACATGCTCGGCCCGGCAAACGGCGATGCCTCAGCGCTGGATTTTGAACTTGAATACGTCGCAAGCCGCCCGCAGTTACTGGAAAAGCTCAACGACTGGATTGCCCGTCACGATCCTGATGTGGTAATCGGCTGGAACGTCGTGCAATTCGATTTACGCGTCCTGCAAAAGCATGCTGAACGTTACCGCATTCCCCTGCGTTTTGGCCGTGACAATAGCGAGCTGGAGTGGCGCGAACATGGCTTCAAAAACGGCGTATTCTTCGCGCAGGCTAAAGGTCGCCTGATTATCGACGGCATTGAGGCGCTTAAATCCGCATTCTGGAATTTCTCATCCTTTTCGCTGGAAACGGTGTCACAGGAGCTGCTGGGCGAAGGGAAGTCGATAGATAATCCCTGGGACAGGATGGACGAAATAGATCGCCGGTTTGCCCAGGATAAGCCCGCACTCGCCACCTACAATCTCAAAGACTGTGAGCTGGTCACGCGTATTTTTCATAAAACCGAGATCATGCCATTTTTGCTGGAACGATCGACGGTAAACGGCCTGCCGGTCGACCGGCACGGCGGTTCCGTTGCCGCCTTCGGCCATCTCTACCTACCGCGAATGCACCGGGCGGGCTATGTGGCACCGAATCTGGGGGAGGTTCCCGCGCACGCCAGCCCCGGTGGCTACGTGATGGACTCGCGCCCGGGTTTGTACGACTCCGTGCTGGTGCTGGATTACAAAAGCCTGTACCCGTCAATTATTCGTACTTTTTTGATCGATCCAGTGGGACTTATCGAAGGGATGGCACAGCCGGATCGGGAACACAGTACCGAGGGGTTCCTTGACGCCTGGTTCTCACGCGAAAAGCACTGTCTGCCGGAAATCGTTACCCAGATCTGGCATGGGCGTGATGAAGCCAAACGCCGCGGCAATAAGCCGCTCTCACAGGCGCTGAAAATCATCATGAACGCGTTTTACGGCGTGCTTGGCACCACCGCCTGCCGCTTTTTCGACCCGAGGCTGGCTTCGTCTATCACCATGCGCGGTCACGCGATCATGCGTCAGACCAAAGCGCTGATTGAGGCTCAGGGTTACGACGTCATCTATGGCGACACCGACTCCACCTTTGTCTGGCTTAAAAAGGCGCACTCGGAAGACGATGCGGCCCGGATTGGTCGGGAGCTGGTGAGCTATGTCAACAACTGGTGGGCGCAATCGCTGAAGCAGCAAAACCTGACCAGCGCGCTGGAGCTGGAATTTGAAACCCACTTTTGTCGCTTTCTGATGCCGACGATTCGCGGTGCAGATACCGGCAGCAAAAAACGCTACGCCGGAATGATTCAGTCGGGCGCTGAGCAACGCATGGTCTTTAAAGGTCTGGAAACGGTACGAACCGACTGGACGCCGCTGGCCCAGCAGTTTCAGCAGGAGCTGTACCTGCGAATTTTTCGTAACGAGCCTTATCAAGAGTTTGTTCGCGAGACTATCGACCGTCTGATGGCGGGTGAACTGGATGAACACCTGGTGTACCGCAAACGCCTGCGCCGCCCGTTGAGCGAATACCAGCGGAATGTTCCGCCGCACGTTCGCGCCGCGCGGCTCGCCGATGAGCAGAACG
Organism: Citrobacter sp. RHBSTW-00524; assembly: GCF_013747755.1. NCBI lineage: Bacteria > Pseudomonadati > Pseudomonadota > Gammaproteobacteria > Enterobacterales > Enterobacteriaceae > Citrobacter > Citrobacter sp. RHBSTW-00524. The sequence goes on from NZ_CP056421.1 coordinate 4,393,926, forward strand.
TCAAACTGGGGCGTCCGCAGCAGTATCAGAATCGTGGCACGATTAAATATGTCTGGACGATAAATGGACCTGAACCTGTTGATTATCAGCTATCTGCACTTGATTACGAGCATTATCTGACCCGCCAGATCCAGCCGGTTGCCGAGGGAATTCTTCCCTTTATTGACGATAATTTTGCTACACTACTCACAGGACAACTGGGGTTATTTTGACGCGTGACGAAACCGCCGCCATCCAGTACCATAGCGCCCTTTCCATTCCTGGACCCATTTAACACCCCTACCACTGATTTATTAGCCTGGTAGCGGGGTCATATGCTCTCAATAACGGGGACTAGCCCGGAAAATGACGAGTATTGCCTGCAATTAAAGATATAGAGCCGAACATATATGCCTTTTACACTTGGTCAACGCTGGATCAGCGATACAGAAAGCGAATTGGGACTTGGTACTGTTGTCGCCATGGATGCGCGAACCGTCACTTTACTTTTCTCATCGACGGGTGAAAACCGTCTGTATGCGCGCAGTGATTCCCCCGTGACCCGCGTGATGTTCAACCCTGGCGACACGATAACGAGCCATGAAGGCTGGCAACTGCATGTCGATGAAGTAAAAGAAGAAAACGGCCTGCTTGCCTATATCGGAACCCGCCTTGATACCGAAGAAACCGGTGTAATGCTGCGTGAAGTGCTGCTCGACAGCAAACTGGTTTTCAGTAAACCCCAGGATCGCCTGTTTGCCGGCCAGATTGACCGTATGGACCGCTTTGCGCTGCGCTATCGCGCACGTAAATTTCAGAGCGAACAGTACCGTATGCCGTGGAGTGGTTTGCGTGGCCAACGTACCAGCTTGATCCCCCACCAGCTCAACATTGCCCATGATGTCGGCCGTCGTCATGCCCCTCGCGTGTTGCTGGCAGACGAAGTGGGTTTAGGTAAAACCATTGAAGCTGGGATGATCCTGCATCAACAGCTGCTGTCAGGCGCCGCGGAGCGCGTGCTGATCATCGTCCCGGAGACGTTACAGCACCAGTGGCTGGTCGAAATGCTGCGTCGTTTCAACCTGCGCTTTGCGCTGTTTGATGATGAGCGTTATGCCGAAGCGCAGCACGATGCCTACAACCCGTTTGAAACCGAACAGTTGGTTATCTGTTCGCTGGACTTTGCCCGTCGCAGTAAACAGCGTCTGGAGCACCTGTGTGATGCTGAATGGGATCTGCTGATTGTCGATGAAGCCCATCACCTGGTGTGGAGCGAAGACGCGCCCAGCCGTGAATATATGGCCGTTGAACAGCTGGCAGAGCGCGTACCAGGCATCCTGCTGCTGACCGCAACGCCGGAACAGCTGGGCCTGGAAAGCCACTTTGCGCGCCTGCGTCTACTGGATCCAAGCCGCTTCCACGATTTCGCCCAGTTTGTTGAAGAACAGAAAAATTACCGTCCGGTCGCCGACGCCGTCGCCATGTTACTGGCTGGCAACAAGCTGAGTAACAATGAGCTGAACATGTTAGGTGACATGATTGGCGAACAGGACATTGAGCCGTTACTGCAGGCGGCAAACAGCGACAGCGAAGACGCCCAGAGCGCGCGTCAGGAGCTGGTTTCGATGCTGATGGACCGCCACGGCACCAGCCGAGTACTGTTCCGAAATACCCGTAACGGTGTGAAAGGCTTTCCTAAACGCGAGCTGCATACCATCAAATTGCCGTTGCCAACCCAATACCAGACGGCCATTAAAGTCTCCGGCATTATGGGCGCGCGTAAGAGCGCGGAAGACCGCGCGCGCGACATGCTCTACCCGGAGCAGATTTATCAGGAATTCGAAGGCGACACCGGCACCTGGTGGAACTTTGACCCGCGCGTGGAATGGCTGATGGGCTACCTGACCAGCCACCGCTCGCAAAAAGTTCTGGTCATCTGTGCGAAAGCCACCACTGCGCTTCAGCTGGAGCAGGTTCTGCGCGAGCGCGAAGGTATCCGCGCCGCCGTGTTCCATGAAGGGATGTCGATCATTGAACGTGACCGCGCTGCGGCCTGGTTTAGCGAAGAAGATAGCGGCGCCCAGGTGATGCTGTGCTCTGAAATCGGCTCCGAAGGGCGTAACTTCCAGTTCGCCAGCCATCTGGTGATGTTTGATCTGCCGTTCAATCCGGACCTGCTGGAACAGCGTATTGGCCGTCTGGACCGTATTGGTCAGGTGCATGATATCCAGATCCACGTTCCATACCTGGAAAAAACCGCGCAATCCGTGCTGGTGCGTTGGTACCACGAAGGTCTGGATGCGTTCGAACACACTTGCCCGACCGGACGTACCATCTATGACACGGTATATAACAATCTGATCGGCTACCTGGCTGAGCCAGAAAACACCGATGGCTTTGACGATCTGATCAAAACCTGTCGCGAACAGCATGACGCGCTGAAAGCACAGCTGGAGCAAGGTCGCGATCGCCTGCTGGAGATCCACTCTAACGGCGGCGAAAAAGCGCTGGCGCTGGCTGAGAGTATTGAAGAACAGGACGACGATACCAGCCTGATCGCCTTCGCCATGAACCTGTTTGATATCGTTGGTATTAATCAGGATGACCGTGGCGACAATTTGATCGTGCTGACACCGTCCGATCATATGCTGGTGCCGGATTTCCCAGGGCTGCCGGAAGATGGCTGTACCATTACGTTTGAGCGTGATGTTGCCCTGTCGCGTGAAGACGCGCAGTTTATTACCTGGGAGCATCCGCTGATCCGTAATGGTCTGGATCTGATCCTCTCCGGCGACACCGGAAGCAGCACCATTTCTTTGCTGAAAAACAAAGCATTACCAGTCGGTACTCTGCTGGTTGAACTGGTCTACGTCGTTGAAGCGCAAGCGCCAAAACAGCTGCAGTTAAACCGCTTCCTGCCGCCAACCCCGGTACGCATGCTGCTGGACAAAAACGGCAACAACCTTGCCGCGCAGGTTGAATTCGAAACCTTTAACCGTCAGCTCAGCGCCGTTAACCGCCACACCGGCAGTAAACTGGTCAACGCCGTACAGCAGGATGTGCATGCCATTCTGCAACTCGGTGAAGCGCAGGTAGAAAAATCGGCCCGCGCGCTGATCGACGCGGCGCGTAAAGAGGCGGACGAGAAGCTGACGGCTGAACTCTCCCGTCTGGAAGCGCTGCGTGCCGTTAACCCGAACATCCGTGATGACGAACTCAGCGCCATTGAAAGCAATCGTCAGCTGGTGATGGAAAGCCTGGATCAGGCGGGATGGCGTCTGGATGCCCTGCGCCTGATCGTCGTGACGCATCAGTAACGGAGCCAGACATGGGGATGGAAAACTATAATCCGCCGCAGGAACCCTGGCTGGTTATCCTGTATCAGGATGAGCACATTATGGTGGTCAACAAGCCGAGCGGCTTGTTGTCCGTGCCGGGTCGTCTGGATGAACACAAAGACAGCGTGATGACGCGTATTCAGCGCGATTACCCGCAGGCTGAATCCGTACATCGTCTGGATATGGCAACCAGCGGCGTGATTGTAGTGGCGCTAACTAAAGCGGCAGAGCGCGAGCTAAAGCGCCAGTTTCGCGAACGCGAGCCGAAGAAACAGTATGTCGCACGCGTCTGGGGACATCCCGCTCCGGCCGAGGGGCTGGTTGATTTACCGCTGATTTGCGACTGGCCGAATCGGCCAAAGCAGAAAGTGTGTTATGAGACCGGAAAATCGGCGCAGACCGAGTATGAAGTGGTGGAGTTTGCGGAAGATAACACCGCACGGGTCGTGCTCAAACCCATTACCGGACGCTCCCACCAGTTGCGTGTGCATATGCTGGCATTAGGGCATCCGATCCTGGGCGACCGCTTCTACGCCCCGCCACAGGCCCTGGCGTTAGCGCCGCGCCTGCTGCTGCACGCAGAGATGTTAACTATCACGCATCCCGAATACGGCAACAGTATGACGTTTAAAGTTCCGGCAGATTTTTAAACGCAGGTCCCATTTAGGCCGGTGGGCTTCGCTTGCCCGGCCTACAGTCATTAACGTAGGCCGGATAAGGCGCTAGCTGCCACCCGGCATAACGATTATTTAAAACCTTTCTGTTCTTTAATTAGCTCGTAAGCTTTTTGAATTTCCTGTGCTTTTTGCTTCGCCATTTCCATCATTTCTGGCGGCAGGCCTTTCGCCACCAGTTTGTCCGGATGGTGCTCGCTCATCAGCTTACGGTATGCGCGCTTAATGGTGGTCGCATCATCGGTCGCTTTCACACCCAGCACATTGCAGGCGTCTTCCAGCGTCGGACCGCGTTGCGCCTGCTGCCAGCCACCGCCGCCGGACTGCTGCTGATATCCGCCGCCAAACTGGGCGCCGCCCTGCATCATGCGCAGAAACTGATCAAACTGGGTACGTGAGATCCCCAACTCTTCAGCAATCACATACAGCACTTCACGCTCGTTCGGATGCAACGACCCATCGGCAAAAGCCGCCTGGATCTGAATCTCCAGAAACATGCGGATCAGATCGAAGCGACCAAAACAGACGCTGCGAAACTGACGCATTTTTTCACGTAATGGGTAATTGTCCGATTTTCCCACCCGGAAGGCATGTTGCGCGGCGGTACGCGAGTCGCCGTGCAAATTCATTCGATCCATCAATTGACTGGCGATATGGATATCGGCTTCCGTGACGCGACCTTTGGATTTGGTCAGATGCCCCATCACCTCAAAAGTGGTGGCAAAAAACAGCGCCTGGCGTTCACGCTGGTTGGCAAACCACGCCATTTTGCGCATGCGGGCTTTGTCGAACATGTGGCCAACTAACAGGCCCAGAACCACACCCCAGAAGCCGCCGCCCATCATTAAGGCCACGGCGACACCAATTATCTTTCCCCAATACTGCATAGACTCCCCAAATCTTTCTGCTCTCAGCCAGGATATGTCCCACAATATAAGGTGCTTTTACCGATTTACGGCTGCGGTCAATTGTGGGACATCGCCTATAATTTGCATTATCATACCTGTCATTCTATGCCGTGCCTAACACCACAAACGCTATACCCGTTGGATTTCGAGTTGCAACAAGGCGGCAACGCAGTGACCAATTCGTCTGGAACGAAGATGCAGCTTGAAAGGTGGCGGGATAAAATGGGCAGGATTAATACTAGCGAAGTGAAGATGAGATAAGTTAGGCTGTGACCGTTTGTCACGCGCGACGCTACTGATGATGGAACAATAAATACAACGTATGAAAAAACGTATTCCCACTCTTCTGGCCACCATGATTGCCAGCGCCCTCTATAGCCATCAGGGTCTGGCAGCCGATCTCGCCTCACAGTGTATGCTGGGCGTGCCAAGCTATGACCGTCCTCTGGTACAGGGCGAGACTAATGAATTACCCGTCACCATCACTGCTGACAACGCGAAAGGGAATTACCCGGATGACGCGGTGTTTACCGGCAATGTGGACATCGCACAGGGTAACAGCCGTCTGCAGGCCGACGAAGTGCAGCTTCATCAGAAGCAGGCAGAAGGCCAGCCGGAGCCAGTTCGTACCGTCGATGCGCTGGGCAATGTCCATTATGATGACAATCAGGTTATTCTGAAGGGGCCGAAGGGCTGGTCTAATCTGAATACCAAAGATACCAACATCTGGGAAGGTGATTATCAGATGGTAGGTCGTCAGGGGCGCGGAAAAGCCGATCTGATGAAGCAGCGTGGGGAAAACCGCTATACCATTCTGGAAAACGGTAGCTTCACCTCCTGTCTGCCAGGTTCCAATACCTGGAGCGTCGTCGGTAGCGAAGTCATTCACGACCGTGAAGAACAGGTCGCAGAGATCTGGAACGCCCGTTTTAAACTGGGTCCGGTTCCGGTCTTTTACAGTCCTTATTTACAGTTACCCGTCGGCGATAAGCGTCGCTCTGGTTTCCTGATCCCGAACGCAAAATACTCTACCAATAACTATTTTGAGTTCTATCTCCCGTATTATTGGAACATTGCGCCCAATATGGACGCCACCATCACGCCGCATTATATGCACCGTCGTGGCGGTATCATGTGGGAGAACGAATTCCGCTACCTCACCCAAGCGGGCGCAGGTCTGATGGAGTTCGACTATCTGAATTCCGATAAAGTGTACGAGGATGAACATCCGAAGGATGACAATTCCCGCCGCTGGCTGTTCTACTGGCAACACTCTGGTGTGATGGATCAGGTGTGGCGTTTCAACGTTGACTACACCAAGGTCAGTGACACCAGCTACTTTAATGATTTTGATAATAAATACGGTTCCAGTACCGACGGCTACGCCACGCAAAAATTCAGCGTCGGCTACGCGGTACAAAACTTTGACGCGACGGTTTCGACCAAGCAGTTCCAGGTCTTCGACGCACAAAACAGTAACAGTTACTCTGCGCAGCCGCAGTTAGACGTCAACTACTACCAGAATGATGTGGGCCCGTTTGACACCCGGATTTATGGTCAGGCAGTCCATTTCGTTAATACCAACGACAACAGGCCGGAAGCAACTCGTTTACACCTTGAACCGACCATCAATCTGCCATTGTCGAATAATTGGGGAAGTATCAACACTGAGCTGAAGCTGATGGCAACGCACTATCAGCAAAACAACATCAGCGAGTATCAATCATTCGCAAGAAAAAATTATCGTAACAATCCTAATCCGGATAATTTAAATACCCTTAACGCGGCTAATTCCCTGGAAGATTCCGTCAACCGCGTCATGCCACAGTTTAAAGTTGACGGTAAACTGGTCTTTGAACGCGATATGGAAATGCTGGCCCCGGGATATACCCAGACGCTGGAGCCGCGCGCGCAGTACCTGTACGTACCGTATCGAGATCAAAGTAATATTTTTAACTATGACTCGTCCCTGCTGCAATCTGACTACAGCGGCCTGTTCCGTGATCGTACCTATGGCGGTCTGGACCGCATCGCATCTGCCAACCAGGTAACGACCGGGGTCACATCTCGCGTTTATGATGACGCGGCCGTTGAACGTTTTAATATTTCTGTGGGTCAAATCTACTATTTTACCGAGTCTCGCACTGGCGATGACAACATTAAATGGGAGAATGACGACAAAACGGGCTCACTGGTATGGGCTGGCGACACCTACTGGCGCATCTCCAATCGCTGGGGTTTACGCAGTGGAATCCAGTACGATACCCGTCTTGACAGCATCGCAACCAGCAACAGCAGCATCGAATATCGTCGCGACGAAAACCGTATGCTGCAGCTGAACTACCGTTATGCCAGCCCGGAGTATATTCAGGCTGCAGTGCCTTCCCGTGATGTGACTAAACCACAATATGAAAACGGGATTTCGCAGGTGGGCGCAGTGGCAAGCTTCCCAATCGCCGACCGCTGGTCGATTGTCGGGGCTTACTACTTTGATACCAACGTGAACAAAGAAGCGGATTCCATGCTGGGTCTGCAGTACAACTCCTGCTGTTACGCCATTCGCTTCGGCTACGAACGTAAGCTGAACGGCTGGGATAACACTCAGAAACATGCAGTTTATGACAACACGATCGGCTTTAATATCGAACTACGCGGCCTGAGTTCCAACTACGGTCTCGGCACCAACCAAATGTTGCGTTCGAACATTTTACCGTATCAAAGCTCTTTATGATCTGATTGATTTACAACGTAATCCGCTTTGCGGTTAATTGAAATGGAAAAAGTATGAAGAACTGGAAAACGCTGCTTCTCGGTATCGCCATGATCGCGAATACCAGTTTCGCTGCCCCACAGGTAGTCGATAAAGTCGCAGCCGTCGTCAATAACGGCGTCGTTCTGGAAAGCGACGTCGATGGCTTAATGCAGTCAGTAAAACTTAATGCGGGTCAGGCTGGTCAACAATTACCGGACGACGCCACGCTGCGTCATCAGATCCTGGAACGTTTGATCATGGATCAAATCCTCCTGCAGATGGGTCAGAAGATGGGTGTTAAAATCTCTGACGAGCAACTGGATCAGGCGATTGCCAACATCGCCAAGCAAAACAACATGACGCTGGATCAGATGCGCAGCCGTCTGGCACAGGATGGCTTAAGCTATTCGACCTATCGTAACCAAATCCGCAAAGAGATGACCATCTCTGAAGTGCGTAACAGCGAAGTTCGCCGTCGCGTTACTATCCTGCCTCAGGAAGTGGATGCTCTGGCGCAGCAGGTCGGCAACCAAAACGATGCCAGCACCGAGCTGAACCTGAGCCACATTCTGATCCCATTACCGGAAAACCCAACTTCTGACCAGGTTAACGCGGCTGAAAGTCAGGCGCGCTCTGTTGTTGATGAAGCGCGTAACGGTAGCGATTTCGGCAAACTGGCTATCACCTATTCCGCTGACCAGCAGGCGCTGAAAGGCGGCCAGATGGGTTGGGGACGTATTCAGGAGCTGCCGGGCATCTTTGCCCAGGCGCTAAGCACCGCGAAAAAAGGCGATATCATCGGCCCAATTCGTTCTGGTGTCGGCTTCCACATCCTGAAAGTTAACGATATGCGTGGTCAAAGCCAGAGCATCTCCGTGACTGAAGTTCATGCCCGCCATATTCTGCTCAAGCCATCGCCTATCATGACCGATCAACAGGCGCGTCTGAAGCTGGAACAAATCGCAGCTGATATTAAGAGCGGTAAAACAACCTTCGCGGCAGCGGCTAAAGAGTTTTCTCAGGATCCGGGTTCTGCCAACCAGGGCGGCGATCTGGGCTGGGCTGCAGCGGATATTTTCGATCCCGCTTTCCGCGATGCGCTGACCAAACTTCACAAAGGCCAGATGAGTACCCCGGTGCACTCCTCTTTCGGGTGGCATCTGATCGAGCTGCTGGACACGCGTAACGTTGATAAAACTGACGCGGCGCAGAAAGACAGAGCTTATCGTATGCTGATGAACCGTAAATTCTCGGAAGAAGCTGCGACCTGGATGCAGGAACAGCGCGCCAGCGCCTACGTTAAAGTTCTGAGCAACTAATGACTCGTATTCAACGCGTTGTGATCACTCCCGGCGAACCCGCCGGGATTGGCCCGGACCTGGTGGTTCAGCTCGCCCAACGTGAGTGGCCTGTAGAACTCGTTGTCTGTGCGGATGCCGCACTCCTCAGTGACCGGGCAGCAATGCTCGGTTTACCGCTTTCACTCCTCCCATACTCTCCAGATACCCCAGCCAGACCGCAATCAGCAGGTACGTTGACGCTGTTGCCGATTGCTCTGCGGGCGCCTGTTATCGCGGGTCAGTTGGCGGTAGAGAACGGACAATATGTGGTGGATACGCTGGCTCGCGCCTGCGATGGTTGTCTGCAAGGTGAGTTTGCGGCGCTGATTACCGGTCCGGTGCACAAAGGCGTAATCAATGACGCAGGCGTCCCGTTTACCGGACATACCGAGTTTTTTGAAGAGCGCTCACAGGCGAAGAAAGTCGTCATGATGCTGGCGACTGAAGCGCTGCGCGTTGCCCTGGCAACCACTCATTTGCCGCTCAGAGCCGTTGCCGACGCCATTACGCCTGCTCTGCTTAAAGAAGTGATCGGTATTTTGCATCATGATTTGCGCACCAAGTTTGGCATTGCCGATCCGCATATTCTGGTGTGCGGTCTTAACCCGCATGCCGGTGAAGGTGGTCATATGGGAACGGAAGAGATAGACACCCTCATTCCGGTCCTTGATGAACTGCGTGTGCAGGGGATGAAATTAAACGGCCCGCTGCCCGCAGATACGCTGTTTCAGCCCAAATATCTCGACCACGCGGATGCCGTGCTGGCAATGTACCACGATCAGGGTCTCCCCGTGCTAAAATACCAGGGATTTGGTCGCGGTGTGAATATCACGCTGGGCCTGCCCTTTATTCGCACATCCGTCGATCACGGCACCGCGCTTGAACTTGCGGGTCGTGGGCAAGCAGATGTCGGCAGTTTTATTACGGCGCTTAATCTCGCCATCAAAATGATTGTTAATACCAATGAATAATCGAGTCCATCAGGGCCACTTAGCCCGTAAACGTTTCGGGCAAAACTTCCTCAACGATCAGTTTGTGATCGAAAGTATTGTCTCTGCTATCAACCCGCAGAAAGGTCAGGCTATGGTCGAAATCGGCCCAGGCCTGGCAGCGTTGACCGAACCTGTAGGCGAACGCCTGGACAAGCTCACGGTCATTGAGCTGGACCGCGATCTCGCCGCCCGCCTGCAAACACACCCGTTTTTAGGGCCGAAGCTGACGATTTATCAGCAAGATGCCATGACCATGAACTTCGGCGAACTCGCACAAACGATGGGTCAGCCGCTGCGCGTATTCGGCAACCTGCCGTATAACATCTCCACGCCGCTCATGTTCCATCTTTTTTCCTATACTGATGCCATCGCCGACATGCATTTCATGTTGCAAAAAGAGGTGGTCAACCGTCTGGTTGCAGGGCCAAACAGTAAAGCGTATGGTCGATTAAGCGTCATGGCGCAGTATTACTGCAATGTGATCCCGGTACTTGAAGTGCCGCCATCCGCATTTACGCCTGCGCCTAAAGTCGATTCCGCCGTGGTACGTCTGGTCCCTCACGCGACAATGCCGTACCCCGTTAAAGATGTTCGTGTGCTGAGCCGTATTACCACTGAAGCGTTTAATCAGCGTCGCAAAACGGTACGTAATAGTCTCGGCAACCTGTTTAGCGTTGAAGTACTGACAGAGCTGGGCGTTGATCCGGCGATGCGAGCGGAAAATATCTCTGTCGCGCAATACTGCCGGATGGCTAACTATCTGTCAGAAAACGCGCCATCGAAGGAGAGTTAAACATGATCAATTCGCCCCGAGTGTGCATTCAGGTACAAAGCGTCTACATTGAGGCGCAATCCTCACCTGATGATGAACGTTACGTTTTTGCTTATACCGTGACTATCCGCAATTTGGGGCGAGCGCCTGTGCAGCTGTTGGGGCGTTATTGGTTGATCACCAATGGTCATGGCCGTGAAACCGAAGTTCAGGGCGAAGGCGTGGTTGGCGTTCAGCCCCACATCGAACCTGGCGAAGAGTACCAGTACACCAGCGGTGCGGTGATTGAAACACCGCTGGGCACCATGCAGGGTCATTACGAAATGATCGATGAACAAGGGATCGCCTTTACTATCGACATTCCCGTGTTCCGACTCGCCGTTCCTACACTCATTCATTAAAACAATAGCTATGGCAACATACCTCATTGGCGACGTTCACGGTTGTTACGATGAACTGGTAGCCTTGCTGCACCAGGTTGACTTTAATCCAGAACAAGACACCTTATGGCTCACCGGCGATCTGGTCGCGCGTGGGCCAGGGTCGTTAGACGTTTTGCGCTACGTTAAATCGCTGGGCGACAGCGTACGGTTAGTCCTCGGTAATCACGATTTACACCTGCTGGCCGTGTTTGCTGGCATCAGCCGTAATAAACCGAAAGACCGGCTCACGCCGCTGCTTGAGGCCCCGGATGCTGACACGCTGCTTAACTGGCTACGTCGTCAGCCGCTGTTGCAGGTTGATGAAGAGAAGAAACTGGTCATGGCGCATGCAGGGATTACCCCACAGTGGGATCTGCAGACGGCGAAGGACTGTGCTCGCGATGTTGAAGCCGTGCTGTCGAGCGACTCTTATCCATTCTTCCTTGATGCCATGTACGGCGACATGCCAAATAACTGGACCCCGGAACTGACGGGGCTGGCGCGCCTGCGTTTTATTACCAACGCGTTTACCCGCATGCGTTACTGCTTCCCCAACGGTCAGTTGGATATGTACAGCAAAGAGTCGCCAGAAGATGCGCCTGCCCCGCTGAAGCCGTGGTTTGCCATTCCTGGACCGGTCAGTGAAGCCTATAGCATTGCATTCGGGCACTGGGCATCGCTGGAGGGCAAAGGCACGCCAGAAGGTATTTACGCGTTAGATACGGGGTGTTGCTGGGGCGGGGATCTCACCTGTCTGCGCTGGGAAGACAAACAGTACTTTGTACAGCCATCAAATCGCCATCTGAATCTGGATCCCGGCGAGGCCGTCAACGCCTGATAGCCGTCTGCCGGATGGCAGTGCTTACACCTAATCCGGCAGACGAATGTGCAATCTGTAGGCCTGATTAGCGCAACGCCATCAGGCATCCACATTAACGACGTTCCAAAATCTCGAAGCAGTAGCTGTGGGAGTTTTGCGCGTCAGCATCGTGGAATTCACTGAACACTGATTCCCAGTCATCCGGTTCGTAGTCCGGGAAATGCGTATCCCCTTCAACTTCCGCATCAATGTGTGTCAGATACAGTTTCTGCGCTTTCGGCAGGAACTGCTCGTACACACGCCCACCGCCAATAACCATAATTTCAGGTTCATCGCCACAGGCCGCGATCGCTTCCTCAACAGACTTCACCCACTGCACGCGATCGTCGGTGCCAGGCTTGCTGCTGATGACGATATTTTTACGCCCTGGCAACGGTCGCCCGATGGATTCCCACGTGTGGCGTCCCATGACAACCGGCTTGTTTAAGGTATTACGTTTAAACCAGGCGAGATCGGCAGGTAGGTTCCATGGCATGGCATTTTCCATACCGATGACGCGATCTACCGCTAACGCCGCAATCAGACTGATCATTGAATGTTTCCCGGATACAAAAAAATTGTCGCCACTATACGGAAAGCGCAATCTTTCGTCGACTGGCGGAAAGAGGATGAGCATGAAAATTTTCCGTTCTGCTGGCGAACCGACCTATTTAAGGTGGTACGCCAGCATTACAGTAGTTCAAAAACAGCCAATTAGCAGTAAAGTTTGCAGAACATCACATTTTTTACCCTATGCTGACGGTTTCACTTCCGGCTCATCGGCGACGTCGCCCGTATGCTTACCTTCATCCGTGCCTTGCCAGCCATGGCGTTGAATTAATGATAAGTGCTGACGATCTTCCGCAATAATTTCACTCAGCATTTCGCTGGTGCGTTTATATACCGCCGCGCGGGACGTTGCGTCATTTTCCCCTTTCACCATCTCCTCAACCATCAGCGTGTTGAAGCGGCGGAATACATCGGCCCGCTCACGCGCTTCATAGCGTCCAAGCCCAAGACCTTCCAGTGCCAGACGTCCGGTCTTCAGCGCGCCCTCAAAGGTTTCACGTTCCGGCATCTCCACGCCAGCCTGGCGCAGGCGGATGTAATGATCCACGTCGCGCGCACGGGCAATAATTTGCAGATGGGGGAAATACTGTTTCACCATTTCGGTCAGTTGCAGGCTGGTTTGCGGATCATCAATGGCGTTAATAATAACTTCAGCTTTAGCCGCCCCGGCAGACTCCAGCAGATCCATCCGCGTCGCATCGCCATAGAAAACCTTCATGCCGAATTTACGCAGCGTTTCGATATGGTCCGGGTCATGATCAAGAACCACCATTTTGACCCCACTTGACAACAACAGACGACCGGTTATCTGACCAAATCGCCCAAACCCGGCAATGATCACCCGAGGTTGTTCCTCGTCGATTTCATCTGCTTCCCGCTCTACACCGGTCGCCGATTTTTCCAGACGCGTCAGAATTACCAGTAAAATCGGCGTCGCCGCCATCGACAGCGCCACCGCCAGCGTCAGAGATTTCGCCCAATCAGGATCAAGCACGTTTGCCATTTGCGCCGCGCCAAACACCACGAAGGCAAACTCACTGCCCTGCCCTAATAACACGGCAAACCATCTGCGCTGCTTGTTCGGCACCTGTAAGGGTTTCGCTATCAGCCACAGCATGACGGTTTTGATAACCAGGAAACCGACCAACAGAATGATAATGCGCAAGGGATTATCAATCAGCGTACCAAAGTCGATAGACATCCCGACGCCGATGAAAAACAGTCCCAGCAGCAGCCCTTTAAATGGCTCGATATCGCTTTCCAGCGCGTGACGATACTCAGAGCTTGCCAGCAGCACGCCAGCCAGGAACGCCCCCATCGCCATCGACAGTCCAACCTCTTCCAACAGCAGACCGAAGCCAAAAACGAGGAACAGCGCAACGGCACTGAATACTTCCCGCAGGCCAGAGCGAGCGACAAAACGCAAGGCCGGACGCGTCACATAACGCCCCAGCAACACCACCAGCACCAGGGCGCTCGCCACCTTAAGGGCGGAGAGCGCAAACGCTCCAAGCGTTGTCGATGCTCCGCTCGCCGCAAGTAATGGGATCATCGCCACCAGAGGAATAGCGGCGATATCCTGGAACAACAGCACGGCAAACGCGCTGCGTCCCATTTGCGAAACCATCAGGTTCCTTTCATTCATCGCCTGCATTGCAATAGCCGTGGAGGAAAGCGCCAGCGTCATGCCGATCAGTTCCGCTACCTGCCAGCGCAGGCCGAGGAACATACAGAACAAACCAATCAGACCGCCGCAAACCACCATCTGCAGCGCACCACCACCGAACACCGAGGCCCGCAGTTTCCACAAACGTTGCGGATCCAGCTCCAGACCGATGACAAACAGCATCAGCACCACGCCGATCTCCGCAAAATGCAGGATTGATTCAGCGTCGGTCACCATCCTCAGACCCCATGGTCCAATAATGCACCCTGCGATGAGATACCCCAGCACTGACCCTAGTCCCAGTCGCACGGCAATGGGGACAATCAGCGCCGCCGATCCGAGATAAATCAGCGCCTGTATTAGCGTATGGTTATCCATGATGAACCTCCTGCCACTCCAACAGACGCTGTTTGTAATGACGCGCCTGTGCCTGCAGAGTTTCATCATCACAGATAAACGTACAGTGCATCGCAAACGGCGGCAGCCATTTGAGGCCACAGTAGAGCGCCGTTGCCTGTAAGGGCTGGGAAAGCACATCAAATCCGGGATGGGAGCCAATATCAAAGTGGTTTTCGCCGCCGCCGGTCGTCACTGCCCACAGCAGATGTTTACCGTGGAGCGCAGTCCCGTCGTGGCCATACGCCCAACCGTGCGAAAGGACCTTATCCATCCACAGCTTGAGTAAGGGAGGAGTGCTATACCATTGCATAGGATGCTGCCAGATAATCAAATCAGCGCGCGCCAGCGCATCCTGTTCAGCGGCAATATCGATATTGAAGTCGGGGTAGAGCTGGTAGAGCGAGCGGATCTCCACGCCCTCCAGCATCCTTGCCTGTTCAAGCATCCGCTTATTCGCATGCGAGTGCTGCGGATAGGGATGCGCATAAATGATGAGGATCATGATTAGCCTGTTTCACTGCATTATTGTAATAACAGTGAGTTTAGTCAGTTAATCCGCAGGCTAACAGTCAATATTATTGAGTGGTTGAATGGAGAAAACTGAACTAGTTATCCAGTTCGCTCATATCTTTAACCTGATCGCGGTTAATTTGTTCCGTCTTACCCGTTTGCGCATTTTTGTACGACACCAGGCCTGTATCATCATCGACCTGCGGTTTGCCGTCGGTCACGATTGTTTTGCCATCGGTAGTTTTAACCGCCTGGTTCGAGGAGCAACCGGCAACGGTGAACAGTGCTGCTGCGGTAAAAATAGAGGTGATCAGAATATGTTTTTGCATGGTGTTCTCCCTGCTTTTCAGTCGTTTTCAGTGATATACCCGTTAACTGTAGGCTAACTGACTGAGTTGCAGGGAAAATACAGAACACTCCTAATAACCCGTCCTGGTCACGGGTTTACTGCGGATCGTCATTTGGCTGGTTTGCGCCAGCGTCAGACCTCGCGTTTCCGGGGCGAAAGCGATGGACACGAGCAGGCCGATCAGCGAAATTCCCGCCCCCATCAACATGACATTACTGATCCCGTATTTGGTGATGAACACTGGCAGCGCCCAGGTTGAAACAATGGTGCCGATACGGCTTAAGGACATAATCACCCCGACGGCAGACGCACGAATATCAGTGGGAAACAGTTCGTTAGGGTATAGCCATTGCAGGTTTCCTGGTCCCCCAGAGAAAAACGCGTATACGGCAAACGCCAGCACCACCAGCCACGCGCCCATATCAGGGATTAACCCTAGAACGGCCAGCGCCAGCGTCATCATAATGAAGCTGCCAATTAACAGCGGTCGTCGGCCCGCGCTATTAAGCCAGAACATGGGAGGAATGCACCCCAACATAAAGCACAAGCTGATTACCACATTTCCCAACGCGGCGCTTTTCCCGGCACCAAGCCCCAGTAGCCCCACAATCTGCGGACCAAAGGTATAAATGGCAAACATCGGGATCACCTGACAAGTCCAGATAGCGGCGACAAACAGTACAAACGGGAAATGACGGCGATTAAATAGCTGAAGAAAGCGCGTCTCCTGCGGCGCTTCTTCGTCGAACACCACCGGTTCGCCGAACAGTTTGATCATCATCTCCTCACACTCTTTCACCCGACCTTTACGCAGCAGCCAGCGCGGCGATTCTGGAAGATCGAAACGCCCAATCAGGATCAAAATGCATGGGATCACCGCGCTGCCCAACATCCAGCGCCATCCGCCCTCAACATCATACAACCAGTAGCCGACCAGATCGGCACAGGTGGCGCCGACATACCACATAGCGGCGATAAAACCGATGGAGAAAGCGCGCTGGCGGGTATTGGAGAACTCGGTGATCATCGAGGTGGCGATCGGGTAGTCGGCACCAATCACAATGCCGATCAGCACGCGCATTACCAACAGCTCAACGGGCGAGGAGACAAACATGGTTGCCGCCGATATCACGCCAATGGCGATAATATCGATAATGAACATTTTGCGCCGCCCGACCTTGTCGGAGATGTAGCCAAACAGCGACGTCCCCACAAACAGACCCGCGAGCGTACCGGCGCCCAGCAGACCAATCCACTGCGCATCCAGTTTCAATGCTGGCGTGAGCTGTTCCAGTGCCACGCCAATCATCACCAGCACATAACCATCCAGAAACGGCCCACCGCTTCCCCACAGCATTATCCGGCGGTGAATAGAGGTGAATTTGATGTCATCAAAGTTCCTGGGCTGCTGCATGGTTATGTCCTGTTTTATTTTAACTTAATGCCTGATGACGTTACGCTTATCAGGCCTACGCATTGTTCCTGTAGGCCGGATAAGGCGAAGCCGCCATCCGGCACCAGGTTTAGCCGTAGCGGAACTCCACGCCAAACGTCCCACGCGGGTATTCCCATTTTTCCAGCGCTGTATCCAGTCCGAGAATGCGGCACGTTCCGCATTCCAGGCATCCGGCATAATCAAAACGTACGCTACCGTCATCCTGCTTTTTATACAGGCCAGCCGGACAGGCCTTAATCAGCACCTCCAGCGCCTGTTTATCAGGATCGGTTTTGAGAATGATATGCGGACTGTCTTCATCCACATTGAACTTATTGACGCCCAGTTTGACGTCCACGTTGACGGGAGATGTCATAATACGGTCACTCCTTTCAGGCCATCTTTCATCAGGTTGATGAAGCCCACTTTCTTCGCATGGCGCAGGATTTTTTTACGCATTGGCACCGGTGCCGAACCATCCACGGTGAACAGGTCGCGCGCAATGCTGACCGCCATTTCCGGATAAGCGGTAAACATGCGTGGGTTATCAAGAAAAGCGGGTAGCTTTTGATACATGCGCATATCGCGCATCGGGCCTTCGTCCAGATGCTGACGGTATTCCTCCAGCGACTGCTTGCTAAAATCGTCGCGCTTCATTGCGGAAAGTACCGTTTTCGCCGCCGCTTCACCTGCGGATATGGCGAGATCCATACCGCGAATGGTAAAGCCGAGGTTCATACACATTCCGGCAGCGTCACCAGCAATCAGTACGCCGTCCCCCACCAGTTCTGGCTGCATGTTGATACCGGCTTCCGGTACGACGTGCGCGGCATATTCCACCAGCTTGCCACCGGCGATCAGCGGGGCAACCGCCGGATGCTGTTTGAAATCTTCCAGCATTTGCGGAACCGATTTTTTCGCATCTTTCAGATGATGAAGGCCGCAGACTAGTCCCAGAGAAAGGGTCGTTTCATTCGTATAGAGAAAGCCACCGCCCATCAACCCATCGGTGGGCGATCCGGCAAACAGACAGGCAGCCCCTTCGTTCCCTTGTAACTGGAAACGATCTTCAATTACCGATTTCGGCAACTCGATCAGCTCTTTTACGCCGACGGCAACATGCGATGCCTCGACGCGCTTTGCCATACCCAACTTTTCAGCCAACAGAGAATTCACTCCGTCGGCAAGGATCACCACTTTGGCTTCCAGAATATCGCCATCGGCTTCCACGCCCACGACTTTGCCCTTGCGCTGCACAACGTTATCCACGCGGATACCGGTGATGAGCTGAGCGCCCGCCTCTTCGGCCTGTTCCATCAGCCAGGCGTCAAATTTACTGCGTAAGACAGAGTAAGAAACCTGCGACGATTTGGCGTCTTCGCCGTTGCAATAGTCGATGGTCATCGCCCCTTTGTCGGTCATAAAGGCGAGTTTTTCGTGGGTGATGATGCGTTCAATGGGGGCCTGCTCAGCAAAGCCGGGAATGATGTTCTCCAGGCTATGCGCATACATGCGCCCACCGGTGACATTCTTCGCGCCAGCAGAATTGCCGCGCTCGATAACCAGCACCTGTGCGCCCTCCCGAGCCAGCACCAGCGCCGCAACCGAACCCGCCAGACCTGCACCCACGATGATGGCATCAAAGATATCTTCGGACATACGTACTCCTGTCAGCGGCAGGACACCTTCGCATCCTGCCCGAAATGGTTTAACGCGCTAAAGCAGCCGTCAGCGCAGGCAGGATCTTCAGCGCATCGCCAACGATGCCAAAATCCGCATACTGGAAGATCGGCGCATTTTTATCTTTGTTGATGGCGAAAATCGTCTGCGCGCCGTTGGCGCCGACCATATGTTGGATCTGCCCGGAGATCCCCACGGCCAGATACAGTTCCGGCTTGAGCATCAGGTTGGAGATGCCGACGTAGCGTTCGTGCTCCATCCACTTCTCGTTTTCCGCCACCGGACGGGAGCACGCCAGCTCGGCACCAATCGTCTGGCACAGCGCCTCCGCCAGCGAGATATTTTCTTTGCTGCCGATCCCGCGTCCCACGCTAACCACCAGACGGGCTTTGTCGAGGTCGACGCTGTTGCTCTGACGTGCCTGAGTTGCCGTACGAGTAACGGCTACAGCCGGAGCCTGCCATGACACACTGTGCACCTCGCCGCTGCGGGCGGTATCCGGTTGCTGCGCGTCAAACGTTCCACTGCTGAGCGTTATCACGGCGAACGGTGAAGCGATTGTTTCTGCCCCCATCGCCAGGCCGCCGTAGACCATATGTTTTACCGCCGCTTTTCCGTCCTGCACGGCGACTGCACTGGCGTCGTTGGAGACCGCTGCCGACAAGCGAAAACCCAGTTTTGCCGCTAACAGCTTGCCGCGACGCGTATTCGGCAGCAGCACCGCCCCGCCCTCGCTGTGC
Organism: Citrobacter sp. RHBSTW-00524; assembly: GCF_013747755.1. Taxonomy (NCBI): domain Bacteria; kingdom Pseudomonadati; phylum Pseudomonadota; class Gammaproteobacteria; order Enterobacterales; family Enterobacteriaceae; genus Citrobacter; species Citrobacter sp. RHBSTW-00524. Next base: position 4,413,311 of record NZ_CP056421.1, read on the forward strand.
TGACGAATAGTTTCGGCCATCACATCAGCGTAGTCTTCGACCATACGGTCTTCTGGTTTACCGCTGAGTAACCAGACATCATCTGCGCCTAAATGGCATGCCGTCGCGCAGTCCGCTTCACTCAGCACAAACGTGTTAACTTTTTCACCTAAAGCCTGCGCACCATTCATCAGTTCCGGCAGACGAGAAGGGGTATCGCTGAATACCCAGATACTGGAAAATTTGTTCATAACATCCCCTGATAATTAAATGATTTTGCGAAGATTCTCGACAAACGCGGCAATCTGTTCTTCACCGTCACCTTCAATTACAACGCGCTGACGCTCACGCTGCTTCGGTGCAGCAACGTGTTGTTCGGAATATACCTGCGCGCTGCTCAGGCCAATGTCTGTCGGCGACCAGACCTGAACCGGTTTTTTCGCCGCGCCAAGAATGGCTTTCATGGAAGGGATTTGTGGGGTGTTGATGTCTGTTGAGACCGCGATCACCGCCGGAAGCGGAATGCTCAGAGTTTCGACTTCATCTTCCAGTTCACGCTCTACCGTCAGAGTGCTGTCGGTAAGAGAGAGGATTTTACTCACGCCGTTAATCGCCGGAATGTTCAGCGCTTCGCCCACCAGCAGACCAACCTGCTGAGCATAAAGATCGGAAGAACCGTCACCGCAAATAAGCAGATCGAAACCTGCTTTTTGCGCGGCGGCAGCCAGCGCGCTGGCAGTTTGTTGCGGCAGCGCCTGCTCAAATTGATCGTCAATAACAACAATCAGTTCATCTGGGCCACGTGAAAGCACATCTTTTCGCCCTTTTGCATTGGTCAGCGCTTTGCCACCGACGCTCATGGCCACAACCTGGGCCTCTCCTGACTGTTGTTTCAACTGACAAGCCGCTTCGATCGCATTCAGATCATACTGGCTTATTTTGCCATCCGCTTTGCTGAAATCGAGTGAACCATCAGCATTATTAATCGCAATATCCTGTTCATCAGGTACGCATTTGTAGCAAGTAATTATCTTCATTGCATCTCCAGAAATCATGAAGGAAACGTATTTATATCGGCAGTGTTAAATACAGATATCACGCTCTTTAATTCGGAAATAAAACCTTAATCACCAATATTGAAAATGTCACACATTGAAATTCGTAACTTTCAATAGTGTTATGCACCTCACCAATATTGAAAGAATCACGTCAAATATGAAAATTTTCAATATTGTCTGCGGGTTCAACAATATTGAACGCCAGTCACTTAAAAAAGTTAAAAAACCACAACCAACCAATTGATTAAAAACAAAAAACATCAAATTTTTAAGCGAATTACTCAGCATAAAAAAGTGTGACAGAGATAACAGAACCACCCGATATGAATACTCATTATGGGTTACTCACTGAGGCGCTCCCAGAGGTTAAAAGTTATCAACAAATCATTAATAATAAATAAACAAAAGATCATGCACGGGCACGCTAAATAAGTTTCGTTTTCACACTGGAATTCACTTATGAAAAATGAAAAGAGAAAGTCGGGAATTGAACCGAAGGTTTTTTTTCCGCCATTAATAATAGTTGGGATACTTTGTTGGCTAACTGTAAGAGATCTCGATGCCGCTAACGTCGTTATTAATGCGGTATTCAGTTATGTCACCAATGTCTGGGGCTGGGCATTTGAATGGTATATGGTCGTCATGCTCTTCGGCTGGTTCTGGTTGGTCTTTGGCCCGTATGCCAAAAAGAAATTAGGCGACGAAAAACCAGAGTTTAGTACCACCAGCTGGATTTTTATGATGTTCGCTTCCTGTACATCCGCCGCGGTGCTGTTCTGGGGTTCCATCGAGATCTACTACTACATTTCCACCCCGCCGTTTGCTCTCGCGCCTAACTCCACGGGCGCGAAAGAGCTGGGCCTGGCGTACAGCCTGTTCCACTGGGGACCGTTGCCGTGGGCAACCTACAGTTTCCTTTCTGTGGCTTTCGCCTACTTCTTCTTTGTGCGCAAGATGGACGTCATCCGTCCCAGCTCCACGCTGGTACCGTTAGTGGGCGAGAAGCATGCGAAAGGGCTGTTCGGCACCATCGTCGATAACTTCTATCTGGTGGCGCTGATCTTTGCGATGGGTACCAGCCTCGGTCTGGCCACTCCGCTGGTAACCGAGTGCATGCAGTATCTGTTCGGTATTCCGCATACGCTGCAACTCGACGCAATCATCATTACCTGCTGGATCATATTGAACGCCATTTGCGTGGCCTGCGGCCTGCAAAAAGGGGTCAAGATCGCCAGCGACGTGCGTAGCTATCTGAGCTTCCTGATGCTGGGCTGGGTGTTTATCGTCAGCGGCGCCAGCTTCATCATGAACTACTTCACCGACTCCGTCGGCATGCTGTTGATGTATCTGCCGCGCATGCTGTTCTATACCGATGCCATCGGTAAAGGCGGCTTCCCACAGGGCTGGACCGTCTTCTACTGGGCGTGGTGGGTCATTTACGCCATCCAGATGAGTATCTTCCTGGCCCGTATTTCTCGTGGTCGTACCGTCCGTGAACTGTGCTTCGGGATGGTGCTGGGCCTGACCGCGTCGACCTGGATCCTGTGGACAGTCCTTGGCAGCAACACGCTGCTGCTGATGGATAAAAACATTCTCAACATCCCGCAGCTGATTGAACAACACGGCGTGGCGCGCGCCATTATCGAAACCTGGGCTGCTCTACCGCTCAGCACCGCCACCATGTGGGGATTCTTCATCCTCTGCTTTATTGCCACCGTGACGCTGATTAACGCCTGCTCTTACACCCTGGCGATGTCCACCTGTCGTGAAGTCCGCGATGGTGAAGAACCGCCGCTGTTAGTGCGTATCGGCTGGTCCGTTCTGGTCGGCATCATCGGTATCGTTCTGCTGGCGCTGGGTGGGCTGAAGCCGATTCAGACCGCGATTATCGCCGGAGGATGCCCGCTGTTCTTCGTCAACATCATGGTGACGCTGTCCTTTATTAAAGACGCCAAAGTGCACTGGAAAGACAAGTAATTCTTATTAACCCAATTGATCAAGAGGCTGAAAGATGGATTTCAACTTAAATGACGAGCAGGAGCTGTTTGTCGCCGGTATTCGTGAATTGATGGCCAGTGAGAACTGGGAAGCTTATTTTGCCGAGTGCGATCGTGACAGCGTCTACCCTGAGCGTTTTGTAAAAGCGCTGGCGGATATGGGCATTGATAGTCTGTTGATCCCGGAAGAACACGGTGGTCTGGAAGCGGGTTTTGTTACCGTCGCTGCCGTCTGGATGGAGCTGGGTCGTCTTGGTGCGCCAACTTACGTGTTGTACCAATTGCCGGGCGGTTTTAACACTTTTCTGCGTGAAGGTACCCAAGAGCAGATTGATAAAATCATGGCATTCCAGGGCACCGGTAAGCAGATGTGGAACTCAGCCATCACCGAACCGGGAGCGGGATCGGATGTTGGCAGCCTGAAAACCACTTATACACGTAAAAATGGTAAGGTTTATCTTAATGGCAGTAAGTGCTTTATCACCAGTAGCGCCTATACCCCGTACATCGTGGTTATGGCGAGAGATGGTGCATCGCCGGATAAACCTGTTTACACCGAGTGGTTCGTTGACATGAGCAAAGCGGGTATAAAGGTCAACAAGCTGGAGAAACTCGGTCTGCGCATGGATAGCTGCTGTGAAATCACCTTTGACGACGTTGAACTGGACGAGAAAGACATGTTCGGTCGGGAAGGTAATGGTTTCAACCGCGTGAAAGAAGAGTTCGATCATGAACGCTTCCTTGTCGCACTGACCAACTACGGTACGGCAATGTGCGCTTTTGAAGACGCCGCGCGCTACGCCAATCAGCGCGTGCAGTTTGGCGAAACGATCGGCCGTTTCCAGCTGATTCAGGAGAAGTTCGCGCATATGGCGATCAAACTGAATTCCATGAAAAACATGCTGCTTGAAGCGGCATGGAAAGCGGATAACGGCACCATTACTTCGGGCGATGCGGCAATGTGCAAATACTTCTGCGCCAACGCCGCGTTTGAAGTGGTCGATACCGCCATGCAGGTGCTGGGCGGTGTAGGTATCGCGGGTAACCATCGCATCACGCGTTTCTGGCGCGATCTACGCGTTGACCGTGTTTCTGGTGGCTCTGATGAAATGCAGATCCTGACGTTGGGTCGTGCGGTACTCAAGCAATACCGCTAATTCAGCACGATTCGTAGGCCGGATAAGGCGTTTACGCCGCCATCCGGCAACATGCCCGGTGGCGCTGCGCCTACCGGGCCTACAAAAAATGCCAGGAGCAAAATTATGAATCATTTACCAATGCCAACCTTTGGCCCACTTGCCGGGGTACGCGTGGTTTTTTCAGGGATCGAAATTGCCGGCCCGTTCGCCGGACAGATGTTCGCCGAATGGGGTGCTGAGGTTATCTGGATTGAAAACGTCGCATGGGCCGATACCATCCGCGTGCAACCTAACTATCCACAGCTCTCACGCCGTAACCTGCACGCCCTGTCGCTGAATATTTTCAAAGATGAAGGCCGGGAAGCGTTTCTGAAGCTCATGGAAACCACCGATATTTTCATTGAAGCCAGTAAAGGCCCGGCCTTTGCTCGCCGCGGCATTACCGATGATGTGCTGTGGGAACATAACCCAAAACTGGTTATCGCCCACCTTTCCGGCTTCGGCCAGTTTGGTACCGAGGAGTACACCAATCTTCCGGCATATAACACCATCGCGCAGGCGTTCAGCGGCTATCTGATCCAAAACGGTGATGTTGATCAGCCGATGCCGGCCTTCCCGTACACCGCCGATTACTTCTCCGGGATGACCGCAACGACAGCAGCGCTGGCAGCCCTGCACAAAGTACGCGAAACGGGTAAGGGTGAAAGCATTGATATCGCCATGTACGAAGTGATGCTGCGTATGGGTCAGTACTTCATGATGGACTACTTCAACGGCGGCGAAATTTGTCCACGCATGACCAAAGGCAAAGACCCGTATTACGCTGGCTGCGGTCTCTATAAATGCGCCGATGGCTATATCGTCATGGAGCTGGTCGGCATCACGCAAATCAACGAGTGCTTCAATGATATTGGCCTCGCCCACATTCTTGGCACACCGGAAGTCCCGGAAGGTACCCAGCTTATCCATCGCGTGGAATGCCCTTACGGCCCGCTCGTGGAAGAGAAACTGGATGCCTGGCTGGCAACGCACACCATCGCCGAAGTCCAGGCGCGCTTTGCTGAGCTGAATATCGCCTGCGCGAAGGTACTGACCATTCCTGAACTGGAAGGCAACCCGCAGTACGTTGCCCGTGAATCCATTACTCAGTGGCAAACGATGGACGGCCGCACCTGCAAAGGGCCGAACATCATGCCGAAATTTAAAAACAACCCGGGGAAAATCTGGCGTGGCATGCCGTCACACGGCATGGATACCGCCGCCATTCTGAAAAACATTGGTTATAGCGAAGCAGACATAAATGAGCTGGTCGGCAAAGGCCTGGCCAGAGTTGAGGAATAAACGCGACGCGCTGACCCGCTGGTTGGTTAGCGCTCACGCCTGATTTCAGTGGATAAAGCATTATGGATATCGTTGGCGGACAAAACTTACGTCAGATGTGGGACGACCTGGCCGGGGTGTACGGAGATAAAACGGCGTTAATTTTCGAATCCTGCGAAGGAATCGTTCGGCAGTATAGCTATGCCTCGCTCAATGAAGAGATAAACCGCACGGCGAACCTTTTCCATTCCTTAGGGGTCCGCAAGGGCGACAAGGTCGCATTGCATCTGGATAACTGTCCGGAATTTATCTTTTGCTGGTTTGGACTGGCAAAAATTGGCGCCATTATGGTGCCGATTAATGCCCGCTTGCTGGGCGAAGAGAGCGCCTGGATCCTGCAAAACAGCCAGGTGAGCCTGCTGGTCACCAGTGCCGAGTTTTATCCTATGTACCGCCAGATACGGCTGGAAAATACCACTCCGCTTAATCATATCTGTCTGATTGGCGAGCAGCTTCCGGTTGACGACGGCGTGAGCCACTTTACCCAACTGCAAGCCCACCAGTCGACTAATCTGTGCTATACGCCTGCGTTATCCACTGACGATACGGCGGAAATTCTGTTTACCTCAGGCACCACCTCGCGGCCTAAAGGGGTGGTGATTACCCACTACAACCTGCGCTTTGCGGGCTACTACACCTCCTGGCAAATCGCTCTGCGCGATGATGACGTCTATATGACGGTGATGCCCGCTTTTCATATCGACTGTCAGTGTACGGCTGCCATGGCTGCCTTCTCCGCAGGCAGCACCTTTGTGCTGGTGGAGAAGTACAGCGCCAGGGCGTTCTGGGATCAGGTGCGTAGATATCAGGCGACGGTCACCGAATGCATCCCGATGATGATCAGAACGCTGATGGTCCAACCCGCAGCCCCAACGGACAGACAGCATCACCTGCGCGAAGTGATGTTCTATCTCAATTTATCCGAACAGGAAAAAGATGCCTTTATCGACCGCTTTGGCGTCAGACTGCTGACCTCCTACGGCATGACCGAAACCATCGTGGGCATTATTGGCGATCGCCCTGGAGACAAACGGCGCTGGCCTTCTATTGGTCGCGTGGGTTTTAGCTATGAAGCCGAAATCCGTGACGATCACAACCGTCCCCTGCCCGCCGGAGAAATTGGCGAAATCTGCATTAAAGGCGTGCCGGGAAAAACAATCTTCAAAGAGTACTACGCGCAACCCGACGCTACTGCCAAAGCGCTGGAACCTGAAGGGTGGTTACATACCGGTGATTCGGGTTACCAGGATGCGGACGGTTTTTTTTATTTCGTCGACAGACGCTGCAACATGATTAAACGCGGTGGGGAAAATGTCTCCTGCGTCGAGCTGGAAAATATTATTTCTGCGCATCCGAAAATTCAGGACATTGTGGTTGTCGGTATTAAAGACTCGATCCGTGATGAAGCCATTAAAGCTTTTGTCGTCCTTAATGAGGGCGAAACATTAAGCGAAGCTGAGTTCTTCAGCTTCTGCGAAAACAATATGGCGAAATTCAAGGTTCCTTCTTTTATGGAGATAAGAACCGACCTGCCGCGCAATTGTTCAGGAAAAATAATCAAAAAAAATCTGAAATAACCCTTCCGGTCGGAATTCCTCCGGCCGGGAAACCTAATTATCTGGAGATGAACTATGAGTGAATCATTACATCTGACCCGTAACGGCCCGATCCTGGAAATTACCCTTGACCGGCCTAAAGCCAATGCCATTGACGCTAAAACCAGCTTTGCAATGGGGGAAGCTTTTCTTAATTTTCGTGATGACCCGGAATTACGCGTAGCAATTATCACCGGCGGCGGAGAGAAATTCTTTTCTGCGGGCTGGGACTTAAAAGCGGCGGCCGAAGGTGAAGCGCCAGATGCCGATTTTGGCCCAGGCGGCTTCGCCGGTTTAACCGAAATTTTCGACCTCGATAAGCCGGTCATCGCCGCGGTAAACGGCTACGCGTTTGGCGGCGGTTTTGAGCTGGCGCTGGCGGCGGATTTTATCGTCTGTGCGGAAAATGCCAGCTTCGCGCTGCCGGAAGCAAAACTCGGGATCGTGCCTGACAGCGGCGGCGTACTGCGTTTACCTAAACTGCTGCCACCGGCAATCGTCAACGAAATGGTGATGACCGGCAGACGAATGAGCGCCGAAGAAGCACTGCGCTGGGGCATCGTCAACCGCGTTGTCAGCCAGAGCGAACTGATGGATAGCGCGCGCGAACTGGCGCAGCAGTTGGTGAATAGCGCCCCGCTGGCTATCGCCGCGCTGAAAGAGATTTACCGTGCGACCAGCGAAATGCCGGTGGAAGAAGGCTACCGGTACATCCGCAGCGGTGTGCTGAAGCACTATCCATCGGTGCTGCACTCGGAAGATGCGCTCGAAGGACCACAGGCATTTGCGGAAAAACGCGATCCGGTATGGAAAGGTCGTTAATGTGCCTATGCCGGATAAGGTATTTACGCCGCAATCCGGCAATAAAACCGAGATAAGACAATGAGCTATTACGCCTTTGAGGGCCTGATTCCGGTGGTACATCCGGATGCCTATGTCCATCCCAGCGCTGTGCTGATTGGCGATGTCATCGTGGGGGCCGGGGTTTATATTGGTCCACACGCCTCATTGCGCGGTGACTATGGTCGCCTGATTCTGGAAGCCGGTTCTAACCTGCAGGATGGCTGCATCATGCACGGCTACTGCGACACCGACACTATCGTGCATGAGAATGGACACATCGGCCATGGCGCAATCCTGCACGGCTGCGTGGTGGGCAGAGATGCGCTGATTGGCATGAACAGCGTGATTATGGACGGCGCGGTGATTGGCGAAGAGAGCATTGTCGCTGCCATGAGCTTTGTCAAAGCCGGATTTCAGGGAGAGGCAAGGCAGATGCTGGTTGGTTCACCGGTTCGCGTACTGCGTGAAGTCACGGACCAGGAGCTGCACTGGAAACGGCTGAACACCAAAGAGTATCAGGACCTTGCAATCCGCTGCCAAACAGGACTACACGAAACCTTGCCATTAACGCAGGTCGAAAAAAACCGGCCGCGCCTGAAAGGCACGACGGACGTAAAGCCAAAATCAGCACGGTAATTTATGCCGGAGAAGCGCTCACGCCGATCCGGCAAATCACCATTATCGACGCATGCTCTTGGAGAGCATCATCTGCCATTTCTGCTCACGGTTAAGCTCTGTTGGGGGAACCGCTGGCAGTCGCGGCGTTTTCGCCACACTCACCTTTTTTTCCTGCAAATTGTGATTCAAGCGTCTGTAGAGATGAGAATCAATACTGATGACTTTCACCAAACGCTGGCACTGGCAGCCGCGACCTGCAATTTGATTAGGGATCATCTTAACTTCACAAACAATTTCTCCCACTTCCGACAGAATATAAGAGAGCGTATTAATTGCTTTGCAGTGTTCAATATCAAAATGGCGGGAAATTTCCTTTGCTGTGATCCAACGATCTTCAGCCATCATCCAGTCAGCAATTAACAAATAAAGCGGTCTTTCAACATATTTTTCACACATAAGCACACCATTTCACAAATTAAAAATCTGGCTACGGCCTGTCCAAATTAATAAAAACTAAGCCATATTAAAATTGTGGATATAATGGATAGTATGCGACTTGAATGTTGATTAGTGTGAGCAACATCGTGCTTATTACATTGAAAATGTGGTTATGAAAGCACGGTTGGCCAGGAATGACCTTATGAGAGATAAAAAAGGGTTTCTTTACAGAAACCCTTTCCAAATTATATTGCAGGCCCGGTTAGCGCAATTATCACCGGGCCTTTTTTTTATGACTTTTTGATCTGCGCGTGCATTTCCTGAACCGAGGTCACCTTCTCGGTAGCATCGGCATTCAGCGCCATCGCCGTTGCGAAACCGCCGTTCAGGGTGGTGTCATAATGCACTTTGTACTGCAGTGCGCTGCGGCGAATGAGCTTGGAGTCTTCAATCGCCTGACGGCCTTCGGTAGTGTTGATGATGTAAGTGTACTCGCCATTCTTGATACGGTCCTGAATGTGCGGACGGCCTTCATGCACCTTGTTCACCAGACGTGGATTGATACCGGCTTCGCCCAGCACAATCGCGGTGCCGTGCGTCGCATCCAACTCGAAACCAAACTTCAGCAGCTTCGCCGCCAGGTCAACCACGCGCTCTTTATCGCCTTCGCGAACGGAGAGCAGCGCACGACCCTGTTTTTTCATGGTGGAGCTGCTGCCGAGCTGTGCCTTGGCGAACGCTTCCGCGAAGGTACGACCCACGCCCATCACCTCACCAGTAGAGCGCATTTCTGGCCCTAACAGCGGATCAACGCCCGGGAACTTGTTGAACGGCAGCACCACTTCTTTTACCGAGTAGTACGGCGGGATAACTTCTTTGGTGACGCCCTGCTGTGCCAGCGTTTTCCCGGCCATCACGCGCGCCGCGACTTTCGCCAGCGGTACGCCCGTTGCCTTGGAGACGAACGGAACGGTACGCGCCGCACGCGGGTTCACTTCAATCAGGTAAACTTCGTTATTCTTCACCGCAAACTGGACGTTCATCAGACCGCGAACCTGCAGTTCGAAGGCCAGTTTCTGCACCTGCTGGCGCATCACATCCTGAATTTCCTGGCTCAGGGTATACGCAGGCAGAGAACATGCGGAGTCACCGGAGTGCACGCCCGCCTGTTCGATGTGCTCCATGATACCGCCAATCAGCACCATTTCGCCGTCGCAGATGGCGTCCACGTCCACTTCCACCGCGTCATCAAGGAAACGGTCCAGCAGTACCGGCGCATCGTTAGAAACGCTGACCGCAGTCTGGAAGTAGCGACGCAGGTCGGCTTCGTCGTAGACGATTTCCATCGCGCGGCCGCCGAGAACGTAGGACGGACGCACCACCAGCGGGTAACCAATCTCTTTCGCCTTCTCAACCGCCATTTCAATGGCGGTCACGGTGGCGTTCGCCGGTTGTTTCAGCTTCAGACGGTCAACCGCCTGCTGGAAGCGTTCACGGTCTTCCGCACGGTCGATAGCATCCGGGCTGGTGCCGATAACCGGCACGCCTGCCGCTTCCAGCGCGCGCGCCAGCTTCAGCGGAGTCTGGCCGCCGTACTGCACGATAACGCCTTTCGGCTTCTCGATGCGCACGATTTCCAGCACGTCTTCCAGCGTTACCGGCTCGAAGTACAGACGGTCGGAGGTATCGTAGTCGGTAGAAACGGTTTCTGGGTTACAGTTGACCATGATGGTCTCGTAACCGTCTTCACGCAGCGCCAGCGAGGCGTGTACGCAGCAGTAGTCGAATTCAATGCCCTGACCGATACGGTTTGGACCACCGCCCAGCACCATAATCTTGTCACGATCCTGAGTTGGATTCGCTTCGCACTCGTCTTCATAAGTGGAGTACATGTAAGCGGTGTCGGTGGCAAATTCTGCCGCGCAGGTATCCACGCGCTTGTAGACCGGGTGCAGGTTATATTGGTCACGCAGCTTGCGGATTTCCGCTTCGCGTACGCCGGCCAGCTTCGCCAGACGCGCATCGGCGAAACCTTTGCGCTTCAGTACGCGCAAGAAGTCAGCGTCGAGGCCGTTGATGCCAAGGTCTGTGACTTTTTCTTCCAGGCGCACCAGTTCTTCAATCTGCACCAGGAACCAGCGGTCGATGTTGGTCAGGTTGAACACGCCATCGACGGACAGGCCAGCACGGAAAGCATCGGCGATGTACCAGATACGCTCGGCGCCTGCGTCTTTCAGCTCGCGGCGGATTTTGGTCAGCGCTTCCGGGTCATCCAGACTTACTTTCGGGTCGAAGCCGGTCGCGCCCACTTCCAGACCGCGCAGCGCTTTTTGCAGAGACTCTTGCTGGGTGCGGCCAATCGCCATCACTTCACCGACAGATTTCATCTGGGTGGTCAGACGGTCGTTAGCGCCAACAAATTTCTCGAAGTTGAAGCGTGGAATTTTCGTCACAACGTAGTCGATGGACGGCTCAAACGAAGCCGGAGTCCGCCCGCCGGTGATGTCATTCATCAGTTCGTCGAGGGTGTAACCTACCGCCAGCTTGGCTGCGACTTTAGCAATCGGGAAGCCGGTTGCTTTGGACGCCAGAGCCGAGGAGCGTGAGACGCGCGGGTTCATCTCGATAACAATCAGACGACCGTTTTTCGGGTTTACCGCAAACTGGACGTTAGAACCACCGGTTTCAACGCCGATTTCACGCAGTACCGCCATCGAGGCGTTACGCATGATTTGATATTCTTTGTCGGTCAGCGTCTGGGCTGGCGCAACGGTGATGGAGTCACCGGTATGGATGCCCATCGCGTCGAAGTTTTCGATGGAGCAGACGATGATGCAGTTGTCGTTTTTATCACGTACCACTTCCATCTCGTACTCTTTCCAGCCAATCAGCGATTCATCAATCAGCAGTTCGTTGGTTGGGGAAAGATCCAGACCGCGTTCGCAAATTTCTTCAAACTCTTCGCGGTTGTAGGCGATACCGCCGCCGGTGCCCCCCATGGTGAAGGACGGACGGATAATGCACGGGAAGCCTACGTCAGCGGCAACCGCCAGCGCCTCTTCCATAGTGTGAGCGATGCCTGAACGTGCGGTATCGAGACCGATTTTTTTCATCGCGATGTCGAAGCGACGACGGTCTTCCGCTTTATCAATGGCATCCGCCGTCGCGCCAATCATGGTCACGCCGAACTCAGCCAGTACGCCCTGGCGTTCCAGCTCCAGCGCACAGTTCAGCGCCGTCTGACCGCCCATGGTTGGCAGCACCGCATCCGGGCGCTCTTTCTCAATGATTTTGCGTACCACTTCCCAGTGAATCGGCTCGATGTAGGTGGCATCGGCCATTTCCGGGTCGGTCATGATTGTCGCCGGGTTAGAGTTCACCAGAATAACGCGGTAACCCTCTTCACGCAGGGCTTTACAAGCCTGCGCGCCGGAATAGTCAAACTCACACGCCTGACCGATAACGATCGGACCCGCGCCCAGAATCAGGATACTTTTTATGTCTGTACGTTTTGGCATGGCTCTTTTACTCCTGATTATTTCGCGGACTGACGGTATTGCTCAATTAACTCGATAAAGTGGTCGAACAGCGGCGCAGCGTCGTGTGGACCCGGGCTTGCTTCAGGGTGCCCCTGGAAGCTGAACGCCGGTTTGTCGGTACGATGAATCCCCTGCAGGGTGCCGTCGAACAGCGACTTGTGGGTCACGCGCAGGTTGGCAGGCATGGAGGCCTCCTCGACCGCAAAACCGTGGTTCTGAGCGGTGATCATCACGGTGTTGTTATCAATATCTTTTACCGGATGGTTGCCGCCGTGGTGGCCAAACTTCATCTTAATGGTCTTCGCACCGCTTGCCAGCGCCAGCAGCTGATGGCCGAGGCAGATGCCAAATACCGGAATATCGGTTTCGAGGAATTTCTGAATCGCGGTAATCGCGTAGTCGCACGGCGCCGGATCGCCAGGACCGTTGGACAGGAAGATACCGTCCGGATTCATCTTCAGAACATCTTCAGCAGAGGTTTTCGCCGGCACAACCGTCAGGCGGCAGCCGCGATCCGCTAACATACGCAGAATGTTACGTTTAGCGCCAAAATCGTAGGCCACTACGTGGAACGGCAGTTCATCGGCGGATTTAGCTTCCGGCAGGTCACCGGCCAGCGTCCAGCTTCCTTGCGTCCAACTATAAGGCTCCGCGGTGGTCACTTCTTTCGCCAGATCCATACCGTTCAGACCTGGGAAGGCTTTCGCTTTTTCCAGCGCCAGCGCCGCATCCGGGTTATCACCCGCGATAATGCAGCCGTTCTGTGCGCCCTTTTCACGCAGCAAACGCGTCAGCTTACGGGTATCGATATCGGCAATTGCCACAATATTATGGCGTTTGAGGTAAGAAGAGAGGTCTTCGGTATCGCGGAAGTTGCTGGCAATCAGCGGCAGGTCGCGGATGACCAGGCCTTGCGCATGTACTTGAGAAGATTCTGCATCGGCTTCATTGGTGCCGACATTACCGATATGAGGATAAGTAAGAGTGACGATTTGGCGGGAATAGGAAGGATCAGTGAGGATTTCTTGATAACCGGTCATTGAAGTATTGAAAACGACTTCCCCAACCGCCGAACCTGTTGCCCCTATGGCCCGACCGTGAAACTGGGTTCCGTCTTCCAGAACCAATAGCGCTGACTTAATCAAAACACCCTCCAGAGAATATTCACTCACTTTATTTGCATATTAATTCATTAACACCTCATGAATCAATGCAAATTTGCTTACCTATGGATTTCTGGCAAACGGCGGCATTCTAGAGATAGCCCACGTAAAAGTCTACCCAAAAGGGCATTTTTTATTATTATTTTACGCCACTGAGATAAAACACACGATTTAACAGGCAAAAAGATCAGCTAACTTGGGGTGGAAAACGCTTGCGGAAGATAAAGAGTGTAAAAACAGGAAGCGCGATAGATAAAAGTGGACCATTTGGTCAAAATTTACATTGAAATAACAAAATAACCCTGCAAAACATCAACAAATAGGTCATTAAATAAAAAATCAAATTAAAAAGCGAAAAATAAAAGGGCAATAAAATATTGCCCTATGTAATCAAATAGTTATGATTACAATAACCACATCACGAAGGGTAATAAAAGTTATAAACTGCGTAAATCAAGCACATCTTTCATATCAAAAAGACCGTTTGACTTTGATTTCAGCCAAATTGCCGATCGTACTGCGCCATTGGCAAAGGTCATACGGCTGGAGGCTTTATGCGTGATCTCAATGCGCTCGCCAATATCGGCAAACATCGCGGTATGCTCACCAACGATATCTCCCGCCCGCACCGTGGCAAAACCGATCGTACCGGGTACGCGCTCACCGGTGTAACCTTCACGCGAATAGACGGCACACTCTTTTAAATCTTTATCCAGCGCCCCGGCAATCGCCTCCCCCATCGCCAGCGCAGTGCCTGACGGCGCATCCACTTTATGACGGTGATGGGCTTCAATAATCTCAATATCGGTGTAATCACCCATCACTTTCGCCGCCTTCTCCAGCAGCTTAAGCATGACGTTAACGCCAACGCTAAAGTTCGCGGCGAAAACGATAGCAATATCCTGCGCAGCATCACGAATAGCCTGTTTGCCCGCGTCATCAAAACCGGTGGTGCCAATCACCATCCCTTTACCGTGCTGGCGGCAAAACGCCAGATGCGCCAGCGTGCCTTCCGGGCGAGTAAAATCGATGAAAACATCAAAATCATCTTTCACCGCCTCAAGACTACTTTGCACGGTAACGCCCGTTTTACCGGCTCCCGCTAATTCTCCGGCATCGCTTCCCAGCAAAGAAGAACCTTCGCGCTCCAGCGCCGCGCCGAGCTGTACGCCATCCATGCCAAGAGTGGCCTGAATCAACTGACGCCCCATGCGCCCTCCGGCTCCCGCGATGGCAACGCGGATTTGTGCATCATGCATAGCTATTCTCTTTTGTTAATTTTACGTAAATCGTTTTCAGATTAACCAGCACATCGCTGCGCCGCCAGCCGAAAACGTCGATAATTAGAATTTAATGATAAACAGGGAGAGATATCAGTAAAAGGCATGACGATCAGCGAAAACCACATGATTCTCTGACCACCAGCGCAGGTGGCAGAATAATGCGTTTCGGAGGTTCGTCATTTCCCTGAATGCGACTATAAAGTAGCTCCCCAGCCTTGCGACCTATCTCTTTTGCGGCCACCGACACGGTGGTGAGCGCAGGTTGTACCAGCGCCGCCTCGGTGATGTCATCGAACCCCACCAGCGCAAAATCGCGCCCTGGTTCACGCCCCATTTTACGTAATGCCTGCATAACCCCAAGCGCCACAATATCCTGATAACAAACGGCGGCGGTAATTTCCGGGAACCGCATAAGAAGCGACTCTGCCACTTTTGCGCCGTCAATCTGGCTGGCCTGCGTCGCCACTATCCATTGCGGATTCGGCGATATTCCCTGCTCCAGCAACGTGCTGGTGAATCCACCGATACGCTGTGCCCGGCTCCCGGAACTTGGGCTACCACCGATAAACGCAATATTCTTATGCCCCATTTTGACTAAATGGGTGGTGGCCATTTGCGTACCGAGAAAGTTATCGGTTCCCACAAAATCAAAATCAGGATCGCTAAGAGGGCGAACCACCATGATGGCGGGAATATTGCGCCTTTTCAGCGCCTCGAAGAAGGAGGTCGGTGTTTCGCGCGCCGCGCAGAGCACCATGCCGCAGGCATTATTGCGCATCAACGAGTCGACAAATTTTTGCTGCCGCTCCCCTGACTCTTCACTGTTTGCCAGAAACAGAAGCAGGTCATGCCGCTCCATCTCATGGCTTAGCCCTGCAGTCATCTCACCGTAAAAAGGGTTAGTGATATCGTGTAACAACAATCCGACCTGATTACTGCTCCGGTTACGCAGGTTGGCGGCGGTTTGATTATAAACATAGCCGGCATCGTCCAGCGCTTTGAGCACCCTGTCACGTGTGGCCTGAGAAATGCGCCCCCGGTTACGCAACACCATTGAAACGGTTGCCGTGGAGACTCCCGCGCGTTCAGCAACCTGCGCCAGCGTGACTGTAGTCATGACCTCTCCTGTTTATTTCGAAGGTTAATCGAATAACCGAAATATTGCCTTTTTACGTGTGATTCACATCACGCTAACGTGCATTTCACCGCACTGGATTCTGATTATGGCGGGTTAATCGCGTTAACCACACTATGAAAATAAGGTTAATCGATTAATCTTAAATAAGCCAACACGGAGACAGAATATGCGTACAACCTATAATAAATTCCCTGAGGTTAACGTTCAGGGCTATGACAACCACGCCTGGCAGGGTTGGTCGTCAATTCATTCAGTGCTTAACACCAGGGTTTCTACCGCCGCCAAAACCGTATTGATCGTGGATTGCTATCCGGGCGTGCGGCTTGACGAGCTGGAGCAACAGCTTGTTACGACATTAGATACCGCACTGGTGCTAAATATTGAATCCGCCCGCCGCGATGAGCAGGCCCTGCATGATTTACTGGCGCGTAACCTTACCGACGATCGCGTATTCGGCGTTCTCTCCTGTCATCACCTGGATGAATTTTTTGATAGCGACAAACTCAGCCAACTCCGCCAACAGATTGATGCCGTTACCACAGGGCTGGTTGTCGTGTACGGCTCGGGCGCTGCGCTGGCACACCCTGGTGACGTACTGGTTTATGCCGATCTTCCGCGCTGGGAAATTCAACAGCGTATGCGTCATAACGGGCTGGGTAACTGGGGTGCAGAAAACCAGGATGAAGATATTCTTCGTCGTTACAAACGTGCTTTTTTCATTGAATGGCGGGTATTCGACAAACACAAAACGCCGTTACTCAAACGCGCCGATTATTTGCTCGATACCACGGTAGAAAATAGTCCCGCGATGGTCAGCGGCGACGCGTTACGCGCCGGTCTGCAACAAACCACCGAACAACCGTTTCGCGTTGCCCCTTTCTTTGACCCAGGCGTCTGGGGCGGGCAATGGATGAAACAACGCTTCGATCTCGATCCCTCAGCCCCCAATTACGCGTGGTGTTTTGATTGCGTGCCCGAGGAAAACAGCCTGTTACTGCGTTTTGGCAACGTGCGGATCGAGATCCCCTCTCAGGATCTGGTGCTGACCTGTCCCCGCCCCCTGCTGGGTGAAAAAGTTCACGCACGCTTTGGCGCGGAATTCCCGATCCGTTTTGACTTCCTCGACACTATTGGCGGCCAGAATTTGAGTTTTCAGGTTCATCCGCTCACTGAGTACATTCAACAGCAGTTTGGTATGCACTATACCCAGGATGAGAGCTATTACATTCTCGAAGCCGAGCCGGACGCCGTGGTGTATCTCGGGACCAAAACCGGGATCGCACCGCAGGATATGCTCGACGACCTCCGGGCCGCGGGTCGTGGCGAAAAAACCTTTGATGATGAACGATTCGTTAACCAGATCCCTGCACATAAACACGATCACTTCCTGATCCCTGCCGGAACCGTACACTGCTCGGGTGCAGGAACCATGGTGCTGGAGATCAGCGCAACGCCCTATATCTTCACCTTCAAGCTGTGGGATTGGGGCCGCTTAGGGTTAGACGGCTTACCGCGTCCGGTGCATCTGGATCACGGTCAGCAGGTTATTGACTGGCAGCGCGACACGCAATGGGTGCACGACAACCTCGTCAACCGTATTGAACCCCTTGCTGAAGGGGAGGGTTGGCGGGAAGAAAGAACCGGAATGCACGAACGCGAATTTATCGAAACGCGTCGCCATTGGTTTACGGCACCGGTCACTCACCATACCCATGGCGGCGTCAACGTCCTGAACCTGGTCGAAGGTGCGCAGGCCGTTGTTGAAAGCCCGAGCGGCGCGTTTCCCCCGTTTGTCGTCAACTATGCAGAGACCTTTATCATCCCTGCCGCCGTCGGAGAATATCGTATTTCGCCGTTTGGCAAAGGCGTCGGTCAACAGCTCGCCACGATTAAAGCCTGGGTTAGAGGATAAGCGCATGATTAACGTAATTGTTGCCACCCATGGTCCCCTGGCGGACGCGCTTCTCGCCAGCGGTCGTATGGTTTATGGAGAATTACCGCATATTTACCCCGTCACGCTGAGTGAACAGGCAGGTATCGAAGGGTTTAAAGCGACGTTCTCACAGGTTCTCACCAGTGCCGGAAAAGACGCTGACGGCGTACTGGTGCTGTGTGACATGCAAAGCGGTACGCCGTGGAATGTCGCCTGTCATCATGCTTTTTCTTCACAAACGGTTCCTCCCGTTGCCGTCGTAGCGGGGGTCAATTTCCCGATGCTGTTACAAAGCGAGGAGATTTGCCATTTAACGGATGTTCACGCCGCAGCCGTCGAGCTGTTGGCGCTGACGATACCCACGCTGATTAAAGCCGCCCCGGTTTTATCCGTTCAGTCCGACGATTTTTAAAGGAAAACACTATGAGTATTTCTTTTGTACGTATCGATGACCGCGTAATCCATGGGCAGCTCGTGACACGTTGGGCCAAAGAGCTGCCCTGTGATGGGATCGTTGCTATAGACGACGCCGTCGCGGCCGACCCTTTGCTCTCTTCGGTGATGAAAGGCGCCGTACAGGACACCAAAGTTTGGTTGTTTGATACGGCCACCGCGATTGAAAAATTGCCAAAAGTCATTGCCAGCGAGAAACGTTATTTCGTCATTGGCAAATCACCCGTCACGCTCAAACGCATTGAAGAAGCAGGTATCAGCCTGAAAAATGCCAACGGCAAGATTAATGTAGGTCCGATGAGCGCGCGTGCTGATACCACCACCATCGGCCCGAATCAGTCGGTCAACGGGGATGAAATTGCCGCCTTTGACTGGCTGACGCAACATGGGCACCTGGTTGAGTTTCGCCTGGTTCCTGATGCCAGTTGCTACAGCTGGCAGGACGCACGTCAGAAGCTGAAATAAGGAGCGCACGATGATTATCGAAGCTACGTTGATTGGCATACTTTGCTATCTCGGCGCCCTCAGCAGTCCCTGGCTTCTGGGGCTGACCGGCGGCTGGTATCTGATCACCCGCCCGCTGATTTCTGGAATGCTGGTCGGGATTATTCTCGGCGACATTAAAACCGGGATCATGATTGGCGTCGCGGTTCAGGCGGTATATATCGCGATGGTAACGCCTGGCGGTTCGATGCCGGCCGATCTCAACTTTGTCGCTTACCCCGCAATCGCTTTAGGGATCCTTTCAGGAAAAGGCCCCGAGGTCGCGGTCGCGCTGGCGGCGACCATCGGTATCGCCGGAACCATTTTGTTTAACGCGATGATGGTACTGAACTCTTTCTGGAATCACCGGGCAGATGTGGCGCTGGAACGGGGCGACGAACGCGGTATTTACCTGAACAGCGCCATCTGGCCACAGGTGACAAACTTTGTCCTGCGTTTTGTGCCAACTTTTATTGCGGTTTACTTCGGCGCGCAATACATCAGCGGTTTTATGGACAGCTTGCCGAAAATAGTTCTGTCAACGATGAACGTACTGGGCGGCATTTTACCCGCCGTCGGGATCGCGATTTTGCTGAAGCAGATCATCAAAAACTACACCATGCTGATCTACTTCCTCGTCGGTTTTGTCTGCATCGTATTTTTAAAACTCAACATGGTCGCGCTGGTGATCGTCGGTTCGCTGTTGGCGTTGATCCATTACAACTACAAACCGGAACCGCCGCAGGCCGCGAATGCAAAGTCGGTAGCCGATGATGATGAGGATGAATTCTGATGGAAGAACGTACACTTACGCGTAAAGATCTTCGCCGCTGCTGGCGCGCATGGATGATGCACAACTTGTCATCGATGAGTTTTGAACGTCTGGAATCTTTTGGCTTTTGTCTGAGTATGCTTCCGGTGGCGAAAAAGCTCTATCCCGACGCAGCCCAACGTACTGAAATGCTGCGCCGTCATGCCTCATTCTATAATACGGAACCCCAGATAGGCGCGATCGTAAACGGCATGGTGCTGGGGCTGGAGGAGAAAAAAGCGAACGGTGAGCCGATCGATGGGGAGACCATCAATACCCTGAAGGTTGGCCTGATGGGCCCTATTGCCGGGATCGGCGATTCAATGATCCCTGGCATGCTGATCCCTATCCTGCTCAGCATCGGCATGGCCCTGGCGGCCGGCGGTAACATTCTCGGGCCGCTGTTTTATACCGTTGCCTGGCTGGCCATCATCATTCCCGGTTCGTGGTTCTTGTTCCTGAAAGGCTACAAAATGGGTTCTGGCTCGGTGGAAATGCTGGTGAGCAGCAAGTCTGCCCGTCTGCGTGAAGCGTTATCGCTGCTGGGTGTGTTTGTCATGGGGGGCGTGGCGGCCAGCTACGTTAAGCTTGGCACCGGGCTGGAGTTTATTACCAAAGATGGGGTGAATATCCATGTTCAACAGATGCTGGACGGTATCTTCCCGCAGTTACTGCCGCTGATTGTGGTGCTTGGTACCTGGTATCTGATGGCCAAGCGCGGTGTATCACCAGTGAAAGCGATGATTTTACTGTTGATACTGGCCGCCCTCGGCGTCGCCACGGGCCTGTTTGCGGGATAACACAAAGAAAACGGTACAACCGGGGCTATGCCCCGGTTTTTTTATGGATGAAAGTTTTGCCATAGCTCGGGGTGCTTGTCCGGGCGTGAGATAAATTGGAAACGCGCCGGGTCCTCGATGAATTGTTGATAAACAGGTGCGGAGGTAATCGAGAATTCCGTATATTGTCTGGGCGTAACGGCCTGCAGTCGTCCAGGGATGTAACGCGGATTATGCTGCCAGATAACGTTGTTGCCCTGCAGCAGCGGATACCATGCCAGTCCTTTATGCGCACGCACAGCGTCGTACTCAAAACCATATTCACGATCGCACCACGCGCCAAAGGTTAACGGTACATCCGGGTCTGCGGATATAGTCGCATGCCCCCAACCGGGTGGTACCAACACTTTCTCACCGGGTCCGGCAATTACAGCAAAACAGCGGCCTGGGTCGTCCTCAACATATTCCTGCATATAAATGATCGCTTTTCCCTGCCAGATTTCATAAAGCTCCGGCGGAGACCAGCCGCTGTGCTGACTAATACGATGAATATGTCCCTGACTACGCACCGGCTCTTCTCCCAGCCGTCCCGCCGCATAGGTCACCACACCAAACAACAGCATCCGCTTTTTCAACTCTTCGCGATCCTGCATTCGCGCCACATCCATCGCTATGGCATACACCTCTTGCGGCCCTTCACAGTGCGGATCGCGCAGCGAGGCGCGAATCTGGTCGAGTTGACGAATCTCCGGCATCGGCCCGGTAACCTCATCCCCATAGCTAAAACCAAGCGGGTGATGATGGACCGTCATATCCAGGCCGTAAGAATGCGCTAAGTCACCCATTCTGTACCTCCTTCGCCTGAACCGTCTTATTTTCCTCAAAGACCCTTATTCTGAAGCCGCTGGCGAGCGCTGCATAATCATGACCCGCAATCCCTGGCCATACGGCGAGCGCCGACAGAACCTCTTCCCCGGTGTTGATTAACCGATGCGCGGTAAAGCCGGGGATAATGTGGACAGATCCCGCGAATACTTTTTCCAGCCTCGCCTCGCCCTGCTCAGTTTGCAACAGCAGCAAACCGGTGCCACGCAGACCAAAATAGACTTCCCCCTGTTCGCGGCGCGCATGGAAATGCCCGCGGGTCATAAAATACTCACAGCCGACCCGGCCAGGGTAAAGATGGGTAACACCGGTGTAGAGTTCACCTTCAGCGGGAGAGGTATCCAGCATCTCGACGTCATACACGACCTGCTCGCCAACCAGCTGTTGACGGGCGTGTTCATCGGCAAAAACGTCTGGAAGATCCTCAATACGGGTGGATTTACGCAATAACAGGCCATCAGCTAAAGCGCCGCTTGCCCACGCCACCTGCGGTGGCTGGATAAAAGAAAGGTTCATATGTGTCTCCGGCCCGAGGAGAACAACAGGATCAGATTAGCAGATTAATCGATTAACCTGCTATCGCTATCTGCATATTGCGGGCCGGATCACAGCCTCAAGGTGCCAGCGTCAGTACCTCTGCCACCCACTGCTGGAACCCCTCAACGTCCAGCCCCAGCGCGACCAGGGCATTTGCCGGATGCCCTAAACGTCCTTCAATGTCCACCACCGTCGTACCCGAGGTATATTCACCCTGGGTTTCAACCGCCACGAAGCACGGCTGCAGGGTAAACAGTTCCGGGCGCACCAGCCAGGCAATAGCGCACAGGTCGTGCATTCGTAGCCCCGTATTCATACTGCCGCTACGGTAATGGCTAAACAGCGCGTGCAGCATTTTTCCCGTCTGGTTAAGCTGCGGCAACGTCGCCAGATAGTCAGGCGTGAGCATGGCCTGATTAGTGACATCCAGCCCACACATCACAATCTCCAGCCCGCTCTGGAAGACTTTTGCGGCGGCCTCGGGATCAATAGCAATATTAAACTCGGCGTTTGGCGTGAAGTTCCCGCGCCCGGCAGAACCGCCCATAATCACCAGACGGTGAATGTTGAATATGCATTCAGGATAATGAGTCAGCAGCAGCGCAATGTTGGTCAGGGGGCCAATTGCCACCAGCGTCACAGGCTGCGGGGCATGCATCAACGCATCGCGAATGGCCTGGAAGGCAGGTTTTGCCATCACCTGGCGGTCATGTTCGACAAATTCATACCCTTCCATACCTGATTCACCGTGTACGGAAGCGGCATCTCGTAGCGGTCTCACCAGCGGCATCGATGCCCCCTGCGCCAGTGGAATATCCGCATTCCAGAAGTGCAGCAGTTGCAATGCATTACGGGTGGTTTTTTCCACCGACACATTACCTGCTACCGTGGTCATCAGTTGCAGATCCAGCTCAGGGGCAAACAGCGCGGCGGCAATAGCGGCAGCATCATCAATGCCGGGATCGGTATCAAGAATGATCGGTAAGCGCATGGTTTCTCCATAAAAAAATGCCAGACGTTAAGTCTGGCATCTTCTCATAATCGTAACCGGAAAGACTTACTCTACTTCACGAACATCCACACGCAGCTCTTTCGGTACTTCGAAAACGATGTTTTCTTCACGCCCTGCCAGCGGAATAGCTTCCCCACCGCCAAGCTCCTGCAGGCGAGCAATCACGTTTTGAACCAGGATATCAGGCGCCGAGGCACCGGCCGTCACGCCCACGCACCTGGCTTCTTTCACCCACGCTTCCTGGATATCGGTCGCATCGTCAATCAGATACGCCGCTTTCCCCATTCGTTGGGCCAGTTCAGCCAGACGGTTGGAGTTAGAAGAGTTTTTCGAGCCGACCACCAGCACAACATCGGCCTGCTCCGCCAGCGCACGGACCGCTTCCTGACGGTTGGTCGTGGCATAACAGATATCGTCTTTGCGCGGCCCGACAATTTTCGGGAAACGGCTTCGCAACGCGTCAATAACGTCAGAGGTGTCATCAACGGAGAGAGTAGTCTGCGTCATGAAGGACAATTTGCCTTCATTTTTTACATTCAGTTTCAGCACATCTTCAGGTGATTCGACCAGATACATTCCCCCCTGCGGGTTACTGTACTGGCCCATCGTGCCTTCAACTTCCGGATGCCCGGCGTGACCAATTAAAATTGACTCTTCACCGCGACGGCTAGCGCGGGCAACTTCCATATGCACTTTCGTTACCAGCGGGCAGGTCGCATCAAAAACCGTGAGGTCGCGGCCTTTGGCTTCGTTACGCACCGCCTGAGACACGCCATGAGCGGAGAAAATCAGGATCGCGCCATCCGGTACTTCGCTGATTTGCTCAATAAAAATAGCGCCGCGCTCGCGCAGGCTATCCACCACATAGCGGTTATGCACCACTTCATGACGGACATAAATCGGTGCGCCGTAAATAGCCAGCGCGTTTTCCACAATGCTGATAGCGCGGTCTACGCCAGCGCAAAAACCGCGCGGGTTGGCCAACAGGATCTGCATTTTACGCCTCCAGTGCCGGTTCGACTTCCAGCACTTCAATATCAAAATGAACGGTATGCCCGGCCAGCGGATGGTTGAAATCAACCGTGATCGAGTCACCGTTGATTTCGCGGATCACACCAGGCATCTCACTGCCGTCCATTGCGGTAAAGAGCATGATAGCGCCAATTTCTGGCTCGCCCGCGTCCATAAATTCCCGACGCGAGAAATACTGAATTAAGTCCGGGCTGGACACGCCGAAGGCGGCATCCGGCTCCAGAGCAAAAGTGGTTTTATCACCTTCTTTTAACCCCAGCAGGTGTTGTTCCAGTCCTTCAGACAGAGAATCGTCGCCCAGGCGAAACAGCGCAGGCTTGCCGTTATTGCGGGTTGACTCTGCGGTGGAGCCATCGTCGAGCTTAAGGGTGAAGTGCACCAGCACCGCACTGTTACTCTGTACTGATTTAGACATGCAGGTTGCTCTTTAAAATTGCTGCCGCCTGTTTGCCCGATAGCGCTACGCTTACCGGGCCCACAAGGATCGCAGTATATTGTAGGCCCGGTAAGCGTAGCGCCATCCGGCATTTTTTATGCGGCTTTTTTCTCTTTCGACGGTAAGAAGCCTTCGAGGACAATCAATGCCGCACCGATACAGATCGCCGTATCAGCAAGGTTGAATGTCGCGAAATGCCAGTCACCGACGTAAAAGTCAATCATATCAACCACGAAGCCGTGCCACAGGCGGTCGAACAGGTTGCCCAGCGCACCGCCAATGATTAACGCATACGCGATGTTGTTTAGCTTCTGCGTCGCCTTCGAGCGATACATCATCACCATCAGGATAACGCAGATACCAATGGCGATACCGGCAAAGAACCAACGTTGCCAGCCACCGCTGTCGGCTAAGAAGCTAAACGCCGCGCCATAGTTACGCGCGTAGTGCAGATTAAGCGACGGGAACAGCGACACCGTATCCCCCAGAGCAAAGTTCTGGAGGATCAGGTATTTGCTGCCTAAATCGATAATCAGCACGACTACCACCAGCCACAGCCAGCGTAGTCCTGTTGAACAAAGAGGCTTACTCATCAGGCAAACTTACGTTGTTCGCCATCACCGGCGATGTTGCTGACACAGCGTCCGCAGATATCTGCATGTTCCGCCACCTGGCCGACATCGGTAGTGTAATGCCAGCAGCGCGGACATTTCTCACCTTCGGCTTTGCTTAGTACGATTTTCAGACCTTTGAGCAGTTCGCTCTGCTGAGCATCAGCAGGGGCCGCTGCATAATCCACAACCGTTGCACCGGAGGTCAGCAGAACAAAGCGCAACTCTTCGCCCAGCGCGGTCAGTTTCGCCGCCAGCTCTGGTTCAGAGTACAGGGTAACCGCCGCTTCCAGCGAACCACCGACTTTCTTATCCGCACGCGCCTGCTCGATGACCTTGTTCACTTCGCCGCGCACTTTCAGCAACTCGTCCCAGTAGGCGTCATTCATCGCTTCGGTTTCGCCTAAGCCAAACAGACCTTCGTACCATTCACCGGTAAAGACGTACTTCTCACGATCGCCCGGCAGGTAACCCCAGATTTCATCGGCGGTGAAGGACATGATCGGCGCCATCCAGCGTACCAGTGCTTCTGCAATATGGAACAGCGCAGTCTGGCAACTACGACGCGCCACGCTGTCCGCTTTCGCGGTGTACTGACGGTCTTTGATGATGTCGAGGTAGAACGAACCCATTTCTACAGAGCAGAAGCGCATCAGGCGCTGTACTACTTCGTGGAAGTCATAGGCTTCATAAGCTTTCAGGATCTCTTCCTGCGCCGCTTGTGCACAACCTACCGCCCAGCGATCCAGCACCACCATCTCTTCCGGTTTCACCATATCTTTTACCGGATCGAACCCGTTCAGATTCGCCAGCAGGAAGCGTGCGGTGTTACGGATACGACGATAGCTGTCGGCAGCACGTTTCAGGATTTCGTCAGAAACGGCCATTTCGCCGGTATAGTCGGTAGAAGCGACCCACAGACGCAGAATATCCGCGCCCAGTTTGTTCATTACGTCCTGCGGGCTTACGGTGTTACCGATAGACTTGGACATTTTACGACCCTGACCATCAACGGTGAAACCGTGGGTCAGTACCTGACGGTATGGCGCTTTGCCCTTCATTGCAGTGGAGATCATCAGAGAAGACATGAACCAGCCGCGGTGCTGGTCAGAACCTTCCAGATACATATCTGCCGCATGGCCTGCAAACTCAGGACGCACGTCCACAACGGATGAGTGGGTTGAACCGGAGTCGAACCACACGTCCAGCGTATCCGGGACTTTGACATACTGGTCAGCTTCATCGCCGAGGATATCTTTCGGATCGAGATCCCACCACGCCTGGATGCCGTCAACTTCAACGCGTTTGGCCACTTCTTCCATCAGTTCGATAGCACGCGGATGCAGCTCTTCGGTGTCTTTGTGAACAAACAGAGACATCGGCACCCCCCACGTACGCTGACGGGAGATACACCAGTCAGGACGGTTGGCAACCATCGATTCAATACGTGCCTGGCCCCAATCCGGGATCCATTGCACGCCTTTGATCTCTTTTAGCGACTGCGCGCGCAGACCTTTCTGATCCATGCTGACGAACCACTGCGGAGTCGCACGGAAGATGATCGGCGATTTGTGGCGCCAGCAGCACGGGTAGCTGTGCTGCATCTTCTCAACGTGCAGCAGAGCGCCTTTATCGCTCAGCAGCGCAACGATTTTGTCGTTGGCTTTAAAGACGTTCACACCGTCCAGATCCGGATAGGTACCCGCCAGATATGCGCCGTCCGGGCCAACCGGGTTAGCGATTTCCAGACCGTATTTCTGGCTAATGACGTAGTCATCCGGACCGTGGCCGCCGGCGGTATGGACCGCACCGGTACCCGCATCCAGCGTAACGTGATCGCCAAGAATAGCCGGCACGTCAAAGCCCATAAACGGATGGGTAAAGCGCAGCAGTTCCAGCTCGGCGCCTTTTACGGTGCCCAGAATAGTGTATTCAGCCGCACCAATACGCTGCATGACGCTTTCAACCAGATCCTTCGCCAGAATCACAGCCTGCCCGTCAATCTGCACCAGCGCATAGTCAAAATCAGGCGCCAGAGAGATTGCGCGGTTCGCCGGTAACGTCCACGGGGTGGTAGTCCAGATAACCAGTGAGATCGGGCCATTGACGTCAGAAACGCCAAATTTCGCTTTTACCGCGTCCTGATCGGCGGCGTGGAACGCAACGTCGATGGACGGGGAGGTTTTGTCATAATACTCAACTTCCGCTTCCGCCAGCGCGGAACGGCAATCAACGCACCAGTGCACCGGCTTCGCACCTTTGTGCAGGTGACCGTTACCGATGATTTTACCCAGCGCACGAATGATGTTGGCTTCAGTTTTGAAGTCCATGGTCAGGTACGGATGCGACCAGTCGCCCAGCACGCCAAGACGGATAAAGTCTTTACGCTGGCCGTCAACCTGCGTCGCTGCGTATTCACGGCATTTGGCGCGGAACTCAGCGGCGGTGAACTTCTCGCCCGGCTTGCCGTATTCCTGCTCTACTTTCAACTCGATAGGCAGACCGTGGCAGTCCCAGCCCGGAACGTAAGGCGAGTCGAATCCCGTGAGTCCTTTGGACTTCACGATAATGTCTTTCAGAATCTTGTTAACCGAGTGACCAATATGAATGCTGCCATTCGCATAAGGAGGGCCATCATGCAGAATGAAGGTTTTTTTGCCTTTTTTGGCCGCACGAATGATGCCGTACAGGTCATCATCAGTCCAACGCGCCAGCATTCCCGGTTCACGCTTGGCGAGATCGCCGCGCATCGGGAACCCTGTTTCCGGCAAATTCAGGGTTGATTTATAGTCACTCATCAGATTCTCGGTTCCGTATTTAAAACTCGTATAGGCATTAAGCCGGTTTTGTTAGCCCAAAAAATTCACGGGCAGTCAACTCATCACGCGCAATCTGCGCTTTTAGTTCATCCAGCGAGGCAAATCGCTGTTCGCTGCGTAATTTTTTACGCAGTACTACATCTATATGGCGACCATACAGGTCCATTACAACGTCCAATAGATGCACTTCCAACTGTTGGCGTACGCCTGCTACCGTCGGGCGTGTGCCGATGTTGGCGACGCCGGGGAAAGGTTTGTCACCCAGCCCCATTACTTCAACCGCATAAACCCCTTTCACCGGAGAAACCTGGCGACGAAGCGGTAAGTTTGCCGTCGGAAAACCGATAGTGCGCCCTAACTCGTCACCGTGAACTACGCGTCCTGAGATAGTAAAAGGATGCCCAAGCAGGCTTTCGGCCAGTTGCAGGTTATCTTCCGCCAGCGCCTGACGTACCGCGGTGCTGCTGATGCGCACACCGCCTTCACAGAAGGTTTGGGTGCTGGTGATATCAAAACCATACTCAGCGCCCGCTTCCTGTAATAACAAGAAATCGCCCGCACGGCTAGCGCCAAAGCGGAAATCATCACCAACGGCAAGAAATTGTACACCAAGGCGCTTCACCAGCAGATCGCTGATGAAGGTCTGCGCCGTTAATGCAGCGAAGCGCCTGTCAAAACGCACGCACAGCACGTAATCAACGCCGCACTCCGCCAGATAACGCAGTTTTTCCCGCAGGCGGGTGAGGCGCGCAGGTGACTTGTCCGTCGCAAACAGCTCCAGCGGCTGCGGCTCGAAAATCATCACCATCACCGGTAAATTGCGTTTGCGCCCTTCTTCCCGTAAGCCCTGCAGCAACGCACGATGGCCACGGTGCACGCCGTCGAAATTACCAATAGTCAGCACACACCCATGCGGGGCCTGACTGAGATTATGTATGCCTCGTATCAGCTTCATGTCTGGCTCAAAACAGTGAAAATCGTGAAAGTATACCCTGTACCGCGTTCAACGTTAACCGGCGATTGTTTCTACGAAACAGAAAGAGGATGGTTTTCATCGTTATGAAACAAATTGACGCCCTTCACGGGCACACCAATGCAATTTTTCTCGTGGAAAGGCTGTATTCACGCCCCGCAAGCTGGTAGAATCCTGCGCCATCACTACGCAACGAGTGCTGCAATTTAAACGGCGCTTATTTGCACAAATCCATTGACAAAAGAAGGCTAAAAGGGCATATTCCTCGGCCTTTGAATTGTCCATATAGAACACATTTGGGAGTTGGACCTTGGCTAATATCAAATCAGCTAAGAAGCGCGCCGTTCAGTCTGAAAAGGCCCGCAAGCACAACGCTAGCCGTCGCTCTATGATGCGTACTTTCATCAAGAAAGTATACGCAGCTATCGAAGCTGGCGACAAAGCTACTGCACTGAAAGCATTTAACGAAATGCAACCGATCGTGGACCGTCAGGCTGCTAAAGGTCTGATCCACAAAAACAAAGCTGCACGTCATAAAGCAAACCTGACTGCACAGATCAACAAACTGGCTTAATCGCCTGCTTGTTGTCGCTTTGTGAAAAAACCCGCGTAAGCGGGTTTTTTTATGCCCGTCGTTTGCAGCCGGATTCGACAGCAACCGTCATTCACTAGGCATTGAGCTGATAGTCTCTGTCTGGCCGAAGGTGGATAACCGCCCCAAGAGATATCGAGAGATGCGTGAAAACGGCTGGCCACGGAACAGAATTCCGGTATTTATCCGCGAAGGTGGTCAGTACCGGAATTTATTAAAGCAGTAGAATCCTTCCGGCTGTAGGCAACCATCGCAGCCGGAAGCATTACGACGATCAGGCTGATTGCAGCTTAAATAATGCCGAGTAGTCCGCATTGCAAATACGCTGCACCGCTGGATGCTGGATCATTCTTTCCGCAAATATGGCGTGATACTCCTCCATCACATTCTCTACGCGTCCAATTTCAACAATTGAATCATCGGCATAGAAATTGTGGGAGTAAAGCGTAGGCGCAACAAAAATAGCGTTATGCGTTGCGCCGAACGCTTTCATCAGCGCGGCATCATCAAACTCGCCAAGGATTTCAACGTTCAGCCCTTGTGAGTTAATCCAGTTCAACAGCTTACGCCCGAGCATCGAACGGCGTCCAGGGATCAGCAAGCGACGCTCTTCGAGGCAGGCCGGAAATGGTTTCTCAGGCAATGGCTGGGTGCACCAAAAGCTCACGCTGCATTCGCCAATCCGCACTGAGAACAACCCTTCCTGCTGCGTAGAATCGATCGGGCAGTCGGAGATAATCATATCCAGTTTATGCTGGCTGAGCTGATCAAGCAGCATCTCGTGCGTTGATTCAAAACAACGCAGATGGATTTGTTCATCTTCAACGACTGCGGCATTCAGCACGCTGCTGACCAGCTGTTTGGACAAAGCATCCGCCACGCCGACATCGAACAGTAAATTCGACTCTTTGCGATAGTTCACGATATCCAGCATTTCCTGGCTTAACGTGAACATCTTATCCGCATAACGAAAAACCAATTCGCCTAATTCGCTGGGCTCCAGTCCACGCCCCTTCCGCTTGAACAACTTTCCCTGTAAGCGTTCCTCAAGCGCTTTAATCTGCCCGGTAATGGTCTGCGGTGTCAGATAAAGCGCCTCTGCTGCACCAACCACCGATCCTTCTTTATATACATGCCAAAAGTAGTACAGGTGGTTGTAGTTTATATGAGACATACACTCTCCCTGAAAATTGTCACGAAAGGGTTATCCCGTCAGGCTTCTGCGTTCAACCGGGTACGTAACCAGCAGTAACCTATTACCGCCGACAGCAAAGAACCGATCAGGATCCCCAGTTTCGCCCAGTTAATCAGCTCAGGATCGACGGTCCCAAACGCCAGGCTGGCGATGAAAATCGACATCGTAAAGCCAATGCCGCACAGAATACCGACCGCCATAATTTGCTGGAAATTCGTTCCCTCCGGCAATTGCGCCATCCTGAAGCGTAACGCCAGCCAGCAAAAGAGGCTGATACCCAGTGGTTTCCCGATTAACAGGCCAGCAATGATCCCCAGCGGTAACACCGAAGTCAGTCCATCAATGGTGACGCCCTGCAGTGAGACACCCGCGTTAGCGAAGGCAAACAACGGTAGGATCAGGTATGCCACCCACGGGTGCAAAACATGCTCCAGACGCTTCGCCGGTGAACGCCCGTGTTTTTCCTTCAACGGAATGAAGAAACCGACGATCACGCCCGCCAGAGTTGCATGCACGCCAGACTTCAGTACGGCCGTCCACAGCACTACGCCAACCAGAATATAAATACCGGTACGTCTTACACCGCACAGATTCAATGCTGCCAGGACAAGGATCGCGCACGCGGCAACGCCCAGCGACAACAGCGAGAGATCGCTGGTGTAGAACAACGCGATGATCACAATAGCGCCGAGGTCATCGATTATCGCCAGCGCCATCAGGAAGATTTTCAACGCCAGCGGGACACGGCTGCCCAACAGCGCCAGCACGCCTAATGCAAAAGCGATATCCGTTGCCGCCGGGATCGCCCAACCCTCACGGGTGATAGGGTCAGCATAGTTGAATGCCAGATACAGCAGCGCCGGGACAATCATGCCCCCGATAGCGGCAATGATCGGAAACGCCGCCTGGCGCAGACTGGCCAGCGAACCTTGCATTAACTCACGCTTCACTTCCAAACCGATCAACAGGAAGAACACCGCCATCAACGCGTCATTGATCCACAGCAGCATATTTTTGTTGATCTCAAGCGCGCCAACCCGCAGTTGAACGGGCGTTTCCAGAAAGGCGTGGTACCATCCACTGGTAACCCCGATATTTGCCATCAGCATAGCAACCACGGCAGCGATGATCAGAATGATGCCCCCCGAGGCGTCACTACTAAAAAAACGATGCAGATGTTTCACTTTTATTCTCTCTATTGGGTGAATACTTCGTAAATACTATCTTACACCTTCAGAAAGCTCGTTAAAATTAGATTATTCATGATGAACAGATCGGTTTTTACGAACAAAAAAGCCCGAACAGATGTCGGGCATAGAGCGCAAAACACTGAGACCTAATCAGGCATACAGTCCCATTTTATAAACGCGGAAACTGGTGATGTCATAGCGATAGCCTACGCCATTCACTTCCTCGTTTTTATAGTAACCAGAGGTCATTGTCGCCTCAAAAAGCACCGACTTGGTTACCGGTTCAATTTCTTGCAGAAGCAAATTCCCCAATGCTTCATTTCCTTCCTGCGGGTCAATAATGTCGCTATCCCCCGGCTGGCAAGAGATAGCTCGGCCATTTTCGTCAAATGTGCAATCGCCGAAATGCACAACGATGTTGCCATTCTGCAACACCTCTTTGGCGCTTACACAACTACTATAACCGCGAGCTCCCAACTCCTTACCGTATTCAAAAGGGCGCATTACCGTCATTGCGTTCAAATCAACGATAAAGTGTACAACCCGGCTGTAATTATCTGGTGGAAGCAGGCTTTTACTATCAACACGAGAGCGATAGTTACCATTGTCGAATACCATAAATTCGACCATTCCTGGTTCGTCATTAGCCACTTCAGTCACATTGTGTTGTCCCCACGACCAAAAATCACGGTTTGCCGCATCCACATCATCCTGATTGCTGAAGTCATAAAGAGGGACACCATCACTGTCGACCGGAGTCAGAAGGTAAGGCTTATACTCCTCGCTCCAATCTTCATGCGTGGACATAATAAACTGCAGCGATTCAGTCTCGAGGCTGATGCCAAAAACAGCGCTCTGATGACGCCCTGAAGCGATCAGCAAACTATTCGTTTCATTAACATAGCTTTGGTTGATATGCAGCCAGTCCTGAGCGGTCGGATCTTCACCAGGTGCCGTCCCCGTTGGTCTCGCTGTACGTGAGGTATCAAGAATAGCGGCCATGTCGTAATAGGCAATTTCCAGCCCGGTAGATAAATCCACAACTGAGACGCCATCTTCATTAGTCTTCAGTGAATCTGGTCTGCCCGAGGTATATTCGGAAGGCGCGACGATGGTATTACTGTCCCATTGCCAAATTGAGTGGTGGAATTGGTTATCCAGAATATAAAAAGTATACAGCCGTCCCATCATGTCGAACTCATACATCTCAAGGTAGGTGTTTTTAGCTTCTGATGTAGCCAAGAAATGACCGTTATCAATGCGCACCAAATTGAATGACGGGAAGTCCTGTGTCACGTACCAACGCACCACGCCATCCTGATCCAGAGCGTAGTTATAGCGGTCGAAATGCGTAATGAAATAGCAGCCCGGCGCAATCAGGTCAGCGTCAGTCACCGGTTGAGTCACATTGATAACAGGAAACCCTAACTGCACATCTGCAGAATCCGTTGCAGGTAAAGGTTGGGTTGCTATCGTATAAGTGGCGATAACGACTTCATCAACCAAAATAGCCAGTTGGTTATCGACATCTGCCACGAGGCCAAGTACAGGCAGCAGATTCGCCCCCACATTCAACGTAAAATCTTGCACGACTTGTATCGCACTTTGCGCCAGATCCTGAATTTTCAGCGTTACAGTACGTTCCTCATCACTCCAAACACCGGCATATGCACTTAAAGGCGCTGTACCATAAGGGTTTAGAACAATGACCGCATTTTCCAACGTATTCTCATCAGTGATCCGAGCCAGACAATCTTGATAAACAGCTGTATGACTGAGAACCATCTCATTATTGCTGTCAATCTCCTGATTAACAGCGGGACGAGGTGTAGGCAACTTAATATCGGGGGAAATAATCTTTTTCATTATGCGTGTCCAATGTATTCATTTCATCGTTCCACAGCGGAACAATAAAATAAATACACTGGGGATGTATCAATTAGGCAATCAAAAAGCATCAATTAATATCAATAAAAATATTCCGTTATCGCATTATATTTTTATTATATTCAAATTTTAAATAATTCAGTACGACCGTAACATTGGCAGGAGACAGGCGACTAAGCTGAAAGAAAAACGGATGCGTATGCAAAAACTGAATAAATTTAGTGCAGCCCGTTAAGGTAGCGTAGCGTAGCATACTCGTTTTTTTATTTCCTGTGAGGTTACATACGGCTTTAGAGTAACCGCGTGTTGAGAAGGCTCGCCAGACATTATTGCGTATTCCGCCACTAAGGAACACTCGATAAGGAAAGTCTTTATCTGGAGGTGAAACCCCCATTTCTCTTACAAATGATATATGACAACGACCTTGCCGCACAGATTGCAGATTAGCCATCATACATCCTCCTAATATAAAACACTCATGATCGATGTCGTGCTGAACATTGAGGGAGTGCTCATCCGTAAGCTCTTTGACCAGCTCAAAATGCCGGTACGCGGGAAGAACTGGTTTTACCAACATCCCGGGATCGTTTTTGTAAAGCGTGGCGGGACCATAGTCGATATCAAATAGGGTATTTCGCCGCATCGTCATGAGTTCTTTGCGTTGGACAAGATGCGCTAACGTCCCAGGCGGCAGACGTTCCTCGTATTCAGAAATGTACTGATATTCGTTTTCGATAGGCTGCGTGGAATAATTAGTTGTCACAGCGATAACCCTGCCACTGCTCTCTTCTGCCGTAACCAGAGCATACAAACTGTTGTCGCCGCCATTAAATTTAACCCGAAAAGCGCACGTACTCATCGCCAGATCAAACGCAGGAAAAACGAACTCTCGTTCAGCCTCATTTACCTTGCGGGATAATTTTTGTAGCGCACGGTTTAGACCCGTGCTGTCTAATGAAAGTGTCGCTCTAATATCAGACAACGAAGCGCCTTCCTGGATAAGTCTGGCAAGGTTTTCCTGACGGATATCTGCCTTATGTTCTCCCGGGGAAACAAACGTTTTGTGGCACTCAAGGCAGTATAGTCGCGCCTCTCCTTGAGCGGAAAATCCATATTTTTTTAGTGATGAACTACCGCAGCCAGGACAAGCTTTAATCAATCCCTTCCAGGCCTGGTTTGCCGACTGACGGAAGAGATTGAGCGAGTACTCAGAAATGATGGGGAACAAAAATCCACATTCTCTACACAGAATCTCCTTCCCTTGGGTTAAATAATCCGGACTATTTAATATACCCATATTTTTACAAGTAGGTGTTTTACAGGCATCAACATTGATTCGCGAAAACATATTCACTCCCTGCGAATATTACTATCACACAAATATTGTTTTTATCTCTGCTGGCGAAATATTATTTTCATAGAGCGTTTTCATCGCCCCCATCGCTAGTGCAGTATGGGAAAAAAACAACTGATAACCAGCACATAAAAAGTTCTGATTCGATACTCCTAAGACTGAGGGGAGAAATCGGTGTTTAGGACATCCCCCATTGCAAGCAAACCGCCACTGACAGGAGTAACATTCTTGCGCCATGGTACGGCTTTTATCATTGCCGAATTGCCGATTTTGCTCACTATTGTTCATCGCACGCACCGTTGTATGCTGAATATTCCCTAGTTTGTACTGCGGATAGACAAAGTGATCGCAGTTATAAACATCACCATTCATTTCCATTGCGAATGCACTGCCGCACGTTGGAGAAAACACGCACACATGCGGAGGTAATCCGCACCAGGCAGCCAGCGTCTGCTCAAATATCTGTATGCCAATATTACCAATATCCTCACGGATCCAGATATCAAAAATAGCATTGAGAAAATGGCCGAATTCAAGTGAGTCAACGGACCACGGCATCATTTTCGTTTGTTTATCACAGGGTGCAGCCAACTCGGCATCGCTGTTGTCACTACGCCTCTCCACTAATGGAATAAACTGCATATACTGGCTACCAATGCTTTTCAGATATTGGTAAACCTGCAGTGGATGAGACATATTAGTGTGGTTAACCACCGTCAGCGTATTAAACTCAACGCCGTGACGTACCAGGCGTTTAATGGCCTGCTCCACTTTCTCATGTGTCGGTTTACCCGAACGAGTAACACGCCATTCATCATGTAGCGCGGCGTCACCGTCAACAGAAATCCCCACCAGAAAATCATTCTTCTTGAAAAACTCAGCCCATTCTTCGTCGATCAAAACGCCATTAGTCTGAAAGGTATTTACTATGGTTCTCCCCTCAGCGTAACGCTGCTGAAGTTCAATCGCCCGCTGGTAAAACGCGCGCCCCATCAGAGTCGGTTCTCCACCTTGCCATGCAAAAATGACGTCATCCACATCCTGTGCGGCAATGTGTTGCTTGATGAATAATTCAAGCATTTCATCTGACATTTTGAAATTTGCTTTTCTGTCTGGATAGAGTTTCTCTTTTTCCAGGTAAAAACAGTATTTGCAGTCCAGATTGCATACTGATCCTGTTGGCTTAACCATTACCTGACAACTTTTCCTTTGCATCACGGAGGTCCATAAATAAAAGAACCCGGCTCAGCATAAAAATACTGAGCCAGGCGGGCATAGCCCTAAGTGGCATACTCTATTTTTTTGTTGTTATCCGATTAACCCCAGGTTACCGGCGTCGGTTTTTCACCTCGGGCTTTCATTAAGGAATCGTTATCAATATCCTTTTTGTACTTCAGGAACTTACCGTACAGCTGTTTTTCGATATCAGGCTGCTTGCCAATCTGATTAAGGGTTTCAAAACGATCTTTTTTCAGGTTGTAGAGGTATTTAGGTTTATTTTCGCGATTGATGATCATTTTCCAGTCACCATCGCGAATAGCCCACTCATCCGTTGGATCATCCTGGAATGGCATATCAATACCAAAAATGAGTGGCTTCTGACGCGCTAACGTTTTCTGTTCCAGTAATGGCACCAGAGACTGCCCATCGTAGGTACGATCTGTTGGCAGTTTAAAATCCATCATATTTGCCAGCGTCGGCATCCAGTCGAGACCATAAACCGGCGTATCCGTTACCATCCCCTGCGGAATATGTTTACCATACTTGATGATTGCAGGAACACGGATGCCGCCTTCCCACAAATTGTCTTTACGACCGCGAAGCCCATCCGTTTCGCCCGCCAGGTTCAGTTCATACACTTTGCGAGCCTCGCGTGTGACCGGTCCGTTATCGCTGGTAAAAATGACAATGGTGTTATCTTCTTCACCCATTGCCTTAATCTTATCCATTACTTTACCGACCTGCGCATCCATATAGCTGATATTGGCGTAATATTCTCCCGTGCCGCGCCACGGTTTATCAGCCCAATCTCCGTAGAACAGATCCGGATGCTGTTTCTGGTAGTCGCTCATGTTTTGTGAATACATATCGAGATACTTTTTCGGCGATGCCAGTGGGCTATGAACTTCTGTGAAGGCGACGTATAAGAAAAACGGCTTATCATCTTTCTTATTGTCCAACCAGTTCACGACTTCAGAGCTTACTAATTCTCCACTGAAGGTCTCCGCTCTGCCAATCGGCTTGCCATTACGCACAAAACCGGTTGGATGTACCATGCCATGACGCGGGCGCTCTGTTGCGGTATCTAAAGTTGAGTCCGTTACGAACCCGGCAGCATTCACCAGAGTGTAATCGAATCCCATATCGTTCGCTTGCGGCTGATCGGTGCGATCTCCTCCGGCATTCAGGTGTAATTTGCCCATTATCGCCGTGTCGTAGCCCTGCTCTTTCAGCAGATTAGCAATCGTCAATTCATTGCGCCCTAATGCGACGTCTTTCCCTTCAGGGATCCATGAGCGTATCCCGGTACGAAACGGCATACGCCCCGTTAATAAACCAGCACGAGAAGGAGAACACAGCGGCGCAGGTGCATAGTAGTCGGTAAATTTCACCCCTTCCTGCGCCAGCTTGTCGATATTAGGGGTTTTGACGATTTGATGGCCATAAGTCGCGAGATCGCCATAGCCTAAATCGTCAGCAAGAATGATGACTAAGTTAGGACGTTTATCCGTAGCAGCCTGCGCGGTTGACGATACGCTTCCGGCACATAAGGCCAGTCCGATCATACTGGCAACAACAGTTCTTTTCATTTCAACTCCTTTGAATTATCACATCACCAATTACGCAATAAACTTGCCAAAAGGCTTAATATTTTCGGTTGATTTCTGGCACTCACTATTACATCAGCATGCAATAAAGAGTGATTGAAAAAAATAAAGAAACAAATACATTCACAGGCGCTATATTAATAATTAAAATATCACTTTTATTTATATAAACTTACCAGAAAATTCTATTAAAAAACTGCACAATAACAAGTGACGAAGATCCCAAACACCTCCCTGACCCTCTCTATATCTCGTTAATGTCAGCATATGTTGTTTTCTCGGCACTAAGTTGCTAATAGCGAATAAGTCATACAAAAAGAATATCAAAAGCATCGATAAAAAAAGATTCGCGTTACTCCGGTAACACGCCTTATATTCAAAAAAACATAAAGTTAGCATAAAAAAAACAACACCTCCCGACACTTTCTCAAATTAATATTCGAACACTGGTATTTTTGCGACACCTATCACTCACAAACAAAACATCAACCAATAGACTTCCTTTTTTTCAAAAGCATTACACTTTATTATTTTCTTTACCTCACGGAGCTGAGCATGAACAAAAAATACATTAATAGTCTACTTGGTGCATGCCTTATCTTAGCCTGTTTTAATGGTCATTCAGCTGAACTAAAACGCGTATATGGGAAAATTAGTCTCGGGTATGGTGACTGGAATAAAGGTTTCGTAAACGTCGATCGTGGTGAAGTGTGGAAAGCGGTGGCTGATTTTGGCGCCGTTTTCGACAGAGGTGAATTTGCTTCATTTTACGAAATGAACGTTCTCAACCATCCAGTCGAAGGACGGAACCACGTTACTCAGTTTCTCGGACATTATCGTCCGATAGAAGGTTCTGATTTTACGTTGATGACCAAACTCTATATGTCGATGGAGAACACGTTTGGTGATGAATTGAATATGATGTATGGGGTCGGCTACCTTGGTCTGGTAGAAAAATCATGGTTCATTAAACCCTATGTGGCTATACACAATTTATCCAACGACTATACGTCAAAAAAATACGGTCAGGCTACTGGCCTTAACGGATATGTACTTGGTTGGGTTGCTACATATAATTTTGAAATGTTTAACGAAAAATTTGCTGTTTCCAACTGGAATGAAATTGAAATGGATCGTAATGATGCCTATGCAGAGCAACAAGGTGGACATACTGGCCTGAATGGCGCTGTGACTTTCACATGGAAATTTATACCTAGCTGGACTGCATCGGTATCCTATCGTTACTTTAATAATAAATTAGGTTATAAAGATTATGGTGACCGTATGAATTATATGATTGGCTTCGAGTTCTGATTACTATCAAAATAAATAAAAAGTAATAACCCAGTTTGAAACTCTGCATCCGATATATCAGATGCGGTGAAGTGTAATTGTCAATATATCGAATAAATGGAATATGAATATGAATAATAAATTCTCGTTGTCCCTCTTATCTTTATGTATTGGTTTATCATCTGCTATAACCTTTACCGCAGATGCCAGAGATATTACCATTTACTACACAAATGATTTGCATGCTCACGTTACACCTGGGATTATTCCTTCTGTGTCGAAGACACGTGAGGTAGGAGGATTTGCTCCTATCTCTAAAATAGTTAAGGATGCCAAAGAAAAAGATAAAGATGTTTTTTTCTTTGATGCAGGTGACTATTTTACTGGCCCTTATATCAGCACCTTAACCAAAGGTGAAGCCATTATCGATATTTTGAATACCATGCCCTATGATGCCGTTTCGGTAGGAAATCATGAGTTTGACCATGGACATGAAAATCTAGTCACACAACTGAGTAAACTTAAATTTCCGGTACTGCTCAACAACGTGTTTTACAGCAATAGTGATAAACCATTAATTAAAACACCTTATACCATCGTCGAAAAAAATGGTTTGAAAATTGGTGTTATTGGGATGCACGGCGTTTCGGCATTTTATGAAGCAATTGCCGCAGGCGTCCGTGAAGGTGTTGACTGCCAGGATCCCGTACCGTATGTGAAGAAACAACTGGAAGAATTGAAAGGGAAAGTTGACCTGACAGTACTGCTCGCGCATGAAGGTGTACCGGGTCGTCAATCCAGCGGTGGTGATGAAGACGTTGCCCGTGCGCTGAAAGCTGACGTTGAAATGGCTAAAACGCTTGAAGGCTACGGGTTGAACGTACTGATCACCGGCCATGCCCATAAAGGTACTCCAGAACCCATTAAAGTCGGCGATACGTTGGTGGTTTCAACTAATGCCTACACGATTGAGTTAGGCAAGTTAGTCCTCGACTGGAACCCTGAAACCAAAAAAGTGGATAGCTACAATGGTAAGCTAATCACGATGTACGCAGATACCTATAAGCCTGATCCGCAAACACAGGCAAAAATCGATGAGTGGAACAATAAAGTTAAGAAAATTACCGACAGAGTCGTCGCCTACTCACCTGAGATTTTGACCCGTTCTTATGGTGAATCTGCTACTACAGGTAATTTAATTACTGATGCTTTGATGTATAAGGTACCTTACGCCGATGCCTCATTCTATAATGCTGGCGGTATTCGTTCCGAATTACCCAAAGGCAACATTACATATGGTGATGTATTGAGCATGTATCCATTCACTAATGATGTAATGAGTGTGGAGATCAGCGGTAAAGATCTCAGGTCAATTATGTCTCATGCCGCAGATTTGAAAAATGGGACGCTACACGCGTCAAAAACGGTACAGTTTAAATACGACAGCACAAAACCGTTGGGGCAGCGTATTGTTTCGTTTAATATTAAAGGAAAACCGGTAGAAGACAGTCAATTTTATACTATTGCTCTGGATTCTTTTATCGGGAAAGGCGGTGGTGGATTTAGTTTCACCAATAGTAAAAATGTTGAATACATTAAGGGATTACAAACCGCTCAGGCAATAATCGATTACATGGAGCATGTGAAGAACATTGTTCCTGATCACACAATGCGTGTTGACGATATTAGCAAATGATTTTTTAGTAAGATCATTTAATACATAATGCGGCCACAATCATGGCCGCATTCATTTTTACTTATCAAAATAATGGCAGTTTATAAACTCTGAAAGCAGAAATATCATAACGATAATCATCACCATTTACTTCAGCATTTTTATAATAACCTGACGTTACCGTCGCCTCAAAAAGAAGCTGTTTCGTCTGCTTATTGATCTCTTGTAATACCAACATCCCCAGCGCCTGACTTCCATCTTGCGGATCCACAATATCACTGTATCCCGGTTGGGCAGATAGAGGACGACCATTTTCATCCATGGTGCTTGCACCAAAATGGATGACCAGATTACCATTGCTCAATAAATGCTTGGCACTTACGAAGCTGCTGTAGCCCCTGCTACCAACCTCGTCTTTCCCATATTCATACGAGCGTGTTACCGTCATCGTGTTTAGATCTATTCTAAACTGAACTACCCGGCTAAAGTTATCCTTTGGCAACAAGCTCCTGGCATCGTCTCGAGAACGATAATTTCCATTGTCAAAAACTAAAAACTCCAGAATACCGATCTCAGCATTTGGAATCTCTACGATATTATGCTGCCCCCATGTCCAGAAATTACTGTTCGCTAAATCAATTCCATCTTGAGTAGAAAAATCAAACAGCGGATTACCTGACTCATCGACTGGTGTCAGCAAGTATTCCTCAAAGTCGGAGGCCCAGTCTTCATGATCAGACATAATAAAACGCAGTTGGCCCGAGTCGACATCAACACCGAAGATGGCACTTTGGTGACGCCCTGATGAAACCAGCACATTATTGGTTGTATTAATATAGCTCTGGTTGATATGCAGCCAGTCATCCATCGTAGCCGATTGACCCGGTGCACTTCCTGATGGACGTGGCGAACGAGAATAGTCCATCACGTTTAACATGTCATAATAAGCAACCTCAAGCCCTGAAGTGAGATCG
Organism: Citrobacter sp. RHBSTW-00524; assembly: GCF_013747755.1. Taxonomy (NCBI): domain Bacteria; kingdom Pseudomonadati; phylum Pseudomonadota; class Gammaproteobacteria; order Enterobacterales; family Enterobacteriaceae; genus Citrobacter; species Citrobacter sp. RHBSTW-00524. Next base: position 4,455,233 of record NZ_CP056421.1, read on the forward strand.
ATAATGGAAACACCATCTTTACCTGTTGAGTAATCATCTGGACGTCCATTAGTATATTCCGAGGGGGCAATAGCCAGATTGTTCTCTAATGGCAGAATGGAGTGATGAAACTCATTATCAAGGAGATAGACTGCATATACTCTGCCCATTACGTCAAATTCGTACATATCCAGGCAGTGATTAATTCCTTGTGACGTAGCCAGGAAATGCCCGCTGTCTGTTCGGACAAAGTTATAAGAAGGAATTGCCTGAGAGACATACCAACGAACGATGCCATTTTGATCAAAGGCAAGATTATAGCGATCAAAATATGTTGAAAAATAAAGGCCATCTGCAACTAATGAGGAATCGTCAACTGACTTTGTCACAGTGATGACAGGGAAGCCAAGACTGATATCAGCAGAATCCGATGGCGGCAATGCTGATGGGGTTACCGTGTATTGCCCAACAATCTGCGCACCTGAGATTAAGGTAACGACATTATCCTCCCCGGCAACCAGACCCGAAACTGGAATCAGGTTTGCACCGGTCTGCATGCTGTAGGTCCAGGATACAGCTACCGTTATCCCCTTGCTATCCTGCACATTAATTTTGATATCTTCATTCAATTTCCCCCAAATACCCAGATATAGGCTTAAAGGTGCCGTACTATAAGGATCTAACGTAACTATGGCATTATCATAATCATTAGTTTCCATCACTGCAGAGAGGAGTGTTTGATAGATTGCATTATGCGAAAGCACCGTTGCGTTATCAACATCAATTTTCTGGTTAACTGGCATACGAGGTTCTGGTTGACTAATTTGTAATTTATTAATTTGCATATCTCTATCCTTTCACAAAAAGTTTTCATTTCCAATCGGCTATATAATCCCGATAGCTGGTAAGATAAACAGAACCGTAGTATTCGTACAAATAACTAGTAATAAAATAATCTAAAAAAACATCTTTATGAAGAAACAAAAAATTTATGTGACTATAAAACCATCTATTAATATGCTATGCCATATATCCCCAAATAAAAGTCTATAAATTGCCATTCAGCCTATGTCAAAAAACTCAATAATGCCTCCCTACCCCCCTAATGGCCAATTAAATAAATAACTCCTATTTAATTTAAAATTAATACAAACTAAAAATATCATAACTTATGTGACACGTATCGTTTTTACATGCAACAGGTATGCATATGTATTGAATAACAGAAAATTTGTATTTAATATTTCTGAACACATTAAACTAACCATGGTATATAAATGACCATTTACATTATTAAAAATAGTTGTATGTATGATAACGCCAGCCATGAATTAAAAAGTAAAGATGGGAAGCGAACTATAAAACTTACTCATATGCGTTCTAAATGTTTAAATTTCATCCTAACTCATGCGCAAGAACTGGTGATAAGGAAAAATCATATTGCGGAAGCATTATGGGAGGACAGGAGTACATTTATAAGTGATGCTAATCTGACTCAACTACTCTATCTGGTCAGAAAAGACCTGAGAATTTTTGGCATTGACAATTTGTTCATTACAATTCCACGTCAAGGAGTACAGATTAATGAAAACATAGAAATAAAATGCTTAAATAGCAAACATCATTTCCTGCAGAAACCGTTTCTGTATTATTATGCAATGATTTTATTTATTACAATAATTCTATATATCACACTAAGATTTTACTTGCTTTAAGTATGGTAATGCCCATGGACGGGCAATACAGCTCACTTAGCAAAAACCTGTGCCAGTTTATCTTTCAACATTTTCAGTACGGGCCCAGCAAAAACCCCTCCCAGCCCTGACAATATGAGTATCATATTTATACCAGCACCTTTATCAAGAGCAATGCCAGAGAGTAAAAAACCTGTAAAACATGAAATAATGACTTGTTTTAAACATCCTGCTATATTTTTTTTCTTTCGTCCCCGGGCTTCTCTCATGAGATAGCTAACGACTCCCCCCCAAGCACTCACGATAATAATCGCAAGAATAGTCTCTAGCTCTATAATATATTTTAAGGCAGGTTCTGAACTTATTATCATTGACATAAATTATCCCGATCATTTATAGATGAATATTTAGATTGCAGTATCACTATCCACTCTCTAAGCACAACATAATATTTGCTTTTTTTATATAAAGATGCATAAACAGGGATTGTTTTAAAAAATATTTCATCAGGCAGTGATAATATTTTAATATTATACCCTCTGGTATATTTAAAAAATGAAGCCAACTCAAGAGGTACAATGCAGATCATATTTGTTGTTTCTACTATATTGACTACCCCTAACATAGAATCGCTGCGATAACCTATTTTACGTTCTGTTCTATGATCAACGCTATTGGTATAAACCATTACTTCCGGAGAGAACATATCAGATTGATATACCGCATGTGAAAAAGTATAAAAATGGTGTAGTGAGATTTGCTCTAAGATTGATAGTGGATTGTCGTTGCCACAAATACAAACATATTGCCTAAAGACGTCAATAAGATGAACTTCAATATCAAAGTTTTTTGGTGGTGAAAGATTAATTAAAATATCACCCACTCCAGAAAGTAACATTTCAGCCAAAGTATCTTCGCTATTTTTATTTACTGCATAATGATTTATTTCATACTTTTCAATTAACTCATCATTCCTAATAAAATGATGGAGATAATAATTCTCTACAATATCAGGTAATGACTCCAACTTATTGATAGTGTTTTATGTTCAGATAATGCCCGATGACTTTGTCATGCAGCTCCACCGATTTTGAGAACGACAGTGACTTCCTGCCCAGCCTTGCCAGATGCTGCCTCAGATTCAGGTTATGCCGCTCAATGCGCTGCGTATATCGCTTGCTGATAACGTGCAGTTCTCCCTTCAGGCGTGATTCATAAAGCGGCCAGCCATCCGTCATCCATACCACGACCTCAAAGGCCGACAGCAGGCCAAGAAGACGCTCCAGCGTGGCCAACGTGCGTTCACCGAATACGTGCGCCACAACCGTCCTCCGTATCCTGTCATACGCGTAAAACAACCAGCGCTGGCGGGATTTAGCGCCGACGTAACCCCACTGTTCGTCCATTTCCGCGCAAACAATGACGTCACTGCCCGGTTGTATACGTGAGTTTACCGACTGCGGCCTGAGTTTTTTAAGTGTCGTAAAATCGTGTTGAGGCCAATGCCCATAATTCGTGCACTGGCGCGGCATCCGACGCCATTCATGGCCATATCAATGATTTTCTGGTGTGTACCGGGCTGAGAGGCGGTGTAAGTGAACTGTAGCTGCCATGTTTTACGGCAGTGAGAGCAGAGATAGCGCTGATGTCCGGCAGTACTTTTACCGTTACGCACTACGCCTTCAGTAGCTGAGCAGGAGGGACAACTGATAGAAACAGAAGCCACTGGAGCACCTCAAAAACACCATCATACACTAAATCAGTAAGTTGGCAGCATCACCCAATATCACTCCCTAATAAAGTTATTGCTGGAGGATCGTAGTTAATCTTTGAAAGTGAATATGTAGCGTTGATTACATTCACAACATGGCTATAGGCCTTATGGAGTTCCAATCCTTTTTTCGTAGGCGTCAACCCTTTTCGGGTTCGTTCAAAGAGCTTAAATGAATAAATATTCTGTAATCGACTTAACGCCTGAGAAACAGCAGCTGGTGTTATGGATAATCTCTCGGAAGCTCGAGAAGCGTTTCCGGACTCCACAACGGCATTAAATATCTTAATTAAATTGAAGTCAAAATCATTTTCGCGCACAAGCATTTCACTCACCTTTTCTTCTATTAACTGAGCAAAAAATAGAAGAAAATCTTTATTTTAAAAAATCATTTCTCATCATTTTTCCTGAAGATTTATTCTTTATATCTAACTCATTATTTTTGTATTCGATACAAAAATAAAAAGCCCAGGATTCTTCAATCCAAGGCCTTTTAATTAATAAGACAGCTGTAAATTAGCGCGTCAAATCGTCAAAAAATTTCTTCACACCGTCGAAGAAGCTTTTAGAGCGCGGACTGTTTTGCTCGCCGGTCGGGCCGCCAAAGCTGTCCTGCAGATCTTTCAGCAACTGCTTCTGCTTGTCGTTGAGGCCTACCGGGGTTTCAACCACCACACGGCACAGCAGATCGCCCTGTGCGCCGCCGCGTACTGACTTAACGCCTTTACCACGCATGCGGAACAGTTTGCCGGTCTGCGTTTCGCCCGGGATTTTTAACTTCACGCGCCCATCCAGCGTCGGCACTTCAATCTCGCCGCCCAGCGCTGCCATCGCAAAGTTAATCGGCACTTCGCAGTACAGGTTATTGCCTTCACGTTCGAAAATTGGGTGCTGTTTTACCTGCACCTGAACGTACAAATCGCCTGCTGGCGCGCCATGTTCACCGGCTTCACCTTCACCCGCTAAACGAATACGGTCGCCAGTATCAACCCCAGCCGGGATCTTAACGGACAGCGTTTTGCTCTTCTCAACGCGACCATGACCATGGCATTTGTTGCACGGGTCTTTAATCAACGTACCGCGGCCCTGACAGTGTGGACAGGTCTGCTGTACGGCAAAAAAGCCCTGACGCATCTGCACCTGACCAGAACCGTGACAGGTTGGACAGGTCTGGGGTTGCGTGCCCGCCTTCGCACCGCTGCCGTGGCAAACATCACACTCTTCCAGCGTCGGAATACGGATCTCTTTGGTGACGCCACGCACGGCTTCTTCCAGAGTGAGATCCATGTTGTAACGTAAATCAGCACCACGTGAGGCGCGCTGACGACCGCGACCGCCGCCAAAGATATCGCCAAACACGTCACCAAAGATATCGCTGAAGTCGGCCCCGCCGCCAAAACCGCCGCCGCCGCCCATACCGCCTTGCTCAAACGCTGCATGGCCGTACTGATCATAAGCCGCACGTTTTTGCGCATCGGTGAGGATCTCGTACGCTTCTTTGATCTCTTTAAACTTGGCTTCGGCCTCTTTATCACCCTGGTTGCGGTCCGGGTGATATTTCATGGCCAGGCGCTTGTAGGCCTTTTTGATTTCACGCTCTTCCGCTGATTTGGAAACGCCTAAAATCTCGTAATAGTCTTGCTTAGCCATCTCTTTTTATCTGCCCCTAACATGCGTGCACGGGCGGAGAGGAAACCTCTTCGCCCGTGCCAGTAATTACCCGTTCAAAGGGCGATTATTTTTTGTCTTTCACTTCTTCAAACTCAGCGTCGACAACGTCGTCATCTTTCGCGTTGTTTGCAGAAGCATCAGCACCTGCTGCGCCAGCCTGCTGCTGTGCGTGCTGCTGCTGAGCGATTTCCATCAGTTTCTGGGAAACCTGTGCCAGCGCCTGCATTTTCGCTTCGATATCCGCTTTGTCTTCGCCTTTCAGAGAAGTTTCCAGCGCAGTCAGTGCAGACTCGATGGCAGTTTTGTCATCAGCCGGCAGTTTGTCGCCTGCTTCTTCAACCTGCTTGCGAGTGCTGTGCAGCAGATGGTCACCCTGGTTACGGGTCTGAACCAGCTCTTCAAACTTACGGTCAGATTCTGCGTTCGCTTCTGCTTCACGAACCATTTTCTGAATTTCTTCTTCGTTCAGACCAGAAGAAGCCTTGATGGTGATCTTCTGCTCTTTACCGCTATTTTTGTCTTTCGCGGAAACGTGCAGGATACCGTCGGCATCGATGTCAAAAGTAACTTCGATCTGCGGCATACCGCGCGGAGCCGGGCTGATGCCATCCAGGTTAAATTGACCCAGATCTTTGTTATCAGCGGCACGTTTACGTTCACCCTGCAGCACGTGGATGGTTACCGCAGACTGGTTGTCTTCAGCGGTAGAGAACACCTGGCTGTGCTTGGTCGGGATAGTGGTGTTTTTCGCGATCAGTGCAGTCATCACGCCACCCATGGTTTCGATACCCAGAGACAGCGGGGTAACGTCCAGCAGCAGCACGTCTTTCACATCACCGGTCAATACACCACCCTGAACGGCAGCACCGATTGCCACAGCTTCGTCCGGGTTAACGTCTTTACGCGGCTCTTTACCGAAGAACTCAGCAACTTTCTTCTGTACCATCGGCATACGAGTCTGACCACCGACCAGGATAACGTCCTGAACGTCGGAAACAGACAGACCAGCATCCTGCAGAGCAACTTTCAGCGGCTCGATAGAACGGTTAACCAGGTCTTCAACCAGGCTTTCCAGTTTCGCACGGGTCACCTTGATGTTCATATGTTTCGGACCAGTCGCGTCTGCAGTGATATACGGCAGGTTCACGTCGGTCTGCTGAGCGGAAGACAGTTCGATCTTCGCTTTCTCAGCGGCTTCTTTCAGACGCTGCATCGCCAGCGGGTCGTTACGCAGGTCGATACCCTGATCTTTCTTAAATTCGTCAACCAGGTAGTTGATCATACGGCTATCGAAGTCTTCACCACCCAGGTGGGTATCACCGTTGGTTGCCAGAACTTCGAAGGTTTTTTCACCGTCAACTTCGTCGATTTCGATAATAGAGATATCGAAAGTACCACCACCCAAGTCATAAACCGCGATAGTACGGTTGCCGACTTCTTTATCCAGACCGTAAGCCAGTGCAGCTGCGGTTGGTTCGTTGATGATACGTTTTACTTCCAGACCTGCGATACGGCCGGCGTCTTTGGTTGCCTGACGCTGAGCATCGTTAAAATATGCAGGTACGGTGATAACTGCTTCAGTTACCGGTTCACCCAGGTAATCTTCAGCCGTTTTCTTCATTTTTTTCAGCACTTCAGCAGAAATCTGCGGCGGTGCCATTTTCTGACCTTTTACGTCAATCCATGCATCACCGTTGTCAGCACCGATGATTTTGTACGGCATGATGGCTTCATCACGCTGCACTTCTTCGTCCTGGAAGCGGCGGCCAATCAGGCGTTTAATCGCAAACAGGGTGTTTTGCGGGTTTGTCACTGCCTGACGTTTAGCCGGCTGACCAACCAGAGTTTCACCATCCTGGGTATAAGCAATGATAGAAGGCGTGGTGCGATCGCCCTCGGCGTTCTCCAGCACACGTGCAGTAGTGCCATCCATAATCGCTACACAAGAGTTGGTAGTACCCAGGTCGATACCAATAATTTTACCCATCTAAACGTCTCCACTAAAAATTCGGTCATCATGTGGTTGTGAATCTGTAATAAGGGCGAAACGTGCGGTTTCAACTACCCTGAATCGTTTTTTTTCAGACTCACCACTGCGGTTGTCTACAAGATGGGGTCGTAACCCACGTCATCAAGGGGGGCATGAAAAATTTTTTTAGCCTTGTGGCATTAAATTCGCAGAAAAAAGGCAAAAAGAGAGAAAAATGAATAGTCGCCAACCAGAATTAATTCATACAACCAATTAAATCAGGAAAGTTATTCACATAAAAATTGTAATAAAAAGAAAAGATTACGAGCATGAATCGTTTTTATGACGACGGTAATATGGTCTGAAGTCACACACTTTTGCAGCCGTCAAAGAGAAACTCCATGAAATCTGTGTTAACCCTTTCCGCCAGCCTGCTTATGAGCCTTCTGCTGAGCAGCACCGCCGTAACTGGCAAGCGTGATGCCCATCACAGGGAAAATAATTCATTTACCCTTCGTTAGATCATAGACAGTGCCCTCTCCCCTGATTATCATGCCGCGCCCCGAAGACAGCGATCGTTATTCGGGGAAACTATTTCACCATTCAATCAATGATGATTTTGAGGAATTATGGGCAACACTAAGTTGGCTAATCCGGCACCGCTGGGCCTGATGGGCTTTGGCATGACCACCATTCTGCTTAACCTGCACAACGCGGGTTTCTTCGCTCTGGACGTTATTATTCTGGCGATGGGCATTTTCTACGGCGGTATCGCGCAAATTTTTGCCGGACTGCTGGAATATAAAAAAGGCAACACCTTCGGTTTAACCGCCTTTACCTCCTACGGTTCGTTCTGGCTGACGCTGGTTGCGATCCTGCTGATGCCGAAAATGGGCCTGGCGGATGCAACCAATGGTCAGTTCCTGGGCGCTTACCTCGGTCTGTGGGGCGTGTTCACTCTGTTCATGTTCATCGGTACGCTGAAAGCGGCGCGCATGCTGCAGTTCGTGTTCCTGAGCCTGACAGTGCTGTTCGCCCTGCTGGCCGTGGGCAACATTGCGGGTAACGAAGCGATCATTCACGTTGCTGGCTGGGTAGGCTTAGTGTGTGGCGCAAGCGCCATTTACCTGGCGATGGGTGAAGTGCTGAACGAACAATTTGGCCGTACCATCCTGCCGATTGGTGAAGCGCACTAATCTGACGCTATCCCCCCTGACGGGGGGATATTCCTTACAAGCGCTGTAACTCTGCCTGTACGCTCGAATCGCGATGATAAAGATCCTGTCGCAGCCAAATCCCCAAACCTAGCCCTACCAGCGATAACGCCAGCACATACCAGGCCGGAGCCATCGGCGACACGCTCATTAACATCGTGACGGCGATTGGCGTCAGACCACCAAAAATGGCGTACGACACGTTGTAAGAAAAGGATATTCCGGTAAAGCGGACTTCCGCCGGAAACGCGCGCACCATCACATAAGGCACAGCCCCCACCACGCCAACGCATAACCCCACCAGCCCGTATAACAGGAACAAATGCTGGGGATGGCTGCCGGTCAGGTGATAGAAAAACCAGCTTGAACAGGCCAGCATCAGGCTGCCGACAATAAAGGTTTTGCTGGCGCCGACCCGATCGACAATAAACCCGGCCAGCAGACAACCGACGCACAGCATAATGGTAGCGACACTGTTGGCTTGCAACGTTAGCGCCGGCGCAAAGCCATACTGCTTCTGCAACCAGACTGGTGACATCAGGATCACCACCACAATCCCAGCCGATAGCAGCCAGGTCAGCAGCATTGAAATAACCACCGCTTTTTTATGTTTGCTCACCACTGACTTCACCGGTAGCTCTTGCGCCAACGCTTTACGTTGCTGCATTTCGAGAAATATGGGTGTCTCCTGCAGCCAACGACGCAGGTACATCGCCACCAGCCCAAACACGCCCCCCAGCAGGAAAGGAATACGCCAGCCGTAATCATGCACCGCCTGCTGCGTCAGGCTGGTGTTCACCAGCGTCGCAACCACTGACCCCAGCAGAATTCCCACCGTCAGGCCGGCAGTCAGCGTTCCGCAGGCAATGCCGATGCGACGCTCCGGTACATGCTCCGCCACGAACACCCACGCGCCCGGAACTTCTCCGCCGATGGCAGCGCCTTGCAAAATACGCATCAGCAGTAACAGCAGCGGCGCGAGGATCCCCATTGAGGCGTAAGTAGGCAACAGGCCAATCGCCAGCGTCGGTATCGCCATCAGCAAAATGCTCAGGGTGAACATTTTCTTGCGCCCGACCAGATCGCCAAAGTGCGCCATGATGATGCCCCCCAGCAGACGCGCCAGATAGCCGGCGGCAAAAATGCCGAAGGTTTGCACCTGACGTAGCCATTCAGGGATGTCTGCGGGGAAGAAGAGCTCGCCAACAACAGCGGCAAAGAAGACAAAGATAATGAAATCATAAAACTCAAGCGCACCACCAAGGGCAGCAAGCGTAAGGGTTTTATAATCCTGGCGATTCAGCGGTCGAGTGTGTTGTGACATAGCAAACCATGAGTCAGTGAAGTAATTGAATCTGTTCGTCGATATATGTAAAGCAAAAATTACTATATCGTAAACAATTCAATACTCCACTGTCATTGGCACTTATGTCACGATCGGGCTACTTTCAGGCTTTTGTATCGCGTATTGCGCTTTTAGGACGAAAAGATGCTACAACAGTCGCTACGGTTTCCACATACGGCCCATCTAATAGCTGTATACAATACGGTACACTTGCAAAAATACCCGGCACGATAACCTTACCGTCGGCATCTTTCACACCTTCCAGCGTCTCTTTGATCGATTTTGGCTGCCCAGGCAGATTCAGGATCAACGCCTGCTTGCGAATCACGCCAACCTGACGGGAAAGAATCGCCGTTGGCACAAAGTGCAGGCTTATCTGGCGCATCTGTTCACCAAAGCCCGGCATCTGACGGTCGGCTACGGCAAGCGTCGCATCAGGCGTTACGTCACGACGGGCCGGACCCGTTCCGCCGGTAGTCAGCACCAGATGACAACTCATTTCGTCTACCAGCTCGCATAAGGTCTGTTCGATGATCGCCTGTTCATCCGGGATCAATCGCGTTTGCAGCTCAAAAGGGGTGGTAAGGGCTGACGCCAGCCACTCTTCAAGGGCCGGGATACCTTTATCCTGGTAAACGCCGCTGGAAGCACGGTCAGAAATGGAAACCAGGCCAATGCGTAAAGTATTCATGATTATTCCGTTTAAACAGTCTCGTTAAACAGAATGATACACTGCGAAGGGAAGGACAGACAGGTTTCAGAAGAGGTAGCGTGACCCATATCAGGGCCACGCACTAATGATTACAGCAGATCGCCGATCATTTTTTCCAGTTTACCCTGGTCTACAGCAAACTTACGGATACCGTCCGCCAGTTTGTCTACAGCCATCGGATCCTGGTTATGCTGCCACAGGAACTCAGCTTCGGTGATGCGTGCAGGGCGCGCTTTCACTTCGCCGGAGAAAGACAGTTTACGTTCGATAGCACCTTCGCTTTCCGCCAGTTCTTTCAGCAGTGCCGGAGCAATCGTCAGACGATCGCAGCCTGCCAGCTCAATGATTTCGCCGATGTTACGGAAGCTCGCACCCATAACTACGGTTTCGTAACCGTGCTGTTTGTAGTACTCGTAGATTTCCGTTACGGAAACCACACCCGGATCTTCTGCCGGTGCATACTCTTTCTTGTCGGTATTGGCTTTGTACCAGTCAAGAATACGGCCAACGAACGGAGAAATCAGATATACGCCAGCTTCTGCACATGCACGCGCCTGCGCGAAGGAGAACAGCAGAGTCAGGTTACAGTTGATGCCTTCTTTTTCCAGCTGCTCAGCGGCACGGATGCCCTGCCAGGTTGAAGCCAGTTTAATCAGGATGCGATCGTTGCTGATGCCAGCATCGTTGTACATTTTGATCAGGCGTTTTGCTTTAGCGATGGACGCGTCGGTGTCGTAGGACAGACGAGCGTCAACTTCAGTGGAGATACGACCTGGGACCAGTTTCAGGATCTCCAGACCGATATTTACTGCCAGCTTGTCGGTCGCGTCGACGACCTGCTGCGCACGGTCGTTGCTCTGCTGCTTAGCCCAGGCTACAGCGTCATCAATCAGCTTGCGGTATTCCGGGATCTGCGCTGCGTTAAGAATGAGAGAAGGGTTAGTTGTGGCATCCTGAGGCTGATACAGCTTCATTGCCGCGATGTCTCCGGTGTCGGCCACTACTGTGGTGAACTGACGAAGGGAGGTCAATTTGTCCGTCATGATAGCGATTCTCTTTAAACAGCTTGTTAGGGGGATGTAACCGATCTTCCCTGATGATAGCACGACGCACTCTCAGCGCAACCGCCTGGATTGTCCGACCAGCCGCTCAGCCCTGATTACGCATCGCCAAGCCTGTGATGCGCAATTAAGGGATATAACGATTGTTATGATAAACTCCCGCAATCAATCACCCTATAAGGTATATACTGGTCGATTATTGGTAGCGCTTACATGGGAATATTCGCGCTTACCGGCATCAACAAGAGGGATGTTAATGCCTGATTTTTTCTCATTTATTAATGAAATACTCTGGGGATCGGTGATGATCTACCTCCTGCTTGGCGCAGGATGTTGGTTCACCTGGCGTACAGGGTTTATTCAGTTTCGCTATATTCGCCAGTTTGGCAAAAGTCTTAAAAACAGCATCAGCCCGCAGCCGGGCGGTTTAACTTCCTTTCAGGCTTTATGCACCAGTCTTGCCGCACGTATCGGTAGCGGAAATCTGGCGGGCGTGGCGTTGGCGATTGCCGCTGGCGGCGCGGGAGCCGTGTTCTGGATGTGGGTCTCGGCGATCATTGGTATGGCGACGTCATTTGCCGAGAGCTCTCTTGCCCAACTGTATAAAGAGCGCGACAGCAAGGGACAGTTTCGCGGCGGTCCTGCGTGGTATATGGAGCGTGGGCTGGGCATGCGCTGGATGGGCGTTCTTTTTGCCATCTTTTTACTCATTGCTTATGGTCTGATTTTTAACAGCGTTCAGGCAAATTCGGTCTCTCATGCGCTGACCTTTGCTTTTGATATCCCTCCCCTCTTTACCGGTATCGCACTGGCAATAGTGTCATTATTGGCAATCATTGGCGGCATTAAAGGCGTTGCCCGCCTGATGCAATGGTTCGTTCCGATGATGGCGCTGTTGTGGGTCGGTTGCAGCATCGTCATCTGTCTGTGGCATTTCGGACAGCTCCCCGGCATTATCATGACCATTATAAAAAGTGCCTTTGGCTGGCAGGAAGCCGCAGCCGGTGCCGCCGGGTATACACTAAGCCAGGCCATTGCCAGCGGCTTTCAACGCGGTATGTTTTCTAATGAGGCCGGAATGGGATCAACTCCGAACGCGGCCGCGTCAGCAGCATCCTGGCCTCCGCATCCTGCGGCACAAGGCATTGTGCAAATGATCGGAGTATTAGTTGATACGCTGATTCTCTGTACGGCCAGCGCGATGATTGTTCTGTTGGCGGGTAATGACGCCAGCTATGTACCGATGGAAGGCATCCAGTTACTTCAGAAAGCGATGGTTTCAGTGACGGGAGAATGGGGTGCCGGATTCGTGGCGTTAATTGTGATTCTGTTTGCCTTTAGCTCTATCGTGGCCAACTACATCTATGCGGAAAACAACCTCGTTTTCCTGAAGCTGGACAATATCCGCGTCATCTGGCTATTACGGATCGCCACCGTTAGCACCGTTATCGGCGGAACGTTAGTCAGCGTTCCGCTGATCTGGCAGTTGGCGGACATCATTATGGCGTGTATGGCCATCACTAACCTGACGGCGATTCTGCTGCTTTCACCGGTTGTGCAGACGATCGCCTGCGACTATCTACGCCAACGCAAACTCGGGGTGCGCCCAGAATTCGATCCGCGCCGTTATCCTGATATCAGACAACAACTTGCGCCCGAAAGCTGGGATGAGACGCCGCGCGGATAGCGCGGCAATCGCAACCATCGATCAATTCTGTCGTTTTTTTTGCTAAAGTCGCAGTAAATTTCCTGCAAGGACTGGATATGCTGATTCTGATTTCACCTGCAAAAACGCTCGACTACCAAAGTCCGCTGGCAACGACACGTCATACATTGCCCGAACTGCTGGATCACTCTCAGCAGCTTATTCACGTGGCGCGCCAACTCTCTGCTCCGCAAATTGGCAAGCTGATGGGAATTAGCGACAAGCTGGCGGATCTGAACGCCACGCGTTTCCATGACTGGCAGCCTGACTTCACGCCGGAAAACGCACGCCAGGCCATTCTGGCGTTTAAAGGCGACGTGTATACCGGACTGCAGGCTGAAACCTTCAGCGAAGCGGATTTCGACTTCGCTCAGCAACACTTACGGATGTTGTCCGGGCTGTACGGCGTTTTGCGTCCGCTGGATTTGATGCAGCCTTACCGTCTGGAGATGGGTATTCGTCTGGCCAATGCGAAAGGTAAAGATCTCTACCAGTTCTGGGGAGATACCATCACCGATAAACTTAACGAAGCGCTGGAAGCGCAAGGCGACAGCGTAGTGATTAACCTCGCCTCGGATGAGTATTTTAAATCCGTGAAGCCGAAAAAGCTCAATGCGGAGCTTATCAAACCGGTCTTCCTCGACGAGAAGAACGGCAAGTTCAAAGTCATCAGCTTCTATGCCAAAAAAGCGCGCGGCCTGATGAGTCGCTACATTATTGAGAACCGCTTAACGCAGCCAGAACAGCTGACCGCATTTAACAGAGAAGGCTATTTCTTTGATGAAGAAGCGTCAGGAAATGGCGAACTGGTGTTTAAACGCCAGGAGCAGTAGTAAAAAGGCCGGATGGCGGCGAACGCCCGATCCGGCCGACAGGTTTGTAGGCCCGCTAAGCAAAGCACCAGCGGGCACAACCGTTAACCGCGGGTCATCATCAGCTTGCGCAGTTCAGCAAAATCAGCAGGCAGGTGATGAGAAAGCAGCGGCAGGTCCGCGCGTTCCGCCAGCGCTTTTGGCAGAGCCAGCGTCAGGTCAAGAATCTCTTCAACGCTTTCTTTAAACTTGGCCGGATGCGCAGTGCCGAGGAACAGGCCGTAATCGCCAGGGTTCAGTTGGTCACGCAGCGCACGGTAAGCCACCGCCGCATGCGGTTCTGAGGTGTACCCCATCTCATGCAGCTCACGCATCGTGTCCTGAGTAGTGGCATCGTCAACAGCGGCATAACCCAGCTCATTCAGACGCCAGATCTTACGGCGGAACAGTTCTTCCACCCGCGGCCAGTTATTTGGCTGGCTGACATCCATCGCATTCGACAACGTCGCCTGAGTCGCTTTCGGCGCCCACTCACCTTGTGCAAGAAAGCGTGGAACCGTATCGTTGACGTTGGTCGCCGCGATAAAACGCTTCACCGGCAAGCCCAGTGATTTTGCCAGCAGCCCGGCAGTCAGATCGCCAAAGTTGCCGCTGGGAACGGAAATAACCAGTTGATTACGCGCCTCTTGCGGCAGTTGAGCCACGGCCTCAAAGTAGTAACAGATTTGCGCCAGCAGACGACTAATGTTGATTGAGTTAGCCGAATTCAGCCCCAAAGCGACCTTCAGCTCTTCGTCATCAAACGCCTGTTTCACCAGCGCCTGACAGGCATCAAAATCGCCATCAATCGCCACGGTTTCAATATTGCCACCCAGTGTACAGAACAGTTTTTCCTGTAATGGGCTAATCTTGCCGTTCGGATAAAGGATCACCACGCGCACATTTTTCAGGCCATAAAAGGCATGTGCGACTGCCGCACCAGTGTCTCCAGAGGTCGCCGTCAGAATGGTGACCGGTTTGTCGCCGCTGATATGCGTCAGCATCTGCGCCATAAAGCGCCCGCCAAAGTCTTTAAATGCAAGCGTTGGGCCGTGGAACAGCTCCAGACAGCCGATATCCACGGCAACCTGAGCAACCGGTGCCGGGAAGGCAAACGCCGCACGCACGCGCTGTTCCAGAATCTCCTGGGGGATTTCATCACCGATAAATGCGGAAAGGATCTTCGCACTGCGGCTAACGAAATCCTGGTTCAACATCTCATCGACTTCTGACAGATTGAATTCCGGCAAATCGTGCGGAAAAAACAATCCCTGATTCTTGCCAAGCCCTTGCGTGACGGCCTGTGCAAAGCTGACCTGTTCGTTATGATCTTTCAGATTATACAGTTTCATTGATTATCCCAGTACCCGTGCGCCCGCCGTGTCCAACCGGCAAATATGAACAAAGCCTTCCTGATTTTGCAGATAATTTTTACCCAGCCAGTCTGCTACACGCTGCGCCGTATCCGGCTTGTCGCACAAAGCGAAAAGCGTCGGCCCCGAACCGGAGATACCGCTGGCCAGCGCCCCGATTTCCGCTACCGCCTGACGCGCCTGGCTAAAGCCTGGCAGCAGGCGGGTACGGTACGGCTCAGCAATGACATCTTTCATCAGCTTCGCGGCAAGCCCTGGCTGACGGGAATAGCAGGCATGGATAAACCCAGCCAGATGCCGCCCGTGGGCGATACAGTCCTGACGGCGATACTGCGCAGGTAAAATCGCCCGCGCTTCTGCCGTCGACACTTTAATCCCCGGATACGCGAGGACCCACAGCCACTCATCAAAGCCTGGCACCTGCTGGCTGATAATGCCGTTTTCTTCGATCATTAACTGCATGCCGCCCAAAAAGCACGGGGCGACGTTATCGTAATGAATACTGCCGGAGATACGCCCTTCCAGCTCACCCATTATCGCCAACAGGCGCGTATCGTTGAGCGGTTTACCGCAATGCTCGTTCATGGCGACCAGCGCCGCCACAACGGAACACGCGCTGGAGCCTAACCCGGAGCCAATCGGCATATTTTTTTCCAGCGTCATCGCCACCGGAACGCTTTTACCCAGCTCCTGACAGAATCGCTCCCAGCACTGGTAGACAATATTTTCTCGCGGCTCAGGCGGCAGCTTATTGGCAAAGCGACCGAGGTTGTTGAGGCTGAAATGGTCAGCCGCCTCAACGGATACCACATCGCCTAACAGCGAACCGTCCACCGGGGTTACCGCCGCTCCGAGCACATCAAACCCGACGCTCATATTGGCGCTGGAAGCCGGGGCATAAACTCTCACCATGTCAGACTCCTAACTTCCATGAAAGGGTACGTAGCAGGTCGGCAAATACGCCCGCCGCCGTCACATCGTTACCCGCGCCGTATCCGCGCAGAACCAACGGTAGCGGCTGATAATAATGGCTGTAAAACGCCAACGCGTTTTCACCGTTTTTCACTTTGAACAGCGGATCGTTGCCGTCTACTGCTTCTATTTTTACGCGACAGACGCCATCCTCTTCAATATTGCCAACATAGCGTAATACTTTCCCCTCATCACGGGCTTTCGCCACACGCGCGGCAAAGGCGTCATCCAGCTGCGACAATTTCGCCATAAACGCGGAAACATCACCGGAATCATCAAACTCTTTTGGCAGGACCGGCTCAATGACAATGTCAGAAAGCTCCAGCTCACGACCGGTTTCACGGGCCAGGATCAGCAGCTTACGCGCCACGTCCGTACCGGATAGATCGTCACGTGGATCGGGTTCGGTATAGCCCAGCTCACGCGCCATGGTGGTGGCCTCGGAGAAGCTCATTCCTTCATCCAGCTTGCCGAAAATAAACGACAGCGAACCAGAAAGAATACCGGAGAAACGTTGCAGTTCATCGCCCGCGCTGAGCAGATTTTGCAAGTTCTCAATTACCGGCAAGCCCGCGCCTACGTTGGTGTCGTACAGGAATTTACGACGAGACTTCGCCGCAGCAAAACGCAGCTGATGGTAGTAATCCATCGACGACGTGTTGGCCTTTTTGTTCGGCGTGACCACATGGAAGCCTTCGCGCAGGAAATCCGCATACTGATCCGCGACCGCCTGACTTGACGTACAGTCGACAATCACCGGATTGAGCAGATGATATTCTTTCACCAGACGAATTAAGCGCCCCAGGTTGAAAGGCTCTTTCGCGCTTTCCAGCTCCGACTGCCAGTTTTCCAGATTCAGACCATGGACGTTGGTCAGCAGGGCCTTCGAGTTCGCCACACCGCACACGCGCAGATCGATATGCTTCTTTTTAAGCCAGGTTTGCTGACGTTTAAGCTGCTCCAGCAGCGCACCGCCCACGCCGCCAACACCAATGACAAATACTTCAATCACCTGATCGGTGTTGAACAGCATCTGATGGGTCACACGCACGCCAGTGGTCGCGTCGTCATTATTCACCACTACCGAAATGGAACGCTCAGACGAGCCCTGGGCGATTGCCACGATATTAATATTCGCGCGAGCCAGCGCGGCAAAAAATTTCGCCGAGATGCCACGCAACGTGCGCATACCATCGCCAACGACCGAGATGATCGCCAGACGCTCAGTCACCGCCAGCGGCTCCAGCAAGCCTTCTTTCAGTTCGAGATAGAATTCATCCTGCATGGCGCGTTGCGCACGCGCGCAGTCGCCCTGCGGGACGCAGAAGCTGATGCTGTATTCAGAAGAGGATTGGGTGATCAGCACCACCGAGATGCCTGCGCGCGACATCACGGCAAAAACACGCGCCGCCATCCCCACCATGCCTTTCATCCCAGGGCCGGAGACGCTAAACATCGCCATGTTATTGAGGTTAGAAATCCCTTTTACCGGCAAATCGTCATCATCACTGCTGGCACCGATAAGCGTGCCGGGCGCTTGTGGATTGCCGGTATTTTTAATTAGGCACGGGATCTGGAACTGGGCAATAGGGGTAATGGTGCGCGGGTGCAGCACTTTAGCGCCGAAGTAAGAAAGCTCCATCGCTTCCTGATAAGACATCGACTTCAGCAGTCGGGCGTCGGGTACCTGGCGCGGATCGCAGGTATATACGCCATCGACATCGGTCCAGATCTCACAACAATCGGCGCGCAAACAGGCGGCCAGTACTGCGGCAGAGTAGTCAGAGCCATTACGCCCCAGCACCACTAACTCTCCTTTCTCATTCCCGGCGGTAAATCCTGCCATCAGAACCATATGGTCCGCAGGAATACGGCTGGCGGCAATGCGGCGCGTAGATTCGGCAATATCAACGGTAGATTCGAGGTAATTGCCTACCGCCAGCAATTTCTCTACCGGGTCGATGACCGTCACGTTGTGCCCGCGCGCTTCCAGCAGGCCAGCCATGATGGCGATCGACATTTTTTCACCACGGCAAATAAGCGCGGCATTGATGCTGTCCGGGCACTGACCCAGCAGGCTGATACCGTGCAGGACGTGCTTAATCTGTGCAAACTCTTGTTCAACAAAGGCTTTGAGCGGAGCCTGCGGGAAACCCGGTTGCGCGGCGGCAAGACCCACCAACAGCTCAGAGAAAATGCGTTCGGCGTCGCTGATATTGGCTAAAGCATCCTGACCACCGATGGTCTTCTCAATCATCGCCACCAGATGGTTGGTAATTTTTGCGGGGGCAGAAAGAACGGTCGCGACCTGCCCCTGTCTGGCATTGCTTTCCAGAATATCGGCAACCCGCAGAAAGCGCTCTGCATTTGCCACTGATGTACCGCCGAACTTCAACACTCGCATGGTTTACCTCATTGCCTTTGGTCGAAAAAAAAGCCCGCACTGTTTAGGTGCGGGCTTTTTCTTGTGTTTCCTGTACGCGTCAGCCCGCACCGTTACCTGTGGTAATGGTGATGGTTGTGGTAATGGTGATGCTGATGCGTTTCATGATGTTGTGTGCTCTGTAATTATTTATTATCTGTCCTGTATTCTTTTAGGGTTAAAGTATCTGCTGACCTAAGTCAATAAATTTTTAAATTGGTCACATTCCGAAACTTGTTCACGAGCAACTGCTTGCCCTTTTAGTTTCGACCAATACAGTATGTCACCCCTACTTGAATCCAGAATAAAACACCACACAGTAAAAACAGTTCGATACTTTATTTCGCGATGCTTTTTTCTATATCATGTAAAAAACGGTGCAACATTGCCGTATCTCGCTGCCCTAACAGACCCATTCGCTGTTGCAGCCAGTCCGTCAACTTGATGTCGTCAGAAACGTTCAGCGTGGCTAATAAACGCAAAACGCGCGCGCGCAATGCCTGTAGCTGAAGCTCATCCGTCACCTCAATGTTTTTGACGGGTTGTTGTATTAAACCTGCTAATTGATAGCAATACACCATCACCGCCTGCCCCAAATTGAGTGAAGGATAGTCAGCCACCATAGGTACACCGGTGAGTACATCCGCCAGGGCCAATTCTTCGTTGGTCAGCCCTGAATCTTCACGACCAAAAACCAGCGCGGCATGATCCATCCACGTTGATTTTTCCTGCAGCAGAGGAACCAGTTCGACCGGCGTAGCGTAGTAATGGAACTTCGCCCGACTACGCGCAGTGGTCGCGACGGTAAAATCTACGTCGTACAGCGCCTCCGCCAACGTTGAAAAAACGCTAATATTATCAATAATATCGCCAGAACCATGCGCGACCCATCGCGTGGCGGGTTCCAGGTGGGCTTCGCTGTCAACGATGCGTAATTGGGTGAACCCCATGGTCTTCATAGCGCGGGCAGCCGCACCAATATTTTCCGCTCTGGCGGGGGCAACCAGAATAATTGTTAAACGCATTTCGATACTCTTTTTGGCCAGTCTGCAAGGAATAATGTGACGTGCTTCAACATATTACGCAGTGCGAATTTACATATTTTTAACAGAAATCACTGAAAAAGCATTTCGCATCCATTAAAAAATGCTAAACTATTTCCCGGGTGTACTATTGCTTTTTATGTTAACAAAAGTTGCATATCCCTCTGTTTATCCATGATAATTTAATTTAAAATGGATCGCACTGGTTGGATTCATTACATTTATTAATTTGCTCGTGCAACTAGTTGTAATATTGCAATTTTGTGATGAAAGCAAACATTTGGATACGTTGATTTCATCAAACTGTTAACGTGCTACAATTGAACTTGATATATGTCAACGAAGCGTAGTTTTATTGGGTGTCCGGCATGTCTTAGCCTGTTATGTTGCTGTTAAAATGGTTAGGATGACAGCCGTTTTTGACACTGTCGGGTCCAGAGGGAAACTACCCACGACCAAGCTAATGATGTTGTTGACGTTGATGGAAAGTGCATCAAGAACGCAATTACGTACTTTAGTCATGTTACGCCGATCATGTTAATTTACGGCATGCATCAGGCAGGTCAGGGACTTTTGTACTTCCTGTTTCGATTTAGTTGGCAATTTAGGTAGCAAACATGCAGACCCCGCACATTCTTATCGTTGAAGACGAGTTAGTAACACGCAACACGTTGAAAAGCATTTTCGAAGCAGAAGGCTATGATGTATTCGAAGCGACAGATGGCGCGGAAATGCATCAGATTCTCTCTGAATATGATATCAACCTTGTGATTATGGATATCAATCTGCCTGGGAAAAATGGCCTGCTGTTAGCGCGCGAACTTCGCGAACAAGCTAACGTTGCGCTGATGTTCCTGACGGGCCGTGATAACGAAGTCGATAAAATTCTCGGCCTCGAAATCGGCGCAGACGATTACATCACCAAGCCGTTTAACCCGCGCGAACTGACTATCCGTGCTCGTAACCTGCTGTCCCGTACCATGAACCTGGGTACTGTCAGCGAAGAACGCCGTAGCGTCGAAAGCTACAAGTTCAATGGCTGGGAGCTGGACATCAACAGCCGCTCTCTGATTGGTCCTGACGGTGAGCAGTATAAACTGCCACGCAGCGAATTCCGCGCCATGCTTCACTTCTGTGAGAATCCGGGCAAAATCCAGTCTCGCGCAGAACTGCTGAAAAAAATGACCGGTCGCGAACTGAAGCCGCATGACCGTACCGTTGACGTGACGATCCGCCGCATTCGTAAACATTTCGAATCAACGCCGGATACGCCAGAAATCATCGCCACCATTCACGGTGAAGGCTACCGTTTCTGCGGCGACCTGCAGGATTAATTCAATCCTCACTGGTATAAAAACGGCGCTTTATGCGCCGTTTTTCATTTCCCTACCGCTCTATTTCCACAAGCGAAATTCGTCGCTCTGCGCAGGCTGAAGCTCTGGAAGTTCTGTAGATTTTGGCTTTGCTTTTGGCTGTGCCAGCGAGTGCCAGTCAAGATGACGCGTCAGGAACATGACCCCACAAAGCGCGAACAACAGCACGCCGGTTCCCAGCAGTAAAGAGCTATCCTGTGAACGTAGCAGCACCCACATCACACCATCCAGCCCCAGCAGCGCCACGGTGAACAAAATACTGCTCCGCCAGCCCTGCAATATCGCCTGCAGATACACACCGTTCATCAACGCCCCCACCAGACTTGCCGTTATCCACGCCGCCGTAAAACCGATGTGTTCCGACAGTGCCAGCAGCAGCAGATAAAACATTACCAGCGATAGCCCCACCAGCAGATACTGCATCGGGTGCAAGCGCAGATTGGTCATACTTTCAAGGACGAAGAAAGACATAAAGGTCAGCACAATCAGCAGGATGGCATACTTTGTCGCCCTGTCCGTTAACTGGTACTGATCTGCAGGCGTGGCGACGGCGACGCTAAACGCTGGCATGCCCAGCCAACCAATCTTTTCGTCGTTAAAGCGCTCGCCGAGGTTGTTCGCAAACCAGCTGCTTTGCCACTGAGCCTTGAATCCTGATTCGCTAATTTCGCGCTTAGCCGGGAGAAAGTCCCCAAGAAAGTTGGGATGCGGCCAGTTGCTGGTTAAGGTCATTTCACTGTTACGCCCAACCGGAACGACGGAGAAATCGCCGGTTCCGCTCAAATTAAGCGACAACGCCATGCTCAGATTTTGCTCAACCCAGCTCGCATCGGGTAGCGGAATGTGGATCCCCTGCGCACGTCCATCCAGCCCCGTCCCAGGCTCAACGGCCAGCGACGTTCCATTGACCTGCGGCGCTTTTACCACGCCAATCCCACGCGCGTCCCCCACGCCAACCACAATAAACGGTTTGCCGATGCTGATATTTGGATGATTTAAATCACTTAACCGTTCGGCGTTAAACTCAGCCTTCACCGAAACATCATTGTGCCAGACCTGGCCCTCATAAATACCGATTTTACGCGCTTCAACGTTCTGATTCCCCTCAACTACCAACGACTCCGGCAGCCAGAAATGGATATAGCTACGCTTACGCTGGATTTCTTTGCCATCCTCCAGTGAGGTGTAAAGTTCCGTTACCGGAATGGCTATCAGCGGTCCTACCATCTTTTGCGGCCCGCTGGTGCTCTGTCGGATAGCATCTTCGACTTTATCGCGGTAATCCGATCGCTCCACGATGATCTGCCTGACCATCGTCAGCGGAATTAACAGCAGCAGTATTGCGCCACCTAAGGTGACTATTTTCCAAAACAGGGGTGATTTAAACATAGCGTTCTCCTTTGCAATATCAGCAAGGTAGAACAGCTATGTGCGGAGAATTTGAAGTTATGTGAAGTGACCGTGAAGCGTAAACGAGGCCTGTGCGCCGCCTTGTGGTCGGTTGCACAATGTCACCGTCCCCTCGTGCAGTCGCGCAACCTCACTGACAAACGCCAGCCCTAAACCGCTGCTCTTATGCCCATTTTCACGGGGCAGCGAATAGAAACGCTCAAAAATACGCGGCAACGCGAAGTCGGGGATCCCGCTGCCGCTGTCGATTATCTGCAACGTGACCAGTTCATCCTGCTGATGCGCGCTCAGCGTAATCGTCCCGTCCTGTGGCGTGAAGTCGATAGCGTTGTCGAGCAAATTCCCCAATGCCTGCTCCAGTAACGCAGGATCGGCGGCGACGCTAAGCGATGAAGGCATAATGGTAAGCGTGATGTTTTTTGCCGCCAGTTGCACGCTGCGTGCCTCTTTGAGCTGAGCAAACAGCGCATCTACCGCCACTGGCGTCAACGTAATGTCCTGTCGATTCTCCAGTCGCGTCTGGCGTAACAGGGTTTCGACCAGCGCCTGCATGCGCGCATTTTGCGTCAGAATATTATCGGTAAAGCGCGCAACCACGTTCGGCGGCGGACCTTCGCGCAAAATCTCAGCCGCGCCGCGAATGGCCGCCAGCGGACTTTTCAGTTCATGCGTTAACGCATAAACATACTGCTCAATGTAGTTCTTGCCCTCCAGCTTCAGTCGCATACTTTCCAGCGCCTGCGCCAGTTTACGTAGCTCGCTGCTACCTAAATCAGGCAGTGGGACGGGGCGATTCTCGGTAACGGAGTCGGCATAGCGCGCCAGCCGGGCGATGGAGCGGTTTATCCACCATACCATCCCGATGCCAATCACTAAGGCAATGCCCAGCAATACGGCGCTGGCCCACAGCATCCGCCGTTCACTGCGTTTAATCACCGGCGCCATCGCCGCATTCGGTTTACCGACGCTAAGCACTCCGATAATACGTCCGCCGTCTACGATCGGCGCGGCCACGTACATCACTGAACTTTCCGGATCGTTCGGGTTTTGCGGCGTACTGCGGGCGCCATATTGCCCACGCAGGGTTAACCACACGTCGTTCCAGCGAGAATAGTCCTGACCGACAGCCTGGTTTGCGGAATCAAACAACACTTTACCCTGCGCGTCCGTCATGTAGACATGGTATTCATTACGGACTTTGTTAATGCCGCTGATATTGGCGCTGAATGGGCGGTTATGCAGTTGCGAAAATGCCTGCGCCAGCTTGCCGTTGGCTGGAGAGTCAGAGAGCAAGTCATCGCGCGCCAGCGCAGCCAGCAGCGTGGCGGTATCAATCAAAGTGCCTTCGGTTGCCCGGCGGACGCCTGGTTTAATTTCCTGTACAAAAATCGACAAAACGAACCAGGCGGCGACGGCAACAATCAGAAAATAGCCGAGCAACAAACGCATGCCAATGCGCATCAGACGCTCCTCAGGCTATATCCCATACCGCGATGCGTATTGATGGGGGAAAGCTCAGGGTTGATAGCCCGCAGCTTGGCGCGCAGCGTTTTAATGTGGGTATCGACCGTTCTGTCAAAGGTGTCCTGTGCATCGGCCCAGACTAAATCCATCAACTGCTGGCGTGAGTAAATGCGCCCCGGCGACAACAGCAGTGTTTTCAGCAACAGAAATTCATAGCGCGTCAGGTTTAACGGCTTGCCGAACCAGGTAATCTGCGCGGTCAGCTCATTAAGTTCAAAATCGCCGCAACGCGTCGTCGATGAAGGAGCAGAGAATTTCTGCACCCGCCGCAGCAGCGTACGCACGCGGGCGCACACCTCGCGCGGTGAGAAAGGCTTGGCAACATAGTCATCCGCGCCAATTTCCAGCCCCAGCAGGCGATCCACCTCATCGCTACGCGCGGTCAGAAACAGGATCGGCAACGCTGGATGCCGCTCCAGCAGGCGTCGACACAGTTCAAAACCGCTGATATCCGGTAGTCCGACATCCAGAACGATCGCATCAGGACAACGCTGGCGAGATTTCTCCAGCGCAGGTAACCCGCGCTCAAACGCTTCCACGCTAAAACCTTCCTGCTGCAGCATGTAGATGAGCGTATCGGCAATGCCCTGCTCATCCTCAACCAACCAGATCAACGGTTGTTGCATTTTGCTTCCTTGTTATTCCCGCCACGGCATGATGGGCACCGCGCTGATGGCATTTTTGGGCGATCCATCGACCACTTTATCTGAATAGGCCAGATAGGCCAGGGCATTACGTTTCGCGTCGTAAAAACGCACGACCTGTAAGGATTTAAACACCAGCGAGGTACGTTTTTTAAATACCACTTCGCCCTGCGCTTTGCCGTTCTTGATTCTGTCGCTCAGTTCTACCGGCCCCACCTGCTGACAGGAAATGGCGGCATCGGAGGTATCTTCCGCCAGCCCCAGCCCACCTTTGATGCCGCCGGTCTTCGCCCGGCTCACGTAGCAGGTCACGTTGGTAACATCTGGATCGTCAAACGCTTCGACCACAATTTTATGATCCGGCCCAAACATTTTGAACACCGTATCGACAGATCCAATCTGCTCCGCATGGGCGACCTGCGCCAACATCAGCAGAATTGAGGAAATGATTAAGCTCTTATATTTCATATTGTTACCATTTTTAAAAGTTACTCTGTGTAATTATTCGACATTCTAAGATAAAACGTATACAGATCACAGGATTACAATAATCACGCTTTCGAATGATCGAAAAAAGCATTTATGAGCAAAAAAAACACTGAATGCTAAAACAGCAAAAAATGCTATTATCCTCATACCTGACGTCAGGTACTCGTTGTTGAAAGGATGAGGATATTTTATGGATCAGGCTGGCATTATTCGCGACCTATTAATCTGGCTGGAAGGTCATCTGGATCAGCCTTTGTCGCTTGACAATGTGGCGGCAAAAGCAGGCTATTCCAAGTGGCACCTGCAGAGAATGTTTAAGGACGTGACGGGCCATGCTATTGGCGCCTATATCCGCGCCCGTCGTTTATCGAAATCCGCAGTGGCGCTGCGCCTGACTGCACGCCCAATTCTGGATATTGCGCTGCAATATCGCTTTGACTCTCAACAAACCTTTACCCGCGCGTTCAAGAAACAGTTTTCCCAAACGCCTGCGCTGTATCGCCGTTCGCCGGACTGGAGCGCGTTTGGTATTCGCCCGCCTATGCGACTGGGTGAATTTGCCATGCCTGCGCACGAGTTTGTCACGCTGGAAGATACGCAACTGCTTGGCACCACGCAAAGCTATTCCTGCTCGCTGGAGCAGATTTCAGATTTCCGTCATGAAATGCGAATTCAGTTCTGGCGCGACTTCCTTAGCCAGGCTCCTGCGATCCCACCTGTGCTGTACGGGTTGAACGAAACGCGTCCGAGCATTGAAAAAGATGACGAGCAGGAAGTGTTTTACACCACAGCACTGACGCCGGAACAGGCCAATGGTTATGTGCCGTCGGCACAGCCTATCCTGCTACAGGGCGGCGAGTATGTGATGTTTACCTATGAAGGGCTGGGGACCGGCGTACAGGAGTTTATCCTGACGGTTTACGGCACATGCATGCCAATGCTGAACCTGACGCGCCGTAAAGGGCAGGATATCGAGCGATACTACCCGGCAGAAGATGCCAAAGCGGGAGATCGCCCGATCAACCTGCGCTGCGAATTCCTGATTCCGATTCGCCGCTAGCGCTGCAGTTCGTCTAACGCAGGGGCGTCCAGATGTGAGATGTCCCCTGCCGTTTCAACTACCCATCCCGGCGCCAGCCACAAACTTTCCTGGTAATCGACGCGAGAAATAGAACAGTTGCGCAGACGCAGGCGACGTTCAGCCCATGCCGGTAATCCCAGAATCGTACTCACCAGACAACCCAGTGCAATACCGTGACTGACCAGCAGCGGACGACTCCCCGGCGGCAACTCCAGACAGGATGCCAGCGCCGCGTGGACGCGATCGCTCAGTTCCTGCATCGATTCCCCTTCAGGAATACGCCCCTCCACCGTACCGTTCACCAACTGGCGACGCCAGCCCTCTTCTTCCGACGTCAGCGTATCGATATGGCGTTGCTCCAGCACGCCCATATTCAGCTCGCGCAAACGTGAGTCATAGGTGATATCACAGCCACAGGCCTGGGCGATGATTTCTGCGGTGCGTCGTGTACGACCTAAATCGCTGCTGATGACATGCGTAATACCAAACGTGCGGGCGCGTTCGCCCACCTGCATGGCTTGCTGTTCACCTTTAGCGGTCAGTGGGCTGTCTGACTGGCCTTGAATACGTCGCTCGGCGTTCCACTGCGTTTCGCCATGGCGAACAAGGTATACCTGTAACATGCTTTTTTTCCGTTATACTGCGATGCGATGAATTTTCAAACTGAGCTTAATTATGCACAAGGTTATCTCTGCGACCACCAATCCTGCCAAAATTCAGGCAATTCTGCGGGCATTTGAAGAGATTTTCGGGGAAGGATCCTGCCATATTGAACCCGTCGCCGTCGAGAGTGGCGTGCCGGAACAACCTTTCGGAAACCAGGAAACGCGCACTGGCGCACGAAATCGCGTTGATAATGCGCGCCGTCTGCACCCGCAGGCTGATTTCTGGGTCGCTATTGAAGCGGGAATTGACGACGATGCGACCTTCAGTTGGGTAGTGATTGATAATGGCGTCCAGCGCGGCGAAGCCCGTTCAGCCACGCTGCCATTGCCAGCTGTCATTCTCGACAGAGTCCGTCAAGGCGAAGCGCTCGGTCCGGTGATGTCGGACTACACGGGTATTGATGAGATTGGCCGTAAAGAGGGCGCAATCGGCGTCTTTACCGCGGGCAAGCTGACGCGCTCAAGCGTATACCACCAGGCGGTGATTCTGGCGCTCAGCCCGTTTCATAACGCAGTGTATTTATAGCGTTGTGCCGGATGGCGGCTTCGCCTTATCCGGCCACAACCGCGCCACATAATTAGGCCTGAAAGCGAAGCGCCATCAGGCATTTTTTAGCAGCACCTGCTCCAGCCAATGACGCAGATCCACCGGTGCGGATTTGAGGCTGTTCGACCCCCGTGTAATGGTGGCGATCCCCGCCCCGAGCTCGTTTTTAAGCTCGCGCTGACTCATCTCGCCGCGCAGCAGCTCTTCAATGATACGCACGCGCGTGCCCAGCGCTTCGCGCTCATCCGGCGTTAACATCAAATTGAGCAGGGGCAGGTGTAAGTCTTGTTCATAGGCGTGTTTAAGCAGATCGACAAAACGTAACCACTCCTGGTGACGCTGTTCTGCCATCTCTGCCGAATAGGGTGATTGCTGAGTCATAAGTTATCGCCATCGTTGCGGGGGAAGCGTGCTTGCCTCCCCCTTTTGTACTCTTTAACGAGTACGATAGCATAACACAACCGACACGATCAGTAACGACGTTGCCATTCTGCGTCGCTCATCAACTCCGGTTTGTCACCGAGGAAATAGCGATAGTACGCATCATAAGCCAGCACGTTCTTCACGTAGCCACGCGTCTCAGAGAATGGAATGCTTTCGACAAACGCGACAGCATCGATACGACCCGCGCTGTTGCCAAGCCAGGTGCGAACGCGCCCCGGTCCAGCGTTATAGGCCGCCGACGCAAAAATGCGGTTATTGCCGAATTGCTGATAGACATACTGTAAATAGCTGGTACCAATGTTGATGTTGGTATCAGGATCCAGTAGTTGGCTCGGGCTGCTGTAACCTGGAATCGAGAACATTTTCACCGTATGCGTCGCCGTACCCGGCATAATCTGCATCAGCCCGCTGGCACCAACCGGCGATTTTACTTTCGGGTTCCAGGCGCTTTCCTGACGCGCTATCGCCATCGCATAGCTTGGCGGAATATCCTTGCCGCTGGTGTAGCGTGTAAACAGATCCTTGTAGGCCAGTGGGAAACGCTCTTCCAGATGATCCCACAGCTTACCGGCGATCGTCGCTTGTACGCTCAGATCCCACCAGTGATTGTTGAACGCGTAACGCGCCAGCTGAGCCTGCTCAGACTTCGTGCGACTGGTGACCAGATTCGCCCATTCACTGCGCGCGGTATTGTCCAGGTTCCAGTACATTAGCTCGCGCACACGTGCCATTTCCGGTCCCTGAGTCAGCGCAGAGTCAACGTTTGCCGGGGCTTTATCCACTTTCAGCTCGTACTCTTCACCCAGACGCTGTGCCGCCACCATCGGATAGAAACCGCGCTGCTGCATGAGCTGGTGCAGGATCTCTTTGGCTTCCGCCTCACGCCCGCGCTCAAGCAGCAGATCCGCCTGCCAGTAACGCCACTCATCTTTCTCTTTTGCTTCCATTGGCAGACGCGCCAGCCAGGTATTCAGACCACGACGATCGCCGGTTCCCAGCGCCATGCGCACACGGCGTTCCACAAGCGAGGTGGAATTCGAGCGCATAATGGCGTCATCGCGCCATTTGGCCTGCTCATCGGTAACGTCATTGCCCATCAGACGCCAGGCGACGATGTCGCGCAGCTCCTGGGTTTGCTCGTCATTCAGCTGTTGCGCCTGCGCCAGAGACGGGATCATCAGGCGGGCGTTTTCCGCATCCTGACGCGCCACGCTGGAAAAAGCCACCGCCGCCATCTGTCGGGTGAAATCCGTCGCGCCAGTGGTGCGTGCAAAGGTCATCACCGAATTCGGATCGTTGGCCAGCGCGATGATCGCCGAAGCGATAGTTTGGTATTGCGCGGGCATTTGTCCAGCCAACGCCGTGACCAGACCGGTATTCCCGGCTTTCATCGCCAGACGAATACGCTCCAGATACGCCAGCGGATCCTGAGTTCCTGAGGCGCGCCATACGCCGAATAATTTGTCACAGGCGTTGGGCTGGCTTTTCCCGCTCAACCACAGTTCTTTCGCGCCCTGCCAGGCCTCTTCGGTTTGCCCGGTGCTCCATTTCGCAAAGTAATAGTTGCATTGCGCTTCCGTGGTACCCGGTTTTTCTGGGCTGAACGCCAGCAGTCCACGCCAGTCCTCCCGTCGCGCCAGTTCATTCACGAAACGTGATTGCAGAGTACGCGCGGGGGGCAGCGTCGGGTTGGCGCGCACAAAATTGGTAACGGTAATGGTGGGCTGATTCATCAGATCGTCAGTAATCTGACGATATTCCAGATAAGGATACAGAGGATAATTCTTCAGGCCGGGCATCATCTGCTCTACGACATCCATCTGTCGGTTATCCCAGGCCTGTTTAATTTGCGCATAGCGACTGCGCTGCTCATCCAGGGAATCGGCTCGCGCCACTTGACTGACCGTCAGCAGACATACGCTGGCCGCCAGCAGGCGCCAGGTAAATTGATTGGCTTTGTCCACAAGCTCTTCCTCTTCTCATGTTACGTCTGTGCAGCATCATGCCGCTTAATTAGTTCATGCTAACCAGACATTGCAGAATGCGCCACGTCACGGACACTTTTTTACTTTTGTTGCGAGTGAGATCTGCTGGCTGGGATTGGGCAATGAAAAAGGCTACACTTCGCCTTTGATAACTATTTACCAATAATTAGCCCTAAATAATTCAAGTTGCAGCAAGGCGGCGAGGGAGTAAATCCCCTGAGCGTACAAAGTGCGTGACTGGGGGGAACGACAAATCTGTCAGGAACAGATTTGAACGCTGCGGAGCAGCGGCCCGCAAGGGCGAGGCTCATGGATGAGCCGAGTAACTCACAGCCAACGCATCTATAGCTTGAAGTATGACGGGATAAATAAAGAGGCGAGTCCAACGTGGCCCAATTTGTTTATACCATGCATCGTGTCGGCAAAGTCGTTCCGCCGAAACGTCATATTCTTAAAAACATCTCACTGAGCTTCTTCCCTGGCGCCAAAATCGGTGTTCTTGGTCTGAACGGCGCGGGTAAATCGACCCTGCTGCGCATCATGGCCGGCATTGATACCGATATCGAAGGTGAAGCTCGCCCACAGCCTGGCATTAAAATCGGTTACCTGCCGCAGGAACCGAAACTGAACCCGGAACATACCGTTCGTGAATCCGTGGAAGAAGCGGTTGCCGAAGTGGTTAACGCGCTGAAAGGTCTGGATGAAGTGTACGCAAAGTACGCCGAGCCGGACGCCGACTTCGATAAACTCGCTGCGCAACAGGGCAAGTTTGAAGAGATCATTCAGGCACACGACGGCCATAACCTGAACGTGCAGCTTGAGCGTGCCGCTGACGCCCTGCGTCTGCCGGACTGGGACGCTAAAATTGAGAACCTCTCCGGTGGTGAACGCCGCCGCGTCGCGCTGTGCCGCCTGCTGCTGGAAAAACCAGACATGCTGCTGCTCGACGAACCGACTAACCACCTGGACGCCGAATCCGTTGCGTGGCTGGAACGCTTCCTGCACGACTTCGAAGGTACCGTGGTGGCGATTACCCACGACCGTTACTTCCTCGACAACGTTGCGGGCTGGATTCTGGAGCTTGACCGCGGCGAAGGTATTCCATGGGAAGGCAACTACTCCTCCTGGCTGGAGCAGAAAGATCAGCGTCTGGCGCAGGAAGCGTCTCAGGAAGCGGCTCGCCGTAAATCCATTGAGAAAGAGCTGGAGTGGGTGCGTCAGGGCGCTAAAGGCCGTCAGTCTAAGGGTAAAGCCCGTCTGGCACGCTTTGAAGAGCTGAACAACACCGAATACCAGAAGCGTAACGAAACCAACGAACTGTTTATCCCACCAGGAGCACGTCTGGGTGATAAAGTCGTTGAAGTCACCAATCTGCGTAAATCCTACGGCGATCGCGTTCTGATTGACGACCTGAGCTTCTCCGTACCGAAAGGCGCCATCGTCGGCATCATCGGTCCGAACGGCGCGGGTAAATCTACCCTGTTCCGTATGATGTCCGGTCAGGAACAGCCAGACAGCGGCACCATCACGCTGGGTGAAACCGTCAAGCTAGCTTCCGTTGACCAGTTCCGTGACGCCATGGACAACAGCAAAACCGTGTGGGAAGAAGTTTCCGGCGGGCTGGATATCATGAAGATCGGCAACACCGAGATGCCAAGCCGCGCCTACGTAGGCCGCTTCAACTTTAAAGGTGTTGATCAGGGTAAACGCGTAGGCGAACTCTCCGGCGGTGAGCGCGGTCGTCTGCACCTGGCGAAGCTGCTGCAGGTTGGCGGCAACATGCTGCTGCTTGATGAACCAACCAACGACCTGGATATCGAAACCCTGCGCGCGCTGGAAAACGCCCTGCTGGAGTTCCCGGGCTGCGCGATGGTCATCTCGCACGACCGTTGGTTCCTCGACCGTATCGCGACCCACATTCTGGATTACCAGGATGAAGGTAAGATTGAGTTCTTCGAAGGTAACTTTACCGAATACGAAGAGTACAAGAAACGCACGCTGGGCGCAGATGCGCTGGAGCCGAAGCGTATTAAGTACAAGCGTATTTCGAAGTAATTACCGTTAAGCGCCGGATGGCGGCGTTACGCCTCATCCGGCCTACGAGGTGAGTCCGACTTGTAGGCCGGATAAGCGCAACGCCATCCGGCATTTACGCTATCTCTGCTCGCCCATCAACTCTTTCACCAACTCCACGCAGCGCAGAAATCGACCGTCATAGTCGGGCTCCTGAACGTGCACAAAATTGATATTGTTTTCCTGCAGCATCTCGACCAGCAGCGACTGAAACGCTTTTCTGTCAACCGAACTGCCGAGACTGCGTAAGCCATCCGCCACCCATGGAGTATTGTTCTCCAGCAGGATCACCAGGTCAAAGCGATACTCGTCAATCAGGGCCTGCACAAACGGGTGTTCACGCCCTTCATACTTTTTGCAGAAGGCCTGAGTGGTAACGAAATCGGTGTCGATAAACGCCACTTTATTGGCATACTTGACAGCAAAATCAATGTATTGGGCTTGTCCCAGGGCGATTTTATCGTAGTCGGAATACTGCAACGCCATCTCATCACCGCCCAAATGGGAGAAGACGTAATCACGCCCATATTCCCACGCACTGGTAGTGTTAAAGATATTGGCGAG
This sequence comes from Citrobacter sp. RHBSTW-00524, assembly GCF_013747755.1. NCBI lineage: Bacteria > Pseudomonadati > Pseudomonadota > Gammaproteobacteria > Enterobacterales > Enterobacteriaceae > Citrobacter > Citrobacter sp. RHBSTW-00524. The sequence continues at coordinate 4,487,814 of NZ_CP056421.1, forward strand.
CTTGTTCACCAGCGTCGATTTTCCGCTCGACTCTCCGCCGAGGATCGCCACGGTGCGCACGAAAAACGGCTTCACTTCTGTAGGAATATACTCCCAGTAGCGAAACGGGTTCTCACGGATTTGCCCGCCGCTGATGTTCATAAACGTTCGTTTGGGATCCACCAGCACGGTTTCGATCCCCAGATGTTCCAGATACTGCGGGGCATCTGACTCTTCAGAGGTGTAAATCCAGTTAGGCTGGATCCCTTTCTCCTGCATAAACGTTTTGATCCCGTTGCTCCACACATCCCAACCGTGTGGATACGGCTCCATACCCTCTTCGTTGAAGGCATGAATACGGATATTTTTCTGATACTTAAAGGTTTGCAGCAGCCAGCGTAGACGATCGGGCACCGTGGGCTGTTGCGACATAGCGCTGTCTTCAAACAGGCTGCGATCGCGCGTGTCGTCATACCCCATGATGATATGCAGTTCATCGACCTGACTACACGCGCGCTGGATAAGATAGATATGGCCGGTATGCAGCGGATAAAACTTACCGAATACCACACCGATATTCTTCTGCTGGCGCGGAAACTCCAGCCCGAGAAACCGGTGCAACGCCTCCAGCTTTTGCGCGCTGGGGCTTTTAATTTTGGCATTCAGCAGTTGGCTTAAATATCCCTTGGTCATGCCACTGGCATCTGCCACCTGTTGCAGGGTACAGCCCTTTTGCTTAATGGCGGTTTTCAGATAATCAAATGACACAAGAGCCTCCTGCTGTAAAAATAAACGTAATACCCAATACCGCCGGAAAGACGACGGGTATTTTATTATAGGTCGTCAAACACGCTTAAAGCATCCGTAAGCTTCTTAACGCCAAAGACCTGCATCCCTTCCGGCACTTTTTTCGGCACGTTGGCGGCAGGAACAATCGCCCGACGAAAGCCGTGCTTCGCCGCTTCGGAAATACGCTCCTGGCCGCTGGGTACCGGACGGATTTCGCCCGCCAGTCCCACTTCGCCAAAGACCACTAAGTCCTGCGGCAGCGGTCGGTCGCGCAGGCTGGAAACCATTGCCAGTAGCAGTGCCAGATCGGCGCTGGTTTCGGTAACCTTCACACCGCCGACCACGTTGACGAACACGTCCTGATCCGCCATCTGCAAGCCGCCGTGACGATGCAGCACGGCCAGCAGAATCGCCAGACGGTTCTGCTCCAGACCGACCGCCACACGACGCGGATTCGCCATCATCGAATGGTCGACCAGCGCCTGAATCTCCACCAGCAACGGGCGCGTGCCTTCCCAGACCACCATCACCGAACTGCCGGAGGTGACTTCATCGCCACGGCTTAAGAAGATAGCGGAAGGGTTGCTAACTTCACGCAGCCCCTGTTCGGTCATGGCAAAGACGCCCAACTCATTCACCGCGCCAAAGCGATTTTTATGGCTACGCAGAGTACGAAAACGAGAATCGGCGTCGCCGTCGAGCAGAACCGAGCAGTCAATACAGTGCTCCAGCACCTTTGGACCGGCCAGCGAGCCGTCTTTGGTGACGTGGCCGACCATGACAATCGCCACGCCGCGCGTTTTGGCAAAGCGGGTCAGGTAAGCCGCGGTTTCGCGTACCTGTGCCACGCTGCCCGGCGAAGACTGAATGTCCGCCATGTGCATCACCTGAATGGAGTCGATAACCATCAGCCTCGGCTGTTCTTCTTCGGCAATCAGGCAAATTTGTTCGATACTGGTTTCCGACAGCATGTTCAGATTCGCCGTCGGCAGACCGAGTCGATGCGCGCGCATCGCCACCTGTTGCAAAGACTCTTCGCCGGTGACGTACAGGGTTTTCATCTGCTCAGCGAGCTTGCACAGCGTTTGCAGCAGCAGCGTTGATTTCCCTGCGCCGGGGTTGCCGCCAATCAGGATGGCGCTGCCGGGCACCACACCGCCGCCCAGCACGCGGTCAAACTCTTTAAATCCGGTGGAAAAACGCGGCAACTCTTCAAGGCTGATATCAGACAGCTTCTGCACTTTTGCGATGCCCGCATTCCCGGCATAGCCGCTGAGCCGCTCGTTACGCGCCACCGTTGGTGACGCGGCAAGGCGTACCTCGGTAATGGTGTTCCAGGCCTGACAGGCGCTGCATTGCCCTTGCCAGCGCGGGTAATCGGCCCCGCATTCGTTACAAACAAAGGCGCGTTTTGGAGCTTTGGCCACGTTTTACCTCTTTCGTTAGCGCGTTTACCGGACAGCGTGGGCGCTTATCCGGCCTACGGTCACTTTGCCATCAGGCAATTAAATCATTTCTGGTTCATGCTGCCAGAGAGAATGCAGAACACGCCCATCAGGTCAGCGTGACGGATCGTAATCTCCGTCTTTTCATTCACTTTGGGTTTGGCATGATACGCTATACCCAGTCCAGCCGTTTTGATCATCGGCAGATCGTTGGCGCCATCGCCGATCGCCACCGTCTGCGCCATCGGGATCTCATACTCCTGCGCCAGGCGGGTCAGGGTGTTGGCTTTGTACTGCGCATCGACGATATCGCCGATCACGTTGCCGGTGAATTTACCGTCCATGATCTCCAGCTCGTTTGCCACAGCCGCCGTCAGACGTAGTTTGTTACGCAGATAATCGGCAAAGAAGGTAAAACCGCCGGAGGCAATTGCCACTTTCCAGCCGAGCGTTTCCAGTTTTAACACCAGTTGAGTCAGGCCAGGCATCAGTGGTAGCGTTTCGCGCACCTGGTGCAAAATATTGGCATCAGCGCCCTTCAACGTCGCCACGCGGCTGCGCAAGCTGGCGGTAAAGTCCAGCTCGCCGCGCATCGCGCGTTCGGTGACTTCCGCAACCATTTCGCCGGTTCCCGCCAGTTTGGCAATTTCATCGATACACTCGATCTGGATAGCCGTTGAATCCATGTCCATCACCAGCAAACCCGGCGTGCGCAAATGCGGAATTTTACCCAGTGGCGCAACATCCAGTTTGGCATCATGCGCCAGTTTTGCCGCACGCGGCGTTAACGAGCCCGCCAGACGAATCACCTGATAATCCTCAACGCACCACGCCGCCACGATCACCATCGCCGCCCCCAGTTTGCTCTGGTATTGCGTTAACCGTTGTTTATCCAGCCCACGACCGTACAGCAGCCAGCCACTGCGGCCCGCGTGGTAATCCAGCGGCATGACTTCATCACCGCTTAAAGAGAGAGGCAGACCTGGCCACAGAGAAACATCTTCAGGTAGATCGCACCAGGTAATGTTAGGCATTAAAGCTCCTGTAAAATCGTTCGGGTCGGAATCATCAGGGGAAAATAACGCATGAGGCTACCCTGTAACCAGCGCTTCTGGCAACATTAAGTCTCAAATTTTCAGCAGGTGGAATATGGCTCGCACAAAACTGAAATTCCGACTTCATCGTGCAGTGATTGTATTGTCCTGCCTTGCGCTGCTCGTTGCTCTGATGCAGGGCGCGTCCTGGTTTAGTCAAAGCCACCAACAGCAGCGTAATCCGCAGCTCGAAGAGCTGGCGCGCACGCTGGCTCGCCAGGTCTCCTTGAACGTCGCCCCGCTGATGCGTACCGAAACGCCGGATGAAAAGCGCATTAAAGCGGTACTCTCGCAGCTCACGGAAAGTAGCCGTATTCTGGATGCGGGGGTCTACGATGAAAAGGGAGACCTGATTACACGCACCGGTGAGAGCGTCAACGTTCGAGACCGACTGGCGTTGGACGGCAAAAAAGCCGGGGGCTATTTTAACCAGCAGATTGTCGAGCCCATTCAGGGAAGAAATGGTCCGCTGGGCTATCTACGCCTGACGCTGGATACCCACACGCTCGCCACCGAAGCCAAGCAGGTGGATAACACCACCAACATCTTACGCCTAATGCTGCTTCTGTCACTGGCAATTGGCGTGGTGCTCACCCGTACCTTATTGCAAGGCAAGCGCACCCGCTGGCAGCAATCCCCTTTCCTGCTGACCGCCAATAAACCGGTACAGGAAGAAGACAACGAGAAGAAAGAGTAATAACAGAAAGGAAATCGACCATGACGACACTACGCCTGCTTATCTCAGACTCTTACGATCCGTGGTTTAACCTCGCGGTCGAAGAGTGCATTTTTCGCCAGATGCCCGCCACGCAGCGCGTCCTGTTCTTGTGGCGTAACGCCGATACGGTGGTGATTGGCCGGGCGCAAAACCCGTGGAAAGAGTGTAATACCCGCCGTATGGAAGAAGATAACGTGCGGCTCGCCCGTCGCAGCAGCGGCGGCGGCGCGGTGTTCCATGACTTAGGCAATACCTGCTTTACCTTTATGGCCGGTAAACCGGAGTACGACAAAACCATCTCTACCGCTATTGTCCTCCATGCCCTGAACGCGCTGGGCGTAGACGCCGACGCCTCCGGGCGTAACGATCTGGTCGTGAAAACGCCAGACGGCGATCGCAAAGTTTCCGGCTCTGCTTATCGGGAAACGAAAGACCGCGGATTCCACCACGGCACGCTGTTGTTGAACGCCGATCTCAGCCGCCTGGCAAACTATCTCAATCCGGATAAAAAGAAACTCGCCGCCAAAGGCATCACCTCGGTTCGCTCACGCGTAGCGAATCTAACGGAGCTGTTGCCGGGCATCACCCACCAACAGGTCTGTCAGGCCATCACGGAAGCCTTTTTTGCCCACTACGGCGAACGTGTCGAAGCGGAAATTATCTCGCCGGACAAAACCCCGGATCTGCCGAACTTTGCCGAAACCTTTGCCCGTCAGAGCAGTTGGGAGTGGAATTTTGGTCAGGCGCCTGCGTTCTCGCACCTTCTGGACGAGCGTTTCACCTGGGGCGGCGTTGAGCTGCATTTCGACGTGGAAAAAGGTCATATCACCCGTACGCAGGTCTTTACCGACAGCCTCAATCCCGCGCCGTTAGAAGCGCTGGCGGGTCGTCTGCAGGGGTGTTTGTACCGTGCGGATATGCTGCAACAGGAGTGCGAAGCGCTGCTGGTTGATTTCCCACAGCAGGAGAAAGAGTTACGCGAGCTGTCAGCGTGGATTGCCAGTGCAGTGAGCTAAACGCTGGCCTGAAAATGCCGGATGGCGGTCCGGCATACATCGATTGTATGCCCGGTAAGCGCAGCGCTACCGGGCATCACAACACTTACTCTTTATCGCCCAGCAGAACGGATTCCAGTGCGATTTTGATCATGTCGTTGAAGGTCGTCTGACGTTCAGCGGCAGTGGTCTGCTCGTGAGTACGGATATGGTCGGACACGGTGCAGATGGTCAGCGCTTTCGCACCAAACTCAGCCGCAACGCCGTAGATACCCGCCGCTTCCATTTCCACGCCCAGCACGCCGTATTTTTCCATTACGTCGAACATTTCGCCGTCCGGAGAGTAGAACAGGTCAGCGGAGAACAGGTTGCCCACGCGCGCGTCTACGCCCAGTGCTTTTGCCGCATCAACTGCATTACGCACCATGTCGAAATCAGCGATAGCTGCGAAGTCATGATCTTTAAAACGGATACGGTTTACTTTGGAGTCGGTGCAGGCGCCCATACCGATAACCACGTCACGCAGTTTAACGTCCATACGCACAGCGCCGCAGGAGCCTACGCGAATGATTTTCTTCACGCCAAAATCGGTGATCAGCTCTTTGGTGTAGATAGAGCAGGACGGGATACCCATCCCGTGACCCATAACGGAGATCTTACGGCCTTTGTAAGTACCGGTGAAACCTAACATGCCGCGAACGTTGTTCACTTCACGAACATCTTCGAGGAAAGTTTCAGCAATATGCTTTGCGCGCAGCGGGTCGCCCGGCATCAATACGACGTCAGCGAAATCACCCATTTCTGCATTAATATGTGGAGTTGCCATCTTCAGTTCCCTTTTGATTTATTGTTTTTGTCGGGGGGGTAGCACTGCCTTACCCAACCGACAAAACGAATTCAAATACCCTAAGGATTCGCGTTGTAGGAAGGCGACGAATTCGGAACCCCCGGGAGCATAGATTACCTATGTGACCGGGGTGAGCGAATGAAGTCAACGCATCTACAGCGCGAAAGACAACGGGTATCACAGCATGTTTTTACCGTAGTCCATCGGCGATGTACCAAAGTAGCTCGCCAGCGTCTGGCCAATATCCGCGAAAGTTTCACGGTGACCTAAAGAGCCTGGTTTCACTTTCGGGCCGTAAACCAGCACCGGAATATGCTCACGGGTGTGGTCAGTGCCGGTCCAGCTCGGGTCACAGCCGTGGTCAGCGGTCAGGATCAGAATGTCATCTTCACCCACCAGTTCCATCAGTTCAGGCAAACGGCGGTCGAACAGTTCCAGACCTGCAGCGTAACCAGCGATATCGCGACGATGTCCCCAGGAAGAGTCGAAATCAACGAAGTTAGTGAAGACGATGGTCTTATCACCCGCTTCTTTCATCTCTTTGATGGTGGCGTCGAACAGCGCGTCCAGGCCGGTAGCTTTCACTTTTTTGGTGATGCCACAGTTAGCGTAGATATCCGCGATTTTACCGACGGAAACCACGTGACCGTCTTTCTCGTCGACCAGTTTCTGCAGCACAGTCGGTGCTGGCGGCTCAACGGCCAGATCGTGACGGTTACCGGTACGCTGGAAATTACCCGCTTTATCACCGATAAACGGACGCGCGATAACACGACCGATGTTGTAACCACCTTCGGTCAGTTCTTCACGAGCGATTTCACACAGTTCGTAGAGTTTATCCAGGCCAAAAGTCTCTTCGTGACAGGCAATCTGGAACACGGAGTCTGCAGAAGTATAGAAAATCGGCTTGCCGGTTTTCATATGCTCTTCACCCAGTTGATCCAGGATCACGGTACCGGAAGAGTGGCAGTTGCCGAGGTAGCCCGGTAGGTTGGCACGTTTGACCAGTTTATCCAGCAGTTCCTGCGGGAAGCTGTTGTCATGATCGGAGAAATAACCCCAGTCAAACAGAACCGGAACACCCGCGATTTCCCAGTGGCCAGACGGCGTGTCTTTCCCGGAAGAGAGTTCATGCGCCCAGGCGTAGGCACCAATCACTTCCGCGTTACCGTCCATACCAGCAGCAATTTTACCGGTAGAACCTTCGTGAGCTTTCACCAGGCCCAGACGGGTCAGGTTAGGCAGATTCAGTGGACCTTTGCGACCCTTGTCAGCTTCGCCTTTCGCACAGGCTTCTGCAATGTGTCCCATAGTGTCTGAGCCTACGTCGCCAAAGCGATCCGCATCTTCAGTCGCACCAATACCAAAGGAGTCCAGCACCATAATAAATGCACGTTTCATCTTGTTCTCCAACATCTGCGCCGCAAAAAAGCGATCAGATCAGTATACAGTTATTCGGTAATACGACGATAGACTGTCGGTGTAATTTCTGGCGCTTTATCGTCAAGGCTAATTGCCGCTTTGACCGCTTTCGCCGCTTCCTGCCAGCTGGCTTCGTCTTTGGCGTGGATCACCGCCAGCGGACGCTGTCCGTCTACGCTGTCGCCCAGACGCGCCATGTCGCTAAAGCCAACGCTGTAATCAATGGTGTCCGAAGCCTGACGACGACCGCCGCCCATGGAAACAACCGCCATTCCCAGCGCACGGGTATCCATAGCGCTGACAAAACCTTCGGTATCAGCATATACCGCTTTGCTGAGCATTGCCGTCGGCAGGTACTTCGCATAATTTTCGACGAAATCGGTCGGGCCTTTCTGCGCTGCAACCATGCGACCAAAAATCTCTGCCGCTTTGCCGTTATCCAGCACCGCCTGCAATTTCGCACGGGCTTCGGCATCGTCTTTCGCCAGATTGCCGGAGATCAGCATTTCCACGCACAGCGCCATCGTGACGTCTAACAGACGTGGATTGCGGTATTCACCTGTCAGGAACTGCACCGCTTCGCGGACTTCTACCGCGTTACCTGCGCTGGATGCCAGTACCTGGTTCATATCGGTTAACAGCGCGGTGGTACGTACACCCGCCCCGTTCGCCACGCCGACAATCGCTTCGGCAAGCGCTTCAGAAAGCTCATAGGTCGGCATAAAGGCACCGCTGCCGACTTTCACATCCATCACCAGCGCATCCAGCCCTTCCGCCAGCTTTTTAGCCAGGATAGAGCCGGTAATCAGCGGGATGGAATCCACCGTCGCGGTAATATCGCGGGTGGCATAAAAACGTTTGTCCGCCGGTGCGAGCGAGCTGGTTTGCCCAATAATCGCCACACCCACGTCTTTAATAATTTCACGGAAACGCGCGTCGTCCGGGAAGATGTCAAACCCTGGGATGGCTTCCAGTTTATCGAGCGTACCGCCGGTATGCCCCAGACCACGTCCGGAGATCATCGGAATATAGCCGCCACATGCAGCGACCATCGGGCCTAACATCAGTGATGTTACGTCACCCACGCCGCCGGTAGAGTGTTTATCCACAATCGGGCCGTTCAGCTGCAGGCTTTTCCAGTCCAGCACGGTTCCTGAATCACGCATTGCCATGGTCAGCGAAACACGCTCAGGCATTGTCATATCGTGGAAGAAAATGGTCATCGCCAGGGCGGCGATTTGCCCTTCAGAGATGGTGTTGTCGCGAATCCCATTGATAAAGAAACGAATCTCTTCATCGCTCAGCGCATGACCATCACGTTTTTTACGAATAATTTCTTGTGCGAGAAACATGGTAACCCCCGATAAATCAGGTTAAATGCAGCGGAAAACCCACTGCAATGAATGATTACTCTAAACAATTCGAGTCGCAGGAAGCGGCAAGGAAGCTCATCCCCAGGCGCTTACTACAGTAAGTGACTGGGGTGAGGGAGTGCAGCTAACGCACCTGCGGCTTGCAGTATGACGAGTAATTAGTAGCTGCTTGCGCTCTTACCATCGCCGTGCCCCAGCGCTTTCAGCAGGCTCGCCAGCAGGCTGGATGCGCCAAAACGATAGTGACGGGAATCGGCCCAGTCAGCGCCAAACAGTTCGTCGGCAATCGCCAGGAACTGCTGTGCATCTTCTGCGGTACGCACGCCGCCTGCCGGTTTGAAACCTACAGTTTTAGAAACGCCCATGTCGCGGATCACTTCCATCATGATGCGTGCGCTTTCCGGCGTCGCATTTACCGGCACTTTACCGGTAGAGGTTTTGATGAAATCAGCCCCCGCTTTGATGGAGATTTCAGATGCTTTACGGATAAGACTCTCTTCTTTCAGCTCACCGGTTTCGATGATCACTTTCAGCAGCACGTTTGCCGCCGCACACGCATCTTTACATGCTTTAACCAGATCAAAACCAACCTGCTCGTTACCGGCGATCAGGGCACGGTAAGGGAACACCACGTCAACTTCATCCGCGCCGTAGGCAATCGCCGCGCGGGTTTCAGCCAGCGCAATCTCGATGTCGTCGTTGCCGTGCGGGAAGTTGGTCACGGTTGCAATACGGATGTCCGGAGTGCCTTGCTCTTTCAGCGTCTTACGCGCGATAGGGATGAAACGCGGATAGATGCAAATAGCGGCAGTGTTGCCTACCGGGGTCTTCGCCTGATGACACAGCGCGATCACTTTTTCATTGGTGTCGTCGTCATTCAGAGTGGTCAGGTCCATCAGTTTCAGTGCACGCAGGCTGCTTGCTGTTAAATCGGTCATAACATTCTCCAACGGCATCGCCGTATAAAATTTCACCTTGCGAGTTTGTTAGTATTCTAACATCCGCTCGCTATTACACTTCGATATACATCACAGTTAATGAAAACCACATACAGATTTGCATTACTCTAATGAGATCTACTTCAAATAAATTACCTTTCAAGAAGGGATGCGGTGGCATCAGGCGCATCCGGATCAAAGGTTGTGGCGGCGTTGCTTTCTACAATGGCGTTACACCTTCGGGATTAAAAGGAATCAACGATGCCCACTTCAAGCGAACTCGCGCTGCAACAGCGTTGCCAACAAATCGTGACCAGTCCGGTGCTCAGCCCTGAGCAGAAACGCCACTTCCTGGCGCTGGAGGCTGAAAACGCGCTGCCTTACCCGCAACTACCTGCTGAGGCTCGCCAGGCGCTGGATGACGGGGTGATCTGCGATATGTATGAAGGTCATGCCCCGTTCAAACCGCGCTATGTTTTACCCGACTACGCGCGTTTTCTGGCCAACGGTTCCTCATGGCTGGAACTGGAAGGAGCCAGGGATCTTGATGACGCGTTATCCTTACTCACCATCCTGTATCACCACGTTCCGTCAGTCACCTCGATGCCGGTCTATCTCGGCCAGCTCGACGTTCTGTTGCAACCGTATGTTAGAATTCTAACACAAGATGAGATCGATATTCGAATAAAACGTTTCTGGCGTTATCTCGACAGAACCCTGCCAGATGCATTTATGCATGCCAATATCGGCCCCGCAGATACGCCTGTCACCCGTGCAATTTTACGCGCAGATGCAGAGTTAAAGCAGGTTTCGCCTAATCTGACGTTCATTTATGATCCGCAAATTACACCTGACAACCTGCTGCTCAACGTGGCGCAAAATATCTGCGAGTGCAGTAAGCCGCACATTTCCAACGGCCCCGAAAATGATAAAATTTTCACAAAAGGTCAGTATGGCGTCGTCAGCTGTTACAACTCATTGCCGCTCGCCGGGGGTGGAAGCACGCTGGTCAGGCTCAATCTGAAAGCCATCGCAGAGCGCAGCACCTCTGTCGATGACTTCTTTACGCGCACCCTACCGCACTATTGCCAGCAGCAAATCGCCATCATTGATTCACGATGTGAATTCCTCTATGAAAAATCACATTTCTTTGAGAATAGCTTCCTGGTGCAGGAAGGGTTGATTGATCCCGAACGTTTTGTCCCTATGTTCGGCATGTATGGCCTGGCGGAGGCGGTGAATCTGCTGTGCGATAAGGCGGGGCAGAATGCTCGCTACGGAAAAGACGAGGTCGCCAATCAGCTCGGCTATCGCATCAGCGCCCAACTGGCGGAGTTTGTAGAAAGTACCCCGGTGAAATTTGGCTGGAAGCAGCGCGCAATGCTGCACGCACAGTCAGGGATCAGTTCTGACATCGGCACCACGCCGGGCGCGCGTCTGCCCTACGGCGATGAGCCGGATCCGATCACTCACCTGCAAACCGTCGCGCCGCATCATGCGTATTATCACGCTGGGATCAGCGACATTCTCACGCTGGATGAAACCATCAAGCGCAATCCTCAGGCGCTGGTGCAATTGTGCCTCGGGGCGTTTAAAGCTGGGATGCGTGAGTTTACCGCCAACGTGAGTGGTAACGATCTGGTCCGCGTCACCGGCTATATGGTACGCCTGTCGGATCTGGAAAAATATCGCGCCGAAGGTTCACGCACCAACACCACCTGGCTGGGCGAAGAAGCCGCGCGCAATACCCGCATTCTGGAACGACAACCTCGCGTGATTAGCCATGAACAGCAGATGCGCTTCAGTAAGTAAGATCATTCCTTTCTCCTGCGTCGACGGGCCGGGCAGTCGCCTGGCTCTGTTTCTGCAAGGATGTAACCTGCGCTGTAAAAATTGCCACAATCCGTGGACGATGGGACGCTGCAACGACTGCGGGGAATGTGTCCTGCATTGCCCGCATGAGGCGCTGAGCCTGAGTGCGGGGAAAGTGAGATGGCAATCCGACGTATGTCAGCAGTGCGATACCTGCCTGCACATGTGCCCACAGCAGGCCACGCCGATGGCGCAAACCCTGAGCGTTGATGAAGTGCTGCAGCATATTCGCAAGGCGGTGCTGTTTATTGAAGGAATTACGGTCAGCGGCGGCGAAGCGACCACCCAGTTGCCGTTTATCGTGGCGCTGTTTAACGCGATCAAAACCGATCCGCAACTGCAACACCTGACCTGCATGGTAGACAGCAACGGCATGCTGAGCGAAACCGGCTGGCAAAAACTGCTGCCGGTATGCGACGGCGTAATGCTCGATTTAAAAGCCTGGGATAGCGCGTGTCATCGACAGTTGACTGGCCGCGATAACACGCTGATTAAACAAAGCATTACCTTTTTGTCCGGGCAGGGAAAACTTGCGGAACTGCGCCTGCTGGTTATTCCTGGCCACGTGGATTATCTACAGCATATCGATGCACTGGCGGCGTTTATCAAACGTTCAGGTGATGTACCAGTGCGGCTAAATGCCTTTCATGCGCACGGGGTGTACGGCGAAGCGAAGGACTGGCCGAGCGCCACGCCTGAGGATGTGGAGCAACTGGCGCAAGGATTGCGCGAGCGCGGAGTGGATAATTTGATCTTCCCGGCGCTGTACCTGTAATTGCCGGATGCGACGTATCCGTAGTCCGGCAATTAAAAATCAAATAACGCCGTCGTATTGCGATACAGCGCATCAGCGATAACATCCGCAGGTTCCGGGCGCAGCTCGCAGAGGACATCAAAGACTCTGACCACCTGCTCCGGGCGATTCGGCTGTCCCTGAAAGCCGTTGAGCGGCATATCCGGCGCGTCAGTTTCCAGCAGCAGTGAGTCCAGCGGCAGTTGCGCCATTACCTCGCGGGTTTTACTGGCGCGCGGATAGGTAATGGTGCCGCCCACGCCAATTTTGTAGCCCAGTTGCACAAAACGTTCGGCCTGCTGCACGCTCCCGGAAAATCCATGCACCACGCCGGTTCGCGGTAAAGCATGGCGTTTCAGGTGCATCGCCAGCTTGTCATGAGTGCGCCGCGAATGCAGGATCACCGGCAATTCGTAACGCTTCGCCAGCTTAAGCTGCGCTTCCAGCAGCCGCTCTTGCTTATCGAATTGCGGATCGTCCCGATAAAGATCCAGCCCAATCTCGCCTACCGCCACCAGCTTTTGCGGACGCTTATCCAGCGCCTGCTGCAACTGCTCCAGGCAGTCATCGCTATGTTGCTCAATAACAATGGGGTGCAGCCCCAGGGCGGCAAACAATGGAGGGTAATTTTCCGCTAACGCCAGTACACGGGAAAAATTTGCCGCCTGGGTGGCCGGAACGATAATGCTTTGCACGCCGACGTCAGTCGCGCCCTGAATACTGGCAGATTCATCGCCCGTAAACGGCGGAAAATCAAAGTGACAATGCGTATCAATAAAACGATAACTCACGCCAAATCCTCATTATTAAACGTCGTGTCGTTAGCCTGAGGCGCATTGGTCACCACGGGGGCGTGAGCGTCGTTAGCCACCGGCGCAGGTGGAACCACGACCGGTCCCGGCACCATAATCTTCGGCGTCTGACGAGGCAACGGCGCATTTTTCGCCAACAGCTTGCCGACGGTTGCCAGGAAGTAACGACCACACAGGCGTCCGGTCTTGTAATCTTCCCGCAGCGCCGGAATACGGCTTCCTAATGCCATGCTATGGAGCGGTTTGGGCGGGTAGATCTCAAAGATACGCAGCTTGCCCGGCGGTTTCTCAATAAAACTCTGAATCGCGCGATAGCTGGCTTCATGGTGCTGGACCAGATTCAGCAGCGGTTGCAGGCTGCTTTCGCCCAGCCAGCGTTCCATACGCTTGAACCACTGCGGGGTGTAATACATTTGCGAAGGCACGGTGCGGATAACCACCAGCGTTTTTGCCCCCTGCTTCGCCGCTTCCTGCACGGGAATGGCGTCGCTGACTCCCCCATCGAGATAATTCACACCATCCAGCGCAACCCCTGCGCGGTAGAACCCGGGAATCGCGCTGGAGGCACGAATAAGATCGAGCCAGTTTTGCCGGTTCGGCGAAAAATAGCCAGGCGTGTAGTCATCGCCCCGACAGGCGCACATATAAAACGATTTCCCTGCGGCAAACAGGCGCTCGGCGTTATCCATCGCCAGTGGCATCTGAGACGCAGTCGAATCCACTAGCCAATCGAGATCGATTAAGTTTCCCCCGCGCACAAAGCGCACCGGGTCAAAAAATTCACGTCGGGTAGTGTAACGCATGATGACTTTACGGCCGTAACCCGGCTGGTTACAAAGATAGGCTGAAAGGTTTTGCGCACCAGCGGAGGTCCCGTAGAAGAGATCAAAAGGATTGAACTGCGCGCGCATGAATTCATCCAGTACGCCAGCGGTGAAGATGCCTCTTTGTCCGCCGCCCTCACACACCAGCGCCATACTGCCTGGTTGAAACGGACGTAACGATAACGGCGCAATATTGCCGAGCGTGACGGGTATTCTCTGCCCCACCTCTGCCTTCCTGTTGTTTTTGTAATAGAACAACAAAGTAACGCAAATTGCCTGATGCTAAAACCGTAAAAGCCAGTCCGGTGGACTGGCTTAGTAGCAAGTTATCTTTACGGTTAATCCCCAAAATAATTCGAGTCACAAGAAGGCGGCAAGGGCGTGAATCCCGATCTGCTTACTCTGGTAAGTGATACGGGCGAGCACGCGTAGCCAACGCACCTTTAACTTGAAGAATAAAGGGGATGTCGCTAGGGCCGTTTACGACCTGTAAACAGGCTGACCAGAAACAGAATGATCCCCACCACAAAAACAATTTTCGCTGCGCCAGCAGCGGTACCCGCCAGTCCACCAAAACCCAGTGCAGCGGCAATTAACGCGATAACCAGAAATATGATGCCCCATCGAAACATGCGCTTCTCCTTTACCATAGTTAATGTCACCGCTTGATATGAGCACTCAGGCTGCCCATCGGCGATATTTTCAGTGTGGTGCACAACACGCCTCCCGACAAACGTCGGGAGGACGAATTAAGTCTAATTAGTGAGTTTTAAGATCGTTTTTGACGCTTTTCACGCCATCAATCGCTTTGGCGATGCTCTCAGCGCGATCGCTTTGAGCCTGTGATTCAACGGTTCCTGAAAGCTGTACCACGCCATCGGTGGTTTCAACTTTCACTTTGCGGGAAGGGACAATATCATCGGCCAGCAGCTTGGCTTTTACCTCACTGGTGATTGCCGTATCGCCCGCATAGCCTTTTACAGAAGTGTCTTTGCTATCACGTACGTGCAGTTTGTCGCTAACGGAGGTCACACCCTCAACGCCTTTGGCGACTTTAACTGCCTCTTCGGCCTGTGCCTGGCTTTCAACAAACCCGCTTAGCGTCACCACCTTCTGGTCGGTTTTAACGGAAATGTCGGTGCTCTTAATGCTATCGTGATCCACCAGCGCGGCTTTTACTTTCGCAGTGATGGTGCTGTCATCCATGAAATTACCGACTTTGTTCATGGAGCTATCGACTTTCTGCCCCGCACTTTCGACGCCGGATTGCGTTTTATCCGTCGTGGAGTTTTCTGCATAAGCAGAACCCGTTGCAACAGCGGAGGTCAGCATCACGGCCAGCAGCGTTTTAGAAATCTTAAGTCCTGTCATTGTCATCGATGTATTCCTGTATGTTTGCTAAAAGCTGCGCTCTGCCGTAAACGGCTTGAGCCAGCAACTAATCTTGTAAGTGGAATAAATATCAGCAATAGAAGCTGCAACAGGCAGCCTAAAAAGCATTTAACGCCGACATTTATGTCATCACATTGTTAAATATAGTTCAGGATTTCGTGATCGCAGTCCAGATTGACTAAAAAACGTGCAAACAAAAGAAAAACGAGAGGTTTTAAGAACATTCCGCAAGGGATTTAAAAGACAGGAAAAGTTGTAGGGCACGGCGGATACCGTGCCCTGAAGGTCGATTAGTGTTCGCGCGTTTTGCGGAACTGAACGTCAGGGTAACGTTCCTGGGTGAGATTCAGGTTAACCATGGTCGGCGCGATATAAGTGAGGTTATCGCCGCCATCCAGCGCCAGCTGAATTTCGTTTTTACGCTTGAATTCTTCGAATTTCTTCACGTCAGAACACTCTACCCAGCGTGCTGTCGCTACGTTGACCGACTCATAAATCGCTTCAACGTTGTATTCGCTCTTCAGTCGTGAAACCACCACGTCGAACTGCAGCACACCAACAGCGCCCACGATCAGATCGTTATTAGCGATCGGACGGAAAACCTGCACTGCGCCCTCTTCGGACAGCTGAACCAGCCCTTTCAGCAGCTGTTTCTGCTTCAACGGATCCTTCAGACGAATACGACGGAACAGCTCCGGCGCGAAGTTCGGAATACCAGTGAACTTCATCATTTCGCCTTGGGTAAAGGTATCGCCAATCTGGATAGTGCCGTGGTTGTGCAGACCCAGAATATCGCCCGGATACGCTTCTTCCACGTGAGAACGGTCACCAGCCATAAAAGTCAGCGCATCGGAGATAACCACGTCTTTACCAATGCGCACCTGGCGCATTTTCATACCTTTCTCGTACTTGCCGGACACCACGCGCATAAACGCCACGCGGTCACGGTGTTTCGGGTCCATGTTGGCCTGAATTTTAAACACAAAGCCGGTGAACTTCTCTTCTGATGCTTCAACGACACGGGTGTCGGTTTTACGCGGCATCGGCGCAGGCGCCCACTCCACTAAGCCATCCAGCATATGATCAACGCCGAAGTTACCGAGCGCGGTACCGAAGAATACCGGGGTGATTTCGCCCGCGAGGAACAGCTCATGGTCGAACTCGTTAGACGCGCCCTGCACCAGCTCCAGCTCGTCGCGCAGCTGCTGTGCCAGGTCTTCCCCCACGGCGGCATCGAGTTCCGGGTTGTTCAGACCTTTAACAATGCGCACTTCCTGAATGGTGTGGCCTTTACCCGTCTGGTACAGGTAAGTTTCGTCTTTATATAGGTGATAGACGCCTTTGAACAACTTACCGCAGCCAATCGGCCAGGTGATCGGCGCACAGCCGATTTTCAGTTCATTCTCGACTTCATCCAGCAGCTCCATCGGATCGCGGATGTCACGGTCGAGTTTGTTCATAAAGGTCAGGATCGGGGTATCACGCAGACGGGTAACTTCCATCAGCTTACGGGTCCGGTCTTCAACACCTTTTGCGGCGTCGATGACCATCAGGCAGCAGTCCACCGCCGTCAGAGTACGGTATGTATCTTCAGAGAAGTCTTCGTGCCCTGGGGTGTCCAGCAGGTTTACCAGGCAGTCATGATATGGAAACTGCATCACAGAGGTGGTAATGGAGATACCACGCTGTTTTTCCATTTCCATCCAGTCAGATTTCGCATGCTGGCTGGAGCCACGGCCTTTTACCGTACCGGCGGTCTGAATCGCCTGTCCGAATAACAGTACCTTTTCAGTAATTGTCGTTTTACCGGCATCCGGGTGAGAAATAATGGCAAAAGTGCGGCGTTTGGCCACCTCTTGCAAATAAGGAGACAACGTCATAGTCAAATCTTCTTAGGTAAGCACGGCAACAGGCCGTGCAAGTTGAATACGAAAAATTGCGGCTATTTTACCCATCAACGGGGGGGAGGCAATCAGTGTTTACACAGGAGCCGCTCCAGTTCACTTAATGACGCCACGGTCCAGGTCGGCTGAATGCCCGCTGGCTGCTCGCGGTGGTGCGTATTTAGCCAGCAGGTGGATAGCCCGGCGTTAATGCCGCCAAGAATATCGGACTCTGCGGTGTCGCCCACCATCAGTACGCGGGAACGCTCAGGATTGCCCGCCTGCTCCAGCGCATGGTCAAAAATACGGGGATCGGGTTTTGCCACGCCAACCTGCTCAGAAATCACCAGCAGGTCAAAATAGTCGCGCAGCCCCGTCCGCTCAAGGCGGATTTGCTGCAACGCCGTAAAGCCGTTAGTAATAATACCGATTTTTGTTTTATCACGAATCGCATTGAGCAGAGAAACCGCCCCTGGCAACGGCGAGCAGATCTCCGCCATCGCATTGATAAAGGCGTCATTAAGCTGGCCTGGCTCAACCTTCAGGCGTTCAGCCCAGCTCTGAAAACGAGCGTGCTGGAGTTGTAATGAGGTAATCGCACCGTTTTGATAATCCACCCACAGCGGTTTATTTACGGCCTGGTAGTCCTGAAAATCCTCAGCGGTAAAGGTAATGCTATAGTCGAGAAACATCCGCTGTAAGCCGGTAAACGAGTCAAACGTAAACAGCGTTTCGTCGGCATCAAAGAAAATCCAGTCCCACTTCTTCATCATTACACCTTGTCTTACATGCTGATTGGCAATGCCATTATAATGGCGTCTTCATGACCATCGGCCGTCGGATAGTAATTGCGCCGGATCGTCGCCTCGTTAAAGCCCAGGCTTTCGTACAGCGCGATAGCGGCAGCATTTGAGGCGCGTACTTCAAGCCACAGTGTCAAAATGCCACGCTTTTCCAGCTCATCGATCAGGTATTCCAGTAGCTCACGCCCCAGGCCCCGGCGCTGAAAGTCAGGATCGACGGCAATATTGAACAGCGTAGCTTCATCCAGCACGACCTGTGTAATCGCAAAGGCGGCCATTACGTCGTCAACCCTCAACTGAAAATTGAGGTAGCGATCGCCCTGGTTGCTGGCAAATGTTTTTTCACTCCACGGAAAAGCGTGAGCGCGTTTTTCAATCTGAAATGCTGCAGGTAAATCAGTCGGTTCGAGGGAAGAAATCGTGTTCATATGCGCAGATTTGTTGCCATAACGCGGCGCGGGCCGCGGGGTTTTCCCGTAATTCATTAAACGCAGGACTCTCGACCTGAGCGCCCTCCAGCAGCAGCGGCTCTTCGGTTCCCAGCCGCCAGCTATTACAGCGACTGCCCTGCGGCAGCATGGCGACGCGGTCAGGCGTCAGTTGTAAAACCTGATCCGGGCTGACGGTTAATGCGCGTAAAATATCGCTCATCAACGGTTCAGTTAGTGCGGGTAATTGTGCAGCAACCATCACCAAACGGACGTGCGCAGGAATTGAAATCGCGATCTCGCCCTGCAGTGCGCCGGGACGACGCAATGACCACTGCGTAATGCCCAATTGCTGTAACTGCCAGTCTCGTCGGGATGTCATAGCGAAACACTCCTGTCTATCAGGGGCGCAAATATAGCAAATTTGTCGAATCCGTGCCATCAAACAACTATAATCCCCCGCTGTACAATTTAAGGAGCACTCCATGTCTGCTTTTACCCCGGCAAGTGAAGTCTTGCTGCGCCACAGTGATGATTTCGAACAAAGCCGTATTCTGTTTGCCGGTGATTTGCAGGATGACCTGCCTGCCCATTTTGAATGCGCCGCCAGCCGTGCGCACACTCAGCAGCTTCACCACTGGCAGGTGCTTAACCGCCAGATGGGCGACAACGTTCGCTTTAGCCTCGTCGCCCAGACCGATGACGTTGCCGATAGCGATACGCTGATCTACTACTGGCCGAAGAATAAGCCGGAAGCCCAGTTCCAGTTGATGAACATTCTGTCGCTGTTACCGGTGGGCACCGATATTTTTGTTGTTGGTGAGAACCGCAGCGGCGTTCGTAGCGCAGAGCAGATGCTGGCCGAATACGCGCCGCTGAACAAAGTCGACAGCGCGCGTCGCTGTGGCCTGTACCATGGTCGTCTGGAAAAACAGCCGGTCTTTGATGCAGAAAAATACTGGGATGAATACCAGACCGAAAATCTGACCATCAAAACGCTGCCGGGCGTATTCAGCCGTGACGGCCTGGATGTTGGCAGCCAACTGCTGCTCTCCACGCTGACGCCGCACACCAAAGGCAAAGTTCTGGATGTCGGCTGCGGTGCAGGCGTACTCTCCGTCGCCTTAGCCAGCCACTCGCCAAAAGTGCGCTTAACCCTGTGCGATGTTAGTGCCGCCGCCGTTGAAGCCAGCCGCGCAACGCTTGCTGCCAACGGTATTGAAGGAGACGTAATCGCCAGTAACGTCTTTTCTGACGTGACGGGTCGCTTTGATATGATCATCTCCAACCCACCGTTCCACGACGGGATGCAGACCAGCCTCGATGCCGCGCAAACGCTGATTCGCGGTGCAGTGCGCCACCTCAACAGCGGCGGTGAACTGCGTATCGTGGCGAACGCCTTCCTGCCTTATCCGAAGGTACTGGATGAAGTGTTTGGCTTCCACGAAGTTATCGCGCAGACCGGTCGCTTCAAGGTCTATCGCACCATCATGACGCGTCAGGCGAAGAAGTAGAACGGCCATCCCATGCCGGATAAGGTGCCTGCACCGCCATCCGGCAGGGTTTGCTAAATGCGGGGTGGCACTTCGTTTACACGGCCTGCGTTTAGCGCCCATTTTTACATCAATTAAGCGCGTCCTGGGCAATTAACTATTGACGAAAAGTTGAAAACCACTAGAATGCGCCTCCGTGGTAACGATACTTTTTTGAGTGTCGATGGTATGCGAAGGTGGCGGAATTGGTAGACGCGCTAGCTTCAGGTGTTAGTGTCCTTTCGGACGTGGGGGTTCAAGTCCCCCCCCTCGCACCATAATCCACGTTGATATTGCTCGCACTGGGCGAAGGTGGCGGAATTGGTAGACGCGCTAGCTTCAGGTGTTAGTGTCCTTAGGATGTGGGGGTTCGAGTCCCCCCCCTCGCACCAACGAGGCGATATCAAAAAATAAGATGACTGTGCGAAGGTGGCGGAATTGGTAGACGCGCTAGCTTCAGGTGTTAGTGTCCTTAGGATGTGGGGGTTCGAGTCCCCCCCCTCGCACCAATTATCTTATTTCCCTCTCGATTTTCTTCCCTGTTTTGTTCATCCCTGATTCCCGTTCATCATCACCAGAACAATGCCGCCGATCAGTGCCGCACATGAAGGCAACAGTACAAAATGCCGCAAACGCTTGTGGTACAGCATGAGTGAAGTCAACAGTAATCCTAATACAATCATCGCCTTCCATACGTAGACCGACAGGTCGCTAAATGCCATCCCGGCAATCAGTATTCCCGGCAGCAGAACACCCCATCCACTGCCCAGCGTACGTTGCAACATGGTACCACCTATGACATTGATAATGATAACCAATATCATATGATAAATTTTCTCATTTGTCAGCTGGGAGGCACTATCAATTATATGAGTTTTACTTAACGATTGATGACATGAATAATTTAAGGTGATAAATTGCTCGCCGGTTAGCTTTTCAACTAAAAACAATAAAAACCTCTGCGAATGATACCCCGTTCGTTATTTGTTTTATTTACCAACACAACTTCGTACATTGCAGATAACTAACAATATTTACCTATGACAGTACAATCCTGGCGAGCTCTGCGCACCAAAAAATACCAACTCTCTTTACGATTGTTTCTGCTACTCAACGCAGTCTCCGCGCTGTTTACGCTTTTTTTTCCCCTGTTTGCCGTCAAGGCGTTGTCAGTACCAGCATTGCTGATTCTCGTGATGAGTACATTGTTGCTGGCATGGCATAGGAAATATGTGGATAAAAGAATTAATCTTCCTTTTATTTCAATCGTTTTTGGTTTGCTATGGGCATTACATATTTTCCTGAAATATAACGCTCTGGGTCATAATGATTATTATTTTCTATTAATCGCGCTTCTCAGCGTGCTGTTTATTGGTTCTATCGCTTTTGCCAATAATATCATCGCGTTTACGCTTCACTCATTGCCTTCCGTCGCCGTCTGTTTATGGCTGAATGGCAGCGAGCATGGTTTGCGAATTATCTATTTTATGGCGCTGCCCATGGCCGGGATCGCCATCCAGCATGTGATACAAAAACGCTACGATGGCTTCGCCCAGCAGCTAATGTACAAACTGCTGGAAGAACGGGAGACCCTGAACGGGCTCAGCATGCTCGACCCGCTAACCGGTTTGTACAATCGTCGGGGGCTGCAACACCGACTCGATACGCTGTTGGCCTTGAGCAACGCGAAGCACTACGTCTTGCTGCTGGATATCGACCATTTCAAAGCCTATAACGATCACTACGGTCATATGATGGGAGATCAGGCACTGATCCGCGTCTCTGCCGCGATTCGTGACTCCGTGCGCTCCCGGGACGTGGTGGCGCGCTTTGGTGGGGAAGAGTTTATGGTTTTGCTGACCGCGGTCGATCCCCAGCAGGCCCAGGCTGCCGCCGAACGTATTCGCCAGAAGGTGTACGACCTTAAAATTCCTCACATGTTTAACGAGAGCGTGGCAACCAACGTAACCGTGAGTATTGGTATTGCGCCTCTGGTCGAGCAGGATATTGATGCCGCTGTTGCCCGAGCGGATAAAGCCCTTTATGAGGCCAAGAGCCTTGGGCGCAACAGTACGCTGGTCAGCGATGACCTGCGGGTAAACTGCCCTTCTGCCTGAGCTATCTGTGCGGTGTCGCTCGGGATGGCGACAAAGATCTTGCCATCGCTCAATGTCAATTATAGGATTAGCAATCATTATCATTAAGATTAACATCCTTATATCGACATGGCTTATCGTTCCGCACCGATCGTTGAAGATGTCATCTGGCGTAGCCCTCTGCCTGCAAAGATACCCTCGCTGGCTGCTGCCGTACGCGCAACGATAGCCAACACCCGTGAGCACCTGCTGGACTTCATTCGTCTTGACGAAACACCCGTGCCAGGTGCAATGACGCTACATGAATGGACGCAATCAACGACGCTAAGTTCATTGCTGGCTGTCTATTCGGACCATATTTATCGCAATCAGCCCACGCTGCCACGCGAAAATAAGCCGCTGATTTCTCTCTGGGCGCAGTGGTATATCGGCCTGATGATGCCTCCGCTCATGGTGGCCCTGCTGACGCAAAAAGAGGCCATCGACGTCTCTCCTGAACACATGCACGTAGAATTCCACGAAACAGGCCGTGCTGCCTGCTTCTGGATCGACGTGCATCAGGATCACCAGGTCACGGCCCAGTCTCCTCAGCAACGCATGGAAACGCTGATTCTCTCAGCGCTGACGCCGGTTGTGCAGGCGCTGGAAGCGACAGGCGAGATCAATGCGAAGCTTATCTGGAGCAATACCGGATATTTAATTCACTGGTATTTAACGGAAATGAAGCCGTTATTAGGTGAAGAATTGCTGACCACACTGCGCCAGACCTGTTTTTTTGAGAAGCAACTCTCCTGCGGTCAGGATAATCCCCTGTGGCGTACCGTTGTTCCGCGCGAGGGACTGTTAGTGCGCAGAACCTGCTGCCAGCGCTATCGCCTGCCCGATGTCCAGCAATGCGGTGACTGCACGCTGAAGTAAGCGAGGAGCCGTAGCCCCTCGCCCGTCAGTTATGCAACCTGCTGATTTTCTTCTTCTATACGCTGTGCTTCTTCTTTTTCCTGCGCTAATAGCTGCTTTTCGTAAACCTTAAAGAATGGGAAGTAGATGACGGCAGACACCAGTGCCAGCAGGACAACCAGAATGGCCGCACGATAGTCCCAGCCTAACGCCCACGCCGCGCCAACCGGTGCCGGGGCCGTCCAGGGAACCACTGAAATCACCCGCCCAATTAAGTCCAGCTTCATCGCCGCCCAGGCCAGCACCGCGTTCACCATCGGGGCCAGCAGGAAGGGAATGAAGAACACCGGGTTCATGACAATCGGCGTACCGAAAATCACCGGTTCGTTAATATTAAAAATGCTCGGGACAACGCTCAAACGCCCGATCGATCGCAGATGGGCCGAACGGCTACGCAGATAGCAAATCACCAGCCCCATCGTCGCGCCGGAACCTCCAACCACAATAAAAAACGTCCAGAACGCTTCCATAAAGATATGCGGTAAAGGCGCGCCCTGCGCCAGCGCCGACTGGTTCATCCCGAGATTGGTGAGCCAGAACATTTGCAGCATTCCCGACACAATTGCCGCGCCATGTATACCGGCAAACCACAGCAGATGGCCGATCAGCACTGCCAGCAGTATCGCTGGCAGAGAATCCGCTGCAGACACCAGTGGTTTAAAGATGGCCATGATGGCCTGCGGGATCAGCATGTCAAACTGCGACTGAATCACCAGACTCAGCGGGTACAGCGTCAGTACCACCACCAGCACAGGGATCAGCAGATCGAAGGAGTTTTTGATCATCGGCGGCACCTGATCGGGTAAACGAATGCCGATGTTGTGCGCCTTCAGGAAGCGCATCATTTCAACGCAGTAAATAGCCACCAGGATGGCAGTGAAAATCCCCGTACCGCCCAGGCTATCAACCGGCATAGTGCCTTTGGTTTTCGGTGCAGCAATCAGCAAAAAAGCCATGATCGATAGCATCGCACACATGAAGGGATCTAGCTGATGTGACTTCACATAGTGCTTGCCCAGGTTATAAGCGATAGCCGCACATATGTAGACTGACATGATCCCCATCGTCATATCAAACGGTGTGAGGATTTGGCCTTCAAACTGTTTCGCCATATCCAGCCACGCACGTGCAAACCCCCAGGTAGTATCCGGAGAAAAAGGCGGATAGGCGAAAACCAGCAGAAACGAGCCTACGATCATAAAGGGCATCGCCGAAATAAACCCATCACGGATAGCCATCACATGACGTTGTGAAGAGATGCGCCCGGCAACAGGGCTGACGTAATTTTCAACGAAGCGGAAAATCACATTAAATACAGCATGATTAGTAGACATAGCCGTTCTCCCATTGTGCAAAACCCTGCAACCGTGCTGGTATCAACACCACCACGTAAAGCCCATTACTACTTTTCGCAACCGTGCAGGGAGGAACGCCAGCGCTACTGCATTTTGAGTTCAGTTTCATAGATGGCTCTTATTATGTGATACAGAGGAAGTGACAACTTCAGTATTAATCGCCATTTGAGCATTCTGCAACCGGTTACTGTAACCGGTTTCTTTGATTGTGAAGACGATCGAAAAACTGCCAATGTTGCCATGTTGTTACATTAAAATATTTACAGCGAGCTTGCCCCTATGACAAATTACGCTATGCGGTTTTCTGCTGGATGGAGCTGCCTGTAGGCAATTTGGAGAGAAGAATGAGTTTGCAATCAGTACGCCAATTTTTAGCGCAATATGCACCAGATATTGAGATTATCGAATTAGATCAGAGCACAGCTACCGTCGATCTGGCAGCGAAAGCCCATAACGTCGAACCAGGCCAGATCGCGAAAACGCTTTCGCTGAAGGTTAAGAACGACATTATTCTGGTCGTCGCCAAAGGTGATGCCCGGCTGGATAACAAAAAGCTAAAGAGCACTTTCGGTGCCAAAGCCCGTATGTTGAGTAGCGATGAAGTAGTGAACGCGACGGGCCATCCCGTTGGCGGTGTTTGCCCTTTCGGACTGGAAATGCCGATTTCGGTGTACTGCGACGTTTCGTTGAAGCATTACGCTGAAGTGCTTCCCGCCGCAGGCGCCATCCACAGCGCCGTTCGTATCACGCCAGAAAGGATGGCTGAGCTGACTTCCGCCACCTGGGTGGATGTGTGTCAGGGATGATTCACGTTCCGTGCCGATAACGAAACCCGGCACGAAACGATCTAACATTACCCGCTAAGAAGCCGCCTGTAGAAAAGGTGCAGGTTCACCTGCACGCAGGTACAGCAGGATATCTGCAGCATCCAGCAGTCCGGCATCTGAGCTCACGCCCAGCTTGGACATCACATTAAATTTATGTGCCCGAATGGTTTTAATATTCCGCTCTAACTGAGCAGCGATCTGCGGCATTGAATAGCCATTCGACATAAAGCGCAGTATTTCTCGTTCTGTTGGACTGAGCATACGGCTTTGATTGATATACCAATGGTTTTTAAAACCTTCGGTTCCCCGGTTGGGACCGTTCAATACTGTAAATAACGCGTCCTGTAGTACCGTTAATGAAGAAGATTTGCTCACAACGCCATCTAACGGCAAAGGTGACAAAGAGCCGATTAATCGTGCTTCAGCTTCATCATCAGCAATCACCACCCGGCGAATACGCGGAAAATTTACAGCCAGTTCCGTCAGATAAGCTAACCCGGCCCTGCGATCGGTTCTGATTGCAGAGAGGGAGAAAATAACCGCCGAAAACGACGTTTTTAACATAACCTGACTAAATGCAGGCTGGCTCGAAAAGATATGAAGTTCGTATTGGTTATCCGGCATGGTATTAAACAGGCTCTTAATACCGACGCTACTCATCGCGCACTTCTCTACCAGCGCAACGTTTCTTTTGATGCTTCGGCTTTCCATTCCGTGGTTTCTCCATAAACTGAAGGTAAATTCAATTCTCGCGATCCTTGAGAACTGTTTATCCAGGCGTACATTTCTGCATTGCTATGTATCGACAAGCGGCGCATAGCACTGTTCTTTTGGGCGCTGATTGTTTTATTGCTTTTCTTCAGCAATGTCGCAATCTGATTAATTCCCCAACCTTTTCCCAGGAGTCTCAGCACTTTCCTCTCCGAGAGGGTAAGTACAATTGAGCGGGCGCTATGGTCTGCTAATTCTGGCATCAGGGGCGGAGAGAGCAGAGACTTGCTAATTCTCTCGGCACGGCTATTTCCTGCGTGAATAACATTCACCAAACTTTCAATCGTCTCGGCATCAGATAACAGCGAACTGACAGGGCACATCAGCAATTCAATGGCCAGCGGATAAAAAACACGAGAAACGAGAAATACCCAGTGAATATCGCGGTATTGAGATAATAAAGAATAATATTGTTCGCAGACTGAACGTGGATGATTACAGTCTCCGGATAAGTCAGCAATCACCAAATCGGCACAACGCAGCTGCAGCAACGTCAATTCTTCGACGGAGCGGCAGTAGGTAAGTTCATAATCAGCGAACTGCCCCTGCATTACACCTTTAAGTCCGGTTTGTACGATCGGTAATTTACTAATAATAATTGCGTTTTTGCAGCGTCCTGGCAACATATCTCCTCCACACTCACCAGTCCGTATTCGCACTTATTAAAAATCCCCTGATAAATTAAAAGTATTAATTAACAGGAAACCCTAAACAATAGACGAGGTGAATTGTTTATCCTTGGCTTTTATTTATAAACAAAGTTATACCGCTACAATCCCAGTAGCATCAAACTATTGAACCATCATGCCAATAATTACTCATGAATACACTCTTTGTACAATTAAAAGAACTACAATAGATCGTTAGCGTTGCTTACGTATTTTCCATCCTGATAAATAACATTACATTTTCATAAGCGCCGTCTTTATTGATAAGCAAGTGAGATGTGCAAACGCATCAAACGTACGATCTGCATCTTTTTTCGACGCAAAGATTGATCTTAGCCAGAGCCAACAGGATCATGCTTCATGATAAAAAGAAGACATCCGCCACGCAAAGAGATCCTTTTCAGTCAGAGCGAGTCATGCAAACAGAGCAGTCGTCACAGCGAACGGTTACACGGTTATGTATTCAATGCGGTCTTTTTTTACTTCAGCATGGGGCAGAAAGTGCGCTGGTTGACGAGCTATCCACCCGCCTCGGGCTAGCGCTTGGCATGGATAGCGTAGAAAGCGCTATCTCCTCTAACGCCATCGTCCTGACCACCATTAAAGACGGGCAGTGCCTGACTTCAACGCGAAAAAATCAGGATCGCGGAATTAACATGCACGTCGTGACGGAGGTGCAGCACATCGTTATTCTGGCGGAACACAAACTGCTGGATGTTAAAGGCGTTGAGAAACGCTTTAGCCAGATTAAACCGCTGCGCTATCCAAGATGGTTGGTCGCCTTTATGGTCGGCTTGTCCTGCGCCTGCTTTTGTAAACTCAATAATGGCGGATGGGATGGCGCGGTGATCACCTTTTTCGCCAGTATGGTGGCAATGTATATTCGCCAGATTCTGGCGTCCCGGCATTTGCACCCGCAAATCAACTTCTGCATTACTGCGTTTGTGGCAACCTCGATTTCTGGTCTGCTGCTAACGTTGCCGACGTTTAACCACACTCCAACCATCGCCATGGCCGCCAGCGTGCTGCTGCTGGTTCCGGGTTTTCCGTTGATCAACTCCGTCGCGGATATGTTTAAGGGACACATTAATACAGGGCTCGCTCGCTGGGCTATTGCCAGTCTGCTGACGCTGGCGACCTGCATTGGCGTAGTCATGTCGATGACCTTATGGGGGCTGCGCGGATGGGCGTGATTGATTTCATTTTGGCGCTAATGCAGGACATGATCCTGTCGGCGATTCCGGCGCTTGGCTTTGCCATGGTATTTAACGTACCACATCGGGCGCTCCCCTGGTGCGCGTTACTCGGCGCACTCGGCCACGGTTCACGAATGGTGATGATGAGCGCAGGATTTAATATCGAATGGTCAACCTTTATGGCGTCGCTACTGGTGGGCTGCATTGGGATCCAGTGGTCACGCTGGTATCTGGCGCATCCGAAAGTCTTCACCGTTGCGGCAGTAATCCCCATGTTCCCTGGGATCTCTGCCTATACCGCCATGATCTCGGCGGTAAAAATCGGCCATTTTGGTTACAGCGAAGCGCTGATGATCACGCTGTTGACCAATTTTCTGAAAGCCTCATCGATTGTCGGAGCGCTCTCTATCGGGCTATCCGTACCGGGATTATGGCTGTATCGCAAACGCCCGCGCGTTTAGCGGCACGCTTTGTTAGCCCTCGCAGATGAGGGGAATCATCCCCTCATCTGCTGCTCTCCTTCTTCTCTGTGTTACTATAAAAGCAGTCCCCTTCTCGGTTGTTGTTCAGTATTGAGAAACATTATGCCCAGCAAAATTTTGACGCCGGACGTCACTAGCATTGACGCCTTACTACACGATCACCATACGGTGCTGGCCAGGTCTGCGGGCGGTGCCGTAGCCGTATTCGCCAATAACGCGCCAGCATTTTACGCGGTGACGCCTGCACGACTGGCCGAGTTGTTGGCGCTTGAAGAGAAGCTGTCACGCCCGGGAAGCGATGTGACGCTGGATGCACAATTTTATGAAGAGCCGCAAACCGCTCCTGTTGTCGTGCCAATGGGGAAATTTGCGATGTACGCTGACTGGCAGCCCGATGCCGACTTTCAGCGCCAGGCCGCCCTGTGGGGCGTGGCGTTAAGAGAACCGGTCACCGCCGAGGAACTGGCCTCATTTGTCGCCTACTGGCAGGCCGAAGGCAAAGTCTTTCACCATATTCAGTGGCAGCAAAAACTGGCACGCAGCATCCAGATTGGCCGGGCCAGCAATGGCGGAATGCCGAAGCGCGATGTGAACAGTGTCAGCGAGCCTGACAACCATATTCCACCGGGTTTTAGAGGATAACGATGAAAAACGTTGGCGACCTGATGAAACGTCTGCAAAAAATGATGCCGGCTAATGTCGAGCCAGCCTTTAAAACGGGCGAGGAGCTGCTGGCATGGCAAAAAGAGCAAGGTGAAATTCGCGCCGCAGCGCTGGCCCGTGAAAACCGGGCCATGAAAATGCAGCGCACATTCAACCGTTCCGGTATTCGTCCACTGCATCAGAACTGTTCGTTCGATAACTATCGGGTGGAATGCGAAGGTCAGATGAACGCCCTGAGCAAAGCTCGCCAGTACGTTGAAGAGTTTGACGGCAACATCGCCAGCTTTATTTTCTCTGGCAAGCCCGGCACCGGCAAAAACCATCTGGCCGCCGCTATCTGCAACGAACTGCTGCTGCGCGGCAAGTCGGTGCTGATTATCACCGTTGCGGACATTATGTCAGCCATGAAAGATACCTTCAGCAACCGTGAAACCAGCGAAGAACAGCTACTCAACGATCTCAGCAATGTCGATTTGCTGGTGATCGACGAAATCGGCGTGCAGACCGAATCCCGCTATGAAAAAGTGATCATCAACCAGATCGTCGATCGCCGCTCGTCTTCAAAACGCCCGACCGGTATGTTGACCAACAGCAATATGGATGAAATGAACAAACTGCTGGGCGAGCGGGTAATGGACCGTATGCGCCTTGGCAACAGCCTGTGGGTGATTTTTAACTGGGAAAGCTACCGTAGTCGGGTAACCGGTAAAGAGTATTAACGTATTAGGACCACTCCTAAGACTGCCGGCGCTATACTGCGCTGAAAAGGCATAACACGAGTTGCATATAATGATGAAAACAACCAAACGTCTGCTGTGCTGTGCGCTTGCCGCCAGCACGCTCATCTCGACCAGCGTTTTCGCCGCCTCCTGGCAGGATTCGCTCTCCAGCGCGGCCAGCGAACTGAGCAAACAAAGCTCCGGCTCGCAGGGCGGCTCGTCGCTCTCTTCCCTGACCAGTCTACTGAATGGCAGCAATCAGTCGCTGACCTCCAGCAGCATGAATAACGCCGCCGGGATCCTGGAATATTGCGCGAAACAGAAACTGGCCTCGGTCACCGACACGCAGAACGTCAAAAACCAGGTGCTGGATAAACTAGGCCTCAGTGCTCCGGAGCAGAAACAAGACACCAACTATATGGACGGCATTCAGGGGCTGCTCAACGCCAAAGATGGTCAACAACTGGACCTGAACACAATTGGCAACAGCTCGCTGGCGAAGCAGGTAAAAACCAAGGCCTGCGATCTCGTGTTAAAACAGGGTATGAACTTCATTTCCTGACGCACGACATGCCGCGTATACCCTGCGCGGCATCAACCTGCTCCCCATAAAATTCACACGTCAAATAATCAGTAAATCCCCCGCTAAAAACACGCATATCTAAACCAATTCTGAATAACAACGTAATTTAATGTCACTACAATTGCAGCAATGCAACATCGCTATTACATTGTGCTTTCCCAAAATCATTAGCCTGCCTGGCGTTTGCCCGGTTTACTGAGGATCGATCGTTGTCAGAACTCATCTCCATTACTCTGTTTCTCGCTTCAGTGCTGATTTACGCCTGGAAAGCGGGTCGCAACACCTGGTGGTTTGCTGCCACGTTAACGGTGCTGGGGATTTTTATTGTCTTGAATATCACGCTGTATGCCAGTGACTATTTCACCGGCGACGGTATCAATGACGCAGTTCTGTACACGCTGACCAACAGCCTGACCGGCGCGGGAATTGGAAAATATATCTTACCTGGCGTCGGGATTGCGCTGGCGCTGACGACCGTTTTTGTCGCTCTCGGCTGGATTCTGCGCCGCCGTCGCCATCATCCGCATCATGTGGGTTACAGTCTGCTGGCCCTGCTGCTGGCGCTGGCCTCCGTAGACGCCAGCCCGGCGTTTCACCAGATAACCGAACTGGTAAAGTCGCAGTCGCGCGATGGCGATCCGGATTTCCCAACCTATTATAAAGAGCCGTCAAAAACGATTCCCAACCCGAAGCTGAACCTGGTTTATATCTATGGTGAAAGCCTCGAGCGCACCTATTTTAACAACGACGCGTTCCCGGATCTGACCCCGGAACTCGGTGCGTTGAAAAACGAAGGTCTGGATTTCAGCAATACCATGCAACTGCCGGGTACCGATTACACCATCGCTGGCATGGTCGCCTCACAGTGTGGTATTCCGCTGTTTGCGCCGTTTGAAGGCAACGCCTCGGCGTCGGTCTCCAGCTTCTTCCCCAACAATATCTGTCTGGGCGATATCCTGAAAAACTCCGGCTATCAAAACTACTTTGTGCAGGGAGCCAACCTGCGCTTTGCCGGCAAAGACGTGTTCCTGAAATCTCACGGTTTTGATCATCTGTACGGTGCGGAAGAGTTAAAAAGCGTGGTTGCGGACCCGGCCTATCGCAACGACTGGGGCTTCTACGACGATACCGTGCTGGATGAAGCGTGGAAAAAATTCGAAGAGCTTTCACGTTCGGGCCAGCGCTTTTCACTGTTTACGCTGACTGTGGATACCCATCATCCAGATGGATTTATCTCACGTAGCTGCAACCGTAAACGTTATGACATCGACGGGAAGGCCAACCAATCCTTCAGCGCGGTCAGCTGCAGCCAGGAAAACATTGCCGAATTTATCAATAAGATCAAAGCCTCACCGTGGTTCAAAGATACCGTCATCGTGGTTTCTTCCGATCATCTGGCGATGAACAACACCGCATGGAAGTATCTGAACAAGCAGGATCGCAACAACCTGTTCTTCGTGCTGCGCGGCGACCAGCCACAGCAGGACACGCTGGCGGTGAAGCGTAACACGATGGATAACGGGGCAACGGTACTGGATATTCTCGGTGGCGATAACTTTATCGGTCTTGGCCGCAGCAGTTTGTCGAGCGAATCCGTGTCTGAAGTGTTCCTGAACATCAAAGAAAAAATGCTGGCGTGGAAGCCCGATATCATTCGCCTGTGGAATTTTCCGAAAGAGATGAAAGAGTTCACCGTCGACCAGGACAAAAACATGATCTCTTTCTCCGGCAGCCATTTCCGCCTGCCGTTGTTGCTGCGCGTATCGGACAAACGCGTCGAGCCGCTGCCGGAAAGCGAATACTCGGCCCCGCTGCGCTTCCAACTGGCAGATTTCGCGCCGCGAGATAACTTTGTCTGGGTTGATCGCTGCTACAAAATGGCGCAGCTATGGGCCCCGGAGCTGGCGCTCTCCACCGACTGGTGCGTATCGCAAGGCCAGTTAGGCGGACAGCAAATCGTGCAGCACGTCGACAAAGCCAAATGGAAAAGTAAAACCGTGTTTAAAGACACGGTGATCGACATGGAGCGCTACAAAGGTAACGTCGATACGCTGAAAATTGTCGATAACGACATTCGCTACAAAGCCGACAGCTTCGTCTTCAACGTGGCGGGCGCGCCGGAAGAGGTTAAACAGTTTAGCGGCATATCACGCCCCGAATCCTGGGGGCGCTGGTCCAATGCGCAGCTCAGCAAAGAGGTGACCATCGAGTACAAGGCCCCGCTGCCGAAGAAATTCGATCTGGTCATCACCGCGAAAGCCTTCGGCGACAACGCCAATCGTCCTATTCCCGTGCGCGTTGGCCACGAGGAACAGATGCTGGTGTTAGGCCATGATGTCACTACCACTACCTTGCATTTTGATAACCCGGCGGATGCCGATACGCTGGTGATTGTCCCGCCCGATCCGGTCGCCACCAACGAGGGCAATATTCTCGGCCACTCGCCGCGTAAGCTGGGGATCGGGATGGTTGAAATCAAAGTGGTCGCTCAGGGCTCGTAACATGAAATGGCTGATGGCGCTTCGCTTATCAGCCTTACAGCCAGCCGCATTTATTGTCTGAAAAAAAACAGCGCCCAACACCACACCGGGCGCTGCATGGCAACCTTATTCCAGACTTTTCACTGCCTGGCGCATCCCTTGCACCAGAATCATTTCCAGGTTTGCCGTCACCTGCCCGGCAAACCCGGGCAGTAACGTCAAATCTTCCCCCCAGTGCGCCGCATCGCCGAGCACAGTATCCACCAGTTCACGCAGCGTTAAATCTTTGCCAACTCGCGGCCACAGACTGGCATACAGGCTAACCCACTGCTCATCATCCTGTATCGGATAGCGTTCTCCCTCCCGCTCTGCGCGATAAAACGCCATCAGCGCCGCGAGGGCGAACGTTAACCGCACGGGCCAGCGCCCATTTTGCTGGCCCGCCAGCAGTTGCGGCAAAATGCGGGTACGGAATTTGGTCATCCCGTTAAGCGCAATGGAAAGCAACTGGTGACGGATGTAGGGGTTTTGAAAACGCCCGCTCACCGCGTCGGCAAATTCACGCAGTTCATCCGCCGGGAGATCCAATACCGG
This sequence comes from Citrobacter sp. RHBSTW-00524, assembly GCF_013747755.1. Classification (NCBI taxonomy): domain Bacteria; kingdom Pseudomonadati; phylum Pseudomonadota; class Gammaproteobacteria; order Enterobacterales; family Enterobacteriaceae; genus Citrobacter; species Citrobacter sp. RHBSTW-00524. The sequence goes on from NZ_CP056421.1 coordinate 4,521,144, forward strand.
TATAATTTCCTCGCTAATCGCCCGCTCGACAAAGTGACGGACATCGGCATCCTGCATCGCTTCACCGACGGTCTCCAGCCCACACAACCAGGCCACCGGCACCAACGCCGTATGCGCGCCATTGAGAATGGCGACCTTACGCTCTTTGTACGGTTTAATATCGCTCACTACCCGAATGTTCAGCGGGCACTGCGCCAGATTCAGCTCCTCGGCCAGCCACTGCGGCCCCTGAATCACAAACAGGTAAAAATGCTCCGCGGTATCGAGAAACGCATCGTGATAGCCAAGCGTAGCTTCCAGCGCGGCGGCTTCTTCTCGCGGGTAGCCGGTGACAATGCGGTCGACCAGCGTGGAACAGAAGGTGTTTGCCGTCGCCACCCAGTCGGCAAACGCCGGGGGAAGCTGCCACTCCTGCGCATACTGCAGTACCAGCGTTTTGAGCGCCTCGCCGTTATAGTCGATAAGCTCGCACGGGATAATGACCCACCCCTTATCCACTGCGCCCTCAAAATGATTAAAACGCTCCAGCAGCAGACGTGTCAGTTTAGCCGGAAAGCTTACCGGCGGCGCATCATCGACCCGGTCTGCCGCGTGATAGCTAATTCCGGCTTCGGTGGTATTTGAAAACACAAAGCGAATATCCGCATTGTGGGCCAGCGCCAGATACGCCGCGAAGTCCTGATACGGATTGATTTCGTTATTCACCGAACGGATAAGCCGCGCCTCGCTCACCGCTTCGCCCTGCGAGTTTAGACCGCGAATAAGCGTGGTATACAGCCCGTCCTGGGTATTCAGCGACGGTGGAAAATCACTATTGATCGGGCGAACGATGGTCACGCCAGCGTTCAGAAAGGTTTGCTCGTTGAGGATATCCAGTTGCCAGTCGATAAACGCTCGCAGGAAATTCCCTTCACCAAACTGGATCACGCGCGTTGGGTAGCTTGCCCCCGGAAAATCACGTCGATTCAATGTCTTCATCGCATTTATCCTCTCAGAACGTGATCACGCCTTTAATCAGTTCACGGTTGTTAATCACATCCCGTTCGTAGATTTCCGCCAGTGTGGCAAATGCGTAACGGTGCGTGAGCATCATGTCGGCGGTCAGTTTGCCTTCCGACATCAGGCGGCCCACTTTGGCGAAATCTTCCGGTGTGGCGTTGCGACTGCCCATCATGGTGGTCTCTTTCTTGTGGAACTCCGGATCGGAGAACTGCAAATCGCCTTTGAATAGCCCAACGAAAACAATGCTGCCGCCATGGCGAATCAAATTCACCGTGTTGTTCATCGCATGCTGATTGCCCGTGGCATCAATGACCTTTTGCGCCAGCGAACCACCAAACTGGTTACGCAACTGCGCATCAAAATCTTCAGCAGACGGATCGATAACCGGGAGCCCCAACCGGGAAACCACATGCTCCCGGCGAGCCGGACTGGTATCGGCGACCACCACCTGTGCGCCATCGGCTTTGGCAATCGCCGCCGCGCCCAGACCAATCGGACCGGCACCGACCACCAGCACCTGCTCACCCGGAGCCACTGCCGCCCGGCGTACCGCATGCGCGCTAATGGCATAAGGCTCAATCAGCGCCGCCGCCTGCGGATCAATGCCCTGCGCATCCAACAGGTTGGTGACCGGTACGGACAGGTATTCGCTGAAGCCGCCATCCTGATGCACGCCAATCACCGAAATCTTCTCGCAGCAGTTAGTGCGCCCGCTCAGACAGGCAGGACACTGCTGGCAGGCCACGTAAGGAATAACCGCCACCTGCTGACCATTTTTCAAATTCTGTATATTTTTGCCCAGCCCAACAATTTCCCCACATATTTCATGACCCAGCACACGTGGATAGCTGAAAAATGGCTGATTGCCGCCCCAGGCATGAATATCGGTACCGCAAATCCCGACTGATTTAATTTTTATTAATGCTTCACCCTCACCCGGAATAGGTATTTCACGCTCTTTCCAGACTAATTTTTTAGGTTCCTGGCAAATCAACGTATTCATCGTAGACATGATTCTGCTCTCCTGTTTTTTTGTTGCCTCAGATATCAACGAAAATAAAAAAGCCGGAGAAAGCAGAAACACAATCTGTGAATCCCAGCGCATAAAAATGTTTTAAATCGGGTTTTAATACGCAAAAAGGAGAAGCCATGAGCCGTTCACAGAACTTACGCCACAATGTGATTAACCAGATAATCGATGATATGGCGCGTGGTCATATCCCTTCCCCCCTCCCGTCGCAAAGCGCGCTGGCGGAGATGTACAACATCAGCCGCACCACCGTGCGCCATATGCTGAGCCACTTAGGCGAGTGCGGCGTGCTGACCCAGGTCGGCAGCCACTATGTCATCGTACGTAAACCCGACCATGACGACGGTTTTGCCTGTACCACCGCCTCCATGACTGAGCAAAACCGGATTTTTGAGCAGGCTTTTTTCACCATGATCAACCAGCGTCAGCTACGCGCAGGCGAGAGTTTCTCCGAACTACAGCTTGCCAGAGCTGCAGGGGTCAGCCCGGTGGTGGTGAGAGAATATCTTTTAAAATTCGAACGTTACAATCTGATCAAAAACGAAAAACGCGGCCATTGGAGCATGAAGCAGTTCGATCAGGCCTATGCGGAACAGCTGTTTGAACTCAGAGAGATGCTGGAAACCCATTCCCTGCAGCATTTTCTCAATCTGCCCGACGATGACCCGCGCTGGCTGCAGGCTAAAACACTGCTTGAGCGCCACCGGGTCCTGCGCGACAGCATCGGCAGCAGCTTTCGTATGTTCTCGCAGTTAGACCGTGAGTTTCATGCTTTACTCCTCTCCGCAGCAGATAATATATTTTTTAATCAATCACTTGAAATCATCTCCGTGATTTTCCACTTTCATTATCAGTGGGATGAAAGCGACCTCAAGCAGCGCAATATCATTGCCATTGATGAGCATATGACCATCCTCAGCGCACTGATTTGCCGCAGCGACCTGGATGCCACCCTGGCGCTCTGTAACCATTTGAATTCAGCCAAACAATCGATGATTCGCTCCATCAACCAAAGCCATAGCGCCGCTCATTAAGTACCGATAAAAAACAGCAAACCATTACCGGGAGCACGATTTTATAAAAATAAAAACGCCGGAAAAATACCGCTTGCCTATGCTCACGCTAAGTCGACTGCATTAAAAACTTTTGTGAGCGGTGATGAGCAAATTGATTCATCACTGGTATTTTTCAATACTGCACAGCCCGGCTGTGTGAAAATAAATTATTGAGGTTCAGGAGTCCGGCGTGGAAAAAAATAATATTACCCTCGACCCGAGTTCTTCGTTTGGCACGTCGTCATCTGCGGATATTAACGTTCCGCCTGAGGGCATGGTGCAACGCAGTAGCCGAATAAAACGTATTCAGACCACAGCAATGATTTTATTATTTTTTGCTGCGGTGATTAATTATCTCGACCGCAGTTCACTGTCGGTCGCCAACTTAACGATTCGTGAAGAACTGGGGCTGAGCGCCACGCAAATCGGCGTACTGCTGTCAGTGTTTTCTCTCGCTTACGGTATTGCACAGCTGCCCTGCGGCCCGCTGCTGGATCGCAAAGGTCCGCGCATTATGCTGGGGCTGGGGATGTTCTTCTGGTCGCTGTTTCAGGCGATGTCTGGCATGGTTCACAGCTTCACTCAGTTTGTTCTCGTGCGTATCGGGATGGGGATCGGCGAAGCGCCCATGAACCCGTGCGGCGTAAAGGTCATCAACGACTGGTTTAACATCAAAGAGCGCGGTCGCCCAATGGGGTTATTCAACGCCGCTTCCACCATCGGTGTTGCCATTAGCCCGCCGATTCTGGCTGCCATGATGCTGGTGATGGGCTGGCGTTGGATGTTTATTACCATCGGCCTGCTGGGTATTTTCCTCGCCATCGGCTGGTACATGTTATATCGCAACCGCGAGCAGATTGCGCTGAGCGCTACTGAACAAGCGTATCTGAACGCCGGTAGCGTCAATGCCCGCCGCGATCCGCTGAGCTTTGCCGAATGGCGCAGCCTGTTCCGCAACCGCACTATGTGGGGCATGATGCTGGGCTTTAGCGGCATCAACTACACCGCGTGGTTATATCTGGCGTGGCTGCCAGGCTACCTGCAAACCTCCTACAACCTGGATTTAAAAAGCACCGGATTAATGGCGGCGATCCCATTCCTGTTTGGCGCAGCCGGCATGTTAATTAACGGTTTTGTCACCGACTGGCTGGTGAAAGGCGGTATGGCACCGATTAAGAGCCGTAAGATTTGTATTATCGCCGGGATGTTCTGTTCTGCGGCCTTCACTTTCATCGTGCCGCAGGCCACAACGTCGATGGCCGCCGTCTTACTGATCGGTATGGCGCTGTTCTGTATCCACTTCGCCGGCACCTCGTGCTGGGGCCTGATCCACGTAGCCGTCGCCTCACGCATGACCGCCTCCGTGGGCAGTATCCAGAACTTTGCCAGCTTTATCTGCGCGTCGTTTGCACCAATCGTCACCGGATTTATTGTTGATACCACCAACTCTTTCCGTCTGGCGCTGATCATTTGTGGCTGCGTCACCATGGTGGGAGCCCTCGCCTACATCTTCCTGGTGCGCCAACCCATCAGCGATCCGCGTAAAGATTAATCCTCATGATGCCCGATAACACCGCGCTTATCGGGCATGTTATGCTCGACAAATGAACATCACCTTACGCTCCACCACTCTGGCAGAAACTGCCGCTCTTCCCGCCATCGAACGATCTGCGGGGCAACGTTTTTTACTCATCCCCGAACTGGCGTGGATTGCTGACGACCAGATTATATCGGTTGACCAGCATCGGGCATTTGCCGCTGCTGGCATGAGCTGGCTGGCGCAGGTCGACGAGCATCCGGTCGGTTTTTTAGTTGCCGAAACACTGGGGTCATCGCTGTTTATTGCTGAACTTTCACTGCATCTGGAGTGGCAGGGAAAAGGTATTGGTCGCAGATTGATTGGCTATGTTGCCGAACAGGCGCGCGAGAAAGGTTATACATCGCTCACGCTGACCACCTTCCGTGATGTGCCGTGGAATGCGCCATTGTACGCACGATTGGGGTTTGAAATGCTGGCTGACGAGACGCTTCCTGCACTGCTGCGCCAGAAAAGAGAAGACGAAGCGGCGCACGGGCAGACGTACGAACTACGCTGCGCCATGCGCCTGATGCTGCGTTAATTGCCCGCGGGCGACTACGCCTTATCGGGCATTACCAACTTAGAACGTTTCCCAGTTATCCCCGGCATCCGTTACCGCAGCTTTTCGCGGCTGGACCGTTGAAACCGGTTTAGCGGCAGCAACGTCACGCGCGCGCTGTTGGTCATGCTGAATACGGAACACGGCAACGGCCTGGGTCAGGCGGCTGGCCTGCTCTTCCAGCGCCGCAGCGGCGGCGGCGGATTCTTCCACCAGCGAGGCGTTCTGCTGCGTCACACGATCCATCTCTGCAACGGCCAGACCGACCTGGTCGATACCGCGGCTCTGTTCATCAGAAGCAGAGGCAATTTCACCCATGATATCGGTCACGCGGGTTACCGCATTGACGATCTCATCCATGGTTTCACCAGCGCTTTCTACCAGCGTTGAACCCACATCCACACGGCTGACCGAGTCTTCAATCAGGCTCTTGATCTCGCGCGCGGCCTGCGCACTACGCTGGGCCAGGTTACGAACTTCACCCGCAACCACAGCAAAACCACGGCCCTGCTCGCCCGCACGCGCGGCTTCTACCGCGGCGTTGAGCGCCAGAATATTGGTCTGGAAGGCAATGCCGTCGATGACGCTGATAATGTCGGCGATTTTCTGCGAACTGGAAGCGATGTCGCGCATGGTTTGCACCACGTTATCCACCACTTTGCCGCCTTTCTGCGCGGTTTCAGAAGCGCTCAGGGCCAGATGGCTAGCCTGACGCGCGTTTTCGGCGTTCTGCTTCACGGTCGCCGTCAGCTGTTCCATGCTGGCTGCGGTTTCTTCCAGAGATGCAGCCTGCTGCTCGGTACGCGAGGAGAGATCGTTGTTGCCCATCGCAATCTCGCTGGCCCCGCTGTAAATCGCGTTGGCACCGTTACGCACATCACCCACGGTGTTCATCAGCTCACCCTGCATATGACGCAGGCTTTCCGCCAGTTGGCCAATCTCGTTGGAACCTTCCACCTCAATACGCTTCACCAGGTCGCCGCTGGCGATATGACGAATGCTGTCGATCAGACGGTTCATTGGGGAGATAAGAGTCAGTTTAATGCCGAACCAGACCGCAATAATTGCCGCCAGTACGGTAATCAGCACGCAGACCAGTACCCACATCGCCTGGCTGTAAGAGCTGTTGTTATCTGCAACCGCAATGTCATACAGGTGATCGTTCTGCTGCATGTAGTTGATGTATGTCTTCTCAAAACCATCCTGATAGCTCTGCGTGGGTTGATCAAAGAACGCATTGATCTTCCCGTCACCCAGTAACTGGATCAGCTCCGCCAGCGCGCCGTGATAGATGTCATAGGTGCGGTTGATCTCCTGGAACGCGGCTTCACTTTGACGCGGATCGCGCGGGAGCGACTCGTAAATCGCCCAGTTTTTTTCCGTCAGTTTCAGCGCCGTGCTGGCTACCTGCATCAGCTCAGCAACGGTCGCACCGCTGCCGATATTGCTCTGATCCATCATGTAGCGAATACCCGCCCGGTTCAGGGTATTACGCGTTTGCAGCAGCTCAACCCAGGTGGCGTTCAGCGCAGACTGCTGCTGGCGAATGGTTTGCAGAACGGTAAAGTTCTCTTTGTCATTCTTAAGTGAGTTAAAAAACAAGCCGCCGGAGGCGAGCTGTAAAAGGCCAAATAGCGCCAATACCAGCAGTAAGCTGGTAACAATCTTCATTCGTTTTAACATGTTTTCTCTTTCCGCTAGACAGATACTCTGGTTTTCGGCCTGGAAAGAGAAAACTTTATGGTGTCAGCAATTGCCACAGAATTATCGTTTTCACATTAAATCCCGTTCCCTATGACAAATTACGCAAAAAATTTGTCGTTCTGTTGCGCCTTAGGTGTAGGATTCCCGTTTTTTAAGAAAAGGATGCTTCTATGTTGAATCGCGATTTTGATCACCTATCCACTCTCGCACACCACTTTTTTGAACGTGAAGATGTTCGTCAAAAGCTCAATATCATCGATCAGTACAACATCTCCGGTTGGGAAGTGTGGATGCAGATAGAATTTGCCAATCTGTTGGCTTCGACAGGTCATGAATGGTGGCGTGAACAGACCCTCGCTTGCGATCTGCGGAAAAATCCACAGCGTGTGTCTGTGCGTGCAGATTTCTTATTGCGGAAAAAAGGATGGACGCAGGACAGCTACATTGCGCTTGAGCTCAAGCAGAACCAGGATCCGACAAGCTGCGTCAGAAATATGATTGCGGATTTGGTTAAAAGCGCAAAAATCAAACGTTCGGAATTAGAGCTGCGTAGCTTCTGGACGTTAGGAGTAACGCCCCGCATAGACAAAGAGCGCCTCGATGAACTGATTGACTATTATCTGGATGAAAAATATTACCTGACTAAATCACGTAAGAAACATGTGTTGCTTAAAGACATCGAACAAACGCCTTACTGTTATATCGTGATCTAAGTATCTCAGTGAGATGCTTCGTCAGTTGGAAAACTCGGCATGTAGATGGGCGAACGCTATAATGCCGTGATCTCAATCACATAAATGCCCCCACTCACCCCCATTGCTTACCGCTCACTGACACTTGGGACCGCTTAAGCTGACATACAACCGCTCACTTATTTACCTTACTTTACGCGCGTACTTCTCTGGCAAGATCCCCCCAACATAGCAGTCAATTTACCTCCTCAAACACAAGATCAAACCCACGCGGCTTCGGCCAATTATTAATTAGATACCAGGTTTTACTATGGATACGAAAAAGATATTCAAGCACATACCCTGGGTGATTCTCGGAATCATCGGTGCATTCTGCCTCTCGGTAGTGGCATTACGTCGGGGTGAGCACATCAGTGCCCTGTGGATCGTGGTCGCCTCAGTTTCTGTTTATCTGGTGGCCTATCGTTACTACAGTCTGTACATCGCCCAAAAGGTGATGAAACTTGACCCGACGCGTGCCACGCCGGCGGTCATCAACAATGACGGTCTGAACTACGTTCCAACCAACCGTAACGTATTGTTTGGCCACCACTTTGCCGCTATCGCAGGTGCGGGTCCGCTGGTTGGGCCGGTACTGGCCGCGCAGATGGGCTATCTGCCCGGTACGCTGTGGCTGCTGGCGGGTGTCGTGCTGGCCGGTGCGGTGCAGGACTTCATGGTGCTGTTTATCTCTTCACGCCGTAACGGCGCATCTCTGGGTGAGATGATCAAAGAAGAGATGGGCCCGATCCCGGGAACCATTGCGCTGTTCGGCTGCTTCTTAATCATGATCATCATCCTTGCGGTACTGGCGCTGATCGTGGTGAAAGCGCTGGCTGAAAGCCCGTGGGGGGTGTTCACCGTCTGCTCAACCGTACCTATCGCGCTATTCATGGGGATCTACATGCGATTCCTGCGACCGGGTCGTGTGGGCGAAGTGTCGGTGATTGGTATTGTGCTGCTGGTTGCGTCTATCTACTTCGGCGGCGTGATTGCTCACGACCCGTACTGGGGCCCGGCGCTGACCTTTAAAGACACCACCATTACCTTTACCCTGATCGGCTACGCGTTTATCTCTGCGCTGCTGCCGGTATGGCTGATCCTCGCGCCGCGCGACTATCTGGCTACCTTCCTGAAAATCGGCGTTATCGTCGGTCTGGCGGTGGGGATTGTTATCCTCAACCCGGAACTGAAAATGCCGGCGATGACTCAGTACGTTGATGGTACTGGTCCGCTGTGGAAAGGCGCGCTGTTCCCGTTCCTGTTCATCACCATCGCGTGTGGTGCGGTATCTGGCTTCCACGCGCTGATCGCTTCTGGTACCACACCGAAGCTGCTGGCCTGTGAAACCGACGCGCGCTTTATCGGTTACGGCGCCATGCTGATGGAATCCTTCGTGGCGATTATGGCGCTGGTTGCCGCGTCCATTATCGAACCGGGTCTGTACTTCGCAATGAACACCCCGCCAGCAGGCCTTGGCATCACCATGCCGAACCTGCATGAAATGAGCGGCGAGAACGCCCCGCTGATTATGGCGCAGTTGAAAGACGTAACCGCACATGCGGCGGCGACCGTCAGCTCCTGGGGCTTCGTCATTTCGCCTGAGCAGATCCTGCAGACCGCGAAAGACATCGGTGAACCGTCCGTTCTGAACCGCGCAGGTGGCGCGCCGACGCTGGCCGTTGGTATCGCTCACGTGTTCCACAAAGTGCTACCGATGGCTGATATGGGCTTCTGGTACCACTTCGGTATTCTGTTTGAAGCACTGTTCATCCTGACCGCACTGGATGCCGGTACCCGTTCTGGCCGCTTTATGCTGCAGGATTTACTGGGGAACTTCGTTCCGTTCCTGAAGAAAACCGACTCTCTGGTTGCGGGTATCATCGGTACTGCGGGCTGCGTAGGCCTGTGGGGTTACCTGCTGTATCAAGGCGTTGTTGACCCGCTGGGCGGCGTTAAGAGCCTGTGGCCGCTGTTCGGTATCTCTAACCAGATGCTGGCTGCCGTGGCACTGGTTCTGGGCACCGTGGTACTGGTTAAAATGCAGCGCACCAAATACATCTGGGTTACCGTTGTTCCGGCAGTATGGCTGCTTATCTGCACCACCTGGGCGCTGGGTCTGAAACTGTTCAGCACCAACCCGCAGATGGAAGGCTTCTTCTTCATGGCGAATCAGTACAAAGAGAAGATTGCTAACGGCGGCGAACTGACCGCTCAGCAGATTGCCAACATGAACCACATCGTCGTCAACAACTACACCAACGCAGGCCTGAGTATTCTGTTCCTGGTGGTGGTGTACAGCATCATTTTCTACGGGTTCCGTACCTGGCAGAAAGCCCGCGCCATCAACGGTCGCTCTGATAAAGAGACGCCGTATGTACCGGTGCCGGAAGGCGGCGTGAAGACCTCTTCACATCACTAACCGTATTTAGCCCCGCTTCGGCGGGGCTTTTCGCTTATCAGGATTGTTTATGTTTGGTACTTTAGGTCAGGCAAAAAAATACCTCGGTCAGGCGGCAAAGATGCTGATTGGCATTCCGGACTACGACAACTACGTCGAGCACATGAAGACCAACCATCCCGATAAGCCGTACATGACCTACGAAGAATTCTTCCGCGAGCGCCAGGAAGCCCGCTACGGTAGCGGCGGAAGCAGTTGCTGTTAGAAGGAGAAATGAATGACCCCGATTGCAGTTACCCTACTCACCGGTTTTCTTGGCGCGGGTAAAACCACCCTGCTGCGCCATATTCTCAACGAGCAGCACGGCTATAAGATTGCCGTTATCGAAAACGAATTCGGCGAAGTCTCGGTGGACGATCAGCTGATTGGCGACCGCGCCACGCAGATCAAAACCCTGACCAACGGCTGCATTTGCTGTACACGCTCCAGTGAGCTGGAAGACGCACTGTTAGATCTGCTCGACAACCTCGACAAAGGCGCCATCCATTTCGACCGTTTGGTGATCGAGTGCACCGGCATGGCCGACCCCGGCCCGATTATTCAGACCTTTTTCTCCCATGAAGTGATTTGCGAACGCTACCTGTTGGACGGTGTGATTGCGCTGGTTGACGCGGTACATGCCGACGAGCAGATGAACCAGTTCACCATCGCCCAGTCACAGGTAGGCTACGCTGACCGCATCCTGCTGACCAAAACCGACGTGGCGGGTGAAAGCGAGAAACTGCGTGAGCGCCTGGCGCGCATCAACGCCCGCGCCCCGGTGTATACCGTCACGCATGGTGATATCGACCTCTCCTTGCTGTTCGATACCAACGGTTTCATGCTCGAGGAGAACGTGGTCAGCGCCAAACCGCGCTTCCACTTTATCGCCGACAAGCAAAATGATATCTCCTCGATCGTCGTCGAGCTGGATTACCCGGTAAACATCAGTGACGTGTCGCGGGTAATGGAAAATCTGCTGCTGGAATCCGCCGAGAAGCTGCTGCGCTACAAAGGCATGCTGTGGATTGACGGCGAGCCGAACCGCCTGCTGTTCCAGGGCGTTCAGCGTCTGTACAGCGCCGACTGGGATCGCCCGTGGGACGACGAACAACCCCACAGCCTGCTGGTGTTTATCGGTATTAACCTGCCGGAAGACGAGATCAGAGCCGCGTTTGCGGGATTGAAGAAGTAACCCTCATTCTGGATTGCCCGATGGCACACAGCTTTCGGGCCTACAATTCCCCACCATGTCTCAAAACCTACGCCCACAGACCGGACAAGATCCTCATCGTGTTCCAGCCTTATTACCAGACGGCGGAACTGACCGACGTCAGCGATCCGCAGCAGGTGTTCGATTTGTTTGAAAAACTGCGTGCCACGCAGATTTTCCAGTGGAATGAAGTGGAGCAATTCTGCATAGCATTCTTCAGCAAAAATAAATCCAACGCGGCAATCAGCAATATTTGCAAACCGGCGGTCGAACGCTGGAAAAAGCGCTACGCCCTGGCAATCGATGCTTACCTGATGGCAAAAGAGATGTTTGAGCGCACCAAAAAAACAAGCGATACGGTATTAATTGCCAATGCGGAAAATAGCTTTAACGCCTGCAAGCAGGAAAAAGATCGTCTGGAGATTTTCAAGAAAGATCTTGGCAGTTTTGTTCGCTTCTACGAGTTTATGTCGCAGATCGTCGAGTACGATGACAAAGATCTGGAGAAACTAAGCCTGTTTGCCCGCCATCTGCGCCCGCTGTTGCATGAGCAACATCTGGAAGAGGACGAGATTGATCTCAGTAACGTGGAGATGAGCCACTATCGCTTATCAAAGATCCACGAACAACATCTGAAACTACAAGAAGATGATGCGAAATATACACTTGATCCCAGTAACGACGTGGGTACGGCAAAACCAAAAGACAAGAAAGAGGAATTTCTGTCGCATATTTTATCGCGAATGAATGAACTGTTTATCACCGACCATCTGACGGATAAAGATATGCTCAGCAGCGCAATGACCGTGTTTAATAAAATCACTGAGAATGAAACGGTGATGAAACAAATCAGGAATAACAGTCCCGAGCAGGCAATATTAGGCGGTTTTTTCAAGGCGGTAGACGACGCGGTGATGGACAGTGACGAAGCGCGACAAGAATTTATGCTGCAGTATTTATCGAACCCGCAGTGCGCTAAGGGCTTTGCCCGCCTGATGTTTGATATGGCGACGGGGCATTTCGCGTTGCCTACTTAAGGTTTTGATTATTGCCGGATGGCTTATCCGGCCTGATTTATATTTCTTATCAATAGTGACTTATGCTAGTCGTTATCCCCGGCAGCCTCCATGCTGCCGGGGTTACGACGAGGCTATACCACCGCACTATCCATCTGTTTTTCAAATGCCTGGCGAATCAGCCCCATCACATACGGTAGCTGGGCAATATCGCTGAAACCGACCTCTACATCACCATTGCCCCAGCGACCAAGATCCGTTACGTCTTTCGCCATCCCTTTCGGATCGACCAGTTCATGGAACGGCATATTCAGCGACAGGCGCAACCGGCTTTTCTGCGGTACGACATCCACAAAATTGGTCTCCGCCTTGAAGGCGATATACAGCTTCAGCACTTCCTGTGTGATACTCGCATCCAGCTTTAAAATCTCTGGTGCCAGTTGGTCAAATAGCATCCGGCTATGTGAGCCGACCTCCAGTTGATGGAAATCCGTCAGACTGTAGTTCATCGCTTTTTCAGGCTGCTGACGATAGCCATCAAGAACATCTTCATCCAACTCAGGAGCACTCCAGACCTGAACGGCACGCTTCGCCAGCCGCTCAGCCCGAGCATCCATCGCCGCTTCATCCCACTTCTCGCACAGCCCTAATCCGGCGTTTAAATGCAAAGGGCTTTCTTTAAAGCCGCCATCAATATCGCGTTTTTCCACAAAGGCTTTATCGCTGTAACGGGAGTTATAGCCGGTTAACGTCAGGTTTCCCAACGTATGTAGCCGCTCTTTATGTATCCGCTGCCAGTCGCTGCCCAGCTCTTCACGCCATTTTGCCGACAGATTTTCATTCTGCGGCATAATATGTTCAATCGTATATTCATCCACCGCCACGCGCTCTTTGCGCCCGTAATTTTCCAGGCGGCGTAGCCAGTAACTACGGCTACGGAAGTTATACAGATCGCGCTCTTTTAACTTGTGGCTAAATTCATCGTTGTCCGGGAAACGTCGATAGCTCGGCAGTTCCAGTAAATGCGCCTGAATACTTTCCAGATAGTTTTCTTTATCCAGTACTCTATAAAATGTGGCGAAGGTCTTGTTCAGCGAGTTGGTGGGAATAGCGCACACCGCGCGGCGGAAAACATACGACTCAACCAGGCGTATCGCACTCAGAAAATCATCGTGTGATAAATTGCCCTCCCGGTAATCGTGGTACAGCACCAGCAGGAACGGATAAGCAACATCAACCTTTAACTCCCGTAAATCCTGAAACGCTATAGCAAGTTGCTTATCGCTCTCTTTCCCCAGCGCCATCGCACAGAAATATTCCGCATAGCGCTGAATATCCGCTACCAGCGCATCCACACCCTCTTCGGCGATAGCCTGGCTACGCGCATGTAACTTAAATGCTTCATAAACTTCATCGGTCCTAGGAATATCCCCCGTTTTGACCGTCAGATAATGACGCATAAAGCTGTCAAAATATTCGCTATAGCCTTTCTGTCCGAAAGCAATTTCCATCGGTCGCCAGTGGTCGTCATACAGCCGCGTCTGATGTTCCGGCTCCAGCCCCATCAGGATATAATTACGCACTAAATCGGCCTGGCTGAGCGCCTTGCCCGTAGAGTTCATGCTTTCAAAAATTAGCTGCGGGTTATCCTGCCCGCGATTCAGTGCGACATCGACAATCAATAGCTTTGATAGCCCACGACACAGCGAAATCAAGTCATCGCCTAATTTGCTGATTTGTTCATCGAAGAAGTTAAAATTGGCCTCAATCCGCTGCGAACCGTTTTCAGGCAGCGGTTTTTGTTTAATCAGTGCCAGCAGGCTATCTTTATCCGTCTCCGTCAGCAACAACTTGTATCCCCGCTCTCCGGACTCGTAGGGGTTGAGCAAATAGTAATTGCGCAACTTCATGGCGGAGAAGCCATCAATCAACTCTTCATCGCCAAGATGACGGGATAACGCCTCAAGGAGTAACATCGCCGTCGTCAGGCGCTGTTGACCATCAATAACCAGTAACGGAGAAATCCCCGAAACCTGATACAGTCCCTGCTCTATATAAACAACGGAGCCAATAAAGTGGGCCGAAATATCGTCACGTTGTCCGGCACGGAGAATATCGTCCCAAAGCTGACGACATTGCTGCTCAGACCATGAATAGGTTCGTTGATAGATGGGAATAACAAATTGCTGTGAGCGTTTGAGGAAATCGAGTAATCGGGCTTCTGTAGCTTTCATCCTGATAATAATCCTTCCATGAAGCAAAAGTGCTTCAATAATACTCCCTTCGTTGGCAGAACCAGGAGCAATTTCTCCCAGTCCTTCCTCTTCCATCGCCCCACCACAAACGAGGTCGCCACAAAACCGTTCAGGAAACACCATCCGCGGCTATTCGATCTGATCGCGTCGCAGCCCGACGTCCCGCAGCCGCTCATTACTCATCTGTTGCAATACGCGCCGCGTTTGCGCCCGTAACCGCCACCCCTTATATGCCCGCCAGATCAGAACAAACCCAATAAATGGCTGCTTTGCTTTATTCTCATGAAATTCCATACCTTGCCTCCCCGCCTTGTCTGAGGCTTTATCTTCACGGATTTGGCCCTAAGCAATACAGACTCACAAAGTACTTTTATTTAACATACAGATTGGTTAAAAAGAGTTCTGCATCGCTTTTTTCACGCCAATCTGTACTGGTTTTTTTATCTGTATGATACCCATGAGGGATACAGCATGACGCGTTATCAACATCTGGCCAATCTGCTGGCCGAACGCATTGAGCAGGGGTTGTATCGCCATGGCGAAAAACTGCCTTCGGTACGTAACCTGAGTCAGGAGCACGGGGTCAGTATCAGCACCGTCCAGCAGGCGTATCAGATGCTGGAACAGCGGCAACTGATCACCCCGCAGCCGCGTTCCGGTTATTTTGTCGCGCCGCAAAAAGCGCTGCCGCCCGTACCGCCGATGTCACGCCCGGTGCAGCGTCCGGTCGAGATAACGCAGTGGGATCTGGTGCTGGATATGCTAAAAGGGCATAGCGATAAATCTGTGATCCCCTTCAGCAGCGGCGCACCAGATGTCAGTCAACCGAGCCTGAAACCGCTCTGGCGCGAACTCAGCCGCGTAGTGCAGCATAACCTGAAGGCAGTGCTGGGGTACGACAAGCTTCCCGGCAGCCAGGATCTGCGCCAGCAGATCGCCCGTCTGATGCTGGACAGCGGTTCACTCCTCAACGCCGATGATATTGTGATAACCAACGGGAGCCAGAGCGGAATGTCGCTGGCGCTGCTGGCGGTTTGTCAGCCAGGGGACATTGTCGCCGTTGAATCCCCCACCTACTACGGCACAATGCAGCTACTGCGCGGCCTGGGGATCAAGGTGATTGAGATCCCAACCGATCCGGATACCGGGATCAGCATTGAAGCGCTGGAGCTGGCGCTGGATCAGTGGCCGATTAAAGGCGTGCTGCTGGTTCCCAACTGCAACAACCCTCTCGGGTTCATTATGCCGGATGCGCGTAAGCGGGCGGTGCTCGCCCTCGCCCAGCGTCACGACATCGTCATTTTTGAAGATGATGTGTATGGCGAACTGGCCACAGAGTATCCGCGCCCGCGTACGATCCACTCCTGGGACAGTGACGGCCGGGTAATACTCTGCAGTTCGTTTACCAAATCCGTAGCCCCCGGACTGCGCGTGGGTTGGGTGGTTCCCGGTCGCTATTACAATAAACTGCTACATATGAAGTACGCCGTCATTGGTACTAACGTTCCCGCTACGCAGTTGGCAGCAGCCTCCTTTGTGCGCGAAGGTCATTACCATCGGCATATCCGGCGTATGCGCCAGATTTATCAGCGTAATATGGAGATCTACACCTGCTGGGTACGGGAATATTTTCCCTGCGGGATCTGCGTCACACGACCAAAAGGCGGCTTTATGCTGTGGGTCGAGCTGCCGCTCCAGGTCGATATGGTCTGCGTCGCTAAGCAGCTCTGTCGCCTGAAAATCCAGGTCGCACCGGGATCGCTGTTCTCCGCATCCGGAAAGTATCGCAACTGCGTGCGCATCAACTGCGCGTTACCGCCAAACGAGAAGCACCAGCAAGTGATGCAAAAGCTCGGCGAGGCGGTAAAGATGGCGATAGAGTAAACCGGACCGCCCGGTGATTCCGGGCAGGCGATTATACGATTTAAGTCATATCTAATGACTTAAACCCTGAATATCTTCTGCGGAAAGCCGGGTAATTTTTTGTACCGTGCAGATATCAATACCGTCTGCCAGCATGGTGTGGGCAATACGGAGCGCCTCATCACGTCGCCCTTCTATAAGCCCTTCTTGTCGTCCTTCCTGTAACCCTTCCAGCCTGCCTTTTTGTAGCCCTGCCTCATGCAATCTGTCGGCGATCGTCATCAAATGCTCCTTATACTGCGGTGAACGTTCGGCAACCTCACGAATAAACTCACTAAATCGAGGTGCATCGCCAGTTCGTAAAATATAATTAAACAGCGTCTTTATCTGGCTGTCATTAGTCAGTCCGGTAAGTAGCAGGGAAACAATTTGCTCGACCAGCCCCATAAGTTCGCGCAGCGAAGCGGGAAGATGTATATGTAGAAAATCCCGAGCTGTCTCAGGGTGGCGCAAAAACGTTTTAAAGACCGCATCATGCGGGGTGGAAGTCGGTGCTTTGTTCATGGCGATCCATCACCTGGAAATAAGATGCCGTGACTGTAGCGCTGGTAAACCACACCCTCACCTGTAACTTTCTCTCTTTGCGAGGCGATTTCCGGGATAAAAACGCCCCTTTGTAACGTCTGCATTTGTCTGGAACGCATCACGCAGAATCACGACCTCAATGCACATTCCCGCTTTTTCACCGCAGGGCCTGTGCTATAACAAATCATCACTTTCATGGAGGACACGATGTGACGCATACCCGAGATATTCCACAATCGTTCTGGCGTGATGAGCAACTGCCGTGGCTGGAGCTTCGCAGCACCTGGCAAAGTCAGCAGGCCTATAAGCGCCATCACCACTCTCAGCTCTCGATTGGGGCAATTCTCGAGGGAGGAACCTGCTGCCTGTGCGATGACAAGGAATACCATCTGAAGGGGGGCGATCTCATTGTGATCCCACCACTGGCACCTCACAGCTGTAATCCCGTCAACGGGCAATTTCGCAGCTATCACATGCTTTATCTTGATGCCCGGTGGTGTCTTGCCCATCTGCCTGCGCTGAACAGCAATCAACGGCTTTGTACGCGCACTCCTGTTATCCGCGACCCGCAATTATTCCAGTGCTACATGCACCTTGTGGCGCTCATGCCGCAACGGCAAACGACGCAGATAACTGATGCCGCACAAGCATTGCTGCGCTCGCTGCCATTGCAGTCGGTAACACCGGAAAACCTAAGCGTCACCAGCCAGTATCTGCGCGAGCGGTTGCAGTCCAGTCTGCACTCCCCACCCTCGCTGGATGAGCTGGCAGATGAGTGTCACATGCGTAAAGAGACGCTGATTCGGACCTTTAAGCAGGACACCGGGCTGACGCCGGGAAATTATCTGAACATCGTGAGGATTGACTATGCCCGTCAGCGGCTACGGGCCGGGGACGAGATTGTCGATGTCGGCTACCAGAGCGGGTTTGCCGACCAGAGCCATTTCCATCGCACCTTTGTTCGCTACACAGCAGCCACACCACGCCAGTACGCATTGGGACGATCAATATCAGACAATAATTAGCGTTGCGTCAGGCGTACGCTGATCTCTGTTTCATTTTCTGAGGTCGCTATGTCGCTGCTTGCTGAACTTTTTCCGTCTGCTTTTCCCGCGTTGGCGCTGGCGCATTTTGTTGCACTACTCAGCCCAGGGCCGGACTTCTTTTTACTGGTCGGTTACGCCGTACGTTACCGGATGCGCGGCAGCGCCGGACTGTGCGTGGGGATCGCCATCGGCAACGGGCTGTATATTCTGCTGGCGATTATTGGTTGGGGGATCCTGCGCCAGCTTCCCCTGCTGTTTAAGGTTATTGAGCTGCTGGGCGCGCTCTATTTATTATGGATTGGCAGCCTGCTTATACGCAGCCGCCCGCAAACCCTGACCGGAGCAGACGCCCAGTCTACCTGTCCAGGATTTGGTAAACAGCTGCTGCTGGGATTAGGCTCGTCGCTGCTCAACCCAAAAAATGCGCTGTTCTATCTGGCGCTAATGACCGCCCTGCTCGGCCCGTCGGTGACGCTGCTGCAACAAACCATGAGCGGGATCTGGATGACCAGCGTGGTGTTGTTCTGGGATCTGCTGATCGTGATGTTCATCGGCTTACCGCAGATCCAGCGGCGGTTAACCCGAGGGATATTGTGGATCGAGCGTATCGCTGGCGGCGTGTTGATCATCTTCGGTTGTGCAATCGCGCTGCGGTTTTTGCAGAGCATCGTACCCTGATTAACGTGGTAATTTTCTGCAAATAAAGCGGATAAACTCGTTTAATTAATATCCAATCCGCATTACACTTTGGGTGGCTATTATCCATTCAACCAATTCTTCCCGAGGTGCGATGTGCTGATTGTTACCTGTAATCGTTACGTTTTCTGACCCGAGTCTGAAAACGTTTCTCCTGTTTGCGCCTCGCGCAGGCAGCGTTTTTGATTACATGAAATTCAGTACATTTGCAGTCTGCTTTTTTTTGTCATCGGTCTGACGTCTCAAAGACGGTATTGAATTTCGCTATTCCCGTTGAGGGTTTTCTCCCGAAAAGGAGCTGTTTTATGCAACGGATTCTCGCGTTTTTCTCCCAACGCACCACGACGCTATTTTTTCCTGTCGCGTTGATTTTATATGACTTCGCCGCCTATCTGTCGACGGACCTGATCCAGCCAGGCATCATCAATGTGGTGCGTGATTTCAACGCCGACGTCAGCCTGGCCCCCGCTGCGGTGAGCCTCTATCTGGCTGGCGGCATGGCGCTGCAATGGCTGCTGGGACCGCTCTCCGACCGGATTGGCCGTCGACCGGTGCTGATTGCGGGGGCGTTAATTTTTACGCTCGCCTGCGCTGCCACGCTATTGACCACCTCAATGACGCAATTTCTGGTCGCCCGATTTGTACAGGGCACCAGCATCTGCTTTATCGCTACCGTTGGCTATGTCACGGTTCAGGAGGCGTTTGGGCAAACGAAGGCCATTAAGTTAATGGCGATAATCACCTCCATTGTGCTGGTTGCGCCGGTTATCGGCCCGCTCTCCGGCGCAGCGCTGATGCACTTTGTACACTGGAAAGTCCTGTTTGCCATTATCGCCGCCATGGGGCTTATCGCCCTGATTGGGCTAGCGTTAGCAATGCCGGAAACCGTTAAGCGCGGCGCGGTACCGTTCAGTGCACGCGGCGTACTGCGTGATTTCCGCGACGTTTTCCGCAACCGGGTGTTCTTGTTTGGCGCAGCCACGCTGTCGTTAAGCTATATCCCGATGATGAGCTGGGTGGCGGTCTCGCCGGTGATCCTGATCGACGCTGGCGGTATGAGCACATCAGAGTTTGCCTGGGCGCAGGCACCGGTCTTTGGCGCGGTGATCGTCGCCAATATGGTGGTTGTTCGTTTTGTGAAGGATCCAACCCAGCCACGCTTTATCTGGCGGGCGGCACCCATTCAACTGAGCGGACTGGCGGTGCTGATTGCCGGCAATTTGCTGTGGCCGCACGTCTGGCTGTGGTCGGTGCTGGGAACCAGCCTGTATGCGTTTGGCATTGGTATGATCTTTCCGACGCTGTTCCGCTTTACGCTGTTTTCCAACAACTTACCGAAGGGTACGGTCTCGGCGTCGCTGAATATGGTCATCCTGACGGTGATGGCGGTTTCTGTCGAAATCGGACGTTGGCTGTGGTTTAACGGCGGCAGGATTTCGTTTCATCTGCTCGCGGTTGCGGCGGGTATTGCTGTCGTCTTTACCCTGGCAGGCTTACTGAAACGGGTTCGCCAGCATGAAACAACAACGTTAGCCACTGAAAACTAACCAGCCGGATGGCACTGACGCTTATCCGGCCTATGTCGTAGTGATAGGCCGGATAAGGCGCCTGCGCCGCATCCGGCAACCATCACATTATCTTAAGCAATGCGCGCAAACCCTGCTTCCAGATCGGCAATCAGGTCGCCAATATCCTCAAGGCCAATATGCACCCTGACCAGGGTGCCGCTGAAATCCACCTCTCCGGCTGGGCGAATGCTGTTCAGCTCTTCCGGCTGATTCGCCAGAATAAGCGACTCAAATCCGCCCCACGAATAGGCCATATGGAACAGCGAGAAGTTATCGAGGAAATTCGCCATCTGCTCGTCGGTCAGTCTCTTTTTCAGCACAAACGAGAACAGGCCTGAGCTTCCGGCAAAGTCACGCTGAAAATACTCGTGCCCCGGGCATTCCGGTAATGCCGGATGATTCACCCGCGCCACTTCCGGCCTTGCCGACAGCCAGCGGGCAATATGGATGCTGCTCTCCTGATGCTGCTTAAGACGTACCGCCAGGGTGCGCAATCCACGGCTGCCGTTGTAGGCCGTATCGGCATCCAGCGTTTGCCCCATCAAATAGGAGTTCTCGCGCAGACGATCCCAACAACGCGCGTTGGACACCGCCGTGCCCAGCATGCCGTCCGAATGACCGATGGTGTACTTCGTTCCCGCCTGAATGGAAATATCCACGCCATATTCCAGCGCTTTGAACAGCACACCCGCCGCCCAGGTGTTGTCGATCATAATGACAATCTCCGGATTAACCGCGCGGATAGCTTTCACCATCCCCGGTACATCCTGGACTTCCATGGTGATCGAACTTGGCGATTCGAGGAATACAACTTTCGTTTCCGGACGCAGAAGATCAACGATACCAGCACCAATCAACGGATCGTAATACGTTGTTTCCACATTGAATTTACTCAGGATCTTATTGCAAAAATCCTGGGTTGGCTCGTAGGCCGCGCCCGTCATCAAAATATGATCGCCACCCTGAACAAACGCCAGAATCGCATTGGTCACCGCCGCAGCGCCGCACGGGTAAAGCGCGCAGCCAACGCCGCCTTCCAGTTCGCTCATTGCCTTCTGGAAGGCAAAGTGGGTGTAGGTTCCGCGACGACCGTAAAACAGCTCGCCATTTGCGCGATTAGCG
The DNA here is from genome assembly GCF_013747755.1 of Citrobacter sp. RHBSTW-00524. Lineage (NCBI taxonomy): Bacteria > Pseudomonadati > Pseudomonadota > Gammaproteobacteria > Enterobacterales > Enterobacteriaceae > Citrobacter > Citrobacter sp. RHBSTW-00524. Next base: position 4,542,608 of record NZ_CP056421.1, read on the forward strand.
GTGGCGAATTTTTTGTCTTTCACGGTATCAAACACCAGCGAAGAGGCGCGCTGGATAACCGGATTCACCGCTCCCTGGGTGTAGCGTTTGTCGCGACCCGCAACAACTAATTGCGTCTCAAGCTTCATTGCGTCTTTCATAACATCTCCTGTTCTTAATCCGTGTGAAACCTATACCACCGCAGCAGTAGAGTTTATTTCAGTGTTGGTCTGCTTTTTTCCAGCGAACCGTTCAACAATCTGCGCCGCATTCAAATCATGGATAACGTTAATCAGTGTGGCAGGCGCATCGGTAATCGTGCCCAGCACTACCAACATCGGGATCGCTTCCATTGGCAGGCCCAGCGTAGTGACGATAAAGATTTCACCGAGGAATGCCCCGCCCGGTACGCCGCCGACGATAATGGCGGAGAGCACCGCAATCAGCATGGTCAGGAAGAAGGTCTCGGTGGTGAACTCCATGCCCAGCACGGAATAGATAAAGACAATTTTCAGCGCGGCAATCATCGCCACGCCACCTTTGTTCAGGTTAACCAGTAGCGGAATGGAGACATCAACGATTTCCGGGTTAATCCCCATCGCCTTACCGGCACGCAGCGTCACCGGGAGAGTCCCCAGCGAAGAGCAAGTCCCCAGCGCAGTCGCAGACGGTTCAATCGCATTACGCCAGAAAGCTTTGACCGCCGGAATACCGCCGCCAATATACGAATAGAGAATCGAGCCAAAAACAAAGTAGACCAGCGTGGCCACCATGAACAGGCCGATGGCGCGAGCAAAGGTCAGCAGCAGTGCAGAGTCCTGACTGGCCATAGTGGCAGCGAAATAGCAGCCCAGGCCAATCGGTGCAACCTTCATAATGATCGAGACGATCTTCATGATCACGGTATTGGCATCTTCCAGCAGCGACGCAATGCGCTTACCGGCCTGATCCGATTGACCAATCGCCACACCAGCAATAATCGCCATCACAATCAGCGCCAGAATATTGGACTTAGAAAACAGTCCGATAAAGTCGCTGGTCGTGATCATGCTGACAAAATCCATCTTACCGCTGCCCGCCTGCACCGACTGCGAAAGATCGATAGTGACGCCCTGCGCCGGGTTATACCATAGCGCCAGCGCGACTATCCCGGCGGCCGGAATAAAGGCCATCGCGATCGAAACAATAAAGATAATCGCCATAATGCGCCCCAGCCTTTTCAGGTCGGTCATACTGGCGATCGAAGACATGACGCTGATCCCCACCAGCGGCACAATAATCATAAATAGCAGATTTAAGAATATCTGGCCGATTGGCTGGAGTTTACTTGCAAACGAGGGGGCATAAATACCTAATAAGCCGCCAATCACCAGAGCAACTAATAAAATAATCGACGATCTGTAGGGTTCGAGTCGTGACCACATAATCGGTACCTTTAGAATAATATTTAATGAGATTAAATTCACAATGTGATGAGTTTCCGTTTCGCCTCCTTTTATTTTGTGACGTAACTCACCTAAGTTGTTATTTTTTCATTTTGCCAGCAAGTTGTTTCCTGTGATTCAATAGTTGCATGTTTAAAACGCGAATGTAACGGCCTATTCGTACCGTTTTTGCAAATCACTTGTGAATAAAAGGAAACTATGAGTACGCCGATTTCACTCAAGCATCTGGAGTTTTTCATTAAAATCGTCGACTGCGGAGGATTGTCAGAAGCCGCGGCGCAGCTCAACGTCTCGCCATCTGCGGTCAGCAAAAGCCTGGCGGCAATGGAAGATACGTTAGGCACGACATTAATTAAACGTACCACCCGCAGTATTACCCTGACCGATGCCGGGCAATATCTCTTTAACCGCGCCAATAAGCTTTTGAAAGAATTCGATGAAACGCTGAATACCACCTCCGGTTATTACCACAGCCCGCAAGGTGAATTACGCATAACCTGCTCAATTGCGTTTGGTTATTCCCGGCTGGTGAACCTGGTGGATAAATATCGTTCCCAGTTCCCAGATGTGAATCTGTATATCGATCTCAACGATAACTTCGTGAATCTGAACGAAACAGATTTCGACATCGCCCTGCGAATCTCCACCGCACCACCGCAGAACTACGCAATGCGCAAGCTGGTGCCTGTCCGCTGGGCGTACTGCGCCTCACCCGGCTACCTTGCCAAAAAAGGCATGCCCCAGCGTCGTAGCGATCTGGTCGATCATGATTGCCTGGTTTACCCTGGTCTCACGCCGGTGCTGAAGGTGGCGGATGAACAGGATCGTCTGCATCAGTTAAAACGGCACTGTTGCAAAGTTAGCGATGAGGCAGCCTTTTGTCTTATTCAAAGGCCTTACATTTCAAAAACTCTGCTTACCAGGCGCATTTCGCCCAGGGGATCACCATAATAAAATGCTGAGGCCTGGCCTTTGCGTAGTGCACGCATCACCTCAATACCTTTGATGGTGGCGTAAGCCGTCTTCATGGATTTAAATCCCAGCGTGGCGCCGATTATCCGTTTCAGTTTGCCATGATCGCATTCAATCACGTTGTTCCGGTACTTAATCTGTCGGTGTTCAACGTCAGACGGGCACCGGCCTTCGCGTTTGAGCAGAGCAAGCGCGCGACCATAGGCTGGCGCTTTATCCGTGTTGATGAATCGCGGGATCTGCCACTTCTTCACGTTGTTGAAGATTTTACCCAGAAACCGGTATGCAGCTTTGCTGTTACGACGGGAGGAGAGATAAAAATCGACAGTGCGGCCCCGGCTGTCGACGGCCCGGTACAGATACGCCCAGCGGCCATTGACCTTCACGTAGGTTTCATCCATGTGCCACGGGCAAAGATCGGAAGGGTTACGCCAGTACCAGCGCAGCCGTTTTTCCATTTCAGGCGCATAACGCTGAACCCAGCGGTAAATCGTGGAGTGATCGACATTCACTCCGCGTTCAGCCAGCATCTCCTGCAGCTCACGGTAACTGATGCCGTATTTGCAGTACCAGCGTACGGCCCACAGAATGATGTCACGCTGAAAATGCCGGCCTTTGAATGGGTTCATGTGCAGCTCCATCAGCAAAAGGGGATGATAAGTTTATCACCACCGACTATTTGCAACAGTGCCGTTAAAACTGCATATGCCTATCCAGGCCAACAGCAGTCTGGTATTGCTGAAATCGGTGTTAGAAGATCAGGGAGTGGCGTATTTGCCCACCTATCTGATTGGCGATCATATTCAAAAAGAAGAGATAACGCCGCTGATGCTCGACGGCACCATCACCTGCGAAACCCACGCCCTGTATGCGCTCTATTTTCCCAGTAAGTACAGCAATCCGAAGGTGCGATCGTTTATCGATTTTCTGGTGGCGGAACTCGGCCCCTTACCCGCCTGGGACAACTGGATCCCGGAGTAAGCTTTGTCGTCTGAAAATGGGAGGCGCTCCACATTTTTTGCGCGATCCCCCCGTCTGGCTCTATCCTTAAGCCTATGAATAAAATTGCTGAACTCAAACGCGCCAAGCGACTGGCGCTCTCATTGCTGCTGATTGCCGCCGCTACCTTCGTCATCACGCTGTTTCTGCCGCCTAACTTCTGGGTGCTCGGGATCAAAGCGATCGCCGAAGCGGCGATGGTCGGCGCGCTGGCGGACTGGTTCGCCGTGGTGGCGCTTTTTCGTCGGGTACCAATCCCGTTCATCTCGCAACATACGGCGATTATCCCGCGCAATAAGGATCGGATCGGGGAGAATCTCGGTCAGTTTGTGCAGGAAAAATTTCTCGACACCCAGTCCCTGATCGCCCTGATCCGCCGCCATGAACCGGCGTTGTTGATCGGTAACTGGTTCAGCCAGCCGGAAAACGCCCAGCGAATTGGCCAGCATCTGCTGCAGATCATGAGCGGTTTTCTCGAACTCACCGACGACGCCCGCATTCAGCGGCTGATCAAGCGGGCAGTGCACAAAGCCATCGACAAGGTCGATCTCTCCGGTACCAGCGCGCTGATGCTGGAAAGCATGACCAAAAACAACCGCCATCAGGTGTTGCTCGACACATTGATCGCCCAACTTATCGCCCTGCTCCAGCGCGACAGCTCGCGGGCGTTTATCGCCCGACAGATCGTGCACTGGCTGGAGACCGAGCATCCGCTGAAAGCGAAGATCCTGCCAACTGAATGGCTGGGCGAGCACAGCGCCGAACTGGTGTCTGATGCCGTTAATTCCTTACTGGATGACATCAGCCACGATCGGGCGCATCAGATCCGCCACGCCTTCGATCGCGCCACGTTTAAGCTAATCGATAAGCTCAAACACGATCCGGAGATGGCCGTGCGGGCCGAAAGCATGAAAAACTATCTGAAGGAAGACGAAGCCTTCAACCGTTATCTTGGCGAACTGTGGGCAGACCTGCGCCAGTGGGTGAAAACCGACATTAACGCTGACGATTCGCGCGTGAAGCAGCGCATCGCCAGCGCCGGACAGTGGTTCGGCGAAACACTGGTTGCCGACAGCGCCCTGCGCGCCTCACTGAATGGGCATCTGGAGCAGGCCGCGTATAAAGTTGCGCCGGAGTTCGCCACCTTCCTGACGCGCCACATCAGCGACACGGTGAAAAGCTGGGATGCGCGCGATATGTCGCAGCAAATTGAGCTAAACATCGGCAAAGATTTACAGTTTATCCGCATCAACGGCACGCTGGTCGGCGGTTCTATTGGGCTGGTGTTATATCTGTTGTCGCAAATTCCTTCCCTGCTGACACTGGCGAATTTTTAAGGAGAAAGTAAAACGCCCATTTTTATTTTACTTTTCATTATCATTTGCACATGTAATATAACAATTATCAACCTAACAGCGTGAAATGAGAGTCCGTATGTCCCAGGGAAGCCCCGATTCAAATCGTCATGCCATCAGCGTCGCGCTCTTTGGCATGCTGGTCTTAACGCTGGGCATGGGAATTGGACGCTTTCTGTATACGCCGATGCTCCCGGTACTGCTGTCGGAAGGTCAGTTTACGTTTGACCAGCTCTCCTGGATTGCCAGCGCCAACTACGCCGGATATCTGGCGGGAAGCCTGCTCTTCTCCTTCGGGCTCTTCCATCTTCCCTCACGTTTACGCCCGATGTTGTTAACTTCTGCGCTCGCTACCGCAGGGTTGATTCTGGCAATGGCAAGCGTTAAGCAGCCCGCTCTGGTGATGCTGATCCGTTTTCTGGCAGGCGTCGCCAGTGCCGGTATGATGATTTTTGGTTCGATGATCGTCCTGCATCATACCCGGCATCCCTTTGTGATCGCCGCATTGTTCTCCGGCGTTGGCGCAGGCATTTTGCTGGGCAATGAATATGTCATCAGCGGTCTGCATTTTGCGCTGTCATCGCACACGCTCTGGCTGGGGGCAGCGGCAGCTTCCGCTGTATTCTTTGTGCTACTCGTTATGCTCCTGCCATCTCGCGACCATGCGCTCCCCGCCGCAGCACCGGTAAAAACAGAGCATCAGCCTATGTCCTGGTGGCTGCTGGCGCTACTGTATGGGTTGGCCGGATTTGGCTACATCATTGTCGCTACATACCTGCCACTGATGGCGAAAAGTGCCGGGTCGCCGCTGATGACGGCCCATCTCTGGTCGTTGGTCGGCATATCGATTATTCCGGGTTGTTTCGCCTGGCTGTGGGCTGCCCGACGCTGGGGGGTATTGCAATGCCTGACGGCGAATTTACTGATCCAAAGCGCTTGCGTGGTCATGACACTCGCCAGCGACTCCTTGCCGCTGCTGGTGATAAGCAGCGTGGGTTTTGGCGCAACGTTTATGGGGACCACTTCGCTGGTCATGCCGCTCGCCCGTCAACTTAGCGTACCGCGCAATATTAATCTGCTGGGCCTGGTCACCCTGACTTACGGCATTGGTCAAATACTCGGGCCGCTCTTAACCAGCCTGCTGGGAAGCGGCGCTCAAGCGATCGTTAATGCCACGCTATGCGGTGGCGTCGCCTTGTTTATTGCGGCACTGATTAGCCTCACACAATTATACAAACAGCGTTTCGCCTCCCCCAAAAGGGTATAATCGACAACCTTATAAAGAGGTATCTTAGGATTAGTCCGCAATCAAATGTCAACATTTAATAAACAACAAATAATCAGCAATTACCCGCCAGACAATTTATAATTCCCGGCTGTTCATTTATAAACTCAATTTAAAATGCGTAAAAATGGACATATTAACTCAGCATCAACACTATCTTCGGGAAAAGTACATGTCATGGTTTAAAAAAATACTACTGGGGTTAATTATTTTGGTGGGTTTAATTGGCACGCTAAAGGATTATAAAGACTTTGGCCTGTTTGGCGCGTTAGGATTGTTTCTTATATTCCTGTTAACAACAACATTTTTATGGCAATGGGCCTCTGGCAGGTTACCAGAGATAACCCAGCTTCAGGCCGTATTTATTTTACTGGCCAGCGCGGTAGCCTCAATTTTTGTTATCAATATGGCAATTGCCGGAAATTTGCATGTGGATTTAATGGAGGTCATGTACGTTACCATTACGCATAATCCACTTTTTTACCTGATTATCTGCGTGGTCGCATGGGTAAAAGTGGGCATCTGGCAATGGCTGTTTAGCTGTGGACCGGTGAAAGAGAGTCAGCAAGTTTAAACACGGCAGAGGTAAAAAAGGCGTCTTAACTAAGACGCCTTTTATGCTAGTACAACAAATTAGAACTGATAGGTCAGACCTGCAACAACCTGGTTGTCGTCGTCTTTGCCATCGAGCAGGTTAATTTTGTAACCCACATCAGCCACGATGTTTTTGTTGAAGTAGTAATCCGTGCCCAACGCTACGTATTCAGTCAGGTCATTATTGTTGTTGTCACGCGCGTGAACGTAACCCACGTTCGGACGCAGACCAAAATCAAACACATACGCAGCCATTGCTTCAAAGTGCTCAGCTTTATCCGCATCCTGAATCAGGTTGTGGGACTCGCCGTACATGGTCGCGACGTAGATGGCATTAGCATCATATTTCAGACCCGCGCCCCAGAACTCTGCGTTTTCGCCATCCCAGCCGCTTCGTTTCTGCAGAGCAGTCACCGCACTGGTGGTGTAGGCCGCAATCGCAGATACGCCGGAATCCGCAATATTGTCATAACCCAGGGAGAAGCCATAACCATTGCCATGCTGTTTTGCCGGGCTAATGTTAGTGTCATCCTGGCCCTGGTATTGCGCGCCAATGTTCAGACCATCAACGGCTCCAAACAGATTTTTGGTGCGGAGTGTTGCAACGCCAGCAGTACGTGTAGTAAGGAAGCGGTCAGTATCTTCAAAGGAGTCGCCGCCGAACTCTGAAAGAGTGTCAGTGTAAGCTCCCACGTCGTAAGCAATACCGTAGTTACGACCGTAGTCAAAGCTAACGTCATGGCCATAATCCAGGCCAGCAAACGCCAGACGTGTATTGACGCCATTCTGAGAACCTTCTGCTTTAGAGGCATCAAACTGACTTTCAAATTGGCCATAACCGGTCAGTTGATCGTTGATTTGTGTCTCACCGCGAAAACCCAGACGCGCGTATGTACCGTCGGCATCGGTGCCGCCAGTCCAGGAATGGACCGCTTTTACTTTGCCGTACAGATCCAGTTTGTTGCCATCTTTATTATAAATTTCCGCTGCATGAACGGAGGTTACCCCTAATACCATTACAGCTAATGCCACTGCTGACTTTTTCATGTTATTACTCACTTTTAATTGTGAATTTTGCTATCAACTTTGTTATGAAGGCAGAATACCCGCATAAAAAAGCCCCCTATGGAAAAGGGGAAAACCTCTAACACACCAATGAAGGTAATAATAAAGTGGCAAGACACATATCATTTTGGGTTAAATAAAACCCGAACAGAGAGTAATTACTTGGATTCTTCGCTTACGCTCTCATTAACAGAGCGATATAACATTATTGCTTCGGCAATAATATCTTGTTTACTTTTACGGGTTTCAAATGCCAGCGTACGAACATATTCCCACAGAGAGGTATCGACACGGGCACTTAAAAGAACCATATCTTTTGAACGGGTACCCCTGGCCTTTCTAATATCGGGGTAATCTCGAGAGGGCATTATCATCTCCTGAACGCAAACACGCTTATGGCGATGAAATATGCAGTCAGTGTAAAAACATGTCAACGGCAAAATACAGTGACAATAGTAATGAAACTGTTAATAACGGACAAAAAACTGGAACAGCATTTCAAATGAAAGATAACTTGATTATAGAATAATGTGTAATTTTAACTTTACATATTTTCACTTTTATTCATTTGATTAAAAAAGCCAAAACTATTGACAATAAACATGACCTCAAATCAAAACATCATTACAGCCAATAAGTTACGTGCCGTTATTAATGTCTACATTTCCGTGAAGCGCCTGTTTTTATGCACTGTTATTCCGGGCAGCCTCGCTCTGACCACCGCGGAAATCAGTTTGATTCTCACTTAACACAGGCCCGTTTTGTCTAAAAATAAGCACGGAAAGGTAAAAATAAGGTAAACAATGCATTTTTTCGCATGCAAAAATAAGTTGTTTTTAATTGATATAAATCAATTTTCACCGCGTAACGACGGAGGAAAAATCATCATCTGAGGTGATGGAAACCTTTTTTTACGTGACGTTCATGACGAGAAAAAAGCGTTGTTATGCAATAAACTTTTGTGCTGAAAAGTGTCGCGCGGGCTGCAACAGCCCGCATGGGAGAGGAAGGAAAATCAGGCGTTAACTTTATCCAGCGGCCAGGAATCAAACAGATAACCATCAAAGTCGATGTCATCAACATTTGAAAACTCCAGCAGGCGCTGTTTGACGTTTTCCAGATGCTGCCACATTGCCAGCTTGGCTGCGCGGGCATCCTTTTTGATTAATGCCGCCAGGATCTGTTTGTGGTCACCCATCCACTCTTTACGGTAATGGGTATCGTCGAGGTGGCTATGGAGCTGGATCCACATCGGGTTGTTCTCACGCCACTGCCATGACTGGCGAAACAGCTCCACCAGCATGCTGTTATGCGTGGCTTCGGCTATGGCGAGATGGAACTGCATGTCGCCGCTTTCAGAACCGTTCGCTTCGCTGGAGGCCAGCTCTCGCTCTTCCAGCTGTAACGCCTGGCGCATTTTAACGATATCTTCACGCGTTGCCTGCAGCGCGGCGAATTCGGCGATATTGCTTTCCAACAGCTGTCGCGCCTGCAGCAGCTCAAACGGACCCGCGTCATTGCAATGATTGACATCCGTACTGTCGATGGTCTGCGCATCTGCATTGTCGAGTACGTAAATCCCGGCGCCGCGGCGCACGTCCACCAGACCTTTAATTTCCAGCATAATTAACGCTTCGCGAACCACCGTGCGAGTGACGTTGAGCATCTCAGCAATTTCACGTTCCGGCGGCAAACGCTCCCCGGGCTGGTACGGCGTCTGGACAATCAGATCGCGGATCATTGCACCCACTTCCTGGTAGGGTCTTTGTTGAGAAGTGTTCGATTTCATCGTGTTATGTCCGTCAGATGCGTCAATTCAGATCCGTAGGCCGGATAAGGCACATGCGCTGCCAACCGGCACCTGTGCCGTTGGCTGATGGCGACGCTGACGCATCTTATCAAGCCTACAAAAAACGTTTTTTCGCCTGAACTATAGCATTTGCGGGAAGCCAAAAACAGAAAACGGGTCAACCAAATCAGCATTTTGATTGACCCGTCATACTTCGGGGATTATGCGTCAGCGCCTAACGCCGCAACGCACTCGCGTGCACCGTGTTCACACAGCTGTTGATACGTCGCGATAATTGTCTCCACAAAATCAGCGTTTTCCGCCAGATCATGGCCAAAAATGCCGCTCAGCCCCAGCAGCGCCGTCACGCGTTCGGCCCCCTGGAACTGTTGGTTAATGCGCTGGAACTCAGCCAGCAAGGGGTCGACAACATCAATGGCCTGCCCCTGTTCATCCACACCACGGGTGTAGCGCATCCAGCCCGCCACGCCCAGCGCCAGGTGACGCCAGTCGCTGGCGTTTTGCAGATGCAGACGCACCGGATCCAGCAGGCGCTGCGGCAATTTCTGGCTGCCGTCCATCGCAATCTGCCAGGTGCGGTGACGCAGTGATGGGTTGCTGAAACGCTCAATGAGCAGCGTCGCATAGGCGTTAAGATCGGTGCCTTCCGGCATCGACAGCGTCGGCGCTTGCTCCTGCATCATCAGCGCGAACGCCGCTTTGCGGTACGCCGGATTTGTCATAGTATCGGCGATAGTTTCATAACCGCCGAGATAGCCCAAATACGCGAGGAAAGAGTGGCTGCCGTTGAGCATACGCAGTTTCATCATTTCAAACGGCACCACATCGGCAACGAACTGCGCACCAACGTTATCCCAGTCAGGGCGACCGTTAACAAAGTTATCTTCGATAACCCACTGACGGAATGGCTCACAGGCGATAGCACACGGATCGTACACGCCCAACTGGTCGGCAATCTCTTGCAACGTTTCTGGCGTCGCCGCCGGAACAATGCGGTCGACCATGGTGCACGGGAAAGTGGCGTTAGCCTCAATCCACTGCGCCAGCTGCGGGTCGCGCGCCTGCGCCAGACCCAGCACCGCGACTTTCGCCACATGACCATTTTCACGCACGTTATCGCAAGACATCACGGTAAAGGCTGCAAGCCCTTGCTCACGACGCAGATGCAGCGCCTGCACGATGTAACCAATCGCCGATTTCGGCGTGCCTGGATTCGCCAGATCGTGTTTAATCAGCGGGTTATTGAGATCTAACTGACCGCTGGCAGCATCAGTGCAGTAGCCTTTTTCCGTGACCGTCAGCGAGACAATTGCCGTCTGCGGGCGCGCCATAGCCTGTAAAATACCATTACAGCCGTCAAGCTCCGGGTGCAACGCTTCTTTCATCGAGCCAATCACTTTCAGCACGGTGTTGTCCGCGCCTTTTTCCGCCACGGTATACAGCAGTTGCTGTTTGCGCAGGTTTTCAATCAGCACGCGGTCGTTACCCGGCATCAGGTTAACTTCACAGATCCCCCAGTCGCTGTCGGTGGTTTCCAGCAGATGATGGGTGTACAGCGCCTGATGCGCGCGGTGAAATGCGCCGCATCCCAGGTGAACAATGCGGGATTGCAGGCGCGAGCTGTCCCATGCAGGGCGAGCAACCGGCAGGTTGCTATTGGCAATTGTCGTTGTCATCGTGAACTCCAGAACCCGTTGAATGACCAACGGAAGAGAAAAGAAAAAGCCGGCCAGACAGGTGACCGGCAACTCGCTTTAGCGGCTAAAGAAAGCGCGCTGGATAGCCATCTCAACGCCACGCACTTCCGCCAGCCCTTTCAGGCGACCAATCGCGGAGTAGCCTGGGTTGGTTTTCTTTTTCAGATCGTCAAGCATCTGATGGCCGTGGTCCGGACGCATTGGGATCAGGTCCTCTTTACCCTCGGCTTTACGGCGCTGCTCTTCCTCAACGATCGCTTTCACGACTTCGTACATATCGACGTCGCCGTTAAGATGCGCCGCTTCATGGAAGGTTTTCGGGTTATCTTCACGCAGCGTGGAGCGCAGGTGGGTGAAGTAAATACGTGGGCCAAACTGCTTGATCATGTTGACCAGATCGTTGTCCGCCCGGACGCCGTAGGAGCCGGTGCACATGGTAAAACCGTTCGCCATGCTGTTGACCGTATCGACCATCCATTGCATATCTTCCACGGTGGAAACAATGCGCGGCAGGCCGAGGATTGGGCGCGGCGGATCGTCCGGGTGTACCGCCATCCGCACGCCTGCTTCTTCCGCCACAGGAATAATTGCTTTCAGGAAGACGGCAAAGTTCTCGCGCAGTGTGGCTTTATCGATATCTTTATAACGCGCAAGATGCTGGCGGAACTGGTCAAGCGTATAGCCCTCTTCCGCGCCCGGCAGACCGGCGATGATATTGCGGGTCAGACGCGCTTTGTCTTCATCGCTCATGGTGGCGAAGCGTTCATTCGCCTGAGCAATCTCTTCGGCGGTGTAATCCGCTTCCGCGCCCGAACGTTTGAGGATGTGCAGCTCAAAGGCGGCGAATTCAATCTGGTCAAAACGCAGCGCTTTGGAGCCGTCCGGCAGGACGTATTCCAGGTCGGTACGGGTCCAGTCGAGAACCGGCATGAAGTTGTAGCACACGGTACGAATGCCGCACTGGGCCAGGTTACGCAGGCTTTGCTGGTAGTTGGCGATCCACTGCTGATAGTTACCAGAACGGGTTTTAATGTCTTCGTGGATCGGTACGCTTTCGACGACCGACCAGACCAGGCCCGCCTGCTCAATAATGGCTTTGCGTTTTAGGATCTCATCAACCGTCCACACTTCCCCGTTCGGGATATGGTGCAAGGCGGTGACCACGCCCGTGGCACCCGCCTGACGTACATCCGCTAAGGTGACCGGATCGTTAGGACCATACCAGCGCCATGTCTGTTCCATCTTTTATTCCTCATTTACGTTATGGACTCGACGATATGGCACATAAATTCCTCCTTTTGGTATGACATGTCAACCTGAAGGAATGAATTGGTTAACCAAATCACGATTTTTGCTGATTAGATCGCCATTTTGCGGCCAGGAAGCGCAGTAAAGATGTAAACATGTAACGCAATGTGACATTCATCGCATCAATGGTTAACCAATGCAGATAACATCTCAACCAAAATCATAATAGTTCAACCAATAAAGGTAGACGTTATATGCATGTTCTCAATATTCTGTGGGTCGTATTCGGCATCGGTCTGATGCTGGTGCTCAATCTAAGATTCAAAATAAACTCGATGGTCGCCCTGCTGCTGGCGGCGCTCTCGGTCGGCATGCTGGCGGGTATGGACTTAATGGCGCTGCTGCACACCATGAAATCCGGCTTTGGCAGCACGCTGGGTGAGTTGGCGATTATCGTGGTATTCGGGGCAGTCATCGGTAAGCTGATGGTCGATTCCGGAGCGGCGCATCAGATTGCTCATACGCTGCTGGCGCGACTCGGTCTGCGCTATGTACAGCTGTCGGTGATCATTATTGGTCTGATTTTCGGCCTGGCGATGTTCTATGAAGTGGCGTTTATTATGCTGGCGCCGCTGGTGATCGTCATTGCCGCAGAAGCGAAGATCCCGTTCCTCAAGCTGGCGATTCCTGCCGTTGCCGCCGCCACCACCGCCCACTCTCTGTTCCCACCGCAGCCTGGTCCGGTCGCGCTGGTTAACGCCTACGGCGCTGACATGGGTATGGTCTACATCTACGGTATTCTGGTGACTATTCCGAGCGTGATCTGCGCCGGGCTTATCCTGCCAAAGTTCCTCGGCAACCTCGATCGCCCGACGCCGTCATTCATGAAGGCCGACGTACCGGTTGACCAGAACAATCTACCGTCTTTCGGCATCTCTATTCTGGTTCCACTGATCCCGGCGATCATCATGATCTCCACCACCATCGCCAACATCTGGCTGGTGAAAGGAACGCAGGCGTGGGAAGTGGTCAACTTCTTAGGCTCCTCGCCAATTGCGATGTTTATCGCCATGATTGTCGCCTTCGTGCTGTTTGGTACCGCGCGTGGTCACGACATGCAGTGGGTGATGAACGCCTTTGAAAACGCGGTGAAAAGCATCGCCATGGTGATCCTGATCATCGGCGCGGGCGGCGTACTGAAGCAGACCATTATCGATACCGGCATCGGCGATACCATCGGCATGCTGATGTCGCACGGCGATATTTCTCCGTACATCATGGCGTGGTTGATAACCGTGCTTATTCGTCTGGCAACCGGTCAGGGCGTGGTCTCAGCCATGACGGCAGCGGGGATTATCAGCGCAGCCATTCTCGACCCGGCAACCGGTCAACTGGTGGGCGTCGATCCGGCGTTGCTGGTACTGGCGACGGCGGCAGGCTCCAACACCCTGACCCATATCAACGATGCCTCGTTCTGGCTGTTCAAAGGCTACTTTGACCTGTCGGTGAAGGATACGCTGAAAACCTGGGGTCTGCTGGAGTTGGTGAACTCCGTGGTTGGCCTGGTAATCGTGTTGATCATCAGCATGATTGCATAACGTCGATACCGCTCTGGCCCACAGCGCCAGAGCGGTTCTTTCTCCTGCCTTAACAATCCTCAATAATCAGATACACCGCCTTCACCGGGCCATGCACCCCAACCACCTTGATAAGCTCAATATCCGCCGTCGAGCTGGGTCCACTGATAATATTAATGCACGACGGCATACGCTCACCGGCCTGCGCTTTCTGATGCAGTTTTTCTGCCAGTTGTGCCACGCGCGGCAGGATGGTGCTTTTACGCAGCACGAAAATCGAGGATTCCGGCAACAGGCTCAAAGAACGCCCGCGCTCCGGCGCGGAAAACAGCACCACGCCGCCGGACTCAGTCAGGCCATACTCGGCATACACCACGCCGACTTTCGCCTGCTCGGCCTCGGTAATATTTTCGCTGCCTCGCGCCGGATCCCAGACCACGGCGTTGCATTCCTGCTGCAAGCGTTCGGTGATGCCCAGCGCCACCAGTCGGCTGTCGCCGCTCAGCACTACCGGCTGACCCAATTCTTCACACAGGCGTAGCGCTGCTTCTGCGGCCTGGTCCTCGCGAGTCAGTTCACAGCGGGCCAGCATCACTTCGCTGGCGAACTGGATAAACGCATCGCAGCGCTGCTGCGGGCTAAGTTCGGTCAGGCGCTCGTTGGCATAATTGTTAACCGGCGCGGCATCCGCTTGCGGTTCGAAACGCGGCGGGCGACCCAGCGCCTGGGCGATGGTGTTTAAAAACGCGGTACGGTTATCCATTCTTTTTCTCCTGCGCCTGATGTTTCTTAAACCAGCTGCGGAAGCTCTCGCCGTCAGCATCAGGCAGATCGCGCGCCTCCATCCAGTCACCAATCGCGCCAACCTTGAGCGGGGTTTTGCCGCCATTGATAAACCAGCTTGCCGCATGCGCGCCCGCCATCATCCCGACTTTCCACAGCCCCGGATGACTATTGGCATAAGCGAACATTTTGATCGCCCGTCGCTCAGCTTTCGGGGTAATGCCCTCCTCGGCCATCACCCGGCGATGACGCAGGATCAGTTTTGACAGCGGAATACGCACCGGGCAAACACTGTCGCAGGCCGTACATAAGGAACAGGCGTACGGCAGGTCTTTAAAATCTTTATAGCCGCCGAGCAGTGGAGAAATCACCGCGCCGATAGGTCCAGGATAGATAGAGCCATAGCCGTGCCCGCCAATGTGGCGATACGCCGGGCAGGTGTTCATACAGGCCCCGCAGCGGATGCAGCGCAGCACATCGCGAAACTCAGAGCCCAGCACCTGCGAGCGACCGTTATCGACAATCACCAGGTGGAACTCTTCCGGTCCGTCCACGTTATCCGCCTCACGCGGGCCGGTCAGCCAGGTGTTATAGCCCGTCAGACGAGCGCCCACGGCGCTGCGCGCCAGCATGGTGATCAGCACATCCACATCGGCAAAGGTTGGCGCGATACGCTCCATGCCCATCACCGCAATGTGCGTTTTCGGCAGCGTGGTGCACATGCGCGCGTTGCCTTCGTTGGTCACCAGGCATACTGAACCGGTTTCCGCCACGGCAAAGTTACAGCCGGTAATACCGATTTCGGCACTCAGGAAATCCTCGCGGATCTTCTGGCGAATGAACAAGGTCATGGCTTCCGGGGTTTCCGGGCCGTCATACCCCAGACGCTCGTTCAGCACGCGGCGGATCTGATAGCGATCTTTATGAATAGCCGGCACCACGACGTGCGAAGGCGGATCCTGATCCAATTGCAGGATGTATTCCCCGAGATCGGTTTCGATCACCTGGATTCCCGCATCCTGCAGGACATGGTTGACGCCGATCTCCTCGGTCACCATCGACTTGGACTTCACCACCTTCTTCGCGTTTTTGCTTCGCGCGACCTGCAGAATGTAGGCGGTGGCCTCTTCTTTGGTTTTGGCGAAATAGACGTGGCCGCCGTTTTGCGTCACTTTCTCGGAGAGTTGATACAGATAAGCGTCGAGGTTGCTCAGCACGTGATCGCGGATCTGGCTGGCACGATCGCGCCAGTCTTCCCAGTGGCCTAACTCATCGACCATTTTTTGTCGATTTGCGCCAATACGCTCCTGCGCATTGGCCACGGCTTTGCGCATGATCGGATCTTCTATCTGCTGACGAATGCGCAGTTTAAATTCTACATCGCTGGTTTTTATCGACATCTCTTTCCCCTCAGCGGCTCATCAGCACTTCAGCAATATGCATCACTTTGACCGGCTGGCCTTCCCGTTGCAGTCGACCGCCAATGTTCAGCAGGCAACTGACGTCTGCGCCAATCAAATATTCCGGCTGCGCATCCATCAAATGTAAGACTTTCTCTTTCACCATCTCGCCGGATATCTCGGCCATTTTGACCGAGAACGTCCCGCCAAAGCCGCAGCAGGTATCCTGATCGGCAAACGTCAGCAGCTCCAGCCCGCGCACGTTTTTCAGCAGCGTGAGCGGCTCTTCCTTTACTCCCAGCTTTCGAGTCAGGCTACAAGAGGGATGATAGACAGCGCGGCCCTGCAGGCTGGCGCCGACGTCCACCACGCCCAGCTTGTTGACGATAAAGGAGGTGAGATCCTGCATACGCGCGGCAACCTTTTCGGCACGCAGCGCCCATTCCGGTTCATCGGCCAGATACGTCGGATAGCTTTTTACCGCGTAGGTACAGGAGCCTGCTGGCGAGATAATCGGATCGTCGTTATCTTCCAGGGCGGCGATCAGGTTTTTCATCCCAGGGATCGCCTCTTTGATGTAACCGCTGTTGATGGCTGGCTGACCGCAACACCCTTGCTTCTCGGGGAAATTAACGCGACAACCCAGTTTTTCCAGCAGCAATACGGAGTCTCGTGCCATCCGTGATTTCAGTGCGTCACCAATGCAGGTAACAAAGAAATTTACATTCACAATAACTACTCCATTGCTTCATTTCTGTTTATTGCGCTTGATATCGCGATATCAAGCAAAGGTTCAGCCGTATTTCACGCCCAGTTTTTCTATTTGCTGTTTTTACTAATACCTGGGTTCATGGTGATGCTCGGGTCGTTTTCCTTTGATGCCGACTCTCCGCTTCTTAAGTCAGGACAGTCGCATATGTCTGTATTTTCATTTGTATGACAAAACCAAATAATCCCCTAATCAACCCCCATATGCAACAACCAGGTTTATTTCTTTCGTTCTCGCTCACATTTTTATATTTAAAACCACAGCGTTATGAACACCTTAAAAACAGTTTCAGGTGCTTACTATTCTCATCACCAGCATTATTAAAAAGGTTATCATATAACTATTTATAGGTATTCAGCTTACTCTTAAGTATATTTATCTGGCATTGGATTTTAATTAAAAGATTACAATAGTTACAAAACTACAAATCATAATTACTTTATTCACTGAAGCGATTCAGTTTACATACTTTATTAACCCAGCAATGTAGCCTCCCCACCATAAATATAAATCAGGTTTAATGAACCAATCAGGAATAGCAATGAACGAATATTTTATGTTTGCCCTGGCACTCTCTCCTTTACTACTGATGGTATTTTTAATATTGAAATTGAAAATGCCCATCCATTATTCCGTGTTGATCTCTTTGGTATTCACTGCCGCGCTGTCGGCCATATTCTGGGAAATGCCCGTACAGAATCTGAAAGCCGCGATAGGCTATGGCGCCCTGAAAGGGTTATGGCCGATTGTGATTGTGATCCTCGGCGCCATCTTCAGTTATAACGTCATGCAGGCAACCAAAGCGCTGGATATTCTGCGCGATATTCTCGCCAGCATTAGCGAAGATAAGCGTATTCAGGTGCTACTGATTTCATGGTGCTTCGGCGGATTCCTTGAAGCCGCGGCAGGTTATGGCACGGCGGTCGCTATTCCGATCGGCATTCTTATTGCGCTGGGATTCAACCCGCTGAAGGCGGCGATCGCTTCTCTCGTGGCGAATACCGTTCCCACCGCGTTCGGCGCGGTCGGGATCCCGGTATCTATTCTGGCGGAACAGGTTAATCTGCCGGTGTATACCTTAGGCGGAACCATTATTCTGCAGCTCGCGCTGTTTAATATCCTGCTGCCGTTTGTCATTGTCTGCATTATTGGCGGCGGCCTGAAAGCCATTCGTGGCGTATTTCTGATCACGCTGATTTGCGGCATCACCACGCTGGTTCCGCAATATTTTGTCGCCATTCATCTTGGCGCGGAATTGCCCGCCTTTGCCGGTAGCCTGGTCAGCCTGTTTGCCGTGGCGATGGTCAGCCGCCTGCGCAAAGGGAAAACCGATCCCGAGTGGCGCATTGAGGTCAGCCATACCCGCGAAACCACGCCGCGCTCGGCAAAAGTGTTGTTCCGCGTAGGCTCTATCTATCTGTTTATTTTTGTTTTTATCCTGCTGTGCTCACCGCTGTTCCCGACGATCAAAGGCGCGGCGTCCCAACTGGCCTCGGTGCTGCATTTCACGCTCGCCGACGGCAACACGCTGGCGCTGAAAGTTGAATGGGTGACCACGCCGGGGATGCTGATCATCTTTGCGACCCTTATCGGCGGTTTTATTCAGGGAGCGTCCGCACGCGGGATGCTGGAAGTGTTTATCAAAACCATTTTCCAGCTTAAAAATTCCATTGTGGCGATTATGGCGATTGTCGCGCTGGCCACGGTGATGGATCTCAGCGGGATTATCTCCACGCTGGCCCAGTCGATTGTCGATCTGACCGGCAGTTCCTACGTCTTCCTTGCCCCAGTGATTGGCGCGCTGGGCACGTTTGTTACCGGCAGCGATACCAACTCGAATATTTTGTTCGGCAAACTGCAAACCATTGCCGCCAGTAAACTGCATATCGATCCCAACTGGCTCGCGGCGGCAAATACTTCTGGCGCAACAGGGGGGAAAATGATTTCGCCGCAGAGTATCGCCATTGCGGTTTCAGCCACCAAAATGGACGGACAGGCCAACCAGATAATGTCTGGCACCATGAAATACTGCTGCGCCTACATTGTGATCCTCGGCCTGAAAGTCGGTCTCTTTTATTACTGGTTTATGGCGTAATCCCTTGTCAACCCCGTCAAATTTACGGCAACCGTATTTGACGACACGGTGACCAAAAAGGTTTACACCGCTTCAGGATCGAAACGAAGCGACTGGCTTTACGATTTGTCGGCGCTGACTAAAATAGCGCCGATGTTTCAAATCGAGGATTGTTGTTATGTTGTTCTGGAAAAAGATGGTGAAGAAGTTCGACGCCTTTTCCGCGTTGATCCCACCACGCTACTTCCGCGTGTAATGCCTGGCGCTAATACCTGATGGCGCTTCGCCTGTCGGGCCTACGTTTCACGCTCATTTGTAGGCCGGATAAGGCGCAAGCGCCGCATCCGGCAGCAGAGAAAATGTTCTCCCCTTTCACTTACGCAGCCCGCACGCTCTTAACACCCTGACCCACAGACGAAGCCATGCAAAACGGTAGATCAGCGGATGCTGAAATCGTAGCAGTGTCAGAAACATAGAGCCTCCTTGCGGCGCTACAGCACCGTTGCCTGATAGCGAATTTGCGGATCCATTATCTGGTGACGCGCGTCTATCAGCCGCAGTTCATACGAGTCGTGCTCTTTCGTCAGCCGCATCACCGCGTCGACGACACTGGTGGTCCGCTCCAGCGCCTGCTTGTCCTCATAACCGTTGAGCAGTGAAGCCAGCATCACGCTGCAAATCAGATCCCCAACGCCCACCGGCATTTTGGCAAAGGTATACAGCGGCCGGGCGATGTGTAATGTCTGTTCCGCCGTCACCAGCAGCATTTCAAACGCCTGTTTGTCGCGCGAGCAGTCGCCGAGATGTTTCACCAGCACCTTCTTCACGCCCCACGCCACCAGCTGCTGCGCCGCTTCCACCACCTCGTCAAAACTACGTAGTTGTCTGCCCGTCAGCACGCCCAGCTCATAGAGATTCGGCCCCATCACATCAGCCAGTTGAATGGCGTCATCGACAAAAAAGGACTCCACGCCCTGCGCGACGATGCAGCCTTTTTGCGGGTCGCCCATCACCGGATCGCAAAAATAGAGCGCCTGCGGATTACGCTGGCGAATGGTGGTGACCGCGAGCTTCACCTCTTCGCAATGGCGTTTGTCCCCGAGATACCCGGACAGCACGGCATCGCATTGCGCCAGTTTTTGCAGATCATCCAGCCCGCTGATGATGGCGCTCAGCTCGCCGTGCGGCATCGCCATGCCCTGCCACATCCCGTACTGGGTGTGGTTGGAAAACTGTACGGTGTAAAACGGCCAGACATCGATCCCCGAGAGCTGCATCGGCAACACGGCGGCTTTATTTCCGGCATAGCCATAAACGACTGACGACTGAACAGACAACACGTTTTTCATTTTGACTCCGTCTAGCGAAACGTTGGCAGCAGACCAAATACGTCCAGAACAACCGTCAGATAGACAACCGCCCCACAGACAATGACCAGATTGAGCACGGTGTTATTACACGGCGCGGTATAGCTGGCGGTCGGAAAACGTTTCCGCGCCGCTTTCACCAGGAACGGCGGCAGGATCACGCTCCAGATGGTAAAGGCCAGACCAGCGTAACCAATGGCGTGGACAAACCCGTTCGGGAAGAAGAAGCACACGGCGGCTGGCGGGAAGTAGGTCACCAGCGCGGTTTTCAGGCGACCCATGCCGTCATCCGGGAAGTGAAACAGGTCGGCGATGTAATCGAACAGGCCAAGCGTCGCCGCCAGCAGGGAACTGGCTACCGCAAAGTTGCCGAAAAAGGTCAGGATCAGATCCATATAACGGCTGGTGAACAGCCCGCTGATGGCCTCGACAAACACATCGATATTGCCGCCTTTGGCGATAATTGGCGGGAACGAGGAACGACTGATGTTGCCCATCGTGACGCCCAGCCAGAAGATATACAGCAGCAGGGCAAACAGCGTGCCGATGATAATCGAACGCGTAATATTTGAGATCCCGCTCGTGCCATACAGCTTCACCAGGCTCGGCACGTTACCGTGAAAACCAAACGAGATAATGCAGAACGGCAGCGTCATCAGGATATACGGCAGGTACTGCGAATTGGGCAGCGCCACCGCCACGCTGTCGACGAGTTTCGCCACTTCGATATGACCCACCAGGCCAGAGAAGGTGGCAAAGAACGCAATAAACTTACCGATAATCAACACGGTAGTAATACGTCCAACCAACAAGGAGCTGTACCAGGCAATCGCCCCGACCAGCATACTGACGATCACCACCGAGATATTCGCCGGAAAGCGCACGCCGCTGTATTTGAACACGGTTTGCGCCATCACCGCCGACGAACCAGAGATATAGGCATAGGTCAGAATATACAGCACAAAGCCGAAAGCGATACCGACCACAATATTCCACTTTCGGCCTAATAAATCCTGAGTAAAGGTATTAAAACTGGCACCGGCGCCATAATGCAGATTAACTTCGACCAGCATCAGACCGGTTAATAACATCATGATGGCGATAAACAGAAGAATAACTGACGCACCGGGGAACCATACGCCAGCCATCGCAATCGGCAGGGAAAACATCCCTCCACCCACTACGGTCGCGATAACCAACATGGTTCCGCTAATCAGTCCGGGGGTACTACTCTGTCGCTCAATGGCATTAATATCCATGATAAATGTTCCTGTAGACTATTCGTTATAATTACAGCTGTCATTTGTACATCATGCGGATAATAAAAATGTCGGAGTCAGGGTTTACTTTTGTAGTTATGTCACGGTAACGGGCACCGCAAAGGCTTCCTGTTCATGGAAAAGAAATACAAAAAAGCCCCATCCTGAGATGGGGCCATAATTATTATTTAGATATAGTCAAAGCGTGCAGTAAAGAAACGGAGCTGCTTCGGCTCGTAAATAAACTTCAGCCCGCGAATATCTTCTTTGTGCTGGTAAAGTTTAATAATACCGTCAGCCACCACATCCATATGCGCGTAAGGGCACTGTTGCAAATAGTCGGTGGTGATAAACTTATCATCCCCTTTTGCTGATGGAGCTGCACATGAACCCATTCAAAGGCCGGCATTTTCAGCGTGACATCATTCTGTGGGCCGTACGCTGGTACTGCAAATACGGCATCAGTTACCGTGAGCTGCAGGAGATGCTGGCTGAACGCGGAGTGAATGTCGATCACTCCACGATTTACCGCTGGGTTCAGCGTTATGCGCCTGAAATGGAAAAACGGCTGCGCTGGTACTGGCGTAACCCTTCCGATCTTTGCCCGTGGCACATGGATGAAACCTACGTGAAGGTCAATGGCCGCTGGGCGTATCTGTACCGGGCCGTCGACAGCCGGGGCCGCACTGTCGATTTTTATCTCTCCTCCCGTCGTAACAGCAAAGCTGCATACCGGTTTCTGGGTAAAATCTTCAACAACGTGAAGAAGTGGCAGATCCCGCGATTCATCAACACGGATAAAGCGCCAGCCTATGGTCGCGCGCTTGCTCTGCTCAAACGCGAAGGCCGGTGCCCGTCTGACGTTGAACACCGACAGATTAAGTACCGGAACAACGTGATTGAATGCGATCATGGCAAACTGAAACGGATAATCGGCGCCACGCTGGGATTTAAATCCATGAAGACGGCTTACGCCACCATCAAAGGTATTGAGGTGATGCGTGCACTACGCAAAGGCCAGGCCTCAGCATTTTATTATGGTGATCCCCTGGGCGAAATGCGCCTGGTAAGCAGAGTTTTTGAAATGTAAGGCCTTTGAATAAGACAAAAGGCTGCCTCATCGCTAACTTTGCAACAGTGCCTGAAAGATTACATGGCGTCAGGATCTTTCTCTCGCGGCAGAGATTCGATTGAAGGTAAAGCGTCGATGGTTTTCGTCGGCAACATCAATCAAAGCGTAGAGACACTCGTTAAAACCAGCCATTTGCTGGCGCCATTTCCGGCTGCGATGATTGATACTGCATTTTTCGACCGCTTTCATGCCTATATTCCCGGTTGGGAAATCCCCAAAATGCGCCCGGAATTCTTTACCAACCGTTACGGGCTGATTACGGATTATCTCGCTGAATATATGCGCGAAATGCGCAAACGCAGTTTCTCTGATGCGATTGATAAATTCTTTAAGCTGGGTAACAACCTCAACCAGCGTGACGTTATTGCCGTTCGACGTACCGTGTCGGGGTTGTTAAAACTCATGCATCCCGATGGCGCGTACAGCAAAGAAGATGTGCGAGTCTGCCTGACCTATGCGATGGAAGTTCGTCGCCGCGTGAAAGAGCAACTTAAAAAACTGGGCGGTCTGGAGTTCTTCGATGTGAACTTTAGCTACATCGACAACGAAACGCTGGAAGAGTTTTTTGTGAGCGTACCGGAACAGGGCGGCAGCGAACTTATTCCTGCCGGAATGCCAAAGCCGGGTGTTGTGCATCTGGTCACTCAGGCAGAAAGCGGCATGACCGGGCTGTATCGTTTTGAAACACAGATGACTGCCGGTAATGGTAAGCATAGTGTATCGGGTCTGGGTTCAAATACCTCCGCGAAAGAAGCTATCCGCGTCGGTTTCGATTACTTCAAAGGCAATTTGAATCGGGTAAGCGCGGCCGCGAAATTCTCCGATCATGAATATCACCTTCATGTCGTTGAACTGCATAATACTGGCCCAAGCACCGCAACCAGTCTTGCTGCGCTTATCGCTTTATGTTCGATATTGCTGGCAAAACCGGTGCAGGAACAGATGGTGGTGTTGGGCAGTATGACGCTTGGTGGGGTAATTAACCCGGTGCAGGATCTTGCCGCCAGTTTACAGCTCGCCTTCGACAGCGGTGCAAAACGGGTTCTGTTGCCGATGTCCTCGGCTATGGATATTCCAACGGTTCCGGCAGAGTTATTTACCAAGTTTCAGGTGAGTTTTTACTCAGACCCGGTTGATGCTGTTTATAAGGCGCTGGGTGTGAATTAACGTAGTAACTATTTTAATGAACTGGAGAGGACAATGGCTCAAGAACGTTCTGTAATTAAATTCATCAGACCTTGCCTCTCCATTCATGAATATAAAAATACTTACATCTGAGTATTGTTGGCTGTGTTTGAATAAAAAGAGAGCTGTTCAAATAAGGGTGATGACTCCAACTTAATGATAGTGTTTTATGT
This sequence comes from Citrobacter sp. RHBSTW-00524, assembly GCF_013747755.1. Lineage (NCBI taxonomy): Bacteria > Pseudomonadati > Pseudomonadota > Gammaproteobacteria > Enterobacterales > Enterobacteriaceae > Citrobacter > Citrobacter sp. RHBSTW-00524. The sequence goes on from NZ_CP056421.1 coordinate 4,566,776, forward strand.
TCAGATAATGCCCGATGACCTTGTCATGCAGCTCCACCGATTTTGAGAACGACAGTGACTTCCGTCCCAGCCTTGCCAGATGTTGTCTCAGATTCAGGTTATGTCGCTCAATGCGCTGAGTGTAACGCTTGCTGATAACGTGCAGTTCTCCCTTCAGGCGTGATTCATAAAGCGGCCAGCCATCCGTCATCCATACCACGACCTCAAAGGCCGACAGCAGGCTCAGAAGACGCTCCAGTGTGGCCAGAGTGCGTTCACCGAAGACGTGCGCCACAACCGTCCTCCGTATCCTGTCATACGCGTAAAACAACCAGCGCTGGCGGGATTTAGCGCCGACGTAACCCCACTGTTCGTCCATTTCAGCGCAGACAATCACATCACTGCCCGGTTGTATGCGCGAGGTTACCGACTGCGGCCTGAGTTGTTTAAGTGACGTAAAATCGTGTTGAGGCCAACGCCCATAATGCGGGCGGTTGCCCGGCATCCAACGCCATTCATGGCCATATCAATGATTTTCTGGTGCGTACCGGGTTGAGAAGCGGTGTAAGTGAACTGCAGTTGCCATGTTTTACGGCAGTGAGAGCAGAGATAGCGCTGATGTCCGGCAGTGCTTTTGCCGTTACGCACCACCCCGTCAGTAGCTGAACAGGAGGGACAGCTGATAGAAACAGAAGCCACTGGAGCACCTCAAAAACACCATCATACACTAAATCAGTAAGTTGGCAGCATCACCTCCGAGACGTAGTGAAATTCAAATCACTCAACGAGCTGTTTGCTGAGGACCGTGCTCACGCGTTGTTAACACTCATCCTCACGCTCTACCGATGGAAATCCTTTAACCAGCCCGTTTTTGCCAGCGATGGAAAATCGATGCAGGCGCTGTCGCAGCTTTTTACGGTTTATGAAGAGGGTGTTATAGATAAAATATTGTGCGCTCCTTGGCCAGGAAACTTTCGCCAACTAGAACGCTTTGCGTGGGATCTCTTCTTTGTCCTCGGTGACAGAACCAGAGTGACCAACGAGATTATTGACAGTCTGCTCAAAGAGGAAGCAAATCGTATTCCTGCCTCGTTTATTGAAGCACAGCAAATCAACAACGAGCAAACTGCCCCCACAATATTCAGCGAAGTGGAAAACATTATCAAAAACAACCATTTCAACTTGAAAGCCTCACTGCCTGAACTCGGTGTGTATCGTCTGCGAACCTACAATGCTCTGAAAGGATTCATTCGCGAAAACAGAGCTCAGTTCAGTAAGGGATTTCTGGCTGATTCCAAAATTACGAAGATCATCACCTCCGGGATTGCAGGACGGAAGGGACCTGAAAACTATAAGCCGATCACTTCTTAAGGGCGGGCTGAAATGGTCTGATGAACTGTGACAAACTTCCGGAAATATCACTAAAGCAACTGGATAGAGCATTAATGTTACCAGCGGTACGTCAACAAAGAATCTGATGTTTATTTTTTGCGCATATGCTGTCCGCACTCCGGACAGCAGCGAATACGGCACTGTTGCAAAGTTAGCGATGAGGCAGCCTTTTGTCTTATTCAAAGGCCTTACATTTCAAAAACTCTGCTTACCAGGCGCATTTCGCCCAGGGGATCACCATAATAAAATGCTGAGGCCTGGCCTTTGCGTAGTGCACGCATCACCTCAATACCTTTGATGGTGGCGTAAGCCGTCTTCATGGATTTAAATCCCAGCGTGGCGCCGATTATCCGTTTCAGTTTGCCATGATCGCATTCAATCACGTTGTTCCGGTACTTAATCTGTCGGTGTTCAACGTCAGACGGGCACCGGCCTTCGCGTTTGAGCAGAGCAAGCGCGCGACCATAGGCTGGCGCTTTATCCGTGTTGATGAATCGCGGGATCTGCCACTTCTTCACGTTGTTGAAGATTTTACCCAGAAACCGGTATGCAGCTTTGCTGTTACGACGGGAGGAGAGATAAAAATCGACAGTGCGGCCCCGGCTGTCGACGGCCCGGTACAGATACGCCCAGCGGCCATTGACCTTCACGTAGGTTTCATCCATGTGCCACGGGCAAAGATCGGAAGGGTTACGCCAGTACCAGCGCAGCCGTTTTTCCATTTCAGGCGCATAACGCTGAACCCAGCGGTAAATCGTGGAGTGATCGACATTCACTCCGCGTTCAGCCAGCATCTCCTGCAGCTCACGGTAACTGATGCCGTATTTGCAGTACCAGCGTACGGCCCACAGAATGATGTCACGCTGAAAATGCCGGCCTTTGAATGGGTTCATGTGCAGCTCCATCAGCAAAAGGGGATGATAAGTTTATCACCACCGACTATTTGCAACAGTGCCCATTTTTGTTGGTCAATGCTGTTTTTAAGTTTTTTAAAAACAAAGAATTAACAAAAAAGGATTAAAAATCACCGACCGGTAGACATCAGGCGACTGATGCGATCAAGATCACACAAATGTCGCCATTTAAAGCGTAGAAAGGTTTGAGCTTTTTCTTGCCACTCGCCTCTGAGGGGCAAAACCCACGATAACTTCAAACATTTTCACCCGATGACAGGAGTTGGCATCAATACCCTATGACTTGCAACGCTGGGAGGAACACATGACATATGCAACGATCAATCCCTTCACGGGAGAGCTCATCAAAGAATTTCCCAATGCCACTGATGCCGAAGTCACAGAGGCAATTGAATCGGCCCACCAGGCCTTTTTGAGTTGGCGCAATACCTCTTTTGCCAACAAGGCTGAAATACTCAATCGGGCTGCAGCCCTGCTCAGAGACAGCAAGCGCCGCTATGCAGAGCTGCTGACCCTAGAGATGGGTAAAGTCATTGGAGAGGCCGAGGCCGAAGTAGAACTGTCGGCGCAGATCCTCGAATACTATGCCGAGCATGCCGAGAGACTGCTGGCACCGCAGAAACTGCCTGTGGCCGATCCCGCCGAAGGGGAAGCGCTGCTGGTCAATGAACCTCTTGGGGTCTTGCTGGCCATTGAACCCTGGAACTTCCCCTATTACCAGATAGCCAGGATCTTGGCTCCGCAACTTTCTGCCGGCAACACCCTGCTGCTGAAACACGCTTCCAATGTGCCTCAGTGCGCCGCCGCTTTTGAGAGCCTGATGCGGGATGCCGGACTGCCACAGGGCGCCTTCCAGAACCTGTATGCTACCCGGGATCAAGTCGAGCAGATCATCAACTCACCCAAGGTACATGGCGTGGCTCTGACCGGCTCTGAAGGTGCAGGCGCCGTTATTGCCTCTCAGGCCGGTAAGGCGCTGAAAAAATCCACTCTGGAGCTGGGCGGCTCTGACGCCTTTATCGTGCTGGAAGATGCCGAGCTTGAGAAAACCATAGATTGGGCGGTATTCGGCCGTCACTGGAATGCCGGTCAGGTATGTGTTTCATCCAAACGGATGATCCTGGTGGAAGCCATTTATGACAAGTTTATGGAAGGCTATACCAAAGGCGTAGCCGCGCTTAAAGCCGGTGACCCTATGGATCCGAACACGACTCTGGCGCCCCTGTCTTCCCAGGGTGCTGCCGATGAAGTGAAGCAGAAAATTCGTGAAGCGGTTGAGCATGGTGCCACAGCTACCGAAGTTGGTCCCAAAGTGCCGGAGCAAGGCGCTTTTGTACAGCCGACCATACTTACCAATGTGACCCCGGACAACCCGGCTTACTATTGGGAGTTCTTCGGCCCTGTCTCCATGATCCTCAAGGCAAAGGATGAACAGGAAGCGATTGCCATTGCCAACGATTCGCCCTTCGGCCTCGGTGGCTCTGTGTTCACCGCCGATGAACAGCGCGGTCTGGCGGTAGCCAAGCAAGTCTCTACCGGGATGATGTTTGTCAACCACCCCACCATGGTTAAGGCTGATTTGCCCTTTGGCGGCATCCGCCGCTCCGGCTATGGTCGTGAACTGATCGACTTAGGCCTGAAAGAGTTCGTCAACCACAAGTTGATCAACGTGGTGGATATCAACGCTCCCTTCTGATCGCGCTTGAAGCATATTTAGTTCGATAAAGACCCGAGCACCTGGCCGGGTCTTTTATCGCCACAGTCAAATCGACTGGCAAACTGACTGGTGTTGGCACAAAGCACAGAACGCGGCTGCGCCAAAATGGGAATAGCCAATGGTATGCCCTTGTATTCAATACCTGGCACTGTTGCAAAGTTAGCGATGAGGCAGCCTTTTGTCTTATTCAAAGGCCTTACATTTCAAAAACTCTGCTTACCAGGCGCATTTCGCCCAGGGGATCACCATAATAAAATGCTGAGACCTGGCCTTTGCGTAGTGCACGCATCACCTCAATACCTTTGATGGTGGCGTAAGCCGTCTTCATGGATTTAAATCCCAGCGTGGCGCCGATTATCCGTTTCAGTTTGCCATGATCGCATTCAATCACGTTGTTCCGGTACTTAATCTGTCGGTGTTCAACGTCAGACGGGCACCGGCCTTCGCGTTTGAGCAGAGCAAGCGCGCGACCATAGGCGGGCGCTTTATCCGTGTTGATGAATCGCGGGATCTGCCACTTCTTCACGTTGTTGAGGATTTTACCCAGAAACCGGTATGCAGCTTTGCTGTTACGACGGGAGGAGAGATAAAAATCGACAGTGCGGCCCCGGCTGTCGACGGCCCGGTACAGATACGCCCAGCGGCCATTGACCTTCACGTCTGACTGGACTTTATTGGTTGAGGAATCCGGGCCATATGCCTTTATCCAGGCATAAAGACTGTGGGTGGTGATACCGAGACGTGTTGCCACGCTGGAAACAGAATGGCCGCGATCAACAACCTGTTTTACCGCTTCAATTTTAAACTCTTCGGGATAACGCTTACCGCTCATGGGCACCTCTCTTTAAGTCATCTTAAATGACTCTGAGGTGTCTGTTAAACCCGTGGCGATTCATTAAGCTCATATTTTGCCAAGCTCTTACCTCCGTCCAAACAAGTTCACAACGTTGTTTTCCTGCTGTCGCTGATAGTTGTTGACCCTATCTTCCCAGATCTCAAGCGCCCTGCGCTTTTCAGGCAAGTAATCATAACGATCATAGTGTTTCGAGCTGACGTCATTCAAAGCGTGATTCTGGATACGGTCGCGGATCTCTTTGCTGATCCCCGCCTCCCCCATCAGCGTTTTACATGTGCGACGTAAATCTCGCGCTGTGAAAACTTTAAACTTAGGATTAAAAGCCCGGAAATACATGATGGAACGGGCCAGGCTATCGGTACGTACCGGTCGTTCGCCGTTGGTCGAGAGCGGGAAGATATAGGGGCTGTTACTTTCCTTAGTCAGTTCTTTCACTGAGGCTAATTCACTTAATGCCGATTCAGTCAATGGGATCAGGTGCTCCCGTTTGTTTTTCGATACATCGGCTATGACCAGTAACGTCTTTTGCTGCCAGTCAATCGCGCTCCATTGGCTGGCAATCATTTCAAACGGTCGCTGCCCGCCAGCATAAACGCAGAAGCGGATAAGGTGCTGCATCAACGGCCCAACGTTAGTTGCCTGAGCGAACTGCTCCATGACAAAACGTAGCTCTTCCAGCATTAACCATGTATCACCCACTTTCTCCGCAGAGGACTGCTTCGGTATGGCCGATACCGGATTAACTTCAAGCCCGAACGTAATGCCCACGCTGGTATTCATCGGATCGTTATCGGCTTTAAGCCCATAGTTGAATGCCGCCATCAGGTAGGAACGAATTCGGTTCGCATGGACCACCGCATCTCGCTGGATAATGCCTGAGAGGACGGTTTTGATCTGTAATGGCGTGACATCCTTCGCTTTGGTCTCTCGAGGAATGACTGAATAGCACTCTTTTTCAAGACGCTTCAGAACATCGGCCCAGGTCCGCTTATTGTCGAGCTTCATCTTGTTAACGTAGCCATGTACCAGCTCTTTAAAAGAGCCCTGCGAGCGATGGATCTGCATGATGTGCTGTTCGGCCAGGCGCTGTTGCTCAAGCTCTTGCTGCGGCTCTTTTCCTTCAACAAGCCAGGCTCCATATTTTTTCGCCAGCTCATTGGCCGTCACCAGTTTCATCTCAGGCCAGATGCCCAACTGAATGAATTTCTCTTTCTTCCCTTTCTCAACGTAGTAACGGAAATAAAAAACTTTGCTGCCTGAAGGCTGAACCTTAACGCCAAGCCTGCCGGTACCACGCTGAGCACTGTTGCTCCACACGTAGTACGACGTGCTTTTTGTCTTCAATCCGCGTATAGCAGTCTCGGTAAGATTAGCGGCCATGAGGTTACCTTATCTAAGGATAAGCGTTACCTGACCCGATGCCCATTTTGGGTCAGGTAATGGGTCAGGTAACGATAGTACAATGAGGAGACGAGACAACCAATCAGAAACAAAAACAACATCATAACTGATTGATTATAGACAATTAAAAATACAATAAGCGTCAATAGCGAACGATTAGAAGCATGCCGATTTTATGACTCATAATCGCTTGGTCGCTGGTTCAAGTCCAGCAGGGGCCACCAAATTTCAAGGACTTGCGAGAAATCGCAGGTCCTTTTTTATTAATCTTTCGTTTAGATATGTCTGCCCAATAAGCAGCATGTGGCAACCCTTCTGGACGCCGCCATCCTTAGATGGAAACGTCCGTTAGCGTTTTATTCGATAGTCAGCTCACACGAGTTCTTTGAGCTGCTCCTGCATATAGGTCGAAAAATACTCTGGGTTTTTGATAAGGATGCGGTTACCGGAGGCGACTTTTTCTGCCCATCCGGCCACTTTTTTCGTGAACTCAGGATTCCATCCCTCCTGCTCACCCCGTGCCATCACAACTTCCGGACTCGCTGGCACACCTAAGTCATGCAAATACTTTAGAATTCCCTTAGCGGTGCTTTCATCCATTGAATGGGGTACTGACCCGAAGTGTTCATACCACCAATAAAATCCAAGGCTTTTTCAATTGCTGTTGGCATGCTCTTATCCTTAAAATTAACCACGTGAGAGACACCTTGATACTATGTACCCAACTCCGCCGGGATATCAAAGAGAACATCGCCTTTCTTTGACTTACCCCGCAGCTAAACGCTTGCGCGGCTGTTTTCTGCGCTATTTTTTTGCTTCTCCGGCTAAAACCAGCCCGGTCGCCACCGCATTGCGCGGGCCTTCAGTGCCACGGATGTTGCCCTGCCCGGCGACAACGCCGTAATGCGCCAGCGCATCGGTGATCATCTGCGGAATTTCAAAATCCAGCGATGAGCCACCTACCAGCACCACAAAAGTGATATCGCGAATCGAGCCGCCGGGCGAAACCTGACGTAACGCGCGCAGACAGTTGGTCACAAAGACTTTCTCTTTGGCCTGACGGCGCACCAGACGAATTTTTTCCAGCGAGATTTGGTTATCTACCGGGATCAGCTCCCCGTCTTTCAGATACACCACTTTGGCAAACACCGACGGGCTGAGCGGCTCGCGAAAAAACTCCACCACGCCGTTCTCATGGCGAATGCTGAACAGACTCTCCACTTTGGCCAGCGGGTATTTTTTAATTTCCTCTGCCAAAAACGGATCGCTTAAGCCGAGCTCCGTTTGAATCAACAGGCTGACCATATTCCCCGCCCCGGCAAGGTGTACCGCCTTCACTACGCCATCGTTATTGATAATGGCGGCATCGGTGGATCCTGCGCCTAAATCGAGGATCGCCAGCGGAGCGGCGCATCCCGGCGTCGTTAACGCGCCAGCCACAGCCATGTTGGCTTCCACGCCACCGACTTCGACGGGCGTGTTTAGCCGCGCACTCAGCTCGCTGGCGATAGCCTGCATCTGTAAGCGATCGGATTTCACCATCGCCGCAATGCCAACGGCGTTCTCCATTGAACATTCCCCGGCAATGCCCCCCTGCACCGCGCGGGGAATAAACGTATCCACCGCCAGAAGATCCTGAATATGCACGGCGTCCATGTCATGACCGGTCAGCGAGGCCATCACCTTACGCACCCGCTCAAGCATCCCGCCCGCGTGCGTACCTGCTTCACCGCGAATATCGCACACGGGCGCGCAGGCGCTCATCGCCTGCATAATGGCCTGCGCGCCTTGCGCTACGTCGGCTTCCCCACCGCGCTTTTCGCCACGAATAAAGATCTTACCCGCCGGGATCGTTCGCGACTGCACATCACCCTGCGGCGTTTTCAGCACCACGGCGGAACGGTTGCCAATCAGCGCTCTGGCGATAGGGACGATGGTTTGCGTTTCCTCCGGCGTCAGGGCAAAAAAGGTCGCGATGCCGTAAGGATTCGACAATACCCGAACCACCTGCCCGGCGGCCGCCACTTCCACCGCTGCCAGCACACCTTCCGGAACCTTCTCCAGTAGCGTGACTTCATCGACCACCGGCATTGCCCGACGCAGGCGATTGTTGACCAATACGCCATCATCTTTTTTCAGGATCGCCGCCACCACGTTGATCCCACGATCGAGCGCCGTATTGATAAGCCAGACCGCTTCGAGGAAATCGATCTCTTCGCCCACCAGCGGGATCCAGCCCTGTGCAAAGCAATCCTCGCTCAGTGATGCCAGCTTATCCACGCTGATGGTGGTTCCCATCCCCACACCGACGCCACCCGGCGTTTGCGGGTTATGGCCAATCATTGTCGATTCAGTAATGATGGTTTCAGTGATGGTTTCCATCGCCACATCGCCAATCACCGGCGCGGCCTCATTGATGCAGATTTTCGCCACGGCCTGAAGCGACCACGGTGTTTTATCCAGTGCCTGCTGCAGAGAAGCGACCACCCCGGCAATGTTGTCCCGCGTCCCTTTCATGCCCGTGGTGGCGACAATCCCGCTGGCGATAAACTGCCCATGCTGTGCCAACGCCACTTCGGTGGTGGCGTTGCCGATATCAATCCCGGCGATTAACGGCATACCTCCCTCCGTCACTGGCTACCTTTGCGCAGCTTGTTTCTCTGCTGATACACCTCTGCCGACTCGCGGACAAAGGCGGCGTTCACCGTGGCATGCCAGGTATATTCCAGTTCATCGGCAATCGCCTGTAGTTCCGCAAATGAAGAACGAAACGGGCGCAGCGCGTTGTAGATCTCCAGAATGCGGGCATCTGGGATGGTAATCAGCTCTGCCGCACGACGGAAATTGCGCGCCACGGCGTGACGCTGCATCTGTTCGGCAATCTGCGCCTGGTACTCCAGCGTTTGCTGAGAAATACGCACATCCTGCGGTCCGACCTTGCCTGCCAGCACATTCTCAAGGGTAATGTCGGTTAACGGTTTCCCGCCAGGCGTCCGGATTTTCTCCGGGCAGCGGGTGGCTAATGGGTAATCCTGCGCGGTCATGATGTTGTCGTTCATGGTCATTCCCTCACCAGTACAATATGCAGCGTGACAGGCGCAGCATCCTGCACCACATGTTTGGTTTCTTTGATGTGAAACAGCGCGGCCTTGGCCATAAATTTAGGGCGCACCATCTGGTCATTGACCACCGGCACCGGCGAAGGCGACTCTTTGCGTGCATAGCGCGCGGCGTTTTTACCGATCTGGCGATAGGTTTCCAGCGTCAGCAGCGGAGCCTGAGAGAACAGTTCAAGGTTACTCAGCGGCAGCAGATCGCGCTGATGAATCACCGTGGTTCCCTTCGACTGGATACCAATCCCAATGCCGGAACCACTGAGATTGGCCGCATCCCACGCCATAAAAGAAACGTCCGAGGTGCGCAGAATTCTCACCACCCGCGCATGCAGCCCCTCTTCTTCAATACCTGCCACCAGCTCTTTAAGAATCGCCTTATGCGGCATATCAATCAGGGTTTTGTGCTGATACTTATCAAAGGCCGGACCGACGCCAATCACCACTTCATCTACGCGTTCGTCCCCTTTAGCCGCTTCGCCTTCGCTTACCTGCAAGGTGAAAACCGGCTTACGTTCAGTTGTGCATTCCACGGTGTACCACCTTATTCAATTGAGCCTGGCTGAACCACGCCCGCGATATTTTTAATTTCCGCCCAGCGCTCGGCAGAGATGCGATAGCCGGTGCCTGGTCCCTGATAATCATTAATGTCGTTAACGGCGCTTACCACCTCAAACTGGCGATCCAGAATGGCCGACGTTTGCAGGTAATCACCGGTGACGCGCTGTCTCAGCATATTGAGAATGTTACTGGCGATATCTTCGAAGCCGCTACGGCTTAGCGCGCCGACGATATCCAGCCCGGTGATATTGCGCTTCATCATCTCTTCCACGGCGGCCAGATCTTCCACCACATTGCGCGCGGGCATATCTTTGCTGCCGTGAGCATAAGTGGCGGCCTCAACTTCCTCATCGCTAATCAGCGGCAGGCCCAGTTCGCGGAACACCGCCTGAATGGCGCGTGCCGCCTTGTTGCGGATGGCGATGGTTTCTTCTTCGGTTACAGGACGCAGACCGCCGTCAACCATCAGATCGCGTTGCAGAATGTTGTAATCATCGAAGTCTTCCGCGTCGAAGTTCGACCCGGCAAACATGTTGTCGTAGTTCGGTACGGCGCTATAGCCGGAGAAGATAAAGTCGGTGCCGGGAAGCATTTGCATCAGGGTACGGGCGGTACGGCGAATATCAGAGTGGGAAAAGGTCTGGTCATTGGCGGAGGCCACTTCAAGGTCGAGCATTGAGGCAATCAGGTTTTCCGCCAGCACCGCGCGGATCCCCGACGGCACCGCGCCGGTCATGCCAATACAGCTGACCGCACCGTTTTGCAGCCCCTGTACGCCCGCGCCTTTGGTGATAAAGATGCAGCGCGACTCCAGATAGAGCATCGATTTACTCTCGGAATAGCCCATCAGCGCTTCCGAACCGGTGCCAGAGGTGTAACGCATTTTCAGTCCGCGAGACGCATAGGCCGAGGCGAGAAACGCTTTGGACCACGGCGTATCATCGCCGTCGGTAAACACAGACTCTGTACCGTATACCGACACGGTTTCGGCGTAGCTGGTTAACCCGCGCATCCCCAGCTCCAGCTCAGTCGCCTCCTCAACGGAACATTGCGTGAGCACGCCGGGGCGACCGCACTGGGAACCGACCAGCAGCGCCAGGGCGTTAAACGGCGCATAGCGGGCGATCCCGACCGTCGTTTCCTGTTCTGAAAAACCACGGATCCCCGCTTCAGCCGCATCGGCGGCAATCTGTACCGGGTTGTCTTTCAGGTTGGTGACATGGCACTGGTTGGACGGCGTGCGTCTGGCGCGCATTTTTTGCAGCGCCATCATCATTTCCACCACGTTCATTTGCGCCATCACCTCCACCGCTTTCGCCGGGGTGATAGCGGTGGTAATAGCAACAATCTCTTCCCGGCTGACGTGGATATCCACCAGCATTCTGGCGATCTCCAGCGCGTCGAGCCGCATTGCCCGTTCAGTTTCAGCCACGTTAATCGCGTAGTCGGCAATAAAACGGTCAATCATGTCGAACTCGGCGCGGCTCTTGCCGTCCAGCTCAACAATACGACCATTCTCTACCTTCACCGACGAAGCCGGATCGTAGGGGCTTTCCATGGCGATCAGCCCCTCTTCAGGCCATTCGCCAATCAGCCCATCCTGATTTACAGGGCGCTTCGCAAGCACTTCGAATCGTTTTGATCTTCTCATAGTTTATGGACTCAAAAGATAAAAAATAGGGACGCCGGGCCGGATTGCCGGGGACACACCTCCCGGCATTCGCCTTTCATCAGCAATGGCCGAACTCTAAATGAGCACAGCAATAAAAAAATAAAATTAATTTCGTTCCAATTTGGCACGTAATAAAAATTCATCGTTCCATATTGAAACGGTTCTCAGGAATATTCGGAGCGAATTGTGACGGAGTTAAATGATCATTATCAATAAACACTAATACACAAAATTAAATTAATACTTTTTAAATTTTCACCCTATTGACTTAATAACGCGCGGCGAGAAAATAAAGCCAAACCCAATGATAAAAATAGCTGTATCGCGATATTTTCGTGACCTCAGCCCTACAACATTTTCAGGAGAGACTGTGAATAAGAGCCAACCAATCGCCACCATTACGCTGGCGGCGGCGAAAAAAATGGCGCAGGCCGTCGAGGCTAAAGCGCTTGAGATCAACGTGCCGGTGGTCTTTTCCGTGGTGGATCGCGGCGGCAACACGCTGCTGATGCAACGCATGGACGACGCGTTCGTCACCAGCTGTGATATTTCTCTTAATAAAGCGTATACCGCCTGCTGTCTGCGGCAGGGGACCCATGAAATTACCGACGCGGTACAACCGGGTGCGTCACTATATGGTTTACAGCTAACGAATCAACAGCGGATCGTTATTTTTGGTGGCGGCTTACCTGTCATGTTAAACGATAAATTAATCGGTGCTGTCGGCGTAAGTGGCGGTACTGTCGAACAAGACATGTTATTAGCGCAAACCGCACTGAATTGTTTCTCTGAATTATAATTTAAATCTAAGAAGGTAAATTATGAGCTATCGTATGTTTGATTACCTGGTGCCAAATGTGAACTTTTTTGGCCCGAATGCTATTTCCGTTGTCGGCGAACGCTGCAAACTGTTGGGCGGTAAAAAAGCGCTGCTGGTGACTGATAAAGGTCTGCGAGCCATTAAGGACGGCGCGGTTGATAAAACCCTCGAACATCTGCGTGAAGCCGGTATTGACGTGGTGGTGTTTGACGGCGTCGAGCCAAACCCTAAAGACACCAACGTGCGCGACGGCCTGGACGTTTTTCGTAAAGAGCAATGCGATATCATCGTTACCGTCGGCGGTGGTAGCCCGCATGACTGCGGTAAAGGCATCGGTATCGCGGCGACGCACGAAGGCGATCTCTATAGCTATGCCGGGATTGAAACCCTGACCAATCCGCTGCCGCCGATCGTCGCGGTGAATACCACCGCCGGTACCGCCAGCGAAGTCACCCGTCACTGCGTGCTGACCAATACCAAAACCAAAGTGAAGTTTGTGATTGTCAGTTGGCGCAACCTGCCGTCGGTTTCCATTAATGACCCACTGCTGATGCTCGGCAAACCTGCGCCACTGACTGCGGCAACAGGAATGGACGCCCTGACCCACGCCGTTGAGGCCTATATTTCAAAAGATGCCAACCCGGTTACCGACGCCGCCGCTATCCAGGCAATTCGTCTGATCGCCCGCAACTTACGCCAGGCCGTAGCACTGGGCAGCAACCTGAAAGCTCGCGAGAATATGGCCTATGCCTCTTTGCTGGCGGGTATGGCCTTCAACAACGCCAACCTTGGCTACGTTCACGCGATGGCGCATCAGCTTGGCGGTCTGTACGACATGCCGCACGGCGTGGCAAATGCCGTCCTGCTGCCGCACGTGGCGCGCTATAACCTGATCGCTAATCCGGAGAAATTTGCCGACATCGCGGAGTTTATGGGTGAGAACACTGACGGTCTGTCCACCATGGATGCTGCCGAGCTGGCGATTCGCGCCATCGCTCGCCTGTCAGCCGATATCGGTATTCCGCAGCATCTGCGCGAGCTGGGCGTCAAAGAAGCCGATTTCCCGTATATGGCGGAAATGGCGCTGAAAGACGGCAATGCCTTCTCCAACCCGCGCAAAGGGAACGAGAAAGAAATTGCCGAGATCTTCCGTCAGGCATTCTGATAACGCAGGGGGCGCAATGTCACTTTCATCACCGGGTGTACATCTGTTTTATCACTCACGCTGGCAGGGTACTCGCGTGCTTGATGAGCTGTGTTGGGGGCTGGAAGAGCAAGGCGTTCCCTGCCGGGCAATCTGTTGCGACGATCATGACTGCGCGCTGGCGCTCGGCAAACTGGCGGCCAAAAGTTCGACGCTGCGCGTGGGTCTCGGTCTCAACGCCACCGGTGATATTGCCTTAACCCATGCCCAGTTGCCCGAGGATCGGGCGCTGGTCTGCGGGCATACCCGCGTCGGGACAGCACAGATCCGCACGCTCGGCGCCAATGCCGGTCAACTGGTTAAAGTTCTTCCTCTCAGCGAGATAAAATAAATGTACCGCATCTATACCCGAACCGGCGATAACGGCACGACCGCGCTGTTTGGCGGCAGCCGTATCGATAAAGACGACATCCGCGTTGAGGCCTACGGCACGGTGGATGAACTGATTTCCCAGCTTGGCGTCTGCTATGCCAGCACGCGCCAGGCCGAGCTACGCCAGGAATTGCACGCTATGCAGAAGATGCTGTTCGTACTGGGGGCGGAACTCGCCAGCGATCAGAAAGGACTCACACGCTTAAAACAGCGTATTGGCGAAGAGGATATTCAGGCGCTGGAGCAGCTTATTGACCGCAATATGGCGCAAAGCGGCCCGCTCAAAGAGTTTGTTATTCCGGGGAAAAATCTGGCATCGGCACAGCTGCACGTTGCGCGAACCCTGACGCGTCGGCTGGAGCGGATCCTCATCGCGATGGGCAGAACGCTGACGTTACGCGATGAGGCCAGGCGTTATATCAACCGGCTGTCGGATGCGCTGTTCTCGATGGCCAGAATCGAAGAAACTACTCCAGATGTTTGCGCTTAAACTGGCTGGCATCAATGTCGTACTGCTTCATCTTACGCCACAAGGTGGTGCGACCAATATTCAGCAGTTGCGACATCTCCTGAACACGCCCACTGGTCACGCGGGCGGCATGGATAATCGCCTCTTTCTCGATGGCGGTAAAGGTCAGGCTGGCGGGCAGCAGTGAAGATGCCGTCTCCAGACCAGGGCGTTCGGCAAACAGATAATCCGGCAGATTGCTCAGCCGAATATGGCCGTTATCACTGCTGATAGCGATGTTTTCAATAATGCTGTTCAGCTCAAAATCATTACCCGGCCACGAATAGGCCACCAGTTGTGCCAATGCGTCGTCGTCGATCTTCAGGCTGGATGAAAAGCGTTTTTTCAGGCTATTCAACCGCGTATAAATCAGCGATGGAATACTGTTACGCCGCACCCGCAGCGGCGGGATAACGATCTCAAAAGAGTGCAGCGCGTAATACAACTGACGGCTAAAGCGGTTTTGCTCCACCAGATTCGCGAGATCAACCGTGGTGGTAGCGATCACTTTGACATCCACCGGAATCAGCCGCCGGGCATCCAGGCGTGTTAAAACCCCCTGCTTGATCACCTGCAGCAGCGCGGATTGTAACTCCGGCGCCAGATATTCAATTTTTTCCAGAAACAGCGTGCCGCCGTTCGCCAGTTCAAGACGGCTCAGCCGACCGTTTTCATCATCAGTAGGCGCACTGCCCATAAAATCCTGCCCCAGTACGCTGTTGGCATACAACTGGCAGTTCACGGCGATATACGGCCCGCTGGCGCGTTCGCTTTCATTGTGAATGGCCTGACTCAGTAGCTCTTTACCGACGCCCTCTTCCCCGCACAGCAGGATCGGGAAACTTCCCCTCGCCGCCTGACGACCAAAGTGGATCAAACGTCGGGTTTCTGGATCGTCTGTCGACATCTGCTCAAAGGTGTGGCTCACCTTGCCGAGCTGGCTGGTCATCAGTTGACGCATTTGCTCCACCGGATGCAGCAGCAGGATAAAGCTGTTGCCCTGCTCTTCAACAATCGGTTTCAGGGTGATGACGGCATCAACAAACTGGTGCTGGCTTTCAAAGGTGACTTCGACATGATTCAGGCCGCGGGCATGTTTGATCGCCCGACGCAGCAGCATGGGGAGATTGAGCAGGTCGTTAATATTCTTCCCCTGGCTGGCCTGCGCGTCGAGATGCAAAAGCAGAGCCGCGCGCGCATTGAGGAACTGCAATACGCCCTGTTCGTTCCAGGCCATCACGCCATCATCCATACTCTCCAGCAGCCCGTACATCTGGTTCAGATGGCGGTTGGATTCAGCCAGCAGGCTGTCAGTCAGCAATGAGTTGCCGACTTCTCTGGCAATCGCCAGCGTCAGGGATAAATCAGAAACGCACTCATGCTCTACCAGACAGCACAGCGAGATGGAGCCAAACAGTCGACCATGGTTATCGAATACTGGCGTAGAGCAGAACGACCACGGATGCAACGCCTGTTTAAAGTGTTGATCGCCAGAGGTTTTTGTCGGCTGCCCCGGCATCGTCGCCAGCGACAACGCGCAGCTGCCAATAATGCTTTCTGCACAGTAGCTGCCGTCGCGAAAACCGAGCTCCGCCAGTTGCTCCACCGTCTGCGGATCGCCGCAACGGCTGAGAATACAGGCTGATTCATCCAGAATTAGCAACGCGCACGGACGGCCGTCCATAAACTCCCAGGCATCTTCCAGCGCGGCCTGAGCAATCGTCAGCAGCGCCGTTTTGCGACGACAGATCGACTCAAAGGTCAGGCCCTGCGCCTGATGCGGCGCCTGCCAGGTTTCCCGCTGCATAAACTTGCTGCAACGATGCCATGACTGGGCAATGACCGAAGAGACTTCCTTCCCAATGTCCTGAGTGTGCGTCGTCATATCCCTTTCCGCTGTTTTACCATAGACAACCCCTCCGGCAGAGACTGTCAGAGGGGGGAGAAGATGCCGGATAAAAACTTACCGACGACTGATTAACGCGCCAGCCACTGCTGTCCCAGCAGGTCTGCCGTCAGTATCGCGGCATGTACGCTCTCAGGCGTCACCGGGAACGGCATATTGTGGATGGTTTCACCTTCCGCGCAGGTCGCTTTGGCCACGGCCATGATCTTGCCGTCAATGTCGTCTTTTACGCCCATTTCCGCTAACGTTACCGGCAGGCCTACTTTCTGACAGAAATTCAGCACGGTTTCGATCTCTTCCATCGGGCTGTTTTGCAGCACCAGCTGCGCCAGCGTACCAAAGGCGACTTTTTCACCGTGGTACAAATGGTGACACTCTTCCAGAATCGTAAAACCGTTATGGATAGCATGCGCCCCTGCAAGACCGCTGCTTTCAAAGCCGATGCCGCTGAGGTAAGTGTTCGCTTCGACAATACGCTCCAGCGCATCAGTCACCACGCCAGCCTGCGCGGCAAAGCGTGCCTTTTCGCCTTCCGCCAGCAGGGTATCATAGCACAGACGCGCCAGGCTCAGCGCCGCTACGGTGGACTGTCCGCCCGCCATGCTGGTCGCTCTGGCGTCATAACAGGCTTTCGCTTCAAACCAGGTTGAGAGCGCATCGCCCATCCCGGCCACCAGCAGGCGTACCGGCGCTTTGGCAATGATTGCGGTGTCCATCACCACCATATCCGGGTTTTTCGGGTAGATCAGATACTCTTCAAACTCACCGGCTTCGGTATAGATAACCGACAGCGCGCTGGTTGGCGCATCGGTAGAGGCGATAGTCGGGATCACCACCACCGGTAGCTTCTGGTAGTAACCAATCGCTTTGGCGGTATCCAACGTTTTCCCGCCGCCAATCCCAACCACGCCGCGGCAACCGTGCTGTTTCAGAATGGCAATCAGGCGATTAATTTCAATATGGCTGCATTCACCGTTGAAGCGTTCCGCGTGGCAGCTAATGTCGTGGCTGTGCAGGCCATTGAGTACCTTCTCTCCCGCCAGCTTCATCACGAAGTCATCCGCAATCACGAAAAAGCTGTCCGCCAGATTTTTAGCGTATTGACCAAATAAGGTGGAAGCGTCAGGGCCCTGGAGATATTTGGCTGGAGATTGAATAACTTTTAGCATTCCTTTCATCCTCAAATAAGTACATGTTTTTACATGGTGAGCCCTGGCGTTAACCTGTTTGGCCTGTTGCTGTCGGCAAAAACAGGAGGTACCGGAGCGATGCAATAACTGTATGGCGAGGCGTGAACAAAAAAATCTTTCGTCATTTTGTTCTGATATGAAACAGATAAAAACGACGCACGTTCCATTCTGGAACGCTTATCCACAAAAATGATAAGGTTTGCGATCCCGATCCGTTCATTTACCCCCAAATCTCCAGCAAACACGAAGCTCAGTTCCTCTTTTACTCATGCAGTTGTATTAAAACCGGCAAAAAAAGGCTGGCTGCGCCGTATGAGCGGCGCTGATCGCAGGAGAAAAAAGTCGAGCGAGCTCGCATTATGATCATTCCCCGCCTTTTTAAGTTTCATTTCGGAACAAAAAACAACGCCAGCGTTCCGTAATGAAACTCATTTTAGCGTTGTTTTTTTCCACGCTGACTTCGCCAGAATCTCTTCATTGCCTCCGCACCATGATCCTACATTCGGGGGTTTGTCTTTCACTCAACCTCGAGGAGCCGTTATGTCTCAATTCTTTTTTAACCAACGCACCCATCTTGTGAGCGACGTCATCGACGGGGCGATTATCGCCAGCCCATGGAATAACCTGGCGCGTCTGGAAAGCGATCCGGCCATTCGCATCGTGGTCCGTCGTGACCTTAATAAAAATAACGTAGCGGTCATTTCCGGCGGCGGTTCGGGACACGAACCCGCGCACGTTGGGTTTATCGGTAAAGGCATGCTAACCGCTGCGGTCTGCGGCGACGTTTTCGCCTCCCCGAGCGTGGATGCTGTACTGACCGCGATTCAGGCGGTGACCGGTGAGGCTGGCTGTTTGTTGATTGTGAAAAACTACACCGGTGACCGTCTTAATTTCGGTCTCGCCGCCGAGAAGGCGCGTCGCCTTGGCTATAACGTTGAAATGCTGATTGTCGGCGACGACATCTCCCTGCCGGATAACAAACACCCACGTGGCATTGCGGGAACTATCCTGGTGCATAAAATCGCAGGCTATTTTGCCGAACGCGGCTATAACCTCGCCACCGTCCTGCGTGAAGCGCAGTACGCAGCCAGCAACACCTTTAGCCTGGGCGTAGCGCTTTCCAGCTGTCATCTGCCGCAAGAAACCGACGCAGCCCCTCGTCATCATCCGGGTCATGCGGAGCTGGGTATGGGCATTCACGGCGAACCAGGCGCATCGGTTATCGACACCCAAAACAGTGCGCAAGTGGTAAACCTGATGGTGGATAAACTGCTGGCCGCCCTGCCTGAAACCGGTCGTCTGGCGGTGATGATTAATAATCTTGGCGGCGTTTCCGTGGCCGAAATGGCCATCATCACCCGCGAACTCGCCAGCAGCCCGCTGCACTCGCGTATCGACTGGCTAATTGGCCCGGCCTCGCTGGTCACCGCGCTGGATATGAAAGGCTTCTCACTGACGGCCATCGTGCTGGAAGAGAGCATCGAAAAAGCACTGCTCACCGAAGTGGAAACCAGCAACTGGCCGACGCCGGTCCCACCGCGTGAAATCACCTGTGTAGCGTCATCTCAGCGTAGCGCCCGCGTGGAATTCCAGCCTTCGGCAAACGTCCTGGTGGCCGGGGTTGTGGAGCTGGTCACCGCAACCCTTTCCGATCTGGAGACTCATCTGAATGCGCTGGACGCCAAAGTCGGCGATGGCGATACCGGTTCGACCTTTGCCGCCGGCGCGCGTGAAATTGCCAGCCTGCTGCATCGCCAGCAACTGCCGCTGGATAACCTTGCCACGCTGTTCGCGCTGATTGGCGAACGTCTGACCGTGGTGATGGGCGGTTCCAGCGGTGTGCTGATGTCAATCTTCTTTACCGCCGCCGGGCAGAAACTGGAACAGGGCGCTAACGTTGTCGAAGCGCTAAATACGGGGCTGGCGCAGATGAAGTTCTACGGCGGCGCAGACGAAGGCGATCGCACGATGATTGATGCGCTGCAACCGGCCCTGACCTCGCTGCTCACAAAGCCGAAAAATCTGCAGGCCGCATTCGACGCCGCGCAAGCGGGAGCCGAACGAACCTGTTTGTCGAGCAAAGCCAATGCGGGTCGCGCATCGTATCTGAGCAGCGAAAGCCTATTCGGAAATATGGACCCCGGCGCGCACGCCGTAGCGATGGTGTTTAAAGCGCTGGCAGAGAGTGAGCTGGGCTAAGATGTAACAAGGAGCGCTTCTCAGGTATTTACTGCCTGATGGCGCTTCGCTTATCAGGCAGAACGTTAACGATACACGCGGATCCCGCCCTCTACGCCGCGACTAAACAGCACCTGCCAAAGTTCAATATCTCTGGCGCGGAAAGCCCCGGCGCAGGCGCATAAATAGTAGTTAAACATTCTTCTGAAGGTGGCGGAATAACGTGATGACAGCTCCGGCCACGCTTGATTAAAGCGCTCGTGCCACGCCATCAGCGTTTTATCGTAATCGCTGCCAAAGTTATGCCAGTCTTCCATCACAAACCGTGATTCGCTGGCTTCGGCAATATGGGAGATCGCCGGTAAGCAGCCGTTCGGGAAAATGTATTTATTGATCCACGGATCGACGCTCATCCCTTTTTTATTGCTACCAATGGTGTGTAGCAGGAACAGTCCGTCCGATTTTAAACAACGGTCGGCGATGCTGAAATAAGTGTCGTAGTTTTTTGGCCCGACGTGTTCAAACATCCCCACGGAGACAATGCGATCGTAGTGTTTATCGAGGTCGCGATAATCCTGCAGCAGAATGTTAACGTCCAGTCCTTCACAGCGCTGCTGCGCCATTTTTTGCTGCTCTTTGGAAATGGTGACGCCTTCCACCGCCACGCCATAATGACGCGCCGCATATTCCGCCAGTCCACCCCAGCCACAACCAATATCGAGTAAACGCATACCCGGTTTAAGTTGTAGCTTCTCACAGATCATTTTTAATTTAGCATTTTGCGCATCGTCTAATGTGGTCGCATCTTTCCAGTAAGCGCAGGAATATTGCATATGCGGATCAAGCATCAGCGCAAAGAGATCGTTACCAATATCATAATGTTCTTTGCCGACAATCCACGCGCGGCTCCGCGACTGCAAATTAAACAGGCGTGCGCTGGCAATACGTAAAATATCTTTCAGGTTACCCGGCATCTGCTGATCAAGTTTTGCTTTCAGGATTTTGCAGAACAGAATATCGAGCCGCTCGCAGTCCCACCAGCCTTCCATATAGCTTTCGCCAAGCCCTAACGAGCCTTGTTGCAGTACCCGTTTAAAGAAACCGGCATGATGAAGTTGAATGTCCCAGGCACGGGAGCCATTAATCCTGATATCCGCTTGCGAAAGCAGCTCTTTTCCCATTCGGGTCCAGTTATCATTTGTTTCATTGACGATGACAGCATCTGAACAAAGCGAGTTCATGGTATTTACCAAAGGTGGGCTAAAAATTCTTACGCAAGATTATTATGGAAAAAAGAGTGTATGTATTATGATCCGCGGACAAGATCTATCGAGCAGCGGACACACCATCGGGAGCATTGACGATCTATTTATGGAAACTCTCGTGCAAAAACAGTGGAACTCCTTCCCGGATAACTCCATGACGGAACTGCCGCAGGATGTTTACTTTCGCTCTTATGTCCTGGAAGCCAATCATCATGTTCCACAGCATTCACACTCTTTTATGCAGTTTCATTTCGCCCGCAAAGGCAGTATGCGTATTGATGTTGCCGGCAAGTGCTGGATAATCCCGGCGCATTATGGCATCTGGATCCCGAATCATACGGAGCATGCGGTTTGGGCATTGGATGATGTGTATTTAGAGAATCTGGATATTAAACCGAGCTTTCTTGAAGAGAGCATCAATGAATGTAAAGTGGTGGCTATCAGTGATTTCGCCAGAGAGTTTATTCATTACGCCACGAATTTAATTTCGGGCCATTATGATAGCCAGTCAAAAGAGGGCAAGCTGGTTAGCGTCCTGGTCGACATTATTCTGCAGCTTCCGGAAGTCGCTTTTGTATTACCCTGGCCGCAGGATCGCGAATTAACCAAAGTTTGCCGAACAATACAAGAATCCCCGGCGCTGGAGCATTCGGTTGAATACTGGGCGCAGCATCTGGGTATGTCTGCCCGTACCTTTTCACGCCATTTCAAAAAAGAAACCGGATTGCCTTTCAGCGTCTGGAAGCAAAAAATGCGTATTCTGGAATCCGTATTAATGCTGAAGAAAAATAAAAGCGTGACCGCCGTGGCGCTCGACGTAGGGTATTCAAGCACCGCGGCATTTAGCTACGCATTCCGCCAGGCGTTTGGCGTTCCGCCATCTAATTACTGATTAACGACGCTGATGCCAGTAAGCCGCTGCGCGAACAAGTTGCTGATCGAACGCCTCGCTTTCAAAGCGAGCACTCAGGTTTTTGACCACCTTACCTTCGCCGGTAATCCAGATGTAATAATCATCTGCAGGCACGCTTAGCTGCGATAAGTGTTCATTCACCGCCTGTTCGTCATGGCCGATAAACCACTGAATAGTAAATCCGTCGAGATGGGCAAAATAGTCCTGGTACGCGGCATCCTGCACGCTTACCAGCGCCGTGACGTTCGGACGTACCGCTAAACGGCTGAGCGACTCCAGGCGTCGGCGCAGCGCAGGCATTCCCGATTCATCACACACGTAAACCTGATACGCATAGTCCTCTGGCACCACCAAAGAACCGCGCGGTCCGCCTACCGTCAGCTTGTCACCCTCGCGGGCATTCATCGCCCACGTACTTGCCACGCCACCGTCATGAATATAGAAATCCAGTGCCAGCTCATGGCGTGCTTCATCATACAACGGCGTGTAATCACGGGATATCGGACGCACGCCGTCAGCCCAGACAATACCTTCATCGGTGACAACCGGCGGCACAAAGTGGCTGCCCGGTTCAGGGAAAAAGACCTTGGTATGGTCGTCAAAGCCGTGTGAGCTAAAACCATCCAGAGCGTCACCGCCCAGTACAATGCGCTGAAAGCCCGCGCTAATACGTTCTACGCGCAGGACGGTAAGTTCCCGAAAACGCAGTTCATTGCGAACGCGCTGCGGGTAGCGTGAGGTGTTTTTTGTCATTTTTTCGCCTTCGGAAAGATAATACGATATATCTAAATTAATTTTTAAATGATAATGATTGCTAATCAGAAAGATTGCAAGCACTTTTTTGATATAGTCGACTTCTGATTAACCGGCTAAAACAACCTCTTTAAAACAGATAAAAATCATAAAGTTAAATAAAAAATATTTTATAGCCTTGCGCAAAAATGATATTTAGATATAAATTAGATATATCTAAAACACATCAGGAGACGATGATGCAAAACCATCATGAAGGTTGCTGCAAGCATACAGAGCACCAACACGAAGGCTGCTGCAAGGGTGAAGGACATCACCACGAAGGCCGCCACAACGAACACCATGCCGGTTGCTGCAAAGGTGAAGAACATCGCCATGAAGGCTGCAACAAAGAACATCACCACGAACAGGGTTGTGGACACCGCCACGGTCGCGGCGGCGGTCGTCGCCAGCGCTTCTTCGGTCACGGAGAATTACGCCTGGTCATTCTGGATATCCTGACCCGCGACGCCAGCCACGGCTATGAGCTGATTAAAGCGATTGAAACCCTGACTCAGGGCAACTATACCCCGAGCCCGGGCGTCGTCTATCCGACGCTGGATTTCTTGCAGGATCAAGAGCTGATCACCATCAGCGACGAGGAAGGCGGGCGTAAACAGATTGCGATCACAACCCAGGGCCAGCAGTGGCTGGATGAAAACCGTGAGCATCTGGAACATATCCACGAACGTATTAAAGCCCGCTGCGTGGGTTTTGAATTACGCAAGAACCCGCAGATGAAACGCGCGCTGGAGAACTTCAAAGCCGTGCTGGACCTGCGGGTCAATCATGGTGATACCAGCGATGCGCAGATCAAAAAAATCATCGGTATTATCGATCGCGCTGCGCTGGATATTACTCAACTGGATTAATCTACAGAGCAGGCGGAACGCGTTCACCCTGCGTTCCGCCTTTATCGTTAATATTAATGCAGCACCGTAACCGCATCTTCCAGACGACCAGCGCGATGTTTCACCATCGCGGAAATCTGGGCGCTCTCTTCAACCAGTTCGGCATTTTTCTGCGTAATGTTGCTTAATTCATTCACTGCGCGAGTCAGGCTCGAAAGACCATCTGACTGTTCCAGCGTTGAGTGACTGATTTGGGCGATCAACTGCGTCACGTTTTGCACCTGTGCCACAATATCATCCATCGTGCGCCCTGCGGCGTGAACCTGGTCAGATCCGGACTGCACCTTATCGGCGCTGGCATCAATCAGCTTGCGGATATCATTGGCTGCACTGGCGCTGCGGCTGGCAAGATGACGCACTTCTCCCGCCACCACGGCGAACCCTTTCCCCTGCTCACCCGCCCGTGCGGCTTCAACAGCGGCGTTCAGGGCCAGAATATTAGTCTGGAAAGCAATATCGTTAATCAGCGTGGTAATGGTGCCGATCCGCTGGGTGCTGTTGGCGATATCGTCCATAGTTTTGATGACGGTATCCATCGCCTCGCCGCCGTGCGTCGCCGCGCTGCTGGCTGCAATGGAGAGCTTGTCGGCCGCGGCGGCGGTCTCTGAGTTTTGCTTCACCGATGCCGCCATCTGATTCATGGTGGTCACCGTTTCCTGCACGTTCTCTACGGTCTGCTGCGTATGCTTGTTTAAATCATCGCTGCCTTTCGCCAGCGTTTCGCTGTCGCTGCGCACACAGCTCACCTGACTGGAGACATCATGGATGAGCCAACGGCACATTAGCCCCAGTTGCCCAACCGCTCGCAGCATCAGGCCCAGTTCATCACTGCGGTTAAGATGCGACACGCTGTTTCGTTCACCGGTCGCCACTTTTAGCGCCTGACGAGCGACATTCTCAATAGGACGCACAATCTGCCATTCGAAAATAGCCGTTCCCAGCATCATCACCAGCGCGCTTATCAGCAGTAACGGCCATTCGGCGCCCATTTGCTGCAATGCGGCCGCCAGTACGATAAACATAATTGCCATTACGCTGCGCACTCGCCAGCGAATCGGCAGCGCCGGGAGTTTACCCAGCCAGCCTTTGCGTACCACCAGTCCTTTATGGATACGTCGGTTGCAACGCCCTTCATTCAGCGCTTTATATAAAGGCTCTACCGCCGCAATCTCCTCGTCAGTGGCCCGGGTACGAATCGACATATATCCGGTGACACGACCTTCCCGCACCATCGGCACCGCATTGGCCCTTACCCAGTAGTGATCGCCATTCTTACGCCGGTTTTTCACAATCCCGCTCCATGGCTCGCCCTGTTTCAGGGTGTACCACATATCCGCAAACGCCGCTTTTGGCATATCCGGATGACGAACCAGATTGTGCGGCTTATCGAGCAATTCATTCAGTTGATAGCCACTGACCTGGACAAAGGTATCGTTCGCGTGGGTGATATAGCTTTGTAAATCGGTGGTCGACATGAGGGTGATATCATCATCCAGCGGTGTATTTTGCTGACTAACGTAGGGATGAGAAGACATGATTGCGTCCTGTGCAGGTTATCTGGTTGTTAACTCTTTCGGCTTATGTTATTTCGGCGATAATTTTTTTATCTTTAGTTGTTAAATTTGATTTAGATCGCAATTTGCGATTAAACCTCAAAATCTGTACGCATTCTAATCCATTGATTTAAAATACTTTCATCCAGTAACTATTCAACTACACTTCTACCAACGCACCGTCACAGTGCAAATATTGCTCACTTTTAGCGCAGAAAAGTGCTTTTCCGATCTGTTTTCGCGGTCTTAACCTGGGCAAAATGCCAGCAAATGTTAAACACCAGCATTAAATGTTGCGTGAATGAGATGTTTCCTGGTGTTTATCCCGATTTTTGCTAAGCGCGCCGGAATGGCGCAATCACTGCAATACTTAAATCAGTATCATGTGATACGCGAGCTCCGGGAGCATATTTTGAACAGGTTACCTTCCAGCGCATCGGCCCTGGCCTGCAGCGCACACGCACTAAATCTCATCGAAAAGCGCACGCTTGATCATGAGGAAATGAAATCATTAAACCGAGAGGTGATTGAATACTTCAAGGAGCATGTCAATCCGGGGTTCTTAGAGTATCGAAAATCTGTAACTGCAGGCGGGGATTACGGAGCCGTAGAGTGGCAAGCGGGAAGCCTGAATACGCTTGTCGACACCCAGGGGCAGGAGTTCGTCGATTGCCTGGGTGGATTTGGAATTTTCAACGTGGGGCACCGTAATCCAGTCGTGGTTTCCGCCGTACAGAATCAACTCGCGAAACAACCTCTGCACAGCCAAGAGCTACTTGACCCTCTGCGGGCCATGCTAGCAAAAACCCTCGCCGCGCTGGCGCCAGGTAAACTGAAATACAGTTTTTTCTGTAACAGCGGGACCGAGTCGGTTGAAGCCGCTCTGAAGCTGGCGAAAGCGTATCAATCGCCGCGCGGTAAATTTACGTTCATTGCCACCAGCGGCGCATTCCACGGCAAATCATTGGGAGCACTGTCCGCCACGGCTAAATCAACCTTCCGCAAACCGTTTATGCCGCTGCTGCCGGGTTTCCGCCATGTGCCGTTTGGCGATATTAACGCGATGCGCACCATGCTCAGCGAGTGTAAAAAGACCGGTGACGACGTCGCAGCCGTGATCCTCGAACCTATCCAGGGTGAAGGGGGCGTGATCCTGCCGCCGCAAGGGTATTTGCCCGCCGTGCGTAAACTTTGCGATGAGTTTGGCGCGCTGATGATCCTTGATGAAGTGCAGACCGGCATGGGTCGTACCGGCAAAATGTTCGCCTGCGAGCACGAAAACGTGCAGCCCGACATTATGTGTCTGGCCAAGGCGCTGGGCGGCGGCGTGATGCCAATTGGCGCAACTATTGCCACTGAAGAGGTGTTTTCCGTTCTGTTCGACAATCCCTTCTTGCATACCACCACGTTTGGCGGCAACCCGCTCGCTTGTGCGGCTGCGCTAGCCACCATTAACGTCCTGCTGGAGCAAAATTTACCGGCTCAGGCGGAGCAGAAAGGCGATATGTTGCTGGATGGTTTCCGCCAGCTTGCGCGGGAGTACCCAGACCTGGTGCATGATGTACGCGGTAAAGGCATGCTGATGGCAATTGAGTTTGTCGATAATGAAATCGGCTACAACTTTGCCAGTGAGATGTTCCGCCAGCGGGTACTGGTTGCCGGCACGCTAAACAATGCAAAGACGATCCGTATCGAACCGCCGTTAACGTTAACGATCGAGCAATGCGATCTGG
Source organism: Citrobacter sp. RHBSTW-00524 (assembly GCF_013747755.1). Taxonomy (NCBI): domain Bacteria; kingdom Pseudomonadati; phylum Pseudomonadota; class Gammaproteobacteria; order Enterobacterales; family Enterobacteriaceae; genus Citrobacter; species Citrobacter sp. RHBSTW-00524. The sequence continues at coordinate 4,593,726 of NZ_CP056421.1, forward strand.
TATTGCGATCGACGCGCAAAGCCCTGGCAGCATTACGGGTGAGCGTGGAGCAGGTGTAATACAGGTCGGATGGCGCTGCGCATCTCAGGCTTACGGGATCAAATGTAGGTCGGAGAAAAGCGTAGCCGCCATCCGGCAATTAGCACAACTTAAACAATCCGCACACCCGCTGGCATAAGGCGTTCTGGCGTCAGCAGCACGCTTTCGCTGCCATCGTCCGTCTCAGCGCACAGCAACATGCATTCTGACGTTTCCCCACGCATTTTGGCCTTTTGCAGATTACACAGCACCACCACCGTTTTCCCCATCAATTCCTCTTCGCTGTAATAAGGCACCAGGCTGGTCACGGTTTGCAGCGTACGCTCTCCCACATCCACCTGCACGATATACAGCTTATCAGCATTGTCATGGCGCTTTACCTGTGCGATTTTTCCAACACGTATTTCCATTCGGGCAAAATCAGCAAATGCGACGGTATCCATTGTGTTCTCCTTTGGTAAAATTTTACTAAATACTAGCAAAATATTTTCTTGGCATGGTTCTCAAAAGCGGGAAAATGACGTAGTCATCACACTCTGAAAGCCCAGTTTTACCCCAGGCATGTCAATTAAACGTACTTTTTTTACTGAAAACAGATGAATAGATAAGCACTTCATTTACAATGCGCAGGTAACTCAGGGAAAAGGCAAACATGGCAACACTTAAAGACATCGCAATCGAAGCTGGCGTGTCCCTGGCGACAGTGTCCCGGGTTTTAAACGATGACCCCACGCTGAATGTAAAAGAAGAGACCAAGCATCGCATTCTGGAGATCGCGGAAAAACTGGAGTACAAAACCAGCAGTGCTCGTAAAAACCAGACCAGCGCGCTCGGCCCCCAGCATATTCTGGCGCTCTACAGCTACCAGCAGGATTTGGAAATCAACGATCCTTACTATCTCGCGATCCGTCACGGAATAGAAACCCAGAGTGAGAAGCTGGGGATCGAACTGACCAACTGCTATGAGCACAGTGGGCTGCCGGAGAGCAAAAACATTACCGGCATTCTTATTGTCGGCAAGCCTTCTCCGGCTTTGCGTAATGCGGCAACAGCGCTTACCGACAACATCTGCTTTATCGATTTCCATGAACCCGGCAGCGAATATGACGCCGTCGATATCGATCTGGCCCGCATCAGTAAAGAGAGTATCGACTACTTCATCGCCCAGGGCGTCACTCGCATTGGCTTCATCGGCGGTGAAGACGAACCCGGCAAGGCAGATATCCGTGAAGCCGCGTTTGTCGAATACGGTCGTCTGCAGCAGGTCGTTTCTGAACAGGACATCTATCGCGGCGGTTTCTCCAGTTCATCAGGGTATGAACTGGCCAAAAAAATGCTGGCGAAAGCCGACTATCCCGGTGCCCTATTTGTGGCTTCAGACTCGATTGCTATTGGCGTTCTGCGCGCCATTCACGAGCGTGGCCTGAACATTCCGCAGGACATTTCGCTGATTAGCGTTAATGATATCCCGACAGCGCGCTTCACCTTTCCTCCGCTTTCCACCGTTCGCATCCATTCAGAAATGATGGGCAGTCAGGGCGTCAACCTGCTGTTTGAGAAAGCCCGCGATGGGCGTGCGCTTCCTCTGCTGGTTTTTGTTCCCAGCAAGCTGAAACTGCGCGGCACCACCCGCTAAAATCCCCAGTAAACACGCCCGGTTTCTTCTGATGCCGGGCGCGCATTGTCATGCATTATTTTCTGCGCCCCCATTATTTTCGTGATCCAGTTAAAGTAAATCACCTCACTCGCTATATTTTAGTAAAACTTTTACTAAAATCACCATCAATTACACTTACTCACCATTACAATGAATGGTTCCGATTTTTCTCCACCGGGAGGCCTTATGAATCGCTGGGAAAACATTCAGCTCACCCACGAAAATCGACTGGCGCCACGCGCATATTTTTTCTCTTATGACTCCGTTGCGCAGGCTCGCTCGTTTGCCCGCGAAACCAGCAGCCTCTTTCAGTTGCTAAGCGGTCAGTGGAATTTTCAGTTCTTTGAGCATCCGCTGCAGGTGCCGGAAATCTTTACGTCGCAGTTTATGAATGACTGGGGCAGCATCACCGTCCCAGGCATGTGGCAGATGGAAGGACACGGCAAACTGCAGTATACCGACGAAGGTTTTCCTTTCCCGATTGATGTCCCCTACGTTCCGACCAATAACCCCACCGGAGCCTACCAGCGCATTTTCTCCCTCAGCGAAGGCTGGCAGGGCAAACAAACGCTGATTAAATTTGATGGCGTAGAAACCTACTTCGAAGTTTACGTGAATGGTCAGTACGTCGGTTTCAGCAAAGGCAGCCGCCTGACGGCTGAATTTGATATCAGCGCGGTGGTGAAGACCGGTGACAACCTGCTGTGCGTTCGCGTAATGCAATGGGCTGATTCCACTTACGTTGAAGACCAGGACATGTGGTGGTCGGCGGGAATTTTCCGCGACGTCTATCTGGTAGGCAAACAGGCGACCCATATTCAGGATTTTACCGTTCGCACCGAGTTCGATGATGACTATCGCGACGCCATCCTCACCTGCGACATTGCGCTGGAAAACCTGGGTTCCACGCCAGCGATGGCGTCGCTCGAATACACCTTGTTTGACGGTGAGCAGGCGCTGCATAGCGGCGTGATTAACAATCTGGCAGTGGATCAACACACCCGCACCGCTTTTAATTTCAAGGTTAGCGCGCCGCAGCAGTGGTCAGCGGAATCGCCGTATCTTTATCATCTGGTGATGACGCTGAAAGATGCCAACGGCAATCTCCTTGAGGTCGTGCCACAGCGGGTCGGATTCCGCGATATCAAAGTTCGCGACGGTCTGTTTTACATCAATAACCGCTACGTGATGCTGCATGGCGTTAACCGCCACGATAACGATCATCTTAAAGGCCGTGCGGTTGGCATGGATCGCGTTGAAAAAGATCTGCTGTTAATGAAGCAGCACAACATCAACTCCGTGCGTACCGCCCATTACCCGAACGATCCGCGCTTCTATGAATTGTGCGATATCTACGGTCTGTTCGTGATGGCCGAAACCGACGTTGAATCTCACGGCTTCGCCAATATCGGCGATATCAGCCGGATAACCGACGATCCGCTGTGGGAAAACGTCTACGTTGAGCGCATCGTGCGCCACATCCATGCACAAAAAAACCACCCGTCGATCGTCATCTGGTCGCTCGGCAACGAATCCGGATACGGCTGTAACATCCGCGCCATGTATCACGCCGCGAAAGCACTGGATGACACGCGTCTGATCCATTACGAAGAAGATCGTGACGCCGAAGTGGTGGATATCATCTCCACCATGTACACCCGTGTGCCGCTGATGAATGAGTTTGGCGAATATCCACATCCTAAGCCGCGCATCATCTGCGAATATGCTCACGCCATGGGCAACGGTCCCGGCGGGCTGACGGAATATCAGAACGTCTTTTATCAGCATGACTGCATTCAGGGACACTATGTCTGGGAGTGGTGCGATCACGGGATTCAGGCCAAAGATGACGACGGCAACGTCTGGTACAAATATGGCGGCGACTACGGCGACTATCCGAACAACTACAACTTCTGCCTTGATGGCCTGATTTATTCCGATCAAACCCCGGGGCCGGGTCTGCAAGAGTACAAGCAGGTGATTGCGCCAGTAAAAGTACGCGCACAGGATCTGGTTCGCGGCGAGCTACGGGTAGAAAACAAACTGTGGTTTACCACGCTTGACGACTACACCTTGCATATTGAGGTTCGCGCCGAAGGAGATACGCTTTCTGCTCAGCAGATAAAACTGCGCGACGTCCCTCCTAATAGCGATACCCTAGTGCAATGCACACTGCCGGAGCTGGATGCGCGCGAAGCGTTCCTCAACGTCATCGTGACGAAAGATTCCCGTACGGCATACAGCGAAGCCGGGCACCACATTGCGACTTATCAGTTCCCGCTGAAGGCCAGAACGGCGGCTGCCGTACCGTTTAGCCTGAAAAACGCTACCCCTCTGACGCTGGAAGACAGCCCCCAGAGCTGCACCATACGCGGTTATAACTTCCATCTGACCTTCTCAAAACTGAACGGTAAGCCCATTAGCTGGACCGTTAACGGTGAGGAGCTGATTACCCGCGAGCCGAAGATTAATTTCTTCAAACCAACCATTGATAACCACAAACAAGAGTTCGAAGGCCTTTGGCAACCAAATCATTTACAGATTATGCAGGAGCATCTGCGCGATTTTGCCATTGAGCAAACCGATGACGCGCTGTTGATAACCAGCCAGACGATTATCGCCCCGCCGGTATTTGATTTCGGTATGCGCTGTACCTACCGCTGGCGGATTGCCGCAGACGGTCAGTTGAACGTGGAGCTTTCCGGCCAGCCTTACGGCGAGTACCGGGACATTATTCCGTGCATCGGCTTCACGATGGGCATCAACGGCGATTTGGGGCAGGTGGCGTATTACGGACGTGGTCCCGGTGAAAACTATGCCGATAGCCAACAGGCCAACATCATCGATATCTGGCGCAGCAGCGTGGATGAGATGTTCGAAAACTATCCGTTCCCGCAAAACAACGGCAATCGTCAGGACGTGCGCTGGGCAACGCTAACCAACCGCCACGGCAACGGTCTGCTGGTGGTTCCGCAGCGCCCTGTCAACCTGAGCGCCTGGCGCTATACGCCAGAAAATATCTTTGCCGCACAGCACTGTAATGCGCTGCAGCGCAGCGATGACATCACCCTGAATCTGGACCACCAGGTGCTGGGCTTAGGCTCCAACTCGTGGGGAAGCGAGGTGCTTGATTCCTGGCGCGTCTGGTTCCGTTCGTTCAGCTACGGCTTCACGTTGTTGCCGGTTTCCGGTAGCGAATCTAGCGCTCAAACCGCCGCCAGCCGCGTCTTTGGTACCGGGCTCTTTTCCACGAATTTGCACAGCGAGAATACAAAATGAGGATCATCGACAACTTAGCGCAGTTCCAACAAATTTACGCATCCGGGAAGAAGTGGCAGCGCTGCGTCGAAGCGATTGAAAATATTGATAATATTCAACCAGGCGTTGCCCACTCTATCGGTGATTCCCTGAGCTATCGCGTGGAGACAGACTCCGCGACCGATGCACTGTTTACCGGTCATCGTCGTTATTTTGAAATCCATTACTACCTGCAAGGACAGCAAAAAATAGAGTATGCCGCCAAAGAGGATCTCCAGGTGGTTGAATATTATCGCGATGAAACCGATCGCGAATATCTGAAAGGCTGTGGAAAAACCGTAGAAGTGCGCGAAGGACAAATGGTTATTTGTGACAACCATGAAGCCTATCGTTTTATTTGTAATAACGCAGTGAAGAAAGTTGTACTCAAAGTCACCATCGAAGATGGTTATTTTCATAATAAATAAAAACACAGGCGGCGCCGACGTTGCGCCGCCAGTACCCTATAATAATCAGGAATCGGAGATGTGCTATGTCTGATACCAAACGTAATACCATCGGCAAGTTCGGCTTACTTTCACTCACCTTTGCCGCGGTTTATAGTTTTAATAACGTTATCAACAATAATATTGAGCTGGGTCTGGCATCCGCACCGATGTTTTTCCTCGCGACGATCTTCTACTTTATTCCGTTCTGCTTAATCATCGCTGAATTTGTTTCGCTGAATAAAAACTCCGAAGCCGGTGTCTATGCTTGGGTGAAAAGTTCGCTGGGCGGACGTTGGGCATTTATTACCGCCTATACCTATTGGTTCGTTAACCTGTTCTTTTTTACCTCGCTGTTACCCCGTGTTATCGCCTACGCCTCATATGCTTTTTTAGGCTACGAATACATTCTGACGCCGTTCGCAACCACTGTGTTAAGTATGGTGCTGTTTGCCTTCTCCACCTGGGTTTCGACCAACGGCGCAAAAATGTTAGGACCAATTACTTCGGTCACCTCCACATTGATGCTGCTGCTGACCCTGTCCTACATCCTGCTGGCGGGTACTGCGCTGGTTGGCGGCGTACAGCCTGCTGACCCTATCACCGTAGACGCAATGATCCCGAATTTTAACTGGGCCTTCCTCGGTATCACCACCTGGATCTTTATGGCGGCAGGCGGTGCGGAGTCGGTGGCAGTGTACGTCAACGACGTCAAGGGCGGGTCAAAATCGTTCGTGAAGGTCATTATCATTGCCGGGATTTTTATCGGCGTGCTCTATTCCATCTCCTCGGTACTGATCAACGTCTTCGTGAGCAGCAAAGAGCTGAAATTTACCGGTGGTTCGGTACAGGTATTCCACGGTCTGGCGGCATACTTTGGCCTGCCGGAACTGATCGTTAACCGCTTTGTCGGCCTGGTCTCCTTTACCGCGATGTTCGGCTCTCTGCTGATGTGGACCGCAACGCCGGTGAAAATTTTCTTCTCTGAAATTCCAGAGGGTATTTTCGGTAAAAAAACCGTCGAACTGAATGAAAATGGCGTTCCGGCCCGCGCAGCCTGGATTCAGTTCCTGATTGTTATCCCGCTGATGATTATCCCAACGCTCGGCTCCAATACCGTGCAGGATTTAATGAACACCATCATCAACATGACCGCCGCCGCATCGATGCTGCCGCCGCTGTTTATTATGCTGGCTTACCTGAATCTGCGCGCAAAACTGGACCACTTACCGCGCGACTTCCGTATGGGTTCGCAAAAAACCGGCATTATTGTGGTATCGATGCTGATTGTCCTTTTCACCATCGGGTTTATTGCCTCGACCTTCCCGACCGGCGGTAACATCATGACCATTATATTCTATAACGTCGGTGGGATTGTTATTTTCCTCGGTTTTGCCTGGTGGAAATACAGTAAATACATCAAAGGGCTAACCAAAGAAGAAAAAGCTATTGAGGCGGCCCCCGCGTCAGATATTAATTAAAATATTAATAACGATAAGCGCAATCTGTTTTCTTGCGCACCTGAAATACAATGTGACATTAAATATACAGACTTGCAGGGCATTTATTGCCCTGCTCTTCTGTTGTGTACTTTCATTATTTGTAGCAAAGATTCGTCCACCAGCGGCCGCAACGTGTGAATCGCCCCCCCAGCCAGAAGCGGGTTTACCAGCCCAGGACACTCTGCGGCATTTATTTAACCCCCAGATGCCGCCACAGTTTGTCTAGCGGCATTGTCGCCAGCGCCACACACTCATCGGCGGCGCCGTACCAGACGTGCAGCGTCTCATCGCGGATCAGCGCCCCACAGGTGAACACCACGTTGCCGAAGAAGCCTTCGCGCTCGTAGGGCGCATCTGGCTCCAGCAGCGGCACCGGTGATTTCGCCAGAATATGGGTCGGATCGTTGAGATCCAGCAGCAGCGCGCCGAGGCAGTAGCGCTGATCGGCATCCACACCGTGGTAGATCTCCAGCCAGCCGCGATCGGTTTTTAATACCGGTGCGCCGCCGCCTGATTTACGGCAGTCCCAGGCATCGCCGGACCGTCCCAGCAGGTGGCGATGGTTGCCCCAGTGCAGCATATCCGGCGACTCGCAGATCCAGATTTCCGGATGACCGAAGTGGCACGGGGCCGGACGGGTCAGGGCGTGATATTTACCGGCGATCTTTTCCGGGAAAAAGCAGACGTCGCGGTTGTCCGGGCAGAGGATCAACCCTTTTTTCTCCACCGTGACAAAATCTTTGGTCACCGCCAGCGCGGTAGAAATCCCCAGCGACGACACCGCCGAGTAGTTGATGTACGCGGTATCATCGATGCGGGTGATCCGCGCATCTTCGCAGCCGAACTCTTCATATTGCGTATCGGCGATGATAAACGGCTGGCTGTCAATCCGGAAGTTCCCCCCGTCGCGACTGCGCGCCAGACGCAGATGCGACATGGAGGTCAGCCACACCCGCGCCGGATCGCTTTTCAGCACGATCACCCGCGGATCGCTGAAATCATAGCGTTCATCGCGACGATCGAAACTTGCGGTGGCCTGTACCCAGCCCGCATCGGTTTTTTCCAACAGCGGTACGACACGCTGCTGCGGGTCGGAATTGATCACGCTTTCCGCCACCCGCAGCAGCAAAACGATCTCCCCGTCACACTCCGTTACGCCAGCATTGAAAACACAATCGACCTTCCTGCCGGGCAGTGAAGGCGTCACGTCCGCCGGGGTAATCAACGGGTTTTTACTGTGCCTGTCCATGTACTCTCCTTTTGATCAAACATTGATTCTTGCCAATCCATTGCGCGTCCTCCCCGTACAGCACTTCAGCCTCAATCTCCTGCCACGGATTGCGAACGGGCGCACCAAAGTTGATGGCGACCCAGACCTGCTCCGCCGCCGTCGAACGGGTAAACCAGACGCATTCGTCAGTGAGGTCAAGCGAGTCCTGCTGTCCCTGATGCAGCGCCGCAACGCGGCGGCGCAGAGCGATAAGCAGCCGGTACTGATGCCAGAACGATGTTTCATCCTGCTGCTGGCGCTCCGCGTTAATCAGGGCGATATCGCCGCCGACGGGCATCCACGGCGCGACGGAGGAAAATCCGCCAAAGGGGGCGTCGCGCCAGGGCAGCGGCGCGCGCGAACCATCCCGCGAATGTTCAATAGCCAGCGCCAGCGCCTGCTGTGGGCTGCTGCCTGCGGCAAGGGCGGTGCAGTAATGGGTTTTTCCCTGTATATCAAAAAGCTGCTCTGCCGTTTGCGGACGGTAGTCGGTCACCCCCAGCTCTTCGCCCTGGAAGATAAACGGCACGCCGCTCACCGTTAGCTGGAGCGCCAGCACCGCCAGCGCCCGCCCGGTATCGCGCTCGTTTTCGCCAAAGCGGCTGATCATCCGCGACATATCATGGCTGGAGAAAAACAGCGTCGGTAAACCCGACTGCGCAGCCAGCGTAGTTTTTAACTGGCTGAAAAGACGGGAAACATCAAAGGTTTTCTGGCTGCCGATATTAAAATTAAACACCACGTCCATCAGTTGCGGACTTTGATAGCGGCTGAGCACGTCAGGGTCCTCGCTGCCGATTTCGCCAATCAGGAAATAGTCACCCTGCGCCCGAACATAGGCACACAGCCGTTGCAGCGTCTCCGGGAGTCGCGGCTGATTAACGTCAAATTCATGGCGCTGCTCGCCGTTCTCTTCCGGGTTATCAGGCCCAATGCCATCGGTAGTAAGAAAGTTGATGACGTCAAAGCGAAAGCCGTCCACCCCCTGCGTAATCCAGAAATCCACCACCCGGTAAATTTCCTGTTCCACCGCGGGGTTGGCCCAGTTGAGATCCACCTGGCCGGGCGCGAATTTATGGTAATAAAACTCGCCGGTGTCTGGCTCAGCGGTCCACGCGCTGCCGGAAAAGAAAGAACGCCAGTTATTCGGCTGGCGGCGAAAAAGGAAATAATCACGATAGCGGCTGCCCGGATTATTCCACGCATCGCAAAACCAGGGATGTTCCGAGGAGACGTGATTGACCACCAGATCGATAATCACCCGAATGCCTCTGGCGTGGCAGCCGTCAACCACCCGGCGGAAATCGTCGAGAGTGCCGAAACGGGCGTCAACGGCGCAGTAATCGCTGATATCGTAGCCGTTATCCACCAGCGGAGAGGGATAAAACGGCGTGATCCACACCGCGCCGATGCCCAGCGCCTGCAAATAATCCAGCCGGGAAATCAGGCCCGGAAAATCGCCCAGCCCGTCGTTATTGCCGTCGCAAAACGAAGGCAGATAAATTTGATAACAGGTACACGCCTGCCACCACGGTTGCTTTTTCACCGTCACGTTCCTTATTTCAGTGATAACGACATGCCTTCGAGGAAGTATTTTCTGAACAGAATAAACAGGACAACGATTGGCAGCATCTGCACCACCGACCCCGCCAGCACCGGTCCCAGGTAGATGCCATAGGATTTGCTGAAGGTGGCGAGCAGCACCGAAAACGGCATTTTGTCCACTTCGCGCATCACGATCAGCGGCCAGAGGAAGTTGTCCCATGAGCTGGAAAAGGTGAACAGTGCGACAATCGCCAGAATGGATTTATTCAGCGGCATCATCACATGCCGCAAGATCCCCCACAGGCTGGCGTGATCGAGCCTTGCGGCATACAGGTAATCATTCGGCGTGCCTTTAAAGCTCTGCGAAACCATAAAAATGCCCCAGGCGCTCATCGCATACGGCAGGATCATCGCCCCGTAGCTGTTGATCAGCCCCAGTTCACGCATCAGGACAAACTGTGGAATGATGAACATAAAGACCGGGAAAACCATCTGCACAATCAACAGGTTGCGAAACGCATTTTTGCCGCGAAACTCGGTTTTCGCGACGGCATATCCCACCAGCATTGAGGTCAGCGTGACGCAAACGGTAATGGTGAGCGACACGAACAGCGAGTTAACCAGGGTGCGCAAAAAAGGTTTGTCCGCCCGGTTGCTGTTATCGAACAGAAAAGCGTAATTCTCCAGCGTCAGATGACCGGAAAACAGCCCGGTCGTGTAGATTTGCGCCGTCGGTTTCAACGAAGAGATCACCATCCAGATAAAAGGATACAGCCAGGTGAGCGCCAGCAAAAACATCACGGCGTGAATGAGCAGCGTTAAGGGAGTCAGTTTCTTCATTCACACAATCTCGATATGTTTTTCGAATACTTTGCGGAAGACCCAAATGGCGAGGAAACTGCATGCCGCAACGATAATCGACATGGTCGCCGCCCAGGTTGGCTTCATTTTCTGGAACGCCACTTCATACATTACCACCATCGGACTGGTGGTGCTGTTGAGCGGCCCGCCGCCGGTGATAAGATACGGCTCGGTAAAGATGCTGAACGCCACGGTAATCGCCAGCACCATCACCATCACGATTTGCGCGTTCATCATCGGCAGGGTAATCGCCCAACTTTGCTTAAACTTCGGTAATGACTCCAACTTATTGATAGTGTTTTATGTTCAGATAATGCCCGATGACTTTGTCATGCAGCTCCACCGATTTTGAGAACGACAGTGACTTCCTGCCCAGCCTTGCCAGATGCTGCCTCAGATTCAGGTTATGCCGCTCAATGCGCTGCGTATATCGCTTGCTGATAACGTGCAGTTCTCCCTTCAGGCGTGATTCATAAAGCGGCCAGCCATCCGTCATCCATACCACGACCTCAAAGGCCGACAGCAGGCCAAGAAGACGCTCCAGCGTGGCCAACGTGCGTTCACCGAATACGTGCGCCACAACCGTCCTCCGTATCCTGTCATACGCGTAAAACAACCAGCGCTGGCGGGATTTAGCGCCGACGTAACCCCACTGTTCGTCCATTTCCGCGCAAACAATGACGTCACTGCCCGGTTGTATACGTGAGTTTACCGACTGCGGCCTGAGTTTTTTAAGTGTCGTAAAATCGTGTTGAGGCCAATGCCCATAATTCGTGCACTGGCGCGGCATCCGACGCCATTCATGGCCATATCAATGATTTTCTGGTGTGTACCGGGCTGAGAGGCGGTGTAAGTGAACTGTAGCTGCCATGTTTTACGGCAGTGAGAGCAGAGATAGCGCTGATGTCCGGCAGTACTTTTACCGTTACGCACTACGCCTTCAGTAGCTGAGCAGGAGGGACAACTGATAGAAACAGAAGCCACTGGAGCACCTCAAAAACACCATCATACACTAAATCAGTAAGTTGGCAGCATCACCGAAAAATTATCTCCGGAGCTGCGCCAGCGAATTTTGCAATATGCCAGCGAGCTTGGCTTTCAGGGACCGGACAAGCTGGCGCGCGCGCTGCGTACCGGTAAATCTGACACCATCGGCGTGATATTCAACGACTCTATGAGTTACGTGTTTATCGATCCCCACGACATTGCACTGATGCGGGGGATCGCCGTCCAGTGTGAAGAACAAAACGTCAATCTGGTCTTGATCCCTTTGCGTAAGCGGCAACAGACGCCGCTCAACACCCTGGTTGATGGCTATATTCTCAACGCCACGCATAACAATGCGGCCATGATCCAGCACGCGCTGGCTCATGGGCGTCCGGTGGTCACGCTCGATTTTCAGTTTCCCGACCACAGCAGCGTCTCCATCGATAACGCCTGCGCCATGCGCGATATTGCCCGCTATCTGGCCGATAAAGGTCATCGACATTTCGGCATCATCGCCTTTCCGTCACAGCCCTCGGCGCAGGGAATGTGCGATCTGACCGCCCCCGTCACCGGCGACAACCTGCTGATGCTCTCCCGCGTGAATGCCTGCCGGGAGGTTTTCCAGCAGCGCGGCTTCGCCCTTGATACGTGCTGGCTGTATCAAACCCGACACGATGAAGAACACGGCGAACAGGCGGCCAAAGCGTTACTGGAAACCCATCCGGAGATCACTGCGCTTATCTGCCTTTCCGATCGCTTCGCCGTCGGCGCGATCCACTACTGCCAACGGCAGCAGCTGGCGGTTCCGCAGCGGGTTGCCGTTACCGGTTTCGATAATCTCGCCGTTGAGGTGGCGGGAATACGCCTGACCACCATCGCGCAAGACGCGGAAAAGAAAGGGGAAATGGCCGTCAAATTGCTGCTCACCAGAGGACCGGTGACCCACTATGAATTGCCTTACCAGCTCATCATTCGGGAGTCAGCCTGACTCATTAATTACAGAAGAGTAGATTATGGATGAACTAACCTGTTTTAAAGCCTACGACATTCGCGGTGAGGTTGGCGTCAACCTGACGCCGGATATCGCCTTTCGCATCGGTCGCGCTTACGCCGCCTGGCGCCATCCGCGCCGGGTAGTGATCGGCGCCGACATTCGCCTTAGCTCGGAATCGTTAAAATCCGCCGTGACCGACGGGCTAATTTCCAGCGGCGTGGATGTTATCGACCTTGGTCTGTCAGGCACCGAAGAGATCTATTTCGCCACCCGGGAACTGCGTGCCGACGGCGGCATTCAGATAACCGCGAGCCATAATCCGGCGCAGTACAATGGTATGAAACTGGTGCGCGAAGAGGCGCGTCCGATCAGTAACGACAACGGCCTGCTGGAGATAAAAGCGCTGGCGGAGCGCAATGACTTTGCTCCGATTGTCCATCGTGGCAGCCTCATCCCTTATGATAATCGCCCCGCCTGGATTGCCTGCCTGCTGCGCTTCTTTCAGCATCCGCCGACTCGCCCGCTACGTATTGTGACCAACGCCGGACATGGCACCGTCGGGCCTGCGCTTGACGCGATCGCCGACGGACTAGCCCGTGCGGGTGTTCAGATTGAGTTTATTCGCCTGCACCATCAGCCGGACGGTCATTTCCCGGCAGGCGTGCCGAATCCGATGCTGACGGAAAACCGCCTCATCACCCAGCAGGCGGTTATCGAAAATCAGGCTGATTTCGGCATCGCCTGGGATGGCGATTTCGATCGCTGCTTCTTCTTTGATGAGTGTGGCCGCTTTATTGAGAGCTACTACCTGGTTGGCCTGTTCGCCGAGCACTTCCTGCAACGCTCCGCAGGCAGTCACATCATTCTGGACCCGCGCCTGACGTGGAATACGCTGGACGTTGTAACTCGCTGCGGCGGAATCCCGGTCATCAGCAAAACCGGGCATGCCTTTATCAAAGCGCGGATGCGCGAAGAGGACGCGGTCTACGGCGGAGAAATGAGCGGCCACCACTACTTCCGCGATTTTGGCTATTGCGACAGCGGGATGATCCCACTGGTATTGCTGCTGCAAATTATCGGCAGCGACAGCCGTCCGCTGTCGGCGTATATCGAACACGCCCAGGTGCGCTTTCCGGTTTCCGGCGAAATCAATCTGACGGTGGCCGATCCGCAATCTGTCATGCAATCCATCGCCGCTCACTATCTGCAAGCCGGCGGCCTGCGTGACGATTGCGATGGGTTGAGCATCGACTTCGTTGACTGGCGCTTCAACTTACGCGCCTCCAACACCGAGCCGCTGCTGCGCCTGAACGTGGAAACCCGCGCGGATACGGCACTGCTGGCGCGCAAAACCGATGAACTTTTAACGCTGATTGCAGCCTGGGATTCTGACAAGGAGAGGTTATGACCGCGCTAAGCCTGAGTAATATTCATAAAGCCTGGGGCAAGAACACCATCATTGAAAATCTGTCGCTGGAGATCGCCTCCGGGGAGTTCATTGTGCTGGTTGGCCCTTCCGGATGCGGGAAATCCACGCTGCTGCGGATCATCGCCGGACTGGAAATCCCCGACGGCGGTAAACTGGTGATGGGGGGAAAAGAGGTCACCAGGCTTGCGGCGGGCAAACGCAACCTGTCGATGGTGTTTCAGTCCTACGCCCTCTACCCGCATATGACCGTCAGGGAAAATCTGTCATTCGGTTTACGTAATATCAATACGCCCGCCGCCGAGATTGATAAGCGGGTCGCTCACGCCGCCAGCATGCTGAAGCTGGAAGAAATGCTGGACAGGCTGCCGCAGAATCTGTCCGGCGGGCAGCGCCAACGTGTGGCGATCGGGCGTTCTATTGTCCAGCAACCGGAACTGTTTCTGTTTGATGAACCGCTGTCTAACCTGGATGCCGCGTTGCGGGTCGGGATGCGCCAGGAGATCCAGCAACTGCATAACACCCTGAAAAACACCATGATCTATGTAACGCACGATCAGGTGGAGGCGATGACGCTGGCCGATCGCATCGTGGTGCTTTACAAGGGAAAAATTGAGCAGGTGGGCACGCCGCTGGAGCTGTATAACACCCCGGCAAACCTGTTCGTCGCTGAGTTTATCGGCACGCCGAAAATCAATGTTCTGCCAGCGGTATGGCGTGAAGGCGCACTGCATATCGCCGATAACCTCGTCTTCCGCCTCACCCGTCAGCCCGTAGGCGTTAGCGACGGGGACAAACTGTTTGTCGCCATCCGCCCGGAGCATATGCAGTACCAGCAGACCGGGGATTTCACATTGCAAGGTCGTACCCGGCTGTGTGAATTACAGGGCGACTCCACGCTGGTGTGGTTGGATCTGGCCGGCCACCCCGTGTGCCTGAAGTCTTTTCAACAGCTTAGCTTCATGCCGGATACACCGCTTACGCTCACCTTACAAGAGTCGCACCTGCACCTCTTTGACGGTCTGGGTAAACGACTGGCGTTCTGACCCACTTGCCCTTGCGTCCGCAGGGGCATTTTTTGAATCCCATCACAATCACGGCATTCCCCTTTTCCCTTTTACGCGGCGACGGCTAAATTATTAACTCATCCGACCACATAACAATAATTTTACATACTGGACACCTTTATGAGCTATCCGTCGCTGTTCGCCCCGCTCGATTTAGGCTTCACCACGCTTAAAAACCGCGTGCTGATGGGTTCAATGCATACCGGGCTGGAGGAGTATCCCGACGGTGCAGAACGGCTGGCCGCGTTCTACGCCGAACGCGCCCGTCA
This sequence comes from Citrobacter sp. RHBSTW-00524, assembly GCF_013747755.1. Classification (NCBI taxonomy): domain Bacteria; kingdom Pseudomonadati; phylum Pseudomonadota; class Gammaproteobacteria; order Enterobacterales; family Enterobacteriaceae; genus Citrobacter; species Citrobacter sp. RHBSTW-00524. The sequence goes on from NZ_CP056421.1 coordinate 4,609,086, forward strand.
CGGCGTAGCGTTAATTGTGAGCGGAGGTATTGCGCCTGCGCTTTCCGGCGTGGGGATGGAAGGCGGCGCGATGCTGAACGACACCAGCCAGCTTGCACATCATCGCGTCATTACCGACGCCGTGCATGACGAAGGCGGCAAAATCGCCCTGCAAATCCTGCATACCGGGCGTTACAGCTACCAGCCTCATCTGGTGGCACCTTCTGCCATTCAGGCGCCAATCAACCGCTTTACGCCGCATGAGCTGACGCACGATGAGGTGCTGCAGTTGATTGAAGATTTTGCCCACTGCGCTCAACTGGCGCGGGAAGCAGGCTATGATGGCGTCGAAGTGATGGGCTCGGAAGGCTATCTCATCAACGAATTCCTGACTCTGCGCACCAATCAGCGCAATGACGAATGGGGCGGCGAGTATGCCAACCGCATGCGTTTTGCCGTGGAAGTGGTGCGCGCGGTACGCCAGCGTGCCGGTAATGACTTTATTATTATCTTCCGCCTGTCGATGCTCGATCTGGTGGAAAACGGCGGAACCTTCGACGAAACCGTCCAACTGGCGCAGGCGATAGAAGCCGCAGGGGCGACCATTATTAACACCGGTATTGGCTGGCATGAGGCGCGTATTCCCACTATTGCCACCCCGGTGCCGCGCGGTGCGTTTAGTTGGGTGACACGTAAGCTGAAAGGGCATGTGACGATCCCACTGGTCACCACCAACCGCATTAACGATCCTCAAGTCGCCGATGACATTCTGGCCCGTGGCGATGCCGATATGGTGTCGATGGCCCGTCCGTTCCTCGCCGATGCCGAACTGCTGTCAAAAGCGCAAACCGGACGAGCGGATGAGATCAATACCTGTATCGGCTGTAACCAGGCCTGCCTGGATCAGATCTTCGTCGGCAAAGTCACCTCTTGCCTGGTGAATCCGCGCGCCTGCCATGAGACCAAAATGCCGATCGTTGCCGCCACTGTGCCGAAAAATCTGGCGGTTGTCGGAGCAGGTCCTGCAGGCCTCGCCTTCGCCATAAATGCCGCCGCACGCGGTCATCACGTGACGTTGTTTGACGCGCATAGCGAGATTGGCGGGCAGTTTAATATCGCTAAGCAGATCCCCGGCAAAGAAGAATTTTATGAAACCCTGCGCTACTACCGCCGGATGATCGATGTGACTGGCGTGTCGCTGAAGCTGAATCACTTTGTCAGCGCACGCGATCTGTACCCCTTCGACGAAGTGATCCTCGCCAGCGGGATCGAGCCACGTATGCCACCGATCGAGGGGATCGCGCATCCTAAAGTGCTGAGCTATCTCGACGTCCTGCGCGATAAAACGCCGGTGGGCAAACGCGTGGCGATCGTTGGCTGCGGCGGGATAGGTTTTGATACCGCCATGTATTTGAGCCAGCCCGGTGAGCCCACCAGCCAAAACATTGCGGAATTCTGCGTGGAATGGGGGATCGACACCAGCCTGCAACAGCCTGGCGGCTTACGCCTGGAAGGCCCGCACTTATCCCGCAGCCCGCGCCAGATAGTGATGTTGCAGCGCAAAGCCAGCAAACCGGGACAAGGTTTAGGGAAAACGACAGGCTGGATCCATCGCGCCACCCTGCTCTCACGCGGCGTGAAAATGATCCCGGCAGTTAGCTATCAGAAAATTGATGATGATGGGTTACACGTCGTGTTGAACGGCGAACCGTTGATCTTTAACGTGGATAACGTGGTGATTTGCGCCGGACAAGAGCCGCGCCGTGAACTGGTTGATCCACTCCACGCAGCAGGTAAAACGGTGCATCTGATCGGCGGCTGCGATGTGGCGATGGAGCTGGATGCCCGACGCGCTATTGCCCAAGGGACGATGCTGGCGCTGGAAATTTAACAGTATGTATTTCGTAGGCCGGATAAGGCGGTCACGCCGCCATCCGGCACACACGATTAGCGGCGGCGACCGGTTTTGACCGCTTTTAGCACCACGAATTTATTATTGGTGGCGATGGTCACGCAGTTGCCGAAAATCTTTTTCAGCTTGTGGAAGTAGTCAAGGTGACGGTTAGCCACAATGTACAGCTCACCATTGATTTTCAGGCAGCGGCGAGCGTGGTGGAACATCTCCCAGGCAATGTTATCCGTCAGCGCGTGCTTCTGGTGGAACGGTGGGTTACACAGCACGGCGTTAAAGCGGAACGGTTCGACGCCCGACAGCGCGTTGTTGATCATAAACTCACAGCGATCCAGCGCTTCAGGCATGTTACTTTCCACGTTCAAGCGGCTTGAAGCCACCGCCATCGGCGATTCATCAACAAATACCACGCTGGCTTCCGGGTTCTTCGCCAGCAGCGTCATACCGATGACGCCGTTACCACAGCCGAGGTCAACAATCTCCCCTTCGAGGTTTTCCGGCAGATGCTCGATAAAAAAGCGCGCGCCGATATCCAGTCCGGTACGGGAGAAGACGTTGGCGTGGTTATGGATAGTCCATTCGGTACCTTCCAGCTTCCAGCTTAGCGTTTGCGAGGCAGCGGCCAGCTCAGGTTTGCTGAACGTACAGTTGATTAAACGGGCTTTTTTCCACGCCAGCGTGGTGGTGGTCGGACCCAACACTTTTTCAAACAGCTCCAGCGTCGAGGTATGCACATCACGCGCCTTCGCGCCCGCGATGATGCGCGTTTGCGGCGTCACCACTTCGCGCAGCGCGCGCAGTTGCTGCTCCAGCAGCGCCATGGTTTTTGGCAGCTTAATCAGCACCACGCCCGGCGCCTGCGGGTAGTCAGCCGTACTGTCGAGGAATTTGACGCTCGACTCGGCAATATCGTTATGACGCAGGTTCTCGCGTGTGGCAAGCTCGCTGAGATAGGAGTCGCCAATGCTGTACGGCGAATGTTGCGCCAGCGCACAGCCCAGCGCGCCAAAGGTATCATTCAGGATTAGCACCGGGCCGCTAATCTCGGTATCGTCCAGCTGTTGCAGCAGATATTCATCTGCCGCTTCCCACGCCAGCAGCGGGTTAACGTCATCCGTTTCCGGGAAACGTTTAAGTGACAGCGAACGGAAACCGTTGTCTATGTGGCTCATCGGCCCTCCTGAATGGTAAAATTTCGGCGTATCCCTGAAAAGGGTGCGTGAGTATACACTTTTTATGATTGGCATGGGCAAAGATGAACCAACTAACTTATCTCCAGGGCTACCCGGAACATTTGCTTTCTCAGGTGAGAACGCTGATTGCTGAACAGCGTCTGGGCGCAGTGCTGGAGAAGCGCTATCCGGGGACGCATGATTTCGCGACCGACAAAGCGCTCTGGCAATATACTCAGGATCTGAAAAATCAGTTCCTGCGTAATGCCCCGCCGCTGAATAAAGTCATGTATGACAGCAAGATACACGTTCTGAAGAATGCGCTGGGGCTGCATACCGCCGTATCTCGCGTGCAGGGCGGTAAGCTAAAAGCCAAAGCGGAGATCCGCGTTGCCACCGTGTTTCGCAATGCCCCTGAACCTTTTTTACGCATGATCGTCGTTCATGAACTGGCACATCTGAAAGAAAAAGAGCACGACAAAGCGTTTTACCAGCTGTGCTGTCATATGGAGCCTCAGTATCATCAACTGGAGTTCGATACCCGCCTGTGGTTAACGCAACAATCGTTAAAGCAAACTGCGTAGTCGCGCACTGGCTTTGTCTTCAGAGCATGCTAAATTGACGAAAGGATCCCTTTTCGCAGCCTGAAGGCCATTATGATACGTTTCGCAGTAATTGGCACAAACTGGATCACCCGCCAGTTTGTCGATGCCGCCCATGAAACCGGCAAATATAAGTTAACCGCGGTCTATTCCCGTAGCCTCGAGCAGGCGCAGACCTTCGCCAATGATTACCCCGTCGAGCATCTGTTTACCTCACTGGAAGCGATGGCGCAAAGCGAGGCGATCGACGCCGTCTACATCGCCAGTCCAAACTCCCTGCACTTCCCGCAGACCGAGCTGTTTTTGCGGCACAAAAAGCATGTTATTTGCGAAAAGCCGCTGGCCTCAAACCTGGTGCAAGCCGAAGCCGCTATCGCCTGCGCGCGCGAAAATCAGGTCGTGTTGTTTGAAGCGTTTAAGACCGCCAGCTTGCCTAACTTCCTGCTGTTGCAGCAATCTCTACCCAAAGTCGGAAGAATCAGGAAAGCGTTTATTAATTACTGCCAGTACTCCTCGCGTTACCAGCGCTATCTGGACGGTGAAAATCCGAACACGTTTAATCCGGCGTTCTCAAATGGCTCGATTATGGATATCGGTTTTTACTGCCTGGCCTCAGCGGTTGCGCTGTGGGGTGAGCCGCAAAGCGTTCAGGCCAGCGCCAGTCTGCTGGAAAGCGGCGTAGATGCCCACGGCGTGGTGGTGATGAATTACGGTGATTTCAGCGTCACACTCCAGCACTCAAAAGTAAGCGACTCGGTGTTAGCCAGTGAAATTCAGGGTGAGCAGGGATCGCTGGTGATCGAGCATATCTCCGAGTGTCAGAAAGTGTGCTTCGTTCCTCGCGGGGGGAAAACCCAGGATCTGACGACGCCTCAGCACATCAATACTATGCTGTATGAGGCAGAGGCTTTTGCTCATTTGGTTGAATCCGGCGAAGTGGATCACCCCGCACTGGCCGTCAGCCGTATCACCGCCAAACTGCAAACAGAGATTCGCCGCCAGACCGGCGTGATTTTCCCGGCAGATGAAGCGGTAACATCGCTGACTGCGTAAAGGTATGTAAAACGAATGTTGCAGGTCATTGACTGAATGCATGGCCTGTAATATTTTGTAACCCGCAAAGGGGAGTAACTTCGTTGTCGGTTGATCGTCATTACGATGTGTGAAAAACCACATCCGGTCGCCGGGCGATAACAAAGGAATACGCCATCGTATTCCTTTGTTGTTGTAAGTGAGACCTTGCCGAATGGCAAGGTCTATGCATAAAAAGCAGCGGCTAACGTCATTCGGCGTTGGCCGTTTTTTTTATGCATGGGGAAATACAATGAATACTGTCGGCACACCGTTGTTATGGGGTGGCTTCGCTGTCGTGGTGGTAATTATGCTGGCCATCGACCTGCTGTTGCAGGGTCGTCGTGGCGCGCATACGATGTCGATGAAGCAGGCTGCGGCCTGGTCAATCGTTTGGGTAACGCTGTCGTTACTGTTTAACGCCGTCTTCTGGTGGTACCTGGCACAAACCCAGGGCCGCGCCGTTGCCGACCCACAGGCGCTGGCGTTCCTTACCGGCTATTTGATCGAAAAATCGCTGGCAGTAGATAACGTCTTTGTCTGGTTGATGCTGTTCAGCTACTTCTCCGTACCGCCTGCGTTGCAGCGTCGGGTACTGGTGTATGGCGTGCTGGGAGCCATTGTTCTGCGTACGATCATGATCTTCGCCGGCAGTTGGCTTATCACCCAATTTGAGTGGCTGTTGTACGTGTTCGGTGCATTCCTGCTGTTTACCGGCGTGAAGATGGCGCTGGCGAAAGAAGATGCTTCCGGTATTGGCGACAGACCGTTAGTACGCTGGCTGCGCGGTCATTTGCGCATGACCGATACCATCGAAGATGAAAAATTCTTCGTGCGTAAAAACGGCCTGCTGTTTGTTACGCCGCTGATGCTGGTGTTGATTCTGGTTGAGCTGAGCGACGTCATTTTTGCCGTCGACAGTATTCCGGCTATCTTTGCCGTCACTACCGACCCGTTCATCGTGCTGACCTCAAACCTGTTTGCTATTTTGGGTCTGCGCGCAATGTACTTCCTGCTGGCGGGCGTGGCGGAGCGTTTCTCCATGCTGAAGTACGGTTTGTCGGTCATTCTGGTGTTTATCGGTATTAAGATGCTGATCGTCGATTTCTACCATATCCCGATCGCTATCTCGTTAGGCGTGGTATTTGGCATTCTGTTTGTGACGCTGATTGTGAACGCCTGGGTCAACCACCAGCACGATAAAAAGCAGCAAATACAGTAAGTTTCATCTGCTAGCTGAAAAGCCCGACAGCACACTGCGTGCGTCGGGCTTTTTGTTTATCATGTCAAAATAATGTTAACTCAAAGTTATAAAATATGATCTCAACGCGAAATCCAGGATATTTCGCTTCCAGAACCCTGTTCTTTCCTTATACTCAGCCATGCAAACATTTGCCTCATCCTGAAAGATGCGTCTACAGAACGCACAAAGGCAGGGCAACAACACAATGAAAGGATTACTACATGACTACGCAACGTTCATCGGGGCTATTCTCGCGCTTGGCGCAAGGGAGCCTGGTTAAACAAATTTTGATCGGTTTGGTTCTGGGGATTTTACTGGCACTGGTGTCAAAACCTGCGGCAGAAGCCGTTGGTTTACTGGGTACTCTGTTCGTCGGCGCGTTAAAAGCCGTCGCGCCAATTCTGGTTCTGATGCTGGTAATGGCTTCTATCGCCAACCACCAGCACGGGCAAAAAACCAATATCCGCCCAATCCTGTTCCTCTACCTGCTCGGAACATTTTCCGCAGCGTTAGCGGCCGTTGTCTTCAGCTTCGCCTTCCCATCGACACTGCATCTTTCCAGCAGCGCCAGCGATATCGTACCGCCGTCCGGCATTATTGAAGTGATGCGTGGCCTGCTAATGAGCATGGTTTCTAACCCAATTGATGCACTGCTTAACGCCAACTACATCGGCATCCTGGTTTGGGCCGTCGGTCTGGGCTTTGCGCTGCGTCACGGTAATGAAACGACCAAAAATCTGGTCAACGATATGTCCAACGCAGTCACCTTTATGGTGAAGCTGGTGATTCGTTTCGCGCCGATCGGTATCTTCGGCCTGGTCTCCTCCACGCTGGCAACCACCGGTTTCGCCACGCTTTGGGGCTACGCACATCTGCTGACCGTGCTGGTAGGCTGTATGCTGCTGGTAGCGTTGGTGGTCAACCCGCTGCTGGTATTCTGGAAAATTCGCCGCAACCCATATCCGTTAGTGCTGGCCTGTCTGCGTGAAAGCGGCGTGTACGCCTTCTTTACCCGCAGCTCCGCGGCAAACATTCCGGTGAATATGGCGCTGTGTGAGAAGCTGAACCTGGATCGTGATACCTATTCGGTGTCTATCCCGCTGGGAGCTACCATCAATATGGCTGGCGCGGCGATCACCATTACCGTGTTGACGCTGGCGGCGGTAAATACGTTGGGTATTCCGGTCGATTTACCGACGGCGCTGTTACTGAGCGTGGTTGCTTCGCTGTGCGCCTGCGGCGCATCGGGCGTGGCGGGGGGGTCTCTGCTGCTGATCCCACTGGCATGTAATATGTTCGGTATCCCGAATGACATCGCCATGCAGGTCGTTGCCGTTGGCTTTATCATCGGCGTATTGCAGGATTCCTGTGAAACGGCGCTGAACTCTTCTACAGACGTCCTGTTTACCGCTGCGGCCTGCCAGGCTGAAGACGAACGTCTGGCAAATAACGCCCTGCGCGGCTAATCTCTGCCCCTCTGTCACCGGACGGAGGGGTTCTCTTCTTGTACGCTTTTTTCAATTTTGAATGGATCAATTCCGCGTTTTTGCATCCGCCGGAAGCGAATAATGTTCAGGCCGTTCATCACCAGAAAACTACCTTCGATCATCGTCCCACCAATCGATCCCAACCAGAAATTATGGATAACCCAACAGGCGGTTGCGCACCACATTACGCAGCGCACGGTCAGCCCCTGGCAGCGAAACAGCGCCCAAGTGCTGGCCAGCGTGCCAATAATCGGCAACAGCTCCATCGCATGCTGTAATTTCGCCAGCCCGAGAACCAGGGTGAGGATAATAAAAACGGTCATTACCCATAGTTTGCGGGTATGCATCGAGACGAGTGTGCGGATGGTGTTTAGCTCTGCACTCATTCCCGCAGGCCAGGCGCCCATCAGAAAAAAATGCACGCCAATGGTGGCGCTGTAGACGGCGAGTTGCAGCCGGAACCGGCGCTCATCTCGATTGAAAAAGGTGGTAATGCCGATCAAAAAGGCGATGACACCTACGCCCTGGGCCAGCCAATACGCGGTCATGGGAGATCCTTGTGAGGAAACGCAAAAACAAACGGCGCTCCATATTATGAAACGCCGTTTTTAAAATCCACTCCATTTCGATTACCCAATAGATTTCGTGCTACCGCAAGGCGGTAAGTTCAGACATCCCCGGGAGCTTACTGGAGTAAGTGACCGGGGTGAATGGACGCAGCCAACGCGGCTGTCACGCGAAAGATGAAGGGTAATTACAATGTTACGCCGCTTTTAAAGATAGCCAGTTCCCGGAAATCGTTGCGCTCGTTGCAGGTTTGCTTGCCATTGGCGAACTCAACGATCGTATCGACAAACTCGCTCAGTAGCTGAGGCATCGCTTTACCATGGATCAGCTGTCCGGCGTCAAAATCGATCCAGTGTTTTTTCTTGGCCGCCAGCTCGCTGTTGGTCGCAATTTTCACCGTCGGCACAAAACCGCCGTACGGCGTACCGCGGCCGGTGCTGAACAGCACCATATGACAGCCCGCGCCCGCGAGGGCACTGGTAGCAACCGCATCGTTACCGGGCGCGCTCAGTAAGTTCAGGCCGTGTGTCTTCAGGCGTTCGCCGTAGCGCAGTACGTCCACCACCTGGCTGGAGCCCGCTTTTTGCGTGCAGCCCAGAGATTTATCTTCCAGCGTGGTGATCCCGCCCGCTTTGTTGCCCGGCGATGGATTCTCGTAAATCGGCTGGTCGTGAGCAATGAAGTACTGCTTAAAGTCATTGACCATGGTCACCAGCTTGCCGAAGGTTTCTTCGTCACGGCAGTGGTCCATCAGCAGCTGCTCGGCACCGAACATTTCCGGTACTTCAGTCAGCACGGTGGTGCCGCCGTTGGCAATCACGTAGTCGGAAAAACGCCCCAGCATCGGGTTGGCGGTAATACCGGACAGGCCGTCAGAGCCGCCGCATTCCAGACCAAACTTCAGCTCGCCCAGCTTACCCGGCTCACGCTTATCGTTACGCATCACGTTGTACAACTGATGGAGATGTTCAATCCCCGCTTCCACTTCGTCTTCCTGATGTTGGCAGACCATAAAGTGAACACGCTCAGGATCGTACTCGCCTAAAGTTTCGCGGAAGGCATCAACCTGGTTGTTTTCACAGCCCAGGCCGACCACCAGCACCGCACCCGCATTCGGGTGGCGCACCATATTTTGCAGCATGGTACGGGTGTTGATGTGGTCATCACCCAGCTGTGAACAGCCGTAGGTGTGACTGAAAAGATGCACGCCGTCGATACCCTCGGCGTCGTTGGTCTCTTTCAGAAAGCGGTTCTGCATCTGACGCGCCATAGCGTTGACGCAGCCGACCGTCGGCAGGATCCACAGTTCGTTGCGCACGCCGACCTCGCCGTTGGCGCGACGGTAGATCTGTACATCGCGATCGGCGGGTTGAACAAGCTCTGCCTGAAAATCAGGGTGGTAGCTATACGTGTCCAGGTCGCTCAGATTCGTGCGCGTGTTGTGAGCATGAATATGCTCACCCGCCGCCACGTCCACCAACGTATGACCGATTGGCAAACCGTATTTAATGACGTTTTCGCCTTGCGCAATATCGCATAAAGCGAATTTATGGCCACGAGAAACCGCTTGGCGCAGGATTACCGCTTGCCCATCAACGGTGACTTCGGTTCCTTCAGCCAAATCAGCGAGCGCTACCGCGACGTTATCCAGCGTATGGATCTTGATGTATTGCATACCTTCACCCAGGCCTTAGTTCAGTTCAATGGCGAAATAATCACGCGCATTGTTGAAGCAAATATTTCTGACCATTTCACCCAACAGCTGGATATCTGCCGGCGCTTCACCTGCAGCAACCCAACGGCCAATCATCTGGCACAGGATGCGACGGAAGTATTCATGGCGCGTGTATGACAGGAAGCTACGGCTATCGGTCAGCATGCCGACGAAACGGCTCAGCAGACCGAGCTGGGCCAGTTGCGTCATCTGACGTTCCATACCGTCTTTCTGATCGTTGAACCACCAGCCGGAACCGAACTGCATCTTGCCCGGCATACCTTCGCCCTGGAAGTTGCCGATCATGGTGCCCAGCACTTCGTTATCGCGCGGGTTCAGGCAGTAGAGAATGGTTTTCGGCAGCAGGTTCTGTTCGTTCTGCTTGCTCAGCAGTTTGGACAGCTCTTCGGCCATCGGGCGATCGTTGATGGAGTCGAAGCCGACATCTGCGCCCAACAGTTTGAACTGACGCAGGTTGTTATTACGCAGCGCGCCGATGTGGTACTGCTGTACCCATTCACGACGCGCGTATTCCGCACCGAGGAACACCAGCACCGCGGTTTTAAACTGGGCAACTTCATGCTCGCTCAGCGTTTCACCCGCCAGGCGGCGTGCCAGAATGCTATCCAGTTCAGATTCGTTAGATTCAGCAAACAGCACCACGTCCAGCGCGTGGTCAGAGACTTTACAGCCGTGAGCCGCAAAGTGATCCAGACGTTTGGTCAGCGCAGCTTGCAGGTCGCTGAAGCGGCGGATATCCGTGTCAGACACCTCACCGAGCTTCGCCATATAGTCATTAAAGGTCGCCAGCTCAATGTTAAAGGCTTTATCCGGACGCCAGCTCGGCAGCACTTTCACATCAAAGCTTGCGTCTTTAGCAACGGCCGCGTGATGCTCCAGAGAGTCGATCGGGTCATCGGTGGTACCGACCATTTTCACGTTCATCTGCTGCATGATGCCGCGTGCGGAGAATTTGTCCTGCGCCAGCAGTTCATTGCACTGGTTCCAGATTTCGTCAGCCGTTGCCGGAGACAGCAGCTTACCTGTAATACCAAACGGGCGACGTAATTCGAGGTGGGTCCAATGGTACAGCGGGTTACCGATTGTGTGCGGAACAGTGGCGGCCCAGGCGTCAAACTTCTCGCGATCGGAGGCATCGCCGGTACACAGGCGCTCAGCGACGCCGTTAGTACGCATCGCACGCCACTTGTAGTGGTCACCCTTCAGCCAGATGTCATACAGGTTATTAAAACGGTAGTTTTCCGCGATTTGTTGCGGTGGCAAATGGCAGTGGTAGTCGAAAATTGGCTGGTCTTTGGCGTAATCATGATACAGACGGCGGGCAAATTCGGTGTCCAACAGGAAATCTTCAGTCATAAACGGGGTCATTATCGTCTTCCTCTCAGCGAGTGCGTCAGATTGCTTATGTTTTGATGTTGACAAAGTTATCACACCAATTTCCATACACTGAAGATATTTTCGTGAGTTAGATCAACAAATGGCGACAAAAAAATTACTCTCAAAGAGGTAAACCTCGCGCCAAGCCGCACCAGCACTGGCTTTGCTGAATCGAAATAATGACCACACGAAGATTCACACTTTTGTGATGGCACTCACCTTTTAAAGCTGTATGACAAGTTATCTTTTTGCCGTCGCGATACATAAGCCGACGGAATGCAAATTACCGATGTATCACCATCGGATTAACCGGTACGGAAACCGAATTAGCACAAATATTGACATGGCAGAGTTCGGGGAGTACCGGCTTTTTTTCGGTTACCCCCTCGTAAAAGAACATCCTCCTCCCTGAACTGGAAGATGACCGCTCGTTCGCGGACATAACAAAACGATGAGGTTTTACATGCGTAAAATTAAAGGGTTACGTTGGTACATGATCGCACTGGTGACGCTTGGCACCGTGCTGGGTTATCTGACACGTAACACTGTGGCGGCAGCTGCGCCAACTCTGATGGAAGAGTTACACATCTCCACCCAACAGTATTCCTATATCATCGCAGCGTATTCTGCTGCTTACACCGTAATGCAACCCGTTGCCGGCTATGTGCTCGATGTGCTCGGCACAAAAATTGGTTACGCGATGTTCGCCGTTCTGTGGGCCGTCTTCTGTGGCGCGACCGCACTGGCTGGTAGCTGGGGTGGACTGGCGCTGGCGCGAGGCGCAGTCGGTGCCGCTGAAGCTGCGATGATCCCTGCGGGTCTGAAAGCCAGTTCTGAATGGTTCCCGGCAAAAGAACGTTCAATCGCCGTGGGTTACTTTAACGTCGGTTCCTCTATCGGCGCGATGATTGCTCCGCCGCTGGTCGTCTGGGCTATCGTCATGCACAGCTGGCAGATGGCATTCATTATTTCTGGTGCCCTGAGCTTCATCTGGGCCATGTGCTGGTTGGTATTTTACAAACACCCACGCGACCAGAAAAAACTGTCTGATGAAGAACGTGATTACATTCTGAATGGTCAGGAATCACAGCATAAAAACAGCACCGCCAAGAAAATGTCTCTCGGTCAGATCCTGCGTAACCGCCAGTTCTGGGGCATCGCGCTGCCGCGTTTCCTGGCAGAGCCGGCCTGGGGTACCTTCAACGCCTGGATCCCGCTGTTCATGTTTAAAGTCTACGGCTTTAACCTGAAAGAGATTGCGATGTTTGCCTGGATGCCGATGCTGTTTGCTGACCTGGGTTGTATCGTAGGGGGTTACTTACCGCCGCTGTTCCAGCGCTGGTTCGGCGTTAACCTGATCGTTTCCCGTAAAATGGTCGTCACCATGGGCGCATTGCTGATGATTGGCCCAGGGATGATCGGTCTGTTCACCAGCCCGTACATTGCTATCGCCCTGCTGTGCGTTGGCGGCTTTGCTCACCAGGCGCTGTCCGGTGCGCTGATCACGCTCTCTTCTGACGTATTTGGTCGTAATGAAGTGGCAACCGCGAACGGTCTGACCGGTATGTCCGCATGGCTTGCAAGTACGCTGTTTGCGCTGGTCGTTGGCGCGCTGGCTGACACCATCGGCTTCAGCCCGCTGTTCGCCGTACTGGCGGTATTCGACCTGCTCGGCGCGTTAGTCATCTGGACGGTATTGCAGAACAAATCGGCCAGCGAGGTAGAGTCAGCTTCGCAAACTGGCGATCCCGCTGCGCAAAGTTAACCAGACACGATTTAACAAGGTTATGTAATGCTAAGCCGCCAGTCATCTGGCGGCTTTTTTATCGCCGCGAGTGGAGCCGTAATCGCAAAAGTGGTATAACAAATAGAGTCTGCCGTATCATGCCTGGAGCGCATATGGAAATCACCGAACCACGACGTTTGTACCAACAACTTGCCGCTGATCTGAAAGAACGCATTGAGCAGGGTGTCTACCTGGTGGGTGACAAACTCCCCGCCGAGCGCTTTATCGCCGATGAAAAAAATGTCAGCCGCACCGTGGTTCGTGAAGCGATTATCATGCTCGAGGTTGAGGGCTACGTTGAAGTGCGTAAAGGATCGGGGATCCACGTCATTTCAAACCAACCCAAACACTATGTCGCGCCAGATGAAAGTCTGGAATTCGCCAGCTACGGTCCGTTTGAGCTGCTCCAGGCTCGCCAGCTCATAGAAAGCAACATTGCCGAGTTTGCCGCCACCCAGGTGACCAAACAGGACATCATGAAACTGATGGAAATTCAGGAGAAGTCGCGTAACGAAAAAAGCTTTCGTGACTCCGAGTGGGATCTCCTGTTCCATGTGCAGGTCGCGCTGGCAACACAGAACTCTGCCCTGGCCGCGATTGTTGAAAAAATGTGGACTCAGCGTATTCACAACCCCTACTGGAAGAAGCTGCACGACCACATCGACCTGCGCACGATAGATAACTGGTGCGACGACCATGACCAGATCCTGCGGGCGCTGATTCGCAAAGATCCACACGCCGCCAAACTGGCGATGTGGCAGCATCTTGAGAACACAAAGCAGATGCTGTTTAACGAAACCAGCGATGATTTTGAATTCAACGCAGACCGTTATCTTTTTACCGATAATCCCGTCATTCATCTCGATACGGCAGCTAACGGCGCAAAATAAACAATCTTAACGATGCAGGCGCGACAAAGCGCCTGTTTCTGACGCTTGGTAAGCATTAGGTATAAAGTGTCAGCCTGTGTAAATCCTCTCGCCTCCCTCCATTGCGATAAGCAAAATCACAGTGCAACACCCGTAATTTCTATAACGGACTACGTTGACCTTTGTTACAATTAGTTGTTATTTGAATTTTTGTGTTTGAGAGCTTGCTTACTTCACAACTTTACAGGGAATAGTTCAGGCCGTGAATTTGTGTCAGACCGCGATCCATGTAAAAAACATCAATAAAATTGCGGCGTTACAAACTCCAGAATACCGGCATGACGACAACCGATTCTCCAGGAATATTGAATGGAACTACTGACTCAATTACTGAATGCTTTATGGGCTCAGGATTTTGAAACGCTGGCCAATCCCTCCATGATTGGCATGCTCTATTTCGTACTGTTTACCATTTTGTTTCTGGAAAATGGACTGCTGCCAGCAGCCTTTTTACCTGGCGACAGTCTACTGGTACTGGTCGGCGTACTTATCGCTAAAGGCGCGATGGGTTTTCCGCAAACGGTACTGCTGCTCACCACCGCGGCCAGCCTGGGTTGCTGGCTCAGCTATATCCAGGGGAGATGGCTGGGAAATACCCGCACCGTTCAAAACTGGCTGTCTCATCTACCCGCGCACTACCATCAGCGCGCACATCATCTGTTCCATAAGCATGGCTTGTCTGCCCTGCTGGTCGGTCGCTTTATCGCGTTTGTCAGAACATTACTGCCGACCATCGCAGGATTGTCCGGTCTGAACAATGCGCGCTTTCAGTTCTTTAACTGGATGAGCGGACTGCTTTGGGTTCTGATTCTCACAACGCTTGGCTATCTGCTGGGCAAAACGCCAGTGTTTCTCAAATATGAAGATCAGCTGATGTCTTGTCTGATGCTGCTTCCCGTAGTGTTACTGGTGTTTGGTCTGGCAGGTTCCCTGGTTGTGCTTTGGAAAAAGAAATACGGGAACCGAGGGTAAATTATGCTGAAATCATGCATAACACTCCGACGACTGGCCTGGACGACTACTTTTATGCTGTTTATCGGCGCGCTGCTCCTGACCTGGTCGGTCATCCGCCAGCAGGAGTCAACGCTTGCCATTCGTGCTGTAAACCAGGGAGCCACCATGCCTGATGGCTTCTCTATCTGGCATCACCTGGACGCCAACGGCATTCGCTTTAAAAGCATTACTCCGCAAAATGACGCGCTGCTGATCACCTTTGATTCCAGCGCGCAAAGCGCAGCCGCAAAGGTCGTGCTGGACCGAACGTTACCGCACGGTTTCGTTATTGCTCAGCAGGATGATGATAATCAGGCGGTACAGTGGTTATCCCGCTTACGTGATACCCCGCACCGTTTTGGTTAATCTCCAGGAATCTGAATTAGATCACTCACTTTGGTGATTTCATCATTTAGCGCCTATGATTAATAAACTGGGTTTATGACCCATTGCTTTATTATTCTGGAGCATCGGCCAAAGCCACAAGGTCGAATCACAATGGAAGGTTCAAGAATGAAATACCGCATCGCTTTAGCAATTAGTCTTTTCGCTCTCAGTGCCGGCAGTTACGCCTCCACCCTCTGTCAGGAAAAAGAACAGGATATTCAGCGGGAGATAAGCTATGCCGAAAAGCACAACAATCAAAACCGCATCAATGGTCTGAACAAAGCGCTGAGCGAAGTTCGGGCAAATTGTACTGACAGCAAACTGCGCGCCGACCATCAGAAAAAAATCGCCGAGCAGAAAAATGAGATAGCCGAGCGTCAACGTGATTTGGCCGAGGCGAAGCAAAAAGGCGATGCGGATAAGATAGCCAAGCGCGAACATAAGCTTGCTGAAGCTCAGCAAGAGCTGAAAGAACTCGAGACACGCGATTACTAAGTACGGTAACTAGCCACTCAACTGGAGAAAACTATGTCGAAAGATAATGCTACGGAAAACCTGCGCGCTGAGCTGAAATCTCTTGCGGATACGCTTGAAGAAGTACTTAGCTCCTCTGGCGATAAGTCGAAGGAAGAGATGAGTAAAATTCGCAGTAAAGCCGAACATGCGTTACGCGAGAGCCGCCATCGTCTGAGCGAAACCAGCGATGTGATTGCCAAACAGACCCGTGAGGCCGCGGCAAAAGCCGATAACTACGTACGCGAAAACCCATGGACAGGCGTCGGCATTGGCGCAGCAGTCGGTGTGGTGCTTGGTGTACTGCTGTCGCGCCGTTAATAATGGCAGACTCTCAACACGCACAAGGTCCAGGCAAAGGCGTACTGGGTATTGGACAGCGGATCCTGACGATTCTCGTTGAGATCGTAGAGACGCGGCTGCGGCTGGCCGTCGTTGAGCTGGAAGAGGAAAAAGCCAATCTCATCCAGATCCTGCTGATGCTTGGGCTGACCATGCTGTTCGCGGCGTTTGGTCTGATGAGCCTGATGGTGCTTATCATTTGGGCCATAGACCCGCAGTATCGCCTTAACGCCATGATTGCCACCACCGTTGTGCTGTTGCTTTTAGCGCTTATCGGCGGGCTATGGACGCTGAGTAAAGCGCGTAAAACAACGCTGCTACGCCATACGCGCAATGAACTCGCTAACGACAGGCAGGCCCTGGAGGATGATGCATAATGAGCAGTAAAGTCGAACGTCAACAACGTAAGGCGCAACTGCTTGGACAGATCCAGCAGCAAAGGCTGGATCTGTCTGCCACTCGCCGCGACTGGCTTGAAGCCACCGAAGTTTACGATCGTGGCTGGAAGACGCTGCTGAACCTGCGTGGCTGGGTGTTGGTCGGAAGCAGTATTATGGCGGTTCGCACCATTCGTAACCCGAATCTGCTGGTACGCTGGGCTAAACGCGGCTTTAGCGTGTGGAGCATCTGGCGTCTGGTTAAATCGACCATCAGACAACAGCAACTGCGCGGCTGATCACCTTTCCTTCCCCTAACCTCAAATTTTTTGAAAATTTCTGACAGTTTTCCTTGCTAACAATTGTCATTAGCCGCGTTTATGATTCTCTCCATCGACAGCAACGACGCACTCTGCGATGTCGTTGCACAAAAAAACACAATAAGCCGCCTGAGTGGTTTCCTGGAGAGTATGATGAAGAAATTAGAAGATGTTGGTGTACTGGTAGCGCGCATTCTGATGCCAATCCTGTTTATTACCGCAGGTTGGGGAAAAATCACCGGATATGCGGGTACCCAACAGTACATGGAAGCCATGGGCGTCCCAGGATTTATGTTACCGCTGGTTATCCTGCTTGAGTTTGGCGGCGGTCTGGCCATCCTGTTTGGTTTCCTGACCCGCACTACCGCGCTGTTCACCGCGGGCTTCACGCTGCTGACGGCGTTCCTCTTCCACAGCAACTTTGCGGAAGGTGTGAACTCTCTGATGTTTATGAAAAACCTGACCATCGCAGGCGGCTTCCTGCTGCTGGCTATCACCGGTCCGGGCGCATTCAGCATCGACCGTGTACTGAATAAAAAATGGTAAGCGAGCTATACTAAACGCATCAAAAAGCGAGGAGACATCTCCTCGCTTTTGCTATCTGAGGAGGCGAAAACATGGGACAACTCATTGACGGCGTATGGCATGACACCTGGTATGACACCAAATCAACCGGGGGAAAATTTCAACGCTCTGCATCAGCTTTCCGTAACTGGCTCACCGCGGATGGCGCACCGGGTCCAACGGGCGAAGGGGGTTTCGCCGCCGAAAAAGACCGCTATCATCTCTACGTTTCTCTGGCCTGTCCGTGGGCGCATCGCACGCTGATCTTGCGTAAACTCAAAGGGCTGGAACCGTTTATTTCCGTTTCCGTTGTGCATCCGCTGATGCTGGAAAACGGCTGGACCTTTGACGATAACTTCCCGGCGGCAACCGGCGATACCCTGTATCAGCACGAATTTCTTTATCAACTCTATTTACACGCCGATCGGCACTACAGCGGTCGGGTGACCGTTCCGGTGCTGTGGGACAAAAAGAACCACACCATTGTCAGCAACGAATCTGCAGATATCATCCGTATGTTTAACACTGCGTTTGATGCGCTGGGCGCGAAAGCCGGGGATTACTATCCACCCGCTCTGCAAACTAAAATCGACGAGCTCAACGGCTGGATTTATGACAACGTCAATAACGGCGTGTATAAAGCCGGATTTGCCACCAGTCAGGAAGCCTACGACGACGCCGTAGAAAAAGTCTTTCAATCTCTGGCGCGACTGGAGCAGATCCTTGGGCAACATCGCTACCTGACCGGGGACCAGTTAACAGAGGCCGATATTCGCCTGTGGACCACGCTGGTGCGCTTTGATCCTGTGTATGTGACGCACTTCAAGTGCGACAAACACCGGATTAGCGACTATCTGAACCTGTACGGTTTCCTGCGCGATATCTACCAGATGCCAGGCATTGCGGAGACCGTTAATTTCGATCACATCCGCAATCACTACTTCCGTAGCCACAAAACCATTAACCCGACCGGCATTATTTCTGTCGGACCGTGGCAGGACCTCAACGAACCCCACGGGCGTGATGACCGTTTTGCCTGATTTACACGGGTCCCCTTTGGGGGCCAAATAATTAATACTGCAAATATTTACCAGTATTCCATTCACGGCTATTCTTAATTTGATTGCTTTAAAAACAAGTAATTGAATACAGAACGAGGCAAAAATGGATTGGTATTTAAACGTATTAAAGAACTACTTTGGTTTTGGGGGCCGCGCGCGTCGTAAAGAATACTGGATGTTTGTGCTGGTCAACATCATCTTTACGTTCGTGCTGGGCATTCTGGACAGAATGCTTGGCTGGGAACGCGCCGGAGGGGAAGGCATATTAACGACGATTTATGGGGTTCTGGTCTTTATCCCGTGGTGGGCGGTGCAGTTCCGGCGTTTACATGACACCGACCGCTCGGCCTGGTGGCTACTGGTGCTGCTGATCCCGATCGTAGGCTGGTTGGTAATCATCATTTTCAACTGTCAAAACGGGACTCAGGGGAGCAACCGCTTCGGCGCTGACCCGAAACAACTGTCCTGATGTAATACACCATCTTGTCGGCCGGATAAGGTGCATTTGCACCGCATCCGGCGTAACAGCCCTGCTATTTACCCGCAAACAGCTTGGGAATTTCCCGCAAACACCAGGATTTCGCTTCGCCCATGCTGTCTCGACGCCAGGCCATAATAATATCAATTTCGCTTGTCGATTCCGGGCTAACCACACGCAACCGACCCGCAGCAATGTCCTCTTCCACTAGCGGATATGGCATCGTCGCCACGCCAAGGCCGGCCAACAGCGCCTGGCGTTTATCTTCTATCGAACTCACCGTCAGACGCGGCTGTTTATCCAGCAGTTGAACCGTCAGCACCGGGCGTTCGCGGGCCGTGTCCGCCACCGCGATTCCACGGTACTTCACGCGGGTGACTTCCGATAACGGTTCCGGCTCCTGATGAATTGGATGATCCGGGGCCGCCACATATACGTTCATCAGCGAGTACAGCTTGCGCGAGTTGATTTCCGAAGATGAGCGAAAATGCATATCCGGCGCAATCACGATATCCGCCCGCCCCTGCTCCAGACGCTCCCACGCCCCGGCCAGAACTTCGGTAATAACGGAAAGCTGGGTATTGGCCTTCCCGGCAAGTCTGTCGATCAGCGGGAAAAACGCCGCCGTCGGCACCAGCGCTTCGGTCACGATGGTCAGATGCGTTTCCCAACCGCGAGCCAGCGCTTCGGCATCGGTAGTCAGCTTATCCGCAGCTTCCAACAGTACACGCCCACGTTCCAGCAGCATACGCCCGACGTTGGTGAATTTTGTGCGATGACCTGAACGGTCGAACAGCACGACGTCCAGCTCTTCCTCCAGCTTCTGCATGGTATAGCTGAGCGCGGAAGGAACGCGCCCCAGTTCGTCCGCTGCGGCGGCAAAGCTGCCACGCCGGTCTATTGCGTCCATGACGCGTAACGCCTCAAGCGTTAAAGCCCTTTCTTTGGCCATCTCGTTCTCATTCAGGAAATTTGAACATACCGGGCAGAATATCTGGCTAACAATGCAGCGTCTAGCCATTTAACATAAAAGGAAGTAAAGAGAGGTCAAGAACTATGATTACTACCCGTACAGCCAAACAATGCGGGCAAGCAGACTACGGCTGGCTGCAGGCCCGTTATACCTTCTCCTTTGGACACTATTTTGATCCTAAACTACTGGGTTATGCCTCGCTGCGTGTTCTGAACCAGGAAGTTCTGGCACCGGGAGCCTCTTTCCAGCCACGTACTTATCCGAAGGTGGATATCGTCAATCTGATCCTCGAAGGGGAAGCGGAGTATCGCGACAGTGAAGGTAACCATATCCAGGCCAAGGCAGGAGAAGTTTTACTGCTCGCCACACAGCCGGGAATTAGCTACAGCGAACACAATATCAGCAAAGATAAACCGTTAACCCGAATGCAGCTCTGGCTGGATGCCTGCCCGCAGCGCGAAAACGCCTGCGTACAGAAAGCCACGCTGAATGCCGGTAAGCATCAGTTGCTCGCCTCGCCGGATGGTGAACAAGGCAGCCTGCATCTGCGTCAACAGGTATGGGTGCACCACGTTGAACTGCAACAAGGTGAATCGCTGAGTTTTCAGTTACATGGGCCGCGGGCTTACTTACAGTCGATCCACGGCAGATTCCATGCGGTGACATCTGGCGCCGAAAAGGAAGCGCTCACCTGCGGCGATGGCGCATTTATTCGTGATGAAACTAACATAACGCTAGTCGCCGATACCGCGCTGCGCGCTTTGCTGATAGATTTGCCCGTATAGTCAGGGAAAACAATGGAGTACGACTATTGAGCAAGAAATCATCAAAAAAACGCCAGCCGCAGGTTGAGCCGAAAAAACAGGATACTGTGACCTTCGGCTATGAAGAAATGCTGACAGAGCTGGAAGCGATTGTGGCGGATGCCGAGCTACGGCTGGAAGACGAAGAAGCCGCCTGAAAAGGCGGCTTAGAGTTATGCCGGGGGCGATTCCGCCTTACCCGGCCTGCAGATTAATGTGCCTTACTGGCCATGATCTCAATGATCTGCTTGTCGGTTTCCTGCATCGAGCGACACGCCAGCGCACACAGGTTCATGATCGATTGCTCCACGTTGTGTGCCACAATCCCTTCATTGCCGGTCACAGCGGTATCATCCAGCGCCATCAGCACCGCTTTCCACGCCGCAGATGCGCTGGTTGAAACTTTCATCGCGCAGCTGTTTGAGGCGCCATCGCAAATCATTCCGCTCACGTCGCCAATCATGCTGCTGATTGCCATCGCGATAGTGTTGTAGCGACCATCAACAATCCACGCCATCCCCGCCGCGGCGCCCATCGCCGCCGTGGTTGCCGCACACAGTGCAGACAAACGCGGAAGCTGATGATGGATGTAGATAGCGCTCAGGTGAGACAACATCAGCGCACGCGCCAGTTTCTCTTCATCCGCACCAAAGTGCTCAGCCACCACCATTACCGGAACGGTCGCGGTAATCCCCTGATTACCGGAGCCCGAGTTGCTCATTGCCGGAAGCGTCGCCCCGCCCATTCGCGCATCCGATGCCGCACTGGTGCGGATCAGAATAGAGGTGGAGAGATCGTTCGCCAGCAGGCCACGCGCGCACTGCTTCTCAAGCGTGGTTCCGATGTGCAAGCCCCAGTTACCGCGCAGCCCTTCCTGGGACAGCGCACCGTTCAGTTTCGCCGCATCGAGAATAAAGCGGATTGACTCAAACGGTACCGCGTTCACGAACGCCAGAATCTCTTCCAGCGACGTGTGGGACAATACCGCCAGCGGTGACTCCTGCTCCTCTTCCTGAGCGTTCTGTTCTGTCGTGAACACCACGCCCTTATTGGTCTCAATGTGCACAATGTTGGTATGACCACCAACAATCGTCACGCACGCCCATCCTTCAGTGCTATAAACCTTCGCACGGGAGAAGAGAATGTCCTCGCATGGCTCCTGCAGCATCACCGCGACCTTCCCGGCGGTAAGCATCGCTTTCGCATCGGCAATCGCTTGAGGCGAGGCGTCTTTCAGTACCTCTAAACCGGCGTGGGCATTTCCCCCCAGCGCACCCAGTGCCGCCGCGACAGGCAGCCCAACCATTCCGGTACCCGGCACGGTAACGCCCATGCCGTTTTTCATCAGGTTCGGTGAGACCCACGCATCAATGCGTTCAACCGCGCCGTCCAGCTCAGAGGAGGCGACCGCTGCCGCCAGAGCCAGAGAGATAGGTTCCGTGCAGCCCAGCGCAGGCTTAACTTCTTCCTGCACCGCGCGGATAAAACTATCCCATAATGGATTCAATGTAGTCTCAAACATAACAACAACCTTTGCTCAGATATCTCAGGAAAATGCCAGGAACGGAGAAACGCACAGCAGCAGGCCCGTGACAATAATCAGATACAGGGAAGCGCCTTTGTATTTGTGCAGTGCAGGAACTTTGTAGACCAACCAGGCCGGGATCAGACATCCCACCATGCCGAAGATAGGGCTACAAATAGAAGTGAAGCTCAGTACCGGTGCATTGAGCACAATGGCTCCCCACGCCAGCAGGATAGCGAAAACCATAATGCCGCGCTGAACCAGGGTCTCATTGATTTTCTCGGCTGGCATTTTGCGGCGCAGCACGTTCATCACGATCCCTTGAGTGGCTTCACGGAACCCTAAGTAAACGCCGAAGAAAGCGGTCATTACGGCAAAGATGTTCAGAATAACGCTGACGATTTTCACCCAGCCAGCACCCGCGCCGCTGATAAACTGCGCGGCAATCGCCAGAGCGGAAATGTTCTGCTCATAAGCTTTAACCGCTTCGTCATGGCCCATCGCCAGCGTGAAGGAAACGGCGTAGAAAAAGACGGTCACAAACAGAATACCGAACGCAATATTCATGGCTCGCAGGGCTTTATGGCGTGCCACTTCAATGGATTTATTGCGAGAACGATAGGAGATAACCATCGGGCTTAAGGTCTGAATAAACAGAATCGAGGTCAGGGTAAACGGCAGCGTGATAATCGCGTTTTTGATCAGCAGCGCCATCGGCGGCAGTGAACCTACGTTATATAAATGCCACATCCCAACCATCGACACGCCAAGCGCCGCCACCACCAGCAGCTTGGTCAGTACCATACCGGTGGAGATTTTAAACAGCAGTTTTTCCCCGCGGGACGAGATAGCCACCAGGATGCAAATCAGCACCAGGCCATAGAACGGGCTGTCGGACAGTAACCCTTCAGTAACACCAAAAGTATGCAGGTAGGAGGCGCTATCGTTGGTGATGGCGGTGGAATAGACGAACATCCAGATAACCAGCATCACAAAATACAACGCACCTAACAGGATGCCCCAGTTCTTACCCAGATAGCCGCTGATTACGCTCGGGTAGTCTTTACACTCTGGGGACTCAGCCAGCGTATTAATAAACAGACGCTGGAACAGATACATGGCTGGGTAACCGATGATAGAGGAGAGCAAAAACACCCACAGCCCCATCAAACCCACCTGGACGGGAAGAAAAACAATCCCCGCACCAATTGCCATACCGATACTCATAATGACCCAGCCGGTGTCCATGCTGTCGAATTTAATGGCTTCGCGCCATTCACTTTCGGTCATTCCCGCCCGACGTGCCGGAGCAGATGCGTCGAGTATTACGCTGTCATTCGTTGCCGTTTCCATAATTTTCCGCTCAATATGTAGGTAGAGGTTTTTATATTTTTTTCGTACTGCCTCAATGCGATACGCAGTACTACGGTGCAGGTGAGCTATTGGAGTAATGAGGAAATCATACGCGCAGGATCAGAGAAAAACTTCACAAACAAACCCCTGTAATTTCTAAAAGTTAAGAAATATTTTCTCTTTTATTTCCCTATAAAGAATTGAATTTCTATATTTGAAGCAGATCACAACAAAAAAGGCGCACTAACGTGCACCTTTTTTTATCATGCCATATTGATTAATTTATTGCTGGATAGCGCTGCGCTTACCAGGCACGGCTTTTCACCTCAGGTACAAACCACTTTAATTGCCAGCCCACCGCGTGAGGTTTCACGGTATTTGTCGTTCATATCTTTACCCGTTTCATACATGGTCTCGATCACTTTATCGAGCGAAACGCGTGGTTCTGACGTTCGACGTAGCGCCATGCGCGCGGCGTTGACGGCTTTTACTGCGTTGATCGCATTACGTTCAATGCACGGTATTTGCACCTGTCCGGCTACCGGATCGCAGGTCAGCCCCAGGTTATGCTCCATGGCGATTTCCGCTGCAATGCAGACCTGCGACGGGCTACCGCCCAGCAGTTCCGTCAGACCGGCAGCCGCCATTGAACAGGCTACGCCAATCTCACCCTGGCAGCCCACCTCAGCACCAGAAATAGAGGCGTTCATCTTATACAGCGCGCCTATCGCCCCCGCGGCCAGCAAATAGCGGGCAATGGAGTTCGCATTCACCGGACGGCGGAACTTGTCGTAATAGGCCAATACGGCGGGAATAATCCCACATGCACCGTTGGTCGGCGCCGTCACAACCCGGCACCCGGCGGCGTTTTCTTCGCTCACGGCCAGCGCGAACATGTTGATCCAGTCAATAACGTTCATCGGGTCGCTGGACAGATTATCGCTGGAAACCAGCAACCGGCGTAATGCCACGGCGCGACGCGGAACGTTAAGCGGCCCCGGCAGGACGCCTTCGGTGTTCATGCCGCGCTCAATCCCGGCGTGCATGACGTCCCAAATGGCGGCAAAGCCAGCATCGATTTCCTCTTTGCTGCGCATCGCCAGCTCGTTTTGCATCATCAAGCCGGAAACAGACAGCCCATTGCGCTCGCACAGTTTCAGCAGTTCGCTGGCGGAATGAAAATTGTAGGGCACGTGTGCTTCAACATCATGCACCTGCCCAAATTGCTCCTCTTCAATGATAAAACCACCGCCGACGGAGTAATAGGTTTTGCTTAATAGCCTCTCGGTGCCGTTCCACGCGGTGATACGCATGCCATTTTCATGGCGTGGCAGGGTTTCGGTATGAAAAAGAATATTTTCATCTGGAGAGAAATCGACAACATGCGCGCCCTCAGCAACCGGCAAACGTCCGGTACGGGCCACTTCCTGAGTAAAACCAGCGATTGAGTCTATATTAACGTTTTGCGGACTGTTACCGGCCAGCCCCATCATGATCGCGACATCTGTCGCATGACCTTTCCCGGTCAGGGAAAGCGATCCGTAAAGATCGACCACAATATGCGTGGTTCTGGGGAGTTCTCCGCTGCTGACCAACAGATCGATAAAGCTTTTACCTGCGTTCATTGGCCCCACGGTATGGGAGCTGGAAGGTCCAATGCCAATCTTGAAAATATCGAATGCGCTAATCATATCCACACCCTCGGATTGCCGTTCAGTGAAGACCAGGTTTCACACTCATTAAGGATTGGGGCGATCCTGAGATCGCCCCGCAAGGGATTACAGCGTGTCGCCACGTACGGCGATGGCTTCAATCTCCAGCTTCACATCCTTTGGTAAGCGGGCGACCTGTACGCAACTGCGCGTGGGGTAGATAGCCTGATGCTCATCAAAGAACTGCTGGTACACCTGGTTAATGGTGGCGAAGTCGTTCAGGTCGGATACGAAAACGGTAGTCTTCACGATATCGCTCACTTTCAAACCTGCGGACTCGACGATCGCTTTCACGTTTTCCAGGCTTTGACGTGCCTGATCGGCCACGTTTTCTGCCACTTCACCGGTCTGTGGACACACCGGGATTTGACCTGACGTCAACACCATGCTGCCCAGGTCCACGCCCTGTACGTAAGGCCCAATCGCCCCTGGCGCACATTCGGTTGCAATAACTTTTCTCATAATCCCTCCGGCGTCAGAGCGCCTGGGTGAAAGTACGTGAAATAACATCCTGCTGCTGTTCACGGGTCAACGCGTTGAAGCGCACCGCATAGCCAGACACGCGGATCGTCAGGTTCGGATAGTTTTCCGGGTGCTCAATGGCATCCATCAACATTTCACGGTTCATAACGTTAACGTTCAGATGCTGCCCCCCTTCCACATGCGCTTCATGGTGGAAGTAACCGTCCAGCAGACCAACCAGGTTGGTTTTACGCACCCCATCTTCTTTGCCCAGTGCAGCCGGCACAATGGAGAAGGTGTACGAGATACCGTCTTTGGCATAGGTAAACGGCAGTTTGGCCACCGAGGTTAACGACGCAACCGCGCCTTTACGATCGCGGCCGTGCATCGGATTAGCCCCTGGCGCAAACGGCGTACCTGCGCGACGTCCGTCCGGTGTGTTACCGGTTTTCTGTCCGTACACCACGTTGGAGGTGATGGTCAGGATGGACTGCGTCGGCACTGCGTTACGGTAGGTTGGCAACACCTTAATTTTCTTCATGAAGCGTTCGACCAGGTCGCAGGCAATGCTGTCTACTCGCTCGTCGTTGTTGCCGTATTGCGGATAGTCGCCTTCGATTTCGAAATCGACAGCCAGACCGTTTTCATCACGAATCGGTTTCACGCGGGCGTATTTGATAGCCGACAGAGAATCCGCCGCCACGGACAGACCCGCCATACCACAAGCCATCGTGCGATAGACATCACGATCGTGCAGCGCCATCAGCGAAGCTTCATAGCTGTACTTGTCGTGCATATAGTGGATGATGTTCAGCGCGCTGATGTACTGCACGGCCAGCCAGTCCATAAAGTGGTCCAGGCTCTCCATCACCGTATCGTAATCCAGCACGTCATCCATCAGCGGTGCCGTTTTCGGCCCAACCTGAATTTTCAGCTTCTCATCCACGCCGCCGTTGATTGCGTACAGCAACGTTTTGGCGAGGTTGGCACGCGCACCGAAGAACTGCATTTGTTTGCCGATAACCATCGGGCTTACGCAGCAGGCAATGGCATAGTCATCGCTGTCAAAGTCGGCACGCATCAAATCGTCGTTTTCATACTGCAAAGACGAGGTGATGATAGACACCTGGGCGGCGTACTTTTTGAAGGCAATCGGCAGTGCTTCAGACCACAGCACCGTCAGGTTCGGCTCAGGCGCCGGTCCCATGGTGTGCAGCGTATGCAGGTAGCGGAACGAGTTTTTCGTCACCAGCGTGCGGCCATCCAGCCCCATGCCGCCGATAACTTCAGTCGCCCAGATAGGGTCGCCTGAGAACAGGGTGTCGAATTCCGGCGTTCGCAGGAAGCGCACCATACGGATCTTCATAATGAAGTGGTCGATCAGCTCCTGCGCCTGCTGCTCGTTTAAAATTCCCGCTTTGAAATCGCGCTCAATGTAGATGTCGAGGAACGATGCGGTACGGCCCAACGACATTGCGCCGCCGTTCTGAGATTTCACCGCAGCCAGGTAAGCAAAGTAAACCCACTGCACCGCTTCCTGCGCATTACGCGCCGGGCGGGAGATATCGCAGCCGTACTTCGCTGCCATTTCCTGCATCTGCAGCAGGGCGCGACGGTGCTCAGACAGTTCTTCGCGCAGGCGAATCGTGGCTTCAAGATTCTGGCCCCACTCCAGGTTCGACTGGAGATCGGCAAACTGCAGTTCACGCTCGCGTACCAGGTAGCGGATACCGTACAGCGCGACTCGGCGATAGTCGCCGATGATACGACCACGGCCATAGCCGTCCGGCAGACCGGTCAGCACGCCGGATTTACGGCAGCGCAGCATATCCGGAGAGTAGGCGTCGAATACGCCCTGGTTATGGGTTTTACGCAGTTCAGTAAACTGGTATTCAAAATCAGCATCCATCTCACGACCATAAGCATCAAAAGAGCTTTTGATCATGTTGATGCCGCCAAACGGATGCAGAGCGCGCTTGAGCGGCTTATCCGTTTGCAGACCGACGATTTTTTCCAGTTCTTGTTCAATATAACCCGCATCATGTGCGGTTATCGTGGTGGCAATATTGGTATCGAAATCAACCGGCGCGTGCGTCGAGTTTTCAATACGGATGCCCGCCATAACTTTTTCCCACAATGCAGTGGTCGCTGGCGTTGCTTCGGCGAGGAAAGATTCATCCCCTTCATAAGGCGTATAGTTGTGCTGAATAAAATCACGGACATTAATTTCTTCTTTCCAGTCCGTACCTTTAAAGCCATTCCAGGCTTCGGCATACAGCATATCGCTGGTATCGATATTTACCTTCATGAAAAATAATCTCTCTGCTGAAAATTAATTATGCAAATTCTACTGGTATATTAATTTTGCCTAACGCAATGGCATCACGCGCAATCATTTTCTCTTCATTTGTGGGAATAACCGCACAAATAACACGAGCATCTTTATTAGAGATAATTCTTTCGCCATGGGAATTTGGCAGGCTATTCATCTCGCTGTCGATATTCACCCCTAAAACGGCGAGATGCTCGATAACCAGACGACGAATTAATACCGAGTTCTCTCCTATTCCACCGGTGAAAATAATCCCATCAAGACGATGCAGCGAAGCGGCATGTCCGGCGATATGGCGCGCGATACGATGCACAAACGTTTTAATCGCCAACTGCGCACGCTCATGTCCCTCGTGCCAGGCTTTTTCTAACGTACGTAAGTCAGAGGACAAACCGGAAATACCCAGTAAACCGGACTCTTTATTCACAACGCGCTCAAGGTCGCTCAGCGTCTGGTTGGTTTCGCTGGCAATCCACGCCATGGCGCCGAAATCGACGTCACCGCTGCGTGTGCCCATCATCAACCCTTCCAACGGCGTCATGCCCATTGAGGTATCAACGCTCTGCCCGTTACGCACCGCGCAGATTGACGCGCCGTTCCCCAGGTGAGCCACAACCAGACCGGAGTCATCACTCTGCAGCTCAAGAAGCTCATGCGCTCGCTGAGATACATAGCGGTGCGACGTGCCGTGGAAGCCATAACGACGAACGCCTAACTCCTCAAAATATTTCCACGGTAGACCGTAAAGATAGGCCTCAGGGGCCATCGTCTGGTGGAAGCTGGTATCAAATACCGCAACCTGCTGCACGCCTGGGAAAAGGTGCTGTGCGGATTCAATCCCACTGAGGTTCGCATAATTATGTAACGGTGCTAAAGGCGATACCCGGCGAATATTATCGATAACGTCGTCAGTAATAATTGCTGATTCGGTAAAGATATTTCCACCGTGGGCAATGCGGTGGCCAATTAAGGCCACGCTGTCCATTAAATTACGTTTTTCCAGTTCAACGGCGATTGCTTTTAATGCGTCTTCGTAGCTGTGGTGAGCCAGCTTAGCTGGCTCTCCTCCATTAATTGCTATGAACGCATTTTCAGAGTTAATACCGTCCGCGATTCCCGCCATTAAAACTTCACAGTTCGCTGCATCCAGCACTGAGAATTTAATGGAAGACGAACCACAGTTAATAACCAGTACTACCGGAAACTCATTCATTTCACTACTCCGCTCATCCTGAGCTTAAGGATTAAAACAGTTTGTAGACAATGTTCAGGATAGTCAGCAGACCAATCACGGTAACAAACACGTTATCCAGACGGCCACGGTATTTCGCCAGTGACGGCGCTTTACGGATGGCATACATCGGCAGCAGGCAGAGCAGAGAGGCAATAATCGGCGCGCCCATTGCTTCAATCAGGTCCAGGATGTTCGGGTTGGCGTAAGCCACAACCCAGGTGGAGCCCATGATGAAGATCATGCTGATGGTATTAAGTTTGCCAGCGGAAACCTTAGTTTTATCGCCTTTGTAACCAAACTTCAGCACCAGACCGTTCAGACCTTCCAGCGTGCCCAGGTAGTGGCCGAAGAAAGATTTGAAGATAGCAACCAGTGCGATGATTGAAGCGCCGTACTCCAGAACGGTCGCGAAGGTGGACTTCGAACCGGACAGTGAAGCGA
The DNA here is from genome assembly GCF_013747755.1 of Citrobacter sp. RHBSTW-00524. Classification (NCBI taxonomy): domain Bacteria; kingdom Pseudomonadati; phylum Pseudomonadota; class Gammaproteobacteria; order Enterobacterales; family Enterobacteriaceae; genus Citrobacter; species Citrobacter sp. RHBSTW-00524. The sequence continues at coordinate 4,638,816 of NZ_CP056421.1, forward strand.
AGTGGTTCGCCAGGTAAGACAGTACTGGAATGTTCTGCGCTTTCGCATCCGCCATGTTTGCCGGAGAGAGCGTGAACAGGCAGCTAAAGGCAAAGAACATCACCACGGCAACCATCAGCATACTGGCGCGAGAGATGATTTTTGAACATTTCTGTTCGGTAAATTCGCGACCGTAATCTTTCTCATACTCTTCACGTTTAGAGACCACGAAGGAAGAAACGATAGGTGAGAAGTTGAAAGAGAACACCATGATGGAAATACCCAGCCACACGGTAACCAGGATGCCGTCATGGCCAGTCAGAGCGATATTGCTGAGATCAACCTGATCGATAACCGCAGAGTTCCAGTAAGGAATCAGAGACAGAGAGATCAGCACCAGGCTGGCAATAAACGGCCATACCAGGTAGCTCATCACTTTAACCATCAGATCCTTACCAAACCAGATGACGAATGCCATCAGCAGCAGCAGGAACAGTGCCACGAAGCCACGGTTTAACGCTGGCATCTGCAACTGGTTTTCCCAAAAGGTCATAAAGGTGTTGGTAATGGTGACGCCATAAATCCACAGCAGCGGACAAATCGCAAAGAAGTAGAGGAACGTGATAACCACGCCGCCTGTTTTACCAAAGTGCTCTTCAACCGTTTCTGTGATGTTACCGGAAGGGTTAGAACCGGAAAGACACAGGCGTGCCAGCGCACGGTGGCAATAGAAGGCGATGGGGTATGCTAACACCAGCATTATCAGAATGGGGATCAGTCCGCCAAAACCTGCGCGGATAGGGAAGAACAGCACCCCGGCGCCGATGGCTGTACCAAATAAACCCAGTGTCCAGGTGGTGTCCGATTTGCGCCAGGACGACTGTTTTGTCTGGCTGGATACAATGCTATCAGTAGTACTCATATCCTATCCTCAACGAAGTATATTAAGCGTCAACTAAACCAGTAATTTGAGATACACGAGAAAGGTCGATATTACCGCCAGAAATAATGCTGACTGTTTTTCTGTTCTGGATATAGCTATCTAATTTCCCGCTTAATAATGCTGCGCAAGCCAGCGCGCCGGCACCTTCAGTCACAACTTTATTTCGCTGAATTAATGCCACCATGCTGTTGCGAATTTCATCTTCGCTGACCAGGACAATGTCATCCACCAACTCACGAACAATTTCATACGTTAAAGTACCCGGGCGGGAAACGTCACAACCATCCGCCAGGGTGCCGGTCGTTCGGTGCGTGGTTATTTCTCCAGCGTGGAAAGAAGCCGCCATGCCATGAACATTCTCAGACTGTACGCCAATAATTTTAATAGTCGGGTTAATAGATTTAATTGCCACCGCAATACCAGCAATCAGTCCGCCACCGCCAATTGGCACAATCACGTTATCGACATCGTACAGGTCTTCCAGAATTTCCAGACCAATAGTGCCCTGACCAGCAATCACTTTCGGGTCATCATATGGCGGAATAAAGATACGGCCTTCAGTTTCCACAATCTCGCTAACCTTAGCGATGGTGTCGTTGAAGTTGTCGCCGTGCAGCACAACCTCTGCGGAATAATCGCAGGTTGCAGCAACTTTAGACTTCGGCGCGCCTTTCGGCATGACCACTTTGCCGTCGATTCCGAGCATGGCGCAGGAGAGAGAAACCCCTTGCGCATGGTTACCTGCAGAGCAAGCCACCACGCCCTTACATCTTTCAGCTTCGGTTAATGAACTGAGCTTGTTAAACGCACCACGGATTTTAAATGAACCGGTACGCTGCATATTTTCAAACTTGAGGAAAATTTCCCCTTTGCAACGTTCACTAAAATAGTTAGAGCGAGGCATTCCCGTTTTATAAATTTTCCCCGCCAGTCTTTTTTTCGCTTCGAGGATATCTTCAATTGCAACTGGGAGATCGTATGTAATGTGCATTAGAACCTCTTACTAGGGTATTAAAGTAAATAGATAGCCGTGACCATTGTCAGAAATAGACAGATGGCGTTGATTTCGTGTTAAAACAAATTCAATCTTTAATCAATTTCAATTAATTGCCTTCGTCTCCGACAATTATATGATGAATACTCTTTGGCTAATTCCACCAAAATAGATGCTGCTTTTTTAATTCGATAATTTTTCGACCATACGGCGGCATAACGCGCGACGGGTAAGGTTTCTTCTACCGGGATAGTAATAAACTGGTTTGAGCCAAATGGTGTGGTCATATCGCAGGGAATTACTGTTAAGAAATCAGCATTGAGAACAAGATTATAAATCGTAACGACGGAGTCTGTTTTAACGATGTTTTCACTGCTGATGCCATTATTTTGTAACGTGGTTAGAAGTTCACTGTAGTACCCCATATTCGTTTGTGGCAACACCCACTGTTCGTTTTTCAACGCGCTCAGCGAGGTGATGCCGGTGCATGTTCGGGACTTGCTGGCAACCAGGATGAAGTCTGACTCAAAGAGCGGTTCAACATGCAGATCGTGCAGTTTCATCTCATCACTCAGCGTACCGATCGCGAAATCCAGACGCCCGTCACGAATCGCAGGTAAGAACGAGGAGAGCTGAGCTTCATACATGGAAACCTGCGCTTTCGGGAACACTTCTTTGAATTTTTTAATCATGCCGGACATGATGGTGAAGGCAATCAGTGAAGGAAAGCCAAACGACACATCAACGACCGCATTGCTCGTCATGCTGTTCATCTCATCAACCATGTTCTTCATTTCACGGGTAATAGATTCAGACCATGAGAGCATAACCTGACCTGCCTGAGTTAATGTCACACCAGTATTTTTGCGTACGACTAACTCAATACCGAAATAAGCTTCTACATCATTAATGATTTTGCTGACAGCCGGTTGAGTTAAACCTAATTCTTTTGCAGCTGAGCCGATAGAACCGCTTCTAATGACTTCCTGAAAGACCACTAAGTGCTGTGTTTTAGGGAGTGTAATAGTATTCATATCGACCTGCGCTAATTACTTTGTTGACGGCAGGAAGTGTACCAAATTAAGCGAACGAGGATATGTGCTACCACTCACAAATCCCCTTGACTTACATTTTGTAAGACTATTATTTAAATTGAAATCACTTAATAATCATATAGATATGAAATATCGATCTCACTTTATCCTGACTTTAATCAAAAAAAGATGGGGGGATAACGATTTTTTATGGCTATAACAACACCATTTCTCCTGCTATTTCTTAAAACCACGAAAGGCTATATTTCAATCAATTACAGAGTAATTACCAGGCAAAACAGTGCTTAAATTTAATAAGCAACTTATCAAATATAATTATATTTTATCGTTTATAGTGGTCAAATAACGTTATGCATCACGTTTTTTAGCCTTATTTGTTTGTAAAGAAACATTGCATTTATTAATATTTAAACCAAAACATACAAAGAACCATCAAATGCAACATTGCATTAACAGTGGTTTTGTACGATTTATCAGCCACTAATTTTGTGATGGCGATCGATTGCGTTCGATTATTCTCGATAAAAACGTATCGCGCAGCGTTTTGTGCTAGTCATCACAAAAAATGAAATATCCCGCGAGACATTCCCTTAGATAAAAGAAGTTTAGCGCGTAAATAAAGGTCAAATAACGATGAAATGAATGGGAAATAAAGGCCAGATTCGTGGTGAACCAACTACAACACGACAGGAAAAACGTCTGCCGGATGGCAGTGTAAACGTCTTATCCGGTCTATAAAGCAAAAAACCTCGCCGAAGCGGGGTTTTTATAAAGAGTGAAGTTGACCGATAAGCCGCGTTCTTTTGAGCATAGCGTCGTGGACAGTCTGCCTACAAAGCAAAAACCCCGCCGAAGCGGGGTTTTATAAAGAGGTGAAGCTGACCGATAAGCCGCGTTCTTTTGAGTATAGCGTCGTGGACAGTCTGCCTACAAAGCAAAAACCCCGCCGAAGCGGGGTTTTATAAAGAGGTGAAGCTGACCGATAAGCCGGGTTCTGTCGTGGACAGTCATTCATCTAGGCCAGCAATCGCTCACTGGCTCAAGCAGCCTACCCGGGTTCAGTACGGGCCGTACCTTGTGAACCCCTATTTGGCCTTGCTCCGGGTGGAGTTTACCGTGCCACGGACTGTTACCAGCCGCGCGGTGCGCTCTTACCGCACCCTTTCACCCTTACCTGATCCCACTTGCGTGGGCCATCGGCGGTTTGCTCTCTGTTGCACTGGTCGTGGGTTTCCCCCCCAGGCGTTACCTGGCACCCTGCCCTATGGAGCCCGGACTTTCCTCCCCTCCGCCCGTCTCCCCCGAAGAGGACGACGACGAAGCGGCGACTGTCTGGTCAGCTTCGGCGCGCAGTATAGAGGGTTTGCGGGGCATTGTCACCCCGCACTGCGCATTCCTATCGCCAACGTGGCGGCGATGTTTCTTGAAGCGCGATAAATATTATCAAATGCCCCACGAAAGGCCTCTTCCAGCGTGCTGATGGTGGTTAATACGCTAAACACCGCATCGATACCATATTGATGCACCACCTCCACATCGCGCGTCAGGCTGCCGCCAATACCAATTACCGGCTTGTGGTACTTCTTCGCGACATTCGCCACACCCACTGGCACTTTGCCGTGAATGCTCTGGCTGTCAATCCGCCCTTCTCCGGTCACCACCAGCGTACAGTCATGAATATGCTCTTCCAGATTGAGCGCCTGGGTCACAATCTCAATACCACTGCGCAACTCCGCACCTAAAAAAGCCATTAACGCGGCGCCCATTCCGCCTGCCGCACCAGAGCCAGGAACGTCTTTCACATCAACCCGCAGCGATTTTTTAATGATGTCGGCATAGTGAGACAGATTGCGGTCCAGTTCGATAATGCGTTCTTCCGTCGCCCCTTTCTGCGGGCCAAAAATGCGCGAAGCGCCAGTATCGCCGGTGAGTGGATTGGTCACATCGCAGGCCACGCGAATTGAGCAGGTTTTTAAGCGCGGATCCAGGCCCGTTATATCGATGGTGTTCAGACTCTCCAGGCTTCCACCACCGTTGCCAATCTCTGTCCCGTTGGCGTCGCAGAGTTTCGCCCCCAGCGCCTGCACCATACCCGCGCCGCCGTCGTTGGTCGCACTGCCGCCAATACCAATAATGATGCTCTGCGCACCGCTATCCAGCGCCTGCAAAATCAACTCCCCGGTGCCGCGCGACGTGGTGACTAACGGGTTACGCTTTTCAGGAGGAACTAACGCCAGACCGCTGGCTGCCGCCATTTCGATAAACGCGGTTTTACCATCTCCAGACATGCCCCAGCAGGCATTCACTTTTTCGCCCAGCGGCCCTGTCACCCACGCTGAATGTTCACTCCCCTGCGTAGCGGCAATCATGGCTTCGACCGTTCCTTCACCGCCATCGGCAACCGGGACAGAAACATATTGCGCATCGGGGAAAATTTCCCGAAATCCTTTTTCTATTGCCTGAGCTACCTCGGTGGCAGAAAGGCTTTCTTTATAAGAGTCTGGGGCAATTACGATTTTCATAGTTATGTAGCCTGACAGTGCCGCGCAAGGCAAGAAATACAGGGCGCGCATCCGCGCCCTTCTTGTTAGCGAGTGACTTCCACTTTCGCCAGTTTTTCGTAGTAGCATGCGAGTGCGCTATGATCGGCGGTGCCCAGCCCATCTGCGCGTAGCGCCTGCATCATCTCCATGACTGCAGCAGTCAGCGGTAACTGAGCGCCAACGCCATGAGAGGTATCCAGCGCGTTCGCCAGATCTTTAATATGCAGGTCGATACGGAAACCCGGCTTAAAGTTTCTGTCCATAACCATCGGCGCTTTCGCATCCAGTACGGTGCTTCCCGCCAGCCCACCACGGATCGCCTGATACACCAGATCCGGGTTTACGCCCGCTTTGGTCGCCAGCGTCAGCGCTTCCGACATCGCCGCAATGTTCAGCGCCACAATCACCTGATTCGCCAGCTTGGTGACGTTACCTGCGCCGATATCACCGGTATGTACCACGGAACCTGCCATCGCCATCATCAGGTCGTAATATTTGTCAAAAATCGCTTTATCACCGCCAACCATCACTGACAGAGTACCGTCGATGGCTTTCGGTTCGCCGCCGCTTACCGGCGCATCCAGCATATCCACGCCTTTCGCTTTCAGTGCGTCGCTGATTTCACGGCTGGCTAACGGCGCGATGGAGCTCATGTCGATCAGCACTGTCCCCGGTTTCGCCCCTTCAATAATGCCGCCCTCACCCAGCGCCACTTCTTTCACATGCGGAGAATTCGGCAGCATGGTGATGATCACATCGCACTGCTCGGCAATATCTTTCGCCGTAGCGGCGGTTTCTGCGCCTGCGGCAATTACTTCCGCAATGGATTCCGGGTTACGGTCAGCAACCACCAGCGAGTAACCTGCCTTGAGGAGGTTTTTACTCATTGGTTTACCCATAATACCGAGGCCAATAAAACCAACTTTCATTGTCATGTCTTTATCTCTCTCTACTGTCGAGGGTGGTTATTTCTTAAAAGAATCAGCCAATTTTTGCGTGGCTGAACGGAACACGCCAAGATCGCTGCCAACGGCAACAAACGTCGCGCCCCACTCCAGATAACGACGCGCATCCGCCTCTACCGGGGCCAGAATGCCGCTTGGTTTGCCGTGTGCTTTCGCGCGGGCAAAAATGTGCTGGATAGCTTTCTGCACATCAGGGTGTGACGCATTGCCGAGGTGGCCTAACGCCGCAGCCAGATCGCTTGGGCCGACGAAGACCCCGTCGACGCCTTCTGTCGCCGCGATTGCGTCAACGTTATCAACGCCCTGCTGACTTTCGATCTGCACGATGATGGTGATGTTCTTATTCGACTGCGCAAAATAGTCCGGTACGGTGCCAAACATATTGGCGCGATGGGATACGGACACACCGCGAATACCTTCCGGCGGATAGCGGGTCGACGCCACGGCGTTCACCGCCTCTTCCTCCGTCTCCACGAACGGGATCAGGAAGTTGTAAAATCCGATATCCAGCAGGCGTTTGATAATTACCGGCTCGTTGGTCGGTACACGCACTACCGGCGCGCTGGCGCTGCCTTTCAGCGCCATCAATTGCGGGATAAACGTCGATATGTCGTTCGGCGCGTGTTCGCCGTCCAGCACCAGCCAGTCAAAACCCGCCAGGCCTAAAACTTCGGTACTGATTGGGCTGGCTAATGCAGACCAGCAGCCAATCTGAATCTGTTGCGCCGCGAGAGCCGCTTTAAACTTATTCGGAAAAATCGTGTTATTCATCGCTTACACCTTTGTTTATTTCTGCAATTCCATACGTTTAATGTCACCGACAATAAACAGGTAGCAAACCATTGCCATCAGCGCCGAGCACCCTACAAACATCAGCGCAGCATTAAATGAGTGCAGCTCGCTCACCAGATACCCAATCACCAGCGGGGTGACGATGGAAGCCACATTGCCAAATACGTTAAATACCCCACCGCACAGACCGACAATCTCTTTCGGCGCAGTATCGGAAATCACCGGCCATCCCAGCGCCCCGAAGCCTTTACCGAAGAACGCCAGCGCCATCAGCGCCACCACCAGGGTGGTGTTATCGGTGTAGTTACACAGAATAATGGTCGAGGCGAGCAGCATTCCGAGCACAATCGGCAGCTTACGTGCCAGAGTGATGCTGAGGCCACGTTTAATCAGATAATCAGAGAACACGCCGCCGAGTACGCCACCGGCAAATCCGCACAGCGCAGGAATCGAAGCCACCAGGCCCACTTTCAGGATCGACATGCCTTTTTCCTGTACCAGGTAAATCGGGAACCAGGTGAGGAAAAACCAGGTAATTGTGTTGATAAAATACTGTCCGAAGAACACGCCGAGCATCATACGGTTAGTGAGCAACTGCTTGATATAATGCAATTTAGGACCGCCTGACTTCACATCACCCGGCTTTTTATGGTCCATATCCACGACCGCGCCGTTTTCAGAGATAAACTTCAGCTCTTCTTGCGACATACGCGGGTGATCGGTTGGGTTATGAATAAACTTTACCCACAGTCCGGTGAGCACAAAACCAATCACGCCCATCACGGTAAAGACGTGTTCCCAGCCCCAGGCGAAGGTCAGCCAGCCCAGCAGCGGTGAAAACAGCGCCAGAGAGAAATACTGTGCGGAGTTAAAAATTGCGGACGCCGTACCGCGCTCTTTCGTCGGGAACCAGGCCGCCACGATACGGGCATTCGCCGGGAAGGACGGCGCTTCCGAGAAGCCCAGCATAAAGCGCATGATGAACATTGAAATACCCGCCCAGGCCAGCGGGAACATGTCGACAAAGCCCTGCAGGAAGGTAAACAGCGACCAGAAGAACAGGCTGTAGGTATAGACTTTCTTTGAACCGAACTTATCCAGCAGCCAGCCGCCGGGGATTTGCATTAACAGGTAAGCCCAGCCGAAAGCGGAGAAAATGTACCCCATTGAGATGGCACTGAGCTGTAACTCTTTCGCCACTTCCGTGCCGGCAATTGACAGCGTTGCACGGTCCGCATAGTTAACGGCTGTAACGATAAATATTATCAGCAATATTAAGTAACGGGTGTGCGTGCCTTTCTTTTTCTCGACAACTGTATCCAGAATCATTCTAATTACCTCGGGTACATTAAATTTTTATTATTATTGGGTAGATATTCCTGGTGATAAATTACTGATAATAAGAATGCATAATAATTTATCAGACGCTATGAAACCGTGATTTAGTATAATCAGCAGCGCAACGTTAATCATTGTGCAAGCGCTCATTAAACATGCGTTATTAAAATAATGTTTTGGGCATATGCACACATGCATGGGCGCTAATGCACACATTTACGTATTGCTACCCCTGGTGGGGCGGCCTTGCTGAGTTTAAGTGATCATCATCACATTCTTGGCGATAAACTCCTGACATTCTTATTTCACGATACCGAATCTTTATTACTTATAATTAGATTCAAAATATAAATATCCACACTATTATCACCACCTTGTTGGAGAATACTGGACAATGGCCGACATCGAAATCAGACAAGAATCGCCAACGGCGTTTTATATTAAAGTTCACGAAACAGATAATGTGGCGATAATTGTCAATGACAATGGTCTGAAAGCTGGGACGCGTTTTCCAGACGGACTGGAACTCATTGAACATATTCCCCAGGGACATAAAGTGGCGCTCTTGGATATTCCTGTTCGCGGCGAAATTGTGCGTTATGGCGAAGTGATAGGCTATGCCGTTCGCGATATCCCACGCGGCAGTTGGATTGATGAATCAATGGTTGAGCTACCCAAGGCCCCGCCGCTGGAGACGCTGCCGCTGGCAACCAAAGTGCCAGAGCCGCTGCCGCCTCTTGAGGGTTACACCTTCGAAGGTTATCGCAATGCAGACGGTAGTGTCGGCACCAAGAATCTGCTCGGTATTTCCACCAGTGTGCACTGCGTGGCGGGCGTGGTGGATTATGTGGTGAAAATCATTGAGCGCGATCTGCTGCCCAAATACCCGAACGTTGACGGCGTGGTCGGACTCAATCACCTGTACGGCTGCGGCGTGGCGATTAATGCCCCAGCCGCCATCGTGCCGATTCGTACCATTCACAATATTGCGCTAAACCCGAACTTTGGCGGTGAAGTGATGGTCATTGGCCTCGGCTGCGAAAAACTGCAGCCAGAGCGCCTGCTGGAAGGCACGCACGATGTGAAAAGTATTCCGGTCGACAGCGCCAGCATCGTCAGCCTGCAGGATGAAAAACACGTTGGCTTTCAATCGATGGTTGCCGATATTTTGCAGGTGGCCGAACGCCATCTGGCAAAACTCAATCAACGCCAGCGTGAAACCTGCCCGGCGTCAGAACTGGTGGTCGGCATGCAGTGCGGCGGCAGCGATGCGTTTTCCGGCGTGACGGCCAACCCGGCGGTCGGTTATGCCTCCGACCTGTTAGTACGCTGCGGCGCCACTGTAATGTTCTCTGAGGTTACCGAAGTGCGCGATGCCATCCATCTTCTGACCCCACGTGCGATTAACGAAGAAGTAGGTAAACGCCTGCTTGAAGAGATGGCCTGGTACGATAACTACCTTGATATGGGCAAAACGGATCGCAGCGCCAACCCTTCTCCAGGCAACAAGAAAGGCGGTCTGGCAAACGTGGTGGAAAAAGCGCTGGGTTCTATTGCCAAGTCTGGCAAGAGCGCGATTGTCGAAGTCTTGTCGCCGGGTCAACGCCCAACCAAACGTGGCCTGATTTACGCGGCTACACCCGCCAGTGATTTTGTCTGCGGTACGCAGCAGGTCGCTTCCGGGATCACCGTGCAGGTGTTCACCACCGGTCGCGGTACGCCGTACGGCCTGATGGCCGTGCCGGTGATAAAAATGGCGACCCGTACCGAGCTGGCCAACCGTTGGTTTGACCTGATGGACATCAACGCAGGCACCATCGCCACCGGGGAAGAAACCATTGAAGACGTGGGTCTGAAACTGTTCGAGTTTATTCTCGACGTCGCCAGCGGGCGTAAGAAAACCTTCTCGGATCAATGGGGACTGCATAACCAACTGGCGGTGTTTAACCCGGCGCCAGTGACCTGATTCCTGAAAGCTAAATTCGATTACAGGTCGGGGAGTTCGCAAACTTCCCGACTTTTTTATCAGATACTCACCAGAACAACCTCAATCCCATGTTTACGTAAACCTTCCAGACTATCCTCTGGAATACCTTCATCAACAATAATCATATCAATCCGCTGGGTATCAATGATCTTATGCAGGCTGGAGCGGTTAAACTTCGTCGAGTCAGTAACGACAATGATACGCTCAGCCACTTCACACATCCGACGGTTGAGACGCGCTTCATCTTCGTTGTGTGTGCTAACACCACGCTCTAAATCGATGGCATCAACGCCAAGAAACAGCATGTCGAAGTGATAATTTTGTAGCGATTGCTCTGCCTGATCGCCATAAAATGATTGCGACTGACGACGCAAATGGCCGCCGGTCATCAGCAGCTCAACCCCTTCGGCTTCCAGTAACGCATTGGCGACATTCATACCGTTAGTCATAGCAATGACGTTGGTTTGCTGGCGCATCAGGCGGGCAATTTCATACGTCGTGGTACCGGAGTCGAGAATCACGCGGTGCCCCGGTTTGATCAACTCCGCGGCGGCTCTGGCAATACTGCGTTTTACCGCCGTATTGAGTGAGCTCTTATCTTCAACAGAAGGCTCCACAACAAGCGCATTGCTTTCGCAAATCAGTGCTCCACCATAGGCGCGTACCGCAATCCCCTGTTTTTCCAGAAAGGCGAGGTCGTTACGAATAGTGACCGTGGAGACGCCAAAAAATAAAGAAAGATCGTTAACCTGAACGCTTCCCTGCTGCCGTAATCGCTGGATGATCTGCTCACGTCTTTCGCTAGTGCCGATAACGCGCTTGTCTGCAGAGGACTCGGTGTTACTCATATGAAATCCTTTAGTTGAATCTTTCGTTTTATTTCGTTTTGTCTATTAACGCCTTTCTTTTACGTGAATGCAAGCCCCGTAAACGGGTAAGAGCCAGACAGACTTACGCTGAAACCTTTCATTGCGTTTCTTTTGTGAAACAGATCGGAAAACCATTATCTTTCGTTTTATTTTTATACCACCATGATGCAGTATTAAATGAAACAAAACGAAAGAATGATGTCGCAGTTATCTGACCTGGAGAGGAAAGTGAAACATCTAACTAAAATGGTCGAGCAGCATAAATGGGGGAAGGCAAACGGGATTTATGCCGTTTGTTCCGCACATCCAATCGTACTGGAAGCCGCAATACGCTACGCCCATGCCAATCATACACCGCTGTTGATCGAAGCAACCTCTAATCAGGTTGACCAGTTTGGCGGCTATACGGGGATGACTCCAGCCGATTTTCGCAGTTTTGTCTGCCGTTTAGCCGACTCGCTTAATTTTTCTCAGGATATGCTGATTTTCGGCGGGGACCATCTTGGGCCAAACCGTTGGCAAAATCTGCCAGCAGAAGAGGCAATGGGCAACGCTGTCGATCTGATCAAGAGTTATGTCGCCGCAGGCTTTAAAAAGATCCACCTCGATTGCAGCATGTCGTGTACTAACGACCCGGTTCCCCTGACTGATGAAATCGTCGCCGAGCGCGCCGCACGCCTGGCAAAAGTAGCCGAAGAAACCTGTATGGCACATTTTGGTGAGTCTGACCTGGTCTATGTGATCGGCACAGAAGTTCCGGTACCTGGTGGCGCTCACGAAGCGTTAACCGAACTGGCGGTAACAACGCCGGATGCCGCACGTGCAACGTTACAGGCCCATTATCACGCCTTTGAAAAGCGCGGGCTGGAAGGTATCTGGCCGCGTATTATCGCCCTGGTGGTACAACCTGGCGTTGAATTCGACCACACACACATCATTGATTATCAACCGCAGAAAGCCGTGGCACTCAGCAAAATGGTGGAAGACTACGACACGCTGGTTTTTGAAGCGCATTCTACCGATTACCAAACGCCACAGTCCTTGCGCCAACTGGTGATAGATCACTTCGCCATTCTGAAAGTGGGACCCGCGCTGACCTTCGCCCTACGTGAAGCACTGTTTTCGTTAGCCGCTATTGAAGAAGAATTGCTGCCAGCAAAAGCCAGTTCAGGCCTGCGACATGTGCTGGAAAGCGTGATGCTTGATCGACCAGAATACTGGCAGAGCCACTATCACGGCGATGGCAACGCGCGCCGTTTGGCCCGCGGTTATAGCTACTCCGATCGGGTTCGTTACTACTGGCCGGACAACCAGATTGATGAAGCATTCGAACGTCTGGTGCGTAATCTGGCGGATGACCCCATTCCACTGCCGCTAATTAGCCAGTATTTACCCTTGCAGTACGTAAAAGTGCGCGGGGGAGATCTCAGCGCCACACCGCGAGAACTCATCATTAACCATATTCAGGACATACTGCAGCAATATCACTGCGCCTGCCTGGGTGCTCCAGATCGTAACGAATAACAAAAAAGAGAAAAATACCATGCCAAACATTGTATTAAGTCGCATTGATGAACGTCTGATTCACGGTCAGGTTGGTGTGCAATGGGTCGGATTTGCGGGGGCAAATCTGGTGCTGGTCGCTAACGATGAAGTGGCTGAAGACCCAGTACAGCAAAACCTGATGGAAATGGTACTGGCAGAAGGGATCGCCGTACGCTTCTGGTCACTACAAAAAGTGATCGACAATATTCACCGTGCCGCCAATCGCCAGAAAATTCTGCTGGTTTGCAAATCGCCTGCGGATTTCTTCCGTCTGGTTGAAGGCGGTGTTCCTGTTAACCGTATCAACGTTGGCAATATGCACTATGCCAACGGCAAGCAACAAATCGCCAAAACGGTTTCTGTAGACGCTGCCGATATTACGGCGTTCAACGGGCTAAAAGCCGCTGGGGTGGAGTGCTTCGTTCAGGGCGTTCCAACAGAAGCCGCCCAGGACCTCTATAAACTTCTCTGAGGTATTCACAATGGAAATTAGTCTGTTGCAGGCTTTTGCGTTGGGTATTCTCGCCTTTATTGCAGGCCTGGATATGTTCAACGGGTTAACGCACATGCACCGCCCGGTTGTTCTCGGGCCGCTGGTCGGCCTGATTCTGGGCGATCTGCATACCGGTATTTTGACAGGTGGTACGCTGGAACTGGTGTGGATGGGCCTGGCCCCGCTGGCTGGGGCTCAGCCGCCAAACGTGATTATCGGCACTATCGTGGGAACCACGTTTGCCATAACGACAGGAGTAAAACCCGAAGTTGCCGTAGGAGTGGCGGTACCGTTCGCCGTAGCGGTACAGATGGGGATTACCTTCCTGTTCTCTGTGATGTCAGGGGTGATGGCTCGGTGCGATCGCATGGCAGCAAATGCCGATACCGCAGGAATTGAGCGGGTCAACTATTTGGCGTTGCTGGCGCTGGGGACCTTCTATTTTTTATGCGCGTTCCTGCCGATTTACTTTGGTGCGGAACATGCCAAAACCGCTATAGATGTTCTGCCGACTCGTCTGATTGACGGCCTCGGCGTGGCAGGCGGCATCATGCCAGCTATCGGCTTCGCCGTACTGCTGAAAATCATGATGAAAAACGTCTATATCCCCTACTTCATCCTGGGTTTTGTAGCCGCAGCCTGGCTCAAACTCCCTGTTCTGGCGATCGCAGCAGCAGCACTGGCAATGGCGCTGATCGATTTTCTGCGTAAATCACCTGAACCTACAGCTCCCGCAGCACAAAAAGAGGAATTCGAAGATGGCATCTAATCAAACGGCTCTGCCGAACGTTTCCGAAACCGAAGAAACGCTGCTGTCCGGCATCAATGAAAACGTCTACGAAGACCAGAATATCGGTGCCGAGCTGACGAAAAAAGATATCAACCGTGTTGCCTGGCGTTCAATGTTATTACAAGCCTCTTTTAACTACGAACGTATGCAGGCATCAGGATGGTTGTACGGCCTGTTACCTGCACTGAAAAAGATCCATACCAACAAGCGCGATCTGGCGCGTTCGATGAAAGGCCATATGGGCTTCTTCAACACGCACCCGTTCCTGGTCACGTTTGTTATCGGGATTATCCTTGCGATGGAACGCTCCAAGCAGGATGTAAACAGTATTCAAAGCACCAAGATTGCCGTAGGTGCTCCACTTGGCGGTATCGGTGATGCCATGTTCTGGTTAACGTTATTGCCTATTTGCGGTGGTATCGGGGCCAGTCTGGCGCTGCAAGGTTCTATTCTTGGCGCAGTTGTCTTTATTGTTATGTTTAACGTGGTTCATCTTGGTCTGCGCTTTGGGCTAGCACACTATGCTTATCGAATGGGCGTTGCTGCCATCCCGCTAATAAAAGCTAACACCAAAAAGGTTGGACATGCTGCATCCATCGTTGGGATGACGGTGATCGGCGCGCTGGTAGCGACCTATGTTCGCCTGAGCACTACGCTGGAAATTACTGCTGGCGACGCGGTTGTGAAACTGCAAACAGACGTTATAGACAAATTGATGCCAGCATTTTTACCGCTGGTCTACACATTAACTATGTTCTGGCTGGTCCGTCGTGGCTGGAGTCCTCTTCGTCTTATCGCCATTACCGTGGTGCTTGGCGTCGTAGGTAAGTTCTGTCACTTCCTGTAAATATAAGGGGTTGTAGATGTTAGGTATTATTTTGACGGGCCATGGCGGGTTTGCCAGCGGAATGGAAAAAGCGATGAAACAGATTTTGGGTGAACAGACTCAGTTCATCGCCATCGACTTTCCGGAAACCTCAACCACAGCCTTACTCACCTCGCAACTTGAACAGGCAGTGAGTGAACTGGATGCTCAGCAAGACATCGTGTTTCTAACAGACCTGTTGGGCGGGACGCCATTTCGCGTAGCTTCTACGCTGGCCATGCAAAGGCAAGGTACTGAAGTGATCACCGGTACCAATCTACAACTGCTACTGGAGATGGTGCTGGAGCGCGACGGCCTGAGCAGCGAAGCGTTTCGTGTGCAGGCGTTGGAGTGCGGACACAGGGGTTTAACCAGTCTGGTGGACGAGCTGGGACGCTGTCGCGAGGAAAAACCCGTTGAGGAAGGGATATGACAAAGCGATTGCGCGCCAGGCGTCTACTAACCGAACAAGGATGGCTGGATGATCATCAGTTATATATTGAAGACGGTATCATTGCAGCAATAGAGCCAATCCCATCCGGAGTTATGAAGCGCGACGCTGAACTGCTTTGTCCAGCTTACATTGATACCCACGTACATGGTGGTGCAGGCGTCGATGTGATGGATGAGGCACCGGATACGCTCGACAAACTGGCGATGCACAAAGCGCGTGAAGGGGTAGCCAACTGGCTACCCACTACCGTCACCGCTCCACTACCGGATATTCACAGTGCGCTGGAGCGTATTGCCCGTCGCTACCATTCCGGCGGGCCTGGCGCACAGGTGCTGGGCAGTTATCTTGAAGGCCCATATTTTACGCCGCAGAACAAAGGGGCGCACCCGCCTGAGCTTTTCAGGGAACTGGAGCTCAGTGAACTGGATGAACTGATTACGGTTTCCCAGCACACATTGCGCGTCGTTGCGCTGGCACCAGAAAAAACTGGCGCATTGCAGGCTATCGAATATCTGAAGCGGCGCAACGTCCGAGTGATGCTGGGCCACAGCGCAGCCAACTGGGAACAAACCCGCGCGGCCTTTGATGCAGGTGCTGATGGATTGGTTCACTGCTATAACGGTATGACTGGCTTACATCACCGGGAGCCCGGTATGGTTGGCGCAGGGTTAACCGACCCTCGCGCCTGGCTGGAGCTTATCGCTGACGGACACCATGTCCACCCGGCGGCCATGAAGCTGTGCTGCTGTTGCGCGAAAGAGAGACTGGTGCTGATCACAGATGCCATGCAGGCAGCAGGAATGCCTGACGGGCGCTATTCGCTCTGCGGTGAGCAAGTGGAAATGCGCAGCGGAATTGTGCGTACCACGTCCGGTGGCCTGGCTGGCAGCACGCTCTCGGTTGATGCAGCCGTACGAAATATGATCGAGTTCACCGGGATAACGGCAGAAGAGGCAATTCATATGGCCTCTCTCCACCCTGCACGTCTGTTGGGAATCGATCGCCAACTGGGATCGTTAGCAGTGGGTAAACGTGCCGACGCGATCGCGCTTAATAGCGGGCTGCATTTACAACAGATCTGGATTCAGGGTCAGGCTCTCCCCCTTTGACCTTTCATTTTGTCTTGTGTTGGCCTGCGATCTTTGATCGCAAGGCCTTTCTTTTCCTTTCGCTTAAGGAAATACTCAACCACCTTACAACAACTCTTATCTTTATAGATCAATAAGATAATTACATCCCTCGCTCTCACGATCACAATTTTCGTTTTATTTCATTTCATCTTATTGACCTTTCGATTTCTTTTCTATAGATTTTAATTAATAGATTATATGAGCAAATGAAACGAAACGAAAGATAGCGATATTTTCGCCAGCGTCTTATGTGGATTTTACAAGACTAAGGACTTAAGTTATGCCAGAAACCTATACCCCTGTTACTGCGGTAACGGGCACCTGGACCGAAGAAGAGATCCGTCAACAACCTGCCAGTTGGATCCGTTCTCTCACCAATATCGACAATATTCGATCCGCCATTGATAGCTTTCTTGCGCCATTGTTGCGCAAAAACGATCTGCGGATCGTACTAACCGGGGCCGGGACCTCAGCATTCATTGGCGACATCATCGCCCCGTGGCTGGCAAGCTACACCGGAAAAAACATCACTGCCGTTCCGACCACTGACCTGGTCACCAATCCGATGGATTATCTGAATCCCGCACATCCACTGCTGCTAGTTTCTTTCGCTCGCTCAGGTAACAGCCCAGAAAGCGTTGCTGCAGTAGAACTGGCTAATCAGTTTGTATCTGAGTGTTATCACCTGCCAATCACCTGTAACGAAGCTGGTTGCCTGTATCAAAACGCAGTCGCAAGCGACAATGCCTTTGCTCTGTTAATGCCCGCAGAGACACATGACCGTGGTTTTGCCATGACCAGCAGCATTACCACCATGATGGCCAGTTGCCTGGCAGTATTCGCCCCAGAGAAAATCAATAGTCAGACCTTCCGCGACGTAGCCGATCGGTGCCAGGCGATCCTGACTTCACTGGGCGATTTCAGCGACGGTGTGTTCGGCAATGATCCGTGGAAACGGATCGTCTACCTTGGTAGCGGTGGATTACAGGGAGTTGCGCGTGAATCGGCACTGAAAGTTCTGGAACTGACTGCGGGTAAACTGGCTGCATTTTATGACTCCCCGACCGGCTTTCGTCACGGTCCAAAGTCGCTGGTTGATAACGAAACGCTGGTAGTGGTTTTTGTTTCCAGCCACCCCTATACACGTCAGTACGATCTCGATCTGTTGGCAGAGTTACGCCGCGATCGTCAGGCGCTACGAGTTGTCGCAATTGCCGCACAAACCCATGAAGTAATTGAAGCTGGCCCACATATTCTGCTGCCGCCAGCACGCTCTTTCATTGATATGGAATTAGCGTTCTGCTTCCTGATCTACGCCCAGGTCTTTGCTTTGACGCAATCCATTAACATCGGCAATACACCGGATACGCCTTCTGCCAGCGGCACTGTGAACCGCGTTGTACAGGGCGTTGTTATTCATCCCTGGAACGCCTAAAAGGATCGTTATATGAGCATTATTTCCACAAAATACCTCCTGCTGGATGCACAAAAAAAAGGCTACGCCGTACCCGCCTTCAACATTCATAACGCCGAGACGATCCAGGCGATCCTTGAAGTATGCAATGAAATGCGATCGCCGGTGATCCTCGCCGGAACCCCAGGTACCTTTAAGCATATTGCACTGGAAGAGATCTATGCACTGTGCAGCGCTTATTCCACCAGCTACGACATGCCGCTGGCGTTACATCTCGATCATCATGAGTCTCTGGACGATATTCGCCGCAAAGTAAATGCAGGAGTACGCAGCGCAATGATCGACGGCAGCCATTTCCCGTTTGAAGAAAACGTGAAACTGGTTAAATCCGTCGTAGATTTTTGCCATGCCAAAGATTGCAGCGTCGAAGCAGAGTTAGGTCGCCTCGGCGGTGTTGAAGATGACATGAGCGTGGATGCCGAAAGCGCCTTCCTCACCGATCCACAAGAAGCCAAACAGTTTGTTGAGCGTACCGGCGTAGACAGCCTTGCAGTCGCCATTGGTACGGCTCACGGCCTCTACACCAAAACGCCTAAAATCGATTTCCAACGGCTGGGTGAAATTCGTGAAGTAGTCGACGTTCCACTGGTACTACATGGCGCAAGCGATGTCCCTGACGAATACGTCCGCCGCACGATCGAACTTGGTGTGTGCAAAGTTAACGTTGCTACCGAGCTGAAGATTGCTTTTGCCGATGCAGTCAAAGCGTGGTTTGCGGAAAATCCACAAGGTAATGATCCCCGTTATTATATGCGGGTCGGTATGGATGCGATGAAAGAAGTGGTGCGTAGCAAAATTAATGTATGCGGCTCAGCAAACAAATTGATGGCTGTCCGCGAATTATCGTGACCATCGTTATATTTCTTTTTTATTCTTGAGTGCTATCTGCATAATGTCTGTTAGCACTCATTATTCGAATAATAGAGATATATAGCATTTAAATTACGCTGAATAAATTCATAAACTTGATACTGCAATAATAATATATTTCAATAATCAATGTAATTCAATCTTTTTATGGTGAGGATTAAAATATGAGTGGTCCAAAAATTCTGTTAACCCGCATTGATAACCGATTAGTACATGGACAGGTTGGCGTCACATGGACATCCACAATTGGTGCTAACTTGTTGGTCGTTATTGATGATGACGTTGCTCAAGATGAGATTCAGCAGAAATTAATGAGCATCACTGCTGAAACTTACGGTTTTGGCATCCGCTTTTTTTCCATAGATAAAACCATAAACGTTATCGGTAAGGCCGCACCACATCAGAAAATTTTTCTTATTTGTCGGACGCCACAAACAGTAAGAAGATTGCTCGAAGGAGGTATTCAACTGAACGATGTCAATGTGGGTAACATGCATTTCTCTGAAGGCAAAAAACAGATAAGCAGCAAAGTTTACGTTAATGAACAAGATCTTGATGACCTGCATTTTATAAAAAAACAGGGTGTTCATATTTTTATTCAGGATGTCCCTGGAGATCAAAAAGAACAGATTCCTGATTAAAAGGCTAAACAACTTTTTCATAATAAAAGGATTTATTTTCTTGAGGTGATATATATGCATGAAATAACCCTTATTCAGGGTATATCCCTGGCTGCATTAGTTTTCTTTCTTGGAATCGACTTTTGGCTGGAAGCCTTGTTTTTATTCAGACCGATTATTGTATGTACTTTAACCGGCGCTATTCTGGGTGATATTCATATTGGCCTAATAACAGGTGGTTTGACCGAGTTGGCTTTTGCTGGCCTGACGCCAGCGGGCGGCGTACAGCCACCCAATCCAATAATGGCCGGTTTAATGACCACTGTTATCGCATGGTCTACCGGCGTGGATGCCAAAACAGCCATCGGTCTTGGTTTGCCCTTCAGCCTTCTAATGCAATACGTAATATTGTTCTTTTACTCAGCATTCTCTCTGTTTATGGCAAAAGCCGATAACTGTGCGAGAGAAGCAAACACAAGCGCATTTACGCGTCTGAACTGGCTGACAACACTGATTGTTGCTTCTTCATACGCCATCATCGCCTTCCTGTGTACGTATCTGGCACAGGGCGCTATGCAGTCACTGGTAAAAGCCATGCCCGCCTGGTTAACACATGGATTTGAAGTGGCGGGGGGCATTTTGCCTGCTGTTGGTTTTGGTTTGTTGCTCCGCGTGATGTTCAAAGCACAGTACATACCTTACCTGATTGCTGGCTTCCTCTTCGTCTGCTACATCCAGGTTAACAACCTACTGCCCGTCGCCGTATTGGGCGCAGGCTTCGCCGTATATGAATTTTTCAATGCGAAAGCCAAACAGCAGGCTCAACTTGCCACTAATAAAAACAATGAAGAAGAGGACTATAGCAATGGGATCTGAAATCAGTAAAAAAGACATTACTCGCCTTGGCTTTCGCTCGTCATTTCTTCAGGCCAGCTTTAACTATGAAAGGATGCAGGCAGGTGGTTTTACCTGGGCTATGCTCCCGGTACTAAAAAAAATTTATAAGGATGATAAAGCCGGTCTAAGCGCGGCGATGAAAGACCATTTAGAATTTATCAATACCCATCCTAATCTGGTCGGTTTTCTAATGGGATTATTGATCTCAATGGAAGAAAAGAGGGAAAACCGCGACACAATTAAAGGCTTGAAAGTGGCGCTATTTGGACCTATCGCCGGGATCGGCGATGCCATTTTCTGGTTCACCTTACTGCCTATTATGGCGGGGATCTGTTCATCTTTCGCCAGCCAGGGAAACATACTGGGACCAATTTTGTTTTTCGCCGTTTATTTGATGATCTTTTTCTTGCGCGTCGGCTGGACGCATGTCGGTTACTCGGTAGGTGTTAAAGCTATCGACAAAGTACGAGAAAATTCGCAGATGATCGCCCGCTCAGCAACGATCCTCGGGATCACAGTTATTGGCGGGCTTATCGCATCCTATGTGCACATTAACGTTGTAACTTCTTTTGCAATCGACAGTACCCACAGCGTGGCATTACAGCAGGATTTTTTCGATAAAGTATTCCCGAATATTTTACCGATGGGCTACACGTTACTGATGTACTACCTGTTGCGGGTGAAAAAAGCACATCCAGTACTGTTAATCGGCGTGACGTTTGTACTGTCAATTATCTCTTCAGCACTCGGCATACTTTAAACGAAATAAGGGTGAAGCAGCCTGCAACACCCTACTTCAAAAGGACTCGAAAAATGCAATATATTCAGTATTGCGACAATTATGACGTATTGAGCGATCGCGCCAGCGAACAGTTAATTACGCTGATACAGAATAAACCTGATGCAACCATCTGTCTGGCAACAGGAGGCACCCCCCTTCTCACATATCGCTACTTTGTCGAGAAAATTAACCAACGTAATATCGATTTTAATCGAGTGGTTTTCGTGAAATTGGATGAGTGGGTCGGTATTCCGTTGAACTCTCCTGCAACGTGTGAATCTTTCCTGCAACAACACATCGCTCAACCGCTGGGTTTACGAGCTGAACAGTTGGTTGGTTTTCAATCTGAAAATGTTAACGAGCAGGAATGCGAGCGCATCACAGAGATTATTGCCAGCCGAGGCGGCCTCGATTTATGTCTGCTCGGAATAGGCAAAAATGGCCATTTGGGATTGAATGAACCCACAGAGCTCCTGGAGCCGTTTTGCCATATCAGCGTACTTGAGGAGAAAACGCGCCATCATGACATGTTAAAAACAGCTGGTAGTCGTGTGACTCACGGCATTACGCTGGGATTGAAAGACATCCTGAATGCAAAAGAGATTTTGTTGCTGATAGCAGGTGAAGGGAAGCACGATGCGGTAGAAAAATACCTAGCCGCCTCCGTTACTACTACTATTCCTGCTTCATTTTTATGGTTGCACCGCAATGTCAGTTGCCTGATTGACGGCTCACAATATCCTGATAAATAAAATTTACAGCAACCGCCACATCCCCCTGACGCAGCAACGCGTTGCAGTTTGCCTTTTAACTGCAACGCTTTCAGCAATTTCTTCCGACATTTCTTCCGACATTTCTTCCGACATTTCTTCCGACATTTCTTCCGACATTTCTTCCGACAAGCCGGTGATTAATCCAGGCCTTCTTACTCCCCCTGCTGTTCCAGCGCGTACTTATACAGCGCATTCTTCTTCACGCCGTGGATCTCAGCGGCCAGTGCGGCGGCCTTTTTCAGCGGCAGCTCTGCCTGCAATAAGGCCAACGTACGCAGCGCATCAGCCGGAAGGTCGTCTTCTTGCGCTTTGTGTCCTTCGACAATCAGCACCATTTCGCCTTTACGACGGTTTTCATCTTCCTTGACCCACGCCAGCAGTTCGCCAACCGGCGCACCGTGAATGGTTTCCCAGGTTTTGGTCAACTCACGCGCCAACACCACGTAGCGGGATTCGCCCCAGACGGCAACCATGTCTTCCAGGCTATCCAGCAAACGGTGGGTGGATTCATAAAAAATAAGCGTACGCGGTTCAGCCTCAATGGCTTTCATCGCATCACGACGCCCTTTCGATTTGGCAGGCAGAAAACCTTCATAGCAAAAGCGGTCTGAAGGCAGACCTGCAGCGCTCAGGGCAGCAATCGCCGCGCAAGGGCCTGGCAGGGGAACAACGCGGATCCCTGCTTCGCGACAGGTCCGTACCAGATGGTAGCCAGGATCGTTAATCAGCGGCGTTCCGGCATCGGAAACCAGCGCAATGTTTTGCCCTTCTTTAAGCTTCGCCACCAGCGTTTCGGCCTTTTGCTGCTCGTTGTGATCATGTAAAGCGAACAAACGCGCGTTAATCGCGAAGTGTTGTAACAAAAGTCCTGTATGACGAGTGTCTTCAGCGGCAATCAAATCAACGGCTTGTAAAACTTCGAGCGCTCGTTGGGTAATATCAGCCAAATTTCCTATAGGAGTAGGTACAATAAAGAGTTGGCCTTGAGAATTATCCGCCGATTCGTGTTGTTTCATTGTGTCGTCCGTATTGCCGATTTAATATTGAGCATTGAGTAAAAAAATATCACTGGATACAGTATGGTACCCTCAACATTTTCTCGTTTGAAAGCCGCACGCGCGCTACCAGTCATTCTGGCTGCACTGATTTTCGCAGGCTGTGCCACCCAGGCGCCAGACCAGAGTGCAGCCCATATGCAGGGCACTGCGCAGGCTGATTCCGGCTTTTATCTGCAACAAATGCAGCAAAGCTCAGATGATAGCAAGACCAACTGGCAATTACTCGCCATTCGTGCACTGCTGAAAGAAGGCAAGAGCCAGCAGGCTTTCGAGCTGTTCAACCAGCTACCACAGAAGCTAAGCGATACCCAGCGTCGTGAGCAGTCACTGCTGGCTGTCGAAATTAAGCTCGCGCAGAAAGATGTCGCTGGCGCACAGGCCCTGCTGGATAAGCTAACCCCCGCCGATTTAGATCAAAACCAGCAGTCGAGATACTGGCAGGCGCAAATCGACGTCAACCAGGGCCGTCCATCGCTGACTTTACTGCGCGCCCTGATCGCCCAGGAACCGCTGCTGGCCGCGAACGCTAAGCAGAAAAACATGGATGCCACCTGGCAGGCGCTGTCATCCATGACCCAGGAGCAAGCGCAGACGCTGGTCATCAATGCGGATGAAAACGTGCTGCAAGGCTGGTTAGATCTCCAGCGCGTCTGGTTCGATAACCGTAACGATCCAGACATGATGAAAGCCGGTATTGCTGACTGGCAGAAACGTTATCCACAAAACCCGGGTGCAAAACTGTTGCCAACGCAGTTGGTTAACGTGCAGAGCTTTAAACCCGCTTCCACCAGCAAAATTGCTCTGCTGCTGCCGCTGAACGGTCAGGCCGCTGTATTTGGCCGTACTATTCAGCAAGGCTTTGAAGCTGCGAAAAATATGGGTACTCAACCCGTAGCGGCCCCTGCTGTTACCGCGCCTGCTGCGGATACAGCGGCTGCGACGACCACGGAACAGCCGCAAACGACTGACGGTGTTGCCAGTCCGGCTCAGGCGTCAGTAAGCGATCTGACCAACGAGACGCCAGCACAGCCAGAAGCTACAGCTCCACAACCAACAGCGCCTGCGCAGCCAACAACCGCCAGCGCACCAGCGAATCCGTCCGCGGAGCTGAAAATCTACGACACGTCATCACTGCCGCTGAATCAGATCCTGACTCAGGTTCAGCAGGATGGCGCCAGCATCGTGGTTGGCCCACTGTTGAAGAACAATGTTGAAGAGCTGATGAAAAGCAACACGCCATTAAACGTCCTGGCGCTTAATCAGCCGGAGTCGGTGAAAAACCTGCCGAACGTCTGCTACTTCGCTCTGTCGCCAGAAGATGAAGCGCGCGACGCAGCACGCCACATTCGCGATCAAGGAAAACAGACGCCGCTGTTGTTGATCCCGCGGAGTTCGTTAGGCGATCGCGTTGCCAACGCCTTTGCACAGGAGTGGCAAAAACTGGGTGGCGGCGTGGTGCTGCAGCAGAAGTTCGGCTCCACCGCTGAGCTGAAAATGGGCGTCAACGGCGGCTCGGGGATTTCCCTGACGGGCAGCCCGGTGGCCTCTTCTGTACCCGCGCAGCCTGGCGTGACGATTGGCGGTCTGACCATCCCGGCAGCACCTACCGATGCGCAAATCACCGGCGGCAGCGGTCGTGTTGATGCCGTATATATTCTGGCTACGCCGGAAGAAATTGCATTTATAAAGCCGATGATCGCCATGCGCAACGGTAGCCAGAGCGGTGCCACGCTGTACGCCAGCTCCCGTAGCGCGCAGGGAACTGCCGGCCCGGATTTCCGTCTGGAGATGGAAGGCTTGCAGTACAGCGAAATTCCGATGCTGGCAGGCGCTAACGCCCCTCTCATGCAGCAGGCGCTGGGCGCGGTTCGTAACGACTACTCGCTGGCACGTATGTACGCGATGGGCGTCGATGCCTGGTCGCTTGCCAACCACTTCTCGCAAATGCGTCAGGTGCAGGGTTTCGAAATTAACGGCAACACCGGAGCCTTAACCGCAACGCAGGATTGTGTGATTAACAGGAAGTTATCATGGCTCAAATACCAGCAAGGACAAGTCGTCCCCGCCAGTTAACGAGTAAACAGACCGGTGACGCGTGGGAATCCACCGCGCGTGACTGGCTGCAGAGCAAGGGACTGCATTTTATCGCCGCCAACGTGCATGAGCGTGGCGGCGAAATCGACCTGATAATGCGTGAAGGCAACACCACCGTATTTG
The DNA here is from genome assembly GCF_013747755.1 of Citrobacter sp. RHBSTW-00524. Classification (NCBI taxonomy): domain Bacteria; kingdom Pseudomonadati; phylum Pseudomonadota; class Gammaproteobacteria; order Enterobacterales; family Enterobacteriaceae; genus Citrobacter; species Citrobacter sp. RHBSTW-00524. Next base: position 4,664,248 of record NZ_CP056421.1, read on the forward strand.
TTGAGGTTCGCTATCGGCGCTCAGCCCAGTTTGGCGGTGCAGCGGCGAGTGTGACCCGGAGCAAACAACACAAATTATTACAGACTGCCCGCTTGTGGCTTGCGCGCCACAATGGAAGTTTTGATACTGTGGATTGCCGGTTCGATGTGTTAGCCTTCACCGGAAATGATGTTGAGTGGTTTAAGGACGCGTTCAACGACCGCTCATAGTTGAAGATTCAGAGCCTGGTTCTTAAGGATTAGCGTGTTAGATAGAATTAAAGTCTGCTTTACAGAAAGCATTCAAACTCAGATAGCTGCGGCTGAAGCACTTCCGGATGCGATCTCCCGTGCAGCCATGACGCTGGTTCAGTCCCTGCTCAATGGCAACAAAATTCTCTGTTGTGGTAATGGGACGTCCGCTGCCAACGCACAGCATTTTGCTGCCAGCATGATCAATCGTTTTGAAACAGAGCGCCCAAGTTTACCTGCGATTGCACTAAATACTGATAATGTGGTCTTAACTGCGATTGCCAACGATCGCCTGCACGATGAAGTTTATGCAAAACAAGTCCGTGCGCTGGGACATGCAGGTGATGTTCTGCTGGCAATCTCTACGCGTGGTAATAGCCGCGATATCGTAAAAGCCGTTGAAGCTGCCGTGACACGCGACATGACAATTGTCGCACTGACCGGGTATGACGGAGGGGAGCTGGCCGGGTTACTGGGGCCGCAGGATGTTGAAATCCGTATCCCTTCACACCACAGCGCCCGCGTTCAGGAAATGCATATGCTGACGGTCAACTGCCTTTGCGATCTCATCGATAACACGCTTTTCCCTCACCAGGATGATTAAGGAGTACACATGAAGGCATTTTCGCCGCTTGCTGTGATTATCGCTGCCCTGCTACTGCAAGGCTGTGTCGCTGCCGCCGTTGTCGGAACTGCTGCTGTCGGCACCAAAGCCGCGACGGATCCTCGCAGTGTAGGCACCCAGGTAGATGACGGAACCCTGGAATTACGCGTCAATACCGCGTTGTCGAAAGATGCCCAAATCAAGAAAGAGGCGCGTATCAACGTGAGCGCGTATCAGGGTAAAGTGCTGCTGGTCGGTCAGTCGCCAAATAGCGAACTGTCTGCGCGGGCAAAACAGATTGCGATGGGCGTAGAAGGTACCACTGAGGTCTTTAACGAGATCCGTCAGGGTCAGCCAATCGGCCTGGGCGATGCGTCTAACGATACCTGGATAACCACTAAAGTACGTTCCCAGTTGCTGACCAGCGATCAGGTGAAATCCTCTAACGTAAAAGTCACCACCGAAAACGGGGAAGTGTTCCTGTTGGGTCTGGTAACTGAACGTGAAGCGAAGGCTGCGGCAGACATCGCCAGCCGGGTAAGCGGCGTGAAACGCGTCACGACGGCTTTTACGTTTATTAAGTAAGACTGCTACAAATGCCGGATGGGGACGCCAGAGCGTCCTCTCCGGCATTTTATTTGGCTCTTTCGCGCAGTTCGGAAGAGGTCAGGATCGAAACGCCTTCATGTCCAGGCGCCAGTGCCTCCGCCAGCATAGCCCGGGCTACATCACGCGCCTCAATCGACTTCCAGTTCCCCGGCAGCAGCCGAAATAACGGCGCTAAAAACCTCTCATTCGCCCGCTGTTTATCCCGTTCTCCGAGTAACATTGAAGGCCGAACAATCGTCAGCCGCGGCCAATTTTGCGCGATCAGCGCCTGCTCCATTTCCCCTTTCACCCGGTTATAAAAAAACGGTGAATTGGCATTGGCACCCATCGAACTGACCACCAGCATATGCTGAGCGCCCAACCGACGCCCCGTCAGGGCCGTGTCCACCACCAGCGTATAGTCAGCATGGATAAACGCTTCTTTACTACCCGCTTCTCGCCGAGTGGTTCCCAGACAACAAAAGACAATATCTACCGGATCGGTGACCTGCGCCAGCGCATCGGTTAGCTGCGGATCATAGGGATTATAGACGCCAGCCGTATCAGCCAGCGGTCGACGCGTCGGTGCCGTGATGGCATTGACCCGGGGTTCATTGAGCAGCATACGCAGCAAATTTCCGCCTACCAGCCCCGTTGCGCCTGTTATTAATACCTGACTCATCGCTAATCTTCCCCTGACTCTTTAATCACTCTATTAACTATAGATCACGTTGCCAGTGCATTTTTTTGCCAAAGCCCAGCGTGTTGTCCGTGAATTTGACTTCATCCAGTCGAATCTCCCACACGGGCGCAGGCAGCATTCTGGCGACCGGGAAACGGCGGTTGTAGGCGTTACGCGCGGCTTCACTCTCCTGCCCTTCAAGACGCCGGATTTCCCCTTTAAACTGTACGCCACGAATCAGGGCGACCGTTTTGGGCTGACCATTTACCGTGCCGGCAATCGGCGCGCGCGGCCCGGACATCTGCGCATGGCGCGTTTTTTCTTCGGTCAGCACATAGAACACCATCTTCTGCGCATCAAACAGGTAAAACGCATTGGCGCACCATAATTCACCGTCATGATGTACACACCAGGTCACGACGTGCTGCTTTGCCAGCCAGCGGGTCACCGCAGTCAGTGTTTCCATTTCTGTTCTCTTTTATACTGTAGGCCTGAAAATTATCACGTCGATGGTGACAATGACACCCTGGTATCTGTACCTGATCCGTACTGCGGACAACGCCTTATACACCGGAATAACCACCGATGTGCAGCGCCGCTATAAGCAGCATCAAAGTGGGAAAGGCGCGAAGGCGCTGCGCGGAAAGGGAGAACTCACGTTGGCATTTGCGGCTCAGGTCGGCGACCGTTCGCTGGCCCTGCGCTTAGAATATCGCGTCAAACAGCTTACAAAGCGGCAGAAAGAGCGCCTTGTTGAAGGCGAAGGGCTTGAGGCACTACTGAGCAGCCTGCAAACCCCCGGCGCTTAAAAACGATTGAAGTAGTCGTGGTATTCCACAAGGCCCGTCACACCCTCCAGCGCATCTTCCGCCAGGCGATGAACCTGGAACGCGCTTTCGGTGCCCGGCCAGCGGCAACGCAGGTCATGATGGGCAGCCAGCTCAAAACCAAAGCGGCTGTACAGCGCCGGATCGCCCAGCGTAACCACCGCGGCGTAACCAAACTCGTTCAGGGAATCGAGTCCTTCATAGACCAGCTGACGCGCCAGGCCCTGTCCACGGTAGTTTTCATCCACCGCGAGCGGCGCCATGCCGACCCATTGCAGGTCTTCGCCCTGGACATCGACAGGGCTGAACGCGACGTAACCCACTACCTGACCTTCGTCATCGGTAGCAACCAGACCCAGCGTTATGAAACCGTCTTCACGCAGGTCGTGCACTAATTTCGCTTCCGCATCGCTCTCAAATGAACGACGCAGCAATGCATCAATACCTGGGGCATCAATGGGAATTTCAACTCGAATCAGCATGGCTCACCTACCGAAGTCTGTTTGGTTTCTGGCGACGTTTTCATTCCCGCCTCAACAAAATCCGCCAACTGCATCAGCATGACGCGCAACGCTTTAGGCATCTGATCCAGTTCGATGGCGTCCATCAGATTTTTAACATACAGCCCTAATTCTGTATCACCTTCAATCACCAGGCGACGCTGGAAGAACAGCGTATCCGGATCCTGCTTACGCGCCGCGATCATCAGGAGATCGCTGGCATCCGCGCTAAAACTCACATCCGCCTCTGCATTCTGGCTGACGATAAGTTTATCGTTCTCAACAGAGGTATACCATTTAAGGCCAATGTCACGCACATGAATGCTCAGCCAGCGACCGTCGAGAAACTCCAGCTCCCCATCGGCCAGCGCCTGACTAAACTGCCAGCTCAGGACCTGCTCCAGAACCTGGCGCTTCAGCGCAAAGGGCGTCAGTTTAACCGGTACACTCATCAGAGAAGGACCAAAATGTACTAAGCGTGAACGCAGTTTATCCAACACGAGCTTTACTCCCTGTTTCAATTATCCTGCTATTTTGCCATATCAAATAAACGACATAGCGGCATAAATCAACAATTCGCTACGAAATTGTTACCTCTTATTGGTATCACCAATACGACTTTAACTGCCTCAAATCAAAAATTGTCTCAGCAAGGTTAACTAAAATCCCTCTTCGTTAACATTTCTGCGCCCTTTACGGCGCAACGTTCAGGATAAATTATGGAGCTGCTCTGCCCTGCCGGAAACCTCCCGGCGCTTAAGGCGGCCATCGAGAACGGCGCTGATGCGGTCTACATCGGGCTGAAAGATGATACCAACGCCCGTCATTTCGCCGGCCTTAATTTTACCGAGAAAAAATTGCAGGAAGCGGTGAGTTTTGTCCATCAGCACCGCCGTAAGCTGCACATCGCGATTAACACCTTTGCGCATCCGGATGGTTACGCGCGCTGGCAACGTGCCGTAGATATGGCGGCGCAGCTGGGTGCGGATGCGCTGATCCTCGCCGACCTCGCCATGCTTGAGTATGCCGCAGAGCGCTACCCGCATATTGAGCGTCATGTCTCTGTTCAGGCATCTGCAACCAATGAAGAGGCGATTAATTTCTATCATCGCAACTTTGATGTCGCCCGCGTGGTACTGCCGCGCGTACTGTCTATTCACCAGGTGAAGCAGCTCGCTCGCGTCACGCCAGTTCCCCTGGAAGTGTTCGCCTTTGGCAGTCTGTGCATTATGGCGGAAGGCCGCTGCTATCTTTCATCCTATCTGACGGGCGAGTCTCCTAATACGGTTGGCGCTTGCTCCCCTGCCCGTTTTGTTCGCTGGCAGCAGACCCAACAAGGGCTGGAATCCCGTCTTAATGAAGTGCTGATCGACCGTTATCAGGACGGAGAAAACGCCGGTTATCCGACGCTGTGTAAAGGCCGCTATCTGGTTGATGGCGAGCGCTATCATGCGCTGGAAGAACCCACCAGCCTGAATACGCTGGAGCTGCTGCCAGAACTGCTGGCGGCCAATATTGCCTCGGTGAAAATCGAAGGGCGTCAGCGTAGCCCGGCCTACGTCAGCCAGGTGGCGAAAGTGTGGCGCCAGGCGATCGACCGCTGTATGGCCGACCCGCAAAACTACGCCCCACAGGCCGCGTGGATGGAAACGCTCGGTTCAATGTCCGAAGGCACGCAGACCACGCTTGGCGCGTATCACCGTAAATGGCAGTGAGAGAAGCAATGAAATATTCCTTAGGGCCGGTGCTGTGGTACTGGTCGAAAGAAACGCTGGAAGATTTTTATCAGCAGGCCGCCACCAGCCAGGCCGACGTTATCTACCTTGGCGAAGCGGTGTGCAGTAAACGCCGCGCTACCAAAGTAGGCGACTGGATCGATATGGCGAAATCGCTCGCTGGCAGCGGTAAACAGGTGGTGCTGTCAACGCTGGCGCTGGTGCAGGCCCCCTCTGAGCTGGGAGAGCTGAAGCGCTATGTCGAAAACGGCGACTTCCTGCTGGAAGCCAGCGATCTCGGCGTGGTAAACATGTGCGCCGAGCGTAAGCTGCCGTTTGTCGCCGGGCATGCGCTCAACTGCTACAACGCGGTAACCCTGCGTTTGCTGCTCAGGCAGGGCATGGTGCGCTGGTGTATGCCGGTAGAACTGTCCCGTGACTGGCTGGTCAATCTGCTCAACCAGTGTGAAGAGCTGGGTATTCGCAATCAGTTTGAAGTAGAGGTACTGAGCTACGGGCATCTGCCGCTGGCGTACTCTGCCCGCTGCTTTACCGCACGCTCTGAAGACCGTCCAAAAGACGAGTGTGAAACCTGCTGCATCAAATACCCGAATGGGCGCGATGTGCTGTCGCAGGAGAATCAGCAGGTCTTTGTCCTCAACGGCATCCAGACCATGAGCGGCTATGTCTATAACCTGGGTAACGAGCTGACGTCCATGCAAGGCCTGGTTGATATTGTGCGTCTGTCCCCTTCAGGCAGCGACACGTTCGCCATGCTCGATGCCTTCCGCGCCAATGAAAATGGCACTGCCCCATTACCGCTTGCTGCCCACAGCGACTGCAACGGCTACTGGAAACGGCTGGCAGGTCTTGAACTACAGCCGTGATTAATAGCTCACTTTGTTAACAACATTCGCTAATCTTTAATGCAGTATTAAAAGATTAACCGGTAACAAAGTGAGCCGTTATGACTGACAAAACTATTCCGTTCTCGGTGCTGGATCTGGCGCCGATCCCTGAAGGATCTTCGGCAAAAGAGGCCTTCACACACTCGCTTGATCTCGCTCGACTGGCCGAAAAGCGCGGCTACCACCGCTACTGGCTGGCAGAACATCACAACATGACCGGCATCGCCAGCGCGGCGACCTCTGTGCTGATTGGCTATCTGGCGGCCAATACCACCACGCTGCATCTTGGTTCTGGCGGCGTTATGCTGCCCAACCATTCGCCGCTGGTGATCGCCGAGCAGTTCGGTACCCTGAATACGCTGTATCCGGGACGAATCGATCTCGGGCTTGGCCGCGCGCCGGGTAGCGACCAACCGACCATGCGCGCGTTGCGCCGCCATATGAGTGGTGATATCGATAACTTCCCGCGCGACGTAGCTGAACTGGTGGACTGGTTCGACGCCCGCGATCCAAATCCTCATGTACGCCCGGTTCCCGGCTACGGCGAGCAGATCCCGGTCTGGTTATTAGGCTCCAGCCTGTACAGCGCACAGCTGGCAGCCCAGCTCGGCCTGCCATTTGCCTTCGCCTCGCACTTTGCTCCGGATATGTTGCATCAGGCGCTGCATCTGTATCGCACCCAGTTCAAGCCCTCAGCGCGGCTGGCAAAGCCGTATGCGATGGTGTGCATCAACATCATTGCCGCCGACAGCAATCGCGATGCCGAATTTCTTTTCACCTCAATGCAGCAGGCGTTTGTGAAACTACGTCGTGGCGAAACCGGCCAGCTACCGCCACCGGTAGAGAATATGCATCAGCTGTGGTCCGCTTCCGAGCAGTACGGCGTACAACAGGCTCTGAGCATGTCGCTGGTTGGTGATAAGGCGAAAGTGCGACACGGTCTCGACGCCATTTTGCGTGAAACCCAGGCCGATGAAATTATGGTTAACGGCCAGATTTTTGATCATCAGACACGGCTACATTCGTTTGACCTGGCGATGCAGGTGAAAGAAGAGTTGGTGGGGTAATCGTTGTTTTGCCCGGTGGCGCTTCGCTTACCGGGCTTACGAGACCGTATAGGCCGGATAAGGCGCAACCGCCATCCGGCACTAAAAGGTTACTGGTACACAGGCAACAAATTCACGCTCGACAGAATATGGATAACCGCGTTGCCGATACCGAATACCAGGATCAGCGCAATCATCGGCTTGCCGCCCCAGACACGGAATTTCGGGCTGCCGAAACGCTCGCGGGATTTACGGGCCAGCAGCGCCGGAACAATGGCGGCCCAGATGGTCGCGGCAAGCCCTGCATAGCCAATGGCGTACAGGAAACCGTTCGGCCACAGCAGGCCACCGACAATCGGCGGGACAAACGTCAGCAATGCCGTTTTAAAACGTCCCATTGCCGAGTCATCAAAGCCAAACAGATCCGCCAAATAGTCAAACAGACCGAGCGTGACCCCGAGGAATGAACTCGCCACCGCAAAGTTGGAGAACACCACCAGCAGCAGATCCAGACTGCGGCTGTTCAGCACGCCGCTCAGCGCCTGTACCAGCACATCAATGTTACCGCCCTGCTGCGCAATACCGATAAATTCCGGACGCGGGATGTTACCCATCGTCCCCAGCAACCATACGGTATACAGCACCAGCGCCAGCAGCGTGCCGTACACCAGGCACTTAACGATGGTCTTCGGATCTTTGCCGTAGTACTTCATCAGGCTCGGGACGTTGCCGTGATAGCCGAATGAGGCCAGGCAGAACGGTAACGTCATCAGCAGGTACGGCGTATACGAAGCGTTGCTCTGCGCCACGTTAAACAGCGTAGTGGGCGTAACATGCCCCAGCAGACTGCCGAAGGTCAGGAAAAAAGTAATCACCTTCGCGCCCAGCACAATCGCCGTCATGCGGCTAACCGCTTTGGTGCTTAACCACACCACGAACGCCACCAGCAGCGCAAAACCAAGACCTGCCGCACGCGCCGGAACGTTCAGCGACATCTCCGAGAAGGTGTGATGCAGGATCGAACCGCTCGCCGAGATATACGCATAGGTAAGGATATAGAGAACGAAAGCAATCGAGATGCCGTTCACAACGTTCCAGCCTTTGCCCAGCAGATCTTTCGTGATGGTGTCAAAGCTGGAACCAATGCGGTAATTGAGGTTAGCTTCAAGGATCATCAGCCCGGAGTGCAGCATACAAAACCAGGTGAAGATCAGCGCCGCCATTGACCAGAAGAACCACGCCCCGGACATGACCACTGGCAGAGAAAACATCCCCGCGCCAATAATGGTGCCGCCGATGATCACCACGCCGCCAAGCAGCGAAGGTGACGTTTGGGTGGTGGTTAGTGTTGCCATTTAGCCATCTCTCCAGTCATTTATATTGTGACTACATTTCAATGTGCTGCACTGTACCAGTACACGAGTACAAATGAAATAAAAAAAGCCCCGATTGTTGAGATCGGGGCTGTATATTTTACTTTACGGTATTAAACCGTAATTTCGCATGGATTACGCATCACCACCGAAACGACGACGACCAGCGGAATCATCACGACGCGGAGCAGAAGAATCTTCACGACGCGGACCGCGGTTGCCTTCACGACGTTCGCCGCTGAAACGACGACCTTCGCTACGACCGCCTTCACGACGCTCGCCGCTGAAACCACGACCTTCGCCACGACCGCCTTCACGACGCTCACCGCTGAAACGGCCACCGCCACGACGCTCACCACCGGTGTGCGGAACTGCATCGCCAACCAGCTGCATGTTCATCGGCTTGTTCAGGATGCGAGTACGGGTAAAGTGCTGCAGCACGTCGCCCGGCATACCTTTCGGCAGCTCGATGGTTGAGTGGGAAGCAAACAGCTTGATGTTACCGATGTAACGGCTGCTGATATCGCCTTCGTTAGCAATCGCACCAACGATATGACGGACTTCAACACCGTCATCACGGCCCACTTCAATGCGGTACAGCTGCATATCGCCAACGTCACGACGTTCACGACGCGGACGGTCTTCACCACCACGCTCATTACGGTCACCACGCGGGCCACGATCGTTGCGGTCACGCGGACCACGATCGTCACGGTCGCGGAATTCGCGTTTCGGACGCATCGGCGCATCTGGCGGCAGGATCAGCGGACGTTCGCCCTGAGCCATTTTCAGCAGTGCGGCTGCCAGCGTTTCGATATCCAGTTCTTCTTCCGGCTGCATTTTCGCCAGCAGAGCACGGTACTGATCCAGATCGCTGCTTTCCAGCTGCTGCTGTACTTTAGCGGCGAATTTTTCCAGACGGCGTTTGCCCAGCAGGTCTGCGTTCGGCAGTTCTACTTCCGGAATAGTCAGCTTCATGGTGCGTTCGATGTTACGCAGCAGACGACGCTCACGGTTCTCAACGAACAGCAGCGCGCGACCCGCACGGCCCGCACGACCGGTACGGCCGATACGGTGAACGTAAGATTCGGAATCCATCGGGATGTCGTAGTTAACAACCAGGCTGATACGCTCAACATCCAGGCCACGGGCCGCAACGTCGGTAGCAATCAGAATATCCAGACGGCCATCTTTCAGACGCTCCAGAGTCTGCTCACGCAGGGACTGGTTCATGTCGCCGTTCAGTGCAGCGCTGCTATAACCGCTACGCTCCAGCGCTTCAGCCACTTCCAGGGTCGCATTTTTGGTACGAACGAAGATAATCGCCGCATCAAAGTCTTCTGCTTCCAGGAAACGAACCAGCGCTTCATTTTTACGCATGCCCCAGACGGTCCAGTAGCTCTGGCTGATGTCAGGACGGGTAGTTACGCTGGACTGAATGCGTACTTCCTGCGGCTCTTTCATAAAGCGGCGGGTAATACGACGAATCGCTTCCGGCATAGTCGCGGAGAACAGAGCGGTCTGATGACCTTCCGGGATCTGCGCCATGATGGTTTCAACGTCTTCGATGAAGCCCATACGCAGCATTTCATCAGCTTCGTCCAGTACCAGACCGCTCAGTTTGGAGAGGTCCAGAGTACCGCGCTTCAGGTGATCCAGCAGACGGCCCGGCGTACCGACAACGATCTGTGGTCCCTGACGCAGGGCACGTAATTGCACGTCATAACGCTGGCCGCCGTACAGGGCAACCACGTTCACGCCGCGCATGTGTTTAGAAAAATCCGTCATGGCTTCTGCAACCTGAACCGCCAGTTCGCGGGTCGGTGCCAGCACCAGAATCTGAGGTGCCTTCAGCTCAGGATCAAGATTGTTGAGCAGCGGTAAAGAGAACGCTGCAGTTTTGCCGCTACCCGTCTGGGCCATACCCAGAACATCGCGGCCGCCCAGCAGATGCGGAATGCACTCTGCCTGGATTGGAGATGGTTTTTCGTAACCCAGATCGGTAAGGGCTTCAAGGATAGGAGCCTTCAGGCCCAGATCTGCAAAAGTGGTTTCGAATTCAGCCATGTAGTACGTGTGCCTCAAAATTAATGGCGGCCAGTCTACATAACTCATCATGAAATTGATCTGCAATTTTCATTGAAAAGTGTGAACCGGCTCAAAGTAGGTGTATTAACGAACAACAACGCCCTCACCCGTGAAGGTGATGGCAATCAAAAAAGATTACGGGCTGATGTGTACGTCAGCTATTGCTGGTCCGATTCTGCCAGGTCATCTTGGTCCTGGCCCAGGAGCGATAATTCCAACAATGCGTATCGGTGCTCAACAAAGTTATGAACGTTGTTAGCCACCGCCAGTTTGAACAATGCCGTAGCGTTGTCCAAATCCCCCAGACTTAGGTAGTACTTACCTAAATAGAAGTTGGTTTCACTGAGATGCTCAGCGAGCGAGGTGTTATCCGTTGCGTCCGCCTTTAGGCGTTCCATCAGCGTTGCTTCGCTAATGTTGCCCAGGTAGAACTCGACAATGTTCCATCCCCATTGCTCTTTATCCGATTTCTCAAAGCGTTGCTTTAACGCTTCTTTAGCCTGCTTCTCATCGAGCTTCTGCTCGGCGAGATAAAGCCACAGACTACGGAAAGGATCATTGGGATCGTCTTGATAAAACGCTAGCAGATCATCTTGCGCTAACTTGTCGCGACCGCCGTAATACAATGCGATACCGCGATTTAAGTGCGCGTAGTTGTAAGTTGGATCAAGCTCAAGTACAGAATCAAACGCTTCATAGGCAGCATCAAAATTGCCTGCCTGCGTTAAATATATACCTAAGTAATTGAATACTTCAGGCATATCTGGTCGGATTGCCAGCGCTTGTGAAAAATCATTTCGCGCCAGAGCCCTCAGACCGAGACTATCATACAACACTCCGCGCTCATATAAAAGCTGTGCGCGTTCGTCATCGGTTAAAGCCCGACTGGCAAGAATTTGTTCCATACGTGCCAGAATCACTTCCTGCTGCAAAGTCGGTTGCAATGGTACTGCGAGGACTTCACTCTTACGCCAGGCGGAATTACTGCATCCAGCCAGCGTGAGTGCTGTCGCAACGAAACACCAGCGCAAAAAAGGCTTCATTTCCCACTCCCGAAGACAACGATTGAATGAACGTCCAGGTTCCCCGGTTGCTAACAAGGCGTCCTGCCGGGTTAAAAGCCCTCCACTTTCACGGAGGGCAATGGCAACCTTACTCGCCCTGGCTTGCCGGAGCTTCCGGTTCGCCTGCAGGCTGAGACTGCTCAGTTGCTTCTTTAATGCTCAGACGTACACGGCCCTGGCGATCAACTTCCAGAACTTTGACCGGTACTTCCTGGCCCATCTGCAGGTAATCGGTCACTTTCTCAACGCGTTTGTCAGCGATCTGAGAGATGTGTACCAGACCTTCTTTACCGCCACCAATGGCAACGAATGCGCCAAAGTCAACGATACGGGTCACTTTACCATTGTAGATACGGCCTACTTCGATCTCTGCGGTGATCTCTTCGATACGACGGATAGCATATTTCGCTTTCTCGCCGTCGGTCGCAGCAATCTTCACAGTACCATCATCTTCAATTTCAATGGTGGTGCCGGTTTCTTCGGTCAGAGCACGGATAACAGAACCGCCTTTACCGATAACGTCTTTGATCTTGTCCGGGCTGATCTTGATGGTGTGGATACGCGGAGCGAACTGAGAAATGTCACCACGCGGTGCATTGATCGCTTGTTCCATCACACCCAGGATGTGCAGACGCGCACCTTTAGCCTGGTTCAGAGCAACCTGCATGATCTCTTTGGTGATACCTTCAATTTTGATATCCATCTGCAGTGCAGAGATACCGTCGCGGGAACCCGCCACTTTGAAGTCCATATCGCCCAGGTGGTCTTCGTCGCCCAGGATGTCAGACAGAACAACAAAGTTGTCGCCTTCTTTCACCAGACCCATCGCGATACCCGCAACGGCAGCTTTGATCGGCACGCCTGCGTCCATCAGCGCCAGAGAAGCACCACATACGGAAGCCATGGAAGAAGAACCGTTAGATTCGGTGATTTCAGAAACCACACGTACGGTGTACGGGAATTTATCCAGTTCCGGCATCACTGCCAGTACGCCACGCTTCGCCAGACGACCGTGACCAATCTCACGACGCTTCGGAGAACCGACCATACCGGTTTCACCTACGCAGTACGGAGGGAAGTTGTAGTGGAACAGGAAGTTGTCAGTACGCTCGCCCATCAGCTCGTCAAGGTTCTGCGCATCACGAGTGGTGCCCAGGGTCGCAGTAACCAGCGCCTGAGTTTCACCACGGGTGAACAGTGCGGAACCGTGGGTACGCGGCAGAACGCCAGTACGCACGTCCAGACCACGGATCATATCTTTTTCACGGCCATCGATGCGCGGCTCGCCTGCCAGTACGCGGCTACGAACAACATTTTTCTCGATAGCGTGCAGGATTTCACCCAGTTCGTTAGCGTCCAGGGTTTCGTCTTCAGCCACCAGAGTCGCGATGGTTTCAGATTTGATCACGTCAACCTGAGCGTAACGCTCTTGTTTGTCGGTGATACGGTAAGCATCGCTCAGACGAGCTTCTGCCAGTGCGGCAACGCGTGCGTTCAGCGCTTCGTTGACGGCTTCTGGCTGCCAGTCCCAACGCGGTTTGCCAGCTTCTTTCGCCAGCTCGTTGATAGCCTGAATAACAACCTGCTGCTGTTCGTGGCCGAATACTACAGCGCCCAGCATCTGGTCTTCGCTCAGCAGTTCAGCTTCGGATTCAACCATCAGTACGGCAGCTTCAGTACCAGCAACAACCAGGTCCAGCTTGCTTTCTTTCAGTTCATCCTGAGTCGGGTTCAGTACGTACTGGTCATTGATGTAACCAACACGTGCAGCACCGATCGGGCCGTTGAATGGGATGCCAGACAGAGTCAGCGCAGCAGATGCACCAATCATTGCCACGATATCCGGGTTAACCTGCGGGTTAACGGAAACAACGGTCGCGATAACCTGAACTTCGTTAACGAAGCCTTCCGGGAACAGCGGGCGAACCGGGCGGTCAATCAGACGCGCGATCAGAGTTTCGCCTTCACTCGGACGGCCTTCACGACGGAAGAAGCTACCCGGGATACGGCCAGCAGCGTAGGTACGCTCCTGATAGTTAACGGTCAGTGGGAAAAAGTCCTGGCCTGGTTTCGCTTTTTTCTGGCCAACAACGGTAACGAATACCGCAGTGTCATCCATGCTAACCATAACAGCGGCAGTCGCCTGACGCGCCATCATGCCGGTTTCCAGCGTAACGGTATGCTGACCGTACTGGAATTTACGAACGATCGGATTAAGCAAATTAATATCCTTTCTCTATTTTTTGACGGCACATTTTTGCGCCATCGTTAATACCCGATCTTCTGCGCATCCTCGCGACTAATGACAACCCTAACCCATAAGCATGAGTAAAGCCTCTCATTAGCCGCGCGAACCTCTGCAACGGAAGATCATTCATAGCAACAATACATTAGTTTCCAGCGAATTGCTGCCATCTGCTGGAAAAAAGGGGCCATGAAGGCCCCCTCTTTCTGAAACTCGAAAGAATTAGCGACGCAGACCCAGACGCTCGATCAGCGCGGTGTAACGTGCAACATCTTTACGTTTCAGGTAGTCGAGCAGTTTACGACGCTGAGAAACCATGCGCAGCAGACCACGACGGCTGTGGTGATCTTTTTTGTGCTCTGCAAAGTGGCCCTGCAGGTGGTTAATCTGTGCAGTCAACAGAGCAACCTGAACATCGGTAGAACCGGTGTCGTTTGCATCACGACCAAACTCAGAAACGATTTTAGCGGTAGCTTCAGTACTTAGAGACATTTTAAAACTCCAAAGTGTTAAGAATGAAAGGATGCCGATCTCTAATTCAGCTATCCCAGTGTATACACGCCTTCTTCAAACTGACCCTGCGCTGGCTGTGTCCGCTCACCTCGGTCACTTACCTGAGTAAGCTCCTGAGGATCCTCAGACCTGCCGCCTTGATGCAGCTCGAATGATTTTGTGTACACGCCACGCAGATTGTTAAACAATTTACGCGACGTTAAGCGGCAGTATTCTACTCGCAGCGCCCTTTTATCGCAAGACAGAGAGCGCTATGCAGGATACTCAACCACCAGGCGACGAGGGGCGACACGACCTTCATCGTCCATCTCCCCCATGCCGATAAACTTGCCGTCATCGCCTTCCGTCACGCGCACCAACCCTTCCAGCGGCACACCTGACGTCCGTACCGGGTTACCATTTTTAAAGTAAACCGACGATGTTAAAGGCAAATTAACAACAGGGTAGTCCGATGCAGGACTGTCCATTGGCATCAGCAAAGGATCCAGCAACTGCGCCGCCGGAATGTTCTGCTGTTCGGCCTGTTCAACCAGCTCATGCAGATGTTCCAGCGTAACCATACGATCCACCGGATACTTGCTGACCGTCAGACGACGCAGATACGTTACGTGCGCGCCGCATCCGAGCTTCTCACCGAGATCGTCAACGATGGTGCGAATATAAGTGCCTTTGGAGCAGTGAACTTCCAGCTCCAGCTCGTTACCTTCGTGGCGAATAAACCGCAGCTCATAGACGGTAATCGGGCGCGCTTCACGCGGCACTTCAATGCCCTGACGCGCATATTCGTACAGCTTTTTACCCTGGTACTTCAGCGCCGAATACATTGACGGAATCTGCTCGATATCGCCGCGGAAAGTCTCCAGCGCGCTGGCAAGCTGCTCTGCGCTGAAGGTTACCGGACGCTCCTGCACGATTTGCCCATCGGCATCGGAGGTGTCGGTACGCTGGCCCAGACGGGCAACCACACGATAGCGTTTGTCAGAATCCAGCAAATACTGGGAAAACTTAGTCGCTTCACCGAGGCAGATAGGCAGCATGCCTGTCGCCAGCGGATCCAGCGCGCCGGTATGTCCCGCGCGGTTGGCATTATAGATGCGCTTTACTTTTTGCAGTACGTCATTGCTGGACATGCCCTGCGGCTTATCCAGCAGCAGAACACCGTGAATGTCGCGACCACGACGACGAGGACGACTCATCAGTCCTCCTTGCTGTCGTCCGCTGGGTTCACACGACGCTCATCGTCATGTTTCACCACGCTGGTCACCAGGTTGGACATGCGCATTCCTTCAACTAACGAATTGTCGTAGAAGAAGGTCAGCTCAGGCACGATACGCAGACGCATTGCTTTACCCAGCAAAGAGCGGATAAAACCAGAGGCTTCCTGCAGTGCCTTAATGCCGTTTTTCACGGCAGCTTCGTCCTGATCGTTGAGGAAAGTCACGAACACTTTAGCGTATGCCAGGTCTCGAGACATCTCAACACCCGATACGGTGGTCATCATACCAACACGCGGGTCTTTGATTTCGCGTTGCAGGATGAGTGCGATTTCTTTCTGCATCTCCTGCGCGACACGCTGTGGGCGACCAAATTCTTTCGCCATAATAAATTCTCCAGAATAAAGACAAAAAAGGGGCCATAAGCCCCTTTTTAAATTTCTTGCCGGGTGGCGCTTCGCTTCCCCAGCCTACACTTAATCATCTTCTAAGGATTTTGGGTTGCAGCAAGGCGGCAAACTCGTAAATCCCCGGGAGCATAGATAACTATGTGACCGGGGTGAGCGAGCGCAGCCAACGCAGTTGCGGCCCAAAAGACGACAAAGATTATGCGATGGTACGTTTGATCTCGATAATCTCGAACACTTCGATCATATCGCCAACGCGAACGTCGTTGTAGTTCTTAACGCCGATACCACATTCCATGCCATTACGGACTTCGTTGACGTCATCTTTGAAGCGGCGCAGGGATTCCAGCTCGCCTTCATAGATAACCACGTTGTCGCGCAGTACGCGGATTGGGTTGTGACGTTTAATCGTGCCTTCGGTAACCATACAGCCTGCGATAGCGCCGAATTTCGGTGATTTGAACACATCACGAACTTCAGCCAGACCAATGATCTGCTGTTTCAGTTCCGGAGACAGCATGCCGCTCATCGCTGCTTTCACTTCGTCGATCAGATGATAGATGACGGAGTAGTAACGCAGATCCAGGCTTTCTGATTCGATAACTTTACGTGCAGAGGCATCAGCACGGACGTTGAAGCCAACCAGAATCGCGTTGGATGCCGCAGCCAGGGTCGCGTCGGTTTCGGTGATACCACCTACGCCAGAACCGATAATCTTCACTTTTACTTCGTCGGTAGACAGTTTCAGTAAAGAGTCGGAAATCGCTTCTACAGAACCCTGAACATCGGCCTTCAGAACGATGTTCACTTCGTGAACTTCGCCTTCGGTCATGTTAGCGAACATGTTCTCCAGTTTAGATTTCTGCTGACGAGCCAGTTTAACTTCACGGAATTTGCCCTGACGGTACAGTGCAACTTCACGGGCTTTCTTCTCGTCACGAACAACGGTAACTTCGTCACCCGCAGCCGGAACACCGGACAGACCCAGGATTTCCACCGGAATGGATGGACCCGCTTCCAGTACTTCCTGACCCAGTTCGTTACGCATCGCACGAACGCGGCCGTATTCGAAACCACACAGTACGATGTCGCCTTTGTTCAGCGTACCTTCACGTACCAGCACGGTAGCAACCGGACCACGACCTTTATCCAGGAAGGATTCGATAACCGCACCGCTAGCCATACCTTTACGCACAGCTTTCAGTTCCAGTACTTCGGCCTGCAGCAGGATAGCATCCAGCAGTTCGTCAATACCGGTACCCGCTTTCGCAGAAACGTGGACGAACTGGCTCTCGCCGCCCCAATCTTCCGGCATGATGCCGTACTGGGACAGTTCGTTTTTAACGCGATCTGGATCCGCTTCTGGTTTATCGATTTTGTTGACTGCAACCACTACCGGCACACCTGCCGCTTTCGCGTGCTGGATAGCTTCGATAGTCTGCGGCATCACGCCGTCATCTGCTGCAACAACCAGAACAACGATATCCGTTGCCTGAGCACCACGAGCACGCATGGAGGTAAACGCGGCGTGACCCGGGGTATCCAGGAAGGTGATCATACCGTTGTCAGTTTCAACATGGTACGCACCGATGTGCTGAGTAATGCCGCCCGCTTCGCCAGAGGCAACTTTCGTGGAGCGAATGTAGTCCAGCAGAGAGGTTTTACCGTGGTCAACGTGACCCATGATGGTCACTACCGGTGCGCGCGGCTCTGCCGCAGCGCCGGTGTCACGGTCGCTCATTACTGCTTCTTCCAGCTCGTTTTCACGACGCAGGATAACTTTGTGGCCCATCTCTTCGGCAACCAGCTGTGCGGTTTCCTGGTCGATGACCTGGTTAATGGTCGCCATTGCGCCCAGCTTCATCATCGCTTTGATGACCTGGGAACCTTTGACTGCCATCTTGTTCGCCAGATCGCCAACGGTGATGGTTTCGCCGATCACAACGTCACGGTTAACGGCCTGAGCCGGCTTCTGGAAGCCCTGCTGCAGAGCGGAACCTTTACGCTGCTTACCGCCTTTACCGCCGCGAACCGCTGCACGCGCTTCTTCACGGTCAGCTTTAGATTCAGCGTGTTTGTTACCTTTCTTCGCCGGACGCGCTGCTTTCGTGCTGCGAGTACGACCACGACCGCCTTCTACTTCACGATCGTTCTCGTCTTCTGCCTGGCGAGCATGCTGAGAGGTGGTGACGTGATAATCGCTGGTATCTTCAACAGGTTCAGCGTTATTCACACCATTCTTCTCGTTTTCTTCCGCCATACGGCGAGCTTCTTCCGCTACGCGGCGCGCTTCTTCTTCAAGCTTGCGACGTGCTTCTTCTTCCGCTTTACGCTTCAGTTCTGCGGCTTCATTTTCACGGCGGGCTTTTTCGGCCTGGGCGGTTTTAGTCATATCGTCGGTCTGTTGATTGCTCACTTTGTCTTTTTCCGCAGCTTCACGTTTCGCTTTATCAGCGGCTTCACGCTTAGCTTGTTCTGCGGCCTCACGTTCGGCTTTTTGTTGCGCCTCGCGTTTGGCAGCTTCTTCTGCCTCACGACGGGCTTGCTCTTCCGCTTCACGCTGCGCCTGCTCTTCCGCGGCAAGGCGTTCAGCCTCTTGCGGATCGCGTTTCACAAAGGTGCGTGTCTTGCGGACTTCGATTTGTACCGATTTGCTTTTTCCACCGGTACCTGGAATATTGAGAGTACTGCGCGTTTTACGCTGCAATGTCAACTTATCGGGCGCTGAGCCGTTTTCACGGTTCAGATGCGCCAGTAAGGTTTGTTTCTCTTGTGCGGACACAGAGTCGTCAGCAGACTTCGGGATACCTGCATCAGCAAATTGCTGTACCAGGCGATCCACGGAGGTCTGTATCTCTGCAGCCAGCGTTTTTACGGTTACATCTGTCATACTGTTCCTTCCTGCTACAGTTTATTACGCTTCGTCGCCGAACCAGCAAATATTACGGGCAGCCATAATCAGCTCACCGGCTTTTTCGTCGGTCAACCCTTCGATATCAGCCAGATCATCAATGCCCTGTTCAGCGAGATCTTCCAGCGTACAAACACCACGGGCAGCCAGTTTGAAGGCCATCTCACGATCCAATCCTTCCAGATTCAGCAGATCGTCAGCCGGTTTGTTATCACCGAGACTTTCTTCCTGGGCCAGTGCCAGAGTGGTCAGTGCGTTTTTAGCACGCTCGCGCAGCGCTTCAACGGTCTGTTCATCCAGGCCGTCAATTTCCAGCAGCTCTTTCATTGGCACGTAGGCCAGTTCTTCCAGCGTCGCAAAACCTTCTTCTACCAGAACTGTCGCGAAATCTTCATCGATATCGAGATATTTGGTGAAGGTATCAATGGCTGCATGTGCTTCAGCCTGATGCTTCGCCTGCAGGTCATCAACGGTCATCACGTTGAGTTCCCAACCGCTCAGTTGTGAAGCCAGGCGGACGTTCTGACCATTACGTCCAATCGCCTGAGCCAGGTTACCGGCTTCAACCGCGATATCCATGGTGTGTTTGTCTTCATCCACCACGATAGAAGCGACGTCTGCTGGCGCCATTGCGTTAATCACGAACTGCGCCGGGTTATCATCCCACAGGACGATATCGATACGCTCGCCGCCCAGTTCGGTAGAAACCGCCTGAACGCGCGCACCGCGCATACCCACACAGGCGCCGACCGGATCAATACGCTTGTCGTTGGTCTTAACGGCGATTTTCGCACGTGAGCCCGGATCGCGAGCAGCCGCTTTAATTTCGATCACTTCTTCGCCAATTTCCGGCACTTCAATGCGGAACAGCTCTATCAGCATTTCCGGTTTGGAACGGGTTACGAACAGCTGGGCACCGCGCGCTTCCGGGCGTACAGAGTAAAGAACGCCACGAATACGGTCACCTGGGCGGAAGTTTTCACGCGGCAGCATGTCTTCACGCAGGATCACAGCTTCAGCATTGCTGCCCAGATCCAGAGAAATGTTGTCGCGGTTAACTTTCTTCACCACACCGGTGACGATTTCGCCTTCGTGTTCGCGGAACTGATCGACAACCATTGCGCGTTCGGCTTCACGTACTTTCTGTACGATAACCTGTTTCGCGGTCTGGGTGGTGATACGGTCAAAGGTGACAGATTCAATCTGATCTTCAACATATTCGCCCACGTTCAGACTTTCGTCTTCGAAGCGTGCCGCTTCCAGCGTAATTTCTTTGGTCGGCTGAGTAACTTCTTCTACGATTACCCAACGACGGAAGGTATCGAAATCACCGCTTTTACGATCGATTTCTACGCGAACGTCGATCTCTTGCTCATATTTTTTCTTTGTTGCTGTAGCCAGCGCACTTTCCAGCGCTTCAAAAATTTTCTCGCGTGGCAGCGCTTTTTCGTTGGATACGGCTTCAACAACAGCCAAAATTTCTTTGTTCATCGCGGGCTTTTCACCTCAATCCAGACTGTTAAAAGTGGGGAACCAGGTTCGCCTTCTGGATATTACTCAGCGCGAACACTTCATCTTTACCTTCGACTGTGACCGTGATCATCTCACCATCCACCGCTTTGATAACGCCCTGCCATTTACGACGGTTTTGTACCGCCATACGAAGAACCAGCGTCACTTCTTCACCCAGGAAACGCACGTAGTGTTCAGCTGTGAACAGAGGACGGTCGAGACCCGGAGAGGAGACTTCCAGGTTGTAGGCAACGGTGATTGGGTCTTCGACATCCATCACGGCGCTTACCTGATGGCTCACATCAGCACAATCATCAACATTGATGCCATCTTCACTATCAATATAGATGCGCAGTGTGGATGTGCGACCACGAATAAATTCGATGCCGACCAACTCGTAGCCCAGGGCTTCAACTGGCGCTGTAATCATCTCTGTTAATTTTTGCTCTAATGTGGACAAGCCCACCCCCAAGACATAAAAAAAGGGCCTAAAGCCCAGTTATTCTGTAGTCAGATAACAAAAAACCCCGATAAATCGGGGCTTTATATAACTGAACCCTATAACCGCACCTGCGGTTCGGAAAACCTTCCGAAAGAATTTTTTTCAAATCCAGCTACGAAGGCCTAAGTCTTCACAGTATATTTGAAAAAGAACTCTAAGGGAAAGTGGTTGCGGGGGCCGGATTTGAACCGACGACCTTCGGGTTATGAGCCCGACGAGCTACCAGGCTGCTCCACCCCGCGCCTGAAACGTGGCAAATTTTACTCGTTTTGGGTAAAAAATGCAAATACTGCTGGGATTTGGTACCGAGGACGGGACGTAAAATCTGCGCACAGTATATTGATTCACTATGTGGTATGTCAACCTTGTTACGACTATGCAAATCAATGAATGCTGCCCAGCGAATATTCGACCAGATAAATGTGTCACCCGCGCCGTTATTTAACGAAATTATCACTAAACTCTTCCTGTCATCCAGAAAAGATGATTAAATGAAAACTCATTTATTTTGCATAAAAATGCAATTAGTATAATAAACCGACCTCTTCACCAGTCTATCAAGCAGGGTTTTATTTTATGACGACGATTCTCAAGCATCTCCCGGTAGGTCAACGTATTGGTATCGCTTTTTCCGGCGGCCTGGACACCAGTGCAGCACTGCTGTGGATGCGACAAAAAGGGGCTGTCCCATATGCATATACTGCGAATTTGGGCCAGCCGGATGAGGATGACTATGACGCCATTCCTCGCCGTGCAATGGAATATGGTGCTGAGAATGCTCGCCTGGTAGATTGCCGTAAGCAGCTGGTTGCCGAAGGGATCGCTGCGATTCAGTGCGGTGCATTCCACAACACCACCGGCGGACTGACCTATTTCAATACCACTCCGCTGGGCCGTGCTGTCACCGGCACCATGCTGGTTGCGGCCATGAAAGAAGATGGCGTAAATATCTGGGGTGACGGTAGCACCTATAAAGGTAACGATATTGAACGCTTCTATCGTTACGGTCTGCTGACCAATGCCGAACTGCAGATTTACAAACCATGGCTGGATACCGATTTTATCGATGAACTCGGCGGTCGCCATGAGATGTCCGAATTTATGATTGCCTGTGGTTTTGACTACAAGATGTCCGTTGAGAAAGCGTACTCCACGGACTCCAATATGCTCGGGGCGACCCACGAAGCAAAAGACCTCGAATTTCTGAACTCCAGCGTCAAAATCGTCAACCCGATTATGGGCGTGAAATTCTGGGATGAGAGCGTGAAGATCCCGGCAGAAGAAGTCACCGTGCGTTTTGAGCAGGGTCATCCGGTAGCGCTGAACGGTAAAACCTTCAGCGACGAAGTTGAGATGATGCTGGAAGCCAACCGCATCGGCGGCCGTCACGGTCTGGGTATGAGCGATCAGATTGAAAACCGTATCATTGAAGCGAAAAGCCGGGGCATCTACGAAGCTCCGGGGATGGCATTGCTGCACATCGCCTATGAGCGTCTGCTGACCGGGATTCACAACGAAGACACCATCGAGCAGTATCACGCGCACGGTCGCCAGCTTGGTCGTCTGTTGTATCAGGGCCGCTGGTTTGACTCTCAGGCGCTGATGCTGCGTGACGGTCTACAGCGTTGGGTTGCCAGCCAGATTACGGGTGAAGTGACGCTGGAACTGCGTCGCGGTAATGATTACTCAATCCTCAACACCGTGTCTGACAATCTGACTTACAAACCAGAACGTCTGACGATGGAAAAAGGCGACTCAGTATTCTCTCCGGATGATCGTATCGGTCAGTTGACCATGCGTAATCTGGATATCACTGATACCCGCGAGAAGCTGTTCGGTTATGCGCAGTCTGGTCTGCTGACCGCCTCTTCCACAACCGGCCTGCCGCAGGTTGAGAATCTGGAAAACAAGGCGAAGTAAATATTCATCATCTTCAGGCCGCGAAAGCGGCCTTTTTTATGCGCAGAAAATAGGGATGTTCTGTTACCCTGAGGCCTGATAAGCCTGGCATCATCAGGTATTGTAATAGTCGGATGGCGTCCTAAATGTCTTATCCTACCTACAGAACTACCACAAATGACAGACGAAAAAAAAGACGCTTTGCAGCGTCTTTTTTTTGGAATTTGGTACCGAGGATGGGACTCGAACCCACAAGCCCGTTAGGGCACTACCACCTCAAGGTAGCGTGTCTACCAATTCCACCACCTCGGTACAGAATACTTAGCGTGGGATATCGCTGGTCGGCTGAGCCGGAGCAGCTGGCTGAGTTTGCTCGGTTTTCGCCGGTGCACTCAGATTTTCCCACTCACTTCCTTTATTGGTCTTATTGCTGTTCATGTTACCCAGCACCAGACTGATGATGAAGAACAAGGTTCCCAATACAGCTGTCATGCGGGTCATGAAGTTACCAGAACCACTTGAACCAAACAGAGTACCAGAAGCGCCTGCGCCAAAAGAGGCTCCCATATCAGCGCCTTTGCCTTGCTGCAGCATGATCAAGCCTACCAGGCCAATTGCCACAATAAGGAAAACTACTAAAAGAGCTTCGTGCATAATCAACCTGTTCCTTGCGGAGTTGCCGCGTACAATGCTTCGACCATTAAAGCGGGAATGTTTACTGTTTCCCACTGAAGCGGGTGTGAATACTAACCAAAGCGAATAACCTTCGCAAGGGCAATTTGTTGGCATTGTATCAACTGCGGAAAAAATCGCCATATCAATCAAAAACGCAGCAACTTCTCCCAGCATCTCTGCATGACGGCGCGTTGATCCTCAAGATTCGCCCATACCACAACGGGGATTTCACAAATCAGGTCAGCGTTTTCTGGCCAGCAGTGAATAATTTGCTGGTTCACCAACTCTTCCGCCACCATCGATTCGGGTAACCATGCCATTCCCATATGCCGCAGCACCATTTCTCGTATCGTTTCGCTTAAACCACTCTCAAACACTTTTTTCAGACGTGGGCGGACACGTTGTTCAGCTGGCTCAATAATGCGTCTGACAAAGGTGTAGTCGCTATAGCATAGCCATGGGATCGGCGCATGCGGATCGTTAAGCGCATTAGCCAACTGCGCAGAAATAACCGGTATAAATCGCTCATACCGCCATAGTGAACGTTTTAACCCTCCGGCAATCTCCAGCCCCGGCTGCGAAGACGGTAAATCGTAGGTCACCAGCAGATCGATTTGCCGATCTATCAAGGCGTTAAAGTGGTTGTCTATCCCCTGAATACTGGCATTAACCGTAAAATTTAACTGCGGTTCGCTCTGTCGCAGATAGTTGATCATATCCGGCAGGATATTCACCGACAGCGTATGCAGGCTAACCATCACCAGCGTATTGTCCGTTGCTGGCGTCATCGCCGATAGCTCGTGGCGCGCCTCTGTTAGTGTACTGAGGACGTGCCGGGCATAGGGTTCAAAGCGTTCACCATAGCGTGTCAGCGTAACGGGGGTCGTGGTCCGGTCAAACAACGGCACCCCTAACACCTCTTCCAGCGCCTTTATACGCCGACTGAGTGCGGGTTGAGTAATATGCCGCTGCGCCGCGGCCTGAGAGTAGTTTCCATGCTGACTCAATGCCAGAAAATCTTCCAGCCACTTACAATCCACGTTGAACTCTCCACCATGCCATAACCGCATCCTCCAATACCAAATCGGTAATAGTCATAGTTATAGTAATGGCTTTATGGTGGGCATCATAACAACAATATTCCTTTTCACCTGCCGACTCTCACCCACGACGTTTGACAGGACCGATATGTTTACTTTATTGACCAATGCCCGTGTTTTTTCTCCCGAGGATTTAGGCCTCTGCTCCCTGCTCATTCATGCCGACCGAATTGTGGCGGTAGAAAAAGATCTTTCCCTGTTTGATGGCGTCGACGAGGTCGTCGATTGTCATGGCAAATGGGTTATCCCAGGCATAATCGATCAACATGTCCATCTTACCGGTGGCGGTGGCGAGGCTGGATTTGCCAGCCGAACGCCAGCCGTCAAGCTACGCGATCTGATTCAGGCAGGTATTACCACGGTTGTCGGCGTGTTAGGTACCGATGCCATTTCTCGTTCGCCCAAAGACCTCTACGCCAAAATGCAGTCTCTCAACCTTGAGGGATTACGCGCATTTATGCATACGGGAGCCTACGCGGTACCCAGCCCAACCATTACGCGATCCATCCGCGATGACATGACCTTTATTCCAGCGATACTTGGCGTCAAAATCGCCCTCGCCGATCACCGTGGTTCTTACCCCTCTTTCCAGGAATTGCTGAGAATAGTAAGCGATATCCGCGTGGCTTCCCTGCTGGCAGGCAAAAAAGGGTTACTGCATGTACATCTGGGGAATCTGCCGGAAGGGATGTCACAGCTTATTGAGCTGTGTGATGCAGGCATTCCGATTCACCACATTTCACCGACCCATGTTGCGAGAACAGCGCCCTTGTTCGAACAGGCGATTGCGTTCGCTCATCGTGGCGGCCATATCGACGTTACGTCTGGCGGTAGTCGCTTTATGCCTCAGGAGCAGGCAATCCTCCACGCTCTGGAAGCCCAGGTTCCAGCCGATCGCATCACGATCAGCTCTGATGGTAATGGCAGCGTTCCGCGCTTTAACGCCCAGGGTATTGTGGAAGGCTTAAGCGCGGCACCGGTCGCAGGTAACCTTAATCTTCTTCCTCGCTTGATTGATGTGGGGATCCCTGTGCCACAAGCGATCGCGATGTTGACGGCAAACGTTGCGCGCTCGTTGGGTATTTCCGGCGGCGTGCTCTGCGCCGGGGAACGTGCTGATATCTGTGTACTCAATGATGACCTCTCGCTGGCCCATCTGTTCGCTGCGGGTAAGCCGTTGCTGCGGGATGGCGAGTGCCTGGTTACTGGCAACTTCGAGTAAGGGGGCAAGAATGTCATTATTACTGGCGCTAATTGCCATCATTTTTGCCGGACGTCTGATCCTCAAAAAATATCACCCCCAGTCAGTGTTGCTGTTGACCGGGATTGTGCTGCTGCTTATCGCGCATTTTAGCGGGATGACCACGCTCAGTGGCCTGGTGAAAAAAAGCACCGGATTCGGCCCCTTTGATGCCTTTGAGTTTATTCGCGATACCTTGAGCGTGCGCCTCGGCGGCCTTGGGCTGCAAATTATGCTGATTGGTGGTTTCGCTACATATATGTCGGCCATTGGCGCAAGCCAGGTGTTGGTTCGGGTGACGTCTCGCCCTTTGCAACGCCTGAACTCACCGTATCTGCTGTTGGGACTGGCGCTGTTGCTGGGTCAATTCCTGTCGCTGTTTATCAGCAGCGCCACCGGGCTGGGTCTGCTGTTGATGGCGACGCTCTACCCGCTGCTGACCCGTCTTGGCTGTAGCCGCGCTGCCGTTGCCGCCGTTATCGCCAGTACCTGTGCGGTTGAATTTGGTCCAGGTTCCGGCAACTCGGTTCTCGCCGCCAAAACCGCAGGCATCGAGGTGGTGAACTATTTCGTGCAGGATCAGTTGCCGATCGTCGTTCCCGTTATTCTGTTCATCGCCCTATTACATATTGTTGTGCAACGCTTTTTCGACCATCGGGAAAGCAGTGACGGTGTGGCTCAGCAGATGCAGACATTAACGTCGACCGATGAAACTGAAGCACCGATCGCCTGGCTTTTTCTGCCCATGCTACCTCTGGTGTTGATGCTGGTGTGCAGTGATTTAGTATTCAGTTCGCTCAAAATTACGCTGGATACCGCCGTACTGATAAGCCTCGCCATTACCCTGGTTTGTGAGTATTGCCGTCATCGTAAGGCACGCGAGGTGATGGCAGGCGTACAAAAAGTCTTTGACAGCATGGGCAGCGTTTTTGCTACCGTCGTCACGCTGATTATCGCCGGTGAAGTCTTTTCAGCCGGACTGAAAGCCATTGGCGCCGTCGATGCGCTGCTGTCGCTTTCCGGTGAATTTGGCCTCAGCGCCGCCTCTATTATCCTGCTGATGACCCTTATCACCTTTGCAATTTCAGCGCTAATGGGCTCCGGAAATGCGGCGTTTTTCTCCTTCGCCCCGATGGTACCGGACATCAGCCGTCATATCGGTAGCGACATCGCAGTCATGATGTTGCCTATCCAGATATCGGCGGGTATTGGTCGTACGTTATCCCCCATTGCCGGCGTCATCATTGCTATCGCGGGAATTGCAGGCGTCTCGCCTGTGGATATTGTTAAGCGCACCGCGATTCCGATGCTGGGCGGTTGGTTACTGATGATTGCGCTGACCTTTGCCCGGTCTGGGCATTTGCTGGCGGTTCTGCCGTGGCTGGCAGTCCTTGTAATATTAATGATCGGTGGTTACTTCTGGCAGCGCCGACATAAACAGTCGCTTCCCGTACAGTAAAAAAAAACCGGAGTCCCAGACTCCGGTTTTCACTGTCTTTAGTGATTACACCGCTTTGACGGCATCGGCAATACGGTGAGCGAATTCAGTCACCTGCGCTTCATCTTCACCTTCAACCATCACGCGAATTAACGGTTCTGTACCTGACTTACGCAGCAGAACACGTCCGCGATTGCCCAGTGCAGCTTCAACTTCAGCCATCACCGCTTTCACGTTTTCATGTTCCAGCGGATCGCCGCTACCTGCGGTGTAACGTACGTTAACCAGCAGTTGCGGGAACATTTTCATGCCGCTGCACAGATCGTGCAAACTCATATGGTTGCGCACCATCGCCGCCAGTACCTGCAGGCCCGCCACGATACCGTCACCGGTGGTGGTTTTGTCCAGCAGGATCACATGGCCTGAGTTTTCAGCACCGATACGCCAGCCTTTTTCCTGCATTTTTTCCAGTACGTAGCGGTCGCCGACTTTCGCACGGGCAAATGGAATACCCAACTGTTTCAGCGCCAGCTCGAGGCCCATATTGCTCATCAGCGTGCCTACCGCACCACCGCGCAGTTGCCCCTGACGCAGGGCTTCACGGGCAATGATGTACATGATCTGATCGCCATCGACCTTATTGCCTTCGTGGTCAACCATAATGACGCGGTCGCCGTCACCATCCAGCGCAATACCCAGATCGGCTTTTTCCACCATCACGCGCGCCTGCAGGGCACGGACGTCGGTAGCGCCGACTTCTTCATTGATATTCACACCGTTTGGCTCACAGCCAATAGCAATCACGTTTGCGCCCAGCTCACGCAGTACATTTGGCGCAATGTGGTACGTCGCACCATTAGCGCAATCCACCACAATTTTAAGCTCACTCAGACTCAATTCATTCGGGAAGGTGCCTTTGCAAAACTCGATATAACGACCAGCAGCATCAACGATACGGGTAGCTTTACCCAGGTCAGCCGAGTCCACGCAGGTGATCGCTTTTTCCATTTCGGCTTCGATAGCTTCTTCAACCGCATCCGGCAGTTTGGTCCCATCGATGGAGAAGAATTTAATTCCGTTGTCATAGTACGGGTTGTGCGAAGCGGAGATAACAATCCCGGCTTCAGCACGGAAGGCGCGCGTCAGATATGCAACGGCAGGTGTTGGCATTGGGCCTGTGAAAGAAGCCGACAGTCCGGCGGCAGCCAGACCCGCTTCCAGTGCGGACTCCAGCATATAGCCAGAAATACGCGTATCTTTGCCGATAATAATTTTACGTGAACCATGACGTGCCAGCACTTTTCCTGCAGCCCAACCCAGTTTGAGTACAAAGTCAGGGGTAATTGGGGCGTCGCCTACGCGACCACGGATCCCATCGGTGCCAAAATATTTACGATTACTCATAGCGTTTATTTTCCTTTGCAGACAATGTGGCTTCCACCACACGCATCGCTTCTACGGTTTCTTTGACGTCATGGACACGAATGATATGCGCCCCTTGCATTGCGGCAATGACCGCACACGCAAGGCTACCGCTCAGGCGTTCGGATGGCCCCACATTCAGCAACTGGCCAACCATTGATTTTCGTGACATCCCAACCAGCAATGGCAGATTAAAATGATGAAACTCAGCCAAACGTGCCAGTAATGTGTAGTTGTGAGTGAGATTTTTACCGAATCCGAACCCGGGGTCGAGCAACAATTTATCTTTTGTGATTCCAGCCCGCTCGCAGCGTGCTATTTGTTCAACAAAGTAACGATTTACATCAGCAAAAACATCCTCGTACTTTGGTGCTTCCTGCATGGTTTTCGGCTGACCCTGCATATGCATCAGACAAACCGGTAATCCGGTTTCTGCTGCGGCTTCCAGCGCCCCAGGCTCCGAGAGTGAGCGAATGTCATTAATGATATGTGCGCCGACTCTGGCGCACTCGCGAATCACTTCTGCTTTTGAAGTATCGACCGAAATCCACACTTCAAAACGTTGAGCAATCGCCTCCACCACCGGGATCACTCGCTGCAACTCTTCTTCCACGCTCACATCTGCCGCGCCTGGACGCGTGGATTCACCACCCACATCAATGATAGTCGCCCCGGCGTTAATCATCAGGTTTGCGTGTTTTACCGCCTCAACCAGAGAGTTGTGCGCACCACCATCGGAAAAGGAATCTGGCGTGACGTTCAAAATCCCCATGACGTGTGGATGGCTGAGATCCAGTGAAGACCCCTGAGCAAAGAGTTTCATAGTTTTATCCCTGATAACATCTTGAATATACAAATAAGAAAAACCCCGGGGCAAGCCCCAGGGTTTTAAATTAGAACACGGTCATCATCAACGATAACTTATTTGTCGCCCAGTTGCTCTGACATGGTGCCAGAGTCCGGCGCACGCGGTTCATCAACCGGACGCGGCGCACTCGGCTTGCCGGTGCTGCCAGAGTTGTTGTTAGAAGAACCCGGTTCTTCCCAACCCGCTGGCGGACGTACCTCGCGGCGAGCCATCAGATCATCAATCTGCGGCGCATCGATGGTCTCATATTTCATGAGCGCATCTTTCATCGAGTGCAGAATGTCCATGTTTTCGTTCAGCAGACGACGCGCACGGTCATAGTTACGCTCAATCAGAAGTTTAACTTCCTGATCGATAATACGAGCCGTTTCATCGGACATATGTTTAGCTTTCGCCACAGAACGTCCCAGGAACACTTCGCCTTCTTCTTCAGCGTACAGCAACGGACCGAGTTTCTCGGAGAAGCCCCACTGAGTAACCATGTTACGCGCCAGGTTAGTCGCGACTTTAATGTCGTTCGACGCACCGGTAGAAACATGTTCAACACCGTAGATGATCTCTTCGGCCAGACGACCGCCGTACAGCGTGGAGATCTGACTTTCCAGTTTCTGACGGCTGGCGCTGATAGCGTCGCCTTCAGGCAGGAAGAAGGTCACACCCAGCGCACGACCGCGCGGGATAATCGTCACTTTGTGCACCGGATCGTGTTCCGGTACCAGGCGACCGATAATCGCGTGGCCTGCTTCGTGATACGCGGTAGATTCTTTCTGCGCTTCCGTCATCACCATGGAGCGACGTTCCGCACCCATCATGATTTTGTCTTTCGCTTTCTCGAATTCAACCATCGATACAACACGCTTGTTGCCACGAGCTGCAAACAGTGCCGCTTCGTTGACCAGGTTCGCGAGATCTGCACCGGAGAAGCCAGGCGTACCACGTGCAATGATTGCCGCATCGATATCCGGAGACAGCGGTACGCGACGCATATGCACTTTCAGGATCTGTTCACGACCGCGGACATCCGGCAGACCAACCACAACCTGACGGTCGAAACGGCCTGGACGCAGCAGCGCAGGGTCAAGAACGTCCGGACGGTTAGTTGCCGCGATAACGATAATGCCTTCGTTACCTTCGAAGCCGTCCATCTCAACCAGCATCTGGTTCAGTGTCTGCTCACGTTCATCATGACCACCGCCCAGACCTGCACCACGCTGGCGGCCTACGGCGTCGATTTCATCGATGAAGATGATGCACGGTGCCGCTTTCTTGGCTTGTTCGAACATGTCACGCACACGAGATGCACCGACACCCACGAACATTTCCACGAAATCAGAACCGGAAATGGTGAAGAAAGGAACCTTCGCTTCACCTGCGATAGCTTTCGCCAGCAGGGTTTTACCCGTACCCGGAGGACCGACCATCAGGACGCCTTTCGGGATTTTACCGCCCAGCTTCTGGAAACGGCTCGGTTCGCGCAGATACTCAACCAGCTCAGCAACTTCTTCTTTTGCTTCGTCGCAACCAGCAACGTCCGCAAAAGTCGTTTTGATCTGATCTTCCGTCAGCATGCGCGCTTTGCTCTTACCGAACGACATGGCACCTTTGCCACCACCGCCCTGCATTTGACGCATGAAGAAGATCCAGACACCAATCAGCAGCAGCATTGGGAACCAGGAAATGAAGATAGAAGCCAGCAGGCTCGGCTCTTCAGGCGGTTCACCAACAACCTTGACGTTTTTGGTCAGCAGGTTATCAAGCAGCTTCGGATCGTTAACCGGAATGTAGGTCGTGTAACGGTTACTATCTTTCTTGGTAACGTTAATCTCACGTCCGTTGATCTTCGCTTCACGAACCTGGTCCTGATTGACCTCTTGCAGGAAGGTAGAGTAATCAACCTTACGGCCATTAGACTCGCTGGGCCCAAAGCTCTGGAATACTGACATCAGCACAACGGCAATGACCAGCCAGAGAATTAGGTTTTTCGCCATGTCACTCAAGGGATTAACCTCATATTACAACTGTGTTAAAAACAGCGTCAGGATACTCTATATCCAGTTTCTTTCAAACTTTCGTTTGAAATCTACCGGTTATGGTTTACGCCCGGTCGCTACAATATACACTTCACGCGAACGGGCGCGAGAAGAGTCCGGCTTACGAACTTTGACCTTCGTAAACAGGGAGCGAATCTCTCTTAGATACTCATCGAAGCCTTCGCCCTGGAACACCTTCACTACAAAACTACCACCTGGCGCTAATACATCACGAGCCATTCCAAGCGCCAGCTCTACCAGATACATGGCCCGGGGAATATCCACCGCCGGTGTTCCACACATATTTGGCGCCATATCAGACATGACAACTTGTACTTTACTGTCACCTACGCGTTCAAGTAACGCTTTCAGGACTAATTCATCACGAAAGTCGCCCTGAAGGAAGTCCACACCAACGATTGGATCCATAGGTAAAAGATCGCAAGCGATAATGCGGCCAGTGTTGCCGATCTGCGTAACCGCATATTGCGACCAGCCACCGGGTGCAGCACCGAGATCAACAATCGTCATCCCCGGTTTAAAAATTTTGTCACTTTGCTGTATTTCATCAAGTTTAAACCAGGCACGGGAACGTAACCCCTTTTTCTGCGCCTGCTGAACATATTTATCGCTAAAGTGTTCCTGAAGCCAGCGACTCGAGCTGGCAGAACGCTTTTTACCTGTCATTTCACATTCCCAAAGGGCAGTTCATCGTAACCAATGGTGTAAATTTCTACACAGCTATTTGGCGATATATGGGAGATGGCGGTAGAATGACCCGTTTTCAATCCCAACGTAAGCAAAAATATACGATGAATCTGAGTACTAAACAAAAACAGCACCTGAAAGGTCTGGCACATCCGCTCAAGCCTGTAGTTATGCTTGGCAACAATGGTTTGACCGAAGGGGTACTGGCCGAGATTGAACAAGCGTTAGAGCACCATGAACTTATCAAGGTGAAAATCGCCTCGGAAGATCGCGATACTAAAACCTTGATCGTGGAAGCTATCGTACGCGAAACCGGCGCCTGCAATGTACAGGTCATCGGTAAAACGCTGGTACTGTATCGCCCGACTAAAGAACGTAAAATCTCGCTGCCACGCTAAGAATATCCCAAAGTTGCACACGAAGTTTGTGTAAAACGCGGGATTTTCCGCTAGCAGGAGAGCAAAATGCCACGCTCTCTTCGTTGATAAAAGGCCGCTAAGCGGCCTTTTTCCTTTCTTTACAATGTATCAACATCTTAACCAAGATGCGAATTACAGGTATTCTACCTTCGTTACTTCATATTCAACTTCACCGCCCGGCGTTTTAATAACCACCACGTCATCCTGCTCTTTACCGATCAGGCCACGAGCAATAGGCGAGTTCACCGAAATCAGGTTCTGTTTAAAATCGGCTTCATCATCGCCGACAATACGCCAGGTCTGCTCTTCGTCGTTATCGAGATTCAGCACGGTAACCGTTGCGCCGAAAACTACACGACCATTGTTCGGCATTTTTGTGACGTCGATAACCTGCGCGTTGGACAGTTTAGCTTCGATATCTTTAATGCGCCCTTCGCAGAAACCCTGCTGTTCGCGCGCCGCGTGATACTCTGCATTTTCTTTCAGGTCGCCATGCTCGCGCGCATCTGCGATAGCGGCAATGATTTCAGGACGGCGCACCGATTTCAGAAAATCCAGTTCTTCGCGCAGTTTTTCAGCACCACGTAAGGTCATTGGGATAGCTTGCATTTGTTATACCTCTTGAACATTCCTGTAGGGGGCGGCTGCTCTCACCCCGGCTGCTAAGCCCACTCTGGCATACGCCATGCCAGAGTCAGAAGCAAAAAAATACCGACCCGGGGCTCAGGGTCCCAGGTCAGCTACAATTCTCTATTTGATGATCATTTTACCCTGGAGTTCCCTATGGGTCATCGTTTACTTTTTGGGGCGTTGCGCCGTAGTATGACGGCCTGTTTCCAGGTTGTTAGCGCGAGATTATGCGATTTTCCAGATTTACCATTGGATTGACTGCCAGTATAGCGTTCAGCGTTCAGGCTGCGAACGTCGACGAGTATATCAATCAGCTCCCTGCCGGGGCCAACCTCGCCCTTATGGTACAGAAGGTTGGCGCACCTGCTCCTGCTATTGATTACCATAGCCAGCAGATGGCGCTGCCGACCAGTACACAGAAAGTGATCACCGCGCTGGCGGCATTGATTCAGCTCGGGCCTGACTTTCGTTTTACCACCACGCTTGAGACTAAAGGCAGCGTGGAAGGCGGCGTTTTGAAAGGTGACTTAGTGGCGCGATTTGGTGCCGATCCGACGCTAAAACGTCAGGATATTCGCAATATGGTGGCAACCCTGAAAAAATCAGGCGTGACGCAAATTGCCGGAAATGTCTTGATCGACACCTCCATTTTCGCCAGCCATGATAAAGCGCCGGGCTGGCCCTGGAACGACATGACGCAGTGTTTTAGCGCACCGCCCGCGGCAGCCATTGTCGATCGTAACTGTTTCTCGGTTTCACTCTATAGCGCGCAAAAACCTAACGATCTCGCCTTTATCCGCGTGGCATCTTACTACCCGGTCACCATGTTCAGTCAGGTGCGTACTCTCGCTCGTGGCTCTGCCGAAGCGCAATATTGTGAACTGGACGTGGTTCCAGGCGATCTCAACCGCTTTACGTTGACCGGATGCCTGCCCCAACGAGCCGATCCGCTGCCGCTGGCATTCGCTATTCAGGACGGTGCCAGCTATGCTGGGGCGATTATCAAAGATGAGCTAAAACAAGCCGGTATCACTTACAGCGGGACTCTGCTGCGCCAGACGCTGGTCAACGAGCCGGGGACCGTGGTAGCCAGTAAGCAGTCGGCGCCGCTGCACGACCTGCTTAAGATTATGCTGAAAAAATCGGACAACATGATTGCCGATACCGTTTTCCGTATGATTGGCCATGCACGATTTAACGTGCCTGGCACCTGGAGAGCAGGTTCTGATGCCGTACGCCAGATTCTGCGTCAGCAAGCGGGTATTGATATCGGCAACACCATTATTGCCGACGGTTCTGGTCTCTCGCGCCATAACCTGATTGCCCCAGCGACCATGATGCAGGTGCTGCAATATATCGCTCAGCACGATAACGAGCTGAACTTTATCACCATGCTACCGCTGGCAGGCCATGACGGCTCTTTGCAATACCGTGCGGGTCTGCATCAGGCTGGCGTAGATGGCAAAGTATCGGCGAAGACAGGCTCACTGCAGGGGGTCTATAACCTGGCAGGCTTCATCACCACGGCAAGCGGTCAGCGCATGGCATTTGTGCAGTATCTGTCTGGTTATGCGGTAGAGCCAGCTGATCAGCGTAATCGCCGTATTCCACTGGTCCGCTTCGAGAGCCGGTTATACAAGGATATTTATCAGAATAACTGAGTATGTTTGCCGGATGGCAGCGCTAACGCACCTAATCCGGCCTTCTGAAACCTGGAAACAAAACCCCGGCAACATGGCCGGGGTTTTTAATGTGATTAACGCTTGTAGATGAACTCAACGCCTTCTTCGTCGTCTTCGTCCCAATCGTCATCCCAGTCATCTTCTGCTTCGTCTTCGACTTCAGCGAGTTGCTGGCGGTGATAATCATCCCACATGAACTCGACTTTCTCTGGCTGTTTCGCTTCTTCAGCCTGAACAATCGGGTTCTCGATGATAAAGGTCATCACATCCCAGCAGAGATCCTTCACGCCCAACTGGCTGGCGGCGGAGATCAGGTAATATTTACCTTCCCAGCCTAACGCTTCGGCGATCGCTTTCGCTTTCTCTTCCGCTTCAGCCTTGTCCAGCAAATCAATTTTGTTGAACACTAACCAACGCGGTTTAGACGCCAGATCCTGGCTGT
Source organism: Citrobacter sp. RHBSTW-00524 (assembly GCF_013747755.1). Taxonomy (NCBI): domain Bacteria; kingdom Pseudomonadati; phylum Pseudomonadota; class Gammaproteobacteria; order Enterobacterales; family Enterobacteriaceae; genus Citrobacter; species Citrobacter sp. RHBSTW-00524. The sequence continues at coordinate 4,699,730 of NZ_CP056421.1, forward strand.
ATTTCTCAAGCTCGCCAATAATGATACGGGCATTTTCAACCGGATCGGAACCGTCAATCGGATCGATATCAATGAGGTGTAGCAGTACGCGGCAGCGTTCCAGGTGTTTCAGGAAGCGGATACCCAAGCCTGCGCCTTCAGCCGCGCCTTCAATCAGACCCGGAATGTCGGCAACCACGAAGCTCTTTTCGTTGTCCATACGTACCACACCCAGGCTCGGAACCAGAGTGGTGAACGGATAGTCAGCGACTTTCGGCTTCGCCGCGGACACCGCACGGATAAACGTCGATTTACCGGCGTTTGGCATGCCCAGCATCCCCACGTCCGCCAGCAGCATCAGCTCCAGCATCAGATCGCGTTTATCGCCCGGTGTACCCATCGTTTTCTGACGCGGAGTACGGTTGACTGAGGATTTGAAACGGGTGTTGCCCAGACCGTGCCAGCCGCCTTTAGCGACCATCAGACGCTGACCGTGTTTGGTCATGTCGCCCATGGTTTCGCCCGTGCCCTGATCGATTACACGCGTACCTACAGGCACTTTAATCGTGACATCTTTACCACGCTTGCCGGTGCAATCACGGCTCGCGCCATTCTGTCCACGTTCCGCGCGGAATGATTTTTCAAAACGGTAATCGATCAGCGTGTTCAGGTTTTCGTCGGCTTCCAGCCAAACGTCACCACCATCACCACCGTCTCCACCGTCCGGACCGCCTTTTGGGATGTACTTTTCGCGGCGGAAGCTGACGCAACCATTACCGCCATCACCTGCAACGACCAGAATCGATGCTTCATCAACAAACTTCATTTTACTCTCCGTAAATCATTCGCCTGAGCGGGGCTGCGAAACCACCGTTTCATGCTTACGTAAACCGCCCCAAATTCGATGACCAATGGCGGAATACATCGCGCCCGCAACCACGATAAACGCACCGAGATAACCTAATAGGTTTAGCATCGGTCTGGCGAAGAAATCGGGCCAGGCCAGTGATAATAAATCTGAAAATAACAACGTAAACAGCGGAGTGAGCGTAATAATGGCGCTCACCTGTGCCGCCTGCCAACGCGCCATCGCTTCCGCGAGAGCACCGTATCCTACCAGCGTATTCAGGCCGCAGAATACAAGGCATGCCAGCTGCCAGTCACTGAGCTGCGTGATGACACCGGGTTTAGCCAACGGCAACAACGCAATCGTACATAAAGTGTACAGTAAAAACAGGATCTGCGGTGATGCCAGGCGGCGCAATAACACCTTTTGCGCGACCCCATAGCTCACCCAGACCATCGCCGCACCAACACCAAAGATAACGCCCCAGGTGTAATCGGTGAGACGGGTAAAAATTTCGATCAGACTGGTATTAAAAAACAGAACCAGGCCGCTCAGAAGCATAATGGCGCCAATCACCTGCGTACCGCGCATCTTTTCTTTCAGGATAAAGACGCTGGCAATCATCATACCAACCGGTGACAGCTGACCGATAACCTGCGAAGCCGTTGGGCTCAAATATTGCAAGGATGAACTAAACAGAATGAAGTTACCGAACAACCCACCGGTAGCGATAGCCAACAGTATCAACCAACGCGCTTTGCGAAAAATACGCAACGGAGGGAGCTTTTTTTTAACCGCAAGAATAGCGCCAAGGCCAATGCTTGCCATTAAAAAACGGTAGAACACCACGGTAGGAGGCTCCATCACCTCCAGCACTTGCTTCATCGCTATTGGCAAAGCGCCCCAACATACTGCCGTTGTGAGTGCTAACAGAATACCAATACCTGCCTGCTGCTTCATGCCGTATTCCCTGCAAGGGCTCGTTTCCGGGTTATCACGGCGCGACGAGCGTATTTACCGGCCGTCGAATGTAAAAAGCCCCGCAACGTGTTGCGGGGCTTTTATCCGTTACCGGGACGCGAAAAACTTATTCAGCAACGATGCTGATGAATTTACGGTTTTTCGGGCCTTTCACTTCAAATTTCACTTTACCGTCTGCTTTAGCAAACAGAGTGTGGTCTTTGCCGCAACCAACGTTGGAACCAGCGTGGAATTTAGTACCACGTTGACGAACGATGATGCTACCAGCCAGAACTGTTTCACCGCCGAAGCGTTTTACGCCCAGACGTTTAGCTTCTGAATCGCGACCGTTACGAGTCGAGCCGCCAGCCTTTTTATGTGCCATTTAATCTGCTCCCCTTAACTTAAGCGCTGATGCCAGTGATTTTTACATCAGTGAACCACTGACGATGGCCCTGCTGCTTACGGTAGTGTTTACGACGACGAAACTTAACAATTTTAACTTTCTCGCCACGACCGTGAGCAACAACTTCAGCTTTGATAACGCCGCCATCAACGAAAGGAACGCCGATTTTGACTTCTTCACCGTTTGCGATCATCAGAACTTCTGCGAATTCAACAGATTCGCCAGTTGCGATGTCCAGCTTTTCCAGGCGAACGGTCTGACCTTCGCTTACTCGGTGTTGTTTACCACCACTTTGGAAAACCGCGTACATAAAAAACTCCGCTTCCGCGCACACCTTTTTGATGATTCAGAGTGCGCTATAAATATTCACAATAGGGCGCGAATATTACGCAAAACGCGAGCCTTTGACAAGTGCTACGTCAATACATGAAGAAAAAAAACACAACACGTACGGTAACGTTTATCTATGGCGTTTTTTCAGTACAATCAGCATATATTTATAACCCTAAACCCGACGTTACCTTCCGATACAGTGAGGTAATCGGGGCGAGAAGCCCGGCTTTTGCGATGAATTTAGAAAAAATCAATGAGTTAACCGCGCAAGATATGGCGGGGGTCAATGCGACAATCCTTGAACAGCTCAATTCCGACGTGCAGCTGATCAATCAACTGGGGTACTACATCGTTAGCGGCGGCGGAAAACGCATTCGCCCAATGATCGCCGTACTCGCTGCGCGTGCAGTTGGCTACCAGGAAAATGCGCACGTTACGATTGCAGCCCTCATCGAGTTTATCCACACCGCGACCCTGTTGCACGACGATGTTGTGGATGAGTCCGACATGCGCCGCGGAAAAGCCACGGCGAATGCGGCGTTTGGCAATGCGGCCAGCGTGCTGGTCGGCGATTTTATCTATACCCGCGCTTTTCAGATGATGACCAGCCTCGGTTCGCTGAAAGTGCTGGAAGTCATGTCGAAAGCGGTCAACGTCATCGCCGAAGGTGAAGTCTTGCAGTTGATGAACGTCAACGACCCGGACATCACTGAAGAAAACTATATGCGCGTTATCTACAGTAAGACTGCGCGTTTGTTTGAAGCGGCTGCCCAATGCTCTGGCATTCTGGCTGGTTGCAGCGAAGAACAAGAGAAAGGGTTGCAGGATTATGGCCGTTATCTCGGTACTGCTTTCCAGTTAATTGACGATTTGCTGGATTACAACGCGGATGGCGAGCAACTGGGTAAAAACGTCGGTGATGACCTCAACGAGGGCAAACCAACGCTGCCGCTGCTGCATGCCATGCGCCACGGCACCCCTGAACAAGCACAAATGATCCGCCAGGCTATTGAGCAGGGTAATGGCCGTCACCTTCTGGAGCCTGTTCTGGAAGCGATGAACGCCTGTGGTTCCCTGGAGTGGACTCGCCAACGTGCAGAAGAAGAGGCTGATAAGGCCATCGCTGCGCTGCAGGTACTGCCTGATACGCCGTGGAGAGAAGCGCTGATTGGTCTGGCGCATATCGCCGTACAGCGCGACCGTTAATACCCTGCGGCATCTTTCATCATCCCGTGCCCTGCACGGGATGCTTTTATAAATTCCAATAAACACGTCCCCCTCTCCAGCAACCTTCGCATAAATTTGGCATATTCTGAATATACTCACACTTTACATGAACATTTTAGAACATTCTTTCTCCGGGCGTTATAGTGTCTCCACAACCGATCGTGGAACCATAAGTCGATAACCAAAGGAGAGATGAGTTTATGGAAAACAAGCTGATTGACTGGCATCCGGCCGATATCATCGCCGGACTGCGCAAGAAAGGGACCTCAATGGCCGCTGAATCACGTAAAAATGGATTAAGCTCATCAACGCTGGCCAATGCGTTAACACGCCCATGGCCAAAAGGTGAGTTGATTATCGCCCGATCGTTGGGAACCGACCCGTGGGTGATTTGGCCGTCACGCTATCACGATGCAAAAACACATGAGTTTATCGACAGAACGCGGATGATGAGGGGACGCAAAGAGAAACAGAATCCTGAATGAACACTGATGAGTAGTAACCCCCGGTTCACAGAACTGGGGGTTACAAGAGACGTAGACGATTACTCGCCTTTCACGCGCTCAATGTTTGCGCCCAGCGCGCGCAGTTTATCTTCGATGCGCTCATAGCCGCGATCGATGTGATAAATACGATCGACTACCGTCGTACCTTCAGCAATACACCCTGCCAGCACGAGGCTTGCAGATGCGCGCAGATCGGTCGCCATAACCTGTGCGCCGGAGAGCGTTTCCACGCCGTGGCAAATCACGGTATTGCTTTCAATTTCTGCGTGAGCGCCCATACGGCTCAGCTCAGGCACGTGCATAAAGCGGTTCTCAAACACGGTTTCCGTGATGAAGCCCGTACCTTCTGCCACCAGGTTCAGCAACGTGAACTGGGCCTGCATATCGGTAGGGAACGCCGGGTGCGGCGCCGTGCGCACATTGACCGCTTTCGGACGTTTACCGTGCATGTCCAGGCTGATCCAGTCGTCACCGACTTCGATATCCGCTCCCGCATCACGCAGCTTCGCCAGAACGGCATCCAGCGTGTCAGGTTGTGCATTGCGGCAGATAATTTTGCCGCGAGAAATTGCCGCTGCGACCAGGAAAGTACCGGTTTCGATGCGGTCAGGCAGAACGCGATACACACCGCCGCCGAGGCGCTCAACGCCTTCGATGGTAATACGATCGGTACCCTGGCCTGTGATTTTTGCGCCCAGCGCAATCAGGAAGTTCGCGGTATCCACGATCTCCGGCTCACGCGCGGCGTTTTCGATGATGGTAGTGCCTTCGGCAAGCGTTGCTGCGCACATGATAGTGACCGTCGCGCCGACGCTCACTTTGTCCATGACGATATGCGCGCCTTTCAGGCGGCCATCAACGGACGCTTTCACATAGCCTTCTTCAAGCTTAATAGTCGCGCCTAACTGCTCCAGACCAGTAATATGCAGGTCAACCGGACGCGCGCCGATGGTGCAGCCGCCCGGCAGTGAAACCTGGCCCTGGCCAAAGCGGGCAACCAGTGGCCCAAGCGCCCAGATGGATGCACGCATGGTTTTGACCAGATCGTACGGCGCACAGAAGACGTTCACGTCACGCGCATCAATGTGCACAGAACCATTACGCTCAACTTTCGCCCCCAACTGGCTCAGCAGCTTCATTGAGGTGTCAACATCCTTCAGTTTCGGGACGTTCTGGATCTCTACAGGTTCTTCAGCCAGCAGCGCCGCAAACAGGATCGGCAGCGCGGCGTTTTTAGCGCCTGAAATTGTGACTTCGCCCTGGAGCTTGGTTGGCCCCTGAACACGAAATTTATCCATTATTCTGTTCTCTGTTAAGAATTTATCTTCGCTACCGGCATATCACCCGTAGCTCAAAAACCGTTAAGTTTGCGATCGCGCGCCCATTCCGCTGGAGTAAACGCCTTAATCGACACGGCATGAATGCGGTTGTCCGCAATGTACTCCATCAACGGGCCATAGACCGATTGCTGTTTCTTGACCCGGCTCATGCCTTCAAACATCTCACCCACGGCAATAACCTGAAAGTGACTGCCGTCGCCAGAAACGTGGACTTCCTGGAGGGAGAGTGCATTCATCAGCACGCTCTGAATTTCATTATTTTCCATGGGCTCTTCATTCGTCAGATAGTGAAAACAGCCCAACATCTTAGAGCAAAGTGGCGCTGTCATAAATAAGCAAAAAGCCCCGCTGATAAATCAGACAAGGCTTTAGTGGCAGATCCCCCGCAGAGGAGTTGCCGGATGGCGGCACAAGACCTTATCCGGCTTACAAAAATTAACGCGGAAGAACGTCGTCAGGCAAATTGTAAAGCTGCGCCAGCGTGTACACTTTATCGTTCACGCCAGCGAGCGAAACGCTGTTCCCCTGCTGCTTGCCCTCATTAATCAGGTGCAGCAGTAATGCCAGACCACCGGTATCCACCCGGGAAATCTGGTTCAGGTCGATGCAGGATACCCCTTTCATCGCCTCAACTCGCGCATCCCATAATGGGTTTAACACGTCCTGATCCAGCTCTCCCACCAGCACCAGCTTGTCGCCTTCACGCATCCAGGTGAGTGACTGCGTCATTATTTTTTCTCTTCCAGCGTGATTTTCTGCTGAGAAATAGATTTCAGCTGTGCCGTCAGGCCATCAATACCTTTCGTACGCAGCAGGTCGCTCCACTCATTCTGTTTGGTGGTGATCATACTTACGCCTTCAGCAATCATGTCATACGCCTGCCAGTTACCCGTCTGGGAATTTTTACGCCACTGGAAATCCAGACGTACCGGAGGACGACCGTTTGGATCGATGATGGTTACGCGGATAGGCACGATGGTCGCATCACCCAGCGGCTGCTCAGGGGCAATCTGATAGGTCTGGCCGTGGTACATCGCCAGCGCCTGACCGTAAGCCTGCTTCAGATATTCACGGAATGCGGCAAAATAGGCGTCACGCTGAGCCGGTGTCGCATCTTTGTAGTAGCGGCCCAGTACCAGTGCGCCTGCATACTTAACCTGCACGTAAGGCAGCAGTTCCTGATCGACCACCTGACGCAGGTAATCCGGGTTGGAACGGATTTTAGGTTGCTCGTTCTTCAGACGGTCAAACGTCTTCTGCGCCGCCTCATCCATCAGTTTGTACGGGTTCGTCTGGTCCGCTGCGGTTGCCGCGCTAAGTGGAGCAATCACCAGCATAGCCACCATCATCAATCGTTTAAACATACGTCGATTCTCCTGAGATTATTTCGTTGCGCCCGCAGGCGTAGTGGCTTCATTATTGCCTTCAGTTGCGGCTGGCGCATCGCCAGAATTCTTATTGTCATCACCTTTACTGTTGCTGTTGTAAAGGAACTGACCAATCATATCTTCCAGCACCATCGCAGATTTCGTGTCCTGAATCGTACCGCCATCTTTGAGGATAGACGTTCCCAGCTCAGGATCTTCAAAACCTACGTTCAATGCCAGATACTGTTCGCCCAACAGACCGGAAGTACGGATGCTCAGAGAACTGGTGTCAGGAATATGGTTAAAACGCGATTCAATTTCCAGCGTCACGCGCGGCAGGTACGTTTTCTGATCTAACGAGATGTCCGATACGCGTCCTACCACGACCCCGCCAATCCGCACCGGAGAGCGCTCTCTCAGGCCGCCGATATTGTCAAAGGTCGCATAAATCGTATAAGTCGGTTCAGTACGCATTGAGGTGACGTTCGCCGCCTTCAGGCAGACAAACAGCGCGGCCAGCAGCGCAACCAGCAGGAATAACCCGACCCAAATTTCATTTTTTTTCGTTTGCATGAACTCAATTCCCAAACATCAGTGCGGTCAGCACAAAATCCAGCCCCAGAACGGCAAGAGAGGCGTGCACTACGGTGCGTGTCGTTGCCCGGCTAATCCCGGCAGAGGTCGGGATAGCATCATAACCATTGAACAATGCAATCCAGGTGACCGTAATGGCAAACACCACGCTCTTAATCAGACAGTTGACCAGATCCAGACGCCAGTCGACGGCATTTTGCATAGCCGACCAGAAAAAGCCTGCATCAATACCTTTCCAGCTTACGCCAACCAACGACCCACCCCAGATCCCCACCGCGACAAATATAATCGTCAGCAGCGGCAATGAAATGACACCGGCCCAAAAACGTGGGGAGATCACTCGGCGCAGTGGATCGACGGCCATCATTTCCAGGCTGGAAAGCTGCTCGGTCGCCCGCATCAGGCCAATCTCTGCGGTTAAGGCCGATCCGGCCCGCCCGGCAAACAATAGCGCCGCAACCACCGGCCCCAGCTCACGTAGCAATGACAGCGCCACCAGCATACCGAGGCTGGTTTCCGCACTGTAGGTCGTCAGCACCAGGTATCCCTGCAACCCCAGCACCATGCCGATGAACACGCCAGAAACAATAATGATCAGCATCGATAAGACACCGACATTATAGAGCTGGCGTATCAGCAGCGGCGCATGTTTGCGAAACTCCGGCTTGCCGACAACTGCATTGAACAACATTAATCCGGCTCGCCCGAACGTCCTGAGGGTTTTTATTCCCCGATGTCCGAGTGATGCCAGCGTATTTAACAACATGGGTGGCTTAACTCCCTGTTTTGAGTAAATCGATGTGGTAGTCGCCCGCCGGGTAACGGAACGGAACCGGTCCATCGGCAATGCCATCGAGGAACTGACGCACACGCGGATCGGCATTTTCTTGCAGCGCCTGAGCACTACCGTAGGCCACTATTTTTTTGTCCGCCATAATATAGGCGTAATCCGCAATACTCAGCACTTCTGGCACATCATGGGAAACCACCACGCAGGTGACGCCCAGCGCGCTGTTCAGTTCAGAAATCAGCTTCACCAGCACGCCCATGGTGATGGGATCCTGGCCGACGAACGGCTCATCAAACATAATAAGGTCTGGCTCCAGCGCGATAGCACGTGCTAACGCGGCACGACGCGCCATCCCACCGGATAATTCAGAAGGCATTAATTTTGCCGCGCCCCGCAGGCCAACGGCCTCGAGCTTCATCATTACCGTGCTTTTCAGCAGCGGCGCAGGCAGTGTTGTATGCTCGCGCAACGGGTATGCAACGTTGTCAAACACATTCATATCAGTAAACAGCGCACCAGACTGGAATAGCATGCTCATGCGCTTACGCACGGTAAATAAACGCGAACGGGACATGGCCGGGACATTTTCGCCGTCAAACAGGATCTCGCCCTTATCGGGGGAGATTTGTCCGCCGATCAGACGCAACAGCGTCGTTTTGCCGATGCCTGATGGCCCCATGATCGCCGTCACCTTACCACGCGGCACCGTCAGGGAAATATTATCAAAGATGCAGCGGTCGCCTCGGGAAAAGCTGACATCGCGCATATCGATTAGATTCGCCACAGACTGACCCATTGATTCATCCTTTACTATTGCCTCGTTGATCGAAGAGTTTGGCGCTCAATTTAGCCCTGAACCCAACATATTTACAGATTATTACCTGTCCTGGTTAGCGAAAGCTGGCATTTGTTTTACTTTTTAGCCGCATAAAGTCAAAATTAAGAATTCGTGACGGCTTCCAGAAATCCTTCAAGTGGACCGGCGAGTATACCTGAAGAAAGGACTTTAGATGCTTTTAGCGACGGCGCTGTTAATAATTGGTTTACTTCTGGTGGTCTACGGTGCCGACCGACTGGTATTTGCCGCATCCATTTTATGTCGAAACTTCGGTATTCCCCCCATTATCATCGGGATGACCGTGGTCAGCATTGGTACATCGTTACCCGAGATAATTGTCTCCGTTGCCGCATCGATGAACGGGCAGCTTGATTTAGCCGTCGGTACCGCCATCGGCTCTAACATTACCAACATACTGCTTATTTTAGGCCTGTCGGCGCTGATTCATCCTTTTACCGTGCATTCTGATGTTCTGCGTCGTGAATTACCGCTAATGTTGCTGGTAAGCATCTTAGCCGCATCGGTCCTGTATGACGGGCAATTGAGTCGCAGCGATGGTTTCTTTCTTCTGCTTCTGGCCGTGCTATGGCTGTTATTCATTGTTAAAATCGCCCGTTTGGCTGAGCGACAAGGTAACGACAGCCTGACCCGCGAGCAGATCGCGGAACTGCCGCGCGAAGGCGGGTTACCGGTCGCGTTTTTGTGGTTGGGTATTGCGCTAATTATTATGCCAATGGCAACGCGTATGGTGGTAGATAACGCAACCGTACTGGCGAACTACTTCGCCATGAGCGAACTCACCATCGGGCTGACGGTTGTCGCCATTGGTACCAGCCTGCCGGAGCTGGCAACGGCAATTGCGGGTCTGCGTAAAGGCGAAAACGATATTGCCGTCGGCAACATCATCGGCGCGAACATTTTTAATATTGTTATCGTCCTCGGACTGCCGGCGCTGATTACGCCGGGTGAAGTCAATCCGATGGCCTTCACCCGTGACTATAGCGTCATGCTGCTGGTGAGCGTAATTTTTGCACTACTCTGCTGGCGACGTCCGCGCCAGATTGGTCGCGGCGCGGGTGCGCTGCTGACCGGCGGTTTTATCATATGGCTGGCGATGCTGTATTGGTTATCGCCACTTCTCGTTGGATAACTGGAAACGCATTATGTCGCACTTAGAGTTGCAACCGGGTTTTGACTTTCAGCAAGCAGGCAAGGAAGTCCTGGCAATTGAACGTGAAGGCCTGGCGGAGCTTGATCAGTACATCAACCAAAATTTTACTCTCGCCTGCGAGAAAATATTCAGCTGCCCGGGCAAAGTTGTGGTGATGGGGATGGGGAAATCCGGACATATCGGGCGGAAAATGGCAGCCACATTTGCCAGCACCGGCACCCCCTCATTTTTCGTGCATCCAGGCGAAGCCGCACATGGCGATCTGGGCATGGTCTCGCCGCAGGATGTAGTCATCGCCATCTCTAACTCCGGTGAATCCAATGAGATAGCGGCGTTAATCCCGGTGTTAAAACGTCTTCATGTACCGCTTATCTGCATGACCGGTCGTCCGGAAAGCAGCATGGCGCGTGCGGCAGATGTGCATCTGTGTGTTAAAGTGCCCAAGGAAGCTTGCCCGTTAGGCCTGGCGCCGACCAGCAGCACGACCGCAACGCTGGTGATGGGCGATGCGCTAGCCGTGGCATTATTAAAAGCGCGTGGCTTTACCGCGGAAGATTTTGCGTTATCTCATCCCGGTGGCGCACTAGGCCGTAAGCTTTTACTGCGCGTTAACGATATTATGCATACGGGCGATGAGATCCCGCATGTGACTAAAAGCGCCAGCCTGCGTGACGCCTTACTTGAGATCACGCGTAAAAATCTCGGCATGACCGTCATTTGCGATGATGACATGAAGATTGACGGTATTTTCACCGATGGCGATTTACGTCGCGTCTTCGATATGGGCGTTGATGTTCGCCAGTTAGGCATTGCCGATGTGATGACCCCTGGCGGCATTCGCGTGCGTCCGGGCATTCTTGCCGTCGATGCCCTGAACTTAATGCAGTCCCGCCATATCACCTCGGTAATGGTTGCTGATGGCGACCGGTTACTTGGTGTGTTACATATGCATGATCTGCTGCGTGCAGGTGTAGTGTAAGAAACTCAAGGATAAAGAAAATGAGTAAAGCAGGTGCGTCGCTTGCGACCTGTTATGGACCCGTCAGCACAGACGTTATCACCCGGGCAGAGAACATCCGTTTGCTGATCCTGGATGTGGATGGCGTGCTGTCTGATGGTCTGATTTATATGGGCAACAACGGTGAAGAGCTGAAGGCTTTTAACGTCCGCGATGGTTACGGAATTCGCTGTGCGCTCACTTCCGGTATCGAGGTTGCCATTATTACCGGACGAAAGGCTAAACTTGTAGAAGATCGCTGTGCCACATTGGGGATCACGCATTTGTATCAGGGGCAGTCAGACAAACTGGTCGCCTTTAACGATCTCCTTAGCAAACTGGCGATCGCTCCTGAAAATGTTGCGTACGTTGGCGATGATCTGATCGACTGGCCGGTGATGGCACAAGTGGGATTAAGCGTGGCGGTGGCGGATGCTCATCCTTTGCTGATCCCGCGGGCCGATTATGTCACCCGCATCGATGGGGGACGCGGCGCGGTACGTGAAGTCTGCGATTTATTACTCCTGGCGCAGGGCAAACTGGACGAGGCCAAAGGGCAATCGATATGAGCAAAACCAGACGTTGGGTTATCATTCTACTGTCGCTGGCTGTCCTTGTGATGATTGGTATTAATCTGGCAGACAAAGACGACACCGCTGAGGTCGTCGTAAATAACAACGAGCCAACCTATAAGAGCGAACATACTGATACCGTTGTGTATAGTCCCGAAGGCGCACTGAGCTATCACTTGATCGCGCAAAACGTTGAATATTATTCGGAACAAGCGGTTTCGTGGTTTACTCAACCGGTATTAACCACATTTGATAAGGATAAAGTACCGACATGGACGATCAAGGCTGATAAAGCCAAATTGACCAACGATCGGATGCTATATCTGTACGGCCATGTTGAGGTCAACGCCCTGGTGCCCGACTCTCAACTACGCAGAATGACGACCGATAACGCACAGATTAACCTGGTGACACAAGACGTCACTTCCGATGATCTCGTCACGTTATATGGCACAACATTTAACTCCAGCGGACTGAAGATGCGCGGCAACTTACGCAGCAAGAACGCCGAGCTGATTGAAAAGGTTAGAACCTCATATGAAATCCAAAACAAACAAACTCAGCCTTAATCTTGTGCTTGCCAGCTCACTTCTGGCCGCCAGCATCCCGGCATTCGCCGTCACCGGCGATACCGAGCAGCCGATTCACATTGAGTCGGACCAGCAGTCTCTTGATATGCAAGGCAACGTGGTGACCTTTACTGGCAATGTGATTGTGACTCAGGGCACCATCAAAATTAACGCCGATAAAGTCGTCGTAACCCGCCCTGGCGGTGAAGACGGTAAAGAAGTCATTGATGGCTACGGTAATCCAGCAACCTTTTACCAGATGCAGGACAACGGTAAACCGGTTAAAGGCCACGCCTCACACATGCATTATGAACTGGCGAAAGACTTCGTCGTTCTCACCGGTAAGGCTTACCTGGAACAGCTCGATAGCAACATCACGGGCGATAAGATCACCTATCTGGTGAAAGAGCAGAAAATGCAGGCCTTCAGCGATAAAGGCAAACGCGTCACCACCGTTCTGGTACCGTCGCAGTTGCAGGACAAAAACAAGGCTCCGGCAGAGAAAAAAGGTAACTGATTCGTTATGGCAACATTAACTGCAAAGAACCTTGCAAAAGCCTATAAGGGCCGCCGTGTGGTGGAAGATGTCAGTCTGACCGTCAACTCCGGGGAGATCGTCGGTCTGCTCGGTCCTAACGGTGCGGGCAAGACAACGACCTTTTACATGGTGGTCGGCATTGTCCCACGTGATGCGGGCAACATTATCATTGATGACGAAGACATCAGCCTGCTGCCTCTGCATGCGCGCGCGCGTCGCGGCATCGGCTACTTGCCGCAGGAAGCGTCTATTTTCCGTCGCCTGAGCGTGTTTGATAACCTGATGGCGGTGCTGCAAATTCGTGACGATCTTACCAGCGAGCAGCGGGAAGATCGCGCCAACGAGCTGATGGAAGAGTTCCACATCGAACACCTGCGTGACAGCATGGGACAGTCGCTCTCCGGTGGTGAACGACGCCGCGTGGAGATCGCCCGCGCACTGGCCGCGAATCCGAAATTTATCCTGCTGGATGAACCGTTTGCCGGTGTTGACCCGATTTCCGTTATTGATATCAAACGGATCATCGAACACCTGCGCGACAGCGGGCTTGGGGTGCTGATTACCGACCATAACGTTCGCGAAACGCTGGCAGTGTGTGAGCGCGCCTACATCGTGAGTCAGGGCCACCTGATCGCGCATGGCACGCCAACAGAAATACTGCAGGATGAGCACGTTAAACGCGTATACCTTGGGGAAGACTTCAGACTCTGATAGGGTAGAAGACTTCACGTCACCGCAGGAGAGAACAACTCTGAACATGAAGCAAGGTTTGCAACTCAGGCTTAGCCAACAACTGGCGATGACGCCTCAGCTACAACAGGCTATCCGTCTGTTGCAGCTGTCCACGCTGGAACTTCAGCAAGAACTTCAGCAAGCGCTGGAAAGTAACCCACTGCTCGAGCAAACCGATCTTCACGACGAAATTGATACCCAGGAAAAACAGGACAGCGAATCCCTCGACACCGCAGATGCTCTCGAACAAAAAGAGATGCCAGAGGAGCTGCCGCTTGACGCCAGTTGGGATGAAATTTACACCGCCGGTACGCCTTCTGGCACCAGCGGGGATTACATCGACGACGAACTGCCTGTGTATCAGGGGGAGACCACGCAATCACTGCAGGATTACCTGATGTGGCAAGTGGAGCTGACCCCGTTCTCGGATACCGATCGGGCGATTGCGACATCCATTGTTGATGCGGTAGACGAAACCGGTTATCTCACCGTAACCCTGGACGATATTCTCGAAAGCATGGGCGATGACGACGTCGGCATGGACGAAATCGAAGCCGTGCTTAAACGCATTCAGCGTTTTGATCCCGTGGGCGTGGCGGCCAAAGATCTCCGCGACTGCTTATTGATCCAACTTTCACAGTTTGATAAAGCCACGCCGTGGCTGGAAGAAGCGCGCCTGATCATCAGCGATCACCTCGATCTGTTAGCCAACCATGACTTCCGCACGCTGATGCGCGTAACCCGGCTGAAAGAAGATGTGCTGAAAGAAGCCGTCAATCTTATTCAGTCCCTGGACCCCAGACCTGGGCAGTCTATCCAGACCGGGGAGCCAGAATACGTTATTCCGGATGTACTGGTGCGTAAGCATAACGATCGCTGGGTGGTCGAACTCAACGGCGACAGCATTCCACGGTTGCAGATTAACCAGCACTACGCCGCCATGTGCAACAGCGCGCGCAACGATGCTGACAGCCAGTTTATTCGTAGCAATCTGCAGGATGCAAAGTGGCTGATTAAAAGCCTGGAAAGTCGCAATGATACGCTGCTGCGCGTCAGTCGCTGTATCGTTGAACAGCAGCAAGCCTTCTTTGATCAAGGCGAAGAGTTTATGAAACCGATGGTGCTGGCGGATATCGCCCAGGCCGTCGAGATGCACGAATCGACCATTTCCCGAGTGACCACGCAAAAGTATCTGCACAGTCCGCGCGGCATTTTTGAATTGAAGTATTTCTTTTCCAGTCACGTTAACACTGAAGGCGGAGGCGAAGCCTCATCCACAGCTATACGTGCACTGGTGAAGAAATTAATTGCTGCGGAAAACCCCGCGAAACCGCTGAGTGACAGCAAGTTAACCTCTATGCTGTCAGAACAGGGTATCATGGTGGCACGCCGCACTGTTGCGAAGTACCGAGAGTCTTTATCCATTCCGCCGTCGAACCAGCGCAAACAGCTGGTCTGACCCAACCGATAAGGAAGACACTATGCAGCTCAACATCACTGGAAACAACGTCGAAATCACTGAAGCCTTACGCGATTTTGTTAATACAAAATTCGCCAAGCTAGAACAATATTTCGACCGGATTAATCAGGTCTATATTGTGTTGAAAGTGGAGAAGGTGACACATATCTCGGATGCAACACTGCATGTGAACGGTGGCGAAATTCATGCCAGCGCGGAAGGTCAGGATATGTACGCCGCCATTGACGGTTTAATTGATAAACTGGCTCGGCAGTTAACAAAACATAAAGATAAACTGAAACAGCACTAACTTGTCCGGGCAGTTAGCGGGTGCAGGACGGCCTGTTGTGTAGCACAACGGGCCATTTGTACAGTTAGCGCTTAGGTGAAATTATGACAAATAACGATACGACTCTACAACTGAGCAATGTTCTTAACCAGGAATGTACACGCGCTGGCGTTCACTGCCAAAGCAAGAAACGCGCGCTGGAAATCATCAGCGAACTGGCGGCAAAACAGCTCAGCTTGCCCTCTCAGGTGGTATTTGAAGCCATTCTGACGCGTGAAAAAATGGGCAGTACCGGCATCGGTAATGGAATTGCTATCCCGCACGGAAAGCTGGAAGAAGACACGATGCGCGCAGTTGGCGTGTTTGTGCAACTTGAAACGCCAATTGCTTTCGACGCCATTGATAATCAACCCGTCGATCTGCTTTTCGCCCTGCTGGTTCCGGCAGACCAAACCAAGACGCATTTGCATACGTTGTCGCTGGTCGCCAAACGTCTGGCCGATAAAACCATCTGCCGCCGCCTGCGCGCAGCCCAGAGTGACCAGGAGTTGTATCAAATCATCACGGACACCGAAGGTGGACTGGATGAAGCATAACAACCCAATGGCATCCTTTTTTGTCGTTGTGAGGAGAAACAGTACATGGTACTGATGATCGTCAGCGGTCGTTCGGGGTCAGGAAAATCTGTCGCCCTGCGAGCGCTGGAAGATATGGGTTTTTACTGCGTGGATAACCTTCCCGTAGTGCTGTTGCCCGATCTGGCTCGTACTCTGGCCGATCGCCAGATTTCTGCGGCCGTCAGCATTGATGTGCGCAACATGCCTGAGTCCCCAGAGATTTTCGAGCAGGCAATGAACAATCTGCCTGAAGGCTTCTCACCACAGTTGCTGTTCCTTGACGCCGATCGTAACACCCTGATTCGCCGCTACAGCGACACGCGTCGCCTGCATCCTCTTTCCAGCAAGAACTTATCTCTGGAGAGCGCTATCGATAAGGAAAGCGATTTGCTGGAGCCTCTGCGCTCTCGTGCTGACCTGATCGTGGATACCTCCGAAATGTCCGTGCACGAACTGGCGGAAATGTTGCGTACCCGCCTGCTGGGCAAGCGTGAACGCGAATTGACGATGGTATTCGAATCCTTTGGTTTCAAACACGGTATCCCAATTGATGCGGATTACGTCTTTGACGTGCGTTTCCTGCCTAACCCGCACTGGGATCCGAAGCTGCGCCCGATGACCGGTCTTGACCGCCCCGTCGCCGCCTTCCTTGATAGGCACACAGAAGTACACAATTTTATCTACCAGACTCGCAGCTATCTTGAGCTATGGTTACCCATGCTGGAGACCAACAACCGCAGCTACCTCACCGTAGCTATCGGCTGTACCGGCGGGAAACACCGTTCGGTGTATATTGCAGAGCAGCTGGCAGACTACTTCCGCTCACGCGGTAAAAACGTACAGTCACGCCATCGTACGCTGGAAAAACGTAAATCATGACCGTGAAGCAAACCGTTGAAATCACGAATAAGCTGGGTATGCATGCTCGCCCAGCCATGAAACTGTTTGAATTGATGCAGGGTTTTGAAGCAGAAGTTTTGCTGCGTAATGATGAAGGAACGGAAGCCGAGGCAAACAGTGTTATCGCTCTGCTGATGCTGGATTCCGCCAAAGGGCGTCAGATAGAAGTTGAAGCCACGGGTCCACAGGAAGTGGAAGCCCTGGCAGCGGTGATTGCCCTGTTTAATTCAGGATTTGATGAAGATTAGTCGAGTACCTGAAGTGCTGCGCTCATCAGGCCTACACGGCAACGTCACTCTCCCGTAGGCCGGATCCGTATCCGGCAATAAACCCATTAATACAGCTTATTTTCCCGCATAAACGACTCACCGCCTAGCTGGCGCATTTGGCGCATAATCCACGCCTGACGGCTACGTACATAACCAGAAGGCGCATTCGCTTTAAAACGCAAAGGATTGGGTAATACCGCAGCCAGCAAGGCCGCTTCAGACAGACTCAGCCGACTGGCTGGCTTATGGAAATAGCGCTGCGCCGCTGCCTCCACGCCGAAAACCCCATCACCAAACTCAGCAATATTCAGGTAAACGGTCAGAATACGCTTCTTGCTCCAGACGGTTTCCATACCCAGCGTTAGCCCGGCTTCGAGACCTTTACGCACCCAGCTACGTCCATCCCACAGAAAGAGGTTTTTTGCCGTCTGTTGCGATAACGTCGACGCCCCGCGAATACGGTTTTCATTACGTTCGTTGTGCGCCAGCGCTTTCTCTATGGCGGAAACATCGAATCCCCAGTGCTCGGGAAACTTCTGGTCCTCCGCGGCGATCACCGCCAGTCCCATCCACGGTGAGATCTCATCCATGCTCACCCAGTCTGAGTGCGCCACATAACCGAAATCACCGGACAGCCATGCGCTCAGTTGCCGCTCGACCATCACGGCAGAGAAAGGGACTGGCATCACGCTGAAAAGTGCGATGCCCCCGCCCCAGAATACGGCGAGGACAACGACCGCCCGCAGAAAGATACGTCGCAGAAAGGCGGTAACTCCTTTTCTCATTCAGCCAGCACCAGCACACGTGATACCAGTTTATCGATACCACTCGCGGCCTGAGCGATGTCCTGCGCCAGCATATAGGCGGGAGTAGTGACGATTTTGTTGTCTTCATCAACGACAATGTCATCAACCGGACAAGGCACATGCTCAGCGCCCATCACTTCCAGCACCTCTGCCGTATCAATATCAGTACCGATGGTCAGACGCAGCGGAAAGTCAAAAATTTTAGGTAACATGGCAGGCGCAATGCACATAAATCCCAGCGGCTTACCCGCCTGATGCATAGCCACCGCCAGCGCAGCTAAGTCGCTATCAACCCAGCACTCACTTCCCTGGCTGGCAAAATTGCTCAGATTTTTGGCCGCGCCAAACCCGCCTGGCACAATCAACGCATCCAGTTCCGTTGAGACTGCCTGAGCAAGTGGGCGAATATCACCGCGTGTTATACGGGCGGCTTCAATCAGCACATTACGCGTTTCCTGCATCGGCTCACCGGTCAGATGATTAATCACATCCGCTTGTTGTTTATCCGGTGCGAAACAGACGGCCTGAGCACCGTTGCGGGCAATCGCCAGAAGCGTGAGAACAGTTTCATGGATCTCTGCGCCGTCATACACGCCGCATCCGCTGAGCACTACACCCACTTTTTTCATCGTGATACTCCTTTCTCAACTGGCTGAAACATATTAGTTATTATGATTTAAATGCTACGCTTCACACATTTAACTGATTCATGTAACAAATTATTTAAGATTTGCTATCTTAACTGCGTGCGGCCTGAAAATTAGGGCTGCGCCCTTGTAAACAATGATAATAATTTACGGCGCAGCCACGATTTCCCTGGTGTTGGCGCAGTATTCGCGCACCCCGGTCAAGCCGGGGTCATTTTTTTTCCACGCTCGCCACCCAGGCCTTCAATACCGCCACGTCGTGCTGCCACTCCTGCTTCATCTCTTCAATCCATTCAGCAACATTATCTTCCCAGGCTGGAAGGTCTGGCGACTGGATTTGCTGACCTAACTGTTGCAGGTGGCGCAGCCCCACGGAACCTGCCGCGCCTTTAATTTTATGGCCTTCCTCAACAACGCCTTTTTTATCCCGTGCGGTCAGATTGGACTCCAGCACGCTCAAATATCCCGGCATCATCTTCTCAAACACCGCCAGCCCGTCGGTTATTAACTTCGGTCCCACCAGCTCGAGGTATTGTTCCAACATAGGAATATCTAACAGCGCTTGCGATTTACTGCTCTCTTCAGATGTCACAGTGCTCTCCTCTTTGTTTCGGGTATCCCAGTATTTTTTGATCATGGCGGTTAACGCCGGAACCGACAGCGGCTTACTCAGCACATCGTCCATTCCCGCGTCCAGATACTCTTTTTTATCTTTCAGAACGTTGGCGGTAAGCGCAACCAGCGGCGGCAGGTCCTCACGGGCGTATTTTTGCGTCAGCTCGCGCGAGATATCCAGACCGGTCATATCCGGTAGCTGAATATCCAGCAGCACCAAGTCATATTCGCCCGGCGTGAACATTTCCAGCGCGGCTTTCCCGGTCATGGCGACATCCACGCTGTTGCCCAGTTTTTCCAGCACTGAACGCGCGACAATAACGTTCAGTTCGATATCTTCCACCAGCAGCACATTCAGGGCTGGCAGCGGCATGTCGTCGTCTTCAAAGGCGTCCTCAATCTCTTCCGCTACCGCAGGCGCATGCACGGTCAGCGTAAAGATGGAGCCTTTGCCAGCCTGGCTGGAGACCGTAATATCACCGCCCATATTTTTCGCCAGACGCTTCGATACGGCCAGTCCAATCCCGGTTCCCGTTGCCGGTTTGCCGCCATTGCTGTCCTTCACCTGATAATACATGGCGAAGATTTTATCTTGCTCATCCTGCGGAATACCGATCCCGGAATCTTCAACCTCGAAATGCAGTATATTCCCCTGGTCATAGCGCGCCCGCACGGTTACCTGCCCCTGCTGGGTAAACTTCACGGCGTTGCTGATCAGATTCCACAGAATCTGGCGCAAACGCGTGCCGTCGGTAATGACCTTATGCGGTAGTGGTAACGTCGGCTCAAGCACAAAACGCAGCCCTTTTTGCTGCGCCTGCAGGCCAGAGAGGTTTTCCAGATCCGCCATAAAGCTGGTGAAATCGATCGGCTGGTTATCGAGCTGAACTTTACGTCGCTCCATCTTATCCATGTCGATAATATCGTTGAAAATATTCCCCAGCGTCACGGCAGAGACGTGGATTGTTTTCAGGTATTTTTCCTGCTCAGCGGTCAGATCCGTATCCAGCAGGATCCGGCTTAAGCCGACAATGCCGTTAAGCGGAGTGCGCAGTTCGTGGCTGATGGTAGAAATGAAGGTGGTCTTATCGCGGCTGGCACGCTCTAACGCGTCCTGATAACGCTTACGCTCGGTAATATCGCGCCCAAAACCCATCAGACCATGCCGCTTACCTACGCGGTCATAGTAAGGCACTTTGCGAATTTCAAAGCAGGCTTTGCGCCCGTCCGGATAGTCCAGCCACTGTTCGTAGGTGAGCGAGACGTTATGACGGAACACCTTCTCGTCGGTTTCAATGACCTTTTCTGCCGCCTCAGGGGAGTAAACATCAGCCGGTTTTAAATTCACCAACTGCTTTTCGCTCTTGCCGGTCAGCAGTTCCATGGCACGGTTACAGCCGGAAAATTCTTTATCTTCATTACGATAAAAAACCAGATCCGGCGAGGCATCAAGGAAAGAGCGTAAAAAGGAAGACTGCTGCTCAAGCTGAATCTGCGCTTCTTCGCGCTCTTTGATTTCAACCTTCAACTGCTCGAACGTATCCTGGCGCTCCGCTTCGGCTTTTTCGCGCTCAACAATTTCCTGATTAAGCTGGGCAATATTATCTTTCAACTGCACATTGAGCTTGAGATCGCGCTCGCGCATCTCTTCCAGCTTTTGTACCAGTCGTGACAAGCGTTGCCGGGACTCTTCCAGTTGCTCCACCACCACTGACAGAAAATAGACGGCCCAGGGGGTAATTAACAGACCAAAAAAGATAGAGCGGATAACATCAATGCTTTCTACCTGGCCATGCAGCACCATGGTGACAGCCATCTGCACCACAATCGCCAACACGACCAGCGCCAGCGCCAATAACAGCGAAAAGCGCACCAGACCCAATTTCATCATCAGGTCGACGTAATATTGCGCCAGCATACGGATTTGCTTCATAGAGGGTTCCTTCACGACAACTTGGCACAATAATACTCAATTCTCAGCGTGACGTTGAAGATTGTGCAAGAAATGCGGAGGTTATCGGTGAAATGACCGAGGAGAGATTCAACGTGGGCCTGATAAGCGTAGCGTCATCAGGCAAGCAGGCGCAGATTGCCGGATGGTTAGCTCCCAGGCTGAATCCACGGAGTGCCAAGCGCAGAGCCTTGAACACCATGAGCATTGAGATAGCGATCCAGTTCGACCATCCCGGTCCAGCGGTTTTCACACCATAGCGGAGCCAACAGCATTGGGCGACGCGCGCTGGCAGAGATTCGATGATAAATCACCTCTGGCGGCGTATGGCGGATCATCTCCCCGGCGGTAACCGTGTAGTCGTCCAGTTCAATTCCGTTCAGCCGTCCGGCTTCCCAGGCCTTTGCCATCGTACTGCCTTTCACAATATGCAGCGGATGCAGCTTAATACCGTCAACGCCCGTCTCCACCACTCGTTCCATGGTTTGCAGACAGTCTGCCTGTCCTTCTCCCGGCAGACCAACAATCAGGTGTGAGCACACTTTCAGCCCGCGCTCGCGCGCCAGCCGCGTGGTGTTCTGATAGCAGGCAAAATCATGGCCGCGGTTAATCCGGTGCAGAGTTTTGTCATGCGCGGTTTGCAGACCGAGCTCCAGCCATACCTCATAGCCGAGGTCTTTATACTCACAAAGCAGATCGAGTACCGCATCCGGCACGCAGTCGGGGCGCGTCCCAACGCATAACCCGACGATGTTGGCCTGGCTGACCGCCTGTTGATACATCGAACGCAGCACCTGTACTTCCGCAAAGGTGCTGGTATAAGCCTGGAAATAGGCCAGATAGCGTCTGGCGCGATTGACCAACTGCGCCTGATGCTCAAGCTGCTCGGCAATTGAATGGTGCTGCTGTGCTTCATCGGCAAACGAGGCGACATTACAGAAAGTACATCCGCCGCGTCCGATGGTGCCATCACGGTTTGGACAGCTAAAGCCGCCGTGCAGCGTGAGTTTATGAACCTTTTGCCCATAACGGCGAGAAAGATCCCCACCAAACATATTGACTAATTTCTGTAACTGCATAATCTGGTAGACCGCGCCTTGAAAAGAGGCCAAAGCCTGCCATTTTTTGCCCCAGTCGGCGATGACCTGGATCAATCGCCCTGGCGAGCCTTTATTTATTGCATAACAAATCAAAATAATCGAAATTTCATTCACTCAAAATATAATTACTTTTCCTTATATCCAGCTGTTTTTTTTATCTTCTTATACTCTCAGCGTAAAAACAGTATCTTTAAGACGCCAAAACTCTAAAAACCAGCATAAAATGCCAAGTATATCGATAAACAAAGGGAGGACGAGAGATATCCGGCCTCTCTTACAGTGAGACAGATCACACTTCCCAGGGCATCCTCCTCAGGTTATATCAATGTATAAAACCCTTTTATTTCAATATTTTCATAAAGTTAATTGCCCAATAGCACATTTTTGCATAAATAAGATTGCCATTTGACCTGTGTGTGGATTCCCGATAACTTGGAAATCCGCTGGAAGCTTTCTGGATGAGCAGTCTGCTCATCATATTTATGCAGTAATTGAGATTCCCTCTGAAGCAAGTCCTCAAACTTGTTTGACCTGTGCGAAAAGGATAAAGAGGGCGAATGCGAGGTAAGCGTATGACACGCAAACCCCGTCGCCATGCTCTTGGTGTGCCCGTGCGCAACGGTCCAGATGGGAATCCCGCAGAGCCTGGGGAGGTTCACTGATATGTTGTACGATAAATCCCTTGAGAGGGATAACTGTGGTTTCGGCCTGATCGCCCACATAGAAGGCGAACCTAGCCACAAGGTAGTGCGTACCGCCATACACGCACTGGCCCGCATGCAGCACCGTGGCGCAATTCTTGCCGATGGAAAAACCGGCGATGGTTGCGGCCTGCTGTTACAAAAACCTGACCGCTTTTTCCGCATCGTAGCGCAAGAGCGCGGCTGGCGTTTAGCCAAAAACTACGCCGTCGGCATGATCTTTTTAAATAAAGACGCTGAGCTGGCAGCGGCTTCTCGTCGCATTGTAGAAGAAGAATTACAGCAGGAGACCCTGTCGATTGTCGGCTGGCGCGACGTGCCGACTAACGAAGGTGTTCTCGGTGAAATTGCGCTCTCCTCCCTGCCTCGTATCGAGCAAATTTTTGTTAATGCCCCTGCGGGCTGGCGTCCGCGTGATATGGAGCGTCGCCTGTTCATCGCGCGCCGTCGTATCGAAAAACGCCTCCAGGAAGATAAAGACTTCTACGTCTGTAGCTTGTCGAACCTGGTCAATATCTATAAAGGTCTGTGTATGCCGGCGGATCTGCCGCGCTTTTACCTGGACCTGGCGGACCTGCGTCTGGAATCGGCCATCTGCCTGTTCCACCAGCGCTTCTCCACCAACACCGTACCACGCTGGCCGCTGGCGCAACCGTTTCGCTACCTGGCGCACAATGGTGAAATCAACACCATCACCGGCAACCGCCAGTGGGCGCGCGCTCGTACCTATAAATTCCAGACGCCGCTGATCCCTGATCTGCACGACGCCGCACCGTTCGTTAACGAAACCGGCTCCGACTCCAGCTCAATGGATAACATGCTGGAACTGCTGCTGGCTGGTGGGATGGATATCATCCGCGCCATGCGTCTACTGGTGCCGCCGGCCTGGCAGAATAACCCGGATATGGACCCGGAGCTGCGCGCGTTCTTCGACTTTAACTCCATGCACATGGAGCCGTGGGATGGTCCGGCGGGTATCGTTATGTCCGACGGTCGCTTTGCCGCCTGTAACCTTGACCGCAACGGCCTGCGTCCGGCGCGCTACGTCATCACCAAAGACAAGCTGATTACCTGCGCTTCTGAAGTCGGGATCTGGGATTATCAGCCGGATGAAGTGGTTGAGAAAGGTCGCGTCGGCCCAGGGGAGCTGATGGTTATCGATACCCGCAGCGGGCGCATTCTGCATTCGGCTGAAACCGATGACGATCTGAAAAGCCGCCACCCGTACAAAGAGTGGATGGAGAAGAACGTCCGCCGTCTGGTGCCTTTCGAAGACCTGGCTGACGATCAGGTCGGCAGCCGTGAACTGGACGATGACACCCTCGCCAGCTACCAGAAACAGTTTAACTACAGCGCTGAAGAGCTGGATTCCGTTATCCGCGTGCTCGGTGAAAATGGTCAGGAAGCGGTCGGTTCAATGGGTGATGATACCCCGTTTGCCGTGCTCTCCAGCCAGCCGCGCATCATTTATGACTACTTCCGCCAGCAGTTTGCCCAAGTCACCAACCCGCCGATCGACCCGCTGCGTGAAGCGCACGTCATGTCGCTGGCCACCAGCATCGGTCGTGAGATGAACGTCTTCTGCGAAGCCGAAGGTCAGGCGCACCGTCTGAGCTTTAAGTCGCCGATCCTGCTGTACTCCGATTTCACCCAGCTCACCACCATGAAAGAGGAGCATTATCGCGCTGACCGACTGGATATCACCTTCGACGTGACTGAAACCACGCTCGAAGAGACCGTCAAAGCATTGTGCGATAAGGCTGAACAGATGGTGCGTAACGGCACGGTGCTGCTGGTGCTCTCTGACCGTAATATCGCAAAAAACCGCTTGCCGGTTCCGGCACCGATGGCCGTTGGCGCAGTACAAACACGTCTGGTAGAACAAAGCCTGCGTTGCGATGCCAACATCATCGTTGAAACCGCCAGCGCCCGTGACCCGCACCATTTTGCCGTTCTGCTCGGTTTTGGCGCGACGGCCATTTATCCGTATCTGGCGTATGAAACGCTGGGACGTCTGATCGACACTCAAGCGATTGCCAAAGATTACCGGACCGTGATGCTGAACTACCGTAACGGCATCAACAAGGGTCTGTACAAAATCATGTCCAAAATGGGCATCTCGACCATCGCCTCTTACCGCTGCTCGAAGCTGTTTGAAGCCGTTGGTCTGCACGATGATGTTGTGGCTTTATGCTTCCAAGGCGTGGTCAGTCGCATCAGCGGCGCGGGTTTTACCGACTTCCAGCAGGATCTGCTGAACCTCTCCAAACATGCCTGGCTGGCGCGTAAGCCTATCAGCCAGGGCGGTTTGCTGAAGTACGTTCACGGCGGCGAATACCACGCCTACAACCCGGACGTGGTGCGCACGCTGCAACAGGCAGTACAAAGCGGCGAGTACAGCGACTATCAGGAATATGCAAAGCTGGTCAATGAGCGTCCGGCGGCCACGCTGCGCGATCTGCTGGCGATTACACCTGGCGATGAAGCCGTAAGCATTAGCGAAGTAGAACCCGCAACCGAACTGTTTAAACGCTTTGATACCGCAGCGATGTCTATCGGGGCATTAAGCCCGGAAGCACACGAGGCGCTGGCCGAAGCCATGAACAGCATCGGCGGTAACTCGAACTCCGGTGAAGGCGGCGAAGATCCGGCGCGCTACGGCACTAACAAGGTGTCGCGCATTAAGCAGGTGGCTTCCGGTCGCTTTGGCGTAACCCCAGCGTACCTGGTCAATGCTGATGTCATTCAGATTAAAGTCGCTCAAGGCGCGAAGCCGGGCGAAGGCGGTCAGTTACCGGGTGATAAAGTCACCCCGTACATCGCCAAACTGCGTTATTCGGTGCCGGGCGTGACGCTGATCTCCCCGCCGCCGCACCACGATATCTACTCTATCGAGGACTTAGCGCAGCTGATTTTCGACCTGAAACAGGTCAACCCGAAAGCGATGATCTCGGTGAAGCTGGTTTCCGAACCGGGCGTCGGCACTATTGCGACCGGCGTGGCGAAAGCCTACGCGGACCTGATTACGATTGCCGGTTACGACGGCGGTACCGGGGCAAGTCCGCTCTCCTCAGTGAAATATGCGGGCTGCCCGTGGGAACTCGGTCTGGTGGAAACCCAGCAGGCGCTGGTGGCTAACGGTCTGCGTCACAAGATCCGTCTGCAGGTCGATGGCGGTCTGAAAACCGGCGTCGATATCATTAAAGCGGCAATTTTGGGTGCAGAAAGCTTCGGTTTCGGCACCGGCCCCATGGTCGCGCTGGGCTGTAAATACCTGCGTATTTGCCATCTGAACAACTGCGCAACCGGCGTGGCAACTCAGGATGACAAACTGCGTAAGAACCACTATCACGGTCTGCCGTTCAAAGTGACTAACTACTTTGAATTTATCGCCCGCGAAACCCGCGAGCTGATGGCGCAACTGGGCGTGAAACGTCTGGTGGATCTGATTGGTCGTACCGACCTGCTCAAAGAGCTGGAAGGGTTTACCGCCAAGCAGCAGAAACTGGAGCTGTCTCGTCTGCTGGAAACCGCTGAACCGCATCCAGGTAAAGCACTGCATTGCACTGAAAACAATCCGCCGTTTGATAACGGCGTGCTGAACGCCCAGCTGTTGCAGCAGGCGAAACCGTTTGTTGACGAGCGCCAGAGCAAAACCTTCTGGTTCGATATCCGCAACACCGACCGTTCCGTCGGCGCATCGCTGTCGGGCTATATCGCTCAGACGCATGGCGATCAGGGGCTGGCATCTGACCCGATTAAAGCGCACTTCAGCGGTACCGCAGGCCAGAGCTTCGGCGTGTGGAACGCGGGCGGCGTGGAGCTGTATCTGACAGGCGATGCCAACGACTATGTCGGTAAAGGCATGGCGGGCGGCCTGCTGGCAGTGCGTCCTCCGGTTGGCTCTGCTTTCCGTAGCCATGAGGCGAGCATCATTGGTAACACCTGCCTGTATGGTGCTACCGGTGGCCGCCTGTTTGCTGCGGGTCGTGCGGGTGAGCGTTTTGCGGTGCGTAACTCCGGCGCTATTACCGTGGTTGAAGGTATTGGCGACAACGGCTGTGAATATATGACCGGCGGCATCGTGTGTATTCTCGGCAAAACCGGCGTCAACTTCGGTGCGGGCATGACCGGCGGATTCGCCTACGTGCTCGACGAAGACGGTGAATTCCGCAAACGCGTGAACCCGGAACTGGTAGAAGTACTGAGCGTGGACTCGCTGGCTATTCATGAGGAACACCTGCGAGGTCTGATTACCGAGCACGTACAACATACCGGTTCTTCACACGGCGAAGAGATCCTGGCGAACTGGCCAGCATTCTCGGCGAAATTCGCGCTGGTAAAACCGAAATCCAGTGATGTGAAAGCACTGTTGGGTCACCGTAGTCGTAGCGCAGCAGAGCTGCGTGTGCAGGCGCAGTAAGGGGTAGCAGCAATGAGTCAGAACGTATACCAATTTATCGACCTGCAGCGCGTTGATCCACCGAAGAAACCGCTGAAGATCCGTAAGATCGAATTTATCGAGATCTACGAGCCGTTTTCCGAAGGCCAGGCCAAAGCACAGGCAGATCGCTGTCTTTCCTGCGGCAACCCGTACTGCGAGTGGAAGTGCCCGGTACATAACTACATCCCGAACTGGCTTAAGCTGGCGAATGAGGGACGTATTTTTGAAGCGGCAGAACTGTCGCACCAGACTAACACTCTGCCAGAAGTCTGTGGCCGAGTGTGCCCGCAGGATCGTCTTTGTGAAGGATCCTGCACGCTAAACGATGAGTTCGGTGCGGTGACTATCGGCAACATCGAGCGCTATATCAACGATAAAGCGTTCGAGATGGGCTGGCGTCCGGATATGACTGGCGTTCGCCAGACGGACAAGCGCGTGGCGATCATCGGTGCAGGTCCGGCGGGCCTGGCCTGTGCTGATGTGCTGACCCGCAACGGCGTGAAGGCGGTGGTATTTGACCGCCACCCGGAAATCGGCGGTCTGCTGACCTTCGGGATCCCGGCATTCAAGCTGGAGAAAGAGGTCATGACCCGTCGCCGTGAAATCTTCACTGGTATGGGCATTGAGTTCAAACTAAACGTGGAAGTGGGCCGCGACGTGCAGCTTAACGATCTGCTGAAGGATTACGATGCCGTGTTCCTTGGCGTAGGTACCTATCAGTCGATGCGCGGTGGGCTGGAAAACGAAGACGCTTCCGGCGTATTTGATGCTCTGCCGTTCCTGATCGCCAATACCAAACAGTTGATGGGATTTGGCGAAAGCAGTGACGAGCCGTACATCAGCATGGAAGGCAAACGCGTCGTTGTTCTCGGCGGTGGCGATACCGCGATGGACTGCGTGCGGACCTCGGTTCGCCAGAACGCGGCACACGTAATCTGCGCCTATCGCCGCGACGAAGAGAACATGCCGGGTTCCAAACGCGAGGTGAAAAACGCGCGTGAAGAAGGGGTCGAGTTCCAGTTCAACGTCCAGCCTTTAGGCGTGGAAGTGAATGCCAACGGTAAAGTGTGCGGCGTGAAAATGGCGCGCACCGAAATGGGCGAACCGGATGCGAAGGGGCGTCGCCGCGCGGAGATCGTCGCCGGTTCCGAGCACGTTGTTCCGGCTGATGCGGTGGTACTGGCGTTTGGCTTCCGCCCGCACAGTATGGAGTGGCTGAAAGAGCACAGCGTCGAGCTGGATTCTCAGGGCCGTATTATTGCTCCGGAACGCAGCGATAACGCCTTCCAGACCAGCAACCCAAAAATCTTCGCTGGTGGCGACATCGTGCGTGGTTCGGATCTTGTAGTCACCGCGATTGCCGAAGGTCGTAAAGCGGCAGACGGTATCCTGAACTACCTGGAAGTGTAAGTAAGCGTCCTCTGGCATCTCATCTTCGAACGCTGATGAGATGCCAGATTCCTCGCAATACCCCTGCCCCCTCCCCTCTATCAACACCGTGAAAGAGAACTAAAAAAACATACGGAAACGTTTGCTTTATTCTGAGAACTGTATATTATGCGGCGGATTTTTTGGGCAAAATTCATGGAGGCGTTGTGTCGCAGGACAACAATTATAGCCAGAGCCCCGTCCCTCTGGCGGCGCGGAAGGGCGTGATTCCACTAACGTTTGTCATGTTGGGACTCACATTTTTTTCCGCCAGTATGTGGACCGGTGGCACACTCGGTACCGGTCTTTCCTATAATGATTTCTTCCTTGCAGTTCTCTTCGGTAATCTTCTCCTCGGTATTTACACTGCATTTCTCGGTTTTATCGGCGCAAAAACAGGGCTCTCAACCCACCTTCTGGCACGTTACTCATTTGGTTTGAAAGGTTCATGGCTTCCCTCACTGCTCTTAGGCGGTACACAGGTAGGCTGGTTTGGCGTTGGTGTGGCCATGTTTGCTATCCCGGTTGGCAAAGCGACGGGGATTGACGTCAATATTCTGATTGCGGTTTCCGGTCTGTTGATGACCCTGACTATCTTTTTTGGCATCTCGGCGCTGACCGTTTTATCTATCATCGCCGTACCTGCCATCGTCGTTCTTGGCAGCTACTCCGTCTGGCTGGCGGTGAGCGATGTCGGCGGTTTAGACCATTTAAAAGCGATAGTGCCGCAGACACCGCTGAATTTCTCCACCGCACTGGCGCTGGTGGTCGGCTCATTTATCAGCGCAGGCACGTTAACCGCCGACTTTGTCCGCTTTGGCCGCAACGCCAAAGGTGCGGTACTGATTGCCATGGTGGCATTTTTCCTTGGCAACTCGTTGATGTTTATCTTCGGCGCTGCGGGTGCCGCCGCTGTTGGACAGGCGGACATCTCTGACGTAATGATTGCTCAGGGCCTGCTGCTGCCCGCGATTGTGGTGCTCGGCCTGAATATCTGGACCACCAACGACAATGCGCTCTACGCTTCAGGTTTGGGATTTGCCAATATTACCGGCCTTTCCAGCCGTTCGCTGTCGGTGGCTAACGGTATTATCGGCACACTGTGCGCACTGTGGCTTTACAATAACTTTGTCGGTTGGCTGACATTTTTGTCGGCAGCGATTCCTCCAATTGGTGGAGTGATTATCGCCGACTATCTGCTGAACCATCGCCGATATGCCGACTTCAGCAAAGCACAATTTATTTCCGTAAACTGGATAGCTATCCTGTCCGTTGCACTGGGCATTGCCGCCGGTCACTATATTCCCGGTATCGTGCCCGTCAACGCCGTACTCGGCGGCGTATTCAGCTATATCCTGCTGAACCCACTTTTCAATCGCAGCCTTGCTAAATCACCAGAGGTCAGCCATGCAGAATAATAACATCACCATTCGTCAGGCGCGTTTACAGGGACGCGAAGGATTGTGGCAGCTCACGGTTGAAAACGGACGCTTCAGCCGAATTGAGGCTCAGGACGCAGCTACGTTGCCGCAGGGGGAAGTGCTTGATGCCGAAGGTGGCCTGGCAATCCCACCGTTCGTAGAGCCACATATCCACCTGGATACCACGCAAACCGCGGGGGAGCCGAGCTGGAACCAGTCAGGTACGTTATTTGAAGGCATTGAGCGCTGGGCCGAACGTAAGGCAATGCTCACTCACGATGACGTCAAAGCGCGCGCCATGCAGACTCTTAAGTGGCAGATGGCCAACGGCATCCAGTATGTCCGCACTCACGTTGATGTTTCCGACCCAACGCTGACCGCGCTGAAAGCCATGCTGGAGGTGAAGCAAGAAGTCGCTCCGTGGGTAGAGCTGCAGATTGTCGCGTTCCCGCAAGAGGGCATTCTTTCTTATCCCAACGGTGAAGCGTTATTAGAGGAAGCCGTGCGTTTGGGTGCCGACGTCATTGGCGCTATCCCCCACTTTGAATTTACGCGTGAATATGGCGTGGAGTCGTTGCACAAAATTTTCGCCCTCGCGCAAAAATACGACAGACTTATCGACGTGCACTGTGACGAAATTGACGATGAGCAATCACGCTTTGTTGAAACCGTCGCGGCGCTGGCCCATCGCGACAATATGGGCGAGCGCGTGACCGCCAGCCATACTACGGCAATGCACTCCTATAACGGCGCGTATGCTTCCCGTCTTTTCCGCCTGTTGAAAATGTCCGGCATTAACTTTGTCGCGAATCCACTGGTGAATATTCACCTGCAAGGGCGCTTTGACACGTATCCTAAACGCCGCGGCGTTACACGCGTCAAAGAGATGCTGGAGGCAGAGATCAACGTCTGCTTCGGCCATGATGACGTCTTCGATCCGTGGTATCCGCTAGGCACCGCGAATATGCTGCAGGTACTGCACATGGGGTTACATGTGTGCCAGCTGATGGGATACGGACAAATTAACGATGGCCTGAATCTGATCACCACCCACAGCGCGAAAACCCTGCACCTGCAGGACTACGGTCTGAGCGTAGGGAATTCCGCGAACCTGGTGATTTTACCGGCAGAGAATGGATTTGACGCGGTTCGTCGCCAGACGCCTGCACGTTATTCCATTCGTCACGGGCGAATCATTGCCGAGACTGTGCCGAGCCAAACGACGCTGCATCTGACGCAGCCGGAAGCGGTGACGTTTAAGCGCTAGGTTGTAATATCCGGTGTCGGATGGCGCAAGCCTTGCCATCCGACACCGTCGCTCTCATCGTCAGGTGTGTAATAAACTGGCGCGCACCTTGATCACCACCTTTTTGATGTCCATCGGAGCCTGTACCACGCAGCCCGGCTTATGCGGCTCGCCCGGCATAAAAATCACAAATCTTCCCGGCTTCAGTACCATCGCCTGCTCATCGGCAATCTGGCTACACAGCTGATAATCATCCTCAACGTGCATCTCTTCGCACTGACGAGCAGAATCAGTCATCCCGAACAGAATGCGTTCTTCACCAGATAACAGCACCTGAATATCAATGTACTCCCTGTGCAGTTCCGCTTTCTTTTGCTCCGGGCTCTGCGTTGCAAATTGCATAACATTCATAAAAATATTATCGCCCTGCAACTCGTAGCGCCCTGGCGTTTTCTCCTGCGGATTCGCCGCAACAGCCAGCGTTAACGCCTGCTGCAAGACCGGATGTAATCCGGCAGAAGGCAATGAACGCAACTCATCTGACATCATAATCAATCTCCCTGGGCCAACAGCGCGGCCCCCAGTAATCCAGCGTCATGACGGTAATGCGCCGCCCGTAATTCTACGTGGTAAGCCGAAGGCTCTTGTGCCAGATAGTTTTCCACCAGCGCCAGATACCCTTCTGCCAGCCCCACGCTGCCGCCAATCACCACAATCTGGCAATCGATCGTGGCCTTCACATCGGCGACAAGCCTTGCCAAAGTACGTGCCGAACGATGGATCAACCGACTGGCCTGCTCATCACCCTGCCCGGCGCGGCTAAAAATGGTTTTGGCGTCGCATCCAGCAAGCGTACCTTCGGCAGCCGCCGCGATCCCACGACCGGAAGCGATCGCCTCGACACAACCCACACGCCCGCAACCGCACACCGGCCCATGCGGATCAGCCAGCGTATGTCCCAGGTGCCCGGCCAGACCGCCAATCCCGGTCAGCAGCTTCCCATCATTTACCACCCCGCCGCCTACGCCGGTGGAGACGGTGATAAACACCATATCGCGGTACTCGCCGCCAAGCGCATGATACTCAGCCCACGCCGCGGCCTGCGCGTCATTGACTGCCAGCGTCGGCAAAGCGGTGAGATCTTTTAGCGTTTGCACCAGAGGAAAATGCAGCAGCCCGCCGAGGTTGTGCGGGTTCAGCGCCAGTAGAGAACCGTCGCGAATAATCCCCGTTGAGGCGATCGCCACCCGCGTTGCCTGCCCCTGTAGCGGTGCAACCAGTGCTTGTAACGCGGCACGCAGAGCATCCGGTGTTTTGCTGGCGGGCGTCGGCAATTCATGACGCTCTTGAATTTGCAGGCTGCTGTCTACCAGTGCGACAGCCAGTTTGGTGCCGCCAATATCAATCGACAGCGTGGTCATAGCACCGCCTTTTTAAGCGCTGTGTTGTACCACTGGCAAATGTGCTCCAGCCGGGTAATGGCTGAGCCGACTGTCACCGCCCAAGCGCCATGACGCATCGCCTCAGCGGCCTGCGCTGGCGTGTTGTAACGTCCTTCAGCAATCACCCGACAACCCGCGTCACTTAAAGACTTCACCAGAGCCAGATCCGGCTCTTCGGGCGTTTCTGGCGTGGTATAACCAGAAAGGGTAGTGCCAATGATTTCGGCACCGAGTTTCTGGCAGGCCATGCCATCCGCCATGGACGAACAGTCAGCCATCGCAAGGCGTTGGTGATGATGAATACGTGCCAGTAAGGTTTCTACAGGTACCGGACGTACGCGATCGGTACCGTCGATGGCGATGATGTCAGCGCCTGCCTGCGCTAACGCATCAACATCCTCCAGATATGCGGTGATGCGAACCGGAGAGTCATCAAGGTCACGTTTGAGAATGCCGATAATCGGCACCGAAACTACCGCCCTGGTCGCTTTCAGGTTTTCCACCCCTTCAATGCGTAACGCCACCGCGCCAGCCTGTTCTGCGGCCAGCGCCATCGCCGCAACAATTTCCGGTTTATCTAACGGGCTGTCAGGAACAGGCTGGCAGGAGACAATCAGCCCGCCGTTCGCGGCAATCTTGATATCCAGTTGTTCAAGTAACGACATGCTTATTCCCTTATGACTATTGCCCGGCGCAGGACCGGGCAAACGGATTAACTTTTGGATTTCACCATGGTGCTTTTGTCACCGCCGAACGGCACGGCCCCGCTAAACGGTTTGCCATCAATGGCATCATGCGTACGCAATGCTTCAGGCCGCAGCCAGCGCTGTACGCGAGACGGCATATCGAGACCAATCAGCAGGATCACCACAAATGTCAGGCCGAAAGAGAGCGATCCCAATGCGGTGCCCAGATCCAGTCGTTGGGCAATCAGCGCACCGATGATCGGTGCCAGCGCCCCGCCCAGTGCACCCACGTTGTAGGTGAAGCCCAGACCCGCCGCACGCTGGTCGGTATCGAAATAGCCGCCAATCAGTTTTGGTAAGATCCCGGAGATCCCCTGACCGAGCATTTGCTGGAAAAACAGCAGTAAACCCAGTACCCAGACGTTTGAGCCGCCAATCGCAAACACTGGAATAATCAGCAACTGCGAAGCCAGCAGACTGCAGACATAGGCCTTACGCGTGCCCAGCCAGTCGCCAAGAAAACCACCGACGCAACAACCGACCGCCGCGCCAAAGCCGCTAAAGAAGAGCACCCTGGCGACAGTGGAAGGGTCATACAGCAGTTCAGTTTTCAGATAGGTTGGCAGCAGCGCCTGAATCGGCCATGAGTAAAGGAAGGCAAACAGCACAACCACCATCAGCATGACGCCCGTCGGCCAGCGTTTCCCGCTGCTTTGCACCATAAAACTAATGAAGATAAACGCGCATATCAGGCCAAGGACCGCCACGATAGCCGCATTTTGCAGGTTGCCTGCAAAGCAGAACCACAGCGCGGTTGCGGCGGCGAGAGTCATCACAATATTAATAACCCGATGTTCGCCCCGGTAGAGAATGTCCACCATCGTGCGTACCGGCGCTTTGCCTTCGTGTTTCTCTTTCCAGTCTTCCGCTTCCGGAATATTTTTACGCAGCCAGAGGGCGAAGATAATCGGCAAAATGCCGATGAAGAACAGCGCGCGCCATCCCCAGACCGGGACCACCAGGCTGTAGACCTGCGCGGCGATCACTGCGCCTACAGAGAAGCCGGAAATCAGGAAGCCGCTGGCTTTGTTTCGCAGGTGCCTGGGCCAGCTTTCAATAACATAAGTTGCGCTGGAGCCGTACTCACCAGCCATCCCCATACCGATAACCAGGCGGGCGATAAACATGGTGGTGTAGCCCGGCGCGAAGCCGCAGGCCAGCGTCCCCACAGAGAACAGAATGATACTGGTGACCATCGCCAGACGGCGTCCATAACGGTCGCCCATCGCGCCCAGCATTAACCCGCCAAACCAGCGGGAGATAAAAGCGGCCGAGATCAGACTGGCCGCCTGCACCGTCGTCAGTCCGAATTCGCCTTGTACTTCCGTCAGCACAAGGGCGATTAATACAAAATCAAAACCATCAAGCAAATATCCCAGCCAGGCGGCGGAAAATGCCCGCCATTGCGCCCGATTGAGATGGCGATACCACGGGATGCTCTGGGTAGAAGTACTCATTTTACTCTCCCGACGATCTTTATTTTCGTTGTGGTGCCGGATGGCGGATTCGCCTTATCCGGCCTACGAGTCTTGTTTTTGCAGGCCGGATAAGCATTGTGCTATCCGGCGTCCGATCAGTCGCGTTCCAGCATTAATTGCTGGGCCAGCGCTTTCAGTTCCGGCAGATATTGTTCATCTACCGGGGCAAATGGTTTACGGCACAGCGGAACAGAAACCACGTCCATATAGTGCAATACCGTCTTCAGGCCGCGGAACACGCCAACCTTAATGAGCAGATCGATAACCTTATTGCACTCGGTTTGCAGCTTTTTCGCCGTCCGGATGTCGCCTTCTTTGAGCGCTTTCACAATTCCCTGATAACGCCATCCCATAATGTTGTAAGTGCTACCGATACCGCCATCTGCGCCCGCCAACAGACCAGAAGCGAAGATCTCGTCATAACCGTTATAAAGCACCAGATCGGGGTGAGTGCGGCGGATCTGTTCCATCTGATAGAGATCGCCTGAGGTTTGCTTCAGCGCGCCAACGCCCGGCAACGTCACCAGCGTGTTGATTTGATCCAGCGTCAGTTTTACGCCGCTCAGCGCCGGGATGTTATAGACCACCATCGGCAAGCCATCAGCGGAATCAATAATTGCGCGGTAGTGATCGCAGTGCTCTTCAAAACTGAACGGATAGTAAAACGGTGTGACGGCTGAAACCGCATCAAAGCCGTAGCGATGCGCGGCACTCGCCAGCTGTTGGCTCTCTTCGGTACTCACTGTGCCAACGTGAGCGATCAGCGTCACCTTACCTTTCGCTTCTTCGGCAACAATTTCCAGTACCTGCTCTCTCTCAGCGCGGTTTTGGACAAATGCCTCACCCGTAGACCCACCGACATAGAGCCCGTCGATCCCTTGCCCAATGTTGAAACGCACCAGGCGGCGCAGGCTCTCAATGTCCAGTCGCTGTTGGCTATCGAATGGGGTTAACAACGCTGGCATTACGCCTTTTAAATCTCTTGCCATAGCTACCTCTGATGATGATTAGTGTTATCTGACTGCATACCTTTATACCTGTTATACCAGATCAAATAAGCAGCAATACAATACAGAACGCTTATAGTGCGATCTGCCTCACTAAACGATCGTCAGGATCGCGATTACTTACGCAATTTTTTACTTTTGCTGAAGGCGTGCCAGGTAGCGGAAACGCTGTTGAGATGTTCTTGCAGTGCGCGGTCAGCTTCCTCAGGGTCGCGCTGACGAATCGCGTCCACAATAGCGATATGCTGCTGATAACTCACGTTATTGTGCTCATACAACTCTTGGTCGGCCACGGTCGGACGGGCGGCAATTAGCCAGTCTAACAGCGCAACATGGATAGCCATAAAGATGGGATTGCCCGGGATCTCCGCCAGTATGCGATGAAAATCAACGTCCGAGCGAATGAACAGCGTATTGTCATCGAGCGACTGGCTGTTGATCTCCAGTGCTTTCGCCAGTCTGTCGATTTGCTCATCCGTCGCATGTTCTGCGGCGTATCGTACCAGGCTGGATTCAAAGAACAGTCGCAGCTGTTCGAAGTGGGCAATGCCGCCGGGATGCGCGAGGAAATCTTTCGCCATACCGGACAGCTCGCTGATAATGGTATCAGCTGAAGGACGCGAAACGCGGGCGCGCTCGCCATTGTTGATTTGCACCAGACCTTTGCGTTTTAACGCTGCCAGCGCTTCTCGTACAGAAGGACGGCCCACGTTAAAGAAGGCCATCAGCTCCCGCTCAGACGGCAACTGTTCGCCCTCGCCAAATTCCCGACGACGAATCATCTGCTCCAGTTCTTCTTCAACCATTTCAGACAGCTTTTTACGCGCCAGCGGGCGGTTGCGTAAGCTACGGCCAATGGTGGATGGAGAGTCTTCAGCTTGCGAATCAAATGCGTTCATAGGGCCCATTCAGCTAAGTCGTGGTGACAAATAACAGCGGGTTTATCCTAACACAGGATCGAAAGCAGGGTGAAATGATGGTCAATCAGACTGTCGGGCTTATTGGCGGTCTAACCCATCCGGATATTTTGTTACGCTAAAACATTCAGCTTATCTTTAATTGAAAACAATCATATTCGCTTCGTGAAATTTATGAACATGAACGTGATAAATTATCATAACCATCTATTTTATAACGATAAATAATTTAAACATCGAATTAAAAATAAGATATTCACTCCATAAAAATCGCCCGAAAAAATATAACATCCGTTTGGACAACAGCGTTATTACCGGATTTATCTTCTTCTCTGGCATGGAGTGAAACAATGTTCGGCATCATTATCTCTGTCATCGTTTTATTAACGATGGGTTACCTGATCCTCAAAAACTACAAACCGCAGGTAGTGCTGGCAGCCGCGGGGATCTTCCTGATGATCTGCGGCGTCTGGCTAGGCTACGGCGCGCTGGTCGCTAACGACAAGAGCAGCGGCTATCTACTGGTCGATATTTACAACGAAATTCTGCGTATGCTTTCCAATCGGGCGGCCGGACTAGGGTTATCAATCATGGCGGTAGGTGGTTATGCCCGTTATATGGACAGGATGGGGGCCAGCAGAGCGATGGTTAGCCTGTTAAGCCGTCCGCTTAAGCTAATCCGCTCACCCTATGTTGTTCTTGCCGCCACCTATGTGATTGGTCAGATCATGGCGCAGTTCATCACCAGCGCTTCCGGGTTAGGCATGCTGCTGATGGTGACGCTGTTCCCGACGCTGGTCAGTCTTGGCGTGAGCCGTTTATCCGCGGTGGCGGTCATTGCCACTTCAATGTCAATTGAATGGGGCATTCTGGAAACCAACTCTATTTTTGCCGCGCAGGTGGCGGGCATGAAAATCGCTACCTACTTCTTTCACTATCAGTTACCCGTCGCATCGTGCGTTATCGTCGCCGTCGCTATTGCACATTTTTTCGTTCAGCGGCAGTTTGATAAAAAAGCATTCCCGGAACGCAACGGATTCGCTGAACAAAAGACGCTGGAAAACGTGCCACCTCTCTATTACGCCATTCTACCCGTCATGCCGCTGCTTCTGATGTTGGGCTCGCTTGCCCTGGCACATATGGGGTTAATGAAAACAGAGCTGAATCTGGTGGTGGTCATGCTGATGAGCATGACGCTGACGATGTTTGTCGAGTTCCTGCATAAACATAATCTGCGTGAAACGATGGATGATGTGCAGGCCTTCTTTGACGGCATGGGAACCCAGTTTGCCAACGTTGTCACGCTGGTGGTCGCCGGTGAGATCTTTGCGAAAGGGTTGACGACTATCGGGACTGTCGACGCCGTAATAAAAGGTGCAGAGCATTCCGGCCTTGGCGGTATCGGCGTGATGATCATCATGGCCGTGGTCATTGCCGCCTGTGCGATTGTCATGGGGTCAGGTAACGCGCCGTTTATGTCTTTTGCCAGCCTGATTCCAGATATAGCAGCCGGACTACATATTCCTGCGGTAGTGATGATTATGCCGATGCATTTTGCTACTACGCTGGCCCGGGCGGTATCCCCCATTACAGCGGTCATTGTGGTGACATCAGGTATTGCGGGCGTATCGCCCTTTGAGGTGGTAAAACGTACGGCCATCCCGATGGCGGTGGGATTTGTGGTCAATATGATAGTCACCATCACGTTGTTTTACTGATCCCGAAGGCAGAAAACAGAACAGGCCCCAAAGGGCCTGTTTTTTATTTCACTACGCGTAGCGCTGGACGCCCACCGCGAGGCGGCGGCGGAGTGTCATCCGGATCGTTGTCGTCGCCATTGTCAGGCTTATCGCCATCAATGACCGACATGACCGTTTCACTCTCAAAACCAGGTGCGTCGTTGTCGTCATCATTTAAGCTGGCGACATCTTCGTCGTAGGCGGCTTCCGGCTCGAACATAGTACCGGCGCCATTTTCACGAGCATAAATTGCCAGAACTGCCGCCAGCGGTACAGAAACCTGACGCGGCACACCACCGAAGCGCGCGTTAAAGCGCACTTCATCGTTAGCCAGTTCCAGGTTACCCACCGCACGCGGTGCGATATTCAGAACAATTTGCCCATCACGCGCATATTCCATAGGAACCTGCACGTCCTGAAGCGTCACATCCACCACCAGGTGCGGCGTAAGCTGGTTGTCTAACAACCACTCATAGAATGCGCGCAGCAGATACGGACGGCGTGGTGTTAGCTGTGGCAAATCCATACAGGTTAACCCCGGCCCAGACGCATTTCACGTTCAGGCTCAGTCAGAGAAGCCAGGAAAGAATCACGTTCAAAGACGCGAGTCATGTACCCTTTCAGTTCTTTCGAACCTGCACCGTTGAATTCAATGCCCAACTGCGGTAAACGCCACAGCAGCGGCGCCAGGTAGCAGTCTACCAGGCTGAACTCATCGCTCAGGAAGTAAGGTTTCTGGCCAAATACTGGTGCAATTGCCAGCAGTTCTTCGCGCAGACGCTTACGCGCGACTTCGGCTTCAGAAGCAGAACCGTTCACGATGACGTTCATCAGCGTGTACCAGTCTTTTTCAATACGCTGCATGTACAGGCGGCTTTCACCACGCGCAACCGGGTAAACCGGCATCAGCGGCGGATGCGGGAAGCGCTCATCCAGGTATTCCATAATGATGCGAGATTCCCACAGGGTCAGCTCACGATCCACCAGTGTCGGTACGCTCTGATTCGGGTTGAGGTCGATCAGATCCTGCGGTGGATTGTCCTTCTCCACATGCTCAATCTCGAAACTAACACCTTTCTCAGCCAGCACAATGCGGACCTGATGGCTATAGATGTCAGTAGGACCAGAAAACAGCGTCATTACCGAACGTTTGTTGGCAGCGACAGCCATGAAAACCTCCAGGTATATTCAGAATTTTTACTGCTACCAGCCACTAAGTGGCCAGCCAGAAGTGATGTCACCCATATTCGGGAAAGCCATTACTGTTCAAAATACAAACAAAAAATGAACGATACCGGACATTTGGGCAGAAAATTGGATGATAGTTTACCAGATTTTGTGACCTTTGTGGTGAGTCGATTCTTGAAATGGGGAAAAAGAGGTGGCAATCAGCGGATTACCGTGGTTATACGGAGAGCAGTAACGATAAAAAAACCCGCCGAAGCGGGTTTTTTCGCAAATTGTTGTCTGCCGAAGCAGAGTACAATTAACGTTTGGAGAACTGAGGACGACGACGTGCTTTACGCAGACCGACTTTCTTACGTTCAACCTGACGAGCATCACGGGTAACGAAGCCAGCTTTACGCAGTTCGCCACGCAGGGATTCGTCGTACTCCATCAGAGCGCGGGTGATACCGTGACGGATCGCACCAGCCTGACCAGAGATACCACCACCTTTAACAGTGATGTACAGATCCAGTTTCTCAACCATGTCGACCAGTTCCAGCGGCTGACGAACTACCATGCGGGCAGTTTCACGACCGAAGTACTGTTCCAGAGAACGTTGGTTGATTACGATTTTACCACTGCCCGGTTTGATGAAAACGCGAGCTGCGGAACTTTTGCGGCGACCAGTGCCGTAGTATTGATTTTCAGCCATTGCCTATAATCCCGATTAGATGTCAAGAACTTGCGGTTGCTGTGCCGCGTGGTTGTGCTCGTTGCCAGCGTAAACTTTCAGTTTACGGAACATAGCACGACCCAGCGGGCCTTTTGGCAGCATGCCTTTAACCGCGATTTCAAGCACACGCTCAGGACGGCGAGCAATCATCTCTTCAAAGGTCGCTTGTTTGATACCGCCGATGTGACCGGTGTGGTGATAGTACACTTTGTCAGTACGCTTGTTGCCAGTTACAGCAACTTTGTCAGCGTTCAGAACGATGATGTAATCACCGGTATCTACGTGCGGAGTATATTCCGCTTTGTGCTTACCGCGCAGGCGCAGAGCCAGTTCGGAAGCCAGACGGCCCAGAGTTTTACCGGTCGCGTCAACAACATACCAGTCGCGTTTTACGGTTTCTGGTTTAGCTGTAAAAGTTTTCATTAAAAGCTTACCCAAATAAATAAGTTACACGTTGGTGAACACCCAAACGTTTTGTCAGTTGAGGTTCACACGACATTGTCCAGCAAACCTACCCCTTCGAATAGCCTATGCCGGCGCATAGAAAGTTTTGGGAAAAAAACTCTCTCGTAACGTGGGGTCGCAAGATTATAGAGAAGTCAGGGTCAAAGATCGACCCCTTTATGTGATTTGCAGCAGGTTTAACCGGCTAAATGTTCCCGCTTCAGATACTCTTCGCTTTGCATCTCCTGCAAACGCGACAAACAACGCTGAAATTCAAACTTCAGACGCTCGCCCTGATAGA
Organism: Citrobacter sp. RHBSTW-00524; assembly: GCF_013747755.1. NCBI lineage: Bacteria > Pseudomonadati > Pseudomonadota > Gammaproteobacteria > Enterobacterales > Enterobacteriaceae > Citrobacter > Citrobacter sp. RHBSTW-00524. Next base: position 4,741,363 of record NZ_CP056421.1, read on the forward strand.
TTTCATAAAGAGGTGAGGCCGCACTGACCACCAGCTTAACGTGGCGTTCGTAGAACTCATCCACCAGTGCGATAAAACGCCGCGCTTCGCTCTCCATCAGAGTCGTCATGACCGGCACATCAGACAACAGCACCGTATGAAACAAACGCGATAGCGCAATGTAGTCATGCTGACTACGTGCATCGACACAGAGCGTGGTGAACGACACCGCCAGCGTTTGGTTTTCGACGGCCAGCGTCTGCATCGGACGATGATTGATCTCCAACGTCGGCGCATGTTCACTTTTCGTTCCCGCTAATGCCAGCCAGAGCTTGTCCATCTGCTGGCGGGTTTCCTCATTCAGTGGCGACAACCACAAATGCGCCTGCGTTAAGGTGCGCAGACGATAATCGACGCCAGCATCGACATTCATGATGTCACAATGCTGTTTGATGGCATCAATGGCAGGAAGAAAGCGCGTGCGTTGCAAACCGTTGCGATACAGCTCATCAGGCGGAATATTGGAGGTTGCCACCAGCGTAATACCACGGGCAAACAGCGCCTTCATCAGGCCGCCGAGCAGCATGGCGTCGGTGATGTCAGAAACAAAAAATTCGTCAAAGCACAGCACGTCCGTTTCGGCCTTAAAGCGGTCGGCAATGATTTCCAGCGGATCGCTCTGCCCCTGCAGGGCCGTAAGCTCTTCATGGACGCGCAGCATAAAACGGTGAAAGTGCAAACGCTGTTTACGCCCGCCCGGCAGGCTATGGTAGAACAGATCCATCAGCCACGTTTTTCCGCGCCCGACTCCGCCCCACATATACAGACCACGCACCGGCGCATTGGTCGATGACTCACGTTTTCCCAGCAATTTGCCAAAACGCGCCATCAGTCCGCTCTCCTGCGGCGCAGGACGTGCTGGCGTCGAAAGCGCCTGGAAAATTGTTTCCAGTCGATTCACTGCTTCTTGTTGTACGTTGTCGGGCTGATGACTGCCGTCTTTGAGGGCTTGCTGGTAACGCAATGTCGGGGAAAGGCTTTGCATGATGTTATTGTTATTCCTTGAGAATCGATGTGCCGTCGCTCACGGTTGACGAAAAAAAGGCCGTTCTACATTACGTGATATAAACACGGGATTCCACTTCTACGGGATTAGCGGTTATAGTGGCATAATCAGGCGCAGGCATGGAGCCTAAAGCCAACACCCTACGGAAACACAAGACAACGGGAGATGTTCATGACCTGGGAATATGCGCTAATTGGGTTAGTCGTCGGTATCATTATTGGTGCTGTAGCCATGCGTTTTGGTAATCGTAAATTACGCCAACAGCAGGCATTGCAGTACGAACTGGAAAAAAATAAAGCTGAGCTGGAAGAGTACCGCGAAGAGCTGGTGAGCCACTTTGCCCGCAGCGCTGAACTGCTGGATAACATGGCGGACGATTATCGTCAGATCTACCAGCATATGGCGAAAAGCTCCAGCAACCTGCTGCCGGGTATGTCACCGGAAAATAATCCGTTCCGTAATCGTCTGGCAGAATCCGAAGCGGGTAACGATCAGGCGCCGGTTCAGATGCCGCGTGACTATTCTGAAGGCGCATCTGGCCTGCTGCGTAGTGGCGCAAAGCGCGACTAACTGCACATCGTTAAGAAATTTATTGGGCGCAGCAATTGCGCCCTCCGCTTCTCTTCCTGTCCCAGCTATTATTTAGTCGTTAGCCTCATTGTGACCAAACCGAAAATTCAATAACATCAAACTGTTTTGAATCATCTTCCGTTTACTCAAGGTACGAGAGCAGGATCCATGAAAAAACACACCCAGCTGTTGAGTGCATTAGCGTTAAGTGTCGGGTTAACTCTCTCGGCACCATTCCCAGCCGCAGCGTCGATTCCCGGCCAGGTTCCCGGTCAGGCTGCGCTCCCCAGCCTCGCCCCGATGCTGGAGAAAGTGTTACCTGCCGTGGTGAGCGTAAGGGTCGAAGGCACCGCCGCTCAGGGGCAGAAAGTCCCGGAAGAGTTCAAAAAGTTTTTTGGTGATGAACTTCCCGATCAACCTGCACAACCTTTTGAAGGGCTGGGTTCCGGGGTCATCATTGATGCCGCCAAAGGCTACGTCCTGACCAATAATCACGTCATCAATCAGGCGCAAAAAATCAGCGTCCAGCTTAACGATGGCCGTGAGTTCGACGCTAAGCTTATCGGCAGCGACGACCAGAGCGATATCGCTCTGCTGCAAATTCAACACCCCAGCAACCTGACGCAAATTGCCATTGCCGACTCCGACAAACTCCGCGTCGGTGATTTCGCGGTGGCCGTGGGTAACCCGTTTGGTTTGGGGCAAACGGCCACCTCCGGCATCGTATCGGCTTTGGGTCGCAGCGGGTTGAACCTGGAAGGTCTGGAAAACTTTATTCAGACCGATGCCTCCATCAACCGGGGTAACTCCGGCGGCGCGTTGCTAAACCTCAATGGTGAGCTGATTGGCATTAACACCGCGATTCTGGCCCCCGGCGGCGGTAGCATCGGTATTGGTTTTGCGATCCCGAGCAATATGGCACGCACGCTGGCGCAGCAACTGATGCAGTTTGGTGAAATCAAACGTGGTCTGCTGGGAATTAAAGGCACCGAAATGACCGCCGATATCGCCAAAGCGTTCAAACTGGACGTGCAGCGCGGCGCGTTTGTCAGCGAGGTTCTGCCTAACTCTGGCTCCGCAAAAGCAGGTGTGAAGTCTGGTGACGTCATTACCAGCCTCAACGGCAAACCGCTCAACAGCTTCGCCGAACTGCGTTCACGCATAGCGACAACCGAACCAGGGACTAAAGTCAAACTGGGCCTGCTGCGTAACGGTAAACCGCTGGAGGTTGAAGTAACCCTGGATACCAGTACATCATCGTCCGCCAGCGCGGAGATGATTGCTCCTGCGTTGCAAGGGGCTACGCTCAGTGACGGTCAGCTTAAAGACGGCACCAAAGGCATCAAAATTGATAACGTTGAAAAAAGTAGCCCAGCCGCGCAGGCCGGTCTGCATAAAGATGACGTTATCATTGGCGTTAACCGCGATCGTGTAAACTCGATCGCCGAAATGCGTAAAGTGCTGGAAACGAAACCGTCGATCATCGCTCTGCAGGTAGTTCGTGGTAACGAGAGTATTTACCTGCTCCTGCGTTAACGCATGCAACCGGACATCAGCCCCCCGTGTGATGTCCGGTAAACTCGTGATATGCTGCTGCCGTTCCCTTTATTAATGACGCCGCCATCATGTTTGTGAAGCTTTTACGTTCGGTCGCGATTGGTTTAATCGTCGGCGCTATTCTGCTGGCCGCGATGCCCTCTCTGCGAAAAATAAATACGCTTACCGCGCCACAGTTCGACAGTGCAGATGAAACGCCCGCCAGCTATAACCCGGCGGTTCGCCGTGCAGCGCCTGCCGTCGTTAACGTTTATAACCGTAGTATGAACAGCACAGCGCATAACCAGCTTGAGATCCGCACACTCGGCTCAGGCGTTATCATGGATCAGCGCGGCTATATCATTACCAATAAGCACGTCATTAATGATGCCGACCAAATCATCGTCGCGTTGCAGGATGGGCGTGTATTCGAAGCGCTGCTAGTGGGTTCTGATACGTTAACCGATCTTGCGGTGCTGAAAATCAACGCGACTGGCGGACTGCCGACAATTCCAATTAATAACAAACGCGTGCCGCACATCGGCGATGTCGTCCTCGCTATTGGTAACCCGTACAACCTTGGGCAAACCATCACTCAGGGGATTATCAGCGCCACCGGTCGTATTGGCCTGAACCCGACTGGACGGCAAAACTTCCTGCAAACGGATGCCTCCATCAACCACGGCAACTCCGGCGGCGCGTTGGTCAACTCGCTGGGCGAGTTAATGGGTATTAACACGCTGTCATTTGATAAGAGCAACGATGGCGAAACCCCGGAAGGGATCGGCTTTGCTATTCCGTTTCAGTTGGCAACCAAAATCATGGATAAGCTGATTCGTGACGGGCGCGTGATTCGTGGCTACATCGGCATCAGCGGTCGCGAAATTGCGCCACTGCACGCCCAGGGCGGCGGGATGGATCAAATTCAGGGGATAGTGGTTAACGAAGTGGCCCCAGACGGTCCGGCAGCACAGGCTGGAATTCAGGTTAACGATCTGATTATTTCGGTCAATAACAAACCGGCAGTATCTGCGCTGGAAACCATGGACCAGGTGGCAGAGATTCGCCCAGGTTCGGTTATCTCTGTTGTCGTGATGCGTGATGACAAGCAGTTGACGCTGCAGGTAACGATTCAGGAATACCCGGCTACAAACTAAATCACAAGCGAAATGATGTAAAAAAACCGGAGATAGCTCCGGTTTTTTTATGCGTCAAATTCGCGATATTTGTAGGACGGATAAAGCGTTAAACACCGCCATCCGGCCTACATAAAGGCGTTATTTAACGAACTCTTCACCCAGGGTGATATCTTTCTTCAGCGTATCCAGCATACCTTCCAGCGAGCTCTGCTCAAATGCGCTCAGCTTGCCGATAGACTGGCGTTCTTCTACGCCGTTTTTACCCAACAGCAGCGGCTGAGAGAAGAAGCGAGCATACTGGCCGTCGCCTTCAACGTAAGCACATTCAACCACGCCTTTTTCGCCGCTCAGCGCGCGAACCAGTGACAGGCCGAAACGTGCTGCAGCCTGACCCATAGACAGGGTTGCAGATCCGCCACCGGCTTTAGCTTCCACAACTTCAGTACCTGCATTCTGGATACGTTTGGTCAGGTCAGCCGCTTCTTGCTCAGTGAAGCTCACGCCAGGGATTTGTGACAGCAGCGGGAGAATGGTCACGCCAGAGTGGCCGCCAATAACCGGGACTTCAACGTCACCAGGCTGCTTGCCTTTCAGTTCCGCAACAAAGGTGTTGGAGCGGATGATGTCCAGCGTGGTCACGCCAAACAGTTTGTTCTTATCGTATACGCCTGCTTTTTTCAGCACTTCTGCAGCGATAGCAACGGTCGTGTTCACCGGGTTGGTGATAATTCCGATACATGCCTTCGGGCAGGTTTTAGCAACCTGCTGCACCAGGTTCTTCACGATACCGGCGTTAACGTTGAACAGGTCGGAACGATCCATACCCGGTTTACGTGCGACACCCGCAGAGATCAGTACCACATCAGCACCTTCCAGTGCAGGGGTAGCGTCTTCGCCGCTGAAGCCTTTGATTTTCACAGCAGTAGGGATATGGCTCAAATCAACGGCCACGCCAGGCGTTACTGGAGCGATGTCGTACAGGGAGAGTTCTGAACCTGAAGGCAGTTGGGTTTTTAACAGTAATGCTAGCGCCTGACCGATACCACCAGCAGCGCCGAGGACTGCAACTTTCATCCTAAACTCCTTATTATATTGATAAGCAAAGTGTCTATTGCTCCGCGGCGGCGACCTTAATTCACAAATCCAACGAATACAACAACCACGCGTCAAGAATGCGTAGTCACGCAAATTTGGCTTTTATGCATTTAACTTACGTAAAATAAAACCTAAGTTACGTAATTCAAAACCACCCGCACAGTAGAGCAACTTTCCAACAGGTGCTGACAATATACCCTACCCACCTCTCAAAACAACATCAATTTGATAACATTTAATTTACTTTTAACCTTATTTGCGAGCCGTGACACAGGCATGTTTCTTGATAACGAAATTTGATAAAATTCCGCTCTTTCATAACATTATTTCAGCCTTGAACAAGGCAGACTGTTTGCATAAAAATTCATCTGTATGCACAATAATGTTGTTTCTACCGCCATATTACGGGTGACTTATGCGAAGCTCGGCAAAACAAGAAGAATTAGTAAAGGCGTTTAAAGCGCTGCTTAAAGAAGAAAAGTTCAGCTCTCAGGGCGAAATCGTCCTCGCGTTGCAGGATCAGGGCTTTGATAATATCAATCAGTCCAAGGTTTCTCGCATGCTGACCAAGTTCGGCGCCGTGCGTACCCGCAATGCGAAAATGGAAATGGTGTACTGCCTGCCGGCAGAGTTAGGGGTACCTACAACATCCAGTCCACTGAAAAATCTGGTATTGGATATCGATTACAACGATGCAGTTGTGGTTATTCATACCAGCCCTGGCGCTGCTCAGTTGATTGCACGTCTGCTGGACTCATTAGGTAAAGCGGAAGGGATTCTGGGTACAATTGCCGGTGACGATACCATCTTCACCACCCCAGCTAAGGGTTTTACGGTAAAAGATTTGTACGAAGCCATTCTGGAACTGTTCGAACAAGAGCTGTAATACTTCCACCCCGTCGCCTCGCGGCGGGGGAAAAACCTCTGTTTCCACCCTCCTTCCTCTATTATCCACTGCCATTGATTTAACAAATGGTGCGTTTAACCGTCAAAAGTCATTCACATAGCGAATATGAAGAGTTAAAAACGCACATTTTGCAAAAATTCATATCTCAATGATTTAATTGAATTTATTATAAAACTGATGTTTAAAACCCTATTTTTAATTCTGTTTGGTTATAAAAAATATTTTTCTTAACACTTAATCCGCATGGAAACAATTAGCGTGGTATTAATTTATCGAGTGATTAGTGTATACTTGATTTTGTGATGAGGGTCACGAAACGCAGACCCCAATAAAAGAATTCGACGAGGTAAATATCATGAAAATCAAAACAACTATTGCAACCTTAAGCCTTCTTTCTGTTCTCTCTTTCGGTGCAAGCGCCGCAGTAACTCAGGTGAACTCACAAGAAGCACAGAACCTGCAATCCATGGGCAGCATCTCCGTATCTCAGATCGGTAGCTCACCAATGGACATGCGTCAGGCTATCGCCGCTAAAGCTGAAAAAGCGGGTGCCAGCAGCTATCGCGTCACCGAACTCCGTGAAGGCGCTCACTGGCACGCGACTGCAGAACTCTACAAATAAACCCTCGTCGTCTAGTCCGACGACTTGCCCCCGCCTGCCGGGGGCTTTTTTATGCCTTACATTGAGTGACGAACGTTAAAGCGCAGCTGTCCTTCCAGCTCTTCTTCCGCTTCATCGAACAGTAAAATCAGCGCGCCGTATCGCCTGCGTAGCTTGTCCGGCAAATGAACAAATTCAATCTCCAGCGGCAGCGGTAAAACGTCCCCGATAACCACCTCCCACAGAGAATCTAAATCAACCACCTTTTCCCGGGCGAGACCGAACGCGCGCGTAAACTCACGGTAGAAATCCCCCTGGTCTTCTATCTCGTCAAAATCAAATGTATAGATGTTCATCTATAGCCACCATCCCGACGCCAGTCACTCTACAGACCATCAATATGCAGGAACCTCCTGCATTTTCAGGTAAGTATAGCCATAAAAAAACCGACGCTTTTAGCGTCGGTTTCCAACTCTTAATTACTGGTCAGCGCATGCTGGTATTTGTGCAGCATCCCGCTAAGTCGTTTTACCGGCTCGGTCACCTGCGGTGGCGCTTGCCAGATGATTAATTTCTCCTGATAGATCTCAAGCTCTTCCAGCAGCTGGCTAAAGTAGCGTCGGCGCTTGTCGTCGTTTCCTGCGGAAATCACGTGATCCGCAGTGCGACGAAGCTGGCGATGGAACGCGGATAGATCCTCGTTTACCGGTATCGGCGCATCGCGCAGGCGCTGATGTGCAATGATCATCGTCAGCGCCAGGCGAAACTTCGCCAGGTCGCCGGGAAATTTGTTCATCAGCAAAAACAGCTGCTGATAAAGCGCCGGGAGGTGGTTTTCTTTACGACGTACCACGTTGGTGGTCATCGCTGAAACCGCTGCCGAGACAAACTGGTTGAGCAACACGCGACCCGTTCTGTCACGAGAGTTATCGCGCACCAACAGAATGACGATAAATGCCAGCACGCAGCCAACAATTTGCCCCAGCGCACTGTCAAGGAACTGGCTAAAGTGGAAGGTCATCGGGTTATCCAGCACGATGATATTAATAGTGCTGGCCAGCGCCCCCATTGATCCCAGCCGTCGTTTCTGTACCTCTATACCCAGAAAGAACCCCAGCACCGCCAGGCTCAGGCACAGTAACAACATGCTTTGTTGCGTATTGGGGATAATCACCAGGAAATAGAGCGCCCCGAGCGGTAACGCCGCCAACGTACCGTAAATAAAGTCAATCGCCACCATGCGCGGGTTGGGCAAACGCATTGCCAGCGAAGTGACAACCGCAATCATCACCATTGCGCCGCTGCCGGAGGTCCATCCGGTCCACAGCCAGAATAAAGTTCCCAGCACACAAGAAAGCGTGGTGCGCCAGAAGTTGACCATCGCATGATGGCGCTCGGCAGACTCCACCTTCACCACTGGCTCACCTTGCAGGATCTCTTCTTCCGTGGCGCTAATTTTGGTATTACTCAGTACACCGCGTTTGAGCAACAGGTAACGCGTCGCGGCGCCAGCCCAACTATATATCGTAATCGGCGTTTCGCGTTCACCGGTCCAGGCAATCACCCGCCGCATCCGCTTCAACTGTTTATGCACATCCTGCACCGTTTCAACCGGCATATTGAACAACTCGCGGAAGGTATCAGTGATCAGTTCGGGTCGAGTGTTCTGAATAAGATAGGTTTCGCAGGACTGCGTGATGAGCGTGAGTGACAGCGTGTTCAATGCTTTGAGCCTGCGGTTAGCCCGCCCCCAGCGTGAGGACTCCATATTCAGGTTACTTCGCATGCCTTCCAGTGCCGCCGTACGCCGGACTAAATCGCCCCAGGCTTTGTCCACTTCTTCACTGTCACCATGCTTAATGCACAGCTGCATAAGCTGATACTGCGCCACCAGCAGGCTGTCCAGTTCGACATCAATCTCCTGTTTCACCGAACGGGGCGAAAAGAGCAGATCGGCCACAATAGCACAGACAATCCCCATCACTATTTCACTACAGCGTTCGAGCGCAAATTGCGGCGTCAGCAGCGGTTCAGCCTGGATGGTAATGACGATGATCAGCGCCGTATAGCCCGAAAGTCCCCAGGCATAGGAGTTTTCGATCTTCACAAGCGACGAGATCCAGGTACAAAAACCGGCCCAGATACAACACACCAGGATCATCAATAACGGGGCGCGGATCATGCTGATGATAATGATCAGTGCAGCAATACAGCCGATAAATGTCCCGACAATACGCAGCATGCCGCGATAGCGTATAGCACCAGAATAGGGCTCTCCGCCAGCGGCAAAGGCCGGGCCAGCCGCCACAATGGCGGCGGTCAGCACCGCCCAGCGCGGGGTCTCAAGTTGGAAGTGAAAGCCAACGAACAGCGCCAGTACAATCGCGCACGCCAGTTTTACCGCAAAGCGGATATGCTGGTTGGCAATAGAGAAAATGCCCATCACGATTAGCCAAACTCGCGCAGGCGATGCGCCATTTTACGGAAGAAGGATTCCCGGCTTGCATCGCGATCCTGCTTGCCGGTAATGACGACGGTAGCCGTAGTCCCCGCAGGCCACAGGGTTCCCTGCTGCTCATCAAGACGAATTCGCACCGGTACACGCTGCGCCAGACGCACCCATTCAAGATTGGAATCAATGGTCGCCATACCCTTTGCGTCCCGCGTGCTGCTGGCATTCGTTACGCCAGCCGCCACGCTATCAACGGTGCCCTTCAGCACATGATTACTGCCCAGCGGGGTGATCTCTGCGCGATACCCAGGGCGGACGCCTTCCAGCTTGGTTTCTTCCATATAGGCCAGCACATAAAAAGAATGCTGTTTGACCAACGCCACCGCCGTAGAGCCGCGAGTAATAAATTCGCCGCTGTAGACGTTCAGGTTAGTCACCCAGCCATCTGCTGGCGCGCGAATGACGGTACGTTCCAGATCTAATTTCGCCAGGTCGCGGGTCGCCTGCGCCTTCGCAAGCTGGTGTAATACGGTTTGCAGGACATTGTTTGACTGGTCGATCTCTTCACGAGACATAGCCTGCACGCCCAGCCGATTACGACGGCTGGCCTCCTGGCGTTTTTCCTGTGATAACACCTGATAGTAGGCGACGTCTGCTTCCGCTTCTTCGAGCGCTTTTTTATAGCGCGGCTGATCGATGGTAAACAGGACCTGGTCTTTCTTCACCAGTTGATTATCATGAACGTTAACGTTAGTGATAAGCCCGGCGACATCCGGGGCTATTGCCACAACGTCGGCGCTGAAGCGCGCATCACGCGTCCACGGCGACTCGGTGTAGAACACCCATGCGCGGAAAATGGCGATGAAGGCCAGAATGACCAGTACGAGAGTCGTGGCCGTACGGGAGAGTTTTCTTGTTAGTGTTTTCACTTCAACCTCAAACGAACAGGCGCGTTATTAAATAGAACAGGCAGCAATACAGCGCGGTGTTAAACAGAGCCGGGTGCCAGACAAAATCATAGATGCCAGTTGGAACCAGTACCCGGCGCACCAGCCAGAAAATCGCCAGTGACAAAAGTAATTCGAAAAAAATCGGTGGGAAGGACAGACCAAACACCACGATAACGGGAAACAGACTCATGTTGACCTTGGTAGCTTAAGAGAGTGCAGGTGATAGATTTTCTAGCGTATGTCACCGCAGAGAAGGGCAAGGATGAGCCAGGCGAGAGCGACATAGCTGTTATTTGAATAATAATATATTAACGTAACTGTTATGCTGTTATCTATATTATGTGATCTAAATCACTTTTAAGTCAGAGTGAACAATGGAACGATTAAAACGTATGTCGGTGTTTGCCAAAGTTGTCGAACTGGGCTCCTTCACCGCCGCCGCAAGACAGCTACAAATGAGCGTTTCATCGATAAGCCAGACGGTCTCTAAACTGGAAGATGAGCTACAGGTCAAGCTGCTAAACCGCAGCACACGCAGCATTGGGCTAACCGAAGCCGGTAAAATTTATTATCAGGGTTGCCGCCGGATGCTGCACGAAGCACAGGATGTTCACGAACAGCTTTATGCCTTTAACAACACGCCCATCGGCACCTTGCGCATTGGCTGTTCTTCAACCATGGCACAAAATGTCCTCGCCGGGTTGACCGCAACGATGCTGAAAGAGTATCCAGGATTGACGGTAAATCTGGTAACAGGCATCCCGGCACCGGATTTAATCGCCGACGGTCTGGACGTGGTTATTCGCGTCGGCGCGTTGCAGGACTCCAGCCTGTTTTCACGTCGCCTGGGAACCATGCCGATGGTGGTCTGCGCCGCTAAAAGCTATCTCGCGCAGTTTGGCGTGCCGGAAAAACCCGCCGATCTCAGTAACCACTCGTGGCTGGAATACAGCGTGCGCCCGGATAATGAATTCGAACTTATCGCTCCGGAGGGGATCTCTACCCGCCTGATCCCAGAAGGGCGCTTCGTGACTAACGATCCGATGACGCTGGTGCGCTGGCTGGCCGCAGGCGCGGGTATTGCCTATGTGCCGCTGATGTGGGTGATCAATGAGATCAATCGTGGCGAAGTGGAGATCCTGCTGCCCCGCTACCAGTCGGATCCACGTCCGGTCTATGCGCTGTATACCGAAAAAGACAAACTACCGCTCAAGGTCCAGGTGGTGATTAATTATCTGACGGATTATTTTGTCGATGTGGCGCAGTTGTTTCAGGGGATGTACGGCCGGGGAAAAGAGAAATAAAAAAGCCCGGTAGCGCTTTGCTTACCGGGCCTACATTCAGTGCCAGCACACATTCCAGGCCGGATACGCTGAGCGCTATCCGGCGACCGGGTCGTTACGCGGTGCCACCTACGGTCAAGTTATCCACCTTCAGCGTCGGCTGGCCCACGCCCACCGGCAAGCTCTGTCCTTCTTTACCGCAAACTCCAACCCCGTTATCCAGTTTCAGGTCGTTACCCACCATCGAAATCTGCTGCATCGCTTCGATACCGGAGCCAATCAGCGTTGCGCCTTTCACCGGTTTGGTCACTTTACCGTTTTCAATCAGGTACGCTTCGGACGTCGAGAATACAAATTTCCCGGAGGTGATATCTACCTGACCGCCGCCAAAGTTAGGCGCATAAATACCGTATTCAACGGATTCGATGATTTCCTGCGGCGTGGATTTCCCCGGCAGCATATAGGTGTTGGTCATACGCGGCATCGGCAAGTGCGCGTAAGATTCACGGCGACCGTTACCCGTTGGCGCTACGCCCATCAGGCGCGCATTCAGTTTGTCCTGCATGTAGCCTTTCAGAATGCCGTTTTCGATCAGCACGTTGTACTGACCCGGTGTCCCTTCGTCATCGATAGCCACGGAACCACGACGGTCCGCCATTGTGCCATCATCCACAACGGTACACAGTTCTGATGCCACCAGCTCACCCATGTGACCGCTGAATACCGAGGTGCCACGGCGGTTAAAATCACCTTCCAGACCATGACCGACCGCTTCATGCAGCAGAACGCCAGGCCAGCCAGCGCCGAGTACCACCGGCAGCGTACCAGCAGGCGCTGCTACCGCGGACAGATTGACTAACGCCATGCGTACGGCCTCTTTCGCCCACGCGTCGGCACGGACTTCACCATCGAGGTCGCCAAGGAAATAGTCATAGCCAAAACGACCGCCGCCACCGCTGGCGCCGCGCTCACGCTTACCATCCTCTTCGACCTGTACGCTTACGGACAAACGTACCAGCGGGCGGACGTCAGCGGCCAGCGTACCATCAGTCGCGGCCACCAGGATCAGTTCATAAACACCGGTCAGGCTGGCGGTCACTTCCTGGACGCGTTTGTCGGTGGCACGGGCCACGTTGTCTACGCGGCGCAGGATATCGAGTTTTTCTTCACGGCTCATGCTCTGCAACGGATCAACCGAGGTGTAAAGCGCCTGATGCTCCACGGCCCCCAGCGTTTTTACTTTGCCGTCACCGTTGTCACGCACGATAGTACGCGCGGCATGAGCGCTTTGTTCCAGCGCCAACAGGCTAATCTGGTCTGCATAGGCAAACCCTGTTTTCTCGCCGCTGATGGCGCGCACGCCAACGCCCTGATCGATATTGTAAGAACCATCTTTAATGATGCGGTCTTCTAAAACCCAGGATTCGTGATAGCTCGACTGAAAATAGAGATCGCCGTAATCAAGACGGCGTTCGGCCAGTTGGCCCAGGATGGCAAACAGATCCTGATGTTTCAGGCCATTTGCCGCTAGCAATTGTTCACTTACCAGGTTCAGACTCATCGTTTTGATTACTCATTTAATTCTGCCGGATAGCGGAAAAAACGCCTTATCCGGCCTACGTTGTTAGGCTGCTGTAGGCCGGATAAGCGCTGCGCCATCCGGCAATACTATGTACTGAGATTGGGGCAATTACTCGCCCCCGTCAAATCATTGCTGGCTTTCTTTGCGCGGCTGACGCAGAACTTCGTTAATTTGCGGCTTATCGACCGGACCGGTGATGCGATAGCGCAGAATCGAGACTTTGCTCCACAGCGGCCCCAGCACCTTACTGGCGGCAAACACCGCCGCACCAACAATCGGGTTGACGGCAAACGCGGCGGCAACCCCTACGGTGGCAGAAATTTCTGGTGCGACGATGGCTTCCATGTCCAGATCCCGGCGTACCAGGTTCACTGAACCTTTCATCGCAATGTCGGCTTCCAGACCGTCCACCAGCGTGTCGTCGGTATGCATCACGCCATCTTTGATCCACGCCGTGCTGCGAATCGAGTCGAAATAGAAGCCTTCGCTGAAGGTGTCGCTAAAATCAAAGCGCAGTTTACGCAGTAACGCATCGAAGCTTAGCAGACGTAACAGTTGCCCCGCATGTCCGGTACTGAGTTCGGTAAGTTCGCCTTTGCCCAGCCGGGTACGCAAAATACCATTCAGCGAGGCTACATCAGGATCCCACGGCGGATTACGCCAATGCAGATCATACTCCACGTTGAATGAAGAATTGCGAATCGGCGTTGATACGCCAAAGAAACCGGCTGCGGAGTCAATTTTATTGCCGCTCAGTTTACCCTTCAGCGACGTTCGCTCCTTGCCCGGCGCATTCACCCACACGCCGTCGGTGGTCAGTCTGGCAAAACCCGTATCCAACAGACCGTTACTCAAGGTCAGCGTGTCGCCTTTAATCGCTACATCGGCGTCAATGCGCCCGTATTTCTGTCCCCACATCCAGCACTCGGCACAGCGCAGCTGAAGGTCCGGCCAGCCACGGAAGCTGACGTTGTCGATGGCTGAGAACGGCGAGGCTGGCGTACTATTTTGTGACGGTTTTGCCGCGCTTGGGTTGTAATAAAGATACTTAATATTGGCCAGCCACGGCGCATTATTGCGCATAGCCAGCGTGGCGTTAATTTCACGGCCCTGCGCCTGCACGGTGGAGCCATTGCTCGCAGGCTCAGAAACGATACTCAAATTATTCCACTGTTGACCGCCCAGGGATAACGATGGCGTACGCACCGTGATGCGCTGCGGGAAGTTAGCGTTGCTGCCCACGTTATCCACAGCGCCTTTCTGGAATAACGCCAGCCATTGCGCGCCATCCATAGGGGGAAGATTAAGCTCTATGCCTTGTTGATCGGGTAACGCTGGCACGGTGCGGCTTTCCGACGCCCAGATTGCGCGGTCAAGCGTCAGTTTCTGATTCAGCAGCCAGCGGCTATTAAAATGATTTTTACTGCCAGCGTTGCCGGTCAGATCAAAGCTGCGCAGATTGCCGTTGGCCTTAACGTTCACCGGCAACGCCTCACCGGCCGTCTTATTCAGCGGAGAAGGTAAGTGACTACTTACATTCTTGAGGTCGCCCTTTAACTCAACGTTGTAGGTCGGCCCGGCATGATACGGAAGATCGATTCCTACCTTGCCATTCCACGCTATGCTACCATTCAACGCGTCGTTGACCTGCGTCGGTAAAATCCCCATGCGGCTTGGCTGCCAGTCACCTTGCAGATTCACGGCTACCTGATAGGCTTTCGCCCCTTCGGTCGTGGAAAAGTCGACGTTCAGCGGCTGATTAAACCAGTTCGCGGTCATCGGCTCACTCTTCAGATCGCCGTTGATAAAGCTGAATTTACCATTCAAATTCTTCAGCGTGCTGTCGAGCGGTTTAATAAACAGGCTGTTATTACGCAGGTTGACGTCACCTTTGGCGGTAACCAGCGAGCCGTCTAGCGGAATATCAAGATGTAAGCGAGCATTCACATCGCCGTCAATCTGCAGTTGCTCAAGCGTAGCGCCGAGTGAATCCTTCAATGGCGTCTCATCAAAATAAGGTCCGACCGCCTTGCCCGGCCCGTTGATGTCGGCATCAATCAGCAGTTTTTCTTTGGCATAGTCGGGGATGTTAGCCGTCAGATTACTGGCCTTCACACCGCCCAGATTAACGCTATCGGTCTTCATCCACAGACCGTCGTTAATGAAGTTCAGTTCAATATTAAGGTCAGTCAGCGCGGGCCAGTCGGGCTGGAAAGCAAACTTCGCATTGCGAAGCGGCACCAGTACCTGGAACTGCCCTTCATTGTGTAGATACGGGAACAGATGCGGGTCGCCGCCATACACCAACGTGGCGTTATCCGCTTCGCCGCCCTGAATAGCGCCGCTGAGGTAATCAACAAGCTCTTTGCCCATCAGGTTTTCCGGGAAGTAACGCCAGGCCTGAGAGCCATCGTCGGTGCTGATACCTGCCAGAATGCCCAACCATGGCTCATCATTGGCGGGCTGCAGATAGCGAAAACCACCGCGTGCGCGTACCGCTTTCGCTTTAACATCAATATTGCGCCCATCTAACTGGAAACCTTTATCATTCTTCAGCCAGCTTAGCGTCGCTACGCCATCCTCTATTTCCAGCGGTGCGCGAAAGACGGTTTCATACGGCATTTTAGCTTGCTTCATGGAAGCAGTGAGCGCCCCGTTTTCAACGCTGCCCGCGAGCGTACCGGAGAAATGTTCTGCCCCTGGCAGCAGCTTCCACTGTTTCCAGGCCAGATTGGTCCACGAGGACTGGAAGCGAGTTTTTTCTGTTGCCTGTAACGGGATATCCAGCGCCAGCACATCTATTTTGCCGCTCGGCTGCGTGGCCCGCCAGATATCACCCAGCGCAGGCGATAACTTGGCCGCCATCGGACGCAGCCCTTCTAACCCGGCCAGCTCCAGATTGCTGGCGCGGATGCGTAGCTCGTCGCTGCGTTTGTTATTCTCGCCGCCGACTTCCTGTTCAGGGATCCAGGCCAGCGTTAACGCCCCGCTTGGCCAGGGTTTATCATCCATCGTGATACGGGTATCGGGAATGGAGAATTGCCAGCCCGACTGCTCGCGGCTGATGTGCGCCGTCAGGTTATCGACGGAGAGCGTGTGCGTACGACTCTCTCCCAGCCAACTTGCCCCACCTTTTTTCAGCCAGACATCGCCGCCGGAAACGACACCTTTTCTGATCGTCATCCATGCTTCCAGGCTAAAACGCGCGGTTTGCAACGCGACATTATCCTGCATCCATTTACCCAGCCACGGCTTGACGTCAATATCGTCGGCCTGCAACCAGACCCGACCGTTATTCAACAGCCCGTTGTCATCACGCAGATCCATTCGAACCTGCATAACACCGTGCTGCCCGGTCAGACTGGAGAGACTGACCTGCCCTTCAGCGCGATGTCGGTTTTTACCGTTAAGCCAGGTAAGCTGCGGGATCGCCAGTTCTGCACGCTGGCCTGAGAGGGTTAAAAAGCTAATCTGGCTGTCGCGTAGATCGAAATGATCAAACTGACGCAGGAAGAGATCGCTCAGGTGGCCGGCTTCAATTCCATCACCGCTTTCGCTGCGCTGGATGGGGGTATTGGTACGCAGTTGCAACTGCCAGAAGGTGAGATCGCGAAACTGCCAGCGCATGTGCAGCAAGCTTTGCCAGACATCCAGCGCTAATGTGACCCGCTTTACCGAAAATTCACCGCCATCTTTAAGCTGCGCATGGATATCGCGCGCTTCAAGAGTAGGACCGAAATTTTGCCAGCTAGCGGAAAGTTGGCTGGCGGAGACGGGCAGACCGGTAGCGGATTCAATCTTGCCAAGGATGGCCGGACGCCAGCTATCAAGATGAGGCAGCGCAAGGCGCAGCCCACTGACCAGCAGCGCTGCGATGACAACGAATGCGGCTCCAGTGAGCAGTAATATCCCCGGCAATCGCCTCACGCGCCTCTCCTTGTCTACCAAAAAATGTGACTCACAAAACCGTCTTGCCGGATGGCGGCGTGAACGCCTTCTCCGGCCTGCAAGGTATCGCCATTGGGCGTTTACCAGGCCAGATTACATCATGACAACGTCGAACTGCTCCTGGTTATACAGCGGTTCGACTTGTACTTTAACCTGTTTGCCGACAAAGATTTCCACTTCCGCCAACGCATGTGACTCTTCACCCTTCAGGGTTTCAGCCACTGCCGGAGATGCATAAACCAGGAAACGATCGGAGTCATATGCATGGTGTACCCGCACGATTTCGCGCATGATTTCATAGCATACAGTTTCCACGGTTTTCACCGTACCGCGCCCATGACAGGTCGGACACTCGTTGCACAACACATGCTCCACGCTTTCACGCGTGCGTTTGCGCGTCATCTCCACCAGGCCCAGCTGTGAAAAACCGTTGATGCTGGTTTTTACGCGATCCTTGCTCAGCGCCTGTTCCAGAGAGTGCAGCACCCGTCGACGGTGATCTTCATTATTCATGTCGATAAAATCGATAATGATAATGCCGCCGAGGTTACGCAGACGCAGCTGGCGAGCAATGGCCTGCGTTGCTTCAATATTAGTATTAAAGATAGTGTCGTCGAGATTACGATGCCCAACAAACGCTCCGGTATTGATATCGACGGTGGTCATTGCTTCAGTTTGATCGATGATCAGATAGCCGCCAGATTTCAGTTCAACCTTGCGTTCCAGCGCGCGCTGGATTTCATTCTCAACGTCAAAGAGATCAAAAATGGGCTGGCGCCCGCTGTAATGTTCCAGCTTGCTGGTCATCTCGGGGATATATTCCGCTGTGAACTCCAGCAACGCTTCATAGGTTAGACGAGAGTCAACGCGGATCCGGTCAAGCTGGGCATCGGCAAAATCACGCAACACGCGCTGCGCCAGCGCCAGTTCGCCGTACATCTGGTAGCGCGTTTGCGGGCGCTTTTTACGCTCCATGACTTTAGTCCAGACGCGCTTCAAGTAGGCAGCATCCGAGGCCAGATCCTCCTCGCAGACGCCTTCCGCCGCTGTGCGAATAATGAATCCGCCCTGTTCATCGCAGTAATCCGCCACCACTTTTTTCAGGCGTTCGCGTTCGGTTTCGCTTTCGATACGTTGGGAAACGCCAACGTGCGAAGCACCTGGCATAAAGACGAGGTAACGGGAAGGAAGCGTGATGTCCGTCGTCAGGCGTGCGCCCTTAGTACCCAACGGATCTTTTACCACCTGCACCATCAGATCCTGGCCCTGGCGCACCAGTTCAGAAATGTCGCGCACGGTGAACTGTTTTTGTTCTTCACCCGCCACGCATTCGGTGTGCGGCATGATGTCTGAAGCGTGAAGAAATGCGGCTTTATCCAGTCCAATATCTACAAAAGCCGCCTGCATACCCGGAAGTACACGACTTACACGACCTTTGTAGATATTGCCTACGATTCCGCGTCGCGCCTCACGTTCAATATGAATTTCCTGCAGAATACCGCCATCAATGTAAGCCACCCGAGTTTCCGATGGCGTTACGTTTACCAATAATTCAGCCGTCATGTTTATCCCTTTTCTCACGCAGTGCGTTAAAATTGGTCAGCAACTCATACGTTTCTACCAGCGGTAAGCCGACTACGGCGTGATAGCTGCCATTGATCTTCCTGACAAAACAGCCACCCAACCCTTGAATACCGTATGCACCTGCTTTATCCATTGGTTCACCGCTGGCAACATAGCCCGCGATGTCCTCATCGGTTAGTGCTCTGAACGTCACTTCCGTCACCACCAGACAGTCCAGACTGTGCCGGCGGTCGGCCAATGCCACGGCGGTCATGACCTGATGCGTTTTGCCCGACAGTTTGCGCAGCATTACTGCGGCATGGGCGGCGTCGTGTGGTTTTTCCAGCACTTCGCCATTAAGGATAACAATGGTATCCGCACCCAATACCGGCAAATCGCGCTGCGCCAGCGCCACGCCAGCCTGCGCTTTTTCGCGTGCCAGACGCGAAACATACTGCTGCGCGCTCTCCTGCGGGTGTCGCTGTTCTTCAATCCCAGGCACCAGCCGTTCAAAGGTAACACCAAGCTGAGCGAGCAGTTCCTGACGACGTGGAGAACCAGAAGCAAGATACAGAGTATTCATATCAACCTTATTGCACCGCAAACTGCTGACGGACTTTACGCATCAGTAAGAATAGCCATGGCCAAAGCACACCATTCACTACACTACTCCAGAACACTTCGGGTCTGAAAGAGACATTGATCACTAAAAACTCGGCCCAGAAAACAATAATATCCACGACCAGTGATAACAACATGACCACCAGCGCCTGTTGCCAGAGCGCGAGGTTACGGAATAGCTGGAATTTCAGCGCGACCAGATAAGCAATGATACTCATCGACAATGCGCGCACGCCAAGCGTGGAGCCGCTGATGAGATCCAGTATGGCACCCACCACAAACCCCGTACCCACATTTACGCGATGCGGCAGCGCCAGGATCCAGTACAACAAGATGAGCAGTACCCAGTTTGGCCGGAAAACCAGAATATCGTCCGGCCAGGGCATGACTTGCAGCAACAGTGCAATAAGGAACGAGAGCCAAATCACCCAACGTCCCTGGCTACGATAGCTTGCCACTTACTGTCCTCCCGGCTTACGCGGAGCAGGTTGTGGCGGCGTGGTACCCGCAGGCGCTGGAGTCACGCCTGTTGCGGGAGCTGGCACTGGCGCAGGCGGCCCCATGGCATCTGGTGCAGGCAGAACTTGCGGCATCATTTGCATCAGACGTTCATTGGCAACGCGGTGCACTTCCTCTGGCGTCATCGGATTTGCGCCGTTACGATCGGCGCCCCACAACAGCAGCAGATAACGCAGACGCTGCAGACCTGCGGTCGGGCGTGCCTGAATCACGGTATAAGCGCGCTGAGTGTCCAGCTTAACGGAAGAAACAACACCAACCGGATAGCCTTCAGGGAAACGTCCCCCCAGACCCGAGGTAACCAGCACATCGCCAACGCGAATGTCGGTGTTGGCCGGCAGGTGTTCGAGCTGAAGATCGTCGGTGCAGCCGTTACCGGCAGCGATCACGCGGATATCGTTACGCAGTACCTGAATGGGCAGAGCATGCGTCGCATCGCAAATCAGCAGCACGCGGCTGGTCAGTTTAGCCACCGCTACGACCTGACCCACAACGCCTTTGTCGCTAATAACCGGCTGACCTTCGTAGACCCCGTTAACGCTCCCTTTGTCGATCACCACCTGATCGCTGTAAGGGTCATTAACCGTCGAGATGACCTGCGTCACCATCTTTTGTTCGTCCTGACGCAGCGGCGATCCCAGCAGCTCACGCAAACGCGCGTTCTCCTGTTTATATTGCCCCAGCATCAGCAGCTCGCTGTTTTTCAGCAGCAGTTCCTGACGCAACGCCCGATTTTCAAGTTCGAGTTGGTCACGCGAAGCCAGCGTTTGCGAAACGCCGTCGAGTAATTCACGAGGACCATTTGAGATAAAGTAGAAAGGACTGACGGCGGTATCCATGTACGTTCGGATTTGACTAAACGTACCCAGGCGGCTGTCGGCAATAATAACGCCGAGCGCCACCAGCACCGCCAGAATAAGGCGAATCTGTAGCGACGGGCCACGGCTAAAAATTGGCTTCATAGTCTATGCGTATTCTCGTATCAGAGCGGAAGGGCAACCCGCGGGCTACCCTACCTGCATCCGATTACTCTTCGCTGAACAGGTCGCCGCCGTGCATATCGATCATTTCCAGCGCCTTGCCGCCACCGCGCGCCACGCAGGTCAGCGGATCTTCAGCAACAACAACTGGAATACCGGTTTCTTCCATTAACAGACGGTCAAGGTTACGCAGCAGAGCACCGCCACCGGTCAGTACCATGCCGCGTTCGGAGATGTCAGACGCCAGTTCTGGCGGACACTGTTCCAGTGCAACCATCACCGCGCTCACGATACCGGTCAGCGGTTCCTGCAGGGCTTCCAGAATCTCGTTGGAGTTCAGGGTAAAGCCGCGTGGAACACCTTCTGCCAGGTTACGGCCGCGAACTTCGATCTCGCGCACTTCGTCGCCCGGATAAGCGGAACCGATTTCGTGTTTAATACGTTCTGCGGTGGCTTCACCGATCAGAGAACCGTAGTTACGACGAACATAATTAATGATGGCTTCGTCGAAGCGGTCACCGCCAATACGTACAGAAGAGGAATAAACCACGCCGTTCAGGGAGATAACGGCAACTTCAGTTGTACCACCACCGATATCCACAACCATAGAACCGGTTGCTTCAGAAACTGGCAGACCCGCCCCGATCGCAGCCGCCATCGGCTCTTCGATCAGGAATACTTCACGGGCGCCTGCGCCCTGAGCGGATTCACGGATCGCGCGGCGTTCAACCTGAGTTGCTCCAACCGGTACACATACCAGTACGCGCGGGCTTGGGCGCATGAAGCTATTGCTGTGCACTTGTTTGATAAAGTGCTGGAGCATTTTTTCAGTCACGAAGAAGTCAGCGATAACGCCGTCTTTCATTGGGCGAATGGCAGCGATATTGCCCGGTGTACGACCCAGCATCTGCTTCGCGTCATGGCCCACTGCGGCTACGCTTTTTGGCGAGCCGGCACGATCCTGACGAATGGCCACAACAGAAGGCTCATTCAATACGATGCCTTGTCCTTTTACATAAATAAGGGTATTCGCGGTACCCAGGTCAATGGACAGGTCATTGGAAAACATGCCACGAAATTTTTTCAACATACTAAGGGATAATCCTGAAAGCTGGGGCGGAAAACAAAATCCGCTTACTTTACCAACCACACGCAGCAGCGACAAGGCGCAAAAATCATCTGCTACGGTGAAAATTAGTGCAGTTCGTTTCCTTTGTTACAAAATCGGCCTGAGTCCATCAGGGCTGAATAAATCAGCAGCACTCCTCGCTTTTGTTTGCAACCTGTCAAAGGTCATTCACCTGCATGTTTGCTGTTACAACCTGGCGAGCAGACAAGCACACCCCCAGAAGGCACAGCGCGCGTTATTCTACGTGAAAACGAATTAAACGGCAGGTTAAACCGAGTATCTTTGCGAATATTTTTTCACGTTAGTGTCAAGTGGCTGTGATGCGGCAAAAAAATCCCCTTGCCCACCCGCAACTCCGCGTTCCGTCAGCGTATGCCACTCGCTACGCGAACGAACGCCCGTGGCGTAAACCTGCGTTGGTGTTCCAGAACAAGCCTCCACCAGGCTTTGCACCAGGAGCTGGTTTTCGGTTCGCTTATCAATATTCCTCACCAGGCTTGGATGCAGCTTCAATAACTCAACGTTAAGCTCTTTGATCCAACTGGAGCTCACCAGCGTTAAACCCGCCTGCGTAACGGCAATTCGCACACCCAGCGCATTCATCAATCTGATGACGGGCTGTAACCGGCTGATATGTTGACAGACATCTGCCTCAGCAAGTTCAATAATTATGCGTTTGCGTAATGATTTTTCGCACTGCATCAGCGTATCACGTAGCCAGCGCTGAAAACGTGGGCGAATTAGCGATTCAACCGTTGTCTGCATCGCCAGGTTTTCCTGCGGCCAGTAGCCCAACAGTAAGATCAGACGGCTGATTTGCAGACGGTCATATTCTTCAGCCAGGCCAAACTGCAGGACCATCGGCATATATTCCGCCGAAATAACCTCTTCGCTGCCATCAAAAATACGGCACATCAGCTCCCGGTGGTGCACCCGTCCTTCACGGGTTACCGCAGGCTTTTGATAAATTCTTGGTCCACCCCGGCTGAGCATCTGTTCGATCAGCGTTCGCCAGCGTACGTTACCCCGACCTTTTTCCGGTAGTGAGTCATCATAGACCGACCAACTGTTCCCACCCTGCAATACCGAGTTCCGCGTGGCGGCTTCGGCGTGATCCATCACTTGTTCCGTCGACTGACCGCTGCGGCAAACACAAATGCCAATATGAACCATATCGGCACGGTCGATCATTTTATTAGCCGGAAGCGCATCTACCGCTTTTAATAATTGCCCGGCAATACTTTCCGCCTCTTTCAGCGTGCGGTGTGGCAACAGGATGGCAAAATCGCTACGGTGGTAGCGCGCCAGCAACGCGCCCGGATAGCGCGTCATAAAAGTCGACAACAAATTGATTAGCGTTGAAATTTGTTCTTCCGCAAGGGTAATTCCCCAGCTATCGCGCAGCAGCGTAAAGTCCGGCAGGCGTACCATCATCACGACGCCATGCGATCCCACTTTTTCCTGATCTTCCAGCAGCGTTGCCAGTTGGTTATCAAAGAACAGGCGGTTGCTTAGCCCGGTTTTTGTATCCTGCGCCACATAGGAACGAATCAGCGTATCCAGTCGGCTACGTTGCTCGCGGGCACTTTGAATTTCGGTCAGCAGCATATCGAGCGCGCTACTGGTACGCGCAGGCCATTCATAGACCGTCCCCCGCACGTTCGGTCCACGTTCGCCGTTAAGAATGCGCGTTGAACGAATCTCCAGCAACTCTTGACCTGAAAGCTGACGCTGAAGCCAGCGCACAGACAAAAAGAGCATCAGTATAATGAAAGCAATCGCCAACGTGAGTGGCGCGGTAGTCATCAGCGAATGGAAATAGTTGCCCATTGGATCCTGATAAACCAGACGCAGCGACATGCCCGGGTGTTTGACCAACGGGACGGTGACATCACGATACAGATTGTTCGTCCCCGCCGGGCGGTAGCTACTGGTTCGGGAGTGGTCATACACCACGTGTTCGCCCTGTAGCAGTTCGACGCGCACGATATCAACCGAAACCATCAGTTCATCGATTTGCGGGGTTAGCGCAACGACATCGCGGGAGACAAGGTGCGTATCAATCGCTGTCGCCACCGCCTGAACACGGGTGGTGAACTTATATTGAATCGCGTTATAGAAACTCAGCGAGCAACCGATCAGAGTTACGAAGATCGTTAACCCTGTAAGCAGCGTCACAAAAGCTGAAAATTTCGTCGTTAATCGCATCCTTGTGTTAACTCCGACAGTTATGAAACAGGCATGAAAGTGATAAAGCGGCGCGAAAATGCAAAACTGAACGCAAAATCCGTCCATTTATACAAACAGTGTGGGCATACTACCAAATTAGGTATATCTGGCAATTTATTGCGCGGAATCGGCATCATGTTTTGATTAGCGAGTATAGTCTTCATTAATAATTTTCCAATCCACTATACGAATTGAGGACAGGTTATGCAGGCTTTGATCTTAGAACAGCAGGACGGAAAAACCCTCGCATCCGTTCAACCCCTCGACGAAAACCAGCTACCGGAAGGCGATGTGACGGTGGATGTCCACTGGTCAAGCCTGAACTATAAAGACGCCCTGGCTATCACCGGCAAGGGTAAAATCATTCGCATTTTTCCGATGATTCCTGGTATCGATTTCGCCGGTACCGTGCGCGCAAGCGAAGATCCCCGTTTTCATGCAGGTCAGGAAGTTTTACTGACCGGCTGGGGCGTGGGTGAAAATCATTGGGGTGGACTGGCCGAACGCGCACGCGTGAAAGGCGACTGGCTGGTTGCACTGCCACAAGGGCTGGACGGACGTAAAGCCATGGTCATCGGTACCGCTGGCTTTACCGCCATGCTGTGCGTCATGGCGCTTGAAGATGCAGGTATTCGCCCGCAAGACGGTGAGATTGTCGTCACCGGTGCCAGCGGCGGCGTGGGTAGCACGGCCGTGGCGTTACTGCATAAGCTGGGTTATCAGGTTGCGGCGGTTTCGGGTCGCGAAAGCACTCACGACTACCTGAAGAGCCTGGGCGCTAACCGTATCCTTAGCCGCGATGAATTTGCTGAATCTCGCCCGTTGGAAAAACAGCTGTGGGCTGGTGCGGTTGATACCGTTGGCGACAAAGTTCTGGCAAAAGTCCTGGCACAGATGAACTACGGTGGCTGCGTTGCCGCCTGCGGTCTGGCTGGCGGTTTCGCTCTGCCGACGACGGTGATGCCATTTATTCTGCGTAACGTTCGTTTGCAAGGGGTGGACTCGGTGATGACCCCGCCGGCACGCCGGGCAGAAGCCTGGGCGCGTCTGGTTAAGGATCTACCGGACTCTTTCTATGCTCAGGCCGCCACGGAGATTACGCTGGCGGATGCGCCGAAGTTTGCCGATGCCATCATCAATAACCAGGTGCAAGGTCGTACGCTGGTGAAGGTGAAGTAACAAGCTCTGGCGCAGAAATTTACACTTAATTAACGAAATTTCGCGGCATATCTACAGACTCCCTGCCATATTAACTACGCGTCCCCTGTCAGTTATGACGCGTAAGCCGGGAGTCTGTTATGAAGAAATTACGTCCATTTACAGAAGCCGACGTCACTGACGAGTCGGCTTTTTTTATGCAACGCCGCCAGGTACTGAAAGCATTAGGAATCAGCGCCGCCGCGTTGTCTTTCCCCCTCTCTGCGCAGGCTGACCTTCTTAGCTGGTTTAAGGGGAATGACCGCCCGCCCGCGCCCGCGGGTAAGCCGCTTGATTTCAGTAAACCCGCCGCCTGGCAAAATTCGCTTCCTTTAACGCCAGCGGATAAAGTTTCTGGCTACAACAACTTCTATGAGTTCGGTCTCGATAAAGCGGATCCGGCAGCCAATGCTGGCAGTCTGAAAACCGATCCGTGGACGTTAAAAATCAGTGGTGAGGTGGCAAAGCCACTCACCCTCGATCACGATGCGCTGACCGCCCGTTTCCCACTGGAAGAACGGATTTACCGGATGCGCTGTGTGGAAGCCTGGTCAATGGTCGTGCCGTGGATTGGTTTTCCGTTACATAAACTGCTGGCGCAGGTTGAACCCACCAGCAACGCAAAATATGTCGCCTTCGAAACGATCTACGCACCGGATGAAATGCCCGGACAAAAAGATCGCTTTATTGGCGGCGGGCTCAAGTATCCCTATATTGAAGGACTGCGTCTGGATGAAGCTATGCATCCACTCACTCTGCTTACCGTGGGGGTTTATGGAAAAGCTCTTCCCCCACAAAATGGCGCGCCCATTCGCTTAATTGTGCCGTGGAAATACGGATTTAAAGGCATTAAGTCGATCGTGAGTATTAAACTAACCCGCGAACGCCCCCCGACAACCTGGAATCTGGCCGCCCCCAATGAATATGGATTTTATGCCAACGTGAATCCGCATGTCGATCACCCGCGCTGGTCCCAGGCCACTGAGCGTTTTATTGGCGCAGGCGGTATTCTGGACGTTCAGCGCCAACCCACGCTGCTGTTTAACGGTTACGCCGACGAGGTCGCTTCGCTGTACCGTGGTCTTAACCTGCAGGAGAATTTTTGAGTGCGCCTGACTGCAAAGCACATTACCGGGCTGAAAGTTTGCCTGCACCTTGCCGGCTTTTTACCGTTTGTCTGGCTATTTTGGGCGGTGAATCACGGTGGTCTGAGCGCAGACCCGGTCAAAGATATCCAGCACTTTACCGGTAGGACAGCTCTGAAATTCTTGCTGGCGACCTTGCTGGTCTCTCCCCTCGCGCGCTACGCTAAACAGCCATTATTGATACGCACACGGCGCCTGTTAGGGCTATGGTGTTTCGCCTGGGCAACGTTGCATTTAACCAGCTACGCACTCCTGGAACTGGGCATTCATAATCTGGCGCTGTTAGGACGGGAATTAATCACGCGACCTTATTTGATGCTGGGCATTGCCAGTTGGGGCATATTATTCGCCCTCACGTTAACCTCCACCCAGTCGGCTCAGCGAAAACTGGGCAAAAATTGGCAGTATTTGCACAACTTCGTCTATCTTGTGGCGATCCTGGCACCCATACATTATCTGTGGTCGGTAAAAATTATCTCCCCTCAACCGATTATTTATGCAGCACTCGCTGTGGTGTTGTTAGCCTGCCGTTACAAGAAGTTTCGCCAGTGGTGGCGGTAGTTTCACGTTATGTGCAGTGCGTTACAAAATGTGGACGATCCGATTTTCTTTACATGTTAACGGTTGATTATCTTCCCTGATAAGACCAGTATTTAGCTGCCAATTGCTACGAAATAGTTATAATGTGCAACTTTGCTATCCCCGGTAGCGTTTTTAGAGCGCTGAAAGGGTGACATTCGCATGTTGAAGGTATATTTTGTCTTTTACCCGAAAATGGCAGAAGATAGCCGCACAATGACTAACAAGTCTGGCAATCTCACTTAATGGCAACCGCACCCAGTGCAATGCCTGAGATGCGTGGCATCTTGTCACTCACTGTTATAAAAATGCTATACAGACGGCGGTAAAACGCTTGTCACAATCTCACTAAACAAAGAGTACGGAACCCACTCATGGATATTCGTAAGATTAAAAAACTGATCGAGCTGGTTGAAGAATCAGGCATCTCCGAACTGGAAATTTCTGAAGGCGAAGAGTCTGTACGCATCAGCCGTGCGGCGCCAGCTGCAAGTTTTCCAATGATGCAACAGGCTTATGCTGCACCAGTGATGCAGCAGCCAGCTTTGTCTAACGCTGTCGCACAAACTGCCTCTCCAAGTATGGAAGCTCCGGCAGCAGCGGAAATCAGTGGTCACATCGTACGCTCCCCAATGGTTGGTACGTTCTACCGCACCCCGAGCCCAGATGCGAAAGCGTTCATCGAAATCGGCCAGAAAGTGAATGCGGGCGATACCCTGTGCATCGTTGAAGCCATGAAAATGATGAACCAGATCGAAGCCGACAAATCCGGCGTAGTGAAAGCGATTCTGGTAGAAAGCGGTCAACCGGTAGAATTTGACGAGCCGCTGGTCGTCATCGAATAACGAGGCGAACATGTTGGATAAAATTGTTATCGCCAACCGCGGTGAGATCGCCCTGCGTATTCTGCGTGCCTGTAAAGAGCTGGGCATCAAGACTGTCGCTGTGCATTCAAGCGCGGATCGCGATTTAAAACACGTATTGCTGGCGGATGAGACGGTCTGTATTGGCCCGGCTCCGTCCGTAAAAAGCTATCTGAACATCCCGGCTATTATTAGCGCTGCTGAAATCACCGGCGCAGTGGCAATTCACCCGGGCTATGGCTTCCTCTCTGAGAATGCCAACTTTGCTGAACAGGTAGAACGTTCCGGCTTTATCTTCATCGGCCCGAAAGCCGACACCATCCGCCTGATGGGCGATAAAGTGTCCGCAATTACCGCGATGAAGAAAGCTGGCGTACCGACAGTCCCAGGCTCTGACGGCCCGCTGGGCGACGATATGGACGCTAACCGCGCTCATGCGAAGCGCATCGGTTATCCCGTTATTATCAAAGCCTCCGGCGGCGGCGGCGGTCGCGGTATGCGCGTCGTGCGCAGCGATGCCGAACTGGCACAATCCATCTCCATGACCAAAGCGGAAGCGAAAGCGGCTTTCAACAACGACATGGTTTACATGGAGAAGTACCTGGAAAACCCACGCCACATCGAAATTCAGGTGCTGGCGGACGGTCAGGGTAACGCGATTTATCTGGCAGAACGTGACTGCTCCATGCAGCGTCGTCACCAGAAAGTCGTCGAAGAAGCACCAGCACCGGGCATTACTCCGGAACTGCGTCGCTACATCGGCGAGCGTTGCGCCAAAGCGTGCGTTGATATCGGCTATCGCGGGGCAGGTACTTTCGAGTTCCTGTTCGAAAACGGCGAGTTCTACTTCATTGAAATGAACACTCGTATTCAGGTTGAACACCCGGTAACCGAAATGATCACCGGCGTTGACCTGATCAAAGAGCAGCTGCGCATCGCTGCGGGACAACCGCTGTCCATCAAGCAGGATGAAGTTGTGGTTAAAGGCCATGCGGTAGAATGCCGTATCAACGCCGAAGACCCGAACACCTTCCTGCCAAGCCCGGGTAAAATCACGCGTTTCCACGCACCGGGTGGCTTTGGTGTGCGCTGGGAGTCTCATATTTACGCAGGCTACACCGTACCTCCGTACTATGACTCAATGATCGGTAAGCTGATCTGCTATGGCGAAAACCGCGACGTAGCAATCGCCCGTATGAAAAACGCGTTGCAGGAACTGATCATCGACGGTATCAAAACCAACGTTGATCTGCAGATCCGCATCATGAATGACGAGCATTTCCAGCACGGTGGAACCAATATCCACTATCTGGAGAAAAAACTCGGACTTCAGGAAAAGTAAGCGTGCGTTAACTGAAAAGGCCGGAAATTCCGGCCTTTTGTTTTTCTCCCCTCCCGCACGTGCCATAAGGTACAATCCCCGCTTTCTTTATCCACAAGGGACAAAAAATGGACGCTCGTTTTGTTCAGGCCCATAAAGAGGCGCGCTGGGCGCTGTGGCTGACCCTTTTATATCTTGCCACATGGTTAGTGGCCGCTTACTTACCAGATTCCACGCTCGGTTTTACCGGCTTACCACACTGGTTCGAAATGGCCTGCCTGCTAACGCCGCTGGTTTTCATCGTGCTGTGCTGGGCGATGGTGAAGTTTATCTATCGCGACATTCCGTTGGAGGATGACGATGCAGCTTGAAGTTATTTTGCCGCTGGTCGCCTATCTGTTGGTGGTCTTCGGTCTTTCCGTTTACGCCATGCGTAAGAGATCGACCGGCACTTTCCTGAATGAATATTTCCTCGGCAGCCGCTCGATGGGCGGGGTCGTATTAGCCATGACGCTAACGGCAACCTACATTAGCGCCAGTTCGTTTATTGGCGGTCCTGGCGCCGCTTACAAATACGGGCTGGGATGGGTGCTGCTCGCGATGATCCAGTTGCCCGCCGTTTGGCTTTCTCTGGGGATTCTTGGTAAGAAATTCGCGATTCTGGCGCGCCGTTATAATGCCGTTACCCTCAACGATATGCTGTTTGCCCGCTACCAGAGTCGCCTGCTTGTGTGGCTGGCAAGCCTTAGCCTGCTGGTCGCGTTTGTCGGTGCAATGACCGTACAGTTTATTGGCGGCGCACGTTTGCTTGAAACCGCTGCGGGTATACCTTACGAGACCGGTCTGCTTATTTTTGGCGTCAGTATCGCATTGTATACGGCGTTCGGCGGTTTTCGCGCCAGTGTACTGAACGACACCATGCAGGGTATGGTGATGCTGATTGGTACTATTGTTCTGCTGGTCGGCGTCATTCATGCTGCCGGTGGCCTCAGCAATGCGGTGGTAACCCTGCAAACTATCGACCCTAAACTGGTCTCACCGCAAGGCGCGGATGACATTCTGTCACCCACGTTCATGACCTCATTCTGGGTACTGGTGTGCTTTGGCGTAATTGGGCTGCCGCATACAGCAGTACGCTGCATCTCTTATAAAGACAGCAAAGCTGTACACCGCGGCATTATCATCGGCACCATCGTAGTGGCGATCCTGATGTTTGGTATGCATCTGGCGGGTGCGTTGGGGCGTGCGGTGATCCCTGATCTGACAGTGCCGGATCTGGTTATCCCTACGCTAATGGTCAAAGTGTTGCCGCCGGTAGCTGCTGGGATCTTCCTCGCGGCCCCCATGGCCGCGATCATGTCGACGATCAATGCCCAATTGCTGCAAAGTTCCGCTACGATCATTAAGGATCTGTACCTGAACCTGCGTCCGGAACAGCTGAAAAACGAAACCCGGCTGAAGCGCATGTCGGCAGTAATTACCCTGTTGCTCGGCGCGTTACTGCTACTGGCCGCCTGGAAACCGCCAGAGATGATTATCTGGCTTAACCTGCTGGCATTTGGCGGGCTGGAAGCTGTCTTCCTGTGGCCGCTGGTGCTGGGATTGTACTGGGAACGGGCAAACGCGGCGGGCGCTTTGAGCGCGATGATTATCGGCGGCGTTCTTTATGCCGTACTCGCTACATTTAACATTCAGTACCTGGGTTTCCACCCGATTGTGCCCTCGTTACTGATAAGCTTGCTGGCTTTCCTGATCGGCAACCGTTTCGGTTCTGCCGTCCCGCAAGCCGCCATATTGACTACTGATAAATAAAAGAGTTTTGCCATGCCATGGATCCAACTGAAACTGAACACGACCGGTGCCAACGCTGAAGAGTTGAGCGATGCGCTGATGGAAGCGGGCTCCGTTTCCATTACTTTCCAGGACACGCATGATACGCCGGTATTTGAGCCTCTGCCGGGCGAGACTCGCCTGTGGGGAGATACCGACGTTATCGGCTTGTTCGATGCAGAAACCGACATGAAAGAAGTGGTTGCCATCCTGGAGCAGCATCCGCTGCTGGGTGCAGGCTTCGCGCATAAAATCGAACAGCTCGAAGACAAAGACTGGGAACGCGAATGGATGGATAACTTCCACCCGATGCGCTTTGGTGAACGTTTGTGGATTTGCCCAAGCTGGCGCGATGTCCCGGATGAGAATGCCGTCAACGTGATGCTGGACCCAGGTCTGGCGTTTGGTACCGGCACTCACCCCACCACCTCCCTATGCCTGCAATGGCTGGACGGTCTCGATCTTAACGGCAAAACGGTTATCGACTTCGGCTGCGGCTCCGGCATTCTTGCCATTGCGGCACTGAAGCTGGGTGCCGCAAAAGCCATCGGCGTAGACATTGATCCGCAAGCAATTCAGGCCAGCCGTGATAACGCCCAGCGTAATGGCGTTTCTGAGCGTCTGGAGCTTTATCTGCCGAAAGACCAGCCAGAGGCGATGAAAGCCGACGTGGTGGTCGCAAACATCCTCGCAGGCCCATTACGTGAACTGGCACCGTTAATCAGCGTACTGCCCGTTGAGGGCGGTTTACTGGGGCTTTCTGGCATTCTTGCCAGCCAGGCGGAAAGCGTCTGTGAGGCCTATGCCGAACTCTTTACGCTCGATCCGGTTGTCGAGAAAGAAGAGTGGTGCCGCATTACCGGTCAGAAAAAATAATCCCTTCCGGCGTGGTTGCCTGACCACGCCATTTTCAGACAATTGACCAGCATACTGAGACGTTCTCCAGCGATATAATAATTTATTGATTTTGTTAATATTTATATTGATTTTCGTTGAGTAAACGTATGCGCTTCAACCTATTTATCACAACTTTACTGACAGCATGCCTGATGCCACTGACCGCGCTGGCCGCGCCATGGGGTTATAGCAGAGAATCTGGTCCCGCACAGTGGGGAGAAATCAGCAAAGAGTATGCAACGTGCCAGACCGGAATAAATCAATCACCCATTGATATCCAGACCGCCAAAACTCGTAAACTTGGACTTCCTTCACTCAACATGCAATATGTTGATGGTCCGACAAGATTTCAGAGCATTAACCATACTCTGCAGGCAACAATGAGTAGCTATACCTCAAACTCCATTGAAGTTGATGGAAAGATTTATTATCTAAAACAGTTAGATTTTCACGCCCCGAGCGAACATACCTTCAACGGTAAAACCTATCCGCTGGAGTTGCAGTTAGTCCACAAAAACCAACACGGAGACATCACTATCGTGGCGGTCATGTTTGACGTCGGCGAACCTAACCAGGCGATTCAAAATCTGTGGGAGTCATTTCCAACCATGGAGGACAACAGTATGCCCATCTTCTCGCCAGTCGATATCAACCAACTTTTATCCGACAATAAAACCTACTGGCGCTATAGCGGTTCGCTAACTACACCTCCCTGTACTGAAGGCGTCAGCTGGACTGTCCTGAAAACGCCGGTTGCCCTTTCCGCCGAACAACTGGATAAATTTCACTACATTGTTGGGCCTGCGAACAATCGTCCACCGCAGCCAGTAAATGAACGCAAGATCATCGACAGCCATTCAGGAGATATCGAGATCCTGTACTAAAATGAGGTAGAGATCACACAATGGCGAGACAATTTGCTGATTAATTCAGCAGAATATCTTGCCAGCACCTTCTGCCGCTGAAGAAAAAATGAGAAGTTACGCAAAATTATATGTGTATATAAAATCGACACATCTTTATAATGCAATGATTTATATGATTAAATATTTTCATGCGTTCATATTTACGGCAATTCATTGATCCACCTCAGTGGATTGGTCAAAGTTTGGCCTTTCATCTCGTGCGAAAAATGCGTAATATACGCCGCCTTGCAGTCACAGTATGGTCATTTCTTAACTCATGCGCATCGGACAATACCAGCTCAGAAATCGCCTGATCGCAGCACCTATGGCTGGCATCACTGACAGACCATTCAGGACGCTGTGCTATGAGATGGGAGCAGGATTGACGGTATCCGAGATGATGTCTTCTAACCCGCAGGTTTGGGAAAGTGACAAGTCTCGTTTACGGATGGTGCACGTTGATGAGCCAGGAATTCGCACGGTGCAAATTGCCGGTAGCGACCCTGTTGAGATGGCCGATGCCGCACGTATTAACGTGGAAAGCGGCGCCCAGATTATTGATATCAATATGGGGTGTCCGGCTAAAAAAGTGAATCGCAAGCTCGCAGGTTCAGCCCTCTTGCAGTACCCGGATCTAGTGAAATCAATACTAACCGAGGTCGTCAATGCAGTGGACGTTCCTGTCACACTCAAGATTCGCACCGGCTGGGCTCCGGAACACCGTAACTGCGTAGAGATTGCCCAACTGGCTGAAGACTGTGGCATTCAGGCTCTGACCATTCATGGACGCACCCGCGCCTGTTTGTTCAATGGAGATGCTGAGTACGACAGTATTCGGGCAGTTAAGCAGAAAGTTTCCATTCCGATTATCGCGAATGGCGACATTACTGACCCGCATAAAGCCAGAGCTGTACTCGACTATACGGGGGCGGATGCCCTGATGATAGGACGTGCAGCTCAGGGAAGACCCTGGATCTTTCGGGAAATCCAGCATTATCTGGACACTGGGGAGCTGCTGCCCCCGCTGCCTCTGGCAGAGGTGAAGCGCTTGCTTTGTGCGCACGTTCGGGAACTGCACGACTTTTATGGTCAGGCAAAAGGGTACCGAATTGCGCGTAAACACGTATCCTGGTATCTCCAGGAACACGCTCCGGATGACCAGTTTCGGCGCACATTCAACGCCATTGAAGATTCCAGCGAACAGCTGGCGGCGTTGGAGGCATACTTCGAAAATTTTGCGTAAACAGAAATAAAGAGCTGACAGAACTATGTTCGAACAACGCGTAAATTCTGACGTACTGACCGTTTCTACCGTTAACTCTCAGGATCAGGTAACTCAAAAGCCCCTGCGTGACTCGGTTAAACAGGCACTGAAGAACTATTTTGCTCAATTGAATGGTCAGGATGTTAACGATCTCTATGAGCTGGTACTGGCTGAAGTAGAACAGCCCCTGTTGGACATGGTGATGCAATACACCCGCGGTAACCAGACCCGTGCTGCCCTGATGATGGGCATCAACCGTGGTACGCTGCGTAAAAAACTGAAAAAATACGGCATGAACTGATACTAATCAGCGAAATGTTTGTTTTAAAAGGCGCTACTCGGCATGGGGAAGCGCCTTTTTTATTAACGTCACACGGGAGGCTTTGGCGATGAACGCAAGATGTGAACCTGTCTATTTTGGCGATGAATCTAAAAAGATAATCCTGGGTGATGCTCTGACCGAACTGAAAAAGCTGTCGTCAGAAAGCGTCGATCTCATTTTCGCCGACCCACCTTATAACATCGGTAAAGACTTTGACGGGATGGTGGAATCCTGGGACGAAGAGGCATTTTTGGCATGGCTGTTTGAGTGCATTGACGAGTGCCATCGCATTCTCAAACCACACGGCACCATGTACATCATGAACAGTACGGAGAACATGCCGTACATCGATCTCAAATGCCGCCAGCTCTTTACCATCAAGAGCCGTATCGTGTGGTCATACGATAGCTCCGGGGTGCAGGCCAAAAATCACTTTGGTTCGATGTATGAACCGCTTCTGATGATGGTAAAAGATCAGAAAAACTACACGTTTAATCGTGATGATATTTTGGTTGAAGCCAAAACGGGCGCTAAACGTGCACTGATAGACTACAGAAAGAACCCGCCCCAACCTTACAACCAGAAAAAAGTACCAGGCAATGTCTGGGAGTTTCCACGCGTTCGTTATCTGATGGACGAATACGAAAATCACCCGACTCAAAAACCCAAAGCCCTCCTTGAACGCATCATTCTGGCTTCCTCCAGTCCAAATGACAGCGTGCTGGATCCGTTTGCCGGTAGCTTCACTACCGGTGCCACTGCCGTGGAATTAGGTCGCAAGTTTGTCGGGATTGAAATCAATGCCGAGTACGTAAAAATGGGGCTCAGAAGAATGAGCATTGGTTCGCATTTTTCAGAGAATGAACTTGCAAAGGTGAAAAAGCGGAAGACAAAAAATCTGTCTAAAAAGAGTCGATTAACAGCAAAGAGCGGCGATCTTTCAGCAAAGTAAAGGCATTGTAAGTCTGCTTTTCAGCTTGCAGATTTCGTGTATATTCCCTGCACGCTTGGGCATGAATACACAGGGTTTGGTAATGATTCGCAAGTATTGGTGGCTGGTTGTTTTTGCGGTCTTCGTTTTTCTCTTTGATGCGCTGCTCATTCAGTGGATAGAGCTGATGACAACGGAGCACGATAAGTGCCGGAATATGAATTCTGTAAACCCCCTCAAGCTGGTCAACTGCGTCGACCTCGAATAGCACGACGAAAAATACGTCGACAGCCGTCAGGCCCTGGCGGCTAAAACTACCCTGGCTGATTTTCACTCTGCATTAATTGCATTACACAGCCGTCTGGGCTTAACATTTTTAATACGTTATCAACTAATACTGGCGCTTGCCCATACAAATCATAACTCACTGGATTCATTAACCAGTTTTTTATTATCCCGCTAAAGCTACCGTGCAGAATAATGATGATGACATCTAAATCCAGACTGGTAGCAATCAGATTTTCATCCACGCACTTTTGCAGTGAATCACGAATGCTTTGATGACTGAGACCTATTTTATCGCGAATGGTCTGTTCTGATATCATATCGTTATGAAATTCACATTTATGATATAAAATTTGCATTAATGCCTGCTGGCGAGGATTCTGTGCAATATATTGCAATCCCACTACAAACTTTTCACGCAGTCGCTGTAAAGGATTATCCCCCCAACGACCAATAAGCTTATCCTGAATAAGATCGCGTAATGAAGGTTGTTGTAACCATAGCGCATTGAACAATTGCGTCTTATTTTCAAAATGCCAATAGAGCGCCCCCCGCGTCACGCTGGCGGCATCCGCAATGTCGTTTAACGTCGTATTGCTAACACCACGCACGGCAAACTGCATAATCGCTGTTTCTATCAGGTGCTGTCGTGTTTTGAGGGCATCAGCTTTCGTTTTTCTGGCCATGGTTTCGACTGTCTGAGGTAAGGTAGAGAATGATTAACTTTCTTATGTAATATTTGCTAAACGGAACAAATGTATCACTTAGCGTTTATTTAGACGAGTTCTAAAACAGTTAATTATGGATATTGCACACGAATAAACAAAACAAATAACAACCACCAATATATTCACCAACCAAATACTTATTTCAATATGTGTTTATGCGCATCATTGCATTACTATTAAAACCATAATGAAACAACCGAAGATTAATCCTTTTTTGTTTTTACGTGCCGTGTATCGCGCCCATAAATAAGTATTGCTTACATCGCAAGCTAATAATTTGTAGGATAGCCAACCATTATTTTTACTTGTGCGCGTTATCGCCTCTGCGTTACCCGGTTAATAACGAGCGTTCGGTTTTTTAAGGAATAGAAATGACGAAAAATGCCAGGTTTTCACTCCTGCCCTCATTCATCATCATGTCCGCTGTATTACTCGCCGGTTGTAACGATCAGGGAGAAACACAAGCTCACCCCGCAGAGCCGCAGGTGACTGTCCATGTCGTCGAAAAGGCGCCTTTAGCCGTGACGACCGAATTACCAGGGCGCACAACAGCATTTCGTATTGCTGAAGTCCGTCCTCAGGTCAGCGGAATTGTACTTAAACGGAATTTCACCGAGGGAAGCGATGTTGAAGCCGGTCAGTCGCTTTATCAGATCGATCCCGCGACTTACCAGGCTGACTACGACAGCGCCAAAGGCGAACTGGCAAAGAGTGAAGCGGCAGCAGCTATCGCACATTTAACGGTAAAACGTTATGTCCCGCTGGTTGGCACTAAGTACATCAGCCAGCAAGAGTACGATCAGGCCATTGCTGATGCTCGCCAGGCCGATGCCTCCGTTATCGCGGCAAAAGCGGCGGTCGAAAGCGCTCGTATCAACCTGGCCTACACCAAAGTGACATCGCCCATTAGCGGACGTATCGGTAAATCTAACGTCACCGAAGGCGCATTAGTCACGAATGGCCAGGCAACTGAACTTGCTACCGTGCAACAACTTGATCCTATTTACGTCGACGTAACACAGTCCAGTAATGACTTTATGCGCCTTAAACAGTCCGTTGAGCAAGGGAGCCTGCATAAAGACAGCGCCAGCAGTACCGTCGAACTGGTGATGGAAAATGGTCAGTCGTACCCGCTGAAAGGTGCGTTGCAGTTCTCTGATGTCACCGTTGATGAAAGTACCGGATCCATCACCCTCAGGGCCGTATTCCCTAACCCACAGCACACGCTGCTGCCGGGCATGTTTGTGCGTGCTCGTATTGATGAAGGCGTCCAGCCGAATGCCATTCTCGTTCCCCAACAAGGGGTAACGCGTACGCCACGCGGCGATGCAACGGTGATGGTTGTCAATGACAAGAGTCAGGTCGAGGCTCGCACCGTCGTTGCTACTCAGGCGATAGGTGATAAGTGGTTAATCAGCGAGGGCTTACAGCCTGGCGATAAGGTTATCGTCAGCGGATTGCAGAAAGCGCGTCCCGGCGTAAAGGTTAAAGCAACCACCGATACCGAAACTCCAGCCGCAAAAACTGCGCAATAAGGTAACCGGACATGGCTAACTTTTTTATCAATCGCCCTATTTTTGCCTGGGTTCTGGCCATCATTCTGATGATGGCAGGGGCTCTGGCAATCATGCAACTGCCCGTTGCACAGTATCCGACCATTGCACCTCCTGCGGTCGCTATTTCTGCCACCTACCCAGGTGCGGATGCGCAGACGGTACAAGACACGGTTACGCAGGTTATCGAACAGAATATGAACGGTATCGATAACCTGATGTATATGTCCTCCACCAGCGATTCCTCCGGGAGTGTCACCATTACTCTGACTTTCGAGTCGGGTACTGACCCGGATATCGCACAGGTCCAGGTGCAAAACAAATTACAGTTAGCGATGCCCTTACTGCCTCAGGAAGTACAGCAGCAGGGGATCAGCGTCGAGAAATCCAGCAGCGGTTTCCTGATGGTGGCGGGTTTTGTCTCCGATAATAACAATCTGACGCAGGATGATATTTCCGACTATGTGGCGTCTAACGTTAAAGACGCAATAAGCCGAACAGCCGGTGTCGGCGATGTCCAGATGTTTGGTGCACAGTACGCAATGCGCATCTGGCTCGACAGCAACGCAATGAACAAATATCAGTTGACTCCGCTGGACGTTATCAATCAACTGAGAACGCAAAACAATCAGATTGCCGCAGGCCAACTGGGAGGCGCGCCATCCGTCCAGGGTCAACAACTTAATGCCTCCATTATTGCTCAGACACGCCTGAAAACGCCGGAAGAGTTTGGCCGCATAACGCTGAAGGTGGGCCAGGATGGCTCAATGGTTCACCTCAGAGATGTAGCCCGCATCGAACTCGGCGGCGAAAACTATAACATGGTGACAAAAATTAATGGTCAGCCTGCAACAGGCCTGGGCATTAAGCTGGCGACCGGTGCAAACGCGCTGGATACTGCCGCAGGCGTCAAAGCAAAGCTGGCTGAGTTACAACCTTTCTTCCCGCAAGGTTTGCAAGTGGTTTACCCCTATGACACTACACCATTTGTAAAAATCTCGATTAACGAGGTGGTGAAAACGCTGTTTGAAGCCATCATCCTCGTCTTCCTGGTGATGTACCTGTTCCTGCAAAATCTGCGCGCCACGCTGATTCCAACTATCGCAGTGCCTGTCGTGCTGTTGGGAACATTCGCGATCCTCGCCGCATTCGGATTCTCCATCAACACGCTAACGATGTTCGGAATGGTGCTGGCCATCGGCCTGCTGGTCGATGACGCCATCGTGGTAGTAGAAAACGTCGAACGCGTCATGGCGGAAGAGAAACTGCCGCCCAAAGAGGCGACGCAGAAATCCATGGTCCAGATCCAGGGCGCACTGGTCGGGATCGCGATGGTGCTCTCGGCGGTATTTATCCCCATGGCGTTCTTTGGCGGCTCGACCGGCGCCATTTACCGCCAGTTCTCTCTGACCATTGTTTCAGCGATGGCGCTTTCTGTTCTGGTCGCCCTCATTCTTACGCCAGCGCTTTGTGCAACGCTGCTAAAACCCGTTTCCGCCGGACATGTTGAAAAGAAAGGCGGTTTTTTCGGATGGTTTAACGCCCTGTTCGATAAAAGCGTCGGGCATTACAGCAATAGTATCAGCGGTATTCTGCGCAAAACCGGACGCTACTTGTTGCTATATGTTCTTATCGTCGGCGGAATGGCTGTTCTGTTTTTACGCCTCCCTACCTCCTTCTTGCCCGAAGAGGATCAGGGGGTCTTTATGACAATGGTGCAACTTCCTGCCGGTGCGACACAGACGCGCACACAGCAGGTGCTGGATCAGATTCAGAATTACTACCTGAACCAGGAAAAAGCGAACGTAAAATCGGTGTTCACCGTTAATGGCTTCAGCTTTAGCGGCCAGGGACAGAACTCCGGTATCGTCTTTATTAGCCTCAAACCATGGGAAGAGCGTTCGGGCGATGAAAACGGCGTGACGGCTATCGTCGAACGTGCGACCAGGGCGTTCAGCCAGATTAAAGATGGACTGGTGTTCCCGTTCAACATGCCTGCCATTCTTGAACTGGGTACCGCGACCGGCTTTGATTTTCAGTTAATTGATCAGGCTAACCTCGGTCATACAGAACTGACGAAAGCCCGGAACCAGTTGCTGGGTATGGTGAGAGAACATCCAGATTTGCTGGTGCGCGTGCGCCCTAACGGTCTGGAAGATACCCCGCAATTTAAGCTGGATATTGATCAGGAAAAAGCCCAGGCGTTAGGCGTAAGTCTGTCGGATATAAACCAAACGATTTCCACGGCCCTTGGCGGCACCTATGTGAACGATTTTATCGATCATGGCCGAGTGAAAAAGGTATACGTTCAGGCTGACGCGCCGTTCCGTATGTTACCCAACGACATCAACAATCTCTACGTACGTAGTGGGAATGGTGAAATGGTGCCATTCTCTGCGTTCAGTTCGTCGCATTGGATTTATGGTTCACCCCGCCTGGAGCGTTACAACGGTATGCCATCAATGGAAATACTGGGAGAGGCCGCGCCGGGTCGAAGCACCGGTGAAGCCATGGCGCTCATGGAAAACCTGGCAGCACAGCTGCCAACCGGTATCGGCTATGACTGGACGGGAATGTCATATCAGGAACGGCTCTCCGGCAATCAGGCACCTGCGTTATACGCTATTTCGTTAATCGTCGTCTTCCTGTGTCTCGCCGCATTGTATGAGAGCTGGTCTATTCCATTTTCAGTCATGTTGGTTGTACCGCTCGGCGTGGTCGGTGCACTTCTGGCGGCGTCCATACGCGGTCTGAATAACGACGTTTACTTCCAGGTAGGTCTGCTGACTACCATCGGTCTTTCCGCCAAAAACGCTATCCTTATCGTGGAGTTTGCCAAAGACCTGATGGATAAAGAAGGTAAAGGGTTGATTGAAGCCACACTGGAGGCGTCACGCATGCGTCTTCGTCCAATCCTGATGACATCTCTGGCGTTTATTCTGGGGGTTATGCCTCTGGTTATCAGCCACGGAGCAGGTAGCGGGGCGCAGAATGCGGTTGGTACAGGCGTAATGGGAGGCATGCTGACCGCGACATTGTTGGCAATCTTCTTCGTCCCCGTCTTCTTCGTTGTCGTCAGACGGCGTTTTAGTCGGCGAAATGTTTAATTTGTAAAATAAAGGCGTCTTCGGACGCCTTTTTTACCTAAGATGCCCTTCTTTATTTATTAATAAGATAGCCATTTGTTTCTAATAAACCCTTCCTGAAAAAATCGCGAATCACCTTTCTTTTTATCCATTATTTTTACAATCCACATGAATTGAGATTATTCCTCATGTCAGTATTTTTTTAAGAAGTGGTAAAATAATCGCCGAGTTCGCAGATGGCTTAGCGTTTGTCTTTGCTCAATTAGCGAAACGCTTATTTTTGAGGTAACACCATGAAAAGATTAATATCCGTTGCATTGCTTACCGCATTCCTGGCCGGCTGTGCACACGATTCTCCTTGCGTACCTGTATACGACGATCAGGGGCGCCTGGTTCATACCAATACCTGTATGAAAGGCACCACGCAGGATAACTGGGAAACAGCCGGTGCCATCGCCGGTGGCGCAGCAGCCGTTGCCGGGCTGACGCTTGGGATAGTCGCCTTGACCAAATAAATCTTCTTAAAAGCGCGGTGGGTACCGCGCTTTTTGCAATAAGAATTAAATCTTCATATAAGACAAAACGTTGGTATATAGCACTCAACGTATAATAAAATTATTATAGATTTGCCTCACATATCCACGATTTGAAATTAGCATTTTTTCAGTTCTTCGTAACAGCGCGCTTTCTTTTCATTATTCTCACGTCATCAATATTAACGTACGAAATCGTTACCACGCGTCCGGTTTGATTTTTAAATTTTTTGCGCCGAAATGTGGCTTACGTTTCAATTTTGCACCACTTCAGGGCGCTGCATTTATTTTTTCCTGTCTACACTCTGGATATTGCGTCGAATAATCGTGCGCAAAAACCTGGCACTACCTTTGCTTAAAAGAGTATGGCCATAGCCACAGACAGGTAAAAGACGTTTTCAGAACGTTTCCATAACAATAATTCCTCCACACAGGATGCTCTATGAAAAAGATGATAATAGCCAGCCTGGCAGCGGCCGGCGTGTTGCTTGCGGTTGCAAATCAGGCACATGCCGGCGCAACTCTTGATGCTGTAAAGAAAAAAGGTTTTGTGCAGTGTGGGATCAGTGACGGGTTGCCTGGCTTTTCTTATGCCGATGCAAGCGGTAAGTTCTCAGGTATTGATGTCGACGTATGTCGTGGCGTTGCCTCCGCCGTATTTGGCGATGATAGCAAAGTAAAATATACCCCGCTCACCGCCAAGGAACGCTTTACCGCACTACAATCAGGTGAAGTCGACATGCTCTCTCGTAATACCACCTGGACCTCCTCTCGTGACGCAGGAATGGGAATGTCTTTCACTGGCGTAACGTATTACGACGGCATTGGTTTTCTTACCCACAATAAAGCGGGTCTTAAGAGTGCTAAAGAGCTGGATGGCGCAACGGTTTGTATCCAGGCAGGAACAGATACCGAACTGAACGTGGCTGACTACTTTAAAGCCAACAACATGAAGTACACCCCTGTCACCTTTGACCGCTCGGATGAATCAGCTAAAGCTCTGGAATCTGGGCGCTGCGACACGCTGGCTTCCGACCAGTCTCAGTTGTACGCCCTGCGAATCAAGCTGAGTAATCCCGCGGAGTGGATTGTCCTGCCAGAAGTTATTTCTAAAGAACCGCTGGGACCTGTTGTACGTCGTGGAGACGATGAGTGGTTCTCCATTGTTCGCTGGACGCTGTTCGCCATGCTGAATGCGGAAGAAATGGGCGTTAACTCGAAAAACGTCGATGAAAAAGCGGCTAATCCTGCAACGCCGGATATGGCACACCTGTTAGGCAAAGAAGGGGATTATGGCAAGGATCTGAAGCTTGATAACAAATGGGCTTACAACATTATCAAGCAGGTAGGTAACTACTCGGAGATCTTTGAGCGTAACGTGGGATCGGAAAGCCCACTGAAGATCAAACGTGGACAGAACAACCTCTGGAATAACGGTGGCATTCAATATGCGCCACCGGTGCGCTAATACGTAGTGATGTAACGGGCGCCGCGACTGCGGCGCTCAGTCCAGAGTCATAGTTACCGAGGTTTTCTTATGTTCCATCGCCGCTCAATCGTAAAAGGATCGTTATCCTTTTCTAACCCTGCGGTCCGCGCCTGGTTATTTCAAATACTTGCCGTCATTGTGGTCGTCAGTATTGCGGTCTATCTCATTCATAATACGATAAATAACCTGAACAATAGCGGTATTACCTCGGGATTTTCTTTTCTCGATCGCAGCGCCGGATTTGGTATTGTCCAGCATCTGATCGATTACGAGCAAGGCGATACATATGGCCGTGTCTTTATCGTTGGCCTGCTCAATACGCTATTGGTTTCTGCACTGTGCATTGTTTTCGCATCAATTCTCGGTTTCTTTCTCGGACTGGCACGCCTGTCAGATAACTGGTTATTACGAAAGCTCTCGACGATCTACATCGAAACGTTCCGCAATATACCGCCGCTGCTGCAGATCTTCTTTTGGTATTTCGCCGTATTACGTAACCTGCCCGGCCCACGTCAGGCCGTTAACGCGCTGGACTTGATGTTTCTGAGTAACCGGGGGCTCTATATTCCGGCACCGCAAATAGGAGAAGGATTTT
Source organism: Citrobacter sp. RHBSTW-00524 (assembly GCF_013747755.1). Classification (NCBI taxonomy): domain Bacteria; kingdom Pseudomonadati; phylum Pseudomonadota; class Gammaproteobacteria; order Enterobacterales; family Enterobacteriaceae; genus Citrobacter; species Citrobacter sp. RHBSTW-00524. Next base: position 4,785,035 of record NZ_CP056421.1, read on the forward strand.
TTGCCTTTTGCGGCGCTGTAATTATCACTATCGTCGTCACTATCGGGCTATTTCGCTACAACAGAATTCACCAGACTAAAACCGGTCAGCTACGCCGGACCTGGCCCACGGCTCTGGCGCTGATCGTGCTTTTACCGATGATCTCACAGTGGCTGTTTGGCGCAGCGCTTCACTGGGATATCCCCGCCCTTCGCGGTTTTAACTTCCGTGGCGGTATGGTGCTTATTCCCGAACTGGCTGCCCTGACGCTGGCGCTTTCAGTGTATACCTCGGCGTTTATTGCAGAAATTATTCGAGCGGGAATCCAGGCCGTTCCTTATGGCCAACATGAAGCAGCACGCTCGTTGGGTCTACCAAATCCGGTGACACTGCGCCAGGTGATCATCCCACAGGCGCTGCGCGTCATCATTCCCCCATTAACCAGCCAGTATCTGAATATCGTCAAAAACTCCTCACTTGCGGCCGCCATTGGCTATCCGGATATGGTTTCACTGTTTGCCGGCACGGTACTCAATCAAACAGGGCAAGCCATTGAAACCATTGCTATCACGATGTCGGTGTACCTGATCATCAGCCTGAGCATTTCTCTGCTGATGAATATTTATAACCGCCGTATTGCACTGATTGAGCGCTAAGGAGCCATGATGACAAAAGCACTGCTGTCTCACCCCTCGCGTCAGAACAGTAACCCGGCAAGCCGCAGTCTACTCTGGGTGCGTAAAAACCTGTTCTCCAGTTGGTCAAATAGCCTGCTCACGCTGCTGTGCATTTGGCTGATTTGGTCATTTCTTCCGCCACTGCTGAACTGGGTATTCTTTCAGGCCAACTGGGTCGGTTCAACCCGCGCAGACTGCACCAAAGCAGGGGCTTGCTGGGTGTTCATTCATGAACGCTTTGGGCAATTCATGTATGGACTTTATCCCCACGATCAGCGCTGGCGCGTAAATCTGGCCCTGATCATTGGCCTGGCCTCTATCGTCCCTATGTTCTGGAAATCTATTCCTCACCGTGGCCGCTATATCGCCGTCTGGGCCGTCGTTTATCCCGTGGTGGTCTGGTGGTTGATGTACGGTGGTTTTTTCGGACTTGAGCGCGTAGAAACCCGACAGTGGGGCGGATTAACACTGACGCTTATCATTGCATCCGTGGGGATTGCGGGCGCGCTTCCGTGGGGTATTTTACTGGCGCTTGGACGTCGGTCTCATATGCCAGTCGTGCGGATTTTATCCGTCATTTTCATTGAGTTCTGGCGCGGTGTGCCGTTGATTACCGTCCTTTTTATGTCCTCGGTCATGCTTCCTCTGTTTATGTCCGAAGGGACCAGTATCGACAAACTTATCCGGGCGCTGGTCGGCGTGATTCTTTTCCAGTCGGCGTATGTCGCAGAAGTGGTTCGCGGAGGGTTACAGGCCCTACCAAAAGGTCAGTATGAAGCCGCTGAATCACTGGCGTTAGGGTACTGGAAAACGCAAGGGCTGGTCATTCTTCCGCAAGCCCTCAAGCTGGTTATTCCGGGTCTGGTTAACACGATTATCGCCCTGTTTAAGGATACCAGTCTGGTCATCATCATCGGCCTGTTTGATCTCTTCAGTAGCGTGCAGCAGGCAACTGTGGACCCTGCATGGTTGGGTATGTCGACGGAAGGATATGTTTTCGCTGCACTGATTTACTGGATCTTCTGTTTTAGCATGTCGCGTTACAGCCAACATCTGGAAAAACGTTTTAACACCGGGCGTACACCGCACTGAGGAATTTATGAGCCAATTATTAATGCCGTCTACCGACGCGATGATTACGCTGGAAAACGTCAACAAATGGTACGGACAGTTTCACGTCCTGAAAAACATCAACCTGAAGGTAAAGCAGGGAGAACGCATCGTATTATGCGGACCTTCCGGTTCGGGTAAATCGACAACTATCCGCTGTATCAACCACCTGGAAGAGCATCAGCAAGGACGTATTGTGGTGGATGGGATCGAACTCAATGAAGATATCCGCAATATTGAGCGCATCAGACAAGAAGTTGGCATGGTCTTTCAGCACTTTAATCTCTTTCCTCATTTGACGGTCCTGCAAAACTGCACGCTGGCACCGATCTGGGTGCAAAAGATGCCAAAAAAAGAGGCTGAAGCTCTGGCAATGCACTACCTTGAGCGAGTTCGCATTGCTGAACATGCGCATAAATATCCTGGGCAAATCTCTGGTGGGCAGCAACAGCGCGTGGCCATTGCACGCTCGCTGTGCATGAAACCTAAAATTATGTTATTCGATGAACCCACATCAGCGTTGGATCCTGAAATGGTAAAAGAAGTGCTTGATACCATGATAGGTCTGGCACAATCAGGCATGACCATGCTGTGTGTTACCCATGAAATGGGCTTTGCCCGCACAGTGGCCGACCGGGTGATCTTTATGGATCTTGGCGAGATTGTTGAACAGGCAGCACCGGATGAGTTTTTTGCTCACCCCAAATCTGAACGCACTCGTGCGTTTTTGTCGCAGGTTATCCATTAAAGCCATGCGCCGGATACAACCCGGCGTTTAACAGATAAAACAAAAGGCCCAGTCTTTCGACTAGGCCTTTTGTTTTTATTTGATGTCTGGCAGTTCCCTACTCTCGCATGGGGAGACCCCACACTACCATCGGCGCTACGGCGTTTCACTTCTGAGTTCGGCATGGGGTCAGGTGGGACCACCGCGCTACAGCCGCCAGACAAATTCTTTTCTAAGTGCCAAACTTTAACCGAAAAACTGGTGCTGATACCCAGAGTCGAACTGGGGACCTCACCCTTACCAAGGGTGCGCTCTACCAACTGAGCCATATCAGCACACTAAATTTGATGCCTGGCAGTTCCCTACTCTCGCATGGGGAGACCCCACACTACCATCGGCGCTACGGCGTTTCACTTCTGAGTTCGGCATGGGGTCAGGTGGGACCACCGCGCTACAGCCGCCAGGCAAATTCTGTCTATCAACACACTTCTCAGGTCTGTCGATGTAATCTGTAATCAAGCTGAATTTCGATGTCTATTTCGCCAAAACACCTTCGGCGTTGTAAGGTTAAGCCTCACGGTTCATTAGTATCGGTTAGCTCAACGTATCGCTACGCTTACACACCCGACCTATCAACGTCGTCGTCTTCAACGTTCCTTCAGGACCCTTAAAGGGTCAGGGAGAACTCATCTCGGGGCAAGTTTCGTGCTTAGATGCTTTCAGCACTTATCTCTTCCGCATTTAGCTACCGGGCAATGCCATTGGCATGACAACCCGAACACCAGTGATGCGTCCACTCCGGTCCTCTCGTACTAGGAGCAGCCCCCCTCAATTCTCCAGCGCCCACGGCAGATAGGGACCGAACTGTCTCACGACGTTCTAAACCCAGCTCGCGTACCACTTTAAATGGCGAACAGCCATACCCTTGGGACCTACTTCAGCCCCAGGATGTGATGAGCCGACATCGAGGTGCCAAACACCGCCGTCGATATGAACTCTTGGGCGGTATCAGCCTGTTATCCCCGGAGTACCTTTTATCCGTTGAGCGATGGCCCTTCCATTCAGAACCACCGGATCACTAAGACCTGCTTTCGCACCTGCTCGAGCCGTCACTCTCGCAGTCAAGCTAGCTTATGCCTTTGCACTAACCTCCTGATGTCCGACCAGGATTAGCTAACCTTCGTGCTCCTCCGTTACTCTTTAGGAGGAGACCGCCCCAGTCAAACTACCCACCAGACACTGTCCGCAACCCGGATCACGGGTCTACGTTAGAACACCAGCCATTAAAGGGTGGTATTTCAAGGTTGGCTCCATGCAGACTGGCGTCCACACTTCAAAGCCTCCCACCTATCCTACACATCAAGGACCAGTGTTCAGTGTCAAGCTATAGTAAAGGTTCACGGGGTCTTTCCGTCTTGCCGCGGGTACACTGCATCTTCACAGCGAGTTCAATTTCACTGAGTCTCGGGTGGAGACAGCCTGGCCATCATTACGCCATTCGTGCAGGTCGGAACTTACCCGACAAGGAATTTCGCTACCTTAGGACCGTTATAGTTACGGCCGCCGTTTACCGGGGCTTCGATCAAGAGCTTCTCCTTACGGATAACCCCATCAATTAACCTTCCGGCACCGGGCAGGCGTCACACCGTATACGTCCACTTTCGTGTTTGCACAGTGCTGTGTTTTTAATAAACAGTTGCAGCCAGCTGGTATCTTCGACTGATTTCAGCTCCATGAGTAAATCACTTCACCTACATATCAGCGTGCCTTCTCCCGAAGTTACGGCACCATTTTGCCTAGTTCCTTCACCCGAGTTCTCTCAAGCGCCTTGGTATTCTCTACCTGACCACCTGTGTCGGTTTGGGGTACGATTTCGTGTTACCTGATGCTTAGAGGCTTTTCCTGGAAGCAGGGCATTTGTTACTTCAGCACCGTAGTGCCTCGTCATCACACCTCAGCGTTAACAAGACTCCGGATTTACCTGGAATCTCCGCCTACATGCTTAAACCGGGACAACCGTCGCCCGGCTAACATAGCCTTCTCCGTCCCCCCTTCGCAGTAACACCAAGTACAGGAATATTAACCTGTTTCCCATCGACTACGCCTTTCGGCCTCGCCTTAGGGGTCGACTCACCCTGCCCCGATTAACGTTGGACAGGAACCCTTGGTCTTCCGGCGTGCGGGTTTTTCACCCGCATTATCGTTACTTATGTCAGCATTCGCACTTCTGATACCTCCAGCATGCCTCACAGCACACCTTCAACGGCTTACAGAACGCTCCCCTACCCAACAACACATAGTGTCGCTGCCGCAGCTTCGGTGCATGGTTTAGCCCCGTTACATCTTCCGCGCAGGCCGACTCGACCAGTGAGCTATTACGCTTTCTTTAAATGATGGCTGCTTCTAAGCCAACATCCTGGCTGTCTGTGCCTTCCCACATCGTTTCCCACTTAACCATGACTTTGGGACCTTAGCTGGCGGTCTGGGTTGTTTCCCTCTTCACGACGGACGTTAGCACCCGCCGTGTGTCTCCCGTGATAACATTCTTCGGTATTCGCAGTTTGCATCGGGTTGGTAAGTCGGGATGACCCCCTAGCCGAAACAGTGCTCTACCCCCGAAGATGAGTTCACGAGGCGCTACCTAAATAGCTTTCGGGGAGAACCAGCTATCTCCCGGTTTGATTGGCCTTTCACCCCCAGCCACAAGTCATCCGCTAATTTTTCAACATTAGTCGGTTCGGTCCTCCAGTTAGTGTTACCCAACCTTCAACCTGCCCATGGCTAGATCACCGGGTTTCGGGTCTATACCCTGCAACTTAACGCCCAGTTAAGACTCGGTTTCCCTTCGGCTCCCCTATTCGGTTAACCTTGCTACAGAATATAAGTCGCTGACCCATTATACAAAAGGTACGCAGTCACCCCATAAAGAGGCTCCCACTGCTTGTACGTACACGGTTTCAGGTTCTTTTTCACTCCCCTCGCCGGGGTTCTTTTCGCCTTTCCCTCACGGTACTGGTTCACTATCGGTCAGTCAGGAGTATTTAGCCTTGGAGGATGGTCCCCCCATATTCAGACAGGATACCACGTGTCCCGCCCTACTCTTCGAGTTCACAACACATGCACTTTTGTGTACGGGACTATCACCCTGTACCGTCGGACTTTCCAGACCGTTCCACTACCACACATGCTGATTCAGACTCTGGGCTGCTCCCCGTTCGCTCGCCGCTACTGGGGGAATCTCGGTTGATTTCTTTTCCTCGGGGTACTTAGATGTTTCAGTTCCCCCGGTTCGCTTCATTACGCTATGTATTCACGTAATGATAGTGTGACGAATCACACTGGGTTTCCCCATTCGGAAATCGCCGGTTATAACGGTTCATATCACCTTACCGACGCTTATCGCAGATTAGCACGTCCTTCATCGCCTCTGACTGCCAGGGCATCCACCGTGTACGCTTAGTCGCTTAACCTCACAACCCGAAGATGTTTCGTAAAACACTTCAGTGTTGCGAAAATTTGAGAGACTCGGACACACCGCTTTTCATTTCTTGTTTACGGAGAAATGAAACAGTGTGTCGTTTCAATTTTCAGCTTGATCCAGATTTTTAAAGAGCAAATATCTCAAACGAGACTCGAAAGTCTGTTTTGAGATACTTCGGTCGGCGACTTTCACTCACACATACCAGCAAGTGGCGTCCCCTAGGGGATTCGAACCCCTGTTACCGCCGTGAAAGGGCGGTGTCCTGGGCCTCTAGACGAAGGGGACACTGAAGTCTCAATCGCAAGACGCCTTGCTATTTACTTTTCATCAGACAATCTGTGTGAGCACTACAAAGAACGTTTCTTTAAGGTAAGGAGGTGATCCAACCGCAGGTTCCCCTACGGTTACCTTGTTACGACTTCACCCCAGTCATGAATCACAAAGTGGTAAGCGCCCTCCCGAAGGTTAAGCTACCTACTTCTTTTGCAACCCACTCCCATGGTGTGACGGGCGGTGTGTACAAGGCCCGGGAACGTATTCACCGTGGCATTCTGATCCACGATTACTAGCGATTCCGACTTCATGGAGTCGAGTTGCAGACTCCAATCCGGACTACGACATACTTTATGAGGTCCGCTTGCTCTCGCGAGGTCGCTTCTCTTTGTATATGCCATTGTAGCACGTGTGTAGCCCTACTCGTAAGGGCCATGATGACTTGACGTCATCCCCACCTTCCTCCAGTTTATCACTGGCAGTCTCCTTTGAGTTCCCGGCCGAACCGCTGGCAACAAAGGATAAGGGTTGCGCTCGTTGCGGGACTTAACCCAACATTTCACAACACGAGCTGACGACAGCCATGCAGCACCTGTCTCAGAGTTCCCGAAGGCACCAAAGCATCTCTGCTAAGTTCTCTGGATGTCAAGAGTAGGTAAGGTTCTTCGCGTTGCATCGAATTAAACCACATGCTCCACCGCTTGTGCGGGCCCCCGTCAATTCATTTGAGTTTTAACCTTGCGGCCGTACTCCCCAGGCGGTCGACTTAACGCGTTAGCTCCGGAAGCCACGCCTCAAGGGCACAACCTCCAAGTCGACATCGTTTACGGCGTGGACTACCAGGGTATCTAATCCTGTTTGCTCCCCACGCTTTCGCACCTGAGCGTCAGTCTTTGTCCAGGGGGCCGCCTTCGCCACCGGTATTCCTCCAGATCTCTACGCATTTCACCGCTACACCTGGAATTCTACCCCCCTCTACAAGACTCTAGCCTGCCAGTTTCGGATGCAGTTCCCAGGTTGAGCCCGGGGATTTCACATCCGACTTGACAGACCGCCTGCGTGCGCTTTACGCCCAGTAATTCCGATTAACGCTTGCACCCTCCGTATTACCGCGGCTGCTGGCACGGAGTTAGCCGGTGCTTCTTCTGCGAGTAACGTCAATTGCTGCGGTTATTAACCACAACACCTTCCTCCTCGCTGAAAGTACTTTACAACCCGAAGGCCTTCTTCATACACGCGGCATGGCTGCATCAGGCTTGCGCCCATTGTGCAATATTCCCCACTGCTGCCTCCCGTAGGAGTCTGGACCGTGTCTCAGTTCCAGTGTGGCTGGTCATCCTCTCAGACCAGCTAGGGATCGTCGCCTAGGTGAGCCGTTACCCCACCTACTAGCTAATCCCATCTGGGCACATCCGATGGCAAGAGGCCCGAAGGTCCCCCTCTTTGGTCTTGCGACGTTATGCGGTATTAGCTACCGTTTCCAGTAGTTATCCCCCTCCATCGGGCAGTTTCCCAGACATTACTCACCCGTCCGCCACTCGTCACCCAAGGAGCAAGCTCCTCTGTGCTACCGTTCGACTTGCATGTGTTAGGCCTGCCGCCAGCGTTCAATCTGAGCCATGATCAAACTCTTCAATTTAAGTTTGATGCTCGTGAATTAAACTTCGTAATGAATTACGTGTTCACTCAGAGACTTGGTATTCATTTTTCGTCTTGCGACGTTAAGAATCCGTATCTTCGAGTGCCCACACAGATTGTCTGATAAATTGTTAAAGAGCAGTTGCGACGCGCTTTAGCGCTCTGTCGCGAGGTGGCGTATATTACGCTTTCCTCTTTCAGAGTCAACCCTCATTTTCAGGTTTTTCTCTTCAACCGAACCGGCTGTTTGTGTGAAGTGATTCACATCCGCCGTGTCGATGGAGGCGCATTATAGGGAGTTTCCTGCGGCCCGCAACCCTTAAATTGCAGAAAAATGACTGACCGCTGCATTCCACAGCAAAACCCCGCCTTATACCCATTTACACACAGAGTTATCCACAATCGTAAGCAAAATAGTGGTCAGCCTCCCTGAAAGAAGTGAAAGCAGATAAGGAAATCTCTATATAAAAAGAGACTCGCTCTACATTATATATAGAAGAAAAGCCCAGGCAGGCCATGCCCCATCATCCCTACCACCTTTGAATTACGCATCCCATCAGGCGATAATACCCATACAAACCGTGATTCCAGGACCGTGATGAGACACTCTCCGCAACGTACTGCTATACGCAAACGCCCGATGAAGCTCGGCACTACCGTGATCCTCATGGTCAGTGCGGTACTCTTCTCCGTGCTGCTTGTCGTTCATCTGATTTATTTCTCGCAAATCAGCAACATGACGCGCGATGCATTAGCAGGTAAAGCGCTTGCGGTCGCACGAACGCTGGCAAACTCCCCGGAGATCCGCCAGGGGTTAATGAAAAAGCCCGAGGAAAGCGGTATTCAGGCGATTGCCCAGGCGGTGAATAAGAGCAACGATTTTTTGTTCATCGTCGTCACCGATATGCAAAGCATTCGTTACTCCCATCCCGAAGCGCAGCGAATCGGTCAGCCGTTTAAAGGCGATGACATTTTGCTGGCCCTGCAAGGGAAAGAGAATGTCGCCATTAATCGCGGATTTCTGGCGCAAGCCCTGCGCGTATTTACCCCTATTTATGACGAGCATCACCGGCAGATAGGCGTCGTGTCGATCGGCCTTGAGCTAAGCAGGGTGACTGAGCAGATCAATAACAGTCGTGGCAGCATCTTTTGGTCCATCTTATTTGGCGTGCTGGTTGGGCTGCTCGGCACATGGGTATTTGTCAAAGTCCTCAAGCGTATTCTGTTTGGTCTGGAGCCTTATGAAATCTCCAATCTGTTCGAACAACGCCAGGCGATGCTGCACTCTATAAAGGAAGGCGTCATTGCCGTTGACGAGTGCGGTGAAGTGACGCTGATAAACCAGGCGGCACAAGAGTTGCTGGATTACCACAAATCGCAAGACGATGCCCAGCTCTCCACGCTCAGCCACGCATGGTCAAAAGTGGTCGATTTTTCACAGGTACTGCATGACGGAACGCCGCGTCGCGATGAAGAGATCATGGTGAAGGATCGGCTACTCTTAATTAACACGGTTCCGGTACTCAGCAACGGTAAAATCATCGGGGCCATTTCAACATTCAGAGATAAGACTGAAGTCCGAAAATTAATGCAACGACTGGACGGCATGGTCAACTATGCCGACGCACTTCGTGAACGATCCCACGAATTCATGAATAAATTGCACGTGATTCTGGGATTATTGCATCTGAAAAGTTATAAGCAGCTTGAAAATTACATCCTGAAGACCGCGAACAGTTATCAGGAAGAGATTGGCTCACTGTTAGGAAAAATAAAATCCCCGGTGATCGCAGGATTTTTACTCAGTAAGATTAATCGCACATCTGATTTAGGCCATAGCCTGGTGATCAGCAATGAAAGTCAGTTACCGGAAAACAGCAACGAAGATCAGGTGGCTGTGCTGATTACCGTTCTGGGGAATTTGATTGAAAACGCCCTGGAGGCGCTAGGTCAAGAACCTGGTGGCGAGATCAGCGTATCCTTGCATTATCGACACGGCTGGTTGCATTGCGAAGTGAATGACGATGGTCCGGGGATTGCTCCCGAACACATTGAGCACATCTTTGAGAAAGGCGTTTCGTCAAAAGGAACCGAACGGGGCGTTGGTTTAGCGCTTGTTAAACAACAGGTTGAAAACGTTGGCGGCAATATTTCCGTCGAGTCTGAACCTGGGATCTTCACCCAATTTTTTGTACAGTTACCGTGGAATGGTGAGAGGGCCAGCAGATGATCAATGTCTTAATTGTCGATGACGATGCAATGGTAGCGGAATTAAACCGCCGTTATGTCGCGCAACTCTCCGGTTTTCATTGCTGCGGCACAGCCTCCACGCTGGAGAAAGCAAAAGAGATAATCTTTCATAGCGGTAATCATATCGATTTGATTTTGCTTGATATTTATATGCAAAAAGAAAACGGTCTGGATCTGTTGCCTGTATTGCACAGCGAAGGTTGCAAGTGTGATGTCATTGTCATCTCTTCCGCCGCTGACGCGACCACCATCAAAGACTCTCTCCACTATGGTGTCGTTGACTACCTGATCAAACCGTTCCAGGCGTCCCGTTTTGAAGAGGCGCTGACCGGCTGGCTACAAAAGAAAACCGAGATGGAAAAGCATCAGTACTATGAACAGTCTGAGCTTGACCAGTTGATTCACGGCAGCTCCTCCAATGAACAGGAAGCGCGGCGCTTACCTAAAGGATTAACGCCACAAACGTTACGCACGCTGTGCCAGTGGATTGATGAGCATCAGGATCAGGAATTCTCCACCGATGAACTGGCCAACGAGGTCAATATCTCGCGCGTTTCTTGCCGTAAATATCTTATCTGGCTCGTCAATTGTCACATCCTATTTACCAGCATCCATTATGGCGTAACCGGTAGACCGGTCTATCGTTACCGCGTTCAGGCTGAACATTACTCATTACTAAAACAATATTGCCAATAAAAACAATTTGGGATTATTTGTTATTTGAAAGTAACAATTATTAAAATAATGAAAAATCCCTTCTTTTCTGAATCATGCTGCAGAATTATAAATTTGCGTTAGATCAAATATATTTGTATCCAGCATGTTAAATGTATTATTTTAATATTGATTAACGTCACACTGTTTTTAATTTCAAAATCGCTAACAAAAGTTAATTAAGTATTATCTATCTCGCAGAGTGTGTATTTTTACCCATAAAGGATTAGTCTGAAATTAACCAGACATACAAAATCTAGATTGGTAGCAATGGAGACCATGCTACGTACCATGGACACCGTACATTTTTGTGAGCAAATAAAAGTATCCGCACGCCAACCTCATCACATTATGAAATGGCGTGAGCGTGATCACACAAATAACCTACTCACCCATTCTGTCGGTGGTTCACGAAATAGCGGAAAACGCAAAACAGATAAATTACAGCGTCAACCGCAGCTCTCCATGTCCAGCTCTGCTTCCCATCGCCTGAGGATTCTCTCCTCTGATCAAAGCCACAGAAAAAAGCTAAATATCGCCATAACGTTAAAAAAACATTCTAGCAAGACATTTGAACATTAATCGCAAATACGGACATATCGAATACTGACCATTTTTTGATGCCTATTCCGGCAAAAAAGAATGTGGCACAGATCCATTTTTCAAAAAATTGACTGGTTTTTTCGCGAGGGTAAATAAAATGTTATTTAGTATACAACTTCTTATAATATTAATATGTTTGTTTTATGGTGCCAGAAAGGGCGGTATCGCGCTGGGTTTATTAGGCGGTATCGGCCTGGTCATTCTGGTTTTCGTTTTCCATCTCCAGCCGGGTAAACCACCTGTAGATGTAATGCTGGTTATTATTGCCGTGGTGGCCGCATCGGCAACCTTGCAAGCCTCCGGCGGCCTTGACGTTATGCTGCAAATCGCTGAAAAGCTGCTGCGCCGTAACCCAAAATACGTTTCCATCGTCGCCCCGTTCGTTACCTGCACCCTGACGATTCTCTGCGGTACAGGCCACGTGGTCTACACCATCCTGCCAATCATTTATGACGTTGCCATTAAGAACAATATTCGCCCGGAACGTCCGATGGCGGCGAGTTCTATCGGTGCGCAGATGGGGATTATCGCCAGCCCGGTGTCCGTGGCCGTTGTATCACTGGTCGCAATGCTGGGTAACGTAACGTTTGAAGGCAAGCATCTTGAATTCCTCGACCTGCTCAGCATCACTATCCCGTCTACCCTGTTGGGTATCCTGGCGATCGGTATCTTCAGTTGGTTCCGCGGTAAAGATCTGGATAAAGATGAAGAGTTCCAGAAGTTTATTTCCGTTCCTGAAAACCACAACTACGTTTATGGCGATACCGCCACACTGTTAGACAAAAAGCTGCCGAAAAGCAACTGGCTGGCCATGTGGATCTTCCTTGCCGCTATCGCCGTTGTTGCCGTGCTCGGCGCGTTCTCTGAGCTGCGCCCTACCTTCAGCGGCAAACCGCTGTCAATGGTACTGGTTATCCAGATGTTCATGCTGCTGACCGGTGCGCTGATTATTATCCTGACGAAGACCAATCCCGCTTCAATATCTAAAAACGAAGTCTTCCGTTCCGGTATGATCGCGATTGTGGCGGTGTACGGTATTGCCTGGATGGCCGAAACAATGTTCGGCGCGCACATGACGGAAATCGAAGGTGTGCTGGGCAATATGGTGAAAGAGTATCCGTGGGCCTATGCAATTGTTCTGCTGTTGGTTTCCAAATTTGTAAACTCCCAGGCTGCGGCGCTGGCGGCGATTGTTCCGGTCGCACTGGCAATTGGGGTTGATCCAGCGTACATCGTTGCTTCCGCTCCGGCATGTTACGGTTACTACATTCTGCCGACTTACCCGAGCGATCTGGCGGCTATTCAGTTTGACCGTTCCGGCACCACCCACATTGGCCGTTTCGTTATCAACCACAGCTTCATTCTACCTGGGTTGATCGGCGTGAGCGTATCCTGTGTCTTTGGTTGGATCTTCGCTGCAATGTACGGTTTCCTGTAATTACAGTGCGCGTGCCGTCCGCTTTGGAACGGCACGCCACCGTCAAGACACAGAGAATTTTAAAATTCCTGAGAAAAATGAAAAGGCTGGAAGCAAATGTCAAAAGTTGAATTCACTTATCAGGCGGCTTTCCCACTGGGGGAAGACAAAACTGAGTACTACCTGCTGACCTCCGATCACGTCAGCGTCGGCGAGTTTGAAGGCGAAACAATCCTGAAAGTAGCCCCTGAAGCACTTACGCTACTGGCCCAACAAGCCTTCCACGATGCCTCCTTCATGCTCCGCCCTGAACACCAACAGCAAGTCGCCTCAATTCTCCATGATCCCGAAGCCAGCGAAAACGATAAATACGTAGCGCTGCAGTTCCTGAGAAACTCCGAAATCGCGGCTAAAGGCGTATTGCCAACCTGCCAGGACACCGGTACGGCAATTATCATGGGTAAAAAAGGTCAGCGCGTCTGGACCGGTGGCGGCGACGAAGCGGCACTCTCCAAGGGCGTATTTAATACCTATATTGAAGATAACCTGCGCTACTCGCAAAACGCGGCGCTGGATATGTACAAAGAAGTGAATACCGGCACCAACCTACCCGCACAAATCGACCTGTACAGCGTGGATGGTGACGAATACAAATTCCTGTGCGTGGCCAAAGGCGGCGGTTCAGCGAACAAAACCTATCTGTATCAGGAAACCAAAGCGCTGCTCACGCCCGGCAAACTGAAAAACTTCCTGGTTGAGAAAATGCGCACGCTGGGTACCGCAGCATGCCCGCCGTACCACATTGCATTCGTCATTGGCGGCACGTCAGCGGAAAGCACCCTGAAAACGGTGAAGCTGGCCAGCACACACTACTATGACGCACTGCCGACTGAAGGTAATGCGCACGGCCAGGCGTTCCGCGATCTGCAACTGGAACAGGAACTACTGGAAGAAGCGCAGAAACTCGGCCTCGGCGCCCAGTTTGGCGGGAAATACTTCGCGCACGATATCCGCGTGATCCGCCTGCCTCGCCACGGCGCATCCTGCCCGGTTGGTATGGGTGTGTCTTGCTCCGCAGACCGTAACATCAAGGCCAAGATTAACCGCGAAGGGATCTGGATCGAAAAACTGGAACATAACCCAGCCCAGTACATTCCGGAGTCGCTGCGCCAGGCAGGCGAAGGTGAAGTGGTTAAAGTTGACCTTAACCGCCCAATGAAAGAGATCCTCGCTCAGCTCTCTCAGTATCCGGTTTCTACCCGTCTGTCGCTGAGCGGCACCATCATTGTCGGTCGCGATATTGCCCACGCGAAGCTAAAAGAACGTATTGAGTCCGGCGAAGGTCTGCCGCAGTACGTGAAAGATCACCCTATCTACTACGCGGGCCCGGCCAAAACACCTGCGGGTTATCCGTCCGGCTCTTTAGGGCCAACCACTGCGGGTCGTATGGACTCCTATGTTGACCTGCTACAGTCTCACGGCGGCAGCATGATCATGCTGGCAAAAGGTAACCGTAGCCAGCAGGTGACAGACGCCTGCCACAAACACGGTGGCTTCTATTTAGGCAGCATTGGTGGCCCGGCAGCGGTACTTGCGCAGCAGAGTATTAAACATCTGGAATGCGTGGAATACCCGGAGCTGGGTATGGAAGCTATCTGGAAAATCGAAGTCGAAGATTTCCCGGCTTTCATTCTGGTCGATGACAAAGGCAACGATTTCTTCCAGCAAATCGTCAGCAAACAATGCGCTAACTGCGCGAAGTAACCCATTCGGCCCGGCACTGGACTGACAACAGATTTTTGGCGTCAGTCCAGTGATCCCCCCGGGCCAACTTTATCCCCCCATTTACTGGCGTTGAATTTTTGCCGCTCACAGGGAATAGTAACCTTTTCCATTACTTGTGAATTCGCCATGCTCCGCACACTGAACTCCACAATCTTGCACTCTGGCGCGCTGCTTCTGGCGCTAATACTTATCTACACCGGTATCTCAGCCACGGAGAAAATCACCTGGCTGATGGAAGTTACGCCGGTCATTATTGTCGTCCCACTGTTGCTGGCGACCGTGAAGCGCTACCCGCTGACGCCCTTGCTCTACACGCTCATTTTCTTGCACGCCATCATTCTGATGGTCGGCGGTATGTATACCTACGCTAAAGTCCCTGTCGGTTTTCAGGTTCAGGAGTGGCTGGATCTCAGTCGTAACCCCTATGACAAGCTGGGTCACTTCTTCCAGGGTCTGGTGCCCGCCCTGACGGCAAGAGAGATTTTAGTGCGCGGTAATATAGTTCGTGGCCGCAAAATGCTGGCATTTTTGGTCTGCTGCGTGGCGCTGGCGATTAGCGCGATGTATGAGCTGATCGAATGGTGGGCGGCGCTGGCGATGGGTCAGGGAGCGGATGATTTTCTCGGGACGCAGGGCGACCCGTGGGATACCCAGTCGGATATGTTCTGCGCCCTGCTCGGTGCGCTAACCACGGTGCTCGTGTTGGCGGGCTGGCACAACAGACAGTTAAAAACTGCCGGATAGCGCTGACGCTTATCCGGCAATCTGCCCTACCCATTGCGAGACTTCATAACCAGAATCGGCAAGGCGAACAGGAGTGTCAGAAAGTTCGCCATGCTGACGGCAGTATCTTCAATCAATAATCCATAAATCAGCCACAACACCAGCCCACACACAAACATTACATACATTAAACCGGAGATACCCTGCGTGTTGCGGGTGGTAATGACCTTAATCGCTTGCGGTAAGAATGAGAGCGTCGTCAGGCTAGCCGCCAAATACCCAATCCACGAATGCCATTCCATAGCTACGCCTTCACATCACCTGGGGTGACTATCGCAATAGCCGGGATATCCGGTTGTTCATGCTGCTGCGGCACCTTACGGTACTTATCCAACAAATGAATCTGGACCCTGCGCAGCGTGTCGCCGTTCAGTCGGTAAAAGCGGAAGTAAAGGACTAAGGTCACCACAAAAAAGAGTGCAGGTAGCGCGATCATAATGAATTGCATACCAACAATGGTTTCTGCAGACTGCGCGACATTCGGCGCGTAATTAATCACCCCAAGTATCACTGCGATAAAGAAAGCGGCAAATGCAGACCCTCCTTTTACCACCATCGTCTGCACTGAATAAGCGATACTTTCACAACGTACATTCAGTTTGTATTCGCCGTAATCAACGGTATCCGCCACCATAATGACCTGCAACACCCAGAAAAGCGCTGAACCAATATTCAGTAAAATACCAGCAATAACAATGAGTAAGATGTTATGAAAACCGGCTAACGCCATCACCAGCAAAACGATACAGCTGAGCACCGGCAGCACGGATGCCCCAGCCCACAGGATCCGTCGTGACAACGCTTTTACCAATCGAGGAAAGAAAATCAGCGTCAGCAGGTTTGCCGCTCCTGCGTAAGACATGTAGTACGGGAAGAGGCTTGCATCGCCAATCACATAAGTAAAATAGTAAATGGCAAAGCCAGCAATGATATTGGCGGCAATATTGTAAGCCAGCGCCATGCCTAGCAGGCAGGATAACTGGTCGTTTTTATAGATGAGCCCAACGATCGCTTTCAGCCCAAGACGACTGCTGTCCGCCGTTGCCTCACTATCTGACGAATAAACCTCATGCACATTACGCAGCGTAACAACGGTAGAAACGATAAAGAATGCAATCAGCACCAGCGTAAACATCTGGAAACCAAAGCCGCGATCGGCCCCGCCAACATAGCTCACAAAGGGTAGCGTTACCCCCGCGGTGACAAACCCAGCCAGGCTTGCGAAGAAACGAGGGAACGGCACCAGTTGTTCACGCTCGCGTTTATCCAGCGTAATAGTTGGCACCAGCGACCAGAATGGAATATCCATAATGGTGTAGGTCATTCCCCATAATATATACGTCACGCAGACAAATACGACTTGCGCAGTGCCCTCAAACAAATGTGCGCTAAAAAGCAAAAACAGCACCAATGAGTTCGCCAGCGTACCGAGTAAGATCCAGGGTTTAAATTTTCCCCACCGCGACCGGGTGGCGTTCACAATCCAGCCCATGATGGGATCGTTTACCGCATCCCAGACCCTTGCCGCCAGGAACAACGTTCCGACCAGCCCCACCGATAATCCCACCACGTCGGTGTAGTAATACATCAGGTACATGTACACAATACCGATGGCGAAATCCTTACCAAACGCTCCAAATCCGTAACTGAGTTTTGTTTTCAGAGAGATGCTCATAGGGTATCGGGTCGCCGTTACCAGCGCCCGCCTTCTGTTAGAGGAAACGTCAGAGGTTAAACGCCGGATGCTCTGCCCGGCGTAATGGTGTGTTAACGGTGTAACCAGGCCGGCAGCCAGTCGCCATGAGACGCGATCAGGTCGTCCACCAGCGCATAAATCTCCTCAATCCCCAATACCGCGGCGGTATGCGGATCCATCATCGCCGCGTGATAAACGCGATCGCGATTTTCCGTCAGAATGGCTTCCGTTAGCAGGGTCTGAACATTGATATTGGTTTGCATCATGGCCGCTAAATGTGACGGGAGAGTACCCACCTTCGTTGGCTGGATACCATTCGCATCGACCAGGCAAGCCACCTCCACGCAACAGCCTTGCGGCAGGTTATCGATCAGATGGTCATTGCGAACGTTGCCATACACCACGCTCGGTTCACCGGTCCAGATAGCGTTCATGATAGTGCTGGCATATTCACGTGACGGTTTAATCTCGATCCGCGCCGCCGTTTTGTACTCTTCCAGCTCTTTGTTCCAGTTCGCCAGCTGTTCCACACAGCGTTTTGGATACTCATCCAGTGGAACCTTATAGCGCTCAATCAGATCCTCACGCCCTGGTTTGATAAACCACGGCGTATATTCCGCGAAATGCTCCGACGACTCAGTGACGAAATAGCCCAGCTTTTTGAACATTTCATAACGCACAATGTTCTGACAACGGGTATTACCGTGAAGATTCGGTTTCGGCGCCTGACCAGATTCATAGGCCGCCAGCAGCTCCGGATAGAGATTCACATAAGCACCGTCAGCCGTTTTACGCTCAAGTTCCAGATAAAACGCCATATGGTTGATCCCGGCGCAGCGATAGCGCAAAGAGGCCGGGTCGATGTTCAAATCGCGGGCCAGCTCCTCCGCTGTCCCTTGCACCGAGTGACACAATCCAACCTGCTTAATATGCGGATAGCGCGCATACATTGCCCAGGTGTTCATCGCCATCGGGTTAACGTAGTTAAGCATGGTGGCCTGCGGGCAGACTTCGGTCATATCCTCACAAATCTGCCATAAATGCGGGATAGTGCGCAGCGCGCGCATAATGCCGCCTGGCCCCAGCGTATCGGCAATCGTCTGCTCCAGACCATGACGTTTACACACCGCAAAATCGGTAACGGTACAAGGTTCATAGCCACCAATCTGGAAAGCGACCACCACAAAATCAGCATCCTGCAATGCCGCTTTTTGATCGGTATAGCAGGTGATACGCCCGGACGCGCCCGCTGAGTCCATCAACTTACGCACCACAATGTGTGACTCTTCCAGCCGAGTAGGATTGACGTCCATCAAGGCGATATGCGCAGATTTCAGCGCATCGCGATGAAAGACGTCCCCGAGGATATTTTTGACGAAAATCGTGGAACCGGCGCCGATAAAGGTAATTTTGGGTGCAGACATCATGACTCTCCAGAACATTAGTGAACACAATCATGGTGGCACAGCGCATAGATGAAAACTTCCGACTTCCCTGGCGAGCATTCCCATAAACTCAGATCGCCTCTTTGTCCCATACTGGATCTGAGTTTATGGGACAAAATTGCACAAAAAGCAGAGTATGCGGCCCCAAAATCTCACTATGCTCAATGATATCGGTCCGATTTGTGTCCTGATTCTCAGCCTTAATGCGCAGCAAATGACATGATTCTGATAATTCAGGAAATGGAGCAACCATGAGTACATTACCGACATCGCCTCTTCCCCCCGATCCGCACATGTGCAGCAGCGATGAAGAGCAAACCCGCAGCCCATTGTCGCTGTACTCAGAATATCAACGGATGGATATTGAGCTGCGCTCACCGCATGCTATGCCTGCCAGCCACTGGCATGGGCAGGTGGAGATTAATGTGCCGTTTGATGGCGACGTTGAGTACCTCATCAACAACGAAGTGGTGCAGATAAAACAGGGACACATTACGCTTTTCTGGGCCTGTACGCCGCATCAGCTCACGCGTCCGGGCCGTTGCCAAAGCATGGCTATCTTCAATTTACCGATGCACCTTTTCCTTTCCTGGCCGCTGGATCGCGAACTGATCAACCACGTTACCCATGGCATGGTCATCAAATCGCTGGCATCGCA
Source organism: Citrobacter sp. RHBSTW-00524 (assembly GCF_013747755.1). NCBI lineage: Bacteria > Pseudomonadati > Pseudomonadota > Gammaproteobacteria > Enterobacterales > Enterobacteriaceae > Citrobacter > Citrobacter sp. RHBSTW-00524. The sequence continues at coordinate 4,804,271 of NZ_CP056421.1, forward strand.
GCAGCTAAGCACCTTTGAAGTTCAGCGCTGGCAACAGGAGCTGAGCAACCCGAACGAGCAAATTCGCCAGCTCGCCATTGATGAAATTGGTCTGATGCTCAAGCGGTTTAGCCTTTCCGGCTGGCAGCCAATCCTGGTCAATAAAACTTCACGGACGCACAAAAACAGCGTTTCGCGGCACGCCCAGTTTTACGTAAGCCAGATGCTGAGTTTTATTGCCGATAACTACGATCAGGTGCTCACTATCAACGACGTCGCGGAACACGTGAAGCTCAACGCTAACTACGCGATGGGGATTTTCCAGCGCGTGATGCAACTCACCATGAAGCAGTACATCACCGCAATGCGGATCAATCACGTCCGCGCATTGCTTAGCGATACCGATAAAACCATTCTTGACGTCGCATTGACCGCCGGATTCCGATCCAGCAGCCGTTTTTATGACACCTTCAGCAAGTTTGTCGGCATGTCGCCGCAGCAGTACCGCAAACTGAGCCAGCAGCGCCGGCAAACAATGGCTGGCTGAGCAGCCAGAAACCACCGGCGTTACCCCAGCCTACGATCCCTATCGTTCGCCGATATCAGTATCAGCCAAAAAAATATTCCCCCTGTCGATAAACAGCGGTGAAAAATCGCCAATAAGCAAACATAACCATTTGTTTAAAAACAAATTAAACACAAATCAGACTATTTATCACCCGCTTTACAGCCCATTTTGTCAGGATAATACTTGCCTGCGTCACATTCATACGGTGTGTCTGCAATCCATAAATTGCAACCTTTCCACAACCGGGTAAAAGATGATGAAAGTATTAATTGTTGAAAGTGAGTTTCTGCATCAGGACACCTGGGTCGGTAGCGCTGTCGAACGTCTGGCTGACGCATTAAGCCGCCAAAATGTTACCGTCATTAAGTCCACCTCATTCGACGATGGTTACGCAATCCTCGCCGCTAATGAAGCCATTGATTGCCTGATGTTCAGCTATCAAATGGAACAACAAGACGAGCACCTGAACGTCAGGCAATTGATCGGCAAGCTCCACGAGCGCCAGCAAAACGTTCCCGTTTTCCTGCTGGGCGATCGCGAAAAAGCCACCGCATCGCTGGATCGCGACCTGCTGGAGCTTGTCGATGAATTCGCCTGGATTATGGAAGATACCGCAGACTTTATTGCCGGACGTGCCGTTGCGGCGATGACCCGTTACCGCCAGCAGCTTCTGCCGCCACTGTTCAGCGCGCTGATGAAGTACGGCGACATCCATGAATACTCCTGGGCGGCGCCTGGTCACCAGGGCGGTGTCGGATTTACCAAAACGCCGGCGGGTCGTTTTTACCATGATTACTACGGTGAAAACTTATTCCGTAGCGACATGGGTATTGAACGCGCATCGCTCGGCTCACTGCTGGATCATACCGGCGCATTTGGCGAGAGCGAAAAATATGCCGCCCGCGTGTTTGGCGCTGACCGCTCCTGGTCCGTAGTGGTCGGGACTTCCGGCTCTAACCGCACCATCATGCAGGCTTGTATGACCGAAAACGACGTCGTGGTGCTGGATCGTAACTGCCACAAATCTATCGAGCAGGGGTTGATCCTCACCGGCGCAAAACCGGTGTACATGGTGCCAAGTCGCAACCGGTACGGCATTATCGGCCCTATCTACCCGCAAGAAATGCAACCTGAAACATTGCAGAAAAAAATCAGCGAAAGCCCGCTGACCAAGGGCAAGGCCGGGCAAAAACCGTCTTACAGCGTTGTGACCAACTGTACTTATGACGGTGTTTGCTACAACGCCAAAGAGGCCCAGGACCTGCTCGCGCAAACCAGCGATCGCATCCACTTCGATGAGGCCTGGTACGGCTATGCTCGCTTTAACCCAATTTATGCCGATCACTACGCTATGCGTGGCGCGCCGGGCGATCATAACGGTCCTACCGTTTTTGCGACCCACTCGACCCACAAACTGCTGAACGCGCTCTCTCAGGCGTCTTACATTCACGTCCGTGAAGGTCGTGGGGCCGTGAACTTCTCCCGCTTTAACCAGGCGTACATGATGCACGCCACCACCTCTCCGCTGTATGCCATCTGCGCATCAAACGACGTGGCGGTCTCCATGATGGACGGCAACAGCGGTCTGTCGCTCACCCAGGAAGTGATCGACGAAGCGGTCGATTTCCGTCAGGCTATGGCGCGTTTGTACAAAGAATTTTCCGCCGAAGGCGACTGGTTCTTCAAACCGTGGAACAAAGAAGTGGTAACTGACCCGCAAACCGGCAAAACCTATGACTTTGCCGATGCGCCAACCCAACTCCTGACCACTGACCAGAACTGCTGGGTGATGCGTCCGGGTGAATCCTGGCACGGGTTTAAAGACCTGCCGGATAACTGGAGCATGCTGGACCCAATCAAAGTCAGTATTCTGGCGCCGGGGATGGGCGATGATGGCGAACTGGAAGAGAGCGGCGTACCGGCAGCGCTGGTCACCGCCTGGCTTGGCCGCCACGGTATCGTGCCGACCCGTACCACCGATTTCCAGATTATGTTCCTGTTCTCAATGGGGATTACCCGTGGGAAATGGGGCACGCTGATCAATACCCTGTGCTCATTCAAACACCATTACGATGCCAATACACCGCTGGCGCAGGTGATGCCAGAACTGGTTGAGGAACATCCTGACACTTACGCCAACATGGGCATTCACGATCTGGGCGACACCATGTTTGCCTGGCTGAAAGAGAATAACCCTGGCAGCCGACTCAACGCGGCCTACTCCGGCCTGCCCGTTGCTGAAATCACCCCGCGTGAAGCCTATAACGCGATAGTCAGCGATAACGTTGAGATGGTGGCCATTGAAAATCTGCCGGGTCGTATAGCTGCGAATTCCGTGATTCCTTACCCACCGGGAATTCCAATGCTGCTGTCCGGGGAAAACTTTGGCGACGCCAATAGCCCGCAGATTAGTTATCTACGTTCGTTGCAGTCCTGGGACCACCACTTCCCTGGATTTGAACATGAAACCGAAGGAACGGAAATTATTGACGGTGTATATCACGTCATGTGCGTGAAAGCATAATGTCACTTTATAGATAGTCCGATTTTTAAGGTAGACATGTCATGCTTGAGTAATTCCTGAGTATTGCTGCAAAACAATAACATTGTCATACCTTTTTGCGCGGGACCACCCCGCGCTTTTTTTATACGCAAATATCACGTTTCCACTTGCGTAAAAAAAAGTGTACATAAGAAAAATCCCACCAAACATTGTAATTAATTTCAGACACGTTATTTTAATGCGGTCCTGGATTCATCATACAATTTCAATTTAGCCGATATGGTTCATCTGATGGTGAGCTACGGTGTTTTATGTTCATATTCCTGGAGTTTGGGTATGAGGGTTTGCAGCAGAGCAGCTTGTGTTGTTGTATTAACGGAGAAGGATGTTTGGTTAAGGATTAACGGTAAAGAAGCCATCAGCTTAAAAGCTAATCATATGGCGCTGGTAGCATGCGATAATAATATTATCGATTTCTCATCACTTAATAACGCACTGGTCGTACATATCAGCCGTGATATCATTAAAGACTATCTACGTTTTTTAAATAAAGACCTTTCACAGATCCCACTCTGGCAACGCAGTGCCAACCCAGTGATGACCGCCGTCTGTCTGACGCCGGATGTCTTCCGGGTGGCTGCCCAATATAGCGTAATGGACACAATGGACGAAGGTGAAAGTGTGCGCACGCGCTCGCTACTGTTCACGGTGTTATCACGCTTTCTCGGCAGCAAAAAGTTTATTTCTCTGCTCATGCATATACTACGCAGTCGTATCAGCGACAGCGTTTATCACATTATTGAGAGCGATATACATAAAGACTGGAATTTAAGCATGGTTGCCAGTTGCTTATGCCTGAGCCCCAGTTTGTTAAAGAAAAAGCTCAAAAGTGAAAATACAAGTTACAGCCAAATAATTACCACGTGTCGCATGCGTTATGCCGTTAATCAATTATTGATGGATGGCAAAAACATTTCCCAGGTCTCTCAACTGTGCGGATATAACAGTACCTCGTACTTTATTTCCGTATTCAAAGAGTTCTATGGGATGACGCCTCTGCATTATGTCAGTCAACATAGGGAGCCATCCGCTGCCTGATTTTTAATCAGTTAGCGATAAGCCATAATAATATCAGCATTAGCGATACCCCCAGTCCGCCATCATAAAATAGTCTTCTGAAGAGGTATGATAAGACGTCATTTATCCTTATCAGGAGTTACTAAATATGTCGACGGATGCTGATGCTCACAAAGTGGGCTTAATCCCCGTCACCCTTATGGTGTCGGGGAATATTATGGGTTCCGGTGTATTCCTGCTACCCGCAAACCTTGCGTCAACTGGCGGGATTGCAATCTACGGATGGTTGGTCACTATTATCGGTGCTTTGGCGCTGTCGATGGTGTACGCGAAAATGTCGTCCTTAGACTCCAGTCCCGGTGGTTCTTACGCTTATGCCCGCCGCTGTTTCGGTCCTTTTTTGGGCTACCAGACCAACGTCCTGTACTGGCTGGCTTGCTGGATTGGTAACATCGCCATGGTGGTTATTGGCGTCGGTTACCTGAGCTACTTCTTCCCCATCTTAAAAGATCCGCTGGTCCTGACGTTGACCTGCGTCGTGGTACTGTGGATCTTCGTATTGCTGAACATTGTCGGACCAAAAATGATCACCCGTGTACAGGCCGTCGCAACGGTACTGGCGCTGGTGCCAATTGTCGGTATTGCCGTCTTCGGCTGGTTCTGGTTCCGGGGTGAAACCTATATGGCGGCATGGAACGTCAGCGGCATGAACACCTTCGGTGCGATTCAAAGCACTCTGAACGTAACCTTGTGGTCATTTATCGGCGTGGAAAGCGCCTCCGTCGCGGCAGGTGTGGTTAAAAATCCCAAACGTAACGTGCCTATCGCCACCATGGGCGGCGTGCTGATTGCCGCCGTTTGCTATGTGCTCTCCACCACGGCGATTATGGGTATGATCCCTAACGCGGCGCTGCGTGTTTCAGCCTCCCCGTTCGGTGATGCCGCACGCATGGCGCTGGGTGACACCGCTGGGGCGATTGTCTCCTTCTGTGCCGCGGCCGGGTGCCTTGGTTCCTTGGGCGGCTGGACGCTGCTTGCCGGGCAAACCGCCAAAGCGGCAGCCGATGACGGCCTGTTCCCACCGATTTTTGCCCGCGTTAACAAAGCCGGTACGCCGGTAGCCGGGTTAATTATCGTCGGCGTTCTGATGACCATCTTCCAGTTCAGCAGCATGTCGCCAAACGCTGCGAAAGAGTTTGGTCTGGTCTCTTCGGTCTCCGTTATCTTCACGCTGGTGCCGTATCTGTACACCTGCGCCGCGCTGCTGCTGCTCGGCCATGGTCACTTTGGTAAAGCGCGTCCGATGTACTTACTGGTGACCTTTATCGCTTTTGTTTACTGCATTTGGGCGGTTGTCGGTTCCGGTGCCAAAGAGGTGATGTGGTCATTCGTCACACTGATGATCATCACCGCGCTGTATGCACTGAACTACAATCGGATCCATAAAAACCCATATCCATTGGATGCTCCGGTAAACAATAACTAACACAAACAGTCGTCGTTGCCCGATGGTGTAAGGCCATCGGGCCAACGCCGCCCCCCGCGATTCCTGAAATCAACATTAAGAACTTAAGGTTGGCTTAATTTTACTTTGAGAGGATTTGTACCACTTAGTCGATGGAACCCCCTTAATGTTAAAGCTCCTGTTTAAAAGACCCACTCTTGGGCTAATCAGCTGGCTTCTCCTGATCTCATTTTATCTTGCGACTTTCCTGAACATTGCGTTCTATAAACAAGTGCTGCAAGAACTGCCCCTGGATTCCGTGCGCAACCTGCTGGTGTTTTTGTCGATGCCGGTCGTCGCTTTCAGCGTCATGAACATTGTGCTGACGCTGGCCTCATTCCTGTGGCTTAATCGCCTGGTGGCCTGCGTTTTCATTCTGGTTGGCGCATCGGCCCAATATTTCATCATGACCTACGGCATCATCATTGACCGCTCGATGATCGCCAATATGATGGACACCACACCCGCCGAAACCTTTGCTTTGCTGACGCCGCAAATGCTCATCACGCTCGGAGTAAGCGGCATTCTCGCCGCGCTCATTGCCTGCTGGGTAAGAATCAAACCGATCGCCCCGGCCATGCGCAGCGTACTGTTCCGTGGCGCGAATATTCTGATCTCCGCGCTGCTGATCGTGCTGGTCGCCGCGTTCTTCTACAAAGATTACGCCTCACTGTTTCGCAACAATAAAGAACTGGTGAAATCCCTCAGCCCATCCAACAGCATTGTGGCGACCTCTTCCTGGTATTCACACCAGAGGCTGGCCCACCTGCCGCTGGTGCGCATTGGCGAAGACGCCCATCGCAATCCGTTGATGGTGAAAGAAAAGCGTAAGAACCTGACGATTGTGGTGCTCGGCGAGACCTCACGCGGCGATAACTTCTCGCTGTCAGGCTATTCGCGCCAGACCAACCCGTTGCTGGAAAAAGATGATGTGGTCTATTTCCCCCGCACCACATCCTGCGGAACGGCAACGGCAGTATCTGTCCCCTGCATGTTCTCGGGAATGCCACGCGCGCACTACGATGAAGAACTGGCGCAGCATCAGGAAGGCGTGCTCGACATTATTCAGCGGGCGGGAATTAACGTTCTGTGGAACGATAACGACGGCGGCTGCAAAGGGGCATGCGACCGGGTACCGCACCAGAATATGACTAAGCTGAACCTGCCAGGGCAGTGTATTGACGGGGAATGCTACGATGACGTGCTGTTCCACGGGCTGGAAGAGTACATTAATAACCTGCAAGGCGACGGCGTGATTGTGCTGCACACCATCGGCAGCCACGGTCCGACCTATTACAACCGCTATCCTGCGCAGTTCAAGAAATTTACGCCAACCTGTGACACCAACGAAATCCAGACTTGTTCACAGCAACAGTTGGTCAATACCTATGACAACACCATTCTTTACGTCGACTATATTGTTGATAAAGCAATCAATATACTGAAAGAGCATCAAGATAATTTCACCACCAGCCTGGTCTACCTTTCCGATCACGGTGAATCCTTAGGGGAAAATGGCATCTATTTACACGGCCTGCCATATTCGATTGCGCCAGATACGCAAAAACATGTGCCGATGCTGCTGTGGCTCTCAGAAGATTATCAGCAACGCTATCAAGTCTCTCAGACATGTTTGCAAAAACGGGCAAGCTCAGAGGATTTCTCACAGGATAATCTCTTCTCAACCCTGCTGGGATTAACAGGCGTGCAAACACAGAAATATCAGGCGGCAGATGATATTCTGCAACCCTGCCGGGGAGGCTAAACGAATGAAAATTCTGATTGTTGAAGACGATACGTTGTTATTACAGGGACTGATACTCGCCGCGCAAACAGAAGGCTATGCCTGCGACGGCGTATCAACGGCCCGTGCCGCGGAGCAGTGTCTGGAGACCGGCCATTACAGTCTGGTGGTTCTGGACCTGGGCTTACCGGATGAAGACGGCCTGCACTTCCTGAACCGCATCAGACAGAAAAAATACACCGTGCCGGTGCTTATCCTCACCGCCCGCGATACGGTGAAAGACCGGGTCAGCGGGCTGGACGTTGGCGCCGATGACTATCTGGTCAAACCGTTCGCACTGGAAGAACTGCATGCCCGCATCCGGGCGCTGCTGCGTCGTCATAACAATCAGGGTGAAAGTGAACTCATTGTCAGTAACCTGACGCTGAATATCGGTCGTCGCCAGGTGTGGATGGATGGACAAGAGGTTATCTTAACGCCGAAAGAATACGCACTCCTGTCGCGCCTGATGCTTAAAGCGGGCAGCCCGGTACACCGGGAGATCCTGTATAACGACATCTACAGCTGGGATAACGAACCGTCGACCAATACGCTGGAAGTACACATTCACAACCTGCGGGACAAAGTGGGTAAATCACGTATCCGCACAGTCAGGGGATTTGGCTATATGCTGGTTGCCACTGAGGAAAGCTAAGTGAAGCTACTGCAATATCTAAAAAAACCGCTCCCGCTGCGTCATCGCCTGATGCTGACCATCGGTCTTATTCTGCTGGTCTTCCAGTTGATTAGCACCTTCTGGTTGTGGCACGAAAGCACCGAACAAATACAGCTATTCGAACAGGCGTTACGCGAAAATCGTAACAACGATCGCCACATCCTGCATGAAATCCGCGAGGCCATCGCCAGCCTGATCGTCCCCGGTATCTTTATGGTCAGCCTGACGCTGCTGATTTGCTACCAGGCAGTGCGGCGTATTACTCGCCCGCTGGCGGATCTGCAAAAAGAGTTAGAAACGCGGGCAGCCGATAACCTTGCTCCGATTGAAGTTCACAGTTCAACCGTTGAGATCCAGGCGGTCGTCTCAGCGCTCAACGAGCTGGTGACGCGGCTGACGAGCACCATTGAAAACGAACGCTTATTTACCGCCGATGTCGCCCACGAACTGCGCACCCCACTGTCAGGCGTTCGCCTGCATCTGGAATTACTGTCCAAAACCCATAAGGTCGACGTTTCACCGTTAATCGCCCGCCTTGACCAAATGATGGACAGCGTGTCGCAACTGCTGCAACTCGCCCGCGTTGGACAGTCGTTCTCGGCCGGGAGCTACCAGCACGTCAAACTGCTGGAGGACGTGATTTTGCCCTCCTACGATGAACTCAGCACCATGCTGGACCAGCGTCAGCAGACGCTGCTCCTACCGCAAAGCACGGCGGACGTTGTCGTACGTGGCGATGCGACGCTATTACGAATGCTGCTGCGAAATCTGGTGGAGAACGCGCATCGTTACAGCCCGGAAGGCACCCATATTACGATTAGCCTGAATACAGAGCATGATGCCGTTATCGCCGTCGAAGATGAAGGCCCAGGCATTGATGAGAGTAAATGCGGGGAGCTGAGTAAAGCGTTTGTGCGTATGGACAGCCGTTTTGGCGGGATTGGGCTGGGGCTGAGCATTGTCAGTCGTATCACCCAATTACATCACGGGCATTTCTATTTGCAAAATCGTCAGGGAACCACCGGCACTCGCGCTTGGGTGGAATTAGCGAAAGGTCAGTAAGAACTCACCCAAACGTACAAAAAGCTGCTGACGATCAGCACGCTGCACACGGTGGTCAAACTTTCATAAATGCGGTTTTTCATGACACTCTCCTCCGATACTCTGGAGGAGAGTTTGCCTGACACAGATTAAGCCAACCTTAAGTGGATATGATAAATCACATGATTACTCATCAATCCGCGGATGCTGCTGCACCAGGCGCGTACGCTTAAGCTGCAGCTCAGCAATTTCCTGATCGATATCTTCGATTTTATGCTCAATATTATCGTAGTGCTCGCCGAGGAGCTCTTTCGCTTCATGAATATCCGAAGCGGCAGGCGTAGCCCCCTTCAGCGGCTGATTAGCCGTCTCTTTCATGGTCACGCCGGTAATTAAACCTATCACCGCAATCACCATCAGATAATAAGCAGGCATCATCAGATTCTGCGAGCTTTCCACCAGCCATGCGGCCAACGTCGGTGTCAGACCGGCGACCAATACCGAGATATTAAACGCTGCGGCCAGGGCACTGTAGCGAATATGCGTCGGGAACATCGCTGGTAACGTTGACGCCATCACCCCGGTAAAGCAGTTGAGGATCACCGCCAGCATCAGCAACCCGGCGAAAATCAGGCCGATGACGTTACTGTTAATCAGAATAAATGCCGGAATAGCCAGCACAAACAGCGCAATACTACCCATAATCACAAACGGACGGCGCCCGAAGCGGTCGCTGAGCAGACCCATCACCGGTTGCACAAACAGCATACCAATCATGATGGCGATAATAATCAGCACGCCGTGGTCTTCAGAGTAATGCAGGTTATGCGACAGGTAGCTCGGCATATAGGTGAGCAGCATGTAGTAGGTGACGTTGGTGGCAATCACCAGACCAATACATGCCAGCAGGCTGCGCCAGTGCCTGGTCGCAATCTCTTTAAACGACACCTTCGGACCGTCCTGCAGTCCCTGACGATCGCCCTGCTCCAGTTTATCCACGTGCTGCTGGAACGCAGGAGTCTCTTCCAGTGCATGACGCAGGTACAGACCAATAAGCCCTAACGGTAGCGCCAGGAAGAACGGAATACGCCAGCCCCACTCAAGGAAGTTTTCTTCGCCGACAATAGTTGAGATCAGGACTACCACGCCCGCACCCAGCACAAACCCGGCAATCGAGCCGAAGTCCAGCCAGCTGCCCATAAATCCGCGCTTACGGTCTGGCGAGTACTCTGCGACAAAAATCGACGCCCCGGTATACTCTCCGCCGACCGAGAACCCCTGCGCCATTTTACACAGCAACAGCAGAATCGGCGCCCAGATACCAATCGAGGCATACGAGGGAATAAGACCGATACAGAAGGTACTTATCGACATAATCACAATGGTGATAGCGAGGATCTTCTGACGACCGTATTTATCGCCAAGCATACCGAAGAACAATCCGCCAAGCGGTCGAATCAGAAAGGGAACAGAGAAGGTGGCAAGTGCAGCAACCATCTGTACGCTGGGGTCAGCCCCCGGGAAGAACACTTTACCTAATGCGTAAGCAACAAACCCATAAACACCAAAATCAAACCACTCCATCGCATTACCTAACGACGCCGCGGTAATGGCTTTTCGCAGTTTACCGTCATCAATGATGGTAACGTCGCGCAGCGTAATTGGTTTTATTTTTTTCCTTTTTAGCATACTCGTCCTCATAGACTTAGCCCTGTCACGCTACAGATCGAGTCCCTCAACGCCCCTGCGTCAAGGTCATCACCGAGCGGGGAATGCACAGACGCATTCCCTGTAACAAGCGTAGCAGGTTTACTTACACTGACGAGAAACGAGCAGTACAACCGAACCTGTTGACGCCTGATTGGGCGGTTAATGACCTCTTTACCCTAACAGTGTTTAAATTTGTGATCAACTTCACATATAGATTTCCATTTCGTCAACATGCGTAAATCAGGTCATTCTTAGTCAACTTTTTTACATGTAATGCTTGCGATTTTCTGGCAATTAAATACAAGAATAAATCGCTTTGTTGCACCAACAATCACAACAGTCACTATTATTCTGCTAGCCAAAAACCCACCTAATCTCTTCACAAAAAGATCACAGCTTTTTTAATAATCAGAGCACTCAGGAACTTTTGCTCGGAATATGTGATGAAGATAACTAAAACATCGTTTTATTTTGATTGAATCAATGTTCCCATGAATGCAAACTAATTCCAGACGCAATATCCCTGGGAGCAGCAACACGCTCAACGTATGCCGCGTTAGATTTTATAAAACAAAGAGATAGCTGTTTTCTTTGTTAAGAAACACCAATAAACACTTGAATTTATTAATTTTTATTTCCTTGCGCGTGTATTACCTGCGACAAGAGATGAGGACGCTTATGAAAATTAAAGCCACGATTGAACGCATCCCTGGCGGAATGATGTTGATTCCTCTGTTATTAGGCGCAGTGTTAAATACGTTAGCTCCGGATACCGGCGCGTATTTCGGTTCGTTTACCAAAGGAATGATCAGCGGAACGGTGCCGATTCTGGCAGTGTGGTTTTTTTGTATCGGTGCATCTATTGATTTACGGGCAACCGGCACGGTATTACGCAAATCCGGCACACTGGTATTAACTAAAATAGCCGTGGCATGGGTAGTGGCAATGATTGCTGCTTCATTTATTCCTGATACCGGTATTCAAACCGGGTTCTTTGCCGGTCTTTCGGTACTGGCAATTGTTTCAGCGATGGACATGACCAACGGCGGTTTGTACGCCAGCCTGATGAACCAGTACGGAACCAAAGAAGAGTCTGGCGCATTTGTGTTGATGTCTCTGGAATCCGGTCCGTTAATGACCATGGTGATCCTCGGCTCCGCGGGTCTGGCTTCCTTCGAACCACACCATTTTGTCGGCGCGGTATTACCGTTCCTGATTGGTTTTGCGTTGGGTAACCTGGATCACGATCTGCGTTCCTTCTTCAGCAAAGCCACGCCGGTGCTGATCCCGTTCTTCGGCTTCGCGCTGGGCAACACGATTAACCTGAGCGTCATCGTTGATACGGGTCTGCTGGGCATCCTGCTGGGCGTCGCGGTTATCGTCATCACCGGTATTCCGCTGATTATTGCTGACCGCGTTATTGGTGGCGGGAACGGTACGGCAGGCGTAGCAGCCTCTTCTGCGGCAGGCGCTGCAGTGGCAAACCCGGTGATTATCGCCCAGATTAACCCGGCATTTGAACCGGTTGCCGCATCCGCTACGGCGCTGGTTGCCGCCAGCGTGATAGTCACCGCGATTCTGGTGCCGATTATCACCGCGCTGTATGCCAAACGTTTTAATAAAAACCCGGTCGTCAATGAGACGGCGGCTACCCCGGCAGACTCCCTGCACCACTAAACCTGCCTTTATCCCACTCACCGTTCCTGCTCAATTGATGAGCGGGGACGGTGCAAAAATCTCCTCAACCATCGCATCAACCAGCCGCTTCGCCGAACACAATCTCGGCATGCCCAACGCCACATTTTGCCAACGCTGCGTCACCGACCAGCTCACCGGATGACGCTGCGCATCGCACCAGTCCCCGAGCCAGCTCAACATATCGTTGTGCTCACCCGAGCCGCCAACAACCGGCGTGCTGAGCCAATGATGATAGTAATGACGCGTGGCGGGGGCCGCATTCACGCTGTCTGCCAGCGCCTGAGCAGCCATCGTTCGCAGGTTGTCTTTTAGCATTGACACCACATCGGCATTTGCTAACCGGCAGGCGTCACCAAAGGCTCCCCAGCGCAGCTCCTCTAACGCCACAAAACAGCGCCCAGGTAACGACCAGCCGTCATACGCGCCAGCCCGCCAGCGGGTAAAAATTTGCTCGCTATGTTCGCCCGCTTGCACCGTCAGGCCGCGTTGCGTCACCGCCTTCTCTTTATAAGCGCCGCGCTGGGTAAACCAGTCAGCGAGTGAATTTATCTGCTGCAGAAGACCGGGCGTGGAGAGTCCACGCGGATGTTCGGTTTGTTGTAAAAACATCAACCCTTCGGCGATCCGTACCAGCGCCAGATGGCCCGGATCGATCATGCCCGCCAGTTTTTCCACCAGTTTTAGACGCATCACCAGATGCTCGCTGGACACGCCTGCCAACACCCATGCTCGCAGTTGCGTCTGGGATAGCACCTCCTGCGTCAGGCGCGCACGCAGCCGCTGCTGCTGCTGCAGAAAACCGCCGGAACGTTTGGTTTCATCTCCCTGAACCAGATCGACCATAAACTTCGGGTAGACACACTCCAGCGTCCGCCCGGGGCCTTCCAGTAACACGTTAGTCATGTGTGCTCGGTTGCAAAAAGGGTATTGATATCGTCGCGCAGCAAGCGCGAATCTTCATAAAGCCATGCCGCAGTCGTAATGCGATGCTGCAGTTGTTCGTTCAAGGCATTCACCGCAGATTCATTTTGCTGGCGCAGGGTCAAACTCTCACGCAGGCTCGCCTGTAATTGCGTCAAACACAGTGAAAAATCAGCAAAAAACGTGGCCATACCTGCCGTAACGGAAATATCGACCTGCGCAGCTAAAGCTTTACGAATTTGTTGGCAAAACTGGGTGACATAGTGCACAAGGTTCTTATGCAGTGCGCCCATATCAATGAGATAACGCGTTTTTGTTTCGACGTACTCATTCCATCCCCAGTTGGGCTGATTCAACCAGCGAGAGAAGGTATCACGCACCACACCGCCAGTTGACGGCGCATTTTCCGCCGGAATATCCTGCTCAATGGCCTCGTTGAACAACTGGCGGGTGTTGAAATTAAACATCGCCGCATGAAACGCCGGAAAACGGATCCGCGCACGAAAACCAGCGTGGTTCAGCTCCTCTTTCACCCGCTGCTCAATGGGGCGCATGGCGTCATTTAGCGCCCGGGACAGCGTCGACTCAAGCTGTTCAAAGCGCAGAGCTAAATCCCGACTGATGCTTTCCTGCGCTGCCAGCAAGACAACTTCACAGGACGAGCGCATTTTATCCAGCACGATTTTCGCCTGCCCTTCATCGTGCAACACCAGCATTTCTCCGGCCATTTCTGCCGAGGAAACGCCAGCCCCCTGGCCATGTTGTGACATCATCAGGACATTTTCTTTGATAAAGAACGTGTTGATGCCGCACAGAATCTCAGTCTGTTGCTCATTGAGATAGGCCGCGGCAGCCTCCAGCGCCAGCTCGACCTCATGACTGACTTCATCACTCACCCGCCCCTGACTCACTTCTAACTGCTGCATATCCTCTTCAATATGCGTGATGTTCAGCCGCAGTTTTTCATAGGCAACCGTTAACCCATGGGCGCGAAACTCCAGATATTCGTGCGCGCTTTGCGCATAGTTCAATAACTTATGCGACGCTGAGCGTAGCGCATACAGCGAAGCATTGGCGTAAGCGGCATGAATCACTTTCTGGATCGGCTGCTCAAACAGTGAATCCTCCCACAACAGATCGGCTGCATGGCGGATGTGCTCCGTATCCTCAAGATCGTTGGTGCACCAGCGTCGGCCAAGCGCCGCTTCGGCAAAATCCTGTACCCAACGTTGCACCTGGTGATCCGGCAGCCGCCCGCGAGCCATCAGCTCATGACGCGCCCTGTTCGCCAGATACCCCCACATCGAAGAAACCGGATAGATTCGCTCCGGGGCAATCCCACCTTGCATCAGCGTGCCGGAAATTAATGCCCGCACCTGCTCTTCATCGTCACTGTTGCGGTCTTTCTGATCGAATTTGTTCACCAGCGCATACAGCGGCACTGACTTGCCGACCGCCATGACAGCGTGGCGCACTTCTTCATCGGAAATCGATTTCAGTTGGGTGTAATCCATCACCACCAGTACCGCAGAAGCCCGCGCCAGCTGTTCATTCAGCATCTTTTGTAGATGCGGTTGCCCGGCCTCATTCGGCCCCGGCGTATCCAGCAGGGTTAATTGCCCAGGATAGCTCGCCTGACCGGCCAAATGGACAAATTCGACCTCGATAACCGGAATATGCTCAATCGCGGCATAGGCGGCAAAAGGAAAATCCACTTCCAGTGCTTTTGACAAACGCACCAAGTCATTCAGACTTTTAAGGCAATGGAAAATAGGCTGTGCGCCAAGATAATACCGCTCAAATGCCACGCCGTTTTCAATATGCTGCAGCAGAACATTCATATCCTTATCAATTTCCAGAGTCTGCGTAAGACGCTGGCGATCGCAATCGCGTACGCGCTGCTGTAAAACCTTCATTAAGGCATCGATAGGCGTGACATGTGAAAAATGCAACACCGGCTCTTTCTGCCCCGGCGTATGGCGAATTAACGTTGGTAGCGCCGTCATGGGACGATTACGATTAGGTAAAACTTCGGTCCCCACAATCGCGTTAATCGTCGTCGATTTTCCCGCTTTCATGGTACCGACAATCGCCAGCACCATTTCCAGACGCGTAATCTTACGCAGTTCATTATTGAGCGTTGCCTGCTGGACATCCATGCCACGCGCGCTGAAATGCAGGGGCTGAACCACCTGTCTGCTATGCTCTCCTTGTTTTAGCGCGACATCATCCAACGACGTCATAGGCAATTTTTGCAATTGCCTGAGATGTTCAAGCGAGAGCATCAGCAAGCGTTCCGCTTCCTGACTTAATTCATATATTGTCTGTGTGTGCATGGAAAATTCTTCCTTAACGCAAATGGCATTACTTTTATTTAGCCCAATCGTTTTATTTATAGATTTTTTGGCTTTTATAATTACGTGTAGAAATAATTAAAATCAAAACAACCAACTGATATTATTAAAATAAATTTGGTGTATAACCGCTGGCCGGATGCCTCTCACTTATGTAATAAGTAAGAAAGATAAACAGCGTAGTTCAGTTTTAAAAAATACCCGCGTAATCCCCCTACTAAAATTAAGGGGGTCAATGATATTCAATCACAATGGCTTAGGCATCCGTAAGCAACGTTACCTATGAATATCAGATATTTCGCCTCACCTTATCTTAAATACCTAAGCGTAGCAATTTCCCTTAAAAAATATTCCGCCATACTTTCATTGAGGTAAAAGCAAAGGGTCTTTACAGCAGATCATTTTGCATAATCACGCAGTAGTCCCGACAAAAGCAGGGATTTTATGTATAATTGCGGCCTTTTTCGGCAATCTGCCATTTTTGGGCGCATTTGCCCCTGCTGACTTTTGAGGAAATCCACATGTCATTACCACACTGCCCACAATGCAACTCCGAATACACTTACGAAGATAACGGCATGTTCATCTGCCCGGAATGCGCTCACGAATGGAACGATGCTGAACCGGCTCAGGACAGCGACGAACTGATCGTTAAAGATGCCAACGGCAACCTGCTGGCTGACGGCGACAGCGTTACCGTAGTGAAAGACCTGAAGGTAAAAGGTAGCTCTTCCATGTTGAAGATCGGGACCAAAGTGAAGAACATCCGTCTGGTTGAAGGCGACCACAACATCGATTGCAAAATCGATGGCTTTGGCCCAATGAAGCTGAAATCTGAGTTTGTGAAAAAGAACTGATGCAAATGGCCTGATGGCGCTACGTCAATCAGGCCGACGCCAGCTCATCTGCCAGGCGGGAAGCTCATACTTCCCGCCTGGCTTATTTTTGCAGACGATAACTACACTTAACTGGTTTCTTTTACCTGAGGTAAAGATTATGCCGTTAAGTCCCTATATCTCCTTCGCAGGCAACTGCGCTGATGCTATCGCCTACTACCAAAAAACATTAGGCGCTGAGCTACTCTACAAAATCAACTTCGGTGAAATGCCCAAACCGGCGCAGAACAGCGAAGAGGGTTGCCCTTCAGGCATGAAATTCCCCGATACCGCCATTGCCCACGCCAACCTGCGCGTTGCGGGCAGCGACATCATGATGAGCGATAGCGCCCCCGACGGAAATGCCCACTACTCTGGCTTTACGCTGGTACTCGACACGCAAAACGTCGACGAAGGCAAACGCTGGTTTGATAACCTGGCAGCAAACGGAAAAATCGAAATGGACTGGCAGGAAACCTTCTGGGCTCATGGTTTCGGTAAAGTGAGCGATCGGTATGGCGTGCCGTGGATGATCAACGTCGTCAAACAGCAGCAACCTACAGAGTAATCCAACGGGAGGCCAGCCCTCCCGTACTGTCATCAAAAATCGCTCAACTCTTCATCACCAAGTAACCATCCCTTAACGAAAACGTCACATTGATCCGCCACGATGGGGCCACTTTTTTAAGGGAGGCCGCATCATGCAAACGATTATTCGCGTCGAAAAACTCTCCAAGTCCTTCAATCAACATCAGGCGCTCAATGCGGTTGATCTGAACATCTGTTCCGGTGAGATGGTGGCTCTGCTTGGGCCGTCTGGCTCCGGCAAATCCACCCTTTTACGTCATTTAAGCGGTTTGATCGTCGGTGATAAATCCCCGGGTAGCCACGTCGAACTGCTGGGTCGCACCGTTCAACATGAAGGCCGCCTGGCGCGCGATATCCGCAAAAGCCGCGCCCACACCGGCTACATCTTCCAGCAGTTCAATCTGGTTAACCGCCTGACGGTACTGGAAAACGTCCTTATTGGCGCACTCGGCAGCACGCCGTTTTGGCGCACCTGTTTTAGCTGGTTTAGCCAGGAACAGAAACAGCGTGCATTACAGGCGCTGACCCGCGTTGGCATGGAGCACTTTGCATACCAGCGCGTTTCCACGCTTTCGGGCGGGCAACAGCAGCGCGTGGCGATTGCCCGCGCGCTGATGCAGCAAGCCAAAGTGATCCTTGCCGACGAGCCGATAGCCTCGCTGGACCCGGAATCCGCACGCATCGTGATGGACACCCTACGCGACATTAACCAGACCGACGGCATCACCGTGGTCGTCACGCTGCATCAGGTGGATTACGCCCTGCGCTACTGCGAACGCATTGTCGCGCTTCGTCAGGGCAACGTCTTCTTTGATGGCAGCAGCCAGCATTTTGATAACGATCGTTTTGACCATCTCTACCGCAGCATGAACCGCGTCGAACAGAACGCGCAGGCTGCATAGTTCTAAAAAACCAGGCGTTATTGGCGCAGCCAGGCTGGCAAGTGAAATAGCCTGGAACAAAGACTAATTAAGGAAACAACATGAGCTATAAGACCGTTGCCGCGCTGGCCTTTACCAGCATGTTCAGCATCAGCACCTTGTTCAGCCCGGCGCAGGCCGAAGAGCAAGAAAAAGCGCTGAACTTTGGCATTATTTCGACCGAATCACAGCAAAACCTGAAGCCACAGTGGGAACCGTTCCTAAAGGACATGGAAAAATCGTTGGGCGTGAAAGTGAACGCCTTCTTCGCCCCGGACTACGCCGGGATCATTCAGGGAATGCGTTTTAACAAAGTTGATATCGCCTGGTACGGCAACCTCTCGGCAATGGAAGCGGTGGATCGCGCTAACGGACAAGTGTTTGCCCAAACCGTGGCTGCCGACGGCTCCCCGGGATACTGGAGCGTGTTGATCGTTAACAAAGACAGTCCGATCAACAACCTGAACGATCTGATCGCCAAACGTAAGGATCTGACATTCGGCAACGGCGATCCCAACTAAACGTCAGGCTTCCTCGTCCCCGGTTACTACGTCTTCGCCAAAAACAACATCTCCGCCAGCGACTTCAAACGCACCGTTAACGCCGGACACGAAACCAACGCGCTGGCCGTCGCCAACAAACAGGTCGATGTCGCCACCAACAACACCGAAAACCTCGACAAGCTGAAAACCTCCGCGCCGGAAAAACTGAAAGAGCTGAAGGTTATCTGGAAGTCACCGCTGATCCCGGGCGATCCGATCGTCTGGCGCAAAAACCTCTCCGAAACCACCAAGGACAAGGTGTACGACTTCTTTATGAATTACGGCAAAACGCCGGAACAGAAAACCGTACTGGAACGCCTGGGATGGGCACCGTTCCGTGCCTCCAGCGACCTGCAACTGGTACCGATTCGCCAACTGGCGCTGTTTAAAGAGATGCAGGGCGTGAAGGGCAACAAAGGGTTGAACGAGGAAGAGAAAACCAGCAAAACCTCGGCGCTGAAAGCGCAGCTCGACGACCTTGACCGTTTGACCGCCGCCCTGGGCGCCATGACCAGCGTGACTAAAGCGGTGCAGTAAACCTGATGCCCGGTGGCGTTTCGCTTACCGGGCAGACGATGTTCTGTAGGCCGGATAAGGCGCAAGAGCTGCCATCCGGCGATAAACCTACGCACGGAGCTAAACATGCAAACCATCACCGTCGCCCCGCCCAAACGTAGCTGGTTCTCACTGCTGAGCTGGGCCATTCTTCTCGCCGTGCTGGTGGTCTCGTGGAAAGGTGCCGAAATGGCTCCGCTCACGCTGATCCAGGATTCCGGCAATATGGCGACCTTCGCCGCCGACTTCTTTCCGCCAGACTTCAGTCAGTGGCAGGACTATCTCGGTGAAATGGCCGTCACCCTGCAAATTGCCGTCTGGGGTACCGCCCTCGCCGTTGTGCTGTCGATTCCCTTTGGCCTGATGTGCGCCGATAACCTCGTACCGTGGTGGATTTACCAGCCGATGCGTCGCCTGATGGACGCCTGCCGCGCCATCAATGAAATGGTCTTCGCCATGCTGTTCGTGGTCGCCGTGGGTTTAGGTCCGTTCGCCGGGGTAATGGCACTGTTTATCCACACCACCGGGGTGCTCTCCAAGCTGCTTTCGGAAGCGGTAGAAGCCATTGAGCCTGGTCCAGTAGAAGGCATTCGCGCCACTGGGGCCAACAAAATTGAAGAGATTCTGTACGGCGTTCTGCCACAGGTCATGCCGCTGCTTATCTCCTACTCGCTATATCGCTTTGAATCCAACGTCCGCTCGGCCACGGTGGTCGGAATGGTGGGGGCGGGCGGTATTGGCGTGACTTTATGGGAGGCGATTCGCGGCTTTCAGTTCCAGCAAACCTGCGCCCTGATGGTGTTAATCATCGTCACCGTCAGCCTGCTGGATTTCCTTTCCCAGCGTTTGCGTAAGCACTTTATCTGATTAGCGAGGCATTGATTGCTATGCACTTGTCTACACATCCGACCAGTTATCCAACGCGTTATCAGGAAATTGCCGCGAGACTTGAGCAGGAGCTTCGTCATCATTATCGCTGCGGTGACTATCTGCCCGCCGAGCATCAGCTTGCCGCGCGCTACGAGGTAAACCGCCACACCCTGCGCCGCGCTATTGACCAGTTGGTTGAGCGTGGTTGGGTCCAGCGTCGCCAGGGCGTCGGCGTACTGGTGCTGATGCGCCCATTCGATTACCCGCTTAATGCCCAGGCGCGCTTTAGCCAGAACCTGCTGGACCAGGGCAGCCACCCCACCAGCGAAAAACTGCTGGCGGTTCTGCGCCCGGCCTCCAGCCACATTGCCGATGCGCTCAGCATTAACGAGGGCGATAACGTGATTCATCTGCGCACCCTGCGCCGGGTAAACGGTATCGCACTGTGCCAGATCGACCACTATTTTTCCGACCTCACGCTATGGCCGCTGCTGCAGGGCTTTAACAACGGCTCACTGCACGACTACCTGCGCGAACAGTCCGGTCTGACGCTCCTGCGCACACAAACGCGCATCAGCGCCCGCCGCGCACAGGCTAAAGAGAGCAAAGTGCTGGAAATCCCCAATATGGCGCCGCTGCTGTGCGTGCGCACCCTGAACCACCGTGAAGGCGAAGAACACGCGGCGGAATACTCCGTCAGCCTGACCCGCGCCGACATGATCGAATTCACTATGGAGCACTGAATGCATTTCGATACCGCGACCCGCCAGCGCTGGATGCGCGCGCTGGCTTACAGCAATGCCGATGCCCTGAACGCCCGCATCCACGCGCTCAAACTGACGCCAGACTATGAACTTATCCGCGCACCGGAAAGCGGACTGATGCAGCTCCAGGCTCGCATGGGCGGCACCGGCAACCGCTTCTTTGCCGGTGATACCACGCTTACCCGCGCAGTGGTACGCCTGAAGAGCGGCACGCTGGGCTACAGCTACCTGCTGGGCCGCAACAAACAACACGCCGAGCAGTGTGCGGTCATTGACGCACTGCTGCAGGAACAAACGCATTTCCAGAGCCTAATGGAAACCTTAATTGCCCCGCTGGAAGCGGAACGCGATGCGCTGATTAGCGCACGCCGTGCCGAAATCAACGCCAGCCGGGTCGACTTCTTCACGCTGGTACGCGGAGATAACGCATGACCTTACAAACCGCTTTTAATTTACCCGTTCAGGATGCTCAGCAGAGCTTTCGTCGCCTGCTGAAGGCCATGAGTGAGCCGGGCGTGATCGTCGCCCTGCATCAACTGAAACACGGCTGGCAGCCACTGGGCCTGGCAACCACCAGCGTGCTACTGACCCTGGTCGATGGCGACACGCCGGTATGGCTTGCGCCGTCGATGGATAACGATATCGCCCGGCAGAATCTGCGTTTTCACACCAACGCGCCGCTGGTGGATCAGCCGCAGTTGGCGGCCTTTGCCGTCGCCGACGAACGCATCAGCAGCGAACAGCTTAACGCCCTCTCCGCTGGTTCCGCCGTCGCGCCAGAAACCAGCGCCACGCTGATTGTGCAGGTCTCTGGCTTAAGCGGTGGACGCATGCTGCGTCTGACCGGCGCCGGTATCGCTGAAGAGCGCATGATCGCGCCACAGCTACCGGAATGCCTGATTCACGAACTCACCGAACGCCCGCATCCGTTCCCGCTGGGGGTCGACCTGATCCTCACCTGCGGCGAACGCCTGCTGGCTATTCCGCGAACTACCCATGTGGAGGTGTGCTGATGTACGTCGCCGTCAAAGGGGGCGAAAAGGCGATAGCCAACGCCCACGCCCTGCAGGAAAACCGACGCCGGGGCGATGAGACCATTGCTGAACTGAGCGTGGCGCAAATCGAACAACAGATGAACCTGGCCGTCGACCGGGTGATGACCGAAGGCGGCATCGCCGACCGAGAACTGGCCGCGCTGGCGCTGAAGCAGGCCAGCGGCGATAACGTCGAAGCCATCTTTTTGCTCCGCGCCTACCGCACTACGCTGGCAAAGGTGGCGGTCAGCGAACCGGTTAACAGTGCAGAAATGCGCCTTGAGCGCCGAATCTCTGCGGTCTACAAGGATATTCCCGGCGGGCAGTTGTTAGGTCCCACTTATGACTACACCCATCGCCTGCTGGATTTTACCCTGCTGGCCAATGGCGAAACGCCACCCCTGCGCAGCGCAGACGACGCGCAGGACGCCTCTCCGCACGTCTTTTCCCTGCTGGCCAACCAGGGACTGGCAAAGCGTGAAGAGGATGATGGTGCCACGCCCGACGACATTACCCGCACGCCACCGGTTTACCCCTGTTCACGCGCTTCACGCCTGCAACAATTGATGCGCGGCGATGAGGGATATCTGCTGGCGCTGGCCTACTCCACCCAACGCGGCTACGGGCGCAATCACCCGTTTGCCGCCGAAATTCGCAGCGGCTATGTGGCACTGGAAACCGTACCGGAAGAGCTGGGATTTGCGGTGAACGTCGGTGAACTGCTGATGACCGAATGTGAAATGGTCAACGGTTTTGTCGCGCCAGAAAACGAATCCCCCCATTTTACCCGCGGCTACGGGCTGGTGTTCGGCATGAGCGAACGTAAAGCGATGGCGATGGCGCTGGTGGACCGCGCCCTACAGGCAGCCGAATACGATGAATCGGTCACGGGACCGGCGCAGGACGAAGAGTTCGTGCTGGCGCATGCGGATAACGTCGAGGCGGCGGGTTTTGTTTCGCACCTCAAACTTCCCCATTACGTCGATTTCCAGGCCGAGCTGGAACTGCTCAAACGCCTGCAACAGGAGGCCACCCGTGACCACTAACCTCTCCGGCTACAACTTTGCGTATCTTGATGAGCAGACCAAACGCATGATCCGTCGCGCGATTCTGAAAGCGGTGGCGATCCCCGGTTACCAGGTGCCGTTTGGCGGACGTGAAATGCCGATGCCCTACGGTTGGGGAACCGGCGGCATTCAGCTCACCGCCAGCGTGATTGGCGAGCCGGACGTGCTGAAGGTAATTGACCAGGGCGCGGATGACACCACTAACGCCGTGTCGATTCGCAACTTCTTTAAACGCGTGACCGGGGTGAACACCACCGAGCGCACGAAAGACGCGACGCTGATCCAGACCCGCCACCGCATCCCGGAAACGCCGCTGGTGGAAGACCAGATCATTATCTTCCAGGTCCCGATCCCCGAGCCGCTGCGCTTTATCGAGCCGCGCGAAACGGAAACCCGCACCATGCACGCGCTGGAAGAGTACGGCATCATGCAGGTGAAACTGTATGAAGATATCGCCCGCTTCGGCCATATCGCCACCACTTACGCCTATCCGGTGAAGGTTAACGACCGCTACGTCATGGACCCGTCGCCAATTCCAAAATTCGACAATCCGAAGATGGACATGATGCCGGCCCTGCAACTGTTTGGCGCAGGCCGCGAAAAACGCATCTATGCCGTTCCACCTTACACCCGCGTGGAAAGCCTCGATTTCGACGATCACCCGTTTACCGTGCAGAGCTGGGATGAGCCTTGCGCCATCTGTGGCTCAACCCACAGCTATCTCGATGAAGTGGTGCTCGATGACACCGGCAAACGCATGTTTGTCTGCTCCGACACCGACTACTGCCGCCAACAGAGTGAGGCCCTCAGCAAATGACGCAACCGCTGCTTTCAGTCAACAACCTGACCCATCTCTACGCGCCGGGCAAGGGCTTCAGCGATGTCTCTTTTGACCTGTGGCCTGGCGAAGTGCTGGGTATCGTCGGCGAGTCCGGTTCCGGCAAAACCACGCTGCTGAAATCGATCTCTTCACGACTAACGCCGCAGAGCGGTGAGATTTTGTATCAGAACCATTCGCTGTACGGCATGAACGAGGCCGACCGTCGCCGTCTGCTGCGCACCGAATGGGGCGTGGTGCATCAGCATCCGCTGGATGGCCTGCGCCGTCAGGTCTCCGCTGGCGGCAATATCGGCGAACGCCTGATGGCCACCGGGGCGCGCCACTACGGCGACATTCGTGCAACCGCGCAGCGTTGGCTGGAGGAAGTGGAGATCCCGGCCTCGCGTATCGACGACCTGCCAACCACCTTTTCCGGCGGCATGCAGCAGCGACTGCAGATCGCCCGCAACCTCGTCACCCATCCCAAACTGGTGTTTATGGACGAGCCCACCGGCGGTCTGGACGTTTCCGTACAGGCCAAACTGCTGGACCTGCTGCGCGGCCTGGTGGTGGAACTGGATCTGGCAGTGGTTATTGTCACCCACGATCTGGGCGTAGCGCGCCTGCTGGCCGACCGTTTGCTGGTGATGAAGCAGGGTCAGGTGGTGGAAAGTGGGTTAACCGACCGCGTACTCGACGACCCGCATCATCCGTATACCCAGTTGCTGGTGTCGTCTGTTTTGCAAAACTGATTTTGTCTTGCCGGGTGGCGCTTCGCGACCGGCCTACGGATCGGCATCGGTTGTAGGCCTGATAAGCGAAGCGCCATCAGGCAATCGAACGCAAAAATGCTTAAAGAGGCTAAAAATGAACGCGATCCGCGTTGAAAACGTCAGTAAAACCTTTGTACTGCATCAGCAAAACGGCGTGCGTCTGCCGGTGCTGCAAGACGCCACGCTGGAAGTTAAAAACGGCGAATGCGTGGTGCTGCACGGTCACTCTGGCAGCGGCAAATCCACGTTGCTGCGTTCGCTGTACGCCAACTACCTGCCGGATGAAGGACACATCCACATCCGCCACAGCGGCGAATGGGTCGATCTGGTGCAGGCTCCGGCGCGTAAAGTGCTGGAAGTTCGCCGTTCAACCATCGGCTGGGTCAGCCAGTTCTTGCGCGTGATCCCAAGGATTTCTGCGCTGGATGTGGTGATGCAGCCGCTGCTGGATCTCGGCGTGTCGCGCGAGGAGTGCGCAGCCAAAGCGGCTAACCTGCTTACCCGCCTGAACGTACCGGAGCGGCTGTGGCATCTGGCGCCGTCGACGTTTTCCGGGGGCGAACAGCAGCGCGTCAATATCGCCCGAGGGTTTATCGTCGATTACCCGATTCTACTCCTCGATGAGCCCACCGCCTCGCTGGACGCCAAAAACAGCGCCGCCGTCGTCGCATTGATTGAAGAAGCGAAAGCCCGCGGCGCGGCAATTGTCGGCATTTTTCACGATCAAACCGTGCGCGACCGCGTCGCGGATCGCCTGCACCTGATGGGAACAACAGCATGATTATCAATAATGTAAAGCTGGTGCTGGAAGATGAAGTGGTGCAAGGATCGCTGGAAATTGAGGGCGGAACGATCCGCGCCTTTGCCGAAAGTCAGAGCCAACTGGCCCAAGCGATGGACGGAGAAGGCGGCTGGCTGCTGCCAGGGCTTATCGAGCTGCATACCGACAATCTCGACAAGTTTTTCACCCCGCGCCCGAAGGTAGACTGGCCCGCCCACTCGGCGATGAGCAGCCACGACGCGCTGATGGTCGCCAGCGGCATTACCACCGTGCTGGACGCGGTGGCGATTGGCGATGTGCGCGACGGCGGTGACCGTCTGGAAAATCTGGAGAAGATGATCAACGCGGTGGAAGAGACGCAAAAGCGCGGGGTCAATCGCGCCGAGCACCGCCTGCATTTGCGCTGCGAGCTGCCGCATCACACCACCCTACCGCTGTTTGAAAAACTGGTCAGTCGTGAGCCGGTGACGCTGGTATCGCTGATGGACCACTCCCCCGGCCAGCGTCAGTTTGCCAATCGCGAGAAGTACCGCGAGTACTATCAGGGCAAGTATTCACTTACCGACGAGCAAATGGCCCGCTACGAAGAAGAACAGTTAGCTCTGGCTGCACGTTGGTCGCAACCCAACCGCACGGCGATTGCTCAGATGTGTCGTGAGCGCCAGATAGCGCTGGCGAGCCATGACGATGCCACCTGCGATCATGTGCTGGAATCGCATCAACTTGGCAGCGTGATCGCCGAATTTCCTACTACCTTTGCCGCCGCAGAGGCCTCGCGCCAGCATGGCATGAACGTGCTGATGGGCGCGCCCAACATCGTGCGCGGCGGTTCTCACTCCGGCAACGTTGCGGCGCATAAGCTGGCTGAGCTGGGGCTGCTGGATATTCTCTCCTCCGACTACTACCCCGCCAGCCTGCTCGATGCGGCATTTCGCGTGGCAGACGATGACGCCAACCGCTTTACGCTGCCGCAGGCCATTCGTCTGGTGACCCGCAATCCGGCGCGGGCATTAAATCTCGACGATCGTGGCGTTGTAGCCGAAGGTAAACGCGCGGATCTGGTGCTGGCGCATCGCAAAGGCGATCACATCCATATCGACCACGTCTGGCGTCAGGGCAAAAGGGTATTCTGACTATGGGGAAACTGATCTGGCTGATGGGGCCGTCCGGCTCCGGTAAGGACAGTCTACTGGCAGAACTTCGCCAGCAGGAACCTGCGCAACTGCTGGTGGCGCACCGTTACATCACCCGCGCCGCCAACGCCGGGAATGAAAACCATATTGCCCTCAGCGAACCAGAGTTTTTTACCCGCGCCGGGCAGAACCTGCTGGCGCTGAGCTGGCATGCCAACGGCTTCTATTACGGCGTCGGCGTAGAGATTGACCTCTGGCTGCACGCCGGTTTTGATGTGGTGGTCAATGGCTCGCGCGCGCATCTGCCCCAGGCGCAGGCCCGTTACGGCGCTTCTTTACTTCCCATTTGCTTACAGGTTTCCCCGGCCATTCTACGCCAGCGCCTGCAGGCACGTGGGCGGGAGAGCGAAACGGAAATCGCTGCCCGCCTTGAACGTGCGGCACGCTACACGCCGTATGACTGCCACGTCCTGAACAATGATGGAAGTTTGCTACAGTCTGTCGATACACTGCTCACACTGATGGGACGCAAGGAGAAGAAACATGTCTGTCTGTGAATTACGCCGCGCCACGCTATACGATACCGATGCGGTTTACGCGCTTATCTGTGAGTTGAAACAGGGCCAATTCGACCTGCAGGCCTTTAGCGCCGGCTACGCCGCAAATCTGCAAGATCCCAATATGCACTACCAGCTGGCGCTGCTCGACGGACAGGTCGTCGGCTTGATCGGTCTGCACCTGCAGTTTCATCTGCACCACGCCAACTGGATTGGCGAGATCCAGGAACTGGTGGTGATGCCACAGGCACGAGGACTAAAAGTGGGTAGTCAGTTACTGGCCTGGGCTGAAGCCACCGCGCGCGAAGCGGGCGCAGAAATAACCGAGCTTTCGACAAGTACCCAACGCCTTGACGCGCACCGCTTTTACCAGCGCGAAGGCTATACCATGAGCCATTTTCGCTTCACCAAACCGTTGTAGGGGGGAGCCATGAGTCTGACCATTACGCTGACGGGAACCGGCGGCGCGCAACTGGTGCCGGCATTTGGCTGTGACTGTGCGGCCTGCCAACGAGCACGCTTACAGGCGCAATACCGTCGACGCCCTTGTAGCGGGGTGGTCAAATTTAACAATGCGGTGACGCTGCTGGACGCGGGGATCCCGCATCTGATGGACGACTGGCCAGCAGGCAGCTTCCAGCAGTTTCTGCTCACCCACTACCATATGGATCACGTGCAGGGGCTGTTTCCGCTGCGCTGGGGCGTGGGGGCGACTATCCCGGTGTACGGTCCGCCAGATGAACAGGGATGCGACGATCTGTTTAAGCACCCTGGCATCCTCGATTTTAGCCATACCGTCGCGCCATTCGTGGTGTTTAACCTGCAAGGGTTGCAGGTGACGCCACTCCCGCTCAACCATTCAAAGCTGACGTTTGGCTATCTGCTGGAGACCGCGCACAGCCGCGTGGCGTGGCTCTCCGATACCGCCGGACTTCCCGACAAGACGCTGAAGTTTCTCCACAATAACCAGCCTCAGGTGATTATCATCGACTGCAGCCACGCCCCGCGCGCCGAGCCGCCGCGCAATCACAGCGATGTAAATACCGTTATCGCCTTGAACGAGGTTATCCGCTGCCCACGGGTGATCCTGACGCATATCAGTCATCAGTTTGATTTGTGGATGATGGAGAATCCGCTACCGACAGGGCTTGAAGCCGGGTATGACGGAATGGAGATTGTGCTGAGGTAGGTTTACATCGCACTTAAAGGCTTGTTAACAGGTCTCTGCCCTCTATAACCTTGCCAGCGAAAGATTGCGCTAACGATCGTAATCTTCTTCCATTCTGCGCTCTTCGTCTTCTAACTGACGCCGTTCCTGATCGAGCTGGCGCTGGCGGTCATCCAGTTGGCGGCGGCGGTCTTCAAACTGGCGGCGGCGATTATCATACTGTCTGCGACGATCGTCACTCATCTGTCGCTGCCAGCTTTCATCACGAGAGTCGTCATAATCCCGCCCGCTGTCCGGTTTGTAGGCATCGTTAATCGCCTGCTGAATATTGCCGATGGCGTCATCGATAATATCGGCCTGCGCCGATACGGTGGTCATCATCAGCAGAGTGAAAAGTAAGAATGTCGCGGAACGTTGCATAAAACCAGCCTCATCAAGAAACTCGCCCCACGGTAATCAAAGCGTATTTGCGCGGGTAGCGGAGGAATCTCAATTACGCGAATGCCGCAGCGCCTGCGCCAGTTCTCCCCGAGTGAAGGGCTTACGCAATAACGCCACATCCGGCAGCGCCGGGTTATGCGCCGGACGTAAATCCTGGCCGCTAATCAGCAGGATGTTCAGTTGTGGATAATGTGCCAGCGCATGATTAACCACATCCACACCGCTTAAACCGCCGGGCAGCATTAAGTCGCTGATAAAAATATCAATCTCGGATGAAGCCGCCAGCATATGCATAGCCTGTTCGCCGTTGGCGGCCTCTAACGTCAGGTAGCCCAGCAGGTGTAATTGCTCACATAACGTCTGGCGCACATCGGCTTCATCTTCGAGAACCAGCACCAGTTTTTCACCGCGAGTCGGGGTGTGCTGTGCGATTGTCTCCACCGGTGTCTGCACCGGCACAACCGCGCGAGGAAGCTGCAATCTGACCGTCGTTCCCTGCCCAGGAGCGCTTTCAATCTCCACGCGGCCACCGGACTGGCGCACAAAACCGTAGACCATAGACAGCCCCAGCCCACTGCCGCTGCCGGTCTGTTTGGTGGTGAAAAACGGCTCGAAGACCTGAGCTTTCACCTCCTGCGACATCCCGCTTCCCTGGTCGGCAACTTCCAGCATCACCATATCCTGCTTACGCCCATCGCTGCGCGTGACCCGCTGATTCCAGGTACGGATTTTAATCGTGCCCGCCTGCCCGTCCATGGCGTCACGGGCATTCATCACCAGATTAATAATGGCGTTCTCCAGTTGGCTGACATCAATCCACGCGGGCCAGGCGGGAGACTGGGCTTCAATCTCCAGCGTCAACGTAGCCGGAAGAGAGTGGCGCATCAGTTCGCCCAAATTTTCCAGCAGCGTTTTCAGCTCCACCGCATGGGGATGCAACGACTGTTTGCGCGAAAAGGCCAGCAGCCGCTGGGTAAGGAGCGCCCCGCGCTCGGCGGCTTTTAGCGCCCGATTGACCCGTGGCGCATCGGGAGAGTCTGGGTTCACCAGATCCAGGCTGCCAATAATGACCGCCAGCAGGTTATTGAAATCGTGCGCTAATCCGCCTGTCAGTTGCCCTACCGCCTTCAGTTTCTGACTGTGCAACAGCGCTTCCTCCAGCCCCTGGCGCTCGGTGCGGTCGATTTCCATCTGGCTGGTTTTTTCTTTTAGCAGTCGGGTGGTGTGCTCCAGCGATGCCGTATTACGGGCGAAGACGCTAAAGGCGCGGGCCAGCTCGCCCAGCTCATCGCGCCGCTGTAGGGCCGGGACGCTAACGTCCGATTCACCGTGCGCCAGCCGGGTCATCGCCCGCGAAATGGCCGTCAGGTTAGAACCGAGGTTACGGTAGATATACCAGCCGGCAAAACCGGTGATCACCACCGCCAACAGCGCAAACACCAAAATAAACAACGCGCCGGATTGCAGTTCCTGATGGCTTTGCGCCACCCGCTGTTCGGAGATCAGCGCCACCTGCGAAGCATACCGGTTGATATCGCTGTTGAGGATCGCCACCAGCGCTTTGATATGAAACATATACCAGTTGATCGCCAAATCGCTCTGCTCAAGCGCAGAAGAGAGCGGCTCCAGCTTATGCAACTCCTGGTTGAAGTCGGTGAGGATGTTGGTAATCAGCTGATTGCTATTTTGCACAGGCAGCGCGGGCATCACGCCGTCCAGTTGTTTCACCACCGAACGCGGCGTGGGTGTTTCAATGGCGGCAACAATTAAGCGGTCTATCTGCCCCAGCAGCACGTCATCCTGCGCGCCGGTCAGCTTTTGCAGATGACGTAAATAACTTTGATTCTGATACAGCGAACTGAGCAGGGCGTTACGTTCCAGATGTCGCCGTTGCCCGCGCTGCAGCATACCTTCCACGCTGCTTTGTAGCTCCTGGCTGCGCTGAATAATACGCTCGACCAGCGCCGGCTCCTGCTGCGCCAACGGCGCGGTGGCCAACTGTTCCAGCGAATGCTTCAGCGCCCGTTGCGTCTCCTGCAGCCGCTCCGCTTCACCTTTGTATTCCAGCGCGCCGACCACCTGCGACAGCCGCACCGCCGCCGTCGCCACGTTCGCCGTATCCCGGGCCAGGTTCATGCTGCCGGTCATGTCGTCAACGGTTTGCTGCTGCACCTGTTCCTGGATTTGACTGGCATGCTGAAACCCCAGCACCGCCACACCGCTTACCATCAGCGTGACCGTCACCACCAGCAGATTGAAGAACAGCAATCGTCCGCGCGCACTGGCGAAAAAGTGACGTCCTGGTTGCGGCATATCACGCTCCGTGAAGAAAAATCGCAATATGACAAATATGAACGGCTTCTGACATTTTGCATTTACATTCCTGTGATGGACTGCTGATATCGGCCACCCCACAGGAGATCCGCTATGAGCAGGACACCGGTTCTGGAGATGCGCAACATTGCCAAAGCGTTTGGTAAATTTTACGCGCTGAAAGGGGTCGATTTAACGGTCTGGCCGGGTGAGATTCATGCCCTGATGGGTGAGAACGGCGCGGGGAAAAGCACCCTGATGAAGATCCTTGCGGGCGCGTATACGGCCACCAGCGGTGAGATCCTGATCGACGGTCAGCCGTTTCACATTCGCGGGCCAAAGGACGCGCTCAGCGCAGGCATCACGCTGATTTACCAGGAGATGCAGCTCGCGCCGAACCTGACGGTGGCGGAAAATATCTTTCTTGGCAGCGAGCTGTCGCGCGGCGGTCTGGTCCAGCGTAAAGAGATGGTGATGCAGTCGCAGAAAGTCATCGACCGACTCGGCGCCCAGTTTAAGGCCAGCGATCGCGTGATGACGTTGACCATCGCCGAACAGCAGCAGGTGGAAATCGCCCGCGCCCTGCACCGTAACAGCCGCATTCTGGTGATGGATGAACCCACTGCCGCCCTCTCCTCACGTGAAACCCACCGCTTGTTTGAACTGATCATGCGCCTGCGCGATGAGGGGATGGCGATTATCTACATTAGCCACCGCATGGCGGAGGTGTATGAACTCTCGGACCGCGTCAGCGTCCTGCGCGACGGGCAATATGTAGGCAGCCTGACCCGCGACAAACTCAACGCCTCTGAGCTGGTGCGCATGATGGTGGGCCGACCGTTAAGCGATTTGTTCAACAAAGAGCGCGATATTCCCTTAGGTAAAGCGCGCCTCAACGTCCACCACCTGACCGACGGCCATAAAGTCCAGCCGTGCAGTTTGCTGGTGCGCTCCGGGGAGATCGTCGGCCTTGCCGGGTTAGTCGGCGCCGGGCGTTCTGAACTGGCTCAACTGATTTTTGGCGTGCGTAAAGCCATCGGCGGCATGATTGAAGTAGACGGTGAACCGGTGGTGATCCACTCCCCTCGCGAGGCGATTGACCACGGCATTGGCTTTCTGACGGAAAACCGCAAAGAGCAGGGATTGTTTTTAGAGCTGGCGGCAGCAGAGAACATCACCATGGCGACGCTGGAACGTGACGCCAACTGGGGCATGCTCGATCGCAAAAAGGCGCAGGCTATTTCCGATGACGCCATCCAATTGCTCAACATCCGCGTTCCGCACGCCCAGGTTCGCGCGGGCGGGCTGTCCGGCGGTAATCAGCAAAAGCTGCTGATTTCTCGCTGGGTCGCGATCGGCCCACGCATTTTGATCCTTGATGAACCCACGCGCGGCGTGGACGTTGGCGCCAAAAGCGAGATCTACCGGATCATGAACGACATGGCGCGCAAAGGCGTGGCGATCCTGATGATCTCCAGCGAATTGCCGGAAGTTGTCGGTATGAGCGATCGCGTGTACGTCATGCGGGAAGGCAGCATTGCCGGTGAGCTGAACGGGCAAAGTATTACCCAAGAAAATATTATGACGCTGGCAACCGGCGTGAACGACTCCCATCACCAGGCGGTGTCCCATGAATAATCCAACCACTCCCCAGCAGGTGGCGAAATCCGCCTCCGCGAAAAAATTGCTGATGAGCGATCTGATGCAAACGGTCGGCATCTTGCCGATTCTCATCCTGATAGTGGCGGTGTTTGGCTTTATCGCGCCAAACTTTTTTACCGAAAGCAACCTGCTGAATATTACCCGCCAGGCGTCGATCAACATCGTGCTGGCGGCTGGCATGACCTTCATTATTTTGACCGGCGGGATCGACCTCTCGGTTGGCTCGATTCTCGGCACCACCGCCGTCGCGGCTATGGTCGTTTCGCTGATCCCTGAATTTGCCATGCTGTCGATTCCGGCGGCGCTGATGCTCGGTCTGGTGCTGGGGTTGTTTAACGGCGCGCTGGTTGCTTTTGCCGGACTGCCACCGTTTATCGTCACGCTTGGAACGTATACGGCGCTGCGCGGCGCAGCCTACCTGCTGGCCGACGGCACGACGGTGATCAATTCCAATATCAGCTTTGAGTGGATCGGTAACAACTATCTTGGTCCGGTTCCGTGGCTAGTGGTCATTGCGCTGGCGGTGGTGGTGATGTGCTGGTTCATTCTTAGGCGCACCACACTCGGCGTTCATATTTATGCGGTCGGCGGCAATATGCAGGCCGCTCGTTTAACCGGTATCAAAGTGTGGCTGGTGCTGCTGTTCGTCTACGGCATGAGCGGTGTGCTCTCAGGTCTTGGCGGGGTGATGAGCGCCTCGCGGCTATACAGCGCCAACGGCAACTTAGGCATGGGTTACGAACTGGACGCCATCGCGGCGGTGATCCTCGGCGGTACCAGCTTTGTTGGGGGGATCGGTACCATCACCGGCACGCTGGTAGGGGCGTTGATTATCGCCACGCTCAATAATGGCATGACGCTGATGGGCGTCTCCTATTTCTGGCAACTGGTGATCAAAGGGGCGGTGATCATCATAGCGGTACTGATCGACAAATACCGTACCCGACACCATCAAAGTGCATAACAACAACATCTTACTTCGAGGAATACAGCATGAGATTGAAGCCCTTAGTCACCGCGCTCTGTGCTGGCGCACTGCTTGCTGCAGCTCCGTTTGTGCAGGCAAAAGAACTGAAATCGATCGGCGTTACGGTGGGCGATCTGGCCAACCCGTTCTTCGTGCAGATCACCAAAGGCGCGGAGCTGGAAGCACGCAAACTGGCGGGTGATAGCGTTAAAGTGACGCTGGTTTCCAGCGGCTACGATCTGGGACAACAGGTGTCGCAAATCGACAACTTTATTGCCGCCAAGGTCGACATGATTATTCTTAACGCCGCCGACTCCAAAGGCATCGGCCCAGCGGTAAAACGCGCGAAAGACGCAGGGATTGTGGTGGTTGCCGTTGACGTAGCGGCGGAAGGCGCTGATGCGACCATTACCTCCGATAACACCCAGGCGGGTGAAATGGCCTGTAAATACATTACCGACCGTCTGAAAGGGAAAGGCAACGTCGTCATTATCAACGGGCCGCCGGTTTCCGCCGTCCAGAACCGCGTGGAAGGCTGCCAGACCGAGTTTAAACGCCACCCGGATATCAAGGTGCTGTCGTATAACCAAAACGCCAAAGGCAGTCGCGAAGGCGGACTGGAGATCATGACCGCGCTGCTGGCGGCGAATCCGAAGATCGACGGCGTATTCGCCATTAACGATCCTACGGCGATCGGTGCCGATCTGGCGGCAAAACAGGCACAACGTAGCGAATTCTTTATTGTCGGCGTAGACGGATCGCCAGACGCTGAAGAAGCGTTGAAGCGGGAAAACTCACTATTTGTGGCGACGCCTGCACAAGATCCGCAGGTGATGGCTGCCAAAGCGGTCGAAATCGGCTATGACATATTGCAGGGGAAACCCGCCCCGAAAGAGCCCGTACTGATCCCGGTGACGATGATCGATAAAAACAACGTCGGCAGCTATAAGGGTTGGACGGTGAAATAACCCGCCACAACAACGCCGGATGGCGGCAAAAATGCCTTATCCGACCTACAAGATCGGTATGATTTTGTAGACCGGATAAGCGCAGCGCCATCCGGCATGATATTAAGGAGGATTCTGCCGATGAAACGCTCAGCAATAAACGAAATCCTTGGCCACACGCGCCAGTTTTTCTCTCTGCACGACGTGCATCTCCCCCCTTTCGCCAGTTTCCCGCCGACCCAATGGCGCAAGCTTGATCCCGCCGCCTGGAGCGAAGTTTTCGACCTTAAGCTCGGTTGGGATGTCACCGCGTTTGGCGGCAACAATTTCGCCGCGCAAGGGTTAACGCTGTTTACCCTGCGTAATGGCTCGCCGAAAGGAATGCCTTACGAGAAATGCTACGCCGAGAAAATCATGCATGTTCGCGATGCACAGGTCACGCCGATGCATTTTCACTGGCGCAAACGCGAAGACATTATCAATCGCGGCGGCGGTAATTTAATTGTGGAACTGTGGAATGCGGGGATCCGAGAACAAACGGAGGACAGCGACGTGAGCGTGGTGATTGACGGCTGTCGGCAAACCCATGCGGCAGGCAGTCAATTGCGCCTGACGCCGGGTGAAAGCATCTGCCTGCCGCCGGGCCTGTATCACAGCTTCTGGGCGGAAGAAGGTTTTGGCGACGTGCTGGTCGGCGAGGTTTCTTCTGTTAATGACGACGACCACGATAACCACTTTCTGCAACCGATCGCCCGCTATAACGACATTGAAGAAGACGAACCGGCGCAGCTGGTACTGTGTAATGAGTATCGCCTGTTCCGCTAACCAAGGAGCGCATTATGCCGTTGATATCTCTCGCCGATGGCCTTGCCCATGCCCGCGAGCACCGCTATGCCTTAGGGGCGTTTAACGTTCTGGACTCACACTTCCTGCGCGCGCTGTTTGCCGCAGCAAAGCAGGAACGTTCGCCGTTTATCATCAACATCGCCGAGGTGCATTTTAAATATATCTCGTTGGATTCTCTGGTCGAAGCGGTCAAGTTCGAAGCCGCGCGGCATGACATTCCGGTAGTGCTGAACCTTGACCACGGCCTGCACTTTGAGTCGGTGGTTCGGGCACTGCGCTTAGGTTTCAGTTCAGTGATGTTTGATGGCTCCACGCTGGAGTATGAAGAAAATATTCGTCAAACTCGCGAAGTGGTGAAGATGTGTCACGCCGTCGGCGTATCGGTGGAAGCCGAACTGGGCGCGGTGGGAGGCGATGAGGGCGGCGCGTTGTATGGTCATGCCGACGAGTCGCTATTTACCGACCCGATGATGGCGCGTGATTTCGTCGACAGAACCGGGATTGACGCGCTGGCGGTCGCCATTGGTAATGCACACGGCAAATATAAAGGCGAACCGGTGCTCGACTTTCCGCGTCTGGACGCCCTTCGCCAGCAGGCGGCGATCCCGCTGGTACTGCACGGCGGTTCCGGCATCAGCAACGACGATTTCAAGCGCGCAATTGAACTCGGCATTCACAAAATCAACTTCTATACCGGCATGTCGCAGGCGGCGCTGTCGGCAGTAGAGACAAGAATAGCGAATCGTCAGCCCCTGTACGACGAATTTGCCGAACTGCTGCTCGCCATTGAAGAGGCCATTACCGATACCGTTTCAGAACAGATGCGTATTTTTGGCAGCGCGGGACGGGTCTGATGGAACGCAAAGGCGTTATCGCCGCAGGCAACATGCTGGTCGATCATGTGCATCAAATTGTGCAGTGGCCGGAACGCGGCTGGCTGGCGGAAATCATCCGTAGCGAACGCGCGACGGGCGGTGCGCCGCTGAACGTACTGCTGACGCTGGCGAAAATGCACACCGGACTGCCGCTGCAGGCAGTGGGGTTAATCGGTCAGGATAGCGACGGCGACTACATCATGGCGATGCTGGAGCAGTATCATGTTAATCGCCAACATGTGCAGCGCACGACTTTCGCCCCCACGTCGATGTCACAGGTGATGACCGATCCCAGCGGTCAGCGCACCTTTTTCCACTCGCCCGGCGCCAACCGGCTGCTGGATCTGCCCGCTTTTGAGCAACTGGATACCTCGATGAAAATCTTCCATCTTGGCTATCTGCTGCTGCTCGACAGTCTGGACATGCCGGATGAGGAGTACGGCACGCGTAGCGCACGGCTGCTGGCGCAAATGCGCGACAACGGCTTTGAAACATCACTGGATCTGGTTTCACGCAAGGGCGACCCGCGCTATCAGCCGTTAGTGATGCCAGCCCTGCGCCATCTCGACTATCTGGTAATTAACGAGCTGGAAGCCGGGGAATTCAGCGGGCTGGAGATCCGCCTGCCCAACGGGGAGCTGCATATTGCGCACATCGCCACCGCTGCGCGCGAACTGCTGAATGCGGGCGTTCGCCAGCGGGTGGTTATCCACTGTCCGGAAGGCGCCTGGGGTGAAGCGCCGGATCTGCCGGGCGTCTGGATCCCGTCACAGTATCTGGCGCCGGAGGAGATCGTTGGCAGCGTCGGGGCGGGAGATGCGTTTTGCGCCGGATTTTTGTATGGCTGTCATGAACGCTGGTCGCTGACGGACAGCGTCAGGCTGGCACACGCCTGCGCACGGGCCAGTTTGCTGTGCGCCAACGCGATAGACGGCGCGAAAACGTTGGCAGAGTTAAAAGCCGATATAGCGTCCTTGTAAGCCGGATAAGACGTTTACGCCGCCTTATCATGATGCTGAACGTCGGCGGCAAACACATAGCCCAGCCCGCGCAGGGTTTTGATCAGCATCGGCTGATGCGGGTTGTTCTCTATTTTTCGCCGTAACCGCATGATTAGCACGTCAATGGTGCGGTCAAATACCTCAACGCTGTCGCTGCGCGTCAGTTCCAGCAGCTGTTCTCTGCTAAGTACCCGGCGGGCGTTTTGGGCCAGCGCCAGCAGCAGGCTGTATTCCCCCTGCGTCAACTCCACCTTCAGTTGCTGAGGATTATGTAACTGGCAACCGGCGGTATCGAGATGCCAACCGTTAAAAGAAAGTCCCGTGGTTTGCGGGCTGCCGCTTTCTGCCGTTAACACGCCGACGCGTCTGAGTACCGCCTTTACCCGCGCCACCAGCACCCGCGCATTGAACGGTTTACCGATGTAGTCGTCAGCGCCCATTTCCAACCCGACAACCACATCCGACTCGCTGCCAAGCCCGGTCAGCATCACCACCGGTAATCCGGGTCTCATCTTTTGCACCTGCTGCAGCACCATCAGACCGTTAATATCAGGCAACATCATGTCCAGCAATACCAGAGCGATTTCCGGCTGAGTCTCAATGCAGCGCAGCGCCTCCTGCCCGGTGTGACATGCGGTCACTGCAAAGACGTGTTCGCTCAGCACATCCTGTAAAAGCGTGCAGACAGCGATGTCATCATCCACAACCAGTATGGCTGGCTTCATTGTTTTTCCCCATTTCTGGCCAACTTAAATGAGTGTGATTGATTCTGCACAGAGTGACAGCGATAAGGCACAAGGATGTGTGGGAAACATAACCTCGGTCACACTGCCGGGCCGTCACGTATTGGAGATTCGTCACGTCAAATATGACGACAGCCTGTTTTTCGTCAGGGTTTTGCGCAAAATTCGCCCGTAATATCGACTAATGCCCCTGATAAAAACATGGCATAAAAGATGCATAACTCAAGCGACAAGCGCGTATGCGTGATTTGATTAACTGGAGCGAGACCGATGAAAAAAGTCGTCACGGTTTGCCCATATTGCGCATCAGGTTGCAAAATCAACCTGGTGGTCGATAACGGCAAAATCGTCCGGGCTGAAGCGGCGCAGGGGAAAACCAACCAGGGTACCTTGTGTCTGAAGGGCTACTATGGCTGGGATTTTATCAATGATACCCAGATCCTGACCCCTCGTCTGAAAACCCCAATGATCCGTCGCCAGCGTGGCGGCAAACTGGAATCCGTTTCCTGGGATGAAGCGCTTGATTACGTCGCCACTCGTCTGAGCGCCATCAAAGCGAAGTATGGCCCGGACGCTATTCAGACGACCGGTTCATCTCGCGGTACGGGTAACGAAACCAACTATGTAATGCAAAAATTCGCGCGCGCCGTTATTGGTACCAATAACGTTGACTGCTGCGCTCGCGTCTGACACGGCCCTTCGGTTGCAGGTCTGCACCAATCGGTCGGTAACGGCGCAATGAGTAATGCTATCAATGAAATTGATAACACAGATTTAGTGTTCATCTTCGGGTACAACCCGGCGGATTCCCACCCGATCGTGGCGAATCACGTGATTAACGCTAAACGTAACGGGGCGAAAATTATCGTCTGCGATCCGCGCAAAATTGAAACCGCGCGTATTGCCGATATGCACATCGCGTTGAAAAACGGCTCGAACATCGCGCTGCTCAACGCCATGGGTCATGTCATCATCGAAGAAAAACTGTACGACCAGGCGTTCGTCGCCTCCCGTACAGAAGGATTCGAAGAGTACAGCAAGATTGTCGAAGGCTACACGCCGGAGTCCGTCGAAGATGTCACTGGCGTTAGCGCACAGGATATTCGTCAGGCTGCTCGTATGTACGCCACGGCAAAAAGCGCGGCCATCCTGTGGGGCATGGGTGTTACCCAGTTCTATCAGGGTGTGGAAACCGTGCGTTCACTGACCAGCCTCGCAATGCTGACCGGCAACCTCGGTAAGCCAAGCGTGGGCGTTAACCCGGTTCGTGGCCAGAACAACGTTCAGGGCGCATGCGACATGGGCGCGCTACCGGATACTTATCCGGGCTATCAGTATGTGAAAGATCCGGCTAACCGCGAGAAGTTCGCTAAAGCCTGGGGCGTGGAAAGTCTGCCTGCACATACCGGCTATCGCATCAGTGAACTGCCGCACCGTGCGGCGCATGGCGAAGTCCGCGCGGCATACATTATGGGTGAAGATCCATTACAGACCGACGCTGAACTCTCCGCAGTGCGCAAAGGCTTTGAGGATCTGGAACTGGTCATCGTGCAGGATATCTTCATGACCAAAACTGCCGCTGCCGCAGACGTTATTTTACCGTCTACGTCATGGGGCGAGCATGAAGGCGTCTTCTCCGCGGCTGACCGTGGCTTCCAGCGCTTCTTTAAAGCCGTTGAGCCGAAGTGGGATCTGAAAACGGACTGGCAGATTATCAGTGAAATCGCCACCCGTATGGGCTACCCGATGCACTACAACAACACCCAGGAAATCTGGGATGAGTTGCGTCATCTGTGCCCGGATTTCTACGGTGCCACTTACGAGAAAATGGGCGAACTGGGTTATATCCAGTGGCCTTGCCGCGACACCTCAGAAGCCGACCAGGGTACGTCTTATCTCTTCAAAGAGAAGTTCGATACCCCGAACGGTCTGGCGCAGTTCTTTACCTGCGACTGGGTAGCGCCAATCGACAAACTCACTGAGGAGTACCCGATGGTGCTGTCTACGGTGCGTGAAGTCGGCCACTACTCTTGCCGTTCGATGACCGGTAACTGTGCGGCGCTGGCCGCGCTGGCGGATGAACCGGGCTATGCCCAGATCAACACCGCCGACGCAGCACGCCTGGGCATCCAGGATGAAGAGCTGGTGTGGGTTAACTCGCGTAAAGGCCGGGTCATTACCCGTGCAGCAGTCAGCGATCGTCCAAACAAAGGCGCGATTTACATGACCTACCAGTGGTGGATTGGCGCATGTAATGAGCTGGTAACCGAGAACTTAAGCCCGATTACCAAAACGCCGGAGTACAAGTACTGTGCCGTTAACGTTGAACGCATTGCCGATCAGCGCGCTGCCGAGCAGTATGTCATTGATGAGTACACCAAGCTGAAAGCCAGCCTGCGCGAAAGCGCGATGGGTTAGTCCGTTTACGTAACTGTTCTGCAACAGCCTCCGCCCGGAGGCTGTTTTTTTATCCATACGATCTCTTTA
The DNA here is from genome assembly GCF_013747755.1 of Citrobacter sp. RHBSTW-00524. Taxonomy (NCBI): domain Bacteria; kingdom Pseudomonadati; phylum Pseudomonadota; class Gammaproteobacteria; order Enterobacterales; family Enterobacteriaceae; genus Citrobacter; species Citrobacter sp. RHBSTW-00524. Next base: position 4,844,814 of record NZ_CP056421.1, read on the forward strand.
TACTGTTCATTCCGTACCCTAAATAAAACTCAAAATGAAACAACTCATTGCATTGATGTTCTTTATGACATTCTTTGCCCATGCCAGTGATACTGAGCCAGGAAGCCAGTACTTACAGGCCGCTGAGGCAGGGGATCGTCGCGCACAGTACTTTCTTGCCGATACCTGGTTCAGTTCGGGCGATTTGAGCAAAGCCGAGTATTGGGCGCAAAAAGCCGCCGACAACGGCGATGCCGACGCCTGCGCGCTACTGGCGCAAATCAAAATTACAAATCCGGTCAGTCTGGATTACCCCCAGGCTAAAACGCTGGCGGAAAAAGCAGCCAAAGCAGGCAGTAAAGCGGGAGAACTTACCCTGGCGCGGATTCTGGTCAACACCCAGGCTGGACGTACCGATTACCCTAAAGCCATTACCTTGCTGCAAAACGCCTCCGAAGACCTGGAAAATGACTCCGCCGTCGACGCACAAATGCTGCTCGGCCTGATTTACGCCAACGGCGTGGGCATTCCCGCTGACGATGAGAAAGCGACGTGGTATTTCAAACGAAGCTCAGCCATTTCCCGCACCGGTTATTCCGAATACTGGGCAGGGATGATGTTCTTAAACGGTGAACAGGGTTTTATCGTGAAGAATAAACAGAAGGCGCTGCACTGGCTGAATCTGAGCTGTATGGAAGGATTCGATACCGGCTGCGAAGAGTTTGATAAGTTAACAAACGGGTAATGATTTGCATTGCCGGATGGCGCTACGCTTATCCGGCAAGCTGTCATGAATTACTGATTAGCGGTCTTATCAAATCTACCCAGCACGTCGCGCTCATAGGCCAGCGCTTTCTTGCGGTCAAATTTGTGTTCCCACTTGGCGATAACCAGTACCGCCAGCGCATTACCCACCACGTTCAGCGCGGTACGCGCCATGTCGAGGATACGGTCAACACCGGCGATAAACGCCAGGCCTTCCAGTGGGATCCCCACGCTGCCCAGCGTAGCCAGCAGCACCACGAATGATACGCCCGGCACACCCGCAATCCCTTTCGAGGTCACCATCAGCGTCAGCACCAGCACGATTTCCTGCCACAGCGACAGGTCGATACCGTACAGCTGCGCGATAAAGATAGCGGCGATACTCTGGTACAGAGTTGAACCATCAAGGTTGAATGAGTAGCCGGTCGGCACCACAAAGCTGGTGATTGAAGCGGGCGCGCCATAGGCTTCCATCTTCTCAATAATGCGCGGCAGCACGCTCTCGGAGCTGGCGGTAGAGTAGGCCAGAATCAGCTCGTCTTTCAGAATGCGGATCAGGATCCAGATGCTCAAACCGCAGATGCGCGCCACGATCCCCAGCACCACCAGCGCGAAGAACAGAATGGCGAAATGCACCAACAGCACCAGCTTCGCCAGCGGCCACAAGGAGGCAAAACCGAAGTTCGCGACGGTAACGGCAATCAGCGCGAAAACGCCGACTGGCGCGTAGCGCATAACCATGTGAGTGACTTTAAACATGGTTTCGGAAATAGAGCGAAATACGGTAACCAACGGCTCGCGGTGAGTTGCCGGCAGGGAAGACAGACCTAAACCGAACAGCACCGAGAAGAAGATAATCGGCAGCATATCGCCTTTTGCCATCGATGCGACGATGTTGGTTGGCACCAGTGACAAAATTGTCCCCATCAGGCCATGCGCGTGGCTCTGTACTTCTGCGGTCGTGCTTTGATATTTCGAAATATCCACGGTCGCCAGTTGCGACATATCCACCCCGGTACCTGGCTGGAACACATTCGCCAGCGTGATACCCAGGATAATCGCCACGGTGGTGATTACTTCGAAATAGATAATAGTTTTGGCGCCAATACGGCCCAGCTGTTTTGCATCACCGACCCCGGCGATACCGACAACCAGCGTAGAGATAACAATGGGCACCACAATCATTTTGATCAGATGGATAAAGATATCGCCCGCCGGTGACAGCAGGTTTACAACCAGCCATTCACGGCTTTCACTATGGTAATGCAGGTAACTCCCCAGCAGAATGCCCAGCACCATAGCGATCAGAATCTGCCATGCCAGGCTGACTTTCAAATTTTTCATAACAACGGACTTCCTCGATGGAGCGCTATTCCACATGCGGTGTGTGGTAATAGTACATACTGAAAGGGTATGAATTGTGTTGCGTTCGTTTATGGAGTTTTTTAACGCTTATTATCATTATCATTTGCGTACTGTCTCGCGCAACCCTCCAGGAACAGAGCCTTCAGCTGAATTTATGCATAAAAATGCAATTTTATCGGGGTATTGATGAATAACTTTTTGTTATAAAAGAATTTTAATATGTTCAAAAATGAAGAAGTCATGGCGTGAGTTTTTTTTGCTCATTTGTTCGTTCGCCTGTTTTTTAAACAGGCCAAATGATACAAATCACAAAAGAAACAAATTTATTTTTGCCGATTCTGCAACAACTTCGCCATATTAATAGAGTCAATGAGCTGTGCCCGGTTCACCCTCGGCGAGTTTAAATCCATAACTTTTTGCCACACTGAAATGGCCTGGGCGTAGTCTGCCTGCATAAACGCATCTGAGGCTAACAGCATCAGCGCAGTGACCTCTGTCGGGTCCAGCGCCAGAGCCTTATCAATCATCTCGCGAGTGGGCGGTGTCATATGCTGCCCGGCCTGGTAATACAATACCGTTGCCAGCGCTGAATAGATCTCAGCATTTTCACCCCCTACATGCAGCGCCTGCTCGTAGGCCAACAGCGCATTATGATACGCGTTTTGCCAAAGATAGTACTCACCGAGTTGTGCCCATTTCACACCGTCCTGTGGATTAGCACGAATTTGAGATTGCAGCAAAAGCAGCTGTTTTTCCTGAATATTTTCATCGGCGAACGCATGTAATGGGTCCGCCAACCGCGTCTGTTCCTGACGCACCGCCTGCCATTTTGGCGTCAACAGGTAACCTCCGATGCAGGCCACAACCATCAGCACCGTCGCAGCGGTCAGCCACTTCACGGGGAGTGGGCGTAACGGCGCAGGGGAATGGGTGGACTGGCTCATTGCACATCCTCCTCTACGCGCTGGCGCCGTCTCACCCGCCAGACCACCACGCCCACCAGCAATAACAACAGGCACGGCAACGCCCACAGCAGCAGCGTTTGCTCATTCAACGGCGGGTTGTAGCGCACAAAATCACCGTAGCGATCGGTCATCCACGTCGTTATCTCGGCTTCACTTTTCCCTTCCGCCACCATGCTATAAACCTGGTGGCGCATACTGACCGCTACCGGCGCATTGGATTCCAGCAAGTTTTGGTTTTGACACTGTGGACAGCGCAGTTGACTGGCAATAGACAACGCTTTTTCCTGTTGTTGCGGGTTGGCAAAAGTCCATGTGTCCACAACCTGGGCATGTGTCGCGAAGGCGATGAAAAACAAAATGATAGCTAAGAGTAAACATGTTCTGCCGGATGGCGCTGCGCTTATCCGACCTACCGTTTTCACACCCCGTTCGCCGCCATCCGGCAACGCGTTGATTAGTTTATGCATCGCGCTTTCTCCCTCGCCATCCGCTCAGCAGCGCACCACAGACCATTAACAGTCCCCCGCCCCAAATCCAGCGCACGCCGGTCTGCACGTACAAGCGCATGGCATAACGGTCCGGTCCGGTTTTTTCGCCGATTACCGCATACCAGTCATGCATCAGATTCCAGCGGATCCCCGGCTCCATCATCTGTTGACGGCGCGCGGCATAGAAGCGTCTTTCAGGCTGCAGGCTGCCAATGCGTTTCTCATTTTGCCACAGCGTGATCTGCGCTTTTTCACTGGTGTAGTTACCTTTTGCTTCCAGGTCGAGACGCTCAAAACGAAAAATATAGCCCGCCAGTTCCACCTGCTGCCCGGGGCTGAGATTCAGGCTTATCTCCTGACGACTACCGCTGGAAAAGACGATCCCAGCCGCAAACACCAGCACCCCGGCATGCGCCAGCAGTGCCGGAAGCTGGCAACGCACAGGCACTTTGCGGCTTCTGATCGTCGCCAGCACGATAACCAGCAGCATCAGCAGGCCAAAGGGCAGCGTAGCACGGTTAAAGTACGGTGCGCCCACGGAGAGCCGCCCCCAGCCGAACAACCCGTAAATCATCGGGTAAAGGGTACCAATCAGCACAATCAGCAGCACCGCGCAAAAAAGTAATAGCGCGACCAGAATCAGCATCTCGCGCGACCAGCCGCCAAAACGCGCATTCTGGCGGACTTGCTGTCCCCGCCAGGCGTACAGCCCGAGTGATGCCAGGCTCAATACGGTAAACAGCGCGAACAGCGGCGTGGCGCGGACGTTATCCAGCGCAAAAGCGTGCACGGAAACGAGAATGCCGGAACGCACAATCAGCGTCCCCAGCAGCGATAAAATCAGCGTGACGATCGCCAGCAGCAGCGACCAGTGGCGGAAGATCCCACGTTGGCGCGTGATGAACAGACTATGCAGCAGCGCACTGGCGGAAAGCCAGGGTAATAAGGAGGCATTTTCTACCGGGTCCCAGAACCACCAGCCCCCCCAGCCCAACTCGCAGTAAGCCCACCAGGAGCCGAGGATAATCCCCAGCGTCAGCGCACACCAGCCAGGCAGCGCCCAGCGCCAGCACACCCCGGCGCTCTGCGCATTAAAGTCACCGCGCAGCAGCGAGGCCAGCGCCACGCCTGCCGCCACCATCAAGCCACCGTAACCCAGGTACAGCAGCGGCGGATGGAGGATTAACCCGAGATGTTGCAGCATCGGGTTAAGATCGCGCCCTTCAATGGCTGGCGGGAAGATACGCACGAACGGATCGGACCATACCACCACAAACAGCAGCAGCAGGGCCGTTATCAGTGCGAGGACGCTGAGCGTTAACGGAAACAGCAGGTCGGAATCACGCCGATAGCGCAAGGCGAACAGCGCGCTCCAGCCGGAAAGAAACAGCACCCACAGCAGCAGCGATCCTTCATGCCCGCCCCACACCGCCGCCAGTTTTAATCCCCACGGCAGCAGGCTGTAGCTATGCTGAGCAACGTAGACCACCGAAAAATCGCTGGTCAGAAAGCAGAATATCAGAATGGCAAAGGCCAGCAGCAGCAGCGAAAATTGCGTCCACATGCCCACGCTTGCCAGGCGCATTACGCCTTGCCAGCGCTGGCGGACACCCACCAACACGGCAAGCGGGGTCAACACGTTGACCCCGAGGCTTAACAACAGTGCCAGAAAACCGGCTTCAGGAAGGAGAACGTCCAGATATCACCTTACGCAACGGTTAGCTGACCCGCATAGAGAATAAAAAAGCGCAGCAGCAGTACGCCGGTCAGGCTGGCGCCGCACACTGCCAGCACGCCATGAAACGTCGAACTGCGGTTGGCCCAAGGTTTTAGCAGCATCGGCAGTATCAGCCCAAGCCCGGCCACGCCCAGCCAGAACCACCAGGTCCAGAATCCACCGCCCAGTGCCGCCGCCAGCGCGCGCATTTTGCCGTCATCGCCCAGCGCCAGACCGACGAAAAACGCCGCCAGCAGGAAGATCTCCAGCCATACCACCGGGACTTCCATGCGATGCACAAAGTGCGCTTCGGTACTGTGCGGATTGCTACGATGACGTAACGCCATGGCGATCAGCGCCACCGCCGCGCCGGAGGAGATCCCGGAGAACAGAAACAGCACCGGCAGGATCGGGTTATTCAGGAACGGGTAGGATTTCAGCGCCGACAGCAGAAAGCCGGTGTACGCCCCGAGCAGGACCGCCAGCACCAGCATTAACGTCTCCAGCGCGCGATGAAACGGCGCAATCAACGTCAGCATTTTCTGTACGATCCCTAATCGCGGCAGCCAGCGCTGTTGCAGAGCAATCACCTCTTTTTCAAAGATTTTTGCCAGCCACAGCACCAGCACCACCATGTACAACTGGAACAACATGACCCCCATCGACATCACCGAAGTGAAGCTGTAGTGGAACATCAGTTTCCAGAAGGTCCATGGACGCGTCAGGTGGAACACCAGAATCAGCAGACCGAAGATAATCGCCCCCGGCCCTAACACCAGCGTAGTGCGTAGCAGCGTGCTGTCAGAACCGCCCGCCTCCGGATGGAAACGACGCAGCAGAATCGCCAGCGTGACCAGTCCGGCGGAGATGCCAATCAGGAACAGATAGATGGCAATGGGCCAGTCCCACACCAGTGATTCAAAATGAAATGCAGAAGCGGATGTCATTGGCTCACCTCCCCAAATTTAAAGGGAACGCGGTAGACCTTCGGTTTTGTGCCCAACGCCAGCTTGTAACGGTAGGTGGTTTTCTGCAGCAACAAGCGGGAGATATCGCTGTTGGGATCGTCCAGATTACCAAACGTCAGCGCCTTCGTCGGACACGACTCAACGCAGGCGGGCTGCTTGCCCGCTTTCAGATTGGTTTTCCGACAGAAATCGCATTTATCCGCCGTTTTGCTAACCGGATGGATAAAGCGCACGCGATAAGGACACGCGGCGATACAGTACTGGCAGCCAACGCAAAGGTCCGGGTTCACATCCACAATACCGCTGGCGGCATCGCGATACGATGCCCCCGTCGGGCAGACGTCAACGCAGGGGGCATGGTCGCAATGCTGGCACGAATGACGGAAGAAGCGATACTTCACATCAGGAAACGTCCCCTGCGGCTCGCTGCGAATAATCGTCAGACGCGATACCCCTTCCGGCACGTTGTTTACTTCCCGACAAGCATCCATGCAGGCCGTACAGCCGATGCATAGTGACTCATCATGTACCATACCGTAACGTACGCCGTTGATGTTCAGCGTCTTCGCCACAACGCGTCCCGCCGTCCCGCTCACTGCCACCAGCGCGCCGACGCGGGTGATAAACTGGCGACGAGAGCAACTCATGGATGCTCCTTAAGCAACGGAACCGACGCCGGGTTAAAGTTCGGATTGTTACGCTGATCGCTGTGGCAATCGACGCAAATCTTGATCCGTCCTTTATCACTTAGCGTCTGCATCGTGTCTTGCTTCGGATGCAGTGAGTGACAGCTGGCACACGCCACTTTGGTTACGTGAACATCGTGTGGCCAGAACGCTTTTTGTAGCTGCTCAGGCAAGTGGCAGGACATACAGACGCTGTTCTGCTGTTCAACGTTGTACATCGGCTCATTAAAGCGCATCACATCCTTCACCCCTTCACGGTGGTTCGGTGACGGCTGGCCGTGACAGTTGGTGCAGGTGACCGGCAGTTTGTTATTCGGGTTGATGACTTCTGCATGCTTACCATGCATGCCTTCGGTATCTGGCTTGTGACAATCCAGACAGGCGGCATCCGGATTACGCTGTTGGGTAACCGTCCAGCGTTGATCCGACTCCTGCGGCGTTGGCGTGGCAGTGATTCCACTCAGGCTCCAGAACAAGCCTGACGCCAGCACCCCAGCAGTTAATAACGAACGTAATACGCTCATATTCACTCCGTTGAGTTATCCGCCCCTGACGGGGCGAAATGGGGTTATTGGCTTAACAGACCGTTTTTACGCGCCTGATCTTCCCACTGCGGAATCACCGTTTTGATGAAGTCCTGCTTCTCAGCATTGATTTGCTGCATGTTCAGACCAATCGCCGCCTGGGCTTTCTCTTTGGTAGAGATATCCGGTAACGGGATTTCATGGGTGATGCCTTTAGTCGCCAGCAGACGGACCAGTTTGGTACGCGCATCGGCGGCTTTATCCATGGCGCTACCCAGCATCCGCAGACCCTCTTCCGGAGCGTGCATGTGAATACCGTGTGAGGCGATAGACAGGTCCCAGCGCCATTGTGCGTGACGGATATCTTCCAGAATCGGCTTCATTTCCGCTTCAGTCGCACCCGCATCCCATGCGGCTTTCGCTTCGAAGTGCGCATGAACCAGCTGATCTTCCACCTTGATTTTCAGGTCATGAATAGCCTGTTTACGCTCGGCGACCACTTTTTGCAGAGACGCTTTATCCTGGGTGTGGCAGTTCGCACAGGTCTGAGCAAAGTTATCGAACGGGTTACCAATCTTATGGTCGGTGTAGATCTTGCCTTCCGCGTTTTGCACTTTCGGCATGTGACAGTCGATACAGGTCACGTTGTTCTTGCCGTGAATGCCCGCGCTCCAGGTTTCATATTCCGGGTGCTGCGCTTTCAGCATCGGCGTTTTCGACAGGGAGTTGGTCCAGTCAGAGAAGGCGATGGTGTCGTAGTATTTCTCCATGTTCTCGACTTTCATGCCCTCGTCCCACGGGAACTTAACGGCTTTGTTTTTACCGTCGAAGTAGTATTCCACGTGACACTGACCGCAGACCATGGACTGCTGATCAAAGCGACCGGCTTTCTCAAACGGTTTGCCGATTGCTTCCATTGCGCGTTCTGCATAAGGACGCGACAGCGTCAGCTCTGGCTTGCCTTTGGCGAAGTCTGGTGACGCAGTGTTATGGCAATCTGCACAGCCGAGGTTGTTAACAATTTCCGGACCGCCGCGCGCCCATTTACCGTGGAAGTAGCCATCTTCACCATCTTTCTGGATCAGACGCGCTACGTCCGGGCTTTTACAGCTCCAGCAGGCCATCGGCAGCGGGCCGTCTTCAGCCGTTTTTGGTGCGCCGGTACGTAAGGTTTCACGTACATCGGTCACGGCATAGGCGTGTCCACGCGGTTTGTTGTAATCGCGCGAGAATGGATATCCCGCCCACAGGATCACCAGACGCGGATCTTCTGCCAGCGCATCTTCACGGGCTGATTGCTCAGACGTGGCTTTCCAGGAGAGATATTGATCGGGATGCTGAGGAGCGAAGGTTTCATTCTTCGCTTCAACGGTGACGGTTTTTGCGGGTACAGGAGTTTGTTCAGCGTGAACAGCAGAAATAAATAATAAAGGTAATAACAGGCTGAAGAAACGGCGTACGCGTGATTTTATCCTTGCCATAGGGGTCTCATCCAGATGACGCCATTATCTGCAATGGCGGTTCTTTTATTGTTTTCCATAACAGCAACCACACGAATACTGTCATGACATTGCTCCACCCTATTTGTAACAAGAAACCACACTGAAAATGTTGTCTTTAATCAATTGTAAGTGTATGTAAAATACCACTTTAGAGTTATAAACCCCCTCTAACTCCTCACTCTTTTGTCTAATTCAGAGATAGATCACCTTTTCAATAATCCTTTAGATAACTACATGTTATCGCGAGATTTAATCAATTTTTGCTAGTTCCCTTCAAAATTAAGTTTGCCGCTAATTTGCACAATTCGTTTATTGCGTGATCTGCCGCGCAAATACTAAACAAAACTCTCAAAGCCCCTACATTTAACGTTTATGAGACATATTATTAACATCCTACAAGGAGAACAAAAGCCATGAGCCAAATACATAAACACGCTATTCCCGCAAACATTGCGGATCGTTGCCTGATAAACCCGGAGCAGTACGAAGAGAAATACCTGCAATCCGTTAACGAACCCGACACATTTTGGGGCGAGCAGGGAAAGATACTTGATTGGATCAAGCCGTACAGCCAGGTGAAGAACACCTCCTTCGCACCGGGCAACGTGTCGATTAAATGGTACGAAGACGGCACCCTGAACCTGGCCGCAAACTGCCTTGACCGTCATTTACAGGCAAATGGCGATCGCACCGCCATCATCTGGGAAGGCGATGACGCCACCCAAAGCAAAAACATTACTTATCGCGAACTGCATCGCGATGTTTGCCGTTTCGCCAATACGCTACTGGATTTAGGCATTAAAAAAGGCGACGTAGTGGCCATTTATATGCCGATGGTGCCGGAAGCGGCGGTTGCTATGCTGGCTTGCGCCCGCATTGGCGCGGTGCATTCGGTCATCTTCGGTGGTTTTTCACCAGAGGCGGTCGCCGGACGTATCATCGACTCCAATTCACGTCTGGTGATCACCGCCGACGAAGGCGTGCGCGCCGGCCGCGCCATCCCGCTGAAAAAGAACGTCGATGATGCGCTGAAAAACCCGAACGTGAAAACCGTAGAACATGTGGTCGTCCTCAAACGTACCGGTGGAAAAACGGAATGGCAGGAAGGCCGTGACCTGTGGTGGTCCGATCTTATCGAGAAAGCCAGCCCGGAACATCAGCCGGAAGAAATGAACGCGGAAGATCCGCTGTTTATCCTCTATACCTCCGGTTCAACCGGCAAGCCAAAAGGCGTGCTGCATACCACCGGCGGATATCTGGTCTATGCCGCAACCACCTTTAAGTACGTGTTTGACTACCATCAGGGCGATATCTATTGGTGTACTGCTGACGTGGGTTGGGTAACCGGGCACAGCTACCTGCTGTATGGTCCGCTGGCCTGCGGCGCAACCACGCTGATGTTCGAAGGCGTGCCAAACTGGCCAACCCCGGCGCGTATGTCGCAGGTTGTGGACAAGCACCAGGTCAATATTCTGTATACCGCGCCGACCGCCATCCGCGCCCTGATGGCAGAAGGTGATAAAGCGATTGAAGGCACTGACCGCTCCTCGCTGCGTATCCTGGGTTCCGTTGGCGAGCCGATTAACCCGGAAGCATGGGAGTGGTACTGGAAGAAGATCGGCAACGAAAAATGCCCGGTCGTCGATACCTGGTGGCAGACCGAAACCGGTGGATTCATGATCACCCCGCTGCCGGGCGCCACCGAGCTGAAAGCGGGTTCCGCAACCCGTCCGTTCTTTGGCGTACAGCCTGCGATTGTCGATAACGAGGGTAATCCGCTGGAAGGCGCGACCGAAGGCAACCTGGTGATCACCGACTCGTGGCCGGGCCAGGCGAGAACGCTGTTTGGCGATCACGAACGCTTTGAGCAGACCTACTTTTCTACCTTCAAGAATATGTACTTCAGCGGCGACGGCGCGCGTCGTGACGAAGATGGCTATTACTGGATCACCGGTCGTGTGGACGATGTGCTGAACGTCTCTGGCCACCGTCTGGGAACGGCAGAAATCGAATCGGCGCTGGTGTCACATCCGAAGATTGCCGAGGCCGCGGTGGTGGGTATTCCGCATAATATTAAAGGCCAGGCGATCTACGCCTACGTCACGCTGAATCACGGCGAAGAGCCGTCACCTGAGCTGTACGCCGAGGTGCGCAACTGGGTACGTAAAGAAATTGGTCCGCTGGCAACGCCAGACGTGCTGCACTGGACCGACTCACTGCCGAAAACCCGCTCCGGCAAAATCATGCGCCGTATTCTGCGTAAAATCGCGGCGGGCGATACCAGCAATCTGGGCGATACCTCGACCCTCGCCGATCCTGGCGTGGTAGAGAAACTGCTCGAAGAGAAGCAGGCCATCGCGATGCCATCATAACCATAACCGTGAAATGCCCGATGGTGCGCGGCTTATCGGGCCTACAAATCCTACCCCTACCCCTCCCCTGACCGGGAGGGAAAATATAATAACCCACCCCAAAGGATTTCGCGTTGCAGGAAGGCGGCAAGCGAGCGCATCCCCAGGAGCATAGTTCACTATGTGACTGAGGTGGGCGAGTGCGGCCAACACACTTGCAACGTGAAAGACGAAGGGGGCCTCTGGAGAACTCTGTGATGAATGACTCTATTTATCAGCGGATAGAAGACAGTGCGCGTTTCAGGGAGTTAGTTGAAAAAAGGCAACGGTTTGCCACCATTCTGTCCATCATCATGCTGGCAGTTTACATCAGCTTTATTTTACTGATTGCCTTTGCGCCTGGCTGGCTGGGTACGCCGCTACACGCGGGAACCAGCGTCACCCGGGGTATTCCGATTGGGGTCGGTGTGATCCTCATCTCCTTCATCCTGACCGGGATCTATATCTGGCGGGCAAACGGTGAATTCGACCGCCTGAACAATGCGGTTCTGCACGAGGTTAAAGCATCATGAAGAGAGTCCTGACGGCGCTTGCCGCCACGCTGCCCTTCGCCGCAAACGCGGCGGATGCTATTAGCGGTGCAGTCCAACGCCAGCCAACCAACTGGCAGGCGATTGTCATGTTCCTGATTTTCGTCATCTTTACGCTCGGTATTACTTACTGGGCGTCTAAGCGCGTACGTTCGCGTAATGACTACTACACCGCCGGCGGTAACATCACTGGTTTCCAGAACGGGCTGGCGATTGCGGGCGACTATATGTCGGCGGCATCGTTTCTCGGGATTTCCGCGCTGGTGTTTACCTCCGGTTATGACGGGCTGATCTATTCACTCGGCTTCCTGGTCGGCTGGCCAATTATCCTGTTCCTGATTGCTGAGCGTCTGCGTAACCTGGGTCGTTACACCTTTGCAGATGTTGCTTCTTATCGTCTGAAGCAAGGACCAATCCGTATTCTGTCGGCCTGTGGTTCTCTGGTGGTGGTAGCGCTGTATCTGATCGCCCAGATGGTCGGCGCAGGTAAGCTGATTGAGCTGCTGTTTGGTCTGAACTATCACATCGCCGTCGTACTGGTTGGCGTGCTGATGATGATGTACGTCCTGTTTGGCGGCATGCTGGCGACCACCTGGGTACAGATCATCAAAGCCGTTCTGCTGCTGTTCGGTGCCAGCTTTATGGCCTTTATGGTGATGAAGCACGTCGGCTTTAGCTTCAACAACCTGTTCACCGAAGCAATGGCGGTACACCCGAAAGGTTCAGCCATTATGAGCCCGGGCGGACTGGTAAAAGATCCGATCTCCGCCCTATCGTTAGGTCTCGGCCTGATGTTTGGTACGGCAGGCTTGCCGCACATCCTGATGCGCTTCTTCACGGTCAGCGATGCCCGCGAAGCGCGTAAGAGCGTGTTCTATGCCACCGGTTTTATGGGTTATTTCTACATCCTGACCTTTATCATCGGCTTTGGCGCGATCATGCTGGTGGGCGCTAATCCGGCGTATAAAGACGCTGCTGGCGCGCTGATCGGCGGTAACAACATGGCGGCGGTTCACCTGGCGAATGCGGTGGGCGGTAACCTGTTCCTGGGCTTCATCTCAGCCGTGGCGTTTGCCACCATCCTGGCGGTGGTTGCAGGCCTGACGCTGGCGGGCGCATCGGCCGTTTCTCACGACCTGTATGCCAACGTGTTCCGTAAAGGCGCAACCGAACGTGAAGAACTGAAGGTGTCGAAAATCACCGTACTGGTGCTGGGGGTGATTGCCATCCTGCTCGGCGTGCTGTTTGAGAACCAGAATATCGCCTTCATGGTAGGTCTGGCGTTTGCTATCGCAGCCAGCTGCAACTTCCCGATCATTCTGCTCTCCATGTACTGGTCAAGACTGACCACGCGTGGCGCGATGTTGGGCGGCTGGTTAGGTCTGCTGACGGCGGTGGTGCTGATGGTGCTTGGCCCGACGATTTGGGTCCAGATCCTTGGTCACGAAAAAGCCATTTTCCCGTATGAATATCCGGCGCTGTTCTCCATCAGCGTAGCGTTCCTCGGGATCTGGTTCTTCTCTGCTACCGATAACTCAGAAGAAGGTAATCGCGAACGCGAGCAGTTCCGTGCTCAGTTCATCCGTTCCCAGACCGGGTACGGCGTAGAACAAGGTCGCGCGCACTAACCACACCTCCTCTTCCCCGGTCTGAACGACCGGGGCATTTTTTCAGAACATCACCATCGCGACCAGCGGCGCAACCAGCACCATCACCACGCCGGAAAGCATCATCACCAGGCTGGCGACCACGCCCTCCTGCTGGCCGAGCTCATAAGAGCGCGCCGTGCCCGCACCATGCGAGGCTGCGCCAAATCCTGCGCCTTTCGCCATCCCTTCCCGAATAGAAAGCCGTAAAAACAGCACATCGCCAACCGCCATACCGAATACACCGGTCACTACCACGAACAATGCCACCAGGTCTGGCTGCCCGCCCAACGGCTCTGCTGCCGCCAGCGCAAACGGCGTGGTGACGGAGCGCACCGCCAGACTACGCTGGATTTCATCAGGCAACATAAACAGACGCGCCAGCCACACGGAACTGGTAACGGCCACCAGCGTTGCCGTCACCACGCCCGCCGTCAGTGACATCCAGTGCCGCTTAATCACGGCAAGGTTGTCATAGACCGGAACGGCAAAGGCGATGGTCGCAGGGCCTAACAGCCACAGTAGCCAGTGCGATTCACCAATATAGTTTTGCCAGGAGATATGCCCAAAGACCAGCATCAGGACCAGCAGCGCCGGAGTGAACACTAACGGCATCAGCGGTAATTTACGAAAACGGCGATACAGGCGCTTGTTGGCAAAATAGATGCCCAGCGTAATCACCAGACACAGCACGCTTAGCTGGAAATTACTCACGGTTTAGCCTGCTCATTTCATAGCGATACACTCTATCCACGACCCATGCCGTTGCGCCAAGCACCATCAACGTACTTAGCGCAATGACGGCAAATATGCGCCAACCATCGACCAACAACAGCTGCGTATAGTTGACGACAGCCACCACCGGCGGAACAAAAAACAGCAACATTTCAGCCAGTAACCAGCGAGCGCCTGCGCGAATCCAGTTCAACGGGATAACCCGGCAGACAATCAGCGCCAACATCAGCACCATCCCAACCAGGTTGGCAGGAAGCGGCAGATGCAGCCAGGAGACAAGATATTGAGCAAATACAAATAGACCTGCGTACAACAGAACCTGAACGGGGATCTGGAGTCGATGAATAACGGCAGGCGTCACGCGGCTTATCGCCACAGCCATGAGGGTATGTCCTTAAAAAATAGAGAGCGCCAGTATAGAGAGCCCCCGTCCAGGACTGAAATGAATTAAACTCATTGCAGGCATAGTCTTAAGGAATAATCATGGATATCAGAACGCTGCGCTATTTTGTTGAGGTGGTTCGTCAGCAGAGCTTTACCCGCGCAGCGGAGAAGCTTTTTGTCACCCAGCCCACCATCAGCAAGATGTTGAAGAACCTTGAAGACGAGCTTAACTGCACGCTGTTAATCCGCGACGGTCGGCGACTGCTGTTAACCGACACCGGACAGGTTGTTTTCGAACGCGGCCTGGCGATCCTCGCCGAGTTTCGCCAGCTCGAAGCAGAACTCAGCGACATTAATCACCTCAACAAGGGAGTGCTGCGCCTCGGCATCCCCCCCATGGTCGGTATGTTGATGGCCGGGCCTATCAGCCTGTTTCGCCAGCGCTATCCCGGCGTTGAACTGAAGGTGTCTGAATTTGGAGGCTTAACCGTCCAGCAGGCGGTGATGAATGGCGATCTGGATGTCGCGATGACCGCGCTGCCGGTTGAAGAAGAGAGCGGCCTGGCGACCTTACCGCTTTTTAGCCATCCGCTCTGTGTGCTGGTCCCCCGCTCCGGTCAGTGGACAACGTGTGAATCCATTTCCCCCGAGGCGTTAGCGGAGCATCCCCTGCTTATCTATAACGAAGATTTCGCGTTGAGCCGTCAGTTGCTTGAGCTATTTAACCAGCACAACGTCAAACCCCGCATCGCGGTACGCAGTGGGCAGTGGGATTTTCTGGCGGCGATGGTGCAAGCCGGAGTCGGGATCGCCATTTTACCGGAGCCGATTTGCCAGCGATTGGATAAGCAGACGCTGCGCTGGATCCCTTTGGAGAGTGATTTACGCTGGCAGTTGGGCATGATTTGGCGCGAAGGGGTGTATCTGTCGCACAGCGCCCAGGCGTGGCTCAAATGCTGTGAAGGGTTCTGGCTAACGCAAGAGTCGTAACATGCCGGATGCGGCTTAACGCTTATCAGACCTACAATTGGATTCCGTAGGCCTGATAAGCGTAGCGCCATCAGGCACAACCGTTTATTCGTTCTCGATCAACAGCGCTTCCAGCAAATCCAGATCGTGCAGCAGTTTTTGCAGCGTCTCATTGCTGATTTCCCGCGTGGCGCGCAGGTGATAAAGTTCCGCGCGCTCGGAACGCAGGGCCGCCAGACGGAAACGCCGCTCGAGGTTTTCTTCCTGCATCGAGCTTTCTACGTCGTTGCGTCCGTCGGCGCGTCGACGCAGGTTACCGATGACGCGTGAACTTACCTCGGTGAGCAACTGATTGTCGATGTTCTCTTCGGTGTCTGCGGCCAGACGCTCCTCCATTTTCTGGATGGCGACAATCGCCACTTCCGCCGTGGCAGCGCGGGCAATTCGTTCCTCTTTCTGCTGCTGCGAGTGGTCTGCCACTTCCAGGTGTTGCAGCAGAAGCGGCAGCATCACCACGCCAACAAACAGCGAGAACAGAATCACGCCCGCGGCAAGGAAGATCAGCTCATATCGCGCCGGGAAGCCGCTACCATCCGGTAACAGCAACGGAATAGAGAGCACACCGGCGAGAGTAATGGCCCCACGCACGCCCGCAAAGGAGGCGATCATGATTTCACGCGTCGTCCAGGAACCAAACTCCATCGGCTTTTTCTTCAGGAAGCGCAGGCTAAACTTCTTCATCGTCCACAGCCAGCCAAAACGTACCAGCATCAGCGCCACGTAAATCAGCACGATATCGGTAAACAGCATCCAGATTTCTACATTCGGATCGGCTTCTGCCGCCGCCAAAGAAGACTCCAGAATCCCCGGCAACTGCAGTCCTAACAGCAAGAAAACCATGCCGTTAAACACAAACTCCAGCATCGCCCAGGTGCTGTTAGCACGTAAACGCATCGCCAGCGGCGCCCGGCGCATTACCCCGGAACGGGTGATGGTCATCCCGGCTGCGACCGCCGCGAGGATGCCGGAAACACCGATGTGTTCCGCAATCAGGTAAGACGCAAACGGCAGCAGGAACAGCAGAACGATTTGCGTTGCCGGTTCATCACCACCCCAGCGGCTGAGAAAACGCAGGGAGCGCCCGTACAGCCAACTGACGACAAAACCGGCCAGGATACCGCCAATTGCTACCTTGAAGAATTCAAGCGTTGCGCCACCAACCGTAAACACCATCGTGCCCATCGCCACGGCGACGGCAAATTTCAGTGATACCAGACCGGAGGCGTCGTTCATCAACGCTTCGCCCTGCAGTATACCCATGATTTTCTTCGGTATGCGTCCCTCCCCCACTATGCCGGAAAGGGCCACGGCATCGGTTGGCGACAGGACAGCGGCCAGCGCAAAGGCCGGGATGAGAGGGATCCCCGGCACCAGCCAGTAAATCATAAAGCCAATCCCGACCACCGTGACCAGAACCAGCGCCAGCGCAAGGCCGAAGATCTCTCGCCCGTGCTCCAGAAACTCACGGGTTGGCGTCTTCCAGCCATCGGCGAAAAGCAGCGGCGGGATGAACAGAACCAGAAAAAGCTCAGGATCGAATTCCACATGCAAACCAAACGTCGGCCACGCCAGCAAGGCGCCGATGGCGATCTGCATAAGGGGTAAAGGGAGTTGGAATGGCAATACGCGAGTAAAAACCCCCGACAGCGAGACCACAAGGGTCATGATGAGTATGGTGAAAAAGATTTCCATGCGTTCCCTGTTTGCGATGTTTCTTATGATCAGTGATGAGAGGCGTCGTGCCTCAATTCTATCTACTTGAGAGTAACGCAAAAGACAACGAGAGTGTTGTGAAAATAAAAACGGGCGGCCAAAGCCACCCGTTTTCAGAATCTTCATCAAATGAGGATTAGATAGCCCAACCACCAGCGTAGAAGGCCACCAGCGCGATGGCGATGACCACTGTGCCGATGTTCAGTTTGCGCCATTCGCCAGAGACGATACGGCCAATCACCAGGGTAGCAAAGCCAATCATAATGCCGGTCACGATGTTACAGGTCAGCACGATAAATACGGCCGTTACCAGCCCCGCCATAGCGTCGACAAAGTCAGCAAAGTCGATTTTCGCTACGTTGCTCAACATCAGCAGGCCCACATACATCAGCGCAGGTGCCGTTGCATATACTGGTACAAGATAAGAGAGCGGAGAGAGGAACAGGATCAGCAGGAATAGTACGCCAACGGTGATCGCCGTCAGGCCGGTTTTGCCGCCTGCCGCCGTACCCGCTGCGGATTCAATATAAACCGCCGCCGGTGCAGCGCCCACCAGGCCAGAGAACACGCTGCTCAGGGAGTCGGTGGTCAGCGCTTTGCCGCCGTCAATAATCTGTCCGTCTTTATCCAGCAGATTCGCCTGTCCGGCTACCGCACGGATGGTTCCGGTCGCATCGAAGACAGCGGTCATGACCAGCGCCAGCACGCTCGGCAGTACGATCGGGTTTAGTGCGCCCATAATATCCAGGCTACCGATCAGCGAGTTGCCGTTTTCGTCGCTCAGAGACGGCATGGCAAAAATACCGGAGAAATGTACGGCCGGGTCGAAAATCAAACCCACTACGGAAATACCGATAATAGTCAGCAGGATACCGCCAGGTACTTTCAGTTTTTCGAGGCCAATAATCACCGCCAGACCTACCAGCGACATAATCACCGGGAAGGTATCGAAATCGCCCAGCGCAACCGGCAGGCCGTCCAGCGGGTTTTTAATAACCAGACCCACGCCGTTTGCCGCAATCAGCAGCAGGAACAGGCCGATTCCAATCCCCGTACCGTGCGCAACACCCTGCGGTAGATTGCGCAGGATCCAGCTACGAATACCGGTCGCGGAAATGATGGTAAACAGGACACCCATCAGGAACACCGCACCCAGCGCAACAGGCACGCTGATATGTTGTCCCAGTACCAGGCTGAACGCGGTAAACGCCGTCAAAGAAATGGCGCAGCCAATCGCCAGCGGCAGGTTTGCCCACAGGCCCATCACAATAGAACCGACGCCCGCGACCAGACAGGTTGCCACAAATACAGCGGCAGGCGGGAATCCGGCTTTACCCAGCATCCCCGGAACCACGATAACGGAGTAGACCATGGCCAGGAACGTCGTTAATCCGGCAACGACTTCCTGACGAACGGTACTGCCGCGGAGCGAAATTTTAAACCAGGCGTCGAGTGAACCGCCGGTACGCGCTGAAGGCGTAGACATAGAAAACATCCCCTGAGAGTTTATTTTTTCGTCATTATGCGTGCTGGACAATCCACTGCCTGCTAAACGTTTTCTCCATGTGCCAGGTTTGCGTCAATAGGGGTGTCGCAAAAAAGCAAACGTTTAGCTTCGCGCATAAAAAACGGGTGGTAAAAAAAAGCAAACGATTATCCAGCGATCATACGCTGGTTTTCAACTGAACTTTGCCGCTTTTTACTCATTTCTTCTTATAACGCGCAATAAATAATCAGTCGATGCGCAAACGTTATCGTCAATGCGCAGTCTCGCAACAAAATTTGCGGAGTTATTACAACATCGGTGTGCCTTTTTCACGCAAACTTGCGCAAGAAAACCGGTGAAGATGCGGAAAATTTTTTGGCTAAAAAATCACCATTTCACTGGTAAATGGAGAGAGGTGGCTTACAATTACATTATCAACACAGACCGGAACCTCACCTAATGTGCTCGACTGAGGGGTGTTGATGTCGGGGGAAACCCTCCCGTGAACCAGCGGGATAGAGTGAAAGACAAAGACCGGAACCAAACTAAAGCGCCCTCTGTGGCGCTTTAGTTTTGTATCCGTCAATCCATCAGATATTTCACATCAATCATCTTCCAGCAGACGCGCCCCGGTCCCCTTCTCGCCAAGCTGATCGCCTGGGTTACGCAACGGGCAATCGCTGCGCGACAAACAACCGCAACCAATACACCCATCCAGTTCATCGCGTAGCGCCACTAAAGTATGAATGCGTCGATCCAGCTCTTCACGCCATTGCGAAGAGAGCTGCTTCCACTCTTTAGCACTGAGCGAATGTCCTTCAGGTAATACGCCGAGCGCGTCACCGATCGTTGCCAACGGGATCCCGATGCGTTGAGCAATCTTGATAATCGCCACATAACGCAACACATCACGTCTGTATCGGCGCTGATTGCCGCTGTTGCGCATACTGCTGATTAACCCTTTGCTTTCATAGAAATGCAGGGTTGATACCGCCACGCCGCTACGCTTTGCAACTTCACCTGGCGTGAGCAGCGCTTTTATTCGGGGTAATTTCTTTTCCATAAATCGCTTTACCTCAAGTTAACTTGAGGAATTATACTCGCCCACAGACAAAACGACGAATCGAATACTGAAAAAGAGGCAGCCCTATGTCCCATCAGCAGATTATTCAGACCCTTATTGAATGGATTGACGACCATATCGATCAGCCGCTGAACATTGAGGCGGTGGCGAAAAAATCAGGTTACTCGAAGTGGTATTTACAGAGAATGTTCCGCACGGTGATGCGCCAGACGTTGGGTGACTATATCCGCCAGCGTCGACTCCTGCTGGCTGCTGTTGAACTGCGGACGACCGAGCGACCTATTTTCGATATCGCGATGGATCTTGGTTATGTATCACAACAAACCTTCTCACGCGTGTTTCGCCGCGAGTTTGATCGTACCCCCAGCGATTACCGCCACCGCCTGTAAGATTATTGCCCGCTCTGCGTCAGTATGGCGGGCGACCGTTGTATCCAGTGCATGAACTCCTGTGGCGGCAGCGCCTTCGCAAAATACCAGCCCTGACAATACTGTACGCCACGTTCGCGCAGCCACTCGATTTGCTCAACCGTCTCTACCCCTTCCGCAATCATCTTCAGGTGTAAGCTTTGCGCCATTTCGATGATATGTTCGGCAATCAGGTGACTGGTGCTGTTGGTGGACAACGTACTAATAAATGATTTGTCGATCTTCAGGATATCGATATTCAACGCGGATAAATTGTGTAGATTGGAATATCCCGTCCCAAAATCATCAAACGCCACTTCATAACCCGCCTGACGAAACGCCTGGATTACCGCGGTCATTTTATCTACATCAATAAACCCGCGCTCGGTCACCTCGACTTTAATTTGCTGGGCCGCCACAGAGTACTCACGGTTTTTGTCGGTAATCAGGGCAATAAGTCGGGATGAATGAAAGTCAGAAGCAGAGAGGTTTATCGAGATATAAAGCTGAGGATGCGCCGAAAGAAAATATCCTAAATCGTTGAATACCTCTTCAATCACGTAATCCGTGATCCGCTCAATCATTCCCTCTTTTTCAGCCAGCGGAATAAACTCGGTTGGGCTCATTACTTCACCATCACAGCCCGGCCAGCGCAGCAGAGCCTCAGCCCCTACGCACTGGCCGTTTTCGATATCAATGATCGGCTGGTAGTGCAGACACAGTTGACGTTTTTTGATTGCGCGTTTTAACAAGCGGCGGGGAGATAAGTATTCCTGACGCGTGCGCCACCACATTAACAGCATCAGGATGCTGCAGATAATCCCGAAAGGAATCGTTAACGCAGCCTCATGATAGAAAATCGAATGTATGCGTTTATCCGAGGTCGACACAATAATCGCAATCGGGCGTTTTTCTGAATGCACTTTGGTGTAGAAGCGATCGTCCAACTGGAAGGTTGAGGCTTCACCGTGCACCAACGGCAATAACTGCGCAATAGGCGCCCCTTCGCTGGCAGAGAAAAAAGTACCCGTTACCGTGTCATACACGCCCCAGGACAGGTCCGGGTCATCTGACATAACTTCGCTGTAAGATAATGGGTTGATGACGACAACGTAGTTTCCACGTTGCATATACGTCATTCTGTAGCCAGCGAAAAAGGGGGTATCGCGATAGTAATAGATGGAGATGTCCGGCGTACGTTTATAGTCGGCGGTCGGCATAATATAGGCGACTGGCGGCGCCATCGACGTAGAGCACAAAAAATGATCGCCCTGCGCATAAATTAGCTCGCTGATATATAAACGACCACGAATAATATCTAGCATATTTTTCTGATGTGCCGGGGTACACATCTTACCTTGATACAACAGGGCCATATCTCGCGCTAAATCGGCTTGTTGGATCACCAATTCAGTTTTATTTAACACCAGTTGCGCAAAAGAGCGAAGTTGATTACGGGTTTCGGACATTGCCCGGATTTGAGCAAACCATAACGCCAGCACCACGGGGAGCAATACCACCATGAATGTTCCGAGGAACTTCAGTATCTTGCGTCGCGCACTGTGATTCATGTCAGCCCTGTTTCCCTGTTTCGTATATGCCAGAACCCATTAAGGCAAGATGCTATAAACACCGACTGATTAAGTTGCATGAATCTATCAGTATTAGCAACAGACTTCTCTATGTAAAAGTCTGATAATAGTTGATGATGATATTATTTTTCCGTAAGGCAAACTTAAAGTTATGCTTATTTCATAACGTTATTATCCTCAAGGAGTAATTTTTTATAAGCACTATCCTGGCTTTATTTAAGAAATTCATTAGATTTTTTTAACGATGAATTTAGGATAAATAAAACAGGCAACAAAAATACATCTTTAAGATTGATTATTTAGTATCATTGCTTCCTTAAATATAACCACATATTTAACATGGTTATCATCCTGCAAAAAATACGCCCAACACTGGTGAACAAACGAGCATATGTGATATAGTTCACAAAAATCATGTAACAGAAACGATGTTTCATTCATGTTATTGCCCGTCGATAGCCAGAGTACTACACCCTCGGTGAACACCCCCGCGCTGTCCTGGGCATCCAGACTTTCTGAGGACGTTTTTCATGGCAACGATAACAACTGGCGTGGTTCTTCTGCGGTGGCAATTACTCAGTGCAGTGCTGATGTTTTTAGCCAGTACGCTCAATATCCGTTTTCGTAAATCAGATTATATTGGCCTGGCCGTCATTAGCAGCGGTTTAGGGCTGGTTTTTGCCTGCTGGTTTGCGACCGGATTACTCGGCATAACCTTGGTGGATATGTCCGCAATCTGGAAGAACATTGAAACCGTAATGGTTGAAGTGATGAGCCATACACCGCCAGACTGGCCGATGGTGTTGAACTGATAACAGAATTGCATATGGCTACCCCAGTTCTGAGGTAGCCATAATTTTCAGCGAAAAGCAGAAGGATTAGAACGGAATATCGTCGTCGAAATCCATCGGCGGCTCATTAGACGGCGCTGCCGGAGCCGACTGCTGCTGCGGGCGAGACTGCGCGCCGCCGCTGAACTGATTGCCACCTTGCGGCTGCTGAGGCTGACCCCAACCACCCTGCTGCTGGCCGCCACCTGCCGGAGCACCACCACCCTGACGACCGCCCAGCATTTGCATGGTGCCGCCAACGTTAACCACAACTTCAGTGGTGTACTTTTCTACGCCGGATTGATCGGTCCATTTGCGGGTACGCAGCTGACCTTCGATATAGACCTGGGAACCTTTACGCAGATATTCGCTGGCAACTTCCGCCAGTTTGCCGAACAGCACCACACGGTGCCATTCAGTCTGCTCTTTCATTTCGCCGGTCGCTTTATCACGCCAGGATTCGGAAGTAGCCAGCGTAATGTTGGCAACTGCGCCACCATTCGGCATATAGCGTACTTCCGGGTCCTGGCCCAGATTACCGACGAGAATCACCTTGTTTACGCCTCTGCTGGCCATGATCGTGTCTCCTGAAAAACGTTACTGAATAAGTGTAAGCGCGGGATTGTAGCATTTCCAATAGCGCTTTTACTACGTTGCGAGATCGATTCCAGTAAACAACCCCAGACAGACATTGTTGCACAGGCATCTGCGTTTTGCATTCCAATACTGTATATCCATTCAGGTCAGGTTGTGTCATAATTAACCGTTTGTGATCGCCGGTAGCACCATGCAGCCAGGCAAAAAAGCGTTTAATCCGGGAAAGATGAATGGATAAGATCGAAGTTCGGGGCGCCCGCACCCATAATCTCAAAAACATCAACCTCGTCATCCCGCGCGACAAGCTGATTGTCGTCACCGGGCTTTCGGGCTCAGGCAAATCTTCGCTCGCTTTCGACACCTTGTATGCCGAAGGGCAGCGTCGTTACGTTGAATCCCTTTCCGCGTACGCGCGTCAGTTTCTGTCGCTGATGGAAAAGCCGGATGTCGACCACATTGAGGGGCTGTCTCCCGCCATCTCAATTGAACAAAAATCGACATCCCACAACCCGCGATCCACGGTAGGTACGATTACCGAAATTCACGACTATCTGCGTCTGCTGTTTGCCCGCGTTGGCGAACCGCGCTGCCCGGATCACGACGTTCCCTTGGCGGCCCAGACCGTTAGCCAGATGGTGGACAACGTTCTGTCGCAGCCGGAAGGCAAACGTCTGATGCTGCTGGCGCCGGTGATTAAAGAGCGTAAAGGCGAGCATACTAAAACGCTGGAAAACCTGGCAGGCCAGGGCTATATCCGCGCCCGTATCGACGGTGAAGTGTGCGACCTTTCCGATCCGCCCAAGCTTGAACTGCAAAAGAAACACACTATTGAAGTGGTGATTGACCGCTTTAAAGTCCGCGACGATCTCACCCAGCGACTGGCAGAATCCTTTGAAACCGCGCTGGAACTGTCCGGTGGTACGGCGGTGGTCGCCGATATGGACGATCCGAAAGCGGAAGAGTTGCTGTTCTCCGCCAACTTCGCCTGCCCGATCTGCGGCTACAGCATGCGGGAGCTGGAACCACGTCTGTTCTCGTTCAATAACCCAGCGGGTGCATGCCCGACCTGTGACGGTCTCGGCGTGCAGCAGTATTTCGATCCTGACCGGGTGATCCAAAATCCGGAACTGTCGCTGGCCGGTGGTGCCATCCGCGGCTGGGATCGCCGTAACTTCTATTACTTCCAGATGCTTAAGTCACTGGCGGAACACTATAAATTCGACGTTGAAGCCCCATGGGCCAGCCTGAACCCTGCCGTGCATAAAGTGGTGCTGTACGGTTCCGGTAAAGAGAATATCGAATTTAAATACATGAACGATCGCGGCGATACGTCCGTACGCCGCCATCCGTTCGAAGGCGTATTGCACAATATGGAGCGCCGTTATAAAGAGACGGAATCCAGCGCGGTACGTGAAGAATTAGCCAAGTTCATTAGCAACCGACCGTGCGCCAGCTGTGAGGGGACGCGTTTACGCCGGGAAGCCCGCCACGTATTTGTCGAAAATACGCCGCTGCCCGCGATTTCCGACATGAGCATCGGTCACGCCATGGATTTCTTCAACAACCTGAAGCTTGCGGGTCAGCGAGCGAAGATTGCAGAGAAAATTCTCAAAGAGATTGGCGATCGTCTGAAGTTCCTGGTCAACGTCGGCCTCAACTATCTGACGCTGTCGCGTTCAGCAGAAACGCTCTCCGGCGGCGAAGCCCAGCGTATTCGTCTGGCAAGCCAGATCGGCGCAGGTCTGGTCGGCGTAATGTACGTGCTGGATGAACCGTCTATCGGTCTGCATCAGCGCGATAACGAGCGTCTGTTGGGTACGCTTATCCACCTGCGTAATCTGGGCAATACCGTCATTGTGGTTGAGCACGATGAAGATGCGATTCGCGCCGCTGACCACGTTATCGACATCGGCCCCGGCGCGGGTGTTCACGGCGGCCAGGTGGTTGCCGAAGGTACGCTAAAAGATATCATGGCCGTGCCTGAGTCGCTGACCGGCCAGTACATGAGCGGTAAGCGCAAGATTGAAGTGCCGAAACAGCGCGTGGCGGCAGACCCGGAAAAAGTATTGAAGCTGACCGGCGCGCGCGGTAACAACCTGAAAGATGTCACGCTGACGCTGCCGGTTGGTTTATTTACCTGCATTACCGGTGTTTCCGGTTCGGGTAAATCGACGCTAATTAACGACACGCTGTTCCCGATTGCGCAGACGGCGCTGAACGGCGCCACGCTGGCTGAACCCGCGCCATATCGTGATGTTCAGGGCCTGGAACATTTCGACAAAGTGATCGACATTGACCAAAGCCCGATTGGCCGTACGCCGCGCTCTAACCCGGCAACCTACACCGGCGTGTTTACGCCAGTGCGCGAACTGTTTGCCGGCGTGCCGGAGTCGCGTGCGCGCGGTTATACTCCGGGTCGTTTCAGCTTTAACGTCCGCGGCGGACGCTGTGAAGCTTGTCAGGGCGACGGCGTGATCAAAGTCGAAATGCACTTCTTACCGGATATCTACGTGCCGTGCGATCAGTGTAAAGGCAAACGCTATAACCGCGAAACACTGGAGATTAAGTACAAGGGCAAGACTATCCACGAAGTGCTGGATATGACGATTGAAGAGGCGCGTGAGTTCTTCGATGCCGTTCCGGCGCTGGCGCGTAAGCTGCAAACGCTGATGGACGTGGGTCTGACGTACATCCGACTGGGTCAGTCCGCCACCACGCTCTCGGGCGGTGAAGCGCAGCGCGTGAAGCTGGCGCGTGAACTGTCCAAACGCGGTACCGGTCAAACGCTGTATATTCTCGATGAACCGACCACCGGTCTGCATTTTGCGGATATTCAGCAACTGCTGGACGTGCTGCATCAACTCCGGGATCAGGGCAACACCATCGTAGTGATTGAGCACAATCTGGACGTGATAAAAACCGCTGACTGGATTGTCGATCTCGGTCCGGAAGGCGGCAGCGGCGGCGGGGAAATTCTGGTTTCAGGCACACCAGAAACAGTCGCTGAGTGTGAAGCCTCACACACGGCCCGTTTCCTCAAACCACTGTTGTAATCATGCCGATGGCGCTACGCTTATCAGGCCTACAAAATATGCATAATTGCTTGTAGGCCGGATAAGGCGCTGGCGCCTCATTGCGGAAAAAAGATCAGGACTGCGCCAGTATCCGGCGTTTATCTTCCGGCAGCGTGTTTACGGCCTGCTGATAAGAGGCGTCTACCAGGTAGTAGATTTGCGAATCCGGCAGCGAGCCGTCCAGATACACCGTACTCCAGTGCGCCTTATTGAGATGCCGGCTTGGCCGTACATCGCTATGCTGCTGACGTAACAACTCTGCCAGTTCCGGGCTGGTTTTCAGTGACACCGCCGGGCGTTCTTCCACCTCTTTTACCATGGCAAAAAGCACATCTTCGACTTTGATTTGTGTGGCCTTCCAGTCACTGTGTACGCTCTGCTCGGCGCCCATTTTTGCCATGCAGTATTGCAGCAACTCCGAATTCGTCATCTTAATTCCCCTTACCAGCATATTGCCTAATGAGAACATCTTTTATTCAGTGTGCAGCAAGTCCGCAAAAGGTAAAAGCAGGTAACGCAAATTTGTTTAAAAAAACAACAACCGCAAGCAACGTCCTCAATACTCCGAGTTGACGATCACCTCTTCACCAAACGCGCCGGCCTGTGGCAACGGTTTATAAGTGGAGTTAGAAGCGCGTAAAATACGAATGCCGCGAATACCCACGTCTCGGGCGGCGGTAATGTCATTATCAGAGTCGCCGTAGAACATACGGATATTTTTATCCTGCAGCCACTGCGTTTTCGTATTCTGGCCCGGCTTATCACCGGCAAAAATGACCGGGTTCATATTGCCGGCCGGGATGTGAAAGTTATCGGACAGCGTTTTCGACACCGTTTCGGTCTTCGTCTGGCTACGCCCGGTTACGAAAAAGATGCTGTCGCCGCGACGCACGTGCATATCAATCAACTGACGCGCCACTTCTTTCGGAATGCTGAATTCGTCCCAGCCATTGTTCATTTTTTCCCAGAAGGCCGGATTTTTCAGGTAATCCTCACTGTCCGGAGAATACGTTTTTTTTCCGCGCCAGAAGCCTGGGCTGGAAAAGAGGACGGTGTCATCGATATCAAACCCGACGGCCATCGGCGGGCGTCCGGTCAGGCTGTTTTCAATTTGTGCCACGGAGACCCAGTGAATGGGTGCCTGCTCAGCGAGTTTTGCAACGTTGGTGCCTGGATTAAGCTGAGAGGGAGAGGAAACTAACGCCTGGGCCGGCTGATTTAGCGTGAACAATAAACAAACAGCACTCAGTGCCAACGTAAATTTGCGCATATTTTTCCCTAAGTAGTCAGTTAGTTATCATTTTTTTATTAACAACTGGTCAAAAAACTATCTGACCTTACCCCTTAGGGGGAGGGAAAGGAAGGATTTTCTCTGGTTTTGTCCTGGAAAAAGAGCATGATCACATTGGAAAACAGACCAATAGCACGGTGAAAGAAAGTAGGCCGGATAAGGTGATTACACCGCTATCCGGCAATACAATGCCTGATGGCGCGACGCTTATCAGGCCTAAAAACCCGGTTACATGACGGCGGCAAATGCCTTCGCCACCCGCTGCACGTTACCGTGATTCAACCCGGCCACGCACATACGACCGCTGGCTATCAGGTACACACCGAACTCATCGCGCAGGCGATCGACCTGAGCAGCGCTGAGTCCGGTATAGCTGAACATCCCGCGCTGTTGCAGCAGGTAATCAAAGTTACGACCAGGGATCTCCGCATTCAATACGTTAACCAGCGCCTGGCGCATCGCCAGAATACGGGTACGCATCTCTTCGACTTCCGCCAGCCAGCTGGCTTTCAGCGCGTCATCACCCAACACTGCGGCCACAACCTGCGCACCAAAGTTTGGCGGGCTGGAATAGTTACGACGCACCGTCGCTTTTAGCTGCCCCAGAACGCGGCTGGCGGCATCAGCGTCTTCACAGACCACTGAAAGTCCGCCGACACGCTCGCCGTACAAAGAGAAAATCTTCGAGAATGAATTGCTGACCAGTGCAGGCAATCCGGCGCTGGCAATGGCGCGGATCGCATAGGCATCGTCTTCCATTCCACCGCCGAAACCCTGGTAAGCAATATCCAGGAACGGGATCAGATCGCGAGCTTTCAGGATCTCAATGACACCATCCCACTGCGCGGGGGTTAAATCCGCACCCGTCGGGTTATGGCAGCATGGATGCAACAGTACGATGCTGCGCGCCGGTAAGGTGTTCAGCGTGGCCAGCAGGTCGTTGACACGCACGCCATTGGTGGTGTCGTCATACCAGGGGTAAGTACTTACTTCGAATCCAGCACCTTCAAAAATCGCGATGTGGTTTTCCCAGGTCGGATCGCTGACCCACACGCCAGAATCAGGGAAATAGCGTTTCAGGAAGTCTGCGCCAACCTTTAGCGCACCGGAGCCGCCCAGCGTCTGAATCGTTGCGACGCGCTGCTGCTGGAGAACCGGATGATCTGCGCCAAACAACAGCGGCGCAATAGTATGGCGATAAGTGTTCAGGCCTTCCATCGGCAGATACAGCGAAGCGCCATGCGGTTTGGCATTCAGTCGGGCTTCCGCTTCTGCCACCGCTTTAAGCTGAGGAATAATGCCGTCTTCGTTGTAGTACAGACCGATGCTGAGGTTCACTTTGTCGCTACGTGAATCTTCTTTGAAACGCTCCATGAGCGATAAAATCGGGTCGCCGGCGTAGGCGTCAACTTTTTGAAACACGTGTGGTTCTCCAGGTTTACAGGCAGGGGTTAAGAACACAATAAACCGGAAGCGGGAGAAGATCGAGAGGATGTTGAGAGGAATATTGCCGGATGGCGGCGTAACCGCCTTATCCGGCACATCATGAACTTAATCGATATACTTCATTGCCACCCTTGAGGTCAGGCGCGTGATAAGTTCGTAAGCACTTACTTTCGTCATTTCAGCAATGCGTTCAACGGGCAGACCTTCACCCCACAGGATAACCGAATCGCCGGCTTTATCCTGCGCCTCGGGACCTAAATCGACACAAATCATATCCATCGCGACGCGACCGACGATCGGCACTTCACGGCCATTGACCAGTACCGGTGTCCCAGACGGCGCAGCGCGCGGATAACCATCGCCATAGCCCATCGCCACCACGCCCAGACGCGTGTCGCGCTCGCTCAGCCAGGTTCCACCATAGCCAACCGGCTCGCCCGCTTTGTGTTCACGCACCGCAATCAGGCTGGAAGTGAGCGACATCACCGGCTGGCAGCCAAAATCGGCACCGATAGAGTGGTTTTCCAACGGCGATACGCCATACAGAATCAGCCCCGGACGCGCCCAGTCGAAGTGAGACTGCGGCCACAGCAGAATACCTCCCGACGCGGCGATCGAACGCTGACCCGGTTTACCTGCGCAAAAGCTATTGAAGATATCGAGCTGCTTTTCGGTCGCGCCGCACTCAGGCTCGTCCGCGCGCGCAAAGTGGCTGACGATATTGACCGGCTGGCGCACGTTTTCGCATTGCGTCAAGCGCTGATAAAACGCCTCGGCCTGCTCCGGACGCACGCCCAGGCGGTGCATTCCCGTGTCGAGCTTCATCCAGACGGTGACCGGTTCAGCCAGTACCGCGGCTTCCAGAGCTTCAAGCTGCTCTTGGTTGTGGACGGCAGTATGCAGACGCTGCGCGGAGATAGTCGGCAGATCGGAAGCATCAAAAAATCCTTCCAGCAGCAGGATGGGCTGCGTGATCCCTCCCGCTCGCAACCGCAGGGCTTCTTCAAGACGAGCGACACCAAAAGCGTCCGCATCGGGGAGCGTTCGCGCGGTCTCTAACAGACCATGGCCGTAAGCGTTCGCTTTCACGACCGCAACCAGTTTACTGGCTGGAGCCAGTTCACGCAGACGTTGCAGGTTGTGTCGCAGAGCGCGGCGGTTAATGACTACAGTTGCCGCTTGCATTTGTATTCCTTGATAAGTATTTGCTTGAGTAACCTGATTCAGTGTTGTTATTCGTCGTCGTACTGCGGGCCAGCATAGTTATCGAAGCGCGACCACTGACCGTTAAACGTCAGGCGCACCGTACCGATCGGGCCGTTACGCTGTTTACCGATAATGATCTCGGCGATGCCTTTCAGGTCGCTGTTTTCGTGATAAACCTCATCACGATAGATAAACATGATTAAGTCGGCATCCTGCTCGATGGAGCCGGACTCACGCAGATCCGAGTTGACCGGACGCTTATCGGCGCGTTGTTCCAGAGAGCGGTTAAGCTGCGACAGCGCCACCACTGGCACATGCAGTTCTTTCGCTAACGCTTTCAGCGAGCGGGAAATTTCAGCAATTTCCAGCGTACGGTTGTCGGAGAGCGACGGCACGCGCATCAGCTGCAGGTAGTCGATCATGATAAGTCCGATACCACCGTGTTCGCGGGCGATACGACGGGCACGCGAGCGCACTTCCGTTGGCGTCAGGCCGGAGGAGTCATCAATATAGATGTTTCGTTTCTCCAGCAAAATACCCATTGTTCCGGAAATTCGCGCCCAGTCTTCATCATCCAGTTGACCGGTACGGATTTTGGTTTGGTCTACACGTGAGAGTGAGGCCAGGGAACGCATCATGATCTGTTCTGAGGGCATTTCAAGACTAAAGATAAGAACCGGCTTATCTTGCAGCATCGCCGCATTTTCGACGAGGTTCATTGCAAATGTCGTTTTACCCATCGACGGACGCGCGGCGACGATAATTAAGTCTGACGGCTGCAAACCAGCAGTCTTTTTATTGAGGTCGTCATAACCGGTGTTGACCCCGGTGACACCATCGTGTGGTTGCTGGAACAGTTGTTCGATACGCGCGACGGTAGCGTCGAGCACATCGGTAATATTTTTCGGACCTTCGTCTTTATTGGCGCGACTTTCAGCAATTTTAAAGACGCGGGATTCCGCGAGGTCCAGCAGATCTTCACTGGAACGGCCTTGCGGATCAAACCCAGCTTCCGCGATCTCGTTCGCCACCGAAATCATGTCACGAACAACGGCACGTTCGCGGACAATATCCGCATAGGCACTAATGTTCGCTGCACTTGGCGTATTTTTAGATAACTCAGCCAGGTAAGCAAAACCGCCGACGCTGTCCAGTTGCCCCTGAACTTCCAGCGATTCTGCAAGCGTGATCAGATCGATGGGTTTTCCCATCTCCTGCAGGCGATGCATTTCGGTGAAGATGTGCCGGTGCGGTCGGGTATAAAAATCTTCCGCCACCACACGCTCGGCCACATCGTCCCAGCGTTCGTTATCCAGCATTAAACCGCCCAACACCGACTGTTCCGCTTCAATCGAGTGCGGCGGTACTTTCAGCCCGGCGACCTGGGGATCGCGCTCACGAGCATCAGTCTGTTGTTTGTTGAAGGGTTTATTTCCTGCCATAGTGAATGGAGTTACCGAGATAATGATTGGGTCGAAAGATTACCACATTTCTTTTGGAGGAAGCATGGCAACACGTATTGAATTTCACAAGCATGGTGGCCCTGATGTACTCAAGGCAGTGGAGTTTACGCCCGTAGACCCGGCGGAAAATGAAATCCAGGTCGAGAACAAAGCGATTGGGATCAACTATATCGACACCTATATCCGCAGTGGTCTTTATCCGCCGCCTTCTCTGCCCAGCGGTCTGGGTACCGAAGCCGCAGGCGTGGTCAGTAAAGTCGGTAGCAAAGTGACGCACATTAAAGCCGGCGATCGCGTGGTTTACGCTCAGTCTCCCCTGGGCGCCTACAGCTCAGTGCATAACGTCCCGGCTGATAAAACCGCTATTTTGCCCAACGCTATCTCGTTTGAACAAGCTGCAGCCTCATTTCTTAAAGGGCTCACCGTTTTTTATCTGTTGCGTAAGACCTATGAAATTCAGCCCGATGAACCATTTTTGTTCCATGCGGCAGCAGGCGGCGTCGGTATGATTGCCTGCCAGTGGGCAAAAGCATTGGGTGCGAAGCTGATTGGCACTGTCGGTAATGCGCAAAAAGCGCAAATTGCGCTGCAGGCCGGCGCATGGCAGGTCATTAACTATCGTGAAGAGAGCATTGTAGAACGTGTAAAAGAGATCACTGGCGGTAAAAAAGTGCGGGTGGTGTATGACTCGGTGGGGAAAGATACCTGGGAAGCCTCACTGGATTGCCTGCAGCGCCGGGGGCTCATGGTCAGCTTTGGTAATGCTTCCGGACCGGTGACTGGCGTTAACTTAGGCATTCTGAATCAGAAAGGTTCGCTGTACGTGACTCGCCCTTCACTCCAGGGTTACATCACCAACCACCATGAATTAACCGAAGCCAGCAATGAGCTTTTCTCGCTGATTGCCAGCGGAGTGATCAAAGTGGATGTCGCACCGGGCCAGACGTTCGCACTGCACGACGCGCAGCGTGCTCATGAAGTGCTGGAAAGCCGGGCCACACAGGGGTCGAGTTTGCTGATCCCGTAACGCCCTCATTTCCGTTAAATAATTCAAGCCGCCAACAAACCTGCGGTTTGAATTATGAAGGGGGAAGAAAGAATTAGGGCTTCCCGTAGGAAGCCCTTTCTTTTTTTA
Organism: Citrobacter sp. RHBSTW-00524; assembly: GCF_013747755.1. Classification (NCBI taxonomy): domain Bacteria; kingdom Pseudomonadati; phylum Pseudomonadota; class Gammaproteobacteria; order Enterobacterales; family Enterobacteriaceae; genus Citrobacter; species Citrobacter sp. RHBSTW-00524. Next base: position 4,877,832 of record NZ_CP056421.1, read on the forward strand.
GTTCGGCTGTATGTAGGGTACAGCTCGATGAATTCGTTAACCTGGCAATAGTGACAGATTTGATAATCAATTCCTATTTGCTTCTAAAGGCAATGTTGCAGGTTGTGACACACCGCTCAATACCTTAGTAAAATCGGCGGTTATTGCGCTGATACTGTGGGACTTTTGGCGCTTTTATCGCCTTGATAACCCACACCACGGCAACGGCCAATAACAGCCAGGGCAACAGTTTAATCATCAACGCAAATAGTCCGCCCAAAAACATCACCACAGTGGCTACCACCAATGCGGCCAGCACTCCCAGCAAAGATACGCCGGTGACCATCAGCATGATAAAAAATCCAATCACAAAAAGTAGTTCCAGCATGGCTCTCTCCCGAAATGAAATACTCTCCACAGCTTTACAAGAAACATGCCAAAATTAATATATTGATTTATAAAGCAAACGCCCCGCGACGAAGCGCAGGGCGTGGTGAAATTCACTAACTTTTGGCGAAAACTTAACGTTTGTCTGCCACCAGCTTCAGCGCATGTTCCAGAACCTCAATATCTGCCCCGGCTTTATGCGCATTTTCGCTCAGATAGCGACGCCACTGCCGTGCCCCTGGAATCCCCTGAAACAGTCCCAGCATATGGCGCGTGACATGCCCCAAATAGGTTCCTTTACTCAGTTCACGCTCAATATACGGATACATCGCACGCACTACGGCGACCGGATCGGCATCTTCGCTGGTGACAGCAAAAATCTCGCGGTCAACGGACGCCAGAATGCCTGGGTTTTGATAAGCTTCGCGCCCCACCATCACGCCATCCATATGTTGCAGATGGATTTTCGCTTCTTCCAGCGATTTTATGCCACCGTTGATCGACATTGTCAGATGCGGAAAATCGCGCTTTAGCTGATAAACACGGTCATAATCCAGCGGTGGGATTTCGCGGTTTTCTTTCGGGCTTAGCCCAGACAGCCAGGCCTTACGGGCGTGGATGATAAACATCTCACATTCACCATTACCGGAGACCGTGTTGATGAAATCGCACAGGAATTCGTAGCTGTCCTGGTCATCAATACCGATACGGGTTTTCACCGTTACCGGAATCGATACCACATCGCGCATCGCTTTGACGCAATCAGCGACCAGTTGCGCATTCCCCATCAGACAGGCACCAAACATTCCATTCTGTACACGATCGGAAGGGCAACCCACGTTGAGGTTAATTTCGTCATAGCCCCGTTGTTCAGCAAGCTTTGCGCACTGCGCCAGCGCAGCCGGATCGCTCCCGCCCAGTTGCAAAGCGATCGGATGCTCTTCTTCGCTATACGCCAGATAATCGCCTTTACCATGAATGATCGCGCCGGTGGTTACCATCTCCGTATAGAGCAGCGTCTGGCGGGACAGTAAGCGCAAAAAGTAGCGGCAATGTCTGTCCGTCCAGTCGAGCATCGGCGCGATAGAAAAACGATGAGCGGGAAAAGCGGTAGACTGAGATTCAGGCAGCATGGCGAATATTCAAGCATCCGGTTAAAAAAGGGGCGCTACTATAGCATAGACCGTTACGATAGTGAGCCACATCCTCGCGGTTCCCCCTCCCTGCTCCCCGACAAGCGCTATTTACGCCCCGGTTTTCCGTCGTGAGATCCAAAAAACTGCGGCGGATGGTCGACCCAACGGTCCTCACGCGTGGCGGCATAAACCGGATTAAGCGGATAATAAATACGATTGTATTTTTTGTTTGCCTCACCCACGACCAGCAGACGTACCTCTTCACTGGTGTTATTGATAAAGGTGTGACACACGCCGGTGCCCGCCGGGAAACCGACGCTGTCGCCCGGTTCCAGCTTCCATAAATAACCGTTAATCCAGGCCTCAGGATATCCTTCCAGCACATAGATAAACTCTTCCTCATCGCTTTCAGCGTGCGGATACGAGGTGCGTCGGCCCGGCGGCAGGCGCTCATGATGAATGCCGAGTCGCCCTAACCCCAGCTTGCGGGCAAGCGGCGCACCTATGGAAAACAGCTCATCGCTGTCGGGATAGGTGGAGTCATCAGCCCCCTCAACTTCACGCCAGTGACGAATACAATCGGGTCTTTTCATGATTATTTTCCAGTATTGCGATGGGTCAGGTATAGCACACCGTGGTGGATCTCGGTGTTTTAAACAGAACATGTTAAAGTAAGGGATTAACCTTGCACGCAAATCGAGGCGCCAAATGGACAAAACCACCACGCAGGAGTTATTGACTCAAGCTGAAAAACTCTGTGCGCAACGCAACGTACGTCTTACGCCACAACGCCTCGAAGTGCTGCGCCTGATGAGCCTGCAGGAAGGCGCAATCAGCGCTTACGACCTACTTGACCTGTTGCGAGAAACCGAGCCGCAGGCCAAGCCGCCGACCGTGTATCGTGCGCTCGATTTTCTGCTAGAACAAGGGTTTGTGCACAAGGTGGAATCCACCAACAGCTATGTGCTTTGCCATCTGTTCGATCAGCCAACTCACAGTTCCGCAATGTTCATTTGCGATCGCTGTGGTGTGGTAAAAGAAGAGTGCGCGGAAGGCGTGGAAGACATCATGCATACGCTGGCAGCAAAAATGGGCTTTGCCCTGCGACATAACGTTATTGAAGCCCATGGACTGTGCCCGGCCTGTGTGGAGGTTGAGTCATGTCGTCACCCTGGCGAATGCCAGCATGACCATACGATTCAGGTGAAGAAAAAAGTTGGGCGTTAAGCGGGTGGGAGAGCGTACATCCTTGTACTCTCAGGAGGGAAGGGTTAATTACCAGCGGTAATCATTACGTTTTTCCCAATCGGTCACTTCTTTCTCCGCCTGATCTTTCGCGTAACCGTAACGCTCCTGGACTTTACCGACCAGTTGGTCACGTTTACCTTCAATGACCGTCATATCATCATCGGTCAGTTTGCCCCATTGCTCTTTCACTTTACCTTTAAACTGCTTCCAGTTACCGCCGACTTCGTCTTTATTCATCATCAAGTCCTCATCGTTAGGTTGTGAATAGCGAGAGTGCCATGTCCAGACACATGCTGTTTTTGCTGGACGTGAGAATAAGTGTAGTCAGGGATTCTGGGTTTTATTTACTATTCGGAATTTTTAACCATCCGCTCAGGCAAACCAGGTTCCATTACGCCAGTGACGCCGCCAGATAAAGGCCAGGGAAAGCCCACGCAGCGCGAGAAAAACGGTTAACGCCAGCCACAAACCATGATTTCCCAGCAACGGTAAAGCCAGTAGCGTTAATGCGAATCCTGCTGCGGCAACGGCCATACTGTTGCGCATTTCTGCAGCCCGTGTCGCTCCAATAAACATACCGTCGAGCAGATAACACCATACCCCCACCAGCGGCAAAACCACCTGCCAAAAAAGATAGCGATCGGCCAACAGTTGGATTTGCGGCAGCGAGGTCAGCAGCGCAACAATCTGCTCGCCAAACAGGGCATAAACCAGCGAAAACAGAATAGCCACAATACCGGACTGTCGACAGGCCGCCCGCCAGACATCAAGCAACTGGCTGCCATCCCTCGCCCCATAGGCCTGACCCGAATGCGCTTCCACAGCATAGGCAAATCCATCCAGCGCGTAGGCGGTAAACGTCAGCAGAGTCATCAGAACGGCGTTAACCGCGATGATGTCGCCTCCCAAACGCGCGCCAAGAACCGTAATGGCCCCAAAGCAGAGCTGTAGCAACAGAGAACGCAGCATGATATCGCGGTTGAGCGCCAGCAAACGACGGAAGTTGCCACGCCACGCTAGCTTCAACATTGCCAGCGAAATTCCACGCATATGCAGGACTTTGCGTACCATCATCAGGCCAATCAGCAGCGTGGCATATTCGGCAATCACCGTCGCTAACGCCGCTCCCTGCACGTTCATATGCAGGCCCATTACCAGCCATAAATCGAGCACAATGTTGAGAATATTGCCGACAATCAACAGGATAACTGGCGCGCGCGCATACTGAACGCCAAGCAACCAGCCGAGCAGCACCAGATTCGCCAGCGACGCAGGTGCGCTTAACCAGCGGATTTCCAGGAAGCGTCGGGCCTGCTCCAGTACCGCCTCACTTCCGCCGACAATATGCAGAGCCAGATCGATAATCGGCGTACGAAACAGTGCGATAAGCAGCCCCGCGCCCAGCGCCAGCAATAGCGGCTGCACCAACGCGCGCGCCAGCGCCTGCGGATTTTTCGCGCCAAATGCCTGCGCGGTAAGGCCGGTGGTACTCATGCGCAAAAAAAGCAGCAGCATAAAGAGAAAGCTGGTCGCCGTGGCGCCAACAGCAACGCCGCCAAGATAGACCGGACTATCCAGATGACCAATCACCGCGGTATCCACCAGTCCCAACAGGGGAACGGTGATATTGGAGAAGATCATCGGTAAGGCGAGGTGCCAGAGTGCTTTATCAGAAGAGGTAAAGAAAGGCATACAGGAGAGCCTGAGAAGAAGTTAGATGTACTGAAAAAAGATGCTGTGTAGGCCCGGTAAGCGTAGCGCTACCGGGCAAGTTGCCGGAAAGCGACGTAAACGTCTTATCCGGCCTACAGGGAATCAACAGAAAATTACAGCCATTCACCGTTACGAATGACGCCTACCGCCAACCCTTCAATAGTGAAGTTTTGCTCGCGCAGGTCGACAACAATAGGTTTAAATTCGCTGTTTTCAGGCAGGAGTTCAACCTTGTTGCCCTGCTTTTTCAGGCGCTTGACGGTGACTTCGTCGTCGATACGGGCAACAACGACCTGACCGTTACGCACATCCTGAGTTTTATGCACAGCCAGTAAATCACCGTCCATAATACCGATGTCTTTCATCGACATACCGCTAACGCGCAGCAGAAAATCGGCGTTCGGTTTGAACAGTGAAGGATCGACCTGATAATGGCCTTCGATGTGCTGCTGCGCCAGCAGTGGCTCGCCTGCCGCTACGCGTCCGACAAGCGGTAACCCTTCTTCTTCTTCCTGCAGTAGTCGAATACCGCGCGATGCGCCGGATACAATTTCAAGGACGCCTTTACGCGCAAGCGCTTTCAGGTGTTCTTCAGCGGCGTTTGGGGAACGGAACCCCAAACGCTGCGCGATCTCCGCACGCGTCGGTGGCATACCTGTCTGGCTGATGTGATCCCTAATGAGATCAAACACCTCTTGCTGCCTGGCCGTTAACGCTTTCATTCCGCCCCCTGGGTGTATATACAGTTATGCTGTGAGTATATACAGCTAAAGGTGATTTTGGAACCGCAAACTGCACAAAAAACAGGAGATTTATGCAGTTGTGGAATCTTTATCGCAAATGCGACCACAACAGGATGCCCCAGGTGATCAGAGCGACAAAAATAGACAGCAATACCGCCGCCGAGCCCATATCTTTCGCCCGACCGGAAAGTTCGTGATACTCAGAGCCAATACGGTCAACCACCGCCTCAATCGCACTGTTGAGGATTTCAACGATCATCACCAGCATCACGGAACCAATCAACAGCACGCGGGTAATGGCGTCAACGTCCAGCCAGCAGGCGATGGCTACGCCCAACAGCACGGCAACGCTTTCCTGGCGGAATGCCGCCTCATTGATCCATGCGGCGCGAAAACCTTTCCAGGAATAGCCTGCAGCTTTGATAATTCGGGTGAATCCAGTGGTATTATTGGCCATCAAAAAGAACCTTTTTACATTATTAGCGTCAATGTCATTGTAACGTTACCCCGTTTGTTTCAGGGTGTGGCAAAGCAGCGCGAAGTATGACCGGATACACCAGAAATTCACTAAACTTTCTGATATCCTTGCAGCGCATTTGCATTATTAACCAGAGGCTTTACATCGTTTATGTCCGGCTGGCCACGAATTTACTACAAATTACTGAATTTACCATTAAGCGTCCTGGTAAAAAGCAAGTCTATTCCGGCAGAACCTGCCCCGGAATTGGGGCTCGATACTTCGCGTCCCATTATGTACGTCCTACCGTACAATTCAAAAGCAGACTTGCTGACGCTGCGTGCCCAATGTCTGGTGCACGATCTCCCGGATCCCCTGGAACCGCTGGAGATAGACGGAACTCTGCTGCCGCGCTACGTGTTTATTCACGGTGGCCCGCGCGTGTTCACCTATTACACGCCGAAAGAAGAGTCCATTAAGCTGTTCCATAACTATCTCGACTTGCATCGCAGCAATCCAGACCTGGATGTGCAAATGGTGCCGGTTTCGGTGATGTTTGGCCGTGCGCCTGGGCGTGAAAAAGGCGAGGTCAATCCGCCGCTGCGCATGCTGAACGGCGTACAGAAATTCTTTGCTGTGTCCTGGCTGGGTCGCGACAGTTTTGTCCGCTTCTCCCCGTCGGTCTCCCTGCGTCGCATGGCGGACGAACACGGTACGGATAAAATCATCGCTCAGAAACTGGCTCGCGTGGCGCGCATGCACTTTGCTCGTCAGCGTCTGGCCGCAGTCGGCCCGCGCCTCCCTGCCCGCCAGGACCTGTTTAATAAGCTGCTGGCCTCAAAAGCTATCGCTCGCGCGGTAGAAGATGAAGCGCGCAGTAAAAAAATCTCCCATGAAAAAGCGCAGCAAAATGCCATTGCGCTGATGGAAGAGATTGCCGCTAACTTCTCATACGAGATGATTCGTCTGACAGACCGTATTCTGGGCTTTACCTGGAACCGTCTGTATCAGGGGATTAACGTTCACAATGCGGAGCGTGTACGTCAGTTGGCGCACGATGGGCACGAAATCGTCTATGTTCCGTGCCACCGCAGCCATATGGACTATATGCTGCTGTCGTACGTTCTGTACCACCAGGGGCTGGTTCCGCCGCACATCGCTGCCGGTATCAACCTGAACTTCTGGCCAGCAGGTCCGATTTTCCGTCGTCTGGGCGCGTTCTTTATTCGTCGTACCTTCAAGGGCAACAAGCTCTATTCCACCGTTTTCCGCGAATACCTGGGCGAGTTGTTCAGCCGCGGCTACTCGGTTGAATACTTTGTCGAAGGAGGCCGTTCACGTACCGGGCGTCTGCTCGACCCGAAAACCGGCACGCTGTCGATGACCATTCAGGCGATGCTGCGCGGCGGTACGCGTCCGATTACCCTCGTACCCATCTACATCGGCTACGAGCACGTAATGGAAGTAGGCACGTACGCGAAAGAGCTGCGTGGCGCGACGAAAGAGAAAGAGAGTCTGCCGCAAATGCTGCGTGGCTTGAGCAAGCTGCGTAATCTGGGTCAGGGGTATGTCAACTTTGGCGAACCGATGCCATTGATGACTTACCTCAACCAGCATGTACCGGAGTGGCGTGAATCGATCGATCCTATCGAGTCCATCCGCCCAGCCTGGCTGACGCCGACGGTGAATAACATTGCCGCCGATCTGATGGTACGCATTAACAATGCAGGCGCGGCCAATGCCATGAACCTGTGCTGTACCGCGCTGTTGGCCTCCCGCCAGCGCTCTCTGACCCGTGAGCAACTGACTGAACAGCTCGACTGCTATCTGAGTCTGCTGCGCAACGTGCCGTACGCGGCGGATGCTACGGTTCCTGCGCAGAGCGCCAGTGAATTGATCGACCATGCCTTACAGATGAATAAGTTTGAGGTCGAGAAAGACACCATCGGTGACATCATCATTCTGCCGCGCGAGCAGGCGGTATTGATGACGTATTACCGCAACAACATTGCGCATATGCTGGTTCTGCCTTCGTTAATGGCAGCCATTGTGACTCAGCATCGTCGTATTTCACGCGCCGCGCTACAGCAGCATATTGATGCGCTGTACCCGATGCTGAAAGCAGAGCTGTTCTTACGTTGGGAGCGTGATGAACTCGCCGGAGTGATTGACGAACTGGCCAGCGAAATGCAGCGCCAGGGACTGATCGCCCTGAACGATGACGAACTGCATATCAATCCGGCCCGCTCCCGTACGCTACAGCTGTTGGCGGCGGGTGCTCGCGAGACGTTGCAACGCTACGCCATTACCTTCTGGCTGCTGAGCGCGAACCCGTCTATCAACCGTGGCACGCTGGAGAAAGAGAGCCGCACCGTGGCGCAACGCCTCTCCGTACTGCACGGCATTAACGCGCCGGAATTCTTCGATAAAGCCGTGTTCAGCTCTCTGGTGCTGACGCTGCGTGACGAGGGATTCATCAGCGATACCGGAGATGCCGAACCGGAAGAGACGATGAAGATCTATCAGATGTTGGCCGAACTGGTCACGTCAGATGTGCGTCTGACCATTGAAAGCGCAGCTCAGGACGAATAAATATTCTGCGGCAGATATGGTTTGAAGTATAACGAGCATCTAAACAAAAAGCGGGCCACATAATGTGGCCCGCTTTTTTAGCTCTGGCTACTCATAGTTGAGCTTGAGGATCAAATCCTTGCTGAAAGGACCGAATTCAACCTCTCTCTGCGGATTTTTCGTTAGCTTCGCTTTATAGTTATGGGTCACCGTACTTGCATCACCTGGATTGTAAGTCGCAAAGGGATAATAGCGATTCAACTCAAGGTCTTCTCCTTCAGTTTCATCCCTTATTTGCATTAATAAACCATTCTTCATATCCGCGTGGCTCGTGCCATAGAGATCGTCAGTATTGAAACTTAGGGTAACATCAAACTTTTCTGAGCATTCTGCAGTCGCATCCCTGATCGTTGAAACCGAAAATGGCCTTTCGACCACAGTAGAATCATCCATTGTAAATGCCCCGAAATCGACGATTTGGCTTTCCGGGAAAACTTTGATATCGACATTACAGTCCAGGAACTCAATGTTATCCAACCCAGTGATATTGAAATTAAAGTTTTTCGCATTGGACTGTAAATTCGCACCGCCATCACCATCAAACTGCAACACATTAATAGCGCCGAAGTTATAGACAGCATCAGGGTCAGCAGGAAAGGCTTTTAACTTCACATACAAACGAAAGCGAGCGTTAAAAGTGGTATTTTGCACTGGGTCAAACCCACCACCAGGACACGCAGACGGAAAATGATACTCAATATAACCGTTATCGAGCCCGATTTTATCCAAACAAGCATTGGTGGGAACTGGTACATCAACCCCATCGTAATCCTGACCGTTATAGTTTACGCCAACGATAAAATAGTCACTCTCTAAGGCGGACATGTCATTTTTCGCTGATAATTTAACCCAAGCGAACAGTTCTTCCGTCGGATCATTCTCCGTCCACCCCACCGAATTATCGCAATACACGGTGACGTTGATGTCCGAACTTTCCCATATTTTACTACCCGGTATTGCATTTGAAGGCACTTTAAATGGATTCAAACGAACCGTGGCGCTTGTATTTCCGCCACGTTGCCCCTGATAGCAATCAACCGCCCATGATGATGATGAGGCAAGGAAAAGCAATGCACAAAACAGCTTAATCATCGTTTTCATTATTTCCCCCTCTGCACGGGTTCGCTATGACAAACAGGTTGCACCGCTGTACAGTTCACGCTAAACATGTTTAAACCGCCATAGTCACCGATATAACCAATCTGGAATTTAGCGGGCAGATTTTTGATCTCTGAAGTGGCCTGATCAAAAGGACTAACCATAAAACTCTTTGTTCCCGGCAAAAGCGTTTTACCATCAACACCGATATAACCGATGGTCATGTGGTAAGGCGTACCATTTTTAACGGTAATTCCCGATACCGTGCGCGAGACGTCCACCTTTTCCATGGGTACCGCCTGACCCTCTTTCAGAACGATAGCTTTGGGACGCCAGAATAATTTCAGCCGACTCTGCATGGCCATTTGCATGACGTTTTGTTGTTCTGTACGCGGCGGAATTTCTCGTATGTTGTAGTAAAAGAGGGATTCTCTGTCTGCCGGGAGTTGCTTCAACGCGGGTTGCCCCATCAGACGCACCTGGCTTTGTTCATTGGCTTCAATACGCAGCAGAGGCGGCAAAGGTGAGATAAACTGCCGCGTTTTTTTACTGTCTTTATCTTCAACCCACGACTGAGCCAAATAAGGCAAGGCTTTGCTCTGGTTGGTTAATCTGATAGAGACGCTTTTATCCGTCTCATTAAAGATAATGCGCGTTCTGTCCGGAGAGACCGCGGCATTTGCAACAGAGCAAACGCTTAATAAACCGATTAGTCCTTTAACAATGTATGTGGGTTTCATTTTATTCATCCTGAATTAATTTACTTTTTTACACGGTAAAATTAGTACCTGACCGCTAGTATTACTTTCGTCTGGAGGCGTGATTTCACAGGTATTATCTCCCCACTGAAGACGTAATTTACTGTCTTCCTGAAGCCCACTGAGATAGGCATAACCCTCATCAGCAACCAGACCGACATCTTTACCGCTGGTAATATCCACGATGGTCACACCCAGCGGTGGATAGCGGCCATCTTCCTGTCTGATAACACCGAATATCTGATTACCTTTTGTTGCATTCAGCTTCGCATAGCCAATTGCCCCTTCGGTGAGCGTCGTGCTAATGACTGAATTATTGATATCTACGCCATCCGGTAATTTATCGCTGTCCACACGAACAGAGGAAGTCATGTAATTACTGACCGAGTTGGTAACAGCAATACCCATCATGTTGGTCACAGTGCGTTTATCACTTAACGGAACACCGCTAATACCATCGCTGTCGACCATCATGCGGGCATTATTGCCGTTGCTGTTATCATGAAGCGCCATTCCATGACGCGTAGAAGTGAACGATCCGTTCCAGCCCGCCATAATGGAGTTATAAGCGTTGGGCTGAACGCTGCCGTTTACGTTTAAACGTCCATAAGGCGAGTAGTGCTGGTAGCCCGCACGGAGGGTAGGCTCTGCCTTGCGGAAATCACTTTCGTCGCCCGCTGCCGAAATGTTCCATGAATTGTTGAGGTCGGAAGAGTCATAGTAAGAAGCCGTATGGGACATACCGCCGCTACCATTTTTCTGCATACTCCAGGAAAGTCTTTTGTTTTGCTCCAGCGGAACTGAGAACGTCAGATAATATTGCGTTTGTTCTGTGCCATCCCATTCCGAACGACCGATCGACATTGAGGAGGAGATCCCCCTGAAGCTGCCAATATCAAAATTTCGGCTAACAGACAGCGTATAGTTAGTGCTGGCAGACTCATCCCAATACGTATTTCGTGACAGGTTGAGATAGGTATTAACCGCTAACGCATCAATATACTGGTTAAAAGAAAGGACATAGCTCTCTTTCTCGTTGTAATTCGAGTTGTCACCGCTTCGTGCCGTGAGGTATTCACTCATGGTAACGTATTCTTTGTCGGAGAAACGATAGCCTGCAAACGTCACTTGACTGCCAGTCGATTCAAACCGTTTGGCATAGTTCATACGGTAGCTATAGCCACGCTGTTTCTCGTCATCCTGCTTATTCCCGGTGCGCAAATTTGCCTGCGCCCGCGTCACATCAAATGAGAGAGAGCCAAAGCTGTTCAGGTTAAAACCCATACCTGCGGTGGCGGCCTGGTAGTCGTCAGCTGTCAGTAACGCCCCGCCATAAAGTGAGGTATTCCCCGCCCATCCCCAGGAAAATTCGCCGGTCCAGAACATGGGGTTATTTACATCGGTATGACCCACAGAGGTAGGTTTACCGGTTGAAGCTTTGTAACGTACCTGACCTTTACGGGTCAGGAAAGGGATTGAAGATGCGCCGACCTGGAAGGTATTTTTGCGTCCATCCTCTTCTTCCACGGTCACATCAAGCTGCCCCTGGAAAGTATCACCGATATCCGTGATATTAAACGGCCCAGGGGAAACCGTCGTTTGGTAAACCATTCGTCCGTTCTGGGTGACGGTAATTTTAGCGTTAGTCTGCGCAATACCGGTAATTTGCGGCGCGTATCCCTGCAAGTCAGGCGGCAGCATATTGTCGTCACTTTCCAGCGACGCACCGGTAAAATGGAACGTATCGTATAAATCTGAATTCAGATCGTACTGACCCAGAGTCAGTTTCGAGGCAATAGAGGGAATGGGACGAAACAGATAGGTACGATCCATTCCGCTATTGCTGCTGGTTGAATGGCCATCTACGTACGATTTGTCGTACTGATAATCCGAGCGCAAACGCCATGCGCCAAGGTTAAAACCCAGCGTGCCATAGGAGCTGAGACTCTGGCTCTTATCACCCTCATCAGGATCATACTGACTGGCATACACGTTGTAATCCAGTATGAGTCCGGCAATACCATCATCCCAAAACTCCGGTGGCGTCCAGTTTTTGGCCTGATATTTCATCCACGCCTGGGGCGCAATAAGGGTGACGACCATATCGGCTTTGTCCAGCCTGACGACAAGTTCAGGTTTGTTGACGACATCTAAACACCCCTGTGGGTTGATGGGGTGCAACTGCTGGATGAATTCATCCGCGAAACCAAACGCTGTTAAGTCTTCATTGGTCAGACAAAGAAGCGAACCACTTTCGTTATCGGCTTTGATCCACTCAAATGACCATGTATTCGGGAAGCGTCTTTTATTGATATCAACATTGGCAATATATTGCCCCGCCGGAATAAATCCTTTTTTTTCAAATTGGCTGAGGTCAATATTTTCTTTATCTTCAAGATCGAGCATACCAGTATTGAACTGAACCGCCCAGGCAGGTGTAAGTGTTGCCGCAGTGATGATCACCGGGTACAGAGACTGTTTTATTAAAACAAATAATTTGCTTAAAGCGACCTTTTTTTTATTTTCCATAAAATTCGTTTCTTTTAATAAAACATTGAAAAGTCGGTGATTCCCTCACCGACTTTGACTACAGAATAATCAATCGCGAAGCGATTAGTTGTAAGCCAGAACGTAATTGACGTCGGATTTAACGTTACCCGGGGTTACAGCACCCGGCGTTGCCACAGCTTCCATACGGGCTTTGAAAGTCAGAACCTGATTAGAGTTGTCCGCAACCAGATTCACGAGCTGTTCAGTGCCCATTACTACGTTTGCACCACTCTGGGTCAGGAGACGAACGCCCACGCCTGTCGCTGAGCCGTAGAGACCGTCTTCAGTGTTTTTCAGCAGGTTAGTGCTGCTATCCGCATTAGCAGATGAGAAAGTCACTTTTACTTTATCGATAGTTGTGCCCCCCGTCGTCAGAATACAATCTTGCAGACGGATATTGACGTCAACCGGTCTTGATTTGCTATCGCCATTCAGGACTTTATCAGCGACCTGGCCCAGATTAATTGTCTGATCTTCATCGCCTGGAACGATAGAGCAAGGCGCGGTAATAACGATGCCCTGGAACGTAATTTTCCCGTGGCCCTGGTCAGCAGCAGAGGCATTGAAAACAGCGCCAGAAAAAGCAGAAGCAGCGATTACAGCTAATAGTGTTTTTTTGAACATTTTATATAATCCTTTACAATAATAATACCTAGTCACCCTCCAACTGATAATTTAATATCATTAGAGGTGATTCTTAGATAAGAATGAATAAAACTATTTGAGTGTAATATTTCTCTCTAGTCCTTATTACAGATAAAAACTTACCATTAAGGATTTACTTTATTAAATTAGATAAATTTAATAAAGAATTCAGTCAACCTACATACATACACACACAAAATGAAACAAATGGAAACATAAGCAAATTCTTAAAGTATAGTGATAAACACCGTTTTTCATCACATGCAAACTCATTGAAAAAACGGATTATTGATTTATTTATCAAAATTAAATAAATTAATAATATGTATAATCATAAAACATTTAAATAATATATAAATTTAATGAATAATAAATTTCAGCTCTGTAAAGCTGATTGACAAAAAAATGACGTTTTATAGTGAGTAAAAGATCGCTATCACGAGAAAGGTATCATTAGAAGCAAAGAAGAGCCAAGATCTCTTTACAACGTTGGCTCTTCTTCGCTGCTTTTGCAGCATAAATGATGATGAGTACAAGCAATTAAGGCTGCCAGTAGCTCATCGCCAGCCCTAAGAACAGCACCAGACCGACGTAGTTATTGTTCATAAACGCTTTAAAACAGGCATCACGCTCGCGATTGACGATCAGTTTCTGCTGATATACAAACAGCGCGCCAGCCACCAGCAGAGACCAGTAATAACCCAGTCCCAGCCCGTTTAGCCAACCCACCAGCGCCATCAGCACCAGTACGCCCACCTGCAGGATACCAATGATCAGCTTGTCGTTTTGACCGAACAGAATCGCGGTCGATTTAATGCCGATCTTCAGGTCATCATCGCGGTCAACCATCGCATACTGCGTGTCGTAGGCCACCGCCCAGAGAATATTGGCGAGGAACATCAGCCAGCAGCTCAGCGGTACGGACTCGCTCACGGCGGCGAACGCCATCGGGATCGACCAGCCAAACGCCGCCCCCAGCACCACCTGCGGCAGGTGCGTATAGCGCTTCATGAACGGGTAAACCCACGCCAGCGCTAACGCCGCAACGGACAACAAAATGGTCATCGTGTTGAGCGTCAAAACCAGCAGGAAGGCCAGCAGTACCAATACGACGAACAGCGTTCGGGCCTCTTTTTCAGTGACGGCCCCGCTCGGCAACGGGCGATTTGCGGTGCGTTTAACGTGTCCGTCAAATTTCCTGTCGGCATAATCATTCACCACGCAGCCGGCGGCGCGCATTAACCAAACGCCAGCGACAAAAACCGCCAGGATCCACAATTGCGGCATGCCTGGGGTTGCCACCCACAATGCCCACAGCGTAGGCCAGAGCAGCAGTAAGGCACCGATTGGCTTATCCGTACGCATCAAGCGGTGAAATGCCAGCAGCTTATTCTGCGTCAGACTCCACTCCATCTTTATCTTCCTCTCAGTACAACGGCGATGCAGGTAGAAAAAGCTCGGTAAGCATCAGCGGCTTACCGCTCAGCCGCAGGCGGGAACGGCGCCCCCACAGCGCTGCATCGCGGCCAATCTCAATAAAATCTCGGGTCAATGTCGATGATGTAAACAGGTAACGTCCGAGCGGGGTTTTTCCCAGATTTTGTAAGGCCAGCTCAGGGCCGCACAAGGTTGATTCAGGCACCACGGTCCGCCCGGCAAGCCAGGGTTCACCATCCGCGCATAACAGGATCTCACGTAACCAATAACGGGACTCTTTAGGCAGCAGCGGCAGCTCTTCAGGCACCTCATTTTGCCCAACGAATGCTTCGCGAATCAACGTTACGGTGACCTGTTTTCCCTGCTGCTCAAAACGTTTAGTCATGGAATCTTCCAGTAACAACCAGTCGAGCAGTTGGGCGTCCAGCGCCGGGATCGCATCAAAATAACGCAGCGCACGCAGTTGCGTTAACGCAGGGTGTGGCATGCCTTACTCTCCGATTTATAACTTGAAGGCATTGTATCGCAGAAAATGCATTACGGGGTGAGCAAACACAATTAAGTGATCGCCAGAGCAACATAAGTGTAACAATTAGCACCGAAGGATAAAAAAAGGTGCGCCAGGAGACGCACCAGTTGTTGCAAAATCAACAATGCGGGGCGATGTTTACCCCTTGCCTTTTACACTGCTGATAAAGGTGGATCGGGCAGATTTGGATCCCAGACGCTCAGCTTCATCAAGCAGCTTCAGCGCTTTATCGACATCGCCTTTCGCAACGGCATCCTTAATGCCCTGGTTAAAATAACTTTCCGTGTCGTTCAGCATCGGCTCACTTTTCTTCACCGGTTGTGGCGCTGGAGCAGCAACGGCTGCTGCCGGAGCCGCATAGGTCACCGCAGGCGCGGCGGTATTGCCCACCGTGACAGGACCAGGGCCGGATGAGCCAAACAGCGGCCCGACCAGAACACTGGAGGAGGAGCTGGTTTTGACTTTCAGTTTCAGTAAACCGTCGGTGGTATGACGGGCGATCGGGTCTGGAATATCCGGAATAGCGTTACCTACGCCCTTGGCATAGGCTTTTGCCGGGTCAAGCAGGGTTGTGGTCTGCTGGAGATCTTTATCAGTGGTAAAGACCAAAACATAGAGTTTTTGCTGACCCAGCGCTGGCGTCAGACGCATTACCCCTTCCAGACGATCGGCACTCATCACGCCGGGCTCCTGGTAGGTAAAATAGCTGCTGGGGAAGAACGCAGATGGCGTCATGTTTTGGTCAAGAATTAATACGTTTGGCGCAAATACGCTGGTTTGTTTATTCACTTCACTGGACAGCGTCAGGGTGAGCTCGCCAATATTCGCCGGGACGCTATACGCAGCGACCGGGCCAGTAATACCGGCGACATCCAGACGCTGACCCGCTGTCGCAAGCGGCGAAGACTGGGTTTTGGATTGATCAACAGGCGTCCAGGTTAACTGCTGCAGCGCCGCAGTGGGAATAGATGGGGCCGCGGTGGTGTTCTGCGGAACAATATTCACATCGGCTAGGCTGATGCCAGGAGCGCTGGCAAATAACCCTGCAGATAAACAAAGGGCAACGAGACTTTTCTTCATTTTCATTGTTATCACCTCAGATAGCATGGGTTCAGCGGTGGCCAGGCAATAGCGCGCTAAACCGTAATCAAGAGGGGCTTGCGCCCCTCTTTCGGTCTTTACGTCAGGTTAGTGCTGAATTACCACCAGATTTCCATCTGGGCACCGAAGGACCACTCATCGCTGTCGCCACGGCTGGTTGTGCTGAGGCCAGAGTTCGTTGCCGCTGCGAATTTGGTTACGTCGTTACCATTTTTGATGTAACCCCACTCTTCATCCCATTTTGCATAGGTTGCGAAGACGCGGATTGCCGGACGAGACCAGATGCTGTCACCCGCCTGCCATTGTTGGGCCAGGGTGATTTTGTACTGGCTGTTGCGATCGCTGGTCTGCTGAGATTTGACGTTGTCGTAACCGACTTCCAGCAGGGTGCTCATGATTGGCGTCCATTTATACATCGGGCGAATACCGACGGTGTACCATTCGGTCCCCAGGTCGTTATCCATGTCGAGGTTCTGATACATACCGACGTACATCAGGTCCCACTTGTCGCCCAGGGAGATTGCACCGTGGTCCAGCACGCGGAACAGGCTACCGTTGTTATTCACAACATTGTTGGCATAGTTGGTTTTAACGCCAGTAACGGGATCTTCAATGGTCGTAGTGGAAGAACCATAAGACCCCTGGTTCAGGCCTTTGCCCTGGGTGGTCATGGAATCTGTGGCGTACTGAACGACAAACTTGTTGTAGCCCTTCAGCATGCTCTGGGTATGTTCAGCGGTGAACATCCAACCATCTTTAGATGCGCCGTCCGCCAGCCTGTAATCATCGGTGGTATTCGCGCGACCATAGTCAACGCCCAGTTCCAACATCCCATCCGGGTTAGTTGCCAACTGCGCTAAACGAACGTCAAATACATCGTTCGCGGTGTCTTTGGTACGATCATAGATATTCTGGCTGCTGAAAGCGTATGAACCACCCGCTTCCTGTGAACGGCTCGCTGCCAAAGACAGTTTACCGAAGCCCAGATCGATGTTTTCAATACCGGCGCCAGGACCTGAAATATCCCAGTAGTAGAAGTCGATCATGTGTACGTCATGACGCTGGTAGAAGCGCTTACCGGCCCAGATAGTGGAGCCTGGCAGCCATTCGATCAGGTTTTTACCCTGCACGTTTGCTTCACGGAATGCCGGGTCTGTGCCTTCCCAGTCATTCTGCTGTGCGACGGAGTAAGCAACGTTGGTGTCGAAGTAGAAGCTCTTATCGCCTTCTTTCCACACTTCCTGACCTAATTTGATTTCCGCATAGGTTTCACATTCGTTACCGAGACGGTATTTACTTTGTGCACCGGTTGCCTGGAAACACTGTTGTTCACCGCCACTCCCTGTCCAGCCAATACCGGAACGAGCGTAACCGTGGAAATCTACAGCCATTGCCTGAACAGACATAATGCCTGCTGCTACAGCAACCGCCAGAGGGAGTTTGCGCAGAGTAATCATCGTTCTATCTCCTGAGATCATTGCTTTTCTTTAAACGCGTCCCCCTTCGGGCTGCCTCTTTGTTGGCTGCGTTCTTTCACCCCAGTCGCGTACTCTTTGTACACTCCCGGGGATTCATTTACTTGCCGCCTCGATGTAGCTTCGAATGGCTTTGCGTTTCGTTTTTTATGGGGACCTTAAACGCCCGGCTCTTGATGCAACCGACGACATGCAGTGCCATCCTCACGGAACAGATGGCAACGCTCTGGCGGCAGGCCGATAGCGAATGTGGCACCCTCTTCTACCAACACCACGTCGTTCTGGCGGTAAACCAGGTTTTGACGGATGGCGGGGATCTGGATATGAATTTGAGTTTCGTGACCAAGCTGCTCGACCACCTGCACTTCACCTTCGAGGGTGACATCGGCGATATCGCTGGGCAGCAGATGTTCCGGGCGGATACCTAAAGACATGTTGGCACCAACCTGTACCGCATGGCTGTCCACCGGTAGCCATATTTGCTGGCGGTTGGGTAGTTCAACCTGCACCTGATCGATGGCCGTCCCTGTGACTTTCACCGGCAGGAAGTTCATCTTCGGCGAACCAATAAAGCCCGCCACAAAGCGGTCAGCCGGATAGTGGTATAGCTCCAGCGGTTTGCCGACCTGCGCTACGCGACCGGCATCCAGCACCACAATTTTGTCGGCCAGCGTCATCGCTTCGACCTGATCGTGGGTGACGTAAATCATCGTGCGGCCCAGACGTTTATGCAGGCGGGAGATTTCAATACGCATTTGCACACGCAGAGCGGCGTCGAGGTTCGACAGCGGTTCATCCAGCAGGAATACGCGCGGCTCGGCAACCAGCGTTCGGCCAATCGCCACACGCTGACGTTGTCCGCCGGAAAGCGCTTTCGGTTTACGCTCCAGCAGGTGCGCCAGTTGCAGAACTTCCGCGACCTGATTCACGCGCTGATTCATCACCTCTTTTTTTGCGCCAGCCAGTTTGAGGCCAAACGACATGTTTTCTGCGACGGATAAATGGGGATACAACGCGTAGGACTGAAAGACCATGCCCACGCCGCGTTCGGCGGGGGGAATGTCGTTCATCCGGGTCTCCCCGATAAACAGGTCGCCACTGGTGATGGTTTCAAGTCCGGCGATCATACGCAGCAAGGTCGACTTACCGCAGCCTGACGGTCCGACAAACACCACGAATTCCCCTTCGTGAATGTCGAGATTGATATCTTTCGATACCACCACGTCACCCCAGGCTTTCGTTACATTTCGCAGCTGTACGCTCGCCATGCCCTTCTCCCTTCGTTACAACCTGTCATCGACAGCAACATTCATGATGGGCTGACTATGCGTGATCCCTTGACTGCGTGAATCCTCCACCCCCGGCTTTTTTATGGGGGAGGAGGCGGGAGGATGAGAGAACAGCGTCTGAGACCCGGGCCGCACGCCGCGGAGGAATTTCGTGATGCAGCCTGCAAAAATCAGTGGGTTTTTATGTGCGCCAGTACGCAATACTCACATTTATGTAACACAGATCACATAAAGAGCGGGTGGGGCGTAGGGGTAAGGAGGATGGAAAGAGGTTGTCGTATAAAGAAACTAGTAACCGTTAAGCCACCTCTGCAAAATCACCAAACAGGATGGGAACTATGAAAATCAAAACTGGCGCACGCATCCTCGCATTGTCTGCATTAACGACGATGATGTTTTCCGCCTCGGCTCTCGCCAAGATTGAAGAAGGTAAGCTGGTTATCTGGATTAACGGCGACAAAGGCTATAACGGCCTCGCTGAAGTGGGCAAAAAATTCGAGAAAGACACCGGTATCAAAGTCACCATTGAGCACCCGGACAAACTGGAAGAGAAGTTCCCACAGGTTGCCGCGACTGGCGATGGCCCGGACATCATCTTCTGGGCACATGACCGTTTTGGCGGCTATGCTCAGTCTGGCCTGCTGGCTGAAATCACCCCAGATAAAGCGTTCCAGGACAAACTCTATCCGTTCACCTGGGATGCCGTACGCTATAACGGCAAACTGATTGCCTACCCGATCGCGGTTGAAGCGCTGTCGCTGATTTACAACAAAGACCTCGTTCCGAACCCGCCAAAAACCTGGGAAGAAATTCCTGCGCTGGATAAAGAACTGAAGGCGAAAGGGAAATCCGCGCTGATGTTCAACCTGCAAGAACCGTACTTCACCTGGCCGCTGATTGCCGCCGACGGCGGTTACGCGTTCAAGTTTGAAAACGGCAAGTACGACGTGAAAGACGTGGGCGTGGACAACGCGGGCGCAAAAGCGGGTCTGACCTTCCTGGTTGATCTGATCAAGAACAAACACATGAACGCGGATACCGATTACTCCATCGCCGAAGCGGCCTTTAACAAAGGTGACACCGCGATGACCATCAACGGTCCGTGGGCGTGGTCCAACATCGATAAGAGCAAGGTGAATTACGGCGTTGCCCTGCTGCCAACCTTCAAGGGTAAACCGTCCAAACCGTTCGTGGGCGTTCTGAGCGCAGGTATCAACGCTGCCAGCCCGAACAAAGAACTGGCAAAAGAGTTCCTCGAAAACTACCTGCTGACCGATCAGGGTCTGGATGAAGTGAATAAGGACAAACCGCTGGGCGCGGTTGCGCTGAAATCCTTCCAGGATCAGTTAGCAAAAGACCCGCGTATCGCGGCCACCATGGATAACGCCCAGAAAGGCGAGATCATGCCGAACATCCCGCAGATGTCCGCATTCTGGTATGCCGTTCGTACCGCAGTGATCAACGCTGCCAGCGGCCGTCAGACCGTCGATGCCGCGCTGAAAGATGCACAAGGTCGTATCACCAAGTAATACGGTTTCCCTTATTTCTTAGGGAATCAGGTTTATTGAATACGTTGTTACGCGAAATCATTCGCGCTACATCGAGGCGGCAAGGAGGCAAATCCCCAGGAGCTTACATAAGTAAGTGACTGGGGTGAGCTTCCGCAGCCAACAAAGAGGTAGTGCGAAGGATAAAGCGTAAAGAGGATTGATCCCCATGGATGTCATTAAAAAGAAACACTGGTGGCAAAGCGACCGGCTGAAATGGTCAGTGATGGGTCTGCTTGGGCTGCTGGTCGGTTACCTTGTTGTTTTGATGTATGCTCAGGGGGAGTACCTGTTTGCCATCATGACGCTGATTTTAAGCTCTGCTGGCCTGTATATTTTTGCTAACCGTAAAGCCTACGCCTGGCGCTATG
Source organism: Citrobacter sp. RHBSTW-00524 (assembly GCF_013747755.1). Lineage (NCBI taxonomy): Bacteria > Pseudomonadati > Pseudomonadota > Gammaproteobacteria > Enterobacterales > Enterobacteriaceae > Citrobacter > Citrobacter sp. RHBSTW-00524. The sequence goes on from NZ_CP056421.1 coordinate 4,898,926, forward strand.
TTTACCCAGGCGTTGCAGGGATGGGGCTGTTTGTCCTGTTTCCGCTAATTTGTACTATCGCAATTGCCTTTACCAACTACAGCAGCACCAACCAACTGACCTTTGAACGTGCTCAGGAAGTCCTGATGGACCGTTCTTATCAGGCGGGGAAAACCTACAACTTCGGCCTGTATCCGGCGGGTACGGAGTGGCAACTGGCCCTCACCGACGGTGAAACTGGCAAGAATTATCTCTCCGACGCCTTTAAATTTGGCGGCGAACAGAAACTGCAGTTGAAAGAAGCCGAGGCGCTGCCAGAGGGCGAACGTGCGACGCTGCGTATCATCACGCAAAATCGCCAGGCGTTAACCCAACTCACCGCCATCCTGCCAGATGAAAGCAAAGTGATTATGAGTTCACTGCGCCAGTTTTCCGGCACGCAGCCACTCTATACGCTCGCTGATGACGGCACGCTCACCAACAGCCAAAGCGGCGTAAAATACCGCGCCAACAACGATATTGGTTATTATCAGGCAATTAACGCTGACGGTAGCTGGGGTAACGAAAAACTCAGCCCAGGCTATACCGTTGCCATCGGATGGGACAACTTCGCCCGCGTATTTACCGACGAAGGCATTCAGAAACCGTTCTTCGCCATCTTTGTCTGGACGGTGGTCTTCTCCGTTCTGACCGTGATCCTCACCGTGGCCGTGGGGATGGTACTGGCCTGTCTCGTACAGTGGGAGTCTCTCAAAGGCAAAGCGATTTACCGTGTCCTGCTGATTCTGCCGTATGCCGTACCGTCGTTTATTTCGATTCTGATTTTCAAAGGACTGTTCAACCAGAGCTTCGGTGAAATCAACATGATGCTGAGCGCACTGTTTGGCATCAAACCGGCCTGGTTCAGCGACCCAACCACCGCGCGTTCGATGATTATTATCGTCAACACCTGGCTTGGTTACCCGTACATGATGATCCTGTGCATGGGTCTGCTTAAAGCGATCCCTGACGACCTGTATGAAGCGTCGGCGATGGATGGTGCAGGTCCGTTCCAGAACTTCTTTAAGATTACGTTGCCACTGCTGATTAAGCCGCTGACGCCGCTGATGATCGCCAGCTTCGCCTTTAACTTTAACAACTTCGTGCTGATTCAACTGTTGACCAACGGTGGTCCAGACCGTCTTGGTACCACCACGCCAGCAGGCTATACCGACCTGCTCGTGAGCTACACCTACCGTATCGCCTTCGAAGGCGGCGGTGGTCAGGACTTCGGTCTGGCGGCGGCGATTGCCACGCTGATCTTCCTGCTGGTCGGTGCGCTGGCCATCGTGAACCTGAAAGCCACGCGTATGAAGTTTGATTAAGGGAGACAACGAACATGGCTATGGTACAACCCAAATCTCAGAAACTGCGTCTCTTAACAACGCACTTGCTGCTGCTGATTTTCATTGCAGCGATCATGTTCCCGCTGCTGATGGTTATCGCTATCTCGCTGCGTGAAGGTAACTTTGCCACCGGTAGCCTGATCCCGGAAAACATCTCCTGGGAACACTGGAAACTGGCGTTGGGCTTTAGCGTTGAGCATGCGGATGGCCGCGTGACACCGCCGCCGTTCCCGGTGCTGTTATGGCTGTGGAACTCGGTGAAAGTAGCCACCATTACCGCGATCGGTATCGTGACGCTTTCCACCACCTGCGCTTACGCCTTTGCCCGTATGCGCTTCCCGGGCAAAGCAACCCTGCTGAAAGGGATGCTGATATTCCAGATGTTCCCGGCGGTGCTGTCTCTGGTCGCGTTGTATGCTTTGTTTGACCGCCTGGGCCAGTACATTCCGTTTATTGGTCTGAACACTCACGGTGGCGTGATCTTCGCCTATCTTGGCGGTATTGCGCTGCATGTGTGGACGATTAAGGGCTATTTCGAAACCATCGACGGTTCGCTGGAAGAAGCGGCCGCGCTGGATGGCGCAACGCCATGGCAGGCATTCCGCCTGGTGTTGCTGCCGCTTTCCGTTCCGATTCTGGCGGTCGTGTTTATTCTGTCTTTCATTGCCGCGATTACCGAAGTACCGGTCGCATCACTGCTGCTGCGTGATGTGAACAGCTATACCCTTGCGGTAGGTATGCAGCAGTACCTCAATCCACAGAACTATTTGTGGGGCGACTTTGCCGCCGCAGCTGTACTTTCAGCCATTCCGATCACTCTGGTGTTCCTGCTGGCACAGCGCTGGCTGGTCAACGGACTGACGGCGGGTGGTGTGAAAGGTTAAGTTTTACCGAAGTAACTGCCCGGCAACGGGCAATGCCACTGCAACCCTCAACTTATGTTATCCCAACCTGTGACTGTTATTCGGCGCTCTACGGAGCGCCCTTTTTTATGTTATTTTGCATTACGCTTACGATTATTTCCTTTCGTGCTCCCCATCACTGCAAATCAATTTTTCGCCTGAAATTCGAAAATTAAACAGAATTAGTTTGGCGCAGGCGTTATCAACCTTAGCTTTACCGTATTGGCGATCATGACGGTGGATAAATTTGAAGAACTGTGGGAACCCGCGGCGGAGAAAACCCAGCCGGCCTCTGCGCAGTAATTTTTACCCAAAACACGCCGCAGCCCAATTGCGGCGTGTTGTCTTTTACTCTCGCTTCAGCCGTTTGGAATTACACAGCCACAGGGTGATCACCAGCAGCAGGATCGCCGCAGAATAGATCAGCACATCCATCGGCGCTTTATGATCGACAATGATCAGCCGCACAATCGCAGTGATCCCGATATAGACAAAGTAGCGCAGCGGAAAGTGAAAACCTGACTGAAAGTACTTCACAATCAGCGCGATAAATTCAAAGTAGAGAAAGTAAACCACCAGCCCTTCCACCAGTTCATACTTGCTGGTTTGTTCCGGCGCGAACAGCACATCCGCCAGATGCAGCGTTTCTTTCCCGAGGAATACGACCAGGATCAGGCCCAGACTCAGCAACCCCAGATTCAACACGGTCTGTAAAATAGTGGAGATAAACTCCACGCGCGGACGAGATAGCGACGTCATAACAGCACCTCTTACTCAGTGGCAAGGTTCCTGTATAACGCAAAAATGTGACAGAGATCTACATTTTTTGTTTATATTTTGTGCAAGAAAGGTCAGCAGGGAATGATGTATGTCACGACACATTTCACAGGATGAATTATGCAGCTCAGACAATCCGCTGTTCGCAACGTTACCTGCGGTGAGAACGTGGTGATCTATGAACCCGCAAATCTCTACGACTGCACATTAGGGGACAACGTTTTTGTCGGACCATTTGTTGAAATCCAGGGTAATACGCAGATTGGCGCAGACAGCAAAATTCAGTCGCACACCTTCATCTGCGAATATGTCACCCTCGGCGCTCGCTGTTTTATCGGTCACGGCGTGATGTTCGCCAACGATATGTTTCGCGAAGGAAAACCCAATGCCGACCGCAACAGTTGGGGACGTATTACGATTGGCGACGATGTCTCGATCGGCAGCGGAGCGACCATTCTGGCGGTCACTATCTGTGATGGCGTGGTCGTCGGCGCGGGGAGCGTGGTGACCAAATCGATCACCGAGAAAGGCGTGTATGCGGGAAATCCGGCAAAATTATTACGTCGTTTATAGAGCCGGATAAGCGCAGGTCCCATCCGGCCATCTATCAGCGGAAGTTTTCACTCCTGTCGCTGGTCATGTCGTACAGACCAAACTTACGTCCAAGCTGCTGGCCGCCATCGCGTGTTAACGGCGTCCAGCCAATCGCCGCACGACTGCGGGTTGGGCCTGACGAGAACAGATCCAGCGGCACAGAAACGTACACCCCTTTGGTAAAATCACCCTCTCCGTACTCATCCGGCGAGGCGTCGGTGATGGTCGCATAGCCCCCCACCACTACGCCGCTGTCAAAGCGTTTCGCCACTTCCAGCGTTCCGCCCTTATCCCCCGCCAGATACTGCCCCACGCTGGCTTTCACCAGTACATCCTGGGCGAACGAAGGATTCCAGTAAGCCGTCAAATGCCCGGTCTTCACGCTGTAGTCGGTGAACTTCATCATGTCCTGCGCGCTGCGCCAGTCACGCTGTTTCACGTAGTTGGCGTCAACACCAAACGCCCAGTTGCTGTCCAGCGGGCGATACAGCACTTCTGCCCCCGCTCCGCCGTACATAGTTTCCAGATAGCCCCCGTAAACCTGTCCGTAGAACCCATTTCCGAGTGACTGGAAGTAGTTGGCCTGCAGGTTATTCACGTAGACATCGTTTTGCACATACTCACGCACATGGGTACGCACGCGTGGTAAATGCGAATCCTGCGGCGGGTTGGTGTAGTTAAACTTGTCATAGTTATTGGCGAGGTTGGCGAACAAACTCCCGGTGGTCAGCAGATGATCGGTAACCCACAAATCCGCCGTTCCCATCACGCCCAACTGATACATATAGAAGTTTTCCGGGCCGCCCACCGACTGATTTAGCACCGGATCGATGTGGAAATTGAAGCGCGACTTATCAATATACCAGCCCTGCTCGGTCGTTTTCGGTACCACGGGCTCGACGCGTTTTTGTGTCAGTTGAGTTTCATGGCCCAACGGCTCGCCTTCCAGATGGCGCTTGAGGCTGGAAACCTCCGTTTCGGTCGTCACCTGCGGCAAGTTAAGGCGATTTTCCGTAATGCGGATCGTGCGGATCCCATCGGGAAGATCGTTCATCACGATCCGGTTAGCACGCTCGATCCCTTCGCGCGAATCACGGTATTTCACCTGTTCACCCGTCACATACAGCGTATCGCCCTGCACCTGAATTTTAGGATCCGCCAGCCCGGCGTTATATTTCAGCAGCGTTAACTGATTCGCCACCACCGAATGTTGCAGGATGGCATCCTGCGGCTGTGGTTGATATTTCGGGCGGGTATTGTCGTTATAGTTTGGTCGCAGATCGTTAAAGTTAGTCCGCAGCGTGACCCCAAACATCAAGGTGTTCCCGCGCTCATAGCTGAGGTTAACGTCGGCCCAATCGGTGACGCGATAAATAGCGCCGACGTTAAACTTGCTCTTCTGCTCCAACTTGCCGGCAAAATCCTGCTGGTAATTATTACCTTCATACTCCAGTTTCAGGCGCAGCGGCTGCCAGGGAGTCTGATACTCTACGCCGCCAAACAGCGACGCCGGGCCGTGGAACATCTGGCTACCGTCAATAGAACCGGCCTGCTTGTAGCTGTTATCGCGATGGCAAAATTTATCACTGTATGAGCAAAACGGATTGCTAACGTTGCCGCTGGTCCCGAGATATCCCCAGCCAAGGCCGAGAGAGAAATCAAACGGGCCCCAGGCTTTGTTCGCCACCACATACTCCGCATCAAACAGGCCGGTTCCGCCGATATCCCGCGCGCCAACCGCCACCTGCGGCATCCAGTAGCTCTCTTCCCACAGGCGAAGTTTGAGATCAAAAGCCTTATCTTTATAAGTCTGATCGCCAGAAAACGACTCCACGCCGCTGTATTTTTTGGTACGCACATCGGTATAGCGCAGGGTGGTTTCCAGCCAGGGGAAGAGTTGTACCGACGCAGAGTAGTAACGGTATTGATCGTTATCGCGGTAGTTAAGGCTCATTTCGCCTTCACGCGCCATGCGTGCGGTTGGGGTTTGCAGCAGTCCCACGCCGCCAAAATCCGACTGGGAAGGTCCAATGGGCGCGGGCCAGGTTTCACCATGGCAGGCAACGCTTACGCCCAGCGCCAGTAAGCTGAGCAGATAAGTTTTTCTCATTATTCGGGTATCCGCTGAGTCAGGGTGCGAAGAATGTCGGCATTGATTTCATCCGGGGTGCTGCGCCAGACAGCATCAGAGAGCCCGACAAAAATGATGCTGCCGGGCATCGGCTCAACGTGACGTTTGTTCCAGTAGGCGACCGGGACTTTTTGCGTGCGTCCGTCGGGATAGATGACCCAGGCGTAGCTACGATCTGCGCCGCTGAGCCGACGTTGCCCATCGAGATAGCTGGCGATATCGCGCCCGGGTATAAACGGTTGTTTACCCGGATGACTTAGCAGGCCAAACAGCGTTATATCCGTTGGCTGCGGTCCGACCCACAGCGTGTAATTGCCCTGCAACGGCGGGTTGCCTCGCTCACTGACGCGCACAACATCCGGATCGAGATTAATCTTCTGTCTGCCGGTCACCTTCAGCGCCTGAATTTGTTGGCGTAATGCGTTGATAGCCGTGGCATCGTCACCGCTTTCTTCAGCGCTGAGCATCGCCAGACGAGCCAGTAATGCCTGCTGCTGACGCTCTGCCTCCATCGTTGTCCGCTCTTCGCTGATAACCGCTCCTGGCCACCAGCTATTACTCAACCGCGGCTGCCCAACCAGGTCGAGCAGATGTTCGGCCCCGGTCAACGTTTTTGGCTCTTCGCTGGCGGAGGTAAAGACCTTAACGCTACCCGCAGCAAAAACTGACGCTGCGCTCAGGCTCAATAGCAGCGCCACAACGGCTCGTTTCATCATGATTTTGCCGCCTTAATCAGCGTGATTTTCACCGGGAAGTAACGTGCGCCAAGATACTGTTCCGATTGGCGAATCTGCCCTTCGCTGTCGATCCAGTAGCGGTTATGCCAGCGCGTTTGATCGGTGGTGACTTCTTCGTCAAGGATCCGTACTGGCGTATCTTCGCTACCAACCTTAATGGTGTCAGTGCTATCCCATTCGAAAACCGAGTGGGCGGTGGCATAGCGCACCTGCTGATGTTCGGTCCAGCCCATCGTGCGGGTCCACGTTGCCCCATCGACTATCTGGTTTGGTTTGATGAGCGGATCTGCCGCCAGATTATTCACCTCGATCAGGTTATCCCCGCCGAGATGCGTTTTCACCATGCGCCCAGACTGCGTGACGAGAATGGCCCGATCCTGAGTCACCCATTTCTGCTGTCCGTTTTCCGCGAACGCGAGTACCACAAACAGTTGTGGGCCGCCGTTGAGCTGCATGTACTGGCTGGCGTAGGGCATGTTTTTGATTTCATCGTCCGTCATCTGTACGCCGGGAGTACCAAACACGCTATCCCATAGCGAATGACCCAGCCCTTCGGTGGTGGCTGAGCACGCCTGTAATAACAGGCAAACCATTATCAGCGCTGGTCGCTTCACGACATTTCTCCGCAGCGGCAAAATAACCACACCGAAGTGTGGTTAGAATTAAACGTACCGGTATTACTGGGTACTGGTGGTTGTGGTGGTTGTGGTTCCGGTGTTAGAACCATCGCCGCCACCGGTTGCCGCAAGGGCAACCCCCACCGCAGAACTTACGGTGCTCACGCTGGTTGCGGAGGAACTTCCTGCCGAAACCGACGCGGCAGCCGACCCTGCAGCATCACCCACCTGAACGGGGGCAGCATAGACAGAAGTCGCCGCAAGCGCAGATATAGCCCAAAGGCCATACAGAACTTTTTTCATCACAAATTCCCTTCATTGTATGAATGGAGATTTACCCAAAAGAATTTCGGGCGAGTTCGAGTATACACAAGCCAAAGTGTGCAAATTACGCCAGGCGGGAATTTAGGATAATTAGATAGCAAGAAATAAAATGATTAACGACAGATAATTAAATCAATACAATCAAAAAGTTAAAATATAAAAACAAAAACACAACATCCGGTAATTCTGAAAAAACCAGAAACACGATAACGTTGAATGAATTATTTTAGGATTAAGCTCAATAAAGGTGTAAAGCAAAAACGTAGATATTCGGGAGCCAGATTATAAAAAAAGCCGATATTAATATCGGCTTTTTTTATAAGTAATCTGCAAATTCATTCGAATTGCAACAAGACGGCAAGATCGTTAATCCCCGGGAGCATAGATAGTTATGCGACCGGGGTTAACGAACGCAGCCAACAGCGCTGCGGCTCGAAGGAAGAAACAGATTAACGCCAGGACTTATAACGGTTAATCAAACCGTTAGTTGAGCAATCATGGCTGGTGATTTCTTTATCATCATTCAGCTCTGGCAGAATGCGATTCGCCAGCTGTTTGCCCAGCTCAACGCCCCACTGGTCAAAGGTGAAGATATTCAGGATCGCGCCCTGAGTGAAGATTTTGTGCTCGTACAGTGCAATCAGCGCACCCAAGCTGAACGGTGTGATTTCGCGCAGCAGGATGGAGTTAGTTGGACGGTTACCTTCGAACACTTTGAACGGCACAACGTGGTCAAGCGTTGCCGGATCTTTACCCTGGTCGCGGTATTCCTGCTCAACCACTTCACGAGATTTACCAAAAGCCAGCGCTTCGGTCTGAGCGAAGAAGTTAGACAGCAGTTTCGGATGGTGATCCGACAGCGGGTTGTGGGTGATTGCCGGAGCGATGAAATCGCACGGAACCATTTTGGTACCCTGATGAATCAGCTGGTAGAACGCATGCTGACCGTTAGTACCCGGCTCACCCCAGATGATTGGGCCTGTCTGGTAATCCACCGCATTGCCGTTACGGTCAACGTATTTACCGTTGGATTCCATATTGCCCTGCTGGAAGTAGGCCGCGAAACGGTGCATATACTGGTCGTACGGCAGAATCGCTTCGGTTTCAGCACCGAAGAAATTGTTGTACCAGATACCGATCAGCGCCAGCAGCACCGGCAGGTTTTTCTCCGCCGGAGTGGTGGAGAAGTGTTTGTCCATGGCGTGCGCGCCAGAAAGCAGCTCAACAAAGTTGTCGAAGCCCACAGAAAGGATGATGGACAGACCGATTGCAGACCACAGGGAGTAACGACCGCCAACCCAGTCCCAGAACTCGAACATATTGGCGGTATCAATACCGAACTCGCCAACCGCTTTACCGTTAGTGGAGAGCGCTGCGAAGTGTTTGGCAACGTGCTTGTTGTCGCCAGCGGTCGCCAGGAACCAGTCGCGCGCGCTGTGGGCGTTAGTCATGGTTTCCTGAGTGGTGAAGGTTTTGGAAGCGACCAGGAACAGCGTAGTCTCCGGATTCACTTTCTTCAGCACTTCGGCAATGTGCGTACCATCGACGTTAGACACAAAGTGCATGTTCAGGTGATTTTTGTACGGGCGCAGCGCTTCGGTCACCATGAACGGGCCGAGGTCGGAACCGCCGATACCGATGTTCACGACATCAGTAATGGCTTTACCGGTATAGCCTTTCCAGCTTCCGGAGATAATCGCTTCAGAGAAGGATTTCATCTTCTCCAGCACCGCATTCACTTCCGGCATCACATCTTTGCCGTCAACGATGATTGGAGTGTTGCTACGGTTGCGCAGCGCCACGTGCAGCACGGCACGGTCTTCAGTGCGGTTAATTTTCTCACCGGAGAACATGGACTTGATGGCGCCTGCCAAATCGGTCTCTTTCGCCAGATCCTGCAGTTTAGCCAGCGTCTCTTCAGTGATGCGGTTTTTGGAGAAATCCACCAGCATCAGATCGTCAAACGTCGCGGAAAATTTAGCGAAACGATCGCTATCTTTCGCGAACAGATCCGCGATAGTAACGTCTTTCATCTCTTCAAAGTGTTTTTGTAGTGCCTGCCAGGCTGAGGTCTGCGTTGGATTGATGTTTTTCATTAGCAATACTCTTCTGATTTTGAGAATTGTGACTGAGATCGATTGTAACGCCAGTCACAGAAAAGTGTGATTGTTTTAATGCCATCGCCCTTGTATCCATCGAACCAGGGTAAAAAGTATAGATGTTATAAGCGCTGTTACTGAACGGAAACGCAGCATGAAAAATCCGCATAATCCCAGCGTTGACAGTGCAAGCTACACATTTTATTTATAAATACGGTATTTGCATTTGCGCCTGCACCGGTTTTCGTTCTGCCTTATGTGCCATGGTCGCTCTATTCATTCCCTGACACGAGGTAGTTATGACTGATGTAGTTGTCTCCAAGTTTGGCGGTACCAGCGTGGCGGATTTTGATGCCATGAATCGCAGCGCTGATGTGGTACTTTCTGATGCTAACGTCCGTGTAGTGGTACTTTCCGCTTCCGCTGGAATTACCAACCTGCTGGTCGCACTGGCTGAAGGGCTGGAGCCAACCGAGCGCTTCGAAAAACTCGACGCCATTCGTCAAATTCAGTTCAATATTCTGGAACGCCTGCGTTATCCGAACGTAATTCGTGAAGAGATTGAACGTCTGCTGGAAAACATCACCACGCTGGCAGAAGCGGCGTCACTGGCGACCTCAACCGCCCTGACCGACGAACTGGTCAGCCACGGTGAACTGATGTCTACCCTGTTGTTCGTCGAAATCCTGCGTGAACGCAGCGTGCAAGCGCAGTGGTTTGACGTGCGTAAAGTGATGCGCACCAACGATCGTTTTGGTCGCGCAGAACCCGACGTCGCGGCGCTGGCTGAACTGGCAACGCTTCAGTTGGCCCCGCGTCTGAGCGAAGGTCTGGTAATCACTCAGGGTTTTATCGGCAGCGAAGGCAAAGGCCGCACCACCACGTTGGGGCGCGGCGGTAGCGATTATACAGCCGCCCTGCTGGCCGAAGCGCTGCACGCAACGCGCGTCGATATCTGGACCGATGTTCCAGGCATTTACACTACCGATCCGCGCGTTGTTCCTGCAGCGCAGCGTATTGATGAAATCGCCTTTGAAGAGGCCGCAGAAATGGCGACCTTTGGCGCGAAAGTGCTGCACCCGGCAACCCTGTTGCCGGCCGTACGTAGCGATATCCCGGTATTTGTTGGCTCCAGCAAGGATCCAAAAGCAGGCGGTACGCTGGTCTGCAATAAAACCGCGAATCCACCGCTGTTCCGTGCGCTGGCGCTACGCCGTAAGCAGACGCTGCTGACGCTGCATAGCCTGAATATGCTGCACTCTCGCGGCTTTTTAGCAGAAGTGTTCGGCATCCTTGCACGCCACAATATCTCGGTAGATTTAATTACCACATCTGAAGTCAGCGTAGCGCTGACGCTGGATACCACCGGTTCAACCTCCACCGGCGATACGCTGTTAACGCAATCTCTGCTGATGGAACTGTCTGCCCTGTGCCGGGTTGAAGTCGAAGAAGGCCTGGCGTTGGTGGCGTTGATTGGCAACGACCTGTCCAAAGCCTGCGGCGTGGGTAAAGAGGTGTTTGGTGTACTGGAGCCGTTCAACATCCGCATGATTTGCTACGGCGCGTCCAGCCATAACCTGTGCTTCCTGGTGCCCGGTAGCGAAGCCGAACAGGTGGTACAGAAGCTGCACCATAATTTGTTTGAATAATATTTCATCACGCGATAAACAATAACTATAGCCGGGCTCGAACCCGGCTTTTTTATAACAACACAACACATTTCAATCGCAAGGAAGATAACATGCTCGCTACTCTCACGCGGCTGTTCCCGTTATGGGCGCTGCTGCTCTCTGTTATTGCGTATTACACGCCCTCCACCTTTACGCCTGTCGGGCCATTCGTGCCGTCGTTGCTGATGCTGATCATGTTCGGCATGGGCGTTCACCTGAAGGTGGACGACTTTAAACGCGTACTCTCACGCCCCGCACCTGTCGCGGCGGGTATTTTCCTGCACTATCTGGTGATGCCGCTCGCCGCATGGATTTTGGCGCTGGCATTTAATATGCCGCCGGAACTGTCGGCAGGGATGGTGCTGGTCGGTAGCGTCGCCAGCGGAACGGCATCGAACGTCATGATCTATCTGGCAAAAGGTGATGTGGCGCTCTCCGTGACTATTTCATCGGTTTCAACGCTGGTCGGCGTTGTCGCCACGCCGCTGCTGACACGGCTGTATGTCGACGCGCATATCCAGGTGGATGTGATGGGTATGCTGCTGAGTATTCTGCAGATCGTGGTCATTCCGATTGCTTTGGGACTGGTCATTCACCATCTGTTCCCACGCGTCGTAAAAGCCGTGGAACCGTATCTGCCGGCGTTTTCTATGGTGTGCATCCTGGCGATCATCAGCGCCGTCGTGGCGGGTTCCGCCTCGCACATTGCGTCTGTCGGCTTTGTGGTGATTATCGCCGTGATCCTGCATAACACCATAGGCTTGCTCGGCGGCTACTGGGGCGGAAAACTGTTTGGTTTCGACGAGTCAACCTGTCGTACGTTGGCTATTGAAGTGGGCATGCAGAATTCAGGGCTTGCCGCTGCGCTGGGCAAAATCTACTTTGGCCCGCTTGCGGCCCTGCCCGGCGCGTTGTTCTCGGTCTGGCATAACCTTTCCGGTTCGCTGCTGGCAGGTTACTGGTCCGGTAAACCGATTGAAGAAAAAGAACGCCGCTAATTGGCGGCGGCAGGCCGGATAGCGGCTAACACCTTATCCGGCCTACCCAGCCTCTGCACTTTGCCGTACACTGCGGATATCGGCTAACAGAGGGCACCCTTATGGCACTCCCCCGCATTACCCAAAAAGAGATGACCGAGCGCGAACAGCGTGAACTGAAAACGCTGCTCGACCGCGCGCGCATTGCGCATGGTCGGCTGCTAACCAACGCTGAGACCAACAGCATCAAGAAAGAGTACATCGATAAACTGATGGCCTTGCGCGAAGCAGAAGCTAAAAAAGCCCGCCAGTTGAAGAAAAAGCAGGCTTATAAACCGGATGCGGAAGCATCATTTTCCTGGTCAGCGAATACGCCAACGCGCGGCAGACGTTAACGCCCTTTCTTCTTACGCCCCGGCGAGGTAAAACGCTTCCCGTTTGCCGCCGGGCGCGATTTCTCTTTCTCTGCCGATTTTTCGATTTTCACCACCGGGCGCTTAATGCCTGCGGTTTTTGGCTTCGCTTTCGCCTTCGGTTTGGCTTCTGAGGACGAGTTCTCAATCAGCTTGAACAGGTCGATCAGTTCGTCATCCGTCAGGTCGCGCCATTCACCCAGCGGCAGGCCGGACAGACCAACGTTCATGATACGTGTACGCTCAAGCTTAGTAACTTCATAGCCAAAGTGCTCGCACATACGACGGATCTGGCGGTTCAGCCCCTGAATCAGCGTGATGCGAAACACAAACGGCGCTTCTTTCTTGACCTTACATTTCTTGGTAACGGTGCCAAGGATTGGCACACCGGCACTCATCCCACGGATAAAGTCATCAGTGACCGGCTTATCTACCGTCACCAGATACTCTTTTTCGTGATCGTTACCGGCACGCAGGATTTTATTCACCAGGTCGCCGTGGTTGGTCAGAAAGATAAGTCCCTGGGAATCTTTGTCCAGACGACCGATTGGGAACACGCGCTTGCTGTGGTTAACAAAATCAACAATGTTGTCGCGTTCGCTGTCTTCAGTGGTGCTGACAATCCCTACCGGCTTGTTCAGCGCGATAAAAACCAGATCTTCCGCTTCACGCGGCTCAATCAACCGACCATTCACTTTTACGACGTCGCCAGGCATCACCTGATCGCCAATGGTGGCGCGTTTACCATTCAGGAAGACATTCCCTTGTTCGATAAAGCGATCCGCCTCGCGGCGCGAGCAGATTCCGCTTTCACTGATGTATTTATTTAATCGGATGGATGAGTCGGGCAGCATAATTTCTCCTTTGACAGCGAAATATACCCTACCTTGCGGGGGATAAAAAAGCAGAGTGTGAAAATGTGCTATCGCATCTGATTACGTAATGCCTGCGGGCTGATACCAAATCGTTTTTGAAAGTGGTAACGCAAAGAGTTTGCGCTGCCGAACCCGGTTTGCTGCGCGATCTGCTCAATACTGATATGGGATGTATTGAGCGCCTGCTGCGCACGGTTTAGCCGTTCATTCATCAGCCAACGTGCGGGAGTAAGCCCCGTTGACTCCTGAAATCGCCGCATCAACGTTCGGGGACTCATACCGACCTGGCTGGCCAGAGCGTCAAGGGTATGCTTCTGCGCGATATTGTTATGTAACCAGTCAAGCAAAAGACCAAAACGCTGGCTTTCCCGACTGCGGGCAACAGGACGCAGTTGCTGCTGAGTCTGGCTGCCATCCCTGTGGGGCTGCAGCACCAGGCGACGGGCCACGTTATTGGCAACCTCAAGTCCAAAATCAGTGCGCACCACATGCAAACATAAATCAATCCCTGCCGCACTACCTGCCGAAGTGAGCACGTCGTGGTCACCGACATACAGGACATCTTCCACAACGTTGATGGCGGGAAAGCGTCGCTGGAGTTCACTGACGTAACGCCAGTGCGTCGTCGCCTTACGGTCATCCAGCAAACCTGCCGCAGCCAGAACAAATACACCAGAACAGATAGAGATGATTCGACAACCGCGTTGATGTGCTTCACGAAGCGCATCGCATAATGCTTCCGGGACCGGTGAGCTCACGTCACGCCAGCCAGGAATGACAATAGTGTCTGCTTCTTGCAGCAATTCATACCCACCGTCCACCACGATACGAACCCCGCCAGTTGCCCTTAATTCACCTTGATCAACCGAAGCCACGGCAAAACGATACCAGCCCTCTCCCAGTTCAGGTCGCGGAAGCCCAAAAACTTCCACTGCGACGCCAAACTCGAAAGTACATAGCCCGTCATAAGCGAGTGCAACGACCAACGGGCGAGAAGATGTTGTCATGATCCTGGCGGAATCTGTCATGGTCAGAGGGTGTTTCAAGGTTAATTTTTTGATGAGATAAGAGGTAACACAACAGCTGATTTCACCACAAGAGAAAACAACAATATGAGTACCGTAACTGATATTCCAGCCGCTTCATCTGCACAAGCTATCGCCCATTTCCAGCAACGTCTGAATATGGAGACGGATTGTTCTGACGTTCATTCCGCGATTGCTGCTGACGACAAAGATTTTGTGCTTTTACATGTAGTGGGGAGTGCAGAGAGTTTTTCCCGTTGTCATATCCCTGGCGCGATTCATCTTCCCCATCGACTGATAAATACGGAATCCTTGAAAAAATGGCCACAGGACACACTGTTTGTCGTCTATTGCGCTGGCCCACACTGTAACGGGGCCGATCGCGCGGCGCTGAAGTTGGCGCAGCTAGGTCGACCGGTGAAAATAATGATTGGTGGTATTAAGGGCTGGGAGGACGAAGGCCTGGCGTTTGCCACTACGCAAAAGGACGCTGTTTCAATAGATTGATCGTTGTTAAGTCTGAACGGGCTTTTCCAACAGGAGGTTGTGGTTAACCCGTTCGGCTTTCCCCCCTTCCAACATCGTGAGCCATATCAGTAAGGCGTTACGCTGATAGTGGTAGCATTAGCGCGGTTTGTAATTTTCTGATTACATGGAGAAATGATGGAACTGCTTTTATTGAGTAACTCGACGCTGCCGGGCAAAGGCTGGATGGAACATGCGCTACCGCTGATTGCTGAGCAGCTGAATGGTCGCCGTACGGCGGTGTTTATTCCGTTCGCTGGCGTGACGCAAACCTGGGATGAATACACGGCGAAAACGGCAGCCATCTTTGCGCCAATGGGCGTCAACGTTACTGGCATTCATACCGTTGCCGATCCGATCGCTGCCATTGAAAACGCAGAACTGGTGATTGTCGGCGGGGGTAACACCTTCCAGTTACTGAAAGAGAGCCGCGAGCGCGGACTGCTGGCGCCGATAGTGGATGTCGTCAAACGCGGTGCGCTGTACATCGGCTGGAGCGCAGGTTCTAACCTCGCCTGCCAGACCATCCGCACCACCAACGACATGCCGATTGTCGATCCAAAAGGTTTTGATGCCCTGGGTCTGTTCCCGCTGCAGATTAACCCACATTTCACCAATGCGCTTCCGGAAGGCCACAAAGGCGAAACGCGTGAACAGCGTATTCGCGAGCTGCTGGTTGTGGCACCAGAGCTGACGGTAATTGGTTTGCCGGAAGGAAACTGGATTAAGGTGAGTAACGGCCAGGCGGTTCTTGGCGGTCCGAACACCACTTACGTCTTTAAAGCGGGTGAAGACGCGGTTGCCCTCGAAGCAGGTCACTGCTTCTAACCGACGTTGCCGGATAACGGCATAAATGCCTTATCCGGCCACCCGGTCCACCTCACTCAATAATCGTCGCGCTCATCGTCCTCATCCGGCTGTTCCAGCACGCTATAGGCCACGGAACAAAACAGCGAGTTCAGACGCTGCATATCGCCCAGCAGCGCCAGGTGCAAGGAGCTGGTCTCGATGCTCTGCACGTTCTGCTGATGCAGACGGTCAACGTGCGCATGCGAATACCGACGGTTGAGAATACGGAAACGGTGCTTGCTACGGCGCAGACGACGGGCGCTGGTCACGTCACCTGAGAAGAACACCGACATCGCCAGCTGCAGATTGCTGAGCAGCTGATCGAAGAGCGCATCCAGCTCTTTCAATCCTTCCACGGAGAATGCGCGACGAGCAGCCAGCGACTTATCCGCTATCTCACTGCCCATACGTTCGACAATATCGGAAGCCTGCTCGAGGTTAAGCGACATTTCGATAATCTCCGCCCAACGGCGTGATTCCTCTTCCGCCAGTTCATCCTTTGGCATCCGCGCCAGATAGAGCTTGATTGCCGTGTATAGCACGTTAATGTCGTCCGCCATCCTGCGCAGCTCTTTCTCTTCACGCGGCTCGCCGTGCATCACCTTCTTCAGCCCGTCCATCATCTGCTCCATCGCGTCGCCGATGCGCAGAGCTTCACGAGCGGCATTGGCCAGGGCCAGCGTCGGCGTATCCAGCGCACTGACGTCCAGATGCTTGGGCTTCAGATGCGCATCCAGCTCCGGCTCATCGCGGATGATGCGCTTACAAAAACGCGCCATCGGTTCTGCGAACGGCACCATCGCCACGCAGCGCACCAGGTTGTAGAAGACATGGAAGTAAATAACCAGTTCAGATTTCGGCAGCGGCAGTTCATCCATCAGATTAGCCAACGGATGAACAAACGGCAGGATAATCAGGCTTCCCACCAGCTTAAACAGCAGGCTACCGAGCGCCACACGGCGGGCGGCGGCGCTAGCGGCGCTGTTATTAAGCATCGCCAGCAGGCCAGAGCCGAGGTTGGCGCCAATCACCAGACACAACGCCACCGGGAACGAGATAATGCCTGCCGCGGTCAGCGTTGCCGTTAGCAGCACCGCCGCAAGGCTGGAGTAACTGATAATCGCGAACATGGCGCCAATCAGCGCATCCAGCATGATATCGCCGGTGAGCGAGGCGAAAATAACCTGTACGCCGTTAGCCTGGGTGATCGGTGTTACCGCCTGCACAATCAGTTCCAGCGCCAGTAAAATCAACCCCAGTCCAATACCAACCCGCCCCAGTTGCCCCACACGGGACTGCTTACGTCCGAGAAAGAAGATCACGCCGATAAAAATCAGCAGTGGCGACAGCCAGGAGAGATCGAAGGTCAGGATACGCGCCATCAGCGCGGTCCCGACGTCGGCGCCGAGTACAATAACCAGCGCAGGGGTGAGCGCGACGAGGTCCTGAGCGACAAACGAGGTCACCAGCATGGTGGTGGCGTTGCTGCTTTGCACCAGCGCCGTCACGCCGATACCCGCACAAAAGGCGAGCGGCTTCTTTTCAACGCTACGGCTGAGAACGGTACGCAAGCGGGCGCCGAAGACACGCATCACGCCGGTACGCACAATATGCGTACCCCAAACCAGCATAGAGACAGCAGAAAGCAGGTGTAACAGAGTTAGCACGGAATCAGGTTCTCCTTATCGTTATATGTTCCTGAGGTTCATAGCAATGACATACCGCCTGATGGCGCTACGCTTATCAGGCCGACAAAAATGTGCCATCCGGCAAGCAGTACCGATGAACGTTCTTTCAGTATAAGGGTTTAAACGTAATAAAGAGACAGGGCACTCATTGAGCGCCCTGTTTGTTGTAAATAAAGATGACAGTTTTGTGAATCAGTCAGCGTCATAGCCCAGATTAGGCGCTAACCAACGTTCGACTTCCGCCACGCTCATGCCTTTACGGAAGGCGTAATCTTCAACCTGATCGCGCTGGATTTGCGCCACGGCGTAGTACTTGCTGTCTGGATGACTGAAATACCAGCCGGAAACCGACGCACCTGGCCACATCGCGAAGGATTCGGTGAGCTTCATCCCGGTGTGCGCTTCTACATCCAGCAGTTCCCAGATGGTGGCCTTTTCGGTGTGTTCCGGACACGCCGGATAGCCCGGCGCCGGGCGAATTCCCTGGTAGTTTTCGCGGATCAGCTCCTCGTTGCTGAGGTTCTCATTCGCCGCATAGCCCCAGTAGACTTTACGCACGCGCTCGTGCAGATATTCAGCGAACGCTTCCGCCAGGCGGTCGGCGATCGCTTTCACCATGATCTTGTTGTAGTCGTCATGCTGGGCTTCGAAGGCGTCCGCCAGTGCATCTTCCTCCAGACCGCCGGTAACTGCGAAAGCACCGATGTAATCCGCTTTGCCGCTCAGTTTCGGCGCAACAAAGTCAGACAGGCAGTAGTTGGCGAAACCGACTTTTTCCGTCTGCTGGCGCAGGTGATGACTGACGTTGATGACGTGCGTACGCGTCTCGTCACGGTAAATCTCGATGTCGTCCCCCACGCGGTTAGCCGGGAACAAGCCCACCACGCCGCGCGGATTCAGGGTCTTCTCAGCGCTGAGTTTATCCAGCATGTCATTGGCGTCTTTGAACAGACGTTTCGCCTCTTCTCCCACCACCTCATCTTCGAGGATGCGCGGGTATTTCCCGGCCAGCGACCAGGTCATAAAGAACGGCGTCCAGTCGATGTAGTTGCGCAGCGTTTCGATGCTGGCTTCAACGCTCTGTACGCCGAGGCGGTGCGCCACCGGCGGCGTGTAGTTTTCCCAATCGAAGGCCAGATCGTTGTCGCGGGCAGCCTGTAACGTTACTGGTGGGGTCCGCGGTTTCTTACGCGCATGCTGGATACGCACGGTTTCGTACTCTTTACGCGTACGGGCGACAAAGTCATCGCGCTGAGTGTCAGAGAGGAGTGCGGCGACTACGCCAACGGTACGCGAGGCGTTCTGCACATAAACCGTTGGACCACTGTAGTTCTGCTCGATTTTCACCGCCGTGTGCGCTTTTGAGGTGGTCGCGCCGCCAATCAGCAACGGAATAGTGAACCCCTGACGCTCCATCTCTTTCGCCACGTTGACCATTTCGTCCAGCGACGGGGTAATCAGCCCGGAAAGACCAATCAGATCGGCATTCACTTCACGTGCCGTTCTGAGGATTTTCTCCGCTGGCACCATCACGCCAAGATCGACGATTTCGTAGTTGTTACATTGCAGCACCACACCAACGATGTTTTTGCCGATATCGTGCACATCGCCTTTCACGGTAGCAATGACCATCTTGCCGTTGCTGGAGCCTTTCTCTTTGCTGGCCTCAATGTACGGTTCGAGGTAGGCCACCGCCTGCTTCATCACGCGGGCGGATTTCACCACCTGCGGCAGGAACATTTTGCCCTCGCCAAACAGATCGCCAACCACGTTCATCCCGTCCATCAGCGGCCCTTCAATCACCTCGATCGGACGCGCGGCCTGCTGGCGAGCTTCTTCAGTATCCTGCTCAATAAATTCGGTAATGCCTTTCACCAGCGAATATTCGAGGCGCTTTTTCACGTCCCAACTGCGCCATTCCGCCATCTGGGCATTGGCAGTGTCATCAGTTTTGCTACCGCGGTATTTCTCAGCCAGCTCCAGCAGACGCTCGGTGCCATCGTCACGACGGTTGAGGATCACATCTTCAACCGCATCGCGCAGCTCGGCGGGCAGGTCGTCGTAAATCGCCAGTTGTCCGGCGTTGACGATCCCCATGTCCATGCCGTTGCGAATGGCGTAGTAAAGGAATACCGCGTGAATGGCTTCACGAACCGGGTCGTTACCACGGAAGGAGAACGACACGTTGGAGACGCCGCCGGAGATCAGCGCGTGCGGTAGTTCGCGTTTGATGTCCTCACAGGCGCCGATAAAGTCCTGGGCGTAGTTGTTGTGCTCATCAATCCCGGTCGCGACCGCAAAGATGTTCGGGTCGAAGATGATGTCTTCCGGCGGGAAGCCTACCTCTTCGGTAAGAATGTTGTACGCCCGCCGGCAAATCTCAATTTTACGCGCGCGGGTGTCGGCCTGCCCCTGCTCGTCAAAGGCCATCACCACCACTGCGGCACCGTAGCGTCGCAGCAACTTCGCGTGGTGGATAAAGGTCTCAACCCCCTCTTTCATCGAGATGGAGTTAACGATGCCTTTACCCTGAATGCACTTCAGCCCTTTTTCGATGACGTCCCATTTCGAGGAGTCGATCATAATCGGCACGCGGGCGATATCCGGCTCACCGGCGATAAGGTTGAGAAAACGCACCATCGCCGCTTCGGCGTCGAGCATCCCCTCATCCATGTTGATATCGATAATCTGTGCGCCGCTTTCCACCTGCTGACGGGCGACATCCAGCGCTT
Organism: Citrobacter sp. RHBSTW-00524; assembly: GCF_013747755.1. Classification (NCBI taxonomy): domain Bacteria; kingdom Pseudomonadati; phylum Pseudomonadota; class Gammaproteobacteria; order Enterobacterales; family Enterobacteriaceae; genus Citrobacter; species Citrobacter sp. RHBSTW-00524. The sequence continues at coordinate 4,919,225 of NZ_CP056421.1, forward strand.
CGTTGTATTTCTCTTCTTTGATCAGTCGCTTAAATTTCGCCGAACCGGTGACGTTGGTACGCTCGCCGACGTTCACAAACAGGCTATCGTCGCCAATATTCAACGGTTCAAGGCCAGACAGACGGCAGGCTACCGGGATTTCCGGCAAGCGGCGCGGCGGCAAGCCTTCCACTGCGCGGCTCATCGCGGCGATGTGTTCCGGCGTGGTGCCGCAGCAGCCGCCGACCACGTTGAGGAAGCCCGCTTGCGCCCACTCGCGTATTTGCGCCGCCATGGTGTCGGCATCGAGATCGTATTCGCCAAAGGCGTTCGGCAACCCGGCGTTCGGGTGCGCGGTAACGTAGCATTCGGCAATGCGCGACAGCTCCTGCACGTACTGGCGCAATTCGTCCGGACCTAAGGCGCAGTTCAGACCGAAGGTCAGCGCATCGGCGTGGCGCAGTGAGTTATAGAACGCTTCGGTTGTCTGACCGGAGAGCGTACGCCCGGAAGCATCGGTGATGGTGCCGGAGAGCATAATCGGCAACTCAACGCCCAGCGCTTCAAATTCGGTTTTAACCGCGAAAATAGCGGCTTTGGCGTTCAGGGTATCGAAGACGGTTTCAATCAGGATCAGGTCGCTGCCACCTTCCACCAGCGCTTTGGTGGATTCACGGTAGGCGGCCACCAGCTGATCAAAGGTAATATTGCGGTAAGCCGGGTCGTTGACGTCAGGCGAGATAGACGCCGTACGGTTGGTTGGGCCAAGCACGCCCGCGACATAGCGCGGTTTTTCCGGTGTGCGTGCCGTCCATTCGTCTGCCGCCGCGCGCGCCAGTTTGGCTGCCGCAAAGTTGATTTCCGCCGACAGGGATTCCATCTGGTAATCCGCCATGGCGATAGTCGTGGAGTTAAAGGTGTTGGTTTCGATGATATCCGCGCCCGCCTCAAAATAGGCGTTATGGATGGCGGCGATCACATCAGGTTTGCTGAGCACCAACAGGTCGTTGTTGCCTTTCAGATCGCACGGCCAGTCGGCAAAGCGTTCGCCGCGGAAATCCTCTTCGCTCAGACGATATCCCTGGATCATGGTGCCCATACCGCCGTCCAGCACCAGAATACGTTCATTTAACTGCTGACGTAATTGTTCAACTTTGCTGCTCACACTCGCTCCCGACAACGCTCAACCAGACCGAAAAAAACTCAACAGACCATACTGGCACAAACCTGAGAGGTGGAAAAGAGAACAACGGCCAACATGAGACATGTTCAGCTTCACTCATCCGATCAGTACAGGAATTCTTGCATTATAATTGAATAAAACGAAAATGATTTCCACGATACAGAAAAGGAGTCCGCCATGGTTGCCACAATCCCCGCGAAACGCGGTAGAAAACCCGCCGCTGCTACTACGCCTGCAACCGGGCAGGTTCAGTCTCTGACTCGCGGCCTGAAGCTACTGGAGTGGATTGCAGAATCCAACGGCAGCGTGGCGCTAACCGAGCTGGCACAGCAGGCCGGCTTGCCAAACTCCACGACTCACCGTTTGTTGACCACCATGCAGCAGCAAGGATTTGTCCGTCAGGTGGGTGAATTAGGCCACTGGGCCGTGGGTGCGCATGCGTTTATCGTCGGCAGCAGCTTTTTGCAAAGCCGTAATTTGCTGGCGATTGTCCACCCGATCCTGCGCAAGCTGATGGAAGACTCCGGTGAGACGGTAAACCTTGCCGTGTTAGATCAAAGCGACCATCAGGCCATTATTATCGACCAGGTGCAGTGTACCCAACTGATGCGCATGTCCGCGCCTATCGGCGGCAAACTGCCGATGCACGCCTCCGGTGCGGGTAAGGCGTTTTTATCCCAACTGAGTGAAGAACAGGTGACTGGCCTGCTGCACCGTAAAGGGCTGCACGCATATACCCACGCCACGCTGGTGTCGCCGGTGCATCTGAAAGAGGATTTAGCCCAAACGCGCAAGCGCGGCTACTCCTTTGATGATGAGGAGCATGCGCTGGGTCTGCGCTGCGTGGCGTCGTGCATTTATGATGAACACCGCGAGCCGTTTGCCGCTATTTCCATCTCCGGACCCATTTCGCGCATTACCGACGATCGAGTGACCGAGTTTGGCGCCATGGCGATCAAAGCGGCGAAAGAAGTCACGCTGGCATACGGCGGATTTCGTTAAGAAAGGGTTGCCGGACATCAAGCCGCAAATCTGATGCAAAACCGCTGTTTGCGCCGGTAGGCGTAAACATCTTCCACGTGTCCTTCACGGATCCGCGTTTGCAGACCTCGCCAGTAGTCGGCACTGAACAGGTCAGCATGCATCTCTTCAAATAGCGGCCCGATACGCGGGTCAGCGCATAGCCAGTGACGAAACTCTTCCGGGAAGACATCCCCCGGCGATACGCTATACCACGGTTCAGCGCTCATCTCATCTTCCGGGTAACGCGGCGGCGGGATATGACGGAAATTCACCTCCGTCATGTAGCAAATTTCATCGTAGTCGTAGAACACCACGCGCCCGTGGCGAGTCACGCCGAAGTTCTTAAACAGCATATCGCCGGGGAAAATATTGGCGGCGGCCAGCTGACGAATGGCATTGCCGTACTCTTCAATTGCATCGCGCAGTTGCTGGCCTTCGACCTGCTCCAGCCAGATATTCAGCGGCACCATCCGTCGTTCGATATACAAATGGCGAATGACAATCTGCTCGCCGAGATCGGTAATTTTTTCCGGGGCTTCCTGTAGCAACAGCGCCATCAGCGACGGATCGATTTGCCGTTTATCCAGCACAAAGTTCTCGAACTCCTGGGTGTCAGCCATCCGCCCGACACGATCGTGCTCCTTGACCAGTTGATAACAGGCGCGGACGTGGGCGGCCGACATCTCTTTTTGCGGAGCAAATTTGTCTTTGATGACTTTAAAGACGCGGTCGAAGCCTGGCAGGGTAAATACCAGCATCACCATGCCGCGGATCCCCGGCGCTTCGATAAATTGCTCATCGCAATGGGCAAGATAGAGCAGATATTCGCGGTAACTTTCGGTCTTCGCGTGTTTCTGACAGCCGATCGCCATATACAATTCAGCGGTGGTTTTACCGGGCAGGATCTCGCGCAGCCACTCCACTAACGCGGCGGGCAGCGGGGCGTAAACCATAAAATACGAGCGGGCGAAGCCAAACACGATACTGGCTTCCGCCGTCGTGGTCAGGCAGGTATCGACAAACAGTTCACCCTCGTCAGTACGGTGAATTGGCAGTAAAAACGGCAGCGTCCCGGAAGGGGTAATCAACTTCCCGACCAGCCAGGCGGCCTTGTTGCGATAAAACAGTTCGTTCGCCACCTGCAAATGACTGCGCTGCAACACATCCGCCCCCAGCGTTTCGGTCAGGTGTTCGATGATGTAGTGGATATCCCGATGTCTGTTCTGCCACGGCAGACGCAAGGGCAGATCGCTGAGGACGCGCGTAAGCAGCCACTCCCAGCCGGTATCGGGAAAAAAGTCTTTCGCCAACGGGCGTGGGATCGTGCGAAAACGGCGCTCTGGCTGAGAGCTGAAAATAAACAGTCGCTCGGGAGTCAGCGAGCGGTGGTCAAATAACCGGCAATAGACGGAGTTAAAGAAACTCTCCGCAATCTCGAAGCGTGGGTAATCTGGCAATAGCCGGGTGTAATGCTCTTTCACGCGAAGTAAAAAATCCGCGTCGGTACTTTTGCCATCAGTAATGCAGCGCAGTTGCTCCACCACCAGACCCACATGATGATCGTAAAGGTGGATACGGCTTTTCATCGCCTGCTGAACCGCGTGCCAGTCGGCATGTTCAAAACGCTGCTGCGCGCCGGATGTCACTTCCAGAAAACGCCCGTACTGGGCGTCGAAACCTTGCAAAATCGTCTGAGCAATCAGTAATTCCAGGCCACGCGTCATCAATTTCTCCCATCCGGCACAATGTCATGCCGGATGGCGCATTCGCTTATCCGGCCTACATCCCTTCGTAGGCCCGGTAAGCGCAGCGCCACCGGGCATTGATCAAAACTGCGATTCTTCAGTCGAGCCGGTCAGCGCGGTCACTGAAGAAGTGCCGCCCTGAATGATGGTGGTTACTTTGTCGAAGTAGCCTGTCCCTACTTCCTGCTGATGGGACACGAAGGTGTAACCATCTTTAGCCGCCGCAAATTCCGGCTGCTGAACCTTCTCAACGTAGTGGCGCATGCCCTCACCCTGCGCATAGGAATGCGCGAGGTCGAACATGTTGAACCACATGCTGTGAATACCCGCCAGCGTAATGAACTGGTATTTGTAACCCATATCGGACAGCTGTTGCTGGAAGCTGGCAATGGTTTTGTCATCCAGGTTTTTCTGCCAGTTAAACGATGGCGAACAGTTGTAGGCCAGCAGTTTGCCTGGGAATTTCGCATGAATAGCATCGGCAAAGCGCTTCGCCAGTTCGAGGTCCGGCGTGGAGGTTTCACACCACACCAGATCCGCATACGGTGCGTAAGCCAGACCACGGCTGATCGCCTGCTCAATGCCCGCATGCGTACGGTAGAACCCTTCGCTGGTACGCTCGCCAGTGATGAACTCGCTATCGTATGGGTCGCAATCAGACGTAATCAGATCGGCTGCGTCAGCATCGGTACGCGCAATCACCAGCGTCGGAACGCACATAACGTCTGCAGCCAGACGGGCTGCCACCAGTTTCTGGATAGCTTCCTGAGTCGGCACCAGGACTTTGCCGCCCATGTGACCACATTTTTTTACCGATGCGAGCTGATCTTCGAAGTGAACGGCCGCTGCACCAGCCTCAATCATCGATTTCATCAGTTCAAACGCGTTCAGTACCCCGCCAAAACCCGCTTCCGCATCGGCAACGATCGGCAGGAAGTAATCCACATAGCGCGGATCGTTCGGCTCAATACCAGTTGACCATTGGATCTGATCGGCACGACGGAATGTGTTGTTGATCCTGTCCACCACCGCCGGAACGGAGTTCGCTGGATACAACGATTGATCCGGATACATGCTGGACGCCAGGTTGGCATCTGCCGCCACCTGCCAGCCTGAAAGGTAGACCGCTTCAATACCAGCTTTCGCTTGCTGCAGCGCCTGACCACCAGTCAGCGCACCGAGGCTGTTGATATAACCTTTCTTCGATTCGCCGTGTAGCAGACCCCACATTTTCGCCGCGCCAAGCTGCGCCAGCGTGCATTCCGGGTTGACCGAGCCACGTAATTTCACCACTTCCTCCGCGCTATAGGGGCGGGTGATGCCTTCCCAGCGCGGTTGAGTCCATTCTTTCTGTAATTCTTCGATTTGTTGAGTACGGGTTTTCATGTGCAGATGCTCCATTAGGATAAATTGTGGGTAAATTAGGCCAACAGGCGGTAGCCCGGTAACGTCAGGAAGTCAATTAACTCGTCGGAAGTGGTGATTTGCTCCATCAGGCGCGCGGCATCGTCAAAACGCCCGCTGCTGTAGCGGTGTTCCCCCAGTTCGTCCTGAATCACCAACATCTCTTCGGCCAGCATCTGGCGGAACAACGGTTTGGTAACCGGTTTGCCGTTGCTGAGCGTTTTCTGGTGGTGGATCCACTGCCAGATGGAAGTACGAGAGATTTCGGCGGTGGCCGCATCTTCCATCAGACCATAAATCGGTACGCAGCCATTACCGGAGATCCACGCTTCGATGTACTGCACCGCGACACGAATGTTGGCACGCATGCCTTCTTCAGTACGCTCACCTTCACAGGGTGCCAGCAATTGTTCTGCCGTAATCGGCGCATCTTCTTCACGGGTCACGAACAGCTGATTTTTGTTTTCACCGAGTACGTCGTTGAACACCGCCATTGCGGTATCTGCCAGTCCTGGATGCGCAATCCATGTGCCGTCATGACCGTTATTGGCTTCCAGCGCTTTGTCCGCTTTTACCTTGGTCAGAACCTGGTTGTTACGTTCCGCATCTTTGCTGGGAATGAACGCGGCCATGCCGCCCATCGCGAACGCGCCGCGTTTATGACAGGTTTTAATCAGCAGACGCGAATACGCACTGAGGAATGGCTTATCCATCGTCACCACCTGACGGTCCGGCAACACGCGATCCGGGTGGTTCTTCAGGGTTTTGATATAGCTGAAAATGTAGTCCCAGCGACCGCAGTTCAGGCCCACAATGTGGTCACGCAGCGCGTGCAGAATTTCGTCCATCTGGAAAACGGCTGGCAGCGTTTCAATCAGCAGGGTCGCTTTAATTGTGCCGCGCGGCAGATTAAAGCGATCCTCTGCATAGCTGAACACTTCACTCCACCATGCCGCTTCTTGCCAGGCCTGCGTTTTGGGTAGATAGAAATAAGGGCCACTGACTTTTGCCAGCAACGTTTTGTAGTTGTGGAAGAAATAGAGGGCAAAGTCGAACAGGCTGCCCGGGATCGATTCGCCACGCCAGGTGACGTGTTTTTCCGGCAGGTGCAGACCGCGAACGCGGCACACTAACAGGGCCGGATTGGGTTTGAGTTGATAAATTTTACCGGCTTCGTTGGTGTAGCTAATGGTGCCATTGACTGCATCGCGCAAGTTGATCTGCCCGTCGATAACTTTGCTCCACTCAGGAGCCAGCGAATCTTCAAAATCAGCCATAAAGACTTTGACGTTCGCGTTCAGCGCGTTGATAACCATCTTGCGCTCAACCGGTCCGGTAATCTCTACACGGCGATCCAGTAAATCATCAGGAATACCGCGAATTTTCCAGTTACCTTCTCGAATGGAAGCTGTTTCCGAAATAAAGTCAGGCAACTTACCGTCATCAATATCCTGCTGCTGCTGGATACGTGCAGCCAGAAGTTTATTCCGCTTTGGCGTAAATCTTGTCACCAGCTCGGTCAGAAACTCCACCGCCTCAGCGGTCAGAATCTGCTGTTCCTGTTCGCCACGCGGCCTGGTGAAGATCAGTTCATCGGTTGTCGTTGCCTGTTGATTCATTGCGTAGTTCCTCGTCATTGATCCAAACACATCCCCAATGCGAACGAAGGATCGTTGTGCGGTTTTCGTTCAGCACAACTAAGACTACTCATTTAAATTTCAAAATCAAAAACAATTTCCATTTTTAATTTAATTATCAATTAACCTATTGATAACAATATAAATAAAATTTAATTACACAGTGAGGTGCGTTTCGGAAATAAAAAAGGCACCCGAAGGTGCCTGATTCAACATGCTGAAACGCTTAAGGATCGTCTGTTACAGAAGATTAATCCAGCGTTGGATTCATGTGACGCAGATCATATGGCGTGATCTGGTAAACGTAATAGTTGAGCCAGTTGGTAAACAACAGATTGCCGTGGCTACGCCAGGTTGCCCGCGGTTTATTTTGCGGGTCATCTTTTGGGAAGTAGTTATAGGGCACTTCCGGCGTTAAGCCCGCTTCGACGTCACGAAAATATTCACTGCCGAGTGTATGGGCGTCATACTCAGGATGGCCCGTTACGAAGGCGATACGTTTATCTTTGCTGGCAAACAGGTAGGCATCTCCCTCTTCTGTTTCGGCAAAAATCTCGAGATCGGTGTAGTCCCTGATAAGGGCAGCAGGAAAATCGGCATAGCGCGAATGCGGGGCCAGGAACGCATCATCAAATCCACGCGTCAGCAGCGCATGAGGATGAAGAATATGGTGCTCATAGACGCCTGAGAGTTTATCCGTACGGGTTTGCTTGGGAATTCCGTACAGGATATTCAATGCGGCTTGCACCGCCCAACAGACAAAGAGCGTCGATGTAACATGATCTTTCGCCCATTCAAGCACTTGTTTAATCTGCGGCCAGTAAGCCACGTCATTAAATTCAACCAGACCCAACGGCGCGCCGGTCACGATCAGTCCATCAAAGTTCTGATCGCAGATATCCTCGAAATTACAGTAAAAGTTATTCAGATGCTCCGTAGGGGTGTTGCGTGACTCGCGGGCATCAATGCGCAATAGCTGAACATCTACCTGCAGCGGGGAGTTAGACAGTAAACGCAGGAACTGGTTTTCCGTTTCAATCTTCTTGGGCATCAGGTTGAGGATGAGCACCTTCAGTGGACGAATTTCCTGACCAGAAGCGCGAGATGACGTCATCACAAAGACGTTTTCCTCACGCAAGAAATTGACGGCGGGTAGCTCGTCCTGCACGCGAATTGGCATAACCTGATAACCTCACTACATACGTTTAAACGTTTAGACATCCAGATAGCTGAAGATACCCAGGAATCATGCGAATGTCGAGCCTGCATCCTCAAGTTGAGAAAGTTTCACGGCTCCTTGCTGTAGATTAGTGCAGTAAAGAAAAAAGGAGAATGCTATTCGTCGTTCGCGCAACAGGCAATGTGCTGCCGGGAGAGCCTGGTGTGCTGCGCTTCTCAGGCCTGAACACCGGTTACAACATGATGGGCTGGATAAAATGGTACGCTGCATCCGGCAGTTCTCACTCCCTGCAGACGCAAAAAAGCCCATCCGGCAGGATGGGCTTCTTCACTTATTTGATGCCTGGCAGTTCCCTACTCTCGCATGGGGAGACCCCACACTACCATCGGCGCTACGGCGTTTCACTTCTGAGTTCGGCATGGGGTCAGGTGGGACCACCGCGCTACAGCCGCCAGGCAAATTCTGTCTATCAACACACTTCTCAGGTCTGTCGATGTAATCTGTAATCAAGCTGAATTTCGATGTCTCTTTCGCCAAAACACCTTCGGCGTTGTAAGGTTAAGCCTCACGGTTCATTAGTATCGGTTAGCTCAACGTATCGCTACGCTTACACACCCGACCTATCAACGTCGTCGTCTTCAACGTTCCTTCAGGACCCTTAAAGGGTCAGGGAGAACTCATCTCGGGGCAAGTTTCGTGCTTAGATGCTTTCAGCACTTATCTCTTCCGCATTTAGCTACCGGGCAATGCCATTGGCATGACAACCCGAACACCAGTGATGCGTCCACTCCGGTCCTCTCGTACTAGGAGCAGCCCCCCTCAATTCTCCAGCGCCCACGGCAGATAGGGACCGAACTGTCTCACGACGTTCTAAACCCAGCTCGCGTACCACTTTAAATGGCGAACAGCCATACCCTTGGGACCTACTTCAGCCCCAGGATGTGATGAGCCGACATCGAGGTGCCAAACACCGCCGTCGATATGAACTCTTGGGCGGTATCAGCCTGTTATCCCCGGAGTACCTTTTATCCGTTGAGCGATGGCCCTTCCATTCAGAACCACCGGATCACTAAGACCTGCTTTCGCACCTGCTCGAGCCGTCACTCTCGCAGTCAAGCTAGCTTATGCCTTTGCACTAACCTCCTGATGTCCGACCAGGATTAGCTAACCTTCGTGCTCCTCCGTTACTCTTTAGGAGGAGACCGCCCCAGTCAAACTACCCACCAGACACTGTCCGCAACCCGGATCACGGGTCTACGTTAGAACACCAGCCATTAAAGGGTGGTATTTCAAGGTTGGCTCCATGCAGACTGGCGTCCACACTTCAAAGCCTCCCACCTATCCTACACATCAAGGACCAGTGTTCAGTGTCAAGCTATAGTAAAGGTTCACGGGGTCTTTCCGTCTTGCCGCGGGTACACTGCATCTTCACAGCGAGTTCAATTTCACTGAGTCTCGGGTGGAGACAGCCTGGCCATCATTACGCCATTCGTGCAGGTCGGAACTTACCCGACAAGGAATTTCGCTACCTTAGGACCGTTATAGTTACGGCCGCCGTTTACCGGGGCTTCGATCAAGAGCTTCTCCTTACGGATAACCCCATCAATTAACCTTCCGGCACCGGGCAGGCGTCACACCGTATACGTCCACTTTCGTGTTTGCACAGTGCTGTGTTTTTAATAAACAGTTGCAGCCAGCTGGTATCTTCGACTGATTTCAGCTCCATGAGTAAATCACTTCACCTACATATCAGCGTGCCTTCTCCCGAAGTTACGGCACCATTTTGCCTAGTTCCTTCACCCGAGTTCTCTCAAGCGCCTTGGTATTCTCTACCTGACCACCTGTGTCGGTTTGGGGTACGATTTCGTGTTACCTGATGCTTAGAGGCTTTTCCTGGAAGCAGGGCATTTGTTACTTCAGCACCGTAGTGCCTCGTCATCACACCTCAGCGTTAACAAGACTCCGGATTTACCTGGAATCTCCGCCTACATGCTTAAACCGGGACAACCGTCGCCCGGCTAACATAGCCTTCTCCGTCCCCCCTTCGCAGTAACACCAAGTACAGGAATATTAACCTGTTTCCCATCGACTACGCCTTTCGGCCTCGCCTTAGGGGTCGACTCACCCTGCCCCGATTAACGTTGGACAGGAACCCTTGGTCTTCCGGCGTGCGGGTTTTTCACCCGCATTATCGTTACTTATGTCAGCATTCGCACTTCTGATACCTCCAGCATGCCTCACAGCACACCTTCAACGGCTTACAGAACGCTCCCCTACCCAACAACACATAGTGTCGCTGCCGCAGCTTCGGTGCATGGTTTAGCCCCGTTACATCTTCCGCGCAGGCCGACTCGACCAGTGAGCTATTACGCTTTCTTTAAATGATGGCTGCTTCTAAGCCAACATCCTGGCTGTCTGTGCCTTCCCACATCGTTTCCCACTTAACCATGACTTTGGGACCTTAGCTGGCGGTCTGGGTTGTTTCCCTCTTCACGACGGACGTTAGCACCCGCCGTGTGTCTCCCGTGATAACATTCTTCGGTATTCGCAGTTTGCATCGGGTTGGTAAGTCGGGATGACCCCCTAGCCGAAACAGTGCTCTACCCCCGAAGATGAGTTCACGAGGCGCTACCTAAATAGCTTTCGGGGAGAACCAGCTATCTCCCGGTTTGATTGGCCTTTCACCCCCAGCCACAAGTCATCCGCTAATTTTTCAACATTAGTCGGTTCGGTCCTCCAGTTAGTGTTACCCAACCTTCAACCTGCCCATGGCTAGATCACCGGGTTTCGGGTCTATACCCTGCAACTTAACGCCCAGTTAAGACTCGGTTTCCCTTCGGCTCCCCTATTCGGTTAACCTTGCTACAGAATATAAGTCGCTGACCCATTATACAAAAGGTACGCAGTCACCCCATAAAGAGGCTCCCACTGCTTGTACGTACACGGTTTCAGGTTCTTTTTCACTCCCCTCGCCGGGGTTCTTTTCGCCTTTCCCTCACGGTACTGGTTCACTATCGGTCAGTCAGGAGTATTTAGCCTTGGAGGATGGTCCCCCCATATTCAGACAGGATACCACGTGTCCCGCCCTACTCTTCGAGTTCACAACACATGCACTTTTGTGTACGGGACTATCACCCTGTACCGTCGGACTTTCCAGACCGTTCCACTACCACACATGCTGATTCAGACTCTGGGCTGCTCCCCGTTCGCTCGCCGCTACTGGGGGAATCTCGGTTGATTTCTTTTCCTCGGGGTACTTAGATGTTTCAGTTCCCCCGGTTCGCTTCATTACGCTATGTATTCACGTAATGATAGTGTGACGAATCACACTGGGTTTCCCCATTCGGAAATCGCCGGTTATAACGGTTCATATCACCTTACCGACGCTTATCGCAGATTAGCACGTCCTTCATCGCCTCTGACTGCCAGGGCATCCACCGTGTACGCTTAGTCGCTTAACCTCACAACCCGAAGATGTTTCGTAAAACATTTCAGTATTGCGAAAATTTGAGAGACTCGGACACACCGCTTTTCATTTCTTGTTTACGGAGAAATGAAACAGTGTGTCGTTTCAATTTTCAGCTTGATCCAGATTTTTAAAGAGCAAAATTTCTTAATGCACTCGAAAGTACATTCAGAAGTTCATCATTCATCAGACAATCTGTGTGAGCACTACAAAGGTCGGTTCTTTAAGGTAAGGAGGTGATCCAACCGCAGGTTCCCCTACGGTTACCTTGTTACGACTTCACCCCAGTCATGAATCACAAAGTGGTAAGCGCCCTCCCGAAGGTTAAGCTACCTACTTCTTTTGCAACCCACTCCCATGGTGTGACGGGCGGTGTGTACAAGGCCCGGGAACGTATTCACCGTGGCATTCTGATCCACGATTACTAGCGATTCCGACTTCATGGAGTCGAGTTGCAGACTCCAATCCGGACTACGACATACTTTATGAGGTCCGCTTGCTCTCGCGAGGTCGCTTCTCTTTGTATATGCCATTGTAGCACGTGTGTAGCCCTACTCGTAAGGGCCATGATGACTTGACGTCATCCCCACCTTCCTCCAGTTTATCACTGGCAGTCTCCTTTGAGTTCCCGGCCGGACCGCTGGCAACAAAGGATAAGGGTTGCGCTCGTTGCGGGACTTAACCCAACATTTCACAACACGAGCTGACGACAGCCATGCAGCACCTGTCTCAGAGTTCCCGAAGGCACGTTCGCATCTCTGCAAACTTCTCTGGATGTCAAGAGTAGGTAAGGTTCTTCGCGTTGCATCGAATTAAACCACATGCTCCACCGCTTGTGCGGGCCCCCGTCAATTCATTTGAGTTTTAACCTTGCGGCCGTACTCCCCAGGCGGTCGACTTAACGCGTTAGCTCCGGAAGCCACGCCTCAAGGGCACAACCTCCAAGTCGACATCGTTTACGGCGTGGACTACCAGGGTATCTAATCCTGTTTGCTCCCCACGCTTTCGCACCTGAGCGTCAGTCTTTGTCCAGGGGGCCGCCTTCGCCACCGGTATTCCTCCAGATCTCTACGCATTTCACCGCTACACCTGGAATTCTACCCCCCTCTACAAGACTCTAGCCTGCCAGTTTCGGATGCAGTTCCCAGGTTGAGCCCGGGGATTTCACATCCGACTTGACAGACCGCCTGCGTGCGCTTTACGCCCAGTAATTCCGATTAACGCTTGCACCCTCCGTATTACCGCGGCTGCTGGCACGGAGTTAGCCGGTGCTTCTTCTGCGAGTAACGTCAATTGCTGCGGTTATTAACCACAACACCTTCCTCCTCGCTGAAAGTACTTTACAACCCGAAGGCCTTCTTCATACACGCGGCATGGCTGCATCAGGCTTGCGCCCATTGTGCAATATTCCCCACTGCTGCCTCCCGTAGGAGTCTGGACCGTGTCTCAGTTCCAGTGTGGCTGGTCATCCTCTCAGACCAGCTAGGGATCGTCGCCTAGGTGAGCCGTTACCCCACCTACTAGCTAATCCCATCTGGGCACATCCGATGGCAAGAGGCCCGAAGGTCCCCCTCTTTGGTCTTGCGACGTTATGCGGTATTAGCTACCGTTTCCAGTAGTTATCCCCCTCCATCGGGCAGTTTCCCAGACATTACTCACCCGTCCGCCACTCGTCACCCAAGGAGCAAGCTCCTCTGTGCTACCGTTCGACTTGCATGTGTTAGGCCTGCCGCCAGCGTTCAATCTGAGCCATGATCAAACTCTTCAATTTAAGTTTGATGCTCGTGAATTAAACTTCGTAATGAATTACGTGTTCACTCAGAGACTTGGTATTCATTTTTCGTCTTGCGACGTTAAGAATCCGTATCTTCGAGTGCCCACACAGATTGTCTGATAAATTGTTAAAGAGCAGGTGCGACGCGCTTTAGCGCTCTGTCGCGAGGTGGCGTATATTACGCTATCCTCTTTCAGAGTCAACCCTCATTTTCAGGTTTTTCTCTTCAACCGAACCGGCTGTTTGTGTGAAGTGATTCACATCCGCCGTGTCGATGGAGGCGCATTATAGGGAGTTTCCTGCGGCCCGCAACCCTTAAATTGCAGAAAAATGACTGACCGCTGCATTCCACAGCAAAACCCCGCCTTATACCCATTTACACACAGAGTTATCCACAAACCACGCGATCGTTTGTGCACTTCTCTGTTTATATGAGCATCCTTCAACGGAAAAAGAAGAGGTCAAAATCGAAAATTAAAAATTCGCGAGCGTTGCGCAAACGTTTTCGTTACAATGCCCCCGCACAACAAGGATGCCCCGTAAGGGGCGTTAGCTGAGTTTTTAGCCAAGAATTCACCTAACGCTCTCTGTAATAGTCAAATCCAGGGGATTTACCATGCAACAACGTCGTCCAGTCCGCCGCGCTCTGCTCAGTGTTTCTGACAAGGCCGGTATCATCGAATTCGCTCAGGCACTTTCCGCACGCGGTGTGGAGCTGCTGTCTACAGGTGGCACTGCGCGCCTGTTAGCTGAGAAAGGTCTGCCAGTAACCGAAGTTTCCGATTACACCGGCTTCCCGGAAATGATGGATGGACGCGTAAAGACCCTGCATCCGAAAGTCCACGGCGGCATTCTTGGTCGTCGCGGTCAGGACGACGGGATTATGGAACAGCACGGCATCGCACCTATCGACATGGTGGTTGTTAACCTGTACCCGTTCGCCGAGACCGTTGCCCGTGAAGGCTGCTCGCTGGAAGATGCGGTAGAAAACATTGATATCGGCGGCCCGACGATGGTGCGTTCCGCTGCCAAGAACCATAAAGATGTGGCTATCGTTGTGAAGAGCAGCGACTACGCCGCCATTATTAAAGAGATGGATGCCAACGACGGTTCTCTGACCCTCGACACACGTTTCGATCTCGCGATTAAAGCCTTCGAACACACCGCCGCTTACGACAGCATGATCGCCAACTACTTCGGTAGCATGGTTCCGGCCTACCACGGCGAAAGCAAAGAAGCCGCCGGTCGCTTTCCACGTACACTGAACCTGAACTTCATTAAGAAGCAGGATATGCGCTACGGCGAGAACAGCCACCAACAGGCTGCCTTCTATATAGAAGAGAATGTTAAAGAAGCGTCCGTTGCCACCGCGCAGCAGGTACAGGGCAAAGCACTTTCCTACAACAACATCGCCGATACCGATGCGGCGCTGGAGTGCGTAAAAGAATTCAACGAGCCAGCCTGTGTGATCGTCAAACACGCTAACCCGTGCGGCGTGGCTGTCAGTACCTCTATTCTCGATGCTTACGACCGCGCCTATAAAACCGACCCGACCTCCGCGTTCGGCGGCATCATCGCCTTCAACCGCGAACTGGATGCCGAAACTGCTCAAGCCATCATTTCCCGTCAGTTCGTGGAAGTGATCATCGCGCCATCCGCAACCGAAGACGCACTGAAAATCACCGCCGCCAAACAGAACGTCCGCGTGCTGACCTGCGGTCAGTGGGCACAACGTGTGCCGGGCCTGGACTTCAAACGCGTTAACGGCGGTCTGCTGGTTCAGGATCGTGACCTGGGTATGGTGAGCGAAGGTGAACTGCGCGTAGTTTCCAAACGTCAGCCGACCGAACAGGAACTGCGCGATGCGCTGTTCTGCTGGAAAGTAGCTAAATTTGTAAAATCCAACGCCATTGTTTACGCCAAAGAGAACATGACTATCGGCATAGGAGCAGGCCAGATGAGCCGCGTATATTCCGCAAAAATCGCCGGAATTAAAGCCGCCGACGAAGGTCTGGAAGTTCAAGGTTCCTCTATGGCATCCGACGCCTTCTTCCCGTTCCGCGATGGGATTGATGCCGCCGCCGCCGCTGGTGTGACCTGCGTGATCCAGCCGGGCGGTTCTATCCGTGATGATGAAGTCATTGCTGCCGCCGACGAGCACGGCATAGCGATGGTGTTCACCGACATGCGCCACTTCCGCCATTAATCCACGGAGCAGACGATGAAAGTATTAGTGATTGGCAACGGCGGGCGCGAACACGCGCTGGCCTGGAAAGCGGCGCAGTCGCCAAAAGTCGAAACGGTATTTGTTGCACCAGGCAACGCGGGCACCGCGCTGGAACCTGCGCTGCAAAACGTGGCAATCGGCGTGACCGATATTCCGGCGCTGCTGAGCTTTGCCCAGAATGAGAAGATCGATCTGACCATCGTTGGCCCAGAAGCGCCTCTGGTAATTGGCGTGGTCGATGCGTTTCGCGCCGCCGGTCTGAAAATCTTCGGCCCAACCGAAGGTGCAGCGCAGTTGGAAGGCTCCAAAGCCTTCACCAAAGATTTCCTTGCCCGTCATAACATTCCAACGGCGGAGTATCAGAACTTCACCGAGATTGAGCCTGCGCTGGCCTATCTGCGTGAGAAAGGCGCGCCGATCGTTATCAAGGCCGACGGCCTGGCCGCCGGTAAAGGCGTTATCGTCGCGATGACGCTGGAGGAAGCCGAAGCCGCCGTTCATGACATGCTGGCAGGTAACGCTTTTGGCGATGCGGGCCACCGTATCGTTATCGAAGAGTTCCTCGACGGTGAAGAAGCGAGCTTTATCGTGATGGTTGACGGCGAGCACGTGCTGCCAATGGCCACCAGCCAGGACCACAAACGCGTGGGCAACGGCGATACCGGTCCGAATACCGGCGGTATGGGCGCTTACTCACCTGCACCGGTGGTGACTGACGACGTTCATCAGCGCACCATGGAACGCATCATCTGGCCAACCGTAAAAGGCATGGCGGCGGAAGGGAACACTTACACCGGTTTCCTGTACGCGGGTCTGATGATCGACAAACAGGGCAACCCGAAGGTTATCGAGTTCAACTGCCGCTTCGGCGATCCGGAAACCCAGCCGATTATGCTGCGTATGAAATCGGATCTGGTGGAGCTGTGCCTTGCCGCCTGTGACGGCAAGCTGGATGAGAAAACGTCTGAGTGGGACGAACGCGCCTCTTTGGGCGTAGTGATTGCCGCGGGCGGTTATCCGGGCAACTACAATACTGGCGATGAGATCCACGGCCTGCCGCTGGAAGAAGTCGCTGACGGTAAAGTGTTCCACGCGGGCACCAAACTGTCTGCTGACGATCGCGTGCTGACCAACGGCGGTCGCGTCCTGTGCGCCACCGCGCTGGGCAACACCGTTGCCGAGGCGCAGCAGCGTGCCTACGCCCTGATGACCGACATCCGTTGGGACGGCAGCTTCAGCCGTAACGACATCGGCTGGCGCGCCATCGAACGTGAGCAAAACTAACGGCTGAGCTTAGCCAGCAGCGTTTTGCGCGTAATACCTAACTGACGGGCGGCTTCGGTTTTATTGCCGCCCGTTTTTTCCAGCGCCGCCAGAATCACTTCTTTTTCGACATCCACCAGCGGTTGGATCTCGCCACTGTATTCCGTTTTTATCGGTGTCGCGGCAATCGCCATCGGCAGCTCGCGTTCGGAAATATATTCCCCCGTTAGCAGCACCACCGAACGCTCAATCGCATTTTCCAGCTCACGGATATTACCCGGCCAGTCATAGTGGATCAGCAGATCCATCGCCTGCGGAGTAAAGCCCTTCACCGCTTTTCGGTTACGTGTGGCAAAACGCTGGAGAAAATGTTCGGCCAGCAGCGGAATATCTTCCCGGCGCTGGCACAGCGCAGGCATTTCAATAGTGATGACGTTCAGGCGATAGTAGAGATCCTGACGAAAGCGCCCGGCGTTCACTTCCTCCGCCAGATCGCGATGTGTGGCGGCGATCAGCCGGACATCAACCGCAATAGTCTGGTTGCTGCCAACCCGTTGCACTTCCCGCTCCTGGATAGCCCGCAGCAGACGCACCTGCATTAGCGGTGAGATATCGCCAATTTCATCAAGAAATAACGTGCCGCCTTCGGCTTCCACAAAGCGCCCTTCCCGCCGCTTATCCGCGCCAGTAAACGCGCCTTTCTCGTGACCAAAAAGTTCGGACTCCAGCAGCGACTCATTAAGCGACGCACAGTTCAGCGTCACCAGCGGTTTATCACAGCGGGTACTGCTGGCATGCAGCGCCCGGGCCACCAGCTCTTTCCCCGTACCGGAGTCTCCGTGAATGAGCACCGTTGCATCCGAGGGCGCAACCATCGCGATTTCATTGATCAACTGCCGCATCGCCGGACTGCTGCCAATCATGCCAAACTGCGCAGCCGACCCTGACGGCAGTTCAGCGCCCGTTTCCCGCGTATGCGCCAGCGCCTTTTCCAGCGTCTCCTGCAGGCGATCAAAATCCAGCGGTTTGATTAAGTAGTCCAGCGCCCCGGTTTTCAGCGCCTCAACGGCGGTCTCCACGCTGGAGAACGCCGTCATGATCAATACCGGAATCGCCGAATTCAGCGCTTTAATCTCTTTCAGCGTTGCGATGCCGTCCATCTCCGCCATACGCACATCGCACAGCACTAAATCAAATACGCGTTCACGCACCTGTTCCAGTGCCGCTTGCCCGCTATAGGCCAGCGCGACCTCATAACCCCAGCCGCGCAGCAGCGCCTGTAAAATGGTGCAATGGCTGATATCGTCATCTACCACCAGAATATTGATTTTTCCGCGCGTCATCCTTGTTAATCCTGTTGTTTCGCGTTGGTCGGCAGCCAGAGGGTAAAGGTTGCGCCTTTGCCCTCAACGCTTGCCACATGAATGGTACCACCGTGCTGTTCAATTATGTTCTGCACTACCGCCAGCCCAAGGCCGGTTCCATCCGCTTTAGTCGTGAAGTAAGGCGTAAAAATGGCCTCCAGCTGTTCCGCTGCAATCCCTTTCCCGCTATCAATAACCATGATTTTAACGCGATCGCCGCTGCTTTCACTCGCTTCAACCGTAATCGTGCCCTGACGACCAATCGCATGAATGGCGTTCAGATACAGATTCAACAGAACCTGAGTCAGTCGGTCGGGATCGGCCTGAATAGCGGGCAGCGTGGAACTGGCCGAAAAACGTAGCTGGATTTCCCGGCTTGCCGCATCCTGACTCACCAGGTTTAATGAGTGGGTGATGACCTCATTGAGATCCACCTGTTGCAGCGTCAGATGCGCAGGTTTCACCAGCTCCAGCAGCTCGCTCACCACCCGATTTAAACGGTCCGCCTCTTTCGCCATCACCTGCGCCAGCTCATGCGACTCGCCACCAGCCGGAGTTCGTTCGGCAAAATACTTCGCTAAACCTTTGATCGATGAAAGCGGGTTTCGAATCTCATGCGCGACCCCGGCCGCCAGATGTCCGAGCGCCATCAGTTTTTCTTTACGCTTCATCGCATCCTGCAGTTCTTTGTACGAGCGCTGATAGCGTTGATACCAGAAGAACGTCAGCACAGTGGCCAGCAGCACGGCCGCCAGCGCAGACAGGACGATCAGGGTGTTACGCCACTCTCTTGCCTGAGTCGCAGCCAGATCGCTGGCATCAAAAGCGATAAATATGGTTTGTGCGGGGGGGATAAGCTGTCCGTCATTGCTGGCACAGCGCGCCATGCCATGACGTCCTGGACCATACATCGGCTGAAACTGACGATAAATTTCCAGGACCGGTGTTTTTTCACCGTCCCCCGTAGGCATGTCAATATTCCGCCAGCTTTCTTGTTCCCCGGGGCTTAGTTGCCGCAGGACATCCGGTGAATAGAGCGTTTTACCGACCATCGCGGAATTGCTATGAGTAATAATGACGCCATGATCGTCAACGACGGCAAACCATAGCACGCCTGGTTGTACGGCCATTTCCTCCAGCAGCGTCTGCTGTTGAGCATGATGCATGCGCATCCCCATACCTACGCGCGTACCAGACTCCAGAGCGCGGATGAGCACGCTGCCTTTTTCCAGTAGCGTTTGCCGCGCGGCACCGCTTTCCCGCCCATAGTCCCGAATGGTCATAATCGAAAACCAACCGACCAAAATCAGGATTGCCGCCAGCAAGAGTCGGCTCAACCACTTGGCCGCCGTGTCCTTATAAAGACGCATACGCTCTCCCTTTATCCCACCTGTTCCTTTCATCGTTGCAGGTATACAGCAGAAATCATGCCATTTTTTCTCCGTGATAACCCTGCCCTCAGACACAAACCGCTGAAAGTAGCGGGTAAAAATGACCCGCCGGCGCGTTCTGGCGAGTCATTTTTACTCGTCGCCCTGTAAAGACCACGAGTACAACGCCCGCGGAACCGGGATTGCCGCTTTGGCACGGAAGATGCAAAAGGAAATGTAATCTAACCAACAGGAGAACGACCCATGAAACGGAACAACAAACTGGCGCTGATTGCACTCTCTCTTATCGCGTTCGGCTCTACCCCGGCGCTGGCGCAGAATCACTGGGGATATGGTGATGGAATGCAGCAACGAGGCGGTACGCCAATGACCACTGAGCAGCAGGCTACCGCGCAGAAAATATATGATGATTACTACTCGCAGACCAACGCCTTGCGCCAACAGCTGACCTCTAAACGTTATGAGTACAACGCGTTGCTAACAGCCAGCTCGCCAGACACAGCAAAAATTAATGCCGTGGCAAAGGAGATGGAGGCTTTGAATCAGTCACTGGATGAGCAGCGCGTTAAACGCGATGTCGCAATGGCCCAGGCAGGCGTACCTCGCGGAGCGGGAATGGGCTACGGCGGGTGCGGCGGTGGCGGTGGCGGCAACCATCGCGGCGGCCATATGGGAATGGGCCACTGGTAAACGGTTTTTGCCGGATGGCGGCCTCACCTTATCTGGCCCGATGTCCTGGCATCAGGTTTTCAGAAGGTTTTGGCAGTAGGCTGCCAGTGACAAAAATCTTCATTAGCGACCAGCAGTAGCTGCGACCCTTCGGGCGCTTCCAGCCATGCCACACTCACTTCTACAGATGAATGGCTCTGGCGGCGCTCAATGTGGTTTATCGCCCACGATTCCAGATCGGGCTTCAGTGTTTCACCTTCACAGGTCGTGACTGTGTTATTCGCATGCCAGCGTCCCTGACGCAATATCACCCGTCCCTGACGCAACGCATCGCTGGTCTGGCGGATTTGATCGGCACGATAGCGGTAAAGCGCAATTTGATCGCTGGAAAGCTGCTGCTTTTGCCCATCGACTTCACGCTGCATGAAACTCAGTTCGCCCCGGTCATCGAAGCGTATACGGACATGTTCCGGTGGTTTACTGTAAGTGTTGAGTTCTATCAGCGAGAGCGAATCACCCTGCCAGCGGTATTCACTGGTGGTGGTATCGCCTTTACGCCACGGACTAAATACCGAGAGCAAGTGAACATCGTCGCTGGAATCTTTACGCCAAATGCGTACCGCCCCCTGATCGCCAACATAGCCGCTGGCCGTGAACGGAGGAAGCTCAGAGTGGCGACTACAGGCAGACAGTAACAGCACACCTGAAAGCCAAAGCGAATGACGCCAGATAGACAAAAGGGGCGAAACCGCCCCTTCGATAAAACTGTTCACTGCCACGCGAATTACTTAACCGCGTCTTTCAGTGCTTTACCAGAAACAAATGCCGGTACGTTAGCTGCGGCAATTTTGATTTCTTTACCGGTCTGCGGGTTGCGGCCAGTGCGCTCAGCACGGTGGTTCACTTTGAAGGTACCGAAACCAACCAGTTGTACAGCATCGCCTTCTTTCAGAGACTCAGTAATAGCAGCCAGAGTGGATTCCAGAGCAGCTTTAGCCTGTGTTTTAGACAGTTCTGCTTTGTCTGCAATTACATCAATCAGTTGAGTCTTGTTCATAAGTTATCCTTACAATGTGTTTATCGCTTGCTAAGCATCGAGTGCGACGGAAATGCCAGAAAAGCACTCTCCTGCATACACGCACCGATAGCCACTTTTTTTCGCCCCCCAAATGTAGACCAGACCGGGGGCGGATGGGAAGCCTTCAGGCACGACAAATCAGGCGTTAAATCACGTTTTATGGTGTCATTGCTGAAAATTTATACCAATATTGCTCTCGCCAGCCTCGCGCAGGTCTGCACGAAGCCCTTTTATCAGCTCAATATCGCGTTCTTCACAGTCGGCTAAAAGTCGGAAAATTTCCCACTGAATATCCCATTCTTGCTCAACGGCCGGGTTCTCTTTGAGCTCTTCATCGGTCATTTCGCGACCAGCCTGGGTCATTTCCAGCATCGCAACCGTCGTAATCGAAGCCTTACTAACCTCAATTGCATGTTCCAGCGTTTCACCGCTAAGACGCGAATGCATCAGTTCGCTTAATGCCACACAGGCATCAATCGCCGGATAAACGCCGTACAAATCGTAATCGTCTGCTGAAGGAATAGCCTCTTCAAATTTTTCCAACTGGCTATCGAAATTGATTTTCGCGTCTTTAACCGTCAGCGCTTCCCAAATCAAATCCAGAATTCGGCGGTAAATTTGTCCATCGCCAAATTCGGTTTGCTTACAGAACATGGCGTAGTTGGGGTACATGCGTTCGCACAGACAGGCCATAAACGTGACGTGCTGCCAGCTTTCCAGCTTCTCCAGACGCAGGTGAATCGGATTTTGTAACATGATGAGTTCTCAAATACGGAAATTAGCGGCAGTTTACCCGATATGGGGCGTTTTTGCTGCAAGCCGCGTAAAAGCAGGGCGTTCGGATGCCACCGCATCTGCCCAGCGTGTTGGTTCCGGCAGACGATAGCCGTTCATACAGCGTTGTACCCACGCTAACGCGCTGTCCTGGCTCACGCGATGACCCGTAGAGATAAACAGCGGGTTACAGCGTGCTTTGCTGCGCCAAACCCATGCCAGCTGTTCGCCTTTATCCAACAACGGCGCTAACGCTCCGGGTTCGGCGGCGAGCGGCTCAAACTTGCCGCACAACCGTTTTTTCGCCACGCCAATCGTCGGGACATCCACCAGCAGGCCAAAATGGCTGGCCACGCCCAGACGGCGAGGGTGAGAGATCCCGTGACCGTCAACGAACAGCAGATCAGGCTTGTGCGAAAGCTGCTGCCAGGCAGCCATCAGCGCAGGTGTTTCGCGAAAGGAGAGAAAGCCAGGAATGTAGGGCATGGTGGTGGCGATTCGCGCCACCGTGTATTCAACCAGTTCCAGCGAGGGGTACTTCAGTAAGACCACCGCGGCTCGCGTCACTTCGCCCCCCTGCTCGAACCCAACATCCGCCCCGCCGATCAGATCCGGCGGATCGTTCCTCAGGCGATCCTCGCGGATCACTGAAGAGGCCAGTTCAAGCTGCTGCGCGCGTAATGACGCAAGATCCATAATGACTCCTTAGCGGTGGTACTGTTCAGACAACCGATGTACCGCCTCCACAAAGACACCCGCATGCTCTGGTGGGACATCCTGATGAATGCCGTGGCCCAGGTTAAAGACATGGCCTTCACCCTGACCAAAACCGGCCAGAATCGTCGCCACCTCTTCTTCGATGCGGGCTGGCGGCGCATACAGCATGGACGGATCCATATTGCCCTGCAGTGCCACTTTATGACCTACACGACGACGCGCATCGGCAATGTCAGTGGTCCAGTCCAGACCTAACGCATCACAGCCGGTTTCCGCCATCGCTTCCAGCCACTGACCACCGCCTTTAGTGAACAGCGTCACCGGTACGCGACGACCTTCGTTCTCGCGCATCAGGCCGTCGACGATTTTGTGCATGTAGTACAGGGAGAACTGCTGATAGTCGCGACCGGTCAGCACACCGCCCCAGGTGTCGAAAATCATTACCGACTGCGCGCCCGCTTTGATCTGCGCGTTCAGGTACAGAGTGACGCTCTTCGCCAGCTTATCAAGCAGCAGATGCAGCGCCTTTGGATCGGCGTACATCATCTTTTTAATCACGGTGAAGGCCTTACTACTGCCGCCTTCGACCATATAGGTCGCCAGTGTCCACGGGCTACCGGAGAAGCCGATCAGCGGCACTTCGCCTTTCAGTTCACGGCGGATAGTGCGCACCGCATTCATCACATAACCCAGTCCCTCTTCCGGGTCCGGGATCGGCAGTTTGTCGACGTCAGCTTTGCTGACGATCGGTGAGGTAAAGCGTGGGCCCTCTCCGGCTTCAAAATACAGCCCAAGTCCCATCGCATCGGGAATCGTCAGGATATCCGAAAAGAGGATCGCCGCATCAAGCTTATAGCGACGCAGCGGCTGCAGCGTGACTTCGCAGGCCAGCTCGGCATTTTTGCACAGCGCCATAAAATCGCCCGCTTCAGCGCGCGTGGCTTTATATTCCGGTAGATAGCGGCCCGCCTGGCGCATCATCCATACCGGAGTGACATCAACGGGCTGGCGCAGCAGCGCACGCAGATAACGATCGTTCTTCAGTTCGGTCATTTTTCCATTCCTTGAGCTATTTCACGCCAGTGTAACATGTGTGTCACTCATACTCTGCCCGACAGAGGGCGACAGTATCTTCAATCAATCGACGCGCGACGGTGCCCGGCGGGGGCAGGAGCGGTAAATCGTCGTAGCGATACCAGTTCGCTTCCAGCAGTTCTTTCGGGTCAATAACAATTTCGCCGCTATCATACTCTGCCATAAATGCGGTCATCAAAGACTGTGGGAACGGCCACGACTGAGAAGTGACGTAGCGCAGGTTTTTCACCTTAATGCCGCTCTCTTCCATGACTTCGCGCGCCACCGCCTGCTCGAGGGTCTCGCCCACTTCGACAAAACCCGCCAGCACGGTATGCACGCCGTTACGATGGCGAACATGTTGGGCAAGCAGGATAGCGTCGTCACGGCGAATAGCGACGATAATGCAGGGGGCAATTTGCGGGTAGTAGCGTTCTCGACAGTGGCTACACAGCATCGCCCATTCCGTTTTACTCGGGTGCATGGGATGACCGCAGTAACCGCAGAATTTATGTGAGCGGTAGAACTCGGCCAGTTGTACACCGCGTCCGGCCAGTTGAAACAGGCCAACATCCTGGTCAATGACCTGGCGCACAGACCCCATATCGTGCCGACGCTGCTGCTGCACCAGCCAGACCGTCTCCCCTTCCCATTCGCCTATAGGAAGTGCACGCTGCCCAGTCAGATCAAAACTTGCTGCGTCGCCGTAAGGCAGTTCGCCATGAGGCAACCATAACTTTTGCTCATGACTGACAATCCACCAGCCGCTATCTAATTTTTCAATTATACGATCCATATCTCTTGCGCAACCTTTGCTTCACAGGCATGTTGTTTACATTATTTTTACATTTACGGGTGAGCCGTTCCTAAACACCATCTTGCGGAGTCAATCATGCTAAACCAGCTGGAAAGCCTGACGGAGCACGTCGGAGGAAGTAACAAACTGGTTGATCGCTGGCTACATGTACGTAAGCACCTGCTCGTGGCTTACTACAATCTGGTTGGCATTAAGCCAGGCAAAGAATCGTACATGCGGCTCAATGAAAAGGCGCTGGATGATTTTTGCCAGAGCCTGGTCGATTACCTTTCCACCGGACACTTCAGTATTTATGAACGTATTCTCCATAAATTGGAAGGGAACGGGCAGCTTTTAAAAGCCACAAAAATTTGGCCGCTCCTGGAAGCCAATACGCAACTGATCATGGACTACTATGATTCCAGTCTGGAGACCGCCATTGATCACGATAACTTCCTTGAATTTCAACAGGCCTTATCGGATATCGGCGAGGCGCTAGAAGCCCGGTTCGTGTTGGAAGATAAGCTGATCATGCTGGTTTTTGATGCGATGCACGAGAGTGGCATGATCAAACGTCCTGCTTGAGATTTGCGACATTAACGCGTAATTTACATTCATTACCTCTTTTTGAGGTTACTTCTTGTCGGAGTGCTTATTTTCCACAGCAGCATGAGTGGAAAAGGCTGAGACCGTTAATTCGGGATCCGCGGAACCTGATCAGGTTAAAACCTGCGAAGGGAACAAGAGTCAATCTACAACCGTATCGCCCTTTGGCGTTCGTCTCTCTTGCTTCATCCGTCGTCTGACAAGCCATATCCTTACTTTTATTTGGAATGAGCTATGTCTGCCACTACTAAACCATCACGCCGCGAACAGCGCGCCCAAGCCCAACACTTTATCGACACGCTGGAAGGTACCGCCTTTCCTAACTCAAAACGTATCTACATCACCGGTTCGCAGGCGGATATTCGCATCCCGATGCGCGAAATCCAGCTAAGTCCTACGCTGATTGGTGGTACGAAAGACAACCCGCAGTTTGAAGAGAACGAAGCCGTGCCGGTGTACGACACCTCCGGGCCGTACGGCGATCCTGATGTGACGATTAACGTTCAGCAGGGTCTGGCGAAACTGCGCCAGCCGTGGATTGCGGCGCGTAATGATAGCGAAGAATTAGACGACCGTAGCTCCGCTTATACCAAACAACGTCTGGCCGACGATGGCCTGGACGAGCTGCGTTTCAGCGGCCTGCTGACGCCAAAACGCGCCAAAGCCGGCAAGCGCGTTACCCAGTTGCACTATGCCCGTCAGGGGATGGTTACCCCGGAGATGGAATTTATCGCCATCCGTGAAAACATGGGCCGCGAGCGCATTCGTAGTGAAGTGCTGCGCCATCAGCATCCAGGGATGAACTTTGGCGCTCGCCTGCCGGAAAACATCACCCCGGAATTCGTGCGTGATGAAGTCGCTGCGGGCCGCGCGATTATTCCTGCCAACATCAACCACCCGGAATCCGAGCCGATGATCATCGGCCGCAACTTCCTGGTGAAGGTGAACGCCAACATCGGTAACTCGGCGGTAACCTCCTCCATTGAAGAAGAGGTGGAGAAGCTGGTGTGGTCAACCCGCTGGGGCGCAGATACGGTGATGGACCTCTCTACCGGCCGCTATATTCACGAAACCCGCGAGTGGATCCTGCGTAACAGCCCGGTGCCGATCGGTACCGTGCCGATCTACCAAGCGCTGGAGAAGGTTAACGGGATCGCCGAAGATCTCACCTGGGAAGCCTTCCGCGACACGCTGCTCGAACAAGCCGAACAGGGCGTCGACTACTTCACCATTCACGCGGGCGTACTGCTGCGCTACGTGCCGATGACCGCCAAACGCCTGACAGGTATTGTCTCGCGCGGCGGTTCGATCATGGCGAAATGGTGTCTCTCTCATCACAAAGAGAACTTCCTGTTTGAACATTTCCGCGAGATTTGCGAAATCTGTGCCGCCTATGACGTTTCGCTCTCTCTCGGCGACGGCCTGCGTCCAGGCTCGATTCAGGATGCCAACGACGAGGCGCAGTTCTCCGAGCTGCATACGCTGGGCGAACTGACCAAAATCGCCTGGGAATACGACGTGCAGGTGATGATTGAAGGCCCGGGTCATGTGCCGATGCATATGATCCAGCGCAATATGACCGAAGAGCTGGAGCACTGCCATGAAGCGCCGTTCTACACCTTAGGGCCGTTGACGACAGATATCGCGCCGGGCTATGACCACTTCACCTCCGGCATTGGTGCGGCGATGATCGGTTGGTTTGGCTGTGCGATGCTGTGCTACGTCACGCCAAAAGAGCACCTTGGCCTGCCGAACAAAGAAGACGTGAAGCAAGGGCTGATTACCTACAAGATTGCCGCCCACGCCGCTGATTTAGCCAAAGGCCATCCGGGAGCGCAGATCCGCGATAACGCCATGTCGAAAGCGCGCTTCGAATTCCGCTGGGAAGACCAGTTTAACCTCGCACTCGACCCATTCACCGCCCGCGCCTATCACGATGAAACCCTGCCACAGGAGTCCGGCAAGGTTGCCCACTTCTGCTCCATGTGCGGGCCGAAGTTCTGCTCGATGAAAATCAGCCAGGAGGTCCGCGACTACGCCGCCGCACAAACCATTGAAATCGGAATGGCGGATATGTCGGAGAACTTCCGCGCCAAAGGCGGCGAAATCTACCTCAAAAAAGAGGAGGCGTGATGTACCAGCCTGATTTCCCGACCGTGCCGTTCCGCCTCGGGCTGTACCCGGTGGTAGACAGCGTTGAATGGATTGAACGCTTGCTGCAGGCAGGTGTGCGCACGATCCAACTGCGCATTAAAGATAAACGTGATGAAGAGGTCGAAGCCGACGTCATTGCCGCCATAGAGCTGGGGCGTCGCTATGATGCTCGCCTGTTTATCAACGATTACTGGAGTCTGGCAATTAAGCACAACGCGTACGGCGTGCATTTGGGCCAGGAAGACCTCGAAACCACCGACCTGAAGGCGATTCAGGCGGCGGGGCTACGCCTGGGTGTTTCCACTCACGATGATATGGAGATAGACGTAGCGCTGGCTGCTAAGCCTTCCTATATCGCGCTGGGTCATGTCTTCCCGACGCAAACCAAGCAGATGCCGTCGGCCCCGCAGGGTCTCACGCAGCTGGCAAGCCATAGTAAACGACTGGCGGATTACCCCACTGTCGCTATCGGCGGCATCAGCCTTGAGCGCGCCCCAGCGGTGCTGGCGACCGGCGTTGGCAGCATTGCCGTGGTCAGCGCCATAACCCACGCCGCAGACTGGCAAGCAGCCACGGCGCAGCTATTGGACATTGCGGGAGCCGGCGATGAATGACCGCGATTTTATGCGCTACAGCCGCCAGATCCTGCTCGGCGACATTGCCATTGAGGGCCAACAAAAGCTGCTCGATAGCCATGTGTTGATCGTCGGTTTAGGTGGGCTCGGCTCGCCTGCGGCACTGTATCTGGCGGGAGCGGGCGTCGGCACGCTGACGTTGGCGGACGATGATGACGTTCATCTGAGCAACCTGCAACGGCAAATATTGTTCACCACCGATGATATCGCCCGGCCGAAAGCACAGGCGGCAAAGCGACATCTGGCACGCCTTAATCCAGACAGCGAGCTGGTCGTCCTTGAGCAGCGGCTGACCGGTGAGGCGCTCCGGCATGCGGTAGCGCGTGCCGACGTGGTGCTCGACTGTACCGACAACATGGCGACGCGCCAGGAAATTAACGCCGCCTGCGTGATGCTCAACACTCCGCTCATCACCGCCAGCGCTGTGGGCTTTGGCGGCCAGCTAATGGTACTGACGCCACCGTGGGAACAAGGCTGTTACCGTTGCCTGTGGCCGGATGATGTAGAGCCGGAACGCAACTGCCGCACCGCCGGCATCGTCGGCCCGGTTGTGGGCGTGATGGGCACCTTGCAGGCGCTGGAGGCGATTAAATTACTCAGTGGCATTGAAACTCCCAGTGGGGAGCTACGCCTGTTCGACGGTAAAACCAGCCAGTGGCGCAGCCTCGCGCTGCGTCGTGCCAGCGGCTGCCCGGTATGCGGAGGACAACATGCAGATTCAGTTCAATGATGAGCCGATGCAGTGCGCCGAGGGACAAACCGTCAGCGGGCTGCTCACTGCGCTAAATCAACTTAAACCGGGAGCGGCGCTGGCGCTCAATCAGCAGATCCTGCCGCGCGAGCAGTGGGAGCAGCAAATCGTGCAGGAAGGCGACCAGATCCTGCTTTTTCAGGTTATTGCAGGGGGTTGATATGTTACGTATTGCCGACAAAACGTTTGATTCACATCTGTTCACCGGCACCGGAAAATTTGCTTCGTCGCAGCTGATGGTCGAGGCGATTCGCGCCTCCGGCAGCCAACTGGTGACGCTGGCGATGAAGCGCGTGGATTTGCGCCAGCACAACGATGCCATTCTGGCCCCACTTATCGAGGCGGGGGTGACGCTACTGCCTAACACCTCCGGGGCGAAAACCGCGGAAGAGGCTATTTTCGCCGCCCAACTGGCACGTGAAGCGCTGGGCACAAACTGGCTAAAATTAGAAATTCACCCGGACGCCCGCTGGCTATTGCCGGATCCGATTGAAACGTTAAAAGCTGCGGAAGCATTGGTGAAACTGGGCTTTGTGGTGCTGCCCTACTGCGGCGCGGATCCGGTGCTGTGTAAGCGGCTGGAAGAGGTCGGCTGCGCGGCGGTAATGCCGCTCGGCGCGCCCATCGGTTCTAATCAGGGACTGGAAACGAAAGCGATGCTGGAGATTATTATCCAACAGGCAACCGTACCGGTGGTGGTTGATGCGGGTATTGGCGTCCCCAGCCACGCCACACAGGCGCTGGAAATGGGTGCCGACGCAGTGCTGGTCAACACGGCAATCGCCGTGGCCGACTGCCCGGTCACGATGGCTACCGCCTTCCGTCTGGCGGTTGAAGCGGGCCTTCTGGCGCGCCAGGCGGTACCAGGAAGCAAAAGTTCGCAGGCAAGCGCCACCAGCCCGTTAACCGGATTCCTGGAGGCCTTCGTATGAAAACGTTCAGCGACCGCTGGCGCCAGCTTGACTGGGATGACATCCGCCTGCGTATCAACGGTAAAACCGCCGCTGACGTGGAGCACGCCCTCAACGCTTCACAGCTTAGTCGCGACGATCTGATGGCGTTGCTCTCCCCTGCCGCCGCCGACTTTCTGGAGCCGTTGGCACAGCGAGCGCAGCGCCTGACCCGGCAGCGCTTCGGCAACACGGTCAGCTTTTATGTTCCGCTGTATCTCTCGAATCTTTGCGCCAACGACTGCACCTACTGCGGCTTTTCCATGAGCAACCGTATCAAACGCAAAACGCTGGACGAAGATGAGATAAAACGAGAGTGTACCGCTATCCGTGAGCTGGGTTTTGAGCATCTGTTGTTGGTCACCGGTGAACATCAGGCAAAAGTCGGAATGGATTACTTTCGTCGCCATTTGCCCACCATTCGCCGCCAGTTTGCCTCATTGCAGATGGAAGTTCAGCCGCTGTCAGAGGCTGAATATGCGGAGCTGAAGACGCTGGGACTGGATGGCGTGATGGTGTATCAGGAGAGCTATCATGAGGCGATTTACGCTCGCCACCATCTGAAGGGGAAAAAGCAGGATTTCTTCTGGCGACTGGAAACGCCGGACAGGCTGGGCCGCGCAGGGATCGACAAAATCGGTCTTGGCGCGTTGATTGGTTTGTCCGACAGCTGGCGGGTCGATTGCTATATGGTAGCTGAACATCTGCTGTGGATGCAGCAGCATTACTGGCAGAGCCGCTACTCCATCTCCTTCCCTCGCCTGCGCCCATGCACCGGTGGCGTTGAACCCGCATCGATCATGGACGAGCGACAGTTGGTCCAAACCATTTGCGCGTTTCGTTTACTGGCGCCAGAAATTGAGCTGTCGCTCTCCACCCGCGAATCGCCATGGTTCCGTGATCATGTGATCCCGCTGGCGATCAACAACGTCAGCGCCTTCTCAAAAACACAGCCCGGCGGTTATGCCGATAACCATCCTGAACTGGAACAGTTCTCCCCACACGACGCCCGTCGCCCAGAAGCCGTTGCTGAAGCACTAATGGCGCAAGGGTTACAGCCCGTGTGGAAGGACTGGGACAGCTATCTGGGACGCGCTTCGCAGATGCCGTAAGTCCGGAGCAATCGCATAAAACGAAAAAACCCGCTTTCGCGGGTTTTTCTTCACTGTCACTTAACTGCTCAGGCTCTGGCCTTCATCGCTATCGTAAGCATTAGTGAAATTATCGGCGATTACAGCGCGACAACGTTAACAGCAGACGGGCCTTTAGCGCCATTCTCCACAGAGAACTCCACTTTTTGACCTTCGTCTAATGTTTTAAAATCGTTACTCTGGATAGCAGAGAAATGCACAAACACGTCCTTGCTACCGTCCTGAGGAGTGATAAAGCCGAAGCCTTTCTCAGAGTTAAACCATTTTACTAAACCAGTCATTTTGTTAGACATAGATACTTCCTTTCATATTTTGAGCCGCTTAAGCAGCGAAGATGGCCTGTTTTGCAGAAATTAACTTATGGGGCACTTAGGGAGGAGGCTCATGAAGAAGAGTATCTGAGGATAACGCTTGAACTGAGAACTGCTTTACTAAAACTGCTTTCATAAGGTCTGTGTATCAAACCGATGTCGCTATAGTAGACTTACTTCTAATCAATAAGCAAGCATTAATTTATTTAATAATCGATTAGCGCCGAAATGTTACACCATCGCGGTTGAGCATTTCAGGTAACAACTTGATCTAAAATGAACAAAAGCCCTGACCATTGCAGTCAGGGCTTTAAGTTACTACACACTTCAAATTTAACATTAATAAACTTAACGATTTAATACTGCTGATGGTACTACTTTAAAATGTACACGTTTACTACAGATAATATTGGATATTGATACTAACTAAAACCGTCCTCTATTTACCGTTAAACACATTCCACCCGCTTGATAATAGAACTCAAGGCTGGTGACCTAAACAAGTACACTTCCCCTCGCGACATATACTCTTTGATGCGTTGCCTTATTTCCCTTGCGATAACCAGAAAACAGAAACCGCAAACATTTACTATTAAATCATGGCGTTACATCGTCGCGTTTTACTAACTATTTGCGATTAGATATATCAACTACGTGGCCTGAAAGCATTGTCGAGGTGAATAAATAGCGTTTTCAGCATCGACTATCCCATACAAAAATACTTCGTGGCCTTTATCGCAACCCCCAATCAAGCTCTACTAACACTTACTACGTTAACAGCAAACTACAATTTCTCCGCTGTTAAGTATTAACATACGGGTTTAAAAAACGCTGTCAATACTGTTTTTTATAACATGTCTTTATTAACAGTGATTATATATTCCTGCATATGATAAATGGGTCAACAATAGCCAAATCAGGGCCAGATCGTAGGGTTGAGCCTCTTTTTGTAACCGGTTTCAGAAAAAGTGACTTTCTTTGTGATGCTTTGCACACAATCGTTGCAAAGCAGTTGTTGCTGCGGCTGGCTCGCGATAATTATCAACCCACACATGTTGATCGAGACTGCTTATGAAAAACATCGTTTTATGTTGTGCCGCCGGAATGTCCACCAGCATGCTGGTGCAAAAGATGAAAGATGCCGCCCAGAAAAAAGGAGTCGACGTCACTATCAAAGCGGTCCCAGTGGCTGAGTTTGAAGAGAATATCGCCACTGCGGATATCGTATTGCTCGGCCCACAGGTTAAGTATGAACAGGCCAAGCTGCAGGCGCTCGCCGACCCGCTAGGAAAAAAAGTCGCCGTTATCGATATGATGGATTACGGCATGATGAAAGGCGATGCGGTACTGGACAAAGCGCTGAAACTACTGGAGTGATGGCATGGAAGAGTTAGAAACGATCATCATGGAATTATTGGTAAACGCCGGAGCTGCGCGCAGTCAAGCCCTGACGGCGTTGCAACTGGCGCGTAAAGGTGATTTCGCCGGGGCAGAACACGCGATGATGGAATCACGCGAGTATGTTAAACAAGCGCATAAAATCCAAACCCAGCTGATCGGAATTGACGAAGGCACTGGCAAACTACCGGTTAATCTCATCACCGTCCATTCGCAGGACCACCTGATGAATGCCATGGTGATTCAGGATCTGGCAGGCGATATGATTGAACTGTATCGACGCTTACCGCCAGTAAACTGATCGGATGGCGTAAGCCGTAGGCCTCATAAGCCTGGCGTCATCATGCAGGATGGCAGCTGCTGCCTTATCCGGCCAACATAATACATCTTAAATCCATCGACATAAAAAAACCCGCCGAAGCGGGTTTTTTATTAGCGTCAGCAACGATTAATCGTTGTCAGAACCGCCCAGGCCTGCGTTCAGCAGTTCTGCCAGGCTGGCAGACGCATCTTCAGCAGTCACCTGCGGAGCAGCTGGCAGTTCGCCCGCTGCGCGGCGGCGCATACGATCCTGGTGGTACGCATAACCGGTACCCGCCGGGATCAGACGACCCACGATAACGTTCTCTTTCAGACCGCGCAGTTCATCACGTTTACCTGCAACAGCGGCTTCGGTCAGGACACGCGTGGTTTCCTGGAACGATGCTGCAGAGATGAAGGACTCGGTTGCCAGAGACGCTTTGGTGATACCCAGCAGATCGCGGGAGAATGTTGCACCCACTTTGCCGTTCGCTTCCAGATCGCGGTTAGCAATCTTGACGCGGGAGTATTCAACCTGCTCGCCTTCCAGGAAGTCGGAGCTACCAGCGCTTTCGATGGTGGCTTTACGCAGCATCTGACGAACGATAACTTCGATGTGCTTATCGTTAATCTTAACGCCCTGCAGACGGTATACGTCCTGAACTTCGTTAACGATATAACGGGTTACAGCATGCACACCACGCAGACGCAGGATGTCGTGCGGCGCTTCCGGACCGTCGGAAACAACGTCACCACGTTCTACACGTTCACCTTCGAACACGTTGAGCTGACGCCATTTCGGAATCATCTCTTCGTACGGCTCGCTACCGTCTACCGGGGTGATAACCAGACGACGTTTACCTTTGGTTTCTTTACCGAAGGAAATGATGCCGCTGATTTCAGCCAGGATTGCCGGCTCTTTCGGACGACGTGCTTCGAACAGGTCCGCAACGCGCGGCAGACCACCGGTAATATCCTTGGTACCGCCGGATTCCTGCGGAACACGCGCCAGGGTGTCACCAGAACTGATCTGTACGCCATCTTCCAGCTGAACAATCGCTTTACCCGGCAGGAAGTACTGAGCAGGCATATCGGTGCCTGGGATCAGAACGTCGTTGCCCTGAGCATCAACAATTTTCAGTGCCGGACGCAGGTCTTTACCACCCGCAGTACGTTCTGCAGAATCCAGAACCACCAGAGAAGACAGACCGGTCAGCTCGTCGGTCTGACGAGTAATGGTCTGGCCGTCGATCATGTCAGTGAAGCGGACGAAACCACTCACTTCGGTGATAACCGGCATGGTGTGCGGATCCCAGTTCGCTACGGTTTCGCCGCCAGCAACCTGTTCGCCATCACCTTTCGCCATAACGGAGCCGTAAGGCACTTTATAGCTTTCTTTGGTACGGCCGAATTCGTCGATCAGTTTCAGTTCGGTGTTACGTGAGGTGATAACCAGTTTACCGCTGGAGTTAACAACCGACTTCGCATTGCTTAGACGGATGCTACCTTTATTTTTCACCTGGATGCTGGATTCAGCAGCCGCACGAGATGCCGCACCACCGATGTGGAACGTACGCATCGTCAGCTGTGTACCCGGTTCACCGATGGACTGTGCCGCGATAACGCCGATTGCTTCACCTTTATTGATGATGTGGCCACGCGCCAGGTCACGACCGTAGCAGTGCGCACATACACCAAAGTCGGTGTCACAGGATACAACGGAACGGACTTTAACGGAGTCAACGGAGTTCTCTTCCAGCAGGTCACACCACTGTTCGTGCAGCAGCGTGTTGCGTGGAACCAGAATATCCGCCGTACCCGGCTTCAGAACATCTTCAGCAGTCACACGACCCAGAACGCGATCGCGCAGCGGTTCTTTAACGTCACCACCCTCGATAACCGGGGTCATGGTGATGCCTTCCAGCGTGCCGCAATCGTCTTCAGTAACAACCAAGTCCTGCGCGACGTCAACCAGACGACGGGTCAGATAACCGGAGTTCGCTGTTTTCAGTGCGGTATCCGCCAGACCTTTACGAGCACCGTGAGTAGAGATGAAGTACTGGAGTACGTTCAGACCTTCACGGAAGTTCGCGGTGATTGGCGTTTCGATGATGGAGCCATCTGGCTTAGCCATCAGACCACGCATACCAGCCAGCTGACGAATCTGTGCTGCAGAACCACGCGCACCGGAGTCGGCCATCATGTAGATGCTGTTGAAGGAAACCTGCTGCTCTTCTACGCCGTCACGGTTAATCACGGTTTCGGTTTGCAGGTTATCCATCATCGCTTTGGATACACGATCGTTCGCCGCAGCCCAGATATCGATAACTTTGTTATAGCGTTCGCCCGCGGTTACCAGACCAGACTGGAACTGCTCCTGGATCTCAGCAACTTCAGCTTCCGCTTCAGAGATGATCTCGTGTTTCTTCTCTGGGATGACCATGTCATCAATACCAACAGATGCACCTGAACGCGCTGCATAAGCAAAGCCGGTGTACATTGTCTGGTCAGCGAAGATAACGGTCGGCTTCAGGCCCAGAATGCGGTAACAGGTGTTCAGCATTTTGGAGATTGCTTTCTTGCCCAGCGCCTGGTTGACGATGGAGAAAGGCAGACCTTTCGGTACGATCATCCACAGAATGGCGCGACCAACGGTCGTGTCTTTCAGGCTGGTGTGCGCAACGAATTCGCCGTTTTCATCTTTTTCGTATTCAGTGATACGCACTTTAACGCGCGCATGCAGAGAGGCCAGACCTGCGCGATAGATACGCTCAGCTTCTTTCGGGCCAGTCAGCACCATGCCTTCGCCTTTGGCGTTAACACAGTCACGGGTCATGTAGTACAGACCCAATACAACGTCCTGAGACGGAACGATGATAGGTTCGCCGTTCGCCGGAGACAGGATGTTGTTGGTAGACATCATCAGCGCACGCGCTTCGAGCTGGGCTTCCAGCGTCAGCGGTACGTGAACAGCCATCTGGTCACCATCGAAGTCGGCGTTATATGCCGCACAAACCAGCGGGTGCAGCTGGATAGCTTTACCTTCGATCAGTACCGGTTCAAATGCCTGGATACCCAGACGGTGCAGGGTTGGTGCACGGTTCAGCAATACCGGGTGTTCGCGGATAACTTCGTCCAGGATATCCCAAACGACAGCTTCTTCACGCTCAACCATTTTCTTAGCGGCTTTGATGGTGGTGGCCAGGCCACGCAGTTCCAGCTTGCCGTAAATGAACGGTTTGAACAGTTCCAGTGCCATTTTCTTCGGCAGACCGCACTG
This sequence comes from Citrobacter sp. RHBSTW-00524, assembly GCF_013747755.1. Taxonomy (NCBI): domain Bacteria; kingdom Pseudomonadati; phylum Pseudomonadota; class Gammaproteobacteria; order Enterobacterales; family Enterobacteriaceae; genus Citrobacter; species Citrobacter sp. RHBSTW-00524. The sequence continues at coordinate 4,955,505 of NZ_CP056421.1, forward strand.
ATGCAGACGCAGGTATGGACCTACGGTGATTACAGAACGACCGGAGTAGTCAACACGCTTACCGAGCAGGTTCTGACGGAAACGACCCTGTTTACCTTTGATCATATCGGCCAAAGATTTCAGAGGACGTTTGTTAGAACCGGTGATCGCACGACCGCGGCGACCGTTATCCAGCAGGGCGTCAACCGCTTCCTGCAGCATACGTTTTTCGTTACGTACGATGATGTCCGGCGCAGCCAGATCCAGCAGACGTTTCAGACGGTTGTTACGGTTGATCACGCGACGGTACAGATCGTTCAGATCCGATGTTGCGAAACGACCACCATCCAGCGGAACCAGCGGACGCAGATCTGGCGGCAGAACCGGCAGAACAGTCAGGATCATCCACTCTGGCTTGTTGCCAGACTGTACGAATGCTTCCAGCAGTTTGATACGTTTGGTCAGCTTCTTACGCTTGGTTTCGGAGTTGGTTTCGTTCAGCTCTTCGCGCAGAGTTTCGCACTCTTGCTCCAGATCCATGCTCTTCAGCAGGGCCTGGATTGCTTCCGCACCCATCTTCGCGTCGAATTCGTCACCGAACTCTTCCAGCGCGTCCAGATACTGCTCTTCAGTCAGGATCTGTTGACGTTCCAAGTTAGTCATACCGCCTTCGATAACCACATAAGATTCGAAGTACAGTACGCGTTCGATATCGCGCAGCGGCATATCGAGCAGCAGACCGATACGGGACGGCAGAGATTTCAGGAACCAGATGTGAGCGGTCGGAGACGCCAGCTCGATGTGGCCCATACGCTCACGGCGTACTTTAGTTTGGGTCACTTCAACGCCGCACTTCTCACAGATCACACCGCGGTGTTTCAGGCGCTTGTACTTACCGCACAGGCACTCATAGTCTTTTACCGGCCCAAAGATACGGGCGCAGAAAAGGCCGTCACGTTCAGGTTTGAACGTACGGTAGTTGATGGTTTCCGGCTTCTTAACTTCACCGAAAGACCATGAACGGATCATGTCTGGCGAGGCCAGAGCAATTTTGATCGCATCAAACTCTTCGGTTTTAGTCTGCGCTTTCAGAAACTTTAATAAATCTTTCACGGATTTGCTCCCGTCGGAGTTAGCACAATCTGGCGCTGGCTGTTACGCCAGCACCAGTGACCTGTTTGATCGAGAGTTACTCGTCTTCCAGCTCGATGTTGATACCCAGCGAACGAATCTCTTTCAACAGTACGTTGAAGGATTCCGGCATGCCTGGTTCCATCTGATGGTTGCCGTCCACGATGTTTTTATACATCTTAGTACGACCGTTCACGTCATCAGACTTAACGGTGAGCATTTCCTGCAGGGTGTATGCCGCGCCGTATGCTTCAAGCGCCCACACTTCCATCTCCCCGAAGCGCTGACCACCGAACTGAGCCTTACCACCCAGCGGCTGCTGAGTAACCAGGCTGTAAGAACCGGTAGAACGCGCATGCATCTTGTCATCAACCAGGTGGTTCAGTTTCAGCATGTACATGTAGCCAACGGTAACCTGGCGCTCGAACTGCTCACCGGTACGACCGTCGAACAGTGTGATCTGACCGGAAGTCGGCAGGCCACCCAGCTGTAACAGTTCCTTGATTTCAGACTCTTTCGCACCGTCGAACACCGGCGTTGCGATCGGCATACCTTTTTTCAGGTTTTCAGCCAGACGCAGAACTTCTTCATCGCTGAAGGTATTCAGGTCAACTTTCTGACGAACATCTGAACCCAGATCGTAAGCACGCTGGATGAATTCGCGCAGTTTCGCGACTTCCTGCTGCTGTTTCAGCATGGCGTTGATCTTATCGCCGATACCTTTCGCAGCCATACCCAGGTGGGTTTCAAGGATCTGACCGATGTTCATACGCGATGGTACGCCCAGCGGGTTCAGCACGATATCTACCGGCGTACCGTTAGCATCGTGTGGCATATCTTCGATCGGGTTGATCTTAGAGATTACACCCTTGTTACCGTGACGACCTGCCATCTTATCACCAGGCTGGATCCGACGTTTAACCGCCAGATAAACCTTAACAATCTTCAGCACGCCCGGTGCCAGATCGTCGCCCTGAGTGATTTTACGGCGTTTCGCTTCAAGTTTTTTCTCGAACTCGTGTTTCAGTTCGTCGTACTGCTCAGCCAGTTGTTCCAGCTGATTTTGTTTCTCTTCGTCGGTCAGGCCGAGTTCTAACCAGCGATCGCGCGGCAGTTTGTCGAGTTTTTCAGCTTCAACACCACCGGAAACCAGCACAGCGTAGATACGGCTGAACAGGCCAGCTTCGAGGATCTGCAGTTCTTCAGACAGGTCTTTTTTCGCCTGCTTCAGCTGCATCTCTTCGATTTCCAGCGCACGTTTGTCTTTTTCTACGCCATCGCGAGTAAAGACCTGAACGTCGATAATCGTACCGGAAACACCGTTTGGCACGCGCAGAGAAGAGTCTTTAACGTCAGACGCTTTCTCACCGAAGATCGCACGCAGCAGCTTCTCTTCTGGCGTCAGCTGGGTTTCACCTTTCGGCGTTACCTTACCAACCAGAATGTCGCCACCGGTTACTTCCGCGCCGATATAAACGATACCGGATTCATCCAGTTTGGAGAGCGCAGCTTCACCCACGTTCGGGATGTCAGCGGTGATCTCTTCCGGCCCCAGCTTGGTGTCACGGGACACACATGCCAGTTCCTGAATGTGGATGGTGGTGAAACGGTCTTCCTGGACAACACGCTCAGATACGAGGATGGAGTCTTCGAAGTTGTAACCATTCCATGGCATGAATGCCACGCGCATGTTCTGACCGAGCGCCAGTTCACCGAGGTCGGTGGACGGACCGTCTGCCAGCACATCACCACGTTCAACCGGCTCGCCCAGAGATACGCAAGGCATCTGGTTGATACAGGTGTTCTGGTTAGAACGGGTGTATTTGGTCAGGTTATAAATGTCGATACCTGCTTCGCCCGGGTACATCTCGTCTTCGTTAACTTTGATAACGATACGGGAAGCATCCACGTACTGGACAGTACCGCCACGTTTAGCAACCGCGGTAACACCGGAGTCGACGGCAACAGCACGTTCCATACCGGTACCAACCAGCGGCTTATCAGCGCGCAGAGTCGGAACCGCCTGACGTTGCATGTTCGCACCCATCAATGCACGGTTGGCGTCATCGTGTTCCAGGAACGGGATCAGGGACGCACCGACGGATACCACCTGCTGGGTGGATACGTCCATGTAGTCAACCTGGTCACGGCTGAACAAGCTGGATTCGCCTTTGCTACGGCAGGTAACCAGATCTTCTACAAAGTGGCCTTCGTCATCCAGGTTGGAGTTCGCCTGAGCGATAACGTAGTTGCCTTCTTCGATAGCAGACAGGTAATGAATTTCGTCAGTTACAACACCGTCGGTCACTTTACGGTACGGAGTCTCGAGGAAGCCGTATTCGTTAGTCTGTGCGTACACAGACAAGGAGTTGATCAGACCGATGTTCGGACCTTCAGGCGTTTCGATTGGACATACGCGACCGTAGTGAGTCGGGTGTACGTCTCGAACTTCGAAGCCTGCGCGTTCACGGGTCAAACCGCCTGGGCCGAGTGCAGAGATACGACGTTTGTGCGTAATCTCAGACAGCGGGTTGTTCTGGTCCATAAACTGAGACAGTTGGCTGGAACCAAAGAACTCTTTCACTGCTGCAGAAATTGGCTTAGCGTTGATCATATCCTGAGGCATCAGGGTATCCAGATCGCCCAGAGACAGACGCTCTTTCACCGCACGCTCAACACGTACCAGGCCAACGCGGAACTGGTTTTCCGCCATTTCGCCTACGGAACGGATACGACGGTTACCGAGGTGGTCGATATCATCGACTTCGCCTTTACCGTTACGGATATCGATGAGCTTCTTCATCACTTCGATGATGTCATCTTTGCTCAGGATACCGGAACCTTCGATTTCGTCGCGCAGCAGAGAACGGTTGAACTTCATACGACCAACCGCAGACAGGTCATAGCGGTCTTCGGAGAAGAACAGGTTCTCGAACAGGCTTTCAGCAGCTTCACGCGTCGGCGGCTCACCAGGGCGCATCATGCGGTAGATTTCTACCAGCGCGCTCAGACGATCGTTGGTTGGGTCGACACGTACAGTTTCAGAAATGTACGGACCGTGGTCCAGATCGTTGGTGAACAGCGTTTCGATACGCTTGTGGCCAGACTGGCTCAGCTTAGCCAGCAGATCCAGACTCAGCTCCATGTTAGCTGCGCAGATCAGCTCGCCAGTAGATTCGTCAACGTAGTCTTTAGCCGCAACTTTACCAGCAATGTATTCAACCGGAACTTCGATATGTTTGATATCGTCTTTTTCCAGCTGGCGAATGTGGCGCGCAGTGATGCGACGGCCTTTTTCGACGTAGACTTTGCCGTTAGCTTCGATGTCAAAGGAGGCGGTTTCACCACGCAGGCGTTCCGGCACCAGTTCCATCTGCAGCTTGTTGTCACGAATTTCGAAAACAACTTTCTCAAAGAACAGGTCAAGGATCTGCTCAGTGGTGTAGTTCAGTGCACGCAGAATAATGGTCGCAGGCAGTTTACGGCGACGGTCAATACGTACGAACAGGTTGTCCTTCGGATCGAATTCGAAGTCCAGCCAGGAACCACGGTAAGGGATGATACGCGCGTTATACAGCACTTTACCCGAAGAGTGGGTTTTACCTTTGTCGGAGTCAAAGAAGACGCCAGGACTACGGTGCAGCTGAGAAACGATAACACGCTCAGTACCGTTGATAACAAAGGTACCGTTATCTGTCATGAGCGGAATTTCGCCCATGTAGACTTCTTGTTCTTTAATGTCTTTTACGGTGCCTTCCGGCGCTTCGCGCTCGTAGATCACCAGGCGCAGTTTTACGCGCAGCGGTGCGGAATAGGTCACGCCACGGATCTGACATTCCTGAACGTCAAACACCGGTTCGCCAAGGCGGTAGCTGACGTATTGCAACTCGGAATTACCGCTGTAGCTCTGAATCGGGAAAACGGAACGGAAAGCTGCTTCCAGACCATACTGCCCTTCAGGATCTTGCTCGATGAACTTCTGAAACGAGTCAAGCTGGATAGAAAGGAGATAAGGTATGTCCAACACTTGCGGACGTTTACCAAAATCCTTACGAATACGTTTTTTCTCGGTATAGGAGTAAACCATTAGGGTTCCTCAGCTCGCTGACAAGTCGACCCATCTGTCCGACGAAGGGACAGTTTGTGCAACACTATTTTGTTGACCGGAAAATCGAATACTTTCCGCAATGCCTGTTGCTATCACGCTTAAACCATTTCATTGCGATTTACACAGAACTGACGTTCTGTCGCAGTATATTAAGACGTCGATAGAAACAAGCATTGAAAGGCACAGCAGTAGTCAAACAGTGTGAAATGCTACTGGCGCCTTACAGCGCAAAAAGGCTGGTGACTAAAAAGTCACCAGCCATCAGCCTAATTTCTTAGGCTGCAACCAGAAAAGTTGGCTTATTTAACTTCAACTTCAGCGCCAGCTTCTTCCAGAGATTTTTTCAGTGCTTCTGCGTCGTCTTTGCTCACGCCTTCTTTCAGCGCAGCCGGTGCAGATTCTACCAGGTCTTTAGCTTCTTTCAGACCCAGGCCAGTTGCGCCACGTACTGCTTTGATAACAGCAACTTTGTTAGCGCCTGCAGCTTTCAGAATTACGTCGAATTCAGTTTTTTCTTCAGCAGCTTCAGCCGGGCCAGCAGCTACAGCTACAGCAGCAGCAGCAGAAACACCGAATTTTTCTTCCATTGCAGAAATCAGTTCTACAACGTCCATTACGGACATAGCGGATACTGCTTCAATGATTTGATCTTTAGTGATAGACATTTAAATTGTTCCTGAAAATCAGAATAAGTTTATACGTAAGCAGATGCTTTACAAAGATAACTGCGATTAAGCAGCTTCTTTCGCATCGCGTACAGCAGCCAGAGTACGAACCAGTTTGCCAGCCGAAGCTTCTTTCATGGTTGCCATCAGGCGTGCAATTGCTTCTTCGTAGGTCGGCAGAGTTGCCAGGCGATCGATATTCGATGCCGTAATCAACTCACCTTCAAAGGCTGCGGCTTTGACCTCAAATTTTGCATTCGCTTTCGCGAACTCTTTGAACAGACGAGCAGCAGCGCCCGGGTGTTCCATAGAGTATGCAATCAGGGTCGGACCAACAAACGTGTCTTTCAGGCACTCGAACTGAGTACCTTCAACGACGCGGCGCAGCAGGGTGTTACGAACAACACGCATGTATACGCCAGCTTCACGACCTGCTTTACGCAGTTCAGTCATTTTATCTACAGTTACGCCACGGGAATCCGCAACTACTGCAGACAGCGCGCCTTTGGCTACTTCGCTGACTTCAGCAACAATCGCTTGTTTGTCTTGAAGATTTAAAGCCATTAGCTTTGCTCCTGGATGTTTGCCGGAACTCATGTTCCGGAACTCACTTCACTCCCCCCAACGGAGAGAGCGTCTAAATACGGTGAGCAGAAACAAGCCAGAGTATCAGAAATAATCTTAGCGTTCTGTCACCGTCTACGCAGGGCATTAAGTTTCTTACGAAACACCTGCGGTCTTCGACGGAGGCCTGGATTAGGCCAGGCTCCAACGAACAAATCTTTTCTATCTGTCGCTATTCAATCTGTAGTGGCGTTGACTGCCTTGCCACAGCCTGAATATCTCAGATATACGTCTGCAATTAGCAGAATACGTGGGGGTAAGATTGTAGACAAAATCACCGCCCACGTAAAGGCGAATATTAGTTCGCCACAGTCGCAGTCAGACCGGACTGATCAACGGCAACGCCAGCACCCATGGTGGTGGAGATGCTAACTTTCTTGATGTACACGCCTTTTGCCTGAGTCGGTTTTGCTTTTTTCAGCGCAACCAGCAGAGCTTCCAGGTTTTCTTTCAGTTTGTCAGCGTCAAAATCCACTTTACCGATGGTGGTGTGGATGATGCCGTTTTTGTCGTTACGGTAACGAACCTGACCAGCTTTAGCATTCTTAACAGCTTCAGCAACGTTAGGAGTTACAGTACCAACTTTCGGGTTTGGCATCAGGCCGCGCGGACCCAGAACCTGACCCAGCTGGCCAACAACGCGCATTGCATCCGGGGAAGCAATAACAACGTCAAAGTTCATTTCGCCTTTCTTGATCTGTTCAGCCAGATCTTCCATACCTACCAGCTCAGCGCCTGCAGCTTTAGCAGCTTCAGCGTTTGCACCTTGGGTAAATACGGCTACGCGAACGGAACGGCCAGTACCGTGCGGCAGTACAGTTGCACCACGTACGTTCTGGTCAGATTTACGAGCATCGATGCCGAGGTTAACAGCAACGTCCACGCTTTCTACGAATTTAGCAGTGGCCAGCTCTTTCAGCAGAGCGATAGCTTCGTTGATGTCATACTGCTTAGTAGCATCAACTTTGTCACGGATCACGGACATGCGCTTGGTCAGTTTAGCCATTTCTTAGTCCTCCACTACCAGGCCCATGGAACGTGCAGTACCTTCAATGGAGCGAGTCATCGCTTCAATGTCGGAACCAGTCATGTCGGCAGCTTTGGTCTGCGCGATTTCCTGCAGCTGAGCGCGGGAAATTTTACCCACTTTGTCTTTGTTCGGCTTGCCGGAACCAGACTTGATACCAGCCGCTTTCTTCAGCAGAACTGCTGCCGGAGGCGTTTTGGTAACGAAAGTGAAAGAACGGTCAGCGTAAACGGTGATAACAACCGGGATTGGCAGACCTTTTTCCATGGAATCAGTTTTAGCGTTGAACGCTTTGCAGAATTCCATGATGTTCACGCCTTGTTGACCCAGTGCAGGACCTACCGGCGGACTCGGGTTAGCCATACCAGCTGCAACCTGCAGCTTGACATAGGCTTGGACTTTCTTAGCCATTCTAAATTCCTCTAGTTGGGTTATAACGCCTCAAGGAGGCTCCCCGTGATTAAATTCGTTTTACGGATAGGATCCATAAAAACAAAAGGCGCGAAATTGTATTCCAATCTCGCGCCTTGTGCAACGATTAAATCGTCGCTTTTTTGATCGGGGTGTTAGGCTTTTTCAACCTGAGCGAAGTCCAGTTCAACTGGAGTCGCACGACCGAAGATAGATACGGAAACTTTCAGACGAGACTTCTCGTAGTCCACTTCTTCAACCACGCCGTTAAAGTCAGCGAACGGACCGTCGCTAACGCGAACCATTTCACCTGGCTCAAACATCGTTTTCGGACGCGGCTTGTCGCCAACCTGCTGCAGACGGTTCATGATCGCATCAACTTCTTTGTCGCTGATCGGCGCCGGACGGTCAGATGTACCGCCGATAAAGCCCATCACACGCGGCACGCTGCGCACCAGGTGCCAGCTTGCGTCATTCATCACCATCTGGACCAATACATAGCCCGGGAAGAATTTACGTTCGCTCTTGCGACGCTGACCGCCACGGATTTCGACCACTTCTTCGGTCGGCACCATGACTTCGCCAAACAGCTCTTCCATATTTTGTAACTTGATATATTCGCGCAGCGATGTAGCTACGCGGCCTTCAAAACCGGAAAACGCCTGAACGACGTACCAGCGCTTTTTAGGGGCTTCAGACATCTTAGAACCTCAGGCCAGTGATAAAGGATACCAGGCGAACCAGAATACCATCCAGTCCCCACAGGATCAGTGACATTACTGCGGTAACCGCAGCCACAATTAATGTGGTGTGCAATGTTTCCTGGCGAGTTGGCCAAATGACCTTACGGACTTCGGTTCTCGCTTCACGGGCAAAAGCAACGGTCGCTTTACCTTTTGTTGTCAACAGCGCGACACCACCCGCTGCGGCAATCAGAATCACTACGGCCAGCGCACGCAGCGGCAGCATCATGTCACGATAGAGGTAGTTGCCAACGATAGCTACAAGCAGCAATACAGCGACAACAACCCACTTCATCGCTTCCAGGCCGCGCCCGCTTCCTTGAGCTTCGGTATTCGCACTCATAAACCAACCTGTCAGAAGTATTCTACAAACATTTTCACCCCGCGTAAGCGAGGCGATCCAAACCGAAATGCTCTGGTGCGTTTCGGACTAAACGCCCTCTTCAGAGCCTGTCTCAGCAATGATTATGACAAATAAAATCACTGATGAGCCAGGTTCTGGTGTGAAAGCGTGCAAAAAGGGCATCAAATGATGCCCTTTTATTGCGCATTGCGTCAAATGTTATTCGGCAATTAGCTCATTACTTTGGCAACAACGCCCGCACCAACAGTACGGCCACCTTCACGGATTGCGAAACGCAGACCGTCGTCCATCGCGATTGGGTGGATCAGGGTAACAACCATTTTGATGTTGTCGCCCGGCATTACCATCTCAACGCCTTCCGGCAGTTCGATGGTACCAGTCACGTCAGTAGTACGGAAGTAGAACTGCGGACGGTAGCCTTTGAAGAACGGAGTATGACGGCCGCCTTCGTCTTTGGACAGAATGTACACTTCAGATTCGAACTTGGTGTGCGGCTTGATAGAGCCCGGCTTAGCCAGTACCTGACCACGTTCGATTTCTTCACGTTTGATACCACGCAGCAGAACACCAACGTTCTCACCAGCACGGCCTTCGTCCAGCAGTTTGCGGAACATTTCAACGCCAGTACAGGTAGACTTAGCAGTCTCTTTGATACCAACGATTTCAACTTCTTCACCAACTTTGATGATACCGCGCTCTACACGACCGGTAACAACGGTACCACGACCGGAGATGGAGAATACGTCTTCGATAGGCAGCAGGAACGGCTTGTCAATAGCACGCTCTGGTTCCGGGATGTAAGAATCCAGGAAGCCAGCCAGTTCGATGATTTTCGCTTCCCACTCTGCTTCGCCTTCCAGCGCTTTCAGAGCAGAACCACGAACGATCGGAGTGTCGTCGCCCGGGAAATCGTACTGAGACAGAAGTTCACGAACTTCCATTTCTACCAGTTCCAGCAGCTCTTCGTCATCAACCATGTCGCATTTGTTCAGGAACACGATGATGTACGGAACGCCTACCTGACGACCCAGCAGGATGTGCTCACGAGTCTGCGGCATCGGGCCGTCAGTCGCAGCAACAACCAGGATCGCGCCGTCCATCTGCGCAGCACCGGTGATCATGTTTTTAACATAGTCGGCGTGGCCCGGGCAGTCTACGTGTGCGTAGTGGCGAGTCGGGGTGTCATATTCAACGTGAGAAGTGTTGATGGTGATACCACGAGCTTTTTCTTCCGGCGCGTTATCGATCTGGTCGAATGCACGAGCAGCACCGCCGTAGGTTTTAGCCAGTACGGTAGTGATTGCAGCGGTCAGCGTTGTTTTACCATGGTCAACGTGGCCGATAGTACCGACGTTAACGTGCGGTTTTGTACGTTCAAATTTTTCTTTAGACATCGATTGTCCCTCTAAGACACGGATAAATCGGTGATATCACCACATCAACCAGGCCATATGCCTGAGCTGTTGAATGCTTTTAAAAGTAAACAGAGAGAAACGGGAAGGAGAAGTGAAGTGGTGCTGATACCCAGAGTCGAACTGGGGACCTCACCCTTACCAAGGGTGCGCTCTACCAACTGAGCCATATCAGCACGTCTGGAGCGGGCAGCGGGAATCGAACCCGCATCATCAGCTTGGAAGGCTGAGGTAATAGCCATTATACGATGCCCGCATCCTGAAACTCGGCTACCCAGTTCTTTCTGTAATAAAAAAGAGATTTCTCTCTTTTTTATTCGAGCTGATTAATTTTTTAACCAACTCAGGCGGCGATAACGCTGCCAGAAAGTGGTGGTGGGGGAAGGATTCGAACCTTCGAAGTCTGTGACGGCAGATTTACAGTCTGCTCCCTTTGGCCGCTCGGGAACCCCACCGGACTTGATGGTGCCGACTACCGGAATCGAACTGGTGACCTACTGATTACAAGTCAGTTGCTCTACCTACTGAGCTAAGTCGGCATCAAGTAGCGCGCATTTTATGGAGACATGCGCACTCATGCAACTAAAAAATTGCATAAAATGTTCTATCGCTCACATTTTGCACTATACGACCGATAAATAATCTATTTCTTCTTCGAATTGAACAAATTTCCAACGTCAGCCGCGCTCCCTGAAGGCATTTTGCTCCAGCATGCAGTTATCAATAGAGAGAAAGTGCATCTTTATACATCTGGAATAGCCGTCACATTGCGTTTCAGGGGACGATTTTTTCTTATTATTCCCTCCCATCTGGTGTTACCCTCCTGCCCATTGTCCAAATTAACTGAAATGTGCGTGCCATTGCGTACCGGGGATGATTTCGTTTTTTACCGCAGACCTGATATAGCAATGACAGCCAGACCATGCGTATGAGTATAAAAGAGCAAGCGTTAACGTCGCCTTACCTACAGTTTGATCGCAACCAGTGGGCTGCGCTTCGTGATTCCGTGCCGATGACTCTGACCGAGGAAGAGATTGCTCGTCTGAAAGGCATTAACGAAGACTTATCGCTGGAAGAAGTTGCTGAGATTTATTTGCCATTATCGCGTTTGCTAAATTTTTACATCAGTTCGAACCTGCGGCGTCAGGCTGTGCTGGAGCAATTTTTAGGCACCAACGGCGAGCGTATTCCTTATATTATTAGCATTGCTGGCAGCGTCGCCGTCGGCAAAAGTACGACTGCACGTGTGTTGCAAGCGTTGCTGAGTCGCTGGCCCGAGCATCGTAAGGTTGAGCTGATCACTACCGACGGTTTTCTTCATCCTAACCAGGTGTTGAAAGATCGTGGGCTCATGAAGAAGAAAGGCTTTCCTCAGTCCTATGATATGCACCGTCTGGTTAAATTCGTTTCCGATCTAAAGTCTGGCGTCCCCAACGTTACGGCACCGGTCTATTCTCATCTGATTTATGATGTGATCCCTGATGGCGACAAAACCGTTGCCCAGCCCGACATATTAATCCTCGAAGGGCTCAATGTATTACAAAGCGGGATGGACTATCCTCACGATCCACATCATGTATTTGTTTCTGACTTTGTCGACTTTTCTATTTATGTGGATGCGCCAGAAGAATTACTCCAGACGTGGTATATCAACCGCTTCCTGAAATTCCGCGAAGGGGCATTTACCAACCCAGACTCTTATTTCCATAACTATGCGAAATTGTCGGAAGACGAGGCAATCAACACGGCCACATCGCTGTGGAAAGAAATCAACTGGTTGAATTTAAAACAAAATATTTTACCAACGCGTGAGCGAGCCAGCTTAATCATGACGAAAAGCGCCAATCATGCCGTTGAGCAAGTCAGATTACGAAAATAAAAAATAAAGGGGAGCCATAGCTCCCCTTCTTATTATTCAGCGCTTCTAAGCGATATTTCCCCACCCATCCAGGGTTTTATCACGCCATTTTGTTCGAGTAGTAATGCACCCTGCGCATCTATTCCACGAGATACGCCAAATATTTCTTTATCACCAATAATGAGTTTAACGGGACGGTCGATAAAGTTATCCAGCGCCCTCCAGCGGGACAAATACGGCGCCAGGCCCTCATGCTCAAACAGTACCAGGGCAGCGCGCAGCTCGCGGATCAGTCGGGCAGCCAGAGTATTGCGGTCAATGGTAATACCCGCTTCCTGCAGATTAATCCAGCCTTGATTAACCACATTCTCCTCAACCCGACGCATGGACATGTTTATACCCACCCCAATAACAATCTGTGCGGCATCACCCGTTTTTCCGGTGAGTTCAACCAGGATCCCTGCCAGTTTACGGTCGAGCAAATAGAGGTCGTTGGGCCATTTAACACGCACTTTATCCGCGCCCAGATCGCGTAAAACCTCAGCCATGACAATACCAATCACCAGGCTCAGGCCAATCGCGGCTGCCGGTCCTTGTTCCAGTCGCCAGAACATTGAAAGGTACAGATTGGCGCCAAAGGGAGAGAACCATTTACGTCCACGACGACCACGACCGGCCTGCTGATACTCAGCGACGCAGGCATCCCCTGACTCGAGTTGACCAATTCGATCCATCAGGTACTGATTGGTTGAGTCGATAACCGGCAGGACCGTTATATTCCCGCCATCCAGCTGAGAATAAATAAGTGATGAATCTAATAGCTGGATAGGTTCAGGTAAGCTGTATCCTTTACCAGGGACAGTAAATACATCAACACCCCAGTCACGTAGCGTCTGGACATGTTTATTGATTGCCGCACGGCTCATTCCCAGCTTTTCACCGAGTTGCTCACCAGAGTGAAATTCGCCATCGGCTAATAATGAAATAAGCGTCAGGGGGACGGTATTATCCTTCATGCAACGATCTCCACGGCATTCACTTCACCCAGTGGGCCAATAAACCGGACTTCCGGTTCAAGCCAGACATTGAATTTCTCACCGACTTTTTGGCGTACGTGATGCGCCAGTTGCACCACATCCTGACTCGTAGCATGGCCTGCATTGATCAGCACCAGTGCCTGCTGCTGATGTACCGCTGCGCCACCAATGCGCATGCCTTTTAGCTGACATTGATCGATAAGCCAGCCAGCAGCCAGTTTCACAGAGCCATCAGCCTGCGGGTAATGAGGTGCAGTAGGGAATTTCACCAGGAGCTCCTGCGCAATGTCCGCGGTGACAACCGGGTTTTTAAAGAAACTCCCCGCATTCCCGTTTACTTTTGGATCGGGCAGTTTTGTGGTGCGCATATGGCAAACAGAATCAAAAACCTGCCGAGGCGTTACCGTGGCAGGATCAAGACGCGTCAGGTCACCGTATGTGAGAACGGGTTGCCACTGTTTAGGTAAGCGCAGACCAACAGCTACAATCGCAAAACGATCCTGATACTCATGTTTGAAGATACTGTCACGGTAACCAAATCGGCATTCTGCGGCGCTGACGCGCAGATGTTTGCCGGTCGAAAGCTCTACGCAGTCCACGTATTCGCAGACGCGCCGCAGTTCTACGCCATAGGCACCAATATTCTGGATTGGCGATGAACCCACGCAGCCGGGGATCAGCGCCAGATTTTCCAGCCCGGGCATGCTTTGCTGCAGCGTATGCTCTACCAGATGATGCCAGTTTTCACCCGCGCCTACGTGCAAATGCCACGCATCAGGTTGTTCTGTAATCGCTATTCCCTTGATACGGTTGACGATCACCGTTCCATGGAAGGCATCAAGAAACAGGACGTTACTCCCTTCGCCCAGGATTAGCACTGGATGATGTGATGCATTGGCTGATTGCCAGGCATTTAGTAGTTGTTGCGCATTTTCAGCACAGACAAGCACATTAGCTTGTTGATCGATACCGAAGGTGTTCCAGGCTTTAAGGGAGTGATTCATAGACGCTTTCCTGATGCAAAATCGCGCTTAGTTTACCGTATATGCAGCGGGATGGCTTGTGTTATGGAAGCTTAGGATGTTGCTTTGCAACCGATGAGGCTGCAATCACAGGCAGAATAAGGTTTACAGGCGCTGTATCCGGTAATAACAGACGCTGGCCGGATAAGGCGGCACGCCGCATCCGGCAGTTTTCACTCCCTGCAGACGCAAAAAAGCCCATCCGGCAGGATGGGCTTCTTCACTTATTTGATGCCTGGCAGTTCCCTACTCTCGCATGGGGAGACCCCACACTACCATCGGCGCTACGGCGTTTCACTTCTGAGTTCGGCATGGGGTCAGGTGGGACCACCGCGCTACAGCCGCCAGGCAAATTCTGTCTATCAACACACCTCTCAGGTCTGTCGATGTAATCTGTAATCAAGCTGAATTTCGTGTCTCTTTCGCCAAAACACCTTCGGCGTTGTAAGGTTAAGCCTCACGGTTCATTAGTATCGGTTAGCTCAACGTATCGCTACGCTTACACACCCGACCTATCAACGTCGTCGTCTTCAACGTTCCTTCAGGACCCTTAAAGGGTCAGGGAGAACTCATCTCGGGGCAAGTTTCGTGCTTAGATGCTTTCAGCACTTATCTCTTCCGCATTTAGCTACCGGGCAATGCCATTGGCATGACAACCCGAACACCAGTGATGCGTCCACTCCGGTCCTCTCGTACTAGGAGCAGCCCCCCTCAATTCTCCAGCGCCCACGGCAGATAGGGACCGAACTGTCTCACGACGTTCTAAACCCAGCTCGCGTACCACTTTAAATGGCGAACAGCCATACCCTTGGGACCTACTTCAGCCCCAGGATGTGATGAGCCGACATCGAGGTGCCAAACACCGCCGTCGATATGAACTCTTGGGCGGTATCAGCCTGTTATCCCCGGAGTACCTTTTATCCGTTGAGCGATGGCCCTTCCATTCAGAACCACCGGATCACTAAGACCTGCTTTCGCACCTGCTCGAGCCGTCACTCTCGCAGTCAAGCTAGCTTATGCCTTTGCACTAACCTCCTGATGTCCGACCAGGATTAGCTAACCTTCGTGCTCCTCCGTTACTCTTTAGGAGGAGACCGCCCCAGTCAAACTACCCACCAGACACTGTCCGCAACCCGGATCACGGGTCTACGTTAGAACACCAGCCATTAAAGGGTGGTATTTCAAGGTTGGCTCCATGCAGACTGGCGTCCACACTTCAAAGCCTCCCACCTATCCTACACATCAAGGACCAGTGTTCAGTGTCAAGCTATAGTAAAGGTTCACGGGGTCTTTCCGTCTTGCCGCGGGTACACTGCATCTTCACAGCGAGTTCAATTTCACTGAGTCTCGGGTGGAGACAGCCTGGCCATCATTACGCCATTCGTGCAGGTCGGAACTTACCCGACAAGGAATTTCGCTACCTTAGGACCGTTATAGTTACGGCCGCCGTTTACCGGGGCTTCGATCAAGAGCTTCTCCTTACGGATAACCCCATCAATTAACCTTCCGGCACCGGGCAGGCGTCACACCGTATACGTCCACTTTCGTGTTTGCACAGTGCTGTGTTTTTAATAAACAGTTGCAGCCAGCTGGTATCTTCGACTGATTTCAGCTCCATGAGTAAATCACTTCACCTACATATCAGCGTGCCTTCTCCCGAAGTTACGGCACCATTTTGCCTAGTTCCTTCACCCGAGTTCTCTCAAGCGCCTTGGTATTCTCTACCTGACCACCTGTGTCGGTTTGGGGTACGATTTCGTGTTACCTGATGCTTAGAGGCTTTTCCTGGAAGCAGGGCATTTGTTACTTCAGCACCGTAGTGCCTCGTCATCACACCTCAGCGTTAACAAGACTCCGGATTTACCTGGAATCTCCGCCTACATGCTTAAACCGGGACAACCGTCGCCCGGCTAACATAGCCTTCTCCGTCCCCCCTTCGCAGTAACACCAAGTACAGGAATATTAACCTGTTTCCCATCGACTACGCCTTTCGGCCTCGCCTTAGGGGTCGACTCACCCTGCCCCGATTAACGTTGGACAGGAACCCTTGGTCTTCCGGCGTGCGGGTTTTTCACCCGCATTATCGTTACTTATGTCAGCATTCGCACTTCTGATACCTCCAGCATGCCTCACAGCACACCTTCAACGGCTTACAGAACGCTCCCCTACCCAACAACACATAGTGTCGCTGCCGCAGCTTCGGTGCATGGTTTAGCCCCGTTACATCTTCCGCGCAGGCCGACTCGACCAGTGAGCTATTACGCTTTCTTTAAATGATGGCTGCTTCTAAGCCAACATCCTGGCTGTCTGTGCCTTCCCACATCGTTTCCCACTTAACCATGACTTTGGGACCTTAGCTGGCGGTCTGGGTTGTTTCCCTCTTCACGACGGACGTTAGCACCCGCCGTGTGTCTCCCGTGATAACATTCTTCGGTATTCGCAGTTTGCATCGGGTTGGTAAGTCGGGATGACCCCCTAGCCGAAACAGTGCTCTACCCCCGAAGATGAGTTCACGAGGCGCTACCTAAATAGCTTTCGGGGAGAACCAGCTATCTCCCGGTTTGATTGGCCTTTCACCCCCAGCCACAAGTCATCCGCTAATTTTTCAACATTAGTCGGTTCGGTCCTCCAGTTAGTGTTACCCAACCTTCAACCTGCCCATGGCTAGATCACCGGGTTTCGGGTCTATACCCTGCAACTTAACGCCCAGTTAAGACTCGGTTTCCCTTCGGCTCCCCTATTCGGTTAACCTTGCTACAGAATATAAGTCGCTGACCCATTATACAAAAGGTACGCAGTCACCCCATAAAGAGGCTCCCACTGCTTGTACGTACACGGTTTCAGGTTCTTTTTCACTCCCCTCGCCGGGGTTCTTTTCGCCTTTCCCTCACGGTACTGGTTCACTATCGGTCAGTCAGGAGTATTTAGCCTTGGAGGATGGTCCCCCCATATTCAGACAGGATACCACGTGTCCCGCCCTACTCTTCGAGTTCACAACACATGCACTTTTGTGTACGGGACTATCACCCTGTACCGTCGGACTTTCCAGACCGTTCCACTACCACACATGCTGATTCAGACTCTGGGCTGCTCCCCGTTCGCTCGCCGCTACTGGGGGAATCTCGGTTGATTTCTTTTCCTCGGGGTACTTAGATGTTTCAGTTCCCCCGGTTCGCTTCATTACGCTATGTATTCACGTAATGATAGTGTGACGAATCACACTGGGTTTCCCCATTCGGAAATCGCCGGTTATAACGGTTCATATCACCTTACCGACGCTTATCGCAGATTAGCACGTCCTTCATCGCCTCTGACTGCCAGGGCATCCACCGTGTACGCTTAGTCGCTTAACCTCACAACCCGAAGATGTTTCGTAAAACACTTCAGTGTTGCGAAAATTTGAGAGACTCGGACACACCGCTTTTCATTTCTTGTTTACGGAGAAATGAAACAGTGTGTCGTTTCAATTTTCAGCTTGATCCAGATTTTTAAAGAGCAAAACTTCGCAGTGAACCTTTTCAGGTACACTCTGAAGTTTTCTTGTTTTTTTGCAGTAAAGGATGGTGGAGCTATGCGGGATCGAACCGCAGACCTCCTGCGTGCAAGGCAGGCGCTCTCCCAGCTGAGCTATAACCCCATCGTAAATGCTAATCTCTGTACCCTAATTCGTTTCCGGGCAAGGCGCGGTGGTGCGAAGCATACTGAAGTATGCGAGCATCGCCGTAACACAGCACGGAGGCGAATTTGGTAGGCCTGAGTGGACTTGAACCACCGACCTCACCCTTATCAGGGGTGCGCTCTAACCACCTGAGCTACAAGCCTGCAGAGATTTTCTTACTGCTAATTTTCATCAGACAATCTGTGTGAGCACTACAAAGAACGTTTCTTTAAGGTAAGGAGGTGATCCAACCGCAGGTTCCCCTACGGTTACCTTGTTACGACTTCACCCCAGTCATGAATCACAAAGTGGTAAGCGCCCTCCCGAAGGTTAAGCTACCTACTTCTTTTGCAACCCACTCCCATGGTGTGACGGGCGGTGTGTACAAGGCCCGGGAACGTATTCACCGTGGCATTCTGATCCACGATTACTAGCGATTCCGACTTCATGGAGTCGAGTTGCAGACTCCAATCCGGACTACGACATACTTTATGAGGTCCGCTTGCTCTCGCGAGGTCGCTTCTCTTTGTATATGCCATTGTAGCACGTGTGTAGCCCTACTCGTAAGGGCCATGATGACTTGACGTCATCCCCACCTTCCTCCAGTTTATCACTGGCAGTCTCCTTTGAGTTCCCGGCCGGACCGCTGGCAACAAAGGATAAGGGTTGCGCTCGTTGCGGGACTTAACCCAACATTTCACAACACGAGCTGACGACAGCCATGCAGCACCTGTCTCAGAGTTCCCGAAGGCACGTTCGCATCTCTGCAAACTTCTCTGGATGTCAAGAGTAGGTAAGGTTCTTCGCGTTGCATCGAATTAAACCACATGCTCCACCGCTTGTGCGGGCCCCCGTCAATTCATTTGAGTTTTAACCTTGCGGCCGTACTCCCCAGGCGGTCGACTTAACGCGTTAGCTCCGGAAGCCACGCCTCAAGGGCACAACCTCCAAGTCGACATCGTTTACGGCGTGGACTACCAGGGTATCTAATCCTGTTTGCTCCCCACGCTTTCGCACCTGAGCGTCAGTCTTTGTCCAGGGGGCCGCCTTCGCCACCGGTATTCCTCCAGATCTCTACGCATTTCACCGCTACACCTGGAATTCTACCCCCCTCTACAAGACTCTAGCCTGCCAGTTTCGGATGCAGTTCCCAGGTTGAGCCCGGGGATTTCACATCCGACTTGACAGACCGCCTGCGTGCGCTTTACGCCCAGTAATTCCGATTAACGCTTGCACCCTCCGTATTACCGCGGCTGCTGGCACGGAGTTAGCCGGTGCTTCTTCTGCGAGTAACGTCAATTGCTGCGGTTATTAACCACAACACCTTCCTCCTCGCTGAAAGTACTTTACAACCCGAAGGCCTTCTTCATACACGCGGCATGGCTGCATCAGGCTTGCGCCCATTGTGCAATATTCCCCACTGCTGCCTCCCGTAGGAGTCTGGACCGTGTCTCAGTTCCAGTGTGGCTGGTCATCCTCTCAGACCAGCTAGGGATCGTCGCCTAGGTGAGCCGTTACCCCACCTACTAGCTAATCCCATCTGGGCACATCCGATGGCAAGAGGCCCGAAGGTCCCCCTCTTTGGTCTTGCGACGTTATGCGGTATTAGCTACCGTTTCCAGTAGTTATCCCCCTCCATCGGGCAGTTTCCCAGACATTACTCACCCGTCCGCCACTCGTCACCCAAGGAGCAAGCTCCTCTGTGCTACCGTTCGACTTGCATGTGTTAGGCCTGCCGCCAGCGTTCAATCTGAGCCATGATCAAACTCTTCAATTTAAGTTTGATGCTCGTGAATTAAACTTCGTAATGAATTACGTGTTCACTCAGAGACTTGGTATTCATTTTTCGTCTTGCGACGTTAAGAATCCGTATCTTCGAGTGCCCACACAGATTGTCTGATAAATTGTTAAAGAGCAGTTGCGACGCGCTTTAGCGCTCTGTCGCGAGGTCCCGTATATTACGTTTTCCTCATTCAGAGTCAAGCATTTATTTTTGCTTTTCTCTGCGAGATCCTCAGTGGAACCCCGCTGACCCGGCGGCGTGTAATCCGTTGTTCCGTGTCAGTGGAGGCGCATTATAGGGAGTTATTTCAGGCTGACAAGGGGAAATTTAAAATAATCTTCCGAGTGCCTACTTTTCCACCAAAACAGCCTAAACAGCCAGTTTTTCGAGCGTCTTAAAGCCATAACGCTGCAGCACGGGCAATAATTGTTCGGCTTCTGCCGTCATTGCCATGCAGAATGCGACATTCTCATCAGTTGATTTCGCGTCTGGCGCTTCATGTTCTAATAACCAGGCCGTACGACGCGCAATCGCGGCACCAGAATCTACTAGCCGCGTCCCCTCAGGCAGGACCTGTAAAAGTTCTTCCCGTAATAGAGGGAAATGGGTGCATCCGAGCACCACCGTGTCAGGTGGTTCCGACATCCGCAGCCAAGGGCGCAGGACACGACGCAGTTCTTCCAGAGAAACGGTTTCACCGTGCAGCTTCGCTTCCGCCAGTTCCACCAGTTCAGCGGAACCCAGCATCGCTATCTGACATTCGTTAGCAAACCGTGCAATCAACTCATGGGTATATGAACGCTTCACCGTTGCACGCGTAGCCAGCAGTCCCACCACACCATTCGCCGTGAGTCGCGCCGCCGGTTTAATAGCAGGCACCACGCCCACAACCGGAAAGGCAAATTTCTCACGTAATGCAGGGAGTGATACCGTACTTGCTGTATTACACGCGATAACCGCAAGAGAGAGGGGATAGCGCTGCTGGACCGCAGTCACAATCTCAACAACACGTTCGACGATAAACTCCTCGCTCTTCTCTCCATAAGGAAAGGCGACATTGTCGAAAGCGTATATATAGTGGAGATCCGGCAGAAGACGCCGGATCTCGTCATAGACCGACAACCCACCGACGCCGGAATCAAACACCAGCACAGTGGGGCACGGATCAGAAAGTGTAGCTGCCAGACAAGGTGTATTCCCGTCCTGCAGTTGCGTAGCCATAAACTGTCTCGTAATCTTTATCGAACAGGTTGGCGATTTTACCACGAACTGTCAGCTGTGAGGTGATTGGATATGACACGCCAAGATCCCACAGGCTAACCCCACCCATTTTTACCGGCTGATTGGTGACGAAATCCTTGTCGTATCGTGTTCCTAAATACTGATACGTTAAACCCCAGTCAAAATCATCAACTTGCCAGTCAAGTTGATACTTCACCTGCTGCTTTGAACGACGAGCGAGCGGTTTATCGGTAATCGCATTACGTGCATCAACGTAATCGTAGCTCAGAGTGTGTACTAACGGCCCGGTATCGAAATTCGCAGTAACCTCAACACCTTTAATACGTACCTTGCCTTCGTTATAGTATTTTTTGGTGTGGGGGTTGTAATCGATCATGTCATCAATATCGTTGCGATACCCTGACAAACGCCAATTCACATCCGCCGTTAGCCCTTCAAATGCCCCTTCCCACTGTTTGCTCTCTTCAGGATCTAGGTTGGAATTCCCGAACATTCCATAAAGTTGTCCCAGATTAGGCGCTTTGTAAGATGTACCGTAGGACGCAATAAAACGATAGCCTTCAAAAAACTCCCATCCGGCACTGGTTTGCCATGTGCCATGACGACCAAATTCGGAGTTATCATCACTGCGCGCCGCACCTTCAAAGGTAAAGTCGCCCAGTTGTTGCAACCCGGTCAGGTAGAGACCCGTATTACGCTGATCGTAACCGTCCGTGACATACCCGGTGCCAGGCGTCGTGGTTTGCTTTTGCCAGTCAACACCTGCGCCTACGTTACCGTGACCAAGCACCATACTGTTGGACCACTGAACATTATATTGCTTCATATCATCCAGTGTGGCCGAGGAGTCATAGCGGCCATAATCCGGATCATAGTTGTAATCTTTACTATGGCTATAGCTGGAAACCAGTTGCGACTGGATAAGCTCGCCATTAAAGCGCAGCCCGGCATCCCAGCTTTGGCTATAGAGCTGACGGGTATCCACTAACGGTGTCCCCGGATAATAATTCGCGTCATAATCTGTTCGGTTATCATAGCCGTAGCCGCGAACAAACCCGCTCCATGTATTGGAAAAGTTATGTTCCAGCGCGCCATATAGCGTCTTACTTAAGAAACCGTCTTTGTCAGGCTGAGCCTGAGAGCCAGTGCTACCGTATGCGACAACATCAAAACCTTTGGTATAGGCATAATCGCCCATTAATGTGACGCGCGTATTTTCGCCAAGCTGTTGTTGGGTTGAGACATCATAATTCTGATACCCATTGCTCCCCACACCGGCAGTGAGTTCCGTCCCCGGCTTTTCACGCGTGGTAATGATATTCACCACACCGCCAATCGCATCAGAACCATAAACCGCCGAACGCGGCCCACGAATGTATTCGATACGTTGCACTAACGAGACTGGGAACTGGCTAAGATCGGCTGCGCCGCTAACCCCTGCCAGGTTCAGACGCACGCCGTCAATCAACACCAGCACATGGCTGGCGTTGGTGCCGCGAATAGAAATAGACGAATTTTGTCCCATACCACCGTATTGGGCGATATCCACGCCCGGCAGGCGACGAAGCACATCATTGACGGAAGTGGATTGCCAGCGATCGATATCCTGACGCGTAACAACGGTGATAGGGGCAAGTACAGCGCTACGAGGCTGCTGAAAACGGTTGGCAGTGACGACGAGAGTATCTGGGCTAGTGTCCTGCGCCCAACCCGAAAATGCTGTGACGGACAGTGCCGTGCACAGCAACGATTTTTTAATCATTGTAAAGCATCCACAATATAAGAAGGATGCCGCAGGTCCCACCGATAGTACGCGATGATGAAAACCAGATGCGACGTTAGCCGGCAGGTCTTCGGGCTTGGAGGCAACTTAAAGAGATGATGACTTCCCACGGCAAGCCGCAGTGTCTGCACCAGGTGCGATCATCTCCTACCTTCCTTACCGCTGCGCGTCAGCTCCAGATTCACACTGGATTCCCTTTTAACTCACAGGACCGGAAAACGGATGCTACAGTTTGTTACAACCTGGTGTCCAGACCGCGCATCACAATATCGGAAATCATCAATGACTGGACATCTGTTGAGCAATCCCTACAATCCCCGCGTACTTTTATTTTTCAGGACGCATCATGACCCCCGAACACCTTCCGACAGAACAGTACGACGCCCAGTTAGCTGAAAAAGTAGTGCGTCTGCAGAGCTTAATGACGCCATTTTATGCACAGGCTCCGGAAGTGTTTCGCTCGCCGGTCAGCCACTACCGTATGCGCGCGGAATTTCGTCTGTGGCATGACGGGGATGATCTGTACCACATCATGTTCGACAGCCAGACCAAAAGCCGTATCCGCGTCGACAGTTTCCCGGCGGCCAGCGAGCTTATCAACACGCTGATGACGGCAATGATCGACGGCGTTCGCAACAACCACGTCCTGCGCCACAAACTGTTCCAGATTGATTACCTCACTACCCTGAGCGATCAGGCGGTGGTATCGATGCTGTACCATAAAAAGCTGGATGATGAATGGCGTCAGGAAGCTGAAGCGCTGCGGGATGCGTTACGGGCGCAAAACCTGAACGTGCATCTGATTGGCCGGGCAACCAAAACCAAAATCGAGCTGGACCAGGATTACATTGACGAACGCTTGCCGGTTGCGGGTAAAGAGATTATCTACCGCCAGGTTGAGAACAGCTTCACCCAGCCGAATGCCGCCATGAATATTCAGATGCTGGAATGGGCGATTGATGTCACCAGGGGATCAAAAGGCGACCTGCTTGAGCTGTACTGCGGCAATGGCAATTTCTCGTTAGCCCTCGCACAAAACTTCAACCGCGTGCTGGCCACTGAAATCGCTAAACCGTCCGTGGCTGCTGCGCAATACAACATTGCGGCTAACCATATTGATAACGTACAAATTATCCGCATGGCGGCCGAAGAGTTTACTCAGGCGATGAACGGGGTTCGCGAGTTCAACCGTTTGCAGGGAATCGATCTGAAGAGTTACCAGTGTGAAACCATTTTCGTTGACCCACCGCGCAGCGGTCTGGACAGCGAAACAGAGAAAATGGTGCAGGCGTACCCGCGAATTCTGTACATCTCCTGTAACCCGGAGACATTGTGTAAGAACCTGGAAACGTTAAGCCAGACGCACAATGTTTCACGCCTGGCTCTGTTCGATCAGTTCCCGTATACGCACCATATGGAGTGCGGAATATTACTGACCGCCAAGTAAATGATGTCCTGGCCGGGGGCGCTTCGCTTGCCCGGCCTACAAATATTACTCCACGATTTCCTGTCTACGGTTACGTACTTTAAAGCCGATCCAGAACACCAGAATCACCGACAGAACCGCTGGGAAGAAGTTTGAGCCAATATCCGGATATTCAGCGCGCACCACAGTGCTGTACAACAGAACGCCGAGAATAAAACAGGCGGCGGCCAGGCCCGGTAACCCCACAGGCATGGTGCGGTTTTGATAGCGTTGATGCAGACAATAAACCGTCAGCACCAGCGAAATAATTGGGAATACTGAGAATGGCACAATGGAGCTAAACAGCGCCGCAAATGTGCCATTGATCGATAAGCCAGCAACCAGCGCCAGCAGCAGCGTACCTTTATCTTGACCTGACTGTTTCATTGCTCGTCCTTCTCGTTACTCGGAGTGATGCGTCATCTTCTCTTGTTCACGGCGGTACCAATAAAATGCGCCCTTCGCGATCATGCGCAGTTGCAATACCAGCCGTTCTTCCAGCTGTCGACGCTGCTCGGCGCCAACATCCAGTGCTTCTGCCCCGGCGCTGAACACAATGGTGACCATGGCTTCGGCCTGCGCTTCAGTAAACGCACGAGGCATATGGTTTTCGAGTTCGAGATAGTCCGCAAGTTCCGCAATGAAGTGCTGAATTTCACGAGCGACCGCTGCGCGAAACGCCGCGGAGGTTCCCGAACGCTCGCGCAATAATAAACGGAAGGCGTTGGGATTGTTGCCGATGAACTCCATAAATGTTGAGACCGAGGTGCGGATCACACTCCCGCCCTTCGCGATACGCTGACGCGCCTGACGCATCAACTGACGCAGCATCAAACCACTCTCATCCACCATCGTCAGGCCGAGTTCATCCACATCGCGGAAATGGCGATAAAACGAGGTTGGCGCAATGCCCGCTTCACGAGCGACTTCGCGTAAACTGAGGCTGGCAAAACTACGCTCAGCGCTGAGTTGACTAAATGCGGCTTCTACCAGCGAACGCCGGGTTTTTTCTTTTTGTTGCGCTCTAACGCCCATCACGATGTCTGAATCCTTCCACATACCTTGCTGGCACTATACCAGAGATTAGGCGGTTGGCATGGCTTTGTGAATGATTGTTTACGCGCAGTTTGTGCTTCGAGTTCGCAAAAAAGCACAACGATAATTGGGTTATCCCGACAACGATGTTACTATTCTGTTGCTTTTATGTATAAGAACAGGTAAGCCTGACCATGTCACATTCCTACGATTACGATGCAATAGTAATAGGTTCCGGTCCCGGCGGCGAAGGCGCTGCAATGGGTCTGGTTAAGCAAGGAGCGCGCGTCGCGGTGATTGAGCGCTATCATAACGTCGGCGGAGGCTGTACCCACTGGGGGACCATCCCGTCGAAAGCCCTCCGCCACGCCGTCAGCCGTATTATTGAATTCAATCAGAACCCACTTTACAGCGACCACTCCCGACTCCTTCGTTCTTCTTTCGCCGATATTCTCAACCACGCTGATAACGTTATTAATCAGCAAACGCGTATGCGGCAAGGATTTTACGAGCGCAACCACTGTGAAATTTTGCAGGGAAATGCCCGTTTTGTTGATGAACACACACTCGCCCTTGAATGCCACGACGGCACGGTGGAAACGCTGACCGCGGATAAGTTCATCATCGCCTGTGGTTCACGCCCCTATCATCCGGTGGATGTCGACTTTTCCCATCCCCGGGTTTATGACAGCGACTCTATCCTGAGCCTGCACCATGAACCCCGCCATGTTTTGATTTATGGTGCGGGAGTAATTGGCTGCGAATATGCGTCGATCTTCCGTGGAATGGACGTCAAAGTCGATTTAATCAACACCCGCGATCGTCTGCTTGCGTTCCTCGATCAAGAGATGTCCGACTCGCTCTCTTACCACTTCTGGAACAGCGGAGTGGTCATTCGCCACAACGAAGAGTACGAGAAGATTGAAGGTTGCGATGACGGCGTCATCATGCATCTGAAATCCGGTAAGAAACTGAAAGCCGACTGCCTGTTGTACGCCAATGGCCGTACCGGTAATACCGATTCGCTGGCGCTGGAAAATATTGGGCTGAAAACCGACAGCCGCGGACAGTTGAAGGTCAACAGCATGTACCAGACGGCGCTGCCGCACGTGTATGCCGTAGGAGATGTGATCGGCTATCCGAGTCTGGCATCGGCGGCCTACGATCAGGGACGCATTGCCGCCCAGGCATTGGTAAAAGGCGAAGCTACCGCGCATCTGATCGAAGATATCCCGACCGGAATTTATACCATTCCGGAAATCAGCTCCGTCGGGAAAACCGAGCAGCAGCTCACGGCCATGAAAGTTCCATACGAGGTTGGCCGCGCCCAGTTTAAACATCTGGCACGTGCGCAAATCGTGGGTATGAGTGTCGGAACGCTGAAGATCCTGTTCCATCGCGAAACGAAAGAGATTCTGGGGATCCACTGCTTTGGGGAACGCGCGGCCGAAATTATTCACATCGGTCAGGCGATAATGGAGCAAAAAGGTGGTGGTAACACCATCGAATACTTCGTTAACACCACCTTTAACTACCCAACCATGGCGGAAGCCTATCGGGTAGCAGCGCTAAATGGCTTAAACCGCCTGTTTTAACGCACTGTCGAAATGGCCATCCATTGACCCACGGATGGCCTCTGCCAGCTGTTCATAACGGCTGCGCAGCGGCGAACCTGGACGATACACCAGGCCAATCGTACGGCGCGGTTCAGGCTTGATGCAGGGCAGATAGACAACGCCATCACGCTTACGCTCCGGCGGCACGGCCAGCGCAGGCAGTAAGGTAATACCGCTGCCTGCCGCCACCATGTTACGCAGCGTTTCCAGACTGGTCGCCCGGAAATGGGTATCCTCATCGGCACCCGCTTCAAAGCAGAAGCCCATCGCCTGATCGCGCAGGCAGTGGCCATCCTCTAGCATCAGCAGTTTCTCACCCGCCAGATCGGACATCGGCACACAGTCGCGGTTTGCCCATGGGTGATCTTCATAGATCGCCAGCAGCATAGGCTCATCAAATAACGGTACTTCGATGAACGCCTCACTCTCTTTCACCAGCGCCAGAATGACGCAGTCGAGCTTACCGCTATCCAGTTGCGCCAACAGTTGATGCGTCTGCGCCTCGTGGAGATACATTTCCAGTTTTGGGAAGGTCTGGTGCAACATAGGAATAATATGCGGCAGCAGGTATGGCCCCACCGTTGGGATCAAACCAATATGCAGCGGTCCAGACATTGTCTCGCCTTGTTGGCTTGCCATCTCCTTGAGCACTTTGACCTCGCGCAGCACGGTGCGCGCCTGATCCACCAGCAGTAAACCTGCCTGAGTGAACAGCACTTTGCGACTCGTACGCTCCAGCAGCATGACGCCAAGCTCATCTTCCAGCTTGCGGATCTGTCCGCTCAGCGTTGGCTGACTAACGTGACAGGAGTCTGCCGCTCGTCGGAAGTGACGATGTTCGGCTAGCGCCACCAGGTATTCAAGATCACGAATATTCATTATTCATCCTCCATCGCCACGATAGTTCGTAGCGATAGGTAGAATAGCAACGAACGATTATCCCTATCAAGCTTTCTGTTTAATAATGCACCACAGAAACGGAACGGTACCCCTTTAACCCTTGAAGCTACTGTCCGTTTTGAGAGTTTCTCTCATACTCGAAATAACTAAAGCCAACGTGAACTTTTGCGGACCTTGAGTCCGCATTTTTTTTGCGCCCGGCGCGAATACATTCAAAAAAATATATACAAAATATAAATTACATATTCCCATCAGATTATTTAAATTAAAACCATATTAAATTAAAATATTCAAAAACATTTTGTATCATTTATATATTTGACGCCCTATCAGGTTCATAAATAATAACCGCGCGATATTCAATATATGGCAAATCGCAAGAACACTCGTTTCTTCGCCACTCTAATTATTTAGAGTATATTCACCCATATTTTTCTAATATTTATCGAATGGAATCTTTTATGAAACTCAATACTATTTCGCGATATTTTCTCGCGGCAGGCCTGATGTCGTGCGCCGCAAACGCATTCGCTCTGGAAGCCTGGAGCGGTCAGGCAGGTGGAAACACCATTGAAGTTATTTTTGACAGTAAAGTTTATAGTAACCGCTGGTATGTAAATGCCGATAATTGCCCACAGGGCGCGTCAGCTGAAAACTGGGATAATCCGTGGAGTTATGTGCGCGATGCCACAAAAGCGGAAATCGATCAATATGGCAACCCAACCACTTGTGAATCCGGGAGCGCCACGCCTGTTGCCCACGACGCATTCAGCGCAGAAAAAGATTATGCCAAAGATGATATTGTCGCTTATAAGGATGTGACATATGAAGCGTCCAGGCCCATTCCGGCTTATTCCTTTACCCCAGGTGCCGACAACCCGTGGAAACTCTATACGCCAGTACCCGACTGGCGTTCCAGCCAGGTTTACAACAAAGGGGATGAGGTCAAAGTTGACGGACAGTCTTATGAAGCACTGTACTATACCGTTGGCGATAACCCTTCTATTGCAGGTAACCAGAACCCGACCGGCACCAATGGCCGTCCGTGGAAACCATTAGGTCCAACGGTCGAATTCACCCAGGAACAATTTAATAATGCCCCACAGATCAACTCCATTGCGCTTTACGAACCTGGCAAACTGGCGGTGCACAAAGGGATACCTTATGTCGCTCAGACGAAAGTCAAAGGCGTTATGCCGTATGATAAAAACCCATGGGCGATTTATACCAACTGGACTGGCACCAAAGAGCGCGTAGGGACGCCGAAGAATCCATGGCCTGCCCACGTTTATGCGCCATACGTCGACTTTAGCCTGAACAGCATTCCGGATCTGGCGAAACTGGCGAAAGAGCAAAACATTACCCACTTTACCATGGCGTTTGTCGTCGCGAAAAGCGGCGAGCAGTGCATCCCAACCTGGGGTACGGCCTATAATCTGCAGGATTACTCACAGTACAGCAAAATAAAAGCGCTGCGTGAAGCCGGTGGCGATGTGATGGTTTCCATTGGCGGAGCGAATAACTCCCCGCTGGCGGCTGCCTGTAAGAATGTGAAAGATCTGCAAAAACTCTACTACGACATTGTTGATAACCTGAACCTGAACGTGCTGGATTTTGACATCGAAGGCACATGGGTGGCCGATCAGGATTCCATCGATCGCCGCAACCAGGCAGTAAAAGAGGTTCAGGCTCAGTGGAAAGAGGAAGGTCGCAAAGTCGGGATCTGGTACACCCTGCCAATTCTGCCGACCGGTCTGACGGCTGAAGGTCTGTATGTGCTGGAAAATGCGCGCCATGTCGGCGTTGAGCTGGCTGGTATTAACGTAATGACCATGGACTACGGTAATGCCATCTGCCAGTCAGACGGTACCGAAGGGCAGAACATCCACGGTAAATGCGCCACGTCCGCCATCGACAACATGTTCACCCAGTTGAAAAAAATCTGGCCAGAGAAATCTGACAAAGAGATCAACGCCATGATGGGCACCACCCCGATGATCGGTTACAACGATGTACAGGGCGAAGTGTTCTATCTGTCCGATGCGAAACTGGTGATGGACGACGCGAAAAAACGCAACCTCGGCATGATTGGCGCGTGGTCAATGGCACGCGATCAGCCGGGCGTGGCGAAGCAGGTCAGCCCGGAGCACAGCGGTATGACCGCACAGCAGGCACCGATGTACGCATACAGCCAGGTATTTGCGCCGTTTACTCACGCAGATGAAAAAGAGGTCGTCACCGGTGTTTATAAATCACGGAAAAACAACCTCTGCCTGGATGTCAAAAACGGTCAAATCCGGAATGGCGATCGTTTGTTCACCTATGCTTGCTCCGGCTCCAACAACCAGACCTTTAAATTTGATGCCCGTGAACGTCTGGTAATTGGCAATAGCCAGAGCTGCCTGGATATTCAAAACGGTTATAATGTTGAAGGCAGAAATATTATTTCTTACACCTGCCATACCCCGACTGATACCAACAAAAATCAGACATGGACCTGGCAAAACAACAAGTTCGTCTCACAGAAGGAAGGCACGCAACGTTGTATGACGGTGGGTAACGACGGTTATGTCACCTTAAGTACCTGCACCGACAATAACGTCGCCCAGGAATTTGAGATTTATCGTCCGTAAACTGCTATCCAGGATAGAAACATAACAAGGCCATCCTTCGGGATGGCCTCTTTTATTACCGACGTTAAATCAGACGCGCCTTCGCGTAGTCGATCGCCTGCGCCACCTGCTGTGGCGACACGCCGCCTTTCGCCGCACGTTTATCCAGGCACGATTGCAACGAGAGGATCGGATAAACGTCATCGCCAATCACCTGGCTGAACTTTTGTAAGTCAGCAAGCGACAGCGCTTCCAGCGGTTTGCCCTGACGAATCGCCTCGACCACCGTCTCACCCACAATATGGTGTGCTTCGCGGAACGGGACGCCTTTTGCTACCAGATAATCCGCCAACTCGGTGGCGTTAGCATAACCCTGCTGCGCTGCTTCCTGACAACGCGGACGTTTCACCTGAATGCCATCCAGCACCAGCGCAGCCATATGCAGACAGTCCAGCCAGGTGTCGAGCGCATCGAACAGCCCTTCTTTGTCTTCCTGCATATCTTTATTGTATGCCAACGGGAGACCTTTTAAGGTCATCATCATGCCGGTCAGCGCACCCTGCACGCGACCGCATTTGCCACGGATCAGCTCCAGCGCATCCGGGTTTTTCTTCTGCGGCATCAGAGATGAACCCGAAGTTACACGATCGGACAGCTCGACAAAGCCCGCTTCGCCGGTATTAAAGAAAATCAGGTCTTCAGCAAAACGCGACAGGTGCACCATGCCGATAGAAGCGTTGGAGAGTAACTCCAACACGTGGTCACGGTCAGAAACACTGTCCAGACTGTTACGCGTCGCCGAGGCAAAGCCCAGCCAACCGGCCAGCTGCTCGCGATCGATTTCATACGCCGTACCCGCCAGCGCGCCGCAGCCCAGTGGACTGACGTCCAGGCGCTTGAGCGAATCCTGCAGACGGCTCTCGTCACGCGCCAACATTTCGACATAGGCCAGACACCAATGAGCAAACGTCACCGGCTGCGCACGTTGCAGGTGGGTGTAACCCGGCATGACGGCGTCCTGGTTATTCTCTGCCGTCACCACCAGCGCACTTTGCAGCTGACGGTTGGCCGACAGTAATTCAATAACCGTGTCTTTACACCACAGTTTAAGATCGGTCGCGACCTGGTCATTACGGCTACGTCCGGTATGCAGTTTTTTACCAAGCTGGCCGACTTTATCAATCAGCTTACCTTCCACCCAGCTATGAATATCTTCGGCATCGCTTTGCAGGATCTGCTGCGGATTAACGCGAACCTCTTCCAGCAGAGTGTTCAGCGCATCTTCCAATTGCAGCTGTTCATCGGCAGTCAGTACGCCGACCGTTACCAGCGCTTTAGACCAGGCCACAGAGCCGACAATATCCTGTTCTGCCAGGCGGTAGTCAAAACGCAACGAGTCGTTGAACTGTTTGAACCGCTGATCTGCTGCCTGTGTAAAACGCCCACCCCAAAGTGCCATAACTTGCTTCCTTAATATCTTGAATTTCAACGCCGGATGGCGATTAGCTTATCCGGCGTACAGGTTCGGTTCACGTAGGCCCGATAAGGCATAACCGCCATCGGGTACAAAATAGTTTACGCTAAAATCCGCGTGCCAATTGGCATGCCGTTAAACAGCGCCGGAAGTTGCTCGGCATGACGCCAGGAGGCAATATCCACAGGACGACCCAGCGTGCGCGCGGCATCCAGCGCCGCATTGACCTTCACGATCATGCCGTCAGTAATAATACCTTGTTCAATCAGTTGTTCCGCTTTCGCGGCGGTCATTTCGGCAATACGCTGGCCTTTACCATCCAGAATACCGCTTACGTCAGAGAGCAGGATCAGATCCGCACCCAGCGTTGCCGCCAGCGCCGTTGCCGCCTGATCGGCATTAACGTTCATCAGCAGTCCGTCTTCAGTAACGCCAATGGAGCTAACTACCGGCAGAAAACCGCCTTCCAGCAGTGTGTTAATCAGCTTAGGCGAACCCGGCTGCGCCAGTCCAACATGACCCAGCGCTTTATCGAGCGGCGTCACTTTTACGCTATCGCCATCACCAAGATACAGACCCACGGATGCGATGTGATGCTTTTTCGCCCAGGCCAGTAAGGTTTTATTCGCTGTTCCCGCCAGGGCGCCGGTAATAATGTCAATTTGATCGGCTGGCGTGACGCGCAGACCATTTTTCTTTTTCACCGGCAGGTTCAGCTGCTTCATCAGATCGTCAACCACGCAGCCGCCACCGTGCACAATGACCAGCGGTCGCTGATGTGACTCACGATAATTCACCAGTGCGGTAAACAGACGCTCCAGCGCCTCTTCGCTATCCAGTAAAACGCCGCCCAGCTTGATAATTAATGGATTCATCGTTACACCCTTAAATAAGAGACTGCGTTTCAGCAAAGCCAAAACGAATATTTGCGCAC
Organism: Citrobacter sp. RHBSTW-00524; assembly: GCF_013747755.1. Taxonomy (NCBI): domain Bacteria; kingdom Pseudomonadati; phylum Pseudomonadota; class Gammaproteobacteria; order Enterobacterales; family Enterobacteriaceae; genus Citrobacter; species Citrobacter sp. RHBSTW-00524. Next base: position 4,988,388 of record NZ_CP056421.1, read on the forward strand.
TGCATCGCCTGTGCCGCCGCGCCTTTCAATAAGTTGTCTTCAGTTGCCACCACGATCAGGTGCTCACCCTGTACGGCAAACCCGATATCACAGAACGGTAAGCCAACCACGTTCTTCAGAGCCGGAACGCCTTTGTCATACAGACGCACCAGTGGCTTATCGCCATACGCCTGTTGCAACGTTTGAGCCACTTGCGCATGGGTTACGTCCGCTTGCAAACGGCAGGTGATGGTTTCCAGAATTCCGCGCGGGAAGTTGCCCAGATGCGGGGTGAAGATCACCTCCGCACCAAGGTGAGTAGCGATTTCCGGCTGATGGCGATGGGTAAACACGCCATACGGCTGCAGGCTCACCTCACAAAAGCTGTTGGAAATAGCCGCCTTACGTCCCGCGCCGCTCACGCCGCTGGTGGCGTTAATTACCGGCCACTGGCTGAGATCCAGCAGCCCGGCATCAATCAGTGGTTTCAGCGACAGCTGTGCCGCCGTCGGGTAGCAACCCGGCACGGCAATCAGATTCGCGTCTTTCAGTTGGTCTGCGCTCCACTCCGCCAGTCCATAAACCGCCTGCTCCAGCAGGTCGGGATGCTGATGGGTAAAGCCGTAATATTTTTCATAGAACGCGCCGTCGTTTACGCGAAACGCGCCCGAGAGGTCAAACACCACGCATCCGGCCTGCAAAAACTGCGGGGCCAGGTCATGGCTCACCTCATGTGCCGTTGCGAGGAACACAACGTCCACCCCTGCGCTAAACTCGCTGATATCTGACATTGGCTGTAACGGTAAATCGACAATGCCTTTCAACTGCGGATGCAAATCGGAGATTAATTTTCCTGCATCATTGCTTTGCGCTGAGACGGTCAAAGCGGTTATGGTCATATCAGGATGGCGATTTACATAGGTCACAAGCTCTGCGCCGGCATAGCCACTGGCGCCCACAATCAGCGTATTCAACATCGGGGCTGCTCACCTTCTTAGATTCTGTTGCCAGATATAAGCCTTTATCACCTCACCTTACACTTGGTGGGTTTTATTACGCTCAACGTTAATGTATTTTTATTCACAAATACTGCATGAATATTGATACTATCATGACCCGAGGTGTGTCAACAATGAAAAACAATTTACCGCCATTTATCGAGATATACCGCGCTCTGATTGCCATGCCATCGATTAGCGCCACCGAAGAAGCGCTCGACCAAAGTAATGCAGGTTTAATCACTCTACTGGCGGGCTGGTTCAAAGATTTGGGCTTTAATGTGGAGGTCCAGCCGGTTCCCGACACGCGCAATAAATTCAATATGCTGGCAAGCATTGGACAGGGAGCCGGTGGTCTGTTGTTGGCGGGCCATACCGATACCGTCCCCTTTGACGACGGACGCTGGACGCGCGATCCGTTCACCCTGACCGAGCATGACAATAAGCTCTACGGTCTGGGTACGGCGGATATGAAAGGCTTCTTCGCCTTTATCCTCGACGCGCTGCGTGACGTCGACGTCACTCAACTGAAAAAGCCCCTGTACATTCTGGCCACTGCCGATGAAGAGACCAGCATGGCGGGAGCGCGTTATTTCTCTGAAACCACCGCTTTACGCCCGGACTGCGCGATCATTGGCGAACCCACTTCTCTACAACCGGTCCGCGCGCACAAAGGTCATATCTCTAATGCGATTCGCATTTTGGGACAATCGGGTCACTCGAGCGATCCGGCTCGTGGCGTGAATGCCATTGAACTGATGCATGATGCCATCGGCCATATCATGAATCTGCGCGATGATCTGAAAGAGCGCTATCACCATGATGCTTTTACCGTCCCGTATCCGACGTTAAATTTGGGTCACATCCACGGCGGTGACGCCGCTAACCGAATCTGCGCCTGCTGCGAGCTGCATATGGATATTCGCCCACTGCCCGGCATGACGCTTAACGATCTCAATGGCTTACTTAACGACGCGCTGGCCCCGGTCAGCGAGCGCTGGCCGGGTCGCCTGACGGTGTCGGAGCTGCATCCGCCAATTCCAGGCTATGAGTGCCCACCGGATCATCAACTGGTACAAGTGGTTGAGAAACTGCTGGGCGCACAGACTGAGGTGGTGAACTACTGTACCGAAGCGCCGTTTATCCAGACGCTTTGCCCGACGCTGGTGTTAGGGCCTGGCTCCATTAATCAGGCGCATCAGCCGGATGAGTATCTGGAAACTCGTTTTATTAAGCCAACCCGCGAATTGATCACCCAGGTTGTGCATCATTTCTGCTGGCATTAACCGCTTATCGCCTCGCTAACCCTTTAGTGGTAAGCGAGGTAATTTATTAACATTTCCATAAGCAAAGCTTATTTGATTCGATGTGAATTAAACAACGTAAATTCCCGTCATTTTTTCGTTTGCTGAACCGATTTCGCAGCAATTGACGTCACGACTTTTACGTGGCTTTATAAAAGACGGCTAACATACAAAGTCCGAGAGATTTCGTGTCACAGCAAGGCGGCAAGCGAGCTCATACAAGGAGCTTACATAAGTAAGTGACCAGATGGGCAAGCGCAGCCAACGCCGATGTCGCGCGAAAGATACAGGGCGCATAAATTAAAGATGGGGTGTCTGGGTTAATATGAACGAACAATATTCCGCGTTGCGTAGTAATGTCAGTATGCTCGGCAAAGTGCTGGGGGAGACCATCAAGGATGCGCTGGGAGAGAACATTCTTGACCGCGTAGAAACAATCCGTAAGTTGTCCAAATCATCCCGCGCCGGCAATGAAGTCAATCGCCAGGAGCTGCTCACTACGCTGCAAAACCTGTCTAACGACGAGCTGCTGCCGGTTGCCCGCGCGTTTAGCCAGTTTCTGAACCTGGCCAACACCGCCGAGCAGTACCACAGCATTTCGCCAAAAGGCGAAGCAGCCAGCAACCCGGAAGTGATTGCTCGCACTCTGCGTAAACTGAAAGAGCAGCCCAACCTCGATGAAGCCACCATCAAAAAAGCCGTCGAATCTCTCTCCCTGGAGCTGGTTCTCACTGCCCACCCGACCGAGATCACCCGCCGTACGCTGATCCATAAAATGGGTGAAGTGAACGCCTGTCTCAAGCAACTTGATAACAAAGACCTCGTCGATTACGAGCGCCATCAGTTGATGCGCCGTCTGCGCCAGTTGATTGCCCAGTCCTGGCATACGGATGAAATCCGCAAGCTGCGCCCAAGCCCGGTTGATGAAGCCAAATGGGGCTTCGCGGTGGTTGAAAATAGCCTGTGGGAAGGCGTACCAAATTATCTGCGCGAGCTGAACGAACAACTGGAAGAGCATCTGGGCTATAAGCTGCCCGTTGATTTTGTCCCGGTTCGCTTTACCTCCTGGATGGGCGGCGACCGCGATGGCAACCCGAACGTAACGGCGGATATCACCCGTCACGTGCTGCTACTCAGCCGCTGGAAAGCGACCGATCTGTTCCTGAAAGACATTCAGTTTCTGATTTCTGAGCTGTCGATGGTGGATGCTACACCGGAACTGTTGGCGCTGGTGGGCGAAGAAGGCGCAGCAGAACCTTACCGTTATCTGATGAAAACCCTGCGTTCACGTCTGATGGCAACCCAGGCCTGGCTGGAAGCCCGTCTGAAAGGCGAGAAATTACCGAAACCTGCGGGACTTCTCACCCAAAACGAACAACTCTGGGACCCGCTATATGCGTGCTATCAGTCTCTGCAGGCCTGTGGCATGGGCATTATCGCCAATGGCGAACTGCTCGACACCCTACGCCGCGTGAAATGTTTCGGCGTACCGCTGGTACGTATTGATATTCGTCAGGAAAGCACCCGTCACACTGAAGCCCTTGGCGAACTGACCCGTTATCTGGGCATTGGCGACTACGAAAACTGGTCGGAAGCGGATAAACAGGCTTTCCTGATCCGCGAGCTGAACTCCAAGCGTCCGCTGCTCCCACGTAACTGGGAGCCGAGCAACGACACCCGCGAAGTGCTCGACACCTGCCGGGTCATTGCCGAAGCCCCGTATGGCTCCATTGCCGCCTATGTTATCTCAATGGCGAAAACGCCATCGGATGTACTGGCCGTACATCTGCTACTGAAAGAAGCCGGTATCGGTTTTGCTATGCCGGTTGCCCCGCTGTTTGAAACGCTGGACGACCTCAACAACGCCGATGACGTCATGTCTCAGCTCCTGAACATTGACTGGTACCGTGGCTTTATTCAGGGCAAACAGATGGTCATGATTGGCTACTCTGACTCCGCAAAAGATGCGGGCGTGATGGCGGCCTCTTGGGCGCAATATCAGGCGCAGGACGCGTTGATCAAAACCTGCGAAAAAGCCGGTATCGAACTGACGCTGTTCCATGGTCGCGGTGGCTCCATTGGTCGCGGTGGCGCGCCTGCGCATGCGGCGCTGCTCTCTCAACCACCCGGCAGCCTGAAAGGCGGTCTGCGCGTGACAGAACAAGGGGAGATGATCCGCTTTAAGTACGGCCTGCCGGAAGTGACCATCAGCAGCCTGTCGCTGTATACCGCAGCAATTCTTGAAGCCAACCTGTTACCGCCGCCAGAGCCGAAAGATAACTGGCGTCATATCATGGATGAGCTTTCCGATATTTCCTGTGAGCTCTATCGTGGATATGTACGTGAAAACAAAGACTTCGTCCCTTACTTCCGCTCCGCAACGCCAGAGCAGGAACTGGGTAAATTACCGCTCGGCTCACGTCCGGCAAAACGTCGCCCAACCGGCGGGGTAGAGTCTCTGCGCGCCATTCCGTGGATTTTTGCCTGGACGCAGAACCGCCTGATGCTCCCGGCGTGGCTGGGTGCAGGCACCGCACTGCAAAAAGTGGTTGAAGACGGTAAGCAAAGCGAACTCGAAGCAATGTGCCGCGACTGGCCATTCTTCTCCACACGTCTTGGCATGCTGGAAATGGTTTTCGCCAAAGCAGATCTGTGGCTGGCAGAATACTACGATCAGCGCCTGGTCAAAAAAGAGCTGTGGCCGCTGGGTGAAGAGCTGCGTCAGCGCCTGGAAGCCGATATCGATGTCGTGCTGGCGATTGCCAACGACTCACATTTGATGGCCGACCTGCCGTGGATTGCCGAGTCCATTCAGTTAAGAAATATTTATACTGACCCGCTGAATGTCTTACAGGCTGAGCTGTTACACCGCTCACGCCTGGCGGAAGAGCAAGGCAATGCACCGGATCCGCGCGTTGAACAAGCGCTGATGGTGACAATCGCTGGTGTCGCAGCCGGCATGCGTAATACAGGCTAACGTCCCCCCTCGTCGCCTTCGTGCTATTGTACGAAGGCGACAACAAAAACTGCTGTCATAACCGCTTCTTTTTCAATATATTCCCGCCTGAATATATTCACATTGTGAATATATCAACAGCAAAACACGATCCTAAGATCTTGATGCTTAAGTTCCTCTTAATATTAAGTCGCTACTCTTGGCGCTACGATTAAAGACAGGCTCACATTATGCAATCCTTACAACTCCAGTCTAAACCTAAATTTAGCTGGAAAGCCCTGGGTTGGGCGCTCCTCTATTTTTGGTTTTTTTCCTCATTACTGCAGGGCGTTATCTATTTTAGCGGCTACAGCGGTTCTACAGGTTTACGCGACTCCTTGCTATTCAGTTCGCTGTGGTTGATCCCGGTATTTTTATTTCCAAACCGTATCCGTATTATTGCTGCCGTCATTGGCGTGGTGCTATGGGCAGCCTCGCTGGCTGCTCTGAGCTATTACGTCATCTACGGACAAGAGTTCTCGCAAAGCGTTCTGTACGTGATGTTTGAAACCAATGCGAACGAAGCCAGCGAATATCTCAGCCAGTATTTCAGCCTAAAAATTGTTCTTATCGCCCTGGCCTATACAGCTATCGCTATTCTGCTGTGGACGCGTCTGCGCCCTGTTCATATTCCATCGCCCTGGCGCTATCTGGTGTCGTTTGCGTTGTTGTACGGTTTGATTCTGCATCCGATAGCCGTTAACACTTTCATCAAACACAAGCCGTTTGAAAAAACGTTGGATGGTCTCGCCTCACGTATGGAGCCTGCCGCACCGTGGCAATTCATCTCCGGGTATTATCAGTACCGTCAGCAGTTGACCTCACTCAATAGCCTGCTGAATGAGAACAATGCCCTGCCGCCGCTGGCTAACTTCAAAGATAACTCCGGCGATGCCCCACGTACGCTGGTGCTGGTCATTGGCGAGTCAACGCAGCGTGGTCGCATGAGCCTGTATGGTTACCCGCGCGAAACGACGCCAGAACTGGATGCATTGCATAAATCCGATCCTAACTTCACCGTATTCAATAATGTCGTGACCTCACGTCCGTACACCATTGAAATCCTGCAACAGGCGCTGACCTTCGCCAACGAGAAGAATCCGGACCTGTACCTGACTCAACCGTCTCTGATGAATATGATGAAACAGGCAGGTTATAAAACCTTCTGGATCACCAATCAGCAGACGATGACGGCTCGCAACACCATGCTGACCGTGTTCTCTAAGCAGACGGATAAGCAGTTCTATATGAATCAGCAGCGTACGCAAAGTGCGCGCGAATATGACAGCAACGTGCTGGCGCCATTTAAAGAAGTACTGGCCGACCCGGCACCGAAAAAGTTCATCATCGTGCATCTGCTGGGTACGCATATTAAGTACAAATACCGCTATCCGGATGGTCAGGGTAAATTCGATAACAATGTCGACAATGTTCCCCCCGGCCTGGATAATGATGAACTGGAAGCATACAACGATTACGACAGCGCGAATGTCTACAATGACCATATCATTGCCAGTCTGATCAAAGACTATAAAGCGACAGATCCGAACGGCTTCCTGCTCTACTTCTCCGATCACGGGGAGGAGGTATACGATACGCCACCGCATAAAACGCAGGGTCGTAATGAAGACAACCCGACGCGCCATATGTATACGGTACCGTTCCTGCTGTGGACCTCTGAAAAATGGCAGGCTGCACACCCGCGTGACTTCTCACAGGATGTGAATCGTAAATATAGCAGCTCAGAGCTTATCCACACCTGGTCTGATTTAGCGGGATTCACCTACGACGGTTTCGATCCGACCCGGTCCATTACCAGCCCGCAGTTCAAAGAGACGACCCGCTGGATTGGCAATCCGTACAAAAAGAATGCCCTGATTGATTACGATAGCCTGCCGTACGGCGATCAAATAGGTAATCAGTAATACTCGTATCGGCCACTCTTAAAGAGTGGCCTTTTTTTATGATGGCGGTTACTGTTTCCCCTGTCTGCTGCCTGCAAGGGATTAACATGTATCACGACGTCAGCCATCTTATCTCCCGCCTGATTAACGGCCCCACGCCGCTGCGTCAGGTTTATTTTGCCAGCACCAGTAGCTCAACGCCGGAGCTGGCGTATCAGGTCGATTTTCCCCGGCTGGAAATTGTGCTGGAAGGTGAGTTCACCGATAACGGAGTTGCTGGCGCATCCGCGACGTTACTGCCTTGCGATGTGCTATTCGTTCCGGCTGGCAGCTGGAACTTTCCGCAGTGGCTCACACCGGTCACCACGCTCAGCATTCTGTTCGGCAAACAGCAACTGGGTTTCAGCATCGTCCAGTGGGACGGCAAGCAGTATCAAAATCTTACCCGCCAGCACGTCGCGCGGCGTGGGCCACGAACTGGCTCTTTCCTGCTGCAAACGCTCAATGAAATGCAGATGCAACCGCAGGAGCAACAAACCGCCAGGCTAATCGTTGCGAGCTTACTGAGCCACTGCCGCGATCTGCTGGGCAGCCAGATCCAGACCGCATCACGCAGTCAGGCGCTTTTCGAAGCCATTCGCGACTATATTGATGAACGCTACGCTTCGCCGCTCACCCGAGAATCCGTCGCGCAGGCGTTTTACATCTCACCCAATTACCTCTCCCACCTGTTTCAAAAAACGGGCGCTATCGGGTTTAACGAATACCTGAATCACACGCGACTGGAACACGCGAAAACGCTGCTGAAGGGTTATGAGCTGAAGATCAAAGAAGTGGCGCACACCTGTGGGTTTGTTGACAGCAACTATTTCTGCCGCCTGTTTCGCAAAAATACCGAACGTTCGCCGTCAGAATATCGTCGGCAATACCACAGCCAGCTGACGGAGATAAAAGCTAATCCAAAGTAAGATGTGTGTGCTGTGGTGCAGAAAGCAGCTTTCGCACGGCGCTCATCACCCGCTGCGGCTCACGCAGAAATGCGCTAATGCCCGACTGGACGTATCGGCTCTGCGTAAATCGCTCTGCTCCTGCCAGTTCAATATCGGTAATGAGCAACACCGCATCAGCACGGTTAATATCCTCTTCCGTCAGGCGATTTTCGGTACCCAACGCGCCCTGAGTTTCAATCTTGATGCTCCATTTCTCCTGCTGGCAGAGTTTCTCCAGCCGTTCAGCAGCCATATAAGTATGGGCCACGCCGCTTACGCACGCGGTGACAGCAACCAGATATCGTACAGGTGCGATGGCCATACTATCCTCCTACTGTTACCTGAAATCCGGCGCATTCTGCCATCTTACGTATAAAACCTATCTCTTGCGCCGACGGGACGGGCACTTCTTTCATCGACCAGGGTAATCCGAGCAGGTTGTATTTCGGTTCGCCATATTGATGAAACGGTAGCAGGTGTACCTGCTTTATGCCTAATGATGACAACAGCGTCAACGCCTGCTGCGTGTTCTCTACATTCATCGTAAAGCCCGGAATCAGCGGCAGGCGAGGAATGACATTAACCCCTTCAGCGACCATTAGTCGTAAATTCGCCAGCACGCGCGGCAGGTTCATATTAATGGTCTCACGCGCCAGATGGACATCCATAATTTTGAGGTCAAACAGCACCTCATCGCACTCTCTTGCCAGCGATAACAAACGACTGGCTGGCGCATCGCCAGCCGTTTCAATCGCGCAGCGAACATCCCAGCGCCGTAGACGTTGCAGGAATCGTACGGCAAAGGGCGCTTGCATCAGCACTTCACCACCGGAAAGCGTCACCCCCCCGCCAGAGGTGCGAAAGAAAATATCATCTTTCATCACTTCACGTTCCAGCTCGTCCAGCGAGATATCACGACCGATACGTTCAAACGCACCGGAGGGACACTCATCAGCATCACGTAGGCAGGGTGTACAGTGCAGGCATTTACTCTCCCGCCGTACTGTTTCAATACGTGGGGAGAGAGATTCAGGGTTGGCGCACCACGGGCAGGTATGCGGACAACCTTTAAAAAAGACTACCGTACGAATACCTTGTCCATCATTCAGTGAGTAACGCTGAATATTAAATATACGCGCGACGTCCTCGCCACGTGGGTCAATAACCTCACAGCTGATGCGCGGTGCGGCGAATGATGTCATCCTGGATCTCCTTCGACAGCTCGACAAAGAAGGCGCTGTAACCCGCCACGCGCACCACCAGCCCGGCGAAATCTTGTGGGCGCAGCTGCGCTTCTCGCAATGTGTCGGCATTCACCACGTTAAACTGGATGTGCTGGAGCTTGAGCTGGGTAAATGCCCGCAGAAAATCCGCCAGCTTGCGTAAACCAGCCTCACCTTCCAGTGTGGCTGGCGTAAACTTCACGTTCAGCAAAGTCCCATTGGAAAGCAACGTGTTATCCAGCTTGCTGACCGATTTCAATACCGCCGTCGGCCCTTGCATATCCTGCCCCAGCATCGGCGACAGCCCCCCGTCCGCCAACTGTTCCCCGGCGAAGCGACCATCCGGTGTCGCTCCGACGACCGAACCCAGCGGCACGTGCGCAGAGACAGTATATGAACCCGGCGTAAATTGCCCGCCGCGTGGATTCTGGTATTTCTCTACCTCTTTGCAGTAATGACGCAGCAGTTCGGCGCTGATGTTATCTACATCATCAATATCGTTGCCGTATTTTTCGAAGCGGTTAATCAGCCTGGCGCGAATTTTCTCGCCTTCCGGGGTAGCAAAGTTGTCTTTTAGCACCGACAAAAGTTCGTCAAAAGTTAAGCGCTGTTGTTCAAATACCAGTCCATTGAGCGCATGCAGCGAATCGCTCAGGTTCGCAATGCCGATTCCCTGTACGCCTGAGAAGTTATAACGCGCGCCGCCGTCGGTAATATCACACCCTTTATCCAGGCAATCGCTAATAAACGAGGAGAGCAGCGGCACCGGCGCCCAGTCGCGATGACCGATATCGCAGATATTACTGCCTTCGACCATCAACGTAATGTAGTGGCTGATTTTGGCACGAATATGCTTCAACAGGTCTTCGTACGTCAGCGCGCGATTGCCTTCGTTCTCATGCAGGCAGATTTCCATTACTTTCAGCAGATTAAACATGGCGATGTCGTGCAAACCGTATGTTCTGCCTGGAATAGACAGCTCGACACAGCCGACTACCGCGTAATCTCGCGCATCTTCCAGCGAGACGCCACGGTTAAGAAATGCGGGCACCACCACTTCATCATTAAAGATTTGCGGGATGCCGGTCCCGAGGCGAATGGTCTGTGCCGTTTTCATCAGGAACGGCGTATCGATCAACGCGTTCGTGCGCACACCGAGATTTGGTTGCGGCAGTTGTACGCTCTGATAAGCATCAAGACAGAGAAACGACAGTACGTTTACCGCACTACGACCATTCTCCGTTAATCCCCCAAGCAGTGCGGTGTAACCCGTTGGGAAGCCAGCGAAATAGCGCGCGCTGCTGGTGGATCGCAGCAGTACAATGTCATTGCATTTCACCCATAGCGATTCGAGGATTTCTTTTAAGAGTGCAGGATCTTCCCCCTGCGTCAGCGAGGTTTGATAAAACGGCAGCATATACTGGTCGAAGCGTCCGAGTGAGAGCGAACTGGCGTTGGACTCATATTGCAAAATAATGTTCATGTACCAGAACAGCTGACATGCTTGCCAGAAGGTTTGTGGCTTATGCTGGGCGTTATGGCGGGAGTTTTCTGCAATCGTCAGCAATTCCTGACGTCGCTGCGCATCCGGGCAGTTTTCCGCCATTTGTTCTGCCAGCAGGGCGTAACGCAGAATGTGGCTTTGCGAAGCCTCAAGCAGCAGCAGCGCAGCCTGATAAAAGTGGTTATCCGGCTGCTGCAGACAATGCGCCCGCATCTGCGCTACCAGTTCGCCAAGCCCGAGATTCAACAGGCGTGGATAATCAATAATGATATGCCCCTGACCTTTATCCGTCTGGTTAACGCTAAAAATCTGCGTACGGACAGCGGCTTTTACCTCATCGGTCATCTGACTGTTGATGAAATCTTTCATCGACCGCTTTTCCCAGTACGGATACAGCACATCGCGATAAAGATGTTTATCCTCTTCGCTGATGTCAAAACGGTCCTGCGGACGGGTTGGAAACTGCTCCAGCTCGTTGAGCAGCCAGTAAGGATCCATTTCCGGCGACATTATGCCCGCCCGCGGTTTAACGGTACGGTTCCCGGCTATCAGTTCCTCATCACGAATCGATATTTCAACGTGCTCAAGAATATATGCGGTGGCTTTCGCCCGCCGCAGAATAACCGGCTCACCCTCCGTCTGCTGGTGGCTGGCGGTATATAGCAGCGCACGCTCAAGCGAAATTTCGCGGTTATTCTGAAACAGAGCGTTTTTTAAACGTTGGATACGGTTAGTCATGAGGAACTCCTGTAGAAAAACTGATGCCAGATGGCGCTGTGCTTATCTGGCCTACGTATCAGTAGGCCGGATAAGTCGCCCCCCCTCCGGCAAACAAACCGTTATGCGGTTTGCGCAAGGTGTGCGCCAATCTTGTTCATGATGGCGTCGGCACGTTTCACTGCATCGCTGATGTTGACACGAACGATAGTTTTGCCCGCAAAACGCTCTTCAAACTTAATACCAATGTCTTTGGTCAGAATCACCATGTCGGCTTCTGCCACATCCGCCGCGGTCAGTTCGTTTTCCAGACCGATCGACCCCTGAGTCTCAACCTTTACTTCCCACCCCTTGGCTTTAGCGGCGCTTTCCAGCGCTTCGGCGGCCATATAGGTGTGGGCAACGCCAGAAGGACATGCAGTTACTGCGATAATCTTGGTCATGACTCATTCCTCACTTAATTCATTTCAAAATCTAAATCCAGGTCGTCTTCTTTCTGGTCGACCTGAGACACTTTTTTCCGCGCCAGACTTTTCAGTACGTTAACGCACACAGCGGTCACTACAGCCCCCACGGCAACCGCCGCGATATAACCCAATTTTCCTTCAACGACCGGCAGAACAATCAGCCCGCCCCAGCCGGCATAACACTGCGCACCAAACAGCGCGGCGGTTACCGTGCCGCAGGCCGAACCCACCATAATGGATGGGATAACGCGCAGCGGATCGGCGGCAGCAAAAGGAATTGCGCCTTCCGTTACGCCAACGCAGCCCATCACCAGCGCGGCTTTACCGGCTTCACGTTCTTCAGAAGAGAAATTCTTACGACCAATCAGCGTCGCCAAACCTAAGCCCAGCGGCGGCACGCAGATCCCTACCGCGGCGATTGCCACCACGGTATAAACACCCTGCGCTACGCAAATCAGCATGAAGGCGTAGGCAACTTTGTTAATCGGCCCACCCATATCGAAGGCCAACATCAGTCCCATAATTACCGCCAGCAGCACGATGCTGCCCTGCTGCATACCCTGCAGCCACTCGGTCAGGCTAGTGGTTAACGCGCCAACGGGTTCTCCCAGGCCCCACATCATGATGCCTGCGGTGATAAAGGTGCCGACAATAGGAATAACGAAGATAGGCATTACCGATCGCAACACCTTATGTACGGGGATCTTCTTCAGATAATGGACGACGATACCGCCAATAATCCCGGCAATTAGCGCGCCGAAAAAACCTGCGCCGAAGCTGTTTCCCACCCATGCGCCAATCGCACAAGGGGCGAGAGCAGAACGTTCAGCAATGGAATAACCAATGTAAGCGGCAAGGAATGGCACCATCAACGTCAGCCCTGCGACGCCAATATCAAACAGTTTCTTGAGATTAGGATCGGTCGCCGCATCCGGTACCGCGCCCTTGCCATACAACATGACGGAGACCGCCAGCAAAATTCCACCCGCGACTACGAAGGGGATCATATGCGAAACACCCGTCATCAGGTGCTGACGGGTATTTTTCAGGATTTGTACCAACTCTTTCATAAGTCGCTCCCAGGCTGCTAAAGCCCATATCCATAAACTTGTTGCGGAAAACAATAGGCAATCCGATGCGGCGCAAACAGTGGATAAAAAGGCCATTTGCTGGACTTTTGTAATGTCAGCGCAAAAATGCGATCCGCCTCATAACTTGTAGTTTCTCGGAATTTATAGAGGACATGCTGACTTGTGAGGGATATCTCACTTTGATGGTTACATTACATTTATCCAGTTTTTGGCAGATTTGTCAGATGGCAGGCTCAGGCGTTGCCCTTTTATCCTGTAGCGAGAAATCGTTATGGGAGATGAGGCTATGGCCCTGATTGTGGAATTTACCTGTGAGCTGCCCAATGGCGTACATGCGCGCCCGGCAAGTCACATAGAAACGCAGTGCAACACCTTTACTTCGCACATTGAGTGGCACAACCTGCGTACCGAACGTAGGGGTAACGCCAAGAGCGCATTGGCGCTGATTGGCACCGATACTCTGGCAGGTGATAGCTGCCAGTTGCTGATTTCCGGTGCAGATGAACAGGCAGCCCACCAGCATTTAACCCAATGGTTACGTAATGAATTTCCACACTGCGATGCACCGCTAGCGGAAGCCAAAAGCAACGAGCTGGAGCCACTTCCTGCATCCCTCACCAATCTAAACCCACAGCTTTTTCGCGCTCGCACCGTCTGTAGCGGCAGTGCGGAAGGCGTTCTGAGTCTGCTCTCTTCGCTGGATCTCAACGCACTTAACAATCTCCCGTCCGCTAAAGATATTGAAACCGAGCAGGCGACACTGGATAACGGCTTAACGCTGCTGATGAAGAATATAGCGTTTCGGTTACTCGACAGCGACGGTGCAACCAGTGCGATTCTGGAAGCACACCGCTCGCTGGCAAGCGACCTCTCACTGCGTCAGCACCTGCTCGCTGGAGTATCTCGCGGGTTAAGCTGCGCCCAGGCGATTGTCGAAAGTGCCGGACATTTTTGTGATGAATTTGCCCGCTCCAGCAGCCGTTATTTACAGGAACGCGCGCTGGATGTGCGCGATGTCTGCTTCCAGCTTCTGCAGCAAATTTATGGAGAGCAGCGTTTCCCGGCGCCGGGAAAACTCACCCAGCCTACGGTCTGTATGGCGGATGAGCTCACACCGAGCCAGTTCCTCGAACTGGACAAAACATTGCTGAAAGGCTTGCTGTTAAAAAGCGGCGGTACCACTTCACACACGGTGATTCTCGCCCGGTCATTCAACATTCCTACGCTGGTTGGCGTGGATATTGAATCCTTAATGCCATGGCTGCAGCAAACGGTTTATATCGATGGTAACGCAGGAGCGGTCATTGTTGCCCCTGATGAATCCGTCGTACGTTACTACCAGCAGGAAGCCCGTATCCAGGATGCCATTCGAGAACAACAACGTATCTGGCTGACCCAGGAGGCGCGCACGGGTGATTGCATCCGCATGGAAGTCGCCGCCAACATCGCCCATTCCGTGGAAGCGCAAGCAGCCTTTGGCAACGGTGCGGAAGCGGTTGGCCTGTTCCGCACGGAAATGCTGTATATGGACCGTACCTGCGCCCCGGATGAGAACGAGCTATACAACATTTTCTGCCAGGCGCTGGAGCCCGCGCAGGGACGCAGCATCATTGTGCGCACCATGGATATCGGTGGTGATAAACCCGTTGATTACCTGAATATTCCTGCCGAAGCCAACCCGTTCCTCGGTTATCGCGCGGTGCGTATCTATGAAGAATACGCCGCTTTGTTTACCACACAACTGCGATCGATCCTGCGCGCATCAGCGCACGGTAGCCTGAAAATCATGATCCCAATGATCTCCTCTATGGAAGAGATCCTGTGGGTCAAAGAGAAGCTGGCCGAAGCCAAACAGCAACTGCGTACTGAACACATCCCGTTTGATGAGAAGATCCCGCTCGGTATCATGCTGGAGGTTCCGTCGGTGATGTTCATCATCGATCAATGCTGCGAAGAAATTGATTTCTTTAGTATTGGCAGTAATGACCTGACGCAATATCTGCTGGCGGTCGACCGCGACAACGCCAAAGTTACCCGCCATTACAACAGCCTGAATCCAGCCTTCTTGCGCGCACTGGATTACGCCGTACAGGCGGTACATCGGCAGGGGAAATGGATTGGCCTGTGCGGCGAACTTGGCGCTAAAGGTTCAGTGCTACCGCTGCTTGTGGGACTGGGTCTGGACGAGATCAGCATGAGCGCTCCCTCCATTCCCGCCGCCAAAGCGCGGATGGCGCAACTTGACAGCCGCGCCTGCCGTCAGTTGCTGAATCAAGCAATGGCGTGTCGAACGTCGCTGGAGGTCGAACATCTGCTGGCCCAGTTCCGCATGACCCAACAGGATACCCCTCTGGTTACCGCCGAGTGCATCACGCTGGATAGCGACTGGCGTAGTAAAGAGGAGGTCATCAAAGGGATGACCGACAACCTCCTGCTGGCAGGTCGTTGCCGCTATCCGCGTAAACTGGAAGCCGATCTGTGGGCGCGCGAAGCGGTCTTCTCTACCGGATTAGGTTTTAGCTTCGCCATTCCACACAGCAAATCAGAACATATTGAGCAGTCCACTATCAGCGTAGCGCGCCTGCAAGCGCCGGTACGTTGGGGTGATGATGATGCGCAGTTCATTATTATGCTGACGCTCAACAAACACGCCGCGGGCGACCAGCATATGCGTATTTTCTCGCGTCTGGCACGGCGCATTATGCATGAAGAATTCCGTAACGCGCTGGTTAACGCCGCCTCTGCCGACGCTATCGCCAGCCTGCTGCAACATGAACTTGAACTTTAAAGAGGGTGTTTTTGTATGGAACTTTACCTTGATACCGCCAACGTCGCGGAAGTCGAACGTCTGGCACGCATCTTCCCAATCGCGGGTGTCACCACCAACCCAAGCATTGTGGCAGCAAACAAAGAATCCATCTGGGATGTGCTGCCGCGCCTGCAAAACGCCATTGGCGAAGAGGGCATTCTGTTTGCCCAAACCATGAGCCGCAACGCACAAGGCATGGTGGAGGAAGCCAAACGTCTAAGCAACGCGGTACCCGGTCTGGTGGTAAAAATCCCGGTGACATCCGAAGGTCTGGCCGCAATCAAGATGCTGAAAAAAGAGGGTATCACCACGCTGGGAACCGCCGTGTATAGTGCCTCTCAGGGGCTGCTGGCAGCGCTGGCGGGGGCGAAATATATCGCGCCTTACGTTAACCGTATTGACGCGCAGGGCGGCGACGGAATTCGCACGGTACAAGAACTGCAAACGTTACTGGAACTGCATGCGCCCAACAGCATGGTACTGGCAGCCAGCTTTAAAACCCCTCGTCAGGCGCTGGATTGCTTACTGGCAGGATGCGAAGCAATCACCCTGCCATTAGACGTAGCGCAACAAATGCTCAATACCCCTGCGGTAGAGTCAGCAATAGAGAAGTTTGAACATGACTGGAACAATACATTTGGTCACATCAACCTGTGAGGGAAATAAAGTATGGATCGCATTATTCAATCACCTGGTAAGTACATCCAGGGTGCCGATGTTATTACCCGTCTTGGCAACTACCTCAAACCACTGGCAGAGCGCTGGCTGGTCGTTGGGGACAAGTTTGTCTTAGGCTTTGCCCAGGGCGCACTGGAAAAAAGCTTCCAGGATGCCGGACTGGCGCTGGAGATTGCACCGTTTGGCGGCGAGTGTTCACAAAACGAAATCGACCGTCTGCGCGGCGTGGCAGAAAAAGCGCAATGTGGCGCAGTACTTGGTATTGGCGGCGGTAAAACGCTGGATACTGCCAAAGCGCTGGCGCACTTTATGGGCGTGCCTGTCGCCATTGCGCCAACCATCGCCTCTACCGATGCACCGTGCAGCGCGCTGTCCGTTATTTACACCGATGCCGGTGAATTCGATCGCTATTTGCTGCTGCCCAATAACCCGGACAGGGTCATTGTTGATACCAAAATTGTCGCGGGCGCACCGGCGCGTCTGTTAGCCGCGGGCATCGGCGATGCGTTGGCGACCTGGTTCGAAGCGCGCGCCTGTTCACGCAGCGGCGCAACCACCATGGCGGGCGGTCAGTGCACTCAGGCGGCGCTGGCGCTGGCTGAGCTGTGCTTTAATACGCTGATAGAAGAAGGTGAAAAAGCGATGCTGGCTGCCGAGCAGCACGTGGTAACGCCTGCGCTGGAGCGCGTTATTGAAGCCAACACCTATCTGAGCGGCGTCGGTTTTGAAAGCGGCGGTCTGGCGGCGGCGCACGCCATCCATAACGGTCTGACGGCAATCCCGGATGCGCATCACTATTACCACGGCGAGAAAGTAGCTTTCGGCACGCTGACGCAACTGGTCCTGGAAAACGCGCCGGTCGATGAAATTGAAACCGTTGCGGCGCTGTGTCATTCCGTTGGCCTGCCGATTACCCTGGCGCAACTGGACATCAAACAGGATATTCCGGCGAAAATGCGCATTGTGGCTGAAGCTGCCTGTGCCGAAGGCGAAACCATCCACAACATGCCTGGCGGCGCAACGCCGGACCAGGTGTATGCCGCCCTGCTGGTGGCTGACCAGTACGGTCAACGTTACCTGCAAGAGTGGGAATAACCGACCAATAAAAATCCCCGCAATTGCGGGGATTTTTTTGTTCATACTATGCCGGACCCGCACAAGCGACATCCGGCATGGTCTGTTACAGCAGATCGAAACGATCCAGGTTCATCACTTTCACCCATGCGGCAACGAAATCTCTCACGAACTTCTCGTGAGCATCGCTGCAGGCATAAACTTCAGCCACTGCGCGCAGTACAGAGTTAGAACCAAACACCAGATCGGCGCGAGTTGCGGTGTATTTTACTTCGCCGCTCGAACGGTCACGACCTTCAAACAGCTCTTGTGACTCATCAACCGCCTTCCACTCATGACGCATATCCAGCAGATTGACGAAGAAGTCAGTGCTGAGTACGCCAGGGCGATCGGTAAAGACGCCGTGCTGGCTACCATCAAAGTTGGTGCCCAGTACGCGCATACCGCCCACCAGCACGGTCATTTCCGGTGCGGTTAGCGTCAACTGCTGGGCTTTGTCGATCAGCAGCGACTCGGTGGTCGACACGTCAGGACGAGCGCGGTAGTTACGGAAACCATCGGCAATCGGCTCAAGCAGTTCAAACATCTCAATATCCGTTTGATCCTGACGCGCATCCACACGACCCGGCGCAAAAGGTACCTTGATGCTGACACCCGCAGCGCTAGCCGCCTGCTCGATACCGACAACACCGGCCAGCACGATAATATCGGCCAACGAGGCAGTATGAGCAGACTTATAAATACCTTCCAGCACAGGCAGAACGCGTGCCGCAGTGGCATTCACATCCCAGCCGCGTTGTGGGTCCAGCGCCAGACGCGCACCGTTAGCGCCGCCACGTTTATCCCCGCCACGGAAAGTCGATGCCGAAGCCCACGCTACCGATACCAGTTCGCCCACGGACAGTCCGGAAGCAGCGATGGTCGCCTTCAGCTTCAGGATATCTTCTTCGCTTGGGTTGAAGAACGCATGCGGCAGCGGGTCTTGCCAAATCAGATCTTCTTTTGGCACTTCCGGTCCAATGTAACGCGATTTTGGCCCCATATCGCGGTGCGTCAGTTTAAACCACGCACGGGCAAACGCTTCGTTGAACGCTTGCGGATCGTTCAGGAAACGGCGAGAGATCTTCTCGAACTCAGGATCGAAACGCAGCGTCAGGTCGGTAACCAGCATCGTCGGCTTGCGTTTTTTCGACGGATCAAACGGATCGGGAATAATTTCTGGCGCGTCAACCGCTTCAAACTGAATCGCGCCTGCCGGACTGCGAGTCTGCACCCACTCATATTTGAACAGGTTCTCGAAGAAATAGTTGCTCCATTGGGTAGGCGTCTGCGTCCACACCACTTCCAGACCAGAAGTAATTGCATCCGCGCCCGCGCCACTACCGTAGCTGCTGGCCCAACCCAGGCCCTGCGCTTCAATCGGTGCGGATTCTGGATCGGCGCCAACGTGCGATGCCGCTGCTGCGCCGTGGGTTTTGCCCAACGTATGACCGCCGCCAATCAGCGCCACGGTTTCTTCGTCGTTCATCCCCATGTTACCGAAGGTCGCGCGAATAGCCGCTGCCGCAGAAAGCGGTTCGCCGCTATGGTCCGGCCCTTCCGGGTTCACATAAATAAGGCCCATTTCGGTGGCGCCCAGCGGCGCTTTTGCCAGCTCTTCCGGGTGACGGTGAGTCAGCCAGGCTTTTTCATCACCCCAGTTTACGTCGAGATCCGGTTCCCAGACATCTTCACGACCGGCACCAAAGCCAAAGGTACGGAAACCTGAGTTTTCCAGCGCCACGTTACCCGCGAGGATAAACAGGTCGGCCCAGGAAATTTTCTGACCATATTTCTGCTTGATTGGCCACAGCAGACGACGCGCTTTATCAAGGCTGACGTTGTCCGGCCAGGAGTTCAGTGGTGCAAAACGCTGCTGTCCGCGACCCGCTCCACCGCGTCCATCGATAGAGCGATAGGTTCCCGCGCCGTGCCATGCCATGCGGATAAACAATCCGGCATAGGTTCCCCAGTCAGCGGGCCACCACGGTTGAGATTCGGACAGAAGGGCTCTGAGATCCCCTTTCAGGGCAGAATAGTCGAGTTTACTAAACTCTTTGCGGTAGTCGAAGTCCTCACCCAGCGGGTTCGAACGGTTGGAATGTTGGTTTAAAAGATCAACGCGGAGTTGATTTGGCCACCAGTCGCGGTTATTCGTTCCTGCTCCCGCGCTCTGATCGTGACCGCCTTGATGAAAAGGACACTTACCGGCAGTTGATGCGTTTTGGCTATCGTCGGACATGCTCATCTATATGCTCCCTTTACAGTGTTCTGACTACGATATACACCACCAGAGATAAGATATAGTCGAAATAACCCACAGATTCGATAGCTAATTCCTTTTATATTTTAAGTTACAGAGATGTAGATCAAAATGATCAACAAAAAGCCCTCCGTAGAGGGCTGGGGCATCTGTTTAGTTAGGTCTTACACCCAGTGTGTGACAAATAGCGTAGCTCATCTCGGCACGGTTGAGGGTATAGAAGTGAAAATCCTTCACCCCTTCGCGACTGAGAATTTTCACCATATCCATGGCGATATTTGCGCCCACCAGCTTGCGGGTTTCCGCGTCATCATCAAGACCATCAAACATGGTCGACATCCACGCAGGAATGCGGACGTTGGTCATGTCAGCAAATTTTTTCGCCTGCTTAAAGTTAGATACCGGCAGGATGCCCGGAATAATTTCCACATCGATTCCCGCAGACACGCAGCGATCGCGAAAGCGCAGATAGCTTTCTACATCGAAGAAAAACTGGGTGATCGCGCGGTTTGCACCGGCATCAACCTTACGCTTCAGGTTCAGCAAATCGGCCTGAGCGCTTTTCGCTTCCGGGTGCACTTCCGGGTAAGCCGCAACGGAGATATCGAAGTCCGCAACGTCTTTCAGCAGAGTCACCAGGTCGGAAGCATACATATCCGGTTTACCGCTTCCCGGCGGCAGGTCGCCGCGCAGGGCAACAATATGACGAATACCGTTATGCCAGTAGTCCTGAGCAATGGTACGCAGCTCATCGCGGGTCGCATCAATACATGTCAGGTGCGGGACCGCTTCAAGACCTGTGCGATCCTTAATGCCTTTAATAATGCTATGCGTACGGTCGCGCTCACCAGAGTTTGCACCGTAAGTAACTGAAACAAACTTCGGCTTCAGGCTGCTCAGGCGATCGATGGAGTTCCACAGGGTTTGCTCCATTTCACTGGTGCGCGGCGGGAAAAATTCAAACGAAACGTTAATCTGACCCTGCACTTCTGCCAGGCTCTGATTCAGGGCTTCCCGCTGGTTGGCGTGAAAAAAGCTCATACCTTACCTCATCAATCTTTTGTCGTTATATGTTGTGTTGTGAACTGCTATACGTTTAGACGTCTAGATGTAAAAATGACGGAAAAGCATGCTGGCGTCAACACAAAAATCATCGTTAAAGGTGAGGAATACTCAGCCAACGTGAAAAAAATTCACATCAGCTTGAAATGGTGAGGGATTGCGTCACGACCGTCTGTAGCCACTCTACTTTTATTACGTTCTCAGGCAGTGTCGCTAACCCCATGCTAAGCCGCAATTCTGTATCAGTAAGCGGAAGGAAGATCACGCCCTGACGCTGGATAGCGGAAAAGGAGGCCGGAACCAGGCTCAGACCGTCACCCTGCGCGATCCGTGCCAGCAGCACGTCATGTTCCATCGGCTCCTCAATAAGAGCAGGAGAGTAACCGGCACGACGAAAAATGTGTCGAGTGTAATCAAAAAAAGCAGGGTTACGTTCACGTTTGAACCAGAACAGCGGTCGGTGGTTCAGCGACGTTAACGAGAGCGAAGGCAGAGCCGCCTCGGGCCAGAGCGTGGGTAAGGCGGCAATCATCGATTCTTGCCAGCCGAGCGGCGTGACGCTAAGACCCAAATTCTCAAGCGGTAGCGCCACCAGCGCTGCATCCAGTTTTCCCCGACGCACCTGACGCGCCAGTTCAGGCGAACCATGACGGACAATATGTAGCTTCTGTACACGCGTAGCAAGCTGCGACTCAAACGCCGCAAAAACGCCCTGCTCAAACGCCGTACTTAGCCCTAAGCGCAGAGTTTGTTCTCCCGTCTTCGCTATCTGACTCAACGCCGTCCAGGTTTTATCCTCTAACGCCAATAGCGGGCGCACGATTTCAAGGACGCGCTGGCCGTCCTCCGTCAGCGTAAGTCCACGGGTATGACGGACAAAAAGCGTCACCCCCAGGCGCTCTTCAAGCTGGCGAATGTGGCGACTCAGCAGCGGCTGCGACATAAATAAACGCTGCGCCGCTCGACTCATGTTGTTCTCTTCCGCTACCACGGAAAAATAGCGTAGAAGGCGGATATCCAGAGAGTGCAAAGGCGATGTTGTCATACCGAAAAGGTATCACGGAAACGGTATTACCCCAATCATTCTACGCGCTCTATCCTCATGCCGTACACTAACTCACGAGGTGATTATCATGGATTCAGAACGCTATTTAACCGGTCAGAGAATGCTGCAACAGGTTGATGGAAAAGGCGGAGATGCGGTAGTCGAAAGTCTGCAGGATATTGCGCCAGACTTCGCCCAATACCTGATTGAATTTCCTTTTGGCGACATCTATTCAAGGCCGGGGCTGGATTTACGCAGTAGAGAAATTGCCACCGTCGCGGCGCTCACCGCCATGGGTAACGCCGCACCACAGCTTAAGGTACACATCGCCGCCGCGCTGCACGTTGGCTTAACGCAGGAAGAGATTATTGAAGTGATGATGCAGATGGCTGTTTATGCGGGATTCCCGGCAGCACTAAACGGCCTGTTCGCTGCAAAAGAGGTGTTTGCCTCCCACAGAGGTTAAAACAAAGGCCAGCGGAATATCTGCTGGCCTGACCCCACTACGGTTTCACATCTTCCACACGCATGCCTTTGAGTTGTTCATCCGTCAGCGTATTTCCCGCTTTGAAATAATCCACGACCGCATTAGAGACATAGTAACCGCCGGATGTGTTACGCGCTTTACCTTCAGTAAATGTCGTGAAACCATCACCGCCGTCCGCCAGGAAGCTATTGGTGGCAATGTGATAAACCGTGGCATCCTCAATGGGTTTGCCGTTTAACGTCAATACGCTAACCCGCAGACCAACCGGTTTACTGCTGTCATACTTCATCTCCAGTCCTTTGGACACCTGCAATACACCGTTGCTTAAACCCGCGCCGTGCTCCATCAGGCTACGTAACTGCTTCCCGGTGAGATCCATGGTTGCCAGCTCATTCGGGAACGGGAAGGTGCTAATGACTGCGCCCATGGTGATGACTCCAGCAGGGATTTCATTCCGAATGCCGCCCGAGTTAGTGAGCGCTAACTGGGTATCTTTACCCGCCGCAACCAGCAACGCATCTGCCGCCAGATTTCCCAGCGAAGAAGATTCACCGTAAGCACGCGTCAGCTCAACCGGCGCGTTGGCAACCGTCTGCTGCACCACTTTATCGAGCTTTTTATTCCAGCCATCAATGACCTGTTTCGTCTGCGGGTCTGGCTGCCACTCATCAGCAAAAATGGTTTTCAGCTCGAAGTTCTTCACGGTAAATTGATGCGGTTTTTGCTGGTAATCCAGCACCAGTTTACCCACATCAATGCCGCCGCTGTCGGTAGACAGAATCAGGGTGTTACCTACTTTAATCGGCTCCGGCGTGCCCACATGCGCATGACCGGTGATCAGGATGTCCAGCCCCTGCACCTGGCCTGCGGTCTGGATGTCTTTATCCAGCGCACGGCGTACATCGGTGCCCCCCAGACTGGACTGACGCGCTGGCGTGCCTTCATGGATCAGCGCCACGGTGAGATCGACTTTGCCTTTCAGCTCATCGATATAGCGTTGCAACCACTTCACTTCATCCCGCGCCTCGATCCCGACACGTGTCGCAGCGGAAACCGTATCATCAAAAGCAAACACGCCGTGCAGGCCAATCACGCCTATCTTTACGCCATCTTTTTCAATAATGGTGTAAGGCTTATCCCAGAACATTTTGCTGCTGTTTTGGTAAAAGATGTTGCCCTGCACGATCGGAAACTTTGCCTGGCTCAGTTGCAGCAGCGTATTGTCCCAACCGTGATCGAATTCATGATTACCCATGGTGACAGCGTCAAAACTCATGGTGTTCATGATATCGATAATCGCCTTCCCCTTGGTCAGGCTGCTGATATATGGCCCGGTGAAATAGTCGCCAGCATCCAAAAACCAGGTGGCGCTATTTTTCGCTTTCTCCTGCTTCACCATCGCCGAGATATTGGCCCAACCGCCAATATCTCGTGTGCCATTGGCAATCCATGGCACTTTATAAGGTTCGACATGGGCATGGAGATCGTTGGTATAAATAATCGTGACATCTTTGGCACTCGCCCAGAGCGGTAAAGATACCAGAACACCGACAGCAAGCATTTTTAGCTTCATAACCAATCCCTTTCAGTCATATAAAGATTCGCTACGTTACGTTCTGAAAGGTTTTTTTATGTGAGAAAACTCACATCCATCAGTGATAGTTGCAGGCCAAAATCAACGACCATTAAAAATCGTTGGTAACAGGATGACGTCACTGTTCACTATCAATTGCTGCAAATCCTTTGGCTGCAAAAATCTGGGGCTGGCGAGTTCAGCTGATTACAGCTGGCCAGAATATCGGCTGGGTTATGCCGCACTGCATTGTCGGGCATGCGGCAGCCTTCCACCGCTGTTTGATGAGGAACAGTTCCGTTGCTGGTTGTCGGCATATTTAGCGGATTTTGCCGCTAATCGTGGTCAGTTTTGCCCATGTTGCTACCAACGAGAAATCATCCGCTATGGGCATAATCCCCAGGGCAGCCAGCGCGTCCAGTGCCGAAACTGCAAAAAAGTGTGGAC
Organism: Citrobacter sp. RHBSTW-00524; assembly: GCF_013747755.1. Taxonomy (NCBI): domain Bacteria; kingdom Pseudomonadati; phylum Pseudomonadota; class Gammaproteobacteria; order Enterobacterales; family Enterobacteriaceae; genus Citrobacter; species Citrobacter sp. RHBSTW-00524. The sequence continues at coordinate 5,013,036 of NZ_CP056421.1, forward strand.
ACCAAAGCAGGCGCCTCCCACCGGCATCGTTTTGCCAGAACAAATAGCGACGATTCCCTTGCTCGTCCCTTTTCAGGGCGTTAGTGCAGGCCAGCAACTCTATGTATTACTCTCTTTTGACGCTATTCGCGGCAATGTTCTGCATATTTCCAGCAACTTCACGCCGCACACTGCCGGCATATCATTGCTTTACCGCTGGCGTGGCAGTGCTGAGCCAACAGTCATTCACGACGATATCATTGAGCGAGTGAGTCAGCGGGAAACCCAGTTTTTACGCCGCAGCCAGTTTGATGAAATCCAGTACGGCAGCGCCATACTTAAACGGAACGCCAGCGGCGCGATTTTACGCCCGGTCATTACTGCCCATGGGCATTTCCGCCTGCTGAGCCATCTGTGGCCAGAGGTAAAAACCCATATTATTGCCCACGAATGCTTCCTGCGCGGCGCAGCGATTACCGCATGGGCGGAACAGTTTCGCCATCATCGCGCCTCGCTGTGGTTTATTGATGAAGAAATGAATAACGATAAGCGCACGCTGCCCTGGCAATTGCTGGGTAAAACGTATCAGGGATGGTGGCGAAATCAGTGGCAAATCTGGCAACGAGGCGATATGCGTAAAATGGTGTGTTTGTTAACGCAGGGGCGGGTTGAAGAAAGCGCGTCAATAACCCTGGCGGCAAGCCATCGTTTTCTCGCCTGGTTGCGGCAACAGACGGAATTTGAGCAAAGTACCCGTTACTCTGCCCATTCGGTGTTTCAGGCGATAAGATCGCTGGCAGATAAATACAACGCCCTCATTGAGGGCGATGTTTACACATGTTATCCGGCAACAAAAACTACAGCAGTTGCGCTAGGCGGTTGATATCAGACTGAATCGCCCCGGCGGTCACATCGCGGCCCGCCCCCGGTCCGCGAATGACCAGCGGGTTATCACGATACCAACGGCTTTCAATGGCGAAGACGTTATCGCACGGCAGCAGCGCCGCCAGCGGGTGCTCAGGGCGTACCGCTTCAACGCCAACGCGTGCCTTACCGTTAGCGTCAAAACGCGCCACATAGCGTAGCACCAATCCCATTTCACGTGCCGCTTCCAGGCGTTGCACCATCTGCTCGTTCAGCTCATCGCCATTTTCAAAGAAATGGTCAATAGAACCTGCTTCACAGTGCGCAGGCACCAGAGATTCTACGCGTACCTGGTCCGGTTCGATGTCGTAACCCGCTTCACGCGCCAGAATCACCAGCTTGCGCATCACATCTTTGCCGGAAAGATCCACGCGCGGATCAGGTTCAGTCAGACCCTGCTGCCACGCCTGATCCACCAGATCGGTGAACGGGACCGTGCCATCAAATTGCAGGAACAACCACGACAACGTGCCGGAGAAGATCCCACTGATCGACAGAATAGTATCTCCGCTATCAATCAGATCGCGCACGGTATGGTTGATCGGCAAGCCTGCGCCGACGGTGGCGTTATACAGCCAGTGGCGACCGGTTTTTTCAAAGGCGTCATGAATCTGGCGGTAATTATTACTGCTGCTCGCCCCCGCCAGCTTGTTGGCACTGATAACGTGGAAGCCATGACTGGCGAAATCCAGATACTGCTCCGCCAACTGCTCGCTGGCAGTGACGTCCAGCACCACTAAATCATCATACGGGTGAGCGCGCATCCACAGGAACAATGACTCTTCATCCTGTTCTACCGCCTCGTCATCGAAGAAGGCCAATGCGCGACTGGCATCCAGCCCTTCGTAATTCAGCAGGCTACGACGACTATCAACCACTCCTGCCAGCACGAACTCTAATCCGGTACGCGCCGAGAGCGTGCTCTGCTCGCGGGCAAACAGCTCCAGCCAGCGCGACCCAATGTTACCTTTGCCGAACAGCACCAGACCAATGCGTTTTTCCGCGCGGAAGATTGACTGGTGCAGACCCTGAATCAGGCTCTCCGTTGGCCCGGTACGCAAGACGGCGACCAGGCTAATGCCCTCTTCCGACTGCCAGGTGAATTCGACCGGCTGACCTTTCAGCTGTTGCCAAAAGCGATGGCAGTGCAGCGGGTTACGGGTGACGCCCGCCCCAACCATCGCCACCAGCGCCAGCCCCTGGCGCAGACGCAGCTCGCCCGGCAGGCCAGCTTCATCCAGAATTTTCAGTGCGCCATCAGCGACTTCGGAGGTATAGCAAAATTGCAGCAGTTGGCGGTCAGGATGCACACCCACTGCCAGCGGACGCACCTGGGTGCGTTTTAAAATCTGATCAATCTCTTTATAGGCCAGTTTAAAGTCCTGGCCAGTGGGAACCTGAAACTCAATCAGGCAAACGTCATCATGGCTGGTCACAATACGTGCCCCGGTACCGGAAGCCAGCACGCGTTCAATACGCGTCGATCCCTGCTCCGGCGTATAGCTACAACGCAACTGGAGATCGATATCGCTGCCGGAAACTGGTTGGAGGGTGCGGGCATGCAGAACCGGAGCCGCCAGACGCGCCAGCTCGCTGGCTTCATCCAGACGCAGCAGCGGCAGCAGACAGGCATCTTTTACTTTACGCGGATCCGCGCTGTAAACCCCGGCGACATCGCTCCAGATGGTTACGCGGGAAACCCCCGCCAACGCGCCAACCTGCGTCGCCGAGTAGTCGGAGCCGTTACGCCCCAGCAGTACCGTCTCACCGGCGTTGCTGCGGCTAATGAAACCGGTAACGACCAGGCGTTTGCCCGGATGCTGCGCCAGCAGTTGTTGCAGCAATGGGTAAGAAAGACCTTCATCCACCTGCGGCTGAGCGCCGCGCTCGGCACGTAAAAAATCGCGCGCATCCAGCCAGGCTGACTCCAGCCCCTGTTGGTTAAGGACGGCAGACATCAAACGCGCCGACCACACCTCGCCATGCCCGACGACTTCAGCATAGACGGCATCATTCACGCCGCTGTCGAGTAACCCAGCCAGACGCTCCAGATCGTGAATAAACGCGCCGATCAGCCCATCCGCCACCTCAGGAGGCAACAAACCGCTGATAAGCTCACTCTGATAGCGACGTAACGCCTGTTGAACCTGATGCGCAGACAGACGATCGGTCTGGCTTAATTTTAGCCAGCTGATCAACTGGTTAGTGGTACTGCCTGCGGCTGAAACAACCATCATGTCATCAGGCTGCGAGTACTCCGCCATAATGCCTGCGACACGCAGATAACATTTCACATCAGCCAGACTACTACCACCAAATTTGTGCAGTTGACGACCCTTCGTCCCTGCCTGCGCAATCACACTCATGTTTACCCCTTGTTTGCAGCCCGGAAGCCATTTTCCAGGTCGGCAATTAAATCTTCGCCATCTTCAATACCGGTGGAGATACGCAACAGCGTTTCCGAAATTCCGGCAGCAGCACGCGCTTCTGGCGCCATTCCCGCGTGTGTCATGGTTGCGGCATGGGAGATCAGACTTTCAACGCCCCCTAACGATTCCGCCAGCGTAAACAATGACAACCCGCCGAGGAAGCGACGCAGCGTTTGCTCATCGCCATCCAGCTCAAAACTCAACATCGCGCCAAACCCTTTTTGCTGACGCGCGGCAATCTCATGACCCTGATTATCCGGCAATGACGGGTGATACAATTTTTTCACCAGCGGCTGAGTTTGCAGATAATCCACAATCGCCTGAGCATTACGTTGCGCCACCTCCATACGAGGTGACAGAGTACGCAGGCCGCGCAACAGCAGATAACTATCAAACGCGCCGCCGGTCACACCAATATTATTCGCCCACCATGCCAGTTCAGTGACCGTTTCCGGCTCTTTTGCTATCACCACACCAGCCACTACGTCGGAGTGACCGTTTAAATATTTCGTGCATGAATGCAACACCAGATCGGCGCCTAATGCCAGTGGATTTTGCAGTGCCGGGCTTAAAAAAGTGTTGTCCACCACGCTGACCGCACCAGCCTCGCGCGCCAGCTGGCAGATTTTCGCGATATCCACCACGCGCAACAGCGGGTTGCTTGGGCTTTCTACCAGCACCAGCTTCGGTTTTTCCGCCAGTGCCGCCTGCAACGCCTGCTCATCTCCTTGATCGACAAACAGTACGCGATAACAGCCACGCTTTGCCAGGCTGTCAAACAGACGATAACTCCCGCCGTAGCAGTCGTGCGGTGCGACCAGCAGATCGCCAGGCTTGAGGAATACCGTGGTCACCAGATGAATCGCCGACATGCCGGTATTGGTCAGTACTGCCCCCGCCCCACCTTCCAGTTCCGCCAGCGCACGCTGAACGACATCACGCGTTGGGTTACCACGGCGCGAATAGTCATGGGCGCGAGGCTCATTAAAACCGGTAAAGTTATAGGTGCTGGAGAGGTGGATCGGCGGGACAACGCAACCGTATTGTTCGTCGTCATTTAACCCGCTACGCACTGCGATGGTGGCCTGTTTACGCGTCATATTGAGGAGATCCTGGCTGAGTCGGTGAAAAGTCAGACACCAGAGTAATCATAGTTACGATAGCCGTCAATACATCTGGACATCTAAACTTCTTTGCGTATAGATTGAGCAAACCGGAAATAGCCGTTAAAATTATATGCATTAGCGTACATCTGCGTCGGCTTACTTCGTGTCAGGGCCACGCCACTACGATAAACTACGCGCAATTATGGTCCGGGCTCAGGTTCTGGCCTCAATATTAATGACAAAGAGGATTAGGTATCTCATGGCTGAATGGAGCGGCGAATATATCAGCCCATACGCTGAGCACGGTAAGAAGAGTGAGCAAGTCAAAAAAATTACGGTTTCCATTCCTCTGAAGGTGTTAAAAATCCTTACCGATGAACGCACGCGTCGTCAGGTTAACAACCTGCGTCACGCCACCAACAGCGAACTGCTGTGTGAAGCGTTTCTGCATGCTTTTACCGGGCAACCATTACCCAACGATGACGACCTGCGTAAAGAGCGCAGCGATGAAATCCCGGAAGAAGCAAAGGTAATCATGCGTGAACTGGGTATCAACCCGGAAACGTGGGAATACTGATTTTTCAAGACAGATGAGAAAAGGCGGGATTACTCCCGCCGCTTCTCACTACGTTACTTACTGATACCATTAATCTTATTCAATGTTTCTTCCATTTTGAGCGTCTCTTTACGGTTCAATGGATAGAAATAAATCAGAATGACCGCTGCCAAAAACAGGCATAAAGCCGGTAACAGATTTGCCATCGTATAGATGTTTTCCTGCACAATGCTGGTTTGCACAGCGCCGCCCGTTGACGAAGATTGATAACCAATGATGGCCAGCATAAAGCCGCCAATAGCCCCAGCGCACGCCTGGCCAACCTTGCGGGCGAAGAAGTTCACGCCATAGACGGTCCCATCTTCACGATCGCCGGTGACATACTGGTGATAATCACACACATCGGTCATAAACGCCCAAATCATCAGGTTGAATAACCCGGCACCCAGCGTCGCCAGGAACAGGAAAACCAAATAAACCTTCGCGTCGGTAATGTGAGTGAAGTACATAATCACATACATGGCTACCGCAAAGAGCAGCGCGCCTACGCTGGCTTCTTTCTTACCAAAGCGCTTCGTGAGCCAGGATGCCGAGGGTGCCAGCAAAACCAGAGAGCCAAAGGTGAATAGCAATGCAACGGACATGGCCTCTTTGTTATGGAAATAGTCATTAAACAGGTAAGTCATGTTGGTACCAGACAACCCCTGATTAATCACAATCAGCAGATCCACAACCACTAAAACAATCAGCGCTTTATTGCGTATCAGCCCCTTCAGCAGCACAGAAACCGGCATGCTCTCTTTTCTTTCCACCCGCACGCGTTCCGTCGTTAACTGACAGGTCAACGTTAAAAAGATAAACCCCAGCACAGAACAACCAATGGCAATCCAGAAGAAATGCTGTCCAGAGATCACCTGGCTTCCGTCCACCAGAGTGGTGTACATCAGGATCGGAATAAAAAAGCCGGTTGTCCCGCCGCCGATGGCGGACCCAACGCTGCGCCAGGTTGACAGCGATACGCGATCTTCCGGATTCGAGCTAATCGCCGCAGACATGGCGCCATACGGAATACTCACTGTCGATAACAGCGAACCGTAAATAAAATAGGAACAGCAGATGTAGATAATTTTCGCCGTATAAGAAAAATCATGCACAAACGGCAGGAACAGAACGACCGCAATGATGCAAAACGGGTACTTCATGCGGCGCACCCAGGGGTTAAATCGCCCATGTACCGTCAGTTTAGAGGTATCACATAAGCGCCCTACGCCAACGTCGACAAACGCATCAAAGAGTTTGGTCACAAAATAGAGTGAACCAACAATAACACCGGAAATACCGAGTACGTTGGTGTAATAAATCATTAAAAAACTATTTACCAGCCCAAGAATAAAACAGGTTCCGAGGTCACCACATAAATAACCGAATTTATCTCTTAATCCGAAAGGCCTGACAGCAATATTTTGATTGCTTCCGATCATTGTTCCATCATTAGACATGATGTTAACTCCTTAGACACATTATTCACGCAAACTATGCGTATACCGATGCTCAGCGTAATAATTCGATACGAAGTGTATTAACGGTCAGAAGTTATAACCGAGACCAACGCGATAGCGGGTCTGACGATCGTCTGTGGTTGTGGTGTTATACCCCGAGGAAACGTTACCTACCTCAACAAATGGAACCCATGAGCCTATTTTATACGCCACACGGAAGTTATATTCGTAATCGTCTTTTCGGTTGTTATATAAATCTTCGCTATCGGCAATTTTATAAATGCCATTTAGCTCAAACATCCAGTCATTGATGTTATAACCGAGCCATGCTTCCGGACGATAGACCATGCGGTCATCCTTGCCGTCAGTGTTTCTGCGCATGTACTCCTGGCGATAGCGGAACGCGGTCCACCAATGGTCATTGATGTTATACTGCACGCGAATATAAGGCTTATAAATCGCGATGTTATCGCCCGTTTCGATCGCAATACCCGGCTGCCAGACAAGGTCTTTCCAGGTGAACTGGTAGCTCGCCGTATACTCGTTGCCATTACTTTCCATATTATTCCACGCATCATTAGATTGCGTATTTTCGGAACGTGAAATGGCCTCGACTGCGACACCAAAACCCGTAGCAAAACGATGCGACATATAAACACGGTCGTAATTACGACCATCATCATAATATTCATGTCGATAATCAACATAACCCGCTTGCGCGGCCGCAGAGAATAATGAAATCAGTAATAACGCGGATTTAAATTTCATGACCATCCCTCTTCACACTAAATCTAGGAAATTGCCCATCTCGCTCCGTCCATAAATGAAGAAACGATGAAGGAATAAGAATAATTTTATATTTCCACGAAAGTGTATTTTAGAAAGAAGGAAGAAACCTTTGGTATTTTGCCAAAGATTGGCATAAGTGGCAAAAACAAGAAGATAAAAAGGACGCAGATCACCAGTTGAAACATTTTATCGTAAAAATAAAAACGCTGTTTTATTTATTAAATAAAAGACATTATTCAATACATCAATACGAATTTCAGTCTGCAGGCGCAGATACAAAAAAAGCGCCATAAGGCGCTTTTTTCTGACAGCTGAAACTTACTTGCTGCCTGGGATGCTGAAACGCTTGTTGAAGCGATCAACACGGCCACCGGTAGCAACATCACGCTGCTTGCCAGTATAGAACGGGTGGCACTGACCGCACACGTCCAGGTTCAGATCGTGACCGACGGTAGAGCGGATTTTCATGACGTTACCGCAAGAGCAGTTTGCAGTAATTTCTTCGTATTTCGGGTGAATATCTTTTTTCATGGGAAAACCTCGGTTTAAGGCCGCGTCGCTCTTCCAGCCCTAACGCCAGACACCACGCGATGTTAATTATTCCCCGTCACCTTTCACGCTGCATCAACAGCCTGAAACTCTCGGGTAATGGTCATTGTTTGACGCAATCAATTTGCATCAAAGGCGGCGAATCATACAGAAATTAACCTGCTCATGCAAACTGATCCGCATTCTACCCTTCACTAATGTGTATACTAACCCGCCAGATTTCAAGTCAGGATGATTCAATGCCCGTTGCGCACGTTGCCTTACCCGTTCCGCTACCTCGCACCTTTGACTACCTGCTGCCGGAAGGCATGAGCGCCAAAGCCGGGTGTCGTGTACGCGTGCCCTTTGGCAAGCAACAGGAGCGCGTGGGCATCGTTCTATCCGTCAGCGAGCACAGCGAACTGCCGCTAAGCGAATTGAAAGCCGTTCTCGAAGTGCTGGACAGCGAGCCGGTTTATTCGACCTCCGTCTGGCGTCTGCTGTTGTGGGCGGCTGACTATTATCACCATCCTATCGGCGACGTACTGTTTCACGCCCTGCCGATTCTGCTGCGCCAGGGACGCCCGGCGAGAAACGCGCCTATATGGTACTGGTTTGCCACTGAAGAAGGCCAGGTTATTGATCTCAACAGCCTGAAGCGCTCTCCCAAGCAACAGCAGGCGCTGGCTGCGCTACGCCAGGGAAAAATCTGGCGCGACCAGGTGGCTGAACTCGAATTTAATGACGCCGCATTACAAGCGCTGCGGAAAAAAGGGCTGTGCGATCTGGCGAGTGAAACGCCTGGTTTTAGCGACTGGCGTACCCACTACGCGGTTTCCGGTGAGCGTCTTCGACTGAACACCGAGCAAGCCACCGCCGTCGGGGCGATTCACAGCGCCGCGGACAGTTTTAGCGCCTGGCTATTAGCGGGCGTGACGGGCTCAGGCAAAACAGAGGTCTATCTAAGCGTACTGGAAAATGTCCTGGCCCAGGGCAAGCAGGCGCTGGTGATGGTGCCGGAGATTGGCCTGACGCCGCAAACTATTGCCCGTTTTCGCGAACGCTTCAATGCGCCGGTCGAAGTCCTGCACTCCGGTTTGAACGACAGCGAACGTCTTTCGGCCTGGCTGAAAGCAAAAAATGGCGAAGCGGCGATTGTTATCGGCACGCGCTCGTCGCTGTTTACACCGTTTAAAAATCTCGGCGTGATTGTCATCGACGAAGAGCACGACAGCTCTTATAAACAGCAGGAAGGCTGGCGCTATCATGCGCGCGATCTCGCGGTTTATCGCGCCCACAGCGAGCAGATCCCGATTATTCTCGGCTCAGCCACTCCGGCTCTGGAAACGCTGTGCAACGTGCGACAGAAAAAATATCGCATGCTGCGCCTGACGCGACGCGCCGGAAATGCGCGCCCCGCCACTCAGCACGTGCTGGATCTCAAAGGTCAGCAGGTGCAGGCCGGACTCGCCCCTGCGCTTATCACCCGTATGCGTCAGCACCTGCAGGCGGATAACCAGGTGATTCTGTTTTTGAACCGCCGGGGCTTTGCTCCTGCGCTGCTGTGCCATGACTGCGGCTGGATTGCCGAATGTCCGCGCTGCGATCACTACTACACGCTGCATCAGGCACAGCACCATTTACGCTGCCACCACTGCGACAGCCAGCGCCCAATACCACGTCAGTGCCCTTCCTGCGGCTCAACGCATATGGTTCCGGTTGGACTCGGCACCGAACAGCTTGAGCAGGCTCTGGCCCCTTTTTTCCCCGGCGTGCCAATCTCACGCATCGATCGCGACACCACCAGCCGTAAAGGGTCGCTGGAGCAGCATCTGGCGGAAGTACATCGCGGCGGCGCACGAATTCTGATCGGCACGCAAATGCTGGCCAAAGGCCACCACTTCCCGGACGTCACCCTGGTGGCGCTTCTGGACGTTGACGGCGCGCTGTTCTCTGCAGATTTCCGGTCGGCAGAACGCTTCGCCCAGCTTTACACGCAGGTCTCCGGGCGAGCAGGACGCGCCGGGAAACAGGGCGAAGTGGTGCTACAAACGCACCATCCTGAGCATCCGCTGCTGCAAACTTTGCTGTACAAAGGTTATGACGCGTTTGCCGAGCAGGCGCTGGCCGAGCGACAAACGCTCCAGCTTCCACCGTGGACCAGCCATGTGATCGTGCGGGCAGAAGATCATAACAACCAGCATGCGCCAATGTTCTTACAACAGTTGCGAAATCTGATCCAGGCCAGTCCGCTTGCCGATGACAAACTGTGGGTGCTCGGCCCGGTTCCCGCCCTGGCCCCCAAGCGCGGCGGTCGCTATCGCTGGCAAATTTTGTTGCAACATCCGTCGCGAATTCGCCTGCAGCATATCGTCAGCGGTACGCTGGCGCTGATCAATACGTTACCCGATGCACGTAAGGTTAAATGGGTGCTGGATGTCGATCCCATCGAGGGATAATCCCTCACGATGCGAGGCGGATCGTAAAATTAAAGATCCATCACACTTTTTATGAAAATTCTGTAACCGCTTCCATTAACTATCTGATAAAAATGTTTCAGATGAAGGCTATTCAAGGACGAGTCTGTGCCAGCAGCTCTCTGGCGAGGAGAAAGAGTGAAACCGAATAAGCAGGTTGCCGCCGCTACGATGAAAGATGTTGCTCTGAAGGCGAAAGTCTCAACGGCAACCGTATCCCGCGCATTAATGAACCCGGACAAAGTCTCGCAGTCAACCCGTAACAAGGTTGAACAGGCTGCGCTGGAAGTGGGATATTTACCCCAATCAATGGGACGCAACGTTAAGCGTAATGAATCACGTACCATTCTGGTGATTGTGCCGGATATCTGCGATCCGTTTTTTAGCGAAGTGATTCGCGGCATAGAAGTGACCGCCGCTGAGCAGGGATATCTGGTGCTTATCGGCGACTGCGCCCACCAGAATCAGCAGGAAAAGACCTTCCTCAACCTCATTATCACCAAGCAGATCGATGGCATGGTGCTGCTCAGCTCGCGCCTGCCGTTTGATGCCAGCGTGGAAGAGCAGCGCAACTTGCCGCCGATGGTCATGTCCAACGAGTTCGCGCCAGAGCTGGAACTCCCCACCGTGCACATTGATAATCTCACCGCCGCCTTCAACGCGATGAACTATCTGCTGGAACTGGGGCATAAACGCATTGGCTGTATCGCCGGACCAGAGGATATGCCGCTGTGCCATTACCGTCTGCAAGGTTACGTTCAGGCATTGCGCCGCAGTGGAATTACGGTCGATCCGCATTTCATCGCGCGTGGTGACTTTACCTATGAAGCGGGAGCCAATGCGCTTAAGCAACTCCTTGAGCTTCCACAGCCACCTACTGCGGTCTTTTGCCACAGCGATGTCATGGCGCTGGGGGCACTCTCTTACGCCAAACGTCAGGGTCTGAAGGTACCTGACGATTTATCCATCATTGGCTTTGATAATATTTCGCTCACGGAATTTTGTGATCCACCCCTGACAACCGTCGCACAGCCGCGTTTCGATATCGGACGTGAAGCTATGCTGTTACTGCTCGATCAACTACAAGGTCAGAACGTCAGCAGTGGCTCACGTTTACTGGACTGCGAGCTTATTATTCGGGGCACTACCCGGGCACTGACGTAAAGTAAAGTGCTTTCGGACTCCCCTGTCTGGTCAAAGGCCCGCCGCTTAAGTAACATGGCGGGCTGACGAACGAATAAATACAGCGAAACGATAGTGGCACAACGAGATTATGTACGTCGCGGCCAACCGGCACCTTCGCGGCGCAAGAAGAGCACATCACGGAAAAAACAACGCAATACGCCTGCGGTATCGCCCGCTATGGTTGCTATTGCTGCAGCCGTACTCGTGACCTTTATCGGTGGTCTGTACTTCATTACGCATCACAAGAAAGAAGAGTCCGAAACGCTGCAAAACCAGAAAGTCACCGGTAATGGCATCCCGCCAAAACCGGAAGAGCGCTGGCGATACATCAAAGAGCTGGAAAGCCGTCAGCCTGGCGTACGTGCGCCTACCGAACCGTCTGCAGGCGGCGAGGTACTGAACGCCGATCAGCTTACCAATGAGCAGCGCCAGTTGTTGGCGCAAATGCAGGCCGATATGCGCCAACAGCCAACGCAGCTCAACGAAGTACCGTGGAACGAACAAACTGCTGAACAACGCCAGCAAACGCTGCAGCGTCAGCGTCAGGTGCAACAGCAACAGTGGAATAACACCCAACAGCAGGCTCAACAGCCGCGCCAACGGGTAACGGAACAGCCGAACCAGCAGCAGCAAACGCGTACTGCGCAAGCCGCACCGGTACAGCAGCCGAAGGCGCAGCCAAAACCGGCGGCACAACAGCCGTATCAGGATCTACTGCAAACACCTGCGCATACCACCGCCGCTCAGCCGAAAACGCAGCCGCCCGCGCCGATAACAAATGAAACGCAGCCGCCAAAACAGACGGCGGAGAAAAAAGATGAACGCCGCTGGATGGTACAGTGCGGCTCATTTAAAGGCGCTGAGCAGGCAGAAACCGTGCGCGCGCAGTTGGCTTTTGAAGGCTTCAACTCACGTATTACCACCAATAACGGCTGGAATCGCGTGGTCATTGGTCCGGTCAAAGGCAAAGAGAATGCCGACAACACCATCAGCCGCCTGAAAGTTGCTGGTCACACAAACTGCATTCGACTCGCCACTGGGGGTTGAAACCCCCAAAATCCCCCCCATCTATACTTGCATTACGCCCCGCATACTGCGCGGGGCCTGTGTTTTGCATTTGTAACCAAGGGGTCTGCTCGTGACAACAATAGTAAGCGTACGCCGTAACGGCCATGTGGTAATCGCCGGTGATGGTCAGGCCACACTGGGTAACACCGTAATGAAAGGCAACGTGAAGAAAGTCCGCCGTCTGTACAACGACAAAGTCATCGCGGGCTTTGCGGGCGGTACTGCGGATGCATTCACGCTGTTTGAACTGTTTGAACGCAAGCTGGAAATGCACCAGGGTCACCTGGTGAAAGCTGCCGTTGAACTGGCAAAAGACTGGCGTACCGACCGTATGCTGCGCAAACTCGAAGCGCTGCTGGCCGTTGCGGATGAAACTGCATCACTCATCATCACCGGTAACGGCGACGTCATCCAGCCAGAAAACGATCTGATTGCCATCGGCTCCGGCGGTCCCTACGCCCAGGCTGCTGCACGCGCTCTGCTGGAAAACACCGAGCTTGGCGCACGCGAGATTGCTGAGAAAGCGTTGGATATTGCAGGGGATATCTGCATTTATACCAACCACTTCCATACCATCGAAGAATTGAACTCCAAAGCGTAAGGATCCCCCATGTCTGAAATGACCCCACGCGAAATTGTCAGCGAACTGAACAAACACATCATCGGCCAGGATAACGCTAAGCGTTCCGTGGCGATTGCCCTGCGTAACCGCTGGCGCCGCATGCAGCTCAACGAAGAGCTGCGCCATGAAGTTACGCCGAAAAACATTCTGATGATTGGCCCAACCGGCGTCGGTAAAACCGAAATCGCCCGTCGTCTGGCAAAACTGGCCAACGCGCCGTTCATCAAAGTTGAAGCAACAAAATTCACCGAAGTCGGCTATGTTGGTAAAGAAGTTGACTCTATCATCCGCGATCTGACCGATGCTGCCATCAAAATGGTCCGCGTTCAGGCCATCGAGAAAAACCGCTTCCGTGCCGAAGAGATGGCGGAAGAGCGCATTCTCGACGTGCTGATCCCACCGGCTAAAAATAACTGGGGACAGTCAGAGCAGCCGCAGGAACCTTCTGCAGCGCGTCAGGCGTTCCGTAAAAAACTGCGTGAAGGCCAGCTGGATGATAAAGAGATCGAAATCGATCTCGCGGCCGCACCGATGGGCGTTGAAATCATGGCGCCTCCGGGAATGGAAGAGATGACCAGCCAGCTACAGTCCATGTTCCAGAACCTGGGCGGTCAGAAGCAAAAACCGCGTAAGCTGAAAATCAAAGACGCGATGAAGCTGCTGATTGAAGAAGAAGCGGCCAAACTGGTGAATCCGGAAGAGCTGAAACAGGAAGCTATCGACGCCGTTGAGCAACACGGAATCGTGTTTATCGACGAAATCGACAAAATCTGTAAGCGCGGCGAATCCTCCGGCCCGGACGTGTCCCGTGAAGGCGTACAGCGCGACCTGCTGCCGCTGGTTGAAGGCTGCACGGTCTCCACTAAACACGGTATGGTGAAAACAGACCACATTCTGTTTATCGCCTCTGGCGCATTCCAGGTAGCGAAACCGTCTGACCTGATCCCGGAACTGCAGGGTCGTCTGCCGATTCGTGTCGAGCTGCAGGCGCTGACCACCAGCGATTTTGAGCGTATCCTTACCGAACCTAATGCCTCCATCACCGTCCAGTACAAAGCGCTGATGGCGACCGAAGGTGTGGACATCAACTTCACCGAATCGGGCATTAAACGCATTGCCGAAGCGGCCTGGCAGGTCAATGAAACCACCGAAAACATCGGTGCACGTCGTCTGCATACCGTTCTCGAGCGTCTGATGGAAGATATTTCCTATGATGCGAGCGATTTAAACGGCCAAAGCATCACAATTGATGCCGAATATGTGAGCAAACATCTGGATGCGCTGGTCGCAGATGAAGATCTGAGCCGTTTTATCCTATAATCGCGTTCAATGCATTTTCATCACTGTTGATGGGGCTGATAAAGCCCCATTTTTATTGGCGCTAAATATGACTGAACAACAAAAAATTAGCCGCTCACAAGCCTGGCTGGAAAGTTTACGACCTAAGACCTTACCGCTCGCCTTCGCGGCGATCATCGTCGGTACGGCATTAGCATGGTGGCAAGGATACTTCGATCCGCTGGTTGCTCTGTTGGCATTGATTACGGCAGGACTGCTGCAAATTCTGTCCAACCTCGCTAACGACTATGGCGATGCGGTCAAAGGCAGCGACAAGCCCGACCGCATTGGACCGCTGCGCGGTATGCAAAAAGGGGTTATCACCCAACAGCAGATGAAGCGTGCACTGATCGTCACCGTGGTGTTGATTTGTCTGTCAGGTCTGGCCCTGGTTGCTGTGGCCTGCCACACGCTGGCGGATTTTGTCGGTTTCCTGGTACTTGGGGGCCTGTCGATTATCGCGGCGATCACCTACACCGTGGGTAATCGCCCTTACGGATATATCGGTCTGGGCGATATTTCCGTGCTGGTATTCTTTGGCTGGCTTAGCGTGATGGGAAGCTGGTATCTGCAGGCGCATACGCTGATTCCGGCGCTGATTCTGCCTGCCACCGCCTGTGGCCTGCTGGCAACTGCCGTGCTCAACGTCAACAACCTGCGCGATATCAACAGCGACAGAGAGAACGGCAAGAACACGCTGGTAGTACGTTTAGGTGCCGTCAATGCCCGCCGCTACCATGCCTGCCTGCTGATGGGTACGCTGGTCTGCCTGGCGCTGTTTAACCTGTTTTCGCTACAAAGTCTGTGGGGATGGCTGTTTATCCTTGCCGCTCCGCTGCTTTTCAAACAGGCGCGTTACGTGATGCGCGAAATGGATCCTGCGGCAATGCGTCCGATGCTGGAACGCACCGTAAAAGCGGCGCTATTAACTAACTTGCTGTTTGTCGTTGGAATTTTCTTAAGTCAGTGGTCTCTTTAACTGACAAATATCAATTAACAATTGATGATTTTGCCAACAGTACACATAGCGCGATATACTAAAAATTCTCGCAGCAACTGAACGTTAAGCCTATGAAATACGATACATCCGAGCTTTGTGACATCTATCAGGAAGATGTCAACGTCGTGGAACCGCTGTTCTCTAACTTTGGAGGACGGTCGTCGTTTGGCGGACAAATCATCACGGTAAAATGTTTCGAGGACAACGGGTTGCTGTACGATCTGCTCGAACAAAATGGCCGTGGTCGCATTCTGCTGGTCGATGGTGGCGGTTCTGTCCGTCGTGCGCTGGTCGATGCCGAACTGGCACGACTGGCCGTACAGAATGAATGGGAAGGTCTGGTCATCTACGGCTCAGTCCGCCAGGTAGACGATCTGGAAGAACTGGATATCGGCATTCAGGCGATTGCCGCAATTCCGGTAGGTGCTTCAGGAGAGGGGATTGGGGAAAGCGATGTGCGCGTCAACTTTGGCGGCGTGACATTCTTCTCCGGCGACCACCTTTACGCCGACAACACCGGGATAATCCTCTCCGAAGACCCGCTCGATATCGAGTAAGTGAAAAAGGCCATCAGCAAGTTTGATGGCCTTTTATTTTCTTCATTCATCCGATTTGTAGTGAATGACCCTAACATCATAATTCCCAGCTCTTGCTTCAACAACGACACTCATCATCTCGCGACTTGCAGGATAAGATTCAACGTATGCGTTTAATTTTTCTTCTGCTCTGTGAATATCATTCTTAGGTATCCCCGTAAAAACTATTTCACTGCGTTGAAGATGGCTACCCTCATATGTATGGCTTACAAAAAACCAGTCGCTGGATACCCTTGGAACCTGTTTAATCAATTTCGGCGTTAATAACTGATAAATTAATAAATCATGCTGCGTATAGCATTTTTTTGTAAAGACACTCACCATTAAATAACAATAAAGCAGCGCAAAGAAAAGCATAAATGCAATAATAACACCTAATCGTCGAAACGTCATATACGGAGTTCCCGAACATAATTTGGATTCGCAACAGGTTTAATTACATCCATAAATAAGTGTAAGGCCAAAAATCCTGTAAGGGTTCGAAACGATGTGACGTACTCAAGAATATAGACAAAGCAATACCTTGCAGAATTCGCTCCTGCAATCCTCGTCGCACCATGAATCTACGATATATACCAGTATTAATATTTAGACCGTGAATGCTTTTAGACATGCTTTGATGGTAATTTACTTCGTAAAATTCACTATCACCACCACGAGGTCTTGTCATTTCAAACCATAATTTTTCAGCGCCTGCCGGATTAGCGTGGCCTAGATCAATCCACCCTAGATTATCTGTATAGATAAGACCATATCTAATATCTCTGGTGATAAATCGATCCGAATTATCAATAATATCGTTTCTTTTTGTCATATCGTATTCTTTGAAATTTGAGAATTACGATATCCTAAAGTCTACATAGTAAAAAGGCATCCATTATGGATGCCTTTTTAAAGAAATCAGAATTAGACTTCTTCCATACGCCCCAACAGGGCATGCAGACGATCCTGCCAGCCGTTCTGCTGTTCTTTCAGGTTGTTGTTCTCACGCTCCAGCTCTTCACGCTGCTGCTGTGCAGACTGAACTTCCTGCGACAGTGAGTTGTTCTTTTCTTTCAGCTCTTCGATTTCCATCTGCAACAGCGTGATGGTATCAATCGCCTGCTGTACTTTTGCTTCCAGTTTCTCAAACACTTCTAATGACATCGTCATACCTCTCCTGAATTGCAAGGCGTTGATGGATAAAAATCCTCGTCCCGATAACCGGCGACGCCTTAATAAAAACGAGCGCACTCTACTTAACACCGATTGTATGAAGCCGCGTCATCCCTGTCCAGCGGCATCCCGCGCAGATTGCGGTTTGCAACACTTTTCGTCTTTCTCCTGGTGACATTACTATCATAACTCTTAAGTGTTAACGAATTGATCATTGAAATGATTCAGCTCACACTATTTTTGTATAACAAATACCGCGAAATGGCGCGATAACGCTCATTTTGTTGATGGAGTACACACATTTCAATTTCGATATTTCTCGTTTTTGAGCGTTAACGATAAATTAACAGTGTGCCTACCGGCTCCGGGGATGTCAGTGACCTTCTCGCATACAATAAACATTAAACTCTCTTCAGGATCCGATTATGAGTCAAACATCAACCTTAAAAGGCCAGTGCATTGCTGAATTCCTCGGTACCGGGTTGTTGATTTTCTTCGGTGTGGGATGTGTCGCTGCACTCAAAGTTGCTGGGGCTACTTTTGGTCAGTGGGAAATCAGTATCATCTGGGGTCTGGGGGTAGCGATGGCTATCTATCTGACTGCAGGCGTTTCTGGTGCACACCTGAATCCAGCGGTAACCATCGCACTCTGGCTGTTCGCCTGTTTTGATAAACGCAAAGTTGCTCCTTTTATTATTTCGCAAATTGCCGGCGCCTTTTGCGCAGCGGCACTGGTTTACGGGCTTTATTACAATCTTTTCATCGATTTCGAACAAACTAACCATATCGTGCGCGGCAGTACCGAGAGCCTGGGTCTGGCAGGTACTTTCTCGACCTATCCGAACCCGCATATCAATTTTGTGCAGGCCTTCGCGGTTGAAATGGTCATTACCGCTATTCTAATGGGGCTGATTCTGGCTCTGACCGACGATGGTAACGGTGTACCTCGTGGTCCGCTGGCACCACTGCTGATCGGCTTGTTGATCGCCGTTATTGGTGCTTCCATGGGTCCGCTAACAGGTTTTGCGATGAACCCGGCACGTGACTTCGGACCGAAACTCTTCGCCTGGATGGCCGGATGGGGTGAGATTGCCTTCACGGGTGGTCGTGATATCCCTTACTTCCTGGTCCCGGTGTTTGGCCCGATTACCGGCGCGATTTTAGGCGCATGGGCATATCGCAAACTGATTGGTCGCCATTTACCGTGCGATGTCTGCGCGATTGAAGAGAAAGACGTTGCGACCAACACTCAACAAAAAGCTTCGCAGTAATGTGACTACGGGACAAATAATCATGACTGAAAAAAAATATATCGTTGCGCTCGACCAGGGCACCACCAGCTCCCGCGCGGTCGTAATGGACCACGATGCGAATATCGTTAGCGTTTCACAGCGCGAATTCGAGCAAATCTACCCGAAAGCAGGTTGGGTAGAACATGACCCAATGGAAATTTGGGCGACCCAAAGCTCCACGCTGGTAGAAGTTCTGGCGAAAGCCGATATCAGTTCCGATGAAATTGCAGCGATCGGTATTACCAACCAGCGTGAAACCACCATCGTCTGGGAGCGTGAGACCGGTAAACCTATCTATAACGCAATTGTGTGGCAGTGTCGTCGTACCGCGGATATCTGCGAAAAGCTCAAGCGCGACGGAATGGAAGAGTACATCCGTAATAACACGGGTCTGGTAATTGACCCGTACTTTTCCGGCACTAAAGTGAAGTGGATCCTCGACCACGTGGAAGGCTCACGTGAGCGCGCTCGTCGCGGCGAACTGCTGTTCGGTACGGTAGACACCTGGCTTATCTGGAAAATGACGCAGGGACGCGTACACGTAACGGATTACACCAACGCCTCTCGTACCATGCTGTTCAACATCCACTCCCTGGACTGGGATGACACGATGCTGGATGCGCTGGATATTCCGCGTGCAATGCTGCCAGAAGTGCGTCGTTCTTCTGAAGTGTACGGCCAGACCAACATCGGTGGTAAAGGCGGCATTCGTATTCCTATCTCCGGTATTGCCGGTGACCAGCAGGCCGCTCTGTTTGGCCAGCTGTGCGTGAAGGAAGGGATGGCGAAAAACACTTACGGTACCGGCTGCTTCATGCTGATGAACACTGGCGAGAAAGCCGTTAAGTCCGAAAATGGACTACTGACCACCATCGCCTGTGGACCGACCGGGGAAGTGAACTACGCGCTGGAAGGTGCGGTATTTATGGCTGGCGCATCCATCCAGTGGCTGCGCGATGAAATGAAACTCATCAGCGATGCATTCGACTCTGAATATTTCGCCACCAAAGTGAAAGATACCAACGGCGTGTACGTCGTTCCGGCATTCACAGGCCTTGGCGCACCGTACTGGGACCCGTATGCACGCGGAGCCATCTTCGGCCTGACTCGTGGCGTAAACTCCAACCACATCATCCGCGCAACGCTTGAGTCTATCGCTTACCAGACCCGTGACGTACTGGAAGCGATGCAGGCTGACTCCGGTATTCGCCTGCACGCCCTGCGCGTCGATGGCGGTGCGGTCGCCAACAACTTCCTGATGCAGTTCCAGTCCGATATTCTCGGCACGCGCGTTGAGCGCCCGGAAGTCCGCGAAGTCACCGCATTGGGTGCTGCGTACCTTGCCGGTCTGGCAGTAGGTTTCTGGCAGAATCTGGATGAACTGCAGGAGAAAGCGGTCATCGAGCGTGAATTCCGCCCTGGCATCGAAACCACCGAGCGTAATTTCCGTTACAGCGGCTGGAAAAAAGCGGTCAAACGCGCCATGGCGTGGGAAGATCACGACGAGTAATTCGTCATTGCCGGATGGCGACTTTACCTTGTCCGGCAATATCTTCGTGCGGGGGCAACCCCGCACACACATCAATAATCTAGTCCCCTCCCCTGTGCTACACTTCGCGCCATTCCTTTCAGCTACGAGTTTGCAATGAGACGAGAACTTGCCATTGAATTTTCACGCGTGACCGAAGCGGCCGCGCTGGCTGGCTATAAATGGCTGGGCCGCGGCGATAAAAATACCGCTGATGGCGCGGCGGTGAACGCCATGCGTATTATGCTCAACCAGGTCAACATCGACGGCACCATCGTGATTGGCGAGGGTGAGATTGATGAAGCGCCGATGCTGTTTATCGGCGAGAAAGTCGGAACCGGCCACGGTGATGCGGTCGACATCGCCGTCGATCCTATCGAAGGCACGCGTATGACGGCAATGGGCCAGGCGAATGCGCTGGCGGTGCTGGCTGTAGGCGATAAAGGCTGTTTCCTGAACGCGCCAGACATGTACATGGAAAAGCTGATTGTCGGCCCTGGCGCAAAAGGGTCCATCGACCTGAACCTGTCGCTGGAAACCAACCTGCGAAACATTGCAGCCGCGCTGAACAAACCACTGAGTGACCTGACCGTCACCATCCTGGCAAAACCACGCCATGACGAGGTTATTGCAGAGATGGCGAAACTGGGCGTGCGCGTCTTCGCCATTCCTGACGGCGACGTTGCGGCCTCGATTCTGACCTGTATGCCAGACAGCGAAGTTGACGTGTTGTACGGTATTGGCGGCGCTCCGGAAGGCGTGGTTTCCGCGGCCGTCATCCGCGCGCTGGACGGCGACATGCAGGGCCGCCTGCTGGCGCGCCATGACGTCAAAGGCGACAGCGAAGAGAACCGTTGTATTGGCGAACAGGAACTGGCCCGCTGCACCGCGATGGGCATTGAAGCGGGCAAAGCGCTGCGTCTGGATGAAATGGCGCGCAGCGACAACGTCATTTTCTCCGCTACCGGCATCACCAAAGGCGATCTGCTGGAAGGGATTAGCCGTAAAGGCAATATCGCAACCACCGAAACGCTGTTGATCCGCGGCAAATCACGCACGATCCGCCGCATTCAGTCGATTCACTACCTCGATCGCAAAGATCCCGATGTGCAGGCGCACATCCTGTAATTGATTTGATCAATAGAGCCTTCCAGCCCATCCGGGCTGGAAATCTTTCGTCCAACGAACGAAGATAAGGCAATCAAAGCAGACAGGAGAAAACCATGGCAGATTGGGTAACAGGCAAAGTCACAAAGGTGCAGAACTGGACCGATGCCCTGTTTAGTTTGACCGTGCGAGCTCCGGTTCTTCCTTTCACTGCAGGTCAGTTCACCAAGCTTGGCCTTGAGATCGACGGTGAGCGCGTCCAGCGCGCCTATTCCTACGTGAATGCGCCCGATAACCCCGACTTAGAATTTTATCTGGTGACGGTTCCCGACGGCAAACTCAGCCCTCAACTGGCGGCGCTAAAGCCTGGCGATGAAGTTCAGGTGGTGAGTGAGGCCGCTGGATTCTTCGTGCTGGATGAAGTCCCTGATTGCGAAACGCTATGGATGCTGGCAACCGGCACGGCTATCGGCCCGTATTTGTCGATTCTGCAACTAGGCAAAGATCTGGGTCGCTTTAAAAATCTGGTGCTAGTCCACGCCGCACGCTATGCCGCCGATTTGAGCTACCTGCCATTGATGCAGGCGCTGGAAAAGCGCTACGAAGGTAAATTACGCATCCAGACGGTTGTTAGCCGTGAGACAGCCGTAGATTCGCTGACCGGGCGTGTACCGGCGCTGATTGAAAGCGGTGAACTGGAAAAGGCGGTAGGGCTGCCAATGGATAAAGAAACCAGCCATGTGATGTTGTGCGGAAATCCACAAATGGTACGCGACACGCAGCAACTGCTGAAAGAGACCCGGCAGATGACCAAACACCTGCGCCGTCGACCGGGCCATATGACTGCTGAGCACTACTGGTGAGGGTTGCCGGGAGGCGCTTGCGCTTCTCCGGTCGACAACTACTGGCGCTCGGCTTTGTACTTTACGTCCTGCGTATCCTTACCATATTTATTTTCGTCCTGGGTGCCAACGAACGCGCCCAGATCGATGAGCATACCGACCAGAATGAGCGTCGGAACAAAGCGACCAACCGCCCATTGCCAGACGCCGGGTAACATCGTCCAATTTCCGGCCAGCAGCATCCACGCCAAAATCATCAGCAGCGCCCACGCTCCAGAACGTCCCCGATCGTGCAGGCGTTTTACCGTCACTGCCGCCGTCGGCCATAGCAGACAAACCAGACAAAATGCCGCAGTCTGAATATCGAGTAATTGCTTGCTCGCCAGCGAGAACAGAACCAGCATTCCGACGATCCACAGACCTATCCAAATCCAGAAATCACGGCGCCCGATGCGCCCTTTAAATGAGAATAACCACTGCTGTATGGTCATGTAAGTTCCTTTATTATTACCTTCCAGAACAGTTTACCCTTTTGACAAGCCCGACAGTTACCGTTTTAATCGTGAGCAGTCATAACGAAAGGTACGATTGATGAAGCAAGGATTTACACTGTTTTTATTATTGTTTTCAGCCTTCACCGCGAGCGTTGCGGCACGGGCGGAAGAGCCATCGACGGCAACCACGGCCCCCTATTTACTGGCGGGTGCGCCGACCTTTGACCTGTCGATTAGCCAGTTTCGCGAAAACTTTAATACGCAGAATCCGAAGCTTATCCTGAATGAGTTCCGCGCCATCGACAGCAGCCGCGATCGGGCAAACCTCACCCGCGCGGCCAGTAAAATCAATGAAAACCTGTATGCGTCCTCCGCCCTTGAGCGCGGCACGCTAAAAATCAAAAGTATGCAGATAACCTGGTTGCCGATTCAGGGACCAGAACAAAAGGCGGCCAAAGCGAAAGCGCTGGAATACATGACCGCCGTCATTCGTACCGTCGCGCCGCTACTGACGAAAGAGCAGAGCCAGAAAAAGCTGCAAAAACTGCTCGCTGCCGGCAAAGGTAAACACTATTACGCCGAAACAGAAGGCGCCATTCGCTATGTTGTGGCAGATAACGGTGAAAAAGGGCTGACCTTCGCTGTTGAACCGATTAAGCTGGCACTATCAGAAAGTCTTGAGAAGGCGAATTGATGACAAAAAGCAAAGCCTTTCCGCAGACGAATCTCTATACTGTTTCACAGACCATGCTGCCCTGACGGGCGGCCATATTCCTTAATTCGCTGACAAGCGTGGAGAAATGAAATGCGACATCCTTTAGTGATGGGTAACTGGAAACTGAACGGCAGCCGCCACATGGTAAACGAACTGGTTGCTAATCTGCGTAAAGAACTGGCTGGCGTTGCTGGCTGTGCAGTAGCAATTGCTCCGCCGGAAATGTATATCGACCTGGCGAAACACGCCGCTGCCGGTAGCCACATTATCCTGGGCGCGCAGAACGTTGACCTGAACCTGTCTGGCGCATTTACCGGTGAAACAAGTGCTGAAATGCTGAAAGATATCGGCGCGCAGTACATCATTATCGGTCACTCTGAGCGTCGTACTTACCACAAAGAGTCTGACGAGCTGATCGCTAAAAAATTCGCCGTGCTGAAAGAACAAGGTCTGACTCCGGTTCTGTGCATCGGTGAAACCGAAGCAGAAAACGAAGCGGGCAAAACTGAAGAAGTCTGTGCACGTCAGATCGACGCCGTTCTGAAAACTCAGGGCGCGGCAGCATTCGAAGGCGTCGTTATCGCTTACGAACCAGTATGGGCTATCGGTACCGGTAAATCTGCAACTCCTGCTCAGGCTCAGGCTGTTCACAAATTCATTCGTGACCACATTGCTAAAGCTGACGCGAAAATCGCTGAACAAGTTATCATCCAGTACGGCGGTTCCGTAAACGCAGCTAACGCAGCAGAACTGTTCGCTCAGCCGGATATCGATGGCGCGCTGGTTGGCGGTGCTTCTCTGAAAGCAGATGCCTTCGCGGTCATCGTTAAAGCAGCAGAAGCGGCTAAACAGGCGTAATGCTGTTGAGGCGGGTAGCGCTTCGCTGACCCGTCCTCCAAGACTGTAGGCCCGGTAAGCGTTAGCGCTACCGGGCTTTTTTTTACAACTTACCCAACACGCTAAACCACAGATAATCCAGCGGCAGAAGAAGCAGATATGTTGCCGTCGCCAGCGCGATACACAGCAGCATCCCCGCCCTCGCAGGCACTTTCCCAAGCGCCATCGCCACCACAATCGGCGAAGCCTGATACGGCAGTAGCGGTGTGGAATACCCCAATACCTGAATCATAATTACCGACAGCAGCGGGAACCCAGTCGCATCGGCAAAACTTTGCGCCAGAGTGGTATACAGCGCCGGAACGCCGTTCGCCGTCATAATAAAATTGAGTGCGGTGGTAATGCCGGTCAGCGCGAGAAAGCTGGTAAATGGTTTTTCCTCATCCAGCGGCATCACCTGTAACAGCGCCTCGCCCACTGCATTGCCAATGCCGGTCTGGGTAACGGTAATTGCCAACCCCAGAATCCCCGCCACGTAAATGCAGGTCCTGATATTTACCCCGGAGGAAAACTCGTCGCCATTGATAAAACCAACCCGTGGTAGCAGCGTGATAACCGCTGCCGCCAACCCGGTCCACGCAGGCCCTATACCGTGCCAGCTTTCACTTACCCACAGCAGCAGCACCACTGCTAACATCCAGGCCAGACGTGTTTCATCCCGGCTCATTGGTTCCGCTGGCGTGAGATCGCGCGGTGCGTGGGGCTTGCCAGGGAACAGCCAGCAGATAAGCATGATGAGCACCGCGCCTTTAAGCCAGCCCAGAACCGGCGTATGCAGCAGCAAATAGGGAAGATAATTGAGGTGGATGCCGTAAGAGCCTTCCGCCGCGCCGCTCATTACCAGATTTGGCACGTTAGCGGGTAAAATCGTCGCGGAAAGCTGGAACGTCCCAAACCCGACGGCCAGCGCCAGACCATACCAGGCGCGCGTACCCTCGTTAATTCCGGCACGCTTCGCCATTGCAGCAACAATCGGCATCAGCAGCGCAATACGCCCCATATTGGACGGCATCACAAACGCCAGCGCGTAACTGAGCAGCACCACGCTCGCCACCATTAACGGCCAGGAATCGGTCAATCGCGATGACAGCGCTCTCGCCGCCCTGTCCGCCAGCCCCGTTTTGCGAATCGCGATACCCAGCACAAAACCACTAAAGACCAGCCAGAATGCCGAAGACGCAAATCCGCCAAAGATCACATCCGCAGGTGCGATTTTGGCAACCATTGCCACGGCAAAGAACAGCAGCGCCGTTATAAACTCCGGCAGTAGCGACGTCGCCCAGAGCAGGATAGTAATGCCAACCACCAGAGAGGGGATAAACAGAGGGTGTGTAAGCCAGAGCGACATGCCTGTCTCCTGTTGTTTTTTTCAACAAGAATACGGGGACAGACATGCGGAGTAAATGCCAGATTAGGTGGGGTTAACGCAGAATATCACATTGATGATCCTGAATTTCCTCAGCGGAGGCGAGATTGAGCGATAACAGATTGCGCTGGGTCGCCAGCAGGACAAAGGACTCATCGCTCTGACGCACCATCGCCAGCGCATAGCTGCCCATGTGCTCACGCGCATCCGGCACCTCTTCTGCCAGCATCATAAACGGGCTGCGTTGCGCCAGTTCATTTTCCGTGACGCGACGCGCCAGATATTCATGACCGCGCAGCCCACCCGGTAATGGCAGCCAACGAGTGCTGATTTTCGCCAGATTGTCATCCAGCTGTTTTCTGACATCGGTTCGCAGGCAGGAGATATGAATATGCAGATGATTTTGCGTACGCCCGCTACGCGAGTTAATGGTCAGCGATACCGCTTTGTCAGGGATTTCCTGACCGTATTTTTGGCTCATAAAGCTGCGCGCCTGCCAGGCCAGCCAGAAAAAGTTCGGCGTCCCTGATTTCAGCAGCAACGGGCTTTCCGTTCCGTTGATACGCCAGGTCGGCATCAACAGGTATTGCAGTGGGCCGTTACGATCTTTGAACACCACATATCCGGCATCCGGCTTCACTTCGGCGCACGGCGCGGGATCCTGCTGCTGCAACTGGTGCGGCAGGCATTGCTGAAGAACGATCTGGCGTAATGCGTCCGGGTTACCGGTGAATTTCCAGTACCCGATACCTGCAGCAGCGGCGACTACAATCACCGCCAGTAAAAGATAGCCTGCTTTTTTCATTACGCGTTCCCTGTATCTCATTGAAGGGCAAGAGTAACGCAAAACCATGACAAATAAAAAACCCGGTCGCGTTATGCCACCGGGTCGGTAAATCACAGACTTATTTAGCGCTTGCTGATCTGGTCAAACGTACCACCGTTAGAGAAGTGCTCTTTCTGCGCTTTCGTCCAGCCGCCAAACTCTTCGTCGATGGTGAACAGTTTCAGCTTCGGAAATGCATTTTCGTATTTCTTCGCAACGTCTGCATCACGCGGACGATAGTAGTTTTTCGCTGCAATTTCCTGACCTTCCGGAGAGTAGAGATATTTCAGGTAGGCTTCCGCCACCGTTTTGGTGTCTTTCTTTTCCACGACTTTATCGACCACAGAAACGGTTGGTTCCGCGAGGATAGATTCACTCGGCGTCACTATCTCGAATTTGTCTTTGCCCAGCTCGTTTGTCGCCAGCAGGGCTTCGTTTTCCCAGGCGATCAGCACATCACCGATACCGCGTTCAACGAAGGTATTGGTTGAGCCACGCGCACCGGAGTCCAGCACTTCAACATTCTTATACAGGGCCTTCACGAAGTCTTGTGCCTTGGCCTGATCGTTGTTGTTGTGGTGCAAGGCGTAGCCCCATGCCGCCAGATAGTTCCAGCGTGCGCCACCTGAGCTTTTCGGGTTTGGTGTAATGACCGACACGCCTGGTTTGATCAGATCGTTCCAGTCATGAATTTGTTTGGGGTTGCCTTTGCGGACCAGGAAAACGATGGTGGAGGTGTATGGCGCGGAGTTATCCGGCAGACGCTTAATCCAGTTTTTATCGATACGACCACGTTCAGCAATGGCATCCACATCGTAAGCCAGCGCCAGCGTCACGACATCGGCTTCAATGCCGTTAATGACGGAGGTCGCTTGTTTACCCGAACCGCCGTGCGACTGGCGGATCACGACGTTGTCGCCCTTTTCCTGCTTCCAGTGCGCGCTGAAGGCCTTATTGTACTGCTCGTACAGTTCACGCGTTGGATCGTACGATACGTTAAGTAACTGAATATCCTTTGCCAGAACGCTGGTCGATGCCAGCAATAATGTTAACCCTACGCCCCATTTGTTCATCGCCCAGCTCTCTTATGTGGTGTTGTGATGAGCAAAGCGTGCCAGAAAGGTATCCAAACATTAAAGAATAAAAAAAGATTTGCTATAACTTGGGGGAATAAATGCGGGGAATTGTGCCGAATGGTGGTTAGCGGCTCATCAGGCCTACAAGTCTTTACAACCTGTAGGCCTGATGCGCTTAGCGCCATCAGGCGCGGAAAAAACAATCAGTACAGTTTTTTCGCGCAGTCCAGCCAGTCACCTTTGAACGGACGCTTCATGTTTTCAATCGCGTCGATGATGTCG
This sequence comes from Citrobacter sp. RHBSTW-00524, assembly GCF_013747755.1. Classification (NCBI taxonomy): domain Bacteria; kingdom Pseudomonadati; phylum Pseudomonadota; class Gammaproteobacteria; order Enterobacterales; family Enterobacteriaceae; genus Citrobacter; species Citrobacter sp. RHBSTW-00524. Next base: position 5,040,712 of record NZ_CP056421.1, read on the forward strand.
TGGTGAACCAGTTGCTCGTTCTGAATACCTACACAGCGACCGCCGTGACCTGCCAACAGCAGTTCAATGGCATATGCGCCCATACGGGACGCCAGGATACGGTCGTAAGGCACCGGAGAACCACCACGCTGGATGTGACCCAGTACGGTTGAGCGCGTTTCACGACCCGTTTCTTTCTCGATGTAATGCGCCAGTTCGTCAACGTCACACATGTGCTCAGTGATCGCCACAATTGCGTGTTTTTTACCTTTCGCGATGCCTGCTTTGATTTCAGCAACCAGATCGTCACGGCTGAATTCCACTTCCGGAACCACCACAAACTCACAGCCGCCAGCAATGGCAGCCGCCAGAGTCAGATCGCCACAGTAGCGGCCCATCACTTCAACGATGGAAATACGCTGGTGAGAAGAAGAGGTATCACGCAGACGGTCAATCGCTTCGACTACGGTACCCAGAGCGGTGAAATAACCGATGGTGTAGTCGGTGCCTTTGATATCGTTGTCGATAGTGCCTGGCAGACCGATGCATGGGAAGCCCATTTCAGTCAGGCGTTTTGCCCCCATGTAAGAACCGTCACCACCGATAACAACCAGCGCGTCAATGCCACGCTTTTTCAGGTTTTCGATAGCCACGGCACGCACGTTTTCGTCGCGGAATTCCGGGAAGCGGGCAGAACCGAGGAATGTACCGCCACGGTTGATCATGTCGGACACGCTGTAGCGGTCAAGTTGAACCATACGGTCTTCATACAAACCCAGGTAGCCATCATGGATCCCCATGACTTCCAGCCCTTCCGTCAACGCTGCACGTACAACACCACGGATTGCTGCGTTCATGCCCGGCGCATCACCGCCGCTTGTCAACACACCGATTTTCTTAATCATGACTACCTCTGAACTTTGGAATGCAAAATGAAATCTGCTGCCGGAAGTCGATTCCGCATATCGAAACGATCCAACCAATATGCAGATAGTATAACAATCACTTCCTGCTGAATTGATTCAGGTCAGGCCAAATGGTGGTAATTTATACACAAAATGCTGGCCCGGTTCACTTTTTTTACAACGAATTATAAAACCTCAAACATCTTGCCTTCCTTGGGTACGACCGAACAGGGATCCTGATGAATGATGACATCCGATCCCGGGAAACGCCGTAAAATTGCCTGCTCTACCTGTTCAGCCACTAAATGCGCCTGAACGAGCGGCAGATTATCTTCCATTTCCAAATGAATCTGAATAAAGCGGGTCGGCCCTGACTGCCGCGTGCGAAGATCGTGAGCGCCGCTGACTCCAGGCCATGACGTCACAATATCAATAATTTCCTGACGTTCTTCATCGGGTAAAGCGCGATCCAGCAAAGACTGTACTGCCTCATAACCCATGCGTAATGCACTATATAAAATATAGATGCCAATCCCGAGCGCAAACAAGGCATCTGCGCGATGCCAGCCGTACCATGCCAGCCCAAGCGCCACGAGAATTGCACCGTTCATCATAACATCAGACTGATAATGAAGCATATCCGCCCTAACGGCCTGACTTTGCGTGCGTTTCACCACCCAGCGCTGAAACGAGACCAGAATGATTGTACACACTAACGCAATGATGGTGACAACCACCCCGACGCCAGGATCTTTCATTGGCGTGGGTTGGATGAGATGCTGAATCCCGGTCAGGAATAAAAACAGCGCCGAACCGGAAATAAACATGCTTTGCGCCAGCGCCGCCAGCGATTCCGCTTTTCCGTGTCCGAACGTATGTTCATCATCGGCCGGTTGCAAAGAATAGCGCACCACCAACAGGTTGGTTAACGACGCGGCGATGTCCACCAAAGAATCCACCAGCGCTGCCAGAATACTGACCGATCCGGTGTACCACCACGCAAAAATTTTGATCAAAAGTAACAGCGATGCCATCACGGTCGCCGCGATTGCCGCCCGGCTAACCAGCCGCCCATAGGTTTGATTCATAAACACTCCTGCCAGGATATGCCGCTAGTATAACGGATGAAGTAAAACAGTCAGGCAATAACCGAGTGACAAATTTTGGGCAAAAAAAACCCCCACATCATGTGGGGGAAGACAGGGATGGTGTCTATGGCAAGGAAAACAGGGTTACTACTGGGAACGTGAGTTGCTACTACTCAATAAATTCAACGATGAGCTTTTTTTCCAGTGCGCTACGTCGCGCAGTTGCTCCATTCGTTGTTCATGTCTCTCATTTAAAACCGCTTGCTGCTCGGGCGTTAACAGGCGATACATCTGGTTGCGAACCTTGGCTATTTCAACCTGGCGGGCAACCTGTTCTTGCGCCATTCTTTCTGCCTGAGCGCGCACAGCGCGTTCATCAAATTTCTCTGCGGTGACAAGGCGATGCATTGTCTCCATTTCGCTAACATTAACAGGAGGCTGTTCGTGTCTTGCCTGCTGCATTAAATCTCGCATCTGTTGACGTTGATGTTCGGTTAAACTGATACCGTCGAACATGTGGCTCTGAACGCTGCGTTGCGCGGAGCCTTCACCCAGGTGCCAGTGATCGCCTGTGACGACTTCAGCTGCATGGCTTAAAGTACTCAGTGCCAGCGTTGAGGCCATGACGGCAGCGGTAACTTTGCCCATCACTTGCTCCCAAAATCTTTTCTGTCGCGATTCAACGAGAGACAGTTTACGATTCGGGCTGCAAACATGCGTCAGGGGGTGTAAAACAACGTAAAGTCATAGATTAGCGACGCCTGATGACGTAATTTCTGCCTCGGAGGTACGTAAACAATGAATAAAATCCTGTTAGTTGATGATGACCGAGAGCTGACTTCCCTGTTAAAGGAGTTGCTCGAAATGGAAGGTTTCGATGTGCTGGTTGCCTATGATGGGGAACAGGCGCTTGAGCTTCTGGATGACAGCATCGATTTACTTTTGCTCGACGTCATGATGCCGAAGAAAAATGGCATTGATACGCTGAAAGCACTTCGTCAGACACACCAGACACCCGTAATCATGCTGACCGCTCGCGGCAGCGAATTGGATCGCGTACTTGGCCTTGAGCTGGGCGCGGACGACTATTTACCTAAACCGTTTAACGACCGTGAACTGGTCGCGCGCATCCGCGCTATTTTGCGTCGCTCACACTGGAGCGAACAGCAGCAGAACAGCGACAACGGTTCGCCCACTCTGGAAGTGGATGCGTTAAGCCTTAATCCGGGTCGCCAGGAAGCCAGCTTTGACGGGCAAACCCTGGAGTTAACCGGCACCGAATTCACCCTGCTCTATTTGCTGGCACAGCATCTCGGTCAGGTGGTTTCGCGTGAACACCTGAGCCAGGAAGTGCTGGGCAAACGCCTGACACCTTTCGATCGCGCGATCGACATGCATATCTCGAACCTGCGTCGTAAGCTGCCAGAACGTAAAGACGGACACCCGTGGTTTAAAACCCTGCGCGGTCGCGGCTACCTGATGGTCTCCGCTTCATGATAGGGAGCTTAACCGCACGCATCTTTGCCATCTTCTGGTTGACGCTGGCACTGGTGTTGATGTTGGTACTGATGTTACCCAAGCTTGATTCACGCCAGATGACCGAGCTACTGGACAGCGAGCAGCGCCAGGGGTTGATGATTGAGCAACACGTTGAAGCTGAACTGGCGAACGATCCACCCAACGATTTGATGTGGTGGCGTCGCTTGTTTCGGGCGATAGACAAGTGGGCGCCGCCAGGACAGCGGTTATTGCTTGTTACGACGGAAGGACGCGTGATCGGCGCAGAACGCAACGAAATGCAGATCATTCGTAACTTTATTGGTCAGGCCGATAACGCCGACCATCCGCAAAAGAAAAAATACGGTCGCGTTGAGATGGTCGGGCCTTTCTCCGTCAGAGACGGCGAAGATAACTACCAGCTGTATCTCATTCGACCTGCCAGCAGCTCACAATCTGACTTTATCAATCTGTTGTTCGACCGACCGCTGTTGTTGCTGATTGTCACCATGTTAGTCAGCTCTCCGCTACTGCTCTGGCTTGCCTGGAGTCTGGCGAAACCGGCGCGTAAGTTGAAAAACGCGGCGGATGAAGTGGCCCAGGGCAACCTGCGTCAGCATCCGGAACTGGAAGCCGGTCCGCAGGAATTTCTGGCGGCAGGCGCCAGCTTTAACCAGATGGTGACGGCGCTGGAGCGAATGATGACCTCGCAGCAACGCCTGCTGTCGGACATCTCTCACGAGTTGAGAACGCCGTTGACGCGTCTGCAGTTGGGCACCGCGCTGCTGCGCCGTCGTAGCGGTGAAAGCAAAGAGCTGGAGCGTATTGAAACAGAAGCGCATCGGCTGGACAGCATGATCAACGACCTGCTGGTGATGTCACGCAATCAGCAGAAAAACGCGCTGGTCAGTGAAACGGTGAAAGCCAATCAGCTGTGGGGCGAAGTGCTGGATAACGCCGCCTTTGAAGCCGAGCAGATGGGTAAATCACTCACGGTGAATTTCCCGCCGGGCCCGTGGCCGCTGTACGGCAACCCAAATGCGTTGGAAAGCGCGCTGGAAAACATTGTGCGCAACGCCCTGCGTTATTCACACACGCAGATTGAAGTTGGCTTCGCGGTGGATATCGATGGGATTACCATCACCGTCGACGACGATGGCCCGGGCGTTAGCCCTGAAGACCGAGAACAGATTTTCCGTCCGTTCTATCGTACCGATGAGGCGCGCGATCGCGAGTCTGGCGGAACAGGTCTGGGTCTGGCGATTGTTGAAACCGCAATCCAACAGCATCGTGGCTGGGTGAAAGCCGAAGACAGCCCGCTGGGTGGTTTACGGCTGGTAATTTGGTTGCCGCTGTATAAACGCGCTTAACAGGCTTCCCCGGTAACGTCGTACCGGGGAAGTTCTCACATTATGCTGCCACAGTCGCAGCCGCTAGCTTTTGCTTTTTAATCCGCTTCACCAGAATGGTCGAACAGATAAAGCCCATTAAGCTGAACGCAATCATCACGCTAAAGACATAGTTATAGCCCGTGATGCCGCTATTGGTATCCAGTAAATAACCGTATAACGTATACGCAAACATGGCGGGCATATAACCGATGATACAGCCAAATGCCATCGCCGAACCGGCATATTCACGCGGGGTACCAATCTCATCCATTGGTGCAAAGAAAATGGCGCGCTGTGAGAAAATAATCGCCCCAAATCCAAGCGTCGCCGCCATACCGATATACACATTCATCGTTTGATGTGGCAACAGCATAAAAACAACCATAGCAGCAGCAGAGATCAGAAACGTCCACTTCAGGTAAACCGTAGGTGATTTAGCAACCTTATCCGCCAGCAGCCCACCAATCGGCCCTCCCACCATTTTCAATGCATACTGGTTGATGATGCCGTACGCGCCGACGAGCGCTACCGGCAGCATGTAGATATCTTTTAAGAATGGGATGAAGTAAGTCAGGCCACAGTACGCGGCGTAAACGAAGAAAATCCCTAAAGAAGCCAGCCAGACGTTAGGGCAGGACAACACATGTTTGATACCCTTTAAGACTTCCATGTTGGCACTGGTTTTCTCGCCGCCTTTCACTTTGTCATCATCGACAATAAAGTAAGTGAGAACGCCCGCAGCCAGCGTAATTAGCGTATAAAACAGCAGTCCAGCCTGCATCCCCGCTTTACCTTCACCAAACTGGACGAAAACAAACAGAGCGCCAGAAGCGACGATAACATCCACCACGCCACGTCCGGCTTCTAAAAAGCCAAACATACGCCCTTGTTCTTCTTGCGTACCTAGCAGACGCACAGCTTTCAATAACACCGGCCAATAAACCACATCGGCAAAGAACGCCATTGCGGCAAAGCAAATAAGATAACCGGTAAATGACGGTAGCGTCGCCAAATATAAACCGCATAGCCCAACGCCGATCAGACCAAATGGTAATAATATTTTCTTGGAATAACGGTCTGCGATATAGAGCGACAGAAAAAGCCCGGTTGTCTGAACAATCGTATAAACAGTAAAACTTAAACCAATTTGCGTATTGGTTAAACCCCAGTCACTTTGCATTGGCACATAGAAAACGTCTTTCATACTTGAAAGTTTGAATATTGTGCCGCCGCCTAAAATTAAAAAACAGAGCCTTGCCCATTTGTTCATGAACATAATTAAACCCTCATTGCTTGTTGAGAGAAATATTTAAATTAAATCATGCAGTTAATAAATTAAGAGAGTTATTTTCATAACCCTTTTCGCATTTAATAATATTTAAAGAAGTTTATTTATTACTTGTAAACTTGTCGCATAAATCACGGATATACTTTATTTGAGCAAGAGCATGTTCTTTTTCCTGCGCCAGTCGCGCATCAATCATGTTACTGTCGGGCAGCGGCGTATAGCTTGCATCGCGCCATGGGATCCAGGGATTATCACCTTCATCATCAAAACGAAATGCCGGAGCATAATATTCAACTTCCTCTTCCAGACCAAAAGCATTTACTTGCGGTTTATCCTCACCTAAAAGTAATAATGCCTTAAGCATCTCTTCCATTGGTAAGTCACCGTATCCTGAACGACAAGCCTCATGCCCCCAGCCTTTACCTTCTTTAATAATTTTTGCGTCTTTGATATGCACCTGAGTGATTAGAGGGGACATGACCTCTAACGCAGAAAGCGGCTGCTCATTGGCATTAATCATGTTGCCAAAATCAAACAGAATAGAGAGATTCTTCATTCCACTATTATTAACCAGCGTCACCAGTTCATGGCCTTGCAGATCTTCATGCTGTTCGATAGTAAAGCTTAGTCCGCAATCGTCATACTGAGACAACCACGCAATATCATTGGCAATCTTTGCCATGACATCGTTGAGATGTCCTTCATAGCGCGGGTAGAAACGTACTGAAGTTGCGCCAGTTGCCACAGCAATACGGATCGCATCCGTCAATGTCGCCTTGTCCGATGCGCTCGTTTCAATATGTACATCGAGGTTATATTTTTTGGCCTTTTCTTTAAAATCGTGCAACTGCCGATCGTTTAGTTTCTGCAGTGATTGGGACTCACCATCCTCAACATGTATTTTCACTCCCTTTAATTGTTGCTGATGCGCAATATCCAGAAGATCGCCCGGAAGGACTCTCTCATAGCGCATATTCAGATGAAAGGCATAAGCATGTAGGTACAGTGGTATATTTCTCGCACGTTCAGCGAGAAGTTCTTGGTTGCATTTTCCCATTATTTTTCTCATTCATCACGAATAACAAGTTCCACAGATTCAAGTCGCCAGTATTCAAAATCAACCTGAACCACTTTTTTATCTCGGGTAGCCCGATGTTTTTCTACTAAAATTCCATAAGTATTAGGCGCAACGCCCAACTCTTTGCAGGCCACTTCTGGCATATTGACCGGTTTAAAAATCATTTCTTTGATATTTAAAGCATGACCAAACGCATCTTCCCAGACGCTGGCAAAAGACTGATTGCCCAATTTATTAATGAATCCTGGCGCAACATCAGCATCAATATAGGACTCATGGTAAAACACTTTATGCGAATCAAGACCACACCAACCGGTAACTAAATAGCGATCACCGGAGGAGAGAAAAACATCATCAACATGGTGCGGAACCGTCGCAATCGTTTCTTTGGTTAAATAACCCCAAAAAGGCTTGCGCCCCTGAGCACAGGCTTCAGCATTAAAGCTGGAAAGTGATTTGGGATTATAAATAAATCGCTTCGATGAAATAAACCAACCACTGCGGTTCTTTCGGAAGATACGCGCATCGATCTCAAGCTCAATCAGAACCTGACGTAAGGTCATGCGCTTCGCATCCAGCAACTCACATAACTCTCTCTCCGAAGGCAATTTAGAGCCCGCTGGCAAATTATTCTCGTTTAACCAGCTTTCAAAGCGCTCTCTAAGCACATCAACATTGTTTTTCTTTTTCATTTTGCTCATCTGGTTTAAACCAATTTAAAGCTAAGATATTTGAGTGCAGGAAATACTCAAGTTTTTTTTCAACGCAGAGTTTCTTTTTGTGGGCCAGGTATCAAGAATGGACTGAAAACATGGCGTGACGGGCAGGTTTTTTTACCCGCCTTAGTATGCAGAGATAAGAACCACGAGAAAGGCAAATCAGGTGTTACCACCTGATTTAATTGCATGGTCAGAATGGCTTTATTTTCCCCACAAACGGCGGGAATTGTCTTCGATCTTGCCGCTTAAACGACGCTTTTGCATCGTTCGGGTCCAGCTTTTCGATAACCCGGCAGCCGAGAGTAAACGGTGATATTGTGAGTCATCAAACGGCATATGCCAGGCAATGGCAATCGCCTCCCGCACGCTGACGTCGCTGACGCGTGAAGCCAGGATCAACGGCGCGTCCGCCGACACCTGGCCTGGAGCGATGACGCTGCACAACCAGCCCGTCTTGCCTGCATCCTGCATCTGGCTAGCCATATCGCTGATGCCAAAATGGAAATTCAGCTTAAAGCACGGCGAGCGCGGCTGCGTGACCTGAATCAGCGCATCTCCCCACTGGAAAATGTCGCCAATGAATACATTCTCTTCCGTTAGCCCCTGAGTAGAGAGATTCTCGCCAAACGCGGGCGCGACAAAGCGCTCTGCCTGCTCCGGAAACTCTTGTCTCCAGTGCTGATAGTGTTCACGCGGATAGTGGCACAGCGCGCGATCCGGCCCACCGTGAATTTTCGTTTCCGCCTGTTCATCACCCGTCAGCCCCAGTTCGGTCAGCGTCAGCTCGCCGTCAACCTGGACCTTAGCAATCGCGCTGGGACGGCTTCCCGTGTAGTCCCGAACCTTGCCTGTAAAAACATCGACCGGATATCGCATCTGTTCCCTCTCCCGATAAATTTCCCCCATTACACCACATTTATTTTACCCCAGTCGCTCAAAATGAGAGCACGGTTCACATGAAACTTAGGGACACATGCTATCAATGTAATCTGGTTTTGAAACATCATTTCAAATAAGGAGTCAACAACGTGACTGGTCAATCGCAATTTGCTGGCGTCTGGTGTCCTTCCATTACGCCAATGGATAATGACGGCAAGATCGATCTTAACGGTCTGAGCCAGCATCTCAAACGCCTTACCGAGGCCAAAATCGACGTGATTTTGCTGATGGGTAGCATCGGGGAATTTGCCTCCTTTACGCTCGAAGAAAAGCTGCTACTGATCCGCGAGGCCCGCGCCATGAGCTCGCTAAAGATGGTCGCCAACGTCTCATCCACCTGCCAGAATGATGTGCTGTTGATGGCGCAGGAAGCGTATCGCGCCGATTACGATGCCGTGATGATCCTGCCGCCTTACTACTACGGGCAAACGGCAAAACAGCTGCTGAGCTACTTCCGTCAGTTGGGGCAGAAGCTCAGCGGTAAATGGTTTGCCTATAACTTTCCGGCGCGCACTGGCTGCGATTTAACGCCTGAACTGGTTGCCACCCTCGCCGCCGAGTTCCCCAACTTCGCAGGCATTAAAGATACCGTCGACTGCCAGTCCCATACTCGCAGTATGATCCAGACCACCCGCGCCGTACGGGAGGATTTTGCCGTGTTGTCCGGCTATGACGAATACTACATTCCTAACCTGCTGGCAGGCGGCGCGGGGGTGATTTCAGGATTAAACAACGTCATGCCTGAACTGTTTGTCAGCGCACGGGAAGCATTTAAACAGGGCGACCTGACAGCACTTCGCGACATTCAGGACCAGATTGGCACCTACATGTCCATCTACGCCATCGGCGAAGATTTCGTCACCACCATCAAAACCGTGGTATCGCGTAAGTTTGGCTATTGCACCGGCGTATCACGAAATGCCGGCGGAGAGTTGAACGAGGGTGAGTGTCGGACCATCGATGAGGTATTTGTCGTCAAAGCGTAAATCGTTAAGCCGGATGGAACAGACCATCCGGCAAAAGAGGCTTACTTCACGGCGCTACGAATATCAATTTCCGCCGCCCTGGCTTTAACTCTTTTCGACCAGATGGAAGTGATAATCGGCACCAGAATGGAGGTCACAATCACCGACGTGGCGACAAGGGAAGTTGCTGCCGGCGCCATCGGTTTAAATGCCGGAACCATTTCAGCAATCAGCACTGGCGTAGCGACCGCCGCACCAGCTGAGCTGGAGGCCGCAATCCCCGCTGTGCCATCGCCGCCGCCAATCAGTTTATCGGCGATAATCAATGGAATACCGGTAATGATAATTACCGCCACGCCCAGCAAAATACCCAGTACACCGGTCTGCGCAATCACGCTCAAATCAATGGTGTTACCAAGCGCGAAGGCAAAGAAAGGAATCAACGTCTGCACCGCTTTGCTGAAGAATTCCCGCAGCTCAGGGTCCAGATTCCCCAGCGCAAAGCCAATCAGGAACGGTAATACGGCCCCGACAAACACGTGCGGTTCAAACGAAGCGATCCCGGCGGTTCCCAGAATCACCATAGTCATCAGCGGGCCAGACTCCAGCGACATCAGGACAAACGCCCCGGCCTCTTCTTTGGTGCCGTACTGCTGCATAATCGAGGCATACAGCCCGCCGTTGGTCATATCCATGGCGGCCACCAGCGCCAGCGTAGACAACCCGGCGAAGAAACCAACTTCTACACCATGTTCCGGCAGAATACGTGAAGCAATCGCCGCGACCACCCACGCTACCAGAATCTTGGTTATGACCAGCGTGCCTGATTTACGCAGTACGGTACCGGTAGCGCTTAGCTTGATCGACGCCCCCATACAAAAGAACCAGACCGCCAGAATAGGCACCGTACCGGTGATCATACCGTTGGTAAAGGAGCCGAAGTATTTCCCGGCGCCGGGGGAAAAGGTGTGACACAACGCGCCCAAAAAAAGCGGCACCAGCATCATGCCGCCTGGGATTTTCTCTATCGTTCGTTTGATCTGCATTTCCATCACCTGTAGACATAAAAATGGGGCAATTTTTATGGGCGATTGCATCTTGCTTATGAGATGCGCCCGTCTTGATGAAACGAAGATAGACATTCATAGAGACTATAAAAGTGATCCCACTCGCATAATAAAACCTTGTTTCAATTTAAGTGGATCATTGTTTTTATATTGATTTTGATCACAAAAAAACCCCCACAAGCATCGCTTGCAGGGGCTTGTTAAAGCGTAGAACTTATTTTTTCGCTGCGAAACGCGCGGCAGCTTCGTCCCAGTTCACCACGTTCCAGAACTCTTTGATGTAGTCCGGGCGACGGTTCTGGAATTTCAGGTAGTAAGCGTGTTCCCAAACGTCCAGGCCCACGATCGGGAAGCCGGAGGCGCCAGAGATAGCTTCACCCATCAGCGGGGAATCCTGGTTAGCAGTGGAAACAACAGCCAGTTTGTCACCTTTCAGAACCAGCCACGCCCAGCCGGAACCAAAACGGGTTGCCGCAGCTTTTTCAAATTCAGCTTTGAAGTTGTCCACGGAGCCGAAGTCACGTTCGATAGCCGCTTTCAGGTCGCCCTGCAGCGTAGTACCGGTTTTCAGACCTTTCCAGAACAGGCTGTGGTTAGCGTGGCCGCCCGCGTTGTTACGCAGTACGGTTTTCTTGTCTGCTGGCAGTTGATCCAGTTTGGTGATCAGCTCTTCAACAGGCAGGCTCGCGAATTCAGGCAAGCTTTCCAGCGCAGCGTTCGCGTTGTTTACGTAAGCCTGGTGGTGTTTGGTATGGTGGATTTCCATCGTCTGCTTATCAAAGTGCGGTTCAAGGGCATCATAAGCGTACGGCAGGGATGGCAGTGTATAACTCATAATCATCTCCAGTATTGTCGGGCGGCCAGTGTTAACGCCGCGTAAGCAGTTGGGTCATTATAGTTAATTAAATGATATTGAAAATGATTATCAATGCCGTACTTTTTACAAGGTTTTGATGACTCAAGTCCATTGCTAAAGATGTGAGCCGAATCACCCACTTAACGTGATGATTGCCAACATGCGCCAAATGGCGGCAATCGTTAAAAGGTTAACTACCTGCATAATTTTTAAACTCGTTTGGTCGGAGGGGTAATTACCGACGATAAAAAATAACGAGGATTAAGTCATGAGTAACGCGATTACGATGGGTATCTTTTGGCATTTGATAGGCGCAGCCAGTGCCGCCTGTTTCTATGCCCCGTTCAAGCAAGTCAAACATTGGTCATGGGAAACGATGTGGTCGGTTGGCGGGATCGTCTCCTGGCTTATCCTCCCATGGACCATCAGCGCCATGTTACTTCCCGATTTCTGGGCCTACTTCAGCTCCTTTAGCCTCTCCACGCTGGCGCCGGTGTTTCTGTTCGGTGCGATGTGGGGGATTGGTAATATCAACTATGGCCTGACCATGCGCTATCTCGGTATGTCGATGGGCATCGGCATTGCGATTGGTATTACGCTGATTGTCGGCACGCTGATGACCCCGATTATTAACGGCAACTTTGATGTACTGATCAACACCTCTGGCGGACGCATGACGCTGCTTGGCGTGCTGGTCGCGCTGATTGGCGTGGGCATTGTTACCCGTGCGGGTCAGTTAAAAGAACGCAAAATGGGCATCAAAGCGGAAGAGTTCAATCTGAAAAAAGGGCTGGTTCTGGCGGTCATGTGCGGCATTTTCTCTGCCGGGATGTCATTTGCGATGAACGCTGCTAAACCAATGCACGATGCCGCCGCCGCGTTGGGCGTTGATCCGCTGTATGTCGCCCTGCCAAGCTATGTGGTTATCATGGGCGGTGGCGCGCTAGTCAACCTGGGTTTCTGCTTCATTCGTCTGGCAAAAGTGAAAAACTTGTCGATAAAAGCTGACTTCTCGTTAGCCAAACAGCTAATTATCACCAACGTGCTGCTCTCCGCACTTGGTGGCTTGATGTGGTATCTGCAATTCTTCTTCTACGCCTGGGGCCACGCTCGTATTCCGGCACAGTATGACTATGTAAGCTGGATGCTGCACATGAGCTTCTATGTTCTGTGCGGCGGAATTGTCGGACTGGTATTGAAAGAGTGGAAAAACGCGGGTCGCCGTCCGGTCAGCGTGCTAAGTCTTGGCTGCGTAGTGATCATTGTCGCGGCAAACATTGTTGGTCTGGGAATGGCCAGCTAATCATGTTGGGTACTGAGATGACGCCACTGGCTCGGCGTCATCCCGGTTTCGCGCGTGAATACCACCGAAAAGTAGTTACTATCCTCAAAGCCGCAGCGCATGGAAATCTCACTAATCATCAACCGACTATGCTTGAGCAGATACTGTGCATGGCACACCCGCACCTGGCGCTGATACTGGTTGATCGTCATCCCGGTCTGGCTGCGAAACTGCTGGCGCAAAACGCGTTCGCTGCACCGTTCACGCTCGCAAAATGTATCCAGTTCGAACGCATGCTCATGGCTACCGGCTAACGCGGTGATCAGTTTATCCAGCAGCGTTTCACTTGACGTCGCCGGGAGCGTATCCGTGGCATAACGATGACGTTTAAGGTGAGTTACCAGTTGACCAAACAGCAGCTCAGCCATGGTAAAGGCCTGCGCATCGCGCTGATTACTTTCATGCTCAAGCTGGCTTATCACCTGTCTGGCCTGGGTCATGCCAACGCTGCCGAGTCGCCAGTGCGGCTGCCTTGGCGTACCGTCAAATCCGGGGATCGCCCCTTGCCAGTCAACATTCAGCGTTAACCGCTCCGGGCAGTAGATGATATTTTGCAACACAAGGTCGTTAACGGAGGTGTAGGAGTGTTTATCTTCGGCGCGAATGTAAAACAGATCGCCACGGGTTATCCGGTACGGACGATCGTTAAGGACATGCAGTCCATTGCCGCGCCAAACCAGAACCAGCTCGCAAAACTCGTGGGTATGCTCAGCAAAGACATCCTGCGGATAACGATCGGCCACGGCGACAGCCTGCTGCTCATGCGCAAAAAAGTCTGATTTCAAAAGAACCAGATGATTCGCCATCATATCACCTCAACCTGTACGCTTGCCGGAAGCGCTGCGCTTATCCGGCATGAAAGGGTATGATTATCAGCAAACGGACGGTAAAAAACGTTGATAGCTTTCGCGTTACTGAAGGCTGCTTCCCGCTATAAGGTCACGCCCCTGACGAATATCGCGTGGCGACCACTCGAACTCACGGCGAAAAAGCGTCGAAAAGTGGTTACTGTCACCGAAACCGCAGAGATAAGCGATATCAGTCACGCTGTCATCACTGTGGCGGAGCAGATGTCGGGCTTTAATCAGTCGCAGACGGTTAAGGTAGCGCTGCGGCGTCAATCCTGTTTGCTGTTTAAGCTGGCGATGCAGAGTGCGTAAAGAGAGCGAAAACTTCTCGGCCAGCGCCTCCCAACACACCTCTTCGGCAAAGTTATCCTCCAGCCATGCCATCAAAAGGTTAAGCCGCGCATCGTTATCGGTCGCCGCTTCCATCAGGCTGCTTTTACGCAGCAGTACCAGCAACTGCATAAACAGGATCTCGCGATTTGCCGCCGTGGGCGTATCCATCTCCTCGCCGAGCGTCTCCATCTGCCCCACCAGGTGACGAACCTGCTGCAGTACGCCCTGGTTTACGCGCCAGTGGGAGGGATACTGCCCATTTTGTTCCTGAGGCAAAAGCTGATTCAGCCCGGCCAGAAATTGAAACGCATCCGGAGAGCGATACAACACATTGGTCAGACACAGATTGTCAGTATGTTCATATAAATGCCTGTCATGATCGCGGACGAAACACACCGTACCGCCGCTGATGGTGTAAGGCTGTCCGTTGAACACATGGATCCCCGTTCCATGTTCGACCACCACAATTTCATGAAAATCATGATGATGTTCAGGAAACGCGGGCTGAGGAAGCCGCGGTTCAATAGCCACAGGCGCTTTACCTGTCGGAAAAAAATCCACGCAATGCAGTACGGTCATGACGGCTCCCCCTGATTAACGAATATGGCTGAATAGTAATTAAGGGTTCCTACCCTCACCTTAATTTTTTGACGCCAAAGTGCGTAAACACGGTTAATTCTTCAAGAAATGGCGGGAAAGATCGGGAAATGCGGAAGGCGTCACATCCGCCAAAATCCGCGCTATTAGTGGAAACTGTGAACAACATCACGTTCACCTTTGCCATGTTGCCAGCCGCTAATTGGGGCTGTCACTGTCAAGAAGGTACGCTTTATTCGGGGTTCTTAGACTGAGTGCAATAAAACTCAGAAGGACCTCGCCATGACTTTTCGCCATTGTGTCGCTGTCGATCTCGGCGCATCCAGTGGGCGCGTAATGCTCGCACGTTACGACAGTAAACACCGCACCCTGACGCTGCGTGAAATCCACCGCTTCGTTAACTGTCTGCAAAAAACGGACGGTTTTGACACCTGGGACATCGACAGCCTGGAAAACGACATTCGCCTTGGCCTGAAAAAAGTCTGTGATGAAGGCATTCGGATAGACAGCATTGGCATTGATACCTGGGGCGTGGATTACGTATTGATCGATAACGCCGGCCAACGTGTTGGTCTGCCGGTCTCTTACCGTGACAGCCGCACGACCGGCATTATGTCACAGGCGATGGCGCAGCCAGGTAAAGGTGAAATCTACCGCCGTAGCGGCATTCAGTTTCTGCCGTTTAACACCTTGTATCAGCTACGTGCGCTGGTTGAACAGCAGCCAGAACTGCTTGCGCAGGTGGCACATGCTCTGCTGATCCCCGACTACTTCAGCTTTCGCCTGACCGGCAAATTGAACTGGGAATACACCAACGCCACCACCACCCAGTTAGTCAATATCAACACCGACGACTGGGATGACACGCTGCTGGCGTGGACCGGGGCAGACAAAGCCTGGTTTGGTCGCCCGACGCATCCGGGGAACGTCATTGGTCACTGGATTTGCCCGCAGAAAAACCAAATTCCGGTTGTGGCCGTCGCCAGTCACGACACCGCCAGCGCGGTCATCGCTTCACCGCTGGCCGATAAAAATAGTGCGTATCTCTCTTCCGGTACCTGGTCGCTGATGGGCTTTGAGAGCAGAACGCCGTATACCAACGATGCGGCGCTGGCGGCGAACATCACCAACGAAGGGGGCGCGGAAGGGCGCTACCGCGTCCTGAAAAACATCATGGGACTGTGGCTGCTCCAGCGCGTTTTAAAAGAGCGCCAGATTACCGACCTGCCAACGCTTATTGCCCAAACGCAAGCGCTGCCGGCCTGCCAATTCCTGATAAACCCGAACGACGATCGCTTTATCAACCCCGACGATATGAGCGCGGAAATTCAGGCGGCCTGCCGTGAATCGGGTCAACCCGTTCCCCAGCAAAACGCCGAACTGGCGCGCTGTATCTTCGACAGCCTGGCATTGCTATACGCTGACATTCTGCAAGAGCTGGCACAACTGCGTGGTGCAGCATTTAGCCAACTGCACATCGTTGGCGGCGGCTGCCAGAACGCCCTACTGAACCAGCTATGCGCGGATGCCTGCGGTATTCGCGTGATGTCCGGGCCGATTGAGGCCTCCACGCTCGGCAATATTGGCATCCAGTTGATGACGCTGGACGAGCTTAACAACGTCGATGATTTCCGTCAGGTGGTGCGTGCCAACTACGACCTGACCACCTTCATTCCAAATCCTGAAAGTGAAATTGCCCGCTACCAGGCGCAGTTTCCATCACTACGACAGACAAAGGAGCTTTGCGCATGACCACTCAACTTGAACAAGCCTGGGAACTGGCAAAACTGCGTTTCGCCGCGGTAGGCATTGATGTCGAGGCGGCCTTACGCCAGCTCGATCGTCTGCCGGTCTCCATGCACTGCTGGCAGGGCGATGATGTCGCCGGTTTCGAGAATCCGGAAGGCTCGCTCACAGGCGGTATTCAGGCCACCGGCAACTATCCGGGCAAAGCGCGTAACGCCACCGAACTGCGCGCCGATCTGGAGCAGGCGCTGAGCCTGATCCCAGGTCCAAAACGTCTGAATTTGCACGCGATCTATCTGGAGTCCGATACGCCGGTTGCCCGCGACCAAATCAAACCTGAACATTTTAAAAACTGGGTCGAGTGGGCGAAAGCAAACCAGTTAGGGCTGGATTTCAACCCCTCCTGCTTCTCTCACCCGCTGAGCGCCGACGGCTTCACGCTGGCCCACGCCGATGACACCATTCGCCAGTTTTGGATTGACCACTGCAAAGCCAGCCGTCGCGTCTCAGCGTATTTTGGCGAGCAGTTGGGTACGCCGTCGGTGATGAATATCTGGATCCCGGATGGCATGAAAGACATCACCGTTGACCGGTTAGCGCCGCGCCAACGTCTGCTTGAAGCACTGGATGAAGTGATCAGCGAAAAACTCGACCCGGCGCACCATATCGACGCCGTCGAGAGCAAGCTGTTTGGCATCGGCGCCGAAAGCTACACCGTGGGCTCCAACGAGTTCTATATGGGTTACGCCACCAGCCGTCAAACCGCGCTGTGCCTGGATGCGGGTCACTTCCATCCGACTGAAGTGATTTCCGACAAAATCTCCGCCGCCATGCTGTACGTACCGCGTCTGCTGCTGCACGTCAGCCGTCCGGTGCGCTGGGACAGCGATCACGTGGTGCTGCTGGATGATGAAACGCAGGCGATTGCCAGCGAGATCGTCCGCCACAACCTGTTCGACCGCGTACACATCGGCCTCGACTTCTTCGACGCCTCTATTAACCGCATCGCCGCGTGGGTTATCGGCACCCGCAATATGAAAAAAGCCCTGCTGCGCGCGCTGTTAGAACCGACCGAGCAACTGCGTCAGCTTGAAGCCAGCGGCGACTACACCGCTCGTCTGGCCCTGCTGGAAGAGCAAAAATCGCTGCCGTGGCAGGCCGTCTGGGAGATGTATTGCCAGCGTCACGACACGCCAGCAGGAAGCCAGTGGCTGGACAGCGTGCGCGCCTATGAGAAAGAGATTTTGAGCAAACGTAGCTAACCGTGACACCAGGCTTACAGGCCGGATAAGACGCCCACGTCGCTATCCGGCAATGAATGAAACACGAAGCCGGATGGATCTTCACTTATCCGGCTTACGTAAGACCCGATAACGATCGGGCAATCAACAGGATCACCGAATATGCAAAACATGACTAATTCCTGGTTCGTCCAGGGGATGATCAAAGCCACTTCCGACGCGTGGCTGAAAGGCTGGGACGAACGTAACGGCGGCAATCTGACGCTGCGTCTGGATGAGGCTGATATTGCGCCATTTAGCGCCGATTTCCACGAAAAACCGCGCTATATCGCGCTAAGTCAGCCAATGCCTTTGCTGGCTAACACGCCGTTTATCGTCACCGGTTCCGGTAAATTTTTCCGTAACGTTCAGCTCGATCCCGCGGCAAATTTGGGCGTGGTGAAAGTAGACAGCGACGGCGCGGGCTACCACATCCTTTGGGGCCTGACCCACGAAGCGGTGCCAACCTCTGAGTTGCCGGCTCACTTCCTCTCCCATTGCGAGCGTATTAAAGCGACGAACGGCAAAGACCGCGTGATCATGCACTGCCATGCTACCAACCTGATCGCCCTGACCTACGTGCTGGAAAACAATACCCCGCTGATTACCCGCAAACTGTGGGAAGGCAGCACCGAGTGTCTGGTGGTGTTCCCGGATGGCGTCGGCATTCTGCCGTGGATGGTGCCGGGTACGGATGAAATCGGCCAGGCAACCGCCGAGGAAATGCAGAAACACTCGCTGGTACTGTGGCCGTTCCACGGCGTGTTTGGCAGCGGCCCCTCCCTCGACGAAGCATTTGGCTTGATAGATACCGCAGAAAAATCCGCCGAAGTTTTAGTCAAAATCTATTCGATGGGAGGTATGAAGCAGACCATCACGCGTGAAGAGCTGGTAGCACTGGCTAAACGCTTTGGCGTGACTCCGCTGGCAAGCGCCGTAGAGCTGTACTGATACCTGCCAACTCAACGCCGGATGCGGCTTCGCTTTATCCGGCCTACATGACGATGCACGTTTCACCGTCGGCCCGATAAGCGTAATGCCATCGGGCACCAGGGATTTTTTTTAAGGAGAATAGTGATGAGCTTTATGTTGGCACTGCCAAAAATTAGCCTGCATGGCGCCGGCGCGATTGCCGATATGGTGAATCTCGTGGCGAATAAACAATGGGGCAAAGCGCTGATCGTCACCGATGGTCAACTGGTGAAGCTGGGCCTGCTGGATAGCCTCTTTGCCGCACTGGATGAACATCAAATGTCTTACCACCTGTTTGATGAGGTGTTCCCGAATCCGACAGAAGAGCTGGTACAGAAAGGTTTTACGGCATATCAGGGGGCAGAATGTGACTATATTATCGCCTTCGGCGGAGGCAGCCCGATCGATACCGCCAAAGCGGTGAAGATCCTGACCGCCAACCCTGGCCCTTCTATCGCTTACTCCGGCGTGGGCAAAGTGAAAAATGCGGGCGTGCCGCTGGTTGCCATCAATACCACTGCTGGTACAGCAGCAGAGATGACCAGCAACGCGGTCATTATCGACTCTGCCCGCAAGGTCAAAGAAGTGATCATCGACCCGAACATCATCCCGGATATCGCCGTGGATGACGCCAGCGTGATGCTGGAAATCCCAGCCTCCGTTACCGCCGCAACCGGCATGGACGCCCTGACTCACGCGGTGGAAGCCTATGTTTCCGTTGGCGCGCATCCGCTCACCGACGCCAACGCCCTGGAAGCAATTCGCCTGATCAACCTGTGGCTACCGAAAGCGGTCGACGATGGTCATAACCTCGAGGCCCGTGAGCAAATGGCGTTTGGTCAGTATCTGGCGGGTATGGCATTCAACAGCGCAGGTCTGGGTCTGGTGCATGCGCTGGCACACCAGCCAGGCGCGACCCACAATCTGCCGCACGGCGTCTGCAATGCCATTCTGCTGCCGATTATCGAAAACTTTAACCGCCCTAACGCCGTGGCGCGTTTTGCCCGAGTGGCGCAGGCGATGGGAGTGGACACCCGCGGGATGAGCGACGAAGCGGCAAGCATGGAGGCCATCACCGCGATTCGTGCCCTGAGCAAGCGTGTAGGTATCCCGGCTGGTTTTAGTTCCCTTGGCGTGACGAAAGAGGATATTGAAGGCTGGCTGGATAAAGCGTTGGCCGATCCATGCGCGCCGTGTAACCCGCGCACTGCCAGCCGCGATGAGGTCCGCGAGCTGTATCTGGAGGCGTTATGATCCGCAAGGCCTTTGTGATGCAGGTGAATGCCGACGCGCACGTTGAGTATCAACGTCGGCACAATCCCATCTGGCCAGAACTGGAAGCGGTGCTGAAAGAGCACGGTGCCCATCACTACGCGATTTATCTCGACCAGGAACGCAACCTGCTGTTCGCCACCGTCGAGATTGAGTCAGAAGATCGCTGGAACGCCGTTGCCAGCACCGATGTTTGCCAGCGTTGGTGGAAGCATATGCGTGATGTAATGCCGGCAAACCCGGACAACAGTCCGGTCAGCGCTGAGCTAAAAGAAGTGTTTTATCTGCCTTAACCTCTCTGTTTCCTCCCCTGACGGGGGAGGAAACCTTTTTCTCCCGTCAGCAGCATTGCGTTCGTTTTGTCATCCACGCCTTTTCCCCACAACCCGGCACCTGCTCAGGCATACCGATGCTGAAAGTCTCCGGGCGTCACCAAACTGGAAGACGGGACGGCATTTAACTACTCGTGTAGCTACAACCGCGCCGACAAGTTCAAAATCAAAAATAACTGGGTGGGGAAATAAAAGCCTGATGACCAGGCTCTAAGAAAAAAGCGCCTGAATCCAGGCGCCTGAGAACGGAAAATCAGAAGAAGTATTTGAAACGGAGACGCGCACCGTAACGGTCGTCGTCGTCGGTATAATTCTCCGGATTGCTGTTATCGCTGTTAATCATCGAATAATAAGCGCCGAGATAAATATTAAAGTTCTGCATATCCATCACGTTCGGAATTAAATAAGACGCATGAATGGTATGAATATCGTAAGTGCCCTCATTGTAGAACCAGTCATTATCATCGTGATCGATCAGACCGTTAAATTCGTCGATCTTGTTATGAGCATAGATATAGCCCAGTTCAAAGCGCTTCCACAGAACGTTGGCCGCCGCCGTAAAATCTTTTTCGTTATCCGCATCGAGATAAGCGGTATTCAGGTTAAACACCAGGCCATTTTCCGGATCGGCTTTCAGACCGTTCCAGGTCATCGTCATACCGTAACCGGTACGATCGGACTGATCGACAAAGTTGCCCTGAGCATCGGTATATCCATAGGCGTTATTGATAACGTTCGATTCCATGGCCGCAGAAATCGTCAGCGCATCCACCGGTGTCCAGGCGACGACCGGGCGCAGATAAGCCACGTTTTTCTCCTGCGACATTTCACGACCATGATAGCGGCTATCCTGATAAAGCGAGGTACCATCTTCCAGCAGGGTATTTAACTCGAAATACCAGTTATCGAGCTGTTTGCTCATCAGGAAGCTGCCGCCGGAATCAGAACGGCCACGACCTTCTTTCATCATGTAAATGTAGCCGCTACCGTCATCATACAAATCGTTGGCGGTATGCCCTGAATGCTCAACAAAGGTATCCTGATTCAGCGGGAACATATCGTAAGCTTCGAAACGACCGACTTTTACTTTCCAGTCATTTTCCTGACCGAAGAAGAAAGCGGCGTCATCAAGATTGACCGAACCCGTCATGTCAGCCAGCGGTTGCGCTGAAAAACCGGCGAAATAGCCGTTATCCAGCTTACGCATACCGTCAAAGCCCAGCAGGATACGTCCGTTCAGATCCCAGCGTTCATTGGTTGGGTCGCCCACATTCGAATTGGTTGCCGCCAGCACGCCTTTGTTGCTTTCCGCATCCATGTTGAATTCCACGTCGCCGTAGATTTTCAGATCGCCATAGCCGGAGAGCACCAGGTTAGGGGTGGTGGCGTTCTTTTTGGTCTCTTGCGCGGGCGTAGTGCCGTTGACTGGCGTATTTCCCTGAGCAACTTTAATTTCCTGGATCTCCGCAGCCTGCTGTACCTGCAATTGCTGCACCTGATTTTCCGCTTTTGCCGCGCGGTTTTCCGCAGCTTCCAGCCGAGCCTCCAGCTGTTCGAGCCGCTGTTCCAGAGTCATTTTTTGCGTTTTAGCAAAGCCATTATTTGCCACTAATAATAGACCTATTGCTAAAGCTAACGTCGATTTCTTCATTATTTGCTTTCCTTGAAATAAAGATCGTCCAACGTCTTCCGACCGGAAGACGCGCAACATGCAAATCCAAAAAATATTTTTATAGGTAATACGATACCGAAGACTGAAATAAATTCAGAACATTAAAACGTGGCACCAGTGCAGGTTAATATTTATTATCATACTGATTTTATTATGTGTAACGTAGATATAATTAAGAATGTGAGGGATATAACAATAGTGCTGAAATTAACGAAAAATAATAAAAACAATTTTATATGAATAACAATAAAATATAATTAAAAATAATAAAGGCGCGAACGACAATCGCCGCGCCTTTATTTAATAAGCGTTCAATTAACTCTGCTCAGAAACCAGAATCGCCTGAGTGTCAGGCTCCAGTGCTTTAAAGATATGCGCTTGATCGGCGGGGTAACAAATATAATCGCCCTCACCTAACTCCTCCGGCGCTTCCGTCAATCCCACCATCGCCTTACCCTGCGTTACGATAATATGTTCAACCGATCCCGGTGGATGCGGTTGTGAAATACGATCCGCGCCCGGCTGCGTCAGCAGCAGATAGATATCCCGCCGCGCACCCGGTGGGCAGGCGGCCAGTAAAATGGCCTGATAGTGGGCCTGCTCAGCCACGACTTTTGTCCCTTCGCCGCGGCGAATCACCTGCGTTTTTTGCTCCTGCGGTTCCAGCAAGCGCGCAAAGGGAATATCTAACGCCACACACAGCGACCAGAGCGTTTCCAGGCTAGGATTTCCATTGCCCGCTTCCAATTGCGAGAGTGTCGATTTTGCAATCCCCGCGCGACGGGCAATCTCCGCCAGCGACAAACCAGTGCGCTGACGTTCACGCACCAGACTTTTCGCGATCATACTGATGGGCTGGGTCATTCACGACTCCATGTTTTTTATATCGAACGAATTGTTCGACTTGTAAAGCCAATTGGTCGCGTTCATTATAATGGAAACTCGTTCGATATGGCTAAAACGGTATGAAACATTATTTTTCCAGTCTCAAAGGCGACACGATAAAAGCAATATTTTTAGTCTGTCTGGCCGTCGGTGTAGTCGGCATGTCATACGGCTCGCTGGCGATGGCCTACGGCTTCCCGCTGTGGGTACCGTTTGTACTCTCTATTACTGTGCTGGCGGGCGCGTCCGAGTTTATGTTTATCGGCATTATCGCCAGCGGTGGTAATCCACTGGCGGCTGCGGCTGCCGGTTTACTGGTTAACGCCCGACATGTGCCGTTCGGCGTCACCGTGCGCGATCTGGTAGGCACCCGGGCTGCCAGTTTCCTCGGCTGTCATATTATGAACGACGAAAGCGTGGTCTTTGGCCTGTCGCAAAAAACGCCTGAGCAACGTAAAGCCGCCTACTGGCTGTGCGGTCTGGGCGTCGCAATTTTCTGGCCTGTTGGCACCCTGATCGGCGCAGGCGTCGGCAAACTGCTCCCTGCCCCGGAAACCATCGGTCTGGATGCCGTCTTCCCTGCCATTCTGCTGGCTCTGGTCGTCCCGGCATTCAAAAACCGCACTACGCTGATTCGTGCCTGTAGCGGTGCCACGTTGTCGCTTGCCGCCATTCCCTTTGCGCCGGTCGGTTTACCGGTTTTGCTCTCACTCTTTGGCTTACTGACGAGGAAAAAATAATGGGCAACATGACGCTGTTTATCGTCGGTATCGCCATGTTATCTCTGGGAACATATTTAATGCGTTTAGGGGGAGCCAAGCTTGGAAGCCGTTTAGCGTTCTCAGAACGCTCGCAGGCGCTGCTTTCCGACGCCGCAACGGTATTACTGTTCTCCGTTGCGCTGGCGACCACCTTTTACGAGGGCGAACACTTTGCCGGAATGGCGCGCGTACTCGGCGTGGCTTTTGCGGTATTTCTCGCCTGGCGTAAGATGCCGCTGATCGTGGTGATCGTTGCCGCCGCAGTGGTAACCGCGCTGTTACGAATGGTGGGCATACACTAAGAATATAATTACCCTGGCGAAATATTCATCAGGGTAATCACCTGTAGCGTTATGTGTTTTACCCCACAAAACCAGGCGCTAACTCTGCCTCAAATTGTCACTTCCCGCTGACATATTGCTGCTCATCTCTTCACCATCTCACCGTTAAAATCAAATCAAACAGTTTTTAACGGAGTCCCATCATGACAGCCCTTACAGCTAACTGCATTGACCTGAATATTCAGGGGAATAGCGTTTATGCCATCCTCAAGCAACTGGCGAATATGGCGCTTCAAAATGGCTACGTCTCTGACCGCAGCGCCTTCCTGCAAACGCTGCTGATACGCGAA
Source organism: Citrobacter sp. RHBSTW-00524 (assembly GCF_013747755.1). Classification (NCBI taxonomy): domain Bacteria; kingdom Pseudomonadati; phylum Pseudomonadota; class Gammaproteobacteria; order Enterobacterales; family Enterobacteriaceae; genus Citrobacter; species Citrobacter sp. RHBSTW-00524. The sequence goes on from NZ_CP056421.1 coordinate 5,065,155, forward strand.
AAGCTGCATTCCACCGGCTTTGGTTCGGGCATTGCCGTCCCACACGGTAAAAGCGTCTGTATCACACGCCCCTTCGTCTTGTTCGCGCGCAAATCAGAAAAAGTGGACTGGAAAGCCAGCGACGGCGAGGACGTTAACTGCTGGATCTGCCTCGGCGTGCCACAAACGGGCGAGGACGATCAGGTCAAAATTATCGGCACCCTGTGCCGCAAAATTATCCATCAAGATTTCATCAACCAACTGAAGCAAGGCGACACCAACCAGGTGCTCGCCCTGCTCAATCAGACCTTAACCTCATAAGGAAGCGGCTATGGAGTCATCCTTGCGTTTAGTGGCGATTACCAACTGTCCGGCGGGTATCGCCCACACTTATATGGTGGCAGAAGCGCTGGAGCAAAAAGCGCGCTCGCTCGGCCATACGATTAAAGTCGAAACCCAGGGCTCAAGCGGCGTCGAAAACCGACTGACCAGTGAAGAAATTGCCGCTGCCGATTACGTTATTCTGGCTACAGGTCGCGGCCTGAGCGGTGAAGACCGGGCGCGTTTCGCCGGGAAAAAAGTCTATGAAATAGCCATTTCCCAGGCGCTGAAAAATATCGACCTGATTTTTACGCAGTTACCGACTCACTCACAACTTTTTGCCACTGATAGCAGCGTGAAGCTGGGAAAACAGGAGGTCCAGCACGGTAGCGTGATGAGCCACCTGATGGCTGGCGTTTCCGCCGCGCTGCCGTTTGTTATTGGCGGCGGAATTCTGGTCGCCATCGCTAATATGCTGGTGCAGTTCGGTTTGCCCTATGCCGATATGTCGAAAGGTGCGCCGTCGTTCACCTGGGTTGTTGAATCCATCGGCTATCTGGGCTTCACCTTTATGATCCCCATTATGGGTGCATACATCGCGTGGTCGATTGCCGATAAGCCCGCTTTTGCCCCGGCGTTTCTGGTGTGTTACCTGGCGAACGATAAAGGTCTTCTCGGCACCCAGTCCGGCGCGGGGTTTCTCGGCGCGGTCGTACTCGGGCTGGCAATTGGCTACTTTGTGCTTTGGTTTCGCAAGGTTCGGCTCGGCAAAGCGTTGCAGCCGCTGCTCGGCTCCATGCTGATCCCGTTTGTCACTTTGCTGGTGTTTGGCGTACTGACTTATTACGTCATCGGCCCGGTGATGTCCGACATCATGGGGGGGCTGCTGCACTTCCTGAACACCATTCCGCCATCAATGAAAATGGGCGCAGCCTTCCTCGTTGGCGCAATGCTGGCATTTGATATGGGCGGGCCAATCAATAAAACGGCCTGGTTCTTCTGCTTCTCACTGCTGGAAAAACATATCTATGACTGGTACGCCATCGTCGGCGTGGTGGCGCTGATGCCGCCCGTCGCGGCAGGTATCGCTACCTATTTAGCGCCGAAACTGTTTACCCAGCAGGAGAAGGCCGCCGCCAGCAGTGCGATTGTGGTGGGTGCCACCGTCGCCACCGAACCGGCAATCCCCTATGCGCTGGCCGCGCCGCTGCCGATGATTACCGCCAATACACTCTCCGGTGGTATTACCGGCATGCTGGTCATCGCCTTTGGAATCAAACGTCTCGCGCCGGGTTTAGGTATCTTTGATCCGCTGATTGGCCTGATGTCTCCGGTGGGGGCATTTTACCTGGTGCTGGCTATCGGTCTGGCGCTGAACATTTCGTTAATTATCATCCTGAAAGGATTGTGGCTGAAACGTAAAGCCGCACAGCAGGAGCTTGCCCATGAACATTGAGTTACTTCAGCAGTTATGCGAAGCCAGCGCCGTCAGCGGTGATGAGCAGGAAGTTCGCACTCTTCTCATTAATGCGCTGGATTCCAGCGTCGATGAAATCACTTTTGACGGCCTCGGCAGCTTTGTCGCACGCAAGGGCAACCGTGGGCCGAAGGTTGCCATCGTCGGTCACATGGATGAAGTGGGCTTTATGGTCACGCATATCGACGAAAGCGGCTTTTTGCGCTTCACCACCATTGGCGGTTGGTGGAGCCAGTCGATGCTGAACCACCGGGTCGCCATCCGTACCCGCAAGGGCGTTAAAATCCCTGGCATAATCGGCTCCGTAGCACCGCACGCCTTAACGGAAAAGCAGAAACAGCAACCTCTGACATTTGACGAAATGTTCATCGATATTGGTGCCAACAGCCGCGAAGAAGTAGAAAACCGCGGAATTGCGATCGGTGATTTCGTTAGCCCGGAAGCCAATTTCGCTCGCTGGGGCGAAGATAAGATCGTCGGCAAAGCGCTGGATAATCGCGTCGGCTGCGCCCTGATGGCCGAGCTTTTACAAACCGTGAATAACCCTGAAATTACCCTGTACGGCGTGGGCAGCGTGGAAGAAGAAGTGGGTCTACGCGGGGCGCAAACCTCAGCGGAGCATATCAAGCCCGATGTGGTTATCGTGCTGGATACTGCGGTTGCGGGCGATGTGCCCGGAATCGACAGCATTAAATACCCACTCAAGCTTGGCGAGGGCCCAGGGTTGATGCTGTTCGATAAGCGCTATTTCCCTAATCAGCAGTTGGTTGCCACATTAAAAGCGTGTGCAGAAAACAGCGGTGCGTCATTGCAGTTTTGCACCATGAAAACCGGGGCGACGGACGGTGGACGCTATAACGTTATGGGCGGCGGTCGTCCGGTGGCGGCGCTATGCCTGCCGACGCGCTATCTCCACGCCAACAGCGGCATGATTTCTGCATCGGATTACGACGCGCTGTTTAGGCTGGTGCGCGAACTGCTCACCTCGCTGTCGACCGAAAAGGTCCGCGCGCTTACTGACTTTCGCCGGGAGAGTTAATGCTTTCGGAACGCCAGTTAAAATTGGTGGATCTTCTTGAACAGCAGCCGTGTTTGCTGGGCGACCTGGCGCGGCAAACTGGCGTTTCAGGCAGAACCATCCTGCGCGATATTGACTACCTCAATTTTACCCTCAGCGGTAAGGCCCGCATTCAGCCCGGTGGCAGTGCGGGCTATCAGTTGGAAATTGTCGACAGACGCGGTTATTTTCAGCTTCTGCAACGCCATGATAATGATGACCGGTTGCTGGCCTTTCTTCTGCTCAATACCTTTACACCGCGTGTACAGCTGGCTTCGGCGCTCAATTTACCTGAAACCTGGGTGGCCGATCGTCTCCCACGGTTGAAGCAGCGCTATGAGCGGGCCTTTTGTCTTGCCAGCCGCCCGGGCGTCGGTCATTTCATTGATGAACCGGAAGAAAAGCGCATTATCCTGTTGGCGAATCTGCTTAAAAAAGATCCCCTCTTAATTCCACTGCCGGGTATTACCCGAGACAACATCGACAGGCTCAATGCAGCATGTGAAAAACTTAATGAATTCCCGCTCATCTCGGGAGAGTACCTGGCAAGTCTGGTGCTGGCCGTCTATGCCCTGCGTAACCAGCTCTCCGGGTCATGGCCGGAGTGTCGGTATGTATCACTGAAAAACGCGGTGGAACAAGGAGGAGTCTACCTGGGCGAGAACGCCTTCAGAACACTGATCGGCCTTCTGGAAATCAGACAACGGCAGGCAATGACAATCTCTGCCGATGCGGTGACCTTGTTATTAAAAAGCGTTCCCGGCATCGCTGCGTTGCACGTTATCGATACCCAACTGGTTGATAATATTACCGGCCACCTGCTGAGATGCGTCTCTGCCCCGGTTTGGGTACCGGAACATCGCCAGAGCAGTATGCACAACCTGAAGTCGACCTGGCCTGCCGCCTTCGATTTGAGTCTGCGTTTTATTGCCCTGTTGCGTGAAAAACTGGATATCCCATTGTTCGATAGCGACCTCATAGGGCTTTACTTCGCCTGCGCACTGGAACGCCATCAAAACGAGCGCCAGCCGGTCATTTTGTTATCCGACCAGAATGCTATCGCCACCATCAACCAACAGGCTATTGAGCGAGATGTTCTGAATTGTCGGGTGATCATTGCGCGAAATACGAGTGAAGTCAGCGCCATCAGTGAAGAAATCACCCCACTGTTAATCATCAACAATAGTCACTATTTACTTGATGAATCTATAAAAAATACCTTAACCATCAAGAATATCATCACCTCTGCGGGTACCGAGCAGATTAAACACTTCCTCGCGACGGCCTTTATCCGCCAGCAGCCCGAACGTTTCTTTTTACAGCCGGGCAGCTTCCATTACGCCAATATGAAGGCCGAAAGCTGGCAGAGTATCATCGGCCGGATCTGCGGCCAGCTTGTGGCACAGAGCCATATCACCGAGGACGAAGCGCTGCGCATTTGCGCCCGGGAGCATGAAGGTGAAAACCTGATCGTGAATCGCCTGGCGATTCCTCATTGCTGGAGCGAACAGGAGCGCCGCTTTCGTGGTTTCTTTATTACCCTCGCACACCCTATTCTGGTGAATAACGAACCGGTCAGCCATGTCCTAATCGCCTGTGCCGCCGCCGAGGCGCGGCATGAGCTAAAAATCTTCAGTTATTTATCCAGCGTGCTGAGCAGCCATCCGGCAGAAACTATTGCGGGATTGAAAGACTATAACGCGTTTATCGGATTGCTCAGGCAGTGAATACCGGAAATGAAAAAAGCGCCTCAAGGGCGCTCTTTCGACAGTACTGAGGTATTTTATTTCAGCAGTTCAGCGGTCATGTGCACGCGGTTGCCGGTGTATGCCTGAGTGATTTTATAATCGCTGGCACCTGCACGTTCAGCCTGAGCGGCAATTTTTGCTTCAGCGCTTTCCAGTGTAGAACCAGTTGCGGTAACTGTCTGAGCAGCGAAAGAACCGAAAGAAGTAGCCAGAGCGATAACTGCGACAAAAGTTTTGATGCTTTTCATGATATAAACCCTTTAACTTAGTTGTTTGATTAAGGCACCGTGCCTTGATGTGATAAATAATAGCCATCTCATCGCACAACTAAAAGCGGAAGGATTTGCCAGTCTTATTCAAATTAATTGAATACTGGTTACTCAGTTATCAGACGCTCGGGATGTGTATAAATCGTCGCCCGGCCCGGTTTGCAAAAACCCACCAGCGTCAGGTTACAGCGTTCGGCAACTTCAACAGCGAGCGTTGTCGCCGCAGAAACAGCAAACAGGATTTCCACGCCGCACATTGCCGACTTCTGCACCATCTCGTAGCTGGCGCGGCTGGAGACTAATACCGCGCCCTGCTGCCAGGTTTCCCCTTCGATCGCACGTCGTCCCAGCAGTTTATCCAGCGCAACATGACGTCCAACATCTTCATGCCCGCCCGCCAGATGACCTGACGGCTGTACCCAGGCAGCCGCGTGCGTGCAGCCTGTCAGTTGCCCAACAGGCTGGAAATCAGGGAGATGCCTTAAGGCGTTATCGAGATGCGCCAGATTGAATGTCTGGGTAAACGGCAGCGGCTGGACCGGTTTGCCAATATCATTAAGTTGCTCCACGCCACAAACACCGCAGCCAGTCCGACCGGCCAGCGCGCGACGATGCTCTTTCAGCCCCATAAAGCGCCGGCTGGACAGCTCAACCTGCACTTCTAATCCGTTGCAGGAAGGCACCACGTCCATCCCGTAAATATCTTGCGAGGACTCAATAATGCCTTCAGAAAGTGAAAAACCCATCGCGAAGTGCTCAAGATCTTTCGGGGATGCCATCATCACCACGTGTGAAATCCCGTTGTATACCAGTGCCACAGGCACTTCTTCAGCTACCTCATCTGGCTGAGGATGTTGCAAGTCCTCGCGCTTCCAGAGGGTCAACTGACGAGATCCTGTCGGAGATGTCACATTCTTGATGTTTTCTTGAATAATCTTATTCACTTTCTTTTAACCGTATTGGAACACGCATACCAACATTGTGGTATTCTTTACAAACCCCTCCTGGACGGAGGGAAATTCACCCAATTCTGGACCTTTGCGGTCCCGTCCGCAAAGAAAAATAACAACCACTTCCCTCGCGTTCGCGTTATAGGAAAACGAAGGGAACGTGACAATGTCGAAACAAGGAGCGAACCATGCAGGTCAGCAGAAGGCAGTTCTTTAAGATCTGCGCTGGCGGTATGGCAGGCACCACGGCAGCGGCACTGGGCTTTGCACCCGGCGTAGCGCTAGCGGAAACACGGCAATATAAATTGCTGCGCACCCGCGAAACCCGTAACACCTGCACTTACTGTTCCGTTGGCTGTGGACTGTTAATGTACAGTCTCGGTGACGGAGCAAAAAACGCCAAAGCATCCATCTTCCATATCGAAGGGGACCCGGATCACCCGGTGAACCGTGGCGCACTGTGCCCGAAAGGGGCAGGACTTGTGGACTTCATCCACTCTGAAAGCCGCCTTAAATTCCCGGAATACCGCGCACCTGGCTCTGATAAGTGGCAACAGATTAGCTGGGATGAGGCATTTGACCGCATCGCTAAGCTGATGAAAGAAGACCGCGACGCTAACTACGTTGCACAAAACGCCGAAGGCGTAACCGTTAACCGCTGGCTTTCCACCGGGATGCTGTGTGCTTCCGCTTCCAGTAACGAAACCGGCTATTTAACACAAAAATTCTCCCGCGCGCTTGGTATGCTCGCGGTCGACAACCAGGCACGCGTCTGACACGGACCAACGGTAGCAAGTCTTGCTCCAACATTTGGTCGCGGTGCGATGACCAACCACTGGGTCGACATTAAAAACGCCAACCTCGTTGTGGTGATGGGCGGTAACGCCGCTGAAGCTCACCCGGTCGGGTTCCGCTGGGCGATGGAAGCCAAAATTCACAACGGCGCGAAACTGATTGTTATCGATCCGCGCTTTACGCGAACCGCGGCGGTGGCTGATTTCTATGCTCCGATTCGTTCCGGTACTGACATTGCTTTCCTGTCAGGCGTTTTGCTGTACCTGCTGAACAACGAAAAATTCAACCGCGAATACACTGAAGCCTATACCAACGCCAGCCTGATCGTGCGTGAGGATTACGGTTTCGAAGATGGCCTGTTTACCGGCTACGACGCGGACAAACGCAAGTATGACAAAACCAGTTGGAACTACGAACTGGATGAAAAAGGCTTCGCCAAACGCGATGTCACCCTGCAACACCCGCGCTGCGTATGGAACCTGCTGAAACAGCACGTCTCCCGCTACACGCCGGACGTCGTAGAAAATATCTGCGGTACGCCAAAGGCCGACTTCCTGAAGGTCTGTGAGTACATCGCAGAAACAAGCCGCCCAGATAAAACCGCGTCGTTCCTGTACGCACTGGGCTGGACGCAACACTCCGTTGGTGCGCAGAACATCCGCACCATGGCGATGATCCAGTTGCTGCTGGGCAATATGGGGATGGCAGGCGGCGGCGTTAACGCCCTGCGCGGACACTCTAACATTCAGGGTCTGACCGACTTAGGTCTGCTGTCACAAAGCCTGCCGGGCTACATGACGCTGCCAAGCGAGAAACAAACTGACCTGCAAACTTACCTTGCCGCCAACACGCCAAAACCGTTGCTGGAAGGCCAGGTGAACTACTGGGGCAACTACCCGAAATTCTTCGTTTCGATGATGAAAGCGTTCTTTGGCGATAAAGCGACAGCGGAAAACAGCTGGGGCTTCGACTGGCTGCCGAAGTGGGATAAAGGGTACGACGTCCTGCAGTACTTCGAGATGATGAACCAGGGCAAAGTGAATGGCTATATCTGCCAGGGCTTTAACCCGGTCGCATCATTCCCGAATAAAAACAAGGTAGTGGCTTCACTGTCCAAACTGAAGTTCCTGGTCACCATCGACCCGCTCAACACAGAGACCTCCACCTTCTGGCAGAACCACGGTGAGTCGAACGATGTTGACCCGTCGAAAATCCAGACCGAAGTCTTCCGTCTGCCGTCCACCTGCTTCGCCGAAGAGAACGGTTCTATCGTCAACTCCGGTCGCTGGCTGCAGTGGCACTGGAAAGGTGCGGATGCCCCAGGGATTGCCGTTACCGATGGTGAAATCCTCGCCGGTATCTTCCTGCGTCTGCGCAAGATGTATGCCGAACAGGGTGGCGCGAACCCGGAACAGGTGCTGAGCATGACCTGGAACTACTCCACACCACACGAACCGGCTTCGGAAGAAGTGGCGATGGAGAGCAACGGTAAAGCCCTGGCCGACATTATCGACCCGGCCACCGGTGCCGTTATCGTCAAGAAAGGCCAACAGCTTAGCTCGTTCGCCCAACTGCGTGACGACGGTACCACCTCCAGCGGCTGCTGGATTTTTGCCGGTAGCTGGACGCCGGAAGGCAACCAGATGGCACGTCGCGATAACGCCGATCCGTCAGGCCTTGGCAATACGCTGGGCTGGGCATGGGCGTGGCCGCTCAACCGCCGCATTCTGTATAACCGCGCCTCCGCAGACCCGCAGGGGAATCCGTGGGATCCAAAACGTCAGATCCTGAAATGGGACGGGGCGAAATGGAGCGGGATGGATATTCCAGACTACAGTGCCGCCGCGCCGGGCAGCAACGTTGGGCCGTTCATCATGCAGCCGGAAGGGATGGGACGCCTGTTTGCTATCGATAAGATGGCAGAAGGTCCGTTCCCGGAACACTACGAGCCGTTTGAAACGCCGCTGGGGACTAACCCGCTGCACCCGAACGTTATCTCTAACCCTGCCGCACGTATCTTTAAAGGTGACGCGGAAGCACTGGGTAAAGCGGATAAGTTCCCGTACGTCGGTACGACCTACCGTCTGACCGAGCACTTCCACTACTGGACTAAGCATGCGCTGCTTAACGCTATCGCCCAGCCGGAGCAGTTTGTGGAAATTGGCGAGAAGCTGGCGAATAAGCTCGGTATCTCTCATGGCGATACCGTCAAAGTCTCCTCTAACCGTGGCTACATTAAAGCCAAAGCGGTGGTGACTAAACGTATTCGCACGTTGAAGGCCAACGGTCAGGATATCGACACTATCGGAATCCCGATTCACTGGGGCTACGAAGGTGTGGCGAAAAAAGGCTTTATCGCTAACACGTTAACGCCATTCGTCGGTGATGCGAACACGCAGACGCCGGAATTTAAGTCCTTCCTCGTGAACGTGGAAAAGGTGTAACGGAGACGACCTATGGCTTATCAATCGCAAGACATCATTCGTCGTTCCGCCACTAACGGTTTCACCCCCGCGCCTCAGGCGCGGGACCATCAGGAAGAGGTGGCGAAGCTTATCGACGTCACCACCTGTATCGGCTGTAAAGCGTGTCAGGTGGCGTGTTCAGAATGGAACGACATCCGTGATGAAGTGGGCAACAACGTTGGGGTGTACGACAACCCGGCTGATTTGACCGCTAAATCCTGGACGGTAATGCGCTTCTCGGAAGTGGAACAAAACGACAAACTGGAGTGGCTAATCCGCAAGGATGGCTGTATGCACTGCGCCGATCCGGGCTGCCTGAAGGCGTGTCCGGCCGAAGGAGCAATCATTCAGTATGCCAACGGTATCGTCGACTTCCAGTCCGAGCAGTGCATCGGCTGTGGCTACTGTATCGCGGGCTGCCCGTTCGACGTGCCGCGCCTCAACCCGGAAGACAACCGCGTTTACAAATGTACGCTGTGCGTTGACCGTGTAGTGGTCGGACAAGAACCAGCCTGCGTGAAAACGTGTCCAACCGGCGCTATTCATTTCGGCACCAAAGAGTCGATGAAAACGCTGGCCGGTGAGCGCGTGGCGGAGCTGAAAACGCGTGGTTACGAAAACGCGGGTCTGTACGATCCGGCAGGCGTTGGCGGTACGCACGTGATGTACGTATTGCACCATGCGGACAAGCCGAATCTGTACCACGGTCTGCCGGAGAACCCGGAAATCAGCGCCACCGTGAAGTTCTGGAAAGGCATCTGGAAACCTCTCGCAGCCGTCGGCTTTGCAGCGACATTTGCGGCCAGTATCTTCCACTACGTCGGCGTAGGCCCGAACCGTGCGGAAGAGGAAGAAGACAATCTGCATGAAGAAAAAGACGAGGTGCGCAAATGAAACGACGTGACACCATCGTGCGCTACACGGCGCCGGAACGCATCAACCACTGGATCACCGCCTTCTGCTTCATTCTGGCAGCAGTGAGCGGGATGGGTTTTCTCTTCCCGTCTTTTAACTGGCTGATGCACATCATGGGCACGCCGCAACTGGCGCGAATTGTGCACCCGTTTGTCGGCGTGATCATGTTTGCCTCGTTTATCATCATGTTTTTCCGTTACTGGCACCACAATCTAATCAATCGGGATGATATCTTTTGGGCGAAGAATATTCGTAAGATTGTCGTCAACGAGGAAGTAGGTGACACGGGACGTTATAACTTCGGCCAGAAATGCGTATTCTGGGCGGCGATTATCTTCCTGGTCCTGTTGCTGGTGAGCGGAGTGGTCATCTGGCGTCCGTATTTTGCGCCTGCTTTCTCAATCCCGGTGATCCGATTCGCGTTAATGCTGCATTCATTTGCCGCAGTAGCGTTAATTGTGGTTATCATGGTGCACATTTACGCCGCCCTTTGGGTGAAAGGCACCATTACCGCGATGGTGGAAGGATGGGTTACCAGCTCATGGGCGAAGAAACATCACCCGCGCTGGTACCGTGAAGTCCGCCAGAAACAGGAAAAGTCATCTGAATGAGTATTCGCATAATCCCGCAAGATGAGCTGGAGAAGAGCGAGAAACGCACGGCGGATATGATTCCGCCGTTATTATTCCCCAGACTCAAAAATTTGTATAACCGCCGCGCTGAACGTCTGCGCGAGCTGGCCGAGAACAACCCGCTGGGTGATTACCTGCGTTTTGCCGCGCTGATCGCTCACGCGCAGGAAGTGGTGTTGTACGACCATCCGCTGCAGATGGATCTGACCGCTCGCATCAAAGAAGCGAACGATCAGGGCAAACCGCCACTGGATATCCACGTTCTGCCACGCGACAAGCACTGGCAAAAACTGCTGCAATCGCTAATTGCTGAGCTGAAGCCGGAAATGAGCGGCCCTGCGCTGGCCGTAATCGAGAATCTTGAAAAAGCCTCGGAGCAGGAGCTGGAACTGATGGCCAGCGCGCTGTTTGCCTCCGATTTCGCCTCCGTCAGCAGCGACAAAGCACCGTTCATTTGGGCTGCCCTGTCGCTCTACTGGGCGCAGATGGCGAGCCTGATCCCCGGCAAAGCCCGTGCGGAATACGGCGAACAGCGTCAGTACTGCCCGGTGTGTGGTTCAATGCCGGTCTCCAGCATGGTGCAAATCGGTACCACTCAGGGGCTGCGCTATTTGCACTGCAACCTGTGCGAAACCGAGTGGCACGTGGTGCGCGTGAAGTGCAGCAACTGCGAGCAGAGCCGTGATTTGAACTACTGGTCGCTGGATAACGAACAGGCGGCAATTAAAGCTGAAAGCTGCGGCGATTGCGGGACATACCTGAAGATTCTCTATCAGGAAAAAGACCCGAAAGTCGAGGCCGTAGCCGACGATCTCGCTTCACTGATGCTGGACGCACACATGGAGCAAGAGGGCTTTGCCCGCAGCTCCATCAACCCGTTCCTGTTCCCGGGTGAAGGGGAGTAAGTTTTAAGATCTTCCCCCGGCAAGTGACCCAGACTGCCGGGGATTATCTTAGCGCCTGAATGACATGTTTTGGATCATTGGCAATAGCACGTAACAACGCTTTTGCTGGACCAGTCGGTGAACGACGCCCCTGCTCCCAATTGCGCAACGTATCCACGCTTACCGATATCAAATCTGCGAAACGAGTCTGTGATAATCCTGAAGACAGGCGGATTTCCTTTATTTTCATGGCATCAATATGAAAGGTACGGGAAGGTTGCCGTGTTCCTTCAGCGATCTCATTCATCTGAACCATACTTTGAGTTAGTCGCTCAAATAGTGCCTTATCCATTTACCACCTCTCATTCAACATACGCAGCAGTACTTTTTCTTGCGGAGTCAGATCATCCTTAATCCCTTTCTGATAAATCAGCAACAATCGAATTTGTGATTCCCTGATTTGATGAAAATAGATAATCCTCACACCACCACGTTTTCCTTTCCCTCGCGCTCTCCAGCGAACCTTTCTCAGGCCCCCCGTTTCTTGTATTAGATCGCCACAATCGGGCTGAATCGCAAGGAATATCTGTAATCTACGGTATTCATCATCATCCAGTAATTTTTTGACGTCTTCAGTGAAGATTTCCGTTTCTATGAATAGCATTTTTAGTACGCCATTGGACTATACTAATAAAAATCATCTATACGTCAATGGCGTATAGCGCATTTTCCTCACAATACAGAATTCAAACCGCAGAAACCAATGACGGTATTTAATCTGCGAGCCGCTTTCCAGAATCGTATACCCCGCCACTTTTCCCATTTTCATTCGTGGTTATCCAGGTTATAAAACTGTATATCCATACAGATAAGGAAAATAATAAATGGCACTGGAAAGCGGGATTGCACAGCTGGTTGAGGCATTTATCGCAGCGGGACGCCCTTCTTCGCGCGAGCAAAATATTGATGAACGGAGAGCAGGCTACATTGCCAGCACGGTACTGGCAGGAGAAACTGAAACCCGCGTACAGGTTGAAGATATTGAACTCGATGCAATGACATTTCGCGTTGTTTCGCCGCGGGACGCCACGGAAAATCTACCCTGCGTTATCTATTATCACGGTGGCTGCTTTGTTAGTGGTGGATTCGCGACGCATGATAACCAGCTAAGGCAGCTCGCCTGGTACAGCGGCTGTCGGGTCATTGCGGTGCAGTATCGCCTTGCACCAGAGCATACTTTCCCGGCTGCACATAACGACGCTGAAACGGGAGCCAATATTATCTGGAAGTATGCCCAGAAACTGGGTGTCGATCGCGGCAGGATTACGCTTGCTGGCGACAGTGCGGGCGGGCATCTGGCGCTGATCACTGCACTGCGCCTGAAAGCTGCCAATCAATGGCAACCTGCGCAGCTAATGCTGATTTACCCGATGCTGGACGCGACCGCCAGGTTTGAGAGCTACGACCGAAATGGGCAGGATTACATTATCACGCGTGACACGTTGCTTTCGGGCTACGAGATGTATTTGCCGCAAACCGACCTGCGGCATCCTGAAGCCAGCCCTGTCTGGCGTGAAGACTTCAACGGTCTGCCGCCCACGCACATCATTACAGCCGAATTCGACCCACTGCGCGATGAGGGCGAGGCCCTGTATCAACGGTTCCAGGAGCAGGGCGTGGAGTGCACCTGCCAACGCTATCTTGGCGTTATCCACGGATTTTTCCAGTTGGCAGGAGTGAGCCAGGCGGCACGAAATGTTATGCGAGATGTGGCCTGGCGCGTCGTTAATCCTATAGCAGGAAGACATGCTTGATTAATCTTTTGTTTTCATCTTGAAAACTTAATTGCCTTGCGTTATTTTGTTTTCAGGTTGAAAACCTTGTAATGGAACTACACCATGCATGTTATCAGCCGAAAACCTTTCAACGAGGCAATACTCCGTTTTCCAAACCACATGGCAGCACTCGTTGATTTGCTGAATATTTTAGAGAAAAAAATGTTCCACACTCCTGAAGAGATGAAGCAGTACATACCTTCACTGGATAATTTTAAATACAGAAATAAATGGTGGGTGATTAATGTTTCAGGTAACTGCTTGAGACTTATTGCCTATATTGATTTCAAACTGCAAAAGGTATTTGTGAAGCATATCGTTCACCATGCCGAGTATGACAGACTAACCACATACTATCGGGGTCACAAAGAATGAGAACGCATGAAAGCCATCAGATAGACACAGCCAGTGTAAAATTGATGATCGATACCTTTACCGATGCAGTGAAAAAAATCCCCCTGTTAGGCAAAGAACAAAATGAGACAGAGTACCGAAAAGCACTCGCTTTGGTGGAGTTTCTGGTTGATCGTGACGACCTGGAAAACCCGTTGTTTGAGCTGCTTTCAGCTCGGATCCGCGACTACGAAAAACATGCGCCTGAGTTCAGTGCCCTCAACCAACAACTGGAACATACTCCTCATGGCGTTACGTTACTGCGTACGCTCATGGATCAATATGGTCTCAAAGCAGCAGATCTTGCCAACGAACTTGGTTCAAAATCCAATGTCAGCAACATCTTGAATGGTCGCAGAGCACTGACTGTAAGTCATATTAAAATGCTCGCAGAACGCTTTAACCTTCCGGCAGACGCATTCATCGAGTAAAGAGGATCCCCTCTGACCTACTCTTCCTCATTCCCGCCCTCTTCATATGCGCCAAACGGTTTCGCGGGTAGCACAATGTAGGTACCTTCAAACACGACGCCCGGCGTGTCATCGCCAAACACCCCGACCTGCATCTGAACGCGCGCCTTGCGGCCTCTTGCCAGACGGTCCAGGTCACCGCTCAGCGAGCCCAGATCGGCAATAGCGGTAGGTTTCCCGGTAATTGGCCTGCTGTATCGGATATGCGCGTCGGCGAGGATTATCGTCCCCCCCAGATGGCGCTCGCGCAGCATCAGCCAGATAAGCCCCCAGCCCGTTAACGTCGCCAGTGAAAACAGGCTTCCGGCAAACAGCGTATGGTGCGGGTTCTGATTGCCAGTCTCTGGCATCGTCGTAATAAATTTCTGCCCGGTGTACTGCTGAATGCGCACGCCCATTTTCTCACTCAATGGAATATGTTCGTACCAGGCTTGCTGTAGCTGTCCGCACCAGTCCCCGCGATGGAGAATGTCGTCCAGCGTTGCGATGGGTTTAATCATCAAAAAATGGCGCACCGGCGTGGTTTGCGGCGTGGTAATTTCGCCCTGACTCACAAACCCCAGTTTGGCGAAAAATTCGACCGCATCTTCACGGGCGCTACAGGTTACGCGTTTTACCCCTTCCTGACGCGCCACAGACTCCAGGGTCATCGCCATCAGCGTGCCCAACCCTTTCTCCTGCACAGAGGGGTCAACGGCCATAAAGCGTATTGAGGCTTCGTTATCCGCATTGATATACAGACGCCCGACCGCGACCAGATTTCCCTCTTCGTCCACCACCATCTGGTGATGCGCCATCGCGTCCCAGGCATCCCGTTCGGAGCCTTTGGGCTGGTGCAACGGTTTACGCAACATCTCCCAGCG
This sequence comes from Citrobacter sp. RHBSTW-00524, assembly GCF_013747755.1. Lineage (NCBI taxonomy): Bacteria > Pseudomonadati > Pseudomonadota > Gammaproteobacteria > Enterobacterales > Enterobacteriaceae > Citrobacter > Citrobacter sp. RHBSTW-00524. The sequence continues at coordinate 5,080,208 of NZ_CP056421.1, forward strand.
AAACTGGTAGTAACGCTCCAACTCTTCTTCTGTTTGCGGTACTCGAAGGTGATACATAGTCGTATTCTCTCTTGTTGCCCGCGGCCACACCGGTAGCTGGTTCATACTTGTAACCAGAACGTCACGGGGCCATCATTAACCAGTGAAACCTGCATATCCGCAGCGAATCGACCGGTTTGCGTATTCATTTCCTGTTGGCGGCAACGCTCAACAAAGTATTCATACAGCGCTTCTGCCCGCTCGGGCGAAGCGCCTTTCGAAAACCCTGGGCGCATACCACGTTCGGTATCTGCCGCCAGCGTGAACTGTGAAACCACCAGCACACTGCCACCTGATTGCTGCACGTTGAGGTTCATTTTTCCTTCGGCATCGCTAAAGATTCGATAGCCGAGTACGCGCTCGCACAGACGGTTCGCTTTCTGTTCGTCATCATCCCTTTCGACACCTAACAAGACCAAAAGTCCTGGGCCAATTTCACCCGTCACCTCGCCCTCCACGGTGACGCTGGCACGGGTTACGCGCTGAATTAGTGCAATCATGGTTGATCTGCTTCTTCTTGTTCTGCGGCTTGTTTAAGTTTGCGGTATTCCCCGAGAGTGACAGTTATTTCCGCGCCAAGCAAGACGATACACCACGTCCAGTATACCCAGACAAATAAAATGGGGATCACCGCCAGGACACCGTAAATGAGCTGATACGACGGGAACATCGTGATGTAGAGTGCAAATCCTTTCTTTCCGGCCTCGAACAACACGGCGGCCACAAAGGCGCCAATAACAGCATCACGATTGGGCACACGCGTAGTTGGCACAATGCTGTAAAGCAGCCAGAACGAGAGCCAGGAAAGCACCAGAGGGAAAATACGCAAGACGTCATCAATCACCGAGTTGAGATCGCTGGCCCAGCGCAATGACAACAAATAAGAGCTGATCGCCAGACTAGCCCCCGCCAGCAGCGGCCCCAGCGTTAAAATCATCCAGTAGACGGCGAAAGAGTAAACTTTGGGACGAGTGCGCTTACTGCGCCAGATAGTATTCAGAGCATTATCAATGGCATACATCAGCAATAACGCCGTGACAATCAGCCCACATGCCCCAACGGCCGTCATTTTGTTCGAGTTGGCGACAAACTGTTCGATATAACGCTGGATGACGTCTCCCGTCGCCGGGATAAAGTTTGCGAAAATAAAATGACGTAGCTGGGCACTGACGTCGGAAAACATCGGAAATGCGGCGAAAAGAGCAAACACAACGGCAATAAGCGGCACTAATGAGAGCAGTGAAACGTAGGCAAGATTCCCTGCCAGCGTCGTCATGTTGTCCTCATCAATCCGCTGCCATAGTAGCTTCAGCCAGGCCCGTACAGGACGCGTATGGTGCCTGGCTTGTTGCTGAACATTTTTTAACATAACAACTTCGCGAAATAGTCAGGAATGGTCGTTTTATCGACGACCTGGATACTGGTAATCCCTAACCGGTTAGCTCCTTCAATATTATCGGCGTTGTCGTCAAAAAAGACCGCATCGTCCGCAGAAAAACCTTCAGACTGCAGGACATGCTGGTAAATCCGCGCTTCCGGTTTTCGCATGCCCAGATCCTGGGAAAGATAAATATGGTCAGCAGCCTGACGAATTTCAGGATATTCATCCGGCCAAAATGTTGTGTGCAGACGGTTAGTATTCGACAAGACGACCACCCGATGCCCCTGCTCACGCAGCTTATGCATGATGTCGATGACTTCAGGGCGCAATGCCACAAAAACGGCCTGCCAGCCGTGAGAGAACTGCTCGTAACTTAGCGGCAGCGCCATGTCATGACATAGCGCCTCGGCAAAGGCTTCATCCGTTATTTCACCTCGCTCATGCTGGTGAAAAGCCTCCCCCATGGTGAAACTTTGCTTCAGCGAGGCCAGCGGTACACGGCTCAGATCGCTCCATGTGCCCAACACGCGGTTGAAGTCGATATCGACAATCACATTACCTAAATCAAAGATATAGAGCATGCCCTTCTCCTTATTCGCCGTGGATGAATAACTGTAGCGGGAAAGGAGAGGTTTGACTATGCGTCCCTGTTGGGATTATTGGCTAAGCCATCAGAATTCCTGTGCAAATTGCCAGCGTGACTCAATCACCAACGGAAGACCTGCACTGACAAACTGCGGTGTCCTATTTATCGCATTTGGCGCCTGAGTAAGCGGATTGGCACAAGTTGCATCGGGCTGTTTATCAAAGACAACCAGACTTTGCGCACTCGATGTCATTGTCATACTCAGCTTACCAGGCCACTGTAATCTGACATTGAGACCGTTATTAAAACCAAAGCAGTCATCCCACGGACCTGATTGTGGAGGGATTTTTTTACCGGTTGGTAGCTCATTGTTTCCAGCCTCTTCCTGCCAATCAGCATCAAAAAGTACCTGTAATTGTTCTTGTTCATTCTGCTGGTCGAGTCGTTTTGCAAACCAAGGGTGCCATCCAGCTGATGCAGGGAATGTTTCAGACAAAGTATGAATTTCTAAGCGTAGAATTAGCGCATCGTCTTCAATGGTCAGCGTTTGCAGGACCTCTCCTTGCCATGGCCATGGAGCGCCCAGTGTCATGCGCAGTTTCAAGGTATCCGCTTTATGTTCGACAATTTCCCATGATGAATAACAGGCCATACCATGTAGAGCATGAGGCGGTTTGTTAGCAGGTAATACGTACTGTTTCTCCCCCACTGTCAACGTTGCATCGCCAAGGCGGCCTGCCCAAGGAACCATAGGAAAGCAGCCATACTGAAATGCTTTACGCTGTGGCTCCCATTGACGTAACACTTCAAAACCAAATGCCTGTAGCGAGGTGATTCTGGCACCATCACGCGGAAAAACTTGCAGACGTAAATGTCCTTTTTCCAGCAAAATAGGTTGACCGATCGGTCCCGGCCAGGCGGCATCAAAAGCACGCTGTAATGCTTGATAATGCTCAGTATTCAATTCATTGTTCATGTTATTGCTCTCTGATATTTCGGTAAGAAGTTAAATGTTATTAGCGTCATTTTTATTGTCTGAATGTGGCTCAATAAGCCAGACGCAAATGAATGAAAGTATTGAGATAACAAACAGAAACAGTGCTACATACCACGGTTTCCCGCCTCCCAGCGCCAACAAGCTGGAGGCAATTAGCGGGCTTAACCCACCCAGAATTGCGGAGAACTGATAGGCAAATGAAAGACCCGTATAACGCACTCGTGTTCCGAACATACGAGTAAATAAGGTGGGCTGTACTGCAAACATCATCGTTGGCCCCAGGTTATAGCCAAGAATCATGCAGCACCAGATGATAAGTGTGCTTTTCGTATCCAGCAGCAGGAAGAATGGGAATGCAAAAAGGATGCAAAAACCAGCGCCAAATAAATACATCTTCCGTTGCCCAACGCGGTCAGAGATCCAACCAATTAATGGACAACATACAATGCCAATTGCTGAGGCGATTAGCATGCCGTTGAGTGGAATATCCCTTGATAATGCCAACTGGCTGGAAATATAGACAATACCAAAGGCATTAATGATGTTCGACGAAACGCTCTCCGCCAGCCTGGCCCCTAGCGCCAACAGAATGTTACGTGGATGCTTACGGAAAAGTTCAATCAACGGTGGTGCTGATTGTTCCTGTGAGACAGCCGTTTTTTGTTTTTTAAAATCCAGTGTTTCTTCAGTATGTAATCGTATGAACATCCCAACAATTAACATGATGGCAGAGAGCCAAAAAGGGATACGCCATCCCCAGGCCAGAAACTCTTCCTGGGTCAGGAAGTGATTGCATAATGCAAACACCCCTGTCGCCAGCATAATCCCAACCGAGGCTGCCGTTTGTGGGAGCGAACCTAAAAACCCGCGCTTCGCCTCAGGCGCAGATTCAATAGTCATCAATGCAGCCCCGCCATATTCCCCACCCAGACCGAACCCCTGCACCAGACGAAGAACCATCAATATAATCGGGGCCCAGATACCAATGTCCTTGTATGTTGGTATGAAGCCGATTAAAAACGTTGAGGAACCAACTATCGCTAACGTCCAAATCAACGTTATTTTGCGACCGACTTTATCGCCAAAATGGCCAAAAACAATGCCCCCTAGCGGACGTGATAGAAAACCCACACCAAAGGTCGCGAATGCGGCGATTAAACCAATAAAAGGATCGCTATCAGGGAAAAACAGGGGAGCAAAGACTAGCCCTGCTGCCGTTCCGAAAATAAAAAAATCGTACCATTCCATCAACGCGCCAGCGAAACTGCCCATGACAACGCGTCTCATGGCTTTGCCGGATAGCTCTTTCCCTGGTACATGTTCTATTTCAGCCATAATTTTCCTCTCCGGGTCGGCGAGAAATCTGCGCAATAAAATCACTAAAAAAGCGGCGGATATACGAAAAAGCGCGTCGACATGTTGCGACGCGCTTGCTTGTTATTTATCCAGCTCAGCCAGTACCTCAGCGTCTTCAGCGTCAACGTTTGCACCAAGTGGTTCCCACTTAATCAACACGCATGTCAAGAAGCCGAGAAAAGGAACAATTGCCAGCCAATAGAACGCTTCTGTCTTTAATGCACCCCACAACATTGGCCAGAAAATAAGTCCGGCAATCGCCCCAGTACGCATAATTGCACGAGCAAATCCTACGCCTGTCGGGCGAATAGATGGCGGATAAGAAAGTGTGGCAATGGTCATTCCCAGGCCGCCCGGGCCCGCTGAATGGAAGAAAATGATCGCGCCCAACAAACCTAAAGAAAGCCATGGGTTGGTGGTTGCTAATGCACCTAAAGCCAGTAATGCAACCGTTACGACGGCGAAACCATACATCGACTGAAGGCGAGTTCCCAAACGCTGGAGGATAAGTGAACCAATCAATCCACCTGTAATGCCACACAGGGCATTCACTACCGCAGAACCGCTAAGTGCCCCGGTTAATCCACCGCTCAGTATTCCCGCCAAAGTCAGCGGTAAATAAACGCCCACGGCGTTGTATTGCCAGGCTTGCATCGTCGCCACAACGCAGCCGAGAATGGTACGTTTGCGATAACGTGAGTTAAATAAAATCCCATACCCGCCATGAAACTTACTTTCTGTTTTTTCAGAAGAAATATCATCGCTTTTTGACTTGGCAGCAACGCGAGCATGAACACCATAGCGTTTAGCCAGAATATCGCAGGCTTTATCATAACGTCCGACTCGTGCGGCCCACATTGCGGATTCGCCAATGAAGAAATAGCGTAGGATCATGATAATGATGGCAAAAATAGCACCAATGAAAATACCATAGCGCCATAATTGCTCTTCTGCGATACCCGACAACAGCAGTGGAAGCAGCACAAGATAGACGACCGTAGTTGATACATACCAGGCCATTTGCCAGAGATTAACCGATGAACCGGTTTTCTTAGATGTTGAGCCGCGTAGTTCTGCCACCGCATTTGTTGCCAGCGGGAAATCAATACCCAAGCCAAATCCCATGATTACGCGACACACCAGCACCCACCAGATGTTCGGGGCTATCGCGACAGCTGCGGCACCTATTGTGCACAGGCCCATTCCGATGATAAATGCACGCTTTTGACCAAAGCGGTTAATCACACGGTTCGCCAGCAATCCACCAATCAGAGCGGCAACTAAAACAGAGGCGTTAACCGTCGCCGCTAGCCCCGGCGAAATACCAAATTGCAATGCAATATATTTATTACCAAACCCCACCATCGCCGCCTGATAGGCATCAATTAGAATGCCGCCAAGAGCGATAAAAATGACGCCGACACTGGTGTTTACTGCTGAATGTTTATTAACAATATCAATCACGTCCTGGGGACGACCGATCGAGTAAGGTGTAGGACTGGTGATGTGACTCATCGCAGCATCCTTTTTCATTGTTGTAGGATGGCGCTACCCTTAAGCAGCGCCAGACAGAGGGTTACAGCATCAAACCTCAGCAAATTGCAGCATGACTTTTATAGAGTCATTTTGCTGCGCACGTTCAAACGCCTTATCCGCATCTTCGACAGGGAAGAGATCGGTCACCAGTTCGCTCGTGTCAAACCGCCCATCCGCAAGCCATTCAATCACGGCATCGAAGTCTTCTGGGATATACATGCCGGAATTCAACAAATCGCGTTCGAAGCGCTGCATCATCGGAAGAGGAATTTCACGTGGGCCACTCGGTACCCCCATGCACACTACCGTTCCGCCAGCATAAACGTGGGTAAATGCATCATTCAGCGTGGTCTGGGCAGCAACAACATCAATTGCCCCCGTAAAACGGACCTGTGCATCCAATTCCCCCGGAGCCCAGACTTCCGTGGCACCTAGCTTTAACGACAACGCGCGCTTAGCGGCATCAGGTTCGATGACGGTGATCTTTCCCGCGCCCATGATGCGCAATGCTTGAACGATGGATAAGCCAATTGTCCCTGCACCAATCACTAGTACACTTTCCAATGACGCTTTCGGCATACGGCTCACGCAATGACGTGCGCAGGCTGCGGGCTCAGCGAAAGCCAGTGCTTTTAGTGGTAACGAAGCAGGTGCAACATGGCAGTTTCGTGCAGGTACAATGTGCTGCGAGCGGGCAAAACCCGGCGCCCGAAAGCCAGCAACCTGTGGCGGCTCACACAGATTAAAGCGGCCCGCTTTACAAGCACGGCACTCCATGCAGGCCATTATTGGGTCGACTACGACATGATCGCCCAGCTTAACATTCGTTACTTCACTGCCCACTTCAGTTACGCGTGCCGCAATTTCATGTCCAGGCACAACCGGAGGTTTTGCAAATGGGTGCCCTCCCTTCAGTACATGCAGATCAGAGCCACATATTCCGTAAAACACCGGAGCAATGCGGACTTCTTGCGGTTTAAGTTCCTGGTGCGGCAGCTCAACATATTGGGTGGTCACCTTCCCAATATCAGAAAATAGAACTTGGGTAATCTTATCCATGGTTCTTCTCCAGATTCGTTAAAATGGGTGATTAACGCTGAGAAATCCCTTCATCGACGATTTCTGCCAGGCGTTGTAAGCGTGGAACCGACACATCACGCAACATTGTTTGCGGATCTTGAGCACCAACAACCGATGCCCAAACGGCACGCCCTGCCAGGAATCCGGAAGCTCCCCCCTTCATGGCGATACGGACCGCGCGGCCAAAAATATCCGCATCAACACCAGAAGAGAGAATGACCCACGGCATTTTCATTTGTTCATGCAACTTTTGACACGCAGCAAGTAGGGTCTGTTCATCACCTTTGCCGCCTAATGGCATTTCAGCTTTATAGAGGTCAGCATCGGTGCAGCCGAGTTCAGCCGCTGCGGCAACGATGGCGCTTTCCCGGTCAAATTCCCAACCACGACGAGGAGGTCGGACAACCGGCTCAATGATGCTGACCAACCCTGCGCTACGGCAGCGTTGAACAAACTCAGCCACCATAGCCAAACGTTCTTCTGCAGGTTCATCTTCACGCCACAGCACCAACAACTTCATGGCTTTCGCACCCATTTCGCGGGCTTTATGCGGATCAATCGCTCTATCAATTTCGACACTATCAACTGGAATACCATTACCCGGAACAAAATGGTCAGCCGCCACAATCAGTCCACATGAATCAGCGACTGCACCTTGAGAGACAATCTGATCGAGACAAAATTGTTTATCTGCCAGAACCGCTGAAGCGTAGGGAGACAGAATTTGTGTTGCTGCAACTTTAAAATCAGTCAATACGCTGTCGGCAACCGGTTTAGGATATCCAGACGCTGCAAACATCAGGCGCATTGCTTCACGCTGATCAACGGCCAGCATGGCAAATCCACCGCCAGGGCGAGAAATATCTTTCAGAGTGTATGGGGTATTGTGGGAAGACATAATAACTCCTGTAACTGTTTAAAATTTATAGTGAATCTGGTCGGCCAGCCTGCTGACGAACCTGAGATAACAACGCACTCCAGTCCTGACGGCCTCGACCGTTCTCGCTGGCACGGGTGTAATAGGTTTCTGCTGCAATGCCCATATTGAGCGGCGCACCGGTCTGACTAGCGACATCGACGGCAATACGCAGGTCTTTCAACGCGAGGTCCACCATGAATGCCGGAGAAAGATCTCCTTTAAGTACCTTGCCAGGCCAGGTTGTCGTAAAGTGCCCCTTACCTGCGGCAGTACCGCTCATGACCTTAATGGCCACATCAAGGCTCAAACCCAATGATTCGCAAAGTACAGCGGCTTCCGCTGACAAGGCGTTCAGCGCAATACTCATATAGTTATTGATGAGCTTTACACGGATCCCCATACCGGGACCGCCAGCTTCCACCAGTTCATTTCCCATACACATCAGCACAGGGCGAGCGCGTTCAACCTGTTCAGGCGTTCCACCAGCAAGAATCAGCAGCGTGCCGTCAATCGCGTTAACTGACGTTCTGCCCACGGGGGCATCCATCATGCTGATGCCTTTCTCTTTCATCTCATGAATCAATGCATCGGTCTGCAATGGATGAATCGTGGACATGTCAATAACCAATGCATTGGGGGACAGGCCTTCGCTGACGCCATCTTTACCCAGCAGAACTTGCCGAACGATGTCGCCATTTGGCAGCATAGTGATAATGAATTCAGCATCTTTAGCGGCTTCCGCAGGGGTTTGAGCAGCAGTCGCACCTTTTTGTACTAATTCATTGACTGCCTGTTGGTTTACGTCGAACACACGCAAAGCATGTCCCTTTTGCAATAGATTATTAGCCATTGGGCTGCCCATCTGGCCCAAGCCCAAAAATGCAACGGTTGTCATGAATGCTCTCCTGTCTCAGGTTGACAAAATAATTACAATTAAAAATTCGTTTTCGTCTGTTTTTGAGCATATTTGTAATTTATGACTAAAAACAAGACACATGTCACTAATTTGATCATTTATGTCATTAAAATGAACAAAAGAGACAAGATCACACAGGAATAAACAAATATGACCAGAATTGCTTGTATTGGAATCACCGTTCAGGACCGTATTTATTCTTTAAACGACCTGCCCAATGGCGGGGGTAAATATCAATCTAATCAATACCTTGAAACAGGTGGCGGCCCAGCCGCAACAGCGGCTGTCGCCATTGCCCGGCTCGGTATTGACGTTGATTTTATAGGTCGCGTAGGCGATGACAGTTGCGGGAATACTTTGCTTAACGAACTTCAGGTCTGGGGGGTTAATACCGAGTTTTGTCGGCAATACCCGAATTCCCGTTCATCTCAGTCCGCAATATTGGTCGATCAGCACGGAGAACGCATCATCGTGAACTATCCAAGCCCAGATCTTGGTACAGATGCTCAGTGGTTGGAGTCGATTGATTTTTCTCGATATGACATCGTTCTGGCCGATGTACGTTGGCATGAAGGGACGTTGAAATCCTTCGAGCTGGCACGTGCCGCAGGTGTCCCAACACTGCTGGATGCCGATATGACTCCACAAGACATAACCCCATTGGTAGCACTTGCCGACCATGCAGTTTTTTCAACCCCAGGTCTGAAGAGAATGACCGGGCAGAATGATGCACAACTGGCACTTAAACTGGCCTCTAAGCATACCAATGGTAAAGTGTACGTTACGCTTGGTAGTGAAGGATCACTATGGATTGAAAATGGGCAAACGTGCCAACAAACTGCATTTTCTGTCAATGTTGTGGATACAACTGGGGCAGGCGATGTTTTCCACGGTGCTATGGCGGCAGCTCTCGCAGAGAAAATGTCTACTGATCAAGCTATCCGTTTCGCAAGTGCTGTGGCGGCGATGAAATGCACTCAGGCAGGCGGACGAGCCGGAATTCCTAATCGTGCGCAAACCGAATCATTTTTGTCACTTTATGCGTAAAATAGCCGACAATTACGGGGAAGAGGTCCAGGAGTATTCATGAGCATCATTGAAGTCACCGGTAATCCGCGTCACGATCAACTTGTTCATTACATTTCAGAACGCGGCTATATGAATATTGAAGAGCTCGCACAATTGCTGGATGTTTCCACACAAACCGTGCGCCGAGATATTCGTAAGTTGAGTGAACAGGGTCTGATCACCCGACACCATGGTGGAGCCGGACGTGTATCCAGCATCATGAATACCGCCTTCGAACAGCGAGAGTTGTCCCTCATTCAGGAAAAAGAAGCGATAGCGGAGGCTGTTGCTGATTATCTTCCTGAACGCTGCACGGTTTTTATTACCATTGGTACTACGGTAGAAGCCGTCGCACGAGCTTTGCTGAACCGCCGAGACCTACGCATAATTACTAACAGTCTTCGTGTTGCGCAGATCTTATATAAGAATCAAGATCTTGAGGTCATGGTGCCCGGTGGAACGTTACGTGCTCATAATGGCGGTATTGTTGGTCCAGGAGCAGTGAACTTTATTGAAGGATTCAGAGCCGACTATTTAATTACCAGCATTGGTGCCATTGAGGAAGACGGCACACTATTGGAATTTGACGTTAACGAAGCGCTTGTCGCCAAAACGATGATTAAGCATGCACGTAATACGCTGTTAGTTGCTGATCATACTAAGTTTACCGCCTCAGCCGCTGTATCCATCGGTAATATGCGCAAAATTCGGGCATTTTTTACCGATTCCCAACCACCAAATTCATTCAAGCAATTGCTTGATTTAGAAAATATTGAGCTAGTCATTGCAGAGCAGGAAACAACCTGATCTTTTAGATAAAAAAAGCCGCTGAAATCAGCGGCTTTTTTATGCTTACCTGAGAAAGAGCGTTAATTACTCTTCTTTCGCGCCACGCATTGCACGGCGACGGTCGTTTTCAGTCAGGTGACGCTTACGGATACGGATAGAGGTTGGGGTAACTTCTACCAGTTCGTCGTCATCGATGAATTCCAGAGCCTGCTCCAGAGTCATCTTAACCGGCGGAACCAGAACCGTTGCTTCGTCAGTACCGGACGCACGCATGTTGGTCAGTTTCTTACCGGTCAGGCAGTTTACAGTCAGGTCGTTAGAGCGGCTGTGAATACCGATGATCTGGCCTTCGTAAACTTCAGCACCGTGACCCAGGAACAGCTTACCGCGGTCCTGCAGGCTGAACAGTGCGAACGCAACTGCTTTACCCTGGCCATTGGAGATCAGTACGCCGTTCTGACGCTGACCCACATCACCCGCACGAACATCGTCGTAGTGGCTGAAGGTGGAGTACAGCAGACCGGTACCGGAGGTCATGGTCATGAATTCTGAACGGAAGCCGATCAGACCACGGCTTGGGATCACGTAGTCAAGACGTACGCGGCCTTTGCCATCTGGATTCATGTTTTTCAGGTCGCCTTTACGCTCACCCAGAGCCTGCATGACAGAACCCTGATGCTGCTCTTCTACGTCCAGCGTTACGTTTTCGAACGGCTCTTGTTTACGGCCGTCGATTTCGCGGAAGATTACTTTCGGACGGGAAACCGCCATTTCGAAACCTTCACGACGCATGTTCTCGATCAGAACAGACAGGTGAAGCTCACCACGACCGGATACACGGAACGCATCCGCATCTTCGGTTTCTTCGACGCGCAGCGCAACGTTGTGCACCAGCTCTTTGTTCAGGCGGTCAAGGATCTGACGAGAGGTAACATATTTACCTTCTTTACCACAGAACGGGGAGGTGTTTACGCAGAAGAACATGGTTACGGTCGGTTCATCAACGGACAGAGCCGGCAGCGCTTCGACGTTCTGCGGGTCGCAGATGGTGTCGGAGATGTTCAGTTCGCCCAGACCGGTGATCGCGATGATATCGCCCGCTTCGGCAATATCACTCTCGATACGTTCCAGACCCAGATGGGTCAGAACTTTACCGACTTTACCGTTACGGGTTTTGCCTTCGCTATCAATGATAGTGATCTGCTGGTTCGGTTTAACTTTACCGCGTTTGATACGGCCGATGCCGATTACGCCAACGTAGTTGTTGTAGTCCAGCTGAGAGATTTGCATCTGCAGCGGGCCATCAAGGTCTACGCTTGGAGCCGGAACACGATCAACGATGGTCTGATACAGCGGAGTCATGTCTTCAGCCATATCTTCGTGATCCAGACCTGCGATACCGTTCAGCGCGGAAGCGTAAACGATCGGGAAGTCCAGCTGCTCGTCGGTAGCGTCGAGGTTAACGAACAGGTCAAATACCTGATCAACAACCCAGTCAGGACGCGCGCCAGGGCGGTCAACTTTGTTGATAACAACAATTGGCTTCAGGCCATGGGCAAAGGCTTTTTTGGTCACGAAGCGCGTCTGCGGCATCGGACCATCCATTGCATCCACCACCAGCAGCACGGAGTCGACCATGGACATTACACGTTCAACTTCACCACCGAAGTCGGCGTGCCCTGGGGTATCAACGATGTTGATACGGTAGTCATTCCATTTGATAGCGGTGTTTTTAGCGAGGATGGTAATCCCACGCTCTTTCTCCAAATCGTTGGAGTCCATCACGCGCTCTTGGGTTTCAGCACGTGCATCGAACGTACCGGATTGTTGGAGCAGCTTGTCTACCAGGGTCGTTTTACCATGGTCTACGTGCGCGATGATGGCGATGTTACGCAAATTTTCGATCACAACTTTGCCTCAGGCATTTTAGAAATAGCGCGTTATTGTACACGGATTAATCGCAGTACAAAACAGGATCACAAACATCCTCCGCAAACAAGTATTGCAGAGTTTCTTTGTGATCACATTCACGGAGCGTTAAAAGGGGTAATCTGACATGCTTTGCACCAATATGGTGCTTAATGTTCACATTAAAGCACTATAATGGTGCAATACAACCTTCATGGTGCAGCCCCTTTGCACGATAGTGCGCATGATAACGCCTTTTAGGGGCAATTTAAAAGTTGGCACAGATTTCGCTTTATATTTTTTACGGCGACACGGCCAATTTTTTGCAGAATTGAAGACTTCGTTACCACGACGACCATGACCAATCCGGGAGAGTAAGTATGTCCGCTGAACACGTTTTGACGATGCTGAACGAACACGAAGTGAAGTTTGTTGATTTACGCTTCACTGATACCAAAGGTAAAGAACAGCACGTCACTATTCCTGCTCATCAGGTAAATGCCGAATTCTTTGAAGAAGGCAAAATGTTTGACGGCTCCTCAATCGGTGGCTGGAAAGGCATTAACGAATCAGACATGGTTCTGATGCCAGATGCGTCTACTGCACTTATCGACCCGTTCTATGAAGAGTCCACCCTGATCATCCGTTGCGATATCCTGGAACCAGGTACGCTGCAGGGCTACGACCGCGACCCGCGCTCCATCGCTAAACGCGCTGAAGAGTATCTGCGTTCTACCGGCATTGCAGACACCGTTCTGTTCGGGCCTGAGCCAGAGTTCTTCCTGTTTGACGACATCCGTTTCGGCGCGTCCATTTCCGGTTCCCACGTGGCTATCGATGATATCGAAGGCGCATGGAACTCCTCCACCAAATACGAAGGTGGTAACAAAGGTCACCGTCCTGGCGTGAAAGGCGGTTACTTCCCGGTTCCTCCGGTAGATTCTTCTCAGGACATCCGTTCTACCATGTGTCTGATCATGGAAGAAATGGGCCTGGTTGTTGAAGCGCATCACCACGAAGTGGCGACCGCAGGTCAGAACGAAATCGCGACCCGCTTTAACACCATGACCAAAAAAGCGGACGAAATTCAGATCTACAAATATGTGGTTCACAACGTCGCTCACCGTTTCGGTAAAACCGCGACCTTTATGCCAAAACCTATGTTTGGCGATAACGGTTCCGGTATGCACTGCCACATGTCTCTGTCCAAGAACGGCGTAAACCTGTTCTCTGGCGACAAATATGCGGGTCTGTCTGAGCAGGCGCTGTTCTACATCGGCGGCGTAATCAAACACGCTAAAGCGATCAACGCCCTGGCTAACCCAACCACCAACTCTTACAAGCGTCTGGTCCCAGGCTACGAAGCGCCGGTAATGCTGGCTTACTCTGCCCGTAACCGTTCTGCTTCGATCCGTATTCCGGTAGTGGCTTCTCCGAAAGCGCGTCGTATCGAAGTGCGTTTCCCGGACCCGGCTGCTAACCCGTACCTGTGCTTCGCAGCACTGCTGATGGCGGGTCTTGACGGTATTAAGAACAAGATCCACCCAGGCGAAGCCATGGACAAAAACCTGTACGACCTGCCGCCGGAAGAAGCGAAAGAGATCCCACAGGTTGCTGGTTCTCTGGAAGAAGCACTGAAAGAACTGGATCTGGACCGTGAGTTCCTGACTGCAGGCGGCGTGTTCACCAATGAAGCGATCGATGCGTACATTACGCTGCGTCGCGAAGAAGATGACCGCGTGCGCATGACTCCGCACCCGGTAGAGTTTGAGCTGTACTACAGCGTTTAATTAGTACCAATACTCCGTAGATTTCTTGTTGCGACCCACGCGGCTGTAGCAAGAAAAATATAGAGTCTTTAAGTTGCCGTGGAACTTTTAGCCCATCCCAGGATGGGCTTTTTTCTCCACTAACAACCTGCTTCCTCGCGCTTTTTTGATGTAAAAAGCTATAATGCACTAAATTGGTGCAACACTTTTCAGGAGACTGCTGAATGGCAACCGGCACGCTGCCCGATGCTGGGCAGATCCTCAATTCTTTAATCAACAGCATCTTACTCGTCGACGATGAGCTGGCGGTACATTACGCCAACCCAGCGGCACAACAGTTGCTCGCCCAAAGCTCCCGCAAACTGTTTGGTACCCCACTTCCCGATCTGTTGAGTTATTTCTCCTTAAACATCGGGCTGATGCGAGAGAGCCTGGAAGCAGGCCAGGGCTTTACGGATAACGAAGTGACGCTGGTGATAGATAGCCACTCACATATCCTCTCTGTGACCGCTCAGAGGCTGCCTGATGGCCTTATCCTGCTGGAGATGGCGCCAATGGATAACCAGCGCCGTCTGAGCCAGGAACAGCTCCAGCACGCCCAGCAGATCGCTGCCCGCGATCTGGTGCGCGGCCTGGCGCACGAAATTAAAAACCCGCTGGGTGGATTACGCGGCGCGGCGCAACTGCTCAGTAAAGCGCTTCCGGACCCGGCGCTGACCGAATATACCAAAGTCATTATTGAGCAGGCCGACCGCCTGCGTAATCTGGTCGACCGTCTGCTGGGACCACAACAGCCGGGAATGCACGTCACAGAAAGTATTCACAAAGTGGCGGAGCGCGTGGTGGCGCTGGTCTCGATGGAGCTGCCGGAAAACGTCACGCTGATTCGTGATTACGACCCGAGTCTGCCTGAATTACTGCACGACCCAGACCAGATCGAGCAGGTTTTGCTGAACATCGTGCGCAATGCTTTGCAGGCGCTGGGACCGGAAGGCGGCGAGATTATTCTGCGTACCCGCACCGCGTTTCAGCTCACGCTGCACGGTATGCGTTATCGTCTGGCGGCGCGGATTGATGTTGAGGATAACGGCCCGGGAATTCCCTCGCATTTGCAGGACACGCTGTTCTACCCAATGGTCAGCGGTCGCGAAGGCGGTACCGGCCTTGGATTATCCATCGCCCGTAATTTGATTGATCAACATTCCGGCAAAATTGAATTTACCAGTTGGCCGGGTCATACCGAGTTCTCGGTTTACCTGCCTATCAGGAAATAAAGGTGACGTTTATGCAACGAGGAATAGTCTGGGTAGTTGATGACGATAGTTCCATCCGTTGGGTGCTTGAACGTGCGCTCGCAGGGGCAGGACTAAGCTGCACTACATTTGAGAGTGGTAAAGAGGTACTGGACGCGCTGGCCAGCAAAACGCCGGACGTACTGCTGTCGGATATCCGTATGCCGGGCATGGACGGCCTGACGCTGTTAAAACAGATCAAACAGCGGCATCCGATGCTTCCGGTCATCATAATGACCGCACACTCCGATCTGGATGCTGCCGTCAGCGCCTACCAGCAAGGGGCGTTTGATTATCTGCCCAAACCTTTTGATATTGATGAAGCCGTGGCGCTGGTCGAACGCGCCATCAGCCATTATCAGGAACAGCAGCAGCCGCGTAATATTCAAATCAACGGCCCAACAACCGACATCATCGGCGAAGCACCGGCAATGCAAGACGTCTTTCGCATTATTGGTCGCCTGTCCCGTTCTTCAATCAGCGTATTGATTAACGGAGAGTCCGGGACCGGTAAAGAGCTGGTCGCCCATGCGTTGCACCGTCATAGTCCGCGCGTCAAAGCACCGTTTATCGCGCTGAACATGGCTGCTATTCCGAAAGATTTGATCGAGTCTGAGCTGTTTGGCCATGAAAAAGGGGCGTTTACCGGGGCGAATACGATTCGTCAGGGGCGCTTTGAACAGGCAGACGGCGGCACGCTGTTCCTCGATGAAATTGGCGATATGCCGCTGGACGTGCAGACACGTTTATTGCGCGTATTAGCCGATGGACAGTTTTACCGCGTTGGCGGTTATGCGCCTGTGAAGGTGGACGTACGTATTATCGCCGCCACGCACCAGAACCTGGAACTGCGGGTGCAGGAAGGCAAATTCCGTGAGGACTTATTCCATCGCCTGAACGTCATCCGGGTACATCTGCCGCCACTGCGCGAACGTCGGGAAGATATCCCACGCCTGGCGCGTCATTTCCTGCAGGAGGCCGCCCGCGAACTGGGAGTAGAAGCCAAGCAATTACACACTGAAACAGAGGCGGCGCTCACCCGTCTGTCATGGCCGGGAAACGTGCGTCAGCTTGAGAATACCTGTCGCTGGTTAACCGTAATGGCCGCCGGACAGGAAGTACTCATTCAGGACTTACCGACCGAACTGTTTGAAACCACCGTGCCTGACGCACCGTCCCATATGCAGCCAGACAGCTGGGCAACCCTGTTGGCACAGTGGGCGGATCGGGCATTACGTTCCGGTCATCAAAACCTGCTTTCAGAGGCTCAACCGGAGATGGAGCGCACGCTGCTGACCACCGCGCTACGTCATACCCAGGGGCACAAACAGGAAGCCGCACGGCTGCTCGGTTGGGGCCGTAATACCTTGACGCGTAAGTTAAAAGAACTCGGAATGGAGTGACGATCGGTCACTGTGTAAAGATTGATAATTGAGCGCAAATTGCTGCTATTTTGCGCTTTACTGTTCCGATGAGTTAAGTATGATCGTGCCCGGCAAACGGGGGGAAGTCATCATGCTGGAATCAATGATAAATCTGCTATCGAGCGGTGCGGTTGAAAGCCATACGCCACAAACTGCGGTTGCCGCCGTGTTGTGTGCGGCGCTGGTTGGGCTGTTCAGCTAGCGGGTTTGTCGGGTGGCGCTTCGCTTACCCGACCTACGTATTGAGATTTCGTAGGCCCGGTAAGCGAAGCGCCACCGGGCAACCCGGCTAAATAACGCGCGAGAACTGCTGCAAACGCGCTTTCTGGCGCAGATATGCATCGAAGCACATGCAAATATTACGAATCAGCAGACGCCCCTTCGGCGTAACCTGAATCCCCTTCTCATCCACATCCACCAGCCCATCTTTCGCCAGCGGTGCCAGCAGTTTCAGGTCTTCGGCAAAATAGTCAGCGAAGTTCAGATCCCATTGTTGTTCCACGGCGGCATAGTCGAGGCGGAAATTGCAGATCAGGAGCTTAATAACATCCCGACGAATGCAGTCGTCGCGGGTCAGGGCAATTCCGCGCCACAGCGCATTCCCCTGCTCGTCTACCTGCTGGTAATAGTGCTTCAGCTCTTTCTGATTCTGCGCGTAGTTGTCGCCAATCATACTGATGGCCGATACGCCCATCCCCAGCAGATCGGTATCCCCCTGGGTGGTATAGCCCTGGAAATTGCGATGCAAAACGCCCTCGCGTTGAGCAATGGCCAGTTCGTCATCCGGGCGGGCAAAGTGATCCATGCCAATGAACTGATAGCCAGTTTCGGTCAGTGAAGAGATGGTCTCCTGCAGGATATCCAGCTTCTGCTGCGCGCTGGGCAGGTCGGCATCTTTAATCTTGCGCTGGGCAGCAAACAGCGTCGGCAGGTGCGCGTAGTTAAAGACGCTCAGACGGTCTGGATTCAGCTCAGCCACGCGTTTCAGGGTAAAGGCGAAGCTCTCTGGCGTCTGTTTTGGCAGGCCATAAATCAGATCGATATTCGTTGAGGTAAAGCCAATCTCCCGCGCATGATTCAGCAGCTTAAAGATAAACTCTTCATCCTGCTCACGGTTCACCAGGCGCTGAACTTCTTTGTTGAAGTCCTGCACTCCCATGCTCAAACGGTTAAAACCTTCAGCGCGTAAATGATCAAGGACATCCAGCTCGATTTCACGCGGATCCACTTCGATCGAGATTTCGGCATCGTCGTTAAAGTTGAAATTGCCACGCAGCAGTGACATCAAACGGCTGATTTGCGCTTTATTCAGATACGTTGGCGTGCCGCCGCCCCAGTGCAGCTGGCTGACATGGCGTCCGGCGAACAGCGGTGCGCGATGGATAATTTCTTGTTCCAGGGCATCGAGATATTGATCTGCTTTATGCTGCTGGCGAGTCACAATCTTGTTGCAGCCACAGAAGTAGCACAGTTTGTGGCAGAACGGGATGTGAACGTACAGCGAGAGCGGACGCTCAGGATAACGCGCCACGGCCTTTAGAAATGCTTCTGTGCCGTAGTCTTCAGAAAACTCCAGCGCGGTCGGGTACGAGGTATATCGTGGCCCGGAATAGTTATATTTCTGGATCAGGGCCAGGTCCCAGTCTATTAACTGCTCTGACATGCTCACTCCTTCCGATGGCGTCTCTGGCGGGTACGGCGTACCGGCTTAACCCCAGTGCGGGTGATAAGCCGGTTGCGCAGCCACTTCTGTCGCCGCGACAACCGCTGTAGTTTAACGAATAACCACACCAGATAACATATAACCGGAAGGGTTATAAGCAGGACGGGAAGACCCACGGTGTAAAACCGTTAGTTGCCGCCTTTCAGCAGACGCATCATGTCTTCCTGCTTTTCTTCCTCTTCCTCTTCTTCCTCGTCATCGTAAGAAAGACCCAGCTTTTGCATCAGCTCATCGATGCGGTCCAGCTTGGCATCAACCCAGGTCTGATCTTCCGCACTCAGGGTTTCTCCTGCTTCAAGACGCTCCAGCAGCGCATCCAGGCGCTCATCCGTTTCCAGTAAATCCAACTCAGCCTGTGGTGAAAGCATAGGTTTCTCACTCTTCGGTTTGTGCTGTTTGGTGACTTTTTCGGTCACGCCCAATGGAATGGGGTTTTTGCTGCCAATACGAGGATCTTTTTGCTTATTTTGGTTTCCGCCACCAGATGCGCCTTCGCTACCTGACGCACGGCTACCCGCCGCATGACCACGGTGTTTTTTCTGGCGCTTACGGTCGCGAGCTTCCTGATTAATTTCTTCGCGTGTTTTACGACGCGCTTTTGCAGGACCTTTACCGCGTGGTGTAGAAGTTGGTTTCATCATGATTCGTCTTTGGCTGTTTTATTCAGTATATAATTGCGCCGGAATCTAGCAGAAATAAAGAAAAAAGGCGACAGAGTAATCTGTCGCCTTTTTTCCTGACTCTCAACCCTTACGGGCTCTACAATCCCTGTTGGCTATCAACACACCCTGTTTTTCCCTTAGCCTGAAACATTCCGTGTTGTTTCCATTTCCTTTTACTAACGTCTCCAGACGTTTGTCTCCCTGACAATCCTGTGTCTTCGCCTCCTGGCGCTCCTGACCCTCATCCTGAGTCGACTATCCTGTCAGCTTCCTCGCTATGGGCGCTACTTTACCGCTTTGGTTTAAACGTACAAGTAACCTGGGTAACAATTTCGGACTTTAAGAATAGTGCCTTATCTTAACTATATGATTTATTTTAGTTACGTCATTTTTTACTCTGTCATCTCGTATAGAAACTATCGGCAATGTCTCACAAAGTGCGAGGTTTTTACTTACATAGCCTACGCGTCGAAAAACCAGCCTTTTGCTGGGGTTCAGGTATAATCGCTGCAAAGCCCTGATTGATGGAGAGGACTGCTTTGACTAACTTGAATTATCAACAGACGCACTTTGTGATGAGTGCGCCTGATATTCGCCACTTACCTTCCGATACCGGTATCGAAGTGGCTTTTGCTGGCCGTTCCAACGCAGGCAAATCCAGTGCGCTAAATACCCTGACGAATCAAAAGAGTCTGGCGCGTACATCTAAAACGCCGGGTCGTACTCAGCTCATCAACTTGTTTGAAGTCGTTGACGGCAAACGCCTGGTCGATTTGCCAGGATACGGTTATGCCGAAGTTCCGGAAGAGATGAAGCGCAAATGGCAGCGCGCGCTGGCTGAATATCTGGAAAAACGTCAGAGCCTGCAAGGTCTGGTGGTACTGATGGATATTCGTCACCCGCTAAAAGACCTCGACCAGCAGATGATCCTGTGGGCGGTTGAGAGCAACGTTCAGGTTCTGGTACTGCTGACTAAAGCAGACAAGCTGGCCAGCGGTGCGCGCAAAGCCCAGTTGAATATGGTACGTGAAGCCGTACTGGCATTTAACGGTGATGTACAGGTAGAAGCATTTTCATCACTGAAAAAACTGGGCGTGGACAAACTTCGGCAGAAGCTGGATAGCTGGTTTAGTGAACTGGCGCCGATTGAAGAGATGCAGGACGGGGAATAACCCACCGATATGCCGGATAGCGCCGCTGCGCGTCTTATCCGGCCTACAGCCTGTACGAAACTTTTCTTTCGCACAATAAAAAACGCCCCAGTCATTACTGACTGGGGCGGCTAAAATATTCAGCCAAATCCGATTACGTGAAGTAAAAGGTCTGAAAGATAGAACATCTTACCTCTGTACCCTACGTGAATAACTTTACTCTTTTTTGAGCAGCTCAGAAAGCACTTTTTGTAATTTTTTTTCATTCCTTACATAGGGAATTCTAATGGACATCACAAAAAGTTCTATCTTATGTTGCTTAGTTACGAAAAAGGGGCGTTATTCAGTAAACCCTTAGTGCGCCTGATCCCAGTTTTCGCCACTACCGACTTCCACCAGCAACGGCACATCAATCTGGGTCTCGTTTTCCATCAGTTGATGGATCTTTTTAGAGACGCTTTCGAGGTCATCTTTATGCACTTCAAACACCAGTTCATCGTGTACCTGCATGATCATGCGCACACGTGGTTGCTCGGTTTGCAGCCATCCGTCCACCGCAATCATGGCTCGTTTGATAATGTCTGCGGCAGTACCCTGCATCGGGGCGTTAATTGCCGCGCGCTCTGCACCAGCGCGACGAGCGCCATTACTGGATTTAATATCCGGTAAATAGAGACGACGCCCTTCCAGCGTTTCGACATAACCTTGCTCTTTTGCCTGTGCACGGGTGCGTTCCATATATTCCAGCACGCCAGGGTAGCGTTCGAAGTAGAGGTCCATGTACTTCTGTGCTTCTTTACGCGGAATATTCAACTGGCGCGCCAAACCAAAGGCACTCATCCCGTAGATCAAACCGAAGTTGATGGCTTTCGCG
Source organism: Citrobacter sp. RHBSTW-00524 (assembly GCF_013747755.1). Classification (NCBI taxonomy): domain Bacteria; kingdom Pseudomonadati; phylum Pseudomonadota; class Gammaproteobacteria; order Enterobacterales; family Enterobacteriaceae; genus Citrobacter; species Citrobacter sp. RHBSTW-00524. The sequence goes on from NZ_CP056421.1 coordinate 5,101,678, forward strand.
CTGCGGCGTTGTTCACCAGTCACGGAATCCAGCGGTAAGCCAAAGACTTCCGCCGCCGTTGCGCGGTGAATATCTTTCCCTTCGGCAAATGCGGTAAGCAGACCTTTATCACGCGAGAGATGCGCCATGATACGCAGCTCAATCTGTGAGTAGTCTGCGGAGACAATCACGTAGTCTTCTGGCGCAATAAACGCCTGACGAATACGACGACCTTCGTCATTACGTACCGGGATGTTCTGCAGGTTTGGATCCGTGGATGACAAGCGCCCGGTAGCGGTCACCGCCTGGTGATAGGAGGTGTGAACGCGCCCGGTTTTCTTGTTAATCATCAACGGAAGCTTATCCGTATAGGTCGACTTCAGTTTTGCTAAGCCGCGATATTCCAGGATCACTTTCGGCAATGGGTAATCGAGCGCGAGCTCTTCCAGTACCTCTTCCGACGTTGATGGCGCGCCGCCAGGGGTTTTCTTCAGCGGCTTAATACCCTGCTTTTCAAACAGGATAGTTTGCAGTTGCTTGGTGGAAGAGAGGTTAAACGCTTCTCCGGCGATCTCGTGCGCTTTTTGCTCCAGCTCGTTCAAACGCAGCGTCAGCTCTTCTGAATGTTTGTGCAGAACAGCCGGATCGATTTTTACACCGTTGCGCTCAACGCGAGACAAAACAGGAACCAGCGGCATATCGATATTTTCAAAGACGTTCAGCGGTCCTTTATGCTGCTGCAATTCTGGCCACATTTTGAGATGGAGCTGTAGCGTAACGTCGGCGTCTTCCGCAGCGTAACGTCCGGCTTCTTCCAGCGCTATCTGGTTAAAGGTCAGCTGGTTTTTGCCCTTTCCGGCGATCTCTTCAAAGGTGATGGTTTTATGTTTCAGCCAGCGGTCCGACAGGCTGTCCATATCGTGTCGGCCAGCGACGCTGTTAAGAATGTAGGATTCGAGCATGGTGTCATAGGTGATGCCACGCAGTTCAATGCCATAGTTCGCCAGGATACCGCGATCGTACTTCAGGTTTTGCCCGACTTTATGCGCGTTCTCATCTTCCAGCAGCGGCTTCAGCAATGCCAGCGCGCGGTCGCGAGCGATCTGATCGGGGGCGTCCAGGTAATCGTGGGCAACAGGAACATATGCAGCCACACCCGGTTCAATGGCAAAAGACAGGCCAACCAGATTCGCAGAGATGTTGTCCAGGCTGTCAGTTTCAGTATCGAAGGCAAAGACAGGCGCTTTTTTCAGCTTCGCAATCCACTCTTCCAGCGTCGCTTCATCCAGAATTGTCACATAGTTATCATACGAGAGAACCGTGGCCGGCCCCTCAGGCGTTTCATCGACAGCGATAGTTTCCTGTGGTTTTGCCGCCGGCTTCGTTCCTTTCGCCTGTAGCCATTTACCCGCTTCAACGTCAGTAACCCAACGCTTGAATTCATACTGTTTAAACAGGCCAAGTAGTTCATCCGCTGCCGGCTGACGTACTTCCAACTGCTCGCAGGTCAACTCCAGTTCAACATCCGTTTTGATGGTAGCTAATTGATAAGAGAGGTACGCTACCTCTTTATTCTGCTCAAGTTTGCCCGCCATAGTTTTCGCACCACGGAAAGTCAGCCCCGCGATTTTGTCTGATTCAGCATAGAGGGTATCCAGCCCCCCCAGCCCCTGCAGCAGAGCCTGCGCGGTTTTTTCACCTACGCCAGGAACGCCTGGGATGTTATCTGAGGAATCCCCCATCAGCGCCAGGAAATCGATGATCAGTTCTGGTGGAACACCATATTTATTCACCACTTCATCCGGGCCGAGGATCGTATTGGTCATGGTGTTGATCAGGGTGATATTCGGTGTCACCAACTGAGCCATATCTTTATCACCGGTACTAATCAACACCGGACGACCCGCCTTCTCTGCTTCCCGCGCCAGCGTACCGATCACATCGTCTGCTTCCACGCCCGAAACGGCCAGCAGTGGCAACCCCATCGCTTTTACCATCGCATGCAGAGGCTCAATCTGCGCACGCAGATCGTCCGGCATGGGTGGGCGGTGTGACTTGTAGTGTTCGAATAACTCATCACGGAAGGTTTTACCCTTAGCGTCGAATACCACCGCAGCATGGGTCGGCTGATATTGCAGAATCAAGCTACGCAGCATGTTGAGGACACCATACATCGCGCCAGTAGGTTCTCCTGCACTGTTAGTCAGCGGCGGGAACGCATGGTATGCGCGATACAGGTAAGAGGAGCCATCTACAAGGATAAGTGGGTTTTCTGGGATCTGAACCATAATGTCCGTGCCTGTTTATCAGATTATGGGTAAAGGATGCCACAGACAGGATGAAAACATGAGTTTTTCGCCGCATTTGTCGAAAAACTTTTGTAGATCTTCTGCTTTGCTCGCAAAGAAGACTGTGGATAACTTTGTGAATAAATAATTTTCAGCTCTTTAAATATAGCAATAAAATTAACACATCATTTTATTTATACATATATTTCAGACGCTTAAATAAATACGTAGCATTTTATTCCATTTATACAGCTTATATTCTGATGTGGATAGATATTCCCTTTTTTTCTATTCAGGGAAGATCCATCATTTGGTTCGTTTTCTGATAAAATCAGCCCCTTGCGCCTCTTTAGCGCACTATCTATGGCTAACCTTTTGAATAATTTAATTATGACGAGAATACTCGCTGCGATAACGCTGTTGCTGAGTATCGTATTGACCATATTGGTCACGATTTTTTGTTCTGTGCCGATCATCCTTGCCGGAGTTGTAAAACTCCTTTTGCCCGTTCCCGTTGTCTGGCGCAAGGTTTCTGTCTTCTGTAATTTCATGATGTACTGCTGGTGTGAAGGTCTGGCGCTACTGCTACACCTCAATCCGCGACTGAAGTGGGATGTCGAGGGACTGGAAGGTCTTAGCAAGAAAAACTGGTATCTGCTCATTTGTAACCATTACAGCTGGGCTGACATCGTTGTGCTTTGCGTTCTGTTCCGTAAGCACATCCCCATGAATAAATATTTCCTCAAGCAACAACTGGCCTGGGTGCCCTTTATTGGCCTGGCCTGCTGGGCGCTGGATATGCCGTTTATGAAACGCTATTCGCGAGGCTACCTGCTCCGTCATCCAGAACGGCGCGGTAAAGATGTCGAAACAACGCGTCGTTCCTGCGAGAAGTTTCGCGTACACCCGACAACTATTGTGAATTTTGTCGAAGGTTCACGTTTTACCAAAGAGAAATGTGAGCAAACCCGCTCTCCTTATCAAAACTTGCTCCCTCCAAAGGCGGCCGGTATTGCGATGGCATTGAACGTACTGGGGTCACAGTTCGATAAAATGTTGAACGTCACGTTGTGCTATCCGGAAAATAGCAGCCGACCGTTCTACGATATGCTGAGCGGTAAGCTAACGCGTATTGTCGTGCGGGTGAATCTCGAGCCAATTCATGAAGAGTTGCACGGTGATTACGTGAACGATAAGGGATTCAAGCGTCGGTTTCAGCTATGGCTTAATACGCTGTGGAGTGAGAAAGATGCGCAGCTGGACGCGATTAAAGCCTCAAATAAAAAAGCCGGTCAGCACAAGTGACCGGCTTTTGCTTTTACTTCTGACCAACCAGATACTTCACGGTATCCGCATACTGTTGTACAAAGATATCCATGCTGCTGGTATCCATGCCCTGCGGATTTACCTGATATTTGCCATTCACGAACATTGCCGGAACGCCCTGCAGCTGTAAATCAGCCGCCGCTTTTTCCTGCTGCGCCACGAGTGATTTCACCACGAAGCTGTTCCATGCCGCATCATAGTCTTCACCCTTAATACCCGCGTCGACAAACACTTTACGGATATCAGCTACAGACTGAACGGTCTGGGTTTTCTGAACACCTTCAAACAACGGAACGGTTACTTGATCTTCAACGCCCAGCGCCATAGCAACGGCCCAAGCTTGCGTCAGATCTTTGCCCAACGGCCCCAGAAACTCGACGTGGTACTTAGTCATCTTGGTGCCTTCCGGCAGTTTTTTCTTCACGTTATCAGATACGTGAAGAACTTCTTCAAACTGATAGCAGTGCGGGCAGTAGAAGGAGAAGAACTCCAACACTTGCGGTTCACCCGCAACAGGCTTTTCCAGAGTGATGTATTGTTTGCCATCCTGGAACTGCGCTGCAGATGCGCTAAAAGCTAAAACCATACCAGCCAGCGCCAGCCATAATTTTTTCATGTTCAAATTTCTCCGATTAATACATTGGCGTTAATTGTAAGGGGGGCTCTTGCAGAATTTTTGCCTGCTCAATAAAGGTCGCGGTCTGACGATGCCAGTAATCTTCCCCGGTTAACCACGGGAAGTTTTTTGGAAACGCAGGGTCAGCCCAACGTCGAATTAGCCAGGCAAGATAATAAACTAAACGCATAGCGCGTAAAGGTTCTATCAGTCCGATTTCAGAGGTGTCGAACTCACTAAACTCTTCATAAGCCTCGATAATGGTTTCAAGCTGCATGCGTTGTTCAGCTTTATCACCATTGAGGAGCATCCATAAATCCTGAACAGCCGGGCCATTGCGGGCATCATCTAAATCGACAAACATCGGACCATCGCGCCACAGAATATTACCGGCATGACAATCACCGTGCAGACGTAACGTGGTAAAACGTGCATGCCAGCGTTCGGTAACGACCGCGATAAGCGCATCCGTTGCCTTCAGAAAAGCCGCTTTTTGCCCTGATGGGATCAACTGTGCGTGTTCAAAAAGCTTACGCGGCTCAGTCAGGTATTCTTCAAGGCCAATCGTCGGGCGAAAGGCAAAAGTATGCTTGCATCCGGTCTGATGCATACGCCCCAGATAGCGCCCCACCGCCTCCATCTGATCGATATTGTCGGCCTCAAACTGCCGCCCGCCGACGCTGGGGAAGATCGCATAATGGAAACCCTGATGGCTTAACAGCGTTTGGCCGCTTAGTACCAGCGGTGCAGCTACCGGGACTTCATCGCTTACCAGTTCCAGAGCAAACTGGTGCTCTTCCTGGATCTGCTCGACAGACCAACGTTCAGGGCGATAAAACTTAACGACAAAGCGTCGACGGTCTTCGTCCTGGAATTGATAGACACGGTTTTCATAGCTGTTAAGCGGGGTAAGCCCGGAGTCCACCCGGATCCCCTGCTCAAACAGTGCATCCATGATGGTATCCGGGTGTAGCGTCTGGAAATTAAAAGCGTTGTCGTTCATCCCATCATCCGGAAAATACTACGAATGATTCAGGATATCATTTCGCAGCGCTTTCGGTGGTGGCGATTACAAGCTTTTACTCTTTAATTACGCCACGTGCGCGGAGTAGTGCGGTTTTAAAATCTTCTTCATAATCTTTCTGAATACCTGGGATGACGGCGTCTTTCGCCGAGTCACGCATTTTCAGGTGATAGATCAGAATGTCATCAGTTAAATCCGCCAGTTCGCCGTCAAAACCTGACTCTTGCGCCAGTTTCTGTAAAAATTGCATCAGGTTAAGATCGGGTTCCTTCTGCCAGGCCGGCTGGAGGAGTTCAATAACTTCATTCAGACGTTTACATTTCATGGTTGTGCTCCTTAGGCTCAATACAGATACGTTAGCAGGGTCAATCCCACATTAAAAGAGGCGATATCAGTGATTCTGGATAGTGCAATAACAGGGGTTGTGCTGGCAGGCGGTAAGGCCAGACGGATGGGCGGAACCGATAAAGGTCTGCTTGAGCTGGATGGTAAACCTCTTTGGCGGCATGTGGCCGATACCCTCGCTTTACAGGTCGAAACCGTGGTGGTTAATGCCAATCGCCACCGGGATATTTACCAACAAAGCGGCCTGAAAGTTATCCCTGATTCATTGGCCGATTTCCCTGGCCCACTGGCCGGGATGCTATCGGTATTCCTGCAGCAAGCGGGGGAGTGGTTTCTGTTCTGCCCGTGCGATATGCCCTATATTCCTCACGATCTGGTCAAACGTTTGAAGGAGCAGCGCAAAGCTGCACCGGTTGTCTGGGTGCATGATGGCGAAAGAGATCATCCGACCATTGCGCTAATGCACCGCACCATGCAACCCTTGCTACAGGATTATCTTCAGTCCGGTGAAAGACGCGTCATGGTCTTTATGCGCCAGGCTGGCGGTCATGCTGTCGATTTCAGCGATCATAAAGATGCGTTCGTGAACGTGAACACCCCTGAAGAACTTGCAAAATGGCAGGATAAATCATGATCCCATTACTCGCTATAGCAGCATGGAGCGGAACGGGAAAAACTACGCTGCTTAAAAAATTGATCCCGGAGCTACGTGCCAGAGGCATTCGTCCCGGATTGATTAAGCATACTCATCACAATATGGATGTTGATAAGCCCGGCAAAGATAGCTATGAGCTACGCAAAGCCGGTGCAGCACAAACCCTGGTCGCCAGCCAGCAGCGCTGGGCATTAATGGTAGAGACCCCTGAAGAGCCCGAACTGGATTTAGCGTACCTGGTAAGCAGGATGGATGATTCTACACTGGATATGGTGTTGGTTGAGGGCTTTAAGCATGAACCTGTTGCTAAGATCGTTCTTTTTCGCGACGGTTGCGGGCACAGTCCAGAGGACCTGGCGTTAGACAACTATGTTATCGCGGTTGCCAGTGATATTCCGCTTGCGGTGGATGTTCCATTGTTAGATATCAACGATATACAGCAAGTTGCCGATTTTGTTACGCAATGGATAAGAAGATAGCTGCTGTGTCGTGATACGCCTTTGTAGGCCGGATAAGGCGGGAGGCCACCTCCGGCAGTTTTCACTCCCTGCAGACGCAAAAAAGCCCATCCGGCAGGATGGGCTTCTTCACTTATTTGATGCCTGGCAGTTCCCTACTCTCGCATGGGGAGACCCCACACTACCATCGGCGCTACGGCGTTTCACTTCTGAGTTCGGCATGGGGTCAGGTGGGACCACCGCGCTACAGCCGCCAGACAAATTCTGTTTATCAACACACCTCTCAGGTCTGTCGATGTAATCTGTAATCAAGCTGAATTTCGATGTCTCTTTCGCCAAAACACCTTCGGCGTTGTAAGGTTAAGCCTCACGGTTCATTAGTATCGGTTAGCTCAACGTATCGCTACGCTTACACACCCGACCTATCAACGTCGTCGTCTTCAACGTTCCTTCAGGACCCTTAAAGGGTCAGGGAGAACTCATCTCGGGGCAAGTTTCGTGCTTAGATGCTTTCAGCACTTATCTCTTCCGCATTTAGCTACCGGGCAATGCCATTGGCATGACAACCCGAACACCAGTGATGCGTCCACTCCGGTCCTCTCGTACTAGGAGCAGCCCCCCTCAATTCTCCAGCGCCCACGGCAGATAGGGACCGAACTGTCTCACGACGTTCTAAACCCAGCTCGCGTACCACTTTAAATGGCGAACAGCCATACCCTTGGGACCTACTTCAGCCCCAGGATGTGATGAGCCGACATCGAGGTGCCAAACACCGCCGTCGATATGAACTCTTGGGCGGTATCAGCCTGTTATCCCCGGAGTACCTTTTATCCGTTGAGCGATGGCCCTTCCATTCAGAACCACCGGATCACTAAGACCTGCTTTCGCACCTGCTCGAGCCGTCACTCTCGCAGTCAAGCTAGCTTATGCCTTTGCACTAACCTCCTGATGTCCGACCAGGATTAGCTAACCTTCGTGCTCCTCCGTTACTCTTTAGGAGGAGACCGCCCCAGTCAAACTACCCACCAGACACTGTCCGCAACCCGGATCACGGGTCTACGTTAGAACACCAGCCATTAAAGGGTGGTATTTCAAGGTTGGCTCCATGCAGACTGGCGTCCACACTTCAAAGCCTCCCACCTATCCTACACATCAAGGACCAGTGTTCAGTGTCAAGCTATAGTAAAGGTTCACGGGGTCTTTCCGTCTTGCCGCGGGTACACTGCATCTTCACAGCGAGTTCAATTTCACTGAGTCTCGGGTGGAGACAGCCTGGCCATCATTACGCCATTCGTGCAGGTCGGAACTTACCCGACAAGGAATTTCGCTACCTTAGGACCGTTATAGTTACGGCCGCCGTTTACCGGGGCTTCGATCAAGAGCTTCTCCTTACGGATAACCCCATCAATTAACCTTCCGGCACCGGGCAGGCGTCACACCGTATACGTCCACTTTCGTGTTTGCACAGTGCTGTGTTTTTAATAAACAGTTGCAGCCAGCTGGTATCTTCGACTGATTTCAGCTCCATGAGTAAATCACTTCACCTACATATCAGCGTGCCTTCTCCCGAAGTTACGGCACCATTTTGCCTAGTTCCTTCACCCGAGTTCTCTCAAGCGCCTTGGTATTCTCTACCTGACCACCTGTGTCGGTTTGGGGTACGATTTCGTGTTACCTGATGCTTAGAGGCTTTTCCTGGAAGCAGGGCATTTGTTACTTCAGCACCGTAGTGCCTCGTCATCACACCTCAGCGTTAGCAAGACTCCGGATTTACCTGGAATCTCCGCCTACATGCTTAAACCGGGACAACCGTCGCCCGGCTAACATAGCCTTCTCCGTCCCCCCTTCGCAGTAACACCAAGTACAGGAATATTAACCTGTTTCCCATCGACTACGCCTTTCGGCCTCGCCTTAGGGGTCGACTCACCCTGCCCCGATTAACGTTGGACAGGAACCCTTGGTCTTCCGGCGTGCGGGTTTTTCACCCGCATTATCGTTACTTATGTCAGCATTCGCACTTCTGATACCTCCAGCATGCCTCACAGCACACCTTCAACGGCTTACAGAACGCTCCCCTACCCAACAACACATAGTGTCGCTGCCGCAGCTTCGGTGCATGGTTTAGCCCCGTTACATCTTCCGCGCAGGCCGACTCGACCAGTGAGCTATTACGCTTTCTTTAAATGATGGCTGCTTCTAAGCCAACATCCTGGCTGTCTGTGCCTTCCCACATCGTTTCCCACTTAACCATGACTTTGGGACCTTAGCTGGCGGTCTGGGTTGTTTCCCTCTTCACGACGGACGTTAGCACCCGCCGTGTGTCTCCCGTGATAACATTCTTCGGTATTCGCAGTTTGCATCGGGTTGGTAAGTCGGGATGACCCCCTAGCCGAAACAGTGCTCTACCCCCGAAGATGAGTTCACGAGGCGCTACCTAAATAGCTTTCGGGGAGAACCAGCTATCTCCCGGTTTGATTGGCCTTTCACCCCCAGCCACAAGTCATCCGCTAATTTTTCAACATTAGTCGGTTCGGTCCTCCAGTTAGTGTTACCCAACCTTCAACCTGCCCATGGCTAGATCACCGGGTTTCGGGTCTATACCCTGCAACTTAACGCCCAGTTAAGACTCGGTTTCCCTTCGGCTCCCCTATTCGGTTAACCTTGCTACAGAATATAAGTCGCTGACCCATTATACAAAAGGTACGCAGTCACCCCATAAAGAGGCTCCCACTGCTTGTACGTACACGGTTTCAGGTTCTTTTTCACTCCCCTCGCCGGGGTTCTTTTCGCCTTTCCCTCACGGTACTGGTTCACTATCGGTCAGTCAGGAGTATTTAGCCTTGGAGGATGGTCCCCCCATATTCAGACAGGATACCACGTGTCCCGCCCTACTCTTCGAGTTCACAACACATGCACTTTTGTGTACGGGACTATCACCCTGTACCGTCGGACTTTCCAGACCGTTCCACTACCACACATGCTGATTCAGACTCTGGGCTGCTCCCCGTTCGCTCGCCGCTACTGGGGGAATCTCGGTTGATTTCTTTTCCTCGGGGTACTTAGATGTTTCAGTTCCCCCGGTTCGCTTCATTACGCTATGTATTCACGTAATGATAGTGTGACGAATCACACTGGGTTTCCCCATTCGGAAATCGCCGGTTATAACGGTTCATATCACCTTACCGACGCTTATCGCAGATTAGCACGTCCTTCATCGCCTCTGACTGCCAGGGCATCCACCGTGTACGCTTAGTCGCTTAACCTCACAACCCGAAGATGTTTCGTAAAACACTTCAGTGTTGCGAAAATTTGAGAGACTCGGACACACCGCTTTTCATTTCTTGTTTACGGAGAAATGAAACAGTGTGTCGTTTCAATTTTCAGCTTGATCCAGATTTTTAAAGAGCAAAACTTCGCAGTGAACCTTTTCAGGTACACTCTGAAGTTTTCTTGTTTTTTTGCAGTAAAGGATGGTGGAGCTATGCGGGATCGAACCGCAGACCTCCTGCGTGCAAGGCAGGCGCTCTCCCAGCTGAGCTATAACCCCATCGTAAATGCTAATCTCTGTACCCTAATTCGTTTCCGGGCAAGGCGCGGTGGTGCGAAGCATACTGAAGTATGCGAGCATCGCCGTAACACAGCACGGAGGCGAATTTGGTAGGCCTGAGTGGACTTGAACCACCGACCTCACCCTTATCAGGGGTGCGCTCTAACCACCTGAGCTACAAGCCTGCAGAGATTTTCTTACTGCTAATTTTCATCAGACAATCTGTGTGAGCACTACAAAGGTCGGTTCTTTAAGGTAAGGAGGTGATCCAACCGCAGGTTCCCCTACGGTTACCTTGTTACGACTTCACCCCAGTCATGAATCACAAAGTGGTAAGCGCCCTCCCGAAGGTTAAGCTACCTACTTCTTTTGCAACCCACTCCCATGGTGTGACGGGCGGTGTGTACAAGGCCCGGGAACGTATTCACCGTGGCATTCTGATCCACGATTACTAGCGATTCCGACTTCATGGAGTCGAGTTGCAGACTCCAATCCGGACTACGACATACTTTATGAGGTCCGCTTGCTCTCGCGAGGTCGCTTCTCTTTGTATATGCCATTGTAGCACGTGTGTAGCCCTACTCGTAAGGGCCATGATGACTTGACGTCATCCCCACCTTCCTCCAGTTTATCACTGGCAGTCTCCTTTGAGTTCCCGGCCGGACCGCTGGCAACAAAGGATAAGGGTTGCGCTCGTTGCGGGACTTAACCCAACATTTCACAACACGAGCTGACGACAGCCATGCAGCACCTGTCTCAGAGTTCCCGAAGGCACCAAAGCATCTCTGCTAAGTTCTCTGGATGTCAAGAGTAGGTAAGGTTCTTCGCGTTGCATCGAATTAAACCACATGCTCCACCGCTTGTGCGGGCCCCCGTCAATTCATTTGAGTTTTAACCTTGCGGCCGTACTCCCCAGGCGGTCGACTTAACGCGTTAGCTCCGGAAGCCACGCCTCAAGGGCACAACCTCCAAGTCGACATCGTTTACGGCGTGGACTACCAGGGTATCTAATCCTGTTTGCTCCCCACGCTTTCGCACCTGAGCGTCAGTCTTTGTCCAGGGGGCCGCCTTCGCCACCGGTATTCCTCCAGATCTCTACGCATTTCACCGCTACACCTGGAATTCTACCCCCCTCTACAAGACTCTAGCCTGCCAGTTTCGGATGCAGTTCCCAGGTTGAGCCCGGGGATTTCACATCCGACTTGACAGACCGCCTGCGTGCGCTTTACGCCCAGTAATTCCGATTAACGCTTGCACCCTCCGTATTACCGCGGCTGCTGGCACGGAGTTAGCCGGTGCTTCTTCTGCGAGTAACGTCAATTGCTGCGGTTATTAACCACAACACCTTCCTCCTCGCTGAAAGTACTTTACAACCCGAAGGCCTTCTTCATACACGCGGCATGGCTGCATCAGGCTTGCGCCCATTGTGCAATATTCCCCACTGCTGCCTCCCGTAGGAGTCTGGACCGTGTCTCAGTTCCAGTGTGGCTGGTCATCCTCTCAGACCAGCTAGGGATCGTCGCCTAGGTGAGCCGTTACCCCACCTACTAGCTAATCCCATCTGGGCACATCCGATGGCAAGAGGCCCGAAGGTCCCCCTCTTTGGTCTTGCGACGTTATGCGGTATTAGCTACCGTTTCCAGTAGTTATCCCCCTCCATCGGGCAGTTTCCCAGACATTACTCACCCGTCCGCCACTCGTCACCCAAGGAGCAAGCTCCTCTGTGCTACCGTTCGACTTGCATGTGTTAGGCCTGCCGCCAGCGTTCAATCTGAGCCATGATCAAACTCTTCAATTTAAGTTTGATGCTCGTGAATTAAACTTCGTAATGAATTACGTGTTCACTCAGAGACTTGGTATTCATTTTTCGTCTTGCGACGTTAAGAATCCGTATCTTCGAGTGCCCACACAGATTGTCTGATAAATTGTTAAAGAGCAGTTGCGACGCGCTTTAGCGCTCTGTCGCGAGGTCCCGTATATTACGTTTTCCTCATTCAGAGTCAAGCATTTATTTTTGCTTTTCTCCGCTGACCCGGCGGCGTGTAATCCGTTGTTCCGTGTCAGTGGAGGCGCATTATAGGGAGTTATTTCAGGCTGACAAGGGGAAATTTAAAATAATCTTCCGAGTGCGTATTTTTTATTCTTTGTGCTTATTTTGACAACGTTTTGTGGGTTAATTGGGCGATTTCCCGCGCGAAATCCGCGACCTGTTCCCAATCGGTATACACCACTTCTTTATTGGTATCTGTTTCACCGCCTGACATCTTCATTATCAGTTGGATCATAACGCGGTCATACCAGCGATAGCGTGGATACAGCAAAGCGCCAGCAATAACCGCACTGCGATCAGGCCGCCACGGCGAACTCATCAGGAACTTACGCGCATAACTGTTAGTTTGCGGCGTGCGTTTCTCCGGTTTACGGGCAACCAGGTTTACGGAGTAGAAGGCACTCGGCATCGCGTTCAGCCGTGTGGCATGCTTTTTCACAAACTCCTGAAAAGCTGCATGGTAATGACCATAGCGAATCGAGGCGCCAATCACCACGCTGTCATAATTTTGCCAGTCAGGCTCCGCGGTACGATGCAAATTAACGACATCCGCCCAAACGCCCAGCTCTTTGAGTTCAGAAGCCAGATACTCGGCGATTTCACGCGTTTGTCCGTCCCGGGAAGAAAAAAGAATCAGTGTTTTCACGTGTTACTCCATTATTCACGCCAGAAAGTAGGGGTAAAGAGTACCAGCAGGGTAAAGACCTCCAGACGACCAAACAGCATATTGGCAATCAGGATCCACTTCGCCACGGGGTTCATACTGGCAAAGTTGTCGGCAACAACCCCCAGCCCTGGCCCCAGGTTATTCAGCGTCGCCACAACAGAGGCAAACGCGGAGAAGTCATCAACACCGGTCGCAATAATCGCCAGCATACTGATAATAAAGACCAGCGCATAGGCAGAGAAGAATCCCCAAACAGCTTCAAGGATTCGCTCCGGCAAAGCACGGTTACCCAGCTTGATACTGTAAACCGCATTCGGGTGGACCAGTCGTTTCAATTCGCGGTTACCCTGCTTAAACAGCAACAGGATTCGAATCACCTTCAAGCCACCGCCCGTCGACCCGGCACAGCCGCCAATAAAAGCAGAACATAGCAACAGCACCGGCAGGAACAGCGGCCAGCGGGCAATACTGTCCGTAGTAAATCCGGCGGTCGTCGCCATCGATACCACCTGAAAAAAAGCCTGGTTGATGGTCGTGAGTGCCGAACCGTAGGTATTGTGTATCCACAGCACCAGCGTACAGACAGCCACCAGCGTCAGCTGCACCCCAATGAACATGCGGAATTCTGGATCGCGCCAGTAGACCTTCAGGCTGCGACCGCTGAGTAAAGAGAAGTGCAGACCATAGTTACAACCGGAGATCAGCAAGAAGATAGCAATAATGGTGTTAATCGTGGGACTGTCGAAATACCCCACGCTGGCATCGTGTGTGGAAAAGCCGCCGATGGCTATCGTAGCAAAGCTGTGCCCAATAGCGTCAAACGCGGGCATCCCGGCAAACCATAGCGCCAGCGCACACGCCACCGTCAGTAATACATAGATAAGCCACAGCGTTTTCGCCGTTTCGGCAATGCGCGGACGCATTTTGTTATCTTTCAGCGGGCCCGGCATTTCTGCCCGGTAGAGCTGCATCCCACCGACGCCAAGAATAGGCAGAATAGCCACCGCCAGCACGATGATCCCCATCCCGCCGAACCATTGCAGCATCTGTCGATAAAAGAGGATAGCGTGTGGCAATGAATCCAGCCCCACCAGCGTTGTCGCCCCCGTGGTGGTTAATCCGGAGAAGGATTCAAAAAAAGCGTCGGTTATCGTGAGGTTAGGGCTTTCCGCAAAGATGAACGGTAGCGCACCCACGCTACCCAGCACGGTCCAGAACAAAACGACAATCAGAAACCCTTCGCGCGATTTCAGCTCGCCCTTCTCTTTACGGTTTGGCCACCACAGCATGGAGCCGATCGCCAGAGCAACGAAGAAAGTTTGGGTAAACGCACGCCCTGCCCCATCGCGGTAGATGAGCGCTACCAGTCCGGGGATAATCATTGTCCCCGAGAATAAGATGACCAGTAGTCCAACGATTCGGGTGATGGCGCGAAAATGCATCTCTGCCGCTTCCTTAGTTCTTTAAAATGAGGTGGGGATTATTCTTCAATCGCTAACAATTGCAATGAACCACGACTAAAATCCGCCAGCTTTGCCGAAAATTCATCCACTTTGGCATAAGGAAGCGCCACCCTGAGCCGAACAAAAGCCTGGTAATCACTGGCAACAACTTTACCGTCAAACTGCCCCAGCAAAGCTTCAATGCCTGCCAGCTGACCGTACTCACACTGCAAAGTATATTCGGTTAATGGCGTCTTGCGCTGCGTCGTTAACTGACGCAACGCCTGATTCACGCCGCCACCGTAGGCTTTCACTAGCCCACCCGTACCCAGAAGGATACCGCCGTAGTAGCGCACCACCACCGCGGTAATCTCACCGATGCCACTCCCCATCAGCTGCGCGAGCATCGGTTTGCCTGCCGTACCAGCCGGTTCGCCATCGTCTGAAAATCCCAGCTGCTGCGAGTCATTGGGCGCGCCCGCCACCCACGCCACACAATGGTGGCGGGCGTCCGGGTGTTCCATTTTGACTGACTCAACAAACGCTTTCGCCGCTTCTACGCCGTCCGTATGGGCGAGCAGCGTAATGAAGCGGCTTTTTTTGATCTCTTCAACGACGCAAACCGGCGCCGCAGGGATTAACCAACTGTCCATTACGCCAGTTTTAAATCCCGTGTCATGTTTTCGATATTGTTCTCGTGGACCACCACGTTATCTTCAATTCGAATACCGCCGAACGGTTTCAGGGCTTCAATTTTCTGCCAGTTGAAGTGTTTGCTGAACTGCCCTTCACGCCACGGCGCCAGCAGCGATTCAATGAAGTAGATGCCCGGTTCGATGGTCAGGACCATGCCCGGTTGCAGAACGCGGGTGCAACGCAGGTAAGGATACTTCGACGGCGCGGCCAGATGCGTACCGCTGTCATCTTGCATAAAGCCAGCGACATCGTGTACCTGCAGGCCCAGCGGGTGACCAATGCCATGCGGCATAAACGGCCCGGTAAGATCGTTTTCCACCATCGCCTCTTCACTCATATCGGTGATGATTTGATGCTTACGCAGCAGCTTCGCGATGCGCTGATGGAATTGAATGTGATAATCCACGTAGCTGGTGCCCGCTTTCATAGTGGCAATCAGCGCCAGTTGCTCGTCATTCACATCCTTCACCAGATGCGCATAGTCGTTGTCGCTTTTCGCCGACCACGTACGCGTCAGGTCTGCTGCGTAGCCGTTGTACTCCGCACCGGCGTCCAGCAGGAAACTGCGGATTTCAGACGGAGCCTGATGATCCAGCCTGGTGTAATGCAGAACCGAAGCATGTTCGTTAAGCGCCACGATGTTGCTGTACGGTACGTCGGTGTCGCGATGACCGGTAGCAGTCAGGTAAGCGAGGTTGATGTCAAACTCGCTCATCCCGGAACGGAACGCTTCTTCCGCGGCACGGTGTCCATTCACCGCCATTTTCTGTGCTTCGCGCATACAGGCCAGTTCGTAATCTGTTTTGTAAGCACGATAATAATGTAAGTAGTCGATAACCCCTTTCGGGTTGATATTGCTGGCCGCGATGTCCAGCTGCAGCGCGCGTTCCGGAACCGGACCAATGTAACCGATATTGCCGCGAGCAGCAGGCAGTTGGCTACCGATACCATCAGCTTTTGGCAGCGCGATGATCTCAATTTCTTCCGTCCAGAAGGAGGTCGGCAGCGGCTCAACGTTGTGCCAGTAATCGACCGGCAGGTAGAACCACAGTTTCGGCTTATTCACGCCATCCACCAGCAACCAGCAGTTAGGAACCTGCGTTACAGGCACCCAGGCTTTGAATTGCGGATTGACCTTAAACGGGTAGGGATGATCGTCGAGAAAGACGTTAACAAGTTCTCCTGAGTGAATAAGTAACGCATCCAGCTTGAAGCGCTCCAGCGCGTCGCGCGTCCGTTCTTGTAGGGTAACGATATGATTTTTATAGAGTGCGGCCAGTGATTCCATTTTCTATCCTTCTGTTTTTTTGACCTCAAGTGTCCGCATCTTAGCACATCGTTTTGTGAGTGCGTGATTTCTGCCGAGCGTGATCAAATCGTCATTTCTTTAATCATTCATTTGCATTTTATTAACATAAAACACACACTTCGATTCATCTGGTATGACCAGATCACCTTGCGGATTCAGGAGACTGACATGCTTTACAAAGGCGACACCCTGTACCTCGACTGGCTGGAAGATGGCATCGCCGAACTGGTGTTCGATGCCCCAGGTTCAGTCAATAAACTCGACACGGCCACCGTTGCCAGCCTGGGCCATGCGCTTGACGTGCTGGAAAAACAACCGAATTTAAAAGGGCTGCTGCTGCGTTCTAACAAAGCAGCCTTTATTGTTGGTGCCGACATCACCGAATTCCTTTCACTGTTCCTCGTGCCTGAAGAGCAACTGAGCCAGTGGCTGCATTTTGCCAACAGCGTCTTTAATCGCCTGGAAGATCTGCCTGTTCCGACTCTCTCAGCAGTTAACGGCTATGCGCTGGGCGGCGGCTGTGAGTGTGTCCTGGCGACCGATTATCGTCTGGCTACGCCGGACCTGCGCATCGGCCTGCCGGAAACCAAGCTGGGCATTATGCCAGGCTTTGGCGGCTCCGTGCGTATGCCACGTATGCTGGGTGCGGACAGCGCGCTGGAAATTATTGCTGCGGGTAAAGATGTGGGTGCTGAGCAGGCGCTAAAAATCGGTCTGGTCGATGGCGTAGTGAAGCAAGACAAACTGCTTGATGGCGCGATCGCGGTATTACGTCAGGCGATTAACGGCGACCTCGACTGGAAAGCCAAACGTCAGCCGAAGCTGGAGCCGTTGAAACTCAGCAAAATTGAAGCGGCAATGAGCTTTACCATCGCCAAAGGTATGGTGGCGCAGACGGCAGGTAAGCATTATCCCGCACCGATTACCGCGGTAAAAACCATTGAAGCAGCGGCCCGTTTTGGTCGTGAAGAAGCGCTGAATCTGGAAAATAAAAGCTTTGTTCCACTGGCGCACACCAATGAAGCCCGCGCACTGGTTGGAATTTTCCTTAACGATCAGTTCGTGAAAGCCAAAGCCAAAAAGCTCACCAAAAATGTTGAAGCGCCAAAGCAAGCGGCAGTGCTGGGCGCAGGCATTATGGGCGGCGGCATCGCTTACCAGTCGGCCTGGAAAGGCGTGCCGGTTGTCATGAAAGATATCAACGACAAATCATTAACGCTGGGCATGACCGAAGCGGCCAAGCTACTGAACAAACAGCTTGAGCGCGGCAAAATTGACGGTCTGAAAATGGCGGGCGTTATTTCCACCATTCATCCCACCCTCGACTATAGCGGTTTCGAACGCGTGGACGTGGTAGTTGAAGCGGTCGTAGAAAACCCAAAAGTGAAAAAAGCGGTACTGGCGGAAACCGAAGATCAGGTTCGCCCGGACACCGTACTGGCTTCGAATACTTCCACCATCCCAATCAACGAACTGGTCAGCGCGCTTAAGCGTCCGGAAAACTTCTGTGGGATGCACTTCTTTAACCCGGTGCACCGTATGCCGCTGGTTGAGATCATTCGCGGCGAGAAAAGCTCGGATGAAACCATCGCTAAGGTTGTCGCCTGGGCAAGCCAGATGGGCAAAACGCCGATTGTGGTTAATGACTGCCCTGGTTTCTTCGTTAACCGCGTGCTGTTCCCCTATTTTGCCGGTTTCAGTCAGCTACTGCGCGACGGGGCGGATTTCCGCAAAGTCGACAAAGTGATGGAAAAACAGTTTGGTTGGCCGATGGGCCCGGCTTATCTGCTGGACGTGGTAGGTATTGATACCGCGCACCACGCGCAGGCGGTGATGTCCGCAGGCTTCCCTCAGCGTATGCAGAAAGATTATCGCGATGCGATAGACGCCCTGTTTGATGCTAACCGTTTCGGGCAGAAAAACGGTCTCGGATTCTGGCGTTATAAAGAAGACAACAAGGGCAAGCCGAAGAAAGAAGAAGATGCCACCGTTGACGATCTGCTGGCAGAGGTCAGCCAGCCGAAACGCGACTTCAGCGATGAAGAGATTATCGCCCGCATGATGATCCCTATGGTCAACGAAGTAGTGCGTTGCCTGGAAGAAGGCATTATCGCCAGCCCGGCAGAAGCCGATATGGCGCTGGTATACGGTCTGGGCTTCCCTCCGTTCCATGGCGGTGCGTTCCGCTGGCTGGATACGCTCGGCAGCGCGAAGTATCTCGATATGGCTCAGCAGTATCAGCACCTTGGTCCGCTGTATGAAGTTCCGGTCGGTCTGCGTGATAAAGCGCGCCATAACGAACCGTATTATCCCCAGGTTGAGCCAGCCCGCCCGGTTGGCAGCCTGAAAACGGCTTAAGGAGTCACAATGGAACAGGTTGTAATTGTTGATGCGATCCGTACCCCGATGGGCCGTTCGAAAGGGGGCGCGTTTCGGAACGTGCGGGCAGAAGATCTCTCTGCACATTTAATGCGTAGCCTGCTGGCGCGTAATCCGGCGCTGGAGCCAACCGCGCTTGATGACATTTACTGGGGCTGTGTGCAACAAACGCTGGAGCAGGGTTTCAATATCGCCCGTAATGCCGCGCTGCTAGCGGAAGTTCCGCACTCCGTTCCGGCCGTCACGGTCAATCGCCTGTGCGGTTCGTCCATGCAGGCGCTGCACGATGCGGCACGCATGATCATGACTGGTGATGCTCAGGCGTGCCTGATTGGCGGCGTTGAGCATATGGGCCATGTGCCAATGAGCCACGGCGTTGATTTCCACCCGGGTATGAGCCGCAACGTGGCGAAAGCCGCAGGGATGATGGGCCTGACCGCGGAAATGCTCTCCCGCATGCACGGCATCAGCCGTGAAATGCAGGACGCTTTCGCCGCACGTTCACACGCTCGCGCCTGGGCTGCAACACAGTCTGGCGCTTTTAAAAACGAAATCATCCCGACCGGCGGTCATGATGCCGACGGCGTGCTGAAGCAGTTTAACTACGATGAGGTTATCCGTCCGGAAACGACCGTTGAAGCGCTCTCCACCCTGCGCCCGGCGTTCGATCCGGTGAACGGAACGGTGACTGCCGGTACCTCTTCTGCGCTCTCCGACGGCGCAGCGGCGATGCTGGTAATGAGCGAAAGCCGCGCCCGTCAACTGGGTCTGACGCCGCGTGCCCGTATTCGTTCGATGGCTGTTGTCGGCTGCGATCCGTCAATCATGGGTTACGGCCCGGTTCCGGCCTCAAAGCTGGCGCTGAAAAAAGCGGGGCTCTCCACCAGCGACATCGGCTTGTTTGAGATGAACGAAGCCTTTGCCGCTCAGATCCTGCCGTGTATTAAAGATCTGGGGCTGATGGAGCAGATCGATGAGAAGATCAACCTCAACGGCGGGGCGATCGCCTTGGGTCACCCGCTGGGCTGTTCTGGGGCGCGTATCAGCACCACCCTGCTCAACCTGATGGAACGCAAAGACGTGCAGTTTGGTCTGGCGACGATGTGTATCGGGTTAGGTCAGGGTATCGCAACGGTATTTGAGCGAGTTTAATCAAAGATAAATTCCCAAATAATTCGCGCTAATCCCCGGGAGCATAGATAACTATGTGACCGGGGTGAGCGCAGGCAGCCCACAAAGAGGCAGTGTGAATTATGACGGGGAAAGGTTTAGTTGCCGTTCTTCCCGCCTGTCAGGGGCGGGTTTTTTATTTCCCTGAACTACCACGCACCACTAACTGCACCGGCAGCAGCAGATTCTCTTCCTGATTTTCTTCCAGCAGTAAACGCAGCGCTTCACGCCCCAGCTGTTTTTTATCAACCGCAACGGTAGTCAGCGGCGGATGTGACCAGGCCGCAGCATCGATATCATCAAATCCCACCAGCGCAAGATCTTCCGGGATACGTATACCCTGCTGAGCACACACCTGCTGAACAACCATCGCTGCCGCGTCGTTATAGGCAAAAATGGCATCGGGCGGCTCTGGCAGTCTGAGTAGCTCATTAACCGCATCCACCAGAGATTGCTCGGTATCCAGCAGCGGCGGCGCAACGACGTCATACTCTGGCGGCATTAGCAAACGGGCTTCATACAATGCCTGACGGTAGCCCTTTTCACGCTGACGGATGCTGTAGTGCGCGAGCGTACTGGCAAGAAAAGCAATGCGGCTGCGGCCTTGCGCAATCAGATGTTGCGTGGCCAGATAGCCGCCCAGGGTATTGTCAGGATTCACGCAAGGCAGTCCTGGCGCCCAGAGATCAACCAGCACCAGCGGCAATTTCATCTGTTGTAGCAGCCCAAGCAACTCAGGTTCAAAAAATCCCGCGCAGATCAGCGCATCAGGCTGGTGCAGCATCACCTGCTCACTCACTGCATCGCCTGGACCTATAGAGAGAAAGCTTAGCGCAACCCCCTTTTCGCGACACAGATCTTCTATCCCCAGCAGCAGTTGAGAGTAAAACGGTAAAGCCCGGCTGATATTGTGCTGGCGATGCAGTAAAAACAGGACACGTTTGATTTTGTCTGCGCGCAGGCGAGAAAAATCATAACCCTGTTGCTGCGCCACTGAAATAATGCGCTGTCGGGTCTCTTCCCGCAGCCCCGGTTGCCCTTTTAGCGCGCGGGAAACAGCGCCAACCGAGACGCCACAAGCATCGGCAATGTCTCTGATACGTACAGGTTTCGTCATTTCACTCTCATGGATTTACTGTGGCTTGTTGCGCCCCCAGCCAGGCTGCGCCGCGTACGCCGCTGCTGTCGCCGTGGCGGGCCTGAACGATCGGTGTGCGACACTGTTTACCAAACACGTACTGCGCCACTCGCGCCTGTAAGCCTGAGTACAGTAAATCGATATTGGATACCCCGCCCCCCAGCACGATAACATCGGGATCGAGCATATTCACCACACTCGCCAGCGCGCGAGCCAGTTGATCGCAATAGCGTTCCCACAACAAACAGGCGTCTGCATCACCCGATGCTACCCGTTGCATAATTTGTGGCACCCCCATATGTTGCGCGGTGTGATTCATATACTGACGCTCCAGGCCACTACCGGAAATAAAGCTCTCAATACAGTTCAACTGTCCGCAATAGCATGTCACTTCAGCCCCGTCCCGAGATCCGTGGTAGCGCGGCAAGGCATTATGCCCCCACTCTCCGGCACAGGCGTTAGGGCCGGAGATCAACCGGTTCTCGATGCACAGACCACCGCCGCATCCGGTACCGAGGATCACGCCAAATACCACGCTATGCCCACGCCCACTACCGTCCATCGCTTCTGACAGGGTAAAGCAGTTGGCATCATTGGTAACGGGCACTGGCATTCCTAATGCACGCTCGAGATCTTGCGCAAAGGCCTGCTGATTCAGCACCAGAATGTTGGAATTCTTAATCAAACCTTCGCTATCCACCGCACCTGGCACCCCGACGCCAACCGATAAAGGCTGATTAATGGCCTGCATAGCCCTGGCTATCATCTCCGTCACGGCCTGGAAAAAATCACCGTAACGCTGCTTTGGTGTCGCACATCGTTCGTGGTAAACAATTTCACCCGCGTTATCAATCACCACCGCTTCGATTTTAGTCCCGCCGATATCCAGTCCGAGCCTCATGGTTTTTCCTCATTTGCATCTCACAATGTGATGCGGTTTAGCTTGCCTATTTTGTTTACTAAACACATGGAGAGCTGTCACAAAAACTCAATTTATGTTTGAGTGACGGACATATTATGTTTACTAAAAAATAATTATGATGAGAAAGAGAGGCAATGACGCCGGGCCTGCGCCCTGCTAGTTGGAAGACAGATGATTGATGGATGCGCCGGAAGGGCTCCGGCGCACAGCGCTTAAATGAACGCGAAAGCGTCGCCAAACAGGCGATCTTCACGCGCACTGCGTTCATTACAGAACAGATCGCGCGCGATTTTGGCCATTTCAAAACGACCGGCAATGTAGATATCGTGCTCCGCCAGGGTACCGTAATCCTGCAATACCGCCGTTAACACGGTTCCCGTACGACCACGCCAGCCGTCTTCTGGCTGTTCCACCACTGGCTCAACGCGCAGATTCGGGTGATTAACAGACAACGCTTCCAGTTCGGAGAGATCATAGAGATGCTTCTCTTCACGCCCCCCCCAGTAAATGGTGATATCGCGGTTTGGATTACGCGCCAGCGCAGTAAGCAGAATGGAACGCACGTAAGAGAACCCTGTACCACCGGCAATCAGGATCAGCGGGCGCTCGTCTTCATCACGCAGCCAGGCTTCGCCATGCGGAATGTCGACCTTGATTTCCCGGTCTTTCAGAATGCGGTCCATCACAGCCATGGCATAAAGATTTAGCTCAGAGGCGCCAACGTGCAGCTCAATGAATCCTTGCTCGTCCGGCGTGGATGCCATGGAGAACGGACGCTTATCCCTTTCGTCCATCACGACCATTAAATACTGGCCAGCACGAAAGGAAAACGCCGCGTCTGGCACTAAACGAACGCGATATACGGTATCAGTGATAGCTTCTACCGAGGTCACTTTACAGCTTAAGGTTGTCATGCGCTCTCTCTGTCGGATCAATAGGCAAAACGATCGCGCCTCAGGCGCTTTTGCCGTCATTAAAGATGGCCAGTTCATCCCAAATTGCGTCAATACGCGCAGTTACTTCAGGATCTTTTTTAATCGGGCGTCCCCATTCGCGTTGGGTTTCGCCCGGCCATTTATTTGTGGCATCCAGCCCCATTTTTGAACCCAGGCCGGAAACCGGCGAGGCAAAGTCCAGGTAATCAATTGGCGTATTCTCTACCAGTACCGTATCCCGAGCCGGGTCCATACGGGTAGTAATTGCCCAAATCACATCATTCCAGTCGCGTGCATTGACATCATCATCGCAGACAATAACAAATTTGGTGTACATAAACTGGCGCAAAAACGACCAAACACCCATCATGACGCGTTTGGCATGACCAGCGTACTGTTTTTTCATCGTCACCACGGCCAGACGATATGAACAGCCTTCCGGAGGCAGGTAAAAATCGACGATTTCCGGGAACTGCTTTTGCAGAATAGGAACGAAAACTTCGTTCAGCGCCACGCCAAGTACCGCGGGCTCATCAGGCGGACGTCCGGTATAAGTAGAGTGATAAATCGCCTCTTCACGCTGGGTAATGTGCGTGACGGTAAAGACCGGAAAGCTATCTACTTCGTTGTAGTAGCCCGTATGATCGCCATACGGTCCTTCCGGGGCCAGCTCACCCGGTTCGATATACCCTTCCAGCACGATTTCAGCACTGGCGGGCACTTCCAGATCGTTGGAAATACATTTGACCACTTCGGTCTTGGTGCCACGTAACAGCCCGGCAAATGCGTACTCGGATAATGTATCAGGGACGGGCGTCACGGCCCCCAGAATGGTCGCAGGATCTGCCCCCAACGCCACCGAAACCGGGAAGCGTTCGCCAGGATGCGCCGCACACCACTCCTGGTAATCGAGTGCGCCGCCGCGGTGGGACAGCCAGCGCATAATGAGCTTGTTTTTGCCAATCAGCTGCTGGCGATAAATACCCAGATTCTGCCGCTCTTTATGTGGGCCACGCGTTACGGTTAGCCCCCAGGTAATCAGCGGTGCGGCATCTTCCGGCCAACAGGTCATAATCGGAATACGGTTTAAATCGACGTCATCACCGGAGTAGATTTTTTGCTGACAAGGCGCACCGCGCAACCGCTTAGTCGGCATGTTCAGCACCTGCTTAAACTGCGGCAGCTTATCAAACAGATCGCGGAATCCTTTCGGTGGCTCCGGCTCTTTCAAAAACGCCAACAGTTTACCGACTTCCCGTAGTGCCGAGACATCTTCCTGCCCCATCCCCATCGCAACACGCTTCGGTGTGCCGAACAGGTTACACAGCACCGGCATGGAATAGCCTTTAGGATTCTCAAACAGTAACGCAGGCCCGCCAGCACGCAGAGTGCGATCGGCAATTTCAGTAATTTCCAGGTGGGGATCCACCTCAAGCGAAATGCGTTTGAGCTCGCCCTGCTGTTCAAGCAGCGTCAGGAAGTCGCGTAAATCGTGATATTTCATGGCGTCCATTGTGGCCTCTTCGTAAGCGCTTCATTATACGGCGTTCATCATTGTGATGCTGTATTTTTGTTAAATTAGCGTGAACTCTGGCGATACATATAAGCCCTGGGAGTATATACCCGTTGGGTTTCAGCCTGCTTTGAGGTGGGTATAATTAACTTAACTCATGGCTTTTGCTATGCTAGCGCTCAGAACAAGCGGATAAGAGTTATTATGCAATCCTGGTATTTACTGTACTGCAAACGTGGGCAACTTCAGCGAGCCCAGGAACACCTGGAAAGACAGGCGGTGAACTGCCTGACGCCTATGATCACCCTGGAAAAAATGGTGCGTGGTAAACGTACCACAGTCAGTGAACCACTATTCCCTAATTACATGTTTGTCGAGTTCGACCCGGAAGTGATCCACACCACCACGATCAACGCCACACGTGGTGTCAGCCATTTCGTTCGTTTTGGAGCGACGCCTGCGACCGTCCCATCCCCCGTTATTCACCAGCTTTCTATCTACAAGCCTGAAGGTATTGTTGACCCGCAAACCCCTCAGCCAGGGGACAGCGTGATTATTACTGAAGGGGCGTTTGAGGGACTGAAAGCGATCTTCACCGAACCGGATGGCGAAGCGCGTTCCATGCTGCTGCTTAACCTCTTGAATAAAGAGATTAAGCAGAGCGTGAAAAATACCGGTTTTCGAAAGATATAAGCCGTTTAGAAGGTCACTTCGAACAGCGTTCTGACGTTGGCATCAATGGTTGCTGACAGCCATTGAAGATCTTCCCCACGCCAGTGAGCAATTCGCTCAAGAATATGCGGCAGGTGCGCCGGTTCATTGCGACGTGACGTCGGTTTAGGCGTTAAGTCGCGAGGGAGTAGATAAGGTGCATCGGTTTCTATCAGCAGTCTTTCCACCGGAATAAACGGCAGCAGCTCCCGCAGTTCCATCCCCCGGCGTTCATCACAGACCCACCCGGTGATACCGATATAAAGCCCTCGGTCCACGCAGTCCTGCATCTCCTGGCGCGAACCGGTGAAACAGTGCAGCACCGCGCCTGGGAGGCTGTCCAGCCACGGCTCCAGCAACGTCAGAAAACGCTCATGCGCATCCCGACAATGCATGAAAATCGGCATCTGCAGTTCAGCAGCAATGCGCAGTTGCGCTTCAAAAGCACGTTCCTGCTCCTGCGGCGTGGAGAAATTGCGATTGAAATCCAGACCGCACTCACCAATAGCGACTACCTTCGATTGGTTTGCCAGCGCGATGATCTCGTCTTCCGTTGAGGATTGCCATTGGCTGCTGTCATGCGGGTGCACGCCAGCCGTGGACCAGCACTGCGGATAATGCTGCGCCAGCTTTAACGCCTGCTGGCTTTCGTGAAGGTTTGTTCCGGTCAGAAGCATACCGTTTACGCCCGCAGCAAAGGCGCGCGCCACGACCTCATCCCGGTCTTTCGCAAATTGTGAACTGGTTAAATTAACGCCAATATCAAACATGCTTCCTCCCATATGACAACCGCCCTGACGGGCGGTTGAATTTATTCTTCAGTTTTCTCGGTGGCTTCGGCTTCTTTTGCTTCTTCAGCCTCGTTGTCCTCATCTCTCGTACGTCGCTTACCGACATAGAAACGAGAGAAGAAAACACCCACCTCGAACAGGCAGTACATCGGTATCGCCAACAACGTTTGCGAGAAGACATCTGGCGGAGTCAGTAGCATCCCGACGACAAAGGCACCCACCACAACATAAGGACGCTTTTTGCGTAAATCATCTGGCGTCGTAATGCCCATCCAGCATAGCAGCACGATGGCGACAGGCACCTCAAAAGAGACACCGAAAGCCATAAATAGCGCCATTACAAAGCTGAGATAGCTGGCAATGTCCGTTGATACCTGCACGCCTTGCGGAGCCGTGTTGGCCAGAAAACCAAACGCTAACGGGAAGACAACAAAATAGGCGAATGCCATGCCGATGTAGAACAACAACGAACTGGAGACCAGCAGCGGAACAACCAGACGGCGTTCATGTTTATACAACGCTGGCGCAATAAATGCCCACACCTGGTAGAGGATCACTGGCGCTGACAGGATCAGCGATACCATGAAGGTCAACTTGATTGGGGTAAAGAACGGCGAAGCCACATCGGTGGCGATCATCGTTGCACCCTGCGGCATCTGTTTAATCAACGGCGCCGCGACCATATGGTAAATGTCGTTGGCAAAGTAAACCAACGCCAAAAAGATCACGATTACCGCAATGATGCAGTTCAGGAGTCGCTTACGCAGCTCAATAAGATGCGTGATGAGCGGTTGGGTATCTTCTACAGCCATGTTTACGGTTTATCACTCGACGAGGGGGAGGATTCGGCAACAGGTGCGACAGCTTTCTTTTCTGCATCCATTAACGTAGCGGAAGTGTTTTCCGTTGGCTCTGGCGTTTTAGCACCCGTGGATTCCGGTTTTTGCTCCGGCGAACTGGCCTGGTTTTCAGCGGCAGCAGGGGTGACCCCTTCTCGCTGCGCTTCAGCTTCTTTCACCACCGGATTATGGATAGTGTGCGCTTCATCGCTCTCTTTCTCAGGATCGTGCACACTGTAAGAACGCTTCATCGACTCTGCCGCTTCACGCAGCTCATCCATTGAGGCTTTCAACTCCGGGGTCAGATTTGTCAGGCTCGCTTTCTCTACTTTCTTCAGGCTGTCCTGAAACTCCTGAAGCTTAAGCTCCTGGGTCAGTTCATTCTGAACAGTAGTTGCCAGGGAACGCAAAGCACGAACCCAGCCAGCAACCGTTTTTACCGCTACAGGTAAACGTTGCGGCCCCAGGACGATGAGGCCGATCACGAACACCAATAACAGTTCGCTAAAACCGATATCAAACACGGATTATACCTGCTCTTTATCTTGGCTTTTGGCGTCTTCTTTTTTCACTTCGCCCTGCTTATCGGTAATGGATTTAGCAGTAAAATCAGCGTCCTGGCTGGTTTTATCTTGCTTTGGCTCATCATCACCCATTGCTTTTTTGAAGCCTTTAATCGACGCGCCAAGATCGGAACCGATGGAGCCGAGTTTCTTGGTGCCAAATAGCAGTACAACGATGACGGCAATGATCAACAACTGCCAAATACTGATACCACCCATACATGTTCCTCTGTCATAGATGATGAATTAATAAGGCCGTAGTATACGTTACACGACCTGCCTAGGGCGATGAAAAATTCAGCGCATTTTGCGCCAGCCGATCAACCAGGCTAAGACGCCGCCGGCCATTAACCAGCCCGGCATAAGCCCCCACTCAGGACGGCTTACCAGCAGGAATGTTCCACTGAGCAACAATGTTGCACCAATGCCCAATAAATAACGGGATTGTCCCTGACGTACATGATTCGCGTGAAGCTCGCGGGCAATCTTATCAACACTGTGCTGTAAATATTTGCCCTGGCGCAAACTGTCATACACCAGTTCAGGTATTTCTGGCATTTTTTCGACCCAGAACGGTGCTTTTTCTTTAAATGCTCTAACAAGCGCCGGAATACCGACCTGATCTTTGATCCAGGATTCGAGGAAAGGCTTGGCCGTTTTCCACAAATCTAACTGCGGATAGAGCTGACGTCCGACACCTTCAACGTACAGCAGCGTCTTCTGTAGCAATACCAGTTGAGGCTGAACTTCCATATTGAATCGGCGCGCTGTGTTGAACAGATTTAACAGCACATGACCAAAGGAAATCTCCGCCAGCGGTTTTTCGAAAATCGGCTCGCACACGGTACGAATGGCAAATTCAAACTCTTCTACGTTGGTATCCGGCGGAACCCAGCCAGAATCCACATGCAGTTCAGCAACTTTGCGGTAGTCGCGGTTAAAAAACGCGATGAAGTTTTCAGCCAGATAACGCTTATCTTCTTTGTTTAAAGAACCCACAATCCCACAATCAATACCAATGTATTTCGGGTTTTCGGGATGCTCATAACTCACGAAAATGTTCCCAGGGTGCATATCCGCATGGAAAAAGCTGTCGCGGAATACCTGAGTAAAGAAGACCTGAACACCGCGTTCAGCCAGCAGCTTCATATTGGTGCCGTTCTTCTCAAGCGAGGTGACATCTGAAACGGGAATACCGTAAATGCGCTCCATCACCATCATGTTCTGACTGCAATAGTCAGAGTACACTTCCGGGATGTACAGCATTGGGCTGTCTTCAAAATTACGTCGCAGCTGAATCGCGTTCGCCGACTCGCGCAGCAGATTCAGCTCATCAATCAACGTTTTTTCATATTCACGGACCACTTCTGTTGGTCGCAGGCGGCGGCCGTCTGGCATCAGGCGAGGTACCCAGCGAGCAAGGCGGTAGATCAGTTTCAAATCCGCTTTAATTACCGGCAGTATGTCCGGGCGGATAACTTTGATCACCACCTCTTTCCCATTCGATTTCAGTCGCGCGGTGTGAACCTGAGCAATAGACGCGGATGCCAGCGGTGTGATCTCAAAATCATCAAACCATTCCTCGACGGGCAGCCCACCCATCGCCTCTTCGATTTGTTCTTTCGCTCTTTGCCCATCGAATGGGGCTACCCGATCCTGCAATAACGCTAGCTGATCGGCGATGTGTGGCGGGAAAAGATCACGGCGGGTAGAGAGCATTTGCCCGAACTTAATCCACACCGGGCCGAGCTCCTGTAAAGCCAGTCTCAGCCGTTCTCCCAGCGGTTTGTCTTTATGTCGGTTGGGCATCCAGAACAGCGTGTAACGCCACAGCCGGAGTGGCAGCGTGATACGCATTTTGGGGATGAGTTCATCAAGACCGTAGCTTAAAAAAGTGCGAATGATGAAATAAAGGCGCCGTACTTCACCTGGCGTCATTTGGCCTCCAGTTTTTCCAGCCGTTTGGCCAGAGATTCGACCGCACGCTCAACGGCTGCCGTTTCTTCTGCAAACCATGCAACCTCAAGCGGACCTGGAGCCATACGCCACTCTTCGGTGATCGCTTCGGCAACATAGCGCTGCTGGCGTTGAATGTTGTGGCACAGGAACTTCGCTCCACCACGCAAAACTTTGCTGACCCCTTCCGCAACGATATCGCCGGTATAGGGTGCTAACAGTTCTGCGGGATCAAACTCCGCCAGATCGGCCAACGCGACAAAATTCTGTACCACCTGGATATCGCCCTGAACCTCCAGCTCACCACTGCGGATAAGCGTGGTGAGTTGCTGCCGGTCGCGTAATTTCGGTAACACGCTGGCATGTGTGATTACGGTGCAATCGGCTTCGCCTTCCCATGCCCCCAGCACATCGACCTGGCGCTCACTAAACACCAGCACTAACGGTGTTGAAAATCCTTTGAGCTCAACACGCAGCACTTTGCCCTGTAAACGCGTTCTGGCTGACTTGAGCGCAGGAGAACGATACAGAAAGGTGTTAAGCAAATTTTCAACGCCGGCGGTCACTAAGGGTTTTAAAGGCATCCCCAATCTCCTGTCAGAACTTGTAACCACGATGCAGCGCAACGACACCTGCCGTCAGGTTGTAGTAATCAACGCTTTCGAACCCGGCATCTTGCATCATTGCTTTTAAGGTGTCCTGATCGGGATGCATGCGGATGGACTCCGCCAAATAGCGATAACTGTCTGCATCGCTTGCCACCATAGAACCAATGCGCGGCAAAACGTGGAAAGAGTATGCGTCGTAGGCTTTGCTCAGCGGTTCGATAATCGGCTTGGAGAACTCCAGCACCAGTAGACGTCCGCCCGGCTTCAACACGCGATACATAGATCGTAATGCTTTGTCTTTATCCGTTACGTTGCGCAGACCGAAAGAGATGGTGATGCAGTCAAACGTGTTGTCTGGGAAAGGTAATGCTTCCGCATTCGCCTGAACGTACTCAACGTTACCCACGACGCCGATATTACGCAGCTTTTCGCGACCCATTTTGAGCATTGAGTCGTTGATATCCGCCAGCACAACTTTGCCAGTTTCGCCAACCATGCGAGAGAATTTCGCCGTCAGATCGCCCGTACCGCCCGCCAAATCGAGAACGGTTTGCCCGCGGCGCACGCCACTGCAGTCAATGGTGAAGCGCTTCCACAAACGATGAATGCCAAATGACATTAAGTCATTCATAACGTCATATTTAGACGCCACAGAATGAAAAACGTGGGCCACCATGTCAGCTTTCTGCTCTTTAGCGACGGTCTGAAAGCCAAAGTGCGTCGTTTCTTGTGAATTATCCACCATCTCAGTGCCTGCTCATCCAAAAAATGTTCAAGAAGTGTAACAGATTGGGCCAATTTGCCCTACCCTTCTGCCCGGTTCAACTACCCCAAACGGACTAGTTTGATTGCTGGTTTACCGCTTCATCATCAGGGTAAGCTTCATCCTGCTGCGTCTCAGGGACCGAACGCAAGCGGTACTCTTCATCCTGCGTAGTGGCTTCTTCAGCCAGTTCAGGATTAATCTCGCGCTTAATTTCCACGCCTAAACTGCGAAACGCTTCTGCCTGTGACAGGACGTTTCCACGGCCTGAAGAGAGTTTTTTCATCGCCTGTCGGTAGTTATCCTGAGCTTTATCCAGGCTTTGGCCAATTGCCGACATATCATCCACAAACAACCGCATCTTGTCATAAAGTTTGCTGGCCCGATCGGCAATCTGTTGCGCATTACGACTCTGATGCTCGTAGCGCCACAAGTTGGCAATCGTGCGCAATGCCACCAACAACGTGGTAGGGCTAACCAGCATAATGTTATTTTTAAGTGCTTCAGTAATCAGTTCGGGCTGTCTATCGAGCGCCAGTAAAAAAGCAGGCTCAACGGGGATAAACATCAGCACATAGTCAAGTGTGCGCAGCCCAGGAAGCTGCTGATAGTCTTTGCGCCCCAGCAGACGGATATGGTTTCGTACCGAGGCGATGTGCTCCTGCAACGCGCTCTCGCGGGTGTATTCATCTTCAGCATTAAAATAGCGTTCATAGGCGACCAGCGTCATTTTCGCGTCGATCACCACATCTTTGCCCTGCGGTAACCGGACGATGACATCTGGCTGCATCCGCGAACGGGCGTCGTTCTCAATGCTGACCTGGGTTTCGTATTCATAGCCTTCGCGCAGACCGGAAGCCTCAAGCACCCGCGTGAGTACGACCTCGCCCCAGTTGCCCTGCGTTTTGTTATCGCCTTTTAATGCCCGCGTCAGGTTTACCGCTTCCTGCGCCATCTGCGCGTTCAGTTGCTGCAGATTACGAATTTCGTGCGCCAGAGTATGGCGTTCTTGCGCCTCTTTACCAAAGCTATCCTGAACCTGGCGTCGAAAACCGTCCAGTTGTTCGCGAAGCGGTGTAAGCAGACTGTTCAGGCTTTGGCGATTTTGCTCATCTACACGACGGTTGCTGTGCTCGAAAATACGGTTCGCCAGATTTTCAAACTGTTCGCTTAGACGCTGTTCGCTGTTGATCATCTGGCGGATTTTATCTTCCGCATGCTGCTGCGTCGCTTCCAGTCGGGTAGTGACTTCACGAAGATCGGCTTCCAGAGAGGTATTGATGCTGTGCAGACTGCGCAATTCGTTATTGAGTAGTTCGCACTCATCGCGCCAGTGGGCTTCCTGTGAGAGCTGCTGGCGGGTGGCGCTTAGCGCAATATCCAGTTCGCGTCGTTCTTCGATGAGGTCAGCACGGATCCGATCGGCGTGCGCTTTTGTTGCTAGCCACCCCACCAGCAGCCCTGCGGCTAACGCCAGCACGGCACTCATCATAATTGAAATATCCACAACGCCCCCTTACAGCAACGACTTACCCGCACAAAATAGAATTGTGCTGTATAAACGTCCAGTTTAAAAGGAATTTCCTGCGAGGCACTACGCAAAATAAAAAGGCCGAACGCGTCGGCCTTTTTGAATAGACGGGAGAATTACAGTAAACGACGCGCAGCTTCCACCACGATTTTCACCGCGTGGCTTTCTGTTTGTTTCATCGTTTCCGCATTAGGGATCTCTTGCTGAGTACGGTTCACAATAACACCCGCGACCATACCGGCACGCAGACCCTGGCTTGCGCACATGGTGAGCAGCGTAGCAGATTCCATTTCGTAGTTCATGACGCCCATAGACTGCCACTCTTCCATTGAGCCTTTGAAACGGCTCACTACGCGACCAGAGAAGGTGTCATAACGCTCCTGGCCCGGATAGAAGGTATCAGAAGACGCGGTAACGCCTACGTGGGTGGTGGCGCCGATAGATTTCGCCGCTTCCACCAGCGCGGTGGTGCACTCGAAGTCCGCGACAGCCGGGAATTCCATTGGCGCGAAGTGCAGGCTTGCACCGTCCAGACGGACAGATGCTGTGGTGACCAGTACATCACCTACATTGATATGTGGCTGGATGGCGCCAGTCGTACCGATACGCAGGAAGGTACGAATGCCCAGCTGTGCCAGTTCTTCTACGGCAATAGAGGTTGACGGACCGCCGATACCGGTAGAGCACACGATCACGGCTTTACCATCCAGCTCAGCACGCCAGGTAGTGAACTCGCGATGAGATGCCAGCTTAACCGGCTTATCCATCAGCGCGGCGATCTTTTCCACACGCTCCGGGTCGCCAGGGACGATAGCGAGCTGAGCCCCTTGTAAATCGTTCTTAGTGAGGCCGAGATGAAAAACATCAGACTTAGACATAAAAACTCCTCTGTGAATCGGTTTTGTCAGAAGAAGCAAAAACACACTTTACCGAAGGCATGAACATATTTTCGTGACAGTCATCACTATGATGTAAATCAATTGCATTCCATTACCATAAAATAGTGACTTGAATCACATAAATGATGCGATGTAAGGAAGCCCTGCACAAAAGATAGACCGTTTAAGGCAATGTGGTTCGTTGCATGTGTCTATAGTTAACAATGCGCTTTTTGGCTGAATATTTAAGGGTACGGAGAATACCATGACAACACGACAATCTGGCTTTGCACCTGCTGTATCTCCACCGACGTCTACCACGGTTCACACTCCGGATAACGCCATTATCGCCGGTGTAACGTCCATACCTTCACAAGGCGATGATATGCCAGCGTATCACGCACGACCAAAACAGTCCGATGGCCCGCTGCCTGTGGTCATTGTCGTGCAGGAGATTTTTGGCATTCATGAACACATTCGTGACGTTTGCCGCCGTCTGGCTCTGGAAGGGTATCTGGCTATCGCACCAGAGCTCTATTTTCGTGAAGGCGATCCCAATGACTTTGCCGATATCCCCACGTTGCTCAGCAGCCTTGTCGCCAAAGTGCCTGACTCTCAGGTATTGGCCGATCTGGATCACGTCGCCAGTTGGGCTTCTCGTAACGGAGGAGATGCCCACCAGTTGATGATCACCGGATTTTGCTGGGGTGGACGCATCACCTGGCTGTATGCAGCTCATAATCCGCAGTTAAAAGCGGCGGTAGCGTGGTATGGCAAACTGGTGGGCGATAAAACTCTCAACTCGCCGAAACATCCTGTTGATATCGCAACCGATCTTAACGCCCCCGTTCTGGGACTTTATGGCGGCCAGGACACCAGTATTCCGCAAGATACCGTTGAAACAATGCGTCAGGCGCTGCGCGCCGCCAATGCAAAAGCGGAAATCGTGGTCTATCCCGATGCCGGACATGCGTTTAACGCCGATTATCGTCCGAGCTATCACGAAGAGTCCGCAAAAGATGGCTGGCTGAGAATGCTGGAGTGGTTCACACAATACGGCGGGAAGAAATAAACGTTAATTGCCCGGCGGCGACTACACCTTACCGGGCCTACAACTCTTGCTATTTCCTGTAAGCCGGGTAAGCGCTTGCGCTTCCCGGCCACCGGCTCTGAATTACGCCTGACGCAGGTTCTGCGCAGCTTTGACCATGTTCGCCAGCGCGGCGCGGGTTTCCGGCCAACCGCGCGTTTTCAGGCCGCAGTCCGGGTTGACCCACAGACGCTCGGCCGGAATACGCTGCTCGGCTTTCTTCAGCAGGGCTTCAATCCACTCCACGCTCGGGACGTTCGGCGAGTGAATATCGTATACGCCCGGCCCGATTTCGTTCGGATAGTCGAACTCTTCAAACGATTCCAGCAGCTCCATATCAGAGCGTGAAGTCTCAATGGTGATCACGTCCGCGTCCAGCGCCGCAATGGAGTCCATGATGTCGTTGAACTCGCAGTAACACATGTGGGTGTGGATCTGGGTTTCATCCTTCGCCACCGCCGCGTTAATGCGGAAGGCTTCCACGCCCCACTCCAGATACGCCGCCCAGTCGCTGCGGCGCAGTGGCAGACCTTCGCGCAGTGCCGGTTCGTCAATCTGGATGATGCCAATACCCGCCGCTTCCAGATCCGCTACCTCATCACGCAGCGCCAGCGCAATCTGCTTAGCGATGGTTTCACGCGTCACGTCTTCACGCGGGAATGACCAGCAGAGAATGGTCACCGGACCGGTCAACATGCCTTTTACCGGTTTGTCGGTCAGCGACTGGGCATACTTCGCCCACTCCACGGTAATCGCTTCCGGGCGGCTGACATCGCCAATAACCACCGGCGGCTTCACGCAGCGAGAGCCGTAGCTCTGCACCCAACCATTCTGGGTAAAGACGAATCCGTCCAGGTGCTCGCCAAAATATTCCACCATGTCGTTACGTTCGGCTTCACCGTGCACCAGCACGTCGAGCCCCAGACGTTCCTGTTCAACGATCGCCTGTTTGATATGTTCCGCGATACCGGTGCGGTAGTTACTTGCATCCAGGTTGCCCTTTTTGAAGTCCAGACGCAGGCCGCGAATTTCCGTGGTTTGCGGGAATGAGCCGATAGTGGTGGTCGGCCATGCCGGCAGATTAAAGCGGGCACGCTGCGCTTCGGCGCGTACCGGGTAAGCGTTGGCACGTTGGCTGTCCTGGGCGGTGATCGCCGCCAGACGTTTTTCCACTGCGGTGTTGTGTACGCGGGTAGAGTGACGACGAGCCTGGATCGGTGCGCTCCACGCCACAATTGCCGCCGTATCACCGCTGTTCAACGCATCACGCAGCAGCGCCAGCTCGCCGCATTTTTGTAGGGCGAAGGCAAACCAGCTCTTCACTTCTGCATCAAGGCGGGTTTCCACGCTGAGATCGATTGGGCTGTGCAGCAAGGAGCAGGAAGAAGCTACCCACAGGTCACGTTTCCCGACGATATCTTTAATTTGCGCGTATTTTTCGCTGAGATCGGCACGCCAGACGTTGCGACCGTTCACCAGCCCCGCTGACAGCAACCAGTCGGCAGGCAGACGCTTGTGCAGCTCGGCCACATCATCTTTACCGTGCACGAAGTCAACGTGCAGCCCCTGCACCGGCAGCGCGGTAATGGTATCCAGGTTTGGCGTTACGCCTTCGAAGTAGGTGGTCAGCAGCAGCTTCACCTGACCCGTCAGCGCGTCATACGCCGGTTTGAAGGCGTTCAGCCAAACCTGAGGCAGCTCCAGCACCAGAGCCGGTTCATCAATCTGCACCCAATCAATACCGCGTTTCGCCAGCTCAGCCAGCACCTGCTGGTAAACCGGCAGAATATCGTTCAACAGGCTCAGGCGGTCAAACTGTTCGCCCTTCACTTTCCCCAGCCACAGGTAAGTTACCGGTCCCAGCAGCACAGGTTTCACCTTGTGACCGAGCGCCAACGCTTCATCCACTTCATCCAGCAGTTGGGTCCAGGTCAGTTTGAACTGCTGACCTTTAGTGAACTCTGGCACCATGTAGTGATAGTTGGTGTTAAACCATTTGGTCATTTCTGCCGCCGCCGCGGGCTCCCCGGTTGGTGCGCGGCCACGGCCAATGCGGAATAAGGTATCGATATCGACCGAGCCGTCTTTATTTTGATGACGAGCCGGAACGTTGCCGAGCAGCAGGCTGGTGGTCAGCACGTGATCGTACCAGGCAAAATCGCCCACTGGCAGCAGGTCAACGCCCGCCTGCTTCTGCTGATCCCAGTGACGGGCACGCAGCTCGCGGCCAACGGTTAGCAAATCTTCACGGGAAGAATTTCCCGCCCAGTAGCTTTCTTGCGCTTTTTTCAGCTCGCGACGCAGGCCAACGCGAGGGAAACCGAGGGTGTGATTAAGTATTGTCATTTTTCTTCCTCTAATTATATGTAAATCCTATTGATTTTTAATTTAGGGAAGGTGGCAAGTTTATTCATCCCAGGAGCTTACTGAAGTAAGTGACCGGGGTGGAAAAACACAGCCAACGCACCATAAATTTAAAAGACGAAGGATTTTAGCCATCCAGATGTTTACACATCCATAATTGACAGTTACTGTATATTCCTCAAGCGCAATTTGTTCATGCCGAAGTGAAGGACTTTCATGATCGAGATTAAACACCTGAAAACGCTCCAGGCGTTGCGGAATAGTGGTTCGCTGGCGGCCGCAGCGGCGACGTTGCATCAGACCCAATCCGCCCTCTCTCACCAATTCAGCGATCTGGAACAGCGCCTTGGCTTTCGACTTTTTATCCGTAAAAGCCAGCCTCTGCGCTTTACGCCTCAAGGCGAAATTTTGCTGCAGTTAGCAAATCAGGTGTTGCCGCAAATTGGTCGTGCGCTGCAGGCCTGCAACGAACCGCAGCAAACCCGGCTGCGGATCGCTATTGAATGCCATAGCTGTATTCAATGGCTGACGCCCGCGCTGGAGAATTTTCGTGCCAACTGGCCGCAGGTGGAGATGGACTTTAAATCCGGCGTGACGTTCGATCCGCAACCAGCGCTACAACAGGATGAGCTGGATCTAGTGCTGACATCCGACATTCTGCCGCGTAGCGGACTGCACTACTCGCCGATGTTCGATTTTGAAGTCCGCCTGGTACTGGCGCCGGACCATCCGCTGGCCAGCAAGACGCAGATCACGCCGGAGGATTTAGCCAGTGAGACGCTGCTTATTTACCCGGTGCAACGGAGTCGACTGGATGTCTGGCGGCATTTCTTGCAGCCTGCGGGCGTTAGTCCGTCGCTGAAGAGCGTGGATAACACCCTGCTGCTGATTCAGATGGTTGCAGCCAGAATGGGTATTGCAGCTTTACCGCACTGGGTGGTGGAGAGTTTTGAACGCCAGGGTCTGGTGGTGACCAAAACCCTGGGCGATGGATTGTGGAGCCGGCTATACGCCGCCGTGCGCGATGGCGAGCAGCGACAGCCGGTCACGGAAGCGTTTATTCGCTCAGCGCGGAATCACGCCTGCGATCACCTGCCGTTTGTACGGAGTGCGGAACGACCCACTTTCGATGTACCCACAGTGAAGCCACTATCACAGCCGCACCAATGATGAAGCTTGGCCAGTGAGGCTGTTGATGCCAGATAGCCAGGTTAACCAGCAGCCCGGCCGGCACATGCATATTGTTCATGATGCCCAGCGTCCCCGCATCCACCTGGGTCGCGCCGTAGTTCCACATAAAGTAACCAATGCCGGACGCTGCCACGCCAAGAAAGACCAGAATTCCCCACTGTAGCGTGGTTGCAGGCATTTTCTGCGCATTCCCCAGCATGAACCAGGCCACGACCGCCACCATAAAGGCCCCCATGTAAAACCAGGCAAAGGCGTTGTGCTGCGGCATTGGCCGCGTTTCCATCAGACGCTTGTAGCCCACCATGCCAATGGCAAAGCTGATATTGGACAACTGCACCAGCAGCAGGCCGGTCCAGAAGTGGCTGGTCACCTGATCGTAACGAATGATCCCCGCACCAATCACCGCCAGCAACGCACTGAAGGCGTAGCTCCAGCGCAGACGACGTCCGCTCATCAGGTCATAAATCAGCGTAATGTAGAGCGGCGTCAGCACGGTAAAGAGCAGCAGTTCTGAAACCGTCAGGTACAGATAGGCGTGAAAACTCAGCATATACATAATGCCAAGCTGCATGGCGCCCACCAGCATATACAGCGCGATGGTTTTTACGCTATGCCCACGGGTACGTAAAAATGGCAGGAACACCAGCGCCGCCAGCCCAACGCGCACCAGCACCGCAAAATAGCTATCGACATGACCGGCAAGGTACTCGCCAAACAGGCTAAAGGAAAAGGCCCACAGAATTGTGGTAATGATGAGTAACGCCACAATGGATGTCTCTTAACAAAAGGTACGCCCATTGTAGCGAAGTTTTAAGTTGACATCTGGTCAACTAACGAACAAAAACATTACTGCAAAAACAGCTCACGCAGATAATGCGGCACGGCATCGTCGGCATTAAGACCAATGACTTCCAGTTCCGGATGCAGATCCTTCAGGCGCTGGTGAGCATTGCCCATAATGCAGCCTTTGCCCGCCATGGAGAGCATTTCCGCGTCGTTCATCCCGTCGCCAAAAGCGATACAATCTTTCAGGCTATAGCCCATAGCTTTCGCCACCGCTTCCAGCGCATGGCCTTTCGATACGCCGCCAGCCATGACTTCCAGGCAGGTAAGCGTAGAGAAACTGACGTTGACGCGGTCGCCCCAGCGGGCGTTAATCGCCTGCTCCAGCGGCAGCAGCCTTTCGTGAGAATCAGTGGTGAAAAACACCTTACTCACGCCTTCCGGCTCCAGTAGCGCAGGTTCAAACAGTGAATAGTTAAACACTGCTTCTTTGAAGAAGCGCATTTCGTCCGGGCGATGGCGGTTCATAAACCACTCATCATCACGATAAACGTTGGTCACGATGTCCGGGTTTGCATTCACTACGCCAAACAGGTCGCTGGCAATGTCGCGATCCAGGTTATGCGAAAACACCAGATTCCCGTCAGAATCATGCACCCGCGCGCCGTTGGACGTGATCATGTAGGTTTTAATGCCGAGGTTATCGCGAATTTGCCCCACATCAACATGATGACGGCCAGTCGCAAACACGAAGTTAACGCCACGAGCGGTCAATAACTTCAGCGTCTCTTTGGCATAAGGGGACAGAGTATGGTCGGGAGAAAGCAGCGTACCGTCTAAATCAGACGCAACAACCTGATACATAAGAAAATTCAACCTCTAGGCAAAGCGGGTTCCGCTGGATGAGTTATGCTTGTCGAAAAATTCGACAATAGCGTTAAGCGCGACTGAGCGCATTGCGTCCTTTTCAAAAAGGATCTCATGGTACGCGCCTTTGATGACCAGCGGCTGCCCCCCTTCTACGGGATGGCCCGCTGCGGCGCGGAGTTCACAAAAACGATCGTGCATGCGGTTATCTACCACACGCTCTTCTTCGGCCTGAATCAGCAGCGTCGGCGTCGCGTCGTCTCCTGCTCCAGCCAGAACCTGTTCGCCTGCCAGAATACCTTCACGTACCCAGTGGTAGGTGGGGCCGCCAACGCGCAGCCGCGGCTCATCCGCATAGAAGCGTAGATTGCGCCGATAGCGCTGTCGACTATGGGTTAACGCATTCATACCGAATGGCAGCGCCCGCCAGCGCCCGGTCCCCATCGCATAACCTTCGCGGATCCGCGGATGCCCTTCAGCCCAGTCCAGAATGTGGCGTACCATCCAGTCGGGAAAGCGCATCACAATACCAAACATCGGCGCGCAAAGCGCGATGGCATCACACTGATTCGGGTGGCGCTGCAAGAATAACGTGGCTATCGCTCCGCCCATTGAATGCGCCAGTATATAGCGCTTTCTCCACGGACCGGGTAGCACTTCCTGCTGCCAGAAGGCGGTTAAATCGTCGACATAGTCATTAAAGTTATCGACATGACCGCGATGCGGGTCCGAAAGCATACGCCCAGAACGCCCCTGGCCACGGTGATCGATAATGAGGACGTCAAAACCAGAATGAAACAGGTCATACGCCAGTTCAGCGTATTTCACGTAGCTTTCAATGCGTCCAGGACAGACGACGATGACGCGATCGTTTTTTTCTGCGTGAAAACGCACAAAATGGACGGGGATATCATCCACGCCCGTAAATTCCGCTTCTTCCCGCTGACGCCAGAAATCTGTCAGTGGCCCCATGGAAAAAGCAGCAAACGCGTTTTCTCTTGTTTCCCAGTCTTTTTGCTGCTGAAACATCGGGTATCCAGCCTCGCTGACCAAGTAAAATCGTTTTTTTCGCCGTCGCTGACACAACCTAACGGCAGTAGCGTATTGTGGCATAAAAATAGACAATCCGGGAGTTTCTCATGACCTTTGAATGGTGGTTCGCCTACCTGTTGACCTCTATTATTTTGAGCTTGTCTCCAGGCTCTGGCGCAATCAACACCATGACCACCGCCATCAGTCACGGTTATCGCGGCGCCAGCGCGTCGATCGCTGGTTTACAGACCGGGCTTGGCATTCATATCGTTCTGGTTGGTGTAGGACTGGGAACGCTATTTTCACGTTCGGTGATCGCATTTGAGGTGCTGAAATGGGCGGGGGCGGCCTATCTGATTTGGCTGGGTATTCAGCAATGGCGGGCGGCGGGTGCTATCGATCTGAACACCATGGCGAATACGCAATCGCGCAGCCGCCTGTTCAAACGCGCAGTCTTTGTTAATCTGACCAACCCCAAGAGCATTGTTTTCCTTGCCGCCCTGTTCCCGCAGTTTATCCTGCCACAGGAACCGCAGTTAATGCAGTATGTGGTGCTTGGCGTCACGACCATCGTGGTCGATATCATTGTGATGATCGGTTACGCGACGCTGGCCACGCGCATTGCTGGCTGGATTAAAGGGCCAAAGCAAATGAAAGCGTTAAACAAAGTGTTTGGCTCGCTGTTTATGCTGATAGGCGCCTTGTTAGCCTCGGCACGGCATGCCTGATGAAGGCGCCGGAGGCGCTTGCGCTTATCCGGCCCGGAAGGAACTTAACGCGAAATAATCAGGTGGATACCGAAGCCCGCAA
Organism: Citrobacter sp. RHBSTW-00524; assembly: GCF_013747755.1. NCBI lineage: Bacteria > Pseudomonadati > Pseudomonadota > Gammaproteobacteria > Enterobacterales > Enterobacteriaceae > Citrobacter > Citrobacter sp. RHBSTW-00524. The sequence goes on from NZ_CP056421.1 coordinate 5,142,914, forward strand.
ACAGCGCACCGGCAAAACCATCAATCCACTTCGCCAGACGCTGATAGCCACGACGCATTTTCGGCAGTGCAAACAGGCTGGCGACTACGGTAAACCACGCCAACGTTTCCACGATGATCAAGGCAAAGATCCCCCAGCGTGCGCCCGTTCCCACGTTATCGCCAACGAACAATGAAAACACGGAGCCAAAATAGATAATGGCTTTAGGGTTCGCCAGGTTGGTCAGCAGCCCCTTCAAAAAGCTGCGTCCGCTCTGCGCCAGCTCAACTTGCGGAGTGGGAGTCGCAACATCCTGTTTTTTAAATGCACCACGTAGCATCTGATAACCCATCCAGCACAGATACAGCCCCCCGCCCACCATAATAATGGTGTGCAGCCAGGCCATTTTTTCGATAATCAGATGTAGGCCGAGCAGCGCTACGCCAGCCCAGACCATGACGCCACAGGTAATACCCAGCACGCCCATCATAGCTTCTTTGCGCGAACGGCTAACCGCTGTTTGAGAAACAAAGAAAAAGTCGGGACCAGGGCTCATCAGCGCAACGATATGCACCAACGCAACGGTGAAAAATAGCGTTAACATAAAAATGACTCGCGGGGGAAATAGTTCAGTGAGTCACCATCCTGGCACTTTTTTGCCTGGCTGACTACTCTTCGTCGTCACCATCAACGTGCGCGCGAATAAGCGCCATAAACTCTTTGCCAAAACGCTCAAGTTTACGCATCCCCACGCCATTAACGCTCAGCATTTCGCTCGGTGAAACCGGCATCTGCTCAGCCATTTCAATCAGCGTGGCGTCGTTGAACACCACATACGGCGGGATATTCTCTTCATCAGCAATGGCTTTACGCAGCTTCCGCAATTTGGCGAACAGTTTGCGATCGTAATTGCCACCGAAGGATTTCTGCATCGCTCGCGGTTTCAGCGCCACAATTCGCGGTACCGCAAGCTGTAGCGCAACATCACCACGCAGTACCGGACGCGCGGCTTCGGTTAGCTGTAACGCGGAGTGATGAGCAATATTCTGCGTCACCAGCCCAAGATGAATAAGCTGGCGGATAACGCTTACCCAATGTTCGTGGCTTTGCTCACGACCAATGCCATAGACAGGCAGCTTGTCATGGGCCAGCTCGCGAATTCGCTGGTTATTCGCTCCGCGCAGAACCTCCACGACATAACCCATACCAAAGCGTTGATTAACACGGTAGATAGTCGACAGCGCTTTGCGCGCATCCATGAGTCCGTCGTACTGTTTTGGCGGGTCGAGACAGATGTCGCAGTTACCACACGGCTCCTGACGCCCCTCGCCAAAATAGTTCAACAGCACCAGACGACGACAGGTTTGCGCCTCGGCAAACGCCCCCATCGCATTGAGCTTATGCCGTTCGATATCCAGCAGTTGCCCGGCGGGTTTCTCTTCGAGGCAACGGCGCAGCCATGCCATATCAGCCGGATCGTAAAACAGCATTGCTTCCGCAGGCAGGCCGTCACGCCCGGCGCGGCCGGTTTCCTGATAATAGGACTCGATGTTGCGCGGAATATCGAAATGCACCACGAAGCGTACGTTGGGTTTGTTGATTCCCATGCCAAACGCCACGGTCGCTACGACGATTTGCAGGTCATCACGCTGGAATTTCTCCTGCACTTCTGCACGTACAGCGTTTTCCAGCCCGGCATGATAAGCCCCGGCGCTAATGCCTCGGCTTTGCAGACGCGCGGCGGTGTCTTCTACTTTAGCGCGACTGTTACAGTAGATAATACCGGACTTACCGCGCTGCTCTTGCACGTAGCGCATCAGTTGATCGAGCGGCTTAAACTTCTCCATCAACATGTAGCGAATATTCGGGCGATCAAAGCTGCTGATCTGAATTAACGGGTCGTTGAGCCCCAGCAGACGCACAATATCCAGCCGGGTTGTCTCGTCCGCGGTCGCGGTCAGCGCGACAAACGGCAGAGTTGGGAAACGCTGACGCAACTGCCCCAGCGCGGCGTATTCCGGGCGGAAATCATGCCCCCACTGCGAAATACAGTGCGCTTCATCAACCGCCAGCAGCACCGGGTTCCAGTGCGCCAGATTTTCAAGGAAGTTATCCAGCATCAGGCGTTCGGGCGCAATGTACAGTAAGCGAATCTGCCCGCTACGACAGCCTGCCATCACCTCAAGCTGCTGCTCACGACTTTGGGTGGAGTTCAGACACGCGGCCGCCACGCCGTTGGCAAGCAGTTGATCGACCTGATCTTTCATCAGAGAAATCAGCGGAGAAACAACAACGGTGAGGCCGTTAAGCAATAATGCGGGAATTTGATAGCACAGGGATTTTCCGCCACCGGTCGGCATAACGACCAGGCAGTCGCGACCAGCGATCACGGTATCAATGATTTCTTCCTGACCAGGGCGAAACTGTTGGTAGCCAAAGGTTTCCTGCAAAACCTGTTTAGCGCCCATTTCCAGATTCAACACTTCCGCCTGCGCCACATTAACCCCATTAGCCTGAAATAAAAACAGGCGCTATTTTCAGCGCCTGAGAGAGAAACTGCAATGATTAAAATACTCTCAATACCTGTCAGAAGATATCGTTAAGCATTACACCCACGCCAACACGGGTCTGATTGAAGTTGTAGTCAATCAGTGATTCGCCGTAGCCGCTGTAGACCTGGGTATAAAGACGCACATGCTTGGTAATGGGATAACTGGCCCCCAGCTCTGCGCCGCCATAGCCGGTATTCCAGTTGTACTGGCCTTTCACACTGATCACCGCGTCACCCAGGTGATAACCCATTTTCAACTGATAGTAGCCCATATATTTGGTGATATCAGGGTTATCGTCAGTGCTGCCGATAACGTACCACGGCTTAACTTCCACCAGCCAGTTACCGTTTTCAGCCATCAGCCGGGTGTAAAGGCGGTTCCAGCTACGTGAGGTGGGGTCGGATCGACCATTGGAGTCATGGTTATAGCCCATTTCGACATCGCGGAGCGTCCAACCGGCAAAGCGATAGTCGGTGGCGAAACCGAGGAACAATTGCGGTTCATAGTTGGTTTCGCGAAACGGCGCAGACTCTTCACTGTTCGAAAGCTGCCACCAGGACTTCTGGGTATAGGAACCGCCGAGTACCGAGTTCGGGCCTAATATTCCGCGCCAGAGCGGAAACGCCAGGCTTAGCTGAAACTTAACCTCATCTTTGCGCGCATTTTCGGACCAGCTATAGCTGCTGATCGCCTCTTTGTTCATGTCGCTGGTATTGGTGTAGATGAGATAGTTGGTCTCATAAGGATAAAGCGTGAAAGGGTTGTCATGCTCCTGCAGCATGTTGGCGATAATACTGCCGCGAACCGCCGGTGCATCATGAATCTCTTTCACTGTCGCTTCCTGCGCATACGCGGTCAACGGCAGCATGACTGCTGGTAGTAACCATCCCAGAATCGCCCGCATCGGTAATGTTCTCCTGAACCAAAATATTGATGAATTGTATAATTATCTGGCAAGTATTCTACATACTTAGCGAGTTCCTCGTTAGTTATCCCGTCCTAAAGTAGAAAACAACAAATAATAAGCATAATATCAACATTTCATTAACCATTGAGATGTAGGGATCGTATGTCTGCCGTACTTACTGCTGAGGAAGCGCTGAAGTTAGTGGGTGAAATGTTTGTCTATCATATGCCGTTTAACCGGGCGCTGGGTCTGGAGCTTGAACGCTATGAGAAAGAATTTGCTCAATTAGCCTTTAATAATCAACCGATGATGGTCGGCAACTGGGCGCAAAGCATTCTGCATGGCGGCGTGATCGCGTCGGCGCTGGACGTTGCCGCCGGGCTGGTGTGCGTTGGCAGTACGCTGACCCGCCATGAGACGATCAGCGAGGACGAACTGCGTCAGCGAATGTCGCGCATGGGAACAATCGATTTGCGCGTTGATTACCTGCGCCCGGGGAGAGGAAATCGCTTTACCGCTACCAGCAGCCTGCTGCGGGCGGGGAATAAAGTCGCCGTTGCGCGCGTGGAACTGCATAACGAAGAACAGCTTTATATTGCCAGCGCAACCGCTACTTATATGGTGGGGTAAGTGCCCAAAAAAAGGTAAACTGCTGTTACATTTCTGAAATGAGTTTTCCCGATGGATGCTAAACAAACGCGGCAGGGCGTGTTACTCGCTCTTGCTGCTTATTTTATTTGGGGTATCGCTCCTGCCTACTTCAAGCTGATTTACTATGTCCCGGCGGATGAGATCCTGACGCACCGCGTCATCTGGTCATTTTTCTTTATGGTGGTACTGATGAGCATCAGCCGCCAGTGGTCGGGCATCAAAACGCTGCTACAAACGCCAAAGAAGATCTTCCTGCTGGCGCTCTCTGCAGTGCTCATCGGTGGAAACTGGCTGCTGTTCATTTGGGCGGTCAATAATCATCATATGCTGGAAGCCAGCCTGGGCTATTTTATTAACCCGCTGGTGAATATTGTGCTGGGAATGCTTTTCCTCGGCGAGCGCTTTCGTCGCATGCAGTGGCTGGCGGTACTGTTAGCCGCCTGCGGCGTACTGGTACAGCTGTGGACCTTCGGATCGCTGCCAATCATCGCGTTGGGCCTGGCGTTCAGCTTTGCTTTCTATGGTCTGGTACGCAAGAAGATTGCCGTCGAAGCACAAACCGGCATGCTGATCGAAACCCTGTGGCTTTTACCTGTTGCGGCTATCTATCTGTTTGGCATCGCGGACAGCCCAACCAGCCATATGGGTCAAAACCCCATGTCACTCAATCTGCTGCTGATTGCTGCAGGTGTCGTGACCACCATTCCGCTGCTGTGCTTTACCGGCGCGGCGACCCGCCTGCGTCTGTCCACGCTGGGTTTCTTCCAGTATATCGGACCCACGCTAATGTTCCTGCTGGCCGTCACTTTCTACGGTGAAGTTCCGGGAGCGGATAAAATGGTCACGTTTGCGTTTATCTGGGTGGCGCTGGCAGTTTTCGTGATGGATGCGATTTATACGCAACGACGGGTACGTCGGAGCTGAAGAAGTGCCGGATAAGGCGTAACCGCCATCCGGCACAGCCATTACAACCAGTTCTTGCGCTTAAAGTACAGATACGGCGCCAGACCCGCGAGCATCATAAAGACAATCGCCCCTGGGTAACCGAAGCTCCAGTGCAGTTCCGGCATGAACTCAAAGTTCATCCCGTAGCTGGAAGCCACCAGCGTCGGCGGCAGGAACACCACAGAGACCACCGAGAAGATCTTGATGATGCGGTTCTGCTCGATATTGATAAAGCCCATCGCCGCCTGCATCAGGAAGTTAACCTTCTGGAACAGTGATTCGTTGTGCGGCAGCAGGGATTCGATATCGCGCAGAATCTCACGCGCCTGTTCCAGCTGACTCCCCGGCAAACGCGCTTTACGCACCAGGAAGTTCAGTGCGCGCTGGGTATCCATCAGACACAGGCGGACCTTCCAGCCAATATCTTCCAGTTCCGCCAGCGTCGAAAGCGCTTCGTCATATTCATCACCCTGACGCCCTTCCATGATCACACGGCTGAGTTTTTCCAGGTCGCTGTAGATGTTTTCGATCTCATCCGCCAACTGTTCAATTTTAGTTTCAAACAGGTCGAGCAGCAGCTCGTAGGCATTGCCATCCACCATCGCCTGATTACGCGCACGCATGCGGTACAGGCGGAATGCCGGCAGCTCGCGCTCGCGCAGAGTAAACAGGCGACCTTCGCGAATGGTAAATGCGACGGTTGAGTTACCCGCGTGATCGTCGGCATCTTCATAGAAGAAGAAGGAGTGAATGTGCAAACCGTCTTCGTCTTCAAAAAAACGCGCAGATGCTTCGATGTCTTCCAGTTCAGGGCGCGTAGCCAGATTCTGGCCCAAGTCCTTTTGCACACGGTTTCGTTCTTCGTCATCCGGCTCGACTAAATCGACCCAAACCGAACTGGCCAGGTGCTCGATTTCGTCTGCCTCAAGGCGAGTTAAACGATTGTTTTCCAGTTGAAATGCGCTCAGCATGACCGGGACTCCCAATGCAAAAAATTATCGGACAGTTCGGAGGGCACACAGAAACAAATTGGGTTTCAGACCATTAAACAGCCTGACTCAGCGCGACGGGAAAAAACAGAAGGTCGCTGACAACCGCGAAGGCTATCAGCAAAAAGAGATAGCCTTAGGAGTTGATCCTGGATGACAGGATAATGAGCCAGTATCTACTGGGTGTGTCCAAGGCGAATGTCCTCTTAGCGTAATCGTGCGCGCATGTTACGCCAGCAAAATTTTGACGTCAACACGCAACAGATGGCGAAAAAGTAATAATTTCCCCTTATACAAAAAGGTTAGCAGAGGGGAATTATTTATCTATGATTTCAGAATATTAACCGACAGATAGCGGGATGGCGGCTTCGCCTTGTCCGGCCTGGAAATCAAAATGTTACCCGGTCTGTAGGCCGGATAAGACGCGCCAGCGTCGCCATCCGGCAAAACCAAACTGATCAAACCGTTTCCAGTCTGGCGTAGGCCGCCACCAGCCATTTGATCCCTTGCCCCTGGAACGCGACCTGCAAACGACTGTGCTCACCGCTTCCTTCCAGATTGACGATGGTGCCCTCACCAAACTTAGCGTGGCGCACGCGCTGGCCGAGCTTGTAGCCGGTATCATTTTCCGCCATTGGCGTGCCCATCCGCTGATGGCTCACCGGGCGGCTAACCGTGGCGCGCAGGCGAACCTCTTCAACGCACGCTTCCGGCAGTTCGCCGATAAAGCGCGACGGACGGTGGTAAACCTCTTTGCCGTACAGACGACGCGTTTCGGCGTAGGTCAGCGTCAGCTTTTGCATCGCGCGGGTCACGCCTACGTAAGCCAGGCGGCGCTCTTCTTCGAGGCGCCCACCTTCGTCCAGCGACATCTGGCTGGGGAACATGCCTTCTTCCATACCCACGATAAATACCTGGGGGAACTCCAGACCTTTCGCCGAGTGCAGCGTCATCAGTTGTACCGCATCCTGCCAGGTATCCGCCTGCCCTTCGCCTGCTTCCAGCGCGGCGTGAGACAGGAACGCCTGTAGCGGCATTAAGTCTTCGTCTTCTTCGTTGTAGCTGAACTGGCGCGTTGCCGTCACCAGTTCGTCTAAGTTTTCGATACGCGTCTGACCCTTCTCGCCTTTTTCCTGTTCGTACATCATGCGCAGGCCGGAGTCTTTAATCACCCGGTCAGTCTGCACGTGCAGCGGCATATCGGCGGTCTCCTGCGCCAGCGCATCGATCAGCTCCATAAAACGCTGTAAGGCGCTGGCGGCACGACCCGCGAGGGCTTTTTCCTGCAACAGCTCACGACAGGCCTGCCACAACGTAAGCTGGCGGTCACGGGAGGTCTGACGCACGACATCTAATGTACGATCGCCAATCCCGCGGGTTGGCGTATTCACCACACGTTCGAATGCAGCGTCGTCATTACGGTTAGCGATAAGGCGCAGGTAGGAGAGCGCATCTTTGATTTCCTGGCGTTCAAAGAAGCGCATCCCACCATAGATACGGTACGGCATGCTGGCTTGTAACAACGCCTCTTCCAGCACGCGCGACTGGGCGTTGCTGCGATACAGAATGGCGCACTGTTCCAGCGCACCGCCGTTGTCCTGCCAGGTTTTGATACGATTGACCACAAAACGCGCTTCATCGAGTTCGTTGAACGCGCAGTACAGTGAGATTGGTTCGCCGTCGATGCCATCGGTCCACAGCTTTTTACCCAAACGCCCGTTGTTGTTTTCAATCAGGGCGTTGGCCGCGCTGAGGATGTTGTTGGTCGAGCGGTAGTTCTGCTCCAGGCGAATGGTTTCTGCGCCCGGGAAATCCGTGAGGAAGCGCTGGATGTTTTCCACCTGCGCCCCGCGCCAGCCGTAGATCGACTGGTCATCATCGCCAACGATCATCACTTTGCCGGTATCGCCCGCCAGCAGGCGGATCCAGGCGTACTGAATGTTGTTGGTATCCTGGAATTCGTCCACCAGAATATTGGTAAAGCGTTCGCGGTAGTGCTGCAGGATATGCGGCTTGTTGAGCCACAGTTCATGGGCGCGCAGCAACAGCTCGGCAAAATCCACCAGCCCCGCGCGGTCACACGCTTCCTGATAGGCCTGATACACCTTTTGCCAGGTTTGCTCAACCGGGTTGCCATAGCTCTGCAGATGGTGCGGGCGCAGTCCTTCGTCTTTCTGGCTATTGATAAACCACATCGCCTGACGCGGCGGCCACTGCTTCTCATCAAGATTCATCGCCTTGATCAAACGCTTGAGCAAACGCAATTGGTCTTCGCTGTCGAGGATCTGGAAATCCTGCGGCAGGTTCGCATCCATATGGTGCGCGCGCAGCAGACGGTGCGCCAGACCGTGGAATGTACCCACCCACATACCGCCCTGGCTGGTTCCCATGATCTGGCCAATACGGTGGCGCATTTCCGCCGCTGCTTTGTTGGTAAAGGTCACCGCCATAATGGAGTATGGCGAGTTGTTCTCTACCGTCAGTAACCAGGCGATACGGTGCACCAGCACGCGAGTTTTACCACTCCCCGCGCCGGCCAAAACCAGCATGTTGCTGCGTGGCGCGGCCACCGCTTCACGCTGTTTATCATTAAGGCTGTCGAGCAGGTAAGAAACGTCCATTGGCACCGCCGCGTAAAAGTAGGTAAGGCGGATAAGCGTAGCGCCATCCGCCAAAAAGCTGGGTATATATACAGAGTTCTGCTGGTGATTATATCAGCGAGGTCAGAGATGCCAACTGTGAAATTTCGATATGCGGCAGCAAACGGCTGTCTGCGGTTTGCATCAGGTCGGCATTTTCCGGTTTGATCCAGCAGGCCTGCATACCGCAACGGATGGCCCCCGCCACGTCTGTCGTCAGGTCATCGCCCACATGCAGAATCTCAGCCACAGGCATTTTCAGTTTATCTGCCGCCAGCGCGTACATGTCGCTGAACGGTTTTGATCGCCCGTCGGGACCGGCGCGCAGCACAAACTCAAAGTAATCTCCCAGGCCGAACAGTTCTGGCTGTGCGTTACCGTTGGTGATCGCCACCAGCGGCCATTTGCGGGCCAGCGCCTTCAGCGTGTCATGCGTCGCCTGCGGGACGTCAATGCGGCTACGCCATTTGGCGAAATTCATCATCGCCGCATTTGCCCCCATTCTGGCTTCTGCTTCTGACAATCCCGCCTCCAGCATAGCGCGCTCTACGGCGCGGTGACGCCATTGGGTAACGTCGTGGTAGATTTCCGGCTCAGCGTCGCGAACGGCCTGACGTAAGCGCTGTAGGTCGCTATTTTGCAGCGAATTCAACGCCGGATGGTAATTCTGTACAAACGCGAGCGCTTCCTGCTCGGTGCGTGTGATAACGGGACGGTTATCGTAAAGGGTGTCATCAAGGTCAAAGGTGAGCGCAGAAATGCGCCCCAAAGGCCGGTAAAAACGCATTATTTCCCCCGTTTGGCGCGCGGATGCGCCGCATCGTACACTGAAGCCAGGTGTTGAAAATCAAGATGGGTATAGATTTGGGTAGTGGAGAGATTAGCATGCCCCAATAACTCCTGTACCCCGCGCAGATCGCCGCTCGACTCCAGCATATGCGTCGCAAAAGAGTGGCGCAATTTGTGGGGATGTACGTGGCTGTTCAGCCCCTGTTTGATCCCCCATTCCGCAAAGCGTTTTTGCACATTACGCGCAGAAATGCGTTTGCCCAGTTTTGACAGGAATAACGCATCGTCATCGCTGCCAAATAGCCCCCGCAGGTCCAGCCAGTGCTCAATCCACGCCACTGCATTGCGGCCAATTGGCAGGCGACGTTCTTTACTGCCCTTCCCCATCACCCATACTTCGCCGGTGTCGAGATCGAGATGTTTAATATCCAGCCCAACCAGTTCAGACAAACGCAGCCCTGCGCCGTACATCACTTCTAACATTGCCCGATCGCGCACGGCGAGGGGATCGTTGAGGTCGATATCCAGCAGACGATTAACGTCGTCGACATCGATATTTTTAGGTAGATGACGCGGTGCTTTCGGCGCGGAAACACTTTTTGCGGGATTGGCTTTCAGCTCGCCCTGATTAACCAGCCAGTCAAAGAAACTGCGCAATGCGGAGAGACGCAGCGCCAGGCTCGCCGGCCCCAGCCCTTTACGACGGCTGCGCACGGCAAAACTGCGTACCATCGAAGCGTCACATTGTTGCCAGCTTTGCAGACCGGTCTCTCCGGCTAACGCAATGATGGCATCAAGCTGACGCTGATAATTCAGCAATGTGATCGGGCTAAGCTGGCGCTCAACGCCCAGATAGCGTAAAAAGCGCGCCACATCCTGAGAAAGGGGTGAATCGGTCATACGCGTTCAATCCAGCGCTCCAGCAGCTCCGGCAACATCAGCGAGATTTCCTGCAGTAATTGCGTACCTTGCCCCTGCTGGTAATGATTAACGTCGCGACTGCTGAACAGCATCACGCCCAGGGATCCATCTTGCCCCAACATCGACATCGCCACCGAGCCTATCGCTTTCGCCTCGGGCATCATGACCAGAAGTTCCGGGCCATTGAGCGGTCCAAGATAGTGTAGTGACTGGCCCAGACGCTGAATACGCAGCGGTTCAAAAGCCTGACGGCTTAATGCCAGATGAGTGAATTTTGATGGCGCACCAAGTCGCCAGCGATCCGGGAACAGACGAACCGTCGCCCCAGCCAGCCCTAACTCACGCGCCCAGCGATGAAATCGCATCAGCATGTCGTCAAGACTGCTGGCCGATACTAGCCGGGCTTGCAGATTTAACAGACGATAGAACAGGCTTTCATTGGCGTTGGCTTGTTCCATCAACAACGCCATATTCTCTTCCAGCACGTTAATATGATTACGTGCCCGCGCCATATGCCATTCCACTAAAGAGACCGTGCCCCGCACCGGGTGCGGAACACGCATCGCTTCAACAGCCTGGGCATTACGGATAAAAAACTCAGGATTACGTTGCAGGTAATCGACGACCGCCCGGTCGTCCAGCTCCATGAGCGTTTCCTGTAGTTCTTCCCCTGGTTGCTTCATAAGTGAATAAATCCGTCGTAGACATGTGCCGCCGGGCCAGTCATATACAGCGGATGACCCGGACCTTTCCAGGCGATATCAAGTCGACCGCCCGGTAATTCCACCCTCACTTCTTCTGCCAGCAGGCCCTGCTGGATACCAACCGCAACAGCGGCGCACGCACCGCTGCCGCAGGCCTGCGTTTCACCCGCGCCGCGCTCATAGACGCGCAGCCGGATATGCTCGCGCTTTACCACCTGCATAAATCCGATATTGGCGCGTTCAGGAAAGCGTTCGTGACTTTCCAGAACCGGCCCCAACGTTTCTACCGTGGCCGTATCAACATCATCAACCTGAATTACGCAGTGCGGGTTCCCCATTGAAACCACGCCGCACAATACTGTCTGTTCAGACACGCGCATAATATAGGTCTTCTCTGCTTTGTTGGCGCGAAACGGAACCTGCGCGGGTTCAAAATTGGGTTCACCCATATTCACCCGTACCAGCTCGTCGTCGGTTACGGTTAATACCATACGACCATTAGCGGTACTGACGCGAATATCACGCTTATTGGTCAGCCCTTTCAGGCGAACAAAGCGGGCAAAACAGCGGGCGCCATTGCCACACTGTGACACTTCACTACCGTCGGCATTAAAAATACGGTAGTGGAAATCCAGCTCCGGATCATACGGAGGTTCAACCACCAGCAGTTGATCAAATCCAACGCCGAGATGCCTGTCGGACAAGCGGCGGATCAGCTCTGGTGAGAAAAAGACATTCTGCGTTACCGCGTCGACGACCATAAAATCGTTGCCAAGGCCATGCATTTTAGAGAATTGCATCATTCACTCCGTTCACGCGGGTACAGAAATATACATCTATTCCTGCCGTCAGTAATTCACCTGAGAAGGCCCGTCACTAATCCCACGATCGTTTTTCTCTGGCGTGGTGGATTGTGATTGCGGCTGAACGCTCTTGGTCGGAGGCGGCGCGGTTTTATCTGCTGGCGGGAAATAGAGCGGGCCTTTTAGCCCACAGCCCGTCAGGCTGAACAGAGTAAAAATGACAGCGAGTGGCTTTAACACGTTTTTCATTATCGATTGCCTGTAAAGTTCATGCTTTCTATTTTCTATCATCGCAGGAGAAGGCGTAAAAGCAAGAGTTAGCCTGTAATCTGCAACGCGTTTTGTTTCAGGTTATACTGCCGTCATCACGAAAAACAGGATAAGAAAATGAACGACAGTGAATTTCATCGCCTTGCTGACACCCTGTGGATGACCATTGAAGAGCGTCTGGACGACTGGGACGGCGACAGCGATATCGATTGTGAGATCAACGGCGGCGTGCTGACCATCAGCTTCGAAAACGGCAGCAAAATTATTATTAACCGTCAGGAGCCGCTGCATCAGGTGTGGCTGGCGACCAAACAGGGCGGCTACCACTTTGACCTGAAAGACGACGAGTGGATCTGCGATCGTAGCGGCGAAACGTTCTGGGATCTGCTAGAACAGGCGGCGACACAGCAGGCGGGTGAAGAGGTGAGCTTCCGTTAAGTTTTATTGCCGGATACGCTTCGCTTATCCGGCATCATGCTCACGAGAAATACTGCTGCAACAGCGGAGTGTCGTTTTCCTGACTGACGGGCGGCACGGCGCTAATCGGCTGGGTACGGAACGGGATCACCTGCGCGCGCCCATCGGTTTTCACAATCTGATAGAACTGCGGCAGGTTAAAGTTGATGAAGCTGGAGCCGTAGGTAAAGCGATCGTGCGACGACGAGTAGAAACGGCTGACATCGCGTACCAGCTCCTCTTTGCTACCTTCGCAGTGGTGATACACCTCAGCCCGATTACTCTCATCCAGAATGTAGATATTAAAGCCCTGCTCATCACCCGTTTCTTCGAAAAAGAACTGAATGATCCCTTCGCTGGCAAAACCGTCAACCACTGACGGGAGTTTCACATGATTGGTCTCAACCTGAACGGAAAGCCCGTGCAGTTTGTTATGTGAAATCGCGCCATAAAATTCAATCGCGTTTTCCAGCTTCTGTACCGAGACGTTCAGGCGCTCGAAGAACAGACCCCACGTCTGACCAGAAACGCGCAGCGCTTTGAAGCGTCCGGTTTCCTGACGGGTGCTGGAGAGGCGCAACTCGATGCACTCAGACACCAGTTGCTGCACGCGGGTGCGAATTAAACCGCGCAGATGCTGGCTATAGCAGAAAACCTCGACGCTATCCGGCGGCGCGGCATCCTGGTGCATTTTGCCCAGAATCGTTTTTAACGCTTCAATCATCGCCTGCTCACCGTTGAAGTGCAGCGTACGCACTTCATTCCACGAGTTGCGGTACAGCAGGTCGACGCTACCCACCAGGCAATTTTGTTCTTCACCAAAGCTGAAGACGTCCAGCTTACGGAAATCAAAATGTACCACCTGATTGCGAAATGCTGCCGTCGGGTCATATTCAAGGTTAACGATAATCGCCAGGTGGCGAATCTCGCACGGGCTATAGAGCGCTTTCGGCGTTGGCGCTGGCAGTCGCAGCGGGAAGTGGTGCGACACGTCGGCGACCATTTCTTGCAGCTTCGGCAAATCAACAATGCCGTTGCCCTTAATAAATAAATGCGTACGCGAGGTCAGCAGGCCGTTGAACCAGGCCCACGCCACCAGTTTATTGAGGTAGCGGTTATATTCCAGCGGCTGATGGCTGATGATCGAGTCCATGTTAGGCGCGCGGTTATAGAGATACCAACCCGAACGGTTGGCACGGCCCGGCGGCACATGGATAAAGGTCAGATTCGGTTCCGAGAGATCCGGAGATATCTGCGGGTTCACCAGCGTTACTTTACCTGGTAATGCTTCAAACGCGGCATACAGCTTACGGGTCAGCACGCCGATATCCTGCGGGCTGGCGCTCACGCTGAGGTTATTTCGGCGGGCAAAACGGATCAGGTTACGATAGCTCTGCATCATCGCATCGAGCAGTTCGTTATGCGCTTCGCGTACCTGGTCAATCTTCCAGTTAGCGCGGTTATCCAGCATGGTCAGACGGGCGTCATCCCAGCCCCACTCTTTCACTAACTGACTTAATACTTCACGACGCCAGCCCACGCAGGCGCGCTCGCGGCTCAGTTTCTCACACACTTTTAAGTAGAAACATCGACGCACTAAATCCAGACGAGTCGGGTCTTCGATCGCCGTGAGGTACTCGGTAACGCGCTCCAGCATCATGCAGTAAGGGTCGAGACCAAAAGAGACGATCTCGCCATCGTGCAGGCGCTGTTTGATATCTTTCGCCAACAGGCGTGGATTGGGGTATTCCCAGGAATAAGCTTCCAGCAGCAGCGTTTTCAATACCGCTTTGTACGGGGAGTCGATACTCTTGTACAGCTGCCAGAGGCTGGCGCCAAAGTACTCTTCGGCGGAGAGCGAACTGAGTCCGCCGAGATCCAGCCATTCGTTTGGCGTTAACACCCCCTGTGCGTAAAGCGTCATGACGTAATCGTCGTAATGCTCTTCTTCGTCGCCCGGCACCATATTCCACAGAATACGTTTACCCGCGAGACGCACAGCGGTGCGATAGAATTCATCAAGCAACAGGATATGCTGCGTCGAGCCACAGTCTTCACCACCCAAACTGCCGCTTTCATTGTGGCGGAAACGGTTTTCATCAATCAGGAAGAAGCTGACTTCCACGCCCAGCGAGGCGGCCCAGCTTTCCAGCAGGCTACATTTACGCTGCAGCAGCTGGCGCTCTTCGCTATCCAGCCAGGATTGATGGCAGACCCAAATATCAAGGTCAGAGGAACAGCTTTGCCCTACCGAAGAGGTGCTGCCCATTGAGTAAACGCCGGTGATAGGCAGTTCGCCCTTGGGAGGATCCTGCGGTGACATACCGCGGTACAGTTCCAGTTCGTTCAGGTAGTGGCGTTGGGTTTCATCAGGCGTGTAAAGGCATATGCCTTTGGGAACGTTACCATCAAGGTAACCCGGCATCAGCGGATGGTGGTAGTGCAATAATGTCGGCAGCAGACTGTATACCTGCTGGAAGGCAGGTCCCATGGCAGCAAGCGCGCGATCCACACGCAGTTGATTTATGGCATCCAGTCTCTGTTTCAGAGTCTCAATATAGAGGTACAAGACGTATCGCCTGATGTTGCTATCCGTCATGTTGTCGATTGCTGCGGCACAAGCGCTCACAATAATCGTCATCAATTCGGATAAACCGTATGTCAAAAATAACCGTTACCTGTTTTTTCGCCCATATTTTTTTATGCTGTACAGCCGAAAAAATGGTCTAAAACGTGATCAATTTAACACCTTGCTCATTGACCGTAAAGAAAGATGCGCTACATACAAGTGTAGCACCGTTCGTTACGTGTAAGTTCCTTCATACGGTCGGGAGGTTTCTCGTCATTATTCACTGCCAGTGATGATGCAGCGCCTTTTCCTCTCACTCACGTTTGAGCGTAACGCTGACATCCCTTTGATAAGGATGTTAGGATGGTCAATGATTGATAATGACGGTAACAAGCATGTTAGACAATGTTTTGAGAATTGCCACACGCCAAAGCCCCCTTGCGCTCTGGCAGGCACATTATGTCAAAGACGCCTTAATGGCAAACCACCCCGGTCTGATCGTGGAACTGGTTCCGATGGTAACCCGTGGCGATGTGATCCTTGATACCCCGCTGGCGAAAGTCGGGGGGAAAGGGTTGTTTGTTAAAGAGCTGGAAGTCGCGCTGCTGGAAAAACGCGCCGATATCGCCGTGCATTCCATGAAGGATGTGCCGGTTGAGTTCCCTGACGGTCTTGGACTGGTCACCATTTGCGAGCGAGAGGATCCGCGTGATGCTTTCGTCTCAAATAAGTACAACACGCTGGATGAACTCCCGGCAGGCAGTATCGTCGGGACATCCAGTTTGCGTCGCCAGTGCCAGTTGGCAAAGCGTCGCCCGGATCTCGTCATCCGTTCGCTGCGCGGTAACGTAGGTACGCGTCTGAGCAAACTGGATAACGGCGATTATGACGCCATTATTCTGGCGGTCGCCGGATTAAAACGTTTAGGTCTTGAGTCGCGAGTCCGCACCGCTCTGCCGCCGGAAGTCTCCCTACCCGCTGTCGGGCAAGGCGCAGTTGGCATAGAATGTCGACTGGATGATATGCGCACTCAGGCGCTGTTAGCGCCGCTCAACCATGAAGAGACGGCGCTGCGCGTCAAAGCCGAACGCGCCATGAATACCCGCCTGGAAGGGGGATGTCAGGTCCCTATCGGCAGTTATGCAGAACTCATTAACGGTGAGATTTGGCTGCGGGCGCTGGTCGGCGCGCCTGACGGTTCGCAGATGGTATGCGGAGAACGTCGCGGCGCCGCGCAGGAAGCTGAACAGATGGGCATCTCTCTGGCTGAAGAGCTGCTGGAGAACGGTGCGCGCACCATTCTGGCTGAAGTTTACAACGGAGAAGCCCCCGCATGAGTATTCTGGTCACCCGCCCGTCTCCCGCAGGGGAAGAGTTAGTGAGCCGTCTGCGCACACTGGGGCAGGTGGCCTGGAGCTTTCCGCTCATCGAGTTTTCGCCCGGTCGGGAGCTGGCAACGCTTGCTTCCCGACTGTCGGCGCTGACGGAAAACGATCTGGTCTTCGCCCTCTCGCAACACGCCGTCACCTTTGCAGATGCCGAACTTCAGCAACAAGGGAAAAGCTGGCCCTCCCTTCCGCGTTATTTTGCCATTGGTCGCACAACGGCGCTGGCGCTGCATACCGTTAGCGGTTTCAATATTCACTACCCTCTGGATCGGGAAATTAGCGAAGTCTTGCTACAATTACCTGAATTACAAAATATTGCGGGAAAACGCGCGCTGATATTACGCGGCAATGGTGGCCGTGAGCTGATAGGTGAAACCCTGACAGCACGCGGAGCTGATGTCGATTTTTGTGAATGTTATCAACGCAGTGCAAAATATTACGATGGTGCAGAAGAAGCGATGCGCTGGCAATCTCGTGGTGTGACCACGGTGGTTGTCACCAGCGGAGAGATGCTACAACAGCTCTGGTCGCTCATTCCGCAGTGGTATCGTGAGCACTGGTTACTACGCTGTCGGCTGCTGGTCGTCAGTGAGCGTCTGGCGCACCTCGCCCGGGAACTGGGCTGGCAAGATATTAAGGTCGCTGATAACGCCGACAACGATGCGCTACTACGCGCATTACAATAACTCTCATAATGGGATGCCATAATGACGGAACAAGAAAAATCCTCCGCCGTGGTTGAAGAGACCAGGGAGGCCGTGGAAACCACGTCACAGCCAGTCAATACTGAAAAAAAGAGTAAGAACAGCACGGCGCTGATTCTGAGCGCAGTGGCGATTGCTATTGCGCTGGCTGCAGGCGTTGGGCTGTACGGTTGGGGGAAACAGCAGGCAACAACGCAGACAGCAACCAGCGATGCGCTGGCGAACCAGCTTACGGCGTTGCAAAAAGCGCAAGAAAGCCAAAAAGCTGAGCTGGAAGGCATTATTAAGCAGCAGGCAACGCAGCTGGATGAAGCCGCTCGCCAGCAGGCCGCGCTGGTCAAACAGCTTGACGAAGTCCAGCAAAAAGTCGCCACTATCTCCGGCAGCGATGCCGGGACATGGCTGCTGGCGCAGGCTGATTTTCTGGTGAAACTGGCCGGTCGCAAATTATGGAGCGATCAGGACGTTACTACCGCCGCGGCGCTGCTGAAAAGCGCTGACGCCAGCCTGGCGGATATGAATGACCCAAGCCTGATTACCGCCCGTCGCGCGATTACCGACGATATCGCGAGCCTCTCTGCGGTGACTCAGGTCGACTATGACGGCATTATCCTGAAAGTGAATCAGCTCTCTAACCAGATTGATAACCTGCGTCTGGCCGACAACGACACCGACGATTCGCCGATGGATTCCGACAGCAGCGAGCTTTCCAGCTCGATCAGCGAATGGCGCGTCAATCTGCAAAAAAGCTGGCAGAACTTTATGGACAGCTTTATCACCGTTCGCCGTCGTGATGAAACCGCCGTCCCGCTGCTGGCACCGAACCAGGACGTTTACTTACGTGAAAATATCCGTTCTCGCCTGTTAGTGGCCGCCCAGGCCGTGCCGCGTCATCAGGAGGAAACATATCGCCAGGCGCTGGAAAACGTCTCCACCTGGGTGCGCGCCTACTACGACACCGACGATGCAGCCACCAAAGCTTTCCTTGAAGAGGTAGACCAACTGAGCCAACAAAGCATCAGCATGGACGTACCGGAAACGCTGCAGAGCCAGGCGCTTCTCGACAAGCTCATGCAGACCCGCGTACGTAATTTACTGGCACAGCCTGCCACAGCGCCGGTTGCAGCAACTCCTGCGCCTTCAGCTGAAACTCCGGCAACTGCGCCGCAAGGAGAATAATGATGCTAAAAGTATTATTGCTCTTTGTGCTGTTGATCGCCGGGATCGTTGTCGGTCCAATGATTGCCGGTCATCAGGGCTACGTACTGATCCAGACGGATAATTACAATATCGAAACCAGCGTGACGGGTCTGGTGATCATTCTGATCGTCGCAATGGTCGTCCTGTTTGCGATTGAATGGCTGCTGCGCCGAATTTTCCGCACTGGCGCGCATACCCGCGGATGGTTTGTCGGTCGGAAGCGTCGTCGCGCCCGTAAGCAGACCGAGCAGGCGCTGCTCAAGCTGGCAGAAGGCGATTATCAGCAGGTTGAAAAGCTGATGTCGAAAAACGCCGATCATGCAGAACAGCCGGTAGTGAATTACCTGCTGGCGGCAGAAGCTGCTCAACAGCGCGGTGACGAAGCTCGTGCCAACCAACACCTTGAGCGTGCTGCCGAACTGGCCGGAAATGATACGATCCCGGTAGAAATCACTCGCGTTCGCCTGCAGCTGGCACGTAATGAAAATCACGCCGCACGCCACAGCGTAGATAAACTGCTGGAAGTGACGCCACGTCATCCGGAAGTGCTGCGTCTGGCTGAACAGGCCTACATTCGTACCGGTGCATGGAGTTCGTTACTGGATATCATTCCATCCATGGCAAAAGCGCACGTGGGTGATGACGAGCACCGCGCGATGCTGGAACAGCAGGCATGGGTTGGTCTGATGGATCAGGTTCGCGCCGATCAGGGCAGCGAGGGGCTACGTGCATGGTGGAAAAACCAGAACCGTAAAACCCGTCACCAAGTTGCCCTGCAGGTAGCAATGGCTGAACATCTGATTGAGTGTGACGATCACGATACGGCGCAGCAGGTCATCATTGATGGTCTTAAACGCCAGTATGACGACCGCCTGGTGCTGCCGATCCCGCGTCTGAAAACCAACAACCCGGAACAGATAGAAAAAGTGTTGCGCCAGCAGATTAAAGCCGTCGGCGATCGCCCATTACTGTGGAGCACGCTGGGCCAGTCGCTAATGAAGCACGGCGAATGGCAGGAAGCCACGTTCGCCTTCCGTGCCGCTCTCAAACAGCGTCCAGATGCCTATGACTACGCCTGGCTTGCTGACGCGCTGGACAGACTGCATCAGCCGGAAGAAGCCGCCACCATGCGTCGTGATGGCCTGATGTTGACGCTGCAGAACAACAATCCCCCGCAGTAATTCCCTCTTGCCCGGTGACGCTTCGCTTACCGGGCCTACCGTTATTTCATATACACCAAATCATTCGAGATGCTTCGAGGCGACTTGAAGGATGAGGTGTATATGCATAAAAAAACGCCCGCTCTTTTGGAGCAGGCGCTAAACAGGTCTGTATGACAACATAAATGGGTGCTTCACTCAACGTTATGTCCATGGTGTTTGATGAGGCCAGAGCGACATCTGTCTGTGGACGATAAGCACCGTAAACGGCTCTGCATCATTCCTGAGTTTATGAGGCCAGATGGCGAACATAAGAGATGGAATGAGCATCTACCCGTGTATTATTGCACAAGGCATGCCACGATTGCACTGCAAAAACAATGGAACCGGACTTTTTAAGACATCAGGAAATTCGGGGAAATAAAGGCTGAGAAGGGAAAATCAGAAAACAAAAAACCCCGCCGAAGCGGGGTTCAAAATTGGTCGGCGAGAGAGGATTCGAACCTCCGACCCACTGGTCCCAAACCAGTTGCGCTACCAAGCTGCGCTACTCGCCGTTTTACTGCTTTTTGAATTTTTAGTTCAATTCTTTAAGTCGTGGTGCGAGGGGGGGGACTCGAACCCCCACATCCTAAGGACACTAACACCTGAAGCTAGCGCGTCTACCAATTCCGCCACCTTCGCATTTCACAACTTTAAATTAATGGGGTGGCTAATGGGATTCGAACCCACGACAACTGGAATCACAATCCAGGGCTCTACCAACTGAGCTATAGCCACCACTGCAAATCTTTTACGCGGTATTAAAACCACCGCAGCTCCGGCACCTTGCTAAATGGTGCGCCCGACAGGATTCGAACCTGAGACCTCTGCCTCCGGAGGGCAGCGCTCTATCCAGCTGAGCTACGGGCGCTTAGCGCCGTTGCGGGGCTGGATATTACGGAGGTCTCGGTCTGCTGTCTAGTGCTTTTTTAAAATAAATTATCGTTTGGTCATGGTTTGTGCGTTTTGTCGCTTATTCCTGCAATTTTTGGGCTGTGCCATGACGATTCAGGCCAAAAACCTTATAAATGAGCGTCACGGCCAGTAAGAAGATAATGCCAACAAACAGCGACATTCGGGTATCTTCATTAAAGTACATGCCGATTAATACGCAAATCAGGAACGCCATCGTCAAATAGTTCGCCCACGGGAACAGAATCGAGCGGAAAGGATGACTGGCGATCGCCGCTTTATGCGCCTGACGGAAACGTATCTGGCTTATCAGGATCACAAACCACGGCACCATCCCCGGCAGCACGCTGGCGCTATAGACATAAACGAACACACGCTGCGGGTTGGGAATGATGTAGTTCAGGCACGAACCAACCAGCAGGATCGCGATAGAAATAGCCACGCCGGCAACCGGCACGCCCTGGCGAGAAACTTTTCCAACGGCGGCAGGTAACTGGCGATTCTTTGCCAGCGCGTAAAGCATACGCCCACAACTGTACATCCCACTGTTACAGCCCGACAGCGCCGCCGTCAGGACCACAAAGTTAATAATCCCTGCCGCGGCGGTAATACCAATCTTGGCAAAGGTCAAAACAAACGGGCTACCGTTACTGCCAATCTCATTCCACGGGAAAATAGTGACGATAACAAAAATCGCACCGACGTAGAAAATCAGAATACGCCACAGCACTTTCCCTACTGCACTACGCAGCGTGACCTGCGGATTCTTCGCTTCACCCGCAGTAATGCCGATCAGCTCCACACCCTGGTAAGAAGCCACGACAATACACAATGCCGTCAGGAAGCCCTTCCAACCACCAGCAAAGAAGCCGCCATGCTCAGTCAGGTTGCCAAAGCCGATCGCCTGACCGCCATTGCCAAAACCGAAGAAAATCACCCCTAATCCAATGACGATCATCACAATGATGGTGGTCACTTTAATCATGGCAAACCAGAACTCAATTTCACCATACAGGCGAACCGCGGCGAGATTTGCCAACGCAACCAGTCCGACAGCAATCAGTGCGGGTATCCATTGTGCCATTTCCGGGAACCAGAACTGGACGTACACCCCGATGGCGGTAATCTCTGATATCCCCACCGCCATCCACATAAACCAGTATGACCAGGCGGTGAGATAACCAAAGAAGGGGCTCATGTAACGATGGGCGTAAACAGCAAATGAACCGGCAACCGGCTCGAGGAATAACATCTCCCCCATAGAACGCATAATGAAAAAGACGAACAGCCCGGCGACGATGTATGCCAGCAGAACCGAAGGTCCCGCCCATTTCAGGGTACTGGCGGCCCCCATAAATAGCCCGACGCCAATTGTCCCCCCAAGGGCAATTAATTCGATGTGACGAGCCTCCAGCCCACGCTGTAGCTCAGGTTTGTTCTCGGCCATAAATCCTCTTGTTGTGTTTGCATACTGTCCGGTATTACCGGTTCTCGTTATGGGTACATCTTGTTATGCCATAACAGGCCATACGGCACCGACCGCTTAACGGTTGGCGTCAAAAACACCACGGCACTGCAATGATTGTTGCGAATGGTTTCCTAAAATCGCTTAAATGGCAATTAAAGCATTCAAAAAATAAATAGATTGTGCGAGAAAGCAGCGATTATGTTGTGAATAAGTAGCGTAATTAGCAGACCACGCTACTTATCAAAGGAGGGAGGGCGTCAGAGGTTGCCGGTATAGTGCCAGCGGAGATAGCGTAATAAGCGAAGTTGACGAGTGATACGGCTTGGCTGCGACAATAAGCGATACAGCCACTCCAGCCCCAGACTCTGCCAGATTCGCGGCGCACGCTTAACGTGACCGGTAAAGACGTCGTAGGTACCACCCACGCCCATATACAGCGCTTCAGGGTGAATCTTCCGGCAGTCACGCATAAAGATCTCTTGTTTCGGCGAGCCCATCGCCACCGTCACAATCTGCGCACCGCTGGCGTGGATACGTTCAAACAACGCCTGCCGCTGGTCCGGGGTAAAATAACCGTCCTGACTGCCTACAATGTTCACGCGCCACTGGGCACGCAGTTTGGCTTCCGTTTGCGCCAGAACTTCAGGCTTGCCACCAATCAGGAAGACAGGCGTTCCTTCCTGCCCGGCTCGCGCCATAAGTGCTTCCCAAAGATCAGCCCCTGCCACGCGTGAAACCTGCGCCTGCGGGAATTTTTTGCGCACTGAGCGCACCACGCTAATCCCATCCGCATATTTGAACTCAGCGGCGTTGATCAGATCCCGCACTTCAGGGTTATCTTCTGCCGTCAGCATCTTCTCGGCGTTGATTGCCACCAGCGTTCCAGGCCTGAGATGCCCCTCGGCAAACAGGTAATTTAGCGCATGCTGCATATCGCGCCAGCCAATCAATTGTAGCCCGCGCAGCGAGTAGAGTGGCGCAGTTGTGTTATCTGTCATTACGATCCTTCAATCTGTGTCCGGGGCAGCGATTTGATTCGTTTATGGATGAGTCCCGCACTATCGAATAGCCAAAACAGCAGTTTTGCCACCAGCAGACACATGCCGAAAATCACGAGGAAAAAGACCACTCGCGAGACAAACGAATCCAGCCCTTCACGTGCCAACACGATCATATTGAAAATAGCGCCAAAACAGAAACTGTGCAGAATCGCCGCCTTGTAGCGATTGGTTTCGCGGTTGCCTAACTCATACAGCCAGTCAAACCACTTGATGATGAGTCCAACGACAATCGCGCCTAACGGGATAAACAGCGTCCCGCCCATCACCACCAGTGAACCAATTAACGTCGGCGAAATCGCCAGACCTGAGTGGTTGTTCAACACTTCCCAGGTAAAGTAGTTCGCTGAGTTGAGGACAATACTCGGCCGCCCAGGCCAAAGCCAGGAAGGGATAAAGACGTAGAAGTCACGGACAATCGGCGCCAGCCCCTGAAACTCAATATTGTGGTAATTTTGCAGCAACAGCGCCAGATTCTCCCACGGCGAGAAGGTGTCCCGCGTGAGGTACAGGAAAGTATAAAACGCCTCGTCGCCGCTAACGTTCATCCCATAACGCTTCAGCGCCAGCCAGAACATCCCGACGATACCCAGCACGCCCGCGGCGGCCAGCATCCACAGCGAAATCCAGCCGCGAATGATGCCGATAAACAAGAAGATGGCAAACGCAATGATGATATTGGCGCGCGTCCCGCCAACAATCATATAGGTCAGCAAACCAAACGCGACGGTACTCACCAGGAAGAATAACCACGCTTTGCTGTCCTGACGCAGGAAATAGACCACCAGCATTGCCGGAATGAAGAAGTAGAAGAAACGCTTCAGAGCGACGCCAGAGACTTCACTGGAAAAGATTTGGCTGTAGGATTGCAGTCTGAACAGCAGGAATCCGTTGTGCATAAAGAAGACGCCCACGCTCACCAATGCAATCGCCATCAGGATAACCCAGGTCAAATGCGCTTCAACGCGATTGATGGTAAATAGCGGCCTGCGTGGCTTATCCTCGACTCGCTTGCGAAGGCGTGTTTTATACGTCACGTAGTAGACGGCATAGAAACAGGCGGCTGACAGCAAGGCCTGCAGCAGGATCTCCGGCGGAGCCACTGCCACATCAAAACGGAACACCAGTATGCTGGTCAACGGGAACCCGAAGAAGAACGTCAGCAAAAACAGCAGTGAGAAGAAAACATTGAAGTTAAAACGCACGCGGCGGAATTCAAACCAGGTCAGCGTGGCGATAAACAAGGTGGAGAGCAGCCATACCACCAGCAGACCGCTAAATTGCATCAGGCTCATACGGTTTCTCCTGAAGCAATACGCAGCGCGTTGTGCCACGGCTGCAGATAATTCGGGCTAAAGAAGGTGATTGTATTTTTATCTACCGATGCCAACTGGCGCTGCGCTTCGCGTACGACGCCTTCATTAATCTCATCAGTGGTAAATAACACCGGGAGATTCTGTTCCACCATATCCTGCCAGAAGGGATTTTCACGGTTGAGCACGCACGGGATACCGGCCTGAATCAGTAAACACAGGGTACCGATCCCCTGCTGACGGGCAAAAATAAAGTAACCCAAATCACACTGACGTAATAATGTCAGATAGGCATCAAATTCCAGCTTTTCACTTAAAATTTGCAGATTCTCAGCGCTAAACAATGCCAGGCCGGCCTGACGAACCTCGTCGATATAAGCCGCATTATTGGCGGGGTACCCCATCGGTACAATCACATTCACCGTGTCGCCGAACTGCTGATGGACGGCGCGTAGCGCGGCAATATGCTCATTGCTGCGATCGCCAGAGTTGCCAACCAGCACCGTCATCTTGCCGCTGCGCTGACACGCGTTGCTCATATTATTGAGCGAGGGATCCATCCGCGTTGGGAAATAGAGCAACTCGCCACGCACGCGCGGATGCTGTTCGGCGAAATAGCTCAAATCACCCCGCGTGGCAAATACGCAGCCCACGCGGTTCTGCGCCATACGGCGAATGGGGTAAAACAGGCGAAATTTCAGTCCACTGGAGACTTCATATAAATCCGCGCCCCAGATATGCCAGTAAAACTGCTCCGGTTTAATTCCCCCGCTCAGCAGCGCTAACCACAGGCTGGTGTTGAACTGACCGTGGAAGAAAAAACGCTGTTGGCGATCCGCTTTTGCTTTCGCGATAACAGCTTCAGCCAGCGCCTTTTTCCCACCATAGAAGCTTAGCGATAACGCCGGGCAGTTCTCACTGAATCCGGCATCCTGACCTGCAACCATAAACGTGCGCGCGTGCTCGCTCGTCGCGGCCAGCGAGTCGTTGAAAAACCGCAGCACGGTTTGGTTATGGTGAGGGATATCCGATCCCAGAACGTGAATCAGTACAGTCATACCCGCCTACGCCAGAGTAAAAACACGCCACAACAAAGAGAGAAATAGACAATGTACGTTGCCATGTAAGCCTGTGCCGCGCCCAGCGCACCATGTGCAGGGATCAGCCAATGGGCAAACGCCGTCAATAACATGAACTGGCTAATTTCTGCCAAGATATAAAACCGCAGCGACGCTTTCGCGATCACCAGATAACCGAAAACATAGGCGCCGACTTTCAGCACATCACCGACCAGTTGCCAGGCGAACAGGTCGCGCATGGCGGTGAATTTAGCGGAGAAAAGCAGCCAGATAGCAAAATCGCGCAGTAGCCAGACGGTAAAGCTTGCGGCAGCAACCGCCAGCAGCACGAATTTCAACGACTTGATCACTTCGCGTGTAATGTCGCGCTTTTCAGTCAAACGCGACAACGTCGGCAGCAAGTAAACGCTGAATGAGGCGGTGATGAATTGCAGATAAGCATCGGAGATACTGCTCACCCCCTGCCAGATCCCCACATCATCCCAGCTGTACTGCGCCGCCAACAGGTTTCGCATCATCACGTATGCCACTGGCAGCGTTACGGAGGTAATCAGCGCCATCAGCGTAAACTTGCTTAACTGCCCTGCCAGACCGTTATCCCATGAAGGTTTCAGGTAATGCAGGGGGATAGTCCCACGCTTAATCAGCATTATAGCGGCAGGGATAACGACCAGCGCAGGTACCAGCGCCAGGCCCAGCAAGGCGCCTTCATACCCTCCCAGGCGATAACAGCCATAATAAGCCGCTACGCCCACCAGGCTCCCCACAATCAACGACAGCGCGTTACCCGCCGCATCGCGGAAGCCCTTCATCAGCGCCAGCAGCAGGTTCGCCCAGGCAATGCCCATCTGCACCAGCGCAACCAGTCGAACCAGCCCCTGATAATGAGTATGACCAAATAATCCCTGACTGATAGGTGCGGCCGCCAGCAAAAAAATCACCGCCATCAGCGTAGAGAATCCCAGCACCATCGCGGAAGAGGTACCGACCACCTTACGGAGCCGGGCCGGATCGTCATGATGCTGCGCAACGTATTTCGTGACGCCATTGAAAATGCCGGCCCCCGCCAACACGCCAAGCACAGTGACCATCTGGCGGAAGTTACCCGCCAGCCCCACGCCTGCCGGTCCAAACGACACCGCCAGCAACTTCACAACCAGCAAACCTGCACCAATTTTTACCAGCGTACTGGCCGCCGTCCATAAGGACGCTTTTGCAAGCGACATATCAGGCGAAGTAGTTGAGTAAGGTCGTAATGACTGTTCGCTGGTTCACCGGCGACAGATTGTAGAACAGCGGTAAACGCAGCAGGCGTTCGCTCTCTTTGGTGGTGTAACGATCAACACCGGCAAACATGCCGAATTTATCGCCAGCCGGGCAATCATGCAGCGGGATATAGTGGAACACCGCCATAATTTCAGCTTCTTTCAGGAAGTTAATCAACGCCGTGCGATCGTCGATATCGCGCAGTTTGATGTAAAACATATGGGCATTCTGTACGCAACCCTCCGGTATCGAAGGCAGCTCAATACGCCCGGCACGCGCCAGCGGTTCCAGAGCATCGTAATACTTTTGCCACAGAGCCAGACGCTGCTGGTTAATACGATCAGCCGCTTCCAACTGCGCCCACAGATAAGCCGCCTGCAGATCGGACATCAAATAGCTGGAACCGATATCACGCCAGGTATACTTGTCTACCTGGCCGCGGAAAAACTGACTACGGTTAGTCCCTTTTTCACGGATGATTTCTGCACGCTCGACTAATTTTTTATCATTAATCAGCGTCGCTCCACCTTCCCCGCCTGCGGTATAGTTTTTGGTCTCATGGAAGCTAAAGCAGCCGATGTGACCAATCGTACCAAGCGCACGCCCCTTGTAGGTCGACATGACGCCCTGGGCAGCATCTTCCACCACATACAGGTTATGTTTAGTGGCCAGCCCCATGATGGTATCCATTTCGCAGGCCACGCCCGCGTAATGTACCGGCACAATAGCGCGGGTTTTATCGGTGATCGCCGCTTCAATCAGCGTTTCGTCAATGTTCATGGTATCCGGGCGGATATCAACAAAGACGATTTTCGCGCCGCGCAACACGAAGGCATTGGCCGTAGAGACAAACGTGTAGCTCGGCATAATGACTTCATCGCCAGGCTGGATGTCCAGCAACAATGCCGCCATCTCAAGCGATGCGGTGCAGGAAGGCGTCAGCAGCACTTTCTCGCTGCCAAAATGCTGCTCCAGCCACTGCTGACAGCGACGGGTAAAGCCACCGTCACCACACAGTTTGCCGCTATTCATCGCAGACTGCATGTAATCGAGTTCAGTTCCCACCACCGGCGGTGCATTAAATGTAATCATCGTGTCACCTGTATAACCAATACGCGGTGCTTTCCACATTCGCACCACTGTGTATATAACGTTTAAGCGCGGCGGTGTTACCCATTTGGGTCGCCACGCGCAATGTTGTTTTACCGCGGGCCTGTGCCCAACAAAGCGCGGCCTGCATCAGTTCTGCACCCGCACCACGCCCGGCCAGCAGGCCAATTCTCGCCTCGGTCGCATTCAGTTCACGCAGCGAGACATAGCCACGAATCTCACCAGTCGGTTTACGAAAAATGAGGCATTGATGATCAAACGTCCCCAGCACCGCGTTTTCAATCCACTGTGCGTAGAAACGCGCGCTGGCATCTTCGGCATACCACGGGGCGCGAAAACGGCTTTGCGCAAATGCCTGTCCTGCCAGATGGCGTAATACCGGGATATCCGTAGGTTGCGCGACCTGCGCACCGGGGTCGCCGCTGGCACACGTTACCGGCAGTACAAAATCGACTTCACCTTCTACCAGTGAGAAACCCAAATGCTGCAGAGCATCTAATTCATGGCTATTTGCGGCAAGTATTTTTGCTTGTACACGCGACCAGGGCAGCAACGCATCCGCAGTTAGAACCGGCGCGCGTTGGTCAAAACGGACAATGGCGCTATTCACGCCAAAGAACGTATTTTCCCAGCTAAGCGGCTCAATACTGGCGCGGACGAGCACGGAGCAGCTCCAGCAGGTATTGACCATAACCCGTTTTGGCCAGTGAACTGGCGGCACGCTTCACGCCTTCGTCATCCAGCCAACCGTTACGCCAGGCGATTTCTTCCAGACAGGCTATTTTAAAGCCCTGGCGTTTCTCCACCGTCTGCACAAAAGTGCTCGCTTCGATCAAACTGTCATGCGTACCGGTATCCAGCCAGGCAAAGCCACGCCCAAGCAATTCAACCGTCAGATGTCCGTCATCAAGATACATCTGGTTGATAGACGTAATCTCCAGCTCCCCACGCTCAGAAGGTTTCACGCGTTTCGCGTATTCCACCACTTTGCTGTCATAAAAATAGAGCCCTGTCACCGCCCAATTAGATTTCGGCGCTTTCGGCTTCTCTTCCAGAGAGACTGCGCGAAAATTGTCATCAAACTCAACAACACCAAAACGTTCAGGGTCCATGACCTGATAGCCAAACACCGTCGCACCTTGCGTTCTGGCGGCCACATGACGCAGTTTTGGACTGAATCCTTGACCAAAGAAGATGTTGTCCCCTAACACCAGGCACGATGGTTCACCGTTAAGAAACGTTTCACCGATAATAAAAGCCTGCGCTAATCCATCCGGGCTCGGTTGCTCAGCATAGTGCAGTTCAATGCCGAACTCAGATCCATCGCCCAGCAAACGCTGGAAATAGCCTTTATCTTCCGGAGTGGTGATAATCAGGATTTCGCGAATTCCCGCCAGCATCAGTACCGATAGCGGGTAGTAAATCATCGGCTTATCGTAAATGGGCAATAGTTGCTTCGATACGCCCCGCGTAATGGGATACAGGCGAGTACCTGAGCCACCCGCCAGAATGATACCTTTCATGCGTTGTCTCCTCCGCAAAACCAGGCTGTTAGCCCTTCAGACCTAAACGTTCGCCCTGGTAACTGCCATCCTGCACGGGTTTCCACCATGCCTGATTATCCAGATACCACTGCACGGTTTTGCGCATTCCACTTTCAAACGTTTCCTGCGGCATCCACCCGAGTTCACACGCAATTTTTGAAGCGTCAATGGCGTAACGCAAATCATGGCCTGGGCGATCGTCCACAAAAGCGATCAAGTCGCGGTACTGTGCGATGCCCTGCGGTTTATGCGGAGCCAGCTCTTCCAACAGGCTGCAAACCGTTTCGACAACATCCAGGTTTTTACGCTCGTTATGGCCACCAATATTATAGGTTTCCCCAACCGTGCCCGTCGTCGCCACGCAATAGAGCGCCCTGGCGTGATCTTCTACATACAACCAGTCACGGATCTGTTGACCATTGCCATATACCGGCAACGGTTTGCCCGCCAGTGCGTTGAGGATCATCAGCGGAATCAGTTTTTCCGGGAAATGGTACGGACCATAGTTATTGGAACAGTTGGTAATCAGCGTTGGCAGACCGTAGGTACGCAGCCAGGCGCGAACCAGATGATCGCTGCTGGCTTTCGACGCGGAATAAGGGCTGCTCGGCGCATACGGCGTGGTTTCGGTGAAGAAATCATCTGTGGAATGGAGATCGCCATACACCTCGTCAGTCGAGATATGGTGGAAACGAAACGCCAATTTTTCCTCACTGGCTAATGTACTCCAGTAAGCGCGCGCTGCTTCCAACAGCGTGTAGGTTCCCACAATGTTGGTTTCGATAAAGGCGGCCGGACCATCAATTGAACGATCGACATGGCTTTCTGCAGCCAGATGCATCACGCAGTCCGGCTGATATTGTTGAAACACCCTGTCGAGCGATGCCCGATCGCAAATATCCACTTTCTCAAAGGCAAAACGGGAATTCTGCGCAACCGGCTCCAGCGACATCAGGTTTCCGGCGTAGGTCAGCTTATCGACCACAACCACCGCATCCTCGGTATCATGAATGATATGTCGCACAACCGCCGAGCCGATAAATCCCGCTCCACCGGTAACCAGAATTCGTTTCATTAGCGCCAGACCCCTTTGGTATCAACGATGTACTGCTGTTGAACCGCATCGCCTTTGATGCCTTTAAATTCATTATGGTCAACCAACATGACCAACACATCAGCACGTGCCAGAGCATCGTCCAGCGTCGCCAGTTGGCAAATACCATCCAGTTTTTTCGGCAGTTGATGGATGTTCGGTTCCACCACCAGCATTTCGCCTTTGTGCCATTGCGCAATATTCTGCGCAATTCCCATCGCCGGGCTTTCACGCAAATCGTCAATATTGGGTTTGAATGCCAGACCAAAACAGGCAATTTTTACTTCGCTAGCCCGTTTGTTGGTATCCGCCAGACAGTCGGCTACGGCAGCCTTCACCCGATCGACCACCCAATGCGGTTTACCATCATTTACCTCGCGCGCGATGCGGATCAATTTCGCCTGCTGCGGGTTCTGCGCCACGATAAACCACGGATCGACCGCGATACAGTGTCCACCTACGCCAGGGCCGGGCTGCAAAATATTCACGCGTGGATGGCGGTTTGCCAGCCGAATCAGTTCCCAGACGTTGATCCCCTGATCGGCGCAAATCAGCGACAGTTCATTGGCGAAGGCGATATTGACATCGCGAAAGCTATTTTCCGTCAGCTTACACATTTCTGCGGTGCGGGCGTTGGTTACCACACATTCGCCTTCGAGAAAGATGTTGTACAGCTCGCTGGCGCGCGCGGAACAGACGGAGGTCATTCCTCCAATCACCCGATCGTTTTTAATCAGTTCGACCATTACCTGACCAGGCAGTACGCGCTCTGGGCAATAAGCAATGTTAACGTCCGCCTGTTCACCGACCTGCTGCGGGAAAGTCAGGTCAGCCCGCATTTCTGCAAGCCATGCGGCCATCTGTTCAGTTGCCCCGACAGGTGAAGTGGATTCCAGAATCACCAATGCGCCTTTTTTCAAAACTGGCGCAATAGATTTCGCCGCGGCTTCTACGTAGACCATATCGGGTTCATGATCTCCCTTGAACGGGGTAGGCACCGCAATCAGATACGCATCAGCATCTACGGGTGTCGCGCTCGCACGTAAAAACCCATTTTCGACCGCCGTTTTCACCACCGCACCCAGATCGGGCTCAACGATGTGAATTTCACCGCGATTAATGGTATCCACCGCATGTTGATTTATATCTACGCCAATTACGTGTTTTTGACGGGAAGCAAAGGCAGCCGCCGTTGGCAGTCCGATATAACCCAGCCCAATGACAGAAATGGTCGTAAAACTCATAGCGATATCCGATTATTTTTTAATGCATCTAAAATGCGGTCACATGCCAGCCCGTCTCCATACGGATTATGGGCGCGGCTCATGATCTGATATTCATTGTCGTCATGCAGCAAACGCGTGACTTCTTCAACAATCCGCAGTGGGTCTGTACCTACCAGGCGTACAGTCCCTGCGGTAATAGCTTCCGGGCGCTCCGTTGTTTCACGCATTACCAGCACAGGTTTCCCCAGAGACGGCGCTTCTTCCTGAATCCCGCCGGAATCAGTAAGGATCAGCCAGGCGTGATTCATCAGCCATACGAATGGCAGGTAGTCCTGCGGTTCAATCAACACCACGTTTTCAACGTGACCCAGGATGCGATTGACCGGCTCACTGACGTTAGGGTTCAGGTGTACCGGATAGACAATCTGCACATTTTGGTTAGACGCGGCTATTTCCGCCAGGGCGTGACAGATTTGCTCAAAACCGCGACCGAAGCTTTCCCGACGATGACCGGTCACCAGTATCATCTTTTTATCAGAGCTCAGGAAAGGATAACGTTCTGCCAGTTCAGCACGCAATGCATCGCTCGCCAGTACGCGATCACGAACCCAGATCAACGCGTCAATAACCGTATTACCCGTGACGAAAATACGATCATCAGGGATAGCTTCTCGTAACAGATTTTGGCGCGAATTTTCTGTTGGGGCAAAATGATACATTGCCAGACGCCCGGTCAGCGTACGATTAGCCTCTTCCGGCCATGGTGAATAGAGATCGCCTGTACGTAAACCTGCCTCTACATGCCCCACCGGGATGCGCTGATAGAACGCGGCCAGACTGGTAGAAATCGTGGTTGTGGTATCACCATGAACCAACACCACATCGGGTTTGAATTCAGCCAAAATAGGCTTTAACCCTTCCAGGATGCGGCAGGTTATTTCTGTTAGTCCCTGACCTGGCTGCATAATATTGAGATCGTAGTCAGGTACAATGGAAAAAAGATTCAACACCTGATCGAGCATCTCCCGATGCTGCGCCGTAACGCAAACTTTCGCCTCAAAATCAGGATCTTTTTCCAGCGCATGAACCAGAGGAGCCATCTTAATGGCCTCCGGTCGCGTACCAAATACAGTCAGTACTTTCACATCGATTCTCTTCGGATTGGCAGTGAGAGCCCAGCCCCTCACTGCAACGGCATTGCTAAATCGTATGGCGACGGGTTAACGCGACACCAGCACCGATCAGAGCCCCAACGATACCCCACATAATCATCAGGAAGGCGCGACGAGGGCTGTCACGTTTTACCGGCTCTTCCGGCGTTCTCAAATAACGATAGGTCTGAAAACGCGGATCTAAAGTTGGTCCAACGTTCAGGGTGTTCAGCATTGCCCTGTTCTGGAAATAGTCCAGATCGAAATCCGGACCAATTGACTGCAGATTCTCAAGTCGCGCCTGCAACATAGGGCGTCCGAGTAAGAACAATTCTGAATCCGGCAATTCATCAGCTGGAACATCAGTGGAAGTACGCGAAATATTATGCTGTTCGGCAATCTTAAGCGCTTGTTCAATGCTGTGGACGCGGCGAGAGAAAATGGATTTTGCCACTTCTTCCTGACGTTTGACCTGCGCTTTCATCTGCACAGTGCGTGCGGCCCATGCGCCTTTTAACTCATCGTTCAGATGACGTGCCGCGCGTTGGCTGGCAAACGCGACGTACTGGCGCAGCAAATTGTTGGCATCAGGAGCCGTCTCGGCAATCAGCTTCACGCTGTCATTGGTATTACGCAGCGTATCGCCAGGCAAAAACTGAATGTTATTGATCAGTTCATCCAGCATCGCCGCATCGGCTTTGCTATTACCGACCATACGCTGCTTATAGTAATCAGTCTGCTGCCAGAATTCTCGGCGTGTATCCCAGGAGGCAAGCTGCATAATGAATTCTTTATAGGCCTCATCCATTACTGACGGTTGGTCCGTGGACGCGAGACTGGCCTTAATATCCAGGTTGCGTAAAAACTGTTGTTGAGAGTAAAAGCCACCCAACATATTGACCGTTGGCCTGTCAGTAATCGCCGTGGCACTCCACTCCTGACGCGCAAAAAACGTATAGGCGAGGGCCGCTATCGCGAAGGCGAGAGCCATACCGACGATCCACACCTTCCCTGACCACAAGGTACGAAACAACCCACGGATATCCAGTTCATTTTCAGCGCTCACGGCATCTTCCCCCGGTAATGGTTGTCTCATCGTACCCTCAATTTATTTGGTTAAGTCTGGTTTACTTTCACGGTTTCTACGCAACTTGCGCTTCAAACGTTTGATAAATCTCGCTACCTTCCAGGCCCGTTTAATACAGATGTCGTACAAGACAAACGCCAGTAAAAAAAACACCAACATCACCCACTCCGGGACAATGCGAGAATATTCAGCCAGCACGCCAATAGATGCCAGAATAGCTGCAGCCAGGGTAATCAGGACAAAAGCCTGTCGGGAGGTAAATCCGGCGCGCATGATTAAATGGTGAATATGTTGGCGATCCGGGGAGAAAGGGCTCATGCCCTTACGTAAGCGACGATACATAATTGCCACCATATCCATTAACGGAATGGCAATAATCCACAAAGCGGTGACCGGGCTGATAGGATGCGTTGGCCCCTGGGTAGTCTCCAGCAGGATCCAAATCACCGTAAAGCCAATCAGCGTACTGCCCGCATCCCCCATAAAAACTTTATAGCGGCGTCCGAGAATACCCAGATTCAGCAGGATGTAAGGCAGAATGGCGGCGATCATGGCAAAACACCAGATGGCCAGGCTTGTTTGCCCGTCGAACCACAGGATAAGCCCCATAGCGGCGAATGACACGCTAGATAATCCACCCAACAGACCATCAATCCCATCCACCATATTGAAGGCGTTTATTGCCGCCCAGACGGCAAACAGGGTAAGGAAATATCCAAAAGGACCGAGCACCATCTCCCAAGGGCCGAAAATATAGCCAAGGCTTAGCAGATAGAGTTTACCCACCGTCATCATAATGATGCCGATAAGGGCCTGGATGGTTGCGCGGATTTTTACACTGATATCAAAACGATCGTCCAGGGCACCGATAAACACCAGTACACCAGCACAACCCAGGTAGAGAGTAGCATGCGGGATATAGTAATCGGCGATAAGAAACGTAAAGCAAATGCCTGCGTAAACCGAAATCCCTCCAACCAGCGGAATCAGTCCCTGATGACGTTTGCGGAAGTTGGGTTTATCCACCAATCCAATCTTTTTCGCGACCTTGCGGGCAAAGAAAAGAAACAGCGTTGTGAATAAAAAAATACTGATGAGATCAGTACTTGCTGTCAATAAATTCACTATACATGCTCTCAGAGAATATCAATACACGAAGTATAACCACCCAGCCAATTATTCAGAAGAGAAACCCGACTCAATATCAGGTGGTTCTATATGATTAGCAACCACAAAATACGAATTTCAACCCTTCTTCGCCATGCGGTATGTCATACCGTATTATCGTTATTGTGTCGTTAAGATTACAGCCACAAAAGCAAAACGCCACGTAAAAACGTGGCGTTTTCGGATGAGACCTGAATTACGAACGCTTCATCATATCGAAGAAGTCGTCGTTAGTCTTGGTCATCGCCAGCTTGTTAATGAGGAATTCCATGGCATCAATCTCACCCATCGGATGGATGATTTTGCGCAGGATCCACATTTTCTGCAGCTCTTCCTGGGTGGTGAGCAGCTCTTCTTTACGGGTACCGGAACGGTTGTAGTCGATAGCCGGGAAGACGCGTTTTTCAGCAATCTTACGAGAGAGATGCAGTTCCATGTTGCCGGTACCTTTAAACTCTTCGTAGATAACTTCATCCATTTTAGAGCCGGTATCGATCAGCGCAGTCGCGATGATGGTCAGGCTACCGCCCTCTTCCACGTTACGCGCCGCACCGAAGAAACGCTTCGGACGATGCAAGGCGTTGGCATCAACACCACCGGTCAGAACTTTACCGGAAGCCGGAACCACGGTGTTGTAAGCACGCGCCAGACGGGTGATGGAATCGAGCAGAATGATAACGTCTTTCTTGTGTTCAACCAGACGTTTCGCCTTCTCGATAACCATTTCCGCAACCTGAACGTGGCGGGAGGCTGGTTCGTCAAAGGTAGACGCAACCACTTCACCTTTCACCAGACGCTGCATCTCGGTAACTTCTTCCGGACGTTCGTCAATCAGCAGCACCATCAGCACGCAGTCCGGATGGTTGTAAGCAATGCTCTGCGCGATGTTCTGCAGCAGCATGGTTTTACCTGCTTTCGGCGGAGCAACAATCAGACCACGTTGGCCACGACCGATCGGTGATGCCAGATCCAGTACACGCGCCGTTAAGTCTTCAGTAGAACCGTTACCACGTTCCATACGCAGACGAGAGTTTGCGTGCAGCGGTGTTAAGTTCTCAAAGAGGATTTTGTTACGGGCGTTTTCTGGTTTGTCGTAGTTAACTTCGTTAACTTTCAACAGCGCAAAGTAGCGTTCACCTTCTTTCGGCGGGCGAATCTTACCAGAGATGGTATCACCAGTGCGGAGGTTGAAACGGCGGATTTGGCTGGGAGAAACGTAGATGTCATCAGGACCGGCGAGGTAGGAGCTGTCTGCAGAGCGGAGGAAACCAAATCCATCCTGCAATATCTCCAGCACACCGTCACCAAAGATATCTTCGCCACTCTTTGCGTGCTGCTTCAGGATGGCAAAAATAATGTCCTGCTTGCGCATACGAGCCAGGTTTTCAAGGCCCATATTTTCGCCGAGAGTGATCAGCTCAGAAACCGGCGTATTCTTTAATTCGGTAAGATTCATAATGGTGTGAGTTCTTAAACTTGGGGTAAATCTCGAACTTAATGTTGTGAATGGTATGGCAGGGTCATCCATGCCTGTTTACGGCCATCAACTCATGTCTGTTCGCTGTCTGGTCACAGGAAAGTACGCAGAACTGAAACGACAAGACGGATTGAGTGACAAGCCAGGAATCTGTCCACTTCTCGCGCGAGAAACAACGGGAAGTATTGGATATAACTAGATTCAAACTTAATAAGGTATGTTTAATACGAAGTCAACACTAACTTAGCACGACTCAAGTCGGGCGTCCAGTCATCCGAATCATTTCGAAGTATGGTCGCCCGATCATGAGACTTCCTTACGCTAAATTAGCGTCGAGGAATTCTTTCAACTGACCTTTGGATAGTGCGCCGACTTTAGTCGCCGCAACTTCGCCGTTTTTAAACAGCAGCAGGGTCGGGATGCCACGGATACCATACTTCGGCGCGGTGCCTGGGTTTTGGTCAATGTTCAGTTTAGCAACCGTCAATTTGCCCTGATATTCGTCAGCGATTTCATCCAGAATTGGAGCGATCATTTTGCACGGACCGCACCACTCTGCCCAGAAATCAACGAGGATAGCTCCGTCCGCTTTGAGTACATCCGTGTCAAAACTGTCGTCAGTCAGGTGAATAATTTTATCGCTCATATTAACTCCACAGGAATAAGCCTGGTGCGTTGGTGTACTCTTAATCAACGACGTGTTGATGTAGCATTAACCAACTAAAGGTTGACTTTATTTCACCGGATACGCTTTCGTAAAGCAATAGTAAGCTGATATTCTACCACACTATGAGCAAAACACATTTAACAGAACAGAAGTTTTCCGACTTCGCCCTGCACCAAAAGGTGATAGAAGCCCTTGAAAATAAAGGCTTTCATAACTGCACGCCCATTCAGGCCCTCGCGCTGCCGCTAACGCTGGCAGGTCGTGATGTTGCAGGGCAGGCGCAAACCGGTACCGGAAAAACGATGGCGTTCCTGACGTCAACGTTTCATTATCTTCTCTCTCATCCCGCGATTGCCGATCGCAAGGTGAACCAACCGCGTGCGTTAATTATGGCACCAACGCGTGAGTTAGCCGTGCAGATCCACGCTGACGCCGAGCCGCTGGCACAGACCACCGGTTTGAAATTAGGCCTGGCTTATGGCGGCGACGGTTATGACAAACAGCTGAAAGTGCTGGAAAGCGGCGTCGATATTCTTATCGGCACGACCGGTCGTCTCATCGACTATGCAAAACAGAACCACATTAACCTGGGCGCGATTCAGGTCGTGGTGCTGGATGAAGCCGATCGTATGTACGATCTGGGTTTTATCAAAGATATCCGTTGGCTGTTCCGTCGTATGCCGCCAACCACCCAACGTCTGAACATGCTGTTTTCTGCAACCCTCTCTTACCGCGTTCGCGAACTGGCGTTCGAACAGATGAATAACGCCGAGTACGTTGAAGTCGAACCGGAACAAAAGACAGGTCACCGTATTAAAGAAGAGCTCTTCTATCCTTCCAACGAAGAGAAAATGCGTTTACTGCAAACGCTGATTGAAGAAGAGTGGCCAGATCGCGCCATCGTCTTTGCTAACACCAAGCATCGTTGTGAAGATATCTGGGGTAGTCTTGCCGCTGACGGTCATCGCGTCGGTCTGTTGACCGGTGACGTGGCGCAGAAAAAACGTCTGCGTATCCTTGATGAGTTCACCCGTGGCGATCTCGACATTCTCGTTGCGACGGATGTCGCCGCGCGTGGTCTGCATATCCCAGCCGTAACGCACGTATTTAACTATGACCTGCCGGATGACTGTGAAGATTACGTTCACCGTATCGGTCGTACCGGTCGCGCCGGAGCAAGCGGTCACTCTATCAGCCTGGCCTGTGAAGAATACGCGCTGAATTTACCAGCAATCGAGACCTATATCGGTCACTCGATCCCGGTAAGCAAGTACAACCCGGATGCGCTGATGACCGATCTGCCGAAGCCGTTACGCTTAACGCGTCCGCGCACAGGCAATGGCCCACGCCGTACCGGTGGTGCTCCGCGTAATCGTCGTCGTTCAGGTTAACGTAAGATATGCTCACAACCACTTCGCTGTACGCCGCAATTGATTTAGGCTCGAATAGTTTTCATATGCTGGTTGTACGCGAGGTGGCGGGAAGCATTCAGACGCTCACGCGTATTAAACGCAAGGTGCGTCTGGCCGCTGGCCTCAACAGCGACAACGTTCTTTCCGCTGAAGCTATGGAGCGCGGCTGGCAATGTCTGCGCCTGTTTGCTGAACGCCTGCAGGATATCCCTCAGCCACAAATCCGCGTGGTCGCCACGGCAACATTACGCATCGCGGTAAACGCCGATGAGTTTATCGCCAAAGCGCAAGAGATCCTCGGCTGTCCTGTCCAGGTCATCAGCGGCGAAGAAGAAGCGCGGCTGATTTATCAAGGTGTTGCCCACACCACCGGCGGCGCCGATCAGCGTCTGGTCGTTGATATTGGCGGAGCCAGCACTGAACTGGTTACCGGCTCCGGCGCGCAAACCACCTCTCTGTTCAGCCTGTCAATGGGCTGCGTCACCTGGCTCGAAAGATATTTCACCAATCGTAATCTGGCACAGGAAAACTTTGACGAAGCAGAGAAAGCGGCTCGCGAAGTTCTGCGCCCGGTCGCCGACAAACTGCGTTTTCATGGCTGGAAAGTTTGCGTTGGTGCCTCTGGTACCGTCCAGGCGTTACAGGAAATAATGATGGCGCAAGGCATGGATGAGCGCATTACGTTGGCCAAGCTTCAGCAGCTTAAACAGCGCGCCATTCATTGTGGTCGTCTGGAAGAGCTGGAAATAGAAGGGTTAACGCTGGAACGCGCACTGGTTTTTCCCAGCGGACTGGCCATTCTGATCGCCATTTTCACCGAACTGAATATTCAATGCATGACTCTGGCCGGCGGCGCACTACGCGAAGGTCTGGTCTACGGCATGCTGCACTTGCCGGTTGATCAGGACATTCGCAGCCGTACGCTGCGTAATATTCAGCGTCGATTTATGGTCGACACCGATCAGGCGAATCGTGTCACGCAATTGGCTGTACATTTACTCGAACAGGTGAAAGATGAGTGGCATCTTGAAGCCATTAGTCGTGAACTGCTGCAAAGTGCCTGTCAGTTGCATGAAATAGGACTGAGCGTAGAGTATAAGCAGGCGCCACTGCATGCCGCCTGGCTGGTACGTAATCTCGATCTCCCGGGCTTTACTCCCGCGCAGAAGAAACTGTTAGCCACGCTGTTGCTCAACCAAACTAATCCGGTCGATCTCTCTTCACTCCACCAGCAAAACGCTGTGCCACCACGCATCGCAGAGCACCTTTGCCGTTTGCTACGCCTGGCGATCATCTTCGCCGCTCGCCGTCGCGACGATTTAGTGCCACATATCACCCTGCAAGCTCAGGATGAGAATCTGACGTTAACGCTACCGGAAGGCTGGCTGGAACATCATCCATTAGGTACAGAGTTAATCGATCAGGAAATACAGTGGCAAAGCTATGTCCACTGGCCGCTGGAAGTGCATTAGATGCTGGCTGCCGGATAGCGCTTACGCTTATCCGGCCTACAAAATACCTATTTCTCTTTGGCTTTCGCCATCATTGCCCGAATGTTAGCAATGCTGGCCTGCCCTTTTTGCATCCGCTCCTCGGCACTCACCACTTTACGCTCCTGTTCCCAGATAACGTCATCTTGTGGTAGTTCCAACAGGAAACGGCTCGGTTCAGGTCGTACCAGTTCACCGTACTGACGGCGCTCTTTACACAACGTGAAGATAAGTTCTTTCTGCGCACGTGTAATTCCGACGTAAGCCAGACGACGCTCTTCGTCGATGTTATCTTCATCGATGCTGCTCTGGTGCGGCAAAAATCCTTCTTCCATTCCCACCATAAATACGTACGGGAACTCCAGTCCTTTTGAAGCATGCAGCGTCATCAACTGCACCTGATCCAACTCTTCTTCGCTCTCTCCGCGCTCCATCATGTCGCGCAGGGTAAAGCGGGTAACGACCTGAGTCAGGGTCATTGGCTCTTCCAGCTCACTACCTTCCAGCATCTCCGTCATCCAGCTGAACAGCGTGTTGACGTTTTTCATACGCATTTCGGCCGCTTTCGGGCTCGGCGAGGTTTCATACAGCCAGGATTCGTAATCAATGCCGTGGATCAGATCGCGTACGGCGGCAACCGGCTCGCGCTCCGCCAGACGTTGAATTTCACCCAGCCAGTGCGTAAAGCGGGTCAGAGAATCATATCCGCGCCCGGTTAGCGTCTGGCTAAGTCCCATATCAAAGCTAGCGGTAAACAGGCTTTTATTACGCGTCATCGCCCATTCCCCCAGCTTTTGCAGCGTGGCCGGACCGATTTCACGCTTTGGCGTATTTACGATGCGCAAAAATGCACTGTCATCATCCGGGTTGCTGAGCACGCGCAGATAGGCCAGCAGATCTTTAATCTCCGGACGCGAGAAGAACGACGTCCCGCCGGAAATTTTGTATGGGATGCGGTTCTGCATCAGAAACTTTTCGAACACTCGCGACTGATGATTACCGCGGTACAGGATGGCGTAGTCTTTATACTGCGTCTTGTTCACAAAGTGATGGGCAATCAGTTCCCCGGTCACGCGTTCCGCTTCGTGCTCTTCATTATTCGCACTCAAAACCTTCAGCTCAGCGCCGTAGCCCAGCTCAGAAAAGAGCCGTTTTTCAAAGACGTGTGGGTTGTTAGCAATAAGGATGTTCGCCGCCTTCAGGATACGCCCTGATGAACGATAGTTTTGCTCCAGCTTCACCACCTGCAGCGCCGGAAAATCTTTGCTTAACAGTACCAGGTTCTGCGGACGTGCACCGCGCCAGGAGTAGATCGACTGATCGTCATCACCCACGACGGTAAAGCGCGCGCGTTTCCCCACCAGCAACTTCACCAACTCGTACTGGCTGGTGTTGGTATCCTGATATTCATCCACCAGCAGGTAGCGGATTCGGTTTTGCCAACGCTCACGTACTTCTTCATTGCGCTGCAACAGCAGCGTGGGGAGCAGGATCAGATCGTCAAAATCGAGGACGTTACACGCCTTCATATGCGCGTCATACAGACCATAGCAGTGGGCAAAAATACGATCGCGTTCACCCTTTGCACTGGCTGCCGCCTGCGCTGGGGTCATCAGATCGTTTTTCCAGTTAGAGATCGTTGAAATCAACTGTTGAAGGATAAGTTTATCGTCTTCAATTAGCCCTTCGGTCAATTCCTTAAGCAGGGCCACCTGGTCAGTATCATCAAATAACGAGAAGTTCGACTTCATCCCTAGCGCGGCGTATTCACGCTTAATGACATCCAGTCCCAGAGTGTGGAAAGTAGAGATCATCAACCCGCGCGCTTCTTTACGACCCAACGTTTGCGCCACACGCTCTTTCATCTCGCGCGCAGCCTTATTGGTAAAGGTTACTGCCGCAATATGTCGTGCCTGATAGCCACATTCACGGATCAGATGTGCGATTTTGTTAGTGATAACACGCGTCTTACCGGAACCCGCTCCCGCCAGCACCAGGCAAGGTCCGGTGACGAATTCGACGGCTTGTTGTTGTCCGGGGTTCAAACGCATAGAGGATTGCTCAATCTGTAAACACGGGGAT
Source organism: Citrobacter sp. RHBSTW-00524 (assembly GCF_013747755.1). Lineage (NCBI taxonomy): Bacteria > Pseudomonadati > Pseudomonadota > Gammaproteobacteria > Enterobacterales > Enterobacteriaceae > Citrobacter > Citrobacter sp. RHBSTW-00524. The sequence continues at coordinate 5,185,184 of NZ_CP056421.1, forward strand.
GTGGATTGTAGCAGAAAGTGACGCCAGGGGGATCGGTCATAGCCCATCGTCGAAGACCATGGATTACATGCTACTATTGCGCCCTGATTTATCACTCAACTCAGAGCACATACCATGGCAAAAACAGCATCAGCAGTGCATATCCTTGTTAAAGAAGAGAAACTGGCTCTCGATCTTCTGGAACAAATCAAAAATGGCGCCGATTTTGGTAAACTGGCGAAGAAACACTCTATCTGCCCGTCGGGCAAACGCGGCGGCGATTTAGGCGAATTCCGTCAGGGCCAGATGGTTCCGGCGTTTGATAAAGTGGTGTTCTCCTGCCCGGTGCTGGAGCCAACCGGCCCACTGCACACTCAGTTCGGTTACCACATCATTAAAGTGCTGTACCGTAACTAATAGAAAGCCCGGTGTGTTCAAACACCGGGCTTTTTTTGCCGAATGGCAGCCTCTTAGCCAGCTACAGCAATACGTTTCATATCAGTCATATAGCCACGCAGTTTCTGGCCAACTTTCTCGATAGCATGGCCACGAATAGCATCGTTCACGTCGCGCAGCTGCGCGTTGTCTACCGCACCTTCGGCAATGGCTTTGCCCAGATCTCCGGTTTGCAGGGTGGTCATGAACTCTTTCAGCAGCGGTACACACGCGTAAGAGAACAGGTAGTTACCGTATTCTGCGGTATCGGAAATGACTACGTTCATTTCGTACAGACGCTTACGGGCGATGGTGTTCGCGATCAGCGGCAGTTCGTGCAGTGATTCGTAGTAAGCAGACTCTTCGATGATGCCGGAATCCACCATGGTTTCAAACGCCAGCTCAACGCCAGCCTTCACCATCGCGATCATCAGCACGCCTTTATCGAAGTACTCCTGCTCGCCAATTTTACCTTCAAACTGCGGCGCGGTTTCGAACGCGGTTTTGCCGGTCTCTTCACGCCAGGTCAGCAGTTTCTTATCGTCGTTGGCCCAGTCAGCCATCATGCCTGAAGAGAATTCGCCGGAGATGATGTCATCCATGTGTTTCTGGAACAGCGGCGCCATGATCTCTTTCAGCTGTTCGGACAGCGCATAAGCACGCAGTTTCGCTGGGTTAGACAGACGATCCATCATCAGGGTGATACCGCCCTGCTTCAGCGCTTCGGTGATGGTTTCCCAGCCGAACTGAATCAGTTTTTCGGCGTAAGCCGGGTCAGTACCCTCTTCCACCAGCTTGTCGAAGCACAGCAGAGAGCCAGCCTGCAGCATACCGCACAGGATTGTCTGCTCGCCCATCAGGTCAGATTTCACTTCCGCAACGAAGGACGATTCCAGCACGCCTGCACGGTGACCGCCAGTGGCCGCAGCCCATGCTTTGGCAATCGCCATGCCTTCGCCTTTCGGATCGTTTTCCGGGTGAACGGCGATCAGGGTTGGAACACCAAAACCACGTTTGTACTCTTCACGCACTTCGGTACCCGGACACTTCGGCGCAACCATCACCACAGTGATATCTTTACGGATCTGCTCGCCCACTTCGACGATGTTGAAACCGTGGGAGTAGCCCAGCGCCGCGCCGTCTTTCATCAGCGGCTGTACGGAACGTACAACGTCGGAGTGCTGTTTGTCCGGGGTCAGGTTAACCACCAGATCTGCCTGCGGGATCAGCTCTTCGTAGGTACCTACTTTGAAGCCATTTTCGGTCGCTTTGCGCCAGGAAGCGCGCTTCTCAGCAATCGCTTCTTTACGCAGGGCGTAGGAGATATCCAGACCGGAGTCGCGCATGTTCAGGCCTTGGTTAAGCCCCTGAGCACCGCACCCGACGATGACCACTTTTTTACCCTGAAGGTAGCTTGCGCCATCGGCGAATTCGTCGCGACCCATAAAGCGACATTTGCCCAGCTGCGCCAGCTGCTGACGCAGGTTCAGTGTATTAAAGTAGTTAGCCATGGTGATACCTCGTGATGTTGTACTGTCTTATTGTTCGGTTCGCGTTTCAGCGAGAATGAACCCACATTACAACAGGAAATTTATTGCGGAAATTGATATATTCACAACATCACATTGCAATATCTGCAACGTAGAAAATCGGAGGCTCGTCCGTGGATTTACGCGATCTGAAAATGTTCCTGCATCTGGCGGAAAGCCGCCACTTTGGCCGCAGTGCGCGGGCGATGCACGTCAGCCCCTCCACACTCTCACGCCAGATCCAACGGCTGGAAGAAGATCTCGGCCAGGCGCTGTTTGTGCGCGATAACCGTACGGTCACGCTGACCGAAGCAGGCGAAGAGCTGCGAGTATTTGCCCAGCAGACGCTGTTGCAGTATCAACAATTGCGCCACACCCTCGATCAGCAGGGACCGTCGTTGTCGGGCGAGCTGCATATCTTCTGCTCGGTTACCGCCGCCTACAGCCACCTGCCGCCAATTCTCGACCGCTTTCGCGCCGAGCACCCCTCGGTTGAAATTAAGCTCACCACCGGCGATGCCGCTGACGCAATGGACAAAGTGGTCACCGGAGAGGCCGATCTGGCAATAGCAGGTAAGCCGGAGACGCTGCCCGGCGCAGTAGCATTCTCGATGCTGGAGAATTTAACGGTAGTGTTGATCGCACCAGCATTGCCTTGCCCGGTGCGAAACCAAGTTTCGGTCGATAAGCCGGACTGGTCGACGGTGCCGTTTATCATGGCCGACCAGGGGCCGGTACGCCGCCGCATCGAACTGTGGTTCCGCCGTCACAAAATCAGCAACCCATCGATTTACGCCACGGTCGGGGGGCACGAAGCGATGGTCTCGATGGTGGCGCTGGGCTGCGGCGTGGCGTTGCTGCCGGAAGTGGTGCTGGAAAACAGCCCGGAGCCGGTACGTAATCGCGTGATGATTTTAGAACGCAGCGACGAAAAAACACCGTTCGAGCTGGGCGTTTGCGCGCCGAAAAAACGGCTGCATGAGCCGCTGATCGACGCGTTCTGGAAGATTGTTCTGGAGCGCAAATCCGCCGAGTAGCACCAGCGTCAGGCCTAAAATCAGTGGTAGATTCAGTATTGGCGCTCCTTTTCTGTATAATGTCCCGTGCCATAATAGATGTGGGGGGCTTGTTAACCATCACGTTTAGCAAGCCAGAACAGACGGTGTCATTGCGCACTTGACAGCGAAAATACAAACTTAATTAGCCATCATTATGATAATCAAACCAAAAATTCGTGGATTCATCTGTACAACGACCCATCCGACTGGCTGCAAAGTCAATGTGGAAAAACAGATCGATTATGTGAAGAAAAACGGGAAAATCGCTAACGGCCCTTCCCGCGTGCTGGTCATCGGTGCTTCCACCGGTTACGGCCTTGCTTCCAGAATTTCCGCCGCGTTTGGCAGCGGAGCCGCCACTATCGGCGTATTTTTCGAAAAACCAGGCACGGAAACCAAGCCAGGTTCCGCGGGCTGGTATAACTCTGCAGCCTTCGATGAGGCCGCAAAACGCGAAGGTCTGTATTCCAAAAGCATCAACGGCGACGCGTTCTCCGACGAGTGTCGCGACGAAGTTATCAAACTGATCAAAGAAGACCTGGGTCAGATTGACCTGGTGGTTTACTCACTGGCATCTCCGGTACGTAAAATGCCGAAAACCGGTGAAATCGTCCGTTCTGCGCTGAAGCCAATCGGTGAGGTTTATACCTCTAAAGCGATCGATACCAACAAAGATCAGATCATAACCGCCAGCATTGAGCCGGCAACCGAAGAAGAAGTTCAGAACACCGTCACCGTTATGGGCGGCGAAGACTGGGAACTGTGGATGGGCGCGCTGAGCGAAGCAGGCGTGCTGGCTGACGGCGTGAAAACCGTTGCCTACTCCTACATCGGTACTGACCTGACCTGGCCAATCTACTGGCACGGCGCGCTGGGCAAAGCAAAAGAAGATCTCGACCGCGCGGCAGGCGCGCTGCGTAATCAACTGGCTCCGCTGAACGGTTCCGCTAACGTTGCTGTACTGAAATCCGTTATCACGCAGGCCTCTTCTGCGATTCCGGTGATGCCGCTGTACATCTCCATGGTCTTCAAGCTGATGAAAGAACAGGGCATTCATGAAGGCTGCATCGAGCAGATCAACCGTCTGATGACCACCAGCCTGTACGGCGATAAAGTGGCGCTTGATGACAACCAGCGTATCCGTATGGATGACTGGGAACTGCGTGAAGACATTCAGCAGGCATGCCGCGATCTGTGGCCGCTGATCACCACCGAAAACCTGGCGCAAAAAACGGACTATGCAGGATATAAGCAGGAATTCCTGAATCTGTTCGGTTTTGGTCTCGACGAAGTGGATTACGATGCGGATGTAAACACCGAAGTCGAATTCGAAGTCATCACGCTGTAATCTGCTGATACAGTTGCAAAAAGGGTTCATGTTTTTACATGAACCCTTTTTTAATGGCTGCCGCTAACCCGCCAGGAAGAACCTGAACGCCGGGTTATGCGTTTCATCGTGACAGTCATAACCCAGTTCGTTCAGTCGCGTTTCGAAATCAGGCTCGTGCTCACCCAACTCAAACGCCGCCAGTACGCGACCATAATCGGTTCCGTGGCTACGATAGTGGAACAATGAAATATTCCAGTGCGTCCCCAGGGTATGCAGGAATTTGAGCAACGCCCCCGGAGATTCCGGGAATTCGAAGCTGTACAGCCGCTCCTGCAAGGGTTTCGACGGGCGCCCACCGACCATGTAGCGCACGTGCAGCTTCGCCATTTCGTCGTCGGACAAATCCACTACGCTGTAGCCGCCCTCATTAAGCAACTGGAGGATTTCCTTACGCTCTTCCAGCCCACGGCTCAGACGGACGCCAACAAAAATACAGGCGTCTTTCGCATCAGCAAATCGGTAGTTAAACTCGGTAACCGAGCGTCCTCCCAACAGCTGGCAAAACTTCAGGAAGCTGCCCTTTTCTTCCGGAATAGTTACGGCCAGCAACGCTTCGCGCTGTTCGCCCAGCTCGCAACGTTCGGAAACATAACGTAGGCCATGGAAGTTAACGTTAGCGCCGGAAAGGATATGCGCCAGACGTTCGCCACGAATGTTGTGCTGGGCAATGTACTTTTTCATCCCCGCCAGCGCCAGCGCACCGGATGGTTCCGCCACCGCGCGCACATCCTCGAACAGATCTTTCATTGCCGCGCAGATAGCGTCGCTATCGACAGTGATGATGTCGTCGAGATACTCCTGGCACAAACGGAAGGTTTCGTCGCCGATACGTTTCACCGCCACGCCTTCAGCAAAGAGGCCAACACGCGGAAGATCGACCGGTTGACCGGCATCCAGCGCCGCTTTCAGGCAGGCTGAGTCTTCAGCTTCAACGGCAATCACTTTGATCTGCGGCATCAGCTGTTTGATCAGCACCGCCACGCCTGCCGCTAATCCGCCACCGCCCACCGGCACGAATACACGATCAAGGTGGGCATCCTGCTGCAATAACTCCAGTGCCAGCGTGCCCTGCCCGGCAATCACCATCGGATGGTCGAACGGAGGAACCCAGGTAAAACCCTGCTGCTGCGACAGCTCAATCGCTTTGGCTTTGGCTTCATCAAAATTCGCGCCGTGTAGCAGTACTTCACCACCGAAACCGCGAACGGCATCGACTTTGATATCGGCGGTAGCCGTAGGCATGACAATCAGCGCCTTCACGCCTAATCGCGCAGAAGAGAAAGCTACCCCCTGAGCATGATTACCCGCCGATGCGGTGATTACGCCATGCGCTTTTTGCTCTTCGGTCAGACCGGCCATCATGGCATAAGCACCGCGCAGCTTGAAGCTGTGAACGGGTTGACGGTCTTCGCGCTTCACCAGAATCACGTTATCGAGGCGCGAAGAGAGTTTTTCCATTTTTTGTAGCGGTGTGACCTGCGCCGCTTCGTATACCGGCGCACGCAGCACTGCTCTGAGATACTCGGCGCCTTCTGGAGCGCCGGAGAGGGGTTGAGAATCCGCCATGGTCATTATCCCCCTAGTTTCGACTTATCGCGCACCGCACCTTTGTCGGCGCTGGTTGCCAGGCTGGCGTAAGCGCGCAGCGCAAAGGAGACCTGACGCTGACGATCTTTTGGCGTCCAGGCTTTGTCACCACGAGCTTCTTGCGCTTCACGGCGCGCAGCGATTTCCGCATCGCTCAGTTGCAGTTGAATGCCACGATTCGGGATATCGATAGCAATCATGTCGCCATCTTCGATAATTGCGATATTACCGCCGCTGGCCGCTTCAGGAGAAACGTGACCAATGGAAAGCCCCGAAGTACCGCCAGAGAAACGACCGTCGGTAATCAGCGCGCAGGCCTTACCGAGACCCATCGATTTCAGGAAGGTGGTTGGGTAGAGCATTTCCTGCATGCCTGGCCCGCCCTTCGGCCCTTCGTAGCGAATCACCACCACGTCGCCGGCAACCACTTTACCGCCGAGGATAGCTTCAACCGCATCGTCTTGGCTTTCATACACTTTTGCCGGGCCGGTGAATTTCAGGATGCTGTCATCCACACCAGCAGTTTTTACGATACAGCCGTTTTCCGCGAAGTTACCGTACAGGACTGCCAGGCCGCCGTCTTTGCTGTAAGCATGTTCCAACGAGCGAATGCAACCTTCTGCGCGGTCATCATCCAGGGTGTCCCAACGACAATCCTGCGAGAACGCCTGGGTGGTACGGATGCCAGCCGGACCTGCGCGGAACATTTTTTTCACCGCGTCGTCTTTGGTCAGCATAACGTCATAACTATCGAGCGTTTGAGGCAGAGTCAGTCCCAGCACGTTTTTCACGTCGCGGTTCAGTAGACCGGCGCGATCCAGCTCGCCTAAAATGCCCAGTACGCCGCCCGCGCGGTGCACGTCTTCCATATGGTATTTCTGCGTACTCGGCGCAACTTTACACAGCTGCGGGACTTTGCGGGACAACTTATCAATATCACTCATGGTGAAGTCGATTTCCGCTTCCTGCGCGGCCGCCAGCAGGTGCAGAACGGTGTTGGTGGAGCCGCCCATCGCGATATCCAGCGTCATGGCGTTCTCAAACGCCGCCTTGCTGGCAATGTTGCGCGGCAGGGCTGAAGCGTCATCCTGCTCGTAGTAGCGTTTGGTCAACTCGACTATGCGTTTACCTGCGTTGAGGAACAGCTCTTTACGGTCGGCATGAGTCGCCAACAGCGAACCGTTACCCGGCTGCGACAGACCCAGCGCTTCGGTCAGACAGTTCATCGAGTTGGCGGTGAACATCCCGGAGCACGAGCCGCAGGTCGGACAGGCCGAACGTTCAACCTGCTCGCTCTGCGAGTCGGAGACTTTCGGGTCTGCGCCCTGAATCATCGCATCAACCAGATCAAGCTTGATGATTTGGTCAGAGAGCTTGGTTTTCCCGGCTTCCATTGGGCCGCCGGAAACAAAGATCACCGGAATATTCAGCCGCAGAGAGGCCATTAACATCCCGGGGGTGATTTTATCGCAGTTAGAGATGCAGACCATCGCATCGGCGCAGTGGGCGTTAACCATATATTCCACTGAATCGGCGATCAGCTCACGCGACGGCAGTGAATAAAGCATGCCGCCATGACCCATGGCGATACCATCATCCACGGCAATGGTGTTGAACTCTTTCGCCACGCCGCCTGAGGCTTCGATTTGTTCGGCAACCAGCTTACCGAGATCGCGCAGGTGGACGTGGCCCGGCACAAACTGGGTAAAGGAGTTCACCACAGCGATAATCGGTTTACCGAAGTCATCATCGGTCATCCCGGTGGCGCGCCACAGTGCGCGGGCACCCGCCATATTGCGGCCGTGGGTGGTGGTAGCAGAACGATACTTAGGCATGCTTGATTAACTCCCGTCTGTCTTTCCCCTGCATATTTCACGCCGCAGGTGCGTTGGCAGCCTCGCTCCCCCCAGCCACCTACTAAAGTAAGCTCTAGGGGACTCGCTGCGTTGCCGTCTTCCTGCAACGTGAACTATTTTGGGGAAATATTAATTTTGTTATTGGTTTACTGAATCCAACCAGCCGTATTTATCTTCCGTTTCACCGGTGAAGAGGCCAAAGAAGGCCTGCTGGATGCGTTTGGTGACCGGACCGCAGCGGCCTTCGCCCACCTGAATACCATCGACGCTGCGTACTGGGGTGATTTCGGCCGCGGTACCGGACATGAACACTTCGTCGGCCAGGTACAGCGATTCACGAGACAGCACCTGCTCACGCACTTCGATATCGAGATCTTTCGCCAGCTTAATGATCGCGTCACGGGTGATACCCGGCAGCGCGGAAGAGGTAAATGGCGGGGTAAACAGAATGCCGTCTTTTACTTCAAACAGGTTTTCGCCCGCGCCTTCGGAGATGTAGCCATTCACATCCAGCGCAATGCCTTCCTGGTAGCCATGACGACGCGCTTCACTACCCACCAGCAGCGAAGACAGATAGTTACCACCTGCTTTAGCAGCGGTAGGAATCGTGTTCGGCGCAACGCGGTTCCAGGAAGAAACCATCGCGTCGATCCCCTGCTCCAGCGCTTCAGCACCGAGGTAAGCCCCCCATGGGAACGCGGCGATTATCACATCAGTGGTGTATCCCGCAGGCGGGTTAACGCCCATCCCTACGTCACCAACAAACACCAGCGGACGGATATAGGCGCTGGTCAGGTTGTTTTTACGAATCACCTCACGGCAAGCCTCCATCAGCTCATCAACGCTCTGAGAAACGGGAAAACGATAGATCTTGGCTGAATCACGCAGACGCTGCATATGTTCGCGATGACGGAACACTACCGGCCCTTTGTGAGAATCGTAGCAACGGATCCCTTCAAATACAGAAGTACCGTAGTGCAGCGCGTGGGACATCACGTGGACCTTCGCGTCTTCCCAACGAATCATCTCGCCATTAGACCAAATGTAATCAGCTTTTTTCGTCGTCATTTTTCTTCCTTTTGCGCTCAGGCGCGGATTTGTTGTGATGTGGTTGTGCTCTGGCAGATAGCAACATGTGCAACATCTACCAGTTTACTTAACTGACTAAACAGTAAGTCGACCGACCGGGGGCTGGCAACGGTCAATTCGATATTTATATTCTGCGCATCGCTGGCGGCTTCCATATTCATGGAGCACACCTGAAAACCACGATGGCGTACCACGCGTAAAACACGTTCTAACGTTTCCGGATTGAAACGAGCCTCAACAGCGACCTGATGTTGCATCATGATAATTTCTCCAGCATTTCTGAGTTACTGGCGCCAGGTGGCACCAGAGGCCAGACATTCTCAAGTTCGTCGATTGAGACATGAAGCAAGTATGGCCCCTCGCTATTCAGCATGGTGTCGAGTGCCGCTTCAACCTGGTCTTTACGGGTGATGTGTTGACCAGGAATGCCGAAGGCTCTGGCCAACATGAGGAAATCGGGGTTATCGGTAAGGGTGGTTTCGCTATAACGTTCCTGGAAAAACAGCTGCTGCCATTGTCGCACCATGCCTAACCGCTGGTTGTCGAGTAAAACTATCTTCAGCGGCAACTGCTTGCGTTTTACGGTGCCCAATTCCTGTACATTCATCATGAAGGAACCGTCACCGGAGATACAGATTACCGTATCATTCGGGCGAGCAACCTGCGCGCCAACCGCTGCTGGCAGGCCAAAGCCCATCGTCCCCAGACCGCTCGACGTGATGAAGTTTTCAGGGCGAGTGTAGGTCATATGCTGTGCCGACCACATCTGATGCTGGCCAACATCCGTTGTCACTACGCTATCCGCAGGTTTGCGATCGGATAACTGCTTTAACAACAGTGGCGCATAGATAGCTTCCCCCGGATGGTCGTAGCGCCAGGTATGTTCTGCGCGCAGTTCAGCGCTGTGCTGACGCCATTCGTCAATCTTCATCAATTGCTGTAATGCTGGCAGAAGAGAATTTAAATCCCCCTGCAGCGCCACGTGTGCCTGGCGCAGTTTGTTCATTTCCGCTGGGTCGATATCCATGTGGATTACGCTGGCGTTCGGTGCAAAGGTATTCAGCTTGCCAGTCACCCGGTCATCAAAACGTGCGCCAACCGCAATCAGTAAATCGCACTCTTGCACCGCGAAATTCGCGGCTTTAGTACCGTGCATTCCCAACATGCCCAAATAGTACGGGTAGTCAGCATCTACTGCGCCCAGACCTTTCAGCGTGCAGGCGACCGGCATTTGGGTTACCGCGATAAATTCACGCAGGGCCGGGACCGCCTGCGCCATACCTACGCCACCACCTACGTACAGGATGGGTTTTTGTGCCTGCGCCAGCATATTACGTGCCTGCTCAACGTCAGCGTGCGGAAACGTCTCTACGTTTTCGACGGTCGTAAAATATGGCTCCAGCGTACCGCTGGCTAATTGGATGTCTTTCGGGATATCAACCAGAACCGGACCCGGACGACCGGAATTCGCCACGGCGAAAGCCTCAGCCATGATACGCGGCAACTCTTCGAGTGACTGTACCAGGAAGCTGTGTTTGGTGCAGGACAGAGACATCCCCAGCACGTCCACTTCCTGGAACGCATCCGTTCCGATGAAAGGTGATGCCACCTGACCGGTGATCGCCACCACTGGAACAGAATCTAACAGCGCATCGGCAAGGCCCGTGATCAGGTTGGTTGCGCCAGGGCCGGAGGTAGCGATACAAACGCCGGTTTTACCGGTCGCACGGGCATAGCCAATCGCCGCCATTGCCGCACCCTGCTCGTGTCGGCACAACAGGTGCTCTACGCCGCCGTCATACAACGCATCGTAAACCGGCATAATTGCGCCACCAGGATAACCAAAGACGGTTTGAACCCCTTGTGCACGCAACGCATGTACCACCCACTGTGCCCCATTCATAGTTACATCCCCGCCGTAAATCTAGAGAAACAGAATTTTATGCTACCGTTCACTTTCTGCTCCTCGTGTATGTTTTTAAGGTCAAAAAAAACCCCCGGACCTTTCGGTGCGGGGGTCTTAGTTCGTTAAGGCTTGTTTTCTAAGCCTTTCCTCGTCCAAGTGCAGCCCCGCACGGTGGGATAATAATCACCACCACGCTAATCACGACCAGGCTAATCACTCGTAGAAGGGCTGTCATTTTTGTATTTTCTTGCATCTTGTTCGAAGGAATACCTAAAGAGTTACCATAGAATTTGCAAATGACACAAGATATTTTTTTATTCGTTTTTCTGACGTCGTTAACGGTTTAGATAAATACCGTTGTTTTTTATACAAAAAAATCAAAAATGAAAATATTTCACGCTTCAGGCGATCCTCGGTAACCCGATCCCCAATACAAACACCATTCAAAAGCATTTGCGGGCGTCATTCCAGGCTTAATGCAAGCAGTTATACGTTGCGCAAAAATACGGGAATCAGCATCTAAAAACCGCAATTATATGAAATCTTGCCGCGATGTATTGCGACATAATACTTTTATCAGGAGGAATTATGTCACTATCGATTGTTCACACACGCGCCGCGCTAGGCGTGAATGCGCCAGCCATTACCATCGAGGTACATATCAGCAACGGCCTGCCTGGTTTAACCATGGTGGGGCTGCCCGAAACGACGGTGAAAGAGGCTCGCGATCGGGTACGCAGTGCGATTATTAATAGCGGTTATGAATTCCCGGCAAAGAAGATAACTATAAACCTCGCTCCGGCCGATCTCCCGAAAGAAGGGGGGCGATATGATTTACCTATCGCTGTTGCGCTTCTGGCCGCTTCTGAGCAGCTTACACCCCACAATCTCGACACCTACGAGCTGGTAGGTGAATTAGCGCTTACAGGCGCGCTACGCGGCGTTCCCGGCGCGATATCAAGCGCAACCGAGGCCATTCGTGCAGGCAGGCGAATTATTGTCGCAAAAGAGAATGCCGCTGAAGTTGGACTGATACACGGCGAAGGGTGCCTGATCGCCGATCACCTGCAGACCGTATGCGCATTTCTCGAAGGTAAGCATGATTTAGACAGGCCATCATCCGCAGATTTTACGCCTAACGCATTAGCTGATGATCTGAGCGATGTTATCGGCCAGGAACAGGGTAAACGCGGGCTGGAGCTTACCGCAGCAGGCGGCCACAATCTCTTGCTCATCGGCCCGCCGGGTACGGGAAAGACTATGCTAGCCAGTCGACTCAGAGGGCTGCTCCCTCCACTTAGCAACGATGAAGCGCTGGAAAGTGCCGCGATACTCAGTCTGATCCATTCCGACACGATACAAAAACAGTGGAAGCAACGCCCTTTTCGCTCGCCACATCACAGTGCTTCATTAACCGCCATGGTCGGTGGAGGCTCTATTCCTGCGCCAGGAGAGATCTCTTTAGCGCACAACGGCATACTGTTTCTGGATGAACTACCCGAGTTTGAGCGGCGCACGCTGGATGCACTGCGCGAACCCATCGAGTCCGGGCAGATCCATCTATCTCGCACCAGAGCAAAAATAACCTATCCCGCACGCTTTCAACTCATAGCTGCGATGAATCCAAGCCCGACGGGCCATTATCAGGGGAACCATAACCGCTGTACCCCAGAACAGACGCTGCGCTACCTAAATCGATTGTCAGGTCCATTTCTTGACCGCTTCGACCTCTCCCTCGAAATTCCCTTACCGCCGCCCGGTATACTCAGCCAGAGCGCGATGAAAGGGGAAAATAGCGCAACGGTGAAGCAACGTGTTATGGCAGCGCGAGAGCGTCAGTATCAGCGGCAAAATAAGTTAAACGCACATCTGGACAGTCAGGATATCCATAAATACTGCCTACTGCGTAGCGACGATGCACAGTGGCTTGAAGAAACGCTCGCGCATCTCGGATTGTCTATCCGCGCCTGGCTACGCCTGATTAAGGTCGCTCGAACGATTGCGGATATCGAACAATGTGATCACATCTCTCGCCAGCATTTACAGGAGGCCGTTGGGTACCGAGCGATAGACAGGTTACTCATTCATCTGCAGAAACTACTGACATAAAAAAAGGGCTTTCGCCCTTTTTTTATTAATCATCAGATTCGGTGTAGTCTTCTGCGCCTTCCACCTGAGGTTTCCCACCCGATAAGGTGTGGAAGCGTTTTGGACGCTTAATACGCGTCATGTATTTAGACCACACACGTTCAGCTTCGGTAACCGGCTCACGTTCACCACGGCATACCGCAACAAACAGTTTTTCTTCTTCAGTTACCGGCTCACGCTTGCCCAGATCCAGCTCGTTGAAAGCATAACCGTGACGCTCAAGCAGTTGTGCTTCTTTAATGGTGAAATCACCATGACGGGAGAATCCGCGGGGATAATATTTATTATCGAAATATCGATTAGTCGTCGTAAAGCTTTCCGCCATCCTGCACGCTCCTAATTCTTTGGCCGAGCTATTTATGGCGCGGAGTATTAGTTACGCTTGACAGAGCGTCAAACAAAAGATTTAAATCATAACGACAAATAATTTTATGGAGCGAGTTGTGGATACGGAATTGTTAAAAACTTTCCTGGAAGTTAGCCGGACACGCCACTTTGGCAGGGCTGCTGAAGCGCTCTACCTGACCCAATCAGCGGTTAGTTTCCGGATCAGACAACTGGAAAATCAATTGGGTGTAAACCTGTTCACCCGACACAGAAACAATATCCGTTTAACCGCTGCAGGTGAAAAATTATTGCCTTACGCCGAAACGTTGATGAATACGTGGCAGGCAGCACGTAAGGAAGTCGCGAATACCTCGCGGCATAACGAGTTTTCTATCGGTGCCAGCGCATCTCTCTGGGAGTGCATGCTTAATGACTGGTTGAAGCGTTTGTATCAATCTCAGGAGCCACAATCCAGCCTGCAGTTTGAAGCGAGGATCGCTCAACGCCAATCGTTAGTAAAACAGCTTCATGAACGACAGCTTGATCTACTGATTACTACCGAAACACCCAAAATGGACGAATTTAGCAGCCAACTGTTGGGATATTTCACACTGGCGCTCTATTGCAGTTCTCCTTCGCAAACCAAAGATGAGCTGAATTATTTACGCCTGGAATGGGGACCCGATTTTCAACAACACGAAGCGGGACTAATAGCGGGAGATGAAGTGCCGGTACTCACCACCAGTTCGGCAGAATTGGCCAGGCAGCAACTTTCAGTGATTAAGGGCTTTAGCTGGCTTCCCGTCAACTGGGCCAAAACCAAAAGCGATCTCCATACGGTTACCGACAGTACAACGCTTTCACGTCCTTTATATGCAGTTTGGCTGCAAAACAGCGATAAAAATGGACTAATTTGCGATCTGCTAAGAACGAATATTCTGGAAAATTAAAGAAAATATAGGCAAGGATGCCGGGAGTAAAACAGCAGGAAGGCACAATTCAAATTGCAGATAAAAAAAATCCTTAGCAAAAATGCTAAGGATTATTTCTGGCAGGGGCGGAGAGACTCGAACTCGCGACACCCGGTTTTGGAGACCGGTGCTCTACCAACTGAGCTACGCCCCTAAATTTTCTTATCATTAAGCCTGCTTGGTAGCAGGCTTAATTTTCTAATAAGTGGCGGAACGGACGGGACTCGAACCCGCGACCCCCTGCGTGACAGGCAGGTATTCTAACCAACTGAACTACCGCTCCACCGAATTTCTTTGTCACTACCCGGATTATTCATCCCGGTTTACTGCAATTTGATGCCTGGCAGTTCCCTACTCTCGCATGGGGAGACCCCACACTACCATCGGCGCTACGGCGTTTCACTTCTGAGTTCGGCATGGGGTCAGGTGGGACCACCGCGCTACAGCCGCCAGACAAATTCTGTTTATCAACACACCTCTCAGGTCTGTCGATGTAATCTGTAATCAAGCTGAATTTCGATGTCTCTTTCGCCAAAACACCTTCGGCGTTGTAAGGTTAAGCCTCACGGTTCATTAGTATCGGTTAGCTCAACGTATCGCTACGCTTACACACCCGACCTATCAACGTCGTCGTCTTCAACGTTCCTTCAGGACCCTTAAAGGGTCAGGGAGAACTCATCTCGGGGCAAGTTTCGTGCTTAGATGCTTTCAGCACTTATCTCTTCCGCATTTAGCTACCGGGCAATGCCATTGGCATGACAACCCGAACACCAGTGATGCGTCCACTCCGGTCCTCTCGTACTAGGAGCAGCCCCCCTCAATTCTCCAGCGCCCACGGCAGATAGGGACCGAACTGTCTCACGACGTTCTAAACCCAGCTCGCGTACCACTTTAAATGGCGAACAGCCATACCCTTGGGACCTACTTCAGCCCCAGGATGTGATGAGCCGACATCGAGGTGCCAAACACCGCCGTCGATATGAACTCTTGGGCGGTATCAGCCTGTTATCCCCGGAGTACCTTTTATCCGTTGAGCGATGGCCCTTCCATTCAGAACCACCGGATCACTAAGACCTGCTTTCGCACCTGCTCGAGCCGTCACTCTCGCAGTCAAGCTAGCTTATGCCTTTGCACTAACCTCCTGATGTCCGACCAGGATTAGCTAACCTTCGTGCTCCTCCGTTACTCTTTAGGAGGAGACCGCCCCAGTCAAACTACCCACCAGACACTGTCCGCAACCCGGATCACGGGTCTACGTTAGAACACCAGCCATTAAAGGGTGGTATTTCAAGGTTGGCTCCATGCAGACTGGCGTCCACACTTCAAAGCCTCCCACCTATCCTACACATCAAGGACCAGTGTTCAGTGTCAAGCTATAGTAAAGGTTCACGGGGTCTTTCCGTCTTGCCGCGGGTACACTGCATCTTCACAGCGAGTTCAATTTCACTGAGTCTCGGGTGGAGACAGCCTGGCCATCATTACGCCATTCGTGCAGGTCGGAACTTACCCGACAAGGAATTTCGCTACCTTAGGACCGTTATAGTTACGGCCGCCGTTTACCGGGGCTTCGATCAAGAGCTTCTCCTTACGGATAACCCCATCAATTAACCTTCCGGCACCGGGCAGGCGTCACACCGTATACGTCCACTTTCGTGTTTGCACAGTGCTGTGTTTTTAATAAACAGTTGCAGCCAGCTGGTATCTTCGACTGATTTCAGCTCCATGAGTAAATCACTTCACCTACATATCAGCGTGCCTTCTCCCGAAGTTACGGCACCATTTTGCCTAGTTCCTTCACCCGAGTTCTCTCAAGCGCCTTGGTATTCTCTACCTGACCACCTGTGTCGGTTTGGGGTACGATTTCGTGTTACCTGATGCTTAGAGGCTTTTCCTGGAAGCAGGGCATTTGTTACTTCAGCACCGTAGTGCCTCGTCATCACACCTCAGCGTTAGCAAGACTCCGGATTTACCTGGAATCTCCGCCTACATGCTTAAACCGGGACAACCGTCGCCCGGCTAACATAGCCTTCTCCGTCCCCCCTTCGCAGTAACACCAAGTACAGGAATATTAACCTGTTTCCCATCGACTACGCCTTTCGGCCTCGCCTTAGGGGTCGACTCACCCTGCCCCGATTAACGTTGGACAGGAACCCTTGGTCTTCCGGCGTGCGGGTTTTTCACCCGCATTATCGTTACTTATGTCAGCATTCGCACTTCTGATACCTCCAGCATGCCTCACAGCACACCTTCAACGGCTTACAGAACGCTCCCCTACCCAACAACACATAGTGTCGCTGCCGCAGCTTCGGTGCATGGTTTAGCCCCGTTACATCTTCCGCGCAGGCCGACTCGACCAGTGAGCTATTACGCTTTCTTTAAATGATGGCTGCTTCTAAGCCAACATCCTGGCTGTCTGTGCCTTCCCACATCGTTTCCCACTTAACCATGACTTTGGGACCTTAGCTGGCGGTCTGGGTTGTTTCCCTCTTCACGACGGACGTTAGCACCCGCCGTGTGTCTCCCGTGATAACATTCTTCGGTATTCGCAGTTTGCATCGGGTTGGTAAGTCGGGATGACCCCCTAGCCGAAACAGTGCTCTACCCCCGAAGATGAGTTCACGAGGCGCTACCTAAATAGCTTTCGGGGAGAACCAGCTATCTCCCGGTTTGATTGGCCTTTCACCCCCAGCCACAAGTCATCCGCTAATTTTTCAACATTAGTCGGTTCGGTCCTCCAGTTAGTGTTACCCAACCTTCAACCTGCCCATGGCTAGATCACCGGGTTTCGGGTCTATACCCTGCAACTTAACGCCCAGTTAAGACTCGGTTTCCCTTCGGCTCCCCTATTCGGTTAACCTTGCTACAGAATATAAGTCGCTGACCCATTATACAAAAGGTACGCAGTCACCCCATAAAGAGGCTCCCACTGCTTGTACGTACACGGTTTCAGGTTCTTTTTCACTCCCCTCGCCGGGGTTCTTTTCGCCTTTCCCTCACGGTACTGGTTCACTATCGGTCAGTCAGGAGTATTTAGCCTTGGAGGATGGTCCCCCCATATTCAGACAGGATACCACGTGTCCCGCCCTACTCTTCGAGTTCACAACACATGCACTTTTGTGTACGGGACTATCACCCTGTACCGTCGGACTTTCCAGACCGTTCCACTACCACACATGCTGATTCAGACTCTGGGCTGCTCCCCGTTCGCTCGCCGCTACTGGGGGAATCTCGGTTGATTTCTTTTCCTCGGGGTACTTAGATGTTTCAGTTCCCCCGGTTCGCTTCATTACGCTATGTATTCACGTAATGATAGTGTGACGAATCACACTGGGTTTCCCCATTCGGAAATCGCCGGTTATAACGGTTCATATCACCTTACCGACGCTTATCGCAGATTAGCACGTCCTTCATCGCCTCTGACTGCCAGGGCATCCACCGTGTACGCTTAGTCGCTTAACCTCACAACCCGAAGATGTTTCGTAAAACATTTCAGTGTTGCGAAAATTTGAGAGACTCGGACACACCGCTTTTCATTTCTTGTTTACGGAGAAATGAAACAGTGTGTCGTTTCAATTTTCAGCTTGATCCAGATTTTTAAAGAGCAAATATCTCAAACGAGACTCGAAAGTCTGTTTTGAGATACTTCGGTCGGCGACTTTCACTCACACATACCAGCAAGTGGCGTCCCCTAGGGGATTCGAACCCCTGTTACCGCCGTGAAAGGGCGGTGTCCTGGGCCTCTAGACGAAGGGGACACTGAAGTCTCAATCGCAAGACGCCTTGCTATTTACTTTTCATCAGACAATCTGTGTGAGCACTACAAAGGTCGGTTCTTTAAGGTAAGGAGGTGATCCAACCGCAGGTTCCCCTACGGTTACCTTGTTACGACTTCACCCCAGTCATGAATCACAAAGTGGTAAGCGCCCTCCCGAAGGTTAAGCTACCTACTTCTTTTGCAACCCACTCCCATGGTGTGACGGGCGGTGTGTACAAGGCCCGGGAACGTATTCACCGTGGCATTCTGATCCACGATTACTAGCGATTCCGACTTCATGGAGTCGAGTTGCAGACTCCAATCCGGACTACGACATACTTTATGAGGTCCGCTTGCTCTCGCGAGGTCGCTTCTCTTTGTATATGCCATTGTAGCACGTGTGTAGCCCTACTCGTAAGGGCCATGATGACTTGACGTCATCCCCACCTTCCTCCAGTTTATCACTGGCAGTCTCCTTTGAGTTCCCGGCCGAACCGCTGGCAACAAAGGATAAGGGTTGCGCTCGTTGCGGGACTTAACCCAACATTTCACAACACGAGCTGACGACAGCCATGCAGCACCTGTCTCAGAGTTCCCGAAGGCACCAAAGCATCTCTGCTAAGTTCTCTGGATGTCAAGAGTAGGTAAGGTTCTTCGCGTTGCATCGAATTAAACCACATGCTCCACCGCTTGTGCGGGCCCCCGTCAATTCATTTGAGTTTTAACCTTGCGGCCGTACTCCCCAGGCGGTCGACTTAACGCGTTAGCTCCGGAAGCCACGCCTCAAGGGCACAACCTCCAAGTCGACATCGTTTACGGCGTGGACTACCAGGGTATCTAATCCTGTTTGCTCCCCACGCTTTCGCACCTGAGCGTCAGTCTTTGTCCAGGGGGCCGCCTTCGCCACCGGTATTCCTCCAGATCTCTACGCATTTCACCGCTACACCTGGAATTCTACCCCCCTCTACAAGACTCTAGCCTGCCAGTTTCGGATGCAGTTCCCAGGTTGAGCCCGGGGATTTCACATCCGACTTGACAGACCGCCTGCGTGCGCTTTACGCCCAGTAATTCCGATTAACGCTTGCACCCTCCGTATTACCGCGGCTGCTGGCACGGAGTTAGCCGGTGCTTCTTCTGCGAGTAACGTCAATTGCTGCGGTTATTAACCACAACACCTTCCTCCTCGCTGAAAGTACTTTACAACCCGAAGGCCTTCTTCATACACGCGGCATGGCTGCATCAGGCTTGCGCCCATTGTGCAATATTCCCCACTGCTGCCTCCCGTAGGAGTCTGGACCGTGTCTCAGTTCCAGTGTGGCTGGTCATCCTCTCAGACCAGCTAGGGATCGTCGCCTAGGTGAGCCGTTACCCCACCTACTAGCTAATCCCATCTGGGCACATCCGATGGCAAGAGGCCCGAAGGTCCCCCTCTTTGGTCTTGCGACGTTATGCGGTATTAGCTACCGTTTCCAGTAGTTATCCCCCTCCATCGGGCAGTTTCCCAGACATTACTCACCCGTCCGCCACTCGTCACCCAAGGAGCAAGCTCCTCTGTGCTACCGTTCGACTTGCATGTGTTAGGCCTGCCGCCAGCGTTCAATCTGAGCCATGATCAAACTCTTCAATTTAAGTTTGATGCTCGTGAATTAAACTTCGTAATGAATTACGTGTTCACTCAGAGACTTGGTATTCATTTTTCGTCTTGCGACGTTAAGAATCCGTATCTTCGAGTGCCCACACAGATTGTCTGATAAATTGTTAAAGAGCAGTGCCGCTTCGCTTTTTCTCAGCGGCGCGGGGTGTGCATATTACGCCATCCCGCTACAGAGTCAAGCGTTTATTTTCGCTTTTCTCCGCTGACCCGGCGGTTTGTAATCCGTTGTTCCGTGTCAGTGGAGGCGCATTATAGGGAGTTATTTCAGGCTGACAAGGGGAAATTTAAAATAACTTTCCGAGTGCGTGTTTTTTCAGCAAAACCACCATTAACATGCCATAAAATAAGCAAATTGCCGTTTTTGCAGCCGCAATAACACTTCCAGGTGGCATACTAATGAATAGGAAATAAAGTAAGGAAAACCATTCATGCCGTTAAATGCCCAACAGCTAGCCGCACAGAAAAACCTGTCCTACGTTCTGGCCGAAAAGCTGGCTCAGCGAATATTAAAAGGTGAATACGCACCGGGCGCTATATTGCCTGGCGAAATAGAGCTGGGCGATCAGTTTGGCGTAAGTCGTACCGCGGTAAGAGAAGCGGTAAAGACGTTAACGGCAAAAGGTATGGTATTACCGCGCCCGCGTATTGGTACACGCGTCATGCCGCAGGCAAACTGGAACTTCCTCGACCAGGAGCTGCTCACCTGGTGGATGACAGAAGATAATTTCTCTCAGGTCATTAAACATTTTCTGGTGATGCGTATCAGCCTGGAGCCTCAGGCGTGTTTACTGGCGGCGACTATAGGTACGGCAGAACAGAAAGCGCATCTCAACACGCTGATGGAAGAAATGGTCGAGCTGAAAAGAAACTTCAGACGCGAGCGTTGGATTGAGGTTGATATCGCCTGGCATGAACACATCTATGAAATGAGTGCGAACCCGTTCCTTATCTCCTTCGCGTCACTCTTCCATTCCGTTTACCAGACCTACTTTACCTCTATTACCTATAACGACGTGGTCAAGCTGGATTTACACCAGGCCATTGTCGACGCAATAGATGAGAGCGATGGCGATCGCGCCTTCGCTGCCTGTCAGGCATTGCTGATAGCACCGAACGTGCTACCGGATAAATAATATGTCAGAAAAGAAATCACGCAGTATGGCCGGGCTACCGTGGATAGCAGCCATGGCCTTTTTTATGCAGGCACTAGACGCCACGATCCTCAATACCGCCTTACCCGCAATAGCACACAGCCTTAACCGCTCTCCGCTCGCCATGCAGTCAGCCATTATCAGTTACACCCTGACGGTCGCGATGCTGATCCCGGTGAGTGGATGGCTGGCAGACAGGTTCGGTACCCGGCGCGTCTTTATGATAGCTGTGAGCCTGTTTACGCTGGGTTCGCTGGCCTGTGCGCTGTCCAGCTCCCTAAGCGAACTGGTGATTTTCCGCGTCATTCAGGGCATTGGCGGCGCCATGATGATGCCCGTTGCCCGTCTGGCATTATTACGTGCTTACCCCCGCAGCGAACTGCTTCCCGTGCTTAACTTCGTAACCATGCCTGGACTTGTGGGGCCGATTTTAGGTCCAGTATTGGGCGGTGTACTGGTCACGTGGGCCAGTTGGCACTGGATCTTCCTGATTAATATTCCAATTGGGGTTGCCGGTATCTTCTATGCCCGTAAATATATGCCGAACTTCACCACGCCGCGCCGCGGTTTTGATATGACCGGTTTCTTTCTGTTTGGTTTGAGCCTGGTGTTGTTTTCCAGCGGGGTAGAGCTGTTCGGTGAGAAGCTTGTCGAGACCTGGATAGCGCTCAGCATTATTCTTGCCAGCATTCTGTTACTGCTCGCCTACATTCGCCACGCGCGTCGTCACCCAACGCCGCTAATATCGCTTCCTATATTTAAGACCCGAACTTTTTCCGTCGGGATCGTCGGAAACCTTGCCACTCGTCTGGGTACAGGGTGCGTGCCCTTCTTAATGCCGCTGATGTTGCAGGTAGGCTTTGGATACCCGGCGCTGATAGCCGGTTGCATGATGGCGCCAACGGCGCTGGGATCAATACTGGCAAAATCAATGGTGACGCAGGTGCTGCGCCGGCTCGGCTACAGAACCACACTGGTGGGTGTTACGGTATTTATCGGCCTGATGATTGCGCAGTTCGCATTGCAATCTCCCGCCATGCCGGTCTGGATGTTGATCCTGCCGTTGTTCATTTTGGGTATGGCGATGTCCACCCAGTTTACCTCCATGAATACCATCACTCTGGCGGACCTGACCGATGAAAACGCCAGCAGCGGCAACAGTGTGCTGGCCGTTACTCAGCAGTTATCAATCAGTTTAGGGGTCGCCATCAGCGCTGCCGTTCTGCGTATCTATGAAGGTATGGAAGGAACCAATACGGTCGAACAGTTCCACTACACCTTTATGACGATGGGCGCTATCACGGTAGTGTCTGCGCTGATGTTCATGCTGCTAAAAGCAAAAGATGGACGTAACCTGATTAAAGAGCGACATAATCCTAAACCGACCCCCGCTCCATCAAAACAGGAGTAAGTTGCAGGCGCTGTTGCTGTAATGCGGGCTGCGCCATCCGGTGGATTAATACATCGATGGCCAGTTCGCCCAGTTCATCTTTTGGTTGATGGATGGTCGTCAGCGGCGGCGTCATATAGCGCGCCAGCTCGATATCATCATAACCCACCACCGCCATATCCTGCGGAATGCGCAATCCCGATTGGTACAGAGCCTGATACGCGCCAACCGCCATGGCATCATTGCCGGTAAAAACGGCCTGCGGTCGCTGTTTATGCGACAGCAACGTTTGCATAGCTTCAAAGCCGCCGCCGAACTCAAAGTCACCGGTAATCTCGTAACCTTCCGGGACCGGCAGCCCCGCCCGCTTCATTGCCGCCCGATATCCTTCCAGACGTAAACGCGCCGGGGTTTTATCCAGCGGCCCGGTGATGCAGGCAATGCGCGTAAAACCTTTTTCGATAAGATGTTGAGTGGCTAAATCCCCGCCCAACAGGGAGTTATCCTGGATCAGATCGCTTTCACCATCAAAAGGCGACCAGTCCATCATGACGGTCGGTATAGAAGGATAGCGTTGCATGATCTCCCTGGAAGGTTGATGTGTTTCCGTGCAGAGCAGCAGCAAGCCGTCCACCCGTTTTTGCATTAACGTTTCCAGATTACGGTTCATGCGCTGTTCATCACCTTCAGTGTTGCACAGCACCAGGCTGTAGCCGCGTTCAAAACAACTACGTTCAACGCCGCGCACCAGCTCAGAATAAAAGGGGTTGGTACTGGCAGTGATTAACATGCCAATAGTGTGGGTCTGGTTTAACTTGAGACTACGCGCCAGCGCTGAGGGCGCGTAGTTAAGCTCTTTAATCGCCGCTTCAACTTTGTCAGTGACAGACTCACTGACAAAGCGATCTTTATTAATGACGTGAGAAACCGTCGACGTGGAAACCCCCGCCAGGCGGGCGACGTCCTTCATTGTAGCCAAGCGTTACCTCTGTTGACTTAAAAACGCTTCTATTTCTTCGCGCCATGGAACGGAAGGCTGTGCGCCCTTACGGGTGACCGCAATCGCCGCAGCGGCATGTGCAAATCGGATAGCTTCAGGCAGCGGAGTCTCTTCCAGTAACGCTGTAATTAACGCGCCGTTAAAGGTATCCCCAGCGGCGATGGTATCAACAGCGTCCACTTTAAACCCAGGCACACGCTGACCTTCACCATTTACGCTGGCCCACACCCCGCGACTGCCTAAGGTAATCAGTACAGTATGGATCCCCTTCGCGTGCAATGCCTGCGCAGCTTTGGCCGCGTCTTCATCGTTTTCAACCCGGATCCCCGTGAGCTTTTCAGCCTCGGTTTCATTCGGGGTAATAATATCCACCAGCGCCAGCAGTTCGTCAGAAAGTTCACGTGCCGGGGCCGGGTTAAGGGCTACCGTGGTCTTATTTTGATGTGCAATCTTTGCCGCAGCCAGTACGCTTTCGATCGGTGACTCTAACTGCATCAGTAAGGCAGACGCCTGGGCAATACGCTCATGCTGAGCTTCCACCAGCGCAGGCGAAAGTGCCGCGTTCGCACCAGCATGAATGCCGATGACGTTCTCACCTTCACCATTCACAAAAATCAAAGCCACACCGGTCGATTCCCCCGAAATTACGCTAATCGGCGCAATATCGATATTATCTTTGGCTAACTGTTTACGAACACTTTCGCCAATATCATCATCACCCGTACAGGCAATAAATGCGATATTCGCGCCACTACGCCCCGCAGCAACAGCCTGATTCGCGCCTTTACCACCAAATGCGACCTGATAATGGTTACCGGTTACGGTTTCACCAGGTGTCGGGAAAGAGTTAAGGTTGAGGATGTGATCGGCATTGATACTGCCAAGAACAACGAGGTTGCCTGCGGTTTTCATATTTGGTGTTCCAAGTCAAAGTGCGCCACCGGATTAGGGTGGCGCGTGCCCTGCTTTTCTTTTTACGCTTTCATCCCCAAAACCCGATACGGGGATGGCGTCTTTATGTCTCCATCAGGCCGCGAGCGACCTGAATCGGTATTACTGCTTGATGACCAGCTTCAGGTCAACCGGATATTTAGCCTGAACCTTCTCGCCTTTCAGGACTTTATCCGCAGTCTCAACGCCTTTCGCGCCGATCTGATCCGGCAGCTGAGCAATGGTCGCAGCCAGTTTGCCATCATTTACTGCTTTTTCGCCATCTGGAGTACCGTCAAATCCAACCACCATCACATCAGATTTACCCGCAGTTTGCAGTGCGCGCAGCGCACCCAACGCCATTTCATCGTTCTGGGCAAATACGGCCTGCACGTCAGGATGCGCGGTAAGCAGGTTCTGCATGACGTTCAGACCTTTGGTGCGGTCGAAGTCGGCCGGCTGGCTGGCCAGTACGTTAAATTTGTGTGCCGCAACAGCCTGCTGGAAACCTTCGCCACGCTCACGCGCCGCTGAAGTACCGGCAATACCCTGCAGTTCGATAACTTTCGCGCCTTCACCCGCTTTCTTCGCGATGTAATCGCCCGCAATCTTACCGCCCAGCACGTTATCAGATGCAATATGGCTTACTACTTCGCCTTTGGACGCAACGCGGTCAAGGGTGATAACCGGAATTTTCGCCTGGTTAGCCATCTTCACAGCGTTACCAACAGCATCGGAGTCCGTCGGGTTAATCAGCAGAATTTTAGTTCCACGAACCGTTAAATCCTGAACGTTAGCCAGCTCTTTCGCCGGGTTGTTCTGTGAGTCCAGAATCACCAGGTTGTAGCCCAGCTTATCGGCCTCTTTTTGCGCCCCATCCTTCAAAGAAACAAAGAACGGGTTGTTGAGGGTGGAGACCACCAGCGCAATGGTATCTTTCGCCATCGCATTCGCGCTCACGGTGGCGCTCAGCGCAACAGCAGAAACCAGGGTAGCCAGTTTTTTCATGTTCATATTTAAGATGTCCTGTAATCGTTGTTACTGCTTTTTGTTGTCTACCAGTACCGCCAGCAAAATCACCACCGCTTTGACGATCATCTGGTAATAGGAGGATACACCTAACAAATTCAAACCATTATTGAGGAAACCAAGAATCAATGCGCCGATCAGCGTCCCAACAATACGTCCTTTACCGCCCGCCAGGCTGGTACCACCTAACACCACCGCGGCGATAGCATCCAGCTCATAGCCAGTACCTGCCGTCGGTTGCGCAGAGGAGAGGCGCGCTACTTCAATGATGCCCGCCAGCGATGCCAGCAGACCACACAGGGAATAAACGATAATTTTGATTTTACTTACGCTGATACCGGACAGGCGCGTTGCCGCTTCGTTACCGCCCAGCGCATAGATATAACGACCCAGACGAGTGTGGTGCAGCATGTACCACGCCGCGAGGAAGACAATCCCCATAATCCACACAGGCGTAGGGACGCCTAACGGACGACCAATACCAAACCAGCCAAACAGATCGGCATTGTCAGTAAACCCGGTATTAACCGGACTGCCGTTGGTGTATACCATGGTCACACCACGCAGCAGCAGCATCATCACCAGGGTCGCGATAAACGCCTGTACCCGGCCTTTCGCGACAATCACCCCGGTTACCGCGCCAATAGCAGCACCGAGCGCCAGGGCCGCAGCGACAGCCACCAGCGCATTGACTTCAATCCCTACAATGGAAGCCGCAACCGCACCGGTAAGCGCCAGCAAAGAACCGACAGACAGATCGATCCCCGACGTCAGGATAACCAGCGTCATGCCAACGGCCATGATGGCGTTCACCGACGTTTGCTGGAGGATGTTGAACAGGTTATTAACGGTAAAAAAGTTAGGGCTCATGGTGGAAACAATCGCGATCAGCACTAACAGAGCGATAAGCGACTTTTGCTCCAGAAGCCATGCTTTAGTGAAATAACGGCGACCAGAAACAGCCTGGGTAGTCATCTTTTTTACTCCTGATTCACGCGATTAAGCTTGCCCACAGCGGCAGCCATTAATACTTCCTGAGTGGCCTGCTCGCGAGTGAACTCACCGCCGAGATGCCCTTCATGCATAACGATAATTCGATCGCTCATGCCCAATACTTCTGGCATCTC
This sequence comes from Citrobacter sp. RHBSTW-00524, assembly GCF_013747755.1. Lineage (NCBI taxonomy): Bacteria > Pseudomonadati > Pseudomonadota > Gammaproteobacteria > Enterobacterales > Enterobacteriaceae > Citrobacter > Citrobacter sp. RHBSTW-00524. The sequence continues at coordinate 5,211,494 of NZ_CP056421.1, forward strand.
AGAGGAGACCAGAATGATGCTCAGCCCATCGGCCTTAAACTGGTTGATAAGCTGATAGATTTCTTTCTTAGCCCCAACGTCAACGCCGCGCGTTGGTTCATCGAGGATCAGGACTTTTGGTCGGGTCATCAGACCGCGCGCAATCGCCACTTTCTGCTGATTACCGCCAGAAAGCAGGCCGATAGCCTGTTCCATCGATGGCGTTTTAACATTGAACAGACGAATAAAATCACCTACCGCCTGCTGCTCGTCTTTATGTTTAAGGCTTCCACCAGCGCGACTGAAATAACGCAGCGCGGTTAGTGACATGTTCTCTTTCACCGACATGCCCAGCACTAAACCATCGCGTTTACGGTCTTCAGAAATATAGACGATGCCGTTAGCCAACCCATCCTGCGGCGAACGGGTGACCACTTCATGGCCATCAAGCGTGACGTAACCGCTGGTGCGCGGCAATGCGCCGTACAACACTTTCATCAGCTCGGTACGTCCGGCACCCATCAGCCCCGATACGCCAAGGATCTCGCCTTTACGTAGCGTGAATGAAACATCGTTTACGCCAGGGCCGCACAGGTTATCGACCTTCAGGCGAATATCACCCGGCGCTTTTTCCAGGCGCGGGTATTGATCTTCCAGCTTACGTCCCACCATCATTTCAATCAGCGAGTCTTCGGTCAGCGAGGCGACTTCACGCTCGGCAATAAACTGCCCGTCGCGAAAAACGGTCACGTCGTCACAAATCTCGAAGATCTCTTTCATGCGGTGAGAAATATAGACAATGCCGCGTCCCTGAGATTTCAGTTCGCGAATGACGCGGAACAGGGATTCGGTTTCGGTATCGGTGAGCGCATCCGTCGGTTCATCCATAATGATGACCTTCGATTCAAAGCTCAGCACTTTGGCAATTTCAACCATCTGCTGATCGCCAATCGACAGTTCACCGACCAGTCTGTCGCTTTTAAAGCGCAGATTCAGTTTGGCAAGCAGCAGATCGGCTTCGGCGTACATCTTCTTCCAGTCAATTTTGCCAAAGCGATTAACGAACTCACGGCCAAGAAAAATGTTCTCGGCGATAGTGAGTTGCGGGATCAAATTCAGCTCCTGGTGGATGATACCGATTCCGGCTTCCTGGGAGGATTTAGGGCCGTTAAAGGTGGTCTCTTTTCCCAACCACAATAAAGAACCGGCATCACGGGTATAGATCCCGGTCAGCACTTTCATCATGGTGGATTTGCCCGCGCCGTTTTCGCCCACCAGCGCCATTACGCGGCCTGGGTAGACATTCAGCGCGGCGCCGGATAGCGCTTTTACGCCCGGGAACGCTTTATCGATCCCTTTGAGTTGCAGTAATGCGTTCATGATGGCCTCAGAACGTGACGCCAGCACAGAGAATGATATTCGCATACGGAGAACACTCTCCGCTGCGAATTACCGCCTGACTGTCTGCGGTTTGTTTTTTGAATTGTTCATGCGTGGTGTAACGAATTTCTATGGTGTTTCCCTGGTGTTGTTGCAGTTGCTCAATGTGGCTGAGCAACGTTTCGTGGAGTTGCGGATTATGTTGTTTAATTTCCGTCGCGAGAATGGCCGCCTCGACCTGCATTTCACGTGTCACCACATCCAGTACCTGCATAAAAGAAGGTACGCCCTGGGTTAATGCCATATCGATACGCGTTGTGCTATTCGGGATGGGTAAACCTGCATCACACACCACCAGCGTATCGGTATGCCCCAGACGGGAGATCACCGATGAAATTTCAGAGTTGAGTACCGTGCCTTTCTTCATTTTCTTTCCCCACTAGCGAAACGTTTCGCTGAAGATAAGTGTAGAGCGAAGAGTGGAGATAAAACCACCGCGAAGTTACGAAAATGTGATCGCCATCGAAACGTTTCGCAAGGATTATCATTCGATGAAATGAAAACTGGGAGGGACAAAACAAAACGCCCCCTTTCGCGATGAAAGAGGGCGTCGATGAGATTAAATCTCGACCTGAGTACCGAGCTCAATAACCCGGTTCGGTGGGATTTCAAACTGGTCCGGGGCGCGCAGCGCATTGCGTTGTAGTAGCAGATACAGCTTACCGCGCAGACGCAGATACCATGGTCGTTTGCCAACAATCAACGACTCGTGCGACATGAAGAACGAGGTTTCCATCATCCGACAGCTTAAGCCTTCCAGACCGCAGCGATGGAACACTTCTTCAACGTTCGGCGTTTCGCGCCAACCGTAGCTGGCCACCACGCGCCAGAAGGTGGGCGATAACTGCTCAATCTGCACCCTACGCACATTGTGAACATATGGCGCATCTTCCGTGCGCAGCGTCAGCAGAATAACGCGTTCATGCAGAACCTTGTTATGTTTGAGGTTATGCAGTAGCGCAAACGGGATGACGTTCAATGCACGAGACATGTACACCGCCGTTCCCGGCACGCGTACCGGTGGTGATTTCTCCAGAGAGGCAATCATCGCCTCCAGAGAGTTGCCGTGCTCATGCATGCGACGCAGCAGACGGAAACGCTCGCTTTTCCAGGTGGTCATGATGGTGAACATCACCAGACCCAGCGTCAGAGGCAGCCAACCGCCGGAAATCAGTTTATCGAGGTTCGCGGAGAACAGCGGAACATCGACGCACAAGAACGCCACCAGGATCAGGAAGACGAAGTATTTATTCCAGTGCCAGTTTTTGCGCGCCACGGTGGTCGACAGAATTGAGGTCAGCACCATTGTCCCCGTCACCGCAATCCCGTACGCCGCAGCCAGATTGCTGGAGTGTTCAAAGCTCACAATCACAATAACCACTGCAAAATAGAGCATCCAGTTAACGAAAGGAATGTAGATCTGGCCCGACTCCATTTCCGAGGTATGGATGATACGCATCGGCGATAAATACCCCAGACGCACGGCCTGACGCGTCAGTGAGAAGACGCCGGAGATAACCGCCTGTGAAGCGATAACCGTTGCCAGCGCGGCGAGGATCAGGAGCGGTATCAACGCCCAGTCCGGTGCCAGCAGGAAGAACGGGTTTTTAATCGCTTCAGGATGCTTTAACAGCAACGCCCCCTGACCAAAATAGTTCAGTACCAGCGAAGGCAATACCACGGAGAACCATGCCAGGCGAATCGGCAACTTACCGAAGTGGCCCATATCCGCATACAGCGCTTCAACACCGGTAATCGACAACACCACCGCACCCAGCGCAATAAAGGACAACGTTTTGAATTCGAGGAAGAAATGCACCGCCCAATATGGATTGAGCGCCTGCAGCACTTCCGGATTGCCAATAATACTGCGCACGCCTAACACCGCCAGCGTCAGGAACCACAACAGCATAATCGGCGCAAACAGCTTACCGACCATGCCGGTACCGTGTTTTTGAATCAAAAACAGCAGGGTCAGTACGATTATCGAGAGCGGAACAATCCAGGTATCCAGTTGCGGAGCAATGATCTCCAGACCTTCAATCGCCGACATCACCGAGATAGCAGGCGTTATCACCACTTCTCCATAGAAGAAGCTGCCGCCAATCAACCCCATAATCACCAGCATGGAGGTTGTTCGTGCTGAAGTATTACGCCCGGCCAATGACATCAGCGTCAGGATCCCGCCTTCTCCGGCGTTATCCGCGCGCATGACAAACGTCAGGTATTTAATGGAGACAACAAAGATCAGCAGCCAGAAAATCAGCGAGAGAAAGCCAAATACGGCATCACGTTCAACGCCAAAACCAAACTGGCCGGACAAACATTCACGAAGCGTATAAAGTGGGCTGGTACCAATATCACCGTAGACAACCCCAATGGCCGCAAGGGTAATCGCAGACAATGATTGTTTATTATCAGTGCTCATAGACTCGTCTTTCGTTTATACACATCATCTTTCAAGCCACCTCCGCGTGGGCTGCATTCGTTATTCCCCCCATCCCAGAAGAAAACTCCATTGCCGCCTTGGTGCAGCTTGATTGATTTGGTGTATATATAAGAAATGTGTGCGTCGTCCCTTGGCCCACAAAAAGGCGCACAGTATGCACGATTAATCGCAAAATCGTACCCCTAAATGAGACCAGATTAATCTGGCTCAAAGAAAAATAAGCGCACCTTCAGTCTATTACTGCACTGGTGTGAAGCATCTATACTCGCTGTTTATGCAGTACATTTGGCGAAAGGACGCCACTTCATTATGGCTCACCCACATTTATTAGCGGAAAGAATTTCCCGTCTGAGCAATGCGCTGGAAAAGGGACTTTATGAACGTAGCCACGCCATTCGTCTGTGTCTGCTGGCTGCACTTAGCGGCGAGAGCGTTTTCTTATTAGGTCCTCCCGGGATCGCGAAAAGCTTAATTGCCCGCAGACTGAAATTTGCCTTTCAAAATGCTCGCGCCTTCGAATATCTGATGACGCGCTTCTCTACGCCGGAAGAGGTTTTCGGCCCGCTGTCCATTCAGGCGTTAAAAGACGAAGGTCGCTATGAACGCTTAACGGCAGGCTATCTCCCTGAAGCTGAAATCGTCTTTCTCGATGAAATCTGGAAGGCGGGACCGGCGATTCTTAACACCCTGCTGACCGCCATCAACGAACGCCACTTCCGCAACGGCGCGCATGAAGAGAAAATCCCGATGCGCCTGCTGGTGGCAGCCTCCAACGAACTGCCTGAAACAGACAGCAGCCTGGAAGCGCTGTACGACCGTATGCTGATTCGTCTGTGGCTGGATAAAGTCCAGGACAAGGCCAACTTCCGCTCGATGCTGTTAAGTCAGCAGGATGAAAGCGACAATCCGGTCCCGGCATCGTTACAGGTAACGGATGAAGAGTATTACCAGTGGCAAAAGAACATTGGCGCCATCACGCTTCCCGATCGCGTGTTTGAGCTTATTTTCATGCTGCGCCAGCAGTTGGACACGCTACCGAATGCCCCCTACGTGTCCGATCGTCGCTGGAAAAAAGCCATTCGCTTGCTCCAGGCCAGCGCCTTCTTTAGCGGACGTGATGCGGTAGTTCCCATCGACCTGATCCTGCTGAAAGATTGCCTGTGGTACGACGCACAAAGCCTGAATCTAATGCAGCAGCAGCTGGAAGTATTGATGACCGGACACGCATGGCAACAGCAAGCCATGCTGACCCGTCTGGCCAGTATTGTACAGCGCCGCATTCAGCTCCAGCAGCAGCAAAGCGATAAAACAGCATTCACCGTGATCCGTCAGGGCGGCATGTTCAGCCGTCGTCCTCATTATGATTTACCGCCGGAGGCCACGTCTTCCGTCGTGACATTACTACTGCAAAAGCCCTTAAAGCTGCATGATATGGAAGTAATCCATATTGCTTTCGAACGTAGCGCGCTGGAACTGTGGTTAACCAAAGGCGGTGAGATCCGCGGAAAATTAAACGGCATCGGTTTTGCCCAGACGCTGAACATGGAAGTGGATAGCGCGCAGCACCTGGTTGTACGCGACGTCAGCTTACAAGGCTCTCGCCTGGCATTGCCCGGTACATCACAAGAGAGTATGCCCGCTGAAATAAAACAGGAGCTTGAAGCGCTCGATAACGAGTGGCATCAGCAGCACAGCGCATTTAGCGAGCAGCAAAAATGTCTGTTTATTCATAGCGACTGGTTAGGCCGCATTGAGGCCAGCCTGCAGGATGTCGGGGCGCAAATCCGCCAGGCGCAACAATGCTGACCCTTGATACGCTCAACATCATGCTGGCAGTCAGTGAAGAAGCGATGATCGAAGAGATGATCGTCGCACTGCTGGCTTCTCCAAAGATGGTGGTATTTTTTAACAAATTCCCTCGCCTTAAAAAAGCGATCACTGACGATATTCCCCGCTGGCGTGAATCTTTGCGTAGCCGCCTCAAAGATACCCATGTACCGCCGGAGTTAGCGGAAGAGGTTATATGCTATCAACAAAGCCAGCTCCTCTCTCATGCGCAGTTTATCGTCCAGCTACCGCAAATATTGTCGCTATTGCACCACCTCCATTCGCCATGGGCCGGACAAGCGCAGCAGTTGGTCAATGACAACAGCGCGTTTACGCCTGCCCTACATACGCTTTTTCTCCAGCGCTGGCGCCTGAGCCTGGTGGTGCAAACCACAACGCTGAATCAGCAACTGCTGGAAGAAGAGCGCGAGCATTTGCTCAGTGAAGTACAGGAACGGATGACCCTTAGCGGGCAACTGGAACCCGTACTGGCAGAAAATGACAACGCCGCAGGCCGGTTGTGGGATATGAGCGCAGGTCAAATCAAGCGCGGTGATTATCAGTTGATGGTGAAATATGGCGAATTCCTGACGCAACAACCTGAACTCCAGCGTCTGGCTGAGCAGTTAGGCCGTTCCAGAGAAGCGAAATCCGTACCGCGTAAAGATGCGCCAATGGAAACCTTCCGCACCCTGGTGCGCGAACCGGCAACCGTCCCGGAGCAAGTAGATGGCATCCAGCAAAGCGACGATATCCTGCGCCTGCTGCCGCCGGAACTGGCTACTCTGGGCATTACCGAACTGGAATACGAGTTCTACCGACGACTGGTGGAAAAGCAGCTGTTGACCTATCGCCTGCACGGCGAAGCATGGCGTGAGAAAGTCACGGAACGCCCCGTGGTGCATCAGGATTTTGACGAGCAACCGCGCGGACCTTTTATCGTCTGCGTTGATACTTCGGGATCGATGGGTGGGTTTAATGAGCAGTGTGCGAAAGCCTTTTGCCTGGCGCTAATGCGCGTCGCCCTTGCCGATAACCGACGTTGTTTCATCATGCTGTTTTCAACAGAAGTAGTGCGCTATGAGCTATCCGGCCCGGAGGGCATCGAACAGGCGATCCGTTTTTTAAGTCAGCGCTTTCGCGGCGGTACCGATATTGCCAGCTGTTTTCGCGCCATTACTGAGCGCATGCAGGGTCGGGAATGGTTTGATGCTGATGCGGTGGTGATCTCAGATTTTATCGCTCAGCGATTGCCCGATGAGGTTGTCAGCAAAGTGGGGGAATTACAGCGGGTGCACCAGCACCGTTTTCACGCGGTGGCGATGTCAGCACATGGTAAACCCGGCATCATGCGCATTTTCGATCATATCTGGCGCTTTGATACCGGGATGCGAAGCCGCCTGCTCAGACGCTGGCGGCGTTAATTCTTACAACAGAGAGGCGACGCTTTCACGTACCTGTGCCGGCCATACGCCACACTGAACCTGACCAATGTGTGGTAATTGCAGCAACAGCATGGTCAGACGCGACTGCCCAATTCCTCCACCAATCGTCTGTGGCATTTCACCGCGCAGCAGCGCCTGGTGCCATTCCAGACTCAGACGATCTTCATCTCCGGTCAGAGACAGCTGATGTTTCAGAGCGTCAGCATCCACACGGATCCCCATAGAAGACAGCTCAAACGCATCTTCCAGTACCGGGTTCCAGACCAGAATATCACCGTTCAGACCGGCGTGACCCAGCTCGGACGCTCAACTCCAGTCATCATAATCCGGCGCACGTACATCATGGCGGTGACCGTCGCTGAGCTTGCCGCCGATCCCCACCAGGAATACCGCGCCCAGCTCTTTAGCGATCGCACGTTCACGACCTTTTGCGTCAAGACCCGGATAACGAGATAACAGTTCCTGGCTATGAACAAAGTGGATCTGCTCTGGCAGGAACGGTGCCAGACCAAACTCTTTGCTCACCGCAGCTTCGGTAGCCTTAATTCCCGCCCAGATAGCCTCTACCGTGCTTTTCAGAGTGGAGAATTGACGCTCGCCGTCGCCCATCACGCGCTCCCAGTCCCACTGGTCAACATACACTGAGTGCAGCGGGGAAAGGCGATCTTCATCAGGACGCAGGGCCTTCATATGCGTGTACAGCCCTTCGCCTGCGCTAAAGTCGTGTTGTCCTAATGTTTGACGCTTCCACTTCGCCAGTGAATGAACCACTTCGAATTGAGCGTCTGGCAATGCTTTAACCTTCACCTGCACCGCTTTTTCACAGCCCGACAAGTTATCTTGCGTGCCATCTCCTACGCGACTGAGGATCGGAGCCTGAACTTCGATCAGACCTAAACGCTCTTCCAGCTGACGAGAAAAATGAGATTTTACGAAGCTAATTTGACGTTGTTTGGCAATGTAAGCGGTTTTCATTATGTGTACTCCTGTGTCCTGTTGCCTATGATTAAGCAACAGAATGTAGGTAATATTCAATAATCAACAAACAAAAAGCCGTCTTCGATTTTGATTCGTTAAAATTAACGTCTAAAATAGAGGGAATCATTAATCTACATAAGAAAAACCTATGGAAAATTATCAGATCGACAATCTGGACCGCGGCATTCTTGACGCCCTGATGGAAAATGCCCGAACGGCCTATGCCGAATTAGCCAAACAGTTCGGCGTTAGCCCGGGGACAATTCACGTTCGCGTAGAGAAGATGAAGCAGGCCGGGATTATTACCGGCGCACGGATTGATGTTAGTCCCAAACAGTTGGGCTATGACGTCGGCTGCTTTATCGGCATCATCCTGAAAAGTGCGAAAGACTATCCGTCAGCGTTGGCCAGACTGGAAAGCCTCGATGAGGTGACCGAAGCGTATTACACCACCGGGCACTACAGCATCTTTATAAAGGTGATGTGCAAGTCGATCGACGCGTTACAGCAGGTACTTATCAACAAGATCCAAACAATTGACGAAATTCAGTCCACGGAGACCCTGATCGTCCTGCAAAACCCGATCATGCGTACCATCAAGCCATGATCGCTTTTTTTTAATCCCCTATTTTTCCACAGGTAGATCCCAGCTCGCTCACAGCGTACAATACGCCCTCTTTATAAAGGTGGGCGATCATGGCAGAAATCACTCTTATCAGCGGCAGCACGCTTGGCAGTGCGGAATATGTAGCAGAGCATCTGGCTGAAAAACTGGACGACGCGGGTTTTTCCAACGAAATACTGCATGGGCCAATGCTTGAAGAGGTCCCGACTGATGGGATCTGGCTGATTATTAGCTCCACGCACGGTGCGGGAGACATTCCTGACAACCTGCAGCCTTTATATGATGCCTTATGCGAGCAAAAACCGGACCTTTCACAAGTGCACTTTGGTGCAATCGGGATCGGCAGTCGTGAATATGACACCTTTTGCGGCGCAATCGACAAGCTGGAAGCCGAACTGAAAGCCTGCGGGGCAAAACAGATCGGCGAAACGCTCAGGATCAACGTACTGGAACATGAAATTCCGGAAGATCCGGCTGAAATTTGGCTGGGATCCTGGCATCCATTGCTCAGAGATTTGTAAAGATCGTACTTTTTTATGTGGATAACTCTGGTTAAAAGCTTGGATCAACCGGTAGTTATCCCAAGAACAACCGTTGTTCAGTTTTTGAGTTGTGTATAACCCTTCATTCTGCTCCCAGCTTATACGGGCCAGGATCACCGATCATTCACAGCTAATGATCCTCAACAACCTGTTGATCTTATTCAAAGGATCGCCCTTATCCACAGAAAGTTGCGATCCTAATAAGAGATCACAATAAAACAGATCTCTAAATAAAAAGATCTTCTTTTTAATACCCAGGATCCCAGGGCTTTCTCGATCGACTAAAGTTGAGTAGAATCCACGGCCCGGGCTTCAATCCACTTTCACACCGCGTTATGCGAGGCAATTACCATGTTTTATCAGGATCCTTTTGACGTCATCATCATTGGCGGGGGTCATGCAGGCACCGAGGCCGCAATGGCCGCGGCGCGAATGGGTCAACAGACTCTGCTTTTGACACACAATATCGACACTCTGGGACAGATGAGCTGCAACCCGGCGATCGGCGGTATTGGGAAGGGACACCTGGTAAAAGAAGTGGATGCGCTTGGTGGGTTGATGGCAAAAGCGATCGACCATGCAGGTATCCAGTTTAGGATACTAAACGCCAGCAAAGGGCCAGCCGTTCGTGCTACCCGAGCTCAGGCCGACCGTGTGCTCTATCGCCAGGCTGTACGCACCGCACTCGAGAATCAACCCAATCTGATGATCTTCCAACAGGCGGTTGAAGATCTGATTGTTGAAAACGATCGTGTTGTGGGTGCAGTGACCCAAATGGGACTGAAGTTCCGTGCCAAAGCGGTTGTATTAACCGTAGGGACTTTTCTTGACGGCAAAATTCATATTGGTCTGGACAACTACAGCGGCGGCCGTGCTGGCGATCCGCCGTCTATCCCGCTGTCACGCCGTCTGCGTGAACTGCCTTTGCGCGTCAGCCGCCTGAAAACCGGTACGCCGCCGCGTATCGATGCACGCACTATTGATTTCAGCGTGCTCGGCCAGCAAAACAGCGATAACCCGATGCCGGTCTTCTCATTCCTGGGCGATGCTTCTCAACATCCGCGTCAGATGCCGTGTTACATCACGCATACCAATGAGAGAACCCATGACGTGATCCGCAATAACCTCGATCGTAGCCCGATGTACGCAGGCGTGATCGAAGGTATCGGTCCGCGCTACTGCCCGTCGATCGAAGACAAAGTGATGCGCTTTGCCGATCGTAATCAGCATCAGATCTTCCTCGAACCGGAAGGACTGACGTCTAACGAAATTTATCCGAATGGTATCTCCACCAGCTTGCCGTTCGATGTGCAGATGCAAATTGTCCGCTCCATGCAGGGAATGGAAAATGCCAGAATCGTCCGTCCTGGCTACGCGATTGAGTATGATTTCTTCGATCCGCGCGACCTGAAACCCACTCTGGAAAGCAAATTCATCCAGGGTCTGTTCTTTGCGGGCCAGATTAACGGTACTACCGGTTACGAAGAAGCTGCCGCGCAAGGGATGTTGGCGGGTCTGAACGCCGCACGTTTGTCTGCTGAGAAAGACGGCTGGGCACCGCGTCGCGATCAGGCTTATCTTGGTGTACTGGTGGACGATCTGTGTACGCTTGGCACCAAAGAACCGTACCGTATGTTCACCTCACGCGCAGAATACCGTTTGATGCTGCGCGAAGATAACGCCGACCTGCGTCTGACCGAAATTGGTCGTGAACTGGGTCTGGTGGACGACGAGCGCTGGGCTCGTTTCAACGAGAAGCTGGAGCGTATCGAACAGGAACGTCAGCGTCTTAAATCAACCTGGGTAAATCCGTTAGCGGAATCTGCAGCAGAAGTGAATGCTCACCTGGCTACGCCTTTGTCACGTGAAGCCAGCGGTGAAGATCTCCTGCGCCGCCCGGATATGACCTATGCTCAGTTGACCTCTTTATCTGCGTTCGCACCAGCGCTCGACGATGCTCAGGCCGCGGAACAGGTTGAGATTCAGGTTAAATACGAAGGGTATATCGCCCGTCAGCAGGAAGAAATCGAAAGACAACAGCGTAATGAGAACACCCTGTTGCCTGCAACGCTGGATTATCGTCAGGTCTCAGGCTTGTCGAATGAAGTTATCGCCAAGCTGAACGATCACAAACCGGTATCGATCGGCCAGGCATCGCGTATTTCTGGCGTAACGCCTGCCGCCATTTCCATTCTGCTGGTATGGCTGAAGAAACAAGGTATGCTGCGCCGCAGCGCTTGATAACACTATTTTGGCGGCGGGCGCTTCGCCTGCCCGCCCTACAAATTTGTAGTCCCGATAAGCTATAGCGCATCGGGAAATTGATTATGAACAGGTAACGACCGTGCTCAACAAACTCTCTCGTCTGCTGGCTGATGCTGGTATTTCTCTTACCGATCACCAGAAAAATCAGCTGATTGCGTATGTCGATATGCTGCACAAATGGAACAAAGCGTACAACTTGACGTCGGTACGGGATCCCAACGAAATGCTGGTGCGCCATATTCTGGACAGTATTGTCGTCGCGCCGTATCTGAAGGGGGAGCGTTTTATTGACGTGGGTACGGGACCGGGCCTGCCGGGTATTCCTCTCTCTATCGTGCGCCCAGAAGCGCATTTCACACTGCTGGATAGTCTGGGAAAACGCGTCCGTTTCTTGCGTCAGGTGCAGCATGAGCTTGCGCTTACTAACATCACTCCTGTGCAAAGTCGCGTTGAAGAATTCCCTTCAGAGCCGCCGTTCGATGGGGTCATTAGCCGTGCGTTCGCGTCACTTACTGATATGGTGAGTTGGTGCCATCATTTGCCTGGCCTGGATGGGCGTTTTTATGCGCTAAAAGGGCAGTTGCCAGAAGACGAAATTGCTTCGTTGCCTGCAGAATTCAGCGTCGAGTTGGTCGAAAAATTACGCGTTCCGCAACTGGATGGTGAACGTCATCTGGTGGTTATTAAGCCAAACAAAATTTAATTTTTATCAAAAAAAATAGAAAAAAAACGGCTATTCAGGTGTTAAAAGTCATAGGGAATAGTGTGGTTAAATGTCGTTACAATTCACTAGCGCCTTACGGTTTTGCATCATAACTATAACGTACCGTTTTTTGTTAAAAGCGAAACAAGTCAGCTGTGAAAATATCAGTCTGCTAAAAATAGAACGTAAGAACCACCCGTTGTGTTAATTTTTTATTATAAATGTCAATGTGTGGTTTTTTTGTTGTTAGCTGTTGTTTTTGAAATAGTGGCTATTTTTACGCTTAAATATCAAAAAGATGAAAAGGCATCATTTGCCACGTAAATAAATTATGCGAAGGTGAATATGTTCAATATGTGATCTGGTGCACGCTTTGCCGCCAGTATTTACGCGGCATTTGCAGTTTTGCATGATCGTTCACAGTTTGCTTAAAAGTGATAAATGTGGGGTAGCGAAAAATATTTAAACATTTATTCACTTTTTAGCTACTTATTGTTTGAAATCACGAAGGCGCACCGTATAATTTGACCGCTTTTTGATGCTTGACTCTAAGCCATAAAGAACGTTTTATACGACACGCGGCATACCTCGAAGGGAGCAGGAGTAAAAACGTGATGTCTATGTCGCTCTTGAGTCGAAACGTTGCTCGTAAGCTTTTGCTCACACAGTTTCTGGCGGTAATAGCAAGTGGATTGCTGTTTAGCCTCAAAGACCCTTTCTGGGGCATCTCCGCATTGTGCGGTGGATTGGCAGTGTTACTGCCTAATGTGTTGTTTATGATATTTGCCTGGCGTCACCAGGCGCATACACCAGCTAAAGGCCGAGTAGCCTGGACGTTCGCCTTCGGCGAAGCCTTCAAGGTGTTAGCTATGCTGGTTTTGCTGGTGGTGGCGTTGGCTGTTTTGAAAGCGGTATTCATGCCGCTGATCGTTACGTGGGTTTTGGTGCTGGTGGTTCAGATACTGGCGCCGGCTGTAATTAACAACAAAGGGTAAAGGCATCATGGCTTCAGAAAATATGACGCCGCAGGATTACATAGGACACCATCTGAATAACCTTCAGTTGGACCTACGTACATTCTCGCTGGTGGATCCGCACAACCCCCCAGCCACCTTCTGGACGCTCAATATTGACTCCATTTTCTTCTCGGTGGTTCTGGGTCTGTTGTTCCTGCTTATGTTCCGTAGCGTAGCTAAAAAGGCGACCAGCGGCGTACCAGGTAAATTTCAGACCGCGATTGAGCTGGTAATCGGCTTTGTGCATGGTAGCGTGAAAGACATGTACCATGGCAAAAGCAAGCTGATTGCTCCGCTGGCCCTGACGATTTTCGTCTGGGTATTCCTGATGAACTTGATGGATTTACTGCCTATCGACCTGCTGCCGTACATCGGTGAGCATATCTTTGGCCTGCCGGCTCTGCGTGTGGTTCCGTCTGCTGACGTGAACATCACCCTGTCGATGGCTCTGGGCGTATTTATCCTCATTCTGTTCTACAGCATCAAAATGAAAGGCATCGGCGGCTTCGCGAAAGAGTTGACGCTGCAGCCGTTCAATCACTGGGCGTTCATCCCTGTCAACTTAATCCTTGAAGGGGTAAGCCTGCTGTCCAAACCAATTTCTCTTGGTCTGCGACTGTTCGGCAACATGTATGCCGGTGAGCTGATTTTCATTCTGATTGCTGGTCTGTTGCCGTGGTGGTCACAGTGGATCCTGAATGTGCCATGGGCCATTTTCCACATACTGATCATCACGCTGCAAGCCTTCATATTTATGGTTCTGACGATTGTCTATCTGTCGATGGCATCTGAAGAGCATTAATTTACCAACACTACTACGTTTTAACTGAAACAAACTGGAGACTGTCATGGAAAACCTGAATATGGATCTGCTGTACATTGCTGCCGCTGTGATGATGGGTCTGGCGGCAATCGGTGCTGCGATCGGTATCGGCATCCTCGGGGGTAAATTCCTGGAAGGCGCAGCGCGTCAACCGGATCTGATTCCTCTGCTGCGTACTCAGTTCTTTATCGTTATGGGTCTGGTGGATGCAATCCCAATGATCGCTGTAGGTCTGGGTCTGTACGTGATGTTTGCTGTCGCGTAGTAAGCGTTGCTTGAATTAAGAGCAATATCAGAACGTTAACTAGATAGAGGCATTGTGCTGTGAATCTTAACGCAACAATCCTCGGCCAGGCCATCGCGTTTGTCCTGTTCGTTCTGTTCTGCATGAAGTACGTATGGCCGCCTTTAATGGCTGCCATCGAAAAACGTCAAAAAGAAATTGCTGACGGCCTTGCTTCTGCAGAACGAGCACATAAGGATCTTGACCTTGCAAAGGCCAGCGCGACCGACCAGCTGAAAAAAGCGAAGGCGGAAGCTCAGGTAATCATCGAGCAGGCGAACAAACGCCGTGCTCAGATCCTGGACGAAGCTAAAACTGAAGCAGAGCAGGAACGTACTAAAATCGTGGCACAGGCGCAGGCGGAAATTGACGCCGAGCGTAAACGTGCTCGCGAAGAGCTGCGTAAGCAAGTTGCTATCCTGGCTGTTGCTGGCGCCGAGAAGATCATCGAACGTTCCGTGGATGAAGCTGCTAATAGCGACATCGTGGACAAACTTGTCGCTGAACTGTAAGGAGGGAGGGGCTGATGTCTGAATTTATTACGGTAGCTCGCCCCTACGCCAAAGCAGCTTTTGACTTTGCCGTTGAGCACCAAAGCGTTGACCGTTGGCAGGATATGCTGACGTTTGCCGCTGAGGTGACGAAAAACGAACAAATGGCAGAGCTTCTCTCTGGCGCGCTGGCGCCGGAAACGCTCGCTGAGTCGTTTATCGCCGTGTGCGGTGAGCAGCTGGACGAAAGCGGCCAAAACCTGATTAGGGTAATGGCTGAAAATAACCGTCTGAATGCGCTCCCGGATGTTCTTGAGCAGTTTATTCATCTGCGTGCAGCCAGTGAGGCTATCTCTGAGGTAGAAGTCACTTCTGCCAATGCACTGAGTGATGAACAGCTTACGAAGATTAGTGCAGCGATGGAAAAACGTCTGTCACGCAAAGTTAAGCTGAATTGCAAAATCGATAAGTCTGTAATGGCAGGCGTAATCATCCGAGCGGGTGATATGGTCATTGATGGCAGCGTACGCGGCCGTCTTGAGCGCCTTGCAGACGTCTTGCAGTCTTAAGGGGACTGGAGCATGCAACTGAATTCCACCGAAATCAGCGAACTGATCAAGCAGCGCATTGCTCAGTTCAATGTTGTGAGCGAAGCTCACAACGAAGGTACTATTGTTTCTGTAAGTGACGGTGTTATCCGCATTCACGGCCTGGCCGATTGTATGCAGGGTGAGATGATTTCCCTGCCGGGTAACCGTTACGCTATCGCACTGAACCTGGAGCGCGACTCCGTAGGTGCCGTTGTGATGGGTCCATACGCTGACCTCGCCGAAGGCATGAAGGTTAAGTGTACGGGTCGTATTCTGGAAGTTCCGGTTGGCCGTGGCCTGCTGGGTCGTGTGGTGAACACTCTGGGTTCCCCAATTGACGGTAAAGGTCCGGTTGATAACGATGGCTTCTCACCAATCGAAGTTATCGCACCAGGCGTAATCGAACGTCAGTCCGTCGACCAGCCAGTACAGACAGGTTATAAATCTGTTGATGCCATGATCCCAATCGGTCGTGGCCAGCGTGAGCTGATCATCGGTGACCGTCAGACAGGTAAAACCGCGATGGCAATCGACGCCATCATCAACCAGCGTGATTCCGGTATCAAATGTGTGTACGTGGCTATCGGCCAGAAAGCGTCCACCATTTCTAACGTGGTTCGTAAACTGGAAGAACACGGCGCACTGTCCAACACCATCGTTGTTGTGGCGACCGCGTCTGAATCTGCTGCTCTGCAATACCTGGCGCCATATGCCGGTTGCGCAATGGGCGAATACTTCCGTGACCGCGGTGAAGACGCGCTGATCGTTTACGATGACCTGTCTAAACAGGCTGTTGCTTACCGTCAGGTTTCCCTGCTGCTCCGTCGTCCACCAGGACGTGAAGCATTCCCGGGCGACGTATTTTACCTCCACTCCCGTCTGCTGGAGCGCGCATCCCGCGTAAACGCGGAATACGTTGAGAAGTTCACCAATGGTGAAGTTAAAGGTAAAACCGGCTCCCTGACCGCTCTGCCGATTATCGAAACCCAGGCGGGTGACGTTTCTGCGTTCGTTCCGACCAACGTAATTTCCATTACAGATGGTCAGATCTTCCTGGAAACCAACCTGTTCAACTCCGGTATTCGTCCGGCAGTTAACCCGGGTATCTCCGTATCTCGTGTAGGTGGTGCAGCGCAGACCAAGATCATCAAGAAACTGTCCGGTGGTATTCGTACCGCACTGGCGCAGTATCGTGAACTGGCAGCGTTTTCTCAGTTCGCTTCCGACCTGGATGAAGCTACTCGTAAGCAGCTGAGCCACGGTCAGAAAGTAACTGAACTGCTGAAGCAGAAACAGTATGCCCCAATGTCTGTAGCACAGCAGGGTGTGGTGCTGTTTGCGGCTGAACGCGGTTACCTCGAAGATGTGGAGCTGGCGAAAATCGGTAGCTTCGAAGCCGCTCTGCTGGCTTACGTTGACCGTGACCACGCTCCGCTGATGCAAGAGATCAACCAGTCCGGTGGCTATAACGATGAAATCGAAGGCAAGCTGAAAGCTATCCTCGATTCCTTCAAGGCAACCCAGTCCTGGTAACGTCTGGCGGTCTGCTTTAGGGCGGACCGCAAGGCATTGAGGAGAAGCTCATGGCCGGCGCAAAAGAGATACGTAGTAAGATCGCAAGCGTCCAGAACACGCAGAAGATCACTAAAGCGATGGAGATGGTCGCCGCTTCCAAAATGCGTAAATCGCAGGATCGCATGGCGGCCAGCCGTCCTTATGCAGAGACCATGCGCAAAGTGATTGGTCACCTTGCGAATGGTAATCTGGAATATAAGCACCCTTACCTGGAAGAACGCGACGTTAAGCGCGTGGGCTACCTGGTGGTGTCGACCGACCGTGGTCTGTGCGGTGGCTTGAACATTAACCTGTTCAAAAAGCTGCTGGCGGATATGAAAGCATGGTCCGATAAAGGCGTTCAGTGCGATATCGCAATGATCGGCTCTAAGGGCGTGTCTTTCTTTAACTCCGTTGGCGGTAATGTGATTGCTCAGGTAACCGGTATGGGGGATAACCCTTCCCTGTCCGAACTGATCGGTCCGGTTAAAGTGATGCTGCAGGCCTACGATGAAGGTCGTCTGGACAGACTGTACGTTGTCAGCAACAAATTTATTAACACCATGTCTCAGACGCCAACCATCACCCAACTGCTGCCTCTGCCGGCATCAGATGATGATGAATTGAAGCGTAAATCTTGGGATTACCTGTATGAGCCAGACCCGAAAGCGCTGCTGGATACCCTGCTGCGTCGTTATGTCGAGTCTCAGGTTTATCAGGGCGTGGTAGAAAACCTGGCCAGCGAGCAGGCCGCACGTATGGTGGCGATGAAAGCCGCGACCGACAATGGCGGCAGCCTGATTAAAGAGCTGCAGTTGGTATACAACAAAGCTCGTCAGGCCAGCATTACTCAGGAACTCACCGAAATCGTCGGTGGTGCATCCGCGGTATAACCAGGTTAATTCGTAGAGGATTCAAGATGGCTACTGGAAAAATTGTCCAGGTAATCGGCGCCGTGGTTGACGTCGAATTCCCTCAGGATGCCGTACCGCGCGTGTACGATGCTCTTGAGGTTATGAATGGTAAAGAGAGCCTGGTGCTGGAAGTTCAGCAGCAGCTCGGCGGCGGTATCGTACGTACCATCGCCATGGGTTCTTCCGACGGTCTGCGTCGTGGTCTGGAAGTCAAAGATCTCGAGCACCCGATCGAAGTCCCGGTAGGTAAAGCAACTCTGGGTCGTATCATGAACGTCCTGGGTCACCCGATCGACATGAAAGGCGATATCGGTGAAGAAGAGCGTTGGGCTATCCACCGCGCGGCACCTTCCTATGAAGAGCTGTCCAGCTCTCAGGAACTGCTGGAAACCGGCATCAAAGTTATCGACCTGATGTGTCCGTTCGCTAAGGGCGGTAAAGTTGGTCTGTTCGGTGGTGCGGGTGTAGGTAAAACCGTAAACATGATGGAGCTGATCCGTAACATCGCGATCGAACACTCCGGTTACTCCGTGTTTGCGGGCGTGGGTGAACGTACTCGTGAGGGTAACGACTTCTACCACGAAATGACTGACTCCAACGTTCTGGACAAAGTATCCTTGGTATATGGCCAGATGAACGAGCCGCCGGGAAACCGTCTGCGCGTTGCTCTGACCGGTCTGACCATGGCAGAGAAGTTCCGTGACGAAGGTCGTGACGTTCTGCTGTTCGTTGATAACATCTATCGTTACACCCTGGCCGGTACAGAAGTATCCGCACTGCTGGGTCGTATGCCATCAGCGGTAGGCTACCAGCCGACCCTGGCGGAAGAGATGGGTGTTCTTCAGGAACGTATCACCTCTACCAAAACCGGTTCTATCACCTCCGTTCAGGCGGTATACGTACCTGCGGATGACTTGACTGACCCATCCCCAGCAACCACCTTTGCTCA
This sequence comes from Citrobacter sp. RHBSTW-00524, assembly GCF_013747755.1. Taxonomy (NCBI): domain Bacteria; kingdom Pseudomonadati; phylum Pseudomonadota; class Gammaproteobacteria; order Enterobacterales; family Enterobacteriaceae; genus Citrobacter; species Citrobacter sp. RHBSTW-00524. Next base: position 5,230,367 of record NZ_CP056421.1, read on the forward strand.
CTTAGATGCAACCGTGGTACTGAGCCGTCAGATCGCCTCTCTGGGTATCTACCCGGCAGTTGACCCGCTGGACTCCACCAGCCGTCAGCTGGATCCGCTGGTTGTTGGTCAGGAACACTACGACACCGCGCGTGGCGTACAGTCTCTGCTGCAGCGTTATCAGGAACTGAAAGACATCATCGCCATCCTGGGTATGGATGAACTGTCTGAAGAAGACAAGCTGGTGGTAGCACGCGCACGTAAAATTCAGCGCTTCCTGTCCCAGCCGTTCTTCGTTGCGGAAGTATTCACCGGTTCTCCAGGTAAATACGTATCCCTGAAAGACACCATCCGTGGCTTTAAAGGCATCATGGAAGGCGAATACGATCACCTGCCAGAGCAGGCGTTCTACATGGTTGGTTCTATCGACGAAGCCGTGGAAAAAGCCAAAAAACTTTAACGCCTTAATCGGAGGGTGATATGGCAATGACTTACCACCTGGACGTCGTCAGCGCAGAGCAGCAAATGTTCTCTGGTCTGGTCGAAAAAATCCAGGTAACGGGTAGTGAAGGTGAACTGGGTATTTTCCCGGGTCACGCACCGCTGCTCACCGCCATTAAGCCTGGTATGATCCGCATCGTTAAACAGTTCGGTCATGAAGAGTTTATCTATCTGTCTGGCGGCATTCTCGAAGTGCAGCCTGGCAGCGTGACCGTTCTGGCTGATACCGCGATTCGCGGACAGGATCTCGATGAAGCGAGAGCCCTGGAAGCGAAGCGTAAGGCTGAAGAGCACATTAAGAGCTCTCATGGTGACGTGGATTACGCTCAGGCATCTGCGGAACTGGCCAAAGCGATCGCGAAACTGCGCGTTATCGAGTTGACCAAAAAAGCGATGTAACACCGGCTTGAAAAGCACAAAAGCCAGTCTGGTTGCCAGGCTGGCTTTTTTTTATGGTTTTGTTTCAGTGAAAGTGGAACTAAAAAGCTGTTTTATTATTTTGTGATTTGTGTCACAAAAATATTGATCGGTTAAAAAATGAGGCGTAGACTCTTTTTTGTGTGATGTGTGTCACATAATTAACTCAGATAAAAACAGGATACCAACATGAAACTGATTAATAAAATCATCGCCCTTTTCAGCAGCATGGAAGTTTAGTCTTCCCGACCTGCTCTGTGGCGCGATGCTTTATACGGTTATCAGCACGCGCCAGCTGTTATTAAATCCCACTCCTCCGCTTTATCGTTTGTCCTCTTCCCTTTTAAAACTCTATTTTCCCTGTCTGTTTTTTCTGCTTCTCGCTGAATCACATTAATAAAATTATACTTTTCTTTTGTAACTCTTTATTCATGCAGTAAAAAAATAGCAAAAACATTAACCTAGGCTTTAATAAGAGCAGCCTCCTGGTTTTTGGGAGACAAAAGACGCCGAAATAGACGAAAATAGAGAGTTATCAGAGGGGAAATTTCCCCGATTGAACGTTTTATCTTCGGTCCATTTCACGATGAAAAAAATGTAGTATTTTCAATGTGAAACGGTATAAATTCGTTCTCAAATTACAGTCAGGACGTGTATGTTGAATAATGCTATGAGCGTCGTGATCCTTGCCGCAGGCAAAGGCACGCGTATGTATTCCGATCTCCCTAAAGTGCTGCATACCCTCGCAGGAAAGCCGATGGTTCAGCATGTCATTGATGCCGCTAATGAATTAGGTGCGACTCACGTACATCTGGTCTACGGGCACGGTGGTGATTTGCTTAAGCAGACGCTGAAAGATGGCAATCTAAACTGGATTCTGCAGGCAGAGCAGTTGGGGACCGGCCATGCAATGCAGCAGGCAGCGCCATTCTTTGGTGATGACGAAGACATTTTAATGCTCTATGGCGATGTGCCGCTGATCTCTACCGATACCTTACGTAGCCTGCGTGATGCTAAACCGCAGGGCGGCATCGGCCTGTTAACGGTAAAACTGGATGATCCATCCGGCTATGGGCGTATTACGCGTGAGAACGGTAACGTCACCGGTATCGTCGAGCATAAAGATGCAACTGACGAGCAGCGCCAAATCCAGGAAATCAACACCGGTATTCTGATTGCCAATGGCGCTGATATGAAGCGCTGGCTGTCCAAACTCACCAATAATAATGCGCAGGGTGAATACTACATCACCGATATCATTGCGATGGCGTATCAGGAAGGACGCGAAATTGCTGCGGTACATCCAGCACGTATTAGCGAAACGGAAGGGGTGAATAACCGTCTTCAGTTATCCCGTCTGGAGCGTGTTTATCAGTCCGAGCAAGCAGAGAAACTGCTGCTGGCGGGCGTGATGCTGCGCGATCCTGCACGTTTTGATCTTCGCGGTACGCTTATTCACGGGCGCGATGTTGAAATTGATACTAACGTTATCATTGAAGGTAACGTAACCGTTGGGGATCGCGTCAAGATTGGTGCTGGCTGTATCATCAAAAACAGCGTGATTGGTGAAGGTTGTGAGCTTAGCCCATACAGTGTGGTGGAAGATGCCCATATGGAAGCCGCTTGCACCATCGGTCCATTCGCGCGTCTGCGCCCGGGTGCTGAGCTGCAGGAAGGCGCGCACGTGGGTAACTTCGTCGAAATGAAAAAAGCGCGTCTGGGTAAAGGTTCTAAAGCTGGTCATCTGACCTATCTGGGCGATGCGGAAATTGGCGATAATGTGAATATCGGCGCGGGTACGATTACCTGCAACTACGATGGTGCCAATAAGTTTAAAACCATTATTGGTGATGATGTGTTTGTGGGTTCTGATACTCAGTTGGTGGCGCCTGTCACCGTGGGTAAAGGTGCCACCATCGCTGCTGGCACTACCGTAACGCGTAATGTCGCCGATAACGAACTGGTATTAAGCCGTGTACCTCAGGTCCATAAACAGGGCTGGCAGCGTCCGGTGAAGAAGAAGTAAGTGATTTTTGCCGGATGGCGGCCTACGTGCGGTGACGTTCTGTAGGCCTGATAAGCGTAAGCGCCATCAGGCAGACAAGAGATGAGGGGATAACATAATCCTCCGCTCAACAAGCAGTACCATAAAAATAACCCCACTCTCTACAAGGCTCGGGGCGCCCGGAAAGGGCAAATACAGGTCAGCGACAACGACAGGCAAATGCCTAAATTCGGAATCAAAAAATATGTGTGGAATTGTTGGCGCTATCGCGCAGCGTGATGTAGCTGAAATCCTTCTCGAAGGTTTACGTCGTCTGGAATATCGTGGTTATGACTCTGCTGGTCTGGCCGTTGTCGATGCTGAAGGCAACATGACCCGTCTGCGTCGTCTGGGTAAAGTGCAGATGCTGACTGCTGCTGCGGAAGAACATCCGCTGCATGGTGGTACAGGTATCGCTCATACCCGTTGGGCGACACACGGTGAACCTTCAGAAGTGAACGCGCATCCCCATGTTTCTGAACACATTGTTGTTGTGCATAACGGCATCATTGAAAACCATGAACCTCTGCGTGAACTACTGAAAACCCGTGGTTACACCTTTGTTTCTGAAACCGACACCGAAGTGATTGCTCACCTGGTGCATTGGGAACTGGAACAGGGTGGTACGCTGCGTGAAGCCGTACTGCGTACTATTCCACAGTTGCGCGGTGCCTATGGCACGGTGATCATGGATACCCGTAACCCGGAAACTCTGCTGGCGGCCCGTTCAGGTAGCCCGCTGGTGATTGGTCTGGGGATGGGGGAAAACTTTATCGCTTCCGATCAGCTGGCGTTGCTGCCGGTAACCCGTCGCTTTATCTTCCTGGAAGAAGGTGACATCGCAGAAGTGACCCGTCGTTCTGTCTCTATTTTCGACAAGTCTGGCGCACAAGTGAAGCGTCAGGATATCGAATCGAATCTGCAGTATGACGCGGGCGAAAAAGGTATTTATCGCCACTACATGCAGAAAGAGATCTACGAACAGCCGAACGCAATTAAAAATACGCTGACCGGGCGCATTAGTCACGGTGAAGTGGATTTAAGCGAGCTGGGTTCACGTGCCAACGAGTTGCTGTCTCAGGTTGAGCATATCCAGATTATCGCCTGCGGTACGTCCTACAACTCCGGTATGGTGTCCCGCTACTGGTTTGAATCGCTGGCTAGTATTCCTTGTGATGTCGAAATCGCTTCCGAGTTCCGCTATCGCAAATCCGCCGTGCGTCGTAACAGTCTGATGATTACCCTTTCCCAGTCCGGTGAAACGGCGGATACCCTGGCGGGTCTGCGCTTATCTAAAGAGCTGGGCTATCTGGGCTCGCTGGCTATTTGTAACGTACCGGGATCTTCTCTGGTGCGCGAATCCGACCTGGCGATGATGACCAATGCCGGTACCGAAATCGGTGTGGCCTCCACGAAAGCATTTACTACCCAACTGACCGTTCTGCTGATGCTGGTGGCGAAACTGTCTCGTCTGAAAGGCCTGGATGCGTCTATTGAGCAGGAGATCGTTCACGGTCTGCAGGCACTGCCGAGCCGTATTGAGCAGATGCTGTCTCAGGACAAACGCATTGCCGCTCTGGCGGAAGGTTTCTCAGACAAACACCATGCGCTGTTCCTGGGGCGTGGCGATCAGTACCCGATTGCGCTGGAAGGCGCGCTGAAGCTGAAAGAGATCTCTTATATTCACGCTGAAGCATATGCTGCAGGCGAACTGAAACACGGTCCGCTGGCGCTGATTGATGCCGATATGCCGGTTATCGTAGTTGCGCCGAACAACGAACTGTTGGAAAAACTGAAATCCAACATTGAAGAAGTTCGCGCTCGTGGCGGTCAGTTGTATGTCTTTGCGGACCAGGATGCTGGCTTTACCAGCAGCGAAAACATGCACATCATTGAGATGCCGCATGTGGAAGAGGTGATTGCACCGATCTTCTACACCGTTCCGTTGCAACTGCTGGCGTATCACGTGGCGCTGATTAAAGGCACCGACGTGGACCAGCCGCGTAACCTGGCAAAGTCGGTTACCGTAGAGTAATCCGCACTTAACTGAACTGAAAATGCCCTGCTGCAAGCGGGGCATTTTTTTAGCTTGTTCTGTTTTTAATCAATTATCCCGCCTGCTTTATGTGACAAACCGTCATCTTCAACTACTGTTTTCAGTGCCATAAAAAGAAAATTTCAGCGAAATGTTATTGTCATGATGGTGATTAACATTCTGTTTTAAATGTATTTTTAGATAAAAAACTTCCCGAGTTTTTCATTGTCATAAAACTGTCATATTTCGTACATTTAACTGTCACCTGTTTGTCCTATTTTGCTCACAGTAGCAACTCAAACAACGATTTACGAAAACCGTGCAGGAGACATTATGAAAGTTATGCGTACCACTGTCGCAACTGTTGTCGCCGCGACCTTATCCATGAGCGCGTTTTCTGCGTTTGCAGCAGCGAGCCTGACAGGTGCAGGTGCAACCTTCCCTGCGCCAGTGTATGCCAAATGGGCAGATACCTATCAGAAAGAGACCGGTAGCAAAGTAAACTACCAGGGTATCGGCTCCTCCGGTGGTGTAAAACAAATTACGGCCAATACCGTTGATTTCGGCGCCTCTGACGCACCGTTGTCTGACGAGAAACTGGCGCAAGAAGGCCTGTTCCAGTTCCCGACTGTTATCGGTGGTGTGGTGCTGGCGGTGAACATCCCTGGCCTGAAATCCGGCGAACTGGTGCTGGACGGTAAAACGCTGGGCGACATCTACCTCGGTAAAATTAAGAAGTGGGATGATGAAGCCATCACCAAACTGAACCCGGGTCTGAAGCTGCCTTCTCAGAATATCGCCGTTGTGCGTCGTGCTGACGGTTCCGGTACTTCCTTCGTTTTCACCAGCTACCTGGCGAAAGTGAACGAAGAGTGGAAATCTAAAATTGGTTCCGGCTCTACAGTTAACTGGCCGACCGGTCTGGGCGGTAAAGGTAACGACGGTATCGCTGCGTTCGTACAGCGTCTGCCGGGTTCTATCGGCTACGTTGAGTACGCTTACGCTAAGCAGAACAACCTGGCGTACACCAAGCTGGTCTCTGCTGATGGCAAACCGGTAAGTCCGACCGAAGAAAACTTTGCCAACGCTGCAAAAGGCGCTGACTGGAGCAAAACCTTCGCTCAGGATCTGACTAACCAGAAAGGTGACGATGCGTGGCCGATCACTTCCACCACCTTCATCCTGGTGCATAAAGAGCAGAAGAAACCTGAGCAGGGCGCTGAAGTGCTGAAGTTCTTCGATTGGGCGTACAAAAATGGCGGCAAACAGGCTAATGACCTGGATTACGCCAGCCTGCCGGACAGCGTGGTTGAGCAGATTCGTGCTGCATGGAAGACCAACGTGAAGGACAGCAACGGTAAAGCGCTGTACTAAATACCCGTCATACTTCGAGCCGCAGTTGTGTTGGCTGTGCTTGTTCACCCCAGTCACATAGTGAATCTATGTGACTGGGTATTCACAAGCTTGCCGCCTTGCTGCAACTCGAATTATTTAGGGTATGGCATTACGTTAGCCGGGAAGCACGATAAAATGCGTGCTTCCTGGCCCAAACTTAAAGAGTGATTTATGGCTGCAACCAAGCCTGCTTTGAACCCACCGGGTAAAAAAGGTGACATGATATTCAGCGCGCTGGTAAAACTGGCTGCGCTGATTGTGCTATTGATGTTGGGTGGCATTATTGTCTCTCTGGTTATCTCCTCCTGGCCAAGCATTCAGAAATTTGGCTTCTCCTTTCTGTGGACTAAAGAATGGGATGCGCCAAACGATATCTACGGTGCATTAGTACCGATTTACGGTACGCTGGTCACCTCGCTTATCGCACTGCTGATCGCCGTTCCGGTGAGTTTTGGCATAGCCTTATTCCTGACTGAACTTGCTCCTGGCTGGCTGCGTCGCCCGCTGGGTATCGCTATTGAATTGCTGGCGGCAATTCCGAGTATCGTGTACGGCATGTGGGGCCTGTTTATCTTTGCCCCGCTGTTTGCGACTTACTTCCAGGAGCCGGTCGGGAACATCCTTTCCAACATTCCGTTTGTTGGCGCGCTGTTTGCGGGTCCGGCATTTGGTATCGGTATTCTGGCCGCTGGCGTGATCCTCGCCATCATGATCATCCCGTACATTGCGGCGGTTATGCGCGATGTGTTCGAACAAACGCCGGTGCTGATGAAAGAGTCAGCCTACGGCATCGGTTGTACTACCTGGGAAGTTATCTGGCGCATCGTCCTGCCGTTCACCAAAAACGGCGTGATCGGCGGCGTGATGCTCGGTCTGGGCCGCGCGCTGGGTGAAACCATGGCGGTGACGTTCATCATCGGTAACACCTACCAGCTCGATAGTGCCTCGCTGTACATGCCGGGCAACAGTATTACTTCTGCGCTGGCGAATGAATTTGCCGAAGCGGAATCAGGACTGCACGTTGCCGCGTTGATGGAACTGGGCCTGATTCTGTTTGTGATTACCTTCATCGTGCTGGCGGCGTCTAAGTTCATGATCATGCGCCTTGCGAAGAACGAGGGGGCACGCTAATGGCTACGCTTGAAATGCAAAACACCGCTGCGCTTGCGGAATCCCGCCGTAAAATGCAGGCGCGTCGTCGTCTGAAGAACCGCATCGCGCTGACGCTCTCTATGGCGACCATGGCATTCGGTCTGTTCTGGCTTATCTGGATCCTGATGTCCACGATCACCCGCGGTATTGACGGTATGTCACTGGCGCTGTTCACCGAAATGACACCTCCGCCGAATACGGCTGGTGGTGGTCTGGCGAATGCCCTGGCCGGTAGCGGACTGTTAATTCTGTGGGCGACCGTGTTTGGTACACCGCTTGGTATTATGGCGGGCATCTACCTGGCAGAGTACGGACGTAAGTCCTGGCTGGCTGAGGTGATCCGCTTTATCAACGACATCCTGCTTTCTGCGCCATCAATCGTGGTCGGTCTGTTCGTTTACACCATCGTGGTAGCAAAAATGGAGCACTTCTCCGGCTGGGCGGGCGTTATCGCGCTGGCGCTGCTGCAGGTGCCCATTGTTATTCGTACCACGGAGAACATGCTCAAGCTGGTACCGGATAGCCTGCGTGAAGCCGCCTATGCGCTGGGTACGCCGAAATGGAAGATGATTTCTGCGATCACCCTGAAGGCCTCTGTCTCAGGCATCATTACAGGCGTTTTACTGGCTATTGCACGTATCGCAGGTGAAACGGCTCCGCTGCTGTTTACGTCGCTCTCCAATCAGTTCTGGAGCACTGACATGATGCAGCCTATCGCCAACCTGCCGGTCACTATCTTTAAGTTTGCGATGAGCCCGTTTGCTGAGTGGCAGCAACTGGCCTGGGCCGGGGTACTGATTATTACCCTGTGCGTACTGCTGCTGAACATTCTGGCGCGCGTCATTTTCGCGAAGAAGAAACACGGTTAAGACGAAGTGCCGGATGGCGGCGTAAACGCCTTATCCGGCCTACGATTGAAGACATTTGTAGGCCTGAAAGCTGCGCGCCATCAGGCATGATGAGGAAAAGATAGAAATGAGTATGGTTGATACTGCCCCGGGTAAGATTCAGGTTCGTGATTTGAACTTCTACTATGGCAAGTTCCATGCCCTGAAGAACATCAACCTGGATATTGCCAAAAACCAGGTAACGGCGTTTATCGGGCCGTCAGGCTGTGGTAAATCGACGTTGCTGCGTACGTTCAATAAAATGTTTGAACTGTACCCGGAACAGCGTGCGGAAGGCGAAATCCTGCTGGATGGCGACAATATTCTCACCAACACTCAGGATATCGCTCTGCTGCGTGCCAAAGTGGGCATGGTATTCCAGAAGCCGACGCCGTTCCCGATGTCCATCTACGACAACATCGCTTTTGGCGTGCGTCTGTTTGAGAAACTCTCTCGTGCGGATATGGACGAGCGTGTGCAGTGGGCATTGACCAAGGCCGCGCTGTGGAACGAAACCAAAGATAAATTACACCAGAGCGGGTACTCTCTCTCCGGTGGTCAGCAGCAGCGTCTGTGTATTGCGCGTGGGATCGCCATTCGCCCGGAAGTGCTTCTGCTTGATGAGCCGTGTTCAGCGCTCGACCCTATTTCTACCGGGCGTATCGAAGAGCTGATCACTGAGTTGAAAGAGGATTACACCGTCGTTATCGTTACCCACAACATGCAGCAGGCTGCGCGTTGTTCCGATCACACGGCATTTATGTACCTGGGCGAGTTGATTGAGTTCAGTAACACGGACGATCTGTTCACCAAGCCCGCGAAGAAACAAACTGAAGACTACATCACCGGTCGTTACGGCTGATTCAGGAGCTTGTTGTGGATAATCTTAACCTTAATAAACACATTTCCGGCCAGTTCAATGCAGAGCTGGAAAGCATCCGTACCCAGGTGATGACCATGGGCGGCATGGTCGAGCAGCAGCTTTCTGATGCGATTACCGCCATGCACAATCAGGACAGTGAGCTGGCGAAGCGCGTCATTGAGGGCGATAAGAACGTCAATATGATGGAAGTGGCGATCGACGAGGCCTGCGTGCGTATCATTGCCAAGCGTCAGCCGACCGCCAGTGACTTGCGTCTGGTGATGGCGATTATCAAAACGATCGCTGAGCTGGAACGTATTGGCGACGTTGCGGATAAAATTTGCCGCACCGCGCTGGAGAAATTTTCTCAACAGCATCAGCCGCTGCTGGTAAGCCTGGAATCACTGGGTCGCCACACCGTACAAATGCTGCATGACGTGCTGGATGCGTTTGCGCGTATGGATCTTGACGAAGCGGTACGTATTTATCGCGAAGATAAGAAAGTCGACCAGGAGTATGAAGGTATCGTGCGTCAGCTGATGACCTACATGATGGAAGATCCGCGTACCATTCCAAGCGTGCTGACCGCGCTGTTCTGCGCGCGCTCCATCGAGCGTATCGGTGACCGTTGCCAGAATATCTGCGAATACATCTTCTACTTCGTGAAGGGACAAGACTTCCGTCACGTGGGCGGTGATGAGCTGGATAAGCTGCTGGCGGGCAAAGATCCGAAAGAGTGATATTTGTGGCGGGTGGCGCTAACGCTTACCCGCTCTACGAGACATGCAGGCCGGATCAGCGTTAGCGCCATCCGGCCTTTCAGTTATCGCGTAATATTCCAACCCCGCGCCTTCCATAACGCTGGCAACTGCGCCAGATCGGTAAACGTCGTCACTTTTGGATGATCGATTGGTTTGTTATGCGGATCGGCGCAGAAGTAAAACACTTCCATCCCTGCAGCAATCCCCGCCTGCGCACCTGCGCTGGAGTCATCAACCAGAATGCAGTTCTCAACGTTAACGTCCATCGCTTTCGCCGCATGGAACATCAGGGCCGGATCGGGTTTCCAGCGTTGAATATCGTAGCCGCTGAACAGTAAATCAGGGAAATGGTGCAACATACCCAGCTTACCCAGCGAGTGCTGCATTTTGCTGACCGGACCGTTAGATACCACGCACATAGGGACGGTCATGCTGTCCAGCAGCGCATTGGCTCCGGCAATCACCTCCAGTTCCGTATCGAACAGACGTGCGACCTCTGCGCGGTAAACCGGTTCTAATTCGGCTTTTGCCAGTTCGACACCGTGCTCTTCGTTGATAATGTCGATGATCTCGTACAGCTTTACCCCCTTGAAGCGTTTAAAAGTTTCTTCAAGATCGAGCGTAATGCCGAACGCCTGGAACATGCTGACATACGCGCGAGAACAAATCACTTCACTGTCGACAAGGGTACCGTCACAGTCAAAAAATACGGCTTCTATCTGGGACATGTCATTTCCGTTTTAACAAGTTTAACGTTTTCGTAATGCATTATTGGGCGACGCAATCGTTGCCGTATAAGCAAAATCAATGAAAAAAGTTGCTCATAACCCAACCCTATTGTCGCATTTTGGTATAGGATAGCGACGAATTTTCCCTCCTTGTTCGGAAATTGATAATGAGTCAACAACACACAACCCAGGCTTCTGGCCAGGGGATGCTGGAACGCGTGTTCAAACTGCGCGAACATGGCACGACGGCACGGACCGAAGTGATCGCCGGTTTAACCACCTTCCTGACGATGGTGTATATCGTTTTTGTTAACCCGCAAATTCTTGGCGTGGCTGGCATGGATACCAGCGCCGTCTTTGTGACCACCTGCCTGATTGCTGCATTTGGTAGCATCCTGATGGGCCTGTTTGCCAACCTGCCGGTCGCACTTGCGCCTGCTATGGGTCTGAATGCGTTCTTCGCCTTCGTGGTCGTTGGCGCGATGGGCCTGTCATGGCAGATCGGTATGGGCGCAATCTTCTGGGGCGCGGTAGGTCTGCTGCTACTGACGATTTTCCGCGTACGTTACTGGATGATTGCCAACATCCCGGTTAGCTTGCGCGTGGGGATCACCAGCGGTATTGGTCTGTTCATCGGCATGATGGGGCTGAAAAACGCTGGTGTTATCGTCGCCAACCAAGACACCCTGGTGTCTATTGGCAACCTGACGTCCCACAGCGTACTGCTCGGTATTCTGGGTTTCTTTATCATCGCGATTCTGGCTTCACGTAACATCCATGCGGCGGTACTGATCTCTATCATTGTGACCACGCTGCTGGGTTGGATGCTGGGCGATGTCCATTACAACGGGATCGTATCCGCGCCGCCGAGCGTAATGTCCGTTATCGGGCATGTTGATCTGGCTGGTTCGTTTAACATTGGTCTTGCGGGCGTAATTTTCTCGTTCATGCTGGTCAACCTGTTCGACTCCTCCGGTACGCTAATTGGCGTCACGGATAAAGCCGGTCTGGCGGATGCGAAGGGTAAGTTTCCGCGTATGAAGCAGGCGCTGTATGTGGATAGCGTGTCATCGGTTGCTGGTGCGTTTATCGGTACTTCTTCCGTTACCGCGTATATCGAGTCTTCTTCCGGGGTTTCTGTCGGTGGACGTACTGGCCTGACCGCGGTAGTTGTTGGCCTGTTGTTCCTGCTGGTTATCTTCCTGTCGCCGCTGGCGGGAATGGTACCGGGATATGCGGCCGCTGGTGCGCTGATTTACGTTGGCGTCCTGATGACATCAAGCCTGTCACGCGTGAAGTGGGATGACCTGACTGAAGCCGTTCCGGCGTTTATTACCGCCGTGATGATGCCGTTTAGTTTCTCGATTACCGAAGGTATCGCGCTGGGCTTTATTTCCTACTGTGTGATGAAAATCGGTACCGGACGTTTCCGCGATCTCAGCCCGTGCGTCATCGTTGTCGCACTGCTGTTTGTGTTGAAGATTGTGTTTATCGACGCGCATTAATTGCTGCTGAGACGGTGCTGCGCGAGGCGTGTAGACCTGATAAGCGCAGCGCCATCAGGCAAATTTGATAACCGGATGCGGCCCGCCAGGCATTGCAGCCAGCGGGCTTTTTCTTTTAGGCTTTCACACGCTGGATGTAGTCGCCAAATGCGGTCAGCTGGCCGGTTAGATGGTCCAGCGTACTTTGGTCGATCACTTCACCTGTCTGCGGGTCCACTTTGTTCTGAATCACGCCGCCCATAAATTCCGGCTTATTCATTACCATGGCGTCGAGGAACACCAGGATCTGACGCAGATGATACTGGCAGCGCGCGCCGCCAATGGCGCCCATGGAGCTGGTCTGGATCAGCACCGGCTTACCCGATAATGGCTGATCCGGCAGGCGGGACAGCCAGTCGATGGCGTTCTTCAGTCCGCCAGGCACGGAATAGTTATATTCCGGTGTCACGATGACGACACCGTCAGCCTTCCTGATTTGCTCTGCCAGCGCTTCTACGCTTGCCGGAAAACCTTCTTCCTGCTGGAGGTCGGCATCGTACAGTGGGATATCACCAATTGATGGCAACGCGTTGACTTCCATTCCTGCTGGAGCAATCTTGGGCAGCGTACGGGCAACCATTCCATTAAACGAACCTTTGCGTAGACTTCCCAGTAACGTAACAACATTCAATGTTTCTGACATGGTGACTCCTGTTTCATCATAAAGGTTAAATCAAAGCGTATGGCTCTTCGCTGCGCATAATTGAGAGAACCGGATCAGACGACCCGTAGGCTCATTGGCGCGGGTCTGGATATCAGGCAAACTTTTCCAGTCCTGTTTACCATCAAACTCCCAAACCTTGAGTTTTTCAATGGTTGGCGTAACTGCAACCGACCACACCAGAACATCTTCCGCATCGCAAATGGCTTCAACCTGCGCAACATGGGCACATTTCAGACGTCCTGCGCCGGGTAAAAGCTGGAGTTCGTGCGGATCATCATTGCTTACATCACCGGTGAGTTTGAGTACGCTCTGGCGCAACGTAATGAGCTGCGCGCGTGCTTCGTTGGGGTCGTTTTGGTTATTGATCCACAGATTTTCGTTGCTGGAGAAGCGCCATGTTTCCGTTGAATGCGGATGGTGAAAGCTGCGGGTAGCTCGCTGCAGTTCCATATCCAGCCCGCACGTTCCTTCAGTTGTTAGCGCAACGCCAACGATATTCCCGGCATAAGAAATCGAAAATCCCGGCAGGTTCTTATCGCGAAAAATGGGCTTACCTTTGGCCTGAGTAACAATCTCGGGCAGCGTACTGGTGCCGTAAAGCATAAACATCAGTTCAGCGAGTAAACTGCGGGAAGCCAGGAAACGTGTTCGGCGATGAGCGGGGAGATCTCTTGCTTCGATATGACATGGAGAAGGGAGGCGAGCTGAAACCAGGTGTCCCTCCGTAAGAATCCCTCTGGCAAAATGTGTCGCCATTTTTCGCTCCGTGATTAATGGTCCGTGATAATTACCAGAGTAACATTTACGCGACATCCAGGCAGGCTTTGCTGCTCAAAAAGTAAGCTGAAATAGAATACATTACGCGATATTTACATTTCTGTTGCCAGAATAGTCGATTTAGCAACAAAGTGGCGGTGCAACGTCAGGACATATCGCGATAAAGCGCCTTGATGGTGTCTTTCAACCAGACGATCTTAGGATTATGACTGTTACGTTTGTGCCAAAGAAGGGTGAACGGTACGCGCATTTTTTCCAGCTGCGCGGCATCAAAAGGCATAGGACGCGCCACGAGCGGAAGCTGGTGGAGTTGGTTATAACGCTGGCAATAAACCGGAGCTGTGGCTATTAGCGCGTGATCCGGCTGGGCGGCCATAAACAGCGACTGCTCAAAACCGGGCAGACATAACGCAATATTGCGCGCGCGCCCCATCTCTTGCAGGACTTCATCCAGCGCCCAGGTATCGCTTTGCTCCCAGCTAATGCTGATGTGCGGATAGCGCAGAAATGTGTCCAGATTCCACTCTTCCTGCAATGCCGGATGATCTTCACGTAGCCAGACGCAGGGGAGATCGGAAAACAGCACTTCATGGTCGATCGACAACGGCAGCAAACTCAACAGTTCACGCGAACGCGGATGGCTTTCCCGGCCAGTAAAGCCGATATCCACCTCGCCGCGAATAATTGCATCCAGCGAATCATAGTCCCAGTTGCGTATTTTGATCGTCGCCTGGGGATAACGCTGATAGATCTGTCGGGAGAGCGCGTTAAACATGATCATCACCAGCGGCGTTTCGGCCACCAGATCAAACTTCAGCCCGCGCGGCGCTTCATGGTGTGGCTTATCCAGCAACTGGTTGCTCATCTGCATCCACTCTGCCAGATTCTGTTCCATGCTGACCATCAGCGGTGTGGGCGTTAGCCCCAGCGGGGTGTTTACAAACAGTGGATCGTCAAACCAGGCCCGCAGTTTCGACAGCGACTTGCTGACCGCCGACGGCGTGACGTTCATCCGTTTGGCAGTTTTGGTAACACTGCGTTCCTGCATCAACAGCTGCAGGCAGAGCAATAAATTAAGATCGAGACTGCTGAGGGATTTCTTCATGAGTTGGCGTGGACCGGTTAGGTGCAACTGTGATAATCAGCATGATACTCACTATGCTACAGCCAATCAGAATCCCGATCAGCATATTCAGCGCATCAAGACCGAGCACCGCCGCCAGCCATATCCACAGCGAGGAACCGCAAACCTGCGCAATACCTAACGCCGAGCTGGCAACGCCCGCACGCAGCGAGAAAGGTCCCAGCGCCTGGCTCATCGCGACACCGAAGCCGACCGAGAACCCGGCACAGATTAAGGTCAGCCCAAACAGCGTCACCATGTGCGTACTGGCAAGGGTTAACACCACGCCGGCAGACAGAAACAGCACTTGTGAGGTCAGCATCAGAACGCGAGGTTTAAACACGCTCAGGGCGAATGGCGTAGAGAACGAGACCGCCATACTGATGCCTGCGGTCATGGCCATCGTGGTGGCGTACTCACCACGGTCAAAGCCCATTACTTCCATCAACAGCACCGGCGAAGTATTCACGAAGGTCAGGATCACCGACACGCTGAGAGTGGTGATGGCCAGGCGGCTTAAGAAAAAACGGTTCACCAGCGATTCAGATAGGTGGTTCTTCTCTGCAGATGCCGGGAGCGTCGCTGGGCGCGATTCTCGCAGGATAAACACTGACAGCAGGCAAACGGCCACCCCCATACCGATCATCGTGTAGAACAGGCTCTGCCACGGGTATTTGAGCATAATCAGATGCCCCATCACCGGTGCCAGTACCGGCACGATACAGGTGATACCGTTCAACAGCGACAGTACCTTCGCCCGGCGGCGATCATCGAGCGTATCGCGCAGGATGGCGAAAGCCACCACATAGCAGCAGCCTGCGCCTACGCCCTGAATAAAGCGGCCTGTGAGAAACGGCGTACCGCTTTCGGCGAATGAACACAGCGCAGAGGCGAAAATAAAGATGAGGGCGCCGACAATAGCGACGGGTTTGCGTCCTGACTGGTCGGCAATTTTCCCGGCAAACAGCATCGCCGTCGCCATTCCCGCCAGATAAACCGAAAACGCGATATGCAGTTGCGCCTCGCTGGCCTGTAAATCGGCAGCAATACGGGGCAGCCCCACCAGATACATATCAATACCCGCGGGATAGAGTAACACCAGGGCGAAACTGCAGATTAGAAAGCGTGTCATAGCGACCTCATGAGGAATGTGGCGCTAAGCATACGGGCAGAGAGTCAACTGCACGAGTTGCCATTTGGACAACAGTGATTTCCATATGGGAAATTACTTGTAGCCGGATAGCCGCTTTGCTTTATCCGACTTACGGGTACTGTAGGCCCGGTAGGCATCGCACCACCGGGCAACAGAACGTTATTTGCCAATACAGAAGCTGGAGAAAATCCTTCCCAGCAGATCGTCGGAGGTAAATTCCCCGGTGATCTCACTGAGGTTCTGCTGCGCCAGACGTAGTTCCTCTGCCAGCAATTCTCCGGCCCATGCTCCGAGCAGTTGGGCTTTACCCTGCTCGAGATGCTCCGCCGCTTCTGCCAGCGCCTGCAGGTGACGACGGCGCGCCAGGAAGCCGCCTTCCATATTGGTTTCAAAGCCCATGCTCTGTTTGAGATGGTTACGCAGCACGTCAACGCCTTCACCGGTACGCGCGGATAGGCGAACCAGTGAGTGGCCATTTACTTCGCTAAGACCCAGCGTCTCACCGGTAATATCCGCTTTGTTACGCACCACGGTAATCGGCAGTTTGGCTGGCAGACGGGCAATAAAGTCTGGCCAGATGTCAGCCGGGTCCACGGCGTCGGTGGTGGTGCCATCAACCATAAACAGAACGCGGTCGGCCTGTTCAATTTCCTGCCACGCGCGTTCGATACCAATGCGTTCAACTTCATCGCTGGCATCGCGCAGACCGGCAGTGTCGATGATGTGCAGCGGCATACCGTCGATATGAATATGCTCACGCAGTACGTCGCGAGTCGTACCCGCAATGTCGGTCACAATGGCCGCCTCACGACCTGCCAGCGCGTTCAGTAGGCTTGATTTTCCGGCATTTGGGCGACCGGCAATGACCACCTTCATCCCTTCGCGCAGCAGGCTGCCCTGACGCGCTTCGGCACGAACAGCATCGAGATCGCTGATAACGTTGTTGAGCTGCGCTTCAATCTTGCCATCAGACAGGAAGTCGATTTCTTCATCCGGAAAGTCGATCGCCGCTTCCACGTAGATGCGCAGGTGAGTGAGCGCTTCCACAAGATGATTTACCCGTGCAGAAAATGCGCCCTGCAACGAGTTCAGCGCCGAGCGAGCGGCTTGCTCTGAGCTGGCATCGATCAGGTCGGCAATTGCCTCTGCCTGGGCCAGATCAAGCTTATCATTGAGAAACGCACGCTCGGAGAATTCACCCGGTCTGGCAATGCGCAGCCCGGGAATGATCAGAATACGTTTAAGCAGCAGATCGAGAATCACCGGACCGCCGTGGCCCTGAAGCTCTAAAACATCTTCACCGGTAAAGGAGTTCGGACCGGGGAACCACAGGGCAATTCCTTGATCCAGCGTGCTGCCATCCGCGTCTTTAAACGGCAGATAGTCGGCATAGCGCGGTTTTGGTAGTTTCCCCAGTACGGTTTCTGCAACCTCGCGCGCCTTCAGGCCGGAGATGCGCAGGATACCCACGCCACCACGTCCCGGTGGGGTGGCCTGAGCGACGATGGTGTCGTTATGGTTCATGATAGCTCTCTTGTAAATGTAAAAAAGGCGGTCTAATGACCGCCTTCTCTGGCATTAACTTTACCGTGAATACTCGAAATAATTCAAGTGCAGGAAGGCGGCAAGCAAATTCAGCCAACGCCCCTGCGACTAGTATCAGGAGTTTTTCTTCTCGCGGCTATGCAGGCCACGTTTCTCCAGACCACGGTAAATCAGCTGCTGCTGAATAATGGTTACCAGGTTGCTGACGATATAGTACAGCACCAGACCTGACGGGAACCACAGGAAGAACACGGTGAAGATGACCGGCATAAAGGTCATGATCTTCTGCTGCATCGGGTCGGTCACGGTGGTCGGAGACATCTTCTGAATGAAGAACATCGTCACGCCCATCAGGATCGGCAGGATGTAGTACGGGTCCTGTGCAGACAGGTCATGGATCCACAGAGCGAACGGCGCATGACGCAGTTCAATGGAGCCCATCAGCATGTAGTACAACGCCAGGAAGATTGGCATCTGGATGATCAGCGGGAAGCAGCCGCCCAGCGGGTTAACCTTCTCAGCTTTGTACAGGGCCATCATTTCCTGGCTCTGACGCTGTTTGTCATCGCCCAGACGCTCACGCATAGCCTGAATCTTCGGCTGCAGCATACGCATCTTCGCCATGGAGGTGTACTGCGCTTTGGTCAGCGGGTACATGATGCCACGAACGATAAAGGTGATAACGATGATGGAGAAGCCCCAGTTACCCAGGAAGCTATGGATCCACTTCAGCAGTTTGAACAGCGGCTGAGAGATGAACCACAACCAGCCGTAATCCACGGTCAGATCCAGGTGCGGTGCAACTGCCGCCATTTTATCCTGAATTTCCGGGCCGACCCACAGGGTGCTGGTCATCGCGCCAGTCTGGCCAGGCTGAACCAGTACCGGCTGTGATTTATAGCCGATAGCGGCAATGCCGTTACCCAGGTTAGCGGTATAGAAGTTGTTGGTGCCGTCGTTACGCGGAACCCATGCCGTTGCGAAATACTGTTGCAGCATTGCGACCCAGCCGTCTTTAGCATTGACGTTCAGGTTTTCGTTTTCAGCAATGGTGTCGAATTTGTATTTCTCATACTTCTCATCCGGCGTGGAGTACGCCGCGCCACGGAAGGTGTGCAGCGCAAAGTTGCTGCTACCAGTGTCGCGATGAGATGGCAGATTGATGGATTGCTTCAGCTGACCAAAGGTGGAGACTTCCAGCGGTTTTTCGCCGGCGTTCTGCACGCTGTAGTTAACGTTG
The DNA here is from genome assembly GCF_013747755.1 of Citrobacter sp. RHBSTW-00524. Lineage (NCBI taxonomy): Bacteria > Pseudomonadati > Pseudomonadota > Gammaproteobacteria > Enterobacterales > Enterobacteriaceae > Citrobacter > Citrobacter sp. RHBSTW-00524. The sequence goes on from NZ_CP056421.1 coordinate 5,249,174, forward strand.
ACAGCATATTCACCGCGCTTGAGTACAAACGTTTTAGTGAATGTGTTACCCGCTGCGTCAGTATAGGTCATCGGGATCTGCAGTTCGTTCTGACCGTCAGCCAGTACAAACGCGTCTTTTTCGACGTTGTACAGCGGACGCGGGCCGTTAGCCGGGTTATCCGGGCCGTCACGACCTGTCAGGCCACTCTGTGCCTGGTAGATGAACTGTGGCGTGGTTTCCAGTAACTGGAACGGTTCGGTAGAACCGAGTTCTTTCGGGTAAGCTGGCAGTGAAGCCTGTTCCACATCACCACCACGGGTGTTGATGGTCAGATCAAGCACGTCAGTTTTAACCGTAATCAGTTTCCCCTGGCCACTGGCCGGTACGCCCTGGTCTGCGGCGCTACCCGCTGCGGTGGTCGTTGTCTGCGTGGTCTGTTGGGCCTGAGGTTGCGGGTTTTTATCCTGCTCCCAGGCTTGCCAGATCATGAAAGACACGAACAGCAAAGCGATGACTAAAAGATTGCGTTGCGAATCCATCGTTAGTGTTCTCTGGTATCAAATGGTCCGGGCGGGACGGGATCGTCACCACCAGGGTGTAAAGGGTGGCATTTTAATACGCGTTTCACCGTCAACCAACTGCCTTTTATCACTCCAAACCTGCGCAATGCCTCAATTCCGTAGCTCGAACAGGTTGGAGTGAAACGGCAATGCGGCCCAAGCAGCGGACTGATCAGGCGTTGATAGACCCGAATAAGGGCTATCAGGACCCGCGAGCCAGGCGACAATGGCGACGCCATAATTTTTCCAACGCTTCCGAGAGAGCACGGTTATCGAGGTCAGCAACCCCTTTTTTCGCCACCACCACGAAATCCATTGCTGGAAGTTCGTGCTGACGTAAACGAAAGCTTTCACGTGTCAGACGTTTAATCCGATTGCGTTCATGCGCGCGTTTAACGTTTTTCTTGGCGACGGTAAGACCGATACGGGGATGCCCCAGCGAATTCAGGCGGCCGAGGATGGTGATTTGCGGCGTGCCAGCCCGTTGTGGCTGCTGGAAGACGAATGTGAAATGAGTGGGAGTTAACAAACGTAACTCCCTGGGAAATGCGAGCTTAACCACTCAGGGGCTAGCTTTTATTACTTAGAAACGGTCAGACGAGAACGGCCTTTAGCACGACGACGTGCCAGAACCTGACGACCATTTTTATTAGCCATACGAGCACGGAAGCCGTGAGAACGGTTGCGCTTCAGTACAGACGGTTGAAAAGTGCGTTTCATGGCGATTTCTACCTAAACTTGAATAAATTCACTGACTTTTGCGTATACCCGAACGAATTTCGAACGACTTACGCCACAGTGTGGGTGATTAAAGAGGCCGGATTGTAATAATTGTACACTCCGGAGTCAATTCTCTTTCCTTATTTCCCGCTTTTTTCCGCATGGTTTCGCGTATAAAACAGGCAGCGTTGACGCCGTAAGGCGACCGTTACTCGCTGGGGGTAAGAATTATACGGGCTGGCGGATAAAGCGCAAGGATCGCTCGGGATCTTTATTAGATCGTTTAAGCAGTAAAGCATCTTTACTCATTAATTTTTTCAATATGCGCGCTAAAACCTGCAGCACTTCTCCAGGATCGTTTACACTTAGCCGATTCTGGATCATCCTGTGGATAAATCGGGAAGAATCTGTGAGAAACAGAAGATCTCTTTCTCAGTTTACGCTATGATCCGCGGTCCTGATCGTTTCAATGGATCCTGATCGGGTAAAAATTGCAGATAGCAATTCGCACGTCACCCTTTGCATAGGGTCTTGTCGATGTGCGTCAACAATCATGAATGTTTCAGCCTTTGTCATTTATCGACTTTTGTTCGAGTGGAGTCCGCC